>NZ_LMOP01000015.1 GCF_001423585.1 Xanthomonas sp. Leaf148 | reverse complement strand
CGGGGTGATGGCGGCCATGGTGCCGGCCGCTGCGCCTTCGGCATCACGACTGATCTTGCTCATGGTCGAGCCGGTATCGACCATGTTCTTGGTGGTCGAATCGCGTGCGCTGCGGTACGAGGCACCCGGGTCGTAGGTCACGCCCACCGAGAATCCGCTGGATTTACTCGACTGACTGGATTGCGACTCGACCGTGTCCTGGCGTGCCAGCAGCGCGATGTCCTTGGCTGCCAGCGTCAGATCCTTGCCGGCACCGATGTCCGAGGCGGCAATGGTCAGTTGGTTGCCCGCGCTGATGACAAGATTGCCATCGGTTGAGCCAACGGATGAGGCAACCTGGGTGACCGATTCAGATGAATTCTCGCTATTGCTGCGCGCTTTGCTGTAACCAATGCTGGCAACACCACCGCCAATGCTGCCGGTCAAGCCGGATCGCTTCTGGCTGAAGCTATGTGCTTCGCTGCTGATGTCCTGCGCCGACTCGATGGTGACATTGTTGCCTGCCGCCAGACGTACATCGCCATTGGCAAGCACGGTTGAGCCGACCACTGCCACATCGTTACCGGCAGAGATATTGACGGACTCGCCGCTCAGCGCCGTACCGATCGCAAACGTGTCGTGCCACTCATCATGCGTAGTCGTGGTCTTGCTGGAGAACGTGCCCTTCTTCTTCTTGGTCATGTCCTGCACGGCATCGTGCTGCTCGCTGGCGGCGAGCAGGTTGACGTCGTTGCCGGCGGCCAGAGTGATGCCGCCCTCCTTGGCGGCCGCCGATGCGGCGGTCAGGTTGATGTCGTTTCCGGCCTGCATGGCGAGATTGCCGCCGGTGCTGAACTCGGTGCCATAGACGGTTTCATCGCTGGTCGCGGTGGTCTGCTTGAAGCGCTTGCGCGTTTCCAGGGTGTTGCTGGTGTCCACCGTCGTCAGCGTGCTGGCATTGATATCGTTGCCGGCGCTGATGCCTAGGCCTTTGCCGGCGTCCAGCTTGGCCGCGACCAGATTGACGTCATTGCCGGCGCTGAGGATGAGGTTGCCGCCGGCCGTCAGTGCTTGTTGATCGATGGTTTGGGTCGTGGTTGTCGTGGTGACGCGGGTTTTGCCCTCGCGTGTCTTGTAGCTGTTGGTTTCGCTGTCGTTGAGCACCGACTCGACGTTGAGATTGTTGCCTGCTGCCGCGATCAGATCGCCGCCGGCGCTGACGTTTGCCTGGCGGATGGTCAGGTCGTTGCCTGCGGTGAGTTGCAGGCTGTCCCCGGTACTGATGGTGGTACGCGTGGCGACCTTGCCGTCCAGACCGGTGGTCGGGGTCAGCGAGAGGTCGTTACCCGCCTGCAGCGCGGCGCTGCCGCCGGCCTTGATGGTGACGCCCTGCAGTTGCAGGTCGTTGCCTGCCGAGACGATAAGATCCTTGCCGGTGATGACCGACACGGCATCGCCGCCGCGCAGCAGGCCGTTATCGTCGCGCAACGCGCTTGGGGTAAGGCTGAGGTTGTTGCCTGCGATCAAGGCCGCACTGCCGTCGGCCTGCACGCGGGTACCGGTCAGCGTCATGTCGTTGCCGGCAAACAGTTGCAGGGTGTTGCTGGCAGTAATGCCCGACAGGATGCCGACGCCGTTGATGGCCTTGGTTGCTTCGCTGATCAGGTTGTTGCCAGCGACCAGGGCGACATCGCGGCCCTGGATCTGACCCTGATTGAACAGGTCGTTACGTGCTTCTAGCGCCACGCTGCCGGTGCCGCTGATGCGGCCCTGGTTGAGCAGGTTGCCTGCGGTGATGCTGACGTCGGCACCGGCGATCACGCCCTGGTTGCTCATGGCATTGGTGGCGTTGAGCTCGACGTTGCCGCCAGCAATCAAGGCGCCATTACCGCGCAACTGCAACGAGTTGGAGGCCAGATACACCACCGGCACCAGTACCTTCTGGCCCTGGTAGTGCTGCTCCACCATCCAAACGATGTCTTGCGTCAACGCGGCCGCATGGGCGGCGGTCAAGCCCACGCCCATGCTCAGCTGCAGCTGACCAGCGGCCGCGACACCCGACTCCAGCAAGGCGCGGTACTGCGCCACGCCATCGGCGTAGTTGCCCAGATAGCGGCGGCCGGTGAGCTGGGTGATCTGGTCCAGCACCAGGCGCTGCTCGTAGAAGCCATCGCCCAGACGGGTCTGGGTCCACTCCGGGTCCACGCCCAGCTTGTCCAGCAGGAAGTCGCTGCTGATGAAGTTGTCGTAGTTGACGAAGCGCGGGTCGGTCTCGATCAGGTAGCGACGGCCCGGCCCATTGCTGCGCCAGGCATTGATGCCGCCGAGGCCGACTGCCGCGCGCCCCATGGCAGTGCGATCGGTGGCGTTGCCATTGGACAAGCGATACAACCCGCCGATGGGCAGATCGATCTGCGTCAGCGAGGTCTGGCCGCCGCCAACGATGTTGGTCACCGGAATGGTGGCCGGATCGATGCGGGTGCGGCTTTCGCCAGCCCCAGCTACGACGCCGCCACCGGTAGCGGTGGCCTGCACGTTGGCCTGATCAACGGTGCTGCGAACCAAGCCACTGTCATTGGACATGACCGGTGCGACCGACATGGCGACGATGCCGCCAGATGCCGCAAGCGACGCATCCTGCGTATTCGCGCCAACCTGCGCACCCGCGTTGCCGGCAGTATTGCTCGCCACGCTGATGCTGGCTGCACCGCCATTGGCCCGACCGATGACGGCCTGACCACCGACATTTGCCGCGGTCTGCCGCGTGCGGCCGCTCAATCCACCTTGTGCGCTGACGCCGTTGAGCGAGGCACCGCTGATGTTACGGCCATCGCTGCCGACGGCGCCGTTGCTGATGTTGGCGCCGTTGATGCTGACGCCTTGGCCTCCGGTCATGCTGGCGCCCAGGGCAATATAGCTACTGCTCGTGGTCGAGGAATTCAGCCTCTGGTCTTCTTCCTCGTAATAGCAGACGACCTTCTGCCCCACAGGCTGCATGCAGTCGTTGGTGATCGCAGTAACGATATGTTCGACATCACTCTGGCGAACCGTCTGGTTTAACGCAAGCGCCTGGTTGAACAATTGCTCGCTGCCGGAAATCATGTTGTCCGAGAGCCCACCAAGACCCCGTTGATTTGCTGCGAAAAGCCCAGCAGCGGCGATAGTGGATGCATTATTTGTGACGCTACCGGAGAGCAGGATGTTTCCGCCTGCAGCAATCTTTCCCTCAGCGCTTGACGATGACAGCTGTTCCTGCTGGATTACTTGGTAGTTGCGATAAATACCCGGCGCGAGCCCCCTGTAAGGGTAAGGCGCACGCGCACCCTGCAGATTCCTGATTGCTTTGCCTTCGATGAGCTCGCCACCCGAATACACATCGTCGCCAGGATCGGTAGAAACGCTGGTCGTATTGATCGCCCGCCGCCGATTATTCAGCTGACTAGCCGCAATCAAAATGCTTCCATCGGCCTCAATACTGCCCGACAGGTTATTCACCACACCGGTGCGCGACACCAAGGTGCCACCACCATCCTGCGCACCACCAATGGCGATATTGCGCAGGCTGAAAATGCGCGCATCGCGATTGAGCAGTTGATCGCGCACGATCAGGTTCATGTTGCCGGTGGAACCCAGCAGGGCCGAACCATAGGCAGTGTTGTTGGTCACACCGCCAAAATCTGCGCCGTTGACCAACGTGCCGGTATTCACCGACACATTGCCGCCGACGATGCTGCCGGTGTTGTAGACACTGTTTGCCACCAGCGATAGCGCAGCGTTGCCGGAAATACTGCCGGCGTTGTCGATGACATTGCCGCCGTTGAGGCGGGTATCGTTGGACAGGATGTTGGCGCCGGCACGGTTGGCGATACTGCTAGCGGTGATGTCCAGGCGGCGCGCTGCCTTGAGCGTTGCCTCGTTGACCAGGTTGCCGCCCACACGCAGGTTGAAATCGCCATTACTGGTGAGATCTGCGCCGGCGCGATGCGTGTAGTCGCTGCGCAAGGTCAGATCCAGCAGGTTCTGCGCCAGGATGCTGCCACCACCATCGAACCCGACGGTATCGATCACCACATCGCCAGCGCCGCCGGTGATGCTGCCCGCGCCAATCTGACCACCGGCATTGCTCAGGCTCTGCAGGTTCAGGCGAACTGCCTGCTCGGCTTTGATCCTGCCGTTCTGATTGTTCAGCGTGGCGCCTGCGCGCTGCAGCAGGAAGCTTGCGCCGGCATAGATGTTGCCGCCCTGATTGTTCAAGGTGTTGGTATTGGCGATCAGGTCGCCGCCTGCCACCAGCTGCCCGCTGTTATTGGCAATACTGGCAGCATCGATCACCACGCTGCCGCGGCCACCGAGATTGCCACTGGTATTGGTCAGCGCACCGCCGGTACTGATACGCGTCAGACCGCTGCCATTGTTGACGATGCTGCCCTGCGTATTGTCGATCCGTCCGCCCGATACGGTGAGTGTGTTACCGGCGTCGAGCTGGCCGCCGCTGTTGAGCAGCGCGCCTGTCACCGCAACATTGAGATCGCGGCCCGCACTGAGTTTGCCGCTCTGGTGATTGTCCAGCTGGCCGCGTGCGGTGACGCTGAGGTCACGCCCGGCTTGCAGGCTGCCACCGGAGCTTGCGATGTTTTCCGCAGTGATCACTGCATCGGTACTGGCACCAATGATGCCAGTGCCGTTATCCAACCCACGAGTGAGCTCGACGCGCAGACTGCCGCCCACACCACCGCTGCTCACCGCCTGCAGCGTGCCACCGCTATTGCTGAGGCTATCGGCACGCAACGTCATCGCGCCACCGCTGGCCTGCAATAGGCCGCTACGGTTGTCGACAGCACCACCGCTTTGCACTGTCAAACCGCGTGCAGCGACCGAACCACCGAGATTGTTGAGGCTGGCCGCAGTAAGCGTTGCATCGCCAGCGGCAGCCACCGTGCCCCCCTGATTGTTCATGCCGCTGCTGGCGCCGATGGTCAACGTCCCCTGCGAGACGATGCGACCGTTGGCATTGCCCAATGCGCCACGGCTGGTGACCGACGCAGTGCCAGTACCAGCATGTTCGATCCGTCCCTGCGCATTCTCAAGGCTTGCGGCAGTGATGGTCAGATCCTGCCCATTGCTGGCCAAGGTTCCCAACGTGTTGTCGATTGCGCCACCAATGCTGACGCGCGTCGTGCCTGCACCACTTTGAACGAGACGGCCGCCGGCATTGTTCAAACTGCCGCCATCGATGCTGAGCTGACTGGCCTGGAGTTGGCCGCCAGTCGTCGTGAGACGGCCGTTATCGATGGTGCCGCCTGCCTGCACGGTCAGCGTGCCGCCGGCGAGCAGATCACCGCCACGATGGTCGAGGCTACCGCCGGTGGTCAGCGCGACATTGCCGGTGGCGCGCGTGCTCGCACCAGCCAGCTGCAGCTGGGACCCCTGCGCCAGCAGATTGCCGCCCGCCAGCAACTTGCCCGAGGCACTCAGCTGGCGATCGGCGACCAGACTCAACGTACTGCCGGTTCCCAGGTTGCCATCGCCGGCAATGCCTGCACCAACCGTACCGGCGATGCTGATTTCGCCCGCACGCAGGCTCAGATTTCCGGCGGCGGTGGTCTGCCCGGCGTTTTCGATACGCGCGCCTTGCAGTCCCATCGTCTCACCACTGACCACGCCCTGCTGACGCACCACGGCGTCGCTGGCCAGCGTGATCTGCTGGCCGCGTAGCTGACCTGCAACGGTCAGATCGCTTTTCGAGCGCAGGTCGAGCGTGCTGCCTGCACTCAGGGTGCCGCTTTGCGCCAACGCGCCGTCGGCTTGCGCAGAGAATGCGCCCGCCGCTGCCAGGCTGCCGTCGAGCTGCAGGTTGCCACGGCTGATCAAGGCGACGTCGCCGCGCTCGCTACCGAGCTGACCAGTGCTGGCGAGCTGCGCGGCCTCCACACGCAGGCCGTTGCCGCCAATCAAATCACCGCGATTGTCCACCGCACCTGCGGCGGTCAGACCCAAGCGCTGCAAGCCGTAAGCCTGGCCGGTCTGACGTAGTGAGCCGACACCAAGCGTCAATTGATTGCCTGCGCGCATCGCGCCTGCATTGTCGAGCAAGCCGGCGATAGACAGCGTGGTATCGCCTTGTGCCAGCAGCACGCCCGTGGCGGTGTTGCTTGCACTGGCTGCGGTGACGGACAGATTCTGGCCGGCAACAACCTGCGCCGCGTTGGTCAATGCGCCGGCCGTGCTCAGCACGACAGCGCGATCAGCCTGTGCCACTCCGGCCACTGCCAGGTTGCCCGTGCTGCGCAGGCTCAAATCAGTGCCCGCATCCAACGCGCCGCGGCTGTCGATCGCCGCGCCATCAAGACTGATCGCACCGCCGCCTTGCAGGACAGCAGTTTGTCCGGTGGTGACCGTCGCGCCGCGCAGGGTTGCGTTGCCGCCAGTGGCGGCCTGCCCGTTCAACGCCAACGTGCGCTGCGCCTGCAGGTCGAGGGATGAAGCCGACTGCAACGTGCCTGCTGCAACCAGATCGCGCCCTGCGTGCAATGCGACCGACTGCGCCTTGAGCGATCCACCTTGCTGCAGGTCACCAGCAGCGGTTGCCTGCAACGTGGTTGCGGCAGCCACAACACCTTGCAACGCGATGTCGCCGCGGCTGACCAGCGTGACGTTGGCTGTTTCACTGCCAAGCTGCCCGCTGCTGCGCAGGGTGCCTGCGTCCACGGTCAACGCGTCCTTGGCGATCAGGTTGCCGCGGTTATCGACCAGCCCGGTCGCCGTGACAGTCAACGCCTTACCAGCAATGGCGGCACCGCTCTGGTCGATGCTAGTGGCAGTCATGCGTAAATCGCCACCGCTCTGCACGCTGCCTGCGTTCTGCAATGTGCCAGTGGTGAGTGTGACGCCACCCTGTGCAGCCAGCGTGCCCGTGACAGCATTGCTGACAGTGGCTGCCTGCACCGATAGGTCACGGCCTGCGATGACCTGACTGGCGTTGCTCAACGCGCCGTCGGCACTGAGTACGACGTCGCGGTTGGCTTGCGCCACGCCTGCCAATGCCAGTGCGCCGGTACTGCGCAGACGCAAGTCGCTGCCGGCGTCGAGCGTGCCGCGGCTGTCGATTGCCGCGCCCTCCAGGGTGATCGAACCAGCGCTTTTCAGCACAGCAGCAGTTCCGGTGGCGATGCTGTTGCCACGCAACGCGGCATCGCTGCCTGCCTGTGCCTGACCATTCAGGACCAGCGCACGCTGCGCCTGCAGGTCCAGTGTGGAGGCTGACTGCAGCGTACCGCCGGCAGTGAGATCGCGACCCGCTTGCAGGCCAACTGTCTGCGCGGTGAGCGAACCAGATTGCACCAGGTCACCAACTGCAGTGGCCTGCAGCGTGGTGGCGGCAGAGACGAGGCCTTGCAGATCGATCGCATTCTGGCTGATCAGCGTCAGCGCGCCATTCACCGAGCCAAGCTGGCCGGTGCTGGTAATGCTGCCGGCGGCGATGCTCAGATCCTTGCCGGAAACCAGCTGACCACGATTGTCGAATGCGCCAGTCGATGCGATCGAGATCGCATCGCCGCTATAGAGTCGGCCGCGCTGCAACAGCGACCCTGTCGACAGCGCCAGCCCACGCTCGCCGTGCAAAGTACCGCTATTGTCCAGTGCGCCAGCGATCTCGACACGCAGATCGCGCATCGCACCCAGCGTCGCATTCGTCAGGTTTTCGGCGCTGGCCGCCTGCACACTGAGGTCGCGTGCGGCGACAACTTGCGCGCCATTACGCAATGCACCAGTAGCGGTCAGCGCGACGTCACGTCCGGCCTGAGCGATACCGCCCAATGTCAGATCGCCTGCGCTAACCACGCTCAGATCGGTCGCTGCATCGAGCGAGCCACGGCTATCGATCGCTGCGCCATCCAGGGTGATGTTGGCACCGCTCTGTAGGACAGCCGTGCCACCAGTGGCGATGGTTGCGCCCTTGAGGACGGCGCTGCCCGCGCTCGCTGCCTGGCCATTCAAGGCCAGCGTGCGCTGGGCCTGCAGATCCAGGGTGGATGCAGAATTCAGGGTGCCGCGGAGAGTGAGATCGCGGCCAGCCTGCAGTGCAATGGACTGCCCGTTGAGCACGCCGGCTTGCTCAAGAGCACTGCCGGCGGTAGCGCGCAACGTGGTTGCCGCGGCGACCACGCCGCCCAGCTGCATGACGCCCTGGCTCGCCAACGTGACATCGGCACGTTCGCTGCCCAATTGCCCGGTGCTGCGCAGCGTGCCTGCATCGATCTGCATCGCATCCTTGGCAATCAGCGTGCCGCGATTGTCCAGCGTGCCCGCTACCGCAACCGTCATTGCCTTGCCTGCAGACACGCTGCCGCTCTGGTCCAGTGCTGCCGCGGTGAGCTGCATATCGCCACCGGCCTGCACGCGGCCGGCGGTGTTGAGCTGCGCCGTGGTCGTCAGGGACACATTGCCCTCGCCTGCCAATACGCCAGCGGCGGTGTTGTCCAGTCGTTGCGCCTGCACTGTCAGATTGCGGCCTGCGACGACCTGCGCGGCATTGCTGACGGCGTTGGCCGCGCTTAGACGCACATCACGTCCGCTCTGTGCAATGCCAGCCAGGGACAGATCGCCATCGCTGCGCATTTGCAGATCGCTGCCTGCGTCGAGTGTGCCGCGGCTATCGATTGCGGCGCCGTCCAACGCGATCGCACCGCCAGCCTGCAACACCGCACCCTGGCTGTTAATCACGGTGGCTGCACGCAATGCAGCATCGCCGCCCACCTGACCTTGTGCGGCAAACGTCAGTGTGCGCTGCGCCTGCATATCCAGCGTGGATGCAGCACGCAAGGTGCCGGCCGCAGTAAGATCGCGACCGGCAGCGAGGACCATGGTTTGCGCGGTCGCGGAACCTGCTTGTTGCAGATCGCCACCGGCCGTGGCCTGCAGCGACGTCCCCGCAGCGACCACACCCTGCAATGCGATGTCGCCATCGGTGGTCAGGCGCACCTCTGCCGCTTCGCTGCCGAGTTGACCGGTGCTGCGCAAGCTACCGGCCTCGATCTGCAAGGCGTTCTTGGCCACGATGTTGCCAGTGTTGTCGAGCGCACCTGCTACCGACGCCGACAGCGTATTGCCCGAACCGACCCGGCCACTCTGGGTCAGCGTGTCAGCGGCGAGCTGGAGTGCATTGCCGGCATAGAGGCTGCCGGCGTTATCGAAGCTACCCGTGCTGCGCAGACGCGCATTGGCATCGGACGAAAATGCCGCACCCTGAGCATTACGCAGCGACGCAGCATCCACCTGCAGTGCACCTGCTGCAACCACGTTGGCGCGATTGTCCAGCAGCCCACCTGCCTGCAAGGTAGCAGCGCCTGCGCTCTGCACCGTGCCGCTCAGGGCCAGACCATTAGTGCTTGCAATCCGCAGATCGCCGCCTGCATCGATCACGCCATCATGATCGACCGTGGAGCCGCGCAATTGCAGCGCGCCGCCACTGCGCAGCTGCCCACGTTGACGCAATGCACCGTTCGCCTGCAGGTCGAGCACACCAGCCGACTGCACGATGGCATCACTGCTCAACGCGCCGCCGGTGGCGATACTCAGTGCACCACGCGTGCTCTGCAACGTGCCGGACACCGCCGCATCGCCGCCGCTGCGTAGGTTCACGCTGGCGGCATTCACCGCACCGGCAATCCGTGCATCCGTGCCGGCATCGAGTGCCAGCGTGCCGCCTGCCACCGTGTTGCCGCTCAAGCTCAAGCCAGCGCGGCTGCGCAGCGTGGCGTCGCCGCGTTGGCTACCAATGTCGCCGCGGCTTTCCAGCTGTGTGGCGTCCACGGTCAATGCATTGCCGGCGACGATGGTCCCGGCGTTGACCAGCCCGCTAACCACCGTTGCCTGCACGTCACGCGCGGCAGACACGCTGCCGGTGGTGGTCAGATTGTTGGCCTGAACACGCAAGTCGCGCCCCGCATAGCCGCTGCCGGCATTGCTCAACGCGCCGGCGCTGCGCAGATCCAGATCCGTGCCAGCCGAGACGGCGCCGCGTTGCGCAATATCGATCGCAGCGGCGTTGAGCACGAGCGTATCGGCAGCGATCAGCCGACCCTGCACATCCAGGCGGCCACCGGCCTGTATCTCTGCACCCTGCCCGGCCTGGGCCAAACCGCCCATGCGCACATCACCGCTGCCGACCGCACGCAGTGCGGACGCTGCATCCAGCGTCCCCAGCGCATCGATGCTGGCTGCGTTCAATGCAATGGCGCTACCGCTCTGCAGCGGTGCCGGACAATGCAATGCGATTCGCGCGCAGCGTTGCACCCGTGCCGCCATAGGCCACACCGCCGCTGCGCAACACGCCGTCAGCGCCAAGCTCCAGCGCGCCGGTGGTATGCAGGCTGCCATCGGCGGTCAATTCGGAGCCGAACAGGCGGATCGCCCCCGCGCTGCTACGCCCGGTATGGCTCAACGCACCGTCGGCCTGCGCAGTCAACGCGCCAGCGGCCACCAGGTCGCCGGCAAGACGCATGCCTGCGCCACGCAGGCTGACATCACCCTGCTGCGAGCCAAGCACGCCGCGCTGGTCCAGATCACCGCTTGCCCGCACGTTCAAGCCATCGCGTGCCACGGCGGTGCCGCTCAGACTCACCTGACCAGCGCTGTCGATCTGCAGATCGCCGCTCTGCGCGGCCAGGGTGCCGCGGCTGACCACGCCCACGCCGGCTTCGGTAGCGATCAGGCGGATGCGGTCGGCATACATGCCGCCCAGTTGCGCGACATCGATGCCGATCGACGGCGCAGCACCATCGGTACCAGGCAGCACGTCGAGCAACATGCCGTCGTAGTTGACGCGCCCTGCGCCCGCGCTCGCGACCAATTCCCTGGTCCAGATCGACCCATTGACGCTGAGCTGACGCGACAGCAGATCCAGACGATCCACATTGAAGGCGTCAAGACCATTGCTGCCAATGCTGAGCGCACCGCCGGTAATGGTGAAACCAGTCAATGCGCCATCGCCGCCCAGGTTGGGCGTGCCGGTGGTCAGCGTGACGCGCGAGGTATTGAGAAATCCGCAGCCATCGCAGGAAATGCCATTGGGATTGGCAATGACCAATTGCGCCTTGGCGCCGGCGATTTCGGTGTAGCCCTGGAGGCGGCTGCTGGCAGAGGTGACCTCGTTGAGGATCAACGATGCCGCACCACTGCGCTGCAGATTGTTGTTGCCGGCCACATAGCCGCCCAGCTCGGTCTTGGATATCTGCGCGCTGTTGTTGAGGATCAACCCGTTCGGGCCGACGTTGAAATTGCTATAGCGATTGTGCGAAATGCCGCGCGCATTGGGGGCGACGATATCCACCACCGGCACACCGTTGGCTGCTACCTGCTGGCCGGGTGTCTGACCACCGGGGTTGGCCGTCGGCGCAACCTGCGCCCACGTCGGAAACGATGTCCAGGTCACGGTGAAGCACAGCAGCAGCGCCAACGCGCGCTTGCTTTGTTCGGCTACGTAACCACGCACGCTCATCGCTTCGGTGTCCATCGTTTCTCTCTCGCCGCCCGCAGGCGTCATCAATCAACAAGCGCGCCGCCGGCTGGCAGCGCGATCCATGTCAAAACTGGTAGATCACACGCGCGCCGTAGGCCGGCTGCGCACTTCCAAATCCATCGGGCCGGTGGATCGCCCAACCGGCAAATGCATCGATGCTGGCGCCGAACCAGCCGCCGCGCAGCCCCACCGCGCCACCGACCAGACTGCGACTGCGCAGCCCGCTGGCGCTGGTGCCATCGATGCGTCCAGCGTCCAAACCCAGGTAAGGCGTGAGCCCGATCTGCTGCATCGGAAAACTCAAGGTATTGCGCCAATACGCGCCTTTTTCCGCACCCAGGGTCGCTTCGCCATCGAAGCCGCGCACGCTGTACCGGCCACCGATCGTGAAGAATTCCGAGCCAAGCAACAGTTCGCCTGCGGTCTGCGCGCGCAGGCTGCTTTCCCAGGCCATGGGCACCGACCCCAGTTTGAACGGCAGCGCAGTGCTCACATCCAGCGTGGTCACGCCATACCGAAAGCTGGGGAAACCGATTTGCGGGTCATAGCCGGTCCATTGGCTGTTGAACCACGGCGTGCCGCGTCGGTGTGCGATGCGCACATCCAGCTGCATCGCGCCCAGGTAACGCCGATGCGTGAAATAGAACTCGGCACTACTGGTATCGCGCCGCTGGATGCCGATCTCCACGCCGTCCAGATAGCTGCGCGCACGTCGCCGCCCCACTGTCACCCCAGCAGAAGTCTTGCTGGTGCCATCGCGATGCAAGACGCGCTGGATGTCCAGCTGGGCATTACTGGATTCGCCGCTGGACTGGAAGGTCTGCAAGAACCCGTCCACGCGCTGGTGATAGCGGTACGACGACGCCGAGAGCGCAACCGTCCACCAGCCCCACGGCAGGCTGTAGCTCAGACTGTTGCCGCGGGTGCCGCGCTCTTCATCGCGTGTCGCCAGATCGTGGCTGTAGCCGACACTGAGCAGGTCGTTGAGCCCCAACGGATTGTCTAGCGACACATCCAGCCCGCCCTGCACGCGGCCGGTGGCTTCCACGCCCGAATCCTCGGCGTTGACCACACCGCGCCAACGCCGCCCATGCTGCAAGGTGATGACCAGATCCGATTCGCCTGGCGCTTCGCCCGGTGCGATATCGATCTTGGCGTCCTGCGATGGCAGGCGCTTGAACTGCTCCACGGCTTGTTCGATCGCGCGCAAATCCAGCAGATCGCCAGTGCGCAATGGCAAGGCGGTCTTCCAGTGCGCACCGTCGGTATCAGACACCACACGTACCGCACGCAAACGGCCCGGCATCAGTTCGAAGCGCAACTCTCCGCGCGATAAATCCTGTTCGGGCACGCCGATGCGCGTTGTAACAAAACCGCGCGCGACCAGCCGATCCAGTGCGCGACGGCGCATGACATCAATGCCGATGCGGCCGATGCAGCGCCCCTCGTAACGGCGCAGCGATTTCCACAGCCAAGCGAACCGCGCAGCATCCTGGCCCGCGCCCGACAGGCGCACACGCGTGATCGAAAAACACAGCGCCTCTTCGGGAAGCACAGTACTGCGTACGTCCACGCGCTCGGCATCCTCGCGCGGGCCGGCGAAAGGCGCCTGGCGCTCCTGCTCCTGCCGACGCTGAATCTCTTCGGCTTGGCGCAGTTGCTCCTGCCGGTCCAGGCTGGTCGGTGCCGATTGTTGTGCAGCCGCCAGCCCGGCGACCGCCCATAGGCAAGCCGCCAGCGCCAACGGAGCCGATCGCATCCACATCTGTCATGCCCCCTGTGCAACGGTCAGACCTGGGCCTGCCGTTGCTCACATCGCCGCACCTGGCTGCCAAAACGGCAGCACAACCCTTGGGCACGGCGAATGCGGCGCCACTGTGCTGCAGCGTTAAGAGCAGGTCAACGCAGCGTGTAGGGGCCACCCTGTAAGAAAATGCCGACAAATGCATTTATGTGACGGAAATCACTTAAATACCGGACGCCACCGTAAGACGGCCGGCACGCCATCGTGCAGTCAATGCCGCTCAGGGGCGACAAGTTCCGCCAACGCGCATCTATTTATGCAATTACAGGGATGCCTTGAGATGCATATTAATGCGCGGTTGGCAGTTTGCTGGGCTCCGGGCTTACCAGCCCGCTTGCTCCAACGCGGCAACTGCGTCGGACTCAGCGTGATGCTCCACCTTGTACTTTAACCATGCGCTCAGCGCCGGATGTCCTTTCAACAGGCGAATCCGAGCGTTGCGTCGGCTCCGTGCTGCACGCGTGCACCCGCAACCTCCGTTTGTGCCGAACTGCGCATTTATGCCAACCGATCTCAAGTAATGAAGATCTCATCAACATAGTGATGACACTCGCTTTACACGGGCATACGCAGTATCGCCGCACTTCATAGCTGGATCGCTTGTGAACTTCTCTTCCCCCCTGTTTGCACATGCACGTGCAGCGCGGTCGTCCTGACCGTACAGGCGCACTCACTCCCCTGATCAGCCTTGCCTTGTTTGCCGCATGTGTGCCCCTGGCGCACAGCGGCGAAGTGCGGTCGACAGATGTGACTGGCGCCTCCATCGCCCTTACGCCCATGCAGCAAGCCGAGCAATTGCGCGGCCAGCAGCGCTATGCGGAAGCGCTTGCCATCTACGAGCGCGTGTTGCGTGCAGACCCGCGCGACAAAGGCGCGTACACGCTGCGTGCGCTCACGCTCAGCGATCTGGGCAGCGCGCAGCTTGCCGCAGAAGCGATGTGGCGCCACCCGGACTGGTTTTCGCAGCAGGAGCGCGAGCGCATCGACAACGATCGCGTCGCGCGCATGATCGGCTGGGCCAGCGCCGAGCCGGTCGATGCCGCGCACCGCTATGCCGAGACCGATCAGGCGTTGGTCAATGTGGCACGCATCGAGCGCGACGCACCACCACAGGTGGCCTGGGAAGCGACACGGTTGCGCATCGACAGCCTGGTTGCCCTCAATCAGCGTCAGCGCCATCGCGACGTGGTTGCCAACTATCAAGCATTGCGTGCGGAAGGCATTGAGGTGCCCAGCTACGTGCTGCCGACCGTTGGCGATTCGCTGATGGGGCTGCGTCGCCCTGCCGAAGCCGAAACCGTGCTGCGGCAAGCGCTGCAACACAGCCCGGACGACTTCAACACGCAACTACTGCTCGGCTACGCATTGCTGGAGCAAGAACGCTTCGATCAGGCGATGCCGTTGTTCGAGCAGCTGGCCGCGACGCAAGCGCCGTGGCCACGTCGCGCCGGCGCAACCAGCGGCTACGAAAACTGGGACCGCTTCAGCGCCGATGTCGCACTCGCCACCGCGCGCTCTGCAGCCAACGACAACCGAGGTGCAGATCAGGTATTGCGCGAGCGCATCGCAATTGGGTCCGATAATGCCGAGCTGCAAGCGGCACTGGCATCGATCGAATCGCGCCGCGGACACACCACGCAAGCCCTGCAACGCAATCAGATCGCGCTGACGCTGGACCCGCATCAAAAGCAGGCACGCAGCGGCGTGGTCGAAAACCAGCGCGATCTCGATCGCCTGGATCTGGCCGATGCGCAGTTCAAGACCTTGCGCACCGAGTACCCCGATGATGTCGGACTGCAACGGCTGGGTGCGTCGCTGGAGCGCCAACGCGGCTGGCAGGTGCATCTGAGCCATGCGTGGGGACGCAGCAACAACGACAACAGCGCCACCGCAACCTCGCCGCTCGGCAATCATTTCGGCAGCTCGCTGCTGGAAGCCGAATCGCCGCTGCTGGGCGAGCGCTGGCGCGTGGGCTTGCGCGCGCGCGACGACTGGGCCGATTTTCAGGACACCCGCGTGCGCTATCGCAGCTTCTGGCTGGGCACGCACTACCGCTACGACCGGCTGGATCTGAGCGCCTACGGTGGCCGTGCGCTCGATGATTTCGATCGCGATGGCACCGCCTGGGCACTGGACGCGGGTTGGCGATTCTCCAATGCGTGGTACGGCAGCGTTGCCTGGCGCACACGCGACCCGGAGGCATCGTTGCAAGCGCGTCGGTTGGGCATCACCGGCGACAGCATCGGCGCAACGCTGCGCTGGACACCCAGCGATGAAACGCGCTGGGACCTGCAGGCACGCCAGCTGCGTTACAGCGATGGCAATCGGCGTAACCAGCTCGATCTGTCGGGCAGCCAACGCCTGTGGGCACGGCCGCATGCACTGGTCGATGGGCTGATTTCCGCATCCGCCGGGCGTGCCGAAGACGACCGCGTGGTCGATTACTTCAACCCACGCCGCAGCACAGGCGTGGCTGCGGGTGTGCGGATCGAACAGATCGGCTGGCGGCGTTACGACTACGCCTTTCGGCAGCGTCTGGAAGTCACCGCCGGCCCGACCTACCAATCCGGCTTTGGCAGCCAATGGGTGCCCGCGCTGGCCTATCGGCATCTGTGGTCGCTCGGCGATGGCAGCGCGTTGACGTATGGCGTGAGCTGGTCGCGCCCGGTCTACGACGGCCGGCGCGAACAACAACTTGGATTGGACCTGGATTTCCGATGGGGAGGTACGCCTTGATCCGCCTGCCGCTGTTGCTGCTCGCACTGCTGCTGATGACCTTCGCGTCGTCGGCGCATGCGGGTCTGCTGGTGCTCAGCTACCACGATATTCGCGACGACGTCGCCGCCAAAGGCGACCCGGATCGCTACGCAGTGTCCACCAGCAACTTCGCCGCGCATCTGGATTGGCTGCGCTCGCACGCGTATCACCCGGTGAGCGTGCAGCAGGTGCTGGATGCACGCGCCGGCCGGCGCGCCCTGCCCTCGCGGCCGGTGTTGCTCACCTTCGATGACGGCTTGCGCAGCGTCTATACGCGAGTATTTCCGCTGTTGCAGGCCTACGGCTACCCCGCCCTGGTCGCGCCGGTAACCAGCTGGGTCGAACTGCCTGCGGGCAAGGTGGTGCCGTACGGCCCGCGCGATTTCACCCGCGACGACTTCGTCACCTGGGCACAATTGCGCGAGATGCAGGACAGCGGCCTGGTCGAGATCGGCTCGCACAGCGACGACCTGCACCAGGGTATTGCCGCCAATCCGTTCGGCAACCAGACCCCTGCGGCAGTCACCCGGCTGTGGGATGCGAGCAGCGGCTACGAAAACGAAGCCGACTATCGCCAGCGCATCGAAACCGATCTGCGGCATAGCCGCGATGCCATCGTGGCGCATCTGGGCAAGCCGCCGCGCACGATGGTGTGGCCGTATGCCGCCTACAACCGCGCCAGCAACGCCATTGCCGCGCAACTGGGCATGACGCTCAGTTTCGATCTGGAAGGCCGCTCGCACGAAGCCGATATCGGCCAGCAAGGCCGCGACCGCGTGGATGGGCAATCTCTGGCCAGCCTCGGGCGCTTGTTGTTGTTCAACAACCCCGACGTGCGCGACCTGGCCGGCGAACTGCGCCGCGATCTGTCGCGCGATGGGCTGCGCGCCATCCAGATCGACCTGGATTACGTCTACGACCCGGACCCCGCACAGCTGGCGCGCAACCTCGACATCCTGGTTCAGCGCGTCAAGGACATCGGGCCCAGCCACGTCTTCCTGCAGGCCTTTGCCGACCCGGATGGCGATGGCGCGGCCGATGCGCTGTATTTCCCCAACCGGCATCTGCCGATGCGTGCGGATCTGTTCGGGCGTGTCGCCTGGCAGTTGCGTACCCGTGCAGGCGTGCGCGTATTCGCCTGGTTGCCGGTGCTCGGCTTCCATCTACCCGACGCGCAGCAACAGGCCGCATTGCAGATCCATGCGAACGACCCGAAGGATGTGCCGCGTCTGGACCCGGGCAACCCGCGCACCCGCCAATTGGTGGCCGACGTCTACGAAGACCTTGCCGCGAATGCCTACTTTGAAGGCCTGCTGTTCCATGACGATGCCTACCTGCGCGATGACGACGTGCCGGCCTACGGCGGCGGCGATCCGGCCAAGCGCACGCAGGCGCTGATCGACTTCACTCAGCAGCTCAAGGTCGCCGCAGAGCGCTGGCGCCCCAAGCTGGTCACGGTGCGCAATTTGTTCGCGCAGCCGGTGCTGGAGCCGCACAGCGAAGCGTGGTTTGCGCAGCGTCTGGACGCTTTTTCTGCCGCCTACGACTACACCGCGCTGATGGCGATGCCCTACATGGAAAAAGCCGACGACCCGCAGCAGTGGCTCACGCAACTGGCCACGCGCGTCGGTCAGCAGCCACATGGTTTCGACAAGACCATCTTCGAACTGCAGACCGTGGATTGGCGCAGCGGCAAGCCGCTACCTGATGGCGTGCTACTGGCGCATTCCAGGTTGCTGCTGGCGGCCGGCGTGCGTCATCTGGCGTATTACCCCGACGATTTCATTGGCGGCCATCCGTCCCTGCCCGAAGCGCGCGAAGCCATCTCGGCCCGCCAATTCCCCTATATCGAGCGATGACCGATGACGACCAGCCTCTTACTGGCCGCCCTGTTCAACTTCGCGTTTTACTACCCGATCATCATGGCGTTTTTCTGGATGATCGGCGGTATCTACTACTACCTGCGGCGCGAACGCGGCACGCCAGGGCCGTCCAAGCCGCCGCCGATGGCCAGCGAGCCGTTCGTGTCGTTGCTGATGCCTTGCTACAACGAGGCCAAGCATGTCGCCGAAACCATCGCAGCGATGAGTGCGCAGCACTACGCGGACTTCGAGATCATTGCCATCAACGACGGCAGTACCGACCGCACCGCCGAAGTCCTCGACGACCTCACGCATCATCATCCGCGCTTGCGGGTGGTGCATCTTGAGCAGAACCACGGCAAGGCCAACGCCTTGCGGGTCGGCACGCTTGCGGCGCGGTCCGATTATCTTGTGTGCGTGGATGCCGATGCGATTCTCGATCCGCATGCAACGCGCTGGATGGTGGGTCACCTGATTTCCGGCCCCCGCGTCGGCGGCGTTACCGGCAACCCGCGCGTGCGCAATCGCACCACGCTGATGGGCCGCATGCAGGTCGGCGAGTTCTCCGCGATCGTGGGCCTGATCAAGCGCGCCCAACGCGTGTACGGCCGCCTGTTCACCGTGTCCGGTGTGATCTGCGCGTTTCGTCGCTCGGCCCTGCACCACGTCGGCTTTTGGTCCGACAACATGGTCACCGAAGACATCGACATCTCCTGGCGCCTGCAGCTCGATGGCTGGGACATCCGTTACGAGCCCAACGCGCTGTGCTGGATCCTGATGCCCGAAACCTTCGGCGGCCTGTGGATGCAGCGCCTGCGCTGGGCGCGCGGTGGCGTCGAGGTACTGCTGAGCCATGGCCGCCGCGCACTGGCCTGGCGCAGCCGGCGCATGTGGGCAGTGCTGCTGGAATACACGCTGAGCCTGATCTGGGCCTACGTGATGTTGTTCATCATCGTGCTGTGGGTGCTCGGCAAGTTCATCGCGATGCCGCCTGCGTTGTATGTCGACACCATCCTGCCGCGTTGGCACGGCCTGGTGCTGGCAGTGGTCTGCCTGCTGCAGTTCGGCACCAGCCTGATCATCGAACGTCGCTACGAAAAAGGCCTGGCACGCCAGTTTTTCTGGGTGATCTGGTACCCCGCTGCCTTCTGGATGATCGGCATGCTCACTGCCGTCATCGCCTTCCCCCGCGCTCTCATCGCACGCCGCAATAAACGCGCGCGATGGAAGAGCCCCGACCGAGGAATCCAATGACCCCGCCCATCATCAACCTGCCGCAACGCCTCGGCCGCTCGCGCCGTCTCGCCTACGGCGCCGCCACCGCCGGCGCCTGGATGGTCTATTTCTATCTCTGGGCACCGCTGGCCACGCTGATCGCCTGGTTCTTCGGCCTGCGCAGCGCGTACACCGAGCTCTATCTGCAGCACAACGCCATCGACCCGTTCGCCCTCGGCGCACTGCCAGTTATCGCGCTGATGGCCGCCATCACCACGGTCGGCTGGGCCGAATACAACCGCCTACGCTTCGCCAATGCCGACAAGCGCAAACGCCCCCGCACCGTCGCCGAACTGGAAGTGGACCAGCGCCTGGGCGCCACCGAACAACTCGGCACCCTGCTCCGCCACAGCCGTATCTCGTCGGTGTCGATGGATAAGTCCGCACGGCCGGTGGGGGTGCGGGTGTTGAGGCATAGGTGAGAAAGGTAGCGTTTGCGTAACGACAAACGAGCTAGTGCCTATTTTGCGCGGGCAGGCCCTGCCTCCCAAGCACTCCTCAGACAAGCACTACTCAGAAAGGTATCGGAATGCCTTCACCGGTGACGCCCCGAATCTTGGCAATAACACGCTCAGCGTGTTCTCTCGCCTCACGTTCACTGCGAAATTTGAAGCCACGCAGCCAGAGTATGTGACGTGTCCGGCCTTCGATGCGCCTACTCAAAATGCCGGCCAAGGACTTGCCCTTTTCATCAGTCTCCACATGGGCGGTCACCGTCCATCCATCAATTTCGCGCATGGTCATATCAATCTCTCCTTAGATGTAGCGGAGGCTGCTTGGCCGCACCATCGCCATCAGGATCCTGATTCGGCGCGGTGTTGCCGAAGGCCTCGCCCTTCAAGCTCCAACTCCACACCGCGACATCGCGGGTGGGGTCGATCACCACGCGTGGGCGGCCTAGGTGATCGGGTTCGATGTAGTGCAGTTTGTTCGCGTTGGCAAGCAGGCCGACCGGCAGGTCATCCTGCCAGATCGCCTGTCTTTCGAATGCGCCGTTGCTGTCACCCAGCCAGTGGCTGGCTTCATCGTAGAGCGTGTACGTGTTGGTGGTGCCGAGGAAGCGGCGCACCTGCTCGCCACGGCCGTTGTGGCGGTAGTTCATGGTCACCGCGCCGGCGCGGCGGGCCTGGGTCATGCGGCTGGTGGTGTCGTAGGTGTACTGGCGGGCGGTGCCGCCGATGGCGGTGGTGCTGCCGGTGGCATCGTAAGTCCGGACCACACTAGCGACGGCGTTAAGGCGACAACTGTCGGTCGGATAGGCGTAGGTCTGCGTGGCAGTACCAACTTTGGCACTGAGGCGGTTACCGGTGGCGTTGTAGCTGTAGCCTTCTATCACCATGACGACCGGGCCTTCCTTGAACGCGGTCAGTCGGCCCAGTGCATCGTAGTCTAGGCTGACCACCGGAGCGGTATTGCCTGCTGCGGTCAGGGCGCTGAAGTTACCGGCCGGGTCGAAGCTGAAGCCGGTGCTCAGGCTGCCGCTGCTGGTGTCGTTGATGGCTAATGGGCGATAGTCCTGGTTCAGCACGCGCTGCATCGGGCGGCCGTTGCCGTAGGACCAGCTCGCCACCGGACCGAACGGGTAGTGTGGCATTGCCCAGCACCACCTGGCGGCTGCCGCCAGCCGGGGTGACGCCCACTTCCGTGGTCTGGCCCTGGGCGTTGCGAACATGATCCACCGCCGCGGCGTCGGGATAGGTAAGGCAGCTCAGTTGGCCGGCTTTGGTGTAGGCATAACGCAACACGAATACCTTGCCGTCGGTGGTCTGTACCTTGCACACCAGTATTACCGAAGCGGGCGTAGCAATAGTCGATGCTGCCGCTACGGTCTTGCATGCCGACCAGGCGGCCTATGGCGTAGGTCTGACCGCTAGCGCACGTGGCCTGGCTACGTCATAGGCATAGGCATAGGCATAGGCATAGGTGACGCTAAGGCTGCTGGTCGGATGGGCTACATAGTCAGCTGGCCCAGGGCGTTGTATCTGCATGAGATATCCCCACAGCTTTTTCCTTGATCTTTCCCCAGGCGAATTGTCAAAACCAATTACTTTTTTCCGGCGGGCTTTCAATTATTTGCAGAAGGTCATCGTGCTTTCTAGTGTACTTTATTGTTGCAAACGTCCCCATATAAGTCATCGCACCAGAATCAGGACTTGCGGAAAATATAAAAAAATTCCCCTTTTCTGGCTGAACTCCAATCTTCCCCAGAAATAGCTGAACATCAAGTATTTGTGAAATTTTCGCTCGCGGGCTAGCTAGAATCACAGTCTTACGGGCACAATTTTTGAAAAAAACATCGAATGACTCTCGCCCTTTGACGGGACGTTCGTTCACTTTCATAACCTCAACCCCTTTAACCAGGTCAAGTTCCACTATAACCAAATCCCTGGAATCGCAAGAGGTTGAAGCTGCAACACATGAAGCGTAAAGAATCCCAGCAACGCCAATAGCTACAGCAGCCAAGTGCCTCATTTTAGTCTCCCGTATAACGTAAAACGGTCGAGCCTTCGGGGAATTGATCAACTCCGGCAGGTCCAACGTATATGTCGTGCGCCCCCATCGTAGTGACGCCGCCATTCGTTCCTGGAACTACTATAGCAGTATGCCCCGTCGAGTTTGGACCCACATTTCTGTTTGCTGCAATGTCCCCGGGCATTCTTTCTTCGTACTTGCCCAGCCGCCTCCAATCTGGAATGTATCCTTTTGCCAGTTCGGCGGCAGTGGCGCACCTATCTGTCTGTTGATCATTTTTACTTCTGATCGCAACAGTCGTTGGCGCTCCTGCAGCCGAGGCCGCATCACAAACAAATGACGAGCACTTCCAAGACTCTGCGGGATATTGGATAGATCTAGACTGGTAAAAACCGTAAACAGTTGATCCTACCTTTTGCATCGCCCAACTCGATATATTGTTGCGCTTCTGCAAATTGGTTGAGCTTCCCTCAACAAGACCAAGCACGTCAAATTTTTCCAGGGAACTACCACCAGCATATGAAAAAGTACTGAGTCCGCCCAATAGACCGATTGGGTCACTCTGCACGTATCGACCAGTCCCCGGCTCATAATCCCGGAAGTAGTTCTGATTCAAGCCACTCGCCGCATCGTACCGCTGCCCCGGAAAGCGCGTATCCAACACCAACGCCGCACCATCCCCGTCAGGGTCCTGATTCGGCGCGGTATTGCCAAAGGCTTCGCCCTTCAAGCTCCACGTCCATACCGCCACATCGCGCGTGGGGTCGATCACCACGCGCGGGCTGCCCAGGTGATCGGGTTCGATGTAGTGCAGTTTGTTAGCGTTGGCGAGCAGGCCGACCGGTAGATCGTCCAGCCAGATCGCTTGTTGCTTGGGAGTGCCATTGGTGTCGTAGTCGCCCAGCCAGTGGCCGGACTCGTCATAGATGGTGTAGGTGTTAGCTGTGCCGAGGAATCGGCGGACTTGCTCGCCCTTCCCGTTGTAGCGGTACTCGCGAGCCACCGCGCCATTGCGCTTGACCTGACTCATGCGGCCGGTTACGTCGTAAACGAATTCGCGCTCAGTTCCGTTGATCGAGGTTGTGTCGCCTACGGCGTTGTAGACACGTGGTATTGCACCCACTTTCGTTAGCCGATGGCTGTTCGCTTCATAGGTGTAAGCGACCTCGCCGGCGGCCGACTTACTGCTCTGCCGGTTGCCGGTCTTGTCGTAGCTGTAGCCATCCAGCACCGTGCCGGTCACGCCGTCCTTGAACTCGGTCAACCGGCCAAGCGGGTCATAGCCCAGCGTGACATCCGCAACAGTGCCGCCGGCAGGGGTCAGCTTGGACAAATTGCCGACCGGATCGAAGCCAAAGCCGACATCCAGACCTCCGGCGCTGGTGTCCTGAATTGCTTTCGGGCGATAGTCCTGATCATAGGCGCGTGTCAGTACGCGGCCATTGCCATAGGTCCAGCCTGCGATCGGGCCAAGCGGCAGATAGCTGATGTTCTTCAGCAGGATCTGGCGGGTACCTGCCGCAGGCGTATAGCCCACTTCTGTGACCTGCCCCAGCCTGTTGCGGACATAGTCCACCTTGGCGCCATCGGGATAGACCACGCTGGTCAGGCGACCAGCTGCGGTGTAGGCATAGCGCAGCGCCAAGGCCTTGCCATTGGTGGTCTGCAACTTACGCACAACCTCACCGAAGCGGTTGTAGCAATACTCTGTCGTCCCGCTGCTGTCCTTGATGGAAGCAAGGCGGCCTGTTGCAAAGGTCTCTCCTGACTGGCAACTGGCGGGCGCGGAATCGTAGCTATAAGTAATGTTGAAAGCGCTAGTCGGATAGCTCAGCTTGGTCAATCGTCCCAACGCGTCGTAGCTTGAACTGATTTTGACCCCGCGGGCAGTCGCTTCGAGTGTACGGTTACCGGCAGCATCGTAGCTGTAGGTCGTTGCGCCGGTATCCGGACTAGTCAGCTTGCTGAGGTCGCCGAGGCTGTTGTAATCGTAACGAGTAGTCAGGCCCTTAGGATCGATGAAAGCGGTCACGCGGTCCAGCGCATCCATTTGTTGCGTTGTTTCCACCGCCAGCCCGCCTACATCCTGAAGCGTATGTGCGATACGGCGCAAAGGATCGGGATCCAATTGTGTCTTGCGACCCAGTGCATCGGTCATCAATTTTAGATCACCGTTGAGATCATACGAAAAATCAGTCGGATTAGCAGACGCATCCGCCTGTGTCTGCAATTGCCCTAGCTTGTTGTAAATGCGAGTTAGAGTTTTCTTGACATTGCCGGATGGATCTTTGACATCTTCCTTCAGCCGATTTCCTGCAACATCCAGCGAATAATGCAAATTATTACCAGCACCGTCAGTTATGTCTGTCAAACGGTGCGCCGCATCATAGTCATACGTTACTATGTCGCCATCAGGCCCGATAACCTGACTGACGTTGCCTGTCTCGTCATACTTGATCATCGTTACACGATCCTGGGCAGAAGCACCGCCACTGGCATCGGACCTGGTGATCTTGGACGTCAGCCATCCGCGAGGCGAGTAGCCAAAGTCAGTCGTGACCCCGTTTGAATCGAGAACCCGTGCCGGCCTCCCATTGCTGTCATATGACGCATAAGTGGTGACCTGCCCTAACGCATCTGTGATTTGAAAGATGTCACCAACCCGGTGGCATTGCCCGCCTACCGTGCCACATCCAGATTCATCACTAGAGCTGAAATAGCGGTATGCTTTGACATCGCTCACATCTGTACGAGGCCCGTCTACCGAGAGAACCAAACCGACCTGCGGACAATTGACTGCGTCGACTTTTTCACAGTAGCTTGTGCGCCACTGACGGACGCCAGCAGGTGCATTTGCCGCGCTTCCACACACGTATGAAACAGCTGTCGTCACAGCGGTGTTGATCTCGCAGCTGGCGGTCTGCAAACCGCTGACGCTGTAAGCCCATTTCGATTTCGCCTTGACTGCATTACTAGCGTCAAGAACAGTTCGTTCAAGCGGTTCACGGATAGTCGTGTCCCAGACAGTATTCATAGTTCTCTGTTGCGCAGAGCCTACCGCATCAATCTGCTGCTGAAGCAAACCATTGGTATCGAAGCTGGTCTGCGTCTTGTTACCCTGAAAATCCATCGTAGACGCGATGTAACCATTCGCATCATATGTAATGGCCTTGTACGGTTGATTGCATTGCGTGCCGCACGGCAAACCAGAGCTTGCAAAGCGGATTGCGCCAGTCGCAGCATCAACAAACTTCAAGTAACTACGCACACCTAAGGGGCCAATCACAGAAGAATTGACTATTCCGTTAGTGGAATATGCGTCGTAATCAATTTTCGTAGTGTCAACTCCACCAGCAAATGATGCAGAGGTTGCTTTTCTCGATGATTGATATGTGATCGTTTCATACCTAACACCTTTTTCATCAATTACGCCAGTCAGCACGCCAGGAAGCTTATTCCCCGCCGTAAAGCTGCTCTCATTGTAAAGATAGCCGATCGATTTCCCATCTGGGTATTTCACCGAAGCAAGGTATCCATTTGCGTCATATGAGTAAAATATCCTGCCTTTATCAGGTAGCGTTACTCCTGCCAATTTTGACGCACTATCGTAATCAAAGAGAATTTGCCGACCGCTTCTATCGGCCACACTCAAAAGAATTCCGCCGCCCACACCTGTAGCATCAGGGAGGCTGTAGGTCAGTAAATACACCCTCTGACCTGCCTTATCGTAGACCTCCTGCAAGAGACCCTTTGCGTCATAAATCTCTGTCTGCTGCGTCGCTGAAATCGCCAATGCGAAGCCTGCTCCGTCGGGCCGTTCGACAAGCGTCTCTGAGTAATCGGCACTAGCCTTCCATACTCCGTTAGTCAGCTGGAACGTCACCGAGCTTCCATCTGGACGATAAGCATTGATCGCTTGAGTGTCAGTTACCGCGCTCGTGGAGCGCTGAATCTCCAGACTCCGATCAAAGAAATGGCGCCACTGCTGTCCCATTGAAGTCGAGGAAACCGACAACGAGCTATTGTAAAATCGACGAAACACAAGACCACTCGGGTTATCGTAGTCTGTATCTTGACGATAAAAATTTCCTGTCGCGGTATTGATTGGATCGCCTTCAAAAACTGATCCAGGTTTGTTCGCGACGGCAGCACTATCACGGCTACCGCGTGGGCCAGTTCCGTCCCTGCCAGCGCCAAGACCGCCGCTACAGGGCATGCTGCAGCTGCCAAGATTTTTCTTTGGCGAGCCGACGGCATACTTTGTCGCTTCCACGAAATAGCCCAGTCCGGTTGGGTCATTGGGCCACATCACAAACGCGCCTGTTGTGGTTGCGCTATATTTGACAACTGGCCAAGACGAACAACCCTGAGGTTTCGACATGCAACCTTTGGTCATTTGCCCAACCAGCCACTCGGCGCCCGCGCTCGCTGAACCAAATGAACGATTTCCATAGATCGAATTAACGTAATACGGCGCGCCGTAGTAAGACGCAGCACTCACGTCAACTGACGTTACCGATAACAAACCTATTAGCATTAGAACGAACAGGCGAAAAGCCTTAATACCTTCCGATGGCATGATATTCACATCACTCTCCCTGTGATTAAAATTTTATTTTATTGTTTGCTCGATACTACCTAGGATAGATGTCGGAAATTTGACACTACTGTGTACGCAGCCTACTGACCCGCTTGGCGCGCGTCAATGCGTGCAGCGATGGTTAGGCAGATGCAGACATTCACTCCCCCACTGCGTTAGCTGTTTCGACGAAACCGGCCTGGTGCAGTTAGGCACCCGGCATTTCCCGAACGTCGTTGCCCTAAACTCGCACGATAGTGCCTTTGCTGAGGAGCCTGCGCGACAAACCTGCCCCCGAGTAGCAAGCCAGGTACGCAACGAGCGCCTTCACCCTCTCCACCGTGCACTACAAAGATCGCGAGCGCACCAGCCTTGCCAACGACCTAAAATTCTTGGCCAAGCGCAGACGTAAGGTGTAGAAGCTGAGAGCTATGCGGCGCGTAATAGTATTTCGCGCCGCGAGGTCATGATGGGCGGATTGGCAAAAACTGCGTGTACGAGACACGGAGGCGTGCGCAAGCTAGTCAGTCCCATCCTAACGTGACCAATGTTGCCGGTGCAGCGCACCAAGTGCTTGATTCCTGGTGACCCCGGCCCGATTCGAACGGGCGACCTTCCCCTTAGGAGGGGGACGCTCTATCCAGCTGAGCTACGGGGCCAAGGGCGGCATTGTCGCATGTTCAGCCAGCTTGCCAAGCCGGCCGGGGGTGGGTGGGTGGGTGGAGCCTGCTAAAATCGGCGGCTACCCGTGTCGCTGCAGGCCTTGGCTGCCGCGCGACCGCCACCGTTTCCAGGAGATTCCATGTCCGCTGACCTGCTCAAGGCGCTCGACCTCGCTGCGTCCAATTCCGGCACTTACCTCGGCGAGGCGACCTGGTCGCAGGCCACCGGCGCCGGCGTGCTGCAGCCGCTCAATCCGACCACCAATGCGGTCATCGCCGATGTGCAGGCGACCACGCCGGACGACTACGAGCTGATCGTGGCGCGCGCGCAGGCGGCCTTTAAGGTATGGCGGACCACGCCTGCGCCGCGCCGTGGCGAAGCCGTTCGCCTGTGTGGCGAGGCGCTGCGCAAGCACAAGGATGCGCTCGGTTCGCTGGTGGCCTTGGAAATGGGCAAGAGCAAGCCCGAAGGCGATGGCGAAGTGCAGGAGATGATCGACATCGCCGACTTTGCCGTGGGCCAGAGCCGCATGCTCTATGGCTACACCATGCATTCGGAGCGTCCCGGTCACCGCATGTATGAGCAGTACCAACCGCTGGGGCTGGTGGGCATCATCAGCGCGTTCAACTTCCCGGTGGCGGTGTGGGCGTGGAATGCGTTTTTGGCGGCGATTTGCGGCGATATCTGCATCTGGAAGCCGTCCAACAAGACGCCGCTGACCGCGATCGCCACGATGAAGATCTGCAATGCGGCGTTGAAAGACGCCGGTTTCCCGGACATCTTCTTCCTGATCAACGATGCCGGCACTTCCCTGTCGGAAAAGCTGGTCGAAGACACCCGCATCCCGCTGATCAGCTTCACCGGCTCGACCCAGATCGGTCGTGTGGTGGCCGAGAAGGTTGCGCACCGCCTGGGCCGTTGCCTGCTGGAGCTGGGCGGCAACAACGCCATCATCCTGGACGACACCGCCGACCTGAAGCTTGCGATCCCCGGCATTGTGTTCGGCGCGGTCGGCACTGCCGGGCAGCGCTGCACCACCACGCGCCGCCTGATCGTGCATGCGTCCATCTACGACAACGTGCTGGCCACGCTGGTCAAGGCGTACAAGCAGCTCGACAGCAAGATCGGCGACCCCACCGACCCGGCAAACCTGATGGGCCCGCTCAACAGCCGCGGCGCGGTGGAGCAGTTTCTGGCCTCGATCGCCAAGGCCAAGGCCGCTGGCGGCACGGTGGAAGTGGGCGGCACCGCGATCGATCGCCCGGGCAACTTCGTGTTGCCGGCGATTGTCACCGGGCTGCAGAACAGCGACGCGGTGGTGCAGCACGAGACCTTCGCACCCATCCTGTACGTGATGAAGTACAGCACGCTGGATGAGGCGATCGACCTGCAGAACGGCGTGCCGCAGGGCCTGTCGTCGTCGATCTTTACCCAGGACCTGAAAGCGGCCGAGAAGTTCCTGTCCGCTGCGGGCAGCGATTGCGGCATTGCCAATGTCAACATCGGCACCTCCGGTGCGGAGATCGGCGGCGCGTTCGGTGGCGAGAAGGAAACCGGCGGCGGTCGCGAGTCCGGCTCGGATGCGTGGAAGGTCTACATGCGTCGCCAGACCAACACCATTAATTACTCCGACTCGCTGCCGCTGGCACAGGGCATCAAGTTCGATCTGTAATCGATCACATCGCAGCGCGCCCGGCCATGGCCGGCGCGCTGCAGGCGTCGCATGGACACCCTCTGCTACGGGCGGCCTGCAATCGCGATAGAGAGAGCGGTACGCGCCACCCCGCAGCGGTTCGCCAAGGGCCGCTGACGTCTCGGCCGGGACCGGAGCCCATTCGGTAACGCCTCCCTGCCCCACGCAATCAGACAGTTCAGGCCCCTCTTCCCGGCCACTGATGGCCCGACGATCGCGTTTCCGCCGCAGACGGCACGCCATTCGGGCGGCCGCTCTGGGATAATCGGGCCACGCCAGCCCTCTGCTGCCGCCAATCTCTAGGAGTTCATGATGAACGTTGTCGTTCGACAGACCAGTGCCATGGCGATCGTCAGCCTGGTCGCAGGCATTCTCGGCTGGACGCTGATCCCGTTCCTCGGCAGCGTGTGCGCCATCATCACCGGCCACCTGGCGCGCGCAGAAATCCGCCGCAACCCGCAGGGGCTGGAAGGCGACGGCTTGGCGATCGGCGGGCTGATCCTCGGCTGGCTGGCAGCGGCCATGTGGCTGATCGGCATTGCAATCTTTGTCCTGTTCTTTGGCGGCATGGCCTGGCTTGCGGCCGCAAACAGTTGAGCATGGCCGCGCCCTCCTCGGCCCAGCGTTTCAACGACCGCGTGGCGGCCTATGTGCGCTACCGGCCCAGTTATCCGCCGCAGTTGCTGCGCTGGCTGCATGACGAACTTGGCATCACCCCAGCGACCGCGGTGGCCGATATCGGCGCCGGCACCGGCATTTCCAGCCGGCTATTCCTGGAAGCCGGCTATGCGGTCACGGCAGTGGAGCCGAATCCGGCCATGCGTGAAGCCGCGCAGCAATGGCTGGCGGGTTTCCCCAAGTTTCAGGCCATCGATGGCACGGCCGAAGCCACCGGGCTGGCCGATGCCAGCATGGGTCTGGTTTCTGCCGCGCAGGCCTTTCATTGGTTCGACACCCAGGCCATCCGTGCCGAATGGGCGCGCGTGCTGCGGCCCGATGGGCTGGCGGTGATCTACTGGAACTCGCGCGAGCTGGATACCACCGCCTTCTTGCGCGGCTACGAGCAACTATTGCTGGACTACGGCACCGACTACTCGGCAGTGGCAGAGCGCTATCAGGACGATGCGACCATGCAGGCGTGGTTCGGCGATGGGTTCCGTGCGATGGCGCGCTTTCCCAATGTGCAACGACTGGATTTCGACGCACTGCGCGGCCGCCTGTTGTCGTCTTCGTACGCGCCGCTCGCACACGACCCACGCCATGCGCCGATGCTCGCCGCGCTGCGCACGCTGTTCGACGCGCATGCACAGGACGGGCAGATCGACTTCCAATACCAGACCCGCGTGTTCGCAGGAAAATTGAACTGACCCCATGTATTCGCTTGCCCGCCCCCTGCTGTTCACCCTCGACGCCGAGCGCGCGCATGCGCTGGCGCTGCGCTCCATCGACATCGCCTACCGCACAGGCACCACGTCGCTGCTGGCCAAGCAACCGGTCCCGCTGCCGACGCCGGCATTCGGCCTGATGTTTCCCAACCCGGTCGGCCTTGGCGCCGGCCTGGACAAGAACGGCGAACACATCGATGCGCTGCTGGCGTTGGGCTTCGGCTTCATCGAGATAGGCACGGTGACCCCGCGCGCGCAAGAGGGAAACCCGAAGCCGCGCATGTTCCGGTTGCCGGAATATCAGGCGGTGATCAACCGCATGGGCTTCAACAATCTGGGCGTGGATGCGCTGGTGGCCAATGTGCAACGTGCGCGCCGACGCGGCGGGTTGCTCGGCATCAACATCGGCAAGAACAAGGACACGCCCAACGAGGACGCGACCAGCGACTATCGCTATTGCATGGAGCGCGTGTATCCGCTGGCCGACTACATCACCGTCAACATTTCCTCGCCCAATACCGCCGGCTTGCGCGAGCTGCAGGAAGAACAGGCGCTGCGTCGGCTGATTTCCGATCTGCGCGAAACCCAGGAAGCGTTGGCTGCGCAACATGGCAAGCGCGTGCCGATGCTGGTGAAGGTGGCGCCCGATCTCAACGACCGCGACATCGATGCCGCCGCACGCGTGTTGGCCGATCTGGCGGTGGATGGCGTGATCGCTACCAACACCACGGTGACGCGCACCTTGATCGCCAATCATCCGTTGGCTGGCGAGGCCGGCGGCTTGTCCGGTGCGCCGTTGCTGGGGCAATCCACCCTGGTGCTACGACGCTTGCGCGCACGCCTGCCCGAGTCGATTCCGTTGATCGGCGTGGGTGGCATCAATTCTGGCGCCGATGCATTAGCCAAAATGGCGGCCGGTGCGAGCCTGGTGCAGTGCTATAGCGGCCTGGTGTATCGCGGTCCGCCGCTGATCGGCGAGTGCGTCGATGCCATCCGTCGTCGCCGCGAAGCGCCCAGCGGTGGCGCGGTTTCGCCGCTATGAGCGATGCAGTGCAGACCGGCTGGAGCTTGAGCGCGCATGCGCCGCTGCGTGCGCTCAACACGTTTCATGTCGAGGCAACGGCGCGCTGGTTACTGAGCATCCACACGCCCGAGGCATTGCCGCAGGCGCTGGCCGCGCCTGAGGTTGGCGAGCTTCCATTGCTGGTGCTTGGCAGCGGCAGCAATGTGCTGTTGGCCGGCGACCCGCAAGGTTATGTGCTGTGTTTCGAAAATCGCGAGATCGCCATCATCGCGCACCATGCCGACCACGCCATCGTGCGCGCCGGGGCCGGTGTGAACTGGCATGCGTTGGTGCTGTATTCGTTGCAGCAAGGCTTGTCGGGTCTGGAAAATCTGGCATTGATCCCCGGCACTGTCGGCGCCAGCCCGATCCAGAACATCGGTGCCTACGGCGCGCAGGTGGGCGACTTCATCCACGTGGTGGAGGCGTTCGATCGGCTTAGCCAGCAGTTTGTGCGGATGACCGCGGCCGAGTGTGCATTCGCCTACCGCGACAGCGTGTTCAAGCAGCAGCCAGAGCGTTATCTGATTGTGGCGGTGGAATTCAATCTGCCGTTGCTGCATGAACTACGCCTGGATTACGCCGGCATTCGCGAAGAATTGGCCAGCATGGGCGCCGAGCTGGCAGGCGCCGCCGACGTGGCGCAGGCGGTGATCAACATCCGTCGACGCAAGCTGCCGGACCCCGATGTGCTTGGCAATGCCGGCAGCTTCTTCAAGAACCCGCTGCTGCCCAGCGAACAGATCGCCGCGTTGCAGGCCACCTTCGCCGACATGCCGGTGTATCCCGGCGAGCAGCCAGGCCAGGGCAAGTTATCGGCCGCGTGGTTGATCGAGCAATGCGGCTGGAAGGGCCAGCGCGAAGGCGATGCCGGCGTGTCCCCCGACCACGCGTTGGTGCTGGTCAACTACGGCACTGCCAGCGGCGCGCAGTTGCTCGACTTTGCGCGGCGCATCGCCGAATCGGTACGCGAGCGTTACTCGGTGATCCTGGAACCGGAGCCGCGCATCATCGGAGCGCATTGGTGACTGCTGCATCGGCGCCCGTGCGCGCCGCCGTCTGGATGCTGATCAGCACACTCGCGTTCGGCCTGATGGCCATCACCATCCGGCTGGCATCAAAGAATATCGCCACTACCGAGATTGCATTCTTCCGCAATGCATTCGGGTTGCTGGCATTGCTGCCACTGCTCATCGGCCCCGGCAAGACGCTGCCGCGTACACGCCAGCTGCCGCAGTATCTGGCACGCACGTTGATTGGCCTGGCCTCGATGTTGTGCGGGTTCTGGGCCATCGGGCATCTGCCGCTGTCGCAGGCAATTTCGCTGTCCTATTCCACGCCCTTGTTCGTCACCGTGCTGGCGGTGGTGTGGCTGCACGAGCAGGTGCGCATGCGGCGCTGGCTGGCGGTGGCGGCCGGGTTTATCGGTGTGCTGGTGATTTTGCGCCCGGGCTCATCCACCTTCAGTCCGGGGCTGTTGATTGCATTGCTGGCTGCAGTGATCAGCGCCATCGTCGCGATCCAGATCAAGCAACTGTCGCGTAGCGACGACTCGGATACGGTGGTGTTCTACACCTATGTGTTCTGGGTGCCGATGTCGCTGATTCCGGCGCTATTCCAGTGGACCTTGCCGCACGGCATCGACTGGTTGTGGCTGGTGGCGACCGGCATCTTCGGCACTGTCGGGCAGTTGTTCTGGACGCGTGCGCTGAAGATGGGCGAAGTGTCCGCGCTGCAGCCGATCAGCTTCATGCAGCTACCGCTGGTGGCCTTGCTGGGCTGGTGGTTGTTTGGCGAGGCCATCGAGCGTCACACCTTGATTGGCGCGGCCATCATCATCGGTGCCAACGTCTACATCGCCCATCGCGAAGCGGTACTGGCACGTCGTGCTGCCACGCATGCCCCGGTGGAGGGCGCAAAGCCGGGCGAGTGACGCGACAGCGATGGGCAGTACGCGCGCAGTGCGCTTGGTCTCACGCGTCATCATGCGCACCACACCCAAGGCAGTGACATCGCGGCACACGAGCAGGTCCCGGCGGCCATCTGGCATTGCTGTCAAGCGACTGAGGTCGTATGCGACCATGCAGGCGAACCCGGTTGCACCCAGGAGACCGCTCGTGAAAACCATCGGGATGATCGGCGGCATGAGCTGGGAGTCCACCCTGCCCTACTACCGACATATCAACCAGGCCATTCGCCGCGAACGTGGCGGGCTGCATTCGGCCCGATTGTTGCTGTACAGCGTCGACTTCCACGACATCGAACGCCTGCAGCACGCCGGCGACTGGGAAGGCGCAGGACGCGAGATGGCGGCTGCCGCGCGTGCTCTGCACGCTGGCGGCGCGGACTTCATCGTGCTGTGCACCAACACCATGCACTGCGTTGCCGATGCGATCACCGCCGCAACGCCACTGCCGTTGTTGCACATCGCCGATGCCACCGCCGATGCTTTGCTCGCGGCAGGCATCACCCAGGTCGGCCTGCTCGGCACGCGCTTCACCATGGAGCAGCCGTTCTATCGTCAGCGTCTGGAAGCACGTGGACTGACAGTCGTCATACCGCCTGCCGATGCACGCGCGGAACTGCATCGGGTGATTTACGAGGAGCTGTGCCAGGGCGTGATCGATGCCGGGTCGCGCACGTATTTTCGTCAGGTCATGGCCGACCTCGACCGGCAAGGCGCGCAAGCGATCGTGCTTGGCTGCACCGAGATTTCATTGCTGGTGGATGCCGGCGATGCAGCGCGGCCGATGTTCGATACCACCGTGCTGCATGCCGAAGCAGCGGCGTTGGCAAGTCTGCGCGCTTGATGCGTTACCACGGGCGCAGGCACTACGCGTTTACCGAAGCCCGCATACGTGCCATCCAACACAAGCATGCAAGCTGGACTCTCTTGGCGCGCTAGCATTGCCACCTGCACTTGTACTGCTGCCCACACGCATGCGCTATCACCCGCTACAGGATGTCACGCCTTGAAGACCCAGCCATCCACAGGCATTGCACCGAAGCCGCACCTGAAACGCGGCGACTACAAAACGCTGGCCTTGTCTGCGCTGGGCGGCGCGCTGGAACTGTACGACTTCATCATCTTCATCTTTTTTGCCGCGGTGCTGGGCGAATTGTTCTTCCCTCCCGGCATCCCGGAGTGGATGCGGCAGCTGCAGACCTTCGGCATCTTTGCCGCCGGTTACCTGGTGCGTCCGCTCGGCGGCATGGTGATGGCCCATTTCGGCGACCTGCTCGGTCGCAAACGCATGTTCGGCCTGAGCCTGCTGCTGATGGCGCTGCCAACGCTGTGCATCGGCCTGTTGCCGACCTACGCGCAGATCGGCATCGCTGCGCCGCTGCTGCTGTTGGGCGCGCGCCTGTTACAGGGCGCCGCGATCGGCGGTGAGGTGCCCAGCGCCTGGGTGTTCGTCGCCGAGCATGTCCCCGCGCACCGCACCGGACTCGCCTGCGGCACCCTGACCGCCGGCCTGGCCGGTGGCGTGTTGCTCGGCTCACTGGGCGCCGGCGCCCTCAACCGCCACTTCAGCCCTGCCGAGATCGCCGACTATGCCTGGCGGCTGCCGTTCCTGGCGGGCGGCGTATTCGGGCTGGTATCGGTCTACTTGCGGCGCTGGCTGCACGAGACGCCGGTATTCGCAGAACTGGTGGCCATGCGAGCGCTGGCGCGCGAAACCCCGCTCAAGCTGGTGCTGCGCGATCATCGGCCTGGTGTGCTGCTGTCGTTGGCGTTGACCTGGATGGTGGCCGGCGGCGTACTGGTGGTGTCGTTGATGACACCCGGCCTGTTGCAGAGCAGTTACCACTACCCGGCGGCAGTAGCGCTGCAGGCCAACAGTCTGGCGATCGTGCTGCAGGCTGCGGGGTCTGTGGTGGCCGGTGCGTTGGCCGACCGTTACGGCAATGGGCGCGTACTGCTCATCGGCAGCGTTTTGCTGGGCGTTTCGGCATGGTCGTTCTACCGCCTGGCCGGCGATCCACAGCTGGTGTTTCCGCTGTATGCGCTACTGGGCGCCGCACTGGGTGTGCTTGGGGTGATCCCCCGCATCATGGTCGGGGTGTTCCCGCCGGAAGTGCGCCTGTCCGGCGTGTCGTTCGCCTACAACCTGGGCTATGCCGTATTTGGTGGGCTGACACCGCTGCTGGTGGTAATGCTGGCCAAGCAACATCCCATGGGACCGGGCTATTACATGGTGTTACTGGCAGTGATCGGCACGACGGTTGGATTGCAGCTGTGGCGCCGGGACCATGCCGGCCATCCGTCTGCGTAGAGCGGCATCTGACAGAACGAGCAATCGTTGACCGAGGCGGCCAGCGCGGAGCAACCGAATACAACGTGCACATGCCCCACCGAACATCAGCCGCGCATGCCCGCCGATTGCGCAGTCGCCTGGTTACCCTCGCTTAGCCCGACACGACCGGACGACGCCAATGCGGCCGCCGTGCGCCGCGGAACATCACCAGATACAACCCCACTACCCATACCAGTGCCGCCGACCAACCGCCGAGGATGTCGGAGGGATAATGCACGCCCAGATAGATGCGCGAAATGCCCACCAACGCGGCGAATAGACTAGCGACGATGGTCACCGGCCAACGCCAGCGCGTGCGCCATGCCAGCGCGATGACCACGGCGGCGAGCGTCATCGAGCCCATTGCGTGGCCACTGGGAAAGCTGAACGTGCTTTCCGGCGCGATCGACTCCCACAAACTGGGCCGATCGCGTTGAAAGAACTGCTTGGCGCCCATGTTCAACAACGCCGAACCAGCAAATCCCAGCGCCGCAAAGGTACCCTCGCGCCAGCGCCGTAGCGCCAACAACACAAGCACGATCGCGATATCGATCGGGATCACGCCGTACTGGTAGCCCACCTTGGAAATCACGCCGAAAAACGCATCCAGCCCGGGCGTTGCGATGCTACGCATGCTCCACAGCAAGGGTTCGTCGAAATAGAAGTTTTCCAGCTCATGCACTTCATCGGCCAGGTCCACGAACAGACCCAGCGGCAGCAGGACGCCGGCAAACAACAGCGCCATGCGCCATGCATTGTTGCGCAGCCAGACGCTGAAACCGGCCGGCGATTCAGCCGGCGCGGCGGACATACGTGCGTTCGACGTACTGATCGATCAGATCGATGAATTCATACGCGATATTTTCGCCACGCAAGGTGACGCTTTTTTCGCCATCGATGAACACCGGCGCCGACGGCGCTTCGCCCGTGCCCGGTAACGAGATGCCGATATTGGCGTGGCGCGATTCGCCCGGGCCGTTGACCACGCAGCCCATCACCGCCAGGGTCATGTTCTCGGCGCCGGGGTTGGAAATCTTCCACTCCGGCATCTTGGCGCGTACATGGTTCTGCACCACGCCGGCCAACTCCTGGAAGAACTCGGAGGTGGTACGGCCGCAGCCCGGGCACGCAGTGACCATCGGAGTGAAGGCGCGTTGGCCGGTGGTCTGCAGCAGCTCCTGTGCGACCACCACTTCCTGGGTGCGCGACTGGCCCGGTTCCGGCGTCAACGAAATGCGGATGGTGTCGCCGATGCCTTCCTGCAGCAGCACGCTCAACGCCGCGGCCGAGGCCACGATGCCCTTGCTGCCGATGCCGGCTTCGGTCAGGCCCAGGTGCAACGCGAAATCGCAGCGCGTCGCCATGTCGCGATACACCGCAATCAGCTCCTGCACGCCGGATACCTTGGCCGACAAGATAATGCGCTCGCGCGACAAACCCAGCTCCACCGCACGCTCGGCCGAATCCACCGCAGACCGGATCAGCGCCTCACGCAATACGCGGCTGGCATCCCACGGCGTGTCGCGCTTGGAATTTTCGTCCATCAGCTGCGCGGCCAGCGACTGGTCCAGCGAGCCCCAGTTGGCGCCGATGCGCACTGGCTTGTCGTATTTGATTGCGAATTCGATCAGCTGCGCGAATTGCAGATCCTTCTTCTTGCCGAACCCGACGTTGCCTGGATTGATGCGGTACTTGGCCAACGCTTCGGCACAGGCCGGCTCGGCAGCGAGCAGCTGGTGGCCGTTGTAATGGAAGTCGCCGATCAGCGGCACTTCGATCCCCATCATGCGCAGCTTGTCGACGATGCGCGGGATGGCGGCGGCGGACTCGGCGTTGTTGACGGTCAGACGCACCATCTCCGAGCCGGCGCGCCAGAGTTCGGACACCTGTTTGACGCTACCGGCGATGTCGGCGGTATCGGTGTTGGTCATCGACTGGACGACCACCGGGTGGCCGCCGCCCACGATCACGCTGCCGATCTTGACGGCCTGGGTGATGCGGCGCGGCCAGGCGGTGGCGTCGGCGGGAGGGGTTGGGCGGGTCACGGCGTCATACATGGCGCTATTTTAGCCTGTCCGTCGTCCGCTCACAGCTGAAGCGTCGTGCGGGCCGCCATCCCGGCCGATGCGACGGTTTGTCGCAGGCCATCACGTCCCTGAGCGCATAGCATTGCCGAGATGAACAGCTCCGACGCTTCCTTCCTGCGGACCCTGTGCAGCCTGCGCTGGCTCGCCACTGCCGGCCAGGCCGCCACCATCCTGGTCGCCTCCGGCCTGATGGGCTTGCACCTGCCGCAACAACCGCTGTGGGCCGGCGTCGCCGCGCTGGCGGTGTTCAACCTGTATGCGCAGCTGCGCGTAGCGCATCGCGGCGCGGTGAGCCCGGCCACCGAGTTCGGCCACATCCTGGTCGATGTGACGGTGCTGACCTGGATGGTGGGCTGGAGCGGCGGCATCGCCAACCCGTTCGGCTCGTTGTTCCTGGTATTGATCGCGCTGGCCGCGCTTGCCCTGCCGCTGAGCTGGGCGATGGCCGTGGCGGCGTCGTGCGTGACCGGCTATGTGGTCAGCGCCGCGTTCGGCCTGCCGCTGCCGTACGGCAGCTTCGACCCGCTCAGCCTGCACATGTGGGGCATGGCCGCCAACTTCCTGCTATCCACGGTGGTGGTGCTGGCCTTCGCCACCCGGCTGGCGTTATCGATGCGCGAGCGCGAGCGCGAAATCTCCACCCTGCGCGAGCGCTTCGCCCGTAATGAGGGCATCGTCGCGCTGGCAACGCATGCGGCGTCGGTGGCGCACGAACTCAACACGCCGCTGGCCACGATGACCTTGCTGGTCGACGACATTGCCGACCAGTGCGATCAGAACGAACTGCGCGAAGATCTGGACACCTTGCGCGAGCTGTTGGTGCAATGCCACGAGCGCGTATTGGCGCTGGCCGCGCCAGCCGACAACGGTCATTTGAGTCGCGAAGTGGCAGTGAAGGATGTGCTGGAGCAATGGCGGCTGGTGCGCCCTACCATCGAACTGCGTCGCAACGACGACGCACCGATGCGGCTGATGCTGCAGCCCGGCGTCAGCCATCTGCTGATGGTGCTGCTCAACAACGCCGCCGATGCCGGCGAACGCGCCGGACGCCCGCAGATCGATCTGACCTTGCGGGTGGAACATGACCATCTCAGTGGCGAAGTCCGCGATTACGGGCCCGGCTTCGACACCGCGCAAGCCATGTTGCCGGGCACCTTGTTCAACAGCGGCAAGCACGATGGCATGGGCGTCGGTCTGGCGCTGTCGCACGCCACCGTCGAGCGTTTGCAGGGCGAGTTGTGGATGCTGCCCGCCGAAGGCAGCGGCGCCCGCGTCGGTTTCCGCCTGCCGCTTTCCGAACACGAGGCCTTGGCATGACAAGCACTCCGATCCGCACCGGTCTGTTGATCGACGACGACACCTTGTACCTGCGCACCTTGCAACGCAGCCTGGCGCGACGCGGCGTGGAAACCCTGACCGCCACCGACGCGGCAAGCGCGCTATCGATCGCGCGTAGCGCCTTGCCGGATTTCGCGCTGGTCGATCTCAAGCTTGGCCACGATTCCGGTCTGAGCCTGATCCAGCCGCTGCGTGAGATCCGCGCCGACATGCGCATCCTGCTGGTGACCGGCTACGCCAGCATTGCCACTGCAGTGGAAGCGATCAAACTCGGCGCCGACGACTACCTGCCCAAGCCGGCCAATATCCCCACCATCATGCGGGCGCTGGGCGAAGAAGACGACGACCTGCCCGAGCCGAACGAAGAAGAAACCGCGCAGGAAATGATGACCCCGCTCAGCCGCCTGCAGTGGGAACACATCCAGCAGGCGCTGCACGAAACCGGCGGCAACGTCTCCGCTGCCGCACGCTTGCTGGGCATGCATCGGCGCTCGCTGCAGCGCAAGCTGACCAAGCGGCCCAGCCCGGGGCCCTTACGCTGACCGGGCGCTGATGGCGCCCCGTTCAAAGCGCACACAGTTGCCGCGACCATTGAGTCAGCGCTGCCTTGCACCAAACACGCTGGCCCTGCGCGACGTTGCACGGATGCCGTCGGGGCCTTGAATCAGCGTGCGACCCCAGCTGCTGAGCCGCGTCGGGTCCCAGCCCAGCACGATATCCAGCGATTGTGTGCTGCTGTCGTTGCCCGACCACGACCAGCCCATGTAGCCGACGTTGTACTCGCGCGCACGCCGCATGATCGACGCTTCATCGACCTGCGCGCCACGATGGTCGGCGCCGAATTCGCCCACCACTAATGCAAGCCCATTGCTGCGAAACGCACGCAGATAGCTGTCCACGGTCGCATCGTTAGCGAACACTTCGTACATGTGCACGCTGAAGACCAGATTGCGGCGGCTATCGAGCGCCAGCAATGCCGCAGCGTTGTCGCGCATGTAGAACTGCCAGTCCTGGCCCCAGTTGGGGGCATCCACCATCAACGCGTGGGTGAGGCCGGCATTGCGCAGCGTGGCGATCGCACGCGCATGGCCGGTGACCCATTCGCTGGCACTGAGGCGGTTGCCGAACGGTTCGTTGCCGATATTGAGGATGACGTAGTTCTCCTGCCCCACCAGCGCGCCACGCACGCTGGTCCAGTAGTTGGCGGCATCGGCCAGGGTGCCTGCCGCGCCGTCTTCGCCGTAGCCGGTGGTGTCGTGCACTTCCAGGACGGCGATCAGGCCCAGTGCCTTGCAGCGCGCGATGATGCGCGCCACCTCCGCCTCTGGGGTGCGGTTCCAGCGGTGGCCGCTGCTGAGCACTACGCGCACGCTGTTGGCACCGGTGGCGGCAATCTGCGCCAGCGCCGCATCGGTGCGATCGGCAAACCAGGCATGCGGCAGGTTGATACCACGCAAGACCAGCGTGTTGCCGTTGGTCTCTCGCAACTGTGTACCGGACACGGACAGGCCGGCGTGCGCGGCCGAAGCCAGCGCAAGACCGGCGACCAGCAGCACCAGGCGCTGCGCCAGACGATTAAAGATCTTCATGATCGGCTCCAGGAGTGGGTAGCGCGGGCGCGCCGACACGCACTCGCATGCCCGGCCCACGTGCGCCCAACCGTGCCGGTGGCCGGCGGGCGCGATCTGCGGCTGGTTCACAGATCCGAAAAAATTGCGGGATGCAGACCGAGCGCGCAGACCAGGCACCAGCCCGCTGGTAACGTTAACTTCCGTGTGTTCAAGCGACTTGCGGTGTCGGCATGACGACGCGCCCAGCCTGACAGCGCAACGCACTGGTGACACGCGGCAGTGCGCACTCGCGTGCTGCAGCGCGAAAACCGGATCTGCCGCGTGAGCAGCAGCAACACCGCGCGTGCTCCATCCGCCGCGCTGCAACATGCCATTGCGCTGCTGGCAGCTGAATAAGCCAGCACGGTCACGTCAAGTGGATACGGCCGAGGCCGATAGAGCCACATGCAATCCGTACCCACCTCCGATACTGAAGCGACCTCCATGTCCGACGAAGCCACCCGTCTGGCCGTTCTACGCGGCCTGTGCCTGCTGGATTCGCCGCCGGACCCGATGTTCGAAACCATTGCCGCGATGGCAGCGCGCAGCCTGGGCGCGGAGATCGCGCTGGTGTCGCTGGTGGACGAACATCGCCAGTGGTTCAAGGCGCGTGTCGGTCTGGATGCACCGGAAACTCCGCGCGACCAGGCGTTTTGCGCGCATGCGATCCGCTCGGACGAGGTGATGGTGGTGCCGGATGCGCAGCTGGATCCGCGTTTCTGCGACAACCCGCTGGTGCTGGGCCCGCCCTTCATCCGCTTCTACGCAGGCGCGCCATTGCGGCTGCGCGATGGTCACCGCATCGGCACCCTGTGCGTGATCGGCACCAGCCCGCGCGAAGGTCTGGATGCGGACGCCTTGACGCATCTGCAGGACTTGCGCGATCTGGCCGTGCTGCGGGTGGAAAACCTACGCAGCACCACCTATCGCGACGGGTCGACCGGGCTGCCGAATCGTTCGCGCTTTGGCGAAGATCTGGATGCCTGGCTGTTGCAGCGCGATACCGCATCGACCACCACTGCGGTGGCGGTGGACATCTGCGGCAGCGACTATTTCCGCGACATGGTCAAGGCGCTGGGCTGGGACTACGCCGACGGGTATGTCGCGCTGGCGCAGCGCCGCCTGGCCGCCTACCTGCCTGCCACAACGGTGCTGTACCGGCTGGACCCGACCACCTTCGGCTTCCTCACCCAGGCCGAAACCCAACGCCTGTCCAGCCTGTGCAACAAGGTGTCCAAGGCGTTTGCCGAGCCGCTGGATCACCAGGGCATCCCGCATACCGCGGTAGCCTCGATCGGCGCGGTGTCGCTGCAGACCAGCTACGGCGCGGCCGACACCATCCGCTCGCTGACCACTGCGGTAGACGTGTCGCGCGAACGCTGCTTGGCGTGGAGCATGTACGAGCGCAAGCACGATGTGGCACAGCGCAACACCTTTCGCCTGCTTGCCGCCCTGCCCGCCGCGCTGGACAGCGCCAGCCAGCTGCGCCTGCATTACCAGCCGCGCGTGGACTTGAACGATCACCGCTGTGTGGCGGTGGAAGCGCTGCTGCGCTGGCAGCACCCGATGATCGGCCCGGTGATGCCATCGGACTTCATACCGATGGCCGAAAAGACCGCGCTGATCAACCGCATCACCGCCTGGGTCATCGATAACGGCATCGCCCAGGCCGCGCGCTGGCAGCAGCAGGGCCTGGACTTCAACCTGGCCTTGAATGTGTCGGCGGCCGATCTGGACCGTCCCGGCTTCGCCGGCATGCTGCGACGCGGGCTGGAACGTCACAAGCTCGACCCGCGCCGGCTGGAAATCGAATTCACCGAAAGCGCGATGATCCGCCACCCCGATCATCTGGCCGAACAGCTGGCCGATGTGGCCGCGTTGGGCGTGCACATCGCCATCGACGATTTCGGCACCGGCTACAGCAATTTCAGCTATCTCAAGCAGCTGCCGGCCAGCTCGCTGAAGATCGATCAATCCTTCATCCGCTCGCTGCCGGACAACCGCACCGACCGCACCTTGGTGCCGGCGATGATCCAGCTCGGCCACAGCCTGGGCCAGCGCGTGGTGGCCGAAGGCATCGAGTCGGCCGAGGCGTATGCGCAGTTGCGCGCGTGGGGCTGCGACGAAGGCCAGGGCTACTGGATCGCCAAGCCGATGCCGGCCGCCGCCCTGGAAACCTGGCTGCAGACGCCGTGGCACGCGCAATTCAACGCGCCGGCCACGTTGCTTGCAGCAAGCCTGGCTGCGGCGCGGGTGTAAGCACGCGCACCCGATGCCTGCACCATCGCGCGCTGCCGCTACGCAGCCGCTCGCCCTGCAAGCAACGTGACTGTCGCTGGTTGCTACGCCAGCGAAGAACGCTATAACGCAACGCGGCGCGACACCGAAGTGTCGCGCCGCGTTGTTTTTCAGCCCTGGAGCAGCCGACAGACGATGCGTCGGCAACTCAATACAACTTCCTGACTTACCAGAACACCGTGTACAGCACGATCAGGATCGCGATCACGCCAGCTGCGCCGATCTTGAAACCCAGCGTGGTGCCGTAGGCCACATCGTCGGTACGGATCAGGTCACGTGCCTGGGTGGGTGCGGTCATCAGCGACACCACCACCGCCAGCACCAGTGCGGCCAGGAACACCACGCCGATGCGGTCCATAAACGGCAGTTCCGGCCAGGCGAATTTCAGCGCGAACGACAGCACCACCGAGCCGATCGCTGCGGTCAACGCGCCGGCTTCGTTGGCGCGCTTCCAGAACAGGCCGAGCATGAAGATCACCACCACGCCCGGCGTAAAGAAGCCGGTGAATTCCTGGATGAACTGAAAGCCCTGATCGAAGTTGCCCAGCAATGGACGCGCGGTGAGGATGCCGATCAGCACCGACACTGCAGCCACGATCCGGCCCACGCGCACCAGCTGCTTCTGCTCGGTCTGCGGGCGGAACTTGGCGTAGAAATCCAGGGTAAAGATGGTGGCCACCGAGTTGATCTTCGATGCCAGCGACGCCACGATCGCCGCGACCAACGCCGCAAACACCAGACCCAGGATGCCGGTCGGCAGCAACTGCATCATGGTCGGATAGGCCTGATCGGGCTTGGCCAGATCCGGCGCCAGCACCACTGCGGCAATGCCCGGCACCACGATCACCAGCGGCATCAACAGCTTCAAAAACGCCGCAAACACCATGCCCTTCTGCGCTTCGCCGATGTTCTTGGCGGCCAGCGCGCGCTGGATGATGTACTGGTTGAAGCCCCAGTAGCTGATGTTCATCACCCACAGCCCGCCGAGCAGCACGCTCAGGCCCGGCAGATCCTTGTAGAACGGGTTGTCCTTGGTCAGGATCATGTGGAAGTGCTCGGGGTGCGCGGCCCACAACTGCTTGAAGCCAGCCAGCACGCCGGCGCCATCGCCGATCCGCGCCAGCGTCAGCCCGGCCACCAGCAGCCCGCCCAGCACCAGCAGGGTGACCTGCACGATATCGGTCAGGGCAACCGCCTTCAGCCCGCCATACAGCTGATAGACCAGCGCAAACACGCCGATCAGCGTCAGCGCCAGGGTCTGGTCCATGCCGGTGACCTGGCTGACGGCGATCGAGCCCAGCCACAGGATCGAGGTCAGGTTGACGAACACGTACAGCAGCAGCCAGAACACCGCCATCAGCGTGCGTATCCACTTGCCGTAACGCTGCTCCAGGAACTGCGGCATGGTGTAGATGCCGTTGCGCAGGAAGATCGGCAGGAAGAACTTGCCGACGATCAGCAGCGTCAACGCCGCCATCCATTCGTAGGACGCAATCGCCAAGCCGATCGCATAGCCGGAGCCGGCCATGCCGATGATCTGTTCGGCAGAAATATTCGCGGCAATCAGCGAAGCGCCGATCGCCCACCACGGCAACGACTTGCTGGCCAGGAAGTAATCCTCGGCGCTCTTGCTGTGGCCTGCCTTCTCGCGCGACACCCACTGCGCGAGCACGAAGATGCCGGTCAGATAGACCAGCACAATCACGATATCCAACGTCGCCAAACCCACTGCACTCTCCTGTCTGGCTCTGGGGTATGCGCCGACGATCAGGCAGGGCTGCAGAATGCCGCCGCCGCGCACCAGGTGCGCAATGGCAGCGCGGCGAACCGCGTCTGCAGGCCATCCCGGCCGATCGACAACACCGCCCCCGCGGCGGCTGATGGCACCACCGCAATCGGTGGCCGCTTTGAGACGTCGCCGGAAGCGGCGACGCACCTGTTTCGCTTGACCTGCACCGTGCCCGGAAGCGTGCCTCCGGGCATGGGGATTACTTGACCGCGCAGTCCACCGCGACGTCGGCTTCGTTGAGCGCGCCCAGCGCGATCTTCGACACCGCCAGATCCAGTGCCGCACCGCTTTCGATGCTGGCGACCTGGGTCAGTTTGGTGACGTCGGCACCTGCCTTGGCAAAGCACTTGAGCGGGATTCCGACCACCTTCCACTGGCCTTGCGGCAGTGCGGCCAGGGTCTTCTGCGCATCGACGCGACCGCCGCACTTGTCGCCGCAGCCCACGCCCAGCCACACCGGCGCGGTCACTGCGCTGTCTCGGCGCATGGTCAGCTGCAGCTGCACATCGCCGTTGCTCTCACGCGAGACATCCACCGGCTTGCCGGACACCAGCAGCACGCTGGCAGTCTTGGCACCGGACCACACCAGACGCCGCGCGTCTTCCTGCGCCTTGTGGTCGACCGCGCTCATCTTCAGGCTGCCGTCGGACAGGCCCACCGGCAGCGTGGTCGCCGGCATGTTGGCCTGGCCCGCGTTGGACAGCTGCATCGCAATGCCGAGCGCCGGCTTGCCGCGCACGAAGTACACCCCGCCCACCGACTGCTCGCCGGACACGCCGGAGTCTTCCGGCAGTGCGGCCAGGTCGCCCTTGTCGGCGTAGGTCAGGCCGAAACCGAACTTGAACTGCGGGTCGTAATCCTTCTGGCCCACGTTGTTGGCGAACTGCACTGCGGTCTTGGGCCAGGAGAAGCTCAGCTTGCCCTTGAAGTCGTTCTGCACCGTGCCATCGGCCTTTCGCAGCAGCACGTCAGCCAGGCCTTCGCCTTCCGAACCCGGCAGCCACGCAGCGACGAACGCATCGGCCACGTTGATGTACTGGTTCATCCACAGCGGACGGCCGCTCAGGAACACCGCCACCACCGGAATGCCGTCGGCCTTGAACTTCTTCAGCAAGGCCAGCTCGCTGTCGTCGCCCGGCTTGTACAGCAACGTGGCGATGTCGCCCTGGAACTCGGCGTACGGGTTTTCGCCGAACACCACCACCGCCACATCCGGCTTGGTCTTGTAGGCGCCATCCACGGCCAGCTCGGCGGTGCCGCCGGCGGCCTTGATCTGCTTGTCCAGACCTTCCCAGATGGTGTTGCCGTTGGGGTAGTCGCTGCGCTTGGTGCCGGTGCCCTGCCAGTTCAGCGTCCAACCACCGGACTGCTTGCCCATGTCGTTGGCGCCATCGCCGACCACCAGCACGCGCTTCTTCGGATCCAGCGGCAGGATGCCGGCCTGGTTCTTCAGCAGCACCAGCGACTCGCGCACCGCCTGACGGGCGATCGCGCGATGTTCCGGCGCGCCCAGCAATTCGTACTTGCCGCCGAGCGGGCGCTTGGACGGCTTGCCGGCTTCGAACAGGCCCAGGCGCAGCTTGACGCGCAGGATGCGGCGCACCGCATCGTCCAGCCGCTCGGCCGAAATCTGGCCGGACTTCACTGCCGCCAGTTCGGTTTCGTAGATGCCCTTCCAGCTGTCGGCAGCCATCGCCATGTCGACACCGGCAATGAACGAGGCCGGGCAGTTGTCGTTGGTGCAGCCCTTGACCTGGCCCTGGCCGTTCCAGTCGCCAACCACGAAGCCACCGAAGTTCATGCGACCCTTCAGCACGTCGGTCAGCATGACCTTGTTGCCGTGCATCTTTTCGCCGTTGAAGCTGTTGAACGAGGCCATCACCGTCTGCGCGCCGGCCGCAATCGCCGGCGGGTAACCGGCGGCGTGGATGTCGCGCATGGTGGCTTCGGACACCTTGGTGTCGCCCTGATCCTTGCCGTCGGTGGTGCCGCCGTCGCCGACGAAGTGCTTCACCGACGAAATCACGTGGCTGCCGTCCAGAAACTGCGGAGTGCCCGGAATGCCTTGCACGCCTTCGACCATCTTGCCGGCGAAGCTGGCCACCACATCCGGCGACTCGGAATAGCCTTCGTAACTGCGGCCCCAGCGGTCGTCCTGCGGTACCGCGACGGTGGGCGCGAAGGTCCACTCCATGCCGGTGACGCGGGTTTCGGCAGCGGTGACTTCGCCAATCTTCTTGATCAGCTCCGGATTGCGCGTGGCCCCTAAGCCGATGTTGTGCGGGAACAGCGTGGCGCCGACGATGTTGCTCTGGCCGTGCACCGCATCGATCCCGAAGATGATCGGAATCGCGTTGCCGCCCTTGGAGGTGTCCATCGACGCCTCATAAAAGGCGTCGGCCAGCTTAAGCCACTCGGCCGGGCTGGCGTTGTACTTGCCGCCGGGATCGGAGTTGCCGCCGGCCAGCACTGAGCCGAGGCGGTACTTGCGCACATCGTCCGGGGTCAGGCTGGCGATGTCGCCCTGGATGGTCTGGGCGACCTTCTCTTCCACGCTCATCTTGGCCATCACGTCGGTGACGCGCTGCTCCAGCGCCGCATCCTGCGCAAACGGCCACTTCGGCGACGGCCACTGGTCCGGATGGATGGTGGTAGACGCTTCGGCAGGCGCTGCGGCCGGCGCGGTCTTGCTGGCCTCGGCAGTGGCATCCTTGCCTTGGCAGGCGGCCAGCATCAGCACCGCCGCAGCGGTAGCCAGAGAGAGGGCGCGGCGCGCGACGGGCGCGGCGGTACGGCGAAGCAGCATGTCCAAGATCCGGGTCTCCAGGGTGGTTCTCCCACGGCGATGCGTTACGCCGCAGGCCATTAGGCGGCGTACGCTTGCGTGATTCCCCTACCCTGTCAACCACGCCCGCCCGTATGCCGAATGACGGCCAACTTATTGGCCGGGGCTATAGCCTTGGAATACCGACAGCACCTGTCAAACCACGGAAAATCGCCAAATCCGGCGCGCCGCTTGGCCTTGGCCCATCTCGCACTTTGCTGCATCGCACCACCGGGCTCGGACCGCACTGCGCAGGCGCCGCGCCTCGCAACGGACTGGCCGCGCCCGCTTTGCGCGCGGCATCCGAACCGACGCCAACGGGTGAGCTCGCCGTCAAACAACTGTCATATCCCGGGCCTAGCGTGACCCGCTTGCCGATGCGCCACCGGCCATCGTTGATCGTTGTCTTTGCCTGGAGTTCCGATGTCTGCCTCCCCCGACCCCTCCCGTCGCCGCCTCATGCAACTGCTGGCGGCCGTTCCCCTGTTGCCGCTCGGCAGCGCCAGCGCCGCCGCGCTCCAGCAACTTGGCGGTGCCGCCATGGCCGCGCGTGGGTTGCGGCCATCGGAAAACCCCACCCGTCTGGTCTCGGCCACCTTCCATGGCATGCCTGCGCCCAGCCTGGCCAACCCGGCCGCGATGGCCACCACCACGGTGGGCTCGGCACTGACCGTGGCCCGCAGCGACGGCAGTACCCAGCGCTACGCATTGGCCTACCACCCGTTCTTCGTCACCGGCGATCAGGTGCCCGACGGCAAGGGCGGCACCGTGCTGGCCGGCGGCTATTACGACATCCAGCATCGCCCCATCATCGACCGCTCCAAGCCCGGCGCCGAGCGCCCGTTCTTTTCCGACTGCCCGGACGGCTCGTCGCTGCTGACCCTGCCCAATGCCAAGGTAAACGGAGTCAAGGGCAATCACGTGTTTGCGGTGGTGCAGTTCGAATACACCACCCGCGACCAGGCCGGCAACGACACCAATCGCCATCTGCCCGCGCCGATCGCGGTGCTGACGCTGGACCAGGACCCAGCCACCGGCAAGCTGTCGCTGGTGAAGTACCACAACGTCGACACCGCGCCGGTGCACGGGCTATGGACCACCTGCGGCGCCAGCCTGTCGCCGTGGAATACCCACCTGTCCAGCGAAGAGTACGAACCCGACGCCACCGCGCTGGCCGGCAATACCCAGTTCCGCAGCTACAGCACGCATCTCTACGGCGACCCGACCAAGGCCAACCCGTATCACTACGGCCACCTGCCGGAGATCACCGTGCACCCGGATGGCACCGGGAGCGTGCGCAAGCACTACTGCCTGGGCCGCATCTCGCACGAACTGGTGCAGGTGATGCCAGACCAACGCACCGTACTGATGGGCGACGACGCCACCAACGGCGGGCTTTTCATGTTCATCGCCGACCGCAAGGCGGATCTATCGGCTGGCACCTTGTATGTCGGCAAGTGGCACCAGACCTCGGGCATTGGCCCGGGTGCGGCCACACTGAGCTGGATCAAGTTGGGTCACGCCACCAGCGCCGAGATCCAGGCGATGGCCGACCGTCTCACCGCCGACGACATTCTCGACGTGCATCTGAGCGACCCAGGCGATGCCAGCTTCACCAAGATCCCGTTCAACGGCACCTTCAACTGGATCCGCATCAAGCCCGGCATGGAAAAGGCCGCCACGTACCTGGAAACCCACCGCTACGCGGCATTGGCCGGCGGCAGTCTGGGCTTTACCAAGCTCGAAGGCACTACCGTCAATGCAAAGGACAAGGTCGCCTACATGGCGATGTCCTACATCGTCACCAGCATGCTCAACGGCTCGGGCGACGTGAAAGTGCAAGGCCCGGAATCCGGCGCGGTGTACGCCTTGAATCTACGTGGCGGGCAGCGCGACAGCCACGGTGCGACGATCCACAGCGACTGGGTACCGATCGACATGGCCGCCCCGGCCGCGCTCACCGGCCATGACCTGGCCAGCGCCGATGCACTGGGCAATCTCGCCGACCCGGAACGCCTGGCCAACCCGGACAATCTCAAGTTCTCCGAAGCGCTGCGCACCTTGTTCATCGGCGAAGACAGCAGCCTGCACGTCAACAACTTCCTGTGGGCCTACAACGTGGACAGCGGCGCACTGACACGCGTGCTGTCGGTGCCGGCCGGCGCCGAATCCACCGGACTGCATGCGGTCGACCAGATCCACGGTTGGACCTACGTGATGAGTAACTTCCAGCACCCCGGCGATTGGGAAACCCCGCTGCACGACACCGTGAAGGCCACCCTGGACCCGCTGGTGCGAGCCAATTACAAGAACCGCTTTGGCGCCGCAGTGGGGTATCTCACCGGCGACCCGGTGGCAGTGCAATTGAGCAAGGCGTAAGCGCAGGTTGTCGTCGCTCGCAGTGCTGGCAAAGCGCTGCGAGCGACGCCGTCTTTCTGTCGTTTCAACTGGGCGATGGACGACGGACGCTTGCACGAGGGCGCGCTGGTGTACGGCTATCTCTGGTGTAGGGCTATCTCATGCGGACAACGCAATGCGTTGAATCCAATCCATTTGCATTTTTGCAATTCGGCAACCTGCATTTCTGCAATTCGGCAACGCGTTTGTTCTGCAACACCGATGCCTGTCGAGGCTCGGAGATCGGCGCCCGTCTGTGCAATCGCGGCCTGCCTGCGGCACAGATGTTGAGCGACTGACACAACGTAGCGAGCACTCGCCTAATAATGAATGCAATGGTGTTGCACGCTGCAGATTATTCGCTCTGTTTTTGATCCATCCGACTGTCTCATTCCATCTAGACACAAGATGAAAAAGCAGCCACGGATCCAAGTGGTAGAGGTGTCTAGATACAGTCAAAAGCTGAGTGAGTCGAGGGCACGGTGCCCTTACCGCTCGCGGGACACGCCGTGAACCCGTCCCTGGGGGCTCGGTGGCGGCATCCATGCCGCCACACGGTCCCGCAAGCGGTGAGGACACCGCACCAGAAAGTTAGTCGGTTGCTTCTTTGAAAGCTTATTGATGGCTCGGCTTGCGTTGGAAAGCTAACCGAAACCACGATGATCCAAACAACATACATCACGCATTGCTTGCACCATGCGGACCGACATTCCCGACCGGTCCTTGCCCGCCCACCGTCGCGGGACCTTACGCGGCATGGATGCCGCGTAAGAGCCTACACAGATGTACTTGCGGCGTGTCCCGCGAGGGTGGGCGGGCAAGGGCCCTGCAGCCAGGCTGTAAATCATTCGCTCTGCATCTGATCTATCCGAAATATCTAATTCCATCCAGACACAAGATGCAAAAGCGGCAAAGGATTTGAGTCGTAGAGGCGTTTGGATACAGTCAGAAGCGGAGTGAGTCGGGCGCGCGGCGCCCTCACCGCTTACAGGACCGGATGCACGCTTCAAAACACGCGATGCTTTTCCAGTGCTGCCATCACGATGGGCTTGGACCATTCCGGTACCTGTGCCAGCTCTGCGGGCGTCTGCGGATAATGCAGACCGGCCCGATCCAGTTCCAGTACCAGCAGCGGCTCGGCCTGCCCCGATGCATCGGCAGCGGCGCTGTTGTCGTAGACGTGCAGCACCGACAGATGCGGCAGCAAGGCGATCAGATTGGCGCGCGAGGCATCGAAACGCTCGCGGATCTTGTGCTCGGCGATCGCATGACCTCCGCCGGCGACCCGTGCCGCAACGCGTTCGATATGCAGCTCCACCGTCGACAAGCCACAGAACCAGACTGCCACCGTGTGCCGTTCACAGGCCTCGCGCAGCAAGCGCGGGATGGTGGTTGCGCCCAATGTTGTTTCGAAGGCGTAATCGCTGCCGTCCGCCATTGCCTGGCGAAGCCGTCGCACACCTTCCTGCCAAGCCTGGGCATTGGCCTCTTCCAACGTCCAGCCCTGCTCCACCAGTTGCCGGGTGAAGGCATCCGGGTTGAACCAGGTGGCACCGTCTTCCTGCAGCAAGGTGCCCAGCAGCGAACTCTTGCCGGCGCCGTTGACGCCGGCCAGTACCAGAATATGTCCCATCGATCAGAGCGACGGACCCAAGGGAATCTTGCGGCCACGACGTGCGGGCTTGGCGATCACCTGTCCCAGCACCGCGCCATCGGTAACCGCGGCAAGATGCGCGTCGAATCTGACCTGCAAGGCCTGCAGCGACTGCGCGCGCGTGGCCGCATCGGCAAGCGCGCTGGCCTGCCGCACCAGATGCCGGTATTCCTCCGCATCCACCACCACTGCTTCGGGGTGATTGTGATTGGTGATGACCACCGCGCCGTGGGTGCGCACCTTGCGCATCAGGCTGGGCCAGCCCTTGATCTTGATGTCGGCCGCTGGCGCTTTTTCGAGCTCGGGCAAGTCCTGATGACGGGACATGGGGCGGTCCTGCGAAGTGAGTGACCCCAGGCTACGCCCAAATGCCCATTTTGGGAAATTTGTCCATTTTGGACTATTCCACGCCAAACCCTAAACGAGAGCGGCTAAAAACCGTAGTGGGCAATCATCAAGTGGGTGCAAACGGCGCACTCAGAACTTATGAGTACATACGCCGTACCCAGCACCGGCCGCGCCCACCTGGCGGCGAGCGCCGTCGTTTTGTTAGCCGCCCAAACTGAAACGGGGCCCGCAGGCCCCGTCGTTTGACGCTACAGCTGTGCGGCGGCTCAGCCGCGCAACTTGCTCAGCAGCTCGCGCGTCACCGGGTCGGCGACGTCGGCCGACTCGCCCTTCAGTGCCGGCAACAGCTGGCTGGCCAGCTGCTTGCCCAGCTCCACACCGAACTGGTCGAACGCGTTGATGCCCCATATCACCGATTGCACGTAGACGCTGTGCTCGTACATCGAGATCAATGCGCCCAGCGCCTGCGGAGTGAGCGCATCGAGCAGGATCACCGTGCTCGGACGGCCTCCCGGATAGCTACGGTGCGGATCGCTGCTGTCCTGACCATTGGCCAGCGCTTCGGTCTGCGCCAGCACATTGGCCATCAGGGCCACGTGGTTCTCGGCATACGGGTCGTCGTTGTGCACAGTGCCGATGAAATCGGCCGGCACCACGCTGGTGCCCTGATGCAGCGCCTGGAAAAAGCTGTGCTGCACATCGGTGCCCGCGCCGCCCCACCACACCGCCACGGTGTCGCTGTCGACCGCCGAGCCATCGAGCTTGACGTGCTTGCCCAGGCTCTCCATCACCAGCTGCTGCAGGTACGCCGGCAGCAGGGCCAGGCGCTGGTCGTAGGTCATCACCGCATGCGTGGCGCTGCCGAGCAGATTGCGGTTCCACACTGCAGTCAGCCCGTGCAGCACCGCGACGTTTTCTTCCAGCGGCGTGTTGAGCGCATGCGCATCGAACTGCGCGGCGCCTTCGAGCAGCTGTTCGAAACGTTCGAAGCCGATCGCCAGCGCAATCGGGAAACCGACCGCCGACCACAACGAATAGCGCCCGCCGACCCAATCCCACATCGGCAGCACGCGGCTCGGTGCGATGTCGAATGCCTTGGCCGCGCGCTCGGGGTTGGCGCTCACGGCAAACAGGCGCTCGCTGCCGCCCAACCAGGCATGCAGGATGCCGCCGTTGAGCAGCGTTTCCTGGGTGCCGAAGGTCTTGGAAATCAGGATGCCGGCGGTGCGTGCCGGGTCCAGCGTGGCCAGCGTGCGCTGCATGGCGGCGCCATCGACGTTGGACACGAAATGCACGCGGAAGCGTGCACCGGTCACCGGACGCAATGCATCGGCCACCAGACGCGGGCCCAGGTCCGACCCACCAATGCCGACACTGACGATATCGGTGACGTCGGTGGCTTCGAGTTGCTCGATCAACGCACCCATGCGCTGGCGCACTTCTGCAGCGGTGGCATAAGCCTCAGAGGCCACCGGCGCGTCGGTCAGATCGCCACGCAACGCGGTGTGCAATGCAGCGCGCTGCTCGGTGACGTTGACCTGCTCGCCACGGAACAGGCGCTGGAATGCACCGGCTAGATCGCGCTCGCGCGCGATGGCGAACAGTGCGTCGAGCGCGGCGCGGTCGTACTTCTGACGCGCGAAATTGAAATACAACGGACCGACTTGCCTGGCGTACTGCGTCGGCCGTTCCGGCTCGGCGGCAAGCAATGCGGGGATGGCAGCGCCGCGCAGGCGCTGGGCGTGGGCGTGAAGCGCGTCGAATCCGTTGGTCTGTGTCATGCGGCCTGCGTGGGGATGCTGTGGTTGGTGTGGGAGATTGCGTTGTGCGCGTCCACATATACCAGATTGGGCTTGAAGGTCTTGGCTTCGTCTTCGCTCATGCTGGCAAACGCAGCCACGATGATCAGATCGCCCACTTGCACGTGACGCGCAGCACCGCCGTTGAGCGACAGGATGCCGCTGCCTTCTTCGGCACGGATAGCGTAGGTGCTGAAGCGCGCACCGTTGGTGACGTCCCAGATGTGGACCTGTTCGAATTCGCGGATGCCGGTCGCTTCCAGCAGCAGGCCGTCGATGGCGATCGAGCCTTCGTAATTGAGCTCGGAGTGAGTGACGGTGGCGCGGTGGATCTTGGCTTTGAGCAGGGACAGGTGCATGGACGCAGGCAACAACGAAAGGAAAGATGGCATTTTAGCGGAAAGCGCCCGCGCTCACCCGGGTGCCGCGCGGCCGCTGGTGAGGGCTTCAGGCGGCGGTGAGGCAGGACCTTTGGCCCTGGATCGCGCGCTTGCCGCCACCGCTCAGCGCGGCAGCACGCGGCGATCCGGGCAGTCTCAGAATTCCAGGTTGTCGATCAGCCGCGTCGCGCCCAGACGCGCGGCGACCAAGGCCACACGCGCACCGGCATTGCTGTCGCCCGGCTCGTTCAGATCGGGCAGGCGTACCACCGCGTAATCGACTCGGAAACCGGCCTGTTCCAGCGCCTGCACGGCGCTTTCTTCAACCTGCGCGCGTGGCGTGCCGGCGGTGTACCTGTCGCGCATCTGCAGCAGCACCTTGCGGATCTGTGCCGACACGGGCCGATCCTCGGCCGACAGATACTGGTTACGCGAGCTCATCGCCAGGCCGTCGGCTTCACGCACGATGCTGCCGCCCAGGATCTCGATCGGAAATGCGAGGTCGGCCGCCATCTGCCGGATCACCGCCAGCTGTTGGTAGTCCTTCTTGCCGAATGCGGCTACATCCGGCTGCACCTGGTTGAACAGACGCGCCACCACCGTGCAGACGCCATCGAAATGCCCCGGCCGGCACACGCCTTCCAGCACATCGCTGACGCCCGGTGCGTGGACCGGCGTGGCCAACGCGGTGCCGAGCGGATACATGGTGTCCACGTCCGGCAGCCACAGCGCATCGCAACCGGCGTCCTCCAACCCACGCAGGTCGGCTTCGGGCGTGCGCGGGTAACGGGCGAAGTCTTCATTGGGCCCGAACTGGGTCGGGTTGACGAACACGCTCGACACCACGCGGTCGGCATACTGGCGCGCCAGCATCACCAACGAATAATGCCCTGCGTGCAGGTTGCCCATGGTCGGCACCAGTGCCACGCGCAGGCCTTCGCGCTTCCAGCCGGTGACCAGGGCGCGCAAGGTGGAAAGATCGGTAATGGTCTGGATCATGCGGCGTACGCGTGCTCTGCATCGGGGAAGCTGCCATCGCGAACGGCCTGCGCATAGGCACGCACCGCGCCGGCCACCGAACCGCCTTCGGCCAGGAAATCCTTGACGAACTTGGGCCGGCGATGGCCGCTGTCCAGACCCAGCATGTCGTGCATCACCAGCACCTGGCCATCGCAGCCCGGGCCGGCACCGATGCCGATGGTGGGCACGCTGAGGTCGGCGCTGATCTGCGCGGCGATCGGCGTGGGCACGCATTCCAGCACCACCAGGCTGGCTCCTGCATCGACTACCGCCTGCGCATCGCGGCGCAATTGCTCGCCGGCTTCGCCGCGGCCCTGCACCTTGTAGCCGCCAAACCGCAGCACCGATTGCGGGGTGAGCCCCAGGTGCGAGCACACCGGAATCTCGCGCTCCACCAGGTAACGGATGACGTCGAGCTTGTGCCCGGCGCCTTCGATCTTGACCATCTCCGCACCGGCTTGCAGCAGCTGGGTGGCGGCATTGAGCGCACGCTCGGGCGTGGCATCGGCCTGGAAAGACAGATCGGCCACCAGCAAGGCCCGCTCCAGCACGCGCGCGACCGCGGCGGTGTGGTAGACCATGTCGGCGGTGGTGACCGGCAAGGTGGAATCGTGCCCCTGCACCACCATGCCGAGCGAGTCGCCGACCAGGATCAGGTCCACGCCATTGGCGTCGAAGCTGCGCGCAAACCCGGCGTCGTAGGCGGTCAACATCACCAGTTTTCGACCCTCGCGCTTGGCCTGCGCCAAGGCGGGCACGGTCCAGGGCTTGCTGTCGGCGTGGCTGCTCATGAAGTCATTACGTGGGGTGATAAGCCGGCCATTATCTACCCAATCGGCTCCAGCCCGCAGACATCGATCGCCTGCAATACGTGCCGCACTGTTCCATGGCCTGGAATGATCGCCTCCGGCGCCAGCTCGGCAAGCGGCAGCAGCGCGAAGCCACGTGCGTGCAGATGCGGGTGCGGCACCTGCAGCTGCGGCAGATCGATCACTTGATCGGCGTAGAGCAGCAGGTCCAGATCCAGCGTGCGCGGGCCCCAGCGCTCGCCGGCCCGACGCTCGCGGCCGAACGACTGCTCGATGCCGAGCAAGCCCTCCAGCAGCGGCAGCGGCGCCAGCTCGGTGCGCAGCTGCGCCACGGCATTGATGAAGTCGGGCTGGTCTTCGCGGCCCCAGGCCGGCGTGCGGTACAGGCGCGAAGCCGCAATCAGCGCGGACTGCGGCAGCGCGCCAAGCGCAGCGATGGCCTCGCGCACGCTGGCCTCGGCCGGGCCCAGGTTGGCACCCAGGCCGACAAAGGCGACATGCATGCCCTACTCGCCTGCCGACGCGCCAGTGCGACGACGACGGCGGCGACGCTTGCGCGGTGCACCCTCGTCGCCATCGTGATCGGCCTGCGCCGATTCGATCGCATCGACCAGCTCCTGGCCGGACGACTTTTGCGCCTCGCGCCAGAACTCCACATCGGCCGCATGATCGGCCGACGCGAACTGACGCAACACCAGAAAATCGTACGCCGCGCGGAAGCGCGGATGCGACAAGGTACGGAACACGCGCTTGCGTTGACGCGACGAGAAGCGCGTCTGCAGCAGCCAGATTTCCTGCATCGGCAGCGAGAAACGACGCGGCAACGCCACCCGCTCAAGCTGGTGCAAGGTGACCCGGTCGGCGGCGCGCCGCTGCGCATCTTCCGGCTGCACGCCCTGCGCCTGCAGCCCCATCAAGGTGCGGCAGAACGCTGGCCACAGCAGCAACGCGAACAGAAAGGCAGGCGACACCGGCTCGTCGTTGGCCACGCGCGCATCGGTATTGCGCAAACCTTCCAGCACCATCGCGCGCAACGCGCCGCTACGGTTGGATTTGAGCGCCGCTGCACTCTCGGGGAACAACGCGCCGAGCAGGCCGTAACGCTCCAGGCCTTCGAAACTGGCCACGCCGTGCCCGGACAGGAACAGCTTGAGAATTTCTTCGAACAGGCGTGCCGGCGCGGCTTCGGACAACAGCCCGGCCAGACGCGGGATCGGTTCGGCGCTGCCGGCTTCGATCTCGAAGTTCAACTTGGCCGCCAGGCGCACTGCACGCAGCATGCGCACCGGATCTTCCTGGTAACGCAGCTCCGGGTCGCCGATCAACTTCATCAGGCGTGCCTGCACGTCTTCGAAGCCGCCGCAGTAATCGCGCACCGAAAAATCTTCGATCGCGTAGTACAAGGCGTTGCAGGTGAAGTCGCGGCGGATCGCGTCGTCTTCGATGCTGCCGTAGACATTGTCGCGCACCAGGCGGCCGTTATCCAGCTCGCGGTCGCCGCTGCCATCGTCGATGTTGGCGCGGAACGTGGCCACTTCGATGATCTCGCGGCCGAACACCACGTGCGCCAGACGAAAGCGACGGCCGATCAACCGGCAATTGCGGAACAGCGCCTTGACTTCTTCCGGCGTGGCGCTGGTCGCAACGTCGAAATCCTTGGGGTGGCCACCGACCAGCAGGTCGCGGACTGCGCCACCGACCAGATAGGCACCAAAGCCGGACTCGCGCAGGCGATACAGCACGCGCAGCGCGTTGGGGCTGATGTCCTTACGCGAAATGGTGTGCTGATCGCGTGGAATGACGCGCAGCGTGAACGGGGATGTAACTGAGGGTTCGATGATGGCGCTTCCGTCTTGTGTTGCAGGATTGCCCAACGGCTATTACCTCACTATACTAGCGCGCTGCACAAGACGCGACAAAAACGCTCCCTTCGTCTAATGGTTAGGACGTGGCCCTCTCAAGGCTAAAACAGGGGTTCGAGTCCCCTAGGGAGCACCACGTTCGTCCTGCTGCAGACCACGCCAAAGCCCCGCATTGCGGGGTTTTTGCATTGTGACGCAGGTAGTTTTAATGGGTGGTGCAGCTGCAGCGGCGGGCAGCGAGACCGCACAGGCCGTGACGTTCGGCAGTCCTCCCGTCACCAGCACTCTCCGGTCAATCGAGTCATCTGGCCGAGTCCGGTTGAGCGCCACACCATTGGCCGACCTGGAAGCAATCGAGATCGCACCCCGCCGAGCTATCTGCTGCACTGCCCGCGTGCGCGGCGTGATCCGCAGGCTGGTCGATCACAGCAACACGATGAGTGCCAACAGCACAGACAGATCGATCCCTGGCGCGCAGCGCATGTTGTATCGCCCCTGCCCCATCGCGATAGCCGACATGCCGTACTTGCGCGCCATCCGCGCGACACGCCTTGGATACTTGCAGTGCATGGCCTCTCCTCAACTGGCAAACGGGGATGTGCGATCTTCATCGCTGCCGGTTTCGGCAACGGCGTCATGGGCATGCAAACTTTCCAGGTGGCGCACTGCCACGTCGAAGGACGTGTAGCGCTCAGCCAACGCCATGCGCAAACGCCGCGCGGCATCTTCCACATACATCAGGTTGGCGCCGTTCAAACGTGCGAATGCCTGCTCGTCGATCCGCCGTACCGCCGCCTGCACCGGCGTCGCCAATGCCTGTTCGCAGACGCCGATCAATGCACGGATATCCAGCCGCTGCAGGCAGGCCAACAGATCCACGCGCACCTGCGCCAGGCTGCGCTGACTGTGCGGTGTGGCGTACGAACCGTGCACCTGCAGCCACTGCGCAATGTCGTCCAACGGCACCGCAGCGCGACTGGCGTGCTGCTGCACAAATGCCTCGCTCAACAACTGCCGGGACAATGCCGCCGAACACGGGCAGGTCGAGGCATACAGCACGTCGATCTGCAGCTGGACCTGGCTGCGCCCTGCCCTGCACTGCGCATCGATGCGCACCGGGTATGCGCGCCAGCCGGCCAGGCCTTCGCTGAGCAAAGCCGGCGTGCGCAGCATCACCTCGAACGACAGCGTCACCCGCGCCGCCCGGCTGCCGCAGTCGGCATGGCTGTCGATCAAGGCCTGCAGCAACTGCGACAACATCGCTGGCGAGACCGGCTGCTCCAGATATCGGTCCAAGAGGCGGTACAGCCGCGACATATGGATGCCCTTGATCTCGGGGCGCGGCAGATCGACCTGCACGCTGGCGCGAGCCGAGACGGTACCGCTGGGCTCGGCCTCATCCAGGCGTACGGGGATGGCAATATCGTGCATGCCCACCCAGCGCAGCGGTGCGCTCAACGCGGGCGGTTCGGTAACGGCAACATCGGGAAGCGTGGCGGACATCGGGAACTCGTTGATGATGAAGATGACAGCCGCGTATCAGGCGCGGCCAGGAAATGCCTGGAAGTAGTCGTCGATGCCCGCATGCAGGGTCTGCGCGAGCTCGTCTTGATGCGCATCGCCGCATAAGCGATAGCAATCGTCGCGGTTGCTCATGAAGCCGGTTTCCACCAGCAACGAGGGAATGTCAGGCGACTTCAGCACCGCAAAACCGGCCTGCCCCACCTGAGGCTGATGCAGCCGGGTCACGTGCTGCAGGCGGCCCAGCATCAAGTTACCGAACGCAACGCTGCTGGCGATGGTTCCGCTCAGCGACAGATCGGCCAGTACCTGCGACAGCACCGGATTGCTCGGCACGCGTAGCCGGCGTGCGTTGTCGCCCATGTCGTCTGCGGCGTTCTCGCTGTCGGCAATCCAGCGCGCCAACGCCGAGCTGGCACCATTTTCGGACAAGGCAAACACCGACGCGCCGCTGGCCTGCGTGTTGGGCGCGGCGTCGGCATGGATGGACACGAACAGATCGGCGTTGTGGCGATGGGCGATCAACACCCGTTCGTGCAGCGGCACGAAACGGTCGTCGCTGCGGATCATGGTCGGTCGGTAGCGCGTGTCGGCAGCGAGCCGCTGATGCAGACGCCCGGCCACCGCCATGGCGACATACTTCTCGTAACGCGCATCGGCACTTACCGCACCGGGATCCTTGCCGCCGTGGCCGGCATCGATGGCGATCACGTACGGATGCAGGCGCGAGCGCATCGCGATGACCGGCGCGTCTGCAGCAACGACTGTCGGCAGCGGCACCGCGCTGGATGCGGCAACCAGGTCCAGTAACAAAACATTGCCGTCCCAGTGCTTAGTGACTGCGACCGGCTGGGCCAGATCGAGCACCACACGCATCCCATCGGCGTGTGGCCCGCTGCGGATGCGTGTGACCGCAACATCGTCAGCTGGCGGCACGATGTGGGGCGGTTGTGCCGAGACACCGGATAAATCGATCACAAAACGCTCAGGACCCGACAAGCCGAAACTGCGATAACCAGCCTGTCCACTCAAGGCCAGCCGAAGACGCAGTACATCGCCTTGCTGCTGCACGCTGCACTCAAGCAAGGAAGGAAGATCTTGCGTATAGCCGGCGACGGGCGACAGCAGCAACGCAGCGCTAGCGCCTTGCAATAGGTGTCGCCGGTTCATCGTTGGCACCCGCGCCTGCCCGAGCCATCAGCTCGCCACGACAGGGGAATCCGTGGAGGGCGACGCACGATCGAACAGCATTTAGACAGAGGTAGGGGGTAAGACACGAGAGGCAGGAAGCGCGCGAAGATCCGTAATTGTTATAATATAACACAACGCTGTCGCAGCACTAGGGAACGTCCAACCCTGTGCCTCGACGTTCATCTAACAACCCGCCCTGGAGCCCGCCCGATGCCTGCCCACCTTCCTGATAGCTACTCTGCCTGGCGTCACTGCATCGAGATCGCCTGTGCCCAGCCGCTGACGCCGGTCTTCATTGCGCAGCGCCTCATCGAGCTGCGCGACACCGCCAACCACCACACCCAACAATTTCTGCGTCTTTGGGGTCTGGCACACCATCGGCAAGTGATTGATTGGTTCGAGCGTGCCGGCAGCGAGTGCTCGGCTAAGTAAGCACCTCTCAAAGCCGCGACGCTTGGTGAAGAAGATGGGTCTGGGATGCGTACCGTGGTTGACTACGCTTATTTATCACCTGTGATATCTGGCCGCGTTTTTATGCGACAAACAATCAACAAAACGTCTCTATCAACACGTAACGTATAAGCGCCTGAATTGCAGGCGGAGTTGCCCCACGCAGGGGGAAGGCAAAGACATTATGGACGCGAAAAATAATGCACTGAAAGCAATTCTTGTGCTAACGGGATTTCTGGTGATGGGTCATGCGATCGCTCAAACATGTTGTCCTTCCGGAGGCGTAGGAGTGAGAGCAACCGGACTCGGCGAAAACCATCCGAGTGCCACTAACCTCGCATTAGATGCCGCTTGGTCCATTTACGAATTTCAACGTGATGGCGTCACCTACCTGCAGATCAACGACACCGCAGGCACAGTACGGGCCGTGGTCGCGCGTGTCGACAATGCGCTTTGGGTAGTCCCAATGGGCAAGGATGTCGACCGCGTTTCAGTACCGATCACTAACTCCATTTCGGAAAACGCGGTTTCTTTCAACGTGAATAGTGCAATCAGCAACACGTCTCGCATGGTCTATCGGAATGCAAATTTCACTGTGCACGTCGAGTCGCAAGCCAACGGGGAACACTGGAGAGTCTCTCCTTCGAAGTAACAGCAGACGCCTCCGCGACAAGGAAGGTGAGTACTAACGCATGGCGGCGACGGAACATGCCGCCATGCGATTTCAATCGGGCGCGAAACTCGGCTTCCGCTTCGGGCGAGTCGCGCCGCACGGAGTCCACCAAAGATGTATCCGCGAACACACGTATCACAACACCTTGCCCACCCCGGCCCCGCCATGCGCGGGCTTGGATAAAATGCTTGTTTGCATGGGGCAGCAACTCGATTGCACTAAGCGTGCAGCGATAGGCAGCCAACTGAAGACCGAGTGAGAGCTGACGGCAATCCCCTCGCAAAAGATACTCGAACCCTGTGGATTTGAATCGCGCCAAAGCTGGCGAACGCAGCGATTGAAACAAGCCGTGCGTTTCAATCTCCAGAGGGTACAAATTGGCGACATACTCCTGAAGAAGCCGAGATTCAATCACAGCGACACGAGTAATTTCCATCGCAGCCGCGTGATGCCCCCTCGAACGCAAATCCGCCACAATATCTTTGCGCATTCGATTGATCTGAGCATTGACATCCGAATACTCCAACACTTGATTGCGCAAGGTACGTTCGGCACCTAAATAACTATCTTTTACGGCCTGTTGCGAGTCCGCCCTGATTCTGCGGATCGTATCGAATCGCTCAAAAGGAATGGTCAGACGAGCACCAAAAATGAAAAGCGCGGCACTTACCAGGACATGGAACAACTGAATCAAAAAAAGATTCGGATCATAGAATCCAATTTGATAGACCTTTGGAATACTGATAGCAAGCGCCACCATCGCCAACAAGGTACCTAGAGCAGTCCCCGTAATGCCGTGACGTCGAGTCAATAAAACTGCGGGCCCTATCAATGCGATCATCAAGATGTTGCGGGGAAGCGCATCGTGCGTGTAATTGAGCATATAAAACAACGCAACGATGGCGACTACCGAAGCACCAAGATCACGTGGCAATTCAGCCCTGATCGGCTGCGACTGCTTGGGCGACCAAAGCATCACTGGAAGCAGGAACATCAAGATGCCGAGATAGCTACCTACCCAATAACGGAGTAGGAACTCCAAAAAGTTAACTGTCGCCGGGCCATCCAGCAGTGCATTGATCACAATGCTCCACAATGAATTACAAAAAGCGACAGCGATGGCAAACGGGATCAACCAACGAACTTGGTAGACCTGCCCGCGCGAATGATGCCTTGCTAGCCATATAACGTACGCAATCATTGGCGCGTGCAAAAACGGACTGAGATAGGCCCATATCAAGCTGTAATCCTGGCGCAGTGCCAGTGGGACGCGCAGCCAGAGCATGGCAGCAGCGTCACCCGCCAACAAAAACGGCCACTCTCGGTACGGCCGAAACAGCAAGGTGATGACGCGCAAGCCGACAGGCAGGTACCACTGGTCTATCGAGCAGAACCAAAGCATCACAAACGTAAGTCCGTAGCACACGCCGATCAGCGTGCCCCTGAGGACTTCCCTGGCTGAAGCCATACCACCACTCCTTGGTTCCACGATTCACCCTAGTCTGGAGGGAACTGCGGATTGGAGTATAGCGGTGGCGCACAATTCGCTAGAAGAGGCAGTTGCTCTTCACTCGGCAAATTCATTCGAGGACACGCTTTGCACTTTACTGGTGCGTCACCCAACTCAAGGAAGTGCGCTAGCCGGCATCGGGTCGCCTGACCGGATCAGGTGCAGGAACACTCAAGCCATCAACACTCATCTTGATGCGCTTATGCAGCAGTCGTCTTCGACGCCGCATGCGCTAGGACATAAAAGAAAGCCGCGCTGTTGCGCGGCTTTCTTCTTTTTTCATGCCGAAAGTTGCATAGCAGGCTAAATCAGCCCTCCATCTGCTCCAACTCCTTGCCCTTGGTCTCGTAGACGTACTTGAGCACGAAGAACACCGAGATGAAGGCGGCAACCGTGTAGATGCCATAGGCGCCGGCGAGACCGATGCTGCCGAGCAGGATCGGGAAGCTGACGGTGATGGCGAAGTTGGAGGTCCACTGCGCGGCACCGGCGATCGCCAAGCCTGAGCCGCGGATCTGGTTGGGGAACATCTCGCCCAGCATCACCCACATCACCGGGCCCCACGAGGCGTTGAAGAACACCACGTAGACGTTGGCGGCCACCAGCGCCAGCATGCCCATGGCATCGGACATCGCCAGCTTGCCTGTGGCGTCCAGCGACGCGGTGGCGAACGCATAAGTCACCAAGGCCAGCGACACCGCCATGCCGACCGAGCCGATCCACAGCAGCGGCTTGCGGCCGATCTTGTCGACCAGCATCACCGTGACCAGGCAGGCGCCGATGCTCAGGCCGCCGGAGAGCACGTTGATCAGCAGTGCATCCTGTTCGGAGAAGCCCACCGCCTGCCACAACACCGCGCCGTAATAGAACACCACGTTGATGCCGACCAATTGCTGGAACACCGCCAGGCCGACGCCGATCCAGACGATGGGGCGAACCTTGCCGGTGGCCTTGCTGATCAGGTCGGAGAACTTGGGCTTGTGCTGGTCGGCCGACATGGACGCGGAGATCTCGGTCAGCTTGGTCTGCGCAGCAGCGTTGCCGTACAGCCGCTTGAGCACCACCAGCGCCTGCTCGCGACGGCCCTTGACCACCAGGTAGCGCGGGCTTTCGGGGATGACCAGCAGCAACAGCAGGAACGCCAGCGACGGAATCGCCTGCATCCAGAACATCCAGCGCCAGGCGGCCTGCCCGGCCCACAACGGTTCGGTGGAGGCACCCGCCGCGTTGGCGAGCAGATAGTTGCTCAGGAAGGCGCAAAACAGCCCGCTGATGATGGCGATCTGCTGCATGGTGGCGAGGCGGCCGCGATAGCGCGCGGAGGCGACCTCGGCGATGTAGGCCGGTGAAATGACGCTCGCCGCACCGACGGCAAAGCCGCCCATGACGCGCGCGAAGATGAAAAAGCCGGAGCTGTGCGAGGCACCGGCACCGATGGCCGAGAGCAGGAACAGCGCCGCAGAAATGATCAGGACCGCGCGGCGGCCCCAACGGTCGGCCAGGCGGCCGGCGAAGAAGGCGCCGATGGCGCAACCCAGCAGCATCGAGGCGACCTCGAATCCGGTCTCGGCGGCACTGGAATGGAAGGTCTGCTTCAGGCCATCGACAGTGCCGTTGATCACGCCGCTATCGAAACCGAACAAAAAACCGCCGATCGTTGCAACGCAACTGATCAGGACGATGAAACGGGTGTTCTCACCGGCATCGGGGGCGCCGTTTACGGAGACACTGGACATGGGTTCACCTGGAAACATGCAAGGGAGCGGTCACTGGTGTGGCCGCCGTCGGCCGGCGACGCGATGCGCCGCCGGCCACGGGACATCAACGCGTCAGGTACTGATTGATCAGGTTTTCGTAGGCTTCCTGGCGGCCGCTGATCTGGGTCGGCACATTGCCGGCCGCATGCTTGGCCACGTCCACCAGCGTGCTGGANTCGCAAAACCGAAGATCCGTTCTCAAGGAGTTGTGCACTGCGACCGATGCAATGAAACATCAACGCGTCAGGTACTGATTGATCAGGTTTTCGTAGGCTTCCTGGCGGCCGCTGATCTGGGTCGGCACATTGCCGGCCGCATGCTTGGCCACGTCCACCAGCGTGCTGGACCCATTGGCGAACGCGGCACCGGCACCGCTGTCGAAGCTGGCGTAACGCTCGGCGCGCCAGGTTTCCAGCGGCGAGGACGTCAGCAGCGCATTGGCCACTTCCAGACCGCGTGCGAACGCGTCCATGCCGCCGATGTGGGCCATGAACAGGTCCTGCGGATCGGACGATTCGCGACGCACCTTGGCATCGAAGTTCAAGCCGCCCGGTGCCAGCCCGCCCTGCCGCAGCACTACCAGCATCGCGCCGACGGTGTCGTA
>NZ_LMOP01000014.1 GCF_001423585.1 Xanthomonas sp. Leaf148 | reverse complement strand
TACGACACCGTCGGCGCGATGCTGGTAGTGCTGCGGCAGGGCGGGCTGGCACCGGGCGGCTTGAACTTCGATGCCAAGGTGCGTCGCGAATCGTCCGACCCGCAGGACCTGTTCATGGCCCATATCGGCGGCATGGACGCGTTTGCGCGCGGTCTGGAAGTGGCCAATGCGCTGCTGACCTCCTCGCCGCTGGAAACCTGGCGTGCCGAGCGTTACGCCAGCTTCGACAGCGGCGCCGGTGCGGCGTTCGCCAATGGATCCAGCACGCTGGTGGACGTGGCCAAGCATGCGGCCGGCAATGTGCCGACCCAGATCAGCGGCCGCCAGGAAGCCTACGAAAACCTGATCAATCAGTACNTCCAGCACGCTGGTGGACGTGGCCAAGCATGCGGCCGGCAATGTGCCGACCCAGATCAGCGGCCGCCAGGAAGCCTACGAAAACCTGATCAATCAGTACCTGACGCGTTGATGTTTGCCATCGCACGCGCGTCGTATGACGCCGCGCGTGTACGGCAACTGCGTGCATTGCCACTACGCGATGCACGTGACCGCGCGACGTATCGACATGGCTGACAACGTGGTGCTCTAGTCAGGGGATCACTGCACCGACAACCGCACAACACACGTGAGACATGCACACCCCAGCTAGCGCCCACCTTGCAGCGACACCGTGGTGCGCTAGCCGCTTTTACTCGGCCGGGCCGATTGCGATCGGTGCGGCCACCGAATCCCGCTTGACCAGCAGGTGCGCGACCACATGATCGACCATCTTCGACGTGCGTTCCTTGGCGCGAATCGTCTTCAACAAGATGTCCAGCGCGGCATCGGCCATGGCGGCGATGGGCTGCTGCACGGTGGTGAGTTCGGGCCAGACGGCAGTGGCGGCGGAGGTGTCGTCGAAGCCAACGACCGACAGATCGCGTGGCACGTCCAGCCCACGCCGATGCGCCACCGAGATGGCCGCAGCGGCCATGTCGTCGTTGCTGGCGAAGATCGCGCTGGGACGGCGCTTGCGGGCCAGCAGTTTTTCGGCCGCCAGCAGACCCGAGCGGTAGGTGTAGTCGCCCGGTTGCACCAGATGCTTGTCCAGACGCAGCCCGGCTTGCGCAAGCGCGGCCTGAAATCCTTCGAAACGCCGCGTGCTGGCCGACAGATTGGGGTGTCCGGCGATATAGCCGATGCGGGTATGCCCCTGCTCGATCAGATGCTCGGTGATCTCCTTGGCCGCAGCAAATTCATCGATGCGCACACAGGCCACGTCGGGACTGAAATGATTGGACGCGATCACTACCACCGGCACCTTGGCGCGCACCAGTTCCAGCACCGCAGCACGGGATTCGCACAACGGCGGCGGCAGGATCACCCCGGCCACACCCTTGGCGAGTTTGCGCGCGGCCTTGCGTTCGGCATCGGCGTCCAGATCGTCCCAGCAGTCGATCACCAGCTGGATCGAAGTGCGCGAGGCGACTCGCAGCACGCCCAGCAGCAACTCGCGCAGATACGCGCCGCTGGGGTCGCTGTAGATCAGCGCAATGCGCGTGCTCTGCGCAGCGGCCAGCGCACTTGCGGCGAGGTTGGGTGTGTAGCCGAGTTTGTCGACCGCACGCATCACGCGCTCGCGGGTGGCATCGCGCACGCTGCCGTTATTGTTGACCACACGCGAAACGGTCATCGGCGACACCTTTGCCAGCGCCGCTACCTCGTCGATGGTGGTCGCGCGGCTGGTGCGGCGGACCGATTTCCTGACCTTCTCCAAGCGTGGCCTCTTCAAGTGCGAACGAACGTTGGCGGATGCATGCGTGTTGCTGCCGGTGCACGTGCAGCGGGTGCGGGCATGAGGATGCACGTCATGGTACCGGGAAGCAGACAGAGCGGGGTGATGCGCGCAACCGCTGTTGCCGCATCCGAGCGTACGGCATGAGCGCTTGGCCGATGGGACGCACTCGCGCAAGCGTGCGTGCGTTGGCGCTGATGTGTCTGGTGCTGTTGGGCGCTGTGCTGCTACCGGCGGCACCGGTACAGGCCGAAGATGGCTACGAATTATGGTTGCGCTACCAGAGCGTGCGCGACGCCGCGCAGTTGCAGGCAAGCGCACGGACCTTGGTGGTTGCCGGCGATTCGCCCACCCTGCATGCGGCGCGCGATGAGCTGGCGCGCGGCGTGCAGGGCTTGCTCGGCCACGCGCTGCAGAGCGCTACCACGGTGACGGCCGATGGCGCACTCTTGCTAGGCGCCGCCAACGCACCGCAAATCGCCGCATTACAGCTGAAAACCGGCGATCTGGGCCGTGAGGGGTATCTGATCCAGACGGTGCGCGTGGATGGACATCGCGCCACCGCCATCGTGGGCGGCAGCGATGTCGGCGCGTTGTATGGCGCCTTTCATTTCCTGCGCCTGCTGCAGACCGGCCAACCGATCACCGCGCTGAACGTGCGCGAATCGCCGCGCTTGCAGCTGCGCATGCTCAACCATTGGGACAACCTGGATGGCGTGGTGGAGCGCGGCTATGCCGGTGCATCGTTGTGGAACTGGCAGACCCTGCCCGGCTACCTGGACCCGCGTTACACCGACTATGCGCGCGCCAACGCATCGCTGGGCATCAACGGAACCGTGCTCAACAACGTCAATGCCAAAGCCTGGAGCCTGACTCCGCAGTATCTGGACAAGGCCGCGGCGCTGGCCACGGTGTTTCGTCCCTACGGCATCCGCGTGTTTCTCAGCGCGCGCTTCAGTGCGCCGATCGAGATTGGCGGCCTGCACACCGCCGACCCGCTGGACCCGCAGGTGCAGCAGTGGTGGCGGACCAAGGCCGACGAGATCTACGCGCGCATTCCGGATTTTGGCGGGTTCCTGGTCAAGGCCAACTCCGAAGGCCAGCCCGGACCGCAGGATTACGGGCGCTCCCATGCCGATGGCGCAAACCTGTTGGCCGACGCGCTGGCGCCGCACGGCGGCGTGGTGATGTGGCGCGCGTTCGTCTATTCGCACGAGCAGCCGGACGACCGCGCCAAGCAGGCGTATAGCGAGTTCGTCCCGCTCGACGGCGCCTTCCGCGACAACGTGATCGTGCAGGTCAAAAATGGCGCGATCGACTTTCAACCGCGCGAGCCGTTTCATCCGTTGTTCGGCGCGATGCACAAGACACCGCTGATGCCGGAGTTTCAGATCACCAAGGAGTATCTGGGCTTTTCCACCCATCTGGCGTATCTGGGCACGCTGTTTGCCGAGACCCTGCAGGCCGATACCTATGCGCGCGGCAAGGGCTCGACGGTGGCAAAAACGGTGGACGGCACGCTATTCAACGCTGGCAAGCGTCCGCGCCTCACCGGCATTGCCGGCGTGGCCAATATCGGGGCGGATCGCAACTGGAGCGGCTCGCTTTTCGATCAGGCCAACTGGTACGCCTACGGGCGGTTGGCCTGGGATCCGGCGTTGTCGCCAGAGGCCATCGCGCAGGACTGGGTGCGCATGACCCTGTCCAACGACCCTGCGGTGGTAACACCGGTGGTCGGCATGATGCTGCGCTCGCGCGAGGCGGTGGTGGATTACATGACCCCGCTCGGGCTGCACCACCTGATGGGGCGCGGCCATCACTACGGGCCGGCGCCGTGGGATGCGGGCAGCGAGCGGCCGGATTGGGACCCGGTGTATTACCACCGCGCCGATCGCAACGGCATTGGCTTCGATCGCAGCGCCAGCGGCAGCAATGCGGTGGCGCAATACGCCGCGCCGGTGGCGCGTGTGTTCGGCGATATGCAGCGCGTGCCCGAGCAGTCCCTGCTGTGGTTCCACCATGTGCCGTGGGACCGGCGCATGGCCTCCGGGCGGCCGCTATGGGATGAGCTGGTGTGGCATTACGACCATGGCGTGGACGAAGTGCGTGCGATGCGTGCGACCTGGCAAGGCCTGGCAGGCAAGATCGATGCGCCGCGCTACCAGCAGGTGGGCGATTTTTTAGCCATCCAGCAGGACGAAGCACAGTGGTGGCGCGATGCCAGCATTGCCTATTTTCAGAGCGTCTCAGGGCGCGCATTGCCGGCCGGCGTGGTGCCGCCTGCGCATCCGCTGGCGTACTACCAGGCATTGAAATTTCCCTACGCACCAGGAAATCCGAAATGAGCACGCGCGTGATGACGACCCTGGCGGTGCTGCTGTCTGCGGCGATGCTATCCAACGCTGCGCAAGCTGCCGATGCACCGTTGCTGCATGCGCTCTTTCAAGATCATGTGGTGTTGCAGCGCGATGCACCGATCAAGGTCTGGGGCGATGCGGCGCCCGGCGCACGCGTCACCGTGCAGCTGGATGCGCAGCAGGTGCAGGCACGCGCCGACCGTGATGGCCATTGGCAGGCGCGCCTGCCTGCACACCCGGCCGGTGGTCCGTACCGTTTACAGGCGAGCACGCCCAACGGCACGACGCAGCAGGTGAGCGATGTAGTGATTGGCGATGTGTGGCTGTGTTCGGGCCAATCCAACATGGAATTGCAGGTACATCGCTCGCTGGATGCGCGCAGCGAAATTGCCGATGCCGATCACCCCAGCATCCGCATGTTCAAGGTGCCGGCGCAATCCAGCCCCACGCCACAGACACACTTCGGTGGCGAGGCGGCGTGGCAGCTCACCACGCCGGAAACGGTGAAGGACTTTTCTGCGGCGTGTTACTACTTCGCACGCGAATTGCAGAAGACCGTCGCGGTGCCGATGGGCTTGATCAACGCCTCGTGGGGCGGCTCGCAGATGCAGGCCTGGATCGGCGACAAGGCATTGCGTGCGGCAGGCGACGATGGTCCGGCGCTGGACGTGCTGGCGCGTTACGCCACCAACCCGACCGATGCCGCGCCGCGCTGGGGCACGTTGTGGGAAACCTGGTGGCGTGCGCATGGCGACGGCACACCATGGCAACCGGATGCGCCGGGCGCGTGGCAACCCGCTCCTGCGGCGCTGGGCGCATGGGACGACTGGGGCGTGCCGCAGCTGGTCGGTTTCAACGGCATGGTCTGGTACCGCACCACCATTGAGCTGACCGCAGCGCAGGCCGCGCAGGAAGCAACCCTGTTGCTGGGGCCGGTGGACGAGCTGGACCAGACCTGGGTCAATGGACGCGGCGTAGGCAGTAGTTACGGTGCCGATCAGCCGCGACGCTACACGCTGCCGCGTGGCCACCTGCATGCCGGGCGCAACAGCATCGTGCTCAACGTGCTCAACACCTATCGCCGTGGTGGATTGCTGGGCGATGCGTCATCGCGTGCACTGCAGTTTGGCGATGGCAGCACGTTGCCGCTGGATGCGCCCTGGCAGTACCAGATCGTGTCGCCGCAACTGGGCACACCGCCACGCGCGCCGTGGTCGTCGGCGGCCGGGCTGACCACCTTGTACAACGGCATGATCGCCCCGCTTGGCCAGCTCGGGCTGCGTGGCGTGCTGTGGTATCAGGGCGAATCCAATGCCGGCGACGCGGTGCATTACCCGGCGCTGCTGCAGGCGTGGCAGCGCGACTGGCGTGCACGCTTCGGCGCGCAGCTGCCGCTGCTGGTTGTGCAGCTGGCCAATTACGGCGCGCCGCCCACGCAACCTGCGGAGAGCGGCTGGGCGCAGTTGCGCGAGGCGCAGCGCCGCTTCGTTGCAGACGATGCGCATGCCGGCCTGGCAGTGGCCATCGACATCGGCGACCGCTACGACATCCATCCGGCCAACAAGCAGGAACTTGGGCGGCGCCTGGCGCGTGCAGCGCGGCATGTGGTGTATGGCGAGACGATTGCGCCGTCCGGCCCGGTGTCGCGCAGCGCACGTCGCGATGGCGACAGTATCCGCATCGCTTTCGACGACGTGGATGCGGCGTTGCTGAGTTATGGCAACGACGCGCCGATCGGCTTTGAAGTCTGCGCCGCGGCAGCCAACAGTTGCCGCTACACCAGCGCCACGCTGCAGGGCCGCGAAGTCAGCCTGCGCATTCCTTCCGGCATCACCGCAACGCGCGTGCGCTACTGCTGGGCCGACAGCCCAGTGTGCACGCTGTACGACCGCAGCGGCCTGCCCGCCGGTCCGTTCGAACTCCCCATCACTACCGCCTCTTCCCCATGAGCGAGACCACGATGTCACAGACCCCCGTCTCCCCTGCTCCGCTGCAAGGCTCAGCCCGCGATCGCGAGATCGTCGAGGCGCGCGTCATCGTCACCTGCCCGGGCCGCAATTTCGTCACCTTGAAGATCCGTACCCGCTCGGGCATCACCGGGCTGGGCGATGCCACGCTCAATGGCCGCGAGCTGGCGGTGGCGGCATATTTGCAGGAACACCTGGTGCCGAACCTGATCGGCCGCGACGCCGGCCGCATCGAAGACATCTGGCAGTTCTTCTATCGCGGTGCGTATTGGCGCCGTGGCCCGGTGACGATGAGCGCGATTGCCGCGGTGGACGTGGCGCTGTGGGACATCCTGGGCAAGATGGCCGGCATGCCGCTGTACCAGCTGCTTGGCGGGCGCTCGCGCGAAGGTGCGCTGGTCTACGGCCACGCCAACGGCCGCGATATCGCCGAAACCAGCGACGAAGTGGGACGCTTCCGCGAGATGGGCTTTATCGCCATCCGCGCCCAGTGCGGCGTGCCCGGCATCAAGAAGACCTATGGCATTTCCAGCGGCGGCAAGCCCTACGAGCCGGCCGAGAGCGAACTGCCCACCGAAACCGTGTGGTCCACGCCGCGCTATCTCGGTGTGGTGCCGAAACTGTTCGAACAACTGCGCAACGACCACGGCGATGAAATCGAATTGCTGCACGATGCGCATCACCGGCTCACACCGATCGAAGCCGCGCGCCTGGGCCGCGATCTGGAGCCGTACCGGCTGTTCTGGCTGGAAGATGCCACGCCTGCGGAAAACCAGCGCGCTTTCGAGATCATTCGCCAGCACACGGTGACGCCGCTGGCGGTGGGAGAAGTGTTCAATTCGATCTGGGACTGCAAGCACCTGATCGAGCAGCAACTGATCGACTACATCCGCACCACGATTGTCCACGCTGGCGGCATCACCCATGTGCGGCGGCTGGCGGATTTTGCCGCCCTGCATCAGGTGCGCACCGGCTTCCACGGCGCCACCGATCTGTCGCCGGTGTGCATGGGCGCGGCGCTGCACTTCGACACCTGGGTGCCCAACTTCGGCATCCAGGAGTACATGTTCCATTCCGACGAAGCCAATGCGGTGTTCCCGCACGACTACGTGTTCCGCGACGGGCGCCTGCATTGCGGCGAAACCCCAGGGCATGGCGTGGACATCGACGAAGAACTCGCTGCCAAGTATCCCTATGTGCCCAAGCAATTGCCGATTGCACGCCTGGAAGACGGCGCGATGTGGGACTGGTGATGCGCCTGTTGCCGGCAGCGCTTACTTTGCTGATGGCAGCGCTTGCGCCTGGTGTGGCGCAGGCGCAGGCCAGCGCCGCTATCACTGCCGATGTCGCCTTCGATTGGTTCGATTATCGCGGCGACGATGCGGTGTTCGCCGCGCCGCTGGCAGCTGGTCAGTACCGCAACCCGATCCTGGCCGGCTTCTATCCGGATCCCAGCATCAGCCGCGTGGGCGAGCGCTATTACCTGATCAATTCCACGTTTGCGTATTTTCCGGCGATCCCGGTGTTCGAGAGCCGCGATCTGGTGCACTGGACGCAGATCGGCAATGTGGTCGAGCGTGCCGACCAGCTCGACTACGACGGTCTGGGCGTCTCGCGCGGCATGTTCGCCGCCAGCATTCGGCATCACGACGGGCGCTTCTACGTGGTGGGCACGTCGGTGGACAGCGGCGGCAATTTCATCGCCAGCGCCGAGCGTGCATCCGGCCCCTGGTCGGCGCTCACATGGCTGCCGAGCATCGAAGGGATCGACCCGTCGTTGTTCTTCGACACCGACGGCAGCGCGTACTTGCTCAACAACGGCCCACCGGAAGGCACACCGTTGTACGAAGGCCACCGCGCGATCTGGATGCAGCGCTTCGACATCGCCACCAATCAGCCCACCGGCCCGCGCAAGGTGCTGCTCAACGGCGGCGTTGACCTGGCCAGCAAGCCGATCTGGATCGAAGGCCCGCACCTGTATCAACGCGACGGCTGGTACTACCTGTCGTGCGCCGAAGGCGGCACCGGGCTGCAACATTCGCAGGTGGTGCTGCGCAGCCGCAACGTGTGGGGGCCGTATGCGCCCTCGCCGCACAACCCCATCCTCACCCAGCGCGACCTGCCCGCCGAGCGTGCGCATCCGGTCAGCAACGCCGGTCATGCCGATTTTGTCGAAGCACCCGACGGGCAATGGTGGGCGGTGTTTCTGGCCAGCCGGCCGTACTCCGGCGAGCGCTACAACACCGGGCGCGAAACGTTCTTGTTGCCAGTGCAGTGGCGCGATGGCTGGCCGTCGATCCTGCCCGCCCGCACACCGATTCCCTCCATCGCCAACGCACCTGCGGGGGCAAAGTCGCCTGTCGACCAGGCGCCGCTGTCGGGCAACTTCACCTGGCACGACGACTTCACTGCCGCCACCTTGCAACGCGAATGGCTCAGCTTGCGCGTACCCAAACGCGCGGTGGCCGATACGCAGGCACGCGCCGGTTGGTTGACCCTGCATGCGACTGCGCAGGGCCTCGAGGGCAGCGGCACGCCTGCGTTTGTGGCGCGTCGCCAGCAACACGCCCGCTTTCATGCCAGCACCGCGCTGGCGGTGCCCACGCAGGCCGGCGTGCAGGCCGGGCTGGCCGCGTTCCAGAACGCCAACGCGTGGTATGCGCTGGGCGTGCGCCGCGACGGCGCTGCACTGGAGGTGTTTGTCGACAAGCGCGACGGCGCCACCACCACCACGCTGGCGCGCACCCGCATCCCGGCCACCACCACGCAGCTGCGTCTGCAGATCAGTGGCGATGGTGGCGCGTACAGCTTCGACTACGACGCCACCGGCGCCGGCTGGCAATCGCTGCGCCGCAACGACGACGCCGGCATGCTCAGCACCGCACAGGCCGGCGGCTTCGTCGGCAGCATGATCGGGCCCTTCGCCCGTTTGCAACCGGACCGCACCAAGGAGGACTGACCATGCTTTCGCACTCTGCCCGTTCCACCACCGCCCCGCGCCGCGCCCTGGCCGCCGGCCTGCTGCTGGTGATTGCCGTCGCAAGCACCACCACCCAGGCGGCCACACCGCCGCCGTATCTGGACACCCAACTGCCGTTCGAGACACGCGCCGCCGACCTGGTGTCGCGCATGACGCTGGACGAAAAAGCCGCGCAGATGCAGAACGCCGCGCCGGCCATCCCGCGCCTGCAGGTGCCCGCCTACGATTGGTGGAACGAAGCGCTGCACGGCGTGGCGCGCGCCGGTGGCGCCACGGTGTTTCCGCAGGCGATCGGGCTGGCAGCCACCTTCGACACCCCGCTGATGGCCGAGGTCGCCACCGCCATCAGCGACGAAGCGCGCGCCAAACATCACGCCTTTCTGGCGGGCGGCGAGCACAAGCGCTACCAAGGGCTCACGTTCTGGTCGCCCAACATCAACATCTTCCGCGACCCACGCTGGGGCCGCGGCCAGGAAACTTACGGCGAAGACCCGTTTCTCACCGCGCGCATGGGCGTGACCTTCGTGCAAGGCCTGCAGGCGCAGCAGGGCGCATATCGCAAGCTCGATGCCACCGCCAAGCACTACGCGGTGCACAGCGGCCCGGAAGCCGACCGCCACCACTTCGATGTGCATCCCAGCGAACGCGATCTGTATGAAACATACCTGCCCGCATTTCAGGCCTTGGTGCAGGAAGGCCATGTGGCCGCGGTGATGGGCGCCTACAACCGCGTCAACGGCGAGTCCGCCTCGGCCAGCACGCGGCTGGAAGGCATCCTGCGCAACGACTGGGGCTTCGATGGCTATATCGTCAGCGACTGCGCGGCGATTCGCGACATCTGGCAGAACCACAAGATCGTGCCCACGCCAGAGGCTGCTGCCGCATTGGGCGTCAAACACGGCACCGACCTGGATTGCGGCGACACCTATGCGGCATTGCCCAAGGCAGTGCGCGCCGGGTTGATAGACGAAGCCACCATCGATACCTCGCTCAAGCGCTTGATGATCACGCGCATGCGCTTGGGGATGTTCGACCCACCGGCCAAGGTGCCCTGGGCGCAGATTCCCGCATCGGCCAATCAATCGCCGCAGCACGATGCACTGGCACGCCGCACCGCGCGCGAATCGCTGGTACTGATGAAAAACAATGGCCTGCTGCCGCTCAAATCCACGCTCAAACGCATCGCCGTGGTCGGCCCCACCGCCGATGACCCGATGTCGCTGCTGGGCAATTACTACGGCACGCCTGCCGCGCCGGTCACCATCCTGCAGGGTATTCGCGATGCGGCGCCACAGGCGCAGGTGGTGTATGCGCGCGGCAGCGATCTGGTGGAAGGACGCGAAGACCCCAATGCCGCCGCGCCGATCGACGCGCGCTATCTGCGTCCAGCCGCGGATGCCAAACAGAACGGATTGACCGGTGAATACTTCAAGGGACGTAGCTTGGCCGGGCAACCGGTGCTCACCCGCATCGACCCGCGTATTGCGTTCCGCTGGGACCGCAATGCGCCGACCGATGATGCGCTGGGCCGTGGCGAACTGCAGCCCGGGCAGGCCTTGGAGAAAGACGATTTCAGCGTGCGTTGGCACGGCCAGCTGTTGCCGCCGGTCACCGGCGATTACGAACTGCAGATCGCCGCCGATGACGGCGTGCGGCTATCGCTGGATGGCAAGTTGCTGATCGACCAGTGGAGCGATGCACCGCGCATGCGCAGCGGCAACGCCAGCGTACACCTGGAAGCCGGCAAGGCCTACGACCTGCGCGTGGAGTATTACGAAGCCACCCGCGATGCCGGGGTGCGTCTGGCCTGGCGCATGCCCGGCGCCAAGCCACCATTGCAGGAAGCCGTGGACGCCGCGCGTAACGCCGAGGTGGTGGTCTTCGTCGGCGGGCTCACTGGCGATGTCGAAGGCGAAGAGATGGACGTCAACTACCCCGGCTTTGCCGGTGGCGACCGCACCGACACGCGTCTGCCCAAACCGCAGCGTGACTTACTGCAGGCATTGCAGGCCACCGGCACGCCGGTAGTGATGGTGCTGACCACCGGCTCGGCACTGGCCATCGATTGGGCGCAGCAACACATTCCCGCAATTCTGCTGGCCTGGTATCCCGGCCAACGCGGCGGCAGCGCGGTGGGCGATGTGTTGTTTGGTCAAGCCAATCCCGGCGGTCGCCTGCCGATCACGTTCTACAAGGAAAACGAGCGCTTGCCGGCCTTCGATGATTACGCCATGCGCGGCCGCACCTATCGCTATTTCAACGGCACACCGCTGTACCCGTTCGGCCATGGCCTGTCGTACACGCAATTTGCGTATTCGAACCTGCGCCTGGATCGCAACACCGTCGCCGCCGATGGCACGCTACGCGCCAGCATGACCCTGAAAAACACCGGTCAACGTGCGGGCGACGAAGTGGTGCAGCTCTACCTGCACCCACTCGCACCGCAACGCGAACGTGCCGGCAAGGAGCTGCGTGGCTTCCAGCGCATCACCCTGCAACCGGGCGAACACCGCGAGGTGAGCTTCACCATCACCCCACAGACCGACCTGCGTCTCTACGACGAGCAGCGCAAGTCGTACGCCGTGGATCCGGGCACGTATGAAGTGCAGATTGGTACCTCCAGCAGCGACATCCGCGCCAAAAAAGTTTTCACCATCGACAAAAAGTAAAGCATTCGCCCCTCTCCCACCGGGAGAGGGGTTGGGGTGAGGGTACGGCCCCACGCACCCTCACCAGGCAACACTTTTCGCAGAAGCCCATATGCCAACGTCACGCTTGTCACGCAGTACACTCGCCGCCCTGCCACCCACCGTGATCACGCCCGGCTACGACACTGCAGCCACCACCATCGGTATCGTGCATCTGGGCGCCGGCGCTTTTTTTCGCGCGCATCAAGCGGTCTACATCGATGACCTGCTTGCCAACGACCCAAGTTGGGCCATCAGCGCCGTCTCGTTGCACAGCCCGCAGGTGCGCGATTCCCTGCGTCCGCAGGATGGTCTCTACACACTCGCCCTGCTCGACGAGACGCCGCAGCTGCGCGTCATTGGCTCCATTCGCGAAGTGTTGTGCGCTGCGGACGAACACGCCGCCGTGCTCGCACGCCTCGCCGACCCAGCGGTGCGCCTGGTCACGCTCACCATCACCGAAAAAGGCTACTGCCTGGCCGGCGATACGTTGGATCTGAGCCACCCCGATATCGTGCACGACATCGCGAGCCCTGCCACACCCCGCAGCGCCATCGGCTATCTGGTGGCCGGCCTGCAACAGCGCATGCAGCGCGGCATCGCACCGTTCACCGCACTGAGTTGCGACAACCTGGCCGACAACGGCAGCCTGCTGCGTCGCGCGGTGGTGACGCTTGCAGGCCGGCACGATCCCGCGCTTGCGGTGTGGATCGACCAGCACGTCAGCTTTCCGCGCTCGATGGTCGACAGCATCACCCCTGCCACCGACGATGCGGTGCGCCAGCAGGTACAAACACAACTCGGTCAGTCCGACGCATGGCCTATCCAGCGCGAGCGTTACACCCAGTGGGTTGTCGAAGATCGCTTCTGCAATGGTCGTCCTGCGCTGGAGCGCGTCGGTGTCGTACTGAGCGACGACATCGCCGGTTACGCGCGCGCCAAGCTGCGCCTGCTCAATGCACCTCACTCCGCACTGGCCTACCTGGGCAGTCTGCTGGGGCGCGACACCGTGGCCGACGCCATGCGTCAGCCGCCATTGGCAGCTTTTGTCGAAACACTGATGCGCGAGGACATCGCCCCCACCCTGCCGCTCATGGCGGGCTTCGATGCGCAGCGCTACAGCGATGCCATCCTTGCGCGGTTCCGCAATCCCGCCATTCGCCATCTATTGGCACAGATCGCCTGGGACGGCTCGCAAAAACTTCCCGTGCGGCTGCTCTCCACGATCGGCGACGCGCTCGCTGCAGGCCAACAGATCGACCGCCTCTGCCTGCCGCTGGCCGCGTGGCTGCAGTTCGTTCGTAGGCAGGCGCACACCGGTATCGCGCTGATCGATCCCTTGAGCGAGGTGCTCAGCGCGCTGGGACGCGACGCAACCGGCGATGCCGGCCACGATATCGCCTTGTTCCTTAAGCTGGATGCCGTGTTCGCACCGTTGTCTGCAGATGTGCGGTTTTCTTCAGCGCTGACCACCGCGTATGCCGCGCTGGGTACCGCGACACCGCACGACGTGGAGAAAGCGCTTGTCGCGATGCGTGTTGTCTAGCGGATGCGCAGGGCGCCAGTTCGGCCAGCGATAAGTCGGCCGTGGATTTGAAAGCGCTGCTTTGAAAGCGCTGCGATGCGCAATGCGCCACGGCCTGACGCGATGGCAGATCAGCGGGCATGCAATCTAACGCGGCACCAGCGTCAGCATTGCCGTCGAGCGCTGTCGACGGGAGTCGAATCCGCTGCTCCAGCGTCGTCAGCCCCTGCCCGGTTACCCGGCTGCAATGACCTGACCAATCCGCAGCAGATTGCCGCTCTCATCCACAATCGCAAACTCGCGCATCCCCCAAGGCTTGTCGCCCACCGGGTCGATCCGCGGAATGCCGCGCTGCGGAAGTGCCGCCGACTGCATCGCCGCGTAGATCTCATCCACGTCGCCCACCCGCAGATAGCACCCCGCATAACAAGCGGCCGGGTCGAGATCCGGATGCGCAAAGAAATGCAGTTCCACAGCGCCACGCCGCATAATCGCGTATCCCGCATCATGCGGATGCGCATCGCCCTCAAACCCGAGCCGCCGATAGAACGTCAGCGTTTGCGCAATCGAGCAGCTGGGCAGGATTGGGATGGTTTGGTCATGCTCTGAAAGCTGGATCATGATTTGCTCTTTCATGACGCAATTGGACACCAGCAAAGACTACACCGCCAGCAACTGACATAACGACAGGGCTGCTGACAATGTCAGGCATCTCAGGAGCACAGCTACTCAATAGAGAAGGGTCGAGCGATCACTCTTTGTGAGAGCGGTAAAGAACTAAGCGACCTCATCTATTAAAAGTTGGCGACTTCCCATGTCAACGCAGGCTGTGGTAGAAGACAAAAACAACGGGGAACGGAGCAAGCCACATGGATTTTGTTGATCAATTACGTGTTCTGGCAACGCGCATAAGCACAACACGAGCATTGATTCAGACAGAAGAAGCCACCAAGAATGCCATGGTGATGCCTCTTATACAGATTTTGGGTTACAACGTTTTTGATCCCCTAGAAGTCACACCGGAAATCGTAGCTGACGTCGGAACGAAGAAGGGAGAGAAAGTAGATTACGCAATTCTTCGCGATGGAAAACCCATCATTTTATTTGAATGCAAGAAAGCTGGAGCAGAGTTAAGCATTAATCACGCCAGTCAACTTTTCCGCTATTTCCACGTTACCGCAGCACGTTTTGGAGTGCTTACAAACGGTTTGGTCTATCGGTTCTTTACGGACCTGGAGCAGCCGAACAAGATGGATGAAAAGCCATTCTTCGAATTCAACGTGCTGGACTTCAAGGATCGCGACGTTGAAGAACTGAAGAAATTTGCCAAGTCAGCTTTCGATCTTGACACAATCCTGACGACCGCCAACGAATTAAAGTACACGCGAGCCATTCAGACAAGACTTGCGGAATTGATGCATCAGCCAACCGAAGATTTCGTCAAACTGGTATCAGCTGAGCTTATTGGAAGTCGACGTTTCACACCTGCCATACGAGAACAGTTCACAACCATTACACGCAGAGCCTTTGAGCAGCTTGTCAGCGAAAGGATCAATGAAAGACTGAAGGGTGCGATGGCGCCCGAGGCAATTTCTATCAATGAGCACACTCCAACTATTGTTCCCGAGCAGGCTGCATCGGCAGCATCAAACCTTTCGTCTGACGCCATGGTAGTTACCACTCCAGAGGAAATCGAGGGATTTCATGTTGTACGCGCCATCGTGCGTGAACTCGTGCCTGGAAAGCGAGTCTTCATGAGAGATGCACAAAGCTATTGCGCAGTTCTTCTTGACGATAACAACCGAAAACCTATTTGCAGACTCCGCTTCAATAATCTTCAAAAGTTGCGGATTGGCGTATTCAATCAGAATAAGGAGGAGGAACAGATCGATATCAGCTCGATTGATGATATTTATGGTCTAGCCGACAGGATCAAGGAAGCGGTTGTTGCTTATCTACCACAAGAGGCGTAGTTGCTCCTTTGCGGAGGTCGACACCTCTCTTAATTCATCTACCTTCCTCAGGCTCCGCTAGCAACTTTTTTGTGGACCTGTGACATGCTTGACCTCCGTTTTCACCAGGACATGCGTTACCACCATCGACATGGCAATGCGCAAAAAGCAGGATTTGCCGGAGAAGGTTTGCGTGCAATGCAGGCGTCCATTCCGTTGGCGCAAGAAGTGGGAGAAGGTCTGGGACGAGGTGAAATACTGCTCGGACCGATGCCGCGGCGATAGCAAGCGCCATCGATCTGTGCCCTAGCGCAGCTGGCCTATCGCTTGCGCCGTCGCCGAACACGCAGGGACGGTGCTCGGATCGGTATGCCGCATACGGCCGCTGAAGGTGCGCCGCGCCGTACCCGCCATTAATGCCCAGGTGACGATTGCTGGCAACGCTTGCCGGCCGCCTGGTTTGATAAGGCCGCAACGCTACTCCGCTGCGGCCACGTTTTTGACGCTGACGCAGCGCAACCCGATGACGGGTATCCACTGACAACCGCTAACGCTTTGTTGCCGCCTTCTTCGCCGTACTCGACTTGCTCGCACGCTTGATGCTGCTGCGCTCGCTAGCCACTGCCATATTGTCGACCAGGTTCGGATACGGTCGGCCGGCTGCTTTGGCGCGCTCTTTGGCTTTGGCTTTCTGGGTAGGGGACAGCGACGTTGAGGCCGACTTTTTGACCGGATTGGGCTTGGTCCAAGGCGCGGCCTGTTTCGCGCCGCTCGTCTTTGCACTACGCGCAGCATCACGTTTCTTTGCAGCGCCGTTGCGAGTGTCAGCCTTCTTGGTCGCCACCTTCTTGGCTGCTGTCTTCTTGCTGGCTGTCTTCTTGCTTGATTTCCTTGCAACTTTCTTCACGACAGAACCCGCGTTGCTCTTTTTTCCAGCTGCTTTTTTACTTGCCGTCGTTTTAGCGGTGGCCTTCTTCGCTACGGCCTTCTTGCCGGTCTTTTTAGGTGCGCCTTTCTTGGCTGCGCTTGTCTTGGTCGCTGCCTTCTTGCCTCCGGCAGCGGTACCGCTGGTGCTCCGCTTCAATGGGGTGGCCGTCTTAGTGGTGGCCTGCGCGTCCAGCTGCCGCAACACCCGCTCGGCCCAGCGTTGCCCGGCATCGCCGCCCCACAACAGCCAGGCGATGTACCCGGCCGAAGGTGCCTTGGCATCTGCCCACCCCTTGCCCTGCTTGTCCACGCTGTGACGTGCGAAGTACGCATGCATGCGCCGTATCGTCTGTGCAGATAGCGACTTCTGCGCGGACAGATCGCGTGCCCGCGCCACACCAATCGCGGTGCCGCCACGCCCATGCTGCTCGCGCAGCTTCAGGCCGCGTGCCGCCGCCTGCGCGACATTCTTTGGCGGTGAGAGATCAACCGTGTGCGTCGTAGCAGTGCGCGCCATGCGAAGAGTCCTGATAGGAAGCGTGACCGGTAGTGTTCGCATCTGCGATGCAGCCTACGTGAAGACGTGTAGCGGTTGATTCTCGTTGACCTGTCTGTGCTGCATGCGCTGCAGCAACTGCCTGCGCAACGCCAATCCACTTGTCGCCGAAGAATGACGCGTACTCCTCGGTGCCATACGTTGATGCTGCACGATGACCCAGCAGATCAGCCAATGATTGCCGCAAGCCTGCGGTGCACCGCGTATGTCGTCGATTGAATGGCAGCCGCCTGAAGCGGCGACGCGAACCCGCGCTGCTGCATGCTCGTGAAAGGCTGACCACGTCGAATTGCCCATCGAACCGCGATTGATCATCTATGGATCAGCCTGCTCGCAGCGAAGACGTGGCATCGTCGTGTCGATACACTCGATCACACGTTGTCATCGGAGGGAACATGCCTTGAAACTGTCAGCACTCGCCGTCATCACCGCCGTCGCGTTCGCCGCGCCGCTCCTTGCACTGCCGGTCGAGGACGCGCGTGCTGTAGAGCGGGCATCGCACGATCAGATAGTTGCAGGCGAGAGCTGGAAACAGATCCACGCCGACAGCACACCGCATGCACGTCACGAGAACAGCATGGTGGCCATCGGCGAGCGGTTGTATCTGATCGGCGGGCGCGACCAGCGGCCCTTGGATATCTTCGACACCCGAACGCGTCGCTGGTCGCGAGGCAGTGCGCCACCACTGATGGTGAGCCACGCGCAAGCAGTGGTGGTGTCGGGCAAGCTGTATTTTGTAGGCGGATTTACCGGCGATTACCCGGAGGAAGCCTCGCTGACCCACATGCTGATCTACGATCCGCAGACCGACACCTGGCAGGTGGGGCCGGAAATTCCCGCGCACCGTCGGCGTGGTGCGGCGGGCGCAGTTGCGCATGATGGCGTGCTGTATCTGGTGGGCGGCAACACGCGCGGGCACATGAGCGGCTATGTGCCGTGGCTGGACGCCTTCGATACCAAGACCCAGCAGTGGACGCAGCTGGCCGACGCCCCGCACGCACGCGACCATTTTCATGCGGCAGTGATCGACGGCAAGCTGTATGCCGCCGGTGGGCGCAGGTCCGCGCATGAAAGCGGCAACACCCTGGCGCAGACGATTCCGGAAGTGGACATCTACGATATTCAACGCGGCACATGGTCAGTCGCGCCGGCGGCCTTACCGACGCAGCGTGCGGGCACCGCCGCCATCGTGCGCAATGGCCAGCTGCTGATCATCGGTGGCGAGAGCATGCGTCAGGTCAAAGCGCACGACGAGGTAGAAGCCTACGACCCGGCTAAATCCACCTGGACAGCGCTGGCCGCACTCCCGCAAGGGCGTCACGGCACCCAGGCCGCAGCAGTCGGCGACGATCTCTACATCGTTGCGGGCAGCGGCAACCGGGGTGGTGGGCCGGAGTTGGATGATGTGTTGATGTTGGGTGACGCGGAAGCCATGCGCTAAGCAGCGTGGGCGACAGCCGAGTCGAATCGCAGGAGTGGCTTGAAGGAAAAGCGACGTGTCATGCAGGGCTACTTGTCATGCAGGGATATCGCTAACGCTCCATCGCGGCCAGGGCCGCTCCTACAAGAGCGGCGACTGGATGGACTAAAGTTTGGTCGCCCGATAGGTGTTATCGCGCAAACTGCAACCCCAGCGCCTTGACCCGCACGCGTGTCAGCATCGCGTGCGAGGTCATGTAGAGCGTGTGACCGTCGTTGCCGAAGGCGCAGTTGGAGATGGCTTCGCCGGTTTCGATGCGGCCCAGGCGTTGGCCGGCCGGGTTGAAGACGATGACGCCGCCGGGGCCGGTGGCAAACAAGTGGCCGTCGGCGGACACAGCCATGCCGTCCGGCAGTCCTGGCGAGTCCTTGCCCACCAGATCCGAGGCATCGGCGAACACACGCTTGCTGGTGACCGCGCCACGCGCGTCGAGCGCGTACGCCATCCAGATCGGCCGTTCCGGATCGGAATTGGAAACGTACAAGGTGCGCGCATCGGGCGAGAGCGCAATGCCGTTGGGGAAGCTCAGGCTGTCGTCCAGCAGATGCACGCTGCCATCGGTGTCCAGCCGATAGACGCCGTTGAAACGCAGCTCCTTGACCGGCGAGTCGTTCAGATCCTTCAAGCCGTACGGCGGGTCGGTGAAGAACACCACGCCGTCAGTGCGACGGACCACATCATTCGGGCTATTGAAACGTTTGCCTTCGAAGCTGGTGGCCAGCGGCGTTTTTTTGCGTGTGGCCGGGTCGAGCCTGGCGACGATGCGGGTACCGGAGTCGGCCAGCAACACGGTGCCATCGGGCTCGGCATACAGTCCGTTGGCACCGGCTTCGCGTAGCGTGGCCTGCTCCGGGCCCACATAGCCCGAGGGCGACAGCAACACCGACAGGCCGGCCTCTTCGGACCAGCGATACAGCTTGTTTTCCGGCACATCGGTAAACAACAGATAGCCGCCATTGCGCACCCATGCCGGGCCTTCGGACCAGGTGAAGCCTTCGGTGAGCTTCTCGATCCGCGCGTCTGCGGCAACCACCTCGCCGAAGCGGCGATCGAAGGTTTCCACATGCCCGATGGCTGGGAAGCGCGGCGGCGGCGGATCCTTCTTGGTGCAGGCAGCGACAATCGCCAATAACGGAACGGCCAACAACAGATAGGACGGCAAGCGCATCGGGAAGTCCGGAAATCCAGGTGAGTGCATCATGCCATCATGCGGCGGCAGGGTCCCCGTGCATGTTGGCGAACGCGACTATCGACCCGCACTCTCAGGCACCGCCAACACCGCATCCAGCGCCGGTTTTGGCTGGTGATTGCGGTCGAATAGCAGCGGGTAATTGGTGCGGCCTGGCACCGGGTAATCGTTCTTCCACGACATGCCGTCGCTGACGCCCCACACGCTCACGCGCGCCAGCTTGTCGCGCTTGCGCCAGAACAGTGCGAACAGCTCCGCGTAGCGGTCGCGCAATTGTGCCTGCACAGCAGGCGGCAGCCCATCGCGGTAGGGATCCAGAAAGCGCTTGAATTCTGGCAGTTGGAACTGTTTGTGTGCCATCCCGGTGCCGATGACCTGGCCTTCCTTGGTGAGCGGCAGCACGTCCACATCGAGCTCGGTGATCATGACCTTGATGCCGAGTGCGGCGTAGGCGTCGATGGCGTCTTCGATATCGCGCAGGCTGGGATAGTCGAGCCCCCAGTGCCCTTGCATGCCGACACCGTCGATGCGGATGCCGGATTGCTGCAGCATCTTGACCATGCGTACGATGCCGTCGCGCTTGGCCGGCCGCCATGCGTTGAAGTCGTTGTAGTAGAGCTCTGCATCCGGTGCATACCGCTGCGCAAAGGTAAACGCATTGCGCACCACGGTGTCGCCATCGCCCACGCGTTGTACCCAGTTGGTGGAACGGTAACTGCCATCTTCGTCGATGATCTCGTTGACCACATCCCAGGCCTGCACCTTGCCGACGTAGCGCCCGGCCACGCCTGCGATGTGTGCGCGCATGCGCTCGATCTGCGCGGCCGAGCTATTAGGCTTGCCCTGCGCATCGACAAAGAACCAGTCCGGGGTCTGGTTATGCCAGACCAGCGTATGCCCCACCACAAACAGGTGATTGCGTTGCGCGTAGTCCGCGAACGCATCTGCAGCGCGAAAGTCGAAGACGCCCGGGCGCGGCGCAACGACCTCGGCCTTCATCACGTTCTCCGGGGTGACCGCGTTGAAGTGGCAGGCCACCAATGCTGCGGCCGCGGCGTCCTTGCCGGAGACGATGTCGGCATTGACCGCAGTGCCGAGCAAAAACCCGTCGGCATACGCGCGCTTGAGCGATGTGGCGGCGGTGTCGCAACGCGCGGCTGCAGGCAGGGCGGCGATCGCGCTGACGCCCACAATGGCAATGCGCAACAGGGTTGCAAGAGTGGGCAGGTGCGTGTGCATGGCAGGTTCCAAGGTGAGGTGCTGCAGGCGACAGGTAGTGAGCAGCCTTATCACTGCGCCACGATCTGCGCCTGCGCGGCGTCCAGGCTGTCCGATTCGACATGCAGGGTGATGGTGCCGCGTGCGCCCGCCTTCGCCCGCACGATCGCCAGGCACAGCCCGTTGAAGGCGTTGCGTTGCGGCGAAGCGAACGACTCCAGATTGGTGGGGTCGCCGTTGTCGGTGGCGACCAGTTCGCCCGGGCCATCGATCCGAAACCGCAGGCGGTCGCCGGCGGTGGGTGCAGGCCGTCCGTCGCGATCCAGCAATTGCACGGTGACGAAGCTCAGATCCCGGCCGTCGCCGTCGATGCGGCTGCGGTCGGGCGTGATCTGCAGGCGCGCCGCGCGGCCGGCGGTCTGCACGCGATCGCTGGCCCACGGCTTGCCGTCCTTGTAGGCCTGCACACGTAGCTCGCCGGGCTGGTACACCACATCGTCCCAGCGCAGCCGGTAGTGCAGCGCGCGCTTGCGCTTGCGCCCCTGCGAGACACCATTGACGAACAGCTCGGCCTCATCGCCAGAGGTAAACACATGCACCGGCGTCACCTGGCCCTCGCGGCCGGGCCAGCTCCAGTGCGGCAGCAGATGCGCCATGGGCAGCTGCGGGCGCCAGCGCGCCTGATACAACCAGTAGCGATCCTTGGGAAACCCTGCCAGATCGAAGATGCCCGAATACGCACTGCGCGAGCTGTAATACGGCGTGGGCTCACCCAGATAGTCGAAGCCGGTCCAGACGAATTCACCGGCGACATACGGGTGCCGGTCCAGCGCCGCAAATACCTTGTCGGCACTGGAGCCGAAGTCCACCGCATGCAGCTCGTAGGCGCTGACCTGATGCGCCACCGAGTCGCCGCCGCGCCCGTCGCGCACCGGCGCGCTGATGTCCGGGCTCACCGGAAACAGATACACGCCGCGGCTGCTCAAGGCCGATGCGGTTTCACTGCTGACAATGGCCTTGTGCGGGAATGCCGCATGAAACGCCGGATATTGCGGCGGTTTGCGGATGCGCTCGGTGCCTGCGAACTCCGGCGCATCGCGGATGCCCTCGCCCTGGTAGTTGAGGCTGATGACATCCAGCGCGGCCGGCAATGGCATGTCCGGCGAAGCGTAGTTCATCGCGACCGTGGCCGGCCGCGACGGATCTTCGTCATGCACGATGGCGTGCAGCGTGCGCGCGATGGACGCGCCCTGTTGCCCGGTGTATTGCTCGCCGACTTCATTGCCGACACTCCACAGCATCACCGACGGATGGTTGCGGTCGCGTCGCAACATCGCGCGCAGATCCGGCTCATGCCATTGCCCAAATACCAGATGGAAATCCAGCGGCGTCTTGTTCATCTCCCAACTGTCGAACACCTCGTCCACCACCAGCAGGCCCATGCGATCGGTGAGTTCCAGCAACTCCGGTGCGGGTGGGTTGTGGCTCATGCGGATGGCGTTGGCACCCATCTGTTGCAGCAACTGCAACTGCCGCTCGGCGGCGCGCACATTGAACGCGGCACCGAGCGCGCCGAGATCGTGATGGTTGTTCACCCCGCGAATCGCCACATGCTCGCCGTTGACCAGCAGGCCCTTGTCCGCATCGAACACGATGCTGCGGATGCCGAACGGGGTTTCGTAGCGATCCATCACCTGCCCCCGCTGGCGCACCTCGGTCACCGCCACGTAGCGATGCGGTTGCTGGGTCGGCGGTGGGCCCCATAGGCGTGGTGCATCGATCTGCACGCTGCCCTGAACGCGGGTGCTACCGCCGGCAGGCACGGCAATCTGCGCTACGGGAATCTGCGCGACCGCATCGCCACTGCGTGTGCCTGTTGCCGCGTCGAGCACGTAGATGGCGGTGCTGACCTGCGCCTGCGCAGCAGTGCGCGCAGCGTTATCCAGCGTCACGGCCAGCTGGATCTGTGCGGATGCGGCCGACACCTGGGGGGTGGTCAGCTGCGTGCCCCACTGTGCGATGTGCAGCGGCGCAGTCTTGGTCAGCCACACACTGCGATATAGCCCGCCACCGGGATACCAGCGCGCCGAATCGGGTGGATTATCCAGACGAATCGCCAGCTGGTTGCGCGCGCCGGGAATCGCATACGGTGTCAGGTCCACACGCCAGGAGCTATAGCCGTAAGGCCAGCCGCCGACCAGCCTGCCGTTGAGCCAGACCGTGGCATAGGACATCGCGCCATCGAGATCAAGAAACAGCGAGCGGCCGCGATCGCTGACCGGAATGTCCAGGGTTTTGCGATACCAGCCGATGCCCCAACTCGGCAGACGCCCCATCCCGCCGTACGGACCATCGACCAGAAACGGCCCGGCGATGGCCCAGTCGTGTGGCAGATCCACGGTTTGCCAGCGGCTATCGTCGAACTGCGGCTGCACATACGCGACGTCGTTGCCGGGATTGCCGGGCGGGCGTCGATGCCGTTGCGCCGGGTCGGCGATCAGGGCGTTGGCGGTTGGCAGAATCCACGGCTTGAGCACGTCCTTGGCCGCTGTGCGCAGCTGCTGCGCCTGATCCGGGCGCGCATCGGCCACCTTGCCGTCTTCGCTGCGGATCACCTGCGGGCGCGCGTCGTAATCGAGTACCACCGTATTACCCGGCGGGTCGTCGCGCTGAAAGCGCCATTGCCCGTTGAGCGACACCCGCTCGCGCGGTGCGCTGGTCTGTGCGGTGGCGTCGAGGGTGGGCAGTGCAAGCCCGGCACAGATCATGACGGTGCAGATCATGTTGGTGCAGCTAACGCGCATGGCATTGCTCCACGTTGCAGCGCGTGGCGACTGTACGTTGGTCATGACCTCAGCCCCCCCCCGCATTGCGTATGACGCGACGTTGCACGCCGCTGCTGCGTCGTATCACTGCCGCACACGCAGCGCTGCGGTTGCATCACAGCTTGTAAGCCTGTTTGGGCAGCCGATACGCAAGATCCATCGCCACCTCCACTGCTTCGTCTTCCTCCAAGCGATGCTCGGCGACCAGCTTGGCCAGGAACGCACTGTCTACCCGCCGCGCGACATCGTGGCGGGCCGGGATCGACAGGAATGCACGCGTGTCGTCGTTGAAACCCACCGTGTTGTAGAAGCCCGCGCTGGCCAGGGTCTGCTCGCGGAAGCGCCACATGCCCTCCGGCGCATCATGAAACCACCATGCAGGGCCCAGCAGCAGCGAGGGGTAATGGCCGGCCAAAGGTGCCAGTTCGCGGCTGTAGCTGGTTTCGTCCAGCGTGAACACGATCAGGCGCAGGCGCGGATCATTGCCGTAGCGATCCAGCAATGGCTTGAGCGCATGCACATAGTCGGTGCGCATCGGAATATCGGCGCCCTTGTCGCGCCCGTAGCGCTCAAACAATGGCCGGTTGTGATTGCGGAAGCAGCCCGGATGCAGCTGCATCACCAGGCCATCGTCCAGGCTCATCGCCGCCATTTCGGTCAGCACCTGTGCGCGGAACAACTCGGCCTGTTCCGGCGTTGCAGCGCCACGCACCACGGTGTCGAACAGGCGTTGCGCCTCGCCCGGCGACAGATCGGCGGTGGCGGCACTGGGATGTCCATGATCGGTGGAGGTCGCGCCGTGCGCTGCGAAGAATGCGCGGCGTTGCCGATGCGCGCGCAGATAGCCTGGCCAGGTCAGCACGTCTTCTCCAGTAAGCACACCGAACTGCTGCAGCGCACCGGCAAACTGCTCATGCTCCGGGTCCACCACCGGGTCCGGGCGGTACGCGGTCACCACACGGCCGGCCCAACCGCTGTCGCGAATGGTCGCGTGATGCTGCAGCGTGTCCAGCGGCGATTCGGTGGTGGCGATCACCTCGATGTTGAAACGCTCGAACAGCGCACGCGGACGAAAGCCTGGTGTCTGCAGCGCGGCGGTGATGTGGTCGTAGTAATGATCGGCAGTGCCAGCATCCAGGCGGATGCGCAGATCGAAGACGGTGTGGAAGACATGATTCAGCCACACCGCCGACGGCGTGCCGCGCAGCAACGTGTAGTGCGTAGCAAACACGCGCCATGCCGCGCGCGGGTCCACCGGTGCGCGCGTGCCATCGGCGTGCGGGATACCCAACGCATCCAGATCGATGCCCTGGCTATACAACATGCGGAACACGTAGTGATCGGGCACCAGCAACAGTTCGGTGGCATTGGCGAACGCGGCATTGGTCGCGAACCAGGCCGGGTCGGTATGGCCATGCGGGCTGATGATGGGGAGCGTGGCGATCTGCGCATACAACCGGCGCGCAATCGCCCGCGTGCCGGGGTCGGCTGGCAACAGGCGGTCGTCGTGCCAGGTCAGCGGCAAGGAGGTGGGCATGGGGTCGGGCACCGAACAGTTGAGATGGGTCGTGCAACGCGCGCGTCAGGGCGCAGGCGTGCCGGGATGGGCAGCCACGTAATCGCGTAACCAGGTCATCGCCGGGCGCTCGCTGCCATCGCCACGCACCAGGTAGGCGGCTTCCTTATCGCGCCACAGGCCGGGGCGGAATCCCCACAGCGTGATGCCGCGCACCGCCGGGTGCTCCCAGAAGATCGGAAACACGCGCTGGTAATCGGCCAGCTGCTGCGCATCGCTTGGCCCATCCAGATCGAATTCGGTGATGTAAATCGGCAAGCCGGTGGCGGCCAATGCATCCAGATTGGTGCGATGCACCGACATCGCCACGTTTGGCGTGGTCTCGAATGCATGCTCCTGGATGCCGATGGCATCGACCAACTGTTCGCGCTGCAGCAACCGCACGATCTGCAGATACTTCTGCGTAGCCTGCGCGCTGTTGGTGATGCTGTAGTCGTTGATCATCAGCTTGGTATGCGGAAAGTGCTGGCGCGCGAGCCGAAACGACTGCAGTACCCACTCCCAGCCGCTGGCGCCGTCACCGCCGAGCGCCTGCAGATAATTGCCGCCGCCGGTATCGGCCTTGCTGGGCGGGTCGTTGAGCGGCTCGTTGACCACTTCCAGCAGGTCGATGTCCGGGTAGCGCTGGGCCACGGCCGCAAACCACTGCTCGATCTCGCGGCGCTGCTCGGCCGGGGGCAAGGTCTTGATCCATTCCGGCTGCTGATTGCCCCACACCATCACATGCATCTGGAACGGCATGCCGTTGGCTTTTGCGAACCGGTAAGCGGTATCCAGCGTGCGCCAGTCCATCTGGTCGCGCACTGTCTCCACCGTGCCCCACTTGCCGCCGTTTTCCGGGGTGAGCTTGTTCCAGTACTGCGCAAAGCCCTGCGCCTGTTGCGGGCTGTAGGCGCTACCCAGAAACTTGGACGCGCCCGCTGCCAGCGGCGCGGCTTGCGCCACCGATGCGATGCTTGCTGCCAGCAACAGTGCGATTCTCGCGGTGTGCAGGGACATGGTGATTCCTCAGGAAGATGGAGGCGTTGCGGTGGCCGCAGGCAGCTGCGCCGGCTGCAGCCGCGGTACCAGAGCATGCACGACCGCCAATGCCAGCAGGTAGGCCGAACCGGCCATCAGAAACACCGGCACGTAGCTGCCGGTCGCCTGCAGTAGAAACCCGATGAACGTGGCGATCAACATGCCGCCCACTGCACCGGCAAATCCGCCGATGCCCACCACGGTGGCCACCGCATGCCGCGGAAACATGTCCGAGGGCAGCGTAAACAGATTAGCCGACCAGCCCTGGTGTGCAGCGGTGGCCAGGCCGATCAGACCCACCGCGAGCCACAGATTGTCTGCGCGTGCGGCAAACACGATCGGCACCACCGAGACGGCGCAGATCAGCATCGCGGTCTTGCGCGCACGGTTGACGCTCCAGCCGCGCGCGATGAAGCGCCCGGCAACCCAGCCACCGGCGATGCTGCCGATATCGGCCAGCACGAAGATCACGATCAATGGCGCACCCAGCTGCAGCAGACTCAGGCCGTACTCGGCATGCAGGAATTTAGGCAACCAGAACAGGAAGAACCACCAGATCGGGTCGGTGATGAACTTGCCCAGCACGAACGCCCAGGCCTGGCGATGCCGCAGCACCTGCAGCCACGACAACCGCGCTTGCACCGGCTCATGTGCATCGCTGCGGATGTGCGCAAGTTCTGCGCTCGACAGACCGGGTTGCTGCTCGGGCGCGTGGTAACTGCACCACCACACCACCAGCCAGGTAGCGCTCAAGATGCCGGTAAACAGAAATGCCGCCTGCCAGCCCCAGGCAGTAGCGATCACCGGCACCAGCAAGGGCGCGACGATGGCACCGATGTTGGAGCCGGAATTGAAGATGCCGGTGGCCAGCGCGCGCTCGCGGCGCGGGAACCATTCGGCCACGGTCTTGAGCGCGGCGGGAAAGTTGCCGGACTCGCCCAGCCCCAGGAAAAACCGCGCAATCGCAAAGCCCACCACGCTGGTCGCCAACGCGTGGCCCATCGCCGCCAGACTCCACACCCCGATCGCCAACGCATAGCCAAGCCGCGTCCCGAAGCGGTCGATCACCGCACCGCTGCACAACAGGCCCAGCGCATACGCCGCCTGAAACGCAGTGACGATGTAACCGTACTGGATCTCGTTCCAGCCGATCTGCGTCTGCAAGAACGGCGCAAGCACGCCCAGCACCTGGCGGTCCACGTAGTTGATGGTGGTCGCTGCCAGCAGCAGCGCGCAGACGCGCCAGCGCACCCGGCCCAGGCGCGCTCCGGGGCCGGCAGCATCGGCCGCAGGCGCATCGCTCATGGGCAAGGCTCCTGCACGCGCGCAACCGTGTCGCCTGCGTTGTCGCGATACCTGCTGCGCATCGCGGCAAGCAAGGGCGCAAGCAGCATGTCGCTTGCGCGTTGTCCGATTCGATTCATCGACCACTGCACCTGCACGAAGGTGGCCTTGCGCCACGGGTGATAGCGCTACCATTACCACGCTGCACGCAGGAATCCATCGCGCAGTGCAGCACGCGGCGACCGCCCGTCGGCGTTGCGTGCTCGCGGTGCAGCGTCATGGCAGCGCCGCTTCGCTATGCCCCGGCAACTATGCTGCCCTGCAGCGTGATGTTCTGAATTTGGTAGCGCTAACATCCAGCGCCACTGATCGCCCGTCTCCCCCATCGCATCATCGTCGCGCCGATTCCGGGCAGCGGCACTCCCTACGCAGGGGCGATGCGTGGGACATCTGCTCACCTGTTAGGGAAGGGAATACGGTGAAGAACAGCTACGCACGAACCGCGTTGTCCTGCGCGTTGGGGTCCATCCTGCTGGGCATGACCAGCACTGCCGCCTGGGCACAGTCCACCGACGCCGACAGCGCCGCGCAAACGCCACCGGCCACGGCCGGCAACAATGACGCAGTGACCCAGCTCGACACCGTCACCGTCTCCGGCTACCGACGCAGCATCCAGTTTTCCACCGATGCCAAGCGCGACTCGGTCGGCTTTGCCGACACCGTGTTTGCCGAGGACATCGGCAAATTTCCGGACATGAATATCGCCGAGTCGCTCAACCGCATCCCCGGCGTGCAGCTCTCGCGCGACGTCAATGGCGAAGGCCTCAACATCGCCATCCGCGGCCTGGGCACCAGCTTCACCAAGACCACGCTCAACGGCGCCAGCATCGCCACCGCCTCGATCGGTCTGAATGCGCAGAACCAGAATCGCGAAGTCGATCTGAACCTGTTTCCCACCGAATTCTTCACCCAGCTCACCGTGAGCAAGACGCCCACCGCCAGCATGCTCGAAGGCGGCGTTTCCGGTGTAGTGGACATGCGCAGCGCGCGCCCGTTCGATCGCCCCGGCGTGCACTTCACCTACCAGGCGCAGGCCGACTGGAACAGCACCAGCGAAAAGACCACCCCGCGTGGCGCCTTCATGGGCAGCTGGACCAACGAAGCAGGCACGCTCGGCGCGTTGTTCGGCGTGGCCTCGGTGCGCAGCAAGCTGGGCGTGCGCGGCTTCGAAAGCGTGGGCTGGACCAACCCCGGCCTCACCTACACCCAATGTGGGCTCACCCCGCCTGCAGGCACGCCGGCGACCAATCAACCGGCGGCCTGCAACGTCAACGGCGGCGGCAACTGGCGCATTCCCGACCGCGTGCCGGCCACCGCCGGCAGCGGCTTGACCACCGGCGAAACCATCGACGCGGCATGGCTGCTGGCGCGCAACCCCGGCTTGAGCATCGACCAGATCAGCGATGCATTGATTCCGCGCCTGGGCCGCAGCGTGTACATGAATGGCGATCGCGACCGCGATGCGTCGGTGATGTCGCTGGAATGGCGCCCCTCCGACAGCATGCATTTCTACCTGGACACGCTGTATTCCGAAGCCAAGCGCACCACCGAGCGGATCAGCATGAATCTGATCGGCCGCAACGGCAACATGATCCCGCTGGGCATGCAGCTGGATCAGAACAACGTGGTCACCAGCGCCACCTTTGCCAACGCGCAGTATTTCCTGGAAGCGCGCCCGTACCGCGAAGAGGTCAAGTTCTGGAGCGTCAATCCCGGTGCCGAACTGCTGTTCGGTGCCGAGCAGGACATCAAGCTCAACGTGCAGGCCAACGCCACGCGCAGCTGGCTGGATCGCGAGTCGCCCAGCATCCTGGTCACCTCGCCGTTCACCACCGTCGATTACCGCAACCAAGGCGGCGACCGCCCGTCGATCAGCAGCCCGCTGGATCTCAACGACCCGAACCTGGGCTGGGGCTGGAGCGGCGGACGGGTCAATATCCAGAACGAAAAACGCGTCACCCAGACCCGTGGTGGACGTGCCGATCTGCAGTTCGGCGAAGACAAGCGCAACATCAAGATCGGCGCCGCATACGACCAGGCCGAGCGCACCATTCGCGGCTTCGACAACAGCATTGCCTGGGAGCAGGTGGTGTGTCGCGGCGGTGGCGGCAACGTGTGCAACGGCGGCCCCGGCTCCGCAGTCCCGAATGCGGCCCTGGCCAGTTACTTGCGGCCCGGCCCGGGCGGCTTCATCACCGCCGACTTCAACCGTTTCCTGGGCGACACCAACTATTACGCGCTACGCGATTCCGCCCCGGAAACCAACTCCGCCAACACCGGCGCCTCGGCCGGCGGCATCCGCGAAAAGAACCTGGGTTTCTATATCGAAACCAACGCCGAAACCGAAGTGTGGAACCGCACGCTGCGCTTCAACGCCGGTGTGCGTTACGTCACCACCGACCAGACCATCACCGGCCCGGTCACCATCAACGGCATCCGCCGCGTGCAGGTGCTCGATTCCGATTACGCCGAAACCCTGCCCTCGTTCAACGCGGCCTGGGATGTGGCCGACAACGTGGTGCTGCGCCTGTCCAGCTCGCGCACGCTCACGCGCCCGGACCCGAGCGCGATGTTGCCCAATACCAACTTCAGCGACCCGTCCGCACAGACCGCGACCCAGGGCAATCCGAACCTGGCGCCGTATCTGTCCACCAATGTCGACTTCGGCGGCGAGTGGTACACCGGCGGCGAAGGCTATGTGGGCCTGACGCTGTTCAACAAGCGCATCAGCGGCTTCACCGTCAATGGCGTGCGGCGCATTCCCTTCAACGATCTTGGTGTGCCCTACGAGAGCCTGCTGCCGATCCAGCAAGCCGGCCTGGACCAGCGCGGTGGCCCCAATGCCGCCACGGTGGACGTGCAGACCCAGGTCAACGCCGATGGCGTGCTCAACATCCGCGGCACCGAAGCGATCTGGGTGCAGCCGTTGGACAAGCTGGTCGACGGCATGGGCTTCAGCGTGAACTACACCCATGTCACCCAATCCTCGGAAGGCGAAGGCATCCCGGCAGTGGCCGTCGGTGTGGCGCCCAATCTGTGGAACGGCACCGTGTACTGGGAGAAGAACGCCGCCTCGGTGCGCCTTTCCTACACCTGGAACGACGACATGGTGATCTCCGGCGCCAACCAGAACGGCATCCCGTACGCACGCCTGAATGCCGATGCACGCGGCCAGCTGGATCTGTCGGCCAGCTACGCGCTGGACTGGCTGCCTTCCAAGCCGCAAATCACGCTCAACGTCACCAACATCACCGACGAGCCGCTGCGCACCACCTATGCGTGGCCCAACGCTACCTACGATCTGTACGAGCCCGGGCGCACCGTCATGCTCGGCATCCGCGGCACGTTTTGACAGTGTCCATCGAGACGCGCTCGCCGCTGGCTGCCGGGTGTAGCGGGTATTCGGAGTGCACGCGTGATTCGCGTGCACTCCGTCTGCCGCGCGCCGTCCAACATGCCTGCACGACGGCGCACGAGGTTTTGCCCGACACTTCAGGCACTGCGCCTGCAACCGCGATCCAGAGGGATCGCGGCCAGCGGCGTAGCGCGCGCCGCGGCGTTTTCCGCAGCACTCTTCGAGCCTGCCTCACCTCATGAACGATCGATCACAGCAGCTCTCCGTGCGCGAAAAGATCGGCTACAGCCTGGGCGACCTGGCTGCCAATCTGATCTTCCAGACGCTGGTGACGTTTTTGGCGTTCTTCTACACCGACGTATTCCGCATCCCGGCGAGCGCGGCGGCCACGTTGATCTTCGTGGTCGGCCTGCTGGGCGCGTTCGTGTTTACGCCCATCATCGGCATCCTGGCCGATCGCACCCGCACCCGCTGGGGCAAATTCCGCCCGTGGATCCTGTGGACCGCACTGCCGTTTGGCGCACTGTCGCTGGCAGCTTTCAATACACCTGCGCTGGGCGAGCACGGCAAGATCACCTACGCATTTGCCACCTACGCCTTGCTGATGCTGGTCTACGTGGCCAACAACCTGCCGTATTCGGCGCTGAGCGGCGTGCTCACCGGCAGCATGGAGCAGCGCAACAGCCTGTCGGCGTATCGCTTTCTGGCGGTGACGTTTGCGCAATTCATCATCCAGGTCCTGCTGCTGCCGCTGGTGCTGATCCTGGGCAATGGCGACAAGGCACAAGGCTTTCGCAACACCATGGGGTTGTTCGCCGCGGTCGGCACGCTGTGCTTTCTGATCACCTTTTTCACCACCCGCGAGCGCGTGCTGCCGATCACCGAACAACGCAGTAGCGTGCGACAGGACCTCACCGACCTGGTACGCAACAAACCCTGGCTGGTAATGCTGGCGCTGACTATTCTGGTCTTCATCAATCTCGCCATGAAGGGCGGGATGTACATCTACTACTTCAAGTACACCCTCGACGCGGGCGCGCTGACTCACTTTCTCGATGCCGCCGGATTCAACCGGTTTATTGCCGCAATCAACAGCGTGCTGACCGGCGCCGGCATGAGCGCCTTGCAGTGGCCGCAAGACGCGCCAACCTCAGCGTTCAGTGTGTTCAGTGCCGGCGGCATCCTGGCCATGATCGTCGGCATCGGGTTTTCCAAACGCCTGGCCGACCGCTACGGCAAGCGCAATGTGTTTGGTGGGGCGCTGCTGATTTCCACGCTGTTTCTGCTGGCGTTCTATGTCTATCCGGCGACTGCCATCGGCTGGGTATTCGGCTCCTATGTGCTGCACGGCTTTTTCTATGGCATCACCATCCCGTTGCTGTGGGCGATGATTGCCGACGTGGCCGATTACTCGGAGTGGAAGAACCACCGCCGTGCCACCGCCATCATTTTTTCGGCGATGTTGTGCGGCCTGAAGATCGGCCTGAGCGTCGGCGGTGCACTGGTCGCCGGCCTGCTTGCCATCTATGGCTACGACGCCGCGCTGCCGCAGCAAAGCGGCGCGGTCACCGACGGCATTCGGCTAGCCATCAGCGTGTATGCGTCCATCCCGTTCCTGCTCGGCACCGCACTGCTGGTGTTTTACGAGATCGACAAGCCGCTGGAATCCCGCATCGAACGCGAACTGGGCGTGCGCCGTCAGGCCGCTCCGCTCGCGTCGCCCTAACCCCTTCCTTCCACCTCATGCACAGGTCCGCGCATGTCCGATGAACTGCAAGCCGCCACACTGCAGGCGCTGGCGCGCACCGCCATTTCCGCACCGCTGGTCACCCATCTCTACACCGCCGACCCGTCCGCGCACGTCTTCGACGGCGCGCTGTACATCTATCCCTCGCACGACATCGATGCCGGCGTGGCCTTCAGCGACGACGGCTCGCATTTCGGCATGGAGGATTACCACGTCTTTCGCATGGCGCATCCCAACGCGCCGGTCGAAGACCTGGGCGAAGTGCTGCACGTGCGCGACGTGCCGTGGGCCCAGCGCCAGATGTGGGCACCGGATGCAGCGCAACGCAATGGCAAGACCTATTTGTATTTCCCGGCAAAGCGCGCCGACGGCATCTTCCAGATCGGTGTGGCAGTCGGCGATCAACCCCACGGCCCCTTCATCGCCGAAGCCGAACCGATCGCCGGCACCTACTCAATCGACCCGGCCGTGTTCGCCGACGACGATGGCGCGCATTACCTGTACTTCGGCGGCATCTGGGGTGGTCAGCTGCAGCACTACCGCGACAACGTCTACGCGCAGACCAACCAGGAACCGGTGGGCGATGCGCCCGCACTGGGCCCGCGCGTGGCGCGGCTGCACGAGAGCATGACCGCACTGGCCGAACCCACGCGCGAGATCGTCATCCTCGACGAACACGGCGCCCCGCTACGCGCCGACGACCTCGACCGTCGCTTCTTCGAAGGCCCCTGGCTGCACCGCCACGCCGGTCGTTACTACCTGTCGTATTCCACCGGCGATACGCACCTGATCTGCTACGCCACCAGCGACTCGCCGTATGGCCCATTCCGCTACCAGGGCGTACTGATGCAGCCGGTGATCGGCTGGACCACCCACCACTCCATCTGCGCGTTCGACGGCCATTGGTATTTGTTCTATCACGACGCGGTGGTATCGGGCGGCCAGACCCATCTGCGCAACATCAAGATGGCACCGCTGGAACATCTGGGGGACGGAACGATCGCGACGATTTATCCGTACGGAAAAGATGCTGTCTCGCCTTGGTGAGATGGCGGTGGCGATCAAGTTCGCTGCTGTCTGTCCATCATGGGGTCGCCGGCCGAATGCGCATCAGAGCGGCTGACAGAACGACATCGGCTGATGGCCAGGCAGGCTCAGCCGGTCCTCGGCGCGGCACCAACCACCCGTACACTCCAGTGCTGAGTACGCCGTTCACATCCATCTGATGACTGCTCGTGACGTATCAGTCGCTGTAAGGCAACGCTCATCAAGTCCCCCGCGCCAGTCATTCCCGCGAAAGCAGAAACTCCAGGGCCTCGCAAGCCAGCGATTCACGTCCATGGCCTCACGCTATCGCCTGGATGACAAGACTTATGCAGCGTTGCCCTAAGCTCGCTCCCGACCTCGCACCGGCATAGCACCTGATCGTCACACTCGCGAGCCAGCTGTCGAGCCGATGTGGGAGATCGTGCAAACCTGCCTGCTACCGCCCGTGATCACCGCAGCCATCGCAGCCATCGCAGCCATCGCATTCTTCAATGCGTCCGAGCCGTCCTTGCAAGGGTAGAGCCCGTCAACCAACGGGAACCCAACGCGCCTTTCGATAGGCAGCGCATTGCACGCTGCATCCACACGCATCGTCGCAACGTATGCCTCTGCACTGAGACTGTTGAGAGAGGTTGCCATGCGCCAGGCGTCGATGCTGTTCTTACTCACCCTTGCGGTCTACGGCAATGCAAGCGGCAGCGAGCCGCGCGCCGCACTGCCCCGCGCAGACAGCGTTGACGTGCCGCGCTTCATGGGCGACTGGTATGTCATCGCACATATTCCAACCCGTCCAGAACGCAAAGCCTACGACGCAGTAGAGAGTTATGCCCTGCGACAGGATGGCCGTATCCAGACCACCTTCACTTTCCGCAAAGGCAGCTTCCAGGCCCCGCTCAAGTCCATGCACCCGATCGGCCAAGTCGCAGAGAATGGCAACGGCGCGCTATGGAGCATGCAATTCCTCTGGCCGTTCAAGGCCGAATATGTCATCGCCTGGCGCGATGCCGACTACACCCAGACCATCGTGGCGCGCAGCAAGCGCGATTACGTCTGGTACATGGCACGGACCCCGCAGGTCTCCGATGCCGATTATCAGCAGGCGCTCGCGCGCATTGCGGCAATGGGCTACGACGTGTCACAGCTGCGCCGCGTCCCGCAATCATCGCGTTGATGTGGCCCAACCTGTTGGAGAGCCCGCACGCCGCGCTCTCCAACGCACCTGCCGCGCACATCAGACGTCTTTGGTGTCTACAGAAAATTCCCATCCATCGTTCAACCCACCCAAGGGCTTGGCTTCTGTCGCCAACTCCTCCTCGAACGCGCAAATCGCCTTGTATGTCGGCACCATGGTCGGATACACCGTGACATCCATCGGAAACGCGGTGTTTTCCGGGTAATGGCAGCAACGTACCTTTTGCTCAAAGCGCAGCAACGTCACCGAAAATTCCAGTGCGGACTCTTTGCTCGGGAACACCACGGAAAACGCGACCTCGCGTGGCTTGGAAAGATCCACGCCCTGCTCCGCAATGTGCCACAAGGTGTCGCCGTTATCGTCTTTGGGATACAGATCCAGATTTCGCTGCATGGTTGATTCGCTGTGTGGCGCCTGGTTGGCCGATACAGAAGCTTAGCGCCTTGGCGGTCAGCGATCTGTATCTTCTAACATCCAGGCGTCCCGCCAAGTCGTGTAGCCGGAGCCTGCCCTGAGAGTTGAGCGTAAGGCAGTCTTGGTCGGGTCTTGCCCACTGCTGAAAAATGCACAGCGTCGCTTTCTGAAGGGGTGAGCTCACCTCCGCTTTCTTGCAACGCGTGCACGTCCCAGCCATGCCACGAGGGACCACTAATAGTCATCTGAGGCGATTCATACCTGGCGCCGGCGGCTCCAGACGGCGCACAGGCCCAGACGATAAAGCATCCTGCGCCGCTACTTTTTTGGAGCCGAGACCTTCAGCTCGTTCTTCAACGCCGCCATGAAATCATCGAGCCGATAGCGCCCGCTTAGATGCTCCTGCACATTCGGAAACTGCGCTGCAACATAACGCATCAAATACGTCACCTTATCGTCGGACTTAGCATGTAGCACAAGGTTGAGCCGCTGAATTTCGGCGCTATTGGGGAAGTCGCGTGCGGCCTGCGCAAGCGCAGCGGAGTACCCGGCGTTTGCCTCGGTCAGGCCTTTCAGATAGCTCAGCGCATAGGCCTCGATCTTCAGTGTCTTCCAGCCGTACAGGTCTATCGGTTGGAGTTGCTTGCTTCGCCCTGTCGCGCTGTACAGAAACGCCAGCAGATCCAGCGTCGAACGATCGGAGGGCATCCGCTTGTAGCGCTGCTCCAGCGCCGCGCCGTAACGCTGGAAGATCTCGTCCGCCGTCGCCATCTTTCGTTTCTGCAACTGACTGATCAACGTATAGCTCGCTATCGGATCTTCCGGCAACCGGGCACCCTCTCCCCAATAACCCGCCGAGGCGATAAGGCGTCTGAATTTATCGTCATCGAGGTCCACCGCGTCGATACACAGCCCCGCAACTTTCTGAATCTTCTTGTCGTTCCTGCACAATGACCTGACAAGTGCAATGTCATACGCAAGGTACTCGGGCTGCTTTTTCGCATTCCACCAGTCGATTTCCCAATTCTTGTCGAGTTTGATCAACGTACAAACGTCACCTGCTGCCCCTGCACGGATGGACGTGATCAAGCGCTCTCTTTCGGCGTCCGGATCTGTCGTCGAGAAGATGTCATACATCGATTTCTCGATCGCCGTGTGTTTCTCCTTGAAGTCCACATGTGTCCAGGCGGCGACAGCTCCGCGTGCATCCTCAAGCACGAGGCGGCAGTGCGTGATGTAGGCCCACAGGCGATCCGGCACTTGCGACCTTGGCAGCAGTTTCGCGGCTTTTTCGTACAGAGGCAGCGCGATATCACAGCGTCCCGCGCGGTGTTCGCGCATACCTCGCTCGAATATGATGAATGGATTGCCAGGAAGCTTTTCGTCAGCGAGCTTCATGTAGGCGTCACTGGCAGCGACATCGGCTCGGTAGAGGATATTGGACAGGACAAACGCGTCATACGCGCTTTTGCTTGTCTCCGGCACCAGTCGCTTCAACCTTGCATTGACCTCGCTCTTCCTACCTTCATCGATAAGGCGCTCTGACTCGGCAGAGTTGGCCAGACGCTCGTATACCGGCGACACTTTCCCGACTTCGGACATGAAGGTGGACGAGCTCGAGGCCTGCACCGCCGGCAGCCAAGTTGCCATAACGAAGACGACCACCGCCACGCACCGCAGTTTCACGGAGCCCCCTCGGTGAATGCTTGACCCGCTATGCATGCTGCGCCTCGACGACGACTGCGGTGCCATAGCACAGGACTTCGGTCAGGCCGGCCATCAACTCGGTAGCGTCGTAGCGCACCGCAATGACGGCGTTGGCGCCAAGTTGCCTGGCATGCTGCACCATGTCGCGATAGGTCTCCGAGCGTGCCTGTTCGCACAGTTCGGTGTAGATGGTGATGTTGCCGCCGAACAAGCTCTGCAGACTGCCGAAGAAGTTGCCGACGATTGAGCGCGACCTCACGGTGATACCGCGCACCAAGCCCAGGTTGCGGATGATTCGATGTCCAGGAAGCTCCAGCGCTGTGGTTACCATAGTGTCGTTGAGCGAGTAAATCGCTGAGTGGATCGGCGAAGAGTCGTATGGATTTGTCATTAACTTGTTCTCTTCTCATGAGGGCGAAATCCACCGATCGTCTTATATCGGAGGATAGATAAACGACTGCAGCCGGAAGATGCCTGTTGCTTACTAGGAGAACTCAAACATCGTGATATCCAACCCAAGCGCTTTGCTTACAACGCCAGGCCCTTCTCAAAGGCAACGCTGGCAGATCAGAACCATGCCCGGATACACGATGACATCCGCAAGCAAGTCTTTGGTCTGTTCGCAATACCGACAACATGCCTTCTGTTCGCAACTCAGCATGATCAAGCCCAATTCCATCGCCAATTCCTTGCTAGGAAGCACAACTAGAAAACGATCTCTCTGGACTCGGCGAGATCCACTCATCACTCAGCAATGTTACAGAAGATGTTTCCGCTATCTTTGTTGAGATAGAAAGCTGAGAAAAATTGCGGTCATTAACTGCAAAACAAGATGCGCGCTTTGTTGGGGCGCACCGTGCGATGCTGACAGCCATCAACAGATCAGCCCACCTAATTCAACGACATCGTCGGGTTCCAATGGGAAGTCGAGATCCTGCTTGACGCATATTTCGCTATTTTTACGAAAGATATGAATGTCGACAATCCGATTTGCGCTGTCATCGAGGTCAATCAGGTGGAAGTACTTTCCGACATTCTCAGGATTTCCTTCGAATGGCTCAGCCAGCGGTTCTATCTTGGTGTTGAAATGCGCCTCATATTCCAAAATCGCTTCGCCGAGTGAGCGGGCTGTAGAGCGCAAGGCCAGATCCAGATGTGGACACAAGCTCCCTGTGTAGGTGAAACGCGAGTTTTTTGGGCCACAGAGAAACGGCATGGGCGTCTGCTTGAATGGTGTCCCGCACGCTGGTCGAAGCGCGGTGCGCTCTCTGTGATCTGCAGAGGTGCCGCGATGACGAACCAGCTAAGTGGCGACCGCGCACGGAACACGGCCGCCATGTGAAATCAAGGCACCCAGACCAGATTCATCAACTGCGGGTCGGCGGTCACCTTGACCAGCTTGCCGCTGGGGCCGAACTGAACCTGGTACTCGGCGAAGCTGTCGCGCCAGTAGCGCCACAACGAGGCTTCCAGATTCGGGTTCTCGCTGCTGATCGGGTAGCCGACCGCCATGAGCACCTGTTCGCGGGTCATGCCGCCGGTGAGCTTGCCGTCCACGATGGCCTGGCGGATCTTCGGCGGGAAGGTGGCGAGCTTGAGCTTGGGATCGGCGGTGACGATGTAGCGGGCGGCGAAGGCGGTGTTGTCCAGGTCGCGGCTGTAATCGTTGCCGATGGACTGCTTTTCGCCGGCGATCTTGAGGTTGACGCGGTTACGGCCAAAGCCGGTGACGCTGACCGGGGTGCCGACGGGGAGCACGCGCTTGCCGTCTTCGGCGTAGTTGCTGTCGCTGATCCAACTGCCGTCGGTGCGCAGGTTGCAGCACAGAAAGCCGTCGTACTTGGCCACATCGGCGGCCGAGGCCAGGTTGGCGGCGGTGAGCAGGCTCAGGGCCAGCAGGGAAGAACGCAAACGCATCGTAAAGACTCCTTTCTCGACGGCCGTGGCCGCGCGGCAATGATGGGGTGAGGCGCGCCGCCGTTATCCCCAACGACGCACACGCATTGTCGCAGCCTGCGGCCACTTGGCAAGCGCGGGTGACGCGGGTCGCCCGGGGTTGTGTATGCTCGGGGCGTGGAAACCCTCTCACCCGCCGAGATCGTCGAACAGATCGCCGAGTTGCGACGCACGCACCGTGCGTTGGACGACGAAATCCAGCGCATGCCCGCGAACCTGGAAGACGAGCTGCAGATGAAGCGCCTGAAGAAGCGCAAATTGCAGATCAAGGACTGCATTATTCGGCTGGAAATGGAGCTGGTGCCCGACGAGCCCGCTTGAGGCGTTGGGGGCTTTGCCCGGACCTGGACCTTCGTTGCGAGGGCAGGTGCGCTTGGACCCGCGCTTCGGTGTCAGGTGTCCGGCGATCCTTTACAGGCGCTGGTCTGGCGTGACCTAGGCTGATCGACTTTGTAGCAGTGGTGAAGCAGCACGCGGAGTGGACGCACCGTGCCTCGCAAGCCGTCCCCTCACCCCCAACCCCTCTCCCGCAGGCGGGAGAGGGGCTTCAGAGCAGCGATCGGCGGACTGCCTTCTCCCGCCTGCGGGAGAAGGTGCCCCGCAGGGGCGGATGAGGGGACGGGCGCGATTCGAATCGGTTTACAGGTTTGAATTTGTCTACGGACATGGGGCCCGATTTCGGTCCTTCTGCTGCACCTTCTGCTGCCCGGCGCTGCTCCTGCCCTGTTCCGGATTTGAGTGCAGATGCAGTTGGGTGTGGATTCGGATTGGAGTACAAAAGCGAGTGCGGCGTCGGTCGTGGTCGCCACAGATTCCTACCCTGGCCGCGTTGTTCCACTCTGGCCGCAGTTGCTCTACTTCGGCCGCACACGGACTGCTCCGATCACGACCAGCCCCGAACCTCCTGACACTCTTTTTGCTAAGCCACGCGCCTGTCAGCCAGCACGCAACAGGATCTTGCCGCGCCGGCCTGGCTCGTCACTTGCCGCCGCCGCCTTGGCCGCATCTTTCAGGTCGAACACCGCTTCCACCGGCAAGACCAGGCTGCCATCGACGGCGGCCTTCAACAGCTCGCCGATCATGCGGCGCTTGTCCTCTGATTTTGTGGCCTGCATCACCTTACTGCCCCAGAAGCCGCGCACGGTCGCCTGCTTGAAAATCACATCGCCGCTGGAGATCTGCAGCGGCTCGCCGGTCATCGACCCGAACGACACCAGCTCGCCGCCTTCGGCCAGCAGCCCCATCAAGTCGCCGGCAGCACTGCCGGCGACCGAATCGACGGCGCGGATGATCGGCGCATCGCCGGCCAGCGCGCGCACGGTGTCCTGCCAGCCGTCCTGCGCGGTGGAAACAGCATTGCCGATGCCCAGCGCCTTGAGTTCGTCCACGCCCGCATCGCGGCGGACCAGGTTGATCACGTTGATGCCGCGTGCGGCGGCAAGCATGGCCACGGTCTTGCCGACGGCGCCATTGGCGGTGTTCTGCACGATCCAGTCGCCTTTTTCCACGCGCAGGAATTCGATCAGCATCAGGGCGCTCAGGGGCATGGCGATCAACTGGCAACCGCGGTCGTCGTCCAGTGCGTCGGGCAGCGGGACCACGCCGGCTGCATCGGCCAGGAAATACTCGGCCCAGCTTTCGTGGACGCCGGCCGCGACCACGCGCTGCCCGGTCTGCAGGCCTTCCACGCCCTCGCCCAGGGCGTCAATGACGCCGGCCCCTTCGCTGCCACCGATCGCCGGCAGTTCCGGCTTGTAGCCGTAGTTGCCGCGCACGGTCCACAGGTCGTGGTTGTGGATGGGTGAGCGGCGCATGGCGATGCGCACCTGCCCCTTACCGGGCTGCGGCACGGGCCGCTCGCCGAGTTCAAGCACCTTGGCGGGATCGCCGAATTGGGTATGGATGGCTGCGCGCATGGAATCTCCTGCCAAGCGCATCCGCATTGCGATGCGCTCGATCACTGTAAAAGGTGGTTCGATGCTATCGACATGCGCGCAAGCGGCTGATGAAACGAACGCAACTGTTGTGTGAAATCGTGGGGTGCTGCGGATCTATGTCTGGTGAGGGGCGATGTGCTGCATGGCTGCATGGTTACCTGTAGCCGTACCCTCATCCGGCGCTACGCGCCACCTTCTCCCGGTGGGAGAAGGAGTCATCGGGTCGTGGGATAGGGAGCGAATCGATGTGTGGTGAGGGGTGATGTGCTGCATGGCTGCACGGTTGCCTGCAGCCGTACTCTCATCCGGCGCTATGCGCCACCTTCTCCCGGTGGGAGAAGGAATCATCGGGTCGTTGGATAGGGTGCGAATCGATGTGTAGTGAGGATCGATGCGCTGCATGGCTGCATGGTTGCCTGCAGCCGCACCCTCATCCGGCGCTGTGCGCCACCTTCTCCCGGTGGGAGAAGGAGTCACCGGGTCGTTGCTGCAGGTGGGGTGCCTTGATGCCGCGCTGGTGTTTTGTCTATGCCGCGCGCGTGTCGTGTCTCTGCCGCGCTGTCCCGCTTCAGCGGCAACACCGCGTTCGATTTGCGGCGGCCGCACTGCGGCGCGCGATGTCGCACCATTTCCAACTCGACCGAACGGGAACAGTGCGTCATCGCCAAGCATTGCCGCGCGCTTTGCCACGCGCGCGGCTCTTACCGCCAAGACCGCCGCCTCACTCCGGCGGCAACACCACATCCGGTTTCACCGCTTCCGGGCTGACCCGCTCGATGGTGTGGCGCAGTTCGCGGCCGAGGATGAACTTGGCATCCTTGGCCCATGCATCCAGCCGCTCATCGAACAGCAACTTGCTGTTCTCGTCCGGCCAGACCAGGCGCAGTTCGCGCAGTTTCTGGATGAAGCTGCGGAACAGGGTCTTGTCGAAGAACTCCGGCGCGGCAGGTGCATACAACAGGCTCAAACGCTGCGCCGCCTGTTGGCACAGGCTTTCCAGTTCGCCAGCGCCGAGCACGCCGGGGCCGTTCTTCACCAGCACCGAAATGGCGATGTAATAGCGCTCGAATGCCTGTTGCAGCGAGTGGCCAATCGCGCGCAGACGGAACACTTCATCGGTCTGCCCGGTGTTGCGGGTCAGGATGCCGCCGTCGTCTTCGGTGACATTGAGTAGCAGGCCTTCGCGCACGAACATGTCGATGGTCTGTTCGATGCGTTCGGCAAAGCGGTCTTCGCTCCACGGCAGGAACAGCTCGGCCTGCAGGAACGGGTAAACCGTGCGACCCAGCCGGATCAGACCGGCGCGGCTCATGCGGCGGTTGTTCTGGAAGCAGCACGCCACCCACGACGATGCGGTGAACAAATGCAGCACGTTGTTGCGGAAGTAGCTCAGCAGCACCGCGGTATCGCCGCTGACGCTGAGCACATCGCCCAGCGGGTGCGACACGCGCGTGAGTACGTTGATCTCTTCGGCATGAGTGATGATGCGTGCCGGGGTATGCGGAGTCACCGTGACGCGGTCCGAATACGGCATCTCCGCCAGCAGTTTCTTGCACAACTCGATCTGCGCGATCAGATCCGCCTCGCCCATCGCGTGCTTGGGCGTGGACAGCAGCGCCAGCGCCAGCAGGTTGATCGGGTTGACGTCGGCCGCGCAGTTGATGCGGGTCTGGATCTGCGTGGACAAGGTATCCACCGCCGGTGCCAGCCAGCTGGGTTTGGCATCTTCCGGCAGCGGCTGGCCGTCCCAATCCGGGGCGTGCTTGGCCAGCACGTCGTTGAGCGCGATCGGCTCGCCGAAGTTCACCACCACCTGGCCGTAGTTCTGCTTGAGCACCTTGGGGATCGACCACAGCAGGCCCCAGATGGATTCTTTTTCCTTGGGCCGGCCGGTGAGCTCGTCCAGATAGCTGTTGCCTTCCATCAGCTTCTCGTAACCGATGTAGACCGGCTGGAACAGCACCGGCTTGCGCGGCTGACGCAGATAAGCGCGCAGCGTCATCGCGATCATGCCGCCCTTTGGCTGCAACAGACGCCCGGTGCGCGAGCGTCCACCTTCGACGAAGTATTCGATCGAATAGCCGCCGGCCACCAGCTGCGCGACGTATTCGCTCAGCACCGCCGAATACAGCGCATTGCCGCGGATGCTGCGGCGGATGAAGAACGCGCCGCCCTTGCGCAGCAGCGTGCCCACCACGGGCAGATTGAGGTTGATGCCGGCCACGATGTGCGGCGGCACGATGCCGCGTTCGTACAGCAGGTAGCTCAGCAGCAGGTAATCCATGTGGCTGCGGTGGCTGGGCACGTACACCACTTCGTGTCCGGGCGCGGCCTGCTTGAGCTTGTCCAGGTGATGCACCAGCACGCCAGCGTAGATGCGATTCCACACATGGGTGAGCAGGAAACTGGCCGAACGCACCACCGGGCTGGAATAGTCGGCGGCGATTTCCCACGCATAGGCATGCGCCTTGCGCCAGGCATCGACCGGCTTGGAGTTATCGCGCTTGGCCTGGGTGGCGATGGCTTCGCGTACCGAGTCGGCGGCCAGCACCTGGTCCACCAGCAGACGGCGGGTGGACAGATCCGGCCCGATCACCGCCTCGCGGATCCGCCGGAAATGCGTACGCAACACGCGCTGCAACTTGCGCAAGGTGCGCTCGGGCGGCAGACCTTCGGCCATGGTCTGGCGCAGCGAGATCGGCGGGGCGAAACGCACGATGGTGGTGCGGCCATTGAGCAGCACCGCCAAAAGACGGCGGAACCGGCCGACCAGCGCCCAGTTTTCCGAAAACAGCACCGCAAACCAGCCGCTCTGCTTGTCCGGTGCGCGCCCGACGAAGATCGACACCGGCACCAGATGCACGTCCAGATCGGCGCGCACCCGATGCGCCTGCAGCAGCTTGGCCAGCGAGTCGGAGTGGGTCTTGCCGCCGCGCTGTTCGGGAATCAGCGAATTGCTGCTGCTACGCCGCGACAGCGCCAGATAGGCGCGCTTGCGCTGCAGCGGGTCGCCCGGCAGCGGCACCAGGGGCGACGGTAGGCCGGCCTCGCGGCAGGCCTTGTCCAGGATCAGGGCGCTGGACAGACCGTAGTCCTCCAGCACGTAAACCACCTGGGTGCCGTCGTCGTAGCGGGCGAGCGGTTCCGGCTCGATGGTCAGGCTCAGCCACGGGTCGGCCAGGCGCCCGAGCAGGCGCGCCCACCACGGGCGCTTGGCCTGACGTGCAGTGGCCAGCATCGGCGCTGTCGACGCCGATGCTTCCGGCGGCACCGGGGCGGCGGTGGGCAACGGCAGGGCGGCCGCGCTCGCGCCGGGGTCGGCAGCGACCGGGGTGGTCGGGGCAGGCTGGCCGTCCGGAAACGGCAGGGGGTTCTGTTCTGGCATCGCGGTCATTATCGCCCAGCCGGGCGTTGCCCGGCGTCTGGGGCCGGTACAGGCGGCAGCAGCGCCGTATCGGGGCCTGCCGCAGCATCGGGTAAGGGCTTGGCCGGCATGGCGTCGAGCAGCGCCTGTATCTCGTTCTGGGTCTGCTGCTGGTACCAGTGCCCATCGCGCTTGATCAGCGCCACGGTCAGGTCGATGGCGTGCGCCGCCAGCGGATAGCGCAGCCGCACCTGGGCGCTATCGCCGTCCTGCTTGATCAAGCCGGTGCGCAGCGCGTCCAGGCTGGTGTCGATCGACAGGTCGTAGCGCTCCAGCACCTTCTTGCACGCCGCCCAGAACGGCCCCAGCCGGCGCAGGCTTTCTTCCATGCCTAGCCGTTGCAGGTCGGCGTCGGAGGTGATGCCGGTGGCGCGGGCCGCGGCCACCAGGTCGGCGATGCTGGCCTTGGCGCGCGGGCGATCGGCCAGCGGCGCGGTGGCCGCCCAGGCGCTCAGCGCGTCGACCAATTGCACGTAATGGGCGCGCTGCTCGGGCTGGTAATCGCTACGGCTGCGCAGGTACTGCACACCGAACTGGCCCAGCGACTGCGCGGCCTGGGCGATGCCGCGCGACTGCCCGGCCAGCTGCGCGTCGAAGGCCTGCTGCAGGCGGCGCTCGGCATCGGGTGCCGACAACGACCCCAGCAGCGCACCGACTTCGTTGGGCAGCGGCAGCTCGGTCAGCGGCCAGCGGCTGGCACCGCTGCGCCAGGCCGCTTCCAACTGGGTGTATTGCGCAGGCGTCACCCGGATCCGCGCATAGGCGACCAGATCGTTGCGGCGCAACGGCAGGGTCATCGACTGCATCGCGGCGGCGGGCTCGGCATTCGCACCGGGCAAAGGGGCAGCAGTGTCGTTGCGCTGGCAGCCGCCAATGCACAGCGCAGCCAGCAGCACCCACGCAATGGACTGACACCGGCCGGCGCGGACGGTAAATGGCGACATGCGCACGATGTTCCCCTGATCGATCGGCGCATCTTGCTGTCTGAATGCACTGGCGGCAAGGCGCGACGCTGCCGTACGCAAAGGTATGGGCCAAAGATGTTAGGTTTTCGTGGTTTCCTGCACGATGTCAGCCGGTGTCCGACATTGGCTGCTGTTGTCTTACTCGGACAACTTTGTCCACCCACCAGGTCGCAGCCCTTGTCCCAGCTATGTTTGACCCAATGGTGCGGCGCATCATGTAAGCGCTTGCAGTTCCTGCTAGCGTGCGCGCCATCTCGCTTCGAGGTCGCCATCGGATGGGGCCGATGACATTCATGAGCCTGTGCGACACGAACGTTCTGCGCCAGCAGACCGTGCGCCCTGTGCTGGCGTACGGTCGCCACCGCCTTGTTTTGGAGAAAGCGCCATGAGTCGGCCCCGTTCGGAAGGCGGCAGCGTCACCATCAAGGATGTGGCGCGCGAGGCGCAGGTGTCGGTGGCCACGGTGTCGCGCACCATGAACGGGCATCAGCACGTGGCCGAGTCGGTCCGCGAGCGCGTGCTGCAGGTGGCGCGGGCGCTGAATTACATTCCCCACCACGCTGCGCGTAGCCTGAGCAGCCGTCGCACCCACACCATCGGGGTGGTGTTGCCGGATCTGCATGGCGAGTTCTTTTCCGAATTGATCCGCGGCATCGACCAGGTGGCGCGCGACCAGGGCTACCACTTGTTGGTGTCCAGTTCGCACGGCGACCCGCAAGCGCAGCGGCGCGCCCTCGAACGCCTGCCCGGGCGCGTGGATGGCGTGGTGGTGATGTCGCCGTCGCTGGGCGATTCGGGCGTGCACGAAGACGCATTGCCCGGCGGCCTGCCGGCGGTGCTGCTCAACTGCGCCGGCCGCGCCAGCCAGCGCCCGGTGCTCAATGTCGACAACTACGGCGGCGCGCGGGTGATGACGCGCCACCTGCGCGACAGCGGCCACCGCCGCATTGCCTTCATCGCCGGCCCCGCCGACAACTTCGACGCGCACGAGCGCCTACGGGGCTATCGCGACGAGCTGGCGCTGGATGCGGATGCGCAGCCGTGGGTGCTTCCCGGCAACTTCGATGAGGAATCCGGCTACCGCGCCGGCCAGACGCTGGCGCAGGACGTGCATCCGGATGCGGTGTTCGCCGCCAACGACATGATGGCGCTGGGCTGCCTGTTCGCGCTCGGCCATGCCGGGTTGAAGGTGCCGCAGGACATCGCGCTGGCCGGCTTCGACGATGTGCCGATGGCGCGTTACGTGTTGCCTGCGCTGACCACCATGCGGGTGGATATCGCCGGGCTGGGCGCGCGTGCGCTGCGCTTGCTGCTGGGCCAGCAGTTGGTGGATGCACCCGCACCGCCGGCCGATGCGGCGCCGCCGGCGTTTTCGGAAATGGTGCCTGAGCTGATCGTGCGTGCGTCCAGCGCGCCGCGCGCCTCGCCTGGCGGCTGACACCATGCGCCACGTCGCATCTTCACGAATTCTTTGCAGTTTCTTATGCTTTTTATAACGCCTGTCGTTTGTTTGTTGCCGTTCTGCTGTCTTTGAAACAACGCACTACCCGCGCCACGCCGACCACTTTGCCGGTACGCGCCTGACCCCTGGGAGGGGGAAAGTCATGAAGACCTACCGCACCGTGTCCACCCTGCCGGCACGCAGCCTGTTGTGCTGCGCCCTCGCCGCTTCGTTGTTGTCCGCCGCTCCGGCGATGGCCCAGTCCAGCAATGCCACATTGCGCGGACAGGTGACCACGTCCCAGGCGGGCACCACCGTGACCGCGACCAATGTCGCCAGCGGCGCGGTGCGACGAGTGACCACCGGTACGGACGGGACTTATGCGCTGGTCGGCCTGCCGCCGGGCACCTACAAAGTGGATGCCGGCCCGGGCACCGAAAAGACCGTGACCCTGTCGGTGGCCTCCTCGGTCAGCCTGGACCTGGGCAGCGGCGATGCGACGGCCACGGCGCCGGCCGGCGACGCCACCACGCTGGACGCGGTGCAGGTCACCGCCACCACGCTGCAGGAGGTCAAGACCTCCGAGGTGGGCACCAATATCTCGTTGAAGCAGATCAACACGGTGCCGCAGCTGACGCGCAACTTCCTGGAATTTGCCGACACCGTGCCGGGCATGCAGTTCGAGACCGATGCCAACGGCAACAGCCGCATCCGCGGCGGTGCGCAGGCCAGTTCGGCGGTCAACGTCTATATCGATGGCGTGGGCCAGAAGAGCTATCTGTTCGGCGGCGTCTCCGGCCAGCAGCAGAGCGCGGGCAACCCGTTCCCGCAGTTGGCGATCGGCGAGTACAAGGTCATCACCTCCAACTACAAGGCCGAGTTCGACCAGGTCGGGTCGGCGGCGATCGTGGCGTCCACCAAGTCCGGCGGTAACGAATTCCACGGCGAGATCTTCGGGCGCACCACCAACACCGATTTCCGCGCCCGCCAGGCCGACGAGCGCGCCGGCGCGCCCAACGCCGACGGTGAAAAGCGCAAGACGCACCAGGACGAATACGGCTTTGCGCTGAGCGGGCCGATCGTCCAGGACAAGGCGCACTTCTTCTTCAGCTACGAAGGCAAGGGCTTTGAAGTCTCGGCCAACCCGGTTGCGGTGCCGGACGCCTTCAGCGCACTGCGCGACGATTTGCCGGCCGGCGTGCAAAGCCGGCTGGGCTCGGTCACCCGTCCGTTCAACGAAGACCTGTACTTCGGCAAGATCGATTGGGACATCGGCGACAACGACCGCCTGGAGCTCACCGCCAAGGTGCGCGACGAAGAAAGCCGCGACAGCGTGGGCGACCAGAACACCGCCATCGCCGCCAAGACCAATCTCAATTCCGAAGAACGCTACGACCTGCGCTGGCAGCATTTTGGCGAGAACTACGTCAACGAAGCGCGGGTGTCGTATGAAGACGTGCTGTTCAACCCGACCGCCTACACCATCGGCAGCCAGACCGTGTACACGCGCGGCGTCGCCGAAGACGATGTGCTGCTCAACGACGATGCCACCAGCGGCCTGGCGATTCAGCGCAAGGGACAAAAAGGCCCCAGCTTCCAGAACGACCTGACCTTCAACAACATCGAGTGGCACGGCAGCCACGTCATCAAGATGGGCGTGAAGTACAAGGAAGTGGAGTTGACCCAGAGCGAAAACTCCGCGGCCAACCCGTCGTTCTACTACGCGGTGACCGATGGCGCAGGCACCGCGTCCATTCCCTACCAGGTGCGCTTCAATCTGCCGTTTGCCGGCGCCGCGCCGTCGGTGACCACCACCAGCAAACAGCTGGGCCTGTACCTGCAGGACGATTGGGACGTCAACGACAAGTTGCAGTTGAACATCGGTGTGCGCTGGGATGGCGAAAAGATTCCGTCCTACCTGGACAACGTGACCCCGCCGGAAGTGATCGCCGCATTGAACGGCCCCGGCACCAACCCGGCGGTCAGCGCCACCTATGCCGAACAACTGGCCAAGGGTGGCGTGAACATCAACGACTACATCAGCAACGGCCGTAATCGCAAACAGGACAACAACAATTTCGCGCCGCGCCTGGGCTTTTCCTACGACTTCCGTGGCGACGAATCGCTGGTGCTGTTCGGTGGCGCCGGGCGCAGCTACGACCGCAATCTGTTCGACATCATGGGCCTGGAGCAGGTCAAGTCGGCGCTGTCGCAGTACACCGTCCGCTTTGTCGAATCCTCCGCTTGCACCCCGGCTGCCGGCACCTGCACCAACTTCAATCCGTCCTTTGTCAGCAACCCGGACAGCCTGGGCGGCCTGGTCAATGCACGTGTGCGCAACGGCGAGATCGACCTGCTCAACAACGATCTGAAAACGCCGTATTCGGACCAGTACTCGCTCGGCCTGCGCACGCGCGTGGGCGAGTGGAGCAACTCGGCGACGGTGTCGTACATCCACAGCAAGGACGGTTTGATCTTGACCTTGGGCAATCGCTTTCCCAATGGCGATTTCTTCCAGGCCGGTGCGCAGCCGTGGACCCAGCCGCCGCAGGGCTTCGGCAACCTGATCATCGGCAACAACGGTGTCGAAACCAAGACCGCGCAGCTGCTGTTGTCCACCGACAAGGCCTACACCAAGGAAAGCGGCTGGGGCCTGACCGCCGCCTACACGTTCTCGCACGCACGCGGTAACCGCGGCAACGACGATCAGTACGGCTTCGATGCGGCGACGATCGCCAACTACCCGTTCCTGGATCTGAACTCGGTGCCGCGCCACCGGCTGGTGCTCACCGGCATCTACGATCTGTTCTGGGGCATCAGCGCCTCGGCCAAGCTGACCCTGGCTACGGTGGCGCCACGCAACGAAGCGGTGTCGTTCGATCAGTACGGCGGCCCGACATCGGACAACATCCGCATCGTGTCGGTGGATGCACCGGGCGGCAAGTTCCTGGCCGGCGGCGACATCTTCGGCACGCGTCAACTGGATCTGTCGTTGTCCAAGGACATGCATGTCACCGATGCACTCACCGTGCAGGTGCGTGGCGATCTGATCAATGCGCTGAACTTCCGCAACTACGACCAGTACGCCATCGACTGGGGCAATGCCGGCGTGTATAGCCCGCGCGTGAGCATCAACCAGTACGGCGCGATCTCCACCCCGCCCCGTACCTTGTTCATGAGCGCCCGCATCATCTGGTAAGCCGGCCCGGCGATCTGCACCACCGACTGGTGCAGATCGCAGGTGTCGCACGCTTCTGTTTCCCGCGCACGGAGATCGCGCCGTTCTGGACTGGTAACGCTTACTGGTTCGGTGCGACGCATGCCGCGACGCATGCCGTATAGCGCGCGCACCTAAGCGCTGCGCCCCCGCAACGTTTGCGCCTTTGCCGTTTTTGTTTGCAGTTGCTGTTGTTTGTTGCGTTGTCCGTTGTCCCGTATCACTCACATCAAAGTACCAACCTCGACGCGCCAGTCACTCCACTGGTTCGCGCTTTACCCCTGGGAGGGGGAAAGTCATGAAGAAGCACCGCACCGTCTCCACCCTGCCGGCACGCAGCCTGTTGTGCTGCGCCCTGGCCGCCTCGTTGTTCGCCACTACCCCGGCCATGGCCCAGTCCAGCAACGCCACGTTGCGCGGCCAGGTCGCTTCCGCGCAGAGCGGCAGCGAAGTCGTCGTCACCAATATCGCCACCGGCTCGGTGCGTCGTGCGCCGGTCAATGCGAACGGCAACTACACCATCGTCGGGTTGCAGCCGGGTACCTACAAGGTCGAGTCCAACGGCGTCAGCCGCACGGTGACCTTGTCGGTGGCCTCCAGCGCCACTGTCGACCTGGGCACCGAGACGGCTGCACCGGCCGGCGATGCGACCACGCTGGAGACGGTGACGGTCAGCGCGCCGATGATTCGCGACGTCAAGACGTCCGAGGTGGGGAACACGGTGTCGCTGCGCCAGATTCAGCAGTTGCCGCAAGCCACGCGCAACTTCCTGGAGTTTGCAGACACAGTGCCAGGCATGGTGTTCACCATAGACCAGGATGGCAATACCAAACTGCGCGGCGGCGCGTCCAATGCCAGTTCCAGCAATCTGTATATCGATGGCGTGAGCCAGAAGAGCTACGTTTCCGGCGGCGGCATTGCCGGTCAGGACGAGACGCAGGGCAATCCGTTCCCGCAACTCGCCATCGGCGAGTACAAGGTGATCACCTCCAACTACAAAGCCGAATACGGCCAGATCAGTGGCGCAGCCATCACTGCGGCTACCAAGTCCGGCACCAACGAGTTCCATGGCGAGGCGTTCTATCGCTTCACCAACCAAGATCTGCGCGAGAAACGCCCCGACGAGGAAAACGGCAAAGTCGATTCGCAGACTAAGGAATACGGCTTTGCGATCGGCGGCCCGCTGATCCAGGACCGCATGCATTTCTTCTTTGCCTACGAAGGTAAGGACAACGTGGCGCCCAAGAGCGTGCAGCCAAGTGCGGAGGCATCCCCGTTCATCGGCCTGCTGCCGTCCAATCTTCGCGATCAGTACGGCGCGTCCAACATGCCGTTCACCGAAGACCTGTACTTCGGCAAGATCGACTTCGAACCGACCGATAACGATCGCATCGAGCTAGCAACGCAATACCGCGACGAAACCCAGGTCAGTAACGTCGGCGGTCAGAACGCGCCCGACCGCGCGGTGGACAAGATCAACAAGGACAAGCGCACCAGTCTGCGCTGGCAGCATAGTGCCGACAGCTGGTTCAACGAAGCCATCCTCACCACCGAGGATTCGCGCAACGTGCCAACCCCGCGCGGCACCGGCAACGGGTCCATCTACACCTACATCGACCGTACCGAGGCAGATCCGCGCCAATGGGTGTTTCTCAATACCGGGGCTGCCAGCGGCGAGGACTTCAAACTACGTAGCCAGAAAGGCTGGTCGTTCCAGAACGATCTGACCTTCAATGCGCTGCAGTGGCATGGCGAGCACACCATCAAGACCGGTGTGACCTATCGCGACATCAAGCTGACATCGCGCGAGTCCAGTTCGCTCAACCCGCAGTTCAGCTATGAAGTCGGCCAGAATGGCATCGCACCGGTGCCGTTCCAGGTGCGCTATATCCGCGCGTTCGACAATCCCGGCCAGTTGCCGGTGGTGGAGTCGCCGTCCAAGCAGTACGGCATCTACCTGCAGGACGATTGGGCGGTAAACGACAAGCTGATGCTCAACATCGGCGTACGTTACGACTACGAAGACACACCTGCGTACACCGACTTCGTGACGTCGCAGCCGTTTGTGGACGCGTTGTATTCGGACGATCCGGCCAACCCGGGTCAGCCCTGGGCCAACCGCCTGCTGCCCAGCGGCATCAACGTGGCCGACTACATCAGCACCGGCAACAACCGCAAGAACTTCAAGGACGCCTGGGCGCCGCGCTTCGGCTTCTCGTATGACTTCTTCGGCGACGAGAGCGCGGTACTGCATGGCGGTGCCGGTCGCTCGTACGATCGTAACCTGTTCGAGCAGCTCGCACTGGAATCGGTCAAGGCAGCGTTGTCGCCGGTGGTGGTCTACTTCAGTGATGCGGCCAGCGGGCAGCCCTGCTTCCGCGACGACCGCGCCTGTGCGCCCTGGAATCCAGCGTTTCTCACTGGCATCGATCAACTCAACGCGATCCCGGGTACCAGCGACAGCTCCGAGCTTTTCATGTTCAAGAACAAGCTCAAGACGCCGTACAGTGATCAGTACAGCATCGGTATCAGCAACCAGGTGGGCGACTGGCTAACCGATGTCACCTTCCAACGCGTGCTGGCTTACGACGGCCTGGTGATGAGCCTGGTCAACCGCTACCCGAACGGTGCGTATTTCGACGCCAATGGCAGCGTGCCGTGGGGCGAGCCGGTACCGGGTTACCGCAACACCATCCTGGGCTACAACGGTCTTGAGCAACGCAGCAGCCAGGTGTTGCTGTCGGCCGAGAAGCCTTACACCAAGGAATCGGGCTGGGGCTTGAACCTGTCCTACACCCACACCAGCGCGCGCCAGAACCGCACCATCGACGAGCCCTTCGCGTTCGACAAGGCCACCATCCGCGATTATCCGTTCGTGAAGTCCGATGCCGTGTCGGCACATCGCTTCGTCGCATCCGGCTCCATCGATGGCCCGTGGGGCGTGACCTTCGGTGCCAAACTCGTGCTGGCAACGCCAGAGCCCATCAACACGATCGCCTGCTACGGCTTCACCGACCCCGATGGTGGTACCTGCCAGGCAGTAGGCGTTACCCCGCCAGGCAATGGCAAGTTCCTGCTCGGTGGCAAGATCTGGGGCTACCGCACCGTGGACCTGCAGGCCAACAAGGAGTTCACGGTAGTGGGCGACTTTAAGCTCAACGCACGCATCAACGTGCTCAACGCCTTCAACTTCAAAAACTTCACCCAGTATCAGTACAACAGCTTCGGCAGCGATGGTCGCCTGCAGCCTGATATCACCGTGGTCGACAACGGCGAAATCAGCTACGTGCCACGCAGTATCGTGCTGGAAGTTGGCGCAAAGTTCTGATGCAGCCCAACGCCATATGCCTGCGCTGTGCTGGCATATGATCCGAACGGGGCCAACTGGCCCCGTTCGCTTGTTGGCGGTTTCCACTTTCGTACAGGCTCGAACGCAACATGATCCCCGCTCCACTTCGCAACATCGTCATCGTCGGTGGCGGCACCGCCGGCTGGATGGCGGCCGCCGCCTTCGCGCGCGTGCTTGGCCCAACCTTCAACGTGCAGCTGATCGAGTCCGAGCAGCTCGGCACCGTGGGTGTCGGCGAAGCCACCGTGCCGCACATCAAGGCCTTCAATAACCTGCTCGGCATCGATGAGGCCGAGTTCGTGCGCCAGACCCAGGGCAGCTTCAAGCTGGGGATCGAATTCGTCGACTGGCAACGCCCGGGCAGCGCGTATATCCATGGTTTCGGCACACAGATCGGCCATCCGCTCGGGCTGCTGCCATTCCATCAATACTGGATCAGGCAACAGCTACGCGGCAAAGCGCAGCCGTTGGGCGCGTACACGCTCAATACCGTGGCCGCCGCGCGCGGCAAGTTCATGACCTCGGCCGGCGATGTACCGGCCACCTCGCCGCTGGCCAACATCGCCTACGCGTATCACTTCGATGCCTCGCTGTACGCGCGCTTCTTGCGCGGGTTTGCCGAAGCGCGCGGTGTGCGCCGCATCGAAGGCATGGTGGAGCAGGTGCAACTGCACCCCGAGTCGGGCCATGTGGTGTCGTTGCAACTGGCGTCCGGCCAGGTCATCGCCGGCGACCTGTTTATCGATTGCTCGGGCTTTCGCGGCCTGTTGATCGAAGACGCGTTGCACACCGGCTACCACGACTTCACCCACTGGCTGCCGTGCGATCGCGCGCTGGCCGTGCCCTGCGAAAAGATCGGCCCGCCCACGCCGTACACGCGCTGCACCGCGCGCGCAGCAGGCTGGCAATGGCGTATCCCGCTGCAGCACCGCACCGGCAACGGCTACGTGTATTCCAGCGCGCACATCAGCGACGACGAAGCCGCGGCCAGCTTGCTCGCCAACCTGGATGGCACGCCCTTGGGCGACCCGCGCCCGCTGCGCTTCACCACCGGCCGGCGCAAGCAGTGCTGGAACCGCAATGTGGTCGCGCTGGGCCTGGCCAGCGGTTTTCTGGAACCGCTGGAATCCACCAGCATCCATCTGATCCAGTCCGGTATTTCCAAGTTGCTGGAGCTGTTCCCGCGGCAAGGCATCAGCCCGGTGCTGGTGCAGCGCTACAACGACCGGCTGGCGTTCGAGTTCGACCGCATCCGCGATTTCCTGCTGCTGCACTACCACGCCACCGAGCGCGACGACAGCGCGTTCTGGCGGCACTGCCGGACCATGCCGATCACCCCCGAGCTGCAGGCCACGCTGGACCTGTTCCGCGACAGCGGGCGGTTCTATCGCAATGCCGAAGAGATGTTCGCCGAGATCAGCTGGGTGCAGGTGATGGTGGGACAAGGCATCCTGCCGACCGGCTACCACCCGCTGGTGGACCAGGTACCGGACACCGACGCCGAAGGCTTCCTGGCCAGCGTGGCGCAGACCATCAGCCACTGCGTGGACGTCATGCCGACCCACCAGCAGTTCATCGACCGCTATTGCAAGGCGGTTTCATAAGTGAGCAGTTAATCCAAGATTAAATAATGTTTCTGAAATTGGCAATAATTCGATTCTCATCGAGTGGGGGCAAGATGAGATATACCACTTGCTCTTCAGGAATTTCAGTCTGATTACAGGTAGCCGGCGTGTTGCAAATTTGGTTTGGTAGTCAACCTCAGATACACTTCATTCTGAGTGGGCGCTCGGCTTCAGCTCCGAGGGCCCTCCAACTTTAGACCATTCTTGTCAGTTAAAATTTTAAATAAAACCAATTTAATTCAAAAATTAATTTACAAAAATCCATAGGCTAGTCAACATTCACATAGACGCTTGCCGGTGGATTGAAGTTTTGCCCTGGTGATGTTGCGACTGCTGATATTCTATAAGTACCAGGAGTCTGAATAGTCGCCTTACAATGCCTTATTGGAGTTGCGCTGTAAAATTCATCCCTTGTGTTGCAAAGGTATTGGTCGTTGGCATAAATTTTAAAGTTACTTGCGTAGTCGACAGTATTGCCGCCGGTAATGTAAATATCAGCCTGGACGCCTACGAATTTCGGTAACGTGCCAGGCTGCAATATTGCTTGGACCGTATTCGGTGCAGGGCACGGAACTACCAGCCCATCAGAATTGAGGCAAGTTGCAGCGTATGAAGATCCAGCAACGAAAATAAGAAAGAAAACGGGTGAGGCGCCGAGAATTCTTTTCATATTGCATTCCTTGATGGGTTAGAAGTATTCCTTACGAAGCCGCAAGAAAAGCGGCACTGTTTGTTTAACGGGATTTAAGTAAATTTGCAGTGTTTTTTTTGAGAATTTTCCGTGAATTCTCTACGCTTAAGAAGATCCAAGCCGCGATTGCTTGCTGCTGGGCTAGGACAGCCAATTGCGATGCAAATTTCTTCGACGGCAATAAGCCACTGCGTGGACGTTGAGCCGATCTACCAACAATCATCTACCGCTAATGCCACGAGCGGCTATGCCCTGAATGCCTGCTGGGCGACACACATGTCTAGAGACCATGCAGGGGTGATTTGCAGCGGCAGCAAGCCGAGAACGCCCGCGACAGCAAATTACGCGCAATCAGGCGGCGATGTAGTTACGGTAACCAACGAAAGCCAAAAAAAAGGATCGGGCACAAGGCCCGATCCCTTCGAAAACCGGGACAAGCCCGGTGGACAATGAGTGGCACAGCTTCCGACTGACATCGGACGCGGCATGCTAACCAGACTTTAACGTTAAAGCAACACTTTAATTCTATTGGGTTAACTTGTTGATTTTGTTGGCAGCGCATGCGCTGGCGTACGGCATGCGTGTTGTCATTCCCGGTGCTGTCCGACCGCTACGCGGATTTCGGCCTGGATAGCGGCAGCCGCCGCTGCCGGGTCGGCGGCCAGGCGGATCGGCCGGCCGACGACAATCGCATCGGCGCCATCGGTGAAGGCCTGCGCCACGCCCACGGTGCGTTGCTGGTCGTCGCCGACCGGGCCGCCCGGACGGATACCGGGGCAGACGATCGAAAAGGCCGGGCCGGTGGCGCGGCGGATCGGGCCGGCTTCCTGGCCGGAAGCGATCACGCCGTCGATGCCGGCGGCTTGGGCGGCCAGCGCGCGCTCCACCACTACGTCCACCGGTTCGCGGTCGATGCCCATCGCGGCCAGGTCCGGACGCCCCATCGAGGTCAGCACGGTCACTGCCAGCAGGCGCATGTCGCCCTGGTTGGCCTCGGCGGCGGCCTGCAGCATGCCGGCGTGCCAGCCGTGCACGGTGCAATAGCTCACCGGCCATTGCGATAGCCGGCGGATGGTGCCGGCCACGGTGGCGGGAATGTCGAAGAACTTCAGGTCGACGAACACGCGCTTGTTGCGCTTGGCCAAGGCATCGAGCACATGGAAGTACTCGCCCGACGCCAGCAGCTCCATGCCGATCTTATAGAAGGCCACCGAGTCGCCCAAGCGGTCGACCCAGGCGATCGCCTCGTCATGGCTGGGCACGTCCAATGCGAAGATCAGCCGCTCGTGCGCGGCCAGCGGCAAGGGGGGACGGCTCATCGTGCAAGCTCCAGTGCGGCGCGCTTGGCGTCGTGGCGGGTCTGCCAGGGTTGGGAATAATCGTTGTTGAACTGTGCCGGCTCCCAGCCGCCATAGCTGGGATTGGGCAGCATCCACCAGCGCTCGCCGAACCAGTCGTGGTACTGCTGCAGCAACGCGCCGCGCGCCTGGCTGGTGTTGGCGGTCACCTGGACGAAGTCGCCCAGCTGGTCGCCGAATTGCATCAGCACGCGGTAGGTCTGCCCGGCCAACTGACGACGGCAGTTCTTCTCGCTGCCGTTCTGCTCGCAGCCTTGCACCACGGTGCCCAGGCCGAGAAACACGCTGTCGTCGGCCACCGGCAGGCCGGCGCTGCGCAAGTTGGCCAGGGTGGCGTCCTTGAGGTGCACGGCGCGGTTGGAGATGTAAATCAGGGTGATGCCGCGGGCGTTGGCGGCCTTGGCGAAATCCACTACGCCGGGGATCGGCTTGGCCTTCTTCTCGGCCACCCACTGGTCCCAGCTCAATTCGTCGTACTCCTTGCCATCGCGCAGCAGGCGCGCCTGGTAGGGCGAGTTGTCCAGCACGGTCTCGTCCACGTCCAGCACCACCGCCGGCTTCAGGCCGGTGGCGGCATTGCCGCGTTCTTCCGGCACCAGCGCATCCCACTTGGGCTGTTTGAGCGCGACATCGAGCTTGTCGGCCGCAGCGCGGTAGGTCTGCTCGGCCACCGCACGGTATTCCTCCGAGCGCTGCATCCACAGCACCGCGTTGAGGTTGTCGTCGCCGGCTGGGGTGGTGCTGGCAGTGGGCGCGGAGGCCTGTTTCGCCGCAGCGGCACTGGCGGCCGCGTTGGCCGACACGGCAGCGGCTTGCGCACGCTGGCCCATCTCCTCTTGGCCGGGCTTGCAGGCGCTCAAGGCCAGCGCAGTGCAGGCGAGCAAGGACAACGGTGCGTAAAGCGAGGGGCGCATGGCATCCACCAGAACAGGAGCGGTAATGAAGAACGCAATTTTAGCGGGTTCGCGCCGCATCGCTCGCCGCTGCGGAAGGCGGTGCATTCGAGAGCCGCAGAGGCACACCGCCGCTGGCCTGGTCGATCCGGGTTTTCGGTGCGACCGCCGGTGGCCGGATGGCCGCGCTGGTTACGTCCCCGCGCGCGCGCCATTGCGGCTCCGGCGCCGCAATGGCGTGTCCATACCGACGCGCCACGCTGCACGATCGCAGGGGCCGAAGAACGCCGATGCCGGATCGGCATATCCTTGCGGGCTGATCGCCCCTGGAGCCACCCATGACAGAGACCTCGCCACCGCCCGTCCTCGATGCCGCTCAGGCCCGCGTGCTTGGTTGCCTGATCGAAAAGGAAGCGACCACCCCGGACGCTTATCCGCTCACCGTCAACGCCGCACAAGTGGCCGCCAACCAGAAAACTGCGCGCGAGCCGGTGCTGAACCTGCAGACCGGCGTGGTGCATCACGCGCTGCGCCAGCTGGAAACGCTGGGACTGGTGCGCCAGCAGTTCTCCTCGCGTGCAGAACGTTACGAACACCGGCTGGGCAGCGTGCTGGATCTGACGCGCCAGCAAGTGGCCCTGATCGGCCTGCTGCTGTTGCGCGGCCCGCAGACCCTGGGCGAGCTGTTCGCGCGCAGCGAGCGGCTGGCGCGCTTCAACGATACCGACGACGTGCGCCATCACCTGGACCGGCTGATCCAGCGCAGCCTGGCGGTACAACTGCCGCGCGCCAGCGGCCAGCGCGAAGAGCGTTATGCCCACCTGCTCAGTGGCGAGCTGGATCTCGACGCGCTGCAGGCCGCCGCCGCAACGCGCGAAAGCACGCCACGCGGCGCCGACACCGCTGCCCTGGAAGCGCGGGTGCAGAGTCTGGAAGAGCAGCTGCAGGAACTGCGCGAGCAGGTGACCGAGCTGCGTACCCGCTTGGGCGAGTAAACGCGGGGATTGAAGCGACTGCGCCGCCGCGTCGCGGGTGGCGTGCTGCTTCCAGAACAACCGCCGCATGAGCCGCGCCGGTCTGATCCGGCTGGGTCGCACGGTGTACCCGTTCCTGCAGGCCGAGCTGTTCCTGCCATGGAGCGAAGACCGCTTTGCCGAACGCATCGAACAGACCATCGACATGTTCGTGCGCGAAGGCCAGGGCGCACGCCGCAGTCTTCGATGCGGCGTCACGTATGCACCTCGGTTCCTTCGCGCATCCACTCCGCCGGAGAACGCGCGTCAGCGGCTATCAGCCGCTCCGGGATAAGTCACCGGTCTGCAGTGGCCGGCTCACGCCGTCGCCGGCACCCGTTCCAGCACGCCGCCTGCATAGTCGGCCTGGAACGGCAGGTCCGGCCGATGCGCATAGCCGATAAAGCAATCGCATCGCGCATTGGGGCAGCTGCGGGTACGTAGCTGCGTCGCGAAACTGCCGTCGTAGAGATTGCCCAGCGGCGTATCGACGAAGTGGCAGCGCCGCACGGTGCCGTCGCCATCCACCGACAACACCGATTCGCCGGTCAGGCAGGGCGCGCCGAAGCTGGGCGGCGGGGCGAGGTTGTAGCTGAAATGTGGATCGATCCGGCTCAAGCGCTGCACCTGCTCGGGCGTGTAGTAATCGGGCGGACGCGGATCGAAGGCGTTGAGCCACATCGGCGTGGTGTCGGGCAAGGCCGCACGCAGCGCTTCGATCTCGTCCATGTGCGCGTGCGCGGCGACCATGCCCACGCTGTGGCGCACGCCGCGGTCGCGCAACGCCTGGCAGCGCCGCAGGAAGGCCGCGCGCGTCACCTGGCTGGGATGGTAGGTGCACCACAGCGCCAGGCGGTCGAGATTGGCCGCGTCGAGCCAGCGCATGCCCGTGCACAGGTTGGTCTGGATCGCCACGCGGCGTAGCTGCGGCAGCTGGCTCAGCTGCACCATCGCCTCGCGGTAATGCCGCCGCACCAGCCCCTCGCCCCAGGGCGTGAACAGGATCGACAACGGCCGCGTCTGCGCCTGTGCCCAGCCGACAAACCGCGCCAGATCCTGCGCGTCGCGACGCAGCGCGGCGGGGCTGTCGTAGGTCTTGGCGAACGGGCAGTAATCGCAGGCGTAGTTGCAGCTGCTCAGCCGGCCGCGATAGAGCAATGACAGATGCATCGGCCGCTTACCCGACCTGGTACTGCTGCATACGCTCGACAATCGGCGCCGAGGTCAGCCACGGGCCGATGGTGTCGGCCCGCTCCATGCCTGCGGCGGTGAGCGCCAGCAGCGCTCCGTGCCGTTGCGCCAGCCCTAACGCCAGCAACTCCTGCAGCTGCGGCAAAGCCTCCAGGCAATCGCGGCCAAAGCGCTGACGGAACTCATCGCAGTCCAGCCCCGGAAACACCAACAGCGACTGGATCGCATGCCGCCGCATGGCATCGTCGGCATCCAGCGCAATGCCGTAGTCGGCGCAGGCGAAACTGGCCGGATCGCGCGCCAGATAGTGCTCGAGAATCTCCGCCACCGAGCGCCGGCTGACCCCGTATTCGCTGGAGTAATGCAGGCCGGCGGTATACGAGCGCGCGCCGCAGCCGATGCCCACCATGCCATCGCTCTGGCAGCAGTACACCGGCGCGTCGCTATCGCGCGCATGCGGGGCGCGGAACATGCGCATCGACACCTGCGTGTAGCCGGCCGCCAGCAGATGGTCGCGGCCGGCGCGGTACAGCACCAGGCGCTCGTCCAGCGGCTCGGGTTGCAGCACAAAGCTGCGTCGCCCGCCCGCCTTGGCCTCTATCCGGCCCAGGCCGGTCATCGGACGCACGTACAGCGGATACAGATACAGTTCTTCGGGCGCATGCTGCAGCGCGCTGTCGATGGAGGCCAGGAAACTGTCCACGGTCTGCCCGGCGATGCCGTAGATCAGATCCAGATTCAGCGTTGGAATGTCCTGGGCGCGAATGATGGCGATCGCCCGCTCCACCGTGTCGCGCTGCTGCGGCCGCACCAGTGCGCTCACTTCGGCAGCGCTGAAACTCTGGATGCCCATGCTGACCCGATCGATGCCGGCCTGCCGGCAGACCCGCAGCCGCTCGGCATCGACGGTTTCCGGCGACACCTCGATGCCGGCCGGAATGGTGTCCAGCGCGATCGTCGCGTGGCGGTCCACCATGTCGAATACGCGCTGCAATTGCGCCGGATCCAGATAGCTCGGCGTGCCGCCGCCCATCGCAAAGCGCACGAAGCGGTGCGTGCCCAATGCCTGCACGGTGGCGCGCAGTTGCTGCTCCATCTGCGCCAGATACGCCTCCACCTGCGCCGGCGCCGGCCGCGCCAATGCGAACAGATTGCAGAACCCGCAGCGGTACGAGCAGAACGGAATATGCAGGTACAGAAACAGCGCCTGCCGGGGCTCGTCGGCCCAGACCTGCGACAACGGCACGGCCGGCCGCAGCGGCCGGTAACTGGTCTTGTGCGGATACGAGTACGAATAGGCCTGATACGGCGGCTGGCGCAGCAATTCGGCCAGCGAAGGCAGACTCATGGGGTCACCAGGAAATGGGCATAAGGCACGGTCATCACCACCTCGTGGGCCAGGCGATGGCCATGGTAGCCATCCTCGCCGTAGGCAGTGCCGTGGTCGGAACAGACGATGGCAAACGCACCGCCGCGCGCGCGCAGTGCGGCAAACAACGGCGCCAGCGCGGCATCCACATAGCGCAGCGCGGCGCAGTGGCTATCGAGGTCGTCGCGCACCGCGCCAGGCAGGTAATGGCAATTGGGCTGATGCATGGCCGAGACGTTGATGAACAAAAAACAGCGAGTCTCGCGCAGCGCGGGGTCGCCCAGGCGTGCGCAGGCCAGCGCGACCTGGCGCTCGGTCGAATCGGCGGCGGTGACGCCAAACTCCGGCGACCAGTGGCTTTCGCGAAACAGGCCGGGCAACTGTGCGCCCAGCGCGTTGCGCTTGTTGAAGAAACCGGTGCCGCCGATGCACAGCGTGTGGTATCCGCAGCGCGCCAGGCCATCGACGATAGTGCCGCTGTCGGCGAACACCTGGGTCTGCGCGACGATGGTTTCGCTGCCATCGAAGGCCAGCGCAAACAGGCGCGGATGCGGTCCCTGCCGCGCGGGAGTCGGCAAAAACCCCGCGAAAAACGCCATGTGCGCCGCATACGTAAAGCTGCCCGGCGTGTGCCGCCGCTCCCAGCCATCGGCCGGCAGATACGGCGCCAGCACCGGCAGTTCGCCCCGCGCAAAACAGCGCTGCGCAGCGTCGTAGCGCAGCGTATCCAAGGTGATCAGCACGATGTCGTGCGCACCAACAATCGCGCGCATGTCCGGCAGCAGCTCAGCCATGCAGCAGGCCCTCCTGGTGCGTGTCGGCGGTCATGCCAGGAGCGGCGGCGACGGCGCCGAGTGCTGCCTGATCTTCGTAGGTGGTGCGTCCCTGCCAGCGCAGTTCCGGCAGCAGATCGCCAAAGCCGTTGGCCTCCAGCACGTGGCAGCGCCCGGCGCGCTGGATCAGGTCGAAACCGATCATGCGAGAGTCGGCAAACGCGCTGGCCGCCTGCGCCACGGTACTGGCCACCGCCGCATCCACGTCGGCGCTCTGCCAGGCCTGCGCCGGCAGACGCCGGTTGCCCAAGTGCAGATTGGTCAACGGGCCGCGGCTGGCACGCGCCACGCGCTGCCGTGCTGCACCGTCGAACGCGACCACGCGCAGGTCGTAGTGATAACCGGGCAGGCCGGGCGCGCGCGGCTTGGGAATCCACTGTTCCAGGTAAGCGCCCTGCGCGGCGATCGCATCGACCAGCGGCGCGATCTCGTCGGTGCGGGTATAGCGGCGCTGGCGCAAGGCGTTGAACACGCGCACCTGGCCATCCTGCACCACCAGCTCGGCCGAACCGCTGGCGATCTGGCGTCCATCGCGATGCCAGCGATACGCCAGCACGCCCGCACCGGAGGAGCCGTAGCGCGGCTTGAGAAATGCCTGCGTGCAGCCGCTGGCCTGCAGGCATTCGCGCAGGCCGGCGTAGCTGTCGACCGTGCCCAGCAGGGCCGGCACGCTGACCCCTGCCGCGGCCAAGCGTTGCTGGCAGCCAAGTTTGTCGGTCATTGCCAGCAGGTCCGCCGGTGGATTGAGATAGCGCGCCGCCGGCAAGGTCGCGAGCAAATCCGCAAACCCGGCATGCCACAGGTGCTGATGCGCCAGTTCACCATGCGCCAATGGCGCAGGCGCAGGCCCAGGCTGTCCAAGGCAATGCCAACCACGCACGATCAGCGCCTGATGCAACGCCGACGCTTCGCCCGGCGATTCCAGCTTGACCAGCGCGGCCGGATGCCGCGCCAGCCAGTCTTGCAACGGCGCGGCGATGTCCAGCAGCTGCAGATAGTCGAACACCGTCGCCGCGGGCTGCCCCTGCGCCTGCAACGCCTGCTGCAGGGCGGCGATCCTGCGGCTGCCCCGCGGCCCCACCAACACCCAATGCGCGCTCACGTCATTCGGAGACAGCGACGTAGCGCTCGTCTTCGTCTTCCTCTTCGTGCTCTTCCAGGATCACCGTGGCCGGCAGCGTCGCCAGACGGGCCTGCCAATCGGCAGAAATGTAGTGGTGGCTCAGATCGATCCGCTGCAACTGGCCCAGCTGCGTGCTTTCGACCAGCGCCCGCGCCCCGACATCGCCGATGGTGCCCAGCGACAGGTCCAGCGTGTCCAGGTTGCCCAACCACGGCTGGGTGGCCAGCCAGGTGGCCAATTCGTCGGTGTTGGCGGCGTTGCGCAGCCCCAGATAGCGCAGACGCTCCGGGCCGATGGCTGCCAGCAGCCGCTGGTAGGTGCCCAGATCGCCGTCGTAACCGTAGTCTTCCACGCCCAGCCACAGCTCCAGGTGTTGCAGCGCCGGCAGCGTGGAGTCGGCGATCGCCTGCACGATGGCAGACGGCAGCCCACCGCATTCAATCGCCAGTTCCTGCAGATGCATGTGCGTGAACGGGGTCAGCACCAATTTGGATGAACCGCGCACGCGCAGCGATTGCAGCGCCGGAAATGCGGCCAGCAGCGGGGTGTAGTCGGTCTGGATGATCCACGACACCTCGCAGTCCTCGCAGACCATGTCGCCGACGAACAGCGCGCGCAGCGCGGTCAGTTCGTCGCGGCGTTCGATCAGCCGCTGCAGATAGCCGCTGGGGCCTTCCTCGTAGGATTCGCGCCACGGGCCGATGATCAATGCCTGGATGCTGGCCGGGTCGACCTGCGCCAGCAGGCTGTCGAGCAACTCCGCCTGGCTGCCTTCGCTTTCGTACTCCTGCCGCAGCCGGTACACCACGTCGCCGCCGCTGGCGGGCTGGTCCACACTGAAGTCCACCACGCGCTTGCCGCGATAGAATTCCGAATACTCGCCGATCGTCATTGCATTGCCTCCCTGGCTCGGTGAGGTCACAGGATAACCGCACGGTCATGGCAACCTCGTTAATGCCATGCGCCACCGTTCCATTGCCCGTTCCACAGGCGGTCACCGGTGCCTGCACCGCACCGCACGTTTTGTTCGAAGGACCGATCGCATGCATGCCCATCCCGCCGCCGCGCGCATTCGCGCCACCGTCCAGGCCGCCACCACCGGATTGATCGAGCGCGATCAGCTGGCCGAATTGATCGTGCTCGCAGCAGTGGCGCAGGAACATCTGTTGATCATCGGCCCGCCGGGCACCGCCAAGAGCGCGGTGGTGCGGCGCGTCGCCGCCGCATTGGGCGGCCGCTATTTCGAATATCTGCTCGGCCGCTTCACCGAACCGGCTGAATTATTCGGCCCGGTGGACCTGCGCAAATTGCGCGATGGCAGCGTGCAGACCGATGTGACCGGGATGTTGCCCGAAGCGGACATCGCCTTCCTCGACGAAGTCTTCCTGGGTTCCACCGCCATCCTCAACACCTTGCTCGGGCTGCTCAACGAACGCCGCTTCCGGCGTGGCCAGACCGACCTGCATTGCCCGTTGCGCCTGTGTGTGGGCGCGGCCAACGCGCTGCCGGAAGACGATGCGCTGGCAGCCTTCAGCGACCGCTTCCTGCTGCATCTGTTCGTCGACCCGGTGGCAGACCATCAGCTCGAAGCGCTGCTGGCCGGCGGATGGCAGGCCGAGCGTGCGCCGCTGCAGCCTGTGGCCGGGCTGGCCGATCTGGACCTGCTGTGCGAACAGGCGCGTGCGGTGGACATGGAGGGCGCGCGCACGGCGCTCGCCGCGGCGATCCGGACATTGCGCGGCGCAGGCGTGCAGCTGTCGGACCGTCGCCTGGTCAAGACCCAGCGGCTGATCGCCGCCGCCTGCGTGCTGGCTGGACGCACCCAGGCCAGCGAGGCCGATCTGTGGCCGCTGTTCTACGTACTGCCCACGCGCGCGCAGCAAGCCAGCGCACAGGACCTGCTGCGCGGCACCCTGGCCGCCGCGGCCAATCCCACCCTGCGCGCGGCCGTCGAACAAGCCGCCCTGCAACCGCTCTCGCGCACTGCGCGGCTGGTGGAGGCCGCCCAGTCTTGCCTGCAGGATCAGCACAATCCGGCCCTGCGCACCATGGCCGAAGCCTTGCTGCGCGAGATCGATGCCAACTTCACGGCCGCCTCGCTGCCGGCCGAGCTGGCCCACGAACGCACGCGCCTGATCGAGCAGATCGGCAGCGGCGCGTGACCTGGTCGTGGCAGGACGAGCCGCTGCCGGTCGCCCCGCAGGGAGTGATCGGCGTGGGCGAGGCCGCACGCGCGTTGCTGGCGGCATGGGCGCGCTTGCCCGACGGCGCGGACTTGCTGGTCACCGCCACCGCGCAGGCGTTGCTGCTGACCGGCCATGCGCCGCAGCTGCCCTGGGCCAACGGCGTGCAGTACGTGGCACCGCGCGCGGACGCCGCTGGCCTGTGGTTGCCCACCGCCGAACGCCCCGCGCTTCCGCTGGAATTGCTGGAGCGTGCGCTGCGCCGCCAACACGGGCCGCAGCCGCTGTTGCTGCTGCGATTACCTGCACTGGTGCTGCCGCTGCATCGGTTGCTGCCGGCGCGTGCCGAGGTCGTGGCGCAGATCCGTCAGCGCTGGGAGGCCGCGTGAGCGCCGCGCTGCAGGTGCCCGCCCCGCTCCAGGCCTGGCGGCTGTGGCTGGACTGGTTCGACCCGGAAATCGCCTCCCAGCTCGGCATCTGGTTGTTGCGTCTGGACCCCTTGCTCGGCCGCGACAGCCTGCGCCGCCGCGATGGCGACAGCGAACCGGACGGTATCGACGACCTGCGTCGGCGCGGCAGCTACGACCACCTGCTACTGAGCGAGTGGGCACTGGCCGACGCACTGCCGGAGGAATTCCTGCGCCGCGCCGCGCATGCCGAGCACCTGTTCCTGGTGCCCCGCATGCAGACCCGCGCGCGCGATGCGCGCCTGGTGGCGATCTTCGATGCCGGTCCGGCGCAATGGGGCGCGCCGCGTCTGGCACAGATCGCATTGTGGATCCTGCTGGCACGCCGTGCGCAGGCCGCCAATGCGCGCTTTGTCTGGGGTCTGGCGCATCTGCCCGGCGACCTGCACGACGCCGAAAGCCCTGCCCGGCTGCAACAGCTACTGCAGGGCCGCACCTTCGAGGCGACCGGCCCGCAGCACGCACAGGCCTGGGCCACGCAGTGCGCAAGCGCGACGCCGACCACCAGCGAGTGCTGGTGGATCGGCGCGCAACCGGTGCGTGTGGCGCCATTCCACCACCAGGCCAGCATCGTGCCTGCGGCCGATGCGCATCTGCAGGTGGTGCTGCAAACGCGCCACGGCACCCGCAGCAGCCTGTTGCCGGTGCCTGCCAGCATGGCCGCCAGGCAGCTGCTGCTTGGGCACTTCACCGACACGCAACGCCCAGCCGAAGCCGATACCGCAAACCACGTGGTCAAGGGCAAGTTTTCGCTGCGCCACGCGCCGCTGTTCAGCCCGGACGGCAGCCATGTGGCGCTGCTGCTGGCAGACGGCTACCGCAGCGCGATGGTGAAGGTGCAGCCCGCCAACATCGCCAAACGGGTGGCGCCGCGCTACCACCAATGGGCGCAGGGCGGTCAGCCGCTGTGCCTGACGGCGCAGAACAAGCACGTGGGCGGCATCGTCGCTTTCGGGGAGCAAGCCGCGTTCTGGAATCTCGATGGCATGCACGGCTCCATCGAAGCCGGCGGGCAGAGCCTCTGCCCCGCACCCGGCCAGGTGCGGCTGCGTCCATGCGTGTGGCTCAACAGCGGCGGCAAGCCACAGCGGTTCCTGCTGTGGGACCAGCACGGCCGGCTGATGACCTGGACGCGCGATACCAACCAGCGGCAGCGGGTTGCGCAAGGCAGCGAGCTCGCCGGGCAGGTGGTGGCGCTGGCGCAAGGCGATGCCGAACACGCGGTCTACGCCACCCATGTCGCTGGCGAACTGCGGGTGCTGCGCCTGCATCGCAACGGCAAGCAGGACCTCATCCTGCAGCTGGCGCTGGGGTCGCGCCCGCCGGTCGTGTTGCTGCGCAACCTGGTCCAGGAGGGCCAATGGCGTGGCGCCATCGCCCTCGAACTGGCAAGCCGTCAGGCCGGCGGCGACCGCTCGCTGGCTTACCGGGTGCTGCACGGGGGCCCGGCCGACGGCTTTCAGGAATTCGAGGCGATAGTGGCGTCCGGCGACCGACCGATCGGCCTGATCGGCGACCCGGACGCGCCGCAGCACAGCCTGCTGCTGGTGCTGCGCGCCGATCGTCGCGCGCTGCTCGCCATAGGGGCCAGCGGCCGGCGGACCCTGCATCGCGCCGCCAGCGAGATCAGCGCCGCGGCAGTGTCCAGCGATGGCGCGCGGGTCGCACTGGTGACCCTGCAGGGGCAGGCCTGGATCTTGGGCGATGGCGGGCTGACCCCGCTGATGGTCGTGCAAGGCCAGGCCGAGCAACCCGGCCATGACTAGCCCGGCGCGCACGGACAACGCGGGCGGCAGCGTGCGCTACCCGCTGTGGCACGGCAGCCAGATGGTGTCGGCGTTGTGGTTCTCGGCAGCGTGGCTCAGCCCGGAACAACGCCTGGCCAGGCTTATCTGCGCCTGGCAACCGGGTAGCCGGGCGCTGCGCTTTGCCGACGGCGATGTGCTGTGCTTCGCCGCGCCGCGTGCGTTGGTCTGCGAGCAGGCGACCGGCCTGGTGCTGTGCCAGGTGCACGGCGGCCTGTTCTCGGGCGCGTTGACCGCCGCCGAGGCGGCGCAGTTGCCCCCGGCCGATATCGGCCTGGTCCATGGCGCCCAGGTGATCGCCTTGCAGTGGCAACACGCGGTGGCGCTGGATCCTTCCGAGGCGATCGACGTGTCTGGCTACCCGCTGCACATGCCCTACGACTGCAGCCCGAGCGAGCCACCACTGCAGGTGGACCGGCTGCGCGGCAAACCGCTGCGGCAATTGCTGGGCAATGCCGTCCCGCCAGCCAGCGCCGAGCGCGATGCGTTCCTGCATTCGCTGAAGACGCAGCGCCCCGCCGTGCAGAACACCACGCTGTGGCAACGCCTGCTGGCGCGCGCTCAGCGCAGCTTGAGCCGCGAGCACGCACCGGCATCGAACGGATCCGCAGCGTCTGGCGCAGCCACCGGGCAGAACACGACCGTGCCGGCACGCCGGGGCGCTGCATCGGTATCGGCCTGGCGCACGCGGCTGGCCCGCGCACTGGTTGCCTCACGGATGGCTAGCCTGGTCGGACGTCATCAGGGCGCCTACATGCGCCGGATGCTGCGCCAGTTCGAAAACGGCAATCTGGACGAAGCCTTGCGCAACGCGCTGCCGCTCGATGGCCTGGGCGAATCCTTGGGGCAGGCGTTCGGGGTGCCACAGCGGCGCAGCGACCTGAGTCTGTCGCGCACGCGTGGCGCCGGCACCAGCATCGGCCTGGGCGAAGAGCTGCAGGCGCATCTGCGCGCGACCTATCGCAGCGCCTTCGCGCGCCTGGACCGCGAAGGCCAGATCGATCGTGCGGTGTTCGTGCTGGCCGAATTGCTCAATGCGCGCCAGGAAGCGCTCGACTATCTGGTCAAGCACGCCCGTTACAAACAGGCCGCGGAGCTGGCGCTGGGCTGGGACATGGCGGCGGCGATGATCATCCGGCTGCTGATGCTGGCCGGCGACCACGCGCGTGCGGTGCAGGTCGCGCGCCGCGATGGCGCCTTTGCCGCCGCAATCCAGCTGCTGCAAGGTACCGACCGCGCATTGGCCGATGCGTTGCGGCTGGACTGGGGCCAGGCGCTGGTGCAGGCCGGCGACTGGCTGGCCGCCGTGGACGCGGTGTGGCCGTTGCACAACGCGCGCCACCAGGCCGCGCAGTGGCTGCTGGCCGCAGAACAGGCCGGCAGCACGCTGCGCGCACGCGCGCTGGTCAAACGCGCGCAGCTGTTGCCGGACACGCTGGAACACTACGCAGACCGCATCGCCGCGCTTGCAGACCCCAGCGCCGATCCCGTACCGCGCAGCGACATGGCAGCCGCGCTGCTGGTGGATGCTGCCCCCAACCGCTCGCTGCAACAACTGGCGCGGCAACTGCTGCCGGCGATTGCCGCCGATCATGCGTTCGCCCGCAACAGCCTGTCCGTCGGCGATCTGACCACGCTGCTGAAACTGGCCAAGGACCCCCTGCTCAGCGCCGATATTCCAACCTTCAAACCACAGGTCGCGGCCAGCCAATCCAAGCTCTGGGACGGCGCCACCCCGCTACAACTGCAGGCACCGCAAGCCGGCCTGGCGGCCATCCACGATGTGGCGGCACTCCCCGGTCGCCGCTATCTGCTGGCCCTGGGCGAAGCCGGCGCGGCGGTGGTGGACGCGCACGGGCGCTTACTACGGCGCTACCCGGCGCCTGCCTTTGGTGTGGTCATCGCCGACAGCGGGCAGGTCGCCCTGGCAATCGCACCCCGCGAGCGCGTGTCCACCGTGCATCGGCTGGATTTGATCACCCATGCGGTGCGCGACCTTGGTCAGATTGCGCTGCAGTACGCCGCGCCCAGCTACAGCGGAATCGGCTGGAGCATCGTGGTCGACAACCGGCTGCTGGTGGTCGATACCGACAAGGATCTGCACAGCGTGCTGTGGCATGTCGGCGACCTGCCCGGGCCGGTGATTGCGGCGGGATTCTTCAGCGATTGCGAGGTGTATCTGGTGCAGGCCGGCGAGTACCTGGAGGACTGGACCTACAGCCTGCCCGCGCGACGCCTCAAAGCGCGCGATCCCCTGCGCGTGGACCCGCAAGCGCCGGTGCTCGCGCATCGGCTCGGCAGCGTGCAGCAAACGGAGGTGCGCACCGATCCCAATGGCGACAGTTACCTGCACTACCAGCACATCGGCAGTGCCCGTCAGTGCCGGTTGCACGAACACAGTGCCGCATTCGGCGCGCCGGATGGATCGAGCGTGGTGGCGCTTGAAGCGGGATTCCTGGTTGGCCTGCATTGGCCGCACGGCTCGCGCTATCTGGTGGTGCGCCACCATGACGGCGGCATCGTTGCGTCGCTGGACTGGCCTGCGGGCAGCACGGTCAAGGTGCGCGAGCAGTCCGGCCATCTGCTGTTCCATGACGCGCACGGCCGCGTGCTGGATCTGCAGACCGACCGCTCGCTGACCCATGCCATGTCCTTCCTCGGCTAGGAAGGTCCGAACAACGCGTGGCATGACGGGGGAACCTGGGATGTCGCTCAAACGCGGCGGCCTTCCCTGCTGAACATCAAGCGCTTGCGCGTAGTGAAGATGGCCAGCGGCGTCGATCGAAGCCACACGGACGCGTTGTTGAGCGCTTGCCTGGCGCGTGTGAGAACCACACGCCATGGCAGGCGCGACGCCATAACGCCATGCGGATGCATCCCTTGAGGGACGCTTAGAGCAGCTAACAAAACTACTGTGCAGCCGCCAGGCGGGCGCGGCCGGTGCTCGGAATCCTCATGTACCAACCGTACACTCCGGTTCCTCCGCGCCGTCCACACCCACCTGACGACTGCTCGCTACGTTTTGTTAGCCGCTCTTAGCCCCGACGTGATCGGTGCTCGCTCCGCTCAGGTCGGCGTATCCACCTCGTCCCAGTCCGCATCTTCGAAGTGCAGCAGCCAGTTGAGCGCGTAATGGCGCTCGTACACCACGCCGGGCACGATGCCGGCCGGCGGTGCCTGCTGGGTGTGACCGGCCTGGCGCACGGCCCAGTGCAGGCGCAGATGCAGGTCCAACGCATCCAGCAGTCCGGGCAGCGGCCGCAGCGTCAGCAACGTGCGCGCAGGCGCCTGCGCATGCTCCAGCGCGCGCTGCGCGGCCAGCGGCACGTCGCACAGGGCGGTCGGCTGCGGCAAGCTGTCGGCCAGGCCCAGCGCCCATTGCAACACGGCCAGGCTTTCGTAACGCCAGCCAAAATTGGCCAGCATCTGTGCTTCTGGGTGCGCCTCGGCGAAGAAGGCGCGCTCCTGCGGCGACAGTGCAGCCGTCACGCCGGGCAAGCGCGTCTCCACCTCCTCCAACGCCGGTGGCGCATCGCCGGCGGCCAGCATCTCCGCACGCAAGGCCACCGCAAACAACGCCAGCATCCGTTGCGTCACCGCCGTCGCCTCGCGTACCCGCGCTTCGCTCCCACCGGCCACCGGCGGCAAGCTCGGCGGTACGCGAATGCCCTGTGCGCTCAGCTGCGCCAGATGATGCGCTCGCCGCTCGAGCGCGTCCGGCGGGTACGGCACCTGCGCTTGGTCATCGAGCGCCGGCTCGCCCTGGCTGATCAGCACCCGCCCCTGCGGGTCGCGCACGCTGCCGTCGGCCAGAAAACACACCGCATTGGCCTGCTCGGCCCACTGCGCCAGATCGCCAAACGCGCTGTCGTCGACCTCGAAGCTGAAGTGCTGCCGCACCCGCTGCACATGCCGCATCAGGTGATACCGCGACTGGGTCATTTGCCCGTCGCCCGCCTGATTCACGTAGCCGACAAAGCCATGCAGATGGTTGGCCAGCTCCGGGTCGGCATGGTCGCGATGCTGCACGGCGTCGTGCGGCAGAAAGTCCGGCCAGCGCGGTTCGCGCAACGTGGAATAGGCATTGACCAGCAGCGGCATGCGGGTGTCCTTATGCAGTCGGAGGCAGGCCGGCAGGGTGCCGCACACCTGGGGTGCTGTCCATGTCGGTGGAGGCGAGGTCGATCGTGTAATACGCCAGCGCGTCGGTGCCGGGACTCAACGCCCGCAGGCCCTCGCGGTGCAGCCCCAGCGCTTCCAGCGCGCGAATGGAAGCAGCGTTGTCCGGCGACACGATCGCGCACAGCTGGGTCAGCCCCAGCCCATCACGTGCATAGTCCAGCACGGCACGCCCGGCTTCGCGCACATAGCCCTTGCCGCGATAAGCCGGCAACAGCGCAAAGCCGAGATGCGGCACCGGCAAGGTGTCGCGGCACAACAAACCCAACGTTCCCATGAAGGTGGACCCGTCACGCGTCTCCAGCGCCCAATGCGCAAACCCGTACATGTCGTGATGCGCCTGTGCCCACTCGCGCAGATGCGCGCTCGCCTGCTCGCGGGTACGGATGCCGCGATCGTTGATGCCGGCGATAAAGCCGGGGTCGTTGACCAGCGTCAATATCGCATCGGCATCGCGCTCGGGATCGAGCGTACGCAAGCGCAAGCGCGGGGTTTCGATCACGACAGTCACGGCGCACTCCTGCAGCAGGGAAAACCAGACTGCCGTGCGGGTGTGGCGCTGGCAAGCCTCGGCGCGCTACAGCCAGGTGGGACACGGCGATCATCCAGCAGACGATCCGCGCCGTGCATGCACGTGTCGCCAACCTGGCACATCGAAGTAGATGTCGATGTCGATGTCGACGGTCACGATCCATTCCGCACGCAGCCAACGCCAGGCTTTCGACAACTGGTCACTGCGGTGCCGCCCTTGGCAATGCGGCAGTGTGCGGATCCGTGCAGTAGCCACTCTCACGCGTATTGAAGCGCAGGACACGCCTGGAACGGTCTGCATACCACCGCCAATACGCTGGCGCGTGCCAGACCGCGGTGCCAAACGCTAACCACGCATCAGCCGCGCCCACCCGACGACAAGCGTGGTGGCTTGATCAGCCGCGGCTAATCGAACAACGCCTGGATCGCCGCCAGCCCGGCGCTGGCGCGCTCTTTTTTGCGCTCGGCATCGGCAACCGGGTCGGCACCATCGCGCTGCAGTTCTTCGGCAGGAATCTCATCGAAGAACCGGCTCGGCTTGAGCCGCACATGCTCGCCAAACTTGCGCGTCAGCTTGCTGTGACTCATCCACAGCTGCTCCTTGGCGCGGGTGATGCCCACATACAGCAGCCGGCGCTCTTCCTGCAGATTGCCTTCTTCCAGGCTCACTTCGTGTGGCAGCACACCGTCTTCGCAGCCGACGATGAACACATAGCGGAACTCCAGACCCTTGGACGCATGCATGGTCATCATGCGCACTTGGTTACCGCCGTCGTCCTTGTCGTTGCGCGACAACAGCGCCAGCTGCGCGGCCAGATCGCTGGCGCTCGCGCCACGTGGGCCGCCTTCGAACCACTCGGCCAACTCGTCCAGATTGCGCTTGCGGCGTTGGAAGCCGGTTTCGTCTTTGGATTGATTGCGCAGATCGTTAAGCAGGCCAGATTTGTCGGCCAGCGTCCGCACCAATTCGCCGGCCGGCATGGTCGCCGAGTGCTCGCGCATGTCGCGCAGAATATCGGTAAAGGCACTCAGGCCATTGGCCGCGCGCGGCGGCAGGTGCTGCAATGCGCCCATCGATTCGGCCGCGCGCGACATCGGCACCGACTTCGCACTGGCCAGTTCGGCCAACCGCGCCAGCGAGGTCGCCCCCACTTCGCGCTTGGGCGATTGCACCGCGCGCAAAAACGCCGCGTCATCCTCGGGGTTGACGATCAGGCGCAGCCAGGACAACACGTCCTTGACCTCCTGCCGCTCCAGAAACGCGGTGCCGCCGGTGAGGTGATACGGCACCCGCAGCAGCTGCATGGCTTTTTCCAGCGGCCGCGACTGGAAATTACCGCGAAACAGAATGCAGAAATCGCTCCACGGCACCTGCTTGGCGGTGCCCAGAAACGAGATTTCGGCCGCGACCTTTTCGGCCTCGTGCTCGCTGTCGCGGCATTCCCACACGCGGATACGTTCGCCGTCGGCCTGGTCGCTCCACAGCGTCTTCAAATGCTCGTGCGGGTTGTGCGCGATCAGCGCATTGGCCGCGCGCAGCACGCGATTGGAGCAGCGATAGTTCTGTTCCAGCTTGATGATTTCCAGCGCCGGGTAATCGCGCCCCATCTGCTGCAGGTTTTCCGGATTGGCGCCGCGCCAGGCGTAGATGCTCTGGTCGTCGTCGCCCACGCAGGTGAAGTTGCCGCGCGGCCCGGCCAGCATCTTCAACAACCGGTACTGGGCATCGTTGGTGTCCTGGCACTCGTCCACCAGCAGGTAGCCGATGCGCTCGCGCCAGCCCATCACGATCTCTTCGTTGGCTTCCAGGATCTGCACCGGCAGGCGGATCAGATCGTCGAAGTCCACCGCATTGAAGGTGGTCAGTCGCGCCTGATAGCGCTCGTACAGGCTGGCGGCTTCCTTCTCACGGTTGCTGCGCGCAGCGGCCATCGCCTGTTCCGGCGACAGGCCGGCATTCTTGGCGCGCGAGATCAGGTTCTTGGCATCTTCGATCGCGTCGGGCTTGGCGCCATGCATCAGGTCCTTGATCTGCGCGGCAGCATCGTCGGAATCGAAGATCGAAAAACCGCGCTTCAATCCAGCAGCGGCATGTTCGATCTGCAGGAACTTCAGCCCCAGCGCATGGAAGGTGCAGATGGTCAGGCCATCGGCGCCGTCGCCGCGGATGCGCTTGGCCACACGCTCGCGCATTTCCTTGGCCGACTTGTTGGTGAAGGTGATCGCGGCGATACGCTTGGCCGGATAGCGGCCGATCGCGATCAGATGCGCGATCTTTTCCACGATCACGCGCGTCTTGCCGCTGCCGGCACCGGCCAGCACCAACAAGGGACCTTCGCAGTGCAGCACCGCGGCGCTTTGCGGGGGATTGAGACCGTGCATAGAGGCTTCCGACAGAGCGCGCCATTGTACCGGGGGCGGCCCCGGGCTGGCCGGCGCGATGGATTCAGGTCGGCAGGGGAATGGTCCCGTCGCAACAGGTCTGCAGGTACGGCGGCACGGCATCAGCGCCCGCCCGCGTTGGCCCGCGCGGCAGTACTCACCAATAACGCGCGCTGCATGCAGCCGCCCGGCCCGGTAAAATCGCCCGATGGCCAAGCTCTATTTCTATTATTCGGCGATGAATGCCGGCAAGACCACCACCTTGCTGCAGTCGGCGCACAACTACCGCGAACGCGGCATGCGCACGCTGATCCTGACGCCCAAACTCGACCACCGCGCCGGCAGCGGCGTGGTCGCATCGCGGATTGGCTTGCGCGCAGACGGGCGCGCGTTTGATCGCGACACCGAACTGCAGCAGCTGGTCGAACGCGACATCGCCACCCAGGGCGCCCTGCATTGTGTGCTGGTCGATGAGGCGCAGTTCCTCAGCCGTGCACAGGTCTGGCAGTTGAGCGAGGTGGTCGACCGGCTGCGCATCCCGGTGCTGTGCTATGGCCTGCGCACGGATTTTCGCGGCGAGCTGTTCGAAGGCAGCCAGTTCCTGCTGGCCTGGGCCGACGAGCTGGAGGAGATCAAGACCATCTGCCACAGCGGCAGCAAGGCCACCATGACCGTGCGCGTGGACGCACAGGGGCATGCGGTGCAGGACGGCCCGCAAGTGGAGATCGGCGGCAACGAGCGCTATGTGTCGGTCAGCCGCCCCGAGTTCAAGAAGATCATGCGTGGCGAAGGCCGCATCGACCCACTGCAGATCGCCTTGCCGCTGCCGTCTGCCGACGCCTGAGCGACCGGCATCCTGCCGACTGGCGACACCGCAGCGTCGGTCCGTCCGGCCTGCGCCGAGTAGTGCCCGCTCATTCCGCCACCTGCCGCATGGCGCCGCTGTAAGCAGTAGATGGCGGTGTGGCACGAACACACGAATCATCCGTCGCCTTGGTCAGCGCGGCGGGGTCATAGCGCCGTTGGGCAGCTGCGTTAGCGCCGCCACCATACGTGGCCGCATCCCTGATCGCCAGCGCGCATTGGCGCCAAGCTATACGCTGCGAACGCATCGCTAAACCTATGCAGGCATGCATTCGCAGCGGCATCGCCGACACCGGCCGACAAGGCGTATCGTTGGCATCGATTGCAGTGGCTTGGCACGTAACCAGGCCCAACTGCAGTCCTGTAAACTGGCGATCATCCACTTGTCGGGAGGCACACATGGGTACGCTTCCTCCCGAGTTACGCGCCGATATCGCGCGTGTTGGCCGGCTATCGTCGGTTCCCGATGTGCTGAACATCCTCACCCGCCTCACCGGCATGGGCTTTGCCGCCGTCGCGCGGGTGACCGAGGCGCGCTGGATCACCTGCCAGGTGCGCGACGAGCTGTCCTTCGGTCTGATGCCGGGCGACGAGCTGCCGCTGGCCACCACCTTCTGCGACAGCGTGCGGGTGAAGGGCAACGCGGTGTGGTTCGGGCATGCCTCCGACGACCCGGTCTATCGCGACCACCCATCGCCGCGGTTGTATGGCTTCGAAAGCTACGTCTCGGTGCCGATCCGTTTCGACGATGGCAGCGTGTTCGGCACCTTGTGCGCGCTGGACCCGTTACCGCGGGTCATGGACCAGCAGTTGGTGGAGAAGGTCGAGCTGCTCGCGCAGTTGCTTGCCGCGCAGATCCAGGCCGAACAGCGCGCCGAAGAGAGCGCGCAGGAATCGCGGCGCGCACGCAGCGAACTGGGCCGCGCCGGCGCCTCGGCGCGGTTGCGCGAAGAGTTCATCGGCATCCTCGGGCACGACCTGCGCAACCCGCTGCAGTCCATGCATGCGGTGGTGGACATGCTCGCCATCGACCCGCTCAACCAGCGCCAGGGCGGCGCCATCCGCTGCCTGCAGCGCAGCCTGCAGCGCATGGAAGAACTGATCGATTTCGCCTCGGATTTCGCGCGCGGCATCGAGCGTGACTGGCTGCAGCTGGATTACGGCAGCGGCAGCGACCTGCTCGATGCGCTGTCGCAGGTGGTCGACGAAACCCGCGCCGCCTATCCCAACCAGGTGCTGTCCACGCACGTGGCCATCGACGAACCCGTGCATGGCGATGCGGTGCGTCTGGCGCAGATGTTCGGCAGCATGATGATCAACGCGGTGGTGCAGGGGCAGCAGAGTTCGCTGATCAAGGCGGTCGCGGTCACCGAACAGGGCCGCCTGCGCATCGAGGTCTGCAATCTGGATGGCATCGACCCACGCCGGCTGGATGTGCTGCACGCCTCCACCCACGTACACACCGCCGGCCGCCCCGTGCCGGAAGTGGATCTGGGCCTGCACATGGCCGCGCAGATCGCACAGGCGCATCAGGGCGAGCTGCGTATCACCAGCGGCAAGGACGGCACCTGCTTCCGCGTGGAGCTGGCCTGCGCACGACCACGTGCGCGCATGCACCTGGTCAGCGGCACCACCTCGGCCTGAGTGCTTAAACCCGACGATATCGCCCCACCGCGGCGATCGTGTCCTGCAGCAGTGCGGTTGCGCTACGGAAGCGCGTTCACGCATAGGCGCTTTTGGAGGCACACACGTTCTCGTGCGGCGATCACTCCAGGACGCGACGTGCGTGGGTGCATCGGCGGACACTGCATGCCCAAGATCGCACGTCAGTCCTTGGCGTCATCCCAGCCTGATCGGCGCGCTGTGCAACGGTGCACCGCCGGATGCCCAGATCGCATGTCGGTCGCTGGTGTCAGCACAGGCCTGATCGGCGAGATGTACGGCAGGCGCAGGCATTGCTCGCCTCCGCCGCACAACACGTAAGGACGCGGCGTGCATGGGCGCATTGGCAGACGCAGCATGTCCGAGATCGCATGTCTGTCGCTGATGTCAGCCAGGCCTGATCAGCGAGATGTACGGCAGGCGCAGGCATTGCTTGCCTACGCCGCACAGCACGTACGCATGGCTGGGAGAGTGGCGGTCTGCCGTCGTTGCGATCGACTTACGCATGTCGGCGATCCACTCACCGCGCCGAGATCACTGCAGCATCCTCGCTTCTAGCTTCGATCGCCCGGGATCGCCCTACAAGGACGTCGCTTTGCAGACGAAACCGCGCGATGCGCACCCGCGCGCGCACCGCCACACACTCAATAGATCTTGCGCTCGCTCACCGGCGGCGGCGTCCATTGATAGAGCCAGGTTTCGGTCAGCGGCTTGCCATTGGCGCGCAGGTACAGGCGGATATCGATCTGCTGCATGCTGTCATCCGGCGGCACCAGGTCGAACATGGCCCGATAGCCCTTGAGCTCATGCAACGGCCGCGCCGAGACAATCTCGGTAGTGCCGCGCGACACCTGGATCACCGCTTCGACCTTGGTCTTGGCATCCTTCACCAACCCAGGCAAGTCGCCGCCGGCAAAGTCCACCGCAAAGCGCCATGAAAAATGGCTGCGCTTCTGTCCGACGATGCCGCCCAATCCGGTGCGGGTGGCCACGCAATGCGCCAAATGCGAACTGGCCGGCGGTTGGGCGCCCCAATACAACCGGTAGCCCATCAACAGCTCCTGCCCCGGCTGCGGCTTGGCCTGCGGGTTCCAGAACGCCACGATGTTGTCGAAGGTCTCGTCCACGGTCGGGATCTCGACCAACTGCACCGAGCCCTTGCCCCAACCGCTCTTGGGCTCCACCCACAGGCACGGGCGCTTCTCGTAGAACACGCCGTCGTCCTGGTAATGGTCGAAATTGCGGTCGCGCTGCAACAGCCCGAACCCACGCGGGTTTTCATCGACAAACATGTTGAAGCGCAGATGCGGCGGGTTGCACAGCGGCCGCCAGATCCATTCGCCACCGCCGGTCCACATCGCCAGACCATCGGTATCGTGGATCTCCGGGCGCCAGTCCCAATCCATCCGGCTGTCGTTTTCGCCGACTTGGTACATGCTGGTGCACGGGCCGATGCCGAGCCGTTCGATGGCCTTGCGCGGATACAGCGCGCTGTCGATATCCATCACCAGCACGTCGCCGTTGGTGATGGCAAAGCGGTAGGCGCCGGCGACACTGGGCGAATCCAGCAGGCCGTACACCACCACGGTGTCGGAGTCGTCGGCCGGTTGCTCCAGGTAGTAGGCGATGAAGTCCGGAAACTCTTCCGGTCCACCGGTGCCGGTATCGATTGCCAGCCCGCGCGCCGACTGCCCGTACTGGCCTTCCTTGCCCACCGCACGGAAATAGCTCGCGCCCAGAAACGCCGAGAAGTCGCGATCGGTGTCCTTGCGGGTGTTGAGCCGGAAGCCGGCAAAGCCCAGATCCTTCGGCAACTGCTTGCCGCCTAGCCCGCTGCTGCCGTAATCGAACGCAGCCGGGTCGTAGGCCAACTGCTGGGCCTTGCCATCGACGATGTCGTAGATGTGCACCGGGGTATGGAAATACAGCCCCAGGTGGAAGAACTTCGCCTGAAACTTGCCATTGCCGTCGGCCCACAACGCGTGGTCCTGCCGATAGCGGATCGACTGATACTGATCCCAGTTCAACGCTTCCAGCGGCCCCGGCAGCACTTGCTTGTGGCTTTTGTACGGCGCCTTGGCCAGCGCACGCGCCTGCCCCTTGAGCCACGCATAGTCGAACGGTTGCGGCTGCCCGAGCCGACGCAGCCCCACGGCCTTGGCAGCCAACGCCCACTGCGGCAATGCCGGTAAACCGAGCGCGGCCAAGGCGGCAGCGGCATTCTTCAGGAAGTGGCGTCGTTGCATGCGCATCGATCTGATCGGGAATTGGGCGACATCATAGCCACAAGCCCGGCGTGGACGCGCGTGCGTGCGTCAAGGCGCCGCAGCGGCGGCGTCGCACGCATTGTCCAAAGCCAGCTCTGTCGCCTTGCTGCACAGGAAGCGCCGCTGCGCCTGCACATCGTCCGGCCCGCTGTATTGCAGCAACGTCCACTGCTCCTGCGCCTGCATCTGCGCACCTGGCGCAAGCTGGCGATACGGTGCATGCACCTCCATTTCCAGCAAGCCCTGCTCGGGATGCAGCGGCGGGGCATCCAGGTACAGCTCCACCTGTCCTTGTTCCGGATGGATCCCGGCCAACGGCTGATGCACGAAGCGGATCACCAGCACCTGCGCGCCGGCAAAGCCGGCCATCCAGCCCGCCGACGGTTGCAGCAACACCTTGCCGCGCTGGACCATGCCGTCATCTCGTACGTCGGCACGCAACGCCAGAACGCCCGCATGGTGGCCGAACACGGGCGGCACCGTGCCTGGCTCGCTCGGCGGTTGCACCCGAATATCGCCGGCATCGGCCACCGGCACAAAGACCCGCGTACTCGCCGCAACCCGGGTGTTGAACCACAGATCCCAGGCGATTGCATCCTTGCGGATATTGCGCGCCGTGGCTTGCACGTCCACCGTGTCGGCGCGCGTTGTAGACAGGGCGATGCGCTTGCTCAGTTGCACGCCCGTCACCGGGCTGGGCACGCCCTTCAGCGTCACCTCGGTCGGTCCACGTACAACGGCCCGCGTACTGGCCAACGAGAGATACGGATCCGGCGGCCACACCGCGGCGGCGGCCTTGCGCTCGAGGTTGACCTGCTGATGCAACCACCACTGACTCTGCGGCCCCACCCACACATCGTGACCGAGATACGGAACATCGCCTGCGCTGGCAGACACCGTAGGCGCAGGCTGGCGATCCACTGCTGCTCCGATCTTCAACACACTAGGGTGTCCGCGCAGGCTGAAGGACAGCACACGGCCACCAAATGCCGGCGTGACGCTCAGCTCCACTGCATCGTTGTGCAACTGGGTACGTTCTACTGGCGCGAGGCCAGTTTTCGCGGACTCATCCGTATGTGCCTTGCCAGGAAGCAATAGCGCCAGTGCCCCGCCAGCCACCAAGGGAATGAAAAGAGGCCGTGACATGGGCATAAGGCAGTTCCAAATGCAGGACGTATCGATTGTGGCGTGGTGCAGGTGTGGAAACTAGCCGTTTGCATCTTGTTACTGCGAAGGTGGAGCCATTGATCGCCCGGTCGGCTGTTTATCCGTTGAGGCTGCACATCGATTGCGAAGATCCATCTGATCCGGGAGGCAGCAGGAACGGCTTAAAAGGTGCTGCCATACCTCAACGCTGGCAACTGCTGCACCACACCGTCGCGCGTTGTCCAATCGTTGCGTGTTTCAAGGCCCGCCCGCACTGTTTGCAGGGCTCACCCTCGCGGCCGTAGACCGTCAGTTCCTGCTCGAAATAGCCAGGTGCGCCGTCCGGGCTGATGAAGTCGCGCAATGTCGTGCCGCCGCGTTGGATCGCGTATCCCAGAATATCCTTCACCGCAGTAGCCAGATGCCGGTATCGATCAAGCGACACCTTTCCAGCCTCGCGCAATGGGCTGATTCCCGCACGATGCAGGCTCTCAGCGGCATAGATATTTCCCACGCCGACAACCACTGCTTGATCCATCAGAAAGGTTTTAACTGCAGCGCGACGACCGCGCGATAGCGCATAGAGATAATCGCCAGTAAATGCCTCCGATAATGGCTCCGGACCTAGCGCAGCAAGCAGCTCATGCACCTGGGTGTCGGATTGCCACAGCAGGCAACCAAACCGACGCGGGTCGTTGAAGCGCAGCACACGCCCGTTCTGCAGGCTGATATCTACATGATCATGTGCGCGCGGCAGCGTGTCGCCAGGCAATACACGCAAGCTCCCGGACATGCCCAGATGCAGCAACGCACTCCCGCCGGCATCGGTATCCATCAATAGATACTTGGCACGTCGACGGACTTGCGTGATGGTAGCTCCAGGAAGCAAACGCTCGATCTGCTCGGCAATGGGCCAACGCAGATCCGGCCGACGCAGGATCACCCCATGGATGCGCTGCCCGACCAGATGCGGCGCTAGGCCGCGCACCGTAGTTTCGACTTCAGGCAATTCCGGCATCAGCGCATCCAGCAACAGCCGGTCATGCACCGGCACGGCACGATATGGAGGTCGGCATGCTGAAAAGCAATCGAGTGGCGGTCAGCCAGCTACCAGATAGCGGTCTGCAGGGGCACAGCCGAGGGTTTCCGAGCGAGGGTTTGTGTGCGTCGCCTCATACGTGTACGTCGTCGTCACCTAGCTGCGCGTGGTTCGAGCGCCATGTAACGCAATGAAGATTGGCTGGTACGTGCGTGCGGGTCGCCGCGCCAGGCAGG
>NZ_LMOP01000013.1 GCF_001423585.1 Xanthomonas sp. Leaf148 | reverse complement strand
TGAGATCTTCCAGCGCCCAGGGATGCGCGTAGAGCTCTTTCCGCGTGGTGAAGCTGACGCACCCCCAGAGCGCGCCACTCATCAGTGCGTCGAATGGGTCCAAATTCGCTAGTCCAAGGAGCGGACATGTTGAGCCAAGAAGCAAGTGCCGTGGTGGCATCATTTAGTCAGCAACCAGGTGTCACGCGTGAGCACCTGGACAACTTCAATCGGGTTCTGAACGATTCGCCCGAGTTGACCCGCCAGATCAACGAGGCGGTGCAGAAAAGGGTGTTGAAAGGCTTCGCACCGTTAAACGACCCGCATGCAGGAGGCATCTATGATCCACGCGATCAGGAAATTCATTTGCCGCTCGCAGCGCTGGCGAATGATGCCAACGGCAAGCATGCCGCGGCAGGCGACTTGACCTTTGTCTTGGGACATGAAATTCAGCATAGCCTTTACAGCCCTACTGCCGCACTTGCGCGGGAGCAGTTCAAGACAGAAGCCATAAAAATTGCCCGTAGCACACACGATCACACTGCTGCTGGTGAAAAAGTGCTGGCTAGTAACCGTACGGACGAATCAACGGCCGAAATAGCCGGATGGAACGCCATCGTGAGCGCGGTCAAGACTCGCAACCCTAATCCTACGCTTGAAGATGTGTACCTATTCGCAGATGGTCGGGCTAGAGATTTCGTCACGCGCAGCGGCTATCCAAGCGTCTATACACCCAAGCCAAACCTGACGTTCAATAGCGACCTAACGTTGTCGCCCACGGCAAGTAACGTCGAGGCGATGGGGGTGAACTACTTCGATAAGTCGGTCAAAGATACGCGTATCGGTCATGCGGGCCAGTCCGACTACGTCAACCATTACGGTCCGTGGGTTGTCGGCACAGCCGCCATCTACGAGCGTCACTACAACAAGTCAAAGCCCGGCGAGCCAGAGCAGCCGATGATCCTGAACATGCAGCGCTTGGGATTCAATGAAGAAATCCTGGAACGCAACGGCATCGATCTAGGCAGTGACACCCGTCCCATGCCGTACCTCGACAGTAGTAAGCAGCCGCCAACACCTGGGCTCTTCCAGCACAGCAAGGACAATCATCTGCACGTCTCGCCGATCTCTGCCCAGGCGCTGGAGCAGGAGCTACGCGAGCGCGACCAGCAATCACTACCTTCTTCCCCGGCGCAGATGCCATCACAGCCGGGCCACCCAGACCACGCGCTGTACCAGCAGATCAGAGGTGGCGTGATGCAGCTCGATGCCCAACATGGCAAAGAGTGGGATGCATCGAGCCAACGCATGACGGCCAGCCTGCTTGCGCTGGCAAAAGAGGAAGGGCTGTCGCGGGTGGATCATGTTGTGCTCAACAATCCAACGGCTCAGCTGGCGGGCGGCGAGAAAGTCTTCGTCGTTCAAGGCGCCCTCAACGACCCGGCTCACCAGCGTGCCCATATGTCGACCATGGACGCCGTGCAGACACCAGAGACCCAGTCGTTCGATCGCCTGCAGGCAATCAACCAGACTCAGGCCCAGGCGCGCGAACAGCAGCAGGCGCTGGAGCAGTCCCAGCAAGCCGTCAGCCAGGCTGGTCCGTCGATGACGCGCTGAGGTTCAACAACGCAGGATGAAGTCTGGACGCCGCTCGCTATGCGCGTCAATGCACCGTCAGCTACCCCATTGCTGCAGGCGCCGATGACCAGCACGTGCCCCACGTCCGCCTCAGCGGCCTATGGCTGGAGCAACTGGGCTTTGCCATCGGCACCAAGCTGCGCCTCACCGCAAGCGAAGGGCAGCTGCTGATGGAGGTGTTGCCGCCGGTGGAGGTGCCGCTGTAGCCGCGGCGCTAGATGTCGCCCGCGCAGCATGCAAGACGATCCGTCCAGGGGCATAAGACGCGTGCTGCGTAATGATGTGTTTGCTTGATTAGTGCTTAGGTATAGTGGTCACGCGCCCTCTATCAGGCTTGCGCGCCGACCATGACCACCCAGTAGAGGTAAGTATGCGGATGTTGACTGCGTTCCTTTCACTTTCCGTTCTATTGCCTAGCTGCAGTGCGGTGTCAGCCACCAAGGCGCAGCACTCCATTGCATATCCCACAGAACTCCAGGGGATGTGGGATCTGGGGCCACAATCGTGCAAGCTACCCTTGAATCCTGATTCTGATTCGCCCATACGCATCGAAAAGACCCGGCTGCGTGGGTACGAGCACGAGGAGGTTCCGGTAGCAATCAAGCTTGTTTCCACCGGCCCGCAGGCCTGGGTTGTTTCCGCCAAGTCGGATATTGCGCCAGATATAAGAACTGATGACTTGTACATTTTGAAGGGCGAGCATCTGGTAATTTCCGACGGTGAATCAGTCAAGCAGTATCGTCGGTGTAAATAATTGAACAAGGTTTTACATGATCAAGGAGAGACGTCATGGCAGATGAAGACGGGAATGTCGTTCAACCTGCGCCGTACAGGCTGCAACAGTTTCATAGCCCCAGGCTCGGCAATCAGCGTGTCGAAGATTTCGAGGGTTTGGTCACTCATCATCCCGGGGCAAATGCGCGTGCTCAAGTGGTGGACGGCATTCCTGTCAATGTCGAAAACCCGCGTACCCGGTCTTACGGTGTGATTGGCGGCGAAATTCAGGAGCTGGAGACGCGTAGAACCGACGGCGGACCTTCCAGCGCTCTGGGAGCGGATCAGGTGCTATTGACCAAAGATTTCATGCTTGAAGATAGCCGTATCCCGCCAGGTGGCGCCAACGTTCGCGCCGTTGATGTGCCTTCGCCTGTTGCAGGCTACATAGCCCGTGTTGATGCCGACCGGTTTGGTGCCGTAGATATCTACGATCGCAAAGGCGGCGAATTGGTCGCGCGCATCTTGCATCTGGATCCAGTCGGTGTTTCGGTAGGAGACAGCGTGGAATACGGTCAGTCGCTCGGTACGCAGAGCAACAAGGGGCTGCCTAACGCCGGCAAGCATGTCCATATGGAGATGGATACGCGTTACTACCAGCAATCCGAAAACTACATGGAAGACCTCGCGAGCGGACGTCTATCGGTTGATGCCCAGACACGGATTGGTGGCATCGAGCCAAGGCCAATTGTGGACGATGGCACCATCCGCATAGGCGAATCGTCTGACATCGTGCGGCAGGTGCAGCGCACATTGAATGCTGAGGGATTCCGAGGCGCAGATAACCAGCCGCTTCAGGAGGATGGCGTGTACCGTCTGTCGATGCAGCCGGCTGTTATCAACTACCAGCAAGCTCGTGGCCTCTCCCCTACGGGAGATATCGATCCTGCAACGTTGCAGCAAATCGCTCCGCGTATATTTCCGCCGGAGCTCAATAGAGACGATCACAACGCAGCGCCAACCTATCGAAATATTCAGGGTTCCGCGCCCGCGCAGGATCCGCTCCATCGCCAAGCAGAAGAGGCTGTTCGCCGCCTCGAGCAAGGCCTCGGTCGAGAGTACGACGACAACAGTGCCAGGCTGGCAGCAAGCAGCGCACATCTGGCCAAAGAAAACGGACTGTCGCGAATCGATCATGTCGTGCTGAGCGAGAACACCAAGTCCGTGCAGCAGGGCGAGAATGTTTTCGTTGTCGAAGGCGCGTTGAACGACCCGGCTCACAAGATGGCGCATATGAAGACGAACGAGGCGATAGCGCAGCCCGTCGAGCAATCCTTGGCGCAATTGCAGGCCTTGGGCGAAACGCAGCGCCAACAGCAATCCCAGCAGCAGGAGCAACAGCGAGAGCAGTCGATTGCGCCTCAACACCGGATGGTTTGAGGGCTAGTGAAGTAACGGTTCCGAAATAACGGTTCCAGGTTCAGTTCCACGGCAGCCTGACCGTCGCCAAACCATCGCGCCCGTGCCTGCGCGCGTAGCGACATGGATCGGCAGCGATGCTGGTAGTGAAACAAGAAATAACGGTTCCAGGTCAGTTCCACGGCAGCCTGGCCGTCGCCAAACCATCCCGCCCATGCCTGCGCGCGTAGCAGCGTAGATCGGCAGCGAGGCTGGTAGTGAAACGACAACGGCCGCAGTACGCGGCCGTTGTCGTTAGATCAGGCAACCAGGATCGTCTTGACGATTCCCGATTCCCGATTCCCGATTCCCGATTTCAAAGATCAATGATCGCTGGAACGCAATCCATCCACATCCAGGATCAGCGCCATGCGGCCGTCGCCGATCAAGGTGGCGCCGGCGTAGCCGGGCAGGCCGCGCAGGGCGCGGGGGAGGGGTTTGATCACCACTTCCTCGCGGCCGCGGACCTGGTCCACCACCAGGCCGAAGCGGGTTTCGCCGGCCTGCAGCAGCACCACGGTCAGCAGCGGCGGTTGATCGGCGGGCACGCCCAGCCAGCGGCGCAGGTCGATCAGCGGCAAGGTGTGCGAGCGACGGTCGAGCACAGCGCGGCCGTCGAACCAGCCCAGCGAGGTCTGCGGTGCGTGCAGCACTTCCACCACACGTGCCAGCGGCAGTGCATACACAGCTTCGCCGGCCTGCACCAAGAGCGTGGGCAGGATGGCCAGGGTCAACGGCACGCGAATCATGAAGCGGCTGCCGCGGCCCAGTTCGGACTGGATCTGGATCTGCCCGCTCAACTCGCGGATACGCGACTGCACCACGTCCATGCCGACGCCGCGGCCGGAGATGTCGGTGACTTCGGCCTTGGTCGAAAAGCCCGGCATGAAGATCAGATGCAGGCATTCGTCGGTGCTCAGACGCGCAGCGGCTTCGGCATCGATCAGGCCTTTGTTGCGGGCGATCTCGCGCAGACGCTCCGGGTCGATGCCGGCGCCGTCATCCTGGATTTCGATGCTGACGTAGTCGCCTTCCTGCTGCGCAGACAGGCGCACATGGCCACTGCGTGGTTTGCCGGTGGCTTCGCGCAATGCAGGCGATTCGATGCCGTGGTCGATCGCGTTGCGCACCAGGTGCACCAGTGGGTCGGCCAGGGCTTCGACCAGATTACGATCGAGCTCGGTTTCGGCGCCGACCAGTTCCAGTTCCACTTCCTTGGACAGGGTGCGCGCAACGTCGCGGGCCACCTTGGGGAAGCGCGCGAACACCTTGCTCACCGGCTGCATGCGGGTGCGCATGACCGCGGTCTGCAGGCGGGCGGTGGCGATATCCAGCACGCTGACCGCGCGGTCGAGTTCTTCGTCGCGCAGACGGGTGCGCAAGGTCTTCAACCGGTTGCGCGAGAGCACCAGTTCGCCAATCAGATTGACGATGGCGTCCAGGCGCTTGGTATCTACGCGCACGGTCTGTTCGGCTTCGGCGCCACCCTTGGCGCCAGCTTTCGGTGCGGCCTTGGCACCCGGTGCCGGCGCGGCATGGCCGTCGTCGTGCGCAGGCGCGGCAGCTGCCGCCTTGGGCGCGGCCTTGACCGCCGGCGGCCCGCTTTTGGCATCGAACTGTGCGATCAGCGACGGCGGTGCATGCGGCACGGGTTCGCCCGAGCCCATTGCATCCAGCATGGCCTGCAGATAATCCAGCGACTGCTGCGCGGCATCGAAGTGATGCGCCTGCAGCACCGCCTGGCCCGAGCGCGCCATGCCGAGGGTTTCTTCGGCGGCGTGGCACAGCTCCACCATGGGCTTGATCGCCAGAAAGCCGGCGCCGCCCTTGAGCGTGTGGAAGCCGCGGAACACCGCGTTGAGCTGGTCGGCTTCGTCTGGCGCCTGTTCCAGCGACACCAGCTGTTCGCCGAGGCGATCCAGGATTTCCTGGGCCTCGACGATGAAATCGGCAGCAATATCGTCTGGAACAGCACTCATGGTTACAACCCCAATCCGGACAGCAAATCGTCGGCGTCGTCTTGCGACACCGCGTGACGGTCCAGGCCCTTGACCGCAGGACCGGCAAGACCGCCGTCGTCTTTCTTCGGCTCGGTGCTCTTGGGCGGCAGGCCCAGCGCGCCGAAGCCTTCATGCACGCGGCGCACGATCCCGGCCACGCGGCGAATGATCTGCCCGCTGAGGTCCTGGTAGCTCTGCGCCAGCGACAGCTCGGTGAGGTTGTGGCGCATCTGGTCCATCAGCGCGCCCTGGTCCTGATTCAGGCCGCCGTCGCGCAGCTTGTTGGCCAGCTCGCGGCATTCTTCGACCAGATCCAGGGTGCGATGGCTGGCCTTTTCGGTCATTTCCACCACGTGGTCCAGGCGCGAGCAGGCATCGTCCAGTTCGCCGGCTTCTTCGGGCACGGTGGGCAGCTCGCCCAGCGCCTGCCCAAGTTCGCGCGCGAGCCGGCTCAGGCCCTGCATCATCGGACGCGTGCGCAGGGCGGCGAGGTGATCGACCTCGCGCTTCCACGCAGCTTCGTCACCGCTTTCCAGTGCATCAAGCGCACCTTGCAGACGCTCGATCAACGCAGCGCGTTCGGCATTGGTCTCCACGGTGGCGTTCATCAGGCGGTCGCCGCCAGACGTTCGAACACCTTGCCCAGCTTTTCTTCCAGCGTCTGCGCGGTGAACGGCTTGATGATGTAGCCGTTGACGCCGCACTGCGCCGCTTCGATGATCTGCTCGCGCTTGGCCTCGGCGGTCACCATCATCACCGGCAGGTGCTTGAGCTTGGCGTCGGCGCGGATGTTGCGCAGCAGGTCGATGCCGGTCATGCCGGGCATATTCCAGTCCGTCACCACGAAATCGAACGGGCCCGAGCGCAATGCAGCCAGCGCGCTGTTGCCGTCTTCGGCCTCTGCGGTATTGGTGAAGCCGAGATCTGCCAACAGATTCTTGACGATACGTCGCATCGTCGAGAAGTCGTCCACGATCAGGATCCGCATGTTCTTATTCACATCAAGCTCCTAACACGAAAAAATACGCGAAAAAATTAGTCGTCAATTTCGACACCGGCGTCGGCCAGTTCGAAGACTTTGAGGCGGCCGCGCAAACGCACTACGGCCTGGCCATGGATCTGGCAGACGCGCGACTCGCTGACACCGAGCACAGCGCCGATTTCCTTCAGGTTCAATTCCTGTTCGTAGTACAGCGACAGCACCAGCTGCTCGCGCTCGGGCAACTGGCCGATGGCCTTGCCCAGCTCGCGGCCGAATTCGCCACGCTCCATCATCTGCTGCGGGTTGGGGCCACCCTTGGCGGTGGTGTCCAGCTCGCCGTGATCTTCGATGCGCGATTCCAGGCTCAGCACCTGGCCGCGTGCAGCATCTTCCATCAGGCGCAGGTAATCGGGCAGCGGCATTTCCATTGCGGCGGCCACTTCGGTGGCGGCGGCGGCGCGGCCGGTGTTCTGCTCGATCTTGCGCACTGCGGCGGCGGCGTCGCGGGCACGTCGGTGTACCGAACGCGGCACCCAGTCGCCACGGCGAATTTCGTCGATCATCGAGCCGCGGATACGGATCGAGGCGTAGGTTTCGAACGAGGCGCCCTGGTCGGAGTCGTAACTGCGCGAGGCTTCGATCAGGCCGATCATGCCGGCCTGGATCAAATCGTCCACTTCCACGCTGGCCGGCAGACGCGCCGCCAGATGGTGGGCGATGCGGCGGACCAGATCGGCGTGCTGGGTCACCACGTCGTTGGCGTTATTGCGCTGCACGGCGCGGTACTGCGCGGTGGCCGTGGTTGCGGTAGCAGTGCTCATGCGGCCACTCCCCGTTGGATGATGCGTTCGACAAAGAACTCGACGTTGCCGCGCGGCACGGTGGGAGCCTGCCAACGCGAGGTACGGCGTGCGATTTCGGCAATGGCCTGCGCCGACGGGCTGGCGGGATACGCCTTGATGACGGGTTGCTGACGCTGTACCGACAGGCGCAACCAGTCGTCCTGCGGCACGTGGCCGAGATAGTTCAGCGACACATCGCCAAGGAACTTTTCGCAGACGCGCGAGAGCTTGTCGTACAGCAGGCGGCCTTCGTTGGGGTCGCGCACCATGTTGGCGATGATCTGCAGGCGGTCCACGCCGCGTTCGCGCGAGAGCACCTTGATCAGCGCATAGGCGTCGGTGATCGAGGCCGGCTCGTCGCAGACCACCACCACGGTGTCCTGGGCGGCCTGGCAGAAGGTCAGCACGCTGTCGGTGATGCCGGCGGCGGTGTCGATGACCATCACGTCCAGGTCGCGTTCCAGTTCGGAGAACACATTGACCAGGCCGATGTGCTGGGCCGGAGCCAGTTCCGCCATGTGGCGGCGACCGGAGGCGGCCGGGACCACCAACACGCCGCCGGGACCTTCGATGATCACTTCATCGAGTGTGCAGCGGCCGGCGATCAGGTCGGCCAGGGTGAACTTGGGCGAGAGTCCCAAGACCACATCCAGGTTGGCCAGGCCAAGGTCGGCGTCCAGCAGCAGCGTGCGTTTGCCCATGTCGGCAAGCGCCACGGCCAGGTTGGCGGAGATGTTGGTTTTGCCCACGCCGCCCTTGCCACCGGTCACGGCAATCGTGCGCACCGGGCCCAAGGGCTCGGGACGGGTCGCCGTCAGGGGGAAGGCGTTGGTCAGCTTTGCGTATTCACGCGACTGCATGGTTGTGCTCCGGAGTACAGGGCTTATCGGCAGCGCGCCGTAAATCTTCAAGACGAAGAACGAGACTGGCGGCATTGGCGCGGTGCAGGTCGTCGGGGACCCGCTGTCCGTCAGTCACCCAGGTGATGGGCAGTTGGTGGTCGACCACCACCGACAAGGCGCTGCCGAAGCGGCCGGTCTCGTCGAGTTTGGTCAGCACCACGCCTTGGGGTTTGGCGTGGGCGAAGCGGCGCACGACCTCGTCGAGGTCGGCAAAATGGGAGTTGGCGGGCAGTACCAGCAGCGAGGTGACCTGCTGGGCGGCGCGCAGCCAGTTCAGCTGGGCAGCCAGGGCGCGGTCGCGCTGACCCATGCCGGCGGTGTCGATCAGCACCAGCTTGTAGTCGCGCAGGCGATCCAGCAGCGCGAGCAGGCTTTCGGCGCTGTCGGCCTCGTGCACGGCGATGCCGAGCTGGCGGCCGTAGCTGTGCAGCTGCTCGCGGCCACCGACGCGCAAGGTGTCGGTGGTGACCAGGGCTACGTCGCGCGGGGCGTGCTGGGCGGCGAAGCGCTGCGCCAGCTTGGCGATGGTGGTGGTCTTGCCGGCACCGGTCGGGCCGACCAGGGCGATCACGCCGCCGCGTTCCAGCGGGTCGATCGGGGCCACCGGCAGGCGCTTGGACAACAGGCCCAGCATCAGCCCGCGGCCGCGGTGCAATTCGGTATCGGCCGGGATCTGCATGGCGACGTCGCGGGTCAGGCCGGCATCGAAGCCGTAGTCGTCCATCAGCTCCAGCGCCTGCGCACGCACCGGGGAGCCACGCAGGCGCTCGTCGGTGAGGCGGTTCATTTCGCGCTCGATCATCTGACGCATCAGCGCCAGTTCGCCACGCAGCTGCTTGAGTTCTTCGTCGTTCTGCGGGAGCGGCGCGGCGGCCACCGGCACCGCGGCCAGCGCGGCGGGGGCGACGACGATCGGCGGCAACGCGGCTGGCGGCAGGATCTGCGGCAGCGCGTCGTCCAGGTCGAAGTCGGCTTCGTCGTCGAATGCATCGTCGTCCTGCCCATGCGCGGCGTAAGCCGGGGCGGCGAGGGCTGCGGCAACGACCGGGGTCGGTGCCTGTACCGGAGCGGCCTGTACGGCGGGGCGCTGCACCGGGGCGGTAGTCAAAAAGTCGGCGAACAGCTGTTCCGGCACGGCCGACAGCGCGTGTTCCTGACGCTGCACCACCGGGGCGGCGACATCCTGCACGGCCGGCATCGGCACCACGCTGCGGATCGGGGCGGCCACCGGGGCCTGACGCGGCACGCTGACCGGCTGACGCAGGGCCATCGCAGCAATCATTTCTTCGGCGGCGCTGGCAACACGCTGGCGGTGGCTCATGCCGTTCTCGGCGGCCGGCTTGAGCGGGGCATGCACCGGAGCGGCGGGGCGGGCAGCGGCCTGCACCGGAGCCTGTTGCACGGGCGCCTGCTGCTGCGGAGCGGTATGGGTGATCGGCGCATCGGAGCGTGCGGTTTCCAGCGCACGCTGCACGAGTTCTTCGTCGTAGTTGCTGGCAGCGACGATCTCGATGCCTTCAGCGGTACGACGGTTGGACAGGATCACTGCATCCGGGCCGTGCTCTTCACGCACCATGCGGAATGCGGTGCGCATGTCCGGGGCGACAAAGCGTTTGATCTTCATGCCACGTGCCTCCAGGAACGGGACCCGCCGGACGCCGGACGGGTGCGCGATGAATGTGGGTGTGTTGCCAGCGTCATGAGTTGCCTGTCCCGTTCGGTTGTTCCAAGTCCTGCCATCCGCCCCGCAGCGGTGGTGCTGTCTGCGGTCTCGCCAGAGCTAATGCACGCGGCGTGCCAAAACGGCGGTGCTGGGTTTTTGGCGAGTGGGTGCGGGGGCGCGCGGAGGAGGCTGGGTACTGATGCCGAGCCGGGCTTGCCGCGCTAAGTGAATGTTCTGATTGAAGTTTTCGACGGCATTGGGTGCCGGTGTGACGGCGTCCCTATGCTGGACGGCAGCGCAGGTCGCGTGTCTTGGAGCGCATTGAATGCCCGCGCGAACCGCGACAGCGTCGTGCTCGTCATGCTTGCCAGGGTCGGTGGCATGCAATCGATTGGGGGTTTTGCCGAGTGGCGGATTTCCGGCGCCTGGCATTGGCGGTTGATGGCCGCCCTGCAGCGATTGCTGGAGGACGCGATGGAGGCCGTCGAGCTGTACCGGAGCGCTGCTGCAGTCGTAGGAGCGCACCTGGGCGCGATGGGGTTGTCCCGGTAAAGCCGTCGCGCCCGGGTGCGCTCCTACGGAAAGGGGGGCGACGATGTTGCTTGGTCGGCGGTAGGTCGTCGTCCGAGACATCGCCCGTTGCCGCGGTTGAGCATGCAGAGCGGGGCCAACGGCGCCTGGTCAGGGTGCACGCTGCATCGTAGGAGCGCACCTGGGCGCGATAGGGCTTTCCCGGTAAAGCTGTCGCGCCCGGGTGCGCTCCTACACAAGCGGTGTCGGCGAGGTTGTCCAGTTCGAGCTGTGCTGTCTTCTTGGGATTTCGCATCCCAGCGGTTAACCCTTCTGGATCAAAGCTCGCCCGCGTTGTCGGATTACCCAGTGCGCCGTAGGAGCGCACCTGGGCGCGACGGGGCTGTCCCGGTAACGCTGTCGCGCCCGGGTGCGCGCCTACGGAATGGGGGGACTACGATGTGCTTTCGACTCAGCTAATGGTGCCGACCAGCTTCAGGCGTTTGTCTTCCGGCACTTCGCTATACGCCAGCACCGACAGGCTGGGGACGCTGTGGCGGACCAGGCGGGCCAGGGCGGCGCGGACCGTGCCGGGTACCAGGACCACGGCCGGTTCGTTGCGGGCTTCCTGCTTGCCGACGCAATCGGCCAGGCTCTGGTGCAGGCGCTCGGCCAGGCCGGGCTCCAGCGCCACGCCGTTGCCGTGGGTGGATTCCTGCAACACGCGCTCCAGCTGCGGGGCCAGAGTGAATACCGGCAGTTCGGCGGACATGCCGGCGATCTCCTGCACGATGAAGCGGCCCAGCGAGGTGCGTACCGCGGCGGTGAGGGTGGCCGGGTCCTGGCTCTGCGGGGCGTGCTCGACCAGCGCTTCGACGATCTTGCGCAGTTGACGCACCGGGATCCGCTCGATCAGCAAGTTCTGCAGCACGCGCACCACCACCGACAGCGGCAACGCCTTCGGGGTGAGGTCTTCGACCATCTTCGGCGCGGTCTTGGCCAGGGTGGCCAGCAACTGCTGCACTTCTTCGTGGCCGAGCAGTTCCGGGGCGTGTTCGCGGATCAGGTGCGACAGATGCGTGGCCACCACGGTAGCCGGGTCGACCACGGTGTAGCCCATCGATTCGGCGTAGGAGCGCTGATGCGGCTGGATCCAGGTGGCATCCAGGCCGAACGCCGGGTCCTTGCCGGGAATGCCGTCCAGCTGGCCGAGCGCACCGCCCGGGTCCAGCGCCAGCTCGCGGTCGGGATAGATCTCGGCGGTGGCCACCGGCACGCCATGCACCAGCAGACGATAGGCGTTGGCCGACAGTTCCAGGTTGTCGCGGATATGCACCGGCGGCACCAGGAAACCGATGTCCTGGGTGAGCTTGCGGCGCACGCCCTTGATGCGCGCCATCAATTCGCCGCCCTGGTGCTTGTCCACCAGCGGGATCAGCCGGTAGCCCACTTCCAGGCCCAGCGGGTCGATCGGGCGCAGTTCGTCCCAGCTCAGTTCGGCGCTGGCCTGCGCGGTGGCGGCTGCGGCGGCGGCCTTGGGGTCGCTGGCGGGGTCGCCGGTCGGGGCGACCACCAGGCTGCGCTTGTACATTTTCCAGGCGATCACGCCCAGGATCAGGCCGAGCGTCAAAAACGCGACGTTCGGCATGCCCGGCACCAGGCCGACCAGGCCCAGGATGGCGGCGGCCACCGCGAGTGCGCGGTGCTGGCCGAACACCTGGCTGATCATGGCGCCGCGCATGTCCTGCGCACGCGAGGCGCGGGTCACCAGCAAGGCGACCGAAGACGACACCAACAGGGCCGGCAGCTGCGCCACCAGACCATCGCCGATCGACAGCAGGGTGTAGGTGGACGCGGCATCCACGAAGCTCATGTCGTGCTGGAACATGCCCACCGCCATGCCGCCGATGAGGTTGATGAACAAAATCATGATGGCGGCGATGGCGTCGCCGCGGATGAACTTGTTGGCACCGTCCATTGCGCCGTAGAAGTCGGCTTCTTCGCGGACTTCTTCGCGGCGAGCCTTGGCTTCCTCACGCGTCAGCAAACCGGCGTTGAGGTCGGCGTCGATGGCCATCTGTTTGCCGGGCATGGCGTCCAGGATGAAGCGGGCGGTCACTTCCGACACGCGCCCGGCACCCTTGGTGATGACCACGAAGTTGATGATGGTCAGGATCGCGAACACCACGATACCCACGGCATAGTTGCCGCCGATCACGAACTGGCCGAAGGCCTCGATCACCTTGCCGGCCGCGGCGTGGCCGTCCTGGCCGTTGATCAGGATCACGCGGCTGGAGGCGACGTTCAGCGCCAGCCGCAGCATCGTGGTCATCAGCAGCACGATCGGGAAAATGGTGAATTCCAGCGGGCGCTGCACGTAGATCACCGCCAGCAGCACCATCAGCGAGATGGCGATGTTGAAGGTGAACAGCGCATCCAGCACCGGTGCGGCCAGCGGCACCATTAGCATGGCCAGCATGGCCATCAGCGCCAGCGGGGCGCCCAGGCCGTTGCGCAGCAATTCCATGACGCGACGGGCATTCAGCGGGGTGGGTTGGGCGCTCATGCGCTGGCTCCCTTGCCGAACTCATCCACGTCCAGCGAGGGCAATTCCGGCATCGGGCCGCCGTTCCAACCGCGCAACTGGTAGACGTAGGAGAGCACCTGGGCCACGACCGAATAGAGTCTCACGGGAATTTCCTTGCCGATTTGAGCTTCCCTATACAAGGCGCGTGCCAAAGGCGGTGCGGTGACGATCGCCACCCGGTGTTGTTCGCAGGCTTCGCGGATGCGGAAGGCCATTTCGTCCACGCCTTTGGCCACCACGATCGGGGCGCGCATCTTGCCGCCTTCGTACTTGAGCGCCACCGCGTAGTGGGTCGGGTTCATCAGCACCACGTCGGCCTTGGGCACCGCTTCCATCATCTGGCGCTGCGACATCTGCATCTGCATCTGGCGGATGCGGCCCTTCACTTCGGGGCTGCCCTCGCTTTCTTTCATCTCGCGCTTGATCTCTTCGCGCGTCATCTTGAGCTTCCGCATCCAGTTCCACTTCTGGTAGGGCGCGTCGATGGCGGCCAGCAGCACCAGCGCGCCGGCGGTGTAGAACAGCAGGCTCTTAGTGAAGTGCAGGCCGTTGCTGATGGCCTGTTCCAGCGGCTGGTTCACCAGCGAGCGCAGGCCGTGCAGGTTCTTGGAGATGCACAGCCAGGCCGCCAGACCGACGAACAGCAGGCGCAGGATCGACTTGACCAGCTCGGCCAGGCTGTTGCTGCCCCACATGCGCTTGATCCCGCTGGCCGGGTTGAGCTTGGTGAGGTCGGGCATGATGGCCTTGCTGGAAAAATGCAGGCCGCTCATCAGCAGCGGGCCGGCCAGCCCGGCCAGCAGGCAGATCCCGATCAGCGGCAGCATCACCCACAGCAGCTGCATCAGCAGGTCGCCGAAGTGGCCAAATAGCGCCATCGGGTTCTCGCGCATCCTCGGGTCGGGGCTGAGCGCGGTCTTCATCCACACCGCCGCGCCATCGCCGATGCCGCCGGCCAATGCCATCAACCCGAACACGCCTGCGCCGAACACCGCGGCAGTGGACAACTCCCGCGATTGCGGGATGTTGCCCTGCTCACGCGCCTCGCGCAGGCGTTTTTCGGTGGGAAGCTCTGTACGCTCGCCGCCGTCGTCGGACTCGGACATGAAGGTGCCGGTGGGGGATCAGCCTGGTCTCATGCAAGCGGCGTTCCAGTTTCGGAGCGGGAATCGGGATTGGGGAATCGGAAAAGCTGTGGCCGCGCGTTGAGCTGCTGGAGGGGTGTGGCGACGGTGAGGGGCGAGGGCAGCCCGTCGGTCTACAAAAGCGCGGCTAACAAAACTGCGTGACGTCACTCTAGTGCAGGCCGGCTGATCTGCTACTTGGCTGCAGTGTCCTTGCCTGCCCACTATCGCAGGACACTTTGCAAGTACGTCCATGTAAGAGGTCGTCAGGTGGGTGTGGACGGCGCGGAGGAACCGGAGTGTACGGGTGGTACATGCCGATTCCGAGCACCGGCCGCGCCCGCCTGGCGGCTGCACAGTCGTTTTGTTAGCTGCTCCAAGCTCCTTGGTGGCATCCATGCCGCCAAGGGTCCCGCGACGGTGAGCGGGCAAGGACCAGTCACGCTAGTCGCTGTGCAGAGCTTTCACCACTTAACCAGCAACGGTCTGGCGCAGTGCCTTCTATTCTTCAAAGTCACCAGCCGGCTGTCTGGCGCGGTGTCCTCGCCGCTTGCGGCATGGATGCCGCCATCGAGCCCCCAGGGACGGGTTCACGGCGTGTCCCGCGAGCGGCGAGGGCACTGCGCACTCGACCTACTCGGCGCTTGGCCTGGGCCTGTGACCGCAGGATGCGGCCGACAACGCCACTGCGCTCACTGCCCGGCAAACGCTCGCTACGTGCTGTCAGCCGCTCCACGTCCAGGCTGGTGCTCGGCCTGGCTGGGAGTCGTTGAGCATGAAGGCTGGGCCGAGAGTCGTTCGAGGTCGTTTGTTGCTCAGCTGGCCAGGCGACGCGGGCCGTCGCGTTGGGCGACGACCACTGCAATGAAGCGGTCGGCTTCCATTGGCCGGCCCAGCAGATAGCCCTGCAGCTGGTCGCAGCCCAGCCGTTCCAGGGTGTTGCGCTGGGCGGCGGTTTCCACGCCCTCGGCCACCACCTGCAAGCGCATGGTGTGGGCCAGCGCCACGACGGCGGCGACGATGGCGATATCTTCGGCGCCGCTGTCCATGGCCTGCACGAAGCTGCGATCGATCTTGAGCTCGTGCGCGGGCAGCTTGCGCAGGTAGAGCAGGTTGGAATAACCGGTGCCGAAATCGTCGATGGCGATGCGCACGCCCAGTGCATTGAGCTGGCCAAGCGTGCGCAGGCAGGCCTCGGCATCGCGCATGGCCATGGTTTCGGTGATTTCCAGGGTGAGCTGGCCGGGGGCGATCGCATGCTCGGCCAGGGTGGTGGCCACTTCGTCGAGCAGGCTGGGCGAGGCGAGCTGGGTGGCCGACAGGTTCACCGCCACCCGCCAGTCGCCGTGGCCGTCGTCGCGCCATGCGCGCATCTGCCGGCACGCCTGCTGCAGCACCCAGCTGCCGAGCGGGCCGATCATGCCGCTGCGTTCGGCCAGCGGAATGAAGCTGTCCGGCGGCACCAGGCCGCGTTCTGGATGCTGCCAGCGGATCAGCGCCTCGGCGCCGATCGGGCGGCCGTCGTCGGCGCAGTATTTGGGCTGGTAGTGCAGCACGAACTGGCCCGATTCCAGCGCGCGCGGCAGATCCTGCAGCAGTTGCAGGCGCTCGCGGGTGGTGTCGGTCATCGCGCGCTCGAAGAAGCGGTAGCGATTGCGCCCGGCCTGCTTGGCATGGCCCATCGCCGCATCGGCGTGCGTCATCAGCTGGTGCTCGCTGCCGGCATCTTCCGGATACAGTGCAATCCCGATGCTGCTGCTCAGGCGCAGCTCTTGATCGCCGACCAGAAACGGCACCGCCAACGCCTGCACCAGATGCCCGGCGATGGCCGCCGCATCTTCCGGGTCGGCGATATCGGCCACCAGCACGAACTCATCCGCGCCCAGCCGCGCCAGGCTGCCGTGCGCACGCCGATGCGCGCTCAGGCGTTCGGCCACCACCACCAGCAATTGATCGCCGACCCGGTGGCCGTAGCCGTCGTTGACCACCTTGAAGCCGTCCAGATTGATCAGCATCACCGCAAAGCGCTGCCCATCGCGTTGCGCGCGCTCGATGTTCTGCAGCACGTGCTCGTGCAGCAGCACCCGGTTGGGCAGGCGGGTGAGCGGGTCGTGCAGGGCGGCCAGCGCCAGATCGGCGTTGGCCTGCGCCAGCGATTGCGCCAGCACTTCGGTGTGCTGCTGATGGCGGCGCGACAGCACCGAGATCACCAGCGCCAGGATCAGCAGGCCCAACGTGACCGCCACCACCACCGCGGTCAGCCACGACAACGGCAGGTGCGCCCCGGCGGCCGCGCCGCAGATGCTGCCAGGTGCGAATTGTGCGGCAGCCATGCCGGTGTAATGCATGCCGACGATCGCCACGCCCATGATCAAGGCGGCGATCAGGCGCAGGCTGTAGCGGCGGCCATCGTGACGCAACCGGAACGCGATCCACAGCGCGGCGGCAGACGCACCGATGGCGATCGCCACCGACAGCGCGAACAGCACCGGGTCATAGGTAATGGCAGGCGACATGCGCAGCGCGCTCATGCCGATGTAGTGCATCAGTGCGATGCCCAACCCCATCAGCACCGCACCCAGGCCCAGCCGCGGCCACGGCAGTTGCGGTTGCGAGGTCAGCCACAGCGCTAGCGCCGAGGCCAGGATGGCCGCCAGCATCGAGTAGGCGGTCAGCGCCACGTCGTAGCCCAGCGGAATCGGCAGCTGGAAGGCCAGCATGCCGACGAAGTGCATCGACCAGATGCCGATGCCCATCGCGATGGCTCCGCCCACCAGCCATGCGGCGGCGATGCCACCACGGCTGGCGGTCATGCGGGCGGCCAGATGCAGCGCGGTGTAGGAGGCCAACACGGCCACCACCAGCGACAACAGCACCATGCCAAGGTTGTAGGTTGCGACCACCCATCCAGTTCCGACGTCGAAAGACGCGCTTGCTCAAGGAGCTAGCGACCCGCTGCGCGCGTTCTTGAGCACGCAATGGCGCAACGCAGTGGATCAGGCGACCGAAACCTCGGGTTCTTCCGGTTCGATGCGATTGCGGCCGTGGCCCTTGGCCCGATACAAGGCCTCGTCCGCACGTGCCAGCAGCGTGGCGGCGGTGTCGCCGATGCGAAACCACGCCACGCCGATCGAGCAGGTCACCTGCAGCGGCCGCGCGGCACCGACGTCGTACAGCGGCAGGCTGATCGCCTCGTGGATGGCGCGCAGCCGGTGCTGGCTCTGACGGGTCATGCCGGGCAGCAGCAACAACAGTTCTTCGCCACCGTAGCGGCCCACCTTGTCCGAGTCGCGCAGGCAGGCGGTGAGCCGTGCGCCCACCTTGGCCAGCACCGCGTCGCCAGCCAGATGGCCGTGTTCGTCGTTGACCTGCTTGAAGTGATCCAGATCGATCAGCACCACCGCCAACGCGTGCTCGGCATGCGCGCAGGCCTGCAGCTCTTCGGTCATCGCGTCGAGAATGCCGGAGCGGTTGAGCAGGCCGGTGAGCGCGTCGTGGCTGGCCTTCAAAGCCAACGCCGCGCGGGCGCTTTCCAGGTCGCGTTTTTCGCGCTCCAGTTGATAGGTGCGTTCGGCTACCAGCTCGGCCAACATGCGCTCGCGCGCCACCAGATGGCGGTGCCGCCAGCTCCACAGGCCGATCAGCAGTCCGCCGCCGATCAAGACATACAGCGCAATCGCCGGCGGGCTGCGCCACCACAACGGCGCTACTGCAAATGCCAGATCCACTACCGGCGATGCGGTGCGCCGATAGCGGTCCAGCAGCTGCACCTGCAGGCGGAAATGCCCGGACGGCAGCGGCGGTTGGTCGATCGACAGATCGTCGCTCTCGATCCATTCGTTATGCAGGCCACGCACGCGATAGCGCACGGTCAGCCGGCTCGGGTCGTCGTAGACCTCCATCGTCGACAGCTCGATATGCAACGGCGTGTCGCTCCAGGCCAGCAGTTGCCCGGCGCGTATCGGCACGCCGCCGCGGCTGACGCTGTCGATGCGCACGCTGGGCTGGCGCTCGTCGAACAGGCGCGCCGGATCCGCCAGGTGGCTGACACCGCGCGCGGTGCCGATCCACACCGAGCCGTCGGGATCTTCAAAGAATGCGGCTTCGGAGATGTCGTCCCAGATCAGGCCCTGCGACTGCGACAGATGCGCCCAGCGCTCGCCGTTATAGACCTCCACGCCGCGTGCGTGGCCCACCCACACCCGGCCCAGGCTGTCGCTGCGCATCAGGTACACACCCGCGTCGCGCAGCGCTTCGTCGTTGATCGCCTGCAGGTCCAGACCATCGCCGAGCAACATGCCGTGCCACAGGCCAGGGCGATAAAACGCCAGCCACACCTCGCCGCTGTCGCTGATGTGGAACTTGCTGATCCACGGATCAGAGTCGCCGCCGTTGACCTTGACCTTGACCTTGGACCAGCGCTCGCCCTGCAGGCGAAACAGCCCGTTGGCACTGGAGACCCACAGGGTGCCGTCTGCGGTCTGCTGGATATCGGTGTAGGCGATCGCAGGCATGTCGGCGACAGGCTGCAAGGTGCCGCCGTCCAGCGGGCGCTCGATCACGAACATTCCGCCGAGGGTGAGAATCCACAGGCGCCCTTGACGGTCGTTATAAAGGCGCCGTCCGGTACGCGGAAGTTTGCCGGCCTCGGCGCTGCGTCCGTCCGGCCAGTTGCGGCGCACGAAGCCGGCAGAATTGAGCGTCCACACGCTGCCGTCGGTAGTGCGCGCCAAGCCGACGATCTGGATGCCCGCCTGCGGCAGGGCCGGCACAAACCGCTCGCCAGGTCGGGCCTGACGGCCTACGCCGTGCTCGTTGCCGACCAGCAGTGCGTTCTGCGCATCGCGTGCGATGGACCAGGTGGATGGGGCCGGCATCCCTTGCGAGGCGTCCCAGTTTTCGATCCATTCGTAGCCGGCCCAGCGCACCAGGCCTTCGCCATCCACGGTCATCCAGACGTCGCCGTCGCGGTCCACCACGATCGCGTCGCTGCTGCCGGGCGGCAGCCCGTTCTCGGTGCCGAAGCTGCGCCATGCGCCATTTTCCCAGCGCGCCAGACCGTCGTTGCGGCGCACCAGCACACGCCCTTCGCGGTCCATCACCAACGGCGCCTGTTGCCCGACCGTGTTGCTGTCGAGCAGCGGCAACGGCCGCACGCTGAACCGGCTCGCACCTGGTGCGCGGTAGAGCAGGGTGCCGGCACCACGCGCCCACAGCCCGCCGTCGTTGTCGCGCAACACGCTGTACCAGCGATCGACCGGCACGCCCTCGTCGGGCCCGTAGACCTGTACCTTGCGTTGCGCATCGATGGCGCACAGCTTGCGTCCGCAGCCGACCCACAACGTGTCGCCTTCCACCGACAGGCTCAGTACTTTGGAGAGATCGGGCAGGCGCACGCGCGTGGCGGTGTCCAGCAGATACTCGCTATGCCAACGGCCGTTGCTGCGTGCGCGCAGCACTTCCAGTTCGCCGCCATTGGCGATCACCGTGCCCCATGCAGGGCTGGCAAGCAGCAGGCCTTCCTGCAGGTGCTCGGCTTCATCGCGCGCGAGTTTGCGAAAGCCGTGCTCGTCGCCGACGAACAACGCCTGGAAGCCGGCGACCCACAGACGCCCATCGGGCGCTTCGCTGATCGAAGTAATCGGTTCGTTGCGCAGGCCGTCCAGCATCACCTGTTGAAAGATGCGGCCGTTGTAGCGATACAGCCCGCTCTCGGTGCACACCCACATCAAGGTGCTGCGGGTCTGCAACAGGCAAGTACCGGCAAGACCGAGCAGGCCCTGGTCGTGGGCATAGCGACGGATGCTGGCGCTCTGTGCGCTGGCCAGATCGGCAAACGACAGCAACGCCAGCAGCAGCATCGCAGCAAACGATGCCCCTCGGCCTGACGACCTCTCTTGGCGGTGCAAGAACCCCACGAGCGTTGCAATCTCCCACGCATCGGTGCGTGCGGTCCGCGCCCCTCGCGCGGTGTCTCACGCTTGCCATTGGCAGCCCCCATAGCAGGCCGCGTTATATCGACTAGCGGCTGTTCACGCGCTTTACTTTAGGACACCACCCTTGCGCATTGTGCAGCTGCCAGCAAGCACGACTGCAGTCTGGGAGGGGCGTGTGGCATGCAAAGACTACGGTTTGGTGTTATCGACAGGTTGAGTGTTGCGCGCTACGCGTGCTCGCCAGCGTGCGTCACGTGGCAATCGATGCCGGCACGGTCGAGCGGGCGCGACTGCTGCACTGCTGCGCGTGGATGCACTGGAACGGCCGAGACTGCGACCAACACCGGTGTTCGATCCAGAGAGTGCGGCGGCCGCGACCGCGCTTAGCTGCGGTAGTGCTGGCATTCGCTGCTGCATTCGCTGGATGGGTGCGGATGCACCGCCAACATCGCTGTATCTACGTGCGATGGCGCGCGCGATGGTGGCCCGCGCGCGGCGATCAGTCGGCGCGATGGTCGGGTACTGCAAGCGCAGTAAGGTGGCCGGCGTCGTAATCGATGCAGTTGCGTCCGCGGCGTTTGGCGCTATACAGCGCGGCATCGGCGCGCGCCAGCAATTGCTCGAGGGTTTCGCCGGGCATAAACCACGCCACGCCGATCGAACAGGTGACGTGCAGCCAGCCGCCATTGATGGGGTAATCGCCGCAGATACCACGATGCAGCGCGTCCAGTCGGTGCGTGGCTTCGTGCGTCAGCCCCGGCAGCAGCGCCAGCAATTCTTCGCCGCCGTAGCGGCCGATACGGTCGTCGCCACGCACCAGCGTATCCAGCCGGCGACCGACCCCGGCCAGCACCGCATCGCCGGCCAGATGCCCGTGCTGATCGTTGACCAGTTTGAAGTGATCCAGATCGATCAACACCACTGCCAATGGGCGCGCCGTCGCATCGGCCCGCAGCAGCATGTTGCGTAACGCGGCAAGGATGCCGGCGCGGTTGAGCAGGCCGGTGAGTTCGTCGTGGGTGGCCTTGAAGGCAAGTTCGGCACGTGCCGATTCCAGGTCGCGCTTGTCCTGTTCCAGCTCGGCAGTGCGCTCGGCAACCAGTTGTTCCAGCTCGCGCTTGCGCCGCAGCAGTTTGGCGGTGCGCCAGCGCAACAGCGCAATCACCGCTGCGATCGCCAGCAGCACATAGGCGATCAAGGCGGGAATGCTGCGCCACCAGGGCGGACTGAGCGCAAAGGCGAACCGTGTGATCGGGCTGGCACTGCGCTGGCCGGCGTCCACCGCCTGCACCTCCAGCGCATAGCGGCCGGGCGGCAGCAGCGGATAGGTGATGTGGCTGAGCGAGGTGCTGGTCCAGCTGGCCTGGTGGCCTTCCACGCGGTAGCGGAAGCTGATGCGGTCCGGGCCGCCTTCGGCGCCGGGCGTGCTCAGATCCACGTCCAGCGGAACCTGCGACCAGGGCACCTGCGCACCGGCCGCAAGGGTCTGTTCGCCACGCCGCACGCGCAGCACTTCCACCCGTAGCGGCGGCGACGCGAACACCCGTGACGGATCGATCAGGTGGGTCAACCCGCGGCTGCTGCCGAGCCACACGCTGCCATCGACGTCCTCGAACAGCGCATTGGCAGACACGTCGTCCCACAACAGGCCCTCGCTACGCGTGGTGCGCGACCAGTGCCCATTCTCCAGCAGGTCCAGGCCCTGGCTGCTGCCCAGCCACAAGCGCCCCTTGCTGTCATGAGAGAGGATAAACGGCATCACGCGCGACACCAGCGGGTCGTTGACTGCGGTCAGCGTGACCGTCGCAGCGTTCTGTACGGCGCCATGCCAGAGCCCGGTGTCGCGCAAGGACAGCCAGAGCTGGCCGTCGGCCGAAAAATCCAGCAGGAAGTAATCGTGGTTGGGCAGGTTGCCGTGCACCTCCACCTGCAGCCAGCGGCCATTTTTTTCCTGGCGATACAGCCCTTTGCGGGTACTGGCCCACAGTCGCCCCTGAAGATCCACATCGATATCGCCCACGAACGCCGCCGGCACTGCCTCTTCGCGTCTGGCCTGCAACGGCAGCTCCGGCGCGACGGAGTACAGGCCGCGTGGCGTGGTGACCCACAGCACGCCACCCGAATCGAACAACAGCTTGTTGGTGGGCAGCCCAAGCTGCAGCATGTCGAAGGTCTTGCCCGTCTGCGGGTCGCGACGGGAGAGGGCGCCCGACGAGCGCGCCACCCAGGCCGCGCCATCCTTCGGCGACAGCGCGATGGAGATCGATTGCAGCATTGGCTCGCCGTTGGCGAGTGTCCACGGCTGCATGCGCCCGGTCCGCGGATCCAGCACATTGGAGCCGGCATCGCCGCCTACCAGCAGCTCACCACTTGGCAGCCGCTGGATGGCCCAGGTCGGCGATTCGGCTAGGCCCTGGCTTTCGTCCCAATGCTCGATGTTGCCGTAGCCCAGCCAGCGCTGCACCCCCAGCCCGCGCGTGCCGATCCATAGCTGGCCGGTGCTTTGCATCATCAAGGGGCCCACCATCGGGCTGATCGACAGCCCCTGGTCGTGCCCGAAATAGTGCCAGTGATCGCCTTCCCAGCGCACCATTCCGCGGTCGGAGCGGGTAATCAGGCGGCCCTGCGCATCCTCTGACAAGGTGGTTGCGCCAGCCAAGGTGTCGAACCTGGTGCCGGCTGGAGGCGCATGGTCGCGGAACACGCGCTCGCCTGCTGCGCGCGACATCACCATGCCGCCACCGCGCAGCCACAGGTCGCCACGATGGTCGCGGAACACCGCGCGCCATTGCCGTTCCGGCACACCGTCGGCATCGCCCAACTGAGTGATGCGTCCGTTGGCATCGATGCGGCAGACGCGTTTTCCGCAACTGGCCCACAGCGCGCTGCCATCGGCAAGCAAGGCTTTCCCGGCGGGCAGGGTGGTGCCGTCGTCCAGGCGCAACGGCAGCACCCGGGCGCTCCAGCCGCCTGGCTTGGTCGGCGTCAGGTGCAACAGCTGATTTTCGCTGACCACCACCACGCCGCCCGCGTACGCGGCGATCACATTGCCGCTGTCGGCACGGATCGGCGCGCCGTCATGCAGCACCGGGCTGAAGGTCGTGCCATTGCGCACGAACACGCCGTTGGCGCTGGCCACCCACAAGCGCCCGCGCGCATCCAGCGTCAACGCGCGGATGTAGCGCGCGTCCAGGCCGCTTTCCTGACCGACCGGGATGAATTGTTCGCGTTCGAAGCGATGCAATGCCAGTTCGGTGCCGACCCAGACCACACCCTGTCGATCTTCGAGCAGGCTGTTGACGGTCATACCCTGCAAGCCATCGGCCTGTGCGTAATCGCGAAAGCTATAGGTTTTCGCCCATCCACTGCCTGCGATCAGCCATCCGAGCAGGCAAAGCGCTGCCAGACGACGCAGCGCCTTGCCGCGCACACCAGGTGAAACGAACAGCGCAGACACGTTGGGCATCGGCTTTCGCGTAAAGGGGGGGCGTGCGATTGAAAGGGCCAATCGTCCTCAGCGTTGACGGCGAACTGGTGCAAAACTTGAGCGTCCGTACGCTTAACCCGTCAGTTCTCTGGCGGAGTCGAAGGCGGTATCGAACATGCGCTGCACCGGTGGCGCGAACTCGCTTGCAAAGCTGGACAGCAGGAACAACCCCAGTAAGACCGTCAACGGCAAGCCAAGTTGCATCGGGTTCAATGCCGGCGCCGCCTTGGCCAAGGCACCGAAGGCCAGGTTGACCGCCAGCATCGCCACCATCATCGGCAAGGCCAGGGTCAGCCCGCCGCGCATGATCTGCAGGAACAAGGTGGGCGCCACCTCCGCGAACGCGCGGGCGTCGGGAATGGCTGTGCCGATCGGCAACGCCTTGTAGCTGTCCACCAGCAGCGAAATCACCGCCAGGTGTCCGTTGGCCGCAAAGAACAGCAAGCCGAATCCGATATAGAACCACTGCGCGATCACGCCGGAGGTCACCCCGCGCATCGGGTCGGACATCTGCGCAAACGACAGGCCGGTGGACTGCGACACCAACTCGCCGGCCAGCGCGCCCGCCTCGAAGATCAGCTTCAGCATGAAGCCCATGCTGGCGCCCACGGCCAACTCACGCGCGATGCTCAGCACCGCCTGCGCAGTAAAGCCATCCCACTCCGGCACCGGCGGCAGGATCGGCGCCAGCACCATCGACAAGGTTCCGGCCAGCATCACCCGCACCCGCCCGGGCACCGCACGCGTGCCGATCAACGGCATGGCCGTGAGCAAGGCTCCTGTGCGCAGCATGGTCCACATAATCGCCCCGACCATCGCAAACGCGCGCTGGCCGTCGATCACCATCTGGGTAGCGGAATCCATCTGGTCTGGTCCGCTAACCGATCAAATGCGGAATGCGCTGGAACAGCGCAATGGTGAACTCCACCAGATGCCCCAGCAGCATGCTGCCGGTGGCAAACAGGGTCGCGGTCAACGCCACGGCCTTGGCCACGAAGCCGATGGTGGGTTCATTCAATTGGGTCGCGGCCTGCACCACGCCAATGACGACACCGACGACCAACACTGCCAGCAACATCGGTCCGGCAATCCACAGGACGGTGACCAGGCCACCACGTAATTCAGTCAAGGCGATTTCAGGGCTCATGGGGAGTGCTGATGCAAGTGCGGTGCCAAAGGGCGGGGAGTGGGGATTTGGAATTTGGGATTGGTAGGTGAGCGACGATCTGACTTGCCTCGTGTTGCACTGTCTGTCGCTGTCGCTGTCGCTGTCCGCTGTCGCTGTCGCTGTCGCTGTCGCTGTCGCTGTCGCTGTCGCTGTCGCTGTCGCTGTCGCTGTCGCTGTCGCTGTCGCTGTCGCTGTCGCTTTGGGCGTTGGCTTGGCTTGGCTTGGTTTTGGCTCTGGCTTTGAGCTTCGCCTTCGCCTTTTGCCGTTGGCTTCCCATCCCCCATACCGCAGCCGCAAGCCGGGTAGATACAACCCGCAGGGCGGCGCGCATGGATGCGCGACGTTTTTGTAAGGGACATGGATGTCCCTTACAAAAATTTCTACCCGGCTTGCTTACCCGGAGCGCCTTGGCGCGGAGGGGCGCGAGGACGGGGGTGTGTTTCTTTGGTTACTTTCTTTGCACAAGCAAAGAAAGTAACTCGACCCCCGAAGGGGGCCGAAAGCTCTGCACTTGCTTGTGCTTATGTCTTTGCTTTCTATGGAGCTCAAACGTCAAGCGAGGGCTTTCACGCCCTACGGGCGCGAGTCACTTTTCTTTGCTTGTGCAAAGAAAAGTAACCAAAAGAAAGCACACCCCGTCCTCGCGCCTTCCGCGCTACGCGCTCCAGGTCCGCATGCCATCCGGGAATTTTTCAAAGGGACGTCCATGTCCCTTTGAAAAACGTCGCGCATCCATGCGCGCCGCCCCTGCGGGGTTTGACCCGGATGGCCTGCCGCTGCGGTATGGGGCCCCGGAGAAGCGGGAAGCCGGAGCGAAATACAAAGACAAAGCGAAAAGGCAAAAGGCGGAAGGCGGAACGCGTCGCAGATGCTTGAGTAATACAGCTGTGCTGTGCCGGCGCTTTAACAAAAGTCAGCTGGGGGAAGTGCTACCGCGCGCGCAACGCGCGCCCACACCTACGACGCATTAAAGCTCGCAGCCAGCGTCCCCACCACCAACACCCACCCATCCACCAGCACGAACAACAGAATCTTGAACGGCGCAGAGATCAACATCGGCGACAGCATCATCATGCCCATCGACATCAACACGCTCGCCACCACCAGATCGATGATTACGAACGGGATGAAGATCAAGAACCCGATCTCGAATGCCGTCTTCAGCTCGCTGGTCACAAACGACGCCACCAGCACCGGGAACGGCACCGCGTCCGGGCCGGCGTATTTGCCGTCGCCGGCCATGCCCGCGAAGGTCATCAGATCGGTTTCGCGGATCTGCGCCAGCATGAAGGCGCGCAGCGGCTGGGTGGTCAGCGTCCAGGCAGTGGAAAAGTCGATCTGGTTGTTGAGGTACGGCTGCAGGCCGGCGCCCCACATCTTTTGCCACACCGGCATCATCACCAGGGCGGTCAGAAACATTGCCAGGCCCAGCAGCACCTGATTGGACGGGGTCTGGCCGGTACCCAGTGCCTGGCGCAGCAGGCCCAGCACGATGGTGATGCGGGTAAAGGCGGTGAGCACCAGCAGCATCGACGGCAGCAGGGTGATCGCCGTCATCAGCAGCAAGGTTTGCAGCGGCAGGCTCACCGGCTGGTCGCCGATACGGCCGACGCTCACGTTCGGCAGAGTCGGCAACTGGTTGGAGCCGGGCGGCACCGCCGCCGGTGCGGCAGCGGGCGCGGCGGCCTGCGCCATCGACGGCAATGCGGCCGGTGTGGCGGCGGCCAGCAGCGGGCAGCTCATCACCAGCAGGATCAAGATCAGGCGGAGGCTGCGCCCCCAGCGATTCCAACAACTGAACATGTCACGGATCCTTGCGCAGCTTCTGAGCGAGCAGCTGGGCGAAATTGGGGAGTTGCTTGAAATTGGGCAGGGTGGGTGCAGGCGTGGGCGGCAGCGGTTCGGGCAAGGTGTGCAAGGTGCTGATGCCGCCGGCGGTGACACCCAGCAGCAGCTGCTGGCCGTTCACCTCCACCACCACCACGCGTTCCTTGGCACCCACCGCCAGGCTGGTCACCACGCGCAGGCCCTCGCTGTTGCGGAAACCGCTGCCGGGCATGCGCTTGAGCAACCAGCCAAGGCCGACGATCAGCGCGAGCACCAACAGCAATGCAAAGACCGCGCCAAACAGGCTGGGCGAGGATGGCGCGTGCGCGCCGACCTGGGTGGCCTTGGCCGCGACGGGCGCGGCGGCAGCCAGCAGGCCGATCACCGCAGCCTCCGGATCCGTTCGCTGGGGCTGACCACGTCGGTCAGGCGGATGCCGAAGCGGTCGTTGATCACCACCACTTCGCCATGCGCGATCAGGGTGCCGTTGACGTACACGTCCAGCGGTTCGCCGGCGCCGCGTTCCAGTTCCACCACCGAGCCCTGATTGAGCTGCAGCAGGTTGCGGATCGGGATGCGGGCGCGGCCCACTTCCAGCGACAGCGTCACCGGCACGTCCAGGATGACGTCCAGATTGAGGTCGGTGGCGTTGTGGTCGTGCTCGGCCTGCAGGTTGTCGAAAGTGGCGGGCGCGGCGTCGAGGATGTCGGAGTTCATCATTTGCTGGGGTCCTGGGATGGAACGGCACGCGGGGCTTGCACGCCGGGCGGGCGGACGGCAGTGATCTTCACGGCGTTGTTGCCGTTGGAGACCCCGAATTCGCCGGTGAACATGGGGATTTCTTCCACGCACAGCGGTACCTGTGCGGGTAGATCGATCGGCAAGATGTCGCCGACCTTCAAACCGGTGAGCTGGCGCAGGCTCATGCGCTTGCTGGCCAGCACGCTCGACAGCGTCACCTCGGCGGTGTTGAGCTGCTCGCGCAGCATCACGTTCCAGGAGTCGTCGCGGTCGTTGCGGTCGCTCTGGATGCCGGCATCGAGCAGCTCGCGGATCGGTTCCAGCATCGAATACGGCAGGGTGATGTGGATCTCGCCACCGCCGCCTTCCAGCTCCACATGGAAGCGGCACACCACCACGTACTCGCGCGGGGTGACGATGTTGGCGAAGTGCGGGTTGATCTCGGAGTTGATGTACTCGAAGTCCACCTCCATCACCGGCGCCCAGGCTTCCTTCAGATCGGCAAAGGTCTGCTTGAGCATCAGCTGGATCACGCGCATCTCGGTGGCGGTGAATTCGCGGCCCTCGATGCGGGTGTGGAAGCGGCCATCGCCACCGAAGAAGTTATCCACCACGGTGAACACCAGCGTGGGTTCGAACACGATCAGGCCGGTGCCGCGCAGCGGTTTGAAGCGGATCAGGTTGAGGTTGGTCGGCACGTACAGCGAGTGCATGTACTCGTTGAACTTGACCAGGTCGATGCCGCGCACCGACAGGTCGGCCGAGCGCCGGATCAGGTTGAACAGGCCGATGCGCCATAGCCGCGCAAAGCGCTCGTTGACCATCTCCAGGGTCGGCATGCGCCCACGGATGATGCGGTCCTGGCTGGACAGATCGTATTGCCGCGCCTCGCCGGGCAACGGCTCCGGCTCGGTATTGACCGCACCGGAATCCACGCCATGCAGCAGGGCATCGATCTCGTCCTGGGAAAGCAGATCACTGACGCTCATGGGCAGGCCTTACTGGGTAACGAAACTGGTGAACAGCAATTCTTCGACGCACTTCTTGCCGGTTTCGCTGGTCATGACCTTTTGCGCTTCGGTCAGCGCGGCCTTCTGCAGCTTCTGCTTGCCGGGCAGATCGGCCACATCGGTGGCCTTGGTCTGCGACAGCAGCATCAACAGGTGTGCGCGGATGGCCGGCGCGTTTTCGGTGATGAGCTTGAGTTCTTCCGGGTCGCGGGTGACCAGCTGCACTTCGACCTGCAGGTACTGCGGGCCGTCGCCGGGGTCGGCCAGGTTGACCACGATCGCCGGGTCCATCGGAAAATACTGTGCCGGCTTGGGCACTTCGGCGACCTTGGGCGCGGCGTGCTTGCCGCCTTTTTCATCGCCCTTGTGGCCCAGAAAGAACCACGCGCCGCCGCCGGCCGCTGCCAGCACGACCACGCCGATGGCGATCAGCAGAAGAGGCTTTTTGCCGCCTTTCTTCTTCTCGTCTTTCTCTTCGGTCTTTTCGGTCTTTTCAGGTTTCTTGGCCGCTGCCACGTTCTGCTCCAGGAGAATGCTCATCCAAGGGATGCAATTGGCATGCCAAAACCGCGACGGTTTCCTGGCGCTGCAGGCGCGCGCGCACAAAACCCCCCGCGAGCCTTGCGTCGCGTGGGGATTGGGATGGCCGCAGCGTCGGTGCGACGCGCGTTTGTGCAGCGCGCCGGGCTAATCCGGCGCGGTGGCTCAGGCGTAGGCGTCCAGCAATCCACGCTGGCGTAACACCACCGACGGAATTCCGACGGGCGGGCTGTCGTCCAGGGTGAGGCCGTTTCCATCGCGCCCACCGCCGTTGCGGTTGCCGGTCTGGCTCTGCTGTTGCTGGCTGACATCAGCCTGGCCCAGCTGGAAACCGTTCTGGCCGAGCATTTCGCGCAGCCGCGGCAGGCTCTGTTCCAAGGCCTGACGGGTGTCGGCGTTGGCGGCGGTGAAGCTGGCGTTGACCTTGTCGCCGTCCAGATGCAGACGCACCTCGACCGGGCCCATCTCGTTCGGGGTAACCTTGATGTGCGCGTGGCCGATCTTTTGGTCGGCCAGCCAGCTCAGGCGGGCGCCGATGGCATCGTCGAAGGTGTCGCTGCCCATCTCCGGGGTCGGGGTGGGCGAGGCGGCGAAGATCGGCGCCGGGTCCTGCAAGCGGGTGAGCGTAGGCGCGGCGGTCGGCAACACAAACGCCGGGGCATCCGGCGCGTCCGTTGCGGCGGTGTCGTCGGCCGGGTCCAGCGCCTTGACCGCCATGCTCATCAGCGCGGCGGCTTGCGCATCGCCGCTGACTGCCGTGGTCGAGGTGGGCTTGGCGCCTGCGGCGGCAGCCGGCGCGAGCGCACCCAGGGCGGGCAGGGCGCTCGTGGCGGTTGCGGCAGCAGTGGCTGTGGGTGCGGTGGCGTCGGTCGGCAGTGCGGTTGCGGTTGGCGTGGCGCCGGCCGCATTGGCCATACTGGCGGCCAGTGCGGCGGCAGCGGCGGCGAGCACATCGCCGCCCGGTACCGCCTGGGCCAGCAGGCTCATGCCAAAACCGCCCAGCCCCGCTGGCGGCCAGCCGGCCTCGGTCGGCGTGGCAGCATCGGTGGGGGCGTCCTTGCTGTCCTTGCTGGCGGTTGCGCTCTTGCCGGTCGCGGTGGCGGTAGTGCTGTCCTTGGCCGTCGGTTCCTTGGCGGGCTGGGCAGACTTGGTATCGCCATCCTGGGCGCGCGGGCGCTTGGTCGCATCGCCGGGCGCGTCATCGTTCTGTTCGTCGTCGCCGCGGTTCTTGTCGGGCTGGCTGGATTTGGCCGCGGACTGCTTGGCCGGTACGCGCTCTGGCGCCTGCTGCGGAGCGTGGTTGGGCGTATTGGCCGGATTGAGCATGCGCGCAAACTGGTCCTGCGCCGGGTCCTGCTCGGACGACGGGTCGCTGTAGCTGGACTTCTTGCCGGTGCTGGCAAGCGCGCCAAGGCCGGCGGCAAACGCGGACAGGGGGTTCATACGGAGTCTCCGTGAGTATCTTCGGCCCGCGCCAGGCGCGAGCGGCGTGCGCCAAGATCGTCCATCTCGCGCTGGTCGCGACGTTCGATCACCTTGTTTTCCTGGGCGCGGTAGCTGGCGGCCAGTTGCTCCAGCACCTGCTTCTCGCGGCTGGCCAGCAGCAGGCGGGTGCGCTCGGATTCGACCTTGGCGATATTGCTTTCCACGGTCTGGGCCTGCTGCAGCACGGCGCTGTCGAGCCGATCCAGAAAGGCGCGGCGGTTACTCAGCGCCACCGCACTGGTGCCGGCCAGCTGGCTGTTGGCGTATTCCTCGGCGTAGCGGCGCAGTTCTTCCAGGCGCGACTGATGGGTCTCCAGGGTGCGCTGGCGCTCGGCCAGATCGCGGGCGACCTTGTCTTCCTGTTCCTGTGCCCGCCGTAGCAGGGGATCGATTCGCTTGGACTGCATCATGGATTAGTTCTCGGGTTCCACCAGCTGCTGCAGCGCGGACAGGCTATCGCTCAGCAGCGATGCCTTGTGGACGTCCTGGCCAAGGAATTCGACGATCTCCGGCCAGCGCGCCAATGCTTCGTCGGTGGCCGGGTCGCTGCCGCGCTGGTAGGCGCCGATGGCGATCAGGTCGCGGTTGGCGGTGTAGGCAGAGAGCAGGCGCTTGAGCTTGCGGATACGCAGGCGCCAGGGTTCGTCGGCGATGTCCTGCACCACGCGGCTGACCGACGATTCCAGGTCGATGGCCGGGTACAGGCCGCTGTCGGCAACCCGACGCGAGAGCAGGATATGGCCGTCCAGAATGGCGCGGGCGGCGTCGGCAATCGGGTCCTGCGGGTCGTCGCCCTCGGTCAGCACGGTGTAGAAGGCAGTAATCGAGCCGCGGCCCTTGGCGCCGTTGCCGGCACGTTCCACCAGCGCCGGCAATTTGGCGAACACCGACGGCGGGTAGCCGCGGGTGGTGGGCGGCTCGCCGACCGACAGGCCGATCTCGCGCTGCGCCTGGGCGAAGCGGGTCAGCGAATCCATCAGCAACAACACGTTCAAGCCCTGGTCGCGGAACCATTCGGCAATCGCCGTGGCGCGGTAGGCGCCGTGCAGGCGCGCCAGCGGCGGGCGGTCGGCCGGGGCGGCCACGACCACGGCGCGGCGCAGGCCTTCTTCGCCCAGGGTGGTTTCGACGAAATCGCGCACTTCGCGGCCACGTTCGCCGATCAGGCCGACCACGATGACGTCGGCCGAGGTGAAGCGGGTCATCATGCCCAGCAGCGTCGATTTACCGACGCCGGAGCCGGCGAACAGGCCCACGCGCTGACCGCGGCCGATCGGCAGCATGGCGTTGATGGCGCGCACGCCCACATCCAGCGAGGTGGTGATGGGCTCGCGCGCCAGCGGGTTGATCGACATGCCGGCCATGCTGACGCTGCCTTCGCCGCGGATCGGGCCCTTGCCGTCCAGCGGGGTGCCATCGCTGTCGATGACGCGGCCGAGCAGGCCTTCGCCCACTTCCACGCCACCGCGGCGCCGCGAGGGCACCACGCGGGCGTTGGGCAGCAGGCCGTGCAGTTCGGCGCTGGGCATCAGATAGGTCCGTTCGCCGGCAAAGCCGACCACTTCGGCATCCACCCAGCCGCCATCGACTTCGACCTTGCAGGTGGCGCCCATCGGCGCTTCGCAGCCGGTGGCTTCCAGGGTCAGGCCGACGGCGCGGCGCAGGATGCCTTCGCGGATCAACGTGCGGCCGGCGGTGGGTTCCAGGCCAAGCGTACCCAGCCGGGTGGCCAGGCGCAGATTGCGTGCATCCAGCCAATCGGCCGGGGTGGCGCCGAACAGGGCGCTCACAGGCCCGCTCCGGATTTGCGCATGACTGTCTCCAGCGCGGCCCGCAGGCGCGCTTCCAGGGTGCCGTCCACGCGCACGCTTTCGGCATGTACGCGCAGGTCGCCGCGGCTCAGGCTCATGTCCGGGGCCACGCGGGTGGTGCTGCTGGGCGCCAGATGCGGCAGCAGCGCGGTGATGTCGTCCGGGTGCAAGCGCACTTCGACCTCGCGGCCGGCGCCGCCGACCGCATCCACGGCCTCGCCGACCAGGTCGGCCAGCAGTTGCGGTTCCACCTGGTAGGCACGCCCGACCAGCTGACCGGCGATGCGCACGGCCAGCTCGCCGAGCGCGCCGACCACTTCGTTTTCCAGTCGGGCCAGCGGGCGGGTGAAGTTGTCCAGGATGCCGTCGATCTGCGCGGTCAAACGGCGCACTTCGGACTGGCCCTGGGCAAAGCCTTCGGCATGGCCGCGGGCAAAGCCTTCCTGCTGGGCGGCGTCTTCGATGGCCTGGATTTCTTCCAGGGTCGGCGGGCGCAGCACCGGCTCGTAGACGGCCGGTTCGTCGAACTCCGGTTCCGGCGCGGCCAGGGCCATGTGCAGGTCGGGGGCCAGCCAGCGGGTGACCACGTCGTTCATACCATGGCCTCCGCACCGGCGCCGCCGAGGCTGATAGCGCCTTCGTCAGCCAGACGGCGGACGATGGTGAGGATTTCCTTCTGCGCCGCTTCCACGTCGGCCAGGCGCACCGGGCCACGCGCTTCCATGTCTTCGATCAGGATCTCGGCAGCGCGCTGGGACATGTTGCGGGTGATCTTTTCGCGCACCTTGGTGTCGGCGCCGCGCAGGGCCAGGCCCAGGCGCTCGCCGGAGACTTCGCGCAGCAGCGTCTGCAGGCCGCGGTCGTCCAGGTCCACCAGGTTGTCGAACACGAACATCAGGTCCTGGATCTTGCTGGCCAGGTCGGCGTCGATCTTGCCGATCTCGCCCAGCACGCCTTGCTCCGGGCCGGTGTCCAGGAAGTTGAGGATGTTGGCCGCCACCTTGATGCCGCCCACGTTGGACGACTTCAGGTTCTGGTTGCCGGCAAATTGGCGCTCCATGATGTCGTTGAGCTCGCTCAGCGCGTTCGGCGGGATGCCGTCCAGGGTGGCGATGCGCAGCAGCACGTCGGCGCGGGTGCGCTCGGGCAGCAGCTTCAGCGCCTCTGCGGCCTGGTCGCTATCCAGATGCGCCATCACGATGGCGATGATCTGCGGGTGTTCGTTGCGCACCAGGTCGGCGACCGCGCGCGGATCCATCCATTTCAGGGTATCCAGGCCGGTGGTGTTGCGGCCCAGCAGGATGCGGTCGATCAGGCCGCCGGCCTTGTCGGCGCCCAGCGCCTGGATCAGCACGTTACGGATGTAGTCGTCGGCGCCCACGCCCAGCGAGGTCTTGCCGGCCAGTTCGCCGTTGAAGTCGTCCATCACCTTCTCGACCTGATCGCGCGAAATGCCGGTCATGGTGGCCATGGCGATGCCGATCTTCTGCACTTCCTTGGGGTCCATGTGCTTGAGCACTTCGGCTGCATCGCTTTCACCCAGCGACAGCAACAACACCGCGGCGCGTTGCACTCCAGTCATCGGTTGTGTTTCAGGCTTCACTGGCGACCCATCCCTTTACGACTTGTGCGACACGTTTTGAATCGGCTTTGACTGCTTCGCGCGCCACGCGCATGCGCTCTTCGTAGGCATCCGGCAGGGCGATCGGGGTCTTGCGTTCCTGACCGATCTGCGCGGTGTCTTCTTCCAGGCCGGGCATCAGGTCGTTGTCTTCGTTGACCATCCGCACGTCGGCGCTCTGTGGAGTGCCATCGTTGCCGCCCTTGCGGTGTTTTTCCTTGATCGCGGTCACGCCGGTGAGTTGACGCAGGGTGGGGCGTACCACGCCGAACAGCAGCGCCAGCACCACCACCGCACCGACCAGCAGGCGCAGACCGTTCTGCACGCGCGGGTCTTCCCACCACTTGGGGCCTTCCTCGCCCGCAACCGCTTCCCGCACAAACGGGGCATTCATCACCGACACCGTGTCGCCACGTGCCGCATCAAAGCCTACCGCCTGCTTGACCAGGCCCTCGATGCGGGTGAGCTCGGCGGCGGTGAGCGGCTGCTCGACCATCTTGCCCTTGGCACCGGGGCGCGGGACGTTGTCCAGCAGCACCGCCACCGACACCCGCTTGATGCGGCCGGCCGGCTGACGGGTGTGTTGCAAGGTTCGGTCCAATTCGTAATTGCGGGTGGCGCTCTTGGAACTTTCGGTCGGCGCGGCCGGGGCGGCGGCCTGGCCGTTGGCGGCAGCCGGGGTGCCCGGCGCACCGGCGACGGCCGGAGCCGGCGGCTGGCCGGGGCTGTTGCTGGTGGCGCCCGGAGGGCCCTGCGGGCCGGTGGCGCTGGTGCTGCTGTCGCTGACCTGCTCGCTGCGCAGCTTGGCCGGCTCGCCGTTATAGAGTTCGCGGGCTTCTTCAACTACCGAGAAGTCCATGTCCACGCTGACTTCCGGGTTGACCCGGCCCGGGCCGGTCATCGGTTCCAGCAATTCGCGGATGCGCTGGTTGTAGGAGCTTTCCTGGCGACGCACCTGTTCGAACTGGGCGGCGTGCTGGGCGGCGTCGCTGTTGGGGTCGGCAATGGAGAGCATGCGGCCGCTCTGGTCGACCACGGTCACCCGCTCCGGGGTCATGTCCGGGATGCTGGACGCCACCAAATTGACGATGGCATCCACCTGATTGCGCTCCAGACCCTGGCCACCGCGCAACTCCAGCACCACCGAGGCGCTGGCGACGTCACGCTGGCGGGTGAAGGCGCTGGGCTTGGGAATGGCCAGATGCACCCGCGCCTCGCGCACCGGGCGCAGGGTGCTGATGGTGCGCGAGAGTTCGGTTTCCAGCGCGTGCTGGTAGCGGGCGTTTTCCACGAACTGGCTGACGCCGAAGCCCGGGTCCTTTTCCATCAGCTCGAAACCGCCGCCGGTTTCCTTACCGGTCAGGCCGGAGCCGGCCAGCTTCAGGCGCGCGTCGTACAGACGGTCCTGCGGTACCGAGATGGCGCCGGTGCCCTGGTCGATCTTGAACGGGATCTGCGCGGTGCGCAGCAGGTCGGCCGCCTCGGCGTTGCCCTTTTCGTCCAGGCCGGTGTAAAGCGACTGATAGCCCGGCTGCTGCGACCAGAAGAACACCGCCAGGCCGGCACCTACCGCCAGGGCGATCATCGCCATCATGGTCAGCTTGCGGGTGATCTGCAGGCTACGGACACGGTCGAACCACTGGCCCGCCTTTTCGGCGTTCTGGTTCATGTTTTCTCTGCTGATTGCGAGTGCCATGGGTGTTCGACCTTTACAGCGGCATGTTCATGACGTCCTGATAAGCCTGGACGAGACGGTTGCGGACTTCGACAGTGGCGCGGAAGGCCACCTGGGATTGCTGGGAGGCGACCATGACCCGTGCCAGATCGGCACTGGGGTCGCCCATTTCGAATGCTTTGGCCAGCGCACCTGACTTCTGCTGGGCCTCGTTGACGCCGCCGATGGCGCCGCGCAAGGTCTCGCTGAAGCTGGGCGCCTGGGTTGCCGGCGTTCCCTGTGCGCCAGCCAATCCCTGGATCTGATTGCCGCGCGCCGCATCGCCCACCGCACCCATCGGGCCTTGGCCCATCTGAGTCTGGTAGCTGCGGATCTGCGAAAGAATCGAGGTAACGGAGTCGCTCATGGGTGCGGTCAGCCAGGGAGGCATCCACACCAATGCAAGCGGCGTGCCGAAATCGCGCCGGGATTCCGGCACGGGGCATTCCTGTCGCGCCTGTCGGCGGGAACGTTGCAGCGAGATCGCCCCCATCCGCCCTTCGGGCACCTTCCCCCGCAAGCGAGGGAAGGGAGCCGGTGGGCGACCAGTTGCAGTGCAACCGATCAGTTGCGCGCAGCCAACCAGTTGCGTGCAGCCAGACTTTCCCTTCTCCCGCTGGCGGGAGAAGGTGGCGCGCAGCGCCGGATGAGGGCGCGACGGTAATTGCCACGCGGCTGCAGGCAGAGCAACGCGCGGCGCCGGAGTGTGGACGCATGCCCCCATCCGCCCTTCGGGCACCTTCCCCCGCAAGCGAGGGAAGGGAGCCGGTGGGCGACCAGTTGCAGTGCAACCGACCAGTTGCGTGCAACCGACCAGTCGCGCGCAGCCAGGCTTTCCCTTCTCCCGCTAGCGGGAGAAGGTGGCGCGCAGCGCCGGATGAGGGCACCACCGTCAATTCACACAGCCACGCATCCGTTTCACCGCAAGCGGGAGAACGCTGAAGCAGCGTCCCCGCGCTAGTCCGGCAACCAGGCGGCTTGCCAGGTGTCCAGATGGCTGCCGCTCAACATCCAGTCGCGGCGCACTGCCTCGCGCAACGCTGCGCCTTTCGCTGCTGAAGCGGCCGGGTCGGACAGATGCTCGCGGATCGCCCCGATCCAGTCGCGGTAGCGGTTTTTCACCAGCGTCACCGGCAGGTTGCCCTGGTAGCAACGCACGTCGCTGGCGATCACCGGATAACCGCAAGCGCCATATTCCAAGAGTCGCAGATTGCTTTTGCACTCGTTGAACAGGTTTTGCTCCACCGGTGCCAGCGCCAGATCCAGATCCAGCGCGGCCAGCGCGGCCGGGTAGTGATCGATCGGCACGCCGGGCTGGAACTGGTGCACGTGCTGGCGCAGCGCGAACGGGTACATCCCCATGAACACCCATTCGACCTCGTCGGCCAGTTCGCGCACCACGTCGGCGATCAGTTCCAGGTCGCCGGTATGGCTGGCGCCGCCGGCCCAACCGATCCGCGGCTTGCCGCCGTGGCGGATGCCGCGCTCTGGCAAGGCGTCCCACCAATGCGGCGGCAGGCGGTTTTCGGCCACGCGGATATCGCTGTGCAGCCCGGCAAACGCTTCGGCCAACGCAGGCGTGGACACCACAAAGCGGTCCACCAGGCCCAGCCCGCGCCGCACGGTCTTGAGAATGTCCTTGGGCATCTGCGCGCGATGGGTATTTTTCAGCGGCAGGTTGGGCAGGTAATCGTCCAGCTCGTAGACCTTGAACGCGCGCGACAAGGCCTTCATACGCCGCATCGCCTCCAGCCGCGCTTCGCCCACCTGGCGTTGCAGGATCACCACGTCGGGATCCTGACGTGCCAGCTCACTGATCTCCAGATAGCCGTTGAACAACACGCCCTCGGCCAGCCCGGCCTCGCGCAGGGCGCGCAGCGGCTGGATCACCCGGTAGTGTCCGCAGCCTTCGATATCGGCCGGCAGTGCGATCACGCTCGGTAGCGGTCGCCACGACTGCAATGGCCGCCAGCTGGCGCGCGGGTCGGCCAGCGCAAAGCCCGCGCCCGGGTCCAGCGAAAACCCCGGGTTGTAGGCCGGGTCGTTGGCCATCACCGGCAACCAACGTGCATACATCGCCTCTTCGTCCAGCGCAGTGGCAGGCGTCTGCTCGGGTGGGTCGATCAACAGCTGCGCGCGCGCGGCAAACACATTCAAGTACCCGGCCTGGTGCAGGCGCAGGCACAGGTCGACATCGCTCCACTGCGCCAGTGCCGGCTCCAGCGCAAAGCCGCCTGCATCGATAAACAGCTGGCGCGGCAGCATCAGGCACTCGCCGCTCAAGGCGGTGTAGTTCTGATCCAGCTGCAGGCGCTGCAGATAGCCGGATTCGTCGAAGGCACTGCCTTCAAACGCGCGCGCCACCGGTGCCCCCAGGCCCAGCAGCAGGCCGGCGTGATGCACGGTGCCGTCGCCGCGCAACAGCTTGCCGGCCACCGCACCCACTTCCGGACGGAGTGCGTGGTTGAGCAGTTGCTCCAGCCAATCGGCCTTCATCACCGCAGCGCCGGCCGACAGCCACAGCAGCACGTCCCCACGTGCATGCTCGGCGGCCGCGTTGCAGACCGCTTCACGCGTAGTCTCGGCGGCAAAGCGCAGCACGCGGATCTGCTGCATGCCCAGCGCTTCGATGCCGGCCAGCCAATCGCGCAGGTCCGGAGCGTTGCTATCGCGATCCAGCAGCAGCACTTCGTAATGCGGGTAGGTTGTGTTGGCCAGGATGCTTTCCAGGCAGCGCTGCACCTGCGGCAAACGGCCATCGACCAGCACCAGGATGCTGACCAGCGGCTGCTGGGCATGTTGGTAATCCACCGCATGCCGACCAGGGCCGGCACTGTGCACGCGCGCGTCCGCATACCCGCGCGCGGCCAGATGGCGGGCAATGGCATGTTGCTCGTCCGCATCGGTGTGCCGGGTCTGGGCCGCGGCCACCAACAAGGGCTCGGCGATGTGCTGCACGCAGGCCAGGCCGTAACGCTCGACCAGGCCAAGCTGATAGCCGAGTTCGAAAGCATGCCCAAGGTCTGCCGGAAAACCGCCGTCGGCCACCAGACTGCTGCGGCGGAACAGCCAGTGCCGCGACAGCGTGGACGGCGCACTCAACAGCGCATCCAGATACAGCGCCGGCCGCAACGCCAGCCCAAGCTGCGCGGTGTCCAGCGCGACCACTTCGTCCGCATAGACCGCCTGGCACTGCTCGGGCAGCCCGATCATGCCCAGCGCCAGCATCGTCAGGCCGCTGGTCGTAAAGACACTGCCGGCATCCACCAGCACCACCCAATCGACATCCTGTTGCCTTGCAATGGCCTGGTTGAGTGAGGCCACCAGACCCGCCTCGCCAATCAATACCCCATGCTCGCCGTGCTCGGCCATCTGCTGCGGTGCGCTGCTGACCACCCAGGTCTGCTGATTTCGATAGCAAGCCAACGCATCGATACTGGCCTGGGTTGTGGCTACTGCGGCGGCATCGCCATCACGGTCGATCAGCATCACCGCAATGCGTGGCCCGCCGGCATGCGCCTGCAGGCGGGCATCGATCAACGCGCGCTGCACATCGCTGGGGTGTCGCACGCCCAGCCAGGTGCCCGGCGACACCCGCTCGGCCATGCCGGCGCTTTGCATCAGCGCATTGACCAGGTCTACCGACTTGAATACCCGCGCCTTGTGCGGGCTGAGCGGCGCAACCCGCACCTGCCGGTTGTCGCCGGTCTCGCGCCGCCAACCCAGCTGGCGGATACCCTGGCGCAGATCCTCGTGGCCTTGGTCGCCGATGCCGGGCTGATTACGACCGGCCTGGCTGAACTGCGCATTGGACACCCGAAAGTGAGTGAGCGGCCTGGACAGCAGCGCCAGGTTGCCGTGGCGCAGCAGCTTGACGTAGATCGCCAGATCGCCGACCCAATGGATCGGCTTACCGTTCAACGACATCAAGTCAGCGCCCATAGCCAGCAGATCGGCGCGCCGACACAGCACGCAACTCGGCTCGCCGATGAAGTTGATGGTGTGGTCCGCCAGGAACGACACCAGCTCCTGCCCATCGATCAACGCATCGTCGGCAAACGGAAAGCAGGTGGCCAGGATGTCCGGCAACGGCGCGCCGTCGTCGTCGATGCGCAACCGACGCGACGATGCCATTGCCGTGCCCGGATTGCGCTCGATCGCTGCCACCAACTGCTCAATGCAGTCCGGCTCAAGCACATCGTCGTCATGCAGGAACTTGACGTACTCGCCCTGTGCTAGCCCTATGCCTTTAACGGTGCTGCCCAGCTCGCCTAGCCGCGACGGATTGCGGTGATAGCGGATCGGGAATGTGGCATCCGCTAGCCTGAGTTCCAGCAACGCCGCAATCGCGCCATCTCCGTTGTCGTCGCAGATCACCAGCTCCAACGCTGCGTAGGTCTGCGCCAGCAAGCTGTCCAGCGCCTGCGTGAAATACGCAGGTTTGTAGGTCGGCATGACGATGCTGACTAGAATGGTGGAAGTCATGCCGGGCGGACCGTGTTCGAGGATTGGATAACTAGGACTCGTAACATTTCGTCGGGGAGATTCGAAAACAGGGAGTCCAACGCGGCCGGCGTTCGGCAATAGGTGGCGGCCCACAGGGCATCTGGGTCCAGGCGCTTTCCTTTCAGTTCAGCAGCGCTGCGATCAGGTTGCCCGGATCGGTGTCTGGCTGACGTAGCAAGAGCCGGTGCGGGCGCGAATCAAGCGCGTGGCGAAGGGTGCCCAGGTCCAGGATCGAACGTCGCATGAAAAACACCGAAGGGACGACGGCGCGCTCGGGGTGAAGAGAAGCGATCGCGTCGGCGGAACCGGACAGATAAACGGCGTCGGTCATCGCCTCGGCGACAGGCAGGCAGCCCAGGCTGCGCCGGTAGAATTCCAGCTGTGGCCCCAGCGCCTCGGCAGCAGCGGTCGACAACTCCACGTCCAATTCGGCGTCGGGCTCCTGGATTCGCCAACTCAGCAGCGCCTCCAGAAAGGGCAATGGCGTGTCCAGCACATGTACGCGCTTGAGCGCACCATACGCGTACAGATCGCAGAGCAAGAAGCGCAGCTCGTCGTCCGGCGTCCGGTCGTCGTCGAAGGCAAGCATCTGGTCCCAATCGCAGCTCCTGGCGATCGCGTCCAACTGGATGGCGACTTGGTGCGAGCGCAGATCGGCGAAGCCGTTGCCGATGAGATGCGGTACGGGACAATCGCGCAGCCTGCGCAGGTCCGACGACGTGACGCCGGCGAGGGGGAAGCGCAACCGGTCCCCATGGTCCTGGTCCACTAGGTCTCTGATGAACTCGGCAACCCCCTGCGTTCGGATTCCCAGCGTGGCGAAGAAGTCCCGCAGATCGGCACCCAGCCGCACATCCGCCAGACCGGGGCGGTGGCACTCAAGGACAATGTCGTCCATGCGCACCACGCTGCGGGCGGCATCAAAGTCCAGCACCTTAATGCCGTCGAGGTCGTCCGGTATCTGGCGCGGGTAGATGATGCCGGATAGCTGCATCGCATTCAGTCGCAGAAATCGTTTGAAGAAGTTGAGCGCTGGGCTCTGCAGAGCCCAGCCGGCGGCGTAGATGCGCATGTCAGTGCTTCCGGAATTCGAAGAACATGGTGTCGCCGACTTCGACATCCCGCGGCTGGTCATTACCCATCTGGTGCGGATAGAACACTGCGGTCTTGCCATCCTTGAATCCGCAACATACGGTCGAGAATGCAGCGACTTCCTCCAGCCCATTCTCGCGAGCGAGCGCACGCACCTCCGCAGGAACGAAGTGGCGGTAGTGCCACTTGTAGCCCGTGTAGGGCATGACGTTTTCGTTAGGACAGGAAATGAAAAGCTGCCCGCCGCGCTTCAATGATTTCGTCAACACCCAGAAAAATGCTTCGTGATTCTTCACGTGTTCCATCGACTCCATACTCATGACGAAATCGAAACATCCATCGGGAAGATCGAAGGGGAACAACTTGGCCGCCCAGATGATGTTCGGCGCGTGGATCTTGCTCCCGGCGAGAGCGATGCTTTCTTCCGATCCGTCGATCGCGAGGATTGATGCCTGTGTTTGGCGCGCCACCAGCGCGGCGCCATAGCCGGAGCCGCAGAAGATGTCTGCGCCGAATAGCTGTCGGTCGCCACCGGCGAGGCGAGAAGCCGCGTAACGGTATCGCCACAAGTGGTCTCCGCCGACAAGGTTCGGGTCGAGGGTGTGGTATCGCTCGCCGCTTTTCAGCGCGTAGTCTTTCATCTTGCCGCCTCCAATGGATTACTGGCCATACACATGGATCGGTGCGTCGTAGCGCGGGTCGAACACGGTCCGGGCCGGGATATCGTGGGCATAGGCTTGCGGCCACCCCAGTTCGCAGCCGCGGCCGACTTTGATGCCGCGCTGGAGCACCGTGCCGGCGCGGATGGTGCAATGGCTTTCCACCTCTACATGCGCGCATACCTGTACCCCTCCTTCTATCCAGCACGAGGGTTTGATACGAGTCCCGTGTCCTATCTGCACGCCTGCAAGGACCACGCTGTTGTAGCCGATCTGGCAGCCGTGTCCGATGACCGCATAGGGGCCGATGAAGGCGTTGGCAGCAATCGATGCGTTGCGCGCAACCAGTGCGGTCGGGTGCACGAACGGCTCCAGCCGCAGCCCGCGTTCCATCGCCGCGCGCATCAGCTCCATGCGTCTGAAGTTGCCGAAGCGCTCATCGAACGCCACGAACGCACCACGGTTGTCGCCATCGATGCGCTGAAGAGGTTCGATGTCGAACGTATGGTCCTCGCGCATGGGGATCTCCAGCCGCTGTAACGACTCGTCCGGCAGCGCCTGCTGCCAGGTGTCAACCACCACGTCCAGGAACGGGCCGGCGCCCACGATCCACCTAGATGCCATGATCGCTCTCCATTAACGTTGCGTACCAGCGTTCGACCAGCCGGTTGGTCGACTCGTAGGCGCCCTGGTATGGCACTGGCGCGTCGGCGTGCAGTGCAGCTTGCACCTGCTCCAAGATTTCCACGTCTTCGCCAACTACCAATTTGCTGCCGTGCATTTGCGCCAGCAGCACCTGGTGCGAGCCCGCATAGGGCTGAGTCTTGCGCGCCGTGAACCAGTAGATCTCCAGGTCGGTGCGGTCCGGCGCCACCGGGGTATGGTTCTCCAGCGTGAATGAGCGGCCGCCGTTGGCGCTGGCAATGTGCATGTTCGGGAACGCCAGCCAGTTGTAGTAGACGTCTTGATCGCCCCAACGCTGCACCTTGTCGTGCCAGCCGACGTGCTTGAGCTCGGGGAGCGGGGCGTCAGCGCCGCCACTACTGAACCGCGCCATCTCGCGGCGGAGGCCGGCTTGGCTGGTGTCGGCCAGCGGCTGCGAAGAGTCCTCCAGCAGCGCACGATCGATGCGCGGAATGAACTTGACCGTGCGCGCCAGGCTCTTTGGGTGAACGAATCGCGGATGGTTTGCGTCGCGCAGGTTTTCGTAGGCCAGCTTCCAGTTATATCGGCCTTGCCAGGTGGTCACCATGACCTCGCTGTCGTAGATGCTGGAACTGCTTTCTAGCGAGCGCAGAAATTCCGGCGTGAACTGCGCCTCTAGTGGGATTGGCGTGTCGTCGAGGTTGACGAACAGCAGATTGCCCACCTCGCGCAAAGCGAACTCGCGCAGCTTCAGACCATGACGTTCCTCATTGCCGAAGCCATAGAGGGCATCGCATTCGGGGATGTTCTCGACCCGGCCGTCGGCGTCGTACTTCCATGCATGGTAAGGGCAGACCAGCGGGCGCTTTCCCACCGCAGTGGTCTGCAGCAGCGCGCTGCGGTGCAGGCAGACGTTCTCGAACGCGCGAAGCCGGCCATGGAAGTTCTGGATCAACACCGGAATGCCGGCGAGCTTGCGTGTGATGAAACAGTTGTTATCAGGCAGCAGCATCTTAAGGCCGGCAAAGAGCCAGACCTTGCGGAAGATCTTGCGCTGTTCACGCTCGAAGATCTCCGTCGACAGGTAGTAGCTGGGGTGCATTCGCGATCGCATCGGCGGGCTTCCTCAGGAATCCTTGTGGTAAATGACTCGGGCAGGGTTGCCGAATACGCTGGCGCCTGCCGGCACGTCCTTCACCACGACCGCACCGGCGCCGACGACGGCGCTGTCGCCGATATGGATGCCGGGCAGGATGGTGGCATGTGGGTGCACGATGGCGTGCTTACCGATTCGCGCGCCGCCGCCGACGAAGGTCATCGCCCCGATCTGCGCGTAATCACCGACATGGACGTCGTGCCCGAGCATGGTATTGGCATGCACGTTGGCGAAGTCGCCCAGCCACACGTCGGGGCTGAGCTGTACGCGATGGCTCAGGAAGCAGCCCTGGCCGATGTGAACGCGGGGGCTCAGGAAGGCGCCGGTAATGATCGGAATGAATTGCGCGCCTTGCGCCAGCAATGGCTGCGCGTAGCGCTGGCGCGAATGCGGATCGCCGATCGCGCAGACGAATCGTTCTTCGTCCTGTGGCTGGTACGCTAGCGGGCTGCCGACAATGGCGAGCTCGCAGCTAAGACCGTCCAGCATCTGGGGGCGCGTGTCCAGAAAGCCCACCGGATGCCACTGCGTTCCGCACGCCGGATCGCCCTGCATCTGCGCCAGGACCTCGCGACCCCATCCGCCGGCGCCAACAATCAAAACTGGATGAGTCATAGGATCGCGCCACCGTCCATAACCAGGCTGGTTCCAGTGACCCAGCGGCTGGCGTCGGCTAGCAGGTAGACGGCTGCGTTGGCCACGTCTTGCGGCTCCCCCAGGCCCAGCGGATGCCGCGCCTTCTGCGCCTCAAGCTGGTCGGCGCCCCACATCGGCGTGGCCACGGCCGACGGGGAAATGCCGTTGACCCGGATTCTGCGCTTGGCCTGTTCCAGAGCCAGACACTTGATGATGCCGATAAGGCCAGCCTTCATCGCCGAATACGGCCCCACGCCGCGCGTGCCTAGGTGCGCGGCAGTGGACAGCATAAACACGATCGAGCCCTGCGGGGCGATGGCATTTGCTTGCAGCAGGCGCTGCGTCAGCATCACCGGAGCGAGAAAGTTGACCGTGTACATCTCGGTCATCGCCGCCTCGGTCAGTTGCCGGATCGGACAGTGCTTCTGCATGCCAGCGCAGTGCACCACGCCATGTACCGTCGCGCCAGCCGCAACTGCCAGTGTCTCGCGATCGGCGGCGCTGGTCAGGTCGCCGAGCACACCAACGTGGCCCGTTCCCTGCAACTGCGCGTGGGTGTGTGCGAGGCGGTCTTTGTCGCGGCCAGCGAGAACGATACGGGCGCCTCGCTGTGCGCAGGCGATAGCGATCTGCCGACCCAGTCCCGACGACGCTCCCGTCACCAGGATTGTCTTGCCCTCGAGCGAAAACGCGTTGCGTGCGGGCGTGTTCATGCGTAGATATCCATCGGCACGGTGAGGCCGCCGTCCACGACGAAATAGTTACGCGTAATCCAGCGGCTCGCATCGGCCAGCAGGAACGTGGCGGCGTAGGCGACGTCCTCCGGCTCGCCCATGCCAAGTGGTGTCAGTTCGAACAGCCCTTCCATGTTGCCGCCGCTACCCTGCAAGCCATCTAGCAGCGGCGTGCGCACGTAACCCGGGGCGATACAGTTGGCGCGAATGCCGCTTTTGGCAACTTCCTGCGCCAGCGATCTCACCATGCCGAGCAGGGCGCTCTTGCTGGCTGCGTAGGCGCTGCTCGCCATCGGCCCGATGTGCGAAGCGACCGAAGCGACGAACACCAGCGAGCCGTTCGCGGCGATGCGCTTCTTCGCCAGCAGGCCACGAGTCAGCAGCATCGGTGCGAATGTGTTGCTGGAAAAAATGTCGTCCAAATGCGTCCGATTGACCAGGCGCAGCGGGACTAGTCGGGAAATCCCGGCCGCGTGCGCCATCCCGTCCAAGACGCCGACTTCGGATACCAAGCGATCGATGTCCTCCTGCCGGTCAAGGTCTGCCGCAATTGCCACGTGCCCGTCGCCCGGCAACACCTCCAGGGTGGACGTTAGTCGCGCAAGGTCGCGTCCGCTGATCGCCAAATGGGCACCCAGTTCGGCGCAGGAAATAGCGATCTGGCGGCCGATACCCGAGGAGGCACCGGTGACGAGGATGCGTTTGCCGGCGAGCGAGAACGGGTCTGGGGCAATACTCACGATTCAATCACATCCGGAAAAACGGCTCCTTCGATGTCGAGCAGGCAAGTGCCCCACGACAGCCCGATGCCGAAGCCGCACAGCAGCACGCGCTTGGGGCCAGCTTCGAGTTCCTTGTTAATGCGCGCGCTCATGGTAACTGGCAGCGACGCGCCGCTGGAGTTGCCGAAATCACGCAACGTGGAGGGCACCTTTTCCACCGGAAGGCCGAGCTTCTTGCGAATGGTCTCGTTGATCATCCGGTTGGCTTGATGGAACACAAAGTAATCGATCTCATCCTTGGAAACGCCGGTGTAGTCGAGCAGCTTCTGCACCGCCGGTGGAATACGTTGAGTGGAGAAGCTCAACACCGCCACGCCATCCAGGATCAGGTCGGTTGCGCGGCGCCAGGGGCCATCGGGTTCTTCGCGGAACGGAATCAGGTGCTGCATGGCAACCGGTTCGCGTTGACCACCCACCGGCAGGATGATCGCCTTATAGCCGCTGCCATCGCTGTTGAGGTCGAAATACATTGGCGGCGCATCGGCACTGAACTCCAGCGCGGTGGCGGTGCCGGAGTCGGAGAAGATCGGGTCTTCCAGGTTCGCGCTACGGTCGCCCACCAGCAGCAGGCCCTTTTTGACGCCGCCGGCAGCGATCATCGAGCCGAGCAGGTTGATGCCGAACGGGTAGGCCGAGCAGCCCAGGTTGACGTCGAACGCCACCGTGGCATGCGATAGGCCGAGCCGGCCCTGCAGGATGATGGCGGTGGCCGGAATCGGATAGTCCGGCGATTGCGTCACCACGATCAGTGCGTCGATCTCTTCGCGCTTCCACTGCAGCTTGTCCAGCAGCACTTCCGTCGCATCGAAGGCCAGGTCCGAAAAGCACTGCCACTCCGAGGCCATGCGGCGCGTCTCGATGCCGATGTTGCGCACCAGCCGCTCGCGTTCGGAGCGGATCTGCGGCCGGCAGTCGGTGAGATTGGACACGACCCGCTTGGGCACGCAGGTCGCCATGCCGGCAAAGCGGACGTTGTGCAGCGTGGAGGTCGGCATGGTGCTTACGCCTCGGTGAGTTTGTAGAGATCGCCCACGGTGACGGCGGTGGTGAGATGTTCGCCGGTGATGGTCTTGCCGTACTCCATGTCGAACATGACGATCACGCCCAGCGCGGCCAGCGAATCCCACTCCGGCAATTCCAGCAGCACGGTCTCCAGCGTGACCTCCACCGGTTCCTGGAAGTCGGTGGCGGAGAGGAAGTTCTCGATAAATGTTGCCTGGGTCATGCGATCTCGCCTGGTTGCCTGTTGAAGAGATGGAAGTCTGAAATGCAGGTGCAGCGTGTTGCGATCATGTTGCCTGTGCGCCGGCGATCAGGTCGGCGATGGTGTCGACCTGATCGCTATGCAAGCCGGGAAAAATCGGCAGGCACAACACCTGTGCGGCCACCGAGCGCGCCACCGGTAACCACGCCGGTGCCGACGAGGGCAGGGCGCGATACATCGGGAAGTCGCTGATCAACGGATAGAAGTAACGCCGTACCAGGATGCCGTGTTCGCGCATCAACTGATACAACGCATCGCGCGACAGCGGGTAGTCGTCCTGCACCAGGATCGGAAAATACGCGTGATTGGCGCTGGAATGCTGCGGCGATGCCACGCAGCGGATGCCGCGCACTGCGCTCAGCCGCTGCCGGTACTGCGCGTCGATGGCGCCGCGTTGCGCAATGGCCTCGTCGATGTGCTTGAGTTGCAGCAGGCCGAACGCGGCGCTGATCTCATTCATCTTGCCGTTGATGCCCGGTGCGACCACCGTGGTTTCGTCGACGAAGCCGAAATTTTTCAGATGCCCGATGCGTTGATAGGTTCTCTCATCAGGGCACACGATGGCGCCGCCTTCGAAAGTGTTGAACACCTTGGTGGCATGAAAGCTCAACACGCTCAGGTCGCCGTGACGCAGGATCGAACCGCCGGCATCGCGCACGCCGAACGCATGCGCCGCGTCGTAGATCACCTTGAGGTTGTAGATGTCGGCGATGCGCGTGATCGCAGTGGTGTCGCACGCGGTGCCATAGCAGTGCACCGGCATGATCGCGGTGGTCTGCGGGGTAATGGCCGCCTCGATCTTGGACGGGTCCATGTTGAGCGTCACCGGGTCGATATCCACGAACACCGGGGTGATGCTCTTCCACAGCAACGAGTGCGCCGTGGCCACGAAGGAGTAGGGCGTGGTGATGACTTCGCCGGTGATGCGCAGCGCCTGCAAGGCGGTGATTAATGCCGTGGTGCCGTTGGTCAACAGGGCCAGATGCGGCACGCCCAGGTAGTCGCACAGCGCCTGCTCGAGCGCACGGTGCATCTCGCCGCCGTTGCTGAGGATGCGACTGGTCCAGATCCGTTCCAGATACGGCAGAAAGTCTTCCAGCGGCGGCAGCAGCGGACTGGTGACGGGGATGGGCATCAATGCCTCGCTGGGACGGGTGAATGTCGGGATTCCGCCGCAACCGGTGGCTGCGGACGGACTGATCCTGTTGAAGCAAGCGCTATGCCAGAGGGCGCTGGCGAAGCAGCGGCCCGCTCAGTTCGCCAGCTCGGTCTGCTCGCGGTCGATGCCGTACTTGCGCAGCTTCTCCACCAGCGTGGTGCGACGCAGGCCGAGCAACTGGGCCGCATGCGCAACCACGCCCTGAGTGCGTTCCAGGGCCTCGTTGATCAAGGCCAGCTCGATGGTGGCCATGTGGCCACGCAGGTCGATGCCATCGTCGGGCAGACTGGCGGCAGCGGCCGGTTCGGCATCGGCCGTCTTGGGCTGCAGCGTCACCACGTTGCTCGGCAGTGCGCCAGCGTCAGTGGGCGCCGCCACAAAGGCTGGTTCCGGCGGCAGCTCGACCGGAATGGACGATGCAAAATCGCCGCGATAGCGGGCCGGCAGGTCCTGCACGCGCACCAGCCCACCAGGATGCAGCACCGCCAGGCGCTCCACCAGGTTGGTCAGTTCGCGCACATTGCCCGGCCAGTCGTAGCTGCGCAGCGCCTGCAAGGCTTCATCGGCAAAGCGCACTTCGCCGCGCCCGGTACGCGCCAGCTGGCCGGCAATCGTCTGCACCAGGATGGCCAGATCGTCGACGCGCTCGCGCAACGCCGGCATTTCGATCGGGAACACGTTGAGGCGATAGAACAGATCCTCACGGAACTGCCCGTCGCTGATGCGCGTTTCCAGGTTGCGGTGGGTGGCGGCGATTACGCGCACGTTGCAGCGGATGGTCTGGCCACCGCCAACGCGCTCGAAACTGCGCTCCTGCAGCACGCGCAACAACTTCACCTGCATCGGCAAGCTCATGTCGCCGATTTCGTCCAGCAGCAACGTGCCGCCTTCGGCCATTTCGAAGCGGCCCTTGCGTGTGGTCAGCGCGCCGGTGAAGGCGCCTTTTTCGTGACCGAAGAGTTCGCTTTCGAGCAGATCCGGCGGGATCGCGCCGCAATTGATTGCGACAAACGGCCCGTCGCGGCGCGGCGAATGTTGATGGATGGCGCGGGCGACCACTTCCTTGCCGGTACCGGATTCGCCCAGCACCAGCACGGTGGTGTCGAACGCGGCCACCTGGTCGATCAACCGACGCAGGCGGGTGACCGCCTCGCTGTTGCCGGTCGGACCGGTGTCCTGCTGCACGCCGGCCTGATGCTCGGCATCCAGGCGCTTGAGGCTGGCGCGGCGCAGCAAGGCTTCCAGCTGTGCGTGGCGCAGGGGGGTGTCCAATGCCCAGACATTGGCTTCGTGCAGGCCGTGCGTCTGCGCAAACGTGATCGGGCTGCCTTCCATCAACAGCACCGGCGGCGGCAGCTTGGCATCGGCCAGCCAGTCGAAGAATTTGTCGGCCTGCGCGGCGTCCTGCGCCGAGCCCACCATCACCGCCATCCACTCATCGTGGCGGTGACGGCCAGGATTGATGTCGGCGCCGTCGGTGACCCAGCGGGGATTGAAGTCCATGAACTCGAGCAGCGACACGGTGCGCTCGGCGCGCACGGCGTCACTGTCGATCAACAGAATGCGGGACTCACTCATTCCTGGCTCCTTCCGTCAGGCCCTCCAGGATTGGCATGACTTCCTGGATATAGGACAGCTTGCTGACAAAATTGTCAGCACCCGCGCGAAGAGCGTGTTCACGATGCTCGGCATCGTCGAAGTGGCTCGCGATGACAATATACGGCGGATCGTCCTGCGTCTTGATCAGACGCGTTGCCTGCAGTCCGCCCATCTCGGGCATGGCCAGATCCATCAGCACGACATTGGGGCGCAGCGACTCAGAGCGCTCGATCGCTTCCAGTCCATTGGCGGCACTGCCCACGATGTTGAGCCACTCCACTTTGCGAAAATGACGCATCGCAGCGTTGATGAAGCCCTCGTGGTCGTCGACCAGCAGCACGGTGAGTTTGCTCATAGTAGTCCTTATCCCGCTCGCGCAAGCAGCGGTTTGTTATTACGGCGGCGCTCGCGGGCCGGGGCGATCTCGAGTTGTTCGCGGTATTTGGCCACGGTCCTTCGCGCAATATTAACGCCCTGGCGCGACAACAGGCCGGCGATGGCTTCGTCGGCCAGCGGGCGACCCACCGGCTCGCTCTCGATCAAACGACGTACCATGGCCTTGACCGCCTGGCCGGAGACGCTGGCGCCTTCCAGTCGCACGGCGAAGAAATGCTTGAGTTCGAAGGTGCCACGCGGGGTTTGCAGGTATTTGCCGGTGGTAATGCGCGAAATCGTCGATTCGTGCATGCCAATCTCGTCGGCGATTTCCTTCAATGTCAGCGGTGCCATCGCTTCTTCGCCGCGCGCCAGGAAGGCGGCCTGGCGTTCGACGATCGCACGCGTGGCGCGCAGCAGGGTTTCGTAGCGCATCGACAGCCCGCGGGTCAGCCAGCGCGCTTCCTGCAGCATGTCGCGCAGCGGCTGCGCGGCATCGCCGGCCTCGGCCAATGCGCGTTCGTGTACCGGGTTGATGCTGACGCGGTGCGTGGTGGCCGGATTCAACGCCACGCGCCAGCTGCCATCGGCATGCCAGGCGAGCACATCCGGAATCACGCTGGCGTTGCTTTCCTGCAGCAGGTCGTCGCCCGGGCGCGGTTGCAGCGACAGGATCAGCCGCACCGCTTCGCGCGCATCGTCCACTTCGGCATCGTGCGCACGCGCCAGCAGCGCGTAGTCGTGGCTGGCCAGCAGATCCAGATCGCCGGACAGGATGCGCGCAGCCAGATGACGAGCCGGGACGCGGCCGGGCAGGGCGTTCAACTGGGCTTGCAGGCACTCGCGCAGGTCGCAGGCGGCCAGCCCGGCCGGGTCGCCGTGCAGCAGGCGCTGACGGATCGCTTCCACTGCCTCAACGGTCATACCCAGGCGGGTGGCGCCAAGCTGCTGCAGCGTCGACAGCGCCTCGGTCAGATACCCCGCGTCATCGGTCTGCTCCAACCAGAACGCGGCGGCCCCCAAAGCGGCCTCGTCCAGGTCCAGCGCCAGTTCGCGCAGGATGCGCACATGCGGGTCGGTGGACTCGCCGGCGGCCACGCGCTGCATGCGGTCGTCGTCGCCATCGTTCCAACTGCTGCTCTGCACGTCCCACATCGTGCTTTCCGGCAGCTCATCGAACGCAGCGATATCGCCGGCGCCATCGTCGTTGGTGGTGGCCTCATCCCCGTTATCGGCCAGCTCTTCCAACTCCAGCAACGGATTTGTTTCCAGGGCACGACGGATTTCCAGTTCCAACTGCATGCCGTCCAATTGCAACAGACGGATCGACTGCAACAACTGCGGGGTGAGGTGCAGTTGCTGGCCAAGCTGGGCGGAAATGGTCGTCTTCATGGAAGCGCTTCCGAAGGGCGCTGCATGCAGCAGCGATGGAACGCATCTTGCAGGACAAAGCGACGGGTTTCTAATCAGGGAGTCAGGTGAGGTGACTCATGATTTTCCTGACAGTCTGTCAGGAACTCCCTGACATGAAGGGCGAGCTCAAGCGTGCCCGCCGGAATTCCGTCACTGTTTTCGTCGCGGCGGCCCTGTGCGGGCCGCGCCGGGTACTTCGAATGACCGATACGGCGATTGCGGCTGCAATCGCTCAGACCAGTTCGTTGTGATGCTTGGCGGCGAGCAGGACCAGGTCGTTGGCGCGACGACAGCCCAGCGATTCCATCATGCGCGCGCGATGGGTTTCGACCGTTTTGACGCTGATGCCCAGGTCGGCGGCAATTTCCTTGTTGCTCTGTCCGCGGCCGATCTCACGCAGGATTTCGCGCTGACGCGGGGACAGCGCGGCAATACCGACCGGTTTTTCGCGGCCCAGCATCGGCGCGATCATCTTGGACGAGATCTGCGGGCTCAAGAACACCTGGCCCGCAGCGGCGGCACGCAGCGCCAGTTCCAGCTCCAGCGGTGCGGCGTCCTTGACCACGAAACCGACCGCGCCGCGATCGAGCGCATCGCGCACGTGCACCGGGTCGTCGTGCATCGACATCATCACCACATGCGTGCGCGGCGCAGCGCGCAGCACGTCGGTCATGGCATCAAGACCGCTACGGCCGGGCAGGGACAGGTCCATCAGCACCAGATCCGGGCGATGCAGGGATGTCATATCCAGGGCTTGTTGCGCGTTGCTGGCCTCAGCGACGACATCGATGCCGGCGAAGGTTTGCAGCAGCCTGGACAGGCCTGCACGGACAAGGGTGTGATCGTCGACGATGATGACTCGCACGGCGCAGATGAGACCTTTTTTCGGTATGGGGCACCTTAGCCGACCCGGCGTCTGGCGCCAACTAGCGGGATCAGCGCTGGCGGCGGGCGTCGGCGATCTGACGGCGATGTAAACGAAACAAATGACGTTCCAGGGCGTCCTGCAAACCCGGCGACAGGGGCGCGAACCGCAGCCACAGCCACTGATCGTGACCATCGCTGGCGCTTGCCAGCACCTCGGCAGGAAGCTGTACCAATTCAGGAAGCCAGTCGGATGGCTGCAGGCAGACACTGCCCGCGGTGCCCGGCGCATGGCTGGTTGCGCAATTCAAGCGGATGCCGCGGACCGACCAATGCACCACATTCTGGATCAGGCCACTGTCGCCCTGGCGGACCAGGCGGCCGATCAGTGCCAGCATCAGATCGAGCTTGGCATCCATGCGTTGCACCAGCAGCGGCAGTTCGCCCCGGTCTTCGCTGGTTTCTTCGCTACGCAGGTCTTCGACCTGGCCTAGGCTGCGCAGCAGGGTTTCTGCGGCGCTGTGCGAGCCGGCGTCGGCACCGGCATGGAACCCGGCCGGCAGACGCAATTCGCAACTAAGCGTGTCGGCAAACAGCTCGGCATCGGCGGATGGCGCGAGTGTGCCGAGCGCGGTCATCAGATCCGGCCGACCCGGGCGTAGGCGAGGCTGGCCGACGACGAGGTGCGCTGCGCGCGGATCAGGTCCAGCAGCTTGCGGCGACGGTCGAGCATCATCCGCATCAAGTCCTGCTGCATCGTCTGCAAGGTCTGCAGCGCGTCGCGGTCCTGGCTTAGATCCACGTGCTGCGCATACTCGCGCAGGTGCAGGTCATGGCTGTCGAGCAGGAACGGCATCGCCTCGAAGTCCTCTTGCGCCATGGCGAGGCGGAGATCGGCGATTTCGGCTTGAAGGCTTTGCGCGTTATGCATGGCTGGACTCAGGAAACCGCAGCGAGGCCGCGTTGTTCGAGGGGGATGGAGTTCCACGCCGAGTCGATTTCGCTGAGCAACTCCAGCGCTTCGGTCAACGCAGTCTCGTCGTTGTGCAGGTTGGCGGCGGTCAGACGCTGCATGACGTAGTCGTACAAGGCCGACAGGTTACCAGCGATCTCGCCACCGGCTTCGTGATCGAGCGAGCCGTTCAAATGACCGACGATCGCGCAGGCTTCGCCAATGGCCTTGCCCTTGCGCGCCTGGTCGCCCTGCGCCAGGCAGGCCTGAGCCAGACGGATGCGCTGGCAGGCGCCAGCGAACAGCAGCGACACCAGCTTGTGCGGGTCGGCTTCGGTCACGCTGGTGGACACGCCGACCTTGCGGTATTGCTCGGCATATTGACGATTGGAACCGTACATGGATGACTCCTCAATGGGCTGACCTTCGCTGGTCCCGGAGCGCTGTGCTCCTGCGACGACGCTCCTGCCAGAAGGCAAGGCCGAAATCACGATAGGCCCTTCTTGTATCGGCAAGACCCTTGCGGGACTTGAGGATCGGCATCACGGAAATCAGCTGTTCAACAGACTGCTGAGCGAACTGGCGCTGCTCTGCAGCTTGCTGATCATGGTTTCCATCGCGGTGAACTGCGCGGTGTAACGATCGGTCAGCTTGGTCATGCGTGCGTCCAGATCGTCCAGGTCGGCCTCATAGCCCTTGATGGTCTTGTTCAAGCTGTCCGAGCGCAGGGTCAAGGTGCCGTTGTTGGCGTTGACGTTGCTGTCCAGCAGCTTGGTCATGCCGGAGCCGAACTTGCTGTCCTTGCCGAGCACCTCGGCGGCAGCGCCGCCGTCGGAGGCGATGGCGGTGTCGAACTTGGCACCGTCGAAGCTCATCACCCCATCCTTGTCGATGGTCAGGCCCAGCGACTTGAGCTCGTTGACGTTGCCGCTGACCTGGCCGCGCAACTGCTGCTGCAGGCCACGCACAAGTGAGTCGCCGGTCAGTGCCGAGGCGGTCTTGGTGGTGGCGTCGTAGGCGCTGCTCTTGGCCAGCAAGGTGTTGGCAGTGTTGTAGGCGGCGGCGTACGCAGTCAGATTGGCCTTGAGGCCGCTGGTGTCGGCGGCGACGCCCAGGTTGAACTTGGTGCCTTCGGCGGCCTTGGTCAGGTTGAGCACCACGCCTGGCACGATGTCGCTGATGGTGTTGGAGCTGGAGGTGCGCTCGAAGCCGTCCACGCGCACCAGCGCGTCGGCGGCGGCCACCTGCTGTGTCAGGCCGCCGGTGACACCGGCGCCGAAGGTGAGGCTGTTCAAGCTCGGGTCGCTGGCACTGACGGTCAGCGCCCCCTTGGTGCCGGAGTCGACCGCGTTGAAGACCAGGTGCTGGCCATCGTTGGCGGTCACCACGCTGGCGGTGACGCCCTTGCCGCCGGCGGCCTTGTTGATGGCTGCAGCGATGTCGGTGAGCTTGTCGGTGCCGCTGATGTCGACGGTAACGCTCTGGTCGCCGTAGCCGATCGTCAGCGTGCCGCTGCCGACCGTGGCATCGGCGGTGAATGCGCCGGAGGCCAGTTTCTGCGACGCGGCCAGCGAGACCACTTCCACCGAATAGTTACCGGGCGCGGCCGAGCTGGTGGTGGTGGCGGTGAAGCCGGCATCGGTCGGGACCGTCGCCTTGTAGGCGTTGGTATCGGCACTGCTGACAACCTTGTCCAGCGCAGACTTGAGCGTGGTCATGCTGCTCTTGATCTGACTGATGGCCGACAGCTGCGTGGTCGCTGCGGTGCCGGCCTTGTTGATGCGCGCCTGCTCCGGATCCTTCTGACGGGATACCAGGGTGGACACCACGGTGGGGATATCCAGCCCGGAGCCGGACGTACTGATCACCGATGCCATGTTGCATTCCTCGTCTGGGCATCCGGACAGCGGATGCATGGGATTACGAGACGGGTATCGGCCGCATCCGGGAGGACTTTAGCGGCGCCGACGCGTCTTGTTGACCACCAAGCGGATGCAACTTCCGTGCCGGCCGCGCCAAACGACCGGCGTCAAAAAACCCGCACCCACAAAAAAGCCCCTCCGAAGAGGGGCTTTTAATTTGCTGCGAAGCGCTTCTGAACGACTGCGGCAAGTTACTGCAGCAGGCTCAGCACGTTCTGCGGAACCGACTTGGCCTGGGCCAGCATCGCGGTACCGGCCTGCTGCAGGATCTGCGTGCGGGTCAGCTCGGCGGTTTCCTTGGCGTAGTCGGTGTCGCGGATACGGCTACGCGAGGCCGACAGGTTTTCCGAGGTTGCGCTCAGGTTGGCGATGGTGGAGGTGAAGCGGTTCTGCACCGCACCCATGTCGGCGCGCGAGGAGTTGACCGCGGTCAGCGCCTTGTCGACGATTTCCAGGGCCTTCTGCGAGCCGGAGAACGTGGAGATATCCAGGCTGCTCAGGGTCGAAGCGGTGGTGCCGGAAGCGGCCGAGGCGGTGGTGATGCCGGAGCCGACGGTGATGCCGGTGGCGCTGGAGGTACCAGCGGACAGCGACGTGAAGTCCTGGCCGGCCTTCAGCGATTCGATCTGCACCGAGCCGTCGCTCTTGATCGAGGCATACATGCCGGTCTGGTCCAGCTTGTCGTTGATCGCCGCAGCAACCTTCTTGTTCACATCGGCAGCGGTGTCGCCCGAAGCGACCTTGACGTCGGCGATGGTGACGCTCTTGGCCGAACCACTGGCGTCATTGAACGACAGGCTGATGCCGCTGACCGAACCAGAAGCGGTGGCGGTACCGGTCACGCCGGCGGCGGAGACGGCGGCAGCGAAGTTGGCCTTGCCCAGCGAATCGACATTGGCGTCGACGATGCTGTTGATGCCGATGGTCTGGCCAGCGTCGGCGCCGACCTGGAACAGCGCGCCGGAGAAGTCGCCGTTCAACAGCTTGGTGCCGTTGAAGTTGGTCTGGTTGGCAACGCGGTCGATTTCAGCGGTGAGCTGCTTGACTTCGGAGTTCAGCGCGTCGCGGTCGGTGGCCGAGTTGGTGGCGTTGGACGACTGCACCGACAGCTCGCGGATACGCTGCAAGTTGCTGCCGATTTCGACCATCGCGCCTTCAGCGGTCTGGGCCAGCGAGATACCGTCGTTGGCGTTGCGCGAGGCAACGTCCAGGCCGCGGATCTGCGTGGTGAAACGCTCGGAGATCGCCAGACCGGCGGCGTCGTCCTTGGCGCTGTTGATGCGCAGGCCCGACGACAGACGCTGGATGCTCGTCGACATGCTGGCGCTGCTGGTGGTGAGGTTACGCTGAGCGTTCAGCGACATTACGTTGGTGTTGATTACCTGTGCCATTTTGATTTCTCCTAAGCGATTTTTCCGGCAAGGGGGACTTGCCCGGAGCCTCCGCAGGGGGGCCATCAAGTTGGCCGTTGCCGCTGCTGAGATGAATAACGGCGTTGCGTCGGGAACCTTTAGCGAAATTCAGTATTTTTTTACTGTTTTTCTGCTGCGGGACGAAATGCGTAAGCGTTGTGTATCAAGGGGTTTGGTTTATTCGGCAGCACCCCTTAAATCTTTAGCGTTGGTATAACTCTTTGAAAAATAAACTCCGTCCGCCTGCGCAAGTGCTCACGCGCAGGAGCGAAGAAAACGCAGGTTTTCTGCTGCAAATTAGCGGATCATGTTGAACAAGGACGACGACTGCATCTGCTGAAAAATGGTCTGAGCGGCCTGCAAGGAGGCCTTCTCGAGTTCGTACTGCCCAATCGCCGAGGCGTAGTCCAGATCGCGGATCGACGACAGAGTGGTCTTGAGCGTGACTTCGTTGGATTCGAGCAAGGAGTTGGCATTGTCGATGGCCGACAACTGCGCGCCGCCAGAGGCGCGCGCGTCGATCATCTTCGACGAGGCCTGCGCGATGTCGCGCATGGACGTCTGCAGCGTATTGATCATCGCTGCCTTCTGCGGCTTGGTCAGCGTGTCGGAATTGAGCGCGCCAACCAGATCGTCAATGGTGGAGAACACGTCCTTGGTGGTGGAGGCGCCGATCTGGAAACTGTCGCCGACCGCCGGTGCGCCGCTGATGCGCATGCGCACGCCGGCCGCAGTGATGTCGTCGCCATCCTTATAAGTACCAGTGCTGACCACTGCATTGGTGCTGTCGCGCACCTCGTAGGTGTCGGCGGCGGTGAACTGCACGCTGTAGCTGCCGCCGTTCCAGCTGCCGGTACTGGCATCGCGGCTGAAATCCAGCAATAGCCCGGTGCCGGTATTGGCGTTGGAAGGGTGCGCGTCCACGGTGCCGTCGCCGGTGCGGATGCGCATGAAGATTTCGCTGCCGGGCAGGGTGTCGCTGACAAAGGTGTCCGGCGCCACTTCGACCTGCTTCTGGGTCTGGTCGCCGTTATAGACGACGCCGCCATTGCTCTTGATAAACGGTGCGCTGCCATCGGCGCTGCCGCCGAACAGATAGCGCCCGGTGCCGTCGGTGCTGTTGGCCAGGCTCACCATGCTGTCGCGCAACGCGGTCAGTTCCGATGCGATCGCCTTGCGGTCGTCGGGGCTGAGCGAGGAGTTGTTGGCCTGCACCGCCAGTTCGGTGACGCGCGCCATTTTGTCGCCGGCTTGCGAGAGCGCGTTTTCCTGCAGGCCCAGGCGGTTCTGCACGTTGTTGGCGTTTTCGCCGAAGCGGGTAATCGCGGCCAGCGCGCGATCCAGGCCCACGGCAGTGCCGGCGGCGACCGGATCGTCCTTGGCGGTCACCAGGCGCTGCCCGCTGGACAGCTGCGATTCGAGCTGGTTCAGCCGCGTCTGCTTGGCGCCCATCGAGGCGATCGACTGGCTGTACATCATGCTGGTGGAGATACGGTCGGTCATCAGCGTACGGCGCCCAGGATGGCTTGGAAGATGGTGTCGGCGGTGGAGATCATCTGTGCGGCCGCCTGATAGGCCTGCTGCAGCTTGAGCATGTTGGCGGCTTCCTCATCGAGGTTGACGCCGGAAATCGAATCGCGACTGGCCTGCGCCTGGTCGTTGATGACCTTCTGCGCGTCGGCGGCGTAATCGGCCGCACGCGCGGCCGAGCCCACCGAGGTGGTCAGGCCCGACAGCGCGCCGTTGAGCGTGACCGTGCCGCCGCTGAGCGCTTTGGCATCGTCGATCTTGGCCAGCAACTTGGCATTGCCGTTGTCGCTGGAGCCGGCGCCTGTCGGACCGACGCCAAACGTGTCGCCAGCCTTGGGCGCGCCATCCAGCGCGAAGCTCCAGCCGTTGGCGCTGATGGTCTGGCCGGGGGTGTAGGCGAACGGGCCGGCGCCGTCGATGGTGTATTGGTTGGCATCGATGAACTCCACCGACGACGGTGTCAGCAGCGCCGGGTTCTGCGCATTGGTGATCTTGACGTCGCTGATCTTGCCGGAGCCCAGGTTGGCGACGGTGGCGGTGGCCTTGACCGGCGTCGCTGCAGCAATGCGCGACGGGTCGGTGATGGCCACCGCCACGGTGCCGGCCAGCCCGGAAGTGGGCTGCAGCAGGAATTTGTCGCCGCTGGCCGGCGTGCCGCCGACCACCATGCTCACGCCATTGAGCACCAGCGGGTTGGCAGCGGTCCCGGTGCCGGTCATCGGCACGGCCGCGCCGGTGCTGGCGCTGGTGGCTTTCCACGCGGTGCCATCGAAGCTGAGCGTGACGTTCTGCCCGTCCACGGCCGACATGTTGCTGAAACTGGCGGTCAGCGAAGCGGTGCCGGTATTGCTCGGGTTGGCCGCAGTGGTGGGCGAGCCGATGTTGAAGAAGTTGCCGCCCATCGCGCCGTACAGGTCCATACCCTGGGCGTGACCGGCGTTGAAGGTGCTGGCCATGCCCACTGCAAGGCGGCCCAGTTCGGCCTGGGTCGGCTCCAGCACGCTGCTGCGGAATTCCAACAGGCCGCCGATCTGCCCGCCTAGCGAATTGGCGCTGAGGCTGACGTTCTGCCCCTGGGTCTGCATCGCCACCTGCAGCTTGGTCGGCTGGTACGGATCGGCGACGGTGGTGAGCTTGGACGAGGTCGTCCCCACCACCAGCGCTTGGCCGCCGGCGGTGAAGACATTCATGAAGCCGCCATCCTGGATCACCGCGGTGCCGCCGGTGTAGCCCACCAGTTTGCTCACCAGCGCATCGCGCTGATCGAGCATGTCCGGCGCAGCGTTGGCCGCGCTATTGCCGATGGTGCCGTTGAGCTTGGCGATCTGCTGCGTCAAACGGTTGACTTCGTCCACCGAGGACGTCAATCCGCTGTTGACCTCGTTGCTCAGGCTGTCCATCTGCCCGTTGAGCTGCTTGAAACGCGTCGCCAGCGAGTTGCCGCTGTCGAGCATGCTCTGGCGCTCGGCGGTGGAGGAGGCATTGGACGACACCGCGCTGGTGGAATCGAAGAAGTTCGACCACAGCCCGGCCACGTTGGTGGCAGTGTTGGAATACAGCGCGTCGACGCGGTTGGACAGCGACGACAGCTGCTGCAGGCGCGAGAGTTCGCCGCCGCTGTCGAGCAGGCGCGAGATGGCCAGCTGGTCCGCCACCCGGCCTACATCGGTGATCTTGGCGCCATTGCCCACGAACGCGTAGCCCATGTCGGTGGGCGTGCGCGTTGCAAATTCCACGCGTTGGCGGCTGTAGCCTTCGGTATTGATGTTGGCGACGTTATGGCTAACAGTCGACAACGCCCGTTGGAAGGCGATCAGCGCGCTGGTCCCGGTGGACATGATGGACATGGGCGTTTACCTCAACGACGGATGGTGCCAAGCCCGGCAGGCTCGGCGGTGCTGGCGTAACGGTTGGACAGATCTGCCGCTGCGTTGCCGATGGCGGCGACCGCACGGTCGATGGTCGGGCCGTTGGCGATCGCCGCGATCTTGGCTGCGTAGCCCGGATCGGTGGCGTAACCAGCCTGTTGCAAGCCGCGTGCAAAACCCTTGATATCGGTGCCGGCCTGCAACGCGGATTGGTAGCGGCTGTTGTTTTTCAGCAGGCGCACGTAGTCGGCAAAGCTCTCTTCGGCCGAGCCATAGGCGCGGAAGTCAGCGGTTTCGGTGGTTTTGACGCCGTTGACGTATTCGTGGGTGCCGGTGGTGACCTTGTTGCCACTCCAGCCGGTCGCCTTGATGCCGAACAGGTTGTTGGAATCGCCACCGTTGCCGATGCCGCGCCGCCCCCAGCCGGTTTCCAGCGCGGCCTGTGCGACCAGCGCACGCGGGTCCACACCGAGTTCGCGCGCGGCTTTCTGTGCGTGCGTCCAGATCTTGGCGACAAAGCCTTCCGGCGTGCGCTCGCCCAGGCTGGCAGCGGCAGTGCTGGCCGCGCTTGCGTTGACGGCGGTATTGGCGTCGGCGGCGTCGCTGGCGGCCACATCGGACCAGCGATCGTTGGCCGACGGCCAGCTCAGCGCGGCCGCGTCGTCGCTTCCAGCATCGCTGCCGCCGCTGCGCCCGGCGATCAGATCCAGCACCTGGCTCATGCCGATACCGGTCAGGCCGCCTGCGCCGATGCCTGCCGCGGCGCCGACAGCTGTGCCGAGGCTCGCACCGACGCTGGTTGCCGCGCCGTCGCGGGCAGGCAATGGCAGCGATGCATCGCGCTTGCCGGCGACCAGGGCATAGGCCTTGGCCGCTTCGGCGGTGCTCAGCGAGGTGTTCAACGCCGGGCCGCCAGTGTCGCCACTCAACTGCTTGGAGATCATCGCCGACAGGCCCAGTCCCTTGCCTTCGGTCAGCGCCTTGGCCATCTGCTGGTCGTACATCTCGCGGAACATCTGGTTTTCGCCAGGAAACATCGGGTCGCCGGAGCTGGCATCGCGCATGCTCTTGACCAGCATCTGCGCGAACTGGCCTTCGAGCTGACGTGAGACCTTGTCGATCTTTGCGGGATCGGCCTTGGTGCTCGGGTTGAGATCAATGGGCGAGGCTGCGATACGCATGTCAGATGACCTCTAGCTCCGCCGTCAGCGCGCCAGCCTGCTTCAGGGCTTCGAGAATGGCGACCAGGTCGCCGGGAGCCGCGCCCACTTCGTTGACCGCGCGAACGATCTGATCGAGCGTGGTGCCGCCTTCGAACTTGAACATGCGGCTGCCTTCGGAGGTCGCCGTGATCGTGGACTGCGGTGTCACCGCCGTACGACCGCCACTGAAGGCGCCCGGCTGGCTGACGTTGGTGTTTTCGCTGATGGTCACGGTGAGCGAGCCATGCGCGATGGCGGCCGGCATCACCCGTACCAGCTGGCCGATGACCACGGTGCCGGTGCGTGCATTGACCACGACCTTGGCCGGTGCATCGCCCGGCGAGAGTTCGACATTTTCCAGCCGCGCCAGCAGGCCGATACGCGCGCCCGGGTCGGTAGGCGAGCGCACCGCCACGGTCACGCCATCCACCGCACGCGCGGTGCCGGCACCGAAGCTGCTGTCGATCGCTGCGACCATCCGCGAGACGGTGGTGAAGTCGTTCTGGTGCAGGTTGAGGGTGATCTCGCCGCTGCCGGCAAACACATCCGGTAATGCGCGCTCAACGGTGGCGCCGTTGGGGATACGGCCGACGCTGGGAATATTGACCGACACCCGCGAGCCATCCTTGCCCTGCGCGCCGAAACCGCCAACCACCAGGTTGCCCTGGGCCATCGCATAGACCTGGCCATCGGCGCCTTTCAGCGGTGCCATCAGCAACGAACCGCCACGCAGCGACACCGCGTTGGCGATTGAGGACACGGTGATGTCGATCGGCTGGCCCGGCTTGGCGAACGGCGGCAACTCGGCGTGGATCGCCACGGCCGCGACGTTTTTCAGCTGCGGGTTGACGTTCGCCGGAACATTGACGCCCAGCTCGCCGAGAAGGTTTTTCAGGCTCTGTACGGTGAAGGGCGCCTGGCTGGTGCGGTCGCCGCTGCCGTCCAGGCCAACCACCAGGCCATAGCCGACCAGCGCGTTGCCGCGCACGCCGCCGACCTGGGCGAGATCCTTGATGCGTTCGGCCGATGCCGGTGCGGCAATCGCGCACAGCGCGACGGCGGCGGCGAGCAAACGGAAGGGCAGGGATGACAGATTCATGGTCGCAGGCTCAGTAGGGCGACAGACGGGAATTGAAGAAGCGGCTCAACCAGCCCATCGCGTTGGACTGCGCGATCGCGCCGCGGCCGCCGTAGGCGATGCGGGCATCGGCCACCTTGCTCGACGGCACGGTGTTGTCCGGGGAGATGTCGGCGGCGCGCACGATGCCTTGCACTTGCACCAGCTCGTCGCCCTGGGTCAGGCGCAGATTCTTCTGCCCCTGGATCACCAGATTGCCGTTGGGCAGGCGCTGCATCACGGTGACGGTCACGCTGCCCTGCATGCGGTTGCTCTGCGCGGTGTTGCCCTTGCCGGCAAAGCTGCGGTCGCCATTGGTGGAGTTGCGCAGCACGTCGGTGCCGTTGACGGTGAGCGGCACACCAAGCAGCGTGGGCGTGCTCATGTCGACGGTGTCGGCCTTGCTGATGCTGGTGTTGGCGGTGGACGAGGCGGTGGTGCTTTCCACCAGGTTCACCGTCAGCAGATCGCCGACGTCGCGGGCGCGGCGGTCGCCATACAGGTTCAGCCCCGGGCCGGCGGCATAGATCGCACCGGCGCTGGGCTGCGCCACCGGCGCGACCACCGGCACGATCGGCGCCAGTTCGGCGAACGGCCGCACATCGCCGGCTGCCACGCAGCCACCCAGCAGCGCGCTGCAGGCAATGGCAAGAGACAGCGAAGAGAGAGAGGGCAGGCGTGACATGGCGTGGATTCCTGAGAGGGCAGCGACCGGCAGGCCGATCAGACGTTGTTGTTCAAGTAACCGAGCATCGAGTCGGTGGTGGAGATCGCCTTGGCATTCATTTCGTAGGCGCGCTGCGTCTCGATCATGCTCACCAGCTCTTCCACCGTATTGACGTTGCTGCCTTCCAGCGCGCCCTGCACGGTGGTGCCCAGGCCATTGAGGCCGGGGGTGCCGTTCTGCGCGGGACCGGAGGCGGTGGTTTCGACGAACAGGTTCTCGCCCTTGGACTGCAGACCCGAGGGGTTGATGAAGTCGGTCAGCGTCAACGCACCGATTTCCTGCGCTGCGGCCTGGCCGGCCAGGGTCACGCTGATGGTGCCGTCGTTGCCGATGGTCAGCGACTGCGCGCCTTCGGGCACCTGGATGCCGGGCTGCAGCGGGTAGCCGCTATTGGTGACGACTTCGCCCTGCGCATTGATCTGGAAGGTGCCGTCGCGGGTGTAGGCGGAGGTACCGTCGGGCATCTGCACTTCGAAGAAGCCGCGGCCGTTGACCATCACGTCGAGCGCGCGGCCGGTCTGCTGCTGGCTGCCCTGGTCGAAGCCCTTGAAGGTGGAAACCACCCGCACACCGGTACCCAACTGAAGGCCGGTCGGCAGCTGCGTCTGCGCGGAGGTGGAACCACCCGGCGCACGCACCTGTTGATAGAGCAGGTCTTCGAACGCGGCACGGTCGCGCTTGAAGCCGGTGGTATTGGTATTGGCCAGGTTGTTGGAAATGACCGACATGCGCGTCTGCTGCGCATCCAGTCCGGTTTTGGCGACCCACAAAGCCTGATTCATGACCCGATTCCTCGTTAGACCCGGGGATGTGTTCCGGGTACGGCTGGGTATATGCACGTGCTGTGCCAAACCCGCGTCGGAATCTTGCCGGCTGTGCGGTGGATCACGCGGCGCAGGGCCGAGACGCGGCGGCCGGGAGACGATGCATGGTTGCGCTGGAGGGGCCGGACAACCGCAGGGATGTAGCGGGGTGCAGACAGCAAGCCAGTGAACGTTGATGCCTTCCGCGATTGCTTGCCGATCAGCAGTGGCCAACCGTGGAAGCGCGGCGTCGTCTCCGGGGGCGGGACCGTGTAGCGGCATGGATGCCGCTACCGAGCCTCCACGGACGGATTCACGGCGTGTCCCGCTCCCGGAGACGGCGCCGCGCATCGACCAACCCGCTTACTACAGCTGTCCGGTCACAAGCTCTCCAACCATCACCGCTGCCAATTTGCGCGGATGCGTCGGTCTGCTGAGGGCGCTTGCACGCGTGTAGGCGTGGGACACGCCGTGAATCCATCCATGGAGGATCTTATGCGGCATCCATGCTGCCTAAGGTCCCACGCCTAAACGCGCGCAAGCACCGCCGGTTTTGGTCGGTGACTGAGATAAATGCGGCGTTGATAGGCGTGGCGTTTGAATCAGGTGCCGTGCGTTGACGGATGTCTTCGCTGGCGAATGGGTGCAACGGCTTGGAGCGACTCCATGCGCACTGTGCACTGAGCGTTTGGACCGCTTGCAGGCCGGCCGCTTTCAGGCCTGACGCCGAAGACGGCAGGTACGATCAACGCCCAGCAATAACGCGGTCGTCGTGCTTCAAGCAGCCGAAACACCGCCATAGGCACCCGCCTGACGGTGCAATCGCTTCGGCGATCACGTTTAGAACATCTGACGGTTTTAGAACATCTGACGGTTACTGGATGGCCAGCAGACAAGCGCATCCGGTGCCCGGAATCGGCAGGTATCGCTGCGTACTCGGGTCCTCCGCGCCGGCCGCACCCGCGTGGCCAACGCCCGCCAGGCGTTGTTAGCCGCTGACCCGCAGCAACGAATTGGCCGATTGCGCGTTGTCGTCGCCGTTCTTGATGATCTTGACCTGCATTTCGAACTGGCGCTGCAGCTGGATCATCTCCACCAGCGCGCCGGCGGCATCCACGTTGCTGCCTTCCAGCATGCCGCTGTTGACGGTCTTGCCGGTGGCCACCGCAAACGCCTGCGCCGGGTCGGTGCTGGTATTGCGCATCAACCCGTCCGGGCGCCGCGTCAAACGGTCGGCGGGCGCATCGACCACCTTCATCTTGCCGACGATATCCATCGCCTGCGGGCCTTCGCCCTGCGGGATGATGGAAATGCTGCCGTCGCTGCCGATTTCCATCGCCTGGTGCGGCGGGATGGTCATCGGGTTGCCGCCTTCATCCAGCACCGCGTGCCCGTTGGCGGTGACCAGCTGGCCATTGGCGGTGAGCGCCAATTCGCCGTTGCGGGTGTAGGCCTCGCTGCCGTCGGGCGACTGTACGGCCAGCCAGCGGTCCTGTTGCAGCGACACGTCCAGCGGGTTGCCGGTGACTTTCTGATGGCCCTGGCTGCGATCGAAGCCCTGATCCACGTGCAGCGCATCGATCCGCGACGGATACCCCTTGCCCTGGATCTTGAAGGCCTCGGTATTGGCCAATGCGGCCTTGAACCCCACCGTATCGACGTTGGCAAGGTTGTGCGACACGGTGCTCTGCGCCTGCAGGGAGGCACGGGCACCGGTCATTGCGACGTAGAGGGCTTTGTCCATTTGACACCGGGAATCGAGAGTGGGGAATCGGGAATCGTAAAAGCGGAATTGCTGGAGACTGGGAGAGGGGAGGTAAGGCCGTTGTCCGCTAGACGTGACGCCGGCTCTTACGATTCCCTATTCCCGATTCCCTATTCCCAGCCCTTAACGAATATTGATGATCGTCTGGGTGACCTGATCCTGGGTCGAGATCATCTGCGAGTTGGCCTGGAAGTTGCGCTGGGCCACGATCATGTTCACCAACTGCTCGGTCAGGTCCACCGTGGAAGCTTCCAGCGAGCCGGATTCGATCTGGCCCAGGTCCGAGGTGTCCGGTGCGCCAATGCGGGCGGCGCCGGAGGTGTAGCTTTCGGCCCACATGTTGTTGCCCTGCGACTGCAGACCCTGCGGATTGACGAAGCTGCCCAGCGCGACCTGGCCCAGCGGCTTGTCGGCGCCGTTGGAGTAGCGCGCGAACACCACGCCGCTGGTGTCGAAGCTGATCTCGTTGAGCTTGCCGCTGGCGTAGCCGTCCTGGCGGGTGTCGCGCAGCGCGAAGGCTTCGCCGTACTGGGTCGAGCCGCTAACGTTGAGCTGCATGTTCAGCACGCCGGCACCGGTGCTGGGCGTGAACGGGTCCATCGCGATGATGCCGTTGGCCGGGGTCGTCAGCGCGCCGGTGTCGGAGAACTGCAGCGTGGTCGGCGCACCGACTGCCGTGCCGTCCACATAGTTGTGCACCTGCCATTCGTTCGGATTGGCGGTCTTGACGAAGTAGGAGGTCTGCACGTGGCTGACACCCAGCGAGTCATAGACATTGATGCCGCCGGTGGAGTGGCTGTAGGTCTTGTCGTCGGCCGGGCTGAACGGGGTCACCGTCGGTGCGGTGGCGTTGCCGGGCAGGGTGAAGGCCAGGTTGACCGTGGAGGTCGACTTGGGCGGGCTGTCGGTGGTCAACAGCTGCAGGTCCGACAGGCGGCCCACGTCGAAGCCATTGCCACTGGGATTCGGCGCGAACACCTGCAGGCGCGCGCCCTGCGGATTGACCACATACCCGTTGGCATCGGTCTGGAAGTTACCGGCGCGGGTGTACATCTTGGCGCCGTTGGAGGACACGGCGAAGAAGCCTTCGCCGGAGATCGCCAGATCCAGGCTGCGCCCGGTCGGGTCGATATTGCCCTGCGAGAACTGCTGCGCCACGTTGCTGACCCGCACGCCCGAACCGACCGCATTGCGCGACAGGCCGTAGCTGGTGCTCTGGAACATGTCGGCAAACTCGGCGCGCGATTCCTTGAACCCTGTCGTGTTGACGTTGGCGATGTTGTTGGAAGTAACGTTCAGATCGGCATTGGCTGCGTTGATGCCGGACAACGAGGTATTGAAAGCCATGGATGAGTTCCTTTAAGTGTCGGTTGCCGGCTCAGCTGACGCGGAGCACGTTGGCGAGCGGGGAAGTGCCTAGCCCGGTCAGGTTGAGATACAGGCCGTCCGAGCCGATCGTGACGCTGTCCACCGGTGCGTCGACATAGGTGGACAACTTGCTCTTGGCACCGGCGGTGTCGGTTTGGGTTGCGGTAATGCCGTATTTGCCGGCGGCCATGCGGTTGCCGTTGGCGTCCGTGCCATCCCAGGCGAACGACACCTCACCGGCGGCGCTGGCCGGCACGCTGATTTGTTTGACGAAGGCGCCGTTGGCATCGGTGATTTCAAAATTGACGAAGCCAGCCGAGGTTGCGGCGACCACGCCCTTGGCCGAGCCGGTGGCATCGATGGCGACCTGCGCCGAGGGCACCAACACGTTGTGGCCCACCAGCGCGGCGCCCTTGAGCACCTGGTCGGCGTTCATCGAATCGGAGAAATTGCCGACCTTGGTATTGAGGTCGCCAATGCCCTGCACGGTGGAGAACTGCGCCAACTGGCCTAGAAACGCGCTGTTTTCCATCGGTTTGAGCGGGTCCTGGTGCTGCAGCTGTTCGGTCATCAACTTGAGGAAATCGGCTTGGCCGAGTGCTTCTTCTTTCTTCTTCGTCGATGTGGCGCTGCTGGAGGTCAGGCCGAGGCTGGTGTAGAGGTCGCTACCGATCGTGCTCATTGGAAAGGGTCCGTAGGAAAAAGGTCAGCAAGGAGGGTCAGCGACCCATGGTCAGGGTCGCGAGCGCCAGTTCCTTGGCGGTATTGAGCATTTCCACGCCTGCCTGGTAATTGCGCGAGGCGGAAATCATGTTGACCATCTGCGAGACCGGGTCCACGTCGGGCGAGAACACGTAGCCGTCGGCATCGGCCAGCGGGTGGCCGGGCTCGTAGCGACGGATCGGCGGCGCGTTGGTGGTGGTGATCTCCTTGACGTTCACCGAGGTCAGGCTGGGGTCCTGACGGCTCTGCTGGGCCTGGAAGATCGGCTCGATCGGCTTGTAGGTCGCTTCTGCAGAACCGGCCACCGAATCGGCGTTGGCCAGGTTGGAGGCGATGGTGCTCAGGCGGACCGACTGCGCATGCAGCGCCGAGCCGGCCACATCGAAAATGGGAAGGTTACTCATGACTTATTGGCCCGTGATCGCGGTGAGCATCGAGCGCACCTTGGATTCGAGGAAGCTCAGCGACGCGCGGTATTCCAGCGCGGCGCGGCCGTAGGCGGCGCGTTCTGCATCGGGATCGACGGTGTTGCCGTCCAGGCTGGGCTGATCGGATTCGCGGGTGATCTGGAACGGGTTGAGCCCTGCGCCGCCGCCCACTTCGTAATGCTTGGCGTCGGTGGCCTGCATCAAGCCGCCATCCTGCACGCCCTGGGCCGACTTCAGGGCCGCTTCGAAGTTGAGATCCTTGGCTTTGTATCCAGGGGTGTCCACATTGCTCAGGTTGCTGGCAATGAGCTTCATGCGCTGCTCGCGCAGCGACAATGCGTCGCCGTGGACGCCGAGGAAGGACGAGAAGGGATTGGACACGGTGCTCTCCCGCGAAGTGTTGCCAGAGAAGAAGCAATGTTTGTGCCAAATCAGGGGTCCTGCTGAACCCGTCGATCGGGTAGGGCTGCTGGAGCGCCCTGGCGTGGCCTTGATCGGCCAAGGCCGCGGTTTCAGCCAGGAAGGTGAACCTGGACGACCGGTTCAGGGCTCTTGGGCTCTATCGGACTAGCTGATGCAAGTCCTGTGCGAGGCGCTGCTTGGCTAGCGGCTGCCGCCAGCAACGGTCGTGACTATCTAGACCGGGACCATCTGGAAGGGGCAGGTGACAGCGGCAACGGCTCGCAACTCTAGAAATGCGCTGCGCCCAATGTGGGCGTCTTGCCTGACGAGATTAGGTGGGGAGTGTTGCGAAGCCACTATTGACGGTAATTCACGCCAACAGGCTGCCAATCCATTTCCATTCAATGCGCGTCGCCAATCTACTCAAGGCGCGTCGCCAAGACAGCTTGGGTGTCGCCGGAGTTCTACGCCGGGAATGCCTGCAAGGCATTCCTTCTCATTGTCATCGGCACCTGCACGCGGCCGGCGCTGCGAACGACCCGCCGCCGGCGAACCGGTCAGTCGACCTCTTGCTCAGGCCGCTTCGGCAACCACTTTCAAGCGTGCCAACACGTAGTCGGCCAGCTCGTGCGCGCTGTACTTGGCCACGAAAGCATTGGCGCCCACCTGCTCGACCATGGCGTTGTTGAACACGCCCGACAAGGAGGTGTGCAGCAGCACGTACAGGCCTTGCAGGCCCGGCGTGCGCCGGATTTCCGTCGTCAGCGTGTAGCCGTCCATTGCCGGCATTTCGATATCGGAGATCACCATCGCATAGCGGTCGGCCGGGTTTTCGCCCGACGCCGCCACCTGCAGCAAGTGATCCAGCGCCTGACGGCCGTCGGACAACAAGGTTGCCGACACGCCGAGCTGGTCGAGCACGCTGCGAATCTGCTGACGCGCCACCCGCGAGTCGTCCACCACCAATACCTGGAACTGACGGTCGTAGGCCACCAACTGCAGCGACGGATCCAGCTGCACGTCCTTGCTGACCTTGGCGATGTCGGCCAACACGCTTTCTACGTCGATCACCTGGATCAGCTCGCCCTGGAACCGCGTCACTGCCGTCAAATAAGTGGCCTCGGCGCCTAGTTCCGGCGGCGGGTGGATATCTTCCACCGCAATATTGACGATGCGCTCCACGCCGCTGACCAGAAATCCCTGGACCGAGCGGTTGAACTCGGCCACCACCAGGTAGCCGGGCCCATTTTCGGAGTGTGCGTCGCGTTCCGGGTGGCCGATGGCCAGGCCCAGATCCAGTACAGGGACCGAGCGCCCGCGCACGTCGGCAACGCCGGCGAATTCGGTCGGCAGTCCGGGCACCTGGAACAATTCCGGGCGGCGCAGCACTTCCTGCACCTTGAAGACGTTGACGCCAAAAAGCTGGCGCCCGCCTAGCCTAAACAGCAGCAGCGCCAGTCGATTGTGGCCAGCCAGTCGGGTGCGCTGGTCGATGCGGTTGAGCAGATCGTGGGTCATGGGGCAGATATCGACAGCGCCGCCTGGAAACTTGAGGGCTTTGTGGTTGGTCGGAGCGCTGTCGGGAATGGGGAGTCGGGAATGGGGAATCGTAAAAGCGAGGGATGAAGCTTTCCGCAGCAAGCCCGAGGCGAAGGGCAGTGACTTTGCCTGCTGATAGCTTTCCCCCAGTAAATCGCACGGCAGCAACGAAGGCCGACCATCTTTCAGCCACCAACCGATTCCCCATTCCCGATTCCCTATTCGAAAACAGGCACACCGCTTGCATGAGCTTCCGCGTCTTCCTACGGATCTGGTCCCATGCGCCTGCTCCTGCTTGTCATTTTGTTGGTCGCCGCCCCCGCCTGGGCCGATGGGTACCAGTCGGTCGATTCCATTCGCGCAGCGGCGCTGGCCACGGTTGGCCCCGATGCCGAAGCCGAGGCCACGCTCGATCCGGGTCTGCGCATGCCGGCCTGTCCCATCGCCCTGCAAGCCCAGCCCACCGGCACCAACACCGTCGAAGTGGCCTGCCCGCAGCCGGCTGGCTGGCGTTTGTTCGTGCCATTGAAGGTGCGTCGCAACCAGGATGTCCTGGTGCTGCGTCGGGGCATCAGCGCTGGAGAAACCATCTCGTTAGCCGATATCAGTATCGAGAAGCGTGACGCCGCTCGCATCGTCGGTGCGGTACTGGCCGACCCGGTGGCCGCAGTGGGCAAGTCCGCCCGCCGTGTCCTGCCGGCCGGCTCGCTGCTCTCGGCCAATGATCTGGTGACGCAGCGGCTGGTCCGGCGCGGCGATACCGTCCCGCTGGTGTCGCGCAACGGCGGTCTGGAGGTGCGCATGAGCGGTCGCGCGCTCTCCGATGCCGGCGAAAACGAGCGGGTTTCGGTCGAGAACTCCTCGTCCCGCCGTGTGGTGCAGGGGATTGTTGAAGCGAGCGGAACCGTTGTGGTCTCCAGGTAAAAATTTTCTATAAAGTTTTTTTTCTGGGTGCCGTTATCCCCTACGACCTGTAGAGGAGTTCCTGACATGACCCAGAAAATTGAAGGCAATCTACCGACCGCTGCCACCCTTCGCACCGCGGCCACGAGCAGCAAGATCGTTCCGGCCGGTGAAGATCGCGCGTCCCCGATTGCAGCCTTACCGCCCACCGACAGCGTCAAGCTGACCGGCGAAGCCACCAATCTGCAGAACCTGCAGCGCGAGCTGTCGCAGTCCTCGGCGATCGACACCGGTCGCGTCCAGGCTGTGAAAGACGCCTTGCAGAACGGCAGCTACTCCATCAACCCGGATGCCATCGCCAGCCGCATGATGGATCTGAATCAGCAACTGGCGGGTTGATTCCCGACTAAAAGGATGAACGTGAACGAGTTCCTGCAACGTCTCAGCGATGCGCTGGCCGGCGAACGCCAGGCATTACTCGAGAACGACATCGACGGGTTGATGCGGCACACGCAGGACAAGCTGTCGGCGCTGCGCGCGCTTGAAGCGCGAATGCCCGAAGGCGAAGAAGAGCGTCTGCGTGAGCTGGCCGAAGCCAATCGCGCCAATGGTGCGCTGCTGGCACGCCGCCGCCGCGAAGTGAACTGGGCGCTGCGTCACCTGGGGCGAACCGAAAGCGCGCCCTCGTACGACGCCAAGGGCCAATCCAACGTACTGCGCGGCGGACGTTCGCTGGCAGTCGCCTGAGGTAGCCGTCACTGCAGCGGGAGCGGGCGCACGCACCCAGGTGCTGCGCGCACGCAGGCCACGCAGGTTTGCTACGGTCGACACTGCCGGCTGGCAGACACCGTGCGCAATCGACCGACGGGAAGGGACGGCGTGGAATCACCGCTGTTCCAATGCACGCACGCCATGCCGATCAGCGGTCGCGCCTGGCAACTGCCAATCGAGCAGCTTTAATACGGCTACAAGAGCGGCTAACAAAACGTAGCGAGCAGTCGTTTGGTGTGTGTCGAGGGCGGGGAGGAACCGGACTGTACGAACGGTACATGCCGCACCGAGCACCGGCCGCGCCCGCCTGGTAGCCGCACAGTCCTGTTGCTGGCTGCTCTAAGACCAAGTGGCGATATGGCCGCCCTATGGTTCGGCGTATATTGAAGCGTCCCTGCTGCCGCCGTGTCCCGTGACCGCCAAGTTTTTTCTCAATCAAGCATTGTTGCCGTCTTCGACCATCCTGCGCGCATTCGGCGACCAGATGCTTGAAGGTGTTCTGCTGTTCCGTGCCGATGGACAGCTGATTCTGGCCAACGCGGTTGCGCGTCAGAGCCTGTGCAAGGAAGACCCCGCCGACGATCGCAATCTGGGCGAGCGGATTTCACAGGTGCTGCCCTCGGATGCGCTGAACCAGGCGCGCAGCAAGGGCAGCTGGACCGGCAGCCTGCCGGTAGCCGACCGCGTGGTCATCGCGCACTTGTATTACAACGAAGAGCAGGGCGTCGGGCATTTTCTGGCGTTGTTCCACAACATCGAAGGCCAGCAGGATTACGAGCGCGAGCTGCAACAGCGCCACGCCGAACTGCGCCAGGCCTACATGCGCTTGAACGGTGCGCAGGACAAACTGCTGCAGTCGGAAAAAATGGCCTCCATCGGCCAGTTGGCGGCCGGCGTGGCGCATGAGATCAATAATCCGATCGGCTACGTGCACTCCAATCTCGGCAGCCTGCAGGAGTACCTGCGCAGCCTGTTCACCCTGATCGAAGCCTACGAGCGCGCGCTGCAGGCGCCGGACCCGAAGGCGTTGATTCCCGAGATCGACGAAATCCGCAACCGTGCCGATATCGACTTCATCAGCCGCGATCTGCCGCAGTTGATGGCCGAATCGCGCGAAGGTATCGAGCGGGTTACCCGCATCGTGCGCGACCTCAAGGATTTCTCGTACTCGGACCGCTCCGAGTCGTGGAAGATGGTGGACCTGCATGCCGGCCTCGAATCCACGATCAACATCATCTGGAACGAGCTCAAGTACAAGGTGACGCTGGAGCGCAATTATGCCGAGCTGCCGTTGGTGGAATGCCTGCCATCGGAGCTCAACCAGGTCTACATGAACATGCTGCTCAACGCCGGCCAGGCGATTGTGGAGCGCGGCACCATCACCGTCACCAGCGGACGCGATGAAGCTGAAAACGTCTGGATCCAGTTCCAGGACAGCGGCGCCGGCATCGCCCCGGACCTGCTGCAGCGCATTTTCGACCCGTTTTTCACCACCAAACCGGTCGGCAGCGGCACCGGCCTGGGGCTATCGATCTCCTACGGCATCATCAACAAGCACCACGGCCGTATCGACGTCGAAAGCGTGCCAGGGCAGGGCGCCAGCTTCCGCATCGTGTTGCCGATCCGGCAGCCGAAGTAGCGCTGACGCGCTGGGAATGGGAAATCGGGAGTAGGGAATCGGGAGCGCGGCATGCGCTGGTGCTTTGATTTTGAGGCACGATTTGGCACGTGGAGAATCAAGCGGTAGATATCTGCTCTACCAATTCTCTATTCCCTATTCCCGGCCGTTGCGTAGCTCGTCATGGGTGCGGAAGGCCTGGCGAATATGCTCGCGCAGTTCGTCGTCGTTCCACGGCTTGGTCAGGAAGCGGTAGATCGCGCCACGGTTGATCGCCTCGGTCACCGTGGCCAGGTCGGTATAGCCGGACAGCACCAGGCGCACGGTATCGGGATAGAGCATTTTGACGCGGCCCAGGAACTCGGTGCCGCTCATATCCGACATGCGCTGGTCCGACAGAATCACCTGCACGTCGTTGGTGGCCAACAGGTCGAACGCATCGCGTACGTTGCCGGCCGCCAGGATGCGGTAGCCGTCGCGGCGGAACAGGCGTACCAGCGAGCGCAGCACGTTTTCTTCGTCGTCCAGCAGCAATAAGGTGCGGTCCGGGCGGCTTTCGGCGAACGATTCCGGACGCAGATAGCGCCGACGCAGTGCCATGCCGGCGGACTCGGCCGACATCGGTTCTCCGAACAGATAGCCCTGGAAGATGTCGCAATCGTTGCGCCGCAGAAAGCCCAGTTGCGCTTGCGATTCCACGCCATTGGCGATCACCGTCATGCCCAGCTGGTGGCCCATCGCAATGATGGCGCGCGCAATCGCTGCCTCGCGGCTGCCGGCCGGCGCGCTCTTGATGAAGCTGCGGTCGATCTTGAGCCGGTCGACCGGGTAGCGCACCAATGCGCTCAGACTGGAATCGCCGGTGCCGAAGTTGTCCAGACTCAGGCTGATGCCTTCGTTGCGCAGGTTGGCCATCGTCTCGTGGACGAAGTTGACGTTGTTGGTCAACGCGCTTTCGTTGATTTCCAGCGTCACGAACTGCGCCGGCACGCCCGCCGTTTGCAGCATGGCCATCACTTCGTTGAAGAAGCCCGGCCGCAGCAATTGCAGCGTGGAGACATTGACCGCAATGCTGAAATCGTCGAAGCCCTGGTCGCGCCACAGCCGCGCCTGGCGCACTGCGTTCTGCAGCACCCATTCGCCGATCTGCACGATCACGCCCAGCCGCTCTGCGGTGCGCATGAAGCGCTCCGGCACCAGCATGCCCAGCGTGGGCGATTGCCAACGCAGCAGCGCTTCCATGCCGACGATGCGGCCGTCGCGTGCGCTGACCAGCGGTTGGTAGCGCAGGCGCAGTTCACCATGCGGGATCGCATCGACGATCTGCCGCGCAATGATGCTCTCGCTGTGCGCGTTGGTCGCCGAATTACGCGTGTACAAGCGCACCGTGTTGCCGCCTTCGCGCGCGGCCTGATAGCTGGCTTCTTCGGCGTAGTCGAGCAGGATGGAGAGCGAGGTCGAGTGTTCTGGGCACAGGCTGATACCGACCTTGCCGGTCATGAACAACGTATACGGCAGCACCGACAACGGCAGTTCCAGCTGCTGGCGAATCTCTTCGGCAAAGTCTTCCGGCAGCGGCGTGTCGTCGCGGCGCACCGCCACGATGATCATTTCGTCGCTGCCGTGGCGCCACAACTTGCCGCGCGTGCCTAAAAACTCCTGCAGACGGCGTGCGGCCAGCGTCAGTGCCTGATCGCCGACCTCACCACTCATGTTCTCGTTGATCGAGGCAAAGTGATCGATGTCGACATGGAAGATCATCAACGGCTGGCCGCCGGATGCGGCCGCGTCGACCAGATGCAGTAATTCGGGGTTGCCTGCGCCCAGGCGTGTCGGTTTGACGATTTCCAATCCGGGCGGGATTACGGGGCTCCACATGACTCAACGTCCACCATCTTCGTGGACGGACTCGCCGGCCGGGTGATAGGGCAGGCGCAACGTCACGCGCGTGCCTGCTCCGGGTGCTGAGTCTATCGCGAGCACGCCACCGACGGTTTGCGCACGCTCACGCATCACGATCAGTCCAAGTCCGCGCGGGCCTTCCGGCTCGAAGCCATCGCCGTCATCGCTGACTTCCAGACGGAACGTCTCGCTGTCGATCGATTGCAGACTCATGCGCACTTCGCCGGCGCATGCGTGTCTCAAGGCATTGGTCAGGCTTTCCTGCGCAATGCGGAAGCAGGCCTGTTCGATTTCGTTGCCGGGGCGGACGTCGAGCGCCTGGATATCCAGCTCTAACCGGACCTGCGAGGCGCGGAACAGCATCGAGGCCTGCCAACGTAACGCTGCTTCCAGACCCAGCGCATCGAGTTGCGGCGGACGCAACAGCATCGACAGATTGCGCAGCTTGTTCACCGTGGAATCGGCCAGCGACACCACTTCCAGCAGATCTTCGCGGCGCGCGACCGGGTCGAGTTCGTCCAGCGCCGCATGCGCGGACAACTTCATTGCAGTGATCGCCTGGCCGATGTCGTCGTGCAGATCACGCGAGATCGCACGGCGTTCGTCTTCCTGCAACGAGAACAGCCGCTTGGCCATCGCCTGCAACTCGGCATTGCTCTCGGCCAGGGCATCGCGCATGCGCTCGGGCTCGCTCAGGTCACGTACCACCAGCAGCTTGCAGCTGCGCCCGCCGTAACGGATGTCGCCCGCCGACAGGCCTGCATAGAACGTGCTGCCATCGCGACGGCGCATCGCCCGTGCACTGGACACCGGCTCATTACGATCGCTGCCGGCACGCAGATACTCGCGCACCACCGATAAATCGGAATCGCCGACCAGCGTCTGCAGCGGCTCGCCCAGAATGGTTTCGCCCTGAAAACCGAACTGGGCCGAGCCTGCCGCATTGGCGTACATCACGTGCTCGTCGGCGAGGATCAGCACGCCGTCCGGCAGCACCCGCACCAGCTCGCGGAACTGTTCTTCGCGCTCGCGCAGCAGACGCCGCGACTGTTCGCGTTCGCTGACATCCTGCAAGGTGCCATGCACATGGCTTGCGCCGCTGGGCAGGGTCACGCTCTCTGCCCGCAGATGCACGGTGCGCGGTTGCGAATCGCCACCGGTGAGCGGCAGCAGCACATCGATCTGTACCTCGCCGCCGGTGCACATGTCTTCGATCATGCGTTCGATACGCGCCTGGGTGGCGGTATCGGATGCGGTCAGCAGCTCTTCCAGACGATGTTCGCGCCGATGCATCGGCACGCTGCGTCCCAGGATGCGATACACCGCCGCCGAGTAGCGGCCCAGGCCGGTGGCGCGATCCAGTTGCCACGAACCCAGTCGCGCGATGCCCTGCGCTTCTTCAAGGCGTTCCAGCGCTTCGTCGCGCAGATGCTGCGCCTGGCGTTCTTCGCTGCGGTCTACCGTCACCACCAGACGGGCAGGGCCGCTGGCCAGATGCAGCTGATTGCTGCGCACCTCGACATGCCGCAGTCCACTGCGGGTCAGCAGATCTTCGTTCAAAACGCAGGTGGTGTCGCCCTTGCCGCGGATCTCCGTGATGATGTCTTCCAGCCGCGCGCCATCGGCGTTGGGCCAGACCGCCTGCAGCGTCTGCTGCAGGAATTCGTCGCGTTCCCAGCCGAAGAATTCCAGCGCCGCCGGATTGGCGTCGAGAATGCGCATGGTCGCCAGGTCGTAGATGAAGGCCGGGCTGGGCAGGGCCAGGAACTTGGCCTGCAGCAAGGCTTCGGACTGCGCCAGTTGCGCATGTTCTTCCACGATCAGCGTCATGAAGCGCCGCAGCACCAGATGGATCACGATGCTCGACACCAGCAGAAAGCTGGCATCGGACCAGCGTTCAGGCACTGCCGCGCCAGCCAGATTGAGCAATCGGTTACCCAGCAGCAGCCACACCACACCGATCAGCAGGTACAGACCGGTCAGCGTCCACAGGCCTTGCTGCAGGCGTTCGGCCAGGCGAAGTCGGGACACGGGAGGGGACGAGAACGCGGGCGCGGCGACAGGTTGGTGCATGGGTCCGCGGACGACCTTTGGAGCGGGCGATGCGGCCATCTTAGCCGTAAGTCGGCCCGGTTCGGTTGCGCTCGAAACACTCGCCTCAACTAATCCGCTGGACGGCCGTTATCCATTGCGACCCCGAGGCAGGGGTCGATCCTTCGGAGTGTTCCAGAGTGGACTCAGGCGTCATTGCAAGCATGCTGCAGCACCCGCTGACCTCAGCGGTGGTGTTGTTGGATGCGCATGGCCAGCCCCTGGCGGCCAATAGCGTTGCGCAGTCCCTCGGGCTGCCGGCAACCCTTGGTGCGTATGCCGAAGTGCTGGAGAGCAGTCGCGCCCAGGTGGCCGACAGCGGCGGCATGGCGGCCTGCGTGTTGCCGGGAACGGGCGGCGGACGGCTGGAAGGCTGGCTGCGCGCGGTCTGCGACGAGCACGGCAAGGTCATGGCCTTCACCCTGAGCATTCCCGAGCCGATGGGCGCCGATGGCACCAGCCGCTGGGAAATGGGCCTGGACAGCGCCGATCACGGGTTGTGGGATTGGGATATTCCCGCCGACGTGGTGTACCGCTCCGAGCGCTGGACCCGCATGCTCGGCTACTCCGAGCAACCGCTACCGAACAATCTCACCGCGTTGTCCGGGTTGATTCATCCCGACGACCACGCGCAGGTCAGCGCAGCCGTCCAGGCGCATCTGGATGGGCGCACCGATACCTATGTAGCCGAATTCCGGCTGCGCCAGCACGACGGCCAATGGCGCTGGATCCTCGATCGCGGTCGCGTGGTCTCGCGCACCGCCGATGGCCGCCCGCTGCGCATGGTCGGCACCCATACCGACGTGCATCACCACAAATTGCTCGAGCAGCAGCTGCGCGAGCAGCAGGCCCAGCTCGAAGAAGCCCAGCGCATTGCCAGCATGGGCAGCTGGAGCTGGGATTCGCTGAAGGACCAACTGTGGATATCGCAGGACTTCCTGCAGCAGCTCGGCATGACCCAGCTGCGCCTGCACGGCGTTCGCGACCTGCTGCGTCTGCTCGCACGGCCTTCGGTGGCGCAACTGCGCGGGGCCTGGCGTAAAATCAAGCACGAAGGCCTGCCGGTGCATTTCGAGCTGGAGGTCAACGGCCTGCTCGGCGTCAATCCGCATCATCTGCGGGTCTGGGCGCAGCCGGTGTTCGATGGCGATGGCAGCATGGTGCGTGTGCTCGGCCAGTTGCAGAACGTCACCGAGCAGCGGCAGACCGATGCCCTGATCCGTTGGCGTACCGAACTGCTCAATCGCGTGTCCGCGTTGGGCAAGATCGGCGGTTGCGAAATCGAGGTCGATACCCGTCGCATGCAGTGGACCGAGGAGTGCTACCGCATCCACGGCTTGCGCAAGGAAAACATCACCCTGGAGCAGGCGCTTGCGCTGTACACCCAGGATTCGCGCGACGCTTTCGAAGCGGCGCTGCTGCGCATTTCCGATGGCGGTCTGCCCGAGCAGCTGGAGCTGTGCTTCTATCGCAACTCCGGTCAACGCATCTGGGTGCAGGTGCTGATCGAGCTGGATCGTCGTGAAGGGCTGCCGCCGCGGTTTGTCGCCCTGTTCCGCGATGTCACCCGCGAGCGCGAAGCCAACGAACGCATCGAGCTGCTGGCGCACTACGACCGGTTGACCGGCCTGCCGAACCGTTTTTTGCTGCGCGAGCAGGCAGAAAACGCGATCCGCGAAGCGCACGAGCGCGGCCAGGTGCTGGCCATGCTGCTGATCGATCTGGATGGCTTCAAGAGCATCAATGATTCGTTCGGCCATGCCACCGGCGACAACTTGCTCAAGCTCGCCTCGGCGCGCCTGCATCAGCATCTGCGCAACAGCGATCTGTTCGGCCGCTTCAGCGACGACGAATTCATCGTGCTGCTGCGCGATCTTTCCGAGCCGGAAGATGCCGGCCACGTGGCGCGCAAGTTGATCAGCGCGCTGGGCGAACCGCTACGCAAGGACCATATCACCCTCAAGCTCGGTGCCAGCATCGGCATTGCGCTGCAGGGAGAGGGTCTTTCGGACTTCGACAGCCTGCTGCGCGCCGCCGATGCGGCGATGTACGCGGCCAAGGAATCCGGTCGCAACACCTTCCATTACTACAGCCAGGATGTGCTGCTGCGTGCGCAGCGCCGGCTGGAGCTCGAGCATGCACTGCAAGGTGCGCTCGAGCGCGAAGAGTTCACGCTGGTCTACCAGCCGCTGGTCAACACCGTGGGCGACGCATCGCCGGCGATCGAAGCGCTGATGCGCTGGAATCGCCCAGGCCATGGCCCGTGCAGCCCGGTCGAATTCATTCCGATCGCGGAAGAATGCGGCGAAATCGTGCGTCTAGGCGAATGGGTGATCGGTGAAGCCTGCCGCCAGGCGGTGGTCTGGGATCGCGCCGGGCTGCATTTCAGCCGCATCGCGGTCAATGTCTCGGCCGTGCAGTTGCGCGAACGCGGCTTTGCCGAGCGCGTGCTGGAAATCTGCCGCGACAACGGCTGGCCGCCATCGCGGCTGGAACTGGAATTGACCGAGTCGGCGCTGATTCGCGATTCGGATTCGCTGCGCCGTTGCTTCGAGTTGTTCGAGCAAAACGGCGTGCTGCTGGCGGTGGACGACTTCGGCACCGGCTTCTCGAACCTGCATTACCTCAACCGCTTCCCGGTGCAGCGCCTCAAGATCGACCGCAGCTTCGTACAGGGCATGCTCGACGACGCCAACACCGCCGAGGTCACCCAGGCCATCGTGCATCTGGGCCACGCGCTGGGCATGCAGGTTGTCGCCGAAGGCGTGGAGACCGTGCAGGAAGATGCCTTGCTGCGCCAGCAAGGCTGCGACGAGATCCAGGGCTATTTCTACTCGCGCCCGTTGTCGCCGCGCGACATGGCGCAGTGGCTGCGCGAGGCCGAAGCCGGCATGCGGCTGGGTGCGCGCTTGGTGATCGCCAGCTGAGGCGCTGGTCTGGCTGGCACCGTCAGTCTTGATGCTGCGGCATGGCGCGCAGGGCGTGTAGCAGTTTGATACGCCGATGCGGCGTGCCGTCATACAAAAGGTTTGCAGCTCGCGTAATGCAAGCGACTGCGTGGAACCACAAGAATCTTCCATGCCATTTTCCCAACGCAGCGGCAGACGCGCGTTCCGCTCAACGTCGCATACGCCCGAATGCGCGCCTCGCGATGTATGACGCTGCTATCCGGCGACGCATCACGGATTCCCGTGCGGAGCGTCATGGACATCTGCGACATCTTCCCAATACATCATCAGTCCGGATCTGGCTGCGACGCCGCGCCAACCGCCAGGGCTGATGTCCGGCACGTTCAGTGATCGCATCTGCATGCAGCCCTGTCGTCAGTGGTGCACGTGAGGTCCGCAAGCCAGCACGCTTAACCGCTCTGGTGCAGTTTTCATTCCGGCGCAAATGAAAGCTCGCGCCTCCAGACCAGCGGCGTTTTTTCTCTTTGTTTGTCAGGGAAGAAAAGCGATAAATAGCCTGCCGCGATGGCGCGGTCGCGGAGTTTCAGACCGACGCCTTCCGCGGTCACTACGGATACGTCGGTCACCGTGCCTTGCGCATCGACCCTCATGTCCCACACAAGGCGGCCGCGCCACTGGTCCGGTGGAATCGATGCGTCATAGTTCGGTCGGCCAACGACATAAGGCGTTCCAGGGTCGGTGGACAGTGGCGAATCTTCGAGTTTGGCATTGACCTGGATGGTGCTTTCGCCAGTGCGCCCATCGCCTGTTTGGGCTTGAAAAGTCCATAAGCCAGGCGCTCCGCTTTGGCCCAGGTCGGCGCCGTAACACTGCTTTGCACCACGATACTCAGGGTATTGGTGGCTCGATACTTCCCGCCCGGATGCGTCGAAGGCCTTCAACATCAACCCGCCCACATCGGTATCGGCAAAATTGGTTGCGACACAGATCTGATGATGGTGCTGATCATCGGTCAGGAATTGGATGGTTTGCTGGCGCGTAATCGAATGCGGCGGCCGCGCCTCCCAGAGGAATTCGAGATACACACTCTCGTTCGCCGATGCTGCGGCAGCTGCCGCGGATGCCGCGGACTGGAGCGCTGCTGCAGCCAATAAAACCAAGCGACTTCCGTTCATGGATATGCAGCACGTTCAACCTAAGGACGAACGCAATCTTCCCATACTGATCGGCAATGGGCCGGCACTCCGGGAGTGATGAAAACGGCGTCGTCCCTGTGGCTGACAACCCCTGGGGCGTGTTGGCGTATTGGCCAGGGCGGGGGAGTTGTGTGCGCGCGGTCCGCGTAGTGCCCTGTGGCCCAGGGTAACTGACAGCCGGCGAGCCTGAGGCGGTTGGCTGGAAAGCCTGAGATCGGGCAGTTCAAAACAACCGGCGGGGCGCCTGCCGAGGCACGCCCCGCCGTTGCAGGGATCAGCGTGTCGACGCGCCGACGGCGGCGCCGTCCAGGCCTAGGTCCCACGCCACGGTCGCGAACAGCAGGTCGGTTTCGCTGCAATCGCGGCGCGGGTTGATCAACGCCTTGATTTCCGCGCGGGCGGCAAGCTCCAGCCGTTCCAGTGCGGCCGGCAACCGTACCCGCCGCAGCACCGGCCTGGCCGCTTCGCTTTGCGCGATGCGCTCGGCATGGGCGGTGGCCAAGGCTGCTGCCTGCAATGCGGCAGTGGGGTCGGTATCGATGGTGGGGGCAAGGAGCGTCATGAGCGGAACACCGGGTCGTTACGGAACGACAAATCCCCGGAAAGCCGGGGAATGTCGGGATCAGAAGCTGCGGGCAGACATCGGTCTTAGAACAACTCGACCGTGCCGGCACCCATGCCCTGCTGTGCGACCGGCTTGTGCGGCGGGCGTTCCCACTCCACACGCATGTCGCGCAGACGGCTGGACACCTTGGCCAGCGACGCAACCAGGTCGCTGTCGTACACGCCGCCATTGCGATGCAGCAGTTCCTGCAGCGCCACCGCCTCACGGTTGATCGCGGTGAGGCGATCGAGGTGGGTGTGGATGCCGCTCAACGTCTGCGTGGCAATGTCCTCGAACTGCAGGGCGCGGACGGCTTCGGCCACGCTGCCATCGATGGAACGAGCGCACTCGGAGATTTCGCGCATGCCATCGCCCAACGAGGCGTTGATCTGAGCGACGTTCTCCAGCATGGCGGCCGATTCATGGCGCGCCTCGCGGGAGCGGTCCATGTGACGCGATGCCAGCTGCGAGACCGTTTCACGCACCTTGGCGATCGATTCCTTGGAGCTGTGTGCCAGCTTGCGGATCTGTTCGTTGAAGGTGGTGGAACGTTCGGACAGGTTACGCACCTCGTCGGCGACCACCGCGAAGCCACGACCGGCTTCACCGGCACGTGCTGCTTCGATGGCGGCGTTCAACGCCAGCAGGTTGGTCTGGTCGGCGATCGACTTGACGTCTTCCAGCAACGCGAAGATGCCATCCAGATGCTGTGCCATCTCATCGATGTGATGGACGGTGTTGGTGCTCTGGCCGCTCACCTGTTCCAGCGCTTCCACCAATTGCTCCATGCGGGAGCTGGCGTGCTGGGCGAAGCGGGCGACGTCGACGCCGGCACTGCCATCGTCGCCTGCGCGGTCGACGATGCGGGCCAGTGCCTGGCTTTGCTGGCGCGACTTGCGGTTCATCGATTCGAAGCTGCCACCAAGACCGGACACGGCCTGGCGGATCAGTTCGCGGGCACGCTCGACTTCCGAGCGCGAACCATCGACTTCGTTGCTGACGAACGTACGCAGTTCGTTGAGCAGTTGGTCCTGCTCGCGCAGGATGCGGGTCTGGTCCGGGTTGCGCCGGAACTGGGAATACGTCACCCAGGCAGCGAAAACCAACCAACTAAGGGTCATGGTCGCCAGGATCGCCCAGCGCACCGAGGCGGGCCAGTCGAATCCGACAGCGAAGGGAAACAGCAAGGTCAGAGCCAAAGGAGCGGCTAGACGGATGAGTGGACGTGAATACATGGGCGTTCTCGGCAGAGTCACGGTTGCTGTATCGGCAATACCCCCGTTGTCTTTAGCGACGATCGCCATATCGTCTTGCCCATGCGCTTGCGGCCGGCGCACGCTAGCGCCCGTTATAGGCGCCTGAAACCGCCTTGTTTGCGCTACTCAGCGCAGCACGCGGTCCACCGCTTCGCTCATCGCGCGTTTGGCGAACAGGAAGTCCCACAAGCTGCCCCCCATCTGCCGCCACAGGACCGCCGAGCGCACTGCCGCCAGCAACAGTGCGCGGATTTCCGCGACCACGCCTGCCTGGCCCAGGTAATGCGGGTTGCCCTGCACCATGACTTTGGGGCGCAGGTGGCTGATGGTCTGCGCATACAGCCCGCCCAGCGAACTGAGCACATCCGGATGAGCGCTGTCGTTCAGGTTCTGCGCCTGGCGTGCGGCTGCCTCGATGCCGTTGGACACCGTCGACACGGTGGTGGTGTCGCGCACGAAACGGCGCTCCAGTTGCAGCACCGCCAGCGCCAGGCGCGGCAGCACGTCGTCCTGAGCCTGGTTGCGGAAGTAGTTGTGCAACAGGCGCAGACCGGGCGCCACCGCCTCAGCCGAGCCGTAAACGGCCTCTGGCGAGGCCGCATCCACCCGGAACACGCTGTCCATGGCGGTGCGCACCGTCGCCGCTTCCGAATGCCCGGTTTCGGCGATCCGCCGCACCTGCTGCAACGCCTGGGCGACGCCGGCAAGCGCCAGCACGCGGTATTCCATGGAAACACTCATCAAGCCACACCCTCAGAGGAAAAAGAAGATCCCGCCAGCTGGCGTTCCAGCGGCGCATCGGTGGCGGCAATGACCGCGCCGCCCAGGCATTCCTCGCCGTCGTACAGCACCAGCGACTGCCCGGGCGTTACCGCCCGCTGCGGTCGCTCGAACCACACCTGCACGCTGCCATCGTCCTGCACGTCCACCGTGCACGGCTCGTCCGGCTGCCGGTAGCGTGTCTGCGCAGTACAACTGAAGCGGCGCGCAGGCGGTGCGCCGGTCACCCAGTGGGCTTGCTCGGACTGCAGCCAGCGCGATTGCAGCAAGGGGCTGTCGCGGTCCTGATCCACATACAGCACGTTGCTGGCCACATCCTTGCCCACCACGTACCAGGGCGCTGCTGCCCGGCCACGCACGCCGCCGATGTTCAGGCCTTCGCGCTGACCCAGGGTGAAATAGAACACCCCCGGATGGTCGGCAATGCGCTGCCCCTGCGGGTCGCGGATCTCACCGGTGCGGGCGGGCAGGTAGCGCCCCAGGAATTCGCGGAAGTCGCGCTCGCCGATGAAGCAGATCCCGGTGGAATCCTTTTTGGCGTGGGTCGGCAGACCGGCGTCCTGGGCGATACGGCGCAGCGTGCTCTTTTCCAGATCGCCGATCGGGAACAGGGTCGCGGCCAGTTGGGTCTGCCCCAGTTGATGCAGGAAATAGCTCTGGTCCTTGCCACGGTCCGCCCCACGCAGCAGCCGCCAGCGTCCGCCGCTGTGGGCCACCTGCGCGTAATGGCCGGTGGCGATGCGCTCGGCGCCCAGCGCCTGGGCAGCGTCCAGGAAATGCTTGAACTTGACCTCGCGGTTGCACAACACATCCGGGTTGGGCGTGCGTCCGGCGGCATATTCGGCCAGAAAGTGCTCGAACACACCGCTCCAGTATTCGCCGGAAAAATCGCGAAAGTGGAACGGAATACCCAGCACGCCGCACACCGCCACCGCATCGCGACGGTCGTCTTCGGCGCGGCAATCGCCACTGCCGTCGTCGGCCCAGTTCTGCATGAACAACCCGGCGATCGGCTCGCCTTGCTGCGCCAGTTTCCATGCCGCCACCGACGAATCCACGCCACCCGACACGCCCACCACGATACGCGGCGTACTCATGCGACGTGCTGCACCAACGCCAGCGGGTGACGCTGCCCGGCCAGAAAGTCGGCCACCACCTGCCACACCAACGGGCTACGCAGCCGCTCGGTCGCGTCGCGCAATTCATCCGGTGTCATCCATAGCGCGCGCACCACACCGGTATCCAGGCGGCGCTCCGGGTGATGGGTTACCGCCTCGCCAACGAAGGCGAAGCGCAGGAAGCACTGGCCGCTCGGCGCCACCCACTGGTAGGTGCCGATGAAGTGGGTCAGCCGCACGTCCCAGCCGGTCTCTTCCAGGGTTTCGCGCACGGCTGCGTCCAGCAGGCTTTCGTCGGGCTCCAGATGGCCTGCGGGCTGGTTCAACAACAGCTTGCCGGCGATGGTTTCTTCCACCTGCAAGAACTTGCCGTCGCGCACCACCACAGTGGCCACGGTGACATCCGGGCGCCAGCGCTGTTCGGGCGTACTCATCGGTCGAGCGCCTGGGCGGGCGACAGGCCGGCCATTGCATCGGTCACCGCATCGGTGCACGGGCGGGCGGCGCAACACCGCAGTGCAGGCAGGGGCGCGCGGGCATGCAGGGATGCTGCAGCAGACGGCGCCTGTCGCAGCGCGGTCGGGGTATCGGTCATCAAGGGCCAGCCGGGGAATCGGAGACAAATTGTGCGGGCCGCGGCGCAAATCGTCCAATGCGCGCGGCGATGAACCGTATAATGACCGGATGCCCCGGAAGACATCTCACGAACACGATCATGGCCTCACGGTCGAAGCCAGCAAGCCTGAAGTGGCGCCACCGCCGCGGTATCAGGTGCTGCTGCTGAACGACGACTACACCCCGATGGACTTCGTGGTGACCGTGCTGCAGCAGTTTTTCAACCTCGATCTGGAGCGGGCCACGCAGGTCATGCTGCACGTCCATACCCGTGGACGCGGCGTTTGCGGGGTCTACAGCCGCGAAGTGGCCGAGTCCAAGGTGGCGCAGGTTAACGAGTTTTCGCGCATGAACCAGCATCCGCTGCTGTGTACGATGGAACAGACCTGAGCTGGCAGCGGGATCATTCCAGCAGCGCAACAGTGTGGCTGCAATCACGTGCTAACGCCGTCTGAACATGCCTATCCGATAGGGTTGTGGAAAATCCCAACAAAAGCCGCATATTGTTGGCAACAGCCGTTCGGAGTTACCAATGTTCAGCAAAGACCTAGAGCAAACCATCGGCCAGTGCTACAAGCGAGCACGCGAGGCGCGTCATGAGTTCATGACCGTCGAGCACCTGCTGCTCTCGCTGCTGGACAACCCTTCCGCGCAAGCCGTGCTCAAGGCCTGCGGCGCGGATCAGCTGCGGCTGCACAACGACCTGGAACAGGCGATCGAGGCATCGGTCTCGCGTCTGGCCGAAGACGATGGCCGCGACACTCAGCCGACCCTGGGCTTCCAGCGTGTGCTGCAGCGCGCGGTCTACCACGTGCAGTCCTCGGGCAAGAAAGAGGTCACCGGCGCGAACGTGCTGGTCGCCATCTTCGGCGAAAAGGATTCCCACGCGGTGTATTTCCTGAATCAGCAGGACATCACCCGCCTGGATATCGTCAATTACCTGTCCCACGGCATCGCCAAGCTGGGTGAAGACGGCGAGCAGCCGTCTGCGTCCGACGGCGAGCCCAAGAGCGAGGGTGGGGAGGGCGAGGCCAAGGGCGATGCGCTGGCCGAATATGCCACCAACCTCAACGAGCAGGCGCGCAACGGCAAGATCGACCCGCTGGTCGGCCGCGCCGACGAGATCGAGCGCACCATCCAGGTCCTGTGCCGCCGCCGCAAGAACAACCCGCTGTACGTGGGTGAGGCGGGCGTGGGCAAGACCGCGATCGCCGAGGGCCTGGCCAAGCGCATCGTCGACAACGACGTACCGGAAGTACTCGCCGACGCGGTGATTTTCTCGCTGGACCTGGGCGCGCTGGTCGCCGGGACCAAATACCGCGGCGACTTCGAAAAGCGCCTGAAGGGCGTGCTGACCGCGTTGAAGAAGGTGCCCAATGCGGTGCTGTTCATCGACGAAATCCACACCATCATCGGCGCCGGGTCGGCCTCGGGCGGCACCATGGACGCCTCCAACCTGATCAAGCCGGCGCTGGCGTCGGGCGAGCTGCGCTGCATCGGCTCGACCACGTTCCAGGAATACCGCGGCATCTTCGAAAAAGACCGGGCGTTGGCGCGGCGCTTCCAGAAGATCGACATTGTCGAGCCGACCGTCGGTGAAACCTTCGAGATCCTGCAGGGCCTCAAGCCCAGGTACGAGGCGCACCACGGCGTGACCTACGCCGATGATGCATTGCAGGCGGCGGTGGACCTGTCGGTCAAGCACATTGGCGACCGTCTGTTGCCGGATAAGGCTATCGATGTGATGGACGAGGCCGGCGCGCGTCAGCGACTGCTGCCCGAAGGCGTGCGCAAGGAGCTGATCGACATCGAGGAGATCGAAACCATCGTCGCCAAGATGGCGCGCATTCCGGCCAAGCAGGTCAGCGCCACCGACAAGGACGTGCTGCAGCATCTGGAGCGCAACCTCAAGATGGTGATCTTCGGGCAGAACCCGGCGATCGAGACGCTGGCCGGCTCGATCAAGCTGGCCCGTTCTGGTCTGGCCAACCCGGAAAAGCCGATTGGCAACTTCCTGTTCGCCGGCCCCACCGGTGTAGGCAAGACCGAGGTGACCAAGCAGTTGGCATTGCAGTTGGGTATCGAGCTGGTGCGTTTCGACATGTCCGAGTACATGGAAGCGCATTCGATCAGCCGCCTGATCGGTGCGCCTCCGGGCTACGTCGGCTTCGATCAGGGTGGTTTGCTGACCGAGAAAATCGTCAAGACGCCGCACTGTGTGCTGCTGCTGGACGAGGTGGAGAAGGCGCATCCGGACATCTTCAACATCCTGTTGCAGGTCATGGACCGCGGCATTCTCACCGACACCAACGGGCGCGAAGCCAACTTCAAGAACGTGATCCTGGTGATGACCACCAACGCCGGTGCCACGCAGGCATCGCGTCGCTCGATCGGCTTCACCAAGCAGGATCATTCCACCGACGCGATGGAGTCGATCCGCCGCGGGTTCACGCCGGAGTTCCGCAACCGTCTGGATGCGATCGTGCAGTTCCAGGCGCTGGGCTTCGACCACATCCTGCGCGTGGTGGACAAGTTCATCATCGAGCTGGAAATGTTGCTGCAGGAAAAGCACGTCTCGCTGTCGGCCACCCCGACCGCGCGCGACTGGCTGGCCCAGCACGGCTTCGATCCGCTGATGGGCGCACGCCCGATGTCGCGCGTGATCCAGGAGAAGATCAAGCGTCCGCTCGCCGACGAGCTGCTGTTCGGCAAGTTGGTAGAGGGCGGGCGGGTCAATATCGACGTCAAGGATGGCGAACTGGTGGTGGAAGCGCATCCGGAGCCGGAGCGCTTGTTGCCGGCAACCGTCGACTGATCGACGCAGTTGATTCATGCGTTCTGGAATAAAAAAGCCGCTCGAATGAGCGGCTTTTTTATGTCCGGGAGAGGGTGCGCGATGCTGTCTGTGCGAGCAGCCAGTTAGCCCCAACGCCCCATAAGCCGTCGAGCGCCTCGCATCTGTTGAACCCCGCAATACGCTATGGCGAGCAAGAAAACGGCAAGGGTGCTGGTGTATCGGCGCACGCCCGAGTTTGACGTGCGAATGCCTGCGCGCGCGTGGTCGATGCGGGTTCGTGGATACGCACGTCAGCGGATTGCAGCCCGCGCCACATCGTGATGAGTCGCAGCACTGCCACCAGCAACCTGCCAAATCACAGGCACGACAAAAAGCGGCCATTGGCCGCCTTGCGTCTCAGCACCAGAACCGCTTACTTCATGCGGTAGGTAATACGGCCTTTGGTCAGGTCGTACGGAGTCATCTCAACCTTGACCCGATCGCCGGTCAGGATGCGGATGTAGTTCTTGCGCATACGGCCGGAGATGTGGGCGATGATTTCATGCCCGTTTTCCAGCTTGACCCGGAACGTGGTGTTGGGAAGCGTCTCGCTGACGCTGCCTTCGAATTCAATGGAGTCGTCTTTCGACATGTAATCCTGGCAATCAAAGCTGGCCCGGAGGGGCCGTAAGGGACGGCATTTTACGCTCCATCTCCCCGTGGTGCAAATTTTATGTTAAGCGGGCTTCACCCAGCGCCGTGACGGGCCGCTCGCCGTAGCGTTCGGACCAGCTGCCGGCCGGTTCCACCAGGGCAACCTGGCGCTGCACGTGTTGCACGAACTCCGGGCGTGGCATGTGTTGCGCACCCAGGCTGAGCAGGTGCGGGTTTTCCACCTGCGCATCGAGCAGCGGCCAGCCGCGCGCATGCAGGTCGGCGGCCAGGGCGGCTAACGCCACTTTCGAGCCGCCGCTGACTGCGCTGAACATGCTTTCCCCGAAGAACATCCTGCCGACTGCCACGCCGTAGATGCCGCCGACCAGACGCGCGCCATCGAACACTTCCAGCGAGTGTGCGTGGCCGCGATGGTGTAACTCCAGATAGGCCGCCTGCATCTGCGCGGTGATCCAGGTGCCGTCCTGTCCGGGACGCGGGCTGGACGCGCACGCGGCAATGACCTCTGCAAATGCGGTATCGGCACGCAGGGTCCAATTGCAGTTGCGCAGCTGCCGTTTGAAGCGCGACGACAGGCGCACGCTATCGGTGCGGAACACCATGCGCGGGTCCGGGCTCCACCACAGGATCGGTTGCCCTTCCGAAAACCACGGAAAGATGCCCTGCGCGTACGCGTTGAGCAGGCGTTGCGGGTGCAGGTCGCCGCCGAGGGCGAGTAGGCCGTCGGGGTCGCGTAAAGCGTGTTCGACCGGAGGAAACGGACTGGCGGGGTCCGGTGACAGCAAGTGGGGCAGGGCGCGCGACATGGGTTGAGTCTAGCGGTGCGGCATGCGGGTGGCGCGCATTGGGTCAGTCGCGAAACGGGCTGTGGTCTGCCAGTTCGAGCGCGTGCCGCGCGACGGCCTCGCGCTCGTCGGCGCACCATTGCGCCAGTGGTTCGCGGAAGCCGGGGTCGGTGATCCAGTGACGGCTGCGCACCACGGTCGGCAGAAAGCCGCGCGCAATCTTGTGCTCGCCTTGTGCGCCGGGCTCGAAGCGACTCAGGCCTTCGCGCAGGCAGTATTCGATGCCTTGGTAGTAGCAGGTTTCGAAGTGCAGCCCGGGCAGGGCTTCGCCGCCCCAGTAACGGCCGTAGAGCGTGTCATGGCCGCGCAGGCACAGCGCACCGGCAATCGGTTGCCCATCGAGGTCGGCCAAGAACATCACCAGCTGGCGCGGCAGGTGTTGCGCCAGGTGACGCAGAAATTCGGGAGTCAGTGCCGGCGAATTGCCGTACTCGTTGAAGGTCTTGAGATAGAACCCGTACATGGCGTCCAGGTCGGCCTCGCTGGCCTCATCGCCATGCACCACGCGCAGCTGTATGCCGGCGCGCTGCACCTTGGCGCGTTCCTGGCGGATGTTCTTGCGGCGCTTGTGGTCCATCGCGGCCAGAAACGTTTCGAAGTCGCTCCAGCCGCTGGTGTTGTGCCAGTGGTACTGCAGATCGTGACGCTGCAGCCACTCGGCATCGAACGCGGTGTCTTCGTCGGCCAGATGAAAATTCACATGCGCCGAGGACAAGCTGCTGCGCTCCACCAGCTCGCGCATCGCGGCCAGCAAGTGCCCGCGCCACTTGGGCGCACCGAGCAGGCGCGGGCCGGTGACGGGCGAGTAGGGCACGCCGCACAGCCACTTCGGGAAATACTCCTGCCCGTAGCGCGCATACGCATGCGCCCAGGCATGGTCGAACACGAACTCGCCGTGCGAATTGTTTTTCAGGTAACCCGGCGCGGCGGCGACCAGCGTGTCGCCGGTCCACAAGGTCAGGTGCAGCGGATTCCAGCCCCAGTCCGGGCGCAGGCAGCCTTCGCGTTCCAGGCCTTGCAGAAATGCATCGCTGACGAAGGGGTGGCTGCCGTCGTGCAGCGCATCCCAGGCACCGGCAGGAAGCTCGTCCAGCCGGCGGCACCAGCGGGCCGTCACGCTCATGCGCGCGGCCCGTTGGTGCTGCTGTCCGCGCGGCGCGGCCGGCGGTCAGCAGCCATCTCAGGCGCTCTTGTCGAGGTAACGCTCGGCATCCAGCGCGGCCATGCAGCCGAAACCGGCCGAGGTGATGGCCTGGCGGTAGTGCTGGTCGGCCACGTCGCCGGCGGCGAACACGCCGGCCACCGAGGTCTCGGTCGCTGCGCCGTTCAGGCCGGAGCGGATTTCCAGGTAGCCGTTGTTCATCGCCAGCTGGCCGTCGAACAGCTGCGTATTGGGGTGGTGGCCGATGGCAACGAAGAAGCCGTGCGCGTCGATGTCGCGGGTGCTGCCGTCGAGGGTGGACTTGACCCGCACGCCGGTAACGCCGGCATCGTTGCCCAGCACTTCGTCGATGGCGTGGTGCCAGACGGTTTCGATCTTGCCGGCGGCGACCTTGGCGAACAGCTTGTCCTGCATGATCTTTTCCGCGCGCAGGGTGTCGCGGCGGTGCACCAGGTACACCTTGCGCGCGATGTTGGACAGGTACAGCGCTTCTTCGACCGCGGTGTTGCCGCCGCCGACCACCACCACGTCCTGGTCCTTGTAGAAGAACCCGTCGCAGGTGGCGCAGGCGGAGACGCCGCGGCCCTTGAAGGCCTCTTCGCTGGGGATGCCCAGGTACTTGGCGGTGGCGCCGGTGGCGATGATCAGCCCGTCGCAGGTGTACTCGGCGCTATCGCCGATCAGCCGGAACGGCCGCTGCGACAGATCGGCAGTGTGGATGTGGTCGAAGATGACCTCGGTCTCGAAGCGCTCGGCATGCGCCTGCATGCGGTTCATCAAGTCCGGGCCCATCAGGCCGTGGGGGTCGCCCGGCCAGTTGTCCACCTCGGTGGTTGTCATCAGCTGGCCGCCCTGCTGCAGGCCGGTGATCACCACCGGCTTGAGATTGGCGCGGGCGGCGTAGACCGCGGCGGTCCAGCCGGCCGGGCCGGAGCCCAGGATCAGCAGGCGGGAATGCTTGGCGGGACTGGCAGATGAGGCGCTCATGTATACTCGCGGTCTAGGAATTGGTAGGGACGGCGCTGATGAATTGCGCCCCCGTGGCGGCATAGAGTGGCGGTCCCCACCCGGTGAATCAAGGCGGCACGATGGAACTGCTTGAACCGCAGATGGCATGGTCCGCCCGCAATGCATGTTCGACGCCGCCTTGTGCGGCGTTTTTCATTGGCGGCCGGGCGCCCCGGAAGCCGGTGCTCATTCAACTGCTGAAACCGTGGCCTCAGTCGTTTATTATCAACCACTAACAGCATTTTTCTAAGGTCTGGCTACAGGTGGCAAAGCAGGTTCCCGAACGCAGCAAGCCCGCAGAGGGCAAATCGTCGTCGCGCAAGACGGCGGTGGCGGACAATCCGCGTCGGCAAAAGCTCTGGCGCGATCTGGCATTGATCGCGGTGGCGCCGTTGTTGCTGTATCTGCTGGCCAGCCTGTTGACCTATTCGGCAACCGATCCTGGCTGGTCGCGCACCGGCAATCTGGTCGCGCCGATCCACAACATGGGCGGCAGATTCGGCGCGATGGCGGCGGATGTGTTGCTGCAGCTGTTCGGTTATGTGGCCTTCCTGCTGCCGGTGATCCTGGGCGCGGTGGCCTGGATCGCGCTGATCGGCGAGCGCGAGGAGCAGAGTCAGAGCGATCTGGGGCCGGCGCTGCGGCTGGTCGGCATGGTGGGCTTTCTGATCTCTTCGACCGGCTTTTTGCATCTGCGCCTGTTCCAGGGCGAGGTCGCCGAGGCCGGCGGCATTCTCGGGAAGCTGGTCAGCGGGTCGCTCAGTTCGGGCTTCGGTGCCCTGGGCGCCAATCTGTTCGTGATAGTGCTGCTGCTGGTATCGATCACATTGGCGACCGGGTTGTCGTGGTTTGTGGTGATGGAGCGCATCGGTCAGTGGGTGCTGGCGCTGGGCCCGTTGATGCAGCGCAAGACCCATCAGGCGACCGAGTGGCAGCAAACCCGCGTGATGCGCGAAGAACGCGAGGAAGTGCGCAAGGTCGATGCGGTCAAGCAGGCCAAGCGCGAGCCGGTCAAGATCGAGCCGCCGCCGGCACCGGTGGTGGAAAAGAGCGAGCGCGCCAAGCGCGACACCCAGATCCCGATGTTCCAGGGCGTGAGCACCGACGGCTCGGATCTGCCGCCGCTGGCATTGCTGGACGATCCGAAGCCGCAGGCCAAGGGTTATTCGGAAGAGACGCTGGAAACGCTGTCGCGGCAGATCGAATTCAAGCTCAAGGATTTCCGCATCGAGGCGCAGGTGGTCGGGGCCTATCCCGGTCCGGTGATCACCCGCTTCGAGATCGAGCCGGCGCCGGGCATCAAGGTCAGCCAGATCAGCTCGCTGGACAAGGACATCGCGCGCGGCCTGTCGGTCAAGTCGGTGCGTGTGGTGGACGTGATTCCGGGTAAGTCGGTGGTGGGTCTGGAGATCCCCAACGTCACCCGCGAGATGATCTTCCTGTCCGAGCTGCTGCGTTCCAAGGAATACGACAAGTCGGCCAGTCCACTGACGCTTGCGCTGGGCAAGGACATTGCCGGCCGCCCGACCGTGGCCGATCTGGCGCGCATGCCGCACTTGCTGGTGGCCGGTACTACCGGCTCGGGCAAGTCGGTGGCGGTCAACGCGATGGTGCTGAGCCTGTTGTTCAAGGCCTCGCACAAGGAACTGCGGATGCTGATGATCGACCCGAAGATGCTCGAATTGAGCGTCTATCAGGGCATCCCGCACCTGTTGGCGCCGGTGGTCACCGACATGAAGGAGGCCGCCAACGGCCTGCGCTGGTGCGTGGCGGAGATGGAACGCCGTTACAAGCTGATGAGCGCGGTGGGCGTGCGCAACCTGGCCGGCTTCAACAAGAAGATCAAGGACGCCATCGACGCCGGCCAGCCGATGATGGACCCGCTGTTCAAACCGAATCCGGAGCTGGGCGAAGCGCCGCGGCCGCTGGAGACGCTGCCGTTCATCGTCATCTTCATCGACGAATTCGCCGACATGATGATGATCGTCGGCAAGAAGGTCGAAGAGCTCATCGCACGCCTGGCGCAGAAGGCGCGTGCGGCCGGTATCCACTTGATCCTTGCCACGCAGCGGCCGTCGGTGGACGTGATCACTGGTCTGATCAAGGCTAATATCCCGACCCGCGTCGCCTTCCAGGTCAGTTCCAAAATCGACTCGCGCACCATCCTGGACCAGTCCGGCGCCGAGGCGCTGCTGGGCAATGGCGACATGCTGTATCTGCCGCCGGGCACCGCGCTGCCGGACCGTGTGCACGGCGCCTTCGTCAGCGACGAAGAAGTGCATCGGGTGGTCGAACACCTGAAAGCCAGTGGGCCGGTCTCCTATGTCGAAGGCGTGCTGGACGAAGTGCAGACCATGGGCGATGGCACCGTGGTGGGCGCAACCGGCTTGCCGGAGAGCAGTGGCGGCGGTGGGGATGAGTCTGACCCGCTGTATGACGAGGCACTGCGCATCGTCACCGAAACCCGGCGCGCATCGATTTCCGGTGTGCAGCGTCGCCTGAAGATCGGCTACAACCGTGCTGCGCGCTTGATCGAGGCGATGGAAGCGGCCGGTGTGGTCAGCCAGCCTGAGCACAACGGCGATCGCACCGTGCTGGCGCCGCCGCCGCCCAAGTAAGCGCGGCGGCTTTCGTCGCTGTGCGGTGCGGTGCGGTGGCACGCGGCTGCGGCAGTCGCTGCGCGGTACGGTGGCTGGAGGCGCAGCGAGAGGGCGAAGGGCCATTGCCTGGATTCGGCGTGTGCAGGACGCGTTTCGATTCTCGTCCAGTTGCGCCCACGCGCCGGCGCAAGACCCCATATTGCGCGTCTGCGTGGACTGCGGCGTGTGAGTTGCCTCAACGAGCGCTGCCGCACGCATCAATGCGGCATTGTTGGAAGTCGATACCTGTCATTGCCGGGCACACCGGCTACCCTATCGGACAACGGCCGCTCCGGCCTGTCGTGATCTAGACCCATGCTGCGTCGTCCTGTGTTGTTGCTCGTATTGTTGATCTGCGCTCCGCTGCTCGCCCAGGCGCAACAGCGCCCCGCGCCTGCCGCGGCGGCGACGCGGACCCAGGCCGATACCAACTACAGCTTTGTGCGCTACCGCGCCGACTACGAAGTGCGCGCCGATGCCAGCAGTGTGGAAACCGACGAGTACGAAATCCTGCTCAAGACCAAGTCGGCGGTGGAGCAGTTCAGCCAGGTGCGGTTGAGCTATAGCGAAAAGATGGAGACGCTCGAAGTGCTGGAGGCGTACACCGTCACCGCCGAAGGGCTGCGCCAGGACGTGGCGGCCGACAAGATCTACACCCAGGAAAGCTATTCCAGCGCGTCGGCGGCGATGTATGCCGACCGCAAGGTCAAGGTGGTGGTGTTCCCGAATCTGGCGCCGGGTGCGCGCATCGTCTATCGCGTGCGACGCGCGCAGAACACGCCTTACTTCCCAGGTTATTTCAGTCTGTGGGAAACCTTCAGCGTGTTCGCGCAATACGACGATGCGGTGGTCACCTTGGTTGCGCCCAAGTCGTTGCCGATGCATTTGTCCGCACGTGGTCTGCAGGGCAGCACCAAGCCGGTGGTGCGTGGCGATCAGGCGCGCTGGGAATGGCGCTACCAGCGCGCCACGCCGATGAAGAACCAGAACTGGAGTGCGGCGACCTGGGAATTCAGCCCCACGCTGATGGCCAGCACTTTCGACAGTTGGTCGCAGATGGGCCTGGCGTATCACGTCAAGGGTGGGCGCGCCGCTACGGTCACACCCGCGATCCAGGCATTGGCCGACCAGGTGACCAAGGGAATCGATGAGCCGCGTGCGCAGGCGGCGGCGTTGTATGCCTGGGTCGCGCGCAATATCCGCTACGTGGCGGTGTACCTGGGCAATGGCGGTCTGGAGCCCAACAGTGCCGACAGCATCCTGGCCAATCACTATGGCGACTGCAAGGACCACACCGTGATTCTGGAAGCGCTGCTTGCGGCCAAGGGCATCGCCAGCACACCGGTGCTGATCGGCGCGGAGGGGGGGCCGACATTGCCGGCAATCCCGGTGCTCGGGCGCTTCAATCACGCCATCACCTACATCCCGGCCTTCGACCTTTACGTCGATTCGACCAACCCCTACGCGCGCTTCGGCCAGTTGCCGGCCGGCGATCTTGGCGCGCCGGTGGTGCATACGCGCGACGGCAAGGTCACCCAGACCCCGCCGAACGATCGCAAGGTCAACCGCTATGTCGCCCGGACCGAGTACCGCTTCACGCCGCAGGGCGGATTGCAGGGCCTGACGACCCTGGACAGCGGGCAGACCGGCGAAGTGGGCTTGCGCGCGATGTTCGTACAACTCAATGCGCAGAACCGTAACCGTATCGAGGAATCGATCATTGCCCAGTCCGGCTTCGTCGGGACCGGCGATCTGCTGATTCAGGGCGATCCGCTGGATCTGGAAACGCCGTTCAACTATCGCTACAGCTTCCAGGCCAACGATGCGGTGGATTTTTCGGTGGTCGGCGGTATGACCTTGCCGGACATGCCGGGGGCCGAATCGACGCGCGGGATCTACGCCACCACCTCGGCCGAAGACAATCTGACTCCGTTCTACTGCAACGACAGCGTGCGTGAGGAAACCTACGTGGTGACCTTCCCCGAGACGGTGCCGATCATTGCCATCCCGCGTAGCAGCAAGTTTCGCAATGCGGCTGGCGAATACGTGGTGGACTGGTCGCGCCAGGGACAGACGGTCACTGCGGTCCATCGCCTGCAACGCGCGGCGGTGCATGGGCCGCAGGCCTTGTGCCAGCCGCAGGATTACCGTGCATTTCGCGAGTTGTATCAGCAGGTGCGACGCGGCTTTCGTGGGCAGATCGTTTACGGCGATCTGTCCAAGGTGCAGACCAATGATTGAGGCAACCCGCTGCCGCTGCATGAACGCGTGCGTGCAATAGCGCTCGCCCATTCATCTATGAAGCTTCAGAATTGGCGTACTCCTTTCTGGAAGACCGCGATGCATCGCCAGCTCCGTTATGCCGTCCTCGCCACCGCTCTGTTTGCCGGCACCGCGTTTGCCGGTGCGCGCCAGGAGCTGGACACGTTCACCCGTGGCCTGAAAGGCCTGGATGGGCAGTTCGATCAGCAGGTCGCCGATGCCAACGGCCGGGTCAAGGAGCGTTCGAGCGGGCGGGTGGCATTGTCGGCACCGCGTCAGTTCCGTTGGGAATACGCCAAGCCTTACAAGCAATTGATCGTGGCCGACGGCAAGAAGGTGTGGGTGTTCGACCCCGACCTGGAGCAGGTCACCGTGCGCGCGCAGGGCAACGAAGAGCAGAACAGCCCGCTGGTGGCGTTGATCGACCCCGCGCGTCTGGACAAGCAATACGACGTCAGCGAAGAAGCGGCGCCGCGCGACGGCCTGCAGTGGCTGTCGTTGACGCCCAAGGTCGACACCGAAGCCAGCTTCCAGATGGCTTCGCTCGGCTTCGGCAAGGACGGCCTGGCCAAGATGGAGGTGGTCGATGCGGTGGGTCAGCGCACTGCGATCAGCTTCAGCGGCTGGAAGCGCAACCCCGCGTTTGCGGCCGACACCTTCCGCTACACCCCGGCCAAGGGGGTGGATGTGGTGGGCGACGCGCAGTAACGTCATGCCCGATGGACGGCGACCGATTCACTCGGGGCGCAAGGCTGCACGTTGCAGCTTGTCAGCAGATGCGTTGAGGCAATATTGCAGACGCCTTCCTACGGGGAGGCGTCTTGCGTTGTGCCTTCTGTGATCCAGCTGCGCTCGCCAACCGGCATCGTCGCTGCGGTGGCCTTCCGGAACGTGAGAGATCTGCCGCTTTCGCGCGGCAGCTCACCGCTGCAATGCGCTAACGCCCCGGCGCGATAGAATGGGGTGTGGCACGAACCAGATCCACCATCGATAGCACCGCCGATCTGCTTAGCGTGGACGCAGACCATCTGCGCCCGCTCGCAGAGCGCATGCGTCCGCGGACGCTGGACGAAATGGTCGGCCAAAAACGCTTGTTGACGCCCGACAGCGCATTACGCCGCGCGGTGGAATCGGGGCGCGTGCATTCAATGATCCTGTGGGGCCCGCCAGGATGCGGCAAGACCACGCTTGCCTTGCTGCTGGCGCACTACGCCGATGCCGAGTTCAAGGCGATTTCCGCAGTGTTGTCGGGGCTGCCAGAGGTCCGTCAGGTGTTGGCCGAGGCCGCGCAACGGTTTGCCAGCGGCCGACGCACGGTGTTGTTCGTCGATGAGGTGCATCGCTTCAACAAGGCGCAGCAGGATGCATTTTTGCCGCACATCGAGCGCGGCACCATCCTGTTCGTCGGCGCGACCACGGAAAATCCGTCGTTCGAATTGAACTCCGCGTTGCTGTCGCGTTGCCGCGTGCACGTGCTCGAATCGGTGTCGCCGCAGGACATTGTCGAAGCGCTGCAACGCGCATTGCACGATTCCGAGCGCGGGCTGGGACAGGAGACGATCCAGGTCAGCGATGCGTCGCTCCTGGAAATCGCCAGCGCCGCCGATGGCGATGTGCGGCGTGCGTTGACCCTGCTGGAAATTGCCGCCGAGCTGGCAGGCGGCGAGGGCGGGGAGATCACGCCGCAGACGCTGCTGCAGGTGCTGGCCGACCGCACCCGCCGTTTCGACAAGAACGGCGAACAGTTCTACGACCAGATCTCGGCACTGCATAAATCGGTGCGCAGCTCCAATCCGGATGCGGCGTTGTACTGGCTCACCCGCATGCTCGACGGCGGCTGCGACCCGGCCTATCTGGCGCGGCGGCTGACCCGCATGGCGATCGAGGATATCGGTCTGGCCGACCCGCGCGCTCAGAGCATGGCGCTGGAAGCCTGGGATATTTACGAGCGTCTGGGCAGCCCGGAGGGCGAGCTGGCGTTCGCACAGTTGGTGCTGTACCTGGCCAGCACCGCCAAATCCAACGCCGGCTACGCGGCCTTCAATCAAGCCAAGGCCGATGTGCGCGCCACCGGCACGCAAGAGGTACCGCTGCATCTGCGTAATGCGCCGACCAAGCTGATGAAGACGCTGGGTTACGGCCAGGATTATCAATACGATCACGATGCCGAGGGCGGCATCGCGCTCGACCAGACCGGCTTTCCGGACGCGATGGGCGAGCAGGTGTATTACAAGCCGGTGCCGCGTGGACTGGAAATCAAGCTCAAGGAAAAGCTCGACCGGCTGCGCGAGGCGCGTGCGCAGGCGCGGGCTGACAAGCCTGGAAAGCCCACGGCATAATCGGCGATACGGGAGATGGCATTCCTCCTTGAACCGCACGCAGTCTGCGCGCTGATGATGCCTGTCCACCCCCGCCGGGGCGGCAGGCCTGTGCCCCGGCATCGCTTCTCGACTCAGGATTGATGATGCCGAACGCGCATACGTTTTTTTCGAAGACTCCACTGGGCGGTTGCGGAGTACGTGCATGAACGCACCGGTGTGGTGGCAGCAATTATTGTTGGCGATGACCGGCGGCGCATTGGGTTCCGGGCTGCGTTTTACGATCGGTGCAGCGCTGCTGCAGCGCTTTGGCGCCGGCTTTCCGTGGGGAACGTTGACGGTAAATCTGCTCGGCTCGTTCGTCGCCGGCGTGCTGCTGGTCTGGCTGGACGCGCGCGGTCCGTCGAGTTGGCCGCTGCGGGCGCTGTTGATCGTCGGCGTGATGGGCGGGCTGACCACTTTTTCGTCGCTGATGATGGAGTGTCTGGTGTTTGCGCGCACCGATCGCTCCACGATGATCGGCGTGTATCTGGCGGTGACGCTGGTGGCCGGGCTGGCGCTGATGTTTGCCGGTGCGCGTGCAGGCCAGTGGCTGGTGGCACGCTAGACCGCCACGTTGTCCGCAAGATTTTTATAGCGATTGAACTGCGCGGGCGTTGGTTTCTGCCAGCGGCGCTGCGCATTGTGCGCGGCGATCCTGTCGGGATGTGCGGCCTGGTTCGTGCGGTAGTTCCCACGATCGCGCCAACAGCGGCTGCTCAACGTTTGCACGGGCGCGCAAGCGCTGCGTTCACCTGGCGCAAACGAATCCGCATGCGATCCAGATCCGGCCGACGGCGGTTTTCAGCCGCCCAAAAAGAAGGCGTGCTCGCGCACGCCTTCGGTCGGCTCTTCCTCGCGTTCGCGAGATCGGCGCGGTGGCCGATCCCGAATGAAAACGACTTACAGCGCTTCGATAATGCCCGCCGCACCCATGCCGGTGCCGATGCACATGGTGACCATGCCGTACTTTTGCTGACGACGACGCAGGCCGTGCACCAGCGTGGCCGCACGGATCGCGCCGGTCGCACCGAGCGGATGACCGAGTGCGATCGCGCCACCCAGCGGATTGACCTTGGACGGGTCGAGCCCGCTGTCGCGGATCACCGCCAACGCCTGTGCGGCGAAGGCTTCGTTGAGTTCGATCCAGTCGATCTGGTCCTTGGTCAGGCCGGCCTGCTTGAGTGCCTTGGGAATTGCCGCGATCGGGCCGATGCCCATCACTTCCGGGCGCACGCCTGCCACCGAGAAGCTGACAAACCGCGCAAGCGGGGTCAGCCCGTAATCCTTGATCGCCTGCTCGGAGGCCAGTAGCACCGCGCCGGCGCCGTCGCTCATCTGCGAGGAGTTGCCCGCAGTGACGCTACCGCCGAACTGCCCGTTACGGAACACCGGACGCAGCTTGGCCAGGCCTTCCAGCGAACTGTCCGGACGCGGGCCTTCATCGGTGTCGACCAGGCGCTTGCGCAGTGCGATGACGTTGCCGGCCAGGTCGGGCTGGTGCGATAGGATTTCGTACGGCGTGATCTCATCGCGGAACTCGCCTGCGGCAATGGCCGCAATCGCCTTCTGATGCGAGGCCAGTGCGAATGCGTCCTGATCTTCGCGCGAGACCTTCCATTCTTCGGCGACCTTCTCAGCGGTGATGCCCATGCCATAGGCAATGGCCACGTGGTCGTCGGCGAATACGTTCGGCGACATCGCCACCTTGTTGCCCATCATCGGCACCATCGACATCGACTCGGTGCCGCCGGCCAACATCAGGTCGGCATTGCCCAGGCGGATCTGGTCGGCCGCCATCGCCACGGCCTGGATGCCGGACGAACAGAAGCGGTTGATGGTCTGGCCAGCCACGGTGTTGGGCAGGCCGGCCAGCAGCACGCCGATGCGCGCCACGTTCATGCCTTGCTCGCCCTCGGGCATCGCGCAGCCGATGATGGCGTCGTCGATCCGCGACAGATCGATGCCCGGCGCCTGCGCCACCACCGCACGCAGCACGTGCGCCAGCATGTCGTCAGGACGGGTGTTGCGGAACACGCCCTTTGGCGCCTTGCCGACCGGCGTACGGGTGGCGGCAACGATGTAGGCTTCTTGAATCTGCTTGCTCATTTGGCTATCTCCGGTAGCCGGGAATCGAGAATGGGGAATCGGGAATCGCAAGTGCGGATTCGCCTGAGTTCGCCATCTTCATCGCCCGGCAGAATTTAATGGGGAGAAGCGGGAAATCGGTGGGGCTGTTACCCATTCCCGATTCCCCACTCCCGATTCTCAGTTCCTCAACGGCTTGCCCGTCTTGAGCATGTGGCCGATGCGCGCCTGGGTTTTTTCCTGCTGGGCCAGTTCGACGAAGTGCTTGCGCTCCAGCTTGAGGAGCCATTCTTCGTCCACCAGCGCGCCGCGATCGACTTCGCCGCCGCACATCACCGTGGCGATGCGGGTGGCAATTTCATAGTCGTATTCACTGATGAAACGGCCTTCCAGCATGTTGACCAGCAGCATCTTGAAGGTGGCGATACCGACGTCGCCGGCGACCTGGATGCGACGTGCCGGCAGCGGGGCGCGGTAGCCGCCTTCTGCCAGTGCACGTGCTTCGGCCTTGGCGATGTGCAGCGCCTCGAAGCTGTTGAACACGATCTTGTCGGTAGCGCGCAACAGGCCCAGTTCCTGGGCGTTGACCGCCGAGTTGGAGACCTTGGCCATCGCGATGGTTTCGAAGGTCTTCTTCAGTTCGGCGAACACGTCGCCGCCCGGACCTGCGGCGATCGAGGCGCGCACCGCGATCTCCTTCAACCCGCCGCCGGCCGGCAGCAGGCCGACGCCGGCTTCGACCAGGCCGATATAGCTTTCCAGCGATGCAACGGTCTTGGCGCTGTGCATCTGGAACTCGCAACCACCGCCCAGTGCCAGGCCGCGCACGGCCGAAATCACCGGCACCTGCGCATACTTGATGCGCTGGCTGGTTGCCTGGAAGTTGGCGACCAGCGCTTCGAACGCGTCCACCTTGCCGGCCTGCAACAGGCCCAGCGCGCCGGCCAGATCGGCACCGGCGGAGAAGGGCTCCTTCTGCTGCCAGATCACCAGACCGGCGAAGTCCTTCTCGGCGCGGCCAACCACGTCCTGCAAGCCGTTGAGCACATGGTCGGACACGGTGTTCATCTTGGTCTTGAAGCTCACCACCGCGATGTCGTCGCCGTCATGCCACATGCGCACGCCGTCGTTTTCGAACACGGTCTCGCCCGGCGAGAATTGTTCGCCCAACAGCGGATCGGGGAAGCGCTGGCGCTTGTAGACCGGCAAGGCGGAGCGCGGCAGCTTGGCGTCGTGCGCCGGGCTGTACGAGCCTTCGGCACCATGCACGCCGTCGCGGCCATCGAACACCCAATTCGGCAACGGCGCGCTGCTCATGCTCTTGCCGTTGGAAATGTCTTCGGCAATCCACTGCGCCACCTGCTTCCAGCCAGCGGCCTGCCAGGTTTCGAACGGCCCCAGCGACCAGCCGTAGCCCCAGCGGATCGCCAGATCCACATCGCGCGCGGTCTCGGCGATGTCGGCCAGGTGATAGGCGCTGTAGTGGAACAGGTCGCGGAACGTCGCCCACAGGAACTGTGCCTGCGGGTGCTGGCTCTCACGCAACTTGGCGAACTTCTCGGCCGGGTTCTTGATCTTGAGGATCTCGACCACTTCCGGTGCGGCAGTGCGATCAGCGGCGCGGTAATCCTGCTTCTGCAGGTCCAGCACCACGATGTCCTTGCCGACCTTGCGGAAGATACCGGCGCCGACCTTCTGGCCCAGCGCGCCCTTGGCGATCAGTGCGTCCAGCCACTTCGGCGACTTGAAATACTGGTGCCACGGGTCGTCCGGCAGCGTGTCGCCCATGGTCTTGATCACATGCGCCATGGTGTCCAGGCCGACGACGTCCGAGGTGCGGTAGGTCGCCGACTTCGGGCGGCCGACCAGCGGGCCGGTCAGGCCGTCCACTTCATCGAAGCCCAGGCCGAACTCCTGCGTGTGATGGATGGTGGACAGGATCGAGAACACGCCAATGCGGTTGCCGATGAAGTTCGGGGTGTCCTTGGCGTACACCACACCCTTGCCGAGCGTGGTGACCAGGAACGCTTCCAGGCCTTCCAGCACGGCTTTGTCGGTGCACTTGGCCGGGATCAGCTCCGCCAGGTGCATATAGCGCGGCGGGTTGAAGAAATGCACGCCGCAGAAACGGTGGCGCAATTGCTCGGGCAGCACGTCGGAGAGCTTGTTGATGCCCAGGCCCGACGTATTGGAGGCAAGTACAGCGTGATCGGCCACATACGGGGCGATCTTCTTGTAAAGGTCCTGCTTCCAGTCCATCCGCTCGGCGATCGCTTCGATGATCAGGTCGCAATCGCGCAACTGTTCCAGGCCGCTCTCGTAGTTGGCCGGCGTGATCGCCTCGGCCAACGCCTTGCTGGCGAGCGGGGCAGGGCTGAGCTTGCCGAGATTGGCGATGGCCTTGAGCACGACGCCGTCGGCCGGACCTTCCTTGGCAGGCAGGTCGAACAGCACGGTGTCGACGCCGGCATTGGTGAGGTGCGCGGCGATCTGCGCGCCCATGACGCCGGCACCGAGCACGGCGGCGCGACGAACTAGCAACGGATTGGACATAGCAATTAGCCTCTTGGTGGAGCGTTTACGGTGTGGAATGAGCGCGGAAACCAGGTTCCGCGAAACGAATGAGTTCGCGCGCGGCACGCGCACGATGGTCGGCCTCGCTGACGCCGGCCGGGCGCTTGATCAGCCCGAAGTCGGCCATGGCATAGGTGAGCGCACCGGCTAGAAAATCCAGCCGCCAATACAGCTCTTCCTTGCTCAGGCCCGGCACGCAGCCGGCGATGGCCTTGCCGAATTCGCGCAGAACATGGCCGTAATGGTCGGACAGGAATTTGCGCAGGTTGTCGTTCTTTTCCGCGTAGGCGCGTGCGATCACCCGCACGAAGGCGCCGCCGTTCTGGCGGTCCTGTGCCATCGCCAGCGCCGGCTCGACGAAGGCGGCCAGCACCGCGGTGAGCTCGCCCGGCTGCGATTTCTTTGCTGCCTCCAGCTGTTGCAGGCGCGCAGCGGTCATTTCGTCCATGCGACGGCGGAACACCTCGTTGACCAGGTTTTCCTTGGAGCCGAAGTGGTAGTTGACCGCGGCGATGTTGACGTCGGCCTGGGTGGTCAGCTGCCGCAGCGAGGTGCCGGCAAACCCGTGCTGGGCGAACAGCTCCTCGGCGGCACCGAGGATGCGGTCCTTGGTGGAGAAGTGGGCGGGCTTGGGCATGCGCTGGGGTCGGACTCAATCAAACGATTGTTTGAGTCTACGGGTTTGGTTGCGGGCAGGTCATGCGGCAATGCAGCACGATTCAGGGGGCGGTGTGCAAACACGGTGGCGAAGAGATAGAATTGGCTATCGCAAAGAAGCCTAAGCCCGCGTTTTGACGCGGGTTTTTTTCATGATAACCTCGGGTCTTTAGTGGCCCGCCCAACGGAGAACTTCCCATGGCGCTGGAGCGCACCCTGTCCATCATCAAGCCCGACGCCGTCGCCAAGAACGTCATCGGTGAAATTTACAGCCGCTTCGAGAAGGCTGGCCTGAAGGTCGTGGCCGCCAAGTACAAGCAGCTGTCGCGTCGTGAAGCCGAAGGCTTCTACGCCGTGCACCGCGAGCGTCCGTTCTTCAACGCGCTGGTCGAGTTCATGATCTCCGGCCCGGTGATGATCCAGGCGCTGGAAGGCGAAAACGCCGTTGCCGCACACCGCGACCTGCTGGGCGCGACCAATCCCAAGGACGCTGCGCCGGGTACCATCCGCGCCGACTTCGCCGATTCGATCGATGCCAATGCCGCACACGGCTCGGATTCGGTCGAGAACGCCGCCAACGAAGTCGCGTATTTCTTTGCCGCCACCGAAGTGGTCTCGCGCTGAGGCCGAGAGAGTCGAATCGTGAATGAGGTTGTGATCCCATCCGTGTTGCAGGACGTTCCCGTCCGTTCCCCGGAACTGCGCAAGCAGAATTTGCTCGACCTCGATCGCGAGGGATTGGAGCGCTTCTTTGCCGACACGCTCGGCGAAGCGCGTTACCGCGCCCATCAGGTGATGAAGTGGATTCACCACCGCTACGTCACCGATTTCGACCAGATGACCGACCTCGGCAAGGCATTGCGTGCGAAGTTGCACCAGCATGCCGAGGTACTGGTTCCAAATGTCGTCTTCGACAAGCCGTCTACCGACGGAACCCACAAATGGCTGCTGGCCATGGGCACCGACGGCAAGAACGCCATCGAAACCGTCTACATCCCCGACAAGGGCCGCGGCACGCTGTGCGTGTCCTCCCAGGTCGGTTGCGGGTTGAATTGCACGTTTTGTTCGACCGCCACCCAGGGCTTCAATCGCAACCTCACCACTGCCGAGATCGTTGGGCAGGTCTGGGTGGCGGCGCGCCATCTGGGTAACGTGCCGCACCAGCAGCGCCGCCTCACCAACGTGGTGATGATGGGGATGGGCGAGCCGTTGATGAATTTCGATAACGTCGTGCGCGCGATGAGCGTGATGCGCGACGATCTGGGCTACGGCCTGGCCAGCAAGCGGGTGACCTTGTCGACCTCAGGCCTGGTCCCGATGATCGACCGGCTGTCCACCGAAAGCGATGTCTCGCTGGCGGTTTCGTTGCACGCCGCCAATGACACGCTGCGCGAGAGCCTGGTGCCGTTGAACAAGAAGTACCCGATCGCCGAGTTGATGGAGTCCTGCGCGCGCTACCTGCGTGGCAACAAGAAACGTGACTCGGTGACCTTCGAATACACCTTGATGAAGGGCATCAACGACCAGCCGGAGCATGCGCGCCAGTTGGCCAGGCTGATGCGTCAGTTCGACAATACGGTGCAGTCCAAGGACGCCGGCAAGGTCAATCTGATCCCGTTCAACCCGTTCCCCGGTACGCGCTACGAGCGCTCTGGCGAGACGGAAATTCGCGCATTCCAGAAGATTCTGCTCGACGCGCAGGTGCTGACGATGGTTCGCCGTACGCGTGGCGACGACATCGATGCGGCGTGCGGGCAGCTCAAGGGGCAGGTCATGGACCGCACCCGTCGCCAGGCGGAATTCCGCCGCACATTGGAAGGGCAGGCCGATCGAGATGCGGCAGCGTGAACTTGCGTTAATGGCGGCCGTGGCGATCGCGTTATGCGCGGTCGGCTGCGGTGGTCGCAATGCCAAGGCCGGTTCGGCCAAGCGCGTGGAAGAAGTCGCGCCGGTGTATTCGTTCCGCGACAACAAGGCCACCAAGGATCGTCTGGCGGTGCAGGAAAAGCTCGGCCTGGCCAGTAACCGGATGCAGACCGGCGACTATGCCGGCGCCGAAGAGCAGATCCGCGCCGCGTTGAAGAAAGATCCGCAATCGGTGGACGCCATCGGCATGTTGGCCCTGATCCAGGGTGGCCGCGGCGATGTCGCCGGTTCGGGCGCATCCTATCGCCGCGCCGCCGAACTGGCGCCGCAGCGCGGAGATGTGTTGAACAATTATGGCGCGTGGGTATGCGCCAATGGGTCGCCTGCTGAATCGCTGATCTGGTTCGATCGCGCATTGGCCGACCGCACCTACGCATCGCCTGCGTCCGCACTCGGCAATGCAGGTGGTTGCGCACTCAAGGCGGGGCAGCCCGAGCGCGCGGCAAGCGATTTACGCAAAGCGCTCGAACTGGATCCGAGTAATCCCTATGCGTTGGAGTCGATGGCGCGGCTGGAGGCCGGACGGCGCAATTATTTTGAAGCACGTGCTTTTATCGAACGGCGGCTTGCGGCTGCACCGGTAACGGCTTCCGTGTTACAACTCGCCATTCAGATTGAGCAAGGGCTAGGCGACAAGGTAGCTGCCAGCCGTTACCAACAGCGGTTGGTCAAGGAATTTCCTGACGCAGCGACCGCTAACCCCGGGGCCAATGCATTGTGATCAGTGATTCCAATCCGAACCCTTTCGAGCAGGAAAAGGGCTGCGGGCCGCAGTTACGCGACGCGCGCGAAGCGGCAGGCCTGAGCATCGACGATGTCGCCGGCAAGCTGCGCATGCCGGCGCATGTGGTGCGGTCGCTGGAGCAGGAAGACTGGCAGCGCCTGGGCGCTCCGGTTTTTGTGCGCGGTCAGTTGCGCAGTTATGCGCGGCTGCTGCATATCGATCTGGAGCCGTCGCTGCAGCAAGCCAGCATCGCACCGATCGAACCGGTGAAGCTGGTCAGCCATACCCACACGCCGCGTGCGCGCCGCATTTTCGAAAGTACCGCGCGCAAGGCGATGTATGTCGTCATCACCGGTGTGTTTGCGGTACCGGTCTGGTATGCGACACGCTCGCATCTGGACGGCAGGTCGCCGAGCACGGTGTCGCTGGACAGCATGCCGGTCGCAGCGAAGACAGGCACGGCCGGTAACACTTCAGCGCAACCGGCCGCAGCGCCGCGCGAGCAGCCGGCGCCGTACATTGCGTCGATGACCCCGGTGCCGCGCGCAACGCCCGAAGCCGAGGCATTACCGGCAGTGGCGGATGCTGGCAAAAGTCTGTCGTTGAGTTTCAGTGGCGACAGCTGGGTGCAGATCCTGGCGCCGGATGGCAGCGCAGTCGAAAAAACACTGATCCGTGCCGGTGAGCGTCGCAGCTATTCGCCGGGTCAGGTGGGCCGCATCGTGCTGGGCAATGCGTCGGCGGTAGAGGTTCAGCAAGGCGGCAGTATCGTCGATGTGAAACCGTTCCAGCGCGCTAACGTGGCCCGTTTTGCGGTATCCTCCGACGGCTCCGTGGTACCTGCTTCCGAGTGAAGCGGACTGCGGTTTTTCATTTTTCCCTTTTGATGTTCCGCGCCTCCGGGATGACGGAGCGAGAGTACGCATGGCGATCGACGATCTGCTGGACGAACACGAACAAGGCGAACGCGTTCGTTCCTGGTTGAGAAAGAATGGCGCGGGACTGGTGGGCGGCGTCCTGCTCGGACTGGCCCTGATCCTGGGCTGGCAGTGGTGGCAGAAGCACACCACCACCGAATTGGTTGAAGCCAACGCGCGTTACGAGGCGGTGGTGAAGTCGATCCAGGGCAAGGACCTGGACAAGGCGGCCAAGGACATCGTGGCGCTCGACGACGGCAAGGGCGGCATCTATGCCGAACTGGCGGCGCTACGTCTGGCCAAGGCGCAGGTCGATGCCGGCAAGAATGCCGAAGCGATCAAGACGCTGCGCGACGTGCCTGCACAAGGCGAGCTCAAGCAAATCGTGCAGCAGCGTCTGGCACGCGTGCTGACCGAGAGCGGCAAGCCGGACGAGGCGATCAAGCTGTTGGCCGATGCGCAGGATCACACCAGCCTGGAGATCCGCGCCGACGCGCTGGTCGCGCAGGGCAAGGCCGATGAGGCGCGTGCGCTGTACGCCAAGGCATTGACCACGGTGGATGTGGCCTCGCCGCAGCGCCGGTTGCTGGAAACCAAGCTGATGGATGTGGGCGGCAAAGTGCCCGATCCGGCGGAGCAGATTTGATGAAGCAGGACACCATGTACAAGCGCATTGCGTTGATCGCCCTGATGGGTATGTCGTTGGCGGGTTGCAGCACGGTCAAGGGCTGGTTTGCCGGTAAGGATGCTGCTGCCAAGAAGGCGCAGGAGCCTGCCGAGCTGGTCAAGTTCGAACCGTCGGTCAAGGTCGACAAGATCTGGTCCACCGGCATCGGCAAGGGTGAAGGGCACATTGGTGTGCGTCAGCGCCCGGCCGTGGCCGATGGCAAGGTGTACGCCTCGGCGATCACCGGCGGCGTGCAGGCGCTGGACCTGCAGACCGGCAAGCGCGTGTGGGAATACAAGCCCAAGAAAGAAGAGCGTAACGATCGCAAGTTCAAGCAGCGCCTCTCCGGCGGTCCCGGTGTTGGCGAAGGCCTTGTGGTGATCGGGACGCTGTCTGGCGATGTGATTGCGTTGAACCAGGCCGACGGCACCGAAAAGTGGCGCGCCAAGGTACCCAACGAAGTGATCGCCGCGCCTGCCATTGCACAGAGTCTGGTACTGGTGCGTAGCAACGACGGTCGCGTCAGCGCCTTCGATGCGGCGACCGGCGAGCGTCGCTGGTTCCATGCCGAGGAAGGCCCGACCCTGTCAGTGCGCGGCAATGCGCCGATCGTGACCGGCCCGGGCGTGGTGTTCGTCGGCAACGATAGCGGCACCTTGAGTGCGCTGGCGCTGCAGGATGGCCGCCCGTTGTGGGAGCAGGCCATCGGCGTGCCGGAAGGTCGCACCGAGCTGGAGCGCATGTCCGACGTGGACGGCGCACCGGTGGTGGATGGCACCACGCTGTATGCCACCAGCTTCAAGAACGAAACGCTCGCGCTGGAAGGCCCGAGCGGCCGTCCGCTGTGGACGCGCGATCACGGCGGCGCCGGTGGCGTTGGTGTGTCGTCCGCCATGGTGGTGGTGTCCGACAACGCCGGTTCGGTGTGGGGCCTGGACAAGAGCAGCGGTGCGGCGATGTGGTCGCAGGCTGCCTTGGCGCGCCGCTCCCTGACCGGTGTGGCCATCCAGGGCGATTACGCCGTGGTTGGCGATTACAAGGGTTATCTGCACTGGCTGAAACTCAGTGATGGTGCACTGGCCGCGCGCGCTCGCGCTGGACGCGACACGCTGCTGGCGCAGCCGATAGTCGTCGATGGCATTCTGCTGGTACAAAACACCGACGGCGATCTCACCGCCTTCCGGTTGGCACAATAAGGACCTTGCGATGCTGCCCCTGGTCGCCCTGGTTGGACGGCCCAATGTCGGCAAGTCCACCATTTTCAATGCGCTGACGCGCACCCGTGACGCGCTGGTCCATGACCAGCCGGGCGTCACCCGCGACCGTAACTACGGCGTCTGCCGTCTCGACGAGGAGCGCCCCTTCATCGTTGTCGATACCGGTGGTATCGCCGGCGACGAGGAAGGCCTGGCCGGTGCGACTGCGCGTCAGGCACGCGCTGCCGCAGGCGAGGCGGATCTGGTGCTGTTCGTGGTCGATGGCCGCGAAGGCGCCTCATCGCTGGACGACGAAATCCTGGCCTGGCTGCGCAAGCTGGCGCGGCCGACTGTGCTGGTGATCAACAAGATCGACGGTACCGACGAAGAGACCGTGCGCTCGGAATTTGCGCGCTACGGCTTCTCCGATGTGGTGGCACTGTCTGCTGCGCATCGGCAGGGGATCGACGAACTGCTCGAAGAAGTCGGTGCCCGTCTGCCTGCGGAAGGTGCCGGCGAGTTGTTGGATACCGATCCGGCGCGCGTGCGTATCGCCTTTGTCGGTCGCCCGAACGTGGGCAAGTCGACGCTGGTCAATCGCCTGCTTGGCGAAGAGCGCATGATCGCCTCGGAAGTGCCGGGCACCACGCGCGACTCGATCGCCGTGGATATGGATCGCGACGGTCGCCAATACCGTTTGATCGACACGGCAGGCCTGCGTCGCAGGGGCAAGGTCGAAGAGGCGGTGGAGAAATTCAGCGCGTTCAAGACGCTGCAGGCGATCGAACAATGCCAGGTCGCAGTGCTGATGCTCGATGCCGGCGAAGGCGTCACCGATCAGGACGCGACCATTCTTGGTGCAATCCTGGACGCTGGCCGTGCGCTGGTCGTAGCGATCAATAAGTGGGATGGACAGAGCGACTATCAACGTGCGCAGGCCGAAGACCTGTTGTCGCGCAAGCTGGGCTTTGTCAGCTGGGCCGAGGCGGTGCGGATTTCCGCGTTGCATGGCTCGGGCATGCGCGAGCTGTTCCAGGCGATCCATCGCGCGCATGCATCTGCCACGCATGAGTTCAGCACCAGCGAAGTGAATCAGGCGCTGGAAATCGCCTACGAAACCAATCCGCCGCCTAGCATTCGTGGCCACGTCTCCAAGTTGCGCTATGTGCATCCGGGTGGCGCAAATCCGCCGACGTTTATCGTGCACGGCACGCGATTGAAGGTGCTGCCGGAATCCTACAAGCGCTATCTGGAAAACTTCTTCCGCAAGCGCTTCAAGCTGGTGGGGACGCCGGTGCGTTTCATCTTCCGCGAAGGCGCCAATCCGTATGAGGGCAAGAAGAACACGCTTTCGGACCGTCAGGTTGCGCGCAAGCGGCGTTTGATGCGGCACGTCAAGGGCAAGTAAGTCTTTGCGGTATGCCATGGCGCCTCGGCGCCGTGGCATCGATGGATTGCAGCAGCATGTGTTGGGTAGCGAGCGGCGGGTAATGCGCCCGCACGCGGCATCTGCATGACAGGCCGGCGGGGTAGGCCCCGAGCAGTCATGGCACGCTGGTATCCTTCATGCCATGAACGACTATCCCACCCGTATTGCTTACGCGCAGGCGTTGCAGATTCTGCACGCCGTCGCCGGTGCCAATCGTCCGCCCGACGAAAACATTGCCACCGCGCGTGCCGATGGCCGCATCTGCGCTGCCGATCTGATCGCGCCACTGGCGTTGCCGCCATTCGCCAACAGTGCGATGGATGGCTTTGCATTGCGGCATGCCGATCTGGCTGGCGCGCAGACGCGCTTGCAGCTTGTCGGCGAGCAGTTTGCCGGCGAGCAGTGGGGCGGCACGCTGGCCGAAGGGCAATGCCTGCGCATCACCACCGGTGCTCCGCTTCCGGCAGGTGCCGACACCGTGGTACCCAAGGAAGACACCGAAGAACGCGACGGCGTGGTCACCATCCGGTCCACACCCAGCGCGGGTGCATCGGTGCGCTTGGCCGGCAGCGATGTGCGTGCAGGCGATCTGGTCATCCAGACCGGGCAGGTGCTGACTCCCGCGCGCATCGGGCTGGCTGCGGCGCTGGGCATGTCGCGACTGGCGGTGGCACCGCGGCCGACCATCGCGGTGCTGGCCACTGGCGATGAGTTGGTGGAGCCGGGCATGCCGCTTGGCCCCGGCCAGATCTACAACAGCAACCGCGACATGCTGATGGCGCAGCTGCGGGCGCTGGGCTATGCGCCGACCGCGTGGCCGACCTTGCCGGACGATCCGCAGCGCATCCGCACCATGCTGGAAGATGCGGCGGCCGCCTTCGATGTGGTGATTACCTGCGGCGGTGTGTCGGCCGGCGAAAAGGATTATCTGCCGGGACTGATCCAGGAGTTGGGGCAGATCCATTTCTGGCGTGTGCGCATGCGTCCGGGCATGCCGGCGGTGTTGGGGCAGATCGGGCGCTGCCTGGTGTTGGGGCTGCCGGGTAATCCGGTGTCTGTCCTGGCAACGTTGATCGCCTACGGTGTGCCGTTGCTGGACGGGTTGCAGGGACGCAGCGAGCCGCGCCCGTTGTGGCACGCCGCGCTGGCTAGTCCCTGGGAAAAACGTCACGAGCGCCTGGAATTCCTGCGCGGCCGCTTGGAATGTGGCACCGACGGACATCTGAGCGCGCAGCCGCATCGTGGCGACGCTTCGCATTTGCTGCGTGGCGCGGCCGACAGCAATGCCCTGATCGTCCTGCCGGAGCAGGCGCGTCGCTTCGAGGCGGGCGAGATCGTGCGGGTGATTCCGTACGCGCTGTAGGCAGATGACCAAGAGCGGCTCACTCAACGTGGTGAGCAGTCGTCAAGTGGGTATGGACGGCGCGCTCAGAATCCGTGTGTACGAGTGATTCCGAGCACGGGCCGCCCTACCTGGCGGCTGCAACGTCGTTTGACTAGCTGCTCTAAATGACTCGTCTGCGCGGCGACGCTGCAGTCGCGTGGGCAAGAAGGAAGCGGTGCGGAGAATGTGTGCCGCTTGGCTTCGCCGCGCTGCAAAAGCCGCTGTGGTACGCAGGCGCCTGAGGTGGGTTCGCTCAACGCGTTAGCGCTTCAACCGACGTTGATTGGCCGCCAAGTCGCGCCGGCGGATCTGCGCCGCTAGCGCGATCAAGGCGCTGATCGGACGTTGCAGACCTGCAATGCCGCTTCGAAAGCTGCGCTCAGCCGACTGCGCTGCCGCAAAAGGACGCGTAGTCCGCATAGCCGGGAAATGCCACATCCGGCGCGCACACCGGGCAGTGCGGGTCGGGCGGCAGGCGGATCTCGCGAAACCGCATCGACAGCGCGTCGAAGCTGAGCAGGCGGCCGCTCAGGCTGTCGCCGATGCCAAGCAGCAATTTGAGCGCTTCGGTGGCTTGCAACAGCCCGATCACGCCAGGCAGCACGCCGAGTACGCCTGCTTCCGCGCAGCTGGGGGCAAATTCCGGCGGCGGCGGCTCGGGGAACAGGCAGCGGTAGCACGGCGCCTGCCCGCGATGGCGGCCGGCATCGAACACGCTCACCTGGCCTTCGAACTGTTGCACCGCGCCGTAGACCAGTGGCTTGCCGAGTTTGACGCAGGCATCGTTGAGCAAATAGCGCGCCGCAAAGTTGTCGGCGCCGTCGACCACGACATCAACACCCTGCAACAACGCTTCCACGTTGTCGGCGGTCACGCGTGTCTGCACCGCCTCGACGTGCACGCGCGGATTGAGCGCGCCGATCCGCTGTACCGCCGAGTCAACCTTGGCAGTGCCGACGCTGTCTTCGGTGTGCAGGATCTGGCGCTGCAGATTGCTGCGGTCGACGACATCGTCGTCGGCCAGGCGCAGGTGGCCGACGCCTGCGGCAGCGAGATAAAACGCAGCCGGCGAGCCCAGCCCGCCAGCGCCGATCAGCAGCACGCGCGCACGTGCCAGCCGCTGCTGGCCTTGCAGGCCGACCTGCGGCAAGCGCAGATGCCGCGAATAGCGCTCAAGAAAATCCTGTTCGTCCGCCGGCAGGGTCGGGCGCACCAACGGCAGGCCATCGCTCATCCATGCAGTGGTCCCGCCCAGCACCGATGCCACCTGCGCGTACCCCTGTGCACGCAAGACCTCGGCCGTGTGCGCGGAGCGTTTGCCGCTCTGGCAGATCAACAGGATTTCGCCTGCTTGGTCGGGCAGATGCTGGGTGGGTGCGGTTTCAAGATCGTGTTGCGCAATCGCCAACGCACCTTCGGCCTGGCCGCTGGCGCGCTCATGCAGGTGCCGGATATCGATCAACAAGGCGCCTTGCAGGGCGCGTGCACGCGCATCGGCGGGGGAGAGGTCATGGCTGTTCATGGCGCCATTGTCGCGCAAACATCGGGGGTTTGACGTGCGGTGGCTGACGGTGGGAATCGAGCGTACCCAGGCCGATCCTCTGGCCTTCGAGCGCGGTGTCGAAGAACCCTTTACAACGCCATCTTGGCGGATGACTGAGCGAAGTCCTCGGAAGGTGTGGCCCGCACCTGGCGCAGAAATTCTGCGGCACGCTTCCGGCGATAACTGCAGCAGATCGATCAGCATCGCGAAGTGTCTGGACCTTGCGTTCAATCACGAGCTCAACAACAAACTGACGCTGCTGGCTGGAGCGCGCAAGTGACTAGGAACCACGACCAATCACTGCCTGGGTTGCCAGCGCGCAGATTTCCCAAGCGAGATTGCAGCGCTGGTGCGTCCGTAGCACTGCAGATTTTCGTTCCGCCGATGACGTTGCCTGCTGCATTGTCATCAGGCTCACCCAGGCGGCGGTAGCGTAGCGGAATGGTGTTGCGTTGGATGTTCGTCAGGCAGATGCGGACGGTCTCTGGAATTTGCGTGTTCGCGTCAACGCGCAAGTTATGCGCTGTCCGAATCCAACTGAGCATTCTTCGCCACGTCTTATCAACCGCGTTTGGCTACAGAAGGAGATCTTGATGACACCCGATATCGATGCGCAATTGAAACAGCTGGCAGAACACTTGCCTGAGATTCGCAGCCAGCATCCGGACGATTTTTGGGACGTGTTCCACGCACGTGCCGAAAAAATTACTGCTGGTGCCCAGTCGCAGGAAGAGGCCGCGCAGATTGTTAAACGGATCGATGAAATTCTGGCCGCCAATCAGCTGGGACCAGCAGATCCTGGGGCGTGAGATCGCTGCTGCTCGGTTGCCAATCGCGGGCGATAGCGCATGAGTTGGTGCGACCTATCGATCGATGTGCATGTCTTGCGTGATTGAAAGCGGCGCTGCGTCAGCACTGACTCGGCGTTGGTTTCGTCTTCATCCCGCTGTTTGTTCGTGATGCACGCATCCGATTTCAATTCGGTGAAACGCGGTGCGGTGCGTGGTGCGTGCGGGGGCATCGTATGGTTGTGTGTGCGACCGCATCGCCAAAAGCCGGTCTTCCAGGCGTGGTAGCAGACGGGTGGAGGCGAGACTGGCACTTTCCCGCATGCCTGGCTTTGATGCCTTGCCTGTCGTGGTCGGGCGCGTGCAGCGAGGCGTGTGCGCCCATGCATGCCTGCGCGGCAGCTTCACCTCGCTTGGGCATCGCCTTCATGTGACCGCCGCCATGCTGCGATTTCATCGAGCGCGCAACAAGCTGGCAATCCATGGCAAGCACCACACGCAAGATCGCCACCTTCAACGTCAACGGAATCGCCAGCCGGTTGCCGCACCTGCTGGAATGGCTCATGCGCGAGCAACCAGATATTGTGGGTCTGCAGGAGCTAAAAGCCACACAAGAGGCGTTTCCGGAGCAGGCGGTTCGCGATGCTGGCTACGGTGTGATCTGGCAGGGACAGCGCGCCTGGAATGGCGTTGCCTTGCTGGCGCGCGGCGCCGACCCTGTCGAGATTCGCCGTGGCCTGCCCTGGGACCCGAGCGACACCCAGAGTCGCTATCTGGAAGCGGCGATTCATGGAGTGGTGGTGGCGTGTCTGTATTTGCCCAACGGCAACCCGCAGCCTGGTCCGAAATTTGATTACAAGCTGGCCTGGTTTCAGCGTCTTATCCGGCATGCGAAGACGTTGGTGGAGTTGCCGCATCCGGTGGCCTTGATCGGCGACTTCAACGTCGTGCCGACCGATGCGGACATCTACGACCCCAAGGGTTGGCGCAAGGATGCATTGCTGCAACCGGAAAGCCGGCAGGCGTACCAGGCGCTGCTGGAGCAGGGCTGGACCGATAGTCTGCTGGCGGTGCATGGCGATGCGCCGATCTATACGTTCTGGGATTATTTTCGCCAGCATTTTGCGCGCGATCGCGGGCTGCGTATCGATCATTTGCTACTCAATCGCGCATTGGCGGCCGGCTTGCAGGATGCGGGCGTAGACAGATGGGTGCGGGCCCTGGAAAAGGCCAGCGATCACGCGCCTACCTGGATCAGCGTGCGGGTACCGGACGCGATCGCCGAGACGATGGCGAGCGATGAAACCGCATCGACGACGCGCAAACGTGGGGCGAAGAAAAAAACGCCAGTGCGCAAACCGGCAGCAAAGACCGCGGCGAAAAGCGGTTCAAAGCGCGCCGCGAAGCAGTCCGCTACGGGAGCGGTGGCGAAAAAGAAAAATGCAACGCGCACGTCGGCAATCAGTTCCGCAAACGCTGGCAAAGCAGCAGCGAAGAAGGCTGCGCGCACGGTTGGCAAGACGTAACGGAAACGGCTACGCCATGCGTCCAGTTACCAGCTGGTTGCTGTGCCAAGTCAATCACGCCGTCGCGCTAGACCGCTTGCGAATGAGCATGGGGTACGGAGATGCGGCTTCTGCATCTTTCTCTGGCACTGCGCTGTACTCCAGCTGGAATGGCACTGCAGATCACGCACTGCACGGGCGTTGATCCTTCAGTCGATGCCTGTTTGTGCAGTCGACACTCAGAGGCTCCGCCAGCCACTCCTCAGTCATTCCGTCCAGGCGACGATGTTTGATCCGCTGCGGCACATCGCCGATGCTTACAGTCAGCAGGACCAGGGCATTGCTGACGATAGACGCAGGATTACCAACCAGCGCGCTTTAGAGGCAGGTCGATCGCGGCGCCCAGGTTGTGGCGCTACCAGAACGCCACTGCCCACGCTGTACCGGCCACGCTGCAGGCCGGTATCCTAGCCAGGTCATCCACCGGTCGGCATCGCATTGCTCATGATCAGCTACGCCGAAGCACTTGCCATCGTGCACCAGCAGGTCGCCACGCTAGCCGGCGAGTGGGTGGACAGCGCCGATGCCGAGGGCCGTGTACTTGCGCAGGCGTTGTCGAGTCCGGCCGAGCTGCCACCATTCGATAACAGCGCCATGGATGGGTTTGCCATCGCCACACAGGGGCTTGGTGCTGCAGCAGGCAGCGAGCATGTAGTGGCGGGCACGGTCGCAGCAGGGACAGATGCCAGTGCGGCGGAGTTGGGTGCGGCGTGGGAGATCATGACCGGCGCTGGCGTACCTGCGCATGCCGATGCGGTGGTGCCGATCGAGCAGGTAGATGTTCTTGCCCACCACGACGCACGCCCCAGCCGCATCCGGCTGCGTGCGGATGTGCGTGCGGGGCAGCACATCCGCTGCCGTGGCGAAGATGTTCGCCTGGATGATGTCGTGATCGCTGCGGGTACCGTGCTGCGTGGTGCGCATTTGATGTTGCTGGCTGGTCTGGGATGCGCGCAAGTTCAGGTCGTGCGGCGACCACGGGTTGCGCTGATCGCGACCGGCCGCGAGTTGATCAGCGACCCCACGCAACCGCTGCAACCCGGACAGATCCGCGATGGCACCAGCAGCTATCTGCGCAGCCAGGTGCACGCAGCGGGCGCGCACCTGGTGTGGCAAGGGCAGGTGGGTGACGACGATGCGGCGTTCGACGCCGCACTTGCACAGGCGCGCAACGCTGGCGCCGACGTGATCTTGAGTACGGGTGCGGTGTCGCGTGGTCGCTATGACTTTGTGCCCGATGCATTGGCGCGGCACGCAGCGCGCCTGCTGTTTCACAAGGTCGCCGTGCGACCGGGCAAGCCGGTGTTGCTGGCACGGTTTGCCGACGGCGTGTTGTACGTGGGCTTGCCGGGCAATCCTATGGCCAGCGCGGCTGGGCTCCGGTTTTTTGTCGAACCGGCCTTGCGCGGATTGCTGGGCATGCCGGACGAGCGCGGCCTGCGCGTGGCATTGGAGACGCCGCTGCAAGCGCGGCCGATCTGGCGCCAGCATCTGCGTGCTCGGTTGTACTGCAACGCGCTGGGCGCGCTGTGCGTGCAGATCCTGCCGCAGCAGGAATCGTTCCGGGTGGCGCCCTTGCTGCAGGCCAATGTCTGGGCGGTGCTGGAGCCGCAGGACGACGCAGCGGCGCCACATACGACCGCGGAGGTTTTCGGGCTGGGCCATCTGCAGCCGGCAGCCCCGGTGTTGATGGCATGAGCCGGCATGCGGACCGCACGACAGGCGCGTGCACGGCATGAGCGCCGCATCTCCATGGACCGGTGTGGTGCTGGCCGGCGGCCGCTCGTCGCGGATGGGGCAGGACAAGGCCATGCTGCTTTGGCGCGGGCGTCCATTGATTGCGCAGATGCAGGCGCTTCTGCGCGATGCGGGTGCGCAGGATGTACTGATCAGCGGCCAGCGCCCGGACTATGACGGCATCGCCGATACGCAGCCGGATCTGGGGCCGCTCGGCGGGTTGGTCAGCGTGATCGATCAGGTCGCCGATCTGACCACGCTGGTGGTGGTGCCGGTGGATATGCCGCTGCTTTCCACGCAGTTGATCGCGCGATTGCTGGCACCCGCGCAGCAGCGCTGTGTCACTTTCGATGAGCAGATGTTGCCGATGCGCCTGTGCATCGATGCCACTGTGCGTGAAGCGTTGTCGACGTTGATGCACGGTGCGGCCTCGTCACGCTCGCTGCGCGCCCTGCAGCGTTCACTGCAGTGCCATCGCGTGGCTGTCACAGACAGCGAACGCGCCGCGTTCGTCAATTGCAATACGCCCGAGCAGTGGAGTCAGCTCATTCATGAAAATCCAGATTGAAGGTCAGAACGTGCGGTTCCGTATCGACGAAGACGAACTGGCTGCTTTGCTTGCCGGGCGCAGCGTCGACAATCTCAGCCGTTTGCCAAGTGGGCAGGGCGCGCGGCTGGTGCGGCATAGCGTCAGCCTGACCGGCGGTCACGCTGCATGCAATTGCGCCACCGATCACTGGCAATTGCTGGTGCCGCGCGATGCGTTGGAACAACACGCCCGCCAACTTCCGAGCCGCGAGGGATTGAGCTTCAGTTTCGATGCGGGCGCCGGGCATGCAGAACACATGGCGCTGCACGTGACCTTCGATATCGATGTGCGCGACAGTGCGCGCAAGCGGTTTCCGAAGGAGTGAGTTGACGTCTTAGATGCGCCGTTGCTGCATGCGCGTGATGGGCCGACACAGGGATGGAATGCGGTAAGCGCTCGTCCTTCGGTCTGCCCAGCACCGACACGGCCGCAGTCTGCTTGCGACTTGAAGCGGCTAAAAATGTGGTGAGCAGTCGTCAGGCGAGTGGGGACGGCACACCGGAAGCTGAGTGCATGTAGAGATACATACGCACTCCGAGCACCGACCGCGCCGCTTGGGTGCTGCGTAGACGTTTCTGTTAACCGCTCTTGGTCACGGCGTGAGCCGCTTGCACCGTTCGGTGCAAATGCCTGGTACGCGCTCGCAGGCCAGTCCGCGTTCCTGCAGTGCGGCTTCGATCGGGGCCGCTGCCGTAGCGCAGTAGCCGGTACCGCTGCGCAGCGCAACCACATGCAGGCCTTCGCTTGCCAGTTCCAGCAGCAATGCGTGCTGTGCCTGAGGCTCGGGCGGCAGTGCGCGCCGCGAGGCGTCGCGGCGCGCCAACTCGAGGATCGCGTGGGGCACATCCGCGCCGACTAGCAGTACATCGGCCAGATTCATTGCACGCAACGCCTTCAAGGTCAGCAGCCCTGGATCGCCGGGGCCGGTGCCGACCAGCTGCACGCTGCCGCGCGCCGGGACGGTATTTGCATCGTCGAGTGCCGCATTGAAGGCCGCTTCGGCTGCGGCATCGTCGCCGGCCTGCAGCAGCAACGGCACCTGCCCATCGATCACGCGATCGAACCAACGCCTGCGCCGGTTCATATCGGGAAATTGGCTGCGGATACGCTCGCGATGGCGCGCAAACAAACCAGCGAAGCGGCCCACCGATGCATCCAGCTCGCGCTCAAGCCGCTCGCGCAGGCGGCGTGCCAGCATCGGCGCCGCACCGGCCGATGAAATGGCGATGACCAGCGGGTCGCGATCCACGATCGCCGGCACCTGGTACGTCGACAGCTCGGCATCGTCCACCACGTTGACCAGCCGCTGACGCGCGCCCGCGGCCGCAGCGACGCGTTGATTCAAGTCGGTGTCGTCGGTGGCTGCGACCACCAGCCACACCGTGTCGATCCAGGCCGGATCGAACTCCCCGCCGAGCTGCTCGAAGCGCCCGGCCTGCATCAACTCCGCAAGCTCAGGCGACAGCGCGTGCGCATACAGGCGGATCTGCGCGCCTGCCTTGAGCAGCGCGAGCACCTTGCGCGTGGCGACCTCGCCACCGCCGATCACCAGCACGGCACGCCCCTGCAGATTTGCGAACAACGGAAACAACGGCATCAGACCCACTCCAAAATGATGACTCGCACCAACGGCATGTTGCATGGCACCATCGGGCCACGTCCACACGCCTCGCCGCCGCCAATGCGTGTTTTGCTGGTCAACGATACCGAAAAGCCCATTGGCGAACTGCGCCAGGCATTGACGCGCGCCGGCTACACGGTGCTCGACGATGTGGCATCGGTCGGTGCGTTGCTGCATGCGGTGCAGAGCCAGCAGCCGGATGTGGTGGTGATCGACGTGGATTCGCCGTCGCGCGACACGTTGGAGCAGTTGTCGATGCTGCACACCCACGCGCCGCGCCCGGTGGTGATGTTTTCCGGCGATGGCGACGACGCGCTGATCCACGCTGCGGTGGGTGCAGGTGTCACCGCGTATGTGGTGGATGGCCTGGCGCCGGCGCGGCTGGCGCCGATCGTGCAGGTGGCGCTGGCCCGGTTTGCGCACGAAAGCAGCATGCGCAAACGCCTGGACGATGTGCAGCAGGCCTTGCAGGACCGCAAACAGATCGACCGCGCCAAGGGCCTGCTGATGGAAAAACGTGGCCTCAGCGAGGCCGATGCGTACGCCGCGCTGCGCCAGCAGGCGATGAAGCAGGGCGTCAAGCTGGCCGAAGTGGCGCGACGCATCGTGGCCATGGCCGAGTTGTTGGGATGAACAGATGAGCCAAGCCGACCTCCCCGTATTGCGCGTGGCCTACATGCCGCTGATCGACTGCGCGCCGTTGATTGCCGCACATCGGCTGGGCCTGGATCGCGTGCACGGCCTGCAGCTGGACCTGCACCGGCAGGCCTCCTGGGCCGGCGTCCGCGACCGTCTGCTGGCGGGCGAAGTGGACGCAGCGCATGCGCTGGCCAGCCTGGTGTATGCCATCGATTTGGGCGTTGCCGGGCCGCAGTGCCCGATGGCGTTGCTGATGACGCTCAACCACAACGGTCAGGCGATCACCATGGCGCCGGCATTGGCGCAGGCGCTTGTCGACGGCCAGGCGCTGCCGCAGGTACTGAAAAACCTGGGACGACGCGCGGTGTTTGCGCAGACCTTTCCCACTGGCACGCACGCGTTGTGGCTGTATTACTGGCTGGCCGCGGGCGGCGTGGACCCGATGCGCGATGTCGATGTGCTCAGCATTCCACCGCCGCAGATGCCCGATGCCCTGGCCAGTGGATTGATCGATGGCTACTGCTCCGGGGAGCCCTGGGCGGCCGTGGCGCAGGCGCAGGGCAGCGGCGCGCGGGTGATCCGCAGTGGTCAACTGTGGCCCGGTCATCCCGAAAAGGTGCTGGCCTGCCGGCGCGAGTTTGCCGCCTTGCAGCCCGAGCTGACCGAGCAATTGACCGCCTGCGTGCTGGAAGCGTGCCGCTGGCTGGATGCCTCTGCGGACAATCGCGCGCACTGCGCGCAGTGGTTGGCGGAGCCGCAGCATATCGGCGTGTCGGCGGCGCATCTGGCAGCGTGCCTGGATGCCGATGCAGATGCCGATGGTCTAGCGCGCGATGCCACCGCGCTGGCCTTCCATCGCCACGGCACGGTGAACATGCCTTGGCTATCGGATGGCGAGTGGTTCCTGCGCCAGTTTCAGCGCTGGGGATGGCACGACATCCAGGACGACGATATCGCGCGGCTGCGCGACATCCATCGCTTGGACAACTATCGCCGTGCCGCGGCGCGCGTGGGGGTGGCTGTGCCGGATGGCGATCATCGGCGCAATCGGTTGTTCGATACACCTATAGGCGACTGATACGGTTTTTTTGAAGGGCCTTGCCCGGCCACCATCGCGGGACACGCTGTGCATCCGTCCATTGAGGCCCTTATGCGGCGTCCATGCCGCATAACGTCCGGCGACGGTAGGCGGGCAAGGACCAGAGGAGAGGGTTGGTGTGTTGTTTTTTAATACAGCGACCGACCAACGGTCTGGCGCGGTGTCCTCGCCGCTTGCGGGACCGTGTGGCGGCATGGATGCCGCCACCGAGCCTCCAGAGATGGATTCAAAGCGTGTCCCGCTAGCGGCGAGGGCATCGCACCCGCGACGTACTCGGGGTCTGCCTCTATCAATAAAGACGCGACGAATCGATACCTCGCCTGCTTCGCAGTGGTTGGATAGTGCGGAAGGAGCCTTGCGGAGCGGCTGAGCTGAGGTTTTTCTGCAGGGCCCTTGCGCGCCTACCATCGCGGGACACGCCGTGCATCCTTCCGGGGAGGCTCTTATGCGGCATCCATGCCGCATAAGGTCCCGCGACGGTAGGCGCGCAATGACCAGTGGAGAGGGCTGGTGTGTTGGTCTTAGATAAAGCGACCGACCAACGGTCTGGCGCGGTGTCCTTGCCGCTCGCGGGACCGTGTGGCGGCATGGATGCCGCCACCGAGCCTCCACGGACGGATTCACGGCGTGTCCCGCGAGCGTCGAGGGCACCACGCCCTCGACGCACACAGCACTTGCCTGAATTTACAAGGATGTGACGAATCGACACATCTTCTGCACCGCAGTGGTCGGATAGCGCAGATGCATTCTTTGCGGAGCCGTAGGTCCACGGCTTCGCTGCGGCACACGCGATGGGTGCAGCATGTTGATCTTGCCTAGCTAGCCATCTGGATGGCCGGCGCACGCTATTGGTGCGTAGCCGCACGAAAGACGGGAGTGGCGAGCTGCATCTGTCCACCAGAAAGCCGCGAAGCATTCGCGCGAAATTCGATGAAACGTCAATTTTTCAATGGCTTGCGGCAATGTGACGTGTTGATGAAAAAGTTGGCACGCTGATTGCGTAGCAGTCACGTGCAGGTACAACGGCGTGCCTGCAACAACACGTACACGGTGCAGCGGTTCAACGGCGATCCGCACGCATCCAGGACAACGGCGTCCTTCCGGTTTACCGGAGGGACGCCGTTTTTTTTTGGCCATCGCATTCGAAGAGGTCTCTATGCAGCGCTCGTTCTGGCGATCCGGGCACACGCCCACCTTGTTCGCATCCTTCCTGTATTTCGACCTGAGCTTCATGGTGTGGTATCTGCTCGGGCCGTTGCAGGTACCGATTGCGCAAGCGCTGGGATTGGATACGCAGCAGCGCGCCTTGATGGTGGCGGTGCCCATCCTGTGCGGCGCGGTGTTGCGCCTGGTGCTGGGCATGTTTGCCGATCGCGTCGGTGCAAAGCGTGCCGGCGTACTCGCGCAGCTCGCCGTCATCGCCGCGTTGTTCGGTGCCTGGCAACTGGGCGTCAACAGCATGGGGCAGGTGCTGATATTGGGTATGCTGCTCGGCATTGCCGGCGCCTCGTTTGCAGTGGCACTGCCGCTGGCATCGCGCTGGTATCCGCCCGAGCATCAGGGCACTGCGATGGGCATTGCCGGTGCAGGCAATTCCGGCACGGTGCTGGCCGCGTTGTTCGCGCCAATGCTGGCCGCCGCATTCGGCTATCAAAACGTGTTTGGACTGGCGTGCATCCCTTTGGTGCTGACGCTGATCGTGTTTGCGTCGATTGCCAAGGAAGCGCCCACACCGGTCGCACGCAAGCAATGGGCCGACTACGGCCGCGTGCTGGTGGGCAACCGCGATGCATGGCGCTTCATGTTTTTCTACGCGATCACCTTTGGCGGGTTTTCCGGCTTTGCGAGCGCCTTGCCGGGCTACTTCCACGACCAATTCGGTTTCGATGCGCGCACTGCCGGTTGGGCAACTGCGGCCTGCGTGCTAGCCGGTTCGGTGATGCGGCCGCTCGGCGGCGTGATTGCCGATCGCGTCGGCGGCACACGTGCCTTGCTGACGGTGTATCTGCTGGTGGCCGTGCTGGTGGGCATCGCCGGATTCGGTGCGGGTGGGGCCACGCTCACGCTGGCGTTGTTCGTACTGACCTTGCTGTGCCTTGGCGCTGGCAATGGCGCTGTTTTTCAGCTGGTTCCGCAGCGATTTGGCCAGGACATCGGGGTAATGACCGGCTTGATCGGCATGGCCGGCGGCATCGGCGGGTTTGCGCTGGCCGCGAGCCTGGGCGTGCTCAAGCAACACACCGGCAGTTATGCACTGGGCATGTGGCTGTTCGCCGCATTCGCTTTGGGTGGCTGGGCGCTGCTGGCCGGGGTCAAGACCCAATGGCGCAGCGAATGGTCTACCGCCGGCGCGGCGCGCGTCTGACATGTCGACAGGAATCCAGGCAATGAAGCAACCCAGACTCGTCGTCATCGGCAACGGCATGGCCGGCATCCGCACCGTAGAAGAACTGCTCAAGCTGATGCCGGGCATGTATCACATCACCGTGTTCGGGGCCGAGCCGCATCCCAACTACAACCGCATCCTGCTCTCGCCCGTGTTGGCCGGCGAGCAGGAGTTCGACGACATCGTGTTGAACCCGCTGCAGTGGTACCGCGACAACGGCATCCATCTGCACTTGAACAAGGAAGTGACACGCATCGATCGCGTGCGCCGCCGCGTGATCGCCGCCGATGGCACCGAAGCCGAGTACGACCGGTTGTTGATCGCCACCGGCTCGGTGCCGTTCGTGCTGCCGATTCCCGGCAATACGTTGAAAGGCGTGATCGGGTATCGCGATATCCAGGACACCCGCACCATGATCGACACCGCGCGCAGCAGACAGCATGCGGTGGTGATCGGTGGCGGCCTGCTCGGTTTGGAAGCGGCCAACGGGTTGAAAGTGCGTGGCATGGACGTGACCGTGGTGCACTTGGCTGGCTGGTTGCTGGAGCGCCAGCTCGACCCGGTGGCCGGTAACCTGTTGCAACAGGCACTGCGCGCACGCGGGCTGGAGTTCCGCCTCAATACCGCCACCAGCGCGCTGCTGGGCAATGCGCAGGGCGAAGTGATCGGGGTGAAGTTTGCCGACGGCAGCGAGATCCCCGCCGATCTGGTGGTGATGGCCGCCGGCATTCGCCCGAATACGCGGCTGGCCGAAGAAGCCGGCATCCATTGCTCACGCGGCATCGTGGTCAACGACAGCCTGCAGAGTTTCGACCCGCGCGTGTATGCGGTGGGCGAGTGCGCCAACCATCGTGGCATTGCGTATGGTCTGGTCGCGCCATTGTTCGAGCAGGCCAAGGTCTGCGCCAACCATCTGGCGCAGTTCGGTATCGGTATCTATCGCGGCTCGGTGGCATCGACCAAGCTCAAGGTCACCGGCATCGACCTGTTTTCGGCCGGCGACTTCATGGGCGGCGATGGCTGCGAAGAAATCGTGCTGTCCGACCCGGCCGGCGGCGTCTATAAAAAGCTGGTGATCCGCGACGACGTGCTGGTGGGTGCGTGCCTGTATGGCGACACCAGCGATGGCGGCTGGTACTTCAAGTTGCTCAAGGACGGCACGCCGATCCAGGCGCAACGCGACCAATTGATCTTCGGCGAGAGCGCGTTGGGCGACTCGGGCACCGGCGGCCAGGACCGCGCCAGCGCCATGTCCGACACCGACGAGGTCTGCGGTTGCAACGGCGTGTGCAAGGGCACGATTGTCAAAGCGATCAGTGAGCAAGGCCTGTTCACTGTGGACGAGGTAAAAAAGCACACCAAGGCGGCCAGTTCCTGCGGTTCGTGCACCGGCTTGGTCGAACAGATCCTGATGAACTGCCTGGGCTCCAACTTCCAGGAAACCCCAAAAACCAAGGCGGTTTGCGCGTGTACCGACTTGAGTCATGGCGAAGTGCGCCGTGCCATTCGCGAACACAAACTACTGACCCACGCGCAGGCCTATGCCTTCATGGAGTGGCGCACGCCCAATGGCTGCGCCACCTGCCGGCCGGCGATCAACTACTACATGCTCTCGACCTGGCCGCATGAAGCCATCGACGACCCGCAATCGCGTTTCATCAACGAGCGCGCGCACGCCAACATCCAGAAAGACGGCACCTTCTCGGTGATTCCGCAGATGAAAGGCGGGGTGACCAACGCCAGCGAGTTGCGCCGCATTGCCGATGTCGCCGACAAGTACGCGGTGCCGATGGTCAAGGTAACCGGCGGACAGCGCATCGATCTGCTTGGCGTCAAGAAAGAAGATCTGGTGGATGTGTGGCGCGATCTGGGCATGCCGTCCGGCCATGCCTACGGCAAGTCGATCCGCACGGTAAAGACCTGCGTGGGCAGCGAGTTTTGCCGCTTCGGCACCCAGAACAGCACGCAGATGGGCATAGATCTGGAAACCATGCTGGCCAACATGTGGAGCCCGCACAAGGTGAAGCTGGCGGTGTCTGGTTGCCCGCGGAATTGCGCCGAATCCGGCATCAAGGATGTGGGCATTATCGCGGTGGACTCGGGCTGGGAGCTGCATGTTGGCGGCAATGGCGGCATCAAGACCGAGGTTGCGCGCTTTCTGGTCAAGGTGACCACGGCCGAGGAAGTACGCGAATACACCGGTGCGTTTTTGCAGCTGTATCGCGAACAGGCCTATTACCTGGATCGCACGGTGCACTACATCGCACGCGTGGGGCTGGATTACATCCGTGCGCAGGTGGTCGACGACGCGGCCAACCGGCGTGCGCTGTACGAGCGGCTGTTGTATTCGCTCGAAGGCCTGGTCGACCCCTGGAAGGCGCGCATCGCCGGCGAGCGGCGCCAGGAATACCAACCGCTGCGCATCGCCGCGCCAGCCGCAACGGTGGAGGAATGAGCATGCACAACGCCGCATGGGTGCGCGTGTGCGCATTGCAGGACCTGCCGGCGCTGGGCGCGCGCGTGCTGGAAGTCGATGGGCTGCCGCCGATCGCCATCTTCCGCACTGCCGACGACCAGGTGTTTGCGCTGCGCGACCGTTGCCCGCACAAGGGCGGGCCGTTGTCGCAAGGAATCGTGGCCGGCGACACCGTGACCTGCCCATTGCATGGCTGGGCGATCGGCTTGCAGAGCGGGCAGGCCCACGCACCGGACGTGGGCTGCGCGCCGCGCTACCCGATCAAGGTGGAAGCCGATGCCGTGTGGATCGTGTTGCAGCCGGTGTCGCAGCCGGATGCCGTGACCGAGCCGGCGACATGAGCGAAGGCCTGCAGGCCGCGTCGCCTGCCACGGCAGCGCAGTCGCACATGGCAGCGCCGATGCATCGCATCACGCGTTCGACCTGTTGCTACTGCGGTGTGGGTTGCGGCGTACTGATCCACAGCGAGCACGACGCCGATGGCGAGCGCATCGTGGGCATCGAAGGCGACCCGCTGCATCCGGCCAATCACGGCCGTCTGTGCAGCAAGGGTCTGGCGTTGCCGCAGACCGTTGCAAGCACGCTGGGGCGTGTGCTTGCGCCGGAGTTGCGCCGGCATCGGCAGGCGCCGCGTGCGCCGGTGAGCTGGGATCAGGCCCTGCAGCATGTCAGCAGCAAGCTGGCCGCCATCGTCAAGGAACATGGCCCGGATTCGGTGGCGTTCTATCTGTCCGGGCAGCTGCTTACCGAGGACTACTACGTCTTCAACAAGCTGGCCAAGGGCCTGCTCGGCACCAACAACATCGATACCAATTCGCGCCTGTGCATGTCCAGCGCGGTCACCGGGTACAAGCTTGCGCTCGGTGCCGATGGCCCGCCGACCTGCTATGAAGATCTGGAGCTGGCGCACACGGTGCTGTTTGCCGGCAGCAACATGGCGTACGCGCATCCGGTGCTGTTTCGCCGGCTCGAAGACGCGCGCGCACGCAACCCGGACATTCGCTGGATCGTGATCGATCCGCGGCGCACCGATACCGCGGCCATGGCCGACCTGCACCTTGCAATCGAACCCGGTACCGACGTCGCCTTGTTCAACGGCATGCTGCATCACCTGATCTGGGAGGGTCTGGTGGATGCGCGTTTCGTTGCGGCGAGCACGCAGGAGTTTGATGCCCTCAAGCGGATGTTGCGCGAGTACACCCCGCGCATGAGCGCCGAGATCTGCGGAATCTCGCACGAGGACCTGGTGCAGGCGGCCGAGTGGTTCGGGCGCAGCCCGGCGGCGCTGTCGCTGTATTGCATGGGCCTGAATCAGTCGGCGCACGGCACCGACAAAAATCTTGCATTGATCAATCTGCATCTGGCCACCGGTCAGATCGGCAAGCCGGGCGCGGGGCCGTTTTCGCTGACCGGCCAGCCCAATGCGATGGGCGGGCGCGAAGTAGGCGGCATGGCGACGATGCTGGCGGCGCACCGCGAGATCGGCAACGCGGAGCATCGTGCCGAAGTGGAGCAGCTCTGGGGCGTGCCGGCGGGGCGCATCTCGCCGAACCCCGGCACGCCGGCGGTGGAGTTGTTCGAGCGGCTGCGCGCCGGCACCTTGAAGGCAGTGTGGATCGTCTGTACCAACCCCGTGCATTCGATGCCGGAAGTGGCCGGCATTCGCGCCGCGCTGGAACAGGCCGAACTGGTGATCGTGCAGGATGCCTTCTCCGGCACCGACACCGTGCCTTATGCCGACGTCTTGCTGCCGGCGGCCAGCTGGGGCGAGAAGGACGGCACGGTGACCAACTCCGAACGCCGCATCACCCGCGTGCGCAAGGCAGTGGAAGCGCCGGGGCAGGCGCGTGCCGATTGGTGGATTGTCAACGAAGTTGCGCGTCGACTGGAGGCACTGCTGGCGCCCGCCACAGGCGCTGGCCTGTTTGCATTCGACAGCACCGCAGAGGTCTTCGACGAGCATCGTGCGCTGACGGTAGGGCGCGACCTGGATATCGGAGGCCTGGACTACGCAGTGCTGGACAATGGCCCGCATCAATGGCCGTTTCCTGCAGGGGCGACGCAAGGGCAGGCACGGCGTTACACCGATGGAGTGTTCGCTACTGCCGATGGCCGTGCGCGGTTTCATGCAACGCCGTATCGCAAGGTGGCAGAAGCCACCTCGGCACGCTTTCCGATGCGCCTGCTCACCGGTCGCCTGCGCGACCAATGGCACGGCATGTCGCGCACCGGGCGCGTAGCCGCGGCCTATGCGCACAGCCCGGAACCGTCCTTGCGCATGCACCCGGACGATGCCGTACGCCGCGGGCTGGTGGCTGGCGAATTGGTACAGGTGGCCAGCAAGCGCGGTGCGCTGGTGCTGCCGCTGGAGTTGTCGGACGAACTGCGCTCCGGCACGGTTTTCGCCGCAATGCACTGGAGCGGGCAGACGCTGTCCAGCGGCGGCATCAACGAGGTCAGCACGGCGGCGGTGGATGCGCGCTCGCACCAGCCGGAGCTCAAACACGCGGCAGTCCGCGTGGAGAAGGCGGTGTTCGGCTGGCATCTGCTGGCGGCACGCCGCGGTGATGCGTTGGCATTGCAGCAGGCACTGCAACCGCTGCTACGCGAGTGCGGCTACGCGAGCTTGCGTCTGCATGCCGAGCCATTGGCGGATGCCGGTGGGCAGTGGGCGGTGCTGCATGCGGCTTGCGAGCGCGCGCCCGATCCTGCCTGGATCGATCGTCTGGTGGCTGCGCTGCAGTTGCCGGCCGGCGCCGACGTTCTGGAATACCGCGATCTGCGCCGCGGATTGATGCGCCGCGTTGGCTGGCGCACACAGGACGGGCAGAGCCATATCGATGGCCTGCTGCTGACTGCCGCATACCCCAGCGATGCCAATCAGTCGCTGCTGACGGTCGCCTTGGCCGGCAAGCCCTGGCGGGGTGCACGGCTGGCCGTGTTCGCACCGACGCCTTCCGCGCCCAGTGACCCGATCGTGTGCACCTGCATGCAGGTGTCGGCCGCCGCGATTCAAGCGGCCATCGACGATGGCGCCGACGTGGCGCAGCTCAAGCAACGCCTCGGCTGCGGCACCGTCTGCGGTTCCTGCGTTCCGCAACTGACCCGGCTGTGCCGCCAACCGCGGCTGGCCTGATGCACCTCATCCCTCCACACACTGCGAGATCTCTCATGTCAGTCACACCTTCCTGCGCGCGTGATGTGGTGTTGTTGTCGGCCGGTCCCGGCGATCTGGAGCTGCTCACCATCAAGGCGGTCAAGGCGCTGGCAGTGGCCCAGGTGCTGCTGCTCGACGACCTGGCCAACCCCGACATCGTCACGCTGGCACCGCAGGCGCGCGTGATCCGCGTTGGCAAACGCGGCGGTTGTCGCTCCACGCCGCAGGAGTTCATCTGCCGGCTGATGCGGCGTTATGCGTTGCAGGGCTTGCGCGTCGTGCGCGTCAAAGGCGGCGATGCGTTGTTGTTCGGCCGTGCGGGCGAAGAAATCGGTTTTCTGCGACGCGCCGGCGTGGGCGTGCAGGTGATCAATGGCGTCAGCGCCGCGTTTGCCGCCGCAGCGTCGCTGGAAGTGTCATTGACACATCGCAGCCATTGCCATGGCATCACGTTTGTCACCGCGCACACGCACGACCATGGTGAGCCGAACTGGGGCGCGCTGGCGGCCAGCGGCACAACGCTCGGCATCTACATGGGGTTGCGCCGTGCAGACGCGCTGGCGACGGCGTTGCTGGCGCATCTGCCGGCCAGCACGCCGGCCGCCATCGTGCAGGCGGCCACGCGGCCGGAGCAACAGCGCAGGCTGACCACACTGGGCGACCTGGGCAATGCCGCGGCAGCGCTGTTGCCCGGTCTGCCGACCCTGCTGCTGGTGGGCGATGCGTTGTCCGAAGCGTCGGTGGCCTGCGACGATCGCTTCGGTGCGGTACTGCAACAGGCAGTGGGGTAAGCGCTACGCGGCGCATCGTTGCGCACTGCCTGGTTAGCATGCGCGCGTTCGAATCGCAGGACCATGCGAGCGATTTTGCTGGAGCAGCCTGATCCGCCGATGCTGGGTGTGTGTGGTTTTGAGCGCTCATCGCTGATCGGTCAGCCAGCTTGAAGACACAACGATCAGCGGCCACCGGACGCGCTGAGGCGGTTTGGAGCGGCTGAAAACCTCAGCGAGCAATCGTCAGGTAGGTGTGGACGGCGCGCTCAAAACCGAAGCTGCGCGTGGTACATGCCGATTCCTCGCACCGCGCCCGCCTGGCGGCTGCACAATCGTTTTGTCAGTGGCGTTTAGAGCCGGCACTACGCACTCAAGCCGATCCTGCGTGCCGGCTGCGCGCAACTGACGATGGCTCGTTCTGTCAGCCCCCGCAGTGCGATGTGAACCGACCATCCGACACTCCAGGATGCAGCGCAGACCACGCTGATCCGAGTCGTGGCTCCCGTCGCGGACGCTCGTCCGTCGGTACGCGGGTGCGCGCTGTCGCCATGACCTGTCGTTGGCGACATCTGTTTCGTCATTTTTGGTAGCGCTACCCATCCTGCAGCGTGATGCGGCGGCTCCAGGCGCGTGAGGTGTGCAAGATTTGCGCAGCGAGCGCAGCCGTTTTTTCCTGCATGTGCTCGTCTGCCCCCATTTGGCCTGTGTTTCGGGTTGGCACGAATGTTGCGTCAAGCCCCTCACCGAATGACGTACCCGATGCATCGAGAGGAGGCACAGTGGAAGACGGACAGAACAGTACTCGTAGCCGGCGTGGCTTTGCCGCATTGGACCCGGAGAAGCGTCGCGTGCTGGCCAGCAGCGGTGGCAAGGCTGCACACGCCAGCGGTAATGCGCACGAATTCACCAGCGACGAGGCACGCGAAGCCGGTCGTAAGGGTGGCCAGGCCGTGAGCCGCGATCGCGATCATATGTCGCGTATCGGCAGCAAGGGCGGGCGATCCAAGCAGGCCAAGCCGCAGGAAGAATCCGCGTAGTCAACGGTTGGGCATGCAATAGCATGCCGTCATTGATTCAGGGGATGCAGGCCCTGCGCCGTCACGGCGCAGGGCCTGCTTTTTTAAGGCGCAAGCCCACGAAGCGCACGCGCCGACAAGCAATCGATTGCACGCAAATGACATCGGTACACGCGATCGCTGCACTGTTCACGCTGCCAAGTCCATAACTGGTTGATGCAAAACGCATTACAAGCGCCCAGGAAATTTTTGCAGACCTGCATGTGCCCACCATCGATTGCAGTGCAAATTTTCCGCCTCTGGTGCTCAAACAGTTTCGCGTCGGCAGAATTTGCAGACCTTGCAGAATCTGCAACGTGATGAGGCGGGTGTGCAGAACGGTCTTGGCAGCGAATCACAAGACCGACAACGCGCCCGCATGCGTGTGATGCCTGCTCCAGAGCGCAGATGCGATAGCGCTATGCACGGGTTGCGCAACGCGCGAGCAATGGAGCGGCAGGCCGGACCGCTGCGCAAGGCCCAGGCCAGGCGCAGCGAGCAAGAGCGGCAGCTCAAGGCGCGCGTCGAGCAGCATCTTGAGCAACCTCGCGGCCAGCAATACCTAGTGGGATCGTGCATCGAACGCTTGACGGATCGCCATCGGCGGTCAAGAACTCCATGGGCAACAGGGCTGCGTTAGACCGGCCATGGGGTGTGACGACCTTCGATGAGGTCGTCGAGGACGCACTGGCCAGCTAGCTGCTCAAGAACCTGGAGATCGCCGCGTCCACCGCGTTACCCAGTGCAGCCAAGACCATGCGCGATGTCCAGGCACCAAGTGTCTGCTGGCAGACTCTGCCGCAGGACCAGGACCAGGAGCGGGCTATTGCCGACTGGCTGCTTGCACTTCTGCCCGCGCTGATCGAAGAGTTCTCGGTTCGCGATGCCATCTCACACGTGACTGCCACGCCGTGGCCGCCAGCGCTGATGCTCTAGACATCTTAAGAATGCGGGCTTTTTCTTTCTGTGCGGCGAGCGCTTACCCTTGGACGCTCTTTGGCAACCCGGCTCGATCATGACAACGCATCTCGATTATCCGATCGGTACTCCTGGCCAGGCGTGGGGCGATGGCGAACGCAGCGCATGGCGCGCGCAACAAGTGGTGCAACGCAGTTACGCCGCTGAGGTTGTGCAGGTCATCGATGCACTGGATGAGCGCTACCAACGCGTGCACTACGGCAGCATCGTGGCGGATTCCATGCAGTACCCGCTGCTGGCATTGCGCAGTGCCGCGTGGGACAACACGCTGCCGTGCGCACTTGTCACCGGTGGCGTGCACGGCTACGAGATCAGTGGCGTGCAAGGCGCGCTGCTATTTTTGCAGCAACGCGCTGCAGAGTATGTGGGCAGGATCAATCTGCTGGTGGCACCATGCGTCAATCCCTGGGGCTATGAGCGCATCCAGCGCTGGAACGCCGACGCGGTCGACCCGAATCGCTCATTCCGCGACAACAGCCAGGCTGCAGAGTCGGCGGCCTTGATGCAACTAGTCGCCGCAACCGCTGGCACGATGCTGGTGCATATCGACCTGCACGAAACCACCGACAGCGATGAGAGCGAGTTCCGTCCTGCGCTGGCGGCACGCGATGGCGTACCGTTCGTGCCTGGCAGCATTCCGGACGGGTTCTACCTGGTGGGCGATAGCGAAGACCCGCAGCCCGCATTTCAGCAGGCGGTGATCGCGGCAGTGGAACAGGTCACGCATATCGCGCCAGCCGATGCGCAGGGTCAGATCATCGGTGCGCCGGTTACGGGTCATGGGGTGATCAACTACCCGGTGCGACGCCTGGGCCTATGTGCTGGCGTCACCGCTGCGCGCTATCGCACCACCACCGAGGTGTACCCGGACAGCCCGCGCGCCACGCCGCAGCAGTGCAATGCTGCACAGGTCGCGGCGATTTGTGCGGCACTGGATTACGCACTCTCGTAAGGGTGAAAACACCTAGGCAGCAGCGTGAGTGCGGGCTTGCGACGCGCTTTAGCTGCCTGCGTGCTGCAGGCGAGCAGGCGGTGTCGACCGGCATGTGATCCAGCGCAACCATGCGGCTTTTGCTCAAGGCAGGCGTCGCTGCACCCTGGCGTCCTGCACATAGGCCGCCACCAGTTGCGCCTCCATCGGCCTGGACAGTAGATATCCCTGCGCCTCATCGCAGCCCCAGCTGCGCAGCAACGCAATCTCGTCGGCGTGTTCGATGCCTTCGGCAACGGTGCGATAGCCCAGCGCGCTGGCCAGTCGCACCACTGCTTCTGCGCGCATCTGCATGCCAGCCTTGTTGGCAATGCCGGTGACCAGCGAGCGGTCCAGCTTGAGCACGTTGACCGGCAACTCGGTGAGATACCCGAAATTGCTGTAGCCGGTGCCGAAGTCATCGATGGCCACGCTGACGCCGGCATCGCGCAGGGCGCGCAGGCGCGGGACGGCTTCCACGTTGCTGCGCAACCAGCGGCCTTCGGTGATTTCCAGCTCGATCCGCGTGGTCGGAATGGCCAGGTCCTTGCAGCGATTGATCACGTCGGCGGCCAGATTGATGTTTCCGAAATCGCGCGACGACAGATTGATCGAGATGGAAAAATCCAGGCCTTGCGCTCGCCATTGCGCCAACTGCAGCAATGCGCTTTCGATTACCCAGTTGGTGACCGTGCACATCAGTGCGGTCTTTTCGAACAACGGAATGAACTCGTCCGGACCGATCGGCCCCAGGCTGGCATGCTGCCAGCGCAGCAGTGCCTCGAACCCGACGACCGACAGATCTTCCAGATCGATACGCGGCTGGAACACCAACCGGAAATCGCCGGCTTGCAGCGCCTTTTCCGCATCCAGCGCCAACCGATACGAGCGCTGGATGGCATCGTCCTGCGAAGCGCTATACCAGCACACCACGGCATTGTTGCCGATGGCATCGCCCAGCGACACCAGCCCCTTGCGCATCACATCGTTGGTATCTGGTTGTTGCGGTGCAAAGCGCACCACGCCGGCATGGAAGGTCAGCGACATCGGCACCCCGGCGGCATCGAACGGCTTTTGCAGCATGTCGCGCAAATCCAGCAGCAGGTCTTCCATCTCGTCGGGCGCCGAGTTGAGCAGAAAAAACGCAAAACGCATCGACGCAACGTGATAGACAGTGGCCTTGCCGCGCAGGGCGCGGGTCAGCACATAGCTGGCGTGACGGATCAGCTCTTCCAGCGGCTGCATGCCCAGAGCCTGGCGCGCCTCGTTGGCCGCCTGCGTGTCGTAGACCTCGATAAAGGCTGCAATGGTTGGCACGCTGTGGCTGCCGAAGGCGAGGGCATCCAGATCCGATTGCAGCTGACGCGTATTGAGCAGGCCGCTGTGCGGCTCACGCCGGCCCGCGCCGAATTGCAGCTCCAGCTGCGCTGCCGTCACATTGGCAAACATCAGTAGCTGCTGATGTTCCTGGCTGGCGAGGCGGCGCTCGCGCGTGTCGATCACGCATAACGTGCCGGTGATGCCGGCCTGCGGCGCACCGACCGGCACGCAGGCAATAAAGCGTGCCGGCAGCCCGGGAAACGCCGCATCGCCCAATTGAATCGGCGCGAGTGCGTCGCCTTCGATCAACTCCGTCACACCATTGGCAGCGGCCGGTGCGCGTTGACACAGCGCGATGGCTTGTTCGACCTGGGTGGTGCTGATCCCGCGCGCCGCCAGCACCCGCATGCGGCCGGCTTCGGTAATGGTCAACGCCGCCGCTGGGGCGACCAGCGCATGGCATAGCAGGCGAGCGATCTGTTCGAGCGGCTCCATCCCGCCGAGATCGATTGGCACCCCGGACCAATCGAAGTGGCGTTCCTGTGTTTTGTCTGCCGAAGCAAGCGTCATGTCGTCAGGTTCCGTGTTGAAGATCACACACTGCAGGGCCACTAGAAACAATTCGAGGTCACCAATGGGTGATGAGCCGGGAGCGTGATGCTGTCATCACGCTCGAATCCTCCGCGCAATAGCGTGTACTCCCGTAAGCGGACATAACAAATAATCGATAACGGCTGCTCGTTTCACTTTGGACTGGCTTCTACAAATACCGCATTCCACCGACCGGCGTCGAGAGTGGATTGGTTATATCGATCCAACCGGACTCAGGTAGACCATTTGGCAGTGATTCCGTTCTTTCGCAACACGACATATTCGCGGCCTCTTCTATTCATAAGGTTCGGACCGCTATCACGCGGTGTAATGCGTACTGGCTGGTTTGGTGATTCGGACTCAACCAATGCATTGGCATGGATCACCGTGAAATGCGTCTTTATTTTAGCTGTTTCGCCCGTCTGGCAGGGCTGTGGCTGCTTTAAAGGCGGCCGTTCAAGCGTTTGAAGCGGGCGCAAGTAAACACGTCGACAGTTTATGCCCGTGTAACGCGCGAGTGCGTGGTTAGTGATACTCCGCACAGTTCAATTGAGGCGATTCGCCTATTAATTTGGCAACGTGTTTACCAGGGATTGGTATTAACCACTCTCATTCTTGAGCGAGCGGGTTGAAGCGAGTCACGCTTTAAATCCACCGAATCTTTAATCCACTTCCGTCTTTTGAAGGCGCGCATGTGTGCGCGCTGATCTATCGCGCGGCAAATCAGGGGAATCAAAATGAATCGTGCATTTGCGCTGGTCTGGAACGCAGCCATTGGCAATTGGGTCGTGACGCATGAACTGGTGCGGCGTCGACGTAAGCCCGGAACGACGCGCCGTGCATTGCCCAGCCTGGTGGTCCTGGCGGTGGGGGCCGCCGCTCCCGCATTGGCCTGGGGTGCGTGCACACCCGCATTGCCGACTGCCGGCGCAACCGTCACCTGCACCGGTCTGCCGATCCTCAGCAATGCTTTTTCGAGTAACGCGAATAATCTGACCGTCAACGTTGCGGCGGGCACGCAGATGACGGCTGGCTTGCTGGGCGGTACCGCCATCGCGCTCGGTGGCACCAATGCAACGCTCAACAACAGCGGCACCATCGACCCGTCCGTGCTGGGTCTGCTGTCGGTGTTGAGTACCGGCGTCACCATGGGCAACGCAGGTTCGACATCGGTGATTGCCAACAATCTGTCCGGCGGCACCATCTACGGGACCGGCGGGTTGCTGGGCGCCAATCTGCTCAATCTCGATGGAATGGCGTTGGGTCTGACCTCCGCCAGCAATGGCGTCGTGCAGATCAACAATGCCGGCTTGATCAGCAGCCGGACGTTGCTCAATCTCTCGGTGCTGGGTGCCGACACGCCGGTGATTGCCGTCAGTGGCGGCGGAACCGTCAATGCGGTCAATACCGGCATCATCGATGGACGCGTCGGCTTTCAGAGCTCGGCTACCGGCAACAGCTTCGTCAATTCCGGCACCATCAACGGCAGCGTGTCGATGGGTGCCAACAGCACCAATACCTTCACCGCAGTGACGGGCGGAAGCATCAACAGCGCTGGCGGACTCGGACTGGAATTGCTTGGTCCAGGCGGTTTGCTGAGCTTTGCACGCACCGGTGTGGTGGATGGCGGCGCGGGCGGAACCAATACGCTGATCCTGCAGAATTCCGCGACAGGAACCGGTAGCGGCATTACCGGTGTCGGCGCGGCAAGCACCGATCAGTACATCAATTTCGGCAGTCTGCGCGTCAACAGCGGGACCTGGACGCTGGGCGGCGCAAGCAACTTTGGCAGCAGCGCACTCAATGGCGGTGTCCTGCAATTTGCGATACCCGCGCAGTTGGGCACGGCGATCACCGCCAACGGCGGCACGCTCGAAGCCACCGCTGCCGGCTTGACGCTGGCACCGGCCGGCGGTATTGCGATCGCGGCGGGCGGTTTGACGGTGCAGGGCACCAATGCGTTGACCATCGGCAGCACGCTGACAGGCACGGGGGCGCTGACCAAGGCTGGTACCGGCGGATTGAATCTGACCGGCGCCAATACCTTCAGTGGTGGCGTCAACCTGAGCGGCGGCGCGCTGACCGCGGGCAATAGCGCCGCCTTGGGAACAGGCACCGTCACAGCGTCCGGCGGCAGCCTGCTGGCCGGTGCCGCACTCAACTTGGCCAACGCCTTTGTATTGAACAGTAACTTGGGCATTGGCGGGACCAATGCCGTGCGGCTCGGCGGTGTGGTCAGCGGCGTCGGTGCACTCAACAAGACCGGCACCGGCACGCTCACACTTGGCGGCGCCAATACCTATTCCGGCGGTACCACGCTGAGCGCGGGCAGCACGGTGCTGGAAACCTCCGGCGCGCTCGGCACCGGCACCGTCACTGCAGCAGGCGGGCTGCTGGACACCACTGCACCGTTGACCTTGAGCAATGCGTTTGCGCTCAACACCACGCTGGGCCTGGGTGCCAGCGGCAATGCACTCACCTTGACCGGTGCGCTTGCCGGCACCGGCGGTCTCAACAAGACCGGCACCGGCACGCTGGCGCTCAATGGCGTCAACACCTATAGCGGCGGCACAACGCTGGCAGCGGGCACCCTGCAGTTGGGGACTGCGTCCGCACTGGGCACCGGCGCGTTGAATGTCTCCGGCGCCTCCAGCCTCAGCACCAGCGCACCGTTGGCGGTAACCAATGCGGTCAATCTTTCCGGGCCATTGAGCTGGACCGGCGCGCAGGCGCTCACCCTTGGCGGCGCCATCAATGGCAGCGGCAGCCTGATCAAGAGCGGTGCCGGCGATCTCACGCTGACCAATATCAATGGCTATACCGGTGGCACCACGCTGAGCACCGGGCGCCTGGTGGTCGGCTCCAATGCTGCGCTGGGCACGGGGACCTTGACCGCCAGCGGCGGTGTGCTTGATGCAAGCACTGCGGCAACGCTGGGCAATGCGCTTGCGCTCACCGGCACGCTGGGCGTGGCCAGCAATGGCACCGCGCTGAATTTGAGTGGTGCGATCAGTGGCACCGGTGCGTTGAGCAAGCTGGGCACCGGCACGCTCACCTTGGGCGGTTTGAACACCTACAGCGGTGGCACCACGCTTGCCGGCGGCACCTTGCAGGTGACCAATAACGGTGCGCTCGGCACCGGTGCGCTGAGCTTGACCGGCAACGCCAATCTGCAGGGCACCACGCCCACCACGTTGACCAATGCAATCGCATTGAACACCAATGCATTGACGCTCAATGGCACGCAGGCGCTGACGCTGGGTGGCGGCATCAGCGGTGCCGGTAGCCTGGTCAAATCCGGGAGCGGCGATCTCACCCTCACTGGCAACAACCTCTATACCGGTGGCACATCGCTAAGCGCGGGCAGGCTTGTCGTCGGCAGCGACACAGCGTTGGGTGTGGGCGCATTGACCGCAGCAGCCGGCACCACGCTGGATAACGTCGCGGTAAGCACGCTTGCCAACGCCATCGCGCTGACCGGTTTGGTCAGCATCGGCGGCAGCAACGCGCTGACGCTCAATGGCGGCATCAGCGGTGTCGGAAGCCTGGACAAACTCGGCCCCGCCAGCCTGACCCTCGCGGGAAACAACACCTACACCGGCGGCACGCTGCTGACTGCGGGCAGCCTGGTGCTGGGCAGCGATGCCGCACTGGGCACAGGCAGCCTCACCGTTGCCGGCGGCCTGCTCGATAGCACCGCTGCACGCGTGCTCGCCAACAACGTCGTGCTGAATGCCGACCTGCAGCTTGGCGGCAGCCAGGACCTGGCGCTCAATGGCGGCGTCAGCGGTGTCGGCGGCCTGGTGAAGAACGGCGGTGCGTCGCTGACGCTGACCGGCGCCAACACCTTTGCCGGCGGCGTGGATCTCAATGCAGGCGCCTTGTTGATTGACAGCGGCGCGGCATTGGGAAGCGGCGTGTTGACCGCTGCCAACGGCACGCAGTTGCAGGCGACTACTGCAGCGACAGTGGGCAATGACGTCGTTTTGAACGGTGCGCTGTCGCTGACCGGCAACAACGCGCTCGACTTGACCGGCGCGGTGAGCGGTGCGGGCAGCCTGATCAAACAGGGCACTGGCGCGTTGACGCTGACCGGCAACAATGGTTATGCCGGCGGCACGCTGTTGAATGCCGGTTCGTTGATCGTCGGCAGTGACACGGCGCTCGGGAGCGGCGCGCTCATCGCGGCCGATGGCACGCTGCTCAGCGCCGCCATCGCCGCGACCTTGCAGAATGCCGTCACGGTGAATGGCGCGCTCGGCATCGACGGCCAGGCGCTCACGCTCACTGGTGTGATCGATGGTGCGGGGAGCCTGATCAAGAGCGGCACGCAGACGCTCACGCTCACCGGCAATAACACCTGGAGCGGCGGGTTGCAGCTGCAATCCGGCGGGTTGGTGGTTGGCAGCAACACCGCCTTGGGTAGCGGCACGCTCACCGCCGCGGGCGGCACAACGCTCGATGCCAACACGGCGGTGACGCTGGCCAATGCGCTTGCCTTGAACGGCGCATTGACGCTGCCCGGCACGCAGGACATCACGCTGGACGGCGTGATCAGCGGCGCCGGTAGTCTCGCTAAACAAGGCACGACAACATTGACCTTGGGCAACGCCAACACCTTCAGTGGCGGCGTCACGCTGGATGCCGGCCGCCTGGTGCTTGGCAACGCTGCAGCCTTGGGCGTGGGCGGCCTGGTGGTCAGTGGCGCCACCGAACTGGATGCAAACACTGCGCTGGCTGTCGGCAATAGCGTGCAATTGAACAGCCAGCTTTCGCTGATCGGCAGCAACGACCTGGGCTTGAACGGCACCATCAGCGGCACCGGGAGTCTGGTCAAGAACGGCACCACCACCGTGTCGCTCAATGGCAGCAACACCTACAGCGGGGGCACCACGCTTGACGCCGGCACGATTGCGGTGGGGGCCGATAACGCACTCGGCACCGGCAGCTTGTCGGTCACTGGCGATTCGGTGCTGAGCAACGCCATCGCGGTGGCCTTGAGCAATGGCATCGATCTGGCTGCAGCGCTCACCGTCGACAACACGGCGGACATGTTGGCCAGCGGCACCATCAGTGGCGCGGGCGCGCTGACCAAAACCGGCCTCGGCACCTTGACGCTGAGCGGCAGCAATACCTATACCGGCCCGCTGGCGATCCAGGCCGGCACCGTGGTGGCCAGCACGGCCGCATCGCTTGGCAATGCCAGTAACGTGGATGTGGCCGCCGGTGCGGTATTGAACCTGACCAACGGTGGCCTGATCAATGCACTCACCGGTGCGGGGAACGTCGATACCGATGCCGGGGCAACCTTGCAACTGGGCAGCGGTAACTTCGCCGGCAGCCTGGGCGGTGGCGGCAATCTGGACAAGGTCGGCCCGGGCACCGTGAACCTGCTCGGCACCAGCCTGATCGGCGGCGCTACGCAGGTGAGCGGCGGCATCCTGGACGTGGTGGGCAGCCTGGGTACGAGCGCGTTGAACGTGGCAACTGGCGGCACGCTCACCGGTACCGGCCCCAGTGGCAGCATTGGCAGCGATGTGACCATCGGCAATGGCGGCCGGCTGGCATTGAGCAGCGGTTCGTCGCTCAGCATGGGCGGGCTGACGTTGGCACCGGGCGCGGTGATGGACGTGTCGCTTGCGGCGCCGAGCACTACGCGCCTGCTTGCGGTCAACGGTAATCTCACCCTGGACGGCACACTCAATGTCATCGACATTGGCGGCTTCGGTTCTGGTGTGTATCGGTTGATCGATTACACCGGTGTGCTGACCAACAACGGCGTGCTGTTCGGCAGCATTCCCGGTAGCGTCGATATCAGCCAATTGGCATTGCAGACCGCGATCGGCCAGCAGATCAATCTGGTGGTCGCGGCACCGGGCAGCATCGTGCAGTTTTGGGACGGCGTGCAGACCACCGCCAATGGCACGGTCGATGGCGGCTCGGGGGTATGGGGCACTGCCACCAACTGGACTGGCCAGGACGGCTCCGCCAACAGCACCTGGCAGGGCGATTTTGCAGTGTTCTCCGGCACTGCCGGCACGGTTGTCGTGCAGGGCACGCAAACCATCGGCGGCCTGCAGTTTGCGAGCGATGGCTACGTGCTGAACGATGCCGGTGCGAGCACGCTGGCGGTGACCAGCCCCCTCACCGCAATCCGCGTCGACCCCGGCGCCACAGCCACAATCGATGTAGACATCTCCGGCATCGGTGGCGTGCAGAAACTCGACACCGGCACCCTGGTGCTCGACGCGGCCAACAGCTACACCGGCGGCACCTCGCTCAGTGGCGGCACGCTGGTGTTGGGTGATGCACAAGCGCTCGGCACCGGCGCGTTGACCGCAGCAGCAGGCACCAGCCTCGATAGCAACCAGGCAGTGGCCGTGGGCAATGCGGTCGTCCTGGATGGCGCGCTGAATCTCATCGGCAGCAACGACCTGAGTTTGTCCGGGCCGGTCAGCGGTGCGGGCAGTTTGATCAAGAACGGCACCACCACGCTTACGCTCGACGGCAACAACAGCTACGCGGGCGGCACGGTATTGAATGCCGGCACGCTGGCGGTGGGTAGCAACAGCGCCCTGGGTGTCGGCAGCTTGTCGGTGTTGGGTAATTCCACCTTGAGCAATGCGATCGCACTGGCGCTGGGCAACAGCGTCAACCTGGGTGCGGATCTGACCATCGCCAATGCCGCGGATCTGGCACTGACCGGCACGCTCAGTGGTGCGGGGGCGCTCACCAAGACCGGGCTGGGCACCTTGACCTTGTCCGGCGCCAACAGCTTCAGCGGTCCGGTGGCGGTGCAGGCCGGTGTGCTGGCCACCGCTGCTACCGGCAACCTGGGCACCACCAGCGCGGTGGATATCGCCGCGGGTGCCGGGCTGTCGTTGGGCAGCAATGCAGCGCTGGGCGCGGTGACTGGGCTGGGTGCGGTCGACATCCTCGGCGGCAACACGCTGCAGCTGGGCGTCAACAACGTTGGCAGTACGTTTGCCGGCAGCCTGAGTGGCGCCGGCAACCTGGACAAGGTGGGAACCGGCACATTGCAGCTCACTGGCACCAGCGCGCTGGGCGGCACCACGCAGGTCCTCGGCGGCACGCTGGATGTGGATGGCACGCTGGCCAGCGCTGGTGGCCTGAGCGTTGGCGCGGGCGGCAGCTTGAGCGGCAGTGGCCTGGTCGATGCGGCGGTCACCGTCAACAATGGTGGCCGTCTGGTGGTGAGCAGTGGTGCATTGCTGACCACCGGCAGTTTGAGCATGGCGCCCAACGCCACGCTCGATGCATTCCTGGGCATCCCGAGTCTGACGGGGGTGCTGCAGGTCAACGGCGACCTCACGCTGGATGGCACGCTCAACATCACCGACATCGGCGGCTTCGGCACCGGTGTGTATCGCCTGATCGACTACAGCGGTGCGCTGACCGACAACGGCCTGGGCATCGGTACGCTGCCCGGCACCGTGGACCCGACCCAGCTGACGCTGCAGACCGCACTGGCCCAGCAGGTCAACGTGGTGGTGTTGGCGCCAGGCAGCAACGTGCAGTTCTGGGATGGTGCGCAAACCGTCGCCAACGGCAGCATCGATGGCGGCACCGCTGCATGGACGGCCGCCGACACCAACTGGACATCGATCGACGGCCTGGCCAACGACACCTGGCAGAACAGTTTCGCGGTGTTTGCCGGCACTGCCGGGACTGTCGCCGTGCAGGGCACCCAGGGCATCACCGGCATGCAGTTCGTCACCGATGGCTATGTGCTGAGCGATGGCGGTGCCGGTGCGTTGAGCGCCAACGCCGCCAACACCATAATCCGCGTCGACCCCGGCGTGACCGGCACGATCGATGTTGCCATCGGCGGCGCAGGCGCACTGCAGAAACTCGACACCGGCACGCTGGTGCTCGACGCAGCCAACAGCTACACCGGCGGCACCTCGCTCGGTGGCGGCACGCTGGTGCTGGGCGATGCACAAGCGCTTGGCACCGGCGCGTTGACCGCAGCAGCGGGCACCAGCCTCGATAGCAACCAGGCAGTGGCGGTAGGCAATGCAGTGATCCTGGATGGTGCGTTGAATCTCATCGGCAGCAACGATCTGAGCTTGTCCGGGCCGGTCAGCGGTGCGGGTGGCTTGATCAAGAACGGCACCACCACGCTCACGCTTGACGGCAACAACAGCTACGCGGGCGGCACGGTGTTGAACGCGGGCACGTTGGCGGTAGGCAGCAACACCGCCCTGGGTGTCGGCACGCTGTCGGTGACCGGCGATTCGGTGCTCAGCAATGCGATTGCTGCCGCGTTGGGCAATGCGGTCAATCTGGGTGCCGTGCTCACCGTCGACAACCCGGCCGATCTGACCCTGGCCGGCGCCATCGGCGGCAGCGGCGCACTGATCAAGACCAACACCGGCACGCTGACGCTGGACGGCAGCAACAGTTACACCGGCGGTACCACGGTCGGTGCCGGCACGCTGGCAGGCGATAGCGCGAGCTTGCAGGGCGCGATCGTCGATAACGCCACCGTCGTCTTCAACCAAGCAGCCAACGGAGTGTTTAGCGGTTCGATCACCGGTACCGGCAACGTGGTCAAGGACGGCGCCGGGGCACTGTTGCTCAATGGCGCAAATGGCTACAGCGGCGGCACCACCATTGCCGCCGGCAGCTTGATCGGCGACAGCACCAGCGTGCAGGGCGATGTCGTCAACAACGCGGCACTGGTGTTCAACCAGGCCATCGGCGGTGTGTATGCCGGCGTGGTCAGTGGGAGCGGCTCGCTGGAAAAGGCCGGCACCGGCGCACTGCAACTGACCGGTGCCAATAGCTACACCGGCGGCACGTTGGTGAGTGCCGGCAGCTTGATCGGCACCACGACCAGCCTGCAGGGCGACGTGTTGAACAACGCCACGCTGGTCTTCGAACAAGCCACCGATGGCACATTTACCGGTCTTGTCAGCGGCACCGGTAGTTTGGTGAAGCGGGGTGCCGGCGTGCTCAGGCTTGCTCGTGCCAACACCTACAGCGGCGGCACCGCCATTACCGGCGGCACACTGCAAGGCACTACCACCAGCCTGCAAGGCAACATCCTCAACGACGCAGTGCTGGTGTTCGATCAGGCCGGCGACGGCACGTTTGCCGGCAACATTACCGGTAGCGGTGCGCTGATCAAGGACGGCAGCGGTGCGGTCACGCTGGATGGCGTCAACGCGTATCTCGGCGGCACCACGATCAATGCGGGCAGCTTGATCGGCGACACCGACAGCCTGCAGGGCAACATCGCAAACAACAGTGCGTTGGTGTTCCTGCAGAACGCCAACGGCACCTATGCAGGCACGCTGTCGGGCACCGGCAGCCTGCTCAAGGACGGCGTCGGCACCTTGTTGGTTACTGCAGACAGCAGCGGCTTTACCGGCCCGACCACCATCACCGCAGGCACCTTGAGCGTGGGCAACCCGGCCAACCCGGGTGCCGCCATCGGCGGTCCGGTGACGGTGGGGCCGGGCGGTACGCTGACCGGCAGCGGCAGCATCGGCAGTCTGACCACGACCGGCGGCACCCTGGCCATGGGCGGCACCACCGGCACGATCAGTGTGGTTGGCAACGCCACCATGGGCCCTGGCTCCACGGTGCAGGTCACGCCCGGTACGGACGGTGCGGTGACGCCTTTGACGGTAGGCGGCGCGGCCACGCTAGCACCGGGCAGCACGTTGATATTGGTGCGTGCAGTCGACCTGCCATTGTTCACCGAGATTCCGGTGATCAACGCGGCCGGCGGGCTCACCGGGCAATTCACCAACGTCGTGTCCGACTACGCGTTTATGGATCCCAACGTCAGCACCACTGCAACGGCACTGTCGGTATCGATGGGCCGCAATACCGTTGGCATGGTGGATGCGGTGACCACGCCCAACCAGCAGTCGACTGCTGGCGCAGTCGATGGCCTGCCGGTGACCAGCCCGGTGTATCAGGCGGTGATACGTCTGCCGGACGACCCGGAGGCAATCGCCACCGCCTTCGCGTCGCTGTCGGGCGAAAGCCATGCCAGCACCGCGACCGCCATGCTGGACAGCCGCTTTCTCACCAGCGGCATCGGCGGCCATCTGCGCGGCGATAGCCAGGACACCCGCATCGGCGACACCACGGTGTGGATTACAGGGCGTAGCCTGCCCAACCGCGTCGATGGCGATGCCAATGCGATTTCGGTGCGCCGCGAAGACAACGGCATCATGGCCGGTGCAGAACGTCGCATCGGCGAGCGCAGCGTGCTCGGTGTGGCGGTCGGCAGCCAGGACATCGAAAGCTGGTCGCGCGAGTGGGGCGACCGCGCCGACATCGATGGCACGCACGTCGGTGTGTATGGGCAGGCCGACTGGTCCGCGTTTTCGCTGCAGGGCGCCGTGGATTATGCGGACTACAGCGTGGATGGATCGCGTCGGGTGATGCTGCCCGGCGTGCTCGAAGAACGGCTCACCAGCGAATACGACGCCACTGCGGTAACGGTGTCGGTGGAAGCGTCGTGGAATCTGCGCACCGGCAATGCGGTGTACAGCCCGTTCATTGCCGCCGACTACACCCATCTGAAGACCGATGGATTTGACGAGCGCGGCGGGATCGCCGGGTTGACGGTCGACAGTGCCACGGACACGTTCACCACCAGCACCCTGGGTGTGCGCGGGCGTTGGGAGCTTGGTCGGCAGGCCGCGCTGTATGCCTCGGTGGGTTGGCGGCATGCGTTCGGCGATCGCGCCGTGCGGCGTTCGGCGGGCTTCATCGGGACTGGCTCGGAGTTCGCAGTGCAAAGCGTCACGCTGGCCAAGAATGCCGCCATCGGTGAGTTGGGGGTCAGCCTGATCACCTCGCCCAACAGCCGCCTGTCGCTGTCGTTGCAAGGACTCAATGGCGATGGACAGACCGCGTATGGCGGGCAGGTGACCTGGGGTTGGAGTTTCTGATCGGCTCAACGCAGTGAACGACAAAGCCCCGGCATGCCGGGGCTTTTTTTGCGTGCCGATCCGCTTGACCGGGTGCGTATCGACGCGTCGTCGTCGATGAAGTAACCGATCGGTACCGGTTTGCTCGTGGCTTGCATTCTGTCTCGACCAGTGCAAGCGCGTCGACAACCATGTGTGGAGCGGTCGATAAGCATGGGCGGGGATCGACTGCAGATCACGTCGGTGGCGTGCATTGCCGCATTCCCGCATCGATCAAAAGCAGCGCTTTTCAATTGTTTTCTGCAGGCCGTGGCATCGCCTGGAGTGCCTTCGTAGCGTGCAAGCCCACGGCCACGCGTGCTATGGCAGTCGCGCTGCCACACGCACAGACGCACGAAGGCCCCGGCATGCCGGGGCCTTCGTTGTCGCTGGCATTACGCGGCCAGCGGAGGGTGTCGCGCTACCACCACCATCGCCGGATCAGAACTGCCAGCGCAGACCGACATTGGCGTTGATGCTGTTGGAATCGGAACGACCACGCTCGGCGCCCACATTGCCGTACAGCGAAAACGCGTCGTTGACCTGGTAACGCACGCCGACCGAGGCGCGCACGGCCTGCTTCGACACCGGCGTCCCGGCCACATTGAAGCGCGCTTCCGGCAAGCCGGTGAACCAGGCGGTGAAGTCGGCATTGGGGTTGCCCAGCAACGAGCGGTACGCGACCAGACCATCGAAGCCCCATTTGCCGCGCGCCAGATGACCGCGGACGCCCACCTCGCCGTAGCCAGAGCGCAGGGTGTCGCTGCCGGCGCTCAGGCCCAGACCGGTCACCGACGCCTCGCTGAAGGCATCCTGGGTCTGGCTGACCACACCCGCAGCAACGAAGGGCGACAGCCCGGCATGCGGCAGCAAGCCGACTTCCGCGCGCAGCGACCAGTTGGTGTCGTGGCGACGGTCCTGCAGACGCTCGCCGATGCTGCCGGCCTGCACGTTGCGCTCGGTGTCCACATTGCTCATGCCATACGAACCAATGCCCGACACGTACGCCTGGCCGATGGGCTGATACAGATACGCGGTCATCGCATAACGGTCCGAGCGCAGGCGGCTGGCCGACGCATCGATGTGCGCGCGGTCCTGGCCCGAGGTCACTGCCGCACCGACCACCGTGCCGGCACTGCCCAGCGGCAGATCCACACCAAAGGTGGTGGCCTGCTGGGTGTAGTCGGCCGAGGCGAACCCGCTGCGGCTCAGATCGCCATCCAGATAGCTGCCCTGCATCCAGGTGGTCAGCGTGGTGGTGTCGGCCAGATAGGGCAGGCGATCGGCAGCAACGCGTGCATCGTTGAGTGCCGACTGGAAGCCCAGCGTGCGCTCGATACCGTGCACCTGGCCGGCCAGGGTCGGCAGCGATGCGGCAACCTGCGCATTGGATGCCGCCAGCAGCGAGCCGGTGGCGCTGATCAGGCCACCCAGGTTTGCGGTGTCGCCGGAGGCCACGCGGGTGTCCAGCACCTTGACCAGCGCATCGGCCTGGGCGGCACCGTTGACCACTGCCTGCGGCGCACCGGCGGCCTGCGCGCTGGCAGCCGACGCATTACGGGTCAGGGTTGCGGTGACGGTGGTCGGGTCGTAGGCAAGCGATGCGGTCCAGAAGAAATTGTTGGTGTACTGCACACGGTCGAACGTGCCTTGCAGGACCCCGGCCTTGACGATCTTCTCGCTGCTGCCGACGGTGTAGCCCGCCGCTTCCGGCAGCAATAGCAGATTGCCTTTCAGGCTGGCCAAACCGGTGACGGTCAGGCCCTTGCCCAATTCGATGGCGGTCGTGCCGGTGTTGTTGACCAGGCTGTAGCCGCCGTTGATCACGCCGCCGCGCGACTCGAAGGTGGCCGAGTTGGCCACCAGAAGATCCGAGCGCAGGCTGCCGGACAGTGCGAGCACGCCATCGAGAATGGTGGTGCCGCCGGTATAGGTGTTGTTGCCGCTCAGGGTGAGTTTGCCGGTCCCGCCCTTGGTAAAGCTGCCAGTGCCGGAAATGTCGTTGCTGAAGGTGCTGTCGTAGCCAGCACCTACGCTGATCCCCCAGTTGCTGGCGAACTGGCCCGGGCCCTTGATCGCCTTGGCCGCGTTGACCAGGCCCCAGCCATACAGCGCATCCACGCCCGGGTCGCCCAGATCGGTAGCGGTGGTCAGCAGGGTCTGCTGCAGGTTGGACGCGCTCATCCACGGATACACGCTCAGGACCTGCGCCGCGACGCCGCTGACCGCAGCGGTGGAGAACGAGGTGCCTGCGATCTGGCCCTGTAATTCGGTGCCGGCCAGCGCCGGCGCGGTGAAGCTGCCCGGTGCCACCAGGCACCACTGCGCCGCGGCGCCGCAATGATTGGAATAGCTGGTCAGACCGGCCGCATTGCCGGCATTGTCGACATTGATCGCGCCCACCGCCAACCAGTTGTTGCGCACGCTGGCTTCCTGCACCGGCGTCGCTGCCGGATACGAGGCTTCGGCAGCGCCTTCGTTGCCTGTCGAGGCGACGATCAGTGCGTCTGCCTGCACCAGCGGCGTCAACGCAAACCGCCAGGCGGCTGCGGCGTTCGCGCTGCCGGCGGCGTCGGCATACGAAGCGCCCAGCGACAGGTTGGCGATGCGCACACCCGAGGCGGCCAGATCCACCGCAGCGCGGCGGGCCTGCTGGGTGCCGCAGGAATTCTCGGCGCAGATACGTGCATAGAACAGGTCTGCATCCGGAGCCACGCCACCGGCAAAGCCGTCCTGCGCCGAGCCCAGCACCAGCGCCGAGACGATCGTGCCATGGCCGCGCAGCGCATTGGACGACGACTCGGGCGTGCCCGGGCTGGCGGTGTAATCGCTGAAGCCATCGACCTTGCCGGCAATCGGCGCGTAACTCGGCACCAGGTTGTCGTCCAGCACCGCCAGCTTCACGCCCTGGCCCCGGGCACCGGCTTGCTGCGCCAGATCGGCATTGATCGGCACCAGCAGATTGCTGCCGACGCCTTGATAGCGGGCAGGCGCAGGCGTCGGAACTGGCGCGGTCTTGGGCAGCGGATCGGACGTCGTGCCCGGGGTGGTGGGCGCGGTCGGCGTGGGTGCCGGCGCAATCACGGTGCTCTGCGGCGGATCATTGCGGACGTTGCCGCCACCGCCACCACCGCCACATGCGGTCAGGACGAGACAGGAGGCGATGGTGGTGGCAAGTAGCGAGCGATTCATAAGAGTGGTCGATTCCGTTGTAGGCGCGCCGCTACTGCTGATTCTGAAATTTGGCGCAGAAGGTCCCAGCGCTGGTGGTCACCAACGAAGGCGTTTAATTTCACGTTTTATTCACTTCAAACCGCAGCGATCCGTCCCCTCGGAGTTGCGCTGACGGAGCATGCGGCGAATACGCTGATGCACTCGCCGTGTGCTTGCGGTTTGTTTAACGGCGCTATCCATTAACTCTAAAGTCTGAATGGACAGTTGCTATTCAGAGAAAAGAATCGAGTGATAGGCATCGCCGATTTAATCCATAGCTAAATCGGATTAGAAACCGGCTAGCAGGTCAAAATGCAGAAAAACGTCGGACCGAACTCAACAATTATGCGTCACATTTCGCAGAGGGCGATAATCCTAAATGCGATAGAGCGCGCGGGTAATCAGGGAATCATGTCAAAGATGTCGGTGAATCCCTCACCCTTGGTAGCGGATTCAACCGCAAGTTAGTCACTCTAACGGACTCTGCCGTATGTAGGTAAATTTTGAATAATGTTGTTTAAGGCGACGATTAAAGCTGTCTAAACGGTCATTATCTCTCGCCTTTTTTGCGATAAGAACGCCCCCGGGAAATGCCGACCGGCCTCTTCCGATTGTGCAAAATTCGACGCCTGAAGGCTCAGATTTCGCAATCGGTTGCATTAAAAATGAACGATTTGAATAATTCGGTTTATTTTTGGGGTGAATTTTAATTTATTTCTTTCCCGGCGGATCAGGGGTGAGCTAACAGTTATTCAATCATCCACTCTCGAAATTCAGGTTGGTTTCCGGCGCGAATTGGGGAGTGCTGACGGTGGCGGGCAAGCTTTCGACATCTTCGGCATTCGAAGCCTGCAAAGGTTCAGCTCGCTGGGTGCGGAGGCCAGTGACCTCTGCTCCCGCCTTACCGCGAAAGCCGGTGGCGTCGCGGCTGTGACTGTTTGGGGGATCTTCTCAGGCAAGGCTGTGCCGTCTTCATTGACGGCACAGCCTGGAGACCGACTCTGTGGCCGGGCTATCTTCACAGGCTGCCGTGGGCGATCACGTCCGCAGCCGATTAGTACGTCACCAGGTACTCCAAAGGCCACTGCTGAACATCCGCAAGATCGACCCACCACCCGCATGGGTTCGGAAGGTATGGCGTGGTCAGATGCACATGGAAGTCCGCAGTGGCACCCGAATGGCGCGTGGAGTACCTTGAGCGGTGCGCGGGCAGTTGACGCGTCAGCGATAGGTGGCGCATCGGCACTAAACGACGCGTTTGCAGCGCAAGACACGCAGCGTCGAGATCAACGGGTCAAGGTGCGCGCTGGCCGGGCGCGGTGGTCGTCGCTTTTTCCTGGCCAATGCGCACCGCATCCTGCAATCAGCGGATGGGGATGGCGATGGACGGCGCCGACAGGGGCAGCGGCACCTCGCTGCTTGCCTCCCAACACGCCGATCTGCGGGCTGTGTTGAGGATGCCGCTGATGAGCGGGCACCCGACCACTGGCGCGCACCTGCGGCCGGGTGGTTGCAGAGCGCGGCGCAGCTCGGCAGCAATCTATCCTGGCAACACATCGGCCAATGCATCAGGAGACAGATACGCAAGCGCCAGGAGCCGCGCCACCTGCGGCCAGGTCGCTGCCCGCCACGCGGCGGCACACTGGGCGAATCTTTACGCTGCGACTGCGGCTGCCAATGGCTGCATCAGTTGGTCAGTACCGTCACTGCGTCTTGGCCAGGGCGGCCTTGGCGCGGGTGCCGGCCGCGGCACCGACCCGTTTATCCAGCACCTGCGCAAGCGCATTGAGCTGCGCGCTGCTCACACCGATGTTCATGCTGATCTTCAGATGCGACTGCAATTGCGAATCCACGCCCTCCAGCGCTGCCAGCATGCTCACCGTCGCCAGTTCGCGGCTCACCCAATCGAGGTTGTCGCGCGCAAAAATGTCGCCGAACAGGTGCGTCTTCAAGTACGCATCGATGGCCGGTGCGAAGTCGAACAACGGTCCCGACACCGCAGCCCCCACCAATTGCGTCTGATTGGCGGTACCCAACGCAAGCAGTTCCGGCCCGGTCGGCACCGGGCCGGGCAGCGCGCCCTGCGCGTCGGTCACACCGCGCTGCTGTCGCGCCTGGACCACCTGCATCAACGCCGCAAGTGCATTGAGGCTGCGCGGGAAGCCGGCATAGGCGTAGACCTGTACCAACACTTCCTTGCATTCGTTGACGGTCAGGCCAGCATCCAGACCTGCCTCCAACGCATTCTTCAAACGGTCGATATCGCCGATTGCCGCAAACGCGGCAATCGGGGCGATGGCTTGCTGCTGGGGCGACAGACTTTCTGAGATGGGCATACCGATGGACTCCGGGGAACGTGCTGCCGCGGGGGAGGGGGCAACGACACAAACAGCGGCCGCGCCAAGGGCGCAGACCACTACATGAGCGATCAATGGGCGCCAACGAGGCGCATTGATCGGTCTCTCAGGTCCAGATCTAGGGATCGATACGGTGAAATCCAAGCGTTAACCTCCTGTTGCGCGGCAAACAACAACGTTACGCGCGTCTGCCGGCGGGGTTGGGCTGCGCACAGAGACCGGCATGTACGAGCGGTACATGCCGATTCCGAGCACCCGCAGCCCCGTTGGGTAGTCGCGCAGTCGTGTTGTTGGTCGCTCTTGGTGAATCGATACCTGCAGGCCAGACGCACTGCGCGAACGCGACATGCACGCACCGTAGCGGGGCTCGACAGGGCAGGGCGCCAGCATGCCGTATCCGCATGGCCGTTCCATCCATGTGCGCCGCATGCAGTTATGAGATGCACTCATCAGCGAGTGTCCGCACCACCTTGAGGCGATGAATTCCCTGAAAAAGTCAGCGCTCGCTGCAGACACACACTCGACGCATACCGATGCCATGCAGTCTTTCCGCATCGCCCAGCGCAACAGCCTGGCGCGTGCAACAGTGCGTTCGTGGCATGTAGAGGTGCGATGCGCTGAATATCGCCTTTCTCATCACACGCCAGCTGGCAGCATCGGGGCACGTTTCGCCATCGCCCCAATGAGTTCGCCATGAATGCAGCCGCCGTTTCGCCCCGTCGCTGGGCCATCCACCCGTTCCATGCAGCCGTGCTTGGTGGTGTATGGCCCTTGTTCCTTGGCGCGCTATTGAGCGACTACGCCTACTGGAGCAGCTACCAGATTCAGTGGAGCAACTTCGCGTCCTGGCTGTTGGTCGGCGCCATGGTGGTGACCACCATCGCGCTCGTGGCCGCCATCGTCGCGCTGGTGCGCGGCAGCCGCAACTTCATTTATGTGATCGCATTGGTGGCAACCTGGATCGTGGGATTTTTCGACGCGCTGCATCACGCGCGCGATGCGTGGGCCATCATGCCGGCGGCATTGACGCTGTCGGCAATCGCCACACTGTTCGCATTGCTTGCCACCTGGTCGGGGCTGTCGGGTCTGCGCGTGGGAGGTGCACGATGAGCCGCTACACGCGTGTACTTGCCGTCTCGGTTCTTGCTGCTGCGCTGGCCGCCTGCGGCAAGGCACCCGAGCTCGATCAGCATGGCGCCACGCCAGAGCTGCCGTCCCCGGATCGCGGGGTGCTGCCTGACATGACGATCGCCGAACCAAGTGCATGGGGCGACCGCAAGCCGACCGTCCCGGCGGGCTATCGCATTACCGCTATTGCCACCGACCTCGGCATTCCACGCCAGACGCTGGTGTTGCCGAATGGCGACATCCTGGTGGCCGAAGGACGCGGCGGCTCTGCGCCAAATCTCAAGCCCAAGGACATCATCGCCGGCCCAATCAAGGCCAAGGGCACGTCCAAGGCCAAGAGCGGCAATCGTCTGACGTTGTTGCGCGATGCCGACGGCGACGGCACCTATGAATTGAAGACGATCTTTGCCGACAAGCTCAACGCGCCTTATGGGCTTGCGCTGATCGGCAATGCGCTCTACGTCGCCAACCAGGATGCGCTGGTGCGCTTTGACTATCGCGACGGCCAGACCAAGGCCAGCGGCGCGCCGAGCAAACTGACCGATCTACCGTCGGTCATCAATCACCATTGGACCAAGGCGCTCACTGCCAGCGTAGATGGCCGTTATCTGTATGTGGCGATCGGCTCCAACAGCAACATCACCGAACGCGGCATGGCTGCAGAAGTCGATCGCGCGCAGGTCTGGCAAGTGGACGCGGCAACCGGTGCGCACAAGCCATATGCCACCGGTCTGCGTAATCCCACCGCACTGGCGATCCAGCCCGGTACCGGCGCGCTGTGGGCAGTCGTCAACGAGCGCGATGAAATCGGCCCGAACCTGGTGCCCGACTATTTGACCTCGGTACGCGAAGGTGGCTTCTATGGCTGGCCTTACAGTTATTGGGGCAAAAATGTGGACGCACGTGTGATGCCGCAGGACCCGCAGAAAGTGGCCTCTGCCATCGCACCCGACTACGCGCTGGGTTCGCATGTGGCCGCGCTGGGTGTGGCGTTCTCGTCTCCGGTGCTGGGCGCGAAGTTTGCCAACGGCGTGTTTGTCGGTGAACACGGCAGCTGGAACCGCGACCCGCCAGTGGGCTACAAGGTGGTGTTCGTACCGTTCCGCGATGGGCGCCCGGCAGGCCAGCCGATCGACTTCGTGTCCGGCTTCCATGGCGATGACGGCAAGACGCGTGGCCGCCCGGTGGGTGTCACCGTGGACCCGCGCGGTGCCTTGATCGTGGCCGACGATCTGGCCAACATCATCTGGCGCGTGACGCCAGAGGCCGCTGCAGCCGCGCCACAGTAAGCAGCAATGCGAGAGCCCGCCCGGTTGCATGATGCGCCGGGCGGGCTTTCTTTTGCCGTTCTGATCACACGAGACGGCTAGTCAGCCAGATGCTTGGCAGTGCGCCCGAGTAGCGCAGGGTGGGTGCGCAGCAACGCAATGCATGCGGAAGACTGCGCGCTGTGACAGCGACGGGTTGTGTGCATCCCAGTGCGTCGTCTACTTCAAAGGTCGTCGTGCGCAACTTGCAAAAGATAGCCATCCCCTTCGCATTCGCATACAGTGCCGGCCCTGCGTCGGCACTGCCGCGCGGACGTCGGGCGTCAGGACAGCGCCGGGCAAGGCCATCCGGCCAAGAGCAGCTAACAAAAGGACTGGGCAGCCGCCAGGCGGGCGCGACCGGTGCTCGGTGCGGCATGTACCACGCGTACACGCCGGTTCCAAGCGCGCCGTTCACACCCGCCTGACGACTGCTCGCTACGTTTTGTTAGCCGTTTTAAGAATGCACACACGGGAAAAATGCAAGGACGACTTCTACCGATTGCCAAGGGACGTTGTTGTCGATGTTGTTCAGATGGTTGTTGGGTGTTGTGGGTGTCTTACTCGTTTTGCCTGCCGGCGCAGCAGAGCTTGTTGGAAGGGCCGCCGTCACCGATGGCGATACCATTACCGTGGCGCACAAGCGCATCCGGTTATGGGGAATCGATGCGCCGGAAAGCGCGCAGCAGTGCAATGATCCAGACGGCCGTGCGTGGCCCTGTGGCCGTCGCTCTGCAGCGGCGCTGGATGGTTATCTGATCGACAAGACCGTGCGATGTCAGCAAAAGGATACCGACCGTTACGGACGCGTCGTTGCCGATTGTTTTGTTCAAGGGCAATCGGTCAACGGCTGGATGGTGCGCAATGGTTGGGCGGTGGCGTATCGCCAATACGCAACTGCGTTCGTTGCCGATGAGCGCATCGCGCAGCAGCAAAAACGCAATCTCTGGCAGGGAACCTTCCAGCAGCCTGCCGAGTACCGGCGCAACAAACGCCATCACGTTACATCGCGCGCAGCAGCAACTGCACCGGCAGCCGTGCCGGGCAAGTGCGCCATCAAGGGCAATATTTCCGGCAAGGGCAGCAAGATCTTCCACATGCCGGGTCAACGCGATTACGCGCGTACCAGCATCTCTACCGAGAAGGGCGAGCGCTATTTTTGCTCGGCCCAGGATGCGCTGAATGCCGGTTGGCGGCGCGCCGCACGTTAAGCGGAGATGGGACTCAGTCGGCCAGGCACGGGAGGCAAGCACATGCAGCACGCGCACTGGCCGCGTCTGCTTTGCGCTGTTGCAGCCCTGCGCCTGAGGCGCCATGCCACGCCGATCAAAACGTGTGGTTTGCTAGCATCGTTCGCTCCACGACAACGCAGCGACCCGATGCCGATGCTCCACATCCCCGCGCCCGATCTGTTCGTGCCTGGCCAAGGCGAGCCATCCCTGCGCTGGGGCGTGCTCGGTCCCGGCGGGATCGCATCCGCATTCGTGCGTGCGTTGCGCAGCAATACCCATCAACGCCCGGTGGCAGTTGCCTCGCGTAGCAGCGAGCGTGCGAACGCGTTTGCGAAGACCTGGGCGATCGACCGTGCGTACGACAGCTATCAGGCCTTGGTCGATGACCCGAACGTCGACATCGTCTACATCGCCACGCCGCATAGCGAGCATCTGGAGCATGGGCTGCTGGCGCTACGCGCCGGTAAACATGTGCTGATCGAAAAGCCCATCACCACCTGCGCCGACGATGCACGCCTGCTCGTGTAGGAAGCGCGTGCACGCGGCCTGTTCTTGATGGAAGCGATGTGGAGCCGCTACCTGCCGCAGACCTCGGTGATCCGCAAACTGCTTGCCGATGGCGCGCTGGGCGATGTGCGCCAGGTGTTTGCCGACTTGAGTCAGCGTGGACCCAGCGACCCTGCACATCGGCAACGCAGTCCCGAACTTGGCGGTGGTGCGCTGCTGGATCTGGGCGTCTACGCCGTGCAGTTTTCCTCGATGATCCTCTCTACGCCCACTGCAATTACCGCCGTCGGTGAGCTCACTGACACCGGCGTCGATGCTTTTTCCACCATCATGCTGTCGCATCGCGCGCATGCGCAGTCCACCTTGATCAGCTCCATCGTCGCGCGCAGCAGTTCGATGGCCTACGTCACCGGGACAGACGGCCGCATCGACCTGGTCGGCGATTTCCACAATCCAACCACGCTGCGGATTGGCAATAACGCTGACGCCAGCACGCCGGTCGAATGGACCGACCCGACCGGCATCAAGGGCTATGAAGGGCTGTCATGGCAGGCAAATGCCGCCGCACGCTATATCGGGGAAGGCCGCAGCGAGTCGCCGCTGCATCCGCTCGACGAAGTGGTGCAGATCATGACAACGCTGGACGTGGCGCGTGCACAGCTGCACACAGCTGCACGCAGCTGCTGCAACGGCTGACGCTGATGCCGCTTGACGCGCCTCACCGTTGTCAGGGGAGCCGCTACATCACAGATCGCAAGTACCTCACGGCCGCACCACAACCACACCAACACACCCACATCGCGTCAATCGCTCTGCCTGCACACCCAGCAACCACAGCAGGCGCGGCGCCATCGATCAATCGCCCTCGCGTCGCACCCGTGTACGGTAGGCAGACACATTGTCGCCATCGATCTGCGCTTGGCGCGTGCCGATGATGGTATCGACCTTGACGTCGGTACCGGTCACCGGCTGTGCATCGACCTTGGTTTCGCGCTCGAACGCATGCGATTGATCGGTGTTGCGGTAGTACCGATACAGCATCCAGTACAGCGCCGAGCCACCGGCCGGGCCCGCCAACAGCAGAAAAAGAACGCCATCATCGCTCATCAAACACCTGCCAGAAAAAACACAACCGCCGCTTCGATCGCGGTGCCGGCAGTCAGCGCAGCCAGCAGCAGTTTCCATTGCTGGACCGGCACGCTGCCCATGGTTTCGCCGGTGCGGCCATTGACTGCGACGTAGTGCAGCATGCCGCCGTCGCGACCGGGCTGATGGTACGAATACAACCACACCGGCAGATACATCGACACCCAGCGCGTGCCGTGCACGTCCAACCGCTCCGACTCCCAGCGCACCCCACGGCCATAGCGCCTGACCGACGGTTCGACCTGCGCACGTGCGATCGACAGCAGCTGGTCTTTCAGCCGGGCGCGTAGCTGTGCGATGTCGCGGTCGCGCTTTTCCGAGCTGAAACCTGCCAGATACGAAGCGTTCCAATGCACGGCGTTCTTGGTATCGAACGGCAGGATCGCGTTGATGATGTTGTTGGTGTTGACCCGGCTGTCCAGATTGCCGCGCGCCGCGGACGACTCCAGCGGCAGATCATCCACCGTGAATTCGATCTGTCGACGCACCTGGTACACGTCGGCGTCGTAGTAGGTCTGTTTGTTCTTGTCGGTGCCGCGGGTGTACTGCCGTAGCTTGATCTCGCCCATTCCCGACACGCTGGCGCTCACATTGCCGTCGACGATCATGTAAGGCAGATACACACCCACCACGTTCTCGGGCGTGAACTGCTGCTTGAACGCCTTCAATGCAAACAACCGGCGCTTGCCCACGAACTGACGGATGCGCGCTACCGCATCCTGCTTGTCGATATGGAAGGGCAGCACCGCATCGGGAACCGCGCCGTTGGCCACCTGTTCGTTGACGCCGAACACATGCCGGCACCAATGGCAGCGCGCCGTCATGGTGCTTTGCGTGTTGATGGTGACCTCGGCCCCGCAACCGGCGCACTTGAAGCTCATCAGGCTGGCCGCATCCGCAGCGATGTCTTGCGCACCGGAGGCGACGACCGTGCCGCGCAACGCGTCGAGGCCTTGCCCGAAGCCGAATGCCTCTTCGACCCGCACCCCTGGCCACTCGGCGCGGCAGTACTGACAGACCAGCAGGTCGGTGCCGAGCTTGGGGCGGATATCGCTGGAGCCGCAGGCCGGGCAGCGGTTGAGGCCGTCCTTGAGCTCGGCAGCTGCGGTGTCGATCGCCAGTGGATCGGGAGCCAGTACTTCCTCGCGGATCGGGCCGGGCAGGGTGGCCGGGTCGAGCGCCAGGCTACCCGGCAACGGCGGCACGTCCTGTGGTGAGCCTGGACCGGTAGGCGGTGCCGCACGCAATGGAGGCAGTGGAGGCGGCTGCAGTGGCGGCAGCGGCGGCGGAAAGCGGGGATCGGACATGACGGCGAGCGCGCTTACAGACCCAACGCCCTGGCCTTTGCGGCATCGTAATCGGCCTGCGTGATCAGGCCCAGATCCAGCATGTCCTTGGCCTTTTTCAACTTGGCCACCGGATCGTCCGCCGCAGGCGTTGCTGCTGCGACAGGCTGCTGCAGCGCACCCACACCGCCTGCCAAACCCGTGGCCATGCCCACGCCCACCAAACCTGCCGCTCCTCCGTGTTCGCCTGCCGATTGCAGACCCTGCGCTACGCTGGCTTGCAGGTTGGAGTTGCCACGCGCCCCGGCCAGCGCATCGGCGCGCTGCACGGTCTTGAGCAATTCGCGCGTGTTGGCGTCGTACTCGATCGACACGATAGTGGTCTTGACGATTGCCAGACCACGATCGGATTTCCACTGATACGCCTGCTCCACTGCATCGGACAGGCTGCGCGCAAACCCCAGCGAATCCTGCTGCAGTTTGGTGATGCGATTGCCCTTGGCCGGGTCGTTCGTATACAGGCTGAAAGCGGGCGCGAGCGAGCCGACCACTTCGTTGAACAGCTGACTGGCCGCGGCGTTATCCAGATCGGTGAAGTCGAAGATCGCGCCCGGTTGCAGATAGCGCGCCGGCACAAAATTCTTCACGAACAGGATGGGGTCGACGATCTTCAAGGTGTACGCGCCGCGCGTGATCGCGCCCACCTGCGTGCCCAGAAAGCCGTCGTCCCAATAGATTTCGGACTGTGTGCCGAAGCGGTTATCCGGCAATTCCTTCAGCGAGACAAAAAACGCTGCCTGCTGAGATCCGGGCTGACCCCCGAACTTGAAGCGCTCCCAACTCTGCCGGATCAACGGCGCCACCAGCCCGTCGCCCGCAAACAGCGATTGCGCATTGACATCGTCCGAGCGCCATTCGTAACCGCCGGGTTCGGCCACAAACCCGGTGATGGCGCCATCCTGCAACAGCAGCAATCCATAGCCTTCGGGCACCACGATCTTCGAGCCATTGCTGATGATGTTGGACGACGCGCTGGTGTTGACGCCACGCCCGGCGTTGCTGCCGTGCGAAACCGCAGCGAACAGCGCTGCCGTCGCCGGTAGATCCGCCGGCACGGTATAGAAATCCTTCCACTGGTCGGCCAATACGCCGCTGACCGCACCTGCCACTGCCTGGATCAGACCCATGACAACATCCTGTAATTGGTAGACCCGCAGCGTACCCGTCTTGCGCACGCAACTCTATGCCGTGCGTCGGGTGCGGCGTGCCGCCGGTGGCGCCTGCAGAGCGGTCGGAGCCTCCATCGAAGACAGCGGGTTGCACCGCACGATTGCCTGACATGCAAAACCCCGCATCCGCGGGGCTTTGCATTCGTGCATGGCGGCGGCGTAGGGCAGTGCGCTACGCCAGCGCGGTCATCACGGCAGATCGCACTTGATCTTGCCGTCCACGTAATAGGGTTTGGGGACGTCGGGATTGGTGCTGGTTTTTTCGAACACCACTTCGAACGAGGCCATGTCCACCTTGCCCTGTCGCGACGTGCAGGCGTCCTGAAGTTTTTTCTTCACCGCGGCAATGCCAGCTTCGCGGTTGGCGCCATCGGCGCTATTGGTCAGGTTGGCCACTTCGGCCCAGGCCTGGGTGCTCAGGCCGAGCAGGCATCCGGCGAGCAGCATGCTGTGCAGCTTCTTCATACGATCTCCTTTGCAATGTCCATTGTGCAATGTCCCTGGATGCGCGGCAGATGGGTTGCAGCGCGCCGACAGCATAGGCGTGCCACGTTAAGAACCCGTGCGCAGCCACCTGCGCCACTGGCGCGCTGTGTCATGCGCGCTGCAGGTCGTGCAGGCTCCACGTCCTGGCACTAACGGGCAAGTGCCAGCGTTGTCCATGCAAGTACGCCGTAGCGCGTGACCTTGGCGATCGTCACCAATGGCAGGAAGACGCGCAACGGTTCGCGCATGACTCCGGCCGCCAGCGTCAGTGGGTCGCCAATGATCGGCATCCAACTCAGCAGCAGCGACCATTTGCCGTATCTGCCATACCAGGCCTGCGCACGCGCCAAGGCGTCTGGGGTTACAGGAAACCAGCGCCGCCCCTGGAAGCGCAGCACCTCGCGACCCATCCACCAATTGATCAGCGAGCCCAGCACGTTGCCGACGCTCGCAGCCGTCACAAGCCCCACCACCGAACCGCCATCCAGCAACAACGCAACCAATGCCGCCTCCGACTGCGCGGGAAGCAGCGTAGCGGCAATCAACGACAGTGCGAACAGCGAGAGATAGGTCAAGGGCAGCCTTTGGTTTGATCGTCACGTTTTGAATTTCAGCGGAAGTTGGAGACCTTTGACTCACGCATGCGCTGGTGCGCGAGCGGCAGCGACATCCGCAAAACCTCACCTCATAAATTCAGTGTGCAGCGATCAACCCGTCGCCATGCAGTGGAGGTTGCGATGCTTGCACCGCTCAATTGTGCAGCGCCCAGCACGCCTCACAGCAGGGCCAGCTGCCCCACCGCATTGCGCACGCTCTTCTTGGTCATACGCACCACCGAACGATGGATCGTCATGCCTTCGATCAAGGCATCGATCGCACTGGCAGCGGGTTTGGAAAAATGCAGTTCCAGCGCCGCGCGGCTGCGTGCCATCCATTGCTCCATGATCGCCGTCATCTCCGGGTGGCGCCGGGCAAACGCATACAGCTCGTAACTCAGCAGCAGGATCCGCGGCGAGGCGGTACTGTCGGCAAAGATGATGTTCACCACTGCGTCGCAGGCTTGGTCGCGGTTCTTCGCAGCGCGGATCTCGGCGGCGAAGTTCTTCGAGACCTCCTGCGAGAAGCGGGTGAAAGCCGCGATCAGCAGCTCATGCATGGAGCCGAAGTAGTAGGTGGTCGCGCTCAACGGCACCTGTGCGTGTTCGGCAACCTTGCGAAAGGTCGTCCCGGCCACGCCATGCTCGACGACCACCTGCAAGGTGGCCTGCTCGATGTGTTCTTTTCGATGTGGGTCTTGCCGCCAGGTCCTGCTGCTCATCTGTCTTCATGCACGTATCGACCAGGGCGATGGTAATCCAGAGTTGACGTGCCAATTGGTACGGATGTACAAATTGACGCTACTGGCTTTACGATGCCCGCAGAAAGGCACCCGAGAGCATTGCTTTTTCGTCACGAGGACTAGGTATGACGGGTTCGGAAAAACACCAGGTCGATGTTGGCCGCAGGGCGACGCTGGGCGGGTTGGCCGCTGGCGGCGTGGTCATCGCAACCGGTGCAGGTGCAGCGCCATCCAGCCACTGGCAGCAAGGCAAATGGCTCAATGAACCCAAATCGCACCGCATCCTGAGCGGCGATGTGCTGGAGGTCGTCACCGACAAGGGAACTGACTTCTGGCGCGAAACCCATTACGGATTCACCCGCGATAACGGGCATTTTCTTGGCATCGCGGCGCCGGCAGCATTTACCTGCCAGCTGCGCGTGCGCGCAAAGTTCGAGCAGCTCTACGACCAGGCCGGGCTCATGATCCGCGTCAACGAGCGGCAGTGGGTCAAAGCGGGCATCGAGCTCAGCGACGGTCGCGCGATGCTCAGCAGCGTGCTGACCGATGGTAAATCGGATTGGGCCACAGGACCGTACGAAGCTGACCCGTCCGACTTCTGGATCCGCGCCACCGTCGACAAGGGCGTGCTGCGTCTGCAAGTCTCCAAGGACGGCACGTATTGGCCGCTGGTGCGGCTGTGCCCATTCCCGGTGGCCAGCACCTATTTGGTTGGTCCGATGACCTGCACGCCAGAGCGCGAAGGCTTGAAGGTGCACTTCTCCGACTGGAAGCTCGGCCCGGTGCTCGGCAAGGATCTGCACGATCTGTCCTGAGGGTTTAGCGCAGCCAACAAAACAGCTGCGTTCACCGCCAGGCGGACGTGGCCTGTGTTCGGTGCTTGGTGCGGCACATGCCACGCGTGCATTGCTGTTCTGAGTGCGCCGTCTACACCGAGCTGATGACTGTTCGCTCTGCTTTCCTGGATCGGCTAAAAAAACGACTGCGTTTACCGCCAGGCGTGGGTGACCAGTGCTCGGAGCGGCATGTGCCACGCGTACATCCCGGTTCTGAGCGCGCCGTCCGCATGCATCTGACTACTGATCGCTGCGTTTTGTTAGCCGCTCTTAGTGACTCTTCACGCCGTCTATCGCCTGGCAGCCGGTGTCTTCGCAGTTGGATGACTGATGACGTCTCATGCTTCACACCGTGCGCAGCAGCACGCATCGGGTTGGGATGCGCCAACATCGCACCGGCGTTGTTTTCGATGGCCGGACAACAGCGCGCCATGCCCGAGGGCATGGCGATCACCGCAATGACGACACTCGGCTACGCTGGCGTCCTGGCCGGCCCCGCCTTGATCGGCTTCGCCGCCCACGGCTGGGGACTGACCGCCGCGCTGATGCTTGTGGCTGCCGCCATGTTTGCGGTCGCCATTTCTGCCCGCTGGTTGCGATTGGGTAACGCTGAGTAGGGCGGGGGAGGGCTAGGCCAACGCCTTGGTCATCAGCATCCCATGGTCACGGCAGCGATCAGCATCAATCGATTGGCTTGCATGTTGCGGTCTCCTGTTCTTAAGACATGTTGACCTCGATATGGATTTCAATAGCCGCCACCCGGTAAGGCGGCGGCCCTCGCTCAGTCGCGCCACACCACCAGATCTATCTGTGCAACCAGTAGATCGATCCCCGACACCGCGCCGCCCAGTAGTGCGGGCCAACCAGCGTTGCCTAGTCACGTCAGGTACGTTCCCACAGTGGTCGCTCAGGTGGGAGCCGGCATTGGTGCCAAGGTGGAGCATCCGCTCCGCGTGAGCAAACGTAGATTCGTTCACCAGTGCTTATGCGTGTGCTTTCCATGCACTGATGAGTGCTCGCAGCATTCTGCTAGACGCGATAATCCATCGACCACACATGCGGCCGGCGCGCTGCAACGTCTGCCGCACAAGGCGCGGTGCTGTCAGCATGCAGGCATTAACTGGTCAGGAGCGCTTTGCGCTCATGTACTGATGCGTCGATCAACGCAACGGCGCTTCGGTCGCATTGGCGTCTACGTTCGCAATGAATGCTTAGCAATCAGCTAGCTAAACGCAGCCGCGGGCGATCCAGCACCAGCTACCACATGAACTTCATCTCACAGCCAAGGTAATTGCTGTCGTGACCGCCGGCGGTACGCACGGTGTCGCCGGCCTGGTAATGCACGGCTTCGATGGCGGTTTGCAGGTGTGTGTTGAGCTTCCAGTCACCGCGCAGCTGCAGATAGCGGCCGGTCCAATGACTGCCGGTGCCCGCAGTGCCGGCCAACGGAATGTCAGGCTGCACATACACGGCGTCGGCAGTGCTCTGCCGCCATAACAGGCCGAGCGAGGCGGTAACGCTCAGCTGCGCGGTGGGCCGCAGGGTGAGCATCGGTTTGATCTGCAGCAAGTTGCTATAGCCGGTGTAGCCGGCCAGGTTGATGTACGCGCCGTTCGGAAATAGCGGGTTGAAGGTTTCAAGCTGTCCATCGTCCGGATGTCGGTCGCCGGAGGCGGTGTCGACCTGCAGCCCCAGGCGCGGCGTCAACGCGCTGTCCTGCCAGGTGTAGCCGGCCTTGAGGCCTAGTGCCCAGGCACGCGCGCGGCTGTTGCCGACCTTTCCGCGTTGCCCCATCGCCTCAAGGTCCCAGTCCAACGCAGTGTGCACACCTGCGAAGCGGGCATCGACAATGTCGCGGCGCTCGTTGCCGGCCGCATCCAGAAAGCTGGCGTCATCCTGCCGATAGCGTGCGTAATACAGCGACAGTTCGTCGCTGCCCAGGACGTGGCGTTCGACGCGCACGGTATCAAGGCGCAGATGTCGATTGGAGAAGTCATCGAAGCTGCGCACATCGGCGTACTGCACGGGCTGGCTGACAAACGCAATCCAGCGCCATGGGCCGGTCTCGTAGTTGACCCACACCGCGTCGAAAGATTGGCGCACGTTTGGGCCATCACGCAGCGAGACGAATCGCTGCAGGTCGAAGGCAAACTCCTGCCGGCCCACGCGCAGTTTTATATCGCCATCGGCCAGTGGCGCGGTGTAGGCCACGAACGCCATGCGCAGGTCGGCACGATTGGCATCGGCCGGGCCGATGCGGCGTTTATCCACTGCGCGTACGTCTTCCAGTTGGGTAAAGAGCTGCAAGTGCTCGCCAACCCGCACGTCCAGATGCGCCTGCAGGCGATGCAACAGATAGCTGTCGCTCTCGCGGCCGATACCCAGCGCAGGCGTGTGATTGCTTTCGAAGCGTTCGCGCAGGTTGATACCGAACGATGCATAGCCGGCGTCGCCAAGCGGCACATATTTCAGGCGATCGAACGGGTGCGTGCGCAGCGTAGGGTCAGCAAGCGGGGACCAGTCTTCCTGCCAACGGTTCGACTTGATGACAGGGCGTACCGGTGTAGCGGCGGTTGCATCGACCGAAGACTGCGCCCATGCATCGGCGCATGGGCACAGGACCAACATCAAGGGCAGTGTGAGGCGTAACGACATGTGCGATCAGGAGTGGAGTTCGGCGTGCAGCTCGGCGACATAGCCACCGGGGAACTCCACCATCGCCGACTGTCGACCCGACGCGGCCACCGCAGGCACCAACACTTTTGCGCCGGACGCGGTGGCGCGCGCGAGTGTTGCCGCAAGGTCGTCCACTGCGTATCCGGTGAGCTCGTGCCCGTACGGATAGGGCAGGTGGCCGTCAGTCACCAACACCTGCAGCGCACCGAAGCCGGAGCTGATGACGATGCTGCGGTAAGTGACGCCAGGCCGGCCGATCAGCGTTGCGTCCGCATGGCGGTCATCGTGCAGCACCTTGCCATGCGAGAACTTCAGCCAGGCTTTAACGAACGCATCGGCGCGATCGGGCGAGACGTAGACGCGGTTCTCCGGAATCGTCGCCAGCGGTGCGTAATGCGGTGCGGTGTCGTGCCAGTACAGCTGCATGCTGACGCCGCCCGGCCAGGCGATCACCGCATCCATACCGATAGGATCCTTGAACGGCGCAACCAGCACCTCCGCTCCGGCAGCGCGTGCGGCAGTGATTGCCTGTTGCATGTCGGTCACCAGGTAGCCGGTGCGTTCGCTGCCGAACGGGTGGGGCACCGGCGTACGAAATCCGAACAACGACACGGTGCCGGCCGGCGTCTGCACCAGTTGCGAACTGGTACTGCTGGGGGTTGGCGTGACCGTGGCGATCACCTGGCGCGTGCTTTGTCCGCCGAAGGTCGCGGCGAAGCTGCGCGCAAACGCATCCACATCGGCAGGTGCCACATAGACGTGTGTGGTGTCGTACTGCGGGCCGACCGACACCGGTGCCGCAGCATCGGCAAGGACCGGAAGGACCGCGCTCAGCATCAGCGCGGCGGAAAGGCTCAGGGAAAGTAGCGGACGCATGGAAGTTCCTTTGGGGAAAGAGGGCAGCGATGGCATCTCCGGCAATGGGTAGTCGATGCCTTTGCGGTAGGAGTTGGATGCACTTGGAGTGTTCTTGCGCGCCGCTTGGACTAGACGCCGCCCGCATCGCGCTGTGTTTGTTGCCAAGTTGCTTGATCACGCGCGCGATCTGCTTTGCAGCTCTGCGCATCGTCATAGAGAACAACCGGCCGTCTTTGCAGGATTCTCGCCGGCGACGTACTCGGCCTTACGCAGGTAAGATGCACCAGCAGATCGCATGGACGAGCGCGCTCACGCATCGCCTTCGTCGGTTCGCGCAGGTGGCGGTGATGGCGCATGCGGCGGCGCGCGTTTGCCTTCTGGCAGATTCCCGAACATATGCGGCTTGACCTGATGCCCGATCCACGAGGCCTCGGTCTGGCTGCGCGTTGTCAGCTGGCGCACAAGTGGTGGCAGTTGCTCGCCGACCAGAATGCCAAGCAAGCCGACCAATGCAATGACCGGCGGCGCTGGCGAGCGCACGTTGAGCAGGCTGTAGATCACACCGACCAGCAGACCGGCGCCAAGCGAGAGCAAATAGGGCTTCATCGTGCGACTGCCTGTTGTGACGCACGGTCCGCGCAGGTCGGCAGTGCATGGCGTCTACGCGCCACCGCCAGCCAACGTGCCTGGTCGCGTGGCGAGGGGAGTGCACTGCCGGCGAGCGCGTGGCGCTGGCCCGACACATCAGACATCGTCATGGACGCGATCTCTCTGGAGGGGGAATCGCTGGGTCATGGCGTCGAGGGACGTCAGCGATGTGGTCCATGCTGGACGCCTCGGGCCGAATCCAGAACACCGCGTCGGGGCAGGGTCCGATGACTCGTTCGGGGGATGCGTGCACACGGCGCACGGCGCGCCTCCGCCATGCATTCTGTACAGCAGGCTGGATCAGGTGACACCAACCTGCACGGCGGATCAACATCGCTGTGGATGAATCGTATAGCCAGAGCCCACGGCCCAGTTATTAGGTAGTTATGTTTCTTGGGAACATCATCGTGTAGACACTCTGACTTTCATTCTCGTGCCATGGACTATCGGCGGCAGCGTAAGCAGGATTCGATGGCTTACCTCGGCAAGTCTGAGAAAGAGGCGTCCATCGCTGCGACTATCGATTCTTTGCGCTACACATTTGCCAACGGCGAGGCTGATACCGCGCTAGCGTTGCTAACCGAGTGTGGAAGTTGGCTGAGGTGCTTGGCATACCCGCGGCGTTTCTCTACACCGAGGAAGAGCTATTGGCCCAACTTCTCCTGCAATGGAACGACCTATCAGTTCGCCAGAAGAAGGATCTGCTCAAAAGCCTTGAGAAGGCTCCGGCGAAGCGGGAGCCGCGCAAGGGCCGATAACGCATTGGCTCGCGCGCTAGAGATCAAGCAGTCGAGCGGCTAGGTTGCTTGACGCGTCACCGGCCTGAAAGTAGCCGATCGCCTGCGCCACGGAGCGATGCTCAGTCAGCGCCATTAGGGCGGGCAGGGCGATGCCCTGGCGACCGCCCTAGGTGATAAAGCCCGAGCGCAGGCTGTGACCGCCAAAGTCCCCGTTTAACCCCGCCTGCAAAGCGTCTTCGCCAATGCAGCGCAGGTCCTGCCAGTCAGCCGCCGCGATCTCGCTGCGTCGGCGCCCGCCACTGGCAAAACCAAACAACAGCAGTGCCTTATCTCGAAGCCCCTCTAATGAGTCGTCACAGGCGGAAGCAGCGCCTCAAGCTCGGGACGACCCGAAGCGGACATTACGGCCTCCACCAAAGGTTGCTGGCCGGCACCCACTGCGCCTGGAGGTCGACCGGAAGCAGTTGTGGGCTGTAATCAACGTGACGGTAGCGGGCCATAACATGCCCTTGCCGTGATGGATCGGGTGTAGCAGCGTGGGCGAAGGTCTTCTTCAGCTTCGTTTGGCGCAATCCTCCCAGTTTAGTCGGCCCTGGGAGTTCTGCCAGCGCTCAGCCAAAGAAGGCCGCGTAGCCGGCGCGGCTGTGAGGTAGATTGACGGCATCCAAGTATCCGGGTCTTGTCGACGCCGGCGGCCGCAGCGACGCGCTCATGGCGCTGAATCTGCCCGCACACCACCACGCCGACAGGCGCAAAAAACACGGCGCTAATGCCGCGACGCGGCATCACCCACGCTACCGGCTTCGGGCCTGTTCAGCCTCCGCCCCGGCCGCTGCGAGCGCCGGTGGGCGCTGGCGAATGCCGCCGTAGCTCAATCGCCGCCACAGCCACTCCACCGGGCCGATGCTGAAGCGCGCCAACCACCAGCGGCTGCTGATCACCTGCATAGCGAACAGCAGCACGCCCAGCGCCAGCGCCAGGTCGAGCGGCATCCGCCCGTACTGGCCCAGACCGAAGCCATAGAAGATCCATGTGCAGACCAGCGACTGCAGCAGGTATTGGGTCAGCGCCATGCGACCGAGCGGCGCGAACACACCCAGCCACACGCGCCAGCGTGATCGCTGCAGCAGCAACAGGATGCCGGCCGCGTAGCCCAGGGTCAGCGCGAACTTGGCGAAGAAGAAGGTCGCCTTAATCAAGACCCGCAGCGGCTGCAGCGCAAGCTGATTCACCCAGGCATGCAGCGCCTCCTGCGGCACCGCGTTGGCCACCAGCCCGAAGCTGAAGCAGAGCACGAAGACCTGCCGCAGCCGGCGCCGATGCGCGTCCGGCGCCGAAAGCCATCCGCCCTTCCAGGCCGCAACGCCGACGATGAAGAACGGCGCCAGGATGACGAAGCGATTGGCGATACGCATCGGGCCGACCACATGCAGCGTTTCCCACCATCGGTATTGCAGGGCGTCGAGCCACCCACCTTGCCCGTAGTGCTGGAGACCAAGGGTGTAGGTTTGCGCCGGCGGCAGATCCGTTGCAAGCGCCTGCATCGGACCGGCAATCACCGCCGAGACGATCAGCACCACCGGGATCGCCCACAACACCCGGCCGGCCGATAGCCGCAGGAAGGGCAGAACCATCAAGCTGATCAGTGCGTAGTCGAGCAGGATGTCGACGTTCCACAACAAGAACGTGTGCACGCTGCCCAGCAGGGCGAGCACCGCGCTGCGACGCAGCGCAAACGGCCAGCGCGACTGACCATTTTCGGACGCACGATCGGCTTGGATGGCGAGGCCAGCACCGAACAGGATCGACAGCAGCGCCGCCGCCTTGTTCTCCAACAGCACCCTAACGAGGTCGCCGGCCAAGCCACCGAAGTCTCCCAGCGGATAGGCGACCCCGGCTTCCCGCGCCGAATCGGCACCGCAGAAGTAACCGATATTGACCAGCAGCACGCCGAACAAGGCCAGACCGCGCAGCACATCCAACTGCAACAACCGTTCGCCGCGAGCGACCGGGTCTTGCGACGCAACTTCCGCAGACATAACTACTCTCTCAGTAAGACACTGACTCAGTTCGCCGGCGCGATGCCGAGCACCCGCGCCGCCATGTTTTTTGCCCGCGTGGCGGGGGTCGGGTTTCCTTCGCGAACCGCGGTGACCACGGCCCCGTCGAACAGCAGCATGAGATCGCCGGCCGCGCTTTCGTCCAGCCCGGCCGCTCGCAACAAACGGGCGAAGTAGGCCTCGAAGCGGTGCTTGTGCGCAGCCGCAGCCCGATGCAGTGCGTGACTGGGCGGCGGCGTCTCGGCGATGGTGTTGAGGAAGGCGCAACCGCGGTAGTCGGGGCTGGCCAGGCGCATCGCCAAGGCGTCGAACACTGCCAGCGGCCGCAGATTTGCATCGGGCGCCAAGCGCTCGACCTTCTGCTCGAACCAGGCGCAGAGTCGTTCGTCGCGCCGCTCCAGCACTGCCAACGCCAGACCTTCCTTCGACCGAAAGTGCCGATAGAAGCTCATGCGGGCGACTTCCGCGGTGCTGATGATGGCGTCCACGCCGACCGCCTGAATCCCCTGCCGATAGAAGAGATTGGTAGCGACATCCAGGATGCGCTCGCGAACCTTGCTCATGATCACTCCGGCGGTGGATTCGCCGCGGATGATATAGACCGATCGGTATCATTTCAAGTAGAGCGCAGGCCCACGACATCGCCGGGAGCAGGCGTGGCATCGCGTTTGGCTTGGCTGGCCCGGCGCCTGAACTCAGGCGGGTGCCGTGCTGGCGGCAAAGGTCCAGGCCTTGGCGTGGATCGTGCTGATCCTAGCCATCACGGAGTACGCGGGGCCGGGCCAAACGTTTGATCGGTGTGCTGGCCGGAAGGGATGCTCAGGGTTGCGAAGCGCTCAGTAGGAACCTCCTGAAGTTCCTTCTTTCGGGCGAGGTCTCGCAGCACTTTCTGAACTTCTTCTTCTGGCCGCTCCTCGACCTTGCCGGTCGAGGAGTGGCCTCTTGGGCTTAGACATCCGTTTGCTCGGCGATCTCTAGGGCGTCGTCGACCTCGATGCCTAGGTAGCGCACGGTGCTTTCTAGCTTCGTATGCCCCAGCAATAGCTGGACCGCCCTGAGGTTTCGTGTCCTGCGGTAGATCAGCGAAGCTTTGGTCCTGCGCATCATGTGGGTGCCGTAGGAGCCGGAATCGAGGCCGGCTTCTTCCACCCAGCGGTGGACAATTCTGGCGTACTGCCTCGTTGATAGGTGAGGTGAGTCCGATACTCGGCTGCTGAAAAGAAAATCCGAGGCTCTGAGGTCAACATGGGTGATCCAAGCCTGATAGGAGGCGGTGAGAAGGAACAAGCCAGCACGCCGGGCACGGGCGCTTCAGCGCTCGGGTCTGGCGTGCTGAGCGGCGACAACAACGGCCAGGTCATATATGCCGGCAAGAGTAATTACGCCGCCAAGCACCTACCGCGTTTTGAAACGATGCCGTGGACTGCTGAGGTGTTCGATCAGCGTCCGGTTGCCGCTGATCCGCAGGTGTTCTGCATGTCCAGCGTGCCCACCGCCTCAGATCCGCGCGAGGCGTCTTGTACCTGTCTGACAGAGCAGGGCACGCGGTACGATCTTCCCCAGCCCATGTGCCGCACGCTTGCGCGCAATGGCGCTCCTTACAACCCGTACAAGGACGTGCGCCAGCAGCAGCGCAACAACAGCAGCAGGCGCAAACCGGGCAGGTGGGTCATCAGAATCAGCCTTTGCAGCTCGCAGGATCTGTCATTGCAAGGGGCACACGTGACGTCGGCACCTTCCCCGAATCGAAGCCTTACGCTACTGCTAGTAGCGTTCCTTCGACCACGGCTGATCTGTAGACCATCAGCAGGGATCGTGCGTCAGCTGCACCCAGCCGTTTGACACGCGTTTGAAACGGCGGCCTTGTAAGCAGCGCTCGCCGTCGCTTAACGGTCTTGGTGGGTCATATTCCCGCACCTCAGGCGCGTTCCTGGGTGTCTGGAGGTTCTGTCTAAGTGCGCGCTGCATCTGCTGCGTCGCTAGTTTCGATTCTTTTTCAAGCTGCGCCATCGCTTGGCGCGTCTCATATCTGGTGTACAGCCCAACGACGATGCTATGTGCTAGTAGTGCGATGAAGCCGCCAAGCGCAATCTGCCACCATAGGTCTGATGAGTCTGCTTGCTGATATCTGCGCTCCATGCCGCCCCCGATCTTGTGAGCTGGCATTGTAGACCGGGGGTGTAAGGGCATAGCCCCTACGGATAACGCCTCACCCCGCAATTCGCCCGAAGTGGCGGTCTCGCCATTCGCCAAGATCCACGACGACGACCTTGACCATCGACTGCTGAACCGCTTTGCGGTTGGCGTTTCGACGGCGGACCGAATTCCGAATGTCGCCAGCATTGGCATGCCACAGCAAGCCACGCAGCCGGCGTTCTGGTATCAGTTCCAGGTCGCGCCCGGCCAACCAGCCCACGGGCCGGTGAGTTCCACATGGTTGGTAACGACTTGGCGGTGTAGATCCTCGGCGCAGCTGTTTGGACATTGCGCTCCAACAGGCCAGCAAGGTTGGCGGCGGTCGAGGTTGTAGGTGTCAGTCATGCAGCGATTTCCGTTTCGCTAGGGGAACGGTTCGGCAGGCAAGTCTTGATCCAAAGCCAGATCCAGCGGAGGCCGCGCCCTTACCGAACGCAACACCTTATTTCGCATAATGTATATTATGTCAGAACACCTCGGTTTTAGAGCTAGCATTCCTCTACCGGGCTGGGTGTGCTGACAGCCTTGCCATCAATGCTGACGTCCAGCATGAACTACGGCGCCTTCTTGCCCTACATGCTCCTGACCGACTTTCGAGCTGTGCTGGACGCTCATCGCGCAGCACCCTCATTCGCCCTCACGGCGCACCGCCCCCTTGTCCTCCTGCAACTCCCGCTTGAACGGCACATCCGGCGGCGGTCGCGCGGTGGCGGGCTGATCGTTGAGGTTGGGGTCGCTCAGGCCGCAGCCGCCGCCGAATTGCAGCAACGACACGACGCAGCTGATCTTGGTGGTGGTGCCCGGAATCGGGATCTCGATCTTCTTCAAGCCGCGGCGCACCCATTCCTGCAGCAGCGACTGGTTGGGCATCCAGTACTTATCCAGCGAGGTCGGCGTGTAGCCGTACGGCGGGCGCTTGAGCCAGGTGCCGCCTTGGGCGATCTGGTCGCGGGTCCAGGTGTCGGTGTCGCTGCCGGGCGGCCCGCGGTCGCCGGCTCCCTTGCCGGCATCGCCGGCCCCCGCCACGCGCACGCTGCCGTCGCTATTGAACATGCCATCGCGCTGGCCGTTGGCGCCGGTGGTTTCACCACGACGGTTGCGGTCGGATTTGCTCCAGTCGTCGGCATTGGCAGCGACGTCCCAGCCGCCGCTGCTATCCGCCGCTGCTGGCCCGGCAGCGGTATTGGTCGCGGGCTTGGTTGACGAAGACGCTGCGGCAGCGCTGTTGCTGGACTGCCCTGATTTGGCCGATGACGCTGTTGCCTGCGGCGCGGATGTAGCGGGTGCCGGCTGCGGAACGGAGGCGTTTGCTGTCGATGTAGGCGGTGCCGACGTCGGTGCGGCAGTTGCCGGTGCGGTTGGCGCCACAGGCGCCGGCGTAGATGCCGGCTCCGGCACGTTGGGCAGTTCCGCGGCGCGCACCGCCACCTCGGGCATGCGCACGGTTGGAGTGACTTCCCTGGGACGCATCGTCGGTGCTGCAACCTGCGGCCGGTCCGGCACCACGACTTCGCGTTCGCGCACGGAAGGTGAATCGGCTGATCGCACGGCGACGGCTGCGGCCGGGCGCTGCAATTCGCGCAGCTGCGGCCGGTCGGTCACGGTCTGGATCTCGCGCTGACGCACCTCCACTTGCGGCGCGGTTGGCGTCATCGCTCGCGGCGCCACGGTAATGCTGGGCGGTGGAGGAACCACAAACTCGTTGGTGGCGACCGCAGTTTCGGTCACCTGCAGCGGTGATTCGATCGTCACTTCCGGCACCTGCACCGTCACTTGCGGCACCTCCGGTGTCACCGGCTCGCTGGCAGCGGCGGTAACCGGCTCCGGCGCGCTTTCCTGCGACTGCGCAGCGCTGGTTGCATCGACAGGCTCAGCGGCAGCCTGCGGCGATACCGATGCGGGCGTCGTCGGTTGTGCAGACTCACCACGGGACGCACCCGCACTGGCCTGCTGCGCGGCGGCAGCGTCGGCAGACGCCGCCTGTGCCGCCGCCGAAGGTTCTGCTTGCCCTCCCCCCTGCTCCGCTGCGCCGTCGCCGATAAAGGTCATGCGCACACGCGACTCTTCGCCCGGTTTGGTTTCGTCCGGCGCCCAGCGCACGGTGACCACCCAGATCAGCAGCGCGATGAAGCCGATGTGGATCAACAGACTGCCCAGCAGCGCGAGCCAGTGTTGCCGACGCTGATCGGTCGGGCGTGGCTCCCAGTGCTGCCACCACAGGCTGCGAAATGCCTGGAACGGCGTCAGCGTCGCGGCAGTGCCTGCGCCATGGGCGGCGGATGGACGTGCCAACAGCACATCCATCACCTGATCGTCGTTGAACGGTGCCGCCGCGTCGTCGCGGTTGCGCATCCAGATCGCCCACCCGTATGGCAGGCCGGTGCGCCGATCCAGAATGAGCTTGGCCGGCATGCGCGCGCGCAGCGCCTGCAGCAGATCGGCAGCCGTTGTCACCGGTGACGCGGAATCAGGCCGCGCTGTCGCGCGGAATGTACGGTGCGTCGCCGGTGGCGTGGTCGGTGGCATCGCGCACCGCAATCACGCCGGGTACGCGTCCCATCAAGGTCTTTTCGATGCCCTGCTTCAGCGTGACATCGGCCATGCCGCAGCCGTGGCAACCGCCGCCGAAGCGCAGCAGCACCACGCCGTCGGCCGAGACTTCCTGCACGGCCACACGTCCGCCGTGGGATGCCAGCTGCGGGTTGATCTCGTTTTCCACCACCCAGCGCACGCGCTCCACCATCGAGGCAGAATCCGCCGGTGCTTCGCCCTTGATCTTGGGCGCCTTGATGGTCAACTGCTGGTTGCCGGTGGACTGAGTGACGTAGTCGACCTCGGCACCATCCACCCACGGCACGCTGGCGGCGGCGACATATAACGTGAAGCCGTCGCAGTCGATGGCCCACTCGTCGCCGCTCAGGTCCGCAGGCTCTGCGAACTCAAGTCTGGCATCTGCGCGAGGGGTGCCTGGGTCCACCGCGCTCAGGCGAACGCCCATGCCGGGCACGCCTTCGCGTTCGATGAGCTTGCGGAAATAGGTTTGGGCTTTGTCGGATATCTGGATCATGCGGGTTATTCTACCGCTCAAAGCGCCCTCGCTCATGGAACACCGTGATCCTGGTGGGTGCGCCGTCCGCCACCCCTGCGAGACTGTCATGACCGATCTGATTCCCCTGGAGCAGGCCCATTGCCTTCCGCGCAAGGGTAGCGACCACAAGCTTGGCGAGGCCCGTCTGGCCGAGTTGCTGCCGCAGATACCCGGCTGGGAGCTGGCCGAGGCCGGCATGGCCATCACGCGCACCTTCCGCTTTGCGGACTATTACCGCACCCTCGCCTTCGTGAATGCGCTGGCCTGGATTGCCCATCGCGAAGACCACCACCCCGATCTGGGTGTGCATTACGACCGGGTGGTGGTGCGTTATTCCACCCACGATGTGGGCGGGCTGAGCGAAAACGACTTCATCTGCGCGGCCAAGACCGCGCAACTCTACGATCAGGGAGTCACTGCATGACCATTTCTCGCGCTGCCCTCGCCGGCCTGTGTCTGGCGGCCGGCCTCAGCGGCTGCGGCAAGTCACCGCAACAGGCTGCCGCGCCTGCGGTGGCCCCCACAGAGCTTGCTGCGCTGAAGACGCCGCCGCCGGAGTACGCACCGGAGCTGGCTTGCGCCGGGGTCGGTGGCACCACCGTGCTCAGGGTCGTCGTCGGTACCGAAGGCACACCCACCGAGGTGGCGGTGACCCAGAGCAGCGGCCAGCCGGTGCTGGACGAGGCTGCACAAAAGCGTGTGCGCGAATGGAAGTTCAAGGCGGCCACCCGCAATGGCCAGGCCGTGCCGCAAACCATCCAGGTACCGGTCGCCTTCAAGCCGCCGGTGCCGCGTCCGGACGAATGCTTCGCCATCGAAGAACGCGCGCGCCGCGGCAGTTGAGCGCAGCGGTCAGCCTGCTGCAGCGGCTCTGAGCGGCGACGGGCAAGACGCGCGACACCGCGATGCATCGCTCATCGACACCGCTCGCCTTGGCCGGTGGTTGCACATGAACGTGCGGCTGTCTTCGACACCACGCCTTCGTCATCCATGCCTGACCATCCTGCTGCCGCCAGTGGTCGCGTGATTGCGCTGACCACACCAGGATCGCTTCCCACTCCACGAGGTCGTCGCGTCGCATGCTTGAGGTGTCATCACAGAACGTCTGGACCGCGCTGGCGGTCACCTTGGCCGCGGGACTTGCCACCGGCCTCGGCAGTCTCATGGTGGTGTTCGCCAAAAAGCCCAATCCGCGCCTGTTGGCGTTCGGGCTGGCATTTGCCGGTGGCGCGATGGTGTACGTGTCGTTGTCGGAGATCCTCAACAAGTCGATCGCTGCATTTTCCAACGCCTACAACGACAAGCTGGGCTTTACCTTCGGCACGCTGACCTTTCTGGGCGGCATGCTGCTGATCATGGTGATCGACCGCCTGGTGCCCAACCCGCACCAGAGCCTGTCCACCGACGACCCGCAATTTCGCGACGACAACCGCGCCTACATCCGTCGTGTCGGCCTGATGACCGCCATCGCGATCACCGCGCATAACTTTCCGGAAGGGCTGGCGACGTTTTTCGCCACGCTGGAAAGCCCGGCAGTGGGCATGCCGTTGGCATTCGCCATCGCCATCCACAATATTCCCGAAGGCATCGCGATCGCGGTGCCGGTGTACTTCGCCACGCGCAACAAGTTCTATGCTTTCGGCGCCAGCCTGCTGAGCGGACTGGCCGAACCGATCGGCGCCGGCATCGGCTACCTGGCGCTGTCCAACGTGTTGTCCGAAGCGGTGTTCGGCACGGTGTTCGGGCTGATCTCCGGGGTGATGGTGTTCCTGGCGCTGGACGAACTGCTGCCGGCGGCCAAGCGCTACGCACAAGGCCACGAAACGGTCTACGGCTTGGTATCGGGTATGGCCACGCTGGCGATCAGCCTGGTGTTGTTCCGCTTCGCGGCGCCGTGAGGCGTGGCGCGCCGGTCGCGAGCAACAACCTGTGCTGCTTGTTGTGAGAGCTGAGGTTTTCCGCATGCAAGCATGGTCCGGGCCGACCCTGCTGCTAGGCAACGTGCGCACGTGCCACCAAATACTGCCCTGACGTTGTGACGCACAGGCGGCCTTGCGCACGCTCTGCAGCGCTGCGATTCGTCAACGCGCCGTCCTGCTGAACGCTGCCGTGCCAGGCCATTACCGGCACCACGTCAGCAAGCTTCCAGACATCGAATGCGGCGCATCGTACGCGCGTCATCAACGCGCACAGCGAGGTGCCGTATGCAACGCACATGGTCACAGGGGCGCATTGGCTTGGCGCTGGCAATCGCATCCAGCGGCGCCTTGGCACTGGTGGGCTGCCAACGCACCGTACCTTCGGCAACCGCAGCGGCTCCAGTCGAACCACCCGCCTCAACAGCCCCGGCCTACACGCCGCCGACGGCCGATCAGCTGTATCGGTTGGTCGCTCCGATCGCCCTGTTTCCCGACAAGCTGTTGGCCCAGACCCTGGCGGCTTCGGTCTACCCGGATCAGGTGCTCACCGCGCAGGACTGGCTGCACAGCAATCGCAACTTGACGGCCGCCGACCGCGCGCAAGCCACGGTGTCGCAGCCGTGGGATCCCAGCGTCAAGGCATTGACTGCCTTCCCCGATGTAGTGGACCAGCTGGCCGGCAATCTCGATTGGACCCGCGCGCTCGGCGATGCGTACGCGCATGACCCCAACGATGTCCTCAACGCGGTGCAGATCATGCGCCAGCGCGCTCAAGCCAGCGGCCACCTGCGCAGCACGCCGCAACAGCAGGTCCAGGTGGCGCGGCATGTGGTGGTCACGCCGATCCTGGATGGCGAACGTGTTCCGCCGCCGTCGCAAGTCATCACCATCGAACCCGCGCAGCCAGAGGTGGTGTATGTGCCGCGCTACGACCCGGGCGTGGTCTACGGCACACCGGTCGATGTCTATCGCGACTATCGCTATCGCCCGGTGCGCTGGTACGACCAGGGCGATGTGGTAACCACCGGAGTGGTGTCGTTTGGCGTCGGTGTATTGGTCGGCAGGGCGCTGGAACACCACCACGGCTGGTTCGGCTGGGCCGCACCGGCACCGGCGTGGCACCACTGGGGTTGGAACAGCTGGGGCGTGGACTGGAACGCACCGCCGGCCGCACCGCATTACGTGGTGTACCAGAACCACGTCTATGCACCGCGCACCACCATCATCAACAACAACCGCAGCACTTATATCGATGCGCGCTCGTACCTACAGCAAAACCAGCGGTATGGGCCCAACAGCACTGCGGCATCTGCACCGGCTCCCGGATTGGCGCCGACAGGGCTGCCAGTCAACCGCGCGGCCTTGCCGGTCGCCGCGGCAGCAAGTGCGCAGTCGCTCAGAAACCTGCAGCGCCCCAATCGCATAGCGCCCTCGCCCGCCAACGCTCCACGTCCGCCCGACTATGCGCACCTGTCAGCGCCGCATTTTGACCGGCAGATGCTGCAGCCTGGCCGCCCGGTGGTAGCCCACGCTGCAGAGCCGGCGAACATGCCGTCGCAGACTCAGGCAACGTTACGCGCACCGAATATCCCCGCAACGATGCCCGCCTCTGGCGCGCGTTCGGCGTTCCGCATGTCCGCGCCACCGGTTGCACAACAGCGCATGGCGCAATTGCAGCCGCTGCATCAGGCGAGCACTGCGGCTCGCGTGCCGGCATTCGAAGCGACCCGTCAAGTACCTCCAGCACTCACTGCACACGCTGCGTTTGCCAACCGCGACCCACACGATGTCAATCATCGTGCGCCAACAGCGGCGCAATTCCAGTTTCGACAGGTGCACGAGCAGCAGCGGACTGCGTCACCTCAGCAAGCCGCCTTGGCGCCACCGCAACGGGTGGAACGTGCGCAGTCATTGCCGCCGCGCCGGGAGCCCCGGCCGATCCCCCAGGCTCAGCCGCAACGGCACCCGCAGCGCATGGTTTCCTTCGCACCTCCGCGCCCTACTCCTGCCCACCCGGCAGAAATGCATGCGCAACGTCCGCCCGCTCGTGCACAGGCACCGCAGCATCGCGACCACCATCACGATAGCTAAGCTAAGCGTGGCTGACAGAGCTTCGACGTAGTGGCCCGCTGTGGCGGCCGCTGCCCTGGAGCGGCTCACCAAGCCGAAACAGCAGCAGCACCGCCGATGTCCTGTTGAACGACAGTCATCCCGTGCCAGGTACGCGAAAAGAGAGGCGCGCGCAGCCTGAAATGACTGCGTCAGCGCCCCAGCCGATCCAGCGCCTCGGCCAGCTCCGGGGCCAGCGGCGCGCTCAGCACGTAAGGAGTCTTGCCCGCATCCAAGGCGAACTCCAGCGAGGCCGCATGCAGGAATAGCCGCTTCAGACCCAGCTGATCGCGCAGGCGCTTGTTGACCTCGGCCTCGCCATATTTATCGTCGCCGGCGACCGGGTGGCCAAGGTGCTGGGCATGTACGCGGATCTGATGAGTGCGGCCGGTTTCGATGCGCACTTCGCAATACGAGTGCCCGCCGCGCCGTTCCAGCAGCTTGAAGTGGCTTAGCGACGGTTTGCCGATCGCATTGACCTGCACATGCCGCTCGCCGCCCTGACGCAGGCCGATATGCAACGGTGCGTCGACGGTCATGACGCCGTCCGGCATCCGCCCCACCAGCAAGGTCAGGTAGCGTTTGGTGATGCCGCGCCCTTCGACACGATCGTCCTCACGCATCAGCGCCTGCAATTCGGTCAGCGCGGAGCGTTTCTTGGCCACGATCAATAGACCGGATGTATCGCGATCGAGCCGGTGCACCAGTTCCAGGGTCTGGTTCGGACGGAGCGCGCGCAAGGTCTCGATCGCGCCAAAGCTGATGCCGCTACCGCCATGGCTGGCGACGCCGGTGGGTTTGTTGAGCGCCAGCAGACGCGCGTCCTCGAACACGATCGCCGCCTCCAGCCGCGCCATAAACGAAGACGGCGGCGCTGCCTTGTCGCCCTCCTCGTTGACGCGCACCGGTGGAATGCGCACTTCTTCGCCGCCTTCGAGCTTGCGCTCGGCCTTGGCACGCCCGCCATTCACCCGCACCTGGCCACTGCGGACCAGCTTGTAGATCAGGCTGCGCGGCGCACCCTTTAGCTGGCCGAGCAGAAAATTATCCAGCCGCTGCCCAGCGCGGTCTTCCGGAACTTTGAGAATACGCACGCCCACACGGTCGGCGGGCGGCTTGGGGGGCTGGGGGTCGGTCATCCGGCTCTTTATTCTGTTACACTCGGCGAGCGAGATAAGGGTTTGATTTCGTTGGAAGTTGATAGGCCAGAAGCCTGACTTCCGATGATTCCGGCACAGTGCGCGACCACCGCCCCAGGGGCGGCCATGTTAGCGGCTCACCGGCCTACCCGGCCATCGCCGGCGGTTTTTGACCGTTGCGCTGAACATGTCCCGTGCGCTGCCCCGGTCCGTCCGGACGCGGCTGCCGGCCCTGAAACACCTATAAAACTTAAAGACAAGCGCTCCCGCGGCCTGCCGTGGTGTTGCAGCGCTGGAAACCCTGGTCAGGCCTGTCCGCGCGTTGCGCGAAGGGCCGACAAGCTGTTCCAGAGGCGAAACGTCACGGCGTTCCGCGCGGTAGAGCGCGTGAGGAACGCAACAATGAAGCGAATGCTGATCAACGCAACGCAGGCAGAAGAACTGCGCGTGGCGATTGTGGACGGCCAGACCCTGTACGACATCGACATCGAACAGCCGTCCAAGGAACAAAAGAAGTCCAACATCTACAAGGGCCGTATCACCCGGCTTGAGCCCTCTCTGGAGGCGGCGTTCGTGGACTATGGCGCCGAGCGCCATGGCTTCCTGCCGTTGAAGGAAATCTCCCGCGATTATTTCCAGGCCGGCGTCGACCACAACAAGTCGACCATTCGCGAGCTATTGCGCGAAGGCCAGGAAATCGTGGTGCAGGTCGACAAAGAAGAGCGTGGCAACAAGGGCGCCGCCCTGACCACGTTCATTTCGCTGGCCGGCCGCTACATGGTGCTGATGCCCAATTCGCCGAGCGCCGGTGGCGTGTCGCGTCGGATCGAAGGCGAAGACCGTGCCGCGCTGAAGGAAGCGCTGGACAAGCTCGATATCCCCGACGACATGGGCGTGATCATCCGCACCGCCGGTGTCGGCCGTGACGCCGAAGAACTGCAGTGGGACCTGGATTACCTGCTGCAGACCTGGAAGGCGATCGCCGAGGCTGCGCTGAGCAAGCCGGCCGCGTTCCTGATCTATCAGGAGTCGCGCCTGATCATCCGCGCACTGCGCGACTACCTGCGCGCCGACGTCGGCGAAATCCTGGTCGATACGCCGGAACTGTATGCCGACGCCCAGGAATTCATGAAGCAGGTGATGCCGCAGAGCCTGCGCAAGCTCAAGCACTACACCGACGACATTCCGCTGTTCAACCGCTTCCAGATCGAATCGCAGATCGAAGGCGCCTACGAGCGCAATGTGCGGCTGCCGTCGGGCGGCTCGATCGTGGTCGACCAGACCGAAGCGCTCACCGCTGTCGACGTGAACTCCTCGCGCGCCACCAAGGGCAGCGATATCGAAGAGACCGCGTTCCAGACCAACCTGGAAGCGGCCGAAGAAGTCGCACGCCAGCTGCGCCTGCGCGACCTCGGCGGCCTGGTGGTGATCGACTTCATCGACATGGCGTCGACCAAGCACCAGCGCGAAGTCGAAAACAAGCTGCAGAACGCGCTCAAGTACGACCGTGCGCGCGTGCAGCTGGGCCGCATCTCGCGCTTCGGCCTGATGGAAATGAGCCGTCAGCGCCTGCGTCCGAGCCTGGGCGAGTCCAGTCAGATCGTCTGCCCGCTGTGCGATGGCCATGGCCGCATGCGTAGCGTGGAATCGCTGTCGTTGTCGATCATCCGCGTGGCCGAAGAACACGCCATGAAGGAAAACACCGGACAGGTGCTGGTCCAGGCCCCGGTGGAGATCGCCAATTACCTGCTCAACGAGAAGCGCAGCGCGCTGCGTGAGATCGAGCAGCGTCACGATTCGCCGATCATCATCGTCGCCGACGAGCAGTTGCGCACGCCGCACTACGAAGTCACCCGCCTGCGCGAAAACGAGCTCGGCGAAGACAGCGGCAAGCCCAGCTACCAGCGCGGCACTCCGCGCAAGTTGCCGGTGCATGCGCTGACCAAGGCACAGCTGAACATTCCGGCAGCACCTGCGGTGACATCGATCAAGCCGAGCCAGCCGGCTCCGGTGCGTGAAGAGGCCCCTGCCCCGGTCGCACCGACTCCCGCACCGGCCCCGGTCGTGACCGTGCCGATTCCGGCACCGGTCACCGGTGTGGTTGGCTGGCTGAAGCGCATCTTCGGTGGTGTCGAGCCGGTTGCTCCTGCAGCCGAGTCGAACCAGCGTCCGCGCCAGAACGATGCAGGCCGCAATAATCGAAACGAGCGCGGCGAGCGTGGCGGTCAACGTCGCGATGGTCGCGATGCCCGCAACGGCAACGGTGGCAATCAGCAGCGCGGCAACGGCAACGGTGCTAACAAGGAGCGTCGCGACGAGCGCCGTCAGCCGGCCAATGGCCAGAACGGCCAGGCCGCACAAGCTGGCGCCCAGGCCCAGCAGCAGGTGCAGGTACCCAAGCCGCCGCGCAACGAAGCGCAGGCACCGAAGCAGCAGCAACAACCACAGCAGCAGAAGCCCAAGCAGCAGAACCAGACGCCGCGTCCGCCACGTGCACCTGCACAGCAGGACGGCGTGCCGTCCGAACGGCAGCCGCGCCCGGCGCGTCAGGATGAGGAAGGCACAGCTTCGGCACAGACGCTGACGTCGACCGCAGCAACGGCAACCACCTCGACTGTTGTTGCGGCCATTGCCGACACCGCTGCACCTGCCAACACGCAAACCACCGCGAACGAAGCCAATCAGGCCCACCCGGTCGACGTTGTGGTGAGCGAGTCCACCGCCGATCACGGCGTCGACGCGAGTGCGGATGGCCAGACCCAGGACGCGTCGGGCGACGATGCGGCCAATGGCGAAGGTGGAAGCCGTCGTCGTCGCGGCCGTCGTGGCGGTCGTCGTCGTCGTCGTGGCGCCGGTGCAAATGGTGAAGGTGGCAGCAACGCCGATGGTCTGGAAACGGACGATCTGGACGGTGATTCAGACGGCGATCTCGATGGTGACAACGAGGGTGACGAAGCCGGTACGCAGAACTCGGCATCCGCCGCTCCGCGTGCAGGCCAGCCGGAGTTCGACTTCGACGATGACGCACCGGCCCCGGCTGCCCGTACCAGGCCTGAGACCACTGCAGCGGCAGCGCCGAAACCGCGTCCGGTTCCGAAAGAACGTGCGGAAACGCAATCGGACAGCGACATGACGTCGACCACCGCGCCGGTCTCGAACGCTGCATCGTCGTTCGCACAGCAGGCATCGGCGCCGGTTGCCGATGCAGCGGACCGAGCACGTGATGGAGCGACAGTGGCGGCCGCGCCGGCGGCACAGCCGACCGTTGCGACTCCGGCAATTGCACCGTCCCCGGTTGCTCCGACAGCTGCGGCTTCGGCACCTGCCCCGGTCGTCCAACATGCTCAGGTTGCTGACGCGACCTCGGGTGACGCTCCGGCTGCGGTTGCATCGACCGCTGCCGCCCATACGGCAGCGGCTGCGATACCTGCAACTGCAACGCCCAACGCTGAGGCAGCCCACGCTGCACCGGTTGCGGTTACCAAGCCTGTCGAGCCCTCTGCCCCAACCGCGTCGGTGGTCGAAGCGACCGTGGTCACGCCGGCCAAGCCGGTGCCCAATGCATCGACCGACACTGCGGCTGCGGCACCGTCGGCCGATGCGCAGGCACGTGCTGTTCCAGCGGTCGCTGCGACGCCTGCGGTGCAATCGGAGTCCGTCACGCGTGCGGTGCAACCCGAGCCTGTGAAGCCGGCACCGGCAACGCCTGTTACCGAGCAACAGACGCCTGCAGCAACGGCAACATCTGCGGCACAGGCCGCCGTGGTCACAGCCGAGGCGCCGCATGCCGAGCCGACCAATGCGGGCAAGCCTTCGGTAGATGTCGCTGTGACATCCACCGCTACGGTCCCGCAGGCCGCCGCAGCATCGGACGATGCGCAGGCAGCTCCGGTGCGCAAGCCGTATGCCCCGGTGCAGACGACCATGCTGGACGCGCTGGCTCCCAAGGCCGACGCAACACCTGCGTCGTCGGCGGCTGCAACGTCGGTGCCGCACAAGGCGCCAGTGCAGTCGACGCCAACAGCACCGCAGGCAGCTGTACAGGTGCAGGAACAGGCGGCCGACAAGCCGAAGCCGACCGTGGTCGTCTCCGAAGCCGCAAAGCCTGCAGCGCCCTCAGCTGACGCCGGCACTGGGTCGGTACAGGAAGACGACACCAACAAGCCGCGCGACGATCACTGATCGTTGCAACGCCTGGTCGATCTGGCCGGAATTGCTCGGGCCAGGTCTGCGTCAAATACGGCGGCCTTCGGGCCGCTTTGTTTTTATGCGCGATTCGCCACGACAATACCGACGCAACGCGTCGAACTGGATGCATTCCCGGCTTACGCAAATGTTCAACGCAGCGTCGATTGCCTGGTACTCGCGAGGACGTGTTATCCCGTCGCTCTGCAGAAAGGACCAGTCTGCCCCCTGATCAAGTAGGCAAAGACCGGGTTCAACGGGAACGGCCTCGGCTTTATCCAGCGGTTTCAACGCTGCCTCGCATCAACGCGATCAACAAATCTGGCAAACCGGCAGAGCAGATGACGACTGCACATGGAGCGTCAATACAGCACCTGCGCAGCAGCCAGACACGCGCGGTCCGTGGTCAGCATTGGACAGGCACTGCCCGGCGAACAGGTCGGTGCGCCGCATGTCGATCAAGCGACGCTTGCAACCGCGCAGTTCGGCTGGCTGCAGTAGAGCAGTCGGTCCAGTTAGTTTCAGTCGCCTACGCCGCCACAGGCTCGTCACACTGGCCGGCAGTGAGGAGGCGGATAGCGTTCTCACGCTATCCGTCCAGTCGGGGTGCGGATTCACTTACCTGACGATTGCCCGCTACGGCTAGTTAGTCACATTCACTGCCATGCATAAACAGCGAACAGGCGCATAGGCACTCAGGTCCACCGAATCACTCAACTACGCTCAACCAACGCGCAGAGGCGAGTGCTGAGGGTGAAAAGCGCTACATCGTGCGAGCAGGATCGGTCAGGCCGTATTGATTCGCCAGGCGTGCGAGAGCGATGTTGTCCTGGATACCGACTTTTTCGAACAAGCGTGCCTTGTGCGTATTGATGGTCTTGGCGCTGAGATTCAGCCGCTTGGCGATGTCTTCCTGCCGCAGACCTTGCGTCAGCAACAAGGCGACTTCCAGCTCGCGCGGCGACAAGGCGTCGAATGGCGAGCTGCCACCCTCCAGATTGGACAGCGCAAGATTCTGCGCAATCGTGTTGCCCAGATAACGCCGCCCCAAGGCAACCTCGCGTACCGCGCGCAACAACTCATGCGCGTCGCCGCCCTTACCCACATAGCCGGACGCGCCCGCTTCGAGCAGACGCTTCGGCAACGGGCCATCTTCCAGCACCGAGACGATGATCACACGTGTGCCGTAATCGCCCTTGACGATGCGCTCGGTGATTTCCAGGCCACTGACACCGGGCAAATGCAGATCGCACAGCACGATATCCGGCTTGAGCTGACGAACCTGCGGCAATGCCGCTTCGCCGCTCTCTGCCTCACCCACGACATCGACGTCTACTTCCTTGGACAGGATCATCTTCATGCCGGTACGCACGAGTGCATGATCGTCGATCAGAAAAACTCTGATGGTCATCCTTGTTGTCCTCGCTGTGCGGCTGGCTGGTGCAGCCTAGCTCCGTGAATAATTCAGGGCAAGCACGATGCGACGTATTACATTCAAGTTAGAGCGAAAAGTGCGCTCTTTTGCGTGTAACCACACGTGCCTGGTGTGCCATTGCAATGTGTTCGCATGATGCAAGCGCCCGCAGGACCGGCTGCATCGGGCAATACAGCCGCGTCCGGTCAGACTTTTCCCGGTTCTGTGGTCCGCGCATCGTCCACCAGCGGGCGCAATGCGGGATCCAGTGCAACGCGCTCATCGAACACAAAACAGCGGCCGTCATAGCCTTCGCCACCGATTTCTTCGAAATAGCCAAGAATTCCGCCTTCCAGCTGCAGCACGTTATCCATGCCGTCGGCCTGCATCCATAGCGCAGCCTTCTCGCAACGGATGCCGCCGGTGCAGAAGCTCACCACCGTCGCATCAGCCAATGCGGCACGATGCGACGCGAGTGCTGCGGGCAACTCGGTGAACTTGTCGATCGGCAAGGTCAGCGAGCCCTGGAACGTGCCATAGGCCACTTCCTGCGCATTGCGCGTATCCAACAGCACCAACGGGCGACCCTGGTCATCTCGTCCGTTGCGCATCCACTCGCGCAGCACAGCAGGCGTCACCGTCGGCGCACGGCCTTGCAGCGGCGATGCATCGTCACGACGGAAGCTGATGATCTCCGGCTTGACCCTGACCTTGAGCCGCGCAAACGGCTGCTGCGTGCTCTGGCTGTACTTGATGCGCATCTGCGCAAACCGTAGGTCGGCCTGCAGCCAGCGATAAAACGTACCAATCCGCTCGGCGTCGCCCGCCAGAAACAGATTGATGCCCTCTGCGGCCACCAGCACAGAGCCCTTCAGCAGTTGCTGCTCGGCGTGTAGCAGCACGCTGTCTGCCAGCTGCTGCGGGTCCTGGACGGTGACGAATTGATACGCCGCGGTATTGGTGATCATCCGGGTATTTTAGGGTGCCCGACCCCGGCTAGCGAGCGCTTGTCGAATGATCCATCGCCCTGCAGGCAGCGAGCGCAGACCGCGCTGACTCAATGCGCGTCAGGACAACAGGTATTCGGATGTGCCCAGCTCCCGCCACCATCGCCGGTCACGGCGCTAAGCGCCGTCAGCCGCGCAGCAGCAGAAACGGCAGTAACACCAACGATGCGACGATCAGCATCCCCAGCAGCGTGACGATCACGAAGACAGGGCGCTTGCGCAGCAATGCCCCGAACGTTTCTGCGGTGCCCGCAGCGATGGCTTCCTGGCGTTGCGCCCGCGCAAGCGCCCCACGCTGGGCTTGATAGGCATCAAGTACCGCCTTGGCGCGCGGGTACTCGGCATCGTCGCTGAGCCAGACACCGCCAGCGGAAATGCCCCAGTTGCTGGGCCGGGTCTCGTAGATCTGCACCAGGTGTTCGCGCAACAATGCCCGCACCTCATCGGCCTCGTCGTCGGGAACATTGCGCAGATTGAGCAGCAGCTTGGCCATGGCGCGATGATAACGGGAGCCAGGTGCGATAATGGCGGCCTCCCTTCATGGACCACCCCATGCGCCTTCTGTTGACGCTCTGTGCCGCCTTGTTGCTCGCCAGCTGTGCACCTGCCCTGCCGCCGTCCGGTGGCACGATCGCCAGCTTCGAGCGGATCGACCGCACTGTCGGCACCGGCGCGGAAGCCACTCCGGGCGTGATGGTCACCGTGCACTACACCGGCTGGCTGTACGACGAAAAAGCTGCCGACAAGCATGGTAAGAAATTCGACAGCTCGCTCGATCGCGCAGAACCCTTCCAGTTCGTGCTGGGCGGTCGCCAGGTGATCCGGGGTTGGGACGACGGCGTTGCCGGTATGCGCGTGGGTGGCAAGCGCACCTTGCTGATTCCGCCTGAGTACGGTTACGGCGACAACGGCGCGGGCGGTGTGATCCCGCCGGGCGCATCGCTGGTGTTCGATGTGGAGCTGCTCGGCGTACAGCCGCGCTGAGTGCCTGAGCAATGATGGATGCGAACAGACCGCGGCTGGCGGTGATTGGCGGCGGGCCTGCGGGGTTGATGGCCGCTGAAGTCGCGGGCGCTGCCGGCATCGCGGTCGATCTCTACGAAGCCAAGGGTTCGGTGGGGCGCAAGTTTCTGCTTGCCGGCAAGGGTGGGCTGAATCTCACCCACTCCGACCCCATGCCGCTGTTTGCGCAGCGCTACCGCGAGCGCACGCAGGAAGTGGCATCGTGGCTGCAGGACTTCGACGCGGACGCCTCGCGTACCTGGGCGCGCGACCTGGGTGTGGAGACCTATGTCGGCAGCTCTGGGCGGGTGTTCCCGATCGATCGCAAGGCTGCGCCGCTGCTGCGCGCTTGGGTGCGCCGACTCAAGGAACAGGGCATCAACTTCCATGTGCAGCACCGGTGGTTGGGCTGGAACGACGACGGCGCGCTGCAGTTCGCAACGGCTGCGGGCGAGATCGCATGTCATGCCGATGCAGTGGTGCTGGCGCTGGGTGGCGGCAGTTGGCCGCAGCTTGGCTCGGATGGGCTTTGGCAGGCACCGCTGCAGCAGCGCGGCATCGCCGTTGCGCCGCTGGTGCCCGCCAACTGCGGTTTCGATATCGACTGGAGCGCGCACTTTGTGCAACGGCATGCAGGCGCGCCGCTCAAGCCGGTCGTCGCGCACTGGCGCGATGGCGCCGGCGTGCAGCACGCATTGCAGGGCGAATGCGTTGCGACCGAAAGCGGAATCGAAGGCAGTTTGATCTACGCGATCGCCGCAGAGTTGCGCAACCAGATCGATGCACATGGCGAGGCCGAGCTCGGCCTGGATCTCGTGCCCGGACGGACGTTGGAACGGGTAAGTGCCGAGTTGGCTCTACCGCGCAAAGGGCGCAGTTTCAGCGAGCATTTGCGTCGCCAGGTCGGCATCGAAGGCGTCAAGGCCGCACTGCTGTACGAACATCTGGGCAAACAAGCCGGCGACGATCTTGCGCGGGTTGCACGGACGCTCAAGCACCTGCCACTGCACCTACTGAGGACGCGTCCGCTGGCCGAGGCAATCAGTTCAGCCGGTGGCGTGCGATTGGAAGCGCTGGACGCGCAGCTGATGGCGCGCGCACAACCGGGCGTGTTCTGTGCCGGCGAAATGCTCGACTGGGAAGCCCCGACCGGCGGCTATCTGCTGACCGCATGTTTTGCCAGCGGACGACGCGCCGCGCTCGGCGCCGTCGACTGGTTGCAACAGCGGCACGAGCGCACTACAGGCGGTCGCTGACGGCCGCACGCGGCCACACTGACTTGACGTCGTATACCACCGCGCCCGGCTTGCCGAGCGCGGCGATGCGCTCAACGTCGTAGTCGCGATACTGCGCATGCGCGACTGCCAGCACGACCGCATCGTAGGTCCCCTCGTCCGGCGACTCGCAGAGCTGCACGCCACCATGCTGCAGGGCTTCGGCCGGGTCTGCCCACGGGTCGCAGGTATCGACGTGCACGCCGGCCGCCTGCAGCAACTGCACCAATTCCAGCGCACGGCTATTGCGCAAGTCCGGGCAGTTTTCCTTGAAGGTGGCGCCCAGCACCAACACCCGCGCTTGTGCCGGCGTTACGCCGCGCAGCGCCAACATGCCGCAGACGCGCTCGGCGACATGCCGGCCGACACGGTTATTGACCTGGCGCGCGGTGTGGATCAGGTCCGGGTGGTACCCCACGCTTTCGGATTTGTGCATCAGGTAATACGGATCCACCCCGATGCAGTGGCCGCCGACCAGACCGGGCCGGAACGGCAGAAAATTCCACTTGGTTCCGGCCGCTTCGAGCACATCGAGCGTGTCGATTCCGAGTTTGTCGAAGATCAGCGCCAGCTCGTTGACCAGCGCGATATTGACGTCGCGCTGGATGTTTTCCACCACCTTGGCTGCTTCTGCCACGCGCATCGACGACGCGCGCCAGGTGCCTGCGGTGATGATACTGGCGTACAGCGCATCGACTGTGTCGGCAGCCTGCGGCGTCGAGCCGGAGGTGATCTTGCGAATATCGCGCAGACGCCGCTGACGGTCGCCCGGATTGACGCGCTCGGGGCTGTAGCCGCAGAAAAAGTCTTGGTTGAAGCGCAAACCGGAGCTAGCTTCGAGCAGCGGTACGCAGACCTCTTCGGTGGTGCCCGGATACACGGTGGATTCGTATATCACCAGATCGCCGGGCTTGAGCGCGGCGGCAATCAGTGCCGTGGCGCTGCGCAACGGCTCCAGGTCCGGCTGCTCGAAGCTGTCGATCGGGGTCGGCACAGTGACGATGAAGATGCTGCAGTTCGCCAGGTCAGTGGCTGTTGCGCTGTAGCGCAACAGCGTTGCCGCGGCCAACTCGGCGGCGTCCAACTCCAGCGTGGCATCGTGACCGTCGTGCAGTTGGGCGACCCGCTGCGTATCGATGTCGAAGCCCAGGGTGTCGCGGTGCTCGCCGAACGCAACGGCCAACGGCAAGCCCACATAGCCGAGCCCGATGACGGCAATGCGTGCCTGCTGCAGGGGGAGAAGCGTGTTGCCGGACATGCAGTTCCTTGGGATCTTGCGCGGTCGATTGCCGCGCGGTATTGCGGCGGCAGCATAGCGCACGCGGCATGTCTCGGGCCGTCGGCAGGATCGTCGTTTGGAGATTCACAATCGCCGCGCAATCAGGCACGCTATCGCAATGCCCGGGTGGCGAAATTGGTAGACGCAAGGGACTTAAAATCCCTCAGCTGCAAGGCTATGCGGGTTCGACCCCCGCCCCGGGCACACTCTGACAAGTAAATCTGCTACCAGACGCGATGATATGTCGTCGTCCGATAGGCTCTGCCACGCCGCGATGAGCTGCTTGCTGTGCAGTCAGCCTGTTCCGAGCAACGTCGCCTTCCGCAAGCACAGCCCCGCGAACAGTTGTTTGGGGTGCGCGAGCATGCGGTGAGGCCTGCTTCATGCACTGAAACGTGTCCGCGGCTCCCATCGCGGCGCTTGCCCGCCAGACGCTCTTGCAGGCGTCGCACTGCTAGCAGTCGGCGTATACGCCCCGACTTGGCCAGGCAGCTTTCGCGCTCCTAGGAATTCCCAGCCTGTGAGACGTTGGCTGTGTAGCGATCAGCTCCCGAGAAGTTGCCGCTGAATGAGGCGGTGGCGCATCTGCGATCATCTCGATTCGCCAGTTCTTGCCAGATAGCGATCGCACGGGCCTCAGCCTGGCACGGGCCTAAGTATGTATCTGATCGTCTGCGTGCCGACACCGCATGCCGCGCATACGCGGGCGCCTACCACGCAAACGCACAGGTGCTCTGCCGTCCTGCAGACATTTTCTTGGCTGCCAATTCAGATGAATGGCAGTTTGATCATTCGAGAACGTTCTTGATGATGCGGCAAATAAAAACCCCGGATATCGCGAGATATCCGGGGTTTGAATTTGGAGCGGGAAACGAGACTCGAACTCGCGACCTCAACCTTGGCAAGGTTGCGCTCTACCAACTGAGCTATTCCCGCATGAAACTAAATTGTACAGCTTGTCACTTCGTTGCGCTAGCCCCATCAATGCTGCCGATAAGAAACATACGCATGCGATGTGGAGGCCTGGGCCGGAATTGAACCGGCGTACGCGGATTTGCAGTCCGCTGCATAACCACTCTACCACCAGGCCGAAACATCAAACTCAAGGCGTCCTGCCTTGAAACAACGAGACCTCGGACATGGGGCCTTGTCTAAATCTGGAGCGGGAAACGAGACTCGAACTCGCGACCTCAACCTTGGCAAGGTTGCGCTCTACCAACTGAGCTATTCCCGCTTGGGAGGCGAAATTCTACAGCGAACAGGATAGCTGTCAACTGTTGCTTTCGATTTTTTTCGGCTTGTTGCTGATTGCCGCTTTTTCGTCCGCGCGCAGACTTGGCCATGCCGCCTGCAGATACTGAAAACCCGACCACAACGTCAGCAGTGCAGCGATCGCTAATGTCCAATAGCCGGCGCGGAAGATCAGATTGCCTAGCCAGATTTCATGCGTGGGCATCTGGCCAGGAGTGACCGAATACAGCAGGCAAAGCAGCGCCACCATCTGCGCCGTGGTCTTGACCTTGCCGATCATCGCCACACGCACCTTGGCGCGCTGGCCGATCTCGGCCATCCACTCACGCAATGCGGAGACTGCGATCTCGCGGCCCACGATGACAGCTGCCCAGAACGCCATCCACGGCGTCGGATGTCCCTGCACGATCAGGAACAATGCCACTGCGACCATCAACTTGTCGGCGACCGGATCGAGGAACGCGCCGAACGCAGAATACTGGTGATACCGCCGCGCGACCCAGCCATCCAGCCAGTCGGTGATGGCGGCGAGCGCAAACACACCGGCGGAAGCGAAGTTCGTCCAGGTGTATGGCAGGTAGAACACCACGACCAACACCGGGATCATCAGGATCCTCAGCAGTGTCAGCCACGTGGGGATGGTCAACTTCATTACGGACTCGACTCGCCTGCCGCATCGGGAAGCGCCAGCCCGTGCAGGTTAGCGTAGATTCGCGCAGCAAGTGCGGCATTGACCCCGTCCACCCGCGCAATCTCGGCTTCGCCGGCCGCCTTGAGACCGACCAGGCCACCGAAATGCTTGAGCAGGCTCGCGCGGCGGCGTGGGCCGATGCCGGGGATATCCTCGAGCTTGCTGGTCATGCGCGCTTTCTGGCGACGCCCGCGATGGCCGGTGATCGCAAAGCGGTGCGCTTCGTCACGGACCTGCTGGATGAATTGCAGTGCCGGCGATGCGGCACCTGGCCGCAGTTCGCGGCCGTCGGCCATGATCAGCGCCTCGTGCCCTGCCCTGCGCTCCTCGCCCTTGGCCACGCCAACCAGCACGACGTTTTCCACGCCAAGGTCGGCCAACGCGGCCTGCGCCTGCGCCAGCTGGCCGGCACCGCCGTCGATCAGCAGCACATCGGGGAGGACGCCGTTTTCTTCCACTGCACGCCGAAACCGCCGTTCGATCGCCTGACGCATTGCCGCGTAATCGTCGCCCGGCGTGATGCCGGAAATATTGAAGCGGCGATACTGGCCACGCACCGGGCCGCTGGCGTCGAACACCACGCACGAGGCGACTGTGGCTTCGCCCATTGTGTGACTGATATCGAAGCACTCGACGCGCTTGACCTGCTCCGGCAGCCCCAGCATCTCGCGCAAGGCTTCGCTGCGCGCGTGCTGCGCACTCTGGCTGGTGAGTTCGGTCACCAAGGTCAGCTGCGCGTTGCGGGTCGCCAGCAGCAGGTAGCCGGCACGCTCGCCGCGCACGTTCCACCGCAGCGCCACCTTGTGCTCGGCGGCAGTGCTGAGCGCAGCCTCGATCAGTTCGGCCTCGGGAATTTCGCGATCCAGCAATATCTCGCGCGGCGGCGAATGTTCGGCGTAGTACTGCGAGACGAACGCCGCCAGGATTTCGTCCGCGCTGTCTTCGCCGTTGGTCTTGGGAAAGAACGAGCGCGTGCCCAGATTGCGGCCGTCGCGGAAGCTCAGCAGCAACACGCAGGCCTGACTGGACTGGGTGGCGCAGGCCAACACATCCAGATCGGCGGCGCGGCCGTCGACGTACTGGCGGTTCTGCATACCGCGCAGCGACGACAGCAAATCGCGCAGACGCGCGGCGCGCTCGAATTCGAGCGCTTCGCTGGCTTGCTGCATCGACTGCATGATCTCTTCGCCGAGCTGATCGCTCTTGCCTTCCAGAAACATGGTGGCGCGGCGTACCGATTCGGCGTAATCGGGTGCGGCCACCAGATCCACGCACGGGCCGCTGCAACGGCCGATCTGATACTGCAGGCACGGCCGCGAGCGGTTGCGAAACACGCTGTCTTCGCAACTGCGTAGCTTGAACAGCTTGTGCATCAGGCTCAGCGTTTCGCGCACGCCGGTTACGCCGGTGTAGGGGCCGAAATAACGCCCCTGCACCGCACGCGGACCGCGGTGCAACGCGATACGCGGCCAGTCTTCGCGCGTCAGCAGGACGTAGGGATAACTCTTGTCGTCGCGCAACGACACGTTGTAGCGCGGCGACAAGGATTTGATCAGCTGGTTTTCCAGCAGCAGCGCTTCGGCCTCGCTGCGGGTCACGGTGACGTCCATCCGCGCGACCTGCGACAGCATCGAGGTCAGCCGCGCATTCTTTGGCGTGCCGTTGAAATAGCTGCCTACACGCTTACGCAACGCGCCGGCCTTGCCGACGTACAGCAAGGTGTCGTCGCTCGCATACATGCGGTAAACGCCGGGCGCGGTGCTCAGTTGCGCAGCAAACGCTTTTCCATCGAAGTCGGCTTGGGGCCTTGCGCTCATTCTTCTATCGCAACATCACTCAGTGCGCCGCTTGCAAGGTCGTAACGCAAAACGGCATGGGCATCGGTTTCGGCAATCCAGACTGCGCCGGCGGCGACAGCCAGCCCGGCCGGGCCGTGCAGACGTCGCGGCAGCTCGACCGTGGTGAGTTCGCCGCCGCCCAGACGCAGGCAGCGCAGCCGTCCGTTACCGGTGTCGGCAATCCACAGCATCGGCGAGTCGGCGCCCAGTGCGATGGCTTGCGGGAATTGCAGGCGCGCGGTGCCGCGGGGGCCGTCTTCATCGCCGAACTGCCAGATGCCCTGCCCGCCCACCAAGGTCTGCACCAGATCGCCGCGCAGCTGCATGGTGCGGATCGAGGAGCCCAACCCATCGCACACGTAGGCAACCTGTTGCACCGCCGCCAACCCTGCCGGTTGCGCGAAGGCCGCTAGATGACCGCTGCCGTCGCGAATTTCAAGGGAGCCGGTGCCGGCACGCGCGCTCAGTGCAGCGCGTCCCAGGTCGTAACTCCAGATGCGGTTGTCGCCGGCCATGGCGATCAACACCTGGTTGTCGGCAATGGCCAGCCCTTGCGGATAGTTCAGTGCAGACGCACCGGCAAAGGCCAACGGCCCTTCCACCGGCTCGCCTGAGCGACCGGTGCCGCACAAGGTGTCCACCTGCCCGCTGCGCAGGTTGATGCGACGCAATGCGTGATTGCCGGTGTCGGCGACGTACAGCTGATCGCGCTCCAGCGCCAGACCCTGCGGCCGACGAAAGGCCGCTTCGCCGGTACCGCCATCGATGAGATCAGCATTGCCGTGGCCGAATTGCCGCAGCACCCGGCCGCCATGCGTGCATTCCAGCACGCGGTGGTGCCCGGTATCGGCGATATACAGACGGTCTTCGGTGGCAGCCAGGCCGGTCGGAAAGCGCAGCGCCAGCCGCTGTTCGGGGTCGCGTTCTGCAATGCCTTGCAGGTCGGCGTCGGAGGGCGGTTGCTGGCCTTCGCACAATGCGGCCAACGCCTTGTCCAGATCAGCGGTGACACCCACCAGGCGCTGGCGTTCGCGGCCGTAGGCATCCAGCAACACCAGCGTGGGCCAGGATTCGATACCGAAGCGGCGCCAGGTTTCCCAGTCCTTGTCGAGCAGGATCGGCGCGCTGACGCCATGCCCGCGCAGTTGCTTGAGCGAGCGTTGCGGCAGGCGTTCGCTATCGAAACGCGGCACCTGCACCACGATCACCTGCAGCCGCCCGGGGCTACGCGCCTGCCATTGCGCAAGCTCGGCAAGACGCTCGGCGCACCACACCGAGCTGGCGTTGACGAACGCCAGCACGAGCGCGCGGCCGCGATGCTCCTGCAAGGTGGATGGCCTGGCATTGAGCCAGGTGGGAAATTCCGGCAGTTCCTGGGTGAGCTGGGCAGTCATGCGGTAATTATGCCCAAGCGCGATTAGCCGCGGGTGAGTCTGGCGACCGTCTGTCGCGCCGCGGTATCGACCAGTTGCCAGACGTCCTCGAAATCCTTGCTGCCGCCGGTATACGGGTCCGGGATCTCGTCGCGCGCGTCCACGCCGGCCCACGGCAACCACAGCGCGACCTTGTCGCGTTGCGCTGATGGCGCCAGACGCTGCAAATCGCGCAGATTGTTGACGTCTGCGCACAGCAGCCAATCGAAGTGGTCGAAATCCTCGTCGCGCACCTGCCGTGCGCGCAGGCCGGAGATATCCACGCCGTGTCCGCGTGCGCAACGGATGGCGCGCGGGTCGGGCGGATCGCCGGCATGCCAATCGCCGGTACCGGCCGAGTCGACCTCGATGCGGCGCGACACGCGTGCCTCGTCCAGCCGCGCGCGCAAGGCGCCCTCGCCCATCGGCGAACGACAGATATTGCCTAGGCACACGATCAAGACCTTCATGCCGATGCCACCCGCGCTTGCGCACGTGCCAGATCGTCCGGCGTATCGATGCCCGGCGGAAATTGCTCGGGCGTCAGCGCAACGGCGATGCGATGTCCGGCTTCCATCGCGCGTAGCTGTTCCAGCGATTCGATGCGCTCCAGCAGGCCGGGTGGCATCGCTGCGAACTGCTGCAGAAACCCGGCGCGATAGGCGTAGATGCCGATATGACGCAGCCATTGCCCCTCCTCGGGCAAGCGGTCGCGCTGACTGGCGAAGCTGTCGCGGTGCCAGGGAATCGGCGCACGGCTGAAATACAGTGCATCCCCGCCCGCGCTGCGCACCAGCTTGACCACATTCGGATCGAACAGATCGTGCGCGTTCTCCACCTGCGCGGCCAACGTAGCCATCTCCGCGCCGGAGCGCAGCAGCAGCTCGGCGACCGCGCGAATGCCGGCAGCCGGCGCAAACGGTTCGTCACCTTGCAGATTCACCACGCAGGTGTCGGTGTCCCAGCCGGCGATGCGCGCGCATTCGGCCAGGCGATCGGTGCCGGAGACATGGTCGCTTCCGGTCATCGCCACGTGCACACCGGGTACGCCCTCGATCGCGTCTGAAATCCGCACGTCATCGGTCGCGACCCATACCTCGCGTGCGCCTGCCAACAGCGCCCGCTCGGCCACGTGCTGAATCATTGGACGATCGCCGATCAACTGCAGCGGCTTGCCCGGCAGGCGTGTGGACGCGTAGCGCGCCGGAATGGCGACGACGAAATCGGCAGACAGGGTGTTGGTCATGTGGTTGCGCTCTCGGCAGCAAGGATTGTTGGAACGGCGGGACGGTCTAGCATGTATCGCACTCTTGCATCAGCAGCGCCGGCGAAAACTGCCGCGCTGCGACGGCTACAGCACAGCATGGCGCCAGCCACTGTCGCTGGTGCGGCCGCGCAAGGATGCAGCCCTCGTGCTGGAACAGCAGCGGCGAACACCACGCCTGCGCTCAGCGCCAGGCCGACGCGTGCCGGTGCCCGGTGTGACTGGTCCCACGCGTACAGTGCGGTTCTGAGCGCGCGCCCCGTGCCCACCTGACGCCTGCTCGCATCGTGTTGTTAGCCGCTCCACGCGCGGCGCGTACCTGCGCAGTGTCTCAGCACGCCCATCGCTGCCCGGTCTGAAGCGGCATTGGTCATCGGGCGAACCCCAGGGGCGACGCGCAACCGCTCCTGCATCCGCAGCGAGCGCCGCACGACACACCGCCAAGATCAAACGCCCTGCCGGCTGGCCAACTTGTCCAGCCGATCCAGCAGACTCACCCAGAACGCAGCCGGCAACTCCGCCTTGAGCGGCACGCTATACAGCCACTCGTCGGCGAACGGCCGGCACTTCACCGCATCCTTTTCGGTCATCAACACTGGCAGGCGGCTACCGAAACTGAAATCTGCAGCGCGATACACATGATGATCAGGAAAGGCATGTGGGACGACGCCGATACCGCGGGCGCGCAACATGGCAAAAAAGCGCTCCGGGTGCGCGATACCGGCTACGGCGTGCACGCGCTGGCCGGCTAGCATGCTGAGCGGTTGCGCCCGTTTGCCGTCCATTGGCTGCACGCTGTCGATGCTCAGGCGCATCTGCCATTCGCCGAAACCGGCGTCGTCCATTGTTTGTGGCGCTGTGGTGGCGCTGGCCTGCCCGAGATTGACCACGCGGAAGTCGCAATCGTGCGCGCGCGCGGCCGGTTCGCGTAGCGGTCCGGCCGGTAGCAGGCGGCCATTGCCATAGCGGCGCTGTCCATCGACCACTTCGATTTCCACGTCGCGTGCCAGCCGGTAATGCTGTAACCCGTCATCGCAGACGATGATGTCGCACCCCGCCTCGACCAGTGCACGCGCGGCGGCGACACGGTCGCTATCCACGCGCACGCGTGCGCCGGTCTTCCAGGCGATCAACACAGGCTCGTCGCCGCCAAGTGCGACTGCCGTGTCCGCATCGACCCACCGGGCCGTGCCGGAATCATCGCGGCCATAGCCGCGGCTGGCGACGCCGGGGGTCCAGCCGGCTTCTTGCAGCTTGGACACCAGCGCGATGGTCAGCGGGGTCTTGCCGGTGCCACCGGCAGTGACGTTGCCGACCACGATCACCGGCACCGGCACGCCATGCCGCTTGCGCCAGCCGCGGCGGTACAGGCCGCGCCGCAGCGCGATGGCGGCGCCGTAGATGGGTGCCAATAGACGCGCCGGTAGCGGTATCGGCGCATTGTCGTACCAATACCCCGGCGTGCGGGTGCCGCGCTTGCTCATGCCTGACGTTCGCGAAACTGCATGCCGTGCAGATGCGAATACAGCCCGCCCTGCGCCAGCAATTCGTTGTGCGTGCCGCGCTCGACGATGCGGCCCTGGTCCATCACCAGCACCTGATCGGCATGCTCGATAGTGGACAGCCGGTGCGCGATCACCAACGTGGTGCGGTCCGGCATCAACTTGTGCAAGGCATCCTGCACCAGTCGCTCGGACTCGTTGTCCAGCGCCGCAGTGGCTTCGTCCAGGATCAGGATCGGCGCATCCTTGAGCATCGCGCGTGCGATCGCCAGCCGCTGGCGCTGCCCTCCGGACAGTCGCCCGCCCTTGGTGCCGACATGCGACTGCAGGCCCTCGGGCAGTTGCGCCACGAACTCCATCGCATTGGCGCCAAGGATCGCGCGCTCCAGTTGGCCGGCATCTGCCGTGCGCATTTCGCCATAGGCCACGTTGTCGGCGATGCTGCCGTCGAACAGCATGACCTGCTGGCCGACCAGCGCGATCTGGCGACGCAGATCGGCCAACGAATACGCCTGCACCGGGTGCCCGTCGAGCAGGATCTGCCCGGCCTCGGCCTCGTAAAAACGCGGGATCAGTTTGATCAGGCTGGACTTGCCGCTCCCGGAGCGGCCGACGATCGCCGTCACCGTACCGGGCTGCGCGACGAAGCTGACCTCGGCCAGTGCCGGATTCACCTGCCCCGGATAACGCGCGGTCACATCGCGAAATTCGATCAAGCCCTTCGCACGCGTCAGCGGCACCGCGCCCTGATCGGGCTCGTCCGGGCTGTCGAGCACCGAGAACAGCCGCTCGGCCGAGGCCAGGCCACGCTGCACCATGTTCTGCACATTGGTGAGCTGTTTGAGGCCCGGAATGATCGTCAGCATCGAGGTCATCAGCACCACGAAGTCGCCAGCGGTCAGACGCCCGGCCAAAGCCTGGGCACCGGCCACGAACAACAGCGCCGACAACCCGATTGCGCCGATCATCTGCACGGTGGCAGTGGAAATGCCGCGAGTGGATTCGACCTTCATCGCCAGACGCAAATTGCGATCGGCCAGCGCGCCATACCGCTCCATCTCGGTTTGCTGGGCGCCGTAAATCTTGACCTCCTGGTGGCTGGACAAGGTCTGGTCGGCAGCCTGCAACAAATGCGCGCCACTTTCCTGGATGCTGTGGCTGATGCGTCGATACCGGCGCGCCACCTTGTCCATCACCCACGCCAGTACCGGTGCGAGCACCAGGATGGTCAGCGTGACCTGCCAGCTGTGCCACAGCATCAGCGCCAATGCGCCGATCACCTGCAGCGACTGCTGGATCATCACCTTGACCGCATCCACCGCAGCCTGTGCAACCTGATCCGAGTCCGAGCCCAGGCGGATCAGCATCGACGGGACTGGTTCGGAATCGAAACGCGAGCCTGGCAGGCGCAGATACTTGGCCATTACCTTGATGCGCAGATCGCGCGCGATGCTGCGTGCGGATTTACCCATTGCCATGTCGGTGATGTAGCCGGCAATGCCACGTACCACAAACAGCAGGATGATCTGCACCGGCAGCCAGCGGCTGACGTCGGCGTTCTTGTAGATGAACGTTTCGTCGGTGATCGGCTTCATCAACGCCAGAAAGCCGGTGGTGCCGGCGGCTTCGACCAACGCGGCAATCAGCGCAGCGATCAGCAACAGCCGGTACGGCTTGGCGAAGGCCAACAGGCGACGGTACGTGCGCCAGGACGACACTGGCGCCGGGCGGTCGTTGGAGTTGGTCACTGGCGGGTTCCGTTATTGCGTGTTTTGCCGGCAGTGCCGGTCTGAGGTGCAGTCGCAATGGCAATACGCCGGAAGCCGAGTTGTCCCAACGCATCCTGCGCAGTGACCACGGCCTGATACGGGGTACGCGCATCGGCGCGCATCAGTACCGTCTGCTCGCGGTCGTCGCCGGCGATCTGAGCGATGGTCTGCTTCAGCGAGTCCACGTCCGAGCGCAACACTTCCTGGTCGTTGATGAAGTAATGCCCGTCGGCATTGACCAGCACGCTGAGCGAACGCGGCGGCGCGCTGGTGTTCTGGTCACTGGCGGTCGGCAACTGCAGCTGCAGCGTCGAGCGTGCGTCGAAGGTCGTGGTCACCACGAAGAAGATGATGAGGACGAGAATGACGTCAATCAATGGCACCAGGTCGATCTGCGGCTCGTCCTGGCTTCGGTCGCTGCCGATGCGCATCCGTCAGCCCTTTGCCATGACAGGCTTGCTGCCCGCCGCTGCCGGCGCTGCGGACGCCGGACCCCCCCGGCCATCCATGGTGTCCAGCAACAGCGTGGCCTCCTGCTCCATCTCGATGATGTAGCCGGCAATGCGCCCCTTGAAGAAACGATGCGCCATCAGCGCAGGCACCGCGATGATCATGCCGGTGGCGGTACACACCAGCGCTTTGCCGATACCACCGGCCAGCTGGTTCACATCGCCCACGCCGTGATCGAGGATGCCCAGGAACATCTGGATCATGCCGACCACCGTGCCGAGCAAACCCAGTAACGGGCCGGCCGATGCGATGGTGCCCAGCGCGTTCAGATAGCGCTCCATGCGATGCACCACGTGGCGACCGGTGTCTTCGATGCGTTCACGGACCAGATCGCGCGGACGGCCACGGACATCCAGTGCAGCAGCCAGTAGCGCACCCAGTGGTGAATTGCGCCGTAGCGACTCGATATGGGTGGGATCCAGCTGGCCGCGCGCGGCCCAGTTACGGACCTCTTCGCCCAGCCCGGGCGGCGTCACCTCGTTGCGGCGCAACGTCCACAGACGCTCCAGCACGATCGCCAGGGCGATCACGCCCAGCAACAGCAACGGCACCATCGGCCAACCGCCCGCTTTGACCAGCTCCAACACGATTCGATTCCTCCGGCAACGCGGCCGCCTGTTCGCTGGCCGATAGGATAGCAGTCGACCGCCGCCGTTCCGCAGCATCCCACAGACGTGGTTGCCAACGCCTTCGCTCTCGCACCTGCAGGCCGTCCGCGCCCAGCCAGACCCTGATCGCACCGGACTGGGCAGTGTCGAGCAATTCCGCGCCACTGCCTTGCCAGCGCTGAACTACTTGTGTGCGGGGATGGCCAAAACGGTTGCCATGCCCGGAGGACACCAGCGCCAGCCGCGCGCCCGTGGCGGCAATGAAGCCGGCATGCGAACCATCTGCGCTGCCATGGTGCGGCACCACGACCACATCGGCACGCAGCCCTGCAACCTGCTCGCGCATCAAGCGATGCTCGATGAGTTCGTCGATATCCCCCGGCAACAGCGCACTGGCATGCCGCGTCTCGACCCGCAGCACGCAGCTGGACTGATTGCGCAGGTACGGGAAATCCTCACCTGGATGCAGAAAGCGAAAGCGCACGCCATCCCACTCCCACTGCTGGCCGGCCTGACAGCGCGCACTGACGTCCAGCGGCGCGCCCGGGGGCGCAGACGTCATCGCGACCGGCAGCCCTGCACGCACTGCTGCGTAGCCACCGGCATGATCGGCATCGGCATGACTGAGCACGAGTGCATCCAGTTGGCGTACCCCAAGCGCACGCAGGGCGGGCAGCACCACGCGCTCACCGGCGTCGAAACCATCGCGCACTGCGGGGCCGGTATCGAACAGCAGCGCGTGCCGTTGCGTACGCACCAACACTGCAAGACCCTGCCCCACATCCAGCACCTGCAGATCGGCTTCGCCAGCACCGGGCAAGGCGCGATCCGGCCATAGCAGCGGTAGCCACAGCAGCACCGCCATGGCCTTGCCCGGCGTGTCTCGCGGCAGCAATAGCCAGAACGCCCCCAATAGCGCTGCGATCAGCGCAAAGGCATCGGATTCGGGCACCCACCAAAACGCCAGCGTGGTCTGCCCAAGCCAGACAAACCCCGGCCAGGTGAGTTCGAAGCACCAGCCCGCCAAGTGCCACGCCCAAACGCCCGCACCGGCATGCAGTGCCTCGAGCGCCGTTCCCAGCAGACACAGCGGCACCACCACAAAGGTCCACCAGGGAATGGCGACAAGATTGGCCAACGGCCCCACCAGCGATGCTTGTCCAAACAAACTGACCGTCAGCGGCAGCAAGCCGACGGTGGCGACGGTCTGCGCGGACAGGAAGCCGCGCAGAATGCTCCGGTCATCTGCGGGCAGGCACCACACCAGCCAGGCGACACCGGCAAAACTGAGCCAGAAGCCAGCCACCAGCACGCTCAGCGGGTCCCATACCAGCACTGCAAGCAAGGCCAGCGCGAGAATCTGCGCGGTTGTGGCGCGTCGCCGCGCGACCCGCGCCAGTGCGACGACGGCGATCATCAGCACGGTGCGGACCGTGGGCAGCGCCAGCCCTGCCAACACTGCGTACGCAACCGCGCCGAGCAGCGCGGCGATGGCTGCGGCGTGGACGCGCGGCATCAGCAAGCTCAGGCCCGGCCGCCATCGCCACACGCCGGCCACCGCCAATGCAAAGAACGCGGCAACCAGGCCGACATGAAATCCCGAGATGGCGATCAGATGGCTGAGCCCGGTCGCGCGCAGAGTCGCCCATGCCGCGTCGTCCAGTCCGCGCGTGTCGCCCAACGCAAGTGCACGCAGGTAAGGCGCGGAAGGCCCGGAGACCTGTTCGGCAATTCGTAGCGACATCCGGTCGCGCCAGGCATCCACGCCACGCGGGGCGGCAACCTCGCGCGCAGCGCCGAGGTCGCGCACATACCCGGTGGCTGCAAGGCGCTGCGCCAACGCCTGACGCTCCGCATCGAACCCACCCGGATTACGCAGACCGCGCGGTGCGCGAAGCTTGAGCTGCAGTTGCCAGCCCGCCCCGGCACGCAGTGCAGCACGCGGCCCGATCTGTTCGGCGCCGAAGGGGTCGTACCACGCCAGTTGCAACAGCTTGCCGCGCAGGGCCGCCGGCTGCGTTAGATGGTGATCGACGCGCAACTGGAAGCGCGTACGCCGTTGTTCGGCCACCGGCAGCCCGACAATGCGGCCAAGCACGGTAATCTCGCGCGCTTCGTCACGCGGTAGCAGTTGCGACTGCACTACCTGGGCGGCTTGCCAGCCGGTCAACCCGAAGCCCACCGCAGCCGTTGCAAGCACCAGCATCCACACAGGTCGCTGCGGGTGCAGCCACAGGGTCAGCGCGATGCCCAGCACACCCGCGAACAGGCAGGCGGCATACAGCGCCTGCGGCAGTAGCGCTGGCGACCATGCACAAATGACCACACCCAGCAGCAACGCGACTGCGACCGGCACTGCCGATGCAAGACGCGGCAGCGGCGCCGCATGTGCCGACACATCCACATCCATAGGGGCGCCCATGCTCCTGATCGTCCTGATCCAGGAAACAACGCTAGGCCACCCCATCGACTGACGGCAGCGGTGATGTGCGCGCAAGACCGTAGGGAGACACCGGATCTGCTGTAGCGCATTGCCGGCATGCCGTTGTTCGGCGCGAATGCCCACCGGCAACGTTCGCGTATCGCCAATGCCGGTCACTGCTGCAGTCCAGGGATCGGATCGCTCGAGTACGCACCGGGGCCTGGGCATCCGTTGGTCGAGGCGAACCCGTCGAACCAGGTAGATCGATCAGGTGCAGCTGACGCAGCCAACGTCCGATGAGTCCAGCCGGGCACCTAGTGCTGCATTCGCCTCGATTTCATGACCGAAGCGCTATGTTCGACGCTGTCTTTGAGGAGTTCCCCCACATGCGTAAAGGCATTGCATTGATTGTCGGCGTGACCGGCATCTCCGGCTATAACCTCGCCAACGTGCTGGTAGCCGACGGTTGGACCGTTTACGGCCTGGCGCGTCGCCCGCTGCCGCATGACGGCGTCATTCCTGTCGCCGCCGATCTGCTGGACGCCGACAGCACCAACAGCGCGCTGCGCGGTCTGCCGATCACCCACGTCTTTTTCTGTACCTGGACACGTCGCGACACTGAACGCGAGAACGTCGAGGCCAACGGCGCGATGATGCGGCACCTGTGCGATGCGTTGAGCGACGCGCCGCTGCAGCACATGGCGCTGGTCACCGGCACCAAGCACTATCTGGGCGCGTTCGAAAACTACGGCAGCGGCAAGGCTGAAACGCCGTTCCGCGAAAGCGAGCCGCGTCAGCCGGGCGAAAACTTCTACTACACGCTCGAAGACCTGCTGTTCGCGCATGCCGAGCGTCACGGTTTCGGATGGAGCGTGCATCGCTCGCACACCATGATCGGCATGGCCAATGGCAGCAATGCGATGAACATGGGCGTGACGTTGGCGGTCTACGCATCGCTGTGCAAGCACACCGGCCAGCCGTTCGTGTTTCCAGGTTCGCAGGCGCAGTGGAACAGCCTCACCGATCTGACCGACGCCGGCCTGCTCGGCCATCAGCTGGCCTGGGCAGGTCTCAGCCCGGCGGCGCGCAACCAGGCATTCAATACCGTCAATGGCGATGTGTTCCGCTGGCGCTGGATGTGGGGCGAGATCGCCGCGTTCTTCGACCTCGATGCCGCCCCCTGCCCCGACACGCCGCAGCCGTTGGAAGCGCGCTTGACCGAAACCGCGCCGGCGCTATGGGCCGAACTGGCCGCGCAGCACAATCTGGTCGAGTCGGACGTCAATCGTCTGGCCTCGTGGTGGCATACCGATGCCGACCTGGGCCGCGAGATCGAGTGCGTCAACGACATGACCAAGAGCCGCGAACTGGGCTTTGTTGACTTCTACGACAGCCGCGCCTCGTTCTTCGAGCTATTCACCCGGTTGCGGGCACTGCGCATCATTCCTTGAGTAATGCCACCGCATCGCTGCAGGTCGTAATGGCCTGCAGCGATGTGGATAAACGTGGAGTCCAGGGATTTAGAGCAACTGACAAAAGGACTGTGCAGCGGCCAGGCTGGCGTGGCCGGTGCTCGGTGCTCGGTGCTCGGTGCTCGGTGCAGCATGTTCACTCTTACATTCCGGCACCTGCGCACCCTGCCAGACCCACCTGATAACTGCTCGCTAGGCTTTGTTAGCCGCTTCTAGAGCTGCGCTCTGGACATCGCACCAAGCGAGCGACGCACCAAAGGAAAGCACTGCGCATCCTGCCCGCAGTGGCATATCGCAAGAGCTACGCCCACTTTATTGCGCGACACGACCGGCAACCCGGTCGCATCGCAAGCACTCACGCTGCCGAGGGTGCCAGCTCGCGCAGCTTGCCTTGATGCAGTTCCAGCACGCGATCCAGACGACGCGCCAGGCTGCGGTCGTGGGTGACCAACACCAGGCTGGTGCGCTGCGCGCGGTTGAGTTCCAACATCAGCTCGAACACGGTGCCAGCGGTCTTGTCGTCGAGATTGCCGGTGGGCTCGTCGCCCAGCACGCATCCCGGCTTGTTCACCAGCGCACGCGCCACCGCACAGCGCTGCCGCTCGCCGCCGGACAGCTCGCTGGGCTTGTGCTCGATGCGATGGCCGAGCCCGACCGATTCCAGCAACTGCAATGCCTGCCCACGCGCCACCGCCACCTCCTTGCCTGACAGCAGCACCGGCATCATCACGTTTTCCAGCGCGGTGAATTCCGGCAGCAGATGATGGAACTGGTACACGAAGCCCAGCGCCTGGTTACGCAGCCTGCCGCGCTCGCCATCGGACAGCGCCGACATGCGCCTGCCAGCGACATACACCTCGCCCGACGTCGGAATATCCAGCCCGCCGAGCAGATGCAGCAACGTACTCTTGCCCGCGCCGGACGCGCCGACGATCGCCACCGTCTCGCCGGTCGCCACCGACAGGTCCAGACCATCAAACACCGGCGTGCGCATCTTGCCTTCGGCGTAGGTCTTGGCCAGCGCCTCGGCGCGGATTACCACATCTGCTGGAGCTGACTTCTGCACGCGCGATTCCAGGATCTCATTCATAACGCAACGCCTCCGCCGGCTGGGTGCGCGAGGCGCGCCACGCCGGGTACAAGGTCGCCAGGAAACTCATCACCAAGGCCACCAAGGTGATCACCACAACATCCTGGGTTTGCATGTCGGTGGGCAGGCCAGTGATGTAGTACACATCTTCGGGCAGCAGTTTGACGCTGAAGATCGCCTCGATCAGGCCGAGGATGCGCTCCAGATTGAGCGTCAGCACGATGCCGCCGATCACCCCCATGATCGTGCCCATAAAGCCGATCAACGAGCCCTGCACCATGAACACCTGCATCACTCCGCCAGGCGACAAGCCCAGCGTCCGCAGGATCGCGATGTCGGCCTGCTTGTCGGTCACCAGCATCACTTGCGACGACACCAGATTGAACGCACCCATCGCCACGATCAGCGACAGCAGGATGCCCATCACGGTCTTTTCCATCTTCAACGAGTGATAGAGATTGGCGTTTTCCTGGGTCCAGTCGCTCACCCGGTACGGGCCGTGCAACTTCAGCGCCAGATCGCGCGCGACGTTCCAGGCCTGATCCATGTCGTGCAGGCGCAGCCGCACGCCGGTGACGCCATCCATGCGCAAGACCCGCCCCAGATCCTGCATGTTGACCACGGCAAGGCCGCGATCGATCTCGTTATAGCCGGCTTCGAAAATCCCGCTGACGGTGAAGCGCTTGAGCCGCGGCATCGCGCCGAGCGGCGTGGCCTGCGTGTCGCTGAGCAAGACAACGATGCTGTCGCCCACATCCACGCCCAACCACAGCGCCAGCTCCTTGCCGATGACGATGTTGTAGGAACCCGGGGTCAGGCTATCGACCGAGCCCTGCTGCATCTTCTTGGCCAGCACCGACACCTTGTTCTCTTCGGCAGGAACGATGCCACGCACGATGGCCGGCTGCTTGCGCGGGCCCTGCAGCAGCGATTCGGTTTCGATATACGGTGCGGCGCCGGCAACGCGCGGGTCAGCCATGGCGACCTCGACCGCATGCTGCCAGTCGCGCATCGGCGCACCTTCGGCGCTGACGGTGGCGTGCGCGGCCATCTGCAACAGACGGTCACGGATTTCTTTCTGAAAACCGCTCATCACTGCCAACGTGGTGATCAGCACGGTGACGCCCAGGGCGATGCCCAGGATCGATGCCATCGAGATAAACGAGATGAAGCCATTGCGCCGCTTGGCACGCAGGTAGCGCAAGCCGATGGCAACCGGGATAGGTTTGAACATGCGGTTCAACCAGAAAAGGGACGCTATGGTGACACTTGCGGACGCCCGGACGAAATCGCGTGTGCCTGGGCGGCCAGACGCAGTTCACGTCGTTGCGGCGCCGGCAAGGTATCCGGCCAGAAATGCAGGCGCTCACGGCGCGCATCCAGCCGGGTCCATGACACCACCGCAATCGGCCCGCGCCAGGCAACCTGCAGGTTCTGCACCTGGGTGCCGTCAATGCTGGCGGGGCTCTCGCCCCACGGCACCACCAACTGCCGCAGTGGCGAACGCAACAGCAGCCACAGCGATCTTCCGACCGATACCGCTACGCCGATGGACAACATGACAGCCAACCAAGCCGGCACACCGCTACGCCAGACGGCGCACAGTGCCAGCACGGCGAGCAGGCTCAGTGCGCAAACAAGCCCGCGCGAGGGCCGCCATTCAAGCCGGCAAGGCGCGAATATCGGCGATGAGTGCGGCATTGGCGACATCCGGGCAAGCCTCGTAACCCATGAACCAGCGCCACAACTTATCGTCTTCGCAATCCAGCAACTGTAGGAAAACCGCGCGCTCTGACTCGGAAGCCTGCGCCCAGCGCTGATCCAGATAGCGCCCGAACAGCTGATCCAGCTCACGCATGCCACGCCGGCAACGCCAGCGCAGCTTTTTCAACAAGGTTTCTTCGTCCATCTCTCTCTCCACCCTACCCTGCGGCGGGGGCGAAAACGACAGCGGCACCTGACCATCAGGCCGGTGCCGCTGCGAACCACATCCCGCAAACGCGAGACCTCTGTGCCTTGCGATCAGGCGCGACGCGCCATCATCAACTTCTTGATCTCGGCAATCGCCAGCGCAGGATTCAGGCCCTTCGGGCAGGTCCGTGCGCAATTCATGATGGTATGGCAGCGATACAACTTGAACGGGTCTTCCAGATCGTCCAGACGTGCGCCGGTGTCTTCATCGCGCGAGTCGACGATCCAGCGGTACGCCTGCAGCAGGATCGCCGGGCCCAGGTAACGTTCGCCATTCCACCAGTAGCTCGGGCAGCTGGTCGAGCAGCACGCGCAAAGGATGCACTCGTACAAGCCGTCGAGCTTCTTGCGGTCTTCCGGCGATTGCAGGCGTTCGCGATCCGGCGGCGCTGGCGTCTGAGTGCGGATCCACGGCTTGATCGACGCGTACTGCGCGTAGAAATGGGTCAGGTCCGGGACCAGATCCTTGATCACATCCATGTGCGGCAGCGGGTAGATCGGCACTTCGGCCTTGCCGCAGGCATCGATCGCCTTGGTGCATGCCAGCGTATTGGTGCCGTCGATGTTCATCGCACACGAGCCGCAGATGCCCTCGCGGCACGAACGACGGAAGGTGAGGGTCGGGTCGATCTCGTTCTTGATCTTGATCAGTGCGTCCAACACCATCGGGCCGCACTTGTCGAGATCGATCTCGTAGCTGTCGGTGCGCGGGTTGGCGTCGCCATCCGGATCCCAGCGGTAGACCTTGAAGGTGCGCGTGTTCTTGGCGCCCTGCGCAGGGTAATGCTTACCCTTGCCGATCTTTGAATTCTTGGGGAGGGTGAACTCTGCCATAGCTGCTCTCGTTGGCTCAGGCGATGCGCGGTGCGAACGACAGCCGCACCGTGCGCATGAAGGTAAAAACGATGGATGCCGCCACCGAAGCGGCGGTGCAACGACCGGCGTATTGCCGGCGCTGCCCCTGCGTGATGAAACGCCCCGCCCGCTGCAAGTAATTACCGCCACGCCAGGACAACCCGGCGGCTGGCTTCACTGCAGCGAAGGCGTGTTGCATGCGCATCGATCAGTAAACGCGCGGCTTCGGCGGGACGACATCCACATCCTGACTCAGCGTGTACATGTGCACCGGGCGATATTCGAACTCGCACTTGCCCTTGTCGTCGACGGTGACCAGCGTGTGCTTCTGCCAGTTGACGTCGTCGCGGTCCGGGAAGTCTTCATGCGAATGCGCGCCGCGGCTTTCCTTGCGCTGCTCGGCCGAATTGATCGTCGCCACTGCATTGAGCAGCAGGTTGTTCAATTCGTAGGTCTCGATCAGATCCGAGTTCCACACCAGCGAGCGGTCGGACACCTTGACGTCTTCGAAGGTGGCGAAAATCTCGGCCATCTTGTCCACGCCTTCTTTCAACGTCTTGCTGGTGCGGAACACCGCAGCGTCGGATTGCATGGTGCGCTGCATGTTGTCGCGGATCACCGAGGTCGGCGTGGAGCCGTTGGCATAGCGCAACTTGTCCAGCAGGCCCAGCGCCTTGTCGCAGGCATCGGACGGCAACGTCTTGTGCGGCTGGTTGGGCTTGACCGTCTCGGCGCAGCGGTTTGCCACCGCACGGCCGAACACCACCAGATCCAGCAACGAGTTGGAACCCAGACGGTTGGCACCGTGCACCGACACGCAGGCGGCTTCGCCGATCGCGTACAGGCCGGGCACCACCGCATCCGGGTCGTCGCCCTGCTTGCGCACGACTTCGCCGTAGAAATTGGTCGGAATGCCGCCCATGTTGTAGTGCACGGTCGGCAGCACCGGGATCGGCTGCTTGGTCACGTCCACACCGGCAAAGATGTGGGCGCTTTCGGCGATTCCGGGGAGCTTTTCGTTGATGACTTCCGGGCCGAGGTGGGTCAGGTCGAGCAGGATGTGATCCTTGTGCTCGCCGACGCCGCGGCCTTCGCGGATTTCCACGGTCATCGAGCGCGACACCACGTCGCGCGAGGCCAGATCCTTGTAATGCGGTGCATAGCGCTCCATGAAGCGCTCGCCGTTACTGTTGCGCAGAATGCCACCTTCGCCGCGAACGCCTTCGGTGATCAGGCAGCCCGCACCGTAAATGCCGGTGGGATGGAACTGCACAAACTCCATGTCCTGCACCGGCAGGCCGGCACGCATCACCAGGCCGCCGCCGTCACCGGTACAGGTGTGAGCGGAGGTGGCGCTGAAGTAGGCACGGCCATAGCCGCCGGTGGCCAGCACCACGCCGTGGGCGCGGAACAGATGCAACGAACCTTCGGCCATGTCGAGCGCCAGCACGCCGCGGCAGACACCCTCTTCGTCGAAGATCAGGTCGAGTGCGAAGTACTCGATCATGAAACGCGCGTTATGGGCGAGCGACTGCTGATACAGGGTATGCAGCATGGCGTGGCCGGTACGGTCGGCTGCCGCGCAGGTGCGCTGCGCCGACGGGCCTTCGCCGTACTTGGTGGTCATGCCACCGAACGGGCGCTGATAGATCTTGCCCTCTTCGGTACGCGAGAACGGCACGCCGTAGTGTTCCAGCTCGATGATGGCCGGAATCGCTTCGCGACACATGTACTCGATTGCGTCCTGGTCGCCCAGCCAATCGGAGCCCTTGATGGTGTCGTAGAAGTGGTAGCGCCAATCGTCTTCGCCCATGTTGCCGAGCGCGGCGGAAATACCGCCCTGCGCCGCCACGGTGTGCGACCGGGTCGGGAAGACCTTGGTCAGGCAGACCGTCTGCAGGCCTTTCTGGGCCAAGCCGAACGTGGCACGCAGGCCGGCGCCGCCGGCACCCACCACGACCATGTCGTACTTGTGTTCAGTGATCTTGTAAGCGGACATCTAATCTGGATTCCTGTTCTGTGTGCCCGATGACTCAGGCACCGCCCAGCGCGATGCGCGCCACTGCGAAAATGCTGACGATCGCGCCAAGCACGGCGATGAACTTCACCGTCGTCTGCAACGCCAGCGCCAGCAACGAGTTGTGGATGTAGTCCTCGAGCACGACCTGCAGGCCAAGCTGCGCATGCCAGAACATCGCCACCAGGAACCCGACCAGCAACACCGCGTTCCACGGCTTGGACACCGCAGTGACCGCAGTCGTGTAGTCGGAACCGAGCAGGCTCAGCACGAATGCCACGAACCAGATCGCCAGCACGACCAGCGCTGTCGCGGTCAGACGCTGCATCACGAAATGTTCGGTACCGGTCTTGGCCGCGCCCAGACCACGCACATTTTTCAACGGGGTGCGATAGCGGCTCATGCGGAAGCTCCAGTCAGGACATACGCCCAGATCGCAGCAGTCAGCACCAGGCTGGCGATCACCGAGGTCCAGCTGCTGCGGATAAAGGCAGGAATGCTGAAGCCGCGGCCGAAGTCCTGGACGATGTGGCGGATGCCGTTGGCCAGGTGATAGGTAAAAGCCCATGACCAAGCGAACAGGAACAACTGGCCGTACCAGGCGCCCAGATGCTGGGTCAGACAATTCCAGTGGTCCTCACCTAGCATCAGCAAGAGCAGCGAGACGGCGATGACCAGCGCGCCTCCGGAAAGGATGACGCCGGTAGCTCGATGCAGGATCGAGGTTGCCATCTGGATCTGCCAGCGGTAGACCTGCAGATGTGGAGAAGTGGGACGTTCGCGGATCGCCATTCGCTGGGCTCGTTTTCTCGGCTGGGCGGCACTAGGCCGCTGTGGCTAAAAGCTGCTCAAAAATCGATGCAGCGTCCATTTTTTTCCCAGTCGCCGTAGCGCGTTGGCTCGGGGCCGTCGCGTCCACCAATCTCCTTCGGCAGTGGCTTCTTCTCGGGAATCTGCTCCTGAGGGGAAGGCTGCGTCTCGGAATCCAGCGCTGGGGTGGGGGTTGGATGGCCTATCATAGTGGTCTCACAACGTTGCGATTTTAGTCCTCCCCCTCCATGGCTGACAACCTGAATCTTATTCCACAGGGTTTTGGCTCCCTGCACGATATGCAATACGTCCGACTGGTCGGGACGGATGCAGTGTCGTTCGCGCATGCCCAATTCGCCAATGACGTCCAGGCGCTGGCGATCGGGCAGTGGCAATGGAATGCGTGGTTGACGGCGAAGGGGCGCGTGATCGCCATCTTCGCACTCCTGCGTGAGGACGACGCGCAGTTGCTGATGGTGTTGCCGGACGGCAACGCGGCCGAAATCGCCGCGCAACTCGGCCGTTTCGTGTTCCGACGCAAGCTGAAAATCAACGCGGCCGCGCTGCTTGCGTATGGCGGTTTCGCAGCGCCAGAGCATGCGCGAGGCGCACATACCGAGATCGGAACGCTGCGTATCGCGCTGGATATGGGCGTCGCCGCCCTGCCACGCACGCTCTTGCTTTTCAGCGACGACGCATTGGCCGCGCCTATCGAATTGCCCAGCATCGACGCGCAATGGCGCCGCGCGGATCTGCAACTAGGTCTGGTTCGCCTGCCGGATGCGCAGCGCGAACAATGGACGCCGCAGCAACTGGCGCTGGACCGCCTGCAGGCCTTCAGCGTCAAGAAGGGCTGCTACCCGGGTCAGGAGATCGTTGCGCGCACGCATTTTCTGGGCAAGGCCAAGCGTGCGTTGCAACTGTTGGAGACTGAAGCCGCTGCCCAGGCGGGCGATAGCGTCGAACTGGACGGTGCAGCCATTGGCACGGTGGTCAGCGTTGCCGGCGATCTGGCGCTGGCGGTCTTGCCACTGGGATTGACCGTGGACGCCAGCACCACCCTGCAAGCCGGCGCGCACCCCGCGCGCCCGCTTGCCATCTTGTCCGGGCTGGAGCGTTAAGCCGGCTCCAGCCGCTGCCCGGTTGCCGGGTCGAAGAAATGCAGGGCATCGCTGCGCAATGCCAGGCGGAGAGGCTGCCCGACCACTGGCAGCGCCTGCGGCGCGACGCGGATCACCAGCGGCTGCCCGCCGCGATCAAGGTTGAGGAAGATCTCGTTGCCGACCGGCTCGATGACCTCCACCTGCGCATCGAAGCCCAACTGCGCATCGCTGGACGGCTGCAGATGCTCGGGGCGCACGCCGACGATCACGTCCTGACCGAACCAGCGGCGATCGACCTGCGCGGCGCCCAGCGGCACCCGCCAGCCGTCGACCATGACGAGATGCAGGCCATCCTGCTCATCCAGCCGTCCCTGCAGCATATTCATCGCCGGGCTGCCCAGGAAACCGGCAACAAACAGGTTGGCCGGACGGTCGTACAGCGCCATCGGGCTGTCGATCTGCTGAATCACGCCGTCCTTGAGCACCACGATGCGCTGACCGAGGGTCATCGCTTCGACCTGATCGTGGGTGACGTAGATCATGGTGGTGCCGAGCTTGCGATGCAGCTGCGCGATCTCGGTGCGCACGCTGTGGCGCAACTTGGCGTCCAGATTGGACAGCGGTTCGTCGAGCAGGAATACCGACGATTCGCGCACCATCGCCCGCCCGAGCGCCACACGCTGACGCTGGCCACCGGACATCGCCTTGGGCAGCTTGTCGAGCATCGGGGTCAGGCCCAGCAGTTCGGCGGCGTTATTGACGCGCTCGGCGATGACCTGCTTCGGGTGACCACGCAGCTTGAGCCCGAAGGCCAGATTTTCCGCCACGGTCATGTGCGGGTAGAGCGCATAGCTCTGGAACACCATGGCGATGTCGCGGTCCTTCGGCGCCACGTCATTGACGACGCGTTCGCCGATCTTGAGCGTGCCCGCGCTGATGTCCTCGAGCCCGGCGATCATGCGCAACAGCGTCGACTTGCCGCAGCCGGACGGCCCGACCAGCACCATCAGCTCGCCATCGGCCACCTCGAAGCTTGCGCCCTGCACCGCCACCTGGCCGTTTTCATAGACCTTGCGGACACCTTCCAACTGCACTTTCGCCATCGTTCGGCCTCAACGTTTGTATGCGCCCTGCCCTCGGCCCTCCCGATGGCAATGACGACCGACCCGTTTGCGAGGAAATCTCCTGCAAACGAATGCATTGGTTTATTCTGACATGTAATCGTTTTCACATGGCAACATCGATCTCGGGAGGGACCATGCCGCTACCGACCAACGCCGCCGTTTCCGGCGACGTTACCTGCATTGCGCGAGCGGGCATTCCGCCACGCAGGTGCAGGTATGCCGCCCAGGCGCTAACCGCTGACCACCAGTTGCTGCAACAATCGGGGATTGGGCGTCGCCGTCCATCCCCCGCTGCGCGCACGCAAGTGTCGCTCAGGAACAGACGTACCGACCGCCGGCTGTCCGGCGCCTTTTCGCGAAACTGCTGATAACGATGTCTCCAGAATCTGAAACTCGGTCCATGCACAACACCCTGATCCTGTTCGGCGCTACCGGCGATCTCGCCCAGCGCTATCTCTTTCCGTCCCTGCTGCGCCTGTTCGTCGACGGCCTGCTGCCGGAGGACTTCCGTATCCGTGCGCTGGCATTGTCGCCGCACGATACCGAGGCTTTCCGTGAAGTGTTACGGCCACGCCTGACCGAAGCACTGCCGATTGCCACCCCGGAGCAGATCCAGACGCTGCTGCAGCGCGTGGATTACCGCTCGGTGGACCTGCGCAATGCCGAATCGGTAGCCGATGCAGTCCGCGAGCTGGCCAGCCGCCAGATCGTGAGCTATCTGGCGATCCCACCGGGGCTGTACATCAGCACCTGCCAGGGCCTGGCCCTGGGCGGCGCCTTGGCTGCACCGCACCAGCTGATGCTGGAAAAGCCGATCGGCCACGACTCCGATAGCGCTCGCGAGATCCTGCAGTCGATCGGCGCGCTGATCGACGAAGACCGCGTGTTCCGCCTGGACCATTACCTGGGCAAGGCGGCGGTGCAGAACCTGATCGCGCTGCGCTTCGGCAATACGCTGCTCGAAGCAGTCTGGAACCGGACCTACATCGAATCGGTGCAGATCCTGGTCGCCGAAAGCGAGGGCGTGGACGGACGCGATGCGTATTACGCCCGCTCCGGCGCACTGCGCGACATGGTGCAGAGCCATATCCTGCAGCTGCTGTGTCTGGTGGCGATGGAGCCGCCGGCGTCGCTGGAAGCCGACCGCATCCGCGACGAGAAGGTCAAGGTGCTGCGTGCGCTGCGCCCGATGACCGCCGAACACGCCGCGCACGACAGCGTGCGCGGTCGTTACACCGCCGGCACCATCAACGGCCAGCCGGCGCAGGCCTATCACCCGCCGGAAGGCAGCGACGTGGAAACCTTCGTCGCGGTCACCGCGCATATCGACAACTGGCGCTGGGCCGGCGTGCCGTTCCATCTGTGCACCGGCAAGCGGCTGGCCGAGCGTTCCACCCGCATCGTGGTCACGCTCAAGCCGGTGACGCACTGGTTGTTCGAACGCCCGGACCGCCAGAACGCGGTGCCCAACCGCCTGACCTTCCAGCTGCAGCCGCAGGAAAACATCGAGCTCGGCCTAATGAGCAGCCTGGCCGGCCCGGAATGGGGCGCGATCGAGCTGCAACCACTGGAACTGGAATTGTCGGTGCCGACCGGCCTGCACCGTCGCATCGCTTACGAGCGGCTGTTCGTGGATGCCTTCAACGGCAACCCGGCACTGTTCGTGCGCGACGACGAGGTCAAGGCTGCCTGGTCCTGGATCGACAGCGTCAGCGATGCCTGGAAAGACGCAGCCTTGCCGCTGCAGCCCTACCCCGCCGGTAGCTGGGGCCCGGACACTGCCGCACCGTTCCTGCCTCCTGCCACCGACGCACAGGGAAACACCGCATGACCGCTCCTTCCAAACCGGTGCTGGTTGCCGATATCGGCGGAACCAACGCGCGGTTCGCGCTGGCCGATGTCGATGCATCGGTCCCGTTGCTGGATGACACCTCGCGCGAATTCGCGGTGGTGGAGTTCGCTTCGCTCGGTGAAGCCGCGCGGTACTACCTCGACCAGATCGGCGTACAGGCCACCCAGGGCGTGTTCGCCGTGGCCGGCCGCGTCGACGGCGACGAAGCGCGCATCACCAATCATCCGTGGGTGATCTCGCGGTCGCGCACCGCTGCCATGCTGGGCTTCAGCACGTTGCACCTGATCAACGACTTCGCCGCGCAGGCCATGGCAATCAGCCTGCTGCGTCCGCAGGATGTGGTGCAGGTGGGCGGTGCCAGCTGGCGGCCGGCGCCGATCGATCAACCGCGCAACTACGGCGTGATCGGTCCGGGTACCGGCCTGGGCGTGGGTGGGCTGATTATCCGTAACGGGCGCTGTTTTCCACTGGAAACCGAAGGCGGCCATGTCAGCTTTCCGCCCGGCACGCCGGAAGAAATTCGTGTGCTGGAAATCCTCTCCGAGCAGTTCGGCCGGGTCTCCAACGAGCGGCTGATCTGCGGCCCCGGCCTGGTCAACATCCATCGCGCATTGAGCGAGATTGCCGGCATCGACCCGGGCCCGCTGGAACCCAAGGACATCACCGCACGTGCGGCGGCCGGCGACCCGCGCTCGGCGCGCACCATCGACTTGTTCTGCGCCATCTTCGGTGCGATCGCTGGCGACATGGTGCTGATGCAGGGTGCGTGGGATGGCGTGTTCCTCACCGGCGGGCTGGTGCCCAAGGTGCTGGAGTCGCTGCAGCACTCCGGCTTCCGCCAGCGCTTCGAGCACAAGGGCCGGTTCTCCGCGATCATGTCGCGCGTGCCTTCGCTGGCGGTCATGCACCCGCATGCCGGCCTGTTGGGCGCCGCAGCGTATGCGGTGGATGCGCAGCGTCAGCATCCGGGGGAGCAGCGATGAACCTGCAGGACAACCCGCGCATCACTCTGGTGCGCTACGAAGATCCGGCCGAGTGGACCGAAGCGGTCGCCGGCGAAATGGCCGATCTGCTGGAACAGGAAATTTCGCGCCGCGGGCAGGCGCGCATGTTGCTCTCCGGCGGCACTACACCGGCGCCGGTCTACGAATCGCTGGCGCACCGTCCGCTGGACTGGTCACGGGTGGAGGTGGGCCTGGTCGATGAGCGTTGGCTCTCGCCGCAGGATCAGGACAGCAACGCGTGGCTGGTCAATCACAGCTTCCTGACTCATGCGCCGGCCGCGACCTTCATCCCGTTGGTGCGTCCCGGGAAGCAATTGCCCGAGTGCGTGCACACCGCCAACCTGCAGGCCACTCATGCCGAGCCGGCCTGTCTGGCGGTGCTGGGAATGGGCGGCGACGGACATACCGCATCGTTGTTCCCCGGTTCGACCGATCTGCCCAAGGCGCTGGCCAGCCCGCAGCCGTATGCATCGCTGGACGCGACCGGTTGCCCGGGCGCGAACCAGTGGCCGCTGCGGATCACGCTGACGCCGACCGGCCTTGCCGCGATTCCCACCCGCCTGCTGCTGCTGCGCGGCAAGCAAAAGCTCGATGTGCTGCAAGCCGCACTGGCTGGCGAGGACATCAGCGCGTACCCGATTCGTGTCGCGCTCCAGCAGCCCGGTCCACGTTTGCGGGTGCATTGGTGCGGTTGAGTGCGGGCGGATGCTGCGAGCCCTTCGCGAAAGCGGATGCGCGGTGAGTACTTCGCAACAGCCAATGCAATGTGCGTCGCTCGCAACCGCCGCTTCAATGCGAGTGCCTCGCACCAGCCCGCACATCCAGGTGCGGGTATTTAAACTACACAACAGCGTGCTTTCTTCCCCCCCGTTTCTCATAGCCGGTAGCCAATGAGCCTGCATCCGAACATCCAAGCTGTCACCGACCGTATCCGCAAGCGCAGCGCGCCGTCGCGCGCGGCGTATCTGGCCGGCCTCGATGCCGCCCTGCGTGAGGGTCCGTTCCGTAGCCGTCTGAGCTGCGGCAATCTTGCGCACGGCTTTGCGGCGTCCGAACCGACCGACAAATCGCGTCTGCGCGGTGCGGCCACGCCTAACCTGGGCATCATCACTGCCTACAACGACATGCTGTCGGCGCACCAGCCGTTCGAGCATTACCCGCAGCTGATTCGCGATGCCGCGCGTGCGCTCGGCGCCACCGCGCAGGTGGCCGGTGGCGTGCCGGCGATGTGCGACGGCGTGACCCAGGGCCGCGCCGGCATGGAGCTGTCGCTGTTTTCGCGCGACAACATCGCGCAAGCCGCAGCGATCGGCCTCAGCCACGACATGTTCGACAGCGTGGTGTATCTGGGTGTGTGCGACAAGATCGTGCCGGGTCTGTTGATCGGCGCGCTGGCGTTCGGCCATCTGCCTGCGCTATTCATGCCGGCCGGCCCGATGACGCCGGGCATCCCGAACAAGCAAAAGGCCGAAGTGCGCGAGCGCTATGCCGCCGGCGAAGCCACCCGCGCCGAATTGCTGGAAGCCGAGGCGTCGTCGTATCACTCGCCTGGCACCTGCACCTTTTACGGCACCGCCAATTCCAACCAGGTGCTGCTCGAAGCGATGGGCGTGCAATTGCCCGGCGCCTCGTTCGTCAACCCGGAATTGCCGCTGCGCGATGCACTGACCCGTGAGGGCACCGCACGCGCCTTGGCGATCTCCGCGCTGGGCGATGACTTCCGTCCGTTCGGTCGCTTGATCGACGAACGCGCCATCGTCAATGCGGTGGTCACGCTGATGGCGACCGGCGGCTCGACCAACCACACCATCCACTGGATCGCCGTGGCGCGTGCGGCCGGCATCGTGTTGACCTGGGACGACATGGACCTGATCTCGCAGACCGTGCCGTTGCTGACCCGCATCTATCCCAACGGCGAAGCCGACGTGAATCGCTTCCAGGCTGCAGGCGGCACCGCGTTCGTCTTCCGCGAGCTGATGGACGCCGGCTACATGCACGACGATCTGCCCACCGTGGTCGAAGGCGGCATGCGTGCCTACGCCAACGAGCCGCGGTTGCAGGATGGGAAGGTCGTGTACGTGCCCGGCACCGCGACCACCGCCGATGACAGCGTGGCGCGCCCGGTCAGCGATGCGTTCGAAGCGCAAGGCGGCCTGCGCCTGCTGCGCGGCAACCTGGGCCGCTCGCTGATCAAGCTGTCGGCGGTCAAGCCGCAGCACCGCAAGATCGAAGCGCCTGCGGTGGTGATCGACACGCCGCAGGTGCTCAACAAGCTGCATGCCGCCGGCGTGCTGCCGCACGACTTCGTGGTGGTGCTGCGTTACCAGGGCCCGCGTGCCAACGGCATGCCGGAGCTGCATTCGATGGCACCGCTGCTCGGCCTGCTGCAGAACCAGGGCCGCCGCGTGGCGTTGGTCACTGACGGCCGTTTGTCGGGTGCCTCGGGCAAGTTCCCCGCCGCGATCCATATGACACCGGAAGCCGCGCGTGGCGGCCCGATCGGGCGCGTCCGCGAGGGCGATATTGTGCGCCTGGACGGCGAAGCCGGCACGCTGGAAGTGCTGGTCTCGGCCGAAGAATGGGCATCGCGCGAAGTGGCGCCCAATACCGCCGTGGCCGGCAACGACCTGGGCCGCAACCTGTTTGCGATCAACCGCCAGGTCGTCGGCCCGGCCGACCAGGGCGCGATCTCGATTTCCTGCGGCCCGACGCATCCGGACGGTGCACTGTGGAGCTACGACGCCGAGTACGAACTCGGCGCAGATGCTGCCGCAGCCGCCGCGCCGCACGAGTCCAAGGACGCCTGATCCCCTTCCCTCTCAGCGACCGCCCCGGCGGTCGCCGTCTAATGGAGTTGCAATGACGATTGCCCAGACCCAGAACACCGCCGAACAACTGCTGCGCGACGCCGGCATCCTGCCGGTGGTCACTGTCGATACGCTGGACCAGGCGCGCCGCGTGGCCGATGCGCTGCTCGAAGGCGGGTTACCCGCGATCGAGCTGACTCTGCGCACACCGATCGCGATCGAAGCGCTGGCCATGCTCAAGCGCGAACTGCCCAATATCGTGATCGGCGCCGGCACCGTGCTGAGCGAACTGCAGTTGCGTCAGTCGGTGGATGCCGGCGCGGATTTCCTGGTGACGCCGGGCACGCCTGCTCCGCTCGCGCGCCTGCTGGCCGATGCGCCGATCCCGGCCGTTCCCGGCGCAGCCACCCCGACCGAATTGCTGACCCTGATGGGCCTGGGCTTTCGCGTGTGCAAGCTGTTCCCGGCCACTGCCGTGGGCGGACTGCAAATGCTCAAGGGCCTCGCCGGCCCGCTGTCCGAGCTCAAGCTCTGTCCCACCGGCGGCATCAGCGAAGCTAACGCAGCAGAGTTTCTGTCGCAGCCGAACGTGCTGTGCATCGGCGGCTCGTGGATGGTCCCCAAGGACTGGTTGGCCCAGGGCCAATGGGACAAGGTAAAGGAAAGCTCGGCCAAGGCCGCGGCGATCGTTCGGCAGGTGCGTGCGAGTTGATGTCCTGAGCGCCGCATCCAGAGCGTTGCAAAGCCGGGCTGCGATGGAAAGCTGATTGGGTGACAAAAGCTGGTTGGCTGAGGAAAGCCTGGTTGGCTAGCGCTTTCAGATGATTGAGGCAAGCGCAGTTTTTTTACGCTTTAGATTTGGCTAAGGAAAGCCTGATTCGCTGGCGCATTTCTCTTGTGCATGGAGCGGCCCGCGGGCGCCGGGGCAGGACACGCCGTGAACCCATCCATGGGGGCAGGACCTTACACGACATCCTTGTCGTGTAAGGTCCTGCCCCGGCGCCCGCAGACCACTCTTCGAATGTTCCTGTGTTGGCGGAACGTGGAGCAGCGATTACTGTCGGGTACGCTCCCCCGCCAAGCTTTGAAAAATTGCTTTACCTGATCAAGATCATGATGGCGACTCGCCGAGGCGGCAGCGTGGCCGGGGATTGGCGGAGAGCGGCATAAGGATGTGTCGCGGCGGCGAGTCAGACAGGATGTCTGACCGAGCCGAGTAGCCGATTCCCGGCCGCGCTGACGCAGCTTACCGAAGCCATCGACTCGCAGGCGAGGGCCTGGTTGCACTCTGAGAAACCGTACCCTCACCCCAACCCCTCTCCCGACGGGAGAGGGGCTTCAGGCGGCTCATGACGTTCGAGGCTCTAGCGCTACGTAGCGGTGGCGTTTCCGCGAACCACGACACCCCAGCAGATCCCTGATCTGCTGCTGTCATCGAGAATCGCGCAGGTCATGGAAAACAGGAAGGAAAATTCGCTTGCCTTGACCAAGGCGTTGCAGTAACTCGCCGAGGCGGCAGCGTGGCCGGGGATTGGCGGAGAGCGGCACAAGGATGTGTCGCGGCGGCGAGTCAGACAGGATGTCTGACCGAGCCGAAGAGCCAGTCCCCGGCCGCGCTGACGCCGCTTACCGAAGCCAGCGACTCGCAGGCGAGGGTTAGGTCGTACTCTGAGAAACCGTACCCTCACCCCCAACCCCTCTCCCGACGGGAGAGGGGCGTTGGCGGCTCATGACGTTCAAGGCTCTAGCACTACGTAGCGGTGGCGTTTTCCGCGCACCACGACACCCCAGCAGATCCCTGATCTGCTGCTGTCATCAAAAATCGCGCAGGTCATGGAAAACAGGAAGGAAAATTCGCTTGCCTTGACCAAGGCGTTGCAGAGACTCGCCGAGGCGGCAGCGTGGCCGGGGATTGGCGGAGAGCGGCACAAGGATGTGCCGCGGCGGCGAGTCAGACAGGATGTCTGACCGAGCCGAAGAGCCAGTCCCCGGCCGCGCTGACGCCGCTTACCGAAGCCATCGACTCGCAGGCGAGGGCCTGGTTGTAGTCTGAGAAACCGTACCCTCACCCCAACCCCTCTCCCGGCGGGAGAGGGGCTTTGAGACGGATCGTTGGTCGTTCAAGACTCCAGCGAGGCTCTCGCCTGCGTCGTCTTCGGCACACCCCGCGCACGTCGTACCAGCGCCGCTGCGCCGTTGCTCATGTCGTCGAGAATCGCGTAGATCGTCGGCAGGAACAGCAGGCTCACCACGGTGGAAAACGCCAGGCCGCCGGCGATGGCGCGGGCCATCGGGAAGTACGGCGGGCCGTCGCTGAACATCGTGGTGCTGGTCAGCGAGATCGGCACCATCGCCAGGATCGCGGTGCCCATCGTCATCATGATCGGCCGCAGCCGCTCGCGTGAGCCCTCCACAAGCGCCTGCGTCCGGCCCATCCCGCGTCGGCGCAAATTGTTGATGTGCTCGATCATCACGATGCCATTGTTCACCACCACGCCCATCAGCACCAGGATGCCGATGAAGGACATGATGCCGAACGAGGTGCCGGTGATCCAGAACAGCCAGAACACACCGAAGATCGAAAACAGCACGCCGCTCATGATCGCGGCCGGGAACAACAGCGATTCGAACACTGCCGCCATCACCACATAAATCATCACCAACGCGATCACCAGGTTGAACAGCATCTGGCCCATCGCTTCGCCGTCGTTCTGATAGTTGCCGCCATCGAAGGTGTAGCTGTAACCGGCAGGAAAATTCATTGCCTTGAGCGGCTTTTCCATCGCCGCGCGTGCTTCCGGCACGGTGATTTTTTCGGCCAGATTGGCCTTGATGGTCAACGTGGTCTGGCGATTGGTGCGCCCGATCTGGGTGGCCGCCGGGCGGATCTGCACATCGACCAGACTCAGCAGCGGCACGCTGCGGCCATCCTTGGTGCGTACGCTGAAGCTGGCCAGATCTTCCGGCTTGCTTTGCTCGGCGCCAGCAAAACGCACCCACACCGGCACTTCATTGTCGCCACGACGGAACTCGCGCAGCGGCGTACCGCGCAGTGCCAACCCCACGAAACTGGCCACCTGCTCCGCACTGAAACCGAACGCGGCAGCACGCTCGCGATCGACGCGGATCGCCAGCTCGCTGGTGCGATCGCCGGTATCCACATGCACGTCGCGCAACTCCTTGCGTTGCGCCAGCAGCGGCACCACCTCATCGGCCAGCGACTTGAGCGCCTCGGTGGAGTCGCCAACCAATTGCACCTGCACGCCCTGGTTGCCGCTAGCACCATCGCCCTGATTGCCGATGCTGTAGTCGGCACGCGCAGAACGCGGCAACGCCTTACGGATCTGCTCCAGCAATGGCGGCAGGTCTTTGACCTTGCTCGCATCGAAGGTCACCGTCGTGCTGCTGCCTTCCACCTCGCTGAACCACGAATAGACCTGGGTGATGTGGTATTTCTCGCGATTGGCTTCCAGGTAATTCTCGACTCGCCCGACCTCTTCGCCCAGCTGCTCATGTGTGTACGAGCCCTTCCACTGATATTGGATAAAGGCCTCGTTGCCGCCATCGCCGCCGAACATGTCGACCTTGGTCAGTTTCATCGGCACCAAACTGATGGCGCTCACCAGGATGATCCCGGCCACGCTCCAGCCGCGATGGGCCAGCGTCCATGCAAGCACCCGCGCATAGCGCTGTTGCAGCCTGGCGATCACGCCATGATCGGAGGTCACCATCGGCGGCGTCTTCATGCGCGCCGACAGCATCGGAATCAGGCTGATCGCCACCAGCCACGATGCCAACAGCGACACCGAAATGGTGATCGCGATCTGCGCCATGAAAATGGAGATGTTGTTGGTTTCGCCGAACAGATTCGGCACGAACACGATGCAATGGCACAACGTACCTGCACTCAGCGCAATCGCCACGCTGCGGGTGCCCAGCAATGCCGCCAGCTGCGGCTGCCCGGGCATGCGCTCGCGCTCCTGGTAGATGCTTTCCACCACCACCACGGCGTTGTCCACCAGCATGCCCACCGCGAGCAGCAAGCCCATCATCGTCAGGATGTTGAGCGTGACGCCGACGAAATACATGAAGCCCAACGTGATCGCAAAGCAGATCGGGATCGCCAGCGTCACCATCAAGGTCGATGGCCAATGCCGCAGAAAAAAGAACAGCACGGTGATCGACAACAACAGGCCCACCGCCCCGGCCTCGGCGAGTTCGGCCAGCGACGAGGTCACGGCCTTGCCCTGGTTGTCGATGACCTTGATCTGTATGTCGCGCATCGCGGGCTCGGCGCGAATGTCTTCCACCTCTTTCAGCGCGGCCTTGGACACTTCCACCAGATTGGCGCTGCGCTCCTTGAAGACATCCAGACCGATCGCCGGGCGCCCATCCAGCCGCCGCCCGTAGTTCATGCGCGTGGGCTTGAGGCGCACCTCGGCGATATCGCCAAGACGCAACCCCTTGGCATTGAGGACCAGATCACGCAGTTCCTGCAGGTCGCGCAACTCGCCGATGGGCTGCACCCGAATGCGCTGTCCGTTGTCGTCGATCTGCCCGGCGGACACCGAGAAATTGAGCTTGCCCAGCCGCTCGCTCAGGTCGTTGAGGCTGAGGTCGTGCGCGGTGAGGCGATCCGGCGCGATGGCGATCTCCACCTCGTTGGGTGGGGCGCCGGAAATTTCGACCTTCGCCACACCGGGAATGCGCTCGATGCGCCGCTTGAACTCGCGGTCGAGCATGTCGTACGCGCCGGTCAGATCGGTCTGGCTGGCCAGGCGCACCTTGAGCACCGGCTCGTCGCTACTGGACCATTTGAAGATATGGAAGCGCTGCAGATCGTCGGGAAATTCGTCGCGAATCGCATCCAGCCGCTCGCGCGCATCCGATGCGGCGATGGCGATATCGCGGTCCCAATCGGAGAACTCGATAAAGATGTTGGCGCCATCGGCAGTGGCGGTGGAGCGCATGCGCTTGATGCCGGTCATCGTGGCCAAGGCTTCTTCGGCCGGCCGCACCAGATTGCGCTCCACCTCGTCCGGCGTGGAGCCGGTGTAGGGCAATTGCACGAACAGGAACGGTGCCGAGATGTCCGGCAATGCCTCCAACGGCAATCGGAAGGCGGCGATCAAGCCCACCACCACCAACGACACAAAGCACATGATGGTGGTGACCGGGCGACGAATGCTGAAGGCCGCAACGCTCATAGCGCCTCCAGTCCGTCGGTGTTTTCACGCGTCTGCGCCTGCTGACGCGCCATGCGACGGCCGCGCTCCAGGTAGTACGCGTCCGCACGGCGATCCAGCAAGTCGTACACCACCGGAATCACCAGCAGGGTCAGCAGCGTGGACACCAGCAGGCCACCAATCACGGTGATCGCCATCGGTGCGCGCACTTCCGCGCCCTCGCCCATCGCCACCGCCAGCGGCAAGAAGCCGAACAAGGTGCACAGCGTGGTCATGACGATCGGCCGCAGACGCGAGCGTGCGCCTTCGATCAGGGCCTCGCGCTTGGGCACGCCTTCTTCGCGCAACTGGTTGACCTTGTCGATCAGGATGATCGCGTTCTTGGTCACCAGGCCCACCAGCAGGATCAGGCCGATGAACACCACCACCGAGACCGGCTTGCCGGTCATCAGCAGCGCCAGCACCGCGCCCACCATCGCCAGCGGGATGGTGAACAGGATGACGAACGGGTGCAGCAGCGATTCGAACTGCGACGCCATCACCAGATAGACCAGAAAGATCGCCAGCCCGAACGCAAACAACAACGACTTGACCGACTGCGCCAGCTCCTCGCCCTGCCCGCCGATATGCATGCCGACGCCGGCAGCCAACGGGTCCTTGCGGACCAGCGTTTCCACTTCGCGCACCGCACCGCCCAGGTCGATGTCCTTCAGGCTGGCCGACACGATCGCCACGCGGGTCTGATCGGCGCGATGGATCTCGCTCGGGCCGGTCGTCGCCAGCACCTCGGCCACGGCGGCCAGGCGCACGGGGCGACTGCTGCCCGGATTGACGATCAGCTGGCGGATCGCATCCACGCTGGCGCGGTCGCTGTGCTGCGCACGCACCAGCACATCGATCTTGCGGTCGCGAAAGCTGTAACGCGTGGCCACATCTCCACGCACCTTCTTGACGATGACATCGGCGATCTGCCGCGTGGTCAAGCCCAGTGCACCGGCACGCTCTTGATCGAAGCGGATCTGGATCTCCGGAAAGCCCTCTTCCACGGTCGATTTGACGTCGGCATAGTGGCCGTTGGCGCGCAGCATCGCGGCCAGTTTTTGCCCGGCCCGCTCCAGCTCGCCCAGATCCTGACCGCGCAATTCCACTTCCAGCGGAGTCGAGAAACTAAACAACGCCGGCCGTGCGAAATCCACCTGCGCACCGGGGTGCCCGACCATGCTGCTGCGCAAACGCTGCGTCGCCGCCGCTTCCACTTCAGGGCTGCCGCCGCCGGCCATCACCACGGTGAGCTTGCCGATGTTCTCCCCACTTTCGGTGGGGTTGGCATCCAGCCGCGTGCCGCTGCCGCTCACGCCATACAACGACGCGATGCCGGGGTCTTTGTCGTGCGCGAGTTGCAGCTCGCGCACCAGTGCATCGGTCTGCGCAAGCGGCGTGCCGGACGGCAGCTTCACGGTCATTTCAAAGCGATCCTGCGCCAGCTGCGGGATCAGGTCCGCCCCCAGCATCGGCACCAACAGCACGGTGCCGACAAACGCGGCCGCGGCCAATCCCAGTACCAGACCGGGCCGACGCAACGCTGCCGGCAACATCGCCAGATAGCCACGCTCGGCACGGCCGTACGGCGCCATCGCAATGTCGCTGGCCTTGCGCATCACCGGCGACACCACCCGTGCGATGCCGCGCCACAATTTGACCACCGCCCACGCCCCGCCGAAGAACGCATAGCGCACGCTGGCCCCCGCCCCGCGACGGCCGGCAGCCACTGGCTTGAGCCAACGCTGTTCGGGCGTCCAATCCGGGTGGTCCGGCTCATCCGGAAACGCCATCGGTGGCGCACCCTTCAGTGAGCTCAGCATCGGAATCAGCGTCATCGACACCACCAACGAGATCGCAATGGCGATCGCCACCGTCAGCGCCTGATCGCGGAACAGCTGCCCGGCAATGCCTTCCACGAACACCAGCGGCAGGAACACCGCAATGGTGGTCAACGTGGAGGCCATCACCGCCATGCTCACTTCACGGGTGCCGGCGATGGCCGCATCCAGCACGCTCAAGCCACGTTCGCGCGCCTTGGCGATGCTCTCCAGCACCACGATCGAATCGTCCACCACCAGGCCGGTAGCCAGTGCCAGCCCGCCCAGCGACATCACGTTGAGGCTCAAGCCAAGCTGGCCCATGAAGAAGAACGTGGTGATGATCGACACCGGCAACGACAGGCTGATCACGAACGTGCTCCAGCCGTCGCGCAGGAACAGGAAGATGATCAGGATCGCCAGCACACCGCCGATCACCGCATCTTTTTTGACATCGCTGATCGCGTGTTCGATGAAGTGCGACTGGTCTTCGATGGTGGTGATCTGCACATCGCCCGGCACGGTTGCCTTGAGTTGCTCCAGTCGCGCGCGCAGTGCGGCCGCTGTGGACACGGTGTTGGCATCGCCTTCCTTGTAGATCGCCAGCTCCACCGCTTCCTTGCCGCCCAGACGGATGATCGCCTCGCGCTCCTTGTAGCCTTGGCGCACGTCGGCCACATCTTTCAGCCGCACCGGCATGCCGCCGGCGATGCTGCTGCTGGACGCCGACGACGTGCTCTGCACTTCCGCCGCTGCCGCCAGCGCCGCCTGCGAGCCGGTGGACGCGGCAATCGCATACATCTGCTGCATCGCTGCATCGGCGGCGCTGCTACTGCTGCTCTGCGTGGTGACCAGCATGTTGCGGATCTCGTCCAGATCCACAAACTGGTTCACCGTGCGCACCAGATACCGCTGCGAGCCTTCTTCCAGCCGGCCGCCGGAGATGTTGACGTTCTCTTCCTTGAGTCGGGTGATCACGTTGTCGATGGGCAGATTGAGCTGCGCCAGTTTCTGCTGATCGATATCGACCTGGATCTCGTCTTCCAGCCCGCCGCCGACCTTGACCGCAGCCACACCGGCCACCGGTTCGAGCTTCTTTTTCAGGTCTTCGTCGGCATAGCGGCGAAGGCCGGTGAGCTGACGGATCGCATCGGCGTCCGACGCCGGGGCCTGCTTGGGCGACAACGCCAGCCGCATGATCGGTTCGGTGGATGGATTGAAGCGCAGCAGCACCGGCGGCTTGGTTTCCAGCGGCAGCGACAGCGCTTCCATCTTGTCGCGCACTTCCAGGCCTGCCTGGTCCATGTTGGTGCCCCAGGCGAATTCCAGCACCACATCGCTCTGCCCGGTGCGCGAGATCGACTTGAGCTTGCGCAGGTTCTTGACCACGCCGACGGCTTCTTCCACCGGTTCGGTCACCAACGTTTCGATTTCCGCCGGCGCCGCGCCGGTGTATTCGGTGCGCACGGTGAGCGTGGGGTAGCTCAGGTCGGGGAGCAGATTGACCTTGAGGCTACGTAGCGCGATCAGGCCGAACAACAGCATGGTCACGGTGATCATGGCGATGGTCACGCGCCGCCGTGTTGCGAAGGCCACCAGCCCGCCGCCAGGCGTTGGCAGCTGCGGGTCGTGCAAGGAGCCGTGCACGTTGCCGTGGCCGCTCATGAGTGCGTCTCATCGCGTGCAGCAGCCGGAGCTACCGCGACCGGCTTGCGATCGGGCTGACCAATCACCTGCACGGCAGTGCCATCGCGCAGTGCCACCTTGCCGGCGGTCACCACCTGATCGCCTTCCTTCAAACCCTGACGCACTTCCAGCCACGGGCCTTCGGCGTAACCAAGTTTCACCGGGACGCGGCTGGCCTTGCCATTGCGCACCACGAACACCGCAGGCTCACCATCATCGAGCAGCGCCAGGCGCGGAATCACCAATGCATCCTTGCGCTGGTCGTAATCGATACGGATGCGCCCGAACATGCCCGGCTGCAGCGACTCGGCGCCCTTGCCGAAGGCGCACACCACACGGAACGTGCCGCTGCCCGAATCCACCACCGGCGCAATGCGATCCACCTTGCCCACGAACTGCTGGCCCGGCAGCGCATCGGCCAGCAAGGTCACCGGCTGGCCCGATTTCAACGTCGCCAGTTCGCGCTCGGGCACGTTGAGCGTGGCTTCCAGCTGCGAGTCGTCGACGATGCGGAAGATAGGCGTGTTGATCTGCACGAAGTTGCCGGTCTTGATCGAACGCGAGGCGATCACGCCGGAAATCGGCGCCTGCACCGTGGTGTAGGACAGCTCCAGCGATGCCAGCCGGTGCTGCGCGCGGCTGTTTTCCACATCGAACTTGAGCTGATCCACATCGGCTGCGCTCACCAGCTGCTGACCGACCAATTGCGTGGCGCGGCGGTAGCTGTTTTCCAGCTTGCGTAGTTGCGCTTCGCTTTGCGCAACGGCCAGATGCGCGCGATCCGGATCCAGTCGCACCAGCGCCTGGCCGGCCGACACTTTCTGACCCTCTTCCACCATCACCGCCAATGCCACGCCGGAGGTCTTGGCGACCACCTGCGCTTCCGCACGCGGCTCCAGTGCCGCGGTACCGGTATAGCTGGCAGCCACCGCGCGACGCGCCGCCTTGGCGATTTCCACCGGCACGGTATCGACGGCCTTTTTTTCTTCGGTGGCCTTGGCTTCCCCATCGCCGGTCTTGCAGCCGCCCAACAACAGACTGGTGGAGATCAATACTGCGGCGGCGCAAATTCCGCTGCGGCCGGGCAAGAAGGAGAGTGGCGACATCGTCGTGTCCTAGTGGATGCGTGAACAGGTGTTGTAGGCAAGTAAACCACCCGAGCATGCATGTCGCCAATGCGCCAAAGGTCATGGTCTGTTCAACTTCGCGTATTCACCCCGTTTGCTCCACGCCAATTCGCAGGCATACTCGGTCCGGTTCCGTCACGCCCCCACCGTGCGGACGCTCAATCAGTCTTCCGGATACGAAACCATGCGCCCGCAGCCGCTCGCCGCTTGTCTCGCTCTGGTCGTCTTCCTGCCGTTTGGGGGCGCATCAGCGACACCGTCAGTCACGCCAGCAGTACCGGCCACGCCGGCGCCTGCCGCCGCCGCACCTGCTGCCGCCGCGCCCGCAGCGCCGACCGGCAATCCCTCCAATGGCCGCCTGCTGGCGTATACCTGCCAGGGCTGCCACGGCTTGACCGGCTACAAGAACGCCTACCCCAGTTACCGCGTGCCCAAGATCGGCGGCCAGTCCAGTCAGTATCTGACCCAAGCGCTGACCGAATACCGCCAGGGCAAGCGTAAACACCCGACCATGCAGGCGCAGGCGCAGAGTTTCTCCGAGCAGGACATCGCCGACATCTCCGCCTTCCTGTCCACCCTCAAATAAGCGCCCACATGCCGAACGCCCTGCACGCTCCGCGTCTAGCCATCGTCCTGGTCGCTGCCCTGATGATGGCGGCCTGCTCTCAATCCCAGGTCGAATCCACCGATCACTCCGCCGGCGATGCCGGCCATGCCAGCGGCGAGCACGGCTCTGGCTCCTCTGCCGGCTTGCCCACCGGTCGCGCCGAGGCTGGCGACAAACTTGCGCATACCAAAGGCAAGGCCACCGGCCAGAGCTGCGTGGATTGCCACGGTGCCGATGGCAATGCGCCGATCGACCCCAGCTATCCCAAGCTTGGCGGCCAGTACGGCGACTATCTTGCGCACGCGCTGCAGGCCTATCGCAGTGGCGACCGCCAGCACCCGCTGATGACCGCGCAAGCTACTGCATTGAGTGATCAGGACATCGCCGACCTCGCCGCATATTTCGGTGCCCGGCCGACGCAGCTGCGCGATCTGCACGGCGTCAAGTGAGTTTCAGGCAGCGCTGCCGAGCGCACGCGCTGTCTCAATCGGAATGAAAAAGCGCTTGCGCGAACATTAACGGGTCGCTATCATTTCGTTCTCAGTTTCGTGGGGCCATAGCTCAGCTGGGAGAGCGCCTGCATGGCATGCAGGAGGTCGGCGGTTCGATCCCGCCTGGCTCCACCATCTCAGACATTAGGCCGTCTGAAATGACAACTCAGGTTTTGATCTGCGTCCCCATCGTCTAGAGGCCTAGGACACCACCCTTTCACGGTGGACACCGGGGTTCGAATCCCCGTGGGGACGCCAATCATCCAAAAGCCCTGGCTCTGCCGGGGCTTTTTTTTGCCTGTTTTTTGCAGTGATGAGCGCTTGCGCTGTGTCTCGGCAGCAGCCTCGCTGCCGCCATGGAAGCGTCAAAAAAATTCGAGTGCCGTCGCGTTGCGCACGGCTTCGAATGTGCATCGACACCGTCGGCGACCTGCCGAGCGAGGGCTCACTGGAACCGGCCTGCGCGAGCGTGGCGCAGGCGCCATGCGCAAGCAGTCGCGTCGATCACGCGTCCGCATCGTCCGCATGGTCAGCGGCGACCCAAGCGCGGCATCGAGTGCAATGTGCGGTCGCGCAACGAACGCCGCGCACACCATGGACGTGGAGCATTGGTCGCTGAGGTCGGCTGCACCGTCGGTTGCGAATGCAGGCGCTCGATGCTGCTGATCACGATGTTGATGATTGAAGGCAGCGCGTCGATGCTGCGGTCCATGCACTAATGCGAAACGACATCCGCAACACTTACCTACTCCGCAACGACGACGAACCATCCAGTCCATCGGATTGATCGCAAGGTCCCTCGCGAGAAGAGACGTATTGATTGGCTGCATGCGCAACTTCGTGCTGATCACGCAATCCAGATCGATGCCCCGAAGCACCGGAGATCTTTTTTGCACAGACCGCTTCCCAAAGCCGTCTTCAGTCGCTATGATTGCCGGCTCGCAGCAACGCGGGGCCATAGCTCAGCTGGGAGAGCGCCTGCATGGCATGCAGGAGGTCGGCGGTTCGATCCCGCCTGGCTCCACCACTTCAGACATTAGGCCGTCTGGAATGGACAACGAGGTTTTGATACGCGTCCCCATCGTCTAGAGGCCTAGGACACCACCCTTTCACGGTGGACACCGGGGTTCGAATCCCCGTGGGGACGCCAATCATCCAAAAGCCCCGGCTCTGCCGGGGCTTTTTTTTATGCATGTTTGGGGCGCTCAGCAGTGATGCCGAATACCGCCCGGTCGAAGCGAAGTATTCGATCTCTGCAAGCGTTGGATTACCACGCAGATGCAACCCGCGTGTGGCGCACCCGGCCATGAGGATGCGATGTCGATCGAGCTGTCACAGGCACACACGCATCGCCACACAACACCTGCATCACAAGATCAGGCCTGTCCGTCGTCCAGCGCCTTGCGACCCTCGTGGGTCAGATCGATATCGCCGTCTTCGGCTTGCGCGGCATACCCTGCACGCACCGCCCAATTTGCCTCCTCGTCGGACACCGGCTTGGTGTCGCGGATGTCGCGAAGAATGCGCAACTGCTGCGAAGCATCAAAATCCATGGTGGCTACCTATTTGAAGTAAAGGTCCACGGTACCGACCGGGCGTGATGGTTGCGTGCCTGCAACGCCAACCGAGACCGCAGTTGCGTAGGGAACAAACGCATCTTTAGCCAAGCATGGCCAAGGCGATCGCACGATGCGCGAAACCGACGACATGCAGCGCGATGACCTGAGAACAAGCGAACGACGCCTGCTGCGCGCAAACGCACCGCGATCACGCACATCGGACGTCGCGCTGTCACCAATCCGCAGCACTGCCGCGGCACAACAACACATAGCAAAAAGCCCCACCGGATTGCGCCGGAAGGGCTTTCGCTGTTACTGCAACATCTTGGTGCCGAAGGTGGGACTCGAACCCACACGCTTTTAAGGGCGGCGGATTTTGAGTCCGCTGCGTCTACCGATTCCGCCACTTCGGCGTGGCCGCGTAGTATAGCGGCTTGCGAATGAAACGAACAGTGTCAGGATGCTCCTGACGAATTCAGCTGCAAGCGGCGTCGGCAACACCGTGGTCGACCAGCCTCGATATACTGGCCGACTTAAGTGAAGGAGTAAGCAATGTCGGTGCTGCGTGGAGTTCGGGTACTCGTGGTCGAAAACGATGACATGAATGCCATGCTGCTCGAGTTGCAGCTCGTCCACGCGGGTGCGGCTGTGGTCGGCCCTGTCGGCGAGGTGCAGGATGCCCTGCAGTTGATCCAGGCCGATGCGCCGGATATCGCCGTGCTGGACTATCGCCTGGGCAATGGTCAGACCAGCGAGCCGGTTGCCCGTCTGCTCTCGCAGCGCGGCATTCCCTTTGTGCTGGCCACCGGCGTTGCCAGCGGCAGCATTCCCACCGGCTTCGAACGCGGCGTCATTCTGACCAAGCCTTATCTCTCCGAAGAATTGGTCGGCGCCTTGTCGCGTGCCCGGCAGATGAGCAGTGCCAGCAGCTGATGCCATGGCTCGCCACCTGACCGGTTGTCGGCGGTTTGGTTGCCACCTGAGCGCTTGTCACTAGAATCAAGCATCCAAGATCTGCAGGTGGTTGCTGGATGGAAAGTGCCGTGTCGCCGTTTGCCGGCCTGTTGCCGGAGACGAGCGAAACTGCAGCATTGGTACTGGCGTCCACATGCGTCGCCGACCCGCTGCTCTGCGCCAGTCAGGCGCTGCGTACCGCGCTGTCGGTGTGCCTGCACGCACAACACCCGATGCTATTGGTCTGGGGCGAGCACGCATGCTGCATCTACAACGACGCCTGCATCGCGTCATTGGGCGAAAGACACCCTGCTGCGTTCGGCCAGCCGGTTGCCGAGCTGACGCGCGCCGACTTGGCTGGCGGTCTGCCGGGCGATGCGCTTACTGCAATGGATCTGTCGACCTGGTCGTGCAGTCCGATCCTGGACGCCGGCAGGCAGGTGGGCGCGTTGTATGTAGCTGCTGTGCACGCACGTGGTGCGCGCGACCAGCGTAGCGACGCCATGTCGCTTGCGGCGCCGCCCGCGCTCGACCAGTCGCCGGCCTTCATGGCCGTGCTGCGTGGGCCCGACTACATCATCGAGAGCGTCAACCAACGCTTCCACGATCTTGTCGGCGAGCGTCCCCTGCTGGGCCGTCCCTTGCTGGAGGCGATGCCGGAGATCGCCGATCAAGGCTATCTCGGCCTGCTCGACGAAGTCCGTCGTAGCGGCCAGCCGTTCATCGGCGAATCGATGACCGCCTATCTGCAGCGCACACCCGGCAGCACGCTCGACGAAACCTTCGTCGACTTTCTGTACCAGCCGATGCGCGACAGCGATGGTCGCGTCGATGCAATTCTGGTGCACGGGTTCGATGTCACTGCGCAGCGACGCGTCGAGACTCGCGACAGTTTTCTGCTGATGCTCGAAGACGCCTTGCAGCATGTCTCCGATCCACGGCACGTCATCGACACCAGCGTGCGCTTGCTCGGCGAACACCTGCAGGCCAATCGCTGTGCGTTCGGACTGGCGGCCGAAGATGGCAGCATCATGCATGTGATCAGCGACCATGTGCAGGACATGCCGAGCCTGCAAGGCGACTTCCCGATGGAAGTGGCCCAAGGCCTGCGCGATGCACTGCTGGCCAACCGGCCCTGGTTCACCACCGATGCGATGGCACCGGGTGCGCCGGACTATGTGGCCGAGCAGTATCGCCACTCCGGCCTGCGTGCGTCGTTGGCGATACCGCTGCATAAACATGGCCGGCTGGTCGCGGCAATCGGCGTGCACCAACGCGCACCGCGACGCTGGTTGTCGACCGAGATCGAGCTGGTGCGGCTGGTGGCGGCGCGCTGTTGGGAATCGATGCAGCGGGCCAAGGCGCAGCAACAACTGGCCGCCAGCGAAGCGCGTCTGCGCCGGCTTGCCGACACCTTGCCGCAGATCATCTTCATCGCCGGTCCCGATGGCCAGCTGCACTACTTCAATCAACGCTGGTACGAATACACCGGGCTGGATCCGGGCAACAACGAAGGCGCCGCGTGGCATCGGGCCCACACCGCAGATGGTCTGCAGCTGTCCGTGCAGGCATGGCAGGATGCATTGCTCGACGAGCGCGCTTACGAGATCGAATGCGAATTGCTGCGCCACGACGGCCAGGCGCGTTGGCATCTGGCACGCGCCCTGCCCGTCCGCGGCGACGACGGCTGCATCAGCGAGTGGATCGGCACATATACCGACATCCATGATCGCCGCACCTTTGAGCACCGTTTGCGTGAGAGCGAAATCCGTTTTCGTGCGCTGTGCGAGACGGTTCCCGCGATGATCTGGATGTCCGACGCGCAAGGCGATTGCGTGTACTGGAACCCACGCTGGTACGACTTCACCGGACAAGCCGAAGATCAGGCGCTGGATCAGGGCTGGTGGGATGTGATGCATCCGGACGATGCCGGCCGCGTGCGGTTGGCCTTCGAACAGGCGCTGGAACGGCGCGGCGAATTTTTAGCCGAATACCGGGTGCGTCGCCACGACGGCCAGTACCGTTGGTGTATCGATAACGCCTCGCCGCATTTCGCCAGCGATGGACGTTTTCTCGGGCATATCGGCTCGCTCACCGATATCTCCGAACGCAAGCATATCGAAGATGCCACCGCGTCCGACCGCGCGATCCTGAGCCTGATCACCACCGGCGCGCCGTTACCGGTGGTGCTGGATGCGATCGCATTGAGCGTGGAGGCGCGCGGTGAGATTGGGCTGTATTGCTCGGTGATGGTGCTGGACGAGGTGCGGCATACCTTGAGCTTCGGCTCGGCGCCGCACTTCCCGCTTGCGTATCACGGCAACTTCGAGCCAGCGCCGATCGGCCCGGATGGGCCGCCTTGTTCGCGCGCCGCACATCTTGGCCGGCAAGTCATCTGTGCCGATCTCCAGGCCGATCCAAGCTTCGGCCCTCATCATGCCGTTTCGGCGCTGCTCGGAATCGCGGCGTGCTGTGTAACGCCGATCTTGTCCAGCGACGGCCAGGTGCTGGGCACGCTCAACATCTACTACGACCGCCCGTATCTGCCCTCGCTGCGCGAACAAGCGATGGCGCGCTCTGCATCGCACCTGGCCGGTATTGTGATCGAGCGGACGCGCGTGGATGCCAAGCTCACGTTGTCGCTGCAGGCGGAAACCACTGCGCGCGGTCAGGCCGAACACGCCAGCCGGGTCAAGGACGAATTTTTGGCCACGCTCAGCCACGAATTGCGCACGCCGCTCAATGCGATCCTGGGCTGGTCGCGACTGATGCAAGCGCAGACCTTCGCGCCGGAGAATCTGGGTAAAGGCCTGGTCATCATCGAGCGCAGTGCGCGTGCGCAGACGCAGATCATCGACGACCTGCTGGATATGAGCGCGATCCTGTCCGGCAAGATCCGTCTGCAGGCCGAGCATTTCGACATTGCCGGGCTGGCGCGCAGCACGCTGGAGCTGATGCAGCCGGCCGCGCTGGCGCGCGAGATCGCCCTGGAACTGGACGCGCCGGCCGGCAGCGAATTGTGGTTTTTCGGCGATGCCGGGCGCTTGCAGCAGGTGCTCACCAACCTGCTCAGCAATGCGCTCAAGTTCAGCGCGCCGGGCGGCAGCGTACGGGTGGGATTGGACGTTGAGGAAGGACGTCTGCGGCTGTGCGTGCAGGACAGCGGGATCGGCATCGCGCCGGAGTTCCTGCCCCACGTCTTCGATCGGTTTCGGCAGGCAGATGCCGGCACCACGCGGCGTGTTGGCGGGCTGGGGCTGGGCTTGTCGATCTCGCGTCAGCTGGTGGATCTGCATGGCGGCAGCCTTGGGGCCTCCAGCGCCGGCGAAGGCCAGGGTGCGGTGTTTACAATCGTGCTGCCGTTCCAGCACGGGGTCAGTGGTCTGCGCCCGCCATCGGAGGATTCGAGCCAACCTGGGCGACTTCCGGCCGATTGCAATGGGCGGCTGGACGGCGTGCGTGTGCTGTTGGTCGACGACGATCAGGATTCGCGCGAAGCGGTGATGCAGTTCCTGATGCTTGCCGGCGCGCAGGTGCAGGCGGCCGGCTCGGTGGATGCAGCCGAGCACTATCTGGCTACTTCGGCGTTCGATGTGCTGGTCAGCGATATCGCGATGCCGCTGCGCGATGGCTACGATCTGATCCGCACGGTGCGCACCGGTCGCTTCGATCTGCCACGGCATATCCCGGCAATCGCGCTCACTGCCTACGTGCACGAAGAGGACCGTGACCGTGCCGTGGCGGCCGGCTTCGATGCGCATATGGGCAAGCCGGTGGAGCCGCCAGGGCTGGTCGATCTGATCGAACGCTTGGTGGTGCCGATGCGCGCGGTGCCGGGAGCGGCGTGAGATCGCCCGACAGCGGCTGATAAAAGCAATGCAGGCAAGGAGCAGGAAGAATCCCAACGCCCCGATCGCGAATGCAGACTTCTTGCAGGAGCGCAGCGTCTGACACCCCGGCACGTTTCAATTGCCGCCCGACTGCATTCCAGACTGCATCCGCACAACGGGATTCGAGTCGTCGCGTCGCTTGTGAGATGCAGTCAAAAGCTCAGATGGTCGAGCCTCGACGATTGCGGGACACGCTCATGGAGGCTCTGTGGCGGCATCCATGCCGCCGCAGGGTCCAGCAATCGGCCAGGACACCACACCAACCTGTGAGTCGGCTGCGTTGTTGAAAACATGCACACCGACCATTTCGACTGGTCATTGCCCGCCCACCGTCGCGGGACCTTATGCGGCATGGATGCCGCATAAGAGCCGACAAGGACGTACTTGCGGCGTGTCCCGCGATGGCGGGCGGGCAACGGCCCTGCTGTAACGTTGCAAAGCAGTCGCTCTACAACTGATCTGCAACGTTGCTGCCCAATCACTCAAAGACAGTCGCCGCGCCAGGCAGCATGACTCAGCTGCGCTTGGCGCGCGCGAACGCCGCGGCCAGTGCGTTATCGGCCGGTGGCGCAGTGGTCCGCGGCTTGCTGTTGCCGGGTGCCGGCCCACGTCCGCCGCCGTCGCGACGGCCCTGCCCCGGCCCGCCACTGCCGCGTGCATCGCGCGACTGCGCCGTGCCATCTGCCGCCGGCGGCGTGTCGGACAGGCGGCAGGTCAGTGCGATGCGCTTACGCGGCACGTCCACTTCCAGCACCTTGACCTTGACGATATCGCCGGCCTTGACCACATCGCGCGGATCCTTGACGAAGGTGTCCGACAACGCGGAGATGTGCACCAACCCATCCTGATGCACGCCGATATCGACGAAGGCGCCGAACGCGGCCACATTGCTGACTACGCCTTCCAGCACCATGCCCGGCTTGAGGTGCTTGATGTCCTCGATGCCGTCGGCAAATTGCGCAGCCTTGAACTCAGGACGCGGGTCGCGGCCGGGTTTTTCCATCTCTTTCAGGATGTCGCGCACGGTCGGCACACCGAACTGCGCATCGGTAAACAGCTCCGGCTTCAAGCCGCGCAGGAAACTGCCATCGCCCAGCAACGCCTTGATCGGCTTGCCGGTGTTGGCGACGATGCGCTCGACCACCGGATAGGCTTCCGGATGCACGGCCGACACATCCAGCGGCTCGTCGCCATCGGCAATGCGCAAAAAACCGGCGCATTGTTCGAAAGTCTTGTCGCCCAGGCGCGGCACCTTGAGCAGATCCTTGCGACGCTTGAACGGGCCATTGTCGTCGCGATGGCGCACAATGTTTTCCGCGACCGTGCCGGACAGACCCGATACGCGCGACAGCAGCGCGGCCGAGGCGGTGTTGACGTAGACGCCAACGGCGTTGACGCAGTCTTCCACGCGCGCCTCCAGCGCCTTGGCCAGGCGGTACTGATCCACGTCGTGCTGGTACTGGCCCACGCCGATTGCCTTGGGCTCGATCTTGACCAACTCGGCCAGCGGGTCCTGCAAGCGCCGTGCGATCGACACCGCGCCGCGCAGCGAGACGTCCAGCTCCGGGAATTCCTTGGCGGCAAACTCGGACGCCGAATACACCGACGCCCCCGCTTCGCTGACCACGACCTTCTGCAACTTGGTCGCCCCGCACAGCGCGATCGCCTCACCGGCCAGCTTGTCGGTTTCGCGGCTGGCGGTGCCGTTGCCGATCGCGATCAGCTCCACGTTGTGCTGCATGCACAATTTTTTGATCGTCTGCAGCGATTGGTCCCACTGCCGCTTGGGCTCGTGCGGGTAGATCGTCTCGGTCGCCACCAGCTTGCCGGTGGCATCGACCACGGCGATCTTGCAGCCGGTGCGGATGCCCGGGTCCAGCCCCAGCACCACGCGCGGGCCGGCCGGCGCGGCCAGCATCAGGTCCTTGAGATTGTCGCCGAACACCGCAATCGCTTCGGCCTCGGCCTTCTCGCGGGCCTGGTTGAACAGGTCCAGCAGCAGGTGCATGTGCAACTTGGCGCGCCAGGTCAGCCGGCACGCGTCCAGCAACCAGCGGTCGGCCGGGCGACCCTGGTTGGAAATGCCGGCACTGCGCGCCACCCGGCCTTCGGCGTACTGATGCCCGGCTTCGGCATCGCTGCCCGGGTCGAGGTCGAGATAGAGAAATTCTTCGCGGCGCGCGCGGAACAGCGCCAGCAAGCGGTGCGACGGAATTTTCGCCAGCGCTTCGGCATGGTCGAAGTAATCGCGGTACTTGGCACCGGCCTCTTCCTTGCCCTCGGCGACGCGCGCGCGGATCACGCCGTTATCGTTGAGCCAGCTACGCAACTCGCCAACCAGCGCGGCATCTTCGCCCCAGCGCTCCATCAGGATGGCGCGGGCGCCTTCCAGCGCGGCCTTGATGTCGGCAACACCCTTCTCGGCGTCGATGAAGGCGGCGGCAGCCACCTCCGGCGCCTGCGTCGGGTCGGCCAGCAGGCCATCGGCCAATGGCTCCAGCCCGGCTTCGCGCGCGATCTGCGCACGCGTGCGGCGCTTGGGCTTGTAAGGCAGATACAGATCTTCCAGCCGCGACTTGGTGTCGGCAGCGGCGATCTCGTTGCGCAGTTCGTCGCTGAGTTTGCCTTGTTCGCCAATGCTGGACAGGATCGCCGCACGCCGGTCTTCCAGCTCGCGCAGATAGGTCAGGCGCGTTTCCAGGTTACGCAGCTGGGTATCGTCCAGGCCGCCGGTGACTTCTTTTCGGTAGCGGGCGATGAACGGCACGCTGGCGCCTTCGTCGAGAAGCGCGATGGCGGCGCGCGCCTGGGCGGGTTGGGCACCGATCTCGTCGGCGATGGTGCGAGCGATCTGCTGGGCAAGCTGGCTGTCGTGCATGGCGGCGCGGAATAAACCGCTTCACTGAAAAAAAGCATTTTCGCAGTGTGGGCGCGCGACGGAAACCCGTTGACAGCGCCGCCGTAAACCTATGCCGCCGCGCTCAGCTGGCGCGGTGCGCGTAATGGGTGGCGGCGCGCTCGACCAGAATGCTTTCGTGCATGGATTCCAGGGCCATGACACGGATCTTGCCGACGTTCTTCAGCGGCACCATGCGTTCCACATAGATCTCCGGGCCGGCGTCAGTCATTGCCCGCGACTTGCTGAACCCGTAAGGCACAACACCCTTGTCGCCATCTTTGCTGCCACCGACGTACAGGACAATCGACATGCCACACCCTTTTGCTGCTGTTGTTGCGTTGGAGGCGCGAGCATAACGAGCGCGTCGTGAGGAGCTTTCCACGCACGTTAACGCCGGCTGTTTGCGGTTTAGTGACGGCCTCAAGACCTGACGCACCTCACGAGTGCTTCACCCTGCTTGGTCGTCCAATCTCCGTCCACCCGCTTTCTCACGACATCGCATGGACCTCAAAAGTGGCTACCCGTTCTGGTCGATCCGTAATGGATTGATGCGCGCCTATCCACGCCTGGAGCAAGACACCCAGGCCGAGGTCGTCATCGTGGGCGGCGGCGTGACTGCCGCGCTGATCGCGCACGAATTGCTGCGCAATGGCCATGAGGTGGTGGTGGTCGAACAACGCGAGATCGGCTGGGGCAGTACCTCGGCCAGCACTGCACTGCTGCAATACGAAATCGATACGCCAATGATCGATCTGGCCAAACAACACGGCATGCCGGCAGCCGCGCTCGCTTACGGCGCCTGTGCGCAGGCTATCGTCGACCTGCAGGACCTGTGCGACAGCCTGGGTGGCTGCGACTTCACCCGCCAGGACAGCCTCTACTACGCCAGCCGTGCGCGCGATCTGAAAGACCTGCGGCGCGAGCTCGACGCACGCCAGACCCATCAGCTACCGGTGGAGTGGATCGAGCGCGAGCCGCTCTGGCACGACTACGGCGTGCGCTCCGACGGCGCCATCCTCAGCCGCCTGGCCGCCAGCGTCGACCCGTATCGGCTGTGCTATCGCCTATTCGCCGAATGCGAGCAGTACGGCGGACGCATCTTCGATCGCACTACGATCGCGACCATTGTCCCGCACGATCAGCACGTGGAATTACGTACTCAAGAAGGCGTCGTCGTGCGCGCCAAGCACGTGATCATGGCCGCAGGCTATGGCAACCAGCAGTGGCTGTCGCAGCGTGTGGCACGTAATCGCAGCAGCTATGCGTTCGTGACCGACCCGCTGCACGACAGCGAGATCGGTGCGCTCAAGCACACCATGATGTGGGAGACCGCACGCCCGTATCTGTACCTACGCAGCACACCCGATGGCCGTGTGGTGGCCGGCGGTGAGGACGACAACGTGGACATCCCGGCGCGCCGCGATGCGCGCGTGGAAAGCAAATTGAAGACGCTGCTGAAGAAGATCGGCAAGACCATGCCGGACGTGCGTCTGCGCCCGGTGTTTTCGTGGGGCGGCACGTTTGCCGAAACCGCCGACGGCCTGCCGTTCTTCGGCGCGCATGCCGAACAAGGCACGCGCGTCTTGTTTGCAATGGCCTACGGCGGCAACGGCATCACCTATAGCGCGATCGGTGCCGGGCTGCTGCGTGCGCAATTGGAAGGTAAGCCGCACCCGCTGTCGGACCTGTTCGGGTTCTCGCGACTGGATTGAGGGCGATTGCCTTCTTGCGATGCAGTCGCCGAGCAGGCGCTGCTGCCACTAAGCGCGGCTGACAAAGCATAGCGAACAGTCTTCAGGCCGGCGTGGACTGCGCCATCACAAACGGGGTGTACGCGTACACCGAGCACCGGATGCGTCAGCCCCGCAGTGAGCGCAGGAACGTGGTTAGCCGCTCCAGGTCGATGGCCACCACGGCCACCAGCCATGCCCATGCATCGCATACGCATCGGCCGCCCGCTCCAGCGGGTTGCGCACATGGATGCCGCCGCACATCAGATACACCGGCAGGAACAGCGGCCCGAGCAACATGTATTGATACACATGTGCGCGCTCGTGATCGCCCAGACGCACCGGCGGATGCTCGCAACGGCCGGCCGCGTGTGCATAGGTGCTGCATTGCAGATCCAGCGATGCGCCCTTGAGCAGGATCACATTACCCAAGGTCATCGCCCCGCCCGGCCCCCAGGGCCAGGCATGAAAGACAAACGCGAGCTCATGACGGGACCAGCGCGGGCGGGCGCCAAAACAACTGCCAATGGCGCCGATCAACAGGCCAAGCGCGGTGTTGGGCAGCGTCCACAACGCGCCAAGCGCCAACACAGCCGATGGCGCGCGCCGCAACGGCCTCAATCGGCCTGCGCGGGGATCAGCAGCCACAGGATCAGATAGACCAGGATGCCGGGAAACGCGGCCGAGGCGATCGAGACGATCACGAACAGAACGCGCAGCAAGGTGGAGCTCCATCCGAAGCGGCGCGCAATCCCGCCGACAACACCGGCGATCATGCGGTCATTGAGAGAACGGGACAGTGCAGTGGTGGCCATGAAAACGCTCCTTCAAACGTAGCAAGCAGTCTAAAAAGCCGGGCAGCAGCGGGCCGTGATGGGTGGCGGCATGCGGTCGCACGCAGGCCTGCGCGGTTGCATGCGGCGCATCAGGCGATGCGGTCGCGCTCCTGCAGCCAGCGATGGATCGCCACCGGCACCTCGCGCTGGGCACGTCCGGACACGTAGATCCCGATATGTCCGCCGCGAAAACTCAGTTCGCTGTAATCCTTGCTGCCCACCAGCCCACGCAAGGCGCGCGAGGCATCCGGTGGCACCAGATGATCGTGTTCGGCATAGATATTGAGCACCGGCATATCGACGTCCTGCAGATCCACCGCCTGCCCGCCGATGCTCACTTGGCCGGTGACCAGCCCATTGCGTTGGTAGAACAAGGTCACGAACTCGCGGAACGCCTCGCCCGCCAGATCCGGCGAATCAAAGATCCACTTTTCCATGCGCAAGAAGTCTTCCAGCGCCTGCTTGTCGTCGAGGATGTCCAGCAAGCCGACGTACTTCTGCAAATTAAGCCGGAACGGCTTGAGCATCAGGTAACTGGCGTTCATCAGATCCGCCGGCACGTTGCCCATGGTGTCCACGAACAGATCCACATCGACCATGCGCGCCCAGTTGGACAGCATGTTGTCGGGAGTGTGGAAATCCACCGGCGTGACCATGGTGATGAGGTTGCGCACCTTGTGCCGTTGCAGCGCGGCGTAGCACAACGAAAAGGTGCCGCCCTGGCAGATGCCGAGCACGTCCACCGCCTCCAGCCCCGATTGCGCACGCAGGTGATCCACCGCGCCATCGATGTAGCGCAGCAGATAGTCTTCGAGCGTGAGATAGCGCTCGGAGCGGTCCGGGTAGCCCCAGTCCAGCACGTAGACATCCTGGCCGTGACTCAACAGGCCCTTGACCAGCGAACGGTCGGCCTGCAGGTCCACCATGTACGGACGATTGACCAACGCATACACGATCAGCAGCGGCGTCTTGGCCACCGGCGCCTGCTCGCCGACAAAGCGATACAGCACCACCTTGCCGTCGCGCCAGATTTCTTCGCGTTCGGTGACGCCATAGTCAACGTCTTCCACACCGGGCAGCAGTTTCAGGCCTTCGCGCAGCTTGCGTTGCAGCGACAGGGTTTCCTGCATCAGGTCTTCGGCACTGAATCCCAACGGCCCTTTCATGCCTTGGCTCCACGTGGGGTGCGTGCGACCGGCTTACTGCCGGACGCCTTGCCGGACGACGGTTTCGATGCGGCTTTCGCTGTGGCGGTCTTTTTCACCGCAGGTGTTGCAGCTGCGGTCTTCTTGGGCGCAGATTTTTTGGCCGCGGTCTTTTTTACTGCAGCGGTTGCCGCGGCCGGCTTGCGCGCAGCGGCGGCGTTGGGCGGCGCTGCACGTTTGGGCGGAGACGACGCCTGCGGATCAGCGGTGGTGTCCTCGGCCGGCTTTTCAGCCGCCTTGGTGCTGGTGCTGGTACCGGCGGCGGTGCGCAGCATCCGGCGCACCGCGCGCTCCAGTTCTGCGATACGGCGATGCGCGGCATCCATCTCCGAACGCGTCGGCATCCCGAAACGTTCGCTGAGCTGTTCGACCTCCTCCTGCAAGGCCGCGCGCAAGCGCATGTGCGCGTTGGCGAACCCGCCATACACGTCGCGAAACCGATCCGACAACGCCACATCGGCATAGGACTCTTCGGCCGCCTCGATCCACAGATCGAACAAGGCGCGCGCACTGGTCAGCTGGCTGCCGCTGCTTTCGTGCTCGCTCAGCTTGGTGGTGAAACGGGTGAAGGCCTGCTCGATCGCTGCCTTGAGTTGCTCGCCGTAGGCCTGCGATTGCGCCTGATAGTCCTGTTGCGCGCGCGCCAGTTTCTGCAGGCGCGCCTGATGATTGCGGTTCAACCCGAAGGCCGGCATGTCCAACCACGGCGCGTTTTCTTCGCGCCATTTGCCCAGCGCCTGCGCCGCCTGCTGCAGCCACGGGTCGAAGCCGCCGGGGCTGCCGCCGCGCAGCGAGCCCAGCGTCCACTGCATCAGTTGCTCGCCCTGCCCCTGCACGGCGCGGCGCCAGGCATCGGAGACTTCGTTGGCGGAGGTGTCGCGGCCGGCGAACTGCCCGGCCACCTGCTGCATGGTGCCGAACCAGCCGCCAGCCTGGGTGCGGAAGCGGTCGATGGCTTCCTGCGCCTGCGGCGCGGCCTGGGTGGGCAGCAGCTGCGACCACCAGTCCACTGCCTTTCTCCAGTCCTGCGGGGCATCGCCGCCGGACGCCGGCGGTGGCTGCGCAGCGGAGCCAGACTGGCCGTGGCGCATGGCGTCTCCCCAGGCCGCCCAATACTGGCGTGCCTTGTCCTCGACGTTGCCGTTGTCCGAACCGCTGCTTGCCATCATTCCCTCCTGTGACGATCCACCGAGCCATCCTACCGCGTGTAACCAGGCGTGCCGCTCAGGGCTTGGGGATCCGCAACGTCTTGCTGATCATCAGCGAGCCGGAGACGGCAAACAGCAGCACCAGCGGGTGGAACTGCCACGGCCCGAGCTGCCACTGGCCCCACCACAGGGCGTCGCCGATATGCCCGCTGCTGGCGGCGACCGCGAGCAGGATCACCAGCACCAGACTGGTCGGAATCGGGGTGCCTTCGAAGTACGGCACCTTGTCGGCTTCGCCGGCGATCTCTTCGGCCGTCACGTTGTACCGCGCCAGCCGGCTCACGCCGCAGCAGACGAAATAGCTCAGCACCAGCCAATCCCAGCCGCCACGCATGCCGCAGGCATAACCCAACGCCGCCGGCGCCACGCCGAACGAAATTACGTCGGCCAGCGAATCCAGCTCGCGGCCCAGGGTGGAAGACGCCTTGCGCCAACGCGCGACGTGCCCGTCCAGCGCATCGAACACGAACGCCAACGGGATCAGCGCCATACCCAGCAACAGGTCCCCGCTGTGCCCTTCCTGCAGGAACCGCATCGCTGCGAATACTGCGCCGGTGCCGCAGAAGGCATTGGCCAGCGTGAACCAGTCCGCAAGTTGGAAATCGCGCAGCATCGAAAAATGGCGTTTCATGCGAAACCTGATCAGAGCGAGGCGCAAAGGGTAACGCGCGCGCGCCGTGCAGGCGACCGTTTACCCGTCCTCCGCTAGGCTGGCGATCAGCGTGGCCGCTCCCGGCTGCGCACCACAGTGAAGGACACCCGATGCGCAGCATCCTGATCACCGGCGCGGGCAGCGGCATTGGCGCCGGCATCGCCACCCATCTGGCAAGCGACGGCCACCATCTGCTGGTCAGCGACATGGACCAGGCCGCCGCCGAGCACACGGCCCAGCGCGTGCGCGATGCTGGCGGCTCGGCCGAAGCACTGGTGCTGGATGTCACCGACGACGACAGCATTGCGCACGCGCTGGCCGGCGCCTCGCAGCCGCCGCAAGTGCTGGTGAACAATGCCGGCCTGCAGCAGGTCGCCGCGCTGGAAGATTTCCCGATGCAGCGCTGGGCGCTGTTGGTCGACGTCATGTTGACCGGCGCAGCACGACTCAGCCGTGCCGTGCTGCCGGGCATGCGCGCGGCAGGCTATGGACGCATCGTCAATATCGGCAGCATCCACTCGCTGGTCGCCAGCCCCTACAAGAGCGCGTATGTGGCCGCCAAGCATGGCCTGGTCGGCCTGGCCAAGGTGATCGCACTGGAAACTGCCGACTGCGACATTACCGTCAACACGCTGTGCCCCAGCTATGTGCGCACGCCACTGGTGGAGCGCCAGATCGCCGACCAGGCGCGCGCGCGCGGCATTGCCGAAGAGGCGGTGGTCCGCGATGTGATGCTCAAGCCGATGCCCAAGGGCGCCTTCATCGAGTACGACGAGCTGGCCGGCACGGTGGCGTTCCTGATGTCGCATGCGGCACGCAACATCACCGGGCAATCCATCGCCATCGATGGTGGCTGGACCGCCCAATAATTGCACTGGCGAAATTTTGACCAGCCTGCGCGAGCGCGTTGCGCCGCAGGCGGCTTGCGGACTTGTCCACAGACTTTCGCAGCGTCCATCCACAGGGGATGTGGAAAACTGTGCGGGCAATCTCGCTTGACTGATTGCGGAGATGGCCGACGCCACGAGTGAGCCGGATAAGTGCAACTTGGCATGCCGGCGGCCCGGAGCGCGGCGCCGGCGCGACGCGACCCGCACGCCAGCCGATCAGACCCGCGAATAGCTCCACGATTGCATGCGCCCGTCGCGATACGGCATCACCCCATGGAAAGGGCGCGGGTCGCCATCGAACACCAGCGGCAGGAAGTTGCGGTCGCCCTCCCACATCGGCACCTGGTCCATCTGCGCGAGAGGCACCCACTCCAGCGTGCCTTCGGGATTGGAGGTGTGCGGTGTGCCATCGAAGCTGCGGATCAGGAACACGAAGCCCAACCAGTCCTCGCCGTGCTTGCCGAACCCGGGCCAGCTGATGGTGCCGCGCAATTGCATGTCGCCGCACGCGACGCCGGCTTCTTCGCGAATCTCGCGGCGCATGCAGGCCAGCACGTCTTCGTCCGGCTCCACCTTGCCACCGAGCCCGTTGTACTTGCCCAGATGTTGATCGCCGGGACGGGCATTGCGGTGGATCATCAGCACCTGCGTGCCGTCCGGCGACAACAGATAGCCAAGCGTGGCGACAATCGGGGTATAGGGCATGGCGCGCGATCTGCAACGAAGCGCATCAGTATGACCGATGACATGCGTCTGCCGTGGTGACAAACGGTGATTGGGCGCTATGCGGTCGTGCCTTGAACGACTCCGGTGAACGGTGCGCCAAGCCATCGGCAGATTCCACCCGCATGCCGGTCACTGGCCATTTCCGGCTAACAGCAGCGCTCGCTAACGATGCGCACGCGCCATCTGCTTACTGCACTTAACCGACAACCACCCGCGAGCTGGGCCGAGGCGGCGCAACGTAGTCGGTGTCCAGCCGCAAGGTGGCAACCCCATGGCCGCGTTCGGCCAGGTACTCCAGCCACTTGCCCAGGAAGGTGTTCATGCGCATGCGGTGACTGATCAGCTCGGCCGGCGGCGGGAACATCCCCATCACGTCCTGCCAGCGACGGCCCACATAACAATGCGTGGTCTCGGCCTGACGCGCATCGCGGTACAGACGCACATACGCAGACGGATCCGGCTCACCGGTCACCGGGTCGCACAGGTCGTAGGTCAGGCGCAGTTCGACGGTGTAGCGATGGCATTCGATCACATCCAGCCGCAGGTTCAGCCCATCGCCGATCGACGACACGTACGAGCCAGGCGCCAGATCGGCCGGCGCGAACAACCGGGTGAGATGCTGGAAGTTTTCTGCGTACAACCCCATCAGCCAACCGAACCGGCTCAGACGGGGGATGATCTCGAGTTTGCTCAATGCTTGGGCCATGCACCGATCCTACACGCTGCGCTGCCGCACGGGCAGCATTGACGAGGGCCCAATGGCAGGCCTACCTTGGCGGAGCCCTGCCCCGCCCGCTTGATTTTTCTTGGGCTGCTGGCACGTCGCCAGCCGCGTCGCGGCAGCCCCCGGACTGTGGACGCGCCGCTTGCTTGCCCGGTCCCGCATCCCGCATCCCGCATCCCGCCCCACCAAACCTGGCCTCAAAACATCTCGCGCTGCAGTCCCAGGGTCGACAACACCTTGCTGGAGATTTCCTCGATCGAGGTGTTGGTGGTGCTCAGCGTGGGAATGCGCTCCAACTGGAACATGCGCTCGGCGGTTGCGACTTCGCGTCGGCAGGTTTCTGCCGCGCTGTAGCGCGAGTTGGCGCGACGCTCCTGACGGATCTGCTGCAACCGTTCCGGGTCGATGGTCAGGCCGAACAATTTGTTGCGATAGTTGCGCAACCGTGGCGGCAGTCGTTCGCTTTCCAGATCTTCTTCGGTCAACGGATAGTTGGCGGCGCGGATGCCGTAATGCAAGGCCAGGTAGATGCAGGTGGGCGTCTTGCCCGCACGCGATACCGCCACCAGGATCACGTCGGCCTCGTCATAGTTGAGCGCAATGCCGTCGTCGTGACTCAGCGCGAAGTTCATCGCATTGATGCGGCGGTGATAGGTCTCGAAATCGACCATGCCGTGCGCGCGGCCCACGCGCGAGTGGCGCGGCGCGTTGAGCTCGCGCTCCAGCGGTTCGATGAAGGGCGCGAACACATCCAGCATCAAGGCACCGCTTTCGGCCAGGATCATGCTCAGCTGTGGATCGACGCATGAATTGACCACCACCGGGCGCACCTGGTAACGCTCGCCGGCAGCGCGCACCCGCATCGCGGCATCGCGCGCTTTTTCTGCATCATCAATGAACGACATGCGGTCGGTGACGAAGTTGAACCCGCTGAACTGGGTGAGCAGGCTATGCCCAATCGTTTCAGCGGTGATACCGGTTCCATCGGAGACGTAAAACACCGGCCGGATTGTTGACATCAAGACCACCTCTTTGAACTAGTGTCCAAAACTTACGGGTTCATGCTTGTGCAGGTTCCGCTGTGCACTGCATCATAGCGGCTTCTTCCTACGGTCGCGGCCATTCAGCCCGCTCGGGCGATGGCCTTACGGAGCATCGCGCTTGAACGAGAACATCCTGTGGTTGCATGAGCTACGCCTGGCCGATCTGGCCCGCGTAGGCGGTAAAAATTCCTCGCTCGGCGAGATGATCGGCAACTTGGCCGGGTTGGGCGTTTCGGTTCCGGGTGGATATGCGACCACTTCAGAAGCGTTCAAGGACTTCATCGCACACAACGATCTGTCCAAGCGGATTTTCGACAAGCTTGCAACGCTGGACGTCGAAGACGTCACCGCGCTCACTGTGGCCGGCAAGGAAATTCGCGGTTGGGTGATCGATGCCCCGCTGCAGCCGGAACTGGACCGCGACATCCGCACCGCCTACGAACAGCTGTGCGCAGAAAACGGCGGCGGCGAAGTGGCCGTGGCGGTGCGTTCTTCTGCGACTGCGGAAGACCTGCCGGACGCCTCCTTCGCAGGCCAGCAGGAAACCTTCCTCAACGTGACCGGCGCCGACGATGTCGTGCACAAGGTCAAGGAAGTGTTCGCCAGCCTCTACAACGACCGCGCGATTGCGTATCGCGTGCACCATGGCTTCAAGCACGAAGACGTGTTCCTGTCGGCTGGCGTGCAGCTGATGGTACGCTCGGGCGTCGGCGCGGCCGGCGTTTTGTTCACGCTGGACACCGAGTCCGGCTTCCGCGATGTGGTGTTCGTCACTTCCAGCTTCGGCCTGGGCGAAATGGTCGTGCAGGGCGCGGTGAATCCCGACGAGTTCTACGTCTACAAGCCCACGCTCACGGCAGGCAAGCCGGCGATCCTGCGTCGCTCGCTCGGCAGCAAGGCGATCCGCATGGTGTATTCGGATGTGCCCGGCGAGCGCGTGCGCACCGAAGACACCCCGGTGGAACTGCGCAACACCTTCTCGATCAGCGACGAAGATGTGCAGGAGCTTTCCAAGCAGGCGCTGGTGATCGAAAAGCATTACGGCCGCCCGATGGATATCGAGTGGGCGAAGGACGGCGTGAGCGGCAAGCTGTTCATCGTGCAGGCGCGCCCGGAAACGGTGAAGTCGCGCAGCCATGCCACCCAGATCGAGCGGTTCTCGCTGGACGCCAAGGGCGCCAAGATCCTGGTCGAAGGCCGCGCGGTTGGTGCCAAGATCGGCAGCGGCGTCGCGCGCGTGGTGCGCTCGCTGGAGGACATGAACCGCGTGCAGGCGGGCGACGTGTTGATCGCTGACATGACCGACCCCGATTGGGAGCCGGTGATGAAGCGTGCATCGGCGATCGTCACCAACCGTGGCGGCCGTACCTGCCACGCGGCGATCATCGCGCGCGAGCTCGGGGTACCGGCCGTGGTCGGCTCGGGCAACGCCACCGACATGATCAGCGACGGTCAGGAAGTGACGGTCAGCTGCGCCGAAGGCGATACCGGCTTCATCTACGACGGTCTGTTGCCGTTCGAGCGCACCACCACCGACCTGGGCAACATGCCGCCGGCCCCGCTCAAGATCATGATGAACGTGGCCAACCCGGAGCGCGCCTTCGACTTCGGCCAGCTGCCCAATGCCGGTATCGGCCTGGCGCGCCTGGAGATGATCATCGCCGCGCATATCGGCATCCATCCGAACGCGCTGCTGGAATACGACAAGCAGGACGCCGACGTCCGCAAGAAGATCGACGCCAAGATTGCCGGCTACGGCGACCCGGTGAGCTTCTACATCAACCGTCTGGCCGAAGGCATCGCCACGCTGACCGCCTCGGTGGCGCCGCACACGGTGATCGTGCGGTTGTCGGACTTCAAGTCCAACGAGTACGCCAACCTGATCGGCGGCTCACGCTACGAGCCGCACGAAGAGAACCCGATGATCGGCTTCCGCGGCGCCAGCCGGTATGTCGACCCGTCCTTCACCAAGGCGTTCTCGCTGGAGTGCAAGGCGGTGTTGAAGGTGCGTAACGAGATGGGCCTGGACAATCTCTGGGTGATGATCCCGTTCGTGCGGACGTTGGAAGAAGGCCGCAAGGTGATCGAAGTACTTGAGCAGAACGGACTCAAGCAGGGCGAGAACGGGCTGAAGATCATCATGATGTGCGAGCTGCCGTCCAACGCGCTGCTGGCGGATGAATTCCTGGAGATCTTCGACGGCTTCTCGATCGGCTCCAACGATCTGACCCAGCTGACCTTGGGCCTGGACCGCGATTCGTCGATCGTGGCGCATCTGTTCGACGAGCGGAACCCGGCGGTCAAGAAGCTGCTGTCGATGGCGATCAAGTCGGCGCGCGCCAAGGGCAAGTACGTGGGCATCTGCGGCCAGGGGCCGTCGGATCACCCGGAACTGGCCGAGTGGTTGATGCAGGAAGGCATCGAGTCGGTGTCGTTGAATCCTGACACCGTGGTCGATACCTGGCTGCGTCTGGCCAAGCTCAAGAGCGAGAGCTGATGGGACTGTTGGGTGCAGTGATGGCGGCAGCTGTGGGAGCAGCTGCTGCCAAACCGGCGGCGACGGCAACTGCAGAGCCGGCGTTCAACTGGGCAAAGATCCCGTGGGCGCAATACGCGTTGAACTGGGGGGTGGCGCTGCTGATCGTGGTGGTCGGCATGTGGTTGGCCAAGCAGCTCAGCCAGTGGCTGCATCGTGCATTGACCCGTGCACGTATCGAAATCACGTTGACCAACTTCCTGCGCAATGTGATGTATGCATTGCTGCTGGTGTTGGTGTTCGTCAGCGCGTTGAGCCAGATCGGCGTACCGCCGACCTCGTTGATTGCGGTGCTCGGTGCCGCCGGCCTTGCAGTCGGTCTGGCGTTGAAGGACTCGCTGTCCAACATCGCCGCCGGCGTCATGCTGATCGTCTTGCGGCCGATGCGCGATGGCGACCATGTGGTGATCGCGGGCCAGGAAGGCATTGTCGATGAGATCCGGATCTTCCAGACCCGGCTGCGCGCGTTCGACGAACGCATGATCACCCTGCCCAACAGCACCATCACCACGGCGCCCATCATCAACTACAGCACCCTGCCCAACCGCCGCCTGGAAGTGACAGTGGGCGTGGGTTACCAGGATGATTTGAAAAAAGCGCAGCAGTTGTTGCTGCAGATCGCCAAGGACAATCCGAACGTCCTGGATTCACCCGCACCGTTCGTGCAGGTGACCAACCTGGGCGAGAGCACGGTGGATCTGATGCTGTTTGCTTACGCCGCCAATGGAAACTTTGGCGCGGCCAAGAGCAGCACGCTGGAGCAGATCCGCAACCAGCTGCTGGAAAACGGGCTCAACATTCCGTACCCGCAGCGCGACCTGCATGTGTATCACCACGATGCCGATGGCAAGCCGATCTCGGATCTGTTGCGCAAGGGCATCGCCGACGATGGCGACCTGACCAAGGGCCCGCCGTTGGCGCGCTGAACGTCTGCGTCATCTGTAAAAAGCAAAAGGCCGCATCGAAAGATGCGGCCTTTTATGTTTGTCACTGCCTGCTGCGATCTTACTGCGATTGCGGCCGGTTGCCCCGGCGTTAGCGCGCTCGACGCGCAGCGCGCCAAAACGCATGCCGCCCATCCGCCAGATCAGCCCTGCGTGCCAGCCTCGGTATCACCGCCGAGCGCCCCCATGAACTGGCGATAGTGGCGCAGTTCGTCGATGGAATCGCGCACATCGCTCAGCGCGGTGTGTGCCGAGTTCTTGGCAAATCCGTTTGCCACCGTCGGTGCCCAGCGGCGCGCCAGTTCCTTGATGGTGGACACGTCGAGATTGCGGTAGTGGAAATAGCGCTCCAGGCGCGACATCTGGCGGTGCAGGAAGCGGCGATCCTGGCAGATCGAGTTGCCGCACATCGGCGAGGCGCCGGCACGGATCCATTCGCCCAAAAACGCTACCGTCTGCGCTTCGGCCTGTGCGTGGGTGACCTGGCTGTCGAGCACACGCTGCCACAGGCCCGAACGACGGTGCTGGTTGCGGTTCCACTCGTCCATCGCTTCCAGCGTTGCCAGCGGATGGGCGATGGCCAGTTCCGGTCCTTCGGCCAGCACGTTCAACTGCGCATCGGTCACGATGGTGGCGATCTCGATGATCGAATCGCGATCGGTATCCAGGCCGGTCATTTCCAGATCGATCCAGATCAGTCGGTCGTTGCCCGCAACGTTGTCTGCCATATCACCGTCCTGTGGAGGCCGTTGCCGGCCGGGGTACTGAAAGGGCGCGCATCATACCGCGGCCATGCCGCTCAGGGTACGAGCGGCGGCTTGCCACGCTTGGCGCGAAAGTAATTGGTCAGCCGCAGGCTTGACTCTGCCGCCAGCACGCTGCCTGCCACCTGCACGCGATGGTTGTGACGCGGGTCGGCCAACAGGTCGAAGACACTGCCACAGGCGCCGGTCTTGGGGTCGCTGGCGGCGAACACCACGCGTGCGATGCGCGCGTGGATCATGGCCATGGCACACATCGCGCACGGCTCCAGGGTGACGTACAGGGTGCAACCGATCAGGCGGTGATTGGCCAGACGGCGTCCGCCTTCGCGCATGGCCATGATCTCGGCATGCGCGCTGGGATCGTGACTGGCGATGTTGTAGTTCCAGCCCTCGCCCAGCACGTTGCCGTCGGCATCGATCAACACCGCACCAACCGGAATTTCGTCATAGTCGCGCTCGGCACGCTCGGCCAGACGCAGCGCATGCTGCATCCACTGCGTATCGATGACCGCCTGCGGTGAATCGATCGACATCGCGGCCGGCACACTCACTTCGCCTTGCCGCCCTGGCGGTCGAGAAACGCGGCGAATGCGGCAACGGTCGCCTCGCTGACATGGTGTTCGATGCCTTCCGCATCGCGACGCGCGGTGGCTTCGTCGATGCCGAGTGCGAGCAGGAAGCGCTCGACAATCTGATGCCGCTGCCGGCTGGAAGCCGCCAACGCCTCCCCGGCCGGGGTCAGGAACACACCGCGGTACGGGCGCTGCACGACCCAGCCGTCGCGGACCAGGCGCTTGAGCATCTTGGCCACGGTGGGCTGAGCCACGCCCAGGCGCGCGGCGATATCGACCTGCCGCGCTTCGCCGCCGTCGACCAATAGATCGGAGATCAGCTCCACATAGTCCTCGACCAGCTCGGCACGGCGCGCTTCGCGCACCTGGCGGAAGCTCTCCATATGCACCTGCGCATCGATCAGGGACGGCGTGGCCGCCTCCAGCTTTTCGCTCTTGCCCACCCGCATCCTCGTCGTCGCATCCGGCATAGGTGCCGGGATGCGTAGTGTGAAGCACGCAGCCGATCAATACGATTGAGTTTGCCAATGCTCAATAGCATAGCACTTGCTATATCATCCATCCGACGCCCCCCCAACCCGCCGCCCTGCATGTCCGTCGACACCGTTGCCTCCGCACGATCGCCCGCCTCCACCAATGGTGGGCTGGGCGATCATCACGCCAGCGTTGCCGTGCCCAAGAACGGCCATTGGTGGTTCCGGCTGCTGGCCTTTCTGGGCCCGGGCTACATGGTGTCGGTGGGCTACATGGACCCGGGCAACTGGGCCACCGATCTGGCCGGCGGCTCGCAGTTCGGCTACCTGCTGCTGTCGGTGATCCTGCTGTCCAACGTCATGGCGATCGTGTTGCAGAGCCTGTCGGCGCGTCTGGGTATCGCCACCGGGCTGGATCTGGCACAGGCCTGCCGTGCACGCTACCCACGTGGCGTGAACCTGGCGCTGTGGGGACTGTGCGAGCTGGCGATCATCGCCTGCGATCTTGCCGAAGTGATCGGCACCGCGATCGCATTGAAGTTGTTGTTCGGCATTCCGCTGACCGTGGGCGCGATCATTACCGCGATCGACGTGGTGCTGGTGCTGTTGCTGATGAATCGCGGCTTCCGTGCGCTGGAAGCATTTGTGATGGCGTTGCTGCTGATCATCTTCGCGTGCTTCGGTATCCAGATCGCCTTGGCGGCACCGCCGATCGCCGCAGTGCTGGGCGGGTTCATTCCGCGTGCGCAAGTGGTCACCGACCCGCAGGCGCTGTACCTGGCCATCGGCATCATCGGCGCCACCGTGATGCCGCATAACCTGTATCTGCATTCCTCGATTGTGCAGACGCGCGCCTACCCGCGCGATGACGCGGGACGCCGCTCGGCACTGCGCTGGGCCGTCACTGACAGCACGGTGGCGTTGATGTTCGCGTTGTTTATCAACGCCTCGATCCTGATCCTGGCTGCTGCGGTGTTTCATGCGCAGGGCCGCACCGATGTACAGGAAATCGAACAGGCGCATGCCTTGCTCGCGCCGATGCTCGGCGTGGGGTTGGCCTCGACCTTGTTTGCGGTCGCCCTGCTTGCCTCGGGCGTCAACTCGACGGTCACCGCGACGTTGGCCGGGCAGATCGTGATGGAAGGCTTCCTGCAATTGCGCTTGCCACCGTGGCTGCGCCGCTTGCTCACCCGCGGCATCGCCATCGTGCCCGTCGTCGTGGTGACCTGGTTGTACGGCGAGGCCGGCACCGCGCGGCTGTTGGTGCTGAGCCAGGTGATGCTGTCGATGCAGTTGCCGTTTGCGGTGATCCCGTTGGTGCGCTTTGTCTCGGACCGAACATTGATGGGCGCGCTGGTGGCACCGGCCTGGCTGGTGCGCACGGCCTGGGTGATTGCGACGGTGATCGTTGTCTTGAACGGTAAGCTGCTGTGGGACACCGCGCTGCACTGAACAGCGGGCGCAACATGTCTGGTCGATGCACTGCCGCGTCATCGTGCGTTGCAGAGCCCGATATCGATGCACGCGGATGCGTCGCGCAGCGCCGCGATTCGCCAAGATTGCGCTTGTAGTGCGGGCAGATCCACAACGTTGGATCGGCTACAACAAACAATCTGATCCGCAACGTTGCCGATAACTTTTGTAGAGCGCACGCAGATGCAATCTGCACTGACCGTGCAGGCGGTCTACTGCGTGCATGCACCGGCACGCCCGTGGCCTGCCTCGCGCTGCGCGGCGCGGCCACGCGCCAGCATGATGCGCACCGCATCGTGCGACCGCCGGGCTGCATGCCCCTCGCCCACAGGAGGTTCCATGGATCCGTTCGAGGCGCATCCGGCCGACGCCGGACGCCGCAGCTTTCTCATCACCGGCACGGTCGCCGTGGCAGCGTTGTCGTTGCCCGCGTTCGCCACCGCCGCAGCTCCCGCACGCGCCCCCGCTGCCACCCCGCCCCACTCGTCCACTCACGGAGTCAACTCGATGTCCAATTTCGTCAAACGCCCCGACGGCGCCAACATTTTCTACAAGGATTGGGGCAAGGGCCAGCCGGTCGTCTTCGCACATGGCTGGCCGCTCAGCGCCGATGCGTGGGACCCGCAGATGCTGTTCATGGGTCAGCACGGGTATCGCGTGATCGCGCACGACCGCCGCAGCCATGGCCGTTCGTCGCAGACCTGGGACGGTAACGACATGGACACCTACGCCGACGATCTGGCCGCAGTGATCGACGCGCTGGATCTGAAAGACGCGATCCTGGTTGGCCATTCCACCGGCGGTGGCGAAGTGGCGCATTACGTTGGCCGCCATGGCAGCAAGCGCGTGGCCAAGGTGGTGTTGGTCGGTGCGGTGCCGCCGCAGATGGTCAAGAGTCCGACCAATCCCGGTGGCCTGCCGATGAGCGTGTTCGACGGCATCCGCGACGGCGTTGCCAAGGACCGCTCGCAGTTCTATCAGGACCTGACCACGCCGTTCTTCGGTGCTAACCGTGACGGCAACAAGGTCACCCAAGGCATGCGCGATTCGTTCTGGCTGCAGGGCATGCTGGGCGGCCACAAGGGTCAGTACGACTGCATCAAGGAATTCTCCGAGGTCGATTACACCGCCGACCTGAAGAAGATCGATGTGCCGGCGCTGGTGGTGCATGGCGACGACGACCAGATCGTGCCGATCGATGCGTCGGGCAAATTGTCGGCCAAGATCATCAAGAATGCCGAACTGAAGATCTACGCCGGCGCGCCGCACGGGTTGACCATCACCCACGCCGATCAGTTCAACAAGGATCTGCTGGCCTTCGCCAAGAGCTGATTCTTGCTTCAATGCTTAAGACAAAGGCCGGCTCGTGAGAGTCGGCCTTTTGTTTTGGTACGCATGGGTGCGTGGTGATGAGGGTAGCCGCGTTTGTGTCGATAGGCCTATTGCCATTCGCGCGGAAGTGCATCGCAGCACCGCGCGCCGTGGATGGATCACAGGCGAGCCGAGGACCTGTGCTGCGCTCGAAAAGATGCCGAGCCAGCAAGCGAGGCGGCAACGCGTCACCTTCCCACCGTGAGCGCAACAAAGGTCAACCGACCACGCTTATGCGTGGACGCGCAAGTCACGACTTGGCGCAACACCCAGCTGGACAGAATGAAACCGCCAATCATCGCAACCACTAGTACCGCGCCAGTCCGGCGTGGCAGTGCCGGCAGCTCCGGGTCAAGCAATCTGCAGCCAATGCTGATCAGCAACGCAAGCGATACGCCGACCAGTGCAAGACTTTTGCATCGCTCTGCCCTACCCGACCTTGCTGCAAATCGGGCTGTTGCAAGGAATGAGATTGCACGTAGTCCGCTTGGCCAGAAAATGGTCCAGCAATGCGTAATCTCAGTTCATTGCCAGCGCCAACAATGTGCCAACAAACGCGATGGCTGCGGGCGACGGAATTCTCGCCGCTCGCAGCCCAAATCACTGGCCATGTCAGTGCCAGACCGATCCTGCGTGTCGCGTGGAAGTGCTCAGATATCCGAATGCGCATGCGGCGGTAACGCAACACCGCCGCCGCCGACGAAGTGACGGACCAACGGTGCGCGCTCGCCCTGATGCAGTGCGCGGATCTGCTCCTGCAACTGGCGGTCGTCGCCGGTGACGCGCTCGTGCTGGCGCAGATGTTCCAGCCACGAGGCGACGATGAAGTATTCCAGTTGCACGCCGGGCGTGGCGGCGTCTTCGGCAATGCCCCAGACCACCGCGCCATCACGACGCCGTGCGTTGCCCAGCTGCGTCATCAACTGCAAAAAGGTGACGCGTGCGTCGGCGGCGATGCGGTACTCGACCGTCACCAGCACCGGGCCGCGATCGTGCTCGACCGCATCCGATTGCGCCGGTGCAGGCCAATGCCCGCCGGGAGCAAGGTCCAGCTGCTCGGTGCCGGCAATGCGCGCACGCTTGACCAGCAACGCCGCGATCACCGCACCAACGGCAGCGATCTGCAGGGCGGTCGCGATCGAAGTGCGCTGCGCCAACGCGCCCCAGACCAGCGAACCCGACGCCATGCCCGCAGAAAACACCACGATGTACAGCGACAATGCACGTGCACGCACCCAGGCAGGCACCGCCGTTTGCGCGGCGATCTGCAAGGACGACAGCACGGTGATCCACGCCAGGCCGTTGACCACCATCACCACGCACAGCACACCGATCTGACGCGACAACGCCAGCCCCAGTAACGACGCCGCACACACGAGGGTGGCCACAAACACCAGCAGGTCACGGTCGTAACGCGCACGCAAGCGTGGCAGCAGCAAGGCGCCACTGATCGCACCGATGCCGATGCAGCCCAACAACACGCCATAACTGCCGGCACCCAACTGCATGTCGCGACGCACCACCAACGGCAGCAATGCGGTCAACGCGCTGGCGAACAGGAAGAACCCGGCGGCCTTGATCAGTACCGCCTGCAGGCGCCCGGCGCGCGCGGCATAGCGCAGGCCGGCACGCAGGCCCGCGCCAAAGCTCTCTGGCGGCAATGCAGAGGCATGCGCATCGCGGCGCCAACGCCACAACACCAGCAGCATCAATCCGAAGGTCACGCCATTGAGCAGAAATGCCCACGGCGGCCCGAATTGCGCGACGATCAGGCCGCCCACCGCCGGGCCGATCGAGCGGGCGATGTTCATGCCGATCGAATTGAGCGCCACCGCCGAGGCCAGCATCGGCCGCGGCACCAGCTCCGACACGATCGCCGCCTGCGCGGGCATTGCCATCGCTGCGCCCATGCCCATCGCAAAGGTCAATGCCACCAACACCCACGGGGTGAGCAACTGCAGATGCGACAGCAAAGCCAGAACGCCGGCCACCAGCAACATCCAGCCCTGGGTGAGCATCAGGTAGCGACGGCGGTCGACGATGTCGGCCAGCGTGCCGGCCACCAGCGCGAATAACACCACCGGCAAGGTGGTGGCCGATTGCACGGCCGCCACCATCAATGGCGAGCCGGTCTGTTCGGCCATCACCCAGGACGCGGCGACATCGTTGATCCAGGTGCCGATGTTGCTGCCTAAAATGGCCAGCCATAACGCACGAAAGATCGGCTCGCGCAGCGGCGCCCAGGCACCGCCATCGGCGGGTGCGGCAGAAGAAGTCATCGCGGCAAGGCTCCAGTTGACGGGGTGAAACAAACAAGGTGACGGTATGAGAGGCGCCGGCAGGCGCATCGAGACAGTGCCGATTTCAGAACGCGAAACACGCGCAACCCAATGCGCCCCAGAAGCCGCGCAGATCATCGCTGGGCGCAGCATGCTGCGCTGCATGTCCATGCGGCCCGTGCGCGCGACACCCGTGGCCGTGCGTGTGCACATGCGCGGCACTGGCAAGGCCGCTGACCGCACCGCCCACGTGATAGCCACCGAACCGATTGACCGGCGACCAGTCCGGCATGGCCGGCGGCAAGGTCGGCGCCAGCGCGGCAAAGTCGCCATCGCCATGCACCACGCGCCCACCCAACACAGTCAGCACGCTGGTGATGTCGGCAATGGCGGCATCATCCACACGGAAGTAGTCATCCGACAGCACGATGAAATCGGCCAGCTGCCCCGCCGCCAGCGTGCCCTTGTTGCTCTCGTCGCCAGAGAACCATGCGCTGCCCTGCGTCCACAGCCGCAACGCCTGCTCACGGTCGAGCAGGTTCTCTTCGCCGTACAGGGCCAGGCCGCCCACCGTGCGTCCGGTGACCAACCACGACAACGCCACCCACGGGTTGTAACTGGCCACACGCGTCGCATCGGTGCCAGCGCCCACCGGAACGCCGGCGGCCAGCATGCGACGCACCGGCGGTGTGTGCCGCGCAGCCTGCACGCCGTAGCGTTCGACAAACGCTTCGCCCTGATACGCCATGCGATGTTGCACGGCGATGCCGCCGTTCAAGGCGCGGATGCGATCGATATTGCGTGGCGTGATGGTTTCGGCGTGATCGATGAACCAATGCAGGCCATCGAACGGAATATCGGCGTTGACCTTTTCGTAGACATCGAGAATGCGTTCGATACTTTCGTCATAGGTGGCATGGATACGGAACGGCCAGCGTTTTTCGACCAGCAACCGCACCACCTGCTCCAGTTCGGGCTCCAACTCTGGAGGCAGCTCCGGGCGCGGCTCGCTGAACTGCTCGAAATCCGCCGCGGAAAACACCAGCATTTCGCCGGCGCCGTTATGCCGCAGCAGATCGTCGCCCTTGCGTACCGGCAGCATCTCGGTCCAGCCGCGGAAGTCGTCGACTTCCTTACCCTTGTTCTGAGTGAACAGGTTGTAGGCAATGCGTACGCTCAATTGGTCGGCCGCATGTAGCTGCTCGATGACCTGGTAGTCCTCCGGATAATTCTGGAAACCACCGCCGGCATCGATCACCGAGGTGATGCCCAGCCGGTTGAGTTCGCGCATGAAATGACGCGTGGAATTGGCCTGGTACTCCAGCGGCAGGCGCGGGCCCTTGGCCAGGCTGGCGTAGAGAATCAGGGCATTGGGTTTGGCCAGCAGCAAGCCGGTGGGATTGCCCAACTTGTCGCGCTCGATGCGCCCGCCGGGCGGATCGGGAGTGGCCTTGTCGTAGCCGCAGGCACGCAAGGCCGCGCGGTTGAGCAAGGCGCGGTCGTAGAGATGCAGCAAAAACACCGGCGTATCCGGTGCGATGGCGTTTATTTCGTCCAGGGTGGGCAGGCGCTTTTCGACGAACTGATGCGCGGTGAAGCCACCGACCACGCGCACCCATTGCGGCGCTGGCGTGCGGTCGACCTGCGCCTTCAACATCGCCATGGCATCGGCAAGCGAACGGACGCCATCCCAGCGCAGTTCCAGGTTGTAGTTGAGTCCGCCGCGGATCAGATGGGTGTGGCTGTCATTGAGTCCGGGCAGCAGGCGTCGGCCTTGTGCGTCGATGCTGCGGGCGCCGTTTGCCAGCGCCATGATCTGCGCGTCGTCGCCAACCGCCACGATGCGCCCATCGGCCATTGCAATGGCAGTGGCGCTGGGCTGACGAGGATCCAGCGTGGTGATGCGCGCATTGCGAACGACAAGATCGACCATCGGAGATTTCCTTGAAGCAGACGAAGCGCCGGGCAAGGCGCCCAACGCAAGACCGGCCGCAGCGCCCTGCATCCACAGGCGCCGCCCGGCATCGTGATCATTGGGTACGCCGCTCATGCGGCACCACGCTTGCGCAGCCCATCCAGCGACCACGCGCCACCGCCGGCAGCGACCAGGGCCAGCAACACCAGCAACCACATCAGCGGGTACTCCATGCCACCGTGCATCCAGAACCAGCCCTTGGGCACGGCCACCACCACGGTGGTAGCGATGAATACCGCTGCCAGCGCAGCACTGGCACGCGTCCATAGACCCAGCAACACCGCCAGCCCGGAGAGCGTCTGCACCAAGGCCAGCAGCAACGGCAACGGCGGTGCAGACGGAAAGCCGAATTGCTGCAATTCAGCGGCAAAACCGGGCAGCCCCGGACCACCGAACCATCCCAGCAACTTGCCCAGGCCATGCGGCAGCAGGAAGCCGCCGCCGGCAATGCGCAGCATCAACAACGCCGACGCAAGGCCGGCGTTGCCGCGTGGTGCCGATGCGTTCAATGCCCGCCTTCCTGCGCGCCGAACATGGTCTTGGCGTATTGAATGCCGATGCCGTAGCCGCCTGCATGCGCACGTGCGATGCCGGTGGTGAGGTCGTAGGTGTCGCTACGCGCCCAATCGCGCTGCAATTCCAGCAGGTACTGCACGCTGGTGATGGGCGCAGCGCCGGCCTGCACCATGCGCGTCACTGCACGCTCGTGCGCTTCGTCGCTGACATCGCCGCAGGCGTCGGTGATGACGTACACCTCAAACCCCTGCTCGATCGCCGACAGCGTCGGGCCGACGATGCACACGCTGGTCCACAGCCCGGCAATCACCAGCCGCTGCTTGCCGATGGCGTTGACGCGATCGATCACGCCCTGGTCTTCCCAGGCATTCATGCTGGTGCGGTCGAACACCGGCTCGCCGGCAAAGATCTCCGGCAACTCGGGAAACAGCGGACCGGAGAACGACTTTTCTGCAACGGTGGTCAGAATCACCGGCACCTTGAAGCCCTTGGCGCCCTTGGCAATCAACGACACGTTGTTGCGCAGCGCCGAGATGTCGATGGTGTGCGTGGCGAACGCCATCTGCGATTGATGGTCGATCAGGATCAGCGCGTGATCGGCGGGCGACAACAGGGATTTACCGGGGACGGCAGTGGCAGTGGTCATGCGTGATGCTCCATGGGTGTTGAAAAGGAATGAGCGTTGTGCCGATGTGCACGCGATGCGGGGGTCGCAGTACAGGTAACGTTCGCCACTTGCGCGGCAAAGCGTGCCGGCGTGCACCCTGTGGCGTTGCGGAAGCTGCGCACGAAATGGCTTTGATCGAAGAAGCACAGATCAGTGGCGATCTGGCTGATGGTGTGGCGACCTTCGCGCAGCATCGCCTGTGCGCGTTCGAGCCGACGCCGCCGCAGATACTCCATCGGGCTGGCGCCAATCGCGTCGCGAAACACGCGTGCGAAATGGAAACGGCTCATGCAGGCGGCGCCGGCCAGTTGGGTCACGCCGATGGGCTCGTACAGATGTGTGTCGATGTACTGCAGCGCTCTAGCAACAGCACGTGCGCGTGGGGCATGCAGTACTCGCACGTTGCCTGCCTGCAGATCGGGGCGACCAGCGGCAATCAGACTTGCCATGTGGCGTCTCCGGCGGGGAATGTCGCCATGGTGCGGCGAACATTCGTATCGCCCCACCCCTGATGGTGAGGCGGATCGCTCACTCTTTAGGGTGAGTCACATGCCGCTGCGACAACCTTGCACCGGATCTCACGCCTGCATCGATGCGACATGCACCACGCGTGCACGCCAACACGGCAAGCGATAGCGCGCATCCCTGCTGCTGTGTGCGTTGCAGTGTCCAGGTCGGCGTCGACACCACAGCGGGCCAAGCGAACCCCACCGCACAACACCACGTCGTACACAAGCAACGTTCCTGCGCCGATCGAATGCTGCCACCAACATTAGGGACGCCACGCAGCGCACACTGCGTCGCGACGGCATCGCGCCCGACGCGATGCGCCAGTCCTTGCGTACTCCAGCCTTACCCGATTTGCTGTCCCACGTCCCTCCCCCGAAAGAGGTGGTGGTGCTTCCCCCGATCTCGCCCGACAATGCTGCGATGCCGCATGAGCCCGTCATTCGATCCCCCCTGCTGTTTCGCCTGTGCGCGGCGGTGATCGTTGTGATGTGCAGTTGCTGGTGGGCATGCCCGTCCGTGCGCGCCGAAGGCATCGCCGCCACCCGTGCGGGACTGCTGCAATTCCACCACACCGCCTGGAGCACCGAACGCGGCGCGCCGGCCGACATCTGGGATATCCAGCAAGCCGACGCCGGGCCGTTGTGGTTGGCGACCGGCTTCGGTCTGTTTCAGTTCGATGGCGACCACTTCGCGCGGCAGGCGCCGCCGGATGGCGAGGCCTACGCGTCGCACAACATGACCGCGCTCGCGCTGGCGCCGGACGACACCGCCTGGATCGGCTACTTCAACGCCGGCATCGATCGCCTCGCGGACGGTCACCTCACGCACTTCCGCCCGGGCAAGGACGTGCCCGACGGCATGGTGTTCCGCATTGAGCACGATGGCAGTGGACGCTGGTGGGCGGCCATCGATGGCGGTTTGTGCTGGTTCGATGGCCAGCGTTGGCAGCGTGCCGGTGCCGACTGGGGGTACACCGCCGAACGCGCGCATTGGTTGCTGCGCGATGTGCGCGGCACGCTATGGGTCAGCGACGGCACGCAGATTCTGTCGTTGCGGTCTGGCGCCAAGCGGTTCGAACCCAGCGGTCAGCAGGTGGGTGTCTACGTCACCATGGCCGAGAGCCCGGACGGTGCGATCTGGGTCGCAGACCCGTACCGCGGCGTGTTTGCGTTGACCGATGCGCAGGGCAAGGTGCTGCCCGCAGCGGCGCGTGCCCGGCCGCAGTTTCCTGGGTTATTCGCGCGGCGCATCCGCTTCATGCGCGATGGCGCGCTGTGGGGCAGCGACTATGCGGCGCATGGTCTGTTCCGGATTGCCTTGCCCACATCGTCCACGCCGGTGCTGGAGCGCTTCGGACCGGTGCAGGGGCTGACCTCGGCCACCGCCGGCCCGTTGCTCGAAGACCGCGAAGGCAATTTGTGGGCCGGCACCAATCTTGGCCTCAATCGGTTCCGGCATCGCGCGTTGCTGCCGCTGGCGCCGTTGCTGCCGGGCCAAGCAATGGCCGTGGCGACCTTCAATCCCGCACCCGACACGTCTGCACGCCCGCTCCTGGCCAGCCTGCGCGATGGCCGGCTGCTGGCGTTGAGCCGCGATCGCGTCGCAGGCCTGCAGCATGGTGCGTCCACCCACATCCTGGATGTGCCAGCGACCACCAACGGCTGGGTGCTTGGCGAGCACGCCCTGCTGCGTCTGCAGGCCGGCCGCGCGCAGCCCGTGACGCTGCCGCTCGGCCTGACGACCGGCGCCATCCGCGCCTTCGTGGTGGACAGCGGCAACCATCCGTGGGTCTGCCCCGATGCGAGCGGCCCCTACGCATTCGATGGCAGCGCCTGGCAGCCACTGGCCAATCTGCAGGACACCCCGTGCACGGTGCTCGCCAACACGCAGGATGGCGGCATGTGGGTGGGCACCATCAAGGGCGATGTGCGCTTGCTGCGGAGCAGGCAGTTGACGCACTACAGCGCCGAAGATGGCCTGTCGGTGGGACCAATCACCGCCATCTGGCAACGCCCGTCGCTCACCCTGGTCGCCGGCGAAACCGGGCTGGCAGCGCTGGGCGCCGATGGCCGTTTCCGACAGGTGCCCGATCAAACCAATCCGCTCCTGCAAGGCATCACCGGCATCGTGCAGGACCGCCACGGCACCTTGTGGTTGAACGGCAACCGCGGCGTGGTGCAGATCAGTCAACGCGCGCTGCTGAGCAGCGTGCAATCGGGCGTGGCCAGCCCGGTCCTGCGCCTGTACGACATCATGGACGGGCTACCCGGTGTCGCCCAGCAGGCCACGCCGGTCCCCACGGCCATCACTGCCGACGACGGCCTGCTGTGGTTCACCACCAATCAGGGCCTGGCCTGGCTGGATCCCGAACAGACCTACCGCAACCCCACCGCGCCGGAGGTCTTCATCACCGAAGTGGTTGCGAACGACCGCCCCTATCCGCGTACGGCTGGGCTGCGGCTGCCCCAATGGACCCACCGCCTGCGCATCGGCTACGACGCGGTCAGCCTCACCCGCCCCGAGCGCGTGCGCTTTCGCTACCGGCTGGAAGGCGTGGACGCGCAATGGCAGGACGCCGGCAATCGTAACGAGGCGTTCTATACCAACCTCACACCGGGCCGTTACCGCTTCCGCATTGCCGCCGCCAACAACGATGGGGTGTGGAACGAGCGCGGCGACACGCTGGACTTCGTGATCGAGGCGGCCTTCGTGCAGACCTGGCAGTTCAAGGTGTGCGTCGCGCTGGCCTTGCTGCTGACGCTCGCGATCAGCTGGCGCATGCGCACCCGGCACGTTGCCGGACGCCTGCGCGCGCGGCTGGAAGAGCGTTACCGCGAACGCGAACGCATCGCCCGCGAGTTGCACGACACCTTGTTACAAGGCACCCAGGGGCTGATCCTGCGGCTGCATGCCGCCAGTCGCTCGTTGCCCGGCAACGACCCGCGCCGGCTGGAACTGGAGCAGGCAGTCGATCTGGCCGAGAACGCACTTATCGAAGGCCGCGACCGCGTCAACGGCCTGCGCGACAGTTACTCGCTGCGCCAGGATCTGGCCGCCGCATTGCAGCGCTCGCGCGATGCCACCATGCCCCCGCCTGCGGCCGAGCTGCAGGTCTCGGTGGAGGGTCGCCCGGTGGCGCTGCGCCCGATGGTGGCCGACGAATTGTTCCAGCTTGGCCGCGAAGCATTGGCCAATGCCGATCGCCACGCCGACGCCGCGCAGATCACGCTGGAACTGCGTTACGGTTCACGTGACTTCGTGCTGCGCATCCGCGACGATGGCTGCGGCCTGGACCCGGACGTGCTGCATGGTCAAGCGCGCACCGGGCACTGGGGGCTGACCGGCATGCAGGAACGCGCGCAACGCATCGGCGCCAAGATGCAGTTGTGGTCGCGTCCGGGCAGCGGCACCGAAATCCAGATCATGCTTCCCGCACGTACCGCCTATGCAACGCCACCGCGCTGGTGGTGGCCATTTCGACCTGCACAATCCACGGAGAGCTCCAATGGCTGAGATGGTCAAACCGACCGACGTACTGGTGGTAGACGATCATCCGCTGCTGCGCGACGGTCTCAGCGCCATGCTGACCGCCGAACACGATATGCGCGTCGTTGGCGAAGCCGAAGACGGCGAACAGGCAGTGGCCTGCTACGCCAGCCTGCGCCCGGACGTGGTGCTGATGGATCTGCAGATGCCGCGCGTGGATGGCGTCGAAGCCATCCAGCGTATCCGCCGCGTCGATCCCACCGCCAAGGTCATCGTGCTGACCACCTATACCGGCGATGTGCGTGCGGTGCGCGCACTGCAGGCCGGCGCCTGCGGCTACCTGCTCAAGAGCGCACTGCGCCGCGAGCTGGTCGACACCATCCGCGACGTGCGGCGTGGCCAGCGCCGGCATGTTCCGGCATCGGTGGCCGAAAACATCGCCGCCCACGTGCTCGACGACGCGCTGTCCGCCCGCGAGACCGAAGTGCTGAGTCTGGTCGCGACCGGGTGTTCCAACAAACAGATCGGCAACGCCTTGAGCATTTCCGAAGAGACGGTCAAGGCGCATATGAAGAACATCCTGGCCAAGCTCGGCGTGCGCGATCGTACCCATGCGGTCACCGTTGCCTTGCGCCGCGGGATCCTGTCGCTGGAAACCTGAGTGGCTGACCGCTGGCCGTGCCCATGGCCAGGCGGATGGCACATCCGGGTGGTCGCGCTGCAAACTGCGCGTCCTCCGGCTGCCACGGCTCTGTAACAGCGGCAACCGGGCCCTGCAAAGACGCGTCTGTGGTCGATTGCCCCAAGGACAGCCACCTCAACCCGCCCACCGCCCCACCAGCAGCCGCATTGCAACCCAGTCCACCATTCTTGAACGCAAGGCGCACGACGCGATCGACGCGCACTCTCAAATCGATCGGCTTGAGCTATCTTATGCACCGCCAAGCGGCATGGGGGCCGCTTCAGCATCTTGTCTGGCAGCCGATAACGGCTAGGTCCGACCGCTGCACTGCGCTGCGGCGGCACTCGATTCAATCATTTAAACGCGTTCAGGGGAATTGCGATGCTTCGTCACTCTTTGCGGGTGCGCCTGCTGTTGCCGGTGCTGGCCTTGGTGCTGGTTGTGGTGGTGGCACTCACGGTCATTCTGGCCATTACCGAAGCGAACCGGGTCAAGTTCGAAGCCGGCGACGCGATCGAGCGCCAGTCGGTGTCCTTGCAGACCTTGTTCGCGGTCACCCGCTCGATGATGCTCGACCGCGTCAATTCCTCGATGCGCCAGCTGCGCAAGGAAGCCAATGCACAGGGCGCCCCGAGCATGGGCAGCGACATTCGCGTCGCCGACCGCAGCGCCAGCGACCTGCTGCTGGGCCAGCGTCCGCAAGCGAATTCCTTCACCATGCTGGACGAGGTCACCGCGATCCACGAAGGCACCGCGACGCTGTTCTCGCGCACCGGCGATGAGTTCGTGCGTATCTCCACCAACGTCAAGAAGGAAGACGGCAGCCGCGCCATCGGCACCGTGCTCGATCCCAATGGCCAGGCCGCGGCCAAGCTGCGTAACGGCGAAAGCTTCTACGGCGTGGTCGACATCCTCGGCAACCCGTACGTCACCGGCTACGAGCCGATCTTTGCCGGCAACGACAAGCGCGTCATCGGCGCTTGGTACGTCGGCTACAAGGCCGACACCCAGGCCCTGGAAAACGTGGTCAGCAGCCGTCGCGTGCTCGATTCCGGCTTCATCGCCGTGTTCGACAGCAAGAACAAACTGCGCTTTCAGTCCACTACCGGTGCCACCACCGACACCGCCACCATCGAGCGCATCGTCAAGGAAAGCCCGGACGACTGGGTCGTGACCAAGCAGGAAGTGCCGGATTGGGGCTTCACCCTGGTCTCGGCGTATCCCAAGAGCGACGTCAATGGCGTGATCGTGCGTCAGTCGCTGTGGATCGCCGGCATCGGCCTGTTGGTTTGCGCGCTGTTGCTTGGCCTGCAGTGGGCGCTGATCTGGAGCCGCGTGTTGCGCCCCATCCAGCATCTGACCACCGTGGCCGAAGAACTGAGCCTGGGCAAGTGGAACCACACCATCGAAGAGGTCAACCTCAAGGATGAAATTGGTACCCTGGCGCGCGCCATCTCCCGCCTGTCCAACAGTGTCCGGTTGGCCATGGAGCGCCTCAGCAAACGCTGAGCCGCTTCACCCGATTTCGTACCAGATGATGCAAGGAAGACGCCATGTCCAATGAATTCCGTCCGCTGATCGATGTCCTGCGCGAGCTCAGGGCGTTGGCATTGAAGAAGGCGTCCGGCTTTCTGTTTGTCGTCACCGAAGAAAACCATTCCTGCATCGTCCGCCTCAACGCCGGACAGATCGAAGAAGTGGTCTTTCGCATGCTGCGCAATGATGAGGCGGTGCAACGCCTCACCATGGTCGGTGCCGCGAAGGCCCGCTTCCAGGTGGACCCCGGTGCCGGCATGGGCAAGCCGTCGTTGCTGAGCGAAGACTCGCGCCAGTGGTTGATGGGCGGCTTCGAACAGGATCTGGGCGGTGCCCCTGCCCCGGTGCGCGCACCCGTGGCACCCGCGCCGGTGGCAGCTTCACCGGTCGCCGCCGCCGCGCCAGCACCCGCGCCGTCAGGCAACGCCAGTACCGGCGCGCCGGACGATCGCGTACGCGATGCCTTGGAAAAAGTCGCGCTGAACTATCTCGGCCCCATCGCCGGCATGCTCTGCGACGAAGCCTGGGAAGCGTCCAGCGATATCGAGCAGGTGCTCAGCCAGCTCGGCGCCAACCTGGCCACACCGCAGGAAGCGCAGAAGTTCATGGCCGACGCACGTACGGCGTTAGCAAAGGTGCGTTGAAGGTCATCTTCAGCGTGCTACAGCATCAAGCCGCGCACTGCGCGGCTTTTTTGTTGGTGCGGAAGTGTCAGCTCCCTTACTACGGACCTTGTCACGGGCTTTCGCCTTCAATGCCCAGTCCCATGCCACATAAAACCTTTGCTTGGCGATGCACAAGGCTGCCAAAAATTGCCAGACTCAAAAAGCCAAAAGCCCGCAGTTACGCGGGCTTCAAGACATTTATTGCTAGTGGGTGCCAGGAGTACCGGAGGTCCAATCACTCCCACTCGATCGTCGCCGGCGGCTTGCCGGAGATGTCGTAGACCACGCGCGAGACGCCGCGCAGTTCGTTGATGATGCGGTTGCTCACGGTGCCGAGGAAGTCGTAAGGCAGGTGCGCCCAATGCGCGGTCATGAAGTCGATGGTCTCCACCGCACGCAGTGCGATCACCCATTCGTACGCACGCGCATCGCCGACCACGCCGACGGATTTCACCGGCAAAAACACCGCAAATGCCTGGCTGGTCTTGTCGTACAGATCGGCCTTGCGCAGCTCGTCGATGAAGATCGCATCGGCCTTGGCCAACAGTTCGGCGTATTCGCGCTTCACTTCGCCCAGGATGCGCACGCCCAGGCCCGGGCCCGGGAACGGATGGCGATAGACCATGCTGCGCGGCANTGGCCAACAGTTCGGCGTATTCGCGCTTCACTTCGCCCAGGATGCGCACGCCCAGGCCCGGGCCCGGGAACGGATGGCGATAGACCATGCTGCGCGGCARGCCGAGTTCCACGCCGAGGCGACGCACTTCGTCCTTGAACAGTTCGCGCAGCGGTTCGACCAGGCCAAGCTTCATGTGTTCCGGCAGGCCGCCCACATTGTGGTGGCTCTTGATCACGTGCGCCTTGCCGGTCTTGCTACCGGCCGACTCGATCACGTCCGGATAGATCGTGCCCTGCGCCAACCACTTGGCGTTGGCCAGCTTGTTGGACTCTTCATCGAAGATATCCACGAACAGGTTGCCGATAATCTTGCGCTTGGCCTCCGGGTCGCTCACGCCTTCGAGCTTGGCGAAATAGCGGTCCGCCGCATTGACGCGAATCACCTTGACGCCCATGTGCTCGGCAAACATCGCCATCACCTGATCGCCTTCCTGCCAACGCAGCAGGCCGGTATCGACGAACACGCAGGTCAGCTTGTCGCCGATCGCCTTGTGCAACAGCGCCGCCACGACGGACGAATCTTCGTGATCAACAGAGTATCTGCGCGAATGCGTCCTGTGACGTCGCGTGCTGCACGTAAGGTGCGTGGCCTAGTTGATGAACACGCACCCTCGCCAGAGGCTCGGCTGGAGGATCCCTGCAGAGGCCACGGACGCAGAATTACAAACATTTAGATCACGTGTTGCGCTGACAAGTTGAGACAGCTGAATAACCCCGATGCTCGCATTTCGGACTTGGACGCGACCTAAGCGACCCACTCTTGTCAGAGGGACCTCAAGGCAAGCCGGTAGGTCGCATCGCTCTTCTTCTTTTCGATTACACCTTTGGCAACCAAACGGTCCAGCCAGTTCCGCGTCTGGATCTGATTGAGATCCAACTCGTCGGCGATCTGAGCGGCCTTCTTGGGTGTGTGAAGCACTTGGCGAATCAACCGTTCAAAGGTCGCGAACATCGCCTGTTTCAAGTCAATTCGCGGACCCGAGGTAGCCTCAACGAGTGTCGACTTTGCGGTTATAGTCGATGAATTTGGCGCACCTTCCTCGAGGGCGCCGGAGTCACTAGGCGGCTCTTTAACCATCGACACCTGGCGCACCGCATCTAGAACTGCATCCGAAACCCCGCTCGACGTACCGGCAGCGATCTTGAAGTCAAGATGTCCCTGATAAGAAGCATCAGCGGCTGCTTTGCTATCGTTTGGTTGAGCCGCAAACAGAGCTTCTAGCGCTTGCCCATCCTCGGGCTCTGGCCAGGGCAAGGCCCCTTCTCGTAGCAAAGCGTCTAGGCCAGCGGAACGCTTACCACTCGATCGGATGTAGAGCGTAACGAAGTGAAGCTTACGAAGCTGCTCTATCGCGCCTGCCCACGTCCCACCCCGCTCCAAGTCTGAATTCACTACCAAGCCGACGTCAGCCAACGCGAAGATAAACTTGTTGCGCGCTATGGCGTGCCCGACATTGAAGCCAGAGCTTGGGTCGTAGGGCGAGATCAGCAATGTGCGCCTCTCTTGAAGACCATCTCTGAATCTCCGACTGATTGCCGCTTGCGCCAGTCCTTCTGCCATGACGTTGCAGACTATGCCGCCAAGAGCCTCCGCTCCATCCATCGCAGCACTGTCGACACCCTTAGCGCCTCCGGAGATCAAGCCTCTGCCAGCACTTGCAGCCCTCTCTCCGGCACGCTGGGCATAGCTCAGCATCTCGTCGTCCGCGTCACGGGAACCTACGACAGCCAGGCCGCCGTTGTCGACAAGATCCAAATCGCCACAACCGTACATGACGGGCGGTGCTTCGTGCTTAAGGCGTGACTTGACCCGCTTGGGATACGGGGCATCGGCGCGACTAACTACCCAGATCGAACGCGCGCTCCAGTAATCAAGCGCCTGGGCAAGCTGAAACCCTCTGCCCACCAAGCGGGTCAGCCGTCCTAGCCCGAACAGGTTCTCGGCTTGGCGCAGCGCAGGAGACTGTGGGCGGAGAAGGTCGGACGGCTGAAAGCCTTCTTGCACGAGGAACCTTGTAAGGTCGCTGTACTCACTTTGCTTCAGCAGTTCCGCGCGCGCGCCAACCTTGCCGACCATCAAAGGCGCCGTCAAAAGCAAGATCGCTTGGCAGTTTGCGGAGATCTGCAGACTCATTCTTCATTCCCAGTTTTGGCAAGCGCGAGCGGCCACACTTCGCCGCAACCGTTGGAGCGCAGCAGCCAAGCGCCGATCGTAAATGTCCAACCCGAGTTCACGATATCGTCGACCAACAACACTGGACCGACTTTGCCGTCAAAGTCGCTGAATTCAAGCGACTGATCCAAATTCCTCGCCTGTTGAGAACTATTGCGCATGGACTTCTGAGCTGAGGTGTGCTTCACCTTGGTCAGCGCCGCGTGGAACGGCAGGCCCAGCTCAGAGGCAAGCCGCTTTGCAAAGCTCGGGACGAGATCCGAATTGTTTAGTGACGGAATGCAGGTAACCCATTTAGGAGCTGGTTCAAAACCTGTCCGGCGCACTAGCCCGGCGCAAGCCTTCACTAGGTCGTCGCCGAAGTGCGCGTGTTCGTAGCGAGCATCACGGACGATGTCGCCCCACCCCGCCGTACCGTACATCGAGAGCGCAAAACCGTCTCCCGCACGCAGCTTCTCAGCGATACTTCCCCGCAGCCCGTATCCGTCCAATCCTCCGTCGGGCCACTTCTTGCGCGCCTTAATCGGCAAGCTGGTGTCCCTCATGTACCGATCCGCCTCCGCAACCAACGCCGGGGCGACCGCGGTGGGCAATGGCGGACTGCGCGGCGCCTCAACGGTCGTCGGTTCACCATCGAGAGCCGAGACCAAGAACTTCATGTGTCCCTCAGTGAGGGCCATGTACTCCCTCATCTGAGCATGCTCGGCCCGTCGCAGTTCGGTCACCCTTCCAGCCGTCTCCCAGAAGCTCTTCGCCAGCATGCTGCCAGTGGCTTTCCAAGCTGAGCCGTCCTTCACGATCGGTGCCGGGCTCTCGATGGCAAGGGCGGTCAGCGTTTTTTCGATTCGCCCCTTGCTCAAGTTGATAGTCTCCTGAAGGTCCGGTACGGAAAGGCCTTCGTCCCCCGCCGCATCGAGCGCCTTCATGACCTCGGTCACCTCGTCCGGTCTCGGAAAAGCGCTCTCGATGAAGTAAGTGTTGATGTCAAGCTGGTTCTTGACCGCCAGCACGATCCCGCGAGCATCTGCGATCGCACGCCCCGCACGCCCCACCTGCTGGTAGTAGTGGACGACCGAGGACGGCGGCTGGTAGTTGATGACGAAGGTCAGGTCAGGCTTGTCATAGCCCATGCCAAGCGCCGAGGTTGCGACAAGCGCCTTGACCTTGTTCTCCTTGAGTTCCTGCTCAAGAACAGCGCGATCCTCTGAATCACTTGTATAACCCTTGACCGAAAGGCCGCAGTGTGTGAGCCAACTGACGATGTAATGCACGTGAGCCTTCGTCAGGGCATAGATGATGCCGCTGCCGGGCAGCAACTGGACGATTTTTGCGAGCCAGGCGAGCCTCTGTGCGTCGCTCGTAAACGTGATCGTCTGCAGTGTGATTGACGGGCGATTCAACGATCCGCGTTTCACTAGCAGGTCCGGGCCAAGGATCCGCTCGAGATCGTTCGACACACGTTCGTTTGCCGTGGCCGTGGTCGCCAGCACCGGCAAGTTGGGAGGCAGCGCTGCAATGAGCCGCGTGACAAGCTTGTATTCGGGCACGAAATCATGGCCCCAGTCCGAGATGCAGTGGGCCTCGTCGACGACGAGCATCGACACGTTGGGAATCCTCGCAAGAAGGCTGGCCTGGAACTCTGCGCTCGCCAGTTGCTTCGGGTGGAACATGAGGACGTCGATCTTCCCTGCATCGATCTGTTCGGCGATCTCGGACCAATCCATCCGATTGGTCGAATTGACCGTCCTGGCGGTCACCTTCATGCGCTCGGCCGCCATCTCTTGGTCCCGCATCAGCGCGAGCAGGGGCGATACCAGGAGGGTTGGCCCCCCGCCCTGTTCACGAATCAGTTTTGCCGCGATGAAGTAAACGAAGCTCTTGCCCCAGCCCGTCCTCTGAATGACGAGTAAGCGCCCCGCCGCGCCCGTGACCAGGTGACGAATTGCATCTTCCTGCGAGTCGCGGAAGGTGGCGGCAGGATTGCCACTGCCTTCTCGGAGCAGCTGTAGGGCGCGAGCTTGGTCGTATTTCATCGGACTCTCTCAAGCATTTGTGATGCTACTGATTCGGCAGGCCACCGCACGGCGGCGGCGGCGCCCGACACCCTAGAATAAGTGATTGTATCGGTGCCTTGGCAGCGCTAGTCCCATTGTGCAGCGCCTGCCGAAGAGCATGAGCGCGCCGGCAAGGTGACGGTACCACCGGTCGCTACCGTCAACACATTAAACTCCTATCAAAAAGCCCTATAAGGCAATTTTCTTAGGCTTCAAATTGCGGAATACCGCTTCGGTAAGCATCGACGTTCTTTTTTTGTATTGCTCGTGACGGCTTTTTCCATCTGTCGCCAAGAGACCGGTCGATGCCCGGCCGTTTACTCGGGTCAGTGCCCGAAGGTCTCTATTCACTCCCACTCGATCGTCGCCGGCGGCTTGCCGGAGATGTCGTAGACCACGCGCGAGACGCCGCGCAGTTCGTTGATGATGCGGTTGCTCACCGTGCCGAGGAAGTCGTACGGCAGGTGCGCCCAATGCGCGGTCATGAAGTCGATGGTCTCCACAGCACGCAGTGCGATCACCCATTCGTACGCACGCGCATCGCCGACCACACCGACGGATTTCACCGGCAAAAACACCGCAAATGCCTGGCTGGTCTTGTCGTACAGATCGGCCTTGCGCAGCTCGTCGATGAAGATCGCATCGGCCTTG
>NZ_LMOP01000012.1 GCF_001423585.1 Xanthomonas sp. Leaf148 | reverse complement strand
GCTCAGCGCATCCACTGCACTGACGCTGGCGCCTTCGATACGGATGTCGCTGGCCGAGCGCAGCCCCACCTGGTCGCCGCTGATGCTGCCGCCCAGGTGTTCGATGCGGCCGGCATCGATGGACACCAGCTGGCGTCCGGCAATGGTGCCGGTGTTTTTCAGGCCACCGGCCAGGGTGACGTCGACGTTGGCACCGGCTAGCAGCGCGCCGCCGGCGTCCAGGTCGCCGGGGCGCAACCGCAGGTATACCTGCGGTACGAGGGCGGTGGTGGTGCTGCCATCGGGCAGGGTGACGGTCTGCTCCACCAGCCAGACGATGTCGCTGGTGAGCTGGGCCATCTGCGCATCGGTCAGTGCTACGCCCGGACGCAGGTTCCAGGCCTTGCCGACGGTGGCGCCGGCATCCAGCAATGCCTGGTACTGGGCTTCGTCGCTCTTGTAGCCTTCCAGAAAACGCCGGCCAGTGAGTTGGCCAATCTGCTCGCGCACCAGCTTTTGCTCGTAGAAGCCATCGCCCAGGCGCTTTTGCACCGCATCGGCGGAATACCCCATCTGATTGAGCAGATAGTCCGAGCCCAGCCAGCTGCGGTAATCGGCGAACTGCGGGTCGGTTTCGACCAGGTAGTTGCCGCTGGCGGGCCTGAGCGTGAACAGGCTGCCGCTAGGTGCGCGGGTATCGGGCGTGCCCATTGCGATACGGTCCGGCGAGCCGCCGGCCGCATCGACCACACGTGCGCCCGTCACCGGGCCGCTGCTCCCGACGCCGCCGACGTTGCCGGCGCCGCTCTGTCCTGCGGTCTGCGTTGCCGCCGCCAGCGCGCGGTCGGCGGCATTGGTCGCCACGCCACCCGGGCCGGCAATGCCACCTATGCCGGTGCCGGTGGGCGCTGCTTGCGACCCGCGGATGTTGAGGTTGGCAACCGCAGCGCCATCGCGCACGTTGGGTGCGTCGCGCCCCTGGTTGAGGTTGCTCACATCGCCGACATCGATGCTCAGCGTGCCACCGCTGGTGAGCTGGCTCCCGATCTGGCCAATCTGCTCGGAGATGGAGGGGTTGCTCCAGCTCCGGGTCGTGCCGTTGTAGGCGGTGGTGACGTTGCTGAAGCTATGTGTGCGGAACAGGGTGTAAGCGAGGTTGGTGATACTGGCGGTATGCGTCAGCCCTGTGATCGCCAGATCGCCGCCAGCGGCGATGCGTGCGTATTCGTTGCGTAACGCATCGGTGCCGATCCGCAGGGTGCCGCCGGCCTGGATGACCGCCTCTGGTCCTGCACCCGGCTGCAATACATCTTCGACCACGGTACGGGTGGCAATCCGATAACGCTCGTTGTCATTGAGCCTGCCGCCACCGGTGCCCTGCGGATTCATCAGGATGTGATCGGGATCGGTATAGGCGAACTGCGCCCACAGCTGCACGCAATTGGTGGTGCAGGTGCCGTAGGCGTTGGAGTACTGCAAGGTGTCGCTGTTATAGCGAAACGCGGGCGAGCCGGGCTGGATCTGCGACAGCTCTCGGAACGGGTCGTCCGCGCCCGCGGTCACCTGGTCCGGATTGACCTGGTTGTCCTGGCGGCCGGTGTAGTAGATGGTCAGCGTGCCCGATTGCGAATTCAGGCGCGATCGCTCGCCCGTGGCTTGATACATGCCGCCGCGTGCGAAGAAATAAGCGCTGGTCTGTGGCGTGACGCGGATAACCGCGCGACGCACCTGATAGCCGTCCGGGGTGGTGTAGGGCGTGTCCTCAAGAATATCGTCAGGACTGAGATAGTAGATCTCGAGGGCCGCGTAATTGCTGGTCGAACGAATATTGGACGTGTCGTTCTCGCCGTTGTTACGCCAGGTCGGCTGATCCAGGCGCACCGGAGCCAGGGTGGTGGTGGTTTGAGTCACCACCACGTTCTGGCGAATATTGTTGACTGTGGTCGCTTGCAGATCGAGATCGCCGGCTACGTCGATCACGGAGCCCAGGTTGTCGATCTGCCGTGCCACGCCGGTGGCCAGGCGATTGCCATCCAGGCTGCCGCCAATGGCGGCATCGCCATCGCTATAGATCAGGCCACGATCGGTATTGGTCAGTTGACCCACGCCCAGGTCCAGGCGCTCGCGTGCGGCCACCGTGGCCACGCGGGTGACGCCGGCAATGGTTTCGGCACGGTTCTGCAGCAGACCTGCGGCGATTGCGACATGGTCGCCATACACGCGTCCGGTGCCGACGTTGTCCAGCGTGGCAGCTTCCAGGTGGGTCACCGCACCATCGATCAGCCCGCGATTGACCAGCTGGCCGCCTGTCTTGATGTGCGTGATGCCCTGGCTGCTGATCTCGCCATTGGCGGCGTTGTCGACGTTGCGCGCAGCCAGGTCGAGGTTGCCTGCACGCAGGATGCCTTGATTGGACAAGTCTCCATCGGTCTGGATGGCCAGGGTGCCGTTGGCGCTCATCTCGCCGGTGTTGGTCAGGCCTTCGCGCAAGCTGAGGGTGAGATTGCTCTGCGACTGCAGTTGCCCGTCGCCGCTGAGGTTGCGTGCGGTCACGCTCTGGTTGCCGTCCGACCGCAGCAGGCCGGCGCTGTTGGCGACTGCATCGGCACGCATGTCCAGGCTGCCGCCAGAGGAAATCTGGCCGCCTGCATTGTTGAGCGACGACGTCAGTTGCAGGTTGCCTGCAGCGTCGGTGATGACTTGTCCTTGGCGGTTATCCAGCGATTGCGCCTGCAGCTGCAACTGCCCGGCCTGCAGACCCAGTGCGCCGGTGCCACGCGTGGTGCGGTTATCCACGGTGGACGCATGCAAGGTCAGTACGTTGCCTGCAGCGACCAGGCCCGCTTGGTTGTCGAGCGCACCGTTCAAGGTCAGGTCGACGTTCTGCCCCGCCTGCAGTCGGCCGCCGACGTTGTTCATGCGCGTGCTGGTGAGCGCGAAATTGCCTGCGGCGCTCAATGCCCCAGCGGCGCTGTTATCGACGCTGGCGACCGTCAGGCGTGCATCGCCTTGCGCAAACACCGCACCGCCACGGTTATCCAATGCACCGCCATCTACCTGCAGACGGCCGCTGGCGAGAATGCCGCCATTGCTGCCGGAGCCGGTATTGGTAATCGCTTGGCCATTGGTTTGCAGCAACAAGGCTGCTTGCGACTGCAGTCGACCACCGGCGTTGTTGAGTGCGCCGCTGCGAATTTCCAGCGTGCCGACCTGGCTGCCGATGGTACCGCCGACGTTGTCCAGCAGCTGCGCCCGCGTATCGACCACCGCGCTGCCGCCAATGATGTTGCCGGCGCGGTTGGAAAGACCGGCCGCTTCCAGGCGCAGTGCGTTGGTCGCCTGGATGGCGCCGCCGTTGTTGCCGATGGCGTTATCGGTGACGAGCGTGAGATCGGTGCCGGCGACGACGTTGCCGGTCGCGTTATCGAGGGTGCCGGCATCCAGGACGAGTTGAGCTGTACTGGACACCACGCCCTGGCTGCGATTGTCGAGTAGTCCCTCCACGTCTACCCGCAACATGCCGCCTGCTGCGTGCAAGGTACCGGCCTGGTTGTCGATGCTTGCAGCGGCGACGCGCCCGTCACCGGCCAGCAGGACCTTGCCCCGCTGGTTGTGCAAGGCCTGGTCGATGTTCAGCGTGGACTGCCCCGTACCTGCGGCCTGCAGCGTCCCCTGGGTATTGATGAGCGTCTGTGCGCCGATTGCCAGCACACCGTTGCCGCCGATGGTGCCGCCAGTGTTGTCGAGCGTATTGCCAACGCTCAGCCGCAGCTGCTGGTCGCCGCTTGCCGACAGTTGGCCGCCTGCGGTGGTGAGGTTGCCGGTGTCCACTGCAATGGTGCGTGCAGAGGTGGTGGCATTGCGTAGATCGGTGCTCTGGCCGGTCACGTGCAAGCTGCCGTTGCTGATCAGCTTGCCCGCGTTGCCGGCAAGTGTCTGTGCATCGATCTGCAGTTGGCCGCTGCCTGCGTGCTGGATCGTGCCTCGTGTGTTGTCCAGCACATCGCTGGTCAGCGACAGGTCGCCATTGCCTGCAACGGTGCCGCCGGCATTGTTCACTACATTGGCACGGAGAGTGCTCGCCGTGCTGCCACTGGCCACGATGCGTCCGCCGCGGTTGTCCAGGGTCTGTGCCTGCAGCTCCACGCTGTCTGCACCGATGGTTGCGTCACGGTGATCGATCGCGGTTGCTGTCACCGACAACGCGCCGCCGGTCACGATGGTGCCCTTGCTGCCGTCCAGCCGTGTGACTGCGATCTCCAGACCACCGGTGCCGGAGTGGCTGAGCGTTCCGTCCTGATTGATCAGCCGATCTGCACCGATGTGCAGGGTATTGCCGTTGCTGGCAATGCGGCCGTTTGCATTGTCCAGTTGCCCGCTGATGTCGAGACGGCCGTCGGCGCTGCCAGCGGCCACCAGGGTTCCGCCGCGGTTGGATAGCGCCGCGGCCTGCACGGCGAACGCGCCGTTGCCGGCGATAGTGCCGCCATCGTTGTTGAGCGCACCGGTCAGGGTGAGGCGTAACGCATCTGTACCGGTCGCACTCAGCTGGCCGCCTGCGGTGCTGAGGTTGCCGGCATCGACAACGATGCGCTCGGCCTGGGTGGTGCTGCCGGCGCCAAGAGCGAGGTCGCCGCCGTCCAGCTGCAGCGTCCCCAGGCTGAGCAATTTACCGCCTGCGCCCTGGAGCGTATCGGCGTCGACGTTCAAGGTGCCGGTACCGGCGTGTTCGATGGCGCCGCCACGGTTGTCCAGCGTGGACGCACGTGCGGTGAGGTTGCCACTGGCGGCGAGGCGGCCGCCCTGGCTGTTGTCCAGCAGATTGCTTGCAGTGACCTGCAATGCAGCGCCATTGGCTGCAACGACCGTGCCGCCGCGATTGATCACGCTGCCGGCTTGCAGCTGCACCGCGCCATTGCCGGAAATCGTTCCGGCGCTGTTGTCCAATGTGCCGTCCACGACCAGGGCGGCCTGTTCGCTGCCTGCCGCCAGGATCGTGCCGCGCTGGTTATCGACGGAGCCTGCAACGATGTTGATGCCTGCATTGCTGGCAAGATTGCCATCGCGGTTGTCCAGGCTGTCGCGCACGGTCAGTCGCAGCGCTTGATCGCCAAGCGATGTCAGGCGGCCGCCCGCGGTACTGAGCGTGTCCGCAGCGATGCCAATCTGCTGGGCGGACGTGACGCCTTGCGCAAGATCGATGCGCCCGCCATTGATCGCCAGCCCACCGTTGCTGATCAGGCGTCCTGCGCGGCCCTCGAGTGCGGTGGTATCGATGGTCAGCATGCCGCTACCGGCCTGCTGAATCTGGCCACCCGCGTTGCCCAACGTGCCAGCGCGAAGACGCAGATCGCCATTGCTGGCAACGGTGCCGCCATCGCCGTTGTCGAGGCGGTCGCGTACTTGCAACGTCGCCGGTTGAATGCCGGTCGAGAGCAGCGCGCCACCACGGTTATCGAGGCTGGTTGCCTGCAGCTCGAGCTGTGTGGTGCTCACCGTGGCATTGCGGTGATCCACCGCACCTGCGCGCCAGGTGAGCGCGCCCGGTGTGGCGATGCTGCCGCCGGCACCGGACCAGTCCTGCGCCGACAACGTCAGACCTTGCGTTCCGGCGTGTTCGATGCGGCCCTGCGCATTGACCACTGCCTGTGCGCTGAGTTGCAGCGCTGCCGCATTGCTGGAAATCACGCCGCCCTGGTTATCCAGCAGCCCACGCACCTGCCAGGCGGTCGCTGCACCGCCGGCATGACGCAGTTCACCGCCTCGGTTGCTCAGCGCCTGTGTGTCCAGGCCGAGTGTATTGGCCACGGTGAGGCGGCCCTGGTCGTTGACCAAGGCGCCAAGCTGCAGATCGGCATCGCCATAGACGGCGAGCGTGCCGGCGCGATTGCTCAGGTCGCCGCGTGCGCTGAGTGCGGACACGCCCAACCGCCCGCCACTGTTGTCCAGCCCATTTGCAGCCGACAGCGAGACCGAGCCGCCGCCGTTGATGCGGCCACCATCGTTGTCCATCAGGCCGGAGACGGTCAGCGCGCCTGCGGCAAGCGGCACAATGCCAGGCGTCGGCACGCTGACGGGAGGCGGTGTACCGCCGTTTCCACCGTCGGTGCTGCCGTTATTGCCGTTGCCGCCGTTGTCGCCACCGGTGCCGGGCGTTGCACCGTCGCTTGGCGCGACGGCGGCGATTGCGCCGATGCTGCCATCGGCACGGTTACGCACACTGCCGGCATTCAATGCCAGTGCCTGCACGCCGGTCTGCTCGATAGTGCCGTTCTGGTTACGTAATGCAGCCGCATCAATCTGCAGCCGTTGCGCATTGAGCACGCCACCGCTGTTGTCCAGATCGGCCACTGTGGATGCGCGTAATTCGCGCGTGGCGCTCAGCGTGCCGGCATTGGCGATACCGCCAGTTGAGGTGATGCGCGTGTCTTGCCGCGATTGCAAGGCACCGGTGTTTTCCAGCCGGCCATCCACCGTGACGACCAGTTCGCCGGCTTGCGCGCCGATGTTGCCGGCATTGCGCACGCCGACACCGCGTTCGTTGCCGACCAGCCAGATCTTGTTGGCAAACATGCCGCCCAGCGCGCCGACGTCCAGTGCGAAGGTGGGTGCCTGACCGGTGGCGGTCTGCGGCGCGATGCGTGCCTGGTCGGCACTGACCACGTTGTTGCCCAGGCTGGCCTGCAGCTGATTTGCCCAGATGCCGGCATTGACCTGCAGCGAGCGGGTGATCAGATCGGTGTAATCCGCGCCGCTGGTATCCAGGCCCGCACCGCCCACCTGGATGGCGCCGCCGGTCACACGATAGCCTTCCAGCGCCCCGCCGGAGAGGATAGGTGTGCCGGTAGTCAGCGTCACCCGGCTGGCGTTGAGGAACCCGCCACCGTCGACCTGGATGCCGGCTGGATTGGCAATGATCACTTCTGCGCGAGGCCCGGCGACTTCCACGTAGCCATTGAGCCGGCTCGCCGGCCCGTTGACCTCATTGAGAATCACCCTGGCGCTGCCGGTGGCCAACCACGGGTTGCCCTGCACCCAGCCGCCCATTTGGGTCTGTGTCTGTCCACGGGCATTGTTGAGGATGGCGCCTTCGCGGCCGACGTCGAACTGCGAATAGCGATTGCGCGACACGCCTGCGGCCGACGGCGTGGTGATGTTGACCATCGGCACGCCATTGGGAGCGGTCAGGACCGTCGGGCGCTCGCCACCTGGCGCGGCTGGATCGGCCACGATACGGCCAGCCGACTGTGCCTGAGCAAGGTCGATGACACCGACCAAGCCGAGCGCGCACAACATCGCAAACTGCAGTGGCTCCATCGTGAGCCTGTGCGCGCGCGTAGCGGCAACACCCGTGCTGCCACCCGGTGCACGGACCAACTCGGATGCCACTTGCCACACGCGCAGCGCGCGATTGAAGACCAGACGGTAGACGCGATTCATGTCACTAATCCTTGTGGAATATTTAGTAGCGCCAGGACAGGCTGAAGCCGAACGTGGTGTAGTCGGTCGGGAAGTTCGCCGGTTTTTCCAGCGCGGCGCCGACGAACCCGTCTAGGGAGACGTGTTGCCATCCCCCGCGCAGGCCCAGGCTCATGCCGGCCAGATGGTCGCCGCTCTGAAAGCGCGCGGACTGCCCACCGATGTGGCCGTAATCGGCGCCCAGATACGTCTCTAGCCCGCCACCGAGTGCCAGGCTGAGGTCATTGCGTAGCGACCAGCCACGGTCGCCGCTGAGCGTCAATTCGCCATCGAACCCGCGCACGGTGAAGCGCCCGCCGATCGCAAAGCGGTCCTGCGGCGCCAGTGGGGTGCGGTTCCACTGCGCACGCCAGGACGCGCTGTAACGCAGACGTTGAGAGCCAAGTTGGAACGGCACCGTCAGCTGGGCGTCGGCGACGATGAGTTTCATGCGCGAGGTGCCTTCGAGCGGAATCGACGGGTCGAACGCGCGTGCAAGTTCTTCCGGAGCCCGCAATGCATCGAACGCACCGGTGCCGCGTCGATACGCAACGCTTGCGTCCAGGGTGACTTTGCCCAGGAACTGGCGGTGGTTCAGGCCAACTTCCCAGCCGGCGGTGCGCCGCCGTTGCACTTCGATTTCGGTGTCGTCGATGGCGCTGGTGGACTGTCGCCACCAGCCACGCCCATACGCCCCGAACTTGATCGTGGCATTGCGAAATAGCAGGCGATCGATGCGCGCTTCGGCAGTGCGACTGCGCCCGCTGTAATCATAAGTCTCGATCGCGCCGGCCACTGCCTGGCTGTAGTCGTATGCGCTGGCGGTGACGCCAAACAGCCAGTAGTCGTAGGGAACGTCGTAGTGCACCGTCCAGCTATCGGTGTCCTTGCCGGCACCATTGAACACGCCCTTGCCGAGGCTGACGTAGAACAACTCGTTGAGGCCCAGGGGATTGTCGAGCGACAGTGTTCCGTTTGCCTGCAGTTTGCCGGTGGCGTCGCTGCCGGCATCGTCCAGGCTCAGGCTGGCGCGCACACGTGAGCGCTGTTGCCACGCAATGGCCAGGTCGCTCTCTCCCGGGCCGGTTCCCTGGCCTTCGGCAGGAGCGATCTGGATGTCGGCAACCACGGTCGGCACACGCTGAAAGTTTTCCAGGCCCTGCTCGATGTCGCGCAGATTGAGCAGATCGCCGCTACGTGCAGGCACAGCATTGGCGATCGCTGCACGTGCGGATGTCGGGTCGCTGAAGCGGGCGGTATGCACACGCCCGGGGACCAGCGACAACGTCAGGGTGCCGCCAGTGAGATCCTGTGGCGCGGCTAGCACGCGCGTGGTCACATAGCCGCGTGCAATGACCGCGTTCTGCACACGCTTCATCACCAGGTTGATGCCGTCGGTGCCCAGGCAACGACCAATGGCGGGGTCTTGCCGAGGGTTGGCAGCTTTCAATGACCAACGGAATTCATCCGCAGCCTGCCCATCGAGCACGATGCGTTCGATCCGAAAGCACGGCGATTCATTGGTTGGAAGACGCTCGACGCCATCGTCCGGGGCGCGTTTCAGGCGAACATCCGGCCGCGCCTCCTGTTGCTCGCGCAGAACGCGCTCGCGCTCCTGCTGCCGCAACAACTCCTGCGCGGCGGGATCGACGATCTGTTGCGCAGAGACCTGGGCTGCCGTGCCCGCAAAAAGCGCAATACACCACGTGGCACGCATGCGTGCCCTTCCTTTTTTGCCTGAATCCATGTGCAGATGACCGCCCGACTCGATAACGACTTACCGACGCTTCCGCGCCGCCCCTAACGATATTTTAATGCAAACGGAAGAGCTTGCCTGTAGGAAAAATCCTGACCTTCTATCGCAGATCGTGATACGAGGAGAAACAAATTTCGCTATTGAAATTAGCGATTTGGCTGCTTTTTCAGTAGATGAATTCTTATCGAAATATTCACTAATTAAATTTATATACAGAAATATCAAGATTTATTTATTTAGATCGAACGCGTGAATTCATGAGTTCACGCGGCTGCAGGTTAATTGCTGTTATCGGTTAGATATTCAGGCTGATCCGCTCAAATTTCTAATTGTGTTAGCCATCATTTTTGGTTTCGTTGCATGTGATTTGCTCTTGCTCTGACTTGCATCGGTAGCGACAGCGCGTTACCGCTTCACAGCCTCGACTGCATGACCAGGGTTGCCAGCAAGGCCAAGACGACACCCACACAGCATCGACGTGGATCAAACGTCGCGATGGATGTTGTCGCGCAGATGACACGTCAACCGGTCTGTCTATGTCCCACGCGTTGTCTTGCGCCACCGTCAGCGATGCAGCCGACCTCTTCCACGGCGCGTTCTCGTGCCGTCTCACCCGCACCGCCGCGCTTGTTTGATTTTCGTCAATTCGACCGACACATGAAATTCGCAGTGGGAGTGTTTGACTGCATGGGTCAAGAATTGTTGCGGAGTTGCGCATGAGTGCAGTCACAGGTAGCAGGGTCGGTCGGGCGTCGCGCTGGCAGGGGTCGGGGCGGCAAGGCGTGATCCAGGCGGGTGTTGGACCGGCGCTTCCTCCGCGAGTCGCTGCGGCGTGGCGACATGACGCGTGCGATATGTCTCCCACCGTCACGGTGCGTTCGCGCGCCGTGGTCTGCTGAGGAGGCGTCATGCGGATCTGTGTTCTCAATGAGGTGTCTTCGTCTGCCGGGCTGGAGCAGCGCTGCAGTGCGGCCCGCGGGGCGGGCTGCGACTACGTGGTGATGGCGGCACCATTCGCGCGTGATGCGGAAGGTCGGTTGATCGAGCCGGCGGCTGGTGCCGATGCGCACGACGACCACCTGCGCGATGCTGCGCAGGCGGCGCACCGCGCGGGCGTGAAGCTGCTGATCGATGTGCGCCTGGATGAAATCGGTGGCGCCAGTGCGGTGGTGCGTGACAACCCGCAGTGGTTTCGTGCACGCAGCACGGCGGTGCCGGACCCGCGTCAGCCGCGGGCCACGCCGGAGGTGGCCGAGGCGCGCTTTGCCTATGCGCAGGAAGGTGCGGCGCTGGTGGAGTGGTGGAGTGCGCGCTTGCTGGAGTGGGTCGGGCAGGGCGTTGGCGGTTTCCGGCTATTGCAGCCGCAACAGGTGCCCGTGCAGCGCTGGCGCGAGTTGATTGCGCGCGTGCATGCGCAGGCGCCGGAGGTGGTGTTTGCGGCGTGGACGCCCGGGTTGGGTCTGGAAGCCTTGCAGCAGTTGTCCGGTGCCGGCTTCGATGCGGCGTTTTCGTCGTTGGCGTGGTGGGACGGGCGCGGCAGTTGGTTCTTCGATGAAGACACTGCGCTGCGTGCGCTGGCGTCGCAGGTCATTGCCGTGCTCGATGCGCCCGATGGCAAGCGTGCGGCATCGCCCGAGCAGCACTGGCAGCTGGCGCTGGCCCTGGGTGGCGCCTGGTTGCTGGACGATACGCAGCTGGATGCCTTGCCGCAGTCGATCCGCGCGGCCGATGGGTTGCCGACCAGCAATGCCGGCATGCGGCTGCGCCCGCTGCTCCGCGAATCCACCGGCCTGACAGCGGTTGCGGTCGAGCCGTTGGGCGGTTTGCCCGCCTTGTTATTGATCAATGGCGATACGCGGCATGTGGTGCCGGTGCCGGCATCGGATCTGTTGCGGCTGCTTGGCGATGCCGAGGCGTTGGTGGCCGAGGATGGCCGCACCTTGTCCGGCGCAACGCTCGACGCATTGGAACCGGGCGAGGTGCGCGTATACCGCAGCGTGCCGGCACGCCATGTGCTGGCGGTGCCGCGTATGCGGCCGCGTGCGCAGACTGCAGCTGCCTGGCCGCGGGTGTGCATCGAATCGGTGACGCCCTCGGTCGATAACGGCCGCTTCCCGGTCAAGCGCACGGTGGGCGACCGCATCTGCGTGGAAGCCGATGCCTTCTGCGACGGGCACGACCGCATCGCGGTGGCGGTGCTGTGGCGGCCGGCCGATGCCAAGACCTGGTCCAGCGCGCCGATGCGTGCGCTGGGCAACGACCGGTGGCGCGCAGAGTTCCCGCTGGAGCGCATCGGCACCTATGAATTCCGTGTGGAAGGCTGGCGCGATGTCTTCGCCACCTTGCATGCGGATCTGGAAAAGAAGCGCGCGGCCAACACGGTGTTGCCGGTAGACGTGCAGGAGGCGGTGGCCGTAGTGCAGGCTGCGCATGCACGCAACACCGGTGCGTTGGCCGAGCGTTTGCAGGCCCTGCTCACCCGCATCGGTGCGCAGAGTGAGCCGCTGCAACAACTGGCCATCGTGCTGGAACCGGACACCGCGCAGGCGATGGCGCTGGCCGACAACAAGCCGTTCCGCTCCGAGACGCCGGTGACCTACCGGGTGGAATCGGAACGTCGCGCGGCGCACTTTGCCAGCTGGTACGAGCTGTTCCCGCGCTCGCAAAGCGGCGATGTGGCGCGGCACGGCACCTTTGACGATGTGATCGAACGCCTGGCGCATATCCGCGCGATGCACTTCGATGTGCTGTACATGCCGCCGATCCATCCGATCGGGGCGAAGAACCGCAAGGGGCGCAACAACTCGGTCACCGCCGTCGATGGCGAGCCGGGCAGCCCGTACGCGATCGGCGCCACCGACGGTGGCCACACCGAGGTGCATGCCGAGCTCGGTGGGCTGGAGGGTTTCCGTCGCTTGATCCAGGCCGCGCGTGCGCATGGTCTGGAAGTGGCGCTGGATTTTGCGATCCAGTGTGCGCCGGACCATCCGTGGCTACGCGATCACAAGGACTGGTTCACCTGGCGCGCGGACGGTTCCATCCCGTATGCGGAAAATCCGCCGAAGAAATACCAGGACATCGTCAACGTCGATTTCTACGCCAGCGGCGCGGTGCCGGACTTATGGAACACGCTGCGCGACGCAGTGCTGTTCTGGGTCAATGAAGGCGTCACGCTGTTTCGGGTGGACAACCCGCACACCAAGCCGTTCCCGTTCTGGGAGTGGTTGATTGCCGATGTGCGCGGGCGTCGCCCCGACGTGGTGTTTTTGTCCGAAGCCTTTACCCGGCCGAAGATGATGTACCGCTTGGCCAAGAGCGGCTTTTCGCAGTCGTACACCTATTTCACCTGGCGCAACCACAAGCACGAGCTGCAGGACTATGTGGAAGAGTTGAACGAAGGCGTGCCGCGCGAGTGCTTCCGCCCGCACTTCTTCGTCAATACGCCAGACATCAATCCTTTGTTCCTGCAAACCAGCGGGCGCAACGGGCATTTGATCCGCGCTGCATTGGCGACGACGTTGTCCGGGTTGTGGGGCATGTACCAGGGCTTCGAATTGTGCGAGGCCACACCGCTGGCACCGGGCAAGGAAGAGTATCTGGACTCGGAGAAATTCCAGTTGCGTGCGTGGCCCGAGCGCGCGCCCGGCGATATCGTCGATGAGATCACCCGCTTCAATCAGCTGCGCCGCATGCACCCGGAACTGCAATCGCATCTGGGGACGCGCTTCTATCAGGTGCATAACGACCAGGTGCTGTATTTCGGCAAGTTCCTGGATGCCGGGTATCTGTCGCGCAGCCGCAGCATGGTGCTGGTGGCGATCAACCTGGACCCGCATGCCGGCCAGGAAGCGGATATCGAAATCCCGTTGTGGGAACTGGGCTTACCCGATCACGCCACCGTTGCGGTGGAAGATCTGTGGGACGGGCATCGGTTCGAGTGGCAAGGCAAACACCAGCACATCCGTGTAGAGGCAGCGCGACCGTTCGCGTTATGGCGCATCCGCGCAGGAGAGGTCGCATGAATGCAGTTCCCGCTTTACAGGCCGACGCAGAACAATCGGCGGTGATCGCAGATCAGCTTTGGTACAAGGACGCGATCATCTACCAGGTGCACGTCAAGTCGTTTTTCGACTCCAACGACGATGGCATCGGCGATTTTCCGGGACTGATTTCCAAGCTGGATTACATCGCCGAACTCGGCGTGGACACCATCTGGTTGCTGCCGTTCTACCCGAGCCCGCGCCGCGACGACGGTTACGACATCGCCGAGTACATGGCGGTGCATCCGGACTACGGCACCATCGCCGACTTCGAGCAATTGGTGGCGCAGGCGCACGCGCGCGGCATCCGCGTGGTCACCGAGTTGGTGATCAACCACACCTCCGATCAGCATGCGTGGTTCCAGCGTGCACGCAACGCGCCGGCCGGCTCGCCGGAGCGCGACTTCTACGTGTGGTCGGATACCGATCAGGAATACGAAGGCACACGCATCATTTTTTGCGACACCGAAAAGTCCAACTGGACCTGGGACCCGGTGGCCGGCCAGTACTTCTGGCATCGGTTCTATTCGCATCAGCCGGACCTGAATTTCGACAACCCCGCCGTGCTGGAAGCGGTGCTGGAAGTGATGCGCTTCTGGTTGGACCGCGGTGTGGATGGCCTGCGTCTGGACGCGGTGCCGTACCTGATCGAGCGCTCCGGTACCTCCAACGAAAATCTCCCCGAGACCCACGCCATCCTGCGCAAGATCCGCGCCACCCTGGATGCCGAATACCCGGACCGCATGCTGCTGGCCGAAGCCAATATGTGGCCGGAAGATACCCAGCAATACTTCGGCCAGAACGCCGATGAATGCCATATGGCGTTCCACTTCCCGCTGATGCCGCGCATGTACATGGCAATCGCGCGCGAAGACCGCTTCCCCATCACCGACATCATGCGTCAGACCCCGGAGATTCCGGAGAGCTGCCAGTGGGCGATCTTCCTGCGCAACCACGATGAGTTGACGCTGGAAATGGTCACCGATTCGGAGCGCGATTATCTGTGGCAGACCTACGCCTCGGACCGTCGCGCACGCATCAATCTGGGCATCCGTCGCCGCCTGGCGCCGCTGCTGGAGCGCGACCGCCGCCGCATCGAATTGATGACCTCCTTGTTGCTGACCATGCCGGGCACGCCGGTGCTGTATTACGGCGATGAGATCGGCATGGGCGACAACATCCATCTGGGTGACCGCGATGGCGTGCGCACCCCGATGCAGTGGTCGGTCGACCGCAATGGCGGTTTCTCGCGCGCCGACCCGGCACAGCTGGTGCTGCCGCCGGTGATGGACCCGCTGTACGGCTTTCAGGCGGTGAATGTGGAAGCGCAGATCCGCGACCAGCATTCGCTGCTGACCTGGACCCGCCGCATCCTCAGCGTGCGCAAGCGCTACCAGGCGTTCGGCCGCGGCGTGCTGCGCTTTTTGTATCCAGGCAACCGCCGCATGCTGGCGTATCTGCGCTGCTATCAGGACGAAACCGTGCTGTGCGTGGCCAACCTGTCGCACACACTGCAGGCGGTGGAGCTGGATCTGTCCGAGTTCGAAGGCCGCGTGCCGGTGGACATCATCGGCGGAGGCAGCTTCCCGCCAATCGGCCGGCTGACTTATTTGCTCACGGTGCCGCCGTTCGGCTTCTACGCGTTTCAGCTGGTCAGCGAAGGCACCTTGCCGGACTGGCATGTGCCCAGCCCGGTGCCGTTGCCGGACTACCGCACCCTGGTACTGCGCAGCGACACCGATGAAAGCAACGCGCTGCTGCCGCATCTGCCCACCCTGGAAGGCGAGATCCTGCCGGCGTGGCTGTCGGCGCGGCGCTGGTTCTCGGCCAAGGATCAGGCGCTGCGCAGCGTGCGCATCTCGCGCCGCACGCCATTGCCGGGCGATGAGCCAATGAGTTTGCTGGAGCTGGATGTGGAGCTGGAAGACGGCCACCACGCGTCCTACATGCTGCCGATCGGCATCGTGTGGGAGCGCGACCAACCCAGCACTCTGGCCGAACAGCTGGCCCTGGCGCGCGTGCGGCAAGGGCGCGAGGTGGGCTATCTCACCGATGCGTTTGCGCTCAAGCCGATGGTGCGTGGCGTGATCGATGCCTTGCGCACCAATGCGACGCTGGACTTCTGCGATGGCGATGATCCTTCGCAGCAAGGCCAGGTGCGCTTCGAAGCGACGCCGGCGCTGGCCAAGCTGGAGATCCCCGCCGATCCGGACATCCGTTGGTTGTCGGCCGAACAGAGCAACAGCTCGCTGGTGGTCGCCGACAAGGCGGTATTCAAGCTATTGCGGCATGTAGCAATCGGTGCGAACCCGGAAATCGAAATCGGCCGCCGCCTGACCGAGCTGGGCTACGCCAATGCAGCGCCGCTGCTGGGCAGCGTCAGCCGCGTCGACGGGCAGGGCACCATCACCACCATCGCGCTGCTGCAGGGCTTTATCCGCAATCAGGGCGATGCCTGGCGCTGGACGCTGGACCATCTGGCGCGCAGCTTCGACGAATACGCCACCGCGCAAACCGACGAATCGCGCGCCGAAGCCATCGCTGGTTACGACGCGTTTGCGGCCGTGGTCGGCAAGCGCCTGGCCGAGTTGCACGAAGCCTTGTCGCGCGCCACCGACGATGCGGACTTCGCACCGCAGCGGATCGATCTGCCGACGGCCAACGACGTGGTGGCCGGTGTGGCGCGGCAGGTCGAAGAGATGTGGGAGATGGTCAACGCGCGCTTGTCGGGGAGCGAGGACGCGACCGAGCGCGAGGCACTGGAAGCGGTGCTCGCCGAGCGCCCGCAGCTGGACAGCTTGCTGGCCAAGGCGCCGAGCGTGCTGGCCGATTCGCTGCTGACTCGCGTGCATGGCGATTTCCACCTGGGCCAGATCCTGGTGGCCTTCGATGATGTGGTGTTGATCGACTTCGAAGGCGAGCCGGCCAAGCCGCTGGCCGAGCGTCGCGCCAAGGCCAGCCCGTTGCGCGATGTGGCAGGTTTCCTGCGCTCGCTCGATTACGCCAGCGAGGTTTCGGCACGCGGCGAAGAAGGCACCGCCGCACGCGCAGGCGTCGGTGTGGACACGCACCTGGATGAATTCCTGGCGCAATTCCGCCGCCGCTCCACGCAAGCCTTCCTGGACGCTTACCATGCCGTGCTCGACGCCAGCGCCCATCCGTGGATTGCGCCGGCGGCGTTCAACGCAGCCACCTTGCTGTTCCTGGTGGAGAAGGCCTGTTACGAAGTGCGTTACGAAGCGGCCAATCGCCCGGGCTGGTTGATGGTGCCGATTGAAGGCTTGCGCCGCATCCTGCAACGCGCACGCGCCGGTGCAGGAGACACATGATGAGTGGAGTGATGACAGCAGTGACCAATCGATGGGACCCCGGCGTGGTACGCGCCCTGGCCGAAGCGCGCCACGGCGATGCCTTCGCCGTGTTGGGCGCGCACCCGACCGACGCAGGGCGCTTGCTGCGCACCTACCTGCCGGGCGCCGGCCATGTCAGCGCCGTGCTCGACGACGGGCAGACGATTGCCCTGGAGGCCGGCCCGGAAGCGGGCCTGTTTGCCGGTGAGTTGCCCGCACAAGGCGCGTATCGGCTGCGCATCGGCTGGCCCGGCGGCGAGCAGGAGACGGCCGACCCGTACGCGTTCGGGCCGCAGCTCAGCGACTTCGACCTGCACCTGATCAGCGAAGGCCACCATCTGCAATTGGCCGATGCGCTGGGCGCGAACGTGGTTGAGGTAGACGGCGTGCGCGGCACGCGCTTTGCTGTGTGGGCGCCCAATGCCTCGCGCGTGGCGGTGGTGGGCGACTTCAATAGTTGGGACGCGCGCCGTCACCCGATGCGGCTGCGTCACCAGTCCGGCGTGTGGGAGCTGTTCGTGCCCGATGTCGGCCCTGGCGCGCATTACAAATATCAGCTGCGCGGCCCACACGGCCACGAGCTGCCGGCCAAGGCCGACCCGGTCGCGCGTCGCGCCGAGCTTGCACCCGGCACCGCTTCGATCGTGGCCGACCCTACGCCGCACCAGTGGAGCGACGACGGCTGGATGGCCACGCGTGCGCGCCGCCAGGCGCACGACGCGCCGATGAGCGTCTACGAGATCCATGCCGGCTCCTGGCTGCGCGAAGAAGGCGTGGACCTGGACTGGGATGGCCTGGCCGATCGTCTGATTCCGTATGTGGCCGATATGGGTTTCACCCACGTCGAACTAATGCCGGTGACCGAGCATCCGTTCGGCGGCTCATGGGGCTATCAACCCTTGGGCTTGTTCGCACCGACCGCGCGCTTTGGCTCGCCCGATGGCTTTGCGCGCTTTGTCGATCGCTGCCACCGCGAAGGTATCGGCGTCATCGTCGATTGGGTGCCGGCGCACTTTCCCACCGACGCGCACGGCCTGGCGCATTTCGACGGCACCGCGCTGTACGAACACGCCGACCCGCGCGAAGGCTTCCATCGCGACTGGAATACGCTGATCTACAACCACGGCCGCCGCGAGGTGTCCGGGTTTTTGATCGCCAGCGCGCTGGAGTTCCTGCAGCGCTTCCACGTCGATGGCCTGCGTGTGGATGCGGTGGCCTCGATGCTGTATCGCGACTACAGCCGCAATGCCGGCGAGTGGGTGCCCAATATCCACGGCGGACGCGAGAATTACGAAACCATCGCATTCCTGCGCCGGCTCAACGACGTGGTGCGCGAGCACACCCCGGGTGCGGTGATGATTGCCGAAGAATCCACCGCGTTTCCCGGCGTCACCGCCGATGTCGCGCATGGCGGCCTGGGCTTTCACTACAAGTGGAACATGGGCTGGATGCACGACACCCTGCATTACGCGGGGCTGGACCCGATCTACCGCCGCTACCACCACGGCGAGCTGACTTTCAGCATGGTCTATGCGTATTCGGAGCGCTTCGTGTTGCCGATCTCGCACGACGAAGTGGTGCACGGCAAGGGCTCGTTGCTGGGCCGCATGCCAGGCGACGACTGGCAGCGGTTTGCCAATCTGCGTGCGTATCTGGGTTTCATGTTCACCCACCCCGGGCGCAAGTTGCTGTTCATGGGCTGCGAGTTCGGCCAGCCCACCGAATGGAATCACGACGGCGGCATTCCGTGGCACTTGCTCGACGATCCGCGCCATCGCGGTGTGCAAACACTGGTGCGCGATTTGAATCGGCTGTATGTGCAATACCCGGCATTGCACGCATACGACGACGATCCATCCGGGTTTGCCTGGGTCGTCGGCGATGACGCGGCCAACAGCGTGCTCGCGTTCCTGCGCAAGGGCAAACGCGGCGATGCGCCGGTGCTGGTGGTAATCAACTTCACCCCCGTGGTGCAGCACGGGTATCGCATCGGCGTGCCGCAGGGCGGCCAATGGCGCGAAGTGTTCAACAGCGATGCCGGCATCTATGGCGGTGCCAACCTGGGCAACGGTGGCAGCGTGACCGCCGAGCAGCAATCCATGCACGGCCACGCCCAGTCGTTGCCGCTGCTATTGCCGCCGCTGGGTGTCATCGTGCTCACGCCGCACGGCTGAGTTAACTGCACGGCGCCGGGCAGCAAGCCCGGCGCTGCCGGATCGATGGGCTGGCTGGGCCATGCCGAAGACAGCCTGCTGAGGTGCCGTGTGGCGATGCCAACATCCGCGCAAAACGCTCCGCTGCCTGCTGGTTGAGACATCGACAATGCCTATCCCGTTACGCATCGGATTGGTGTCCGACACGCACGGCCTGCTCAGGCCGGAAGCGGTCACGGCACTTGCTGGATGCGCTGCGCTCATCCATGCCGGTGACGTGGGCAAACCCGACGTCCTGGCCGCATTGCAGGCGCTGGCGCCAGTGCACGCGATCGCCGGCAATATCGATGACAAACCCTGGGCGGCCGCCTTGCCGCAGACGCTGGATCTGGTGATCGCCGGCGTGCGCATCCATGTGCTGCACGATCTGAAAACACTGGCGGCGGACGTGGCGGCAGAGGTCGTCATCAGCGGTCATTCGCACATGCCGTCGGTGCACAGCCGCGATGGCGTGTTGTACGTCAATCCGGGCAGTGCAGGCCCACGTCGTTTCAGTTTGCCGATCAGCGTTGCAACCCTGTGGTTGGGCGACGGACTACCGTGTGCGACGCTGCAATTGCTGGAATTGCGGTGATTCCGCTGGCAACGGGCAGAGACGGTGAACTGTCGAGCGATGGCGGTGCGAGCGTGTCTCAGCGGTCTGCCGTCGTGCGAGCCGCCTGTGTCAAAGCCGCCACAGTCAAAGCCGCCACAGTCAAAGAGTATGTCTGCTGCCAGCCGCGTGCACCGATGCCAGGCAAGGTAACGGTGCGCGGAACACCGGGTGGTCAGTAGTGCGCGGCCATCGCATGGGCGCACCCCTGCGATGCGATCGGAGTGCTTGGGCTCTTGCACCTTTAGTTCTATTCAGCGAGAGGGTGCAGGTTTCATACCATCGGCATCTGAAAACGCTGGCGCCAGGCGTGGCGGCAGATATCGTCATCAGCGGGCATTCGCACAAACCCTCGATCCAGACGCGCGATGGCGTGCTGTACATCAATCCGGGCAGTGCCGGTCCGCGTCGTTTCAGGTTGCCGATCAGTGTGGCAACGTTGTGGTTGGGTAATGGACCGCCGCGCGCGGCATTGCAGGTGTTCGAGCCGCATTGATTCCATGGGTGACTGCAACGAGTGGCGGATTGGCGAGCTATGGCAGCACGCGCATCCTCAACCGGTCTGCTGCTGTGCTATCCGAAGATGATGAGCTTGCGCAGGCGCAAACAATGGTCTGCGACGCAAGCGCAACCGCCCAGCCAATTCAACGCCGCTGAAAAGCGCGGCTGCTAGCGTGGCGGGCGCCGCCATGCGATGGTAATACCATCGGCTCTCGGGATGATCGATGCGCATTCTGATCAAACTATTGAAGCGTCTTGTGCTGGCATGTGGGATCGTCGCAGCAGCGGGCGTGCATCTGTGGATGGTATTAGGACTACAGCAACGCCTTGATACCATCGTCAGCATGCACGAACAGTTGCAGCGCAGTGGACTCGGGCAGGTCACGTCTTTGCGCGGGATACCGCAAGTCTGCGGGGAAACCGATTATTTTTTCGGAGACATGTACTACTTCTACGCTGTCGATGTGGCGAGTATTCCAGAAACGTTCTGGGAAAGTCACGCGGCGCGCGGAATTTGGTACCGAGGCCCTGACAAGTATGACGAATTTGATCTATTTAAATTTGAAATGCCATTAGATCACTTGCAGGGATGTCCAAAACCCCCTGAAATGAATTCCTCACGCTTTTTCTTCGCCCGGGTGTCGAACCCAGCGGATTATGCTGGTCCGGACTTGCCATCTTCTTTGAATGCAATTAACGTCATGGCCTATGACACCGAGACATCAAGGATTTACTGGGTGTACCAGCGTTTCTCTGGTTTTCCGTAGCACCGCAGGTGTGGGATCCATTCCCTGGCCGGAGAGGATTGACGGCTAAGATGGATTTTTCGAAGAAGAATCATCGGTTCCCCACGTGAAACCCTAGTAGGCGCCGCGATCAGAAGCCTCTGCCATCGACTTGCTGACAAACCAACACTGTGCTTGATGCAGATTGTCTCGGTTGTCGGCTAAAAGCTCACGGGAGCGTTGCCCAGATCTTTTCTGGAGCGTGTTATGACTGTTGAGAGAGCATTGCCGCATTTTGTGCCCGCTCCTGGCCGGTATAGCCCTGATCTACAAAAGCAATCTTGATCGCTGCGCCAGGGTATCGATCGCCATGTGCACCTTGCTCTTCATTTTGGCTTGCGCAGCAAGTCGGAGCCACCGATACTTCCACGGAAGAGTCCGCCAACGCGGCGGGCGTCATGATCGACTCTTAGGGCACGCGCCACATGGATCGCACGCAAGCCGATGCCATCGCCGAAGCCATCATGCTGCCGGAGACGCGTGCGCGGCTGCAGCGCGAACGCAAACGTGCCGCGCAGGCACGCCGCCTTGCGCGGCGCCGCGGGGCGGCGGGGATCTCGCTGCCGTGCATGGCGATCGGGGCGCTGGTGGCTCACTTCAACGGCCAGGGGTTTGCCCATGGCATCGTGGTGGGAGGTCTGATCGGCGGGGGGCTCGGCTTGGCGCTGTACTGGTTTCGCGAACAGCGTACCGGCTGAGCGCCACGCCGGGTAGAGCATCGGTGTGCAGATGCCGGGTCGCCCCCGCTGGTTTGTGGTCCTAGGGAATCAACAGCGGCCGCAGCGCAGGCAACTGCTGCGACAACTCGTCGGCCACGATGGCGGCGAACAACTCCGCGCCGTCCGGGCCGAGATGGGTGTAGTCGAACGCGCGTTTGGCCTGGCCCATCGGCTCGGCGCTGGCGTTGTCCTGCGCTGTGGCAGTGGCGTTACTGGATCAACACAAGCACCTGTCGATAGCCGCAGCCGCACCGCAGGTGGTGTCGGCAGTGATTCCTGGCGCATGCACCGCCGAGCAGGCGCGGGCGCGGAGCCAATCGACACGGCACCGCACCGCTCAGTGCACCTCAGCAGCGGCTGCACCGTCGCGTGTGCAGCCGCACCGGTTGCGTGCAGGATGCGCACATAAGGAAGCGCCGCTGTGCTTCGTCCTTGAGTCATGAGGTCCAGGCATGCCGCGCGGGCCGCTTTGCAAGGGAACGACATGTGCTGGAAGAAAGTGTGCGCTGTGCCGCTGCTGTCATTGCTGCTGACGGCGGCAGCGACTGGGCCGGCAGAGATCTGGCGCTTCGATGTTCCCGCGCAAACTGCCGCCAGCGGGATCGCTGCTTTCTCACGGCAGGCCACGACAGTGCAGATTCTGGTTTCGCAGGACGCGGTTGCCGCACGCCGTACCAGCAGCCTGAAAGGGGCCTACCCGATCGAGTCGGCATTGACGGTTCTGTTGCGCCACAGCGGGTTGCGCTGGCTCAAGACCGGGCCAGGGACCTACTCGATCGTGCTTGCCGAGCAGGCGTCCGGTGCCGCGCAATCGCATTCCATGCAGCCTGCAGGAGCTTCGGCACCGGTCCATCAAGTGGCACGACCAGGGGCATCGCTATGAGAACATCTGCGAAAAAAAGAACTTTTTCCGCTCGCTTGTACGCTGGCCTGCTTGGGCTGGCATTGGTATCGAGCGTCGTCAGCGCAGTAGCAAGCGCATTGCCAGCGGCGGCCACGGCGACCAATGCGGAACGTGTGGCTTCGGAGGAACCTGCGCCGTTGGCGGAGCTCGTACGCGCGATCCATATTCCGTACCAGAGTTTCACGCTGCAGAACGGTTTGCGCGTCTTCGTGCATTCCGATCACCGCGCCAAGATGGTCACGCTGACCGTCGACTACAACGTCGGCTCCACGTCCGAGCCTGCGGGTCGAACCGGATTCGCGCACCTGTTCGAGCATCTGATGTTCAACGGCAGCGAGAATGCGCCGGGTGACTATGCACTGCCATTGCAGCGGCTGGGTGCCGAACTCAATGGCGTCACGATGCCTGATCGCACCAGCTATTACGAAAGCCTGCCCACCCCCGGGTTGGAGCAGGCGCTATTTCTGGAAAGCGACCGCATGGGGTATCTGCTCGGCGCACTCACCCAAACCAAGCTCGACGAGCAGCGCGGCGTGGTGCAAAACGAAAAGCGGCAGGCCGACAGCAAGCCGCTGGCGATCGTGCGCTACCGCGTGCGCGAGCGGTTGTATCCGCCGGGACATCCCGCTGCGCACGAGGTCTTCGGCTCGATGGCTGACCTGGACGCGGCAACACTGGATGACGTCAAGGCCTGGTTCCGTGCCCACTACGGGCCCAATAACGCGGTCCTGTCGATGGACGGCGATATCGACATTGACACCGCCAAGCGGTTGGTCGAGAAATATTTCGGTGCGATCCCGGCCGGCCCGTCCAATCTGCCACCGGTCGCTCCGGTCCCGACCTTGCCCAGGCGGCTGGAAGACACGTTGACGGATCGGGTGTCCACACCGCACCTCTACCGCGCCTGGGCCGTTCCCGGCGAGGCCGATCCGGTGGCTGCATCACTCAAGGTGGCGGTGGCCACGATGGCGCAAATGGGATCGTCCTACCTCAAGCAACGGCTGGTGCAGCAGGAAAAGAGTTTCAGTGCGCTTGCGGTCACGCTGGACACCTCGGTGCATTCGGGGATCGTCATGATCGATGGCAGCGTGGCGGCCGGGGTGGATCCGGTGCTGGCAAGCCGCCAGCTGGATGCGGCCATCGCCAGCATGCTGACCACCCCTGTGTCGGCCGACGACATAGACCTCTATGTCACCCGCCAGCTCGCACAGCAGCTCGCCGCGCTGCAGACGCCCTCCAGCAAGCTCGCTGTGGTGAACGAAGGGCTGCGGTTGGGCAAGGGGCCGGACTTCTACAAGACTGAGTTGCAGACGTTGGCCGCACAAACGCCAGAGCGCGTGCAGGCAGCGGCAGCCACCTGGCTCAGCCGGCCGGCGTACGCGTTGACGGTCCTGCCAGGGGCGCCAGCGGCGTTCGCGTCTGCCGCCGTGCCTTCCGCACGCAGTGTGGCCGCCGCTGTCGACCCGGTGGTTGCCGGAACCCGCGGTGGCCTGCCGCCAGTAGGTGTGTTCGGCGCCATCGCTTTTCCGCAGGCGCAGCCGCTGCGCCTGAGCAACGGCATCGAGGTGATGTATCTGCGCAGCGGCGATGTGCCGTTCACCCAGATCACCATCGATGTCGATGCCGGCGTCGTGGCCGATCCGCTGCAGCGGCCTGGCACTCACGCCATGGTGCTGGGTTTGTTGGACAAGGGCACCACCAAGCGCAATGCCGACGCGCTTGCGATCCAGCGCGACCGACTTGGCGCATCTACCAGTCTGGAATCCGACCCTGACCGCACCACCGCCAAGCTGTCGGTCCCCAGCGCCAACCTGCGGCCGGCGCTGACGCTGCTGGCGGACATGCTGCGCATCCCCGCGTTCGATCCGGACCGGATCCAGGAGCAGCGCGACGAGATGATTGCCGGCATCGCTGCCGCCGACACGGACGGCTCCATGCAAGTGGGACGCACCCTGCTGCAGCTGGTCGATGCCGACTCGCCTTATACCCGTCACCAGGGGCCGCAAGATGCGGACGCGGTGAAGGCGATCAGCCGCGAGGATCTGATCGCCTTCCACCACGCCTGGTTCCGGCCAGACAAGACCAGCATCTTCGTCAGCAGCGATCTGCCAGCAGAGGTCGTGCAGCAGCTGCTCGAGCGCAGCTTCGGCGATTGGCGCTCGCAGGGCGCACCGGGGCGCAAGGACCTGCCTGGACCGGCCAAGGCGGCGTCGCCGCGCATCGTGCTGATCGACAATCCGAATTCGGATCAGTCGATGATCCTGGCCGGGCAGGCGGTGGAGACGCGCAATCGCGGGCGTGTGTCCGACGCCACGCTGGCCAACATCGCGCTCGGAGCGAGTTTCTCGAGCCGATTGAATACCGAGCTGCGCGAAACAAAAGGGTGGAGCTATGGCGTCGATGGCCGCTTCGATACCCTCAAGATGGCGACCCGCTACCTGGTCAATGCGCCGGTGCAACAGGACAAGACCGGCGAGACGATCGCCACGATCCGCCGGGAAATGTCCGAGTTTCTGGGCAAACGCCCAATGACGCGCGAAGAATTCGACTTTGTCATCGAGGGCCAGATCAGGAAGTTGTCGGTGGCCTATGGCGATGCGCAAAGTTATCTGGATGCCATTCGTGAGAATCGCTTGCTCGGCCGCGCCGACGCATATCAAGCGACGCTGGTTGAGCGCTATCGCCGCCTGGATCGCGAGACGGCGCAGGCGGCGCTGCAGCAGTCGATTGATCCGGACAGGTTCGTCTGGGTCGTGCTCGGCGACGCGGCCAAGGTCGAGCCGCAGCTTGCCCAGCTCGGGCTTCCGGTGACGGTCATCCCCGCTGCCGCCGCAACAGCGCCGTGATGCGTGCAGGCCCGGGTGAGAAGACACGCCGGGCCTGCACTGCGCCGGTGCGTTGTAACGACGTCGGCCTGCGGCGATCCTGGCGAGACGGGACGCTGTGTGTTGCCTGCGTGCCGGATAAGGAAGCGGCCCGACGGTTCGTCTAACAACCAATGTTGCCGTCTGCGTCGTCCGACGCAGCGTCGCTTTTTGCCATGGGAATCCTTGCACAATGAACCCAAGAAACGTCACAACCTGCGTGGTCGCCGGCATTGCGGTGATTGCGTTCGGTATCGCCCAACGCGCGGTTGCTGCGCCACCTACGCCGACGTCGCTCGCAGCGCTGGTGCGCTCGGCGGAGATTCCCTTCGAAACGTTCACCCTGGACAACGGCTTGCGGGTGATCGTGCACACCGACCGTAGCGTCAAGCTGGTCTCGGTCAACGTCATCTACGACGTTGGCGCCAAGCATGAGCCGGCCGGGCGCAGCGGCTTTGCGCACTTGTTCGAGCACCTGATGTTCAGCGGCAGCGAAAACGCGCCCGGCGATTTCTTCGCTCCGCTCAAGGTGGCCGGTGCCACCGCCCAGAACGGCATGACCCAGAGCGACAAAACCAGCTATTACGAAACCGTGCCCACGCCCGCGCTGGAACGGGCGTTGTTCATGGAAAGCGATCGCATGGGGCATCTGCTCGGCGCGATCTCCCAGGTCAGGCTCGATGAACAGCGTGGCGTGGTCAAGAACGAGAAGCGCCAGGGCGACAACGAACCCGGTGGCTTGGTCGAGTATCGCCTGACCGAGCGGCTGTTTCCGAGCGGGCATCCGTATGGTCACAGCGTCATCGGCTCGATGGCCGATCTGGATGCGGCCACCCTCGACGACGTCAAGGCATGGTTTCGCAACCACTATGGCCCCAACAACGCCACGGTCACGCTGGCCGGCGATATCGATACGGCCACCGCGCGCCAGTTGATGGTCAAGTACTTCGGCGACATCCCTTCCGGCCCGCGTGCGCAGCGGCCGGTCGCGCCGATTCCATCGTTGCCCAAACGTCTGGACGAGACCATGACAGACCGGGTCTCGGCCACATCGATCATCCGCGTGTGGACGATTCCGGGACGCAACGATTCACGTTCGATCCCGTTAGAGGCCGCCGCCGGCGTGATGGGAGCGCTCGCGACATCGCCGCTGCAGGAGGTTCTGGTCCGTGGCGAAAAATTGTTCACCGGTGCCGCTGCCAGCGTCAATTTGTACGATCAAGGCGGCATGTTCGTCGTCTCCGGCGAAGTGGCTGACGGTGTCGATCCGGTACGCGCAGGCCGACGCCTGGATGAGGTGGTTGCTGCGTTCCTGCGCGACGGGCCCAGCGTCGATGCGCTGCAGCGCTACGTCACGATGGATCTCACCAGCGCCATCAGCGGGCTGGATTCGGTCTCCAGTCGTGGCTACGCGCTGGCCGACGGCAGCCTGCTGGATCAGGGGCCGGGCTATCTGAAAGAGCGCGCCGTTGCGCTTGCCGCGCAGACGCCAGCGCAGGTGCGCGCTGCGGCAGCGCAGTGGCTGGCTCGCCCGGTCTACGCATTGACGTTGGCACCGGGTCCACGCGTGGGCTACGAAGAGTCGCAGGCCAGCGAGCGCGCGCCTGCACCGAAAAAGACCGCAGATGCTGCAGCGGTGGTCGGCACGCGCGGTCCGCTACCGGCGATCGGCACCTTCACCGACCTGGCCTTTCCCAAGGTCGAACACGCGCGACTGTCCAACGGGATCGAAGTGATCTACGCGCAACGCAGCTCCAGCCCGATGAGCTATGCCTCCATCGAACTGGATGCAGGCATTGCGGCCGACCCGCAGGATGCAATCGGTACCCAGAATCTGCTGCTGTCGCTGTTGCAGCAGGGGACCGGTACGCGCAGCCAGAAAGAATTTGCCAGCGCTCTGGAACGGTTGGGTGCGCAAATCGCGACCGGCAGCTCCAGAGACCGGACCAGTCTGACGGTGGTTGCGCCTGGCGGCAATTTGGCACCGGCGATCGACCTGCTGTCGGACATGACCCGCAATCCCGCGCTTGTCCCGGCCGAAATCGAACTGCAGCGCAGAACCTTGCTGGCTGGCATCGCGCAGGAGGCCACCGACCCACAGTCGCTTGGCAGCGCCGCAATGCTGCAACTGATCAACCCGGCATCGCCCTACGCCAAAGACAAGGGAACCGGAGATGCAAAGGTGCTTGCCGCATTGCGCCGCAGTGATCTGCTTGCGTTTCAGCGTGCCTGGTTTCGGCCTGACAAAGCCAAGGTGTTTGTGGTCAGCGCCCGCCCGCTTGCCGAGATCCAGCCGATGCTCGAGCGTAGCCTCGGCGACTGGCGGTCGACCGGGACGGCTGGAGTGAAGGATTTTTCGGCAGCGCCACGCCCTGCCGCGCCGCAGATTGTGCTGATCGATCGCCCGGACTCGGCGCAAGCGATGATTCTGGCCGGGCAGTACACCGCCTTGAAGGGGACCGACGAGCTCACCGCATTGGAAGTGGCCAACGATGGCCTGGGTGGCGGCATCCTCAGCCGCCTCAATGCTGACCTGCGCGAGCGCAAGAACTGGACATACGGCGTCCGCGCAGGCTTTCGCACGCCAGCGCATTCGATCAGCTATTCCGTCGTCGCTCCGGTGCAGTCGGACAAGACCGGCGCCTCGATCAGCACCATCCGCGAGATCATCCAGGCGTATGTGGGCAGCCAGCCGATGACCCAGGCCGAGTTCGAGTTGGCAGTGGACAGCCGCGTGCATGCGCTACCGGGCGAGTTCGCAACCTCCAAGTCGATTCTCGATGCGATGCGTTCCAACGATATCTTCCAGCGCCCCGACGATTACGACAACCGTCAGACCAGCCGCTACCGCGCGCTCACACTCGCCGATGCCCGTGGGGCAATCGGGGCGGTGGTCGATCCGTCCAAGCTGGTCTGGGTCGTGGTCGCCGACGCGGCCAAGGTCAGGCCGCAGTTGGAAACGCTCGGCCTGCCGATCAAACTGGTGCCTGCCGATTCGGACGTCGCTGCGCAACCTTGATGCGCACACCGGTGATCGCCGCCCGACTCGGCCGGCGATCACCGCAGCAGTCAGTGCATGCCCCGAACGGCGACGCCATGGCATCCCACGCAGGGCAGCGATCGATGGGTGGCGGTGTTGGTGTGCATGCGAACCGACCACAGTTGGCAGGTCGCATCGACGGTGCCGACCTATGCTCACCATTCACCACGACACGTCGGCGAGCGTCCTGTTGCCTGTTGCGATGACCGTCGCCGTCATTGCATGGCGGTGCGAGACAGTGGATGGCCGCCGAGGCGGCCTGTGCGATGCGCGCATGAGTTGGCCGTTGCGCCAGCGTGGGGCGATCCCACCAATGCATCAGCGCGATCCGGGCGCTGCGACCGTGCCGTCTCTCACGCCAAGCCGGTGCACTATTGGGCGTTCGGGTGGTCGACTTCGCGGCCGTCGGTGATGACGATGGTGTGGTCGCGGCGCTTGATCGACGCGCCCAGCGTGATGGCTGCCGTGCGGGCGAAGCCTTCCGGATCGTCCAGACGAAACACACCGAACAGACGTTTTTGCGCGACCTGCGGTTGCGCGACGACAATCGGGGTCGGACTGTAACGATTGAATTCGGCAACCGCTTCGGCCAGCGTCTCTCCCGATAGATCCAGCCTGCCTGCACGCCATGCCAGCTTGCGCTCGATGACCGGCGCGGCGATCTCTGGCTCCTGCCGAATAACGGCGGTATCGGCAATGAACAACGCCGAGCCGGCGGACAATGCCACCGCGCGCGGTTCGGCGCCTACCACCCACACGCGCACCACGCCCTCGGTCACCATGACATCGGCACCGTTGCTGTGCCGCCGCACCGAAAACGCGGTGCCGACTGCTTCGACCCGGACCGGCCCTGCCGACACCACGAACGGACGTTGCTTGTTCTTTGCGACCCGAAACCACGCTTCGCCCTGCTCTAGCGAGATGGCGCGCAGCTCCTGGATATAGGCGACCCTGACCTTGCTGGCGGTGTTGATGGCCATGGTCGAGCGGTCGGCCAGCGGCACCCGGCGGACTTCGCCAATGGCCGTCTGGTACTGCTCGCCGCGCGGTAGCAGGACCGACAGACCAACAACGGCGATGGCGACTGCCGCGCATGCACCGACGACCATGGGCCAGCGCGCACGGCGCGGCGCCCGCGCCGGAGCGGACTTCGGTGCAGGCGATGGCACGTGGCGGAAAGCGGCATCGCTGGTTTCTGCCAGTGCGTCCAGCGTGCACCAGGTTGCCTCGGCCTTGAGCAAGGCGCCGCGGCGGCGGACATCCCCCCCCAGCCATTGCTCCAGTTCCTCGCACACTGCGGGCGTGCGCCCCTCGCGATCCAGGCGCAGCACCCAATGCATGGCCTCCTGTTCGATCTCCTGCGCGTTTTGACGGGTGCTCATTTTCGCCACCTTCGTACCGGCTGCGTCTGTTCGGGGTCGCTCTGCAGCGCCCGCGTCAGCAGCAACATGCCCTTGACCGCGTCATTTTCCACGATGCTTTCGCTGACTCCCAACTGGGCGGCGATGTCGCGCTGTGACAAGCCCTGAATCTTGCGCATCTTGATGATTGCCCGGCAACGTTCGGGCAGGGCTTCGATCAATCGAAGCACACGATCAAGCTCATGTCTGTCGTTGGTGACGCGCTCGGGATCCAGTTCGTCGACATGGCATGGCAGGTCGGCAATCTGGCCGACCGCATCGATGCGCACGACGCGCGCGCGCCGAATCTGATCGATCATCAGGTAACGCACCGTCTGAAAGAAATAAGCCCCCGGACTGTCGATCTGCTCGGCATGACGCAGACCGGCCAGTTTGGCATATGCCTCCTGCACCAGATCGTCGACATCCTCCGGGCTCAGACCACGCTGGCGCAGCCAGCTGCGGATCGCCGCCTCGTGGGGCACGATCTCCCTCGCCACCCAGCGCGTTAACCGCGTGCGTTCGATCTCGCTCGTCGACCGGCGTTCGTTCATTGGACGGGTTTCGTCTACGACACTCTCCGCACTGCATGACCTGCCGATACGCTCGAATGGCCCCAGGTCGAATCCTGCGCGGCCCGTCCCCTGATGAATCTTGCCGCGTCAAAAACTCTTGATCAGCGTCAGATAATAGCTCGCCAACCGCGGGTCGCCGAAGGTGCTGTAATACCGTGCCGGCGAAACCGAATCGACCGGCGGGCGCTTGTTGAGGACATTGTTGATGCCCAGACGCAGCGTGGTGCCGTCAGCAAATGCATAGGATCCGGAGACGTCGTGGTAGATCTGTTTGGGGATCTTGGCCGCCCCCTGGCTGAATTCAACCGTCCTGGTTTCGTTGAGATGGTAGGAGTCGAAGTATCTGGCCTGCCAGGACAGTCCCAGATGCGTACCGGTCCATTCCACTCGGCCGGATCCTTTCCACCTGAGCCCACCAATGCCGCTCAGGCGCGACAAGAAGTCGGCCCCGATGACGCCGGCATAGTTGGTATTGGCCCCGCCGGGCACCTTCTGTTGGGTCAAGCTATCCACATAGGTCGCGTTGAGGCCGACACCGATCTGGCCGCCGAACAGATCATGCGAATAACTGGCCGCAAGATCGTAGGACTCGCTGGCCGAGCCGACCAGATTGGCCAGCGAAGCGTCGATGGTCTCGATCGGCCCGACTGCGTAGCCGTCCGATGCTGGCCCACGGGTGACCCGACCAGGGTAGCGGCTCAGGAAGCTTTCGAAGGACCGCTGCACCTGCGGGTCGCCATCCGGGGTCAGCAGTTCGAGCGGGTCGTAGTAGTTGTCGCGTTTGGTGATCCGGGTCCAGTCCAGCGACATGCGCAGCCCGTCTGCAAACGTGGGCTCCACGATGATGCCCGCAGTGAAGGTCTTGGATGTTTCCGGCCGGGCATCGGGATTGCCGCCACTGAAGCCGGTGAGGTAGTAGGAACCAGGAAAGAGCGGGCTCGGCAATCCGATCTGCTCATTGCCACGCTGCGGATCGGTGGCACTGACGACCAGCAACGGATTGCTGATCTTGAGCAGTTCGTTGAGCTTGGGAGTCAGATAGCCGGTTGCATAGGAGCCGCGCAGGGTGATGCTGTCGATGATCCGCCAGCGCGCGCTGTAGGTTGGATTGAAATGGGCATTGCGTGCACTGGAGGCTGGCTGCGACGGCGGACACAGCGAGCGAATGTCCAGGCTCGGCAGCGGCCCGTCTATGAACAGGCAGTTGGCATTGGGTGAGCCGGTCTCTTCGGAGCGCTCGTACCTGCCGGCGATGGTCAACAACAGCTCGCGTACCAGCGGGATCTTGTTGTCGCTGCCAATCAGCGGCAGGTTGATTTCTGCATAGGCCGAGTCGACCTGCTCGCGGCCGGGCGCCGAGATATTGACCAACGACTGGGTGGCACTGTTTTGTGCGTTCATGCTTTCGGCCTGCTTCTGCAGCGTGCGCTCCAGGCTGAACGTGGCGGTCGGTTCGCCGCCCGGCAACTTGAACGGGATCGGGCCTGCCAGGCGTAACGAGGCGACCGTCAGGTCGTTGCGCGTGGGCGTCTGCCTGGATCCGTAAGGTACGTTTTCGTAGGCATAGTTGAAATTGGGCGCAAGCCGCACGTCGCGCAGGATGTCCTGTTCGCCGTTGCGGAACGTATCGAGGGTGTCCTGGGCGACCTCGGTTGGGAAGTCGTCGTTGCGCAAGCGGCTCTGGCTGCGCGAGACATCGATCACCGCCTGCCAGCTGGCGGGCAGCTGCATGATGGCGCCGAACACACCGCGGTAGGTCTGCGCGATGTTCTCGTTGACCACGGAATTCCCCCCGGAAAACGGCACCGTGACCGTGACATCCTGCGCGAACGGATTGTTTGGCGCATCGGCGGCCAGTACCAGATCGTTGGGAATCGAGTTGCGGCGTGCCTTGCTGACCGCACGGGTCATGCTGGCCTCTGCGTAGAGCTTCAACCAATCGGTGACGTCATGACGCAGCGCAATCGAGGCGGCCTGTTGTTCGGTGCCGAAGATGAGTTCGCGCTGGCCACCGTCGCGTGCGTCGGTCGTGGACAAGTCGAGTTGATAGGTGCCGGCGTTGGCAATCAGCGGGTTCACCCCGTCCTGGGCCAAACCGCGATAGCCATCTGGCACGTGGGTATAGAACGAGGGGAGGGTGGCGCCGCCGTATTCCGGATCCAGCTGCAGTGGGTTGCGCGTGTCGGTTGAGCGGATATTGGGTGTGTTGCCCAGCGGCGAAGCGAACCTGTAGTAGTTGGGGTTGTTGGCAAGTCCGCGGCGTTTGCTGTCCAGCAATAGCGCAGAGCGGTCGCGATTCATGATCGGGCTGGCGGTGGACCAGCTTGCATTGAAGGTGATGTTGGTGCGTCCATCCTGCAGCGAACGGCCGCCGGTCAGATCGAAGCGCCGGCCTGATCCGCCGCCGTCGAACGTGTTGTTGTAGGTGCTGGACAGTTCGCTGCCGGCGTAATCGCGGCGCATGATGATGTTGATCGCCCCGCCGGTAGCACCGTTGCCGTAGATGCCGGAAGCAGAGGACGCCAAGACCTCGATTCGCTCGATCGCCGCCATCGGAATGCCGGACAGCGACGGCTGACCCAGGCTGCCGTCGCTGTTGGTGGTGCCGGCGATGCGGCGCCCGTCGACCAGGATCAGCGTTTCGCGTTCGCCCAGTCCACGCAGATTGATAGAGCTGACATTACGGGTCTCAAATGCGCCTCCCTGGTCGGAGGTGCCTGGCGATGCATTGACGCTGAGCTGGTTACGCAGAAACGTTTCGAGATTGGGGGCACCGGAGCGTCGGATGGTTTCGCCATCGATCACCACGAAGGGCTGACTGTCATTCTCGGAGCGGCTGATGCCCGTGTTGAGCGTCCACTCCCGGCGTCCTTGCACCGTAATTTCGGGCAGGGCGACGGTGTCTTCGCGGAACTTCCTTTCCACGATCGAGAAGCTATTGGGGCCGGTGCGCTGCCAGCTGAGACGGGTGCCGCTCAGCAGTACGTCCAGGCCATGCTCGACCTCGTAAGTGCCTTTCACTTCTGCGGTGTCGACCGCTGCGGCGGTTTTTTCGCTGATCAGGATCTGTGCATCGGCTTGTTGGCCGAAGGCGCGGATGCCGCTTTGCGCCGGCTGGGCCGCCACCTCGAAAGTGTGCGACTGGGCCGCTGCGGCGCCCGACACCACCATGACGGCCACACACGTGGCACAGGCCACATAAGGTACGACGGGAACACCTGATCGCATGAGTCTTGCCCCGAGTGAGAAGTGGAACCTTGCCGCGCGTGGACCATCCGCTGACCTAGGTGCGGTTGCAGTCGTACTAGACCCGACGAACCACCATCACACTTCCTTACATTCGCATGACAATCGCATGCGAATTATCCATTTCGTCTGCAACTACCGCGTTGCCGCTCGGTCGGCAACTGCGTGACACGCTCTAGGGAATCAACAACGGCCGCAGCGCAGGCAGCTGCTGCGCCAACTCGTCGGCCACGATGGCGGCGAACAGATCGGCGCCGTCCGGGCCGAGATGCGTGTAGTCGAACGCGAGTTTGGCCTGGCCCATCGGCTCGGCGCTGGCGTTGTCCTGCGCCGTGGCAGCGGGGTTGGTCGTGGCTGTGTTCTTCGACGTTGACGCAGACGCCGGAGATGGGCCAACCGCCTGCGCCGGTGTTTTGCCGATGGTAGTGCCCGATTGTGCGGCGACGATCTGCGCCGGCTCGGCGGGGCGCTGCGCCAGCCGCATCGCCAGCACCGGCCCCATGCCCTGCACCAGAGCGCGGCTGCGCGCATGCAGATCCACCAATGGCACCTGCAGCTCGCGCGCGACCGCACGCGTGGCCTGCGCCCAGGGGCCCAGGTCATCCACCAACTGGCCGGCCTCGAACTGCCGCCGCGTCAACGGCGTCACCAGCACCGGCACCGCGCCGGCGGCGCGCGCTTCGGCCACGTAGCGGCGCAGGTTGGCCGGGAATTCGCTGGCAAGGTCGGTGGAGCGCCCCGGCTTGCCGGGTTGATCGTTGTGACCGAACTGGATCAACACGATCACGTGCTGATAGCCGCCGCTGCGCAGCTCCTTCAGCGCGATGTCCCACGAGCCTTCGGCGCGATAGTTGGAGGTGCTGCGTCCCCCGCGTGCCAGGTTGAGGCAGCTCAGGAACGAGGTCACATGCTGCGCACAGAAACTCGGGCCCCAGCCGCCTTGCACGGCGGTGGTGGAATCGCCCACCAGCACGATCTTGCTGGCGGCAAATGCAGGCGTGGCGGCCGGCGCGTTGCTGCTTAAGGTGTTGGTGGTGGATGCCGTGGAGGCGAGCGGTGTGTCGACCACGGTGGCAGCGGTGGCATCAGCGAACGCAAGGCAGGCAACTGCCAGCGCAGTCAGCAGCATGGATGGGGCAACGGAGTACCTAAGCATGGATCACCTCAAGATCGAATAAGTGCAGCTGACAAACCGACTGTGCTCACCGCCAGGTGGGCGGAGCTGGTGCGCGGTGCGCATTACCACGCGGACACTCCGGTTCCTCCGCGCCGTCCACACCCACCTGACACCTGCTCGCTACGATTGATTGGTCGCTCTAAATACTGCTGCGCGATCGCAGCAAGAGCGTGGCCGGTGCCCGAGTCGGTCTGTATCGCTCGGAACCCGGTGTAGCGAGCGCGCCATAAGAATCCGAATGGCGACTGCCTGCCATGTGCTGTTCGTTGTTCAATAGAACAAGCGCTCAGAACGTGCCACGTTGAATAAACGGCGCTTGCTGATACAGCCGACGTTCGCCACCGCGCGGGTCGTTTTCCATCCGGCTCGGCACATCGAACAGCAACGTCTCGCGGCGCTGCAACGAATACTGCCGCCAGCGGGGGGCTCCGCGATGCGTGGGGTCGCCATGCCGCGCGAATGCGATCAACGCAGCGCTCATCTGGTCGGCCATGCGCTGCGCATCGGCGCTGTCGCCGGTGCGCGAACCGGGCTGGCCGATGGTGTCGAACACCAGCGGAATATCCAGCGTGTGGAAGGCGCCGAACTTGCCGCCGTCCAGCGGCGAGCCCCAGTTCAGTTGATACACCCAGGTCGGTGCGCCCTGGCGTGCGCGCGCTTCGGCTTCTTCCACCGCGCCACGCCACGAGCGCCCGGCGGTGGTGGCGGCAAAGAACACCTCCGATGGCGAATAGTGCGGATACAGGCGGCGGTATTCGGCGATCACCACCTGCGGCAACAGGTCCACGTATTGCTGCGCTTCCAGCTTGGCCGGCAGCGTGTCCCAGGTGAGTGCGAAGTTGGCCGCATCGTTGCCGAGAAACGCGCGCGTCTCGTCGCGAGTATTGCCGATCACCATCGGAATCGTCGCCGACTGCAGCGGTGCGGTCGGCCAGAACGGATGCACCGGCAGGTTGCGCGCATCCAGCACCGGGCCGAAATACAACGCGCTGTTTTCCACCCGCGACGGGTCGCGCACCTGCGCGGCGGCCAGCAGCTGCGCCACCGGCACGCTGCGCAGGCGCGCGAGATCGCCTGGCGCAATCTTCAGCGCCTCCAGCAGCAATTGCGCGCGCTGGGTGGCCGCGCGCGGCCCGGCCGCAGTGACCTGCTGCCCGCTCATGGTCCAGGCGCGGTGGAACAGGCCGCGCGCGGCGGGCATGGCCATCAGCGTGGCGATCTTGGCGCCGCCGCCGGATTGACCGAACACGGTGACATTGCCGGCGTCGCCGCCGAATTCGGCCGCGTGCTGGCGCACCCACTGCAGCGCCTGGATCAGATCCAGCTGGCCGGCATTCCCGGAATCGGCAACGCTGGCATCGCCCAGCTGCGCCAGCGACAGATAGCCGAACAGGTTGAGCCGGTGGTTGACGGTGACCACCACCACATCACCGCGCCGGCACAGGCGCACGCCGTCGTACAGCGGGTCGCTGCCGGAGCCGGTGGTGTAGCCGCCGCCATGGATATAGAACAGGATCGGCCGCCGGCCGCCATCGCGCAGGCCGGGCGTCCAGACATTGAGGAACAGGCAGTCCTCGCTGGTGGGTTCGCTGGCTTTGGGCTGCGGGGCGGCGGCGCCGAAGCCGGTGGCATCGCGCACGCCGCTCCACGCTGTCTCCGGCACGGGCGCCTGGAAGCGCCGCGCGGCGGTGTCGCCGCCGTACGGGATACCCTTGAACACGCAGATGCCCTGCTCGCGATACCCGCGCAGTGCACCGCTACGCACCTGTGCCAGCGGTGCGCTGTCATCGCGCGGCGGTGGCGCTACGGCACTGGCGACACCGGGTAACGCGACGGCAGCACTGACGAGCAATCCACTGCGCAGCAGCGTGCGTCGGCGCACGTCGGGCGTGGATGGCGCCGTCATCGCGCCGCGTCCTGCGCCGCAGCCGGTGGCTTGCTGACGTGCGCAATCCACGCCTGCGCCAGCTGCGGCCACACCGCCACCGTCAACCCGGTGGTGGCCGCGGTGCCGAAGCCATGCCCGCCCTGCGGAAAGACATGCAGCTCGCTGGGTACGCCGGCGCGCAGTAGCGCGTCGTGCATCAGCAGGCTATTACGCACCGACACCACGGTGTCGTCCTGCGCGTGCAGCAAGAATGTCGGCGGAGTGCGCGCGTCCACGTGCAGTTGCGGCGAGTACGCACTGACCTGAGCAGCGCTGGGCGTTTTGCCGAGCAGGCGCTCGCGCGAGCCCATGTGTGCATTGGCGCTGTCCATGTCGATCACCGGGTAGATCAGCAACGCGAAGTCCGGCCGCGCGCTCAGCGCATCGGCGGCGTCCTGCGCCGGGTACACCTGCGCGGCGTAACGCGTGTCCAGGCTGGCGGCGACATGGCCGCCGGCCGAAAACCCCATCACCCCGACCCGCTGCGCATCGATGCCATAGCGGCCCGCATTGGCGCGGATCAGCCGCAGCGCACGTTGCGCATCGGCCAGCGGCACGTCGGCGCCATTCGGGTGGCCTTCGCCGGGCAGTCGGTAGCGCAGCACGAACAAGGTGATGCCGGCCTGGTCGACGAAGCTGGGCACCAGCGCGCTACCTTCGTTGTCCAGCACGATGCGCTGATAGCCGCCGCCGGGGGTGACCAGCAGCGCGGTGCCGTTGGGCTGCTTGGGGCGGTAGACCACCAGATAGGGCTGGCCGATGTTCTGGATATAGCGGTCGGGCAGGGCGGCATCGCTGCTGCGGTCCACGATGCGCTGCGGCTGCGGCAACGCCGTGTCTCCCGGTGCCATCGCCTTCGGCCACAGGGCGATCCGGCTGGCCTGTTCGGCGGCGGTATCGGCGCTGGCGCGTTCTGCCGACCAGGCCGGCGCACTGGCCAGTGCCAAAGCGGCGACGGTCACTGTCAGGCAGCGGCGCAGGGCCTGCAATGCCCGGTTTCCACTACGTTTTTGGCGTGTCTGCTGCATCTACCCCTCCCAGGGCCACTTCGGTATCGCGGTCACAATGTCGCACTGCACATTGCCAATGACACCGGTTTACCATATACAGCACACCGTGCCGCTGTCGATTGGCAGTGCAACAAAACACCTATCAGGGAGTCACCCTTGAGCAACGACGCCGCCACCCCGCCAACGTCCACATCCACGCTGTCCGACATCGCCCAGCGCTTTGTGGAGGCACGCCGTGCAGGGGCCTCGCTTCCCGACTTTCCCGGGCAAATCCCCGACGATCTGGTCACCGCCTACCAGGTGCAGGACATCGCCATCAGCCAGTGGCACGACCATGTGGTCGGCTGGAAAGTGGGCTATATCGCCGCCGAACGCCGCGATGCCTCCGGCGATGAGCGTCTGCTCGGCCCGATCTTCTCGAAGAAGCTCTGGAATGCTACCGGTGGAACAACCGAGTTTCCGATCTACGAAGGCGGCTTCGGTGCGGTCGAGGCCGAGTACGTGCTGCGTCTGGACGCCGACGCGCCGGCCGAGCAGAGCCACTTCACTCCGGAGCAGGCTGCACAGCTGCCGGCCACGTTGTTCATCGGCGTGGAGATTGCCAGCAGCCCGCTGGCGACCATCAACAAACTGGGCCCGCGTGTGGTGATTTCCGATTTCGGCAACAACAACGGCCTGATTCTGGGCCCGGAAGTGACCGACTGGCTGGCCCGCGACGAAGCCACGCTGAGCGCCGAAACCCTGATCGACGACCAGGTCGTCGGCACCGGCGGCGCCACCACGCTGCCCGGCGGATTGCGCGCGGCCTACGCATTTGCGCTCAGCCGTTCGGCTCAGCGCGGACGCCCGCTCAAGCGCGGTGATCTCATTGCCACGGGCAATGCCACCGGTATCCATGACATCGAAGTGGGACAGCGTGCCCTGATTCGCTTCGCCGGCATCGGCGACATTTCCTGTACGGCTGTGTCCGCCAAATAACGGTGGACCCCGTGACCAGACGCTTGGGAGGGCGCCAATGATCACACGCAGACATTTCCTCGGTGCCGGGTTTGGCGCCGCCGCAGCCGCCCCTTGGCTGGGCGCTGGCGCCACCACACCGATTCCCGGCGGGCAGCTGCTCACCGCCACCGACGTCCACGTCGGCGATTACCCCACCGTGGAGGCGGTGCGGTGGTTCGGCAAACAGCTCGAAGCGCGCACCAACGGCCGGCTCAAGCTGCGCCAGTACCACTCCGGCCAGCTGGGCCGCGAGTCGGAGGCCATCGACATGGCGCGCTTCGGCGCCATCGACATCACCCGCGTGTATTCGGGTGCGTTGAACAACGCCTTTCCGCTGACCCAGGCGCTGTGCCTGCCGTACGTGTTTGACTCGGTGCCGCATCTGCGCCGCGCCATCGACGGCCATGTCGGCGACAGCGTTCTGCGCAGCTTCGAACAGCGCGATCTGGTGGGTCTTGCGATCTACGATTCGGGCGCGCGCTGCTTCTACAACACCAAGCATCCGCTGCATCGCCCGGAAGATCTCAAGGGCCTGAAATTGCGTGTGGCCTCGTCGGATATCTTTCTCAGGCTGATGCGCATGCTGGGCGCCAACCCCACGCCAATGTCGTTGGGCGAGACGTTTTCGGCGATGGAAACGCACATGATCGACGGTGCGGAAAACAACATGCGCAGCTTCCAGTCCAGCCGTCATTTCGAAGCGGCGCACTACTGGTCGCAGAGCGAGCATTCCTATGCGCCGGACATTTTGGTGATGTCGCGCAAGAGCTTCGAATCGCTCAGCCCGGCCGATCGCGGTCTGGTGGTGGAACTGGCGCGCGCGTCGGTGCCGGTGATGCGCAACCTCTGGGATGCGTCGGAGGTGGTCGCACGCAAGCAGGTGATCGATTACGGCGTGAAGCTCAACCAGGTTGACATGCCGGCGTTCCGCGCCGCCGCCGCCCCACTGCTGGCCGAATACCGCAAGCAGCCGGAGATCGAAGCGCTGTACCGCCGCATCCGCGATTTCGCATAGAGGTATCCCGATGACCGTACCCGAGACCGTCGCCGTCCCGGCCGCGCCGTTGCAGCGCGCGCTGGACCGCGTTTCCGATATTGCCATTGGCGTGGCGTCGCTGGCGCTGCTGGGCCTGGTGGTCGTGCAGGGCTGGCAGGTATTCACCCGCTATGTGCTCAACAATTCCCCGAGCTGGACCGAGCCGGTGACGCTGTTGCTGCTGAGCACCGCGCTGAGCCTGGCGGCCGCCGCCGGTGTGCACACCAATCGCCACTTCGGCTTCTACCTGCTTGGCGACCATGTGCCACCGCTGGTGCGCAAACTGTTCGATCTGATTCGCCCGTTGATGATCATGGCCATCGGCGCCGTGCTGGCGTGGTGGAGTGCGGCGCTGCTGATCGATGGCCTGGACATCAAGATGGCCGGCGCGCAGATGCCGCAGAGCATCAACTACCTGCCGTTGTCGGTTGGCGGTGCGCTGATGGTGGTGTTTGCCTTGTACAAGTTGTGGCGTGTGCTGCGCCCGATCCACACCGGAGGAGTGCGCTGATGGGCATCGCCATGTTGTTGGGAACCTTCGTGGTGCTGCTGCTGATCGGCGTGCCGGTTGCCTATGCACTGGGTGCGGCCGCACTGGCCACGTTGCTGTATCTGGACCTGCCCACGGTGGTGCTGGTGCAGCAGATTTCTGCAGGCAGCGGCTCGGCATCGCTGATCGCGATTCCGCTGTTTATCTTTGCCGGCGAGCTGATGCTGCGCGGCGGGATTTCCGAACGTTTGATCGCGCTGGCGTCCTCGTTGGTCGGGCGCGTGCGCGGCGGCCTGGGTCAGGTCAGCGTGCTGTCGTCGCTGTTCTTCGGTGGTGTGTCCGGCTCTGCCATCGCCGACGTGTCGGCGGTGGGCGGCACCATGATTCCGCAGATGATCAAACGCGGTTACGACCGCGATTACGCGGTGAACGTGAGCATGACCGCCGCGTTGGTGGCGCTGTTGGTGCCGCCCTCGCACAACCTGATCCTGTTCTCGGCGGCGGCCGGTGGCGGCCTGTCGATTGCCGATCTGTTTGCGGCCGGCATCTTCCCCGCGCTGCTGATGACCGCGGCAATGATGGTCACCGGCTATGTGGTGGCGCGCCATCGCGGCTACGGCACCGAGCCGTTCCCCGGCTGGCGTGCGGTGGCCTTGCGCCTGTTCGGTGCATTGCCGGGCCTGGGCCTGGTGGCGTTGATCTTCATCGGAATCCGCGCCGGCATCTTTACCGCGGTGGAAAGCGCCGCGATCGCCGTGGTCTACGCGTTGATCGTCACGGCATTGCTGTATCGCCAGCTGCGCTGGGCCGAGTTCTTCGCCGCCGTCACGCATGCCGCCCGCACCACTGGCGTGATCCTGTTCGTGATCGCCACAGCGGCGGTGTTCGGCTGGTTGCTGGCGTATCTGCAGGTGCCGGCAGCGGCGGTGAAACTGCTGCAGTCGGTGGCCGACGGCAAGAACACCGTGCTGCTGATGATCGTGGTGATGCTGCTGCTGCTGGGCATGTTCATGGACCTGGCGCCGAAGATCCTGATCTGCACGCCGATCTTCCTGCCGGTGGTCAAGGCCTACGGCATCGACCCGATCCATTTCGGTCTGGTGATGGTGCTGGCCGGCGGTATTGGCCTGATCACCCCGCCGATCGGGTCGGTGCTGTTTATCGGCACCTCCATCGGGCAGATCACCATCGCCCAAAGCATGCGCACCATCTGGCCGTTCTGGCTGGCGGCGCTGTGCGTGCTGTTGATCGTGGCGTTTTTCCCGGAGCTGTCGCTCTGGTTGCCGAGGGCACTGCGCGCGTAAGCGCGTCGGTGCTGGCGGGAGTCTCCCGCCTTCATCCAGCAGCCGGCGATCTAGGCGCCGGCCCTGCATCGCCCCGCGCGACGGGGACAAGGAGAAAGCATGCGTCACCGTATGACATCCGCGCGCTTGCGTTGGCTGCTGGCCGCCGGGCTGGTGCTGTGCACCGGCCTGAGCATGGCCGCCGACTGGAAGCGCGGTATCGAACATCAGCGCATTGCCGACCAAGGCAATGGCACCTTCCTCAACCCGGTCCTGGCCGGCGATCACCCCGACCCGTCGGTGCTCAAGGACGGCGACGATTACTACCTCACGCTGTCCTCGTTCGACGCGTATCCCGGCCTGCCGATCTGGCATTCGCGCGATCTGGTCAACTGGCAGCCGCTGGGCCACGCCATCACCCAGAACGTCGGTGCGATCTGGGCGCCGGACCTGATCAAGCACGGCAAGCGCTATTACATCTATTTCCCGGCCCGTCGTGGCGACCAGGCCGAGCGCAGCAACTTCGTGGTGTGGGCCGATGACATCAAGGGCCCGTGGAGCAAGCCGATCGACATCGGCCTGGGCAAGTACATCGACCCGGGTCATGCGGTGGGCGAAGACGGCAAGCGGTATCTGTTCCTCAGCGGCGGCGATTACGTGCAGCTGTCCGACGACGGCCTGACCGTGGTCGGCACGCCCAAGCACGTCTACGACGGCTGGAAGTACCCGGAAAGTTGGGACGTGGAAGGCTACGCGCAGGAAGGCCCCAAGATCACCCGCCACAACGGCTGGTACTACATGACCACCGCCGTAGGCGGCACCGCCGGCCCGCCGACCGGGCACATGGTGATCACCGCGCGCTCGCGCTCCATCCATGGTCCGTGGCAGAACGCGCCCAACAACCCGATCACCCGCACCAAGAGCGCCGACGAGCCGTGGTGGTCGCGTGGCCACGCGACCCTGGTGGAAGGCACCGACAAACGCTGGTGGATGCTCTACCACGGCTACGAACACGGCTTCTGGACGTTGGGCCGGCAGGCCTTGCTGGACCCGATCGAATGGACCCCGGACGGCTGGTTCGTCGCCAAGGGCGGCGATCTGGGCACCCCGCTGAAAAAACCCAGCGGCCAGGCGCTGACCCACGGCCTGGCGCTGTCGGACGATTTCCGCGCCAAGACGCTCGGCCCGCAGTGGGCGTTCTTCAACCCGGCGGCCGACGAAGCCAAGCGCCTGCAGGTGGGCGATGGCGTGTTGCGTCTGCAGGGCAAGGGCACCGCTCCGCGCAACGCCTCGCCGCTGACGGTGATCGCCACCGACCAGGCCTACCAGTTCGAAGTGCAGATGACCGTGGCACCGGGCGGGCAGGGCGGGGCGCTGCTGTTCTACAGCGACAAGCTCTACGCCGGCGTGGGCAGCAATGGCGAAAACTTCGTCATGCACCGCTACGGCGAAGAACGCCCCGGCACGCTGGCCCCCAGTGCTACCGGTGGCACCTTGTGGCTGCGGGTCACCAACAACCGCCACATCGTCACCATCCACAGCAGCACCGACGGCAAGACGTGGACCAAGTACCCGGTGCAGATGGAAGTGTCCGGGTACCACCACAACGTGGCCGGCAAGTTCCTGGCATTGAAGCCGGCGCTGTATGCCGCCGGCCCGGGCCAGGTGGAGTTCCGCAACTTCCGCTACCGCGCCCTGGACTGACCGTTCTGCATCGCCGGGCATGCCGCCGCGATGGCCGCTGTGGCGTGCCTTGCGCGGCGGGTCCGGGGTGGCGGCAGGCTTCGCTCAGGTCTGCCGGCCGTCTGGCCGGTAGAATCCAATCAACTTCACTGGTTGACCGCTATGCCCGCCCGCAAGATGCCTGAAGAGGGAATGCCCGGCCTGCCGAAGGGCAAGGTAGCCACGATCAACGACATCGCACGGATGTCGGGCGTGTCCAAGAAGACCGTTTCGCGGATCATCAACAACTCGCCGCTGGTGCGGCAGGACACCCGCGAGAAGGTCGAGGCGTTGATGCGCGAGGTTGGCTACTCGCCCGACCCGCTCGCGCGCGGGCTGGCGTTCCGGCGCTCGTTCCTGATCGGCATGGTCTACGACAATCCCACCGCGCAATACATCGTGGACATGCAGTACGGCGCGCTGGACGCGCTGCGCGGCTCCAGTTTCGAGCTCGTGGTGCACCCTTGCGACAGCCGTAGCCCCGGCTACATCGAAGGCGTGCGTCGTTTCGCCCAGGCGCAGAAGCTGCACGGGGTGATCCTGGTGCCGCGCGCGTCCGAAGATCAGGCGCTGGCCGATATGCTGGCCGAGATCGGCTGCCGCTACACCCGCATCGCCTCGGTCGCGCTGGATACCACCTCGCAAACGGTGATCACCCACGACCGCGACGGCGCCGCCGAGGCGGCCGATTACCTGCTCTCGCTCGGCCACCGCGACATCGCCCTGGTCACCGGCCCCAGCGCCTACCGCTCCTCGATCGAACGCACCTCGGGATTTGCCGACGCGCTGACCCGGCGCGGCATCGAACTGCCGTCCGAGCGTATCGTCGAAGCCGGCTACACCTTCGAATCGGGCGTGGCCGCCGCCGAAAAGCTGCTGCTGGGGAAAAAGCGCCCCACCGCCATCTTCACCGGTAACGACGAAATGGCCGCCGGTATCTACAAGGTCGCGCTGCGTGCCGGCATCAACATCCCGCGCCAGCTGTCGGTGATCGGCTACGACGACAGCTCGCTGGCTTCGCGCCTGTGGCCGCCGCTGACCTCGGTGCGCCGCCACACCCGCGACACCGGCCGCACCGCTGCGGCCATGCTGATCCAGCCCGACAACGCCCCGCAACTGCCCACCGCCAGCGTGCGCCCGCATCTGATCGTGCGCGACTCCTGCCAACCGCCGGAAGATTGAGCACCGCGCGCCGCGATCCCACGCGGCGCGGCCTTCCGCTCCACCTTGCAGGACGTTGTGCCGGTCAAGGTGAGAACAGCTGCCTCGATCGGCCGACGGCTGGCCCCCATCCGCCCTTCGGGCACCTTCCCCCGCAGGCGGGGGAAGGCAGCACTTACCACTCAGGCCGCGCCTCCAAACACAGCGCGCCGCCTCGCACCCTCATCCGGCGCTACGCGCCACCTTCTCCCGGTGGGAGAAGGAAGCAGGCAGTCCCTCAGACCCACCCATCCCACTATCGTGCACTGCGCAATGACACCGGTTAACCAGAGCCGGTAGACTACCCACGGAGCAAGCCCTCTTCCCCCCGCTTGCCATGGAGATCGCGCATGTCCCTGTACTGCAAGACCCACTACGCCACCCACCCGGATGCCATCAAGGGCGCCAGCAACGACGACCTGCGCGAGCTGTATCTGCTCGACGGCCTGTTCGTCGATGGTGCGGTGACGCTCAAATACACCCATTACGAGCGCTTCGTGCTCGGTGGCGCCGCACCGCTGGGCACCGCGCTGGAACTGCCCAAGCAGACCGAGCCGGCCTCCGCCGCCGGTCACCCGTTCCTGGAGCGCCGCGAGCTGGGCGTTATCAACGTCGGCGCCGGTAGCGGCACCGTGACCGTGGATGGCACCGCCTACACGCTCGGTCCCAAGGACGGCCTGTACGTGGCGATGGGCAGCACCGATGTCAGCTTCGCCTCGGACGATGCCGCCAACCCGGCCAAGTTCTATCTGGCCTCGACACCGGCGCATGCGCGCTTCGAGACCAAGCAGCTGTCGATCAAGGATGCAGTGGCGCTGGACCGTGGCGCGCTGGAAACCAGCAACGAGCGCACCATTTACCAGTACATCGTGCCGGCCACCTGCCAGTCCTCGCAGTTGCTGCTGGGCTTGACCGTGCTCAAGCCGGGCAGCGTCTGGAACACCATGCCGCCGCATCTGCACGACCGTCGCAGCGAGGTGTATTTCTATTTCGACCTCGGCGCCAACGACCGCGTGTATCACTTCATGGGCGAGCCCGAAGCGCAGCGTCACATCGTGATCCAGAACAACGAAGCGGTGGTGTCGCCGCCGTGGTCCATCCACATGGGCGCCGGCACCAGCAACTACGCCTTCATCTGGGCGATGGGCGGCGAAAACCTGGATTACACCGACATGCACGTGCTGGATATCTGCCAGCTCAAGTAAGCCCGGTTTCGATCCATCGTTCGCTCCAGTGACGCCGTTTTTCCAGGCGAGCGCTGGCAACGTCAGCGCGCCCCGACGCGGCGTTGGCGAAGCACCAGTTCAAACAGCACAAATGCACTCTGCCGCGCACTGCGCGGCTCACTCATCACAACGTGGCACATCCAGCAGGAGCGATAAGGTAATGAGCAATCCGTTCAGTCTCGAAGGCAAGGTCGCATTGGTCACCGGTGCCAACACCGGCTTGGGCCAGGGCATCGCGCTGGCATTGGCCGAAGCGGGCGCGGACATCGCCGCCGCCGGCATCCAGGCGCCCACCGAGACCGAAGAAAAGGTCAAGGCGCTGGGCCGCCGTTTTATCGCCATCGAAGCCAACCTGATCAGCATCGAGCCGGTGCAGCGCATCGTCGACGCCACCATCGCCGGTCTGGGCGGGTTGGACATTCTGGTCAACAACGCCGGCCTGATCCGTCGCACCGACGCGGTCGATTTCAGCGAGCAGGATTGGGACGACGTGCTCAACGTCAACCTGAAGTCGGCGTTCTTCATGGCGCAGGCGGCCGGCCGTCATTTCATCGCCCAGGGCCGTGGCAAGATCATCAACATCGCCTCGATGCTGTCGTTCCAGGGTGGCATCCGCGTGCCCTCGTACACCGCCAGCAAGTCGGGCATCGCCGGCATCACCCGCCTGCTCGCCAACGAATGGGCCAGCAAGGGCGTGACCACCAACGCCATCGCGCCGGGCTACATGGCCACCGACAACACCGCGCAGCTGCGTGCCGATGAAGACCGCAACAAGTCGATCCTGGATCGCATCCCGGCCGCGCGCTGGGGCGTGCCGGCCGATCTCGGCGGCACCGCGGTGTTCCTGGCCAGTAGCGCCTCGGACTACGTCAACGGCGCCATCATCCCGGTCGATGGCGGCTGGCTGGCGCGCTGATCCAGATCGCATGGCCATGGCGCGCACTGTCAGACGCGCGCAGCCGCCCCTGGTGTCCCGCGATACCACGTCCTTCTCCCGCGAGCGGGAGAAGGTGCCCGCAGGGCGGATGAGGGTAGCAACTCGTCCGGGACCGTATCAAGGGTGCGCAGAGTCTTGGTCACGTCTTGTTCGTTTCGCGCCGAAAGCCCCGGATGGGACCGCAATCGAAAGCACCTCGCGGCAGTCCCTAGCCTCCATCCTTTTCCGAACCACTCTTCCCCAACCAATCGGAGCATTCCCATGAAAATTGCACTCATGAATGAGTTTAGTCAGGCCGCCAAGAACCCGGTGATCCTGCAGCAGCTCAACGACATCGCCGGCGAACAAGGCCACAACGTGTTCAACGTCGGCATGGACGGCGACAACGATCACCGCCTGACCTACATCCACTTGGGCATTGTCGCCAGCCTGCTGCTGAACTCGAAGGCGGTCGACTTTGTCGTCGCCGGCTGCGGTACCGGCCAGGGCGCGCTGATGTCGCTCAACGCTCACCCGGGCGTGTTCTGCGGCTACTGCATCGAGCCGACCGACGCCTACCTGTTTGCCCAGGTCAACAACGGCAACGCACTGTCGCTGGCATTTGCCAAGGGCTACGGCTGGGGCGCGGAAATCAACGTGCGCTACATCTTCGAAAAAGCCTTCAGCGGCGAGCGCGGTCTGGGCTACCCGGCCGAGCGTCGCGAATCGCAGGCCGCCAATGCCGGCATCCTGACCCAGGTCAAGCAGGCCACCGCCAAGTCCTACCTCGACGGCCTGCGCGCCATCGACTCGGAACTGATCAAGCAGGCCATCGGCGGCGAGCGCTTCCAGCAGTGCTTCTTCGACAATGCGCAGGATGCGGAGATCCGCAACTTCGTCGCCGGCCTGCTGGGCAAGAGCGAAGCCGCTGCTGCCTGAGTGCAGCCGCATGCGCATGCCTGTGTTCCTGCACCGGGAGCAGGCATGCGCCGCAAGGTGAGTGCTTGAGACGTCGCTGACGCGTCAGGCACGTACGGCGTCACCCACTGCTGAGACAAGCAGTGGGTGACAGTCACTGCACGCCCTGCTGTGACTGACTCCGATGCAGGCGCCCAAAAGCGTGAGTGCATCCGTTGCGAACAGAGAGCGTGCGTGGACGCGAGCAGAAGCAGTGTGCATTCGTCCACAAGCACTCGTGCATTTAACCGAAAGCGCGCGTGCATCGAGCCCCTCTCGCACCTAGGCGAGAAGGCACTGCTTACGCGCCATGGGCGCGCGTGCCGCAAGCGCGGGTCGGGACGCGGGTAGGGCGGAAGGCAGCCAACCGGCAGTCAAGCGCAGGTATCGGACTCGCTCAATAACCAGCAAGTGCCGATGTTGACGATGACCCACCGAAGCATCACGTCGCCCGTTCTGGATCCAGCCAATGCACGAAGTACGGATGCCAGTCGCTTCGAAATCACGCATCAAGCGTGCAGCCATACGTCGGTACCGCACTGCAGATAGCAGCAAGACCAGATCCAAAAGCAGCAACACCAGCAACAACACCAGCAACAACAACAACAACAACAACAACAGCAACAACAGCAACAACAGCAACAACAGCAACAACAGCAACAACAGCAACAGCAACAGCAACAACAGCAACAGCAACAACAGCAACAGCAACAGCAACAACAACAGCAACAACAGCAACAACAGCAACAACAGCAACAACAGCAACAACAGCAACAACAGCAACAACAGCAACAGCAACAGCAACAAACACCGCACTCACCTGGAGCCCCTCATGCGTCGACTGCTCATCGCCATGCTGCTGCTCTGCACTGGCATCGCCCATGCCCATGCTGCGCCCTATCGCATCTTTATCGCAGGCGATTCCACCGCGGCCGAGTACGGCGCCGATCGTGCACCGCAAGCCGGCTGGGGCCAGATGTTGCAAGCGTGGTTCGACCCCGCCCAGTGGCAGGTGCACAACCACGCCAAAGGCGGCCGCAGCACCCGCAGTTTCATCGCCGAAGGGCGCCTGGACGCCATCGCCAAGGAGTTGCAACGGGGCGACATCCTGCTGATCCAGTTCGGGCACAACGATGCCAAACGCGAAGACCCTACACGCTATACCGATCCGCAAGGCGACTACGTGCGGTTCCTGCGCCAATACATCGCCACCGCGCGCGAGAAGGGCGCCACGCCGATCCTGATCACCCCGGCCGCACGCCTGCTCTACGACTTCGGCGCATTGCTCGATACGCATGGCCGCTACACCCTGGCCATGCAGCAACTGGCGGCCGACCAACACGTCGGCCTGATCGATCTCAACGCCAGTTCCAGCGACTGGATTCGCGCACTCGGCGAGCAAGCCGCCAAGCCGTACTTTCTGTTCGTCCCCGAACAGGGCAAAGCAGATGGCACTCATTTCAGCCGCGCCGGCGCTACCGCAGTGGCTTGCCTGGTCGTGCACGGCTGGGTGCAGCTACAGCCTGAGTTAAAACCCCAGCTGCGTCGCGACGCCGATTGCGGCGCAGTCCCCGATACCGCCGCGCAACGCGCCGCAGAGGCGTATCCATCGCTGGTTGTGCATGAGCGCGATCTCGCCCGCGAACAACCCGGCCCGCACGGCGGCGCCGGCCCCACCACGGCGTATCCGTTCTTCGCAGACGCGCCGGAGTTGAAGTTCGTGCTGCGCAAACGCGTGCTGCACAAAGGTGCCGGCATCGGCCTGCACCTGCACGACAAGGACGAGGTCTACTACATCGTCAGCGGCCGCGGCCTGTACGCGCTGGATGGCAAGCAATACGACGTCGCAGCAGGCGATGCACTGCTGACGCGCCCGGGCAGCACCCATGCATTGCAGCAGACCGGTGATGCACCATTGGTGCTGTTGTTGGCCTACCTGCCAGCGCCGGCAGGGTGAACCGTCGGCGCGATGCATCGCAGGTACGGGCGCAGCAGACGCGCCACCCAAGCAATGCCCCGCCGACCCAGCGCTGCAACCCCGGTGGCATTCGATCCAGGCCTGCAGCCATCGCCGTGCGTTGCGCCGCATGACCTTCGGCATGCTGGCAGGCGGCCTCGACCGGCGGCATGATTGGCGATCCCACACTGCTCGGCGCGCATGAAAACTCCCTGGTTGCTTCTGTGTGTGCTCATCGCGCTGGCACCTGGCGCACTGGCCGGCCCGGCATCGGCCGTCCCTGCTCCGATTGCGCTGGACCTGGAGCTTGCACCGCATGCAACCAAGGGCAACGTGGACACGTTAGAGGTGCGTCTGCGCCTGGCCACGCTGACCGTGGCCCGCGGCGGCATCGTGGCGCAGCTGCCGATGCAAGAGGGAAACGTGGATAGCGCTGCCGAGCACATCGTCTCGATCGAAGCCACCGATGCGCAAGGGACGGTGCAGCTTGCCGGGCGCGCGGCCACCGCGCAGGAGCGCGGCGATCAAGGCCCGTTGCGCGTCTGGACTGCGCCACGCGCGCTCGGCGGCCCGCTCAGCCTGCACTACCGTGTCCCGGCCAGTGCGACCCGGCCGCCGCGCGGCCCGGCGCCGCCTATTTCGTTCCGTAACGATGCGCATGCGTTTTCTGCAGTGTCGAGCATGTTTCTGGTGCTGCCGCCGCAGACCCAAACGTACGCGTTGACCATTCGCTGGGATCTGTCGCAGCTACCCGATGGCGCCAAGGGGGTGAGCTCGTTCGGCGAAGGGACGGTGCAGGTCGCGCAGATCGACAACGACAGTTTGCCTTTCGTGTTCTTCATGGCCGGAGAGGTCGGACGCTGGCCGAGCGTGCCGCGTGCGGACGGGTTTTCGGTCGCCTGGCAAGGGCAGCCGCCCTTCGATGCGAATGCGTTATCCGCGTGGGTGGGCAAGCTGCACGAGCAGTTCGAGCTGGCGTTTCCGCAACCCGAGTCCAGGCCCTACACGATCTTCCTGCGCTACAACCCGGTCAACGCTGGCGGCGGGACCGCATTGAACCAGTCCTTCGTCACCACCTATGGCGCAGGGGACGGCGCCGATGTGAACCTGATCAAGATCACCTTGTCGCATGAAATGTTCCATACCTATCAGCCGCGCCTTTCCGAGCACGGGCCTGAGTCCACGACCTGGTTCACCGAAGGCTCGGCGGTGTTCTACCAGGCGCTGCTGCCGCTGCGATTCGGTTTGCTTTCCCCGCAGCAGTTTCTGGATTCGCTCAACACGACCGCAGCGCGTTACTACACCAATGCGCTGGGAAATCTGCCCAACGCACGCATCGATGAGGGATTCTGGAAGGACACCCGCATCCGCATGCTCGCCTACGACCGCGGCATGTTGTATCTGGCCACGGTGAACGATGCGCTACGCAAGCGATCGCAGGGCCAGCGTTCGCTGGATGACCTGCTGCGTGCGCTGCTGGCGATCGGGCCGCAGCGCGAGGCAACGCAGGCCGATTGGGAGGCCTTGCTGAAGGCGGAGCTGGGCGAGGCGGCGGTGCAGGACTTTCATGCCTTCCTGGCCGGTACGCCGCCGTTGCCGGCGTCGGACGCGTTCGGGCCGTGCTTTCGCAGGACCAGCAAGCCGCTGCGGCGGTATGTGCTGGGATTCGAGCCGGCGGTGCTGGCCGAACCCAAGCGTGTCGTGCGCGGGCTGATGGCAGCGTCGGCGGCCGCGCAGGCAGGAGTGCGCAATGGCGATGAGATCGTGCGTCCGGTGCCGCAGGACGGCATCCAGGGCAATCAGACCGAGCATCTGCAGTTGCGCTTGCGTCGCGACGGCAAGGAGTTCGACGTGGACTATCTGCCACGCGGCGAGCAGGTGGACGCCTGGCAATGGGAGCGCGTGCCTGGGGTGGACGATGCGCAATGCCGGCTGTGAGTCGGCGCTGATGCGCGCAGGCGTGCCTGTCTGCGGATAGGCACCCGGCGATCTAATGCGCAGTCGCGCACGTGCCGCTGTCGCTGCCGCTGCCGGATCAATGCGTCGCTGAGGTGCCCGCATGCGCGACGGGGATTGCCCTGGAGATTGCCCTCGCACGCCGCGATCGCGGCGTGTCCGTCTGCGTCATCCTGCATGCCCGTCGCACACGTCGCGCAGCGCATGGGTGAAGGCTCAGGCCTTATCCACCCCGTAATGCACCAGGCCCAGCCGCGCCAGGTCGCCGGAGCGGCGGTAATAGACTTCTTCCCAGCCCTGCACGCGTTGGCGGTCGGCCTCGTTCATGGCGTCCAGGATGTCTTCGATGCTGAGCAGGTCGGGGTCTTCTTCCAGCCGTTCAAACACCGCGCCCAGGCCTTCGATGGCCTGCCGGGTTTGCGCTGCGCCCATGGCTGCCAGACCGCGCACTGCGTCGCTGCGGGTGGCCGCATCCCAGCGGTCGAAGTAGCGGGCGTAGCCGCTTTCGGTCATGTCCGCATCCAGCCGGGCAAGCGCGACCAGCTCGCGTTCGCCCGGCGATAGCGCGTCCAGGCGTCCGCGTAACGTTGCCAGTTTTGCCTGCGCGCGTGCGGCGCGACGGCGCCATAGCAGTTCGGGCATGTTGATCAGCCCTTCCGCTGTGGGCGGCGCCACCGCAGGCCAATTCACGCCATGGCCGTCCTCGGTGATCTGCCAGTGCGCGCGCTGTGGTGGCGTGGCCTTGAGCAACAACCGATGCGCCTGGATGGGCTCGTCGATGCGGATGCCGTTGGCCAGGGTGAACAGCAGGCGGGTGTCGTCCAGCTCCAAGCGCCGGATGCGCAGATGCGTCAGGTCCATTGAGCGAATGCGATGTGGGGAGTCTCGACCATAGTCCGCGCTGGCGATGGTGTCGAGTCGCTGCGCACTGCGTTGTCCCGCAGCGCGAACTGCACGTGCGTCGCATCGCCTTGCCAGGGTGACGCCGCCGTCTGGCCAAGGCGCGACAGGACAGCGCAATGCAGCGACGCACCACGGCGCGCGGCTTTCAGCCTCGTACCTCAAGGTGTCAGACACGCAGCGCAGGTCAAACGTACCTAGAGTCCTTCGCGGCGTTAACCGCGTTGGACCGCTGCGTTGCACCGCGGCGGGCAGCGCAGCGCCAACGTGGCTGCTTCACACGTCGCCGTCGCGGCTCCAGCCTTCGCCACTGCCGCGCTGAATCACTTGATCGCTGCTCAGCACATCGCCGGCCGGCACCTGCGCCTGTTGCGCCAGTGCAGCGTAGATCGGCGTGAAGTCCGGGCTGGTCGCGTCCATCAACTGCGCAAAGCTGTCGATGACGAAATAGGTCTTCTGAAAACTGTCGATGCGGTAGCGCGTGCGCATGATGCGCTGCAGATCAAAGCCGATGCGGTTTGGCGCGGGCGAGTCCAGCGAATACAGCGATTCGCCTTTCGACGACACGATGCCGGCGCCGTAGATGCGCAAGCCTTGCGGTGTGTTGATCAGGCCGAATTCCACCGTATACCAATACAGCCGGGTGAGGTTCTGCAGCGCGTCCGGGCCAATGCCGTGCGCCTTGACCCCGCCACGGCCATAGGCCTGCATGAAGTCGGCAAACAACGGGTTCATCAGCAGCGGCACATGCCCGAACAAGTCATGAAACAGGTCCGGCTCGGCGATGTAATCGATCTGATCGGGACGGCGAATCCACCAGGTCACCGGAAAACGCTTGTTGGCCAGGTGATCGAAAAAATCCAGTTCCGGCAGCAGGCCTTCCACGCCGACCAACGTCCAGCCGGTGGCCGCCTGCAGCACCGCGTTAAGCGCGTCGAAGCGCGGGATCTGGCTATCGTCCATGCCCATGGCGTCCTGCGCCTGCAGGAACTCATCGCAGGCGCGACCCACCAGCAACGCACGCTGGCGGCGGTACAGCGTGCCCCAGGTGGCATGGTCGTCGCTGCTGTAGCCGTCCCACGGCTGGTCGACCACGGCCGTGGTGTAGACCGGCACATAACCCTTGTCGGTGAGCTGGTTTTCGACGCGGCGCGGGGCAGTGTTCATGCGGCAGGACTTCCGTAGCGACTAAGGATTCACCTTAGCCGGATCGCTGCGCAACAGGATTGCGAATCTTGCGCAGCGCTGGCACTTACGCGCAAGATTCATGCGTCTCGATCTGCTGCTGCGCAACATATGGACCAACCGATCGCCTTGGACCGCACCGATCTGCGGTTGCTCGCTTTGCTGCAGACGCAGGGGCGTACCAGCAACGCCGAGCTCGCCGTGCAGGTGAATCTGTCCGCGTCGGCCTGCCTGCGGCGCACGCAACGGCTGGAGGCCGCCGGCATCATCGCCGGCTACGGTGCGCGCCTGGATGCGCGCGCGCTGGGGCTGGGTCTGCAAGCTTTTGTGCGGGTGCAGCTGGAGCAGCACGGTCAGGCCGATATCGAGCTGTTCGCCGACGGCGTGCGCGGTTGGGACGAAGTGGTGGCGTGCTGGGCGCTGACCGGCGACATGGATTACCTGTTGCAGGTGCAGGTGCGCGATCTGGAGCATTTTTCGCGATTTCTGCTGGATCGCTTGCTCAATGCCACCGGCGTGTCCGACGTCAATTCCAGCTTCGTCCTGCGCACGGTCAAGGCGCCCGAAGGCCTGCCGCTGTCGCATCTGGCGTGATGCGTCAGTCGCCTAGCCTGGATGCGAAACGCGTTGTGCCGGCGGAATAGGGCGCACCCGATCGCGCGTACAACCTGTTGCGATCAACGAATCTGGCTGACCTGCGACGTCCGGCAGCGGGCGCCGTCGCGCAGATCACGCAGATCGCGCCGGCAGGAGCAGACGATCCAGGGCAGACCGCACTTGCTCAGCAAACGATAACGATTTACATTTACATAACGTCTGGCCGGCTCCGGCCATGTCCTGTTCGTCGATCCGCCAGCCTTGCCAGGCCAGCCAGCTCGTCGCCCGAGCAGCACGCCGATGCCTGCCTGCTTCCTGTCGCCACGCCCTAGCGTGCGCCCACGATCGATGAGAGACCGATGCCTGCACTGACTCACCCACTGACCTGCCTGTCTGTTGCCCTGCTGTGCGCGTTGACCTGGCCTGCCGCTGCGCACGCAGCCGACCTGGCCGATGCCAAGACGCTCGACCAGGTCACCGTCAACGGCACGGTGAGCCGCGCACAGCCGGCCACCACCACGCGCCTGCCGCTGACCCTGCAGGAGACGCCGCAGTCGGTAAGCGTGATCGGATTGCAGCGCCTTGAGGATGAGTCGCTTTTCAGCATCGATGACGTGATGCGCAACGTCACCGGCGTCAACGTGTCGTTTTACGACACCCAGCGCCCGCTGTATTTTGCGCGCGGTTTCCAGATCACCGACTTCCAGGTCGATGGCTTGCCCACCTATAGCGGTGCGACCAATCAGGAATACGACACGGTGTTTTACGACCGCATCGAAGTGATCCGCGGCGCCAACGGCCTGCTGACCGGCGCAGGCATTCCCTCGGCCACGGTGAACCTGTTGCGCAAGCGCCCAGGCAAGACGTTCGACGCCTCGGTTGCCGCAAGCGCCGGCACCTGGGATTTCCGCCGCACCCAGGCCGACGTCAATGCACCGCTCACCGACGACGGCCGCTTCCGCAGCCGCGTGGTCGCGGCCTGGCAAGATCGCGACTACTACTACGACCGCTACCACGACAACAAAATGTCCGGCATGGCGGTGCTGGAAGGCGATCTGACCGACAGCACCACACTCACCGTGGGCTATCAACGTCAGGACAACAGCCCGGTCGGTTCGACCTGGGGCACGGTGCCGTTCTTTGCGGCCGATGGCACGCTGGCCAATCTGTCGCGCTCGACCAACATGGCACCGGAATGGACGCGCTGGCAGCGCGAAACCAGCACCGCCTTCGCCAATCTGGAACAACGCTTCGGCGAGGACTGGTTGCTGCGCGTCAACTACGCGCACACCAAGGGCGATGTGCAAAGCATTCGCGTGTACGGCACCGGCTATCCGGCCGCCGATGGCAGCGGCGTGTTCTTGCGCACCGGCGTCGGCGAAACCAGCGACGCCCGCGATGGCGTGGATGTGTATCTGTCGGGCGGGTTCTCGTTGTTCGGCCGCCGGCACGACGTGGTGCTGGGTGGCAGCTGGCAGGATCTGCAATCGACCACCTACGGCATCGCGCAGCAGTACCCCAGCGGCTGGGGATCGTGCATCAACGAAAGCGGTGGGTCTGAGCGCTGCTATCGGATTCCCAACATCCGCAACTGGGATGGCGATGCACCCGAGGTGAGCTACAGCCGCACCGGCGCGCGCCGTGAGGCACGCACCACGCAGCGCGGCGTGTACGCCTCCACACGCCTGCGCCTGGCCGACCCGTTGTCGCTGATTGCCGGCGCGCGCCTGAGCACCTGGCAAACGCGCACCCAGGCCTTCAACGTCAGCGGCGGCTACACCGGTACCACCGGCCGCTACAAAGTGAGCGATGAAGTCACCCCGTACGTGGGCCTGGTGTACGACATCGTGCCGGACGTGTCGGTGTACGCCAGCTACACCGAAATCTTCAATCCGCAAAACTACCGCGACAAGGACAACAACCTGCTCGCGCCGGTGGAAGGCTCCAACCTGGAGGCCGGCATCAAGGCGCAATTACTCGACGGCCGCGCCATGGCCACCGCCGCCGTGTTCGAAGCAAAGCAGGACAACTACGCGGTGCGCGACATGACCCAGCCCGAATCGTCGTTGCCCGATGGAACCTCCGCGTTTATCGGCGTGGACGGTACCAAGAGTCGCGGTTGGGAGATGGATATCAACGGCGAGATGCTGCCGGGTTGGACGGTCAATGCCGGCTACACCCACGTCAAGGTCACGCGCGCACCCACCGATGCGATCTACGCCAACCTGCCGGAAGACTATCTGCAGCTGTCCACCCAGGTACGCCTGCCCGGCGTGTGGGATCGCCTGAGCATCGGTGGTGGCGTGAGTTGGCAAAGCGCGGTGCGCGGCTTCAACATCGCACGGCCCACCGGCGATGGCAGCGGCGCCACCACACCGGTCACCGTGGTGCAGAACCCGTATGCGTTGGTGCACTTCAACGCCAACTACCGCATCAGCGACCAGTGGACCGCCACGCTGGCGGTACGCAACGCGTTCGACAAGACCTACTGGGCCAACCTGGATTACCAGAACTACGGCGAACCGCGCTTTGTCAGCGTGTCCCTGCGCTGGCGGTACTGAGGAAACAGCGATGCCGGCCGATCACCGCGCGGTGCATGCACCACGATGATCGGCCGGCATCGCAACCAAGGTCCTAAAGCGGAATCCAAAATATCTACCGTTGCGTAGGAGCGGCCCCGGCCGCGATGCCGTCCCGACACAGCGCCAGTGCTTCCGCATCAAGCATCGAGCAAGGCGAAAGAAGCTCGCCCGCCTGGATCAACACCTAGCGCGCAACAGCGTGCAAATGGCAGACAGATAACGCCATAAACCATGCGAGCAAAAACGCGCCGAACACGTTAAATCAAGCAAGCAAGATGCGGCACTTCGTAGGAGCGGCCCCGGCCGCGACGCCGTCCCGACACAGCGTCAGTGCTTACTTAGCAGGCATCGACCAATGCGAAAAAGCTAGTTCGCCTGAATCAACACCTCGCGCAACAGCGTGCAAATAGCAGACAGATAAAGCCGTAAACCCATGCGAGCAGAAAACGCGCCGAACGCGTTACATCAAGCAAGCAAGATGCGGCATTTCGTAGGAGCGGCCCCGGCCGCGATGCCGTCCCGATAGCGCCGATGCGCAAAAACGTTTTACACAGCAGCACAAAGCCCGCTCATCCGCGCCCAAGCGAGCACATGCAACTCACCGTCGCACGCACCCCGCGACATGCAGACGCGCGGTTTCTTCCTTGACCTCGCGGACCGCGGCTTACAGTGAGCAGTAAAACCGCAGCACCTGCCTGCCACCAGCAAGCCCCGCGATCACCCTGTACCTCCAAATCCAGCAAGGCATCGAGCGCAGCGGACATCCCGCCGCACCACAAGCCCCTTACGGCGCCACGCATTCCTCGTCCTTGCCGCGCAATTTCTGCCAGCGCGACCGTTGTTCCAGGCAACGCTGGTAGGCCTGCTGTTTTGCCGCCGCAGCCTGGTCGGCGGCGTTACGCGTGGCACTGCTACGCGCGGCCTGTAGCTGCGCGATCTTGGCGCGGATCTGCGGCATCACGGCCATTGCGGCGCGTTCGCCTTCCAGGATGGCGACACTGCGCTGATTGAAATCGGCCGAGCCGATATCGTTGACCTTGGGGCGCACCACCACGTCTGCGCGCTTTAGCTCGGCTTCGCCCAGACGCTGGCCCATGATCGAGATCGACTGGTTCACCGTGCCCAGCAGATCGCCCGGATTCTTGCCGCTGGCCTTGCTGGAAATATCCACTGCCACCACGAATTCGGCGCCGAGCTGACGCGCGGCATCCACGGGCACCGGGCTGACCACGCCGCCGTCGACGAAATGGTATTTGCCGATGGTCACCGGCTCGAACACGCCGGGAATGCTGCTGGACGCACGCACCGCCTGGCCGGCGTTACCGCGCACGAACACGGTGCGCTCGCCGTCTTCCAGGCGCGTGGCCACCACCGCAAACGGCTTGCGCAACTTCTCGATAGGCTTGCCGCCGAGTTGCTCGTTGACGTAGTCCTGCAGCTTCTGGCCCTGCACCAGGCCACCGGAGAACAGTCGCACATCGCGGATGCTGGTCTGGTCGAGCGCCACCGCTTTTTCCTGCATTTCGAACGCGTCCATGCCGCTGGCATACAGCGCGCCGACCACGCTGCCGGCGCTGGTGCCGGACACCACCACAGGCGCAAACCCGTTGGCTTCGAGCATCTTGATCACGCCAATATGCGCAAAGCCTTTGACTGCGCCGCCGCCAAGCGCGATGCCGATCTTCACCGGTTTGGCCGCAGCGGCCGAGGGCGCCTGGACCACCGGCGCAGGCGTTGCCGGGCGTGGCTCGCCACCGCAGGCCGAAAGCAGACCGAGCATGGACAACAGGGCAAGCGAGCGGGAGCGGCGGAGCGCAGTCATGGCGAAAACGTCGATGGGAAAGGCGAGGGAGAATACACGCGCGCCGAGACGACCGCTGCGGACGTAGACCTCATCGCTCACGCTAACAGGCGCGTTGGCTCCGCCAGGACAGTCGCCGGCTGCGCTCGGACCGTTGTCATGACACCAATCGGCCGGTGCGTGTCCCTTCTCCCACCGGGAGAAGCGGGCGGATGAGGGTGCGGCACTGCGCGGTGACAGTGCACAGCAATCGCCCTGCTCATCCGTTCACCTCACTCGCATTCCGCGCGCAGACCCGCGCCGACAGCGCCGGCGTTTCCGCGTACGCGCGGAAGCAGTGCGGTCTCGCCCCGCAGTTAGATCGCCCTTGGTCCGCCTTGGCCCAAGAGCAGCTACCAAGAAGACTGTGCTCGCCGCCAGGCGGGCGCGGCCGGTGCTCGGTGCGGCATGGAGCACTCGGACATTCCGGTTCTGAGCGCGCTGGCCGCACCCACCTGACGACGACTCGCTACGTTTTGGTAACCGCTCGAAAGCGACCGCCGAATCACTCAGCCCGCACCAAGCGCAGTCGAACCGAGGTGTGCTTGCACCTGACCATCGCACTCAGCTGCCGCGTTACCCAATCAAAACCGGTTATCGCCATCCAGCAGCCTTCCTAGCCCGCCGAGCACCGAGCCTTCGCCGCGTTGCTGACCACCGGCTTGCGGGGCGGCCTGCAGCATGCGGCCGGCCATGCGCGAGAACGGCAGCGATTGCAGCCAGACCTTGCCGGGGCCGGTGAGGGTGGCCAGGAACACGCCTTCGCCGCCGAAGAACATGCTCTTCAATCCGGCCACGCGACGCACGTCCATGTCTACGCCGGCGTGATAGGCGACCACGCAGCCGGTGTCCACGTCGATGCGCTCGCCAGGGCCGAGGTCGCGTTCCACCACGGTGCCGCCAGCATGTACGAACACCCAGCCGTCGCCTTCGAGTTTCTGCATGATGAAGCCCTCGCCGCCGAACAGGCCGGTGAGGATTTTCTTCTGGAAGGCGATGCCCAACGACACGCCGCGCGCGCCGGCCAGGAAGCTGTCTTTCTGGCAGATCAGGCGCCCGCCGTGCTCGGACAGCCGCAGCGCCAGCACCGTACCGGGGTAGGGCGCTGCGAAGGCCACCTTGGCCTTGCCGCTGCCGGCGTGGGTGAACACGGTGGTGAACATGCTTTCGCCGGTGACAACGCGTTTGCCGGCCGAGAGCAATTTGCCCATCAGCCCGCCGCTGCTGCCGCCCTGACCATCATGCGAGCCGTCGCCGAACACGGTGTCCATCTGCACCGCCGAATCCTTGTACATCAGCGCGCCGGCCTCGGCGATGGCGCTCTCGCCCGGGTCCAGTTCCACTTCGACAAACTGCATATCGTTGCCGACGATGCGGTAGTCGATTTCATCGGCGCGTCCGGCGCTGGCAATGTTGCCAAGCGGAGGCGGTGCGCTGCCGGCGCCCTGCAGGTCGGCCAGCTGACGGGCGGGCGTCCAGCCATCGAGTCCATCGCGCCAGGCCAGCGCGTCGGGTTGGCGCTGGGCATGCGCGCGGGCGCTGGCATCGTCGAGCGGGCCGATACGGTCGGCCTGTCCGGGAATATGGAAATACCACTGGGCCATCGGGAAGACTCCTGTCGGTGTGTGCGGCGAGTCTAGCCGCAGCAACCGGCACCGCGTCCCGTGTCCAAGGTCATACCGTGCAAGGCGGTCAGGCGTGGTTGCGACGCTAGACACCGCACGCGGGCCAGCCAGACCTGCACGCCGCCAAGGCGGTCGCAGTCAGGCGGATGCGCTGAAGTAGGCCGCAGCGTGGCGAGCGCCTGCATCGGGCAACGGTGTCACGTTGACTGCAGCATTGGCGCCGCCGGCTTAGAGTAGCTCCCAAAACGACTGCGCTCACTCACCGCCAAGCGGGCGCGGCCGGTGCTCGGTGCGGCATGGTCCACGCGTCCACTCAGGTTCTGAGTGTGCCGTCCGCACCTATCCTGACGACGGCTCGCCACGTCTTGTGAGCTGCGCTTATTCCCCCACCGTCGCCCAATAGCGCTCGCCGTCGCGGTGCACGCGCACCGGGCCGTCGAACGCTGCCGACAGGCTGGCATCGGTCAGCAGCGCATCGCGCGGACCATCGGCGATCACCGTGCCGGCGCGCAGCAGAATCACCCGCGCGATTTCCGGCACGATCTCTTCGATGTGATGAGTCACCAGCACCAGCGTGATGCCTTGCCGGGCAAGGTCGCGCAAGGTGTCGAGCATGTATTGGCGCGCCACCAGGTCCAGGCCGGTGGACGGCTCGTCCAGCAACAGCGCCTGCGGGCGGTTGACCAGGGCGCGCGCGATCAGCACGCGGCGGGTCTCGCCGGCCGACAACTCGGCAAACGGTCGATCCAGCAACGGCAAGGCACGTGCCAGCGCCAAGGCCTCACGTGCCCGCGCGCGCATGTCGTCGCTGACCTCGTGATGCGGCGGCACCACGTAGCTGGCGAAGAAGCCGGACAGCACAGCGCTTTCGACATCCAGCCCCGGCATGTCGGCCAGATTGACGCTCAGATCGCCGCTGACGATCCCCAGCTGCGAGCGCAACCGCTCCACCTGCCAGCGCGCCTGCCCCAGCACCTTCACCGCGGGCTGGCCATCGCCACGCGCCAGCGGATACAGCTCGCGCGTGATGAGCTTGATGAACGAGGATTTGCCGCAGCCGTTGGGGCCGAGGATGGCAGTGTGCTGGCCAAGCGCGATCCGCAAACGCAACGCATGCAGCACACGGATCTGGCCGCGCATCACACTTGCCTGGTCGAGTTCGATCAGCGCAGGCGCATCGGCAAACGTATCGGCAACATCGGTGGAAACAGTCATACGCAAGACATCAGGCAGTAAGGGAGAAGATACGTGTGAACCGCTTTAGCAAGGCAGGCGTCACCCTACGCATCCGAAGGGTGAAGTTTGCCGCGATCGCCCCCATCATGTCTGCATCGACCAACGAGAAACCGCCGCCGTGGAACTGCCGATGCTGTCCGATCCGATCATCGACTTCCTGACCGCCGGCGTGGCCGGGCTGGGTGTGTGGGGCATGCTCGCGGTGCTGCTGGTGTTCACCCAGCTCACCATCTTTGCGGTGACCTTGTACCTGCATCGTAGCCAGGCGCACCGCGGCGTGGATTTCCATCCGGTGGTAGCGCACTTCTTCCGCTTCTGGACCTGGCTCACCACCTCGATGATCACCCGCGAATGGGTGGCGATCCATCGCAAGCATCACGCCAAGGTCGAAACCGACGAAGATCCGCACAGCCCGCAGACCAAGGGCATCAAGCAGGTGTTCTGGCGCGGCGTGGAGCTGTATCGCGAAGCGCGCGCACAACGCGCCGACATCGAGCAGTACGGCAAGGGCGCGCCCAGCGACTGGATCGAGCGGCATCTGTACACCCCGCACGCCAATGCCGGGCCGATCGCACTGCTGGTGCTCAACGGCGTGTTGTTTGGCTTGCCCGGCATTGCGCTATGGGCGATCCAGATGGCGTGGATTCCGTTCTGGGCGGCGGGTGTGGTCAATGGCCTGGGCCATTGGTGGGGCTATCGCAATTTCGAATCCGCCGACACCTCCACCAACCTCACCCCGTGGGCGCTGTGGATCGGTGGCGAAGAACTGCACAACAACCATCACGCGTTTCCGAGTTCGGCACGGTTTTCGATGCGGCGTTGGGAACTGGATATCGGCTGGATCGCGATTCGCGGACTGCAGGCCATGGGTCTGGCCAAGGTGCTGCGTGTTGCGCCGTCGCTGGATATCCGCCCCAATATCGCCGTGCCCGATGCCGATACGCTGAAAGCACTGTTGTCGCATCGCTTCCAGGCCATGACCGATTACCAGCGCAACGTGCTCAAGCCGGCCTTGCGCGAGGAAGCCGCCGCCACCGGCGCCAAGCTGCGCGAGTTGTTGCCGCGGCGTCTGCGCAAGGGCCTGGTCGATGACGGGCGCTGGCTCAAGCCGGATGCGCGCGCGCAGTTGCAGGCCTGGGTGGCGCAGCGTCCGCGCATGCGTACGTTGGTCGAGTACCGCGCGCGCCTGACCGCGGTGCTGGAAGCGCGCAGCCATGATGCGTCCGAGCGTCTCAAGCAGTTGCAGCAGTGGTGCCATGAGGCCGAAGCCAGTGGCAACGCCGCGCTGCAGGCGTACGCGGCGCGGCTCAAGGGCTATGCACTGAGTGGCGCATAAGCGCAGCGGCACGCGTGCTGCGGTGGGCGCACGCGGCTGGAAACGTTCGGTGACGCGCGCGCTGCTGATGGCCTGCATCGTCTGTGCGTGCGCGTCTGCAGCGCATGCCCAGGTGCAGGACAGCCAGGACTATCTCAAGCGCATGGACACCGATGGCGATGGCCGTGTCAGTCGCGATGAATATCTGGACTGGATGAGCTACGCCTTCGATCAGCGCGATGTCGATCACGACGGTGTGCTGCAAGGCGACGAACTGCCGGGCCGGCGCGGCAAGCCAATCACCCGCGCTGCGCATCGCGCGACCTTGATCGAGCGCTTCGCACGCCAGGACGCCAACGGCGATGGCACTCTGAGCGCGCGCGAACTGCTGGCGCCGCCGCGCTGATGCGCACCTTCGCGCGTGTCTGACGTCGCGTTCGGCAAGCTCGCGCGCATGTTTACTCTCGACCAGGTCAGCCGCCGCTACGGCCAGGCCATCGCACTCGACACGGTCACGCTGGGCTTTGCCAGCGGCGTTACGACGGCGTTGATCGGCCCCAGCGGCGCCGGCAAGTCCACCGTGTTGCGCATGCTGGTGGGGCTGGAATGGCCTGACAGCGGCACGGTCGCTGTCGATGGCGTGCCATTGGCGCGCGCCAGCCTGCAGGCGCAACGCCAACGCATTGGCTATGTCATCCAGGAAGGTGGGCTGTTTCCCCACCTGGACGCGCGCAGCAACGTGGTGCTGCTGGCGCAGACCCTGGGCTGGAGGCGGCAACGCATCGATGCGCGCTTGGATAGCCTGTGCACGCTGTGCCAGTTGCCGCCGGAGTTGCTGGCGCGTTATCCGGCCGAACTCTCCGGTGGGCAGCGCCAACGCGTGGGGCTGATCCGCGCCTTGATGCTGGACCCGCCCGCGCTGCTGCTGGACGAACCGCTGGGGGCGCTCGACCCGATCGTGCGCTACGACCTGCAGGCGCAGATGCGCGCGCTGTTTGCGCAGCTTGGCAAGACCGTGGTGCTGGTCACCCATGATGTCGCCGAAGCGGCGTATCTGGCCGACACCCTGGTGCTGATGCGCGCTGGCCGCGTGGTGCAACAGGGCAGTGCACGCGAGCTGCTTGAGCAGCCGGCCGACGCGTTCGTGCAGCGGTTTCTCACTGCACAACGCAGCATCGGCGACGCCGCATGATGGCGCGCCTCTTTGCGGCAATGCTGCTGCTGATCTGCAGCCTCGGCGCGCAGGCCGCGCCGGTGACCATCGGCTCGAAGAACTTCACAGAGGCAGTGATCCTGGGCGAAATCGCCACTGCGGCCGGTCGGCGCGATGGCGTGGACGTGCAACACCGCGCCCAGCTCGGCGGCACGCGCATCCTGTGGCGCGCGCTGGAAACCGGCCAGATCGACGCCTATGCCGAATACACCGGCACCCTGGCGCAGGAACTGTTGCAGTTGCCCAAGGCCAGCCACGCCGAGCTGCGCGCCGCGCTGGACGCGCGCGGTCTGGCGATGACCGAGTCGCTGGGGTTTCAGGACACCTATGCGTTTGGCATGCGCCGCGCGCGTGCGCAGGCGCTGGGCATCGCATCGCTCTCGGATCTGGCCCGCCACCCGGCACTGGAGATCGGTTTGAGCAATGAATTCATGCAGCGCGCCGACGGCTGGCCCGGCGTGCGTGCGGCCTACGGCTTGCCGCAAACCGCCACCGGGCTGGATCACGATCTGGCTTATCGCGCACTGCAAAGCGGGGCGATCGAGGTCACCGATCTATACAGCACCGATGCGGAGATTCCGTATTACCAGCTGCAAGTGCTGCGCGACGACCACCAATACTTCCCGGAGTATCAAGCGGTGTTTTTGTATCGCAAGGACCTGGCGCAGCGCGCACCGGCGATGCTCAAGGCTTTGCAAGGTCTGCAGGGACGGATCGACGAAGCCACCATGCAGCGGCTCAATGCGCAGGTGAAATTGGAGCGGCAGTCCGAGGCGGCGGTGGCCGCGCAATGGCTGGGCGTTGCGGCCACGGCGCAGGCGGATTCGCGCATCGGCCGGTTGCTGCGCCACACCCGCGAGCATCTGGCACTGGTCGGCATCTCGCTGGGCTTCGCGTTGCTGATCGCGCTGCCCTTGGGTGTGCTCGCAGCGCGGCGGCCGCGGCTAGGCCAGGTGGTGCTGTCGTTGACCGGTGTGTTGCAGACGCTGCCCTCGTTGGCCGTGTTCGTCTTCATGATTCCGTTGTTCGGCATCGGCGCAAAACCGGCAATTGCCGCGTTGTTTCTGTATAGCCTGCTGCCGATCGTGCGCAATACCCATGCCGGGCTCACTTCGATTCCGCGTGAGTTACGCCAGACCGCCGAAGCGATCGGGTTGCCGGCCTGGACGCGATTGTGGCGCGTGGAATTGCCGCTGGCCCGCCGCACCATCGTGGCCGGTATCCAGACCGCTGCGGTCATCAACGTGGGCACCGCCACCTTGGGTGCGCTGATCGGTGCCGGTGGGTATGGCCAGCCAATTCTCACCGGCATCCGTCTCGATGATATCGGCTTGATTCTGGAAGGCGCGATCCCCGCCGCCATCCTCGCCCTGCTGGTGCAGGCGGCATTCGAAGGGCTGGAGCGTTGGGCAACCCCACGCGGCCTGCGGCTCAGTCAGCGTGGTTGAGCAGCGGACAAACAATCCCCCATGAACCCGTAGGAGCGGACCCGGCCGCGACATCGCGTTACTCGGACAACGCCCCGTCGCGGCCAGGTCCGCTCCTACATGCGCTGGCGTACCGCGTCACTGCCCTAGCGGCGCAGCAATCAAGCGTCATAGCGAATCTTTGGCGACACGCACGCCCTACTTGCGACTCAGCCAGCGCGGTGGTGCAGCGATTCAACCGCAGACAACCAATGCGCACGAACCCGTAGGAGCGGACACGGCCGCGACACCGCCTTACTCGGACAACGCTCCGTCGCGGCCAGGTCCGCTCCTACATGCGCTGGCGTACCGCGTCACTGGCCTAGCGGCGCAGCAATCAAGCGTCATAGCTATCTTCGGCGACACGCACGCACTACTTGCGACTCAGCCAGCGCGGTGGTGCAGCGGACAAACAATCCCCCATGAACCCGTAGGAGCGGACCCGGCCGCGACACCGCCTTACTCGGACAACGCTCCGTCGCGGCCAGGTCCGCTCCTACATGCGCTGGCGTACCGCTTCACTGCCCTGGCAGCGCAGCAATCAAGCGTAGAAGGGCATCGTCGGCAACACTCAAGTGCGGTGCGATACGTAAACGTCCATGCCGCCGCGTGCAGATCGCGCCCTGCTCGCCGAGCGTCTTTGCCACCGCATCCAACTGGGTGGCCGGCGGCTGCAACGCGGTCAGGTGCGGCGCATGACTAGGCGTGCACCAATGGCCAAGCCCGCGCGCGGATAACGCCGCATCCCACTGCGCGGTCAGTGCGCCCAGCGCCGCAGCGATACGCGCGGGTTGCCAGGCCGTCACCTGCTGCAGGGCGGCCATTGCCATCGCAATCCGCAACGGGTCTGCAACGCCGCCGGCATCGAACCGCCGTGCCCCTTCGCGATACTCCGGCGCCTGCGCCACCGGAAATTCCCAGCTGCTGCCGGCATCCCGGCCGATCCAGTGTTCTTCGATCGGCACGCCCTGCGTGCGCCACTGCGGCGCCACCCATAGCCAGGCTAGGCCCATCGGCCCCAGCAACCATTTATGGCCGACACTGACCACGAACTCCGGCTTCCAGCGCGGCAGGTCGGTCGGCATGACGCCCAGACTTTGGCTCAGATCCAGCACCAGCGCCGCATCGCGCGCGTGCACCGCCGCGCTGATCCGGTCCAGGTCCAGCTGCCGCCCGTCCAGCCAGTACGCATGCGGCAGGCTCACGATGCGCAGCGCAGGTGTCTGTTCAACCGCTTCCAGCACCGCGTCGGTCAGCACCGTGCCGGCAGTGGTCGGCACCGCCACAATGCGTGCGTCCACCTCCGTGCAGCGCCGTTGCCAGATCAGCAGGTTGGACGGGAATTGCCCGTCCAACAGCAGCACGGCGTCGCCGCGATGCAGTGGCAGATTGCGTGCAGCCGTGGCCAGCCCATGCGCGGCCGACGGCAACAGCGCCACCGCATCGACATCGTTGTCGAACAGACTGGCGGCCAAGCGGCGCAGCTGTTCGATGTCGTGCAGCCATGCATCGAACGGCAACCGCCACGGCGTGGCCATCGCATCGACCGCCTGATGCGCCACAGCCTGCACCGCAGTCAGCAACGGCCCGCGCGAGGCAGCGTCCAGATAGATGACCTCATCGGGTAGCGCAAATGCGCGGTGCCGGTGTTCCCAGGCGACAGGGGTGGGGAGCGAACTGGGCAGCGAAGACGATGGCATGCCAACAGCTTACCGCTGGCTGCCATGCCGCCGACACGGCGCGTTCACGGACGCTCCTCAAGCATATGGCGATGTCTGCACTCTCACCCCTGGTGGTCAACCGCCAGCAACAGCAGTTGACGCTGCTGCAACGCTACGCGCAGACCCGCGCGCTGAGCGACCGTCTTGCCGCACCTCTGAGCGCGGAAGACGCGATGGTGCAGAGCATGCCCGATGCCAGCCCCAGCAAATGGCATCTGGCGCATACCACCTGGTTTTTTGAACGCTTCGTGCTGCAGGCCGACCCTGCGTACCGCGTCTTCGACCCGGCGTGGGATTTCTTGTTCAATAGCTACTATCAAAGTGTGGGCCCGATGCATGCGCGCACACGTCGCGGTCTGTTGTCGCGGCCATCGCTGCAGCAGGTGCGCGACTACCGCGCGGCCGTCGACACCCACATGCAGCAGCGCTTGCAAGATGGCGCGCTCGACGCGCAGGCCTGCACCATCGTGCAACTCGGTATCCAGCACGAGCAGCAGCACCAGGAATTATTGCTGACCGACATCAAGCACGCGCTGTGGAGCAATCCGCTGCAGCCGGCCTACCGCGATGCGCCCGCACCCGAAGCTGCATCGCCGAGTGCACTGCGTTGGCACGCGCGTGACGAACAGATTGCAGAGATCGGTGCAGCCGCATGGCCGCAGTGCGACACGTTTGCCTACGACAACGAGTCGCCGCGTCACCGCGTGCTGATCGGGGCGCATGCCTTGGCCAACCGTGTCGTTACCAATGCCGAATTCCAGGAGTTCATCGACGCCGGCGGTTACCTCAGCGCCGGTGCCTGGCTCAGCGATGGCTGGGCGATGGTGCAGGCGCAGGGCTGGCAGCATCCGCTGTACTGGGATGCAGATGGACGCGAATTCACCCTGGATGGCTGGCGCACGCGCGATGCGCACGCGCCGGTCTGTCACCTGAGCCTGTTCGAAGCCGATGCGTTCGCACGCTGGGCCGGTGCGCGTCTGCCCACCGAAGCAGAGTGGGAACAAGCGGCTGCCGGGGTGCCGGTGCAGGGCAATTTTGTCGATACCGACGCACTGCATCCCCGCGCTGCGCAGGCCGTCGATACCGGCATGCAGCAGCTGTTTGGCGATGTGTGGGAGTGGACCGGCAGTGCCTATCTGCCGTATCCGGGTTTCGCACCATGGCCTGGCTCGTTGGGCGAATACAACGGCAAATTCATGAATGCGCAATGGGTGCTACGCGGTGGCAGCTGCGCCACGCCGGCCAGCCACCTGCGCGCCAGTTACCGCAACTTTTTCCCCTCCGATGCGCGTTGGCAGTTTGCCGGCGTGCGTCTTGCCAAGGATCTGCCTTGAACGCCGCCGCCCATGCCATGCAACGCGCCCATGCCGCGCTGACCGATCTGCGTCCACAGCCGGACGACATCACCGCCGACGCATTGGCGGGCCTGTCGCAAACACCCAAGACGCTGCCGTCCAAGTATTTCTATGACGCCCGCGGCTCGCAGCTGTTCGAAGCCATCACCCGGCAGCCGGAGTATTACCTCACCGGCACCGAATTGACGTTGCTGGAAGCCAGCATGTCCTCGATCGCGCAGGCGATTGGCCCCGACGTGCATGTGGTCGAATACGGCAGCGGCAGTGGCCGCAAGACCGAGCTGCTGCTGCAAGGCCTGCGCGATGTGGTGGCGTACACGCCATTGGAAATTTCGCGCACCGCATTGCTGGAAAGCACGGCTCGCTTGACCCAGCAATTTCCGCAGATTCAGATGCTGCCGGTCTGCACCGACTTCACCAAACCGTTGCGTCTTCCCGATGCGCAGCGCCCTTCACGCCGACACGTGGTGTTCTTCCCCGGCTCGACGCTAGGCAACTTCACCGACACCGCCGCCATCGCCCTGATGGATGCGATGCGCCAGACCATGGGCAGCGATGGCTGCGCCTTGATCGGCATCGACCTGGACAAGGATTCCGGCCTGATCGAAGCCGCTTACAACGATGCGGCCGGCGTCACTGCCGAGTTCACGTTGAACCTGTTGGCGCGGCTCAATCGCGAGATCAGCAGCGACTTCGATCTGGAAGGCTTCCGCCACCACGCGGTGTATGCGCGCGAACGCGGCCGCATCGAAACCTTTTTGATCAGTCAGCGCGACCAACGCGTGCACGTGGGCGGAAAGGAATTCGCATTTGCCGAAGGCGAAGCCATGCAGGTCGAATACAGCTACAAATACACCGATGCGCGTTTTGCCGAACTGGCCGCAGCCGCCGGGCTCAAGGTCACGCACGGCTGGAACGATGCGAAGGATTGGTTCGGGCTGCGCCTGCTGCGCCCGGTGTGAGCGAACCGGATCGCCACCATGGCCGAGTGCGGCCTGGCGATCCGGTTCCAGCCATCGATCAGTTCGATTGCAACAGTGTGCGCATGCGGTGGCACGAAGCGGCGATGGCATCCACCAGCGCATCCAGAACCGGATGCGCGACGCCTTCCTGCCGAAGCACGACAGCAAGATCACGCGCCTGATCGGGCAGATCGCTTGCGGCCATCTCCATCCAGGCGAGGCAGGTCATGGCGTCCAGGCGCAGCGTTTCGGCCAGTTGCCGCCAGTCGCCTGGACGAATGTCCCACCAGCGATAGTGGCTGCCGACCTTCATTGCCATCTTGATTTTGCGCTGTTGCAGCTGCGGATACGGCAGGGCGCTGGAGATGTCATACAACGGTGCCAGCCGGACCTGCCGGTGTTGGCCGAGCAGCAGCGAATAGTTCTTCGCGTGCGCATCGGTGCCGCCGATCAGGTGGTTGAAGACCAACGCCTGGAACAAGGTTTCGATGTCCTGCCGCGGCTGCGAGGAGTGCGTCCACAACAGTTGCGACAGCGCAGCCGGCCCCGGGCCGCCCTGGTTCTGGTACTTGATCTGCGGCATCACTCCCAGCGCTTGGCAGACGTCTTCCTGGTGTACGCGCAGCAGCCTGCCGTTGCTGGCGATGCGGTCGTAACGTTCGACGCAAATGGCGGTTTCATCGCCGAAGCGCAGCGCCTGGGCGGCGGCGGTCGGCAGGCCGATGCTGCGCGCCAGGCGCAGGCAGAACAGCTCGTTCTCGACGAACCCGTCGTATTCGCCGCTCGGTGGTTTGAGGATATGCGTGGTCGGGATGCGTCCGGCCGGGATGGCCCACTGCTGCCCGTCGTGCAGCAACGCGATCTTGGCCTGCGCGCCGGCCAGGCTGAACTGCCCGACGTCATCGACTTGGCGCGCCGCGCCGATGTCCTGGCGCAGCCTGTGCAAGCGTGCTTCCAGTTCGCCATCCGTGAGCGGTTCGATGCTGTCGCTGGCGCCGGACAGCACATCCTCAAGCCGGCTTTCGGTGACGAACTGCACCGCACCAGCGCAATCCTCGCCGACGTGCGACAACAGGGCGAGCGGGTTGCGCGGAGAGACCTGGAACCTGGAGGCCCAGCGTTGCAAGGTGGCTTCGTTGTCTGGCAACAAGCCCCATAGCACTGCACTGACCGCCTCGGTGCGGTGATCCTCCTTGCTAAGGGGAAGGTTCAACGACAGCGGTATCGCACTTTTCGAATGCTGCCAGTCCGGCGTGTAGGTGAACCGTGGATGCCCATGCGGGTCGGGCGCCAGATAGCCGATCACCTGGTTTTCGATCAGTGCGATTAGTCTCACGGATCGCCCTTCTTTTTAGAAGATGCCGATATGACTTTGGAAATTTTCGCTGCCTTGCCGACCTTCGAACGATCAAGTGCGGAGACCTGGTTCTGCAAGACTTCATTCACTACATGTTTTTCATTCGGTGCATTGATCATTGAGGGATACTGATTCAGCGCTGCGGTTAAGGCTGCCTGCGCCGGAGACTGTTTTAGAGCATCCAATACTGCCCGTGCCGGAGACTGCTTTAGAGCATCCAATGCCGAGGATGGTCTGAGTAAGCCTGCATTTTTCAGGCTATCGAGCGACGAGAATTGGTTCTTGAGGAGGGTGTTGTTGAACGCATTGAGAACGTCGGTTCCCACTGGTGGATTGGACCGGTTATGTTCAACGATCGCGTCGAGATTGATCGGCGTCACGGTGCCGCGATCGGGTACGCGCGCTTGCGGAGCCTGAGTAACGCCTGGGCCCAGCATCAACTCCAGTCCCAACGCCTGCAGTGCTCTCAGGATCAATTGCAGCTCCGCGCGCGGCTTGCCTTTCTCGATATCGACGACCCATTGCCGGCTTACGCCGATTTCGTTGGCCAGGCGAGCCTGATCCCAGCTCAAGCGCTTGCGCCTGGCGCGGATGATGTTGCCGATATCGGAAGGCGTGCGGACAGTATCCATGGCTGCAATGTAAGCGATCGACGACATTGACGCAATGTCGTCGATCGCTTACATCGACAGGTCGATTCGCGCTCAAGCACCCAGTCATCTCCAGCTGGATGTCGTCGATCGCTTACATCGGCGAAGTGTCACCGCTCGGCGACATCAAGCTGCCTGCACCACATGCAGCACCTTCGGATTGCGCCACTGCGCCAGCAAGGCCGCTTCGCGCGCCTTGGCCTCACGCAGATGCGCCTCCTTGACGTGCCCATAGCCGCGGATGTGTTCGGGAATGCTGGCGATCTGCGCGGCGAGCCCCACGTTGTCGGCATCCAAGCTGTCCAGCAGCCCGTCCACGGTGGCGAGGTAATCGACAATCAGTTGGCGCTCGCTGCGCCGCTCGGCGGTGTAGCCGAACACATCGAGCTTGCCTCCGCGCAGGAATTTCAGACGTGCCAGCAGCTTGAAAGCGCTGAACATCCACGGCCCGTATTCGCGCTTGATCAAATGGCCGTGTGCATCCTTCTTGGCCAGCAGCGGCGGTGCCAGGTGGAAGCGGACCGTGTAGTCGCCTTCGAACTGCTGCTGCAGCCGGCGCTGGAAATCGCCACGCGTGTACAGCCGCGCCACTTCGTATTCGTCCTTGTAGGCCATCAGCTTGAAGGCGTAACGCGCCACGGCTTCGGTCAATGCACTGCTGCCGGGGACGCGTTGTGCCTCGTGTGCACGCACGCGTTCCACCAGCGCGCGATAGCGCTGCGCGTAGGTAGCGTCCTGGTAGTCGGTGAGAAACGCGATGCGGCGGGTAATCACTTCGTCCAGCGACTGCGCCAGCTGCTCATCGTCGAGTGGATGCACCGGTGCATCCACATCGCCATGCAGTGTGCTGCCATCGGTTTGCGCCAACGCACGCGGTGCGTTCTGTCCGCTGAGAGTGTGGTCTTCCCAGCTACCGGGCGCACGCGCGGCGGGTGTGTCACCGTGTCGATGTGCAGACGCGTCAGCGTTGACCAGACCTGCAGCGCGTTGCACCGCCGGCAGATCCACCGCCGCCAGCCGGCCCCAGGCGAAGGCCTGCTGATTCATCGCCACCGCCGCGCCATTGAGTTCGATCGCGCGCATCAATGCCGCATGCGACAACGGCACCAACCCGTGCTGCCAGGCATAGCCCAACACGAACAGATTGCTGGCGATCGCATCGCCCAGCAGTGCAGTGGCCAGTTGTGTGGCGTCCAGCAATAACGGCTCCTGTCCGCCAAGCGCGGTACGCACACCGGCAATGATCTCGGCAGCCGGGAACTGCAGATCCGGCTGCGTGGTGAAGCTGCCCGGCATCGCTTCATAGGTGTTAAGCACCACCTGGGTGCGGCCATCGCGCACCTTGGACAGCGCCCAATAATCGTTGACCACCACCATGTCGCAGCCCACCACCAGGTCGGCTTCGCCGGCGGCAATGCGCACCGCATGGATGTCGCCGGGCGTGCGCGCGATGCGGATATGCGTGGTGACCGCGCCGCCTTTTTGCGCCAGGCCGGTCTGGTCCAGCACTGTGGCGCCCTTGCCTTCCAGATGCCCGGCCATGCCCAGCAGCGCACCGATGGTCACCACGCCAGTGCCGCCGACGCCGGTGATCAGGATGTTCCAGGGTTGCTCCAGCGTAGTGCGTTGCGGCGGTGCGGGCAGGTTATCCAGCAATGCGCTGGCATCGCGTTGTTTGCCCTTGCGCGGCGCACCGCCATGCACGGTGACAAAGCTCGGGCAGAACCCGGAGACACAGGAATAATCCTTGTTGCAATTGGATTGATCGATCTGCCGCTTGCGCCCGAATTCGGTTTCCTTCGGCAGCACCGACACGCAAAAACTTTTCTCGCCGCAATCGCCGCAGCCTTCGCAGACCAGCGAATTGATCATGACGCGCTTGGGCGGGTCGACCAGCTTGCCGCGCTTGCGGCGCCGACGTTTTTCGGTGGCGCAGGTCTGATCGAAGATCAGGATCGACACACCCTTGACCGTGCGCAGGTGCTGTTGCACCGCATCCAGCTCGCCACGATCATGAAATGCCACATCAGCGGGAAACAGATCGCGCCGCCGCGTCCACTTGCCGATGTCGTCGCTGACCACCGCAATCTCGTGGATGCCTTCGGCGCGTAGCTGATGGGCGATGTCGGGCACGGTGAGCGTGCCGTCCACCGGCTGGCCGCCGGTCATGGCCACCGCATCGTTGTAGAGAATCTTGTAGGTAATGTTGACGCCGGTGGCGACCGATTGGCGAATCGCCAACGAGCCGCTATGGAAATACGTGCCATCGCCCAGGTTCTGGAACACGTGCGGGGTGTCGGTAAACGGCGCTTGCCCCGACCACGTCACGCCTTCGCCGCCCATGTGGGTGAAGGTGTCGGTGGAGCGGTTCATCCAGGTCACCATGTAATGGCACCCGATGCCGCCCAGCGCGCGCGAGCCTTCCGGCACCACCGTGGAGGTGTTGTGCGGGCAGCCCGAGCAGTAATGCGGCACGCGCGGGAACTGCGCGCGCGGCAAGGCCATTTCCGCTTCCTTGGTCTCCATCCAGCGCAACCGCTGCTCGATCGAATCGGCAGTGAAAAACCGCTGGATGCGCTTGCCGATCACCGCAGCGATCGTGGCCGGGGTCAGCTCGCCGGTCGACGGCAAAATCCATGCGCCGTGTTCGTCGTACTTGCCGACGATGCTCGGCCGCGCACCAGCGTTGGCCGGCCAGTTATAGAACAGCTCCTTCATCTGGCGCTCGATGAAGGCCTTCTTTTCTTCCACCACCACGATGTCGTCGAGCCCCTGCGCAAACGCGCTGATGCCCACCGGTTCCAGCGGCCAGGTCATGCCGACCTTGTACACGCGGATACCGATCTGTGCGCAGGCCTGCGCATCCAGGCCCAGGTATTCCAGCGCCTGCAATACGTCCAGATAGCTCTTGCCGGTGGTGACGATGCCCAGCCGCGCGCGCGGCGAATCCAGCACGATCCGGTCGATCTGGTTTGCCCGTGCGAATGCCTGTGCCGCCGTCACCGCATAGCGATGCAGACGCATTTCCTGGTCCACCGGCGGGTCGGGCCAACGGATGCTCAAGCCGCCCGGCGGTAGCGCGAAATCCTCCGGCAGCACGATGCTGCGCGCGAACGGGTCCACCTGCACCGACGCGGACGATTCCACCGTCTCGGCGATGGTCTTGAAGCCGATCCAGCGCCCGGTGTAGCGGCTCATCGCCCAGCCCAGCAAGCCCATGTCCAGGATGTCCTGCACCCCGGCCGGGTTGAGGATGGGCATCATTGCGCTGACGAATTCGTCTTCCGACCCATGCGGCAGCGTCGAGCTGCGGCAGGCATGGTCGTCGGCGGCCAGCGCCAGCACGCCGCCAAACGGCGAAGTGCCGGCAGCATTGCCGTGCTTGAACACATCGCCGCTGCGGTCCACGCCCGGGCCCTTGCCGTACCACATGCCGTACACGCCCTGCACCTTGGCGCCGGGGAACAGGTTGGTCTGCTGGGTGCCCCACACCATGGTGGCGGCCAGGTCCTCGTTGAGGCCTGGGGTGAAGGTCACCCTGGCGGCATCCAGATGCTTGCGCGCGCGCCACAGTTCCAGATCCAGTCCGCCCAAGGGGCTGCCGCGGTAGCCGCTGATGAAGCCGGCGGTGTCCAGGCCGGCCGCGTCGTCGCGCAGGCGCTGCAGCAACGGCAGCCGCACCAGGGCCTGCACGCCGGACAGATAGATGCGCCCATCGGTGCGCGTGTATTTGTGGTCCAGCGTGTAGTCCGCATCCACCCGGCCGAGCTCCGGCGTGTTGGCAGAGTCGGGAGAAGAGAGTGCAGCGGTACTGGTCATGGCGTGCCCGGAAAGGGTGGCTGGGACCCGGTGCGTGTCATCTGAAACCAATGACCCGCCCGACGGATTCCAAAACGGCGGCGCAAAGTGTAACAGTCAGCCTTCACGCGCCCGTTCGCACCCGGATGCACAGCCGTCGCGCTGCGGGTAGGATGGGGACGGGAAGGGTCGTTTGCTGTTTCAGGGGAAAATACAGTGAAAAGGAAATACGCATGGGCCGCCTTGGTCCTGCTCGGAGGCGTGTGGTCGCTGGCGCAGGCGCAGAGCCTGCCCAAGCCCAAGGAGTTCTATTTCGACGAAGACCGCAGCACCACCAAGGCCGTGGTCGCGGTGCCGGGGCAGGGCGATGCCGTGGTCGACCGTCTGGCAGCGATGGTGCAGCGTGACGCACGCGCCGCCGAACCGCGCGCTCAGCTGGCCTCGCTGGCCTATGCCGGCGGACGGACGCAATTGGGCGATGAGTTGTACCAGGGGGCATTGGCATTGGTCTCCAGTGGCAGCCAGCAATATCGGGCCATCAGCTGGAACTACGGCTGGGACCTGGTGCGCGCCGACAAGCCCGACAAGGCGTTGCAGCAGTGGGCCAACCTGGCCAATGGCCGCCCGGCCACGCCGGAATGGTTGCCCATCACCGCCGCTCTGACGTTGTGGCGGGCCGGTCGCAAGCAGGAGGCCACCGAGTGGTATGCCGCCGCCGTGCGCACCTGGCCCGATCGCTGGAGCAGCACCGCCAATTACGCCAGCCTGCTGCCGGATTGGCGCGACGCAGAGCGCACCAGCCTGGCCGAGGTTTTTGCGGCATGGCAGGCCAGCCCGCCGGCGTTTCCGTAAGCGACGCACCGCGCTGCAGGGATCGCCTGCAGCGCATGCCGTGCAGTGATCTGCAGGTTTGCCGCAGGGTGCGTGCCCGCCCACCATCGCGGGACACGCTGTAAGGACGTCCTTGTCAGCCCTTACGCGGCAGCCATACCGCTTAAGGTCCCGCGATGGTGAGCGGGCCAGGACCGGTCCAGGTGGTCGGTATGCAGGGGTTTCAATGAAGCAGCCAGCAACCTGCCTAGCGCGGTGTCCTCGCCGATTGCGGGCTCGTTGGCGGCATGGATGCGGCCATCGAGCTCCCAGCGATGGGTTCACAACGTGTCCCGCGAGCGGAGAGGGCACCGCGCCCTCGACAGACTGGCTTCGGAATAGGCAAACGATGGAAGTCTCGCTGCGCACCGATGGCGACGCGTTCTTCGTGCAGGGATTCAATGGCGCGCGCGACCGCTTGTTCCGGCTCGATCTGTTGCGCCGTAAAGGGACCTGGCCATCTGGCCGACGCGTTCCTCGCGTAAGCGCGACGCCACGCTAGCTCTCCTCCACTCCTCCCCAGTGCCTGGCCCCGGCGCTGTGCGATTCTGTGCATCGCTCTCCAACAGACACGATCAGCCATGGCGGTGGATGCATTTGCGTTGATCCTGGCGATGCTGGGGCTTGGCCTGGTGTTCGCGCGGCTCAAGGTGCTGCCGGACAACAGCGCCGACGTGCTCAACCGCATCGTGTTGTACATCTGTCTGCCAGCCTCGGTGCTGACCTACGTGCCGCGCCTGCACCTGGACGCCTCGCTCGCTGGGGTGATCGCCACGCCATGGCTGCTGACCGCGATCATCGTGCCGCTGCTGTGGGGCTGCAGCCGCGTGTTGCGCTTCGGCCGTGCCGAGTACGCCGCGCTGCTGATGTGCGTGGTGTTCACCAACTCCAGCTTCATCGGGTTTCCGATGGTGCGCGCGCTGCTGGGCGACCAGGCCCTGCCGTACGCGGTGGTGTACGACCAGTTCGGCACCTTCGTGCTGTTGTCCACCTTCGGCTTGTACGTGCTGGCGCGCTACAGCGGCGATACGCCGCCCACCGCAAAAATCATACTGACCCGTGTCCTCAAGTTCCCGCCGTTGTGGGCGCTGCTGTTCGCGCTGACGCTGATGCCCGCGCAGCCACCGGCCTGGATCGGCGCAGGCCTCAAGAGCCTGGCCGATGCGATGTTGCCGCTGGTGATGCTGGCGGTGGGCTTTTCGCTGCAGTTGCGTCTGCCCGCCGACGAACTCAAGCCACTTGCGGTGGGGCTGATCTTCAAGCTGGCGGTGATGCCGATCCTGGCGCTGCCGCTGTCCTGGGCGCTCGGCCTGCGCGGGCTGATGCTGCAGACCAACGTGCTCGAATCGGCCATGCCCACCATGATCACCGCCGCCGCGCTGGCCATCTCCCATCGGCTGGCCCCCAGGCTGGCAGCCGCCATGGTCGGCTACAGCATCCTGCTCTCGCTGCTGACCTTGCCCGCCTGGTCCTGGTTGCTGGCGCGCCTGGTGGCTTGATACGCCCGCAGCGGCATGAAATGCTGGCCTGCGGCATGGCGCCGCGCTCACACGGAAGACAAGCACATGCAGGGATATCGTCAGATCGCAGTTGCGCTGCTGTGCCTTGGCACCAGCCTGTCGGCCTCTGCGGCAACAGCGCCTGCCATGCCCGAGCCCGCCAATGCACCCGAGGTGCAGCAGTGGGCACAGCAAGTTGGCCAGGCCATGCAGGCGCGGCTGCAGACCCTGGCCGCCAGCCAACAGCCGCGTCAGCGTTATGTTGCAGGCCTGCTATGGCTCAGCGACGACGCGCAGGCTGATGCGCAGTCCGCCGCCACCGGCTACGCGCCAGCCCAGCGGGCAGTGCTGCAAGGAGCGCTGGATGCACGGCCCCGCGATCTGCTGGTCGCGCGCGTGGAGGCCAACGGCTGCCCGGCGGAGCTGCGCTGCGACCCAGCCGGCGGAGTGGTTTTTCTGGAACAGGCCGATGCCGGCAACGCCGATGCGCCGTTGCGGGCCTTCAGCGCCGCGCAGCGACGTGGCGATCGGCTCGCCGCCGAATCCGCCTGGCAGGCCGCCGCACGCGCAGACCATTTCGACAGCGGCGCCGTTGCGCTGGGGCAGGCCTTGCACGCCGCCTATGCCGGGATGCAATGGCCACAACTGCAATCGGTGCAGCTGCGCGCGCAACTGCAGGCACAAGATCTGCCGTCCACTGGTGCGGAGATGGCGATGGGCTACGTGATGGGCGCCTGGGCGGCGCACGTGATTCCGTCGCTGGCCGAGGTCACGCGCCGATGCACCCCGCCCATCGCCGCACCTGCATTGCGCGATGAGTGCATGGCCATCCTCGGCAACCTGGGCAACGACGACGCAATGCTGGTAACGGCGTTGATCGGCTCCGAGCGCATGGCAGACCTGAGCACCGGCCGCGATGCTGCGTATTGGCACGCGCGGGTACGCGAGTTGTGGTGGTTGCAGCAGCATCAACAGCGCCGCACGCCCAGTTTTGCCACGGCCGCTGCTGAGGTCGAGATCACGTTGACGCAAGGTGAAATCCCCTCATTGCGCGCGTCCTTGCAACGCAGCGGCATTGCCGCTTTGCCGCCGGCGGACTGGCATCCCGTCGCCGCAATTCGCTGAGACACAAGGTGCGCCGCAAACGTACGCGGCTGAACCGTGCGCCGATGCTGCACTGCGATGACAAACGCACGCATCGCGTTTAACGCGTTTCGACTACTTCCTCACCTTGCCGCGGTGTACGCTGCCGGCTTGCTCCCGGAAGCGAGGCGTGCATGAAGACAGTCCTGGTGGCCGCTTCCAAAGGCGGCGTCGGCAAGACCACGATCGCCACCAACCTGGCCGCATATGCGGCCCTGCAGGGCCAGCGCACCGTGCTGGCAGACGCCGATCCGCAAGGTTCGTCCACGCGCTGGGCGCAGCGACGCGCCAGCCTCGAAAGTGCGGTGCTGCCGATCGATGCCACCAAGCGCCGCAACTGGCAGGCGGCGGTCCCCGATGGTACCGACCAGCTGATCATCGACGCGCCGGCCGGTGCGATGGCCGACGACCTGAGCGGGTTCCTGGACCACGTCGACGCCATCGTGGTGCCGGTGCTGTCCTCGGCACTGGATATCGAAGCGGTGGTGGGCTTTCTCAACACGCTGGCCAAGGTGCCGCGCGTGCACCAGCGCAAGCTCCCCGTCGGCCTGGTGCTCAACCGCGCCCGACCCTGGACCCAAACTTCGCAGCAGGCCGCCGAGATGATCGGGACCTGGCCATATCCGCTGGTGACCCAATTGCGCGACACCCAGGCCTACGTGGTCATGGCCGGGCTGGGGCGCAGCTTGTTCGATTACCGCTCGGCGCAGGTGCGCGACCATCAACAGGACTGGGAGCCGCTGTTGAAGTGGCTCAAGAAGTCCTAGAACCGGAAAGTTCCTATGCGCGAATTGATCTTGTTGCGACACGCCCATGCAGAGCCGGCCGATACCGGCCAGGCCGACTTCGACCGCCCGCTGTCCCCGCACGGCATCGCCGAAGCGGAGTCTGCCGGGCGCTGGCTGCGCGAACAGCGGCTGGTCCCCGACCGCGTGCTGTGCTCGCCGGCCCGGCGCTCCCGCGAGACGCTGGAGGCGGTGCTCGAGCTCACCGGCTATATCGAACAACGGCTGGACGAACGCATCTACGAGGCCACTCCGGGCACCCTGGCCAGCCTGGTGGACGAACACCGCGAGGCCGAGCGCCTGCTGCTGGTTGGCCACAACCCGGGCCTGGAGCGGCTGGCCGCGCTGATGCATAGCGGGCAGACCGGCGACTACCGCGGCATGCCGACCGCGTCGATCGTCTTGCTGGCCCTGCCACTGGACGCCACCATCGAGCCGGGGATCGCCCGTTTGACCGCCTTCTGGTGGCCTTGATCTGTGTCATCGTCGCTGCGCTGGTTTGCCTGGCTCGCGCTCTGGGTCATGTTCCCCTGCCTTGCACAGCAGAAAGTGCACGCCATCGACCCGGCGCAATCGCGCTTCGGGTTCGAGATCAAAACCCGCTTCGGCATGAAGATGGAGGGGTTTTTCCCGCGGTTTCGCGGTGAGCTGGTGGAGTTGCCCGATCGGCGCATGCAGGTGCGCTTTCGGCTGGACGCTACCCAGGTGGAGATTCCGGGCAAGGACCGCTACACCAGCTGGATGCGGGGCGAGGATTTCTTCGACGTGGCGCGCTACCCGGTGGTGGAATTCGAGTCGCTGCCGTATGCCGAAGAGGTGGTCAGGGGAGGGGGCGACATCACCGGCAACCTGACCATCCGCGGAATCACCCACATCGAGACCCTGCATGTGGCACCGGCTGAATGCGCGCGGCCGGGCTATGATTGCGACGTGATCAGTCGAGGTACGGTCCTGCGTGGACGTTACGGAATGAATGCGTGGCAGATGGCCCTGGGCGACAGGGTGACGTTCATTCTGCGTGGGCGGTTGCAGGAGGCGCGGCGCCCGTGAGGTTCCTGTTGAGGGTCCTCGTGCTGGCAACCCTGTTGCTCGGCACCGGATGCGCCGGCCTGTCGCAAATCGAACGCAACCGTGCCGCTGGCGTTGCCGCTGCGGCACGCAGCACCGTGGTGAGCTGCACCCAGGCCAACCACTGCGCCCAGCCCTCGCCGCTGCGCACCCTGGGTGGCGACGCCATCACTGCGTCCACGCCGGCCGCGCCGCGGCATTACGCCACCATCGTCGACCACGGCGAAGAATCGCTGGTGGCGCGGCTCAACCTGATTCGCAGCGCAACCCGCACTATCGACCTGCAGACCTACATCTTCGACAAGGACGACAGTGCGCGCATGATTCTGGACGCGCTGACCGATGCGGCGCAGCGTGGGGTCAAGGTCCGCATATTGATCGATCAGCTGTCGGCAATCGCCGACCTGCAGATTCTCGGTGCGCTCGCCAGCACCCACGAAAACCTGCAGCTGCGCATCTACAACCCCACCTTCGGCAAGGTCAAACTCAACTACTTCGATTACGCCGGTAGCGTGGTGTGCTGTTTCCGGCGCTTCAACCAGCGCATGCACAACAAGTTGCTGGTGGTGGACGACGTACTCGGGGTGGTCGGCGGGCGCAATTACCAGGACGACTATTACGACTGGGACAGCGAATACAACTTCCGCGACCGCGATGTGATTCTGGCCGGCCCGGAGGTACGCGCGATGGCGGCCAACTTCGATGCATTCTGGCGCGCGCGGCGCAGCGTCCCGGCCGAGCGCCTGAACGATGTGGGCAAGCTGCTGCTGGAACAGGGCGCACCGCAGATGCCGCCCGCACAATTCCGCCGCCCGGATCGGGTGGCGCGGGTGGACCAGGAAGCGCGCGATCCGCAGTTCGTGCGCGACGCCTTCGTCACCCCGGCGATGTCGGTGCAGCGCGTGCTCTACGTGGCCGACCTGCCGCAAAAGCATCGCAAGGAACATGCCTCCAAAGCAGTGTCGACGGCGCCGGAGCTGGATAGCCTGATCGCCGGCGCACAGCAGGAAGTGCTGCTGCAAACGCCGTATCTGGTGTTGTCAGACGAGGCCCAGGCGATCTTCCGGGAGCTGCGCAAACGCCCGCAGCCGCCGCGCATCGTGGTGTCGACCAATAGCTTGGCGGCCACCGATAACCCCATCGTGTATGCGCTGTCGTACAAGTTCAAACGCCGCAACATGCGCGAGCTGGGCTTCAATCTGTACGAGTTCAAGCCGTTTCCGCTGGATGCGCCGGTGGACTACGCCAATCTGGTGCCGGACCCGCTCAATCCTGCCTCCGACATCAACGAAGACAGTCGCGACAATCGCCTGATCGGCGGCAGTGCGGCCGGCAATGCGGTGCGTGGCAGCAGCGGTGCAGACACCCGCAGTACTGGCGGCAGCGTGATTCGTGGCAGCAGTGGCGCCGGCCGTACGCCCGGCGGCAGCGAAGTCGATCGCCGTGTGCTGCGCACCGAAACCCGGCCCTCGTTTCTGGGAACGCGTGCGGTCAACAAACCGCTGCCGGTGACCCGCGCCGGTGCGCGCATGGGGCTGCACGCCAAATCGCTGGTGGTGGATCGCCGCATCGGCGTGATCGGCACGCACAACTTCGATCCGCGCAGCGAGAACTACAACACCGAAGCGGCGGTGGTGATCGACGATCCGCGCTTTGCGCAGGCGCTGGCGGCCAGCATCGAGCGCGATATGAACCCGGAAAACGCCTGGACGGTGGCTCCGCGCGAAAAGCCGCCGGTGTTGAGCGGATTGAACTACAGCGTGGGCAAGGTTTCCGAAGCCTTGCCGGTGCTGGACTTCTGGCCGTGGCGCTACGCGACCAATTACGAGTTCCAGCCCGGCCCGGGCTGCCCGTTCCCGCTTAAGCGGCAGGACCCGCAGTTCCGGCAGTGCTATGTGGCGGTGGGCGATTTCCCCGAGGTCAACGTCGGCCCCAAATGGTTGCTGGTACGCATGCTGACCGCATTCGGCGCCGGCCTGGTGCCGATTCTTTGATCGACAGCTAAGAGCAGCCAACAAAACGACTGTGCTCATCGCCAGGCGGGCGCGGCCTGCGCTCGGTGTGGGCATGTACCACGCGTACACTCCGGCTCTGAGCGCGCGGTCCACGCCTTGACGACTGCTCGCTGCGGTTTGTCAGCCGCTCCGAGGCGGCAATGGTTCGACGGCGGCAAGCGGCGCGCGCGCTGTCGGCATGGCGTCGGACCACGCTGGCAGCCGCGCCGCGCGACTCGTCCCGCCACTCCGGGGCAAGCAGCGACACCGACGATTGCAGTAGCCTTGAATCCACCAGACAGCGGCAGGCGTTGCACCAGTCGCACTCTCGCAGATGCTGTTGCGATTCCCGATTCCCGATTCCCGATTCCCCCCAAATCCCAAATCCCAAATCCCAGCCCATGACCTTCCGCGCTCCCGTCGATCTTGCTGTCCTCAACGCCTCCAGCCGAAATACCCTGATCGAACATCTGGGCATCGTGTTCACCGAGGCTGGTGACGATTGGCTGCGCGCCACCATGCCGGTGGACACGCGCACAAAGCAGCCGTTTGGCCTGCTGCATGGCGGTGCCTCGGTGGTGCTGGCCGAAACCCTGGGCAGCAGTGCCGGCAATCTGTGCGTGGAGATGACCACCCAGATGTGCGTGGGGCTGGAGATCAACGCCAACCATCTGCGCGCCTCCACCGAGGGCCTGGTCACCGGTACCGCACGCGCGGTGCATGTGGGGCGCAGCACCCATGTCTGGGACATCGTCATCGAAAATCCGGCCGGCAAGCGCGTCTGCGTCTCGCGCCTGACCCTGGCCGTGGTGGCGCGCACCAGTGGCTGAGCACGCCTGGCAGCTGCATGGGTGGAACAGCGCCATCCGCTGCCGGCACTGCGCCGCGGCCGAGCTGCTGTCACAATAGCCGTGCCTCCTTCCCCCGTTACCGGTCCCGTTCGTCGAATGAGCGAGTCATCCCTGGACGCCACGCGCGACGCTGGCGGCCCGCTGCGTTGGTTCCGGTACCTGTACCGGGTGCCGCTGCTGCTGTTGCATCTGTCTGTGTTCCTGCCGATCACCATGCTGTGCGTGGTGACGCCGCCGCTGGCGCGCATCCGCACCGGCGCTGAGGACACCCTGGACGAGCTGATGATCCGTTGGTGGCAGGGCAACCTGATGCGCATTTTCGGTTTTCGTCTGCGTCGCTTCGGCACGCCGCTGTCGGGCGCCACCCTGTTCGTGGCCAACCACGTTAGCTGGGTCGACATCTCCATGCTGCACAGCCAGCGCGTGATGGGCTTTGTGGCCAAGCGCGAAATCGCCGGCTGGCCGCTGGTGGGCTGGCTGGCGGCCAAGGGCCAGACCATCTTCCATCAACGCGGCAACACCGAATCGTTGGGCGGGGTGCTGCTGGAAATGCTGCAGCGTTTGCGCAGCGGCAAGCCGGTAGGCGTGTTTCCGGAAGGGCGCACCCGCGGCGGTACCGAAGTGGGCCCGTTCCATGCGCGCATCTTCCAGGCGGCGGTGGAAGCCGGCGTGCCGGTGCAGCCGGTGGCGCTGCGCTACGGCACGCGTGGCGCTGCGCAGGCGGTGGTGGCGTTTGGCGAGCGCGAAAGTTTCTTCGCCAACATCGTGCGCCTGCTCGGCGAGCCGTCGCGCCTGGCTGAAATCCATTTCCTGGAGCCGATCGGCGCGTTCGATATCGAAGGACGTCGCCGCCTGGCCGACACCTCGCGTCAACGCATCATCGCCGCGATGGAGTCCTGAGCCGGCGATGCGCGCGCTCATCCACCCTGCGGCCAGCGCTTTCGTGGCTGGCCCGATGAGCGCATGAACGCCTCCGACTTTCAGCCGCCGCGCTGGCTGCGCAATCCGCATGTGCAATCGGTGCTGGCCAGCAGCGGCTTGCGCCGGTTGCGCAGCCGCCAGTTGCTGAGCGCCAGCGGCGCGGTCACCAGCGAACATATTCTCGACGGCGGCGACGGCGTGCGGCTGCAGGGCTGGATGAGCGTACCGCCCGGCGATACGCCGGTGCGTGGCACCGTGCTGTTGCTGCACGGCTGGGAAGGCAGCGCCGATTCCAACTACATGCGGCTGACCGCCGCGCGCCTGCTCGGCCTGGGTTACCAGGTATTCCGGCTGAATTTTCGCGATCACGGCGGCACCCACCATCTCAATGTGGACCTGTTCCACTCCGATCGCATCGACGAGGTGGTCAACGCGGCCGGCGATCTGTGGCGGCGCTTTCCCGCGCCGCAGCTGCTGGCGGCGGGGTATTCGCTGGGCGGCAACTTCGCGTTGCGGCTAGCGTTGCGGGCACCGGCAGCGGGCCTGCCGCTGGCGCGGGTGGCGGCGGTGTGTCCGTTGCTGGACCCGGCCGCCACCATGACCCAGCTGGAAAAAGGCCCGCAGTTCTACGACTGGTACTTCCGCCGCAAATGGCGCGAATCGCTGCTGCGCAAGCGCAAGCTGTTTCCGGACCAGCACGGCTACGACGACGCCACCCTGGCGCTGGACATGCGCGAGCTGATGGCCTGGCTGGCGGTGCAGCACACCGGCCACGGCTCGCTGGAAGCGTATTTCGACAGCTATTCGATCGCCGGCGAGCGCCTGGCCGGCCTGCAGGTGCCTTCGGACATCCTGATGGCCGAAGACGACCCGGTGATTCCGTTCGAAGACTTCGCCGGCTGGCAATTGCCGCCGCACGCGCATCTGGAAATCGCGCGCTGGGGCGGGCATTGCGGCTTTCTGGAAAACGCCCGCGGCGACGGTTTTGCCGAACGCTGGGTGGCCGAGCGGCTGGCCTCCGCTCTTTAGGGCGGCTCAAACCTTAGCGAGCAGTGGTCAGGTGGCTGCGGACGGCGCGCTTAGAACCGGCGTGTATGCGTGGTCCATTCCGTACCGAGCGCCGGCCGCGTCCGCCTGGCGGCCGCCTAGGAGTTTTGTTAGCTACTTTTAAGGAACCTCTGAATAACTCATGGCCCAGCGAGAGAGAGTTGCAATCTAGCCTAATCAAGACAATCGCCGGCGCTTAAAATAAAGCACTTGCGCGTGATTTAGTCTGTCCAAGGGATCGATCGGAAGCCTATGAAAGAGTTGTTCAGAGCTTCCTTAAGTCATGTTGAAAAGACATCCGTCTCTGGATGCCCTGGTCGCGGTTTTATCAGCGGTTACAGGCGGTCTGATGGCCTACTTCAGCTCGATCAGGCTCTACGCGTCTCTGCAGACCGGCTAGATCCTGTTCCGTCCACGCCTCGGGCCGGCCTCCGTTGGTCCCCAAGCTGCGATCTGGTACACGGGGCATCTGGTCCTTGGGATGCTCTGCGTGGCCGACGGCGCAAGCGTGCTGCGCCGGATGTCGGCACGCGTCTCAACGCCCGACCCGCGCGATCAATCGCTTTGAGAACCGCAATGGCGCTGGATGCAGGGCCTTGCACAGGCGTTGAACTTCCACTTGAACGCCGGGCAGTCACAACGCGGGCGTGGCGATAGATCGCAGCGTCGGTCGCACACCAAGCCGCCGCAGCGCGCATCGTTACAATAGCGGTTTGTCCGGGACACGCCGCCGCCATGCAAGACGCCATTCTTCAAGCCCTGCGCCGCAATGCGGCCGACGATGCGGTGGCGCTGGCCCGCGAGTGGGCGACCACCGCGCCCGATAGCGCTGCCGCGCACCGCTGGCTCGGGCTGTCCTTGCAACAGCAAAGCCAACCGGCGCTGGCGCTGACCAGCATCGAAACCGCGCTGACGCTGACCCCGGAAGACGCCGATCTGCACCTGCTGCACGCCGGGCTGCTGCTGGCCACGCGCAATTTGTCGGCTGCCGATGCCGCGTTGTCGCGCAGCACCGCGCTGGACCCCAACCAGTTCAACGCCTACGTGATGCAGGCGCACTTGGCGGTGGGGCGCGGCGATCTGGACGACGCCGAGCGACTGAGCCGTACCGCCGCACGCCTGGCGCCGGACCACCCGCAGCTGCTGGCGGTCGATGGCGTGGTGGAGATGCGTCGCGGCCAGAGCGACCGCGCGCTGTCGTTGCTGACCCGCGCTGCCGAGCAGCTGCCGGACGACCCACGGGTGATGTTCGCGCTGGGCTTTGCGTATCTGCAGAAGGAACATTTTGCGTTTGCCGAGCGCGCGTTCGAGCGCGTGGTCGAGCTCAATCCGCCGGGCACCGCGCTGCGCGCGTTCATCGCCCAGCTGGCTCAGCGCCAGGGCCGCCTGGACGATGCGCTGACCGCGATGCAGGGCGTGCTGGCCCAGCCCGATGGCGACATCCCGGCGATGCGCCGGCTGGCCGGCGAGATGGAATTGCAGGCCGGTCGCCCCGATCAGGCGGCTGCGCATCTGCGCCTGGCGCTGGCCCACTGGCCTGCCGACCGCCGCACCTTGCATGCCTTGCTCACCGCCTGGGAGCGTCTGGGCGCGGTGGACGATGCGCGCGACACCCTGGATGCGGCGCTGGCCACCTCCAGCAATGCGCACGATCTATGGCTGGCACGGCTGGCGGTGGAGCCGGTCGGCGGGCCGCAGGCGCAGGCGGTGATCGAGCGTTGGCTGCTCGGCATGCCCGAGCACCTGCCGGCGCTGGAAGCGTTGATGCGCGTGCACGACATGCAGGGCCACGCCGAGGACGCGGAAATGGTGGCGCGGCAGATCGTGGCGGTGGAGCCGGGCCGCATCAGCGGCGAACAGCGCATCGTCGAAGCGCTGCTGGAGCGCGACCCGCCGGCGGCGATCGCTTGTGTCGAATCCTTGATCGAGTCGTTGCCCGCACCGCAGCAGACCGTGCTGCGGCCGTGGCTAGGCAATGTGCAAGACCGCGCCGGCCAGCCCGACGCCGCGTTGGCCACCTGGATGCAGTTCCATCGCGAACAGGCCCAGCACCGCCTGCCGTTGCCGCCGCAGGCTGCCAAACAACCGATGCAGTGGCCGGCGCTGGGTAGCATTCCCGACACCGTTACCGCGCGTCCGCTGTTCGTCTGGGGCACCCCGGGCTCGCATGTCGAACGCCTGATCGCGGTGATGGACGCCGCCACCCCGCTGGTGCGCGGCGACCGTTACGGCTCCACGCCGCCGTCCGATGCGTTGCAGAGCTACCGCAGCGTCGAGCAGTTGGCATCCGGGGAACTGGCGCCGATGGCCTTGGTGGAAGGCTGGAAAGCGCAGCTGCTGCGCCGCGGTATCGACGATGGCAATGTCATCGACTGGCTGCTGTGGTGGGACAACACCCTGCTCACCGCGCTACGCCCGCATCTGCCGGAGGGGCGCCTGGCAATCGCGCTGCGCGACCCGCGCGACATGCTGCTGGACTGGCTCTCGGCCGGCGCATCCGCGCCGCTGGCCGTGCAGTCGCCGCAGCAGGCCACCGACTGGTTGTTGGCTGCGCTGGAACAGCTGGCCGTGCTGCACGAACGCGATCTGTACCCGCACCGGATCATCCGCCTGGATGGCATCGAAAGCGATCCGCAGGGCATTTCCACGGCGCTGGAGCAGGCGTTCGGACTGAACTTCCCGCTGGTCGAACCGCGCGGCCCGGCACGCCTGGCGTCCGGTCGCTGGCGCAGTTATCGCGGCGTACTCGGCGCCCAGTTCGACCTGCTCACCTTGATCGCAGTGCGCTTCGGGTATCCGCAGGACTGACGCACCGCCTGCCGCTTGTACTCGTAGGCGCAGTACTGTCGTAGGAGCGGACCCGGCCGCGATGAGGCGTTACCGATACCGGTGAAGCCCATCGCGGCCAGGTCCGCTCCTACGGATGTCCGGATGTCGCGATGCGTGTGGACGCGGGCGGCGGATAAAGCGGGCTACGGATAAAGATGGCAGCGATCCGCGCTATAGCGGTGACATAGGTACGGCTGGTGTGGTGTTCGCTGCGGCGGCGCTGCTCGCCATGGCATCGACGGAAGATCTTGAGCACTGGCCAGCACACCGCCTGCCGCTTACATCTCCCAGCCGCAGTGCTGTCGTAGGAGCGGACCCGGCCGCGATGAGGCGTTACCGATACCGGTGAAGCCCATCGCGGCCAGGTCTGCTCCTACGGATGTCCGGATGTCGCGGTGCGCGTGGACGCGGGCGGCGGATAAAGCGGGCTACGGATAACGATGGCAGCGATCCGCGCTATAGCGGTGACACAGGTACGACTGGTGTGGTGTTCGCCGCCGCCGCGCCGCTCGCCATGGCATCGACGGAAGATGTTGAACACTGACCAGCACACCGCCTGCCGCTTACATCTCGCAGCCGCAGTGCTGTCGTAGGAGCGGACCCGGCCGCGATGAGGCGTTACCGATACCGGTGAAGCCCATCGCGGCCAGGTCCGCTCCTACGGATGTTCGGATGGCGCGGTGCGCGTGGACGGCGGGCTACAGATCACATGTGCGCGATCAACGATGCATGCGATCCGCGGCAGTGGAGTGACATCGGGTGGCCGGCAGTGCTAGCCAAGGCCGCACTACTCGCTGCACGGTCAACTGTTTCGCAACGCATGCACCCAACCGCGCCACACAAGGTTCCATTGCGACCGCTTCCGCTGCCGTGCCAATCCAGGCAGGCTGAGGGCTTCGATCCACGGAGACTTTGCATGCGTCTGACCAGCAACAGCATCGAAAACGGCAAGCCCATCGCGGTGGAATTTGCCGCCGGCACACCGGACGGCTTCGCGCCCAACCGCAACCCGCACCTGGCCTGGAGCGATGTTCCGCCAGGGACGCGTTCGTTCGCGCTGCTGTGTCTGGACCCGGATGTGCCGACGGTGCCGGAAACGGTTGGGCGCGAGGATGTGCAGATCCCGGTCGAGCAACCACGCGCCGATTTCGTGCATTGGGCGATGGCCGATATCCCCGCCGACGTGCACGAGATCGCGGCAGGCAGCTGCAGCGACGGCTTTGTGGCCAAGGGCAAGCAGCAGCCGGCTGGCCCGGCCGGCGCACGCCAGGGCCTGAACTCCTATACCCAATGGTTTGCCGGCAACCCCGACATGGCCGGCGACTATCTGGGCTATGACGGCCCGTATCCGCCGTTCAACGACCTGCGCCTGCACCGCTATTTCTTCCGCGTGTTCGCGCTGGATGTGGCCACGCTCAGTCTGCCCGCCACCTTCACTGCAGCCGATGTGCTGTCGGCCATCCAGGGTCACGTTCTGGCCGAAGCTGCGCTGCACGGCACTTACACGCTGAACCCGTCGCTGCGCTGAGCGCAGATCGGCACGACCGCATGGCCGCCAAGCCGTGCGGTCATCGCGGTACCGACCATCAAGAAAGCTGCAAGCGCCGCAGTCGCACGTTGTGTCCGGGCGATCCGGCCGACGTGCGGCTGCTCAAGGCCAGCATGGAAGCGCGCAAAGATCGACTTCTGTCTAGCAGAGCGCTCCCGGAAGAGGTGCGTAGATGCCCGTCAAGCGCAACAACAGTGCGCATTGATCTGATGCATGCGTTGACTGGCGGCTGAGCATCATCGTGGATGGAAGCCGATCCGCTCACACACGCGTGGTACGCGCGGATGTGCTCAGCCCGTAGTTCTTTGCGGCGAGCCGGGGTGCCGACGACCGAGTCTTGATACCGTGCGACGCGGAAGCCAAAAAGCGAATCCGGCATGGCGTCTGCACCAGGCGACGATGACCGGGCCGCTGCTGTGACGGCACCCAGCTGGCCAACCGTTGTGCTCAGCCCGTAAGTTCTTTGCGGCGAGCCGGGGTGCCGGCGACCTGGTCTTGATGCCGTGCGACGCTGAAGCCAAAAAGCGAATCCGGCATGGCGTCTGCACCAGGCGACGATGACCGGACCGCTGCGGTGACGGCACCCAGCTGGCCAACCGTCACTCGCGTTGCAACGCAGAGCGCGTCAACGCTGCCGATGCGCCAATCGCTTCATCAATCGTGCAACGCGCGACGATTCCCAATTCCCAATTCCCAGCGCTAGCCGCTCGCCTCAATCATCTGATCCAGCACATACACCGGTGCACCGTCCGTCTCGGCCGCAGCCGGATAGCGGGTGACGCGCAGCAGGGTGCGGATGCCGGCTTCGTGTTCGAAGCCTTCGATCGTGCCGTCGAAGGTTTGCCAGGACGCGGTCGCAGGCTGTCCATCGGCGCGCTCGCGCAGCTGCAGGCAGGCGCGCGACGGGTCGGAGGCGCATGGCACCGTATCGGCCGCCACTTCGATCAACAGCGTCTGCCCGGGCCCGCCGTAGCGGGTATCTGCCGTGGGGGCGCCGGCGAACAACAGGCGGGTGCCGTCGCTGCGGGTCAGGGTCAGCTGCGGTGCGGCTTGCGCCGTGTCCAGCGCCACCGCAAAACGACCGGACAACAGCTCGCTGGCAGCGCGTTCCTGCGTCATCTTTTGCGGCTGCGCGCACAGACGTTTGCTCGATACGACCCGGCCGATCTGCAGCTGCGCCGCGGCCACGCTGTAATTAGCGCCCAGCGCGTTGCAGGTCTGGCTGACCTGGATGCGTTGATCGCCGAAATCCAGCTGCAACGGCGCGCTACCGGCCACGAACAGGCTGCGCAGGGCGGTGCCGTGCGCATCGCTGGCCTGTTGCAGTTGCCAGTGTTGTGCCTGCAGGGCGGCCCGTAACGGCGCGTTGTCGCTGACGGGGGTTGTCGCTGCGGTCGAAGCGGCAGTCGCGCCCGATCCGGAGCCGTCGGCACCGGGCGCAGTGGGGGTCGCGCCCGAACCGCAGGCCGTCACGCCTGCCGCCAGCAGGGCTGGGGCAAAGAACACGGCACGCATCGGCGGCTCCCGGTGGTCAAGACCTCAGTGATACCGCCAGCGTGCGGCCAGGGCAGTGACCGGCGTCACTGCCCGGCAACGTGCCGCCGATGCGCGTCTGCACAAACGCGGCATCGGTTGCCTTGGCGAGTGATCGCCGCCAGCCGCCGGCAGGGCGGCTTGGACGGGGCGCCAGCGACAACTGCTGCCGACCGCCGGTGGCCGTGCCGGTAACAATCGGCGACGGGCAGGGCCTGCGCGCTTGGCGGCTCAGGCTGCAGCCGGCAACCACAACAGCAGGGCCGCGCCGAGCACGATGCGGTACACCGCAAACACCGTGAAGCGGTGCTTCTTGATGTAGCCCAGCAGCCACTTCACCACCACAAAACCGGTGATGGTCGCTGCCACGAAGGCCACTGCCACGTCGGTCCAGTTCTCGCTGCCGAATCCGCCTTCCTTGTACATCTCCAGCAGCGCGTAACCGCTGGCCGCGAACATGGTCGGGATGCCGACCATGAACACGAAGTCCGCTGCCGCCGAGCGCTTGCTCAGGCCCAGCAACATGGCCAGGAAGATCGCCGAGGCCGAGCGCGAGGTGCCGGGGAACACGCCGGCCACCACCTGCGCCAGGCCCACGGCAATGGCGACTTTCCAGGTCACCACGTCGCGCTCCGGCAACTTGCCGGCAAAGTGCTCGGCCACCAGCATCCACAGGCCGCCGATCAGCAGCGCCCAGGCCACCGGATGCACGGTTTCCGGCAACTGCCAACCGGCCTTGCGCACGATCAACCCGACCACGGCAGTGACCATGAAGGCCACGCCGATCTTGAGCACATAGTCGCGGTTGGCACGCTCGCCCAGCCCGGTGGCCAGGCTCCACAGCTTCTGCCGCAACGCCAGGCAGATGGCTAGGATCGCGCCGGCCTGGATGACGATATTGAAGAAGTCAGAACGGCGTCCGAGCCATTGTTCGGCGATCAACAGGTGGCCGGTGCTGGAGATCGGCAGAAATTCGGTCAAGCCTTCGAGAATGCCCAAGAGAAGGGCGGAAATCAGATCGGACATCGGACGAGAGGGGAGGATTGGGGGAGGCGTCAGGATAGTGCATTGCGACATGCACCATATCGGTGCACCATCAATGCAGGTAGCACCAATAAGGTGCTATCTCACGTGTAGCGGTCTCAAGTGATGCAAGCAAAATCAACGACTTGTGAACGTCGGTGGTTTGGCATGGTCCCTGCTGTAGTACCGCCCACGATCCACTTCACTCCAATCCGAGGTTTCTTCCGATGTCCGTGGAAAACGTTGAAAAGCTGATCAAGGACAACAAGGTCGAGTTTGTCGACCTGCGCTTCGTCGATATGCGTGGTGTACAGCAGCACATCACCTTTCCGGCCAACATCATCGAGCCGGCGTTGTTCGAAGAAGGCAAGATGTTCGATGGCAGCTCGATCGCGGGTTGGAAGGGCATCAACGAGTCGGACATGGTGTTGCTGCCCGACGCCGGCACCGCGTATCTGGATCCGTTCTTCGCCGATCCGACCATCGTGCTCACCTGCGACATCCTCGATCCGGCCACCATGCAGAGCTATGAGCGCGACCCGCGCGGCATCGCAAAGCGCGCCGAGGCCTACCTGAAGTCCTCCGGCACCGCCGACCAGGCCTTCTTCGGCCCGGAGCCGGAATTCTTCATCTTCGATTCGGTCCGCTTCGCCAACGACATGGGCCACACCTTCTTCCAGGTGGGTTCCGAAGAGGCCGCCTGGAACACCGGCGCCAAGTATGACGGCGGCAACAGTGGCTATCGCCCGGGCGTGAAGGGTGGCTACTTCCCGGTGCCGCCGACCGACACCCTGCACGACCTGCGCGCGGAAATGATCAAGACGCTGGAACAGGTCGGCATCGAAACCGAAGTGCACCACCACGAAGTGGCCACCGCCGGCCAGTGCGAGATCGGCACCAAGTTCAGCTCGCTGGTGCAGAAGGCCGACGAACTGCTGACGATGAAGTACATCATCAAGAACGTCGCCTACCGCAACGGCAAGACCGCCACCTTCATGCCCAAGCCGATCGTCGGCGACAACGGCTCCGGCATGCACGTGCACCAGTCGCTGACCAAGGGCGGCACCAACCTGTTCGCCGGCGACGGCTATGGCGGCCTGTCGCAGATGGCGCTGTGGTACATCGGCGGCATCTTCAAGCACGCCCGCGCGATCAATGCATTCGCCAACTCCGGCACCAACAGCTACAAGCGTCTCGTGCCGGGTTACGAAGCGCCGGTGATGCTGGCTTATTCGGCGCGGAACCGCTCGGCCTCGTGCCGCATTCCGTGGGTCACCAACCCCAAGGCGCGCCGCATCGAAATGCGCTTCCCCGATCCGTTGCAGTCCGGCTACCTGACCTTCACCGCGCTGATGATGGCCGGCCTGGACGGCATCAAGAACCAGATCGACCCGGGCGCCCCGAGCGACAAGGATCTGTACGACCTGCCGCCGGAAGAAGAGAAGTTGATCCCGCAGGTCTGCTCCAGCCTGGATCAGGCACTGGAAGCGCTGGACAAGGATCGCGAGTTCCTCAAGGCCGGCGGCGTGATGAGCGACGACTTCATCGACGGCTACATCGCGCTGAAGATGCAGGAAGTCACCAAGTTCCGTGCGGCAACGCATCCGCTGGAATACCAGCTGTACTACGGCAACTGAGTTCCACCGCGGTGATGGCGGAGGCCCCCCCTCCCACCTCCGCCATCGCCGCACATGTTCGATGGCTCCCTGGCACCGCCATGGAGTCGAGGGGTACGAGAGAGCACACAGTTCGCGGCGCGCGGGCCTGACCTCTCCCACGAGGCGGATGCATGGCATCCGTCGGGGTCTGCGCGATCCGCGAACGATTGGATGCCGGGGTTGGCATCCAGGTGACTGACACCGCCGGGCGGCGCAATGCCGGCCGGTTCCTTCCACCTTTCGGGGTATGCGCATGAAATTGATCACCGCCATCATCCGGCCGTTCAAGCTCGACGAGGTCCGCGAGGCCCTGTCCGCCGCTGGCGTGTCGGGTATCACCGTCACCGAGGTCAAGGGCTTCGGGCGCCAGAAAGGCCACACCGAGCTGTATCGCGGGGCCGAGTACGTCGTGGACTTTTTGCCCAAGATCAAGATCGAGACGGTGGTTACCGACGATCGGCTGGACGCTGTGGTCGAGGCGATCCAGAACGCGGCCGGCACCGGCAAGATCGGCGACGGCAAGATCTTTGTGACTGCGATCGAGCAAGTGGTGCGGATCCGCACCGGCGAAATCGGCGCCGATGCGCTCTGAGTCCCCCACCTCTGGAGGTCGTATGAAGACAGCTCTTTTTGCCGGGTGGAAAGCCCGGTTCTACAGCGTGTGCATGCTGATGCTGTTCAGCGCGCTGGTGGTGGGCGGCATGGGCAGCGCCCAAGCGCAATCCACCCCGCAGGTCACCCCGTTGCCGACCGAACCAGTCACCACCGAACCGCTGCCGTCTGCGCAGCCGGCCGCCGCGCCGGCCGCTGCCGCTGAAGTCGCACCGGTGGTCGACAAGGGCGACGTCGCCTGGATGCTGACCTCCACGCTGCTGGTGTTGCTGATGGTGGTGCCGGGCCTGGCGTTGTTCTACGGCGGCATGGTGCGCGCCAAGAACGTGTTGTCGGTGCTGATCCAGGTCGCAACGGTGTTCTCGCTGCTGACCATCCTGTGGGTGATCTACGGCTACAGCCTGGCGTTTTCCGGCGAAGGCCCGTGGATCGGCAATCTGGACAAGGCGCTGCTCAAGGGCGTGACCATCGAGAGCCTGTCGGCCACCTTCACCAAGGGTGTGAGCCTGCCGGAATACGTGTTTATCGGCTTCCAGGCGACCTTTGCCGGCATCACCGGCGCGCTGATCGTCGGCGCCTTTGCCGAACGCGCCAAGTTCGCCGCGGTGCTGCTGTTCTCGGTGATCTGGTTCACCTTCGGCTATCTGCCGCTGGCGCACATGGTCTGGGCGACCGGTGGCTATCTGTTCGGGCTGGGCGCGCTGGATTTTGCCGGCGGCACCGTGGTGCACATCAATGCCGGTATCGCCGGTCTGGTGGGTGCCTACTTCGTCGGCAAGCGGGCCGGGTTGGGACGTGAGGCGATCAAGCCGCACAACGTGACCCTGACCTTCGTCGGCGCCTCGCTGCTATGGGTGGGCTGGTTCGGCTTCAATGCCGGCTCCAACCTGGAAGCCAATGCCGGTGCGGCGCTGGCCTTCCTCAACACCTTGCTGGCCACCGCGGCCGCCATCCTGGGCTGGTCGCTCACCGAGAAGATCATCAAGGGCAAGTCGTCCGCCCTGGGTGTGGCCTCGGGCATGGTCGCCGGTCTGGTCGGCATCACCCCGGCCTGCGGCACCGTGGGTCCGTTCGGCGCCATCGTGATCGGCCTGGCGGCTGGCGTGCTGTGCGTGTGGGGCGTCACCGGTCTGAAGCGCCTGCTGGGTGCCGACGACAGCCTGGACGTGTTCGGCGTGCATGGCCTGGGCGGCATCATCGGCGCGATCCTGACCGGCGTGTTCTCGGCGGCCTCGCTGGGCGGCCAGAAGGGCGGCGATTACGACATGCTGCATCAGGTCGGTATCCAGGCCCTGGGCGTGGGCATCACCGTGGTGTGGATCGGCGTGGTGTCGGTGGTCGGATTCCTGGTCGCCAAGCTGGTCTTCGGCCTGCGTGTCACCGAAGAGGCCGAGCGCGAGGGGCTGGACATCACCTCGCACGGCGAAGCCGCATACGAGTCCTGAGCATGCACACCCGCGGCGAGATCTCCGCGGGTGGCGCAACGACCCGGCCGGCGCTGCCCGCGCCGGGTCGGTTTCTACCGCGGCCGCTGCCGGCGCGGATCCATTGCCGAGGTGCCTGCATGACCAGCCTCACGCCCGTCACCGTCGGCGCGGATGCGCGCCGGGTCGGTGCATTCCACTGCCACCCGGCCTCAGATGCTTCGATGCAGGCTGCGTTCGGCGCGCCATTCGCGCACGCCGATGCTGTTTGCACTAAATTGGTGCAATGCGGATGACGACCTCCACACCGTCGCTCGACAGCCTGGGTACCCCGGTAGCCTGGGCCGACCGCGACGGCCGCGTGCTGGGGGTCAACCCGGCATTCGCGCGCTGGCTCGGCGTCAGCGCGCGGCGGCTGGTCGACCAGCCGCTGGCTGCACTGGAAGTGCAGGGCGACGCACTCGCGCGCTTCCTGCTCAACGACGAACGCGACGTGCTGCGCCTGCATCGGCTGGCGCTGGGCCTGCCCAACGACGCGCCACGCTTTGCCGAAGGCTGGCTGTCGCGGCTGGACGATGGCGGCTGGCTGTTGGAAACGCACCCGGTCGACGAATTCCCCGCGCTGGACCCCACCCACGCGCTGCCCAATGCCTTGAGCGCCGCGCTCAAGGGCCTGGCGCACGAACTGCGTAACCCATTGGCCGGCTTGAAGGGCGCCGCGCAGTTGCTGGCGCGCCGCTCGGCAGGCCGCGATGAAGACGAGCGCGAGCTGATCGAGCTGATCGGCACCGAAATCGAACGCCTCAACACCTTGCTCGAACGCCTGCTCTCGCCGTCGCCGCTGCGCCCGCACGAGGGCCTCAACATCCACGTGGTGCTCGAACGCGTGCTGCGCCTGGCCGAAGCCGAGGGCGGCTGGTCGGTGCAGGTGCAGCGCGATTACGACCCCAGCATTCCCGACATCCTGGGCGATGTGGACCGGCTCACCCAGGCGGTCTGGAATCTGGTCCGTAACGCGTTTCAGGCTGGCGCCACCCGCGTCACCCTGCGCACCCGCGTCGAGCACGGCCAGCGCATCCGCGACCGCGTGCACGCGATGTCGCTGCGGCTGGAAATCATCGACGACGGCGGTGGCGTGCCGGAAGAACTGGCCGAGCACCTGTTCCTGCCGCTGGTCAGCGGCCGCGCCGAGGGCAGCGGGCTGGGACTGGCGCTGGCCCAGCAGGTCTCGCGCGAGCACCACGGCACCCTGACCTACCGCTCGCGTCCGGGCCATACCGTTTTCACACTGCTGCTGCCCGAGCTGGTCGGCGATCACGACAAGGAGCATCTGCATGGCTGAGGCCGCCGCCGCATCCCACCACATCTGGGTGGTCGACGACGACCGTTCGGTCCGCTTCGTGCTGTCCACGGCCTTGCGCGATGCCGGTTACGCGGTGGATGGCTTCGACAGCGCCGCCGCGGCGTTGCAGGCGCTGTCGATGCGGCCCATGCCGGACCTGTTGTTCACCGACGTGCGCATGCCCGGCGAAGACGGCCTGAGCCTGCTCGACAAGCTCAAATCCAAGCACCCGCAGCTGCCGGTGATCGTGATGTCGGCCTATACCGATGTCGCCAGCACCGCCGGCGCCTTTCGCGGTGGTGCGCACGAGTTCCTGTCCAAGCCGTTCGATCTGGACGATGCGGTGGCGCTGGCCGCACGCGCGCTGCCCGACGCCGATGCCGGTGTCGACAAGATCATCGGCGCCCCGCTGGCCGAAGGCTCGGCCGCGCTGATCGGCGACACCCCGGCGATGCAGGCCTTGTTCCGCGCGATCGGACGTCTCGCGCAGGCGCCGCTGTCGGTGCTGATCAACGGCGAAACCGGCACCGGCAAGGAGTTGGTCGCGCGCGCGCTGCACAACGAATCGCCGCGCGCACGCAAACCCTTCGTCGCACTTAACACCGCCGCCATTCCTGCCGAGTTGCTGGAAAGCGAGTTGTTCGGCCACGAAACCGGCGCCTTCACCGGCGCCACCAAACGGCACATCGGCCGCTTCGAACAAGCCGATGGCGGCACCTTGTTTCTGGACGAAATCGGCGACATGCCGCTGCCGTTGCAGACGCGCCTGCTGCGCGTGCTGGCAGAGAACGAATTCTTTCGCGTCGGTGGGCGCGAGTTGATCCGTGTCGATGTACGCGTGATCGCCGCCACTCACCAGGACCTGGAAGCGTTGGTCGAACAAGGCCGCTTCCGTGCCGATTTGCTGCATCGCCTGGATGTGGTGCGCCTGCAGCTGCCACCGCTGCGCGAGCGTCGCGGCGACATCGCGCAACTGGCGGAAAACTTCCTGGCCATGGCCGGGCGCAAGCTCGACATGCTGCCCAAGCGGCTATCGTCGGCCGCACTGGAAGATCTGCGCCAATACGACTGGCCCGGCAACGTGCGCGAACTGGAAAACGTCTGCTGGCGCCTGGCCGCCCTGGCCACCGCCGACATCATCGATGTGGTCGACGTGGACGCAGCGCTGGCGCGCGGTCGCCAGCGCACCGGCCGTAGCAGCGTCGGGCAATGGGACGACATGCTGTCCAGCTGGGCCGCGCAACGCCTGAGCGAAGGCGCCCAGGGCGTACACGCCGAAGCGCGCGAACGCCTGGACAAGACCCTGCTCGAAGCCGCCCTGCAACTCACCCAGGGCCGTCGCGCCGAAGCCGCCGCACGCCTCGGCCTGGGCCGCAACACCGTCACCCGCAAACTCGGCCCGGGCCGCAAGCGCCGCTGAGCAGTCCGGCGGCTAGCCCGGGCGGGGTCGGGATCCTGCCTGGGTGGTTGCGTGGGCGTTTTTGCGCTTACGTGAGCGAAACGGTCCTGGTCACTCGGCGGTGAACGCTGCCCCCATCCGCCCTTCGGGCACCTTCCCCCGCACGCGGGAGAAGGCAGGCAGGTGATCGCTGCGGCGAGCCCTGCCGATCACTGCGATGAAACGCCTCGATCGCTGCGGCGAACTCCGCGGATCGCTGCGATGAAATGCCTCAAGCACTGCGGCGAACCCTGCCGATCGCTGCGGTGAAGCCCCTCTCCCGCCTGCGGGGCGAGAGGGCACTGCTTGCGCGGCGCGGGCGCGCGTGCCTTGGAGCGCCCGCGCCGCAAGCGCGGGCCGGGGCGTGGAGCGGAGCGGGGGTGGGGTGAGGGCACCCAAGCCGATAAAAGCGCAGCCGCCTGCGTCGCTCCTTTGAATCAGCTCGCGCACGAAACGCGTGAATCACGTAGTGCACGCAACGAGCACGCAACGAGATTGACGCGCATCACCACACATTGAGCACCCTCACTGCACGTGTTTCACCATCCACATGACACCGCATCCCCCTGGCCATCGATGAACTCGTGGTGGCCCCTGATCGGCCTACGCCATCGTCGAAGCAGCGCAAGGCTCCCCGCACAGCGGGCGTGCAAACAACCCGACCATCCACACCAACCCCGTAAACTCCTGCGCTGCCCAGACGCATTTCATGACACGTGAACATGCGCCCGCATAGGTTTCCAGCCTGATCAGGAGAACAGCTCGATGCGTTATCGGTCGTCCACGATCGTTGCCCTTACCGCTCTGGCGCTGGCCGCCTGCAGCAGCACGCCGCCACCTCCCCCGCCACCGCCGCCAGCGGCGCGCGTGGTGCCCGCGCGTCCGGTGCAGCAGGCCGAAGCCGCACTGGCTTCGGCGTCGGGCAGCTTGGTCAGCGGCCGGGTCGTGCTGGTGCCGGCGCTGCAGGGCATCCGCATCACCGGCACGGTCGGTGGCCTGCGCCCAGGTGGCGTGGCCGGTTTCCATGTGCACGAACGCGGCGATTGCAGCGCGGCCGATGCCAGCAGTGCGGGCGCGCATTTCAATCCAACCGGAGCCTCGCACGGCCGCGCCGGAAGCGGCGGTCATCACCTGGGCGATATGGACAACCTGCGTGCCGACGCCGAGGGCGTCGCGCATCTGGACATGATCCTGGCCGGCATCAGCCTGGGCGATGGCGCGCCCAGCGATGTGATCGGCAAGGCACTCATCGTGCATGCCGACGCCGACGACTATCGCAGCCAGCCCAGCGGCAATGCGGGTGCACGCCTGGCCTGCGGCGTCATTCGCGTCACCCAGTGGCGCACCCCCCCTTCGCAGCCCTGAGTTGGGGCATCAATGGCCGCAGCTGCGGTCTCTACAGGAGTTTTCCCATGCGCATTCTTCCCACAACCCTGTTCCTGGCGACCGCCCTGGTGTTGACCGCGTGCAAGCGCGACGAGCCCGCACCGGCCGAGCCCACACCCGCACCGACGGCCAGCACCCCGGCCGACGCGGCGCACAGTGGCGAGCATGCCGCTGCCATGGTGACCGGTGCGGCCGCCACCACCACGGCCACCGCCGAGCTCAAGCCGACCAAGGGCAATGACGTCAAAGGCACGGTGACCTTCAAGACCGTCGATGGCGTGCTGCGCGTGACCGGCCAACTCAGTGGGCTCACGCCCAACACCGAACACGGCTTCCATATCCACGAAAAGGGCGATTGCAGCGCCCCGGACGGCAGCAGCGCCGGCGGCCATTTCAACCCGGCCCAGTCCGATCACGGCAACGTCAGTGCCGACCCGCATCACGGCGGCGACATGCCCAACATCAAGTCCGATGCGCAGGGCAATGCCAGCATCGACGGCCCGGTTTCCAGCAACGTCAACCTGGGCAAGGCCGATCAGTTCGATATCGCAGGTCACGCGGTGATCGTGCACGCCGATGCCGATGACTACAAAACCCAGCCCACCGGCAACGCCGGCGGCCGTCTGGCCTGCGGCGTGATCACCACCGACAACGCGCAGGCTGCAACCAAGTAAGCGCATGGACGCGGCGGCATCCGATGACCGTCGCGTCTTTTGTCCTGTAATGCACAACGGCCGCGGTAAGCAGCTGTGTATCAGGCGTCGGCGCGTTATCTCGCCGGTCAGAATGGTGGGTTGGCAACGCGAACGCGGCATCCCGCTCATGGTCTTGCAGACGCTGCTGCTGCTACGGCGCGGCAACGTTGCTCAGCGGAGCGTGCATGGTTGGACCGTGCATCGATAGAGCGGTAAATACTGCAGTTGACGCATCAGTGCGCCAACTGCTGCGCTGTCGAGCCTGTGCACGCATACGCGCTCGGAGCAGCCAATCCGTAACAAGCAATCTTCAGCTGGGTAGATGGCGCAGTGGTAACCAGCGCGGATGAATCGTGAGCGGATCCGAGCACGAGCGGTCCGTGTTGCGGTGAGTGGCTTTGCCAACCGCGCTCAGTAATTTGGCCAAAGACTCTGAGTCGCCACCCAGCAAGTGCGCATCGGTATCGCGGAAGTAAATACGTTGCCGGCCACCGCGTGCGGCCTTCGATCGGCGCGCTGCACACCTGCAAAGGCGCTTCCCAACCGGTCAGTGCATCGCTAGCGATCGCCAGTGCATAGCGCGCGTCCGCTACTGTTGTGCGGTGGAATCGTCCCGCAGGGTCATGCAGCCGTGTTCGAGGTACTTCCCTGCAAGAATCAGGAGCAACACTTGCCCCGGCGCACTCGCGTACGCCGGCATGCGCGCATCGCAGTGCATCGGCTGCAGGCCAAGTACACACGCATAAAACGCGCAGGCACGCTCCAGGTCTGCCGCATACACGCCGGTGTCCAACACGCCCTGCAAGGCAGGCGCGCGGTGGACACCGACGCATCGCTTATGCAGATAAGGCCAGGCGCGGGTCCTGGCCCGGCTCCACATGCACGTACAGCACCGGCAACCCGTGCGCTTCCAGTACGGCAGCCATCTGCCGCTGGCGCGAGAGGAATTGTTCGTAGACGCCGCGCAGGCGCTCGCAATTCTCGCGGTCGTGCGTGTAGTAATCGCACCAGCCGGCCGGGTCGAACAATGCGATGCGCACTTCGCCATCGACATAGCGCAACACCGGCTCGGGCGATTGCTGCAGCCATTCTTCGCTGTCGGGGGCGAGCAGGGCGGCTTCGATCAGCGGCCACAGCGGTGCCAGGCCCTGGTTGTCGTACTGCATCGAGATCATTGCCGCCAGATCGTGCGCGGTGAGATAGCGGGCATGCTCGATGCGCGCGCCGAAGCTCTCCTGCGCCAGCAGCGCGGTGTCGGCCTGGGCCATGCCCTGGGCCAGCAGCACTTCTTCCATCGCTTCGGCCACGCTCGCCACGATGTCCGGGTCGCCGGACAGCAGGAACGGCAAGACGCGCAGGCCGCCACCGGTCAACTGGGCATCGGCCTGGAACGGCAAGGGGATCTCGCCCTGCGCATCGGCACCGAAGGCCAGCACCCGCGGGCCCTGGTCGCGGCCCGGCGCGCGGGCATGCAGTTCCTCCAGCCGGCGATGCAGCGGCCAGCCCGGCCGCAGCACTTCGGCCGGGTCGAAATGCGCCATCGCCACGCTCAACTCCAGTGCGCGGATCTCCGGGATCCATTGCGCCAGGTCGCGGCCAATGCGTTCGGCCAGCATGCCGGCCTGCTCGGGCGCCAGGGCGCCGCGCTCGGGGGCGGTGCCGCCCGTCAATTCCAGCGCCATCACACCCATGGCGGTCACGCCGTGTTCGGTCTTGCTCATGATTCGCGGTTGGCCCATCACGGGGTCGAAGCTACACTGCGGCCATTATGCCTGCCGGCCCTGTGCAGGCCATGTCCCCGAGTCCTCCATGCCAGGTCAACCGATGCCCGCAGCCCGTCCCGTCGCCATTCTGGGCGGCGTTCGTATCCCGTTCTGTCGTCAGAACACCGCTTACGCGGACGTGGGCAACCTGGGCATGTCGGTGCGCACGCTGGGCGCGCTGGTCGAGCGCTTCGGCCTGCACGGCCAGCAATTGGGCGAAGTGGCGATGGGGGCGGTGATCAAGCACTCCTCGGATTGGAACCTGGCCCGCGAGGCAGCGCTGTCGTCGGGTCTGTCGCCGCTGACGCCGGGCATCACCTTGCAGCGCGCCTGCGGCACCAGCCTGGATTCGGTGATCACCATCGCCAACAAGATCGCGCTGGGGCAGATCGATTCGGGCATTGGCGGCGGCTCGGACACCACCTCCGAAGTGCCGATCGTCTATGGCAAGAAATTGCGCGCGCGCCTGATGGCCGCCAACCGCGCCAAGGCCACCGGCGACAAACTCAAGGCGTTGCTGCGCGGCTTCAAGTTGAGCGAGCTCAAGCCGGACTTCCCCGGCGTGGCCGAGCCGCGCACCGGCAAAAGCATGGGCGCCCACTGCGAGGACATGGCCAAGGAGTGGAACATCTCGCGCGATTCGCAGGACGAATGGGCAGTGGCCTCGCACCACAAGCTGGCGGCTGCGTATGAGCGCGGCTTCTTCGATTCGCTGATCGCCCCGTTCCGTGGGGTCTCGCGCGACAACATCCTGCGCGCCGACACTTCGCTGGAAAAGCTGGCGACCTTGCGCCCGGCGTTCGACAAGACCTCCGGCCGTGGCACCTTGACTGCCGCCAATTCCACCCCGCTCACCGATGGCGCCGCCGCAGTGCTGCTGTCCAGCGAAGCCTGGGCGCTGGCGCACGGCCATACGCCGATGGCGTATCTGCGCGATGCGCAGGTGGCGGCAGTGGATTTCGTGCATGGCGAAGGCCTGCTGATGGCGCCGACCATCGCGGTACCGCAGATGCTGGCGCGTCAGGGTCTGACCCTGCAGGACTTCGACATCTACGAAATCCATGAAGCCTTTGCCGCGCAGGTGCTGTGCACGCTGCGCGCGTGGGAGAGCGAGGATTACTGCCGCACGCGTCTGGGGCTGGACGCACCGCTGGGCCGCATCGACCCGGACAAGATCAACCCGCTGGGTTCGTCGCTGGCCACCGGCCACCCGTTCGCCGCCACCGGCGCGCGCGTGGTGGCCACCGCCGCCAAGCAACTGGAAGAACGCGGCGGCGGCCGCGCGCTGATTTCGATCTGCACCGCCGGCGGCATGGGCGTGGTGGCGATCATCGAGCGTTGACGCTGCTGCGCAGCGTGGGATTTGGCATTCGCGATTAGGGATTGGCAACATCAGAAGCGGAATCCTGTTCTTGCGAATCTCTACTCCCCAATCCCCAATCCCAAACCAGCAAGGACGCATGGATGTCGAATGACGCGTTTCGCGAGCCGCCCAGCCTGTATCTACCGCCGGCGAACGGCGATGTGTGGCGCGAGGGCGATGTGCTGGTGTGTACGGCGGGTGCCAATCTGCCGCCGCGGTGCGTCAAGTGCAATGCGCCGGCCGACATGCCGCCCCGTCGCTACATCTTTCATTGGCACCACCCAGTGATCTACGCCGCGCTGCTGCTGGGCGTGTTGCCGTACGTGATCCTGGCCATTGCGCTACGCAAACGCAGCGCGCATGTGCTCACCCTGTGCGCGCAACACGAGCGCCGCCGCGCCCGTTTCGTCGCGGTGGCGATGGCATCGGTGTTGGCGTTGCTGGTGTGCGGGCTGTCGCTCGATAGCCAGTTCCGCTGGGTGATCGGTGCCGGCGTGATGGCGGCGATGTTGTTGATCGGCCGCCTGGGTTCGCGCGTGTTGTCGCCGACGCAGGTCGACCATGCGCAGGCACGGTATCTGGGTGCCTGCGATGCATTTCTGAGCGACTTGCCGCCACCGCCACAGGCATCGCGCCAGCGTTGATGCAACGCGGCGCACCTGTGGTGTGCGCCGCTGCAAGGTCGAACAACCGCAGCGATTACAGAATGCGATCGTCCGGTGCGAGTGGGTCGGCCGCAGGCGCCGGACTTGCTGACACGATCGGCCCGCGCAGCGACTGCTGCGGCATGCCTTCATGCACCGGCTCGCCGCGTGCGGCGCGCAATGCATTGGCGTAGCAATGCTGCGCAGAGAGCAGGTCGCCGGCGGCGGCAAATCCATGGCCCAACTCCTCCCAGGCCTCGCTGCCGGCGCCATTGGCAAGCGCGCGGTGCAGGAACTCTTCGGCCTGCGACCACTGCTGCTGATGGCGTGCCAGCCGCGCCAGCGTCAACAGCAGGCCCGGGCTGTCCGGATACTGGGTCAGCCAGCGCTGCGCACTGGCCCGGCGCGAATCGTATTTTTCCAGCGGCAGCACGCCGTACAGGCGCACCAGCGATTCGTCCCATTGCGTATCCAGCGCCTGTTCCAGGCTATGCACGGCGGCATCGTCCCAATGCAGTACCGCGGCACGTTGCGCGTATGCACCGACCACGGCCGGGTAGGTGCGCAGCGGCTTGGGCAGTGCCTCCCAGCGCTCGGCCAGCGCATTGGCATCGCCGGCCTGCAAGAGGGTCTGTTCGGCCAGTGTGGCTTCCAGTGCGCTGTAAGCCTCCGGTGCCAGCACTGCTTGCTGACGCAAGGCACCGAGCTGGCCGTAGGCTTCATCGGCACGGCCGATCTGGGTCAGCGCATGCGTGCGGAGCAACAGGCCGCGTGCCGGCAGCGGTTGGGCATTGGCAGCATCGAGCGCGTTGATCGCCTCGACCGGCCGTTGCCGCGCCAGATGCCGCTCACCCTGCAACAGCGCGTAAGCGGTGGGGTCGCGCTCGGCCAACTGCTGTGCGAGCGCGGTGGCCGATGCCTCGTCGCCGCGTGCATCTGCCACGCGCACCGCACTGGCGAGCGCAATGCCGCTGACCTCGTCGTCTTCGCTGGCAGTGACGAGCAGGCGCTCGGCGCGTTGCCACTGGCCGTGGTCGGCGGCGCGCAGACCTTCGATCAGGCGCGCGCGGCCCTTCTTGCGGCGGTACTTGCCCCATACGCGGAACGGCAGGCTGATGAGCGTCCACAGCAGCCAGATCACCAGCAGCGCGATGATCAGGATCAGCACCGCCTGCGGCATTGCGGCGCGGTAGTCGTTGCCACCCACGCTCACCACCACGTTACCCAGGTCGTAGCTGTTCTGATGCGACAACCACTGCGCACCGAGCACGCCCAGTGCCACGGCAACCAACAGGATCAAGACGGTACGCAACACTTTCATTGGGTGGATCTCCCTTCACGCATGGCCTGCAGTTGCAGCAGGGTGGTGCCCAGTTCCGGCAGTCGCGGACGCAGTGGCGCTTGTTGCAGCGTGCGCAGGCGCGCACGCATCTGACGGCGTTGCGGCGAGTCCGGCCATAACCGGGTGGTCCAGGTCTCCACGCGGCGTAGCGATTGTGCAAAGCCTTGCGGATCGCCACGTTCTGCAGCGGCGCGGGCGAGGCTGATTTCGATCTGCAAGGCATCGCTTGCGGCGTTGCGGTCGCCGGCGGTCAGCAAGGCGTCGCCACGGCTGGGGCGAATATCCACCAGCGGTGCGAGCACTTTCTGCCACCACGGCCGCGCCGCTTCGGTGGTTTGTGCGGATTGTTCCGGCAAGCGCTGCAGATCGATGGCTAACTGGTCGAGCGCCTGCGCCGCCTGGGCCTGCGGGCCGGCGCCGAGGCGGTCCAGCGCATCGCGCTCCTGCACCAGTGCCTGGCGCAGATTGAGATAGCCCGGATCGTCGATCCCGTTGAGTGCGCCGTTGGCCAGCGCGTAGGCGCGACGGGCGCCATCGGCGTCGCCGGCAATGCTCAGCCGCTGCTGTCCGAGCCGCAGCAACAGTTCCACTTCATCCAGCCGCAGCGCCTGTGCGCCATGACGGTTCGGGTCGGCAAGCTTTTGCACGGTGTCTTCGAGCAAGGCGCTGCGCTGGCTCAGGCCCAGCATTTCATCGCGCAGCACGCGATTGGTGGCGGCCGCATCCTGCAGGCGCTCATTGGCCAGGCGTTGATCGCGGCGCAGTGTTTCCAGCAATTGCTGGGTGCCGTCCCAGCGTTGCTGCTGCGCCTGCGCTGCCTGCAATTGCGCGTCGTGATAGCTCTGCCACGCACGCCAGCCGAGAAACAGCGCCACGCCCACGGCGGCAATGGCCAGCACAAGCAGCAGCCAGGCCCAGGGAAACCGTCGCGTGGTGGCGGGCATTTCGGTCATTCGGACATCCTCGGGCGGTCACGACCGGCGCAGGCGCCGCAGTCATCTGGCACAGCATGGCGTGCGCCGGCAGAGCGCCGCAAGCTGTGCTTGAGTTCGCAGTTCAGCAAGGTCGTGATGGTGTCACGATCGCTGCAGCGGCAGCGACCAGTTGCTCCGGCAATGGACCTGCCGCGCGGACGACGTGGCAGAAGCCTGCCGCTTGCGCGGCGTCGCATAGGCGTTCGCTGGAGGCAACCAGCGGGCGTTGCCGCACCGCCTCACTCAGCGCGGCGGGCAACTGTTGCAGCACCAGCGTCAGCGCCTCGGCACTGCTCATGGCCAGGACGCTGCGCGGCAGTGCGTCGGTCAAGGCGTGCAGCGCCGACGGGCGCAAGCGCAGCGGCACGCGTTGATACACATCCGCACGCAGGATGCGCGCACCGCGGTGTTCCAGCGCAGGCGCCAACATGCCGCGTCCACCCGGCGCGGTGATCAGGCCGACGCTCTGCAACGGCGCTGCGAACAGCGGCAAGGCGAGCAGGCCTTCGCTGTCCATGCGCGCAGGGCGCACAACCGCGTCGATGCCACAGGCGTGCAGCGCACGCGCGGTGCCTTCGCCCACGCTCACCCACTGCGCCTGCACCGGCCGCTGCAAGGGCCGCAGCTGATGCGCGGCGCGCACGGCTGCCGGGCTGGTGAACACCGCGATGGGCGCCTCCAGCGCGTGCTGCAAGGCGGCGCGCGCCTGCGCGGTGTCGTTGGTCTGCAGGCGCCACGGCGACAGGGCAAGCAGCCGCCCGCCATGCCGTGCCACCACCCGCCGCAATGGCGCGTGCTCCCCGCTGGGACGCAGCGAGAGCAGGGTCCAGGGATCGGCGAGCGGGGGAGGGCGGGTCATCTGGCGATTATGCGAGAGCCATGCCGTCTCGGGGTGGTGCGCGTGCTGCGTTGGCGCGCACGACGATGCAGAGCGGCCAGCGAACACGGCGCGAGCCGCTGCCAGGGGGATGGGCAGTGCACAGAAACCTTATCGGACGATTGGGGCGTGCCGATTCCGAGCACCAGCCGCACCCGTGTGGTGGTCGTGAGCGGTCGTTTTCGTCGTTCCTCCTCCTCGCGCCTTGCCTGGCCACGCGTGCCCGCTTGGCGGGATACCTGCGTTTGTGCGGCCACAACCTCGTACTCGGGGGTGAGCCAATCAGCGCCTCCGCTCACGATCCGCCACGACAATCGAGCTGGAGTGGCACCGTGATCAAGTCCTACCTCATCAACATGCAGCGCAGCGGAGATCGCCTGCAGGCCATGGCGACGCGGTTTCAGGCATTGGGCCTGTCGTTCGAGCGCATTGCCGCCATCGACGGTGCCACCCTCACGCCGGAGCAGATCGCCGACTTCGTGCGCGAGCGCCCGCTGGAAAACTCCGGCGATGCGTTCAGCACCGGCCCGCGCAAATGGACCGCGTCCAACATCGGCTGCTTCCTGAGCCATCAGGCGGCCTGGCGCATCGCTGCCGAGTCCGACGCTGCGTACACCGCCATCTTCGAAGACGACATGCACCTGTCCGATGCGCTGCCAGCGCTGTTGCGCAGCACCGACTGGCTCCCACCGGGCAGCAGCATCGTGCGCCTGGAGCCGTCCTACAACCGGATCAAGCTCGATGCCAAGGTCGCCGACATTGCCGGGCGCCAGCTGCGGCTGGTGCGTCCATCGACCTACCAACATTGCTGGCCGGTGTGCGCCGGTGCGCTGATCATCAGCCGCGAGGCGGCGCGACTGCTGCTGGCCGCCGACGCGCGCTGGCACACCATGGCCGATATCTTTTTGTTCGGTTGGAACGAATCGCCGGTGGCGCAGCAGCTGTCCACCTATCAGCTGTCGCCGGCCGCCTGTATCCAGGACAAGTTCTTCCACGCAGCGCCGGAGCAGATCGTGTTCACCAGCACCATCGATGCGCCGCTGACGCGCGCGCAAAAGCAACGCAGCGCGCACTGGAAGGCCAAGGCGACGACGCTGCTGCGCGTGGCGCAGGGCTATCGCAAGGTCGTGTTCGCGCCGTAAAACGACGATCGCTACGGTGGCGCCATGGGCTGATCGCAGTCTCGCACTTGCGCGCTCGCGCGCCGCAATTGCATGCACAGTCCACAGTGCCCGATGCCGGCGTGCTTACCGGGTTGTTGACGGAAAACCAAGGCGTGCAACAGCCCGATGCTGCACGCGTTCACCATGCGGTACCGCATGTCATCCACATGCACAAGACGCTCGCCGGACATTGCGGCATGATGCCGCCCTTCGTCGTCTGCCAGCCTTTCCAATGACTCCTTCGTGCACGCTCGTCTCCGCCCTGCAGTCGCTGCAGCAGCAGTTCATCGCCATGCCGCCGGTGTTGTCGATGGGCATTGCCGTGGATGGCTTGCACGATGGGGCGCTGCGCCTGCGCGCGCCGTTGCAGGCCAACGTCAACGACAAGGCCAATGCGTTCGGCGGCAGCCTGGCCTCGTTGATGACGCTGGCCAGCTGGGGGTGGCTGACGCTGCAACTGCAATTGGCCGGCCACGAAGCCGACGTGTATGTCGCCGACAGCCAGCTGCGCTATGTCGCGCCGGTGTACGAAGACCTGGTGGCCGATGCCGAGCCCGCCGAATTGGGCGGCTGGGACGCCTTTCTGGCGACCTTCCGTCAGCGCGGCAAGGCCCGTATCGGCATGCGCGCGCAGATCGCGCTGGGGTCGGGCGCAGCGGCGGCCACGTTGAGCGGGCGCTTCGTGGCGTTTCCAAAACGGTAGGATGCGGGCTGGATCAAGGGGGGAATACGTATGCGTGCACTGATGGGAGCAGTCGTCCTGCTGGGGCTGGCGATGCTGAGCGGGGTGGCCACTGCCGGCAGTCGCGCCCAGGGGCGCGCGCTGGAAACCACCCAGGCCGCCTACACGGCGGCGGTGCGCTGGAGCGATTTCGATGCCGCGCAGGGGTTTGTCGAACCGACCTACGCCCAGGCCCATCCGCTCAGCGACCTGGAACGCTCACGCTATGAGCAGGTGCAGATTTCCGGCTACCGCGAGTTGCGCGTGGGCGAAGAGCCCAATGGCGACCTGCGCCGTGAGGTCGAGCTGCGCGTGATCAACCGCAATACCCAGGCCGAACGGCTGGTGCGCAGCATCGAGATCTGGCACTGGAATCCCGAACAAAAGCGCTGGTGGCTGGCCAGCGGCCTGCCCGATCTGTGGAAGGGCCAGTAGCCCGGCTGCTGCCTCGCTGGCCGTCGCGCGTGCCAGCTGTGCGACAATTCCCGCCCGCTCGACTGACCCTGACCCCGTGAATTTCGAAGAGCTGCAGGCCTTTGTCGGCCGCAACCCCATGTTGTCAATGGCCCTGGTGGGCCTGACCATCGCCCTGATCGTCACCGAGGTTGCGCGCCTGTTCCGCGGGTATCGCGCACTCAAGCCGGCCGAGCTGACCCGTTTGATCAACAGCGAAGACGCGCTGGTGATTGACCTGTCGCCCACCGCCGATTTCGAAAAGGGCCATATCGCCGGCAGCCGCAACGTGGCCCTGGCCAAGTTCGACCCGGCCAGCAAGCTGCTTGCCAACGCCAAGGCATCGCCGGTGGTGGTGGTCTGCCGTAGCGGCAACACCTCTGCAGGTGCGGCCAAGACGCTGAAGAAAGCCGGCTTCGAGAAGGTGTACTGGCTCGAAGGTGGCGTCGCTGCCTGGCAAATGGCCGAATTGCCACTGATCAAGGGCCGCTGATCCGCCTTGTGCGGCAGCTCGCAAGCCCCCATTGCTTGCGTGAGATACTCGCGTTTTCACGTCTGCATCACTCAACGCTGCATCCACCGAACCGCTTTTGGAGTTAGGAATGTCCGACGAAATCCTCAACGGCGCCGCTGCGCCGGCCGACGCCGCTGCTGGCCCCGCTTTCACCATCGAAAAGATTTACGTCAAGGACGTTTCTTTCGAATCGCCGAACGCGCCGGCCGTCTTCAATGACGCCAACCAGCCCGAGCTGCAGCTGAACCTCAATCAGAAGGTCCAGCGCCTCAACGACAACGCCTTCGAAGTCGTGCTGGCCGTGACCCTGACCTGCACCGCCGGTGGCAAGACCGCCTACGTGGCCGAAGTGCAGCAAGCCGGCGTGTTTGGCCTGGTCGGCCTGGAGCCGCAGGCGATCGACGTGCTGCTGGGCACGCAGTGCCCGAACATCCTGTTCCCGTACGTGCGCACCCTGGTCAGCGATCTGATCCAGGCCGGCGGCTTCCCGCCGTTCTACCTGCAGCCGATCAACTTCGAAGCCCTGTACGCAGAAACCCTGCGTCAGCGGTCGCAGGGCGAAGGCACCTCGCTGGCCGATTCCGAGCCGGCTGGCAACGCCTAAGCACTGTCTGCGCCGATGAGCGATTCGACCCACAAGATCGCCGTTCTCGGCGCCGGTTCCTGGGGCACGGCCCTGGCCGCGCTTCTTGCCAGACACGGTCACTCGACCGTGCTCTGGGGACGCGATGCGGCGATGGTGGATGCCATCGACCGCACTCACGAGAACGTGCGTTATCTGCCGGGCATTCCGTTGCCGGAGACGTTGCGTGCTACCACCGACCTGCAGGCCGCCATGGCCGATGCAAGCTGGATCCTGGTCGTGGTGCCCTCGCATGCATTCACCGAAACGATTCGTTTGATCGCTCCGTTGCGTCCGGTCAACGCCGGGGTGGCATGGGCGACCAAGGGCTTCGAACCCGGTTCCGGGCGCTTTCTGCATGAAGTGGCGCGCGATCTGCTCGGTCCCAGCGTTGCGCTGGCCGTGGTGACCGGGCCGTCCTTCGCCAAGGAAGTCACGCTCGGCTTGCCCACTGCCGTCACCGTGCACGGCGACGATGCGGCGTTTGCCCAAGTCGTGGCCGATGCGATGCACGGCCCCACCTTCCGCGCCTACACCGGCGATGACATGGTGGGCGCCGAGCTGGGTGGCGCAATGAAAAACGTGCTGGCCGTGGCCACAGGTGTGGCCGACGGCATGCAGCTTGGCCTCAACGCGCGTGCGGGTCTGATCACGCGCGGCTTGAACGAGATGTTGCGCCTGGCTGCAGTGATCGGTGCGCGCCCGGAAACGTTGATGGGGTTGGCCGGGTTGGGCGATCTGGTGCTCACCTGCACCGGCGATCTGTCGCGTAACCGGCGGCTGGGGTTGGCGCTGGGGCGCGGGCAGAGCTTGAACGATGCGATCCGCGAGATCGGCCAGGTGGTCGAGTCGGTGCAGACTGCAGACGAAGTCATGCGCCAGGCCGAACAGCACGGCATCGAGTTGCCGATCTCCAATGCCGTACGCGCAGTGCTGCATGGCGAAATCACACCGGAAGCGGCGTTGAAGGAACTGCTGGCGCGCGAGCGCAAGCCCGAGTATCCGCAGGCGTTATTCACCTGATCGGGCGGCAATGCGTATCGCGTGATGCAACGAAGACAACAAAAAGCCCGGCACTGCCGGGCTTTTTGTTGGTGCATATCAGACGCATCACCGCTTCGCGGTAACTCAAGTGCGAGGCGACTCCAGTGCTTCGTCCAGAAGTGCTGCGCACGCACGTGTGCGAAACAACCACGCGACGCTGCGTCGCCATCGACCAATCGCGCAAAAGAAAGAAGCCCGGTCGGGGGACCGGGCTTCCAATGCAACGCGGGAGAGAGAGTCGCGTTGCAGTCAAACGTGCGGCTTACCAGCTGAAGCGCGGGCCGACCGACCATTCCTTGTTGCCGTCGCCATCCATACGGATGTCGCCGTTGATGCCCCAGTTCTGGTTCAACTTCACCTGGGCGCCAAGGCGGCCGTAGAAGTTGTCGCCGATGTCGAAGCCGCGCTCTTTGGAGAAGTCTTCGTAGCCAGCCAGGGCATAGACTTCGAAGTGCTCGCCGAACGCGTTACGCAGACCGGCTTCTACGCTGTAGCCGTCGAAGCTGAGGTTCGGGCTGTCCAGGTCCAGCTTGCGGTAAGCAACGCGGGCAACGAAGTCGGTGCTGGTGGCGATCTCGTGGTTGTAGCCGACACCGACGCCCCACTGCTGGAAGTCGGAGTTGGAGCTTTCGAACACGCTGTCGTTGTCGTCAGCGTTCTGCTTGCTGTAATCGCCGAACACGTGGAAGTTCGGAGCAACGGCGTAAGAAGCCTTCAGGCCCCAACCATCTGCATCGCGACCTTCGGTCGGAGTGCGCACGTAGTCGCCTTCGACGAAATTGTAGGAGAGGTTTTCAGCAGCGGAGGCCGCAAACGGCAGGGCTGCGAGGAGGCCGAGGGCCAGCAGTGAAGTCTTCATGATCAATACCTGTACTTATGGTTTGGGCCGGCGCTGAGGCGAATGCCGTTCGCTGCCGAGATGTAAATTCTCCGTTATTCGATGGAACGCGACATGAATTTTGGACTGAGCAGTGAATGAATCATCGCGCCAGATTCAGCTGCGCTTTCTTGTGGTCCTTAGCGGATGCGCGTAGCGCACGTGCAAAACGTGACGCGGCATTCACTGCGCACCTGCAATGTGAGACGTGTGTGCACAAACGTTTAAATCATCTGGTTTTTCAGCACTTTTCATGCACGAGCACATTGCACTGACATCGCCGCTGGGAGCATTGCAGGCCTGTTGACTAGTAGCGGAGCTGCATCGTGGCGAAGAAGAAGACGGTGGCGCGGTTTCTGGCCGAGACGCTGCAGAGCGCGGGTGTGGAGCGGATCTGGGGCGTGACCGGCGACAGCCTCAATGGCTTGACCGATGCATTGCGCGAGATGCAGACCATCGAGTGGATGCATGTGCGCCACGAAGAAGTCGCCGCGTTTGCCGCAGGCGCCGAGGCGGCGGTGACCGGCACGCTGGCGGTGTGCGCCGGGAGTTGCGGGCCGGGCAATCTGCATTTGATCAACGGCTTGTTCGACTGCCATCGCAGCCGGCAACCGGTGCTGGCGATTGCCGCGCATATTCCATCGTCCGAGATCGGCTTGAGTTATTTTCAGGAAACCCACCCGCAGGAGCTGTTCCGCGAGTGCAGCCACTTTGTGGAGCTGGTGACCAATCCGGCGCAGCTGCCGGAAGTGCTGCATCGTGCGATGCGTACGGCCATCCTGCAGCAAGGCGTGGCGGTGGTGGTGATTCCCGGCGATATCGCGTTGCTGGAGGTGGACAAGCATCTGTCGAGTGCATGGCCTGCCCTGCGCGCGCCGCGCGTGCTGCCTGCTGCCGACGATGTGCAGCAGTTGGCCGAGCTGTTGCAGCAGAGCAAGGCGGTCACCTTGTTGTGCGGCAGCGGGTGCGCAGGCGCACACGATGCGGTGGTGGCGCTGGCAGAGAGGCTGGGCGCGCCGATCGTGCACGCGCTACGTGGCAAGGAATATGTGGAATGGGAGAACCCGTTCGATGTCGGTATGACCGGCTTGATCGGCTTCAGTTCCGGCTACCACGCAATGCTCAACTGCGACACCTTGATCATGTTGGGCACGGATTTCCCGTATCGGCAGTTCTATCCGAAGGACGCCACCATCGTGCAGGTGGACCGCGACCCCGGTGCCTTGGGACGGCGCACGCCGCTGCAGCTGGGCATTGCGGCGGATGTGGGCGAAACCATCGCGGCCTTGCTGCCGCAGTTGCAGCGTCGCGAAGACCGCCGCTTCCTGGAAAAATCGCTGGAGCACTATCGCAAGGCGCGCGAAGGGCTGGATGACCTGGCAGTGCCGGCCGATCCTGGTGAGCCGTTGCATCCGCAGTTCGTGACCCGGCTGATCAGCCAGATTGCCGATCAGGATGCGGTGTTCACTTGCGATGTCGGCACGCCCACGGTGTGGGCGGCGCGTTATCTGCGCATGAACGGCAAGCGCCGTTTGCTGGGGTCGTTCAACCATGGCTCGATGGCCAATGCGATGCCACAGGCGCTGGGCGCGCAGGCGGCGTTCCCCGGGCGGCAGGTGATTTCGCTATCCGGCGATGGCGGCTTTGCGATGTTGATGGGCGATTTCATCTCGTTGGCGCAGTTGAACCTGCCAGTGAAGATCGTGGTGTTCAACAATGCCTCGCTGGGCTTTGTGGCGATGGAAATGAAGGCTGCCGGTTATCTGGATACCGGCACCGAGTTGCGCAACCCGGATTTCGCCGCGATGAGCAATGCGATGGGCATTCTGGGCATTCGCGTGGACGAGTCGTCGCAGCTGGAGCGTGCGTTGCGGCAGGCCTTTGCGCACTCCGGTCCGGCGCTGGTGGATGTGCGCATCGCCACGCAGGAACTGGCGGTGCCGCCGGCGATCAAGCTCGAACAAGCCAAGGGCATGGGCCTGTACCTGCTCAAGGCGGTGATGAGCGGGCGGGGCGATGAGGTGATTGAGCTGGTCAAGACCAACTTGCGCTAACGCGGCCAGTTCTATCATCGGCCGACCTTGCCCGGATCGCTTGCATGCCACGTTCGCTACTGCGGCAATTGTTGCTGATCTGGATGGTGATCGTGGCCGCCTGCCTGGGCGTGGCCACGATGTTGTATGGCCTGTATCGCCAGACCGAAGGTGTGCGGCTGGAAGACGCGCGGCAACAGTTGAGCGGGCAGTGCATGCGCATCGTGCAGCGCTATGCCGGCGCAAGCGAGGCCGCGCGCAGCGGCGACAACGGCGCCGGCTTGGCTGCGGTGGTGGTGCAATTAGTGCTGGCCGATGCGCCCGGCGTGGAAGGCGGCGTGTGGAATATGGACAAGGGCTTCATCGCCTATGCCTACCCCACCTATGACGGCAGCGATCACAAGACCGATATCCCGGCAGCCGAGTGGACAACCATCGTGGGCACTGCACGGCAAAGCGCGCAGGGACGCAAGCCCGTGCAGTTCCGCCGCGACGGCAGTCGCGAGGTGCTGCTGATCAGCGCCTGCCCGTTGGCGGCCGGCACCGCCGCGTGGACCATGTCGCGGGTACCGGCGAGCAGTTCGGATGCGTGGCGGCCGCTGGTGGTCGGCATGGTGTTGATCTTTGCGATGGTCGCGGTGTCGGCGATTGCGCTGGGCGTGGTGGTGCGGCGCTGGAGTCAGCGTCTGCAGAAGATTCAACACGCATTGGCGGCCGATACCGAGATGCCGCAGATTCCGCACACGGGTGCGCCCGAACTCGATCGGCTCGGCGCTGCGGTCACCGGCTACGCGCAGCGCACTGCGCAAGCGCTGGCGCAGACACGCAAGCTGGCCGAAGAGCTATCGCGGCACGAGCGGCTTGCCGCGCTCGGGCGCATGACTGCAACGGTGGCGCATGAAATCCGCAACCCCATCGCCACCATGCGGCTTGCGGTGGAAAACGAGATCGCACGCCGCGATGTCACCCCCGACGACGCCGCGCATGGTGCGCTGATGCTGGCGCAGATCCGGCGTCTGGATGGCGTGGTCGAAAGCCTGCTCGGCATGGTGCAGCCGATCCGCCTTCATCTCGAGACAGTGGTGGTGCAGGACTGGTTGAAGGAGCTGCTGGATCCCACACTGTTGCCGCACGCGGCGCATCAACTGCAGCTGCAGGTGCCGGATGCACCGCTGCAGTGGTCACTGGATCCGCAGCAACTTGGGCGCGCATTGCACAATCTGCTGCGCAATGCGTTGCAGCACGCCGACCCAGGCACGCAGGTTGTGATGTGTGCGGAGCAGCGCGAAGGCATGTTGCATTTGCAAGTTAGCAATCGCGGTGCGCCCGTGCCCGAGCCGATTGCGGCGCAGCTGTTCGAACCGTTCGTCAGCGGCCGCAGCGACGGCAATGGGCTGGGGCTGGCACTGGTGCGCGAGATCGCGCGCGCGCACGGCGGCCAGGCGCACTACACCCATGCCGATGGCATGACCTATTTCAGTGTGGAGCTGCCATGGCGCGCATCCTGATCATCGACGACGACGCAGCGTTTCTCGCCACCTTGCAGGCGACGCTGCGCTCGCTCGGGCACAGCGTGATTGCCGCAAGCGACGGTGCGCAGGGGCTGGCGCAGTTGCGCGAAGGTGGTGTCGATCTGGCGTTTGTGGATTTCCGCATGCCGGGCATGGACGGGATCGAAGTGTTGCGCGCGCGGGCGGGCGATGCGCAGGCGGCCCAGGTGCCGCTGGTGATGCTCACCGCCCATGTGTCCAGCGGCAACACCATCGAGGCGATGACGCTGGGTGCGTTCGATCATCTGGTCAAACCGGTGGGGCGTGCCGATATCGTCGATGTGGTGGAACGTGCGTTGCTGAGCCGCATGGAGGCTGCGGCCGACGCAGTGCCACTGCCTTTGCCCGAAGAAGACGATGCGCTGGTCGGCCACAGCCCGGCGATGCGCACCGTGCACAAGCGCATCGGGTTGGCGGCCGCATCGGACCTGCCGGTGCTGATCACCGGCGAGACCGGTACCGGCAAGGAGTTGGCCGCACGTGCATTGCATCGCGCCAGTGCGCGGGCGAATGCGGCGTTTGTCGCGGTCAATTGCGCGGCCATTCCGTTGGAGTTGATGGAGAGCGAGTTGTTCGGTCATCGCAAGGGCGCCTTTTCCGGTGCGACCGGCGACCGCATCGGCCTGATCCGCGAGGCCGATGGCGGCACCTTGTTTCTGGATGAAATCGGCGACATGCCGTTGCCGATGCAGGCCAAGCTGCTGCGCTTCTTGCAGGAAGGCGAAGTGACGCCGCTGGGCGGCCGCGGTGCCCAGAAGGTGGATGTGCGCGTGCTGGCGGCCACCCATCGCGATCTGGCCGCGTGGGTGGCCGCCGGGCAGTTCCGCAGCGACCTGCGCTACCGCTTGAACGTGGTGCCGATCGAGCTGCCGCCGCTGCGCGAGCGTGGTCAGGACATCGTGCTGCTGGCCGACTACTTTCTGCGCACAGGGCAGGGCAGTGCACGCACGCTGTCGCCGGCCGCGCAGGCGCGCGTGCTGGCCTACCCGTGGCCGGGCAATGTGCGCGAGCTGCGCAATGTCATGCAGCGTAGCCAGGTGCTGGTGCGCGGGCACAGCATCGAGGCGGACGATCTGGACGAGGCGCTCGGCGACCTCGCGTCGCCGCAGGCGCCGCCGGCGGCTCCGGAAATGCAGCTCCCCGAAGCGGTGGCGCGGCTGGAGAAACAGATGATCCAGGATGCGCTGGCGCACAGCGGCGGCAATCGTGCCGAGGCCGCACGCCGGCTCGGCATTCATCGGCAGCTGCTGTACCGCAAGCTCGACGACTACGGCTTGCAGTAGGCGCGCGGGCTGGCGCCTGCAAGGCTGCGCGGATGGGCGACGAACCGGTGCTGATCGAGTGGTTCGCCCGCCCGGCCCGATTGCCGGCAGGACGTTGCAAACAGAGGCATCCCATCGCCAGGGCATCGACAGGCGGCCATGGGCCAGCGCTAGCGTTTGCAGCCGTGCAGCCAGCCACAGACGCAGCCACAGACGCAGCCTGCAATCGTGAACGCCGGCCTCCGATGCTGCCCGGACAGGGGACACCGCAGCGCACGTGTCTGCAAAACGGACAACGCTGGATGAAGTGCAGACATCTTAGGTGCCCTGTTCCAGGCCATCCGCCTTGAAAAACAAGGCTTTCAGATTTGGCACGATGTCTGCGTTGTACCCATAGCGAGCGGCACTCCTGCCGCATTGGAGACATCACATGCTTCGTCAGACCGCACTTGCTGTTGCATTGGCTTGCAGCGTGGCTACCGCGGCGGCGCAGGTTCCGCCGCCGCCGGCCGCGCCGGTCGCACCGCGTCTGCCGGTGGGCACGCCGCCCCCACCGCCGCCGATGCCGCCTGCGCCGCCCGCACCGGTGGCTGCCACGCCGGTGCAGGTCAGCGGTACCGTCGAGCGTTTCATGCTCAATCCCAACGGCGACGTGGACGGGCTGTGGTTGCGCGACGGCACCCAGGTGGCATTTGCACCGCATCTGTCCGATGACCTGCAGGCGGCCGTGCGCCGCGGCGATGCGGTGAGCGTGCAAGGCTATCGCCTGGGCGACTTGCCGGTACTGCGTGCCAGCAGCATCCGCTCCACGCGCAGCAAGCGCGAGGTGGTGGACCGCCCGCCGTTGGCAGGCGACATGCCGCCGCCCGCGCCTGCCGCACTCACGCCGTTAACAGCGGACGGACGCATCGAGCGCCTGGTCTACGGCCCGGGCGGCGAAACCAACGGTGCGTTGCTGAGCGACGGCACCGTGGTGCGGATGCCGCCGCATCTGGCATTGCAGTTGAGCGACCTGCTGCGCACCGGTGCACCGCTGAGCGTGCGAGGGTTCGGTGTCGCTACCGCAGCCGGGCGCGCGATCGAAGCCAGCGCAGTGGGTCGCGACCGCGCGTCGCAGCGTGCGTTGTTCGTTCCTCCGCGCCCGGATGGCCCGCTTCCGCCGCCACCGCCACAAGCACCACCTGGGCCGCCCGTGCCGCCGGCGGCCCCACCGACACCGCGCTGAAGCAAGTCGCCGCCGCGAACGCGACGGCGGCGCCCACCCAGATGTTCGTTTACGCGCCTCCGTCATGCCACCCGCGTGGCGTCGGGCGCGGCTTGCCGGCGTTGGCCGGTCCTCTCTAGTTTGGAGTTCACAATGCATTGGGTCGATCCTGATTTCCTCCCTGAAACCCGCGGCACCCTGGCGCGTTTTCTGCTCAATCCCAAGGCCGATATCGATGGCCTGCTGTTGACCGATGGCACTGAAGTACACACACCGCCGCACCTGTCGGCGGCCTTGCTCAAGGCGCTCAAGCCCGGCAGCGCATTGACCGTGCGCGGCCTCAAGCCACGCGATGTGGACATGTTGGTGGCCCTGGCGATCGACCCGGACGGCGGCAAGCGCATCCTCGACGAGGGCCCGCATGGGCCGCATGCCAAGCCCAAGCCCAAACCGCCGGCCGGCAAGCCGCCCAAGCCGCAGCTCACCCAGCACGCCGGCACCATCGCGCGGCTGCTGCATGGCCCACACGGGCAGGTGCATGGCGTGCTGTTCGACGACGAAGTGACGGTGCGGTTTCCGCCGCATGCCGGCGTCGACTTCGCCAAGCAGCTGGTGGTCGGCAAGCCGTTGGTAGTCGAAGGCGACACCAAGGCCACACCGCATGGCGTGTTGATCCATGCGCATGCGCTGGGCAGCAAGGCCGCTGCGTTGAAGCAGATCGACCATCCGCCGCATGGCCCGGGCGCGCACAAGCCCAAGCACTAGGCGCCGCAATGTGCCCGCTGCGCTGCAATGAGACAGGCGTCATCGGCGTTGCCCAGCAGGCAGGCCGTGCAGGGCAACACGCAGCAGGGCGGTGTGCATGAGCACGTCGCCCCGACCGCGTGGTACGCGCGCGCTGGAAGCGCTGCATTTCAGCGTGGCCGATGTCCAGGACGGGCTGGGGCCGTTTTTGAGCGTGTTTTTGCAGTCCAAGGGCTGGTCGGTGGGCGCGATCGGCACGGTGATGAGCGTGGGGGGCATTGCCGGCATGCTCGCCACCACGCCGGCCGGCGCATTGGTCGATGCCACCCGGCGCAAGCGCGCCGTGGTGGTGGTCGGCTGTCTGGCGATCCTGCTCGCCACCGCGTTGATCTGGCTGCGCCCGACCGCTTCCGGCGTGGTCGCTGCACAGATCGCATCGGCGCTGGCGGCAGCCGGCATCGGCCCGGCGCTGACCGGCATCACGTTGGGCCTGGTGCGTGCATGCGGGTTCGATCATCAGCTGGCGCGCAACCAGGTCGCCAATCACGCCGGCAACATGCTGGCGGCGGTGCTGGCCGGCTGGTTGGGATGGCGCTACGGGTTTGGCGCGATCTTCGCGCTCACGGCGGTGTTCGGCGTGTTGGCGCTGACGGCCGTGCTGTCGATTCCGGCAACCGCCATCGACCATCGCGCTGCGCGCGGCCTGGGGCATGCCGATGGCGCAGACGCATTGAGCGCCTGGCGGGTGTTGCTGACCTGCCGGCCGCTTGCATTGCTGGCGGTCACGCTGGGGCTGTTTCATCTGGGCAACGCGGCGATGCTGCCGTTGTATGGCATGGCGATCGTGGCCGCGCATGCCGGCGACCCGAGCGCGCTGACCGCCACCACGATTGTGGTCGCCCAAGCCACGATGGTGGTGGTTGCGTTGCTGGCGATGCGCTGGATCCGCGTGCACGGGCATTGGTGGGTATTGCTGCTGGCCTTCATGGCCTTGCCGCTGCGCGCGCTGGTGGCGGCCTCGGTGATTCACGGCTGGGGCGTATTTCCGGTGCAGATCCTCGATGGGCTCGGCGCCGGTCTGCAAAGCGTGGTGGTACCGGCATTGGTGGCGCGCTTGCTGCACGGCACCGGCCGGGTCAACGTCGGCCAGGGCGCGGTGATGACGGTGCAGGGGATTGGCGCGGCGCTCAGCCCGGCGTTCGGCGGCTGGCTCGCGCACGCCTTCGGCTACCGCATCGCGTTTTTGAGCCTGGGCGCAATCGCCTTGCTGGCAGTGGCGTTATGGGCTGGCTGCCGCGGCCTGTTGCAGGCAGCGACCGGCGTGCAGACCGCGTCGTAGTGGCTGCGCAAGCGCGTGCAAGAAAGCGCGTGTGTATTGACGTCCATCGCCAGCGGTGCGTGGTGCATTGCGCTGTGTTGTCGAGAATCGCAAGCCTGGATGTAAAGCCTGAAGACCTGCAGTGCGCATGCAGACAACACGGCAATCATCATCGCGCTGTAAGGCGTGGGCAGTGCCGTGTGTGTGGTGGTCGACCAGGTCTGTGGAACACCTGCGGCAAGTGATCGGTAGACGCCTGGGCATCTCGCTCAGGAACCGAGCGTGCAGTGGTCCATGCAGATTGCTGATTGCCGATAGCGGGCGCGCAGTGCTTGCTGTTGGTGTTGCGTCGAGGCTACTGACCGCCAGCGAAGTTCCACTGCCGCCAGGCTTCGAACACCATCACCGCAACGGTGTTGGACAGATTGAGGCTGCGATTGTCCGGACGCATTGGCAGACGCAGCCGGTGCTGCGGCGGGATCGACTCCAGCACCTCGGCCGGCAGGCCGCGGGTTTCCGGGCCGAACAAAAACGCATCGCCGTCGGCGAACTGCGGTGTGTCGTAACGCACCGTGCTGCGCGTACTCAGGGCAAACACACGCGTGGGCGCGATGGCAGCCAAGGCAGTTGGCAGGTCGGCGTGCACTTGCAGAGTCGCGTATTCGTGATAGTCCAGGCCCGCGCGCTTGAGCTGCTTGTCGCTGAGGTCGAAGCCGAGCGGCTCGATCAGGTGCAGGCGCGCGCCGGTGTTGGCACACAAGCGAATCACATTGCCCGTGTTGGGCGGAATTTCCGGTTGAAACAGGATGACATCGAGGACGGGTGCTGACATGCGCGCAAGTGTAGCTGCGCGCGCGCTTAAAGGCTGATGGCGGCGCTGACCAGGGCTTCCAGTTCGGCCGGCGACGGCTGCAGCTGCGGCACTGGCAGATTGACCATGACCTGACCCATCAACGCACCGATCGCGGCGGCGGTCTGGCCGGAGGCGCTCTGGGCAGTGGCGGCGCTGCTGCGAACCACCAGCTCGGCGCGCTGTTCGGCCGACGGACGGACCTGCACCGCGGCAAGGGTGACAACGCGCGGGCCGGCCTGTTCGGCAGCGAAGGCAGCCAGCTGCTCGGCGGACGGGCGCACCTGCACGGCAGTCAGGGTGCGGATATCGCTGCTGCGTTCCAGCGTCTGCTGAGCGATCTGGTCGGCGGCCGGGCGAACCTGGACGGTGTCCAGCGTGGTCAGGCTGGCGGCTTGGGCAAAACCGGCGAACGTGGTGCCGGCCAGGAGGGCGGCGGAGAGGGCGATGCGCAGGGTCTGGGTCTTCATGGCGAGGTCTCTTGGTGTGGGTGACAAGTGGTGTTGTAGTAAGGTAGTACACCGTTTCGGTATGTGCAAGAACTTTCGAGGCTGTCGTTTATTTGTTCAGCAAAAAGTCAGCTTTCTGTTGCGTGCTTCCGGTGCCGGTTGCATAGAGCAAACCGCGTGCCATCTTCAAAGCATTGTTTTTAAAGATGTATTTGATCTTTGCGGGTGTCCGCGTCCGGACACCCGGACGCGTTTGCGGGCAATGGACAGCGACGCCATCAGTTCCATGCGGCGGATATGCGCAAGTGCCGGTGTGCTGAATGAGGCGTATGGCGCATGCCGGGCACGCGTTTGACCGCCGGACAACTGCGGCACAATCCGGCTTTGCCCTTCGGTGTGGATGACTTATGCGCGTGCTGATGCTGTCTGTTCTGGTTGCCACCACCACCGCGGCGTGCACCTGGGTGCCGATCGAACAAAGCGGCAAGAGCGTGCAGGTATTGCCCGCAGGCCCTGTGCCAGCTGGCTGTCAGCAGCAGGGCGAGGTGGTGGTGACGGTCAAGAGCAAGGTCGGCTTCTACAACCGCAACCCGCTGCGTGTGCAGGAAGAACTGGAGACCCTGGCGCGCAACGAGGCCCCGGGCGCCAATGCCAATACCGTCCAGGCGCAGGGCCAGCCGGCCGACGGAAGCCAGCGTTTCAACGCCTTCCGCTGCCCACCGCGCTGAACCGTTGGGCTGGGGCGGGGGCGATTCAAATGTAAAGATGCGGTAAAACCAGCCAGCGGCTAGACTGACGCCCCCTCGCCTGACGCCATGGCGCTACTTCGATGCTCTTCCAGAATGTCTCCATCGCGGGACTGGCGCATATTGATGCGCCGCATACGCTGACTTCCAAGGAAATCAACGAGCGCCTGCAACCGACCTACGACCGCCTCGGGATCAAGACCGACGTGTTGGGCGACGTTGCCGGTATCCATGCACGGCGCTTGTGGGACCAGGATGTCCAGGCATCCGACGCCGCCACCCAGGCCGCGCGCAAGGCGCTGATCGATGCCGGCATCGGCATCGAGAAGATCGGCCTGCTGGTCAACACCTCGGTGAGCCGCGACTACCTGGAGCCGTCCACGGCGTCCATCGTGTCCGGCAACCTGGGGGTCAGCGACCATTGCGTGACCTTCGACGTGGCCAACGCCTGCCTTGCCTTCATCAACGGCATGGACATCGCTGCGCGCATGCTCGAACGCGGCGAGATCGACTACGCGTTGGTCGTCGATGGCGAAACCGCCAACCTGGTCTATGAAAAGACCCTGGAGCGCATGACTTCTCCGGACGTCACCGAGGAGGAGTTCCGCAACGAACTCGCCGCGCTGACCCTGGGCTGCGGCGCTGCCGCGATGGTGATGGCGCGCACCGAGCTGGTGCCCGACGCGCCGCGCTACAAAGGTGGCGTGACCCGTTCGGCTACCGAGTGGAACAAGCTGTGCCGCGGCAACCTGGACCGCATGGTCACCGACACCCGCTTGCTGCTGATCGAAGGCATCAAGCTGGCACAGAAGACCTTCCTGGCCGCCAAGCAGGCGATGGGCTGGGCGGTGGACGAGCTGGACCAGTTCGTCATCCATCAGGTCAGCCGCCCGCACACCGCCTCGTTCGTGAAATCGTTCGGCATCGACCCAGCCAAGGTCATGACCATCTTCGGCGAACACGGCAACATCGGCCCTGCCTCTGTGCCGATCGTGCTGAGCAAGCTCAAGGAGCTCGGCCGCTTGAAGAAGGGCGACCGCATCGCACTGATGGGCATCGGCTCGGGGCTGAACTGCTCGATGGCGGAAGTGGTTTGGTGAGTGTTGCCAGCTCGGGCGCGGCATAAGCCTTCATTTATGCCGCGCTGAATCGCTACTTAGGAAAGAAAGTGGTAAAAAAGTTTCCTTACTGGCCCAGTCGTCGGTTGTAAGGAAAACCATGCCACACCGCACGACAGGCCATTACGTCGCCGGGGCCTTGGCCGCAAGCCGCTATCAGGCTTTCATCCCGGATCCGTTACCACCACAACCGGCACTGGACTTCACTGTGGCCGAGCTGGTCGCGCGCAAGGAGCGCGCCGACCAGGCGCTGGGACGGCTGGACGGCATCACACTGATGCTGCCCGACCCGGAACTGTTCTTGTATCAATACGTGCGCAAGGAAGCGTTGCTATCGTCGCAGATCGAAGGGACGCAGTCGTCGCTATCGGACCTGCTGCTGTTTGAAATGGATGCCGCGCCCGGTGTGCCGATCGACGATGTCGAAGAAGTCTCCAACTACGTTGCCGCGCTCAATCATGGGCTTCGGCGATTACGCGAGGACGACTTTCCGCTATCGCTGCGGCTGTTGCGCGAAGTACATGCCTTGCTTCTGCAAGGCGGGCGCGGCGCTGGCAAACAGCCGGGCGAATTTCGCCGGACTCAGGTCTGGATAGGTGGCGCGTCGCCTGCACTGGCGCAGTTCGTCCCGCCACCACCGGATGCACTGCCTGCAGCGCTGGCTGCGCTCGAACAGTTTTTGCACGCCTTGCCCGGGCAGACGCCGCCGTTGGTAAAGGCGGCGCTTGCGCATGTGCAATTTGAGACCATCCATCCTTTCAGCGATGGCAACGGGCGCCTCGGGCGCTTGCTGATCACCTTGATCTTGTGCAGCGAAGGCGTATTGCGCGCACCCAGCCTGTATCTGAGCCTGTACTTCAAACGTCGCCGTGCCGAGTACTACGACCGCCTCAATGCAGTCAGGACAACCGGCGATTGGGAAGGGTGGCTGGGCTTCTTTCTGGATGGCGTCGCGGAAACAGCGCAACAGGCGGTCGACACCGCGCAGCGGCTGCTCGCGCTGTTGGCACGCGATCGCGCAAGGATTACGGCGCTGGGTCAGCGTGCCGGCAATGTCGGGTTGGTGTTCGAGCACTTTGCACGCCGGGTCGTTTTGTCCGTGCCGCAGGTTGCGCCGCAGCTGTCGCTGAGCGCGCCGACCATCCGCGCGGCAATACGCACCCTTGAGCAACTGGACATCGTCAACGAACTCACCGGACAGCAGCGGCATCGCATCTTCGCGTACCAGGCCTACCTCGGCATCCTCAGCGAGGGCGCGCAGCCGCTATGACTGATGTAACGTGCGCGCTCTGTTGCGCTGCCGCCGGTTTGGTGTGGTGTGCGTGCCGCTGTCGTGGCCGGGTGTACCGGCCACACGTCAAAATAGTCATGAGAGAGATCCGGCTGCATGTGCAGATGCTGTGATAAGGCGCATTGCCCGGATTCAACACAGTCGAGAAATCAATGAACTACCCAGGCTACCCCTTCACCCCCAAGCGCCTCGATGTGCGGCCCGGCGTTGCGATGTCGTATCTGGACGAGGGTCCACGCGATGGCGAGGTGGTCGTGATGCTGCACGGCAATCCGTCGTGGAGCTATCTGTGGCGGCATCTGGTCAGCGGGCTGTCCGATCGCTACCGCTGCATCGTGCCCGACCATATCGGCATGGGTTTGTCCGACAAGCCGGACGATGCACCCGATGCGCAGCCGCGCTATGACTACACCTTGCAGTCGCGCGTAGACGATCTGGATAACTTGTTGCGGCACCTGGGCATCACCGGGCCGGTCACGCTGGCGGTGCATGACTGGGGCGGCATGATCGGGTTCGGCTGGGCGTTGTCGCATCACGCGCAGGTCAAACGATTGGTGATCACCAATACTGCCGCATTCCCGCTGCCGCCGGAAAAGCCGATGCCGTGGCAGATTGCGATGGGACGCCATTGGCGGCCGGGCGAATGGTTTATCCGCACCTTCAATGCGTTTTCGTCCGGCGCCTCATGGTTCGGCGTATCAAAGCGCATGCCCTCGGCCGTGCGGCGCGCCTATGTGGCGCCCTACAACACTTGGCGCAACCGCATCTCCACGATCCGTTTCATGCAGGACATTCCGCTGTCGCCGGCCGACAAGGGCTGGTCGTTGCTGGAGCGTTCCGCACAGGCATTGCCGTCGTTTGCCGACCGCCCTGCATTTATCGCCTGGGGCCTGCGCGATATCTGCTTCGACAAGCACTTTCTGGCCGGTTTTCGCCGCGCATTGCCGAATGCGGACGTGACTGCATTCGAGGATGCCAATCACTACGTGCTCGAAGACAAGCACGACGTGTTGGTGCCGGCGATCCGCACGTTTCTGGACACGCATCCGCTGTAAGCGATGCACGCCGCTGCTGACCCATGCGCTGGTGCGCAGGTCAGCAGCGAGGCATGTTCACGAGGTTGGCAGCGGATTGCGCTGTGCGTCGTCCACGCCGATCCAATCGTCCTGCGTCAGCGCATGCAGGCCATGCGCCAGGCGCGACTTGTCGCATTGCGCACTGCGCTCGCCGAATTCCAGCGAGGCCGGTACGGCGGCGCAGGAGGACGGGCGGCGATCGTGGATGCTGCAGCGGCTGTAGCGGCCGATGTCCGCATCCAGGGCGATGCAGCGCGGTTGCGATTGCGAGGTGCCGCGCATCACGCGCTCATGCGTGCGCAAGGAGTCGGTCAGTTCGATCGGCACCCTGCCGCCCAATGCGGGATCGGCTTCGCTCCAGTGGAAACTGACGCGGAAATAGGCGCAGCAAGCGCCGCAGGTAAGGCAGGGGTGTGCCATGGAATGCCGGGCCTGGCGCGGCGAAATCGCGTGGGGAGCGCGGCATTTTGACCGAACCGTGCTGCGATACAAGGGGCGTGGTAGCGCGTAGGTCAGCGATTCATCTGCCTGGACCTGCCAAGACCGACAAAGGGCGTGCATGCATTGCGCGGTGGTTAGGCCGTATAGCGCCAAACAGGCGCCGCATCCGTACGTCGGCTCCCGTTCGATTAGTCCGATCGCGGCGTGCGGCGCGCAATCCCTGCAAGGGCTAGTGCACGCCTGATCCTGGCGATAGATGCAAGCAGCCGGCACCGTAAGTGCATGGGTGATAATACGGCGATGACTACTCTCTGCAATATCGCTGCCACCTTGCCGCAGCTGGCGCGCGAGCGCCCCGATCAGATCGCCATCCGCTGCCCCGGCCGCCGCGCCGCCAACGGGTTTGCGGCCTACGACGTGACCTTGAGCTATGCCGAACTGGATGCACGCAGCGATGCGATCGCGGCCGGCCTGGCACTGCACGGCATCGGCCGTGGTGCGCGCGCGGTAGTGATGGTGCGGCCGTCGCCGGAGTTCTTCCTGCTGATGTTTGCGTTGTTCAAGGCCGGTGCGGTGCCGGTGTTGGTCGACCCGGGCATCGACAAACGCGCGCTCAAACAGTGTCTGGACGAAGCGCAGCCACAGGCGTTTATCGGCATTCCACTCGCGCAGCTGGCGCGCCGGTTGCTGCGTTGGGCGCGCTCTGCCAAGCAGATCGTCACTGTCGGTGGACGCTACGGCTGGGGCGGGGTGACGCTGGCGCGCGTAGAGCGCGATGGCGCCGGCGCTGGCAGCCAACTGGCCGATACCGCACCGGACGATGTGGCGGCGATTCTGTTCACCAGCGGCTCCACCGGCGTTCCCAAGGGCGTGGTGTACCGGCACCGGCATTTTGTCGGGCAGATCGAGCTGCTGCGCAACGCCTTCGGCATGCAGCCCGGTGGCGTGGACCTGCCGACGTTTCCACCGTTTGCCTTGTTCGATCCCGCCTTGGGGCTGACCTCGGTGATCCCGGATATGGACCCGACCCGTCCGGCCACCGCCGACCCGCGCAAGCTGCACGATGCGCTCAACCGCTTCGGAGTGACGCAGTTGTTCGGCTCGCCGGCGCTGATGCGCGTGCTGGCCGACTATGGGCAGCCGCTGCCCAACGTGCGCCTGGCAACGTCGGCAGGCGCACCGGTGCCGCCCGATGTGGTGGCCACCATCCGCGCGCTGCTGCCGGCCGATGCGCAATTCTGGACCCCGTACGGCGCCACCGAATGTCTGCCGGTAGCGGCGATCGAAGGTCGCACTCTTGACGCGACCCGTGCCGCCACCGAAGCCGGTGCCGGCACCTGCGTGGGGCAGGTGGTCGCGCCCAATGAGGTGCGCATCATCGCCATCGACGATGCGGCCATTGCCGATTGGAGCGGCGCGCGTGTGCTGGCCGTGGGCGACGTCGGCGAGATCACCGTCGCCGGCCCCACCACCACCGATACTTACTTCAATCGCGATGCGGCCACACGGATCGCCAAGATCCGTGAGCGTAGCGACGATGGCAGCGAGCGCATCGTGCACCGCATGGGCGATGTCGGCTATTTCGATGCGGAAGGACGCTTGTGGTTTTGCGGGCGCAAGACCCATCGTGTGGAAACGGCCACCGGCCCGCTGTACACCGAACAGGTGGAGCCGGTGTTCAACGTGCATCCGCAGGTGCGGCGCACCGCCTTGGTCGGTGTGGGTGCGCCCGGGCAACAGCAACCGGTGCTGTGCGTGGAGTTGCAGCCGGGCGTGTCGGCATCGGCTTTTGCGGACGTGCAAACCGCATTGCGTGCGCTGGGCGCTGCGCATCCGCATACCGCCGGTATCACGCGTTTTCTGCGGCATTCCGGCTTTCCGGTCGATATTCGCCACAACGCCAAGATCGGCCGCGAAAAACTGGCGGTCTGGGCGGCGCAGCAGCGCTCCTGACGTCCACGATGTCCGCGCATTATCGTCTGGATGATCTGCGCATCGATGTGGCGCGGCAGCGCGTGGAGCGCGACGGCGTGGCGCTTGAGGTAGGCGGCCTGAGTTTTCGCCTGTTGCACTACATGCTGCAACAGGGTCAACGCGTGGTGGAGTTCGACGCGTTGATCCAGAACGTGTGGGCACCGGCGCTGGTCAACGAAGAAACCGTCACCCAACGTGTGCGGCTGCTACGGCAGGCCTTGGGCGACGACTCGCGGCAGCCGCGCTATCTGCGCTCGGTACGGGGGCAGGGGTATCAACTGTGCGTGCCGGTGCAGCAGGAACAGGCGCCGCCTGTGCCTGCGCCACGGCGGCGTGGCGTGTGGATCGCCGCTGTTGTGGCGATGCTGGTCGTTGCAGGCGGCGCTGCGGCCTGGTGGGTGCAGCGCGGCGACGCACCACCCGCGAAGGCGGCGTTGTTGCAGCGTGCCGACTACTACGCCGGCATCGGCCAGCGCGACGACAACGACCGCGCAATCGGTCTGTATCGCCAACGCCTGCAGCAAGCGCCGGACGATCGGCAGGCCCAGCTCGGGCTCAGTCGCGCCTACGCCGCACGCGTGTGCCAATACGATAGCGACGGCGGATTTGCACAGCAGGCCCAGCAATTGGCCGATGCGGTGATCAAGGCGCAACCGCGTCTTGCGGCAGCCTACGCCGCGCGTGGTTACGCGCTGGATTGCCAGGGCCGCAATGGCGCTGCACTGGCCGCCTACGAGCAGGCGTTGCAGCTGGATCCGGCGGCCGATGCCGTGCGCGGCTCGGCCGCCTACCTGTACGAGCGACAGGGCAAACTGGTGCAGGCGCTGTCGGCCAACCTGGCCGTGCGCGAGCCAAAACGCGTGCGCTTTCTGCCGATCCAGATTGCCAGCAACCTGAGCCTGCTCGGCTATGCGAGTGGCGCCGAAGCACGCTATCGGCAGAACTTTCAGCTGTATCCGGACGATGCGTTTTCCAATCTGGCCTGGCCCACGTTTCTGTTCGAGCATGGCCGCGCGGCAGAGACGCAGACGGCATTGAACGACGCATTGGGCCGCGGCACCGACTATGCCGGGCTGTCCTTGTTGCAGGCGCAGCTGGCGTGGTCGCGTGGCGACACCGCGCTTGCACGCAGCGCAGCGCGGCAGGCCTTGCAGCTGCGCCCACAGGGCAGCTTTGCACAGACGGTGGTGTGGGCGCTGCACGCCGAGCCGCCTCCGCCAGCCGCCACGCTGCACGCGCATGCGCAGGAGTTGCTCGGCAGCGTCGCGCGTGGTGGCGACCCGTTTGATGCAGTCGATGCCGCGGTGCTGTTGCTGAGTGCGGATGCGCCCGACGCGGCGATGCGCGCCTTGCAACGCGCCGAGGCCGCCGGCTACCGCAACGCCGGCTATTTGCGTCAATCGCCGCTGCTGCAGCCATTGCGCGGGTCGCCGGAGTTTGCCGCGTTGCTGGCACGTATCGATGCCGATCTTGCTGCCCAGCGTGGGCAGGTACGGCGTGCCGATGTGCTGCGTGCGCAGGCAACATCCAACGACGACTGACACTTGGGTGAGCGTGCTCCGGGCGGGCCGACTGCATGCTCAGACGGTGAGGTCAGATCCAGAGTGAGCCATCGAGATCTGCGCGCAGCAGGCACCGGCCGCGCCCTACGGCGCGCCGGTGTGGTGTCGCATCGGTTGCCAGGTCCGGGTGGCGAACACGCCATGCACGCCAACCCGTGTTTGGAGTGGCTAACTGACAGCTGCGTTCACCGCCAGGCAGGTGCGAACGGTGCTCGGTCTGGCATGTTCCACGCGGACATGCCGAGTCAGAGCGCGCCGTCCACACCCAGCTGACGACTGCTTGCGACGTTGTTTTACCGGCTCTCAGTGCTCAGGCAGCGCCTTGAGCACGTAGTCTGTCAGCAAGCGCTGCGACTGTTGGTGCATCTGCCGCGTGTTGTACGCGCTGCGCGTGAGCACCACCACCAGGCGCTCGTCAGGCACCACGAACACGTAGTTGCCGCCATTGCCGGACATCGCCCAGGTATCGCGTTGCACACCGCGCACCGGAAACCGGAAGTGCCAGATCAGATAGCCGTAATCGGCATCCTCGCGCGCCTGCGCGTGCACGCTGGTCATCGCCTGCACCCAGTCGGCAGGAATCACCTGGCGGCCTTGCCAGCGGCCGTGCGCCAGCAGCAGTTGGCCGAGTTTTGCCAGGTCGCGGCTGCGATAGCGGGTGCCGCCACCGCCCATGCCCACACCTTCGGACGACAGGTTCCACTGCGCCCGCTCGATGCCCAGCGGTGTTTCCAGCACCTGCGCCGAAAAGGCCGGCAGCGGCTCGCCGGCGACTTTTTCCAGCATCGCACCCAGCAGGAAGGAGCCGGCGGTGCAATACGAAAACGCGCGGCCGTGCGGGCTCTGTGCGGGCCGCGGCGTCCACGGCGCATAGCCGCGGATCGGCAGATCCAGCGCGAACTGCGTCCAGTCCGCACTCACGTACATGCGTTCTTCGTTGCCGGCCGAAAATGTATTTTCGTCGTTGCATTCCAGCTGCGAGCTCATCGTCAGCAGGTCTTCGACGGTGATCGCACGCTTGCGCGGATCGGGGTGCTGCCAGTGCCGCTCGCCAAAAGCGTCGTAGACCTTGGCCTGCACGTCGGGGATCAGCTTGCGCGCGATGGCCGCCCCGACCAGCAATCCGGTCACGCTCTTGGTCAACGAGCGGGTGTCGTGCAGGGTCTGTCGATCGGCATCGCCCAGGTAGCGCTCGTAGACCAATGCGCCGTCGCGTGCGATCACCAGGCTGGTGGTGGAGGGGGCCAGATCGGCGGCGAGCGCCTGCTCCATCTGCGCCAGCAGCGGAAGGTTCCAGCCCTTGGCGGCAGCGTTGGCGACCGGCCAGCCGTCGTCCAGGGCTGGCGGTGTGGCGGCCGGCGGCGCGGGCGCTGCTGCTGTCGAGGTGGCAACTGGCGCCGCGGCGTGCAGCGTGGAGACGTAAAGCAGGGGCAGCAACAGCAGTGACAGGCGGGTCATGACAACTCCAGCGATCGAGGGTCCGGCCATGACGCCTGCGCCGCGAATGAACTGCCTGATGCCGCAATGAAGAATTATGAAGGTCTTTGCGATCAAAGGGTTAGCCGCGCCGCTCGCGAGAAAAAATGCACGCTGCGTCGCCCTGACGGTCCTGTCCGGCTATTGTGTGCGCCCTGCAGGAGCGATGGGTGTGGCGTGATGAAAGTGCTGGTGACCGGCGGTGGTGGATTTCTTGGCCAGGCGTTGTGCCGCGGCTTGCGTGCGCGCGGGCACGAGGTGGTGAGTTTCCAGCGCGGCGATTACCCGGTGCTGCAGACGCTGGGCGTGGGCCAGATCCGTGGCGACCTGGCCGACCCGCAGGCCGTGCGGCATGCCTTCAGCGGCATCGATGCGGTGTTTCACAACGCCGCCAAGGCCGGCGCCTGGGGCAGCTACGACAGCTATCACCAGGCCAATGTGGTGGGCACGCAGAACGTGCTCGACGCGTGCCGCGCCAATGGCGTGCCGCGGCTGATCTACACCTCCACGCCCAGCGTCACCCATCGCGCCACCCATCCGGTGGAGGGCCTGGGCGCCGACGAAGTGCCGTATGGCGAAGACCTGCGCGCCGCGTACGCAGCGACCAAGGCGATCGCCGAGCGTGCGGTCCTGGCGGCCAACGATGCGCAGCTGGCCACGGTGGCATTGCGTCCGCGGTTGATCTGGGGGCCGGGCGACAATCATCTGTTGCCGCGGCTGGCGGCGCGCGCGCGCGCCGGTCGCCTGCGCATGGTGGGCGATGGCAGCAACCTGGTGGACAGCACGTACATCGACAACGCCGCGCAAGCGCATTTCGATGCGTTCGACCATCTTGCGCAGGGTGCTGCCTGCGCGGGCAAGGCGTACTTCATTTCCAACGGCGAACCGTTGCCGATGCGCGAGTTGCTCAATCGCTTGCTCGCGGCCGTGGACGCGCCGGCAGTGACGCGCTCGTTGTCGTTCAAGACCGCGTATCGCATCGGTGCGGTGTGCGAAACCTTATGGCCACTGTTGCGTCTGCCTGGCGAAGTGCCGTTGACGCGGTTCTTGGTCGAACAGCTGTGTACGCCGCATTGGTACAGCATGGAACCAGCGCGCCGCGACTTCGGCTATGTACCGCGTATCAGCATCGAAGAAGGCCTGAATCGGCTGCGATCCTCATCTTCCAACGACATCGCCATCACTCGATAAAGACCGCCATCTGATCAGGATACGTCTGCGCCGATTCGGCACGACAACTTCTGGAACCCTTGCCATGCTGCATTACGCCATCATCTTTTTCGTCATCGCCATCATCGCCGCTGTGCTGGGCTTCAGCGGTATCGCCGGTGCGGCGACCAACATCGCCTGGATCCTGTTCGTGGTGTTCCTGATCCTGGCAGTGATCTCGATGTTCCGTCGCGGCAAGGTCTAACGCCTCACCGCGATACGTCACGGCAGCGGCGCTGCCGGTCGGCGCTCACATGGCCCGCTTCCGCAAGGAGGCGGGCCATGTGCGTTATGGCGGTTGTCAGCGGGGTTTTTGCATCTCACAGCAGCTTTTCCAGGTATTGCACTTGCTTGCCATTGGCCAGCAGCGCATCGCCGATCGGCACGAATCCCAGGTGTCGATGCAATGCCAGTGAGGCCGGGTTGGGCGGGCTTAGATTGACTTCGCACACCACGCGCGGTTGCGCTGCTGCACGCGCGCTGCGGATGAGGTCGTCGTACAGCTGCACCGCAAGGCCGCGTCGCTGCGCATGGGCGGCGATCACGATGCGGTCCACGTACACAAAGCGCGCGAAGCGCTCCGCCAGCCATGCAAAGTTTGCATTGGCATAGGCAGCGCTCTGATCCAGTGCGATCAACAGGCCGTCGGCCGGTGGGACGAGGCGGGCGTGCCAGGCCATCTGCAATAAAGCGGTGAGCCCATCGGCATCGAGCAACGACAGTGCGGTGGCGTGCGTATTGTTGAGTGCGAGCAGTGCCGCATGGTCGTGCGCTTGCACTGCGCGTAACTGCGCCGCACTCATGCGCGCGCGTCCACCGCGCTGCGCAGCAGTTGATCGTCCGCATGCCGTTGCAAGGCCAGCTCGATCAACTGCGTGATCAAGCTACGATAGTCCAGCCCGCTTGCCTGCCATAACTTTGGATACATGCTTATGCTGGTGAAGCCAGGCAGCGTATTGACCTCGTTGATCACGATGCGCCCGTCAGCACACAGGAACACATCCACGCGTGCCATGCCGGCACAGTCCAGCGCTTGATACGCCTGCACCGCAAGTTGCTGGATGCGCTGCTGCGTCTGCGCATCGAGATCGGCGGGGATCACGATGTCGGCGCCATCTGCGCTGATGTATTTGGTGTCGTACGAATAAAACGCATCGTGTACCACCACCTCGCCGCACACGCTGGCCTGTGGCGTGGCATTGCCCAGCACTGCGCATTCGATCTCGCGACCGACAATGGCCGCTTCCACCAGCACCTTGTGGTCGTAGGACAACGCCAATGCGAGCGCGGCGGCAAAGGCGTCCGCGCTGCGCACCTGGCTGACGCCCACCGATGAGCCCTGGTTGGCCGGCTTGACGAACAGCGGCAACCCCAACTGCGCGATCAGCGCATCCACATCGGCCTGCGCGGCGGTGTGGCGGTTGAAGCAGACAAACGGCGCCACCGCCAGGCCGGCATCGCGCAGCACGCGCTTGGCCATGTCCTTGTCCATCGCCACCGCCGAACCAAGCACGCCGGAGCCGACGAAGGGCAGGTTGGCCATGCGCAACAAGCCCTGCAGCGAGCCGTCCTCGCCCAGGGTGCCGTGCACGATCGGAAACACCACATCGATCTGTGCCAGTGCCTGCTCGGTATCCACCGGCCGCAGCTGCGCGTGCTCGGCGCCGGGTAGCACCGCCACCGAGCGGCCGCTGCGGTGCAAGGCGATCCGGCCCGGGTCGTCGGCATCGTGCAGAAAGCTGTCCGGCGCGCTCAGATGCCACTGGCCCTGCTTGTCGATGCCGATCAGCACCGGCTCGAAGCGCTGCGGGTCGAGCGCGTCCAGGAGGTTGCGCGCCGATTGCAGCGAAACCTCGTGCTCGGCGGATTTGCCGCCAAAGATGAGACCGACCCGGATCTTGCGCATCGCCTGCTCCTGCCAACTGTTCGAGAAGGCGCCAGCATGCCCGTGACCGGCCGGCCGAAGGAAGTCGGCAGATCCTGCGCGGTCGGCAGCTGTGCACGGACGCCGCGCTCATCGCCGCAGGGCGCGATGGCCGATGACGTGCGGCCTACAAAGCGCAGCATCCCGGCGAGCCGCGGTGCAGCGCCGGCCTGCCAGGCAATCCAGGCAATCCAGACAATCCAGACAATCCAGACAATCCAGGCAGCGGCCCCCGCATTGATCGCTCTACTGCCAGACAAGCGCCTGCCATGGCCACCGCAACAGCCCCCAGCGCGCAACGCCTCATCACCGTCAGTCAGCTGCGACATGCAGGGGCGGTAGAATGCGCCCATGCCCGGATCATTCTTCAACTCCCTCAAGCCGCTCGCCGGCCAGGCCCTGCAGGCCGCGCTCAATCGCGCACTCGCGCTGGACCCGGATACCCGCGATGCCCTGTTGCCGCTGGAAGGCCAGCGCATCGCGCTGACCCTGGACGCGCCCGCCTTGGCGCTGCAGATCCGCGTGCACGAGCGCCGGCTGCTGGTCGGCCCGGTCGATCAGACACACGAGCCGGATCTGGCGGTGCGCAGCAGCCTGGCCGGGTTGCTGGGGCAGCTGCCGTTTCTGGCCAACGCGCGCCGCAGTGGTGCACCGGCGGGGCGACTCAAGGTCTCCGGCGATGCGGAACTGGCGCGTCAGCTGCAGCAACTGGCCGGCCGCTTCGACCCGGATTGGCAGTTGCCGTTCGTGGCGGTGTTCGGCGAGATCCTGGGCGTGCAGATCGCCGGCGCGGTGCGTGCAGCGTTGCAGCAGGCGCGTCGCAGCGCCTCGGATCTGGCGCATAGCGCGGCCGAATTCGTCACCGAAGAATCGCGCGATGTGGTGCCGCGTGCCGAGCTCGAGGCCTTCCACGATGACGTGGACGAGCTGCGCGACGACGTGGAGCGGATGGCCGCGCGCGTGACCCGCCTGCTTACCGCCGGAGGCGCGGCATGAAGGCGATTTTGCGGGCCAGCCGCATTGGCCGGGTGATCTTGCGCTATCGCCTGGACGACCTGCTGCAAGGCACCGCCGCCGAACGCTGGCTGCGCTTGGCCAAGCCGTTCGTGCCGCGTGCCAGCGCCGAAATCGCCGCGCAATCGCGCGGTGCACGGCTGCGATTGGCGTTGCAGGAACTCGGCCCGATCTTCGTCAAGTTCGGGCAGATCCTGTCGACCCGCCGCGACCTGATTCCCGCCGATGTGGCCGAAGAACTCACCTTGCTGCAGGACCGGGTCAAGCCGTTCGATGGGCAGGCCGCGCGCCTGATCGTGGAAGGTGCGCTGGGCCTGCCGGTCAGCGTGGCATTCGCTTCCTTCGACACCGTGCCGCTGGCATCGGCCTCGATCGCGCAGGTGCATGCGGCCACCTTGCCGCCGGACGCCAACGGCGTGCGCCGCGAAGTGGTGGTCAAGGTGTTGCGCCCGGACATCGAGCGTCAGATCGACGCCGATATCGCGCTGCTGCATTCGCTGGCCACGCTGGTCGAACGCACCCATCCGCGCGCCGACAAGATCCGTCCGCGCGAAGTGGTGGCCGAGATCGAAGGCACCTTGTCGGCCGAACTCGATCTGCAGCGCGAAGGCGCCAATGCCAGCGTGCTGCGCCGGTTCTGGGAAGGCTCGGACGATCTGTACGTGCCGGAAGTGATCTGGTCGCACACCGCCGAGCGCGCGCTCACGCTGGAGCGCGTGTACGGCATTCCGTCCGACGATATCGCCAAGCTCGATGCTGCCGGCATCGACCGTAAGGCGCTGGCGGCCAAGGGCGTGCGCGTGTTCTACACGCAAGTGTTCCGCGACAACTTCTTCCATGCCGATGCGCACGCCGGCAACATCTGGGTCGACTCGGACCCGGAGCGGCGCCTCAATCCGCGTTTCATCGCGCTGGATTTCGGCATCATGGGCCAGCTCTCGCAGGAAGATCAGTACTACCTGGCCGAGAACTTCATGGCGATCTTCCACAAGGATTATCGCCGCATGGCCGAGCTGCACGTGGAGGCGGGCTGGATGCCGTCCAACGTGCGCATCGACGAGCTGGAAGCGGCCGCGCGCTCGGTGTGCGAGCCGTACTTCACCCGGCCGCTGTCGGAAATTTCGTTGGCGCAGGTGCTGATCAAGTTGTTTCGCGTGGCGCAGCGCTACGAGTTGACCTTGCAGCCGCAGTTGATCCTGCTGCAGAAGACGCTGCTCAACATCGAAGGCGTGGGCCGTCAGCTCGATCCCAAGCTGGATATCTGGGCGGTGGCGCGACCGGTGCTGGAGCGCATCCTGCGCGAGCGTTACAGCCCGCGGCGCATGCTGGGCGAGTTGAGCAAGCGGCTACCGGAAATCATGACCCACGCACCGGACATGCCGCGCCTGGTGCACAGCTGGTTGAAGCAGCAGGTGGAAGGCCGGCATCAGCTGTACATCCGTTCGAGCGAATTGCGCGCGCTGGACATCAGCCTGCGCAAGCTGCAGACCCGCGTGGTCACGGCCATCACCGGTAGCGGACTGTTGGTGGTGGCAGCCGTGTTGTACGGCCTGCATCCGGATGGCTGGTACCTGGGCACGGTGCCGGTGTGGAGCTGGATCAGCGGCGGCGCCGGGTCGGTCGCGTTGCTGGTCGCGTGGCTGCGTCGCTAGGCAACTGGCTGCGCGACAATCCGCGCGTGCACGCTGCTGCACTGCCCGCGTGCAGCGCATCGCTGCACACCGCTGCCGTGACATGCAGCGCGATGTTGCCGGGCACACACCAACGGCTGGCGGTTCGCGCCCTGGTGTGAGCCCGCACCGCCAACCCTGCACACCCGCGCGTCAGGGCGCGCGGTGGGCGTGCGCCACTTGGTCGAAGAACTGATAGATGCCGTCGTCGCTCATCTGGCGTGCGTTGGCCAGCTCGCCGGCACGCGTGGTGTAGAGCAGCGTGCCGGCCGGCGATACCACCACCGCAGCCGGGATGCCGTTCTGGATCGGGTCGCCGTAGCGCTGGCTGATGTCCAGGTTGTGGTCGAAATTACCCACGTCCACCTTGACCACAACAAACGAGCGGTCGATCAGCGGCGCGTTCTTTGCGCTGTGCAGCGAGGTATCCAGCGCACGGCAGTCGTGGCACCAGTTGGCGCCGAAAATCACCAGCGTGGGTTTGTGGGTTTTCTTGCCGGCGGCCAGCGCATCGCGCAGCTGGGTGCCGGCGTCGGCATGGTCGTCGTACGGCAGGGTCGAAGACTGCGCCAGCGGAGCGACCGCCAGCAGGCAAAGCAGGAGCCAGGTGCGCATGGGGGACGCTCCGTGAGGGGGAATCGGCATGCTGTGCCAGCGGCCTGATGCGGTCAACGGGCGCGTGGATAGCGCAGCGCAGTGGCATGCGGTGTCAGCGATGCGGATAATCCGCCGGTGAGCATATCCCCCAAGCATCTGCAGATTCTCTACCAGGACGATGTCCTGGCCGTCGTCGACAAACCCGCGGGCCTGATGGTCCACGACAGCAAGCTGGCGCGCGGCGAGGACGACTTTCTCGCCGATCGCCTGCGCGAGCAACTGGGCAAACCGATCTTCCTGGTGCATCGGCTCGACCGCGCGACCAGCGGCTGCCTGCTGCTGGCGTTCGACCGCGACAGCGCCAGCGCGCTGGGCAAGGCCTTGATGGCTGGCGAGGTGGATAAAAATTATCTGACCGTGTGCCGCGGCTGGCCGGCCGAGGATCGGTTCATCGTCGACCACGACCTGGATGGCGGCCCCGGCAAACCGGTCAAGAAGCCGGCGGTGACGCACTTCCAGCGGCTGGCGACCGGCGAGCTGGAAATTCCGTCCACCGGCTTTGCCACCTCGCGGTATGCGCTGCTGCGCTGCCAACCGCAGACCGGGCGCTTTCGGCAGATTCGCCGGCACATGAAGCATCTGTCGCATCACATGATCGGCGACACCAGCCATGGTGATGGACGCCACAACCGCAGTTTCCGCATGCTCGGTATCCACCGCATGCTGTTGCACGCCGAACGCCTGGAATTTCCGCATCCGGCCGATGGCAGGCGCATCAGCATCACCGCGCCGCTGGATGTGGAATTTGCCAAGGCGTGTGCGTTGTTTGGGTGGGAGATTGCGGGGTTGGGAGTCCTGCAACCAGCGTGATGTGGCGTGCCTGGTTCAGAGGTCGAAACGTCCACTCAGCCTGCTAGACATCTGCGCAAGCGTCCCCTCACCCCAACCCCTCTCCCGCAGGCGGGAGAGGGGCTCAAGCGCGACGCGCAATGTTCGCCTTCCTGTGTTGCCGCCCTCCCTGGTCGCCTTCCGAGTTGCTTCCTTCCCTCGCCTGCGGGGGAAGGTGCCCGAAGGGCGGATGGGGGCACGCTCGCCACTGCGGGCTCAAGACAGCAGCTCTTCCGGCGGCAGAAGTGCCAAGAGAGATCGAAACGTCCACTGAGCCTGATCGAGACGTCCACTCAGCCTGCTAGACAGCTGCGCAAGCATCCCCTCACCCCAACCCCTCTCCCGCAGGCGGGAGAGGGACTCAAGCGCAACGCGCAATGTTCGCCTTCCCGCGCTGCCGTCCTCCCTGGTCACCTTCCGAATTGCTTCCTTCCCTCGCCTGCGGGGGAAGGTGCCCGAAGGGCGGATGGGGGCACGCTCGCAGCTGCTGGCTCAAGACAGCAGTTCCTCCGGCGGCAGAAGCGCCAAGAGAGATCGAAACGTCCACTGAGCCTGATCGAAACGTCCACTCAGCCTGCTAGAGATCTGCGCAAGCATCCCCTCACCCCAACCCCTCTCCCGCAGGCGGGAGAGGGGCTCAAGCGCGACGCGCAATGTTCGCCTTTCCGTGTTGCCGCCCTCCCTGGTCGCCTTCCCCGCGTTGCTTCCTTCCCTCGCCTGCGGGGGAAGGTGCCCGAAGGGCGGATGGGGGCACGCTCGCCACTGCGGGCTCAAGGCAGCAGCTCTTCCGGCGGCAGAAGCGCCAAGACAGTCGTCTTCCGCCAGCTGAAAAGGTGAAGCACTCCCGTAACCGGCACTGCACGCAACCCGCATCAGCAACCGTTGCAGGAATCGCGCACCGACGAATTCCCACTCCTCATTCCCGACTGCCGTCCTTTCAGGGCTTCTTGGTCGCAGCAGGCTCGTTGACGATCTTCTCCAAATCCTTCTGCAGATCGGCAAACAGCGGCAGCATCTTTTGCTGGATGGCGCCCATCAGGTTCTGGGTCAGCGCCGGGGTCTTGTCCAGCAGGCTCTGGCCGGCCGAGCTCTCGTAGAACTCGGCCATCGCCAGCACGTCCTCGCGCGAGAACGAGCGCTTGTAGATGTCCACGTACATCGGGCGCAGCTCCGACCACGACAGCGCCTTGCGCACGGTCTGGCGGGTGCGTTCCTGGATGCGTTGCAGCTGCGCCTGCTGATCGGCGTCGAACTGGCGCTGCGCGGTGAGCTGGGCGAATTGCTGCTGCTGCATCGCTTCGATCTGCGGCAGCATGGTGTCGAGCATGGTCTGCGCGCGCGAGGCGGCCAGCAGACGGTTGACGTCGGCATCGGTGGGTGCCTGCGCCAGCGCGGCCGGGGCGGCCACCGCCAGCAGGGCGAGCAGCAGCAGGCGGCGGGCAAGCGCGCCTGCGGCGGCGAACGAATGAGGTGTCATCGGAGCATCCTGCGATCGGGGAACCGGCCGCAGGATACGGGAAGCTGGCGTTCGCGCGCGCGTCCACGCCGCTGCCGATACAATCGCGGGCTAATGGCCAGCGACCCGATCCAGATCACCCCCAGCCTGACGATTCCGCCCAGCGAACTCGTCGAACGCTTCGTGCGCGCCAGCGGCGCGGGCGGGCAGAACGTCAACAAGGTGTCCACCGCGGTGGAACTGCGTTTCGACGTGGCGGGGTCGCCCTCGCTGCCCGAGCCGTTGCGTGCGCGGCTGTTGTCGCGTCGCGACCGCCGCATGACCGCCGAGGGCGTGCTGGTGATCGACGCGCAGCGCTTTCGCACCCAGGACCGCAACCGCGACGATGCGCGCGAGCGGCTGGCCGAGATCATCAGTGCATGCCTGTCGGTGCCCAAGCGTCGGGTCGCTACCAAACCGAGTCACGGTGCCAAGCTGCGGCGGCTGGATGCCAAGCGTGAGCGCAGCCATATCAAGCGTGGACGCTCTGCGTCCCACTGGGAGTAAGCGTGAGTCACACCGACCCATCGTTGCCGCCGGTCACACAGGCCAACATCCTGCTGCAGTCAACCCCGCCCAGAATGCCGCGTGCGCACGGTCGCTTCGGCCGCTGGTTGGGCCGTACCGCTCTGCGCCTGACCGGCTGGCGGCTGCTTGGGCGGCTGCCCGACGAGCCCAAGTTGGTGATGATCGTGGCGCCGCACTCGTCCAACTGGGATGGCTTTGTGGGCTTTGCCGCCAAGTTCGCGCTCGGCTTCGATGTGCGCGTGCTGGGCAAGGCGCAGCTGTTCTGGTGGCCGCTGGGGCCGCTGCTGCGCAAGCTGGGCGCCATCCCGCTGGACCGCAGCTCGCCGCAGGGCACCATCGGCCAGGCGGTGCGGTTGATCCGCAACTCCGAACAGATGTGGTACGTGATCACCCCCGAAGGCACGCGCAAGCGTGTGGAGCAGTGGAAGGCCGGTTTCTGGAAGATCGCGTCCGACGCCAAGGTGCCGATCCTGCCGGTGTATTTCGACTACCCCAGCAAGACCGTGGGCATCGGCGAACCGTTCTGGACCGGCACCGACATGGCCGCCGACATCGCCGCCATTCGCACCTGGTACCGGCCGTGGCGCGGTAAGCATCGCGATACGTTGTGAGGGGCGGGAGAGCAGCCGAAAAGTTGCTCAGGGTCTCCCAACTTATGTAAAGCGGTATGGAGGGCTGATGGACATTGAAACTTGGGCATCGGCGTACATCGCCTTTCAGCAAGATGGCGCGGGCACAAACGAAAACCACCCGCTTTGGTGGGCGGTTAAAAGATTCATGGATGCTCCAGGCAGTGATGAATCTTGGAGCACGATTCTCGCAGTCCTGGGCAAGAATCCTCCCGATTCCGTGATTGGCGTGCTCGCGGCTGGGCCACTTGAAGATCTAATTCATGATTCCGGGCTCGACTATATTGAGCGAATCGAGCTGGAGGCACGCCGTAATCCGGCATTTCGTCATTTACTTGGCGGCGTGTGGAAGAGCGGCACACCAGAGGTGTGGGCGCGTTTAGAGGTAGCAAGGAGTTCCACTTGGTGACGCTCAACAGTTCATTCGAGCCTAATTTACTTTGCGGATCAGCTAACTCCTGATTTTCGGCTATCACCCGGTGTTAGTGCGACCCCACCGCGCAGCCGATAGAGCGCACCGGCATTGGCGAATATGTCGAACCCGCCTTCGCTGATCGCGCTTGCCGCCATGCCCGACACCACCTGGTCACTCAACCAACTTGCAGTGAGGAAACACCATGATCGCTTCGTCCGCTCGCGCGCTATGCCTCTCACTACTGCTCTGTGCCGGCCCCGCGCTGGCCGCCACGCCGATGCTGGTGATCCATGGGGGCGCGGGCGTGGAAAAATCCAGTCTTTCGCCCGACGAACAAGCGCAGGCACGTGAGGCGATGCAACGCGCGCTGCGTGCCGGCCATGCGGTGTTGACGCGCGGCGGCAGCGCGGTGGATGCGGTGGCCGCCACCATCACCGTGCTGGAGGACGCGCCGCAGTTCAACGCCGGGCGCGGTGCGGTGTTCACTCACGACGGCAAGAACGAGTTGGATGCGGCAATCATGGATGGCGCCAGCGGCAAGGCCGGCGCGATTGCCGGCGTGCACACGGTCAAGAACCCGATTCTGCTGGCGCGCAGCGTCATGGACCGTTCCAAGCACGTGATGCTGGTCGGCGACGGTGCCGAGCAGTTTGCGCGCGAGCAGGGTGTCACCTTGGTCGAGCCCAGCTATTTCCGTACCGACAAGCGTTGGCAACAACTGCAAAAAGCGCTCAAGGCCGAAAGCGGCGACCGCCAGGCACAGGCCGCGCTCGACCTGGAAACCGCGAAGCACTTCGGCACCGTCGGCGCGCTCGCGCTGGATCGCGACGGCCATCTGGCTGCCGGCACGTCCACCGGCGGCATGACCAACAAGCGTTACGGCCGTGTCGGCGACGCGCCCATCATCGGCGCCGGCACCTATGCCAATGCGCAGTGCGCGGTGTCCGGCACTGGCTGGGGCGAGTTCTATATCCGTGCGGTGGCGGCCTACGACATCTGTGCGCGCATGAAATACGCCGGGCAGTCGCTGCAACAGGCGGCCGATGCGGTCATCGATCAGCAGATTCCCAAGGCAGGCGGCGATGGCGGTGCCATTGCGCTGGATGCGCAAGGCAACATCGCCTTCCCGTTCAATACCGAAGGCATGTACCGCGGCTGGATCGGCGCCGACGGCAGCCCGCATGTGGCGATCTTCAAGGACGAGACGCTCTGACGGACGGGGTCGGCCGGGTCCCGGACCCGCTTACCGTTTCGACTGAGTGCTATCTCGCGATCGAACCCAGGAAAGCCGCAAAACCCCCTGCTGCACCGTGTCGCTCACACCGGCCAGGCGTGCCGAGCCTGCGGCTGCGCGCTTGCCTGCACCGTCCCCAAACCGCTGCATCCATCCAATCCAACGGCACATGCCAGCACCGCGCAAACCCGCTAGCGTGATCGGCTGCCGTACCCACTCAGGAATCACACGCCATGTCGCGTACCGTCGTTCTGGCCGCCGCCATCACCCTGGCACTGGCCGCATGTTCTGGAAAAGAGCCATCCGGTAAGGAGTCCACCACCGTGCCCGAAAAGACCACCACCCCGGCCGCCGACGCTGCGCCGAACCCGTTGTTGAGCGCCAGCACCCTGCCGTTCCAGGCGCCGCCGTTCGACAAGATCAAGGACAGCGATTACCTGCCCGCGTTCGAAGAAGGCATGCGCCTGCATCTGGCCGACGTGCGCAAGATCGCCGACAACACCGAAGCGCCCACCTTCGACAACACCATCGAAGCGATGGAGCGCAGTGGCGAAACGCTGACGCGCGTGTCGCGCATCTTCTTCGGGCTGGTGCAGGCCGATACCAGCGACGCACGCCAGAAAATCCAGGAAGAGATCGCGCCCAAGCTGGCCGCGCACAAGGACGAGATCAACCTCGACCCGAAGCTGTTCGCGCGCGTCAAAACCCTGTACGACCAGCGCGACACGCTGAACCTGGAGCCGGAACAAAAGCGTCTGGTCGAGCATGATTACGAAGACCTGGTGCGCGCTGGCGCGCAGCTCTCCGATGCCGACAAGGACAGCCTGCGCAAGCTCAACGTGGAAGAAACCACGCTATCCACCCAGTTCCATACGCGTCTGGTTGCAGCCTCCGCTGCCGGTGCAGTGGTGGTCGATGACAAGGCCAAACTCGACGGCCTGAGCGAAGGCGATATTGCCGCCGCCGCCGATGCCGCCAAGGCACGCAAGCTCGATGGCAAGTATCTTCTGACCTTGCAGAACACGACCCAGCAGCCGGTACTGGCGTCGTTGAAAGATCGCGCGCTGCGTGCCGAGGTGTTGAAGGCTTCCGAAACCCGTGCAGAAAAGGGCGATGCCAACGACACCCGCCAGACCATCCAGCGTCTGGCGCAGCTGCGTGCACAAAAAGCCAAGTTGCTCGGCTTCGACAATTACGCCGCTTATAGCCTGGGCAACCAGATGGCCAAGACTCCGGAAGCGGCGCTGAAGCTGCTGACCGACACCGTGCCGGCGGCCACTGCCAAGGCGCGCCGCGAAGTGGGCGAGATGCAGAAGGTCATCGACGCGCAGCGTGCCGATGCCAAGACCGGCGATTTCAAGCTTGCCGCCTCCGATTGGGACTTTTACGCCGAGCAGGTGCGCAAGGCCAAGTACGATCTGGACGAGTCGCAGATCAAGCCGTATTTCGAACTGGATAACGTGCTGCAGAACGGCGTTTTCTATGCGGCCACCCAGCTCTACGGCATCACCTTCAAGCAGCGCACCGACATCCCGACCTACCACGCCGACATGAAGGTGTACGAAGTCTTCGATGCCGACGGCACCTCCATGGCGTTGTTCTACACCGACTACTTCAAGCGCGACAGCAAGTCCGGTGGCGCGTGGATGGACGTGTTCGTCGAACAGGACGGCCTGACCGGCACCAAGCCGGTGGTCTACAACGTCTGCAACTTCACCAAGCCCGCTGCCGGCCAGCCGGCGTTGCTGAGCTTCGACGACGTCACCACGCTGTTCCATGAGTTCGGCCACGCGCTGCATGGCATGTTCTCCAAGGTGAAGTATCCCTCGATCGCCGGCACCAGCACCTCGCGCGATTTTGTGGAATTCCCCTCGCAGTTCAACGAGCACTGGGCGTCCGATCCGAAGGTCTTCGCCAACTACGCCAAGCATTATCAAACCGGCGCAGTGATGCCGGCCGAACTGGTGGAAAAGATCAAGAAGGCCAAGACCTTCAACAGCGGCTACGCCACCACCGAATATCTGTCGGCAGCGCTGCTGGATCTGGCCTGGCACACCCAGCCGGCGGATGCGCCGTTGCAGGACGTGAGCAAGTTCGAAGCCGATGCGCTCAAGCGCTTCAAGGTGGACCTGGCCGAAGTGCCGCCGCGCTACCGCAGCAGCTATTTCGACCACATCTGGGGCGGCGGTTATTCGGCCGGCTATTACGCGTATTTCTGGTCGGAAGTGCTCGACGACGACGCTTTCGAATGGTTCAAGGAAAACGGCGGATTGAACCGCAAGAACGGCGATATTTTCCGCGCCAAGATTCTCTCGCGTGGTAACACCGTGGATCTTGCTACGCTGTACCGCGATTTCCGCGGCAAGGATCCCAGCGTCAAGGCGCTGCTGGAGAATCGCGGTTTGACCGAGTGATCGGCAACCCTTAATCGGTGAACGAAACGGGATGGCGGTGCCATCCCGTTTCGTTTTCAAGGCCGCCGATTCCGTTCCTGCCGGATGTCATGCAGGCATCGCCCAGATACTTGGCGACAGCCAACGCGCAGTAGTGCAGCTGTGGCGCTCTGCTCATTCAGGGCCGATGCCGGACGTCGAGGCATCCGTCCTGTGTCCGGTTACATGTTCTGCAGGATCACTACACCATGCGACGTTCACTTATTCTGGCTGCTGCGGTCACCTTTGCGCTGGCCGCATGTTCGGAAAAGAATTCCCCGGGCACCACACCTGCCGCCGCAGGTGCCGCGACACCGGCCACCACATCTGCGGATCTGGCGTCCAATCCGCTGCTTGTGCCCAGCACGCTGCCATTTCAGGCGCCGCCATTTGACAAGATTCGCGACAGCGATTATCTGCCGGCCTTTGAAGAAGGCATTCGCCAGGTCCGGCACGAGTTGCACGGCATTACCGAAAACCCGGAGCCACCCACCTTTGAGAACACGGTTGAGGCGCTGGAACGCAGCGGCGCAACACTCGCCTATGTCTCCAACATCTTCTTAGGCATTTCAACTGCCGATACCAACGCTGCGCGGCAGAAAATCGATGAAGACATCGGCCCCAAGCTGGCCACCCTCGGCGATGAGATCGCACTGGATGCGAAGCTGTTTGCACGCTTCAAGACCCTTTACGATCGGCGCGATACGCTCGCACTGACGCCGGAACAGCTGCGCCTGCTCGAGCACGGCTATGACAGCTTCATCAAGGCCGGAGCGCAGCTTTCCGATGCAGACAAAGCCACCTTGCGCAAGCTCAACTTGGAAGAGACCAACCTCACCACCCAGTACCACAATAAATTGACGGCCGCGGCTTTGGCCGCTGCGGTGGTGGTGGACGACAAGACAAAGCTCGACGGCATGAGCGAGGGCGATATCGCTGCCGCCGCCGCTGCTGCCAAGGCGCGCAAACTTGAGGGCAAATATCTTCTGAGTCTGCAAAACACCACGCAGCAACCGGTGCTGTCTTCGTTGAAGGATCGCGCATTGCGTGCGCAGATACTGCAGGCCTCGGAAAAACGCGCCGAGCAGGGCGATGCCAACGATACGCGTGACACCATCAAGCGCTTGTTGCAGGTGCGTGCGCAGCGTGCCAGCCTGCTTGGGTACGACAGCTATGCGGCCTACAGCCTGCGCAACCAGATGGCCAGAACGCCGCAGGTGGCACTGAAACTGCTGACCGACACGGTGCCCGCCGCCACGGCCAAGGCACGCCGGGAAGCGGCACAGATCCAGGCGCTGATCGATGCGCAGCATGGCGGTTTTACGTTGGCTGCGTCGGATTGGGATTTTTATGCCGAGCAGGTGCGCAAGGCCAAGTACGATCTGGACGTATCGCAGATCAAGCCGTATTTCGCCTTGGATACCGTGCTCAATGATGGCGTCTTCTATGCGGCCACACAGCTGTACGGGATCACCTTCAAGCAGCGCACCGACATCCCGACCTATCACCCAGACGTAAAGGTCTACGAAGTCTTCGATGTAGACGGTACCTCGTTGGCGCTGTTTTACACGGACTATTTCCAGCGGGAGAGCAAGTCCGGTGGTTCGTGGGCAGGCTCCTTGGTCCAGCGCAACGGACTCACTGGCGCCAAGTCGGTGATCTATAACGTGTGTAACTTCAGCAAGCCGGCCGATGGGCAGGCTGCGTTGCTAAGCATGGAAGAAGTCACCACGATGTTTCACGAGTTCGGCCATGCGCTGCACTACATGTTGTCGACAGTGAAGTATTCCTCGTTGGATAGCGCCGCTACGCCGCGAGATTTTTCCGAATTCCCCTCGCAGTTCAATGAGCACTGGGCGACCGACCCATCTGTTTTCGCGCACTACGCAAAGCACTACAAGACCGGCGAGGCGATGCCGGAGGCGCTGGTGAAGAAGCTGAAGAATGCAAAGACCTTCAACAGCGGGTATCTGATGACCGAGTCACTCTCGGCGCAGATCGTGGACCTGGCCTTGCATGGCCAACCAGCGACCGCAGAGATGCAGGATGTGAGTGCCATGCAGGCCGACACGCTGAAGCGTTACAAGGTTGACCTGCCTGAGGTTCCGCCACGCTATGGCGCCAGTTATTTCGACCATATCTGGAGCCGTGGTTATGCGGCGAGTTACTACGCGTACTTCTGGTCGGAGGTCATCGACGATGACGCGTTCGAGTGGATCAGCGAGAACGGCGGTTTGACGCGGAAAAATGGGGATCTCTTCCGCGCCAAGATTCTCGCGCCTGGTAATTCGGTGGATGTGAGTCAGCTGTATCGCGATTTTCGTGGCAAGGATCCAGGCGTCAAGGCACTGCTAAAAAACCGTGGGTTGGCCGGGTGATCGGCAATCCTTAATCGGTGAACGAAACGGGATGGCGGTGCCATCCCGTTTCGTTTTTATCGCCAGTCATTCGCTCTCGCCAAGTCATCGGCCATTGCGCATGGGCACTATCCCTGCCCTATCGCCTTCAATGAGGTCATTGCATCTTCTGCAACAGCAAGCGCTGTCCTTAACCCCGCCATGCCGATCAGTTCGGCAGCACATGCCCGATGCCGGAAAACCGATTAACGTTGCCGGCTGCTGTGATCACTCAGGAATTCCATACTCCATGTCGCGTACCCTCATTCTGGCAGCTGCCATTACCCTGGCGCTGGCTGCCTGTTCCGGAAAAGAAGCGCCGGATACGCAGCCCGCGACCACGACCGGCAATACCGCCACCAGCCAGTCTTCTGTGGCCAGGTCCAATCCGTTGTTGACCGCCAGCACGCTGCCGTTCAAGGCGCCGCCATTCGACAAAATCCAGGACAGCGATTATCTGCCTGCCTTCGAGGAAGGTATGCGTCTGGAACTTGCGGACGCGCGCAAGATCACCGCCAACCCCGAGCCGGCGACGTTCGAAAACACCATCGAAGCATTTGATCGCGGCGGCGAGGTACTGTCGCGCGTGTCGGATATTTTCTCCGGGGTGATCTCTGCCGATACCAATTCGGCACGCGAGAAAATCCAGGAGGAGCTTGGGCCCAAGCTGGCGGCGCATAATAATGAAGTTATTCTGGATCCCAAGCTGTTTGCGCGCATCAAGGCGGTGCATGACCAGTCCGATGCGATGAAGCTCAATCCGGAGCAAAAGCGCCTGGTCGAGATCACATACAAAGGGTTCGTCGCATCCGGCGCGCTGTTGTCCGATGCCGACAAGATCACCGTGGGCAAGCTCAATGTGGAGGAAACCACGCTGTCCACGCAATTCCACGCAAAGCTGGTGGCTGCCACGGCCGCCGCTGCGGTGGTTGTGGACGACAAGGCCCGGCTGGCTGGCTTGAGCGAGGGCGATATCGCCGCCGCCGCCGATGCCGCCAAGCAGCGCAAGCTCGACGGCAAGTATCTGTTGACCTTGCAGAACACCACCCAGCAGCCCATTCTCGCCTCTTTGAAGGATCGTGCGTTGCGTGCGCAGATCATGCAGGCTTCGCAGAAGCGCACCGAACAGGGCGATGACAACGACACGCGCAAGGTGGTCCAGCGACTGGCGCAGTTGCGCGCTCAACGCGCCAGGCTGTTGGGCTACGACAGCTATGCCGCTTACGTACTGAACGACCAGATGGCCAAGACCCCGGATGCGGCGCTAAAGCTGCTGACCGACACCGTGCCGGCGGCCACGGCCAAGACGCGCCGCGAAGCAGCCGAGATTCAGAAAGTCATCGATGCCCAGAAAGGCGGTTTCAAGTTGGCCGCTTCCGACTGGGATTTCTATGCCGAGCAGGTACGCAAGGCCAAGTACGATCTGGACGAGTCGCAGATCAAGCCGTATTTCGAACTGGATAACGTGCTGCAGAACGGCGTTTTTTATGCGGCCACCCAGCTGTACGGCATCACCTTCAAGCAGCGCACCGACATTCCCACCTACCATCCGGACGTGAAGGTATACGAGGTGTTCGATGCAGACGGCACCTCGATGGCGCTGTTCTACACCGACTACTTCAAACGCGACAGCAAGTCCGGTGGCGCGTGGATGGGATCATTCGTCGATCAGAGCGGGCTGACCGGCGCCAAGCCGGTGGTCTACAACGTCTGCAACTTCACCAAGCCCGCTGCCGGCCAGCCGGCGTTGCTGAGTTTCGACGACGTCACCACGGTGTTCCATGAGTTCGGCCACGCGCTACACGGCATGTTCTCCAAGGTGACCTACGCGGGGATTTCCGGAACCAAAACGCCGCGCGACTTCAAGGAGTTTCCCTCGCAGTTCAACGAGCACTGGGCCTCCGATCCGAAGGTCTTCGCCAACTATGCCAAGCATTATCAAACTGGCGCAGTGATGCCGGCCGAGCTGGTGGAAAAGATCAAGAAGGCCAAGAGCTTCAATAGCGGCTACACGATCACCGAGACCCTGTCGGCATCGCTGCTCGATCTGGCCTGGCACACCTTGCCGGCCGACGCACCCTTGCAGGACGTGGGCCGGTTCGAGACCGATGCGCTCAAGCGCTTCAAGCTGGACATGGCTGACGTGCCGCCGCGGTATCACAGCAGCTATTTCAACCATATCTGGGAGATGGGTTATGCAGCCAGCTATTACGCCTACCTCTGGTCGGAAGTGCTCGACGACGATGCCTTCGAATGGTTCGAAGAAAATGGTGGCTTGAACCGCAAGAACGGCGATATTTTCCGCGCCAAGATCCTCTCACGCGGCAACACCGTCGATCCGGCCACGCTGTACCGCGATTTCCGCGGCAAGGATCCCAGCGTCAATGCATTTCTGGAAAATCGTGGGTTGACGGAATAAGCGATGCGTTTGGGTGGCTTTGTTTGCACCGGTGAGCGCTTGCAGTAGACGAAACGGGATGGCCCTTGTGCCATCCCGTTTGCGTTAGCGCAATCGGGAAGGTGCAGTAAACCTACGGTTGTTGCTGTTGCTGTTGTTTTCGCCATTGGCTTCTCAATCCCCATGCCGCAGCGGCAAGTCCGGTAGTGACAACCCGCAGGGCGGCGTGCATGGATGCGCGAGGTTTTTTTGTAAGCAACATGCACGTCCCTGATAAAAATGTATCCCGCAGATTGCGAACCTGTCGCAGCGCAACGGGCTGAGGACGTGTTTCGTTGTTGCTCGATCGGCCACCGGCTGGTGAAACACGTTTGCTTACTCGCGCAAGTCCCCACACGCAACAACGGCCCTTGCCATGTCTTTCGTCACTTCCACAGCCCATCGCCCAGGCGCATCGTCGGAGCGCCAAGCCGGCTGCCGACCACCCGACAGATCTCCCATGCACCCATCGCATCCCACCTCCCGCCTTCAGCGCGCCGCACAGTGGTCGCGCAAGGAACTGCTGCCGCTACTGGTCATGCTGGTCTTGCTGACCGCTGCGCGCTCCTCGTTTGCCAATCATTACCAGGTGCCCAGCGGCTCGATGCAGCCGACCTTGCAGCCGGGCGATCGCGTGGTGGTGGATATGCACGCCTACGGCTGGCGATTGCCGCTGAGCAACCGCATCGTCATCGATGGCGACCGACCGCAGCGTGGGGATGTGGCGGTGTTCGATTCGCCGCGCGATGGCACGCGGTTGATCAAGCGCGTGGTGGCCGTGGCAGGCGACCGTGTGGATCTGCGCAATGGGCATTTATCCATCAACGGCCAACCGCTGCAGATCGATGACGAGGGTGAGCGCGAGCGCTTCGGTGCGCGCATTGCGCACCTGAATCTGGATGCCGGCGGTGGGCCGGATCTGCACGATGTCCGCGTGCCGGCCGGCAAGGTATTGGCGGTGGGCGACCACCGCGGCGATAGCCTGGATGGGCGCTATTTCGGTTTTGTCGATGCCTCGGCGGTGTACGGCAAGGCAGTGGCGGTGTATTACCGGCGCGGCGAAGGCCTGGAGTGGAACCGGCTGTAGGCACTGGCGCAGCAGTGCCCGCGCAGCGCGTGCGGGCCTGCAGGCGAACACGCGCAGCCGATGCGCAACCGTCTGCAGCGCGTCGTGATCAGAGCGCCACATCCGCCAGCGTGCAGGAGGTTTCCCACAAGCGCGTTGCCACCTGCCGGTCGTGGACCTGGCGGGCGATGGTGGCCGGGCCGGGGGCGCCCTTGAGTTCGAACAGGCCATCCGGGCCGTAGTACCCGCCGCCCTGTGCCTGCGGGTCGGTGGCGGCATACAACGTGGGGAGCGCGCCAGCGGCCGCGGAGTGGCTGATGTAAGGCCCCAGTAGCGCGGTCGCTGCACCGATTGCGGTGCGGCGACCACCAGCCGCCGGTCCGTTTGCGATCAGGGCGGTACGCGCCAGACCGGGATGCGCGGCGATGGCGCGCAGGCCCCAGCCCTGCGCGTCGCTGCGCCGCTGCAGTTCCATGCTGAAAATCAACATCGCCAGCTTGGACTGGCCATACGCCTTCCACGGCCGATACGGGCGTGCGGTCTGCAGATCATCGAAATCGATGCGGGCACTGCGATGCGCCAGACTCGACAGGTTGACCACACGTGGCGCCGCTGCCGCGCGCAGCAGCGGCAGCAGCTGCGCGGTCAGCGCGAAATGCCCCAGATAATTGCTGCCGAACTGCAGCTCCATTCCGTCGGCGGTGGTCTGCCGCTGCGGCGGCGCCATCACACCGGCGTTGTTGATCAGCAGGTCCACCCATTGCTGGCGCGCGCCAAGTCGCTCGGCGAACGCGCGCACCGATGCCAGGTGTGCAAGGTCCAGCGTTTCCACGCGCACCGTGGCGTGCGGATGCACGGCGAGCAGCGCCTGCCGTGCGGCTTCGCCCTTGTCGGCGTTGCGCGCAGTCAGCACCACGCTGGCGCCGGCACCGGCCAACGCCAGCGCGGTCTCATAGCCCAGCCCGCCCACGCTGGCGCCGGTGATGACGGCCACTTTTGCGCGCTGCGGTGGCATGTCGGCCAGGGTCCAGCCGCTCATTGCGCCAACGCCAGCGTTTCGGGCAGCGTGCGCCACCAGCGCTCGCCGGTGGCCGGGCTGCGTAAATCCACCCGTTCGCCCATGTGCGGGGTGGCCAGCGCGACGTTCGCGGCCGCTGCCAGCGCCACGATGCGTTCCAGCGGCTCGGACCAGACATGCATGGCCAGATCGAAGGTGCCGTTGTGGATCGGCAGCAAGGTACGGCCGCCGATATCGATAAACGCCTGCAGGCTCTGCTCCGGTTGCATGTGCACGTCCGGCCACATCTGGTCGTAGGCGCCGTTTTCGATCAGCGCCACATCGAACGGCCCCAGACGCTGGCCGATCGTCTTGAAGTGCGGGCCATAGCCGCCGTCGCCGCTGAAGAACACCCGCAGATCGGCGTCCTGGATCGCCCACGAGCACCACAGCGTGCGGTCGCGGTCGAACAGGCCGCGGCCGGAAAAATGCCGCGACGGCGTGGCGGTGAGGGTCAGGCCACCTACGTCCACCGATTGCCACCAATCCAGCTGCCGCACCTTGCCCGGGTCCACACCCCAGCGCACCAGCAGATCGCCCACGCCCAGCGGCGCGACGAATACACCGACGCGGTCGGCCAGGGCGCGGATGGTGGCGCGGTCCAGATGGTCGTAGTGGTTGTGCGACAACAGCACGCCGGCCAGCGGCGGCAGGTCGTCCAGCGCGATCGGCGGCGCATGGAAGCGCTTGGGGCCGGCAAACGCGAACGGCGAGGCGCGCTTGGAGAACACCGGGTCGGTCAACCACAGGCCGCCACGCAGTTTCATCAGCACCGTGGAATGGCCCAGCCGGAACAGGCTATGGTCGGGCGCGTCGCGCAGCTGCGCCGCGCTCAGTGGCAGCACCGGCAGCGCCTGCGACGGCACCGTGTGCGCGGGCTTGTTGAACAGCACCTCCCACAGCAGGCGCAGGCCAGCCAACACACCGGGCTGACTCAAGCGGGTGGGCAGTGCGTTGCGGAACCGGCCGTTGCGGAACTGCGGCGAGGCGGCATGCGAAGCGGTAGGTGGCAGGTGGCGGGACTGGGTGAGCACGACGCTATCCATCGTTGGGGGCGGGCGAACCGGCGGTACCGGCGCTTTAGTTACACTACACAGTGTAGTTTTATTTTGGGAATGTAAACTGCTCGGTGTAACATTGCACCATGTCCAGTTCATCCGACGCAGCGCCGGCACCGCAGCGGCTTACCGACCGCAAGCGCCACGCCATTCTCGAAGCGGCCATCGCCGAATTCAGCCAGCACGGGTTCGAGGCCACTAGCATGGACCGCGTGGCCGCGACGGCGGGCGTGTCCAAGCGCACCGTCTACAACCATTTCTCCAGCAAGGACGCGTTGTTCGGCGAGATCCTGCGCGGGCTGTGGCAACGCAGTGCCGAGGCAGTGAGTCTGGTTTATCGCCCCGACCAATCATTGCGCACGCAGTTGACGCAATTGCTGCAGCAAAAGCTGCGGCTGCTCGACGATGCCGCCTTTATCGATCTGTCGCGCGTGGCGATTGCCGAATGCATCCACTCGCCCGAACGCGCGCGCGCCCTGCTGGCGCAACTGGGCAGCAAGGAAGAGGGCACCACCACCTGGCTGCGCGCCGCGCTGGCCGATGGCCGCCTGGCAGCGGTCGATGCGGAATTCGCCTCGCAGCAATTGCAGGCGCTGGTGAAGGGGTTCGCGTTCTGGCCGCAGTTGGCGATGGGGCAGCCGCCGCTGTCGCCCGCCCAGCAAGCGCAGGTGGCCGAGTCGGCGGTGGAGATGTTTCTGGGGCTTTACGGGCGCGAGTAAGTGCCGCAGGCAACACGGCTTCGCGTCCATCGGGCGGCGTGGGCGGTGCCTGCAATCGGCACTGCTGCCCGCACACTTCGATTCATTCGCGCTGTCCGCACGCATCTGACCAAGGCGCTCTAGTTGTTGGTCTTCAGCTGTGCCTGTGCACACGGGCAGGCGTTAACAAGCGCGCATTGTTGTCATCTAAATGACGCTTGCGAGCGCGCACTGCCGACGTACACGGGGCTCCTGGGTAAGGCCACGCAACTCATCGCCTGTGCAACGGTTTCGTGCATGCTTTGTTGTCACGCTACTGCGCAGTATCAGCGTCCGGCACGGTGCGAAGGCGACGGTGCGCGGGGGGGCGTTAAATCAGTTATCGCTCGCTGCGAGAGCGATGTTGCTAGCGCTCCGAATCGCCACTCTCGTCATACCCGCGCGGCGTAAACAGATCCGGCTGGATCAATTCGATAAACGCGCGTGCCTGCGGCGATAGATACTTGCCCTTGCGTACCACCACGCCATAGCTGCGGGTGGGGAAGTATTCCTTGAGCGAGCGCGTTGCCAGCTTGTCGCGATCGGCATCGGTCACGCAGATCGCGGTGACGATGGAAATGCCCATGCCCATCGCCACGTACTGCTTGATCACTTCCCAGCCGCCCACTTCCAGCGCCACCGTGTACGGCACGCGCGCCTGCTGAAAAATCAGGTCGACCAGGCGATAGGTCACCTGCCGACGTGGTGGCAGGATCAACGGATAGGGCGAGAGATCCTGCAGCGACACCGTGGCCTTGTGCGCCAGCGGGTGATCGGGCGGGGTGATCAACAGCTGCTCGAAGCGATACACCGGCGCGTAGTTGAGATCGGCCGGCACATCCAGCATCGAGCCGACCGCCAGGTCCACCGCATCCTCGCGCAACAGGTCGGTGCCGTCGGCGCTGATCGCGTTGTGCAGGGTCAGCCGCACATCCGGGTGGCGGGCGCGAAAGTTCGCCACGATGCGTGGCAGCAGATACAGGATGGTGGAACTGTTGGCGGCGATGTTGAGCTCGCCGGCATCCAGCCCGCGCACTTTTTCGCGGAAGCTCGCCTCCAGGCCGTCCAGGCTTTCCACCAGCGGCAGTGCCATGTCGTACAGCAACTGTCCCTCCCGGCTGGGCGCCAGGCGTCGCCCGGAGCGCTCGAACAAGGCCACCCCCAGGTCGCGCTCCAGCGCCTGCAATTGCAGCGTCACCGCCGGCTGGCTGACGTATAGCGCCTCAGCAGCCCGTGAGACCGAGCCCAGACGGACCGTCTGACAGAACGCACGCAGCGGCTTGAGGCGGTCGGATTTATAGGAAAATCGAGGGGTTGGCGCCATGTCGAGCAGGCTTCCAGCGTAAGTATAAGTCCAGCTTATTTACAGCATTGATAAAACTGCTTTGTCAAATAGTTGGTGGGGGCGCACGGTGCAGGTCCGGATGCACAAGGACCTCCACATGTCTGCCACCGCTTTCGCTTCACGTCCCACCGCCCACGCCACGCCCGGTCTGTCGCTGACCACCCAGGTCGCAGGGCAGGCGGAGCTGCTGCCGCCGGCCGCGCTGGCGCTGCTGGTGTCGCTGCATCGGGCGATCGAGCCTGGCCGCCAGCAGCGTCTGGCCCAGCGACGTGCCCGCCAGGCCGCCTTCGATGCCGGTCAACTACCGGACTTCCGTGCCGACACCCGCGCCATCCGCGAGGGCGACTGGCGCGTGGCCGCGCTGCCGGCGGCGCTGCAGGACCGCCGCGTCGAGATCACCGGCCCGACCGACCCCAAGATGGTCATCAACGCACTGAACTCCGGTGCCAAGGTGTTCATGGCCGACTTCGAGGATTCCACCGCGCCGACCTGGCGCAACCTGCTGGCCGGCCAGCGCACCCTGGCCGCCGCCGTGCGCGGCGAGCTGACCTTCGATGCGCCCAATGGCAAGCACTACGCGTTGCGCCCCGAAGCCGAGCGTGCGGTGCTGATCGTCCGCCCGCGCGGTTGGCACCTGGACGAAAAACACGTCCACATCGATGGCCAGCCGCTGGCCGGCGGCCTGTTCGATGCGGCACTGTTCGCCTTTCATAACGGCCGCGCACTGTTGGCCAAGGACCGCGGCCCGTACCTGTATCTGCCCAAGTTGCAGAGCATGGAAGAAGCCGCGCTGTGGGACACCGCGCTGGCGCATATCGAGGCGATGCTGGGTCTGCCGCATGGGCAGATCAAGGTCACCGTGCTGATCGAAACGCTGCCGGCGGTGTTCGAGATGGACGAGATCTTGCACGCGCTGCGCGAGCGTATCGTCGGGCTCAATTGCGGGCGCTGGGACTACATCTTTTCGTATCTCAAGACCTTTCGTGCGCACCGCGACCGCGTGTTGCCGGAGCGTGGCCAGGTCACCATGACCCAGCCGTTTTTGAAGGCGTATTCGGAACTGCTGATCAAGACCTGTCACCGCCGCGGCGCGCATGCGATGGGCGGGATGGCCGCGCAGATTCCGATCAACCACGACGAGGCCGCCAACGAGCAGGCCATGGCCCGCGTGCGCGCCGACAAGCTGCGCGAGGTCACCGCCGGCCACGATGGCACTTGGGTGGCGCATCCGGCCTTGATTCCGGTGGCGATGAAACTCTTCGACGAGCACATGCCCACCGCGCATCAGCAGCATGTGTTGCGCAACGATGTGCAGGTGACGCGCGACATGTTGATCGCACCGTCCGCCGGCAGCGTCACCCGCGCCGGTTTCGAAGGCAATGTCGAAGTCTGCGTGCGGTATCTGGCGGCCTGGCTGGACGGCAACGGTTGCGTGCCGATCCACAACCTGATGGAAGACGCCGCCACCGCCGAAATCAGCCGCGCGCAGCTGTGGCAGTGGCTGCATCACGGCCAGCATCTGGACGACGGCACCGCCATCGATCAACAGCTGCTGCAGGCAACCTTGCGCGCATTGCCGGCACGCTTGGGCACAACCACGGCACTCCCCGGCGCAGCGCGAATCGATGAAGCCATTGCGTTGCTGGAAGAGCTCAGCCGGGCCGATGAACTGGCGGACTTTCTCACCGTGCCGGCGTACCAACTGATCGATTAATCACTGCGTTGCAGCGACACCTCGCACGCTGTCGCTGCACTCCTCACCTCCACGCAGTACACGCCCGTTGCGCGCATGCGCAACGACGGCGTCGCCATGCCGCATGCCGTGTCATGCATGCCGTTTCTTCCTCGTTCCATCCGTCGTCCCTCTTCAGGAGAACGCAAGATGAGCACCGCACTGCAAAACGCCGAACAACTGCAGCAGGACTGGACCACCAACCCGCGCTGGACCGGCATCACCCGCAACTACACCGCCGCCGATGTGGTGCGCCTGCGCGGCACCGTGCATGTGGAGCATTCGTTGGCGCGCTTGGGCGCGGACAAGTTGTGGACTTCGTTGCACGCCACCCCGTTCGTCAACGCCCTGGGCGCGTTGACCGGCAACCAGGCGATGCAGCAGGTCAAGGCCGGCTTGAAGGCGATCTATCTGAGCGGCTGGCAGGTGGCAGCCGATGCCAACCTGGCCGGGCAGATGTATCCGGATCAGTCGTTGTACCCGGCCGATTCGGTGCCGGCGGTGGTCAAGCGCATCAACAACACCTTGCTGCGCGCGGATCAACTGCATCATGCCGAAGGTAACGACACTATCGACTTCCTGCAGCCTATCGTGGCCGATGCCGAAGCCGGTTTTGGCGGCGTGCTCAACGCCTTCGAGCTGATGAAGGCGATGATCGAAGCCGGCGCTGCCGGCGTGCATTTCGAAGATCAGCTGGCATCGGTCAAGAAGTGCGGCCACATGGGCGGCAAGGTGCTGGTGCCCACGCGCGAAGCCATCGAAAAATTGAACGCCGCGCGCCTGGCCGCCGATGTCTTGGGTGTGCCGACGCTGCTGATTGCACGCACCGACGCCGAAGCGGCCGATCTGATCACCAGCGACGTGGATGCCAACGATCAGCCGTTCACTACCGGTGAGCGCACCGTCGAAGGTTTCTTCAAAACCCGCAACGGGCTGGATCAAGCCATCAGCCGCGGGTTGGCGTACGCACCGTATGCGGATCTGATCTGGTGCGAGACCGGCAAGCCGGATCTGGAATTCGCGCGTGCATTTGCACAGGCCATCCATGCCAAGTTTCCAGGCAAGTTGCTGGCCTATAACTGCTCGCCCAGCTTCAACTGGAAGAAGAATCTCGACGATGCCACCATTGCCAAATTCCAGACCGAGCTGGCGAGCTATGGCTATAAATTCCAGTTCATCACCCTGGCTGGTTTCCATGCGCTCAACTACGGCATGTTCCACCTGGCGCACGGCTATGCGCGCCGCCAGATGAGCGCCTTCGTCGAGTTGCAACAAGCCGAATTCGATGCGGCGGAAATGGGCTTCACTGCGGTCAAGCATCAACGCGAAGTGGGCACCGGCTACTTCGATGCGGTGACGCAGGCGATCCAGCAGGGGCAGTCGTCCACCACCGCGCTGCGCGGCTCTACCGAAGAAGAACAGTTTCACGGCGAGAAGGCGGCCTAGCCTGCAGCGGGCTGCCCACGTTTCGCCACCCCGGGAGGGGGAAGGGCTCGGGAAACCGGGCCCTTTTTTTTTAAGCAGTACCCGACAATTCGTCTCTTTTGTAATGAGAACAAGTGTGATCTGGTGCTGAACAAGGGGGTCCTGTAGGATTTGTCCATGGGCTAACGTTGCAGGCCGGCCTAAGGAAACAGGATGACTTGCCACAACACCGCAGGCGCAGTCGAGCCGACGGGAAGCGTCGCCAAGACGCTCTCGGACGGGCTGCATGCGTTGATGACCGCTGACGAACTGGCGTTTTTCGCCCGTTTCGGCCGTACCCGTGAGCTTGCGGCAGGCCAGGCGCTGTTCGAGCGCGGTGCGATCGGCACGCAGATGTTCATCGTGGTGAGTGGCCAGATCGACCTGGATTTCGGCGAGGATCTGATGCTCAAGCATCTGGGCCCGGGCGAATTTTTTGGCGAACTCGGGCTGCTGATCGGCGATCATGCGCGCAGTGCCGGTGCCAGCGCATCCATGGACAGCCGCCTGATCGAACTGGCGCACGACGATTTTCAGCGCCTGGTCGACCACGACCCTTCGATGGTGGCGCATTTCCTGCGTCGCTCTATCGTGCGCGTGGTCAACAACGAGCAGTTGCTGATCCGCCAGCTGCGCCGTCGCAACCACGATCTGGAAGCGGCGCTGGATAATCTCTACGTCACCTCGCATCAGCTCAACCACACCGAAGAACTCAGCCGTACCGACGAGCTGACCGGGTTGCACAACCGGCGCGGTCTGGCGCTGTATCTGCAGGAATGCCGACGCGCCGGCAACGTGCCGGGCGTCGGCCTGATCCTGATCGACTGCGACCGCTTCAAGCGCATCAACGACGAGTTCGGTCATCTTGCCGGCGACCGCGTGTTGCAGAACGTGGCGCATGCGTTGCGTTCGGTCATCGCCGAGGGCGACCTTGCCTGCCGTCTTGGCGGTGACGAATTCTGCGTGCTGGTCGCACAAGGCACCCCGGAACTGGTGCACCACATTGGCGAGTGCATCGTGCGCGCGGTGGAGGCCCGCCTGTGCAACGGCCAGAGCGAGCAGGGCTGCTCGGTGAGCGTCGGCCTGTGCATGATCGATGCCGATGCGGCCTGGAACGACTGGTACACGCTCGCCGACAGCGCGCTGTACGAAGCCAAGCGCCAGGGCGGCAATGTGTTGGCCATGCACGAAGCGCTTGCACCGCTGCCATCCGGTACCACGCTTGCACCGGGGCATCGCTAAGGCATGAGCGCCCGCACCCACGCACGCAAGGACGCGTCGTCGGAGGCGATGCAGGCGCCGCGTCTGCGAACCCTGTTGCTCACCGACCTGTGCGATTCGACCGCACTGGTCGAACGCATCGGCGACAACGCCGCCGCCGCGCTGTTTCGCGAACACGATCGGTTGGTGGTCAAGCTGCAGCAGCAGTGGCGCGGCCGCCTGATCGACCGCTCCGACGGCTTGCTGCTGTTGTTCGACCGCCCGATCGACGGGTTGGGCTTTGCGCTGGATTACGCGCGTGGGCTCAAGGCGATGAGCGATGCCCACGCGCTCATTTTGTGCGCACGCCAAGGCCTGCATGTCGGCGAAGTGCTGACCTGGCGTAACAGCGACGAGGCGGTGAGCATCGGCGCCAAACCGCTGGAAGTCGAAGGCCTGGCCAAACCGACCGCCGCACGCCTGATGTCGATGGCGCGGCCTGGGCAGATCCTGATCTCGGCCGTGGCCGAATCGCTGACACACCGCGCCGCGCGCGAACTGGGCGAGCGGGTCGAGCGCATCCTGTGGAAATCCCACGGCCGCTGGCGCTTCAAAGGCGTGCCCACGCCGATGGAAATTTACGAGGTCGGCGAAGTCGGCCTGACCCCGCTGCGCACCCCGAAAAACTCCGCCAAGGCGTGGCGCGATGTGCCGTTGTGGCGCCGGCCGGCGGCGTTGGCGACGGAGGTCGCATTGATCGTGCTGACCGCCGGCATCTTGTGGGTCATCGGTCGTCCGGAGCCTGCCATCGCTTTTGCCGAACGCGATTGGGTGGTGGTCGGCGACCTGCACAACCTCACCGACAGCGCCGTGCTGGATGACCCGTTGCAGCAGGCGTTACGGCTCAGTCTCCAGCAGTCCAAGCACGTCAACCTCGTGTCCGAGAAACGCGCGCACGACATGCTGGAACTGATGAAGCAGAGTGATCGTGCCAAGATCGATCGTACGTTGGGTGCCCAAATCGCCCTGCGCTCGGGCGCCAAAGCCTTGATATTGCCCAGCGTGGCGGATGTCGGCGGAAACCTCCGGGTCACCGTCGAAGTGATCGATCCTGTCACGCAGGCGACGATCTACATGTATCACTCGGAGGGCCGCGGCCAGCGCTCTTTGCTGTCTTCCATTGACGCAGTCAGCTCCAATCTGCGTGCAGGACTTGGCGAAACGCTAGCGTCGATCAAGGTGAATTCTGCACCGTTGCCGCGCGTGTCCACTGCAAACATGGATGCATTGAACGCGTACGCCCTGGCGCAGCGCGGATTTGGCACCGGGCATTATCGGCGTGCACGTGACTATTACATGAGGGCCGTGGAGCTTGACCCGACATTTGCACTGGCCAACGTCGGCGTCGCGCGCTGTAATTATTACTTGGAAGAACCACTCCTCGGATTGCCTTATCTGGAAAAAGCCCTCAGCTTTCGAGAAAAGCTTCCTCCGCGCGAGCAGGTCTACCTGGACGCGTGGTACGCACAGATCAAGGATCCAATAAACGCATACGAGAAATGGATGCAGATGGCCAATCTGTATCCGGATGATTTCGCTGCGGCCGAAAATACGGCGTACGCGCTGGAAGCGCGCAATCGCTATAGTGAGGCGCTTGTCTACGCCAAGAGTGCGGCATCGTCGCGCTACGAATACGATCCGTTGGCACTAGAGCTTCTCGGTCGGATGCAGTTGGCGTTGGGGAAAAAGAAGGAAGCACTGGCAGCATTTCGCTCGGCAAGAGCGTCAGGTCTGGCATCGGCTGCAGTCTGGGAAGCGGTCACCCTGGCGGTGATGGGAGATTTTCCGGCTGCGCATGCCATCTGGCCGGACGAGAAACGCCTGGATGTCGCCTATTTCGATCAGGTCTCCATCTATATCGATGAAGGGCGCAGCGACAAGGCGCTTCCAGAAATACAGCGTCTTTCCAACGGGATAGAGCACACGTCGACACGCTATCGGCAATCGGTCGTCGCCATGGCCGCAGCCCAATATGCGCAGGGACAGCATGCCGAGGTCCTGGCGACGATCAAGGCGACGGTTCCTGAGGCGTTGGCGAGCATCTCGACAAGCGCGGATGGTTTCAGCCAGCGCTCCAATGCCGTGGTCGCCGCTTCCTTGGCATTGTTAGGGCAACGCCTGGGGCACGCGGCAACGGCCAAGGCGGTCTTGCAGACCCTCATGGCCAAGCCGGAGCTGGCCAAGATGCCCTCTGTGGCCGAGCTGGTCTTGCTACTGCAGGCACGGACGGCGCTCCTTGAGGGGCGCGCCAGCGAGGCCGTCCAGCTGCTCAAGCCGCGTCTGGATGGTACTGAGGCGTACCAGTATCACGTCGTCTTGAAAGAGGCGTACACGTCTTTGAACGATCAACGTTCTGCGGCAAACGAATCCAGATGGCTGAAAAACGCGCATGGGCGCGCTTATGCCGAATTCGGCGGCTGTGGGTGGTGCCAGCAGCCGATGAATGTCTTCGATGCCATGAAGGCTGGCGGCAAATGAACCAGGATGTCATTTGCCGCAGCACGATTACTTCTTGAGCTGGGGCGTCGATCCCGAGGGAACATTGAGTCGAATCGGCTGCATATTGACCGACGACGTCAGGCTGACGTGTATGTCGTCGCGTGCCTGTGCGATGGAAGCCTTGTCGGCCAGGGTTTCTACCTTGAGTTGAGCGGCGAGCAGTGCTGCATCCTCGGGGGGGTGACCGACCTGCACCAGTGCGGCCTTCGGGTCGTTCTTGAACAGATCGCGGAATCCATCATCGGTTGCCAGAAGATCCAGCAGCCTGTGCGCGGTGTCCGGTTTTAGCGGGGCAGGGCCTTTCTCGTTCTCGTTCATGCTCTTCAATGGTAGGGAGGTCTTCAAGAAATCTAAGTCCAGACCGCTAGAAGATCAATCTAAAGATGAGTTCAAGAACATGCGGGTAAGGCGTTGTGCGGTTGTCTATCTCGAGCCCAGAGAGTCTGTTGCAATTGATCTTGTCGATTTGTGCGCAGGAGGTGCCGGTACCTCGCGTGCATTACGCTGGGTGGCGCTTGCGCCGCATCTGGATGCGGAGTGTGTCCTGACCGAAACGGAGGCGCTTGTGTTGGGCCGGATGAGTCCGAGCAAATGGCAAGACGCCACGACCATTAAAGACCCATCTGTTGTGCGATCGCTGTTGGACAAGGGTCTGCTACTAGAAGACAGCGAACAGACGCATCCGGCACAACAGCGCGATACCGTCCAGCGCCACAGCCAGTGGCATCCACTCGCAGCGACCTATCACGCCTTTACCCGTTGGAATGATGTCGACTCAGCGCAGGCAGCCAAGGACGCAGGCGCGGACACGGCAAGCGCATTGCTGCGGACCTTCGGCCCGCCGCCACCCGAGCAGGTGCGACGGGGAACGACCGATGCAATCTGCCTTGCACGCGCCCCTGACCACGGCTACCTGGACACAGTGCTCCGACGTCGTACCACCTGCAGAAATTTCGAAACCGATGCGCACATGGATGCTGCGGTGTTTGCGCGGATCATCGAGCGAACCTTCGCTGCAAATGCAGTGCTGGAGGCCGATCCGGAAACCGTGTTTCTCAAGCGCTCAAGTCCGTCGGGTGGCGGTCTGCATCCGTTGGACGCGTATCTATTGATCCGCAGCGTGTCGGGTATCGCGGATGGGATTTACCATTATCTTCCCGTCGATCATGCCCTGGAGCCGCTTGGTGTGGAGGTGGACAATCTGCAGGATGTTGCGCTGACTCTACTGGCAGGGCAGGACTGGTTCGCCAATGCGCAGGTGATCGTGGCGCTCTGTCCGCGTTACTACCGCAATTTCTGGAAGTACCGCATGCATGCAAAGGCGTATCGCGCGCTTGCGCTGGAAGCAGGCCATTTTTCGCAAACGCTGTACATGGCAGCCACAGATGTGGGCTTGGGTGCATTCGTCACCTGCGCGATCAATGAAGTCCAGATCGAAGCATTGCTCGGCCTGGAGCCGATCATGGAAGGTGTTGTGGCGCTGTGCGGCTTCGGTGTGCGCGGCGATAGCATGCAAACCATGGAGCTTGATCCCAATAACGAAGTCTGGGCGTCGACCTAACCGACAATTCTTGCGTGATCGGCTGCTGCGTTGGGCGCCGCCGTCATGCCAAGCGCGCGTATATGTCGATGCCGAAAACGGTGGGCCATCCCGCGCACTGCGCGGGTGGCCCCACCGTGGGATCACGGCATCTGTTGTGGAGTGATGGCGTTCGGTCGATGTGCCGCACTCCGCATTGCGCTCGGTGGATAGCCGCCGAGCGCAATGCGATCAGTATCCGCAGATACGTTCAGCCGCCTCCGGCTGCACCACCGGATACCTACTTCCGAATCGCCTGCGTATGCGTCTTCAGCGCATCGCTCAAACCGGTGACTTTGTCGGCACCTTCCGGGACGGTGAGGCTGGAGCCTTCGAAGTCCGCGCCGATCGGTTGCGCGCGGCCGCCCAGGCATTGGCTCAGGAACCCTTCGGTCACCGCGTTGAAGGCCTTGCTGTTTTCCGGGCGCCTGAAGCCGTGGCCTTCGTCGGGGAACAGCACGTAGGTCACCGGGATGCTCTTGGCCTTCATCGCGTTGACGATCTGGTCGCTTTCGGCCTGCTTGACGCGTGGGTCGTTGGCGCCCTGGCCGATCAGCAGCGGCTTGCTGATCTTGTCGACATGGGTCAGCGGTGAGCGTTCGGTCAACCATTGCTTGCCGGCTTCGGTAGCGGGGTCGCCCATGCGCTTGGTCAGTTGCTTGTAGAGGCTGGCCCAGTAAGGTGGCACGGTGCCGAGCAGCGTATTGAGGTTGGCCGGGCCGACGATGTCCACGCCGCACTTGAATGTGTCCGGAGTGAAGGTCATGCCCACCAGCGTGGCGTATCCACCGTAGCTGCCGCCCATGATGGCGACCTGGTCTGGCTTGGTGACGCCCTGCTTGACCGCCCACTGCACCGCATCGAGCAGATCGTCGTGCATCTTGGCGGCCCACTCGCCGTTACCGGCATTGGTGAAGGCCTTGCCGAAGCCGGTAGAGCCGCGGAAATTCACCGACAGCACCGCGTAGCCGCGATTGGCCAGCCATTGTTCGTAAGGGCCGTAGCCATAGCTGTCGCGCGCCCACGGGCCGCCATGCACGAACAGCACCAACGGCACCGGTTTGTCGGCCTTGCCGTCGTGGTTGGCGTCGGCCTCGGCGGGGAGCGTGAGGTAGCTGACCAGGGTGAGGCCATCGCGCGCGGTCAGTGCCTGTGGCCACATCGGCACCAGCGGCTTGCCCTCGAGTGCGGGGCGGGCGGAGAACAGTTTGCTCAGCTTGCCGCCGTCGGCGCGATCGTAGCGGTAGTACGTGGTCGGCGTTTCCGCAGCCGAGTAGGCCACGATCCAGGTGCGGTCATCGAGCGTGCGTGCGGAGACCTCGGCATCGCCGGTGCCGAGCGACTTGAGTTTCTGCAGGTCGGCAGCGATCCCGGTATCCAGCGCCTTCCATTCTTCGCGTAGATAATCGGTGGAGACCGCCTGTACCACGCCGGTTTTGGGGTCACTCAAGATTTTGCCGACGTCGACCTTCGGGTTTTCGAACAGCAGCGTGCGTGCATTGCTGGCGGTGTCGATGGCATACAGCGCAGCGGTATCGCGGCTGCGCGAATCCTGCATGTATAGCGTCTTGCCGTCGTCGGTCAGTCCTTGCGGCGAGGTGTTGGTGACATCCTCGAACGGAATGCGATCCACGCTCTTCCACGCCTTGCCATCGGGCACCAGCAACTCACTGCCGGCATCGTCGGTGGCACGGGTGGCATAGCGCAGCTGGTAGTCGCCGTCGAGCAGATAGGTGCCGAGGCTGTCGGTGTTCTTCTGCACCAGGGTGCGTTTACCCGATGCCAGATCGACCCGATACAGGTCGTGCCACTTGGCGTCGCGGTCGTTCATGCCGACCATGATCGACTCCGGGTGGTGTGCGCTGATCCTGACCACCTCGGCATTGGTTTTCTGGAACGGGGTGAGGTCCTTGCTGCTGCCATCGCTCAGGTTGACCGAGAACAGATGGAAATCCTCGTCGCCGCCGTTATCGCGCAGGTACAACAAGGTGTCGGTGTGATGGGTCCAGAAATAGCTGCGGATGCCGCGTGCGGTGTCCTTGGTGATCGCGCGTGCCTGATCCGGTGCATCCACCGGCGCGACCCAGACGTTGAGCACGCCGTCCAGCGGGGCCACCCAACTCAGGTACTTGCCGTCCGGACTGATGCTGACGTTCGCCCGCTCGGGATTGCCGAACAGCGCGTCGCGGGTGATCAGTTCCGGCGGCGCCGCCGGTGCACGCGTGGCAGCCGGCGTCGGGGTTGCCGCAGTGCTGTCGGCCGGTGCGGTCTTGTCGCTGCAGGCGGACAAGGCCAGCAGCATGCTGGAAACGAGAAGCAGGCGTTGCATGAAAGTCTCCGGTTGGGGGTCGCGGCCAATCCAGCCGATACTGCCACGCTACGACCAGGACCGATGCGCGCGGACGTGCCGTTGGTCACCCTGCCGGGCGGGTCTACGCTTTCGCGGACACGAATTCCACCAACAAGGCGGCGTCGGCGACCAGATCGCCTTCGGCCACCAGATACGCCTGTACCGTGCCGTCGCTGGGGGCGTGCAGGGTGTGTTCCATCTTCATCGCCTCCAGCACGACCAACGCCTGCCCGCGAGTGACCGGTTGCCCCACTGTCGCGACCAGCGCCACGATGCGGCCGGGCATCGGTGCAGTGAGTCCGCCGGCGTCGTGCGCTGGCTGGTCCGCCTCCAGCAACGCGTCGTGGTGATGGAAGATCGCGCGTTGGGTGGAATCACTGACGATCAGCGCGGTGCCATCACGCAAGGCGTGCGCACGCCACTGGCGACCATCCAATTCCACCCGCAGTGCGTTGTCGTGTGGGTGGTAGCGCAGCGTGTGTGTGGTGCCTGCGTGCGTGACCTGCCACGCATCGGCGAGGCGACGCACGCCCAGTTCGCGATGCTCGCCAGCGGCTTCCAATCGCACGGTGTGCGCTGCATGCGCGCCGATGCGCCACCCATCGCTGTCCTGCCACGGCGAAAACGGGTCGGCCGGGTCCGGCGTCGCCTTGGGCAACGCGTGTGTCATTAATACCGCCGCCAGACACCACCAGGCGGTGTCCGGAACCACCGTATCGGCAAACAGCGCTGCATGTTCGCGTTCGATCAGCGCGGTATCCAGATCGGCAGTCGCAAACGCGTGGGTGCCGACGAGACGCGCAAGGAAGGCGCTGTTGGTAGTGACGCCCACCGCATGCACCTGTGCCAGCGCCTCGCGCATACGCGCCAGTGCGGCGGGGCGGTCGATATCCCAGACGATGAGTTTGGCAATCATCGGGTCGTAATACGGGCTGATGGTGTCGCCTTGCTCCACGCCTGCATCGATGCGCACATGCGCGTTGGCAGCCGGCAACTGCAGCTGGCGCAGGGTACCGGTCGAAGGCAAAAAACCGCGGTCGGCATCTTCGGCATACAGGCGCGCTTCCAGTGCATGCCCGTGGATACGCAGCGCATCCTGGCGTTGCGGTAGTGGCCCGCCTGCGGCCACGCGCAGTTGCCATTCGACCAGATCGGTGCCGGTGATCAACTCGGTCACCGGGTGCTCCACCTGCAGCCGGGTATTCATTTCCATGAAATAAAAATCGCCATCCGGCCCGGCGATAAATTCCACCGTGCCTGCGCCGACGTATCCCACCGCGCGCGCCGCATCCACGGCTGCCTTACCCATCGCTGCGCGGCGTTGTTCGGTCATGCCGGGTGCGGGCGCTTCTTCCAGCACCTTCTGGTGCCGGCGCTGCACCGAGCAATCGCGTTCGAACAGATACACCACCTCGCCATGCGTATCGCCGAACACCTGGATCTCGATATGCCGCGGACGCTCGACATATTTCTCCACCAGCACGTGCGCATTGCCGAACGCCGATTGCGCCTCGCGCTGGCAGCTGGCCAATGCCTCGTCGAACGCGGCGCTGGTATCGACCCGCCGCATGCCCTTGCCGCCACCGCCGGCGCTGGCCTTGATCAACACCGGGTAGCCGATGGCATCGGCTTGCGCACGCAAAAACGCAGGGGCCTGTTCGTCGCCGTGATAGCCCGGCGTCAACGGCACGCCCGCACGTTCCATCAACGCCTTGGCCGCGCTCTTGTCGCCCATCGCACGAATCGCGCTTGCAGGCGGGCCGATAAACACAATGCCGGCCTGCGCGCAGGCGTCTGCAAACGCCGCGTTTTCAGAAAGAAATCCGTAACCGGGGTGAATCGCCTGGGCGCCGCTGACACGTGCCGCATCGATAATCGCATCGCCGCGCAGATAGCTCTGTTGCGCTGGTGCCGGGCCGAGATGGATCGCTTCGTCGGCCAGACGCACATGCCGCGCATCGCGGTCGGCATCCGAATACACCGCCACCGTGGCAATGCCGAGCTTGCGGCAGGTCGCCATGATCCGGCACGCGATCTCGCCGCGATTGGCGATCAGGATCTTGTCGAACGGCCGCTGCGGTGCTGTGGCAATGGAGTCGTGCTGTGTCATCGGGTCGGTCTCTGCACATCGCCAGCGTGGCCGGCGGTCGTGCGATTAAAGTCTTGCGATTAAAAACGCGGATGTGTCGTTGTGCGAAGACAGCAGGTGCGATGCATGCGTTGGAGACGGACGGGTGATGCTGACATCTGGTCGAACGCTACCTGTTTGGCAATGGAGCAATCGCAGCGCGCAGCCGGCAACACCTGCAGTGCCTGCCAGCACACGCTGCCGCTTACATGCGAAATACGCCAAAACGCGTTGGCTCGATCGGCGCATTCAACGCCGCCGACAAGCCCAGGCCGAGCACACGACGTGTATCGGCCGGATCGATGATGCCGTCGTCCCACAGCCGTGCGCTGGCGTAGTACGGATGGCCCTGCTGCTCGAACTGGGCGCGGATCGGCGCCTTGAAGGCGTCTTCGTCGTCGCCCGACCACGCGCCGCCCTTGGCTTCGATGCCGTCGCGGCGCACGGTGGCCAAGACGCTGGCGGCCTGCTCGCCACCCATCACGCCAATGCGCGCGTTCGGCCACATCCACAGGAAATTAGGCGAATACGCGCGGCCGCACATGCCGTAATTGCCGGCACCGAACGAGCCGCCGATCACCACGGTGAACTTGGGCACTTTGGCGCAGGCCACCGCCATCACCAGCTTGGCGCCGTCTTTGGCGATGCCGCCATGTTCGTATTTGCGTCCCACCATGAAGCCGGTGATGTTCTGCAGGAATACCAGCGGAATGCCGCGCTGCGTGCACAACTCGATGAAGTGTGCGCCCTTCAGCGCGGACTCGGAAAACAGGATGCCGTTGTTGGCGATGATGCCCACCGGGTAGCCGTGCAGATGCGCAAAGCCGGTGACCAGGGTGCTGCCATAGCGCGGCTTGAATTCGTCCAGCTGCGAATCATCGACGATGCGCGCGATCACTTCGCGCACATCGAACGGCTTGCGCGTATCGGCAGGGATCACCCCATACAGTTCGTCGGCGGCATGGCGCGGCGGCAACGGCGCCTGCAGCGCCAAAGATGCAGCCGGCTTGCGCCAGTTGAGTTGCGCAATGATCGCGCGCACGCGTGCCAGTGCCTGTAGATCGTTGTCGGCGAAATGGTCGGCCACCCCGGAGATGCGTGTATGCACATCGGCGCCGCCCAGCTCTTCGGCGCTGACTTCTTCGCCGGTGGCGGCCTTGACCAACGGCGGGCCACCGAGAAAGATCGTGCCCTGTTCGCGCACGATTACCGTTTCATCGCTCATGGCCGGCACATAGGCACCGCCGGCGGTGCACGACCCCATCACGCAGGCGATCTGCGGGATGCGCTGCGCCGACAGGTTGGCCTGGTTGTAGAAGATGCGCCCGAAGTGATCGCGATCGGGGAAGACTTCATCCTGCAATGGCAAGAATGCGCCGCCGGAATCGACCAGATAGATGCAAGGCAGGCGATTCTGTTGCGCAATTTCCTGCGCGCGCAGATGCTTTTTTACCGTCATCGGGTAATACGTGCCGCCCTTGACGGTGGCATCGTTGGCCACGATCACGCATTCCACGCCGGACACGCGGCCAATGCCGGCCACCACGCCCGCGCACGGCACCTGATCGTCGTACAGACCATGTGCTGCCAACGGCGCGATTTCCAGCAGGGCGCTGCCGGGGTCGAGCAGCGCGTCGATGCGTGCGCGCACCAGCAGCTTGCCGCGTGCGACGTGCTTTTCACGCGCGGCTTCGCTGCCGCCGAGCGCTGTGTGCGCCAAGGTGCGGCGTAAGTCATCCACCACGACGCGCATCGCAGCGGCATTGGCCTGAAAGCTGTCGCTGCTGATCTGCAGCTTGCTGGTGATCACGCTCATGGTGGCTCCGTCAGGCGGTGCGTTCGAACAGCTCGCGGCCGATCAACATACGGCGGATCTCCGAGGTGCCCGCGCCGATCTCGTACAACTTCGCATCGCGCCACAAGCGCCCGGTGGGGTAGTCGTTGATATAGCCGTTGCCGCCAAGTACCTGGATCGCCTGGCCGGTGAGCCAGGTCGCCTTTTCGGCGGCGTACAAGATCGCCCCGGCTGCATCCTGGCGCGTGGTACGCCCCGCATCGCAGGCGCGCGCCACCGCATACACATACGCGCGGCAGGCATTGAGCCCGACGTACATGTCGGCCAGCTTGGCCTGCATCAACTGGAAGGTACCGATCGGCTCGCCGAACTGCTTGCGCTCATGCACATACGGAAACACCACATCCATCGCGGCGGCCATCAGTCCAAGCGGGCCACCGGCCAGCACCACGCGTTCGAAATCCAGCCCGGACATCAGCACGCGCACGCCACCGTTGAGCGTGCCCAGCACGTTTTCGGCCGGCACCTCGCAGTCGGTGAACACCAACTCGCAGGTGTTGGAGCCACGCATGCCCAGCTTGTCGAGTTTCTGCGCGGTCGAGAACCCCGGCATGCCCTTTTCGACGATGAACGCGGTGATGCCGCGTGCGCCGGCATCCGGGTCGGTCTTGGCGTACACCACCAGCACGTCGGCATCGGGGCCGTTGGTGATCCACATCTTGCTGCCGTTGAGCACGAAGCGGTCGCCGCGCGCGTCGGCGCGCAGCTTCATCGACACCACGTCCGAGCCGGAGCCGGCCTCGCTCATCGCTAGCGCGCCGACATGCTCGCCGGTGCACAACTTGGGCAGGTAGCGCTGCTTCTGCTCGGGCGTGGCGTTCTTGCGCAGCTGGTTGAGGCACAGGTTGGAATGCGCGCCGTACGACAAACCAATGGCGCCGCCGGCGCGCGAGATTTCTTCCATCGCCACCACATGCGCCAGATAGCCCATGCCGCTGCCGCCGTATTCTTCTTCCACGGTGAGCCCGAGCAGGCCCTGTTCGCCGAACAGGCGCCACAGCTGCGACGGAAACACATTGTCGTGATCGGCCGCGGCGGCGAGCGGGGCGATATGGTGGCTGGCGAACGCCGCGACGCTTTCGCGCAGCAGATCGATCTCTTCGCCAAGCTCGAAGTTCAAGGACGGCACATGCATGGAGCGACTCCACAAGGATCGGGACGTGCCGGGTGGGAGCGGGCGGGCCGCACGGCGTATGTGGGGCAGCCTAGCGGTCCGCGACAAAAAAGTGAACTAAAATTCAACTATTGAACCCAGAATCACACCATGGCTTATCGACGCTCCGCCCTGATGGAAGAACGCTTGGCCGGCAATCGCGAACGCATCCTGCACGCGGCCCGCGCCCTGATCGCCGAAGGCGGCTACCGCAATGCCCCGATCACCGCCGTCGCAGCGGCCGCCGGAGTCTCGACCGGGCAGATTTACCGGCATTTCCCCTCCAAAGCCGAGCTTTTCGTCGAAGTTCTCGACGCGGCGGTGCAGCGCGAGATGGCCATCCTGCGCGCCATCGCCACCACCGATGCCAGCGCGGCCGAGCGCCTGCGCAGCGCCATCGCCACCTTTGTGCGGCGAGCGCTGGCCGGCCCGGCGCTGGCCTACGCCTTCATCGCCGAGCCGGTGGAGAGCGAGGTGGATGCCGAACGTATCCGTGGCCGTCGACTGTTTGGCGAGGTGTTTCGTCAGTTGCTCGCCGAAGGCGTGGCGGCCGGAGAGTTCCCCGAGCAGTCGCTGGATGCGGCCGCGGCCTGCATCGTCGGCGCCTTTACCGAAGCCCTTGTCGGGCCGATTGCCCCTAGCCGGGGCGATCCGCAGCAGGGCGAGCACTTGGTTGAGGCGATCTGCGGCTTCTGCCTACGCGCCGTGGGCGCAGCCGCGCCCGCCTGAGGATGCACTGACCATGCATCTAGTTGTGCTGGATGGAGGCGGATTACTGTGCATATACTGTGCGCACTCCGTATCGAAGCACATGCCATGGTCGCCGTCCTCAATCCGCTGTCCCTGACCGAGCGGCTGCGCGCGCCCGATCGCACCATCCTCTCGCCGTCGGCCATGGCGGGCCTGCTGGAGTTGTCGCAGCAGGAGCTGGCCGAGCTTGCCGGCGTGCATCGCAACAGTCTGCGCGTGCACCCGGAGAGCCCGCGTGTGCAGGATCTGCTGCGCAACCTGTCGCGCCTGTTGGTGGCGATGGCGCAGATCCAGCCGGACGAGCGCCAACTGGTGTTCCATCTCAAAAACACGCCAATTCCTGCGTTCGAATTCGCCACGCTGCTGGAAGTGGTCAAGCAGGGCCGCACCGACGACGCGCTGACGTATCTGCGCACCGTCGCCGCCGGGGCCGCGGGTTGAGGCTGAGCGCCCCGGCGCACTGCACGCTGTATCGCGCCTTCACTCCGCGCTGGGCCGCCGAACCGCTGAGTGGTGCGGGCGCCGCGCGATCGGGTGGCCGCTTCAACCGCTTCGGTCAGCCGGCACTGTATCTGGCCATGGAACTGGACACCGCTGCTGCCGAATATGCGCAGGCGGCGCCGTTCCTGCCGCCGTTTACGCTGGTCAGTTATGCGGCCGCGTTGCCTGCGCTGGCCGACCTGCGCCTGCTCGACGCAAGCTGGGACGCGCTATGGGCCGACTGGACCGACGACTGGCGCAAGGCGCTGGTCAACAAGGTCGAGCCGGTCAGCTGGGTGCTTGGCGACATGCTGCGCGAGGCGCTGATTCCCGGCGTGATCTTCCCCAGCATGGCCGCGCCCAATGGCGTCAACGTGGCGGTGTTCCTGGACATGCTGCAGCCCGATCAGGTGCTGCGCGTGCTCGACGATGGACGCCTGCCGCGCGATGGCCGCAGTTGGGGCGACCCGCCGACAGCGGTGTAGCGGCCAGACGCGCGGCAGTTGCGGATCCTGCATCGAACGCATGGGGTGTCATTGCGGCCGCGATGCGAGGAAAACGCGCGTGACCAATGTCCTGAAGATTGCCTGGTCCGTCCACGTGCCCAGCAACGCCGCGTGCGCGAAAGCACCGGAAATCGCAGCACACCAGAAACCGCTGCAACCCAGGGCACTGCCGCCGCGAAAACAGCGCGACCGGATTCAACCGGCCAGCAGCTGCGCCATGCCGGCCAGCACCGGGGCGGCCATTGCGGCCGGCAGGATCAGTGCACGCCGGTACGGCAACAGCCATAGCGATAACAGTGCCGCTGCAGCGGTCACTGTCCCCAGCCATAGCACCGGGCCGATACCCCAGCCTTGTGCATGGACGGCGATGCCGAAGGTGAGCGACAGCAGCAGCCAACCGACGATGCGCAGCTGCTGCGTGCGGGCAGTGCCGAGACTGCGGCCACGGACCTCGTGCTGATGTTTTTCCATTGCCAGACACAGCGCGGCGAATCCGGAAAAATTCAGCGCCAGCAACAGCAGCACGCTCATGCGCCTTCCTGCACGGGGACGTTGTTTTGCACCGCTGTCGCAGTCGTGGTGGCGCGTGCACGGCGCGCGGCTGCCGATTGCGGCGCCTTCCAGTGCTGCAGGCGCCAGCCGGCAATGCCCAGGCACACGCCCAGGCCCAGGCACACCAGATCGACACCGGCCAACGCCCATTGCCCGGCCGGCAGCGTGACGCCCAGATGCACATCGGTGGTCGCTGCGTTGACGAGCGGCACCAGCGCGAACAAGGCAGCGCCTATGTACAGCTGCCAGCTCCACATCGCGCGGCGCGGCCACACGAACGCAGCCAGCAACGCAACACCCCAGGCGGCAAAGAACAGGTTCGCTTCCATCGCCGCGCGCGATTCCAGCGTCACCGGCAACAGCCGGTTGGCCCAGAAGAAACTGGCGAAGGCGATCGGCAAGCCGGCCACCGTGCCGATATTGAGTGCATCCACCAGACGCAATCCAAACCCGATGCGGCCGGCTTTCAGATGCTTGGGCCGTTCTTTCACCGCCCACATCACCACGCCGCTGGCCACCATCAAACAGCCCAGCAATCCGGAACTGAAAAACAGCACGCGTAACCAGGGGCCGGCGAAGTGCGCGATATGCAGGCCGACCATCACGCCGCGTGTTTCGCTCGCACCGCCGGGCGCGCTACTGCGTTGCAGGCGCTCGCCGCTGACCGCGTCGTACAGCATGGACGGCGCGGTGGTGGACAGCTTGGCTGCCAACTGGCTCACGCCAACGGCGGCATGCGCATCGTTGGGCAGCGACACCGCCACGTTGCCGATGTCGGCCCCATGCAGATCGCGGCGCGCACGCTCCACAAACTGCTCCAACGGCAGCATCGGCGCCCGCGTACCGGCCGCTTGCCGCGTATCGGCCACGCGGTTGGCCGACTCGTCGTAGAAGCGCATCTCGTCGTCGGCGTAGCGTGCCTTGATGCCCCACGGCAGGTACATGAACATCAAGGTCACGATGCCGGTATAGGTGATCATCGCGTGGTACGGCAACGCGGTCACCGCACTGACGTTATGGAAATCCAGCCACGACCGCAGGCCTTTGCCCGGGCGGAAGGTAAAGAAGTCCTTGAAGATCTTCTTGTGCGTGATCACGCCGCTGATGATCGCCACCAGCATGAACATCGCGCAGAACCCCACGATATAGCGCGCCCACAGTACCGGCAGATAATGCAGGTCGAAATGCAGCCGGTAGAAGAATTCGCCGCCCAGCGTGTCGCGCGCGGCGATCTCCTTGCCGGTGGCCGGATCGATGATGGCATTGCCATACAGTTGCCGGCGGCTTGCCGGTTTGCCGTCGGCGGGGGCAGGATTTTGCCAATACATGCTCACCACCGGGTTGCGCGTCTCCGGCAAGGTGATGTTCCAGCTCAGCGCGTCGGCTGCATGCGTTTGCAGATAGCGTTCGGCGCTACGCAGTGCGATCTCCGTGCTCACCGTGGTGGTGGGCAGCTCCGGGCGCATCCAGCGGCTGATTTCGTCGCGGTAATAACTGGCCGTGCCGCCCATGAAGATCAGCAGCAATACCCAGCCGACCAGCAGCCCGGTCCAGGTGTGCAGCCAGGCCATCGACTGGCGGAATCCCTGCTTCATGCCATACCCCGTTGCAGCCAGGTGGCCAGCGCCAACATCAGTGCCGCCGGCACCGCAATGCCGGCCCAGGCACGCCACACGCTGGCGGTGGCGAATGCCCACAGCGGCGCGCATGCGCACACCACGATGCCGACCAGCATGCTGGTCAAGACCGCTTCGCTACGCGGCAACGGCAAGACCAGCGCAAGCAAGAGATTGGTCGCGCTGGCCAGCGCGTAGCCGCCGAAGATCGCCGCCAGCGTGCGCGCAAGCACGCCCAGCCACGGGCGCCGGAACCACGGAAGCGACAGGGGCGATGCACTGGACATCAGGCGGGCGACAGGCGTGGCTGACCTAACGCGATGCTTATTCGGCGACGAAGGTCAGGGTGCTGATGTGATGCACCATCGACACCTGCTTGCCGGCGATTTCACGCTTCACCGGCTCCTTGTTGTTCACCACCAGAATGTGGCGACCGGCGCGCAGTTTGGGCAGGGTGACCTGGCCCTTGTCGTCGGAGGTCAGCGTCTTTTGCCACTTCTGCGGGTCGATCACGGTGACCTCAGCCTTGGGCAGCGGCTTGTTGCGATAGAGCACGGTGAGCGTGCTGCCGTTGGCGGTGGTGGGCACCAGCTCCAGATCGAGCTTGGCCGCTGGCGTGCTGCGCCCGGCACGGGCGTAATAGCTCACCGTCTCGAACCCGCCGGCTTCGCCCTTCCACGGTTCGAACACGCTGTCATCGCTCAGCCACGCATCGCCGGCACCGGAGAGCGGCGCGGTCAGGACGTCGTCGCCACGCGTCAGGGCACCGGCCTTGCCGGCGGGACCGAACACGCTCGGCTTCACCACGCGCTTGATCTCGTCCTGGCCGTGGTCGAGGGTTTCCTGCGCTGGCTCGCCGAAGAAGATGCGTACCGGGCCGCTGCCATCGCGTTCGATCCAGATTTCGTGGGCCTGGGCGGACAGACTGATGCTGGCCAAGGCCAGGCAGGACAGCAGGAAAGACTTCATCGCGGCGACTCCTCGTTGACGGGACCGGGCGAGGCAGCAGGCGCGTCACCGTGGGTTGATGGGAATGATACGCAATTCCCTTCGCAGAGACCAACATGCCATGCGGCACTGCGGCAATTTGTCGGCGGGCGCGAGCGTGCCCGCGCACAGGGGCTACAGCCGGTCAGGGCGCAGCGCACATCGCGGCAAAAACTGTCATGCACGCTGGTCAGACGGGCATGAACTGTGCTCTATACTCCGGCGTTAGCAGAGGTCTTCGACCAACAGCCAGGGGTGAGCGCGTGCGGAATTACGACCTCGAGTTCCTGAAAAAATTCTCGATGGTGATCGGATTACTTGTAGTCATCACCCTGGGCCTGATCGCCCTGGCAGCCTATTTGCAGCGTGCCATCCCCGATGAGGTGTCGCCGACTGCCGTCAAGCGCGTGCAGCAGCGCATCGCACCGGCGGGCGCGGTCTATGCCGGCACCACCGGTGCAGCCGCACAGGCTGCGGCCCAGGCAGCAGCGCTGGCCAAGGCGTCCTCGCAGTCCGCCTACGGTGGCACCACCGACGGCAAGACCATCTTCGACAACCTGTGTACCGCCTGCCATACCACCGGCGTGGGCAAGGCGCCGACGCTGGATCACTCGCATTGGGACGCGCGTATCGCCCAGGGCAAGGACACTTTGTACAAGCACGCGATCGAGGGCTACACCGGCCCGGACGGCGGCATCATGCCGCCCAAGGGTGGCAACCCGGGGCTGACCGAAGAACAGGTGCGCGCAACGGTCGACTGGATGCTGGGCAATCTGAAATAACCTTTTGCGGCGTCGTTGACGTCAACAGGCCCGCGTCCACTGTGGCGGTGCGTGTGTGGCGGGTGCGTCTGATGAGCTCGCTCGCCGGGTCGGTGCGCGTTTCATTGCACGGGTCTGTCAACGTGGCGACGTGCACACCGGGTGCCGCCGGTCCGCCACGGACCTGTCGACGCAGGATCTGGCGGTACTTCCCAGCGGTTTGTTAGCCTGCTCCTGCGCCCCCGTCCTCACGCGCCGCCTTCCGGGCGGCGTTTGCGTTTGACCTATCTTCTGGAGTGTTTCGATGTCGCGTTGCCCGCTGCTTGTGCTCGGTGTGATCGGTTTGCTGGCGCCGCTGCTGTGCAGCGCGGCCGACAGCGCGCCGCAGCGTCTGTCGATTGCCGATGTGCAGGGCGAGGACACCCGCAGCCCCTACGACGGCCGTGTGGTCGACGTGGAAGGCATCGTCACTGCCGATACGCGTGCCGGGCTGGCCGGCCTGTTCGTGCAGCAGCCCGGCTTCGAGCCGCGGCGCTCGCATGGCCTGTTTGTCACCGGTGCAGGCAATGCCGAGGTGGCGGTGGGCGATCGCGTCCGCATCATCGGCACGGTGCGCGAGGTGTCGGCAGGCGGCGAGGGGAGTCTGACCTCGGTGGATGCCAGCAGCATCGAACGGCTCGCCAGCGGCCAGCCGGTGCCGGTGCGCATGCTCAGCGGGCCGCCGGCCAACTGGGAAGCGCTGGAAGGCGAGCATGTGCGCATCGCCGCGCTGACGCTCAACGGCAGCGACCGTCTGGACACCTACGGCGAGCTGGTCGCTGCATTCGGTGGGCGGCTGTGGCAGCCGAGCGAAGTGGCCGCCGCCGGCACCCCGGCCTTTGCCCAGGTCGAAACCGAGAACGCGCGCCGCCGCGTGCTGCTGGACGATGCGCGCAATGGACGCAGCCCCAAGACGGTGTCGTATCTGCAACCCGAGGCGGTGCTGCGCAGCGGCAGCCTGCTCAAGTCGGTCGACGGCATCGTCGACCAGCGCTATGACGGCCAGTACCGCATCCAGGTGCTGACTCCGCTCACGCTGCCGGCCATGCCGACGGCGGTGGCGCCGCAGGTCGGCGGCGATCTGCGCATTGCCTCGTTCAATCTGGAGAACTTCTTCAACGGCAATGGCCGCGGCGGTGGTTTTCCGACCAAGCGCGGCGCGCGCACGCACGAGCAATTCCAGGCCCAACTGACCAAGCTGGTTGCCACCATCCTGCCGTTGCAGGCCGACGTGGCCGCGCTGATGGAACTGGAAAACGACGGCAACGGCGCCGATGCGGCCGTCGCGCAGCTGGTGGCCGCGCTCAACGCCGCCGGCAAGGACAAGGACTGGCAGTTCGTCGATACCGCCAGCGGCCCGGGCGAGGACGCGATCCGGGTCGGCATGCTCTATCGCAGCTCGCAGGTCACTCCGGTGGGCAAGCCGGCCACGCTGACCGGCGGGCCGTTCGACAACCATAGCCGCGTGCCGTTGGCGCAGGCTTTCCGCAGCAGCCGCGGCGCCACCTTCGTGGTGGTCGCCAACCACTTCAAGTCCAAGGGCTGCGGCACCGCCAGCGGCGCCGATGCCGACCAGCAGGACGGCCAAGCGTGCTGGAATGCCACGCGCACCGAATCGGCCAAGCGTCTGCACCAATGGTTGCAGACCGACCCCACCGGCGCGCAGACCAAGCTGGCCGTGCTGCTGGGCGACTTCAACGCCTACGCGATGGAAACGCCGATGCGCAGCCTGCGCGCTAGTGGCTGGCAGGATGCCTTTGCGGTGGCTGGGGTGAAGCAGCCCTACAGCTACGTCTACGACGGCATGAGCGGGCGCCTGGACCATGCGCTGCTCAGCCCGGCGATGGCCAAGCAACTGCGCGGCGCAGTGGAATGGCACGTCAATGCCGATGCGATGGACGACGCCGGCTACGCCAAGCGCAACCTGCCCGGCCCGTGGCGCAGCTCCGATCACGACCCGGTGTTGTTGGGCTTTTCGTTGTAGGTGACGCCGAGGCGCGGTCGTCGCGGCGGTGCTGGTGCGCGGATGCAGCGACCAGCTATATACGTTGCCGTGTTGCCGTCTTGCTATATCACGAAGGCATGTTGTCGCCGATGCCTGCTGTCAGGCGCGCGTGCAGCAGTGCCGTCGGCAACGCCATCGTGCCGATAGCCAGTGCAGAATCGCAGCGGCGAGTCTTCGCCAAAACGGCCATCAGCGCTTGTGATTGCACCGCCTGCTCGCGCCTTGAACGCCAGCGTCCACAACGCCGTCTAGGCCGGGCCGAGCCGCAGCAGGTTTAGCTCTCACATTGCCCAGCGCTGCGGCGCAGCCGCAGATTGAGCAGGTGCGCGCTGGCCAGGAGCAAGCTGCCTGTGACCGTGATGGGTGTTTCCAGAGTGCCGCCTGCAATGCCGCTGGCGCCGAATGCCAGGCCGGCCAGTCCAAAACCCGCCAACGCCCACACCGGCGCCGGTAGCGCGTGGCGTCGATGCGTGCTCCACAGCGCGAAACCGCTCAGCGGCACCGCCGCAGCGGCAAATACGACGTGCACCCATTCGGCCCGGCTCCAGGCACCCAGCAGTGGCAGCGCAACGGCCAGCAGAGGCAGTGCCAGGCAATGCAGCAGGCACAGGCCGGACAAGGCGATGGCCGAGGTATCCAGTAACGAAGCGGTTGCACGCATGGACGCGGTCTCGTTGAGTAAGTGTTATATAGTAACACTTCACTCCCCCGAGGTTGTCCGGATGTCCCTGTCCCCCACCCGCGATCCCCGTCTTCCCGTCACCGTGTTGTCCGGTTTTCTGGGTGCCGGCAAGACCACCTTGCTCAACCGCATCCTGCACAACCGAGAGGGCCTGCGTGTGGCGGTGATCGTCAACGACATGAGCGAGATCAACATCGATGCGCAGCTGGTGCGCAACGGCTGCGCGGCATTGCGGCGGACCGAAGAGACGCTGGTGGAATTCAGCAACGGCTGCATCTGCTGCACGCTGCGCGACGACCTGCTGCAGGAGGTGCGCAGGCTGGCCGAGCAGCGTCGCTACGACTATCTGCTGATCGAATCGACCGGCATCGCCGAACCGATGCCGGTCGCGGCGACCTTCGCAGTGCGCGACGCAGATGGCTTCAGCCTGTCGGATATCGCGCGCCTGGACACGATGGTGACGGTGGTGGACGGCAGCCGTTTTCTCGAGGATTTCGGTTCGGCCACGACGCTGGCCGAGCTGGGTCAGCAAGCCGGGCCGGACGATACGCGCGGATTGGTGCAATTGCTGGGCGAACAAGTCGAGTTCGCCGATGTGCTGGTGATCAGCAAGTGCGACCGTATCGATGCAGCGCAGCTGCAACGTCTGCGCGCGGTGCTGCGTGCGCTCAATCGCGAGGCGGCGATGGTGGATGCGACCCACGGGGATGTGCCATTGCATCAACTGCTCGATACCAAGCGGTTCGATTTCACCCGTGCGCAGCTGGCGCCAGGTTGGATGCAGGAACTGCGTGGTGAGCACACGCCGGAGACCGAGGAATACGGCATCAGCAGTTTCGTGTATCGCGCACGTCGGCCGTTTCACCCGCAGCGGTTTGCGCGCATGGTGCACAATGGGTTGCCGCAGGTGATCCGCAGCAAGGGATTTTTCTGGTTGGCCAGCCGCATGGATTGGGTGGGCGAGTTGTCCAGCGTGGGCGGCGCCACCCAGACCAATGCTGCCGGCTTCTGGTTTGCCGCACGCCATCGTGTGGATGCGCAATCGATCGGCGAGCGGCTGCAGACCAGCATCACGCCGCTGCCGTACACCGACATCGGTTGGCAGCGGCAGCAGACTCAATGCTGGACCGCGCCGCTACCGCAGCTGCATGAAGTAGGCGATGCCACCGAGTACGCCGCCATGCAGCGGCTCTGGCACCCGCTATGGGGGGATCGTCGCCAGGAGCTTGCGGTGATCGGTGTGGAAATGGATACGACGCACACGCGCGCCGCACTGGATGCCTGTCTGCTCAGCGATCACGAACTGCGCCAGGGTCCGGCGCAGTGGCAACTGCTGGAGGATCCGTTCCCGCAGTGGGAGCGTTGAAGTCTTTGCACGCTGTCATGCGGGCGCCGGTGGCGTACGGGTGACAGCCGCGACGTGACGATGCAGTTGGCCCCTCAGCGCGAGCCCCAGGCAATCAGCGCAATCGCCAGCACCGCCAATCCCAGACCCACGCGCGTCCAGCGCGTGGTGCGCTCGCCGAACACTGCGATACCGGCCAACGCACCGAGCGCCACCACCCCGATGTTCATCGTCGCAAAGACCGTGGCGGGGCTGTGCGGCAGCTGTTGGTGGGCGCGCACGTAAAACAGGATGTTGCCGAAATTGAGCACGCCCAGCAGCAACCCGGTGGCCATGCTGCGCGGATGCAGCCGATGGCCGCGCTGCATGCGCACCAGCTGCACGCACAGCAGTAACCCGAACGCGATTGCAAAGCACAGCGTCAGCGCAGTGAGTGAGGTCGTGCCCGAAAGCGCAATCGTCTTGAGCAGGATATCGATCAGCGCAAAGCCCACCCATACGCCCAGCAGCCAGGGCCACGCACGTGCCTGCGCGCCGGTGGTAGATGCGGGCTCGACCGTCGCCGGTGCATGCGCGCGCTGCACGATGCCGACCATCGCCAGCAATCCGACGCCCAGCCCTGCCAGCTTCCAGGGCCCGGCGGCTTCGCCGAAGACGGTAAACGCCGCCGCCAGCGACAACAGCAGCGACAGCCGTTGCGCCACGTCGGTGCGCACGATGCCGGCCACGCGCACCGAGCGCGCCAGCACCAGGAAAATACCTGGCAATGCAACCGCCAGGCCCAGCAGTGCCAGCCACGGCGTGGTCGCCGCGCTCAGGCTGGAAAATGCGGGGTTGAGCAGTGCCACGGCCAGCACGCAGGCGGTGGCGTAATTCCAGGTAATGGCCTGAAACACGTCGATCTCGCGACGCGGTGCCAGCTTCAACAACACCGACACCAACACGCTGCAGACAACGGCAAACAGCAGAAAATGCATGGGCAACGCAACGAAGTGTGCAGGCAGAGCGATGAACGCGGCCGGCGGGGCGGCTATTATGCAGGCATGTCCAATCCCCCATTTCCCACCGAATCCGCCACGTTGACGCTGGATGGGCCGGTCGGTCCGCTGGATGTCGCGATCGATCTGCCCGAGCCGGACGTTGCCGCGCAACCGCTCACGGCCATTCTCTGCCACCCGCTCTCTACCGAGGGCGGCAGCATGCACAACAAGGTCGTCACCATGGCCGCGCGCGCGCTGCGCGAGCTCGGTATCACCGTGGTGCGTTTCAATTTTCGCAGCGTGGGGACCTCGGCCGGCAGCTTCGATCATGGCGACGGCGAGCAGGACGACCTGCGCGCGGTCGCCGATTGGGTGCGCGCGCAGCGGCCGGGCGACACGCTCTGGCTGGGCGGTTTCAGCTTCGGTGCGTATGTGTCGTTGCGGGCTGCCGGTGCGCTCGCGCCGCAGGTGCTGATCTCGATCGCACCGCCGGCCGGGCGCTGGGATTTCAGCGACATGCAGCCGCCGGAGCAGTGGCTGGTGATCCAGGGCGATGCCGACGAAATCGTCGACCCGCAGGCGGTGTACGCCTGGCTGGACACGCTGGAGCAGCAGCCCGAGTTGGTGCGCATGCCCGACACCAGCCACTTCTTCCACCGCAAATTGATCGACCTGCGCGGTGCGATCCAGCATGGTGTCCGGCGCTGGTTGCCGGCCGCTGTCTGACCGCGGCATGGACCACGCGTATCGCCTGGCGATGCGCCGTTGAGCGGGCAGGGCAGCAGCCGGCCCGCGGAGAACATAATGAGTGAGATGACCCCGTCGCAGCGCTACGCCGCCGGCGTACAACGCGGCGACTGGCGCGCCGATCCTGCGCAGCAGGCGGCGCTGGCGGAACTGGACCGTATCCACGAGGCCTTGGTGGACAGCGCGCAGGACGGCTGGCTGGATCGGCTGTCGGCGTTCTGGAAAAAGCCCGAGCCGGTGCGCGGCCTGTATTTCTGGGGTGGCGTGGGGCGTGGCAAGACCTTCCTGGTCGATCTGTTCTACGACGGCTTGCCGATCAAACAGAAGTACCGCACGCACTTCCACCGCTTCATGCGCGGCGTGCACGAGCAGTTGCGCGAACACGCCGGGCAAAGCGATCCGTTGGCCAAGATCGCCCAGCAATGGCGCGAAAATCTGCGCGTGCTGGTGCTGGACGAATTCTTCGTCACCGACATCGGCGATGCGATGTTGCTGGCGCGCCTGCTGGAGCGCCTGTTCGCCGAGGGCGTAACCCTGGTGACCACCTCCAACACCGCGCCGGCCAACCTCTACGCCAACGGCTTGCAGCGCGACAGCTTCATGCCGGCGATCGGGCTGCTGCAGAAATTCTGCGTCGAGCTCTATGCCGAAGGCACCGAGGATTACCGCATGCGTGCGTTGACGCGCTCGCCGGTGTATCGCGCGCCGCTGGATGCGCAGGCCGATGACTGGCTGCTGCAGCGCTGGAGCGAATTGAGCGGCAATGCCGAGGCACGCGGCGGCAATATCGAAATCGAAGCGCGCAAGATCGCGGTGCGCGCGCGCGGCAAGAGCATTGCCTGGTTCGATTTTGCTGCGCTGTGCGAAGGCCCGCGCGGTCCGGCCGATTACATCGAGATCGCATGCGAATTCACCACCGTGTTGCTCGGTGGCATTCCGCATTTCGATCGCATGAACGAGGATGCCGCGCGGCGCTTCGTCAACCTGATCGACGAACTCTACGACCGTCACGTCAATCTGGTCTGCACCGCGCAGGATGCGCCGCCAGCGTTGTACAGCGGCCAGCGCCTGGCCGGCGCCTTCGAACGTACCGCCTCGCGTTTGATCGAAATGCAGAGCGCGGAGTATCTGGCGACTGCGCATCGGGCGTGAGCGCGCACGCGCGTCCTGCGCCGGGGCGCTACAAGATCGGCGCCGTCGAAGAAGAGTGCGGGTAGAGCCAGTTTGGCGGCTGCGCGTAGTTGAACAAGATGCCGTGGTTGCCTAGCGCCCCGTCGACCCGCCAGCCGATGCTGCCGCGCGTCATCCTGACCGACCTGTTCCTGTCCAGCTCCTGGCTGGCCGATGGCATGGCAGCCACGGTGTTTACAGCGATCGAACGGCGAGGCGACGGCGACCGCCGGGCTGCGTTGTGCAAGGTCGCCTCCCTCCGCAAAACCAACGCGACAACATCGTGTCGAGCGATGCCAAGACCTAGCCTGCCGATACCGATACCGATACCGATACCGATAGCTCCGGTAGAGGCCGCTGGACTCCCGACGACATGGCTGCAGCAGTCCATCACAAACATACAAAAAATCGCTTGCAATTAAATAGTGCGCTATGTAAATTGCAACCCATGGACACCGTCACTGCCACCAACGACCGCACCAACGCCTTGCTGCAACTGGATAACCAGCTGTGCTTTGCGCTGTATTCGGCCAACCTGGCGATGCACAAGCTCTACCGCGGGCTGCTGAAGGATCTGGACCTGACCTATCCGCAGTACCTGGTGATGCTGGTGCTGTGGGAGACCGATAGCCGCAGCGTGTCGGAGATCGGCGAGCGGCTGTATCTGGATTCGGCCACGCTGACGCCGCTGCTCAAGCGGCTGCAGAGCGCGGGCCTGGTCACCCGTACGCGCGCCGTCAGCGACGAGCGCCAGGTCATCATTGCGCTGACCGATGCCGGGCGCGCGCTGCGCAGCAAGGCCGGTCGCGTGCCGGAGCAGGTGTTTTGCGCCTCGGCCTGCTCGTTGGACGAACTGCGTCAACTCAAGCAGGAACTGGAAAAGCTACGCTCCAGCCTGGGTGCGGGATAAGTCGGTCATCGCATCAAATCGCTCTATCCACTAAGTAGCACGCTATTTAATCGTTAACAATTTATTCAACGCGCACTGCGCTCACTCAGGAGAACCACCATGGCCTCACCCGAAAAGATCCTCTACACCGCCCACGCCACTGCCACCGGCGGCCGCGAAGGCCGTGCCGTGTCTTCGGACAATGCACTGGACGCCAAGCTGTCCACCCCGCGCGAACTCGGCGGCGCTGGCGGCGACGGCACCAACCCGGAGCAGCTGTTCGCTGCCGGTTACGCGGCCTGCTTCATCGGTGCGATGAAGGCCGTGGCCGCGCAGGACAAGCTCAAGCTGCCAGGCGAAGTCAGCATCGACAGTAGCGTGGGCATCGGCCAGATTCCGGGCGGCTTCGGCATCGCGGTCGAACTGCGCGTCGCCGTACCGGGCATGGACAAGGCCGAACTGCAGGCGTTGGTCGACAAGGCCCACCAGGTCTGCCCGTACTCCAATGCCACCCGCGGCAACATCGACGTCACCCTGACGTTGGCCTGATCCCACCCCGGACATCCCCATGAAACCCTACGCATCGTTGCTGTTGGTTGGCACGTTGGCGTCGGCAATCGGCGGCGCGCTTGCCGCGCCGACCGATTCCAGCGCACCGGCCGCCTCACCCAAGGTCCAGGCCTTCCTGGACGCGCTCAACTCCTCCGGCGGCAAGCCGATGGAGCAGCTCACCCCGCAGCAGGCCCGCAAGATACTGGTGGACGCCCAGGCCGGCGCCACGCTGCCGGCCGCCGAGGTCACCCGCAAGACCATCACCGTCGACGGCAAGCCGCTCGGCCTGGTGGTGGTCAAGCCGCCGGGCAGCGCCGGCAAGACCTTGCCGGTGTTTATGTTCTTCCACGGCGGCGGCTGGGTATTGGGAGATTTCCCCACCCATGAGCGGCTGATCCGCGATCTGGCGCGCGCCTCGGGCGCGGCTGCGGTGTACGTGGACTACAGCCCGTCGCCGGAAGCGCGTTATCCGGTTGCCATCCACCAGGCCTATGCGGCCACCAAGTGGGTCGCCGAGCACGGCGCCGAGCTTGGCGTGGACGGCACGCGCCTGGCGGTGGTCGGCAACAGCGTGGGTGGCAACATGGCGACCTCGGTGGCCTTGCAGGCCAAGGCGGCCGGCACGCCGGCACTCCGCTATCAAGTGCTGCTGTGGCCGGTGACAGATGCCGCGTTCGACAACGGCTCCTACCAGCAGTATCAGCAGGGCTATTTCCTCAGCCGCAACATGATGCGTTGGTTCTGGGACAGCTACACCACCGACCCGAAGCAGCGCCGCGAGATCTATACCTCGCCGTTGCAGGCCAGCGTGGAGCAGCTCAAGGGCTTGCCGCCGACCTTGATCCAGACCGCCGAGCTGGATGTGTTGCGCGACGAAGGCGAAGCCTACGGCCGCAAGCTGGACCAGGCCGGTGTGGACGTCACCGTGACCCGCTACAACGGCTTGATTCACGATTACGGCCTGCTCAACGCGCTCAGCGAGGTCCCGGCAGTGCGCACCGCCATCCGTCAGGCGGGCGATGAGTTGCAGCAGCATCTGGCCAAGTAACCGCGGCCGTTGACCGGTCGGTGTTCGTCAGCCCCTGTTGACGGCGCGTTCGGCAGCAGAAAGTACGAGTGGTGCATACCCTTCAAGCGAACTGCCGCGGTCACTTCACGGTGAGCCGGATGGAGGTGTGTGCCCGCTGCTCGGTGCCATCGTGTAAGTGTGGATTGCCATAGCAGATACGCCCGGTGCGGCCGCATCGGGCGTATGTGTGTGCGTCGTTTTGTGCATCGTGCTGGAGCTGGAACAGCGGCAGGCGGTGTCGGATACGTGACGCAACTGGCTGCTGCGCCAGGCAGCAATGGGTCAAACGCGGTCGATCGCCACGCGCCTTTCCGCTAGCGCGTGGCTCTTCCGAAGAAGACGCGGCGCATCAGACAATGGTGTTGGACTAGCAAAGCCAGCACGCGGGTGACGCGTTCAATGTGCCGCGGTGGCAACCACGCTGGCAGACACCGGCGCGTCATCCTTGGGCGAGGGGGTGTTGAGTTCCAGCATCTGCAACGGTTCGCCCTGGAAGCGGTATTCCAGCGCCTGCTGGATGGCATACAGCGCCTGCGCATGCACGCACACTGCCTGGGCCTGTGTTTCCAGCACCTGATTGCGCTGCTGCATGGTTTGCTCCAGCCGTGCATCCAGCTCCGCGCCACGGCGTTCCAGCTGCCCGGCACGGCCGGTCATCACCGTCCACATCACGCTGCGGGTGAGGCTGCCGGCCAGATCCTCGGCCGCGTCCTCGACGCTGGCCTCGAAGCGCTCGTCGAACAGTTGCTGCTCCCAGCGCCCACGCCCCAGGCTGCCATCCACCTGCGCCAGCGCGCCGGTGCGCAATTGCTCGACCTTGCGTTGCTGACGTGCGCTTCCGGACAGCACATGCACCACACCGCCAAGCGCATCGAAGGTGATGTCGACCACCGAGTGGGCGATGGAGGTCACCGCCGGCATCAGCGCGCGGGTGCGTTGTTCGAGTTCGCGCAGTCGTTGCGCATCGGCTGCGCTGACCGGTTGCGCCTGGCGGTCCACGTTGAGCTCGCCACCGTGGAAGAAAATCTCGCGTGGCGCGCCCTGCTTGCGACGCAGCCAGATGCCGCCGCTATCGGCCAGTACGTCGTAGGAGGTGCTGACCTCGCATTGCCGCGAGGACAGCTGCGGCTTGGCGGTCTCGGCCTGCGCAGTGCAGGTTGCCAACACAAGCAGCGGCACAAGGACGGCAAGGCGCATGGGAGTGACCGCGGGCGGGGGACTGCAGCATCACGCAGCGGCGCTTGGGCTGCATGGGCAGAAAGTCAGGGTGCCGGCCGTGCCGCTCCGACCGGCGGTCGTCGTAAAGCGTGAACCGGGTCGAGCATCGGCGCGCTGACGGTATCCAAACGACTGGCTCACTTGATTCTCACGGCGTATGGTGTGAATTATGTTGCATAGCAGCATCGGAGCTCAGCAATGCTCGACACACGTATCGAAAAGGTTGACCTGGCGCTGACCGAAATCGCCCAGGACCCATCGGAAAAGGTGGCGCTGTGGCAGTGGGCGTGCCGCGAGATGCTGCACGAAACCCTGATCGGCATGCATCAGTTGTCGCACCTGGCCGGCATTGCCCGCCACGTCGCCAACGACTGGCGCGCGCCGGTGGATGTGATCGCACCGCCGAAGCCTTATCTGGCCGCGTCCGCCTTGGCAGACCGCCGCTTGCCGCAGGTGCTGGATGGGCTGGGCAGCACACAGGACGACGACGACCGCGCCAACCTGTGGCGGCTGCGTTACGCGAGCCTGATCGCCTCGACGCTGCAAGGCATGCAGGCGCTGGCCGAAAAGCACCGTATCGATCGGCAGGCGATGGCGATGGGTCAGTTGAACTGATTGCTGCCCAAGATGCCGCGCGCTGCTGCGCGGCCAGCTGTCACCGGGGTGATGACGTCGCGGAGTAGAGCGGTCGCAATGCCGCGCGTTTAGGGCGTCGTGTGGTGCAGGTGTTGATGTTGCCAGCTGCCTTATCGCGCCAGCGTGTGTTCGATGTTTGTAGCATCAGCGCGCTTAAAAACGGCGGCTGATTCGCGCTTACTGCCCAACCTGATTTGACGCGGTTCGCGAAAGATATCCCTTTCCAAATCAAACAACGTAGCGGTGTGCAGTCATCGCGAGCATAGGGCGCTCAGCACAACACGCAGCACGCGCTTCTTGATCGAACTGCGCTGCCGTCCATCCTGCAAAATTCTTGCGTTGTGCCGAAACGCAGGCGCCTTCAGTGCCGCACGCTTGCATCCTGCAGATGCTGCCAGGCATGGCGTACGATCCAGCGCGCCTGGTCCCACGGCACCGACAGCAGCGGTTGGTCCTGGTAGTACGCATCCTGCAGTACCCGGTACAGCTGCGCTTCGGTGGCGCGCGGATACGCCAGGTAGATGTCGTAGCCCAGCATCAGCAGGCGGGCGTAATCGGCAAACGCGTAACCGCCCAGATGCCCTTCGGCATGGACATCGCGCCAGTAGGCGATCTCTGCGTCGACATTGACGGTATTGCGGGTCAGAACGGCTGCGCTGTGCATGGGTAGGACTCCGTGACCGGGCTACCCCCCTGTGCGGGCACCGTAGCAGCGCCGGTGACGGCTCACCAGTCCGCGACGACGAGCGGTCGCCACCGCTGTCGATACATGCAGCGCCAAGCGCGGCTAATACCGTAGCGAGCAGTCATCAGATGGGTGTGGGCAGCGCACTCAGAACCGGAGTGTCTGAGTGGTCCATGCCACACCGCGTACCGACTGCGCCCGCCTGGTGGTGAGCGCAGTCGTTTTGTCAGCCGCTCTCAGCCCGCTGCAGGCGCCGGTGCACCATCAGTCCCAGTCGGGCGCGATGGCGTGCGGGTTGGCCAGCCGCTGCCCGCGGTCGAGTGCGGCGATTTCGCCCATGTCCTGCTCGCTCAGGCGCAGGTCCTGCGCCTTGAGATTGCTTTCCAGATTCGCCCGCTTGGTCGACGACGGAATCACCGAATATCCCTGCTGCAGTGCCCAGGCCAGCGTGACTTGCGCCGGGGTGGCGTCGTGGCGCGCGGCAATGGCCAGGATTGCCGGATCCTTCAGCACCTCGCCCACCGCCAGCGTCATATAGGACGTCACGTGGATCCCCTGTTCGCGCAGGAATGCAATCAACGCGCGATTTTGCAGGTACGGGTGCACCTCGATCTGGTTGGTGGCAATCGCCTCGGCGCCCAGGATCTCGATCGCCTGCTTGACCAGGGCAATGGTGAAGTTGGACACGCCAATCGCACGCGTCAGGCCCTGCTGCTTGGCATCCGCCAAGGCTTCCAGATATTCGCGCATCGGTACTTGATCCTTCGGCGACGGCCAATGGATCAGGGTGAGGTCGACATACTCGGTGCCGAGTTTGCGCAGGCTCTCCTGCAGACTCGGCAGCAGCGCATCGCGGCCGAACTTGTCGACCCAGATTTTAGTGGTCACATACAGTTGGTCGCGCGGCACGCCCGAGGCAGTGATCGCCTGGCCAACCTGCGCTTCGTTGTCGTAGATCTGTGCGGTATCGACGGCGCGATAGCCCAACGCCAACGCGTTGCGAACCGAGTCGATAACGACCTGATCTTTGAGTCGGAAGGTGCCGAGGCCGAATGCGGGGACAGTCATTATGTTCCTTTTGGGAATGGGGAATGGGGAATGGGGAATCGTAAGAGCCGGTAGAGCGCTGCGAATTGATCAGTCGAGTGCGACGACCGCTTTGCCGAAGTTTTCGCCGCGCAACAGGCTGATCAGCCCCTGCGGTGCGGCATCCAGGCCATGCAGCACATGCTCGCGATACTGGATGCGCTCTTCGCGCAGCCACTGGCCCATTTCGCGCAGAAATGCGGGCATCAGGCGGATGAAATCGTGCTGGATGAAACCGCGCACGGTCAGTCGCTTGCGCAGCACATGGCCCATGAAGTCCGGCAGGCGATCGGGTCCAGGAAGTGCCTGCCCGCGGCTGTTGTACGTCGCGATCACGCCGCACACCGGAATGCGTGCAAAGTCGTTGAGTTGCGGCAGCACCGCGTCGAATACCTTGCCGCCGACATTTTCGAAATAGATATCGATGCCGTCGGGCGTGGCGGCGCGCAACTGCGCAGCAAACTCGTCGGCGCGATGATCCAGCGCCACATCCACCTGCAACGACTCACGCAGGTAGCGCACTTTTTCTGCGCCACCGGCAATGCCCACCACGCGCAAGCCTTGCAGGCGCGCCAACTGCGCTACGGTGGCGCCAACCGGCCCACTGGCCGCGGCCACCACCAGCGTTTCGCCGGGCTGCGGCTTGCCGATCTCGTGCAGGCCGGCGTAGGCGGTAAAGCCGGGCATGCCGTAGACGCCTAGCGCGGTGCTCAGCGGCAGGCTGTCGTCCTTGGGAAGTTTGCGCAGCGGTGTTGTCGGGGTGAGCAGGCTATAGGTCTGCCAACCGCCGGAGAGCACCAGCAGATCGCCGGGCTGATAGTCGGCATGATGCGACTCGACGACTTCGCCGATGGTGCCGCCTTCCATGACCGCATCAATGGCCACGGGCGCCGCATACGACGGGCCATCGTCCATGCGGCCACGCATGTAGGGGTCGAGCGACAGGAAGCGGTTGCGCACCAGAATCTGGTCGTGTCCGGTGGGCGGCAGGGCGACTTCTTCGATGCGGAAGTTGTCTGCGTTGGGTTCGCCGTGCGGGCGCGACGCCAGCACGATGCGGCGGTTGGTGATCGATGTCATGCGGAAGATCCTCGCAGGGGAGCCGCGCGTGCGCGGCCGAGGGAACACAGCGACAGAAGTCGCCGTGCGAGTGAATGAACAGGCCGATGCTGCGCTGTTGCGGCGTTACGCTGCAGCCGGTTCCGGCGCGCTTGCGCCATCCAGTTGCGCAATCTGCTCGGCGCTCAGCGACAGCTGCGCAGCAGCCAGCACATCGTGCAGCTGGGTCACGCTGGTGGCGCTGACGATCGGCGCGGTGAGGCCGGGGCGTGCGATCAACCAGGCCAGCGCAATCTGGGCCGGCGTGGCGTTGTGGGTCGCGGCCAGGTCGTCCAGCGCCTGCAGAATGCGCAGGCCACGCGGGTTGACGTATTGCTTGACCACCGAGGCGCCACGCGCGCTGCTCTTGCCGGCATCCTCATTGCTGCGGTACTTGCCGGTCAGAAAGCCGCTGGCCAGCGAGTAGTAACTGATCACGCCGAGCTCGCGCTCGCGCACCAGCGGTTCCAACTCGGCCTCAAAGCCGGCGCGGTCGTAGAGGTTGTATTCGGGCTGCAGGCTCTCGTAGCGCGGCAGCGTGTATTGCTCGGAGATATCCAGCGCATCGCGCAGGCGCGACGCGCTGTAATTGGACGCGCCGATCGCGCGCACCTTGCCTTGTTCGATCAAACGACCGAACGCGGCCAGCGTGGCTTCCAGCGGAATCGACTCATCGTCTTCGTGCGCCTGGTATAGGTCGATCACATCGGTCTGCAGACGCGTCAGCGAATCTTCCACCGCCGCTGCGATGTTCTCCGGCGACAGGCCGGGATGCTCGCTCCACTTGGCGACCTTGGTCGCAATCAGCACCTTGTCGCGCTTGCCGCTGCGTGCAAGCCAACGCCCGATGATGGTTTCCGATTCGCCGCCGCGATTGCCCGGCACCCAGCCCGAATACGCATCGGCGGTGTCGATCAGATTGAAGCCGGCATCGACGAATGCATCCAGCAAGGCGAACGAGGTCGCCTCATCGGCGCTCCAGCCGAACACATTGCCGCCAAAGACGATCGGTTGAACCTGCAGGCCGGAGCGGCCCAGTGCGCGGGGGTGAGTCATCGTGGAAGCTCCTGATGCGAACTGCCGACAGGATAGTCATGCACACCGATCATGCGTGTGACATCGATGTGGATTCAGCGTTCCGCCGATCGTGTGCATCGGCTCACAGGATATGAACATCTCGCGGATGCACGGCGATGCGAACCACCGCTGAGCATTGCGATTCGGGCACATGGCAGGCCCCGGGCCGCGTGCTAGGCTCGCGCTACTTTTACCCGGAAGAGGGCGCTGCGATGATCCGCAACAAGCTGGCCTGTGCGTGTGTGATGAGTGTCATGGTGGCGATGAGTGCGCCCCTGGCAATGGCCATGAAGCCGGCCGACAGCGCGAGCCTGCCGGCGCCCGATGCCGCGTTGCAGGCGGCCATCAATGGCAACTGGCGCGACCGTGTGTACGTGCAGCGCGATCAGTACCGCCACCCGGGCCAGACGCTGGCGTTCTTCGGTATCAAGCCGACCCAGACTGTCATCGAGATCACGCCCGGCGGCGGCTGGTATTCGGAAATCCTGTCGCCTTACTTGCGCGAGAAGGGCAAGTACGTGGCAGCGGTGGTCGACCCGGCGTCGGCATCCGAAGGCCGTAACCGCGATTACGCCCAGCGTGCGCGCGACGAGCTGGAAAAGAAGTTCAAGGCCAAGCCCGAGGTGTATGGCAAGCCGTCGTTCGTGTCGTATGTGCCCAAGTCGCCGTCGTTCGGCGTGGACAACTCGGCCGACCTGGTGCTGACCTTCCGTAACGTGCACAACTGGCGCATGGCCGGCAGTGCCGAGGCGATGTTCGCCGGCTTCTACAAGGTGCTCAAGCCCGGCGGCGTGCTGGGTGTGGTCGAGCACCGCGCCAAGACCGACGTGCCGGCCGACGACAAGAGCGGCTATGTCGGTCAGGCGCAGGTGATCGCGATGGCCGAAGCGGCGGGCTTCAAGCTGGCAGGCAAAAGCGAGCTCAACGCCAATCCGCGCGATACCAAGGATTACCCGGGTGGCGTGTGGACGTTGCCGCCGAGCAACAGCCACGACAAGGCCGACGATGCCAAGTACAAGGCCATCGGCGAGAGCGACCGCATGACCTTGAAGTTCGTCAAACAGTAAGCACGTGTCTGCATGCCGGCGCAGATGCGGCCGGCATGCAGTGGTTGCTGCGCATAACGGCGGTCATGTGGCGTGCGGTTGGGTGTGTATGACAGCCGGCGTAAGAACGCAGTGCATCTGCGTTGCGAGTGCGTCGAGACGGGATCTGCGATGCGTGGCGGACAGCGGCGTCTGACCATGGGGTGACCTGCGCACCCGAAGTTTCCGTTGTTCTCACGGGATGCCGCATGCCAGCGACCGCGATGCTGGCGGCGCACATCTTGCTTACGTCATACAGCCACGCGCGGCGATCGCCGCGCGCAGCGCTGTCCTGCAACAGGTCTGTCCATGTTGGTGCTGTTGAACAAACCCTATGGCGTGCTGTCGCAATTCAGCGACCGCTCGCAGCCGCCCAAGCGCACGCTGGCTGAGTTCGGCCTGCCGCCGGACGTGTACGCGGCGGGCCGCCTGGATCACGACAGCGAAGGGCTGTTGTTGCTTACCGACGATGGTGCATTGGCGCATCGGCTCACCGACCCACGGCACAAACAGCCCAAAACGTACTGGGTGCAGGTAGAAGGCGAGCCGCAGGAAGCACAGCTGCAGGCCTTGCGCGATGGCGTGCTGCTCAACGACGGCCCGACCCGGCCGGCAGCGGTGCGCAAGCTCGACCCCGCGCCGGAGCTGTGGCCGCGCAATCCGCCGGTGCGTGTGCGCAAGACCGTGCCCGATGCCTGGCTGGAACTGCAGATCACCGAAGGCCGCAACCGTCAGGTGCGTCGGATGACCGCATCGGTCGGTCTGCCCACCTTGCGTTTGGTGCGGGTGGCGATCGGCGACTGGAGACTGGATGCGCTCGCGCCTGGCCAGTGGCGTGTGGATGACACGCCTGGCCTGCGACAGGGGCGTGGGTCGCGTAGATAGCGCTGGGGTGTTGCGATCACCTCGATGGCGCGATGGCTGCAATCGCCAGTGATGCGATCGAAATGCGGCGATTGCATGCCTCTTTCAACGAGCGGATGACGACACGTAGCGAGCAGCTCTTACGTGGGTGTGGATGCCGCACTCGGATCCCGCGTGTACGTGTACGGGTATTCCGTGCTGCACCGAGCACCGAGCACCGGCCGCCTGGCGGTGCGCCTCGTCGTTTGCTTAGCTGCTCTAAAGCGATGTAGCGATCCGGCAACGTAGTGGGTTGCTGTGCGGCTGAGTGCCACACAGCGCTATGCAATGCCTGCCCACAAACGACAACGCCACGGCGAGAGGCCGTGGCGTTGTGCAGTGCAATCCGCCTGTTCGGCGGACTCGGTGTCTTATTCGACGCCGTCGCTCGGGGTCACTGCGGCGCGGCGCTGATAGGCGGCGCGACGTGCATTGGCATTGCTGGCGTGTTCGCGGTCCAGACGGTGCACATTGCCACCCAGCACCTGCTGATCGCGCTGGCGCTTGCGATACACCGCATAGCCGATCAGGCCGAGGCCGGCGACGGCCGCTGCCACGGTGATGGCCGGGTTGCGCTTGACCAGCTTGCTGGCCGCCTTGCCGCCGCTGCGCACTGCGCCCAGGGCCACGCCGGTCTTCAGCCATTCGCTGGCACCCGGACCGAAATGACGCAGGCTGCTGCCGGCGCTACGTGCCTGGTCGCCCGCAGTGGATGCGGCATGACGCAGTTGGTCGCCGGCGGTGCCGGCCAGTTCCAGGGCACGCTCCAGGGCGCGTTCGGTGATCACAGTCAGCTTGCTCATTGAAGGCGTTTCCTTTCCGAGTACGTGACCTGCAGTCTGTGGCCAATGGCGTATAGGCGGCGTTAGCGGCAGTAAGCGCCGTTTGGCTAACGGTTAAAAAGCGTTGTTGCCTGCGTTCAAGAGAGATGTCGTTTTGCATTGCACGATCAACGCGCGGCCGTCCCCGCACGCCAACCGCTCTCCGGGCGGGAGAGGGGCTAAAGCATGGCGGATCAGGTGCCGCGGGGCTTTGCGCGATGGGTTGCGGCAGCTGTCCAGGGGTCGTCTGGCCATGGATGCCTGGGATACCGGCCCTTCATTTCTTTTTTGACGTCCGGATAGGTGTTGGCCCAGAAGCTTTTCAGATCCTGCGTGACCTGCAGTGGGCGGCCGCCGGGCGAGAGCAGGTGCAGGGTCAGCGGGATGCGGCCATCGGCAATGCGCGGGGTTTCGGCCAGGCCGAACAGCTCCTGCAGTTTGACCGCCAGCACCGGCGGCAGCGGTTGCTGGGTGTGGTCGAGTGCGTAGCTGATCTGGCGTTCCATGCCCGACGGCACGTTGATGCGGGTGGGAGCGTGGCGGTCGATGGCCTGGCGGCGTTCCCACGGCAGTGCGGCTTTGAGCGCCTCGCCCAGGCTGGACTCATCCAGCGCGTCGAGCCGGGTCTTGCCGGCGAAGGCCGGGCGCAGCCAACGGTCCAACGAGGCAAGCAATGCGGTATCGGAGAGATCGGGCAGCTCCAGCTCGGGCATCCACACCCGCAGCGACAACACGCGCGCGCGCCATTGCTGCAGGGTCTCGGTCCAGGGCAGGGCGTCCAGGCCGAGCTGGCGCACCGCCTCGGTCAGTGCGCCGGCCGCCTGGGCGGGATCGACACGGCCGGCGGGGCGGCTGTCGAGCACGATGCGGTCGAAGCTGGATTGCCGGCGCGCGACCAAGGCGCGTTTGTCGGCGTCCCACTGCACCACGTCCTGCTGCACGAAGCGCTCGGGCAGGCTGCGGCGCAGATAAGCCTCGTCGACCGGAGCGGCGCGCAGCAGCAGGGCGTCCTTGGCTTCGTAACGCAGCTCGCTGGCGACCAGCCACGGTTCGCCGCGCAGGTCGCTGCGGTCAAACAAACGCGCGCTGCGGCCGTTGGCGAGCAGATAGCGCAACGGGTCGGTCGGGTGGCGTGCGGCGATGCGGTCGGGGAAGGCATGCGCGAGCAGGTCGCCCAGCGCGTGCGCCTCCACGCTGGTGGGTGGGGCGGTGTCGCAGCGCAGTCGGCGGCGCCATTGTTTGGCGGCACTGTCGATCGCGGCCAGGCTGCCGCGGTTGGCATCGGGCGCGTTGCGGCCCTGGCGAAATGCCGCCAACGCGCGCCAGCGTGCGGCCAATCCATCGCCGCCCTGCCGCAGCGGGTCGCGCGCTTCCAGCAACGCGGCCAGGTCGCAGGCCAGTGCCAGGCGCGATGCAGCGCCGGCCTGCGCCAGCATCGCGGCCAGACGCGGGTGCGTGCCCAGCGCCAGCATGCGGCGGCCCAGCGCGGTGATGCCGCCGCTGTCGCTGAGCGCGCCCAGCCGTTGCAGCAATTCGCGCGCGGCGGCCAGCGCGCCAGCGGGCGGGGCATCGACAAAGCGCAGCGCATCGCTGCCCCAGGCGGCCAGTTCCAGTGCCAGGCCGGCCAGTTCCACCTGGGCGATTTCGGCACGCCGTTGCGGCTCCAGGCGCTGCGATTGCGGCCACAGCCGGTACGCCCAGCCGCTGGCCACGCGTCCGGCACGGCCGGCGCGCTGGTCGGCCGACGCCTGCGAAATGGTGGCTACATCCAGCCGCGAAAAGCCGCTGTTGGGGTCGTAGTGCGGCTCGCGCGCCTGGCCGCTGTCGATCACCGCGCGCACGCCGGGCAAGGTCACCGAGGACTCTGCCACGTTGGTGGCCAGCACCACGCGGCGGCGGCCCTGCGCATCCGGCTGCAGCACCTGGCTTTGCGCGTCCACCGACAACTCGCCGTGCAGCGGCAATACCTGGATGGCCGGGTCCAGCGCGTCCTGCAAGGCGCCTTGCACGCGCGCGATCTCGCGTTGGCCTGGCAGAAACACCAGCACATCGCCGGGATGGGTGAGCAGGGCATGCTCCACTGCGCGCCGCGTCTGTGGTTCCAGCGCTTCGTCGCGGCGCGCGGGGAAATGTGCGATCTCCACCGGAAAACTGCGCCCGGCACTGCTCAGACGCGGCGCATCCAGAAAGCCGGCCAGCCGCTCGCCATCCAACGTGGCCGACATCGCCACGATGCGCAGGTCCTCGCGCACCTGTGCCTGCACGTCCAGCGCCAATGCCAGGCCGAGGTCGCCGGCCAGATGGCGTTCGTGGAATTCGTCGAACAGCAGCGCGCCCACGCGTTCCAGCATCGGGTCATCCTGGATCATCCGGGTCAGGATGCCTTCGGTGACCACCTCGATCCGGGTGCGCGCAGAGGTCTTGTTTTCGAAGCGGATGCGGTAGCCCACCGTTTCGCCGACCGGCTCGCCCAACTGGCGCGCCATGAACAGCGCAGCGCTACGCGCGGCCACCCGGCGCGGTTCCAGCATCACGATGCTGCGGCCGGCCAGCCACGGCGCATCCAGTAACGCCAGCGGCACCTGGGTGGTCTTGCCGGCACCGGGCGGGGCTTCGAGCACCAGACGCGGGTGGGCGGCCAGGCTGTCGCGGATCTGCGGCAGCAGTGGGGCGATGGGGAATGCAGGTTCGGTCATGCGCGGCAAGGATACGGGCCTGCTCGCGCCGGTGCGATGGTCGGGGATCGAGGTGAAGCCTGTCAGGGAATGGCGTAGGGCCTGTCGGCAACGCAATTGCTTGGGCTTGCCGCCAGCGCTTGCTACCCGGCAACGTGCTGCGGACCAAGAGCCTGCGTGCACAAAGATATGCGCCCCACAGCCGCTCCGGCAGCGTCCGCTAGGTTGCCGCGGGGCGGATCCGACGAGTGCAAATGCAGGAGGCTTGCATGCTTCAGAGTGCATGGCCGGCGTCGATAACCCGGTTGAACCCGTCATTGGATTGACCATGTCCACCCCGTCCCCGCGTTTTGTCAGTCTGCAAAGCAAGCTGCTGGGCGCCCTTGCGCTTGGTCTGTCGATCATCCTGTTATGCGCACTTGGCGGTCTGGGCTCTGCCTGGTTGAGTCTGTCCGGCAAGGTGCCGGTGGAAGTGGCGCAGGCTTCGGCCAGCGAAGAACTCACCCGCGATTTCCGCCTGCAGGTGCAGGAATGGAAGAACGTGCTGATCCGGGGCCGCGACCCCGCACAGCTCGAAAAACATCTGACTGCCTTCCGCGACAAAGGCAAGAGTGTGCAGGGCACGGTCACCTCACTGGCAGGCGCGCTGGCCGATCCGCAGGCGCGCACGTTGGCGCAGGACTTTGCCAAGGCGCATCTGGAACTGCAGGTCAGCTACGAAGCGGCGTTGGGCAAGTTTGCCGAGTCCGGTTACGACACCCAGGTGGGCGACCAGCTGGTCAAGGGCAAGGACCGCGCGCCCAGCCAGACGTTGGAGGCGTTGGTCGCGCGCAGCAAGGCGTTGGCCGATGCGGCCGTACTGGCAAGTTCGCAATCGGCGCAGCACATGCTGGTGTATTCGGCGCTGGCCACCATTGCTGCGGCGTTATGTCTGGTGGTGGTGTTGGGGTGGTGGATTCGTCGCTCGATCGTGCGTCCCATCGAAAACGTCGCGCGTGCGGCACGCCTGGTGGCGGCCGGCGATCTGTCCGCGCGGGCTGCGGTCAGTAATCGCGATGAAATCGGCCTGCTTGGCCAGGCAATGGGGCAGGTGGTCAACACGCTTACCGATGTCTCCAGCGCGCAGGCGGACATGGCGCAGCGCCACGAAGCCGGGCAGATGAGCTACCGCATGGACGCGCAGGCGTTTCCCGGCGCTTACGGCCGCATGGTCGATGACACCAACGGATTGATCGGCGCGCAGGTGGGCCTGATCGGCACCATGCTGCAGGTGATGCAGCATTACGCGGTGGGCGACATGTCGGTGGACATGCCGCGCCTGCCGGGCGAAAAGGCGCAGATTACCGATGCGATGGACACCACCAAGCGCAACCTGGCGGCCATCAATGGCGAAATTCGCGGCCTGGTGGACGCCGCTGCGGCCGGCGACTTTGCGACCCGCGGCAATGCCGATGCCTACAAGTTCGAATTCCGCGGCATGGTCGAGGGCCTCAATGGCCTGATGCAGAACGTGGACCAGAATCTGGGCGAGTTGTCGCAGCTGCTCAAGGCGATTGCCGATGGCGATCTGACCGCGCGCATGCGCGGTAACCAGCAGGGCGTGTTCGCGCGGATGCGCGACGATGCCAACGCCACCGTGCAACGCCTGACCGATATCGTTGGCGATATCACGCTGGCCGCGCAGACCATCCGCACCGCCTCGGCAGAAATTGCCGCCGGCAACAGCGATCTGGCGCAACGCACCGAACAACAGGCGGCGAATCTGGAAGAAACCGCCGCCTCGATGGAAGAACTCACCTCGACCGTGCGGCAGAACTCCGACACCGCGCAGCAGGCCAGCCGTGGTGCGCAGGCCGCTGCCGACATCGCCGGCCGTGGCGGCGAGATGGTCGCCAGCGTGGTCGATACCATGGGCGAGATCGAAGTGTCGTCGAAGAAGATCGCCGAGATCATCAGCGTCATCGACGGCATCGCGTTCCAGACCAATATCCTGGCGTTGAACGCGGCGGTGGAAGCCGCGCGCGCTGGCGAACAGGGCCGCGGCTTTGCGGTGGTGGCCTCCGAAGTGCGCGCGCTGGCACAGCGCTCGGCCGGTGCCGCCAAGGAGGTCAAGCAGTTGATCGATGCATCGGTGGAGAGCGTGGCGCGCGGGAGCGCGCGCGTGGATCAGGCCGGACGCACGATGCAGGACATCGTGCAATCGGTACAGCAGGTCACCACGCTGATCGCCGAGATTTCCGCTGCATCGCGCGAGCAATCGTCGGGCATCGAACAGGTGGCGCGCACCGTCAACGACATGGACGAAACCACCCAGCGCAATGCCGCGTTGGTGGAGGAAGCCTCGGCCGCCGCACGTGCGATGGAAGAACAGGCAGTGGAGCTGAGCGAAGCGGTGTCGGTGTTCCGACTGGATGCACGCAAGCCGCGCTTGGTGGTGGCTGCGTGAGCGCGGCGCGCAGCCGCAGCGTCGCCGACAGGTGCGCGGTGGGTTTGCGGTGCCGGCAAGAAGGGCGAAGTCTGCACGCCGGTTTCTGCGCGCCGCGCGTTGCCGGCTGACCACGGCTTGCTAGGTGGTGTGGGTTGCATCATGGCGCGGCAGCGGCGATGGATTTTCGCAGGTGCGTCGCCTGTTTCAGCGGCCGGGCGACGCGGGCGGTTCCACGTCGCTCTGGTATTGCCTGCCGAAGCATTTTTCCAGGCGTTGATCGCGCTCGCGCTGGTTGCAGGGCTGGCGTAAGGCCCCGGTCATCGATAAAGCCGCGCGCGCCAAGCCGGAGCGGAAGGCCCAGGTCTGCTGCACTTCGCCACCATCCGGCGCCCAGGCCTGGTTGAAGCGCGTGGTGTCCACCGGCAAGGCATCCGGCGGCGTGAGCAGGCGCTGGCTGCTTGCAGCGATCACTGGCGTGGTGTCGTGCACATGCAGGTTCAAGCCGGGCGTGCCGGTCGCTGCCATGCCGGGAGTGAGGGGCGAGGGCGTCGCCAACGTGGGTCCGATAGGCTGTTGCGCAATCGCGATGAGGCGCGTGTTCGTGCGCGTCGGTGCCTTGGTGGCTGGTTGCCGCATCAGGACAGGCGGGGTGGGTGCTGGCGACGGGTCACCTGCGATGAACGTGAGGGTGATGCGCGTGGCGGTGATGTCGCGCTGCGATGTCATGTGGCTAGCGGACAGGTGTATGAGCCAAACGGCAAACACCACGTGCAGCACGAACACAGCGAGCAATGCCGATGCTGACTCGTGCCAACGTGAGTCGGCACGCAATCCTGGTGCACTCCCCATTCGTCACATCCGTGTGGTCACTTTTGAAGCGTAGTGATCGCGGTGTTGGGTTTGCGTTATCTACATGCGTCAGCTGTGCAAGCCGCGATGCCGCTGCGCTGCGCCACGCCCGTACGGATCGGGATCCGTCGGGCAGTGCGCCAGGCACACTTACCCCGCTTCGCGCACCCGGGCGGTGAGGCCTTTGAGGAAGGCGCGCAGCAGTTGGTCGCCGCAAGGGCGGAAGTTCTTGTGGCCGGGTTGGCGGAACAGGGCCGACAGTTCCGGCTTGGACAGGGGGAAGCCGGCGCCAGCGAAGATGGCGTGCATGTCCACGTCCTTCAGTTCGAAGGCCACGCGCAGTTTTTTCAGCACTAGATTATTGCCGACGCGGGTTTCCAGGGGGCGGGCCGGCTGACTTTCGTCGCGGCCGCGGAAGCGCAGCACCAGGCCATCGAGAAAGCGCGCCAGCATCGCATCGGTGCAGGGCTCGAAACCGGGCTCGTCTTCCTTCTTCAGCCAGGCCTGTACCTGCGGCTTGTCGAGCGCGAACTCGGGGTCGGCCAGGTGAGTGATTTCCACCACCTTGTCGTCGCTGAGGTCGAGCATGTAGCGGATGCTGCGCAGTACATCGTTGTGGATCATGACAATTCCGGGGCCCCGGCCTGTCGCCGGAAAGGCGTCATTCTACGGGGCCGGGGTGGAATGCGGCGTGTGTCGCGCCGATCCGTTACCGATCTGAAGCCGCCCGGAAGCGGCTGACAAGGCGCTGTGGGCAGCCGTCGTGAGCCGCTGTCGGGTGCACACGGCCGGTGCGTGGTAGTTGAAGGTCGAGCGGTATGCGCCGGCCCACGGTATCGACCGCGCCGGCCTTGCGTGCGAGCGCAGTCGGTCTGAGCGCCACTCAGCTGCCGCGATAAGTGGAATACCCGTACGGCGACAGCAGCAGCGGCACATGGTAATGGCCGTCGTCGGCAATGCCGAAGGCGATGGGCACCTGTTCCAGGAACGGGGGGTCGGCCAGTGCGGTGCCGGTGGCGCGCCAGTAGCCGGCCACGTCGAATTCCAGCCGGTAGCGGCCGGGTGGCAGGGTGAGGGTAGCCAGCGCTGGGCAACGCCCGTCCTGGTCGGTGACCGCCTCCAGCTGCAATGTGTCGCCGGCGAACAGGCGCAGCTGTACACCGGCAGCAGGGCGACCGGCGGCGGTATCCAGCACATGGGTGGACAGGGTGCTCATGCGACCGCCTGGGTCGGTTGCGGCCACTGGCCGACGAATTCGGGTTGGTCGTAGGCCAGATAGCTGTCGACGATGGCCTGGCGGTCGTCCAGGAACAGCTGGTCGGCCACCGCACGGGCCAGCCGCGGCAACGCAACCTTGAGCCCGGATAGCGCCGCAGCCGAGGGGCCGTGGTTGATCAGCGCCGAATAGTTGAAGGCAAACAGCCCGTGCAGCAGTGCGGCGTCGTCCGGCGTGCGTGGCAATAGTTCGAAGCCCGGCCCCAGATAAGGGTGTGCATCGAGCACCGGGTTGGCCTGGCCCGGCGGCGGTTGGTAGCGGTCTGCCCAGCAGGCGATGCGCCCGGACAGCGCGGCCAGTTCCGGGCGCAGCTGCGGGTCGGTGACCAGGCCGGTGGCCACGGCCAGGAAATCGAAGCGGTGTTCGCCGTGCGGGGTACGCACCACCACCGCGCCGTCGCGCTCGGCCACCTCCAGCCACGGCGCGCCCAGGTGCAGCGCAAAGCCTGGGTGCGCGCAGGCGCGCTGGAAGGTGTCGTTGGTGGGCGGTTGGTTGTGTGCGAAGAAGCTGGCCATCATCCGGTACTTGTCCGCATCGGGCAGCGTCAGAAACCGCGGAATGATGCCGGCTTGCTCCATGTGGCGGAACGGGTTAATGCGCGGCAGCTCGCTGCGGCGCACGAACACTTCGGCCGTGGCGACGCCTTGGTCCAGCGCAAAACAAGCGTTGTCGAATGCCGATGCGCCGCCGCCGAGAATGCCAACGCGCTTGCCGGCAAGCGCGGCGAAGTCGATGTGGCTGGAGGTGTGTGCGTAGCGGTGGCTGGGCAGGGCACGGCCGATCCAGTCCGGCACCACCCACTGCCCGCCGCCCTGGATGCCGGTGGCCAGGATCAGCTTGCGCGTCAGCAGCGGCGCTCCCATCGACAGATGCAGCCGGTGGATGCCGGGCGCGACCTCGGGTTCGACGCGTGCCAGCTGCGTGGCGTTGCGCACCGGCAGCCGCAGCGCCGCGCGGTACCAGCGCAGGTAGTCCATCCAGCGGGCGCGCGGAATCTTGTCCAGCGTGTCCCAGGCCGCGCTGCCGTGTTGCGCTTCCCACCAGGCGCGGAAGGTCAGCGACGGCACGCCCAGGTCGATCGAGGTGATCTGCTTGGGCGTGCGCAGTGTCTGCATCCGTGCGTAGGTGACCCAGGGGCCTTCCTGGCCTGCGGGGTTTTCGTCGATGACCAGCACGTTGTGCACGCGCTCGCGTTGCAGTGCGAACGCCGCGCCCAGCCCGCTCTGGCCGGCGCCGACGATCACCACGTCGTAGACATGCCCGGCCGGATGTACGCGCGGTTGCACCCAGGCATCCCCGCCATGGGCCAGACGTTGCAGGTCGCGGGCGAGTTCGCGTTCGAGTTGGGCCAGGCTCATGGCAGTGCCTCCAGGCGCAAGTGGACGATCTTGCCGATCTCGGCGAGGGCGGTGGCGATCTCGGCGTCGCGCGAGGCATCCAGGCGGCGTTCCAGCGCAGCCAGAATGCCGGCCTTGTCGTGCAGCCGCACGCAGATCACGAACGGGAAACCGAAGCGCTGGCGATAGGCCTGATTGAGCGCATGGAAGCGGGTAAATTCGTCCTCGCTCAACCGATCAAGACCGGCCGAGGCCTGCTCTGCGGCCGAGGCGGCGGTGAGCGTGCGGTCGATGGCCGCCTTGCCGGCCAGCTCCGGGTGCGCGCGAATCAACGCAAGCTGATCTTGCGGCGATGCATCGAACACCACCTGCATCAAGCCGCGATACACATCCTCGAACGGACGGCGACGCGCGGCGCGCTCCACCACCCACGGCGAATGTTCGAACACCTCGCGATAGCGCGCCACGAAGGCGGCATCGTCCAGCACACGGTCGTCGGTCGCGCTCATGCGTGAGTCCCTTGCAGCGACACGTGCGCGGCCACCACTTTCCAGCCATCGGCAAAACGTACCCAACTCTGGCTCTGGCGGCCGCGCGCGCTGCTGCCTTCGCGGACGAATTCCGCATGAGCAGTTGCGCAGTCATGGCCGTAGCTGTGCACTTCCACGTGCATGAGCTGGCGTTGTGGCGAGCCGCCGCGGCCGATGCGAAACGCGCGGATCGCGTCGATGCCGTACAGCACTTCGCCCACGCCGTAACGCACGGTGCTGGGCGCTGCATGAAACAGCGCATCCATCGCGGCGATGTCATCGCGCATCAACGCGCTTTCGTAAGCGTGAAAGGCGGCGGTCACCTGGGCGATCACCTCGGGCAGATCGATGTCGGCAGTGACACTGCTCATGCCGGATGCACCTGCAACCAGTGGCGCGCGATATCGATGCGTCGCGCCACCCACGCATCGCCGCTGGCCAGCACGTGATCGACAAAGCGCGCCAGTGCGGCCGCGCGTGCGGGCTTGCCGACGATGCGCCCGTGCAGGCCGATCGAGAGCATGCGCCCGCCTTCGCTGCGCAACTGCTCGAAGCTGTCGCGCAGATAGCGAAAGAACGGTTCGCCATCGGCAAACCCGTTGTAGGCGACGAACTTCATGTCATTGGCATCCAGCGTGTACGGCACGATCAGCTGCGCGCGGCCGTGGCGGGTGTCGTAATACGGCACATCGTCGGCATAGCTGTCGGCGTCGTAGACAAAGCCGCCTTCTTCGGTAACCAGGCGTGCGGTGTTGGGACTGGTGCGGCCCTGGTACCAACCCAGCGGGCGGCTGCCGGTGACGCGGGTGTGCACCGCGATCGCCTGCGCGATATGCGCGCGCTCGGTGGCCTCGTCGATGTGTTGGTAGTCGATCCAGCGCAGCCCGTGGCTGGCGATTTCCCACTCGGCGGCCTGCATCGCGGCCACTGCGTCGGGATTGGCGGCCAGTGCGTTCGCCACGCCGAACACGGTCACCGGCACCGCGCGCGCAGTGAACAGCCGATGCAGCCGCCAGAACCCGGCGCGGCTGCCGTATTCGTACAGGCTTTCCATGGCCATGGCGCGTGCGCCGGCCTGGGCGTGTGCGCCGACCATTTCCGACAGAAACGCCTCCGAGCCGGCATCGCCGTTGAGCACGCAGTTTTCTGCGCCTTCTTCGTAATTGATGACGAACTGCACTGCGATGCGCGCGCCACCCGGCCACTGCGCAGCCGGCGGGGTGGCGCCGTAGCCGATCAGGTCGCGCGCCACGCTCATGCAGCCGGCTCCGCATGCCAGGCCGCCAGGGCGGCTTCCACCGCCAGGCCCGGCGTGCAGGTGTAGCCTTCGGCACGCAGCACCGCTTCCAGCGCGGCCAGGGTGAGCAGCACCTTGTGCTTCATCGCGTTGTAGCCCATCGCGCCGATGCGCCAGATCTTGCCTTGCAGCGGGCCGAAGGCAGTGCCGATCTCGATCTCGAAATCCTCGCGCATGCGCCGCCGCACCGCGTCGTTGTCGATGCCCGCCGGGATCACCACTCCGGTGACGTTGGTCATGCGATGCGCCGCGTCGCCGAACACCTCCAGCCCCATCGCGGTGATGCCGGCGCTCACCGCACGGCTGGCGGCGGTGTGGCGCGCGAACCGTGCGGGCAGGCCTTCCTGCAGCGCGACGCGTGCGCATTCGCGTGCGCCGTACAACATGGTGGTGGCTTCGGTGTGGTGGTTGAGGCGCTTGTCCGACCAGTAATCCATGATCATCGCCAGGTCGAAATAGTTCGACACGATGCGTGGCCCGGTGCCATTGACGATGTCTGTGCGCACGATGCCGCGTTCGACATGCCGGCGTGCAAAGATCGCCTCGGCCGCGCGCTCGGACACGGTGATCGGTGCCGAGCCGGACGGCCCGCCCAGGCATTTCTGCAGGCCGCCGGTCACCACGTCCACGTCCCAGCGGTCGCTGGCGATCTCCATGCCGCCGATGGTGGCGGTGGCATCCACGTAACTCAGCGCGCCGGCCGCGCGGCACAGTGCGCCCAGGCCATCGAGCGGCTGCGCCATGGTTGTGGAGGTGTCGCCGTGCACGGTGGCCACCAGTTTGGGCTCCACCCGTTCGATCGCCTCGGCAATGGCCGCCAGCGGCACCACCTCGCCCCACGGTGCATCCACGCTGTGCACGTCGGCGCCCAGGCGCTGCAGGATTTCGGTAAGCAACAAGCCGAAGCGGCCGAAGTTGATCACCAACACGCGGTCGCCCGGTTGCACCAGCGATACCAGCGCCGCTTCGATGCCGGCACGCGCGGTGCCGTCGACCAGAAACGTCCAGCGATTTTCGGTGCCGAACAATGGCCGGTACAGCGCCATCACCTCGTTCATGTAGGTGGTCATTTCCGGGTCGAACTGGCCCAGCAGGTCGGCCGCCATCGCGCGTAGTACGCGTGGATGCGCATTGACCGGGCCGGGGCCCATCAACAGGCGTTGTGGTGGGTCGAGTTCGCCAAAGGTATGCAGGTGGCGCAGATCAGGTGACAAGGGGGTCTCCCAGGTGTTCGATGAAATGGCGCATGACCGCCAGGGCGACCTCGGCATCGGCCGGGTCGACGTGTTCGTCCGGATGATGGCTGATGCCGCCGGCGCAGCGCACGAACAGCATCGCGGTTGGGCAGAGCGCGGCCATCGTCATCGCATCGTGGCCGGCACCGGAGACCAACCGCCGCGGGGCGATACCTTGCGCGGCGACCGCGTGGTCGAGCCGGGTCATCAGCGTCGGTGCGCATGGGCTGGCGGCAAGGGTTTGCAGCGGGGTGATGGCGATGGCGATGCCGCGCGCCGCGCCGATGCGCGCCAGTGCCTGTTCGATGGCGCGCACCGCGGCATCGCGGGTGGCGTCGTCGCCGGCGCGCACGTCCAGCGTGCAGTCCACACGGCCGGGCACCACGTTGACGGCGCCGGGTGCGAGTTGCAGCTTGCCGACGGTGGCGACCAGATCGTTGCTGCCATCGCGCGCGATGCGTTCGATTGCCAGCAGCGCCTCGGCCGCAGCGCTCAAGGCATCGCGACGCAGCGCCATCGTGGTGGTGCCGGCATGCCCGGCGCGGCCGTCGAAGCGCAGCGCGAAGCGGCGTTGCGCGGCGATCGCGGTGACGATGCCCACCGGCAGGCCGTCGGCTTCGAGCACCGGGCCTTGTTCGATATGGGTTTCCAGATACGCCAGCACGCTGCCCGGGGTGCGTGCGGCGTGCTGGATGTGCGCGATGTCCAGATCCCAGTCTGCCAGCGCGGTGGCGACGTCGATGCCGGCGGCGTCGGTCACCGCCAACGTGGTCGGGTCGAGCGTGCCGGCCACCGCACGGCTGCAGAACATCGAGGCCGGAAAGCGCGAGCCTTCTTCGTCGCCGAACGCGATGACTTCGATGGCGAATGGCAGGCGGCGCGCTTGCGCGTGCAGTGCGGCGACGCATTCGATGCCGAGCAGGATGCCGAGCGGGCCGTCGTAGCGGCCGGCATCGCGCACGCTGTCCAGGTGGCTGCCGATCAGCAGCGCGGGTGCGTCGGCCTGCGTGCCGTCGTAGCGGCCGATCAGGTTTGCCGCTGCGTCCAGGCGCACCTGCATGCCGGCCTGGCGCATCCACGTGCTCACCTGCGCGATGGCAGCGCGGTGCGCCGGGCTGAGCCAGGCGCGGAACAGTCCCTGGGGTGTGTCGCTGTAGGGCGCAACGCCCAGCGCATCGCAACGCGCCACCGCACGTGCGCCGGAGCCGCTGTCCGGTGAGAGGCGCTGGGTGCTCAGCATAGGGCGTGATGCGGGTGAGCCGATCCACAGGCGCTGCGCGGACCGCGATGCGATAGCGACTGATGCATGGAGCCTCCGCAAGCGGTGGGGAAGGGCGAGGCATCGCCGGGCGATGGAGTGCCCGGACGATGGTGTGGCGACAGGCGCTTACCGAGCGGGCAGCGCCTTGAGATCGACTATACGAACCACCCCCGTCACCCCAAAGCGGTTTTTTTAGGGTCACGCGTTGCAAAAAATGCGACAGGCACCGTGGCCATGCGTCCCCTCTCTCATTGGGAGAAGGCGCCCGAAGGGCGGATGAGGGGGCGCCGCAGAGCGCTGTCGGTCCCAGCAAAGACAAACGCCTCGCCACGCGCCTATAGAAGCGAGGCACCGCCTGCTTCGCCAATCCCTCCCTCCCCAACCCCGGCTCCACGCCCCCGGCCCACGCTTGCGGCGCGGGCGCACCAATGCACGCACGCCGTGCCCTGGAGCCCCGCAGGAGAAGGACAATCACCGCGCCGCCTCGAATCCAAACGGCTGCTACAGTCGGCGCATTCCATGAAAGAGATTCACCAATGGCGCGCGACAATTTCAAGGATTTGTTGGCGCTGATCGCCATCGTCCGCGAAGGCAGCTTCACCCGGGCCGCAGCCACGCTGGGCGTCTCGCAGTCGGCGTTGAGCCATACCATCCGCGGGCTCGAAGCCACGCTGGGCTTGCGCCTGCTGACGCGCACCACCCGCAGCGTGGCGCCCACCGAGGCGGGCGAGCGTTTGATTCAGACGGTGGCGCCGCGATTTACGGAGATCGAAGACGCGCTGTCGGCGCTGAGCGAAATGCGCGATACCCCAGCAGGCAACGTGCGCATCACCGCCACCGACTATGCCGCGCGCGCGATCCTGTGGCCCAAGCTGTCCAAGCTGCTGCAGCAATACCCCGACATCAACGTCGAGATAGTCATCGACAATGGACTGACCGACATCGTTGCCGATCGCTACGATCTGGGCGTGCGCCTGGGCGACCAGGTCGAAAAGGACATGATCGCCGCGCGCATCGCGCCGGACATGCGCATGGCGCTTGTTGCATCGCCGTCGTACCTGGCGCGCCGGCCGCTGCCAAAAACGCCGCAGGACCTCACCGCGCATCGCTGCATCAACCTGCGTATGAAAACCGCCGGTGGCATCTATGCCTGGGAGCTGGAGAAGGACGGCCGCGAAGTCATCGTGCGCGTGCAGGGCCAGCTGACCTTCAACGGCACCTATGAAGCGGTGGACGCGGCCGTCGACGGTTTCGGCATCGCGTTCGTGCAGGAGGATCTTGCTCGCGCACATATCAAGGCCGGGCGCCTGCGCTGGATCATGAAGGATTGGTCGCCCACCTGGCCGGGCCTGCATGCGTTCTATCCCAGCCGCCGCCACTCGTCGCCAGCGTTCAATCTGGTGCTGGATGCATTGCGTTACAAAGGCTGATGCGCGCGCGTGATGGCGGAGCACACGGTGCAGGCGTGCGACGCGTGGCATGGATCTGCAGAGATCGGCCAAGCGTTGCTGACGTGAGTCGAACGGCGGCACCGTGAGCCGGGGCGCTGAACCTGAGAACCGGCGCCGTAGCAGAGCAGCTGCGGCAAAGATGGCGTCTGGATGGAGGCTGCACCAGCATTGCATTCGATCTCCGGGCCTGTGCGTGTATGGACGCACCGTCGAACTACCGTGCATCGCGCGCTTCACCACGATCATCCGCAGACCACGCTCATGAGTGCACCTCATAAGCCCGTGCGGCGCAGGCGTCTTACTCCGCGCACGTGGACCACGTAATCTGCGCAACCTCCAGACACGCGCATGCCGGCGCCGCGATCATGCGCTGCATCACGTTTGTCGTGCGGCCGAAGCAAGCGCGGGCCGGTGCAGTCCATCGCCGCCCGTAGCGCATCCATCCCGAACAGCACAGTCGCTTGCGCGCCGTAGCGCGCCCATGTGCCGTGTGTCCTGTCTCTTACCTAAGGCTTCCCCATGCCAGCCAACACATTGACCACCGATACAGCCCAGCCCGATGCCGTTGTCGCGACCCGTCAGACCTGGAGCGCGGTCGGCTCGATGTCGCTGTGCGTTGCGCTACTGATCGCATCGGAATTCATGCCGGTGAGCCTGCTCACACCGATCGCCGCCGATTTGCACGCAAGCGCCGGCATGGCCGGGCAGGCGATCTCCATCTCCGGCCTATTTGCGGTGATTGCCAGCCTGCTGATCGCGCCGCTGTCGTCGCGTTTGAACCGGCGCCATGTATTGCTGGGTCTGAGCGCGGTGATGTTGCTGTCGTTGTTGCTGATTGCCAGCGCACACAGCTTTGGCATGTTGATGGTCGCGCGTGCATTGCTCGGCATCACCATCGGTGGGTTCTGGGCGCTGTCCACCGCCACGGTGATGCGCATCATGCCCGAGCATGCCGTGCCCAAGGCATTGGGCATCGTGTTTATCGGCAATGCCGTCGCGACTGCCTTTGCCGCGCCGCTGGGCAGTTACCTCGGCGCCATCATCGGCTGGCGTGGTGTGTTCTGGGGCATGGTGCCGTTGGTGGTGCTGGCCATTGCCTGGCAATGGCGCAGCCTGCCGTCGATGCCGGCGCAAGGTGCCAGTTCGCTGCGCGATATCGCCCGCTTGTTGAAGCGCCGCTACGTCGCTCGCGCAATGCTCGCGGTGATGCTTGGCTTTGCCGGCGCATTCTCCGCGTTCACCTACTTCCGCCCGTTCCTGGAAAGCGTCGCGCAGGTCGATGTGTCGCAGCTGTCGTTGCTGCTGCTTGGCCTGGGCCTTGCCGGTTTCGTTGGCACCTATGCGGCCACCGCGCTGGTCGCCAAGCGGCTGTTCACCCTGCTCACCGTGTTGCCGGCCGCACTGGGCGTCGTCACGCTTGGCATGTTGCTGGGCGGCCACGTGCTGTGGGCGGTGGCGGTGGCGATGATCGCCTGGGGCACGCTCAACGCGGCAATTCCGGTGGCGTGGTCCACCTGGCTGAGCCGCTGCATCAAGGATGCGCCGGAAAGCGGCGGCGGCTTGATGGTGGCTGCGATCCAGCTCTCCATCATGCTCGGTGGCGCGCTGGGCGGTGTGTTGCTGGATCACCTGTCGATCGGCGCCACATTCATTGGGGCAAGCGTATTGCTGCTGGCATCCTCGCTGGTGGCGAGCAACGGCGCGCGGCTGCAGCCGTGATGCCAGCGCCCTGCCGGCACGGAGGCAGCAACACGCAAAGCGCGTTGCCTTGAGCGCCGCGTCAGCTGAGCTTCGCGCGGCGGGTACGCCAGGGCTGGAATCAGCCCATGCCGAATTGCTTGTGCAGCACCTTGTCCAGCAACGCGCGTGGCAAAAAGCGCCGGGCGAATGCGCCTTGCCGTGCCGACTTACCCGAGGGATAGCGCAGCTTGGGGTGCTGGTCGCGGGCCGCCCGCACGATGGTCTCGGCCACGCTGTCGGCGCTGTCGGCAACCGCCATCGCCGTGTCGTAGGCGCGCTGGTAGCTGGCGCGTAGCGCATCGTAGGCTGGCAGCAGGCGGTCCGCCGTTGCTGTGCCCGACTCGAAACCGGTCTTGGTGGCGCCCGGCTCGATGACTGCTACGCGAATACCGAAGCCGCGCACTTCATGATCGAGCGATTCGGAATAGCCTTCCAGCGCGTGCTTGGTGGCCGAGTAGTACGCACTGAAGGGTGCCGGCAGCAAGCCCAGACCCGAGCCCACGTTGAGGATGCGCCCGCTGCGTTGCGCACGCATGATCGGCAGCACCGCATTGGTCACCCGCACCACGCCATGCACGTTGGTGTCGAACAGTGCACGCACCTGCTCGATCGAGCTTTCCTCGGCGGCTCCGGTGATGCCGATGCCGGCGTTGTTGACCAACAGGTCGATGCGTCCTTCGCGCGTCTGTAGCGTGGCGATGGCGGCCTGCACCGACGCATCGTCGGTGACGTCCAGCGCCAGCAACGGAAAGCCGCGTTGCCCTGCATCGGCGCCGCGACGGCTGGTGCCATAGACGGTGTAGCCGGCAGCGGTCAGTTGCGTGGCCGCTGCAAGGCCGATACCTGAAGAAGCGCCGGTGACCAGCGCCACGGGATGCTTGGATGTCATGGAATGTTCTCGATGGTCACGGCGAAGAAGGAGCGCGTTGCCACACGTGGAGCGTGCGGCAACGCGTGGCTGTGTTGCTGTGCGGCCGGCTGACGCGCGGCGTGCAGGGCTGTTGTGGCCTCGCCCGCGCAGCCGCGTTGTGGATTGCGCTTAGGTGCTGGTGTGATACCGCTCGGCCGCATGCGCCTGGCGCAGGTCCGACAGCAGGCCCTGGCGGGCGCCGTCCAGTGCGTCCCAGCGTTCGGCCACGTGCAGCGGCGGGATGGTGATCAGCTCGCGGCGGTCGAAACCGACCAGCGCCGCATCGACCAACTCCTCCACGTCCATGACCTCGGGCAATGCATTGACGTCCATCCCGGCGCGCTCCCAGATCTCGGTGCGGGTGGCGGCCGGCAGCACGGCCTGCACGTAGACGCCCTTGGGCGAGAGTTCCACGTGCAGGCCCTGCGACAGGAACTGCACATAGGCCTTGGTCGCGCCATAGACGGTGGGGGCGAACTCCGGCGCCAGCCCGACCACCGAGCCGAGGTTGACGATGGCGCCGCGACCGGCAGCGGCAAGGCGCGCGGCTACCGCCGCCGCGAGGCGGGTCGGTGCGGTGGTGTTAAGCGCGACCAGGCGCTCGATACTGGCGGCATCCTGGTCCAGAAACCCGTCGGACTGCGCAATGCCGGCGTTGTTGATCAGGATCTCGATCTGGCTGTCGTCGCGCAGGCGCGCCTCGACCGCCTCCAACGCAGAGTGGCTGGTCAGGTCTGCCTGCAAGACGTCGACCGTGACGCCGTGGGCGCCGCGCAAACGCGCGGCCAATGCCTCCAGGCGCTGCTTGTCGCGCGCCACCAGCACCAGCGCATGGCCGCGCTGCGCAAAGCGCTGGGCATAGACGGCGCCAATACCACTGGAAGCGCCGGTGATCAGAACAGTGGGACGCGTGGTCATGACAGGCCTTCGGGTTGAGATGGAATTTATGATGATTATCATCATCTAAAAAAGCAAGCGTTTGCTGATGCTCGATATCGGGTCCTGCCAAGGAATGGTTGGATGGGCGCCGCGCGTGCCCGGGCAATCGGCCGGGCAGGGTGTTGTTGGGTAGGCGCGGTGGAACCCCGTGCAGCGCTGTCGCCAGACGGGTATGGGCAGGTGTTGGATCGACAATCCGAACGGCTGCCTGGGGACTTGTGAAGTCCGCTGCGTCAACGTGACCGGTGACGCGGCGCTGTTTAACGCCGTGGCGTACGCATCTTGCGTGCGCCCACATCGCCGGGCATCGGCTGTCTTGGCAATGCAGCCGCGACCGGCTAAGCCAGCACTGTTGCGCCGTGATTCCGGTGCACTCATCGAGCAGGCGCAATGCAGCAATCCCGTCGACGTGGTCTGACTGGCTAGCCGCTGCATGAGGGAACAACCCGGAAGCAGTGGCGGCGAAACGTCTAGCTCAGCGATGCTGCAGCAATCAGATCCTGCCGCAGGGCATCCACGCAGTCGTCGACAAACGTGCGCACCTTGGATGAGCTCCGACGGCCTTCCACGTAGACCACATGCACCGGTTCCGGTGCGATCTCGAACGTCTCGAGGATGCACGTGAGTGTGCCGTTCTGGAGGTGTTCGCGGATCTGGTAAGACGGCACTTGCGTCAGTCCCCAGCCCTGTACCGCGGCGCCGATGGCGGCCTTGGACGAGGTCACGCTGAGGCGTGAGCCAACCTCGACCAGAGACTCACGTCCATCGATGCGAAACGGCCACTTGGGTGCGCGCTCCGAAGATGCGACCGAGAGGGTGCGGTGCTGCGATAGATCGTCTGGGTGCTGCGCAATGCCGTGTTCTGCCAGATAGCCCGGCGAAGCGCAGACCATGCGACGCACACTGCCCACCGGGATCGCGGTCAACGATGAATCGGGGAGTGCGCCGATGCGCACCGCGACGTCGATGCCCTCGTCCAGCAGTGGTAGCACGCGGTCGGCCAGAATGGCGCGTGCGGTGACCTTTGGGTAACGACTGAGAAAGTGCGTCAACACCGGCATGACATGCAACGCGCCGAACATCTGCGGAGCCGTCACCGTCAGCGATCCGCTGGGGAGTGCGTGCAACCCGGCTGCTGTGTTTTCGACATCCTCCAGGTCGGCCAACAGGCGTCGGCAGTCGATGGCGTACTGCTGTCCAGCGTCGGTGAGCCGCATGGTGCGGGTGGTGCGTACCACCAGCAGCACGCCGAGGCGATTTTCCAGCTGCGCGATGGTGCGCGTCACCGTGGCGGTGGAAATGCCAAGGCGGCGCGCGACGCCGGCAAAGCTCGCTTGCTCTGCAAGTGCGGCAAACAGCGTCATTTCCTGGATGCGATCCACCGGTGTCTCACGCGTGGTTATCGCCACAGAGTAGCAGTGCGCCGCCGATGCACGGTGCAGGGCAGGGCGTGTGCAGGGAGCGCCGCAGCATTGCGAGCGCCGCAATGGTCAATTGATGGGCGCGGTGGTTCTGCTGCTGCGGAGCGAGGCCTAGCATGTCGATCACTTGATCCGATCTTCGACGTGCCATGACGCAGTCCGCTTCACCCATCACGCTCAATGCCGATCACGCGATCGAACTCGGCCGCCGCAAGATGCTTGTTTCATGCATCGGAACGGCAGTCGCGCTGGGCGCCGGCGGCCTGCATGCAGGTGCGCTTTCCGGCAACACGCAGACCAACAAAGGAGCCGCTATGTCTCATGATCCAAGCATCAACGTGACCTACAAGACCCAACGCGTCGGCGATGTCGAGGTGTTCTATCGCGAAGCCGGGCGCGCGGATGCGCCTGTGTTGCTGTTGCTGCATGGCTTCCCCAGCGCCAGCCACATGTTCCGCGATCTGATGCCGTTGTTGGCAAGCCGCTACCGGTTGATTGCGCCAGACCTGCCGGGCTTCGGCAATACCAAGGCGCCGCCACGCGGGCAGTTCGATTACACCTTCGAACAGCTTTACAAGGTGATCGAGGGCTTTACCGAAGCGCTGGGACTAAGCCGTTACGCGCTGTATGTGTTCGATTACGGCGCGCCGGTCGGGTTTCGCCTGGCTGCGGCAAACCCGCACAAGGTGAGCGCCATCATCAGCCAGAACGGCAATGCGTACCTGGACGGCTTCAGCGACCAGTGGGGTGCATGGCAAGCGTATTGGCGCGCCCCGACTGATGCCAATCGTGAAGCGTGCCGCGCCAGCTTGTCGCCGCAGACCATTCGCGACTGGCAATACGGCACCGGTGCCGACCCGAGCAAGCTCTCCCCCGATGGCTACACGTTGGACATCGCGTACATGGCGCGCCCCGGTGTGGAAGACATCCAGCTGGATCTGATTCTGGATTACCGCAGCAATGTGGCTGCCTATCCCGCATTCCACGCGTATTTCCGCAAGCATCAGCCGCCGCTGCTGGCGGTGTGGGGCAAGCACGATCCGGCCTTTATTCCGGCGGGCGCGCAGGCGTATGCCAAGGACCTGCCGAAAGCCGAAATCCATCTGCTGGACACGGGTCACTTTGCGCTGGAAACGCATGCGCCGGAGATCGCGCAGTACATCGGTGAGTTCCTGCAGCGGACGCTCACGGCATCGGCGTAACCGGCGCGTTTGCACGCGCGCTGCGGACGTGGCGACAGGGCTGCGTGCGCATGCAGATGTGGGGCTGCAGGCGCGTGCTAGTTTGCTGCGATCATTGCCCAGAGAACGACCGAGATGCTCAGCGCGTACCGATGGAGCGGATGGCTGGTGCTTGCCAGCCTGTTACCGGTGTCTGCCCTTGCCGGCACGCCCGATGGCGGTTACCGGCAGCCGCCGGAGCCGCTCTTGAGCGTGTTGCGCGCGCCGCTCAATCCATCGCCGCGGCTGGATCCCACCGGTAAGACCCTGTTGCTGGTGCAGCGCACGCAGTATCCGCCGATCGCGCGCGTGGCCGAGCCGTACCTGAAGCTGGCCGGCGTGCGGGTGGAACCGCGCACGCATAGCCGTCACGACATGTCCAGCGGCTACGGCATTCGTTCCTGCCTGGAAGGCTTCAGCCTGGTCGACGTCGCCACTGGCAAGCAGACCACGGTGACCCTGCCGGCCGGCGCCTGCCCGGCAGCGCCGGTGTGGTCGCCGGACGGGCGTCGCTTCGCCTTCAACAACACGGCCGCCGATCGCGTCGAGCTCTGGGTGGGCGAGGTCGCCACCGGCAGCGTGCGCAAGATCGACGGTGTGCAACTCAACCCGGTGCTGGGTGGCGAAATCCAGTGGTTGGGCGGCAGCGACACCGTGCTGCTGAAGACGGTGCCGCACGACCTGGGCGCCGCGCCGCGCAAGGCGGCGGTGCCACCGGGCCCGGAGGTCAAGGAAACCATCCAGGGCAAGGGCGAAAGCAGCACCTACGAGGCGCGCGACACGCTCTCCAGCCCAGAAGACGAGGCCTTGTTTAGCTACTACGCCACCTCCCAGCTGCTCACGGTGGATGCGGCCACCGGCACCCAGCGCAAGCTCGGTTCGCCTGCGGTCTACAGCACCGTGGATGGCGCGCCCGATGGCCGCCACGTGCTGGTGGAACGGTTGAAGCAGCCGTATTCCTACGTCACCACTTACGCGCGCTTCGCCCACGACGTGGCGGTGCTGGATCTGGCCAACGACAGCGAGCGCAGGCTGGCCGATCTGCCGGTTGCCGACCGGGTGCCGGTGCAAGGGGTCGCGATCGGCCCGCGCGCCTATTCCTGGCGTGCCAATCAACCGGCCACGCTGGTCTGGGCCGAGGCGCTGGATGGGGGCGACTGGAAAACCAGCGTGCCCGCGCGCGACAAGCTGATGACGCTGGCTGCACCGTTCACCGCCAAGCCGCGTGAACTCACGCGCGTGCAACAGCGCTATGCCGGCCTGTCGTGGTTTGCCGAAGGCGGCCGGGCGCTGTTGGACGAGTACGACGAAAACCGCCATTGGCGTCGCACCACGCTGCTGGATGCCGACCGCCCCGGCACTGCCGGGCGGGTGTTGTTCGACTTGTCCACCGACGACCTGTATGCCGATCCCGGCGTGCCGGAAACGCATCTGCTGGCCAACGGCCAGGCCGTACTGCGCGAAGAACAGGGTGCCTTGTTCCTGAGCGGGCAGGGCGCCTCCCCTGCGGGCGACCGGCCGTTTCTGGATCGCTATGCACTGGCCAGTGGCAAGACCCAGCGACTGTTCCGCAGCGACGCCAGTGTGGACGAACTGTTCTTCGGCTTTGCCGGCGATGACGTGTCGCGCCTGCTGACCTGGCACCAGTCGCCGACCGACCCGCCCAACGTGTATCTGCGCACGCTCGGTCAGCCGTTGCCGACGGCGGCGACAGGTGAGGCGATCCTTGCCTCCACTGCCACGCCGGTCACCCGTTTCCCGGATCCGACCCCGCTGGTGCGACAGATCAAGAAGCGCCTGGTGACTTACAAGCGCAAGGATGGCGTGGAGCTGTCGTTCACCCTGTACACGCCGCCCGGCTATCAGGAAGGCACGCGCGTACCGGCGATCCTGTACGCCTACCCGCTCGACTATGCCGACCCCTCCAAGGCCGGCCAGGTCAGCGGCGCCAGCGAGCGCGACTTCACCCGCCTCAGCTACTACCAAGTGCTGCTCTTGGCCGGTTACGCGATCATCGACGATGCCGCCTTCCCTATCGTCGGCGACCCCAAGACCGCGTACGACACCTACCTGCAGCAGCTGGTGGACGACGCCACCGCCGCGGTGGACAAAGCAGTGGAGCTGGGCGTGGTCGACCGCCAACGTATCGGCGTCACCGGGCATAGCCACGGCGCGCTGATGACGGCCAACCTGTTGGCACACACGGACCTGTTCCGCGCCGGCGCCGCCACCAGCGGCAGTTACAACAAGACGCTGACGCCGTTCGGTTTCCAGAGCGAGCGCCGCTCGTTCTGGGCCGCGCCGGAGATCTACGCGCAGGCATCGGCGTTCTTCCACGCCGACAAGATCAACGAGCCGTTGTTGATCGTGCACGGCATGGACGACGCCAACCCCGGCACCGAAACCACCCAGGCACCGCGCTTGTTCCAGGCAATCCGTGGCAACGGCGGCACCGCACGGCTGGTACTGCTGCCGTTCGAACCGCACTGGTACACCGCACGCGAATCCACCGAAGACGTGGTCGCCGAGATGCTGGACTGGTTCGACCGCTACGTGAAAAATGCGCCGCCGCGTGAAGCGGCCGGCAAGCCAGCACGGTAAATCAGGGGCCACTGGCGCTGGCTGGAACAGCGGCGGCAACGCACGCCGCTTTCGCCGTTGCGCAGCGCTGCAGCATGCCTGGAGATTCGTTCGAACAGTTTGATGTGAGGTGGCGAGCACCTCACACCAACGCGGAGCGTGCCGGGATTAGTCTGCCGACAGCGATCCCAGCGTAAAGCCGGACACGGCATTCACTTTGCCGCGCCAGAGCACACCGCGGTTGCTCGGCAGCGGCTGGCCGCCGGGCGAGAAGCAACGTGACTCGATCAGGTGAATGAACTGCGGCGGCCTGCTGCTTTGCTGCGCATCGTCCTCGGTGTCGTAGATGCTGGCATGGCTGGCGAACGCGCGACGGATATCCTCTTTTTCTTCGGCATCGCCGGGATAGGCAGCGGAAAATTCCTGCGCAAACGCTTCGAAGTACTGTTTCCCGCTAACCAGCTGGCCGGAAACGATGATGCCTTCCACAAACAGCGTGATACCGAACTGCACGTTCGAGGTGTTGACGGTTGCGACCAGCTTCTGCAGATACCAATCCAGGCTCTGGCCGTCGAACGCCAGCTTGACGTCTTCCAGACTCGGTTGATTGTCTTCTTGATCTGTCATGTGGCTCTCCCTGATTGAAGGTGTGATGTGTGTCGGAATCAGCGCGGCGGCCTGCCCACGCATCGCCTTGCATGCCCAAGAACGCGGGTGCGTTCTGTCAGGTGATCGCTGCGGTTGGGTCCGCCAGTGCCACGTGGAAGAGCATGGGGTGAGTCTATGGCATGTTCCTTACCTTGAACCGTCCTGCCTCAGATGATTGATCCGACGTCCAGTCGCGACCGCAAAGTCCTCTGCATGCCTCATCTTGTAGGTCCGCCTTGGGTGGGCTCATTCGCCCCGCGCGCAAGTTCCTGTTGTTGGGTAAGTTGCCTTTCCTGTGCAATCGCCTGATTGGCTGCCAGCAACTTCTGGTCCGATTGCTCAACTGGAGTGTTGATTGCTTGGTCAATGTGTACATGCACGCGTTTGTTCGCCGGATCGTCCAACCGACCTTCTACCGCAAACAGGTTGCCTGTCTTGCCCATCACCACGTGGTCGACGCGCGTCAACGCGTTGCTCTCCATGGATCGGTCTGCAGCCTCTGGGTAGCTTTCGCGGTTGTCTTTACATGCAGCCAATAGGCAGCGGCTTGCCCGCTCACTCATTTCGTCGTACGGCTTGCCAACACTCTCGTCGATCTTACGCATGCCATCGCGGATCTGCCCAAGCATGGCGTGGTCGGGATGACCTGGTTCGTCTGGACCGCGCTGGGCTGGAGTCGAGCTGGGTGTGGGCGAGACTGGTACATATTTATGGTCATGTGCCGGATTTACGCTTCCATCCTGGGTGTGATCGAAGTGATGAAGGACTGGTGGTGTTGTGCTGCTGTCGTAGTAAGGAAAGGGAGTCTTGTTCTTGCCAAAGTCCAAACCCTCAGCTTCAATGATCGGCTCTTTCATTCCGACAGAGGCCATATTGATGGTTACTGCAGGCATCACACCCTGTATGGGCCTTGCATACTTCCTTTCGTACTCAACTATATGCTCTACCCCTGAGGTCGCGTAATAGTTTGGATAGTCTGATGTACCTCTATCCCCGATTCCAATTGGGTTTCGACCTGGGATAGGGTGTGTTGGATCTGGTCTATTGAAGTAATGTTGTCCCATTGCCGCAACATTTGTCGGCGACATTTGCAGCTGACCATCTGGGTCGAATTTTAGTCCTGACCGTGGCTGAATAGTTGCGCCGGCACCCTGTGACTTGACGATAAAATCGTCAATCCTGCTGTTTCCTAGAGCATTCATTTCTGGCAAGCCTGCAGCTGGATTGCCCTGCTTTTGTCTACTCAGTAACGCGTTCCAACCTGCAATTTCTGCTTTCGCTTCGTCGTCTCTGCTTGCTTGAATGGAAGTGGCGAAGACACGTGTGTAATCGTGAACAGGATTTGTACTTTTAGCTATGGAAACGGCATCGTTGTGGAACGCCGCGTTCGCTAGCCTTCTTTCGGGGGGCATTGAAACCGTGTTGAATCTCGTGCCCGAGGACAAACGTCATGTCATTGGGATCGTACCCGTTAGGGTTTGCCGCCGACCTACCCTGTAATCTGGCAGCAGGCATGTTCATGGAGTGACTGCTAGCGCTGTAGGTGCCACCAGCCGTGAATCCTGCAGGTATAAAGTCGAAGTGTTCTAAATGCTTATGCGGCGGATCACCCTTGTCGGTCGTCATTACCGCTCGCTTGATCTCATCTGCAAGCACTGGCGAGCCATTGATGGTCGATTGGAGGTTGTTGACCATATCTTGCGTCACTGGATGAGTCGCCCTCGATGCATCCAGATATGTCTTCTGGGAAAATTCGATCGACATATGCTGCAGCCTGAGAGTTGCTTGCAGATCCGGGTTGTGTCTAGCGCCAGAGGATTGAAAATCAGCTGCCGGTATAGTGACAGTCCCCGACTGAATATCGTAACTTCCAGCAAGATTTTGTTGTCCTGTAGAACCTTGCAGTGCAAATGCTTTCAAGTGCCCATTCTGGGCATCTTGATTGAGAAGCCCAAGCTGTTGTGAGTCAGCAACTACGGCCGAGCGAAGTTGCGCAACTTGCTCTGGCGTAACACCTGATTGACTTGCAAACTGCTTCAAAGCTGCTTCAAGTTGAGCATTTGGACTAGCCATGTCGGTAGGCGCTCCTACTCATTCACGGTGGAAATCGACGTTACGCAGGCGCGATATTTCTTGCCATCAAGCGCTGTTACTTCAGGCCTGGAAGCAATAGAGACCGTCATGCCGTCTTTGTGATAGCGCCAATCAATGAGCTGGCCAAGTTCGCCGTAGTTAGGCGCATCGCCAAAGCCCATTGCCTTCATGGCGTTGTGGTAATCCTCGAAACTGAGCTGACAAATATCCGTCATGGCTGCATATCTATCGGACTTGTGCACGAAGTTCAGCGATACACCAGGACTACGCATAGCAGCTGCTGGCAGGTACTGAATTTCGTACGACCAATCGCCTCCTAATAGCTGGCTATAGGCGAACGATTCGACTCGCTGCCCCAGAATCGCGTTGAAGTGTTCAAGGCGAACTCCGACCACTTCATTCACACGCTCAGGGCTGAGATCGCTGGAGGATTTCAGAGCACCGATCAGTTTCAAGAACCGCTTGCCGATCTCGTCGGCGCTGAGTTCAGGGGTGCTAGCCGATGGACTGTCAGTCGAGGTCATGGTGCCATGCTCCTTCGCGGGTGCCTGTATCGCAGCGGCCGAGGTGTGCGCGCAAGCACAGAGTGTCGTTCCGCATAGCGCGAGTATTGAAAGCAGGACAGTTCTTAAACATCTCATTGACTCGTTCCATGCGGATGATCAGCGGAAGTTAGTTTGCCTAACATGAATCATCAGTTAAGTTTTTCGCTAAAATTATCAGTCACAGCATTGACGGATCTAGGCCCCAACCATCACCACCCAGCCACCGCGCCATCGGAGCGCGGGTCACTGGCGCCGCTGATCACGCCATCCACCTCGCACACCAATGCACCGGCATGGCCCATCACCGAGGTATAGGCGGGCAATAGTTCCACTGCATGTCCGGCGTCGCGTAGTGCCTGTACCACGGCCGGGTCGAAGCGGTCTTCCAGCTTCAGCGAGGTGCTGTCTTCGCCCCAGGTGCGGCCGAGCAGCCAGCGCGGTGCGGTGATGGCTTGTTGCAGCGGCATGCCGTAGCGGGCGTAGCGCGAGAATATCGCCGCCTGGGTTTGCGGTTGGCCTTCGCCGCCCATGGTGCCGTAGGTCATGACGCGGCCGTCGTCGAAGGTGGCCAGCGCTGGGTTGAGCGTGTGGAAAGGTTTGCGCCCCGGGGCGAGGGCGTTCCAGCCATCGGGTGCGAGACGAAAGCTGCAACCGCGGTTTTGCCAGGTGATGCCGGTGCGTGGCAGGACCAGGCCGGAGCCGAATTCGAAATAGGTGGACTGGATGCAGCTGACCGCGCGGCCGTGCGCGTCGATGGCGCCGAACCAGACCGTGTCGCCAGCCTGCGATGGTTGCGGCCACGGCAACGCGGTGGTCATGTCGATGCGCGCGGCGAGTGCGTCGAGCGCGGCGCTATCGTCGAGCAGCGCCTGTGCGTCGAGCGACATCCAGGCCGGGTCGCCGATGTGCGCATCGCGGATCAGGAAGGCTTGTTTGGTGGCCTCGATCAGGCCGTGCAGATGCGCGTAGCTGTCCGGCTGGTCGGCATGCAGGCGATCGAACAAGGTCAGGATCAGCAGCGAGGCCAACCCTTGCGTGGGCGGTGCATGGTTGTACAAGCGCGCACCGGCGATGGCGACCGACAGCGGCACGCTGGCGTCGGCGCTGTGTGCGGCCAGGTCGTTAGCCTGCAGCGGGCTGCCGAGCGTGTGCAGATCGGCGGCGATGTCGTCGGCCAGGGCGCCGCGGTAGAAGCTGTCCAGCCCATCGCTTGCCAGCCGCTGCAGGGTGCGCGCGAGTTGCGGCTGCTGCAGTACTGCGCCTTCGTGCAGGGGCGCGCCCCGTGGCTCGAAGATGCGCGCATACGCGCCGGGCAGGCAGCGCAGTGCATCGCCCTTGCTGGCGGCGACGTGTGCACCGCCGAGGGTGATGGCCACGCCTGCGTCGGCGTGATGGATGGCCTCTTGCAGCAGCTGCGGCAAGGACAGTGCGCCACCGGCCTGTTGCAGCGCCAGCGCCCAGCCGGAGACGGTGCCAGCCACGGTGTTGGCTGCACCGGGGCCGCGCCAGGGGATCTGCGTGTGGCCGCGATAGAAGTCCAGCGTGGCCGCCTGCGCGGCGCGGCCGCAGGCATCGATGGCGTGCACGCGGCCGTCGGGCTCATGGATCAACCAGAAGCCATCGCCGCCGATGCCGGTCATGTGCGGATACACCACCGCCAGGCAGGCGGCGGTGGCGACGGCCGCTTCGATGGCGTTGCCGCCGGCGCGCAGGATGTCACGCCCGGCCTGTGCGGCCAGATGGTGCGGGGCGACGACCATGCCGCGACGTGCGCGCAAGGTGTGCAGCATCAGGGTGTCTCCGGCGGCGCGCTGAAGGCGAGCAAGCCGTCGCGCTCGAGTTGTGCGGCGAGCGCGAACAGGCGGTCTTCGCGGCCGGGTGCGGCGATCAATTGCACCCCCAGCGGCAGGCGCCCCGGACGCGGCAACGGTGCGGCCAGCACCGGGCAGGCGGCCAGGCCCAGCGGTTGGGTGAAGATGCCGAGATTGGCGCGCGCAGACACGGGCAGGCCATCGATCACGATGGTGTCCTGATCGATGCGCGGCGCAACGCAGGGCGTAGCCGGTGCGATCAGCACGTCCACGTCGTCCCACAGCTGTTGCATGGCTGCGCGAAACCAGTGTGCGAAGCGGTGCGCATCGGCCACCGCGCTGGCCGGCAGCTGCAGACCGGCGAACAGGCGGTCGCGTGTGGCCGGGTCGAATTGATCGCCGTGCGTGGTGAGTGCTGCGCGATGGCGGTGACCGCCCTCGGCCGCGGTGAGTACGAAGGCAGCCGCGCGGGCGCGCTCTGCTTCCGGCAATTCGACGAGCGTGCTGCTGTTGCACGCGGTCAGCAATGCGCCGATGCCGGCATCCAGCTCGGGATCGAGATTGCGTTGAAACCAGCCGCCGAGCCGGGCGATACGCAGGTTGGCGACGTTGCAACTGCGCAGCGCATGGCTGTGCATGACCTCGTACACGCGGCGCAGATCGGCCACCGAGTTAGCGAACGGGCCGACCACATCCAGCGCATCGACGAACGGAAACACGCCCTCCAGCGGCACGGCGCCATGGGTGGGGCGCAGGCCGTACACGCCGCACAGCGCGGCCGGCACGCGGATGGAACCGTTGGTGTCCGATCCGAGTGCGAACGGCACCAGCCCGGCCGCCACTGCTGCCGCCGAGCCGCCGGACGAACCACCGGCCAGATGCCGGTGATCGTGCGGGTTGGCGGTGGTGCCGTAATGCGCGTTGACGGTGGCAAAGCCGTAGGCGAATTCGTCCATATTGGCGGTGCCCACCAGCACCGCACCGGCGTCGCACAGGCGTTGCACCACCGCCGCATCGCGGCTGGCGGGCGCGCACCGCGCGCGGACCACGGCGCCAGCGGTGGTGACCTGGCCGGCGACGTCGAACAGATCCTTGACCACGAACGGCACCCCGGCCAACGCACCGCCATCGCTGCCGCCCGCCAGCGCGGCCTGCACGCGCGCAGCATCGGCAGCGGTGCGTGCGGGCAGCAGGCGGGTGACCGCGCACAAGCGGTCGTTGGCCTGGTTGATGCGCGTGAGCGTCTGGGTGGCATGACGTGCTACCAGCGTGGGCTGGCTGCGGGTGGTGCTGACAATCGCTGCGATCTGGCCGCGCGGGGTGGTGGTGTCCGGTGATGCGGGACGCGGGACGATGAAGTTGGCGAGTAGCTGCGCGTGGCCGCGCAGGACCTCGCTATTGCGATCGATGCCGGCCTGCCACTGCGCTGGGAGTTGCATGGGGTCACCTTGGGTTGCTGGGAGTGCGGCGGGTGTGTGCTGCGTTGCTGGACCGCGGCGCCTGCGGCTGTGGGGCCATGCGACGCTGCGGATACGCGATCAAAGCACGATGCGGCGGGAAAGTGCGGCGATTTTGTCTCAGCGTGTTGCGCTCTGGACGCTAGCCCCTTTCTGCGGGTGATGCGTTAGGTGATGGTGCCCGATAGGTTGGGGATGCGTGGGGCGCTGGTAGCGCGCAAGTGGGTCATTGCGCCTGGGGCGGGGAAAAGGACGGCAGTGCGGCGACGATTGAGCGGACCTCGCATGCGTAGGAGCGTGCCTGCGCGCGATGACGCTGTATCGATGAAGCCCATCGCGCGCAGACGCGCTGGCATGTCGCGTGTTTCATATGCGTGGTCTCGGCCCTAGTTGCGTTGCGCCAGCAACGTGCGCTCGTACTGCGCCAGGTCGGTTTCCAGCTGCCATTGCAAGCGCGCCTTCTCGCTGGCCTTGCGGAACTCGGCGCAGGCCGCATCGTCGGTTTCGCGCTGCATCGCTGCGGCACAGGCCGGCACGGCGGCGCCTTCGGCGGTCCACAGGCTGTCGCCCGGCAGAAAGCTGTAACTCAGGCCGTTGCGTGCCAGTTGCTTGAGGGTCGGGTAATCGATGGCTTGCTCCTGCATGGCACGCTGATATTCGTGGGTCATGTCCGCGCGCGAAACGCCGGCATCGTCGGTGGACAGCACCACCGGAACACCGGCGCGCAGATACATCGCCAGCGGGTGCGCGGCGCCCTTGACGCCCAGAATCACATCGTTGCTGGTGAGGTTGATTTCCACTGCGACCTGTTGGCTGCGCATCTGTTGCAGTAACCCATTGGCATCGTCTTCGTAGGGCAGATCCACCCCATGGCCGATGCGCCGCGCACCGGCCTCCACCGCCTGGCGGATATGCGAGCGCAGTTGCGCAGGCGGCACCAACCCCAGCGTCAGCTCGCCGGCATGCAAGGACAGCGGCACCCCCGGATAGCGCGTAGCGAAGAAGCGGAACATCGCCATATGCCGGGTGTAATCGGCCAATGCCACCGGGTGGTCCTCGGGCGCGACGATATTTACCGCCACCGCGCGACTGCCGCCAGCGGCGATCAGGGCATGCGCCAGCGCCATCTGCCCGAACACCATCGGTTGCGGCAGCACGCGCAGCACATAGGGTACGTAGCGATAGCTCACCTGGCAGCCGGCGTGCGCATCGGCCTGGTCGCAGCGCAGGACGCGGCGTACCTGCGTGTCGGTGGCCGCTAGCTCGCGTTGCGCGGCCTGTACCAGCGGCGGCAAGGCGTCCTGCAGGGTGCGCAGGTTGGCGGCATCGTCATCGCCACTCCACGGCAGCGACTGCATGCGCTGTGCTGCCTGATCCATCTGCGGCGGGTTGGCGATGATCTCCACATACGGCACGCGGTCGCGCGCGGCCTGGTCGAGCACCGCAGCCACGGTGTCTGCTACACGCGCACGCACTACCGCGTCGAACTTGCCGAAGGTGCTGAAAAACTGGTCATGCCCGCTAGGCTGGGCAGCATCGGGGAGAAACTTGCGCATCGATAATGCATCGACCACCCGCCCGTACAGGGCCGCATTGCGCGCGGCCAGCCCGCGTGCGGGCTCCTGCCCCTGACCGCACGGCGCAGCGCGCAGGCTCAGGTCGTCCAGCTGCACGCAGGCACCGTCTTCGCTGGCCCATTGCAGATAGTCCTCGGCATACACCGACCCGGAGAGATGGTTGTGCAGGTCGCCACCCTTGGGCATGGCCTGCAGCCACGCGCGCAATTGCGCAGGTTGCGCGGCCGCGTCGTGAAACAACTGTGCCACCTGCTGCTCGCGTGGTTGCGCGGGCGCTTGCACAGGACGTGCGAGCGTCATGCCTGGTAACAAGGTGCACAAGGCAAGGATCAGACAGCGATAACGATGTGGCATGCGGTGAGCTCTGGGAAAGAGGCGGCAATGTTGTGGCGCTGCCGGTTGCGATGCAGCTTGCCGCGCGACGCGGTGCGAGGCCAGTGGCTGGTGAGATGGAACAGGCCCGGCAATCCGTTCATTCCAACGCATAGCGCAGCACGAACAGGCCGGCAATCGCCCAGGTGGCCGGATGCACTGCGCGCCAGCGGCCACTGCCCAGCCTGAGTGCTGCGTAGGTGATGAAGCCGAAGGCCAGGCCGGTGGCGATGGAGTAGGTGAGCGGCATCGCCAGCATGCAGATGGCGGCCGGTAGCGCGTCGCCGACATCGTCCCACTGGATTTGCGTGCATTCGCGCAGCATTACCGACGCCAGGTAGATCAGCGCCGGTGCGGTGGCATACGCCGGCACCATCGCCGCCAATGGCGAGAACAACAGCGCCAGCAGAAACAGCGCTGCCACCACCAGCGCGGTGAGGCCGGTGCGCCCGCCTGCCTGCACGCCGGCAGCGCTTTCCACGTAGGCGGTGGTGCTGGAGGTGCCAAGCAGCGAGCCGGCCAGGATGGCGGTGCTGTCGGCGAGCAGGGCGCGGTCGAACTGGCGACGGTGCGCCGGGGTGCGCAACAGGCCGGCGCGCTGGGCCACGCCCATCAAGGTGCCGGTGGCATCGAACATCTCCACCAGCACGAACACCAGCACCACGTGCAGCACGGCGGTCAATGCGCCGCTGCCGCCATGGCCTTGCAAGGCGCCGGCAATATCGAGCTGCAGCAGGGTAGGCGCCAGGCTCGGCGGCAGCGACAGCACGCCCTGGTACTGCACCAGGCCCAGCGCCAGCGCCGCCACGGTGACCGCCAGGATGCCCAGCAACATCGCCCCACGCACGCGGCGGACTTCCAGCACGCCGATCAGCAGCAGCCCCGCCAGCGCAAGCAGCGGTTCGGGACGATGCAGGTCGCCCAGGGTCACCAGTGTCTGCGGATGCGCCACCACCAGCCCGGCTTTTTGCAAGCCGATCAACGCCAAAAACAGGCCAATACCTGCCGCAATCGCACTGCGCAACGCGGGCGGAATGCCATCCACCAGCCAGCGCCGCGCGCCGGTGACGCTGAGCAGCAAGAACACGCAGCCGGAGACGAACACCAGCCCCAGCGTCTGCTGCCAGCTGTAGCCCAGCATGCCCACCACCGAGAAGGCAAAAAACGCATTCAAGCCCATGCCCGGCGCCATCCCGATGGGATAGTTGGCCAGCACGCCCATCAACAGCGAGCCGAGCGCGGCGGCCAGACAGGTCGCCACGAATACCGCGCCGTGGTCCATGCCGGTGGTGGCCAGAATGTCGGGGTTGACGAAGACGATGTAGGCCATCGTCAGGAAGGTGGTGGCGCCGGCCAGAACCTCCGTGCGCACGCTGCTGCCATTGGCGGCCAGCGCAAATCCGGGCCAGCGCATCAGCATGCACCTCTGCAAGGGCGGGCGAAGGCGATCACACAAACAACCATCGGCAGACATCTCATCGACACAGGGGGACACGCGCGGTCGCGGTGGACGCATGCGGGGCGATCATCTTGCACTGTGCGACGGCGGTTGCCACGGACCTTGGGCACGGAATGCGGCGCAGGCGCGTTGCGTCTTGCGTAGCAGGAAGGCATGCCGGCACCTGCCTGGCTGGGGTCGTGCCAACGTTGCGCTGTGCCGGCCTCAATTGCCCCGCGCAAGAAGACGTGGCGCCCACGCCTGTCCGCAGGCTTCGGCGGCGCTGGTGCGTGCATCGCGCTGCGGCGTTACCCGCATCACCCACCTGCGCGCCCGCTGTCGTCCTGTCTGCGTACGCGCATGTCGCACAAAGCGATCAAAGATCCAGCACCAAGCGCGGCGAACGGCTGCGCGAGCAGCACAGCGTGATCTGCGCATTGGCGGCGCGCTCGCTGTCGCTGAGCACACTGTCGCGGTGATCCGGAGTGCCGGCAATCACGCCGGTCAGGCAGGCGCCGCACATGCCTTGTTCGCAGGACAGCGGCACCGCGATACCGGCATCCAGCAAGGCGCTGGCGATGCTGCAATCGGCCGGCACCTGCACCACGCGGCCACTGGCGGCCAGTTCCACTTCGAAGGCGCTGTCGGCATCGTGCGCGAGGCTGAGCGCGGCGGGGGCGAAGTGTTCGCGGTGCAGCTGCGCCGCCGACCACCCGTACGCCTGGGCGAGCGTGGTGAAGTGATCCATGAACGCGGCCGGCCCGCACAGATACAGTTGATCGCGCGCACCTGCCTGGACGAGTGCGTCGGGCACGTGCACGCGCGGGCTCTGCCCGCCATCGCTTAGATGCACGTGCACCTGCCCATGGCTGAAGCCTTGTTGCAGCCGCTGCACGAAGGCCACATCGGCATGCCGGCGTGCGTAGTAATGCAGCACGAACGGCTCGCCACGTGCTTCCAGCGCTTCGGCCATCGACAGCAGCGGGGTGATGCCGATGCCGGCGGCGAGCAGCACATGCCGCTCGCCCGGATGCAGTGGGAACAGATTGCGCGGGCTGGAAATCTGCAAGCGGTCGCCGGTGCTGAGCTGTTCGCACAGATGGCGCGAGCCACCGCGCGAGGCGTCGGCCAATTTGACGCACAGCAAATAGTGATCGCGCGCATGCGGTGCGCTGGCAATCGAATACTGGCGGATCAAACCATCAGGCAGATGCAGGTCCACGTGCGCGCCGGCCTCGAAGGCAGGCAGTTCGGCGTCGATCGGTTCCAGCCGGATCGCACGCTGGCGATGCCCCTGGTCGACCACCGCGGCAACGCGCACTTGATGCAGGCTCATGGCAGTGTCCTTGGCGGTCAGCGCAGAAAGAAGTCGCTATAGCCCTGGCTGCGCAGGCCACGGCGATAGGCGATCGAGCTGCGGTCGGCCGGGATGTGCACTTCCAGCAGCGGGTCCAGCGGCAGGTATTCGGGGCGCTGCGCTTCGACCATGGCGCGGTCTTCTTCGAATACGCGCAGGTTGAAGGCGTGCACGTCTTCCACCGGCAGATGTGTGTCGAAGTTGCGTGCGATCGGCACCAGCAGCCGCGTCTTGTGCTTGGACACCGGGCTGGCGGCATTCATGATCACCAGCCGCTTGCCCGGCACCGGGAAGTGGATGGTGAGCGTGGCGGTAAATGGCAGATGGATTTCAAAGTGCCGCAGCCACTGGAAGCTGGGGTCCACGTCCGGCAACGGCATGTCCACCGAATAGTTGGCCACGCTGCTGAGGTAATCGGCGTTGAAGCCGGTGGGTGTTTCGGTGGTGGTGTAGGCCGGTACCTCGCGCTTGTCCGGCTGGGCGAAGGTGGCGGTGTGCACGAAGGCAAAATGCGCCACGTCGATAAAGCCTTCCAGCTGGCGCGCGGCGCTGCCGCCGATATCGAACGCTGGGCACACGATCTGCTGGAAGCCGTCCTCGTCCCAACCGGGCATCGGCGGGATCTGCACCTCGGCCGCGCTCACTCCGGCCGGTTTGGCCAGGCACACCCAGATCAAGCCGTAGCGCTCGGCCACCGCATAGGTGTGCAGGCGCATCTTGGCCGGGATGTTCTGATTTGGGCTGGCCGGGATGTGATTGCAGCGCCCACCCGCGCCGAAACGCAGGCCGTGATAAGCACACACCACGCCGCCGCCGTCGGCGGTGCCCATGCTCAGTGGAACGCCGCGGTGCGGGCAGACATCGCGCGCGGCCACCAGCTCCTCGCCCAGCCGGTACAGCACCAGCGGCTCGTCCAGCAGGGTGGCCTTGAACGGCGCCTGCCCCACCTCGCTGCTCAGCGCCACCGCGTGCCAATGCTGGGCCAGGCGCTGCCAGTCGGCGGCTTCGAAGGTGCAGTGCAGCGGCAGGGCGGGGACGGCGACATCCATGGGGCGGTCTCTGGCGTGAGGCGGGAGCGGTGCCCGATTGACTCTAGGAAGCCGGGGGTGTGTGATCAAACATCGTTTTTCCGCCAAGCCATTGCAAAAAATGCAACACCAACCGAGCCCCACCGCATGCTGACCTTCTCCCGCTTCACCCGTTACTTCATCGAAGTGGCCCGCTGCGGCAGCATCCGCAAGGCGTCCGACGTGTTGCACGTGTCCGCCTCGGCGATCGACCGGCAGATCCTCAAGGCCGAAGAGGAGCTGGGCGCGCAGCTGTTCGAACGCCTGCCGGGCCGGCTGCGGCTGACCGCCGCCGGCGAGCTGCTGCTGGTGGATGTGCGCGGCTGGGAGAAGGCCTACGCACGCACCCTGGAGCGCTTCGACGAACTCAAGGGGCTGCGCCGCGGGCATGTGGAGATCGCCATGATCGACGCGCTCAGCGAAAGCGTGGTGCCGGCAGCGGTGGCCGCGCTGGTGCAGGAATACCCGGGCATCACCTTCAATCTGTCTACCGCGCGCAACCAGCGGGTGATGGAAATGGTGACCTCCGCCGACGTGGATATCGGCTTGCTGCTCGACCCGGTGAGCAGCGTGGACCTGGAGGTGCGCGCGTTTGCAGATATCCCGTTGGGCATTGCCATGCCGGTCGGGCACCCGTTGAGCACGCGCACCGAGCTGCAGCTGAGCGAAACGCTGGAGCACCGGTTGCTGCTGCCGGCCGCCCCGCTGATCGTGGGCGAGCACGCCAAGGTGCTGTACCAGCGCCAGCACATCGACGTGAAGCGGCTCACCCATTGCAACGATGTGCGCACCCTGCGCGGACTGGTACGCGCGGGTGCGGGCGTGGGCCTGATGTCGTGGCTGGACGCCGCGCCCGACGTGGCCGACGGGCGATTGGCATTTGTGCCGTTCCGCCAGCACCTGACCAAGCCGATGACGCTGGCCTTGTGCGTGGCCCCGCAGCGACAACTCTCGCGCTCGGCGCAGCTGGCAATCCAGGCGCTGGCGGCGAAGATCGATGCAATGGTGGTGCCGGTGGTGGGGTGAGTGCGCTGCGCAAGCGGCCCTCACCCCTGCCCCTCTCCCGCAGGCGGGAGAGGGGAACGGCAACGCACTCGCTGCAGGCCGGTGGTGTGCAGGTGCTGCATGGCGGCATGCAGTGCTGTCAGCCGTGTTCGGGTGCATAGAGCGCGCGCAGATGCTGACGAGCGCATGCAGACATAGCTAGCCGCGCGCGGATACCGCGGACAGCTGCGGAGACCGCCAACAGCATGCGGATACCCCCAGCAGCATGCAGATACCCCAACAGCATGCAGATACTGCCAACAGCATGCAGATGCCGCAGCGGCTATCCCTTCTCCCGCGTGCGGGAAAACGACAAAGCGCCGAGATAATCACCCCGCCACCCGCGCCCGCAGCGCGTCCCTTCTCCCGCCTGCGGGAGAAGGTGCCCGCAGGGCGGATGAGGGCAACGCTCACCCAGTACAATCGCATCTGCTCTTTCAGGCCACACCCGCACCATGCAGTTGATCGATATCGGCGCCAACCTCACCCATGATTCCTTTGATCGCGACCGCGACGCCGTGTTGCAACGCGCACGCGAGGCGGGCGTGGCGCAGCTGGTGATCACCGGCGCCAGCCGCGAGCATTCGCCGTTGGCCCTGCAACTGGCGCAACAACATCCCGGAGTCTTGTACGCCACCGCCGGCGTCCACCCGCATCATGCCGTGGAATTCACCGCCGAATGCGAGGCCGAAATGCGCACCTTGCAGGCGCATCCGCAGGTGGTGGCGGTGGGCGAGTGCGGGCTGGATTACTTCCGCGATTTCGCACCGCGCCCGGCCCAGCACAAGGCCTTCGAGCGCCAGCTGCAACTGGCCGCCAACAATGGCAAGCCGCTGTTTCTGCATCAGCGCGACGCGCACGACGACTTCCTGTCCATCATGCGCAGCTTCGACGGCAAGCTGGGTGCGGCCGTCGTGCATTGCTTCACCGGCACGCGCGAAGAACTGTTCGCCTATCTGGATCGCGACTACTACATCGGCATCACCGGCTGGCTGTGCGACGAACGCCGTGGCGCGCATCTGCGCGAGCTGGTGCGCAATATCCCCGCCAACCGCTTGATGATCGAAACCGACGCGCCCTACCTGTTGCCGCGCACGCTCAAGCCCATGCCCAAGGACCGCCGCAACGAGCCGATGTTTCTGTCGCATATTGTGGAAGAACTGGCGCGCGACCGCGGCGAAGACGTAGCGGTGACCGCTGCCAACAGTACCGCTGCGGCGCGCGCATTTTTCCGTTTGCCGGCAGCTCAGGCGGCCAGCTGAAGATACGCAGTTATCGGCTGCCGCATCGCCGAGATATTGCATCGCGGAAGTGAGTGCGCTGGTTATCCGCACCATCGCACGCTGTTTCGTGCATGGACGTTGGTGTCGAAGACACGATGGCTGTCGTTCGATAACCCGCTGTCCGCTAGCAGCTGTGCACTGCGCTAAAACCGCCAGATTCACGACGATCTCGTCGTGGAGACCAGGGCACTTAACGGCACGACGTGCGGCTGGACGTTAATGCGATGGTGCAGCGTGCAGCCACGTAGCGCGTTGTCGAGTGATGTGCCGGGGTTGTCACGCGCAGGTCGTCATGCGGTCACCGCCAGTGTCCACCTTCGCCGACGGGCAATCGGCCCTCGCACTGAAGGGAAAGACCATGCGCATTTCTCGTTACCTGGAGCGCGGTGTGTTTGCCGTGGCTGCAGTGCTCACCTTGACCCTTGGCGGCGTCACGTCGGCCTACGCGGATTCGTTCAAGGTCAGTGGGAATCTGTCCTATCGCTCGACCGAGGTGAAACGCCTCGCCAATTGTGCGGCGACGCACTGGTACAACAAATCCGAATCGGGCGCCAAGCTCACCGGCTGCGACAATGCCGACAAGGATGCTTACTGGGACGCGATCCATTTGTCCGCCGCAACGCAGATGGAGATCGTTGGCGAGCGTGTGGGCTATTACAAAGGCGCATGCCCGCCCAAGCGCGGTTATGCGTACATCAAGTGCTACTACGTGGGTGGCCGCGCCCGGGGCAATCCGGTCATGACGGTGGCGGTGGAGTCGTCCGGCCTGGGTGGGATGACTGCCCATGTAACCTGGTACTACCTCTGAGTTTGCAACGCGACCGATGCACGGCGCTGCCGCATCGGTGGCGGCGCCGTGCGTGCATCGAGCAGGTCAGCCAGCGGGTGTGCGATGGCAGAGCGCCGTGCTGTGGCTATCGCCCACCAGCACGGCAGCACGGCAGCGGGGTAAAGCATGCATGGTCGAGGTGACGGCGATGCGGCGCGATGCCGCCTTGTACTGCAAAGCCAACGTGGTGCTGTGACCTAGGCAGCCAGCAATTCCCAGCCCTGCGCATCGCGCAGCCGCAGGCCCGGCTGTGGTGCATCCACGCTGACGCGCAAGCCGTCGGCCCACGGCAGCTGGCGTTGCTGCGGGAACCAGCGCCGGCGCTGATCCACCACGATCAATAAGCCGTCATCGTCGCCCAGCGCGACAAAGCCGTCCACGGCCGGCGCAAACGGCTGCACGCCAAAATGATGGGCCACGCTGCTGGTCACCGCGTCGACGTTATTGCTGGGCAAGCCGATCTCGCTCAGACAAAGCAATTCGCTGCCATGAAATATGCCCTGGCCGGTGGGTGCGTCTTGCAGTGCATTGCGCGCAATCAGTTCGAGCACGGCGCCATCGGGGCCGGCAAAGTAGACCGAACGCGATTGCCACACGCCATCGAGCTGGAAGCGTTCCTGGCCAGCGGGATCGGTGAGCAGCGTTGCACGTGCGCCGATCCATGCCGCCGCTGCATCGAAGCGCGCAGGCGCAACGTTGAAGGCCAGATGCACGCTGCCCACAGGCTGCTGCGCCTGGATGCATTCCAGCGTGCTCCAGCCGATGCGAACGCTGTTGCCCGACAGTGGCAACTGCAGCGTATCTGCATAGAAGCGCAGGCTGAGGGTCGGATCGAGGCAGGGTAGAACAAGGTGGCGCAGTTGCATGGCGATACTTCTGTAGCGGGGAAGTCCATATTGAACAACCTCAATCATGGTTGAGATCAAGACCCCGTTGCCAACAAAGCGCTGTCGTCGCGATGGCAGGCCCGAACCTGATCGCACTAAATGTGACCGGAATATGTCGCATGGCGAACCCTTGGAGCATTGCACGAAGTTGCCTCCGTTTTTTTGCAGAGCCGTCAAGTAGAGTCCGGATGTGATTAGCGATTGTCACTGCGCGCAACAGCGGATGCAAGTTGCCATCCTTGGGTGGAACCCATTGCACAATGATGACCGCGATCACCGGAAGTCCCGTCAAATGGGTTTCTCATCTTTAATCGATCAAAATCCGGGAGTGAATAAAAATGAGCATAAAGAGTTCGTTTATGGCCGCCAGCGTGCTGGCAGCATCGCTGTGCTTTTTGCCGAGTGCCAATGCCCAGTTGAGCCAGGATTACCATGTGTTGATGGTCGGTGTTCCGAACAGCAGTAACATCAACTCAGTTTATGTGGTTGGCAGAGGTATCAATAATACAGGATTTGAAACGTGTATTAGAGTGACTCGTGGAAACGATCGTGGGGCAATCACGTGGGTTACACCTCCCCAATCTCTGGTGGCCAACGGAACACCCGTAACCATTCGTGGATTTACTTCAACTCGTTGTCTGAACGGCATCGTGCTACGTAGGATGTCGACTGTCCCAGGGTTTGACCGTCTTACAAATTTCTGGTTCTCACTGCGCTGATATCTGTCGCGCATATCACTGCTGCAGTCAGGGCATGTCGTTGGCAGCAGTGATACGTGGCAGCATGAAACTTGTTCCAAGCAACGGATTACCCTGGGGGTAGGCGTAAAGTGGCGAGCGCGGTGCGGCAAGCCAGTGCGCAGGTGTGGAAAGTGCCGCGCCCGCTGCCGGGCGCGTAAAGGGCGATCAGCCGCTTGAGGTCGTTGCGACGTCGGTTCTTGATTACATTCAGATCAATTCCGCCAGCCCCCATAGATGGCGCACCAGCGGAGCGCTGTCCAGCGCGCCCGGTGCAACCGCCAGGGCTAGTCGAGCGAGCGGCATGCGTCCTTCGATATCCAGGTAGCGCACGCCGGGACGCTGCAGTTGCGCGGTGGACGCGGGCACCACCGACATGCCGAGTTCGGCGGCGACCAGGTTGATGATCGACGACATCTGCGGCGCCTCCTGGGTGATCCGCAAGGTCACGCCCGACTCGCGGCACGCAGCGAGGATTTCGTCGTACAGGCTCGAACCGAAGCTGCGCGGAAACAGGATGAACGGCTCGCCGGCCAACGCCGCCAACGGCGCGCTGTTGCGGGCGGCCAGCGGGTGCGCCGCCGGCACCGCGATCTTCATCGGCTCATCGGCAAAGCGCAGTAGCTGCAGGTCCGGTGGCGTGCTCAGCCCGTAGCGGACGAACGCCGCATCCAGGCGGCCATCGGCCAGGCCCACCAGCAAGCTGGCGGTGTTGGTTTCTTCCAGCAGCAGTTCGACCTGCGGCCATTGCCGGCGGAAATCGCGGATCAGGCGTGGCACCACCGGGCTGAAGGCGGCCGAGGCGGTGAAGCCCATGCGCAGCCGGCCGGATTCGCCGCGCGCCACACGCCGGGCGGTTTCCGCGGCGCGCTCCACATCGGCCAGCACCCGGCGCACTTCGCCGAGAAAGGCCTCGCCGGCCGGCGTCAGTTCCGCGCCGCTATGGGTGCGGCGGAACAGCGGCGTACCCAGCTCGCGCTCCAGTGTCTGGATCTGCTGGCTCAGCGGCGGCTGGCCGATGCCGACCCGTGCCGCAGCGCGGGTGAAGTTGCCTTCCTCGGCAACCGCCAGGAAATAGCGCAGGTGACGCAGCTCCATGGTATCTGTTTCATATATGGCAACTGCCAGCATCATATATTGGACAGGGGGTGATGGCGGGCGAATACTCCCCGTCCCCGGTCTCATCCAGATACCCGTGCCTGCTTCCGATTCCCGCTCCAGCGCCCTACCGGTCAGTGCCGCCGTCCCCGAGCTCGCGGCGCCTGCCACTGGCCGCATCCGGCTGGCATTGTTCCTGGCCGGCTTTGCCACCTTCTCGCTGCTCTACAGCGTGCAGCCGGTGCTGCCCGAGTTCGCACGCGCCTTCGGCGTGGATGCGGCCACCGCCTCGCTGCCGCTGTCGCTGGCCACCGGCGGGCTGGCCGTGGCGATCTTCTGTGCCGGGGCGGTTTCGGAAAACCTGGGCCGGCGCGGGCTGATGTTCGCTTCCATCGCGCTGGCCGCGGTGCTGAACCTCATCGCGGCGTTCCTGCCGCACTGGGGCGCGCTGGTGGTGGTGCGCACCCTGTCCGGCATCGCGTTGGGCGGCGTGCCGGCGGTAGCGATGGTGTATCTGGGCGAAGAACTACCGGCCAACAAACTTGGCGCGGCCACCGGCCTGTATGTGGCCGGCAACGCATTCGGCGGCATGAGCGGGCGCATCATGATGAGCGTGCTGACCGACCACACCGACTGGCGTACGGCATTGGCGCTGTTGAGCGGATTCGACCTGCTATGTGCCATTGCATTTGTGTGGCTGCTGCCGCCGTCGCGCCATTTCGTGCGTCGGCATGGGGTCAATCTGCAGTTCCACCTGCGCGCCTGGGCCGGGCATCTGCGCGATCGCAATCTGCCGTGGTTGTTCGCGTTGCCGTTCCTGTTGATGGGCGTGTTCGTCAGCCTCTACAACTACGCCGGATTTCGCTTGGGCGGGCCGGAATTCAACCTGAGCCAGAGCCAGATCGGCATGATCTTCAGCGCCTATGTGTTCGGCATCGTCAGCTCGTCGGTGGCAGGGGCGGCGTCGGATCGGTTCGGTCGCGGGCCGGTGGTCAGTGCCGGCATCGTGTTGTGCGTGCTCGGCGTGGCGCTGACCCTGGCGCATGTGCTGGCGCTGGTGGTGGGCGGTATCGTGTTGCTGACGATCGGCTTTTTTATCGCGCATTCGGCCGCCAGCGCGTGGGTGAGCCGGCTCGGCGGCACGCACCGCAGTCATGCCGCGTCGCTGTATCTGCTGGCGTATTACGCCGGCTCCAGTGTGATCGGCGCGCTCGGCGGCTGGTTCTGGCAACACGGCGGTTGGGCCGGGCTGGTCGGCATGTGCCTGACGCTGCTGGCGCTGGCGTTTGCCGCCGCACACGTGTTGCGCCAACGCGCCGATGACGCACGCCCGTATGGCCGCTTTGCGCCGCATCCTGCGCGTGGCGAATGACAGGCGGATCGAGCGACTCGACCACTTGTTGCTCACCGTTGCCGACGTGCATGCCACCTGCGACCTTGATGCGCGCGTGCTCGGTATGCAGCTGGTGAGTTCGGCGACCGGCGGCCTGCGCTGGCCTTCGGGCAGCAGAAGATCAACCTGCATGCCGCCGGGCGCGCGTTCGACCCCAATGCACGCGTGCCAACGCCCGGATCGGCCGATCCATGCCTGATCACCGCAACTGTGCTGCAGCAGGCGCAGGACTGCATCGTCGCTGCCGGCGTCATCATCGAGCAGGTTCCGATCCAGCGCACCGGCGCAACCGGCGCGGTGTTGTCGGTCTCCGCCGCGACCCGGATGGCAGTTTGATCGAGGTCAGCAGCTTGCTGTAATGGCGGATTGCTGCCGCATCTGCGGACTGTGCGCTTGTGCGCGATGCTGCGGTTCTTCGCGCGGCCGAGGGTCTTGACGCGATGGCCGTCGTTCACCCGCACGTGTTGCGCGTTGGTGTCGCAGCGCCATTGCCAGATGGCGATGTACGCAAGCACCGGACCACGCTGCACACGCTTGCCTGCCTGCCTGCAGGCACGCGACGAGCGACAGGCGCAAACCCGCAACTGCATACTGCCTTGCCGCAGATGCGGCGCCTGAGTCCGCCGCAGGCGTCGGCTTGGAATTGGCCCGCACGGCCCCATCGTGAGCGACACAGCCGCTTGCTGCCTGCCGATGGACCTGCATCTGCATCCAGCGCAACGCACAGGTCGTACCCCTGTGCTGCAGACACCAGGTGGCGCACTGGCGCGCGTCGAGCTACCCACTGCCCGCAGTGCACCGGCTGAACGTGGTGCGCCGCTGCAGGCGCATCACGCCAAGGTGTTGCACAGTGATCTCACCGCTAACGGAGTTGCATGATGACGGGCCTGACCGACCATACCGGCGATGCGCTGCAAGCGTTCATCGAGCGCCACCAGCGCCTGTTCGTGCTCACCGGCGCCGGTTGCAGCACCGACTCGGGCATCCCCGATTACCGCGATCTGCAAGGCGGCTGGAAGCGTCCGCAACCGGTGACCTTTCAGGCCTTCATGGGCGAGCTGTCCACGCGGCAACGCTATTGGGCGCGCAGCCTGGTCGGCTGGCCGCGCTTCGGGCTGGCACAACCCAACGCCACCCATCACGCATTGGCCGCGTTGGAAGCGCGCGGGCAACTGGAAGTGTTGCTCACCCAGAACGTGGACCGCCTGCATCAGGCCGCTGGCAGCCAGGCGGTGATCGATCTGCACGGCCGGCTCGATGTAGTGCGGTGCATGAGCTGCGAGCGGCGCATGCCGCGCACCGAGTTCCAGCTGCTGCTGGAGCGTGACAATCCCGGCTGGGCCACGCTGGACGCGGCGCAGGCGCCCGATGGCGATGCGGATCTGGACGATGTCGCCTTCGAGACCTTCGTGGTGCCGCCGTGCCCGGTGTGTGGCGGCGTGCTCAAGCCGGATGTGGTGTTCTTCGGCGAGAACGTGCCGCGCGAGCGTGTGGAGCGTGCGTTTGCGCATTTGCAGGCCGCCGATGCGGTGCTGGTGGTGGGCTCGTCGTTGATGGTGTATTCGGGCTTTCGCTTCGTGCAGACTGCCGCGCGCAACGGCCTGCCGATCGCCGCGCTGAACTTCGGGCGTACCCGCGCCGACGACTTGCTCAGCCTGAAGGTGGAGCAGTCGTGCGCGCAGGCGCTGGCCTTCCTGCAGCAGTCACCAGACCCACTGCACACTCCGCAGGCCAGGTACGACAGTGCGCGCTCTGCATGACGCAGTGATCCATTGCAGCGGTTGTGCGGCGGCGCCTGGCGCAGTGCAATGGGTGTCCCCATGTCGCGTCTGGATGTTGCCTTGAGCCAGTTGTTCACCCCCATCGCCTTCGGCCCGCTCGCGCTCGCCAACCGTATCGTCATCGCGCCGATGTGCCAGTACTCCGCACAGGACGGCCGCGCCAGCGATTGGCACCGCATCCATCTGGGTACGCTGTCGCAATCGGGCGCGGGCCTGTTGATCCTGGAGGCCGCTGCGGTGCTGCCGGAAGGGCGCATCAGCTACGCCGATCTTGGTTTGTACGACGATGCCACCGAGCAGGCGCTGGATGAGGTGCTGCAGTCGGTGCGACGCTGGTCGCCGATGCCGATCGGCATCCAGCTGGCGCATGCCGGCCGCAAGGCTTCCACCGACCTGCCGTGGAAGGGTGGTGAGGCCATCGCCCCCGATCACGCGCATGGCTGGCAGACCGTGTCTGCCTCGGCACAGCCGTTCAACCCGGGCAAACCGTCGCCGCAGGCGTTGGACGAGGCCGGCATCGATGCGGTGGTCGCTGCGTTCGTCACCGCGGCCACCCGCGCCGAACGCCTGGGCCTGGAGCTGATTGAACTGCATGCCGCGCATGGCTATCTGATGCATCAGTTCCTGTCGCCGCTGAGCAATCAGCGCAGCGACGAATATGGCGGCTCGCTGGAAAACCGCATGCGCCTGACGCTGCGCATCTTCGACGCGGTACGTGCGGCGGTGTCCGAGCGCATCGCGGTCGGCGTGCGCATCTCGGCCACCGACTGGGTGGAAGGCGGCTGGGATCTGGAGCAGAGCATCGCCCTGTCCAAGGCGCTGGATGCACGTGGCGCGCAGTACATCCATGTCTCCAGCGGCGGGCTGGACCCGCGTCAGCAGATTCCGGTGCAGGCTGGCTATCAGATTCCGTTTGCGCAGGAGATCCGTGCGCAGGTCACGATGCCGGTGATCGGCGTGGGCCTGATCACCGAGCCGGCGCAGGCCGAGGCGATTGTGCAGGAGGGCCAGGCCGATGCAATCGCACTGGCGCGCGGCATCCTGTACGACCCACGCTGGCCGTGGCATGCCGCTGCTGCGCTGGGTGCATCGGTCACACCGGCGCCGCAATATCTGCGTTGCGAACCGCGCGATGCACGCGGCGTGTTCGCCAGCTGACGCACGCCACCGACGTCATACCGAAGAGGAAGCATACGCATGCCGATAGGATTTCTGGGGCTGGGCACGATGGGCCTGCCGATGGCGCACAACCTGCTGCGCGGCGGCTTCGAAGTGAGCGTCTGGAACCGTTCGCCAGAACGCGCGCGCACTTTGCGTGATGCCGGGGCAACGGTGGTGGATGCGCCGGTGGACGCCGCACACGGTCCGCTGTTGTTCTCGATGCTGGCCGACGACACCGCGGTTCGTCAGACCGTGCTGGACGGCGGCGTGCTGGACGCACTGCCAGCCGGCAGCGTGCACGTCAACATGGCCACCATCTCGGTGGCGCTGGCGCACGAGCTGACCGCACTGCACGCCGAGCGTGGCATCGCCTACGTTGCCGCACCGGTGCTGGGCCGCGTCGACGTGGCCGAGGCCGGCAAGCTCAATATCCTGGCGGCCGGCGATGCGGCCGCGCTGGCGCGGGTGCAGCCGATGTTCGATGTGCTGGGGCAAAAGACCTGGCACATCGGTAATGCCCCGGAGCAGGCCAACGCGGTGAAACTGGCTGCCAACTTCTGCCTTGCCAGCGCCATTGGCGCCATGGCCGAGGCCAGCGCACTGGCACGCGGGCACGGCGTGGACGCCACCCAATTCCTGGGCATGCTCACCACCACCTTGTTCGCCGCACCCGCGTACCAGGGCTACGGCAAGCTGATCATGCAGCGCCAGTACACACCCGCCGGCTTCACCGCCACGCTGGGGCGCAAGGATGTGGACCTGGCCATCCAGGCCGGCGCCGACAAACAGGTGCCGATGCCGTTGGGCGAACTGCTGCGCGCCAGCCTGGACGACGCCATCGCGCATGGCGATGGCAATGCAGACTGGGCCGTGCTGGCAGAGGTGTCGGCGCGGCGGGCAGGGCAGGCCTGATCGCCGCGCAGAGGCGCGCGCGTGTTGCGCGCTTCGCTTGAAAGCGCGGCGCGATGCGTCTTGCTCACCTCAACATGCAGCAGACCTTCTAAAATGCCGGCTCGTTACAGCCGCCGCTCCAGGGAGGATGCGATGCGACACCTGCATATCACGCTCGGTTCGACCGAGCGCACACCGCGCGCACTGACCTGCGCCGGTGGCACACGATGACCGCCGAGCCGGTCGTCAACCAGGGCCCGGTGGGTCCGGACCATCCCGAACATCCGGACCACTATCTGTTCGCGCAGATCCGCGAAGCGGTGGGCGTGCTCGATGCCGAGTTGAACAAACCCACCGACGAGGCCAGCGTCCGCATGGCCGCGCGCCTGCTGCCGCTGGCCAAGCAGCATGGCTTCGATCAGGTGGATTACGTGGTGCTCAGCCGGCACGTCGGCGAGGTGGGCGAGAACGTGTTTCTGGTGCGTGGCGAACTCTCCGACCCTGCGCATCTGCGTGCGCACATCACCACCCAGGAAGCGATGGAGACCTCGGTGGAGGCCTCGATGACGCAACTGGACGAGATCAATCGGCGACTGATGTTGCGGCTGCCGCCGCGCTGACCTTGATCGGGAGTGGCATGCGCATCGCGTTTGGCGAGGCATGCCACCAGCGCAACGCCTGCACTGCGCTGATCGGCCGATCTGCGCGCACCACGGGCACCGAGCCATCACGCATACCTGCAGTGCAGCTGCCCCGACGCTTGCACCACGTCGCAATGTAAAAGTTACCGACGCAAGCACTGCGCCAGCGGTGTCATCCATTGGCTATCATTGCGCCGATGCGCTCCGACTACATTCTTACGCTGTCCTGCCCCGACCGCACCGGTATCGTGTACCGCGTCACCGGGCTGCTGTTCGATCTTGCCTGCAACATCCTCGACGCCCAGCAATTCGGTGACGACGAAAGCGGCCGCTTTTTCTTGCGCGTACATTTCGACAAACCGCCATCAACCGACATCGCCACCCTGGAGCAGCAGTTTTCGGTGTTGGCCAACGCGTTTGAGATGGAATGGCAGTTGCACGACGCGCGTCGCCGCGCGCGGCTGCTGGTGCTGGTGAGCAAGCAGGGTCATTGCCTCAACGACCTGCTGTTCCGCACCCATAGCCGGCAGTTGCCGGTGGATATCGTCGCGGTGGTCTCCAACCACGCCGATTTCGCACCGCTGGCCGCGTCCTACGGCATTGCCTTCCATCATCTGCCGGTCACCGCAGACACGCGCGCCGAGCAGGAAGCGCAGCTGCTCGCCCTGGTCGACGACCTGCACATCGATCTGGTGGTGCTGGCGCGCTACATGCAAATTCTTTCGCCCGGCCTGTGCCGCGCGCTGGCCGGGCGCGCGATCAATATCCATCACAGCTTCCTGCCCAGCTTCAAGGGCGCGCAGCCGTACCACCAAGCGCACGCGCGCGGGGTCAAGATCATCGGCGCCACCGCGCATTACGTCACCGAAGATCTGGACGAAGGCCCGATCATCGAACAGGACGTCGCCCGCGTGGACCACGCCATGACCCCACGCGATCTGGTGCGCCTGGGCAGCGACACCGAATCGCTGGTGCTGGCGCGCGCGGTACGGCGCCATGTCGAGCATCGCATCGTGCTCAACGGCCATCGCACGGTGGTGTTTCGCTAGCGATAGTGATGCGTGTCATCCCATCGGACAGGGACGATTGCAGCAAGCGTGGTGCAGCAGTGGTCATGCCATGTTTCAACCAGCGAGCGCGCGCTTGGCGGCCCCGTCGCCGTTTCCGTTCGCCGCTCCCATTGGAATTGTTTGCATGTCGCTTGCACCTAGCTCCAGCGCTCGCGCGCAGCAATACGCCACGCGCGCAGCCTTCTTCATTCCCGGCTTTGCTGCAGCCATCTGGGCGGTGCTGGTGCCGTTCGCCAAAGCCAGAACCGGCGTGGACGATGGTGCGCTCGGGTTGATCCTGCTGTGCCTGGGCGCAGGCTCGTTTCTGGCGATGCCGCTGGCCGGCGCCCTGTCAGCGCGCTTCGGCTTTCGCATGGTGATGGCGGTGACGGCTGCATTGATCTGCATCAGCCTGCCGTTTCTGGCCGTTGTCGCCAACCCGTGGATGCTGGGCGCGGTGCTGTTCGTGTTCGGCGCCGGCGTTGGCGCGATGGATTGCGCGATGAACATGCAGGCGGTGGTGGTCGAACGCGATGCCAGGCGCGCGATGATGTCGGGATTTCATGCGTTTTTCAGCATCGGCGGCTTTGTCGGTGCCGGTGCGATGACGCTGCTGTTGTCGGCGCGCATTGGTCCGCTGAGCGCTGCGACCGCCGGTGTGATTGCCATGCTGCTTGTCGGTGCACTGTCCGTTCGGCATTGGCGTGCCGAGCGTATCTCCCAGCAGGGGCCGTTGCTCGCGCTGCCCAAGGGCATCGTGCTGTTTATCGGCGTTCTGGCGTTTGTGGTGTTTCTTGCCGAGGGCACCATTCTGGACTGGAGCTCGGTGTTCCTGGCAGATGTGCACCAGGTCAACCCCAGTACCGCCGGCCTGGGCTATGTGGTGTTTGCGTTGACCATGACGGTGACCCGTCTGTTGGGTGACTCGGTGGTGGAGCGGCTGGGACGCCTCCGTTCGATCGTGTTTGGCGCGCTGCTGGCCAGTGTGGGTTTTCTGGTGCTCACGCTGGTGAACCCGTGGCAGGCCTCGTTGGGCGGTTACGTGTTGGTGGGGCTGGGGTGCGCCAATATAGTGCCGGCCCTTTTCTCGCTGGCCGGCAACCAGACGCGCATGCCGGAGAGCATCGCCATCACCGCAGTCACGACATTGGGCTACGCCGGTATTCTGACCGGGCCGGCATTGATCGGGTTCGCCGCCCACGGCATCGGCCTGATCGGTGCCTTGATCGGGGTTGCGGTGTTGATGGTGGGCGTGGCGATTTCCACGCGGTGGTTGAATGTGTGAGTGTTGGGCGTCATCCGCCTGTCGTTGGTGGGTTGTCGGTAATGTGTCGCGCGTAGGCACGTTCCTACCAAGGGTGGAGCGTGGATTACGCCTCGGTGGGTAAATACTCAAAGCCGTAGGAGTGGTGTTGGCCGCGCTTAGGCGAGAGAGAATCAATACATGCAATACACCACGTGTTCCCATGCATGTCGCGATGGCCGACGCAGACGCCGGCCATCGCATTGCACACCGCTAGAACTGCATCACCGCGCCGCGTTGGCGTTCATCACCGCGTTGCGGTTTGCATCCAGATATTGCGCGGGGTCGCGCATGCCGGTGGTGTGGCATTGGCCGGTGGTGTGGCCGCGATTCACGCCGCCCGGCAGCTGCGCATTGACCTGTTCCACGGTGCCGTCTTCGGGGTCGTTCAAGATCAGATCGGACGCGGCGTTGCAGTAGTCGTTGGTGTACCAGTTGGTCTTGGCGAACGAGGTGGTGTAGTAGTTGACCTTGGCGCGTGCGTCGGCGGGAATACCGGCCAACCAGGCCTTGGCGCCGTCGTAGGTGAGGTCGGTGTTGGTGCCGCAGCCCACGCCGAACCACGAGCCCACCGCAGCAAGCACGCCCGACAGATTGGTGCCCTGGTAGGGCGTGCCCACCGACTGCATCACGCGCCCACCGGTGGCGTTATCCAGGCCGCTCCAGTAGTACGCATACAGATGCAGTGCGGCCATGCCGCCCTGGCTGTGCGCCACGGTGGAAAACGACGACCACTGGCTGGCGAACTGTGCGATGCGCTGTGCGAACTGGTCGTTGCTGCGATTTTGCTTGGCATCGAGAAACGTCGAGGCATTGGTGAACTGCGCCTGCGGCCACACGCCGTTGGAGCAATAACCGTGCACCAGCACCAACTGCGACCCGGCCGCCTGCGGCTGTGCCATCGCGGTGGCCAGCGTCGACGGACGCGGCCCCATGCGCATGCTGTCGTCGATCGCAGCGCTGGACCGCGCGATGCTGGCACGTCGCAACGCGGGCACCTGCAACGGCAGCGTGCCGGCCTGCACCAACGGGATGTAGTGGTCCGGGTCTTCGATACGCAACCCACGCAGCGTGAACGGTGCACGCGCGCCGGCACGTGCGATCCAGCGTTCGTCCAGGCTCAGCGGTAACTGCCCCTGCTGCGGCGTCAGCATGCCGCCGATCCACGCTACCGGCACGTCCTTGCCTTTGGCATCGGTGCCCCAGACCTGGCCGAACACCCGATAGTGCGACGGCGCATTGCCGCGTGCGGCCACCGGCAGTGCCACCGTCAGCCGCGTGCCTTCGGCAGCACGTGCGCTGAGCGTGTTGCCGAGCAATCGCAACGCGGTATCCAGCACCGGCAGCACGTGTTCGCTGGTGCGGACAAACGCCTGCCCGGCCTGGTCGTGGCCACGCACGATCACCTGCGCGATCCAGGTGCCCTCACGCGTTGGCTGAAAGTTGCCGCCATACACACCGTCGCCGGCGGCGCCATCGTTGTGCGTACCATCGTCAGCCATCGGCAGCACGCGCACGCCGCCTTGCGGGTCGATCACGCGCAGGCTGGCGTCGTCGATCTGTCCGGCCTGGCCGGCCAGCAAGGTTGCACCACGCGCGTCACTGCCACTCAGCATGGCGTTGAGCGTGAGCGACTTGCCCACCAGTTGCTGGCGGTCGCGCGGATACGAAGCCAGCTGCGTGCGCGCATCGCCTTCCATCAGCACATAGCCACGCTGCGCCACCGGCGATGCCGATTGCAGGGTCAGCGACCACGCGCCGTTTTGTGCAGTGTCCACGGCATAGCGCATGCCGCTGGTGCCGCTTTCTGCGCTGCCCAGTACCGTGCGTTGTGCCTGCACCTGGGGTGCTGCAGCAGCGCGCGCGCCGGCAGCGCGTGGTGCGCTCACCGCTGCATCCCACGCCTGCTCGCCCGCCAGCACCATGAAACGCAGGTGACCGTTTTCCACTGGCAGCGTGCCTTGCCAGCGCGCTGCAGTGCCTGCGGGCGTCAGCTCCACCGGCAGCAATGCACTCTTGGACAGGATCGCCGACTCGGCCGGGTCGGGCGCGCGCATCTGCGCAAACTCCTCCGGTGGGCCAGCGAGCAATTTGGGCTGCAACTCGGCCGCCGCCAGCGGCAGGGATACGAGCGATAGGGTGCACATCAGCGATAGCAATGACGGCTTGGGCATGGCGACATCTCTCCTTGGACGTTGCGGATGCAATGCCGCCACGCAGGGCAACGGCATCGGATGCAGCGCCCCCTCGCCGCGATTCGCCGATGGTTATACCTCGCACTTGTGACAGGTCTGCTGTGCGCTGCAGCACCTCACGCGTAGCAAACAAAACGCCAGAAATAGAAATTACAGACTGTGATCTGGGTCGTGGACATGTCGAAGCCACAACGCTTCGCTTGATAAAAGCCGGAGGTCTGCAGTCGATGTGCGGCGCTGAATTGGGCGGGTGTTAGTCCGCCCTGACTCGCGCGATGCTGGCGCGGTAGCGCTCCACCCACGCGACCGTCTGTGCGATCCCGCCGAAAGGGTAGAAGTGCAGGCTGACGTCTCCATGCGCTTCGGTGAGGCCAGTGGCCAGGCGATCCACAAAACGCTCCGGCCCTGCGGTGCCCAACAGCTTGCCGAGCGAGATGCCGTACGTGGACAGCATCGCTGTGCATGCGCCGACACCGCAGCGTGCGGCATAGCGTGCAAGCACCGCCACGCCAGCAGGACCGGGCACGCCCACGCGCACAGGATGTTCAATGCCGTGCGCGCGCAGCGCCTGCAACCACGTCAGCACGATGTCGGCATCGAACGCGAATTGGGTGACGATCAGCGGCGCCATGCCGTGCGCGGTGATGCTGCGACACTTGTGCTCCAGCACATCCCATCGATCGATGGCAGGCATGCTCGGATGCCCTTCCGGATGTCCCGCCACGGCGATGGTCTGGATACCCAAGCGCTCAAAGACCCCAGTATCGATCAGCGACACGCTGTCCGGAAACGGCCCGAGCGGAGCAGGCGGGTCGCCTGCGATCACCAGGCAGCGCTCAACGCCGGCTTCATCGACAGCGCGGCTGACGAAGCTGTGCAGCGCGTCGCGCGAGGCGATGCGGCGCGCGGACAGGTGCGGCATCGGCTGAAAGCCGAGGGTGCGCACCCGCCGAGCCGCAGCCAGCCGCGCGTCGTCGTCCTGATTGGGCAGGTAGGGGATGGCAATGGTTGCGCCACGCATGATCCGCGGCGCCGCGGCTGCCAGCCCGGCAGTGTCTTTTGCGCTGACTTCCAGCGAATAGGCGTCGGTGATGGTGCTGGCGATGGTGCGGGCGACGCCGGGCGTCTTGGCATCAATCAAGGGGTCTTGTCGTCCTGTCTCAGTGGGCTGCAGATGTCGTGGCGGTGCCAGTGGCAGGCTGCCGGGCCAGTTCGATGAAGGCGCGCAGATAGTCGATGGCGATATCTGCCTCGCGTGCGCCCAGGAAGATCTGTTTGGGGATACCGCGCGCACCCAGCCGCACCGGCACCACGTCCATCCTGGAGGCGTATTCCTCCACCAGCCAGCGCGGCATGGCGGCCACGCCGCGGCCACTGGCCACCATCTGCATCATGATGTCGGTGGTTTCGATGGCCTTGTGGCGCCTGGGCGTGACACCGGCCGGCAACAAAAACTGGCTGTAGATGTCCAGGCGATCAAGGTCCACCGGATAGCTGATGAGCACTTCCCGCGTCAGCTGCTGGGGCTTGACGTAGGCCGCCGACGCCAGCGCATGGCCCTTGGCCACAACCAGCACCTGCTCATAGTCGAACACCGGCTCGAACCGCAGCCCGGGCTTGTACAGCGGGTCGGGCGTGACCAGCAGATCGATCTCGTAGCCGAACAGCGCGCCGATGCCGCCGAACTGGAACTTCTGCTTGACGTCCACATCCACATCCGGCCAGGTGGCCAGATAGGGCGCCACCAGTTTGAGCAGCCACTGGTAGCAGGGATGGCACTCCATGCCGATGCGCAGCGCGCCGCGTTCGCCTTGCGCGAACTGCCCCAGGCGCTCTTCGGCCAGATCCAGTTGCGGCAGTACCCGGTTGGCCACCGCCAGCAGGTACTGGCCGGCCTGGGTCAGGCGCAGGCTGCGCCCTTCGCGCAGCCAGACGTCGGTGCCCAGCTGCTGTTCCAGCTTTTTCATGCTGTGACTCAGCGCCGACTGGGTCAGGTTCAATACGCCTGCGGCGGCCGTCAGCGAGCCTTGCTGCTCGACCTGCTGGACGATGGTGAGATGGATGCGCTCAAGCATTCAGATGATCCGAATTCATGGATTGTTGAAATAACACCATTTTACTTCATCGAATGCGAGTCCTAGCATCAAGGCTCGTCGTTCTAGGTCGCCCCGCATGACTGTCAACGTGCCACACCCGCTCCGTGTCGTCGCCGTCTCCGGCGGGCTGCAACGTCCCTCCAAGGCCGTCGCCCTGGCCGAGCATCTGCTGGGCTTGATCGCCGACGCAGTGCCATGCCAGCAGCATCTGGTCGAACTCGGGGCGTTGGCGCCGCAGTTCGCCGGTGCGCTCTGGCGCTCGCAGCTGCCCGCGACGGTGGAGCAGGAACTTGCCGCCGTGGAGCAGGCCGACATCGTGGTGGTGACCACGCCGGTCTATCGCGGTTCCTTTACCGGGTTGTTCAAGCACTTCTTCGACTTCATCCATCAGGATGCCTTGATCGACACGCCCGTGCTGTTGGCGGCAACCGGCGGCAGTGAACGCCATGCGCTGGTGATCGATCACCAGTTGCGGCCACTTTTCAGTTTCTTCCAGGCACGCACCCTGCCGCTGGGCGTCTACGCCACCGACCGCGACTTCCTGGACTACCGCGTGCACAACGAGGCCCTGGCCGAGCGCGCCAAGCTGGCGGTGCAGCGCGCACTGCCGCTGATCGCATTGACCCAGCAGGCAAACGCGCTCGCCGCAGAAAAAATTGCCGCAGAAAAAAACGTGGCCGCCGCCTGAGGGCCATTCGGCCCAAGGCCTGCCGCAATGCCTCTTGCCGGCCACAGGATCAGCCGGCGATCGCTTGCCGATCCGCATTCTCGGCGTCCCTCCAGCGCGCATCACTGCCTGTGCAGGGACGCGCGCTCGTCTCATCTCGGAAACAAGGCGTCAGCTCGCAATGACTCAAGAATTCACCTTCGGCATCAAGAGCCTCCGCTTCGACGAGGACTACCGTCCCGCGGGCAATACGCGCAACACGACGAACTTCGCCAACCTGGCCAGGGGCGAGCGTCGCCAGCAAAACTTGCGCAACACGCTTGCGATGATCAACAACCGCTTCAACGACCTGGCGCACTGGGATAACTCAAAGCGCGACCGCTATGCTGTGGAACTCGACATCATCTCGGTGGAGATGATGGTTGCCGGGAGTGAGCGGGGCGACGAGTTTCCGTTGATCGAGATACTGAAGACCAACATTCTCGATAGAACAACCGGTGCGCGCATCGATGGCATCGCAGGAAACAATTTTTCCTCCTACGTACGCGACTACGATTTCAGCGTGCTGCTGCCGGCCCACAATCAGGACCGGTCCGCATTCGGCATTCCGGACGATTTCGGCAGCCTGCATGGCCAGTTGTTCAAGCATTTCGTGAACTCGGACGCGTACAGCGCGCGTTTCGCCAAGCCGCCTGTCATCTGCATCAGCGTCTCCAGCAGCAGGGTCTATCACCGAACGGGAAACCGGCATCCTATCCTGGGCATCGAGTACCGGCAGGACGAGTTGTCATTGACGGATCGGTACTTCGAGAAGATGGGCCTGACCGTGCGCTACTTCATGCCTGCGAACAGCGCGGCCCCGCTGGCGTTCTATTTCTTCGGCGACCTGCTGGGCGATTACAGCAATCTCGAGCTGATTGGCACCATCAGCACCATGGAGACGTTCCAGAAGATTTATCGGCCGGAAATCTACAACGCCAATTCCGCGGCGGGGGCCATCTACCAGCCGAGCCTGACCCATCAGGACTACTCGGCGACCCAGGTCGTCTACGACCGGCAAGAGCGCAGTCAGCTCGCGGTGACGCAGGGGAAATTCACCGAGGAGCACTTCATCAGGCCCTACGGACATCTTCTCGCGCAGTGGGCCTCCGGCCACGCGCTCTGATCAACCAGAACCCAAGACATCGCCCATCATGAACAAGCTGCTCCCCACCTCTACCGCCGGTAGCCTGCCCAAGCCTTCCTGGCTCGCGCAGCCGGAGAAACTCTGGTCGCCCTGGAAGTTGCAGGACGAGGAACTGATCGAAGGCAAGCAGGACGCATTGCGCCTGTCGCTGCAGGAACAGCAGCACGCCGGCATCGATATCGTCAGCGACGGCGAACAGACCCGCCAACATTTCGTCACCACCTTCATCGAACACCTCAGCGGCGTCGATTTCGAAAAGCGTGAGACCGTCAGGATTCGCAATCGCTATGACGCCAGCGTGCCGACCGTCGTGGGCGCGGTGAGCCGCCCCAAGCCTGTCTTTGTCGACGATGCAACGTTCTTGCGCCAGCAAACCCGGCAGCCGATCAAATGGGCGCTGCCCGGCCCCATGACGATGATCGATACCCTCTACGATGCGCATTACAAAAGCCGCGAAAAGCTGGCATGGGAATTCGCCAAGATCCTCAACCAGGAAGCCAGGGAGCTCGAAGCTGCCGGCGTGGATATCATCCAGTTCGATGAGCCGGCCTTCAATGTCTTCTTCGACGAGGTCAACGACTGGGGCATTGCCACCCTCGAGCGGGCAATCGAAGGGCTCAAATGCGAAACCGCCGTCCATATCTGCTATGGCTACGGCATCAAGGCCAATACCGACTGGAAGCAGACCCTGGGGTCGGAGTGGCGTCAGTACGAAGAGTCGTTCCCCAAGCTGCAGACATCCACGATCGACATCGTCTCGCTGGAGTGCCACAACTCGCACGTGCCGATCGATTTGATCGAACTCGTCCGCGGCAAGAAGGTGATGGTCGGCGCCATCGACGTGGCAAGCAACACGATCGAAACACCGCAGGAAGTGGCCGACACGCTGCGCAAGGCGCTCCGCTTTGTCGATACCGACAAGCTTTACCCGTCCACCAACTGCGGGATGGCGCCTCTCGCCCGACACATCGCGAGAGGCAAACTCTCTGCCCTCAGTGCAGGCGCAGAGATCATTCGTGCAGAACTGGCAGCGCGGTAGCGCGCTGGTGCTTGAATGGATCGGCAGCCGGCGCAGTGGGGCCAGGCGCGCTCCATCCTGCCGAAGCAACGGGTGACCGATATCGGCGGCGCAACAACATCGCGCCCCCGCACACGCGGGCGCGATGGCTTCATCGGGTTGCAGGACGCGATACTTGATCTGCAACTGCAACTGCAACTGCAACTGCAACCGCAACTGCAACCGCAACTGCAACTGCAACCGCAGCAGGTCGCCTTCGACCACCGGAGACTGCACGGCGGTGACGCCGCTACGCTTGATCTTCGCGTACGCCAACACCAGTTCCAGCGTGTCCATCGGTTGTCATGGCACAGCGGCTTCCACAGCGTCCAGGCGCAGCGCATTGGGGGCGACCACCTGGTCATTGCCTGCGGCGTGAACGTCCACGCCGTCGGCATGATGACCGCGCGGCATCGCGACGTAGCCGTCCAGCGGAGCGCGCGCGGTGAGCGCAGCCGACACAGTGCCGACGCTGAACCTGCGTACGTCACTGCGTCCCGCGCAATTGCCTGCGTTGCATGGCATGGCTACAGTTGCGGGGTCGAAAGAGTGCAGGCCGGATGGTAGCCCGGTCATCCATCCGATCCGGGTGGCAAGCTCTCCCGCTGAGGGTATCCGCGACACCGAGACCGGCATTGCCGGAACGAGGTGTGCCCGGTGATCTCTCACGACCCATCATCGGCGCGCCTCCACTGACCCTGGAAGGATATTGCGCATGCAACTCACCTCACACACCCTCTTGATCACCGGCGGTGCTACCGGCATTGGCTTTGCGCTCGCACGCGCGCTGGTGGAGCAGGGCAACACCGTCATCATCTGTGGGCGCAGCGCCGCGGCGTTACGCCAGGCCAAGGACACGCTGCCAGCATTGATCACCCAGGTCTGCGATATCACCGACACGGCGAGTCGTCGTGCACTGGTGGACTGGTTGCAGGCACACCACCCGCACTGCAACGTGCTGATCAACAATGCCGGTGTGCAACAGCATCGCGATTTCACTGGCGCCGATGCTGTGGCCCATCTCGATCAGGAAATTGCCATCAACCTGACCGCGCCGATCCATCTGATTGCCGAGCTGCTGCCATTGCTGCAGCAGCAACAGCACGCGGCCATCATCAACATCACCTCGGGGCTGGCGTTCTCGCCGATGGCCGATGTGCCGGTGTATTGCGCCAGCAAGGCGGCGCTGCACTCCTTCACCCTGAGTCTGCGTCACCAGTTGAAAGGAAGTACCGTGCGCGTGATCGAGATTGCCCCGCCAATCGTCGATACCGGGCTAGGTGGCGGCACCCGCAGTGCAGGGACCGCAGCGCGCAACATGATGTCTGCCGAGCAGTTTGCGCAAGAGGCCATTGCCCAGCTGGAAGCCGGCAAGGACGAGGTGCTGATCGGCATTTCGGCCGACACCCGTCGCTTGGGTGAAGCCTTGTTCGAGCGAATGAATCACCGCTAGGTTGTTGGGTAACGTCACTGGTGGTTGTTGCATGTTGCACAACGCCACCAGCGACGTCTTGGCGACGATAGCGATCGGTGTCGCCGCTGCAGGTCAAGCGCTCAGCAATCGCTCTGCTTGCATGGATTGCCAGCGCTAGCCCGCCATTGCTTCACCAGTTGGCGGCGATTGCGTTGATACTGCTCCTGCAGATAATCGATCCTGTCGATAGAGTCTGCGTGGAAGATGCGGAAATCACCGCACGCTTCGCACCACGCGGCGACATGCCACCGTGCGTCGACCAGGCCCAGCATGATCGGCCAGATCGTGCGCTCCGACACTACGCCGGTCTTGCTCGTATAGCCGATCTGCAACTTGCGTTGTGCATGCAGCGCCTTGCGGATTTTTCCAAGGTCGACGATTGCTTCTGGCCGCCGTGCCCGGCTGATGTACAGCACGTTGTCGTCCAGTGCCAGGCGCACCTCCTGCGAGATCACCCCGTCGAGTTTTGCCAGTGCGTTCTGCACTGCCTGCGTCATCGCATCGTCGCTCTGGCTGCTGACCCACTGCGCGCCGGTGACCAGCGCGCGGATTTCTTCCTCGGTGAAGGAGAGCGGCGGAAGCACAAAGCCTGGTCTCAGGATGTAGCCCACGCCCGCTTCGCCTTCGACATCGGCACCCATCGCCTGCAAGGTCGCAATGTCGCGCCGGATCGTGCGCAACGAGACGCCAAGCTCTTGTGCGAGCGTGCTGCCGGACACGGTTCCCCGGTGTCGACGCAACACTTGCAAGAGATCGAACAGGCGCTGGCTACGCGACATGTCAGTCCATTCTGACCAGGCCCTTGCCCGGACGCTTCTGGCCGGATTCAAGGGTATTCATCAAGCCGATGGCACCTTCCAGCGGAACGATCTCGCCGATCGGCAGGCCGAAGGTTCCCGCTTCCGCAGCGCTGGCGAGGTAAGCCAGGATGGCGCTGGACGGCTTGCCGATCACCAGCTTGAAGCGGCGGTCCACCACGGCGCGGACAAACTTTCCCAGGTCGGGCTCCAGATCCAGGAAGCTGCCGCGCTTGTCGCGCAACAACGCCAATCCCGTAGCAGCTTTCATGACGGCCGAGGTGTCGAAGATGACGTCGAAGCGCTCATGGATGTCTTCCGGTCGGGTCACCCTGTAATCGTAGACCTGTTTCAGGCCCAGCGATCTGGCCCGCTCCATCGACCCCGCGCTACAACTCCCGGACACGGTTGCACCCAAGAGCTGCGCCAGCTGCACCGCCGCTTCGCCCACCGCGCCGGCGCAGCCGTTGACGAACACATGCTGGCCTTTCTTCAGCGCCGCCTTGTCGACCAGGCCATTCCACGCGGTGACTCCGGGCGTGCCCAGGCACGCGGCGTTTTCATAGGAGACGTTATCGGGTTTCTTGACCAGGCTCTCTTCGGTGGTGATCACCGCTTCGCCCAATGCGCCGCACTCCTTGAAGCGCGCCAGGCCGAACACCGCATCGCCGGGCTTGAAGCGGGTAACGCCTTCGCCCACCGCGAGCACTACGCCCGACAGATCCATGCCCATCGCACGCGGAAACGTCCTCCCGGTCACGATCTTCATGACGCCGTTGCGCATCTTCCAGTCGACCGGATTGATCGCGGCGTACTTCACCTTCACTGCGACCTGGCCCTTTGCCGGCGCAGCAAGCGTGAACTCGGCCAGCTGCATGACGTCCTGGCCACCATAGCGGTTGTATTGAAGGCGCTTCATTGGCGCAGTGCTCCGGTGGCAGCGGCACATGTGGATGTGACCTTGCAGGCGAGAAGCACGTGTCGTCGGTCGACCGGGTTGCCGGGATGGGCGGCAGGCCCGGTTCGGTGGCCAACAAAAGGCCGGCCAGCGCTGGGGAACACAAACGTGACCGGACGCGAGGGCATCAGTGTGGGCGCGTGGGCATCGAGCGCGCTTGGAGCTGCAGGGTCGGTCGGGCGGGAGCGGGTGATGATGGTCACCAGGACATTCCTCGGAGTGGGCGCCCAGTCTAGGAAGCGGTGGTGACAGATTTTGTCACCATGCTTTTCGCCCGATCGCGGATGCGCAACCGCCGTCGCCAGCGCCGGCATCGCGTGACTTCACGGCACACCCGCGCAGCCCGACCCGCGCGAGCCAACCTCGCCATTCTGTCTGTCAGACAGCCGCGCGTGCTGCCAGGCCAGCGCTCCATGGAAGCGTGCGACTGCCACTCCCGTTCCCTTGTCCGTGCAGTCGCGGTGCCGTTCGATCCTGAAAGCGGGCAGTGCCCCGTGTTCTACCGCTCGTCGGACAGCCGCCGTTGCGGCTTCCATCGCGACCGATCTTATGTATGATGACCATCATGAAAAACACCTCGCCACGCTCCCGCGCATCGTCAGGCCGCAAGGCCGATAGCCATGCACGCATCGTCGAAGTCGCTGCGCGTGCGATCCGGCGTACCGGCTACGACGGCACCGGCGTGGCCGACATCATGAAAGAGGCCGGCCTGACCCACGGCGGCTTCTACGCGCATTTCTCTTCGCGCGATGCGCTGCTTGCCGAGGCTGCCGACCATGCCGGCGCGCAGACGGTGGCCAACTCTGCGCGGATCGCTGCCGCCGTGCCGCCGGAGCAGGCGGCGCAGGCACTGATGCGGGCGTATCTGTCCGATGGGCACGTCAAAAACGTCGAATCCGGCTGCCCAATCGCCGCGCTGGGTTCGGAGATGCCGCGTCAGGCACCGGCGGTGCGCCAGGTGGCGACGCGTCGCATCAAGGAGATGATCGACCTGGCCGCGCGCCAATCGCCGGACTGGGGAACGCCGCAGGCGCATGCGCGTGCGCTGGTGACCGTCTGCGCCATGGCCGGCACCTTGATGCTGGCGCGTGCCGTGGACGACCCCGCATTGTCGGCCGCGATGCGTGAGGCGGCACTCGAACACTTCGGCGCAGCCTGAGCAAAACGCTCGGGTTGATCGTTGTTCAAAAATATGATGTTCGTAATATTTTAGACGTACAGATCGCAGTCCGCCGCAGCCGCGGCTCTCCACCACCACCACCGCGTGCGACGGCAGCCCCTCATTGGCTTGCCGGCACCCATCACTCGAGACAGAGACACCCATGAACAGCAAGATCGCACTCGTCACCGGAGCCTCCTCCGGTATCGGCGAAGCCACCGCCGCCCACCTGGCCAAGGCCGGCTACACCGTCTATGGCACCAGCCGCCGCGGTGGCCGCTCCAGCACGCCCGGCGTGCAGATGCTGTCGCTGGATGTCACCAACGACGAGTCGGTGGCCACCGCCATCGATACCTTGCTGCGCAAGGAAGGCCGCCTGGACCTGTTGGTCAACAATGCCGGCTTCAGCGTTGCACCGGCCGCGGCAGAGGAGAGCTCCATCGCGCAGGCGCAGTCGGTGTTCGACACCAACTTCTTCGGCACCGTGCGTATGAGCAATGCGGTGATCGGCCAGATGCGCAAGCAAGGCAGCGGGCGCATCCTCAATATCGGCTCGGTGCTGGGGCTGGTGCCGATTCCGTATACGGCGATGTATGTGGCCAGCAAGCATGCCGTCGAGGGTTACAGCGAATCGCTGGATCACGAATTGCGCGATTGGGGCATCCGGGTGTCGGTGATCGAGCCGGCCTACACCAGGACGCCGTTCGACGCCAATGCGCTGCAACCGGATGCTCCGTTGGAGATCTATCGGGACATGCGCGCGCATTTGGCCGCACACGTCGCACAGGTGATGCAAAAGGCCGATGCGCCCAGCGTGGTGGCCGAGGTGGTGCTCAAGGCAGCGCAGGATCCGCAACCGAAGGTGCGCTACACCGCCGGCAAGGTGGCCAAGCAGATGAGCCTGCTGCGTCGCCTGTTGCCCAACCGCATGCTCGGCAATGCGCTGCGCAAGGAACTCAAGCTGGATCAGGTTGCATCGCCAGCGCGCGCCAGCGGCTCGGCTGCTGCCGGAGCACGCGCATGATGCACACGATTGATCGCACCGATGCCAAGATGTGGGCACGCGCCTGTGGGGAACACGCATGAAAGCCGTCATTGTCGATCAGTACAAGAAACATGGCCCGGTGCGCATCGGCGAGATGCCGATGCCGCAGCTGCGCCCCAACGATGTGTTGATCAAGGTCAGCGCCGCCAGCCTGAACCCGCTGGATGCCAAGGTGCGCGATGGCGAATTCAAGATGCTGCTGCCGTTCAAGACGCCCTTCGTGCTGGGTAACGATGTGGCCGGCGTGGTGACGCAGGTCGGCACCGCAGTGCGCGACTTCGCGGTTGGCGATGCGGTGTTCGCCAAGATCGAACCCGGCCGCATCGGTACCTTGGCCGAGTTCGTGGCGATCGATGCAGCGGTGGTCGCGCACAAGCCGGCCAGCCTGAGCATGGAGCAGGCCGCATCGTTTCCGCTGGTCGGCCTGACCGCCTGGCAGGCGCTGGTGGAAACCGCCGCGCTCAAACCTGGTCAGAAGGTGTTGATCCATGCCGGCTCCGGCGGTGTGGGTACCATCGCGATCCAGCTGGCCAAGCATCTGGGTGCGTACGTGGCTGCCACCACCAGCACTGCCAATGTGGAGCTGGTCAAATCGTTGGGTGCCGATCTGGTGATCGACTACAAGCGGCAGGACTTCCAGGCGCTGGTGCGCGATTACGATGTGGTGCTGCACAGCCTGGATACGCCGACGCTGCTCAAGTCGCTGCAACTGCTCAAGCCCGGCGGTGTATTGATTTCGCTGACCGGCCCGCCGACGCCGGCATTCGCGCAGCAACTTGGCCTGGCGTTTCCTCTCAGGCTGGTTATGCGCCTGCTCAGCCGCAAGGTGCGCGCGGAGGCCAGGCAGCGGCAGGTGTCGTACACCTTCCTGTTCATGCGCGGCGATGGTCCGCAGCTGCGCACGTTGGCGGGTTTGCTCGACAGCGGCGTGCTGCGCCCGGTGATCGATACGGTGTATCCGCTCGCACGTGCGCAAGAAGCGCTCGCGCAGGTGGACAGCGGCCGCGTCAAAGGCAAGGTCGTGGTCACGCTGTAGCAGCGGCGATCGCGTGGTGTTGCCTTATCGGTAACAGCGAAAAGGTCGTGCTTCGAAAACGATAACGGGGTGGGCAGGGTGCCCACCCCGTTTGCGTCTGCGCTATGTGCGTGTCTAGCCGGTGAACCCGGTGGATTCGCCAAGCAGCTTCGGCTTGAATGAATTCTTATGCCATTTCCGGCCAAACCGCCGGCCTACCCGCCCGGATGTAATCAAGGTACTCGGACTCGGCAACGCCCAGGTTGACCCAGCGGTGTGGATGGGTCGCCAGTGATGTCTCTGCATATGCAATAGCTGCGTTGGGAGCCTGGAACGTGGCTGCCGCAGCATCAAGATCCTCTGGCGCCAGATATGGGAAGTCATACAGATCGGTGTATTGCTCACTGCCGATGTCCTGGACGTCATACACCCAAATCTGCACCGATCCATCAACGGGTCGCAACTCGATATGGCGAATGTAGTCCGGATGCAGAGGACTGCATCCAAGGAACTGCTCAACGGACTTGCCTCGACGAAACGTCGCTGCAATATCACGGATGGGAAGATATCGCATGGCGGCTTAGAGAATGAATGAAGCCGCGCTGTGAGGCGGCATCGGATTGAATAAATCGTCAGATCTGCAGCCGTGATCGTAAACCACGCACTTCCGCTTGCCACTCGTTGAAGTCATCGGTGTCCTCCCACAGCTCGCGCAACTCCGAGGTTGGTCCAAGAATGCGATCAATCGCCTGCGCAGCGTCGCTGGTCAATTGAGCGTCGGGTAGCGGCTTTACCCTGTCGATCCATTCCACGACATCCGGCTCATCCAGGGCCTCAGCGGTGGGGCGTCCCAAGGCCGCAACGATCACCTCAATGGCCGCCAGCGCAGTGGTTGCATCCGTCGAATCCACATCGCTATCGGTGGCAAGGACTGCTGCAATTGCCTCGCGAACGAGCGACAAGTCGCCGCCCTCGGTGAGGTCGCATACCCAATCCGCAGCAGTGTCGTTGTCAAAAGAACCGATGCCCCAGCAACCCATGAACGTACTCCTGCAGGTCGAATGTTTGGCATAAGGCGCGCGTTGGCCTGCTGCCTGATGGATGAGTAGGCCTCAGCTCACTGCCGCACATAGCGCAGGTGCGTGGCCGCAGGCCCATTAACAACCTTGTCGATACGAAATTGTGTCGCGGGCTCGCCAAGGTGTTCGAACAGACGTCGTCCGCCGCCGAATAAGACCGGTGCCAACGCAATCTCCAGCTCGTCGACAACGCCCAAGCTCAGATACTGCTGGATCAGATCCGCTCCACCGGCAATCCGAATATCACGGCTGCCAGCCGATTCGCGAGCCAGTTCCAGCGCATGTTCCGGCCCGTCGTTGATGAAGTGGAAGGTCGTTCCGCCGGGGCGCACCCAGGGCTCGCGTTTCTCGTGGGTCAGCACGTAGACCGGTGTGTGGAACGGAGCCTCCTCTGGCCAGGCAACCTCGCCTTGGTCGAACATCCGCTTGCCCATGATGTTGGCGCCGATACGCGCGAAGGTGCTGCGGACCAGGTCGTTGACCGGGCCGGTGTCACCACCCGATGCGAGTTTGAGCACGTTCTCGCGGAAATACTGCGTTGTGATCAGCCACCCCATCATCGCGCCCCACTTGGCCCCCCAGTTCTTGTGCTCGGGGTCGTCCATGGTCATCCCTTCCGGCGCCATGTAGCCATCAAGGCTAAGGCCGATGCTGACGAATACCTTGCTCATGATTTCACCTGTCACATGTCTGAGGGCAGCAGAACATTCGAATTCACTCGACCCGCTAAGAGCGGCTAATAGAACATAGCGAGCAGTCGTCAAGTGGGTGTGGACGGCGCGCTCAGGAACCGGAGTGTACGCGTGGTACACGCCGCACCGAGCATCGGCCGCGCCCACCTGGCGGTGAGCACAGTCCTTTTGTTTGCTGCTCTTGGTTGCGTCTGCTTGCATGCATTGTTAGTCCCCACCATGCGCAGTCTTCGCCTGATACAGCGCTGATGCAGCCACATCTGCAGGCCAGTGGTTTTTTCCGTTACGGAAGATAGAAACCACCAGAAACGCGATGCGTCGTACGCCAACGCGTGCGCATGTCGGTGGCTTGCCAACCGATCTATGCATGCGTCCTTGTGGCGTGCTGCAGGGTGTCGTTACCCGCGTCTTGGGGGGCAAACCGCACGAGGTGCTGGCGCTGATGCCAAGTGCGCCCGGTAGGGCCCGGCCGCAGTGCAATGATCCAGCACTGGCCGCAGCGCCATCGCGCGGTGCGGCATGTAGACGTGCATTTTGAAACGCGCAACGTGCAACACCCGCAGTGACCGCTGATTCGATGGCCGCTGCGGGTGTCGTGTGGTGTGACCAGCAGTGATGCCGTGCATGCCTTCAAATCCATCCAATCTCGCGATGGGTTTGAAGGCCGGTTGCGGCCTCACCACGCAACCCGGTGCATGGACCTAGCCGACGCCGACGCCGACCGCGCCCGATTGCCGGGGCGGTCGTTTTGTCTGTCGCGCTTACTCGGCCCAGGGCTCCAGCACTACCTTGCCGGTGGTCTGGCGACTTTCCAGCAATTGGTGCGCCTGCGCGGCCTGCGACAGCGGCAACACCGTGCCGATTTGCGGGGCCAGCTTGCCGGTCATGATGAAGCCCATGATCTCGCCCAGCACCTCCTGCAGCAGTCCGGGCTGGGCCTGGTAGCCGCCGATGTAGAAGCTGGTCAGCGTGTGGTTCTTCAGCGTGAGCTGCCAGGGGTCGATCAATGCAGTTTTGCCGCTGGACTGGCCCAGAAACACCATGCGACCGAACGGTGCCAATGCCGCCAGGCCTTCGCCCACACTGTCGCCGCCGGCACTTTCCAGGAGCACATCCACGCCGCGTCCATCGGTCAGTGCCAGCACCTGCTCGGACCAGCCGGGTGCGGTGTAGTCCACTGAGGCATCTGCGCCCAGGCGTTCGGCCAGCGCGCGTTTTTCCGGCGAGCTGGCCGCAGCGATCACCTTGCCGGCGCCATAGAGTTTGGCCAGTTGCACCGCGAACGAACCCACACCGCCGGCCGCCGCTTCGATCAATATCGTCTCGCCCGGTGCCAGTCGCGCGGCTTGCCGCAACGCGATACCGGCAGTGAGCCCGTGCGCGACCACTGCGGCGGCCTGCACCGCGCTCACGCCCGGCGGCAACGGCACCACCAACGCGGCGGGGAAGGCGATGTATTGCGCATAGCCACCCACGCCCGGCGTGGCCAGCACGGCCATGCCCACCTCCAGCCCGGTGACGCCTTCGCCGAGCGCGGCGATCGTACCGGCCACCTCGATCCCGAGGGTGTACGGCAGTGGCGATGCCTCGATGTAATCGCCGCGCCGACGCATGACGTCGGCAAAGTTCAGGCCGACCGCTTCGATCTTGATCAGCACTTCGCCATTGCCGGGCTGCGGCTGCGGAACTTCTTCATAGACCAGCACGTCGGTGCCGCCGTGCTGGTGAAACCGTACTGCCTTCATGATGCATGCTCGCTGGGTCAGGGGGCCGAATGGCCGGAGACGCCTGCCGCAACCAGAGTGCCGGCAGGAGATGTTGTCCCGGGGAGAGGCTGTGCAGCCGGTCGTCGCGGGATGCATCACAAGGTATATTCTATAAACCTGATGTCAATCAGGCACCACTTATCCACCAGGTATCCCACGAGACACTTGCAATGAACACAGCGATGCTGCAACCCGCTTTCAAATTCGATTGCCCAGGCCGTGAGACGTTGGAGCAACTGGCAGACAAATGGTCGGTGATGGTGCTGGCCTGCCTGCTGGTAACGCCGCTGCGTTTCAACGCGATCAAGCGCAATCTCGAAGGCGTTTCGCAAAAAGCCTTGACCCAGTGCCTGCGTCGGCTGGAGCGCAACGGCATCATCGTGCGCACGGTCATCGTGCGCTCGCCGATTGCGGTGGAGTACCGCATCACCCCGCTCGGCCTGCGTCTGAAAGAGCCAATCCAATTGCTGTGCGCCTGGACGCTGGATAACCAGCACGCGATCGAGCAAGCGCGTGAGGCATTCGACCGCGAAGCAGCGTAAGCGTTGGTAAGTAGCCAGGCGGCAGGACGCGCGTGCGTTGCGATGTGCACCTCAGTGGCAGACAGTCACGCTGCGATGCTGGACGACCCGGCATCGCAGCGCATGCAATGGCGCACGATCCGCGCTTGCACCAGCCTGGCACGCACGGACAACTGCAAGGTAGTGCAGTGCTTACACCGTGTCATCGACATGTCGCTGCCGCGCGATGAGTCGCGCAGCGCGATGTCTTGACGTGCAACAACCGCCACTGCCCTCAACGTTGTGCAGGCATCGCATTGCAGGGGCGTACCAGCACATCTGCACCACAACACGCAGCGTCGTCATGCAAACGCCCCGCACAGGGCGGGGCGTTTGCAGTCGTAGCACCGCAGCGTTGCATCACGCCCACTGCTGCGGTGGTGCGCGCGGCGTGGCCGCGAATGGCGTGACTCAGTAGTTGACCTGCAACTGCAAGCGCAGCAGATCGCCTTCCACCACCGGATACGGCGCCGTGGTGACGTCGGTGCGCTTCATCTTCGAATACGCAAACACCAGTTCCAGCGCGTCCATCGGCTGCCATTCGACGCCGGCTTCCACTTCGTCCAGGCGCATGCGCGGCGCATTGGTGTCGAACTTGGAGCCGCCGCGGTAGGTCTGCCATTTCAGGTACGGCAGCAAGGTGCCGTAGTTGAAGTCGTGCTTGAACATCGCCTGCACATACCCGCCGCTCAGCGAGCGGGTGCGGATGCGGCGCTGCGCCACATCCAGCTCCGGGCCGCGGCCCACCGTCCACTCGGCCTGCAAGCCGAACGGCTGCGGGTAGTAGATGACGTGCGCAGCAACGCGCTGGTCGGTATAGCCGTTGGGGTTGGTGATGGCCGGGGTGAAGCTGCGGCCGCCGATGTTCACCGCTGCCGCCGTCGGCACGAAGCGCCCGCTGTAGGCATCGGCGCCCACTTCCAGATACTGGCCGTTGGCGAATTTGAACGGGTAGGTGGCGTGCACCACCGCATGCATGCCGTCGTTACGTTCGGCGCGGTTGGCGCCCTGACCGTTGTACACGCCCGCGCCCAGCACGCCGTAATCGCCCGAGCCCTTCAGACCGGATTTGACCAGGTCCTGGAAGCGGCCCTTGGCCACGGTGGGGCTGTAATAAAACACCGCACCGATATCGCGTTCGTCGCGCAGGCCGGAGTTGAGCGCGTCGGCGCGATCCAGGGTGAGGCGGTTCTGGCTGGACTGCAGGTTTTCCCAGCCGTACGGCATCTTCGACTGACCCACACGCACGCGGTACTCGCGCTTCTTGTCGAAGAAGATATCGGCGTACGCATCGCGCAGCTGCGCAAAGTTGGAGGTGGTCGAACCAGTCGGAGTACTGGCGAAATCCGGCTGGAAATACAGCGACACGTGCTCGTTGAGATCGCCGCTCAGCACCAGGCGCGCACGCCGGATGCCCAGGCTCTGGTCGTTGCCGATGAAGCGATCGCCCGGCGCGCGCAGGTCCTGCGCATCGCCGCCAATACCCTGGTTGTAGCGGATCTGGGTGTAGCCACGCAGGCTCAGCTTGTCGTACCACTTCTTGCCGACATCGCCGGCCTTGGCCGGTGCGGCGGCTGGCGCCGGTGCAGGGGCGGCCTGTGCGATGGCAGTGTCGGCCGGCACGGTTGCGCCAGGTGCCGGAGGCAGCGTCTGTGCCGGCGCGGCAGGCATCGCCGAGGCGGGCAGCTTGCCGTTTTCGTCCACCTGCACAAAGGTGCCCAGCTTGTCGCGCCCGGGTGCCGGCTCGGCAAAGATCTGCTTGGTCTTGCGGTCGACGTACAACTCCAGCTCGGCGGCCAGCGTGCTGCCGCTGGCGGTCGCGCTGAGGGCGCACAGGACGGTGGCGAGATTGCGTTTTTTCATGGATCCGGCTCGGCAAGGGAAACTGGGCGGCGGTGGCGTGGCCAGTCGAAGCGCCCTCGCATAGGGCGCGTGCGGCCGGACGCCGGGCACCGTCATGGCGCTCCGCACTGCTGCCGTAGCAGCGATGGGGTGCAGTTATATTTAGGTTTGATGTCAGTTTGGTGACATCCGGGCCGTTATCCGACTGGCGACTGTGTCAACCGCGTGTCCGGTAGATGTCAGTCCGGCGACGCGAGCTGTGTCGAGAAGCGGTGGCGGCCCTGCTATGGCGGGAGTCCTGGCGGCCGTAACGTCTGCACTGATCCTTGCGTGGCCCACCCGCCTGAGCAGGCGCTGCGTGCAGCGATACGCTTGGCACGCACGTTGACCGTGACGGTCGAACAGCCGAACAGTCGAACGGTCGAACGGTCGAGCAGTCGAGCAGTCGGCCAGATTGAGGAATGCGCTCTTCGAGCGGGGTTGGTGGCACCTCGCCAGTGACAGCGGCTAATAAAACCGAGCGAGCGACTGTCAGTGAGTGCAGGGTCGAATGCGCGGTGCCCTCACCGCTCGCGGGACACGCCGTGAACCCGTCCCTGGGGGCTCGGTGGCGGCATCCGTGCCGCCAACGGTCCCGCAATCGGCGAGGACACCGCGCCAGACAGTGTGATGGCTGTTTTGTTGAAAGCCATGCGCACCGACACTCTCCACAGGTCCTTGCCTGCCCGCCGTCGCGGGACCTTGTGCGGCATGGATGCTGCGTAAGCGCTTACAAGGACGTCCTTGCTGGGTGTCCTGCGATGGTGGGCGGGCAAGGGCCCTGCAGCCAGGCAGCAGATCAGCCCGCCAGCAGTAGACTGGCGTGACGTCGTTTTGTTAACCGCTCTAAGTCGCCAGAATCGCTGGGCCGCGTTACGGTCGCCCCTCACGCAGGAATCCGCTGGCGCCAGGCGACCGCGCCGCGCCCAGAGGCCCGATTGCGGATGACCAAGCGGCCGATCGCAGCGCTGAAAAATGCAGGGTCTAATTCGCGAGAGACATCTGCAAAGCGACGCCACGCTCAGCCAGCGCTACTGCCGTGCCCAACCCGCCCCTCACCGAGCGCGTCATCCGCAGCGCACTGGCACAGGTCAAAAAAAACGCCACACCCGACGGGCATGGCGTTGCTTGTCTTCACCGGCCGCCACACGCATCGCTGCGTCTCGCGGCCGGCCGGGCTCCTTGGCTCAGGCTGCCGGCTGTGCCGCCGCCAGCGCCGCCGCCACGGTGTCGCGCCATGGCGTGGTGGGGCGGCCGATCAAACGACTCAGGGTGTGGCTGTCGTCGAACAGGCTGCCGCCGCGCGAGGACGCCGAGCACTGCGCCAGCACCTGCGCAAAGCCGGCCGGCACGCCCACCTGCACCAGCGCCGCGGCGTAGTCGGCTTCCGGGAGGTCGTGGTACACCACCGGCTTGCCCGCCAGCTGCGACAGCTCGGCTGCGTACTCGGCCATCGTGAAGGCGGTATCGCCGGCCAGCTCATAGACCTGCCCGGCCTGCGGCGCATCCGATGCCAGGACCGCCGCGGCGGCCGCCGCATAGTCGGCACGTGTGGCGGTGCTGAGCTTGCCCTCGCCCGAGCTGCCCATTGCCCCGCCGTGCGCCACTTCGGCCGCGATCGAGCCGGTGTAGTTCTCGGTGTACCAGCCGTTGCGCAGCAGCACGTGCGGCACGCCGCTCTCGCGCAGCAGCGCCTCGGTGACCACATGTTCTTCGGCCAGCGACAGCGTGCTGGTGTCGGCACGCAGGATGCTGGTGTAGGCGAGCAACTCCACCCCGGCGCGCTTGGCCGCGTCGATCACATTGCGGTGCTGCTCCACGCGTGCGCCCACCGCGTTGGACGACACCAGCAGCACCCGGCCGACGCCCGCAAAGGCCAGGTCCAGGCTGTGCGGGTCGGCGTAGTCGGCCTGACGCACCGTGATGTCGCGTTTTGCGAACTCGGCAAGTGACGCAGTATCACGGGCCGTTGCTACGATGCGGCTGGCAGGCACATGTTCCAGAAGCGCGTCGACGACCAGTGCACCTAGCTGTCCGCTGGCGCCGGTAACAAGAATCAGGGGGGAGGCATGTGCCATGTGGAGCTCCAATAGGTTTAGAGAAGAGGTTTGGTCTAGTATCTAGACCTTGTGGTCAGCGAGCCTATTGTCAGGACCGCCCGGTCCTTCGCAAGGAGGCAGTTTTACTCCCCCTGGTTACTGTGAGATACCCCCGTGAATGCGATTGCCTTGTTCCCACCGCCGCCGTCCCTGGAAGGCCCCTTCGATGCCACCAAGTGCCCCGTGCGCGATGTGCTCGATCAGATCGGCGACAAGTGGACCTTGCTGATCCTGTTGACGCTGATCCCCGGACCGTCCCGCTTCAGCGCCATCCAGCGCGCCGTGCCGGACATCTCCAAGCGGATGCTGACCCAGACCCTGCGCAACCTCGAGCGCAACGGCATGATCACCCGCAAGGTCTACGCCACCAAGCCGCCCAGCGTGGAATACGCACTGTCCAAGCTCGGCGTCGCCCTGCTCGGCCCGGTCTCGCAACTGCTCAACTGGGCAGGCGAAAACCATGCCGGCATCCGCGCCGCACGCGAGCGCTTTGATCGCGCGCAGCAGCCGCATGTCGCGTTGGATGCCGACGAAGCGATGGCGCATGCATAAGCGGGCTGACCCGCGCTGACGCCCGGGGCGGTGTCCGTGGCGTGGAAACCGATGGTCGTCGCCACGTGCGTGGCCGTGCGGTTGGCATAGGTAGTCCGCCGGCTGTTCCGATTGCCCGCCGTGTTGCCACCGCTGACGTCCGGGGGCGCACGGCAGGCGGTCTGCGGTGTTGCGCCGATGCGCTTACGGCCGCCGAGCTGGAGTGATCCGGCAAATCGCGGAGGCGTGGCGATGCCACCTCGCCCGTCTCGGCGGCGTTGACGACCTGCTGCGGGCAGCTGCAATAGTGTGAGCGCGTGCTCACAAAATCGCGTTTCAGCTAAATGCCTGATCGCCCCGAGATGGGCAGATTCGATGGCAAACGCTTACAGCGCAACGGCCAAGCGCCCGCCTATCGCACCCATCGCAAATTTCAATCGCAAGCTGGCTCAAGCGCACGCAGGTGCGTCCGATAAGGGCTCACCTTATCTCGCGAAGCCACTCCTCTATGCCTGTGCTCGGCAGCCTGTCTTGTGCATCGCGACGTACCCTGGGCATCGCCCTACTTGCACTGTGGTGCGGCTGGATTGCCGTGGCCTGGACAACTCCGCGCGCGCAAGCCGGTGATCTGGGCAGTGCCTGGGCACTAGTCCAGGCGAGCCTGCCGGCCGCCCAGCCAGCGCCAATGTTGATCGGCGTCGTCGGCGCCTGCGCCTGCACCAATCTCGCATCGGATCGCGCCTGGGCCGTGCTCAGCGCCGCCGTGCGCGCCCACGGAGGCCAGGTGCGGCTGCTCGACAGCCCGGCACTGCAGGGCAGCGGTTACGCCGTGTGGCTGCTCGGCGCCGATGGTCAGCCGCGCTATGCCGGCCCTGCAGACGGTGGCGCGGTGTGCGGCACTGCGGGTGCGGCGGCGTGGTCGCGTTGGCTGCCTGAAGTTCTAAACCGCGCGGCAAGTGCCGCAGTGGTGTCACCTTGTCCGTGTGCCGTGGAGTCGCTGTCATGATGGAACTGTCCGCATCGGCGCCGCCGACCTCCAACTACGCCACGCGTCTGGCCATCAAGGCCGACCGGCTGTTCCTGTGGTTGGCGGTGCTGCAGAGTGCCGGCTCGCTGGTCCTGGCCTGGAGCCAGGGCCAATGGACCACCTTCCTCGCCGTCACGCTGCCCAGCCTGCTGCTGATGGCCTGGCAGGTGCATGCAAACCCCGGCACGCGCCTGACCCGGATTACCAACGCGCTGGTGCTGATGGCTCTGGTCGCCGCCACCATCCAGCAAGCGCATGGTCTGGTGGAAATGCACTTCGGCGTGTTCGTGATCCTGGCGTTGTTGCTGTATTACCGCGACTGGCTACCGGTGGTGGTCGCCGCCGGCGCCATCGCCGTGCACCATCTGGCGTTTTACTGGCTGCAATCGCGCGGGATGCCGGTGCAGGCCTTCACTGTCGGCAGCGGCTTCGGCATCGTGCTGTTGCACGCTGGCTACGTGATCGTGGAAACCGCTTTCGTCTGCGTGATGGCTATCCAACTGCGGCGTCAGGTCGATGCGTTGGATCACGAAGCCGATGCATTGGCGGAGCTGGCCGACACCCTGGCGACCGGTGCCACCTTGCCGCCGGCGATCATGCAGCAGACATTCCGTAGCGGATCGCTGGCGCAAGCGCTGGTGCGGATGAGCGTGCAGGTGGAAGAACGCATCGCGCAGCAACAGCAGTTACTGCTGGAAAACCGCCGCATCCGTCTGGCATTGGACGCCTCGGCGATGGCAGTGGCCATCGTCGACGGGCAGGGCGCTGCCATCTACCGCAATCAGTCGTTCCAGCAACTGAGCACGCACGTCGATGCCGATGTGCTGGAGACCGCGTTGGCCGATGCAGTGCAGCTGGGGCATGCCACCGGCACCAGCAGAACACGCGCACTGGCCGCGCTGCAGCTGCAGGAAAACATCACGCCGGTGCACGATCATGACGGCAGTTCGCTGGGCGTGGTGGTGGAGTGGCAGGATCGCACCCAGGACCTGATGCTGGAAGAGCAGCTGGCAACCGTCATCGCACAGGCCACGCGCGGCGAACTGGGCGCGCGTCTGCACGGGCATGCCAACGGCGGCACGCTCGGCCAGCTGGCCGACGGCGTCAACCGCTTCCTCGCCATCACCGACGACAGCCTGCAGGACATGCGCCAGATGCTGGGGGCGATGTCGCGCGGCGATCTGTCGCAACGCATCGATCGCCCGTGCGAAGGCGTGTTCGAGCAGATGAAGCGCGATGCCAATGCCACCGCCGATGAACTGGCCCGCATCATTGCGCAGATCCGCAGCTCAAGCAGCGCGATCAATCATGCGGCCGGCCACATCCTCACCCGCAACGATGCATTGGAGCAGCAAGTGCAGCGCCAGTCGGCCACGTTGGGCCACACCGCTGCCCAGATGCAGGCGGTGCTCGGCACCATGCAGCAACACACCGCCCAGGCAGCGGATGCGGACAAACTCACTGCCGCTGCTTCGGAGGCCGCACGCAGTGGCGGCGACACCATGCAACAGGCGATGGGCACCATGCAGCAGATGGAGCAAGCATCGCGCCGCATCCAGGACATCATCTCGGTGATCGACGGCCTTGCGTTCCAGACCAATATTCTTGCCTTGAACGCTGCGGTCGAAGCCGCGCGCGCTGGCGACGAAGGTCGCGGTTTTGCAGTGGTCGCCAGCGAAGTGCGCGCGCTGGCGCTACGCTCGTCCACCGCCGCCAGCCAGATCAAGACGCTGATCGGCGAGTCGGTCACGCACATGCAGGCAGGCGTGCAGCAGGTGCGCCACGCTGGCGAAGGCATGCAGCACATTGTGGCCACCATCGGCCAGGTCAGCAGCACGCTCAGCAAGATTGCCATCGCCTCGCAACAGGAAGCCGGCAGCATTGCGCAGGTGCATCACACCCTCAACAACGTGGATACCGACATGCGCGACGGCGTTACCCGCATGCAGGACGCCAGTGCTGCCGCACGCGCGATGGGCGATCACGCCGCGCAGCTGGAAGATGCGGTGAGTACGTTTGTTGCCGACGCATTCGATGACTGCGCCAAACGTGCGGCCTGATGCGAACGATCAAGCCCGGCACCGTCGTCGGTGTCGGGCTGCAGCAGGCTCGAGCAAGCGCTGATCAGTCACGCAGACTTGCGAGTGGGTTGGCTTCACGGGATTTCTAAGCTGCGCGCGAAGCAATCGAGTGCTCATACGCCTCGTGCAAAAACGTTTTGATGGCTTCAAGATCGGCACGTGTGTAGAGCTTCGCAATCTGAGTCACCTGCTTTCCATCTGTCACTGATTTAATGAACATCGCGTGGTCCACCCGTCGCCCAAGGTGGACAGCAAGGCGGATCGCGTCTGTCATGATGGTGGCGTCCGCAAAAACCTTGCAGCTGCGGAAGAGGACATACCGCTCCCGCGTGACACACTCCACTGCTCCAAGCGCGGTCATGAACGTCTCCAGCGCGGTATACAGCTCCACCAGATCGGCTGGCCTGCCGCGCAAGACCTCGCGTCGATCGCCTGTTCCGCACGCGTGGCGCTGATTCGTTCGAGTGAACTGGCGATTGCAGTTGGGGCATGCCCACATGCGCGTCATCATCGATGAATGTCTGAATCAAGAGTGTCTAAAAAAACGTAGCGAGCAGTCGTCAATGTGCGAGTAGCACATGCCGATTCCAAGCACTGGCCGCGCGCGTCTGGCGGCTGCACAGTCCTTTTGTTCGCCGCTCTAAACATGCGTGATCCATTGCTGAATGATCGCAAGCAATGCGTCATGCTTGAGGGCCAGATCCGCGGCCCCGGTAAAACTGAGGGAGGCGCGGTCTGTCCCGTGCCACGTCAATAGCCCTTCCGGATCAGCGATAGCGTCTGCTGGAACCTTCCGTCCGGGTTTGGCGCCCAGATGAAAAATAAGCTGCACCGCGGTTGTTGCGCGCAAATGCATGGTGGCAAAGTGCTCGGTGGTGCGAAAGCTGGGTGCATTCCATTTGATCTCCTCCGAGATCGCCGGATCCGCACTCAGCAAGAGTTGCCTGATCGCAACAATCTCGCGCTTGAGCGGATGGTCGAGTGCATCAATGAAGGACTGAACAGACAGTGCTGGCTTGCGCTTCTTGTCCGTCACCGTGCGCTCTCCCTTGAATCGCCCCAAGCAGATATCCGAAGCGGACTCGGCTTGAATGCGTTGTTAGACCGCTGTATCACTCGCGTCGACGCTTGTTGGGGAAGCCAACGAGGGACTCAATAGCATGTTCTCGAACCACCTGCAGCCTCTCCTTCAAAGCAGCCTGATCCTTAGCGAACCGGTCCCAGGTGGCAGCGTTGTTGAATGGCTTACCAGCGTCAGGCATCCAATCCTTATCTTGTCTGCGATAGATCGCGAAGCGAGCAGTCCGCGCGTTGTCCGGATCGATTGATCAAGCGAGGACATTACTTCTGGAGTTCATCCTCCATCATCATCTCAGTCCGGGCTACGTTTTACTGAGTCGCCGAATGTCTGAATAAGGCCGAGCCGCGACGCCGATTCGGCTTGACCGACTGGTGGACACTCATGCTGTCCGCCTTCCGTCGAGTTGATCCAGTCATCGCTGACGTTCTGCGGTCACCGATCCGGCTTGGTATCAAGCGCATCGGGAGCATGCACCAGACCTGCAGCATTCGACCTGCATCTCGGGCACATCAGTAGCCAACCGCGGATCATCCGGCGTGATCTGAAACGCGTCATCGGCAGCGCTCACAACCGGAGCGCGCGCAGCATCAATGCATGATGCGGAGGCGCGTTGATAGCGTAGGCCCGTACTCCACCGGTCACCTAGCGTTCGCTAGAAAAGCGCATCATCGGTGGGTGTGTCAGGCAATCGACGCGTCATGGCCCCGGGCAGGGGTCAAACAGGCGGTCCTGTGCCGCAAGCCCGCAGGCAACGCTGCGTGAGCGATTGGAACCGCCCAAGCGCGTTGGGCCTGCGACTGCATGTTGATCGGTCGATCAAACGCGGACGGGTGGTTTAGAGCAACTAACAAAACCACCGTACAGCCGCCAGGGGGACGCGGCCGGTACTCGGTGCGGCACGGACAATGCCTACACTTCGGTTCCTCAGCGCCGTCCACACCCACCTGACAACTGCTCGCTAGCTTTTGTCAGCCGCTCTTAGCCGGACGCGGCGTCGTTGTTCGAGGGTCGCTTACGTAACTCCCGTAGCTTGCCGATGAACCATGATTGGCTCGATACCGGCGCGGCGTTCCCGCAACGCACCTGATACGGCTTGCCCGACATGCTGCTCTTGGTCGCAGCGAGTTCGATGAAAGACTCGGTAGACGTGACCAATGCCTTTTTCTGCAAGTACTCGTACTTGCGCTGCAAGTGTTCGCTGGCTTTCGGCGCTGCATACCACGACCCGTTGCGGGAAAATTCGCAGTTGGATTGCTCAAGTGCTTTGAAAAGCTGGCCAACCTCACATGTGGTGGTTGGCGAAACAGCTTGTGCAGAAGCAGAGGTACACAGGAATAGTGCAACAAGAAGAAATTTAGTGTTCATGACCGCATGGTAACGCAGGACGCCACCCTGTTAGCCGGTAGAACAGCCGATGGAGGCGAGGGTTGTCCAGCGTCAATCAAGAGCACGGCCCACTTCATGGTGCAAGACGGTCGGAGGCGTCGGTCTTGCGAGATAGCGCGGATATCGGCATGGCATGCACTGTGCGCGCGCATCACTGCGCATCATTGCATCGCGTCCGGCTAACGGATTCAATCCAGCCCTGTGCGCATCAAGGGCGAATGCTAGGCATCCGCCGGTAAGTAGCGCAGCAATGTTGAATCATTAAAATAATTTCCGTAATACTCGCTCTCCCGCAAGCCGGGGTTCGCTCTGAAATCGATGTATGCCATGGAGCAATGCGGGCAGCGGAAAGGGTTGAGGTAGCTATAGCTCGACCCGTCCGGTGCCAGAGGCAATGCGCTTTCCAGCGCAGCAAGTGCCTCAGCATCGGGCTCGGACAGCGCCGCTGGGCTGCCAGGCAGATGGCTGTCGACCGTCATGGTGTACGCGCCAGATGCCGAGTAGAAGTAGCCCGCGTTGCTAAATCCGGCGTGATAGGAGCGGATCAGGAATGAACGCCGGCAGTGGTCGCATACACAGGACAGCACCACATTGCCACTGGTGACCGTACCGCCATAGTGCAGCCCGCGCGCAAACAGCCCCTTGCCTGCAAGCGCGGAGTTGCTGATGGCTGCGCCCGGCAAAAAGAACGGCTGAAACCTGACCCCGGATGCCTTTCCGGTCGCAAACGCATCCGCAGCGAGCTGCTGGTCCTCGGAAATGACGCAATCCACCTGGCATCCCAGATTGGCATGGACGCGCACGGAAAAATGGAACCATCCAGACGCACTACCGAGCTCATGCGTGCGCACGTCTCCGGCCGAATCCACACATTCCAGCACGCTGCCAGACTTCAACTGCACTGAAGGCGTCATTTCGCAAGGGAGATCTTGTTCTGTCACGCAACACAACTCTTTTCCATCTGCTCGAACGATCAACAACGGTGTGGTTTTTTTCTTGAAGAAGGAGAACATGCGTTCCTTGGCGATTACGTGTGAGTGGCAGCGCAGGGCGCCGAGTGCAAGCGTGATAGAGCGGCGCGCAGACACAAGGCGCTAACCATGCCTGACGCGGCATCGTCTTGCTAGCCTGTCACGGAGCAGGCGACGCGCTCGCGGTCGCCGTCCATTCGCGTCGGAGTGGATGCTTGTTGTTGGACTTCGGCGCAAAGGTGCAGGTAACGAAGCGCGCAGGCGTACGCCGGCCTGGCAGAACGCATTTGGCGAGGCACGCCGCAGGAGCCGACACCGTTGAACCGCGCACTGCGGAGTCTGTGAGCCAAGCGCATGAGAGCGGCGCCTCGATGAAAGCAACTGCAGTTCCGCCACAGCCAGTTGTCTTCTCGATGCCATCGCTACGCATCGTGCAAACTTACCCTGTGTGCAACGTCGATATGCAGGTGACCCGAAGGTGGAATGACACCGATCTGCGCAACAGGCTGGCTAGCCGAATCCTCAGGCATCCTCTGCGTGCAGAGGTCTGTGCATGACATAGACATCCACGAGCCCCAGTCGGCGATGGCGAAACGCCTGTGGCAAAGTGCCGACGATGGCGAACCCCAGCTTCTTGTAGAGCTCCACGGCTGGCGCGTTGCTGCTCACCACATAGTTGAATTGCATGGCTAAATAGCCGGCATCTTTTGCCTGCGTCAGACTGTGTTGGACAAGCGCACGTCCAACCCCCCTGCCTTGTGCCTCCGGATCCACCAGATAGGTGGCAGTAGCCACATGAGACCCAGGCCCGGGGTAATTGGCCCCAAACTTATACATGCCCAACACAGCGGCATCAGTGACAGCGACGTAAGACCTCTGCGATGCGAACCAATGCGACTGAAACGTGGAAAGATCGAAGTCAGCAGCGAATGGCAGTGCATCACCCGCTGAAATAACTGCCTTGAAGATGCTCCACATCGAAGCGAGATCGGACGCGTTTGCTTGTCGAATGCGCATGATGAATCGCGGATCCTACTGATTGAGTGAAGCTGGCCGGCGAAGTGGCATTGCTAACCCACAGCCAGCATCTCGTCGGGACGTGGCGGACGTGCATGAAGGAGATCTTTCTTTCGGCAAGCACCGAACTCTCTGTAGTTCAACCAGCCCTGGCTAAGGCTGATGTGCCTATTTCGGCCAACCCGGACCTCATCAGCATCTTCGTCATCCTGGCCATCGTCCTTCCAGAGACCCGCAGCGCAGTTGTCAAAACCACCACACTCGATAAATTGTTTACCCGCAGCAGGGACGCCGAAGGGGAAGATCTGCCATCTCTACCACTGACCTAATGCTGGAGTGAGTTCGCACCGCAAAGAACTGTTGGCTTCGGTAAACGCTTAGAGATCGCGCTGGGCCTTGTGGTAGGCCACAAGGGCATTCGCATGGCCGTGGCCAATCTTATGTTCGGTCTTGAGGAAAGCCACCTGCTCCATATGCTTTTTGTCTTTTTCGGAGTCAAGCAAATTGAACCAATGCGCAACCGGCTTCCCGTAGATCTTCTCGATGGAGGGGAAGTACGAAGCTGGTCCCTTGACCTTCGTTTCCGTAGTCACAAACGGTTCTCGCTATTGAAGAAGTAGGGAGGTCAGGATAACTGGCTTGGCTTGCACCTGCTTGTCCAGCAACACGACGTCGGACAAGTGGCGATCAGAGCATCGCCTATAGGTCAAAAAGATATAAGTGCCTCATCAAGCGGGCCCAGCTAGGAGGATTTCAAGCGCGCCCAGGTGCGTTTCGATCCATAACTAGGTTGCTCCCGCCCGTGCTGCGGACGACAAGAAACATAACAGCCAACAGCACCGCTAGTACCAGTAGGTAAGTAAGCCTGTATCGGGTGACTCGAGACATTGCCTGTGAGGCTTAAAGCATTAATTAAGCCGCGCCGCGAAGCGGCATCGGCTTGACTGAATGGTTAGCCGCCTGGCCGCATCACCGGGCAAGCCCCCACTAGCGCGTTCGACACGAGAACATTCATGGGGTCTTTCCAGACATCTTTGTTGGTCAGCAGATACTTATCAACAACGTCTCGCAATGCCTCGCTGCTCATTTCAGAAGTACATGCATGAACCTTCTGCACCTCTTCCTTAGAGGCTCCGTAGAATCCAGAGCTCAGCAGCCCGTCTACAACCCCCATTACATAGGCTGATCGAGTGGCAGGTGACTGTGTTACATACGTCTCGCCTTTCAAGTACCCATCATAGACGTGCACCGACTGCGCAGAACTAGTCGAGGCAGCTAACAACAGACCAGCAAATAATCCAAATCGCATAACCAAATCTCCTAGGGGCTAACGCCTGAATTAAGCCGACTGGCGAAGCCAGTTCGGCTTGAATGAATTGTTATCCGACAAGCTCGCATGGCAAGGTCAGCGGCACCAGGAACGAAACTTTGCTGCTGCCGGACTGCTCGCTGCTTGACTGTCCGCTGCTACCAAGTGAAGGGTGCGACGAACACACCCACGCCACCTTTTGTGCCCGAAACGTCCTTTGTTGTGATCGACACCTCAAACTCAACGGACTGCACCGCATCACCGCCAGCAAGCGTGAAACCATGTTTGGCGAGCTGGTCAGCCTTTGGGTCAAGGAACGGATTGACGCGTGCCACGGCATTGAGCGCATCGACCTTGGCACGAGCATCAACAACTCCGCCCACAATCTGGACCAAGGTCTCGGAAATGAAATCTTTCAGCTCCACGTGATGCTCCATTGCCGGCTAACGCCGGAGTTAAGCCGAGTTGCGAAGCAACTTCGGCTTGAATGAGTTGTTAGGCCGCATTAGTGCATGACTCCCCAGGACTCACAAATGCCGCCAAATGGCTGCATTGTTGAGCTGGTGCGGCGCTGAACGGAAATAACTCCTGCGTAGGTGACGGGTCCAATGACTTGGAAGAGAACATACCCATCTCCGTCCTCATCTGGCTCAATCACCTCAATGCCGCCGTACTGCGAACGAAGTACCTCAAGTGCCAAGGGAGCAGGAGGCCAAGACTCAAAGTCCACGTTGTAATCAACTGCATAGGGTTTGGAGAAATCGAAGCCATCGGCTTCAAGGCGCCGAAAAACATCCCCATCTGCATCATCTGGCCAGCTCATTGAAATCTCCATACGGCTTAACGCTTGAATTAAGCCGACACGCGAAGCGGGTTCGGCTGGAATGAATTGTTAGGAATCACTAGCGGATTTGCGCCAGAAGCGCTTTTCAAGCCTTCTGACGTTTGGTGCCTTTGCGAGTGTGGGCAAGTACTCACCTAGCTGGAACAGTTCCTGGTCAGCTAGATCACCAAAAAACGGCTTCACCCTGACGAGGTTTCCGTAGTGTTTGGCCAGTTTGGCGGGTGTGTCATCTACCATCAGCACCTGTTCAAGCCGATAACCCCGGCGCTTTATCTTGCCAAGATTCTTTGTCCACTCATAGTCTTGATGCTCTGGATCAAAGCGCATCGTGCAACGCTCGCGGGACCATATGAACTTGAGGTCGATGTCAGGTGGGAAGATTGCCGCGACAACCGGCGCCGCGTACAGACGAGTAGAAGAAGTCCAAACTGCTAGGTCAAAGTGCGAACCTACCGTAGACAGAAACGAGCTAAGGCCCGGCCGCCTGTACACAGCGTACGGTCCAACCTCAAAGTCAGGATCACGGTCCAGGCAACCTTCGGTTGCATGGATGAGTGTCTCGTCGAGATCTAGAATCAAGAGTGTCATGCAGCGCTGGGTGTGGGGCCTAACGTTTGACTTAAGTGGCCCGGTCAGGCGTCCGCTTGAAGGAAGGGTGAGGCATTCAGGCGCCTCAGCCGGTATGCCATTTCTTCCGCTACGTCAGGCTTGCCTGATGCGGCGATTTCTTTGATGAGCGCGATGGACTCGGGCGTGTTGATGTCTGCGAGAGCATGGCTGAACCACTTGGCAATAACGCCTGGTTCGGAACACGTGTACTCAAACATTTGAAAGTCACCTTCGAGAACCTGACGAATGTAGCGAACGCTCGACGGACTACGAAGGAGTTGGATTTCCCTGGCTACCTCTTGATGAAGCTCGTGCCCTGGCATCACAAGCAGCTCATTGAGGATGTCTGATCGATTTTCTGGCTCACCGATGGTTAGGGTAAGGCTCAGTAGATCACATGAGGCCTGCCAGTTATTCTGGGAGATTGCGACGGACATTTCACGCAGAACTTGCTGTTTGACCGTCTCAGGCTGCTGGTTCATGTTGGAATGCCTAACACCTGAACTAAGCCGACTGGCGGATCCAGTTCGGCTTGAATGAATTGTTAGGTGCCAGACGACAGCACCCGAGAGGCAACGAGTGTCACAAACAATACTGGAGGGAGCAACAGTACGCCAAGCTCGAGCTTGCGGTGCAAAGGGCGTGGTGCTGGAAGGGCACGAAACCTGGTTTGACCGTAGTAGATGGCGAACCCAGATAGAAGGGTGGAGACACCTAGACTTGCAGCGACGAGGAGCAGCCACATCATTGCGTGGTTTTGCTGCTCCGGCGTGGGGCGAAGTACATAGCTGACGCCAACCGGGAGAACTATAGAGACGAAGCTGGCAATAACCGCAAGAACCCTTCGCATGGCACCTAACGCCTGAATTAGGCCGCGCCGCGACGCGGCGTCGGCTTGAATGACTTGTTAGCGATGAGCGCTATTTGCACCTGTAGGGGCTCTCGGCCGAGTGCTCCTTCTTAGTTTCGTTGTTAACTATTGTCACGACTGCACCTGGGTGCGCAAGGCAGAATGCATTTCTTGCGGTGTAAATTCCAGACCCTTGGGCCACGATGGAATTGGGCATGGCTGTTCCGTCGGCCCGTGCTGCGGTGATCGTGTAGCTTCCGGACGTCGTAATGCAACCAGACAAAAGCACTGCTGATACTAGGATTAGGTACTTCATCTGCTCTCCGTTGTGCTAACGCCTGAGTTAAGTCGCGCCGCGAAGCGGCGTCGGCTTGGACGAATTGTTAGCTGCGCTGCGATTGCTTGAGGCGATGAGCGAAAACGACATAGGGCCAGAAGCCGGCTATGGCCAAGCCCAGCGCTGAAGCGAACAGTTTGCCGAAGGCGCTCCCATTGGGGCTGGTCCAAGCCATGAACACCAGTCCGATCCAGAAGATCATCAAGGGGCCACCAAGAAGCACAAGCGCGAACGTCGTTACGCCCTTGCCCGTACGGGGATCTTGAAGCTTGCCGACGATGTCCGCAGTGGCGAAGTTGATTTGAAAGGGATCCACAGTCGATCGAACTGGCTCGCTTTTTGGCGGGGGGCGCCGTCTCAACAGGTTGGTTTAGGTCAATCTCGGGATTTGTGGGCTGAAGTAGATCCCCGAGATTGGTGCGGGCGACGAGCTCTTTGAGCTTTGGGTCCATGCGTGCTCCCCCTGAGCAGCTAACGCCTGAATTAAGCCGACCTGCGAAGCGGGTTCGGCTTGAATGAATTGTTAGGGAAGCTCTGAACAACTCTTTCATAGGTTTCCCATCGATACCTTGGACAGACTAAATCACGCGCAAGTGCTTGATTTTAAGTGTCGGCGATTGTCGTGATTAGCCTGGATTGCAACTCTCTCTCGCTGGGCCATGAGTTATTCAGAGGTTCCTTAGGTTGCGGCCAGCAGAGAATGCGATGAAGCAGCAGCGACTGCACTCGCGAACACAGAGAAAACTGACGCAACCTGCAAGTTACGGAGGCGGCTAGTGAGGGGCAATCTGCGGAGTCTGGCCATGGCAACTAACGTCGCCATACCGAAATACGCCGCGAGAAGCCACCAAACAGGGGCGTGATAGAAGAAGCCTGCCAAAACAATAGCTGCGATTGCTAAAAGATGCAGGAACCTCAGCAGCGTGAAGGCTGAAAGGAGTTGGCCTTTGGTCTCCGCTGCGACTCCACGAAGCGACAGCTCTGAAATGATGGCGCCGCCAACAAATCCTGCTATGACGAGAGCAAGTGGTATGAGCTGCAAGGTGGACATTGTTGAATTAGCGACCTAACGCTTGAATTAAGCCGCGCTGCGAAGCAGTGTCGGCTTGAATGAGTTGTTAGGCAGTGAGTGGTCGCAGAGGTTGAGTGGTGCAACCATGCTCCCCAGCACTGCCGCCGGGACCGAGTGTGCCACAGCTTGCGGGATGCAGCTTGCCCAGTGATGCAGCGGCGCCTGATACCACCGATGCCAACTGCACCGAGCGCAGCGCGGGAACGACTCGCCAAGGCGAAGCACCGAACTTACCACAACCAGCAACGGTGATGACTGCTGTCCGGAGCCAACCGCATGCACGCCTGCGAACTCACCGAAGCGGCAACCACCAACGCATTTGCTCTACCACGGCCTAACGCTTGAATTAAGCCGAGCGGCGAAGCGGCTTCGGCTTGAATGAGTTGTTAGGCCTGGACTGTCCGTCCATCTTCACCTTCAAACCAATCTGTGTTCTTGTAAAGCGTCTACCCAGATTGACTCGCCACACGCGACGAAGTACGACCTGAGGAGGCTGGAAACAACTGGCTGAGTCAGCTCACCGGCCTCTATAAGCCAAACTAACTTCTGAGAATCATCGATAGGCATTTTCACCGCCCAGTTGCTCCAACTAGGGTAGCAGCAGCCGTAGCCATCAAAAGAAATCCTGACCAGAAATAACCGGCCTTTCTCGTCCACATCAAAGTCTGCGAACACGCTGTCATCTTGCAGCGCAAAGCAGAATCTGCATGGACGAGTGGGCATGACCGGAAAGGTGCGAACGAGCATTGTGGTGCCTGGGCCTAACAACCGAGTTAAGCCGAGCCGCAAAGCGGCGTCGGCTTGAATAAATTGTTAGCCCATCTAGTCATAGATGGTGTGAGGGTTCATCTGCTTTGGCGAGAACCACACAATATTGTGACACTCAAGCAAGATTCTAGCCTGCTCATGCCAGATAAAATGACAGCTCCCTCTGCCGATGTGACCGGCATGTTGAGCCAACTCCCTGGCCTCCTCCGCTGAAGCGGAAACTAGAGGGCCGGCATGTGGATCCTCCTGTATGGGATCCACCAAACCTCGCTGCCGCTTGGGTCGTTGGATCGCTATCAGTACGCGCTCCCTAAGGAGTGGCTCCATTGCGCGAAGCGTGTTTTGGGCGAGCCTAATTGGGCAGCCAGTAGCCTTGTGATAGGCAAACACTTGTTCCGTAGTTGGATCATTCATGCTCGGTAGGCCTAACGCCTGAATTAAGCCGACCCGCGAAGCGGGTTCGGCTTGAATGAATTGTTAGCACTCAGCTACGGACGGCGGACGCTATAGCGCGCAAAGTTCTTCCATGTGCCATCCGGTTGTGATGCTTCAAGGACGAATAGCCAAGTATTTGTCTCAGCGCTATAAGCGAAGGTATCCCGGAAGGCGCCATCCTCGTAGGGGATCGTGGACTGAATCGAGGTTTCCGTGACGTTTCCCGTTCCATGCGGAACTGAATACTTGGCGCCAAAGCTGTCCATCCAGTGCGTAATGACAGTGTTGCTTTCCGCGTCGTACCCAATTAATACACGCGCCTCATACTCAGAAGGCACTTGGACATCATTCATGTGGATTTCGGTGAAGGCACCCTGGAGCGTAGGCCCGGCGACCATCCGATAGGTGACCGGCTTACCCATTACATCGCCGGACATGAGCCAATCACCATCCAGCGCCCTTAGGGCTGCTGGTCGTTCGGGGATCTTTGGGTGCTCTTGAGCACGCAGAGTGCCTGCTGCAAGGATCATCAACAAACCAGCTATTGCTACAAGCCGCATCAAATCTTCCTCTGGGTGCTAACGCCTGAATTAAGCCGGCCCGCGAAGCGGGTTCGGCTTGAATGAATTGTTAGGCCGCTCACCCATGTAAAGCGACCGCGAGAACCGGGGCGTCACCTGTCTCGATACAGCCCCAGTTGACGAATGCGGCGCACTCTAGAAAGGCGGTGAATAACTCGGGACAACGCGCCTTGAAGCCGGCCGAATTATCTACAACAAGCGATAACGCCTGACCGGACTGTACGTGTATTGTGGTCATTTCAGCGGACGGGTCATCGAGGTAGGAAAGGCAATCTATCCAGGCATCCATATTGTTACCGTAGAACGCGGGAAAGCCGAATGCGGAAGCAAAAACAGAGTGAAACGACTCCGAGTCAACGATGCTATTTGCGTCAATTCTTAGCATATTTTTCTGAGCGGCCTAACGCCTGAATTAAGCCGACCCGCGAAGCGGGTTCGGCTTGAATGAATGGTTAGGCCTTTTGCCGAGGTCATGTAAGTGCAGCTCTCTTGCAAGCAACACTGTATGTGATGCGGGAGAAGTCATCAGGGTATGGCTCTACACCATGTATGTGCCGCATCACACGACAGAATTTGATGTTGGAAATTGAGAATTTTCGCCCAAAGGTCGCTAGGTCTTGCTCGTCCGCTGGACGGAGATCGTCGCCGTGGAAGGTCCGTAGCCGTAAGCCACCTGGCGTATCTACAACGTAGGGTGGGCGAGGCACGCTGGCCGGAGGTTCTTGCCAACCAATGACTGTCCAACGACCATGCCATATGAGTTCGTCTGTTGTTCTGGAAATGAGCGCAACCTCAGTGTTTGAAAGGTCTGGAGTCGCTTCGCTCACAGAGAACAATGGTTGGTACACGCGCAAATAGAACTCTTGGCCTTGGTCAATGACATGACCAATAGCAATACGATCCTCGTCTACCGGGATGGAGAGTAGGTCGCCAGCTTTTAGTGTTCGCCACGACGGTCTAGCCATAAGGTTTAATGCCTGAATTAAACAGACCCGCGAAGCGGGTTCGGCTTGAATGAATTGTTAGATGCCAGCTCAGACGATTGCATCGCCGCGCTGCGCGTAAAAGGTGGTCTCGCTCGGACCCAGCCCCATGAGATTACGAGTGGCCTCAACATTGCCGCCAGTAGCGTTGGCGAAGCAAACGCGCAAGCGAAACAGACACTGTTGCACGCCGAATTTTGTTAACACATCCTCATAGTCCTCTCTGGAAATGGAGAATCCGACACTGCGTTTGCCGTTCGGAGGAAGATGGAACAGACCTTCGACGTTGAATTTGTAGTAAGTGCCTTCGGACTGCCCACCATAGTCAATGAAGATGTTGCGGATCTCTACAGGCTTAATTCCGACGTTCACCAAGTCTGCAGAGTAATGAAAAGCCTCTGGGCCGCTACCGCCTTGGATGCTTTCATTCTCCAACTGCAGGCGAGCCGCGTAGTCATAGGTTTGATTGCTTCGAGCGCGCCAATAGCTCGCTATCGCGATCCCGGTTGAAATCACGGATAGGGACAATGAGACAAGTGCGATAGCAAGCGTTGAAGTCACGACGAAACCTCACTGGCATCTAACAACTATTCGAAGTCAAAAAGGTGCGTAGCACCGGGGTGTAGTACGTAATCTCTGACCTCCCCATCCAGTGCAACCCCGGTCGTATCAACGCGGTATCCCGATCGTGGTGCGTGACCACGATACATAAGTACGTCGCATTCCCTTGCGCGACTCATTCTGAATGCGACCGTATCATTCCGGCCCAAACGCTTCAATCTCCTGGTCCGCATCGGGCGCCAGGCAACCGTCTTCGGCAGCGCCGACCGGGCGACCCGGCTCGGTTGCTGGATCGCGTCCGCGATCGGTTGGGGCGGCTGGGCCGTGCCAAGCGCACCGGGGATGCCTATGTTGGCTGGATTCGGCGCTTCAGCCTGGCCAACGGCATACGCCATCCAGAGACGATGGGAAGGCGCGAAGTGGAAGCGTTCCTGGCCGTGTTGGCGGCGCGCGATCACGTGGCGTCTTCGACGCAGAATCACGCGCTGGCCGCTTTGTTGCTTCTGTATCGCGAGGTGTTGGGACGCGATCTACCATGGATGGACGAGATTGAGCGGGCCAAGCCGCCGCGGCGGTTGTCTACGGTCCTGAGTGAGGCGGAGGTCATGGCGGTGCTGGCGCGGATGGAAGGGCATCATGCACTGATGGCGGCACTGCTCTACGGCGGCGGGATGCGCTTGATGGAGTGCCTGCGCCTACGCATCAAGAATGTGGATGTGGCACGCAACGAGATCGTGGTGCGCGACGGCGGGGGTGATAGCGACGGGCTGGTGCCACTGGGGCTCAGTTTGCGCGCGGCGATGATGCAGCAATGCGAGCGGATGCTGCTGCTCCGCGCGTGGAAGTGATGACCTGTGCCCGGTGGGTGGTGTTGTCGCATGCGGTAGCGCGCAAGTGCCCCCATGCCGATGCCGTGGCATGGTTGGCAATATCCGTTCGTTCTCCGCGCCAGTGGGTGGATCCACGCAACTGCCGGATTGGCCGGCGTCACGCTTACAGGGGGAGTTCTGCAGGGTGCTTTGCAGTGGGCGCGGTTTAGGTTCGTCGGCTTCATCGCGTGATCGCGTGGCTGCCCCCATCCGCCCTTCGGGCACCTTCCCCCGCAGGCGGGGGAAGGGCGGAGGACGGTTTTTCCGTAAGTCTTCGTAAGTCTTCGTAAATCTAGGGAGTGCAGTTGGTCACGGCCGCGGCTGCGGGGACGGACGGCATGGGCCTGGCTCGGAGCTATCTCAGCCGTCCAACAACGCCTTGTCCCGCACCGCGCCCTTGTCCGCGCTGGTCGCCAGCAGCGCATACGCCTTCAACGCCGTGGTGACTTTGCGCGGGCGCACTTCCACCGGCTTCCAGCCCTTGGCGTCCTGCTCGGCGCGACGACTAGCAAGCTCTTCGTCGGACACCAGCAGATTGATCGAGCGATTGGGGATGTCGATCAGGACCTTGTCGCCATCGCGCACCAAACCGATCGCGCCGCCTGCGGCCGCTTCCGGCGAGGCGTGGCCGATCGACAGGCCCGAGGTGCCGCCGGAGAAACGGCCGTCGGTGAGCAGGGCGCATTGTTTGCCCAGGCCTTTGGATTTGAGATAGCTGGTGGGGTACAGCATTTCCTGCATGCCGGGGCCGCCCTTGGGGCCTTCATAGCGAATCACCACGATGTCGCCGGCTTTGACTTCGTCGGCAAGAATGCCCTTGACCGCCGAATCCTGGCTTTCATAGACGCGGGCGTTGCCTTCGAAGACATGGATGGATTCGTCCACGCCAGCGGTTTTCACCACGCAGCCATCGCGGGCGATATTGCCGTACAGCACGGCGAGGCCGCCTTCCTGCGAGAACGCGTGCGCGACATCGCGAATGCAGCCGTCGCTGCGGTCGGTATCCAGGCTGTCCCAGCGGGTGGCCTGGCTGAAGGCGATCTGCGTGGGGATGCCGCCCGGTCCGGCCTTGTAGAACGTATGCACCTTTTCATCGCCGGTCTGGGTGACATCCCATTGCGCGATGGCGTCGGCCAGGGTGCGTGCATGCACCGTGGCTGCGTTGGTATGCAGCAGGCCGCCACGTGCGAGCTCGCCGAGGATGGCCATGATGCCGCCAGCGCGATGCACGTCTTCGATGTGGTACTTGGGCGTATTCGGCGCCACCTTGCACAGCTGCGGCACGCGCTTGGACAGGCGGTCGATGTCGCGCATGCCGAACGGTACTTCGCCCTCCTGCGCGGCGGCGAGCAAATGCAGGATGGTATTGGTCGAGCCGCCCATGGCGATGTCCAACGTCATCGCATTTTCGAACGCTTCGAAGGTGGCAATGCCGCGCGGCAATGCGGTGGGATCTTCGCCGCCATACCAGCGGTGGCACAGTTCAACCGCCACGCGCCCCGCACGCAGGAACAGCTGCTCGCGGTCGGCATGCGTGGCCACCACGGTGCCGTTGCCCGGCAGCGACAGGCCCAGCGCTTCGGTCAGGCAGTTCATCGAGTTGGCGGTGAACATGCCCGAGCACGAGCCGCAGGTGGGGCAGGCGCTGCGTTCGAATTCGGCGACTTTTTCGTCCGATGCGCTGTCGTCGGCAGCGATCACCATGGCGTCGATCAGATCGAGTTTATGTTCGGACAACTTGGTCTTGCCGGCTTCCATCGGGCCGCCGGAGACGAACACGGTCGGAATATTGAGCCGCAGCGCGGCCATCAACATGCCCGGCGTGATCTTGTCGCAGTTGGAAATGCACACCAGCGCGTCGGCGCAATGCGCATTGACCATGTACTCGACCGAGTCGGCGATGATTTCGCGGCTGGGCAGCGAATACAGCATGCCGTCGTGGCCCATCGCGATGCCGTCGTCCACGGCGATGGTGTCGAACTCCTTGGCCACGCCGCCGACGCGCTCGATTTCGCGCGCGACCAGCTGACCAAGATCCTTCAGGTGCACGTGCCCGGGCACGAACTGCGTGAAGGAATTGGCGATGGCGATGATGGGCTTGTGGAAGTCCCCATCCTGCATGCCGGTAGCGCGCCAGAGTGCGCGCGCGCCAGCCATGTTGCGGCCGTGGGTGGAGGTCTTGGAGCGGTATTCGGGCATGGCGATATCGACAACTGATCAGCGAGCGGTGGCTGGCAATTAGAGCGCGCCGCGACTGTTGCTGCTGCAACCGTCGCGGCGCGCTCTGGCGGTCGGTCACGGTAGCACGCAGCCGCCAGGCACGAGCGCGGCGGCAGGCGAGCACGGATGCGGCGAACGCGCGGGCAGACAGGCGTTGCGGCCACCCCGAACGGTTCATCGATGCGGCGCGACACACGCGTTTTCCAGGCTGCGCGCATGCGCGCGGGTTCGGGGGCGGCCACGACAACCACAGCGCTCAACGTCAGGGGGGGGCATTCGGGTCGCAGCGTCGTCGCCAACCATGCGAATCGCGGGGCCGGGTGCCTCGCCCACGGTCATGTGACCTTCGCTCGCTACGTTCTGCTGGTCGCACTAAACTGCGCGCATGACCCCTGCCATGTCGTGCCGCGCCGGCTGTGCCGCGTGCTGCATCGCGCCCTCGATCAGTTCGCCGATTCCCGGCATGCCCAACGGCAAGCCGGCGGGGGTGGCGTGCGTGCAACTGGACGCACAGCTGGGCTGCCGGTTGTTCGGGTCGCCGCAGCGCCCGGCAGTGTGCGGCAACTTGCGGCCGTCGCTGCAGATGTGCGGCACATCGCGCGAACAGGCGTTGACGATGCTGACGGCGTTGGAGCGCGCCACGCAGCCCTGAAAAACCAGCCACGCGCCGGTGCGTCGACGCGATTCAGCAGTCGGCCACGCGCCTGCTCAGTCGCCCGCCGGCCCACTCAGATACTGATCCTTGAGCCGCACATAATGTTGCGCGGAGTAATGCAGGCTTTCGATTTCCTTGTCGCTGAGCGTGCGCGCCAGCCGCGCAGGATTGCCCAGCCACAATTCCGCTTCGCCAACCACTTTGCCTGGCCCCACCACCGCACCGGCGCCGACAAATCCGTAGCGTTTGATGGTGGCCCCATCCAGCACGCACGCGCCCATGCCGATCAGGCACAGGTCTTCGATGGTGCAGGCGTGCAGGATGGTGCCGTGGCCCACGGTCACGTCCTCGCCGATGATGGTTGGATAGCCGGCCTTGTTGAACGGGCTGTGGTGGCTGACGTGAATGATGGTGCCGTCCTGCACGTTGGTGCGTGCGCCGATCTGCACGTGATTGACGTCGCCGCGGATCACCGTGCCTGGCCATACCGATACATCGTCGCCCAGGCTCACCTTGCCGATGATGGTGCAGGCCGGGTCGACATAGACGCGTTCACCCAGCTGTGGGGTGTGTTCCAGAAACGGGCGAATCGGGGTCACGGCACTCTCCGGTCAATCAACGTGCCGCCAACTGCGGACACGGCTGGATGATACCTGTGCGGTGCGGATTGCCGCGGCAGCGGTCGTGCTGCGCAATGGATGTCGCCAGATGTGCACGTGTGTTGTGGATACCGTGGACGCGGCATGTCTCGATGTGTGTTGGGCCAGGCTTTGGTCAATCGCTACAGACGAATAGCGCCCCTTTGAAGGCACACGCTGTGTTGCTGCCTGAGCATGCTGCACATCCGGCGATCCGACAGACACGCAGCGCGTCCGCTGCCCACGATGCATGCGTGACAAGGAGCAGATAACAAACTACGGCGCGGCCACCGGCCGGGCAGGGCCGGTGCTCGGAATCGGCATGGGCGACGCGTACGCTCCGGTTATGCACGCGCTGTCCGCACCCACCTGACGGCTGTTCGAGCGGGTTTGTGAGGCGCTCCAAGCCGCATGGAGCGTTGTCGCCGTGATATTCGCCGACGAAGTGCATTGCGCAAGTTGGCGCAACGCTGCGGACAAGCACTACACACTCTTGTTGAAGGCGATCTCGCACAGCTAACGAGATAACGCTGCGGCCGCGAACGCTGCGGCCGCGCCGGATCTGATCGCCAGGCGCGCGCCGTACCTGAAGGAGCAGACGGCAACGCAGACAGCACACCCGAACGCATTGCTGCGCAAGCGAAGTCCAGTTTGCCGGCCGTCCGATAAGCGCACAACACTGCGGTAATCGGTCTTGAACACCACCTGCAATCGGCCTAGCGTGCATGCGGTTGCCGCGCGTTGATCGCGGTCTGCAACACGTACCCTTTTTTCCAGTTGGCGGCCACGTGGCGTGGCACGGCGCACAAGGCACGCCGCGATGCCGCACGTCCTGCAGCGACACTAGACCAACACGCCTCATCTCACAGGACACGCCAATGCTCCAAAGCACCCCAACTTCCACGCCCTTTGTCCTGGAGCGCATGACGCCGTTCCAGTGGAGGGCCGTGGCGGTGTGCGTGCTGCTGACGATGCTCGACGGCTTCGACGTGATGGCGATGGCATTCACCGCTCCGCATGTATCGGCCGACTGGCAGCTGTCGGGCAAGCTGCTGGGGGCGCTGTTCAGTGCCGGGCTGGTCGGCATGGCGGTGGGCTCGCTGTTGCTGGCGCCGTTGGCAGACCGCATCGGCCGCCGTGCGCTGATCCTGGTGTGCCTGGCCATCCTGACCGTCGGCATGGGCGCGTCTGCGCTGGCGGGCGATGTGTGGCAGCTGGGCGCGCTGCGGGCGTTCACCGGGGTCGGGATCGGCGGCATGCTGGCCTGCGTGGCGGTGACCGCTGCCGAATATTCCACCGCACGCTGGCGCAGTACGGCGACGGTGCTGCAGGCCACCGGCTACCCGGTCGGGGCGACGATCGGGGGCGCGATCGCGGCGCTGCTGGTGCAGCACTGGTCCTGGCCAGCGGTGTTCTGGCTCGGTGCGCTCGGCTCGCTGCTCTGCGTGCCGCTGGTGCTGGCCTTTTTGCCCGAATCGCTGGACTTTTTGATCGCCCGCCGGCCGCCCCACGCGCATGCACGCTTCAATGCGGTGCTGGCACGCATGGGGATGGCGCCGCATCCGCAGTTGCCGCTGCCACCTACGCAGACGGCAGGACAGGCGCAGGGGTATGCGACCCTGTTCGTGGGTAAGCTGCGGCGGCAATCGCTGCTGATCGCGCTGGCGTTCTTCCTGCTGATGTTCGCGTTCTACTTCGTGCTCAGCTGGACGCCCAAGCTGCTGGTGACCGCCGGCCTGTCGGCTGCCGAGGGCCTTACCGGCGGGGTGCTGCTGAACCTGGGCGGCATTGTGGGCGGCACGCTATTCAGTTGGCTGGCCCTGCGCGGGCGCTTGTCGCGGCTCACCGCCGGCGCACTGGTGCTGGTAGCGATCGGGATGGTCGCGTTCGGGTTGAGCAGCACGGTGCTGAGTTGGGCATTTGTCACCGCGTTGCTGACCGGTGCGGCCCTGACGGCGGCGATGGGTGGGCTGTATGCGGTGGCGCCGGTGGTCTTTACCGCGGCGGTGCGCTCCACCGGCATGGGCTGGTCGATCGGGGTCGGGCGGCTGGGCGCCATTGCCTCGCCGCTGTGCGCCGGGGTGCTGCTGGATGCAGGATGGTCGCCGGCCATGTTGTATCTGGCCTGTGGCGTGCCGTTGCTGTTCGCCGCTGCTGCGGTGGTGGCGATGCGCTTGCCGGAGCGCTGAACTGCTCAGCTTGCGGTGCCCAATGCCGGCTGATGTGGCGGCTGCGGTTACGTTCGTAGACCAAAGAAATCGCGACCGGTGCCGATAACTCCGGAGACCGCCAAGCCCGTGGCGGACTCTTCCGTGGATATTGTGCAGACCAGCGCCGGCATGCTCAGAACCATCGACTCCGACCAACTCCGTCCCGGCATGTATGTCTACAAGCTGCTGGGCGCGTGGGTGCACCATCCGTTCTGGAAAACGTCCTTTCTGGTCGATTCCGACGACGTGGACAAGATTCACGGCAGCCGGATCGAGCAACTGGTGATCGACACCGCCCGCGGCCTGGATGTGGACACCGGCGCGACGGTCGACGAGCAGGAGACGGGCCAGACGCTATCGTCGCCGCCCACGCCGGAACCGGAGCCCGAACCGCCGGAGCCGGCGTCCACCGCGCGCAGTGCACGGACCAACAGCGTCACCGCGCAGGTCGGGATCGAAGCCGAAGTGGTGCGGGCGCGGCGTATTTTTGAAGACGGCCGCGACATGGTGGAAGCGATGTTTCGCGACGTGCGGCTGGGGCGCACCGTCGACACCGAGGCGGCCATGCCGTTGGTGGAAGCCATCAACGATTCGGTACTGCGTCATCCGCAGGCCTTGATCAGCGTGGCGCGGCTCAAGACCGCCGACGACTACACCTATCTGCATTCGATGGCCGTGGCCGGGCTGATGAGCGGGCTGGCGCGGCAGCTCGGTCTGCCCGAGGCGCAGGTGGTGGAAGCGGCGATGGGCGGCCTGCTGCACGACATGGGCAAGGCGGTGACGCCGTTGGACATTCTCAACAAGCCCGGCCGGCTCACCAACGACGAGATGGAAGTGATGCGCCAGCATCCGCTGGATGGGCATCGCCTGCTGATGGCCGGCGGCGTGCAGAACGCGGTGGTGCTGGAAATTGCGCTGCATCATCACGAAAAGATGGATGGCAGCGGATACCCCAACTGCCTGGTCGGCGAAGACATCTCGCTGATGTCGCGGATGGGCGCGGTGTGCGATGTGTACGACGCCATCAGTTCCGACCGCCCCTACAAACGCGCCTGGGACCCGGCCGAATCGCTCAAGCAGATGGCGTCGTGGAAGGGTCACTTCGACCCGGCGATCTTTCAGGCATTCGTGCGCCGGCTGGGCATTTATCCGGTCGGCTCGCTGGTGCGTCTGGAATCGCAAAAGTTGGCCGTGGTGATCGAGCAGACGCCAGACGCCTTGCTCAAGCCCAAGGTGCGCGTGTTCTATTCGGCCAAGTTGCGCAGCCACGTGCTGGTGCAGGACATCGACCTGTCGCGGCCCGACTGCCAGGACCGCATTGCGCAGATGGAAAGCCCGAGCGACTGGGGCTTCCGCGATCTAGAGAAACTCTGGCTGCCGTAAGCGCGCTGCGCAGGGCTGTCTTGCCGGGCGTTGCATGCGCAGCGCGGGCGGGCGCGGGCATCGGTGATCTCGACAGTGGGTTGCGGCGATAACGCCGTGGCGGCCATCGCAGCTGGCTCGCCTGCGATCCGCACTTGCCTTCCCGGCTTCCCGGCACCCGGCACCCGGCACCCGGCACCCAGCACCCAGCACCCAGCACCCAGCACCCAGCACCCAGCACCCAGCACCCAGCACCCAGCACCCAGCACCCAGCACCCAGCACCCAGCACCCAGCACCCAGCACCCAGCACCCAGCACCTAGCACCTAGCACCTAGCACCTAGCACCTAGCGAGCGCGACCATGCTGCGCTGCAGCTTGGCAATGTAGTTATGATCAATAACTATTCCGGAACGCAATCACTTGCCGACCGGATCTCATGTCCAAGCCGTGCCTGGATCACTGCCGTCCCCCGCACATCGCAGCGCTGCTGTACCGATGGCAGGCGCATGCGTGGAAGGGCGGTGCGGCAGACGCACGGACGCGTGCGCAAACAACCCGCGTACCGGCAGCCTGCATGTCCACATCGGCAGGCCTGGCCGCGTCTACAATGCGCTGCACGCCGGGGATCGGCGTTGCGGACCGGGCGCATGGCGCGTACCGCTCCGCCCGCTGCCTTTGTCGCGAGAACCGTCATGCCCGCTACTGCCCCTGCTGCACCGTTGCCCGATGCCATCACTGCGGTGGACCAGGCGCGTCTGCTGCGACTGCTGGGCTATCGCATCACCCGCACCGAACTGCTGGTGCGGCGGATGTTCCAGGAGTGCGTTGCCGCCTTCGATCTGAAGCCGGTCGATTTCTCCCTGCTGATGCTGGTGGACGGCAACCCGGGCATCAACCAGCGCCAGATCGGCGACGTGTTGCATGTGTCGGCTCCGAATCTGGCCATCGTGGTGGCGCGGCTGGTCAAGCGCCGTCTGCTGCGTCAGGTGCGCGGGCGTCAGGACCGGCGCATGCAGCATCTGTCATTGACGCCGGCCGGCGTCACCCTGCTGACCGATGCCGAAGCAGAAGTGCTGAGCATGGAACAGCAGCTCAGTGCCGTACTCGGTACCAGCGAGGCGCCGCTGCTGCGCGCGCTCGATCGCCTGGATCGGCTCGACACGCTGTAAGTCTTCTGCGCCGGCCCGTTGCCGGGCGGCGTGATCTCACCAATATCTTGATGGCACGTGCTGTGCGCAGCGCGGGGATCGCCCCTGCCTGATCGCGTGCCAGGTGGCACGCCCGCTGTTTTCTTCCAACGCTGGAGATGTTCGTCGTGATTCGATCCTCGGTGGTGTGTGGCGTGGCTGTAAAGGCAGCGTGGCGGGTGCGTGCAGCGCTCGGCATCGTGGGGCTGCTTGCGAGCGGGGCGGCGCTGGCGCAGGGCGTGCCGCAGAGCATGGCGTTGACCAATGGCCTCAACACCGGCGGGACGAGTTTTCTGGATGGCTTTACCCGCACCACACCCGGCTGGGCGGTGATCACCTATCTGCGCCAGACCTCGCTGGATTCGGTGAAGGACGCGCGTGGCGACGATGTGCCGGTGTTCGACAACCCGCGCATCGACTCGACGCTGCTGCTGACCCAGATCGCGTACGTCACGCCTTACAAATTGTTCGGTGGCGTAGTGGGCTTCAACACGCTGCTGCCGCTGGTGAATCTGGATGCCTCGTTCGGTCGCAACAGTATCGCCACCTTGCGCGACAACGGCGCCGGCGTGGGCGATCTGACCTTCGGCCCGTATGTGCAGATGCTGCCGGTAATGCGCGACGGGCGGCCGGTGTTCTCGCAGCGTTTCGAGTTCAACGCGGTGGCACCGATCGGCAAGTTCGACCGCGACCGCGATCTCAACCAGGGTTCGGGCTATTGGTCACTGATCCCCAATTACGCAGTGACGGTGCTGCCCACGCCCAAGTGGGAAGTCAGCGCACGCTTCAACTACGTCTACAACTTTCGCAGCGAGCGCCGGCCCAACCTGCCCGACGGGTTTGCCTTCCGCAACGGCCAGGCAGGCGACGCGGGCTGGATCAATTTCGCCACCTCCTGGGAAGTGGTGCCGGATGTGCGATTCGGCATCAACGCGTATTACCTCACGCAATTTCGCGATAACCGCACCAATGGCCAGCGCGTGCCCGACAGCCGCCAGCGCGTGTTCTACGCCGGCCCGGGCGGTGTGTGGCGGTTCGATGCCGACAACATTCTGTTCGCCAATCTTTACCTGCCGGTGGAAGTCAGAAACGCGGCTTCCGGCAACAACGTCAACCTGCAGTACGTCCATGTGTTCTAGTGCCGGCGCAGCTGGCTCCTACGGAGGGTGGCAATGAATTTGCAAAACAAGACGATCGTGGTGACCGGTGTGGCGTCGGGTATCGGCGCAGAGGTCGCAAGGCTTGCGCGGTTCCATGGCGCCACGGTGATCGGTGTCGATCGCACTCCGGTGCAGATGACCCTGCATGGCTTCCATCAGGCCGACCTGGGCGATACGGCCTCCATCGATGCGCTGGTGCGCGCGCTGCCGGAGAAGATCGATGCCCTGGCCAACGTGGCCGGCGTGCCGGGCACCGCACCGCTGGATGTGGTGGCACGCGTCAATTACCTGGGCCTGCGGCATCTGAGCCAGGCGCTGCTGCCGCGCATCGTGGCCGGCGGCAGCATCATCAATGTTGCGTCGATCCTGGGGGCAGAATGGCCGCAGCGGCTGGACCTGCACAAGCAACTGGCCGCTACCGACAGTTTCGACGCCGGCACCGCATGGCTGGCCGCGCATCCGGTGGCGCACGACACCTGCTATCAGTACTTCAAGGAAGCCCTGATCGTGTGGACCTTGCTGCAATCGCGGCCGTGGTTTGCCGAGCGCGGCGTGCGTGTCAACAACGTCTCGCCCGGGCCGGTGTTTACGCCGATCCTTGGTGATTTCGCCGCCATGCTGGGCGAGGAGCGCGTCAAGGAAGACGCCAAGCGCATGACACGCCCTGCGTATGCCGACGAAGTGGCCGAGGCCATCGTGTTTCTCGCATCCGATGCCGCGCGCTGGATCAACGGCATCACTCTGCCGGTCGATGGCGGCCTGGCATCCACCACGCTGTAATTCCCCCACTGTTTTAGCAGGAGCTAGACCATGAATGCTCTTCCCAGCGCAGCGATCGCTGCGACCGCGACACCCGCTTGGCACGGCTGCATCTTCAATGGCGATTGGGTGCCCGGCCACGGCGGCGCGTTGCCGATCTATGAGCCGGCCACCGGCGGTTTGTTGCACGAGGTGAGCAAGGCCGATCTGGCCGATGTTGCCGCCGCCGTGGCACAGGCCAAGCAGGCGCAGCGCGCCTGGGCCGCTACCGCGCCGCGCGAGCGTGCTGCGATCTTCCATCGCGCTGCACAGGTGATGCAGGCACGCAGTGCCGAAGCCGCGTTGCTGATCGCACGCGAAACCGGCGGCATCCTGCCCAAGGCGCAGCGCGAAGTCGATGAAGCTGTGGTGTTCTACCAGCAGTCCGCCGGCCTGCCGTTGCAGGCGGTTGGGCAGGTGCTGCCGACCGGCGCGGGCCAGCTCAGCCTTGCCCGTCATCTGCCGTTGGGCGTGGTGGCGGTGATTTCCCCGTTCAACTTTCCGCTGATTCTGTCGCTGCGCTCGGTTGCACCGGCATTGGCGATGGGCAATGCGGTCATCCTCAAACCCGACCCGCGCACGCCGTACACCGGTGGTGTGATCATTGCGCAGGTGCTGGAAGAAGCGGGCCTGCCGAAGGGCTTGCTGCATGTGCTGCACGGCGATGCGCAGATCGGTCAGGCGTTGGTGGAAGCGCCGGATGTTCCGATGATCGCCTTTACCGGCTCCACTGCCGCCGGCCGCCGCATCGGCGAAATTGCCGGGCGACATCTGAAAAAGGTGGCGCTGGAACTCGGCGGCAACAACGCGGTGATTGTGCTCGACGACGCGGATCTAGACCGCGCTGCATCGGCGATTGCCTTCGGCGCGTACCTGCATCAGGGCCAGATCTGCATGGCGACCGGACGGGTGCTGGTACAGCGCAGCGTGGCGGATGCGCTGACCCAGCGTCTGGCGGAAAAAGCGCGGCATCTGCCGGTGGGAGACCCGGTCAGCGGCACCGTGGCGTTGGGCCCGATCATCGACCAGCGCCAGCTGCAACGCGTGATCGATATCGTCACCGACAGCGTCGCTGCCGGTGCCGTGGTGGAAGCCGGCGCGACCAACGAGGGGCTGTTCTACGCGGCCACCGTGCTGTCCAACGTGCGCCCCGGCATGCGCGTGTTCGATGAAGAGGTGTTCGGGCCGGTGATCAACATCACCGTGTTCGATACCGACGAAGAAGCCGCGGAAATGGCCAACCACAGCGAGTATGGTCTGGCCGCCGGCATCATGTCGGCGTCGGTGTCGCGCGCGCTGGCCCTGGGCGAACGCCTGCATACAGGGTTGCTGCATATCAACGACCAGACCGTGGTGGACGAGGTGATCAATCCATTCGGCGGCACCGGTGCATCCGGCAACGGCACCAGCGTCGGTGGCCCTGCCGATTGGGAGCAGTACACGCACTGGCAGTGGCTGACGATCAAGAACGAGGTACCGCAGTACCCGTTCTGATGGCAGGCGCCGGGATCGGCTAGCTGCTCCCGGCGCAGCTCCAAGACATGGCGGGTTGTGTCGCTGTGTCAGTGCCGAGCTTGTGGCGACGTTTTCGTGCCCCGGCTCGGCGGCGCTTCATCGACTCACTCGCCGGTGCGAAAACGCGTCGGCGAGCAGCCTGCCTGCCGCGCGAAGTAGCGGCTGAAATACGCAGCATCGAAAAATCCAAGCGCTGCGGCAATCTGCTGCACGCTCAGGCTGGTGTAGCGCAGGTTGCGACGTGCTTCTAGCATGATCCGGCGCTGCAATAGTTCCAATGCGGACGCATTGGCCAGCCGTCTACACAATGCAGTGAGATGGCCTGGCGTCAGTCCCAGCTGATCCGCGTAGCGGGAGATCGGCCAGTGTGCGCGGTAGTGCTGATCGATCAAGGTTTGATACGCGCGCAGATGCCGCAGGGCCGGATCGGCTTGCGCGTTGGCCACGGCCGCGTCTTGCAGGCCCTGCAGCGCAGCGCGTGCGGTCCAGATCACCAGTTGCGTTGCTGCGGCCTGCAATGCGGCCTCGTGCCCGACGCGCTGGTGCGCGTGGTCGTCGGCGATGCTGCCGAACAGCACATCGAGCAGGCGTTGCGAGGGTCTGACCGGTAGCACTGCCGGCGTCGCCAGGCTGGATTGCAGTAGCGGTGCAGCGCTCAGGGCGTCGCGCACCAGCGGCATGCACAAGGTGATGATGTGCCCGCGCACCTGCGGGTCGAACGCGAACCCGTGCACGCACAGCGGCGGCAGCCAGACCACGGTAGCGCCCCGCAGACGCTGGGTGCGTCCATCCAGTTGCAGGGTTGCCGGCCCGCGCTGCACATACAGCAGCTGCGCCAGATCCTCATGCCGGTGCGGGGTGATGTGCCAGTCATGCAGCCGGCTGCGGGCGGCGATCGACTCCCAATGCAACAACTCCGGCGCATCGGCGTGCCGCTCACCGTACAGGCCGAATGCGGGGACAGCAGCGACTGCAGCAGTGTGGTGTGTGCGTGTGGGCATCGTCGAAAAGTCCAAGTACTGCCTGCAATCATCCCTTCAATGGCAGCGGTTGGCTACCGACACTGCAGGTCTGATCATTGAAGGCAGGAGCGCCCCATGCGGACGCAGGTTGCAATCATCGGTGCCGGGCCATCCGGGCTGCTGCTGGGCGAGCTGTTGCTGCGCGCCGGCATCGACACCCTCATCGTCGAACGGCAGACCCCAGAACACGTGGTGGGGCGCATCCGCGCCGGTGTGCTGGAGCAGGGCAGTGTGGAGCTGCTGCAACGCGCCGGTGTCGGCGAGCGCGTGCAGCGCGAAGGGCTGCCGCATCACGGCTTCGAACTATCGCTCGATGGCCAGCGTGAGCGCATCGATCTGCTGCGCGGCTGCGGCCGCGGCGTCACGGTGTATGGCCAGACCGAAGTCACCGCCGATCTGATGCAGGCGCGTCAGCGCAGCGGTGCACCCACCTACTACGACGCACGCGACGTCACCCTGCACGCGTTGGACAGTGCCGCACCCAGCGTCGAGTTCACGCATCACGGTGCCCGCCTGCGCGTTGCCTGCGACTACATCGTCGGCTGCGACGGCTTTCATGGGGTCAGCCGCGCCAGCATTCCGGCCGAGCGCATGCGCCTGTTCGAGCGCGTCTATCCGTTCGGTTGGTTAGGCGTGCTGGCCGATACGCCGCCGGTGCACGATGAGCTGATCTATGCGCGCCATCGGCTCGGCTTTGCGTTGTGCTCGATGCGCTCGCCCACCCGCACGCGCTACTACGTGCAGGTGCCGGCAGACGCCCGTGTGGAAGCCTGGAGCGATGCGGCGTTTTGGGATGCACTGCGCGCACGCTTGCCGGCAACATTGGCCGAACAATTGGTCACCGGCCCATCGATCGAAAAAAGCATCGCGCCGCTGCGCAGCTTCGTCGCCGAACCGATGCAATACGGCCGCCTGTTTCTGGCCGGCGATGCGGCGCATATCGTGCCGCCCACCGGCGCCAAGGGGCTGAACCTGGCGCTGGCCGATGTCGGCCTGCTCGCGCAGTTGTTCGCGCGTTGGAAGGCATCCGGCGATGCTGACGTGTTGCAGCAGTACTCGTCCCTGGCGCTGCAGCGGGTGTGGAAGGCCGAGCGGTTTTCGTGGTGGATGACCACGCTGCTGCACACCTTCGACGACGAGGATGCCTTTACTGCACGCATCCGCCAGGCCGAGTTGGAGTACTTGCTGGGCAGCGACGCCGGCCGTGCGACCATCGCGGAGAACTATGCGGGGCTGCCGATGGCCGAATTGGCCGGGGCCTGACGCAGGCATTTCGAAGGTAATTCTTTTATCACCAGGCAGTTTTGAAGTGCCCTGGTGCACTTCCGGGTGGCTAGCGCGGCAGCGGATGTGCTCGGTAGGGTGGCATGGACGCGTGGCGGTTGCTGTCCATGCAAGGACGCGTCATTCCCCCAATAGCGAGCCGTGCGCCAACTCCCCCGCGAGCGCACGACCCGTTTCCTCCCAGGAGAGCCCCATGAAAAAGATTGTTTCCCGCGCCTTGTTGCTGATCATGCTGGTCGCACCGATGGCGGCGTTCGCGCAGACCGCCGTCACTGAAAATACCAATCACCAGAAGATGCTGCTCGGTTCAAATTGGTACGAGACCGCCAACAAGCGCTTGGTCTACGACTTCTGGCGCATCGTGTTCGAAGCGGGGCAGGTGCAGTACGCGCCGATGTACATGGACAAGAACTACATCCAGCACAACCCGAATGTCGCCAACGGGCGCGATGCGTTCATTGCATTCCTGACCGCTTTCGTGAGGCCCACCCCGGTGCAGCCGCGCGTGCAGTTGCCGTTGGTGGCCATCACCGCCGATGGCGATCTGGTCACGCTGGTGTCGGTGCGCACGCTGCCGGACCCGCGTAACCCGGGCAAGACCTATACCACCACCTGGTTCGACATGTTCCGTATCGAAAAGGGTCTGATCAAAGAACATTGGGACCCGGACACCATTGCCGGCCGCGCAAATACCAGCGGTCAGTAATCGTGTGACGTATCGCCGGCCTGCACGATGCAGGCCGGCGATAGATGCGTTGTGTAACCAGCAAACACTGCGGCAGAACGCACGCCGGCAGCCACCATCAGGCGCAGCCGCTCAGGTGATCTTGAAGCCCATCGTCGCTTCCACCGCTTGCTGCCAACCGGCATACAGTTGCTCGCGTTTGTCCTCGGCCATGGCCGGTTCGAAGCGTCGATCCACTGCCCATTGCTTGGCGATTTCTTCGCGGCTGCTCCAGAAGCCGGTTGCAAGACCTGCCAGATAGGCCGCACCGAGCGCGGTGGTTTCGGCTACTTCCGGGCGCAGCACCGGCACGTTGAGAATGTCGCTCTGGAATTGCGCCATGAAATCGTTGGCGATCGCGCCGCCGTCGGCACGCAGTTCCTTCAACTCGATGCCCGAATCGCTCTGCATCGCGGTGAGTACGTCGCGGGTCTGATACGCCATGGATTCCACCGCCGCGCGCACGAAGTGCTCCTTGCTGGTGCCACGTGTCAGGCCGAACACCGCACCACGAATATCGCTGCGCCAATACGGCGCGCCCAGGCCGACGAAGGCCGGCACCAGGTAGACGCCATCGTTATCGCCAGCGCGTTCGGCATAGGCCTGCGAGTCGCTGGCCTTGCCCAGCATGCGCAAGCCATCGCGCAACCACTGCACCACCGAGCCGGCGACGAAGATCGCGCCTTCCAGCGCGTACTCGACCTTGCCATCGATGCCCCAGGCAATCGTGGTCAACAGGCCGGCCTTGGAGATCACCGCCTTGTCGCCGGTATTCATCAGCATGAAACAGCCGGTGCCATAGGTATTTTTTGCCATGCCCGGCTCAAAACACGCCTGGCCGAACAACGCCGCCTGCTGGTCGCCGGCAATGCCGGCGATGGGCACTTGCTCGCCGTAGAAATACTGGGTTTGGGTCATGCCATAGACCTCGCTGGAGGAGCGCACCTCCGGCAGCATCTGCGCCGGTACGTCCAGCATCTCCAGCAGCTCCGCATCCCATTCCAGGGTGTGGATGTTGAACATCATGGTGCGCGAGGCGTTGGTGTAATCGGTCACGTGCACCTTGCCGCCGGTGAGGTTCCAGATCAGCCAGCTGTCGATGGTGCCGAAGGCCAGTTCGCCGTTGCGTGCGCGCTCGCGTGCGCCTTCCACGTGATCGAGGATCCACTTGACCTTGGTGCCGGAAAAATACGCATCGATCAGCAGCCCGGTCTTGTCGCGCACCATCTGCTCATGGCCGGCTTCCTTGAGCTGGGTGCAGATGTCCTTGGTCTGCCGCGATTGCCACACGATGGCGTTGTAGATCGGCTGGCCGGTGGCCTTGTCCCACACCACCGCGGTTTCGCGCTGGTTGGTGATGCCGATGCCGGCGATCGAGCGCGCATCGATCTGCGCGTTATTAAGCAGCTCGGTAATGGTGGTGTAGACGCTGGTCATGATCTCGCGCGGGTTGTGTTCCACCCAGCCCGGCTGCGGGAAGATCTGCCCGAATTCGCGCTGCGCCACGCCGGCCACCTTGCCCTGGCGATCGAACAACATCGCGCGCGAGCTGGTGGTGCCCTGATCGATCGCAAGGACGTATTGCTTTTCCATCGAAGATTCCTCAAACAATGCCGGCATTGGCGCGCGGCGAGAGTGGTCGGTGCAGCCTGGGAGCGATGTGCGGGCTGCCGGTTAGCGGCGGCCCGCACATCGTCGTGGTGGTCGATTCACTGCGCGGCGACTAGCGCGGATCCAGCGGCGCGGTGTCGCCCTGCAGATGGCGCACGCGCGCCGGCAGGAACGGCAGGATCAGCCACTGGTAGGCCAGTGCGCCGATCGGCCCGCCGATCAACGGGCCGACGATCGGGATCCACCAGTAATTGTCCTTGGCCGGCAACGCCGCCTCACCCCAGCCGGCGAAATACGCGAACAGACGCGGGCCGAAATCGCGCGCAGGATTCATTGCCCACGCTTCCAGATAGCCCATCGACGCACCCAGCGTTGCCACCAGCAGGCCGATCATCAACGCGCCGGAATTGGCGCCCGGCGCGGCTTCGTTGAAGCGCTCGGTGATGGCGAAGATGCCGAAGATCAGGAACGCGGTGATGATGATCTGGTCGACCAGCGCATGCATTGGCGTGACCGCAAGACCGGGTGCGGTGAAGAACACACCGGCCGCGCCGCCGGCTTCACGGGTGAGCTGCTGCACCTGGTTGAAATGGTCGATCACCGGCCCGTACAACTGATAGACGATGGCCGCGCCCAGGAAGGCGCCGATGACCTGCGCAATCCAGTACGGCACCACCTTCTTCCACGAAAAATCGCGAAATAGCGCCAGCGCTAGCGTGACCGCCGGGTTGGCGTGCGTGCCCGACACCGAGCCGGTCACGTAGATCGCCAGCGTCACCGCCAGGCCCCAGGCGATACACACGCCCCAGTAGGCGTTCTGGTAAGGACTGGGGTCGTAGAGGATGTACATCGCCGCGACCGAATCGCCGAGCGCGATGATGATGAACATCGCGATCGCTTCGGAAATCAACTCACCCACGAGTTGACGGCTCATGCGCGCAGGCCCGCGAGCAGGTCATTGCAACGAACAGGAGATTGCGACGCGCGCGTTGGCGCGCAGGGGGAGTGGGTCGTGCTCATCGGGGGTGCCCTCCACAGGGTGATGCAGGCAGTGCGCCAGGATACGTTGCCGGACGACCCGTCCTCGCCGGCAACGCGGTGTGTTCAAACAGTTGCGGCATCGGCTGGTTGGGGCGCCTGCGTCTGCAGATAGTCTTCCAGCCGCGCACGCCCGGTTGCATCGATCCGCAGCCCGAGTTTGCTGCGACGCCACAGGATATCGTCGGCGGTCTGCGCCCATTCGTGTTGACGCAGGTAGTCCACCTCGGCCTGATAGAGGTCTGCGCCGAAGTGCGTGCCCAGGCCGGCCACATTCTGCGCATCGCCCAACAGTTGCTCTGCACAGGTGCCGTAATTGCGCACCAGCCGCTGCGCAGTGGCGGCAGGCAACCAGGGGCGCGCGTTGCGCACACGTTCGAGCAGGCTGGCGATATCGCGTTGTTCACCGCCCGGCAGTGCGTCGCCGCGCGCCGTCCATGCCGGCTTGCGGACGCCCAGCACATGGGTGAGCCGGTCGACCGCCTCTTCGGCAAGCTTGCGGTAGGTGGTCAACTTGCCGCCGAACACGTTGAGCAGCGGCGCGCCGTCGTTGATGACTTCCAGTTGATAGTCGCGGGTCACTTCGGCGGCATTGTCTTCGGCATCGTCCAGCAACGGACGCACACCGCTGTAATTCCACACCACGTCCTGCGGGCTGATCTGCTGCTGGAAATACAGGTTCACCGCATCGCACAGGTACTGCACCTCGGCCGCGTCGATCTTGGGTGCGGCGGGGTCGGCCTCGTAGTCGACGTCGGTGGTGCCGATCAAGGTGAAGTCATGCTCGTACGGGATGGCGAACACGATGCGCCGGTCCGGTTGCTGGAAGATGTAGGCGTGATCGTGATCGAACAGCTTGGGCACCACGATATGGCTGCCCTTGACCAGCCGCAGCGCGTGCTGATGCGGCACCGCCGCCACCTTGTCCAGGAACGACACCGCCCACGGCCCGGCCGCATTGGCCAGTGCGCGCGCCTGCACGGTGCGGCGGCGGCCGTCGCGGTCTTCGAGCTCGGCGTACCAGAACCCGGCATCGCGCCACGCTCCCACACAGCGCGTGCGGGTGTGGATCTTGGCACCACGCTTGGCGGCATCCATCGCATTGAGCACCACCAAGCGCGCGTCCTGCACCCAGGCATCGGAATAGACGAAGCCGGTGCGCAGCGATTCCTGCAACGGCTGCCCAACCGGGTGTGTGCGCAGCGACAGCCGGCGCGAGCGCGGCAGGCTGCGCTTGCTGCCGCCCAGATGGTCGTACAGGAACAAGCCGGCGCGGATCATCCAGGCCGGGCGCAAATGCGGCTGATGCGGCAACAGAAAGCGCAGCGGCCAGATGATGTGCGGGGCCAGGCGCAACAGCACTTCGCGCTCGGCCAGTGCCTTGCCGACCAGCGCGAACTCGTATTGCTCCAGATAGCGTAGGCCGCCATGGATGAGTTTGGTGCTGGCGCTACTGGTATGCGAGGCAAGATCGTCCTGCTCGCAGAGACACACCGACAGACCGCGCCCGGCCGCATCGCGGGCGATGCCGACCCCGTTGATGCCGCCGCCTACCACCAGAAGATCGTACGTCTCGCCCATCGGTATCTCCGTCCAGGTGCGCTGAGGAGCGAACCTAAGTTTTCATGTTCGAACATATTCGAACATCGAACCTTTTCGGAGCGTGAAGACGTGGGTGTCTTTGAGGGGAAGGGTTTTCAGGTTATGCGGCGCATCGAAAACTGAAAATTCATTGAGCCAATGAATCAATTGAGGGGGCAGGACGGCATCTGCGTATCGCAAACGTACTTAAACGAACAATTTCTCAGCCGGCGTCGGTCGCGCTCGCCAGGTGCACGCGGGTGCCGGCCTCGGCCAGCACGCTGGCCAGTTCCTGCGGCGGCGGTCGGTCGGTGAACCAGTCGTGCACCTGTGCGATGGCGCCCAGCCGCACCATGGCGTTGCGGCCGAACTTGCTGTGGTCGGCAGCGAGCACCACCTGGCGCGAGTGCTCGATGATGGCCTGTGCCACCCGCACTTCCTGGTAATCGAAATCCAGCAAGGTGCCGTCCAGATCGATCCCGGAAATGCCGATCACCCCGAAGTCCACCTTGAACTGACGGATCAGCTCCACCGTGGCCTCGCCGGTCACGCCCTGGTCGCGCCCGCGCACCACGCCGCCGGCCACGATCACCTCGAAACTGGGGTTGGCGCTGAGCATCACCGCCACGTTGAGGTTGTTGGTGATCACGCGCAGGCCGCGATGCTGCAGCAATGCGCGCGCGACCTCTTCGTTGGTGGTGCCGAGGTTGATGAACAGCGAGGCGTCGTCGGGAATGAAGCGCGCGACGTGCGTGGCGATGTGCTGCTTTTCGCGTGCCTGCAGCGCCTTGCGCGCGGTGTAGGCCAGGTTTTCCACGCTGGAGGGCATGCTGACGCCGCCGTGGTAGCGACGCAGCACGCCGGCATCGCACAGCAAGGTCAGATCGCGCCGAATGGTTTGCGGGGTGACCTCAAAACGCGTGGCCAGGCCTTCGACATCGGCAAAGCCCTGCTGCCGCACCAGCGCCACCAATTGCTCCTGGCGCGGGTTCAGTGCCGGCGCCGGGACAGTCCTGTAGTGAGTTGACTCCATGCGCAGATGATCGCGCATGCGCGTGAGGATGCAAGCACAGCGGTTGCAGGCCTCGGTCCGCCAAGCGGACCGATCGCCCTGCGCCGCCGCACGGCGCAGGGCGAGTTCAGCAGCACCGCGCCAGCGCAATGGCGGGCGCGGTCAGCATGACGGCTACGCTCAGCCCAGCCCGCCGCGGTAGCCGGTATCGATGCTGATGCTGCCACCGACCGCACGCGACACGCAGGCGCACAGTTTGCGATTTTCGCGGCGTTGCTCGTCGCTGAAGAACACATCGCGGTGATCGATATCGGCAGCGCTGTCGAGCACCTCCACCACGCACAACCCGCATTCGCCACGACGGCATTCGGCAATCAGCTCCACCCCGGCATCGGCCAGGGCATCGAGCATCGATTCGTTTTCGGCCACCGGCACTTCCAGGCCGAGCCCGGGCAGCTTGACCACGAACGCTTGCGCCGGCACCCGGCCACTATTGCCGAAGGTTTCAAAATGCAACCGCGCGCGCGGGCGACCGCCGGCATGCCAGTGTTGGCGCACCGCTTCCAGCATCCCCAACGGCCCGCACACATAGACCTCGGCATTGGGCGACAACCGCGCCAGTTCGGCGGCAAGATCGGGCGGGCCGTCAGCGTCGTCGCAATGGAGCTGCAGGCGCGCGCCGAGCAGCGCTTCCAACTGGTCCACGTAGGCCATCGCGCTGCGCGAGCGACCGACATACAGCAGGCGGAACGCCTGGTGCCGCTGCGCCAGCCGCTGCGCCATGCCCAGGATCGGCGTGATGCCGATACCGCCGGCGATCAACAGGATTTCTTCGCCGCGTTCGTCCAGCGCAAAGTTGTTGTTCGGGGGAGAGATCTCCACTGCATCGCCGGGCTGCAGCGTCCACATATGCCGCGAGCCACCACGGCTGTCCGGCATCTGCCGTACCGCGATCTGGTAATGCCCGTCCGCACGCGGCTCGCCCACCAGCGAGTAAGAGCGCACATCGCTGCGGCCATGCAATTGCACGCGAAAATCCAGGTGGCTGCCCACCTCGAAGGTGCGTGCTGCGGTGCCCGGATCGAGCACGATTTCGCGCACGCCGTCGCAGGCGTCGGCAATGCTGACGACATGGGCGCGGTGCCATTGGGTGTCTTTACGCATAAGGAACTCCAGGCAGAAGAGCGTGCCGGGCACTGCCGGCGTTGAATGCATGGGCGCGGCCGATCAGTGCGCCGCCGCGCACCTGGGCGATGGCCGCGGGGGTTTGCAGGATGTGGCGTAAATTGCGGTGCGCCAGACGTGCGTGCTCGCGCATCAGCGCTTCGGCGCGGCTGCCGTGGCGCTGCTCGATGGCGGCAATCACTTCGCGATGCTGGTCCTGTGCCAGGGTCAGGATCACATGCGCGTCGGCAGCACTGGTCTGTGCCATGACCAGGCTATTGGGCGAGGCGAAGGGCAGCTGCAGCACGCGGGTGAGTTCGCGGCCGAGCACGTCGCTGCCGGCCATCGCCACCAGCAAGGCGTGGAACAGCGCATTGGCCTGGACATAGGCGGCGAAGTCGATGGCCTGTGGTGGCGTGCCGACAATGGCATCGATCTCCGCCAGCAGCGCGTGCGCCTGGGCAAGCTGCGCGTGTGAGACGCCGCGCTCGGCGGCCATGCGTGCGGCCAGCCCTTCGAGCGTGCCGCGCAGTTCGATGGCGTCGTGCACGTCGCGCTCGCTGAAGGCCTGCACCGCGTAGCCGCCACCCGGCAGCGCGCGGGCCAGGCCTTCTTCGCACAGGCGTTGCAGTGCCGCACGTACCGGCGTACGCGACATGCCCAGCCGTTGCACCACGGCCAACTCGGACAATCGCGCACCAGAGGGCAGGGTGCCGTCGAGGATCAGCTCACGCAGCGAGAGCAGCGCGCGCGTGGTCTGCGCTGCGCTGCTGTGGAACGGTGTGGTCGGTGGCATGGCGGTCTCCTGTGCGCTGCGCTCAGCCCACCATGCGCAGCGACAGATCCTGCGCGCGCTGTTCCTGGGCAATCAGGCGGTCGATCACCCGCCGTGCCCACATGCCGCCGGAATCGACGTTGAGGTTGTAGAAGGTGTGATCCGGGTGCGCATCGATGGCGCGTTGCTGCGCTTCCAGGATCGCCTCGTCCTCGCCGAACACACCGGTGACGCCGGCGCGGGTGAGCGTGGTCAACGACTGATCGTGCAGCGCGTAGTTGCGCATGAACGCCCAGAAGTAGTGGCAGGTGGTGTCGGTCTCCGGCGTAATCGTATTGAGTACATAACCGTTGACGCCCTGGCTGCGGTCGCCCTCCGGCGCGCCGGTGCCGGTGATGGCCACACCGACATCGATCGCGATGGTGCCGGGCGCTTCGAAGCGGATGATCTGCCAGCGGTCGACCTTGCCGTGGTAATCCAGGTGTTTCGCAATCTGACTGGCCCAGAACGGCGGCGGGTCGATGTTGCGCATCCAGCGCGAGACCACCACCGAGCGGTCGCCATGCACAACATCGAACGGCGCTTCGGCGATCTCGTCCTGGCCGATGCTGGACCCGTGCACGAAGGTCTCGTGGGTCAGGTCCATCAGGTTATCCAGCACCAACCGGTAATCGCACTTGGCGTAGATGGTGCGGCCATCGCCGGCCCAGGCCGGGTCGTGCGCCCAGTGCAGGTCGGGGATGAGCGCGGTGTCGGCCTGGGCCGGGTCGCCCGGCCAGATCCACACGTAGCGATGCTTCTCGGCCACCGGAAAACTGCGCACGCAGGCGGACGGGTTGATGGTCTCCTGCGAGGGCATGTGCACGCAGCGGCCCTGGGTGTTGTAGACCAGGCCGTGATAGCCGCACACCACATCGTCGCCGCGCAGCTTGCCCATCGACAGCGGCACCAGCCGGTGCCAGCAAGCGTCTTCCAGGGCGACCACTGCGCCGGCCGTGGTGCGGTAGACCACCACTTCCAGGTTGCACACCTTGCGCGGCGTCAGGGCGTGCTTGATTTCGTGGTCCCAGGCGACGGCATACCACGCGTTGAGGGGAAACAGCGGCTTGGACTGGGACATGACCGTGACTCCTGGGGTTTTTGTATACAACCTGGGATACGAATCGACGCACTGCGTCGGCCGGCAACCAGTTAGCGCGCATTCCAGCGCTGGCGTCTGCTTGCGAGCGAAGTTATGTATACACCGGAGACAATGTCGGAGCGTTATTGCCAGATGGAAATTGTGCGATTATCGAATTCAATCGCCGATAATCGTATTGACCGCGCTGTTCGGCCGGCTCTACCGTGGCTGCACGTTCAGCGCGGGGTGGTGCCATGGTCGAAATCGTCTCCCTGAGAGATGCGGTGTCCCACCTGATCGCCGACGGCGATTGTGTGGCGATGGAGGGTTTCACCCATCTGATCCCGCATGCGGCCGGCCATGAAGTGATCCGCCAGCGCAAACGCGAGCTGCGTCTGGTGCGCATGACACCGGACCTGATCTACGACCAGCTGATCGGCGCCGGCTGCGCATCGGCGCTGCGGTTTTCGTGGGGCGGCAATCCGGGGGTCGGCTCGCTGCACCGGCTGCGCGATGCGGTCGAACACGCCTGGCCGCAGCCGCTGCAGATTCGCGAACATAGCCATGCCGACATGGCCAACGCCTACGTGGCCGGTGCGTCGGGCCTGCCATTCGCGGTGCTGCGCGGCTATGTCGGTTCGGACCTGCCGCGCGTCAACGACAGCATCAAGTTCCTGCAATGCCCGTACACCGGCGAAACGCTGGCCACCACGCCGGCGGTGAACCCCGATGTCACGGTCATCCACGCACAGCAGGCCGACCGACGTGGCAACGTCTTGCTGTGGGGGATTCTTGGGGTGCAGAAGGAGGCGGCACTGGCCGCGCGCAAGCTGATCGTGACGGTGGAAGAAATCGTCGACACGCTCGACGCGCCACCCAATGCCTGCATCCTGCCGCGCTGGGTGGTCGATGCGGTGTGTCATGTGCCTGGCGGCGCGGCGCCGTCGTACGCGCATGGCTACTACGCCCGCGACAACCGGTTTTATCTGGCCTGGGACGCGATTGCGCGCGACCGCGCGCGTTTCCAGGCGTGGATCCAGACGCATATCCTGGACACCGACGACTTCGCCGCATTCATGCGCGTGTATGCGCACTCGCAGCAGCAGGAGGCCGCATGAGCGCGTACAGCACCAATGAAATGATGACCGTGGCCGCGGCGCGCCGCCTGCCCGATGAGGCGGTGTGTTTCGTCGGCATCGGTCTGCCGTCCACCGCGGCCAATCTGGCCCGGCTCACGCATGCGCCGGATGTCACCTTGATCTACGAATCCGGCCCGATCGGCGCACGCCCGGACGTGCTGCCGCTCTCGATCGGCGACGGCGAGCTGGCCGAAACTGCCGATACCGTGGTCTCCACGCCGGAGATCTTTCGCTACTGGTTGCAGGGGGGGCGGGTGGATGTCGGCTTCCTGGGCGCGGCGCAGATCGATCGCCACGCCAACCTCAACACCACCGTGATCGGCGATTACACAGCGCCGAAGACGCGGTTGCCGGGCGCCGGTGGCGCGCCGGAAATCGCGGCCAGCGCCAAGCAGGTGTTCATCATCATGCGGCAGTCCAAACGCAGCTTCGTGTCGGTGCTGGACTTCATCACCACGGTCGGGCATCTGGACGGCGGCGATGCGCGCACGCGTGCCGGCCTGCCCGGCGCCGGCCCCACCGTGGTGGTCACCGACCTGTGCGTGATGGAACCCGATGCGGTGACCCGCGAACTCACCGTGACTTCGCTGCACCCGGGGATCAGCCGCGAACAGGTCAGCGCGGCGACTGGCTGGCCGATCCGCTTTGCCGACGACCTCGCCCAGACCGCACCGCCCAGCACCACGGAACTGCAGGCATTGCGCGCGCTGCAGGCGCGTACCGACGCCGCACATGGCACCCACTCGGCGGGAGCGGAGGCATGAGCGAGGTCTATCTGATCGACGGCATCCGCACGCCCATCGGCCGTTACGGCGGCGTGCTGTCCAGCGTGCGCCCCGACGACCTGGGCGCGGTGCCGATTGCCGCGTTGCTGGTCCGTCATCCGCAGCTGGACCCGGCCGCCATCGACGATGTGTATCTGGGCTGCGCCAATCAGGCCGGCGAAGACAATCGCAATGTCGCGCGTATGAGCCTGTTGCTGGCGGGCCTGCCGAGTTCTGTGCCGGGCAGCACGCTCAATCGCCTGTGCGGTTCCGGGCTGGATGCGATCGGCACGGTGGCGCGCGGCATCCGCGCCGAGGAACTGGGCCTGGCGATCGCCGGCGGTGTCGAGTCGATGTCGCGCGCGCCCTGGGTGATGGGCAAGGCCGAAAGCGCCTTTGCCCGCACCCAGCAGCTCGAAGACACCACCATGGGCTGGCGCTTCATCAACCCGCGTATGCAAGCCGCCTACGGCACCGAGTTGATGGGCGAAACCGCCGAGAACGTCGCGCAGCGCCATGCCATTTCGCGCGAGGATCAGGACGCTTTCGCACTGCGCAGCCAGCAACGCGTGGCCGCCGCGCAGGCGGCCGGTTTCTTCGATGCGGAGATCACCTCGGTGCCGGTGGCCGCACGCAAGGGCGGCGATGCCGTCACCGTCGCATACGACGAAGCCCCGCGCCCGAATACCACCATCGAGATGCTGGCCAAGCTCAAACCGGTGTTCCGCCAGCCCGGCAGCGTGACGGCCGGCAATGCGTCCGGCATCAACGACGGTGCCGCCGCGTTGTTGTTGGCGTCCGCGCAGGCCGTGCAGACGCATCGGTTGACCCCGCGCGCGCGCGTGCTGGGTTTTGCGTCGGCAGGTGTCGAGCCGGCCTACATGGGCATGGGCCCGGTGCCGGCCACGCAGCGTCTGTTGGCGCGGCTGAACTTGCGCATCGAGCAGTTCGATGCGATCGAACTCAACGAAGCCTTCGCCGCGCAGGCGTTGGCCTGCACGCGCGCGTTCGGGTTCCCCGACGATGCCGCGCATGTCAACGCCAACGGCGGCGCCATTGCGCTCGGTCATCCGCTCGGCATGAGCGGCGCGCGGCTGGCGCTCACCTTGCTGCGGCAACTGGAAGCCCGCAACGGCCGGCTCGGGCTGGCCAGCATGTGCGTCGGAGTGGGGCAGGGCGTGGCACTGGCGATCGAGCGCCTGTGAGCCAGCCCACTGCAACCACTGCGCCGCCACCGCACACCTACACCGCTTGACCATGCCGCAGTGCGGCGCAGGGAGATCTCACGATGCGCGATGCCCCCGATGATTCGATACTTGCCCACCCGCTGCTCGGCTACCGCCGCACCCGGCCGGGCACGCAGCCGGCCTATCTGCATCCGGCCTACGCCTCAACCGCCTTGCGCGGCCCAACGCAGGCGCCCATCGATATCCCGGCCACCCTGTCGGAAGTCACCGGCCCGCGTTTGGATCGGCTCACCCTGGGCGAGCATGCTGCCGACCTCACCGCAGGATTCAGTGGCGAGCCGCTGGGCGAGCGCATCATCGTTTCCGGCCACGTGCTCGACGAAAACGGCAAGCCGGTGCGCAACAGCGTGGTGGAAGTGTGGCAATGCAACGCGGCCGGCCGTTATCAGCATGCTGGCGATCGTCACGACGCACCGCTGGACCCCAACTTCCGCGGCACTGGCCAGGTGCTCACCGATGAGCATGGCCGCTACGTCTTCAAGACCATCAAGCCGGGCGCGTATCCGTGGCGCAATCACTACAACGCCTGGCGGCCGGCGCACATCCATTTTTCGCTGCATGGCGATGGCATCGGGCAACGGCTGATCACCCAGATGTATTTCCCGGGCGACCCGCTGCTGGCGCACGACCCCATCTACAACTGCGTCGACGATGCGCAGGCGCGCGAGCGCATGGTGTCCAGTTTCGACTGGGAAAACGCCATCAGCGAATATGCCCTGGCCTACCGCTTCGACATCGTGCTGCGCGGCCGCAAGCAAACGGTCTGGGAGTGAATCGATGAGCCTGCACGCAACCCCTTCGCAAACCGTCGGCCCGTATTACCGGCTTGGGCTGGAACCGCTGTATCGCGACCAGCTCGCACCGGCGCAGGCGGCCGGCACGCACGTGCAGATCAGCGGCTGCATCTTCGATGGTGCCGGCGTCCCGGTGGCCGACGCGGTGCTGGAACTGTGGCAAGCCGATGCCGCTGGTATCTATGCGCATGCCGCCGACAGCCGTTACCAGACGCACGACGCCAGCTTCGATGGCTGGGGCCGGGTGCCGACCGATGCGCAGGGGCGTTTTAGCTTCAGTACGGTCAAGCCGGGCGCCGTCGCCGGGCCGGAGGGCACGCCGCAGGCCGCGCATTTGAGCGTGCTGGTGTTCATGCGCGGGCTGTTGCGGGGCGCATCGACGCGCCTGTACTTCGCCGATGACCCGCAGCTGGGCAGCGACCCGATCCTGGCGCTGGTGCCGGCCGCGCGCCGCGCCACCCTGCTGGCCCGGCCATCCGGCAATGGCGCCTATGCCTGGGATATCCATATGCAAGGCGACACGGAGACCGTGTTCTTCCGGTATTGATCCGTAGATCGGCACACGTGCCGCACACGACGGCCTGTGTCTGCACGTGCGCCACTGGCCTGGCCAGGCGGCATGCAGCGCCGCGCACGGCAGCAAGGCGGGTGCACAAGCGCACATCGGGGTGCCCAAGGCACGCATGCAAACCAGGCGTGCACGCTGTCACCTTCGCCCGCTGCGACCACGCTGCGGGCGCTGCGCGTATTGCCCTAACGTCTAGTTGGCACCCCCGTGCTTCGGTGCCATGCTGCCGGCACGCCAAGAGATGCGATGCATGAGTGCGACGTCTTTGTTGTTGGGATCCTTGTTTGGCGAGCCTGCGTGCGACGCATTGTTCAACGATGCGGCGCGTGTGCAGGCCATGCTGCACTTCGAATCCGCGCTTGCCCGCGCGCAGGCGCAGTGCGATGTCATTCCTGCCGAAGCTGCCGCGTCCATCGCAGCGGCCTGCGATGTGCAGCACTACGACATGGCCGCCTTGGCGCAGGCCACCGCGCTCGCTGGCAACCCTGCCATTCCGCTGGTCAAGGCGCTGACCGCGCGCGTCGCCGCGCACGATGCTGCGGCCGCGCGCTGGGTGCATTGGGGGGCCACCAGTCAGGACGTCATCGATACCGGCAGCGTGTTGCAGCTGCGTGCCGCGCTCGATTTGCTGCTGCCGCGCCTGCAGCGTCTGTGCGACACGTTGGCCGCGTTGGCCGCACGCGAGCGCGACACCGGTCTGCCCGGTCGCACCTTGTTGCAGCAGGCCGTGCCGGTGACCTTCGGGCTCAAGGTGGCCGGCTGGCTGGATGCCTTGCAGCGCGCGCATCGGCGCCTGCACGCGCTGCGGCACGACGCGCTGGTGCTGCAGTTTGGTGGCGCGGCCGGCACCTTGGCCTCATTGCAGGCGCGCGGCCTGGACGTGGCCCAGGCCCTGGCCACCACCTTGGCGCTGCCCTTGCCTGCGTTGCCCTGGCACACCGCGCGCGACCGCATCGTCGAGGTTGGTTGCGCGTTCGGCCTGCTCGCCGGCACGCTGGGCAAGATCGGCGGCGATGTGGTGCTGCTGATGCAATCGGAGGTCGGCGAAGCGTTCGAGCCTGCGGCGGCCGGCAAGGGCGGCTCATCGGCGATGCCGCACAAGCGCAACCCCGTTTCCAGCGTGGCGGCGGTGGCCGCGGCCACCCGCGTGCCCGGGCTGATTTCTACCTTGTTCAGTGCGATGGCGCAGCCGCATGAGCGTGCCGCCGGGCAGTGGCATGCCGAATGGGACACCTTGCCACAAATCGTCTGCCTGACTGCCGGCAGCCTGGCGCAGATGCAGGCCTGCCTGGCCGAGCTGGAACTGGACCGCACGCGCATGCGCCAGCACCTGGACAGCCATGGCGGCGTGCTCTACGCCGAGGCGGTGGTGTTCGCGCTGGCCCCGCAGCTCGGCAAGCCGCAGGCGCACGCGCTGGTCGAACAGGCAGTGGCGCGTGCGCAGGCGCAGCAGCGGCATCTGCGCGAGGTCTTGGCAGAGGACGCGCAGGTGAGCGCGGTACTCACGCACGCGCAACTGCACGCGGTGTTCGATAGCGACAGCTGGCGCGGCATGTCCTCGGTCTGGATCGATCGCGTACTGGCCGCTTCTTCCTCCCGTTGACGGTGCTTCGATGGCCTATCTGCAATTGCCCACGCATCGCCTGCATTACCGTCTGGACGGCACCGACGGGCGGCCCTGGCTGACCTTCTGCAATTCGCTCGGCACCGACATGCACATGTGGGACGTGCAGATCGAAGCCTTCGCCCCGCATTACCGCATCCTGCGTTACGACCGCCGCGGCCATGGCTATTCCGACTCTCCGCCAGGTCCCTACAGCGTGGCCGACCTGGGACAGGACGTGCTGGCGCTATGGGATGCCTTGCAGATCGAGCGCAGCGATTTCTGCGGGCTGTCGATCGGCGGGCTGACCGGGCAGTGGCTGGGGCTGCATGCCGCGCAACGGCTGCGCCGGCTGGTGGTCTGCGCCACCGCGCAGAAGATCGGCAGCACCGCCACCTGGGAAACCCGCATCGAGCAGGTGCGCAGCGAAGGCCTGCCGATGCTGATCGATGCCACGCTGCAGCGCTGGTTTACCCCGGAATTTTCCATCAGCCACGCACAGCGCCTGGACATGATCGCCGCCGCCTTCGTCTCCACCTCCCCGGACGGATACATCGCCTGCTGCCAGGCGGTGGCCGAGGCCGATTTCCGCGGCGCGCTGGATGGGCTGAACCTGCCACTGCTGGCCCTGGCCGGCGACGACGACCCGGTGTGCCCGCCGCCGGACCTGCGCGAGATCGCCTACGCCGCGCCCGACGGACATTACGCCCAGGTACCGGGCCGCCATATCTGCAATCTGGAATCGCCGGCCGCGTTCAACGACGCGGTGCTGGGGTTCCTGCAAGCCGACTGATCTTTTCCGTATGACGAGGACGCACATGCACGAAGACGAACGCTATCAAGCCGGCCTGCGCGAACGCCGCCGTGTGCTGGGCGAAGCGCATGTCGAGCGCTCGCTGGCCGCACGCACCGAGCTCACCACCGAGTTTCAGGACCTGATCACCCGTTACGCCTGGGGCACCATCTGGACCCGCGACGGCCTGCCTGCGCATACCCGCTCGTTGATCACGTTGTCGATGATGGTCGCGTTGGGCCACGACGAAGAATTCAAGCTGCATGTGCGCGCCGCGCGCAACAACGGCGTCACCCCCGAGCAGATCAAGGAAGTGCTGCTGCAGGCGGCCATCTATTGCGGCGTCCCGGCGGCCAACCACGCTTTTGCGCTGGCCAAACCGATCCTGGAAGAACAGGCTGCCGAGACCTGACGCGGCCCGCATCGTCGTTTTCGCGTCTGCCTGCCATGCCACGCAGCGTGCCCAGTCCACCGCGCCCTTGACGAGATGCCGCATGACGTTCCGACCCGTCTACCTGCTCCTGCTGTTGCTGTTCTCGCTGGCTGCCGGGGCACAGCCGCAGCCCGGGCCCGGCACCCAGCTGGCGCAGGTTCGCGCCGACGATGGCCAGGCACTGGCGGTGTGGTCGCGCGTGCCTGTGCAGCCGCGTGGCGCGGTACTGCTGGTGCATGGCCGGACCTGGAGTTCGCTGCCCAACTTCGACCTGCAGGTGCCGGGCGAAGCGGCCGATTCGCGCTCGGTGCTGGCCGCCTTCGCACAGGCCGGGCTCGCCGCCTACGCGGTGGACCTGCGCGGCTACGGCGGCAGTGCACGCCATCGCAGCGGATGGAACACGCCCGACCGCGCGGTGTGCGATGTCGCGCAGGTGCTGGCCTGGGTTGCCCGGCAATACCCGGGTCTGCCGCCGCCCGCCTTGATCGGCTATTCCAACGGCGCGCGGGTGGCGCTGCTGGTCGGCCAGCAACACCCGCAGGCAGTGTCCGCGCTGGTGCTGTACGGCTTTCCCGACGATGTCGATGCGCCGCCCACCGACGCGACAACACCGGCCCAGCCCTTGCGCGCACGCACCACCGCCGCGGCGGCCGGCGAGGATTTCATCACTGCCAACGCCGCGCCCCCAGGCGTGCGTGCGGCCTACGTGGCGCAGGCGCTGGCAGCCGACCCGGTGCGCACGGACTGGCACGCGATGGCGCAGTTCGCGTTCCAGCCCGAGCAGGTCACGACGTTGCCGGTGCTGCTGCTGCGCGGCGTCGACGATCCCATCGCCACGCAAGCCGACAACGCGCATCTGTTCGCACGCCTGGGCAGCCAAGACCGTACTTGGATCACCTTGCCGCACGCCGATCATGTGGCGCATGTGGAAGACACCCACGCGGCCTGGGTGGATGCGGTGGTGGGCTTCCTGCGTCGGCCGCGCTGAGCCCTGACGCGGGTGGCGGGTGCGTCGGGTGCGTCGGGAGGGTGCAGGAGCACGCGACCAACGCGCTGCCTGCTGCATGCGAAGCAATGAATACAGCTGTGCGCGGGGCGCACGTCACGCTTGTGCGCGGGACCCAGGCCGCGCGCAGCCCGCGGCCCTCGGCCGCTTCACCCAGGATCGAGACTGCTAAGGCGCTCAAGACGCGCCGCACGCGCTAGCTAACTCAGCAACGCCCCCAAGCGCTGCGCCGCCAGCTTCAACGGCTCCAGCAACTGCGTCTGCATGGTCTGCAGGCTGACGCGCCCGGCCTGTGCGCCGATGTTGAGTGCGGCAATCACCTCGCCACGCAGGTTACGCACCGGCACTGCGATCGAACGCAGGCCGATTTCCAGCTCCTGATCGGTCAGGCACATGCCTTCGCGGCGCGCACGCGCCAGGACCTCCAGCAGCGCCGAGGCCTGGGTCACCGTCCGGTCGGTGCGCGGGCGCAGCGTGGTGCGCTCCAGGTAGGCCTGCAAGGTATCGCCGGGCAGGGCCGCCAGCAGCACCCGGCCCATCGAGGTGCAATAGGCCGGCAACCGCGTGCCCGGGCGTAGCCCGATCGACATGATCCGCACCGTCTCCGCGCGCGCCACGTACAGCAGATCGTCGCCGTCCAGTACGCCCAGCGAGCAGGACTCGTGCAGTTGGTCGCGCAACCCGTCCAGCACCGGCTGGGCCGCCGCGGTCATCGCCGAAGACGCCGCATACGCGCCGCCAATGCCCAGCACGCGCGGCAACAGCACATAGCCACGGCCCTGCTCGCCGACATAGCCCAGCTTGGCCAGCGTATGCAGCACCCGCCGCACCGCCGCGCGCGAGATGCCGGTTTCCAGGCTGATCTGCGACATGGTCACCTCGCGCGGGTGCTGGGCGAACACGCTCAGCACCACCAGCCCGCGCCCCAGCGAGGTCATGAAGTCCGGGTCGCCCTGGGCGGCGGCAATCTGCTGCATCAACTCGTATGGCAGGCCGCGCTCGCTCCCGGTCGCGGCGATGGCGGCGGGACGTTTGCGGCGGCTGGTGGTGGGCTCGGGCATCGGATCGCGCGTCAGGCAGGTCCACGCATGGTAAGCGCTCGCGCCAATGCCTGCTTCCGGTCGCACTGTGCGCCTCGCATGTAAGCACTTCATCCTGCTTGCCGCATAATCGCTGCTGACTTGTTTCGGATCGGTCCCCCTCGTCCATGAAAACCCCCAAGGGCCTGCAGCCGCTGATCGACGACGGTGTCATCGACGAAGTGTTGCGACCACTGAAGAGCGGCAAGGAAGCCTCCGTCTACGTGGTCAGCGCCGGCGCCGACATCCTGTGTGCCAAGGTCTACAAGGACATGGCGCAGCGCAGCTTCCAGGCGCGCGTGCAATATCAGGAAGGCCGCAAGGTGCGCGGCAGCCGCCAGGCGCGCGCGATGGGCAAGGCCACCAAGTTCGGCCGCCGCGAAGCCGAGACCGCATGGAAGAACACCGAAGCCGACGCGCTCTACCAACTGGTGGATGCCGGCGTGCACGTGCCCAAGCCGCGCGGCTATTTCCATGGCGTGCTGCTGATGGATCTGGTTACCGACGCCGCTGGTCACAGCGCACCACGGCTGGGCGAAGTGGAACTGGAGCCGGAGCAGGCGCACGCATTCCATGTCAGCCTGATCGGCGATGTGGTCAAGATGCTGTCGCTGGGTCTGGTGCACGGCGATCTGTCCGAATACAACGTGCTGGTCTCGCCCGACGGCCCGGTGGTGATCGATTTCCCGCAGGTGGTCAGTGCCGCCGGCAACAATGCCGCGCGCGACATGCTGCTGCGCGATGTGCACAATTTGCGCGACTGCCTGGGCCGCTTCGCTCCGGACCTGCTGGACACCCACTACGGCGAAGAAATGTGGGCGCTTTACGAAAAGGGTGAGTTGCGCCCGGACAGCGTGCTCACCGGCCGCTTCAAGTTCGACACCAAGCGCGCCGACGTGCGCGCCATCCGCGCCTCCATTGAAGACGCGCGGCAGGAAAACCTGATCCGCCAGCAAGGCCGCGAAGCCGCCGCCGAAGACGACGACTGATCGCTGCGTGCGCCACACGGCGCATTGCCTTGCCCGGCGGCCGGCGGCACGGGGCCTGCTGTGGCACGCGCGGCACCTGTCCAGACGCGCGCGCATTGATGGGATTGAAGCGACGCGAGCTAGGGTGCGTCTAGAAGACGGCACTGCGATGAGGCACGTTGCCGCTTCATGCCCCGCACGGTCTGCGCACGCGGCATGCGGTTGCGCATCCACGTGATGCAACGCAGCAATCGGCGTTGCAGGTGGTCGCACGCATGTCTGCAAGATGTAACGCGTTGCAGGTCAGAACCCTGCTGTATCAAGCCAGCACCGGCCTGCCCAAGCGATCGCGCGTCATCCGGCCAGATAGTTATTTCATTTAATGGTTATTTAAAATAAGTATCAGGCAAACTCGGTAGTCCTCCACTGCCAACGAGACCGCCATGTTCGATCCCGATGTCGTTCGCCTGTTCGCTGTTCTCCAGCAGGCCGCCCAGCCGCCGATGGAAACGCTGCCCCTGGCAGACGCACGCGCAATGATGCGTGGGCTGGGGGCGCAGCTCGGCTTTCCGGTGCTGGAGATGGCGCAGGTGCGCGCCGTGCAGGCCGACACCGCTGTTGGCAACGTGCCGCTCCGGTTGTATCGGCCGCCGGGCCTGAGCGATGCGCCCGCGCCAACCTGCGTGTTTGTGCACGGTGGCGGCGGCGTGGTGGGCGATCTGGAGTCGCATGACGATGTGTGCCGACAGCTCGCCGCACGCGCCGGTTGCCAGGTGCTGGCCGTCGATTACCGGCTGGCTCCCGAGCACCCCGCGCCGGCCGGCGTGGAGGACGTCATCGCCACGGTGCAGTGGCTGGCCGCGCATCCCGGGCAGGTCGGCGCAGATCCACAGCGGTTGGCGGTGGCCGGCGACAGCATCGGCGGCGCGATGGCTGCCGCCGCTGCAGTGGCCGCACGCGATGCCGGCATTGCGCTGCGCTGTCAGCTGTTGCTGTACCCGCTGACAGACGCACGCGAAGACAGCGGCGAGTATCCGTCCCGCACGACCAATGCCGACATTCCACCGCTGACCCGGCAGGCCACGCAGTTTTTCAACCAGCATTTCATCAAGGATCCTGCCATCGCCCTGGATTGGCGCGTCTCGCCGCTGCTTGCTCCGGATCTGAGCGGCGTTGCGCCGGCGCTGGTCGTGCTGGCCGAGCGCGACGTTCTGCACGACGAAGGCCTGCGCTACGCCGAGCGCCTGCGCGCAGCCGGTGTCGAGGTCAGCGTGCACACCTTTCCCGGCATGGTGCACGGCTTCATCCATATGGCCAGCATCATCCAGGCAGCCGACAAGACCGTGGACCTGTTTGCCGAAATGCTGCGACAGCGGCTGTTGCCGGTGTAATCCGGCGTATTGCCGAGGTGTCGGCAATACGCGCAGCATCGTGGCGGGTTGACGCACGGTGCGGATGCAAACGCGCTGCCGCTTCGGTCCACGCGAAGAAACTCCGGCGCGATCCGGCACTCGGTGCCGGTGCGCTACCGCGGCGTTTAGAAGTTGAAGCGCAACGTCGTCATCAATACGTGGTTTTCACGGTCCACTGCACGCGTATTGACGAACTGGTTGAGATAACCGACGTCCATATTGGAGATGGCGTTGAATTTCCAGTTGATGCCGACAAAGACGCGGTTCTGGTCGATGCCGCGGCGCGCACCCCATTGCGTCTGATCGAGATTGACGAACAGCTCGTTGAACAGCACCCAGGACAGTTGCGGACTGAATCCGCTCGGGCGGGTGGCGCGGATCATTTGCCGCACGCGGTAGCCCTCGTCGCTGAAGTCTTCGCGGTGGCGCTGCTCCAGACGGGTGCGGCTGGTGATGCTGATCTCGGCGATCGGGTCGAACTGATACTGAAACTGTCCCCACCAGCGATTTTCGCGGTTGGACGGCTGACCGGCCGGATGGCTGATGATGGTGTCATACCCCATCCAGACGCTGGCCTTGGGGTTGAGCCGGTAAAACACCGCAGGGCGCAGGATCAATTGATCGAACTGCTCACCTTCCTCGCGCCAGCGCGGATGAATATCCATGCTCCAGTAAAGGTTCTCGACCGGCAATTTGCCCTGGGCGTAGATACTCAACCAATATCGGCCATCTTCTTCGGTATTGGCATGGGCCGTAGAGATACTTCCCAGCAGTAAAAACAGAACAGGACCGGCGATGCGAAACGTTGCGGTCCGTAGCGTGCCAAATGCGTTCATTTAGTGAAATGTGTCGGCGTTGGCAAATCATAGCAACATCTATCGCGTTTCCATCGACCGTCTGGTCCACCCGTAACGCCTCTGTTCGGCTGGGGCTTCGCTAATCGGGATACGCCATCGCTTCAGTGCATTCTCTTGCAAGGTGTGCAGACCTGGGGCTACGTGACATGTCTGTGTTTGCCTTCTGTGAGACCAGGCCGATACGCCGACATCGGCAGCCCTGCGCTGCAGTGACCGGCGGTCGATAATCAGACCGACAGCGCATCCCAATGCCTCAGGGCGATGCAGTGTCGCTGGAGAGCATCTGCCGAAACAAGGTGTCCAGGGCATCCGAACGCCCGCTGCCGGCCGGCAGCTGTGGCTGCGCCGTGCCCATGCGGTCGAGTTCTGCTTCGAGAAAATCGCTGATCACCGCAATCCGTGGTCCATCTTCCACTTCTGTGGAGATGCGCTTGAGCGCCAGCAAACGCTCGATTTCCTCGCGGAGGTCTCCACTCGGCAGCAGTTCGTCCAGCAGCAATTCAAATGCCATCGGCGGCATGTCCTGGCGGCGCTCGATCCACTGACAGGCCAGAATCGGGCGCAAGACGTACAGATATTTCTTGGTGCGAATCCGCTCACCGCGCAGGTAGCCGCGATAGTTGCTCTTGGCCATGTTGAAGTAATGCCACCAAGTGCCAAGCGGTGAATAGAAGTGCGTGGCGATCGCCCGCAACTGCTCGACAGCAACCGGATCTTGCCGATACACCACCGGCGAATGCAGCCATTCCAGCAGCGTCGGATTGGACTTGGAGACCAACCGCAGTGCCTTGCGCAGGTCCCAGCCGCTGACATCCAGATCGTCGGAGATCGGCAGCTCGATCACGTCGCGCTGCGGCTCGCCGGGACCGGTGCTTTCGTTGACGGTCAGATACCAGTCGCGCCGATGGACGTAGACAAAGCGTGCGTCGTAATCGCTGTCGGGCGACGAAAATCCCCAGCCGCGGCTGCCCGATTCGCACGCCAGCAGAATGCGGACCTCATGTTGCTGCTCGATCTCGCGCAACGCCGCCAGCACTGCCTCGCGTTTGTCCGCTGCGATGGGATGGATGTCCATGGGGTCGCTGTCCTTGTGCATGACGTGCCCCAATCATAACCAGCTCACGCAGATGCAGCCTGGCACACGGAAAGATCATGCCACCTTGCTACGCCGCGCGCGCTCCAGATGCACCAGCAGCAGCGAGATCGCTGCCGGGGTCATGCCGGGAATGCGTTGTGCCTGGCCGATGTGTTGCGGGCGCACGCGTTCGAGTTTCTGCTGTACTTCGATCGACAGGCCGCGCACGCGGGCGTAGTCGAAGTCTTCCGGGATCGGCGTATTTTCCTGGCGTTGCTGGCGTGCGATATCGTCGCGCTGGCGATCCAGATAACCGGCGTACTTGACGCTGATTTCGACCTGTTCGGCCACCTGCGTATCGTCCACGCCCGGCCCCAGTGCCGGCACGCGCATCAGCGTGGCGTAGTTGAGTTCCGGGCGTTTGATCAGGTCCAGCACATTGGTTTCGCGGCTGAGCGACACGTTCAGCGTTTGCGCCACTTCGCGACCCAGCGCATTGCCCGGCGTCGCCCACAGCGCCGACAGGCGTGCGGTCTCGCGTTGCACCGCTTCCTGCTTGGCCGAAAAGCGCGCCCAGCGCGCCTCATCGACCAGACCCATCGCGCGGCCCACCCCGGTCAGGCGTGCATCGGCATTGTCTTCGCGCAGCTGCAGCCGGTATTCGGCGCGGCTGGTGAACATGCGATACGGCTCGGTGGTGCCGTGGGTGATCAAATCGTCCACCAGCACGCCCAGGTAGGCTTCGTCGCGACGCGGCGACCAGGCCGGCAGCCCCTGCACATGGCGGGCGGCATTGAGGCCGGCCAGCAGGCCTTGCGCGGCGGCCTCTTCGTAACCGGTGGTGCCGTTGATCTGCCCGGCAAAGAACAGCCCGCCGACCGCCTTGGTTTCCAGCGAGGCCTTGAGCCCGCGCGGGTCGAAGAAGTCGTATTCGATCGCGTAGCCGGGGCGGGTGATATGCGCCTGCGCAAAACCGTGGATCGAGCGCACCAGCGCCAGCTGCACATCGAACGGCAGCGAGGTGGAAATGCCGTTGGGATAGATCTCGGTCACCTCCAGGCCCTCGGGTTCGACGAAGATCTGGTGGCTGGTCTTTTCGGCGAAGCGCACCACCTTGTCTTCGATCGACGGGCAGTAGCGTGGGCCGATGCCTTCGATCTGCCCGGAATACAGCGGCGAGCGGTGCAGTGCGCCGCGGATGATGTCGTGGGTCTGCTCGGTGGTGTGGGTGATCCAGCAGCTGACCTGGCGTGGGTGGTCGCTGACCTGGCCCATGAACGACATCACCGGCAGCGGGTCGTCGCCGGGTTGTTCGGCCATGACGCTGTAGTCGAGCGTGCGCCCGTCGATGCGCGGCGGGGTGCCGGTCTTGAGGCGGTCGATCGCGAACGGCCGCTCGCGCAGACGCGCGGCCAGCGTGGTGGCCGGCGGGTCGCCCATGCGCCCGGCCGCGTATTGGGTTTCGCCGACATGGATCTTGCCGGCCAGGAAGGTGCCGGCGGTCAGCACCACCGCCGGCGCCTCGAAGCGCAGCCCGGTCTGGGTGATGACTCCGCGCACGCTGTCGCCTTCGGCGGCGCCGTTGTGGATGATCAGATCATCCACCGCCGCCTGGAACACGGTCAGGTTGGGCTGTGCCTCGACGATGCAACGGATGGCGTTGCGATAGAGGTTGCGGTCGGCCTGGCAGCGGGTAGCACGCACCGCCGGGCCCTTGGAGGCATTGAGGGTGCGCCACTGGATGCCGGCCAGATCCGCCGCCTGCGCCATCGCCCCACCCAGCGCGTCGATCTCCTTGACCAGGTGGCCCTTGCCGATCCCGCCGATGGCTGGATTGCAGCTCATCGCGCCCACCGTCTCGATGTTGTGAGTCAGCAGCAAGGTGCGGGCACCTGCGCGCGCAGACGCCAGCGCGGCCTCGGTGCCGGCATGGCCGCCGCCAATCACGATGACGTCGAAGCGATAGAAAGAGTCGGACATGGGCGTGGACTGATCAGCAGAGAGAAGGAAAACGGCCGCAGAAGTATCGACTGAAGCGCCGCGATGGTCACTAAATCGTTAAATATGTGACGTAAGTCACATTTCAAGATAGTGACCCTCAAGTTGGCACGTTCCGTGCGGATATCCCTACTGCACCTATCGTGGCATTGCGACATGGGCGCAAAGGCTGGAATTGGAACAGGGGCCAGCCGCGCGCGCGATGGGGTAGCGTAAGGGTCGGTAGTCGGGGGACTGCCGACCCTTATTTTTTTTTGCGATTCCGGCAACACCTGCACGCTTTCTCGATCATTGCGCGGCTGCAGGCGCTGGGCGTCTGATGCGCCTGCGATCCTCGATCTAAAAATGCATAAAGCCCCGGCATGCCGGGGCTTTATGCATTGGAGGCGCCGATATCCGGCAGGGCCGGAACAGGGGGGATCCAGATTTCCCTGTCGGACATCGACATAAGTCGGTCAGTGGGGCGGGCCGGGTCATAACATGACGTGGCGGGTCACACAGAGCACCTAGCTTGCGACCAAGTGCCGACTGAACGCAAGCCCCCAATGTCGCCATTTGTGGGGCACGTCGCAGTCAGCGTGTCATGGGATTTGCTGGCGACTGTTGCGTGGCGCTGTCTGGCGCTGGATCTCGCGAATCACACGCGGCGGCGCGCCGATCCGTGCCGGTGGCCGCGCGGGCGGTGCACCCGTCGCAGGTGGCGAATTGGGACGCTGCGGACGTGGGCCATTCGGGCGCGGGCCGTTGTTGAACGATCCGTTCGGACGCGGCGGGCGGTACTGCGGGCGGCGATCGTTCTGCCGGTAGTAATAGCCGCCACCACGGTAGACCGGATACACCGGGTAGTCGTACAGCCCGATCGCACCGGCACCATACGGGGCGCCGTAGAGGCCGCCGTAGTTATAGGGCGAGTATCCCGGCGGATAGCGATACTGCACAGCAGGCGCGCCACGGTAATAGCCGCCCGACCCGCCTCCGGTGTAGTCGTAAGTTGCGCAGCCGCCCAAGGCCAATAGCCCGGCGGCGAAGATCAGACGGAATTTCATGGATGGTGCCCTCCTGCAACCATGATCTCACTTTCGAACCGCTGCATTGAATCGGTCCTTAACTGTGCCGCAATGTGGCGCTTTTTCATCGATCCAGCATGCGCAGGCGGTGTGCGTGCGAGCCGTGAAGAGTGAGGCGATACGTTAATCTTGCAGGCATGATCGACACGGTCCCTCTTGCCCATTCAGATGTCCTGCAAGCCGCCGCGCGCATTGCGCCGCACTGCGCGACGACACCGTTGCTGACCTCGCACCGCCTGGACGCACTGTGCGGTGCGCAGCTGTTCTTCAAGGCCGAGCACCTGCAGCGTAGCGGCGCGTTCAAGTTCCGCGGCGCCTGCAATGCGGTGTGGTCGCTGCCTGACGACGTGGCACCGCGCGGCGTGGTCACCCACTCGTCCGGTAATCATGGCGCGGCGTTGGCGCTGGCCGCTCGTACGCGCGGTATCGGCTGTCATGTCGTGGTGCCCGAAGGTGCGGTTGCCGCCAAGCTGGCCAATATTTCCCGGCATGGCGCCACGCTGTGGCGTTGCGCGCCGACCATCGCAGCACGCGAGCAGCTGTGTGCCCAGGTCCAGGCCACCAGTGGCGCGACCCTGGTGCATCCGTATACCGATCCGGCCGTGATCGCCGGCCAGGGCACGGCCACCTTGGAGTTGCTGCATCAGAGCGGCGGGCTGGATGTGCTGCTGGCGCCGGTCGGCGGCGGCGGGCTGGCGGCCGGTGCGGCGTTGGCGCTGCGGTCTGCGCCGGGCTGTGCGCTGGTGCTGGCCGAGCCGAGCGGGGCGGCCGACACCGCGCGTTCGCTGGCGGCTGGGCAGCGCCTGGTCGACTTCGTGCCCGACACCGTCTGCGATGGTCTGCGCGGCACCCTGGGCGCGCCGAACTTTACGTTGCTGCAGGCGGCCGGCGCGCAGGTGATCACGGTGGACGATGCGGCCGTGGTGCAGGCGATGCGGCTGATCTGGCAGCTGCTCAAGCAGGTGGTGGAGCCGTCTTCGGCCATCACGCTGGCGGCGGTGCTGGCCGAGCCGGCGCGGTTTGCCGGGCGCAGGGTCGGGCTGATCCTGTCCGGCGGCAATGTCGATCTGGACGCACTGCCGTGGGCCGCGGCGTGAGCAGGCGTGCGCGCGGACTCGGCCTGTGGGGCTGGGGCTGGCGGTTATGCATGCTGGCGCTGATCTGGCTGGTGGCGGTGGCTGGCTGGATCGTCTGGGTGGGCGACCGCGATCAGGCGGCGCCGGCGGACGTGATCATCGTGCTGGGCGCGGCGGCTTACGACGCGCGCCCGTCGCCCGTCTTCGAAGAACGGATCCGGCATGCGCTGGATCTGTACGACCAGGGCTATGCGCCGCGGCTGTTGTTCACTGGCGGCTTCGGCAATGGCGCGCGGTTTTCCGAGTCGCAGGTGGCACGGCGCTACGCGCTGCGCCACGGGGTGCCGCCGGAAGCGATCGTGATCGAGACGGTCTCGCGGACCACCCGGCAGAACCTGGAGCAGGCGCGCATCTTGATGGCCCGTCATGGCATGCACCGGGCGATCATCGTCAGCGACCCGCTGCACATGGCGCGCGCGCTGCGGCTGAGCCAGGAGCTGGGGGTGGATGCGCTGGCCTCGTCCACACCGAGTACGCGCTTTCGCAGTTTCCACACCAGCTGGCGCTTTCTGCTGCAGGAGGTTTACTTCTTCCACCGCGATCTGGTGGTGCAGGGCCCCTGAAACGGCTGCGTGGCATCCGGCGGCATCGAGCTGGCGATTCAGCCAGTCGGCGCGATGGCGCGTCGCGGTTGCACGAGCGCCTCGCCGCGATGGATCGGCACCGGGCGTCAGCGGTGCATGGTGTGGTGGTGTGCGCTGCGCGTAACGGCGCGGCCGTCGAGGTAGGGGAACGCCTGCGATGCAGTCGGACGCTGACCGCGTCTCAGCGCGCACGCAAAACCCGCTCTATGATGCGGCTTTCCCAGCGGCAGGTTCGAGCATGAGCGAGAGCAATCGGCAACACGCCATCGGCCTGGTCCAGGCCTATTACGACGCCTTCAATCGCGGAGATTGGGACGCCATGCTGGCGTTCCTGGCCGAGGATGTGGCGCACGACCTCAATCAAGGCGCGCGCGAGATCGGCCGTGCGGAATTCGCGGCCTTCCTGCAGCGCATGAACGACAGCTACCGCGAGCAGTTGCGCGACATCGTGATCACCGCCAACGACGACGGCACACGGGTGGGGGCCGAATACGTGGTGCACGGGGTTTACCACACCACCGACGAAGGTCTGCCCGATGCCAACGGCCAGACCTATGTGCTGCCGGGCGGTGCGTTCTTCGATGTGCAGGACGGCGCGATCACCCGCGTCACCAACTACTACAACCTGCAGGAATGGATCGCGCAGGTGTCGCGCTGAGAGCGTCGATTGGCATGCGCTAGACCTGTGTAGGGGCGCGCCCGGGCGCGATGAAGCGTTACCGGGAATATCTTGTCGCGCCCGGGTGCGCTCCTACGCGGGTGGTCTGGCGTTGTAGCAATGCTGCATGTTCGGTCGGCGGCATGGCAGGAGCGGCTGGGCGGGTGTTCGCGCGTGTCTGCGCGCGATGATGCGTTCTGGGGAATGCCTTCGCGCCCAGGTGCGCTCCTGCGTGGGTGGTTGGGCGTTACAGCCGCACGATGCCGACCACCACCAGGATGAAGATGCTCCACTTGAGCACCTGGTACAGCGGGTTGTTGCGCTCTTTCAGCGCCTTGGCTTTCAGGCGCGCCGCGTAGAAATACCGGAACACGCGGTTGATGCCGCCGGTCTTGTCGCCGTCCTGATTGGGCGAGGCGCCGGCCGACAGCAGGCTGCGGCCGACGAAGCGATTCAGCGCCGACGCCCAGCGCCAACGCATCGGGCGTTCGATATCGCAGAACAGGATGATGCGGTCCTGGTCGGTGTCATTGCGCGCGTGATGGATATAGGTCTCGTCGAACATGGTCCACTCGCCGTCGCGCCAACTGTGGCGCTGGCCATCGACGTCGATGAAGCAGCGGTCGTCGTTGGGCGTGGCCAGGCCCAGGTGCAGGCGCATCGAGCCGGCGAACGGGTCGCGGTGCGGGCGCAGCTCGCTCCCCGGCGGCAGCTCGGCGAACATCGCCGCTTTCACGGTGGGGATGGACTTGAGCAACGCGGTGGTCTGCGGGCACAACTCGGCCGCCGACGGGTGCGCGGTGCCGTACCACTTCAGATAGAAGCGCTTCCAGCCGCGGCGGAAAAACGAGTTGAAGCCGATATCGGTATAGCCGTCGGCGGCGCGGATCTTCTGCATCTGCTGCAACGCCACCGCTTCATCGCGGATCACCGGCCAGTTGGCGCGCAGCGGCGCCAGCTCGGGGAATTCCTTGCCCGGGTCGATAAACGGCGTGGTCGGCACGCGCGAACACAGATACATCAGCGTGTTGATCGGCGCCATGAAGGTGGAATGGTCGAGCAGCTGCCGGCTGAGCCGGTGCCGCACGCGACCGCGGTAATGGATGTACAGCGCCGACGCGATGAACAGCGCGATGAGAAGCCACTTCAACATGGGGGAAACCGTTTGGGGGCGGGGGTCGCTTGGGGCGGGGGGCCAGAAGCGGGTAGGCCAGCACAGGATCGCGGCACTTTATTAATGAATTCTACCGGCAGTCACTACAAAGCCCGCCGGCGCAGCATCGGCGTCGGCGCAATGCTGTGTATCACCAGCACAGGCGCGCTGCGGCGGGCGATGTGCACCGCAGCGCGGTCAGTCGATGCGGCGGCGGATCGGGATAGAGGACACCGGCACGCTGGCGATGTCCTGGCCGCGCTCGCGGATGGGCGCGCCCGGTGCCGGGGCCCAGGCGTGCGCGTAGATCACTTCCCAGGAACTGGGCAGGGTGCCATCTGGCCGCCGTAACGGTTCGTAGGCGGCGCTGGCAGCGGCAAAGCGGCCACGGCCGGTCAGCGTGGCGCGTCGGTTGCTGAGCGCATTGGTGGCGCCCATCGCACGCAACTCGCGCATCAGCGCGGGCAGGTCGTTATAGGTGAGCGTGAACAGGTCGCGGTCCAGCACCGGGTCGCGGAAGCCGGACATCAGCAAGGCATCGCCGAATTGCGCGATCGGCGGGAAGCGGCTGACGTGCGGGGCGGTGTCGGCCTGGGCGAAGGCGTCGCGCAACTCGATCAAGGTTTCCGGCCCGAAGGTGGAGCACAACAACAGCCCGCCCGGCCGCAGCGCACGGCGGAACCCGGCGAACACTGCCGGCAGGTCTTCCACCCACTGCAGGCACAGGTTGCTGAAGATCACATCCACGCTGCCGTCGGCCACCGGCAGCGCGCGCGCATCGGCGCAGACCTGCGCGAACGGCTTCCACCAACCGGCGGCCTTGCGCGCCTGGCGCAGCATCGGCATGGCCTGGTCGAGCGCGATCACCTGCGCCTTGGGCCAGCGTTTCTTGATCGCGCCGCTGGCGTGGCCGGGGCCGGCGCCGACATCCAGCACCACCTTGGGCACCTGCTCGCCCAGGTAATCGAGCGATTCGAGCAGGCGCGTTTCCACTTCGCGCTGCAACGCGGCGGCGGCGGCATAACTGTTGGCGGCCCGCGCGAAGGCGCGGCGGACGTGGCGGGGATCGAAAGTGCTGTTCATGACGACGCTATTGTCGCCCGTGGGCGCGGCGGAGGGAATCGATGCGTGGTGTGGCGTGGCAATCGGCCTGGAGAACTCTGCGAGCGGTCGCTCTGCCAGCGACTGCGTGGCGACCGCAATGAACTAGCAATGTGTTTCGACAAGCCGAGTCGTGGCCGAACACAACCGCGACGTCGTCCGCGGTTGCCACAAGCTCCGCATGGCCGGTGCGCTAGAACGTGCCCGGGTAGCTGCCGCCGTCGATCAGCAGGTTTTGCCCGGTGATATAGCCGGCCTGCGCGCTGCACAGAAACGCGCAAGCCGCGCCGAATTCGTCCGGCTCGCCGAAGCGCCCGGCCGGGATGGCGGCCTGCTTGCGCGCGGCGACCGCCTCGGCGGTACTGCCTTGCTGTTGCGCGATGGCGGCGAAGTTGCCGCGCAGGCGGTCGGTGGCGAACTGGCCGGGCAGCAGATTGTTGAGCGTGACGTTGTCGACCACCGTGCTGCGCGCCAGCCCGGCAACGAAGCCGGTGAGGCCGGCACGTGCGCCGTTGGACAGGCCCAGGATGTCGATCGGCGCCTTCACCGCACTGGAGGTGATGTTGACGATGCGGCCGAAGCGGCGCGCACGCATGGCATCGACGGTGGCGCGGATCAGTTCGATCGGCGCCAGCATGTTGGCGTCCAGCGCGCGCAGCCAGTCCTCGCGTTCCCATTGCCGGAAATCGCCCGGCGGCGGGCCGCCTGCGTTATTGATCAGGATGTCGACCTGCGGGCAGGCTGCGAGCGCGGCGGCGCGTCCTTCCGGTGTTGCGATATCGGCCACGACACTGCGCACGTCTCCGCCGCCGGGTAGTGCGCGTAACGCATCGGCGGCCGCGTCCAGTGCAGCGCGGCCGCGTGCGGCGATCACCACGTTGACGCCTTCGCGCGCCAACGCGCGGGCGCAGCCCAGGCCCAACCCTTTGCTGGCAGCGCAGACCAGTGCCCAGCGCCCGGCGATTCCCAGATCCATGCGATGTGTCCTCGATCAGCGAAGTCGCATGATCGGCGATCTGCTCACGGCACGGACGCAACGAAGCGTTGCAACGCCTCGGCCACCTGATCGGCATGGCCGAGAAACGGTGCGTGGCCGCCGCCGGCGATGGTGAGCGCCTGCGCGTGTGGCGCGAGCGCGGCGGCGGCGTGCATGCCGGCGGCCGGCACCAGCCGATCGCGTTGCCCGGCAATCCACAGACTGGGTCGCGCCAGCTGCGGCAATGCGCGGCGCAGGTCGGTACGTTCGAGCAGGCGCAAGCCGTGTTGCAGGGCGTCGGCCGCCGGCTCGCCGCGTGCGGTGAGCGTTTCGCGCAGGCTGCGCAGTTCGGCGCGCGCATGCGCCGAGCCCAAGGTATCCAACGCCAGAAAACGCTCCAGGGTGCCGCGGTAATCGCGCGCCAGGTCTTGGCCGAATTGCACGAACACGTCGCGCTCGACCGCATCGGCCCAGTCGGCACCCCGCACAAAGCGCGGCGTTGCCGCGATCATCGCCAGCCCACGTACCTGCGGTTGGGTGGCGGCGGCATGCAAGGCAAACAGGCCGCCCAGCGACCAGCCCACCCACACTGCCGGCGGCGTGGCCGCGGCAATCGCGGCGACCACGTACGGCAACGCCAACGGCGTGGTGTCGTCGCGACTGAAACCGTGCCCGGGCAGATCGACCAGATGCAGTTGGTAGTGCGACGACAGTCGCTCCACCAGCGGTGCGAACACGCCGCCGTGCAACGCCCAACCGTGCAGAAGAACCAGCGCAGGCCCGTGGCCGATGACATCGATATGCATGCGTGGATTGTCGCCGATTGGCGCGCGCTCAGCGTGTAGCGTGTGTGCGCACTGCGCTGATCGCAGGCGCGAGCACTGCCCACTGCTGGCGCGCATACCGGCGCCAGCACCAACGATCCGGCCAACGCCAGCGACGCGCGCGCTGCGTGGCGATCGTCGTCGCCAGCCAGTCGTGATTGAAGCCTTCCCACACTCCGGCCACGCTGCGCAGATTGCCGATCAGCACCGGGTGCACCTCGTGCAGCAGCATCGTGCGCAGTTGCGGCAACGTAAACGGCGAGGCGGCCAGGATCTGGGCAATGCGCGCGTGGTCGCCATCGCACGCGCTGTCCAGATACAGCAGCGACAGCGCCTCCCAGACGCGGCGTTGCGCCGGCGTGGCGGTTTGCGTCTCGGGCGCGGTCATTGCCATGTCAGCGGACTTGTTCCGAGTGACTGCCGGCGTGGACGCTGCGGTATCGGCGAGGAGCTGCCGACACACGGGTGGCTGCGTTCGAGTCGAAGCGCTGCCGCAGTGGGTGGATCAGGCGTGCGGTTGTTGTGTTCGCGTATGACGGGGGGTGCGGTGAGGTGCCGTGCGCCCAATGCCGCCAACGCAGGGTTGCATGCAGTCGGCACGTGCGCTTGGACAGTGCGCACGCATCGAACCATTCGCGTGCTACATCGAGCGTCCGGGCGCCGGCCGCGCCGGTCCGGCGTTGTGCACGAGCGCGCTGCCGGCAACGGTTTAGGGCAGCGAACAAAACGACTGTGCTCACCGCCAGGCGGGCGTGGGCGGCGCTCGATGCGGCATGGTCCACTCGTACACTCCGGTTCCTCCGCGCCGTTCGCACCCAGCTGACGACTGCTCGCGACGTTGTGTTAGCCGCTCTTAAGCGGACGCGCGCAGCGGCTGCCGGCTGACCACATCGCGCGCCTGCACGATCGCCTCGATCAATGCCTGCACCTGCTGCGGCGTGTGCAGCGCCGACAAGGTCACGCGCAGGCGCGCCTTGCCTTCGGGCACGGTAGGCGGGCGGATCGCGCCCACCATGAAACCGGCCTGTTCGAGTGCGGCCGACATCGCCATCACCGTGGCTTCCTCGCCGCATAGCAGTGGCTGGATCGGCGTGTCGGAGGCCATCAGTTCGAACCCATGCCGGCGCGCGCCATCGCGGAAGTTGCCGATCAGTTCGACCAAGCGCGCACGCCGCCAATCGTCGCGACGCGCCAGCCGTACCGCAGCCAGGGTGGCGGCCACCTGGGCTGGCGGCAGGGCGGTGGTGTAGATGTACGGGCGTGCGGTTTCGGCCAGATGGCGGATCAGCGCTTCTTCGCCGACCACGACCGCGCCGTAGCCGCCGAGCGCTTTGCCCAACGTCACCAACTGCAGCGGCACTTCGGCAACGCCCAGGCCGGCATCGGCGACGCAGCCGCGCCCCTGCGGGCCCAGCACGCCCACGCCGTGCGCATCGTCGACATAGAACAAGGCCTCCTGCATGCGCGCCACCAGGCTCAAGGCACGCAGCGGCGCCACATCGCCATCCATGCTGAAAACGCCGTCGCTGGCCAGCATCGCCGCGCCCTCGGGGGCGCCCTTGAGCTGGCGCATCGCGCCTTCTACATCCAGATGTGGATACCGCCGCAGCCGGCAGCCGGCCAGACGCGTGGCGTCGAGCAGGCTGGCGTGATTGAGCCGGTCCTGCACGCAGACATCGTCTTCTTCGCTGAGCAAGGCTTGCTGCACGGCCAGATTGGCGATGAAGCCGCTCCCAAACAGCAGCGCCGACGGGTAGCCCAGCCACTCGGCGATTTCGCGCTCGAGCGTTTCGTGAGCGGTGTGGTGGCCGCAGATCAGATGCGAGGCGGTCGCACCGGCGCCATCGCGCGCGGCGGCGTCCTGCAGGGCGGCAACCACTTCGAACTGTTGCGACAGGCCCAGATAGTCGTTGGAACAGAAACCGGTCAGCCAGCGGCCGTCGATCTCCAGCCGCACGCCATCGCGGCGGCCGACCTGGCGGCGCACCCGCACCCGTTCCTGGGCGACGCGCAACTTGCGCAGCGACGAAATCCGTTCGTGCAGATCGGGGCGAGCCATGAGGGAGTTCGACAACAGATAAGGGCCGCTAGCGTAGCGTGCCGCGGCCACATCGCCCAGCCGGCACCGACGGCCGGTGGGGCGGGTTGGCTACCCGGTGAGCTTGGGCTGCCAGTCATGACGGTTTACTGCCGCGCCTGGCCCTGCTGCGGTCAGCAGGGCCGGGCGCAGTGCAGGCTCATCCTTGGATGGCGTGCGCTGTCGTTACGCTGCGTGCTCGCACGCCGCGCCGCTGGTGATGTCCGCATGCACCGTGCCGGGGTGATCGTGGTCGGCGGCGTCGACGGTGATCTGCATCGGGCGCAGGCCCAGGCGCTGGAACAGGGCCTGGTCGCGCTCGGTGTCCGGGTTGCCGGTGGTCAGCAGTTTTTCGCCGTAGAAGATCGAGTTGGCGCCGGCCAGGAAGCACAGCGCCTGCAGCTCGTCGCTCATCGCTTCGCGGCCGGCGGACAGGCGCACCATCGACTTGGGCATGACGATGCGGGCCACCGCGATCATGCGCACGAACTCGAACGGGTCCAGTTGCTGGGTGCCGTGCAGCGGCGTGCCGGGGACCTGCACCAACTGGTTGATCGGCACCGAGTCCGGGTGCGCCGGCAAGGTGGCCAGCGCCAGCAGCAGGCCGATGCGGTGCTCGCGGGTCTCGCCCATGCCGACGATGCCGCCGCAGCAAGTCTTCAGGCCCACATCGCGCACGTGCTCCAGGGTGTTCAGGCGGTCCTGGTACTGGCGGGTGTGGATGATGGAATCGTAGTAATCCGGCGCGGTGTCCAGATTGTGGTTGTAGTAATCCAGCCCGGCGTCCTTGAGCGCACGTGCCTGGCCGGCGTCGAGCATGCCGAGCGTGGCGCAGGTTTCCAGGCCCATGGCTTTGACCTCGCGGATCATCGCGGCCACCTTGGGGATGTCGCGCTCCTTCGGCGAGCGCCACGCCGCGCCCATGCAGAACCGCGAGGCGCCGGCGGCCTTGGCCTGGCGCGCCTTGGCGACCACTTCTTCGGTTTCCATCAGCTTTTGCGCGGTCACGCCGGTGTCGTAGCGCTGCGCCTGCGGGCAGTACGCGCAATCTTCCGGGCAACCGCCGGTCTTGACCGACAGCAGCGTGGAGACCTGCACCTGCGCCGGATCGAAATGTGCGCGGTGCACGCTAGCCGCGTGATGCAGCAACTCGGGGAACGGCAGATCGAACAACGCCTGCAGCTCTTTGCGATCCCAGTCATGGCGTACGACAACAGACATCGGAGTTTCCTGACAGTCAGCGGCTTGGAAGCCAGGCAGTCTGGTGAGCATGGAAGAGGCTGTCAACTTTGAAGAGGTGGGGTCGGTTTACAGGTGGCCGCAACGGGTGTTGCGCCTGCTGTTGCCAAGCCTGTGCCTGGTCTGCGCGGAAGCGGGCATGGCCGATTGCGATCTGTGTCCATCGTGCCGGGCCGCATTGCCGGAGCACGGCCATGCCTGTCTGTGCTGCGCCACCCAGCTGTTCGCCTCCGATGGGGTGGCACTGTGCGGGCAGTGCCTGCAGCAGATCCCGCCGCTGCAGCGCGTGCATGCGTGCTTCACCTATCGTTGGCCGGTGGACGGGTTGCTGCGGCGCTTCAAGTTCCATCAAGACCTGGCGGCAGGGCGCCTGCTCAGCGAATTGATGGCCAGGCGCTGCGCACGGTTGCCGCGGCCGCAGGCCCTGGTGCCGGTGAGCCTGCATCGGCAGCGCCTGCGTCAGCGCGGTTACGACCAAGCGCTTGAGCTGGCCAAACCGCTGGGCCGCGCGCTGCGGTTGCCGTGTTTGCCGTTGCTGCGCCGCGTGCGTGCGACGGCGCCACAATCCGAGCTGGATGCCGTCGAGCGCCAACGCAATCTACGCGACGCCTTCGTCGCACGCGGCGCCTTGCCCGCACATGTGGCGCTGGTGGACGACGTGATGACCACCGGCGCCACGCTGCACGCCGCAGCGCTGGCCTTACGACGCGCGGGCGTGCAGCGGGTCGATGCCTGGGTGTGCGCGCGGGTGCCGTGATGGTGTGGCTGGGAGCGGTCTGTGGTTGAGATGGCCGGGGCTGAAGCGAGGCTGCGGTAGGTGGTGGCAAGCTAGGTCAACGACGACGGGGTCGGGCCGGCGGGCGCTTTGCCGCTCTGTGCGGCGGGTGAGCGCGTTACGCGTTTTTCGCTTCGGGTGCGGTGGTCAGGTGGGTGCTGTTCTTTTAGCGCGACGCTGCACTGGGTTCTCGGGTAGCAGACAGGCGTTCTTTTCACTCGGTGAGCGCGATCACAGGCGTAGACGCGAGTGTCGGTGAGCTGCTGTCGCGCTTAAAACGCTTAAAACGCTTAAAACACGGGCGAAGTGAGCCGGAGCCAAAAGCAGATGCTGATGCGAGTGCGGGCTTGTTGCATCGGCCCGTACCCTCACCCCAACCCCTCTCCCGCAGGAGAGGGGCTTGTCGCCTGCGGAATGGCCCTCAGCACTCTGGGCGTTATCTGGAGAGGTCGGTGCGGGTTCTATCAGCGCGGTTGTGGAAAGAGATCGCCTGCTCGGAAAGCCTGGCGCACAGCCTTTAGGGGAGCTCTGAACAACTCTTTCATAGGCTTCCGATCAATGCCTTGGACAGACTAAATCACGCGCAAGTGCTTGATTTTAAGCGCCGGCGATTGTCGTGATTAGGCTGGATTGCAACTCTCTCTCGCTGGGCCATGAGTTATTCAAGGGTTCCTTAGCATCTCTCATAGCCCACAGCCCACACCCTGAATTACGAATCCCAAACTACGAATCCCCAATCCCCGCTCCTAACGCACCGCCACCGCGATCCCGACAAAGATCGCCAGACCCACCCAGTTGTTATGCAGGAAGGCGCGAAAGCAGGGGCCGCGTTCGCGGTGGCGGGCGATGCGGAATTCGTAGAGCACCAGCGCTGCCGCCGCGCCCAGGCCCGCCCAGTAGGCTGCATCCAGGCCGGCGCGCAGTCCGACGGCTGCCAGGGTCGCAAACATCAACGCATAGAGCGCACCTTGCGCCAGCAGGTCGTACTTGCCGAACAGGATGGCGGTGGACTTGCTGCCCATGCGGATGTCGTCGTCGCGGTCGACCATGGCGTACCAGGTGTCGTACGCGGTCGCCCACAGGATATTGGCCGCATACAACAGCCAGCCCAGCAACGGCACGCTGCCTTGTACCGCCGCAAAGCCCATCGGGATGCCCCAGCCGAACGCCATGCCCAGATAGACCTGCGGCAGGTGGGTGTGGCGCTTCAAATAGGGGTAACTCGCGGCCAGGAACACGCCGGGCACGCTCAGTGCCACGGTCAGCCAGTTGAGGCTGAGCACCAATGCGAACGCCACCAGCATCAGCACCACGAATACCCACAGCGCTTCGCGCCCGGACACCGCGCCGGTGGCGAGCGGGCGCGACTTGGTGCGCTCTACATGCGGGTCCAGCCAGCGGTCGGCGTAGTCGTTGATCACGCAGCCGGCCGAGCGGGTCAGCCAGACCCCTGCGGTGAACACAAACAGCGTCCATAGCGGTGGCATGCCGTCGGCGGCCAGCCACAGTGCCCACCAGGTGGGCCAGAGCAGCAGCAAGCTGCCGATCGGGCGGTCGCCACGCACCAGTTTCCAGTATTGCCCCAGCCGCTCGGACCACGTCAGCGCGGGCGCTGCGGGTACCTGTTCGAAACCATGCTTGCTCATGCTGCAAAGGGTAGCAGCGCGCCCTGGATGCGGCCATCCGGGTGCGGCCATGCACGTGCTGGCTGCAAGAACTCCGGTCGACACGCGGACATGCGTCTGCGGTCGGAACTTGGCGAAGCAACGCGTGCATGGGGCTCGGTGGCTGCGTCGTGTGTCGGCTGCTCCGGCAAGCGCGCGCTTCGCATGGGGGAGTCTGCGGAGCACATTGGACAGCTCCCGCCGGGCGGCCTGCGGACGCCTGCCGCCCAAGGCATCACGCGGGTGGCACGGGTTCTGGCATAATGCGCGGCCAGGCGCTCGTAGCTCAGCCGGATAGAGTAGTGGCTTCCGAAGCCATTGGTCGGGGGTTCGAATCCCTCCGGGCGCACCAGATCGCATCGTTCGGCCCGCTGCAGTGGCATTCCATTGCAGCGGGCCGAAGTCGTTTCTGGGGTCAGGTTTTACGGTTTCTAAGCGTCTTTGCGTCGCAAGTGACGCTGCATGTCGCCAGCGCTGGTGTCGAAGTTTGTGATGTTCTGTCCCGGCAGCGCGGATGCACCGCTGCGAAGCCGGACGTTTACGTCGCAGCGTCAGTGTGGGCCGATGTCATCGTGTATGAGCGCTGATGGCCTTCGCTTAGTGCGCCGGTGAGCGCCATGCGAGGCGTCCATTGCGGACTGCGCTCAAGCCTGCGGCGAATCGCTTCCACGCCAAGTGTTGAAGAACGTGGTGCGCCGAACAGGCCTCGACGCTGGACTCACTCAGACGTTGGGGTCACTCAAAGGCAGGGCGCGTACGCCCCGCCTTTGATGCGAATCAGAGGCTGTCCGGTGCCGGTGCGGTGGCCCTGGCGTGCTGCTTGCCGCGCGCATGTTCGATGGCGGTGCGCAACTTGCGGGCCGCGCCGGTGACGGCGGAGGCGGTGGTTTCGGCGCTATTGGTGGCAGCGATCGGCGGCAAGCCGGCGACGTGCGCTTCGATACTGCAGGTTCGATCCGCTGCGCCGCCGCGTTGGCCGTTCTCGTCGCGCAAATGCACTTCGACGCGGGTGATGTCGTTGGCGAAATGCGCCAGCTGGGCGGTGCAGGTCTTCTCGACATGCTGCACGACGGACGGGTCATGCGGCACGTGCTTGTCGGTCTGGATCTGAATCTGCATGGAGTTCTCCTTCGCGGTCATGCGCTGCGTCTGCCGCAGCGGTGACCTGATTCTGCGACAGCGCACTGTTGCCGCGAGGTGACAAGCCGCACAACGTTCATGCGCAGGTTTGGATGCGGGGATGCCACGTCACATGCGGCTGCTGGCGTGATAGCTGCCTTCGCTGACGAGCCGCCCATTGCGTCTTGCCATTGCACACTGGCGAGCTCTGCCAGCCTGAACCCGGGTGGCAGTGGCGATCGGCTGCGCTGTAGGCAGTGGCTTAAGATGCCGGCACCGCGGTGGTCCGCGCCTGTCCGATGCCTGCCTGTGTCCGAATTCCGAGTTGTTCGAAGTGCTCCGTGGGGTGTGGTGCGGCGTCTGCTGTTGCTGGCCGTGCTGTGGACGGTCTGCGTGGGCGCGGCGGCGGCGCAGGACGAGGACAAGCAGCTGGAGAGTACGAAGACCCAGCTGGACAGCATGCAGCAGGTGGTGACCAAGGCCGACGCGAGCATGGACAAGGCCGATACCGAGCAACTCGTCAAGCTGACCGATGACGTCACTGGCACCCAGCGGAAGGCGCAGGAGCTGGTACGCACGTTGGAGCAGCCGCTCAAAGATCTCAACGCACGGTTGGAGGGGCTCGGCATCGCGCAGCCAAACGAGCCGGCCGATCTGGTCAAACAGCGCAAAGCGTTGATCAAAGAGCGCGATCAGTTAAATGCCGAGTTCATCCAGGCCACGCTGCTGGTCTCCAACGCCAAGGACCTGGCCGATCGGCTCGAACGCGAGCGGGTGCAGCGCTTCAGCGTCAAGCTCTCCACGCGGGTCGCCTCGCCGCTGTCGCCTGCGTTGTGGGGCCAGATCGCACAGCAATGGCCCGACGATCGTGGCCGCCTGCAGGCGCTGTCCGGCAAGGCGGTGCAGGTGGTGCAGGCGGGAACCGCAGCCAACGGCGTGGGTGGGTTGATCACCGGGGCCTTGGTCGCGTTGTTTCTGGCACTCCCGCTGCGTATTTTCCTGCGCCACCTTGGGCGCCGTTACGCGGCCTCGCGTGCGCCCGGCGGACGTCTGCGGCGCTCCGGGCTGGCGCTATGGTTCCTGTTGGTCGGCACCCTGAGCCTGGGGGTGGCGGCGTTCGTGCTGGCTGAAAGCATTCGCGGGTTGAGCGAGCTGCCAGAGGATTTCGATCAATGGCTGACCGGGTTTGTCGCCATCAGTGTGGTGGCAGCCTTCGTCGGTTCGCTCAGTGCCAGCCTGCTGATGAAACACCAGCCCAGCTGGCGCCTGTTTCCGCTGGACGATGCCACCGTCGATCGCCTGCGCCTGCATTGTCTTGCCACTGCGGCAGTGATCTGGTTCAGCGGTATGGCGATGAAGACCAACGAGGTGGCCGGCAGCAGCGGCGCGCTGCTCACCGCCACCGACGCGCTGGCCGCCCTGCTGTACGCCGGCTTGATCCTGTCGGCACTGGCTGGCTTGAGCCTGTCGTTGCGCGCGCATGCGGCCAATGCAGGCGTGGCCGATCCCGACAGCGATGCGCCGCCGCCGGTGGTGTCGCGCGGTGGCGGTTTCATCGTGCTGATCCGTCTGTTGGGCCACCTGGCGGTGATCTTCGCGTTGATCGCGGCCTTGTTCGGCTATCTCAATCTGGCCTTGTTCGTAGAGCGGCAGATCATCTGGATCACCCTGGTGTGCAGCCTGCTCGGCTTGCTGGTGATCTTTGCCGACGATCTGATGACCTGGTTGTTCAAGCCGGATGGGCGCTTCAGCCGCGCGCTGTCGCACGCGCTCAGCATCGGGAGCGGACGCCTGGTACAGCTGGGCTTGCTGATCTCGGCGGCGGCGCGGGTGTTGCTGGTGCTGTTGGGCATTGCGGTGCTGTTGACGCCCTATGGCGCCAACATCAACGTGGTCACCGACTGGGCGGAGAACATCGCGCACGGCATCCCCATCGGCAAGGAACTGGTGATCACTCCCGGCGATGTGTTCCGGGCGCTGTGCGTGTTCCTGCTTGGCATGGGACTGGTGCAAGTGGTGCAGCAGTGGCTGCTCAATACCTATTTGCCCAAGACCGAGCTCGATGACGGGGCGCGCAACTCGATCAGCACGGTGGCGCGCTATCTGGGCTGGTTGATCGTGGTGGTGTGGGGTCTGACCGCGTTGGGCCTGGATCTGAAGCGGCTGGCGCTGGTGTTGAGCGCATTGTCAGTGGGTATCGGTTTCGGTTTGCAGGCGATCACGCAGAACTTCGTGTCGGGGTTGATCCTGTTGGCCGAGCGGCCGGTGAAAATCGGCGATTGGGTGCGTATCGGCGACCAGGAGGGCGATGTGCGCAAGATCAGTGTGCGTGCGACCGAAATCCAGGTCGGCGATCGCTCCACCCTGATCGTGCCGAATTCGGAATTGATCACCAAAAGCGTGCGCAACATGACCCTGTCCAATCCGATGGGGCGGGTGCAACTGCAGTTCTCGGTACCGCTGGAAACCGAAGTGGCGAAGGTGCGCGACATGCTGCTGGAACTGTTCGCCGAGCATGCCAAGGTGCTGGCCGAGCCGGCGCCGTCGGTATTCATCGACTCGCTGGCCGGCGGCCATGTCAACTTCAATTCGTTCGCCTACGTGCGCAGCCCGCGCGATTCATATGGCGTGCGCAGCGAGCTGTTCTTTGCGTTGTTGCAGCGGATGGAAACGGTAGGGATTGCGCTGCAGTCGCCGCAGGAAATCCGCTTCAGTCGTGCCGGGGTGGCGGTGGCACGCGACGGTGGCGAGGACGCGTCGTCAGCGCCGCAGTGATGCGGCGTGTGCCCCCCGCCTAACGTGCGTGACGTAGACGTGTGCCGGCATGTGTTGGACATCGCCGGTAACGCTGCATCGCGCGCTAGCGCGCTCCTGCGAGGCGAATGCGTTTGGCAGCAATGCTGCTTTACGAGCGAGCAGCAATGCTGCTTTACGAGCGATCGGCCACCGGGGTGTCCTTGACCAGTGCCAGATCGTCGACGCTGACATCTTCGGTGTAGTCGAGCCAGGCGCGAATTTCCAAGTCCTCCACCGCATGCTCCAGGCCCACCGGCATGCGGATGCGTCCGGCGGCATCGGGCACCACCCATTGCTGGGCCAGCACCACCTTGCGCTCGGACGACACCGCTTCCACCCAAAACGCGCGGGCAGGGCGACGCTTGGCGTAGAGCTCGAGCATGTAGCTGCCTGCAGCAGTCTTGCGCGCGGATTGGGTGAGCATGATCGGCTGACGCACGCGCGGGCGCGGGCCTTGCTGGGTGGCATCCAGGGGCGCATCGACGGCGATGCCGCGGGTCAGGTCCGGGTCGCGGTAGAGCTTCATGTTTTGCTGGCGATCAACGACCAGCGCGCACCAGTCGCCATCGGCCGAGCCGTCCTCGAATGCGGTGCAGCGGTCCACGTAGGCCAGCGTGCCCTTGCTGTGGGTGCGGTCGAATTGGCGCGAGGTGTTTTCCAGATACACCGTTTTCAGATGGGTGTCTTCGTCGTATTCGAGCAGCACCGGCGGACGCACCTGTTGCACGCCCACCACCACATCGCCATTGCCATTGACGCGCAGCATGCGGGTGCTTTGCCCGGTCCACAGCGTGCGCGCAAAGGCGAGATAGCGCGGGTAATCCTTGCCGCTGTCGCGGCTGGCGGCGACGCTGGCGCTGGGCGGTGCATCGCTGGCAAGCAGGGAGCGGCCGAAGCCCAGCGTGCGCATGCCCGGCTCAAGCAATTGCAGTAGCGTGGCACCGGAATCGAGCGTGCTGCCTGCGCGCGTGAGCACCTGTTGCGGCGCGATGCCCTTGCCGAGAAACAACAGCAGGTTTTCGCGTTTCTGATGGGCCAATACATCGCTCAGATCGTTCGGCATGGCCAGATGATCGGACGCGATCACGATGATGGTGTTGTTGCCGTAGCGACTGTTGCGGATGCGTGCCACCAGCTCGCCGATCAGGCGGTCACTGCACTTGATCGCATGCAACAGGCCGATGTCGCCCAGCGCGCTGTCGTAGTGCTGGCCCTTGCACACCAGCGGCAGGTGGCCGGCCGGGTGATGGGTGTCCATGGTCAGCGTGGTCAGCATGAACGGTTGGCCGGCGCGCGACAGCGTCTGGAAGCTGTCCCAGGCATCGTCCAGCAACACGTCGTCGTGCACGCCCCATGCGGAGAAGTGCTTGGGCGCCACGCCTTTATCGCGGAAATGCTGCACGTCATCCACCACGTCGAAGCCATGGCTGGACAGGAAACGGCCCTTGCCGGCAAAGCTGGCATCGGCACCGCCCACGTAGTGATTGCGGTAGCCCTGATCCTTGAGATAGTCGCCCAGGCAGCGCGCTTCGGGCAGGAACATGCCCATGCGATCCATGCTGTTTTCATCGCCCGGTGCGGTGGTCAGCGGCACGCCGCACATCGAGGCCACCATGCCGGCGATGGTCCACCCGCTGCCTTCGGTGGAGCTGAGGTTGCGCACGTCCACCGCTTCGGTGGCCAGCGCGCGCAGGTTGGGCATCAGGCCCGGAAACACCGCCTCATCGAAGTAGGTGCGCTCCAGGCTCTCGCCGTAGATCCAGACGATGTTCTTGCGCTTTTGCAGCGGTTGCAGCGGCACCTGATATTCCGGCACCACCGTGGCGTAATCGACCGGGCGCAACTGGTAGTACAGCCGTTTGCCATCGCGATACAGCGGGCTCACCACGATGCTGACCAACAACATCGCCACGAACGATCCGAACACCACACCGCCGCCGCGCGGGCGGCGGAAACGGCGCACCTTGACCAGGATGAGCGGGCTTAATGACAGCAGCAGCATGCCGATGAACACGGCGATGTAGCCGGAAAAGTCGCTGACGCCCGCGCCGTCCATGTCTGCGCGCAGGTGATACAGCGTGGCCGCATTGACGCCGTCGCCGCTGAGCCGGTCGATCAAGCCCCAGGCGCTGAGCAGCAGCAGCAACAGCGACAGCAGGCCGGCCTTGAGCCAGGCCAGACGCGGCGAGGCGACCAACAGCCACAGCAATAGCAACAACGAGAACAACAACATCCAATGCATGCGCAACGTCCGTGGGGGAATGATGCGAGCGCGTACCGGACGCCTTGCTCGCCATGTCCTGTGCGCCACCTGCAATGTGACACCCGGATGACGGACTATGCCGCGCTGAAGCTGACTGAAATGTTTGTTGCGTTTGGATGTGGGTTTAGAGCGGCAAACAACACGTAGCGAGCAGTCGTCAGGTGTGTGTGGACGGCACGGAGGAGCCGGAGTGTAAGGGTGGTAAATGCGCCACCGAGCGCCGGCTGCGCCCGCCTGGCGGTGAGCACAGTGATTTTGTTAGCCGCTCTTAATGCGTCGTTCGATGCGGGTGTGTCCACGCGTATGGAGTGTTGTTTGGGTGTGCTGTGGGGCGGTGTGTGCGGTGTTGATTCACGGCAGTCGCACTGAGTGCTGGCAAGGTGATTTGGCAATGCGCTGTGCGTGATGTGTCTGCTGTGCGTGGTCACGACTGGCGACTGGCGACTGGCGACGGGCGATCGAGATCGGGCGATTGCGCCAGGTTCGGCCTTCACTGATCGATGCAATCGGTCATATCGTTAGCGGGAGCGTTTGCGTCTGTTTGCGTCAGCGCGTCGTTGAGGGCGATGCGGGGTTTGCGTCACGCCGTCGAGGCTTGATGCGTGGGCTCGATGAGCGGCATTGCCCCGTACCCTCACCCCAACCCCTCTCCCGGTGGGAGAGGGGCTTTGTCGAATGGGAGCGCGCTGACTCGGCGGCCGCTATCTGTGCCCACGCTCTTCGCGGGCACGTACGCGGCGGTCGAATAGCAGTGCGCTGAGCACAATGCCAAGGCCCAGCACGACGCCGAGCAGAAACAGCACCATCGCAATGGCTGGATAGCCCCACAGTTTCAGGCCGGTTTCGATGCGCATCATCTGCGCCGAGGCCATGATCAGCGCAGCGGTGACGATGCCGGCTGCAACGCGGTTGGCAATCTTTTGCAGGCTTTCCATCAGATGCGATTCTTCCAGCCCGGTGACACGCATCTGCAGGCGGTTTTCCGCGGCCAGCGACAGGATCTCGGACATGCGGCGCGGTCCTTCGCGCACCAGATGCTGCAGTTCCATCGCTTCGCTGGCCAGGTTGGCGGCGGACAGTGATTTTTTCAGCCGTGCGCGCATTACATGCTGCAGGTGGCGTTCGACGATTCGACGCGTGTCCAGGTTGGGCGACAACGCGCGGCACACGCCTTCCAGATTCAGCAGGGTCTTGCCAAGCAGGCTCAGCTCCGGTGGCGTGCGCAGGCCGTTCGCGGTGGCGATACGTACCAGATCCAGTACCACGCGGCCTTCGGAGGTGGTGTCGTGCGCGGCGTAGCGGGCGATCATCTGCCCGGTTTCGCGCTGGTAGCGGTCTTCGTCGTAATCCTCCAGGCGCGTGCTGAGCGCAATGGTCTCTTCGGCCACTTCTTCGCCGCGCCCGTCGACGGCGGCAAACAGCAGCTTGAGCAGACGCTCGCGCAGGCGCGGCGGTACATGCGCCACCATGCCCAGGTCGAAGATGGCCAGCCGACCGTCCTGCAGCACACGCAGGTTGCCCGGATGCGGGTCGGCATGGATTTCGCCATGCACGAACATCTGATCCAGATACCCCTTGACCAGCTCCGCAGCCAGGTTGTCCATCGGCTGCTCGGTGCGACGCAGGCCGGAGATCTTGTCCACGCGCACGCCTTCGGCCAGCTGCATGGTCAGCACCTTGCGGCTGCTCAGGTCCCAGATCGGTTGCGGTATCCACAACAACGGAAACGGCTTGAGATGCTTGCCGAAGCGCACCAGGGTTTCGGCTTCGTCTTCGTAATTGAGCTCGGCGCGCAGGGTCTTGCCGAATTCGCCCAGCCAGTCGGCAAAGCGCACGCGGCGGCCGATGCCGGTGAGCCGGTCGGCGGCAGTGGCAAAACTTTTGAGGACATCCAGGTCCGAGCGCACTTGCGCGGCGACTTCGGGCTTTTGCACCTTGATCGCCACCGGTGTGCCATCGCGCAACGCGGCCCGATGCACCTGCGCCAGCGAGGCGCAGCCCAGCGGCACCGGGTCGAAGAACGAGAACGCCTTGTTGACCGACACGCCGAGTTCTTCTTCGATGATCTGGCGGATGCGTTCCACCGGCACCGAGCTGGTGTTTTCCTGCATGCGCTCCAGCGCGGTTGCGAACTCCGGCGGCACGATGTCCGGGCGCGTGGACAACATCTGACCGAGTTTGACGAAGGTGGGGCCTAGCGATTCCAGGTCGGAGACGAACTGGTCGGGCGTGCCTTCGGCCGGCACCTCGTACTCGTTGATGGCGGCCGGATCCAGATTCATGCCGGCAAACACACCCGACCCGCGGTACCGCAGCAACAAGCGCAGGATCTGCGTACGCCGGCTCATGCCGCCCACCACAGCCTGATCGGCCGGGTGCGTTGCCGGAGCCGGTGTGCGGTGCGGGTCATTCGGACTCAAGGCCATCTCCGGGGCGTCATGCGAGCAGCGAGTGTGGCCAGCGCGGGGTCGTCAGCCGGTGAATCCGGGGGCGCCGTGACAGCGTTGCGAGCGCTGCCGATGCCTGTGCTGGCGCGTGTCCGGCCTGGGTTTGGCAGTGCCGGCAACCGCCCGGCAACGGCGCGCAACGACCGCACAATGGCCTGCCATCACCCCATGCGGGCGCAGGATCGGCGAGAATCCACGCCTACTCACGCACGACCACCCTCGAAGGACCTCCGCATGGCCGGTGCCAGCCTGTTTACCCTGCTCGACGACATCGCCACCCTGCTGGACGACGTTTCCATCCTGACCAAGGTTGCGGCCAAGAAAACCGCCGGCGTGCTGGGCGACGATCTGGCACTCAACGCGCAGCAGGTCACCGGCGTCAGCGCCGACCGCGAGTTGCCGGTGGTCTGGGCAGTCGCCAAGGGTTCGCTGGTCAACAAGGTGATCCTGGTGCCGGCGGCGTTGGCGATCAGCGCGCTGGAAGCCTGGCTGCGCGGACGCGGCTACAACGTGCCGCTGGTGATGCCGCTGATGATGATCGGCGGCGCGTACCTGTGCTTCGAAGGCGTGGAGAAGCTGGCGCACAAGTTCCTGCACGACGCGGACGAAGAGGCGCAGCGGCACGCCGAGCGCACCCGCGCGCTGGCCGACGAACAGGTCGATGTGGTGGCGCTGGAAAAGGACAAGGTCAAGGGCGCGATCCGCACCGACTTCATCCTGTCGGCGGAGATCATCGTGCTGTCGCTGGGCGTGGTGGCCGGTGTGTCGTTCGGCCAGCAGGTGGCAGTGCTGGTGGCGATCGCGCTGGCGATGACCATCGGCGTGTACGGCCTGGTTGCGGCGATCGTGAAGCTGGACGATCTGGGCCTGTACCTGACCCAGAAGGGCGCGTCGCTGGCGGCGCTAGGCCGCGGCATTCTGGTGGCCGCGCCATGGCTGATGAAGTTCCTGTCGGTAGCCGGCACGCTGGCGATGTTTCTGGTCGGCGGCGGCATCCTGGTTCACAACATCCCCGCGCTGCATCACCTCGTCATGGATCTGGCCAAGTCGGCCGGCAGCATGGGCTGGCTGGTCGAGGCGCTGAGCAACATGGTGGTCGGCGTGGTCGCCGGTGCGGTCGTGCTGGGAGCCGTGATGTTGTTCCAGAAGCTGCGCGGGAATAAGGCCGCGCACTGATCTTGTCCTAGAGCGGCTACCAGAACGTAGTGAGCATTCGGCAGGTGGGTGTGGACGGCGCGGAGGAATACGGAGCGGACGAGTGGACCATGCCGCACCGAGCACCTGCCGCGTCCGCCTGGCGGTGAGCAAGTCGTTTTGTCAGCCGCTCTAATCTGCGCTGATCACCCGGTTCTTGCCCGCGGCTTTGGCGTCGTACATGGCGCGGTCGGCGCGGCGCACCAGCTCGTCCTGGGTTTCGTCGGTATGGCGCAGCGCCACGCCTGCGCTGAAGCTGATGAAGATGCGCACGTCTTCGTGCAGCAAGGAGCGCTGCGCCATGGCACGTTGCAGGCGGATGACCGCCGCGCTGGCCTCGAAGATGGTCGAGTCCGGCAGCAGCAGCACGAATTCTTCGCCGCCGAAGCGGGCAATGGCATCGGTGGTACGCAATACCGCCTTGGCCACATCGACGGTGTGGCGTAGCGCGGCGTCGCCGCCGGCGTGGCCGTGGGCTTCGTTGAGGCGGCGGAAGTCGTCCAGGTCCAGCATCGCCACGCACAGCGGCTGGCCGCTGCGTTGGGTGCGCACCGCTTCGCGCTGAAACAGTTCTTCAAATCCACGCCGGTTGAGCGCGCCGGTCAGCTGGTCTTCGCGCACCAGTCCGGCGACTGCGTTGAGTTCCTGTTCGAGCGAGGCGATGCGTTGTTCGGCGTCTTCGACCTGGCGGCGTGCGGACAGCAGTTCGTCGCGCGCGGCCAGCGCCTGGGCCTGGACCCCGGCGGTGTCCTGCAGCACGTCCTGCAGCAGGCGGTTGAGATCGGGAATGCTGCGAGCGTCGCCGATCGCCTGCGAATAGCCGGCAACGCGGTCGTGGTACTCGCCGGTGCTGGTGGCCATGCCGTCGAGCCGGTCGACGAAGGACACCATCATTTCGCGCATGGCGCTCTTGGAATCGGCAATGCCCTGCTTGAGCAGGCCCTGCTTGTAGATCACCTCGCGCAGGGTGCCGCGCGCCTGTTCGATCGATTCCACGTCCAGCGGGCCGGCCAGCAGCTGCCGCACCACCGAGATCTGGCCCTGCAACCAGCTGCGATCGTCGAGGAGTTCGCCGACATTTTCCAACAATAGGTCGAACAAGCCGAGCAACAGGTTCTGTTGTTCGCTGGCATCCTCGGCGCGCAGGCCGATCTGATGGCTGAGCTCGCGCAGTCGCTGCTCCAGCGTGATCAGCTCATGCCCCGGGCGCCAATGGCGCAGGGCCGACGCCAGGGTCTGGGCTTCTTCGGCCAGCTCGGGGCTGCGTTGCAACAGGGTGGCCAGGGCATTGCCCAGCGCATGCCGCAGCAGGTCGCGTAACTGTTCGGCTTCGGTGCGGCCTTCGGCGATGGAGTCGCCGATATCGATGGTGCGGATGTATTTGTCGATTAGCTGGCGCAGCGTGCGGCCGTAGCCTGGCCAGTCGCCGGCCGCATAGGCCGCGCTAAGGCGCACACCCATGTCGCCGAGCTCACCATGCAGGCTGGCGATGCCTTCGGCGAACGCCAGCAGCAGTGCTTCGGGATGCGCGGCATGCGAAAACAGACGAACGAGCATCGCCGTGGCGGCCGCCGGATCGTGCGCGCCGGACTTGGTCTTGGCGGGAACCAGCTGATGTGCCGCCAGCCCCGACGCGGCATGCGCGCTGCCGCGCACGCTCGGCAGCGCAGCGACCGGCCGCGCGGTGTCCGTGCCGCCCCAGGGCAACAGACGGCGCAGCCCGCCACGCGGGCGGCTTGGAAGGTCAGGCTGGTCGGTCATGCCAGGTCTCGAAAGGTCGACGTGCTATCGCTGGTTATCGGCGCGTATGCGAGTCGCTTGAGCAGACCGGACCGTACGGCGCAGTCCGCAGCATGCATCCAATCGCAACGCTGCGATGCGATGCATGACGCGAACGTCGGCATGAACAAGTTACACAGATGACGACGACCACAGCTGCACTCTCCCGCATTCGGTGCATCTCAGTGCCTATGCACCGATGCGGGGATGTCATCGCACTGCAATGCATCGCTTATGCCCGCAGACCTGCGCAACTGTGCGTAAAGGAATGTGGGCTGTCGCAGAAAAGTCAGCACATGTTCACGCATATTTTATTTGTACGGGGTGTAGATTCATCACCAAGGACAACGTGGAGTACGCGCGTGGTCCCTGCTCCTCATTCGTAGCATGTCGTCTGGCCACATCGGCAGACGATGGTTTTCGCTTCGCCGTTTTCCGTCTCCACCCACTTTACGACGGACGTTTAGATGGTTGCCACGATGCCGCTTCACGCCAGCACTGCACGCTTAGAGCGCAGCACGATGATCCCCACGCTGAAGAAGAGCGGGCGGCCGCGTGATGCACGCGGGCGTTTCATTCGCCATCACGAGCGATTGCCGGTGTCGCTGGCCGATACGCGCGGTGCGTTGTTCGTGGTGTCGGAGATGGCCGACTTCATCAAGGCTGGCGGTCTGGGCGATGTCGCGGCGGCACTGCCGCGCGCGCTGCGCCATCGCTACGACGTGCGTGTGTTGATCCCCGGCTACCGCGCGGTGCTCGAGCGTGCCGGCAAGGTGGAGATCGTGGGCCGCGTGTTGGCGCATGCCGCGCTGCCGGCCTGCGATATCGGCCGCATCGTGCAGTCCGATGGCTTGCCGATCTACATCCTGTTGTCCAAGGAACTGTTCGAACGCGATGGCTCGCCGTATGTGAGCACCAGCGGTTCGGAGTTCGAAGACAATGCAATCCGCTTCGCCACTTTGTCGCATGCCGCCGCGCAGATTGCCGCCGGTCATGCCGGCCTGGGCTGGAAGCCGCGCCTGCTGCATCTCAACGACTGGCCGTGCGCGCTGGCGGCCGGCTACGTGCGTTGGTCCGGCGGCACCACCCCGTGCCTGCTCACCATCCATAACCTGGCCTACCAGGGCCTGGTGCCGTATTCGATGGCATCGGCACTGGGCATCCCGGCCGAGCGGGTGGCCGAGCTGGAGTTCTACGGGCAGATGTCGTTCCTGCGTGGCGGTATCGTCAATGCCGACCACGTCAACACCGTCAGCATCAGTTATGCCAAGCAGATCACCGGCCCGGCGCAGGGCTGTGGGCTGGACCGGCTGCTGGCCGGCCGCGCTGCCAAGGGCGCGCTGACCGGCATCGTCAACGGCATCGACGCCAGCTGGGACCCGCGCACCGACGTCCACCTGGATTCGCACTTCAGCGTGAACCAGTGGCAGGGCCGGCAGGCCAATGCTGGCCAGGTGCGCAAGGCTTTCGGGCTGCGCGACAGCACCGGGCCGTTGTTTGCGGTGGTGTCGCGGTTGGTGCATCAGAAGGGCCTGGACCTGATCTGCGAGGTTGCCCCGCAGATCGTGGCGGCCGGTGGCCAGATCGCCGTGATCGGCGGTGGCGAGCCGGAGATCGAACAACAGGTGGCCGAGTTGACCCGCCGGTATCCCGGCCAGGTCGGTGCCTTCATCGGCTTCGAGGAAGGCCTGGCGCGGCGCATGTTCGCCGGTGCGGACTTCCTGCTGATGCCGTCGCGCTTCGAGCCTTGCGGCCTGAGCCAGATGTACGCGCAGCGCTTCGGCTGCCTGCCGATCGCACACGCCACCGGTGGGCTGATCGATACCGTGGACGACGGCGTCACCGGTTTCCTGTTCCAGCACGCCAGCGTGGAGGCCTTGCGCCGCTGCCTGGAACGCGCGTTCCGCACCTTCCGGCTGCCCAGCCTGCTGTCGGCGATGCGCCGCGCGGCCATGCTGCGTCCCAGCGGCTGGGATGTGGCCGGCAAGAAGTATCTGTCCCTTTACGAACGCACCGCCGCAACCGCACCTGCGCTTGCGACGGTGTCATGAGCGAACGGTTGGGCGTGCAAGGGCAGGGAACGGAAGGCGAGGCTGTGACCACGGAAGGAGTGTCTGATAGCGCGCTTGCCTTGCAGGCGCTGGCCGACGGAGCGCCCACCGACGCGTTCGCGGTGCTGGGCCCGCATCTGCAGGCCGATGGCCGCCGCCGCATTCGGGTGCTGGCACCTGGCGCCGAGGCGATGGGCCTGATCGATCCACGCGGCAAGTTGCTGGCGCGCATGCAGGCCGGCGCAGTCGATGGCGTGTTCGAAGGCGAGCTGGCGGTCGATGGACCGTATCGGCTGCGCATCGTCTGGCCGGACGTAGTGCAGGAGATCGAAGACCCGTACGCGTTTGCCCCCACCCTGGACGAGTCGCTGCTGCTGCAGATCGCCGCCGGCGATGGGCAGGCGTTGCGCAGCACGCTGGGCGCACAGCATCTGCGCTGCGACGATGTGCCGGGCGTACGCTTTGCGGTCTGGGCGCCACACGCGCAGCGCGTGGCGGTGGTGGGCGACTTCAATGGCTGGGAGGCGCGGCGCCATCCCATGCGTCAGCGTCTCGGCGGCTTCTGGGAGCTGTTTCTGCCGCGTGTGGAAGCCGGCGCCCGCTACAAATACGCGATCACCGCCGCCGATGGCCGTGTGCTGCTCAAGGCCGATCCGGTCGCGCGCCAGAGCGAGCTGCCGCCGGCCACCGCCTCGGTCGTGCCCGGTGGCGCCGCGTTTGCGTGGACCGATGCCGAGTGGATGGGCAAGCGTGCGGTGCAGGCATTGCCGGCGCCGATGTCCATCTACGAGGTGCACGCTGCTTCGTGGCGCCGCGATGGCCACAACCAGCCGCTGGACTGGCCCAGTCTGGCCAGGCAACTGATCCCGTATGTGCAGGAACTGGGTTTCACCCATCTTGAGTTGCTGCCGATCACCGAGCACCCGTTCGGCGGCTCGTGGGGCTACCAGCCGCTGGGCCTGTATGCGCCGACTGCCCGTCACGGTAGCCCGGATGGCTTTGCGCAGTTCGTCGATGCCTGCCACCGTGCCGGTATCGGCGTGATCCTGGATTGGGTCAGCGCGCACTTTCCCGATGATGCGCACGGCCTGGCGCAGTTCGATGGCGCCGCGCTGTACGAGCATGCCGACCCGCGCGAAGGCATGCATCGCGACTGGAATACGCTGATCTACAACTACGGCCGTCCGGAAGTGACCGCCTACCTGTTGGGCAGCGCGCTGGAGTGGATCGACCATTACCACCTCGACGGCCTGCGCGTGGATGCGGTGGCCTCGATGCTGTACCGCGATTACGGCCGTGCCGAAGGCGAATGGGTGCCCAACGCGCACGGTGGCCGCGAGAATCTGGAGGCGGTGGCGTTCTTGCGCCAGCTCAACCGCGAGATTGCCGCGCGCCATCCGGGCGTGCTGACCATTGCCGAAGAATCCACCGCCTGGCCCGGCGTGACCGCGCCGATCAGCGACGGCGGGCTGGGCTTTACGCACAAGTGGAACATGGGTTGGATGCACGACACGCTGAGCTATATGCAGCGCGATCCTGCCGAGCGCGCGCAACACCACAGCCAGCTCACCTTCGGCCTGGTGTACGCGTTCTCCGAACGCTTCGTGTTGCCGCTGTCGCACGACGAAGTTGTGCATCGCACCGGCGGCCTGCTTGGGCAGATGCCGGGTGACGACTGGCGCCGCTTCGCCAACCTGCGCGCGTATCTGGCGCTGATGTGGGCGCATCCGGGCGACAAACTGGTGTTCATGGGCGCCGAATTCGGCCAGTGGAGCGATTGGAATCACGACCAGTCGCTGGACTGGCATCTGCTCGACGGCGCGCCGCATCGCGGCGTGCAGCAACTGGTGGGCGATCTCAATGCCACCTTGCGCCGCGTGCCGGCGCTGTATCGCAGCACGCATCGCGCCGACGGCTTCGACTGGAGCGTGGCCGACGACGCGCGCAATAGCGTGCTGGCCTTCATTCGTCACGATCCCGAAGGCGGTGCGCCGCCCTTGCTGGCGGTGAGCAACCTCACCCCGCAACCGCAGCACGACTACCGCGTGGGAGTGCCGCGCGCCGGCATCTGGCGCGAAATCCTCAATACCGACAGTGCCCGTTACGGCGGCAGCAACCTCGGCAACAGCGGTCGTCTTGCGACCGAGCCGATGGGCATGCATGGGCATACGCAACGTCTGCGCCTGACTCTGCCGCCGCTGGCCACGATCTACCTGCAAGCGGAGAAATAACAATGAACCAGCGCAACGACATCATCCCGGCCTGGGGCGCATGGCCAGCGGGTGAGGGACAGGTGCGCTTCGCGCTCTGGGCACCCGACGCAACGCGCGTGGAAGTGGTCTTCGACGACGGCACGCGTAGCGCGCTGCAGGCCGGGCAGGACGGGTTCTTCACCGCCACCCTGGCCTGCGCGGCAACCGCGCGCTATCGCTACAGCGTGGATGGCGGCGCGCCGGTGCCGGACCCGGCCTCGCGCTGGCAGCCTGATGGCGTGCACGGCGCCAGCGCCGTGCAGCCCACCGACGGCTACCGCTGGAGCAACACGCAGTGGCAGGGCCGTCCGTGGGACGAGGCGGTGATCTATGAGCTGCACGTGGGCACCTGCGGCGGCTATGCCGGCGTGCAGGCGCAGTTGCCGCAGCTGGCCGCGATGGGCATCACCGCCATCGAGCTGATGCCGTTGAGCGCCTTCCCCGGTGCGCACAACTGGGGCTACGACGGCGTGCTGCCGTATGCGCCGGCCGACGCCTATGGCACGCCCGACGCACTCAAGGCGTTGATCGATGCTGCGCACGGCCACGGCCTGATGGTCTTGCTGGACGTGGTCTACAACCACTTCGGCCCGGACGGCAATTACCTGCACAGCTATGCCGGCGCGTTCTTCAATGCAGACAAGCCCACCCCGTGGGGCGCGGCGATCGACTTCCACAAGCCGCCGGTGCAGCGCTATTTTCTCGATAACGCATTGATGTGGTTGCACGAATACCGCTTCGACGGCTTGCGCCTGGATGCGGTGCACGCGATCACGCCCAATGCATTTCTGGACACCTTGCGCGAGACCGTGGAGACCAGCCTGCCGTCTGGCCGCCACGTGCATCTGGTGCTGGAAAACGAGGCCAACCAGGCCTCGCAATTGCAACGCGGCTACACCGCGCAGTGGGACGACGATTTCCACAACGCCTTGCATGTATTGCTGACCGGGGAGGCCGAAGGCTATTACGCCGCCTTCGCCGACAAGCCCACCGAGCATCTGGCGCGCGTGCTCAGCGAAGGCTTTGCGTATCAGGGCGAGCCGGACCCGCGTGGCCACGTGCGTGGCGAGCCCAGTGGTGCGCTGCCGCCGTACAAGTTTGTGGTGTTTGCGCAGAATCACGACCAGATCGGCAACCGTGCGCGTGGCGAGCGGCTGACCGTGCTGGTCGCGCAGCCGCGCTTGCGCGCAGCGTTGGCGTTGACCGCATTGACGCCGATGATTCCGCTGTTTTTCATGGGCGAGCCCTGGGGCGCGACGCAGCCGTTCCTGTTCTTTACCGACTTCGGGCCGCCGCTGGATGAGGCGGTGCGCGAAGGGCGGCGTCGCGAGTTCGCGCACTTTGCCGCGTTCGCGGATGAAGCGCAGCGCGCCACCATTCCCGACCCCAACAGCCATGCCACCTTCGCCGCCTCGCGCTCGCCGATCGGCGATGCAGCGCACGGCGACGGCGCGCAGTGGGCAGCGTGGTTCACTGCGCTGCTCGCCGCGCGTCGGCAGTGGTTGGTGCCCGGCCTTGCGGACGCGCGCGCGGTGCGTGCCAGCGTGCTGGCCGATGGCGCGCTCACGGCCACCTGGGAGCTGCCGGACGGGCTGTGGCATATCGCCTTCAACGTCGGCAGCGCGGCCGTGCCGTTGCCGCCACTACGTGGGCGCGTGGCGTTTGCCGAAAACGTGGATATCTCCGCGCAGCAGTTGTCGGTCGACAGTTTCATTGCCTGGCATGAGGACCGCACATGAGCACGAACACCTTGCACACCCTGGCCGCCGCGGCCGGGGTGATGGTGGAGTGGGTGGACGCCAGCGACCAACCGCGGCAGGTCTCCGAGCAATCGGTGCAGGCGGTATTGACCGCCCTCGAATTGCCATCGGCCACTGCCGCACAACGCGAAGACAGCCTGCGACGCTGCAAGGCGCAGGCAGATGAGCCGGCAGTGCTGCTCACCGTGCAGGTGGGCGCGGCGTTGCCGTTGCGCGTTGCCGCCAATGCGGGTGGCCGCTGGACCGATGACAACGGCAGCACCGAAGAAGCACGTGCGGATGCGCAGGGGCAATTGCTTGCACCGCAGCGTTTTGGTTATTGGACGCTACAGATCGGTGCGCTGACCCAGCAGGTGGCAGTCGCGCCGCACCGCTGTTTCAGCGTGGCCGATGCCTGCGGCCAGCCGTCGCCGCGTGCCTGGGGCATGGCGCTGCAGGTGTATTCGGCCTGCAGCCTCGATGATGGTGGCATCGGCGATGCTGCCGGCGCTGTCGATTGGCTGCGGCACGCGGCGCTGGCTGGCGCCGATGCGCTGGCACTGAGCCCGGTGCATGCCTCGCGCCCGATCACCGGTGGTTACAGCCCGTATTCGCCGAGTGACCGACGCTTTTTCGATCCCTTGCATGCCGCACCGGTTCGCGTATTGGGCGAACTGGCGCTGGAGGCGATCGACGAGATCGCAGGCCTGCGCCAGCGCTTCGATACGCTGCACACCAATGCATTGATCGACTGGCCCGCCTCGGCGCAGGCCAAGTGGGAGCTGTTGCGCCATCTGCATGCGCGCGTGGCGCCGGATCATGCCGATCTGCTCGCCTTCCGCACTGCAGGCGGTGCAGCGCTGGACGGATTCGCACGCTTCGCCGCGCAGGATTTTGGCGACAACGATCCGCAGCTGCATGTGTTCACCCAATGGCTGGCAGCGCGCAGTTGGTCCGATGCGCAGCGCGAAGCGCACGAGCGCGGCATGAAAATCGGCCTGATCGCCGATCTGGCGGTGGGCTTCGACCCCAACGGTGCCGAAGCCGCTGCGGCCGCCGACACGGTGTTGCGTGGCCTGGTGTTGGGCGCGCCGCCGGATGCCTTCAATGCCGATGGCCAGCATTGGGGCATCGGTGCGTATTCGCCCACCGCCTTGCGACGCAGCGGGTTTGCGCCGTACATCGCGCTGCTACGCGCGGTGCTGCGCGATCGCGGCGGGATCCGCATCGATCACATTCTTGGCCTGTTGCGGTTGTGGGTGGTGCCCGAGGGTGCCGGCTCCAACGCAGGCGCCTATCTGGCATACCCGCTGCACGATTTGCTCAATCTGCTGGCGCTGGAATCGTGGCGTCACCGCGCCATTGTGATCGGCGAAGATCTGGGCGTGGTGCCGCCGGGCATCCGCGAAGAACTCTCGCGCCGCGGCGTGATGGGCATCGATGTGCTGATGTTCACCCGCGACGAAGATGGTGCATTCATCGCGCCCGGCTTGTGGCGCCCGGATGCGGTAGCCACCACCACCACCCATGATCTGCCCACGCTTACCGGCTGGCGCGCTGGCCGTGATATCGACTGGCGTCGCAAGCTCGCGCTGATCAAGCCTGAGCAAGCCAGCGACGACGCAAACCACCGTGCCAAGGATGTCGCGCGGCTGGATGCGGCGGTGGAACACGTCGGCCTGTCCAGCGACGATGCGCTGCTGGGCGCGCTGCGGTTTACCGCCAGCAGCGTGTCGCCGCTGGCCTTGCTGCCGGCCGAAGACGCACTGGCGCTGGACGAACAACCCAATCTGCCGGGCACCGTCGAAGTCCATCCCAACTGGCGTCGACGCCTGCCCGATCCCTTGCCGCATGCGCGCCTGACCACGGCGCTGCAGGGCTTTGCCGAGGCGCGTCGCGTCGCGGCCGTTTCGGAACCACAGTCATGATCGATCTTCGCGCCACCGCCCGCCTGCAGCTGCATGCCGGCTTCACCTTGCACGATGCGCTTGCGCAGGTGCCGTACTACGCCGGCCTTGGCATCAGCCATCTGTATCTGTCGCCGATCGGCACTGCGGTGCCGGGCTCGACGCACGGCTACGACAATATCGACCCGTCCGTTGTCAACCCGGAACTCGGTGGCGAAGCGGCGTTGATCGCGTTGTCGCAGGCTGCGCGCGAACACGGCATGGGTCTGATCGCCGACATCGTGCCCAACCACATGGCCACCCACGCGCAGAACGCCTGGTGGTGGGATGTGTTGCGCAACGGCCGCAGCGCCAAGCATGCCGACTGGTTCGATATCGACTGGCGTGCGCCGGGTCGCGATGGAAAGTTGTGGCTGGCAGTGCTGGACCGCCCGTACGCCACCGCGCTGGCCGACGGCCTGATCACGCTGGTGATCCAGGACGACGGCAGTGCCGCACTGGCGCATTACGACCAGCGTTATCCGATTCGTCCGCAGACGCTGGACATTCCGGAACCATCCGTACGGGCGCAGTGGCTGCGCGACTACAACGACGGTGCCAAGCGTGGCGATGGCCGCCTGCACAAGGTGATCGAACGCCAGCCGTATCGATTGAACTGGTGGCGGGTGGGCAACGACATGCTCAACTACCGCCGTTTCTTCGACATCACCTCGCTGGTGGCGTTGCGGGTCGAGCTGCCGGCGGTGTTCGATGCGGTGCATGCGCTGCCGCTGCGGCTGGTGGCCGAAGGGCACCTGGACGGCCTGCGCATCGACCATGTGGACGGGCTCACCGACCCCACCAGTTACGTGCGCAAGCTGCGCAGCCGGCTGGATGCGGCCGGGCGCACGCGCGGGCTCAAGCCCGGCACGCTGGGCCTGTATCTGGAAAAGATCCTCGCCCCCGGCGAGCATCTGCCGGCCGACTGGCCCTGCGATGGCACTACCGGTTACGACTTCATGGACCAGGTCGGCGGCGTGTTGCACGACGCGGCCGGCTTCAAGCCGTTGGCGCGTGCCTGGCAACGCGTGAGCGGACGCAGTGGCGACTTCGCGCAGGAAGAACGCGCGGCCCGCGATGAAATCCTGCGTGGCCCGCTGCAGACCGAATTCAATCGCGCCGTGGGTGCGTTGTCGGCGCTGGCACGCCTGGACCCTCCAACACGCGAGTTCAGCCCGCAGATGCTCGCACGCGGTCTGTGTGTGCTGCTGCGCTGGTTCCCGGTGTATCGCACCTATGCCGGTGCCAAGGGCGTCACCGGCAGCGAGGCAGAGCGGCTGCGCAGCACCGCTGCGCGTGCCCGCGACGGCATGCCGGAGTCGATCGTTGCAGCGGTCGACGCCATCGAGCGCTGGTTGCTGGACGATGCCGGTGCCGACCGCGCGCAGATCGCCTTGCGGCGCATCCTGCGTCGCCGCGTGGAGCAGCTGTCCGCACCGCTCAATGCCAAGTCGGTGGAAGACACCGCGTTTTACCGGCACGGCGTGCTGTTGTCGCGCAACGAGGTCGGCAGCCATCCGACCCACTTCGCCAACGAGGCCGCCGAGTTCCACGCGCAGAATCAGCAGCGCGCCAAGCACTACCCGCGCGCGCTGCTGGCCACTGCCACCCACGATCACAAGCGCGGCGAAGACCTGCGCATGCGGCTGGCGGTGCTGTCCGAGCAGCCGAAGTGGTGGGTCGAGCAGAGCGCCCAATTCGATGCCCTGGCCCAGACGCTGGAATCGCCGGCGCTGGCTGGTGGCGACCAGCAAATGCTGTGGCAGACGCTGGTGGCGGCCTGGCCCATCGGGCTTGGCGCCGATCAGGCCGAGCCGCTCGCCGCCTATGCCGAGCGCGTGGCGCAGTGGCTGCTCAAGGCGGTGCGCGAAGCCAAGCTGCATACCAGCTGGACCGATGGCTCTGCCGAGTACGAACAGGCCGTGCAGGCCACCGTGGAGCAGGTGCTGAGCAGTCGTGCCGGGTTGCCACTACGCCGCGCGCTGTTACGCGCCAGCAACCACATCGCCGCGGCCGGTGCGCGTAATTCGCTGGTGCAAACCACCTTGCGCCTGACCGTGCCCGGTGTGCCCGACCTGTATCAGGGCACCGAAGGCTGGGATCTTTCGCTGGTGGACCCGGACAACCGCCGCCCGGTGGATTACACGCAGCGGCAGCAGTGGCTGCGGCAGGCGCGCGATTTCAATACGCTGCTGCGCGGCTGGCGCGATGGCGCAGTCAAGGCGCGTCTCACCGCTGTACTGCTGCAGCTGCGCAGCGAACATCCGGCGCTGTTTGCGAAGGGCGACTACCAGCCATTGAACGTCGCGGCCAGCGGCGCTGCGCAGGTGCTGGCGTTCCGTCGTCAGTACCGGGGCCAGTCGTTGGTGGTAGCGATCACCCGGCTGGGTGCCGGTGCGCACAGCGAAGGCGATCTGCCGTTGCTGGTGCCGCCGGCCAGTTGGGGTCAGGCGTCGTTGGCATTGCCGGAAGCCACATACCGTAATGTGCTCGACGGCAGCACGCTGCAGCCGCAGCGCGGCCGCGTGGCGCTATCCACGGTGTTTGCACGTGCGCCGGTGGCAGTGTTGTTGACCCCGTAATCGACCTTGAGGGAAATGTACGCAATGAATGACACGGAACGGCAAGCGCGGCTTCGCCAGTTGGCACAGGAGATCTGGGAGGCTGAAGGCCGCCCGGACGGGCATGCGCACCGCCACTGGGCGATGGCCGAGCGGCTGGTGGATGCCGAAGAACGCGCGGCTGAGCAGTCCGCCGAGCACGCGGCCACGCCGATCACTGCGCGCCAGTAACGCGGTGTCTGCCACCTTGCGTGGGTTGTGCCGCGCGTCCCTGCAAGCGTGCACAGCCCGCCGCAGCCGCACACCGCGCATTGTCTTGAGTTCACCGTTTTAAGGAGTTACCGATGGCCACTCGCAAGTTCACTCAGCGCTCGCGCATCCGCGAAGGCCGTCCCAACCCCCTCGGCGCCACCTGGGACGGTTTGGGCGTCAATTTTGCGCTGTATTCGCGCAATGCCACGCGCGTGGAGTTGTGCCTGTTCGACGAGCGTGGCCGCGAGCAGGAGCGCATCGCGCTGCCCGAATACACCGATGAGGTCTGGCACGGCTATTTGCCCGACGCCCGCCCCGGTCAGCTGTACGGCTACCGCGTGCATGGGCCCTACGCCCCCGAGGCCGGGCATCGCTTCAACCACAACAAACTGCTGCTGGACCCGTATGCCAAGCAGATTGTCGGCGAACTCAAATGGGCGCCGCATCTGTTCGGGTACACCATTGGTCACCGCGACAAGGACCTGAGTTTCGATCGCCGCGACAGTGCGGCATTCATGCCTAAATCCGCGGTGATCGACCCGGCCTTCACCTGGGGCCAGGACCGCCCGCCGCAGACGCCCTGGAACCGCACGGTGATCTACGAAGCGCACGTGCGCGGGTTGAGCATGCTGCACCCGGCGGTGCCGCCGGAAGAACGCGGCACGTTCTCGGCGCTGAAGACCGACGAGCTGATCGACCACATCAGCTCACTCGGCGTTACTGCGGTGGAACTGCTCCCTGTTCACGCGTTCGTCGACGACCAATACCTGCTGGAAAAAGGCCTGCGCAATTACTGGGGCTACAACACGCTCGGGTTCTTTGCGCCACAGGGCCGCTACATGTCCACGCGCACCGTGGCCGAGTTCAAGCAGATGGTGGCGCGGCTGCACCACGCTGGCCTGGAAGTGCTGCTGGACGTGGTCTACAACCACACCGCCGAAGGCAACGAGCTGGGGCCGACGCTGTCGTTCAAGGGCATCGACAACGCCAGTTACTACCGCCTGGCCGACGATCGCCGCTTCTATATCAACGACACCGGCACCGGCAACACCTTCGACCTGACCAACGTCGGCGCGCTGCGCATGGTGATGGATTCGCTGCGTTACTGGGTGCAGGAAATGCACGTGGACGGCTTCCGCTTCGATCTGGCCAGCATCCTGGGCCGCGAGCGCTACGGTTTCGATCCGTCGGGCAGCTTTCTGGATGCGGTGCGGCAGGACCCGGTGTTGAGCCAGACCAAGTTGATCGCCGAGCCGTGGGATATCGGCCCCGGTGGCTACCAGGTCGGCAATTTCCCGCCGGGTTGGGTGGAGTGGAACGACAAGTTCCGCGACAACGTGCGCGCGTTCTGGCGCGGCGATGGCGGGCAACTGGCCGAGTTGGCCACGCGTCTGACCGGCTCTGCCGATCTGTTCGATCACAGCGGCCGCCGGCCGACCGCGTCGGTCAATTTCGTCACCGCGCACGACGGGTTCACCCTGCGCGATCTGGTCAGTTATGAGGGCAAGCACAACCTCGCCAACGGCGAAGACGGCAGGGACGGCAGCGACCACAATATCTCCGCCAATTACGGCGTTGAAGGCGAGACCAACGACGCGGCGATCAAGCAGCTGCGCCGTCAACAAATGCGCAATCTGCTCGCCACCTTGCTGCTTTCGCAAGGCACGCCGATGCTGTTGGCCGGCGATGAATTCGGCCATAGCCAGAACGGCAACAACAACGCGTATTGCCAGGACAACGAGCTGAGCTGGATCGACTGGACGGCCGCTACCAAGGCTGCCGCTGCCGATCAGGCCGCGTTCGTGCGCCGCTTGATCCGCATCCGTCAGCGTTACCCGTTGCTGCATCGCGCACGCTTCTTCGACGGCAAGTTCGACGAAGCGCTGGGCTTGCGGGATCTCACCTGGCTGGCGCCCAACGGCACCGAGATGGACGAAGCCGGTTGGCACGACCCGGAAGCGCGCGCGCTGATGCTGCGCCTGGATGGCCGCTCGCCGACTACCGGCCTGCGCGAGATCGCCGCCAACGTCACCTTGCTGATGCTGATCAATGCCGCCTCCACCACTGTGTCGTTCACGCTGCCGGCCATGCACGACGAACACTGGCGCGTGCTGGTCGACACCGCACGTCATGGCGGCCGCGTGGTGGCCGGCGGCAGCGAGTGGAAGGCGCCCGCGCACTCGCTCACCTTGCTGGCAGTGGAGCGCGACCGCGTGATCAGCAGTGCGCGCATCGTCTCCGAAGGTGGGCGTTGATGAGCGGAGTGGCCTGATGGATGTGTTGTTGGCAGGGGCGACCGGTCTGGTCGGGAAACAGGTGTTGCAGCAGCTGCTCGCCGATGCGCGCTGCACGGGCGTGGTGGCGCTGACGCGTCGCCCGCTGACGCAGATCCATCCCAAACTGCGCAACCAGGTGATCGATTTCGAGCGCCTGGACCACTGGACCGCACCGCGTATGGAATCGGCCATCTGCACGTTGGGCAGCACCATGAAACAGGCTGGTTCGCGCGACGCGTTCTATCGCATCGACCACGATTACCCGCTGGCCCTGGCGCGCGCTGCCTGCGCGCAGGGCACCTCGGTGTTCGTGCTGAACTCGGCGGCCGGAGCAGATGCGCAATCGCGCATCTTCTACAACCGCGTCAAGGGCGAACTGGAACGCGATCTGCGCACGATCGGCTTCCCCTCGCTGACCTTCGTACGCCCTGGGCTGATCGGCGGCGAACGCGAAGAACGCCGCACCGGCGAACACCTCGGCAGCCTGGTGCTTGGTGCACTCGGCCCGATCCTGCCACGGCGCTTCCGCATCAATCCAGCCGAGCGCATTGCCGCCGCGATGGTCACCGCCGCGCTATCGCCGGCACGTGGCGAGCATAGTGTCGAGGCGGCGGAACTGGCTGGCTAAGAGCAGCTAACAAAACGACTGTGCTCACTGCCAGGCGGGCGCGGACGCGGACGGTGCTCGGTACGGCATGGACCACTCGTACACTCCGGTTCTGAGCGCGCCGTCCACACCCACCTGACGACTGCTCGCTATGTTGTGTGAGCCACGCTAAATACTGCCACCGCCATGCAGTGATGCATGCACGTATCGCTGCATGGAGACAGCTTCATGACAACGCAGGGCGCAACAGCTGCCTGCGTAGGAGCGTGCCTGCGCGCGACGTCGTGTACCGAGATGGCCTCATTGCACAAAACAACACGTTCCTACCAAGCGTTGCGCACTGGCAGTCTTCCATCAACGCACGCGCTGATCACACCCCCAACGACTGCCCGCCATCCACCGCCAGCACCTGCCCGGTGATCCAACGCGCCTGCGGCGATGCGAGGAACATCGCTGCATCGGCGATGTGCTGCACCTGCCCGAAGCCGCCAAACGGAATGCTGTCGCGGATGCGTGCGTAGAGTTCCGGTTCGTCGCGACTGCGCTTGTCCCAGAGTCCATCCGGGAACTCGATGGAGCCCGGTGCGATCGCATTAACGCGGATGCGGTCGCGCGCAAGTTCTGCAGCGAGTGTGGTGGTGTAGTAATTGAGCGCGGCCTTGGCGGTGGAATAGGCGATCGCGCGCGGTGTGGGGCGCTGGGCGTTGATGGAGCTGATGTTGAGGATCACCGCTGCGTCGCTGGTGCGCAGATGCGCCAGCGCGGCGCGGTTGCAGCGCACTGCCGCCATCAGGTCAACATCCAGCCCTGCCTGCCAACTGGCGTCGTCGTTGCCATGACCGTAGCCGGAGGCATTGTTGATCACCACGTCCAGGCCGCCCAGCGCCTGCGCCGCGGCCTGCACGTATGCTTCGATCTGCGCTGCATCGGCAAGATCGCAGGGCAGGGTATGTACCGGCGTGCCGTAGGCTTCCAGCGTCTGCGCCGCCTGGGTCAGGCCGTCTGCACTGCGCGCGCAGATCGATACGTGAGCGCCGCTACGCACAAACGCCTCTGCGATCGCCAGGCCGATGCCGCGGCTACCCCCGGCGATCAGCACGCGTTGTGTACGGTGTGCAGAAAGAGGCATGGCGTTACTCATTGCGGAAAACCCGCATTATCGAACAGCTTGGTGCCGACGTGGCCGATGCGTGCGCTGGCCGTTGTGCTGTCCAGGCGTAAGGCGTCATCGCATAAAGCGCAGCAACAGTCTGCACAGCGCTGCCCATGTCGATTAGAGAGTCGTGCGACAACACCTGATGCTGCGCTTAGAGCAGCTAACAGAAGGATTGGATGCCCGCCAGGCTGGCGCGGCCGGTGCTCGGTGCTGCATGGGCCACTCGTCCACTCCGGTTCTTATGCGCCGTCCGCACCCACCTGACGACTGCTCGCTACGTTTTGTCAGCCGCTCTTCGTTCGGATACAGACGCCCCGCCATAAAACGCGGTCGCCAGCGCGACATCAGCGCCGGCACAGAGTCGCCACCATCTCCAAAATCACACCAACACCAACATCAACATCAACACCAAATCTCGAAGCTCGACGCAGCTGCACCTCGACAAGGCACTTCGTCAGCCCCGGAGGCGACCCGGCGTGCATTGCGCAGCGCAAGCCAAACCCACCACACGCACCCCGCATCGGCAGCACCCATTGCAGTGGCGGCCGCTGTCATCTCACTGCCATCTGCAACACGCACAGCCTGCGCCATAAGCCTCATCACGGCTGGCGATCAGCTCATGCCTTTCGGGTTGCTCGCCGCTAACCATTTGTTTACACAACCACGCGGCGCTGCGGGCACAACGTGCGAGTCATTCAGTGGGAGTTGCACATGGAAACCCATATCACCGTCATCGGTGCCGGCTTTTGCGGCACCGCGCTGGTCCGTGCGCTGGCGCAGACGGCCGATGCGCAGGTGCGTATCACCCTGGTCGGCGTGGCCGAGACGTTCGGTAGCGGCATCGCATACGGCGCGGCGCGACCGGAGCATTTGCTCAACGTGCGTGCCAAGGATCTGGGCATCGATGCGCAGGCGCCCGGCGCCTTCGCCGATACCTTGCATCTGGGCGAAAGCGGGCGGCTGGAGTTCCTGCCGCGGTTGGCCTACGGCGATTACTTGCGCAGCGAGCTGGATGCGGCGGTGAGCGGTGCGCAGGCATCGGTGATGCGGCTGTCGCAGGAGGCGGTGGCGGTGGAGCGTGCGCGTCGCGGTTTCCGCGTGTTTCTTGCCAACGGCGATGCCTTCCATAGCGACCGTGTGGTGCTGGCGGTCGGTGCGCTGCAGCCGCAGGCGCTGGCCGGCATCGGCCCGCGGTTGAGCGTGCATGCGCGCTACATCGGCTGGCCGTGGCAGGGCGATGCATTGTCGCGGCTGGCGCCCGACGATGACGTGCTGATCGTCGGCACCGGGCTGACCATGGTGGATGTGGCGTTGACCCTGCACGCGCGCGGACACCGCGGCCGCATGCTGGCGATTTCGAGGCGCGGATTGGCCCCGCAGGCACATCTGCGTCAGCCCGGTGCGCCGCTGGACCTGCCGCCGCATCTGCAACGCGCGCTCAAGGATGCCGATCTGCGCGGCCTGCTGCGCGGTGTCCGTCAGCTCAGCGCGGTGGTGGACGATTGGCGCCGTGTGGTGGACGCATTGCGCCCGCATCTGCAGCCGCTGTGGCAGCGGCTCACGCTTGCGCAGCGTGCGCGTTTCCTGCGCCATCTGCGCCCGTACTGGGAAGTGGCGCGGCATCGCGTCGCGCCGGGTGCGGCGGAGCACTTGCAGCAGTTGCAGGCGTCCGGCCAGTTGAACATCGTCGCAGCGCGGCTGCTGCGTGCGCGCTGGGTGCCCGATGGCGTGGAAGCGGTGATTCGTCCGCGTGCCGCCGCCGATGCGCAGACGCATCGCTTCGATGCGGTGATCCGCGCTACTGGCCTGGATACCGATATCGACCGCACCAGCGACCCGCTGATTGCCGGCATGCGCGAAGCCGGCTTGTTGCGCGCCGATCCGCTGGGCTTGGGTGTGGATACAGATGCGCAACTGCGCGTGCGCGACGGCGCCGGACAGATCGTGCAGGGGTTGTATTGCGTGGGGCCGCTGCTACGCGGCCGGTACTGGGAAATCACCGCAGTGCCCGAATTGCGCGTGGCGACACGTGCGTTGGCAGAGCGCTTGCTGCTGGGCGCGACGCCGGCGTTACAGCCGGAGCGTGAGCCGGTATCGCGCGAGGTCAATGCGCGTTTGTAGATGGAATATCTGATGGGCTGTTTGCATTAGGGAAGCTCTGGAAAACTCTTTCATAGGCTTCCGATCGATGCCTTGGATAGACTAAAGCACGCGCAAGTGTTTGATTTTAAGCGCCGGCGATTGTCGTGATTAGGCTGGATTGCAACTCTCTCTCGCTGGGCCATGAGTTATTCAGAGGTTGCTTGGGCGCTTGATGTGTTTCTCTCGGGATCGAGGTGGTGTGCGGAGAGAGTGTGCTTGCTGCGTTCGGTTTGAGTGGAGGCGTCGCTTTGCTTCATACCCTCGTCCCAAGCCTTCTCGCAGCGGGAAACGGGATCTGTCTTGATCTCAGGCTGGCCTCGTTGGAACTGCGAGAATTTGGTGTTTGCGTAGTGGGTGAGTTGTTGCGTCGTGCGCGCAGCTGCGCAGTTGGATCGTGATGCGACGCTCGTTCTATCGCGGTTCTACCGACGCGTTTCAACCAATCTCTGCGCGTGCAGGCATTGCTCAAAACTGTGCACATGCGCACGCGCTGCACCGAACAGCGCAAACATGCAGCGCGATGCGTAGCGCAGGATGCTCTCGCGGACGGGAGTGGGTCATGTTGTGCACCCTGGGCTTGCTACAGCCCAGGGCGCTGCATTCCCTTGTCTGCCTGGAGTTTGCCATGCCCCGTCTTGCTCCCATTGCTCTCGCCGCTGTGCTGTGTGCGTCCGCGCTACCTGCCGTCGCCAGCGAAACGCTCAATACGCGTGCCGATGTCATCGCTGCGTTGGATGCCGGTTACGACGTCAGCCTGTCCAGCGATCTTAGTCGTTGCACCCCCGAAGAGGGCACCCCGGTCAGCCGCACCCGCGGTGGCCGCCATATCGATGCCTACCGCATCACCGAAGATGGCACCGCAGCGTTTTCGGGTTCGCATTTCACCGTGGCCAACGATGGCAAGCCGATCCAGCAGTTCATGCGCTATCAGCTACGTCCGGATGGCAGTGTGCGCTTCACCACCTACATGTACGACCTGCCGGCGCTGCAACAGCGCGGGCCGATGCTGGCGTATCTGTGCACGATCAATCAGGGCATCCGCTTCCACGCCGATTGAGAGTCACTGACAAAAACGATTGCGCAGCTGCATGACGCGTGCGATGTGTCGCCTGGCCAGCTTGGGCCAGTACAGCGCCAGCGTCATGCAGCTGCACCTGTGCAACACGGTTGTGCCAGCCGTGCGGGGTTTGCAGCGCATGCGTTGAACACACCGCCAACCCGTCATCCCGCGCGCACATGCCGACGGTTACACGCATGTGCGCTTGGCAAGGAGAACCATCATGTCGACGCGTCGTCTTGCAGTTTTTGCCGTTGCCGTTGTCGCTATATCTGCGACGATCTCACCGGCATTCGCCAAGCAGAGCATCACCTCGTCAGCCAATCTGATCGCCACGCTGGAGTCCGGCCATGACGTTGCAGTGTCGGTCGACCTGTCGCGCTGTACGCCGGAGGCGGGCACTGCGGCCAGCCGCAGCCGCGGCGGGGTGCGTCTCGGTGCCTACCGTCTGACCGACGATGGAACGCTTTCGTTTTCCGATACGCAGTTCATTGCCGCCAGCAGCGATGGCCGGCCGTTTCAGCAGTTTCAGCGCTACCAGGTGAGCCCGGACAATCGCGTGCGGCTGACCACGTATATGTACGATTTGCCGAGCCTGCAGCAGCGCGGCCCACTGTTGGCGTATCAGTGCACGCTCGACCAGGGCATCCGTTTCCACGCCGATTAAGAGCAGCCAACAAACCGACTATGCTCGCCGCCAGGCGGGCGCGGCCGGTGCTCGATGCGGCATGGACCGTTCGTACACTCTGGCTCCTCCGCGCCGTCCACACCCAGCTGACGACTGCTCGCGACGTTTTGTTAGCCGCTCTAAAGGCGTTGTTTGCAGGGCGCGATGCCACGCCGACAGTGGCATCGCGCGGATCCTCGCATGGCATCGGATGCCGAATGGAGCCGCGAAGCCCTGCCACTGCCTCATTGCGACACGCGCCGAGCAGATTCCGGCGCGACCGCCCGGTCAGGTGTGGAAGCGGCGTCTGATCCCGATCGCTGTAGGTCACCTGCAGCTGCGGGTGCAGCAGGCGTCATCGTTGTTCCCCAGCAGCTATCGCTGCTGCACCGCCACCGCTGCGGTATCGCCGCGTTGCCAGCCGCCGCCCAGCGCTTTGAAGGTGGCCACCGCGCTGCGTGCGGCTTCGGTGCGCGCCTGTACCTGCGCATCGGAGGCACGCAGCAGGCTGTCGTCGGCATTGAGCACTTCGATCAGGCTGACGGTGCCTTTTTCATACGCCAGCGCCGATGCGCCGCGCGCCTTGCCCAACGCGTCCACGCCTTGCGTCAGTACGGCAGCTTGTTGCTCGCGTTTGACCAGCGCGGTGAAGGCATTTTCGACATCTTCGGTGGCGCGCAATACCGCCAGGCGGTAGGCGGCCAACTGCTCTTCTTCCTGCCCCCTGGCCTGCGCGATCTGCGCATTGATGCGTCCGAAGTCGAATAGCCGCCAGCGCAGCCCCAGCACGCCGGACGCCTGCGCGGCATCGCCGGTAAACAGGTTGGCGCCGGAGAGGGCGGTGGCGCTGCCCAGCAGGCCGCTCAGCGAGAACTTGGGGTAGTACTCGGCCATTGCCATGCCGATACGCGCATTGGAGGCGGCCAGCCGGCGCTCGGCGGCGATCAGGTCGGGCCGGCGCCGCAACAGGTCGGCTGGCGAGCCGCTGTCGGCGATCTGCGGCGCCAGCGGGATGGGTTTGCTGGCGGCCAGCTCGGCCCGGTGGGTGCCGGGCGCTGCGCCCAGCATCACGTCCAGTGCGTTCATTGCCGCGAACAGGCCCGCTTCCAGGCCGGGCACGGTCGCCTGTGCCTGGGACAGCGCGCCCTGGGCCTGCTGCAATTGCAGTTCGGCAGCCAGGCCCTTGTCGTGCAATAGCGTCACCATCGCCACCAGCCCTTGCTGGGCCGCGACCTGGCGCTGCGCCACGTCCAGCCGCGCCTGCAGGCCGCGGATGCTGATGTAGATGTCGGCGGTCTGCGCGGCCACCGCCAGCCGGGTGGCCGCGGCGCCGGCTTCGCTGGCCTGGTAGTCGGCCACTGCGGCCTGGCGCCCACGGCGCAGCCCGCCGAATAGATCCAGCTCCCAGCTGGCGCCCAGATTGGCCTCGTAGACGCTGGCGTAGCGGTCGAAGTCGGGGGTGCTGTTGAGGACCTGCCCCAGTGGGGTCTCCAGCGATTGGTAGGCGCGGGTGGCACTGCCGCTGACGTTGCCGGACGGCAGCAGCGCAGCGGTGGCGGCGGTCAGCCCGGCGCGGGCCTGGGTGACCCGCGCGGTGGCCTGGGCCAGATCCAGGTTCTGCGCCAGCGCGGCGCCGACGTAGCGGCTCAGGTCCGGGTCGTTGAAGCCCGCCCACCAGTTGGCCAGCTCCGCCTGCGTGGTGGCCTGGCGATCAGTCAGCGCAGCCTGACCGAGATAATGGTCGGGCAACGGTGCATCCGGACGGGCGTAGTTGGGGCCCACCGCGCAACCCGCGGCAAGGCTGGTGGCAATGACAATGAGCACGGCAAGCAGGCGGAGTGAGGGCATGACAGAACCAGAGTGGCAACGATGAGTGACTGTAATACGAAATGGTCACTTTTGTAAGTCGCGGGCGGCGGCGCTAAGCTGTCGACATGAGCAAAGCATCCAGTTACCCCGTTTCGGGCCGCGGTCCGGCCGATCACGAGGTGCGCGACCAGATCGTGATCGCCGCCACCGAGCATTTCAGCCGCTATGGCTACGAGAAGACCGCCGTGTCCGACCTGGCCAAGGCCGTTGGTTTTTCCAAGGCGTATATCTACAAGTTCTTCGAGTCCAAGCAGGCCATCGGCGAGATGATCTGCGGCCACTGCCTGCGCGAGATCGAGACCGAAGTGCTGGCGGCGGTGGCTGCCGCTGCGTCGCCGCCGGAGAAATTACGCAGTCTTTTCAAGGTGATTATCGAGGCCAGCCTGCGGTTGTACTCGCGCGATCGTAAGTTGTATGAGATTGCCACCTCCGCGGCGACCGAGCGCTGGCCGCCGGTGATCGCCTATGAAACGCATGTCCAGGCGCTGCTGCAGGAGATCCTGTTGCAGGGGCGGCAGAACGGGGATTTCGAGCGCAAGACGCCATTGGACGAGATGGTGCAGGCGGTCTATCTGGTGATGCGGCCGTATATCAGCCCGGTGCTGCTGCAACACAGCCTGGAGCACGTTAGCGAGGTGCCGGCGCTGCTGTCGGCGCTGGTGCTCAGGAGCCTGGCTCCATAAATTTGGTTGTGACTATTGACTGAAATAGTCACAAGTCCCAGGATGCGAGCCTTCATCAGCTTGCTTCGGGATTCCCATGCTTCGGCGCCGCCTTGTTACCTCTACCGTCCTGTGTGTCCTGCCGCTGGCACTGATTGCGTGCGGTGGCAAGGCGCAGCCCGATCCACGCACCGCCACGCCGCTGGTCCGGGCGGCCACGGTGGCCGACGCCAGCAGCGCGGCGCGCAGTTTCTCCGGCACCGTCGCGGCCCGGGTCCAGAGCGATCTGGGCTTTCGGGTTGCCGGCAAGGTGTCCGAGCGGCTTGTCGATGCCGGCCAGCGCGTCAAGCGCGGGCAACCGCTGCTGCGGATCGACCCGATCGACCTGCAACTGGCTGCAAAGGCGCAGCAGGACGCGGTGGCCGCCGCCAGGGCCCGTGCCCAGCAGACCGCCGACGATGAAGCGCGTTACCGCGATCTGCGCGGCACCGGCGCCATCTCAGCTTCTGCGTACGACCAGATCAAGGCCGCCGCCGACGCCGCCAAGGCGCAGCTGAGCGCCGCCCAGGCCCAGGCCGATGTGGCACGCAACGCCAACCGCTACACCGATCTGCTGGCCGATGCCGACGGCGTGGTGATGGAGACGCTGGTCGAGCCCGGCCAGGTGGTCGCCGCCGGGCAGCCGGTGGTGCGCCTGGCGCATGCCGGCCCCCGCGAAGCGGTGATCCAGTTGCCGGAAACGCTGCGCCCGCAGGTCGGTTCCGTCGCGCAGGCCACCTTGTTCGGCAATGCCGCCGTGAGCGTTCCCGCCACCTTGCGTCAGCTGTCCGAAAGCGCCGACCGGCTCACCCGCACCTTCGAGGCGCGTTACGTGCTCGACGGCGCGCTTGCGCAGGCGCCGTTGGGCACCACGGTCAGCATCCGCATTGCCGATGGCGCGGCCACCGGCACACAAACCGGCCTGCAGGTGCCGCTGGCCGCGGTGTTCGATGCCGGAAAGGGGCCGGGCGTGTGGGTGATTGCCGGTCAACCGGCCAAGTTGAGTTGGCGGCCGGTGACGGTGCTGGGGCTGGACGACGACCACGCCAACGTCGCCGGCACGCTGGCACGTGGCGAGCGCATCGTGGCGCTGGGCGCGCACCTGTTGCGCGAAGGCGAGCAGGTACGCATTGCCGGCGCCAACGCCGCCGGCACCACCGCAACGACTGCGTCCAAGACCGCCACCGCGGCAGGAGCGCAGCCGTGAGCGAGGGCCGATTCAATCTCTCTGCGCTAGCCGTCCGCGAGCGCTCGATCACGCTGTTTCTGCTCGTGCTGATTTCGCTGGCCGGCCTGGTCGCGTTTCTCAAACTCGGTCGTGCGGAAGACCCGGCATTCACCGTCAAGGTGATGACGATCATCACCGCCTGGCCCGGCGCCACGCCGCAGGAAATGCAGGACCAGGTTGCCGAAAAACTCGAAAAGCGCATGCAGGAACTGCGCTGGTACGACCGCACCGAAACCTACACCCGCCCCGGTCTTGCATTCACCACCTTGACCTTGCTGGACAGCACACCGCCCGGCCAGGTGCAGGAGCAGTTCTATCAGGCGCGCAAGAAAGCCGGCGATGAAGTGGGCAATCTGCCGGCCGGGGTGATCGGGCCGATGATCAACGACGAATATGCCGACGTCACCTTTGCGCTGTTCGCGCTCAAGGCAAAGGGCGAGCCGCAACGGTTGCTTGCACGCGATGCGGAAACGCTGCGCCAGCGCATCCTGCATGTGCCGGGCGTCAAGAAGGTCAACATCATCGGCGAGCAGCCCGAACGTATCTTTGTCGAGTTCTCGCACGAGCGTCTGGCCACCTTGGGCGTCAGCCCGCAGGACGTGTTTGCCGCGCTCAACACCCAGAACGCGTTGAATGCGGCCGGCTCGGTGGAAACGCGCGGCCCGCAGGTGTTCATCCGCCTGGATGGCGCGCTGGATAACCTGCAGAAGATTCGCGATACCCCGTTGGTGGTGCAGGGCCGCACCCTGAAGCTGTCGGATATCGCCACGGTCAAACGCGGTTACGAAGATCCGTCCACCTTCATCATCCGCAGCGGCGGCGAGCAAGCGTTGCTGCTCGGCATCATCATGCGCGACGGCTGGAACGGCCTGGATCTGGGTAAATCGCTGGACAGCGAAGTGAGCGCAATCAATACCGAATTGCCCCTGGGCATGCGCCTGAGCAAGGTCACCGACCAGGCGGTCAACATCGACGCGTCGGTGGGCGAATTCATGACCAAGTTCTTTGTCGCGCTGCTGGTGGTGATGCTGGTGTGCTTCGTCAGCATGGGCTGGCGCGTGGGTATCGTGGTGGCGGCAGCGGTGCCGCTGACGCTGGCTGCGGTGTTCGTGGTGATGCTGGCCACCGGCAAGAACTTCGACCGCATCACGCTGGGCTCGTTGATCCTGGCGCTGGGGTTGTTGGTGGACGACGCCATCATCGCGATCGAAATGATGGTGGTGAAAATGGAGGAAGGCTATAGCCGCGTCGCCGCCTCGGCGTATGCGTGGAGCCACACCGCCGCGCCGATGTTGTCCGGCACCCTGGTGACCGCGGTCGGCTTCATGCCCAACGGGTTTGCTGCCTCCACCGCCGGCGAATACACCAGCAACATGTTCTGGATCGTGGGCATCGCGTTGATCGTGTCGTGGGTGGTGGCGGTGGTGTTTACGCCTTACCTGGGCGTCAAGATGCTGCCGGACCTGAAGAAGGTCGAAGGCGGCCACGCCGCGATGTACGACACACCGCGCTACAACCGCTTCCGTGCCGCGCTGTCACGCGTGATTGCGCGCAAGTGGCTGGTGGCCGGCGCGGTGGTGGGGCTGTTCGTGGTGGCGATCCTGGGCATGGGCATCGTCAAGAAGCAGTTCTTCCCGATCTCCGATCGCCCAGAAGTGCTGGTCGAAGTGCAGCTGCCGTACGGCACCTCGATCAACCAGACCAGCGCCGCGGCGGCCAAAGTGGAAGCCTGGCTGGCCAAGCAGGACGAGGCGAAGATTGTCACCGCGTACATCGGCCAGGGCGCGCCGCGCTTCTACCTGGCGATGGGCCCTGAACTGCCGGACCCGTCCTTCGCCAAGATCGTGATCCGCACCGACGACCAGCAACAACGCGATGCATTGAAGCTGCGCTTACGTCAGGCCGTCGCAGAAGGGCTGGCGCCGGAAGCGCGTGTGCGCGTGACCCAACTCACTTTCGGCCCGTACTCGCAATTTCCGGTGGCCTACCGGGTCAGCGGTGCCGACCCGCAGGTGCTGCGTGGCATCGCCGCGCAGGTCAAGCAGGTCATGCAGGACAGCCCGATGCTGCGGACCGTCAACAGCGACTGGGGCACGCGCACACCTACGCTGCATTTCAGTCTGGACCAGGACCGTCTGCAGGCAGTGGGGCTGACCTCCACCGCCGTCGCGCAACAGTTGCAGTTCCTGCTCAGTGGCGTGCCGATCACGCTGGTGCGCGAGGATATCCGCAGCGTGCAGGTGGTGGCCCGTTCGGCCGGCGACACGCGCTTTGATCCCGCACGCATTGCCGATTTCACCCTGGCAGGCGCCAACGGCCAGCGCGTGCCGCTGTCGCAGGTGGGCAAGGTGGATGTGCGCATGGAAGAGCCGATCATGCGCCGCCGCGATCGCGTGCCGACGATCACCGTCGGCGGCGACGTCGACGACAAGTTGCAGCCGCCGGATGTCTCGGCCGCGATCACCAAACAGTTGCAGCCAATCATCGAAAAGCTACCGAGCGGCTATCGCATCATCGAAGCCGGTTCCATCGAAGAATCCGGCAAGGCCACCGCCGCGATGCTGCCGCTGTTCCCGATCATGCTGGCCGCCACCTTGCTGATCATCATCCTGCAGGTGCGTTCGATCTCGGCGATGGTGATGGTGTTTCTGACCAGCCCGCTCGGCTTGATCGGTGTGGTGCCGACGTTGATCGTGTTCCAGCAACCATTCGGCATCAATGCGTTGGTGGGGTTGATCGCGTTGTCGGGCATCCTGATGCGCAACACGCTGATCCTGATCGGGCAGATCCATCACAACGAAGCCGAAGGGCTGGACCCGTTCCACGCGCTGGTGGAAGCCACCGTGCAACGTGCGCGCCCGGTGATCCTGACCGCACTGGCCGCGATTCTGGCCTTCATCCCGCTGACCCATTCGGTGTTCTGGGGCACGCTGGCGTACACGCTGATCGGCGGCACCCTGGCCGGCACCATCCTGACCTTGGTGTTCCTGCCGGCGATGTATTCGATCTGGTTCAAGATCCGCCCGGAGAACAGCGGCGCACCGACGCCTACCAAGGACGCATGAGGTGGGTCTGCGACGGTGACCAGAGCCCCGTCGCAGAGATCGCGTGGCAGTGTCGCTCGCTCGATTCCCACTCCACTTCCATTGCAGCGTTGCAGCGGCGCGGTGTCTCAACGGATTGGCCGAGCTTCCGCCCGAAGGCCAGGACCGGTACGCGTTGGGAGGAGGTTCCTGGCTTCGGTCGCAGTGCAGGCCCGAATCCCGCCCGGACAGCCGCCGATTCACCCACAACGCCCGCGTGGCCTCACAATAGACGGCCAGTTCCGGAACGATGTCCCCATGCGCAAGACCTACCAGCTCAACCTCGAAGGCAAGAACCGCGACCGTCTGCTGGAAGCCAGCAAGAACGATATCCGCAAATACATCCGCCGCGAGCGCCGCAAGGACCTGCCCGAAGGCGCGGACTACTGGGACTTCGACATGCGCTTCGGGGTGGACGAGGCCAGCGCCGCGCCGCTGCCGCCGGCCGAGTTGATCCGTGCGATTAATGCGCTGACCGGCGAAGGCGGCGACCAGTTCTTTGTGGAAATCCTGCGCAAGCCGGGCAAGCGCGTTCCGCGTGCCGATGGCGATGCGCTGGCCGGTGGCGAGCTGGATTTCGAGCAGGACTGATGTCTTCGCTCTCCTCCCGTGGCGGCGCACCGCTGCGGGACGACCGATCCCTGTCGCGTTATGACCGGCGTCGGACCGAATGGATTGCGCGTCTCGTCTTCCGGATGCCAGTGGCATGGCTCACACGACGGTTGCAGTGCTCCAGCAAGCGCTTTCGGCTGGCTGACGGACGATGGCCTCGCCTGCTGGCGATAAGTAGCGGCATCTGCCGCTCGCGCTGAGAGCGGCTAACAAAACGACTGTGCTCACCGCCAGGCGTGCGCGGCCGGTGCTCGGAATCGGACTCGTATACGAGGGTTTCGAGCGCGCCGTCCACACCCAGCTGACGACTGCTCGCTACGTTTATTAGCCACTATTAGCCAGTGGAGTGGCCACGCACATCCGGTGACAACTGCTCGCTGCGGCCTGTCGGCCGCTCTCAGCCTGGCTTGTCGGACTGCGCCTGCGACGCGGCGCGTAGTTTGTCCTTCTTGCTGGGCCGCTTGCCCTTGATGCCGCCGTTGTCATCCGGTGCACGCACCGTTGTGCCGTGCACGTTGCCGGCAGCTGCATCGGCCGGGGTCGGCTCGAAGCCTTCGACCACGCTGGTCGGTACGCGCAGGCCCTGACGTTTTTCGATCAGGCGCCATTGCTGCGCGTTGTCGGCAGTGATGAAGCTGATCGCCAGGCCACTGGCGCCGGCGCGCGCAGTGCGGCCGATGCGGTGGGTGTAGTCCACGGTGGAGCGGGGCAAGTCGTAGTTGAGCACTGCCGGCAAGGCGTCGATATCGATGCCGCGCCCGGCCAGATCGGTGGCCACCAGCACCTGTACCTCGTGCTGTTTGAATGCTTGCAAGGTGCGCTCGCGGCGGCCCTGACTCAATTCGCCGTGCAGCGGCTGGGCGTTGATGCCGGTCTTGGTGAGTTTTTCGGCGACCTTGTCGGCGGTGTGGCGGCTGGCCACGAACACCAGCACATGCGACCAGCCGTGCTCGGTCAGTAGGTGCCGCAGCAGTTGCGTGCGTTGGCCGGCATCCACCGCGATGGCGCGCTGTTCGATCGCCGGGGCCTGCTCGGGCGTGGCTTCGATGGTGATGCGCAGCGGGTCGCGCAGCCGGCGTTTGGCCAGCGCGGCGATGGCCGGCGGGTAGGTGGCAGAAAACAGCACGCTCTGCCGTTGCGCCGGCAGCAACGCCAGGATGCGATCAAGCTCGGCGCCGAAGCCCAGCTCCAGCAGGCGGTCGGCCTCGTCCAGCACCAGCGTGGCCACCTCGCCCAGGCGCAGCGCGTTGTGATCGACCAGATCCAGCAACCGGCCGGGCGTGGCCACCACGATGTCGGCACCGCCGCGCAGCGCCAATAGCTGCGGGTTGATCGAACTGCCGCCGGTGGCGACCACCGTCTTCAAGCGGCGCGGCAGATGCGCGGCCAGCTGACGTAGCGTGTCGTCCACCTGTGCGGCGAGTTCGCGCGTGGGCACCAGTACCAGCGCACCGAGCACGCGCGGCGCGGTGTCCGGGGCCAGGCAGCGCTGCTGCAGCAGCGGCAACGCATAGGCCAGCGTCTTGCCCGAGCCGGTCTGTGCCATCGCAATCAGGTCGCGCCCGGCCAGCATCGGCGGGATCGCCTGCTGCTGGATCGGCGTGGGCGTGCGATGACCGGCCTTGCTCAGCGCGGTATCGAAGAACGGCTGCAGCTGCGGCGACAGCGAGAGATGGGCAAATGACATGCCGCCGATTATCCAGGATTGGCGATGGCGCGTGCGCGCTGCGGGCTGCGCATTGGACTGGGCGCGCGATCGGCGTCGCGGCCGATCCGCGAACCAACCCGCGTGACCCGAAGACACTGCACGCGGTGCGCTCGGAAGCGCCGTGCACAAAATCGCGTTGCATACAGCTCACTGCAACGCTGTAAGCCCTCGTCACGTTGATGCGGACATTGCCCCAACATGATGGCGTCAGTCCACCTGCATGCTCACAAAAAAGCCGCCCATCTCGGGCGGCTTTGTGTGCTGTGCAGCCATCGCGTGCCCATTGCGGCTTTCGCTTCACCGGCAGCGTTGCAGGCGCAACGCCGCCGGTGGATGGGCCAGGGCGATTACTGCGCCAGTGCCAGATCGTCCAGCATGGCGCGCAGGAAGCGTGCGGCCTCACCGCCGGTGGCGGCGCGGTGATCGAAGGTCAGCGACAGCGGCATCACCTTGTGCGTTTCCACTCCGCCCATCACCGGGGTGAGCTGGTAGCGCGCGCGGCCGGCAGCGACGATGGCCACACACGGCGGCACCACCACCGGAGTGGCGTAGCGGCCGGCGAACATGCCGAAGTTGGACAGCGAGATGGTGTAACCGCTCAATTCGGAGGCGGCGATGCTGCGGGTTTCCACCTGCTGGCGCAGCCGGTTGACGCCTTCGCGGATGCCGTACGCATCCAGCATGTCGGCATTGCGCAGCGCCGGCACGAACAGGCCTTCTTCGGTATCCACCGCAATGCCGATATCGACTTGGTTGTGCAGGGTGCGGCTAAGCGCATCGCCGTCGAACCAGGCGTTGAGCGCGGGCACGGCCTGGCAGGCACGCACGATGGCGCGCACCAGACGCACGGTGACATCGTTGCCGGGCTGCCAGGCGTGCAGGTCGGCGTCGTCGTTGAGCGTGGTCGGCACCACCTTGCTGTGCGCATCGGCCATCACGCGCGCCATGTTGCGCCGCACGCCCTTGAGCTGTTCGGGCTGGCCCTTGGCGACCACGCCTGGCGGCTGGGTGCGCATGGGTTTGCCGCTGGTGGAGAGTGCGGAGCGGTGCTGGCCCTCATCCGCCCTGCGGGCACCTTCTCCCGCAGACGGGAGAAGGGTCGCCGTTGCCGGTCGATCGCTGCCTTGGTCAGCGATCCCATTGGCTCTGCCGCCTTCAGCGATCGAACCACCAGCGAACGAAGCCCCTCTCCCGCTGGCGGGAGAGGTCGGCGCGCCCTGCGCACCGGGTGAGGGCTGCGCGGTCCCGGCCGCGGCAGCCTGCTTCACGTCGGCCAGCGTCACCGTGCCGTCCGGGCCGGTGGCGCGGACCTGCGTCAGATCCACGCGCAGCTTGCGCGCGAGCGCGCGCACCACCGGCATGGCGCGGACGCCGCCGACTGCAATGGCCTGTTCGCTTTGCACGGTGTTGGAGCTCTGCATCGCACCAACCACGGTACCTGCGTCATCGCGCTCGCCTGCTGCATCGGAAGCTGCATTTGCGTCGGCATCGGCAATTTCGCCACCGTTGTCGGAGGCGACCACGCGTTCGGTGGGGCCCGCCGCGCTCTGTCCGGTGCTCGGCGTGGCCGCCTGCGCGCTGCCGCCGTGACCATGCCCGTGACCGGTGTCCTGGCCATCGGCGCGTTGCGGCTGCGAGGCATCCAGTGCGAACTGCGCCAGCATGGAGCCGGTCACGATCACATCGCCGGCCGCACCGGCCAGCTTGACCACGGTGCCGGAAAACGGCGACGGCACCTCGACCACCGCCTTGGCGGTTTCCATCGACACCAGCGGGTCGTCCAGGCGCACCGTGTCGCCCTCCTTGACGAACCACTCGACGATGGTGGCATCGGGCAGGCCTTCGCCCAGATCGGGCAGATGAAAATTCTTGCTTTCGCTCATGGCAGATTCTCTTGCACCGCAGACAGCTGCGGCGTGGTGTCGTCGAGGAGTTCCAGGTCGGCTGCCGGCAGCCAGCCCTGCGCGCCATCGGCACGCTCGGACCACCACCAACCACCGTGTTCGTAGTGCAGCAACACGTCCTCGCCCTGGCGGGCATCGAGTTCGCGTGCGTCGTAATCGCGCAAGGCTTCGGCCCGGCCATCGCCCAGCGGGCGCAGCCACGCCACCGGCGCCCAGCCGGCATGGCCTTCGCCAGTGTTGACCCAGGCAAACGCCGGCCATTCTTCATCGCGTACGCCGATGCCGACCTGCTGGCCGGCACGGAAGCGGATCGGATTGGCGACTCTGGCGCGGTGATCGCAGAGCAGACGGGCGCGCATGTCAGCCGGCAGCCACCGCACGGCGCGCTGCCGTGACGATGCGCTCCACGCTCGGCAGATACTTCATTTCCAGCCGGAACAGCGGAATATGCGTGTCGTAACCGGTGACGCGTTCAACCGGCGCAAGCAGGTCGTACATCGATTTTTCGGCGAGCTGTGCGGCGATCTCGGCACCGAAGCCGGCGGTGCGCGGCGCCTCCTGCACGATCACGCAGCGGCCGGTCTTGGCCACCGATTCGGCAATGGTGTCGAAGTCCAGCGGGCGTAGCGTGGCCACGTCGATGACTTCGGCGCTGATGCCTTCGCCAGCGAGTTTGTCGGCCGCTTCCAGCGCTTCTTTGACCTGCGCGCCCCAGGTGACCAGGGTGACGTCGGTGCCGTCGCGCAGCACGAAGCACACATCCAGCGGCAAGGCTTCGCCATCGTTGGCGACCACTTCCTTGTACTGCCGATAGATGCGCTTGGGCTCCATGTAGATCACCGGATCCGGGTCGCGGATCGCGGCCAGCAACAGGCCGTACGCGCGCTGCGGCGAGGACGGCAGCACCACGCGCAAACCGGGCACGTTGGTGAAGATGGCTTCGTTGGCTTCGCTGTGATGTTCCGGCGCACGGATGCCGCCGCCCCACGGCACGCGCAGCACCATCGGGCAATGCAGGCGGCCACGGGTGCGGTTGCGCAGGCGTGCGGCGTGGCAGATCAGGTGATCGACCATGGGATACACGAAGCCGTCGAACTGCGCTTCGGCCACTGGCTTCATGCCTTGTGCGGCCAGGCCGACGCTGAGGCCGGCGATGGTGGTTTCATCCAGCGGGGTATCGAGCACGCGCTCGCTGCCGAAGCGCTGCTGCAGGCCGGCGGTGGCGCGGAACACGCCGCCGTTGACGCCCACGTCCTCGCCCAGCACCAGCACTGCGGGGTCGTGCTCCAGCTCCCAGGCCAGCGCCTGGGTGATGGCTTCGATCAAGGTGATGGGCGAACTCATGGCACTGTCTCCGCGCGTGGCTGCGGCGTTGTAGGGGGCACTGGCGTGGTGCGAGGTTTCCGCATGCACCTGCTTGAGCTCATCCATGACGCGCCTCCAGGGCCATCACTTCGGCGCGCTGCGCCAGCAACTGCGCCGGCGGGTCGCCATAGAGGTAATCGAACATGGCTTCCACCGGCTGCACCGGGGTATTGAGATAGGCGTTGACCTCTTCGTCGATACGCGCGCCGCATTCGGTCTTCCACGCGTCTTCCTGCGCCTGGTCCCACAGACCTTGCGCGGTGAGATAGGTCCGCAGACGCAGCAGCGGTTCGCGCGTCCAGGCCTGTTTGACCTCGTCTTCGCCGCGATAGCGGCGCGCATCGTCGGCGGTGGTGTGGTCGGTGAGGCGATAGGTCATGAACTCGATCACCGTGCCGCCGTCGCCGGCCAGCGCACGCACGCGCGCCTGACGCATCGCTTCGAGCACCGCGATCAGATCGTTGCCGTCCACCTGCAGGCAATGCAGGCCGCCGGCCAAGCCCTTTTGCGCCAGCGTCTGCGCACCGGTCTGCGCCGAACGCGGCACCGAGATCGCCCAGCCGTTGTTGATCACGCACAGGATCAGCGGCAGCTTGTAGGCGCCGGCCGAATTGAGTGCGGCATAGAAGTCGGTCTTGGAGCTGCCGCCATCGCCGCAGCAGGCTACCGCCACCTGCGGCTTGTTCTGCAGTTTGAACGACAGCGCCGAGCCGGCCGCATGCAGGCACTGGGTGGAAATCGGCACGCAGATCGGGAAGTCGATGGCCGCATCGGCATCGCGCGGATAATCGCTGCCGCGCTCGTCGCCGCCCCAGTACAGCAGCACATCGCGCGGACGTACGCCGCGCTCGAACATGGTGCCGTACTCGCGGTAGCTGGGCGCAAACACGTCGCCGCTGCGCATCGATGCACCGATGCCCACATGCGTGGCCTCGTGGCCCAAGCTAGCGGCGTAGGTGCCGAGCTTGCCGGTGCGCTGCAGGGCCACCGACTTGCTGTCGAAGGTGCGCACGAACAGCATGCGCTTGAACAGGGCGAGCAGGGTTTGCGGGTTGGCGGCGTCGGCCGGCAGGTCGTCGCGGACGAAGTTGCCGTCCGCGTCCATGTATTGCAGATAGTCGATCTGGAACTGCGCGGCTACGCTCATTGCGGCGACACCTTCATCAAGAAGTTTCAAATGATATGAGTTGCCATGTTAAGGACGGCGAAGCAAAACGCTGTCCTGCACCGCAACACATAATGATGCTGGCATGCACAAAAAAAAGGGCGCGGACCAGGCCGCGCCCTTTGTCGCAGTAAGAAACTGCGACGTGGTGCACTGCGATCAGCGGCGGCCGGCGCCTCCTCCGATCGGGGTGACGATCAGCGCCGAATCGTTGGCCGGGTTGGCATCCGGCGATGCCGACGTGGCACTTGCCTGCACCCGCACGGCGCCGTCGGCCGGGATCGGCTTGGCCGCCACGGTCAGCTGGAAGGCCAGCTGCGCGCCCGGCAGCACCACTGCCGCACTGCTGCACACGAAGCGGGCACTGCGCAGCGATTGCACCTGCTTGTCGCAGCGCCAGCCTTGCGGCGGGACCAGCTGCGACAACGCAGACACCGTATTGCCTTCGATCACCAGACCGGGACGCTGCGCCGGCGCGGCACCGACGTTGTCCAGCAGCACGCGGTAGCTGGCGTTGAACGCGGTGGTCGGCAGACTGGCCGGGCCATCGAAGCGCACCGCAAGGTCGCTACGCGGCTTCGGCCGTGCCTGCACCACGACGGCCGCGGTGTCGGTGTTGTTGTCCGGCTGCGGGTCGGGCGATTGCGAGGCCACCGAGGCGGCCAGGGTGAGGGTGCGTCCGGCCAGGTCCGGGCTGGCATCCAGCTGCACTGCAAAGCTCTGCGCAGATCCCGCCGCAAGCAGGGGGATATTGCAGGTGAACGTGGTCTGCGTGGCGTTGGTCTGGTTCTGGCAGATCCAGCCTGTCGGGGCAGTGAGACGCGCCCGTGCCGGCAGGTCGAACACCAACGCCAGCGCGGTGAACGGTGCACGATCCGGCCCACGGTTCTCGACATCGACGGTGTAGTCGATGCGCTCGCCTTCGACCACCTGGTCGCGCGCGGCGGTGACAGCCACTCGCAAGTCCGCGTTCACCTGCTTGGTCATGCGCAACAGCACCACGGTGGGATCGTGATCCGAAAGACGTGTTGGCGTGTTGGCATCGTTGCGCGCGGTGCCGGGGAAATCGGCATTGATGCGGGCATGGCCCACCGACAGCGAGGCGATGTTGGGTGCGCGCATCAGCGCCGCGTTGGCCAGGATGTGATCCAGTGACTGCACGTTGCCATCGAAGGCGTACGAGTAGCTCTGGTCGGGCGTGTTGAACCAGGTCAGATCGGTGTAGTCCGGGTCGACCAGATCCACGCCATCGCCGCCCACCACGGTCTGCACATCCGGCGCCGGTTTGCCGGTGACGGTGCCCATCGCATCCACATAGCCGTCGTTGAACTCGAAGGCGTTGAAGTCGCCCATCACCAGCACGTTTTCCGCCGGATTGAGTTGCTGACGCGTCTGCAGCAGGCGCGCCAGATAGTCGGCCTGGGCCTGGCGCTTGGCGCGGATGCGGGTGCCGGCTGCGTCGTCGGTCTCGGCGCCATTGAGCGAGCGCTGATGCACCACGATGGCGGACAGCGGCAGCACGCGGCCGTCGGCCTGATGCACGTTGGCCGTGAGCACCAGCGGCGGGCGGTCGTTGAGCAGGCTGACAGCGCCGGCCGGCTCCGTCCAGGTGGTGGTTTTGCCTTCCTGCGCGATGGAAAGCACTTCCACGCGTGGCACGCCGGCGGCAACGTCGGCGGTCTTGACCAGGAAGCCGACGTCGATGCCGCCGACGTCGTTGCCTTCCTGCAGGTAGGCCACGTATTGCGGATTCGGTTGGCCGGAGCCTGCCGTATCGGCATTGATGCGTGCCGCCAATGCCTGCAACACGCTGAGGTTTTCCACTTCCACCGTACCCAGGATGTCGGGCAGATGCAGATAACGGCGGATCGCCAGCGAAGCCTTGTTGAGGCGCGCCTGGAACGCGGCCGGGGTGAGCACCGGTTCGCCGATGGCCGGGTCGTTCTGGTCGTCGAAGAAACGTTCCATGTTGTAGGTGGCCACGGACACATCGTCGGCCTGCGGCATCGGTGCCGGACGCGGTTTATCCGCATCGTTGCAGCTCACCTGCGGGGTGCGCTCGGGGTACAGCGTGTAGCGGCGGAAGCTGTAATCCAGAGGGCCGACCACATTGAGCACCTGGCAGCCAGCGGCCAGATCCAGCCGCTCGGCGCCGACGCCGGCACTGCCGACGGCGATCACTTCCGGATTGGTGTTCCAGCGCGGCACGCCGACAGGCGCGGCGGCCGGCAGCGGGTCGGGCATTTGCACGCCGGGTTCGCGGAAGGCGCGCGGCACGCCGGTGACCACCGCATGGAACACGCCATTGCTGGTGGCCGTGGCGTTGGTCTCGTTGACGCTGCCGCCGGTGGGCGCATTGACGGTGAGGCTGGGCGCGGTCACGCGCATGCCTTCCAGCGCTTCGAGCTGATCGAAGGCGCCGTTGGGGTTGGGGAAGTCCGCACGCAACAGCACCGGCGACGGCAGCGGGTTGCCGGTGGAATCGGCCAGCACGGTGACGCTGCCGCCGATTTCGGTCAGTGGCGGCTGGGTCGGGTCGGCGGTGGGCACGTATTCGATCACCGTGCCCTGCACGCGCACCCGGTTGCCGATGGCGGCCGCTTCCGGCGGGGCACTGCCGGTATAGACGTAGACGCCTTCGGAGGTGGCCGGGTCGGCGTCGCCCTCGGTATCCGGTGCCTGCAGGAAGAAACCGGCGCTGCGGCGTGCGGTCACGATGCCGGAGGTGGCCACCACCTGGCCGTCCAGCGGCGAGCGTGTGCTCTTGCCCTGGATACTGTGGATCGGCAACAGATTGAAGTCGTCGTTGACGATGGTGCCAGTGGCACTGAGCGTGGCCGGCAACGCGCCAGTCAGGCCGCTGATCTGCAGGCTGAAGCGCTCGTCCGGCTCAGAGAGGGTGTCGCCGAGCACATCCACCGAAATGGTAGCCGTGCGGTCGCCTGCGGCAATGCGCACGGTGGTCGCGGGCAGGGCGATGTAGTCGCTGCCGGCGGTGGCGGTGCCATCGCGCGTGGCGGCGGTGAAGCTCACCCCGCCCGCACCGGCCGGCTGGCTTAGGCTCAGCGTGAATACGACGCTGCGGCTGCCGCTATTGCCTTCGGCCTGGCTGACATCGGCCAGCGTGGCGATCGGCTGGCCGCCGCCGCTGCACAGGCGCGCAGCGCTGGCGCTATTGCGCGGCGTGGGCGCGCTGGTAGCGAAATCGGCCGCGTTGTTGTCGGTATCGGTGCAGCCATCGCCACCGCGCAGCACCGCCAGCGTGTTGCTGGGGGCCGGCGTGGGCGCATTGCCTTCGGCGCAGCTGGCATTGCTGCCATAGCCGACCAGATCGGCGTTGCCGGTGGGGCAGGCGCCGCTCAGTGCCGACGCGGTGGTGCTCAGCGCTACCTTGCCGGCGGTACCGCTCAGGGCCAGGGTGCCGGTGGCATCGGGCGGCGGCAGCGCTACGCTGCCGCCGCTGCCATCGGCCTGCTTGACCAGGTAATACCCGCCGGCCGGCACGCTGCCTGCCAACGGGGTGGCCTGCCAGCTGCTGCCGGCGGCCGAGGCGTACTGCACCGACCAGCCGTCGAGGCTGACCGTGGTACTGCCGATGTTGTGCAGCTCGATGAAATCGCTGCGGAGGGTGGCGCCGCTATTGCCGCCACCGCCATAGACCTGGCTGATGACGACCTGGGCATGGGCGTGGCCGGCAACTGCCAGCGCACAGAGAAATACGGCTGCACGACGCTGCAACACATGCATGAGATGAGAGTCCCCTGATCCTTGAGACGTGAAACGCTCCCCTGGTCCGGCCACGTCCCTGGCCGGCAGCGCCGTTCGATTCTGCATGAATTTGCAGACCTTGGTTGACGATACTGTGACAGCGGTGCACTGGCTGAGACTGCACTGGCGGCTGGCCGGGTGGTTCAGAAGCGAAATAAGTGCCGGCGTCGAACACGCCTGGACGTGTGGCGTTTGATGTGTCGCCGGGTCGCGCGGCATCCGGTGCAGGCACCGGCTGGCCCGTGCACGGTTCTCCAGCGCTGCAAGCAGCCTGGCGACCAAGCAACCAAGCAACCAGGCAACCAGGCAACCAGGCAACTCGGACTGTGCCCGCCCATCCCCGAACCGGGCGCAACAAAAGGCCGCAGCCATCTGCGCCGAGTCGCACCGAGATGCTTGCAAGCAACGGACGCCCGTTTCATCTACCCCTGTCGCCAGGGACGCGGCCTCACTGGCCCGACGCCTCGAATCACCGTCGAACTCGACTGCACGCGCGGTTTTCCGGTTCCACCTCGGCGGCGACGCGCATTCCACTATCAACTTTCATCCATCCCGGTCAGCAGGGACGCGGCCTCACTGGCCCGATGCCTCGAATCGCCGTCGACCTCGACAGCACGCGCGGCTTTCCGGTTCCACCTCGGCGGCGACGTGCATTCAACTATCAACTTTCATCCATCCCGGTCTGCAGGGACGCGGGCTCACTGGCCCGACGCCTCGAATCACCGTCGACCTCGACTGCACGCGCGGATTTTCAGTTCCACCTCGGCGGCGACGCGCATTCCACGATCAACTTTCATCCATCCCGGTCGCCAGGGACGCGGCCTCTCTGGCCCGAGGCTTCGAATCGCCTTCGACCTCGACAGCACGCGCGGTTGTCCGGTTCCACCTCGGCGGCGACGCGCATTCCACGATCAACTTTCATCCATCCCGGTCGCCAGGGACACGGCCTCGCTGGCCCGACGCCTCGAGTCACCGTCGACCTCGACTGCACGCGCGGTTTTCCGGTTCCACCTCGGCGGCGACGTGCATTCCACTATCAACTTTCATCCATCCCGGTCAGCAGGGACGCGGCCTCGATGGCCCGACGCCTCGAATCGCCGTCGACCTCGACTGCACGCGCGGCTTTCCGGTTCCACCTCGGCGGCGACGCGCATTCCACTATCAACTTTCATCCATCCCGGTCGCCAGGGACGCGGCCTCACTGGCCCGACGCTTCGAATCGCCTTCGACCTCGACAGCACGCGCGGTTGTCCGGTTCCACCTCGGCGGCGACGCGCATTCCACTCTCAACCCGCAACAGCAAAGCCAACCGCTGACCCTGACCCGATTCCCGATTCCCGATTCCCGATTCCCACTCCCCACTCCCCACTCCCCACCGCTGAGCTACCCTGACCGGCCCGATCCATCAGCACTGCCATGCCCGTCGACAAGAACCTGCGTGACCTGGAACCCGGCATCCACACCGATCTGGAGGGGCGGCTGACCTACGGCGGCTATCTGCGGCTGGATCAGCTGTTGTCCGCGCAGCAGCCGCTATCCGAGCCGGCGCACCACGACGAGATGCTGTTCATCATCCAGCACCAGACCTCCGAGCTCTGGTTGAAGCTGCTGGCGCACGAGTTGCGCGCGGCCATCGTGCATCTGCAGCGCGACGAGGTCTGGCAGTGCCGCAAGGTGCTGGCGCGCAGCAAGCAGGTGCTGCGCCAGCTCACCGAGCAATGGTCGGTGCTGGAGACGCTGACGCCCAGCGAATACATGGGATTTCGCGATGTGCTCGGCCCCTCGTCAGGGTTCCAGTCGCTGCAATACCGCTATATCGAGTTTCTGCTGGGCAACAAAAACCCGCAGATGCTGCAGGTGTTCGCGTACGACCGGCAGGGCCAGGAGCGCCTGCGCGAAGTGCTCGAAGCGCCCAGTCTGTACGAAGAATTCCTGCGTTATCTGGCCCGCTTCGGCCATGCGATTCCGCAGCAGTACCAAACCCGCGACTGGACCGCCGCGCATGTGGCGGACGACGCCCTGCGCCCGGTGTTCGAGCGCATCTACGAAAACACCGACCGCTACTGGCGCGAATATGCGCTGTGCGAGGACCTGGTGGATGTGGAAACCCAGTTCCAGCTCTGGCGCTTCCGCCACATGCGCACGGTGATGCGGGTGATCGGCTTCAAGCGCGGCACTGGCGGCTCCAGCGGCGTGGGATTTTTGCAGCAGGCGCTGGCGCTGACGTTCTTCCCGGAACTGTTCGACGTCCGCACCTCGGTGGGTGTGGAAAGCCGGGCGCCGGTGGGTGATGCGGACGCTGGGAAGCGCTGAGCGAGGCAAAAAGCTTAGCAACGCAGGGGCGCGCGCGCTGAAACTCGGGAGAGCACTTACTCGGGAAAGCAGTCGCTTGAAGCCCCTCTCCCGTCGGGAGAGGGGTTGGGGTGAGGGTACGGGTACGGGTACGGGCCTCATCCCCGGGATCAGCCGCTTGCTGATGCTCTTATTTTCGGCGATCGGCACCACCCAGCGACATCGCACCCTCATCCGCCCTACGGGCACCTTCTCCCGGCGGGAGAAGGGGACGCGGGCATGCGGCGGTGGGAGATGCGGGCGTTGGTTACCGCTGACCGGCAGCGCCTTGGTCGCCTTACCGACCAACCCACTGATCACCCAAAGGGCCGCCAAAAGAACATCACAGATGTGGAAATGGTGTCGCGCACGCTGGCGGAGGATACGCAGCAAACCCAACAACACCCGGCCACTCCACCCATCCCCATCACGCCGCCGACTCCGGCGAATTTGACGCGTACATGACGTCTAAGTGATCCTCGCGCGTCGCCCAGGGTTCCGCCCTGGGGCACCCAGCCATTACTGAATACGCAAGGGACACCACATGAGCGTTGACGCAACTGCGCCGACATCCGCTTCCACCCCGCCGCAGCCGCCTGCGCCTCCCGAGTTCCCCACACTGCTTGGCCACCCCCGGCCGCTGTGGATGCTGTTCATGACCGAGTTCTGGGAACGCTTTGCGTTCTACGGCATTCGCTGGGCGCTGGTGCTGTACATCGTGGCGCAGTTCTTTGGCGGCGATGCCACCGGCCAGGCGCCGGCGGGGCGCACCTACGGCGCGTATCTGGCGCTGGTGTATGCAGCGGCGATCTTCGGCGGTTATGTGGCCGACCGTGTGCTCGGTTACCAGCGCTCGATCCTGGTCGGCGCTGCGGTGATGGCGACCGGCCTGTTCCTGATCGCCATCCCCGACCACACCATGTTCGAGATCGGCCTGGCGACCGTGGTGGTCGGCAACGGGCTGTTCAAGCCGAATATCTCCACCATGGTCGGCAAGCTGTATTCGGTGGCCGATCCGCGTCGCGACAGCGGCTTCACCATTTTTTACATGGGCATCAACCTGGGCGCGATGATCTCGCCGGTGTTGACCCAGCTGCTGGCCGAAAAGGTGTTCGGCACCGAGGCCATGCCGGCTTACAAAATGGTGTTCATGGCGTCCGGCGTGGGCATGTTGATCAGCCTGGTGTGGTTCTGGATCGGCCGCGCGCAGCTCAAGGGCATTGGTGCACCCGCACCAGACGCGCAGGGCATCGGCCGCGTACTGATGGTGCTGGCCGGCTGCGTGCTGGCGATTCCGGTGGTGTACTTCTTGCTGGCCGTCGGCGCCGATGTGCTGCAGATCGTGCTGACGGTGCTGTTTATCGGCCTGTCGGTGATGCTGCTGGTCGAAGGCATCCGCGAGGGCAAGGTGCAGCGCGACAAGGTGATCGCGATGCTGATCGTCTTCGCCTTCAACGTGCTGTTCTGGATGTTCTTCGAACAGGCCGGCAGCTCGTTCACCTTCCTGGCCGACAACATCGTCAACCGCAACTTCGGCGCGTGGACCTTCCCGACGGCGTGGTTCCAGTCGGTCAACTCGATCGCCATCATTGCGCTGGCGCCGGTCATCGCGTGGATCTGGGTCAAGTCCGGCCGCTTCAATCCGTCGATTCCGCGCAAGTTCGGCCTGGGCCTGCTGTTCAACGGCCTGGCCTTCCTGCTGCTGATGTTTGCGTTGTCCAGCCTGGTCAACGATGCCGGCAAGATCCCGTTCTGGACCCTGTTCATGGTCTACGTCATCCAGTCGGTGGGTGAGCTGTGCCTGTCGCCGATCGGTTTGTCGATGGTGACCAAGCTGGCACCAGTGCGCCTGGTCGGTTTCGGCATGGGTGGCTGGTTTTTGTCCACCGGCATCGGTAACAACCTCTCGGGTATCTTTGCCGGCCATGTCAGCGGAAGCGAAGGCATGAGCGTGTCGTCGGCGCTGGGCGGGTATACCTTCGGGTTCTGGGCGCTGGTGGGCGCCGGCGCGCTGCTGTTCCTGATCGCGCCGCTGATCAACAAACTGATGCATGGTGTGAAGTGAGGAGAAAAGCGATGCCGATCAAACCCATTGTCTGTGGCCTGCTGCTGGCCGGTCTGTTAAGCGCCTGCGGGCAGCATGCCGAGCAACAGGAAGCGCCACGGCCGCTGGATACGTCGATGCAGAAGCCACCCAGTGCCGACCCCAGCCAGCCGGTGTCCTCGGGCAACACGCCCACCGCGGCCGACATCGCGGCGGCGGCCGCGCTCAATGCGCAGTACGACCCATCGCGCGATCCGGCCGCCGATCTGGAAACGGCCAAGGTCGAGGCCAAGCGCGGCGGCAAGCGCATCGTGCTCAACGTGGGCAACGCCGCCTGCGAGCCGTGCAAGACGCTGGACGAGCTGATGGGCGGCGATGCCGAGCTGCGCAGCTTCCGCGATGCCCACTTTGTGGTGGTCAAGGTCAATCGCGATGCGGCCAACGAAAACGCCGCGTTCCTGTCGCAGTTTGCCCAACTCAACGACTATCCGTCGCTGCTGGTGCTGGACAACGACGGCAAGCTGTTGACCACCCAGACCAGCCCGGAGCTGCGCAAGGGCGAGGGTTTCGATCGCAAGAAGCTGTTCGAATTCCTCAAGCAGTGGGCACCGCCGGAAGCCTGATTCCCTGCGAATGCGTCACACAAAAAACCCCGCACTGCTGCGGGGTTTTTTGTGGGTACCTGTCGAGCGCAATGTCCGAAGACCACGCGGATGTGCATGGACCGTTGCATGCGATGCCCGATGACGCGAGCAGGTTGGGCATCGCTGCCTGCAATAACGCAGTGCCCGCAGCGATCGCGCAACACACTAACGACATCGGCGTCAGCCGCGTGCCTGGCAGCGCGGCCGTATCCGAGCCCAACCCGATCATCGCAGCGCTGCACGAACGCCAGCTGCCGTACTGCAAAGCGAAGCTCAGTCCTTGCCCGCCATGCGCGGTAGCCCATCCTTGGCCAGCCGGTCGATCAGGCGTTCCAGCAACTGCTGTTCTTCGTCGCTGAACACCGACATCAGCCGTTGTTCCATTTCGTTGACCAGCGGTGCGACGGTTTCGTACACCTGGCGCCCGGCCGGCGACAGTGCCAGCATCGAGCGGCGGCGGTCGTCGCCGTGGGTCTCGCGGCGGATGAAGCCCCGTTCCAGCAGCCGCGCCACCGCGCGACTCACTGCAACCTTGTCCATCGCGGTGCGGTCGGAGACCTCGCTGGCCGACGAGCCCGGATACAGCGCCAGGATGGTGATCACCCGCCACTCGGGAATGGCCATGCCGTAGCGGTCGCCGTAGACCTTGGCGATGTTGGCGCTGATGCGGTTGGACAGCACGCTGAGGCGATATGGCAGGAACTGCTCAAGGTTGAGCAGCACGGGATGTTGCGGCGGGTTGGAGGTGTCGTGATCGCTCATGTTGCACTGTGTCTTGATTTTGGTTTCATTTGCAACTACAAACGAGGGGTGGCCTGCGCATTCTCGCGGGTCTTCTGCCACCCCGCATAGCCCTGCGGGCCGCCTAGCGTGGAGAAACGACGATGAGCGCACAACCGAACACCACTGTAGCCCGCCCTGATCCGGGGATGCAGGTCACCACCTTCGACAATCCGATGGGAATCGACGGGTTCGAATTCGTCGAATTCGCCGCACCGGCCGGCCAGGCCGCGCAACTGCATGACTATTTCCGCAAGATGGGCTTCAGTGCGGTGCTGCGGCACCGCAGCCGCGCCATTACCGTCTATCGCCAGGGCGGGGTCAATTTTCTGCTCAACGAAGACCCCGATTCGTTTGCCGCCGATTTTGCGGCCGCGCATGGCCCCTGCGCCTGCGGCTTTGCCATCCGCTTCCGCACCCCGGCCGACACCGTGCTGCAGACGGTGCTGGGCAACGGCGGCGAAGCGGTGCAGAACAAGCCAGAGACGCGCGCGGTGCCGGCACCGGTGGTCAAGGGCATCGGCGATTGCATGCTGTATCTGGTGGATCGCTATGGCGATGCCGGCAGCATCTACGACGCCGACTTCGAGCCCATCGAGGGCGCCGACCAACACCCGGTCGGCTTCGGCCTGACCTTCATCGACCACCTCACCCACAACCTGTATTTCGGCAACATGCAGCGTTGGTCGGATTACTACGAACGCTTGTTCAACTTCCGCGAGATCCGCTACTTCGACATCAAGGGCGCCAAGACCGGCCTGGTGTCCAAGGCGATGACCGCACCCGATGGCATCGTGCGCATTCCGCTCAACGAATCGTCCGACCCCAAGAGCCAGATCAACGAGTATCTGGACGCTTATCAAGGCGAAGGCATCCAGCACATCGCCTGCTTCACCGACGACATCTACGCCAGCGTGGAAAAGATGCACGAGGCCGGCGTGAGTTTTCTGGATACGCCGGACACCTATTTCGACGTGGTGGACCTGCGCATCCCCGATCACGGCGAAGACGTCGCGCGCCTGCGCCGCAACAAGATCCTGATCGATGCGGACGTGGACACCAAGCAGCGCAAGTTGCTGCAGATCTTCACCACCAACAGCATCGGCCCGATCTTCTTCGAGATCATCCAGCGCAAGGGCAATGAAGGCTTCGGCGAAGGTAATTTTCAGGCGCTGTTCGAGAGCATCGAGCGCGACCAGATCAAGCGCGGGGTGCTTTGAGGGCAGGGATGGGTGATTCGCCGTTCGGGATTTGTGCTTGTTGCCATTAGCTGCGTCGGCGCGAGTTTGGAGTGGTGCAGATTGTTGCGGTGTCACGCTTGTCTGTTCGTCACGTCGGATGTAGTTCCGGTACGGATGAGACGACGCGTTAGGCAAGTGGCAGCAATCCAGTACGCCCAGGCAAGGTGTTTTTCTGACAACACAGGGCAACGAAGACGCACGTGGTTAAAGCCCCTCTCCCTGCGGGAGAGGGGTTGGGGTGAGGGTACGGTGGAGCGATGAAAATCAAACCGCCATTACCCACTGTCACACGCACCCATGCGCGCGCATTACGCAAAGAGTTGACGGACGCAGAACGTGAGCTTTGGCGCTGTCTCCGCAGCAATCAGCTGCAAGGCCTCAAGTTCAGACGTCAGCATCCAGTTCCACCGTACATCGCGGATTTCTGTTGTGTGGAAGTCAGGTTGATTATTGAGTTGGATGGATCGCAGCACCAGGCATTCAGCGATCAGGCAAGGACGCGGTGGCTTCAATCGAAGGGATGGACAGTGCTGCGCTTCTGGAACAACGATGTATTGCTTTCGCTGGATGCGGTGGTCGAGACAATCTTCAAGATGGCCGCTACACCGTACCCTCACCCCAACCCCTCTCCCGGTGGGAGAGGGGCTTGATTCACCCCAAGCCCAGCCTTCTGCGGTCGAGGAGGGGGGGCAACATCCGGACGCGCCACCATGCACAACCAGCAGCACTACATGACCGGCTTCGGCAACGAGTTCGCTACCGAAGCGGTGCCGGGCAGCCTGCCGGTCGGGCAGAACTCGCCGCAGCGCGTGGCGCACGGGCTGTATGCCGAGCAGTTGTCGGGCACCGCGTTCACCGCACCGCGCGGCCAAAATCGGCGCAGTTGGCTGTACCGCATTCGCCCGGCGGCCGTGCATGGCAGCTTCTCCTTGATCGAGCAGTCGCAGCTCCACAACGCGTTCGGCAGCGGGCCGGTGCCGCCGGATCAACTGCGTTGGAGTCCGTTGCCGCTGCCATCCACGCCGACAGATTTCATCGATGGCCTCTACACCATGGCCGGCAATGGCGGCCCCGAGGCGATGACCGGGGTGGCCGTGCACCTGTATGCGGCCAACGCCTCCATGCATGATCGCTTTTTCTATGACGCCGATGGCGAGTTGTTGCTGGTGCCGCAGCTGGGCCGGCTGAGGGTGCACACCGAGCTTGGCGTGCTGGAACTGGAGCCGCAGCAGATCGGCGTGATTCCGCGCGGCGTGCGCTTCCGTGTCGAGCTGCGCGACGACACCGCGCGCGGCTATGTCTGCGAAAACTTCGGTGGCTTGTTGCGCCTGCCCGACCTGGGCCCGATCGGCAGCAATGGCCTGGCCAACCCGCGCGACTTCGAGACCCCGCACGCCGCCTTCGAGCAGCGCGAAGGCGCATTCGAACTGGTCGCCAAATTCCAGGGCCATTTGTGGCGTGCGGACATCGGCCATTCGCCGCTCGACGTGGTGGCCTGGCACGGCAATTACGCGCCGTATCGCTACGATCTGCGCCGCTTCAACACCATCGGCTCGATCAGTTTCGATCACCCCGATCCCAGCATCTTCACCGTGCTGACCTCGCCCAGCGACACGCACGGCACGGCCAATATGGATTTTGCGATCTTCCCGCCGCGCTGGCTGGTGGCGCAGCATACCTTCCGCCCACCGTGGTTCCACCGCAATGTGGCCAGTGAGTTCATGGGATTGGTGCATGGCGTCTACGACGCCAAGGCCGAAGGCTTCGCACCCGGCGGTGCGTCGCTGCACAACTGCATGAGTGGGCACGGCCCGGATGCGACAACCTTCGACAAGGCCTCGCAGGCGGATCTGTCGCGCCCGGATGTCATCGCCGAGACCATGGCTTTCATGTTCGAAACCCGTGCGGTATTGCGCCCCACCCAGCAGGCGCTACAGGCTACCCATCGACAAGGCGACTACCAGCAATGCTGGTCCGGCTTGCGTGCAGGGTTCAAGGCGCCGACGTCTGGCCCGGCAGACTAAGCGCGGCTAGCAAAATGACTGTGCTCACCACCAAGCGGACGCGGCCGTTGCTCGGTGCGGCATGGACCACGCGTGCACTCCGGTTCTGAGTGCGGCTTCCACATAGGCCCGGCGACTGCACGCTAAGTCTCCATAGCCGCTCTAAGCGTGCCGATCAAACCGGTTTGCGCCGCCTCCAATGGCGTGCAATCGGGGCCAACGTTTCCAACGCGGACACTGCCGGCCGTCGCGTCACCGGCATCCATTGCACGCCCACGTGCATTCAGCGCAACGCGGGTGCTGGCGTGCTCTTCGCCATTGGTTTCGCATCGCCGCTGCGACGGACTGCGACAACAGCAGGCAGCGTCGGTCTCGGCGATCGCCAGGAAATGACCGAGCGCTTGGAGTTCATCACCGACATCCGCGTGCTGCGCTCCAGAATCGAATCCGCGTGCCGGCCGGCATTACGCGACCTGCAACGCATCCGGCAGTAGCTCTTCGACCCGGGTGCGCACGCGTTGCGAATACGAGGCGGACGTGAACTGCGGAAGCTCACGCAGCGCCGTATTGATGGCGATGCCGATCTCCTCTTCCGCGCGTGCGGCCTGCAACTGCCGGTGCAACACCATCGCCACCGGGTTGCGCTGCAACTGCAGGATATCGAGCAGGTACAGGCGCGCGTTGGTGGCAGCGCGACGGCGCAGGCGTTGCAGATCTTCCTCGGTGGGCGCAGTAACGGGCGGCGCCTGGACCGCTGCAGACAGCGCCGCAATCGGCATCACCGCGACCATCGGAGCGGTCGAGCGCGATGCACTGGCTGGCGCATCTTCAACCTGTGTCAGATACCCCAGCGCGCACAGCGTCTGCACCAACGCGGCTCCGCTGTCGCCCAGCAACAGCGCCAGTGTCGCCAGATTGCGCTGCCCATCGGCCAGGATCAGCGCACGGCGCTGCAGTAACGTCAGTGGGCTGCGGTGCGATTGCAGTGCCGTCAGGGCGAGTTCGGTCTTGCGTGGGGTCATGGCGGCAGTCCTGCGAAGCCGACAGCGTGACCGCTGCCAATGAAGCGCCGATGACATCAGTGCGACGGCAGGTTGCCGTGCCCTGCACATCGCCGCGATGCCGGCTGTGTAGGCTGGGCCAACGCATAACGGAGCGCATCGATGACACGCAGACTGCTTGGTTGGATAGGTATGGTGCTGATGGTGGCTGGCTGTCATCGCGGCGACGATGCGCCGGCTGCGCAAGCGCCGGCCGATACCGCGCATGCAGCGGTCGCGTCTGCCAACGATCAGCCCGCAGACGCGGTGCCGCCGGCAACCGCCCCGCCCGGCACGTTTCCGCCGCATCTGCGCCAGGAACCCACCACGCTTGCACGGCTGGATGGCTATGGCGACCTGCGGTTAGGCATGGACGCTGCGCAGGCGCGCGCGGCCTGGGGTGGCGAATTGCGCGGCGATGCCGCCAGCGATGGCGGGTGTTACTTGCTGCGCCCGCAGTGGGCCGATGACGCGCGTCGATTCGGTTTCATGTTCGAGGGCGATCACCTGGTGCGTTACCAGACCAACGAGCCGAAGGAAATCGCGCCCGGCGGCGGCAAGGTCGGCATGACGGTGGCGCAGCTGCGCGCGCTGTATCCCGATGGCTTGGACGCACAACCGCACAAATACCTGCCCGGTGCGCAGACGCTGCGCCATGCCGATGCCGCGACGCAGTCTGCGCTGGTCTTCGAGACCGATGCCGGCGGCACGGTCAGCAGCTGGCGGGTAGGGCAGGCGCCGCAAGTCGATTATGTGGAAGGCTGCGGCTGAGCTCCGCGTCACGTCGCATGTCGGTGTGGGCCTGTCGCCGCATACGCATACGCATACGCATACGCATACGCATGCGCAGCAGCGCACGGTGGATGGATCACGCTGGCGCTGCCGGCGTCGGCGTCGCTGCAGCGATATGGCGAATGGATCGGCCATGCTTTGCTGGCTCAGCCGCCGACGGGCGTGGCGGATGCACGATGCAACGGGCAGTGGTCGAGGTCTACCGGAGTGCTAGCAACACAGACGTCGGCGTACGGCTTTCTGCAATTCGCACAGATGCCGCATCGCGACCCCTGAAGTCACGTGGCATCCATCGCGCCCGCAGCAGCGTCACTGTGGCAATGCGCGGCGTGTAACCAAGCCACGTCGCGCACCCGCGTTACCGGTGCCGCGCGAGATCAGCGCTCCGACGCTGGCCGCTCATGCTGCTTGGCGGTCTCTGCATTCTCGCCGACATCGCCTTCGGTGGCCGGCGTTGGCAGGCCTTCTTTTTCCATGTCGCCGTGATTGGGTACTTCCGGGCGGTCTTCCATCATCAACGACAACGCGGCCTTGGCCATCATGTGCGCGCTGATTGGCGCGGTGATGAACAAAAACACGGTGATCAGCAGCTCGCGCGGTTGCGGGTCCACGCCCAGGAACAGGTGATAGCCCACCGAGCCCAGCAGCACGCAGCCCACGCCCAGCGTGCTGGCCTTGGTCGGCGCATGCAGCCGCTTGAAGAAATCCGACAGTTTGACCAGCCCGAATGCGCCGATCAGGATGAAGAAGGTGCCGACCAGCAGCAGCGCGCTCAGCAGATATTCGGTGAGTGCGATCATTCGACGATATCCCGGCGCAATACGTACTTGCTCAGCACCACAGTGCTGCCGAAGCCCAGCATCGCAATCACCAGCGCGGCCTCGAAATAGATCGGCGAATCCAGATACATGCCCAGCAGCATCAGTTCGGCGATGGCGGTGATGGACAGCGTATCCAGCGCCAAAATGCGGTCGGGCACCGTCGGCCCACGTAGCAGCCGCCATAGCGCCATCAGGATGGCCAGGCCCACCGTGTGCATGCAGATGACGATGGTCGATTCGATGAACATGTGACCGGTCATGGAAAGATCTCCATCAGAGGCTTTTCGTAGCGGGTCTTGATCTCGGCGATCAACGCGTCCGGGTCGTCCAGATGCAGCACGTGCACCAGCAGATATTTGCGGTCGTCCGACAACGCCGCCGACACCGTGCCCGGCGTGAGCGTGATCATGCTGGTCAACGCGGCAATGCCATGGATATTGGCGATATCCAGCGGCACCCAGATAAACCCGGGATGGATGCGCGATTCCGGGCCCAGCACCTGGATGGCCACCTTGATGTTGGAACGCACGATGTCGGCGGCGACCACCAGCAACATGCGCGGTACCGAGCGCAACGAGCCGATGCGGGCGAATTCGCGGTCCAGCCTTGCGGCGAAGATCGGCACCACCACGCCCAGCAGCGCGCCCAGCACCCACTGCTGCGGCCCGAAGCTGTCGCTGAGCAACAGCCAGAACACGAAGACCGTCACGCTCAATGGCGCCGATGGAAAGACGCGCTGTCGCCACGAGACGCGCGCGTTCATGGCTGCCTCCGTTGCGGCGTGGTGGCGCGCACTTGATCCACATAGGCGCCGGGGTCGTGCAGCTGCGCGGCGGCGGCATCGGTGTAGCGCATCAGCGGCGCGGCACCGACCGTCATCGCCACCAGCCCGGTCAGCAGCAAGACCGTGGCGGCGGTCTCCACTGGCCGCATGCGGCCGCGGCGCTGCGGTTGCAGCGCGGGCGTGTCTTCCACTGCCTCCGGCACGCGCCAGAACAGCCGCACGCCAGCCCGGGTCAAACCGATCACCACCAGCAGGCTGCTGCCGAGAACCGCGCCCCAGACCGGCCCGACCAGGCCTTCGGGCACATGCTGCAACAAGGCGGCCTTGGCGAGAAATCCGGACAACGGCGGCAGGCCGGCCACCGCAATCGCGGCGATCAGGAACATCGTGCCGGGAATCGCCCGCCCCGGCAGCGGCGCCACCACTTCCTTGCGGTCGCTGGCAGTGCCGCGGCGGCGCCGGATCAGGTCCGACACCATGAACAAGGCCGCGGCCACAAAGCTGCTGTGCGGCAGGTAATACAGGCCCGCGCCCAGTGCGCCCGCATCGTCGAGCGAGAAGGCGATGAACAAGGTCGCTGCCGAAAACACCACCAGATACGACACCATCACCCGCAGTCGCGATGCGGCCATCACCCCGAAGGCGGCCATCAGCAGCGTGGCAATGCCCAGCCACAGCAGCGCATGCCGGCCAAAGCCATGCAGCGCACCGGCACCGGCGCCGAACCACAGCGACGACACGCGCAGCGTTGCGTACAGCCCGACCTTGGTCATGATTGCGAACAGCGCGGCTACCGCGGCCGGCGCGCGCGAGTAGGTTTCCGGCAGCCACAGGTACAGCGGCAACAAGGCGGCCTTGCTGCAGAACACCAGCAGCAATAATCCCAATGCGGCCTTGGCCAGCGGCACATCCTGCGCCGGCAGGTCGGCAATGCGCTGCGACAGTTCGGCCATGTTGAGCGTGCCGAACACGCCAAACACCAAGCCCAGCGCAATCAGAAACAGCGTCGACGCACACACGTTGAACACCACGTAGTGCAGGCCGACGCGCATCTGCAGGCCGCGCCCGCCACTGAGCAGCAGCCCATAGGACGCGATCAGCATCACTTCGAAAAACACGAATAGATTGAAGATGTCGCCGGTCAGAAACGCGCCGTTCAAGCCCATCAGCTGGAACTGGAACAAGGCATGGAAGTGCGGCGCGCGCCGGTCCCAGCCGGCGCAGGCATGCAGCAGGCACGCCGCGCCCAGGATCAATGTCGTCAACAGCATCCAGGCAGACAGCCGGTCGCCCATCAGCACGATGCCGAGCCGCGCCGGCCAGTCGCCGAGCAGATAGACCAGCACGCCGCCATCGGCGGCACGTGCAAACAACGCGATCACCGCAGCCGCCAGCAACGCCATGCTCACCCATGCCACGCTGCGCTGCACCCGCGGCCCATAGCGGCGGTGCTCGACGAACAGCGATGCGGATGCACCCAGCATCGGAATCAGGATCGGCAGGATCAGCAGATGATTCATCGCCGCGCCTGCCGCGTGTCCATGCCGGTGGCGGCATCTTCATGCGCATCCACATGGTCGCTGCCGTTATCGCTGCGGCTACGGATCGCCAGCACCAGGCTCACGGCCGTCATCGCAAACGCGATCACGATCGCGGTCAGCACCAACGCTTGCGGCAACGGGTCGGTGTAGTGCTGCAGGTCCACCGGCACGCCGTCGCGCAAGACCGGCGGCTGGCCGCTGCGCAGCCGCCCACCGGCGAAGATCAGCAGATTGGTCGCATACGACAGGAAGGTCATCCCCAGGATCACATCGAAGCTGCGCGCGCGCAGCAGCAGATAGATCGCCAATGCGGTGAGGACGCCGATCGCGCTTGCCATTGCCAATTCCATCAATGCTGCTCCGCGGTGCGTGTCGAACGTTGGGTGGGGTCGATCTCGCCGCGCTGCGAACTGCGCGTACGCGACGGTTTGATCGTGCCCATCATCGACAGCATCAACATCGCCGCACCAAACACCACCAGATACACACCGATATCGAAGCCCAGCGCGCTGGCAAGTTCCAGCTCGCCCAACAGCGGCAAGGGTATGTTGACGTGCCCGCTGCTCAAGAACGGCAAGCCGAAGAGCAGCGACCCGGCACCGCTGAGCAATGCGCACAACAAGCCGATGCCGATCAGCCGGATGTAGTCGAAGCCGAAGCGCGACTCCACCGATGCGGCGCCCTGAATCACGTACTGCATCAGCAAAGGCACCGCCAGCACCAACCCGGCGATAAAGCCGCCGCCGGGTGCGTTGTGCCCGCGCAGGAACAGAAACAGCGACACCGTCAAGGTCAGCGGGAACATGATCTGCGCCAGATCCGCCGGCACCGGCAAGCGGGTCGCCGGCCCCGGCATGTTGCGTTCCGGTGCCATGCGCGAGCGTCGCAACAGCGCATGCACCACCAACCCGGCAATCGCGAACACGGTGATCTCGCCAAAGGTGTCGAAACCGCGGAAATCCACCAGGATCACGTTGACCACGTTGCGGCCATACGCCTCGGGCACTGCGCGTTGCAGCAGTTCGCCGGCAACCGTGTGGCTGGATTGCGTCATCAAGGTGTACGACAACGCGGCCAGACCGGCGCCGCCCACGATCGCGATGCAGACATCGCGGATCTTGCGCAGCCGCGCGCGCTCGGGCAGCGAGCGTTCGGGCAGGTAGTTCATCGCCAGCAGCATCAGCACCAGCGTCACCATCTCCACCAGCAACTGCGTCAGTGCCAGATCCGGCGCGGACAGGAAGACGAAAGTCAGGCTGACCGCCAGCCCGGTCCCGCCCAGCACCAGCACTGCCAGCAGGCGCTGCTTGTACAGGAACAGGCTGCCCAGCGCACAGGCGATCAACAGCAGCCACACCGTCCACCCCAGCAACGGCATCGGCGTGGGCGCCGGCCAGGCCGGCAGTGTGCCGCCCTGCAGGAACGGCACCAGCGCCACCACCACCGCGCTCAGCACCAGCAACATCAGCATGCGCTGCAAATTGCCGTTGGTGACCGCATCGGTCATGCGGGCGGTGGCGGCAAACAGCGCACGCAGGTTCCAGTGAAACACCGCCTTGCCTGGCGAGCGGTTCTGCACCGCATACAGATCCAGCATGCGGCGGATCGCCATGTACAACAGCGTGCCGCCAATCATGCCGGCGATGCTCATGGCCAGCGGCCAGTTGAAGCCATGCCACAGCGCCAGGCTGTAATCGGGCAAGCGGTCGCCAAGAATCGCACTGGCACCGGCGCGCAGCACCGGCGCCACCGTCCACGCCGGCACGATGCCGACCGCCAGGCAGATCAGCACCAGCACTTCCACCGGGATCTTCATCCAGCGCGGCGGCTCGTGCGGCGTGGTCTCCAGCGCGCGTGGGCCGTCGCCGAAGAACGTGTCGTGCACGAACCGCAGGCTGTAAGCCACGCCGAGCAGGCCGGCCAGCAACGCTGCGATACTCGCCAGAATGCGCATCAGCTGCGGCGCTTGCGTGTCCAGCGCCACCGCAAAGAACATTTCCTTGGACAGGAAGCCGTTGAGCAGCGGAATGCCGGCCATCGCCAGCGATGCGATGATCGCCAACGCACTGGTGAACGGCATCAAGCGGCGCAGATTGCCCAACCTGCGCATGTCGCGCGTACCGGTTTCATGGTCGATGATGCCCGCGGCCATGAACAACGACGCCTTGAAGACGGCGTGGTTGAGGATGTGGAACACGCCCGCCACTACCGCCATCGGTGTCGACAGGCCGAATAGCATCGTGATCAGACCAAGATGCGAGATGGTGGAGTACGCCAGCACGCCTTTGAGGTCGTGCTGGAAAATCGCGTACCACGCACCCAGCAAGAGCGTGATCGCGCCGATGCTGGTGACGGTGTAAAAAAACAGATCGGTGCCGGCCAGCGCAGGGTGTAGGCGCGCCAGCAAAAATACCCCGGCCTTCACCATCGTGGCCGAATGCAGATACGCCGACACCGGGGTGGGCGCGGCCATCGCATGCGGCAACCAGAAGTGGAACGGAAACTGCGCGCTCTTGGTAAAGATGCCCAGCAGTACCAATCCCAACGCATACGGATACAGCGGGCTGGCGCGGATCACGTCGCCTGCGGCCAGCACCGCATCCAGCTGAAAACTGCCGACGATGCGGCCGAGCATCAGTACACCGCCCAGCAGTGCGAGCCCACCGCCGGCGGTCAGCACGAACGCCATGCGCGCGCCCTCGCGCGCATCCTTGCGGTGCGACCAGAACCCGATCAGCAGGAACGAACTGATGCTGGTGAGTTCCCAGAACACCATCAGCAACAGCAGATTGCCCGACAGCACCATGCCGAGCATCGCGCCCATAAACAGCAATAGATAGGCGAAGAAGCGCGACGCGCTATCGCGTGCGCTCAGGTAGTAGTGCGCATACATCACCACCAGCGCGCCGATGCCCAGCACCAGCAACGCGAACATCCAGGCCAGCCCATCGAGCCGCAGCGAGAACATCAACCCGATCTGCGGCAACCACGCATGCTCGCTGCGGATCACCTCGCCGCGCAGCACTGCCGGGGTCAAGCTGGCAAGCACCAGCAAGCCGGCCAACGGCGCGGCCGCGGCTAACCACGCAGTGAGCGAACGTGGCGCGCGCGCGAACAGCGCAGCGGCGGCGGCCATCACGAAGGGCAGCGCCAGCAGAATTTCCAGCGGAAAAGGCATGCAGGGAACACAAGATTCGCGAGCAGGCCAGAGAGTTTAACAAAACGTTGACTGACGCCCGTGTCAACGCCGGTGGCGTGCATACGAGGACTTACCCGCCAAACGGCAGGCGCATCGGCGTGAGGGACTCGGTATGCTGCTGTCATTCAACACCGCGTAGTTTTCCAGTGACCGCTGCCCATCCCGCTCCATCCACCGCTGTGTCTGCGCCGCGCGCCCTGGTGTTCGGCGGCAGCGGGCAGATTGGTGAGCGCCTGTTGACCCGGCTGTTGAGCCGCGGCTGGCAGGTAACGGCATGGTCGCGGCAGCCGCGCGCAGCACGCTCCGGGTTGATCTGGCGGCAAGGCGATCTGGCCGTGCCGGCCGCCGCGGGCGAGGCGTTCGAGGTGATCTTCAGCTGCGGACCGCTGGACCACTTCGCCCGCTGGTATGCCGAAAACCCGGTCGCCGCGCCGCGCATCGTGGCGTTCGGTTCGACCAGCGTGGAGGTCAAGGAGCATTCGATCGATGCGGCCGAGCGCGACGTGGCGCAACGGTTGGCGCATGCCGAACAGGCGTTGTTTTCTGCGGCCATGGCGCGCGGCGCCACCGCCACCGTACTGCGCCCGACCCTGGTCTACGGTGCCGGACGCGACAAGACGCTCACCCAGATTGCCGGTCTGGCGCAGCGCACCGGCGCCTTCGTGCTGCCCGCCAATGCCACCGGTTTGCGTCAGCCAGTGCATGTGGACGATCTGGCCAGCGCGGCGCTGGCGGTGATCGGACAAGCGGCGACCCAGCAACGCAGCTACGCGGTGGGCGGCGGCGAAGTGCTGGCCTACACGCAGATGGTGGAGCGGGTGCTGGAGGCGCTGCCGCGGCCGGCGCGGCTCTATCAGGTGCCACCAAGCCTGTTCGGGTTGGCGCTGACTGCAGCGCAACGCCTGGGCCGCCTGCGTGGCATGAACGCGGCGGCGCTGCAACGCATGCGCGACGATCTGGTGTTCGACCTGGAGCCGGCACGTCGCGATTTCGGCTATGCCCCGCGCGCGTTCCGCCCGCTGCCCGAAGAGCTCGGTATTGGCGAGTAAGCGATTGCGCGCGTCCGGTCGCAGTGTTGAGCAGCGCATAACGGGTTCGACGCGCCGACAGTCGCAGTGCTCACGCGCGACTAAAAGCGGCTAATAAACCGTAGCGAACAGTCGTCAGGTGGGTACGGACGGCGCACTCAGAACCGGAAGGTGCGCGTGGCATATGCTGCATCGAGCATCGAACACCGGCCGCACCCGCCTGGCGGGGAGCTCAGTCGTTTTGTTAGCCGCTTTAAACGGGATGACAGCTGCGTGGCCTTGCATCTGTCGGGCCTGCGCCGGACTCAGTAGCGCCAACCCAACTGCCGATACACCTTGGCCAGCACCCAGATCGGCCCGATCAGCAGATAGGTCAGATCGGTCAAAAAGCTCGGCTTGCGGCCTTCGATCTTGTGGCCGACAAATTGCGCAATCCACGCCAGCACGAACACCGATAGCGCGGTGGCGAACAATCCAGTCAGCCCGATCCGGCCTTCGATCAACCGGCACAGGCAGCCGAAGAAAAAGAAGATGCCCAGCATGCCCAGCCCGAGCGGGCGCGACAGCCGGTTGTAGTACGACCACGCTGCAAACATCGACAACGCCGCCCACACGCCGCTGCTGAACCAGGTGCCGCCCACCGGAATGCACCACAGCAGCCCCACCACCGACCACAGGATTGCCGGCACGGCCACCACATGGATCAGTTGATTGGTGTCGTTGCGGTGATCATTGGAATAGCTGGCGAAATAGCGTTCGATCGGTCGCGCGGTCGCGGTGCGTTCGGTCATGTTCCCTCCCAGGAATGACTCCAAGCATACGCGTGCGAACGGCCGCAGTGGCGCTCTGCCGGCAACCGGGCCCCACCACGCCTCAATGGCGTGGGGAGGCCCGGACAGCATCAGTTGACCGACACCGCACTCCAGGCGGCTGCAACCGCGCGGTACTGCGTGGAGGTGCCGCCATACAGATCGGTGGCCGCGCTCAACGTCGCTCGACGGGCTGCCGCGTAATTGGTGGAGGACGTCATGTAGACGGTGAGTGCGCGATACCAGATACGGCTGGCCGCGGCCCGGCCGATCGCCGTCAATGCGGTATTACCGTTGCAGACCAGCCCGGCCGGGGTCACGTTGTAGCTGGTGCCCGCACCGAAACCACTCGGCACTACCGCGCCTTCGGCCAACAAGTAGTAGAAGTGGTTGGCCACACCGGAGCTGTAATGCACGTTGAGCGAGCCGATGCCGCTGCGGTAGCAGTCCGGCGAATCGCCATCCAGGCTCGGCTTGAACATGTAGCGCAACGCCAGCGTCCCGCTGCTGTTGCCGGGGATGATTTTTTCGCCGATCAGGTAATTCCCCGGCTCGGCCGGATTGTTGGCGTAGTACTCCACCATGCTGCCCATGATGTCGGAGGTGGCCTCGTTCAATCCGCCCGATTCGCCGGAATACACCAGCCGTGCCGAGCGGCTGGTCACGCCGTGTGTCATCTCGTGGCCTGCCACATCCACCGACACCAGCGGCGTCAGGCTGCTGCCGTCGCCATCGCCGAAAGTCATGCAGAAGCAGTCGTCCGACCAGAATGCATTGTTGTAGCGGCTTCCATAATGCACGCGGCTGCGCGCGCCTTTGCCGTCGTTGGCGATCCCGGTGCGCGCGTGGGTGTTCTTGAAGTAATCCCAGGTCAGCGCCACGCCGAAGTGTGCGTCGGCAGCCACCGTCACTGCATCGCTGGTGGCACCGTTGCCCCAGGTGTTGTCGGCATCGGTGATCAAGGTACCGTTGCCGGAGGTGGCATTGCGCAGGTTGTAAGTGGCGCCGCCACCGCGGCTCAGATCGGTCAGCTCATATCCGCTGCTGCATCGCGTGGTCGACAGCGCCACGCTGCCCGCATACAGCGAGCGCCCGGTACCGGCCGCACTGGTACCGCCTGCGCATGCGGTATGCACCGTGTCCCAGGATTCGAGGATGCGTTGATCGGCCGCATCGACGATGTAATGCATTTCGGTCGGCGTCTGATCGGGTTTGATACCGCTATAGATCACCTCATACACCAATCGCGGTGCGCCTTGGCGCGCGTACAGCGCAAGGCTGGCGCGTGGCGCGGCAGCCTGCGGCACATCGAACTGCGCGCCAGCTACGCGCAATGCGGTGGCTGCATCGATGCCCGGCAGAAGGCTGGGACGTAAATTGGTGTCCATGGTTTGACTCAACTGCCGCATCACCCCGCGCCGCGAATGCACCACCACATCGCCGCCGATGACCGGCAAGCCCTGATAGGTACGATCGAAGCGCACATGCTCGGTGCCATCGGCATCGACGATGCTGTCGCGTGCGATAAAGGTATCGGCCGGCGCACGATTGGCCAGCGCTGCAGCGTTGTTCCCCAGCAGGGACTGCGCACGCGATACCGCCGCAGTGGTGGATAAATCAGCAGCCGTAGCGACAGCAGAAAACGATAGCGCGCAGCAGATTGCCGCGCCCAGTACATGGAATTGCATGACGACTCTCTCCAGAAAACGTGCAATGCAAAGACCGGCGGTACCCCCCGACAGCCGGTCGCCGATGGCACCTCGGGTGCCGGCAGCTACGCTTGCACAGTCCCGAACTGGACAGTAGTAAAAATTACGGATGTATCGCGTTCTGTGCGCCCGGCCACTTTGCGCTGCGGACCGCATCGCAGAGATGTACCTGTCCCATTGCGCGCAGAGCTCCCGCAACCTTGCGTCCGCGCAACCTCTCTATCGTGCTCGGCAGATTGCGTGGATTGATGCGCCGACATGCGGGTCGTGCAGCAGACGATCACGGTGAATGACGCGGCTGCATGAAGTCAGCAGTCAAAGGCGTGAGATCTCACTTCTACCCGAGTGCATAAACCGCTGTGCAGGGAAAAGGCAGATACAAAAAAGCCGGCCATACAGGCCGGCCGGCTTTTTCGTGTATCGAGAACTCAGCGGCCGCCGATGGCGACCTTTTGCTGCTCTTCGTGCGCCTGTTGCTGCTGCGACTGGCCGGCCAGCAACTGTGCGCTGGTCTGCTCCAACGGCGGGGCAGGCTGGTTCAGATCCACCGCCGCACGGAAGCCCGGCGTGGTCCCCATCACGAACGCCTTGCCGTCCTGCACCGTCACGCTTTGCAGTTTGTCTGCGCTGTCGATGCCGTTCTGCTTGGCCTGCAAAGTGACGTTGGCCGCGGTCTCGTTGGAGATCATGCTCGGCAGCTTGGTGCGAATCGCGGTGTGCAACGCATGGTCCGGATGCGATGCATCGTTGAGCGACGGACCCTTCGGCGCCGCAACCGGGGCGTCGGCCGCTTTGGCCGCAATCTGCGCCGCAGGCGCCGACAACGCCGTCCGCGTATCGCGACCGACGACACCGTCCTGCTGCAGCCCATGCTGCTTCTGGAACGCCATCACCGCCTCACGCGTGTTGTCGCCAAAGCGTCCATCCTCGGCAAGCCGATTGCCCTGCGCATCGCGCACGCCGAGGCGGTTGAGGTCCTGCTGCAGCTTGCCGACATCGCCGCTCTGCTCGCCGTGACGCAGCGTGCCATTGCCGGCCGGTGTGGCGGGCTGTGATTGGCGAGCGCCGGACTCCTGCTGATGGCCCTGATTCCAGAACGTCTCAGGACTGGTCAGCTTGCCGTTGGCATCGCGCAGTTGGTAATGCACATGCTGCGCGTACTGGCTCTTACCGTCAGGGCCGCGTCCACCCATCGTGCCGATGGCATCGCCCGCGGACAGCGTCTGACCTTCTTTCACCTTAAGTGCGTCCAGGTGCAGGATCTCGTGCGAGTTACCCTGCGCATCGCGAATCTTGACGGTGCCGTAGTTGCCGCCTGCGAAGGTGACGGTCCCGGAGATCGGCGCATGCACGGTCGGATGCTGCAAATTGCGGCCTGTTTGGCCACCCTGGTAGTTGAAGTCGGTGCCGCCGTGCGGCCCGTGGCTACCGCGGTGCTCTCCATAATGACCAGTGATATGCGGATCGGTACGGCCTTGACCAGGCAGCATGCGTTCCATCGTTTGCTGAAAATTGCTGCGAGCGTCATGGCTGGGTTCGGCCTGGTGCATCGCTGGTGCCGGTGCCGGCCGGTCCACGGTATTGCCCTGGGTCTGGGCAAGACGCTGTTCGACAAACTGGGTGTAGTTGTCCAAATGAGGGGCAATCTCGCGCCGCGACAGCGCAAGGCCACCATAATCCTTGCTAGGGCCATCGTGGTGATACTTGTAGATGTAATCCTCACCCTGGCCGCGGCTGCGCGCAAGGTCACGGTTATCGACAAAATGTTGCACCAACGCCTGCGACTGCGTTTGCAAGTCGAAGCGGTTGGACGCGTTGACCCCGTAATGCGCGCCAGTGCGGTCAATGAACTGACCCAGGCCCGAGGCAGACGTCGTGCCCGCAGCGGCATCGGGATTGAAGCCTGATTCAACGCGGGCGATGGCAAGAACGTAAGCGGTCTCGCGCGCGGAAAGCCCGGCATCCCGCGAGGAATCGATCAGGCTGTCGATCACTCTGGATTGGGTCTGTGGACTGGCATCGCCCCAGCGCCGGGACTCGCCGTGCAGCCGGCCATCGGTGCTGTCGATGGGCTCGCGATAATGGCTCCAGGCTTTGATTCTGTCGCTGCTGTATCCAGCGCCGCGGGGCTGGACCATGTCGGTGTAGATCGTATCGTCGGTCATGATGTGCGTTCCTTTCTATGAGACAGATTCTTCCGTGTCGGGGGTGTTGCTCCATGTACTGCGTACTGCGTACTTCATTCGCCATGCACCAAATCCGTGACGGTGCATGCGCATCTCTTGTTCCAGTCAAGACTGGAACGGCAATAGCTCGGGGTGCTTCAACCCCAGCTGTTCAAGCATGTGTTCGTAGTCGTCGTTGTTCGGGCTCTGCTGGCCGTCCTGCTCGAGAAGCGGCGGGGTCGCGTGATTGAGCAGTTTCCCTGTGGGGTCGTAGAGGAAGAACCACTCGCAGAATTCGCAACCATAGGGCAGCTCGCCATACTGGACGACAGCGTAGGCGGTCCCCTTGCCATCTTCCGCACAGCCAATCCCGACGGGCGTGTACTCCGCCATCTCGGCAGGTGCCGGCAAGGTCTGGCGTTGGCCCTCGCGCTCCATGTCCACCCGCGTCCTGGTGGAAGTTGCGTCTTGTGAAGGCAGTGCGCTCAATTGCAGACGCATGCCGCGGCATTCCTTGATCATGTCGTTTTGTCCTGGTCGGACCGCTTCCGCTGAAACAGCAGGTTGGGGAGTGGGCGCCGCCGCCGCCGCCGGCGCGCTTGGGGCACTCGTTGCGGACATCGGTTTGTCGCCGCAGGCGGACAAGCACAGCGTCGCAGCGAGCACAGGTAACAGAAACGTGTCACGTCGCATTGGTTGGCCTCCTTGGAGGTCTCATCAAAGTATCTCGCCCCTGTGCCCGATCCATCGGAACGCCTGCCGGCGGCTTACGTAGCGTCGAAAGCTGCATTAACGCGTCCGTCTGTAACGTCCGCCGCGTGGGCTCTACCGGCTGCCGAGTTACAGCGACTGGTCGTCCACCTTGACCAACGTCCAGCACGGACGCTGAGCGAAATGGTAGACCTGCTGGTCGCCGGTGTTCGGTGTGCGGACCAGTACCTGGCGACCGCCAGCGTCCTCGGAGACGGCGACTTCGCGGCCGCCGTTGCGGACAGCGTCCAGGTTGGGGATGACCGGCCACTCGACCTTGGCAAGCGGGACCTCGCGCGTCACCGGTGCCGGCTCGGGCTGCGCCTCCGGGTCTAGCTGGACCATGGTGAGCGGATCGGCGGTAGCCTTCTCCTGCACAGCGATCTCTGCACTGAAGCGCTTCAAGAACGCGGAGAAGTCGGTATCCGGGCAACTCGCTGCCGGTGCCGGCGCGGTGGCTGAGACGGTGGTCGCGGGCGTGGCGGCTGTCGGCGAGCCTGAGGCTGCCGGTGGCGCCTGTGCGGAGCAGGCCGCAAGCGCCAAGCTCAATACCAGGACGGTCAGGGTAGTACGGTAACTAGCCAATGGGATCCTCCTGATCGTGTCGGGGCAGCATGCGCGCGGCGAGATTCTATCGGCGGCCCGGTTGTAGTGTGTGAAGATCCTGCAGTCGGAGCGTCGGCGCTAGTGAAGAGGCTGCGCAACGCCGCGAGCACGCAGCCGTGGTTTCGAGGAATGCGGCCGTTCCGATACGGCACGCAGGCTCCGCTGATCGAATCAGTGTGTCCCCGGGACATATCTGTCGGCGCACATGCGCATTGCGCTCCTCTTAGCATCCCCGATGTGCGGAACGTAACTTAGAGCGGCTGACAAAACTCCTGCGCTTATCGCCAGGCGAGCGTGGCCGGTGCTCAGTGCAGCGTGTACCACGCGCATATTCCGGTTTTGAGCGCGCCGTCCACACCCGCCTGACGACGACTCGCTACGTTTTATAAACCGCCCTAAATCCCGTTCGAGAAAACGTCCAGCGCATCTGCATCCACCCAGCCCTGTGCACAGTCGCCGACATAGCGGCCCTGCGCAGCGGGCCGACAGGCCGCGCCGCCCGTTGGCTTCAAACGTTTGATCGGCCTGTCGCCATACGTTTCACACAGCGTCGCGTTCTTGCACGCAGCGACACTGCTCGCCGGGATTGCGATCACGTAGTAATAGCGCGGATTCTGCCCGGTGCGGGCGATGCCTTGCACGCAGACGAGTTGACCTTGTGCCAGGCGAGCAGTGGTGGTTGCAGTGCTGCCCGTGGCTGGCACGGCATCAAGTATGTCGGCGCCCGTTGCACGCGCGACGCCTGCGAAGAATCCTGTGTCACCGCACTCCGGTAGCAGCTCCACATCGTAAAAATCGCCTGCATCGATATTGCCTGCCGTACAGCCTGTGCCTGAGAGTGGATTGGCACACGTTACGCCGCTTGCCTTGATCATCGCTGCGAATGGCTGACCGACAGCAGTAACCGCTGCAGGTGCTGCAGGAAAGGCGCGTTCTGCGGCCTGCGTAGCAATCGGCTCGCCAGCGCTGCATGCCATCGCTGCGAACAACAGCGCAGGCAGCATGACTCGAGACAATGGCGTGAGGCGATTAGTTGAAGAACGCGACATCGTCAAAACCTGGCTGCTGGGTTTGAACACGGCTGAAACAGTTCGCTGGGAGAAGTCTCGCACATCATCAAATGCGCGCATTGCCCTGTTTCATGCGCGCATTATCGATCGACGCGTTACCGGTATCTCCAGTGCCGACACCGATGATCGGCGACCGCAAAGACTAAAGCCCCGCACTTGGGGCTTTAACTCATCAATCAACCGAAATATTGGCCAGCCGCTGCAGCGCTTCGGCGTATTTGGCGCGTGTGCGGTCGATGACGTCGGCCGGCAGGCTCGGGCCCGGTGCGGTCTTACCCCAGTCCAGCGTCTCCAGATAATCGCGCACGAACTGCTTGTCGTAGCTTGGCGGGCTGGTGCCCACTTCGTACTGATCGGCCGGCCAGTAGCGCGACGAATCCGGGGTCAGCATCTCGTCCATGATGTACAGGCGGCCATCGGCGTCGGTGCCGAATTCGAACTTGGTGTCGGCCAGCAAAATACCGCGTTCGGCGGCAAAATCCGCGGCAAAGCGGTAGATGCGCAAGGTGGCATCGCGGACGCGTTCGGCCAGTTCGGCGCCGACGGTCTTGACCATCGCATCGAAGTCGATGTTTTCGTCATGGTCGCCCACGGCGGCCTTGGTCGACGGGGTAAAGATCGGCTCGGGCAGTTTCTCGGCCTGGCGCAGGCCGTCGGGCAATTCGATGCCGCTGACCTTGCCGGTGCGCTGATAGTCCTTCCAGCCGCTACCGATCAGATAGCCGCGGGCGATCGCTTCCACCGGCACCGGCTTGAGCTTGCGCGTGACCACCGCACGTTTGGCGTACAGCGCCGGGTCCACGCCCTCGGGCAGCACCTGCTCCACCGCGATGTTGACCAGGTGGTTGGGCATCAGGTGTTCGGTCTTGTGGAACCAGAAATTGGAGACCTGGCACAGCATCTCGCCCTTGCCGGGAATCGGGTCCGGCAACACCACATCGAACGCGGACAGGCGGTCGGTGGCCACCATCAACAGATAGTCGCCGGGCGGCGCGTTGGCGGGCAGGCGGTCGCGGGGAATATCGAAGACATCGCGGACCTTGCCACGATGACGCAACGGCAGGCCGGGCAGATCGGATTGCAACAGCGTGGTCGACACAGGCACTCCTAAGGACGTCGCTATGACGCTGTCCCCGGGACCCGGCGGGCCCGCGGGTGGGCAGCGGGCCGCGTAGTGTACGGCGCTTCGGCGCGCCCCGCTGGATTTATTGGCGGCTGCCGTGCACCGGTTGTGGACGGCCCGTCAGCCAGGCCGGGCGGGCGTTCGGGTAAGATCGCCAGCCCGCCTTGCCACCCCCGATTGCTCATGTCCTGGTACGGAAAATTGCTCGGCGCATTGGCCGGCGCCTTGCTGTTCCGCGGCGCGCCATTCGTGGGGCTGATGATCGGCCTGGCCATCGGGCACGCGGTGGATGCCGGCTGGTTCAAGCGGCGCGCGGAAAACCCGTATGAAGCCCTGGGACTGGAGCCGGACGCGACCACGGCCGAGATCGATCTGGCCTATCGCCGGCTGATGTCGCGCTATCACCCGGACAAGGTCATCAACGCCGAGCCGGAGGCGCGCCGCCAGGCAGAGAAAAAAGCCAGTCAGATCAACGCCGCGTACGACCGGATCCAGCGGCTGCGCAAGCGCTGAGTGGCAGAGGTGAACGCATTGCGCGTTCAACAGGTCGTAGCAAGCAGGGCCGCTGCCCATCCCAAATAGAAACAGCGCCACCCAGGCCGAGCCCAGGTGGCGCTGCCGTCAGCCCTGTATCAGAAGCGATATGTCGCCGTTAGCCGCACTGCATTGGTCGAAAAGTCGGTGTCGGTGCGACGCAGGTCGGTACCGGCCGGATTGACCCGCAGGAACGGGTTGGTGGCAGGCGCGGTGCCTGGCCCGACGCGCACGCGGGTGTCTTCGTCCTGCAGGCGGGTGAACAGATATTCCACGCCCACCGAGACATAGTCGCTCAAACGACGCTGCAGGCCCACGCCAGCCTGGTAGCCATCGGCGCTATCGCCGCCGCTGCCGGTGAAGCTGTTGGCGGTGTTGCTGCTGGCAAAGCTGTGGTCGAACTCGCCGCGCGCCACGCCGGCGGTGAAGTACGCCAGGTAATCGCCCTGCGCGCCGAATGCATAGCCGATCCGGCCGCGCAGCGCGGCGGTGCGGTTGAGCTGGCGGGTGAAGGTGTACAGCGCAGGCGTGGTGCTGAAGGCGCTGACGCTGTCGCGGATGTCGTTGCGGGTGTACTCGGCCACCACGCCGTAGACCCAGTTGCCGGCCTGCCAGTCGTAGCCCAGCCGCGCACCGTATTCGGCGCCGCCCTTGTCCTTGCTGCAGCCGCTGGCCGGCGTGCGCCCGGCCGCCGCGCCGCCGCAGAAGCCCGGCGAGAACGCATCGGCGCCGGTGGCGGTGCTGACCTGGTCGCCGTCGCGGCCATCCAGGTTGGTATCGAAGCCGAAACGGCCGCCGGACACGCCGGCAGGATCGGCACCGCCCACATTGGCGCCAATGGAGAAGCCGGACCAGTCGGCCGGGCCGGTTTGCGCCCAGGCGGACGGAGCGAGGGCCAGCAACACGATGGCGGCGGAGGCGAGCGGGGTGGTTTTCATGGAGTCTCCTCAAATCGGGCGCATTGCGCCGGTCAAGTGCATACGCAGCTGGGCCCGCCACGGATGCACGCCTTTCCTCGTCGGGCAGGGGTTGCGACAATGGGGTTTCCGTCTTCCTACGAGCTGCCCATGCAATCGACGGCGATCGCCCCGTCCATCCTGTCCGCCGATTTCGCCCGTCTTGGCGAAGAAGTGAACAACGTCCTCAAGGCTGGCGCCGACTGGGTGCACTTCGACGTGATGGACAACCATTACGTGCCCAATCTGACCATCGGCCCGATGGTGTGCCAGGCGCTGCGCAAGCACGGCATCACCGCGCCGATCGACGTGCACCTGATGGTCGAGCCGGTGGATCGCATCGTGCCGGACTTCGCCGAGGCCGGCGCCACCACCATCAGCTTCCATCCCGAAGCCAGCCGCCACGTGCACCGCACCATCCAGCTGATCAAATCGCACGGCTGCCGGGCCGGGCTGGTGCTCAATCCGGCCACCCCGGTGGATATTCTCGATTGGGTGCTGCCGGAGCTGGACTTGGTGCTGGTGATGTCGGTCAACCCCGGCTTCGGCGGGCAGGCATTCATTCCGTCGGCACTGGATAAATTGCGCGCCATCCGCAGCAAGATCGACGCGCTGGGCAAGCCGATCCGCCTGGAAATCGATGGCGGGGTCAAGGCCGACAATATCGGCGCGATTGCCGCCGCCGGCGCCGATACCTTCGTGGCCGGCTCGGCGATCTTCAACGCGCCCGACTATGCCGATGTGATCGCGCAGATGCGCGCAGCGGTGGATGCGGTGCGATGAGTGCGACCACGCTGCAGATTCGCAGCGCCACGCCCGATGACGTACCGCTGCTGCATGCGTTGATCACCGCACTTGCGGTCTATGAGCGCGAGCCCGATGCGGTCAAGGCCAGCCCCGACGATCTGCGTGCCAGCCTGTTCGCCGAGGGCGCCACCGCACATGCGCTGATCTGCGAGCACGATGGCCAGGCACTGGGATTTGCGGTGTATTTCTTCAATTACTCGACCTGGCTGGGCCGCAACGGCCTGTATCTGGAAGACCTGTTCGTGCGCCCGGAAGCGCGCGGCAAGGGCGCCGGTCTGGCGCTGCTGCGGCATCTGGCGCAGCTGGCGGTGCAGCGCGGCTGCGGGCGCTTCGAATGGTCGGTGCTGGACTGGAATCAACCGGCCATCGACTTCTACCAAGCCGTCGGCGCCCGCCCGATGGACGGCTGGACGGTATACCGGCTCGATGGCGAGCGCCTGGCCGCATTTGCCGCAGGCGGTTAAGAGCGGCTGACAGATTGTCGCGAGCAGTCGACAGCTGGAGGTGGACGGCGCATTCAGAGCCGGAATGTGCGCGTGGTCGGTGCCGTTCCGCGCAATGCCACGTCCGCCTGACGCTGAGCGCAGTCGTCTTGCTTGGCCGCTCCAGGCCCGGCATCGCACACAAAAGGAAGGCCGCTCCACCCGGAGCGGCCTTCAAGAAAATTGGAGGCTGATCCTGCCTCCGCCCGTCGTCCCTGCTATGGACTTCTACTCTCCGGGTCATCGATGACATGCCAATGACAGCCCGGTGGCATTACGTATTCACGATCCACCCATTGGCGCGCTGCTAGCCTGCATGCACCACTCTCACAGCATCGGCAGCGCGCATGGCCCCGTCCCACTGGCGTCTGATCCTCAACGGCAAGTCCACCGATAATCTGGACCTGCGTGAGGCGGTGGGGGAGTTGCGCAAACGCGGCGTCCGGCTCGAGGTACGCGTTACCTGGGAAGAGGGCGACGCCGAGCGCTATGTCGCCGAAGCGGTCGCCGATGGCGTGCACACGGTGGTGGCGGCCGGCGGCGATGGCACCTTGAGCGAGGTGGCCGCCGCGCTCGCGCACCACGACGGCGATGCCGCCAGCCTGCCATCGCTGGGCTTGGTCCCGTTGGGCACCGCCAATGATTTCGCCACGGCCGCCAACATCCCGATCGAGCCGCTCGATGCGCTGAGCCTGATTGCCGAGCGCCCCGCCCAAGCGATCGATCTGCTGCGCCTGGACACCCCACACGGCCCGCACTGGTGCGCAAATGTTGCCAGCGGCGGCTTCGGCACCCAGGTCACCGTGGAAACCGACGACGGTCTCAAAAAAATGCTCGGTGGCCTGGCCTACCTGATTACCGGCATGTCGCGGCTGGGCCGGATCGACCCAATCAGTGCCCGCTTTTCAGGTCCGGATTTCAGTTGGGAAGGCGAGTTCATCGCACTCGGTCTGGGCAACGGCCGCCAGGCCGGCGGCGGCCAGGCGCTGTGCCCGGAAGCGGTGATCGACGATGGCCTGCTCGACGTCACCATCGTGCCCGCGCTCAATGGCGAGGTGGCCGCCACGCTCGGGACCCTGGTCACCAGCGGCAAGCAGGCGGCGTTGGAACGCGTCGCCGTGCGCGCGCGCCTGCCATGGCTGGAAATCGTCTCGCATCAACCGCTCACGTTGAACCTGGATGGCGAACCGGAAACCTCGCTGCATTTCCATATCGACTGCGTCCCGGCGCGGCTGAGGATGCATTTGCCGGTGGATTGCCCGTTGCTGAGTGCGTGAGCGCGGTGATTGGGGAGTCGGGAGTCGGGATTGGGGATTGGGAAGTCGAATGTGGGATTTGGAAAACCTGATCCTGCAGTGCGCGCCGCTCAGAGCCCCTCTCCCCCCGGGAGAGGGGTTGGGGTGAGGGTCCCTGCGCCGACACCGATGCCGACACTACTAGAGGCACCTCGCCCTGCGACGGCTCAGGGCAGTGGCTGCCAACAGCGCAACAGGCGCACAACGACCTGCAGTGCGCGCCGCTCAGAGCCCCTCTCCCCCCCGGGAGAGGGGTTGGGGTGAGGGTCCCTGCGCCGACACCGATGCCGACACTAGAGATACCTCGCCCTTCGACTGCCCAGGGCAGTGGCTGCCAACAGTGCAACAGGCGCGCAACGACAGGCTCGCGTTGCCCGGACTTGATACCCATCCGCGTCGAGATGCGCTGACTACAACATCCAACCCCCACCCAACACTACCCAACGCGCCTTCGCAATTCGCACCGCATTCGCCCGCGCACCTGCTGCCCTGAAGCGGCACTTGCGCTACAGTAGCCACGTGTCCCGCCTGACGACCCCACGCTCCTTCTCTTCCGCTCGCCGCTGGTGGCGATGGTGGCCCGTTGCCGTCGTCCGCCCCGCCACAGAGTCCCGGAAGGAAAGTCGTCTTGATCACTGCAGAGCAGTTCCAGCGCCAAGCCGCTGAAGGTCACACCCGTATCCCCGTTGTCCGCGAAGTGCTGTCCGACCTGGACACGCCACTCTCGGTCTATCTGAAGCTCGCCGACGGCGCTTACACCTATCTGTTCGAATCGGTCGAAGGCGGTGAGCGCTTCGGTCGCTATTCCATCATCGGCCTGCCGGCGCGGCGCGTGTACAGCTTCCGCGGCCACACGCTGGAAGTCAGCGAACACGGCGAAGTCATCGATACCCGCGACGTCGCCGACCCGTTGGCCGAAGTCGACGCGCTGCGCGCCGAGCATTCGGTGCCGCAACTCGATGGCTTGCCCGGCTTCACCGGCGGGCTGGTGGGCTGGTTCGGCTTCGAATGCATCCAGTATATCGAGCCGCGTCTGGGCAGTGGCGACAAGCCCGACGAACTGGGCACGCCCGACATCCTGCTGATGCTCTCCGAAGAGCTGGCGGTGTTCGACAATCTCAAGGGCCGGCTGTATTTGATCGTGCATGCCGACCCGCGTCAGCCGCAGGCGTATGTGCGCGCAAACCGCCGACTGGACGAGCTGGCGCATCGCCTGCGTCAGGGCGGCGCCGGGTATCCGCAGGCGCAGATTTCCGATGCCATCGACGAATCGGATTTCCATTCCTCGTTCACCCGCGAGGAGTACCACGCAGTGGTGCGCAAGGCGCAGGAATACGTGCGCGCCGGCGATATCTTCCAGGTGGTGCCATCGCAGCGGTTGCGTGTACCGTTCCGTGCGCGCCCGGTGGATGTGTATCGCGCGCTGCGTGCGCTCAATCCCTCGCCGTACATGTATTTTCTGGATGTCGGCGGCACCCAAGTCGTCGGCTCGTCGCCAGAAATCCTGGCGCGGCTGCGCGATGGCGTGGTCACCGTGCGCCCGATCGCCGGCACCCGCCCGCGTGGCGCAACGCCGGAGTTGGACAAGGCGCTGGAAGAAGAATTGCTGGCCGACCCGAAAGAGCGCGCCGAGCACGTGATGCTGATCGATCTGGGTCGCAATGATGTCGGCCGCGTTGCCGAACCGGGCACGGTCAAGGTGGGTGAGCAGTTCGTCATCGAACGCTATAGCCATGTCATGCACATCGTCAGCGAGGTTACCGGCACGCTCAAGGCCGGCCTCAATTACAGCGACGTGCTGCGCGCCACGTTCCCCGCAGGTACCGTCAGCGGCGCGCCGAAAATTCGTGCGCTGGAAATCATTCGCGAGCTGGAGCCTGTCAAGCGCAACGTCTACTCCGGTGCAGTCGGCTACATCGGCTGGCACGGCGATGCCGACACCGCCATCGCCATCCGCACCGCGGTCATCCAGGACGGCTATTTGTATGTGCAGGCCGGCGGCGGCGTGGTCTACGACTCCGACCCCGACCTGGAATGGCAGGAGACGATGAACAAGGGGCGCGCGCTGTTTCGCGCCGTCGCCCAGGCCGCAAAGGGGCTGTGATGGACGGGCAGGGCAGCGCCGTGCGCATCAGCTTCCGCAACGATTACAGCGAAGGTGCGCATCCACGCGTCTTGCAGGCGTTGGTGCAAACCAGTGCCGAGCAGAACGGCGGCTATGGCACCGATCGGCATAGCGAACGTGCTGCGGCATTGATTCGCACTGCCATCGCGCAACCGCAGGCTGCCGTGCAGTTGCTGGTGGGCGGCACGCAGACCAACCTGATTGCGATCAGTGCGTTCTTGCGCCCGCATCAGGCGGTGATTGCGGTCGAAGCAGCGCATATCGCCACGCACGAAACCGGCGCCATCGAAGCGACCGGGCATAAGGTACTCACGGTGCCGGCGCTGCACGACAAGCTGACGCCGGCATTGATCGCGCCAGTGCTAGAGGTGCACAGTAACGAGCACATGGTGCAGCCGCGGCTGGTCTATCTCTCCAACAGCACCGAAAGCGGCACCATCTATACGCGCGCCGAACTCGACGCGCTATCGCGCTTCTGTCGCGCACACGATCTGCTGCTGTACCTCGACGGCGCGCGGCTAGGTGCAGCACTCACCGCCAACGGCAACGATCTGGATCTGCCGACGATTGCCGCGCTCACCGATGCGTTCTATATCGGCGGCACCAAGAACGGTGCGCTGCTCGGCGAAGCCTTGGTCGTGATCAACCCTGCCTTGCAGGCCGATCTGCGCTATCTGATCAAGCAACGCGGCGCATTGCTGGCCAAGGGCATGGTGCTCGGTGCGCAGTTCGCCACCTTGTTCGAAGATGGCTTGTTCTTCGCACTGGCCGCGCATGCCAACGCCATGGCGCAGCGTCTACGCGCCGGCCTGCTGGCAGCGGGCGCGGAATTCACCAGCGACTCGCCAACCAATCAGCAATTCATCGCCGTCACCGCGCAGCAGGCCGAGCAACTCGCGCAGCGCTACGACTTCGAACGCTGGGAAACGCGCGGCGATGGACGGCTGGTCATTCGATTCGTGACCTCATGGGCGACCACGGCCGATGCAGTCGATCGGTTGTGTGCGGATGTTGCTGCGCTTCTGCCACTCCCGGTGCAACTGCCTTACCACTCTCAAGGATGAAACGATGAGAACGATGAAGCGAGTGACCAGTTGGATTTTCGCAAGCCTTCTCGCCCTGCCGTTCGTGGCAGCCGCCCAGATCAATACGCTACCGTCGCAACCACACCTACTGGTGAAGGGAGAGGCCAAGCGCGAGGTGATGCCCGATCGGTTCTCGCTGAGCGTCAACCTGCGCGCGGTCGATTTGCAGCCGGAAGCTGCCAGAAAGCGTGTCCAGGCATCTGCAGAGCACATCTTGACCGCGCTGAAGAGGCATCACGTGCTTAAGGACAGCATCGAAGCCTCATCGCTGCAGATCCAGCCTACCTATAAATACTCGCAGCAAGGCGGACGTGATTTCGAGGGAACTGAGGTCAAGCGCGGTATCGGTGGCAGCTTTCAGTCGCTGGAGGATGTTCGCCAATTCCTGAGCGAAATAAAAACCAGTAGCGAGATGGAACTGTCTGGTATCAAGACCTCTTACAGCAAGGAGGATCAGCTGCGAGCGCAACTCAAGCGCCAAGCTGCCGAACAATCGCGTGCTTCTGCCGCCGAACTCGCGAAGGCGTATGGAGTCAGTCTTCGTGGCCTTTATACGATTTCCGATGTCGCGCCGAAATTTTCCTATGGAGTCGAAGCTGGCGATTGGCCGGTCCAGGTATCGCTAGTGTCCGGGCCGCCGTTGCCTCCAGCACCAGCTGCCGACGCTGGAGCTACCGTTGATTCGCTGGAGGCGGGTTCGCTCACGATTTCCGAAAACATCTATGCGGTCTTCCTGATCGCGCAATGAGTCCCTTGCCATGCTGCTGATGCTCGATAACTACGACAGCTTCACCTACAACCTCGTGCAGTACCTGCAGGCACTGGGCGCCGAGGTCACGGTGGTGCGCAACGATGCGATGAGCGTCGATCAGATCGCTGCGCTCAAGCCCGAGCGCATCGTGATCTCGCCCGGCCCATGTACGCCCAACGAAGCGGGTATCTCACTGCAATTGATCGAGCAGCTCGGCCAGACCACGCCCATCCTTGGCGTGTGCCTGGGTCACCAGAGCATCGGCCAGGTGTATGGCGGCGATGTGATCCGCGCCGGCAACATCATGCATGGCAAGACCTCGCCGATCCGCCATGAGGGCAAGGGGGTGTTCGCCGGCCTGCCGGACAGTTACCAGGCCACGCGCTATCACTCGCTGGTGGTGGACAAGACCACCCTGCCGGATGCGCTGGAAGTCACCGCCTGGACCGAGAATCCGGATGGCTCGGTGGAAGAGATCATGGGCCTGCGCCACCGTCAGTTCCCGGTGGAAGGCGTGCAATTCCATCCCGAGTCGATCCTGACCCAGCACGGGCATGCCCTGCTGAAAAACTTTCTGGAGCGGTGATCGCGATGGGCGCTACACATGTTGCCGCTGGCGGTGCAGCTTGTCTGGGCCGCGAGACATCCGCGTGGCACTCCCGCGCCGGCATGCTTGCCTACGGCGCAATACGCAGTGGGTTGCTGACGGTTTGTCTGCAGCACACAGATAGCGAAGCCGGTGCCGAGCAAGGCCTGCACGCTGCGCAATTCGCCAGGGTCACATCACGATGAACACGTCCAACGACAGCATGCATTTCTACGAACCGGCGCACGGCCACGGGCTGCCACACGACCCGTTCAATGCCATCGTCGGCCCGCGTCCGATCGGCTGGATCGGCTCGCGCAGCGCCGAGGGCATCGCCAATCTGGCGCCGTATAGCTTCTTCAACGCCTTCAACTACACCCCGCCGATCGTCGGGTTTGCCAGCATCGGGCGCAAGGACAGCTTGCGCAATATCGAAGCGACCGGTCAGTTCACCTGGAATCTGGCCACGCGTCCGCTCGCTGAAGCAATGAACGCCAGCGCGGCGATGGTGCCGTCGGAGGTCGACGAGTTCGCGCTTGCCGGCTTGCAGATGGCGCCGTCGCGTTTGATCGATGCGCCGCGTGTGGCGGCAAGCCCGGTCAGTTTCGAATGTCGGTTGAGTCAACTGGTGCAGCTGCACAGTGCAAGCGGTCAGGCCGTAGAAACCTGGCTGGTGCTTGGCGAAGTGGTGGGCGTGCATCTTGCGCACGCCGCGCTCGATAACGGCGTCTACGATCCGGCCAAGGTGCAGACCATTTTGCGTGCCGGTGGCCCGGCTGATTATTTCGAAGTGCAGCCGCAGGCGCGCTTCCAGATGCGTCGGCCCGGCCAATGACCGACTGACCACATCGATTCGGTCCTGCGCACCTGGCTGCCTGTAGCAGCACTGCGCGGTGATCCCTGCGCGACACACTGCAGGCCCTCGCTTGCAGCCGTTTTCCTTCTGTCTATGGCCGCTCCCATGCCCATCACGCCCCAAGAAGCCCTGCAGCGCACCATCGAACATCGCGAAATCTTCCATGACGAAATGGTCGAATTGATGCGGCAGATCATGCGCGGCGAAGTCTCCGACATGATGGTCGCCGCCATCCTCACCGGGCTGCGGGTCAAGAAGGAAACCATCGGCGAGATTGCCGGCGCCGCTACCGTCATGCGCGAGTTCTCGCGCCGCGTAGAGGTGAGCGATCGCCAGCACATGGTCGACATCGTCGGCACCGGCGGCGATGGGTCGCATACGTTCAACATCTCTACCTGCGCAATGTTTGTGGCCGCCGCCGGCGGTGCCAGGGTGGCCAAGCACGGCAACCGCAGCGTCTCATCCAAATCCGGCAGCGCCGATGCACTGGAAGCCCTCGGCGCGGTGATCGAATTGCAGCCCGAGCAGGTCGCTGCATCGCTGGCGCAGACCGGCATCGGTTTCATGTATGCGCCGGTGCATCACCCGGCCATGAAGGTGGTGGCGCCGGTGCGTCGCGAAATGGGCGTGCGCACCATCTTCAACATCCTGGGCCCGCTGACCAATCCGGCCGGTTCGCCCAACATCCTGATGGGCGTGTTCCATCCGGATCTGGTCGGCATCCAGGCGCGCGTGTTGCAAGAGCTGGGCGCCGAACGCGCCTTGGTGGTGTGGGGGCGCGACGGCATGGACGAACTCTCGCTCGGTGCCGGCACCCTGGTTGGCGAACTGCGCGACGGTCAGGTGCGCGAATACGAAGTGCATCCGGAAGATTTCGGTATTGCCATGTCGGCCAGCCGCAACCTCAAGGTGGCAGACGCCGCCGAGTCGCGCGCGATGCTGCTGCAGGTGCTGGAGAACGTGCCCGGCCCGGCGCTGGATATCGTTGCGCTCAACGCTGGCGCTGCGCTGTACGTCGCCGGCGTTGCCGACAGCATCGCTGAAGGCATCGTGTGCGCCCGCGCCGTGCTGGCCGATGGCTCGGCGCGCGCCAAATTGGACGCGTATGTCGCCTTTACGCGCCAGGTCGGCGCATCGCCCTGACCATGCCTGGCGCTGCAACGCTTCGGCAATCATGCGGCGGCATCTTCACCCTTCCCCAGGCATGCTGCGCAGGTTGGCGTGCAGCCGCGGCCCATTGCGGCCGTCTTGACCGATAATGCCCGCCCGCCAGGACCCGATACGATGAGCGATATCCTCAACACCATCCTTGCCCGCAAGGCCGACGAAGTCGCCGAGCGCAGTGCGCGCGTGCCGCTGGCCGAGCTGATCGCGCGCAGCGCAGACCTGCCGCTCACGCGCGGTTTCGCCGCGGCCATGCAGGCCAGCATCTCTGCCGGCGACCCGGCCGTGATCGCCGAAGTGAAGAAGGCCAGCCCATCCAAGGGCGTGATTCGCCCCGATTTCCACCCCGCCGACATCGCGGTCAGCTACGAATTCGGCGGCGCCAGTTGCCTGTCGGTGCTGACCGACGTGGATTTCTTCCAGGGCGCCGATGCCTACCTGCGCCAAGCGCGCGACGCCTGCACGCTGCCGGTCTTACGCAAGGATTTCACCGTCGACCCTTATCAGGTCTACGAAGCGCGCGTGTTGGGTGCCGACTGCATTCTGTTGATCGTCTCGGCGCTGGAAGACGCGCAGCTGGTCGATCTGTCCGGATTGGCGATGCAGCTGGGTCTGGACGTGCTGGTGGAAGTGCACGACATCGACGAGCTCGAGCGCGCGGTGCAGGTGCCGGTGCCGCTGATCGGCATCAACAATCGCAATCTGCGCACCTTCGAGGTGTCGCTGCAGGTCACGCTGGATATGCGCGCCGCGGTGCCGCGCGACCGCATCCTGGTCACCGAAAGCGGCATCGTCACCCATGCCGATGTCCAGCTGATGCGCGGCCATGGTGTGAACGCGTTTCTGGTCGGCGAGACCTTCATGCGCGCGCCCGAACCCGGCGAGTCGCTGCGTCAGCTATTCTTTGCGCATGACTGAGTCGTTTCCCGCACCGCGCGACGATGCGCCGTTGGTGGTCTTCGACTTCGACCACACCTTGTACGACGGCGATTCCGGCAGCCATCTGTTTGCCTGGTTGATCAAGCGCAATCCGTTGCGTCTGCTGGTCGCGGTATTGGCCTCGCCGATTCTCGGCCCCATGGTGGCGATGCTGCCCACCCGCCGCCGCGGGGTGTCCGGCTACGTCTGGATCGCCACGTTCGGCCTGCACCGTACGCGCGAGTTCAATCGCTTCATCGATGCTTACGTGCTCAAGCATGAAGCGCAGATCCGGCAGCGTCTGCTTCCGCATGCATTGAAAGTCTTCACCGACCACCGGGCCGCCGGCGATCGCGTGGTGGTCGCCACCGGCGCGCCGCCCGAGCTTGCGCGCGCGATTCTCGGGTTCGTCGCCCATCAGGACGTGCCGGTGATCGGCAGCCTGGTCGGGCCACGGCTGGGCGCGGTCACTGCGCGGCGTCACTGCCACAACGAAGAAAAGATGCGCATGCTGCGCGAACGCGGCTACGCAGACATCGCCATCGCGTATTCGGACAGCACCGCAGACTTGCCGCTGTTGAAGGCTGCACGCGCGCCGGTGGTGGTCAATCCCAAGGCCAATCGCGAAGACCTGTTCCGTCAGGTGCTGCCTGCCGGCACGCCGATCCTCAATTGGGGTTGCCGCGACCGTGGTGGCAAGGCGCTCTGAGACAGGCGCAAGCCTCTATGTGGCGGACTGTGTGCAACTGACAAAGACATCGCCCAGTCCGGCTATCGGCCGCCCGCATCGCGGGTACTTAGGCCGCACGTACATGAGGTCGCTGCAATCAACGGATCGTCAGGACTGTGATGCAGTCGCGATGCAGACCGTGCGGTCTGATCGGTTGAAAACACTCGTATAAGAGGTATCGCGCAAAACTGCAGTGTTGCGGCGCGCCAAGCGAGCCCAAGAACACAGGAACATTGCCTAGATTCTGCCGTCTCGGCATGCAGCCAGTGCACTGGGCACTGGCTGCATCGTGCGCTTAGCGCGTGCCGTACAGCACGACAGTCTTGCCGCGTGCATGCAGCAGGCCATCGGCCTGCAGCTTCTTGAGCACACGTCCGGCCATCTCGCGCGAGCAACCGACCAGGCGTGCCAGCTCCTGTCGCGAGACACGCAGCTGCGTGCCCTGCGGATGGCTCATCGCTTCCGGCTCCTTGGACAGATCGTGCAAGGTGCGCACGATGCGGTCGGTCACATCCAGGAACGCCAGGCGGCTGGCTTTCCTTGTGGTGTCGAGCAGTCGTTTTGAAAGCTGAACGCCCAGCGCGTAGAGGATGCGGGGGGCATCCGGCGACAAACTGGTCTGAAACAGCTGCTGCAGGCGCTCGTAGCTGATCTCCGCCAACTCGCACTGGGTGCGGGTGCGCAGGATCACCTCGCGCGTATCGGATTCGATGAACAATCCCATCTCGCCAACGAACTCGCCGTTACCGAAGTAGCCCAGCACCAACTCACGATCGTCATCTTCCTCGGCAATGATGCTTACCGAGCCGCTGATGACGTAGTAGAGGGTGCCGGCCGGGTCTCCTGGCCGGAACACATCGGTCCGGGTCGGATAGCGCCTGCGGTGGCTGTGCGCAAGAAAACGCTCAATGGTGCCTGCGTCCAGCGCCAGCGAAGGGGAAGCGTTACGTACCGTCGTAGTGACAACCGTCGTGTTTCCTGGGCTCATGGTAGTTCCGCGTGTAATTCCTGAAGCTTAACGGCATGAGTCATGCAAGGTAAACCATTCTTAACATCGGCATTTCGTTGCTGGGATCTTTGGCTCATAATTGTTTCCTTTCCCGCCTTCCATAAGGACAGACCGACGTGGTCAAGCCGTTGCCTCGCCTGAGGCTACAGGGGTTCAACAACCTCACCAAGGCGTTGAGCTTCAACATCTACGACGTCTGTTACGCGCGTACTGAAGAGGAGCGTCAGCGCTACATCGAGTACATCGATGAGCAGTACGACGCCGATCGTCTGACGCAGATCCTGACCGATGTGGCCGAGATCATTGGCGCCAACATCCTCAATATCGCACGTCAGGACTACGATCCGCAGGGCGCATCGGTGACGATCCTGATTTCCGAAGAGCCGGTGATCGACAAGAAGCAGGCCGGCAAGGAGCTCATCTCCGACGCTGTGGTTGCTCATATGGACAAGAGCCATATCACTGTGCACACATACCCGGAGACGCATCCGCAGGAAGGCATCGCCACGTTCCGCGCCGACATCGACGTTGCCACCTGTGGCGTCATCTCGCCGCTGAAGGCGCTGAACTACCTGATCGAGAGTCTGGAATCGGACATCGTGATCATGGATTACCGCGTGCGCGGCTTTACGCGTGACGTGAAGGGTAAAAAGCACTACATCGATCACAAGATCAACTCGATCCAGCACTTTCTTGCCAAGAATGTGAAGTCGCGTTACGAGATGTTCGACGTCAACGTCTATCAGGAAAATATCTTCCACACGAAGATGCACCTGAAGGATTTCGATCTCGATCAGTACCTGTTCGAAGAGCGTGCCAAGAACCTGTCGTTCAAGGAGCGCATGAAGATCGAAACGCTGCTCAAGCGCGAGATCGAAGAGCTGTTCCACGGGCGCAACCTGAGCGAGTAATCGTAAAGAACGACCGCTTGCGCGCCTGTGTGCAGCTGCGACAACGACTCAAGGCGGGACGGCCCGCCACGCGATGACCTCGCGTTCCACAGCCGACGGCGGCCCAGTGTGCAGACACTGGGTCGCTTTTTTTTTGTCCGTTTTTTTCTGTTGAGGAGTACTGCAATGCCCTGGATTTATCTCGTACTGGCCGGCCTGTTCGAAATCGGCTTCGCCCTGGGCCTGAAATACAGCGACGGCTTTACGCGACTGTGGCCAACCGTGCTGACGATCAGCTTGGCCGGCATCAGCCTGTGGTTTTTGACCCAGGCACTGAAGACCATTCCGGTCGGCACCGGCTACGCGATCTGGACAGGTATCGGCGCATTGGGCGTAACCATTGCCGGCATCGCCTTGTTTGGCGACAGCGCATCGTGGTCGCGTCTGGCCTGCATTGGGCTGATCGTTGCCGGTGTGATCGGCTTGAAGTTGGTCGGTTAGTCAGCCCCGCTACGCGGGCCTGACCCCCCAAGGTTTGCTTCGCAAATCTTGGGCCCCGACTTCGTGGCTACCTATCCCCGCGCTTCTCAGCGCGCCCCATTAACAAAGGGGGCTCTGCTCCAGATTGGGTATCGCGGGGCGTGATGCGCTATTTGAGCCGGAGACGAGTTGTGCGTTGCGCTTTATGGCCTGCTTTCCCTGCGATTGCTGCTGGGGATTTCGAATGCGTCGCTGCTTCTTGCTGCTGGTTGGGCGCAGCCATGTTGTGCTGAGTGGGCACTGCTTTCGAAGTGGTTGTGTTGACGGCAGGCTGCGTTTTCGCAGTCACTTTCGGCCAGCATTGCAGCGGTGTTTCTTACTCTGCAGTGTGTACGTCACTGCGGGCCGGAACCTGCCCGCCAACTGCCAACTGCCAACTGCCAACCGGCAACCGGCAACCGGCAACCGGAAATCCCAATCACTAGTCACCCATCCTAGAAGCGGTAAGCGACGGTCTTCATCAGCTTGGAGGCCAAAGCCATGGCGGTGGGGATGGGGGGCGGGAGGATGCGGGCGCCGGCTTGTTCGGCCTGGTCGGCGTGGCGGGCTTCGTCGATCTTCATCACGCGCAGGATCGCGCGGCTGCGTTGGTCGATCTCCGGCAGGGTTTCGAGATGTTCGTCCAGGTGAGCTTCTACCTGGCGCTCGGTCTCGACCACGAAGCCCAGGCTCCAGTCGTCGCCGCGCAGCCCGGCCAGGGCGCCCAGCGCGTAGCTGCCGGCATACCAGACCGGGTTGAGCAGGCTGGGGCGGCTGTCCAGTTCGTGCAGGCGATCCGCGCACCAGGACAGATGGTCGGTTTCTTCCTGCGCGGCTTCCAGCAGATGGTGCTGGGTGTGCGCGTCGCGGGCGACCGCAGCCTGGCCGAAGTACAGGCCTTGCGCGCACACTTCGCCGACATGGTTGATGCGCATCAGCCCGGCAGCATGGCGACGCTGGTCTGGTTGCAGCGCGACATCGGGGGTGTCGGCAGCGGGGTTGGGGCGCTCGGCGGGCGGGTTGCCGAAGACGGTCTCCAGCGCGCGCTGGGCTTCGACCAGCAGCCGATCGAGCGGGCTTTGCAGTCGGTTGGGGGAGGTCTGGGTCATGCGTCGATTCTGGCGCCCGGCCGATCCGCTGCCAACCGCCTTGACCCTGACGGACGCGCGACTTGCGCCGCTGCGGGCTGCCGCGTACAATCCCGCCTCTTCTGTTTCGCCTTCACAACGCGTGGCAAAGTTCCAGCGGTCATCGCCGCTGCAATCCGCCCGACTACTCAAGAGCTTCCTCATGACTACGTTCACCGCCAAGTCCGAGACCGTCCAGCGCGACTGGTATCTCGTTGACGCCGCCGGCAAGACGCTTGGCCGTCTCTGCACCGAACTGGCTAGCCGCCTGCGCGGTAAGCACAAGCCGATCTATACCCCTCACGTCGATACTGGCGATTACCTTGTGGTGATCAATGCCGAAAAGATCGTGGTCACGGGCAACAAGCTGAAAGACAAGAAGTATCACCGCTTCACCGGCTACATCGGTAACTTGAAGACCGAGAGCCTGGAGCAGGCGCTGCAGCGCCACCCGGAGCGCGTGATCGAAATCGCCGTCAAGGGCATGTTGCCGAAGGGCCCCCTGGGCCGCACCATGTACCGCAAGCTCAAGGTGTATTCGGGTGCCGAGCATCCGCACGCCGCCCAGCAGCCGCAAGTTCTGGATATCTAATCATGGCTATCACGCAAAACTACGGCACTGGCCGCCGCAAGTCCTCCACCGCTCGCGTGTTCCTGCGCAAGGGTACCGGCAAGATCACCGTCAACGACCGTCCGCTGGATGAGTTCTTCGGCCGTGAGACGGCGCGCATGATCGTGCGTCAGCCGCTTGAGCTGACCAAGAACACGGAAAGCTTCGACATCCTGGTCACCGCCTCCGGCGGCGGCACCACCGGTCAGGCCGGTGCGATCCGTCTGGGCATCTCCCGTGCGCTGGTCGAGTACGACGAAACCCTGAAGTCCGAGCTGCGCAAGGCTGGCTTCATGACCCGCGACGCCCGTGAAGTCGAGCGTAAGAAGGTCGGTCTGCACAAGGCCCGTCGCGCGACCCAGTTCTCCAAGCGCTGATCCATCGCGTTTGCTGCGTCCCGGCTTGCTGGGACGACTGCTTCAAAAGCCCGGCATTGCCGGGCTTTTGTCGTTTTGCAGTGGTGCTGGCCGGAATCCTTGTTGGTGTGCGCGGCAAGACGACGGCTCTGATGGCGGCTCCCGGCGCGCCGAGGTCAGTGGCTGGCGCGGGATCTGTGTTTTGGTGTGGCGGGATCGTGAGTTGGTACCTGTCACCTGGTGTATGTCCACGTCCGTGCGCGCGCACGGAGAACGGTCGGTGACGGTCTCGCGCGACTAGGCTGCGCTACTCGTGGATTCCAGTGCGCGGCAGTTGCTCTATTTCGCTGAGATGTCGAAGGTTTGGGGAGTTGCGTAGTTCCGGGGTAGGCAGTGGCCGGATGCAGGGCGCTGCATCCGCAGGTGGGTCAAAGGCTGTGTAGAGATTAGGATCATCTGCATGAGGCGCAGGCAACAAAAAAGGCCCGATCTTTCGATCGGACCTTCTGTGTTTGGCTGCCCCGGATGGATTCGAACCACCGATGCCTGAGTCAGAGTCAGGTGCCTTACCGCTTGGCGACGGGGCAATAAAAACATGTTGTCCCAGAGTATCGCATGCCTGTGCAGGCTTGAATACCGTGGTGGCTATGGGTGGACTCGAACCACCGACCCCAGCATTATGAGTGCTGTGCTCTAACCGGCTGAGCTACATAGCCTAGGGAGCCGGCAATTCTCGCGATGCGCCTGGGTGTTGTCAAGTATTTCGTTTTCAGCTTGTGAGCCGGGCGTCGCCGTGGCAGAGTCGGTCACAGTAGATTTTCAGGAGTCCGCATCGTGATCGATCCGGACGGCTTCCGGCCAAACGTTGGTATCGTGCTGATGCGGAAGGACGGTCAGGTGTTCTGGGCACGACGTGTGCGCAGGGACGGCTGGCAGTTCCCGCAAGGTGGCATGAACACCGATGAGACGCCCGTTGAAGCCATGTACCGCGAGTTGCGCGAAGAAACCGGGTTGTTGCCCGAGCATGTGGAATTGCTCGGCGCCACGCCTGGCTGGCTACGCTATCGCCTGCCGAGCCGGGCGGTGCGCCGCAATGAGCGACAGGTGTGTATCGGCCAGAAGCAGGTGTGGTTCCTGCTGCAGTTCACTGGCGACGAATCCCATCTCAAGCTCGACCACACCGATACCCCCGAGTTCGACCATTGGCGCTGGGTGGACTTCTGGTACCCGGTCGAGCACGTGGTGATCTTCAAGCGTGGCGTCTATGCGCGTGCGCTGCGACATTTGGCGCCGCTTGCACAGACGCTGGCAGGCCCTGCGGCGGTCGGTGTGATGCCCGAGCGTGCGCTGGAAGCCTGGTTGCCCGGTAGCAGCGCGGCCGGCCACGACAGTCCGCGCAAGCGTCCACGCAAGCGTGGCGGGCCTCGGCAGGTGCGGATTAATAATGATTAACGTTTGGAATTGACACCTATTCTCGTTTGCGGTGCAATCACTACCGGTCCTCTCCGGATCGCCAGCACCCGACCGATACCGTGTACATCTGCATCTGTAATGGGGTCACCGACCACCAGATCCGTGAAGCGGCCGAGAACGGCTGCGCCAGCCTTGCCGAGCTGACCATGCGCACCGGTTGCGGATCCAATTGCGGCTCGTGCCTGGACATGGCGGCCGACCTGTTGAGGCAGGCGCACGCGACCCGCGCGCTGCCGCTTCCGTTGCTGGGTCTGGCAAGCGCTGCCTGAGTGGTGTGGGGCGCGCTTGGTCTGCTTCCAGCATGTGACGCGGATCTGGCTGGGTTGGCGCCTCGATCAGCGGTTGGTATGCAAATCCTGTCCCACGCGGTGCACGCTTAGTCGAAAGGCTCTCCCGCGTCCCCCAGTCGCTTTCCATGCGGCTTGCGTGGGGCTGTAGCCGCCCGGTCGGCATCACGCAACTGATCACGATTCGCGTTCCTTCATGCGCCGCGCCAACGCGTTAAAGTGCGGCCGGCTCACTGTCTCGGAGACATCGCATGAAGGGCGATACCAAAGTCATCGAGTACCTCAATAAGGTGCTCTACAACGAACTCACTGCGATCAACCAGTACTTTCTGCACGCCAAGATGCTGAAAAACTGGGGCCTGAAAGAACTGGCCGAGCATGAGTACAAAGAATCCATCGACGAGATGAAGCATGCGGACAAGTTGTCCGACCGCATTCTGTTTCTCGAAGGGCTGCCTAATTTTCAGGCGCTCGGCAAGTTACGCATCGGCGAAAACCCGACCGAAATGTTCCGCTGCGACCTGACGCTGGAGCGCGAAGCGGTCGCGGTGTTGCGCGAAGCAGTGGCGTATGCGGAAACCGTCAACGACTACGTGAGCCGCCAGTTGCTGGTGGACATCCTGGAGTCGGAAGAAGAGCACATCGACTGGCTGGAAACCCAGCTGGACCTGGTGGCGCGAATCGGCGAGCCGAATTACCTGCTGACCAAGTTGGACGACTGAGCGCGCGCTCAGGGCGGTGCTGGTCTGCGTTGTGTTGAGAGCAGCGCAGATGGTGGCTAGTGAGCGCGTGCAATGCTGGGGAGCATGCAAGCGCTGCGGGCGATGCGTGTGTGTTGTGCTGTAGCTGCTTGGCTGCCTGTGGCATCGCGCGCACGCTCACTCCAACCCCGCGCTCCGCGCCCCAGCCCGCGTTTGCGACGCGGGCGCTCCAAGGCACACGCGCCAGTCGCGCGCGACCCGTGCCTGCTCGCCCCGGCGGGCGAGGGGCTTTATTTGATTCCCTCGCGCATCGCGTGAGTGTGCGTCGAGCGAAGGTTTGCCGCCGCTGCGTTGTGAGTGGATCAGCGCCTCTGCGGAACTTCAGCCTGTCCAGTGCTGCTCAGGTAATGCTCCAGCGCTGCTCAAGTACCGCTGCAGATGGAGCGCAACGCTCGACGCCGATGACCGGTCAGCCTTGCGGTTGAGATGCAGGTATGGCTATGCCGCCCTGGCACGCGATCGGGCGTCTTGGATCGGGTGATCCGTACCCACACCCCAACTCCTCTCGCGAGGGGAGAGGGACGCGACCGTTCTTTCGCTGCGGGATTGCTTCGACTGCAGTGCCTGGCCGGTTCTTGTCACCGGCTCACGAGCTGCGCGGCTTAGCCGGCTGCGCGGGTTGCGGCTTGCAGGCGGGCGACCTGGCCTAGCAGGGCCAGGCGGGCGCGGGCGTACTCGGCGATCACCAGGGCGACCATCACCGAGGGGCGTTCGATGGTGCCGGTGCGGGCGGCCAGTTCGATGCGCCGTGCGGCGTTGGACACGGCCTGGGCGCCGACGTTGGCGCTGGACGATTTAAGCGTGTGGGCCAGGTCGCGCAGCTGCATGCTGTCGCGGTTGGCGGCAGCTGCTTCCAGCTGTTCGATGATGCCTGGGGCATCGTCCAGGAACAGCTGCAGGATGGTGATGGTGTCCGCGCCGGCCACTTCGTACAGCTCGTCGATCACGCTGCTATCCAGGATCGGCAGCGCACGTGCCTGGGCGCCCGCGCTTGCGCTTTCCGGATCGGCCGGGGCTGCGCCGTTGGTCTGGCTGGGTAACACCGGTTGACGCGGCAGCCAGCGCTGCAGGCAGGCATCGAGTTGTTCGCGGGCGACCGGCTTGGAAAGGTAGTCGTCCATGCCGGCGGCCAGGCAGCGTTCGCGATCGCCAGCCATGGCGTTGGCCGTCATCGCCACGATCGGGATCGGGCGGCCACCGCTTTCGGTTTCCATCGCGCGCCAGCGGCGGGTGGCGGCGTAGCCGTCCAGCACCGGCATCTGGCAATCCATGAAGACCATGTCGTAGCGCGTGGATTCCATGCTGCTCAGCGCGGCCTCGCCGTCGGTGGCGGTGTCGGCTTCGAAGCCCAGCACCCCCAGCAGCTTCTGCGCGACCAGCAGGTTCACCGGGTTGTCCTCGACCAGCAGGATGCGCACTTCGCGCGCGTTGGCCATCGGTGGCGGCAGCGGCTCGGGGATCATCGACGAGGCCAGCGCATGCACGGGCTTGGCGTCCTGCGGCAGCACCAGCGTCCGCAGGATCTCGTCCGGGCTCTGGCGCGGCACCAGGGTGGCGTTGTCCTGCAGTTCGACCGGCACCGGCTCGTCGCCGTAGAGCCAGATCAGCTTCGAGCCGCTGATGTCTTCCGGGCGAGCCAGTGCGCGATGGACGGCGCGCGCGCTGTAGCGCAGCGTGTCGTGGTCGGCGATGACGCAGCGGAAGCCTTCCCCATCGCTGTGGCGGCGCACGCGTTCCAGCGCTTCCTGGGTGGTTTCCATCAGCACGTGCGACACGCCCCAGCCGTCGAGCAGGCGCTTGAGCCGTTGCGTCAGGCGTGCGTCGGAGCTGATCACCATGACGCGTGCCGCATCGGCGCCGGTGCTCTGCTGCAGGTCGCCGATCACCTTGAGCAGCGGGATCTCGAACCAGAACGTGGCACCGCGGCCGGGTTCGGATTCCACGCCGATGCGCCCGCCCATCAGGTCGATGATGCGCTTGCAGATCGCCAGGCCCAGCCCGGTGCCGCCGTACAGGCGGGTGGTGGAGGCGTCGGCCTGGGCGAAGGAGCGGAACAGGCGGGCCTGCTGATCCGGTGCGATGCCGATGCCGGTGTCGCGCACCTGGAAACGCAGCAGGTGCTGCGCGCGGGTTTCGCCCAGGCGGCGCAGCTGGATATCGATGCTGCCGCGCTCGGTGAACTTGATCGCATTGCCGATCAGGTTGCCCAGCACCTGACGCAGGCGGATCGGGTCGCCGCGCACCAGCAGGCGTACCGACGGTTCGATGTCCAGGCCCAGGCGCAGCTGGCGGCTTTCGGCGGTGCGTTGCAGCAGCTGCACCACACCGTCGAGCAACTCGCGCAGGTTGAAGGTGGTGATCTCCAGTTCGAGCTTGTTCGCTTCGAGCTTGGAGTAGTCGAGGATGTCGTCGACGATGCGCAGCAGCTGCAGCGAGCTGCCGGTGGCGGTCTGCAGCATGTCGCGCTGGTCCAGGCTGAGCTGGCCGCTGGAGATGAGCTCCAGCATCGGAATGATGCCGTTGAGCGGGGTACGGATCTCGTGGCTCATGGTGGCCAGAAATTCACCCTTGGCCAACGTCGCGGCTTCGGCCGCCTGTTTGGCGCGCAGCAGTTCCTGTTCGAGTTCGCCGTGGCGTTGCAGTTCCTGTTGCAGGCGCTCGCGGGCCAGCTCCGCCTCGTCCAGGCGCTGCGACAACCGCTGCTGGGCGCGGGCGCTGCGCTGGGCGGCGACGGCTGCGCACAGGGCAGACACCACGGCCAGCGCCGCAGCGATGGCGGTGAGCGCGCGCCACGGCCCCTGGATGTCGCTCCACTGCAGGCCTGCGCCCACCGCTGCGGTGAGTGCGGTCACCGTGGCCAAAGCGCTCCAGGCGCGAAGGCCTCCCGCCTGCGCCGTCATTTAGAGCACCGCGTTCGTGAAGTCGAAATCCAGTTCCTTGCCGACGGTCTGCACCAGGTTGCCCTGAATGAAATCCACGCCGCTCATCCACATCGCAGCGGCCGCCTGCGGGTCTTCGATGCGCTGGCCGATGATCAGCAGGCCGCGCTGATGGGCGATGTCGATCACGCCGCGCAGCTCGTCGCGCACTGCGGCATTGCCATGCGCATCGGCAAAGCGGTTGGCCATGCGCACGAAACTCAGCGGCAACTGGCTCAGCAGCGCGTTTGCTTCATCGCCGGGTTCGAACTGGCTCAGGCAGAACTGCACGCCGGCCGGCATGAGCTTGGCGCAGAACTGCTGCACGGTGACCGCGTGGATCAGGGCATCGTCCAGACGCAGATCCACGATCAGCGATTGCCCGGCCACGCCGCGTTCGATCAATGCCTTGAGTAGCCACTCGGCGAAGGCATCTCGGGCCAGTGTGCGCGGCGATTGCGAAACGAACAGGCGCAGCGGCGGGCTGGCGTGCTGATACAGATGCAGCAAGCCAAGCGCGTGATCCATGACCTGCTGGTCCAGATCGGCGATGCGTCCGGCCGCTTCGGCGGCAGGGATCACCTGGCCGGCCGACAGCAGCGTGCCGTCGGCCTGGCGCAGCCGCAGCAGCACCTGGTACTGCGCGGTGTCGCCGCCAGCCACTGCCACGATCGGCTGATAGGCCAGTTCGAGTTGGCCTTCGACCAGGCGCAGTTGCTCCTGCTGCTCGGCCTGGCTGGGCGCCAGATAGGCCTGCACACCGTCGCTGCGCAGGCGTGCCTGCAGCGCGGTGCGCTCGACCGCTTCCAGCGCGCTGCCGGTGTCGTCAAAGCCCAGGCCCAGCGGAGCCACGCCGATGGCGCAGCGCACATGCACCGATTCTTCTTCGCGCACCGGGAAGGCGTTGGCGGAAAGACGCTCGCGGATATCCAGCGCGCGTTGTTCCAGGCTGGCCTCGTCCATCTCCACGGCCAGCAGCAGGAAGCTGTTGTCGTTCAGACGCGCCAGCGGATACGGCTGGGCGGCAGTGGCCAGACGATGCCCGGCCTGGGTCATCAGGCGTTCGTAGGCGGCGTAGCCGTAGCGTTCGCGCAGGCCGAGTGCGCTGGCGATCTCGATGAAGAACAGCCCGCCGGGCTGCTTGCGCTCCAGTGCATTGGCGAGTAACTCCATCACGTGGCCGCGCGTGGGCAGGCCGGTTTCCGGGTTGCTGCGCACGCTGACCTGCTCGCCGGCCAGCTGCAGCGCCTGTTGGCGCGCGCGGCGGATACGGTTGGACACCGCGGCGATCAGATGGCGCGGGCGGATCGGCTTGGTGAGGAAATCGTCGGCGCCGCTGTCGAGCACTTCGAACTGACGTTCCGGGTCCGGGTCGCCAGTGAGGAACACGATCGGCAGCAGCTGCTGCCCCGGCTGTTGGCGGATCAAGGTGGTCAGGCGGATGCCGTCCAGCTCGGGCATGTGCAGATCCATCAGGATCAGATCCGGGTGATAGTCCTGGATCGCCTGCGGCACGCTGGCGGCGGTCATTTCGACCTGCGCGTGCATGCCGGCGCCGTGCAGCACGCTCTGTGCGAACAACGCCTGCGAGCGGTCGTCTTCGACGATCAGAACGCGATACGGCGCATCGGCCGCGACGTTGTCGCCGCCGTCGGTGTTGACTGCGGACACCGCGGAGGACGGCGGCAACGCTGGCGCAACGCGCGTTGCGCCGGCGTTGGACACGGCACGCGCCGGTGCAATGGGTGTCGCATGGCTGGGAACGTTGGCGGCGGCGGGCGCGGGAATGATGGCCGCACTTACCGGCGCGCTGTCGTCGGGCGCGCTGGCGGCCTCGTCGGCCCAGCGATGCCAATAGTCGGCCGGCGGCGTCTCGGCGCGCAGCGGGCGATTACGCGTGGCGGTGTCGTCACGGGTGGTGAAAGGAACCGGATCTCGGGCGGCCATCGATACTCCCTGCAGTCGCGATGATTATGCGATGAACTTCACGATAGCGGGGAGCGGCGTGCAGCCGGCGTGCTTGAAGCGCGCATCGGCGCGACCAGCCGGCGCATGCCACGCCACAGCAATCGCCACACCCACCACACCACCAGCGCGGCCAGCACGCTGGACCCCACCGACAGACTCAACGCCCACCACGGATGCGCCAAGGCCAGCGCCAGTGCAGTGGTGGCGATGGTGTCTTCGGCCAGCGACGCGACCCAGTTGCTGGCCGGCTCCGGCGAAGTGTTGAGCAGTGCGCGGGTGCCGGCCTTGAGCGTGTGGCTGGTCAACGCCACGCCAGCGCCGGCCGCCAACGCGCCCGCGCCCAGGTCGCCATCCAGCGACAGCGTGGCGGCGGCCAGAAACGCGCCGGCCGGCACCCGCGCCAGGGTCTGCAGCAGATCCCAGCCCGAATCCACGCCGGGGATCTTGTCGGCGAAGAATTCGGCCACCGCCAGCGCGCCGGACGTGCCCAGCACCCACAGCGATTGCGCGGGATGCAGGGCCGGCGGCAGCTCGATCCAGCCGAGCAGGCCGGCCAGGCCGACGCCGAACACGGTGAGGTAGACGCGGATGCCGGCCAGCCAGGCCAGCAGGATGCCGATCACGAACAGATGGGCTTCGCTCATGGCGTTGCTTCCTGCGAACAATGCGGAACTATCGGATAACCGCCGGCCCAGCGCCAGCGCGACGGCCGTCGAGGCTCTGGCACACTACGCCGCCGCCCACACCGCCGGCCCGTCCGGACCCGATGCCCATGAGACCAGCCGCACGCGTTCAGATCGTCCAACGTGACTCCGGTGGTGGCCCTTCCAGCGGCCGCTGGCTGTGGATCGTGGTCGTCCTGCTCTGGCTGGCATCGCTGGGCGGTGTGTGGTGGATGGCCAGCCGCACTGCCGCGCCGCGCCTGGTCGAGGCCGAGGCTGCCTTGCAGCAGGCCCAGCGCAGCCAGGCCCAGCAGCGCCGGCTGATCGAACAATTACAGCAGCGCCAGGTCAATCTGGCGATGTCCGACAAGATCAGCCGCGTCGCCAATACCGAAGTGCAGGCCTCGCTGGCCGAGCGCGACGAGCAGATCGCCGCGCTGCGCGCCGATGTGGCCTTCTACGAGCGGCTGGTGGGCTCCACCGCGCAGCGCAAGGGGCTCAATGCGCACTCGGTGCAGTTCACCGCCGAGGCCGGCGGGACCTGGAATTACAGTGTGGTGCTGACCCAGAACCTCAACCGTGGCGCGATCAGCCAGGGCCAGCTGCGCTTTGCGGTGGAAGGCGTGCGCGCCGGCAAGCTGGTGACGGTGAGCTGGAACGAGTTGCACCAGAAGCCCGATGCCGCCGCCCAGCCGTATTCGTTCCGCTATTTCCAGCAGTTGGACGGTAGCGTGATCCTGCCGAAGGATTTCACTCCGCAACGTGTCAAAATCTCCCTGAGCGGCGATGGGGCGCCGGTCAACCAGACATTCGATTGGAAAGTCGCCGGCAATGGCGCGGGGGAGTAGCTCATGTTCGGAAACAAGTCCAACCGTGGTGCGCAGACCGTGGTCGATACCTTGATCGGGCCGCAGGTGGTGATCCGCGGCGACCTGACCTTCAGCGGTGGCCTGTATGTGGAAGGCCGCATCCTGGGCAAAGTGATTGCCGAAGACGGCGCCAGCGCCATTCTGACCGTGGCCGAGCAGGGCAGCATCGAGGGCGAAGTGCGTGCGCCGGTGGTGATCATCAATGGTCAGCTGACCGGCGACGTGCATGCGGCCGAGCGGGTCGAACTGGCCGCCAATGCGCGGGTGCAGGGCAACGTGCACTACCAGGTGGTGGAAATGAGCGCCGGTGCGCAGCTCACCGGGCGGTTGATCCATGCCGCTACAGCGGGCGCGACCGCCGCGCTGCCGGCTCCGGAAGGCAGTCGCACCGAGCCGGTCAAGGCGCTGCAGGCCGAAACCGCCGAGGCCTGAGCGGGCACGCGGCTGAAGCGCGAGCCTGTCGCTGGCACAACCCGCTTGAAGTGGGGCCGTCTGGCCCCCATGCTGACGCCATGAGTACGCTCGTTTCGCTTCCTACTGCCGCCCCGGCCCCGGACTATCAGTCCATCGACCGGCCGCTGAATTTTTCCGGAGCTGCCGCCGCCAAGGTGCGCGAGCTGATCCAGGAAGAGGGCAACGCCGAGCTGGCGTTGCGCGTGTATATCCAGGGAGGCGGGTGTTCCGGCTTCCAGTACGGTTTCGAGTTCGACGAGAACCGTGCCGAAGACGATCTGGCCGTGGCCACCGATGGCGTGACGCTGTTGGTCGACCCGCTGAGCCTGCAATACCTGATGGGCGCCGAGGTGGATTACACCGAAAGCCTGACCGGTGCGCAGTTCGTGATCCGTAACCCCAATGCCAAGACCACCTGCGGGTGCGGTAGCAGCTTCAGCGTCTGAGGGTGTTCGGTGGTCTGACGTGGTCATGATCGGTTGACGGCGCGCGTCTGCGCCGCCAGTGGCGCTGTCCCACACTTGGCTGACGCGTCCTGATCGAGCGCAGCGGGCAAGCCCTGTTGCGATGATCGATGCAGATGGCGCAAAACGCGTTTCGGCAGGTCCGCATTGCGGATGCATGGCGTCTGCAGCGACGAACCGGTTGTAATCATCAGCGACCTGTCACGAGTGCGCGCGCATTGCATGCGCCTACGCTGCGGCGATCGTCATGCACTGCCGGTTGCGGGTGTCGCCAATTATCGGCAGGCTTGCGCTGATGTCCGAGTCTACTTTTCCGTTGTCCGGTTTTGCCTTCACCCACGCGCCGCTCGATCGTGGCGATGCGTTGCGTGACGATCCCGCTGCGTTGGCGCAACTGTGGCCGCAAGGCAACGTGCTGCTGATCGATGCCAAGGGCACCGCGCTGGCCGATGCGCAGGGACAACCGTTGCTGCTGCAGGGCTCGGCGCTTGCCGATAGCCCGGAGGCGGCGATCTTCCTGGGCGTGCGCGATGGCCAAGGCTGGTTCTGCCTGTCGGCCGACCCGCTCGACGTCAAGGCGCCGCAGCGTGTGGACCTGCGCCAGGCGGCAGCCGAGTGGCCGGCGGAGATCGCCACCGCGGTGTCCTATGCGCGGGCCATGCTGCACTGGCAATCGCGCACGCGCTTTTGCGGCGTGTGCGGCGGGGCGATCGTGTTCCGCCGCGCCGGCTTCATCGCGCATTGCACGCAGTGCCAGACCGAGCACTACCCGCGCGTGGACCCGGCGATCATTGTCGCTGTCAGCGACGGGCAGCGGTTGCTGTTGGGCCGCCAGGCCAGCTGGGCGCCGCGGCGCTATTCGGTGATCGCCGGATTTGTGGAGCCAGGCGAGTCGCTGGAACAGACGGTGGCGCGTGAGGTGCACGAAGAGACCCGGGTGCGGATCGAGCACTGCAGCTATGTCGGCGCGCAGCCGTGGCCATTCCCGGGTGCGCTGATGCTGGGCTTTACTGCGCATGCGGCGGCGAGCGAAGTGCCGCAGGTGACCGGTGAGTTGGAAGACGCGCGCTGGGTGAGTCATGCCGAGGTCGGCGCCGCGCTGGCCGGGCAAGGCGGCGAGGACGGGATTGGGCTGCCGCCTGCGATTTCGATTGCGCGCGCGCTGATCGAGCAGTGGTATCGCACGCATGGCTGAGGGCATCGCTTGCGCATGCACGCGGCGTGCGGCAAGCGCATGCGCGCCCTTGCCCGGTGCGCACGGTACCGGCGCGCGAAACGCGTTACGGGGCGGTTGTGCCCGCTCGGCTAGACTCGGCTGAGGAGGGACACCCATGTTCACCACCCTGGTTGCCGTCGTCGTCGCACTCACGCTGGGCCATCTGGTGCCGGCGCAGGTGGCCAGGCTGCGGCGTTTTGAATGGTTTGGTCATTGGCTGCGCCGGCTGGACAGTTATGCCGCCGGACGTGGCGCCTGGCAGGGCCGCTACGGGGTGCTGCTGGCGCTGTTGCCGGCCTTGTTTGTAGTGCTCGTGCTGCAGTGGCTGCTGGACGATGTCTGGCACGGGTTCCTGTCGCTGCTGTTCGGCGTGGCGGTGCTGGCCTGGACCTGGGGGCCGCGCGATCTGGATCGCGATGTCGAGGCGGTGATCGATGCCGACGAACCCGGGGCGCGGCGCGATGCGATCTCGCAGTTGCAGGCCGCCGGCGGCAGCGTGCACGAGGATGCGCCGTCGCTGGTCGAGGCGGTGGTGGTCAATGGCCTGCGGCGCTGGTTTGCGGTGCTGTGGTGGTTTCTGTTGCTGGGGCCTTTCGGCGCGGTGCTGTATCGCCTGACCGCGCTGGCGGTGGAAAGCCCGCTGGCGGTGCTGCTGCCGCCGCGCAATCTTGCCGGCGCGCGATGGCTGCTGGCGGTGCTGGAATGGCCGGTAGCGCAGCTAATCACGGTGTCGATGGCATTGGTCGGCAACTTCGACACGGTGTTCCGCGCGTGGCGGCAAGCGCATGGCAACCGTTGGTCGCTGGAGCCGCATTTTCTCGGTGCCGTTGCGCGTGCCAGTGTCAGTGCCGAGCTGCGCGAAGAAGCGCACGACTACACCGATTCGGGCCTGGTGCCGGTCTGGCGCCGGCTGCCGGAAGTGCGCGATGCAATGAGCCTGGTGTGGCGCGTGCTGCTGCTGTGGATGGTGGTGCTGGCGTTGTTGGTGATTGCGGGTTGGGTGCGGTGATCTTGTGCAATGCGGATGTTCGGGCTCGCCTATAAGGCGCAAGTTTGCGTAGTGATGACATCTTGTCGAATGTGGCTTTGTCGCTTGACGTCTAACTTCATCAGCCGACCTGTGGTCACGCGGCGGCTAGTTGCTAGTTACTGAGACTAGCTACTTATAGATTTTTTGAGGTGAGTTTGGCTTGAGTGATCGTTAAGCCTCATTGCTTCTTTTTGAATGCAGCAACGATAAGCATGGATGCGGATCCCAATGTGCAAAACATTCCGCAAGTCAGCAAAGACGGTGGCAGATTCGCCACGCCGGATAGAGTGTCAGTGAAGGAATAGAGAAATCTGATTAAAGGCCAGAACAACACCAGGTCCATCAGTAGAATTCCGACGCATCCAAAGACGACTCCCATGCTCCTGCTTTTGCTCGGAGGGTCATTTGCCATTCTGACGGCAAGAGAATTCACGGCTCCGGTTACGAAGAAGAACAGGACGATAATTCCTATTCCAATCACTTTGAATTCAATGCCGACCTCGAAGTCCATGCTGGCCTTGTAAGTTCCGGATATGAGCTAGGTGAAATCGTTGGATCTCTTGCGCTACGGAATATCTGGTTTTTCCTAACCCGGCGCCAGCAGCGTAAACGGGTACCACGGCAGATTTCGTGCAATCCAGTACGTGGGGAGTGCCCATAACCAGAATTTCGGTTCGGACATCACGCTCACCACCGGTGCGAACCAGCGGGCGCGCCAGCCGGCTTTCCAGGCGATCAGGCCGGGCAGGGTGAACAGGCCGAGCACGGCGGCAGGGTTCATGGCGAAGGCGCCAGGAAGATCGAAATGCACCAGCGCATACAACGCGCGGGTCATGCCGCAACCGGGGCAGTAGCAGCCGGTGACGGTGCGAAAAATGCAGGGCGGGAACGGGCTGTTGCTCGCGTTCGGGTCGAAGCGATAGAGCAGCGATACGCCAAAGGCGGCCACGCTGGTGGCCGCCCCCAGTCCAAGCCAATGGCGTGGACGCAGTTCCATTACTGCATGTGCTGCAGCTGCTGCATGTAATCCGAGTACCCCTGCATGCCGCCGGTGGCGACCATGCCGATGTTGACCAGCAGGCCGATCGCGGCCAGCACGCTGGTCACGATGCACCAGGTCTTGGCGGTGTTGGAGGCGCGACGCGCGCCGTCGATGTCGCCCTGGTTGAGCAGGCCGTTGACCTTGCTGGAGAACACGATCGCCACGATGCCGGTGATCAGGGACGGGCAGCACAGGCAGAAGCCGAGCACGGTGGAGACGATCGCCCAGATCAGGTGATTGGGCACCGGGCCGGGCGTTGCGCTGGACGAGGGGTGGATCGGCGGTGGGATGGCACTCATGGTGAAGCTCCTTGGGTGGTAAACGACAGCAAACGGATCGGGTGCGTGGGGAGGGTGATGACGGTCGCAGCGCGACGGATGGCAACGTGCGTCGTGCCCGCAGGGCCGCGGTTCAGCGCTGCAACCGCAGGTCGCCGACAGGCGCGACGGCTGCCGGTTGCGGCAGATGCCTCAGACACGATGTTGCGCACGACGACTTCCCCCAGTACGACCTGCCGCGTCCGCTTGGCGAACGCGGCGACAAAGCGTGCAGTGGCGCACAGGCTACTCGCGGTGCGCGACGGACGCAAAGCCCGCGCCGGTGCGGCTCACGGTTGGTCCTGGCGCAGTGCGCGGACCTGCTGTTCGAGCAACGCGGCGCTGGCCTGGTCGCCGGCAACGGCGGGGCCTGCAGCCACTTCGATCTGCGCCCGCATCCGGCGCGGCACGCGCATGCGGCCCAGACGCGTATCGCGGCGGCTCCACATGCTCGACCACATGCCACGCAGCGCCATCGGAATCACCGGCACCTTGCGGCGCTCCAGGATCTTTTCGACACCGGACTTGAACGCGGCAATCTCACCGTCCTTGGTCAACGCACCTTCCGGAAAGATGCACACCAGCTCGCCATCGGCCAGCGCGGCGTCGATGCGGTCGAACGCCTGCTGCATCAGTGCAGGGTCTTCGCGCGCGCCGGCGATCGGGATGGCCTTGGCGGTGCGGAAGATCCAGCGCATCACCGGGATGCGAAAGATCTTGTAGTACATGACAAAGCGCACCGGGCGCGGAATCACCGCCGACAGAATCAGCGCGTCCATGTAGCTGACGTGGTTGCACACCAGCAAGGCGGCGCCGTTGTCGGGCACGTGGGTGTCGATGTCGCGTGCGCGCAGCCGGTACAACACGCTCACCAGCACCCAGCTGAGAAAGCGCATCAGGAACTCGGGCACCAGGGTGAAGATCCACAGCGCCACCAGCGTATTGGCGATCGCCAGCGCCAGAAACACCTGCGGAATGCTCAGCCCCGGCATCGGAATGCGGTGGCCGAACAGCACCACCTGCGGCAGCTGTAGCGCAATGCCGATGACGGCGGCGGCCACGATGAAGAGCGAATTCTGGATGTTGAGCCCGGCGATCACGCGCGAGAGTTCGGCCTTGGGCGTGCGGCTCTGGATCAGCGCGAACAACGGCACCACGAACAGACCGGTGAACAGGCCAATGCCGACCAGATCGATGATCAGCCGCACGCTGCCGGCTTGCCGCACAAACTGGCCGATCGACAGATCGCTCACCGGCGCGGCACCGGGGCGGGCGAAATACAGGTCCAGCAGGAACGCGCTGATGCCGAACGCACCCAGCGGCACCAGGCCGATTTCCACGGTGCGCCCGGACAGCCGTTCGCACAGCAGCGAGCCCACGCCGGTGCCGATCGAAAACAGCGCCAGCGCAAACACGTACAGGTCTTGCTGGCCGCCGAGATTGAGCTGCGCGTAGGTGGGCAGCTGCGCGGTGAGCACGGTGCCGACGAACCAGAACCACGACACGCCCAGCACCGAGTTGCGCACGGCCGGCGTGCGCCGGGTCAGGCGCATGATGGCGCGCGATTCGGGGATGGGGTTCCAGTTGATCTTCAGCTCTGGCGCGCCGGCATCGACCTTGGGCACCAGCCGCGCGACCAGGTTGCCGGTGACGGCGATGGCGATCACGGCGGTGGCTGCGGCGACCGGGCCATGGCTGCCGGCGATCTGGAAGATCAGCCCGCCGAAGATCATGCCGCACAGGATCGAGATCGAGGTGCCCATCTCGACCAGGCCATTACCGCCGGTGAGTTCCTCGGGTTTGAGCACCGAGGGCAGGATCGAGTACTTCACCGGCCCGAACAGTGTGGACTGCAGGCCGGTGCAGAACAGCGCGATCAGCAGGATCACCATGTTCTCGGTGATGAAGCCCACCGCGGCCAGCGACATGATGGCGATCTCCATCGTGGTGGTGATCACGATGAGCTTCTGCTTCTCCATTTTTTCGGCGATCTGGCCGGCCAGCGCGGAGAACAGGAAGTACGGCAGGATGAACAGCGCCGGCGCCAGATTGGTGTAGAGCGTGCGCTGCGCCGCATCGATGCCGAGATAGAACAGCAAGCCGATGATGGCCTGCCGATAGACGTTGTCGTTAAACGCGCCCAGCGCCTGGACAGCGAAGAACGGCAAGAAGCGGCGCTGCCTGAGCAGGGCGAACTGACTGTGACCGGACATGCAGTTTCCTTTGCGAACGCGCGCAGCCTAGCAGGCTTCCACGGTGCTGGTGGAGGGCCTGTGTGCTTAGCGCGACCGGCCAGGCGATGGCGCACGCGGCGCCGCTTGGGCACGCAGCAGCGCCACGAACGCGCGTGCGGCCGGGGTGGGGTCCGGCCGCCACACCGCGTAGGTCAAAAAGCGGAAGCGCTCCTTGAGCGCGACCGTCACCACCTCGCGCATGGCGCTGGCCATGGTGTGCGGCACGATGCCCACGCCCAGGTCGGCGGCGACCAGTTCGCGCATCAGGTCGGCGTGAGTCACCTCGTATTGCTGGCGCTGCCGCAGCCCGGCCTGCTCGAAGGCCGCATCGATGATGCCGCGCACCCCGGCACCGGGGATCAGCCCTGCCATCGGTTCGTCCTCCAGCTCGGCCAGGGCCACCCGCTTGCGCGCGGCAAAGCGATGGCCGGGGGCGACGATCAAGGCGAGCGGTTCTTCGTGCAGGAGCAGGCGCTGCTCCGGTACCGCGACCTGCGGGCCGACGCCGACCAGGGCCACATCCAGCCGGCCTTCGCCCAGATCGTGCAGCAAGGCCTCGCTCATGGCAGTGCGCAGGTGCACGTCTACCCGCGCATGTGCGGTGCGGAACTGGCGCAGTAGCTGCGGCACCTGCACCGTACTCAGCGAGGAGATCTGCCCCAGTGTGAGCCGGCCACGCACGGTACCCAGTGCCTGGGCCATTTCTTCGTGCAGGCGTTCGGCCGCGCGCAGGGTTTCGCGTGCGTTGTGCAGAAAGACTTCGCCGGCCGCAGTGGGGCGTACCCGGCGGGTGCCGCGCTCGAACAGCCGCGCGCCAAGCGTCTCTTCGATCTTGGCCACCTGATGGCTGAGCGCCGATTGCACCGTGTTGCAGCGGCGTGCGGCCGCGGTGAAGCCGCCTTCGTCGGCCACGGCCACGGCAAATTCCAGCTGGCGCAGGGTGAGCATGCGATCTCGAAACGCGATGGTGATGGTGAAAACAATACATTGGAAAGATGCATCGCCGCTGCCCACACTGCCTCCATTCCTTCCACAGGCCTCTGCCATGACCGTCGACCCTGCCGCCCATCCGCCATTGCCGCGCCGCCTGGTGCTGTTGATGGCCGCCGCCACCGGGCTGGCAGTGGCGAGCAATTACTATGCCCAGCCGCTACTGGAAACGCTGGCGCAGACCTTCGGCATCCAGGTGCGCAGCGCCGGGGCGGTGGTGACCGCAGCGCAGCTGGCGTATGCGGCCGGGCTGCTGTTGCTGGTGCCATTGGGCGACCGGCTGGAGCGGCGCAGCCTGATCGTGGGCCTGTTCGTGCTCAGCGCACTGGGCCTGCTGATCAGTGCCAGCTCGCACAGCTTTGCGATGTTGCTGGTCGGCACGATTGTCACCGGCGCCAGTTCGGTGGCGGCGCAGATCCTGGTGCCGTTCGCCGCCACGCTGGCGGCACCGCACGAGCGGGGGCGGGTGATCGGCACGGTGATGAGCGGCTTGCTGCTGGGCATCCTGCTGGCGCGCACCGCTGCCGGGCTGCTGGCCGGCGTGGGCGGCTGGCACACGGTGTACTGGATTGCCGCCGGTCTGCTGCTGATCACCGCCGCGCTGCTATGGCGCGGGCTGCCGCGGCATCCGGGCAATGCGCAGCTGTCGTATCCGCAGTTGGTGGGATCGGTGTTGACGCTGCTGCGCGACGATGCGGTGCTGCGCGCGCGCGCGGTGCTGGGTGGGCTGATCTTTGCCGGCTTCAGCATGTTCTGGACCACGCTGGCGTTTCTGTTGTCCGGTCCGACGTATGGCTATGGCACCGCGGTGATCGGGTTGTTTGGCTTGATCGGTGCCGCCGGTGCGTTGGCGGCCAATCGGTCCGGGTACTGGTCCGACCACGGCCATGGCGACCGCGTGAGTTGGGGTGGGCTGTTGATGTTGCTGGTGTCGTGGGGGCTGCTGGCGTTTGCGCCGCACTCGATGGCGTTGCTGATCGTGGGCGTGCTGCTGCTGGATATCGCCGTACAGGGCGTGCACATCGCCAATCAGAGCGTGATCTATCAACGCAATCCGGATGCGCGCAACCGCATCACCTCTGCCTACATCACCTGCTACTTCATCGGCGGCGCGCTGGGGTCGACCTTGAGCACGGCGGCGTACGCGCAGGCCGGCTGGAGCGGTGTGGTGATCGGCGGTGCGCTGCTGGCCGTGGCGGCGTTGGGCTGGGTGGGCTGGAGTGTGTCGCGCAACACCTGGAAATAGCAGCGGCTAGCAAAACGACTGCGCTTACTATCAGGCGGGCGTCGCCGGTGCTCGGTGCGGTAGGTACCACCCGTGCATTCCGGTTCTGCGTGCGCCGTCTGCACGCACCCGACGGCTGCTCGCTACGGTGTGTTAGCCGCTCCACTCGCTGCCGATGCGTAGTGACGCGTCCTCGCGCGCTGCAGGGATGCGCGCATCTGAAGCGCTTGGCTTTTGCGGTGTTGCGCACAAATGTTGCGTCAACGCCGCCGGGCTGCACGGCGTGGTCGATGACCAGCCGCAGCCGCACTGTCCTCGATCGCCGCTAGTGTTTGCTCACCGCCAGACGCGTGGCACTCTCGGCCGGCGCATCGGTCACCGCCACCGCAGCAGCGCGCAGCTTGGGCAGCAGGCGCAAGGTGAGTGCAAGTTGGTCGCGCACCAGACGCTGCTTGGGCGGCAGCTGCACGGCGTGCTGCTCCAGCGCATCGGCCATGGCCAGCTCTTCGGTTTCGTCATGCGCCGGCAGTGGGTGGCGTTGGCTCAATGCGGTAGCGATGTCACCAAGCGCGCGCTGCAGATAGTCGCCGGCCCGGGCGATGGTGGGGTCGTGTTCGCCATCGAGCGCGGCGCGGTGCGCGCCTAGCGCCGATAGATAGCCCAGCAAGGTATTGGACAGCGCCAGGAAGCGGAAACCTGCATCCAGATTGCGTCGAAAGCGGCCCGGCTCGCGCAGCATGTTGGACAGCGCCACCGACAACGCCGCATCGGCGTTGTGCATGTCGCGGCGTGCGATGCGGTAGGGCAGATCGTCGCGCATGCCGCTCGCATATTGCTCCAGTACCTGGGTGAGATAGCGCGCGCAGCTGGCCAGTACCGTGGCCATCACCTGGTTGAGCCGGCGGCCCTGCCAGTCCGGCAGGATCAGGAACGAGGCCGCCGCGGCGATGGCGCAGCCGATCACGGTGTCGATCAGCCGCGGCCAGATCAGCACGAAGCCATCGCCGAGCAGGTTGAAGCAGAACAGCGCCATGACCGTGATGCCGGCGGTGGCCAGCATGTAGCGATCGGTGCGCGTAATGAAGAACACCAGCGCCGCGACCAGGGCCAGCAGCAGCTGTACTTCGGTGCCGGGGAACAGCTGCATCAACGCCCAGGTGGCGACCAGGCCGATCAAGGTGCCGGCGATACGCTGCACCAGCCGCAGGCGTGTCGCACCGTAATTGGGCCGGCACACGAACGCGGTGGTGAGCAGGATCCAGTAGCCGTTGTCGGCATGGATGGATTGCATCACCGCGTAGCCTGCGACCAATGCGATGGCCATGCGCAGGCCATGCCGGAACAGCACCGAGCCGGGCGTGAGTTGCTGGCCGAGCCGCGCGGCCATTTCGCGCAAGGTGTGCGGGGAGGAATCGCGCAGGCGGGTGTCGAGGTTGTCGCTGGTGGAATCGGATTGCGCCGCTTCGGAGAGCTTGCGTTCGATGGTCTGCAGATTGGTGACCAGCAGTTCCAGCGCGCCGAGCAGGCGCGCCAGTGCGGGGTCGGCGCGCGCATGCAGATAATCCAGCGACTGGCGCAGGTCTTCGGTGGCCAGACGGCTGTTGTCGCCATAGTCGAACGGCTGCCGCAGCCGGATCGCCTCGCCCAACGCGGTGCAGGCCTTGCCCTGCAGTGCGAGCAGGCGCTGGCAGCGGTACAGCACATCGCTGTGGAAGAACGCATCGGTCAGCGCTTCGTACGGATAGTGCGACGAACTGGCGCGTTCGTGGAATTCCTGCGCCATGTAATAGAGCCGGAAATACAGGCCCGATTGCACGCCCGGCCGTCCCGAGCGCCCGAAGCGGCTGATGATCGCGGTCTTGGCGGCATTGAGTGCGCCGACGACCTTGGCGTTCTGTTCGGCCAGCGCCAGCCGGCGCGCATGCAGGTCGCTTTGCCGCACCGGTTCGAACAGGTCGGCCTTGCGCTTGAGATAGAGGCCCAGCTCGAAGAACAACCGCGACAGCCGCTCGCGCACCGGGCGATTGGCGAACAGGATGGTCCACAGGATCGACAGCACGCCGTACCAGGTGGCGCCGATCAACAGCAACGCCGCGCCATGCCAGGCCACCAGCGGATCGTGGCTGCCGTGCTGGTCCATGCCGATCATGGCGTAGATCGACAACGCCACCGTGGCCTGCGCGATGGAGGCGTAGCGCTCGCCCAGTGCGCCCAGCAGCGTGAGCGAGAAGGTGGCCACCGCCATGCCGATCACGAACGCCAGCGGGTACGGGAACAGCAGCGTCACTGCCGCCGCCGCTGCGGCAAAGCACAGCAACGACAGCAGCACCGATTTGATGCGGCCCAACCAGTTGTCGTCGGTTTCGGCGATGGCGCTGGCGATGGTGCCCAGAAACAGCGCCGGGACTGCGGTGAGTTGCTGCCAGTGCCAGCACACGCCCATGGCCACCGCCAGCGCGATGAACACACGTAGGCCGTAACTGGCCTTTTCATGGGCCCACAGGCGGCTGAGGCGGGATTCGAAGGAAGTGGTGGCCACGGTCTCTGATGGGCAAGCGTGCCCGGGCATTATTGCCGCAGGCACGCGCCACCGGTGTGGAGAGCGGCTAGTTCTTTGTCAGTAGCCGGCATGTGTGCGGACTGGAGCAGAGTGCGCGATTGCACCGCCGCCCCGGCTTCACGGCCGTCTACCGCGCTTGGCGACCTTGCAACCTGTGGTTGCGAGTTTAAACACCGCCTTGTCGGCGACCACCAGCGAGCTGTTGCTCTGTTCGGCCGACAACCAGCGGATGTCCGTGCTTGCCCCCATCCGCCCTTCGGGCACCTTCCCCCGCCGGCGGGGGAAGGACGCGGCTTAGAGCAATTAACAAAAGGATTGCGCAGCCACCAGGCGGGTGCGGCCGGTGCTCGGTGCGGCATGTACCACTCGTACGCTGTGGTTCCTCCGCGCCGCCCACGCCCACCTGACGACTGCTCGCTACGTTGTGTTAGCCGCTCTTAGCCCTGCGCGTCGCGCTCGCGGGCGATCGCACGCCAGCCGATATCGCTGCGCTGGAAGGCGTTGGGCCAGTGGATCGGCTGCAGGCCGGCGTAGGCGGTGCGCTGTGCGTCCTGCACGCTGTCGCCCAATGCGGCAACGCACAGCACGCGGCCACCGGCGCTGATCACCTCGCCTGCGTCATTCAATGCAGTGCCGGCATGGAAGACCTTGGCGCTGGCCGGTACCTGGTCCAGGCCGGTGATGACCTCGCCGGTGACCGGGGTTTCCGGATAGGGCTTGGCGGCGATCACCACACCGAGCGAGGGGCGCGGGTCCCACTGCGCCTGCGCGGTGGCGAGTTCGCCATCGATGGCCGCTTCGAGCAGATCCACCAGATCCGACTGCAGCCGCAGCATCACCGGTTGGGTTTCCGGGTCGCCGAAGCGCACGTTGAATTCGATCACCTTGGGCGCACCGTGCGCATCGATCATCAGCCCGGCATACAGAAAACCGGTAAACGGTACGCCGTCGGCGATCATGCCCTGCACGGTGGGCTCGACCACTTCGCGCATCACCCGCGCATGTACCTCGGGCGTCACTACCGGGGCCGGCGAGTACGCGCCCATGCCGCCGGTGTTGGGGCCGGTGTCGCCATCGCCGACGCGCTTGTGGTCCTGGCTGGTAGCCATCGGCAAGGCGTGGGTGCCATCGACCATGGAGATGAAGCTGGCCTCTTCGCCATCGAGGAATTCTTCGATCACCACGCGTGCGCCGGCATCGCCGAACGCATTGCCCGAGAGCATGTCGCGCACCGCGTCTTCGGCCTCGCTCAGCGTCATCGCCACGATCACGCCCTTGCCGGCGGCCAGACCATCGGCCTTGACCACGATGGGCGCGCCTTTCTCGCGCACGTAGGCGAGTGCGGCGTCCACCTCGGTATGCACGGCGTAGTACGCGGTGGGGATGCCGTGGCGGGCCAGGAAATCCTTGGCGAAGGCCTTGCTGCCTTCCAGCTGCGCGGCCTTGGCGCTGGGCCCGAAGATGCGCAGGCCAGCAGCGTGGAAGCGGTCGACCACGCCCAGTACCAACGGCACTTCCGGGCCGACCACGGTGAGCGCGACGGCTTCGCGCTGTGCCAGTGTGAGCAGGCCATCGAGGTCGTCGACCTTGATCGCGACATTGCGGCACTTGGCCTCGGTGGCGGTGCCGGCATTGCCTGGCGCCACGAGCACCTCGCTCACGCGCGCGGATTGCGCGATCTTCCAGGCCAGGGCGTGTTCACGGCCGCCGGAGCCGATGACAAGGATTTTCAAGAGAGCTGCTCGCTAGGACGGGGGAAAGGGCGCGCTACTTGCAGCCTTCGCGCTGCAGAGCGTTGGGGAAGGGGTAGGTCCAGGTCTTGGGGTCGAGTGCGAACACATGCGTGGTGTCCAGCGTCTGCCCGCAATCGCTGCCGTGTTCGTGGATGCGCAGCGGCCAGATGCGTGCCTGTGCGTTGCTGCTGTCCACGTCCAGGGTGAAGTCCACATCGAACGCTTCGGCCATGCATTGCGCCTGGGTTTGATCCGGCTCGCGGGCCTGGTCGTCGCAGTCCAGCCCGCCGCTATTGTCGATATGCGCGCGCAGCGAGCCGGCGCCGACCAGCCCCTTGGGGCCGGGCACCACCAGATCCTGCGATTCCAGCATCAGGCCCTGGCCCATCCAGAAACTGTGCACGATGAAACCGTAAAAATCGCTGCCCAGCCGCAGCACGTCCACGCTGCCGGGATTGCCATCGCTGCCGAAGGTGTCGGACAGTTTTTCGGCCACCACCTTGAACGTGTCGCCGTCGCTGCGCAGCACGAAAAAGTCGATCAGCCCGGGATTGCCGTGGCCGCCGTCGCTGAGGCTGTGGCACACCGCCAGCAGCTGCTGCACCTGCTCACCAACCACCACCGGCTGCTCGGCGCAGACCTGGCTGTCGGCCTTGAAGCCATCCGCCTCGCCGTTCCATTGCGCGGCCAGACCGGCCTTGGCGCCATAGCGCGTGCGCAAAAAACCGTCCAGGCGCTCGGTGCGGCTCAGCTGCGTGGTGGTGGCCGCAGCAGGGGTGGGCGCTGCGGCGGCGGCGGGCGCCGCAGCAGGCGCGGGATCCTGCTTGCATCCACCGAGCAAGCCGGCAGCAGCCACCAGGGCGGCGAGGGAGTGCAATCGGTACATGGACCTGTCCTTGTCGTTCGGCTCAGTGACGGAAATGGCGTACGCCGGTAAACACCATCGCGATGCCGTGTTCGTCGGCGGCGGCGATCACTTCGCCATCGCGCATCGAACCGCCCGGCTGGATTACCGCCTTGATACCGGCAGCAGCGGCGGCGTCGATGCCGTCGCGGAACGGGAAGAACGCATCCGATGCCATCACCGAGCCGGCCACTTCCAGCTTGGCTTCTTCGGCCTTGAGCGCGGCGATCTTGGCGCTGACCACGCGGCTCATCTGCCCGGCGCCCACACCAATGGTGCGGCTGTCCTTGGCATAGACAATCGCGTTGGATTTGACGTACTTGGCCACGCGCCAGGCGAACAGCAGATCGCCCAGTTCTGCATCGCTGGGCGCGCGCTGGGTGACCACGCTCAATTCGCCCAGCGACATGCCGCGGTTATCGGCCGACTGCATCAGCAGGCCAGAGCCAATCCGCTTGGTGTCGTAGTTGTTGAGGCCGGCGCCGTGCGGAATCTTGAGCACGCGCACATTGGCCTTTTTGGTGGCGTATTCGAGCGCGCCGGCCTCGTAGTCGGGGGCGATCAGCACCTCGACGAACTGGCGATCCAAAATGGCCTTGGCGGTCGCTGCATCCAGGGTCTTGTTGAAGGCCAGGATGCCGCCGAACGCGCTGGTCGGGTCGGTGGCGTAGGCCAGCTCGTAGGCATCGCCGCAGGCCACGCCCACGGCTACGCCGCAGGGGTTGGCGTGCTTGACGATCACGCAGGCCGGCACATCGAACTGACGCACGCATTCCCAGGCCGCATCGGCATCGGCCAGGTTGTTGTAGCTCAGCTCCTTGCCCTGCAACTGCTGGAAGGTGGCCAAGGTGCCCGGCACCGGATACAGATCGCGGTAGAACGCGCCGGATTGGTGCGGGTTTTCACCGTAGCGCAGGTCCATGACCTTGATGAAGTTGGAATTGATCTGCGCCGGGAACGGGCTGCGCGTGGGGATGTTTTCCGCACTGTCGGCCACTGCCGACAGATAGTTGCTGATCGCCGCGTCGTATTGCGCCACGCGGTTGAACGCAGCCACCGACAGCGCAAAGCGCTTGGCGGCCGACAGCTGGCCGTCGTTGGCTTCCAGCTCGGCAAGCAGGTCGGCGTATTGCGCCGGGTCGGTGGCCACCGCCACGCGGGCGAAATTCTTGGCCGCGCTGCGCAGCATCGCCGGCCCGCCGATGTCGATGTTTTCCACCGCGTCGGCCAGCGTGCAATCGGCCTTGGCGGTGACCGACTCGAACGGATACAGGTTGAGCACCAGCAGATCGATCGGCGCGATGCCGTGGTCGGCCATCACCGCCTCATCGATGCCGGCGCGGCCTAGCAGGCCGCCGTGCACCAGCGGGTGCAGGGTCTTGACGCGGCCGTCCATCATTTCCGGGAAACCGGTCAGGTCGGCAACGTCCTTGACCGGCAGGCCGGCGTCGCGGATCGCCTTGGCGGTGCCGCCGGTGGACAGCAGCTCGACCTTGCGCGCCACCAGCGCGCGGGCCAGGTCGATCAGGCCGGTCTTGTCGGAAACGGAGAGCAGGGCCCGGCGCACGGGCAGGAAATCGGAGGCCATGAGTGAGGGAACAGTCGTTGCGGGGCAGCCGATATTGTAGGCTGCGCCAGCGCTCGAATGGACTCAACCACTGGTATGGCCTCGATCTATGCTCTGAAAGGACGCTTCCAGGACCTGCTGCGGCCCATGGTCGGCGCGCTGTACCGCGGCGGCATCACTGCCAACCAGGTGACGCTCATCGCCGCAGCGGTGTCGGTGATGGTGGCCGCGGTGGTCTATCGCGCCGGCGCCAGCTGGCCGCTGCTGTATCTGTTGCTGCCGCTGTGGATGCTGCTGCGCATGGCGCTCAATGCGGTGGATGGCATGTTGGCGCGCGAGTTCGGCCAGCAGTCGCGCCTGGGCGCCTACCTCAACGAGCTGTGCGATGTGGTGGCCGATGCGGCGCTGTACTTGAGTCTGCTCGGCGTGCCCGGCGTGGGCGCGCACTGGCTATGGATCTTTGCGCTGCTGGCGGCGCTGACCGAATACACCGGCGTGCTCGGGCTGATGGTCGGTGCCAGTCGCCGTTACGACGGGCCGATGGGCAAGAGCGACCGCGCCTTCGTGATCGGCGTGGTGGGGGTCGGCCTGGCCTGCGGGTTGCTGGGCGCGCGCGGCGTCACCTGGGTCGTCATTGCCTTGAGTGTTGCCTGCAGTGCCACGGTGTGGCGGCGGGTGCGCGCCGGGCTGGCCGAGGCAGCGGCGCGCTGATCGACATCGCGGCGCGCCGTGCGCTGCCACGTCTCATTGGCGCTGCACGGCTTTCACTCTTTCTCACTGATTTCAGGATGATCCGATGCGTGATGTCGTAGAGCGCGAATTCGCCAGTTTCGATGGTGCGCAGCTGTTTTATCGGCACTGGCCGGCGCAGCTGGCAGGTGCTGCACCCAAGGCGGTGGTGCTGCTGCATCGCGGGCATGAGCACTCCGGCCGGGTGATGCATCTGGCCGAAGAATTGAATCTGCCCGATGCGCAATTCTTTGCCTGGGACGCGCGCGGCAATGGCCGCTCGCCGGGCGTACGCGGCGATGCACCGGGCTTCGATGCGCTGGTGCGCGATCTGGACAGCTTCATCGCGCATCTGGGCACCACGCACGGCATCGCGGTGCAGGACATCGCGGTGATCGCGCAAAGCGTGGGCGCGGTGGTCGCGGCCACCTGGGTGCACGATTACGCCCCGCCGCTGCGCGCGTTGGTGCTGGCCTCGCCGGCGTTCAAGGTCAAGTTGTACGTGCCGTTCGCACGTGCCGGGCTGGCGCTGATGCATGCGCTGCGCGGCAACTTCTTCGTCAACAGCTACGTCAAGCCGCAGTGGCTCACCCACGATGCGCAACGCGTGGAAAGCTACCGCACCGACCCGCTGATCACCCGTCCGATCTCGGTGCGCGTGCTGCTGGGTCTGTATGCAGCAGCCGATCGCGTGGTGGCCGATGCGCAGGCGATCACCGTGCCGACGCAACTGCTGGTGTCCGGCTCGGACTTTGTGGTGCATCGCGGCCCGCAGGATCGGTTTTACGAGAACCTGCGCTCGCCGATCAAGCAGCGGCATTGGCTGCCCGGCTTCTTCCACGACACCCTGGGCGAGCGCGACCGCGCGCTGGCCATCGCGCCCATTCGCAGCTTTATCGAAGCGCGTTTCGCACAGCCGCCAGTGCGTGCGGACTTGCGCGATGCGCATCGCGCCGGACCCAGCTTCGAAGAAGCCGAACGGCTGGCCTGGCCGCCGCAACGCAACAGCCTGCAGGACCTGCGCTGGCGCGGCGTGCGTGCCGGGTTGCGTCTGGGCGGCACGTTGTCCGAGGGCATTGCCTTGGGCCTGCAGACCGGCTTCGATTCCGGCAGCACGCTGGATTACATCTACCGTAACCAGGCGCGTGGACGTGGCCCGCTGGGGCGCATGATCGACCGCAATTATCTCGATGCGATCGGCTGGCGTGGCATCCGCATCCGTGGCGCGCATCTGGGCGAACTACTGCGCGATGCGGCAGGCCGCTTGCGCCAGGCCGGCCAGCCGGTACGCGTGCTCGATGTGGCCGCGGGCCACGGCCGTTACGTGCTGGAAGCGCTGGGCAGCGGTGCGCAACGTGCCGATGCCATCGTGCTGCGCGATTTCAGCGCGCTCAACGTCACCCAGGGTGGTGCGCTGATTGGCACGCTCGGCGCCGGCGACATTGCCCGCTTCGAACAAGGCGATGCGTTCGACCCGGCCGCCTTGGCCGCGGTGCAGCCGGCGCCCACCCTGGCGGTGGTGTCGGGGTTGTACGAACTGTTTGCCGACAACGACCAGGTGGCGCGCTCGCTGGCCGGCCTGGCCTCCGCGGTGCAGCCTGGCGGCTATTTGCTCTACACCGGCCAGCCGTGGCATCCGCAGCTGGAATTCATCGCGCGCGCGCTCACCAGTCACCGCGATGGCGTGGCTTGGGTGATGCGCCGGCGCAGCCAGCAGGAGATGGATGCGCTGGTGGAGGCGGCAGGCTTCCGCAAGGTGGCGCAGCGGATCGATGCATTCGGCATCTTCACCGTGTCGATGGCGCAGCGGATCGACGCATGACGCACGGCGCGCGCCCGAGCGGTCGTGCCGCGTTGTGGTTGGCGCTCCTGGGGCCGTTTTTCTTCCTCAGTTATGGCCTGGCCAATACGCTGGCCGGGCGTGCGGTACAGGTGCCGTCGGTGGTGTTCGGCTGGGAACACGGCATGCCGTTCTGGCCGTGGACCATCGTGCCGTATTGGACGATCGATCTGTTCTACGCCGCCTCGTTCTTCGTCTGCCGGACCCGCCGCGAACTGGATACGCATGCGCTGCGCCTGCTCAGCGCGCAAGTGCTGTGCGTGGCCTGTTTTGTGCTGTGGCCGTTGCGGTATAGCTTCGTGCGCCCGGACACGGACGGTGTGTTCGGCTGGTTGTTCGCCGTGCTGCTGGGCTTCGACAAGCCGTTCAATCAGGCGCCGTCGCTGCACATCGTGTTGCTGGTGGTGCTGTGGATGCGTTACGCGCAGCATCTGTCCGGTGTGTGGCGCTGGCTGCTGCACGGTTGGTTCGGCTTGATCGGCGTGTCGGTGCTGACCACCTATCAACACCATTTTCTGGATATCCCCACCGGCCTTGCCGCGGGTTGGCTGTGCGTGTGGCTGTGGCCGGAGCGGATCGCCGCACCGTTTGCGCAGGCGCACCTGGCGCGCGATCCGCGGCGTTGGCGTTTGGCCGCGTTGTATCTGGTCGGCACAGTCGCCAGCGCCGTGGCGGCGTTGTGGAGTGGCGGCGCCGGGTTATGGATGCTGTGGATGAGCCTGTCGCTGGGCCTGGTCGCGCTGAACTATGCACTGCTTGGCGCGCTTGGCTTCCAGAAACGCGCCGATGGTGGCTTGAGCCTGGCCGCGCGCTGGTTGTATGCGCCGTATCTGCTGGCGGCCTGGTGCAACTCGCGGCTATGGACGCGCCGCGACGCGCTGCCGCGTGCGGTCTGCGATGGCGTGTGGCTGGGCCGCATTCCGCTGCCCGGCCAGCGCGCTGCATTCGCCGTAGTGGTGGACGTGAGTGCGGAGTTGTCCTTGTACGCAGCGCGTCCGCACGACCGCACGCTGCCGATGCTGGATCTGGTGGCGCCCACACCCGCGCAGCTACGCGCCGCCGCCGACGCAATCGAATCCGCGCGCGTGCATGGCCCGCTGCTGGTGTGCTGCGCACTGGGTTACTCGCGCAGCGCCGCCAGCGTTGCGACCTGGTTGGTGCGCAGTGGCCGCAGTAACGATGTGGACGCGGCCATCGCGCAACTGCGTACCGCCCGCGCTTCGATCGTGCTGGGCGCACAGCATCGCGCTGCCATCGTGGCGGCGTGCACGGGTCAGCTAGAGCACGACGGCGCGGCCGTGCGGAGCCTCCAATGAATACCTCCCCGATGACCTTGGCAGCGATGCGCGCGGTGTTGCGCCAGGGCGCGGCACTGGACCGGTTCTCGTTGCTGCTGCTGGCCGCCGCGATTGTCTTGCTGGGTGTTGCCGAAGCGCCGCCATCGATACAACTGAGCTTTGCGCTCAGTGCAGCGGCCGGGCTGATGCAACGCTATTGGGCATTCCGCGTCGGCCTGGATGCCGACCTGCTGGAAGCCGTGATCGCGCAGATCGCGCGCGGCAACGACGAGACACAGGCTGCGCAACAACTCGATACGGCCCTGCATGCCATCGGCCTGCGCGCGACGCTGCCACCCACCCGCGATTGGTCGGCGCGCTGGAGCGGCATGCGCCGCTTGCTGGGCTGGCAACTGGCGAGCGTGGCGGCGCAGTTGCTGTGGATGGTCGCAGCACTGGCGCTGCGGGTGTTCGGATGAGCAACGCGCACGCCTCCGGTCAGCCCGAACCGATGCAGGCCACCGCGGCGCAGCTGGCGCTGTGGCAGCGCTTGCAGGCGTATCGTTTCGGCAGCGATGCCGATGCGTTGCCGGCGTTCGTGCGGCGTGTTGCCAAGCAGGCCCACTGCAGCGTGGCGCAGGCGCAGCTGGCGGTGGACGAGTACCGACGGTTCTGTTTTCTGGCCTGCAGCGACACCCACGATGTCACGCCCAGCCCCTTGGTCGATCAGGTCTGGCACACCCATCTCACCGACACCCGCGAGTACTGGCAGCAGTTCTGCCCGCAGGTGTTGCAGACCACGCTGCACCATCAGCCCGGACGTGGCGACAGCGACGACGCTGCGCGTTTCCAGACGCAGTATCGGCAGACACTGGAGCGGTACAGCACGCACTTCGGCGAGCCGCCGACGCAGGTCTGGCCTGCGCCACCGCCGCAGTCTGCAGCCACGCCGGCGCAGCAGCACGATGCCGAAGCCAGCTTGCGCGCCCTGCGCGGCGAGCCGATGCGCGCGCGGCGCGGTGCGGGCCTCGGTACGCTGCTGGTCTGGGCCGTGGCGACGCTGGTGATTGGCGTGGTTGCCGGCAACGGGGAGGCCGCCTCGCCGCTGCACTGGCGCGGCAGCAGTTTTCTGGCGGTGTTTGTGGTGGGCATCGGCCTGGCCTGGTCTACATCGGCCTGGTTGCGCCGCCAGTTGCGCAGCATCGGACGCGCCTCGCCGGTGCACGCGGTCGATACGATGGAACTGGCCTGCCTGAGCGGTGGCGCCGGGCGTGTGGCCGATCTACTGTTTGCCCGCTTGCTGGCCTGCGATGCGGTGCATCTGCAGCGCGATGAAGATGCGCAGGCGCGCAAGTGGCTGCAGTGCGATCCCACCGTTGCAGTGCCGGCGGCGCTGCAACCGGCACTGCAGTGCGTGCGCGATGGCGAAGATCCGGTGCTGGCATGGCAGACGCTACGCACGCTGGCCGCACCGGTGCAGCAGCGGCTGATCGACAAGGGGTTGTTGCTGGATCGGCGTATGGCGCTGCTGGTGCGCGCGATAAGCGCCGTGCCGGTAGCCGCCCTGTGGACGCTTGGCGCGTGCAAGCTGGTGATCGGGCTGCAGGGTGGGTATCCGGTGGGCTATCTGCTGGCGTTGATGGTGCTGGTCAGCATGGTGCTGCTGGGATTTTTGCTGGTGCCGGTGCGCCGCAGCGGGGCCGGCGACGCGCGCCTGCACGAGCGCAGGTCGGAAGTCCGGCCCGATGCGGCGCGCACTGGCAACGACCCCGGCGAAGCGGTGGCGTTGTACGGCACCGTCGCCTTGGTGGGCACGCCCTGGGTGAGCTACCACACGCTGCGCGCGCCAACGACCAGCAATACCGACAGCAGCGGCAGCAGTTGCAGCGGTGGCGGCGACAGTGGTGGCGGCGATAGCGGTGGAGACGGTGGCGGTGGATGTGGTGGTTGCGGTGGAGGAGGCGACTGATGCAACGCAAGCAGACCCTGTTGCAACGACGCCAGCGCTGGGCACGCGCCTTGCGCGGACGCGGTGCAACGCCTAATGGCGTGTCGTGGGCCGGCATCGCCTTCGCCGCGCTGGCCGGCGTGATGTTCTACATCGCCTTGAGTGCACCGGCGCGCGAAGGCGCCGCCCCCCTGCTGCTGGCCTTGCTCGGCCTGCAGGGGCGGCTGTGGTGCAACCGCCTGGATGGCGTGCTGGCGCGACAGGCGCGGCTGGTGTCGCGCGCCGGCGAGGTCTACAACGATGCGCCGGACCGGTTGTCGGATGTGCTGGTCTGCGTCGGGCTGGGCTACGGCTTGCAGGCCAGCGTGCCGTGGGCCGCGCAACTGGGCTGGGCGGCGGCATTGTGCTGTGTGGCCACCGCCTACGTGCGCATGCTCGGCCTGGCCTGCGGCACCGCCGAGCCACGGCAGGGGCCGATGGCGCGCGTGCAGCGCATGCACTGGTTGTCGCTGATGACCGTGCTGGCGATGCCGTTGCAGTGGATGGGCCAGCCGCAGGCAGCGGCCTGGGTGTTGATCGGCGCGCTGGCGGTGTTGATCGCCGGTGCGGTGCTGACGGTGGTGCTGCGGCTGCGCATGATCGTGCGCACATTGGAGTGGACATGATTGCCCGTTTGATTGCGCGTGCCTGCAGCGGCGCCATCCGTACCTTGACCGGCGCGCGCGCGTTGTGGCGCGGCTGTGCGCCGTCCAACGAGCGCCGCGTGTATTACGGCAACCACGCCAGCCATGGCGATTTCGTGCTGATCTGGTCCTCGTTGCCGGCCAGCCTGCGTCACGAAGTGCGCCCGGTGGCCGCGGCCGATTACTGGCAACGCACCGCGTTGCGGCGCTATCTGATCCATGCGGTGTTCAATGGCGTGCTGGTCGAACGCAACCCGGCGCAACGCACCCGCGACCCGATCGAATGCCTGTGCGACGCGGTGGATGCCGGCGATTCGCTGATTCTGTTTCCCGAAGGCACGCGCAACCCGGACGAAGGCGTGCTGCCGTTCAAAAGCGGGCTGTATCACCTGGCGCGGCAACGCCCGGAACTGGAGTTCGTGCCGGTGTGGATCGACAACCTCAAACGCGTGATGCCCAAGGGCAAATGGCTTCCGTTGCCGTTGTTGTGCACCACCACGTTTGGTGCGCCGCTGCGGCTGGATGCCGATGAAGACAAGGACGCGTTCCTGGCGCGCGCACGCGAGGCGTTGCTGGCGTTGTCGCCGGACCAACTGGAGGCGCGCGCATGAATCCTTATGCCTTCAGCGGGCAGTTGCAGCAGTCCTCGATGCATCAGCAGACGCTGTGGTTATTCAGCGGTATCGCACTGGTGCTGATCATCGCCACGCTGATTTCCGAAACGCTGCGTTGGCGTGCGCGCGAACGCCCGAGCGCGGTGCTGGACAACCTGGTGGCGCGGATCCGTGCGTGGTGGGTGATGGCGGCGGTGGTCGGCATCGCGTTCGTGTTCGGGCGCGCCGGTGTCATTGGATTATTTGCGCTGGTGTCGTTGTTCGCGCTGCGCGAGTTCATCACCCTGACACCGACGCGGCGCGGGGATTACTACGCGTTGTTGGCCGCGTTCTATATCGTGCTGCCGTGGCAATACGGGCTGGTGTGGACCGGCTGGTACGGCATGTACACGCTGCTGATTCCGGTCTACGCGTTCTTGGTGTTGCCGATCCTGGCCACCATCGGCGGCGATACCACGCGCTATCTGGAACGCACGGCCAAGGTGCAGTGGGGCTTGATGATCAGCGTGTTCTGCATCTCGCACGTGCCCGCATTGCTGAATCTGGAAATCCCCGGGTATGCCGGGCGCAATCTGTTGTTGATCGCGTTCCTGGTGATCGTGGTGCAGTCGTCGGACGTGTTGCAGTACGTCTGGGGCAAGTTGGCCGGCCGCCATCTCATCGCGCCGAAATTGTCGCCGTCCAAAACGGTAGAAGGTTTCATCGGCGGCGTGCTGTCGGCCAGCCTGCTCGGCATGGCGCTGTGGTGGATCACCCCGTTCGCGCCGTGGCACGCGTTCGCGCTGGCGCTGGTGGCCAATCTGATGGGGTTCTTCGGCGGTCTGGTGATGTCGGCGATCAAACGCGATCGCGGCATCAAGGACTGGGGCCACATGATCGAAGGCCACGGCGGCGTGCTGGATCGGCTGGACTCGGTGTGCTTTGCCGCACCGGTGTTCTTCCATCTGATCCGCTACGGCTGGGCGTAATCGCGCAGCAAAAAATTGCGCACATCGCAGGTCAGCAACGCGGCACTTCTCTCACGATTCGCCAATCCCGATTTCCGGCTTACGTCAGCCCGTACTCTTTCAACTTCTTGCGCAAGGTGGCGCGGTGGATGCCCAGCATTGCCGCGGCGCGGCTCTGGTTGCCTTCGCAGTGATTGAGCACTTCGACGAACAACGGGATCTCCATTTCGCGCAGCACGATTTCGTACACATCGTCCGCGTCGCTGCCGTCCAGATCGCGTAGGTAACGGCGAACGGACTGGGCCACGTGTTCGCGCAGCGGCGACTTCGGGGCGCCACGACTGGTGTCAGGACGAGAGGGGGCTGCGTTCAAAGAAAGTTCCCAGTGTCACGAGGCCGGGGCGCGGGCCGGCGAGGGGGAGTGAGTCTAGCGCGTGACCTCATCGCTCGCCACGCCCATGTGGCTATCGGACGAGGTTGTGTCCGCTTAGCGGAAGTCGAAACTGAAGGCAGCGGTACTGGCAGCCGGTTCGCGCACGCGAAATGCCACCTGCACGGCCTGGCCCGGCGCCAGCGTGTCGTGCTCGGCTGGCGCCTGGCCCAGGTACTCCTGCGGCGACAGCACCCGGGTGCCGATCACCCGCCCATCGGCATCGGACAGCGACAGCTGCAACCAGGGCCAGGCCTGCGCCCAACGCGCATCGTTGCGGAAACTGGCCTGGATCTGCAGCACGCCGGCGAGGCCCGGCAGCGGGCGCACATCGCGATTGAGCAGGGTCAGGGTGGCCGGCTCGCGCCACGCCGGCAGCGTGCAACGCATTACCGCGCAGGCAGCGGTGACCAGCGGCCGCCAACGCGCGTCGCCGGCCAGATGCGCACGGTCGGCAATGACGATCTGCAGTCCCAGCAGCCCGACCAGACCGATCAACAGCACCCACTGCCGCCCGCTAGCGCGCAGCCGAGGGCGGCTGAGCCCGCGGCGTGCGAAGGCGGGCGCTGCCACCGCAGCGGTGGGCAAGGGGTGCAATTGCGTTGCGTGGGTGGGCGCCTCGCTGGCGCCGGTGTCGCGCTGCGCATGGGCTGCGATGTCGGCAGTGGGCGTGGCGTTGCTGTCGGCATCGAGCGCCTCACTGTCCTGCCGGTCTGCGGCGTCGCGCGCGCTGTTGGACGCGGTCTCGGCAGCGGGCTCGTAGCGCGTTTCGTCGGCCGCCTGCCGCTCGACCGGCAGCTGCGGCGCTCCGCGTTCAAGCGCCGCGGTGTCCTGCGGCCCGGCGTCGTCTGCAGCAGTGCTGCCGTGTTCGTTGGTGGGTGGCGGCGTCTGCGGCAGCGCGGTGCGCGGCGCGCTCACGGCCGGCACGCCTGGTGCAGCGGCCTCGGACGTCGGCGGCGCAGGCACCGGTTGCCGCACGGGCGCAGCTGGCGTCTCAGTCGCGGGCATCGGCACCACCTGCTCCGCAGGCGCGGTGGCCGGCAGCACCGGCGGTTGAATCAACGTCGGTGCAGGCGGCGGCGTCGCCCGCAGAAAGGTGGCAAGGGGGCGGCGCGGTGGCGGAGTCTCTGACATCGGCAGGCGTGCAGCGGGAAGATCGCTATTCAACCACGTGCGCAGCAATGGGCGAACGTTCGGCTGGGGAAGTGCGACGCGTGCTTCCTGGCGCAGTGCCTTCGCAACGATGCAGCGACGCTACCGAGGAAGACAGATTCACCGAAAGTAGATGTCTGCGGCCAGCGCTTTAGCGGCGATGCTAACGAGCAATAAAGGCACGGAAAGTCGCTGTCCGCCTACGGGAAACGCCAACACCACCGCAGCTCACGCCACGGCGCAGCAAACCGCTGTTTCGATTCCCGATTCCCCAATCCCGATTCCCGATTCCCGATTCCCAGCCTCACCGCCTGCGCCGCGTCTTCCCCTCGGCCAGCAACAGATCCAGCAGCCCGCTGCGCTGACGCGGCGCCAGGGTGTCGAAGCGCGCCAATAGCACGCGTTGCTGGTCGTCCAGGCGGCGGTACTGGGCCGGTTCCTCGGCAATCGCCGAGACCGGCGGGCCAAACACGCGATCGCCGCGGCCGGTGGCCAGGTATTCGAACGCCATGCCGCTGCGCTTGGCCAGGCCGATCAGGTTCTCCACAGACGGGGCGGTGCCTTCGGCCATTTCCCACTGCGCCACCGCGCTGCGGGTAACGCCCAGCTCGCCGGCCAGGGCTTCCTGGGTCAGCTTGGTGAAGCTGCGGGCTTCGCGTACTCGTTCGTACAGCTTGCTCACACGGCACCGGATGGGAGGCAGGCAGGGCCGGGAGATATAGCCCTAGCAGCACTTGGGGATAGTTCGTATGTCTTTCATATCGGCATATGTTTGCGATACTGTCGCAATGACATCGATGACGTGATCGCAGCGAACTCAAGGAGGATGTTCATGGTCGAGCCTGTCACTCCAACACCGGACCATCGCGATGGCCGGATACCGCCGCCAAGCGCGCCGTGGCCCGCCGATTCGCCGCTGGATCCGGCGGTCAGGCGCTTTCGCGGTGCGGCCTGCTATCAAGTCTGGCGACGCGCCCAGGACTGGGCCGCCATCGTCGAGGGCGTGCACTGGTCAGCGGCGCTGGCGCCACGGGTCTGGGCGTTGCGCTATCGGCACTGGCCGTTGCTGGGAATGGGGGCGACGCTCGCTGGTTTGGCCACAGGCATGGCGCTGGCCGGTGCACAGGCGTGGTCGGCGGGCGTCTGGGTGGCGCTGTTGCTGGCCGAGGTGGTGCTGCGTGTGTATGCGGCCCGGGGTGCCGAGCGCTGGCGCAGTGCGGCGTTGCAGCGTGCCGGCTGGCAGGCGGTGACCCGCCTGCGTGCGATCAGTGTGGCCGACGCGGTGACCACCGCGCAGATTCGCGCCGGCCGCCCGCGCCGGTGAGCCGGCCCAGGATCAGCTGCGGCGAACGCCGTCGATGCGCATCCAGTCTTCGTCGCGTTCGCAGCGCAGCTGATCGAACCACGGTGCATAGCGCTGCAGCAGGTCGTCTTCCTGACCGTGCAGGATGCCCGACAGGGCAATGCGGCCACCCGGCGCCACGCGCGCGGCCAGGGTGTCGGCCAGCGCATCCAGCGCCGAGGCCAGGATGTTGGCGACCACCACCGGATAGGTCTGCACCGGCTCGTCCTGGGGCAAATACACCGCCAGCTGCGCGGCCACGGCGTTGCGTTCGGCATTGTCGGCCGTTGCCAGCAGCGCCTGCGGGTCGTTGTCCACCCCCACGGCGCTGGTGGCACCCAGTTTCAGCGCGGCGACCGCCAGAATCCCCGAGCCGCAGCCGAAGTCGAGCACGCCGCGCCCCTGCAGCTCGCCGCTGCCGGCCAGGCTATCCAGCCAGCGCAGGCACAGCGCGGTGGTCTGATGCGTGCCCGACCCGAACGCCAGGCCCGGATCCAGCCGCACCACGGCGGCCTCCGCTGTGTCGGCCGCCTCGGGCAGGTCGTGATTCCACGGCACGATGAAGGTGCGCGCACCGAACTGCATCGGCTTGAACAGATCCATCCACGCGCGTTCCCAGTCGCTGTCTCCGACCATGCGCAGCGCCACCTGGCTCCAGTCCAGCTCCGGGTCGAACGCTTCCAGCGCCGCAAGCACCTCCAGCGCGTCGCTCTCGCCATCGAACAGCGCAGTCAGCACCAGCGCATTCCAGAGCGGCATCTCGCCCACGCCGGGCTCCAGGATGGCGCGCTCGTTGCTGGTATCGGCATCGGCATCGAGCAGGGTCACCGCCAGCGCGCCGACTTCCTCCAGCGCGGTCTGGAAGCGGGGCTGGGTGGTATCGGAGCAGGGCAGGGTCAGTTCAAGAAACGGCATCGTGGCAGTCGGCAATCATCAAGGCGTGCATCGTAGACGATTCGTGCCGGCGGGCTGACACGTTGCCCCAGGCGGGGCGCACGGTTTGGTGGAGGATGGCGGCACCGGAATCGAGCAGCGATGCGCAAGATCGGCCAATCAACGCCAGCGACCGATCTGCGTTGCTGTGTGCATTAGATGGCAATGTGTGCCGGAGGGTGCTACACGCACATCGCAACCACGCTGCGCTCGGCTCGCGATCCGGGCAGTGGTGTGTCGGCCGCGCAAGCGTCATGCATCGACAACGCACCAAGCCGGCGCCAAGCACCCAGTACGCCACATCGCGCGTCAGCCATTCCGTCTGTCAGACCGATCCGGCTAGCGCGCCGGCATCGCGATGTATCCAAAGGCGAGACGCGCTAGACCCGGCATCTGGATCGCGATGCGACCAGATGCACGTAGCGCGAGCAACAGGCATATCGCGATGAGCGCGCTCTCGCGCCGGATACCAGCGCATTCCGTCTATCAGGTAGAAACCCACGAGCGTGCCGGTACCGTGATGTATCCACAGGCGAGACGCGTGCTGGATGCGGTATCCGGATCGCGATGCGACCACACACACTCAGCGCGAGCAGCATGCACATTGGGATGAGCGCGCTCGCTCACCGGCTGCCACGCATTCCGTTTGTCAGTTAGAAACCTGCGAGTGCGCCGGTATCGCGACGTGTCTACATGCAATACGCACCTGCACCTGCACCTGCACCTGCACCTGCACCAGGAGCGCGATGCGGCCAGACATCCGCGGCGCGCACGCAACAGGCGCATCGTGCGAAGAGCGCCAAGAAGTGCAGCGAGTGGCTGACAGGCGGATCTGGGCGCTGCGCATAAACAGGTGTGTACGCGTGCTGCCTGCCGCACCCAGCACCGGCCGCGCCCGTTTGGTGGTTCCGTAGTCGTTGTCATCGGTCGCGCTCGCCATCACTGCAGGTACTGCCAATCAGTACCGCACGCGCTGGCAGCGCCCGCTTGGCGGCCGCTGCCGGCACAGCCGGGTGCTAGACTCCGCGCCGTTGCTGCGGGCGTCTTCCGCAGCTGGGTTGCCGCTGTCATGCCGCTTGTTCGTGCCCGCCATCTCTGGCTGTTGCTCGCTCCCGTCGCGCTCGCGGCGGCAGCCTGGTGGCAGCTGCGCGCGCAATCGGTAGCGGTCGTCACTGCCGTGCCCGCCGCCAGCGCCACTTCCGCGCGCGCGGCTGTTGCAACGCCAGCGCGCCACACCTCTTCCGAACGCGGCAACGCGCTGCATCTGCCGTATCGCGATGCGGTGGATGCGCAGCCGGATCTGTATCGCTACGCGCAGCAGTTGCAGCAGAAGGTGCGCGCCGGCGATGCGCAGGCCGGCTGGCGCCTGAGCCGGGTCTACGATTACTGCGCGCCGTATGCAGACAGCCCGGCCGGCTACGCCGCCGACAGCGACTGGATCGCCGCGCACCAGACGCCTGGCGTGGCCGCGATGCACGCTGCGCGCGATCGGGTGGCGCAGCGCTGTGCCGGCTTCGCTCCCAGCGATGGGCTGAGCCCGCGCCTGGTTGCGCAACAACGGCTGCGCGCCGCGCGCGGCGGCAGCCTGGCCGCCGAAGCCGCGTTGCTGGCCCTGGGCGAACCGCTGCAGGCAACCCCCACCTACAAGCGCGCTCTGGTGCAGCGCGTGCTGGCCTCGCGTGACCCGGAGGCCTATCTGGCGTTGGCGCCTGCGATGGGCGCGCGTGCCAGCGGCGATGACAGTCTGGAAGGGTATGTGGCCGGCGATCAGTTCGCCGAACTCGCCTGGCAGGTGGCCGCGTGCCGCCTGGGTCTGGACTGCAGTGCCGACAGCACGCTGGTTACCAGTTATTGCGCCAACGCGGGCATCTGCTCGCGCGATAGCGCACAGGATTTTGTGTCGTTCGTATTCGACGCCGCGGTGCCGCGGCAGGGAGCAGACAGGGTGGATGAGATGGTCGATACATTGGTGTCCGATCCGGGAGCGCAGTCATGAATTACCGTCGGTTGGCGCATGGCGCCAAGTTCTGGTTCTGGGTGGCGTTATTCGTGGCGTACTCGGCCGCAGCGGTGGGCATCGTGATGATCGATACCGCCGATCACCGCTACCAGCCGCTGTCGATCAAATCGACCACGGTCGGCGCCGACGAGCAGCAGCGACAGCATGGCGCCAGCCAGGTGGCCGCGGTATATCGCGCCAGCAGCGCGATGCCGTTCTCCACCTTGTCGGCCGGCTCGATGTTTCAGGTGGTCTGGCCGGATGGCTCCACCGAAACCATGATGGTGGTCGACCCGGCATCGTCCAGCGGCATCGTGCCGGTACCGGGCAGCCAGCAGGCGCCTGCGCCGCGGCGTTGAATGGCGTGTCGCATCGCGCCCCGATGCGAGCGTGATGCGCATCCGCGCGGACGACTGAAGGTCTGCGCAGCGAATCCGGTGGCACCCCGGATCCCGTAGGAGCGCACCCGGGCGGACGAGGTTCCACCGATAAAGAGCGGTCGCGCCCGGGTGCGCTCCTACGCAGCGGGCGGCTGGCCGTGTGGTTTTGCCGGTGAGCGCTGTCGTCGAGCTGCGTGACTGGCCTGCGCGATGCACTGCCGGCGCGATGTACTGGGATCCAACGCAACAAGCCCGGTTTCCCGGGCTTGTTGCGTGGTGCAATGGCCAGTGCGATCAGGTCAGTGCAATCGACTTGTTCTTGCGCTCGGCCAGGCGTTTTTCCAGGTAGTGGATGTTCTGCCCACCGGCCTGGAAGCCCTTGTCGCGCATGATGCGCTGCTGCAACGGGATGTTGGTCTTGATGCCGTCCACCACCATCTCGCTCAACGCCACGCGCATGCGCGCGATCGCGGTCTCGCGGTCGGGCCCGTGCACGATCAACTTGCCGATCATCGAGTCGTAGTTCGGCGGCACCTTGTAGCCGGCATAGATGTGCGTATCCACGCGCACACCCGGGCCACCGGGCGGATGGAAGGCGGTGATCAGGCCCGGATTGGGCATGAAGGTTTCCGGGTCTTCGGCATTGATGCGGCACTCGATCGCATGCCCGCGCAGCACAATGTCGCTCTGCTTGATGCTGAGCTTGTGGCCGGCGGCGATACGCAGCTGCTCGCACACCAGATCGATGCCGGTGATGCGCTCGGTGACCGGGTGCTCCACCTGGATACGGGTGTTCATTTCGATGAAGTAGAAACGCCCGCCTTCGAACAGGAATTCGAAGGTGCCCGCACCGCGATAACCGATGCGGATGCAGGCATCCACGCAGACCTTGCCGATTTCAGCGCGCAGTTCTTCGGTGATGCCCGGTGCCGGCGCTTCTTCCACCACTTTCTGATGGCGGCGCTGCATCGAACAATCGCGTTCACCCAGATGGATCGCACCGCCCTGGCCATCGGCGAGCACCTGGATTTCCACGTGACGCGGATTTTCCAGGAACTTCTCCATGTACACCTGATCGTTGCTGAAAGCGGCCTTGGCTTCGGACTTGGTGGTTTCGATCGCAGCCTTCAACGCCGCTTCCGAATGCACCACGCGCATGCCGCGTCCACCGCCGCCACCGGCGGCCTTGATGATCACCGGGTAGCCGATCTCGCGCGCTACCTTGGTGTTGGCGACGATGTCATCGCCCAACGGGCCGCCCGAGCCGGGCACGCACGGCACGCCGGCGGCCTTCATCGCACGGATCGCTTCCACCTTGTCGCCCATCAGGCGAATGGTGTCGGCCCTGGGGCCGATGAAGATGAAACCGGATTCTTCTACGCGCTCGGCAAAATCGGCGTTTTCCGACAGAAAACCGTAGCCGGGATGGATGGCCTGCGCATCGGTCACCTCGGCCGCAGCGATCAACGCCGGGATATTGAGGTAACTGTCGCTGGAGGCGGCTGGGCCGATACACACCGACTCATCGGCCATGGCCACGTGCTTGAGGTTGCGGTCGACCGTGGAATGCACCGCGACCGTGCGGATGCCGAGCGTATGGCACGCGCGCAGGATGCGCAGCGCGATTTCGCCTCGGTTGGCAATGACGACTTTATCTAGCATGGGAATAGGGAGTCGGGAATGGGGAATGGGTAGATGCGGGCATCATGGTGCGGCTCCACGTCTGCGTAAGGCATTCATCAATGCGGTGAGCTTGGCGAAGACCTGGTCGACCTGCTGGCTGACGATGTCTTCGTCTTCGGTGTTGCTATAGCCCAGTCGTCCGGCGATCTGGACCTGTGTATCCAGTTCGGAGAGCGAGCCGCGCGCAATCGAGAGAAACCGCGCGTAATCGGGGGTGGAGCGTCTCGCCGCACCTTCGGCGATATTTGACGGAACGCTGACGGCTGCACGGCGCAATTGCGCTATCAGGCCGTAGCGTTCCTGTTCGGGAAAGAACTCGGTGAACCGATAGATCATTTCGACAAGCTCCATGGAATCGCGCCACGCCTCAAGACGTTCATGAGGCCGCTTTGCCGATTCCCGATTCTCCACTCCCGATTCCCGGCCGCTCAGCCAATCACAAACAACGGCTGATCGAATTCCACCGGCTGACCGGTTTCGCCGAGGATGGCGACGATGGTGCCGGAGACGTCGGCTTCGATCGGGTTGAACATCTTCATCGCCTCGATGATCGCCAGGGTGTCGCCGGCCTTGACGGCCTGGCCCACGGTGACGAACACCGGCTTGTCGGGGGAGGGCGAGGTGTAGAACGTACCGACCATCGGCGCGCGCAACACATGGCCTTCCGGCAACGCGGCAGCCTGCTTGGCCCCCCCGGTGGAGGCCTCGGTGGGCGACTGCATCGCCATGGAGGCCGCTTGCGGCGGCGCGGCGGGGGCCGGTGCGTACTGCTGCATCGGCGCGCTCACCACCTGGGTGCCCTTGGGCACACGCGCCAGACGCACGCTTTCTTCGCCTTCCTTGATCTCGATTTCGGCGAGATTGGATTCTTCGAGCAGGTCGATCAGTTTCTTGATTTTGCGGAGATCCATAAGGGCCTCTTGAGGTGAATCGGTGGAGAGTGTCGGCGGGGTGCCGGCGGAATGGGGTCAGACCGTCGGCGTGGGCGCCGTGGTCGTTGCTGCAGGTGTCATGCGTCGCGCTCCAGGCGCGCGATCGCCGCTTCCAGCGCCAACCGGTAGCTGTCTGCGCCGAAGCCGCAGATCACGCCGTCGGCCTTGTCGCTGAGATAGCTGTGGTGGCGAAATGGCTCGCGCGCATGCGGATTGGACAGATGGATCTCCACGAACGGCAGGCCCACGCCCAGCAGCGCGTCGCGCAGCGCCACCGAGGTGTGGGTGAAGGCGGCCGGGTTGATCAGGATGTAGGCGGTGCCGTCCTCGCGGGCGGCGTGAATGCGCTCCACCAGCACATGCTCGGCGTTGGACTGCAGGCAGGCCAACGTGTGTCCGGCTGCCTGTGCGCGGTCCACCAGGGCTGCATCGATCTGCGCCAGCGTGGTGCGCCCGTAGACCTCCGGCTCGCGGGTACCGAGCAGGTTGAGGTTGGGGCCGTGCAGCAGCAGCAGGTGGGCCATGAGATCCAGCAGAGCGGAAAGGCCGGAAGTCTGCGCGATGTGGGCGATGCTGTCCAGATAGCAGAAGTTATGCGTGTTTTAAACGGTTGATTGAAATTTCGGGGTCATGTGCACTGAGCGGAGTATGCGCAGCCTTGTGCGGCGGACTTTTGGCGCTCGGCACCTGATTGGCGCCGGCCGGCTGCTGCTGCGGAGCAGGTGGCCGCATCGCTGGCGGCGCGTTCAGCTTGATCCGCCAGACATCGACGCTGCCGCTGCCGGGAAGATAGCGGGCGCTCATGGCCGTTAGCACGCCGATCCCGGTGGTGCCCAATCCCTGCGGGTGTCTTCCGTGCTGCTGTTTAACAGGGTCGGCGTGGATGCTCTGGTGACGTTCGGCTGCATCCAGGTGCGTTGCCACTGGTCGATGATCGAACGCGTTGCACCGGTCCTTACGGCTGACGGATCAGGCAGCCGTTCAAGCCGGCGCGATGGGGCCCATGTCCGGCCGAAATGTGGGCTTTCCACCCCTGGCACCCGCATCGGCTGACCGGTCGTAGCCCGGTGCATCGCAGGCGTGCATCACAGGCCCATGATCGCTCTGGAAATCGCCAACTGGCTCGGCCAGTAGTGCGAATGCTTTGGAAGGCCATCGGCCACGTCGCGCACGCGTCGGTTGTAGAACGCGTGCAATCGCACTGCCGGCAGCAGCGGTGTTTGGGCGAAGTTCTTCGACGGAATGAAGACCAGTTTCAACGGACCTGCGCCCATGGTTTCCATCGCCGCTTTGCCGCAGTTCGGGCAGCGATTGCGGGTGAGGTTGGGCGGAAGCCGGTACTTCTTGCCGACTAGTTCTGAGCTCGCTTTCAGCGTGATCTGATGAGCCCACATCACCGACACGTCGGAGAACGCCTCGCCGGTGAAATCCTGGCAGAACAAGCAGTGGCAAATGAAGCGTGTGTGCGGTGCCTTGCTGGTTTCGAACGAGAAGTTGCCGCATTCGCAGCGGCCGTGCAGATGCGGTTGGGTGTGTCGGCTCATGTGCGTTCTATCCGAATGAAGTGGAAGACAACAGGGATGCGACCGCAGGGGCGCAGGGTGGATGTAGCGGCCGCCCTGTCCTGGACAAAAGGACAGCGGCGTGTGGTGCGTGCGCGCGCAGATGCCGTTGGCGCGACAGCATGCCGACTGCCCTGCGGGCGGCGGTGGATCAGTCGTCTCCGGCGCCGGCAATCGGCGCTGGCACTTCGCGGAAATTCAGCACATCGGCATTGCCGGTGCGGTCGATCTGTATCGCTTTCATCGAGGTGCACTCAGCAGATCGGTGCATGACGCGGGTGTCCGGCTGCGGGCACCCGCGCGTGTCGGCTTTGCGCTTCGGTTTTGCGCTTAGGCAGGAAACTCGTTGAACTTGCGCAGCGTGCTGTCGACCATCCGCTCGGGCATGAAGCGGCGCAGCGTACTTACCTGCGTGGATTGCTTGCCGGCCGAGTAGCGCAGTTTCGGTTTGGTCGCCGTGGCGGCCTTGACCACGGTGTCGGCCACGACCTGCGGCAGATCGCCCGATTCCACCCACTTGCGCATCAGCGTTTCGCTGCGCGCGCGCTCGGTGGCGTACACCGGCAGCGGCTGGTCGGCGCGGGTCAGGTTTTCTTCGAACGCGGTGCGGGTCACGCCGGGCTCCACGAGCAGGGCGCGGATACCCAAGGCGCGCACTTCGTGATCGAGCGATTCGGTATAGCCCTCGATGGCGTGCTTGGTCGACGCGTAGTAGGCGTTGAACGGCGAGGGGATCAGGCCAAGGATCGAGCTCATATTGATGATGCGGCCGCTGCGCTGCGCACGCATGATCGGCAGCACCGCATTGACCACACGGGCAACGCCGAACACGTTGACGTCGAACAGGCGCTGCGCCTGGGCAATGGATGAATCTTCCGCGGCGCCGATCAGGCCGATGCCGGCATTGTTGACCACCAGATCGAGACGGCCGGCTTGTTTGACGATCTCCTCGATCAGCGTCTGCACCGAGGTCTCGTCGGTGACGTCGCAGACCAACATGGTCACGCCCGGCGTGCTGGTTGCCGGCTTGCGGCTGGTTCCGAAGACGCGGTAACCCGCAGTGACCAGTGCCTTGGCGGTGACTTGGCCGATGCCGGAGGAGGCGCCCGTGACCAGGGCAACTGCATTTTTCGCGTTGTTCATTTGTCGAGTCTCGGATGAGGTGTGGTGGTTCCGGAGCGGCGACGCCAGTCCGGTGAGTGATGTAGGTAAGCGGGTCGCCGCAGGTGATCGGATGAGCCGAAGCACCTCAGTTGGCCTAATGATGTCGATAGTAATCTAAGTTGTCAATAGTTTGATTACGATCAACATCAATGAAATACTGACTGCCCTTGTCGTCCACAGCAGAGACATCCACTCATGAAAGTCACCAAGGCGCAGGCGCAGGAAAATCGCGCCCATATCGTCCAGACCGCCGCCGCGCTGTTCCGGGAGCGGGGCTACGACGGGGTGGGGATTGCCGAACTGATGTCTGCCGCCGGTTTCACCCAGGGCGGGTTCTACAAACACTTCCGTTCCAAGGCCGACCTCATGGCCGAGACGGCGGCCAGCGGCATCGCGCAGCGCCTGGCCAACGACAAACATGCGGATCTGTCGGCGTTCGTCGATTCCTACCTGTCCCGCGACCACCGCGACGATCGCGGCGCGGGTTGCACGATGGCGGCACTGAGCGGTGACGCTGCGCGCCAGGGCGAGGACATCCGGGCAACGTTTGCGCAGGGCATCGAGAACAGCCTGGCGAACTTCGTCGACAGCGAGGCGGGCCCGCAGGGTGCGGGCCAGGCGCGGGAAACGATGCTCGACACATATGCCCGCGTGGTTGGCGCGGTGATGTTGTCGCGCGCGTGTCCGGACGATTCGGCGCTGGCCGAGGAGATCCTGCAGGTCAGCCGCGCGCGCATCCTGGCCGCTCTCGGCACGCAGCAGGAAGGGTGAGCATGGAATCGGCCGACGTGGGCAATGCACCGCTCACGCGGCGCGCATCAAGCGCCTTTTCCGGCGCAGCAGGCTGTTTTCAGCGTGCCGCGCGCAGCAACGCATCCTCGGTGATCGCATTGGTCAGCACCGTGGGCAGGATGGCCGGCGGGGCGCCGGGGCCGTACACCACGTACAGCGGCACGCCGACTGCCTGGTGCTGGTCGAGGAAGGTGCTGATGGCCGGGTCGACATTGGTCCAGTCGCCTTTCATGTAGACCGCATCCACGCGGCGCAGCGCATCGCGGAACTCGGCGCTGCTGAGCACGTTCTTTTCGTTGGCCTTGCAGGTCACGCACCAGTCGGCGGTCATGTTGACGAACACCACCCGGTTGTCGGCGCGCAGACGGTCCAGCAGCTGCGGCGAGAACGCGACCGCGCCTTCGCTGGCAGCGGTGGCGGCCGGCAAACGCAGGCGGGTGACGCCCACCACCGGCACGATGGCCAGCACCAGCATCGCCACCGCCAGGCGCATGCCCGCGCGGTTGCTGTTCCAGCGGCTGCGCTCGAAACACCACAGACCCAGCGCCAGCAGGGTGGCGCCGACCAGCATCAGGGCCAGCGCATCCACGCCGCGCTGTTTGCCCAGCACCCACAGCAGCCAGATCGCGGTGAGATACATCGGGAACGCCAGCACCTGCTTGAGCGTTTCCATCCACGCGCCGGGCGTGGGCAGGCGCCGCGCCAGCGACGGGATGAAGCCGATCAACAGGAACGGCAGCGCCAGGCCCAGGCCCAGCGCCAGAAACACCAGCATCGCCAGCGGCGCAGGCGCGGTGAAGGCATAGGCCAGGGCGGTGCCCATGAACGGGGCGATGCAGGGGCTGGCGACCACACAGGCCAGCACACCGGTGAAGAAATCGCCCAGCGGGCCATTGCGCGCGGCCAGCGACTGGCCGATGCCGCCCAGATTGCTGCCCAGCGTGAACACGCCCGACAGGCTCAGGCCCACCGCAAACATCAGATACGCCAGCGCCGCCACAAACCACGGCTGCTGCAGCTGGAAGCCCCAGCCGGCCGCCTGGCCGGCCGCACGTAGGGCGATCACCAGCCCACCGATGGCGGCGAACGACACCAGCACGCCCAGCGAATACCAGATGGCATGGCTGCGCGCGTGGTTGCGGCTCTCGCCGCTATGCGCCAGGCCCAGCACCTTCAGCGACAGGATTGGCAGCACGCACGGCATCAGGTTCAGCACCAGCCCGCCGAGCAGCGCCAGCGCCAGCATCGCCAGCAGGCCCTTGTCGGTGTGCGGCGGCTGGGTGCGCTGCGGGTTGTCGGCCGCCGCTGTCGGCGCGGGCTGCGTCTTGCCGCCCGATGCCGTTGCCGGGGCGGGCCCGGGCGGCGTTTGCCCGGCGGCCAGCGGCGAGATCATCAGTGGAGCGGCTTGCGCCTGGTTCTGCGGCGACACCGTGCCGGCGGGCAGGTCCAGCGTCACGCGGCGGGTCATCGGCGGGTAGCAAATGCCATCGGTCTGGCAGCCCTGGAAGGTCGCCACCAGGGTCACGCGCGCCGGGTCGGCACGCTCGCGCAGCAGCGGCAAGGTGACTTCGGCCTGGTCGAAATACACCACCACATCGCCGAAGTGTTCATCGCGGTGGGTCTTGCCCTGTGGCCAGCGCGGCAGCCCGGTGCGCACGCCACTGCTGCCTTCCACCGCCAGTGAGGTGCGGTCGCGGTAGAGGTAATAGCCCGGCGCCGGGGTGAAGCGCAGCAGCAGGCTGTTGCCGTCGCCGACGATGGCTTCGAAGGTAAAGGCTTGCTCGGCCGGCAGCGGCAGTGCATCTACGCCGGCAGTCTGGCCGGGCGCCCCGAACAGGCGCGGGCCTGGCGCAGCGCGCGGCACCAGCGCTCCCAGATTCTCGCGTTGCGGCGTGGAAGCGGCTGCACCAGCCGCTTGTGCGCCGGGCAGGGTCACGCGGATCTCGCGCCGTTGCGGCGGGTAGCACACCCCGGCATCGGCGCAGCCCTGGTATTGCACCTGCAGGACCGCGGTTTTCAGTGCCGGATCGGCCTTGCCGGCCAGGGTGGCCTGCAGTTGCTTGCGGTAGGTCTGCACCTGGCCGAAGAACTCGTCGTGCTTGCTCTCGCCTTCCGGCAGGGTCAAGTCGCCCGCAGAAAAGCCTTGCCCGGATTTGACGCTGATGCGGTGCCGGTACAGGTAATAGCCCGGCGCGATTTTCCAGGTCAGGCCGATGCTGTCGCGGCTGTCGGCCTGGGCGCTGAGCACGAAAGCCTGGTTGACCGGCAGCAGGTCGGCCTCGCTGACCGCCTGCGCGGCAGGTGCCACCAGTGCGAGCGAGGCGGCGATGACAGGAGCGGACAGCAGTGCGCAGCGGGCGATCCAGCGGGACAAAGACTTCATGGACGTCAAATTTCCTTGCGGGTGTCGGCCCGGACCCAATCGAGATACGCCGGCAGCCCGGCGCTGGCTTGGACAGCGACCGCCTCCGGCAGTTCATACGGATGCAGTGCCTGCAGCCGCGCGATGGCGTCTGGCAGGCGGTCTTCCCAGGTCTTGATCAGTAGCTGCACTTCGGTGCTGCGCGCGATCGCCCCGTTCCAGCGGTACAACGATTGTGCGCCGGGCAGCTGGGTGACGCAGGCGGCCAGCCGTTCGTCGAGCAAGGCATGCGCGATGCGGTCGGCGCTGTCCGCGTCCGGGCAGGTACTGAACAACAGATGGAGGGAAGAGGCGTTCATTCGGCTCGGCAGTGTAATCCCCTGCCTGCGGGGGATCGACCGCACATTCCGGAACAAGGCGTCAACTTCGCTGGATTGCCGCTGCAGACGGGCGATGCGTTAGCGCCGCCGTGGTCGTTGGGTAACCAAAGCGGCGCGCTGGGCTGCTTTGAGGGCATCGGCATGCGCCGACGAACGCAGTACGCCGGGTGACTCGTCAGCGTCGAATGCTGCGCTGTGCGATGCGTGCCTGGACCGCGCGCCGCGCCAGCACCAGGTTTGCGCAGAGGCAGCAAGGCGACGAACAGCTGATAAACCGATTTTGCTCCCCGCCAAGCGGACGCGGCCGGTGCTTGCTGCTCGCTACGCGGTGCGGTATGGGCCACGCGTGCACTCCGGTTCTGAGCGCGCCGCCCACGCCTGTCTGACCACTGTTCGCTACGTGGTGTTAGCCGCGCTAATCCGCGATCAGCAAGAGAACCCCGCACTAGTAGCAGAGATGGGTTGGAGCGCCCAACGTCCCAGGTCCGGCAGGGCGATGCGCCGGGTCTGCGAGTTGCATGACCGACTGGCGCTAACGCCGGTATTCGCGGCACCTGCGCCATCGGCCAACGTGCAATGCAGGGCGGCAAGGGACGTGCGATTGGCGGGATGCTGCCGGTCGACGATCGCTGGCACTGGCACTGGCACTGGCACTGGCACTGGCACTGGCACTGGCACTGGCACTGGCACAGCGCGCCGTCGCTGTAGGTCTCCGCTGAAAAGCGCTCCAGCCACACCGGCCCGACGCAGCACGCGCCGGGCCGATGGGTCTCAGTTGGCCAGCTGGCAGCTGGCCGGCTTGGCCGAATTGAACAGGCCGGCGGTGGCCCATTCGGGGTGATCGACGAACGGGTTGCGGTTGCCCTGGAAGCTGAAGACCACCTGGTTGCGCGCACGCTCGGCATCGTCCGGCGGGTCGGCCTGGTGCCAGGCCAGCAGTGTCGACAACAGGCCCATGTACGCTGGCGAGGACGAGGTCTGCACGATCCGGCTGCGGTCGTCGGTGAGCTCCAGATCCGGTTCGGACTGGCCGGTGGACGCGTCGGTGCCACCTTCGTAGCGGATCGCCATGTACATCACTGCGCGCGCCATGTCGCCCTTGCGCCGGCCCCACACCTCGAAGGTGCCGCCGTTGCCGTCGGGCGTGCGTACCCAGTTGGAATTGCCCGGATAGCGCCCGCTGCCGCCGCCACTGCCGTCGTTGACCTCGGTCACCCGCTCGCCGCAGCTGCTGGTGCAGGTGGCGTAGGGCTTGTTGCCACGGTTGGCGTTGAAGGTGGTGTCGGTCAGATACAGCATGTGGGTGTCGGTGTAGGGCGCATACGGCAGGCCGCGGTCGCCGGTGGCGCTGCCGAAGCCCAGCGAGTTGGGCCAGGTGTGCTCGCGGTTGTAGGTCAGGCCGCTGCCGGTGCCGGCCCGGTCGCTGACTTTGGCGTAGCTGCGGTTACGGTAGGCGTCCAGGATGCGGCCGCTGTTGTTGGGATCCTCGTCGGCCATCTCCAGGATGGTCCAGGTGCTGGTACCGGTCCCGCTGTAGGGATAGACCGTGTGGCCGCGAATGGTGGCATTGAGCGAGCAGCGCAACTGGCTGGGGCTGGTGGTGTTGACCCGCGAGTAGTAGCCGGTGCCGCCACCGCCGGCCGTCGCCACCGTGAAGGCGATCGACTGATTGGCCGCCGGGCTCAAGCCGCTGGCATCGCGGATGGCGCTGGCGGTGATCGCCAGGCTGCAGCGTTCGCCGCCGACCAAGGCGGTGTTGGTGGACAGGGTGAAGCGGGTGCCGCTGGTCGGGTAGCTCAAGGCCACCGTGCCGGAGCTGGCGCAACTCAGCGCAAAGGCGCCGCTGCTCAGCGTCACCGTCTCGCTGAAGCCCACCGCCAGATCGCCGGCCGCCGGGAAGCCGCTCGCGCCCTGGGTCGGCGTGGTGCTGGTGATCGTCGGTGCGCCGGTGGTGCCGCCACCGCCGCCGCTGCCGTTGAAGGTCTGGCCGCGGTTGCAGGCGCCGAAGGTCTGTGCCGCCGAACCCGCCCAGCTGAAGTTGGCTGCCGCACTGCCGGTGCCGGTGAGTTGCAGCGAACTGCCGACCGCGCTGCTGTTGCTCTCGCTGACCGGCAGGTTCTGGCTGGTGACGCCGGCCGCCGGGCCGCCGCTACCGGTGATGGCGCCTTCGTAGCTGAGGAACTGCACCAGCTGGCCGCTCGGGTCCACCAGCGCCACGCCGTCGTTGGGCCCGTTCTGCACGCCGTTGCTGGCGTAGCTGACGGTGGCAATGCGCACCTGGCTACCGCAACTGACCAGGCTGCCCGCCGGCACCGCCGTGTTGGCGTAGCTCACCGCTGCGCTGGGGGCACTGCCGTTGTACAGATAGATCCGGTAGCCGCTCAGCGACTCGCCGGCGGTGGCCACCACTTCCACGCCTTCGCCGGTATCGCCGGAGGCGCCCGCGTCGTCGTAATGCAGTTCGTTGATGAACACCGCGGCGTGGGCGGTGGGGACGGCCAGGACAATGGTGCAGGCCAGTGGAAGACTACGGAACGGCAACCTCATCGACAGCTCCTTGTGATCGGGGAATGCTGTCCCGACTGTAGAGCCTGTGCATGACAAACGGTGGAACCTGGTTCCATTTTTAGAGCGAGTAGCACCGGCTGCACGCACGGCCGGTGGCTGCAGCCGCTGCCCGGAATCGGCACGTGGCGACAGTCACCGGCGCTCGGTGGCGCTGGGTCGCAACATCCAGCTCCTGCACGCCGCTCACGTTCGCCCCGACGACGGCTTGCTCGGTGTTTTTGCCGCGGTTCGCCCGCCGGATGAGACGGCCGGATGAAAATTTTTTGCCACCAGCCCTTGAAAGCTGCCCGCCCAGCACAATCTCTGGCCCGCACCCGCTCTGTCGGGTTTTTTCCGCGCGCTGTGCTGGCAGTCGTCATATACGAGTGCTAACATCGCCGATAATTTCCAGACTAATCAATCACTTAAGAGGGTCTTATCTATGAGCATCAAGCCGCTTCACGACCGCGTTGTAGTCAAGCCGATCGAAGCCGACGAAGTTTCCGCCGGCGGCATCGTGATTCCTGACTCCGCCAAGGAAAAGTCCACCAAGGGTGAAGTCATCGCCATCGGCGCCGGCAAGCCCCTGGACAACGGCAGCCTGCGCGCGCCGGTGGTCAAGGTTGGCGACAAGGTCATCTACGGCCAGTACGCCGGCAGCAGCTACAAGTCCGAAGGCGTCGAGTACAAGGTGCTGCGCGAAGACGACATCCTGGCAGTCATCGGCTAATCAGGCGCTATGCGCCGGGAATCGGGAGTTGGGAATCGGGAATGGGCAAAGCGGCTAACGCCCTTCGCCATTCCACCCCGCCCCGATTCACGCTGTTGATCTACCGATCCCCCATTCCCTATTCCCCATTTCCGGAGTTACATACAAATGGCTGCTAAAGACATTCGTTTCGGTGAAGATGCACGCAACCGCATGGTGCGTGGCGTCAATATTCTTGCCAATGCCGTCAAGGCGACCCTGGGCCCGAAGGGCCGCAACGTCGTGCTCGAGAAGAGCTTCGGCGCCCCGACCATCACCAAGGACGGCGTCTCCGTCGCCAAGGAAATCGAACTGGCTGACAAGTTCGAGAACATGGGCGCGCAGATGGTGAAGGAAGTCGCGTCGCGCACCAACGACAACGCTGGCGACGGCACCACCACCGCCACCGTGTTGGCTCAGGCCCTGATCCGCGAAGGCGTCAAGGCCGTGGCTGCCGGCATGAACCCGATGGATCTGAAGCGCGGTATCGACCAGGCCGTCAAGGCTGCGGTCGTCGAGCTGAAGAACCTGTCCAAGCCGACCACCGACGACAAGGCAATTGCCCAGGTCGGCACCATCTCGGCCAACTCGGACGAATCGATCGGCAACATCATTGCCGAAGCGATGCAGAAGGTCGGCAAGGAAGGCGTGATCACGGTTGAAGAAGGTTCGGGCCTGGAAAACGAGCTGGACGTGGTCGAGGGCATGCAGTTCGATCGCGGCTACCTCTCCCCGTACTTCATCAACAACCAGCAGAGCCAGTCGGCCGATCTGGACGACCCGTTCATCCTGCTGCACGACAAGAAGATCTCCAACGTGCGCGACCTGCTGCCCGTGCTGGAAGGCGTGGCCAAGGCCGGCAAGCCGCTGCTGATCGTCGCTGAAGAAGTCGAAGGCGAAGCGCTGGCGACCCTGGTGGTCAACACCATCCGCGGCATCGTCAAGGTCGTGGCCGTCAAGGCACCGGGCTTCGGCGACCGTCGCAAGGCGATGCTGGAAGACATGGCCGTGCTGACCGGCGGCACCGTGATCTCCGAGGAAGTGGGTCTGGCGCTGGAGAAGGCCACGATCAAGGACCTGGGCCGTGCGAAGAAGGTGCAGGTCTCCAAGGAGAACACCATCATCATCGACGGCGCTGGCGATTCGGCCGCGATCGAGTCGCGCGTCGGCCAGATCAAGACCCAGATCGAAGACACCTCGTCCGATTACGACCGTGAGAAGCTGCAGGAACGCGTGGCCAAGCTGGCCGGTGGCGTTGCAGTGATCAAGGTCGGCGCATCGACCGAAATCGAAATGAAGGAAAAGAAGGCACGCGTCGAAGACGCCCTGCACGCCACCCGTGCAGCCGTCGAAGAAGGCGTGGTCCCGGGCGGCGGTGTGGCCCTGGTGCGCGCGCTGGTGGCCGTCGGTAACCTGACCGGTGCCAACGAAGACCAGACCCACGGTATCCAGATCGCCCTGCGCGCCATGGAAGCCCCGCTGCGCGAAATCGTGGCCAATGCCGGCGAAGAGCCGTCCGTGATCCTGAACAAGGTCAAGGAAGGCACCGGCAACTACGGCTACAACGCCGCCAACGGCGAGTTCGGCGACATGGTCGAATTCGGCATCCTGGACCCGACCAAGGTCACCCGTTCGGCGCTGCAGAACGCAGCCTCGATTGCCGGCCTGATGATCACCACCGAAGCCATGGTGGCCGATACACCGAAGAAGGACGAGCCGGCAATGCCGGGCGGCGGTGGCATGGGCGGCATGGGCGGCATGGATTTCTGATCCAGCCGGCTTACGCCGACACGCAACACCGCAGTCAAAAGGAGCCCCGCAGCGATGCGGGGCTCTTTTTTTGCGTGCACCGCGACAGTTATCCCGCTTGCATGCCGATGCGCTATCAGCGGCGCACGTAACGCCAGGCGCAGCAGCCATGGTCAGATGTCACTGCGTCGCGAAGTCTTCGGGCGTAGCGGGCTGCGCGGCCAGAGTTATGGCGACATCACGCCATCGATCCACGCGACATAGCGCGATATGCGGACGTTGTAGACCATTTGTCCGTAGAAACCCGCCTCCAGGGCGTGCTCTGGAACCGCCGTGATCCACGATCCCAGCCCAATGAGTTGCCAGGCGCCCTGCTTCTGCACAACCAGCGGGCCGCCGCTGTCGCCGCTTCCCAACACGCCTTCGAGCGGCAAGCCGCGTGCCGGGGGATCGAATCGATACCAGACATAGCGATCGTTGGCTCCAGTAATGGAGTTGTAGGCCCGCCGCAACACGCCGCGATGTGGCGCATTGGGAATCTGCCCCTCGATGCCATTACCGGTTGCCCCTTTCCCTACCAACATGGCGACTTGCGTGACCTCATCGTTGCCGCGATACAGGGCTACCGGTGCAATTTGCTTCACTGGCGTCTCCAGCTCGACCAGAGCGATGTCATCCGAACCGGCCAGAAAGGCGTGAATCCTGGAAGGATTGCCGGTCTTCAAGGCGTCCTGGCTCAGCGCGTCGGGCATGCGCTTGTAGCCTGGATGGACGACTACGCGCGCAACTTTGTATGCGTGCCCGTCGATGGTCACCTCGGCGTCCATGCCTTCCATGGGAGCTGCGTGTGCGGCGGTGACGACCCACTTCGGCGCGATGAGAACGCCATGCCCTTCGCCTGGCATATCTGCCAGCGCCGCAAACGCAGATCGATCTACTCGATACTTTGAGTCTTCAACATCGTTACGGATGACAACTGCGTTCGCCGCGAACGGCAGCATACAAAGAGCAACTAATAACTGGCGTTTCATGTGCCCGTGCGTCCTTTCATGCATCAACCTGACGGCCATCCACAAGATTCTTGCGGTTCTCGCTTCAATATAGCCGAGCAGTTTCGACACACCACCGGATTTCTGACGAGACGGCATTCGGTAAGACGAAAGCCGGGAAATGAGGGCTGAGTCGGGGTCAAAAAAGCCTGAGAGCGCTTTCCAAGCCGCTACGGAATCAATCAAAAGATGGTGGAAAACAGACGGTGACTTACACCCTGCATACGGTTCTCGTCGCTAACGGCATCCAGTTCACCAGCTGCAGCTCCGACCAAGATGGCTTCGCGCATCTCTTCATTAGTCAGCCGCTCACTGACTGTTTCCGCCCGGTGGATCCGCTCTCCATGCGTCGCTCAGCAGGTCGATAAACCGACGGATCTTGGGCGACAGGTGACGCTTGCTTGGATAGACGACACGGATAGGCTCAGGAGCGGGCTCGAATGTTTCCAAGATCCTGACCAACGTTCCCAATGCGAGGTCATCTCGGATGAGATAGTCGGGAAGTTGGGCGATGCCCAGCCCTGCACAGGCTGAACGTTGCAAGGCTTCGCCACTATCCATGACAAGTCTGCTTGCACCCGAAAAGGATGTATCGCTTTTTCCAGTTCGGAACGTCCACGGTCTTGGTCGCCCTTCGTCTAGAAAGAAACAGCAATGATGCTGAGACAGATCGGATGGGGCTTCTGGCGCGTTGTGCTTCGCTAAGTAACTGGGCGATGCACACGTCACCATGCGTTGGTGCGTGACGGTTCGATTGAAGATGCGCGAGTCTTCGCGTGCAGGTCCGGTGCGCACTGCAATGTCGATACCATCTTCAATCAGATCCACAAAGCGATCGGAATACTGCACAACTGCGCTGACGTTTGGCCAGGTATCGATGAACTGCTCTACTACCGGAAGCACATACCTCATTCCCAGTGTTACAGGAACACTGATGGCTAGGCGGCCATACGGGGCTTCCGAACGAAGCGCCATCGCGGTCTCTGTTTCCTTCAAATCCTCAAGGATCAGAGAGCTTCTCGCATAGAGAACGTGCCCATCGTCCGTCAGGCTCAAGCTCCTGGTCGTCCGGTTCAACAGACGCATACCCAGTCTTTCCTCCAGACGAACAACGCGCTTGCCAACGGCCGAGCGCGTCAACCCCAAACGTTTGGCGGCCAGCGTGTAATTACCGCTATCAACGACTGTAACGAACGCGACAATGTCGTTGATGTTCGTGAGTTCCATTGAGGCCTCTAGGGATTGATCACCGGATCAGTGGGGAACCAAATTCCCCAATCATGCGCCTAATCTTGGCATACCGGTTTTCAAGAACCAATGATCGACTGAGGGAGCTTCTGTGAACGAGAACGTCAAGGCAAGCGTCAAAGAGTGGGCTCAGAGCTTGGCAGAACTTGCCCCAGTAGTGACCGGGGAAAACAAAGAACTCACGATGAAAGAAATCCGCGACAGTTACGTAGACATGCTGGCCAAGCAGTTGCCGCCAGCAGACGTGAGTTTCGAGAAGATCGATCTGAACGGCGTGCCCGCGACACTGGTGACTCCGGCAACGCAGAACACCGATGCCGTCCTGTTTTATATTCACGGCGGCGCCTATATCGTCGGTGCCCCGGATGGATATCATGGAATAGGCGGAAATTACGCGCAGATGCTGGGTGCACGGGTCTACATGCCCGATTACAGGCTTGCCCCCGAGTATCCTTTTCCCACGCCAATTGACGACACGCTAGCGGCCTATAAGGGACTTCTTGCGTTGGGCATCCCAGCCCAAAAAATCGTTTTCGCCGGCGAGTCGGCTGGCGGCGCGATGGTGGTTTCCGTCATGGTGGCGGCACGCAACGCAGGCTTGCCTCTTCCTGCAGCCGGCACTGCGATTTCGCCTTGGGCAAATCTGGAGCACACCGGGGCATCGGTCACCAATCGCGAAGGACTCGATCCGCTGAATACCGGAGCGGGATTACGCTTCTTGGCTCGCACCTTTTTGGGCGATGCATTGCCGAATCATCCGATGGCATCTCCTGTGTTTGCCGATGTCACTGGCCTGCCACCGATCCAGATTCAGATCGGCGAGAACGAGTTGATGTTGAGCGACGCGATGCGCCTGGCGACGCATCTGGGCGACAACCGTGTGCGCGTCGATCTTGAAGTCTGGCCGGGCATGTTCCATGCGTGGCACTTTTTTGCAAACGCACTTCCAGAGGCTCGCCAAGCACTTGCAAGCTCAGTGCGATTCTTGAACGCGCAGCTCGAAAAGACCTCGAGCTAACGCTGTCGGGATGACCTCGCAGAAGCGGCATGCTTGCAACCGACCGATGCTGCTGTTTCAGCACGCTGCTATCGGCGAAAAAGCCGGTAGCAGGGCGGCGTTGGATAGGAGGTTGCTGGCAAGTTGGCGTGACGCTGAGTGGCCAATTACCTTCACCATCCGCTGTTATGCGATGTCTGAGTCATCGATCTTTCATTGAATGCCAAGCGCGAAAGCTTCGCCTCGGTGACAAGCGATCCGCTGCTCGCGCGACGTACCCGTTTGAGCGCAGCGCTTCATCGCATCCACACTCTCAAACATTTATCTTTCCAGAAAATTTTCAGGAGTTCTGTCTTGCACAGCCCATCTCGCAGCGATACGCCTAAAGGCACGGACAACGCTCGCATTGTCGGTGAGGAGCATGTTCGATCGGCTTGTGCGGACGCGCAGCAATTCCCTTGGTCTGATGCAAGCCTGCCAGCAGAGACGCGCGCTTGGCTGGTGGTTCAGGCGATGACCGAGGACGAGAAATTTGCATGGTTGTCCGGGCCAATGGCAATTCCGATTGCAGGCAGTAGCAAGCCGGAAGGTGCGCTCGGATCAGCGGCCTACTACCCGGCAGTGCCGCGTTTGGGCATTCCTGCGCAACAGCAAACCGATGCAAGTCTGGGTGTAGGCAATTTGGCGAATGTACGTCCTGGCGACAACGCCACAGCGCTGCCGTCGTCGTTGTTGCTTGGGGCGACCTTTAATCCAATCATGGCGCGCAAAACGGGCGCGATGGTTGGGCAGGAAGCCAGGGCCAAGGGTTTCAATGTGCAGTTGGCGGGCGGGGCGAACCTGGTGCGTGAGCCACGTGGTGGACGCAACTTCGAATATGTCTCCGAAGACCCGCTACTCACTGGTGTGATCGCTGGCAACTCCGTTGCTGGTATTCAGTCGCAAGGCGTGGTTTCGACTGTCAAACACTTTGCGATCAACCCGCAAGAAACCGGGCGCGTGGTGGTGAACTCGCACATCGCCGATCAGGCGCTCCACGAGTCGGATCTGCTGGCGTTCAAAATCGCGATTGAGATTGGTGAACCAGGCGCCGTGATGCCCGGCTACAACTTGGTCAACGGAGAGTGGGCCAGCGAAAACGCCTATCTCATCAACACCGTATTGAAGGGGGAATGGGGCTATCCGGGTTGGGTGATGTCCGACTGGGGGGCGACACACTCGGTGGAGAAGGCCGCACTTGCCGGGCTGGATGTTCAATCCGGAGCGAACTTGGACCCTGAACCCTATTTCGCCGAACCGCTGCGAACCGCCGTCAGCAATGGCTTGGTCCTCCAATCGCGTATCGACGACATGGTGCACCGTCAGCTGCGTAGCCTTTTTGCTGTCGGCGTCATCGACACTCCGCCCAAGCCAGGCGCCGCGATCGACTACGCCGCGCATCGCCTGTTGGCGCAGCGGTCCGCTGAGCAAGGCATCGTATTGCTCAAGAACAAGGCAGATGTCCTGCCACTTTCGAGAGGCGCTAACCGCATCATCGTCATCGGCACGCAGGCGGACATCGGCGTCGTGGCGGGCGGCGGCTCGTCTGCCGTTACTCCGATCGGCAGCGTGACCAAGCCTGGTTTCGAGTTTATGGGAACGGTGATGGAGAAGGTCTACCATCCCAGCTCGGTCTTGAACGCCATCAAGGCCGAAGCCTGCGCGGCGCAGGTTGTTTATGTGAGCGCGAACGATGCAGCCGCAGCCGTCACAGCGGCGCATGGTGCCGATGCGGTCATCGTCGTTGCCGAAGAATGGCGCTCGGAAGGTCAAGATGCCCAAGGTCTCTCGTTGCCTGATGATCAGGATGCATTGATCACTGCCGTGGCCAAGGCCAACGCAAACACCGTGGTCGTGCTGATCTCAGGTGGCTCGGTCACGATGCCTTGGTTAGACGACGTCGTTGGCGTGGTCGCAGCGTTCTATCCTGGCCTAGGCGGCGGAGAGGCCATCGCTGGCATCTTGTTTGGCCGCGTCAACCCTTCCGGGCGCCTCCCCATCACGTTCCCACAGAGTGTCGAACAGTTGCCGCATCCTGAGCAGCGAGATCCGTCGACCACGACGTCCAATCCGGGGGAGCCGATCAAGGGCGAGATCTTCTGCATCGATTACAACGTCGAGGGCGCCGATGTAGGCTATCGCTGGTTCGACGCGCGCTCGCTAACACCGCTGTTCCCGTTCGGATACGGGTTGTCGTATACGCGCTTTGAAACCCATGACTTTCACGTGAGTGACGAAGGTGGCAGGTTCGTCGCTCGCTTTGTTGTCAGCAATTCCGGCGACCTGACCGGAGCGTATGTAGCGCAGGTGTATGTGGCGGGCGAGGGCGTGATTAAGTTTCCAAAACGGCTTTGTGCCTTCGAGCGCGTCGAGCTTGCGCCGGGTGAGAGCAAAAAGTTGGAACTTGAGATCGATCCAAGATTCTTCGCCAGGTTCGACACCGCAGCGCGTCAGTGGGCGATTTCGGAAGGCACATACAGCGTTCGCTTGGCGGACAACGCAGCCGATCCGGGGAAGTCTATGTCGTTGAACGTGAGCGCTCGCAACGTCAAGCCTTAGAAACACAAAGGTGCAAATCGGCGACTGTGGTCGCAGGCCGAACAAACGCCCTAGCAAGCCGGCTACGGCACCCGCAACGCGCGTGCTTGTTTCCCGCACCGAGCAGCGCTGGGATCCAATGCTGTTTGTGGTCGGCGCCTGGTCGGGCACAGTGCCTTCGGGTACTGGACAGCCACGACACATCCGACCGCGTGCTAGCCGTGCACGGGTCCTGCCGCAGTAGCACGCAAGCCGTTGTCGGGAGGGACCTGCAGACCAAGTGAAGGCAGCGTCGGCGCAGACCGTATGCTGCCTGGCGTGATCGCCCAGCTCGCCAGGCCAGCTCCAGGAGAACGCCGATGCCCCGTCTGACCGCCCAGGATGTTCATCCCGCACTGCTCGAGCTCTACGATGGCTATGTGCACGGCACGCTGAGCCGGCGCGAGTTTCTTGATCGCGCGGCCGCTTTTGCGGTGGCAGGGTTGAGTGCGGCGGCGATCCTGGAATCGATGAGTCCCGACTACGCGCTGGCCACCCAGGTGGAATTCACCGACCCGGACATCGTGGCCGAGTACATCCGGTATCCCTCGCCCAACGGGCATGGCGACGTACGTGGCTATCTGGTGCGTCCGGCCAAGACCGGCGCGCCGGTGCCGGGTGTGGTGGTGGCGCACGAGAATCGCGGGTTGAATCCGTATATCGAAGATGTGGCGCGGCGCGTGGCCAAGGCCGGCTTTGTCGCGTTGGCGCCGGATGGCCTGAGCTCGGTCGGCGGGTATCCCGGTAACGACGAGAAGGGCCGCGCGTTGCAGCAGCAGGTCGATCCCACCAAGCTGATGAATGATTTCTTCGCCGCCGTGGAGTTCTTGATGCGCCGCGAGAACAGCACCGGCAAGGTCGGCATCACCGGCTTCTGTTATGGCGGTGGGGTGGCCAATGCAGCGGCCGTGGCCTATCCCGAGTTGGCCGCTGCCGTGCCGTTCTATGGCCGTCAACCGACCGCCGAGGAGGTCGCACGCATCCGTGCGCCGTTGCTGCTGCATTACGCGGCGCAGGACGAGCGCGTCAACGCCGGCTGGCCGGCCTATGAGGCCGCGCTCAAGGCACAGCACAGGGTGTACGAGGCCCATCTCTACCCTGGTACCAATCACGGCTTCCATAACGATTCCACGCCGCGCTACGACAAGGCCGCCGCCACGCTGGCGTGGGACCGCACCATTGCGTGGTTCCGCCGCTATCTGGCCTGAGTCGATGGCGCGCGTCGCCGTGCGGCGTTCGTTGCCCGGGCCCAGCGCCTGCACCCTGGCGTAGCCGCTCGATGCGGGCACATTAAGGCTGTGAGGCATCGGGTTGTCGCGACGACGCCAGACTGCCGGCAGAAGCGACGCACCGGGATTGCCGACTGCTGAGCTGTCAGTCTCCCGGCTGGTGTGCGTGTCGCGTGCGCACTGCCAAACGCCAAGCGATCAGGAATCAATCGAACCTTGTCACCCAGAGGACAAGCGAACAGGCGGCCAGTCGATCAGGCAAGCTAACGAAACAGGCGACCAAGCCGAAGCGTGCGACGCATCCCCTGCGGAGTGCGCCGCACTTCGCGCAATCGCCATGCGAGCGCAAGCGTGTCCAGTGGATTCGCAAACCCAGGACCGCGATGTCGATCACACTAGCGTAAGAGTGTATTGACACCGATGTCATCGCAGCTCTAGCGTCGCTGGGCAGGCGTTTGCGCCGCGTGGTCGGGGGGCCATCGGACAAGGGGCGGCGGTGCATGCATCGCTGGCAGACGTCGTTGCAGCGCACTGCCACGCCGGCCGCGTCCGGCTTCTCCCGGGGATCTTATGAACTGCCGCAGTCATCGTCTTGCCTTGTCGATTTCCGTATCTCTCGCACTGACGGCTGCCGCAGCGCCGCTCATGGCCCAGCAAACCGAGCCGGACACACCGCGCGCTACCTCCACGCTGGACGCGGTCAGCGTCACCGGCTCGCGCATCAAGCGCGCGCAGGTCGAAGGCGCGCAGCCGGTGGTCACCATCTCCGCGCAGCAGATCCAGCAGGAAGGTTTCGCCACCGTCTACGATGTGCTCAACAGCATGAATCAGCAGGGCTCGGTGGAAGCCGACACGCAATGGGGCTCGCACACGCCCAACGCCTCGCCGATCAATCTGCGCGACCTGGGGCCGGGGCGCACCCTGCTGCTGGTCAACGGCCACCGCGTCGCCGATTACCCGCTGCCTTACGGCGGCGAAAGCAACTTTTCCAACTACAGCAACATCCCGTCCGCGGCGGTGGAGCGCATCGAGATCCTCACCGGCGGCGCCTCGGCGATCTACGGCTCGGACGCGGTGGCCGGCGTGGTCAACGTGATCCTCAAGCGCGACTACCAGGGCGACCAGGTGCGCCTGCGTGGCGGCACCGCCACCGAAGGCGGGCGCGACAGTTTCGATGTGTCGTGGGCGGGCGGACGCACCGGCGAAAACTGGAGCGTGACCTACGCCCTGCAGGCCACGCGACGCGACCCCTTGAGCGGCCGCGATCGCCCGGAAATGGACGATTCGGACGACATGTCCTATTCCAACTGGACCGGCCAGAACCGCCTGTATGGCTTCAATCCATTCACTGGCCTGAGCCTGGTCGATGCCAACACCAACCAGCGTCTGGCGCCGCCTGCGGGCACCTGCGCGCGCTTCGGCGGCGAGTTCGTCGATGCGCAGCGGCTGAGCTACGACCAGAACAGCGGCGCGCTCAGCAATACCGGCAACTATTGCGGCGTGGCGCGCGATTACGGTGACTGGGGCCTGGTCACCGGCAGCGAAGATTATTCGGCGTATCTCTACGGCACCTGGAAGTTCGGCGAGGCCACCGAGGCCTGGGCCACGCTGTCGGCCAACCGCAGCATCGGGCGCTGGACCTATGACCCGCCATACGCGTATCTGGGCCCGTTCCAGGACGCGGCCACCGGGCGTTCGTTGAACCTGATCCGTCAGCTCACCCGGCGCGAAGCCGGCGGCTGGGACCGGCTGGCCAACTACAACAAGGAACAGTCGTGGGATCTCAGCGCCGGCCTGCGCGGGGTCTGGGCCGACCGCTTCGATTGGGAGTTGAGCGTGGGCCGCTCACGCTACACCGTGGACGAATACATCCGCACCGTGGATACCGCGCGTGCCACCGAATACTTCCTCGGCAGCCCCACCGGCACCGCCGCCGATGGCTCGCCCATCTATGCAATCAACGAAGCGCGCCTGTACGCACCGCTGTCGTCGGATCAGTACGACGACCTGGTCGCCAAATCGCACAATGCCGCGTATTCCTGGGTAAATCAGGCCAGCTTCAGCCTCAGCGGCGATCTGGTGCAGGGCTGGGCTGGGCCGATCCGCTTCGCCACCGTGGCCGAAGTCGCCAAGCAGGGCTATCAACTGTCGCCGGACCCGTGCGCCAACGAGTGCTACCCGGTGGATGTGGTCGATAGCGGCGGCGGCGAACGCGTGCGAAGCTCCGCCGGCCTGGAATTCCAGATCCCGTTGCTGTCCACGTTGAGCGCGAATGTGGCCGGTCGCTACGACCGCTATGGCAGTTACCGGTCGTCGGCCGCCATCGCCACCGATGTCGGCACGCAAAGCGATACCACCTGGAGCGCGGGCTTGGAATGGCGCCCGGTCGAGAGCCTGTTGTTGCGTAGCACGCTGGCCACCAGCTTCCGCGCGCCGGACATGCACTACGTGCTCGGCGAACCCAGCTCCACCAACCAGACCGTGATCGATCAATACCGCTGCATTTCCTCCGGCGCCTACCTCACCGGCGGCTGCAACGACGAAAACAACGATATCTACTACACCGTGGATGTGAATCGGCGCGGCACCCCGGATCTACGCTCGGAAACCGGCCGCTCGTTCACCGGCGGAGTGGTGTGGGACATCGCGCAAGGGTTGTCGCTGAGCGTGGATTACTACCGCATCCAGCTGGAGGAAATGATCAAGGATCTGGACCGCGACGAGATCCTGTCCGCCGAAGCCGGCTGCCGCACCGGCACCACCGTCAGCGGTGGCGCCTGGAACAATCCCGGCGGTGCGGGCTATTGCGACACCATCACCTCGCGCGTGGTGCGCAATGCCGACGGCACCATCGCCAGCATCGAGCGCGGCCCGATCAACCTGGCGCAGATGGAAACCTCCGGCATCGATGCGTCGTTGAAATATCGCCTTGCCACCGCCGGCTGGGGCAACTTCCAGCTGTCGCTGGATTACAACAACCTGATCGCCTATCGCGAACAGATCTACCGCACCGACAGCGACGAAAACCGCCGCGACGAACGCGTGCGCAGCCGGGTGCGTGGCAGCGTGCATTGGGACAACGGCGGCGCCTGGGACTGGACGGTGTACTTCCGCCGGCTCGGCTCGATGCGTGCGGTCAATTGGGGCACCTGCGCGCGCTTCGACGATGGCTACCAGCCCAGCGCATCGGACCAATGCCTGGTAACCGACACCGCCAACGTGCATCTGGGCGAGAGCAGCAAGCGCTACTTCGGTCGCGTGGGCCCGGCGATCTACTGGAACCTCAGCACCGGCTACAAGATCACCGACCACGCCAAGGTCAACTTCTACGTCAACAACGTGTTCAACGAAGTGGGCTACGAGAACAAGGAGCGCTTCTACGGCTACGGGTTCTACAACACCACCTTGTTCAACCCGATCGGCCGCGAAGTCGCAGCGGAGTATGTGTTTACGTTTTGAGTGATGTGGTTGCTGCATGCACACCACGTCACGGCATGATCGCTGTGGCGTGGTGCGCGGTGGCGCGGTCGATCAAGCTAGCGCGATGCTGTTTGGTGCAAGCATCGATAGCGTGCGCGGCAATGCAGTGAACAGCGGCTGCAAGGTGCAAGCGGACGCGGCGCATAGCAGTGCAATGACGATCGGCTGCAACCCGACATTAGACGGGCCGCAGTGCAGCGCTCGCGTGGATACGGATAGCAATTCCATGCTGGAGGAACGAGGGGTTGCTGGTGGCGGTGCCGTTGCTCAACTGGCATCTGGCGAATATATGTGTCGTTGCCCGCAGCGAGATACGAATTTGGAACGCTATGTACGATCTGCTGAGTGTCACGACGCATCTGCATCCACGCATCGGATGTCGGACAAGCGGACTTGCGTACCAGTGCGTTAATCGTTCCGCCGCAGCTACGGACCGCAAGCTTTATGAAACAGCCGCGCCAAAAGGGCTGGTCGCACATCGCTCATCGATTGCGTCGCGCCACGCCGTCGTGGTCAACGAGGGATATGCCGGTGGGCCTTTCTCGCGTCCCGGCAGTGCATCGACTGCGATAGGGCGCACGTCCGTTGCCGATGAAACAGTGGCAACACGCAAAAACGCGTGGTATCAATGCATCCCATGAACGCACCCCGCAGCCAGTTTTATTTTTGGTACTACGGTTTTCCGATGCCGCTGGCGGAGGAAGGATTGCGCTCACCCTGAAGGAAACTTCAGCAGCATTCCCGAAAAGCCGCCAGCGCACACTGGCGGCTTTTTTGTTGCCGCCTCGCCTGGCTCCCCGATGCAACCGCCGACCCGAGACACTGTTATGCCGCCTGTGACCGATGACCTGCGTATCCGCAAGATCGAAGCCCTCGCACCGCCTTCGCAGCTGCTGTCGCTGCTGCCCTGCGATGAGCGCGCCTCCGAAACCGTCACCAACTCGCGCGCCGCGCTGCACGAGATCCTGCATGGGCGCGACGACCGCCTGGCGGTGGTGATCGGGCCCTGCTCGATCCACGACCCGGTCGCGGCGATGGAGTACGCACACCGGCTGCGCCCACTGCGCGAGCAGTTCGGCGATGCGCTGGAGATCGTGATGCGGGTGTACTTCGAAAAGCCGCGCACCACCATCGGCTGGAAGGGCCTGATCAACGATCCGGACCTGGATGGCAGCTTCCAGATCAACAAGGGGCTGCGCGTGGCGCGCGGCTTGCTGCGCGACATCAACAACCTTGGGTTGCCGGCCGGTGTGGAGTTTCTCGACATTATTTCGCCGCAATACATCGCCGATCTGGTGGCCTGGGGCGCGATCGGCGCACGCACCACCGAAAGCCAGGTGCACCGCGAAATGGCCTCGGGTCTGTCGTGCCCGGTGGGGTTCAAGAACGGCACCGGTGGTGACGTCAAGATTGCGGTGGACGCCGTGGGCGCGGCCTCGCATCCGCATCATTTCCTGGCCGTGACCAAGGACGGCCAGACCGCGGTGGCAGCGACTGCGGGCAACCCGGATTGCCATGTGATCCTGCGCGGCGGCAAGGTGCCCAACTTCGATGCGGCCAGCGTTGAATCGGCCAGCCAGGTGCTCAACACCTCCGGTCTGCCGGCACGGTTGATGATCGACGCCAGCCACGCCAATAGCGGCAAGAATCCCGACAACCAGCCCAAGGTGATCGATGACATCGCGCGGCAGCTGGAAGGCGGCGAGACGCGCATCGTCGGCGTCATGGTGGAAAGCCATCTGGTCGGCGGCCGCCAGGAACTTGTCGCAGGCTGCGAGCTGACCTACGGCCAGAGCATCACCGACGGCTGCCTGGATTGGGACACTTCGGTACAGGTACTGGATCGTCTGGCGACTGCAGTGCGCGCCCGGCGCGCGCGGCGGATTGCTGAGGCTGCGTAAGCGTGCGACATGGTGTTCGCTGACTGATCTCGAGGTTGCGGTTGGTCGGCTTACGGATGCGGCACCAAGTGTCGCCTGGACCCGCATCCGGCGCGACGCGCCACCTTCTCCCGACGGGAGAAGGCCGGGAGCGCTTATTATCCTGGGAGGATGAAAGCAGCGCGCATCGACAGGATGAAAGCGTCTTTCGTCCGAGAAAACGAAAGCCACTAAGCCGGCGGGAGATGGTTGGGGCGATGGTGCGGCGGAAAACCCATCCATCGCTTGAAACACCACATGGGCGGCCAAAGAAAAACGCCGGACCGGCGCAGGGAGCCGGTCCGGCGGATTGAACAACACCACCCACTGGTGACCCGTCGCTGCGGTGGCTAGGAGGGAGAGACGTTATGCACCGCCAGCGAGCGGGTAAGGACGTTATCGCCCCGGGGCATGACCTGCGCATGTCGCTGCGTGGCGCCGGCAGACATGAAGTTTCCAAAGAGTTAAGCGGCGCCGCGGCGGTGCTTCACTTGCGTACATCGCTGCATGCATGGCCACGTAACCCAATAACCTGTGCATACATGCAACGTCAGCCCAGCATGTCGCCAGGGTCGAGCCAGCGCTGGCGCCGCTCCAATGACTCAGTCAGCGTATGCGGGGTGTGTGTGCCATCGCTATCGCGATTGGCGCGTGCCACCTGGTGTTCCACTGCATTGCGATAGCGCGGGGACACGCGATGTAACCCAATAACCTGTGCATGCATGCAACGTCAGCCCAGCATGTCGCCAGGGTCGAGCCAGCGCTGGCGCCGCGCCAATGACTCAGTCAGCGTATGCGGGATGTGCGTGCAATCGCTAACGTGATTGGCGCATGCCATCTAGTGTTCCAGTGCATTGCGATAGCGCGGGGACACTCAATGGTCGAGCGACTGGCGCGCGTGCTGATTGGGCGTGAGCACACGCAGATTGGCCACTGCTTGCCTTGTAGGTTCGCCGCTTCGATCCGCTTCGTTATCGCCATCGGCGCCGCCTTGGGATAGCAGGACCCGATGAAGCTGCTCGTCGCCACGGTCTGGTCCGGCTTGATCAGCGCGGCTGCCGCCTTGGCAGACACCCGTCGGTCGCGCAGCGGCGCGTACAGGATGCGTTGCTCGGACATGGCGGGCGCAGCTGCAACGGGGCAGCGCCATTATCGCCGCAGCAAACAGCTGGCCGCGTGCGACCTTGGTGCAATGGTCACTTGCGTCTGCTGCCAGTGAGCACGCCATCTGGAATCACTGCGCTTATCATCAGCCGAACGCGGCCGCTAAGCGTCACTAGGTGTCGCGCATGCAGAGGCTGCAGCGGGCGTTCCAGAACCCACCTGACAGCGCCTCCACGGTGTCGCTCACCCTCAGCGTTCACGCCTCGCCGTCGGCGCACCCCCGATAGTGGCGGCAGACTCTTCTTCGCCTGCGCCCATGCCCTCTCTTCGCGAACGCTTTCAGCGCTGGCCCCGGCCGTGGCGGCTCGCACTGCTGGTGCTGTTGGCGCTGTACGCGCTGTATCTGCTGGCCGGCAATGTGTTTCTCAACACGCCGTTGTTCGATGCCACCACCAACCGGCAGCCGCACAAGTTCACCATGCAGACGGGCCCGGCACTGACGCTGTTCCCGGGCGAGGTGATGGCCTGGAATGTGCGCATGCGCGGGCAGGCCAACCGCACCGTGTATGTCTTCCATGCCGATCGCGCGCATGCACGCATCGCGCTACTGGCCCTGTTCCGGCGTGAGGTCCGTCTGCCGTGGCTGCATGCCACCGGCCTGAGCGCAGAAGTGGAGACCTCCGATACGCCCATCCCGCCGCCGCCACGTGGCGACCAGGGCTGGACCCTGCGCTTCGATGCGATCAGCAGCGACAGCATCCGCAGTGCGCGCGTGGGGAAACTGCTGATCGCAGGCAACGGCCACGGTACGGTTGGCTTTCTGAAGCAGCTGAAGGGCGGGCCATCGGAGCTGTTTCCATCCGAGGCGGGCTTTACCGATGCGGTGGTCAGCTTCGATGGGGTGCAGGTCTTCAATGGCGCGCAGCTGGATGCGCAGTTCCAGTTTCCGCGCCACTACCGCGATGAAGCGCCCGGCCTGCGCAAGCTCGGTATCACCCGTGCGCGCCTGCAGTTGAAGGCCAGTACGGTGGCATTGAAGATCGATACCGGTGCCCCGCACGTGGACATCCGCAGCGGACCATCGGTCGCGCGCGTGGAGGCCGACATCACGCTGGACCGCGGCGCGCTGCAGCCGGGCAGTCACGCGGTGTGGCGGCTGCCGTTGATGGCCGGTGTCGGTGCCACCGACCGCGGCATGCTGGCGTTGCAGCTGGACGTGGCGCAGGACATCCGCGTACAGGCGCGGTTGCCGCGCGATGCAGACACCGGCAGCGAACTGCACGCCGATCTGCGCATTGCCGGCCGCAGCATTCCCTTCCAGGAGCCGGCGCAGATCTTGCCGCGGCTATCGGGACAGGTGCAGGGGCGCTGGAAGTTCGAATCCTTGAACTGGATCGCCGAGCTGTTCGTACGTAAGCCGTGGTTTCAGCTGGAAGGCGGCGGCCTGGTGGAAGCCGATCTACGCCTGGCGCAAGGTCGGCTGACCAGTGGCAGTAGCCTGGAGATTCCACGCGTGGAGGCAGTGGCGCAGGTGTTCGATACGCGTTTGACCGGCATCGCCAGGGCGCGCGGCCGCATCGACGATGCCGCCACCCCGCAGGCGCATCTGGATGTGAGCATTCCAACGTTCCGCGCCGCGCCACGCGATGCGCCCAAGCAGATCCTGCTGGATGGTCGCGACCTGCAGCTGGCCATGCATGGCGATGCGGAACTGGCGCGTCTGCGCGACACGCTCAAGGCGCAGCTGCGTTTCAGCGATGCGAAGGTGCCCGACCTGACGGTCTACAACCGCTATCTGTCCGGTAAGGCCGTGCGCCTGCTCGGCGGCAGTGGCAGCCTGACCGGCGATGTCGCGCTCAACGCAGCCGGCGATGTCGGCAGCGGGCATGCGCATCTGCGCGGGCAGGGCGCGCATCTGGCGCTGGCCGGCGTGCAGATGCGCGGCGATGCCGACCTGCAGGCGCAGCTGCAACGCGCCGACTTCAAGAACAAGTTCTTCGACCTCAGCGGGACGCGCGTGCGTCTGCGCAACATGCGCGTGGGCGACGACACCGCCGATACCAACTGGTGGGGCGAGCTGCAGGTCGGTGCCGGCACCATCCAGGCCAGCGCACCGTTTCAGCTGGATGCCGACGCGGCGCTGCGCATGCGCGATGCCGCGCCGCTACTATCGGTGTTCGCGCAGCGGGCCGACTATCCGCGCTGGGTGGTGGGCTTGCTGGATTCGGGCGAGCTCGATGCCACCGGCCGCGTACGCTGGCGTAAGCAGCAACTCACGGTCGACGATCTGCAGGCAGAAAACGCGCGGCTTTCGTTGCGCGCGCGCCTGGCGCTTGACGACGACACGCGGCGCGGCAATCTGTATCTGCGTTGGGGCGTGCTCGGCGCCGGCATCGAACTGGATGGCAAGCAGCGGCAATGGCATCTGGCCGGCGCGCGCGAGTGGTACGACAAACAACCGGGCTTGCTGCCGCCGGTATCCCGGCGGAAGTAAGCGCTTGGCGAAGCGTGCTGGCATGGCGTCATTCTGGGTGTGGCATCCATCTTGGGCGATGCCGTGTAGACCACAGTGCGGGCCGCGCGGTGTGGGCATCAGATGGCGAAGAGCGGCTAACAAAGCGGCTGCGCTCACTGCCAGGCGAGTGCGGGCGATGCTCGGAGTCGGCGTGGTGCACTCGTACACTTCGGTTCCTGTGCTTTGTCCACCCATCTGACGACTGCTCGCTACGGTGTGTTAGTCGCTCTAAGTCGTCCGGTTGCCTGATCAAGCATTGAGCGGAGCGTTCGACGTGTGGCGTCCACGCCAAGCGCCATGCCTCGTGGTCGCCATCGCAATCGCAATCGCCACGCGCATACGCGTGCGCAGCCATGTGCCCACGATGCGCACCGCACTCACGGTCTGATTGGCACACTGCGCGGCGCCGCCTGCGCGGTCTTGAAGGAGCCTGACGTCATGACGATGCCTGTTCGCGCCCGCTGGCGCGCATTGCCCCGTGCGCTGCGTTGGCCGTTATCGGCCGTGATCGTGCTGTATGTGGGCTACCTGCTGCTGGGCAACCTGCTGCTCAACACCCCGCTCGGGCCGGCAGCGCTCAATCGCAAGCCGGACACCTTCGCCATGCAATGGGGCCCTGGCCTGACTTGGTGGCCGGGACGGGTGATGTTGTGGGATGTCGATCTGCAAGGCCGCTCCAACCGCAACCGCTGGAGCGTCAGGGCGCAGCGCATGAGCGGGCAGATCCGAATGTTGCCCTTGCTGCATCGGCAACTGCTGGTGCCGGAACTGCATGTGCACGGTGTGCGTGCCGGCCTGCATTCGGCACCGTCCATAGCGGATGCCCTGGGCGCAGCTCCCGCTGCTGCCGCGGTGGGTGCGCAGCCGGCAACCACGACGATGGACGCAACATCGAATGCATCCGCGACCGCTGCACCCGAGCAAGCCGCAGCGAATGCAACGCACGCGACAGCAGCGCCTTCGACAGCAGCAACAGCGACAGCCGCAGAACGTGCGAAGTCGACAGCAACAACAGCAACAACAGCAACCGCGTCATCTCCATCGGATCAGGCACGAAATCCGCAATCCGCTAAGTCCCCTGCAAATCCAAACCCCGCCACGCCGGCCTGGACACTGCAGTTCGACCGCATCGATGCCGTGCAGGTACACACGCTATCACTGCGCCAATTGCGGATCGAAGGCGACGGCCAGCTGCAGCTCGGTCTGTTCAAGCAGTTGCGCGGCGGGCCGATGGAACTGTTCCCATCGCGTGCGGTGTTCGACAACGCACGCGTGCAGTGGGGCAAGAGCGAATTGCTGCGCAACGGGCAGCTGCGCCTGGAGGCGAGCATTGCGCGGCATGTGCCCGACCAGGCGCGCGGGCTGGCCTTGCTGCAGCTGACCGATGCGCTGGTGGCCGTGCACGGCGACACCGCCGCGCTGGATGTCACCCGTACTGCACAGGGCCGCCACACGGTGGTCACCCGGCCGGGCAAAGGGCGGGCAGATGGCGAGTTACGCTGGACGCGCGGCGCGTTGCAACCGGGCAGCCAGCTGCACTGGCGTGCGCCTCTGCACGACAGCACGCGCATGCCTGCCGCGTTGTTGGGTGAGTTGGCGGCGCAGTTGCAGGTGGACGACAACATGCGCCTGACCGTGAGCATGCCTGAGCCTGCCGATGCCGGGCTGACGCTGGATGCCGACCTGCGCGTGCAGGGCCGGCAGTTGCCGCTGCAGTCCCTGCGCGACCTGCTGCCGCGCACCTCCGGGCATGCACGGCTACATTGGCAGCTGGCGTCGCTCAGCTGGATTCCCGCGCTATTTCCGGATGTGGACTGGCTCACCCTGGAGGGCGATGGCCTGGTCGATGCGGACCTGCGTATCGCGCATGGCCAGCTCGGTGCCGGCAGCCGGCTGCGGGTGCCGCATGTGCGCGCGCATGTCGGCGTGATGGGGCACGCGATCGATGGCCAGGCCAGTGCGGATCTGCGCGTGGATGCCGATGCCAACGGTCAGCTGTTGCCCGCGCTCGCACTGCAGATGCAGCAGTTTGCGATCGCCCATACAGACGCACCTACGCGTCCGTTCGTGCAAGGCCGCGATCTGCGTCTGGATCTGCAGACGCGCGCCGATGCACGCAACCTGGCGACATTGCGCGATGCCACGCGTGCGCATCTGACCTTTGCCAATGCGCGTGTGCCTGATTTGCGTGCATACAACCGCTATCTGCCGCAGCAGCAGCTGCGGTTCGATGGTGGCAACGGGGTGCTTAGCGGCGATCTGCAGATCGAGCCCGGTGGGCGTATCGGCAAGGGCGGATTGCGTCTCGGTGCACGCGCGGCGCGCCTGCAGTTTGCCGGGCTCGCATTGCGTGGCGACGTGGATGCCGATCTGCGCCTGCAGCGTGGCGATCTGCGTGCAGAAAATTTTCGACTCGATGCCAGTACGGTGCAGCTGCGCAATGTCGGATTTACCGGTCCGGATGGACAGCGCCGCGATGGCTGGTGGGCACGCATCGTGCTGGACGACACGCGTATGCAGTGGCGTCAGCCGGTCGGTGTGGATGGACGCGTGCGCATCCAGGTACGCGACCTGGCGTTCTTGATGGCGTTGTACGCGCGCGACCGCTCCATTCCCAATTGGATGCTGCGGTTGGTGGATGCAGGGCAGGCGCAGGTCGTCGGTCGTGTGCATTGGCAAGGCGATACCGTCATCGTCGATCGACTGCAGGCGCGCAACGCACGTTTCCAGGTCGATGCACGGTTGCGCCTGCAAGGCACGCAGCGCAGCGGCAGCCTGCTCGCGCGCTGGGGTGTAGTGAGTGCGGCAGTCGGCCTGCGCAACGACACCCCCGAGTGGCATCTGCTACGTGCGCCGGAGTGGTATCAGGCGCAGCCGGACCTGTTGCGATGACAACCGGACGCGGCAGCGTTGCGTGAAGAAAACTGGGCCAGTTCTGTACCGTCTGGTGTTGTTTTGCAGTGCAGCGTGCAAGTCGGATTCGGGGCGCGCACTATGATCCTGCATCCCGACGTGGGGGAGGGAGCAAAGCCCGCTGGCAGTTCGCTGCAAGCGGGCTTTTTTATTGCCTGACGTTTGACCAGTCAAGCATGTGCAGCTCCGTAAAGCACGGGATTTACTGCAGTTCCAGCATCCACATCGTGCTGCCGCCGCTGATGAACAGCCGCCGCTGATCCTGATCGAAGCTGCAGTGACGCGGTGCGGGGGCTCGGTACGAGCCCCAACAGGTGTCCCTCCGGAACGAGGATGCACGCGCCTGCGCCGGAGCTGCTCCACAGCCATCCTTGGCGGTCCACCCAGAAGCCCTCGGCCAGGCCGTTTGGCACCACTGCAAAGCGGCGTCGATCGTGCAGTGCACCATCGCACCAATCCCATGCGGTGATCTCCGGTTCGCCAGGGCCGTCCTCCGGGGTTTGCGACACTTACAGCACGCGCGCGTCGGGCGAAAACGCCAGGCCATTGGGGTGATCCAGCCTTGCCATGCACTGCAGCGGGCCAGCATCGTGCGGCCGCCGATAGACCGCCGTGGTGGTCCAGTTCCTGCGGGCCGGGGTAGCTCTGGCGGGCTTGAGCAGGCCAAACGGTGGGCCGGCGAACCAGATCGCGCCGTCGCGCGCCACGCTCGGAGCGTTGGGCGACTTCAGCCGTTTGCCCTCAAAACGCCCGACCAGCAAATGCGCCCGTCCAGCCGCATCGCTGCGGGTGATTGCGCGGCGGCCATGCGCGCAAGGCACCAGCCGTTGTTGCGCATCCACCGCATTGCCGTTGCTGAAGGCGATGGCGTCCAGTAGCACGCCCACTGCGCCGTCTTCGCGCCAACCGAGCACGCCGCGGTCCGCCACCTCGCTCCACACCAGTGTGCGTTGCGCCTCGCATCACACCGGGCCTGGCCTGGTCGTACAGGTTTGCAGGCGCACTCGCCTGCGTCACGCATCGCGCAGGCGAATGCGCAGGCAGCACGCCGCATCCGGATGATGGCGCGCGCACACATGCCGCCACCGTGCAGGGATGCCAGAATCGACGTATGTCGCTGCCCATCACATCTGCTTCTCCTGCGCTCACCGCTCTGATCGAGCGGGCCGTGGCGCGTGTCCGCCAGGCTGTCCCTGCCGAGCAGCCGTGGCCTGGCGGCGATCTTGCGCAAGCGCTCGAACAGGTCGCGCTTGTCAGCGACTTCGCGCTAGAAACCCTGGCGCGCCAGCCGGCACTGCTGCTGCACCTGGCCCAGGCCGATCCGCCACCGCTGCCGGTGCCAACGCTCGACCCGGCGCAGCCACAAGCCTGGGCGGCGCAGTTACGGCGCTACCGCGCCGCTGAATCCACCCGCCTGGTGTGGCGCGACGTGCTGGGCCTGGACAGCGTGGACGCCACACTTGCCGGTGCGACCCGGTTGGCAGAAGCCTGCCTGCAATGTGCGCTGCAGGCGCTGGAGCAGCAGTTCGACAGCCGCCATGGGCAGGTGATTGCCGAGGACGGCAGCGTGCAGCAGCTGGTGGTCTTCGGGCTGGGCAAACTCGGCGGCGGCGAGCTGAATTTTTCTTCGGATGTGGATCTGGTCTACGCCTACCCGCAGGGCGGGCAGTCCACTGGCGCGCGCCCGTTGGCGGCCGAAGAATACTTCGCGCGATTGGGCCAGCAACTGGCCAAGTTGCTCGACGAAACCACCGCCGATGGGTTCAGCCACCGCGTGGACCTGCGCCTGCGCCCGTTCGGCACCGCTGGCCGCGTGGCGTTGTCGTTCACCGGCATGGACCAGTACTTCCAGCGCGAAGGCCGCGACTGGGAACGCTATGCCTGGCTCAAGGCGCGCGCCGTGGCCGGGGACATCGCTGCCGGCGAGGCCTGGCTGGAAACACTGCGGCCGTTCGTCTACCGGCGCTATCTGGATTTCACCGCACTGGACGGCTTGCGCGAAATGAAAGCCGCCATCACTGCCGAAGTGGCGCGGCACGACCGGCTGGACGACATCAAGCGTGGGCCCGGCGGTATTCGCGAGATCGAATTTCTTGCGCAATCGCTGCAGCTGATCCGCGCCGGACGCGAGCCCGCGCTGCGCGAGCGGCGGCTGTTGCCCGCATTGCAGGCGCTGGTTGCAGCAGGCCAGATCGAAGCGGACAACGGTGCGGCCTTGACCGAGGCGTATCGCTTTTTGCGCCGTCTGGAAAACCGCCTGCAGATGTTGCGCGATGCGCAGACCCATGCGTTGCCGCAGGCGCCGCTGGACCGCGAGCGGATCGCATTGGGCTTGGGCCATGCGGACTGGCCGGCGCTGCTGGACGCGCTGGCCCCGCATCGCAGCCGGGTGGCGGCGGAGTTTGCCGAGTTGCTGGCGCCGCGCGTGCGTGCCACCGCGCCGGATGCGCTGGCCGATTACTGGCGCGCATTGCCCGAGGGCGATGCGGCGCCGCTGCTGGGCATCGGCTTGCACGATCCCGCCAACGCGCATCAGGTGTTGAGCGATTTTGCGCAATCGTCCGGCGTGCACGCACTGTCCGATAGCGCGCGGGTACGGCTCGATCGGGTCATGCCGGCATTGCTGCACGCGGCCACGCGCGCCAGCCAGCCCGATGCCGCCGTGCGGCGCATGCTGGGCCTGTTGCAGGCCACCTTGCGCCGCACCAGCTATCTGGCGCTGCTGGACGAACAACCCAGTGCGCTGGCACGCCTGGTCGATGTGCTCTCGCGCAGTGCGTTGCTGGCCGAGCGGCTGGCCGCGTACCCGTTGCTGCTGGACGAGTTGCTCGACACCCGCATCAGCGGGCCATTGCCGGATCGCGCGGCCCTGCATGCGGCATGTGCCGACACGCTGCAGATCGACGATACCGAAGCAGCCTTGCGCGAACTCAACGAGCGCCGGTTGGCGCTGAGTTTCCGTATCGCGCTGGCCACGCTCGATGGCCGCCAACTTGCGGTGGACAGCACCCGGCAACTGGCCTGGCTTGCCGAGGCGGTGGTGCAGACCGTCCTGCAGCTGGCGCGCGTCGAACTGGTCGCCGCGCATGGGCAAGTGCCCGGCGGCACCTTCGCCATCATCGGCTACGGCAGCCTGGGTGGGTTGGAACTGGGCTTCGGCTCGGATCTGGACCTGGTGTTTCTCTACGATCATCCGCGCGCGGTTGAAAGCTCCGACGGCAAGCGGCCGCTGGAAGCCGGGCGCTGGTTCGCACGGTTTGCGCAGAAGGTGATGGCGTTGCTCGCTGCCGAAACCGGCGCTGGCCGCTTGTACGACATCGACGTGCGGCTGCGTCCGGACGGCGGCAAGGGCGCGCTGGTGTCGTCGCTGGCCAGCTACCGCGAGTATCAGCGCGAGCGCGCCTGGACCTGGGAGCATCAGGCGCTGGTGCGCGCACGTGCGGTCGCAGGCGACGCCGCGCTGTGCGAGGCGTTTGCACAGGTACGCCGCGAGACGCTGGCGCGCGTGCGCGACACTGCGCTGCTGCACGAAGACGTGCGCAAGATGCGCGCACGCATGCGCGCTGAGCTTGATCGCAGCGATGCCGGCCGGCTGGATCTCAAGCAAGGCGCCGGCGGCCTGGTCGATCTGGAATTCCTGTTGCAGGCCGGTGTGCTGGGCCAGGCGGCGCAGCATCCGCCGTTGCTGCAGGTCTGCGACACGCCCGCACTGATCGATGCACTGGTGCAGGCGCAGTGGTTGCCCGGCACTGCCGCGCAAGCGCTGCACGACGCACATGCCACGCTGGTGGATGCCGGGCTGGCCTGCACGCTGGACCGGCGCCCGCGCCTGATCACGCCAACTGCCGCCATCCAGCAGGCCACCGGCAGCATCTTTGCGATTGCGCAGGCGCAAGGCCTGGCGTTCCCGCGCGGCAGGGACGCACCGCGTGGGTGAGGCATTACGCGGTGGTGTGCAGGTGATTCACAGTGCCGCCTGCGTGCTGCGTGCTGCCGCTGGCGCAGGACGCCAGTCGCAGGAGTGGCTCAGCAGGAGATTGAGGCCCGCGTCGGCAAGCGGGGCCGGCAAGGCCTGCAGCAGCGGCAGCAGGCCATGTGCAGCGCACTGATGCGTGTTGTGATCGCCCGCCTCAGTGCGGCGGCGGTGCCGCAGCCGCGGGCGCCGCACGTGCGATGGTCGCGGTGAAGCTGGCTGAGCGTGTCAGCGCTTGCGGGTTGGACACGATCCGCCCCAGCCGCACCAGATCGCGCGATGGCGTATAGCCGCGGTAGAACACCGCCAGGTTGCCCCATGGCACGTAATACATCAGGTCGCCTACCTGTGCCGGGCCGGCAGGGCCAACCGCGCTCAGGTCGAGCTTGGACGGCAGGTAGCTGATCTTTTCGCTGCCATGGAAGTCTTCGAACGGCACGGTCATCGGTAACCGCGCGAGCAGGTCGCGCGTGGCCGAGTGATCGACCAGCTCCGCTTCGACGACGTCATCGCCGATGGTGAGGGTGATACGCATCGTGCGCTCCGGTGTATGTGGGGTGGCCGCTGCTGGTGGCGTTGCAGCCGAGCAGGCGGTGACCAGGACGACGCACCCCAGTAACAGGGTGCGCACGCAGGCGCTGGGGCGAAGGATCGACATCGGCGCTGTCCTCGTGGATTACTGCAGGTGCTTGCGGAAGAACGCGGTGAGCGTGTCGAACGGAATCAGATCCACGCGATCGTACAAGTCCACGTGTCCTGCGTCCGGCACGATCACCAATCGCTTGGGCTGGCCAGCCAGACGGTACGCCTCTTCGCTGAACTCGCGCGAATGCGCCTTCTCGCCGGTAATGAATAGCATCGGCCGCGGCGAGATGGTCTCGATGTCGTTGAACGGATAGAAGTTCATGAACTTGACGTTGCTGGTCAGCGTCGGCCGTGTGGTGTGCTCGGGCGACTGGCCCTTAGGCGTGTACTGTCCGCGCGGTGTCCGATAGAAATCGTAGAACTCGCGTTCGATCGGGTTGGACTCCGGCGTCAGCGCCAGGACCGTGCCGCCGGTGTATTCCACCGGCTCGCCGCTGAATTCAACCGAGCGTTGTTTGGCGGCCGCGGCGATGATCTGCTTGCGCTGCGCCAGGCTGAGCCCATGACGCAGGCCGTTGCGGTTGGCCGCACCCATGTCGTACATGCTCACCGTGGCGATCGCGTGCATGCGTGGGTCGATCTTGGCCGCGCTGATCACAAAGCTGCCACTGCCGCAGATACCCAGCGCACCGATCTGCTCGCGATCGACAAACGTTTGCGTTTCCAAGAAATCCACTGCCGCACTGAAGTCTTCGGCATAGATGTCCGGCGACACCGCGTTGCGTGGTTGCCCTTCGCTTTCGCCCCAGAACGACAGGTCCAGGGACAGCGTCACAAAGCCTTGTTCGGCAAGTTTGGTCGCGTAGAGATTGGCGCTCTGTTCCTTGGTCGCACCCATGGGATGCCCCACCACAATGGCCGGATGCCGCTTGCCGGTGTCCAGGCCCTTGGGGACGAACAGGTTGCCGGCCACGGTCATCTGGTACTGATTCTTGAAGGTGACCTTTTGCACGGTCACCGTCTCGCTGGTGTAGAAATTATCGGCACCGTTGGACATGTCTGCTCCTAGCGTTGGGAATGAAACAAGCAAGAGCACCAGAAAGAAGATGCGCAGTTGCATGGTGTGGCTCTCATGAACGGTGCACGCCGCCCGCAGCTATGTGCCGCTGTGGTTGCGTTGGCCGGTGGATGAAGGGATGACGTGTGCGGCCAACGGGCGACGCCGTGCGGACAGTGGCATGGCTGCAGCAATGCCCTTTGCGATGTCGCCGATGACCGCGCTGCATCACCGTGTGCGAGCGCTACGCCGCGATGCATGCAGCCTCACGTCGCTGGTATGGTTACTGCGTTTTTGCGTGCCTACCTGCTGCAGCCGGTGGGCGTTGCTGCCGCCGTGGTGCGTCTTGCGGTGGCCTAATGTAGGTCAAGCGACACGCCAGAGCATTGCCGCCACGTGCATGCCTTCATGTGGCCGTTTCATGAGTGCTGCGATGTGCCGTGCGCATGGCAACGTGGGTCGCCTTGGCTGCCATGCACGCGATCGGTGCTTACGCATGCACAGACTGGGTGTCCGTGGCGGTGGCAAATCGTTTACAGCGCAGATGCCCATGTGCGCAAGGTGAGAGAGCGCAACCGTGATTCAGCTATTCGCCCGAGGCGCACTGCGCCAGAGCAACGCACGGAACGGCCCGAGCAAGAACACGCCCATGCCCAGCTTCACCGCTAGATCGCCCGCGGCCCAGCTCACCCACGGCAGCGATGCACCGGCAAAGGCGATGCTCCAGAAGAGTGCGGTATCCAGCGTGGCGCTGCAGGTGGTGGCCACGATCGGCGCGCGCCACCAGCTGCCGTTGCGCAGCCGGTCGAACACGGTGATATCCAGCAACTGCGCCGCGATAAAGGCTGTGCACGAGGCCGCCGCAATGCGCGGCGTCGCCAGCCAGATCGACAACAGCACCGCCAGCGCGAACCCGCACCAGGCCACCGTACGCGCTGCGCGTGGGCCAAAGCGGCGATTGATCAGATTGCTGACCAAAAACGCCAACGGGTACGAGAACGCACCCCAGGTCAGCCAGTCGTTGATCGGGTACTGCACCAGGATGTTGGACAGCAGCACCACCGCGCCCATGGCCACTACCGCCCACGCCAATGCGCGGGCAGTGAGCGGGGTGTACGGCGTCGGCGAAGTGCTGGACATGGCGGTGCGGCAGTGACAGAGCAGCGCGGATTATCCGCGCGTTGACGCAGGCGGACCAGTGCGCAGAGCCGCACGTAGAATCCACGGCGGCGGCTGCAGGTTGAAACGGCGTGTTGATGAGGGGGTGCCGCCAGCACGCTGGAGTGACGCCGTATGAATCGCTTGCGTTCGCGCGACCGCGATGCCTGATCGATCCACCGTGCCGCTGCGCTGTCGTTTGACCGCATGCGGCGCGCCACCAGTGCCAGCAACGCCCGCCCGCACACGCCACCAATGACATCGCCAATCGGCGTACACATCGTTGCTACCTGCCTTGCGATTGGCACGCTGGCAACTGCGCACGTGCCAGGCATCGTGCGCTACGGGTCTGCGACTGCGCGCGCCGTACACATCGGTGACGATCAACACGTCTTCGTGCAGGCAGCTCGGTAGACGGTGGAAGATGTGTCTGCGTGCGCCGCGCGTAGCGCCGTAACCGCAGACGGGAGGCGTCAGTAACGCCCCATCCTGGCCGATGACAGCATCTGCAAGCAGCGTGCCCGCATCACCAGGTCTTGCTGCTGTTCTGCGCAGCGGATTCTGCGGTCGGCACGAACGCCAGCGCCTGGCCTTGTGGCGACTGCACCGTCCAGCCCGCACCGGCCGGGCTCGGCTGGAAGGTCACCGTCTCGCCAACGCGAAAGCCCGCAGCCGGGTCGTCCTCGCGCGCCGGCCAGCGCAGCAGGGCGGCGTTGTCGGCTTTTTCTGGATCCTGCAACTGCACTTCGCAACCGCCGTCGGTGGTTTTTTCCACCGACTTGACCCGCATCGGCGGCAACGGCCCTGCGGAGGCCTTGTTCGATGCATGATCGAGTGCTTCCGAGCCTGCCATCGCACTATGGCCCAGCGCCAACGACACGAAGTACGGTGCGGAGATCACCAGAATCGCCGACATCGCAGAGGCGTCGCCGCGGGTGATCGTGGTCAAGCCTGCGTTGGCCGGCATCGGCTGACCGAACGAGACGGCGAGCAACAGCCCGAGGAAGGTAAATCGAGAAGGGATGTTCATGGAGACGCTCCGTGCGTGGCGACGCGATGTGGAATGGACTGGTCCTGCTGCAGCACCTGTTGTTGCTGCAGGAAATCGAACACCGACTCGACCGTGATCACCGAATAATTGCCGGAGATGCGTTCGCTGGCAGGATGGTCGGTTACCGCCGCATTGGCGACGAAAAAACGTGCGCCAATGCGCTTGCTCAGATCGAGATGCAAGCGGGTGGGTTGGTAACCGTTGTGCTTGAGCCAGGCTTGCGCGCTGCGTCGATCGCTCACCGGCGCAGGTGTCGCATCTGCTGCCTTGGTTGCTGCCATTGCCGCCGCCAGCACCTCGAGCACCCATTGGTTGGAGTTCTGATAATCGGTGGAGAACGGGTAGGCAATTATGCTGTAGCGCGCCTCATGCAGCGCATGCGCCAGCGTGGCCGGGTCCTGCAGCAAGCTGCGTAGCTGCCGCTGCAGTGCCGGTGCCAGCACGCCGACGCGCAGATCTGCAGTGAGGGCAGTTTCGCCGATGAAGTTGCTCAGACCTTCGTGATACAGCGCGGAGTTGTCCGACTTGCAATGATTGAGCAGGTGCTTCACCCGCCATGTGCCGTCGTCCTCGCGTAGCGCGAAGGCCAGATGGCTGTGTTTCAACCCATAACGGCTCAGATCCTGGCCGCCGCGTGCCAGCAGCACCACCTGCGCACCGTCCACTGCATCCAGCGTCTGCTGGGTGGATCTGGCCATGTCGAACATCGCCGCCAGCGTGGCGGGGGTTGGATAGTGCGGGGTGCAGACCGGCGCGGCAATGGCGGGCAGTGCGCACGTCAAGGCGATGAGCAACGACGCCGTTGCAAGCCACCTGCGCTGCTTGTGTTCGAGTTGCATGGGGGTCGATCGTCCGTGTGGTTGCCCCGTGACAGCCACGGCTGAACCATCATACGTGCAGGCGCTCGCGCACTAGCGTGGCGATGCGCTGAGTTTCGCGCAGCGGTTGAAGGTGCGACGGCGTTACGAAGACATCCGCTGCATCGCATAAACGGCCATGCGACTGCAGTGCCCGCACGTACGTGGCAACCCGGCCTTGCGCCTGTTCGGCAAACGCCGCCGTTACCGGTACCCGCGTGGCGCAGGCTTCGGAGAGCAGGTTGACCGAGTCGGCGGTCGCCACGATGGCATCGGCCCAGCCCAGCAGGCCGGCGTAGGGATTGGGGCCGTCGCGGTCGTCGCACCACAGCAGGTGCGGTAAGCCGCTGCAGATCGCACGCAACGGGGCGATCGCCTCCGGCGGCGTGCGGCGTGAGACGGTGATCAGCAGGCTGCCGCCGGCCCGCAGTTGCTCTCGCAGCGGCGTGCACAGCGCGGTCAGCTCCTGCGTTGTCCATGGCACCTGCGCGGTGGGTCCGCCGACCAGCAGCGCCAGCCGCGGGCCGGGCAGGCGGCCCAGTGCCGGGAACGCGGCGCGCCCGGCCGCCAGCCAGGCATCGTCCACCGGATGCAGGCTGCCGAGCAGGGTGAGCACGTTGCTGCCGCGTAGCGCGTCGTGCTCGGGCACGATCAGCAGATCCCAGTGGCGGGCATCCAGGCGCGGGTCCAGGATCTGCACGCTACGGCAGCCGCGCGCGCGCAGCAGCCGGGTAGCCAGCGCTGCCTGGCGGCCGCAGCCGATCGCCAGGGCAGGGGGCTGCTGTAGTTGCTGGGCAAACGCTGCGCCAAATGCGCGTTGTGCGCCGGGTAGCAGACGCGGCGCCGCCCAGCGCCAGGGCGGCTGCGTGTGCAGATGGATCGGCTGGAAGGCCCCAGGTTGCAGTGCCCGCGCCAGCGCTTCGGCCTGGCGCGTATTGCCGGCGCGGCCGTCGCTCAGCGCCCAGGTCACCGCCATCGTTTCAGATCCGACATAGATTTGTTTCAGATTGAACGCGTGTGGCGGCAATCGCGCCACTCTACACTGCGGGTCTTCACACTGGTGCCGACGCCGCAGCTTACCGTCCCGCCACCCCTTCTTCTGGAGTGCTCATGTCCGACTCGCTCAACGCCGCCGCACTGGATCAGCTGTTCCGTACCGCCCGCACGCAAAATGCGTTTGCCGACACGCCGGTCAGCCAGGACGTGCTGCGTGAGCTCTATGAGCTGGTGAAGTGGGGCCCCACCGCCGCCAATAGCTCGCCGGCGCGCTTTGTGTTCGTGACCAGCGCCGAGGGCAAGGCCAAGCTCAAGCCGGCGCTGTCCGAAGGCAATGCGGCCAAGACGCTGGCCGCGCCGGTCACGGTGATCGTGGCGCACGACGAAGACTTCCACGAAAAGCTGCCGTACCTGTTCCCGCATGCCGATGCCAAGAGCTGGTTCGAGGGCCCACGCGAAGGTCGCACCGAATCGGCGTTCCGCAACGGTTCGCTGCAGGGCGCCTATCTGATTCTGGCTGCGCGCGCGCTGGGTCTGGATGCCGGCCCGATGTCGGGCTTCGACAACGCCAAGGTGGATGCGGCGTTCTTCGCCGGCACGCCGATCAAGTCCAACTTCCTGATCAATCTTGGCTACGGCGACCCGGCCGGGTTGTTCCCGCGTTCGCCGCGCCTGAGCTTCGATGAAGCGGCGCGCTTCGAGTGATGGTCTGCATCACTGAGTAGCGCCGTGTGTGACGCATGCGTTGTGACATCAACGCTGCGGCGTGTCTGACGGCATCATCGCGCGTCGTCATGTGGGCTACCCGGTGCTGATCGCTATTTGTTTTTGCCGCATTGCTGTGTGTCGTCGATGAAGCGATTGCGCTCACCCTCAAGTGAGCGCGACCGATGCTCGGAAACGGTGGATGCCACATGTCCACTGCGCTTTTGAGCCTGCGGTTCTTGGAGTCGTCAACAAAACCGCTGCGCTCACCGCCAGACGGGCGCGGCAGGTGCTCGGTGCGGGATGTACCACTCGGTACACTCCGGTTCCGAGCGCGCCGTCCACACGCAGCGGACGACTGCTCGCTACGGTGTGTTGGCCGCTCTTCGTCGCCTGAGCACTGTGTGCAAGATATGGTTGCCGCTTACAGTTTCCTGCAGTCCTCGTCCGTCTGCATCTGTCCCATCCGCGTTGATCCAACGCGTCTCTCATCACATGGAGTTCCAATGAAAACCACCCACAAACTGCTGCTGCCGCTCGCCCTGACCCTGGCCATCGCCGCCTGCTCCAAGCCGGCCGACAACGCCGCCGCGCCGGCCGCCGAAACCCCCGCCGCCACCGCGCCGGCCGATGCCGCTGCCGCCACTCCGGCTCCGGCTGCCTCGACCGCTCCTGCGGTGGAAGTGGCCTCGGGCACCTACACCCTGGACCCGAGCCACACCGACGTGCTGGCGCAGTGGAGCCACTTCGGCTTCTCCAACCCGAGTGCGCATTTCGGCAATGTCGACGGCACCCTGGTGTACGACGCGGCCGACGTGACCAAGTCCACCGTGCAGGTGACCCTGCCGCTGTCCGGCTTGAACAGCTTCACCGCCAAGTTCGACGAGCACCTGAAGAGCGGTGACTTCTTCGACGCGGCCAAGTTCCCGACCGCCACCTTCAAGAGCACCAAGGTCGAATCGGCCGGCGCCAACAAGCTGACCGTCACCGGCGACCTGACCATCAAGGATCAGACCAAGCCGGTCGTGCTGGACGTCACCCTCAACGGTGCCGGCGAGCACCCGATGAAGAAGGTGGCGGCTGCCGGTTTCGACGCTACCACCACGATCAAGCGCAGCGACTTCGGCGTGGGCCAGTACGCCCCGAACGTCAGCGACGAGGTCAAGATCCGCATCACCACCGAAGCCCTGCAGGCCAAGGCCGGCGACGCTGCTGCGAAGTAATTCGCGCAGTGCGGTAAATACAGACCGGTGTGAGCGATCACACCGATCTGTGGAATGCAAAAGCCCGCCAATTGGCGGGCTTTTGTTTGTGCGGCTGAAGCTCGTTGCCGTTAAAAGCTGCACCCGTAGGAACGGCCCCGGCCGCGAACGCGTTTCCGATAGGCCTGCGGGCGATGCACCGCCAGGTCGATAAGGCTTCATCGCACAAGCGCGCATTCTTGCAAACGTGACGCAACGTCGTGATCGCCAAATGCCACGCACCGGGAACGACAACCCGTAGGAGCGGCCCCGGCCGCGAACGCACTACCGATAGGCCGCCCTGCGAAACGCAGCCAGATCGATAAACCTTCATCGCACTAGCGCATTCGCATGAGGGTGATCCAGGTTCGCGATACCCAGATAGATCGCACTCATGACATGCATCACTCCCCGGCGGGACCCGCCTTCCAGTATCCCTTCGCGCGGATCCACTCCTTGTCTACGTCCATGTGCTCTTCCACAAACCTGCGCATGGCCCGCGCGCGCATCGATTCGGCGCCGATCCAGTAAAACGTGTCGCCGTCGTGTGGCTCGTAATCGCGCAGGCTGTCTTCCAGCAAGGTGCTGCTGGCCGCATCGAAGCCGTTGCGCTCCAGCCAGTACACAGCGACATCGGCGGCGCTGATCAGCTCCTGTCGCTCGTCTGCATCGGCCACTTCGATAAAGACCTCTGCCTGCATGTCGGCCGGCATCGACTCCAGCCAGCGACTGATCGCGGGCAGCGCGGTTTCATCGCCGATCAGCACGTAACGGTCGAAGTCGTCTGCCACCAGAAACGAGCCGCGTGGGCCGCCGATCTTCAGCGCATCGCCGGGCTGCGCCTGTGCGGCCCAACTGGATGCCACGCCGTCGCCATGCAGCACGAAATCGATACTCAGCTCGCCGCTCTGCGGATCGAACGCGCGCGGGGTGTAATCGCGGCCGGGCGAGGGCAGTGCCCCTTCGGCGTAGCGCGGTCCTTCCGGGGTCATGGTCGGCAGCACGAAGGCGCCATCGGCATTGGGGAAAAACAGTTTGACGTGGTCGTCCGGCGCTTCGCTTTGAAAGCCGGCCAGTTCGCTGCCGCCAAACACAATGCGGCGCATCTGCGGAGTGATCGACTCGCAACGGACCACTTCCACGGAGCGCAGGCGCGAGTCGCGGCGAAGTTGGGTATTGGTGTGTGCAGCCATGGGGGTGCGATTCCTGATGGTGTCGCGCACAGAGGCGCGGCGTGGGGGTGGTAACAGGTACGGCGGTGACACGATGGATAGTTAGGAGTGGCTAACAAGACGACTGCGCTTAGGGCCAGGCGTGCACCGCAGGTACTCGGTGCGGTATGCAGTCCTCGTAGGCTCTGGGTCTGGGTGCGCTGTCCATGCTGAGTTGACGATTGGTTGCTGGTTTTCACGGCTCTAAAACTTGCTGAGTGCCAAGACACCGCTGTTTTTCTACCCGCTTCGAGGTGTTTCTTCCTGCAGGTGGAGGAGGTTGAGCGACATCTTGTGTGGTTGGAATGTTCGTGAGGCTTCGCGCCGTACCCTCACCCCAACCCCTCTCCCGAGGGGAGAGGGGCTTTAGCAACGCTCGCAATACCTGGCGACGGAACGAACAGCCAACGGAACTTCCGATCAACAGAACAGCCACTCAACTCAACAGAACGCCCGATCAACAGAACAGCCAATCAAATCAACAGAACGACCGATCAACAGAACCGGCCAGCAAACTCGCAACATCGCAACATCGCAACATCGGCCAACGGCTGCCGTCGACGCTGCAACACCCCTCAGTGCTCGTCCTGCTTCATGCCGTCGGCGGCGGCGTTGAGCAGTGCGGCAATCCGTTCGATGTCTGCTTCGCTCCACTGGCCGTGGCGTGCAAACAATCCGTGCTTGATGCGGTGGATTGCCTCGCGGATGGGTGGCGGTGTCTGCGCCTTGATCAGCTCGCGTGCGCGGCGATGTGTGCGCGCCAGTGCGGCATCCAGGGCGTCGCGGTGATCGACGGCGTAGCTGCGGCCGGCGTCGGTGATCCGATACTGCTTGCGGCCCTGTTCCAGATCGGTCTGCACCCAGCCGTCGGCTTCCAGCTGCGCCAGCGCCGGGTAGATCGCGCCGGCGCTGGGCGTGTACAGGCCTTTGAACAGCGCGGTGATCTGCCGCATCAACTCGTAACCGTGGCGTGGGTGCTGTTCGATCAAGGCCAGCAACAGCAGGCGCAGGTCGCCATGCCCCAGCGGCCGGATGCGCGCACTGCCGCGGCCGGAGACGTTGCCGTCGGCGGCATCCAGATCGGCCAAGACCGCATGGTGGCGGGTGTTCGGTTTCATTCGATATATCGAAGCATGCAAAAACGATATATCGAAGTGCGGGCGGCCGCAAGCACTTAGCTGTCGCATTGCTGACCGTCCGTCGCCACGTCATCCACCGATGCTGCAATGCGTCTAGACAGCATCTCTTTCCATAATTACGATGTAATTACTACGATGTAATTACTCTGACATTACGGGCTCGGCCCGGTGAGGCAATGCGATGAGTCGACAGTGGGACACCCAGGCCGAAGGCCGGCGTAGGCGCTTGCAGCGTGCCGCCGCGCTGGCGCCGCAGGGCCGCGTGGTGGCCGCCAACGATGTGGTGGCGTTGCTGGAGGCGGTGATCGAGCCCGGCGACCGCGTGTGTCTGGAGGGCAACAACCAGAAGCAGGCCGATTTCCTGGCACGCTGCCTCACCGAGGTGGACCCCGCGCGCGTGCACGACCTGCACATGGTGCAGTCGGTGCTGTCGCTGGCCTCGCACCTGGATGTGTTCGAGCGCGGCATCGCCAAACGTCTGGATTTTTCGTTCTCCGGCCCGCAGGCCGCGCGTCTGGCTGGTTTGGTGAGCGAAGGCCGCATCGAGATCGGCGCCATCCACACCTATCTGGAATTGTTCGGCCGCTATTTCATCGACCTCACCCCGCGCATCGCGTTGATCACCGCGCAGGCCGCTGACCGCCACGGCAATCTCTACACCGGCCCCAACACCGAAGATACGCCGGTGATTGTGGAAGCCACCGCGTTCAAGGGCGGTATCGTGATCGCGCAGGTCAACGAAATCCTCGACACCTTGCCGCGCGTGGATATTCCGGCCGATTGGGTGGACTTCGTGACCGAAGCACCCAAGCCCAATTACATCGAACCCTTATTTACCCGCGACCCGGCGTTGATCTCCGAGATCCAGGTGTTGATGGCGATGATGGCGATCAAGGGCATCTACGCCGAGTACGGTGTGGACCGGCTCAATCACGGCATCGGCTTCGACACCGCCGCCATTGAATTGCTGTTGCCCACCTACGCCGAATCGCTGGGATTGAAAGGCAAGATCTGCCGGCATTGGGCGCTGAATCCGCATCCGGCGCTGATCCCGGCGATTGAATCGGGCTTTGTGCAGTCGGTGCATTCGTTCGGCTCCGAGTTGGGCATGGAAAACTATATCGCCGCGCGCCCGGATGTGTTCTTTACCGGCGCCGACGGCAGCATGCGGTCTAACCGCGCGCTCTCGCAGACCGCCGGCTTATACGCCTGCGACATGTTTATCGGCTCTACATTGCAGATCGATTTGCAGGGCAATAGCTCCACTGCCACGCGCGACCGCATCGCCGGGTTCGGTGGCGCGCCGAATATGGGCTCGGATGCGCGCGGTCGTCGCCATGCCAGCGCTGCCTGGCTCAAGGCCGGACGCGAAGCCGCACGACCGGGCGAGATGCCGCGCGGTCGCAAGCTGGTGGTGCAGATGGTGGAAACCTTCCGCGAGCACATGGCGCCGGCGTTCGTCGACAAGCTTGATGCCTGGGAACTGGCCGAGCGCGCCAACATGCCGCTGCCGCCTGTGATGATTTACGGCGATGACGTCAGCCATGTGCTGACCGAAGAAGGCATCGCCAATCTGTTGTTGTGCCGCACGCCGGAAGAGCGCGAGCAGGCGATTCGCGGCGTGTCCGGTTACACCGCCGTGGGTCTGGGCCGCGACAAAGGCATGGTGGAAAACCTGCGCGACCGCGGCGTGATCAAGCGGCCGGAAGATCTGGGCATCCGTCCGCGCGATGCCACACGCGATCTGCTCGCCGCGCGCACGGTCAAGGACTTGGTGCGCTGGTCCGGTGGGTTGTACGACCCGCCGAAACGTTTCCGCAATTGGTAAGGGCTCAGCATGGAAACCCTGCGATATCGCTTTGACGGCCAGCACGGTGCGCGCACCGGTCTGGAGCATGCGCTGGTCGGCGTGGTCGCCTCCGGCAACCTGGAAGTGCTGGTCGAGCGCGTGCCGCTCGACGGCGCGATGGAAATCGAGATCCTCACGGCGGCCCGCGGCTTCGGCACGATCTGGCAGGCGGTGCTGGGCGACTTCGCCGCGCGCCATCCGCTGCGCGATGTGCGCATCAGCATCAACGATGTTGGCGCAACGCCGGCAGTGGTGAGTCTGCGTCTGGAACAGGCGATCGATGTCCTGCAAGGAGATGCCGCATGAGCCTCGTGCATCGCACAGACACAGACACAGACACAGACACCTCCGTAGGAGCGCACCCGTGCGCGACGGGCTTGTCCGATAAAGCCACAATCGCGCCCAGGTGCGCTCCTACAGCACAAATCCGGAGGCGCGTAGATGTTGGCGCAACGCCGGCAGTGCTGCGTCTGCGCTTGGAACAGGCGATCAATGTTCTGCAAGGAGATGCCGCATGAGCCTTGTGCATCACACAGATACAGATACCTGCGTAGGAGCGCACCCGGGCGCGATGGGCGTTCCCGGTAATGCCGCAATCGCGCCCAGGTGCGCTCCTACAACACAAATCCGGAGGCGCGTAGATGTTGGCGCAACGCCGGCAGTGGTGCGTCTGCGTCTGGAACAGGCGATCGATGTCCTGCAAGGAAATGCCGCATGAGCTGCCATGTCAGAGACACATACACCTCCGTAGGAGCGCACCCGGGCGCGACAGGCGTTCTCGGTAACGCCACGGTCGCGCCCAGGTGCGCTCCTACAGCACACATTCGGAGGCGCGTAGATGTTGGCGCAACGCCGGCATTGGTGAGTCTGCGTCTGGAACAGGCGATCGATGTTCTGCAAGGAGATGTGGCATGAGCTGCCATGTCAGAGACACAGACACCTCCGTAGGAGCGCACCCGGGCGCGACTGGCGTTCTCGGTAACGCCGCGGTCGCGCCCAGGTGCGCTCCTACAGCACAAATCCGGAGGCGCGTATGAGCACTACCATTCCCATGGCCGAGCGCAGCTATTACGAAGCCGATGCCCGCGAGCGTATCGACGGGCTGCTGGACGCCGGCAGCTTCCGCGAATTCGTCGGCCCGCGTCGCCGCCTGGTCAGCCCGCATCTGGCGCAGCTCGACGTGCCGGGCGCCTTCGACGACGGCATCGTTGTGGGCGAGGGCAGCTTGCGTGGCCGCAGCATGTTGATCGCTGGCCAGCAGGGCGCGTTTATGGGCGGTGGCGTCGGTGAGGTGCACGGCGCCAAGCTCACCGGTTTGCTCGAACGCGCTGCAGCCACGCATCCGGCAGCAGTGCTGTTATTGCTCGACACCGGCGGCGTGCGCTTGCACGAAGCCAATGCCGGCCTGATCGCCATTTCCGAAGTCATGCGTGCAACGCTGGAGACGCGCGCGGCCGGCGTGCCGGTGCTGGCGTTGATCGGTAGCGGCAATGGCGCATTCGGCGGCATGGGCATCGTGGCGCGCTGCTGCAGCGCGGTGATCATGTCCGAAGAAGGCCGCTTGTCGCTGTCCGGCCCGGACGTGATCGAAACCGTGCGCGGGGTGGAAGAGTTCGACGCCCGCGACCGCGCCCTGGTCTGGCGTGTGACCGGTGGCAAACACCGCTATCTTCTGGGCGACGCGCAGACCTTGGTGGCCGACCGCATCGCGGCGTTTGCCGATGCAGCGGCCAGCACGCTGGACGCACTCGTCGAACCCGAAGGCGATGCTGCCTTGCAGGCCTTGGAGCGCGCGCATCATCAACTGTCTGCCCGCATCGATGCTTATGGCGATTGCCGGGACGGCCTGGACATCTGGGGGCGCCAAGGCATCGCCGATCCGCAGCGGCTGCCGCTGCTGGACACCGACGCCTTCCTCACGGCCACTGCAGATCGGAGCACGCCATGGAATTGAGCCAACTGCTCGATCAGCTGTTTCCGCTCGGCCACGCCATCGCGCGCAATGACGATGTGCTCACCGGCAGCGCGACCACGGCCGCAGGCGAGGTCACGGTGATCGGCACCGCCAACAAGCTGGAAGTGGGCGTGGACCACGCGTTGGCCCTGGCCGCCACCGTACTGGCCAGCACCCGCGCGCATCCGCAGCGGCCGATCGTGATGCTGGCCGATACCGCCGGGCAACGCCTGGCACGTCGCGATGAATTGCTCGGCATCAATGGCTACTTCGCGCATCTGGCGCGTGCGCTGGATCTGGCGCGCAGGCGCGGCGCGCGACTGGTCACGCTGGTGTATGGCGAAGCGGTGAGCGGCGGATTTCTGTCGTTTGGCTTGATGGCCGATCGCATCCATGCATTGCCGGATGCGCAGGTGCGCGTGATGGATCTGCGTGCCATGGCCCGTGTCACCAAGCAGTCGGTAGACACCTTGCAGGCGCTCAGCAAAAGCTCGCCGGTATTCGCGCCGGGCGTGGAGAACTATGTGCGCATGGGCGCGGTGCAATCGCTGTGGGACGGCGATCTGGCGCAGGCGCTGCTCGATGCATTGGCTGCTCCCGTCGATGGCGATCAGCGTCGCGCACTGGGCGCGCAACGCGGCGGCCGCACGCTGGCGCGCGAGGTTGCCGCCGCCGTGGCAGCGGGCGAGGCCTGAGAATGGCCGGCCGCCACGCCCTGGTGTGGTTACGCGACGATGCGCAGTGGCAGGCGCACACGCCCGGTGCGCAGCCACGCTTGCAGCAGTGGTTTGCCGCCGGCTTGCCTGCAGTGGTGGCGCGTGGCGACGGCAGCGAGGCGCTTGGCAGTTTGCGCCTGGGCGTGCCGTTGCCGCCCGACGAAGGCAAGCAGCGTCTGGCATTGCGTGCCAACGTTGTGGAAATCGCACGCTGTAGTGAGCCGCTGTCGTTGGATGCCGTCATCGCGCACGCACCCGGCGAGGTGCAGCCCGCGTTGCAGGCATTGCGCGCGCACGCGCAGGCTGATGCACTGCAGCCGCGCGTGTTCGGCAGTTTCGCGTGGCAAGCCTTGACGGGGTTGACCTATGTGCACGCGCAATCTGATCTGGATCTGCTGTGGTCCATCGAGACGCCCGAGCAGGCACAAACAGTGGTTGCTTTGTTGCAGCGCTGGGAACAATGCCACGGCATGCGTGCCGATGGCGAGTTGCTATTCCCCCACGACATCGCGGTGAACTGGCGCGAGTACGCCAGTGACGCGCAGCAGGTGCTGGTGAAATCCGGCAACGGCTGCTGCTTGTTGCCGCGCGCTGCGTTGTTTCAGTTAAGGAACGCGGCATGAACGCGCAGGTCCAACACCTGCAGCATGTGGACTCGCGCGCAGCGCCGCGCGACGTTGCGCACCGGCTCGGCCGGCTCGCCGTCGGCACGCTGCATGCGGAGTTGGCCTGCGCGCCCAAGCCCGGGCTAGTGACGCCGTTCGACAGCGGTAGCCACAGCGACATGGATGCCTCCACGTTCTTGCGCAGTCTGTTCGCATTGCGCGGCTACTTTATTGCCATCGCACAGGCCGGCAGCGACAACGCACCCTTTGCACGGCTGCGCGACCTGGGCATCGCGGCCGAGGCGGCCATGCTGCGCGCCACCGGCGGCATCAATACCCACCGGGGTGCGATCTTCAGCCTGGGCCTGCTCACCGCACAGGCCGCACGCCTGCGCGCCGCGTATGGCCAGCGGCCATCTGCCGATGCGGTCTGCAACGGGGTACAGGTGTGGGGCGCGGCGTTGCGCGCTGCGCCGCTGGACCCACGCAGCAATGGCCAGCGCATGCGCGCGCAGTACAAGGTGGCTGGCGTTCGCGAGCAGGCCGCAGCCGGCTACCCGCTACTGCGCGAGATCGCGCTGCCGAGCCTGCGCGCCGCGTTGGACACTGGCGCCACGCCGGACGCTGCGCTCGCGCAGACCTTGATGCAACTGGTCGCGCATGTCGACGATCTCAATCTGCTACATCGTGGCGGCGCAGACGGTCTGGCCTATGCCAAAGCGCAGGCGCGGCGCTTTCTTGCCGATGGCGGTATTGCGCAACCCTACTGGCGCGATCGGCTATCGTCGATCGGCAAACAATTCGTGGCGCGTCGGCTCAGCCCCGGTGGTAGCGCGGACCTGCTGGCCTGCGCGTGGTTCCTGCATCGCCAGGAGACGTTGTGAGCAGGCGCTCACCCAGTGTCACTGTGGCTGCAGAAGCAGGTTGCGCGCACACGCAACGCATCTGTGCCTCACTCCGCACAGCAGCGGTATTGAATGCTGCACCAGGAAACGTTGCCCGTAGCGCGCAGACGTGCAGTTCCTGCAGCAGTCGCGCCAGCGCATGCACGCGGCCAACGCCATGACCCTGACCATCCTCTGCCCAGGCCAAGGCGGCCAGCACGCCGACATGTTCGCCCGCATTGCCGATGCGCCTGCTGCGGCAGCGGTGCTTGCTGCTGCCGGGCAGGTGCTTGGCGCCGCTCCGCAAACCCTTGCCGCAGATGCTGGCCGCTACGCCAATGCCGTCGCCCAGCCGCTGGTCTGCGCAGGCACCTTGGCGCAATGGCAGGTGCTGCGCGAGCATCTGCCGACGCCGCTGCTGGCGCTGGGTTATAGCGTCGGCGAGCTGGCTGCGCACGCGGTGGCTGGCAGCATCGATATTCAGACCTGCCTGCAACTTGCGGCCACCCGTGCGCGCGCGATGGATGCGGCCAGCCCCGAGGATGCCGGGTTGATGGCGGTGATCGGCCTGCCACTGCCCACGCTGGAATCGCTCTGCAACACGCATGGTGCAGCAGTGGCCATCATCAACGGCGACGACCATGCCGTGCTCGGCGGACCGCGCAAGGCATTGGCGCGGCTTGGCGATGACGCGCAATCGCGCGGTGCACGCGTCACCGTGCTGCCGGTCAGTGTGCCTGCGCACACGCCGTGGCTGCGCGCGGCCGCCGATGCTTTCGCCGTCGCGTTGAACAAGGTGGCCATTCGCGCACCCACGCTGCGCGTGCTTGCCGGCATCGACGCACGTGCCGTCGCCACGCCGACGCAGGTGATCGACAGCCTGGCTGCACAGATCGCGCAGACCGTGCGCTGGCACGACGTGCTGGTGCAGGCCGCCGAACGCGGTGCGCGTGTGTTTCTCGAACTCGGCCCCGGTAGCGCATTGGCGCGCATGGCGCGCGAGATCGTACCGGGCTGCGAAGCGCGGTCGGTCGACGATTTCCACAGCACCCAAGGGGTGGTGGAGTGGGTCAACGCCGCATGCGAACGCGCGGCATGACCATCAGGCAGGTGTCGTACACGGCGTGACCCTTGGATGGCGGGTGGCCATCCGTGCTGTACGCGTATCAGGTGTCTGGGAGGGCGCATGACCCCGCAAATTGCAACGATTCTTGGCTTGGTGATCATGTTCATCGTCGCCACCGCATTGCCCATCAACATGGGCGCGGTGGCTTTCGCGCTGGCATTCATCGTCGGTGGCGTGTGGGTGGGGCTGGACGGCAAGGAGGTGCTGGCCGGCTTTCCGGGCGACCTGTTCCTGACCCTGGTCGGCATCACCTATCTGTTCGCCATCGCGCAGAAAAACGGCACCATCGATCTGCTGGTGCATTGGGCAGTACGAGCGGTACGCGGGCACATCGTGGCCATCCCGTGGGTGATGTTCGTCATCACCGGCCTGCTAACCGCCTTCGGTGCGCTGGGGCCGGCGGCGGTGGCCATCATCGGGCCGGTAGCGTTGCGCTTTGCCAAGCAATACCGCATCAACCCGTTGATGATGGGCTTGCTGGTCATCCATGGCGCGCAGGGCGGCGGGTTTTCGCCGATCAGCGTGTATGGGGGCATCACCAACAAGGTGGTGGAAAAGGCCGGGCTGGACGTCACCGAGATGGCGGTGTTTCTCACCAGCCTGGGCTTCAACCTGATGATGGCGATCATCTGCTTCTGCGCCTTCGGCGGGCTCAAGCTGATGCGTCGGCAGGAGGTGTCGCTGACCGATGCGCAGTACGTGCCGGTCAGCGGCGATCAAGCATCGCAGCGACGCTTCTCTATCGAAGGCCATGGCGCACTGGTGGCGGCCGGCGGCGGCACCTTGTCCACCGACCCGCTGGCGCTGGAGGCCGTGTCCATTACCCGCGATCGCGTGATCACGCTTGTCGGCCTGCTGGGGCTGGGTGTTGCGGCACTGGTCTACAACCTCAACGTCGGCCTGGTCTCGATCACCGTCGCCGTGGCGCTGGCGTTGATCTCGCCCAATGCACAAAAGGGCGCGGTGGATGGCATCAGCTGGTCCACGGTGCTGCTGATCAGCGGCGTGGTCACTTATGTCGCGGTGCTGGAAAAGGCCGGCGCGGTGGACTACATCGGCACCGGCGTGTCGCATATCGGCATGCCATTACTGGGCGCGTTGCTGGTGTGCTACGTGGGCGGCATTGTGTCTGCGTTCGCATCGTCTGCGGCTGTGCTGGGCGCCACCATTCCGCTGGCGGTGCCGTTCCTGATGCAGGGCCAGCTGGGTGCGGCCGGGGTGATCTGCGCGTTGGCGGTGTCGTCCACCATCGTGGATGTCAGCCCGTTCTCCACCAACGGCGCGCTGGTGGTGGCCTCGGCGGCCAAGGAAGAACGCGATGGGCTGTTCCGCCGTTTTCTGGTCTACAGCGGGCTGGTGGTGCTGTTGGGGCCGCTGGCGGCGTGGCTGCTGTTCGTGGTGCCGGGTTGGCTGTGACGATGGCGCTGGTGGGCAGGGTCGGCGGGCGCGCCCGTAGAATGGGCGCCCCTGATCCACTGCCGACGACCTGCCCACCATGACCCTCGCCCCTGATTCGCGCAGTGCCAAGAAGCGCGTACCGCTGTACGAGGAAGTGGCCGAGCGCCTGCGCCAGAAGATCTACGACTACGCGCTGCCGCCGGGCGAATGGATCGACGAGCCGGCGTTGGCCGAAGAACTCGGCATCAGCCGCACGCCGCTGCGCGAAAGTCTCAAGCTGCTTGCGGCCGAAGGCCTGGTGCAACTGGACGCAGGCCGCGGCAGCCGGGTCACGCGGCTGACGCTGGAGGATCTCAACCAGCTGTTCCCGGTGATGGCGATGCTGGAAGGCCGCTGCGCGCATGACGCGGTCAAGCGTCTGGATGCGGCCGGCGTGCAGCGGCTGGAAGAGCTGCATGCGGCGATGGAAGCGTCTGCCGCCTCCGGCGATCTGGCCGAGTATTACCGCAACAATTACCTGATCCACGAAACGGTGCAGCATTACGCAGGCAATCCGTGGTTGATCCGGGTGACCCACGATCTGCATCGCATCTTGAAGATGCACCGCGGCCGGCAGTTGTTGACGCCGGGGCGCATGGCGCAGTCGCTGGCCGAGCATCGGCAGTTGATGGACTGCGTGCGGCGCGGCGATGCAGAAGGTGCGGAGCGAACCATGCACGGGCATCTGTTGAGCCAGGGCCAGGCGCTGGCGGCCTACGTGGCGGCGGGCGGGATGTTGAATGTGCCGGCACCGTTGCCGAACTCCGGTGGGGTATAGGCGTTCACGCGTGTTTTCCTGATGTCATGCGGCGCACGTTGCAGTGTTCAATGTTTCCTCCGTGCCACGCGCAGTACGGCGCCCAAGCTTGCTGAGTGCTTTTCCTTCTCCCTCCGGGAGAATGTGCCCGAAGGGCAGATGAGGGTACGGTTGCCGGTGATCTCCAACAGGTGTACCTGTAGACCATGCACGAATTTGAAGCACAGCTTTCAAGCGTCAGTGCTCAAGCCACAGCCAAGCCAAAAGCTTCCACGCCCTTCGGGCGCGGGTGACTTTTGTCTTGGCAAAAGTCACCAAAACCGCTGTCGCCTGACGCAATCCGGCGCGATACGGCCGCGCCGGTCCCCTGCGCTCCTCGTCATGCGCGGCACGGCGCCCAAACTCGCTTCGCTCAAACAAGGGCGCCTCTTCGGCCACGCATGACTGCGGTGCTCGGCTTGCTTTAAGGCGACTTGGGTGAAGCGACAGCAAGAACAACAGCAAGAACAACAGCAAGAACAACAGCAAGAACAACAGCAAGAACAACAGCAAGAACAACAGCAAGAACAACAGCAAGATCAACAGCAAGATCAACAGCAAGATCAACAGCAAGATCAACAGCAAGATCAACAGCAAGATCAACGACAGCACCTGCTCACCACCGCAAACGCCGACATCAGCGAGCAGCAGACCTCCAGCTAGGTTAGAGAATCGCCGTTGGGTGGATCGCCAGCTACCCCCTCAGCGCAAGCCGGTGCTATGTGCCAGCTCTGTAAGAACGTGCCCGAAGCGCTACTGCGCTTTGCCGTCTCTAACGCATGCCCAGCGTCAGCAAATCGTCCACCCGTTCGATCAGCGAGGTTCCGGCCAGCCCGGCAAACACGTCCGGGTGGGCGTAGCCCCAGGCGACGGCGGCAAACGGCAGGCCGAGCACCTGCGCCGCTTCCCAGTCGGCGACCTGGTCGCCCACATAGACCGCCTGCGCTGGCGTGTATGCGGTTGCGCGTAAGACGCGGCGCAGGGCGCGTTGCTTGCCCAGCAGATGCGCGCCGCCTTCGATGACGGCGAATTTCGCGCTCAGTTCCTCCCCCAGCGCGCGTTGCACGTTGTCCACCGCGTTGGACGACACCACCGCCAGGCGCGTGCCACCGGCGTGCAGTGCGCTCACGGTTTGCGCAATGCCGGGGAACAAGGCAGCCGGTGGCGCGCTGCGCATCAGCCGGATGAAGTCGGCCGCCACCAGCGGCACCCGCCAGGCAGGCAATCCCGATTGTTTGAGCAGTTCGCGCGTGGTCAGCCGGCGCGCAGCGTCTACCTCATGCGCTTCTGCCGCGCGGAAGCCATGTCGCGCAGCCAATGCGCGCTGCGTGCTCAGGAAGAAGCCGAACGAATCGGCCAGGGTGCCGTCGAAATCAAAAATGATCAGTGCAGGCATTGCGACGCAGCGAATGGGGCGTCATAGCCTAACCAAGCCCGCGCACATGCCACACGCGCACACGTCCCCACGTGTGCGCGCAGGCGATGCGGCTTACGCTTCGGCGAAATGCGACACGATGGGTGCATCGCTCTGCGCGCTTTGTTCGATGACCTTGCGCTGCATGGCGGCCAGGTAGGCGTCCAGTTCTTCGGTGGACGCGAACACATCGCTCAGCGGCACTGCCTTGACCATGTCGAAGACCTTGCGGATCTGCGGCTGCGGGTTGGTCACCAGCACCTTGCCGTGGTGCGCGGCCAGCGCCTTGCGCGCCTTGAAGATGCAGCGGATGCCGGCGCTGGAAATGTATTCCAGTGCGGACAGGTCCAGCACCAGCGTGGTGATGCGGGTGCCCAGCAACGGCGACAGTGCCGCGTCCAGGTCCTGATAGGTGTGGGTGTCCAGCCGCCCGGTCAGGATGACGCGTTGGCGGGTGTCTTGCGGCGGGTCGATCTGGATGGCGAGCGTGGTCATGACAAAGCCTCGGGGACAGGGGCGTACGGGTGGAGCAGGGTGACGCGCACGATGTTGTATGCACCATCGCGGCGGTAGTCGATGTGATCGGCGAACTGATGCACCAGAAACAAGCCTAAACCGCCGATCTGGCGATCGTCGAGCTCGCTTGTCACATCTGGCATTGGCGCAGCGCACGGGTCGAACGCGGTGCCGGGGTCGTGCATTTCCAGCACCAGGGCCTGTTGGTCCAGTTGCAGCTGCAGCCGTAGCGGCTGTTCGGCGCACTGCCCGTGGGTGAGCGCATTGCAGCCCAGCTCTTCCACGATCAGCCGGATCTGGCCGATGCGCTCGGCGTGCAGGCCTTCACGGGTGAGCGAGTCTTCCAGCGCGTCGTTGGCGCCGGCCAACTGGGCCAGCGACGGTGCAATGGCCAGATCGAACTTCATGGGCTGGTTGCCTCCCCGGGGGCGCCCCGGCCGGTCTCTGCGACCCGTCCAGCATGCTCCTGGCGCAGCCGGATCGCCAGCAGGGTGATGTCGTCGTACGGATCGGCGTTGCCGGTGAAGCGGGCGATATTGGCGATCACCGCCTTGCACTGCGCCGCCGCACTGCGGCGCGGGTGCAGCGTGGCCAGCAACCGCTCCAGCCCATAGCTGGCGCCGTGCTCGTCCATCGCCTCGACCACCCCGTCGGTATACCCCAACAAGGTCTGCCCCGCGGTCATCCGGCCCTGCAGTACCGGAAACGAGGTCTGCGGTTCGATCCCCAGCGGCGGGCCGGTTTCCAGCGGCAACGCATGCGTCTTGCCATCGATATCGATTAACAGCGGCGGCTCGTGCCCGGCGCTGGCCAGCCAATAATCGCCGCTCACCACATTGATCAAGCCGCACAGCACGGTGGCGAACATACAGGTGTCGTTGTTCTCGGCCAGCCGTGTGGAGGCGGCAATCAGGATGCCGTCCGGGCGCGTGTACCGGCGAGCGGCGATTTCCAGCACGCTCACCGCGCGCGCCATGAACAACGCTGCCGGCACGCCCTTGTCCGATACATCGCCGACCACAAACCACAGCAGCCCCGGTTCGGTTTCGACGAAGTGGTAGAAGTCGCCGCCCACCGCCTTGGCCGGCTCCAGCCAGGCGCAGGCTTCCAGGTGCGAACTTGCACGGTCGAAGGTGCGTCCGGACGGCAGCATCGCCTGCTGGATCTCGCGCGCAATCTGCAGCTCGCTCTGCATGCGTTCGCGCGCGGCGGTCATCTCGCCAATCTCGGCGATATGGTGACGGATCGCATCGCGTGCGCTGTCGAACGCGCGCGCCATCACTCCCACCTCGTCATCGCGCTCGATATGCCGCAATGGATACTCAAATTCGCCACGTCGGAAATGCTCGGCGGTGTCGGTCAATTCCTCGATCGGCCGCGTCAACTTGCGCGTGATCCGCCCCATCAACCACCACCACACGCCGGCACCCAGCAACGCGGCCGCTGCCACCCACGCCGCCAGCCAGTTCAGGCCAGCCAACACGTAGTCTTCCGAGGCGGACAGCACGAATGTCCAGCCGCTGTGCCCAACTGCCGCACTATGGGTCAGGAAGCGTTCGCCATCCGGCGCCGTGTGCGAAAACGAGATCGGCTGGCCGGCCGCAAGTGCCCGCTGCAATGGCCGCAGATCCGGCCGCGAACGCGCCACATAAGCGTCCAGCGTGTGATGCAGATTGAGCGCCGGGTCGGGGCTGAATACCAGCATGCCTTCGGGCGACAACAGCATCGGCTGGATACCGATATCGCGTGGCAATTGGTCGATGATCTCGCGCAGATGCTGCAACGGCAGGTCCACGCTCACCATGCCCACGGGCGCCGCATCGGATGCATCGCCCGGGCGCCGCAGCGGCAGGTTGTAGCTGGTGTACAGCGCACTGCCGCCATTGCTGTTGAGGTACGGCTCGGACCACCACGCACGGCCTTCGCGCTGCGTGCGCAGGTACCACGGCATCGCGCGATAGTCGTAGCCCAGCTCGGTCACCGATTTTTCAACGGTGCGCGTGCCATCGCGATGCACGTACCAGACAAACCCCGTATCGCGCGCTTTTTGCGTTCGCGGCTCGATGATCAGCCGCGCCGCCCCGATATCCGGGTCGCCACTGAGCGTGGCCAGCAACAACGCGCGCAGGTTGAACGGCTGCAACCCCACCGCGCCGCTGCTGGCCGCCAACGTGCGCCCGCTCACCTGCACCGAATCCAGCATCGCGGCCAGGCTGCGCGCGGTCTGCTCGGTCAACCCGTCCACCTCGTTGCGCGCGGCCTCCACCAGCTCGGCGCGAGCGCCCAGGTAGAACAGCGTGCCCAGCACCGCCAGCAACGCCACCAGCACGCCGGTGGCCGCCAGCATCACCCGCATCCGCAAGCTATTGCGCCACTGCACGCGCGGTGCGACCGGTGCGGACGGCGTGGGCGCTGGTGGGCGGGTAACGATGGCGCGCACTCCCTGGCGATGGCTGTGCTCGATCATGGCAGCTTTGCGCCCACCCACAATCTCCGGCAGCGGCCTCATCCTCACGCCGCCGCGATTGCCCCCCGAGCGCAGGCGGACTAGATTGGCTGCCCAACTGCCACGGAGGCCGGCCTTGCGCCAGATTCTGACCCCAAGCCTGCTGGCCCTATTGCTTACGGCCTGTAGCGCCCCGGAGACCAGCATGACCCAGACCCAATCCCCCACTACCGAGGCCGCTGCAGAAGCCAACGTCGAGGCGGGCGGCCGCGGCCTTGCCAAGCTGAATCCCAGTCCGCGCAAGGCGTTCGAGGTGACGCTCACCCTGAAGAACGCGCCTGGCGCGTTCGGTCTAGTGCAGGGCGCGGCGCAGTACGACGTCAGCAACGAAGCCGAGTGCGGAAAGATCCAGCCGGAGACCGGCACCGCCGGCCGCATCACCAGTCAGGAAGACTTCGCGCTGAAGAAGGTGTCCGATACCGAGTATCGCGGCACCGTCTATCTAGACCTGATGCAGGACGAAGACTATTACGGTCGCGGCATCTGCCATTGGGAATTCAGTGGCGCCAGCGTGATGCTGAAGGCGACCGGTGCGGAAGAAGACACCCGTTTTCTTTTTTCTGTCGAAGGCAAGACCGTAACTGCACAGCAGTCGCAGACAAAGTATTACTGGAGAGAGGGCTATCCACGCTCGGGAATGGACGACTTCCCCGATGTAGGTGAATTGACTCCTGAGAAGTTCAAGCCCGACATCCGCGACAATCTCTTCACCATCACGCTGGCTGCCAAGGAAGTTGCGCCATGAGCATCCCGTCACCGCAATATGCAGGCTTGTCTGACGATGTCTACAAGGATCGCGCAGTCGGTCGGCGCGCGCCGGGTCAGGAAGAAATCGTCGTGGTCGAGGGTCAGCGTTACGCGGTTCTCGAACACGTCAACAACAAGTCCACTGGCTACCAAGGCACGATTTACCGCCGCGAAGGCAGTGGCGAAATCGTGGTCGCGCATCGCGGCACCGAAGGTGTGGCCAAGGACATTCTCACCGACGCCACCATGGTCACGTCGCGAACCAATCCGCAGGCGGCTGATGCGCTAGCGTTGACCAAACATGCGCTTGATTATGCGGAGGTCGCTGGCCAGCGAAGCGGCCATGCACCGGAAGTCACCGTCACCGGTCACTCCCTCGGCGGCGCACTCGCACAGATCTCCGCGCACCATTACGACCTCAAGGGCGAAACCTTCAATTCGTATGGTGCAGCCAGCCTGAGCTATCGCATCCCGGAAGGCGGCAACAGCGTGATCAATCACGTCATGGCCTCCGACCCGGTCAGTGCGGCATCACCGCATTTTGGCCAGGTGCGCATTTATGCCAAGCCCACTGAAATGCTCGCCTTGAGCGCTAGCGGTTATAGCAATAGCAAGGCCAACTTCCTGATTCCCGACGATCCGCTGATGGCAGCTACGGCATCGTTGGGTGCGCACAAACTGGGCAATTTTTTAGGGGAGCATTCCGCGCTCACCGATCCCAACGCACGTCCGCTCGCCGAAAAGAACGCGCGGATGATTGAGGAATACCGCAGCGACGTGAATGGGTTGCGTACCGGTACTACCATCCTGACGCGCGGTGCACCAGGCCTTGGGCAGGATGTGGTCGACGCCGTTCGCGGCCCGTTAGCTCCAGGCGAGCCGGCCAAGCGCGATGCGCGTGAGCACAGCAACGACCACACTTCGTTGCGCATCGATCAACCCGGGCACGTGGGTAACCCCTTGTTCCAGGACGCCCAGCGTGGCGTACATGCGCAAGACGTGCGTGCTGGCCGTACGCCGGATCAGCACAGCGCGCAGCTGTCTGGCGCGCTCGCCTCGGAGATGCATGCCGCCGGCGGCCAGCGTATCGATTCGGTGGCAATGAGTCCCGATGCTGCCCGGACCTTTGCAGTGCAGGGGCGCGCCGATGATCCGGCGCAGTTGCGCGTCAGCGTCGAAACCATGACCGCGATCAACACACCGTTGGAGCAGAGCAGCCAGCGAGTGGCTGAAAATTCGGCGCGCCAGGCGGTGGCGCTGGAACAACAACAAACGCAGACCCAGCAACAGCAGCAGGGTGCACGCGCGATGGGCTGAGCACCCCGCGCGGTTGCAGATGGCAGCCCGCCCTGCGCGCATCGCGTGCATCCAGCACTTCCACAGACACGCCGGCTTGCCGGCGTTTTTGTTGCCTGTTTGCGCGCAGATGCAGCTGTTTCTTGCTGCAGCCGCACAACAGACACGCCGGTAACCAACGCGCATGTACGCCATTACCGTATTTTTTCGCATAGAGATATTCCGACATCACCGCTGAGCTATAGCGACCTCGAGCGATCGAAACGTCCATGTTTGAATCGCCAGCGTTTCGCAGTGCAGCTGGCCGTGTCTTGTACGACCCGTCACGCCACGCCACGCGGATCGAAAGCAGGGGGATCAGGCAGGGCGCCATTTGGCGCGACATCTATCGATCAAGGGAGAGGGTTCATGAGTGTGGTGAGTACGTGTTACAGCCGCCTACTGTTGGTGCTGCTGCTGTCGTTGGTCAGCCTGAGCGCAGGCGCACAGGGCATCGCCAAAGGCGCCGATGTCAGCTGGCTCAATCAACAGGCGGCCAATAATCCGCCGCAGGTATTTCGCGACGCCTCCAACAAGACCACCGACTTCCTCAAGCTGTTCAAGGATGTCGGCGGCAACGCCGTTCGCCTGCGCGTGTGGGTCAACCCGTCCGGCGGCTGGAACGATGGCCGCGACACGCTCGACAAGGCCAAGCGCGCCACCGCGCAGGGCATGCGCATCATGATCGACTTCCATTACAGCGATAGCTGGGCCGACCCTGGCAAGCAGAACAAACCGGCTGCCTGGGCAGGGCATTCCGTGGCCCAGCTCAATACCGACGTCTACAACCACACCCAGGGCATCCTCAAATATCTCAAGGACAACGGCATCACCGTCACCTGGGTGCAGGTGGGCAACGAGATCAACAGCGGCATGCTGTGGGACCAGGGCAAGACGCCCAACTTCGCCAACCTGGGGCAGTTCATCAACAGCGGCTACAACGCGACCAAGGCGGTGTATCCCAATGCCAAGGTCATCGTGCATCTGGCCAACGGCTACGACAACGCCAACTTCCGCTGGTTCTTCGACAACCTGCGCTCGGCCGGCGGCAAATGGGACGTCATCGGCATGTCGCACTATCCGCCGGTGGGCAGCTGGCAGGACTACAACACCCGGCTGGATACCAACATGCGCGACATGATCAAGCGCTACGGCACCGACGTGGTGGTGGCCGAGGTCGGCATGGACTGGCAGCAGGCCGCCACCACCCGCGCCATGCTCACCAACCTGCTCAGCCGCAGCAACGCCATCGGCTCACGCGTGCTCGGCGTCTTCTACTGGGAACCCAACGCCTACCCGGGTTGGCAGGGCTACACCATGGGCGCAGTCAACAATAACGGCCAACTGACCGAAGCGCTGCAGGCGTTCTGACCGGCATCCCAGGGAACACGGCGGGGCCTCCACCCCGCCAAACTTCGCCCACCTTGTAGGAGCGCACCTGGGCGCGATGGGGCCTTCCCGGTAAAGCCCATCGCGCCCAGGTGCGCTCCTACAAACAGGTGCACCTGTTTGGGTGCATTCCGCTTGGTCCCGAGCGGCAACGGCCGCGTGCGCATCACCCGCCCATGCCCCTCATCCTTTGGTCGTACACCGGCCGCGCCCGTGTGCACAGCACCCGCCATCCCCCCACGCACGCACACACCATCCCATTCCATACGCACCCGTAGCGAGGAATGCCAACAGGTGCGTGCGGTACACTTGGGGGTTCACGAATTCACGATGTCGACACACCCGCGGGGTGTGTCCCCCCGGGAGCGCTAATGAACTGGTTGAACGAAGTGCTGCACAACGATCCGAACCCGCTAGAGACGCAGGAGTGGCTCGAATCGATCAAGGCCGTCATCGACGTCGAAGGCCCGGAGCGCGCCCATCAGCTGCTGGAAGGCATGGTCGAACAGACCCGCCGCGCCGGCGCTTACCTGCCGTTCTCGCCCACCACCGAGTACGTCAACACCATCTCTCCGGCCAACGAGGCCAAGAACCCCGGCGACTCCGCGCTGGAGTGGAAGATCCGCTCGATCATCCGCTGGAACGCCATGGCCACCGTCGTGCGGGCCAACCGCAAGCCGGGTGACCTGGGCGGCCACATCGCCTCGTTCGCCTCCAGCGCCACGCTGTACGACGTGGGCTTCAACCACTTCTGGCGTGCGCCCTCCGACAGCCACCCGGGCGACCTGCTGTTCGTCCAGGGCCATAGCGCGCCGGGCATCTACGCCCGCGCCTTCCTGGAAGGCCGCATCAGCCAGGCCCAGCTGGACAACTTCCGCATGGAAGTGGACGGCCAGGGCATCTCCTCCTACCCGCACCCGTGGCTGATGCCCGAGTTCTGGCAGACCCCCACCGTGTCGATGGGCCTGGGCCCGCTGGCCGCCATCTACCAGGCGCAGTTCATGCGCTACCTGGAAAACCGCGGCCTCATCGAGAAGTCCGACCGTAAGGTGTGGTGCTTCATCGGCGACGGCGAGTCGGACGAGCCGGAAACCCTCGGCGCCATCGCGCTGGCCGGCCGCGAAGGCCTGGACAACCTCATCTTCGTGGTCAACTGCAACCTGCAGCGCCTGGATGGCCCGGTGCGCGGCAACGGCAAGATCATCCAGGAACTGGAAGGCGTGTTCCGTGGCGGCGGCTGGAACGTCATCAAGCTGCTGTGGGGCGGTTACTGGGATGCCCTGCTGGCCAAGGACACCGACGGCGTCCTCAAGAAGCTGATGATGGAAACCGTCGACGGCGAATACCAGAACTGCAAGGCCTTCGGCGGCGCCTACACCCGCGAGAATTTCTTCGGCAAGTACCCGGAGACCGCGGCGATGGTCGCCGGCCTGTCCGACGACGACATCTGGCGCCTCAACCGTGGTGGCCACGACCCGCACAAGGTGTACGCCGCCTACCATCAGGCCGTGAACACCAAGGGCATGCCCACCGTGATCCTGGCCAAGACGGTCAAGGGCTACGGCATGGGCTCGGCCGGTGAGGCGCTCAACCCCACCCACCAGACCAAGAAGCTGGACGACGCGGCGGTCAAGCACTTCCGCGACCGCTTCAACATTCCGGTCACCGACGCCCAGCTGGAAGACGGCCAGGTGCCGTTCTACCACCCCGGCGACGATTCCCCGGAAGTGCAGTACCTGAAGGACCGCCGCAACGTGCTGGGCGGCTTCCTGCCACAGCGCCGTCCCAAGGCCAGCAAGTCCTTCGTCGCGCCCACGCTCGACAAGTTCGAGCGCCTGCTCAAGGACAGCGGCGAGCGCAGCTATTCCACCACCATGTCCTTCGTGCAGAGCCTCAACATTGCCCTGCGCGACAAGGAACTGGGCCCGCGCATCGTGCCGATCGTGGCCGATGAAGCGCGCACCTTCGGTATGGAAGGCATGTTCCGCCAGATCGGCATCTACGCCCCGTTCGGCCAGAAGTACAAGCCGGTCGACGCCGACCAGCTGATGTACTACCGCGAAGACCAGACCGGCCAGGTGCTGCAGCAGGGCATCAGCGAACCGGGTGCGATTGCCTCCTGGATGGCCGCCGGCACCAGCTACTCGGTGTCCGACGTGCCGATGCTGCCGTTCTACATCTACTACTCCATGTTCGGCTTCCAGCGCGTGGGCGACATCGCCTGGCAGGCAGCAGACATGCGCACGCGTGGCTTCCTGCTCGGCGGCACCGCCGGCCGCACCACGCTCAATGGCGAAGGCTTGCAGCACGAAGACGGCTTCAGCCAGGTCATCGCCGGCTCGATCCCCAACGTGCGTAGCTACGACCCGACCTTCGGCTTTGAAGTCACCGTCATCATGCAGCACGGCATGAAGTCGATGATGGAAGACCAGATCGACGAGTACTACTACATCACCCTGATGAACGAGAACTACGCCCACCCCGGCATGCCGGACGGCGCAGCCGAAGGCATCATCAAGGGCATGTACCTGCTCACCGACGCCGGCAAGCCCAAGAAGGGCGAGCTACGCGTACAGCTGCTGGGCAGCGGCACCATCCTGCGCGAAGCCATTGCTGCGGCCGAACTGCTTAACAAGGACTTCGGCGTCACCGCCGACATCTGGTCCTGCCCCAGCCTCAACGAAGTCCGCCGCGACGGCTTCGACGTTGAACGCTGGAACCGCCTGCACCCGGAAGCCGAACAGCGTAAGCCGTACGTCACCCAGCTGCTAGAAGGCCGCCAGGGCCCGGCCATCGCCGCAACCGACTACGTACGCGCCTTCGCCGACCAGATCCGCGCCTTCGTCCCGATGACCTACACCGTCCTCGGCACCGATGGGTTCGGTCGCTCGGATACGCGTGCGAATCTGCGCCGGTTCTTCGAGGTCGACCGTTACTACATCGCGCATGCGGCGATTGCCGCGCTGGCGAAGGACGGCAAGATGACGGGCAAGGATGTGGCCCGGGCGATCAAGCAGTACAAGATTGATCCTGAGAAGGCTAATCCTGTAGGAGTTTGATACTTGCTTGACTCAAAAAAGCGGCTTTGCAGCCGCTTTTTTTTTGGAACTTGTTTATTTGTAAGGGCAATGGTTAAATCAAGAAAATTTAAAGGAGGAGGTAATGAGTTCAACATGGACACGAAATTCCAGATTTGGTACTCATTACTCAGTAAAGAAGTTGGCTCGTAAACTTGTGTTCGCTCGTCCTGCTTGGGGGGTAAATGAAAGGCTTTTCTTGAGGGGAGTGTTCAACGAGCTTCACTTGCTTGAGAAGGTCGCCCTTCAATTCCAAGATGCCTATTTAGCTTGTGCAGCATTGGTATTGAGTGAGGACGAGGTAAGTCAGGTAAGGCCGCTCGTCGCTTCTGCAGCAGAGGACCTTACTGCTGGATGTGAGCTTGCCCGGCTTGGATTTTTGAAGCAAGCATATACATTATGGAGGTCATGGTTTGAGCAAGTTATTTTTGCGCTCTACTTTCTTGAGTCTCCCATCAGTAGAATTGCTTGGAAAGTCAAAGACGAAGTGGCAGTAGGAGATAAGCCGAGCCACAGGTTAATGCTCCATCAATTAATTACAGAGTCTGGTGAAAAGCATCCATTTGCTTTCGTGTATCAAGCTAGATTTGATGCAACAATGAGTGGTTTAAAAAAATCTGGCATCCCGAATGACCAAAAAATACTTAAGAGGACGGAGCGGATTTTTACCACGCTTAGCCAAGGGGTCCACGGGACATTTAGGCCAAAATCACCGGAGAATACGGAGGAGTGTTCGGCAGCGCTTTCAAAGCAAGGGCTCAAGACGCTTGCTGAGGCTGTGAACGTTGTAGGTCTTTATTGGATATGTTTTTTTTATGAATTTTTATCCTTCGACGAAAGGATGCTGACAGATTTGAGGGCTGGCTCTCTCATGGCAACCGACCCCTATTACGCTGCAGTAGATGATATCGAGATTATTGCAAGGTTAAATAAGCCCTTCTTAAGGGTCATTGGAATTTAATATGGCAGACTATTCCTTGCAGTTGCAGGCAGATAACCTTCCTATCGACACCGTAGAACAGTTAGTTGTCGAAGGTCCGTGGGCAGCCACATTGCAACGCATGTATACGGCGGAGAATATTTTGCTCGAAGGCTGCAGAGGCGCAGGCAAGACGATGCTGATGCGTACTGCTGCTCATCGAATGAAGTCGCAATACCTGGCGTCAGGGCGTAGCTTGGGTGTTCACACAACCTTTAAAAGGTATCTAGCCACAATACCACCTTCTTCCGGAAGTGATATTGAATCTAATTCTCTCGATAACTTTAAGGCGTGGATAAACTCAAGGATATTAAATGCCCTGAAAGAAGTGGTTGTGGAACTAAAGGGCCTTCAATTCACAGAGAGCTTAGGTGATCTGGGGTTGATCGACTGGGCAAAGGTTGTCGGTGTTTTGGAGACCACTTACAGGGATCCTCATTCAATAACGTCGCATTTACAGGCAATCGGGCTTAAGTCACATGTTATTGCAGGGTTGCGAGGCTATACTTATACGCTGGAGATCTTGCGTTCTGTCAGGCTTGCGCTGGGGGCGGAGTTGCTGATTTTGTTTTTGGATGATGCTGCGCATGCATTGGATACAAGGGCTCAGGGTGCATTTTTTACGTGTATCAAGTCATTGTACGATCCTGGCCTAGCTTTTAAGATATCTGTGTACCCCGCAGTGACCCGCTATGGGCTTGATTTTAGTTATGGCCATGATGCCGTGGTTGTTCCTCTTGGCGACTTGCCTCGTCCATCTAATATCCAAGCATTTCGTGATCTTCTCGGCCGTCGCGCGGTAGCTGCGGAAGGAAACAGCCGTATTTTTTTTGAGGCTTTGCTTGCTAATAATGATTGGATAGGCATTTTGTTCTATTGTTCAAATGGAAACCCGCGCGGTCTTCTAAAGTTGGTTGCGCAAGTTCAAACCCAAATTGGGTCGCGTCCAATTTCTAGTATGAGGTTCGAAGATATCCGCACTGCTATCAATACAGTGACTGATAGGCATCTGGACAATATGGTCCCGGGTGTCATCAAGGATCTTGATCCTCGGTTACTTAAGGTGGCTGAGCTACTACTTTATGAGCTGCGGAGTAAGATTAGTGATAATCCGGGGCCTTATGAGTCTGGAAAGCCCCGCGGGTATCTTGCGCTAACGAATTCAATGCAGGTGCCCTATTTGTGTCAAGCGGGTATTAGGCTGCTTGTTGCAGCTAATGTAATAGTTCCAGAGGGGCCCGCGCGCCTGAGTAAGCGTGAGGGCGGAACATTATACCTGCTGCATCCAGGCTTTACATTCAGAGATAATGTAATAGCGGTTTATTTTCCTAGAAGAAATCCAGCGCCAGCTGACTGGCTTGTATTTTTTGATGGTATGGCTAGCCGTGTCCATGCTGAAGTTGGGCGCGGGGCTGAACTATGGCAAGCCGTTTCCGAAGAAGCAATGCTAGAGCCAAGCGGTGAGTGTGCTAACGGGCATCCCATTTTAGATATATCTCGGCCTTGCGACGTTTGTGGAGCCGGAGGCCAAGGACGTTCGCCAGTAGCAATGCTTCTAAACAAGAGTATTGAGTTACTAGATCTCTCTAATGCAATTAAGAGTAGATTGATTGATGCAGGATTTACGACCGTCCGAGATCTATTCGAAGCAACCCACGAACAGCTTGATGCTGTCAATTACGTGGGCGAGGCGCGTGCAGCTATAATCAAGAGTACCGTTAGCGCCGCGGTCGATGAATTCGTCGCGGGTTAGGATGTTGGATAAGCGCGGAGCAACGGTGGAGTAACGGAAAAAAGGGGGTGGGGTAATTAAGCGAGCCGGTCGTACAGGCCCGCGCGGAGATGCCTGATAGGGGGCTGTGCCGCTGCCGTCAGACTGAGGTCTTCTTCTTGAGCAGGATGCCCTGCCATGCCGCGTCAGCCGCGTCTGGAACTGCCCGGCGTTCCGATGCATGTCGTCCAGAGAGGCGTGAATCGGTGTGCGATTGGAGCTGGTGCCGCCAGCAGAGAAGCCAGCAGTGCCGGGACGGGCGCGGCGGTGACGGGCCGCGAGCGCCTAATTGACCCGGTTGCCGTTAGCTGCTTGGACACATAAGCGATAGGATGCAGCGTGCTGACCGCAGAAGGCGGCTACTTGGTATCACGGCTCCAAACAGGGCTTTGGCCGTGAGCTTCAACCTCAGCGTCACACTCACAGGAGAGAGACGGTGCTAATTGCAAAAGGCCGAATGCGCTTTGCAGTCACGGCATTGATCATTGGTTTAGTTGCGGGCTGCGGTATGCAACCGCCTGCTACAAGCACCCCAATAGCAAAGGAAAAATCAGAGATGCGAACTTCAGTGCCACTAACGCGAAGCTTGCCTCCCGACGACGGAGGGGGGATGGTTCTTGAGTTTGACGTTCCTGCCCAGCAGGACGAGGCTAGTCCACCAATTTTTGTCGGTGTTCTCTTGACCGGAACTGATACCGGCGCGGTAGCTGACGTTGCCGATCGTCTAGTGCGTGCGGATATCGTGGCGATTGTGCACCTGGAACGTATTGAGCAGGCTGGGGTGACTGATGTGGTACTGCAACGCAGTCAACGTGTCGGTAGAGAGCAGGAAGTTCCTGTTGCGGTAGCTGTCGATGGGATCGCAAAGGGCTTGTTTGCGCTCAATGCAGATGTTGAGACACTGGCTGAGGCTGGGCTGCTCCCGACCGGGATGGTTTCTGAGGAGCTTGCATTTGCCTATAGCCCGTCACTGCAGGCCGGCCGCTATCGTCTCAAACTGCGTTTTGATCAGAATTGGCAGGCGTTGTTGGACGCAAATGCAAGATTGTTGATTGCCTACACTCACAAAGCAAAGTAAGGCGGGCGAGACATGGATGATCACGATAAGCGCTATACCGTTACCGTCTACGTCGCTTCGGCAGGGACACCCCTCCTTATCACAGGAGGTAATTCCAAGGCCGGGCACATGTACTACACGGTAAGTGATGGAAAAGAGGTTAATAGCTACGGGTTTGCTCCCGCAAAGCATGGGGAATCCAGTGGGCCGGGTAAGGTCTTCAAAGATGACGTCAGAAACTATAAAGACCCCTATTACTCGCGTACGTTGGAGATTGATCAATCGCAGTACGAGAAGTTGAAGGAATTCGGTAAGTCACCTGCTAAGCATGACTTCAATATGGAGTACGGCGGTGCTTCCAACAGCTGTATCGACTTTACCTGGGGAGCGCTGAATTATGCCGGGCTGCATCGCACAACCAAGCAAGGAGTCGACAAGGATTTTGAAGGTGCGCTCAAGCCGGTAGGGAACGTTGATGACATCAAGAGCATCCATGCTCCCAAGCCAAATAGCGAGTTGAATAAGGAGCACAGTAATCCCAAGCCTGATCAAATTTGGTGGCAGAAAGTGATCGGTGAGGCAAAGCCTGGAAATCCGGGATTCCCCGTTGATGTCGATGCAATGGCAGTAGGTGCGCCGCCGCAGGACCCGCTGCACCGCCAGGCAGAAGACGCTGTACGTCGCCTCGAACAAGGGCTCGGTCGGAACTATGACGACAACAGCGCCAGACTGGCCGCTAGTAGCGCCTATCTGGCAAAAGCGAATGGCCTGTCGCAGATCGATCACGTCGTTCTGAGCGAGAACAGCAAATCCGTGCGACAGGGGGAGAATGTCTTCGTCGTCGAAGGCGCGCTAAACGACCCCGCGCATAAGATGGCGCATATGAAGACTAACGACGCGATCGCACAACCGGTCCAGCAGTCTCTGGCACAACTGCAGGCCTTAGGTGAGACGCAACGACAACAGCAGTCCCAGCAGCAGGAGCCGCAGCGCGAGCAATCTATCGCTCCCCAGCAGCGGATGGTGTGAGTTGTAACCCATCGAATTGATCGTGTCGTCCAGGCGTTAACCGAGGCGAGCAAAAGGCTCAGCGATGCAGTGACGCGATGCCGGCGCTGTTGCTAAAGATCGAGCGTCAGTCGCTGCTGCGCTCGATGGAAGTGCATCCATCTTGCGTCTTGTGGTCTTTAGTCGCCCCGATGCTTTGATCGCTGCGTTGCCGGCATGGACGACCCACCCTACTAGTCGCTTATCGGGTGGAAATAGGGGGCTGCGATAGGAATAAGCAAGGGTAGGGGGCGCTATGGAGTAGCCTTGTAGTGGCAAGGCCGGCAGAGATTCCAAGAGCAATCATGATCACCGCAGCTTACTGGCGACGCGGTCCAGCCTTCACTGATGCGGATGCCTCTTTGCATTGCGTCTTGCTAGTGAGCATGTCGAGCATTCGTGCTGCACTATCCCAATCGTCGCAATGAACCGATATTTGGTGTACTTCATCAGCGTCATTGATCTGTACGCTGTACAGACGCTTGCTAGTTTCGTGCTCGATTCGAGATTTAGTGAGCATCAAAGTCAGCGAATCGCAAAGGATTTTATCCGTACCCGAGTAGAGGATTTCCATGGAGTGAACGCTCGCATTTGGCTGCGTGGAAAAACGGCGGCGGCTTGAGTGAATATTGAGATAGCCAGCGGCACGGCCGATTGAATGTTGCAGCCATGCATCTTCCTGCTGCGAGTGTGCCATAGCTCGTGGAACGCCGGCGCAAGCCTTGCGGGAACGTGGTCGGGTGTTGAGGTTTCCCGATGATTAGCGGAGTCAGGTTAACTTAGTAATTGAAAGCGGTCAGTTTAGGCGATCAGCCTAACTACTGCGAAATAGCAGGTGTTGGCTTCGGCCGTCACGGCCAGCACCCGCAAGTACCGATGCACGGAATCCGGGATTCGTCCCCAACGACAAGCACGTCGCCTTGGCGCTCAATGACCCTTCTCACTTCTGATCGGTGCTCATTGCATCGTTCCTTGGCTGGAGTTATGGGAGCAACGTTTCCTCGCTGTCCGCGTAGACCAATACAACCTTTTCGCCTCCATACGGTACGGTGACCTTCGGCGTCCACGGCTCAACTGGTGGCATGGCAGCTTTCGCCATGGCATCACACTTCTCATTGATGCCACATCTGCGGATGGCGATACGCAAGACGCCACCCTCATTCACGAAATCAATGCCGGGAGAATAAAACAGACTTTCTGCAGGCATGTGGTAAGTGATTTGCAGTGAATCGCCTGATTTTTCGATCTTGACCGGCTGAAGATCATTCTTTTTGTAATCAGAGCGCATGTTTCCTCCTGCACAAGCAGCCAAGGTTGAGAGTGCGAGTAATCCTGTCGCGAAAATGAGCCTAATTTTTATATCCACGTTCATGCCCAGGTATGGGATTCGTCCTGACACGTTATCACCCGGTACATCGACAAGCTAGGGATGGAACAAAGGGGAGACAGTGATTAAGCGAGCCGCCCGGAGATGCCCCCGCGGCGATGCCCAATAGCGGCTGTATCGCTCACGTCAGGGTGAGGTCTTATTTTTGAGCAATAGGCCCCGGCATGCCGCGTCTTGAACCGCCCTCCTTCTCGTCATGCAGCAGTCCGCCTTGGGCGACTCGCACTTCAGACGTAAGGGGGGATTGCCTCGGATCCCTTAAATCTTAGACTTTAGGCTGCAAGCCTAGTCCGTATCTGATCTATGGCCTGTCCAATCCGCCCGGTTAGTACTGTCTCTGAATGATGCAGCATTGTCAGCGAGCCAAGAGCTCGAGTCATTGCGACATACAGCAGTTTGGCCTCCTGCCTCATTTCCTCACTGTCGGCTTGCAAGCGTTGCCCAATCTCGCAGATGCCGGGAATGAACACCGACTCGAATTCCAGGCCCTTGCTGGAGTGCATCGTCAGCACCTTAACTGCAGGCTCGCCATCGAATAGGTGTCGCTTGTTGATCTCTTCTGCTAGTACAACTGGAAGTTCCGCAGCCCGGAGCCGCGAGGCTATATGCGTGGCAAGTACTTTATTGCGGCAAAGAACCGCAAAGTCGTTGGCGCTTGCACCGTTGTTGAGTGCTTCGCGTACCTGTTGGGCGATGATGCGTGATTCTTCCCAAATGTTGCTCGCCTGTATCAGCTCGGGGACGGTGCCCCGGCGTCCTGCGCTCTCTGGCGCGATCACGGGCACGTTGTCTTCATCCGCATCTTCCCCGGCCAAGAGCTCCTGGGCAAAGGCCTTTGCCGTGGAAAGGATCTCCAAGGTGTTGCGGTAGTTCAGACGCAGGATCGTGGTGCGCCCTTTGGCCTGGATGCCAACGCTGGCGAAGCTGAACTTTCGACGTCCACCTGTGCTGTAGATGGTTTGCGCGTCGTCATAGAGCAGCAACAGCGAATTGGTTTCCGGATCGACCATCTGCGTGACGATTTGCAGCCATTCGGGTGCAAAGTCATGGCCTTCATCGATCATCACTGCCGCGTACTGTGCTCGCGGAATCTGCTGCGACTCCACTGCTGAAATGACTTTACTGACCAATGTGTCCAGATACTGCTGGGCATTTGGCTGTGCGGGCGGAGGCTTGATGCCGTAGGCCTTCAGCTGCTCCCCACACCAGCCATGGAAGTGACGCACACTCACGCGGTCCTGCACGCCGTGCGCGTGAATCATGTGCTCCAGGCGGCCGGCAAGTGTTTTGTTGTAGCAGAGCACCAACACCGGCTTGCCTTGACGCTTCGCAATCTCAACGCAGCGATAGCCCAGGATCATTGTCTTGCCAGAGCCTGCCACGCCATGGATCACTCGGTGGCCGTCCCCCATCGAGCGAGCAAGTTGCTCTTGTTGCAGATCCATCACCTTGATCAAATCAGGGATGGCAATGGGCTTGTCCGGCTGAGATGAGGCGAACAACTGCACCTGCTCAGGAGGAACGATTCGTAGCTGCGGAAACAGATGCCAGCGAATTCGTTCGATCTGCGGCAGGCTAAGTTGGCATGAGAACGTAGCAGGGAACATATCCCAGAGCCGTTTCTGAAACGCCTCGGTGTCCACCGAATCGGTCATCTCGTCCCGGCAGATCACACTGCCTGCCGCAATCACATTGCCTAATTCGGCTTCGTCAAACTGGGCGCGGCTGATGTTGCTAAACACCACGCCAAAGCCCCACGGCATGATCAGCTTGCCTTGATACTTGCTTCCCTCAGGAAGGCGCAGTGCACTATCCTTGAGCATCAGCTTGCCGACTTCGATACAAATGTCGCGAGCTTGGCGCAATGGATTGGACGTTACTTCACGGCCGCGCTCGGTATGGAGCACAGCGGTGTCGCGGTCAATCTCAGCGATCGTCTCCAGTTTCCAGTCCTTGACCTCAAGCACCAGGATCCCGCGATAGGGATGCAGCACAATAAAGTCCGGATGCCGGTGACTGGGGCCGATCGGCACGTCGTACCAGCAGATGTACTCATCATCGAGCTTGTCTTCCAGGCGCTGCGAAAAGCGCCGCTCGCCAGATGTCATTCGGCCGGCGCTACTCGATCGACTGGGAATCAGCGTTGCCATTAAAGATCCCCTCCGTGGTGTGGCTGTAGCGTAGCACTAGCGCAGCGCGGGCAATAGAATCATGCGCGAGAGATGCGCGTGAACCCATGTGCGAAACAAGGCTTATCGAAGCTGGAATTGCTCTGGTCCTCGATTTGAGGCAAGAGGTATTGGTTTATTTGCAGTCAGAATGAGGGCGTGCTCACGCTTCTGAACATGAGAACTCAAGATCAGGAATTCTGTGCCGCTACCCGGCGCCGAAAACTAATCGCAAATCTAATAAATAGTGCTTCTTCGTAAGAAGGGAGAGGCATGGCAAGATTACGCTGTTAGCTGAGGTCACACATCAACAAGGGAGCAGGTATGGACACCAATCGGAAAATTCCGCTCTTCGGCGTAAGGCGCTTCACACGCCAGGTTATAGATGAGCTTGCTACGGTGTCGAAGGACAGGGATGAAATTTATGCGACACTCTCCCGTATTGGAGGTGTTAGCCAGTTGGAGCGTGAGCGAGAGCTGGAACTACTGAATGCTGAGTTGGCGTCTGCATCGCTTGCATGGAAAGAACAGCTTACGACGCTGACGGCAAATCGCGATGAGCTGTTGCTGCAGGTCGCAGAGCTACGCAAAGAAGTCGTCGAAACCCGTGAACGCGCCCTGCTCCAAGAATCCGGTGTGTATGAGTATGCGCATCCGCTACAAGACGCGGTGGCCTACAAGGATCGCCTTGATCATATTCGCGGACTTATCAAAGAGCTGAACAAGGCAGATGGCCGCGCTGTTGTCGCTGCAGTGGGCTGGACCGTTAACGGCTCAGAAGCGCAGGGCAAGACCATGCTTCGGGACTACAGCAAATTGATGCTGCGGGCATTCAATGCAGAGGCCGATGTTCTGGTACGTGGTTTGAAGCCATACGCACTTGCTGCGGCCATCGATCGGATTGAAAAGGTAGCCAAGACAATCCAGCGCCTGGGCAAGACCATGAGCATCCGTATCACGCATGAGTACCTGCAGCTTCGTATTACAGAATTGCAGCTCACTGCGGATTTCGTGCAGAAGAAAGCCGAAGAGAAGGAACTGGAACGGCAAGAGCGCGAGCGGCTGCGGGAAGAGCGCAAAACCCAGCAGGAGATGGAGCGCGAGCGTTTGAAGCTGGAGAAGGAGCGCCAACATTACCTCAACGCGCTACAGGCGCTATTGGCCAAGGGTGATTCAGAGGCTGTAGAGCGGATGCGCGCCCAGGTGTCAGAGGTTGAGCATGCAATTGCGGAAGTTGACTATCGCGTAGCCAACATCAGGGCGGGCTACGTTTACGTTATCTCCAACATTGGATCTTTTGGTGAATCGCTGATCAAGGTCGGTATGACGCGTCGTCTGGATCCGATGGACCGTATCCGCGAACTCAGTGATGCATCAGTGCCCTTCAACTTCGATGTGCATGCGCTATTTTTCTCAACGGACGCTGTTGGAATCGAAGGTGAAATGCACGCACGGCTGGCTGAGAGCCGGGCAAACCTTGTAAACCATCGTCGCGAATTCTTCCGTGCAACGCCGACAGATGCGAAGAATTTGCTCGCAGAGCTTGCTGGAGATCTACTTACATTTCACGACATCCCTGATGCGCTTGAATTCAGGCAGAGTCAGAAGATGATGGGCGTAGGCAACTCGTAGCTGCGTCCATCTCCGTCGAAGCGATGGGTTCTTATGGCGCCGATCACCAGCAACCTCGCTCGCCCCCTTCCCAAATTGTTGCCTTCTCCTGCTCATCCATGAATTTCCCAATATCATGCGGAGCTCGATTCACTACCAACTTGCTCAAATAGACTCCGTCAGCAGAATAAAAGCCGACCATCCAGGTAACTGGTACAACTGGCGCTGCCGCCGGTGGTTGCGCCTCTTTCACGCGGACTAGTAGCACCTATGGAGACGGTCAATTGCTTGCAGGGCAGTACTTTTCAATCCAACTCTGCGCCAGCTGGCTGGCCGTGACTCGCTTGGTGTAGTAAGTGATGGGTAAGCCGATCCTGCCAGCCACACACTTCTCCACATAGTCATCCAGTGCGGCCACCATCGCATTGATATCGACGATTTTTTCCTCCCCATCATCACTCTCTTTTAGATCCGAGAGCATGCTCTCCATCTGGTCTGACTTCATCGCAACAAAGCTCTGGCCCGAATGTTCAGTAGGTTCTGCAAGTGCGATTGGGTCCTGGAGATTTTGTTGCACTCCCTGAACTTGGGGCGAGGCCTTCATCGATTCCGATGCATCGTAACCCGATAGCTCCAGGGCGCCGATGTTGAACTGGTTCAGTGTGGCGGACGAGCTCGAACCGATGGTGGTCAGCGTGCACTGCGACACGATGTTCTGTGAGGACAGTAATAACTTGGCATCATCGCCGAACGAATTGCCCATGCCAGAAACGCCATTGACGCTTCCAAACCAGTTTCCGATCGTGAACTGGGTTTGCAGTGATGAAGCGACGCCTTCCATAGCTGTATTGATCTGCGTAGTGCTGCTGATGTGGGCCATCCCGATGAAGCAAGAACCCAAAGTGGCTCCGGAGATGACAGTCAGCGCCTTGTCCCCCGTTGTATCTGGCCTGGCTGCGATGTCCTGCATGGCAGAGAGTGAACCAGTCTTGATCGTCTCGTCAGGGAAGCACGCATTGAACGCCTGGATGCCCTTGTCTGCATCGAGGATCAATGGAGCGAGCAACACAGCATCTTTGTGAACGCAACTGACGGCGATAATGAGTGTTCCAGCGATGCTATGGTCCCTGATCTGGCTATGGACCTGGCTTGCCGAAGAGCGCAAAGCTTGGACAGCAAGCGCGCTACCCAGACGACTGACATGCTTGCTGATGAACTTCGCTACGTTGGAAGCGTGAGTTCCGGCGTCCAGGTTGCTGGAGTCAAAGCTGAAGTACTGAGCATGCATTCTCAGGCCATCCGCAGAAAGCGGCACCTGTTTGATATGGCTTCGGTTATGGTCGATGAGAGAATCTGTCGAATCGCTGATGCTCGGCACCGTGGCGTGCAAAGACTGCGTATCCTTGACTGCTTTGATCTTGGCTTTGGCATAGGACTCAGCGGCTTCGGAAATCGACCTGTCAAGCTGTGCCCGCTCCGCGTCCAGTTCCGTCGTGTCGATACCCATCATGGCGAGCTCCTGGGACGTCATGTCCAGTGCGTGCTTGACTGCGATCAAAGAATTTAGCGTGTTTTCAGCGGCATCTGCAGGTGCCTGGGTGGAGGCGATCTGCTCGAGCATGTCGAGCCGCTCTTTACTAACTAGGTTGCCGAGCGCTAAAGCGGGGTCATAGGGGATGTTGGATGGCATTTAGAAACTCCCATGAAGCGAAGGTCATCGACTAGCAGGATATCAGTACGCTTGCAGCTGCATCTAGGCGGCATTGCGCGAAGTTATTCCATCACTTTCAAACCTCGATTTTGATGCAGGATCATTGATTCGTTTGATCCAAATCTCGCCGGCATCGGTCGCCTTTTTCTCTACGTCGCAGCGCCACAAGCTAATGAACGCACCAATCCCACACAGTGCTGCAGCAGTTGCGTAGATCCATTGCGAGAGTCCGCTAACGAGGGTCGCGAAATAGGTCGCCACCATTGCCAGGCAGGCAAGCAGGAAATAGCGCGCCAAGGACCAGCGGTGGTTCAACCATCTGCGATATGCGTGCTTGTGCCGCGTGTGGGCCCAGCCAACCGTTTGGGTGTCTGAGTCGTAATGGTAGAACTCCCAGATCTCAGAAAGGTCCATCAATGCTTGGCTGCAGTGTGGGTGATTCAGGGCGGTGCGAATGACATGAGCAGGTAACAGTTGCCCATAGAGATGGCGAACGGTGACCTCAAGCCATAGATCGTCATCTGCGCGCTTGGGGTCCCAGTGCTCCAGGAATTCTCGTCGATTTTGGCTTCGCCTGCCATGAAGATCGAAGAAGCCGCGCGTTGTATAAATGATGAGCGCAAACAACACGATTGGGATGAGTAGGCCAGGGCCACCGGCAGCGATCATATCCTTGAACATTCACCCCTCCTCAATGAGCGTGAAGACCACGATGGTCGGCGGAAGTTCGGACGCAAGATCGGAATCTGACTTCACGTCTGCAGATGCCGATTCGCGTTCAGTTCGTGACCGGAAGGGCAGCGATCCTGGAAACACCGGGCAGCCGCTGTGTATAGAGCTTGGCCATGTCATCGGGGTTGACCACATGTGCAAAGTGCTCGAGGCCGATGGTCAGGAAATCACCATGGCGGCCATCGCGCTTGATTCCCACTTCAACGGCCTTGAGCGCGCTGATCCAATACCAGGAGACGTTGTCATTGTCCTCGCCTCTGTAGGCGTACCAGAGCGGGATACGGAACATGCGCTCGAACGCGACCGCTTTCAGCAGCTCTTTCTGCAGGCTTAGTGTGAAGCAGGGCGAGCCGTCCCACTCCTTCAAGTCAAAGTTTTTGGCGTCAACTGCAATCAGTCCGATGGAGTCGAGCAGGACCATGAAATCCGGTCGCTTGATCTCGCCTGTGAAGAGTGGGGCGAAGCTTTCCCTTGCCTGGCAGACCGCAACGTAGGACAGGCCAGAGTCGCCGAGCCACTTGCAAAGATCCGTTTCCCCGATATCGCCTTTCTCCTTGATTGCCTCCTTGGTACCTACAATTGACTCCGAAATTCTTCGCAAGATTGACATGTCGTTCCTTCAAGTGGCGCGGAGCGCGGTATACCGAAAACAGCAAACCATTGCATCGGTCGCAGTGCACAACTCCTTGAGAACGGATCTTCGGTTTTGCGATACGAGTCACTGGCTGAGCGATCGATGCCAAGCATTCGAGGCGTGCTTGCCCTGCGGGCACGGAGCCAGGCAAAGGTCTTATGTGGCTATTCACACGCCATACCTTGCCCTAGCAATCTAATCCCAAGGAGCGTCGAAACTCCTCTAAGAGCGGTACCCACCTCCGTCAAACCGGTGGGTTTTTTGTGCCTGCATCCTGCAGGTACAAGCCGATGCGATGCCTGCGTCGGGAGGGCGGCTAATACAACACCCGCAAGGGGAATATGCCCGCCGGCTACTAGCGGTTTCGAACCTCCCGACATCCCGTCGCCGTTGGCGGCGGTTCTTGGGTTGTTCCAGGAGGGCGTTGCCATGTCTACCGCACCATCCATGCCGGCATCTGTGCCGGTTGATCTTTCGCCAGGCTCTGCTCAACGCCTGCTTTGGGATGCGGGTGAGGTGCTGCGCCGGCTCGCCGCACGCGCTGCTATTGAGCAGGTGAGCGACGCTCCCGTGCGTTCTCTGAGTCGCCAGCTCGTTACGTTGCCGCAAACCTCGCACCGCCGGTTCGCATGCGGTGTAGTAGCAGTGCAGCAGTGTGTCGCTGCAACCGCTACGCGCCACCACCCGGAGGCGCCATGACACGCCGCCGCCCACCCACGGCATCCGCCAGTGCACTGCCCACTCGCACGCGTCCGCGCCCCGCGCCGCCCAAGCGCGTGCAGTGGGTCGTTGTGGAACCCGACCGCACTAAGCTGCCGCCGCTGCTACCGCCCGACCCGGACGCCTGCTCGCAAGGCCCCGGCACGCTACGCGCACCCCGCCGCGCCCGCCGCCCGCGCCAATGCACCGTCAGCTATACCCATTACCCCGGCGCCCACAATCACGGCGGCGACCAGCACGTACCCCAT
>NZ_LMOP01000011.1 GCF_001423585.1 Xanthomonas sp. Leaf148 | reverse complement strand
CACCTGGGCGGCAGCATCAGCGGCGACCAGGTGGGGCTGCGCTCGGCCAGCGACATCCGTATCGAAGGCGCCAGCGTCAGTGCAGTGGATGCGCTGAGCGTGCAGGCGGTCGGCGACATCACCGTTGCCTCCACTGTGGAAACACTCAGCGGCGGCGGCTATCACCAGTACAGCACCACCCAGCTCGAGCGCGTGGCCGGCCTGTATGTCACCGGTGCCAACGGCAACGGCGTGTTGTCGGTGGTGGCTGGCCGCGACGTTAACCTGCAGGCCGCGCAGATTCGCAACGCCGGCACCGACGGCGTCACCCAACTGGTAGCAGGCAACAACCTCAACCTCACCACGCAGACGCTCTCCAACACCACCGACACCACCGCCAACGGCCGTAACTTCCAGCGCAGCAGCGAGATCACCCACCTCGGCACCACCGTGCAGGGCGCGGGCAGCGTGGTGCTGGCGGCAGGCAACGATCTCACTCTCACCGCCGCGCAAGTCGGCGCCGGCAAAACCCTGGCTCTGCAGGCCGGGCGCGACATCAACAGCGTCGCGGCCGTGGACAGCAGCTCGCGCGATCGCAGCACGGTCACCAAGAGCAACTCGCTGGCCACCTCGACCTACGACGAAACCGTGCGCGGCACCCAGCTCGGTGCCGGCGGCGATATCGTCATGCAGGCCGGCCGCGACCTCACCCTGGCCTCCACCGCAGCGGCCAGCCAGACCGGCGGCATCGCGCTTGCGGCCGGCAACGACATCAAGCTACTCGCCACGCAGGAGCAGCATGATGCGGTGGTGGATAAGGAGGCAGCGGCCAGCCAGACCGGCGGCATCGCGCTTGCGGCCGGCAACGACATCAAGCTACTCGCCACGCAGGAGCAGCATGATGCGGTGGTGGATAAGGAAACGCGCAAGAAGAGCACCTTCTCCAACGAAAAGACCACCACCCACGACGAATGGCACGACAGTCTTGCGGTGGGCTCATCGCTCAGCGGCAAGTCCGTCAACATGGTGGCCGGCAACGACCTTGCCGTGGTGGGTTCGACAGTGCTTGCGCAGGACAACGTGCGTCTGGCTGCAGGCAACAATGTCACCATCGAGTCGGCGCAGGACACCAGCAGCGAAGCGCACAGTGTTCGCCAGAAGAAGTCCGGTTTGACCGGCAGCTCTGGTGGTGGCGTGGCAAGCGTCGGCTATTCGAAGTCCAGCAGCGACAGCCAGCAGTCCACACGCTCGGTCACCCAAGTTGCCTCTTCGGTCGGTTCAACGGACGGCAATCTCGTCATCAGCGCGGGCAACCAACTGACCATTGCCGCCTCGGACATCGGTGCCGGCAAGGACCTGACGCTGGCAGCCAAGGACATCGCCCTGCTGGCACGCCAGGACACGGTCGAGTCGCAATCCAGCCAGTCGAGTAAATCCAGCGGATTCTCGGTGGGCGTGACCTACGACCCGGGTGCCTCGTACCGCAGCGCACGCGATTCGACCACCAAGAACATGGTCGATACCGGCTCGACCATGAGCAAGRTCAGTCGTGATGCCGAAGGCGCAGCGGCCGGCACCATGGCCGCCATCACCCCGGTGGTGATCCAGGCCAGCAGCCACCGCTCCAATGCATCGCAAAACGAGAGCACCAGCGACGCGCGCGTCAGCGTTTTCGCCAGTGCCGCTGCGGCCATCAACCGANCAGTCGAGTAAATCCAGCGGATTCTCGGTGGGCGTGACCTACGACCCGGGTGCCTCGTACCGCAGCGCACGCGATTCGACCACCAAGAACATGGTCGATACCGGCTCGACCATGAGCAAGGTCAGTCGTGATGCCGAAGGCGCAGCGGCCGGCACCATGGCCGCCATCACCCCGGTGGTGATCCAGGCCAGCAGCCACCGCTCCAATGCATCGCAAAACGAGAGCACCAGCGACGCGCGCGTCAGCCAGTTGGCGGCCGGCGGCAACCTGACCCTGCTCGCCAGCGATGGCTCGATCACCAGCCAGGGCACGCAAATGTCTGCGGAGGGCAATGCGCTGCTGCTCGCCAGCAAGGACATCGTGTTCGATGTCGCGCACAACACCCAGTCCAGTGGYAACGCYAGTAAYGGCAAGGGCTGGGGCTTCAACAATGCCGCCGGCTTGCCGTACGGCAACTACAACCAGCAAGGCACCGGCAATGGCCAGACCGACACCATCACCGGTACGCAATTGTCGGTGGGCGGCAATGCCAGCCTGACCACTACCCAAGGCGACATCACCCTGACGGCAAGCAACATTGCCGCGCAGGGCAATGTGAGCCTGCGCGCGGCGGGCGATCTGACCATCCAAAGTGGCCAGGACATCCTGGGAAATACCAATCAGTCCACCAGCAAGGGCATCGGCACGGTGGTCATYTCCGACACCGAGCGYTTTGCCGGCTACAACAAGAAGAACCACTTCGACGACAACGCCCAGGTCTCGCAGGTGGCCAGCACTGTCGGCAGCCTGGGCGGYAATGTGAGCCTGACCGCAGGCGGCACGTAYACSCAGTCGGCCAGCAACGTGGTCGCRGCCAAGGACGTGGACATCACCGCGGCCTCGATCCAGTTGCTGACCGCCAACCAGAGCAGCTCCGCCTCGCAGAAGGACGACGACCTGAAGATCGGCGCGTTCGCGCGCATCAARTCSCCRCTGATCGATCTGATCAACAACGTGGACGATGCGCGCAAGTCCGAAGGACGGTTGGGTGCGATGCTGGGTATGGCGGCAGCGGCGAATGCGTACGAGACAGCGAAAGCGGTTCAGAGTGGTTCATTGCTCAGCGTGGAAGCCGGCGTGGGCTTCGCCACAAACGAGAGCAGCTTCAACAGCAGCAGCCAGAGCTCGCGGGCTCCACCATCACCGGTGGTGGCAATGTGCGCCTGAAGACCACCGAGGGCGACCTGCATATCGTGCAGGGCAACCTCAAGGCCGGCGATACCCTGAGCCTGAACTCGGCACGCGACCTGGTGCTGGAGGCAGGCAACTCCAGCAACACCGAACAGAGCAAGCCCTTATTTAGCCGAGTGATCTCGAGAAGTGAACCTGGCCCCGTTTGTCGATTTCTTGGAAGATGTTGTCACCAGCCTTCTCAAGGCAGGCATATCTCGGTTTGACCGGCACAACTAAGCAGCAAATTTTTCAGAAATGGCGCTGTCTTCAACATACAGACCCTACGAAGACACCTATGTTCCTTAAGATATTTTTCCTGTAGCCCGAATCGGCCATCAGACGTGGGTACTTTTCGAAATCAACCAGATCGCGCGCCCGGGATGAGAAGTGCGCCTCTTCAAAAGAAATTTTGCACGACGCATTATCGAAAAATTCTCGCAACTTCGCTCTTACCTTCGCAGCAATGCTTCTATCACATAATATAGCAATCTGAACAATGTCTAGTTGATCAGTCAACTCTTTGTATAGGTCTATAGCGAAAACGGCATGGCTTTCTTCTTTTTGATAGAAGTAGACATCCCCAGTTCCGACCTTAGTGCGATCGAAATATTCTATGTAGAGGCCAGCGAAATCGACTTTAATCCCGAGCTCTTGTATTGCTTTTTTAAGTTGGCTGTTGACGGAAAAATCTCGTTCGCCGCTTCCAACCCAAGTGACAAGATCTACCATCGAAACAACAAGATAGAAATCACACGCCGACAGCCTAGTTTCCATCCAAATTCCCCGATTAAGCCGTGTGTTATTGCGATCTTTGGCAATTGATTGCTACAAGCCGTACGAACACGACATCAGGCAATCCTCGGATGGGCACTCGCGATAGTCAATCATCGGGCGTCACTTGCTTCCATATCTTGCTCATCCTCATCGAACACGCTGACGACTAGCTCGCCGTTGCGCATGCGGATGTGGAGTTTGCTGCCGATGGTGAAGCCGAGTTGTTCCAGCCAGCGGCCACGTAGGCGCAGGGTGGGGATGCGTTGGTGGCTGGCGGGGTAATAGCCGTAGCCGACGGTGCAGTGTTGCGGGGCACGCGGGTGGCCTGGGCGACGCGGCTTGCTGGGATCGGGGGGGGGATCGGGGATCGGGGTGCGTTCGAGGTAGGGCCGCGGGGTGATCGAGGGGTCGAGCGAGTGCCACCCGATCTCGGTGGGTGGCGGTACCGTGGCGCGCTTGCGCGCTGGCTTGGGACGGGACGTGGATCGACGCATGGCAAAGCCCTCCTTGACGAACAGGCCCCGCCGCCGAGTGGCGACGGGATGTCGGGAGGTTAGAAACCGCTAAGAGTCGGCGGGCGTATTTCCCCGAAGGGTGTTCTATTAGCCGCCCTCCCGACGCAGGCATCGCGTCGGTTGTGCCCGCAAGACGCTGCAGGCACAAAAAAACCACCGGTTTGACGGAGGTGGGTACCGCTCTTAGAGGAGTTTCTACGCTCCTTGTGGTAGAGATTGCTGCGGGTTTGTTGGGATGTCAACCATTAGGATTCAAGCTATGGGTTGGTATCCACTGACAGCCCCGCAGACATTGAAGAAGCATAAGAACTCCCTAGCCGCTTATTTCTCGGTGGCTGTACGTTTAGGCTCTCGCGACGGTGAAGATCTCACTTGCTTGCGAAGCTCCAGAACTTTCAACTCACTTATCGCTACCACTATTGTCGAGCGGTGTTCGGGAATGTAAAAGAAGACATTACCTCCGGCCACGCCGAGGTAACGCGGCCTTTTTCCAATTGGCTCGACACCAGCAGGCACACTTCCGACTTGGCTCGGCGTGAAAGAATACTCCTCTCCAGACAAGACTCCGAGCGCCCGTAGCTTGCCGTGCCCGTATGCAAAAAAAGGGAGTACAGACAAAACAAAAATAAATATCGATCGTATATTCTTATGCGAGACGAGGTCTGAAAGCACCTCAAATCGAAGTCCCAGCAGATAAAGTGGAAGTCCCACAAGCACTGGAAGTATCCGCCACTTTTCATCTGGCCCAAATAAAAATAATAATAGCGTCATTGAGAGATAGGCCACAATCAGCAAGGGAGCAAAATTTCGAAGAAATCGTCCCGTCGCGGTGTTTACTCCTCCCCCTGGGGGAAGCAAATCTCCGTAAGCCAAAAACTCTCCCATCACGGCGCCTAACACAAAAAAGACAAACAGGGATGCAATTGGGTATGCGGCAGTCTTGATGACGTCGGTCAAGCCAGCATATTCGAGAATGTTAACATTGAATGTGGGCCAGTAACCCCATAGGTATAGAACCCCTACTGCCACGAAGTACAAGCTAGAGATATAAGCATACTTCGAGCCCGCTCCAATAGACTTCGTTTGCTCAGACATTCTTAGCTACGACTCCATATTTTATATGCGTCACAGATGGCATGACTTTTACAGAAAATGGGTAAGCCTGACTTCTAAAGTGAACCTGACCCCGTTTTTCCTCTAAAGTGAACCTGACCCCTGATTTGTGACCTTGCTACTAAAGACCATCAGCGCATCCCTGCCTGCCACGTGCCTCTCCGACTAGTTGTCAGAGTTCAACCGCATTACCAACGTACATTTTTCCATGCCAATTGCTGAGATAGATTTTCCAACTGGATGAGAGAGGATGTGGCTGCATTACAATATGATTGATGCCAAATACTTGATCACAGCCCGTTCCAGTGGTGTCTATTATATCTAACGTTCTAGCTCCATTGCCCTTGACCCACCGCTCAACGCTAATTTTCAAGCGATATGCATAGCCTTTTGGTTCTAGATCTGGTGCTTTCTGCATCTCAATAACCTTCCCTACAACTATTAGGTCCGCCCGACGGGCTTGGTCCGCTTCGGTGTCTCTGATCGGTGGAGTTGACCCAGGAATTGAGCAAGTGAAAGCACAACCAGAACTGCAGATGAGAGATATCGCAACCACTGACGATACTATTAATTTCATTGAATTTAATACCTCGTTAACTTCACAACAAAGCGACCTGGATTTGAAGTTATGGTAAGAAAAAGATCTTAGGTTAATTCTTGATCTGATTGAATTAATTACTTTTCTCCGAGGCTCTTCGTGGCCGCCAATGATGAAGAAGCGGGCTCAGGTTGGCTAAGTGAACCTGACTCCGTTCTTCTGGAGCCGCGAAGCGACTTCGGCTTGAACGAATTGTTAGCCCCCTCGTAGTGGAAGCATCCAGTAAAAAATAGCCATGGAAGATAGGATCAGAAAAATGCCGGCTAGACGGCCACCAGCAACTTTTGCATCGATCTTCCCAAGGAAAGATGCATGGGTCAGAGCTACAAGTCCAATATTGAGTGCCGCAAATACAAACAGGTAGAAGAGCGCGCAAAGAAGCCCTGGTACATGGCTCCAATAGCCGAACAATAGGCAGGCGATGATCACGGCTGAAACAACCGCGAACATGGGACCGATCAGGTCAACGACAAAAGCTGCTGGACGCTCCACTAAGATGCGCACTGCTGAAACTTTCTTGGAAGTCGATCTGCTATCTACCGATCCTAGTATCAAGAGAGTGAAGCCAGTAACAGCAGTGCAAGCTATGAATAGCAGAATGACGGCTGATGTCCCAAGAGGTTCCATGATCGCAGCAGCGATGTCCTTCTTGGCGATTTCAGGTCCGTACTCAATGAGCACACAAAAGAACATGCTGACAAGAAAGAAAGCCGGGAAAGTCTCAAGTGTCCGTTCTATGTGCTGGCGAGGATTTATCATAGGGGCTAACGCCTGGCTTAAGCCGTGCCGCGAAGCGGCGTCGGCTTGAATGAACTGTTAGCTCTCTGCTTGCGCGGATTTGCCTAGCATATAGTTGACGAACGCCGCACAGGCAGTGAGCATAAACTTGGCATCGACAAAATCAAGGCCTGATTCTTCTAACAGCGCATGCCTGATTCCGTCAGAGTCCGATGTGTACCCGTAAAGCGATGACAGACTTTTGTTTAATGCGGGATGCATCGGCGCCTTGGCCGATATCTCCTTAAGCGCTGCACCGAGCGTCGCGCTCTGGTCGCCAGTAACTGCCTGCGCTACCGCCTCAACGGCGCTAATGGACTCTTTTATGGAGTTTCGGTAATCAGGGCTCTTGCGATCACTGAGTAGCTCAAGAGCTCGCTTAAGGTGTGTATTAGCACCAGCAAGGCCACTAGTGATTCCGATAGCCTCCTCAATGGCCTCAAGTTCGCTTGATGAGCTGATTGGAACGATTTGCGTGTCAACCAGGCGATAGCCTGACATTTCACGCTCGAGAACTTCATTACACGCACGAATGAAGCGCGGGCGGCTCTTTCCGAGAATCGACGACGTGAACTCGATGAAGTCATAGACTTCGTACCATTCGAACTCAAAGAATACGGTTCGAACAGCATCTACCGTTCTGTGGATGTACTCGGGAATATCATTCGTGGGGATCTTAAAGTAGTCGCGCCAGTACAGCCTGATCAGCTCATAAAGGTTGGAGTGCGTTGTGTACGAATAGCTGGAGCGGGACTCATGGCTGCTCCATACAACTTCTTGAACGACGTTCCAAAGCGACGTACGTAATCCTTCATCCATCGATTCCAGTTGCAGCGCATCTCGCGGCGCCACGAACCCCTGCCTTTCTGAAAAACGCACAGACATCTCCTTAGAGAGCTAACGCTTGAGTTAAGCCGAGTTGCGAAGCAACTCCGGCTTGAATGAGTTGTTAGCGCGCTGCTTGATCGCCCAATGCGGGTAGCTTAAATACGTTTTTTGACCAAGCTGCCTGCGGGTTGTTTACGTACTCCCAAAACTCTGGTGGTAGCCAGCCTGAAGTATTCCACGCTGTTGCTTCGACCAGCATGAAAAGCGTATCGCCGAAGTGGCTGTGAAAAACAGCCCCAAGTTCTATCGCGGTTAGCCGTGAAACAACAATAGCTGAGAAAGGAAAGGGCGACACCCATGTGTCCACTGCGTTTGAACTGTTGAGCACTGCATGGACATGGTTAGCATTAAGAAGCGCGGAAAAGCTAAGGAGGAAAGCCTTCACACGTCACCTCCTCGAATGGTTTTGCTCTCTATTACGACGCTATCGACTGACGGCATCGGATTAATGGGATTAGTAGTTGGATCAGAAAGATTTAGATCTTCTAGTGGCACTGGCTGAGGCAAGCCTTTACCAGCAACAACCTGAATCTTTGTCATCTCGTACCGATACTCTTCCGATTGCAATCGGTCTGGATCATTCTTGGCGAAAATTGAGTACTGTCGGAAGTACTCGAAGATAATGCCGACTGCTGTAAACGCCAGAAGTATCGCAAGCCAGACAACGCTTCTTAGTAGGTAAACGCCGGCTAAGAGTAGGGGGACTAGGAATAGCGTTGGCACCAGAGGGCCCATTGCAGTTCCACGGCGTATGAGAAGATCGGATGCGTGCTGGAGTCCGCGCGACCATACACTATTGGGGCCATCACTCATTGATTCAATTCCCTATTGAGCGCTAACTACTATCGGACCGCCTAAGCGCGGCGTAACACGACGCTCGCCGGCTCCCTGATCGTAGTCAATCGCTACGAGCGTTGGAAGCTCACCGCTTTCCGGCTATGTCCCTCTGACGCCAGGTGTTATGCCGCATCCCCAATGCGGCCAAAGCCAGTGCCACGATGCCCCATGCCTTGCTCAACATTGTTTCTTCCCCCTGAAGAAATGTGTGGCTTTGCGGCTGCATTACGTACTGCGTGCATCGATCCTCGCCGAGTTTTTAGGTTGCGTCAATGCGCTTGCGCGAGTGGTCGTTGGCTTTGTCGGCTTTGCCCTCATCCGCCCTTCGGGCACCTTCTCCCGCGTGCGGGAGAAGGGATTGGTGAGTTGGTTATGGGCTGTTTTTTGTCGTTGGTGCTGTGGTTGGGGTTGGTAGAGGCAGCGTATTGTTGAGGTCGGTAATCTCTGCGACGTTGCCATCGGTGATGACGCGTAGTTGTGCGGCTTTTAGGTTTGTGGCGTTGGTTAGCGGCAGGCGCACCTGAGTGGTGATTGGCTGCAGATTGCGTGGTGCGGCGAGTGCCGGGAAAGCCGCTCTTGCCAGCTCCTTGCCACGCGCATCCTCCAACACCACAAACCCGGCTGGTGCGTCGGCGTGGCCGAGGCTGTGCACGGTCACTTCGATGGCGTCTGCAGTCACGCGTACATCGCCATGCCCGATGCCCAGGTCCGGGCGCAGTTCGACCGGGGTGGTGGCTGCGATGCGTTCGAGCTGCAGGATGGTGGTGCGGGCTGCGGGGAAGTCGATGTCGATGGAAGCGCTTTTTTCGAACGCCACTTCACGCGTGGCACCTGCACCGTCGAGCTTGCCGTCGCCATCACGGTCCACGCCTTGGGTAATGCGCCATTGGCCCGGGGCGACGTTCCAGCCGGTCATGCTGGCGCGCTGAGGTTTACTGGAGGTGTTGTAGGCGATGACGGTGAAGCGGTCTTGCTGCGGTGCGGGGATGGCGATGGCGACTTGGGTGGCGGCTTCTGGATCGGCGAAGCGCCAGCTGACGGTGTGGCCGGGATAGGTTTGGTTGCGTTTGAGGGCGACGCCGCCCAGGCGGGCGCGTTGCAGGTTGACGGTGGGGGATTCCACGCGGTCGCTCCACCAGTGGCCTTCGGTGTTCATGTAGAAGTTCTGCAGTTTCTCTCTGGCCTCGCTGCGGTAAGTGCTGGCGAGATAATCGAGGTTGCCGGTTTGCTCCCAGGCGACGTGATGCGGGAAGTCCGGGGCGCTGCCGTCTTCTTTGTTTGCGGCATCCAGCAGCTTGCTGCTCCAGTCGCTGCGCTTACCCATGACGTCGAGGAAGTTTTCGTTGAGCAGCGACAGGCCATTGGGGCCGCTGTTGGCGACGCGGTAGTTGATCGGTTTGAGATAACGCTCGTCGCCGGTGAAGCGGTAAGCGGCCCAGAAGGTGTGCAAGGTGTCGGCGCCGCCGCTGCCTTCGAACAGTTCACCGCCGCGGGTTTTGCCGGTCTGCCAGTTGATCTCGTTGGGCAGGGCCCAGTTGCCCTTGGCGTTGGTATAGGCGTGGGCGAGATAGCCGTCCGCCAGCCCGGTGACGATGCGGCGGCTGTTGGGGTCGGCATTAAAGCCGCCCAGGATGATGGCCGGGTGCACGACAGGAAACGAGTACGGTTTTTGCCATTGCCAGTTGGGCTCGCGGTAGACCTTACGGCCGCCGAACCAGTTACTGGCGAACAACAGGTGGCCTTGCGGGTTGACCTGGATGATGGTGTCGAAGGCTTTCACCGTTTCCATCAGGCGCTCGACGGTGCGCGGGTCGCCCCAGTTGAGATACAGCAGGGCGCTGTTGAGGTTGATGCCCTCCTCGTAGGAATGCAGCTCGTCGGTTTCGATGGTGGACAGGCCGTTGGTGAACATGCCGTTGCGATAGTTGGCATCGGACAAGGCGAGCATGGAGGCGTTGAGGATGTCCGGGTCCACGCCCATCAGGGCGACGCCGGGCCATTGCTGCACCAGGTCGGAATCGTCGGAGATGCCGCCGCCGAAATCGCCGTACGCCACCTGGCGCTGCTCGATCCACCAGCGGATGTAGCGACGCGTGGCGCTGAGGTCTTGCAGCTGCCAGAACGCCCAGGCGGGCACGCCCTTGGGCACTGGAGGCATCTCGACAGGCAGCGTGCCCTGGTTGGCGTAGCTGATGTCATTCCAGTACTGGCGGCCTAGGGCGTTGTTCGGGTCCACGCGCAGCAGGTCGGTGATGTCGGCGTCCAGTCGCTTGTAGAGCAGTTGGCGCTTGGAAGTGGTGTGTTCTTCGACCAAAAAGCCCCAGTTGTCCTTGACCTGATTGAAGCGGTCGGCGACGTGCTCTGTGATGGCCTCGGCGCGTGGTTTGAACACCAGCTGCAACTGGGTGCCGTCGAGTGCGTTGGCATCGAAGCCGGGCGCGGCGGCGGCGATGCTGAGCATCAGGCTGTCGTTGCTCAGGATGCGGTCGCGCAGGTCCAGCCACAGGGTGCGCGGCTGGCCGGGGGTGACCGCGACCGAGACATCGATCATGTCGCGTGCGGGCCAGATGGGATCTTTGATGCGGATGTTGAGCGGGATGCTGCCGTTGTGGGTGGCCGGCAGGTTCAACACCGGCAGGGTGATGGCAATGCCGTCCAGGCCGTCGTGCATGTTTTCCCAGCCGTACGACCAGCTGCGCATCAGTGCCTGGTCCGGCGGCGGGTCGCCCAGGCTGGACGGCACCAGGATGTGCACGATGGGCTGCTGCGCGCCTGCTGCGGCCTTGTCGCTGGGGCGCTTGCGTGCCGGTGCCTTGGTGGGCAGCGCGACCACAGTCTGGCGCTCGCTCGGCGGGTAGCGGCCGGCGATGTACTCGCGCAGCGGGGCGAGGTTGTCGTAGTCGGGCTGGATATCGCTGCGCACGGTGTAGCTGAGTTGCGCGCTGCCTTTGGGCACCTCACCCGGTTGCACGTTGTAGGCCCAGAGTTCCTGGATAGGGGTTTCCTGCGCGGTATTGGCAAAGCGCAGCGTGCCGCCACGGTGTGGCGCGAACTGGTCCACGCTGCGCACCACGCCTTGCTTGCGCTCGAACAGCGGCTGCGCTGGTGCATTGGGCGTGACATAGGTGGCCTGGCCGTAGGCGGCGCCGCGCAGCTCGATGCGGTTGACCGGCTCGTCCGGCAGAGTGAGGTCCAGTGCCTTGCCGCCTTCGACGTAGGTGTTCCAGTCGGGCAGCTGGAAGTAATCGTTACGGCCGGGCAGACGCGAGCGGTTGTAGACGCCTGGCCAGGTGGTTTCGGCGATGCCGTCGGTGGCCTTCCACATCCATTGCTTGAGGTCGCGCGCGTCGGTGAATTCCACCTTGCGGATGCTGGTGACCGGTGCGTCCAGCACGGGCGGCGCGTGGCCGTTGTCCCAACCGAAGCGATGCAGGAAGGCGGCGCTTTGCGCGGCCTGGGTGGGCGGCTCGGCGGTGGTGGGCTCTTGCAGGCGCGCCAGTGCGGCGGCGCCGTTGGCATCGAGCATGCGGTCGTAGATGCGGATCTCGTCAAAATCGCTGCCGCGCAAAAAGTTGTAGCGGCTTTGTACCTGATGCGGCGACATGACGCGGCCGGCGAGGCCGAACTGGTCGAGTGCGGCGTCGTAATCGAGCGCACCGCCGTTGGTGCAGGGTGCACCGCAGTCCACGCGTGCGGCCTCTTTGCCGTCCACATACAGGCGCACGCCGCGGGTTTCGTCCCAGGCAAAGGCGATGTGGGTCCACGCGCTGGCGCTGGGGTTTTTATCCAGCTTGAAGGAGACGCGGGTGCGCGCGAGGTTGGCATCGGTGACGAAGGCATCGAAGCCGTGGCCATTCCAGTCGATACGCAGCCAGGCCATGTCCCAGCTGGTGTGGTCGGCGTAGCCGACGCGGAAGATCACGAACGGCGCTTCGCCGACCGGGTAACGCGAACGCCAGAAGAAGCCGAGCGTGCCGCGCTGGGTGTAGAGGTTGCCGGGCGCATTCCACGACAGCACGCCGTCGTCGGCCCATTCGATGGCATTGCCGCGTTTGCCGGTGGGCACCAGCGTGATCTTGTCGCGGAAGTTGGGGACGCGATCGCCGCGGGCCACATCGGCCTCCAGGCTGCGATCGGCCGAGACCCGGAACAGCAACTCCGGGGCCGTGGGGGTGGCCGCACTCACCGGCAGCGCGATCAAACACAACAAACCCATCCAAACCTTCAGCACACGCACCTCGTCTCTTTCAAAACCACTGCCGCACCGCATGCGCGACAGACACTGCAACGTGCCACCACAACGCAGCACGCGGCGCACGCTTGGCGGCGAGCACGCGGGCCGGCACGTACGAGAGTACATGCCGTGCCTGGGTGCTGCGCGCGCCAGCCTGCGCCGCGTGCGGTGGTGCGATCGCTGCGTCCACTACAGCCCGTTTGCGGCCTTCCACTTGGGGATCTCGTCCTTCAACAACTTGTCCGGCCAGGTGCCATGCCAGGCATAGCCGACGCGGCGTTCGTTGGGCACCTGCATGTAGTCGGTCAAGGCTTTGCCCTCGCGGTTGGCATACAAGGGCCGTTGATTTTGCAGGTCGTAGAAGCGTGCCCATAACGACGCACCGGGTTGCGCGACCAGGATCACGTCCTTGCCGGTTTCCTGATTGGGGTCGTCGATTTTCTTGGTGGCCAGATCGCGCATGCGGTGGGTGTCGAACCAGACACCGGCCGATTGCACCGCGGTCTTGATCTTGGCCGACGGGTTGGGCTGGCGCATCAGAAACCGCACGATGCTCACCGACTCGCTGGACGACAACGAGGCCAGTTCATACGCGCGTGCCTTGGCCGGCTTGAGCGTGACTTCGTCGTACTGCGCGCCCCACACGGTGAGCGTGCTGCCGATCTTGACCTGGGTGGCAAGCACGCATTCCAGGCCCTTGGTGACGGCCTGCACTGCGCGTGCGCCGTGGCTGCTGCGCAGCTGCGCGCCGGTGTCGCCCTTGCCCTCGCCGATGTCTTGCAGCAGGTTGAGCACGCGCACCATCGCATCATCGTTGTAGGTGATCTGATGGTGGTAAGACGACAGATCCGGATAGAACTGCGGCCAGCCGCCGTTGGCGTACTGCGCCTTGAGCAGATAGTCCACGCCACGGCGTGCGGCAGCGATGTACTTGGCGTTCTTTTCGTTCTTGAAGGCGGTGGACAGGTATGTGATTTCGGACGTGGTCGCCTTGTTGTCGATGGTGGCGTCGTCCTTGCGCCCGGGTTGTTGCAGCTCGGCGATTTCGGCGGCGGTAAAGGTGCGCGTGTAGTCCACCGCCACGCCCTTGTACTGCTTGGACCAACCACCGGAGGCGGTCTGCAGCAGCAACATGTTGTCGGCGATCTTGTCGGCCATGGCCGACAGCGGGGCCAGCAGCAATGCGGTGGTGAATGCGAGTGTCGATAAGCGGATCATCAGAACGGCCTCCAGCTGCCCAGGATGGTGTTACGGTCCAGCGCGGCGGCCTGCGCAGCGGTGAGCTGGCGCGACCACTTCACGCGGCGCGACGGGTTGGCGCCGTTGCCGCTGCTCTGGTATTCGCTATAGCGGGCGGTCGCCTCGTTGGTGGTGTTGCCCCAGTTGTTCCAGCCTTCGGGCAGGATGTGTGCGCCCAGCTGGCTGCTGATGAAGCTGACGCTGGCATACGGCCGCCACGGGCGCCCGAGGTGCACGCGCGAGACACCGCTGGCGGCGGTGACGCGGGCGTTGCGAAACACGAAGCCGCGCGCGCTTTCCTGCGGGGTGGAGGCGGCGGTGAGATAGCCATCGCCCAGCGAGTGCAATTGCACGTTTTCGAACAGCGCGGTGCCGGCGCCGAACACGAAGTCCACCGTGCCTTCCACATAGCAATCCAAAAAGTACGACAGCTTGGCGCCGCGCAGGTACAGCGTGTCCTGGTAACCGAGGAAGCGCACGTTGCGGAAGGCAGCGCGGTCGCCATCCACACGCACCGCCACCGCCTGCCCCACCGGGCCTGCGTGATTGCCCAAGGCGAGTTTTTCGGCGGTGAAGTCGTTGCCGGCGATGATGACGCTCGACGAGCCGGAGGTGCCGTATTCCTTGCCGGTGGCCGGATTGATGCGCGAGGCGTAGTTGTCGTAGGTGATGATGGTCTGGGTGGGGCCAGCGCCGATGAGCTTGAGCGCCGGTGCGTTGGACGGCACCACGATCAGTTCCTGGTAGGTGCCGGCGCCGATGTTGATCTGCGCGCGTTTGCCGCCCTGTACGGCGGCGTCGATGGCGGCCTGTACGGTGCGGTAGCCGGCGCTGCCCTGCTTGGCCACGGTGTAGACCGGGTCGGCGGCCAGGGCCACCGTGCTGCAGAGCGAGAGCCCCGCGAGCATGGCGGTGGTGGCGAGGTTGCGTAACACGATCCTGCGATGCAGTTGCATTGCTGTGCTCCTGTTAGAACTTGTAGCGCGCGCCGACGTAGTACTGGCGTCCGGTGACGGTGTATTTATCCGGCAGTTCCAGCGTGGAATCGACGTAGCGACGGTCGGGGGTGTCGAGAAGGTTGATCGCCTCAAAGGTCAGCGACAGGTGGTCGTTGAGCTTGTAGGACATGTTGAAATCGACGTTTTCAACGCTGTATTTGCCGGTGACATCGGCGGTGACCAGACGCTTGCCGTCCAGGTCGTAGACGTCTTCCTGGGCGAGGATGTTGTTGATGTAGCCATCGCGATAACTGGTGGACACGCGCGCACTGAAGCGGCCGTCGTCGTAATAGACGGTGGCGTTGTAGGACTGCGGCGAGAGGTTGAGCAGGTCGCGCTCGGTGGTGGTGGTGGTGATGCTGGTATTGCTGTTGCCGGCGGTACTGAACAGGTAATTGATCTTGGAATCGACCTGGGTGTAGTTGAGCTGCACGCCGAAGTTGCGCCAGAAGCCGGGCAGGAAATCGAAGGCCTGCTGATAGGTCAGCTCGAAGCCCTTGAGCGGGCCGCCGGGCGTGTTGAAGTAGCTCTGCACATTGAAGATGGTGTCCGGGGTGAAGCCTGCGGGCAGCAGATCCAGCGAGTAGCCCATCGCTTCCCAGGTGGTGAGCACGCGGGTGCGCTGCACGTAACTCTGGATGTCCTTGTAAAACACCGCCGCCGACAGCAGCGAGCCTTCGCGGAAATACCATTCGGCGCTGAGGTCGTAGTTGGTGGAGCGGAACGGGTCGAGCTTGGGATTGCCCAGATTGATCGAGAAAAAGCGCCCGTCATCGAAGAACTGGGTGGGGCCGCCGCTGACGCTGGGCGACAGGTAGGCCAGCGTGGGGCGTGCCATGGTCTTGGCCGCACCGAAGCGCAGCACGACCTCATCGCTGACATCCCATGACAGGTTCAACGAGGGCAACACATCGCGGTAGTTGTGATTGACGGTGGTGGGCACCAGCAGGCGCTCGCCGGGGTTGGCGGTGGCGCTGGCCACGCCGAAGAACGACTCGCAGTTGGGCGAGATGGCGCCGGAGGCGGTGGCCGTGCACGGTGCATAGCCGCTGGCGGCGATCTGCGTCTGCACGTAGCGCACGCCCAGGTTGCCGCGCAGCGCGCGACCCCACAGGTCGGTATTGAAATCCAGCTGCAGATACGTGCCCAGGCTCTTTTCGTTGACCGCGAAATTGTTGTTGGACGAGCCGAAATGGCCGACATCGGCCAGGCGGTAATCGCCACCGGGCACGCCGGTATCGCAGTTGCAATTGATGTTGAGCAGGTCGGCGACTTTCTGGAAATCCGGAATCACCCAGGTGGTGGGGAAGTTGCCGTTCAAGCTGCGGCCGAAGCCTTCCAGCGTGGTGTTCAGATCGCCCACGCCCACGCCGGCCGGCAACGCCTGCGCCAGGCGACCGTAGGAGACATGGCGCGACTCGGTCGTCTCCATGTCGTAGTCCTTGTAGGCCAGACCGGTGCGGAAGGTGAAGGTGGAATTGATGTTGAATTCCAGATCCAGCTTGGCGGTGTCGAAGGTGTTGCTGACCGACTGCGGATTGAGCCGCACTTCGCTGATGTTGGTGCCGCGCGCGGTGCCATTGCTGTTGACCGGCACCGCGCCATAGCCCAGCCACTGCCAGTTATTGGGGTCGGCGGCGTCGAACGGGAACGTCATGCTGGGGTAATCGCCACCGTTACGCCGGTCGAGCACGAAACCGTCGAGGTTGGTGTTGTCGAAGCTGACCAGCGAGAACACCGGGCGCTCGTAATCGGAGGTGGAATGGCCGACCAATGCAGTCATGCGCACCTGGTCGTTGAAGCGGTGTGCCAGGTCCAGGTTGAACTGCTTGAACTCGGTGGATTCTTCGATGGTGCTGGATTCGGTGCGGTAGTCGACGTTGTCGAACACGCCGTAGGTGAGGCGGTTCTGCTCGTCCACCTGCGCTTCGCGCACCGCAATCTGGGTCTTGCCGCCGAAGTTGGCGGTGCGGTGCAGGTTGGCGCCAACCGAGTCTTCGCGCTGGTCCTTGTCCAACTTGGAATACAGCAGGTCGACGTTAAGCAGCGTGTCGTCGCTGAACTTGAATTGCAGTGCGCCAGTGACACCGAGCCGCTTGATCTCGTGATCGGTGCGGATATAGCGCGGGTAGCGCGGAATCCAGGCATCGGTGGCGGTTTCGTAGGCCTGGATGTTTTCGGGCGTATTGGCCGGGCGCGCGATGCCGGTGCCGCAGCTGGTGGCACTGATGCCGTAACTGCCCCAGCCGTTGTTGCGGTCCTGGTTGGCCTGCGAGCCCACGCCGGCGCGGGTTTCATTCGACAACGGGTTGCGCGGGGTTTGCGGGTTGTAGCCCACTGGCGAGCAGAACCCGTAGGTGCCGTTGTTGGTGGCGGTGCTCTGGTTGGAGTTGCGGTAGTTGCCGTGCTCCCAGCGCACCGGGTTGTAGCCTTCTTCGCGCAGATGGCGCTCGCTGTAGGACACCGACATCAACGCGCCGACGCGACCATCGGCCCAGATGTTGCTGATCAGGCCGGAGAAGCGCGGGTCTTTTTCGCGCGAGAGATCGTTGTAGCCGTATTGCGTGGACGCAGCAGCTTCAAAGCCGTCGAAGTCGAACGGGCGCGAGCCACGCAAATCGACAGTGGCGCCCAATGAGCCTTCGTCCATCTGCGCCGACTGGGTCTTGCTGATGGTGACGCGGCTGAACAACTCGGAGGCAAAGGTATTGAAGTCGAAGCCACGGCTGCGGTTGACGCCATCGCTGCCGCTGCCGGCGGTGGCCAGTGCTTCCAGCCCGTTGATGCGCACGCGGGTGAAATCCGAACCCAGGCCGCGCACCGAGATCTGCTTGCCCTCGCCGCCTTCGCGGTCGATGGAGACGCCGGCGATGCGCTGCATCGATTCGGCCAGATTCAGATCGGGAAACTTGCCGATATCTTCGGCATAGATCGCATCCACCTGCTCCACGCTGTAACGCTTGGCGTCCAGCGATTGCTGAAGGCTTTCGCGGTAGGTGGCCTTGACCTGCACACGGTCCAGATCCACCGGATCGGTGGGCGTGGTGGGCGAACCGACGGTTTGCGCGGCAGCGCCGACACCGTGCAAGGCCAGCACGATGGCCACCGACAGACGCGCGGCGGACAGGCGGGCGCCTGCCGCGTGGGCAGGACGACACGAACGGGCTTGCATGATGCGGCTCTCTCCCTGGCACTGGCTGCAAAGACGCGCTCAGCCCCCCAAGGCCATCGGCGTCGCACGAAACATCCCGCCCACCGCGTTGCATGCGCGCCCGAAAAACCGGGCGCAAGACGTCATCGCGATCAGGCGTTGGAATCAGGCCCGCTGCGCGTGTGCGCAGCGGGCGGACACGCTTTTAGAACTTGTAGCGGGCGCCGAGCAGGAACTGGCGACCGGTTTCACCGTATTGCAGCGGCAACTGGCCGGTGCGCGGCGACGACACCCATTCATCGGAGGCTTCGTTGGTGAGGTTGATGCCTTCCAGGCTCAGCTCCAGCTGCTTGCTGATCTTGTAGCGCAGCGAGGCGTCGATCATGGTGGTGCCGGTCATGCCGTGCACGCCATCGACGTTGAAGCCGGCTTCCGAACCCGGTGCCTGGGTCAGGTAGTCGTCGCGGTTGGTGGCCGACACGCGCCCTGCGAAGGATTCGCCTTCGTAGAACAACGTGGCATTCCACGACGAGCGCGACAGCCCGAGCAGATCGTTCTTCATCACCGGCGCGCCGCTGCTGGCCAGGTACTGGATCTGCGAATCAACCCAGGTGTAGTTGAGCTGCACGCCCAGGTTGGCCCACTTGCCCGGCAGGAAGGTGAAGGGCTGGGTGTAGTTGGCTTCCACGCCCTTCAATTCGCCGCCCGGGGTATTGAGCGGGATGCTGAAGGCGAAGTCGTCGTTGACGGTGGCACCGGTGCCGTCCAGCAACGAGGCCGGCAGGCCGCTGCTGGAATACGGGCGTACTTCGCGCGCGGTCTGGATGAAGCTTTCGATGTCCTTGTAGAACAGGCCAACACCGACCATGGCGCCTTCGTTGAAGTACCACTCCAGGCCGAGGTCGACGTTGGTGGCTTCGATCGGGTCCAGATCCGGGTTGCCGCCGGCCACGGTGCGCGACCCGCCGGCCACAGCCACGGTGACGCCGGGGGTGAGGCTGCCCAGGCCTGGACGGCTCATGACCTTGGCCGCACCCAGGCGCAGCAGCAGGTCGGGCATCAGCTCGGCGACCAGATTGAACGAGGGCAGCGTGTTGTTGTACTTGCGGCCCACGGTGGTCTGCGTCGGGATGTTGTTGATCAATGCGAACCCGGTGGACTCCTGCTCGGTACGCACGTAACGCACGCCGAAGTTACCCGACAGCGGAATGGACCCCAGGTCGGTGGAGAACTCGCCCATCAACCACACGCCGCGGTCTTTTTCTTCGACGCTACGGCTGTTGTTGACGCGCGGAGCCACTGCAAAGGTGCCGCTGTTGCTGTAGATGCCGAACTGATCGGCCACCGCATCCAGGTTGGGCACGACCCAGGCATTGGGGCTGCCGTTGATGCCCTTGAGCCCTGCCTGTTCGGTCAGGTCTGCCGGCACGATGGTGGTGCCGTTGGCGAAGGTGGGCACGGCCAGCTCGTTGGCGCGGCGCAGTTCGACAGTGCTGAACGTGTAGTTCTTGGCCAGCACGCCGCCCTTGAGGCGGAAGCCGGGGCTGACGTTCCAGTTAAAGTCGATCTGGCCGGTGTCGAAGTCGTTATCCACCGACTGCGGACGCAAACGGATTTCGGCCAGCTCCCAGCCATTGGGATTGGTCGGGTCGATCCCGTAGTTCAGCACCGGCGCGCGGTTGTTGCCGCGGTAGTCGTAGCTGTACCCGTCGACGTCGTACTTGTCCATGATGATGGTGGTCTGGATCGGGTTCTCGTGCGCAGAGCGCGAGGTGCCCACCCGGGCATTGACGCTGAAGGCATCGTTGAAACGATGCTCCATGTCGAAGCTGATCTGCTTGAACTCGGTGTTCCACTCGTCGTGGCGGTTTTCGGTACGGATGTCGACATTGTCGAATTCGCCGTAGACCAAGGCGTTGTTGCGGATCTCGCCGTTGCGCACGATGGTGGCCGGCTTGCCGTCGCGCACTGCACGACGCGGGGTGAGCCCGTCGCGGTTGCGGCTGAAGGAGATCGCTTCGATGTAATGCTCGTCGCGCTTGGCGTCGATCTTGGAATACAGCATGTCCAGCGACAGCGTGGTGCGATCGGACGGCTTCCACTGCAGCGAGCCGGTGATGCCCAGGCGCTGCTGGTCGTGGATCTGCTGGGTGTAGCGCGGGAAGCGCGGGTGGTAGACATCTGCCGAGCGCGCGGCGGCGAACGGCGAGGTGGCGCTGAAGCCGCCGTTGCTGGGGCCATTGGCCCAGCGGCCGGTGTTGGAACCTTCTTCCAGCACTTCGCGCTCGGTGTAGGCCACCGACAGCAAGGCGCCGAAGGTGTTGTCGGCCCAGGTATTGGCGATCAAGCCGGCCACGCGCGGGTTGGCCTTTTCGGCCATCGCGTTATAAGCGGCCTGGGTACTGGCAGCGAAGGTGAAGCCGTTGTAGTCGAACGGACGCGCGGTGCGCAGGTCGACGGTGGCGCCGAGCGAGCCTTCTTCCACATCGGCCGAGGCGGTCTTGCGCGCGATCAGCTGCGAGAACAGGTCCGAGGCGAACACGTTGAAGTCGAAGCCGCGGCCGCGGTTGGTGCCACCGCTCTGGTCGCCGGCGCCCACGGTGGTGAGCGCTTCCATGCCGTTGATGCGCACGCGGGTGAACTCCGGGCCCAGACCACGCACCGAAATGGCGCGGCCTTCGCCGGCCTCACGGGTGATCACTACGCCGGGGATGCGCTGCAGCGATTCGGCCAGGTTGAGGTCGGGGAACTTGCCGATGTCTTCAGCGACAATCGCATCGACCACGCCGGCTTCGCCGCGCTTGATGTCCAGGGCCTTTTCCACCGAGGCGCGATAGCCGGTCACCGTGACGGTGTCCAGGTCCACGGCCGGTTCTGCAGGCGCTTGGGTGGTTTCTTGTGCTGCCAGGTGGCCGCTCAGCGCCAGGCCGATCGACAACGCCAGCAAGGTAACCGGTGTCTTCCGGTTGGTGGTCCGAAATTGCATGTCCTCCCCTCCCAAGGGTCCATGAACAATGTGAAATGCGGGGGTGTGAGCGGCAATGACACCGCTGGTCAAAACGACGTTACCAGCTGAATCGTCGTTCAACATCTTGCAGCGCAGCAGAAAACGTCATCATATTTGCCCTAAAGGGGTGCAAGCGGTCGCTTCAGGTCGCATCATGACGCTCGCCCGGCGGGTTTGCTGCCGGCTAGAATGACACCGATGGTCATCGTAACGCGCCACCGGTCCCCCACCCCGTGACGCACCACACAGACGAGGTACTACCGCATGAGTCGAGCCCGCATCCTGTGTTTTGGAGAGTTGTTGCTGCGCCTGGGGGCGCCTGGTCATGAGCTGCTGTTGCAGCAGCCGCGACTGGACGTGCATTGCGGTGGTGCAGAAGCCAATGTCGGCGTGTCGCTGGCGCATTTCGGTCACGACGTGGCGATGGTCAGCACCGTGGCCGACAACCCGCTGGGTGCCGCGGTACTCGGCGAGCTGCGCCGGCATGACGTCGATACCCGCCATGTGCGGCGCGTGGATGGCCGCATGGGCCTGTACTTTTTGACCACCGGCGCGATCCATCGCCCCAGCGAAGTGGTCTACGACCGCGCCGATTCGGCGTTTGCGCTGGCGTCCGCCGATGCCTATGACTGGCCGCGCCTGCTTGAGGGTGCGCAATGGCTGCACCTGTCCGGGGTGAGCCCGGCGCTGGGCGCCGAGGTGGCGCAGGCCGCGCTGGCGGCAGCGCGCGCTGCGCGGGCGGCCGGGGTCAAGGTGTCGTTCGACGGCAACTACCGGCCCAAGTTATGGCAGCGTTGGCAGGGCGATGCGCGCGGCATCCTGCATCAGCTGTTCGACTGTGCCGATGTGGTGTTTGCCGACTACCGCGATATCGGTGTGGTGCTCGGTGGCGAGTTCCCGCAGGACACGCTGGAAGCGCGCGTGGAAGCAGCCGCGCAGCAGGCGTTTGCCGCATTCCCGCAGCTGCAGTTGATGGCCTGCACGCAACGCGTGGCGCATAACGTGGACCACCACAGCCTGGGCGCGATGCTGGTGCCGCGCGAGGGCGCGGTGGCGCGCGCGCCCAGCGAAGAACTCACCCCCATCATCGACCGCATCGGCGGTGGCGATGCGTTTGCCGCCGGCGTGCTGCACGGCCTGATCGAAGGCTGGTCGCTGGACGACACGGTGCGCTTCGGCCTGGCTGCCGGTTGTTTGAAGCACTCGATTCCCGGCGATTTCAATCCGCTGTCGGTGGCCGATGTGCAGGCGTGCGTGGGCGATGCGCGATTCGATGTGAAGCGGTGAGGAGCGGGGAATCGGGAATCGGGATTGGGGAATCGTAAGAGCGCTTTCATGCCGCTGCTCTGACCGCGTTGGAGCGATGAGGCATCTTGAGCGCGCCCCAGTGCGATCTCGCAAACCTCAGATCGGCACGGACTAGCGGCGCGTGCGGCGCTTGTTGATGACCCACGCCATTACGGCACTCACCAGCACCACGCAGACCGATGCCGGGACGCTGAAAAACGCCGCAATCAACAGCGCGTTCTGCCAGGGTGGTGCTGAGCCATCCTGCATCACCGCGGCGCAGACTACCGCGGTGGTGATTGCGAGATTGGCCAGTGCCTTGAGCGCGCCATGCACCCGAACAAAGCGCAACAGCACAGCGCAGGCGGTGCTGACGAGCAAGGCCAGCACGAGATGGGCGATGAGTTTGTCCATTGGGTGCCAGGAGTGGGAGTGGTGATTGGGGATGGATGCCGCGTTATTGACGCAATGGTGCGTGCATCAAGGGTGTGATGAGGAACACAAGCGCAGATCGCCTTTCCCTCGAGAAAAGCGGCCCGACGGGCGGAGAAGAGGAAGGCCGCTAGACGTTGCATCATCCGCCTGGCTGGCAATGAAGGCGTTAGCGAGCGCGCCGGATGCGTCACCGGCAGCCGCGACGCGGCACTGCAGTAGCCCGCCGTATCAGCGCGTCGATAGCGCATCGCGGCGCAGAGCCACACAACAACAGCAAGCCACGGCCTGCCCCCATAAGAACGGCCGGCATCACTGCCGGCCGTTTTCTATAGCTCCGTGTGCGCGGAAATTGGAAGAGTAGGGAGCCACGCTCTTGCGATTCTCGATTCCCCATTCCCGATTCCCCATTCACCCCAGCTCGATGCAATCGAAGCTCACGTCCGTCGCCACATCGGCGTCGTAATCCACGTCGTCGCGCTCGAAGCCGAACAGCTTGAGAAACTCGTGCTTGTAGCCGGCGTAGTCGGTGAGCGCGAACAGGTTCTCGGTGGTGACCTGCGGCCATAGCGCCTTGCAGGCGTCCTGCACGTCGTCGCGCAGTTCCCAGTCGTCCAGGCGCAGGCGGTTTTCGTCATCCAGCTCGGCCGGCTGGCCGTCTTCGCGGTACAGGCGCTCGCGGAACAGGCGGTCGAGCTGGTCGATGGTGCCTTCGTGCAAGCCCTTTTCCTTCATGATCTTGTAGACCATGGAGATGTACAGCGGCATCACCGGGATCGCCGCGCTGGCCTGTGTCACCACCGACTTGAGCACCGCTACATTGGCGCTGCCGCCGCGGGCGGCCAGGCGCGCGTTCAAGCGTTGCGCGGTGTGGTCCAGGTCCACCTTGGCCTTGCCCAGCGCGCCGTGCCAGTAGATCGGCCAGGTGATTTCGGTGCCGATATAGCTGAAGGCCACGCTGCGTGCGCCATCGGCGAGCACGCCGGCGCCTTCCAGCGCGTCGATCCACAGTTCCCAATCCTGCCCGCCCATCACGGTGATGGTGTCGTCGATTTCCTGCTCGGTCGCCGGCTCGATCGAGGCCTGGATGATGGCGTCCTTGTTGGTGTCGATGGCGGTGGCGGTGTAGGTGTTGCCGATCGGCTTGAGCGCCGAGCGTTTCACTTCGCCGCTGCCCGGCAGCTTGCGCACCGGCGAGGCCAGCGAATACACCACCAGATCGACGCTGCCGCCCATCTCGGTCTTGATCAGCTCGATCACTTTTTCGCGCGCCGCATCCGAAAACGCATCGCCATTGATCGACTTGCTGTACAGGCCCGCGGCCTTGGCGTGTTTGTCGAAAGCCGCCGAGTTGTACCAGCCGGCGGTGCCGGCCTTGGTGGCGGTGCCGGGTTTTTCGAAGAACACGCCCAGCGTGTCCGCACCGAACCCGAACGCGGCAGTGATGCGCGAAGCCAGGCCGTAGCCGCTGGACGCGCCGATCACCAAGACCTTCTTCGGGCCGTCGTTGCGCACGCCGCGCGTGCGCGTTGCGGCGATCTGCTCGAGCACATTGCGCTCGCAGCCAAGCGGATGCGTGGTGGTGCAGATGAAGCCGCGCACTTTGGGATGGATGATCAACGTGGACTCCTGGTCAGCAAGATGCTGGCGGCATCTTAATCGGTGCACCGCATGCGAAACAGCCTGATGCGTAACACACGCTGCTGTATGGAGGGCGATGCGCCCGCGCGCGGCGACTGCCTGCCACGCGCGTCGCCCTGCCAGCCACCGGCCCGCCGCGCCCGACAGCACTGCCCTGCGCTCGCGCGTCACACCGTGTGAAGCGCGACGCCGGGCAATTGCCGCCGCAACAGCTGTGCTATTTTTCGGGGCTGCCGTGCCGTGCCTGTTGGCGATTGTCCAGGCCCCTTCCAGTTGTACGACCGGTATCCGAGCGATGTCTCTTCGTAGCGAGCGCGTCACGCAGCTAAGCTCCGTTCCGCGGTTCCGCCTCGGCCCGCTGCTGGTCGAGCCCGAGCGGCTGACGCTGATCGACGACGGCCAGACCATCACGCTGGAACCGCGCATGATGGAAGTGCTGATCGCACTGGCCGAGCGCGCCGGCGAAGTGATCAGCGCCGAGCAGCTGCTGATCGAGGTGTGGCACGGCAGCTTTTACGGCGATAACCCGGTGCACAAGACCATCGCGCAGCTGCGCCGCAAGCTGGGCGACGACAGCCGCCAGCCGCGCTTTATCGAAACCATCCGCAAACGCGGCTATCGGTTGCTGCCCAAGGTGGTGTTTCCGCAGGAGTATCGCGGCGCGGTGATCGGCACCGGGTCGTGGGCGCAGGGCAGCCCGTACGTGGGCCTGCAGGCGTTCGACCCGGCGCACGCAGAGGTGTTTTTCGGCCGCAGTCACGCAATTGCACAAGTCGTTGCGGCGTTGCGCGCGCAGCTGCACAGCCAGCGCGGGCTGGTGCTGGTGAGCGGGGCCAGCGGCTGCGGCAAGACCTCGTTGCTGCGGGCCGGCGTGGTGCCGTTGCTGTCGCACGCCGGCGGGCTGGATGGGCTGGAAGCGGTGGCGGTGACGTACTGCAATCTGGCGCAATGCCGTGGCGGCGATGTGCAAGACACGCTCGCGCGCGCACTCGGCGACTGGTCAATCGCCGAGCGCGCGGTGTTCTCGCCCGCGCAACTGGCACGGCTTGCCGAGTGGCTGCAACACCCTGCCCCGCTGCATGCCGCAATCGTCGAAGCGCTACGGTATAGCGCCCCGGTACGCGATAGCGCGCAGACCCAGCGGCATCTGCTGCTGGTGATCGACCATGCCGAAGCCATGGTGGCCGCACCCGGCATCACCGATGCCGACCGCAGCGCGCTGGCCGCTGTATTGCAGGCGCTGTGCAGCAGCGCGCATGTGGCGGTGTTACTGCTGACCCGCAGCGACTTTTATCCGCGGCTGATCGATGCCTTGCCGGACATCGTCGAACTCAAACGCGGCGACGGGCATGTGGATCTGCTGCCGCCGCGCGACGGCGAGATCGGCCAGATCATTCGCGTGCCCGCGGCGATGGCCGGGCTGCGCTTCGAAGAAGAGCACGACAGCGTCAGCCGCCTGGACGATGTACTGCGCGACGCCACCGCACGCCAGCCCGATGCGTTGCCGTTGTTGCAGCATTTGTTGCATGCGCTACACGCGCAGCGCAGCGACGATGGCCTGCTGACGTTTGCGGCCTACCGCGCCTTGGGTGGATTGGAAGGCGCGTTGACGCACCATGCCGAAGCGACCTTTCGTGCCTTGCCGGCCGCCGCGCAGGCAGCGCTTGGCGAGGTGCTGACACAGCTGAGCGTCATCCACCCCGACAGCGCTGCGGTGACCGCACGCCGTGCACCCTGGTCGGCATTGCCGGCCGACGGTGCAGCGCATGCGCTGGTCGATGCCTTCGTGCATGCGCGGCTGTTTGTCAGCGAACTGGTGGCCGGCGAGCCGGGGTTTGCGGTGGCGCACGAAGCCTTGTTGCGGCAATGGCCACGCGCGGCCGAGTGGATCCACGAAAACCGCCGACTGCTGCAGGCACGCAAGCGCCTGCAGCTGGCCGCGCAGCGCTGGGCAAGCGAGGGCCGGCGCACCGATCACCTGCTCAACAGCGGGCGCCCGTTGAGCGAAGCGCGCGAAGCCGCACGGCGCATGCCGCAGGATCTGGATGCGGTGGATGTGGCGTTCCTGCGTGCCTGCGAACGCTCGCAGCAACGCCGCCGCGGCCTGTATGCAACAGCCGCCACCTTGTTGGTGGTGCTGGCCAGCGCATCGCTCCTGCTCGGTTGGCAGGCGCGCCAGGCCCAGCAAGTGGCAGAAGAGCGCCGCGATCAGGCCCAGCAACTGGTGAGCTACATGCTGGGCGATCTGGCCGAGCAGTTGCGCACCGTAGGCAATCTCAAGCTGCTCGACAGCGTAGGCAGCCGCTCGCTGCGCTATCTGGAAGATCTGCCCAACGCCAGCATGCAACCGGGCGATCTGATCAACCACGCCCGGGCCCTGCGGACCACCGGCGAAGTGCTGATGAACCAGGGCAAGTTGGACGAGGCGCAGGCGGCGTTTACACGTGCGGCCGCCACCGCCGAGCAGGCACGCCTGCGCGCACCCGACATGCTGGATGCACATGCGGAAACCGGCCAGGCCGCGTATTGGCTGGGGAATATGGCCTATCGCAAGAAGCAGTTCGCGCTGGCGCACGCCCATTGGTCGCAATATCTGGCCGCGAGCGAGTGGCTGGTGCGCAGCGTGCCGGCCGATCCTCACTGGCAGCTGGAACTGTCGTACGCGCTCAACAATCTCGGCATGCTGGCCAACGCGCAGGGCGATGTCGCAACGGCGATCGGATTTTTTGCGCGCGACATCGCGCTCAAGCGGGTGCTCAGCGCGCGCGCTCCGGACAATGCATCACTGCGCTACGAATTGATCGACAGCTTGTCCGGGCTGAGCCTGGCGCAGGAAAACCAGGGCTTACTGGCGCCTGCAGAGCAGGGGTATCGCGATCAAATCGCGATGCTGCGCGTGCTGGTCGCCAAGGACCCCAACGCCGATGCCTGGCGACGACGTCTGGCGGTGTCGTTGATCCGCGTGTCCAATCTGGCGTTGGTGCAGGGTCATCTGCCCCAGGCGCAGCGCGACGCGCAGGACAGCGTACGCATCCTGCAGCCGCTGGTGGCCTTGCAGCCGGACAATCAGACCTGGCGCAGCGATCTGGGGCATGCCTATACGCAGGCCGGCTGGATCGCCGCATTGGACGGGCAGTCTGCGCAGGCCACGCAGCAATTGGGGCAGGCGCGTCACACCATGGCCAGCCTGCTGCAGCAGTCGCAGCCGCTGCCCGACTGGGAATTGCTGGATGCCATCATCGCGTTGCGCTTGCACCACATCCAGGCCGCTCATGCGGGCAGCCTGGATCAGATCGTGGCGCGCGTGGATGCACTGCATCAAGCCAAGCCGGACGATCTGTCGGCTATTTCGACATTGGCACTCGCGCTGGTCTGGCAGGGCGAACAACGCGCAGCAGCGGGCGATGACAATGGCGCACGTGCTGCATGGCAGCGCGCGGTGACGCTGTTTGGCAAGGACATCGGCAACAGCCGCGACAAGAACCTGCTCGACCCCTGGATTCGCGCCCAAGTGCATCTGGGCCAGCGCACTGCTGTTACGCAACAGCTCGGATGGCTGTACCAAGCGGGCTACCGCCACCCGGGGTTTGTCTCCTTCTATGCCCCGCTTCTCAAGGAACAGGACAAGTCATGACGGACTTCAGTATCAAGCTCACGGTTGCTCGGGTGGGATTCGGAGGAAACACGGGCGCTGGCGAATATTTCTACAGCTTTGCTCCGGATCTGCTGATTGTCGACAAGGACGACGGCATATCCACGTTGACTTATCACTTCGATGAAGACGTTGTTCCCAAGCATTTCAAGATCAAGAGTTTGCTGACGACCGACGCGTTCAAACAGATCAGTGAACCCTTGATTGCCTCCGGCGGCCGCAGCGTCTCGGTCGTCAACGCCAATAGCGTCCCCACACTGATCTTTCTGACTCTCATCGTTGAAGACCCAAGCCGCAAGGACAAGAAAGGAAATAAAGTCTGGTTCAGTTGCGATCCCCAGGTCGGCAACGATCCAAAGATCAACCCGCAGGAACGTCCGCCCCGAGAATAAGAACGGCTAACCAGACGTAGCGAGCGGCTGCCAGGTCGGTGTGGACGGCGCGCAGGGACCGGCAGCGTGTGGTACGCGCCCGATTCTGAGCACCGGCCGCGCCCGCCTGGTGGTCGCGCAGTGATTTTTTACTCGCTCCTCATCTGCTGCTGCACGCGGTCTGGCAGTTCGCTGCCAGGCGATATGCCGCTCGGCTAGGTTGAACGGTCGAGCGAGAAGGGACGCGCAATGGGGGCGACCGTCAGGGCGCTGAGCCGTGATGCGCTCACTGCTGGCAAGCGCCGCTGCTGGTCAGTCACACCGGCGACGTTGGATACCGAGGTGCCAGTCGGCGCAGACAGACGGTCGGCACCGGGAGCGCACTGTCGTGCCGGTCTGCGTGTTTGGAAAAGACGCTATGGGTCCGCCGGTTCCCGGCAACCCTGACAGACCGCTGTTTGCCTGCCGGTGGTTGCTCGCTCCCTGCGGTGGTCATAACCAGGCCGGGGACGCGTCGGGGCCGAGCGGATTGCAGGCATCTTTGTCGCAGACGCGGGCTGCGGCGCGCTGCCTGTCCAGCTCGCCAGGACCGAAGACCATGCGCAGAACAGGGTCGACCGCCGACGGCTTGGTCAGCAATGCGGCCTGGGCCCAGGGTGCGGGCAGTTCGGCCTGCGTTGGACCCGACCAGCCCACCATGACGAGCAGAACGAGAAGCACAGCGACGGATCGGGGTTGGCGCATGACGGACTCCGCAGCAGACCGGAGCGCGGCGCGTTTCCGGGCGGCGCCAGTGGCCGCCGGATCACCTTGGTACGTGGCCGCTCGCCAGACCTGACGGCAACCTTACGGTTGCTGGTGGAAGCTGACGGATTCTGGAAACCCTTTTTGAAACAGCTAGATAGAGCAGCCGTGCGGAGTGCGGGCTGGTTGACGGACCGGCACGCTTGGCGTCGCTGCCTGCCTTCGCCACAGCTGCGTGACCTGTGGGCAAAGGGGCATTTAGGTGCAGCTCTTAGGTCAACCAAGTGGCAAAACTGGAGTGACTGGCCGCTGGCACCGAGCCATGCGGACTGGCTGCTGGGCTGTCACTTCTCCCTTTGCGCGAAGCTGCTCCGCGGGGATGGGCGAGGTTGAGGGCGAAGCTCCGTGTCGTCAGATTCCGCGGGTGGCTTCGCCCCGTACCCTCACCCCAACCCCTCTCCCGCAGGAGAGGGGCTTTAGGCTCCCCCCCTAGCTCCTCGACAGAAGAAGATTCTCTCCTCGACAGCAGAAGATTCCCCCATCGACATGCTGATCAGCCTTGGTCAACCGGAAGCAGACGACAGGCTTCCCGGTCGCCATGGAGCTCTCCCTTCTCCCATCGGGAGGGAGCTCTCCCTTCTCCCATCGGGAGAAGGTGCCCCGCAGGGGCGGATGAGGGTACGGGCGAAGCCTCATGCCCCCACTTCGCCTGGCACTCGCACCCACTCCCCGCCCTCAGATCACCCGCAAGGTGATCGCCTTCAGCACCGCGCGGGTGCGGTCGCGGGTGCCGAGCTTTTCCAGGATGGTGGAGACGTAGTTCTTCACCGTGCCTTCGGCCAGGAACAGGGTGCGGGCGATTTCCTTGTTGGAATAGCCGCCGGCCAGCAGGCGCAGGATCGCCACCTCGCGTTCGCTGAAGGTCTCGCTCGGCGCCTGTTGGTCGCGGAACTGGTAACGCGCGCGCACCGGGTCGGTGCTGACCGGTTGCAGCAGGGTTTCGCCGGCAGCGACGCGGGCGATGGCATCGCGCAGGTCTTCCGGGGCGGCGTCCTTGAGCAGGAAGCCCTGCGCGCCGGCTTCGGTGGCGCGCAACAGCAGGTCGCTGTCGTCGAAGGTGGTCAGCAGCAGCACGGGGGTGCGGTCGCCGCGGGCGCGCAGTTGCCCCAGCGCCTGGATGCCGTCGACGCCAGGCATGCGGATATCGCTGAGCACCACATCCACCGCGGTGACACTGAGCGCATCCAGCAATGCCTGGCCGTCGTCGGCCTCGCAGACCACCTCCACGCCTTGCTGCTGCAGCAAGGCGCGCAAGCCGGCGCGGACCAGGATCTGGTCGTCGGCCAGGGCGATTCGAAGTGAACTCATAGCGGAACTCTCGCAGTCAGATGCATCCCGCCCGTGGGGGTGAGGCCTAGATCGAGGTGGCCGTGCAGGGCCGCCAGGCGTTCGCGCATGCCGGTGATGCCGTTGCCTTCGCGGATGCACTCGGCGCGGCGGCCGTCGTCTTGAATGTCCACGCGCAGCTGCGCGTTCTCGCACTGCAGATGCACCGCGACTTCATCGGCATCGGCATGCCGCACCGCATTGGTCAGCGCCTCCTGCACCAGCCGCAGCAATAACTCCGCCACGCGGGCATCGGTGATGCGCACATCCGGGTCGATGCGCAGGCGCAGCGCCGGGCGCGGGAACGGTGCGGCCAGCGCGCGCAACGCGGTTTGCAGGTCCAGGCCGCGATCGTCGCGCATGGACTGCACCACGTTGCGGATGTCGGCCAGCAGTTCGGCAGACAGCTGCTCCAGCACCGCAATGTCGTCGCGCTGCGCCAACGCGGGGTCGGCGCTGAGCAGGCGCAGATTGATGCGCATGGCGGTGAGTTTGTGCCCGGCCACATCGTGCAGCTCGCGCGCCAGGCGCAGGCGTTCGGCATCGCGTGCGCTGTCGGCCAGCAGCGCGCGTGTGGCCAGCAGGTCGGCGTTGACGTAGGCCAGCGCATCGCGCGCGCGTTCGGCACTGCGCGCGTAGTTGGCGGTCAGCGCGGCAAAGGCCTGGAAGCTGGTGTAGATGGTCACCATCAGCAGTGGGCGCGGGAGATGCGCCTGCACGAAAATCGCATACGTGGCCGCATTGATCACCAGCATCAGCGCCAGCACCTGCGGCGGTTGCCAGCGTATCGCCGCCTGCGCGACCACCAGCACCAGCAACACCGGCGAGGTCCCGGTGCGCGGCTCCAGCCAGACCAAGGCCACCGCCAGCAGTGCCTGCAGCAACAGGGCGCCCCGCTGCGGCAGCGGCCGTGGCGGCAGCAGGTAGCGCAACAGGAACACCAGGGTGAAGCCAATCAAGGTGGCCCAGCGCCATCGCGCAGACGGTGAGAGCTCCGGACCGAACGACAGCATGACCGCCGCGATGGTGAGCATGCCGGCCAGGTTGAGCGGTTTGGCGATGTCGCGCAGGGGGGATGTCATACGGCGATGCTGACCGCCGCGTGGCCGCTCGGCAATGGTGCGCCTGCAGAAAGTGACTTCCGGCAGGTGGGATCGATGACCTGCGGCCCCTGTGCCGGGTGCAGCGCCTGCGCACACTGGCATCACCAACCCACCCCATCGCCACGGAGTTACGCCATGTCTGCGTCCAGTCTGTTTCTCGCACTCAATCTGATCTGGGGCGGCTATGAAGTGCTGCTCAGCCGCCGTCGCCGCGCCAGCGATGGCGGCGCGCACGATCAGGGCACGCTGCAGCAGTTGTGGCGGGTGCTGTATGCGGCGGTGGCCATTGCGGTGGCGCTGGCCTATAGCGGGCTGGCGCATTGGCCGCAGAGCTGGCACGCGCCGCTGCAGTGGGCCGGCTGCGCCTTGATCGGCGGCGGGTTGGCGCTGCGGGGGTGGGCCATCCAGGTGCTGGCACGCTGGTTCACGGTGGATGTGACCATCCAGCCGGACCACCAACTGGTGCGCAGCGGGCCGTATCGCCTGCTGCGTCACCCGTCCTATACCGGCGCGCTGATGGCCTTCTACGGGCTGGCGCTGGGCATGGGCAATGCGTTGTCGGTGGTGGCGATCGTGGTGCCGGTGACGTTGGCGTTCCTGCATCGCATCCGGATCGAAGAAGCCGCACTGCAACGCGCCTTCCCGGTTGCCTACCCGGCCTATGCCGCGCAGAGCCGTCGCTTGCTGCCGCTGGTGTGGTGAGTTGGCAGCAGCGCCTGCAACGCTGCAGGGCTTCGCGCGCTCGCACACCGGTTCGGCCTGCGCCGCATGTACACAGGAGCAGTGCCGCACTGTCTGGTGTCGCTGCCGCATCGGCCGATCTGCGACAGCCGCCACCGCTGCCGGGTCGGCGCGCTGCGTACCATCGGGCTGCGCGCGCCGCATCCCCCATCGTTGCCAGGAGAGTTGCATGCTTGCCCGCACTTACGCCGTTGTCGCCTTGGTCAGCCTGCTTGGCAGCGCTGCCGTCAACGCCGCCGATCTGGACGTGGGCATTAGCGGCCTGCGCTCGCAACAGGGCCAGTTACGGATTGCGGTGATCGCCACCGCCGCGCAACTGGACAACGCCCAACCCCCGGTGCAGGCGCAGACGGTGCCGATCACCGGCAGCGCGCCGCATATCCAGTTCAAGAATCTGGCGCCCGGGCGCTACGCGGTGATGGTCAATCACGACGAAAACGCCAACGGCAAGCTGGACACCAACCTGATCGGCATGCCGGTGGAAGGCTACGGCTTCAGCAACAACCCCACCGGCATGCGTAAACCCGGCTTCGACGAAATCGTCTTCGACCTGCCGGCCAGCGGCAAACGCCTCAGCGTGCAGATGCGCTGAGGCCCACGCGCGAAAGGAGCCATGCATGCACCGCCGCCGCTTCCTGCAATCGTTACTGGCCGCCACCGGCAGCGCTGCGCTGGGCGGCTTTGCCTTGCGCAGCCTGCCTGCACACGCCGCAGAAGCGGCCGCATTCCAGGCGCAGTTGCAACGCACGCCGTGGTTGCTGGGCTGGCGTAGCGTCACCAGCCCCACCCTGGGGCCGGCCACCGCAACGCTGCAGGGCGCACTGCCCGAGGGGTTGGCAGGCAGCCTGTATCGCAATGGCCCGGCCTGGACCGAGCGCGCCGGGTTTCGCTACGAACACTGGTTCGACGGCGACGGCATGGTGCACCGCTGGCAGCTGGGCGGTGGGCAGGTGCAGCACCGCGGGCGCATGGTGGCCACCCACAAGTTCACCCAGGAGCAGCAGGCCGGGCGCTTTCTGTATCGCGCGGCCGGCACCTCCGTGCCGAACATGCAGCCGGCGCGCAACAACGACGACGTCAACACCGCCAATATCTCGGTGACGATGCTCAACGGCCGCCTGTTCGCGCTATGGGAAGCCGGCTCGGCGATCGAACTGGACCCCGACGCGCTAAGCACCATCGGCCCGGTCACCTGGCGCGAGGATCTGGCGGCGATGCCGTTTTCTGCGCACCCATTGACCGACCACGATGGCAGCGTCTGGAATGTCGGCTCGATCAGCGTGGTGGGCTCCACCGGCGTGGTGCTCTGGCACCTGGGCGCCGATGCCACGTTGCGCAACGTGCAGCTGCTGCAGACCGACGCGCCCGCCTACATGCACAGCTTTGCGATGACCGATCGCCATCTGATCCTGGTCATGGCGCCGTATCGGCGGCTGGACGGCGACGGCGCGTTCTTCGAGCAAATGCGCTTCACCCCGGATGCCCCCTGCCGGATTGCGGTGGTGCCCAAGGATGCACTGGACCAACCGCGCTGGTTCGAGGCCGACTTTGCGGTGGCCTATCACTTTGCCGATGCCTACGCGCAGCACGACCGTATCGTGGTGCGCGCCATCGTGCACACCGATCCGGAAGAAGCCCGCTCGCCGATGCGCGCGGCCATGCACGGCGACCCGAACGCCACGCCGGCAGCGGTGCAGTTACGCAGCCTGCATCTGGATCTGGCCAGCGGCCGCGCGCACTGGCAGGTGCATCCGGTGGACAACCTGGAACTGCCGCTGTTCGACCACCGCACCCCACGCACGCACGGCGCACGTCTGTATGCGCCGTGCATCGATGGCCCGAACCAGTCGCCGTTTCTCAACGCGGTGGCCGGCTACGACCTGGAACGCGACCGCCGCCAGGTGCACCGCTACGGCTCGCATGTGCTGGCCGAAGAACATGTGTTCGTCGCCAAGCCGGGCAGCACGCGCCCGGACCAGGGCTGGCTGGTGGGAACGGTGCTCGACACCCAGCGCGCACGCACCGGGTTGATGGTGCTGGACGCACAGCACATCGATGCCGGGCCGATCGCGCAGGCATGGCTGCCTTACGCGATTCCGCTGGGATTCCATGGGCATTTTGTGGCGGCTGCATAGCGCGGCGGAGGACCTGCCCGCGCTTGCGTCCTATGACCGCTGACAACCTTCTCCGCCGAGCGACGCATGGCGCGTTGCGAACGACAAGGCCATCACCACGCTGACGAACAGCGTGGCCGTTGTAAGACACGCGTTGCTACCAACAGACGCGCAGCCCATCCCCGCAACACACCGATCGCCTTACACTCAACGGCTACCCCGCAGCTGTCGTCCGTCTTCGATGATCATTTCTGCCGCTTCCGATTACCGTGCCGCTGCGCAGGCGCGCTTGCCGCCCTTCTTGTTTCACTACATCGATGGCGGCGCGTATGCCGAGCACACGCTGCGGCGCAATGTCTCGGATCTGGCCGATATCGCGCTGCGCCAGCGGGTGCTGCGTAACATGTCCGACCTGAGCCTGAGCACCGAGCTGTTCGGCGAAACCCTGGCGATGCCAGTGGCGTTGGCACCGGTCGGGCTCACCGGCATGTATGCGCGGCGCGGCGAAGTGCAGGCCGCACGTGCGGCGGCCGCGCGCGGGATCCCGTTCACCCTCTCCACGGTGTCGGTGTGCCCAATCGAAGAGGTGGCGCCGGCCATCAGCCGGCCGATGTGGTTCCAGCTGTATGTGCTCAAGGATCGCGGCTTCATGCGCAATGCGCTGGAGCGCGCCAAGGCGGCCGGCGTCACCACGCTGGTGTTCACCGTGGACATGCCCACGCCGGGCGCGCGCTACCGCGATGCGCACTCGGGCATGAGCGGGCCCAATGCATCGCTGCGACGGATGCTGCAGGCGGTGACGCATCCGCGCTGGGCGTGGGACGTGGGCCTGCTCGGCAAACCGCATGATCTGGGCAACATCTCGGCCTATCGCGGCAGCCCCACCGGCTTGCAGGACTACATCGGCTGGCTCGGCGCCAACTTCGACCCGTCGATTGCGTGGAAAGACCTGGAATGGATCCGCGAGTTCTGGACCGGGCCGATGGTGATCAAGGGCATCCTGGACCCGGACGATGCGCGCGATGCGGTGCGCTTCGGCGCCGACGGCATCGTGGTGTCCAACCACGGTGGACGCCAGCTCGATGGCGTGTTGTCCAGCGCACGCGCGTTGCCGGCCATTGCCGATGCGGTGAAGGGGCAGCTCAAGATCCTGGCCGACTCGGGCATCCGCAGTGGGCTGGATGTGGTGCGCATGCTCGCGCTCGGCGCCGATGCGGTGTTGTTGGGCCGCGCATTCGTCTACGCGCTGGCGGCCGGCGGCCAGGCTGGAGTAGAAAATTTGCTGACTTTGATCGAGAAGGAAATGCGCGTGGCGATGACGCTGACCGGCACGCATTCGATTGCCGAGATCAGCGGCGATGCGTTGAGCCGGGTGACGCGCGAGAACGCTGTGTCTCCTTGAATCGGGGAATGGAGAATTGGGAATCGGTAAAAGCGCTTGGCCGCATTGGTTTTGCTGCGTGCATGCCGGGCAATAAGCAATGGCGGCGTTGTCTGCCACCGCTGTTCGCCCTTCTTTCAGCGGGCCATAACACGGCAGCAGTCTTTGCTTGAGCGGGCACGATGCTTCGACATCGGGAAGTACGCGTATCTCCTACGCCGCACTGCTTCTGCGTAGCGACTGCACAATCGTCGTATCAATCGTTAGCGCTTGCCCTCGCTTGTCGGCAACCGCTGCTTCACTGCCCGCACCTCCGCCCACGGGTCACTACGCTGTCGCTTGGCACGTTGCACGGCCTTGTCGATCGGAAACACATCCGGCCCGCTGATCTTGCCGAGCTCTTCCCAGTGCAGCGGTACGGCGACGGTGGCCTTTTCGCGCGCGCGCAGCGACCACGAACACACGCTGGTGTTGCCGCGGCCGTTGCGCAGCCAGTCGACAAAGATCACCCCATGCCGCTTGGCCTTGCTCATGGTGGCCACGTAACGCTCCGGCGCCTGTGTGGCCAGCGCCTGCGCGAATGCCTCACAGAAATCGCGCGCTTGCTCCCAGCTGGCATCGGGCACGATCGGCACGACGACATGCAGCCCCTTGCCGCCGGATAAGCGCACTGCGCTTTCCAGTCCCGCCGCGCGCAGCTTGTTGCGGATGTCGCGCGCGGCAGCCACCACGGCGGACCAGGCGACCTGTTCGCCCGGATCCAGGTCGAATACCAGGCGGTCCGGATGCTCCGGGTCGTCGATGCACGCCCCCCACGGATGCAGCTCCAGCGTGTTCATCTGCACCAGCTCGAGCAAGCCGGCTGCATCCTCGATATACAAATACTCCTCAGTGCCGCTTTTCTGCTTGAGCGCAATCGCCTCGATATGCGCGCCCAGTTGCCGACCCTGGTGCTTCTGGAAGAAACAGTCGCCTCCCACGCCATCGGGGCAGCGCAGCAACGACAGCGGCCGGCGCGCAACTTCCAGCAACACCAGCGGTGCGACGGCGCGGTAGTAGGCCGCCACCTCGCCCTTGCTGATGCCCAGCGCAGGAAACACCACACGCTCGGGATGGGTGATGGTGACGCCGTCGGTAGGCAGCGCCGCCGCTGTCTTCTTCGACGTGGCCGATGCAGTGCTGGTGACGCTCGATGCTATGAATGTCCTGCTCTTGGACGCTGCCTTGGCAGCGCGTTTGGGTGTGGCCGTGCTCGCAACGCTGCTGGTGGTCCTGGAGACTTTTTTGGTCGCAGTATCCCGTGTCGCCACGCTCGATTTCGCTACCGCAGTGCGTGTCTTGGTCGCGCGCTTGGCGGGTGCAGCGCGGTCGCCACCTAGATCGGTCATGGGTTTGTCGTGCCGTAACCGCTTGAACGCGGCCTGCCGCAACAGCCCTTGCTTGGCCCAGCCACGGAATGCCACTTCGGCGATCAGCGCAGGCCGCACCCAGTGCACATCGCGCGGACGGCCCGGCAGATGCGATGGCAGTTCCAACGTGGCGGTGTCGCTGTGCAGCGCACGCAGTTGCGTGGTGATCTTGCCCAGCAATGCGTCATCGAAACCGGTGCCCACGCGGCCAACGTAACGCAGCGCCTTGCCGTCCAGTTGTGCAAGCAGCAACGCACCGAAGCCGCTGCGCGTGCCCTTGGGATCTGTGTATCCCACCACCACAAACTCGTCGCTGTCTTCGTGCTTGGTCTTGACCCAATCCGCACCGCGGCCGCCGTGATACGCCGCATCTGCGCGCTTGCTGACAATGCCTTCCCAGCCCTTGTCGGCACTGGCCGCAAATACCTCCGGCCCGCGTCCGATCACATGGTCGCTGTAAGCCAACGTGCCCGGGGTGTCGCCCAGCAATGCACGCAGCAGCTGTTTGCGCTGCAGCAGCGGCGTGTCGCGCAGATCGACGCCGGCCACACCGAGCAGATCGAACACGAGATAGCGCAGCGGCTGCTGCGCGCTGCCATCCAGCGCCCGTTGCAATGCGGAGAAATCACTACGTCCCTGCGCATCCAGCACCACCAGCTCGCCATCCAGGCGTGCGTCGCGCACCGGCAACGCCTGCAGCGCGCTCACTACCTCTGGGAAGCGGTCGGTCCATGCCTGATCGTTACGCGAGCGCAGTTGCACACGGCCATCGACCAGGTCGGCCAGCAGGCGATATCCATCCCATTTGATTTCATGCAGCCATCCATCGCCGTCTGGGGCCTGCTCGCGCAACAGCGTGAGCTGCGCGCGCAATTCGGTCGGACACGGCGCATCGCGTGCGCCGTCCAACTCCAGTGCCCGCGTGCGCCAGGTAGCCTGCGTTGGGCTGCGCTTGGTGGCGTGGTCGTGCCGGCCCATCGGCTAGCCGGCCTTGCGGCGCGGTGCGGCTTTTACCGCGGTTTTCTTGATCGCCTTGCTCGCCGTCTTCTTGGTGGCTTTTTTGGCGACCTTCTTGGTTGTGGCCTTCTTGGCCGACGCTGCGTTCGAGCCAACTGTGCCGGTCTTCTTCGCCGGTGTGCGCGTATTGGCCTGCAGGCTTTTCTGCAGCAAGGACATGAAATCCACCACGTTGGTGGTGGCGTCTTCATGCTTGGTGGGCTCCACCTCCACCTGCGTGGTGCCACCCTTTTCCTGGATGCGCTTGCGCAGGATCTTCTCGAGCTTGCCGCGGAATTCGTCGTGATAGTCCTCCGGCTGCCAGCTGCCGGACATCGACTCGATCAACTGCCTGGCCATCTCCTGTTCCTTGGGCGTGATGCGGTACTCGCCCACCGCACCGGCCGGTAATTTGAAGTCCTGCGGGTCCACCACTTCCTGTTGATAGCGCAGCAGCAACAGGATCAACGCATCACCCTGCGGCATCACCGCGGCCAGGTATTCGCGGGTGCGGATCACCACCTTGGCAATACCCACCTTGCCGGTGTCGCGCAGCGTTTCGCGCAGCAGCACATAGCCTTTTTCGGCCTTCTTGCCTGGCACCAGGATGTAAGGCTTTTCGAAATAGCGCGGGTCGATGTCCGCCGCATCGACAAAGGTTTCCACCTCCACCGTCTCGTGGCTTTCCGGCGACGCCGAGCGGATGTCCTGCTCTTCGACGATGACGTAGCTGCCCTTGTCGTACTCGAATGCCTTGACGATCTCCTTCCACGGCACTTCATCGCCGGTATCGGCGTTGACGCGCTCGAAGCGGATCGGCTTCTTGTCGCGTGAGTCGAGCATGCGGAAGTGCAGGTCCACCTTGCGCTCGCCGGACATCAACGCTACCGGCACATTGAGCAAGCCGAACGAGAGGGTTCCGGTCCAGATCGGTCGTGCCATCAGTGCGCCGCTCCGTGGATGGCTGCGTCGGGAATATGATCCAGCGCCAGCCACGCGTCCTCGACGATGGTGCGCGCATGCGGCCAGTCCAGGCGCGAATTGCCGCGCATGCTGTCCCACTGCGCCGCCAGCGCCTGCTCGCAGTGCGCATCATTGCCGCGCGGCCAGTCTGCAGCGTGGGTCAGACGGGCGAACGCATAGGCCGGCGACAGATCGCGCCAGGTGGGCCCGCCGCGGCGGCGGCGGCGCTGGTAATCGACCAGGCTGTAGCACTGGAAGTCCTGCGCCACACCGACTGCATCGACTGGCGGTCGCTTGCGATGGGTCCGCTTGGCCGCTGCAGGCTCCACCTGCGCACTGAACAGGCGACGGTCGGGACGGCGGTCCTGGGGGCGCATGGTCTGCTCCACGGTGCAGCGTTGAGGGCCCACATCAGTAGCGCCGCTGCCGTGATCCAGACGTGAGAAATCCGCTTATATCGTGCGATTTGCGTGCCCTTCACCGCGCACGCGCTGAACTGGCAGCCCATCCAGACACCAGGAGCGGCGCCATGTCCCGCGACCCCTTACGCGACCAACCCACCCAACCGGGCGAACAGCACGGCAAGCGCGATGCCGAGCAGTATGAGGATCGCGGTGCAGGCGATGCACCAGGCCGCTTGATCCCGGCCGATGACGACACCCCTGCCAAGACCCCGGGCAGCACACCGGCAGCCGAGCACTGACACCGGCGCGGTCGCGGGGCATGCCTGGCGACGCTAGGCCCGCCCCGCCGCTTGCAGACGGCGGAATTCGTCATCGCTGAAGAGCCGCGAGCGCACCAGAAATCGCACGCCTTCGCCATTTTCCAGCGAGAACATGCCACCACGGCCTGGCACCACATCGATGATCAGCTGGGTGTGCTTCCAGTACTCGAATTGCGGCGCGCTGATGTAGAACGATGCGCCGCCGATCTCACCCAGCAGCACGTCGTGATCACCAACGATGAAGTCGCCGACCGCAAAGCACATCGGCGACGAGCCATCGCAACACCCACCGGATTGATGGAACAGCAGATCGCCGTGCCGCGCACGCAGCGTGTCGATCAGCTGTAATGCTGGCAGCGTGGCCATGACCTGCAATGGCAGGTCCGTCTGGGTGATCGTGCCGTGCATCATCCGCCTCCAATGGCCGCGTCAGGCTGCCATATCGCGCACGATACGCCCCTCGCAGTCATGCTGGCGCGCATGCATACGACAGTGGATGTGGCTGTCGCGTGTGTCGGTCGGAACGGTCGTAGCCACCCAGGTGTTCTGCAGGGGGCCTGTACCGCTTGAGGTCAAGCGGCAGGAGGCAAGTCAGATTCGGCCGTATCCGCGATCAACCATCATCCGAGCACCGGACAACCACGCAGCCTGCGCGTGAGCCCGCTCCCCACAGCCGCATGGAGCGCAGACATGGCGGCACTCGCAAGAGGCGCCGGCCGCGCGGACGCAGCCGATAGTCGCCGCCCTCACATGCCACTCGTACACTCCGCCTTTGTGCGCCATCCGCATCCGCCCGACGCCTGCGCGTCACGTGGTGCTGGTCACTGTGCGCTTTAACGCTCATACGGAAGGAACCACACCATGAAGCAACGCCTGCTCACCGCCGCCCTGCTTGCCCTGCTACTGCAAGGCTGTCAGGCGCCCGAGTCCACTGCCGCCGCCGATCCCGCTGCGCCGACCTCCACGGCCACGACAACCGCCGCCCCGGAACCGGCACCTCCGGCCACCCCGGCAGCACAGCGCCCCGCGCTGCCCCAGGGAGCCTGCGAGAAAACCGAAGACGGCTTCTCTGCGTTTCTGGAAGCGATCGTCGCCGATCCGGCGGTACGCGCGGCCTACAGTGCCCCACACGTCGAAGAAAGCGACCTGCGCGACCCGTCCAAGCCTGTGGACCGCCCCGGCGAGCCGTTCCGGCTGGTCCTGATCGATTCGCGCTGGTCCTACGACGAGCCCGACAAGCAGCCCGAGCAACTGGCGCGGGTGAAGCTGGAGCTCAAGCCCGACGGCGAGCGCATGCGCGCAGAGTTCATCAGGGCCGAGTTCTCCCCCGACGAAGAAGTCATCAAGACCGTCGGGACACCGGAGGCCTATGTGTTCGACTACACGCAGCAATGCTGGCAGTTGACCCAGCATCTGCGCTGATCGGCGGCTAGCCCGCCTGCGGGCAGACTCCGTCACTCTTGGTTGTCTCGCTATCAATAGGGAAATTGCACATGCCCAGGTACACCATCGTCGAATCGGTCGGACGCGGCGTCCAGCACATCCACGACTACGAAGACATCGAGCGCCATCACCCCACGCGCGGTAACGAGCGTGGGCGCGTGTACGGCACCGTCAACGGCGAACGCGAAGAACTGCTCGGCAACTACAACGGCGCGGCAACCGTCTCGCGCGATGGCGATCATTACGTGTCGAAGGATTTCGTGCTGCAGGCCGGTGGGGCCAGTGCGGTGCCGGTGCCGGCCATTGCCAGCGGCTATATCGGCCGCGTGGATGCCAGCGACGGGATCGTGCAGATCTACGACAAGCCGGCCTCCGACCCGAGCCGCGAAATGATCGCGCAGTACCGGCATCTGGACCTGCGCAATACCCAACTGGAAACCGGTGCGCGCATCGAATACGGGCAATCGGTGGGCATCCAGGGCGGCTTCAACAACGGCAATCCCAGTGCGTTCGGCAAGCACGTGCATGTGGACATCAACACCAGCTACCTTCCACAGGCCGAGCGCTATGTGCGCGACATCAGCAGCGGCGCGATCACCACCGATCAGCGCCCGCAACACGCCCAGCCCAACCTCACCGGTACGGCCCAGGTGACGGACATTTCAGGCAATGGCCGCACAGTCGCTGCGCCGGGCGGGGCCGCGGCGGTGAGCGCCGCTCCAATGGCCGATGGCGTGCTGCGCAAGAACGAACACGGACCGGACGTCACAGCGCTGCAGCAACGCCTCAACGCGCTGGGATACACCGATGCCCAGGGCCAGCCATTGGGCACCGACGGCAAGTTTGGCGATCGCACCCTGCAGGCTGTGCAGGCATTCCAGCGCGATCACCAACTGAGCGATGACGGCATCGCCGGCCGGGACACCTTCAAGGCGCTGGCCGGCGCCCAGCCGCGCCAGCCCGAGCATGCCGCCGCTCCCGAGCAACGTGACGCATCATCGCGCCAACCGCTGTTGTCCGATCAGGCGCATCCGCAGCATGCGATGTACCAACAGGCAGTGGGCGCGCTGGAAAAGCTCGGTCCTGCGGGCGGGTTCAAGGACCGCAAGGAGCTGGAGCAGGCCGCCGGCACTCTCACCCACGACGCCAGCATCAGCGGGCTGACCCGCATCGACCACGTCACGCCCAACAAGGCGGGCAACGGTCTGTTTGCGGTGGAAGGCAGGCTGGACGACCCGGCACACCGCCGCGCCTACATCGATCGCGATCAGGCGGTGCAACAGACGCTGGAGCAATCCACGCAGAAACTGCGGCAGGATCTGCCGACCGGCATCGAACAAGAGCCGGCGCGCGAAACCAACCGCGCGATGGCGATGTAGCCGGTCATCGGTTATCGCAACGTCCTGCAGGCGGCAGGGTCTGCTGCCTGCAAGGCGTTGCTGCATGCGCGATTGATCGATCGGGACACGCGACGAGCAGTTGCAACGTGACAACGGACTGCGTGCAGGAGCTGCGTTGGGGTGATACGAGCCGCAGCGCGCAACGGCCACGCCGTCGTCTACGGGGCACGCTGACACCTTCGACACGGGCGCGCCGTGCCTGCGCTGTTGATAGCGTGCCGCCCGAACAGGCGGCACGCCATTGCCTCAGAAGAACCCCAGCGCCTTCGGCGAATAGCTCACCAGCAGGTTCTTGGTTTGCTGGTAGTGGTCGAGCATCATCTTGTGGTTTTCGCGGCCGATACCCGACTGCTTGTAGCCACCGAACGCGGCATGCGCGGGATAGGCGTGATAGCAGTTGGTCCAGACGCGCCCGGCCTGGATCGCGCGCCCCATGCGGTACAACCGCGACGCATCGCGACTCCACACGCCAGCGCCCAGGCCGTAAAGCGTGTCGTTGGCAATCGCCAGCGCCTCGGCTTCGTCCTTGAAGGTGGTGACCGACACCACCGGCCCGAAGATTTCTTCCTGGAACACACGCATCTTGTTGTGGCCCTTGAACACCGTGGGCTTGACGTAGAAGCCCTCGGCCAGCTCGCCATCGAGCGTGTTGCGCTCGCCACCGATCAACACTTCGGCGCCTTCCTGCCTGCCGATGTCGATGTACGACAGAATCTTTTCCAGCTGCTCGCTCGATGCCTGCGCGCCAACCATGGTGTTGGGATCGAGCGGATTGCCCTGCTTGATTGCGGCCACGCGCTTGAGCGCTTTTTCCATGAACTTGTCGTAGATCGATTCCTGGATCAGCGCGCGCGACGGGCAAGTGCACACCTCGCCCTGATTGAAGGCAAACAGCACAAAACCTTCCACCGCCTTGTCGAGAAAATCATCGTCTTCGGCCATCACATCGGCAAAGAAGATGTTGGGCGATTTACCGCCCAGCTCCAGCGTCACCGGAATCAGGTTCTGGCTGGCGTATTGCATGATCAGCCGGCCGGTGGTGGTTTCGCCGGTGAAGGCGATCTTGGCGATGCGCGGGTTGCTGGCCAGCGGCTTGCCGGCCTCCAACCCAAACCCGTTGACCACGTTTAGCACGCCGGGCGGCAGCAGATCGCCAATGACCTCCATCAACACCAGGATCGACGCCGGCGTCTGTTCGGCCGGCTTCATCACAACGCAGTTACCGGCGGCCAGGGCGGGCGCCAGTTTCCAGCACGCCATCAGCAACGGGAAATTCCACGGAATGATCTGCCCCACCACGCCGAGCGGCTCGTGGAAATGGTAGGCGATGGTGTCGCTGTCGATCTCGGAAATGCCGCCTTCCTGTGCACGAATCGCGCCGGCAAAGTAACGGAAGTGATCCACGCACAGCGGTACATCGGCATTGAGCGTTTCGCGCACCGGTTTGCCGTTGTCCCAGGTTTCGGCATAGGCCAGCAATTCCAGATTCTGCTCGATGCGGTCGGCGATCTTGAGCAGCACATTGGAGCGATCGGTGGTGGAAGTCTTGCCCCAGGCCTCTTTTGCCGCGTGCGCAGCATCCAGCGCCGCTTCGATATCCGGTGCGGTGGAGCGCGCAATCGAGGTAAACACCTTGCCGCTGATCGGCGTGGTGTTGTCGAAATACTGGCCACCATGCGGCGCAACCCACGCACCGCCGATGAAGTTGTCGTAGCGCGATTTGAAGATGGACTGCGGGTCGGTATTGAGCGGTTTGGTTGAGGCAAGCGCGTTCATCATGGTCTCCTGGCAGCGTGGTCCGATGCGAACGTGTATACCCCTGCAAGTGCTAGCGCAATGTCATGTCAAGCGCTGTTGCGCTGCGTCATCATCAAATTGCGATTCTGCAGGGCTGGTTGCTTGGAAGAGCGCTGCACCGCGTCATTGCGGGAATAGGACGCAACGGTCTACACCGCGGCACCTGACCAAGTTTCCATCGAGATGTTGGGAACGGCCGTCCCGGATTCGGCTGACACTTTCGATACGACGTCACCGGACAGCATCGCTTATACCGCCACAAGCATCCTACTCAGCGACTGACTCGCTAGCGTGCTTTTCGCGTAATGTTCGCCTGTTTAGCAGGGCGCCATTCGCGCAAACTGCGAAGATCAAGCCTTAGGTGCCTTCCATCGCTTGATGTCAGGCCACTTCATCATCGAGAGCGACAACATGAGTATTCCGATGTCCAACGGTTTCATCGCCGGCACGTTAGTGTGGACGGAAACGGGCCAGGTCGCGATCGAGGCGATCAAGCCCGGCGACAAGGTGCTATCGCAACCGGAGGAAGGCGGCGAATTGGCTTATCGTTCCGTGGTCAGGACGATCAAGCATACGAACAAAGCGATCGTTAGGGTCTTTTATGTAGACCCCAATAGGCCGGAGGCCACGATCCCCACCTTCGTGACCGAAGATCACCCTTTCTGGATGAAAGGCCGTGGATGGGTCGCCGCTGGCGCACTACGACGCGGTTACAAATTACAAGGTACCGATGGGCGCAAGCTTCGCGTAGACAGCGCCTCGCCTGTTTATCAAACCGAGACTCCAGGTGTGGGCTGGCGCCCACTTCTCCCTAGTTCGGACTTATACGAGCCCTCAGACTTAGGTAGTGACTTCGACTTCAACGGTTCCAAGTTGGGCTTGGTCAAGTCAAGGACTTATCGACCTACCGATGAATCCGTTGAGGGGAAGTTGCTGGGTGTGGATGTCTACAGTATTGAGGTTGAAGGGTTCCACACTTACTACGTCGACAAGGCCGGCACCTGGGTACACGACGCCAACTGCACCTCCGTCTAAAGAGTCAAGAACAACGGTAGTTCGTCCCGGAGCAATCGTGGCGCTTACCTCACACCATACTGTCCGACTCGCATCTATTGCGCGTATAGACAGACAGTTATTATCAGGAGCATGGATGGAGTTGCAGTTGCCGTTCCTGGGAACGACAGTCCTGAAGCAACATAAGTATATTGGTCTGAAGATGGAGGCATGCCTTTATTGGTCATGCCATTGAAAAGGGGCAATCCTTCTTGTCGCAGAACACCAAACCTTATTGGATCATCATCGCATTGGTCGCCGCGACTCCCATCGTGCTCGGCGTCATCGTCGACAAGCAGCGCGCACGCAAGGCCGAAGATGCTCGCACCGCGATGCGGAGCATTTTGGAGTGTCCAAGTACACGACCGGAAGCCTGGCAGATCCCTGGGCTTGAGCGCGTCGTCTCGATTGCTTACCAACGGGACAGGCTGACTTCTATTGATTCAGAGGGCCGACTATGGTCGTACTACGCCTTTCCCACAGCCGACTGTATTGGCGCGCCCGAACGCAGTTATCCAGGGCGAAGCGCCGGTGACGAAGACCCTGCCGCGACCCGAATGGGGCACATCACATCGTCACTGATCGGGGGCATCGGCCTCACCGATGACGGCCGCCTGGTCGATTGGAGCGTCTCTTCTGTGAGTGCTGCAAGTCAGCTGAGCGGCCGGCCGGATATTCACACCCGAGATGCCTCGAATGTCCGTTCAAATATTGTCGACGCGTCCAAGAGCAGGGAACATTTGCTTGCCGTTGATCGTCAGGGCGATGTCTGGAGCGAGGGCTGGGACGATTGTGGTCAACTGGGCCGGCCCGGCCTGTGGGATGGCAGGTCGGATTCTCCGTATGGTCGTGTTCCGGATCTGGCAAACATCAAGGCAGTGGCTACCGGCATGCGTTACAGCTTGGCGCTGGATAAGGCCGGCACGGTCTGGGGTTGGGGAAGCCTGTCAAACACGAACACCTTGGCTGGAGGCATTTATCACCCTGGATCGAAAGCGCCCCTGTGTCGACCTAACGGGAAAGGGGCGCTCGACGTCGATGAGGCGCCACACCCGACTCCGGAGAAAATTCCCGGACTGCCAGCCATCAAATCCATCAGCATGTTGAACGGGTTTGCACTCGCGCTTTCCCGCAAGGGACATGTTTGGGCCTGGGGTAACAACGAATGCGGCGTGACCGGGGTCGAGCCACCTCCGGGGGGAGTCAGCCCCTTCCAGGCCAAACCGCATCGCATCGAAGGTCTCCCACGCATTGTCGCCATCAGTGCCGGCGTGCGTCATGCCTTATTCCTTGACGCAGACGGTGGCGTGTGGGCAACAGGAAACGACGAAGCTCACCAGCTCGGCTCATTACCGCCGCTGACTGGCGCCATCTCAAATTGCGCATCAAGCAGGGATTCTGCGGGTACAGAACCTTATTCCGCCATTCCTCTCAAGGTTCCAGGACTTCCCCCCGCCATCGCGATCGCTGCAGGCCGCGATCGCAGCGCCGCCGTGGATCGCGATGGGCATGTGTGGATCTGGGGACGCGTCCCATAACGCTTTCGCCAGATTCCAGCATTCCCTGCATCCGCCCCCATCGGGGTGAATCCATCTGCATGGAGCAACCGACTCGTTATGCATCCCCACCGTTTGCAACGCGGCACCACCCGATTGCGGTGTCGCCTCTAACGGTGTTCAGGGTCTACCGAATCAACTACCTGAAGCAGGCATCGCCTCATCCGGCGGTGCAGCACAGTCGGCAACGGTTTTCATCTGATAGGTGCGCAGCTGCCATGCAGCGGCCGGCGTCTGCTGCCATACATAGACCCAGCGATAACGCTGACCGGCGTTGCACGCATCGATGGTGACTTCATCGCGCGGGCGGCCTTGCGACGGCAGGGGCAGTGCCGCGGTGGCTGCATCGATGCGTGTGCCCACGGGCCTGTCGAAAAGGACGGTGCTGACGCGAACAGTGCCCAAATCGGCAGCGGCTGGCGGCGGCATCTGCCTGGTTTGACCGCTCGGCCTGGGTTGCTGCAGCAACCAGGCATGGATCTGTGCGATGGCCGGGGCACCGGCGGGGTAGTCGTGCACGATGCGCATGTCCATATGGTCTGCCCTGGCCACATTGCAGGCCAGCAGACACGCCACCGTCGCCGAAAAAACCAACGCTTGCTTCCAGGCTGTCATCGTTGCGCTCCTTGCAGTGAATGAGTGGCCCAAACTATCACGCACGTGTTGAGTGACGACAGCCTTCTTCGCATAGCGCGACGCTGCTTCAAGCCGCCGTCGTACCTCCTGCGACGCGCCATGCCTGCACTGCCGCAAGCACGCGGTTGCCATGCAGGGCGCTGCTATCGCGCACGGCATAGGCGTGTGGTCTGGCTTGTACCTGCGCCGCCAGTTGCGCGCAGGCGGCGTGCGCGTCTACCAACACATCGGCGAGCTCTGTTGCGTTCAACGACAGCAGGATCGAGAAGCCGGTGGCCGACATCGTGCAGTTGATGTCCAGCCAGTAGCGGTTGTCCTGGCGCAGGAGAAACCAGTCTGCGGGGGCGTGATCGATGACGCGCATGGTGTGGCCTGGCGTTTTACTGAAGATGCCTCTGCGCTGCTGTGGCGGCCGCATAGCGAGGCGTGCTATCGGGACGGCTTCGTCGCGCCCGGGTGCGCTCCTACGGGGCAGCGGGCGCGTTGTTGGACGCGCACCGCTACGGCCTGCTCAGCCACCAAAATCCCACTGCAGCCCCACCGTATACGTGCGATCCGGGCCCGGCTCGTAATAGCGCCCGTTGCCGTCGTTGACGATCACCGAGCCCACGTACTGCCGGTCCAGCGCGTTGTCGATGCGTGCAAACGTACGCACCGCACCCTGCGTAGTGGTCCAGCGGCGCGAGGCTTCCAGATTGACCAACGCATAGCCGGGCGCGCGTTCGGTGGCCAGGTCGTTGGCCACGGTGGCGTCGGAGGCCACCGTTTCGGCGGCAAACTGCCACTGCGCCGGCTGCCACTGCCAACGCGCGAACAATTGCTGGCGCGGCACGCCGGGCAGTCGCGAGCCGCTGGCCACCGGTGCGGTGGGCGTGGCGCAACCGCTGCTGGCGCAGGTGAGATAGCCATCGCGCACGGTGGCGTCGACAAACGTGTAAGCCAGCTGCACTTGCTGGGTGGCGCCCAGCGGTTGCTGCCAACTGAGCTCGGCGCCCTGGCGGCGGGTGGCGCCGATGTTGCGGAAGGTGCTGCGGCCGTTGGTGTTGCTGGCCACCGCCAGTTCGTCGTCGGTGTCGGCGCGAAACAGCGCCACCTGCAGCGCCGCGCCGCTCTGCGCGCGCCACTTGCTGCCGACTTCGTAGTTGCGGCTCGTGGCCGAGCCCAGATCCAGCGCCAGACCGGCAGCGCCATCGTTGCGATAGCCCAGCTCGTTGAAGGTGGGTGTTTCGAAGCCGCGTCCGGCGGAGGCGTAAAAACGCAGATCGTCGGTGGCGCGGAACACGATGCCGCCCACCGGCGTGGTGGCCGAATAATCGCGCCGCCCGCTGTCGTCGGGATTACGGCCCACGATGTAGTGGTCGTCCGACTTGAAACGCACCTGGCTATGCCGCACGCCCAGCAGTGCCGACCAGCGGTCGCTCCACTGCCACCAGGCTTGCGCGAACTGGTCCACGTTTTCGACCTGATCGCGTTGATTGCGGCGCAGCGCGCCCTGCACGCCCAACGTGGCGCCGACGAAGTTTTCGTAGCCGGTGCGGTGCTGCCGTTGGCGATCGACATTGGCGCCGACGGTGAGCTGCAGGGGCCGGCCCAGCGCCTGCCCCTGCCACGCCCAGCGCGCGTCGGCGCCTTCGTAATTGCTGTCCAGATCGATCACGCCACCGGCGTGCAGCGGGTTGCGCTGCACCGCCACCGGCACCGCCAGGAACTGCTCCACGCTGCGCTGGCCGCCATAGGCCATCAGCCGCAGCGTCTGGCTGTCGAATTGCTGGGTGAAGATCGCCCCGGCCTGCGATTGGCGCACCGATTTGCGGGTATTGAACTGCGTGGCCACCGATGTGGCCTGGCGCGGGTCGGCGTTGAATTGCGCGCGGGTCAGACCCAGCGGGTCCTGTGCATCGGGCGCGTCGAGATAATTGAGCACCAGATCCAGCCGGCTGCCGGGCGCCAGATCAAAACCGAGCTTGGCGTTGACCGAGTCGCGCTTGGCGCGGCTATGGTCGCGGAAGCCATCGGTTTCGAAGTGATTGGCGGCCAGGTTGTAATGCACCGCGCCCTGCTGCCCGAGCAACTGCGCGCCCACATTGACGGTGGCATTGCTGCCGTAGGTGGCACGCAGCCGCCATGGATCATCCGGCTTGCCATCGGCGCTCCACAGCTGCAGCACGCCGCCGGAAGAGTTGCCGTACAGCGCCGAAAACGGCCCTCGCAGCACTTCCACCCGCTCGGCGCCCAGCACGTTGAAGTGCGACAACTGGCCTTGGCCATCGGGCATGCTCGCCGGGATGCCGTCTACCAGCAGGCGCACGCCGCGTACGCCAAAGGTGGAACGCGCGCCGAAACCGCGGATCGACAGCTGGGTGTCCTGCGCGTAGTTCTGGCGGTCGCGCGCCACCAGCCCGGGGATACCGTCCAGCAGCTCGGACACCTGCGCGCCGCGGCGGTTGTCGTCGTCGGCCGACACCACGGTGAACGAGGCCGGCAGGTCGAAGTCGTCCACCCCGTGCACGCGCGCGGCATCCACCTGCACGGCTGGCAGCAGCTGGGGTGTGGGCTCGGCGGCCAGGGCGGGCGCAACGGCGCTCGCAACGAACACGCCGCACGCGGCGGCCAACAAGGTGAGTCTGGGCATGCGCGTAGTGTCCCTCATCCGTCCTGTGGCCGCATTGTTGCGTACGGAACGAAGCATGCTACGCCCGCCACGCCCTGCTACGATGAAGTGGTTTGGCCCAGCAGCGGCCAACGATCCGGAAGTACCCCACTCTTTCGTCCTTCAGTGAGTCATGCCGTGTCCTTCTTTGCAAACGTAGAACAGGTTCCAGGCGACCCCATCCTGGGCCTGACCGAGGCCTACAACGCCGATAGCCGCCCCAACAAGGTCAATCTGGGCGTGGGTATCTATTACGACGAAAACGGCCGCATCCCGCTGCTGCGCGCCGTGCACAAGATCGAGCAGCAGCTCGCGCAAGAAGCCAAACCGCGCGGCTATCTGCCCATCGACGGCCTGGCTGCCTACGACAAGGCCACCCAGGAGCTGCTGTTCGGTGCCGAATCGGCACTGGTGGCCTCCGGGCGTGTGGCGACCTCGCAGACCGTCGGCGGCAGCGGTGCGCTGCGCGTGGGCGCAGACCTGCTCAAGAAGTTGCTGCCCACCTCCACCATCGCCATCAGCAACCCGAGCTGGGAAAACCACCGCGCGGTGTTCGGCGCGGCCGGCTTCGAGGTCGTGGATTACACCTACTTCGACGCAGCGACCCACGGCCTGAATTTCGACGGCATGCTCGCCGATCTGGCAAAACTCGAACCGGGCACGGTGGTGCTGCTGCACGCCTGCTGCCACAACCCCACTGGCGCGGACCTGACCAAGGACCAGTGGAAGCAGGTCGCCGGCCTGTTGAAGGAACGCAACCTGTTCCCGTTCGTGGACATCGCCTACCAGGGCTTCGACAAGGGCATCGAGGCCGATGCCTACGCGGTGCGCCTGCTCGCTGCCGAAGGCATCGACAGCTACGTGGTGGCCAGCTCGTATTCCAAGTCGTTCTCGCTGTATGGCGAGCGCGTGGGCGCGCTGTCGGTGGTCTCGGCCACCGCGGCCGAAGCCAAGGCCGTGCAGTCACAGGTCAAGCGCATCATCCGCACCATCTACTCCAGCCCGTCCACGCATGGCGCCGCACTGGTGGCCGGCGTGCTGACCAGCCCGGAACTGCGCGATGTGTGGGAACAGGAATTGACCGAAATGCGCGAGCGCATCCACGCCCTGCGCGCTGGCCTGGTCGAGCGGCTGGCCACGCTGGGCTCGCCGGAATTTGAGTTCATCCAGCGCCAGGCCGGCATGTTCTCGTACTCGGGACTGACCAGGTCGCAAGTGGACCGCCTGCGCGATGAGTTCGCCATCTACGCCGTGGGCACCGGCCGCATCTGCGTGGCCGCACTGAGCCAGCGCAATCTGGACTACGTGGCCCAGGCCGTGGCGACCGTCAGCCGGATGTAAGCAGCCACCGATGCGGTTGACCGCATCGGTCGATCTACGCAACGCAAGTACCGGGAGCGCGTAAGCCTCCCGGTTTTTTTATGCCCGCGCAGCAGAGCCTTTGACAGGCCTGCGGCCACACGACGCGCTCCACAGCCCACCGCGGACAATGCACGTGACAGGCAGCGACGCGTTCCAGGCCCGACGCCGTCGCTTGCCAGAGGCACAAGCCGCGAGCGACGACAAACGCTTCGCCTGCCAGTGCCGCATGCGCGGGAGCAGCCACGCTATCGGCCGGCGACGCGCACTGCCTGCTCCCTTCCCCCGCCCGCGGGGGAAGGTGCCCGAAGGGCGGATGGGGGCAAGCACGCCGACCCACACCTTCCCTCAATGCGCGCATGGTCGATCAACACCGCTGCAAAACGCGCAGCAAGTGATCGAAATCTAACGGCGCAATGGCGACAATGGCGGCCCACTTCCTACACAGGCTGCCCGCCCCCATGTCGCGTCCCTCGCTGACCCGCTTCCTGATCGAAGAACAACACGCCGGCCGTATCGATGCGGAATTGCGCCAGCTGATCACCATCGTTTCGCGCGCCTGCAAGCGCATTTCCATCGCAGTGAGCAAGGGCGCGCTGGGCGGCGTGCTTGGCGATGCCGGCACCGGCAACGTGCAGGGCGAGGCGCAGAAGAAGCTCGACGTGCTGAGCAACGACATCCTGCTCGAAGCCAATGCCTGGGGCGGCCACCTGGCCGCGTGCGCCTCCGAAGAAATGGACCACAGCCAGCCGGTGCCCGACCAATATCCCAGCGGCGATTTCCTGCTGCTGTTCGACCCGCTCGATGGCAGCTCCAACATCGACGTCAACGTCTCGGTCGGCACCATCTTCTCGGTACTGCGCGCGCCCAAGGGCACCGAAAAGCCCGGCGACGAACACTTCCTGCAGCCGGGCACGCAGCAGGTTGCCGCCGGCTACTGCATCTACGGCCCCAGCACCATGCTGGTACTCACGCTCGGCCACGGCACCCACGCCTTCACCCTGGAGCGCGAAGAAGGCAGCTTCCTGCTGACCCAGGCCAACATGCGCGTGCCCGAAGACACCGCCGAATACGCCATCAACATGTCCAACCAGCGCCACTGGGAACCGGCCATGCAGGCCTATGTAGGCGACTTGCTGGCCGGCAAGGACGGCACCCGCGGCAAGGACTTCAACATGCGCTGGATCGCCAGCATGGTCGCCGACGTGCACCGCATCCTTACCCGCGGCGGCATCTTCATCTACCCCTGGGACAAGAAGGACGCGGCCAAGCCCGGCAAGCTGCGCCTGATGTACGAAGCCAACCCGATGAGCATGCTGGTGGAACAAGCCGGCGGCGCGGCCACCACCGGGCGCGAACGCATCCTGGACATCCAGCCCACACAACTGCACCAGCGCGTGCCGGTGTTTCTGGGCTCGAAGAATGAAGTGGCGCAGGCCACGCGGTATCACCTGGATGCGGATAAGGCGTAACGCCGAGTTTCGGCTTGGCCACGGACAAGGCCTGATTTACTCAAGACACCCGCCTGGTGCGGGTGTCTTGAGGATTGTCGCCAGGAGTGGCTTATTCGTTGGTGATAGATCGCAACTGTGCCAACGACCGCAGAAGCCTGGCGACCTACACGAGCGCATGTGTCGCTCGCCTCGAGCCCTATGCCGGTTCCTGGCAGAGCCTGCTATTTGAGACAGGCCAGTAACCAAAGTACGTTGTGTACACGTACGCACAAGGTGGATCTGCACTTGTGGACATCCACAGCGCGCGTGCAGGTGATCTGCTCTGACCCAGGCAGGATGTGCATTGCAGGCTTGATGACGGCGACCGCATCCGCATTGGAGAACTGGCGTGTTGATCTTGAATGCGACCTTCGCTGCGACTCAGCCGACATGACGTGGGCCGCTTTAGCGCAAGGCGCTAATGCTAGCCATGGCACAGGTGGCGAAAGCGGGCTTGAAGATTCTTGCCGTCTCGATATACGCCAGCCTTACCGCTTCAATTTTCAGCAGATTCATCCTTTTCACCGTGGCAGTGTTTTTCGGCGATGCTGATAGTGCAGGCAGCCTTCTTTCTGGTTTTTTTGTTATTTCATTCGTCATGGGTTTGCCTGCATTTCTGGTTCTGGGCGTGCCCGTATTGCACTTGATTCCCAGGCTGAAGCACGCGCGTCCTCGCTACGCGGCCCTGGCCGGGGCAATCAGTGCAGCGATCGTCGACTGTTGGCTGTACTTGTTTGGCCATGCCCCGGAGCTAACCGATTCCCTGCGGGCTGCGACGATATTTTTTGGATCCACCATCATCTGGGCCGCATTCGCCGGCTTGCTGTATCAGTACACCAGGAAATCAACGTAAAACGCGTAGCTGCAGCGTATGGCCGTGGTGTTCCTTGCTACGCACCACCAAACGCAAGACATGCTGGACTGCAGGATGTTCGCGCGGCGCACGGTGCCTACATGCTCATCAGCATGGCACGCGTTTTACCAGCCAGATGTCGATCTATGGCGCGAACGGATGGCCACATGTTGCATGCCAGGGGACGTTGACGCACGCGCATCCATCCACAAGTATTGGCGCGCTCGCACTCCCGCCGCGCCAACCGAGCTGTACCGATGCGTATGCGCACTGCCCGTTGCCTGCTGGTTGTTGTTGGTTTGGTACTTCCGTACGCGGTGCGACTGCCGTATGGCATGGACTGGTTGCGGCAATACACCGACACCGGCTGGGGCGGATGGCTGTTGTTGGGCGGATTCAACGCAATCGCCTGGGGGGCGCTGCTGGCGATCAGTTTTGCGTACCGGCGGGCGGTCGCGCTGCTCATGCCGTGCCTGCTTGGCTTCGGTACGTTGGCCTGGGCGCACGCCACGCTGGATCTGCGTGCCGACGCGCAGTCGGCGCTGGCGCTGATCTTCATCCCGATCTATGCGCTGCTGCCCATCGCCATCGGCGGCCTGCTGGGCTATCTGTTGGACCGGCGATTGCGGGCTCTACCTGCACGCTAAGCCCGCCATGGCGCATTGCCTGGAACCCAGGGTTTACGCGATGGGCATGACGGCGCTGCAGATGGAGCTGCCAGATGCCGCGTGGCCATTGCCCCCTTGACCGCCATCGCCCGCACCAGCCAGTCTCGGGGGCTGGCGCGGCGGGGAGTCGTACCGCTCGCCTTCAACGGAGAACCGCTGTGGACCGTCGTACCTTCCTCACCTTGTCCGGCGTCGGCGCAGCCGGCCTGTTATTGCCGCATACGCGTCTGATCGCTGCAGAGCAATTGCTTGCACCTGTAGATGCGGCACGCAACCGGCGCCTGTCCGATACCGCGCTGACCACGGCCAAGGCGGCCGGTGCCAGCTATTGCGATGTGCGCGTGGGCCGGTATCTGCGCCAGTTCGTGATCACTCGCGAGGCGCAGGTGGAGAACGTGGTCAATGCCGAATCCAGTGGCGTTGGCGTGCGCGTGCTGGCCGAGGGTGCGTGGGGCTTTGCGGCAACCAATACGCTGACCAGCGATAGCGTGGCTACCGCCACGCGGCAGGCGGTGGCGATTGCCAAGGCCAATGCGCGGCTGGGCGGCACGCCGGTGCAGCTGGCGCCGGTGACGCCGGCCGGGCAGGTCAGTTGGAAGACACCGATCAAGAAAAACGCGATGGAAGTGCCGCTGCAAGACAAAGTCGCGCTGCTGATGGACGTCAACGCGGCCGCGCTCAACGCCGGCGCTACCTTCGTGGCCTCGCGCATGTTTGCGATCAACGAGCAGAAGTATTTCGCTAGCAGCGATGGCTCCTATATCGACCAGGATGTGCACCGGCTGTGGCTGCCCTTCACCGTGACCGCGGTGGACAAGGCCAGTGGGAAATTCCGCACCCGCGATGGGCTGTCCTCGCCGATGGGCATGGGGTATGAGTATCTGGATGGCGATGCGCGCGAGAAGCATGCACTGCCTGGCGGGCTGGTCGGTTATGGAAGCAGCTACGATGCGCGCGAAGACGCCATTGCCGCTGCAAAGCAGGCGCGCGCCAAGCTCACTGCGCCTTCGGTGAAGGCCGGCAAGTACGACCTGGTGATCGACCCGAGCAATCTGTTTCTCACCATCCACGAATCAGTGGGCCACCCGCTCGAGCTCGATCGTGTGCTGGGCTATGAGGCCAATTACGCCGGCACCAGTTTCGCCACGCTGGACAAGCGCGATGCGAAGTTCCGCTGGGGTAGCGACGCGGTGACCTTTGTCGCCGACAAGACGCAGCCAGGCAGCCTGGGTGCGGTGGGCTACGACGATGAGGGCGTCAAGACCAAGCAGTGGGACTTGGTGAAGGACGGCATTCTGGTCGATTACCAATGCACGCGAGATCAGGCGCATCTACTCGGAAAAACAGCATCCGACGGCTGCAGCTACGCCGATTCGTGGTCCAACGTGCAGTTCCAGCGCATGCCCAACGTGTCGCTGGCAGCGGGCAAGACGCCGCTGGCGGTGGCGGACATGATCAAGAACGTCGAGCGCGGGCTGTACATCCATGGACGCGGTTCGTACTCGATCGATCAGCAGCGCTACAACGCGCAGTTCGGTGGACAGCTGTTCTACGAGATCGAAAACGGCCAGGTCACGCGGCTGGTGGAAGACGGCGCTTACCAGATCCGCACGCCGGAATTCTGGAACGCCTGCAGCGCGGTCTGCGATGCGCGCGACTTCCGGTTGGGCGGCTCGTTCTTCGATGGCAAGGGGCAACCGAGCCAAGTGTCGGCGGTGTCGCATGGCTCGGCCACCGCACGTTTCGATGGCATCAACGTGATTAATACCGCGCGTTCGTTGGGCTGAAGTCTTTTAGCTGAAAGCGGCTAACGGGATGGTTTGTTCGCAGGTGTAGGGCGAGGTACCCGCAGCGCTAACGTGACACTCAGTGCCCTCTTTGCTGGATGGCTTCGCTGGTATATCCAAACCGCAACACGTTGCTGGACAACGGCGAACGCCTACAGAACAAGGAAACGCGTGCAGGCGTACCTGGCCTGCTTGCCTACCTGATCGCCAGCACTGCAACACAGGCACCGCAACACGCGGTGTCCGACGCAGAAGATCGCGCAGCACGCTTGCGCCGCAACAAACCGTTTTGGGAGGCAATCGATTCGGCGCAGCACCCGATCGATTGGGCTGCATGGTCGGACCCGCAGCGATGCAAGGTGTCGGCTCAACTGTATCGCCAAGCACTGGCATTGCCGCCTGCGCAAGCAGCGCCGTCATTGCGCGCATTACGGGTTATCCATTTCGATTGAGTCCTGGGTAAGCGGTCATGATTGCATCGCCAACGATGCGCGAGGCAAGCAAGGCCTGCCGACTCCATGTGCCGTGAGTTGACTCACCACCGGGCAGCGGTGAGTATCGCCCTCGGGCCGGAGTGGGACGGTCTACGAGAAGTCGATCTCTACGCGCAATGCCTTGCAAGCAGTCGCCTGACTGCCCGCAGGGATCACATATCGATAAGGGAGTTCTCATGAAGACCGCATGTATTGCACTGGTGGCTGCCGTCGTGTTGCAAGCCACACCCGCCGTCTCCGCACCAACCGCGCCATCGCCACTGGTTGGAACCTGGCTGCTGGATATCGGCAGCCTGCCGATGCCGGCTGCTGCACGACCCAAACGCGTTGTCCTGGATTTCAAACAAGTTCCAGGCAACAAATGGTTCACCAGTGCCGAGATCGTCGACCAAGACAACAAGACGCTGCAGGCGCAATCCACGCTGTTGCTGGACGGCACGCCGGGTAAGGCATCCGGCACTTACCTGGTCGATCGTGCCGCAGTCAAAATGCCCGAGCCCGGCGTGCTGGTGATGCAGTTGATGTACCAAGGCGTGCCGGCATCTACCCGCACCTATACGGTCAGCGCCGATGGCAAGGTGATGACCGAGATTGAAGCGTACTTCAAGGACGGCAACCCGATGATGCGCACGGCGTATTTCAAACGCGCGGCAAGTCAGACCAAGTGAGCACTGTCGAGCCGGCGCCGCACCGTGGCGCGGCTCGATTCCGGGGGGAGACGTCGCAGCTCGGCGGTTGGCCTTACACAGGCCGCGTCGTCGGCTCGACACCCTGAGTAAGGTTCAGCGAAGCTCTGAACAATCCACCGAAATCCTTTAACTCCAGCATCCTGCGTACCAATGCTGCGGCTTGGTCATCTAAGTCATATGGCTCGTCCACCGCGCGCTTCGAGGGCATCAAGGTGATCAATACCGCGTATTCGTTGGGCTGAAAGTGTTGGACTGGAAGCGGCTGACGGGACGGCTTTTTGCTGGTCTTGGTGTGCCGCCTTCAGCTCTTACGAGACACGGCTTGCCTCCATCGCTCGATGGTTCCGTTGGGCACTCAAACCGCCACAGTTCGTCGAGAGCCCGGCGCCCTCACCACTCGCGGGACACGCTGTGAATCCATCCTTGCCCGCTCCGTTGCGGCATCCATGCCGCCACAGGGTCCCGCAAGCGGTAAGGACACCGCACCAGACAGTGTGCTGGCCGCTTTATTGAAAACCCAACACACCGACCCTCTTCACTGGTCCTTGCCCGCCTACCGTCGCGGGACCTTTGGCGGCATGGATGCCGCCAAAAAGCTTACATGGACGTACTTGCAGCGTGTCCCGAGATGGTGGGCGGGCAAGGACCCTGCAGCGAAACCGCAGCCCTAGCGGTGCGCGACTGAGACATCCACTGCGGCTACTAGGCTCAGAAGCACAGAGACGTCGAGACATACCGCCTCTCGGATGCAGTCAAATGCCTGGTGCGTCGGGGATGCGGTGTCCTCACCGCTCGCAGGACACGCTGTGAATCCATCCTTGGACGCTCCGTGGCGGCATCCATGCCGCCACAGGGTCCGGCAAGCGGTAAGGACACCGCACCGGCACGTTGATCGATCGCTTGTTGAAAACCAACACACCGACCCTCTTCACTGGTCCTTGCCCGCCTACCGTCGCGGGACCTTTGGCGGCATGGATGCCGCCAAAGAGCTTACATGGACGTACTTGCAGCGTGTCCCGCGATGGTAGGCGGGCAAGGACCCTGCAGCAAAGCCGCAGCTGTATCACTGCGCGACCAAAGCCTCCACAGCCTTTTTCCAGCTGTTTGGAACATGTAAGACAACTACTGCGCACAACCCTGCGATCTTCACGCAAGGCGCGATCGTCAACAGGACAAACGCGTGCGGCATCGATCAACCGCGTGTCGCGGCGATGATGTAGCACCCATGTGCAGCCAGTCGTGTTCGCCACGTTTCAAGACAGATCCGCCGCGTCACTGACGTCATGTGGGACATCGCTTACCCACACCCCCCTGCCGAAAGTCATTTGACGCCGCATTCTTCGCCCGGCAAGAATCGGGGATACCGCGTGCAGAGCTGTGCGCGTCACCACACCACCTGCGCGCCGCGCGGGACTATTGGGGAGTTGCCGTGCAGCGACGTGATTTCCTGGCCCTGACCGGGCTGACCATGGGCGGGCTGATCGTGCCGGCCTACTTCGGCAAGGCGATTGCCGCCGAACAGTTGTTGACGCCCTTCGATGTGGGCCGCAAGAAGCGCCTGGCCGATGCCGGGCTCACTGCCGCGCGTCAGGCCGGCGCGAGTTATTGCGATGTGCGCATCGGCCGCTATCTGCGCCAGTTCGTGATCACCCGCGAAGACAAGGTGCAGAATGTGGTCAACACCGAATCCATCGGTGCCGGCATCCGCGTGATCGTGGGCGGTGCGTGGGGCTTTGCTGCCACCAACGATCTGACCGAGCAGGGCGTGGCCAAGGCCGCCGCACAGGCCGCTGCCATCGCCAAGGCCAATGCCAAGGTGCAGGGCACGCCGGTGCAGCTGGCGCCCACGCCCGGTGTTGGCGAGGTCAGCTGGAAGACGCCGATCACCAAGAACGCGATGGAGGTGCCGATCAAGGACAAGGTGGATCTGCTGCTGGGTGTGAATGCCGCCGCCACCGCGGCCGGCGCCAGCTTCGTCAACTCGATGCTGTTCGTGGTCAACGAACAAAAGTATTTTGCCAGCACCGATGGCTCCTACATCGACCAGGATGTGCATCGCATCTGGGCGCCACTGACCGTGACCGCCATCGACAAGGCCAGCGGCAAGTTCCGCACCCGCGAGGGGCTGTCCGCGCCGATGGGCCTGGGCTACGAATATCTGGATGGCGCAGCATCGGGCAAGTTCGTCTCGCCCAATGGCGTGGTGAACTACGGCCTGTCCTACGACATGAAGGAAGATGCCATCGCCGCCGCCAAGCAGGCACAGGAAAAACTCAAGGCGCCGTCGGTGAAGCCGGGCAAGTACGACCTGGTGCTGGACCCCTCGCACACCTGGCTCACCATCCACGAATCGGTGGGCCACCCGCTGGAGCTGGACCGCGTGCTCGGCTACGAGGCCAACTACGCCGGCACCAGTTTCGCCACGCTGGACAAGCTCAGGGCCGGTTTCCAGTACGGCAGCGACAAGGTGCATATCCTCGCCGACAAGACCCAGCCCGGCAGCCTGGGCGCGGTGGGTTACGACGATGAAGGCGTCAAGACCAAACAGTGGGACCTGATCCGCGACGGCAAGCTGGTGGACTACCAGGCGATCCGCGATCAAGCGCATATCCTTGGCAAGACCGCCTCCGATGGTTGCTGCTACGCGGACTCGTGGTCGAGCGTGCAGTTCCAGCGCATGGCCAATGTGTCGCTGGCCGCCGGCAAGACGCCGCTGAGCGTGAGCGACTTGATCAAGAACGTCGAGAACGGCATCTACATCATCGGCGACGGCTCGTTCTCCATCGACCAACAGCGCTACAACGCGCAGTTCGGTGGCCAGTTGTTTTACGAAATCAAGAATGGTGCGATTACCCGCATGCTCGAAGACGTGGCCTACCAGATCCGCACGCCAGAATTCTGGAATGCCTGCAGCGCGGTGGCCGATCAGCGCGACTACCGCCTGGGCGGTTCGTTCTTCGATGGCAAGGGCCAGCCCAGCCAGTCCTCGGCGGTCTCGCATGGTTCGTCCACCGCACGCTTCGATGGCATCAACGTCATCAGCACCGCCCGCTCGCTCGGCTGACAGGAGAAACCCACATGAGCATCCTTACCGAAGCGCAGGCCAAGGCCATCCTGGACAAGGTCATCAAACTGTCCAAGGCCGATGAGTGCACCGCCACGCTCACTGGCGCCATCGACGGCAATATCCGTTTTGCGCTCAATAACGTGTCCACCAGCGGCATTGTCGACAACACCGATCTGCAGGTGCAGGTGGCGTTTGGCAAGCGCGTGGGCACCGCCACCATCAACGAGTTCGACGATGCATCGCTCGAGCGCGTGGTACGCCGCGCCGAAGATCTGGCAAAGCTGGCACCGGAGAATCCGGAGTTCATGCCGGCCGTCGACAAGCAGACCTACACCGCCAGCCCCACCTTCAGCGCATCCACTGCAGCGGTAGACCCGGCGTTCCGCGCGCAGGTCGCAGCCGATTCGATCGCCCCCTGCAAGGGCAAGGGCTTGATCGCGGCCGGCTTTCTGGAAGATGGCCAGAGCTTTACCGCGTTCGCCAACAGCAAGGGCAACTTCGGCTATCAGCGCAACGCACGCTTCGACTACACCTGCACCGTGCGCACCGAAGACGGCCGCGGCTCGGGCTGGGTGGGGCGCAATCTGAAGGACGCATCCGACTTCAAGGCCGAGCAGGACGTTCGCATCGCGATGCGCAAGGCCAGCGATTCAGCCGAAGCCAAGGCGCTGGAACCGGGCAAATACACCGTGATTCTGGAGCCGGCAGCAGCGGCCGGCTTGATCTCGTTCATGATGCGCTACTTCGATGCGCGCATGGCCGATGAGGGCCGCAGCTTCCTGTCCAAGAAAGGCGGCGGCAACAAACTGGGCGAGCAGGTATACGACCCGCGCGTCAACATCACCGCCGACCCATGGGACGCGCGTGCAGCAGTGATGCCGTGGGACGAAGAAGGCCTGCCGCGCGAGAAGATGTCCATCGTCGAAAACGGCAAGGTCGCCAACCTGCAGTATTCGCGCTATTGGGCGCAGAAGAACGGCAAGCGTGCGATCGGCGAGCCGGGCAATCTGCTGATGGCCGGCGGCGACAAGAACATCGCCGAGCTGGTGCGCGGCACCGAGAAAGGCATCCTGGTCACGCGCACCTGGTACATCCGCATGGTTGATCCGCAGACCGTGTTGCTGACCGGGCTGACCCGCGATGGCACCTTTTACATCGAGAACGGGCAGATCAAGTACCCGGTGAAGAATTTCCGCTTCAACGAATCGCCGATCATCATGCTCAACAACATCGACGAACTGGGCAAGCCGGTACGCGTGGCCGGCGATGAATCCAGCTACGTGATGATGATCCCGCCGATGCGGCTGCGTGATTTCACGTTTACCTCGTTGTCGGATGCGGTGTGAGTAGGAGCCGGGAATCGGGAGTCGGGAATCGGGAATGGGAGAGCAAGAGCGGCTTCTCTCAACCTGAGTGTTCACGAGTGCTTCCGGTTCCAGGTTCCCTCCCGGCGCCTGCAACGCGCCGCCATTTCCTGCAGCTGCTGCTTGGCAGCGCTGCCAGTTTGGCGCTGCCATGGCCGGCGCGTGCGGCCGGCGCTTACGACTTCTGGTTTACGCGGCTGCGCTACGACTCTGGCGATTGGGATGTGGATGCGCGCATGCCATCCAACCTGATCACCTCGTTGATCGACTACACGCAGCTGCGGGTGGACCCGGAAGAACACGTCATCGACCTGGCCGATCCGCGCATGTTGCAAGCGCCGTTCTGCTATCTGTCCGGGCACAAGCTGGTGGAATTCAATCCGGCCGAGCGGCGCAATTTCGAACAGTACGTGCGTAACGGCGGCTTCGTGTTTGTGGACGACTGCAACCACGATATCGATGGCTTGTTCGCCACCTCGTTCGAGGCGCAGATGACCGCGCTGTTCGGCAAGAGCGCGCTGCAGAAATTACCGAAGAACCATCGTCTTTACAGCGCATTCTTCAAGTTCCCGGACGGCCCGCCCGCCACCGGCTTCGAACTCAATGGCTGGGGCGATGATCTGGTGCACGACTACCTCAAGGGCATCAGCATCGATGGAAGATTGGGTGTGCTCTACAGCAACAAGGATTACGGCTGCGAATGGGATTACGACTGGCGCAACAAACGTTTTCTGGCCGAAGACAACACCAAGTTCGGCGTGAACATCGTGATGTATGCGTTGACCAACTGACATGCTGCGCAGCGCGCGCGATGCGGCCCACCGATAACGTGTCGCGCGCAGGCACGCTCTTACGTAAGGCACGTCTGGCTGGGTAACCTCATCGCATACGCAGATCACCGTGGCTTCGCAGGAACCTGCTCGCACCATGCAACACCATCGATAACACCGTACTACGCGCCAATACGCGATACGCACGCCGCCACATCATCAGAGACTCCGCATGACCTCCCCCGACGAAGACACACTCACTGCCCAGCTCTCGCAACTTGGCGCGCTGCGCGCCGCTTTGGCCCAGGCCGTGGTTGGGCAGGATGCGGTGGTGGAGCAGCTATTGATCGGCCTGTTGGCTGGTGGCCACTGCCTGCTGGAAGGCGCGCCCGGGCTGGGCAAGACGCTGCTGGTGCGTTCGCTTGGCCAGGCATTGGAACTGCAGTTCCGCCGCGTGCAGTTCACCCCCGATCTGATGCCCAGCGACATCCTGGGCACCGAGTTGCTGGAAGAAGACCACGGCACCGGGCACCGGCATTTCCGGTTTCAGCAAGGCCCGATCTTCACCAACCTGCTGCTCGCCGACGAACTCAATCGCACCCCGCCCAAGACCCAGGCCGCATTGCTGGAGGCGATGAGCGAGCGCACGGTCAGCTATGCCGGCACCACTTATGCGTTGCCGGATCCGTTCTTCGTGCTGGCCACGCAGAACCCGATCGAGCAGGCCGGCACCTACCCGCTGCCGGAAGCGCAGCTGGATCGTTTTTTACTGCATGTGCGCGTGGAGTACCCCAGCGAGCAGGAAGAGCGCGACATCCTCAGTCAGACCACCGGCAGCGCAAGCGCGCAGGTGCCCAAGGTGATGGATGCGGCCAGCGTGCAGGCGCTGCAGCGGCAAGTGCGGCAGGTGCATGTGAGCGCGGATCTGCTGACCTGGATCAATCGCCTGGTGCGGGCAAGCCGTCCCGGCCCGCAGGCCAGCGATGAGGTGCGGCAATGGATCAAATGGGGCGCCGGCCCGCGTGCGGGGCAGTCGCTGGTGCTGGCGTCCAAGGCGCGCGCGTTGCTGCATGGCCGGCTGGCCGCCACCCGCGAGGATGTGCTGGCGCTTGCGGCGCCGGTGATGCGACATCGGTTGCTGCTGTCCTTCGCTGCCGAAGCCGAACAACGCAGTGCCGATGATGTGGTCGCCGCGCTGCTGCGCGCGGTGCCGTTCCCGAACTGAGCGCAGCGCCATGCATCCACCGCTGCCGGCTCTGATTCCCGCCGATGTGCGCAGCCGTTTGCGCGGCTTGCAGCTGCGTGCGCGTCAGGCGCAGGGCGGGCACGGGATTGGCCAGCACGCCAGCCGCAGCCGCGGCGCCGGGCTGGAATTTGCGCAATACCGCGCCTACGAGCCGGGCGATGCGCTGCGCCAGATCGACTGGAAGCTCTACGCGCGCTCGGACCGGTTTTTCGTGCGCGAAGCCGAGCGCGAAAGCCCGCTGACGCTGTGGTTGCTGCTCGATGCCACCGCGTCGGCCGGGCAAACCGACAGCGCGCGGCCGGAGCACACCCGCCTGCAGACGATGGCGACACTGGCCGCCTGCGCGGCCGAAGTGGCGCTGCAGCAAGGCGACCGCGTCGGCCTGTATGCCTTGCATGGCGGCGGCCTGGTTGCGGTGCCAGCAGGTGTCGGCAGCCGTCAGCGCGACCGGCTGTGGCTGGCCCTGCACGGCTTGCGCGCCGGCGGCCGCTGGCCCGGGCTGGAGGCGTTGCGGCCGTTGTGGGAACGCATCGCCGCGCACGATCTGCTGCTGTCCATCGGCGATGGGTTCGATGAAGAACTGGCGAGCGCATTGGAAAAGTTCGCCGCCGCGCGTCGTGAAGTGCTGCAGCTGCAGGTGCTCACCTGCGACGAACGCGATTTTCAATTCAGCGGCGGGCACCGCTTCCGCGACCCGGAAACCGGCGAAGAACTGCTCGGCGACGGCGCGGCGATGCGCGACGACTATCTGCAACGCTTTGCCGCGGCCCAGCGCGCACGGCAGGCGCGCTGGCAGGCGGCCGGCATCGCGCATGCGGTGCATTACCTGGATGCGCCAGCCGATGCCGCGCTGCGCCAGCTGTTCGGTCAGGGTACGGCTCGATGAGCGCGTGCCTGCGCGGGGCGACGACGGCGCATTCCAGCGCGCGATCGGTCTCGCTGTCGGCAGTGGCGGTACAGCAGCCACCACAGCGGCAAACGCCTCCTGCAGTCAGCGGGCAACGTACGCAGAGGCAGCCACGCGTGCCGGGTAGCATCGCGCGTGGCATGTCGATACCAGCGCGGCGTACAGCGCCGTGCGCGATGTATCTGCATTACCCGGGCGACGCCTGCGCATGAGTGCAATGCAGACCATCGTTGCGCATGCGCACGCCATGCAACTGCGCATGCCACCGCTGTTGCGATTGCAGTCGCAGTTGCGGCCGCAGTTACCTAGGCGAGGTCTTCGCACGGGTACAACGCTGACCAACGTCGAGCACGTGCACATCATGCAACTCCGTATGCCACTGCAGTTGCAGTTGCCTAGGCAACGTCTTCGCATGAGTACAACGCCGACCACCGTCGCGCGCGTGCGCGGCTTGCAACTCTGGATGCGATTGCGATTGGAGTTGGAGTCACGGCTACAACTGCCGTTGCCGCTGAGCCAGCAAACCCACCCTACCCACAGCCACCCGCACACCGGCAGCACCATGCATGCACTCGCGCACAACGTCAGCGCAGAGGCATGGCAATGAACTTGCTGTTGCTAGTCCCCGCCGGGCTCGCGGCATTGGCCGCCCTGCTGCTGCCGCTGCTGATCCATCTGGCGCGGCGTAGCGAGCACCGGCCTACCGACTTCGCTGCGCTGCGCTGGTTGCGTGCAGTGCCACGCCCACGCCACCGCGTGCGCCTGGATGAGCTGCCGTTGCTGCTGGTGCGCCTGCTGCTATTGGCAGCGTTGGCACTGCTGCTGGCAGAGCCGGCGTTGCGTGCGCATCAGGATGCGCGCCCGCGTATCGCAGTGAGCCCGGGTGTGGACCTGGCCGCGGCACGCGCGCTGGCGCAGCCCAAGGATGCGCAATGGGTGTGGCTGGCGCCGGGCTTTGCACCGATCGATGCCAAGGCAGATGTCGCCACCAGTGATGATGCTCAAGCCGGCAGTCCGCAACCTGTCGGCAGCCTGCTGCGCGAACTCGATGCCAGCCTGCCCGCAGACGCGCCGCTCAGCGTGATCGTGCCCGCGCAGTGGGGCGTGGTGGATGCGCAACGGGTGCAGCTGTCGCGTGCAGTGCAGTGGCAGGTGCTGCCCGGTGCGTCGCCGGTGGCCGCCACAACTGCCACCGTACCGCTGCGCGTGCAGGCAATTGCCGACGACCGCGCCGCACCGGCCTTGCGCTATCTGCGCGCGGTGCATGCCGCCTGGGCGCTGCCGGGCAGCTTGCCGGTGAGCGCGCCTGCCGATGCCGCGCCGGCGCGCTGGACACCCGGCACGGTAGTGGCGTGGCTGTCGCCCACCGCCCCGCCCGCGCCGGTGCTGGAGTGGGTTGCGGCCGGCGGCCAGCTGCTGCTGGATGCGCGCACGCCGGTGCCGCCCGCACTCGCCGCGCCGCTGCAACCCGTGCTCGAAACACAGGGGCAGCCGGTGCTCGACGCCGCCGCCTTCGGGCGTGGGCGCCTGCTGCGCTGGGCCGCGCCATTGCAGCCGCAGCAGCTGCCGGCGTTGTTGGACGCCGGGTTCCCCACCCGCCTGCACGCTGCGCTGCAGCCACCGCCCATCCCGCAGCGCGCCCTGGCGCAGACCCAACAGCCGCAGCGCGGCGGCGCGATTCGGCTGACCACGCCGCCATGGCCGCTGGCACCGTGGCTGGTCGGTGTGGTGTTGCTGCTGTTTGCGCTCGAGCGCTGGCTGGCCACCGCGCCACGCCGGAGCAGCGCGGCATGAGCACGCCCCCACTGCAGCGCGCCTGGCAGGCCGCACGCCGACGTCGCGCTGCCGGGGTGCTGGTGTTCGGGTGGCCGCTGGCGCTGCTGGCGGGCGCGGGTGCCTGGCGTATGGGCGCACACGCCGCGGTGGTGCCGCTGTTGCTGGTGGGCGTCGCGATGCTGGTCGCCATCGCGCTGCACGCGGCGCGGCAGCTGGACCAGACCTGGCTGATCCGCCGGCTGGATCGCGAACCGGACCTGGACGACAGCAGCGACCTGCTGTTCGCACCGGCCACGCAACTTGGCGCGCTGCAGGTGCTGCAACGTCAGCGGTTGGAGCAGCGCCTGCGCAGCACTCCGCGCGATCTGCGCCCGGCTTGGCCGTGGCGGCGCGCATGGCCCTGGAGCCTGCTCGGCCTGGCCGCCTGCAGCGCGCTGCTGCTGTGGCCGCCGCGTGAGCTGCCGCCAGCCGCCCCTGCCGACCGCGTGGCCGCTGCGCGTGCCAGCAGCGGCGCCGCGATGCTGCGTCAGGCGCAGCTGCGCAGCACACCGCCGGCCTACACCGGCCTGCCCGCCGCGCGGCTGCCCGGCCTGGATGCGCGCGTGCCCGCCGGCACCCGGCTGGACTGGCAACTGCAGGTCAGCCCGGCCCCGCGCAACGTGGCGTTGCGGCTCACCGACGGCCGCCTCATCCCGCTGACCCGGCAGGGCAGCAGCGACCAATGGCAGGGCCAATGGATCGCCACGCGCGCCAACCTGTACCGCATTCTCATCGACGGCACGCCCGCCGACCGCCAGTTGCACCGGCTGGATGTGCTGCCGGACCGCCCGCCGCAGGTGCGCGTGCTCGCCCCCGAGCAGAGCCTGGTGCTGTGGACACCGGCCAATGGCGCCTGGGCACTACGCTTCGAAGCCAGCGACGATTACGCCGTGGCCGCCAGCGCCGAGCTGCGCCTGACCCTGGCCCAGGGCAGCGGCGAGAACATCACCTTCAAGACCCAGGGCCGCACGCTCACCGGCAGCGGCCCGGTTACCCGCCGCAACTTCGCCGCCACGCTGCAGCCGCAGGCGCTGGGCATGGCCGCCGGCGATGACCTGATCGCGCAGCTCATCGTGCATGACACCCGCCAGCCCGGCCCGCAGGAAGGCCGCAGCGCCAGCGTGATCCTGCGCTGGCCGCCGCCGGAACAGACCATGGCCGCCGGCCTGGAGGCGAGCGTCAAACAGACCTTGCCGGCCTACTTCCGCAGCCAGCGCCAGATCATCATCGACGCCGAGGCGCTGCTGAAGGAAAAACCGCGCCTGGACGCGGCCACCTATCTCAAACGCGCCGACGCCATCGGCGTGGACCAGCGCCTGCTGCGGCTGCGCTACGGCCAGTTCCTGGGCGAAGAAAGCGAAGGCGCGCCAAAGGGCCCGCCGACCGCCGACGCACCGCCCACCAGCGACGCCCCGGCCGATGCCCTGCCCACGGCCGACATGCCCACCGCCGATGCGCCGGCCGCGCCGGACGAGCACGCCCATGACGCCACGCAACCACACACAGATCATGACCACGCCGCCGCCCCCGCCAGCGGCGCCGCTGCCCTGGACGACCACGACCACGATCACGCGGATGGGCGCCCCGAGCGCAGCGGCTTCGGCCAGGCGCAGGACGTGCTGACCGAGTTCGGCCACACCCACGACCACGCCGAAGCGGCCACCTTGCTGGACCCGCAGACCCGCGCCCTGCTGCGCGCGGCGCTGGACCAGATGTGGCAATCCGAAGGCGAGTTGCGCCAGGGCCACCCCGAGCGCGCGCTGCCGTTCGCCAACAAGGCGCTGGGCTTCATCAAGCAGGTGCAGCAGGCCGAGCGCATCTATCTGGCACGCGTCGGCACGCAACTGCCGCCGATCGACCCCAGCCGGCGCATGAGCGGCAAGCGCGACGGACTGGCGCGCGGCGCCGCTGCCCTGGACGCGCGCACCAGCCCGGATCCGCAACCGATGGCGCTCTGGCAGGCGCTGGGCAACGCTGCGCCCGCCCAGGATGCCGCCGCACTGGACGCCTTCGCGCGCTGGCTGCCGGCGCACGAGACCCAGCTCGATGCCCCGCTGGACCTGGCCGCCGCCGTCGAGACCCTGCGCGCCACACCCGACTGCGCCAGCTGCCGGCAACGCCTGCGCGCGCTGCTGTGGCCGGTACTGGTGCGTCCGCCGGCTGCCGTGCAACCGCGCACTGCCCCCGATGCTGGCGGCCAGCGCTATCTCGATGCCCTGCACGCACAGGAGCGCCGCTGATGCCGGCCTGGATCATCATCGCCACCCTGGCCGGCATCACGCTGCTGGCGTGGTGGCGCCTGCGCCGCGCCCCTATCGCCGGCTGGCGCAAGGCCGCGCTGCTCGCCTTGCAGCCGCTGTGCGCCGCGCTGCTGTATTGCGCACTGGTCCCGCCGTCGCTGCCCGGGCATGGCGGCACGCTGGTGGTCGCCACTGCCGGCAGCGACACGGCAGCGCTGACCATCGCGCCCGGCGACGCGGGCATCGCGCTACCCGAAGCCCCGGCCGCGCTGCGCCATGCCGAGCGCATGCCGGATCTGGCCACCGCCTTGCGTCGCCATCCCGGCACCACCGGGCTGCGCATCGTCGGCGCCGGCCTGCCCGCGCGCGACCGCGACACCGCGCGCGGCTGGCCGCTGCGCTACACCGCTCCAGCGCCCACGCCGGGCTTGAGCGAGCTGTCCACGCCATCGTTACTGGCGCCAGGGGCCGATCTGCGGATCCACGGCCGCATCACCGGTGTGCACGAGGCCAGGCTCGAACTGCTGGACCCGGCGGGGCGCCGCGTCGATCTGGTTGCGCCCGACGCTGACGGCCGCTTCCAGCTCGGCGGCAGCGTGCGCGCCGCTGGCGACAGCGTTTTTGTGGTGCGCGTGCTCGGGCCGGACGCACGCCCACGCGACCAGGCCGAGGTGCCGGTCACCGTGGTGGAGAGCCCTGCCGCCAACCTCTGGATCATCGCCGGCGCCCCGCAACCCGAGCTCAAATATCTGCGCCGCTGGGCGCACGACGCCGGCCTGGACCTGCACACCCAGATCGCCACCGGCGGCGGCATGCAGCTGGGCGACGCGCCGCGTGCGCTGGACGCCGCCACGCTGGACCGCAGCGACCTGCTGATCCTCGACGAGCGTGCGCTGGCCAGCCTGTCGCGGCTGCAACGCGATGCAGTGCGTGCAGCGGTCGAACGCGGCCTGGGCCTGTTACTGCGCCTCAGCGGCCCGCTCGATGCCGCACAACGCACTGCCATCGCCGCGCTGGGCTTGCCGCTGCGTGGCGATAACGCCGCCGCGCCGCTGCTGGTCGCGCCCGCATCCAATGCCTCACAGCAGGCGCTGCATCCGCAATCGCCACAGCAGGCAGCGGACGCGCGCGCTGCCACAAGCGAGGCACTGCTCACCCTGGAACGCCGCACGCTGGTTCCCGACGCCCCCGATGCCATCGCCGTGTTGCGCGCATCCAACGGCACGCCGTACGCGTGGTGGCGCGCCATCGGGCGCGGGCGTATCGGCCTGATCGCCGTCACCGACAGCTACCGCCTGTTGCTGCAAGGCCAACCCGATCTGCATGCTGCGCTGTGGAGCCAGACGCTCTCGCCGCTGACGCGCGCCCAACCCACAGCGCGCGGCCCCACCCGCGTTGGTTGGCGCGACCAACGCATCAGCGTCTGCAACCTGAGCCGCGATGCACAGCTGCTTTCGCCCGATGGCGCCACCCACCCACTGCCACCGGACCCCGGCACCGGCGCGGCGGCCTGCGCCGCCCTCTGGCCCGAGCACACCGGTTGGTATCGCTGGCAAGACGCAACACGCAGCGGCGCGCTCTACATCCGCGCACCTGCCGACGCGCCTGCCCTGTTCGCCAACACGCAACGCGATGCAACGCGTGCACTCATCAACCACAGCGCTACGCCACATCAGGCACGCCCAATGCCCCAGCCCGGCCCACGCTGGCCATGGTGGCTGGGGTTTGTCGCCGCGGCGGCGGTGCTGTGGTGGTTGGAACGGTGGCGCAGCGCACGCGCGACACCTGCCACCTAGGCAGCGATGTGTGATGCGTGCGCCCAAGGTTTGAACGCTGCCGTATGTCCTACCAAGCGCCTAGGCTAGGAGTGAGCAGCCGCACATTGCAGCACCGCCTGCATGAGCAAGGCACCATGTTTCAGCACACGCTGGACAAGGTGCGCGCGGCGCTGGCCGAGCATTATCTGCGCAAGACCATGATGTCCAGCGCAGAGATCGCCTTGCTGCTCGGGTTTGAAGATACCAACGCGTTCGTCCGCGCCTTCCGGGTCTGGACCGGCAAGACGCCGCAAGCCGTCCGTCGCGATCCGCCGCAGGAATGATGCGATGGCGCCGCGTGCGATCCAGCGCGCGCGCTGCAGTGCGGCCATTACGACAACGCGATAGAGGCCAACGGCAGCGCTACACGGTCGGCGATGCGATGACTGCCGCCGCTGGCGCGGATGCGATCCTCGTCGGCAACTGCACGACCGGCGCGCATCAAAACGCCAACGCGTTCTAGCCCCGACGCCACACCCGGCAGCAGTTGTTGGCCGGCATTTCCACATCGTCCACCAGCTGCAGGCCCACCTGCGCAGCCAGCGCGTCCACGTCGGCCGCATCACGAATGCCCGATGCCGCATCGCGCGCGCGCAACATCGCATCGAAGTCGCGATTGCTGTCGCTGGTGAACTGACCATCGCGATTGAACGGCCCGTACACCACCAGCACTGCCTGCGGTGCCATCACCTCGGGCAAGCCCGCAAACAAGGCCTGCACCTGCGGCCAGCCCATGATGTGCAAGGTATTGGCGCTGTAGATTGCATCGAAACCACGCTGACCATCGGACAGTGCGGGCAAGGCCGGCAGTGGCGCCAGACCAGACGTCGGCGTCAGTACAGCCTGCATGGCGATTGGCGGCGGCGTGTTGGGTAGCGCGGCGTCATCCAGCCATTGCTGCATGCCCGGCAGATGATCGGCGTGATCGCTTGCCTGCCACTGCAACCACGGCATCGCCGCAGCAAAATGCACCGCATGCTGGCCGGTGCCTGCGCCGATTTCCAGCACATGGTGGCGATCGGCGAAGTGACGCTGTAACACGGCAAGAATCGGATCGCGGTTACGTGCGGAAGCGGGAGAGAAGGGCTTGGTCATCGTACTGGAACGCATCTTGAATTCTCGATTATGCCTGGCGACATGCCATGCGAGGTCAAGTGACCAAATTTCCGATCAGGACGTCTTGGGTGATAGGCATATGGAATATGGATCTACATCCCATCTCTTGAAGCGCCAACGATGCACTATCTCGGTCGGGGGACCTACTCACGAGGATATGTGCATGAACAAGGCCGTTACTTTTTGCACCGCAAGTATCTTGTTAGCCGCTGCCAGCCTGATGTACGCACCGAGCGCTAACGCACAAGCATCAACCGTGCTGCTTGATTGCACGGGCAGCGATTATTGTTGGGCAGGGGTAGATAGCCCGGGGTCTCCGCAACCATTTAAATATGCGTGGAGTTTCAGCAACACGGCCGGTGCCATCTTCCCCAGGAACTGCACAAATAGTTCCGACTGTTCTTTCTATTGCCTGCGGGGCGATACCTTCATCAATGCCACGGTGATGGTGAGCGATGCCAATAACCAATTCATTGGATCTGCCACTGCACGCGCGCTGTGTACGGCGCAGCCGATTTGACTCGGGCCTGATGACAGCTTGCAGACTTTAAGTATCGGGTCGATCAGCCAAGGCAGGGCTGATCGATCCGATGCCGTTACCTCTCAGCGCGCAGGAGGCAGCGCCTCATACGCCCGCCGCACCGCCTCCTCGCCGAACTGTCGCTCTAGCCGGCGCACGATGAAGTGCCCGCGGGCCATGGCCTGGAAGTGGCGGATAAAGACCGTGTTGAGGGTGGCGCCGCTCACCGCGCCTACCAACGGCACCGCCTGCACGGCGAGTTTCTCGCCCACGTTGACCGAGAACTTGGCAGCGATGCGCGAGACCAGCGACACCAAGGCCGGCGCGCCCTTGCTGGCGAAGCCATGCGCAGCGACATGGCGGGCAGCGGCGCTGAGCTGCTGCGCCATTGCCGCGCGCACCGCGAAATAGCCCGATTCGGCGCCGTCGTCCACCACGCTGCGGCCGCCGTGCGCCAGCACTTCCAGGCAGGCCAGCGCAGTGTCCGGGCTTTGCAGCGATTCGCCTTCGGCGCGCGCGATGTCGGCGATGGAGCGCAGCATCACGGTGGTGGTCAGCGGTAGCTCCACCATCAGGCCCGGCAGGCCGAAGAAGCCGCCGGCACCACCGGCCACGGCCACCGCCAGGGTGTGCCGGGTGGTGGAGGCCGGCTGCAGCGGCTCGGTCTTGCCGCGCAGACTCAGCAATGCCGACTTCATGGCCACCTGCAACGCGCGACGGGTGAGGCCGTCGATGCTGCGGGTCACCATCTTGGGCAGCCGCTTGGTGATCAAGCTCTCGATCGGCGCGCCCAGCGCGTTGGCCAGCTGGGCTGCCACGCCGGGGTTTTCCAGTAGCGCGTGCGCCGCGGCCAGGTCGCGCTGCGCGGCCATATCCATCACCGGTATCGGAAGCGTCGTCATGCCTGCTCTCGTCATAGGGTCTGCGTCGATGGTACCCAGCGCCGTGTGAGCGCCGGACGAGCGGCCGGCCGCAGATCGGGCAAAGCTGCAATTGGCTGGCAAAATGCGCGATCATCGGCGTCCACGCAGGCAATGCCCATCAGATGAACCGTGAGATCCGCCACAGCATCGTGATCGCCGCCGCACCGGAAGTGGTGTCCGCCGCGCTATCCGAGCCCGTGCAGCTGGCGCGCTGGTGGACGCGCGAGGTGCAGCAGGCCGATGACTGCGTGCGCCTGGACTGGAGCAGCCACGGCTGGCAAGTGGTCCTGCGCATCGACGAAGGCGCCGACCATCGGCTGGTGCGCTGGCGCTGCGAGCGCTCCAACATGCTCGACACCGCGGCCTGGGAGGGCACGGTGATGCGCTTCGATCTGATCTCCACCAGCGAGGGCACGCGTGTGGAATTCGTGCAGTCCGGCTACCGCGATTCGCCGTGTCTGGAGGCGTGCACCCAGGGCTGGCAGTACTTTCTGGGCAGCAGCCTCAAGCGCTATGTGGAAACCGGGCAGGGCATGCCCTACCCGGACATGCCCGACACCCGCGACCCCGCACTGCGCTGAGCGCGGCGCGCGCTCATGCGGTGCGCGGCTGGCCTACCGACGGCACGCCGGGTACCGGCAACTGCGCATCCACCGTGACCGGGCTATCGGCCTGTAGCAACGCGCGCGCCTCCGCAGCGCTGGCCACCGCCGGCGGCGAGCCGCGCAGCGGCAGGCCGGCGGTTTCGCGCACGAACAGCATCGTCACCAGCCCGATCGCCGCCGCGCCCATCAGGTAATACGCCGGCACCAACGGGTCGCCGGTGCGCTCCACCAGCCAGGCAGTGACCAGCGGCGTGGTGCCGCCGAACAACGACACCGAGACGTTGAAGCCGATCGACAGGGCGCTGTAGCGCACCGGCGTGTAGAACAGCGCCGGCAAGGTGGACGGCATCGAGCTGGTAAAGCACACCAGTGCCAAACCCAGCAGCATCAATCCGAGGAAGATCAGCGCATCCGAGCCGCTGCCGATCAGCAGCAGGCACGGAATCGCCAGCGCAAACAGGGCGATGCACGCGCCGATGATCATCGGCCGACGCCCCAGTTTGTCGCTGAACATGCCGCCGACAATATTGAGCGGCATCATCACCAGCATGACCAGGATGATCAGCAGCAAGCCCTTGCTTTCCGCATAGCCCATGGTGACGCTGAGGTAGCTGGGCATATAGGTCAGCAGCATGTAGTCGGTGACGTTGAACACCAGCACCAGGCCGACGCACTTGAGCAGTTGCGGCCAATGCAGGCGCAGCAGGGTCATCAGGCCCTGGCCGGCAGTCTCCCGTTCGCGTTGCTCGGATTGCTCGGTGTAGGCACGAAACGCCGGGGTTTCTTCCAGTTTCATGCGCATGTACAAGCCCAGCAGTCCCAGCGGGCCGGCGATCAAAAAGGGCACGCGCCAGCCCCAATCGAGCATCTGCGACGGCGTCACGCTCATGTGCAATGCGGTCACCGTGGCGGCACCGGCGATATAGCCGCCCAGCGTGCCGAATTCCAGCCAGCTCCCCATTACACCGCGATTGCGGTCGGTGGCGTATTCGGCAATGAAGGTGGCCGCGCCGCCGTATTCGCCGCCGGTAGAAAACCCTTGCAACAAGCGCGCCAGCAACAGCAATGCCGGTGCCCACAGACCGATACGTTCGTAGGAGGGAATCAGGCCGATGCTGAAGGTGCCCAAGGCCATCAGGATCATCGTGGCCGCCAGCACCTTCTGCCGCCCATAGCGGTCGCCCAGCGGGCCGAACACCATGCCGCCGATGGGTCGCACCAGAAAGGCGACGGTGAAGGTGGCAAAGGTGGCGATCAACTGCGCAGTGGGATTACTCGCCGGGAAGAACACCTGCCCCAGCGTCACCGCCAGATAGCCGTACACACCGAAGTCGAACCACTCCATCGCGTTGCCCAGCGCCGCGGCGCTCACCGCGCGGCGCAGCATGCTGCGATCCACCACGGTGACGTCGTCGAGTTGCAGTTGGCGGCGGCGTTTGAACCAACCGAAGTGCGAACGAATCGCGCGCGTGTCGTGCATGTGCTTGGTCTCCAGGTGCGTTGCAGCTGCGGGCCATCGCTGCCCGCTCGTCCTGACAACACACAGGACACGGCACTTCACACACACGGCAGGAGCACATGCACTGGAGAGACCGGAGGCATTCCCGGACGGCCGCGTCAACTCAGCGGCGCTGCGGGACAGATGACCAAAGGGATGGGCGTACGCCCAAGGGCTTGATCAGCCCGCTATGTTACTACAGCGAGCAATTGGCTGCAGACGCGACCGTGCGCGACGCAGTATCTGCGCTGATTTCAGGTGTTTTTCTTGATTTTTTTGCAATTGCATCAACGGCAGCAACGCCTGCTCCGCGATGACAATGACGACGTTTTGATGCAGTGGCACTGCACGCTTGGAGCAGCCAACAAAACGCGTGTGCAGCCGCCAGGCAGGCACGGCATGTGCTCAGCGCGACATGTACGACTCGTACATTGCAATTCCTAGTGCGCCGTCTGCATCCACCGGACGACTGCTCACTGCATTTTTAGCCGCTCTCGGTTCGTTTGCGCGCGATGACGCGCGCGATCGGGGCAACCGCAACACATCCACCACAGCGCAGGCTGCAAGCGCAGCGCGCGTCAACCTGCGTCCAGCACCGCCAGCAAATCTTGCAGATCTTCACGGGTCTGCGGGCGCACCGCGCGGGCGACTTCTTCGCCATCGCGCAGCAGGATCACCGTCGGCCAGAGCTTGACCCGAAAGGAGCGACCCAACGGCCGCCCTTTTCCGCCTTCGAACTTGCGGTACGCCATGGCGTCATAACCACCCAGCAGTTTCTGCAACAACGGCTGCGCCGCGATGCAATGCCCGCACCAGTCGGTGCCGAATTCCAGTAGCTGCAGCCCGGCCTGCGCGTCCACCTCACTACGCTCCGGTGCCTGTGTGGCGTAATCGCGAACAAACCCCATCGACACTGTCTCCATGACCGTAAGTGACCGACACCCTACCGCACAGGCGACCGATCGCTGCGCAAGCTGCGTCCGGCAGCGCGGTGCACAAACACTACCCCACGATCCCGAACGCCGGCCGCGCGGGCCGAACGGCGCTCGGTTCGATCGTTGCGCTTACGATAATGCGCGCTGGATGTCTTCCAGCGGCAGATTGGTCAGGTCCTTGGCCAGATCGCCCACCAGGCGCTGCTGGGTTTCCTTGTGCAGCAACGGACGGATGCGGCCCAACGTGGTCGGGTCGGCCACCAGCACCAGGTGCATGTACTCGTGCTTCAGTGCGCCATCGTTCAACGCGTGCGACAGCTGTTTGGCGAAGGTCATTTCGTCCCGGTCTGCATCGGTGAGATCCTGCGGCGCCTTGCCGGCCGGGCCGTCGTCGTCGACGTTCTGCACATCGGTGCGCGCATGCTGGCGCAGCACCACCTTGGCTTCGTTGCCGGTATTGGTGAACCAACGCGCTTCGCCGCCGTCAGCCACTACCACCAAGGCACCCTGAGGAATTTGCAGGCTCATCCGATTTCTCCTGTTTCGATGATCGGTGCGGCATGTGCTGCACCCAGTCGGTCTCAACCTAGGCGAGAAGATGTAAGCGCCGTGCCTAGCCGGTGTCAGTGCCGCGTTAGCGTGGCGCGGCCAAGGTTGGCACCGGCAGCCCCAGATGTCGGCTGAAAAAGCGCGCGGTCACGCGCAGCACCTTCTGGCTTTCCGGCAGCGTGTCGGTGCGATGGAACCCGCGGCCCAACCCATCTCACACATGCGTGCCGGGCGTTGGCAGTCGCACACGTGCGCGGTGGCGCCACACCTTGCATCCCTGCTGAAAACGATCAGCGGCAGGGATGCACATGCACACGCAGTAGCGCACCCATCAGACGCGCGCTGTGCACGCGCATCGGCGCTCGGCGTTGGTGCGCCGTTCCCCGCACAGCGACTTCTGCGTCACCGGCACGCAGCGGAGCACTGCGTGCCAGCTGCTGTGCGCCACGCTCAGCCCAGATACGGCCGCTCGTTGGTAAACAGCAAGTTCCGTGCGCCGTCGCGCCATGCCTGCGGACAGCGCTGACCGAGCAACACCGCCGCCATCGCATACGCCACGCCGCGCCCGGTCAGGCTGACCCCCTTCAATGCCGCCTCGGCATCTTGCTGGCTGTTGCCGGCCTGCACGGCGGTAAAGAAATGCGAGATCGCCGTGGCGTCGTCGCCAAGATCGCGCAGGGTGGTGTCGCGCGCTGCCTGCACCGGCCAGCCCTGACGTGCGGCCAAGGCCCACGCAACCGGTGCGGTGAAATAATCGATCCCCGCCTCATCGCCGAGCGCGCGTGCCTGTTGCAGCAGTGCCGCGGTGGCGCCCTCCGATGCTGCCGCCAGCCGCACCAGCCTTGCCTGGACCTCGGGATCTGCCGCAGCGCCCGCCACCGCAGCGTCCAACTGGCCAGCGGCCAATGCGTGATAGCCCTGGTATGGCGTGTCCTGCGTGCCCTCGCCGCTTGCCAGCGCAAGCATCGAGGCCAGCGCTGGCGAGCGCTGCGCCATCGCCGCAAGATCCGGGGCCAGGCCACGGTAACGCTGCAGCCGCACCAGCTGCGGCACGATGTCATCGGCCATCGCCGGAACCTGTGCGACTTGTTCGTAAAGCGCCTGCGCTTCCGGCAAGCGGCCTTGTTCGGCATGCACGGCGGCGGCAGCGCGTTGCAGCCACGGATCGTTCGGCCAGCGCGCGTGCGCATCGAGGAAGGCCCGATCGCGCGCCGCCGGGTCGCTGCCGCAACGGATTGCCGCGTACTGCAATGCCGGCGCGTCGGGGCGGGCCAGGGCCATCGCCGTGTGCTGTTTGCAGACCTGAGCACGCTGCTCCGGGGTGGCGGTGTCCTGCTGGACGCGCAAGGCCACCACATCCAGCGGGTCGCGCTGCAGGCGCTCGGCCAGGATCGCCGGGACTGCCTGCGGCGCCGCGCGTTGTAGGCGATCCAGCCATTGCTCCAGATAGGCCGATTGCGCGCCATCCCAGCGTGCATGCGCCTGCATCAGCGCCAGATCCTGCGCAGGTGTCAGCTCGCCCAGCAGTTGGTGCGGTGGCCGATCGGACACCGCAGTCACCACATCGCGGTACTGGCTGCCCTTGCCGCTGACCGTTTGCGGCGGCTCGTTGAAGACCGCTTGCGCGGTGGTGCGTTCCCAGCGTGCGTTGTCGAGATGGCGTGTGCTGTCTTCTGCAGCCGCGCCATAGCTGGCGCGCCAGTGCAGCAGCAGCGCGGCGCCGGCCACGTTATAAGCGAACTGGCCGCCGTGCCCGCCGCTAGGCGCATCGAAGGTTTCGATCACCCCGCCTGCCGCAGAGCGCGTGCTGATGTGGTGGCTTGCCTGCTCTGCCAGCTGGAACACATGCCGACCGTTTGGCGGCAGCGAGGCGATCTGGTCGTCGATGCGCACCGTCACCGTCTGCTGCAAGCCGTTGTAGGCCACCACCTCGGCCAGGCCGACTGTGCCGCCGGCCCACAGCACCCCGGCCACGATGGACGCGGCCACCACAACGCGCGCAACGGAGGGAAACAGGCCATCGGCGGCCAGAAAGCGCTGCCACAGGTTTTGTTTGAGGTTGCGCTGGCGCTCCTCGCCCGGCAGACGCGCCGGATAGTCCGCAGGTGCCGCCGCCGGTGTGTCGCTGGTGGGCGCCGGCGCGCCGTGGCGCATCTGCTCGGCCACTGCATCTTCGGCGTGCAGCAACTGCTCCAGGCTGGCATCGCGCAGCTCGCCCAGCGCGCTCATGGTGACCTGCACCCAACCCTTGGCCGCATCCATCCACGGGTTGATGTTGTTTTCGTCGGCCTCGGACAGCCGGAACTCCGGCAGGCACTGCTGCCACTGTTGTTTGCCCAGGGCAGCGGCCAGCGGAGCATTCAAGCGCATGTGCGCGACCTGTTCGTACACCCGGCGCAGCACCCGTTGCAGTTCATTGCACGCGGCCACCAGCTGGCGCAGCTCCTTGGCCGACACCCGGCCATCGGCGATCACGCTGTGGAAGGTCTGCAGGTACAGCAGATGCGCATCGTCCAGATCGGCGAGGGTGTGGTCGGTGTAATGCAGCACGGCCAGGTAGCCACGCAGCAGCTCGGGCCAGCCGCCGCCGAGGGTGTTGGCTGCGGCCAGATGCACGCTGCGGCAGCGTCGGTCGTGGCCGCTGACCCGCGCACGCAACACCTGTAGTTCGTCATCGAGTGTTGCGATCACCGCAGGCAGCTGCGCGCGCGTCAGGCTGGTGCCTTTCCAGGTCACCACGCCGCCATTTGCACGCAGCCCGCCGTCCATCAAGGCCTGCAGGCTGGCGCGTTGCCGCTCGCGTTCGCGCAGTTGCTCGATGGCCTGGCCATCCTCAGGCAGGTACAACCCATCCAGCGCCTGCAGCAGATCGCCCTGCGGCAACGGATCGGCGTAGAGCTCGGCCACGGTTCGCGCAGCGCGGGTGCAGGAGCGGCCCAGATACAGGCCTTGATAGCGCCGCGATAACGACAGGGCCGCAAACTCGCGCTCCAGCGCGGCCAGCGACACCTCGATGTCCACACAGGTGGGCGCCTGCCCGTTGAACAAGCCGAGCGAGACCTGCTCGCGCAGCGCTTGTGCGTTGCGCAGCACGTCCATGGCCGGGCGGGCGTCGATCGGGCAGGCGATGTAGTGACGCTTGAGGTTTTCTTCGCGCGCTGCGCTGGGCGGATGGGTGGCCCACATCTGCGAGGGTTGTGCGATGTCGTTCTGAAACAGCCGGTACGCGTGCGCCGCATCCTCGGGCACCGCCGGTACCACGCCGTGGCCGGGGTCGTTCAAGACCACGCGCATGTGTTCGATGGTGCGCGACTGGATGGCGAACAGATCCTTGACCGGGCGGTCCTGCGCAAACTCGCGCCCGGCAAAGCGCAACGCGCGCTGCCAGCCGTCGTCGGCCGCTTCCAGCTTGTGCAGCGCGTGGACGAGGGCGTCGCTGCCGGTGAGCGAGGCGGCTACCAGATCGGCCTGGTATTCCATCTCGCGCGATAGCGCACGCTGCGCCAGCACCACGCCACGGAAGGCGATTTCGACCAACGAACGGATCGACCACACGATCAACGACAGGCCCCAGCCGATCCACGCCACGCGCAGGTCGATCCGCGACAGCGTCGCCAGCAGCTTGTCCAGGGCATCGCGCTTGCCCACGATATGCGCGGCGATCTGCTGGGCGATGTAGACCCAGCGGCCGACCGCCATCGTGCGTTGGGCGAAGTGGCCGAATTCGTGGGCAAGCACGGCCTTCAATTCGCCCAGGTTGAGCACATTGACCAGGCCCAGGCCGATATCCAGATTTTTGCGCGAGGGCAGCAGCAGGTTGAGCAGCGACAGGTCGTAAAACACGCCGGCGTTGACCTGCGCCGACAGGTAGACCTTGTGCGGACGCGGTGCACCGGCTTCGTCGGCCAACCGATGCAGGAACGCGAACAGCTCCGGTTGCTCGGCCGGGCGCAGTTCCAGCGCGCGCGTATCGCGTTCGGCACGCTTGTTGAACACCAATGCCTTGGCCATGAAGACGGCCAGAAACGCGGCGCCTACGGCCACCAACCACATCCACACGGCCTGCTCGCCGCCGGAGCCCTGCAGCAGCCCGGACGCCAGCCGATACGCCGTCCAACCGAACCACCCCAGCAATCCCAGATACACGGCGATGAAGCCGCCCAGCCCGAGCATGGCCAGCCAGGCATTGCGTCGGTATTTGCTGCTGGGTGCGGTGAGCCGTTCCGGCACTACCGCCGGGCCTTGCGGATAGAGCGATTCCATTCTTCTTCCCTGTAATGAGTAACCGGGCGCAACGCAGTCAATCGGCATCCCGGCCGGGTGATTCGATGTCCAGGTGCGATCTCCCCTCGCCCCGGACGCGCCAAAAATAACGGACTGCTGCTGCAAAATCCATGTGTGCCTGCGGGCGCCGCGCGCTGCCACGCGCGGCCCGCAGCAGCAACACGTGTCAGGCGGGCTGTGCGTCCCGTTCCGCCTGGAGCTGCTGCACCGCCTGCCTTGCCGAGCGGGTCAGCGGCGTGGGTAGCGCATCCAGGGCAAACCAGCCGATATCCAGCAGCACCTGCGGTTCGCGCAGCTCGGCGGTCTCACTGCCTTCGATCGCGGCCAGATACACCGGCGCCACCCAATGCTGCGGCGGGTCCATGTCCGGCTCGAAGTGGCTGACAACGCACAGCACGCGCTGCGGATGCACCTGCAGGCCGGTTTCTTCCAGCACCTCGCGCACCACGGTGGCCTCTACCGTTTCCATCCAGTCCACCTTGCCGCCGGGCAGTCCCCAATGCCCCTGCTCGGGCGCCCGCCCGCGCAACACCAGCAGCAAGTGGCCATCGGCGCGTTGGATGAAGGCACCGCAGCCAACGCGGGCACGCAGATCGGAATGGGGCATGAGCTGTCTCGTGAGCGGGCTGGTAATTGTCCCAGATGTGGCCGTACGGGTAACGCGTCACGCGCAGGTTGGCATTGTTCCGGTGTGGGTGACGTCCCCGTCCACCGCTCACGTCGTCCAGGTACAGCTCACCTGCGTCGCGCCTGGGCGTCAGCGCGTGCCTTGCCGCGCAGCGCCACCGCCGCCTGACACTGGGCGCAACGTCCCTCGCACGCGCTAGTGGCCAGGAACCGCTGCGCGCGCGCCGGCCGCAAATCCGTGGGTGCGTGCGGACCATGCAATCGCCCATCCGATTGCCAGCAACACTGCCATGGCGGTCGGAAAGCTCTGCGCTCCCCAATGCTCCAGCAGCACTCCGCCCAACACGCCACCGCCGGCGATGACGCTGTTCCAGGCCACGACATTAAGCGACAGCGCGACATCGGCGCCGTCGCCTGCGCTATCGGCAAGCGCGGTTTGCAACAGGGTCGCCGCACCGCCGAAGGTCAGCCCCCAGACCGCGACGCACGCATACACGACCGGCTGCACTCCCTGCAGCAAGGCCAGCACCACCGACACCCCAAAGAACGTCGCCAACGACACCAGCACGGTGCGGCGCAGATGCTGTTCCACCAACTTGCCGGCGATACCGATGCCCACCAGCGCCGCCATGCCGAAGGTCAGCAGCAGCACGTCCACGCGATGGCCCAGGCCTGCACGTGCGGCGAACGGTGCCACGTAGGTGTAGAGAATGTTGTGCGCCAGCATCCAGGCCATCACCGTGGCAAGCACCGGGCGGACGCCGGGCGTGCCGAGCACCTTGCGCAACGGCACCCGCTGCGTTGCAGTCTGGCCGGGGTAGTCCGGCACCTTGAGCAACACCCAGACGATCAGCGCGACCGTCAGTGCCGACATGGCCGCGAACGCGGTGCGCCAGCCGATCAGCCCGCCCATCCAGGTTCCCAGCGGCACGCCGAGCGACAGCGCAATCGGTGTGCCCACCATCGCAATCGCCATGGCCTTTCCCTGCTGTTCCGGTTGAACCATGCGCCGGGCGTACCCGGCAAGCAGGCTCCACGCCAGGCCCGCCGCTGCGCCAGCGAAGAACCGTGCCACCAGGGTCAGACCATAGTGGGTGGATAGCGCGGTGACGGAGTTGAACACCAGGAATCCGACGATGGTGAGCAACAGGACGCGACGACGACGCCAGTGCTGGGTGGCGATGGTCAACGGGATCGCCGCCAGCAGCGAGCCCACCGCATAGGCGGTCACGGTCTGCCCGGCGAGCGCGGGGGTCACTGCCAAGCCGTCGGAGATCTGCGGCAGCAAGCCAGCCGGCAGCGTTTCGGTCACGATGCAGATGAAGCCGGTCATGGCCAAGGCCAGCAGCGCGGCGATGGGTAGCGGAGCAGCACCGGCAGGTGCCGGCGAGGCAGTGGAAGAAGTCACAAGATGTCCTTGGTCATGAGCAATGAAATTCTTTATCTATGTATCGATCGATACATAAATGAGAAAAAAAGAGACCCGCTGCGCAGGCCTGTCGACATTGTCGTCTCGCGACGTCGCAAGATATGTATCGATAGATATAAATCTAGGTCGGTAGTCCTTGGTTGTCAATGACATATGTATCGAATAGTATTTATCTAAGCGGCGGAGCGCGTTATGGCACAGATGGGCAGACCACGGACCTTCGATCGGGATGTCGCGGTGGAGGAGGCACTGCATTTGTTCTGGGAACAGGGTTACGAGTCGACGTCGCTCAGCCAGCTCAAGGCTGCGATCGGCGGCGGGATCACCGCGCCCAGCTTTTATGCAGCGTTCGGTTCCAAGGAAGCGCTCTACAAAGAATGCATGGAGCGCTATCTGGCGACTTACGCGCAGGTCACCCACTGTTTGTGGGATGCATCGCTTGCGCCAAGACAGGCGCTGGAACTTGCCCTGCGGCGCTCGGCCAAGATGCAGTGCGAACGCGGGCATCCAAAGGGCTGCATGGTTGCCTTAGGGGTCATGAGCGCGCCATCCCCGGAACTGGCTGCGATCTCAACCCCGCTGACGCGGTCGCGCGCGCGGACACGTGCGGGCATCCGCGCCTGCGTGGAGCGGGCAATTGCCAGCGGAGAATTGGCAGCCGACCTCGATGCAGCCGCATTGACCTGCGTCTTCGACAGCTTCCTGCTTGGGCTTTCCACGCTCGCCAGGGATGGCGTGGGCTTCAAGCTGATGGATGCAGCCATCGCGCAGGTGCTGCAGCTTTGGGATCACAACAGCGCTGGATAGCCGATGCCTGGCAATCGTTCGGTGCGGCAGCGCGCATGCATCGCCCGCCGCGCCGCGTCCACGGCAGCGACAACACGTATCGCTTGATGGCGGCTCCCATCAGAGAACGGTGACACCGCATGGCGAGCGCTCATCAGCTTGGGATGGACGGTGTCGTGCCCCGACAGTGCTGCGCTCTGCTCACTGCCTCTGGTCGCTGACAGCGTTCTTCGCGCCTGCAAATCTTGCACGATCGATCCATCGGAAGAACTCACACCCCTCTGCGCTGACATCGTCTTAGCGTCGCATTGGCGAGGATGATCGCCCTCGGCGCTGTGTCGGCGCGCATCGGTTGGAGTTGTGCATGTCTCGTATCCTCGTCATCGGTGGCCACGGCAAGGTGGCACGTTTACTCACCCCACTGCTGTTGACCAGCGGGCACCACGTCACCGCGCTGTTCCGCAATCCCGAGCACGAAGGCGATGTCATTGCCGATGGCGCCACGCCGGTGGTGTTCGACATCGAACACGCCGACACCGACGCCATCGCCGCGCAGCTGGCCGGCCACGATGCGGTGGTGTGGTCGGCCGGTGCCGGTGGCGGCGATGCCGCGCGCACCTATGCGGTGGACCGCGATGCAGCCATCCGTTCGATGCATGCGGCCGAACAGGCTCGCGTGCGCCGCTACGTCATGGTGTCGTATCTCGGCGCCGGGCTGGAACACGGCATCGGCCCGGATGACGGGTTCTTTGCCTACGCGCAAGCCAAGGCCGCGGCCGACGCGCATCTGCGCAGCACCCATCTGGACTGGACCGTGCTCGGCCCCGGCCGGCTGACGCTTGATCCAGCGTCGGGCCGCATCACCCGCGACCCGGGCAGCGATGCCGACGGTGGCGTCTCGCGTGCCAACGTGGCTCAGGTGATCGCCGCAGCACTGGCAACGCCGGCCACCATCGGCAAGACCGTCGGCTTTATCGACGGGCAGACCCCGATCCAGGACGCCTTGTCGCAGCTGGACTGAACACCAGGCCTGTCGCAACCCGCTGCACGGGCGCAACACGACCAGGCCTAACGTTTTCCTAAACCCGGCCTCGGCATAGTCGCGGGCACACCCCACTGTGGAGTCCGCTGATGTCTGCGCCTCTAGCCCCGCGCCGTGCCGGCATCCTGCCGCCGTATCTGCTGGACCATATGGCACAGGCGGCGCCCGAACATGCACGCCATTGCGCGCAACTGTCCCGCCAGATCACCGCCCACCTGCGCCAGCAGCGCGCGCGTGGGCTGCTGGCACGCGGACAGGCCCTCGCAGCGGATGCCGCACCGGCCATGCAAGCGGTGCGGCGGCGCATCTACGATGCGCAACAGGGCACCGCATTGCCCGGCATCCTGGTCCGCGACGAGGGCGCTGCGGCCACCGATGATGTGGCAGTGACCGAGGCCTACGATGCTCTCGGTGCCACGCACGAGTTCTTCCAGACCGTCTACGGGCGCAATTCCATCGATGGCGCAGGCATGCCGTTGATCGGCAGCGTGCATTACGAGCGTAGCTACGACAACGCGTTCTGGGATGGCGAGCAGATGGTGTTCGGCGATGGCGATGGCGAGGTCTTCAACCGCTTCACCATCGCCATCGATGTGGTGGGCCATGAGCTCGCTCACGGCGTCACCGAACGCACCGCCAACCTGATCTACCAGGGGCAATCGGGCGCATTGAACGAATCGGTGTCGGATGTGTTCGGGGTGCTGATCAAGCAGTACACGTTGCACCAAACCGCAAGCGAGGCCGACTGGATCATCGGCGCAGGTCTGCTGATGCCTGGCATCAACGGAGTGGGACTGCGCTCGATGCGGGCGCCCGGCAGCGCGTACGATGACCCTGCACTGGGAAAAGACCCGCAACCGGCCACGATGGCCGACTACGTCAACACACAGGAGGACGATGGCGGCGTGCACTACAACTCCGGCATCCCCAATCACGCGTTCTATCGCGCTGCGGTCGCGATCGGTGGCGCTGCGTGGGAGACAACCGGCCGCATCTGGTACCGCACGGTCACCGGTGGCGAACTCGCCGCAACTGCGGATTTCGCCACCTTTGCCGCACGCACCGTCACTGTCGCCAGCACCGATTACGGCGCTGACAGTGCAGAGACACGCGCCGTGCAACAGGCCTGGCGCGACGTAGGCGTCCTCGCATGAGTCCACAGCGGCCGCCGGTGGAGTTGGGCGTGACGCTACGTCTTGCACGCGAGGGCGGTGTGGCGGCGTTCCCGGCCATGCGCCGCGAGCGGCAACTGCCAATGGATGCGTTGGACGATGCGCAGCGGCTGCACCTGCGCGCGTTGCTGGACCAATGCCTGGTGCATGCGTTGCCGCGCCCGCAGGCTGGTGGCGGCGACCGGCGCTATTTCAGCATCGCCTGGGACGGTGCCAGCGAACCGTTGCGCATTCCCGAAGAACACGCGCCGGCCGAAATCGTGCGGCTATGGAAGCAGGGCACGCTGTAGCGCGGTGTGCTGCACTGAGCGTGCGCTTGGTGCACCGCGCGCGTGCACATACCGCGCAAACGAAGACACCGTGCAGTGCACGGTGTCTGTCGAAGGTGGTCCAACTGCGGATGCCTGCACCCTTTAAGCTGCCTAGATGCTCTAGAACTGCACAGCTGGTGACGCATGGTGGGGATCGGTGCGTTAGCGCAACGTGCAGCGCAGGGGTCAGCTTGAAGACACGCCCATCATTGCTGCGCTGCAGCCATTGCTGCAGACACCGTCCAACGCCCTTACAGCAGCTGACACTGCGCACTGTGTGCACGCCCGCCTGCTGTTACGCACCCCAACAACACGATGCACGCGTGATCACTACCGGCGCGCAACGCCGGGTGCGCCGACGCTGCCACGCGCACTCGGATCCGGCGCGCTCAGTGCTCTGTCTGCGCCTCTACCAGATGCGCCAACAGCGTCAGCGAGTCCTGCCATCCCAGGTAGCAGGCGTAGAGCGGAATCTGCTCGGGGATGCCGTCCTGCACGATGTGCACATCGGTGCCGCAGGGCAGCGCGTGCAACTGCACGGTGGTCAACATGGTGCCCGGCAACGCCGGGTCGTCGAATACGTCGTTGTAGCGCAGCAAGGCGCTGGGCTGCAGCTCCAGGTACGTCCCGCCAAACGCGTGGCGCTGGCCATTGGCGAAGTTGGTAAACGCCATCCGGAAGGTACCGCCCACCTGCGCATCCAGATGCTCGACGGTGCCGGTGAAGCCGGCAGGCGGCAGCCACTTGACCAGCGCATCGGCATCGAGGAAGGCGCGGTAGATGCGCTCGGGGCTGGCACGTACGACACGGTGGAGCGTCACTGTGGACATCGGGCACTCGCTTGGCTGGCAGAAGACACCCATCATGCTACCGATCGATGACGCTGGAGTGCAGCTGCAGCACGGGTGAAGCAGGCGCTGGCGAGCGACGCGGCAGGCGCTGCGTGGCCCGCGATCGCACCGAATGCGTCGGGGATGGCGTGGCATGGCGCCTGCCAGGCCGCGCTTCTTGCCAGACATCCACGGTCACGCGGTGCACGCGCCACTGCACGCGACATTGCCGCCGCGCCCGCCATCGCCGATAGTCGCGGCATTCATCAGACAACGACCTATGATGCTCGCGATTGTGTTGCTGCTTATTGCCGGACTTGTCGCTGTGGCGATGATTGTCGGTGCCATCGTGTGGTGGATGCGCATGCGCCAGCACGCGCCCGAGGCCTCTGCCCCGGCAGCCGGTGGTTCCGCTGCGCCCGATGCGCCGGCCGCGCAAACCTCGATCGCACCGGCACCGATCGCGATGGACGAGCAAGCGCCGCCGCAGCCAGCGCCTGCCGCAGCGCAGCCCTTGCAGGCCGAGCCGCCGCCGATGCGTCCGCTCCTGCGCCGCATGTATGCCGCCGTGATGGCCAACCCGTCGCTGGCCGACGGCAGCCTGCCCAGCGACCCCGCACAGGTCGCCGTGCTGGAAGTGGCGACCGCCGCGCTCGACCATGTCGACCTGCGCCCGCAGCTGTTGCCACGTCGCCCGCATCTGCTGCCGCAGCTGATGCGCGCGGTCAACGACCCGGACGCGTCCGGGCGCGGTATCGCCGCCATCATCGCGCAAGACCCCGCGCTGTCGGCCAACCTGCTGCGCATCGCCAACAGTGCGCTATACCGCCCGCAAGGCGCTCCGCTGGAAAGCCTGGAGCGCGCGGTGGTGCACATCGGCACCGAGGGCGTGCGCCAGATCGTCGCCGCGGCGGTGATGCAACCGGTGTTGAGCCTGGATGGCGGCCTGCACTCGCGCCTGCCCGCGGCGGTGTGGGACTACGCGCTGCGCACTGCCACCGCAGCGGCCGCCTATATGCGCGAACGCGGCGGCGACACCTTGTCGGCGCAGCTGGCCGGCCTGCTGCAGGGCCTGGGCGCGGTGGTGATCCTGCGCGTGCTGCGCGACGCCTACGCCGAACGCCCCGGCCTGCCCTACAGCCTGGAAGTGGCTGCCGCCCTGGTCGAACGCCATACCGCCGCAGTGGCCAAGACCATCGCCACCACCTGGGAGTTGCCGGCGGTGCTGGGGACCGCACTGGACGAACAGCGCCCCGAGTACGACACCACCTTGCTGGCCACCAGCCTGGGGCGCGCCCTGCGCTACGGCCGCCTGGCCGCCGCGCTGGCCATGCTGGCCCGCTGCGGCGCCGAGCAGGAGGACCACGCCCTCAGCGTGCTAGCCACGCTGGAACCGGATGAAGAAGCAAACGCTGCGTTGTGGCAGCGGCTGGTGGCTGCCAGCGTGGAGTAGATCGGCAGCTGCCTGCCGTTGGCTCGCGCATCGCGTGCATTGGCCGTCATCCGCGCAAGCGTTGCGCTGCTGGCCTGCACCGCTGCGCCGACCGGCTGATCACGCCGCCAGGCTGGATGCATCTGCCGGACCCGCTCCCCGCTCAACGCGCATGGCATCGGCGCGCAGCCACACGAACAACCCGACCAACTGATCGACCGGGCGGTCTGCCGCCGCGCGCGACGCGCGGGAGCGATGTCGAGTCGGTCACAACGCGTTGCACCGGCGCTGGCCAGCGCAGTTTCCGCTTCGCTCGCCACGCTGTGGCTTCGCATCGCAGTCTCAGAGGCGGCCGGCAGGCTCCACAAGCTAAGCACCGGTCTGATCCGCTCGCTGCATCACGACCTTGGGATGACATGCCGGCTGCAACGCACGTGCGCAATGACCGTGCGCGGCGGGGTGCGTGTGATCGCCACACCCTCGCAGCGCCTCCCTCTGCCACAGGTGCACCATGTCCCAGCGCAATGCCGGTACCGTGCGACACCCGCTTGTCCTGCTGTTTGGTCTCTTGCTGGCTGTGCCGCTATGCGTTGGCGCGCAGCAGCAGGTGCAGGCGGCCAGTGCCAACACCCCGTATATCGATCGCATCGCCTATTCGGTTAAGGCCGACGCCGGGCTGGATGCAAGCGTCGCCAACGAGCGCTCTGCGTTGATGCATTACCTGTGGCGCGGCAAGCAGGACACCGTGGCCTACAGCGTACGCACCGGCCACCTGATTGCGCGCGACGCTGCCGGGCAGCCGCAAGCGACCTTGTCGTATGTGGCCTACACCGCGCCGGCACGCAACGGCAAACCGCGGCCGCTGACGTTTTTCTACAACGGCGGTCCCGGCGCATCGGCATCGCTGTTGCATCTGGCCTCGTTCGCACCCAAGCGCATGGCCACCGCAGCGCCCAGCTTCGGCAGCTGGCCCAATTACCCGATGGTGGACAATGCCGAGAGCCTGATCGCCAGCACCGACATGGTGTTTATCGATCCGCCGGGTACCGGCCTGTCGCAGGCGATCTTGCCCAACACCAATGCCAGCTTCTGGGGCAGCGATGCCGATGTGCGGGTGATGCGCGACTTCATCCAGCGCTATGTGCAGGTCAATCGCCGTGCCAATGCACCGCTGTATCTGTTCGGCGAATCCTATGGCACCACCCGCTCCGCCATGCTGGCGCTGGCGCTGGAATCGGCTGGGGTACGTTTGCGCGGCATCGTGCTGCAGTCGTCGATCCTGAACTACTACGCCGACACGATTGCGAGCGGTGGGCTGTATTACCCGGATTACGCAAAAGGCATGAAATACAGCGGCGACACCATCGGCGGCTATTTCCCCAGTTATGCCGCAGTTGCCGCGTATCACAAGCAGACCGAGGTCAGCGCAAGCGATGAGTTCTATGCGCTGCAGATGCGCGCGTTCGTCAGCGTGGTGCATGCGGAGTTTCAGCGCTATGGCCCCACCTGGGTGCTCAGTCAGTATGGGTTTCCAACCATCCTGGGCAAGCCGGTACAACCCGGTGCAGCGGTGCTGACGCGGTGGCGGCCACTATCCGGATTGACCACGCAGGCCTTGCAAGGCTACTTCTCGCTGGCCTCGTTCAATCAAGGTCTGCTGCCCGGCACTAGCATCGGCCGCTACGACGGGCGCGTCAGCCTGCCCAACAGCGACGGGCGACTGAAGAACGATAACGACCCGTCCAACATCCTGATCGAGCGCCCCCTGACCAACGCGCTGGCGCAGCAGTTCCGCACCTATCTGGGGTATAGCGCGCCCAACGCGACCTATACCTCGCTCAACATGGACATCATCAACGTCTGGGACTTCCGCCATGCAGGCCGGCTGCTGCCAGATACCCTGCCAGACCTGCTTGGCGCGCTGCGCCTGAATCCGGCGCTCAAGGTCTTTGCGGTCAGCGGTTATCACGATCTTGCAACGCCGTTCTACAGCAACGAAAAACAACTGGCGCGGCTACGCACTATTCGCAATCTCGATGCCGATGTGCAGGTGGCTACCTACGCGGGCGGCCACATGATCTATCTCGACGACAACTCGCGCCCCAAATTGCAGGCCGACCTCACCGCCTACTACGCCAACGCGCCGATCGCCGATGCCGTGCCGTTGGCCTTGCTGGATTCGCCATGGCCGGACAACCGCAACGTCAATGCTGCGACTGCTGCAACCGCAACGCCATGATCGCGCTCCGCTCATCCATCGCGAGGAACTCCTGATGCGCCTGCTCCGCTGCCTCCGTTACGCCACCGCCATGCTTGCCGTGGTGGCGACCACCGTCAGTGCGCAAGCGTTGCCGCCGCAACGCGTCGCGTCCATCACATCCAACGCCCGCCACGGAGGGATCGATGGCCCATTCATGCCCATCGCGCAGCTCGGCCTCGAAGCGGAGCGCACGGACAGCACCGGCGACACGCTGGAAGACCAGGCGCAACAGCGCATCACCAGCACGCTCGACGAGGGTGGTGCACTGGCGCATCGCGATGCGCTCACCAAGCAGCAGGCGCAAGCGCGCGGGCTGGGGTTTGTCGCCACGCACTTCGAGCAGATCGATCGCAGCGGCAGCGGTCGCGTCACGCTGCAGGACATCGAGGCGTACTTGCGCGATCAACGTCGCGACAAATGATGCAGACCACTGCAGCCACCAGTGAACACCGCCTATGCCATGGACGCATGGCTGCCGCAGGGTCGCGGCGCAGGCACTCGCAGCGCGAGCGAGTTCCTGCGCGCACACTCATCCCTGCGTGGAAATCAGTTCCTTCACCCGCGCTGTCAGCACGCTCACGCTGAAAGGTTTGGTCAGCACCGCCATGCCCGCTTCCAGGTGGCGGTCGTCCAGCAATGCGTTTTCGGCAAACCCGGTAATGAAGAGCACCTTGAGACCTGCGCGGTGGGCGCGGCCGGCATCGGCCATCTGACGGCCGTTCATGCCGCCGGGCAGGCCCACGTCGCTGATCAACAGATCGATGCGCGCGTCCGATTGCAGCAGCCCTAGGCCTGCCACGCTGTCGCCGGCTTCGATGACGGTGTAGCCCAACTCCTGCAGCACCTCGCCCAACAGCAGGCGGATGGACGGTTCGTCGTCGACGATCAGCACCGTCTCGCCGGCATCGGTGGGGGTGAGTTGCAGCGGGTGGGCATTGGCATCGGGCTGCGCTGCATCGCCCAGGTGACGCGGCAGATAGAGACACACACTGGAGCCCTTGCCCACTTCCGACTGGATCCGCACCTGCCCGCCGGATTGCTTGGCAAACCCATAGATCATCGACAGCCCCAGCCCGGTGCCTTCGCCTAGCGGCTTGGTGGTGAAGAACGGATCGAACGCGCGCGCCACCACGTCCGGCGGCATGCCGGTACCGGTGTCGCCGACGCAGAGCCACAGGTATGGGCCCTGCCGCATGCCCAGTTGCCGCGCCAGATCGTGGTCGATCCAGTGGTTGCCGGTCTCGATCCGCAGACAGCCGCCATTGGGCATGGCGTCGCGCGCGTTGATGCACAGATTGAGCAACGCATTTTCCAGCTGCGATGCGTCTACCAACGCAGGCCACAGTGCGGTGTTGGGCGTGTACTCCACATGGATGCCCGGGCCCACCGTGCGCTGCACCAGCTCCAGGATATCGACGATCAACTGGCTGACATTGGTCGGCTTGGGCAATAACGTCTGCCGCCGTGCAAACGCCAGCAAGCGGTGCGTCAAGGCCGACGCGCGGGTAGTGGCGCTCTGCGCGATGCCCAGATAGCGCGGTAGCTCGGGAAAACGCTGCTGCTCCATGCGCAGCGTCATCAACTCCAGTGCGCCGGAGATGCCGGCCAGCAGATTGTTGAAGTCGTGCGCCAGCCCGCCGGTGAGCTGACCCACCGCTTCCATCTTCTGCGATTGGCGCAGCGCTTCTTCGGCGACCATCAGCTCGCGCGTGCGCGCGGTGACGCGCTGTTCCAGCGTCTCGCTCAGCTCGCGCAACGCGGCCAATGCGCGGTCGCGCTCTTCGGACAAGGCGTGCCGCGCGTCGATGTCCAGCAACACGCCCGGAAACCGCAGCGGCGTGCCGTCGGGCGCATGTTCGACGCGGCCATTGGCCTCCAGCCAGTAGTAATTGCCGTCGCGACGCTTAACCCGGTACTGGTGCGCATAGGCGCCGCCACGTGCGGTCGCTTCGCTGATCGCCGCGCGCAGGCCGTCGCGATCGTCCGGATGCACCGTGGCGATGACCTGCTCCAACGGCAGGCCGGTGCGACTGATGGACGGATCGAAACCGAAGGTGTCGGCAAAGGCCTCGTCCACCGAAAACGCATCGGTGGGCAGGTCCCAGATCCAGGTGCCGATGATGGCGCCGGCCGCCAGCGCCAGCTGCACGCGCTCGGCATTGCGGCGCGCGACGGTCTCCGCTTCCAGCGCGCGATCGCGCTCGCTGGTGCGGCTCACCACTTCATGCACCAGATGCGTGTTCGCATTGCTCAGCATCGCGTTCTGAATCTCGCGATGGCGCTCGGCCGCCACTTGCGCGGTGGTTTCGATGGCGATGTTCAACAGCCCCACGATGCTGCCGTCTTCTCCGCGGATGGGCGAGGCGGTGGAATTCCAGTACGTGGTTTCGCGCACGCCGTTACGCACCATCGGCAACGAAACAACGCCCTGGCCGTAGCCGTCGCCGGTCCGCATCACCTGTGCAAAATCCTCGGCGATGGGCGCATAGGTTTCGCCCCAGACCTCGGCCACCGGTTGCCCCAGCGCGTGCGGATGGCGGTCGCCCAACGATTGCAGGTAGACATCGTTGTAGAACAGGCGCAGTTGCGGCCCCCACAGCACTGCGCCCAACAACTTGGCGTTGAGCATCATCGACAACGCCGAGCGCAGCGATTGCGGCCAGGTGTGCGGCTCGCCCAGCGGCGTGGCCGCCCAGTCGTGCGCCCGGATCACCGCGCCCATGACGCCACCGCCGGAGAGAAATTCCAGACCGCTCGGCTCGATGGCGGGGTGCGCTGTGCTCACGTGATGGCGGCCGTGCCTGGTTGGAAGTGGCCGCATTGTGGCATGCGCTCCTGCGCGGGATGTGCAGTGCCTGCGCGGCGTCGGCCGGGTGAGGCGGCCGGTGTCTGCGGTGGCGTGGACGCCGTGGTTGCCTGCGATTACCGCTGCGACATGGCGGCAGCTGACCAGGCCTGTCGTCACCCACACCGCCCCGACGCGACAACCAAAAAACACCGGGCCATCCCTAGATGGCCCGGTGTCGAGCGAGTCGCGGCATCCATTGCCGGGAAGGGTTGCCCCTGCACCTTGCTCACCTCCTGCTCCTTGTCGACAGCGCCGGCTTGCGCACGGCGCCCTGCTGCAGGCCACGGTCCCCACCGTGGGCCTTCAACACAAGCGCTTATACCTCGATGATCGGGTCGGTGCGGCGGCCGATACGGCCAGCGCCAAACGCGATGCCGGCGCCCAGGATCAATAGCGCCAAGGTGGTCCAGGCCGCGCGCGACACGCCACGGGCAGCTACATCACCTGCCTCACGGGCCTTCTGCTCAGCGGTGCGCTTGAGCGATGCGTACTGCGCCATGGCCTGCTGATAGGTCTGCGCGTAGTTGTCGGCAATCTGCTCGGCCTGCGCGCGCGGCTTGCCGGTGCGGGCCATGATCAGGTTGATCAGGGCATCGCGGTCGGCGGCGTCGATGGCCGGCTTGGCCTGGGCACGCACGCGGTCGAACCAGGCGGCAAAGGCGTCCGGTGCTGCCTGCGGAGTCTGCGCCGCGTCGCTGGCGGTGGCCTTGCCGTCGGTGGTGGCGCCTTCGGCCTGGTCCTTCAAGCGCTCGGGGTTGAGCTCGGCCTTGCCGGTCTGGCGCAGCACCGTTTCCAGCTGGCCGCGCAGGTCGCCCCATTCCAGGTCGATGCCCTGCTTCTTGAGCTCATCCTGCACGCCGTTACCCAGCGTCGGTGCGGCGGCGGCAATGCCCTGACCGGTCAGCGACAAGCCTTTGCCGACCACGCCGGACACCGCGCCCACCGCACTGCTGGCCAGCGCGGCCACCAGCCAAAGGGTCACCAGCGAGGTCACCGCCCAGCTCAGCAAGCCGTGCGTGCCGCCACGGGAGGTGGCCAACCGGCCGGCGACAAATGCGCCCACCGCCATCGAAATCAGGGTGCTCACGCCCAGCCAGATGCCGGCGCCGGTGCCCAGCCCGCTGACCGGGTTGACCTCGCGCAGCGGGTCGATGGTGGACGCGCCGATCGCGGTGCCCAGCACGCTCAGGGTCAGATAGGTCACCAGCGCGACGGTGCAGCCGGCGAGCACGGCGCCCCACGACATCTTGGGAGCGTAGGAATGACGGATAACCTGTGCCATGGAGTGGCCTCGTTACAGTGGAAAAGTGCGGCTAGTGTGGAAGTGGCACCGGCTGGACGCCTGAGCCGAATGCACCAGTGCAGCTAGTGCATTCGCGTCAGGCAGCCGCTACCGTGAGCGCCCACTGTTGGTTTCCACCGCCGTTGTTTGCCCAAGGGTCACCCATGTCGTCAGACAGTGAAGCCGCATCCTCCAGCAGCCCGCCCAGTTCCACCAATCGCCGCCAATTGCAGCAGATCATCACCGGCCTGAGCGAAGGGGTGATCCTGATCGAGCCGGATCAGACCATCACCTGGGCCAACGAGGCCGCGCTGGCCATGCATGGCGCCAGCGAACTTGCCGAGCTCGGCGCCACCGTCAGCGATTACCGCGCGCGCTTTCAGTTGCGCTATCGCAACAACCATCGCTTGAATGCCGGCAACTACCCCATCGACCGCGTGATTGCCGGCGAAGTGTTCAACGACGTGGTGGTGGAAGTGGTGCGCGAAGGCACCGATGCGCAATGGGTGCACCGCGTGCGCAGCCTGGTGCTCACCGACGCGCAGGGCGAACCGGATTGCCTGGTGCTGATCGTGGCCGACGCCAGCGATTGGGCCAGTGCCGAACAACGCTTCGAGCGCACCTTCAACGCCAATCCTGCGCCGGCCTGCATCTGCCGGCTCGATGACAAGCGCTACATCAAGGCCAATCAGGGCTTTCTGGAAATGACCGGCTACACGCGCGAAGCGGTGGTGGGCAAAAGCGTGTTCGAAGTGGACGTGATGGAAATGGCCGACCGCCGCGAGCTGGGGCTGGAGCGGCTCAACGAAGGCGCCACCATTCCGCAGATGCAGGCCGAACTCAGCCTGCCCGATGGCACCACCAAGCTGGTGGTGGTGGCCGGCCAGCCGATCGAAATCGGCGAAGAAGCCTGCATGCTGTTTACCTTCATGGACCTGGAACCGCGCCGCCGCGCCGAGGTGGCGTTGCGTCAAAGCGAGGAGCGCTTTGCCAAGGCGTTTCGCATCACCCCGGTGCCCACCCTGATGTGCAATGCAGAAACCTTGCAGATCGTGGAAATCAACGACGCTGTCTCGCAGATCACCCAGTACGCCACCGAAGACATCGTCGGCAAACCCATCGAAGACATCGGCCTGTTTCCCAGCCGCCAGGCCTACCAACAGTTTCATCGTGCGCTGGCCGAGACCGGCAGCATGCTCAATGTCGAATACGCCATCGCGCGCAAGGATGGCGAGCAACTGGACTGTCTGGTCTCCGCAGAAACCGTGAGCATCCACGGCGTGCAGTGCTATCTGCTGTCGCTGATGGATATCACCGACCGCAAACGCACCGAGATGGAACTGGTCACCGCCATCGAAGCGGTGATGCAGGACGCCTCCTGGTTCAGTCAGAGCTTGCTGGAGAAACTGGCCAACGTGCGCCGCGCCAATCGACCCAGCCAGACCAGCGGCTGCGGCATCGCCGAACTCACCGACCGCGAGCGCGACGTGCTCGGACACATCGCCGAAGGCCTGGCCGACAAACAGATCGCGCAGGAACTGGGCGTCTCGCCCAATACGGTGCGCAATCACGTGGCGGCGTTGTATTCAAAGATCGACGTGCATAGTCGCGGTGAAGCGATCGTCTGGGCACGCGAGCGCGGCTTTGTCGGTCGCAGCGCCAAACCGGCAGCGCGCAAGAAGTAACTGCACACGTGGCGCGAATGCACTAATGCATTTAGTGCATTCGCAACTGGGCCAGCCACGCGCGAGCGCACATCATGCTCACACCGGCCCGGAGACACTGGCCGGGTTCCCCAAACTACGAGAAAGGTCCCATGGATAAGAACCGTATCGAAGGTACCGCCAAGCAGATCAAGGGCTCGGTCAAGGAAGCCATCGGCCGTGTCACCGGCGACAAGAGCACCGAGCTGGAAGGCGCCGCCGAAAAGAATATCGGCAAGGTCCAGGCCAAGGCCGGTGAAGTGGTCGACAAAGTGCGTGACGCTTCGAAGTAAGCGTGGCGTGAGGGTTTGCGAGGTTGGAAGAGTGCGAGCGTTGGCGCGATAAGTTGATGGTGCGACGAGTTGCAGGAGGTAGCCGAACAGCAACACTTGTCGACGCTTTGGGCCAAGTAGCAGTGTAGTTGTGCCAAGCAAGAGCTAAGGCTGTTCCAAGCAAGAGCTTAGTTGGCCGAATCGGGGAGCAACTTGATTGGCTGCATGAGGTGTCTGGATGGATGATGTGTCTGGATCATCTGCTTGCCACGACGCGTTATCTGCTCGTGTCGACTCGCGCTACCCATTAACTCGCGTTGCACAGCGTTAAAACGCTGGATACCCTCACCACCAAGCGCCAAACAAACAACGACGCCCCGACTAAATCGGGGCGTCGTTGTTTTTATCGTATCCAGTCAAAGGCCAAGTTACTTGACCACGCAAAAACCAGCTAACGCACGCCCGGCAAGCCAACCAAAGCACGTATAGCCATTCCCTTCTCCCCTCGGGAGAAGGTGGCCCAAAGGGCCGGATGAGGGTACGGGCGAAACCTGATGTTATAGATTCAGCTACTGTGTGCCTGAGTAGGACCAAACTTGATTCGCATCGCCGGTGCAATCCCAAATGTACGTCTTAGCTCCATCCATAGCTCCGCGTCCAGGATCAGCCAAACATTTATTGCTAGCTCCATTTCGGATTTCGCCGATTAGCTGCCATTGCTGATGGCTTCCGCCATTACAGGTCCACATTCTAATTAATGCCCCGTTATCCGAGCGGCCATCGGCTGCTTCGAGGCACTTCCCGGCAAACTGCACTGATCCGTTGCGCCCAAGACTCCATTTTTGCTGAGAAAGTCCATTGCAATCCCACAGCTGTACGAGTGCGCCGTCTGCGGTTGAACCACCAACAACATCTAGACATTTTCCGTCAATACCTCGGATTTCGCCGCTGATTGGATCGTAATTCCAACGCTGCTGCGGATTACCCAACCACTCCCATAGCTGTAATCTTGTCCCATTGGCAGTTAACCCATTAATTACATCCAGCACTTTCCCGTTAATGCCAACGAGCGACGCGAATGTGAAAGTCCATTGTTGGTTTTTACCTCCAAGCTGATCGTACAACTGAAGCCCTGACCCATTTGCCGTGCCATATCCAGCCACATCCAATATCCGTTGACTTGGTATGCTACGGAAATAACCAGTTCCACTCTCTAGTCGCCAGACTTGCTGGTCATTTCCATTACACGCGAATTGCTGAATTGGTGCTCCGTTTGACTTGGCTCCACCTTCAACATCTAGACATTTCCCACCCATTCCGACTACGGCACCAAAAATTGAAAGTGGTGGAGATGGCGGAGATGGCGGAGACGGCGGAGACGGCGGAGACGGCGGAGACGGGATTTGTGAGATTATGGCTCCCGTTGGAAAATAGCTCGTGCACCGATTTGTAGAGGAAGTTCCAGTTTTGTACCAACCACTCGGGATAGGCGACACCGGGCATATTACAATTCCATTGTAAGGCTTTTGGATATAATACTGACCCAAATCACAAGTCTGACCGTTATTATTATAAGATTGCGTGACAACATAATCCGCAGGAACAAAAGAGTCTGCGCATATGAGCATGTTGTTTCTTGGCAACTCATACCGCCGAGTTTTGAATAAAAGCGTTCCGCAGCTTAACGAGCTTCCATTAGATGTGAATACGTATCCCGGGGGGGTAGGACTACTGCCGCAGGCCAAAATACCGTCCCTTGCTTGTTGTATGGTGTATTGCCCTGAGTAACAGCCGCGGTCACTTTGATCATAATTTGTTATTACATAACCTGTTGCAATCGGCGAAAACGCGCATATCAGCAAGTTATTTCGAGCAGCATTTATCCTTACTCGTGGCTCCCCACAAGTAGCAGTGTTGTTATCCCCAAAGGGAGTGATTACGTAGGGATCAGGAATACTAGAGCTACGGCAGATGAGCTTCCCTTCAGAGGGAACTTCCATGGTCCAAGCCAACCCTGACCCGCAAGATGGGACACGTACAAGTGATGTTTTTACATAGCCGGGTGGCATCACATTGTTAGAACAGACCTGAATTTGCGCCGAGGCATCTATTGAAAATAGACACGCCCCTAAAATCACAATTATTTGTAGAAATTTCATTACCCCATTCATATTCACCCCCTGATATTAATAAATAAATTTAGAATAAAATTCTATGGCTGAACTTACATTTTTTTAAAATTACCCCTCAGACGGAACGTATTGCATACGAAAATAAATTCCTTAGCAATACCACAACATAGCTCAGCACTTATTTTCAGATAATGCTGCGGACACGAACGCACCGCAATTCGGAAACCGATTAAAATGTAAAGCTACTTGAATAATCCCCATCTTTAAAGCGACCAGCAGCCCCATAAGATCGCAAGTTCACAAGCACTGACGCCTGGTACGTCTCCTATTATGGGGTACAGCGATAAAATATAGGAAAAAACTTTCACTGCGCGATAAGTCACCTCCTCGGCACACCAGTCCGGCTAAGACAGATTTGAACGACTCCTCATGATCCTGCGACAATCGAAATAAAGCCAACGAGGCGATGATGCGATGCTCTTGGCGGCGACGCGGAGTAAGGGGGAAAGCTCGAACGTAAACAGAAGCTGCGTGGGATCATGAGGTGCTGTGGAGGGATCTTATAGCGTTGATCATGCCGCACTCTCCTACCTCGGGGCTGCCGGGGCCGCAGGCTTATCGGCTAGAGACTATGCTGGACATCTACTTTTGCATCAGTGGTATGCACTGAGCGATCTGTGGGCGGAAGAGGTTCTTTACGACACGCTATCAATGCGCCGTTTCGAGAACATCGGCGGCCTGGATGAGACCACAGTTCTCAACTTCCGTCACTTGATGAAGCGACATGATGTGAAGCGCAAGCCGTTCAACCACTTCGACGCGCACCTGTTGCGCAAGGAGCAGAGCCTGCGCGGTTGCATGATCGTAGATGCCATTATCACAGGTACGCCCAATTGGACCGAGCACACACAGCCGGTGCGATCCTGAGATGCACCGGACTAGATAACGACAATTAGTATTTCCTCGGGATAAGGGTGCATATCGGAGGGGACGATGTGTCCGGTCTGGCGCACCACGTGTAATCTACGACAGCCACCGTGGCCGATATCACATGCTTACAAGCTGTTGCACGGCAAAGGGGACCGTGTGCGGCTACGGCAGCAACGCCGGGCGGAAGAGCGCCAGTAGACGAAGAGCAAGCGCCAGCTATCTTACCTAATCGCGTAGAAGCTCTCAAAACTTTAGGCGATCCCGAGCACTCGCGAGATGGAGTAGACCAAATGCTGAGAGCATGCCAAGGCGTGCGTGCCTGCTTGGGAAGGTGGAATATCTTGTCAGGGTGACCAAGCGCCAGCTTGGCTATGTCAAGTTGTGTTACTCGTGGCTTGGCGAAGAACACCGCGCAGGTTAGACGCTGTTTGCGCCGTCTAACCTGTGGCTGAAGCGAAAGCAATTAATGCCTGCTGTGGAAATGGTGTGCACGCAACCCAGGTGCCGCTCGAAAACGCCCTAAAAAAGGCAAGAACCGAATATCTAAGCGCTGTGGACGAGGTCGATGAGGTGTGTATCATCCTCCAACCGTATTGATTGGATTCCCTAGAGAGAGCGATACGAGGGTTGCATCGCTTGACGCAACCAGGGATCAATTCTCTGTACCCATAAGGCGCATCCGATGACACACGCCGTACCAACACCCATGCGACCCAGCACTGCGCTGGTGGTGATCATCGTGGCGCAGTTGCTGGGCACCTCGTTGTGGTTTTCGGCCAATAGCGCGGCCGACGACGTGATGCGGCAGTGGGGCGTGGGTGCGGCGGCCATCGGGTTGCTGACCATGGCCACGCAGGTCGGTTTTATCCTGGGTACGTTGAGCTTTGCGCTAAGCGGGTTGGCCGACCGGTTTGCGGCCAACCGCATCTTTGCCAGCTGCGCGGTAGGCGGCGCGGCGTGCAATCTGGGCTTTGCGGTGTTTGCCAGCGATGTCGCCACGGGAATGGTGTGGCGTTTTGCGGTGGGGCTCTGCCTGTCTGGCATCTACCCGATCGGGATGAAGCTGGTGGTGCAGTGGGCGCCGCAACATGCGGGCAAGGCACTGGCATGGCTGGTCGGCATGCTGACGCTGGGCACCGCGTTGCCGCAGGGCATCAAGGCGATAGGCGGCGCGTTGCCGTGGCAGACGCCGATCCTGGTGGCGTCGGTACTGGCGGTGATTGCGGCAGTGATGATCCTGCGCCTGGGGCAAGCTGCGTCTGCCCCGCGACGGGCGGGCGGCAAGCTGGCATTCGGTGCGGTGTTGCAGGCTTTTTCGCTGAAGGACTTTCGCGCGGCCACGTTTGGCTACTTCGGACACATGTGGGAGTTGTATGCGATGTGGACGCTGACGCCGCTGCTGATCACCCGCGCCGGGTTGGCACAGGCGCTTGGGCTGAGCACGGCCATGTTGGCGTTTGCGGTGATTGCCGCAGGTGCCGTTGGCTGCGTGTTGGGCGGGCAGTTGAGTGCGCGCATCGGCAGCGCGCGCGTGGCAGCGGTGGCGTTGCTGATGTCGGCACTGTGTTGCCTGGCGTTTCCGTGGGTGGGTGCGCAGTCTGGCTATGCGGCACTGGCGTTGATGCTGGTGTGGGGCGCCAGTGTGGTGGCGGACTCGCCGCAGTTTTCTGCATTGGCTGCACGCGCGTGCCCGCCCGCCATCGTGGGCAGCGCGTTGTCGATGCAGAACGCGATTGGCTTTGCGATCACAGTGGTGGCGATCGGCGTGACCACGCGGTGTGTGGACGCGCTAGGGCTGCACATCGCGTGGGTACTACTGCCGGGCCCGTTGCTTGGGTTGGTGGCGCTAATGCCGTTGTGGCGCAAGCGGCCAGCAACGTCAGCGTGATGTGATGCCAGAGGCGAGCGCCGCGCGGTGTGGCGCAACGCCCTACACGGCAAGGGCATCGCAGTCGGCAGAAGTGGCGCTAGATGTCGCGCACACGGTTGAGGTAGCCGATCTTTCGTAGCGGCATCCTTGTGTCGTCGCGGCGAAAGGCGCCAGAGACAGGCCCTGAGTACCAAGCGGGCTGAACCACCCGCGCATGCAACGCGTGAGCTAGGATCGCTGCGGACCGGGGGGAACACCATGGACAGGATCACCATCGCGCGCCGTGGCGCGCTGGCGCTGACAGCGCTGTGCATGCTCGCGTGCGCACAAGGCGCGCCGGCACAGAGCATGCGCTCGGCCACGGGCAAAGCGACGAGCAAGTACATCCCGCCAACGCGGCAACCGTACAACTCCATGGCGCGCGACACCACGCCCCTCAATTGCGAGCAGCACCGCGCGCACCCGCATCCGGGCATGGTGCGTTACTGCCAGAGCATCGAGAACATGATGCTGCGTAACGAGGCGCGCAACCAGGGACGCCCCGCTCCGTCGGATTCCATCATTGCGCTACCGGGCCTGGGCACGGCAGAGGCCAAACAGCTGGGTTACGCCTGCGTGGGCGGGCAAGCGATGAAGCGGCTGCGCAATGGATGGGAGCAGGTGTCGGCTGCTGCGGGTGGGTGGCAGCGGTGTCAGGGTGGATAAGTGAACCTATTCTCCGCCGGCTCTGAACAAGGCCAACATCCGCCAGGAAACAGCGGCGCTGATCAGAAATGAAATCCCCACCGCTAGCACCGGAGCGAAGCGCAGTGGCGTATGGCTAAACCCTGACCACGGGAATGCCCGCTTGATCTGCAAGAACGGATATCCCAGCAAAACCGCGAAGAAAGTGGGATCCCAGCTGAATCTGTCGCCACGTGGCACGCCATTGAAGACTACGTCAAGGCCAAAATAAAGCATGTAAGCAGCAAAGCCCATGAGTATCACTGCATGGACTTTGAGCGCGGTGCCAAGCTTTTCCCGGCGAATGAAGGCGAGCACCGAGAATGCCAACGCAACGATCACCGCAGGCACAGACACATAGGCAAACGCAATCTCCTGCGCCATCTCCGGTACCTTGCCGGTACTCACCAACAGCAGGGCGCCCCCATGTGCGAGCAGTACAAGGGCGCACAGTGCAGAGTTTACGCAGAGCATCGCAAAGGAACTGATGCTGTCCAGCCTATCCAACAGCGAGTTAAGAATTTTCACGACTACTCTCGGTACCAGTGCCCCCTTATGTCACATCGAACAGCTCGTCAGGACGTGGCGGGCGGAAAGACACTGACTGTGATCCTACCTCAAGGTAAGCAGGGTGGATAAGTGAACCTCGCCGCGTTGTTTGTAGTTAAAGCGCTAGAGTCAGCGCAGCGGCGCGAGCGCAAAGTGTGGGCGAAGACAGTCACGCAGTGAATTTCCCATTTCTTTCACTGTGGCGCGCATAGACGTTGGAGTGAGCGATGCGATTTCGGAGAAAGTATGTGTTGACAGCGAGAGTTAGCATCACTAACGTTGCTGTACCTGCCCCGGAGCGAGTCAGCCAAGAAAGCCAATCTCCCACCCTTTTTTGTGACGAAGATGCTTGGTCATGAATAGGAGCAGATGTGTGCGGCGCACAAACATTCGGCGGGACGTTGTGAATCGGTTGCCTGGGCGACAGCGTCTCTGTTTGGCACCTCAAGCGCATCGCGAGATCAACTTAATGCTGATCACAGCTTATCGGCAGTTTCCAATTTCCATAGTTCACGTCGATAAATCGATGAATCATGTGATCCAAAGGCAGCTATTCCACGAGTAGGAACTAGACACGTGAGATAGCTGATGGCACTGCCAAATTGCTAAGGAACCTCTGAATAACTCATGGCCCAGCGAGAGAGTGTTGCAATCTAGCCTAATCACGACAATCGCCGGCGCTTAAAATCAAGCACTTGCGCGTGATTTAGTCTGTCCAAGGCATCGATCGGAAGGCTATGAAAGAGTTGTTCAGAGCTTCCCTAAAGTATGATCACTAGCCCGTATGGACGAATTGCTGATGAGACCTACCAAAGTTGCGCTAGTCTCATTCTTCGTCCTCTGCATATGCTCGCTATGTGCATGCGCGCATACGACTGCCAATCCAACCTCGCGACTTCCAGAAGAGCCACGCGCAATGACGACGCCTGAGACCTCAATGGTCAATCCTATGCTTAGCGCTGTTGAAATCGCTGAAAAGTTTTTGAAGTTGCTGGAAGGGTTGCAATCCAGAAAAGATCTGACCGTTGAGCGGATACGCGAAGTCACCGGGGTGTCTCTAAGAAAAGTTTCCTTCCCTTCCGAAAATCTTGAGTCATATATATATGGCCAGGCGGTTGGCAGTGGCTGGAGCTACTCATTAGAGCTCATCCCCGAGTCCCCCTCTCTGAAGCAGGGAATAAGCCTATCCTTCATTAACGAAGGTGATGACTATTCCAGCCTAGAAAGCAATTGCGTTGATTTTGAGAAGTACAAGAATTCTCTGATAACCGCTGGATTCATCGATTCGCCTGTATACGGTGAAATAGGTCAATTGCAAAGTTGGCGGCTTTCCAAGTTTGCGAAGGATGGGAGTGGGAACGATATTGTTATATCGATCGTTCCACAGAACGAGATACCTGGTTCGCCTGGTAGGCTCTGCGTCAAATCAGTTGGTACATTGAATTAATCAAGGATGGATGCTGATGGCGACTCCGAATCCACAACTTGAAGCGGCGTTAGCCCAGTTTGCTGGTTCTGGTGTAAGCCAGTATCAAGTTACCCAGTTGCGTGGTGCGCTTGCAAAAGATATGACAGGCAATCGACGGTCAACCATCAATGCCTCACCGTTTTTAGCCAACGAGCTCAAAAAGTCTGCGGCTCAGATCGATCAATCGTACCCGTATAGCCAGGGGAGAGCACAGTTTGAGGACTTTGGCTTCCTAAGGCTTGGTGTAGCGGCTGAAGGTACTTACGGCGGCAGCAACAGGATCATGAGTTTGCAACTGCGAGGACTTCATGCCGGCTCGGTAGCTAATCCTTACCCAGCCTTCTATGCTCAACAATTCATCTCTTAGGATCCGCTGATGCGCTTCTCCCGAGTCGCCCTGCTCTTCCTAACCGCACTTTTTGTGCATGCATTGGGCGCTTGCGCGCATACAGCATCCCAACCCCTCAAGCCGCTGGCGAAGGAGCACGCTGATATGACCTCGCCGGAGACCGTCACGGCCGACAACATTACGCTAAGCGTTGAGGAGATCGGCAATCGGTTCTTGAAGCTGATCGAGGGGCTGGACTCTCGTGATGACCTAAGTCCTGAACGCATTCGGGAAGTCATGGGAATCACGCTTAAGAAGCCAGACCCAGGAAAACTGGCGGTGGGATACTGGAGCGTCGATCTGGCAGATGGGTGGCGATATGCATTTACTTACGTGCCTGAATCCCCTTCTTTGTTAGAAGGGGTCGATCTGACATTTCAAAACAGTGTGGATGATATGGCAAACATGTCTGCGATTTGCGGGCTGGATTTCAATCATTACGACAAAGCACTCCGAGCAATGGGTTTTGATGCGTCGCCCACGTACGGTCCGATTGGTCAGTTAGAAGATTGGCGCTATACAAAGCTATCTAAGAATGGCGCCGGGGGGAATATCGTCATATCAGTAATTCCTCAAAATTTGAATGGCCGCGAACACACGCAACTTTGTGTCAAGTCGATTGGCGCATTAAACGGGCGCTAGGTCATTCAGGAGAATCAGACATGGCCGAGCCAAGCCCATAGCTGGAAGCCGCGCTCTCACAGTTCTCTGCTGGGCAAGACGTCAGTGGCAACAAAGTAGCACAGCTCCGCAATGCGCTAGCGTTGGATTCCAAACTGTTAGCTTAGTTTGAACAGTGCTAAGCGCAACGAGGGTAGTGAGTGTCTACGAAACCTTGGGCGTATCACGACCCGTCTAATGATGCGCTGTATGCTCTACAACCCATTTGTTAGGATCTGCCAATGCGCCTCCCTCAAGCCGTACTGCTCTTCCTAACAGCACTCAGTGTGCCTGTACTATGCGCTTGTGCTCATACAGCCCCCCAACCCTTGAAGCCGTTTCCGAAGGAGCACGCTGACATGACCTCGCCGGAGACCGTCACGGCAGACAAAATTAACCTAAGCGCTGAAGAGATCGGCAAGCGGTTCTTAAAGCTGATTACTAGCTTGGATTCACGTGCTGACATAACACCACAGCGCATTCAAGATGTCATGGGCTTCCCAGTCACTGTCGCACCTGGTGCGCTCGGTGCCGTTGTATGGAGTAAAGATCTGGGTGCTGGGTGGAAGTACGCGTTTGACTACGTTCCTGAATCTAAATCACTGTTACCGGGCGTCGGCCTTTCATTCGAGAACGACGCAAATCGCAAGTCTGAAATTGAAGTCATTTGCAACTTGGATTTTGAGCATTACGACAGTGTGCTGAAAAGCTCCGGATTTATTGCATCACCCACATACGGGCCGATCGGTCAACTTGAGAACTGGCGCTATGCAAAGTTCGCGAAGGACGGTAAGGGCGGAGATATCATTGTTTCTATCGTTCCACTGAGTGCTGCTGAGAGTTCTCCAAATCAGGTGTGCGTTAAATCCATCAGCACCTTGAATGGCCGGTAAGACGCTAAGGAGAAACCTCTCATGGCACGTCACAGCCCTCAGCTCGAAGCCGCGCTCTCCCAGTTCTCCGCTCAGCCGGGTATAAGTCCTGATCAGGCTGCGCAACTACGTGACGCGCTCAAGGCAGATGCCGACTTGTTGAGTCAGGTGGATAAGCAGGCCCAAGCCGGGGCACTGCGTGGCTTTGCTGTACAGGCTTCAAGCAGTAGTCCGCCCAATTTAGCTGGAACTTACGATATCCAAAGTGGCGTCATCACTCTTCCGGCATCAAGCCTTCAACCAACTGGCATGGTGGCAAGCCAAGACCTGAAAGCTACGTTGCAGGTGCAGCAGATGTCCGTTGCGTTTGCACACAGTACCTATCCAGATGCAGCGGGGAACAGGCAGCCCGTCACTCAAGACATGGTCAACAATCTGCAAGCGACTATCAATGGCTCTCCTGCTCTTGCGGATGAGGTGAAGAGGGCTGCCACCACTATTGATTTAACGGACACGCAAAAGCCGCAAAGAGCAAATCTTGAGGGATTCGGTTTTGTCGGCCCAGGTGTGGCTGCTGGTGGAACATACGATGGCAACCGAAAACTGATGAATTTGCCACCCGTTGGATTGCAGTCCTTCTCAGCTGCAAGTCCATCCGGAAGATTCAATCCGCAGGATATGACTTTCGTATTGGGCCATGAGATACAACATAGTTTCAACCATTCTTCCAAGCAGCAGGCGACCGCACTTTTTCTAGCACAAGTTGAGAAGCAATCGAAGATAAGAGGACCTGTTCACGATTACACCGATGAACTCAGGGCCTATATCCAGGCGGGGAGGGAGGATGAGGCAAAGGCAGAGATTTCTGGTTGGAATGCGTTGTTGAGTCGCGAGAAGCAGGTCAACCCAGCTGCAAATAGCTTGGATGCCATGCTGGCGACGAAACTCGACAGGAATCTTGATTTCATTGAGCAGGATAAGACGTCAATTTCAACTAAAGCGTTACCAAAACCTGGGCTCGCGTTCAATCAAGACGGAACTCTCTCCCAATCGCCAGGCAATATTGCAGCGATGGGGCAGCACTACTTCGACCGGCCCTCGCAGCTTTACGCACAGCCAGGTCAACGCCCGGTGGGTATTGGCGAGCACCGCAATCAGGCTGGGCAACTGCAGCCCACTGCGGACTACCCCAACTACTACGGCACTTGGGCCGTGGAGCAAATCCTGCAGGCCGAAGACAAGGCGAACGTGCTGTATCAAGGTGCCCGCCCGAAGGTGACTATCGATATGGCGGCGTTGGGCTTGAAGGAACACCTTATCGAGAACGAAGGCCTGGACCGAGGCGCAAACAAGACGCCGTTTCCGTATCACGACAGCAGCACCGCGCCGCCCACCTTGCACCATTTCGATCACACCCAAGATGGCAGCGTGCGTCCGTCGCAGGACCACACCTATGTGCCCGTGGTACCCAGCACACCTGCGGCAGCCGGCCCGCGTGGCCCAGACAATCCCGCACACCCCGACCACACCATGCTGGAGCAGATCCGCAATGGCGTCCGCAAGATCGATGAAGGGGTGGGCAAGCCCTACGATGAGATGAGCGAGCGCGTTAGCCGCAGTCTGTTGGCGGTATGCAAGGACAACCGCGACGCTTACCCGGGTGCCGGCGACCGGTCGCTGGCAGACAACGCGCTGAGCCGCGTGGACCATGTGGTGATGGGCAAGACGGGCAACGTGTTTGCAGTGGAGGGTCGGTTGGATGACCCTGCGCACAAGCGCGTGCATGTGGACATCGATCAGGCGATCCGTACGCCGGTCGAACAGTCTGACCAGAAGTTGCTGGCCGCCAATCAGACCATCGCCCAGGAACGAGCACTCGCCCAACAGCAGGACCTGGCGCGAGGGATAAGTGAGCCGAGCCAAGGCGTGCACACGCGGTAGCGCTTCAGGTCACCACGTCCTATCGAATGTTTGAGCTCATAGGCATCTCTGGCAACCCTAGAGCAGGCGCGAGTAAGCACCGATAAGCAGTGATCATGGCAGGTGAGGAGACCTCGCCAGACAGCACGCTTGACCCTGCCAACCGGCCCCCGCACACTCCGACACGGAGCCTAGAAACTCCACACACAGCGGCACCCACCTCCGACACCCTGGTGGGTTTTTTATGCCTGATCGAAAGATTTGGCATGGCTCGGCGTTTCTGCGCCGGGAGGGCGGCGAATACAACACCCGCAAGGGGAATAAGCCCGCCGGCTGTGTGCGGTTTCTAGCCTCCCGGCATCCCGCTGCGTTGTGCAGCGGGAGTCGTCCCAGGCCAAGGAGATGCGCCATGCACGACGAACCCGGCTACTGGATGTCCGAAGGCACGCAATACCACCTGCTGCGCGTACGCGACCAATTGCGCCTGCTCGCTACCCTGGCCACACCGCGAACGCGCGAGGAAGACGCCATGAGCATGCCGGCCATTCCGCTGCAGCAATGGGCGCATTGCCTGCAGCACCTGGCCGAGCAGGTGGATGATGTGCTTGAGGATTTGAGTAGCGCCCCCTAGCGCTGTGCCTGTCTCCGTCAGCGTGTCAGACCCGCAACCGGTGGGCTGGCCGGTTGGACCTGGGCGAGTATCTCGCCCTGTATCAGACCGCCGCACCTACATACAAGACAACAATGACCCGCTTTCGCTTATTCATACTGCTGCTTTGCTTTGCACTTACCTCGGCGCTGTCGAGCGCGCGCACCTTGCCGTCTGAGAAAGCCAGCGATTTGTCGGGACCCAATAACTAAACCTGACCCCGTTATATCGACCCCGTTATATCGCCAGGTTTGTACCTGGGCGAGCACCTTGTCCTTTATCAGCCTGCCGCACCTGCATACAAGACAACAATGACCCGCTCCGCTCATTCTCACTGCTGCATTGCTTGGCAATGGCTTTGGTGCGGTCGAGTGCATGCACCCAGCCGTCTGAGAAAGCGAGCGATCTGCCGGAGGCCAAATGACCCCGTTATAGACCCTCCGTTATAGGAGGGTACTTCCGAATTACAGCTAAGGGTTGGATAGATGAAATTATAATTATCGCTCCGACTTCGATGAGCAGTATAGTTATGCTATCTGATCTTTTGCTCTTGATTCATACTGATTCTGCGTGAGCTCAGACCTTAAAAAATTATCCGTAAGTAATTTCAAAAATGAATTTTGAGCTGATTTTGTTGCCAAGATTAACTTGGTTCCATCTGTTGAGATCTTAATTCTTTTACCTAACGAACTGTGATTAGAAACAAATTCAATTATTTGATCATTGGGTACTCTTCCTAGTACCAGCGGCTTCCTAGCTGCTTGAGCCAACTTCCTTTTAAACGGCAGATCATCTTTGCGTTCCTCAAAGAAGTCAGTCGCATCTATCAAGTTAGCGCCTGATATTTGCTGGACAGCCTCCCTGGCTACGTTCTCAATTGCGTGGCGAAAGCCGTACATTCTCTCGAGGAGTTTTAAATCGAGCACGTAGATTTCCTCTTCAATAAGCGCAAAATGCACGTTGAGCCCAATCTTAACGATATCACCCGGCACCTCTTGAAATGAATTTACATTTCCAGGCTTAAAAATATTGAATGAACTTCCTCGTCTTACCACATTGACGGGATAGTGATGCTGATAAATAGCCATCTTATTCGTAGCGGATCCTACAACAATGACTATCGCCTCAAGTTCACCGATTGAGTCCACGGTATAATCAAAATTACCATCTCCGCCCTGCATTGCTTTTTTCATGGCAGAGAGTGTTGCCGGGACATCCTCCATATCATAACGATAGATGACACTAGCCCGGTCGTCTGCTTGAGTGACGTCGAGGAGAGAGGTAGCCTCGGATTGTGCCAGCTTGAAATAAGCCGCACCAATAACTTTGTCTGAAATTTCCGACTGGAGGGTTTGAGGTAGATTTATACGCCTAACTCGCAACCCGGAAGTTCCGTCAAGGACAAAGTAAATTTCTCCAGAAGCTCCTTTTTGGGTAAGTATCTCGAATGAACGAATCTTCATTGCGTCGATCATCACTTGCTCCTTGAGGCAATTGCGACTCTGTCGTCAATCAATTTTAAACACACTAAATCCTTCACTTTAATTCGAGACCTAGTAATAACAACAAAATCTTCATCTGAGCCATCAAACTTCAGCTTATACAACCTAAATCCCAGCACAGCCAAGGTAGGATTTGAATAAAATCTATCGGTTTTGATGTAAATCACCCCAATGATTGTCAATAGAATTCCGACACAGACCACGTAGCGCGAGCTACTTAGATTGAAAGATATTATCGGAATTATGTATGTCGTCAGGAAAGTAAGATGTTCATAGTTAACATCTTCCGCCTTCAACACCTCTCGCGGCAAATCACCACCACGTCTTGTGAGGTGATTGAAACGAATTATGGATACCATGCCTGATAGCATTAATAATGCAGAAGAAAGTGCTATTTTATTATTGCCAATAATTTCTTTCCAGCCAACGAAATTACAATCTTCGCCAGTGCAAAGCGGAATATCGATCGCCAACACAATTGCTAGGACAAACAACAGCCATAGCGATGCCACGTAAAGCTCTGCTTTCAACCACCTCATACCCTATAACTCCTTAAGAGTAATTCAGGGCAGGAAATAAATTTCAGAGCGACGCAACTTATTAATTCGTCAAAAGCCAGGGCCACTCTATTTGTATTTTTTGCTGGATAATTAACGATAATTAAGACACTTAAGCAAATAACGGCGACCTTAGGTAGTAGAGGAACAAAATTTGAATTAATCGCATTGGATTGCACCACCATGGGGCTGCCGTTTTTACACAGGACTAGGTCGCCGCTACTTTCTGCGCTTGCCAGCCCGATTTCTTCCACGACATAGCCCTGGGGACGTGGAACTTCGGCCACCAGCCGTTCGAACCGGGACCAACCCTTAGCGGACAGGCTCTTTAACGTGTTGCGGGTGTCCAACAGTTCACGGCGCCGGTAGCTGCCGGAAAACGAAACAAGAGCGGGCAGGCAAGACAAGGCAAACACCAACCACGCGATGGGCGCGAGTACCGCGCTGATGCCTTGATTGAAACCTCGTGCGAATGGGCCGCTTTGGTACGACAGCAGCCACGGCACGCCTGAACAGATGGCGAAAAAAGCGCCAACTCCCACAGCGAACCCAAGCGGGCATGATGATGACCGCATAGCGGTAAACCCGGTACCTCCCAGCCTGCTTCCCATGCATGAAACCCCCGTTCCAGTCTGCACACTATCGTTGTGTAGCAGTTTTGTCAGCGGGGCACCCGACATTTTGTATCAGCGGCGTCATCCACTGTGATTGCCCGCACTAAATCATTTCGGTAGAGGCGCTCGCCTTTTTGCGAACGCCTCTACCGATCTACTGCAGCGCTCGCTTATTTCTTTTTTGCCTTCTTGTCCGGCGCCTGACTCAAAGCGGACGCGGCCGCTGTTTTTGAATCCTTGCCGGTGTTGCCGCTGCGCAAGACCTTGCTTGCGGCCTTGGCCGCTTTCGGGCCGGTTTTCTCGTTGGTCGCCATGCGTGTGACCTCCTCGCCACCCCAGTGGTGGCGAGGCGAAACTATGACGATTATGGTGGCCGCACAAGTCTGGTTGCAGCGCGCGAGACGGCAGATACTGCAAGACCGCCGGTGCGTTATCTGGGCCAGTTCTCTAGCGATATGCTCGGTGCTGTGTGCCTGATGTTTCAGGGTCGGCGTGCAACGGCACGGTGCCAAGCGATTACTGCGGCGACGGCTCGGCCAACTGCTTCCGTGCCTCGCCCCAGGTAAGCATTGCATCCAGTGCGGGGCAAAGCGCCTGGCCCCATGGCGTGAGGCGGTAGTCCACTTGCGGCGGGACCTGCGCGTAGACGGTGCGCAGCACCAAGCGGTCGCGTTCTAGCTGGCGCAGCTGTTGGGCGAGCATCTTCTGCGAGATGGCGGGAATTAGCCGTTCCAGGTCTGAGTAGCGCTGCACTTTGCCATCGAACAGGTGGAACAGCAGTAGCAGTTTCCAGCGACCTTCGATGAGTTTGAGCAGGGCTTCGACATCGCATGCGGCGGTGTCCGGGGTGTGCGGCTTTCCCATGGGTGCGTGACTTACCTTTGCGTGCGTTCTTGCGGCAGGTGATGCCGCTGCCGATCATGGCATACCCCTTTACACCAGACATCGCTGCCATGTCGCCTGCCCTGCCCCACGCCATCGCCTGCTTCTTTGCCGCCAGCAACGCCGGCGATGCCACCGTGCTGCTGCCGCACCTTGCCATTGATGCGGTGGTGCACGATGAGCGCCGCGAGCACCGTGGCGCTGCCGCCATTTCGGCGTGGCTGGCACAGACGCAGGCCACCACGCCGTATTGCGCGGTGCCGCTTGGCGTGCACACCCAGGGCGAGCATGTGCGCATCACCGCGCAGGTGTCCGGCGATTTCCCGCAGAGCCCGCTGCAGCTGGAGCACGTGTTTCGGCTGGTGGGCGGCAAGATTGCAGCGCTACAGATTCATTGACTAGGCATGCCGGCGTGTTGCGCCGTTAGCACGTGCCGTGTGCCCTGCTGCCACAGCAGTCGGTACGACGTTTCGCCATGACGAGCGCTACCGCAACGCGATGGATGCGCTATCGCGCGCGTACTCACCGGCAGCGGCGATCATCTTCTACAACCTCTCTCTCTTTTGGAGCCAGCCAGCTGATGCATGCCCTTATCGTTGTTGCCCACCCCGAGCAGCGCTCGCACACACACGCGGTGGCCGCGCAGATTGGCGAAGCGCTGCTGGCCTCAGGCGGGGCGCATACATTTGAAGTGGCGGACCTGGCGCAGGAAGGCTTCGACCCGCGCTTTACGCCGGCCGATGTAGCGCTGTTTTCGGGGCAGGCCGGAGCGCCGCCCGATGTGGCGGCCGAGCAGGCGCGGCTGGACCGGGCCGATGCATTGGTGCTGGTGTTCCCGATTTACTGGTGGTCGTTTCCGGCGCTGCTCAAGGGCTGGATCGACCGCGTGTTTACGCTGGGCTGGGCGTTCGATGAAGACGCCAACGGCAAGATCGTCAAGAAGCTTGGGCGTCTTGGCGTGCATGTGGTGGCGATCGGTGGTGCGGATGAGCGCACCTACGCGCGGCACGGCTACTTCGGCGCGATGAAGACGCAGATCAATCACGGCATCTTCGACTTCTGCGGCGCGCCGGTGCGCACCACGGAGTTACTAACAGTGCCGGACCCCGCATTCCCGCAATTGCACTTTGCCACCGCGCGGGCGGTGGGTGAGCGGGTGTTTGCTACCAAGGCGTGAATAGGTCGCGTTGATACGACCTAAGGCCGTGCGGGGACGCCGGATGCCTTGCTGGGGGCTAGATACGCAGCGTCTATGTGCACTGTGTTGGCAGTCGCTTGCTGCCAAGCTGCGCGTAGCGAATCGCGAGACGCATCCGCGAAGGCTGAGCTTGGCCTGTTTAAATGCAGCACCGGGCTACGCAGGCTCACGGTGTAGGTTTGCCCAGGCGTGAGTCTGTAGTTGCGTTGCAGGTCCACCGTGATGACCAGGCGCTGGCCTGGCGCGATGATGACGTAATCATCTTCCCGTGCATTTTCCAGATTGACGTAGATGCCGTAGTACGGCGCCTCGCTGCCGCTGGCATCGCGCAGGCTCAGCACGTTGTTCATCATCAACCCCTGCCTGTTCAGGCGCGGGAAACTTTGATCGAGCAGCTGCACTGCCTGGTCGCCATCGTTCTGGGCGATGACTTGCAGACGCATCGCTTGTTCGGGCAACTGTGCACTCTGTGCAGGTTGCTTGAGCTGCACGTGCAACCTGCCGGCTGCGATGACGGGGCTGCTGCAAAGCAGAGCGGTGGCAATCAGGAGTGCGGCCCAGGGCTTCATCGACGGTCCTTGTGCTTGGTGGGTGGCGCTTGGGTTGCTGTCTTGCGTGGCGTTTACGATGACGCCATGACGCGCCGCTCGAATTTGTGCCTCACTCGGCTCATCTCCCGGTGAGAGCGTGGAGTGTGCTCATGCATCGGTGCCGTTTGTCACCCACTGTGTGACGGATGAGATGTCGGGCGATGCCTAGTCACCTTTCGCTCGTCTCCGTCGCCGGGTTGGTCACACCTCATCTCCTCAGCCTGCACGCAAAGAGGGAGGCTTATTCCAGTGGCCGCGGAGAAGGTTGCCGGTTCTTGGTGTAAGTCTGGTACAGCCCTGCGGCGCGCTCGTCTGCGACGACGTTTTCGATGCTGCTCAGCCCTTTCGCGGCGATGGCCGACGACGCCTTGCCATCGCCCAACAGGTAGGCCAGGCGCAGATACGCCGCGCTATCCACCAGGTTCTTGTGCTCAGTGTCGCTGGCGTAGACCTCGGCCAGGCCGTAGTAGGCGTACAGGTTTCCGGTGGCTGCGGCCTTGCTCAAGATCGCCAGGCCTGGGTAGAAGCGGCCGCTCACTGCGGTCTTGGTGCCGTAGAGCACCGTTGCGGCCTTGTTGCCTGCTTGCGATTCGGCCTTTAGCTGGGCCAGGTCCATGCGGTCCAGTCGCGCGCGTTCGGCGTGCGAGGGGTAGCCGTGGGTCAGCAGCCATTGCGCTTCTGCCTGCGAGTTGGCCACCAACGGGCTGCTGATTGGGCACGCGTGTGCGCCGCGCTCGCACAGGTACTGCGCTGTGTCGGCGCCGGTTGCAGCTGGATGGGCAACCGATGCTGGTGTTGGATTGTTTGATGCGGCAGTGCGGTTGGCCGTGGCTGCGTTGCGGCCGGGCGCACTGGCGGTTGATGCGGCATCGGCTTGGGTGTGTTGCTGTGCGCGTGCGCAGCCGGCCAAGGCCACTGCAACGATTGCCGCGAACAACATGCTGGTCGGTTTCATCTCACTCTCCTTGTGGATGCGGTGACGACGGCAGTGCCGGTCATCGCCGCCATTGCGCGTTACTGACGAGTGCGCACCTTGGCGTGCAGCCACTGCGTGGTCAAGACCGATGCAGCCACGCTGCCTGCGATCAAGCCGGTGCGCCACCGTCGCCATTGATGGCCCATTGCGCGGCAAACGCGCGTTGATACGCCTGCCGGCTTTCGCCACGCGCAACGTAGGCCTGCAGGTTGGGGAAGGCGTCCAGCAGGCCGGTGAGTTTGATGCGGATCAGCACGGAGATCATCAGCAGGTCGCCGGCGCTGAAGTCGCCTTCCAGCCAGGTGCGGTCGCCAAGGTAGGCGCTCAAATGCTGCAGGCGGCGGTTGATGCGTTTTTGCAGCAGCGGTAAGCGCTCTGCCATCCAGGGCTTGTCGGCTTCCAGCAGCAGGGCGTTGCCCAGTTCCAGCATCGGCGGCTCGACGGTGTTGAGGGCGGCAAACATCCAGGCGATGGCACGGGCACGGGCGTTGTGGTCGTGCGACAGCAAGCCGGCATGGTGCTGGGCGATGTGCAGCACGATGGCGCCGGTTTCGAACAAGGCCAAGCCATCCTGCTCGAAGGTGGGGATCTGGCCGAACGGGTGGATGGCCAGGTGCGCCGGTTCCTTGATCGCACGGAACGGCAGCAGGCGCACCGCATAAGGTTGGCCCACTTCTTCCAACGCCCAACGCACACGGATGTCACGCACCAGCCCCTTGCCGCCGTCGGGCGAGCGCTCGAACGCGGTGATGGTGATCGTCATGGTCGAAAGACTCCCGGTGGCCGGCAACTGAGGGCCTAGCGTACGCCGGAGAGACGCGCGGCCGCTGCGGGCAGTGACTCGCCTCGATGACGTGCCCATCGGTTGTCCGCCTCACCTGCGCTGGCGCCGCAAAGGTCGCGGCAAGCGCCGCATCCCTACGCGTTGGTATGGCCGTGGCAGATGCCCTCGGCCTGGCGGCGGCAGCAAGTGCCCGACCAGCCAACGCCCGCTGACAGCGCCGACCGCAGGCACGGCCCGCCCGAATCGTTTTTGCACCGCACAACGGTCGCGCCCGGTTGCCCGGTTGGCGGGGTGTTTTTAGGCGTAAAGCGCCTGCGCCTTTGCGTAATCAGGCCGATTGAGACGTTTTGCCATCCTCGTCTCACTTCCTCGTTATACCGTGCTCTACATCACACCCTTGTGTGACGGAACGCACATTTATAGCCGGAAAGGAGAGTCGTCATGATCGATAATGGACTGGGTTTGCAGACGCAGCCTATGGGGACGCGAGGTGCTGCAGGGCATGCGTGGGCCGGGTTTTTCCCCAGCGTGGCAACGCCATTTGGCAATGCCCCGCCGACGCGCCTGCCACCCGCGCCCCGGCCAGACAGCCTCACCCTCAAGCGCCTGTTGCGTAAAAGCGCGCGCCGCCTGGTGCGGACGCTGCCCTGGCGGCATCAGGACCGGCTGTACTTCTTGAACACGTTCGGGCGGCTGCCCAATCTGTACCACCCCACCTGCTTCAACGAAAAAGTGCTGTACCGCAAATGCGTGCACGGCGATTACCCGCTGTATCAGCGGCTGGCCGACAAGGTGGCGGTGCGGCCGTATGTGGCGGCGCGGATCGGCCAGGCGCATCTGATTCCGATGCTGCTGGACAGCGCCAACCCCGACGATCTGCTGGGCCTGCCGCGCTGGGAGCAGACGGTGATCAAGGCCAATCACGGCGCGAGCATGGTGGAAGTGGTGCGCGATGAGCCGGACGCGGCGCAGCGGCAGCGCATCGTGGCGCGTTGCAAGGACTGGCTGCGCACCGACTTCTCCGACATGGAGCGCGAGATCCATTACCACAACATCCCGCCACGCATTCTGGTGGAGCAGTACATCGGCGACGCGCAGCAGGTGCCGGTGGATTACAAGTTCCATATGTTCCGGCAGCCGGATGGCCGGTTTCAGTACGTGCTGCAGGTGATCTACGGCCGCTTCGACACGCCCAAGCTATCGATGACGTTCTTTGTCGACAACCTGCACACGCCGTTCCACCGCATTCGCGACGACGGCCGCTCACCACCGTGCGCACCGGCGCTGCTGGAGCAGGCGCTGGAATTGAGCAAGGTGCTGGCTAGCGACTTCGATTACGTGCGCGTGGATTGGTATATCCAGCAGGGGCAGGTGTATTTCGGCGAACTCACCTTCACTCCCGGCGCCGGCATGGTCACCGGCCTGGACCGCGGGCTGGACCGGATGATGGGCGATATGTGGGTGCAACGGCGCGCACCGGTGGAAGCGCGATTGCCGGCATATGGCATGGGCATGCGGGTGCCGGTGCGGTGAGGCATGACCGCAGGCGCAGCACCCATGCGATGACGATGCAGCGCACCAGCGATGCCTGCAGCGTTTCGGTGCGCCATGCACAAGCGTTGCGGGTGGCTGTTAGTGATGTGCCGATGTGCACGTTGCGGCAGTACGCGCGGAACGCACGCGATGCCGAGGATTCGATCGATCATGCGATCGCCGCCGCGCTGTATCCGCAATACCGGGCACCGCAGGCGTGCCTACCCGATCGGCTGGGCCACGCCTGCATGTTTGGCAAACTCGCCAGCGGCCCAATCCAGAAACACACGCACCCGTGGCGACAGTTGGCGGGCGCGGGAATACAGCAGCGACACCGGGTTGGACGGTGGCGGTGTATCGCGCAGGATTTCCACCAGCGTGCCCCGTTGCAGGTCGTGGGCCACATGGAAGCGCGGCACCTGTGCAATCCCCAGGCCCAGGCGGATGCCGGCCAGATAACTCTCTGTGCCGGTGACGGTGAACAGGCTGGGCGGCGCGAACGTGCGCAGTCCTTGCGCGGTCTGAAACTCCAGCGGGGTGATCACGCCGGTGGTGATGGAGCGCAGGCCAACCATGCGGTGCGCGTGCAGCGCATCGAGCTGCGTGGGCATGCCGAAACGCTGCAGGTACTCCGGCGTGGCACAGGTCAGGCGCTCGAGCACGGCAACGCGACGCGCGACCAGTTCGCTGTCGCGCAACGGGCCGTAGCGCAGCACGCAGTCGATGCCTTCCTCCACCAAATCCACCCAGCGGTCGCTCTCGCTCATCGCCAGCTGGATCTGTGGGTATTGCGCAAAGAACGCCGGCATCCCTGGCAGCAAAAAGTGACGCGCCAGCGTGCCCTGCACCTCCACCCGCAGCAGCCCTTTGGGTGCCACACCACGGAAGCCGCCTTCGGCATCGTCGACGTCGTCGAGGATACGCACGCAGCGTTGATGGAAGAGCTCGCCATCGAGCGTTGGCCGCACCACCCGCGTGGTGCGTTGTAACAAGCGCACGCCCAGACGCGCTTCCATCTCGGCGATGACCTTGGTGGCGGTGGAGCGCGGAATGTCCATGTCGTTGGCGGCCGCGGTGAAGCTGCGCCGCTCCACGATGCGCACAAACAAGCGCATGGCAGCGAACCGATCCATTGCACCCTCTGCCCACTGTTCGGGCGCTGGAAACAGTGCTGTGCATTCTAGTGTGATTATCGCCGTGTCATTGCGTTGGATAGTTTCGCAACGCCGCAGCCCGCGGCTTTGACGGAGAACTTCCCATGACGCAGCAACACAAGGTCGCGTTGGTTACCGGTGCCTCACGCGGTATTGGCGCCGCCATTGCCCAGCGCCTGGCCGGCGATGGTTTCACGGTGGTAATCAACTATGCCGGCCACGCCGCCGATGCCGAACAACTGGCGCACAGCATCGAGGCGGCCGGCGGCCATGCCATCACCGCGCAGGCCGATGTCAGCGACGCGGCCGCGGTGGCGGGCCTATTCGATTCGGCCGAGTCCGCTTTTGGCGGTATGGATGTGCTGGTCAACAACGCCGGCATCATGCAGCTGGCCACGCTGTCAAACAGCGATGACGCGTTGTTCGACAAGCACATCGCGATCAATTTGAAAGGCACTTTCAACACGCTACGCCAGGCCGCACGGCGGCTGCGCGATGGCGGCCGCATCATCAACCTATCCACCAGCGTGGTGGAGCTGAAGCTGGAAACCTACGGCGTGTATGCAGCCACCAAGGCGGCGGTAGAAACGCTGACGGCGATCTTGTCCAAGGAATTACGCGGCCGCGCGATCACCGTCAACGCGGTGGCGCCGGGGCCCACGGCCACGGCGCTGTTTCTGGACGGCAAACCACCGGAGCTGATCGAACGCTTGTCCAAGGCCAACCCGCTGGAACGCCTTGGCAGTCCGGAAGATATCGCTGCGGCGGTGGCGTTTTTGGCTGGCCCCGATGGCGGCTGGATCAATGGGCAGGTGCTGCGCGCCAACGGCGGCATGGTCTGACCCGCTATGGCACGCCGCATTGCGCACGCTGCTGGCTTTCCCATCAAGGAGCACTGACATGAGCAAACGCATTCTGGTCACTGGCGCGTCCAGTGGATTCGGACGACTGACTGCCGAAGCACTGGCAGCCGCCGGCCACACCGTCTACGCCTCCATGCGCGATACCGCCGGCCGCAATGCCGGTGTTGCGCAGGAGATCGCCGACTTGGCAGGCACGCGACAGCTGGCCTTGCATGCGGTCGAGCTGGACGTGCAATCGCAGGCGTCGGCCGACGCGGCGGTGGCTTCCATCGTGGCCAACGCAGGCGGGTTGGACGTGGTGGTGCACAATGCCGGGCACATGGTGTTCGGCCCGGCCGAAGCGTTCACTGCCGAGCAGCTGGCGCAGGTCTACGACATCAATGTGCTGGGGACGCAGCGGGTGAACCGCGCGGCGTTGCCACAGTTGCGAGCACAGCAGCAAGGCCTGCTGGTGTGGGTGTCCAGCAGCAGCTCGGCAGGCGGCACGCCGCCGTATCTGGCGCCCTACTTCGCGGCGAAGGCGGCGATGGATGCGCTGGCGGTGCAGTACGCGCGCGAGCTGGCGCGCTGGGGCATCGAGACCTCGATCATCGTGCCCGGTGCCTTCACCAAGGGCACCAATCACTTTGCCCGTGCCGGTGCCCCGGATGATGCCGCACGCGCAGCTGCGTACGAGGCAGGCCCGTATGCAGGGTTTGGCGAACAGGTGCAGCAGGCGTTTGCGCGGATCGTACCGGAGGATGCAGACGTGGCCGAGGTGGCTCAGGCCATCGTGCGGGTGGTGGATACGTCATTCGGCAAGCGCCCCTTCCGCGTGCATATCGACCCGGCCGGTGATGGCGCCGATGTGGGCTTTGGCGTACTCGATCGCCTGCGTGCAGAGATGTTGCACCGTGTGGGATTGGGCGATCTGTTGGCACCGCGCGTGGTGAAGTGATGGGATGCGGCAGGGGTTGGGAGCGCATGCCGGCTATGCAGTTGCGCTGACTGCGCAAATGCAACCGCGCGCGGCAGTGTTGCTGGTTGGGTGCCGGCGTGGTGGTGGTGCTCGCACCACGCCGGCACCCTTGCTGCAGCGCTGCGGTGATCTGGCGCTTGCGCGGACTGGCGTTTGGCCATGCAGGCCTGACGTCGGATCGCGCCCGGGTGCGCTCCAATGCGCCAATCCAGACCTGGTGTGTTTCCTCAACGCTTACAAGGACGTCGCTGTTGTTGATCGGTTCGTTGCGCATCCTCTGGCCCGTGGCCCTGGTTGGCCTGATGGCTTCCTGCAGCGAACCCTTGCACTGGTCCCTGCGCACTCTGATTGGAAGCCGACGTCGTAAGGCGATCGACAGATCCATGACATGTCGATGCTATCGAGCAGGCAGGCAGACGCGACTGGTCGACGACAACGACAACGACAACGACAACGACAACGACAACGACAGCACGCTACACCCCACCCAATGGCCGCAGGCACAGCCAGATCGCATACCAATGCGACAACGCGCCGCCCAGCACGTGGGCGTGCCAGATGGCGCGGTTGTAGACCAAGGATTTGCGCACGTAGAACGTCACGCCCACGGTGTAGAACGCGCCGCCGGCAACGATGAGCCAGAGCACGGCGCTGTCCAGGCCGGCGATCATCTGGTCGACCACCACGATCCCGGCCCAGCCCAGCAGCAGGTAGATCGCCACCCAGAAGCCCTTGGCGATGCCGGGCAGGCAGAGCTTGGCGAACACGCCGAACAAGGCCACGCTCCAGACCGTCAGGATCATGGCCCAGCGCCAGCTGCCATCGAGCGCGACCAGAAAGAACGGCGTGTACGAGCCGGCAATCATCACGAAGATGCCGGCATGGTCGAACTTGCGCAGCATCGGTTGGCGCAGCGGCGGGGCGAAGTTGTACGCCGCCGAGCAGGCGAACATGGTCAGCAGGCCCAGCGCATACACGCAGGTGGCCAGCAACATGGTCTGGTTGGCGTGGGCGCGCCACACCATCCAGATGCCGCCGACGATGGACAGGAACAGACCGGCGGCATGCACGATCACATCGGCACGGCGGGCAGCAGGGGTTTTGTAGTGCGGAGCAATGGCGCGGGGGGGCACGGGCACGGCGGGTCTTCGAGGGGGAGGGCGCCCAGCAGCGTGCAGCGTCGGCGTGACGCGGTGGGGGCAACAGGATACCCGCTTGCTGAATCCGCTCAGTGAGGCAGGCTGGGCGGTTGCGCGCTGGTCTCATACCCTGAGACACCTCCCCTGTCTCATGCCCCTCTTTGGGAGCTGCCGTATGCCTCCGTTTGCCCTCGCTCCCCGCACCGAAACCGCCGAACGCGCGCTGGCCACCACCGATGGCCGGCCCAGCCGCGATGGCGCGCTGCTCACCGAGCGCCTGGAACGGCGTTACCACGACCGCATCACCGGCAGCTTTACCCTGCCCGGGCGCGAAGGCCGTTATGCGCCGATCCCCGACGATGTGCCCAGCGCGCTGGCCGATGCCTTGCACGCGCGCGGCATCAGCCAGCTCTACAGCCACCAGGCCGACGCCTGGGCGGCGACGCAGCGCGGCGAGCATGTGGCGATCGTGACGCCCACCGCGTCGGGCAAATCGCTGTGCTACACGCTGCCGGTGGTGAGTGCGGCAATGACCGCCGGCGCCAAGGCGCTGTATCTGTTTCCCACCAAAGCGCTGGCGCAGGACCAGGTGGCCGAGCTGCTGGAGTTGAACCGCGCTGGCGAACTGGGCGTCAAAGCCTTTACCTTCGACGGCGATACGCCCGGCGATGCGCGGCAGGCGATCCGCCTGCACGGCGACATCGTGGTGAGCAACCCGGACATGCTGCACCAGGCGATCCTGCCGCATCACACCAAGTGGGCGCAGTTCTTCGAGAACCTGCGCTATGTGGTGATCGATGAGATCCACACCTATCGCGGCGTGTTCGGCAGCCATGTCACCAATGTGCTGCGCCGGCTCAAGCGCATCTGCGCGTTCTACGGCGCCAACCCGCAGTTCATTTTGTGCTCGGCCACCATCGGCAACCCGCATGCGCACGCGCAGGCCCTGATCGAAGAACAGGTGCATGCCATCACCGAATCCGGCGCGCCCACCGGCGACAAGCACGTGCTGTTGTGGAACCCGCCGGTGGTCAATGCCGATCTTGGCCTGCGCGCGTCGGCACGCTCGCAGAGCAACCGCATTGCGCGCATTGCGATCAAGAGCGGGCTGAAGACGCTGGTGTTCGCGCAGACGCGCTTGATGGTGGAAGTGCTGACCAAATACCTGAAGGACATCTTCGACCACGACCCGCGCAAGCCGGCGCGTATCCGCGCCTACCGTGGCGGCTATCTGCCCACCGAGCGGCGCGAGGTGGAGCGGGCAATGCGCGCGGGCAACATCGACGGCATCGTATCCACCTCTGCGCTGGAACTGGGCGTGGATATCGGCGCGCTGGACGTGGTGATCCTCAATGGTTACCCCGGCAGCGTGGCGGCCACCTGGCAGCGTTTTGGCCGCGCCGGGCGGCGCCAGCAACCGGCGTTGGGCGTGCTGGTGGCCAGTTCGCAACCGCTGGACCAGTACGTGGTGCGACACCCGGACTTCTTTGCCGATGCCTCGCCCGAACATGCGCGTATCGCGCCGGATCAACCGCTGATCCTGTTCGATCACATCCGCTGCGCGGCGTTCGAATTGCCGTTCATCGCCAGCGAGCCGTTCGGGCCGATCGACCCGCTGGTGTTTCTGGAAGCCCTGGCCGAGAGCGAAGTGATCCACCAGGAAGGCGACCGCTGGGAATGGATCGCCGACAGCTACCCGGCCAATGCAGTGAGCCTGCGCTCGGTGGCCGATGGCAATTTTGTGGTGGTGGACAAGACCGACGGCAAGCAGCAGATCATCGCCGAGGTGGATTATTCCGCCGCTGCGCTCACCTTGTACGAAGGCGCCATCCACATGGTGCAGAGCACCCCGTATCAAGTGGAACGGCTGGATTGGGACGGCCGCAAGGCGTACGTGACGCGCACGCATGTGGACTACTACACCGACAGCATCGACTACACCAAGTTGAAGGTGCTGGACCGTTTTGACGGCGGCGTGGCCGGGCGCGGCGACTCGCATCATGGCGAAGTGCATGTGGTGCGGCGCGTGTCCGGCTATAAAAAGATCCGCTATTACACGCATGAAAACATCGGCTACGGCCCGGTGAATCTGCCCGATCAGGAGCTGCATACCACCGCGGTGTGGTGGCAGTTGCCGCAGGCCACCTTGGGCAAGGCGTTCGCGTCCAAGCAGGATGCGCTGGATGGATTTCTGGGTGCGGCATATGCGCTGCATGTGGTAGCCACGGTGGCAGTGATGGCCGATGCGCGCGACTTGCAAAAGGCGGTAGGCAATGGCGACGGCGCGTGGTTTGCGGTGGCCGACCAGACCGGGCGCGGGCAACTGCGCGGTGTGGAAGAAGGCGAGCAAGGCGCGGTAGAACTGCAGCAGGCGTTCGTGCCCACGGTGTATCTGTATGACAACTTTCCCGGCGGCGTGGGCTTGAGCGAGCCGCTCTGGCTGCGTCAGGCCGAGCTGCTGCAGCGTGCGGACGAGCTGGTGCGCGGTTGCGATTGCACGGCCGGCTGCCCGGCCTGCGTGGGCCCGGTGCTGGCCGCGCATGAAGAGGGCAAAGGCGAGTCGCCCAAGTCGCTGGCCCTGACGGTGCTGGCGCTGTTGTTCGATGCCAATGCGCCCTTGCGGCATGCCACCCAGGTGGACGACGACTTGGCGCTGGACGTGCTTGCATGAGGGTGAGTGCAGACCGGCTGCGCTTGCTGCGTCGGCAGGCGGGGCACGCGGATGTGCGCGAGCCGGTGGCGGTTGCACACGGCGATGCAGCGCATGGCGCCGATGCCTTGCCTGCTGATGCCGTGCCTGCGGTTGCTACGGCCGGCGATGGTGTCGGTGGAGGGGCGGAACTGCATTCCAGCGCAGTTGAACCGCTAAGCGGTGATACGGCTGTTGCGGGTGATGTGCGCATGGAAGCCGCACCTGTTATGCATGCAGCGGCGGCGCCGACGCGTGCCCCGGCAGTACCGGTGGCTGGCAGCGATGCAGGCGTCAGCGCAGACCGCCTGCGTTTGCTACGCCGTCAGGTCGTTGGGCTAACGCCTGCGCCGCGCACGCAAGATGCGCTGATGCCGACACGTGCGCAGCGCCAGTCCTCGGCCGGCATCGCGTCGCAAGAGGGGCGCACCTCGCCGCGCGAGACTGTTGCACCAAGCGCACAGCCCGGCAGCGGAAGTGCTGGCAGTGCACAGCGTCCCCCGCACACCACACCGGCAATGGCGCGCCGCGTGCAGGCGCCGGTTGCCGCAGCGCCTGCACGCGATAGCTCGGCGTTTGCCTGGGTGGACCACGATGTGCGTCACAAGCCGGCAGGCGCGGCGGCCGATACGGCCGCGCGCGTGCCGGCTGTGCGCGCGGCACCTGCGCTGCCCGCATCCAACCCGGCACCGCAGCGACGCACCGATATCGCCGGCCTACGCAAGATGATCGGCCTGCGCGAGCGTGCGGTGTCGGCGCACACGCCGGTGCGCACGCCGTCCACCGATCGGCACCTGCCCGGCGACGAGATCGCACCGGGATTGCATCTGATCGAAGCGTTCCTGCCGCAGCCGATTCCATGCGAACCGCTCTCGCTGGCCTTCGCCAAACGCGAGGATGCGCTGCAGCCGGAGCACGTGCTGTTCTTCGACACCGAAACCACCGGCCTGGCCGGCGGCACCGGCACGCGCGCCTTCATGATCGGGGTTGCGCAGTGGTGCACCGATGCCGCGCAAGGCAGCGGCCTGCGCGTGCGCCAGCTGATGATGTCCACCATGGCCGCAGAGAGCGCCATGCTGGAGCTGTTCTGCACCTGGCTCACGCCACAGACGGTGCTCTCCAGCTACAACGGCCGCTGCTACGACGCGCCGCTGTTGAAGACGCGGTACCGGCTGGCGCGGCGTGGCGACCCGATTTCTGCATTGGATCATGTGGATCTGTTGTTCCCTACCCGCCGCCGGTATCGCGGCACCTGGGAGAACTGCAAGCTGTCCACCATCGAGCGGCAGCTGCTGCGCGTGGTGCGCGAAGACGATCTGCCCGGCTCCGAAGCCCCGGCCGCGTGGCTGAGCTATCTACGCGGCGGCAGCGCGCGCAACCTGCGCCGCGTGGCCGAGCACAACCACCAGGACGTGGTGACGTTGTCGTTGTTGATGCAGCGGCTGGTGGCGGTGGAGGCACAGGACAGAGACGTGATTCCGTTGATGGAGTCGGTGTAGCGGTCTGCGGCGAGCCCGGGCGGTGCTGGCGGGTCAGATCTGGATATCAGTGATGCGGTGCGCTGGTGATCACGATCCGGCGACAAAAGTGCCCTGCCCCGTTACTTCTCATCGCGGTGCGGCTGCTTTCGCGTTGTTGCGGAGCGCAGCGAGCAGCATGCGCAGGTGTGCGACGAATCGTTGTGCGATGGCCGGCGGTCTGTCTTTCCGCAGCGTGTGCGCGATGGGCAAGATGAGGTGTTTCGGCATTCAAGCCACGCAAAAGCGGCGACCCGAACGCTTGGCCGTCTTTGCGAAGAAGGCCGCCTTTTCGATGTGAAAGGTGGGGCGCTGTCATATTCGTTTTTTTCGGCGGTCTTACAGTGCAGTTGAGGTTCCGTCCGCAGCGCTGGTTTCCAGCGTTCTGCAGACCTAACCACTGACGGATGCGCAGCCTGCGAGTTCGCTGCCGTGCTGCGCTGTGCGCAGTTGTCGGTTCGTCAGCTCGCCGCAGGAGCTGTCATCGACGCACACCAACGCACTGCGATGTGGCCGGGTTTATTGCGCACGTTGTGGGTTGACCCTGAACTTGAAGGATTGGCCGCATGGTTTCATTGCTGGATACACGGATCAGCCGACGTCGCCTGGTGGCAGCCGCCGCTGGTGCCTCGTTGCTGGGCTCCGCCCTGCCCGCACTGAGCGCCGCGCCACCGCCGGATGTGGGGCGCAAGTTCCTGCGCTCCCGTCGGCCGATGGCATTTGCCGGCAATACCTTCGTTGGCCACCTCGAACAACAGGGCGATGGCTACGACAGCTTCGACCGCGTGCTGGACATCTACCGCGAACTGCCCGGGCACCGCTTCGCGAACAAGTTCGCGCTGCTGCCGCCCAGCAGTTATCACGTGACCCTGCTGGGCGGGGTCAACGAAATCGACCGCGCACGCGGGCCCTGGCCAAGCGATTTGGCGCGCGATGTGGCGTTGAGCGAGATCAATGCCGATGTTCTTGCGCGGCTGGCGCAACGCACTGCCGCGCCGTTGGGTGCGTGCCGCTTTGTGGTGAATCCGGCTGCGGCAAAGACCGGCAACAACGACAATCTGCTCATCCCGCTGCAACCTGCCGACGCGCAGACCGCACAGCGCCTGGAAACGGCGCGCCAGGCACTGATGACGCTGACCCGCTTGCAGCGCCCGGACTACATCAACTTCCAGTTTCATCTTTCGCTGGCCTACCTGTGCGAGACGCTCGATAGCGCAGAGCAGGCTGCCTATCGCACTGCAGTAGGCGACTGGCTCAAGCGACTTGCGGCAGCGGGCCCGATCACGATCCCGCGCTTTCACTTTTGCACGTTTGCCGATATGGAGGCGTTTCGGACGGTGCGGGAGGTGTAAGGGCGGGGATTTGGGAATGGGGATTCGGGATTGGAGTGTGGTGTGCGATCTCGTCGGTCCTCCGTGGGTGGTGCCTGAGAGCGGCTGATAAAACGTAGCGAACAGCCGTATGGTGTATTTGGAGAAAGCGCTCAGAACTGGATGTACGGGTGGTGCACCGCGCACCAGCTGCACTCAGCTGGTGATGAGCACAATGGTTTTTTGTCAGCAGCTCTACGAGACGCAGTGCAACGGCCAATTTCTTGCACGTCCGGCATTACGCGTTTGCACTGATAGCCATGGATCTGAAGATGCGATAGCGCGGCTGTGCCACGCATTCCCGCGCTCGGTCTGCTTTCACAACAAGTGCGGGTGGAAGCAGACGCGGCGTCCAGAGCGCATCCGCAATTGCACGTGCCGATGACGCGATCGCGACTTACATGGAGATGCGCAGATCTGCACCGCCGCCGCACAGCGGCGTGCTGTCGCTACGATTCACTGTGTGGCGTGCACCGCACCCACACTTACGGCCGCGTCTCCACCACGTCTGTACGCATCTGCCAGGCGGCGAATTCCTGCTCGAAGTCGGCCAGGGTCAGCAGCCCCATGCAGGCGTGGGCGCCGCTTGGCAGCACCTGCCCCGCGGCGAGTTTGCGCACCAGCAGGATCGCGGCGAAACAGGGGATTTCCGGGCCATGCAACATCGCTGCGGTGAGGTCCCAACGCACGGTGAGCGGCTGTCCATCGCGCTCGCCGGCCAGCTCCACGCGCATGCCGCCCAGGTCGGTGCCGAAGCGGTCGAACCAGCGCCCTGCGCGTGCGAACGCTGGCGCCAGACGCGGTATCGGCACCGGCACGCCGCGCTGGCGTAACCAGGCCAGCGCGGCCAGGCAGCGCTGCAGAAACGGCACCTCCAGCGCGGCGCGGAATTGCACGCTGCACACGCCGGGGTAGCGCTGCGGCAGCAGGTCGTGATCGGGCACATCGCAGGGCGATGCCAGCCGCGGTGCCAGCTGTGCAAACTGCACCCGCTGCGGCGATGCCCAGCCCACCACGGTCTGCCAACAGCCCTCGCTCCACCATGTAAACGGCGTGCCGCAGTACGACAGCGCCGCACGCACGGTGGCCAGCCCCAGCGGCGTGCCCTGGGCGGGCGCGATCACCATGCCAATGGCGTGCAGGGTCGACAAGCGCGGCAGCAGTGCGTCGATCACTGCACTGGACAGTGCGGGCAAGGTGCTGGCACCGCTGATCGCCACGCGGCCAGCGTGCTGTGCCAGGCCGTGCAACGCGTCCGGAAAATCGCGCACGAACGCACGGCCGTCGGCCAGGTCGATGTAGTGCATGCCGGCCTGCAGACAGCTGCGCGCCACTGCATAGTCCTGGCCCTGGAATGGTCCGGCGGTGTGCACCACTACATCGGCGGCGGTGGCGGCCAGGCGCATGGCGAAATCGTCGGCGGCACTATCCAGCCGGCATGCGGAAATACGGCCAGGCACGGCGTCGGGCCAGGTCGCGGCGATCGCGCCGGGATGGCGCCCGGCGGCAATGACATGCAGGTGTGGCAAGGCGGCCAGCGCCCGCACGATGCGCGCACCGAAGTGCCCATAGCCACCCAACACCACCACCCGGTACGTCATCGCCCGCTCGCCCTTCCGCCAATGCCCTGCAGTATCGGCGAACCGCGGCCATCGCGATCAACGCGTCACAGGGCTTGCCAGGCCGTTGCGGATGGCCTCACGCATGGCGTGCCGCGCCTGGCCGTCTGCACGCGCGCTTGCCGCGGCCTGTTGCGTGGCCAGATCGGCCTGCTGCGCAGCGAGCGCTTGCTGTTGCGTGGCCAATGCCTCGATCTGCTGCTGCGTGCTGCGTTGCCTGGCCGCGTTGGCCTGCTGCGTCGTGGACGTGGCCGGCCGCGCCGCAGCGTTGTCGCGTGCAAGCGACGCACGCGCCTGCGCCACGGCAGCGGCCGCATCGCGTGCCGCCACGGCGGCCATCTGCATTCCCAACGCCGCTTGCTGCTCGCCCAGCTGGCCCTGCCGCTCGCCCAGCGCACCCTGGGCTTCGCCCAGCTGGCTGACCGGTGCGTACAGCACGCGGATGCGCTGCAGGGTAGCCGCATCGCGCACCACGTAGCTCTTGCCACTGTTACGAAACCACAGCAGTGCGCCCGTGCTACCAGCCAGGCGCCGCGCGCGGGCCAGATCCTCGGTGGAGCCGTGCATGAGCGCCTCGCCGTCTTGGATCAGCACGTACGCGTCCTGGTCGGGGTGATCCGACAGGGTGAGATGGCCATACGTGGTCACGTCGCTAGTCGGCGTGCGCATGGATGTCGCCGGCGCTGCCGGTGCGTGCGGCGCAGTGGGCATCGCGGTCGCGGCAATTACAGCGACCGGGGCCGATGCAATAACCGGTGTTTGCGTACCGGGCACAGGCGCAGTGCTGGGTTGACCAGCTGATCGTGCGGCCATACATGGCGTCAACGCGCTGGTGAGCGCAATCGCCAAGAGGGTCATCAAGCCAGCGCGCGCCGATGCGGGGGTTAGGTGCAGCATGGGAATCTCCTTGTGTGGATGAGGTTGGGCAAATCTTTCGTGTGATGCGCTGCTGCGCGTCGTATTGCGGTGCTTTCGATTGCAGAGCTGCACCGGCGAAGCGAATGCAGGGTTGGCGTTGCTTGCACATGTCGTTGCTGGCGGCCCAACAAACACTGCTTGCCCTTACCGGTGCCGCCCGTAAACAAGCGTGGCGTTGCAGGCGTAATGCACTACCCGCAGCAGCACGCTGTACGTCGTCGAAGACCGCAGCTGTACGGCAAGGCTGCGTCCACGCCGGTTCGCAGTTGCTGCAGCTAGCCAGTCACCCGCGTTGCCCGACCACTGGCAAGTGCTTCGCGCAGAATGCTCAGCGCCTGGCGGGTGGCGAGCCGCGTGGCGCCGGCCTGCTTTCTGGCCAGCACGGCCTGCTGCTGCGTCAACAGGCGCTGCTGTTCCGCCAGCGCCTGTGTGTCGCCGGCAGCGCCCTGCACAGGTTGCGTCGCTGTTGCCATAGACCCAGGTGTACCGGCAGCTGCGGCGGCGAGTTGCGCGGCAAGCGCTTGCTGACGCGCTTGCACACTGTCCTGGGCCGCGCGCAGTTGCAGGCTGCGTGCATAGCCGGTGCGCAGCCGATGCAGCAGGCCCGGATCGCGCACGACGTATTGCACGCCGTTGGCCCGGAACCACAGCACCCAGCCATTGGCATTGGTGTACCGATGTGCGGTCTGCAGATCGTCGGTGGTGCCGTGCATGAGATGGCGCTCACCCTGCAGCAGCACATAGGCATCGCCATCGTCCTGGATGTCCTGCGCGTTGCTGCCGCAAGCGGCTTTGGTCGATCGCGCGACGGATGCGACGTGCCTTAGGCGTGGCGTCGAAAGCGCAGGCGTTGGTGTGGGCATCACTGCGGGAGAAATCGGCGCAGTGGGTGGAGCGAGAGGAGCGTGTGGATGCGCGGGCTGTGCAGACCCGGCCGGTGCTGACAGTGCCACGGAAGTGGCAGAGGCCGATGGCGCCGAAGGGGCGACCGGCGCAGTACCGGATGCGAAGGTCGAAGCAGCGCGTGGCGCAGCGCGATGGGCCGGCGCAGGCGGTGCGGGCGGTAACGGCATCGCGGCTGCGTTGGCTGCTACTGCCGGTAATGTTGCTCTGGCTGGTTCTGCTGGTGCTGCTGGTGCTGCTGGTGCTGCTGTTGTTGCTGCCTGTGCTGCCTGTGCTGCCTGTGCTGCCGGTGCTGCCGGTGCTGCCGGTGCTGCCGGTGCTGCCATCAGCATGGGCGCAGCGAGCGCGCCGAGAGCAAGCAGCAAGGCGCGGCGCAGACGCTGCTGTGGGAACGTAATCTGATGCATGTGCGATCTCCTTGGGGATGTGGGTGCCGCCGGCCGGTAGCGGTCAGGCGGATGGGGCAATAGCGAACACACGGCCACGGCGTTGCCGACGCTGGTTGCGTCGAGACGTGCTGAGTCGATGAGCGGGCGCGTGGCCTGACCCGCGTGAGTGGGGTACAGCGTCTGGTGCTGTGCGCGATCACTGCAGTGGTCGCGCTGGATGAAACGGTCAATCGGAAGGAGCGGTGATGGAACGCCTGCGCTGCCGGTACAAAGATCAACCGCCGGTACCGCCGTCAGGAACGGCGACAAGGTATGCGGTGCTGACATGCCGGCCGCCGCCGGCGCAGAGTAATCAGCAATCAGTAATCAAAGATCAACGATCACCAGCACCATGCATTCCAGGCACGGCGCCGCCCGCCTGGCGACTGCAGGCCATACCTCACGCTTGGGTCGTGCGCTACGCGTTGGATCTACTGCCGCGCACTGCCATGGCAATGCGCGCTGTGCTGCGGCGCAGGTCTCTAGTTGTCTTGGTCCGTGCCGGCCGCGGAGTGTTGGGCACGCGCGGCGTTAAGGCGGTCCTGGCGTGCGGCTTCCTTGTCCGCTTCGGCCTGATGGCGGCTCAACTCGGCTGCCTGGCGCGCGGCGGCAACATAGGCGTATTGCGCGTTGCGTTGTTGCAACGCCACCTCGCGGATCTGCTGCGCCGCTTCACGCACCTGCTGCTGCGCGTCCTGCTTGGCCTGCTCCAGCTCGGGGCCGAGCGACTCCAGTTGCTCGCGTGCTTCTACCAATGCGTCCTGCGCCGCCTGCAGCTCGTCCTGGCGCATCTGTGCATGCATATCGCTCGCTTCGATGGCCTGCTGTGCGGCGGCCCGTGCCTCCACCTCGGCAGCCTTCGCGCTGCGTGTGGCCTCATCGATGGCGTCGCGTACGCTTTGCTGTGCGTCGGCATCCCAGCCGGAGGTGTCCATCTGCCAAGTGTCTTGCGTGTCTTGCGCGCCCGGCGCATCCAGCACACCCGCCAGCACGCCGTTTGCCGGTGCTGCAGGTGCGGCCGGTGCCGCAGCCGGTGCCGCAGGCGCTGCCTGCAGCTGCAGTGGAGCAGCGCCATTGGCACTGCGCATGCCGTGCGACATCGCCGGCGATGCGCTGGCGGTGACCACGACCGGCTGCAGCGCAGGCGACGGCAGCGGCGCGGGCATGGCGACCAGACGCAGCGGTGCCACGCCCAGGACCGCCACCGCGACCAGCGCACGCGCGCCCCAGCCCGGTGTGGCGTTGGTGTTTTGCAACATGATCAAACGGCGCTTGAGGCTCAGAAAACTCGGCGACGCACTGGACACCCCAGCCACCGGCGCTGCAGAAACCCCAAGGCTGACCAGCAGGCGGCCATAGTCGTGACGGCAGCGCACGTGACCGGCAACCACCGCCGCATCGCAGGCGGCTTCGCGGGCGATGGCGTATTCGCGCGCGGCCAGATGCAGCAGCGGATGGAAGAAGAACAGATGCTGCGCCAATGCCGGCAGCAGCCCCCACAGCAGGTCATTCCGACGCAGATGCACCAGCTCGTGGGTCAGCGCCATGTCCAGCTCATCGTCGCTGATGCTGGCCAGGCGACGCGACGGCAACAACAGCACCGGCCGCCACAGGCCGATGAGTTGCGGCGAATCGATGTGTGCGCTCAGGCGCAATGGCGGTGCGTGGCGCAAGCCGTGCGCATCGGCGGCCAGTTGCAGGGCCGCCAGCAGTGCGCGATCAGTACACGGCTCGGTGGATTGCACCTGACGGCGGCTGATCCACCAGGCCATTGCGCTGCGCGCCAGCATCACCAGCACACCGGCCAACCAGGCTGCCATCACCCAGCGGACCCACAGCGACGGCGATGCATTGGGCAGCGCCGTGACCGCGTCCCCAACTGCCTGCGCCACCGGTGCGGCGGCCGGCAACACCGCCAGCTCGACCGGTGCCAGAAACAGGCCCAGCAACGCCTGCAGCCCCACCATCCACCACAGCCAGCATTGGGTGGACGCCGGCAGGCGCGGCAACGCCTTGCACAGCAGCCACACCACCGCCACCAGCGCGGCCGATTGCAGGCTGGTCATCGCCAGCCGCTGCACCACCAGTTCGAACAGGCTCTGCATGATTCAGCTCTCCTTGCGCTGCGATTGCAGCTTGGCGACCAATGCTTCGAGTTCGGCCAGCTCGGTATCGCTGACCTCCGCGCGCTGCGACATCCACGCCACGAACGGCGACACCGAGCCCTGCAAGGTGTTTTCCACGAACTGCCCCACCGCCGTGCGCACCACCGCGTCCTGCCCGCTGGTGGCGCTGTAGCGGTACATGCCGTCTACCTGCTTGCGGCGCAGAAAGCCTTTGGCGCGCAGCCGCTCCATCATGGTCAGCACGGTCGAGCGCGCCAGCCCACGTGGCTCGCCGAACGCGGCAGCGACCTCGCCCACACTGGCGTGCCGTTGTTCCTCGATGTGTTGCAGCAGGGCCAGCTCCTGGTCCCCGATGGTCTTAGCGCTCATCTCGTGCCCCATGACTACAGATGTCGCTACCGTAGACATGACTACAGCTGTCGTCAATAGGTCGGATGGCAGGGGGTCGTAAGGATGATTACTTCAGAAGCAGAGGCCGCTTATCGGTTTGCTGCTGTCGGTAAGGCTGATGTGGAAACGCCGCGATAGACGCCAAGTGCTCCGATTAGTCGATACGTACCGGGTATCGCAGTCGAAGCACTTGGGCTATCGCAGTGCCTTCAACAAATCATTGATGTACGCGCTTCCGAAGCGGTGGTCAGGCCGCAGCGCCGCTCGTGACCCTTGACACCCCAGTGGCGATGACGTGCCTGTGGTGAGGTGCGACGCGAGCAACCGACCAAGGAACGTTTGATCCAGACGTTGTCGTTGAAGCGCCGACGACAGCGCCGCTTGAGCGGGTACCGGCATCAACGGTTCGAGGCGCCTGGCATGTATCAAAAGGCGGGAGTCGATGTCTGCAGAGTCTTTGCAGAAGCAGGCATCAGCGTTGCTGTCCGCAACGTCAGTGTGAAACGGTGTCTGATGGGCACAGGGTTACCCGACGCAGGGACAAACACCACACAACATCGATTGGAGCCCCGCGTCGGAAACATGCAGATGCAGCTTCAAATAGCGACGCCTTTACTCATTGCCAGGAGTAAAGGCGCGTCTTGCCGCATGCCCTTCAGCATCGCGTTTACTTGAACACCGGCGTCGTGCCGGAAGCAGTCTTACGGTCGCCTGCTGCCTGCATCTGTTTCCCCAGCGTGCGGATGCGCTCTTCACCGATGGCGAGTGCTTGTGCAGTGGTGTGCACCGAGTAATAGCCAAGGTGCAGTGGGTGCGGATGTGGAATGGCCGAGCCGAGCACGAAGACCGCATCGCTGTTGCCGCTCGCTTCGAGCACGATGGGCGCGCCGTTATCGGCAAAGACCACCATGTCGCCGCGTTGCAGCCGTTCACCGGTATCAAGAGTGCCGCTGGCTACTGCCAACCACCCGACCAAATGACCGGCGGGCGGGTGGTAGGTCCAGCGTTCGCCGGGTTTCAAGGTGACCAATAGGTAATTGATACCGTCAGGCGCATCGACCGGACTCTGCGCGCCCTCGTAGCGACCGATCACCACATGCGCGGGGCCGGTCTTGGCCATGTGCTGCGCTTCGATGTAATGGCTTTGCGGCTCCGCCAGCTCCACGGCTTCAGGCAGTGCCAGCCATAATTGAAATCCCTGGATGCAGGAAGCATCGGCTGGCGGCACCATTTCCTTGCCATGCCATACGCCCATTCCGGCACGCATCCATTCGGCTCCGCCATAGGCAATGGTGCCGCGACCGGTTGTCTGGTCGTGGTAATGCATGCTGCCTTCGGTAAAGACCGTGACGGTGGCGATGCCCGAATGCGGATGCAGCGGCATGCCCGACATCGTGTGGATGACCGAACCCTGCGCATCGAAGATGTCGAGGAACACAAACGGCTTCAGCACCTGCCCAAGATCGGACGGGCTCATGAGCCGGGTGATGGGGCCGCCAGAATCGTTGCCGCGTCTGCGGTGGACGATGGCGCGCGGCGCGGCAGTGGGCGCTTCCGTGGCGGGGAACGAAGGCTGCAGTGAAAGAGTGCGCATGACAGGCCTCGATCAAACCGAACGCGTTGCGCGCAGCACCGCGGCGATGCGGGCGCGATGCAACCAGGCGATTGTCGCGGTCACCACCATCAGGAAGATCGCCGGCACCGGGCTGCCGCCGATGACGAACAGATGCACACCGGTCGCCACCAACATCATGGCCGCAAGCAGTGCACCGCTGAGCGCAAACGTTGTCGGTAGCAGCAATGCGATTGCCCCGATGATTTCGATCGCACCGGTCACGATGCGGAACCATTGACCGAGGCCGATGTGATCGAACACCTCGACCATCATCGGAACGCCGGCCAGCTTGGCCGCACCCGCAGCGAAGAACGCCACGGCGGCGAACACGCGCAGGGTCCAGGAAAGGCCGCGAATGAATCGCCCGGCGCTGGGCTGGTTGGGAATGGACGAGGTGTGCATGAGGTGTCTCTCTAGAAAGGATGTGGGCGAGGCGGAGTTGGTTGAGGGCCGGGGTGGGCGTGAATGGCGTTCCCGGTCAGAGCGTCTTGCCTGGCGCCCGTGAGTCCACTGTGGCGTTCCGAATGCAGCTAAGCTAGCCGCGCAAAGCGACATGCCGTGTCGCAGAAACAGGGACGCCATGGAATTCGAAGACCTGCGGACGTTCGTCGAGGTGGCAGACGCGGGCGGGGTATCGCCAGCAGCCAGGCGCCTGGGCGTTGCCAAGTCCATCGTCAGCCGCCGTCTCATTCGGCTCGAGGACGCTTTGGGGATCCAACTGCTCGCGCGCACCACGCGGGGCGCTGCCGTCACCGAGGCAGGCGCGACGTTTCGCGAGCATGCCGCGCGGATGTGTGCCGAAATGGACGTGGCGCGCGAGACCATCTTGCCCGCGGGCGATCTGCGTGGCCGCCTGCGTATCGCTGCGCCGCTGACGTTCGGCCCTACCCACTTGGCGCCGGTGCTTGCCGAGCTGGCCAGCCGGCATCCAGCCTTGCAGGTCCATGCCTGCTACAGCGACCGCTTTATCGACATCGTTGCCGACGGTTTCGACTGTGCGATCCGGTTGGGATATCTCGCCGATTCGAATCTGGTCGCGCGCCGCATAGCGCCGATGCGCGGCAGCTTGATGGCCACTCCCGCGTACCTGCGCAAACATGGCGAACCTGACACGCCACAGGCGCTGCTGACGCACGAGGCGCTGTTGCAAGGCACGGAAAGCTGGCGGTTCATGGACGGCGACAAGCTGGTGACGATCCATCCACGCGGGCGCTTCAAGGCCGACAACGGCACTGCGATCGCGGCCGCTGCGCTTGCAGGGCTCGGGATCGCGGCACTGCCGGATTTTCTCGTGGCCGAGCATCTTGCCTCCGGCGCGCTGGTTCGCGTCATGACCAGGTATCCGTCTCCCGAGGCCGGGCTTTACGTCGTGCGGGCGCCTGCCGCGCATCCTGCGCGCAAGATTCGTGTCCTAACCGATCTGTTGATCGAACGCTTCGGTGGTGGTGTTTGAAGTGCGGCGGCGCCATTTTGGGGTGATGCCGCCCCTCTCGCCTGGACGCGACGTCGGCTGGCCGGCACGCACTGGCCGGCGCAGCCAGATGCAGCCGCCCTAGCCCTTCAGCACCAGCGATACATCGGGATATCTGTCGCAGATGAAGTCCACGAAGGCACGCACCTTCGGCGCCGCCAACCGTCTGGACGTGTGCAATACCCACAATGCCGGCTCCACGCCGGAGATCGTGCCCCACTGCACCAGCTCACCGCGGGCGAGTTGATTCCATGCGATCGACTGCGGAATCAACGCCACGCCGCCGCCTGCAAGCGCCGCATCGCGGACCATCAGGAACGAGGAAAACCTCAGCCGTGGAATGGGTTCCAGGACCAGGCGCCCGTCATCCAGAGCCCATGTGGTCGGTTGGAAGCTCGACATTACGACAGCGGCAATTGGCGCGACCGCGTTGCTGGTTGGCATGGCGATGCTCGGCGCTGCGACCACAACCAGCCGATCTTTGGCAAAGCAGCGACCGACCAGGCTGCTGTCCGGGCTGGGGTTGATGCGGATGGCCACATCGAACTGTTCTTCCACCACGTCGACCGTGCGGTCCTCTGCCACCACCTCCAGCGTGATCTCCGGGTAAGCCGCACAGAACTCTGCGCCGATGCGCCCCATCGCCAATTGCGAGAACAGCACCGGAGAGGCCACACGCAGGCGGCCGCGCGGCGTTGAAAGCCCTTCGCGCGCGGCCGCCATGGCCTCGGCCACTTCGCTCAGCGGGACTTCGGTGCGCTCCATCAGCAACTGTCCGGCCTCTGTAAGCCGGAGGCCACGGGCGCTGCGCTCGACCAAGCGCACCCCCAGTTGCTCCTCGAGCTCGGCGATGCGACGGGACAGGGTCGCCTTCGACCGACCACTCGCACGGCTGGCCTTTCCCAGGCCCTGGTTCGCGGCGACCAGCGCGAAATCGATCAATGCATTCAGATCCATGGTGTTCCAGATTTGAAACCAGGCGTCTATATATTGGCGTCTTCGTATTACCTGCGCAACGCCATACAGTTTGCTCATCGCAACGCCAGACGAGCAACTGTCATGAGCACCACCCAACGCGCAGTCGTCATCCGGGCCTACGGCGGCGCCGATGCCGCCGCAGTGGCCACCATTGCAATACCCCACGCCGGAGCCGGCCAGGTGCTGGTGCGCATCCGCGCCGCCGGCATCAACGGCATCGACTGGAAAGTCCGCGCAGGCTTGGTGCGGGAGGTCTTTACGCTGCCCTTGCCGGCCGTGCTGGGCGCCGAACTGGCAGGTGTGGTCGAGGCCGTCGGGCCCGGTGCCACGCGCTTTCAGGTCGGTGATCGGGTCATGGGCGCGATGGGCGCGCTCGGCGCATTTGCCGAGTTCATTGCGGTAGACCAGACCAAACTCGCACGCACTCCCGATGGCCTGGACGACGTGCATGCCGCTGCCATGCCGGTTGCTGCGGTGGCCGCCTGGAAGAGCCTGCACCACGCAGGCCCGCTCGTGGCAGGCCAGCGGATCCTGATCCATGGCGCAGCAGGCGGGCTGGGTGGCTATGCGGTGCAGTACGCCAAACGCGCAGGGGCGCAGGTGTTCGCAAGCGCATCCACCGAGCACGTCGATTACGTGCGCAGCCTCGGCGCGGACCAGGTCATCGACTATCGATCGCAACGCTTTGAAGACCTCGTTGGCGACATCGACCTGGTGCTGGACTACGTCGGCGGCGATGTCCTGGACCGCTCGTGGCAAGTGCTCGCGCCGCACGGCGCGATCATCGGCACCACCTCGCCGGACATCCTGGCCCGCACACCGCGTGGCCGCCGTGGACTGTGGTTCATGAACACCCCGGACGTCGCACTGCTGGAAACCCTGGCCGCACAAGTGGCCAGCGGCGCGCTGACATCCAAGGTCGGCGAGGTCGTCGGTTTCGCCGAGATCCCGTCAGCAATCGAACGCAATCGCACCGCTTCGCGAGCCGGCAAGGTCGTGGCGGACATGTCGCACTAACTCATCCATCCACATCCATCCACAGCAGGAGACTCACATGAGCATTCTCGTTACCGGTGCCACCGGCACCATCGGTTCCCTCGTCGTCCAGGGCCTGGCCGATGCCGGCGCACAGGTCCACGCACTGGTGCGCCAGACCGGCAAACGCGCCTTTCCAGCCGGCGTCACCGAGGTTGTGGCAGACCTCACCGACGTTGCATCGATGCGCGCAGCACTGTCGTCGGCACGCACCTTGTTCCTGTTGAATGCAGTGACCCCGGACGAGGTGACGCAGGCGCTGATCGCATTGAATCTTGCCCAGGAAGCAGGCATCGAACGCATCGTTTACTTGTCGGTGATCCATGCCGACAAATTCACCAACGTGCCGCACTTCACTGGCAAGCACACGGTCGAGCGCATGATCGAAAGCCTGGAGATTCCCGACACCATTCTGCGTCCGGCGTACTTCATGCAGAACGAGGCGATGATCCAGAAGACCATCGAAGGCTACGGTGTCTATCCGATGCCGATCGGCGCGACCGGTGTTGCCATGATCGATGCACGCGACATTGCAGACATCGCCGTTGTCGAGTTGCTGCGACGCGACCGTGCACCCGCAGCACTTGAGCGCGTCACGCTGGAGCTGGTCGGCCCGCATGCCGTGACTGGCGCTTCCGTCGCGAAGACCTGGAGTTCAGCACTCGGTCGCGAGATCGCCTACGCCGGCGACGACGTGGCGGCGTTCGAAGCACAGATGGCTGCGTATGGCCCCTCCTGGCTGGCATACGACATGCGCCTGATGATGGCCGGCATCCAGAAATTCGGCATGCAGGCAGCAGACGGCACGGTGGAAAAATTGCAGGCGATCCTGGGCCGCCCGCTGCGCACCTATGAAGACTTCGTGCGCGAGGCCACTGCGCGGGTTTAAGCCCAAGTTGCCAGCAAGCGCGGATATTCCGCGCTTGCTGCGTACAAGCCTCTGTTGGAAGCGTGTGTCGCGTCAAAGACCAACGCGGTGGACGACCGAACAGAGAAACGGACGTCCGCGGACACTTCTGCAGATCGAAAAACCTCAGGGTGTGCGGCCGAAGCGCTTGGCATGCCGATTGCTTAAGCCTGTGTACCTTTTCCAGTTCAGGTACCAAAACATGACCGTCACCATCGGTGGGCCATCGCGTACTCCCCAACGGCAACGTCGCGTTCAACGCGCAGTGCTAGCCAGCCTTTTATCGACAGCGTTGCTGGCCGCTGCGTCCTGCCTGGCCGCCGATCAAGCGTCGCTCACACCGCAAAAGCCCCTGCAAGGCTGGGCAGCGATGGCTGACAAAGACGTAGACTTTTCATTGCAGTGGTTCAAGAACCAATCAATCCTGGCGGTGTATCCAGATCCTGCAGCATTTGAGGCCACGATGGCCAAGGCGCGTCAACAGGCCGATGCCGATATCCAACACGTCACCAACTTCGAAGGCTATCGTCAAACACTCGCGCATTTCTTTTCGACCTTCAACGACGCCCATGCCTATGTCTGGATGCAACTGCAGGCAAAGACGTATCAATGGCCGGGCTTCCTTGCCAGGTACCAGGGTGGCCGCTTCCTGGTCGCCGGCTCGGACGGAAGCGTGGCAAATGGCTCGGAAATCACCGCCTGCGACGGACAGCCGATGCGTCAATGGTCAGAGCGCATTGCGCTCTACGAGCACATGATCCCGGAAAACATCATCCCCGGCTTGGAGTCGACGCATGCGCGCACTGCGCCGATCATGTTTCGGTATCGGAAAAGCCCATTCCTCAAACGTCCGGAACACTGCACCATCGATGGGCGCAGCGTCGTCCTCGATTGGAAATCCCTGCCGCAAAGCGACCTGACGAAGCTGATGTCGGCGATCAAGCCCGACCTCGGCACGGACGTCGCTGTCACGCCATTCGGTGCGAACGGGGCATGGGTCAGGCTTGGCAATTTTTCGCCGGCGAACAGACAGCAATCGGATCAATTCCAGGCGTTGTACCGCACGGCTCCATCGCTGCGCGACAAGTCGGTAATCGTCTTGGACGTCCGCGGCAACGAGGGCGGACCTTATGAGTGGTTCATGGGTGTGCTGCGAGCGCTCTATGGCAACGACTACACCAACTATTACGCAAGAGAGCGGCTGAAGATTTCGGCCGTCTATCGGCTCACCAAACAGTCGGTCGACACCTCGACGTTTTCCCCCGCCAGCCCTGGCCCAGACGCGCCAGCAGCTGCACCGCCGGACGGCATTACCTACGATGAAGACAACAAGCTCTCCCTGGCGGCAATGGCGCGTGGGGACCAGTTGCTGCATGCGCCGGCCAATGCAGAACGAATCGCCAAGCCAAAACGACGGCCGATCAACCCCGTGCACGCGCGCGTGCTGGTACTCACCGACTACGACTGTGGCAGCGCCTGCATCGGATTTGTCGACGAGCTGAAGCAGTTTCCAGGCGTGCTGCAGGTGGGCACCGAAACCTTTGTCGATGCGCGCACCGGCTCGCCGATGACGGCCATGCTCCCAAGCGGCAATGGCGGTATCGCCATGCCTTACATGACGCGCGACGGACGGCCACGCAACGACAACGTGCCACAGAAGCCGGATATCGCGTTCACCGGCAACATCGACGACACCGCCGCGGTGCAGGCATGGCTTGAGCAAATCCTGAGCACCCCCTGATACAGGCTGTGGCCGTTGGGTTTTCTGCGCTGAGTGCTCTGTTTCCAGACGCCGCGCCGGTGTAGAGAACGCCGCGCTTGCCTGCCTGGGCGTGCTACCGGGTTCTGCTTGCAGGCGCGCGCGCCGGCACCAGATCGAACACTTGCTCGGTCGCCGCGTCGACCGCCGCACGCGTGTACAGCAACGGGAAATATTTGCCCTGCAGCCATAGTGGGGCCAGATCGCGGTAATGCGGGCTGGCCGGGTCGCCGGATTGGCCGGGGTAGTTCACCGCACGCGAATTGTCCCAGTCGCCGAGGTCGATGATCAGACGTGCGGACGGGCCGATGGTCTGGCGGAAATCTTTAGGGTCGTAACTGGATTGATTGGGCGTGTAAGGGCTGCCGCCCTTAGGGAATGGTCCGACATCCAACCGCGCGCGTTCGCTGCCGAGCGCTGCGCTCATCGCATGGGTAACGCTGTTGGTGTGCAGCTTGCCCCACTGCCATTGCGCCGGATCCGGCCCTTGCTGGTCGACCAATGACTGGTATGCGCTGCGCAGCGACTGCAGCAGCAACTGGTCGCGGCGTGCGGTGGGGGTTGGACCGAATGCGGCCCCCGGATGCTCCAACGCATCCATCAGCACTGCGGCGTCGGGCATGCCGAAGGTGGCCGCCTCGGCAGGGCGCAGGACCAGCGCTTTGTAAGCCGCGCCGAGATAACTGCTGAACCACACTTCTTCCAGCGCGGCAGCGGCAGAGGTTGCGCTGACCTCGCCGTTCCACGGTCGCAGCAGTGCCAATGCCGCGTTGGTCGCCGGGTCCTGCGCGTGCAGCGGTTGGAGCAAGGCCACCAGCCGCTGTGCCAGCAACGACACCTGGTCGTTCTGCAACTGCTGCGAATCCTGCAGGGTCACCTTGGGCAACTGCGCGAGGACTTGGGTGATGCGTGCATGCCGCGCGTCGTTGGCCCATTCGAAGCCGATCTTGCGCGCCAGGGATGGATCGCCGGCCGGCAGATTCATCTCGTTGGAGGTGGTGATGAAGCCGGAGGCGGGGTTCTTCGATGAGGGCAAGATATCGCTGTTCCAGAAGCCGCTCCACTCGTAGCGGCCATCGCCTGGAACCGGCAGCAACCCATCCGAATGTTCGCGGCGCGGGGTCATGCCAGCCGTCGCCCAACCGATGGTGCCGTGCACATCGGCATAGACCTGATTCACCGATGGCGCGCCCCAGTGCGCGAGCGCGTCCTTGAACTGCTCGAACGATGCGCTGCGCAGATAACGCAGCGACCCCAGATACGGCGCCGCACCGGGTTGGCTCCAGACCGAGCGAATGGCGTAGGCGATGTGCTTGTCCGCATCGACATAGATCACCGGCCCATGCCGGGTGAATTGCAGCTCCACCGGCACCGATGCAGCGTCGCGCACCGCAATGGACTCGCGCTGCGTGCGCATCGGCTCCCAATGGCCCTGATACCAATACGACGTGTGATCGGCCGGGTTCAAACGGTAGACGTAGAGATCTTCCTGATCGATGTTGAAGATGGTCAGGCCAAAGGCGCTGGTGCGGTTGTGGCCGATCGCGATGCCCGGCGCGGTGGGCTCGCCGGCGCCGATGATGTCCAGCCCCGGGCTGTTGAGATGCACGAAGTAACGCAGGCTGGGCACGGTGTACGCGCGGTGCGGATCGTCCGCCAGCACCGCATGACCGGTGGCCGATTTGTGCGGGGCAATCACCCAATTGTTGCTGCCTTCTGCAGCGGCTTCTTCTTCCGGACGTAGCGCTGCGATGTCTGCGATGGCGCTGCGCGGGTGGGTATCGGCGCTCAGCCTGGGGCTTTGCGTGGCCAGTTCGTAGACCTTCAACACCGCGTCCGGAAGGCAGGGATCCAGTCCTTCGGGCACCTTCGTGGTCCAGGCCGGCTGCAGTTTCAGCCGGATCGCGTCGACGCTTAGCGCAGCCTTGCAAGCGACCTTGGCGCGGGCGACCTCGCTTTTGACGTTGCGGCTCAAACCGGTGGTGCGGATGCGCAGTACGTCTTCTGGCGACCATGTCTGCGGTCGATAAGCGAAGGCGCGGAATTCGTACGGCAGCGCCTGTGGATGCGCATCCATCCAGGCGATGTAGGCATTGATGCCGGCAACGAATCGGCTGACGTCGCGCTGTGCATCGGGGCCGTAGCTGGCCCATTCGGCGTGCATGTCGCCGCGATACAGAAACAGCCGCGACGCGCGGTCCTGTTCGACATAGGCCGGCCCGAACGCATCGGCAAGCTGGCCCAGCCCTTTGCGACGCAGCAGGTCGAGCTGAAACAGGCGGTCGCGCGCGACGTTGAATCCCTGCACGAAGAACGCGTCGCTATCGGTGCGGGCGTAGATGTGCGCCACGCCCCAACGATCGACGCGAATCTGCGCCGGCTGTTCCAACCCGGCCAGGCTCATGGACGATTGCGATTGCGATTGCGATTGCGCGGGCGCGGCATTGCCATGCAGGCTCAAACTGCTCAGCAGCAGGCACAGCACCCACCGGTGTGTTGTGTGGAGCATGGATGACGCCTTGTGAACGCAGAAAGGAAGATGCCGCACGCCTGCACGATGACACAGGCAGCAAGCACAGCGTGCCGCATTGGCGGCGTGTGCTCACACCGATTGCAGAATGCCCGGCGCAGCAAGCGAATCATGCTGGTCGCTTCGCGCCTGCGATCCATCGTGGGTGCAGTCAATGCATCGCTCTAAGAGCAGCTAACAAAGTAACTGTGCGCACCGCCAGGCAGGCGCGGCCCGTGCTCGGTGCGGCATGGACCACGCGTACACGCAGGTTATGAGCGCGCCGTCCGCATCCACCTGGTGACTGCTTGCTACGTTTTATTAGCCAATCTAAATACACACGCACCCATCACTGTCGCGTCGGCTTGATCGCGCGTTGCACGTCTGCATTCGACGATGCCATGCGCCGCATGCGCCGACATCGATCGCCGACATCACGTGGCATCGCGCGTTGCACATGCATCCCCCTTCACATGTCGCCTAACGCGAGCGCGCATGATCGTGGCTCTAGCGGCACTTATGCTGCACAGGCAATGTCTCCATGCCGCCAAAGCGGAAAGCGTCTGCGTTCTCTCTCTGGTGGCAATCGATTACCCAACCAGCACGATCACTCCAAGCGCATCCGGTCCGTGATGCGGTCGCACCGGGCGTTACCTTGCTCGGCGACGAGCAGATGGAAACGCTGGCGCGTGCGCTGGCAACCTCGCATGCGCTCTACACCGGGCCGGCACGCGAGCTGTTGTTGTCGGGGCTCAAGTTCAACCAACGGGCGCTCGACGGTGCGGCATCGCGCCTGACCGAGATGGCAGCCGATGGCGTGCGATTGCATCCTGCCGGCGAGTGGTTGCTGGACAACTACTATCTGATCGAAGAGCAGATGCGCCTGGCGCGGCTGCATCTTCCGCCCGGCTACAGCCGGCAACTGCCGCGTCTGCGCACCGCCACCGCAATCGGCCTGCCGCGCGTCTACGAGTTGGGCCTGCAGGTCGTCGCGCATGGCGACGGGCGTGTGGATGCGATCACGCTGAGCCGTTTCATTGCGGCCTATCAACAGGTGGCACCGCTCAAACTCGGCGAGCTGTGGGCGATTCCGATCGTGCTGCGGCTGGCATTGCTCGACAACGTGCGTCGCATTGCCGACGGCATCATGCACGACGGGCGCGACAACGCCCTCGCCGCGGACTGGGCGGCCTTGCTCAACGCCACTGCCGCGGCCCAGCCCAAGGATGTGGTGGTGGTGGTGGCCGATCTGGCGCGCTCGCAACCGCCGGCCACCGGCGCGTTCGTCGCTGAGTTGACGCGCGGCATCCAGGGCCGCGGCCCGGTGCTGTCGATGGCCAGTGCCTGGGTGGAGCAATGGCTGGCCAGCGAAGGCCAGAGCGTGGAGGGGCTGGTGCATGCCGAAAGCCAACGCCAGGCGGCCGAACAGGTGGCGATCAGCAACAGTATCGGCAGCCTGCGGTTTCTGGATGAAATGGATTGGCGCGAATTCGTCGAAAGCATGAGTGTGGTGGAGCAGCACCTGCGCAGCGATCCGGCCGATGTCTATGCGCGCATGGATTTTCAGACCCGCGATGCCTACCGGCATGTGGTGGAGCACCTGGCCCAGCGCATGCACTGCGACGAACCGGCGGTGGCGCAGACGGTGTTGCAGCTGGCCGCGCAGGCCAGCGCCGACGCGCCGGTAACCGCCCATGTGGGCTATTACCTGGTGGATGCGGGGCTGCCGACGTTACGTGCCGCGCTACGCGCGCCATCCACGTCCGCGCGCCCGACGCCATTGCCGCGCGGGCGGCGCGCACGCCGCGTTGCGCTGCCGGTGTATCTGTTGCCGATCGCATTGATCGCCCTGCTATGGACCGGCCTCTTGCTGCAGGGCGTGAGCGCACTGCCAGCGACGCTGTGGTGGACCACCGCCGGTCTCGCACTCCTGGCTGCCAGCGAGTTGGGTATTGCCTTGGTCAATTGGGTGGCGACACTGTGGGTGCGCCCGCATCCGTTGCCGCGCATGGACCTCCGCCTGGGCATTCCACCGGATTGCCGCACGCTGGTGGTGATGCCGAGCATGCTGGCCAGTGCCGATGCCATCGATGAGCTGGTCGGCGCGTTGGAGGTGCATTACTTGGCCAACCGCGACGAGCAGCTGTACTTCGCGCTGCTCACCGATTTTCTCGATGCCGCGCAAGCCTTGTTGCCTGCCGATGTGGCGCTGGTGGCGCATGCGGCGCAACACATCGATCGGCTCAACGCGGCGTATGCCGACGCGCATGTCGATCGGTTCTTCCTGCTGCACCGCGCACGCGAATGGAACGCCCACGAGGGCTGCTGGATGGGTGCAGAGCGCAAGCGCGGCAAGCTGGAAGCACTCAACCGCCTGCTCTGCGCGGAAGATGCGCCGCTGCAGGCAGCCAACGACTTCCTGCAGGTGCAAGGCGATGTCGCCGCGCTGGTGCAGGTGCGTTATGTGATCACGCTCGATAGCGATACCCACCTGCCTCGGGATGCGGCACGCGCATTGGTCGGCGCGATGTCGCATCCGTTGAATGTGCCGCGCATGGATGCGTCCGGGCAGATCATCGAAGCCGGTTACGGCATCCTGCAGCCTGGCTTGGGCACCGGCATGAGCGAGGGCGGCGAATCGCGCTTTGCACGCATGTTCGGCATCGAGCCGGGCATCGACCCGTACACGCGCGTGGTGTCGGACGTGTATCAGGACCTGTTCGGCGAAGGCTCCTTTATCGGCAAGGGCATCTATGCCGTGGCCACTTTCGAGCAGGTGCTGGCCGGCCGCTTCCCCGACAACCGCGTGCTCAGCCACGACCTGCTGGAAGGCTGCTATGTGCGCGCCGGTTTGCTCAGCGACGTGCGTCTGTACGAGCGCCATCCGCAGCGCTATGCCACCGATGCCAAGCGCCGCGCGCGCTGGGTGCGTGGCGACTGGCAACTCTTGCCGTGGCTGCTGCCTTGGGTGCCCGACCGGGGTGGCCGGCGCGCGCGCAATCCGTTGTCGTGGTTGTCGCGCGGCAAGCTGCTGGACAACCTGCGCCGCAGCCTGGTGGCACCGGCCGCTTTCGGCTTGTTGCTGATCGGCTGGCTGTGCTCGCCCACACCGCTGCGTTGGACGCTCTGGCTGTTGGTGCTGTGGCTGCTGCCGGGGCTGTGTTCGGCGCTGTATGCGCTGGCGCATCCGCCCGAGGGCCTGGGGCTGCGTCATCACGCGCGCCAGGTGGGGGCGGGGCTGCGCCAGTATCTGCTGCGCACCGGTGTGGTGCTGGCCTGCCTGCCGTTCGAGGCAGGGCTGCAGCTGGCGGCCATCGCCCGCACGCTACTGCGGATGACGATCACCCATCGCCATCTGTTGCAGTGGGCGCCATCCAGCGAAGTGGAACGCAGCGCGCGCAGCGGCAATGCCGAACACCCCCTGATGGCCGGCGCCGCCTGCAGTGCGGCGCTGGTGGTTGCGGCGGTGGCGTGGTGGTCGCCGTCGGCCTTGTGGGCGGCGCTGCCGCTGGGGCTGGCGTGGTTGGGCGCGCCCTGGCTGATGGCCTGGCTGGGCGAACAGCCCGCTGCGCCGGTGGCGCAGTTGTCGCAGGAGCAGCGCGATTTCCTCGGCGGATTGTCGCGGCGCACCTGGGCGTTCTTCGAGAGCCATAGCACCGCGCAGCACCATTGGCTGCCGCCGGACAACGTGCAGGAATACCCGGTCACGGTAGTGGCCAACCGCACCTCGCCGACCAACATCGGGCTGGGGTTGCTGGCCAACCTGGCCGCCTACGATCTGGGCTACCTGACCGTGGCCGGCGTGATGACCCGCGTGGCCGACACGCTGACCACGCTGGAATCGCTACCGCGCCACCGCGGCCATTTCTACAACTGGTACGACACCGAAACGCTGGCACCGTTGATGCCGCGTTATGTCTCCACCGTCGATAGCGGCAACCTGGTCGGGCATCTGCTGACGCTGCGGCAAGGGCTGCTGGCGCTGGTGGATGCGCCGGCGGTGTCGATGGCGGTGTTCGACGGGCTGGCCGACACGCTTGGCGTGCTGAGCATGCAAGCGACGCCGCGCAGCGACGATGCCACCGCCGCACTGCGCGCGATGACGCAGCGCGTGCAGGCGATCCGCAACCAGCCCACGCCGACCCTGCACCAGGCCGATGCCGCCCTGCGGCTGCTGTTGGCACAGAGCCAATCGCTCCTGGCGGCGATGCCGAGCACGGGCGATGACGAAGAGCCCTGGCCGCAGCGCCTGGTGGACTGTTGCAAGGCGACGTTGGACGAGGTGAGCCAGTGCGCGCAGGCACTCGCCAGCCCCTCTCCGCACACAGCGGAAGAGCACTCCCAGGCTGTCGCCACGCTGCGGCAACTGGCCGACGGCAGCCAGCCGCCGCAGGTGCAGACCTGGGCCGCCACGCGCGTGCAGGAGCTGCAACGGCTTGCGCATATCGCCGGGCAACTGGCGCAGATGGACTACGGCTTTCTCTACAACCGTGCCCAGCAGCTGTTGTCGATCGGCTACAACGTCGACGACCGCCGCCTGGATAGCGGCCATTACGACCTGCTGGCCTCGGAGGCGCGCTTAGGGCTCTTCGTGGCGATCGCCCAGGGCAAGCTGCCGCAGGACAGCTGGTTCGCGCTTGGGCGCACGCTGACCGATACCGGCGCCGAGCCGACGCTGCTGTCGTGGAGCGGCTCGATGTTCGAGTACCTGATGCCCGACCTGGTGATGCCCAGCTACCCGCAGACGCTGCTGAGCCGCTCGATGCGCGGCGCGGTGCAGGCGCAGATCCGCTATGGCGCGGCGCGCGATGTACCGTGGGGCGTGTCCGAATCGGGCTACAACACGGTCGATACGCGGCGCAATTATCAATACCGCGCGTTCGGCGTCCCCGGGCTGGGGCTCAAGCGCGGGCTGGGCCAGGATCTGGTGATCGCGCCCTATGCCAGCGCGATGGCGTTGATGGTCGAACCGGATGCGGCCTGCCGCAATCTGCAGCAACTGCAGGCGCTGGGCTTCGGCGGCCGCTTCGGTCTGTACGAGGCGATCGATTACACACCTTCGCGGGTGCCGCGTGGCGAACAACACGCCGTGGTGCGCTCGTTCATGTCGCATCACCAGGGCATGGCGCTGCTGGCGCTGGATCACGTGTTGCGCGATGCGCCGATGCAACAACGCTTTGTCGCCGATCCGCAATTCCAGGCCACGTTGTTGCTGTTGCAGGAGCGCGCACCGCGTGCCGGCGTCTACGTCAAAGGCCTGGTCGAAGCAGCCGAACGCCCGGTCGCCACCGAGGCGGGGATGGCGTTGCGTATCCATCGCGACCCCAACATGGCGCAGCCGGCGTTGCAACTGCTCTCCAACGGGCGTTACCACGGCATGTTGACCTCCGCCGGCGGTGGCTACAGCCGTGCACGCGACATGGCGGTCACCCGCTGGCGCGAGGATGGCACCCGCGATCACTGGGGCACGTTCTGCTATCTGCGCGATGTGGACAGCGGCGCGGTGTGGTCGGCCGCGCACCAGCCGACCTGCGTGCCGGTAGAGCGCTACGAAGCGATCTTTTCCGATGCAAAGGCCGAGTTCAAGGGCAGCCACCAGCGGTACGACAGCCATCTGGAAATCGCCATTTCCGCCGAGGACGATGTGGAACTGCGCCGCTTGCGCATCCGCAACCGCTCGCGGCAGACGCGGGTCATCGAGATCACCACCTACGCCGAAGTGGTGCTGGCGCCGGCCGCCTCCGATGAGGCGCATCCGGCTTTCAGCAACCTGTTCGTGCAGACCGAGATCCTGGCCGACCGACAGGCCCTGCTGTGCACACGCCGACCGCGCGGGCACGACGAGGCGCAGCCGTGGATGCTGCATCTGGTGGCGGTGCACGATGCCGATGTGGCGACGATCTCCTACGAGACCGACCGCGCCGCGTTCATCGGGCGGGGGCGCAGCACCCGCAATCCGGCGGCCCTGAGCGAACAGACCGCGCTGTCGGGCGCGGCCGGCTCGGTGCTGGACCCGATCGTGGCGATCCGCTGCCGTCTTTCGCTGGCGCCCGATCAGCAGGCGCAGGTCGACATGGTCTACGGCGTGGGCACCCAACGCGCCGCCTGCACCGCATTGATCGACAAGTACCGCGACCGCCGTCTGGCCGACCGGGTGTTCGATCTGGCACTGACCCAGAGCCAGGTCACGCGCCGGCAGATCAATGCTTCGTTGGCCGATGCGATGCTCTACGAGCGGCTGGCCGCGCGCGTGCTGTTCGTCGACCCGCAACTGCGCGCCGATAACGAGGTGCTGCTGCACAACCACCGCGGCCAGTCGGCGCTGTGGAGTCACGCCATCTCCGGCGATCTGCCGATCGTGCTGCTGCGCATCACCGACCCGGACAATCTCGAACTGGCGCGCCAGCTGGTGCAGGCGCACGCGTACTGGCGCCTGAAAGGCCTGCGTGCGGATCTGGTGATCTGGAACGAAAGCCAGGCCGGCTATCGCCAGCAGTTGCAGGACGCCATCCTGGGCCTGATCGCCGCCGATCCCGAAGCCAATGTGCTCGACCGCCCCGGCGGTACTTTCGTGCGCGCCATCGAACACATTTCGCAGGAAGACCGCGTGCTGTTGCAGACCGTGGCACGCGCGATACTGAGCGATGCCAACGGCACCCTGGACGCGCAACTGCAGCGCCACCCCAGCGCACGTGCGCACCCGCCGCTGCTGGAGCCGATCCAGCAACTGGACAGCGCCGACGCGTTGGCCAGCACGCATGCCGCTTACCTGGACCACACCCTGCAGGCCGCAGCCGAAGAAGCGGTGCTGTTCGACAACGGCCTGGGCGCATTCGCCGCCGACGGCCGCGAATACCGCATCACCCTGGACGAAGGCACCGCCACGCCGGCGCCGTGGTGCAACGTGATGGCCAATGCGCAGTTCGGCAGCGTGGTCAGCGACAGCAGCCCCGGTTACAGCTGGGCCGAGAACGCGCACGAATTCCGGCTCACGCCGTGGCATAACGACCCGGTCGGCGATGCCTCAAGCGAGGCGTTCTATCTGCGCGACGACGACACCGGCGAGGTATGGTCGCCGATGGCACTGCCATGCCGCGGCAACGGGCGCTACACCGTGCGCCACGGCTTCGGCTATAGCGTCTACAGCCATATCGAACACGGTATCGGCAGCGAGCTGTGGGTGTTCGTCGATGTGGAGCGGCCGATCAAGTTCAGCCATCTGCGGCTGAAAAATCTGTCTGGGCGTCCACGTCGGCTCAGCGTCACCGGGTATGTGGAATGGGTGCTCGGCGACATCCGCGCACGCTCGCAACTGCATGTGGTCAGCGAGGTGGACCTGGGCAGCAGCGTGCTGACCGCGCGCAACCCGTACAACACCGAATTCGACGGCCGCGTGGCGTTCTTCGATGCCGATGCGCCCAGCCGCAGCATCACCGCCGACCGCAGGGAATTCCTCGGGCGCAACGGCAGCCTGGCCGCCCCCGCCGCGCTCACTCGGCAGCGTTTGTCCGGGCGCGTGGGTGCCGGCCTGGACCCCTGCGCGGCGATCCAGATTCCGGTGACGCTGGCGGCCGAACAGACCTTTGAAACGGTGTTCCGCCTGGGTGCGGCCGCCGATCGCGCCAGCGCACTGACGCTGGCACGTCAAAGCCGTGGCGTGGCCACCGCGCACACTGCACTGCTGGCGGTGCGTGCGCACTGGCAGCAGATTCTGGGCACCGTGCAGGTGAGCACGCCGGATGCGGCGGTGGATCTGCTGGCCAATGGCTGGCTGCTCTACCAGACCATCGCCTGCCGGTTCCTGGCACGCAGCGGTTACTACCAGTCCGGTGGCGCGTTCGGCTTCCGCGACCAGTTGCAGGACAGCATGGCGATGGTGCATGCGCAGCCGGCGCTCACCCGCGCGCATCTGCTGCGCTGCGCCGCGCATCAGTTCGTACAGGGCGATGTGCAGCATTGGTGGCACCCGCCGCAGAACCGGGGTGTGCGCACGCAGTGTTCGGACGATTTTCTGTGGTTGCCACAGGCGCTGTGCCGCTATCTGGACACCACCGCCGATACCAGCGTGCTGGACGAGCGCGTGGGTTTCATCGACGGGCGCGAACTCAAGCCCGACGAAGAATCGTATTACGACCTGCCCCAGCTCACCGGCAACATGCAGTCGCTGTATGCGCATAGCGTGCTCGCCCTGCAACGTGGCATGACCCGGCTGGGCGAACGCGGCATGCCGCTGATCGGCAGCGGCGATTGGAACGACGGCATGAACCGGGTCGGCAAGGACGGCAAGGGCGAGAGCGTGTGGCTGGGCTTTTTCCTCTACGACACGCTGCTGCGTTTCGCAGACGTGGCCGCGCAGCGCGACGATGCGGCATTCGCCGCGACCTGTCGCACGCATGCACAATCTTTGCGCGCGTCGCTGGAACAGCACGCCTGGGATGGTGGCTGGTACCGGCGTGCGTGGTTCGACGACGGCACCCCGCTGGGCGCAAGCGACTCGGACGAATGCCGTATCGATTCGTTGTCGCAGAGCTGGGCGGTGCTGTCCGGCGCGATGGACCCGGCGCGCAGCGCACAAGCGATGGACGCGATGCACCAGCATCTGGTCGACACCGACGCCGGCATCGTCAAGCTGCTGATGCCGCCGTTCGATCGCACCGAACACGACCCCGGTTATATCCGTGGCTACGTCCCTGGCGTGCGCGAGAACGGCGGCCAGTACACCCATGCAGCGGTGTGGGCGACGATGGCCTTCGCCCACCTGGGCGACAGCGCGCGGGCCTGGCAACTGGCCGGCATGATCAACCCGATCCACCATGCCCGCGATGCAGCGGCGGTGCAACGCTACAAGGCCGAACCGTACGTGCTGGCCGCCGATGTCTACGCGGTGGCGCCGCACGCCGGCCGCGGTGGCTGGAGCTGGTACACCGGCGCGGCAGGCTGGATGTACCGGCTGCTGACCGAATCGCTGCTCGGCCTGCAACGGCATGGCGAACGCATGCACATCGTGCCGTGCATCCCGGCCGGCTGGCCGGGCTACCAGCTGCGGTATCGCTTCGGCGCCAGCACCTACGTAATCGATGTCACCCAACGCCCAGGTGGCGCGGCACGGCTGGAGCTAGATGGCGTGCTGCAGGCCGAGCTTGCTTTCACTCTCATCGACGACGGTGCGGTCCACGCTGTGGCTCTGGACTGGCCGGGAGACGCGACATGAGCCTGCACACACGCACCCACACCAATCATCAGCTCTCCGAGCTAGGCAAGATGCTGTCGGTCTGGCCGCAGCGGGTGCGCGACCCCAGCCAGTTCTGGCCGCAGTTCGATGCACTGGCGCAGGACATTCTGGACGAGGCAGCCGACGCTGACCTGCAGCGGGTGCAGGACCGCCTGCAGCAGTTGTTGCAGCGTCACGGACTCACGCGCACGCAATAAGTGTCCCGCAAGCGGCGAGAACGCCGCACCAGAAAGTTGGTCGGTCGCCGGGTAAAAAGCTGAGCGTCTCGCAGGTTGCATGGGCTCGGTGGTGCGCGTCGCAGAACGACACGATAGCTAACCAATCAGAAGAACGTCCTGCATTGCTTGCACTATGCACACCGACCATCTCGACTGGTCCTTGCCCGCTCACCATCGCGGGAATTTATGCGGCATTGATGCCGCAGAAGAATTTACATGGGCGTATTTGCAGCGTGTCCCGCGACGGTGAACGGGCAAGGGCCCTGCAACCAAGCTGCACATCACTCGCTTTGCATCTGATCTATCCGAAACATCTCATTCCATCGAGACACACGCTGCAAAGGCAGCCAAGGATTCGAGCCGCAGAGACGTTGGATACCGTCAAACGCTGAGTGAGTCGAATGTGCGGTGCCCTCGCCGCTCGCGGGACACGCCGCAAGTACGTCCATGTAGGCTCGGTGGCGGCATCCATGCCGCCACACGGTCCCGCAAGCGGCGAGGACACCGCACCATAAAATTGGTCGGCTGCTTAAAAACATGCACACCCACTACCTCCACTGGTCCTTGCCCGCCCACCGTCGCGGGACCTTACGCGGCATGGATGCCGCATAAGCGCTTACAAGGACGTACTTGCAGCGTGTCCCGCGATGGTGGGCGGGCCAGGGCCCCGCAGCAAGCACGCAGCACCAATGCTCTACGCATGCCTTACCGCACCGTTCCACCACATCTGAGCAAGCAAGATTTTGCAACTTAGCTTGGTTAGACGCAGCGTCAAAATCTCAATCAACCGAGCGCGGGCAACAAGGCATGACGCGCTTTACTGCTAGTGCACCTGAGCTACCGCATACAGCACCCGACGCCGCCATGATCGACTGCACGCAGGCAGCGCGCTTAGACTCCGCGTTTACATGCGCCAAGGCCGCTGGTGATCGATCTCAATGACATCGCGCTGTACGTGCAGGTGGTGCGCAGCGGCAGCTTTGCCGAAGCCGCGCGCCGGCTCGGCACCGCTCCCAACAGCGTGAGCCGGCGCGTGCAGCAGCTGGAAGCGCAGCTGGACACGCGCCTGATGCAGCGCTCCACCCGCAAGCTGACCTTGACCGACGCCGGGCAAGCCTTCTTCGAACGTTGCGCCGATGCGGTGGACGGGCTGACCTCGGCCGGGCAGAGCCTGGTGGCCGATGGCGACGAAGCCGCCGGGCTGGTGCGCGTAGCGGCACCCGCGGATTTTCTGGATTTTTTCCGCATCGAATGGGTCGGCGAATTTCTCGCCGCGCATCCGCGCGTGCGGCTGGAATTCGTGCTCAGCGATGCCAAGGCCGATTTGATCGCCGAACGCATCGATGTGGCCTTCCGTGGCGGCACATTGCCGGACCTGGGGTATGTCGGCCGCCAGATCCTGGCCGACAACAGCGACCTGATGGTCGCCAGCCCAGACTATCTGCAGGCGCGCGGCAGGCCGCTGCAGGTGGACGACTTGCCCCAGCACGACGGCATCGGCTTCCCGCACCCAAGTGGGCAGATGACCTGGACGCTGATCGGGCCGTCCGGGCTTGCCGAGCAGGTGCAGGTGCAGGCGCGTTTTGCTGCCACCACCGCGCGCGCCTTGCGCCTGGCCGCGGTGGCCGGGCTCGGCATCGCGCTACTGCCGCAGGCACTGACGCGCCCGGATATCGAACAGGGCCGCCTGAGCGTGGTGCTGCCGGATTTCCAACGCCGGGGGCAGGGCTTGCACGCGCTCTACCCAAGCCGACGGCATCTGCCGCGTGCGGTCGCAGCGTTTATCCAGGCCGTGACCTTGCGATTGAATGCGCTGTAGGCGCCTGGGCAGTGGCAGTGGCGACGCCGCTATGGCGTCGCGCCGACTCAGGCAGCCAGCCCATCGATCTGCTGATGGGCAACGGCAAGACCCGCTTCACGTCCCTCCTTCCCGGTGGCCAGTCCCTCGGCAACGATGACCTCCGGGTGATGCAGGCCGACGAAGCCCAGCGCGGTGCGCATGTAGGTTTCGGCATGCTCCAGCGACGCCAGCGGCGAGCCGACGCTATAGAACCCACCGCGCGCCACCGCCAGGATCACCCGCTTGTCGCCGGCCAGCCCTTCGAGCACTCCGTCGGACGTATAGCGGAAGGTCTTGCCGGCCACCAGTACGCGATCGATCCAGGCCTTGAGCTGGGTCGGCACGGTGAAGTTGTACAGCGCCACACCGATCACCACGGTGTCGGCATCCAGAAATTCCTGCAGCACCGCAGCACCATTGGCCAGGTCGGCGGCCAGTTCCGGCGTCTGATCGGCCGTGGGATTCTGCTGCGCAGCCAGATGCGCGCCGGACAGATGCGCGATGGGGTTGGCGGCCAGATCGCGGTGGGTGACGGTGACATCGCCGTTGCTCTGTTGCAGCTTGGCAACGATGCGTGCGCTGAGCTGACGGCTCGCCGAATAGTCGCCGAGGATGCTGGAATCAAGATGAAGCAGTTTCATTGGAATGCCTTTGCTGGATAGGTGGGGTGTGATGGGTGGCGATGCATGGCTGAGGTGCGCACGCATCGACGGTTGGGCGGTGCAGGCCATCGTTGAAGACCTGTCGCCATGGCTCGGGCGTGCGGGTTTGAAAGGCGCATTGCCTTCCGCACGATCGGTAATGCGCTGTGTTGCCTGGCAAGCGCTGCGTGCTTGACGCCGCATGCCGGGCAGCCATGTCTCGGCTGCCCGGCATGCGCGCGACTCAGCCCAGGCGGCCCTTGGCGCGCAATTGCTCGCCGATGCGGCGGATCTCCGCCTCGCCCTGCGCCAGTGCGGCGGTGCTGGTGTGCACCGAGTAGTGGCCCATGACCAGGTCGTGCGGGTGCTTGACCGCCGACCCCAGCACGAAGGAGCTCGCACCGACCGACACCACATCGATGGCCTGCTCGGCATCCTTGAACACCGCTATCTGGCCGCTGCCGATGCTCTCGGCCGCGTCCAGCTGCCCGGTGTGCACCGCGATCCAGGCCACGCTGTGGCCGGCCGGCGGCACGTAACGCCAGCGCTCCCCGTCCTGTAGTTGCACGCTCAGATAGGTCATGTCGGCCGGCGCCGGAATCTTGCTTTCCAGCTCGCCGTAGCGACCCAGCAGCACACGCACCGGCCCGGCCACCGGCACATCGGCCGGCGACAGATACAGGCTTTGCGCCGGAGCGTTTTCTTCGGCTGCAGGCAATGCGACCCAAAGCTGGAAGCCCTTGGCCGAGGACTGGCCAACCGGCACACCGTCGTGCCACACGCCATTGCCGGCACGCATCCATTCCACACCGCCGGTAGGCAGCGTGCCCTGCTTGCCGGTGCTGTCCTCGTAGCCGACCTCGCCCTCCATCAGGTAGGTGAGCGTGGCAATGCCCGAATGCGGATGCATGCCCATCGGTGCTCCTCCCACCGACGGTTTGACGGTGAACAGGTCCAGGAACACGAACGGCTTGACCAGCTGCCCCAGATCGCCCGGGCTCATCAGCCGGGTGATCGGACCGCGGGTGGTGCCGCGGGTGCGAAACACCACCGGGCGCGGCGTGGCCTGCACGCTTGTCTCGTGCTGCGGCTGATCGGCGTAGGTGGTGGCCAGTTGTGCGTTCATGACAGATCCCTGTGCGGTGGTGGAGCCAGCTGCTCCGGTGATGCAAAGCGTAGAGATGCGCCTATTGATCGACTAGCCGGAAGATTTGGAGTGGAATCGTCCAAAAATCGAAGTAATCCAGCCTGCACGCCTTCGCCTCCTTGGTGCGCGTGGACGGAATAGCGGCCGGAATCCCGCCTGGGCTGCCTGCACCGAGTGGGGCAGTCACGCGGTCTGGGGGGCTTCGCTCAGCGATCCCGATGCTGGGCGCCACCGCCAGTGCAGGAGCGCACGGCGCTGCGTTGCGGGCGCCGCGCCCCAGCGGGCGGCCTTCATGCCACACCAACAACGGGTTCTTCACGCTTGCGCCATTCTTTCGCTGGAGACGCCCGATGATCCGCACCCTCGCCCCGCTCGCTGCCGTCCTGTTGCTCTCGGCCTGTGCTTCCAATCAAGTGGCGCAGGTGCAACCCATCGATGGCGCGATCTCCGGCCAATGCCATATCGAAAAGGTCCGCGGCATCGTGGGTTTGGCCGCAGCGGCGCAGACGGTGGAGCGCGCGCGCGTGGATAGCGACAGCCTGCAGGTCAGTGTACGGCGCGGCGAGCGCGCCACCGGCGGCACCACCGCCAGCGGTCTGGCCGACCCCGCACAGGGCGCCAGCGAAAGCGGCGGCGATCACCTGAGCATCGAAACCGGCCCGACCAACAACATCACTGCGGTGTATTGCGGCTGAGGGCAACGCGCCTCGCTGCGCACCGGTTGGCCGCAGCACGGGCGGTGCGCAGCGCTTGGCGAAGCGCGCCGCGCAGAAGTCTGGGCTCTGACGTGAGAGGTGTCGGTGGCAGTTGACGCACCGCCGGCACGTTGCTGCTTTGCGGGGTCGCCAGCGCACAGATGCCGAGCGCTGGCCGCCTGCTGGTGATCCAAACAGGTGGCGGCGCGTTTCAGAGCGGCTGACACAGTGGCGCGAACGGCCGCCAGATCGGAGATGGACGGCATTGAGCAACCGCAGCCAACGCACACGGCAACCAGATTCCGCGCACCGGCTGCGGCCGCCTGGCGGCTGCGTCGTCGGTTGCTTCTTGGAGCGGTAAACGCAAGCTGGCAAGCAGTCGTCAGCTAGGCGTGGGTGGCGCGCCCGAAACCGCAGTGCACGGGTGGTCCATGCCGTACCGAGCGCTGGCTGTGCCCACCTGCGGAGCGCGCCGTCGTTTTGTTAGCCGCGCTTAGTCTGCCGCACGCGCTTGGCCGCCCGGATCATCATCCACCCGCCTAAACGCGCCGCGCCAACGCCGATGCAGCCATGTTCGACCATCGTGGATGCAGCTGAAAACCGCAGGCACCACCACCAGGCACAGCAGGGTCGAACTGATCAATCCCCCGATCACCGCGATGGCCATCGGCTGGCGGAAACTGGCATCGGCACCAAAACCCAACGCAATCGGCAGCATGCCGGCGATCATGGCCACGGTGGTCATCACGATCGGGCGCGCGCGCTTGTGGCACGCATCGAGCAAGGCGACGTCGACCGACACTGCGCCATCGCGGATCGCGATCACCGCGTATTCGACCAACAGGATCGAGTTCTTGGTGACGATGCCCATCAGCATCACCAGGCCGATCATCGATGGCACATCGAGCTCGCTTCCGCACAGCAACAACGCAATGAAGGCGCCGCCGAGCGACAGCGGAATGGCCGACAGGATCGTCAACGGTTGGAAGAAATCGTTGAACAGCAGGATCAGCACGCACAGCATGCACAAGGTGGCGATCGCGATCGCCAGCAGCAAGCCGGACGACAATTCCGCCGCCACTTCTGCATCGCCGGACTGGATCAGCGACACGTTCGCAGGCAGGTGCTGGATGGCGGGGCGCGTGGTGGCCAAGGCCATCGCCTTGCTCAACGGCATGTCGCCCAGGTCGGCGCTCACCGTGACGTAGCGTTGGCGATCGTAGCGATTGATCTCGGTCGGCCCGCTCTCCATCGCCAACACCGCCACGCTGGACAACGGCACCAGCCCATTGCGCGATTGCACGCGCAGGTTGGACAACGCCTCCAGATCGGCCCTGACCCGGTCGGGAACCTGCACGCGGATGTTGATCTGCCGGTTGTCCAGATTGAGCTTGGCAAGTTGCGGTTCGAAATCGCCGCTGGTCGCAGTGCGCAGGGTCTGGCCGATATCGGCGCTGCTCACGCCATAACGGGCGGTCTGGCGCTGGATCGGCCGCGCTACCAGCTCCGGGCGTTGCAGGCCTGCGGTGGTACGCACACCCGACAGGCCGGCCGAGCGCAATTGGCTTGCGAACGCAGCGACGGTGGCATTGAGGGCATCTTCCGATTCGCTGGTGAGAATCATCGACAGGTGTTCGCCCGGCCCGCCGCCGCTCACGGTGACGCGTGCGCCGGTGATGTTGACCAGAACCCGCCGCACTGCGCGCTCGATCTGCGCCTGCGCCGCACGCGTCTTGCGCGGCGACAACACCAGGGTCATCTCGGCCTTGCGCACCTCCGCCACTTGCGCACCGCGCCCGCCCGCAGTGCCGCCGATGCTGGTGAACACCGCGCCGACACCGTCGATGCGGCCGACCGCCGCGCGCACCCGCTCGGTGACCTGACGGGTCTGCCCGATGTCGCTCTCCGGCCCCAGCTCGACGCTAACGGTGATGAAGCCGCGGTCGCTGGGCGGCACCAGGCCTTTGGACAGCAACGGCAACAACGCCAGCGACAGCAGCAGAAACACGCCGGCGGCGCCCAACGTTGCCGCGCGATGCCGCAGGCTCCACTGCACCATCTGCAGATAGCACGCGGTCACCGCACCGGTCGCCGGCTCGGATGGATCGCTGTGCCGCGCGCCAAGAAAGGTGGCCGCCATGATCGGGGTGATCAGCCGCGCCACCATCAACGAGGCAACCACCGCAATCACCGCAGTCCAACCGAACTGTTTGAAGAACAAACCCGGGATGCCGCCCATCAACGTGGTCGGCACAAACACCACCACCAGCGTCGCGGTGGTGGCCATGACCACCAAGGCGATTTCGTTGACCGCATCGGCGGTAGCTTGAAACGCGGATTTGCCCATGCGCCGATGACGTTCAATGTTTTCGATCTCGACAATGGCATCGTCGACCAGGATCCCGACCACCACCGCCAGGGCCAGCAAGGTCAGCGTATTGAGCGAGTAGTCCAGCCACCACATCACCGCAAACGCCGGCAGGATGGACAACGGCAGCGCCGATGCGGCGATCAGGGTCGCGCGCCAGTCGCGCAGGAACAGCCACACCACCAGCACCGCCAGCAGTGCGCCCTCGTACAGCATCGACATCGAGCCTTCGAATTGCTCCAGGGTGTAGGCCACGGTGCCGGAGACCGGGGTGATGCGCAGCGAGGGGTCGCTGTGTTGCAACTGCTGCAGCGCCTGCGCAACGCCTTCGGCGATTTTGGTCTCGTCGAAGCCCTTGGTGCGATACAGGCTGAGCCCGATCACCGGCTTACCGTCGAGCAGCGCGGCCTGCCGACGGTCGGCGATGCCATCGCGTACGCGCGCGATTTGCTCCAGGCGCACGCTGCCGCCGGTGGCGAGCGCAATCGACATGCCAGGCAATTGCGCGGCCTGCTGCACGCCGGCCAGCGTGCGTACCGATTGCTCGGCGCCGCCCAGTTGCACGCGTCCGCCGGAGGAATCCTGCTGGGTCTGTTGCAGCGCGCGCGACACATCGGACGTGGTCACCCCGAGTGCGGTCATCTGCACCGGATCCACCTCCACCCGGATCTCGCGCTGCACGCCGCCCAGGCGTTGCACGCGGCCCACGCCAGGCACCTTCAGCAGCGCCTTGCTTACGGTATCGTCGACAAACCAGGACAACGCGGTCTCATCCAGCGTTGTCGATGTCACCGCATAGGTCAGGATCGGCGTGCCGGTTTCGGTCACCGCACTGATGGCAGGCTGCAACAGTTCCGGCGGCAACGACGAACGCACCCGGTCGACCGCATCCTTGGTTTCGATCAACGCATCGGACAGCGATTTTTCTAGATGGAATTCGGCCACGATCTGCACCTGTCCATCGCTGATGGTGGTGCGCAGATGGCGCAGGCCGCTGACGATGGCGATGGAGTCTTCCACCTTGCGCGCCACCTCGGTTTCCAGCTGCGCCGGTGCCGCCCCCGGCTGCGTCAAGGCGACAGTGACGGTGGGCAGGTCCATATCCGGCAACGCCTGGATGGAGAGATTGCGAAAGCCGTACACACCCGCCAGGGTCAGCAGGAAGAACAGCAACACGGCGGGAATGGGATTGCGCAGCGACCAGGTAGCAAAGTTCATCGTGGCGTACGTGGAATCAGCTGCATGCCGACCAGCGGGCCGGCCGGCGTGGTCTTGACCAACACCGTGTCGCCATCGGCAAGCAGCCCGGCCCCCTGCGCCACGATGCGCTCGCCACCGCTCCACGGCTGCAGCAGTTCGACGTCGGTGCCGACCCGTCGCCCCACCGTCACCGCTTGCGCGCGCACCCTGGATTCGGGACCGCTGCCGATGATGCGGAACACCAGGCTGCGGCCATCGCGCACCACCACACTCGACGCCGGCACCACCAGTGCACTGCTGGCCGGCAACGCCACCGCACCGTCGATGTACATCCCGCCGCGCAGCAGGCGGTCGGGCTGGATATCCGCATACACCACGCCAAGCCGGGAGCGCGCATCCAGCAGCGGCGCGATCTGGCGCACGCGTGCCACGGCGGCACTGCCGTCGGGCAGCCGTAGCCGGACGTCCTGGCCTACGGCGATCCGCGCAATCTGCTCGGGTGTGAACTCTCCACGCCATTCCAGGCGCCCCTGCCGCACCAGCCGAAACAGTTCCTGGCCGCTGCTGGCCACCGCGCCCAGCGTGGCGCTCTGCGCGCTGATCAACCCGTCGTCGGGGGCGGTGATGTCGGCTTGCTGCAGCTGCAGCCGGTTGGCATCCAGCTGCGCCTGCGCCACCGCGATCTGGGTGGTGGCGGTCACCGCTTCGGTCACGTAGCGCTGCACTTCCTGGTCGCTCATCGCCCCGGCCGCCTGCACGCGCATGGCACGTGTGCGATTGGTATCGGCCTGGTGTGCAGCCGCCTGTGCTTTGGCCAGGCCCGCACGTAGTTCTGCGCGTGCCGCAAGCAGAGTGGCGGTATCAAAACGTGCCAGCAGCTGCCCGCGCGTCACCACATCGCCGACTGCCACGTTGAGCGTCACCAGCCGCAGCCCGTTGCTTTGCGAACTGATCACCGCCTCCTGCCAGGGCGCCACGATCCCGGTCGCCGACAGCGTGCGTGGCCACTCCACCTGGCGTGGCGTGATGGCCGTGACCGACAACGCGGTGATTGGAAGATTCTGGAGCTGCGGCCGGGCGCGCGTGGACCAGCCCCAGCCTGCGGCAATGGCACCACTGGCCAGCAGACACCACATCAGCGGCAAAGCGAAACGTCGCCGTTTGCGCTTGGATGCCGCAGCGTTGGTGCGCGCGCTGTCCGTTGTGTCGGTTGGGGTCATGGTGGTTACGCGATCTGAGGAAAAGGGGAAAGGGGAAAGGGCCACACCAGCACGCGGCACATGCGTCTGCGCGCTTGCATGCATGTGGCGGTATCGCGCGAAGAGGCGGCCGGGTGCAGGCCAGGTGTGGCATTGCGTGCACTCTCTGCAAACGCGATGACGTTGGCACCCTCGAGGCAGCGACTAGCGAGTCTCAAGCACCAGCGAACCCTGGCTAGGTGGCATCGTTTCAAGCCGCCGTTAAAGAACTTTTAGTCCGTTGAAGAATTCTTTAAGCGCACCGAGTCCGCTGCGCGAAAGGTTCAGCTTCAGATACGCGGACCGTCCAGCCGATTTGCGCCACGGTCGACGACGCGCGGGCCTGCATCGGCCGACAGCACGGACGCCGCAGCTGCGTGCACGCGCAACGCATCCGGCACGCGCATCGACGCTTTGCACACAGTGCTCCCCACGGCCCGGGGCAGGTGCTCAGCCCGTCGCGCTGCCTGGAAAGACGATGCGCACGCTAAACCCACGCCCGCTCAGACCAGGCCCGGTCTCGATACGTGCCTGGTGCAGATCCGCGATACCGGCGACCAACGACAACCCGATGCCGCTGCCGCGGACCGGAGTGCCGGCCACGCGGTGGAAGCGGACGAAGATCGCCGCGCGTTCCGATTCGGGGACGCCGGGCCCATCGTCGGCAACCTGCAGAAACACCTCGCTGACGGTCTCTGCACCGTCTTCGCTTGTCGCATCGGCGATATAGCCGCAGCTGATCAGGATGTTGCCGCCCTCCGGCGTGTAACGCATTGCGTTATCCACCAGGTTGCGTAGCAGGATGCCGATGTCGTCCACGTTGCACGCAACGACACAGCTGTGGATATCCAGATACAACGCGCGCCCGTTCTGTAGCGCATTGACCTCGAATTCCTGTGCGATGTGATGCACCAGCATGCTCAGTTCGGTCGGTTGATGCATCGATGCGCTCCGCCCCGCGTTCAACCGCGCCAGATCCAGCAGTTGCTCGGACAAGCGGGTGCTGCGCTTGGCCACGCGCAGCAGCTTCAGTAGTGCTTGATTCTTGCTTTGCAGGTCTTGCGCGCCCAGCGCGATTTCGGCCTGCGCCTGCAGTGCCGATAGCGGCGTGCGCAGCTCATGCGCGGCGTCGCCGATAAAACGGCGTTCGCCTTCGATCGCCGCATCCAGCCGCTCGAGCAGATGATTGAACGACGCCACCAGCGCATGTATTTCGCGCGGGAGTTTGGACAACGGCAACGGGGCGAGGTCCAGGCTCTTGCGCCGCCGCAACGCCTTGCCCAGCGCTCTGACCGGCTGCAGCGAGCGGCGCACCACGCACCACATCACCACGCCCGCCACCACCACCAACACCGTGGCCAAGGCGAGCGCGTGCCACGCCTCGTGGCGCAGGTCCGCATCCACCACGCTCTGTGGGTTGCCGACCTGCACGCTGACACGGCCGGTTCTGTCGGTGACCGAGTACACCCGCCAGTGTTCGCCCTGGATGAGGGTGGTGGCCGCCCCATCGGTAAACGATGGCTGCAGCGCCGAATCGGGCGCGCCAGGCGTGCGCGCCACCATCATGGTGCGGTCGATCCAGACCTGGAACACCAACTGTTCGCGCGCACCGGTGAAGGTGTCCGGCAATTGCAGGCCCGGACCGGCCCTCTGGTCGAACCTGCTCTTGGCCGGAATGGTGATCAGCATCTGCGTGGCGATGGCTTCGAGCTTTTCGTCCCACGTACTCTTCAGATTGAGCGAGAGCAGCGTGAGCACCAGCGCGATGACCGCGACCCAGCACAAGGCGATGACGCTGACGATCACCATGAACAATTGCGCAGTGATGGATTGCGGTCTCATCCGGTCGGCTGCCCCACCACGTAACCCAGGCCGTGCACGGTTCTGATCAGGTCCTCGCCCAGCTTGCGCCGCAACTGATGGATGAACACCGCAATGGTATTGCTCTCCAGCTCGCTGGTCGGTCCGTACACCAGGTCCTGCAGACGGTCGCGGGTCAGCACATGGCCGGGGCGTTCGATCAACGCCAGCAGGGTGCGGTATTCGTGTGCGCTCAACACCACATCGACACCGGCCTTGCTCACCGTGCGGCGACTCCGGTCCACCTTCACGTCGCCGAAGCTGAAGATCGGCACCACGCTGCCCTGGCTGCGCCGAATGACCGACCGCACGCGCGCCCACAATTCGTCGAACTGGGCCGGCTTGACCAGATAATCGTCGGCACCGGCGTCCAGACCGACGATGCGCTCACTCAGCTGCCCGCGTGCGGTCAGGATCAACACCGGAGTGGGGTCGCACCGGGCGCGCATGCCGCGCAGCACCGACAGCCCCGACTCGCCGGGAAGCCCCAGATCCAGCAGCACTGCCGCATACGGATGATCGATCAGCGCCACGTGCGCCCCAGCGGCATCCACGACATGGTCCACCTCCCACCCGCCCTGTTGTGCGCCATCGCAGATGGTGTCGCCCAACATGGCGTCGTCTTCGACAAGGAGCAGCTTCATTCGGTGCTGGTCGGTAGGCACTAGGGGGCCACAGCATCCTGGAGTGGGTTTAATTCTGCATTAAGCGGCCCGCGATGGCGGCTGGATTGGGCAGCGTCGTGCGCGGGCAGGGCAGTTGCGTCCTGGCAATGTGCCTGTCGGTGCCTGTCGCAGTCAGTCGACAACCGACACGCTTGCGCCAGGAAAGCGGCGGTATGCAGTCAGGCCGGCGAAAACGCCAGCCACAACCCGCCACTGCGGTCGATCGGCTGCACCGCCTTGCGCTCCAGTCCGCCATGCCCCCCGCCCGCTGCAGGTGCCAAGTCCTGCGGTAGGCTGGGGCGTCGCATGCCGGGACATGTTCACGACAGGTCGCGGGTGTAGAAGGACCGATCCACCGGGGCAGGAGCGCAACCATGAAGGTGCTTTTGATCGAGGACGAGCCCGAGATGGCGTCTGCCATCCGCGACGTCCTGGCAACGTACAACATGATCGTGGATCACGCCCCGACCTTGGCAGCGGCGGCCAGCGCGGCCGCACTGGGCGCGTTCGACGTGATGATTCTCGATCGGCAGTTGCCCGACGGCGATGGCTTGCAGTTTCTCAAGACCCTGCGCGAGCAGGGCAATGTCACCCCCGTGCTGGTGCTCACCGCGCTGGCCGAGTTGTCCGAACGCGTGGTCGGCCTGGACATCGGCGCAGACGATTACCTTGCCAAGCCCTTCGCGGTGGAAGAACTGATGGCCCGGCTGCGCGCACTGGTCCGCCGGCCGGCGCATTTGCAGACAGATATCGTCACTGCCGGCAACCTGTCCTACGACTTCGTCAATCGCACCGCCAGCATCGGCGGCGAAGCGCTGGATCTCAAGCGCAGGGAGTTGCTGGTGCTTGAAGCATTGCTCAAGCGCGTCGGACGCATGGTGCCGCGCGGCACGCTGATGCAGGCGGTGTTTTCGATGGACGACGACGTGCAACCGAATGCGTTGGACACCCACGTCTCGCGGTTGCGCCGCAAGCTGTCCGATGCGGGTAGCGCGCTTGCAATCAATGTGGTGCGCGGCGTGGGCTACATGTTGAGTGTGAGCGCATGACCTACAAGCCGCCGTCGTTGCGATGGCGTCTGGTGCGTGGCCTGGCCGCCGCGCAGACCGCCATGATCGCGCTGGCCGGAGTCGTCATCTTCGTCCTGGTCATCCAGGCCACGATGGAATTTCCCAACGGCAACCTGACCTACGAGTTGCAGACCCTGGAAACGCTCACGCGGTCGGTCGCGCACGACCGCGCGGGTCGGCTGTACATGCGCCCGAGCGCAGACATGTCCGAGCTGCGTGCCAAGTCGACCACGTTGTGGTTCATCGTCACCGACAAACACGGGCAGCGCCTTACGGAGGGAACGCCGCCAGCGGGCATCCAGCCGGCGCTGTCCGCACTGCCGTTGGTGGAGTCGGCAAGCTTCGATGTGGGCGGTGCCAGCACCACCGACACGCGTGCAAGCGTGGCCTGGGTGGAGTCGGATGCCGGGCAGGTGCAGATCGCATTCTGGGCACGCGGGCCGGTGAGCACGTGGGAACTGCTGCGGCTGGCCTCGCCGGTGCTGTGGCAAACCCTGTTGATCATTGCGCTGGTCTCGGTGTCCACCATGCTGGTGATGCCGCTTGCGGTGAAGCGCGGCCTCAAGGGGCTGGACAAGGCCGCGCAAGAGGCCAGATCGATCGATTTTCATCGCACCGGCATGCGCCTGGGCCTTGACCAGGTACCGGCCGAAGTGGCGCCCTTCGTGCAGGCCATCAACGACGCCCTGGCGCGCCTGGACACTGCGTTGGCCAAGCACAAGCGGTTCATCGCCGATGCCGCGCACGAACTGCGCACCCCCGTGGCGATTCTGACCACGCGCCTGTCCGCGCTGCCGGCCAGCCCCTTGCGGACGCGGCTGATGGAAGATGCCGTCCGCCTCGGCGCGCTGACCGGGCAGCTGCTGGACATCCAGCGGCTCGACTCCGACACCATCGTGTTTTCGCGTCTGAATCTGGCCACGATCGCAGAACGCGTGGTACTCGATCTGGCGCCGCTGGCATTCGCCGCAGGCTACCAAGTGGCGTTCGAGACCGATGCTGCGGTGGTGCCTGTCGATGGCGATGAAGTGTCCATCGAGCGCGCACTCACCAACCTGATCCAGAATGCGATCAGCTATGGCGGGCGTCAGGGAACGATCACGATCCGGGTCTCGGCAGCAGGCACCGTGGATGTCGCCGACGAAGGACGTGGGGTCAAGGATTCCGAGCGCGAACGCATCTTCGAGGCGTTTCATCGCGACAGCAAGGACGGCCGTGGCGCCGGCCTGGGACTGGACCTGGTGCAAACCATCATGCGGCACCATGGCGGCAGCGTCCTGCTGGTCCCGGACACCGCAGCGGGTGCCTGCTTCCGGCTGGTGTTTCCTGCGGCGGTGTAGTGCCGGCATCACTACGCTGTCTTGCCTGGACATGACCGCAGCGGGGCTTGTTCATCCACGTCACCGCACCGCACCGCACATCAGCTGCGCGCAAGCGCCTTGATCGGATCCAGGCGTGCCGCACGCCGTGCCGGCAGAAAACCGAATACCACGCCGATCGCTGTGGACACGGTGAACGCGCCGATGATCGACCACTGCGAGAACACCATTCCGAAACTCGGGCTCACCCAACCGACGAGGACGCCCGCACCCAGTGCCAGCGCCACGCCCAAGGTGCCGCCGACCAGACAGACCAGGGTCGCTTCGATCAGGAACTGGCGCAGGATGTCGGACTGACGCGCACCCACCGCCATCCGCACGCCAATCTCCTGAATCCTCTCGGTCACCGACACCAGCATGATGTTCATCACCCCGATGCCGCCGACCAGCAACGAAATCAGCGCGATGGAGGAAATCAGCAGCGTGATGGTGCGTGTGGTCTGTTCGACGGTCTTGCGCACGCTGTCGGAATTGGACAGAAAAAAATCCCGGCGCCCATGCCGTTGCAGCAGCAGCGTGTCGATGCCACGCTCAGCCACCGCGCTTGGCACCTGCGTCGAGACACGCACCGTCAGGCTGCGCACGCGTGCATCGCCGGAGACGCGCGCCATCACCGTGGTGTAGGGCAGCCACACGTTGAGCGAGGTGTCGCCGGCAAACCCCGAGGTCGGCCTGGCAGTGACGCCAACGACCCGCAGCGGCACCGATCCCACCAGAATCACCTTGCCCAGCGCCGATGCGCTGCCTGGAAACAGCGCACGTTGGGTCGCCTGGTCGATGACCGCCTCCGGCGCCCTGGCCTGGATCGCATGCGCGTCGAACCCGCGCCCCTGCGCGAATGCGTAGCCACGCACCCGGAAAAACTGATCGCCGACGCCGGTGATGCTGGCGGCGACATCGTGGCGCCCATAGCGCAGGCCGGCGCTGGTGGAGATCGAGGGCGTGGCGCTGTCCACGTACTCCAGCTCGGCGATGGCGACCGCATCGTCGGCACTCAACGTACGCACCGTATCGGCCGCACGATCGCCGATGCTCGCCCCCGGCATCACTTCGATCGTATTTGTGCCCAGCGCATCGATGTCGGACAGGATCGACCGCCGCGACCCTTCGCCGAGCGCAACCACCGATACCACCGACGAGATGCCGATGATGATGCCCAGCATGGTCAACAAGGTCCGCAGGCGATGGTTGAACATCGAGCGCAGCGCCATCTGGCCGGCTTCGGCAAAGCGCCCCAGCAGGTCTGCCAGGCGCCCCGCTCTATCGGCGACCACGGCGTCCTTGATCGCGGTGCGAGGGGTCGCCGGACGCAGCTGGCGGTCGGCCACGATCTGGCCGTCGCGGATCTCGATGATGCGTTGCGCATGCGCCGCCACCTCGGGGTCATGCGTGACCAGGATGATGGTGTGACCTGCCGCGTGCAGCTCCTGCAGTACCGTCATGACCTCCTTGCCGCTGGCTTGATCCAATGCGCCGGTCGGCTCGTCGGCCAGAATGACCTCGCCGCCATTCATCAGCGCGCGGGCGATCGACACGCGTTGTTGCTGCCCGCCAGACAGCTGCCCAGGCCGGTGGTGCAGCCGTGTGCCCAGACCCAAACGCTCCAGCAAGGCCTGCGCGCGCGCGCGGCGCGCACTGGCCGCGGTCCCGTTATAGATCGCAGGGATTTCGACATTGCCGATCGCATCCAGCTCCCCCAGCAGCTGATAGCGCTGGAAAATGAAGCCGAAGTGGGCACGCCGCAGACGCGCCAGGCTGTCCGGATCCAGTTGACCAATGTCCTGCCCGGCGACCTGGTAGCTCCCGCGCGTCGGGCGATCCAGGCAACCCAGGATGTTCATCAAGGTGGATTTGCCCGAGCCCGATGGCCCCATGATGGCGACCATTTCCCCGGCGTGGATGCGCAGCGTGACATCACGCAGGATCGCAACGCTGCCGTCGGCAGACGGAAACTCTTTGCAAAGCGCGCTCACTTGCAACAGTGCGGGCATGACGCAGGCTCCAATGATGGATGTGGGCAGGCGGTGCATGAGCGCCTGCCCGTGACAACGCGACGACGCATCAAGGCGTCTGCGCAGGCATATCGAGATCGCTGGTGATCACCCTCTCGCCCAGCTCAAGGCCTGCGATCACCTGTGCGTTGATGCGGTTATTGAGCCCCACACGGATGCGGCGCATCTGCCGCCCGCCATCGGCGGTCAGCACGTGGACCACATAGCTTCCGTCGGCGGTGCGCTCGCCCAGCGCACCACTCGGGATGAGGCGTGCAGCGCGTGCGCGTGCCAACACGATCGTGGTCTGCGCGGTCATGTCGATGCGCAAGGTGCGATGCGGATTGGGCACATCGAAGATGCCATTGAAGTACACCGCATTGGACGCGGCACTGCTCGCCTGACCCGCCACGACGCCGGAGGCATCGCTGGCGATGGTGGTCGGACCCGGCTCCAACGCAGACAGCACCGCGCGATAGCGGGTGTCGGGCTCGCCCAGCAAGGTGAAATAGACGCCCATCCCGGCCGATACCCGGGTGACATCGGCTTCGGAGATCTGCGCCTTGACGGTCATGGTGTCCAGACGGGCGAGCTTGATGATGGTCGGTGCGCTCTGGTTGGCATTCACCGTTTGTCCCTGCTCGGTGACGATGGCCACCACTTCGCCATCCATTGGCGCCACCACGCGTGTGTAGCTCAGATTGAGCTCGGCGGTGCTTGCCGCGATCGTGGCTTGCTCCCGCTCCGCGCGTAAGGCCTGGATGTCTGCCCGCACCGTCGCCAGTGTGGCCTCTGCCGCCTCGGCATCGACCCTAGCCACCGCATCATCTGCCATCAAGGCGCGCTGGCGACGGTCCGCCAGGGTGGCCTGACGCAGGCTGGCCAACCGTGCCGTCAACCTGGCGTCGGCGCTGCGCACTTGCGCCTGTGCGGTGCGCAGCGCGTTCTGCTGCGGCAACGCGTCGATCTCGGCGATCGGCTGCCCTTTCTTGACCGAGTCTCCAAGTTTGACGTGCAGGGCCACTACCTGGCCGGTGACCTGCGCGCCAACGCTCACCAACTGCGAGGCGTTGATCCTGCCGGTCGCCAGCACGGTCTCTTCGATATCCCCCAGCACCACCGCCGAGCTAGCCACCTGCGGTGCAACCGGTGCAGGAAAAACCTGCGCCTTCACCAGCCAGCCGACGAACAGCGACAGCACCACAATCGACCACCAACGGTAGCGCCCTAGGCGCTGCAACCACAGCATCGAGCGGCTCATGGCGCGTTGCCTCCCCGCGTGGGTGCCTGCATCCATTCGCCACCCAGCACGCGATAGGCGGTCACCAGGTTGCTGTCGCGTAACAGGGTGGTGTCCAGCAAGGCCTGCTGCGCCGCATACAACGCACGCTCGGCATTCAGCAGGTCCACCAATCCGGTCTGCCCGCGCTCGTATCTGGCGGCGGCAATGCGCGCCTGCTTGCTTGCGGCGTCGATCAGTTGTGTCTGCGCCTGCAGTCGCACAGCGATGCTCCCGCCGATGGCCAACGCATCGGCTACATCGCGGAACGCGATCTGCAGCGTCTTCTGATACTGCGCCTGGGCGATTTGGGTATCGAGCTCGGTCACCTTCAGGTTGGCGCGGTTGGCGCCGTGATCGAACAGTGGCACCGCTGCGGAGGCGGCGATGTTCCAGCCACCTCCGCCAAGCAGCGTAGATAACGCCGTGCTGGTGTTGCCGTAGCTGCCGGTCAAGGCAATGCGGGGGAAGAATCGTGCGCGCGCAACCCCGATATCGGCATTGGCGCCGATCAGCGCATGCTCTGCGGCCATGACATCGGGGCGACGCAGCAGCAGTGACGACGGAACCCCTGCCGGCAACGGTCCGTTGAGCGACAGTGCTGCATGACCACGCGCGTCGGCATCGGGCAACAGCGTCTCGGGTACCTCGGCACCGACCAGCAGGGTCAGCGCATTGCGATCTTGCTGCAGCTGCGCTTCCAGGCCAGCCTGCTCGGTGCCGATCTGCGCCAACGCGGTGTCCGCCTGCGCCAACTCCAGCCCGCTGATGGCACCCTGGTTGTAACGGGCCAGTGTCAACTCGTACACCCGTTGCAGATTCCCCGCGGTCTTGTTCACCAACGCAAAGCGTTGCTGATCTGCATCCAGTCTCAGCCATGCAGTAGCCACTTCGGCGATCAAGCTGAGCGAGGCACTGCGTCGATTCTCATCGCTCTGAAGAACATCCTGCAAGGCCGCTTCTTTGAGATTTTTCACGCGTCCAAAGAAGTCCAGCTCATAGCTGGCAAACCCGAGCGATACCGAAAGTTGACCTTGCTGACGACTGGCATCGACGCCGTTACCGTCCAGTGTCACTGTCGGCAGCGTCTCGGCGTCACGTAACCGGTAGCTCGCCCTGGCGCGTTGCACATTGAGCATCGCAAGCGCCAGGTCCTGATTGCGCTCCAGTGCAAGCGCGACGGTATCGCGCAGGCGTGGGCTGGCGAACACCTCGCTCAGCGCCGTGGGTGCGAAACCATGTTCGGAGGTCGTTTGCTGTTGCGGGATCCGTGGCGGCGGCCGCACGTACTGCGGCGCCAGGTTGGCGCAGCCACCCAGCGCCAGCAACGCCATCGCATAGGCGATGTTGGCTGAAAGTCTCATCGTGTTCTCAAACGTCGTTATGCAGCGGTAACGTGCATCGCATGTGGCGCGTATCGAGGCGGCAGTGCGACAGCACAGGCAGGAGTCGGTTGCAGCGCATGCTGGCAGCGCTCTCTGTCGATAGCCTGTCTGCTGCCGTGTTTAGTCCACCGTTACCCAGTGCATTCAGCCAACGGCAGCCATCGTCGGTCGCGCGAGGTGTTCGTTACCGCGCAAGGTTGCGACGATGCATCGCTGCCGAGCTGTAGTCGATGCTGATGCGTGGCTGAACTTTCAATCACGGTTCGGCATCAACGACAGACTGCGGACAGATTGATGCCCTAGCCTTGTGATGCCGACTGCGTGTCATCCATCGATCGGATGACTGTTGCGTTTCGCAGATTGGCCTAACTCTTTCAACGCTGTGAGGATAGATGGCACGTTCGTATATGGCTTCGTTTCTTCGCGAATGGATCACGGCCCCCTGTTCCGTTGCGGCAATCCTTCCTTCCGGACGTGCACTGTCCTCCGTCATCACCTCCGAACTCTCGGAGCGTACCGGGCGGGTCCTGGAACTTGGTCCGGGTACCGGTGCGTTTACCCGGGCGATGATCGACAAGGGCGTGCGCGAAAAGAACCTCATCCTGCTCGAATACAACCAGACGTTTGCATCGCTGCTCACGCAGCGCTTCCCGCACGCGTCAGTGCTGCAGATGGATGTCACCGATCTTGAATCGGTACCTCGCTTCGATGGAGCCTGCGTCGATGCAGTGGTCTGCGGCCTTGGCTTCTTGAACATGCCAGCACATCAGGTGGCCGCCATCGTGCGTGGCGCCTTCCTGCATCTCAAACCGGGCGGCCGCATGTATCTGTTTACCTACGGCTTCAAATGCTCGGTGCCAGCGCACATTCTCGATGCGCTCGATCTGGAAGCCGTCAAGGTCGGGCGCACGTATTGGAACGTCCCGCCAGCGACGACCTATCGTCTGCAGCGCCGTGCGTACACAGGCTAGGCCACCATGCAGACCAACGACGTATTAACGCTGGTGTTGAGCTTCGGCCTGCCAGGCGTGCTGGCGATGTCCTACCTCGAAAAATTCATCCCGGTGATCCCCTCCTATCTGATGCTGATGGTTGTCGGCATGACTGCCGAAAGCATGCCGGCGCTGCTGGCGGTGTGGGCTATCAGCGTGGCCGGATCGGTACTGGCGACGGTCAGTTGGTACGAGATCGGCCGTGCGCTCGGTAACGATCGCGTGCGCGCCCTGGTACGCAACTACGGCCGTTTCGTGTTTCTGCGCATCGCTACTTACGACCGCCTTGCGCTGTCGTACCGCCGCAACGATTTCCGGGTCACGCTGGCCGGTCAGGCGATCCCGGTGGCACGGATCTATCTGGCCTTGCCGGCAGGCGTGATCCGGGTGCGCTTCTGGACCTTCCTGCTCGCTGCAGCGCTTGGAATTGCAGGCTACAACCTGTGCTTTCTGCTGGTCGGCTTCTGCCTGCGCGGAACCGGACATGATCCGCTGATCACCGGCATGGTCATCGCCGCAGCGCTGGTCGCATTGGAATGCGTGGTGTTCTTTTCGATACGCAAGAAATCGCGCGCCAAGTCGGTGAACGTCTAGTCGGCTGGCGTGTTCCGCCGCGGTGATGACATCGGCCCGCTTCGCTGGTTGCGCGCGGTGTCCTTGCATGCTCCGACATTGATGGCCATGCGTACTTAGGGTGCGATTTAGCGCTGCACAGCGCTCACGAGCACTGACGTGGATGAGCAAAGCGCATTGCAATGTATCGGCAGCACGCCGGACGAAGCGTATGACACGCATGCCGTGCAGTGATGCATGTCGTCCACCCGCATCGCTGCATGTCCAGCATGTGCTATCCGGGAAATCGAGGCGTATGCGCGATACCACGCCACGCGTTACCTGCCGCGTCTGTGCGGGAGCCGATCGAGTCGTCCGGTACACGCTCACAGATGGGATTCGTGAACGCATGCCTACCAATGGCAAGCGATCAAAAAACTCTTAAAACGTGATCCGCAGCGAATCCATAGGATCACTTCCAGCAACCTCGCTGCAGCACCGCCACCTCGCCATCGCATCCATCTGGCCGCTCGTCAGAGGCCGATGCGGTGTCGAGCGACTGCAGCCTCATCTCTTCGGAGCGCAGCATGATTTCCCAACGCCCCTCCACCGTTTCACGGCGGCCGTCGCCTACCAGCAATCGGCAGGCATGGCAGGACCTGCCAGATCTGCAGCATCACCACGCCAGGCGTCAGCGGCTGACGCAGCTGCGCTGGATGGCCGGCATTGCCGGCGGCGCAGTCGCCGTGTTGTGGGCCGGCCCGGTGCTGTGGTCATGCATGTGCCGCCTGCTGACCTAGGGCGATCACGCAGCTGGTCGCGGTTGTGTCGTGCCCTTCTCCCTTGCATCACTTACCCCCCAAGGACCCTGCAATGACGATTCCCCGTTACCTGGTGGCTGCCGGCACGCTGCTGTTGCTATCGGCCTGCGCGAGCCGCCCCGCCGCGCCGCAGACATCGATGCGGACCTCGATCGGCCCGGCGTCGACGGCAACATTGGTGATGCCGCCCGCTGCGCAGCCGCTGCCTGGCCCGTCCGATCAACAGCTGGTGGCGAGCGATCGCCCCATCGATAGCGATGCTGGCGACGCAGCGCCGGCATCACCGGATGCAGCACTTGCAGCTCCCGCCGTGTCTGCAGCGGCCGCTCCCATCACCGCCGCCGAGCAGGATGCACAAGCGCTCTACAGTGCCGCACCGGTGCGCGACCCGTGGGAGGGCTACAACCGCAAGATCCACGCATTCAACAACGGCGCCGACAAGGTGCTGTTCCGTCCCGTCGCAGTCGCCTACGACAAGGTCACACCCAAGCCGGTCAAGACCGGGATCCGCAACATGTTTTCCAATTTCGGTCAGCCGGGCACTGCGGTCAGTCAGGTGTTGCAGGGCCGCCCGGTCAAGGCGACGCAGTCGCTGGGTCGGTTCGTGGTCAACAGCACGCTTGGCTTGGCGGGGCTGTTCGATCCGGCCACCCGCTTCGGCATGCCCCGGTATAACGAGGATGTCGGGCAGGTCTTCGCCACCTGGGGCTGGCGCAATTCGCGCTACCTGGTCATGCCGATCCTGGGGCCCGGCAGCGTACGCGACACGTTCGGCCGCTTCGGCGACCAACAGCTGACGCCGATCAACTATCTGGACAATGCGCGCGTAGCCAATTCACTGATGGGCCTGCAATTAGCCGACGGCCGCGCACGGATGCTGCCGATGGACGCGCTGCGACGCGATACCGTGGACGATTACAGCTTCGTGCGCGATGCCTGGGCGCAGCGCCGTCAACAGCAGATTGCAGACGACTGATCGCCGCCAACACGATGCGCGCGCGGTAACTCAGCGTACGCATCTACGCGCTGGATCAGCAGCTTGCCAGTCACAGCGAGCAGGCTGTGGCTCCCAACTACCTCACCAGCGCTCTCGCAAAGCTCCGCAGCATCACGCAGCACGCTTACGGCGGCTGGGCTTGGGATTGGGCTTCGGCGTGGCCGCATTGCCTGTCTTATTGGCCTTGCGTTGCTTGCTGCGCGAGTCGGTCAAAAAGCGCAGCGTGGCCGCTTCCCACTGGCGCTCGCCGCGCACGCCGCTGGCCATCGCCTGCAGTTGCCCGGCGCGCCAGCCTTCGAACACGCAGGGGTCGATGTAGGCCTTGCGACAGACCGATGGCGTGTTGCCCAGCGCATCGGCTACCTCGCGGATGACATCGTTCTGCACCTGCATGAGCGCGCGTTCGCTGCTGCGCTCGGGCAGCGGCAAACGCGCCAGGCGCTGCAAGGCGGCCAGCGTGCCACCCCAGGTGCGGAAATCCTTCGCGGTGAAATCCTCGCCCATCGCTTCGCGCAGATAGTCGTTGACCTCGCCCGAATCCACCGGCTGCAGGGTGCCGTCGTCGTCGCGGTATTGAAACAGCGATTGCCCCGGCAGCTGCTGACATTGCCGGATCAGTTTGACCAGGTGCTTGTCGTCCACTTCGATGTCGTGGTCCTGGCCGCTCTTGCCGCGGAATTTGAGCCGTGCGCGCCCGCCTTTCAAAAATTCCATGTGGCGGTTGCGTAGCGTGGTCAGCCCGTACGAGCGATTGCTGCGCGCGTATTCGGCATTGCCCACGCGCACCAAGGTGTCGGCCAGCAGCGCGACCACAATGGCCAGCACTTTCTCACGCGGAAAGCCGGGCAGCGCCAGATCGCGTCGCAAACGCCGCCGCAGTTTGGGCAGTGCCGTGCCGAAGGCGATCACGCGCTCGAACTTGCCTGCGCCACGCACCTGCGCCCAATCGGCGTGATAGCGGTACTGCTTGCGCCGCCGCGCGTCGCGCCCGGTGGCCTGCAGGTGACCGTTGGGTTTGGCGCAGATCCAGACTTCGGTATAGGCCGGCGGAATGGCCAACGCGCGGATGCGCTGCAAGGTATCGGCATCGGCGATGCGCTGCCCGTCGGCACTGCGGTAGCTGAAGCTCTTGCCCGACTTGCGCCGGCTGATGCCTGGCTGCTGATCGTTGACATAGGTCAGCCCCGCCGCCCGCGCGGTGGCCTTGGCCTGTGCCACCGCGGCCACGGTGGCGACGGCGGCCGTGGCGACGACCGCACCGGTGGCGGCGGTGGCGAGCGTGCCGGCGGCACTGGCCGTGGTGGCGACATTGCGAAGAACACGTTTGGCTTTCATTGCGCACGGATCGAAGGACTGGCACCGATTGTTGGGCCGCGCAGCGCTAGGCCGCGTCAACGCAACGACAACGCCGTGTGGGCAAGCGATGCCCGCGGCGCAACTTTGTGCTTATGCTTGGGCATCCCCCCTTTGCTGGAGTCATCGATGCGCGCTGTCCTGCCTATTGCCCGTCTGGCTTGCACCTTGGTCGTGCTGACTGCATTGACTGCCTGCAACAAACCGCAACCCGATGAGCAGGAAGCCGTCGCGGCCAACGCACAACAGGCGGCAGAACAAGCCTCCGCGCCGGTGCCGGATGCAGCGCCGGAAGCGCCGCCGATCGGCAGTTGCGACGCCACCCAGGTGCAGTCGCTGGTTGGCCAGCCCATCACCGATGCAGTGGGCGAGCAGGCTCGCAGCGACGCCGGCGCCAAGTCGGTGCGGGTGCTCAAGCCCGGCCAGATGGTGACGATGGAATTCAACGGCGAACGGCTCAATGTCGAAGTGGACGCCAAGAACATCATCACTGCGGTGCGTTGCGGCTAAGAGCAGCTAACAAGCCTACTGTGCTCACCGCCAGGCGGGCGCGGCCGGTGCTCGGTGCGGCATGTACCACGCGTACACTCCGGTTCTAAGCGCGCCGTCCACACCCACCTGACGACTGCTCGCTACGTTTTGTTAGTCACTCCAGGGCTGCGCTGGCGCCTGTCGCCCGACAGGCGCTAAGCCAGCTGGCACAAGGGATTGCGACAGGCCTCGTTGCAGCTGTAACGGTGTATTGCGGCACCGCATCAACTGTGGTCTAGTCGATCATCCGGTGACCTCTTCGAAACGCTCCACGGATCGAGCGGTGCAACGTCGTCGCCGCTCTCCCAAGATCGCAAAGAGGCAGACATGGCCCCCCGCACTCGCCAAGGGCTCAACGACTACGGTCTCTACAACAGCGCGCGCGACGAACGCGACGCCTGTGGTTTTGGCATGGTCGCCCAGCTGGACGACCAACCTTCCCGTTCGCTGGTAGACACCGCGATTGCGGCGCTCTCGCGCATGACCCACCGCGGCGGTGTGGCGGCCGACGGGCTCACCGGCGATGGCTGCGGCCTGCTGATCCGCAAACCCGATGCATTCCTGCGTGGACTGGCCCGCGATGCCGGCATCCCGCTGGGCACGCGCTATGCGGCCGGTGTGGTGTTCCTGCCGCTGGACGAGGCCGAGGCAGCGCGCTGTCGCACCGAACTGGAAGCGCAACTGCACACTGCCGGCGTGCAGTTCCGCGGATGGCGCGTGGTGCCCACCGACGACAGCGTGTGCGGCCAGCTGGCGCGCGACACGCTGCCACGCATCGAGCAGGTGTTTGTCGATGCCGGTGCCGAACAGACCGAAGACGGCTTCACCCTTGCGCTGTTCCTGGCGCGCCGCCGCGCCGAGCAGGCGCTGCGCGAGGTGGAGAACTTCTACGTCACCACGCTCTCGCCCAATGGCATCAGCTACAAGGGCATGGTGCTGCCGGACAAGCTGAGCACGTTCTACCCGGACCTGCAGCGCAGCGATCTGTCGTCCAGCGCGATCGTGTTTCACCAGCGCTTTTCCACCAACACGCTGCCGCGCTGGCCGCTGGCGCATCCGTTCCGCCTGCTCGCGCACAACGGCGAAATCAACACCATCGAGGGCAACCGCCGCTGGGCGCAAGCGCGCAGCAAGGTGTGGCAGACCCCGCGCTTCGATATCGCCGAGTTCGATCCGGTGATCTCCATGCACGGTTCGGACTCGCAGAGCCTGGACAACATGCTGGAGCTGCTGATCGCCGGTGGCATGGACCTGCTGCAGGCGCTGCGCATCCTGGTGCCGCCAGCGACCCAGTCGCTGGAGTTCAAGGACGCCGATCTGGCTGCGTTCTACGAGTTCTACGGCCTCAACACCGAGCCGTGGGACGGCCCGGCCGGCATCGTGGCCTGCGACAGCCGCTATGCCGCCTGCATGCTTGACCGCAACGGGCTGCGCCCCGCGCGCTGGATGCTGACCTCCGACCGCCACTTCCTGGTGGCCTCCGAGGCCGGCGTGTGGGAGCTGCCGGCTGAGCGCATCACCCGCAAGGGCAAGCTGGGCCCGGGCGAGATGATGGCGATCGATCTCAAGCGCGGCGACCTGCTCGATTCCGATGCCATCGACCGCATCAACCGTGCGCGTGCGCCGTACAAGCAGTGGCTGCAGCAGGGCGTGACCTATCTGCAGACCGAGCTGATCGACCCCTCGCTGGTGGAAGAACCCTTCAGCGAGCAGACCCTGCGCAGCTACCACAAGCTGTTCCAGCTCAGCACCGAGGAAGTGGAGCAGATCCTGCGCCCGCTGGCCGAGACCGAGCAGGAAGCCACCGGCTCGATGGGCGACGACACCCCGATGGCGGTGCTCAGCCGCCAGACCCGGCCGCTGTACGACTACTTCCGCCAGGCGTTCGCGCAGGTCACCAACCCGCCGATCGACCCGCTGCGCGAAGGCATCGCGATGTCGCTCACCACCCAGCTCGGCAAGGAGACCAACATCTTCCATGCCGGTGCGGAGACGGTGAACCACGTCATCCTCAATTCGCCGGTGCTCAGCCAGCGCAAGCTGCGCCAGCTGCTGAAGATGGAGCAGTACGTTGCCCGCAATCGGCTGATCGACCTGTCCTACAGCGTCGAAGAAGGCCTGAAGGCCGGCCTGGAACGCATCTGCCAGGAAGTGGAAGCCGCCGCCCGCGACGGCGCGGTGATGCTGCTGCTGTCCGACCGCTACCCGGTGCCGGACCGGCCGATGGCGCATGCGCTGCTGGCCACCGGCGCGGTGCATCACCACCTGTGCAAGGTGGGCCTGCGCTGCGACGTCAACCTGATCATCGAAACCGGCACCGCGCGCGATGCGCACCACATGGCCTGCCTGCTCGGCTTCGGCGCCACCGCGGTGTACCCGTATCTGGCCTACCAGACCCTGTTCGATCTGGGCCGGCGCGGCATCCTGCAGCTGAGCAAGGGTGGCGAGCAGTCGCAGATCGGCCGCCGCTACCGCAAGGGCATCTACAAGGGCCTGTCCAAGATCATCTCCAAGATGGGCATCTGCACCATCGCCAGCTACCGTGGCGCGCAGTTGTTCGAGATCGTCGGGCTGGACCCGGACGTGGTGGAGCTGTGCTTTGCCGACACCCCCGCACGCATCGGTGGCGTCAATCTGGCGCGGCTGGACACCGAGGCGCGCGAGCTCACCGCACGCGCCTGGAACGACCAGCTCAAGCCGGAAGTGGGCGGCCTGCTCAAGTACGTGCACGGCGGCGAGTACCACATGTACAACCCGGACGTGGTCATGACGCTGCAGCGCGCCACCCGCACCGGCGATGCCGACGACTGGCAAAAATACGTGGACGCAGTGCATTCGCGCCCGGCCTCCACGCTGCGCGATCTGGTCCAGCTCAAGCGTGCCGACACCCCCACCCCGCTGGACGAGGTGGCCCCGGCCGAAGATGTGTTGCGTCGCTTCGACACCGCCGCGATCAGCCTGGGCGCGTTGTCGCCCGAGGCGCACGAAGCGCTGGCCATTGCGATGAACCACCTGGGCGGGCGCAGCAATTCCGGCGAAGGCGGCGAAGACCCGGCCCGCTATGGCACCGAGAAGCGCTCCAAGATCAAGCAGGTGGCCTCCGGCCGCTTTGGCGTGACCCCGGAATACCTGGTCAACGCCGAAGTGCTGCAGATCAAGGTCGCCCAGGGCGCCAAGCCAGGCGAAGGCGGCCAGCTGCCCGGCCACAAGGTCAACGAGCTGATCGCCCGCCTGCGCTATGCCAAGCCTGGCATCGGCCTGATCAGCCCGCCGCCGCATCACGACATCTATTCGATCGAAGACCTGGCCCAGCTGATCTACGACCTCAAGCAGGTCAACCCGACCGCGCTGGTGTCGGTGAAGCTGGTCGCGCATGCCGGCGTCGGCACGATTGCCGCCGGCGTGGTCAAGGCTGGCGCCGATCTGATCACTGTGTCCGGCCATGACGGCGGCACCGGCGCCAGCCCGGTCAGCTCGATCCGCTATGCCGGCGTGCCGTGGGAACTGGGCGTGGCCGAGTCGCACCAGGCGCTGGTGGCCAACGACCTGCGCGAGCGCACCATCCTGCAGACCGATGGCGGCCTGAAGACCGGCCTGGACGTGGTCAAGGCCGCGCTGCTGGGCGCCGACAGCTTCGGCTTCGGCACCGCGCCGATGATCGTGCTGGGCTGCAAATACCTGCGCATCTGTCACCTCAACAACTGCGCCACCGGCGTAGCCACCCAGGACGAACGCCTGCGTGCGAACTACTTCACCGGTCTGCCGGAGCGCGTGGAGCACTTCTTCCGCCTGCTGGCCGAAGAAGTGCGGCAGTGGTTGTCGTACCTGGGCGTGCGTTCGCTGGACGAGATCGTCGGCCGCACCGATCTGCTGGAACAGCTTGAGGTCTCCCCGCGCGCAGGCGTCAAGGTCGATCTGTCGCGCCTGCTCACCCATGCGCGCTACGACGGCAGCCATTGCGCTGCCCAGCGCCTGTACGAATCGCCGGACAGCCTGGCCACGCAGATGGACGGCCTGCTTGCCGATGCCATCGCCAACAAGACCGGCGGCGACCATCGCTTCTTGATCCACAACACCGACCGTTCGATCGGTGCGCGCCTGTCCGGCACCATCGCGCGGGCACACGGCAATCACGGCATGAGCGATGCGCCGTTGAACCTGCGCTTCCGCGGCACCGCCGGGCAGAGCTTCGGCGCGTTCAACGCCGGCGGCCTGCAGCTGGAGCTGGAAGGCGAGGCCAACGACTACGTCGGCAAGGGCATGGCCGGCGGCCGGCTGGTGGTGCGTCCGCCGCGTGGCGCGCGCTTCGAGGCGCGCAGCACCCCGATCGTCGGCAACACCTGCCTGTACGGCGCCACCGGCGGCGAGTTGTTCGCCGCAGGCCGCGCCGGCGAGCGCTTTGCGGTGCGTAACTCCGGCGCACTGGCGGTGGTGGAAGGCGCCGGCGACCATTGCTGCGAATACATGACCGACGGCGTGGTGCTGGTGCTGGGCAAGGTAGGCCTGAACTTCGGCGCCGGCTTCACCGGCGGCCTGGCCTACGTGCTGGATATCGAACGCGACTTCGTGGACCGCTACAACCACGAGCTGATCGACATCCACCGCGTCTCCGCCGAGGGCTTCGAGAACCACCGCCAGCATCTGCACACCCTGATCAGCCGCCACCGCGAGCTGACCGGCAGCATCTGGGCGCAGCAGATCCTGGACGAGTTCCGCGACTACATCGGCAAGTTCTGGCTGGTCAAACCCAAGGCCGCCAGCATCGAGTCGCTGACCGAGTCGCTACGGCGCGCCGCCTGAGTTTTTGCTCGCCTCATCCCGCACGCGGGAGAGGGGCTGGGGGTGAGGGCACAGGCCCGCAACCCTCATCCGCCCCTTCGGGGCACCTTCTCCCGCACACGGGAGAAGGACGCMCGCAATCGCAATGCTGACAGCRCATCGTCAGAGTCATCGCAGTACTCCCCCTCTCCCGCCTGCGGGAGAGGGGSCGGGGGTGAGGGCACAGGCCCGCAACCCTCACCACGCCCCTTCGGGGCACCTTCTCGCGCACACGGGAGAAGGACGCCCGCAATCGCGGGGGTGAGGGCACAGGCCCGCAACCCTCATCCGCCCCTTCGGGGCACCTTCTCSCGCACACGGGAGAAGGACGCCYGCAATCGCAATGCTGACAGCRCATCGTCAGAGTCATCGCAGTACTCCCCTCTCCCGCCYGCGGGAGAGGGGGCGGGGGTGAGGGCACAGGCCCCGCCGACCCTTATCCGCCCCTTAGGGCACCTTCTCCCTTAGACGGTAGAAGGGAATCAGCCACGGATTTTCTTATGAGCCGCAAGCAAGCCTTCCAATTCCTCGACCTGCCGCGGACCATGCCCACCCGCATCCCGGTGGAACTGCGCACGTCCGGCGACTGGGGCGAGTTGTACGGCAAGTTCGACAAGGCCGACGCGCAGTACCAGTCCGGCCGCTGCCTGGACTGCGGCAACCCGTACTGCAGCTGGAAGTGCCCGGTGCACAACGCCATCCCGCAATGGCTGCAGCTGGTGCAGGAAAACCGCATCGAAGAAGCCGCCGCGCTGTGCCATTCCACCAACCCGCTGCCGGAAGTGTGCGGGCGCGTGTGTCCGCAAGACCGTCTGTGCGAAGGCAGCTGCACGCTGGAAGAATTCGGCGCGGTCACCATCGGCGCGGTGGAAAAGTACATCGTCGACACCGCCTTCAAGATGGGCTGGCGTCCGGACCTGGGCAACGTGCAGCCCACTGGCTGGCGTGTGGCGGTGATCGGCGCCGGCCCGGCCGGGCTGTCGTGTGCGGACAGGTTGGCGCGCGCCGGTATCGAAGCGGTGGTCTACGACCGCTACGAGCAGATCGGCGGGCTGCTGCAGTTCGGCATTCCCAGCTTCAAGCTGGACAAGTCGGTGATCGGCAAGCGTCGCGAGATCCTCGAGGGCATGGGCGTGCAATTCCGCCTGGGCGTGGAGATCGGCAAGGACGTCAGCATCGAGCAGTTGCTGGGCGAATACGATGCCGTGTTCCTGGGCACCGGCGCCTACCGCTACACCGATGGCGGCCTGCCCGGGCAGGACCTGAAGAATGTGCTGCCGGCGCTGCCGTTCCTGGTGCAGAACAGCCGCATCGTCAGCGGCAACGACCCGCACGGCCGCCCGATCGCCGGCTGGGAAGACCAGATGGCCCTGCCCGACCTCAACGGCAAGCGCGTGGTGGTGCTGGGCGGCGGCGACACCGGCATGGACTGCGTGCGTAGCGCCATCCGCCTGGGCGCGGCCAAGGTCACCTGCGCCTACCGCCGCGACGAAGCCAGCATGCCCGGCTCGGCGCGCGAAGTGGCCAACGCGCGCGAAGAAGGCGTGCGCTTCCTGTTCAACCGCCAGCCGCTGTCGATCGAATCCGGCGCCGACGACGAAGCCATCGGCGTCACCGTCGTGGAAACCAGACTCGGCGAACCCGATGCCAACGGGCGCCGCAACGCGGTGCCGGTGGAAGACAGCGAATCGCTGCTGGAAGCGGACGTGGTGATCATCGCCTTCGGCTTCTCCCCGACCCTGCCCGACTGGCTGGCTTCGCAAGGCGTGGAAGCCGGCAGCAACGGCCGCATCGTCGCCCCGGCCGATACCAACAACGGAGAGCGCCTGCCCTACCAGACCACCAACCCGCGCCTGTTCGCCGGTGGCGACTGCGTGCGCGGCGCCGACCTCGTGGTGACGGCCGTCGCCGAAGGCCGCGATGCGGCGGCAAGCATCGTGCAGCTGCTGGGCGTCAAAGCGCAGGTCAAGGAGCCGGCTGCGGCGTGATCATTGAGGTATTGCAGTGAGCCTTTCGACACTCTCGGCAGAAGAGATTGCAGGCAATCAGTTGCTTGCAGCAATTCGGCTATGGCAAACGAAAGATTATTTATCCTCGCTCACGCTTGCCGGCGCTGCAGAAGAAATTCTGGGTAAGCGCCTTCGCAAGCTCAATCAAGATCCTTCATTCGATCAGTTGCGTAGCCTCGTCGTGGCCGTCGCCCGCTCGGAAGGTGAAACCAATCCGGATCTAGAGAAGATCACTGGTAACATGCTCAACAACACCCGCAATACGCTCAAACATTATTGTGGAGATGACTCGCTCACGTTTGATCTCCGTTCTGATTGCCTTGAAATGCTTAAGCGTGCAATTGCGAACTATGAAGCTCTAACGGGTACATTTCTAGCTGAGGCAATGCTTGTGTGGGAGAGCGAGCGTGAGAACTAAGAACTTATTCAAGTATTAGCTCGCAAGAAAACCCAAATAGCGACTTGTAGTGGATTTGGCATCGCTCAGAAAATATCTACGCTTTCAGTAAACTCGGCTATATGTCCGCGCAATGGCCGCAATCCAACAGGCTCCAGTACGATCGCCTGTTGCTCAACAATTTAGATATGGTGGTCGTTCGTTTATTTATTGGCGAAGCACTGATAACGCTTGCGCCGAAGAACGACGCAAACGCTAGCATTAGAACCTAACGCAACAACCAATCAGGCCGCCTTATCCAGCGTAGCCATGTCGATCACGAAGCGGTACTTCACGTCGCTCTTGAGCATGCGCTCGTAGGCCTCGTTGATCTGGTCGGCGCGGATGGTTTCGATGTCCGAGACGATGTTGTGCTTGGCGCAGAAGTCCAGCATTTCCTGGGTCTGGCGGATGCCGCCGATCAGCGAGCCGGCCAGGGTGCGGCGCTTCATCACCAGGTTGAACACGGCCGGCGACGGGTGCGATTCCTCGGGCACGCCCACCAGCACCATGGCGCCGTCGCGCTTGAGCGCATTGATGAACGGGTCCAGGTTATGCGGGGCGGCCACGGTGTTGAGGATGAAATCCAGGGTGTTGTACTGCGCAGCCATCTGCGCTTCGTCCTTGGAGATCACCACTTCGCTGGCGCCCAGGCGCATCGCATCGGCGCGCTTGTTCTCTGAGGTGGTGAACAGCACCACGGTGGCGCCCATCGCCTTGGCGATCTTCACACCCATGTGGCCCAGGCCACCCAGACCGACCACACCCACCTTCTGCCCCGGGCCCACCTTCCAGTGCGCCAGCGGCGAATAGGTGGTGATGCCGGCGCACAGCAGCGGCGCCACGGCGGCCAGGTTGTCGGTATGCGAGATGCGCAGCACGTACTTCTGGTCGACCACGATATGGTCGGAGTAACCGCCGTAGGTGTTCTCGCCGCCGCCGAACATCGGGCCGTTGTAGGTGCCGGTGAAGCCGGCTTCGCAGTACTGCTCCTCGCCTTCCTGGCAGGAGGCGCAGCTGCGGCAGCTGTCGACCATGCAACCAACACCGGCCAGGTCGCCGACCTTGAAGCCGGTGACGGCGCTACCGACGGCGGTCACGCGGCCGACGATCTCGTGGCCCGGTACCACCGGATACCGCGTGTTGTGCCACTCATTGCGTGCGGTGTGCAGGTCCGAGTGACACACGCCGCAATAGGCGATGTCGATCTGCACATCGTCAGGGCCAGGCGCGCGGCGTTCGAACGCGAACGGGGCAAGCGGCTGGTCGGCGGCTTGGGCGGCAAAGGCGTGGGCTTGGCTCATGGGAGGCTCCGGGCGTGATGTCATTCGCGTATGCGAACAACAGAAGAAAATGGAAGCGGTAGCTTAAGACAGGGGCCCGTCGCGCTCCTGCGACAGTGCGTCTTGTGTGTCGTGTTGCGGACGCTACCGGAGCAGCATCATGCGCTGCGCAGGTGTTCGATCCCGATCAAATCCATGTTGCACGGCGTGAATGGGGCGCTAACGCCTGAGCTTCTAGGCTCATCAGGTATCCGATCGCCCTGCACCATCCCAGCTGGCCGTGCCCTCCCCCCGCGGCCACCCACGTCGATGCCGAAGGAGGCTTCCATGTTCCCCACTCCCAAAAAATTCCCCAGTCTGCGTAGCGCTGCGCTCGCACTGACCTTGCTCGCAGCAATGCCGCTGGCGCACGCCAAAGAGCCCAATGGTCCGAAGAAGGAGTCCACTGGCCTGAAATATGTCGGCGTCAATCTGTCCGGCGCCGAGTTCAACTCACGCAAGAAGCCCGGCACCTTGTTCAAGGACTACACCTACCCGGCCGCCTCGGATTTCAGCTATTTCGCCGACAAGGGCATGAATACGATCCGCCTGCCGTTTCTTTGGGAGCGTCTGCAACCCGAGCTCAACGGCGAGCTGGATGCGGCGCAGTTGGGGCTGATCAAGAAATCGCTCGAAGCGGCCAAGGCGAACAAGCAGTTCCTGATCCTGGATCTGCACAACTACGCCAAATACAACGGCAAGCGCATCGGCACCGACGAGGTGCCACCTGCCGCACTGGCCGATCTGTGGCGCCGGCTGGCGCTGGAGTTCAAGGACGACAAGGCGGTGATCTTCGGGCTGATGAATGAGCCCAACGGCATCTCCGCAACCGACTGGGCCACGGCTGCGCAAGGCGCGATCAACGCGATCCGCAAGACCGGCGCTCGCAACCTGATCCTGGTGCCGGGCACCGCGTATACCGGCGCGCACAGCTGGCGCAGCAGCAGCTACGGCGTCTCCAACGCCAAGGCGCTGGCCATCCTCAAGGACCCCGGCAACAACCTGGCCTTCGAAGCGCACCAGTATCTGGACAACGACTACAGCGGCACCAAGCCGCAATGCACCAGCGACAGCGTGGGCGAAGAAAAGCTGCGCGGCTTTACCGACTGGCTGCGCGAGAACAAGCAGAAGGGCTTTCTGGGCGAATTCGGCACCGCCAACAATCCGGTCTGCGACAAGGCGCTGGAAGGCATGCTGACCTACATGGAAAAGAACAGCGACGTGTGGCTGGGCTGGACCTGGTGGGCCGCGGGCGCCTGGTGGAAACCGGATTACTTTTTCACCGTGCAACCGGGCAAGGACGGCAGCGACAAGCCGCAGATCAGGATTCTGAGCAAGTACGCACGCCGCGCAGGCAAGCACTGACGGCAGCGGTCTAAGCCAGCAAGACGCGGGCGACGCTGGTAGGTCGCCCGTTTTTTTTTTGCGTCGCGTTGCAGTGCCCACGGTTAGCGCTGGATATCGGACGAGACTCCGGACTGCGGCTGATTGATGACAGCCATGCAGTGGGCGAACGTTGGCGCGATATGGACCTCGCCACGCCGCTGCTGCAGGTCCGGTTTCGGTGGATGCAGCTGTCGTCGTCGCCGAGAGCGTTGTCTCGAAGATGGATCCATCGCCATCGACCACGATCATGGCAGTGGGTCGCGCGCTGCGCGCGCAAAGCACAATCGCCCTACTCCGTGCTACGCAATTGCAGTGCTCGGCGCATGCAGGCACGTCTGCGTCCGCGCGTTGCGTCATGCGTGTCCGTGCACGCCAGCATTGGCGCAGTCGCTGTCATCGCATCAACGCCGATACATTGATGCGACCAATACCATTGCGAAGTTGCAGCAGAGCCGCTGATTCAAGGCGTTCTCGCAACACGCGCAGTGCATCGACAAAAACAGCTCGCAACTGCGAAGCACTGCACAGCTTGATGCAGTGATACCTCGCATCCGTAGTTGCGCGCGGCAGATGCGCATAGGCTGAGGTCGATGCGTTGTGCATGCGAACAACTGCGATGCAACGCATCTCCCCCCGTAGATGCTTCAGGAGTTCCCCATGTCCCCCTCCCCCACCTGGCCGCGCCAGCTGCTGTGCTGTGCGCTGGCCGTGCTGTTGCTGGCGGCGCTTCCGCGTGCGCAGGCACAAAGCGGTGCGCTGCGTCTTGCAGGTATCAATCTGTCCGGCGCAGAAATCGCCTCGGCAAAACGCCCCGGCGTCGTCAATGTCGATTATCGCTATCCCACTCCCGGCGAATACCAGCACTTCGCCAACACCGGCATGAACGTGGTACGCCTGCCCGTCTTGTGGGAGCGGCTGCAGCCCAAGCCGCAAGGCCCACTGGACCCCGCACAACTTGCGCTGATCCGGCAGGCCGTGGCCAACGCCAAGGCAGCGAACATGGTGTTGATCGTGGATATCCACAACTACGCCAAATACTACGGGCAGAAGATCGGCACCCCGCGCGTGCCGATCAGCACCTTCACCGATGTGTGGAAGCGGTTGGCGACGGCCTTCAAGAACGATAACGCGGTGATCTTCGGGCTGATGAACGAGCCCTACGACATTGCGCCGCAGAATTGGGCCGCGGCCGCACAGGCAGCGATCGACGGCATCCGCGCTACCGGCGCCAACAACCTCATCCTGGTACCCGGCGCACTGTGGTCCGGAGCACACAGTTGGTATTCCACCATCGCCGGACAATCCAACGCGGTTGCACTGGCCTCTCTCCGCGACCCGCTCAATCGGTACGCCATTGAGGTGCACCAATATCTGGATACCGATTCCAGCGGCACCAGTGCCGGGTGTGTGAGCCCTACCATCGGTGCCGAACGCCTGCGCAGCTTTACCGGTTGGTTGCGTACCCAGCGCAAGCGTGGGTTCTTGGGCGAATTTGGCGCCTCAACCAACCCCACCTGCATGCGCGCGCTGGATGGCATGCTGCGGTATCTGGAGGCAAACCGCGATGTCTGGCTGGGTTCCAGCGCCTGGGCCGCCGGCGCCTGGTGGCGTGGCGATTACCCCTTTACGTTGCAGCCCGATCGCAACGGACGCGACAAACCGCAGCTGTCCATCTTGAGTGCGCACGCACGTCGCATCGCGCGCTGATTCAACCCTGCGTGCTTTGCCAGCGGTGCCGTTTTCGCGACGGCATCGCTCGTGGATATCGGAAATGACCGCGCCACCGAGATGGCGCCATGCAACTGGCACATTGCCAAATTCCGCCAGCATCTCGGCACATACCAGTGCGTATCGCGAGAATCACGGCTCTTTAGTGATAACCGATATGCACGCATAAACGTGCTCTTCCATATTAAGTGCGCAGTGGTTCGCACTTCCTGGCGTATTCATTGATTTACCACTCTTTGGCACACGTGATGCATCGCAACACGCAGATGCAGCGCACCTTGCGCCGATCGCACGCCATTGGGGCGGCGACGCATCTTACCCGCCCAGGAGTTGCTTCATGTCACGTCCATCTTTTCCACTACGCCACCTTGCTGCGTGCGCCCTGTGTTTCATGTTGCTTGTCGGGACGTCGTGCGCGTACGCGCAGACACGCGCACTGACGCATGCCGGCGTCAATTTATCCGGTGCCGAATTTGCGTCATCCAAAAAACCCGGCGTGCTCAATAAAGACTATATGTACGCCTCGGCCAACGATTACAGTTATTTCGCTGGCGTCGGAATGAATACGATCCGCTTGCCCATCTTGTGGGAGCGTCTGCAACCCAGCGCGCGCGGCGAGCTGGATTCGGTGCAGCTGGCCCTGGTGCAACAGGCGGTGGCGCGTGCCAAGGCCTCGGGCATGTATCTGGTCATCGATATCCACAATTACGCCAAATACTACGGTTACAGGATCGGCGGCCCGGAAGTGCCGGTGGCCACCTTTACCGATCTATGGCGCCGTCTTGCGCTGGCATTCAATGGCGACAACACGGTGATCTTCGGGCTGATGAACGAGCCCAACAATATCTCGTCCAGCGAATGGGCCGGCACTGCGCAAGCGGCCATCGATGCGATACGCAGGACCGGTGCCAACAATTTGATCCTGGTGCCCGGCGCCTTGTGGACGGGTGCGCACAGCTGGTATTCGCCCACCAGCGATGGCTACTCCAACGCCACTGCGCTGGCGGCCATCAATGACCCGCTCAACCGTTACGCATTCGAAGTGCATCAATATCTGGACGCCGATTCCAGCGGCACCAGCAGCGTGTGCGTCAGCTCCACCATCGGCGCCGAGCGTTTGCGCAATTTCACCGAATGGCTGCGCACCAATCGCAAACGTGGCTTTCTGGCCGAATTCGGTACTGCCAACAACCCTGTCTGCAATGAGGCGCTGCAAGGCATGCTCGGCTACATGGAAAGCAATGCGGACGTGTGGCTGGGTTGGACGTGGTGGGCGGCAGGTTCGTGGTGGAATCTCTCCTACGCCTACAACGTGCATCCGAACAAGGACGGGACCGATAAACCGCAGATGACGATCCTCTCGCCGCAGGCCGCAAGCGCAACCCGTGCACCCGGCACCGCCGCTGCACGTCTAGCCGCACCTGCACCTGCAGCGCGCACCACGCGCTGAACACACGACACGACAAGCCGCCGCAAGGCGGCTTTTTTATTGGATGACTTGAGCATCGTGGTCGACATCTGTCATGCAATGCCTGCGCACTGGAATCAAAATGTAAATCCAACGTGTAGAAGCGATGAAGAGCGGCCACGACTTTCAGTTAACTGAACTTCTCTAACTGGATTTTCCATGTTTTCACCCAGCCACGATCCCGAGGCGGCGAGCATGGCGGCACTTCACAGCAGGAGCCTCTCATGGCACATCGCATGATGACCACCGCATTGATCGGCGTGCTGACGCTTGTTTCGCAGGGCGCGTTTGCGCAGGACGCCGCCAAGCCGGCCAAGGCGCTCACCTCCAACGAGGTGACCAGCATGTTGACCGCCAAGGGCTACACCAAGGTGCACGACGTCAAATTCGAGCACGGCGTGTGGACTGCCGATGCCCGCAGCGGCGATGGTAAGGATGTGGATGTCCACATCGATCCGGTCACGGGGCGCGTTTATGGCGACCAGACCGCATCGCGGCTGAGCGAAGCCGACGTCCGCGCGGCGCTGTCCACTGGCGGCTATGCAGACGTGCACGATCTCAAGTTCAAGGATGGCCTGTGGAAGGCCGACGCAAAGCACAACGGGCAGAAGGTCGAGTTGCACGTGGATCCCGACGATGGGCATGTGGTCAGCGTCGACAACGATTGAGTGTGCTTGAACGCGTGTACCTCGGGCGGGCAGGGCAGTGCGCTGGTTGAAGTGCACAGTGAGCAGCCGTTGCAGCCGGCATCTAGTCTGATGCGACATTTAGCGGCGTCGCGGCATCTGCTGGCCAACGCTCTATCGCCACCCACGAAGCACGACTAAAAACAAAGGGCCTCCAATAGGAGACCCTTTGTCTTGCACGCAACTCGCTTCAGCTGCCAGCGGCGGCACGACAGCGCAGGCAGCATTCCTCACCGCACGAACAGCGAGCTCCTTGCACGCCTCACCGCGCAGGCGCCGCGTTCTTTGCATCCGCCTCCTTGGCGTTGCTTGGCTTGGCATTCTTCGGATCGGTGTTGCCTGCGGTCGGCTGCGCTGCCGCGGCGCCAGCGCCCGGCTTGCCGGCCAGCATGCGGTCGCGCGCGGCCTTGAACGGATTGCCGGGGTACCAGTTGGGCCAGCGGTCGCCCGCGGCCACGTCCTTGCCGACGCCATACACCGCTTGCAGGTCTTCGATAGTGCCGTCGAGCTTCCAGGTCGCCGCGTCGTACTCATCGCCGGGCGCGTGATAGCGATTGCGGCCGTAATCCTGGGCGGCCGCACGTCCGGCCGCGGTGCCGCCGTCGCGCAGGTCTTCGCCGCCATCGGCATACAGCGCCGGCACGCCGGCCTTGGCGAAGTTGAAGTGGTCCGAGCGGAAGTACGAGCCGCTTTCCGGCGTGGCCTCGGCGTGCAGCGTGCGACCCTGCATCGCAGCGATCGGTTTGAGGATGTCTTCCAGTTCCGAGCTACCCATGCCCACCACGGTGACATCACGTGCGCGCCCGGCCACCGACATCGCGTCCAGGTTGATCACCGCAGCGATCTTGTCCAGCGGGAAGCTCGGGTTGGCCACGTAGTACTTGGACCCGAGCAAGCCGGATTCCTCCAGTGTCACCGCCACGAACACCACCGAGCGCGCCGGCTTGGGGTCCTGATGCGCAAAGGCGTCGGCGATTTCCAGAATGCCGGCCACGCCGGTGGCGTTGTCCACTGCACCGTTGTAGATGTTGTCGCCGGTTTCGCCCGGATGCTTGCCCAGGTGATCCCAGTGCGCCATGTACAGCACCGCCTCGTCTGCGTGGCTGCTGCCGGGCAGCACACCGACCACGTTGCGCGAGGTCTTTTCGGCGATGCTGCTCTTCAGATCTACCGACCAATTGGCCTTCAACGGCACCGGCTTGAAGCCGCGCTTGCTGGCGTCCTTGTAGGCCTGTGCCAGGTCCAGCCCGGCATTGGCGAACAGTTGCTTGGCGGTGTCGGCGCTGATCCAGCCCTGCACCGGCAGGCGCGGGTCCGGGTCGTCCTTGGCAGGCAGATCGTATTGCGGGCCGGACCAGGAGTTTTTGACCACGTCCCAGCCGTAACTGGCGCCGGGCGTGTCGTGCACGATCAACGCCGCCGCTGCGCCCTTGCGCGCGGCCTCTTCGAATTTATAAGTCCAGCGCCCGTAATAGGTCATGCGCTTGCCGTCGAACAACTTGGCATCGCCGGTATGGAAGCCAGGGTCGTTGACGAACATCACCACCGTCTTGCCTTTCCAGTCCTGGCCGGCGTAATCGTTCCATTGCTGCTCGGGCGCATCCACGCCGTAGCCGACGAAGACCAGCTCGCTGTTGTCCAGCTTGACCTCGGGCTGGCCGGTGCGCGTGCCCACCACGATGTCGGTGCCGAAGGCGAGGGTGCGGGTCTGCTCGCCGCTGCGCAGGCTGGGGGCGGTGGCCGCGTCGGCGGTGGTTTCCACCATCGGCACCTCCTGGAACCAGCTGTCCCCATTACCCGGCTGCAAGCCGATGCGCTGCATCTGGTCGCGGATATAGGTCACGGTCTTTTCTTCGCCGGGCGTGCCCGGGCCGCGTCCTTCGAAGTCGTCCGAGGCCAGCGTCTTGACCAGCTCGGCAAAGTCGCCGGTGCTCAGCTCCGGCGAGAACGCGTGCCGGCTGACCGGTGCGCTGGGCGTGGCATCGGCCGGCGTTTGCGCCGCCGGTGCGGACGGCGCGTCGGTCGATTCGCGTTTGCAACCGGCCAGGGCCAGGGTCGCGGCCAGACACAACAGGATCTTGCGGGGCATCGGAACTCCTCGTGCAACGGAGTCCCGATCTTAGAACGTGCGCGTGGTGAGCGCGTCAGTCCTTGGGCGCCACGTCCGACTCGAAGCTGCGTGCGGTGGCACCGGTGACCGCGCCGATCTTGGCGGTGCGATGCACGTACAGATCCACATCGCGCTCGAAGTTGAGCGGCCCATCGACCACCGCTTTGGGGCCGATCACCACGCGCGGTTTGCGCGAGGGCTTGAAGGAAAAGCTGAAGTTCGGCTTGGTCACCTCGATGCCGCCATGCACATGCGAGCCCACGCCAACGGTGATGTCGCCGTTGACCGTCTCGATGTCCTTGCCGAGCTCGGTTTCGACCAGGCCGATACTGCCGTTGACCGTTTCCACGCCACCGCTGACCTGGCTGCCGCGCTCGACCAACACGCTGCCATTGACCGTTTCCAGGCCCCCGGAGACGGTGACCTTGCGGCCCAGGGAAATGGCGCCGTTGACCGTGGACACGCTGCCGGTGCGGGCCCCATCGCCGATCGTGATACCGCCGTTGACGGTTTCCACATCCTGGGTCTGCGCACCGGCGCCGATCTCGATGGAGCCGTTGACCGTTTCCAGGCCGCCGTAGGTCTTGCCGGCTTCGGCGCTGATGCGGCCGTTGACCTTGCTGATGCCTTCTTCGGCCCAGGCGGTTGAGCAGGCCAGGGACAATGCCAGGAGAAGATACTGGAGCTTCATGCTGAACCTCGCGCGGTGGCGTCTGTCGTGGGCGTGGCGGCGATCACACCATGCTTGGCTACAATCGCGCACCTGCCTGAAGTCACTGGACCTTTCGTTGCCCCCTTCGCCTGCACCGCTGCCGCGTCTGCCGCTCGTCTCCGCCACCGGCGTCGGGCGCAGCTGGCTGGCCACGACCGCGTTGGTCTGCATGCTGCTCGGCAGCACCGGCGCGGGCGCGCAGAACCAGCGCGAGACCGAGCGCAAACTGCAGCAGCTGCGCGATGAGCTCAAGACCATCAGCGCCGACCGGCGCGAGCTGGAAGGCAAGCGCGGCACCGCGGCGCAGCAACTGCGCCAGGCCGACGAAAAGGTCGCCAAGACCTCGCGCGCCCTGAGCGAAACCGAAGCGGCGATGCGCGCACAGGAACAGCATCTGTCCACGCTGCAGCAGGACCGCGCGCAATTGCAGCGCGGCCTGCAGAACCAGCGCGTGCAGCTGGCCGCATTGTTGCGCGCCGCCGATCAGGTAGGCCGCAACGCGCCGTTGAAGGTGTTGCTGTCGCAGGACACGGTGGGCGATGCCAACCGCATGCTCGCCGATCACCGCTACGTGCAGAACGCACGCGCGCAGCGGATCCACGCGCTGACCACGCAGCTGGATGCGCTGACCAAGGTGGAACAGGACATCGCCACCCGGCGCCAGGCGCTGGATGCGGCGCGCGCGCAACAAAAGGCACAGGCCGCCACCTTGCAGAAGGACCGTTCGCAGCAGGCGGCCACCGTGGCGCAGCTGGACGATCGCTACAAACAACGTGCCGAGCGCGAAAAGGCGCTGGGCCAGGATGCCAAGTCGCTGGAGCAACTGCTCGCCAATCTGCGTGCGGCCGCGGCCAAGGCCGAAGCCGAACGCCGCGCGGCTGCAAAGCGCGCGGCCGCCGAAGCCGCCGCACAGGCCAAGCGCGGCAAGACCGATCGCCCGGAGCGTCCCGGCAAGACCCCGCCCAAGGTCATCGCCAGCGCACCGGCGCCCAAGGTCGGTGGGCTCAGCTGGCCGGTGGCGGGCAATCTGCTGGCACGCTTCAACGCCACACTGCCCGACGGTCACACCAGCAAAGGCGTGCTGATCGGCGCGCCCAAGGGCAGCACGGTCACCGCGGTGGCCGACGGCACGGTGGTGTTTTCCGACTGGATGACCGGCTACGGCATGATCCTGATCGTGGACCACGGCAACGGCTACATGAGCCTGTACGCGCACAACGACACCTTGCTGCGCGATGCCGGTGCGGCGATCAAGCGCGGCGAAGCGGTGGCCAAGGTCGGCAGTTCGGGCGGGCAGGGCGTGCCGGCGCTGTACTTCGAATTGCGGCGCAATGGGCAGCCGGTCGACCCATCGAGCTGGTTGCAACGGCGCTAGTCGCTGCGTGCGGTGAGCGGGTGCCGAGGCGGCGCATCGCGGAGCTCGCAGCCGTGCTGCCGGTCGCTGCCGCGGTCGGTGATCAGCGTCTGTGCGTCCTCGCAGCGCGCCGCGGTCACCGCAGCGGCCAGGCGCTGCTCACCAACACGTGGCGACGACATCGCAGCGATGCAGCGCGTTTCGCCGCTGCGGCTTTGCCGGCCACCCCGGCAATGCTTTCATCGCGGCACTGTCCGGCTGCACATCGAAGCAGCGCATGGCGCCGCAGTTGGCGGTTGGCGGCCGGGTGCGAGCAGACACCCGTGCGCTGCACGCTCGCCGCACTCGAGTTGCAGATGCCCGGCCGCACCAATGCGTCAAACATCCGTGCTTCGGTCGCCAGCCAGCTGGCCGCCACCGAACTGCCCACGCAACACGCGCGTAATTCAACGCGGATTTACCGCTGCTTCGCGCATAATCCGGTCAGCTCCGTCGTGCGGAGCGTCTTATCTCTTTGTCGGAGTGCTTCATGCGCGTAGCCGTCCTGTCCGTTGCCCTGTCGCTGGCCTTGTTCGCGTCGCCTGGTTGGGCGCAGACCGCCCGTCCCGCCGCCGCCCAGGCCGCTGCGGACGATCCGGAAGCCAATGAAGCCGCCGTCTCCAAGGTACCGCTGGACGAAATCCGTCGCTTCGTGGCGGTGTACAACGCGGTCAAGCAGGCCTATGTCGACCCGGTCGAAGACAAGAAGCTGATGCACGCCGCGGTGCGCGGCCTGCTCTCTGACCTGGACCCGCACAGCACCTATTTCGACAAGGAAGATGCCGAAGCCTTCGACGAACAGGCCACCGGCGCCTATGACGGCATTGGCGTGGAGCTGCTGCAGCAACAGGACAACACGCTCAAGGTGATCGCGCCGATCGACGACACCCCGGCGGCGCGCGCCGGCATCCGCGCAGGCGATGTGATCGTGGCCATCGACGGCAAGCCGATCGACGCCAGCAAGGCGATGGAACCGCTGCGCGGCGAATCCGGCAGCAAGGTCACCCTGACCATCGTGCGCGACAAGGCGCCCAAGCCGTTCGATGTGACCCTGCAGCGCCAGACCATTCGCGTGGCCAGCGTGCGCAGCAAGCTGCTGGAGCCGGGCTACGGCTACATCCGCATCAGCACCTTCCAGGCCGATACCGGCGCCGATTTCCAGAAGAACCTCAAGCAGCTGCAGGCCGGCGGGAAACTGCGCGGGCTGGTGCTGGATCTGCGCAGCAACCCGGGCGGTCTGCTGACCTCGGCGGTGCAGGTGGCCGACGATCTGCTCGACAAGGGCAACATCGTCAGCACCCGCGGGCGTATCTCGATCAGCGACGCCAAGTTCGATGCCACTCCGGGCGATCTGCTCGGCGGTGCACCGGTGGTGGTACTGGTAGACGCCGGCTCGGCCAGCGCCTCCGAAGTACTGGCCGGTGCGCTGCGCGACAACCAGCGCGCGCGCATCATCGGTAGCCGCACCTTCGGCAAGGGCTCGGTGCAGACCGTGCTGCCGCTGGATAACGGCGACTCGGTCAAGCTCACCACCGCGCGCTATTACACCCCCAGCGGCAAGTCGATCCAGGCCAGCGGCATCGTGCCGGAAGTGATGCTCACTCCCGAACCGCAGCCCGGCGATGCCGACGTGCCGGCCAGCCTGGCCGATTTCAGCGAAGCCACCTTGCCGGGCCATCTGCGCGGCGATGCCGAGGGCGAAGAGGGCTATAGCGCCGGCGATGTATTGCCTGGCGATGGCCCGATCACCGCAGCGCTGGCCGAGCTCAAGCAGCCCGGCTCGGCCGCCAAGGCGCAAGCCGCGCTCAAGGCAAAAGCCCAGTCCGCACAGAAGGCGAGGGCGGCCACCAAGGCAGCCTCCGAGCCGAAGCCGGCAGCAGCGCATCCGGCGGGCACCGACAAGGCCAAGCCAACTGACCCAGCCAAGCCGGCAGCGCCTACGGAAAAAACCAAGCCAGCCACCCCGGCTGACCCGGCCAAGCCCGCAGCACCTGCCGACAAGCAGACACCTGCCGAACCGGCCGCGCCTACGGATAAGCCGGCACCAGTCGAACCGACCAAGTAAGCGCAGCGAACAGGGTGCGAGCGCGGGTCGGCTGGATGATGCCCGCGCCGCGTGTCCGATCAAGCTTGTCCATGCATTGCATGACGCGCGATGCGTGCTGCGTGCTGCGTGCTGCGATCAGCGAATTTGAAGCCGCATCCCTCAGTGACTCCAGTGCAGTGACTCCAGTGCAAAGCACGCGCTGTGCGCGCTCGCGTCGCTGTGTCTACGGCGAACGTCATTGTCTGAGTCAGTGACAGCACCGATCGCTCGCACGGCGCCAGACGCTGTTCGATACGGTGATCGCTATAGCGCAGGCAACCTCGCTGCGCACCACGCCCAGATCTTCGCGGGTAAACGAAGGACGCGTGCGTGCGTCATTCAATCACCCGCTCGCTCAGACATGCGTTGATCGGGCGATCATCGCTCTGTGAGGATCGCCCAGTTGCATGGGTTGCCTGCGACATGCAGCGCCGTGTCGGGCGCCGGTTCAGAGCAGCTAACAAAGGGACTGTGCAGCCGCCAGGCGGCAGGTGCTCGGTGCTCGGTACGGCATGTACCCACTCGTACACTCCGGTTCCTCCACGCCGTCCACACCCACCTGACCACTGCTCGCTACGTGTTGTTAGCCGCGCTTCGTCCTACGCAATCCAGCGCCTTTGCAAACCTGTCCATGCGTTCGCGTGCGCATCGCTGCGCCATTCGCGTGCATAGGTCTTCGCGCATGCGTGGTTCGATTCATCACGCGAAACACGCGCTAGCGCGTCATTGCCAGCACTTCCGGATTGACCAAATTGCGCGGGGTGCCAGCAGCAAAGGCCAGCACATTGTCGAAGGCCGCTTCGAAGTACAGCGCGTAGCTGTCGCGTTCCACATACCCCAGGTGCGGTGTGGCCAGCAGGCGCGGGTGCTGCAGGAGCGGGTCGCGCGGGTCCTGCACCGGCTCGCGCTCGAACACATCCACCGCCGCCTGCCCGGGCCGACCGGCATCCAGTGCGGCCAGCAGTGCGCCGGGTGCGAGTAATTCGGCGCGGCTGGTGTTGACCAGCAAGGCATCGGTGCGCATGTGGCCCAGATCCTGCGCGGTCACCTGATGGCGCGTCTGCGCGGTGAGCCGGCGATGCAACGACAGCACATCGCTGCGCTCGAACAACTCCTGACGACTGGCCGCAATCGCGTACCCATCGCGCGCCGCCTGCGCGCACGATGCTTCGCCGCCCCAGACCAGCACCTGCATGCCGAACGCGCGCCCGAACCCGGCCACGCGTTGACCGATGCGCCCATAACTCCAGATGCCCAGCGTGCGCCCATGCAGCGATCGGCCCAGACCGGGGTCGCCGACCGCCTGCCAGCGGCCCTGGTGCAACGCGCGCTGATACTCGGTCAGGCGGCGGCTGGCCGACAGGATCAGCGCCCAGGTCAGCTCGGCCGGCGCGACCGGCGAGCCGACGCCCTCAGCCACCGCCACCCCGAACTCGGTACACGCGGCCACATCCACATGCGTGCCCACGCGCCCGGTCTGGCTGATCAGCTTGAGCCGCGGCAACCGCCGCAACAGCGTCGCATCCACGCGGGTGCGCTCGCGGATCAGCACCAGCGCATCGGCTTCGACCAGGCGCTCGGCCCATTCGTTGGGATCGGTGGCCAATGCACCGAGCACCTGCACATCATGGCCCTGCAGCCGCTGCAGACAGGGCAGCTGACGCACTGAGCCCTGGTAATCGTCGGGCACCAGAATGCGCATCAACGTGGCTTGGTCGGCACCGGAAAGGCCACCACCTTGTCGCCGGTGGTGGCATCGCGGATCACCGACTGGCCTTTCTTTTCCACTTCTTCGATACGCACGATGCTCTGCATCGGCAGGTGCAAGGTCTTGGTATTGCCGAACTCTTCGCGCAGACGTTCTTCGGTGGGATCGACCACCAGGCCGTCGTGCACGTCGAACACCAGCTCGCCGATCTGGTTGAAGCCCCACAGATGGCTGCCGGTCACTTCGTGCGCGTAGAGCTCGTACACCTTGCCGTGATTAAGAAAGGTGACTTTGTACAAGGGCTTGGACATGTGCCGATTATAGGCGCGCCATTGCGATGGACGCAGCGTACGCGCGTTGGCCCGCCACACGCCTGCTTCCCCGATGCGTCGCTTGCCGCGCTAAAACCCGTGGCGCTTGCGCAACCGTCGCGCGATGGCCGCGCGCACATACAGCCCGTAGACGATGCCGAACAGGAAGCCGGCGATGTGCGCCGACCACGCCACCATGCCGAACGCCGGGCCGATGTAGGCGAACACCACCTGCAGCAGTGCCCAGGCACCGATCAGCAGCGGTGCCGGCACGCGGATGAATTCCAGAAACAAGCCCAGCGGCAGCACCACGCCCAGCTTGGCGCCGGGGAACAACGCCAGGTAGGTGCCGATCAACGCCGACACCGCGCCGGAGGCGCCGATGATCACCCGGTCCGGTGTGCCGATCGCAAAGATCGCCGCCAGGTTGGAGGCCGCGCCGCCCACCAGAAACAGCAGCAGCAAGCGCCACGGCCCCAGGATGCGCTCGGCCGGCAGCCCGAAGATCAGCAGGAACACCAGGTTGCCGAGCAGATGCGACCAATCGGCGTGCAGGAACAACGCCGTGAACAGCCGCAGCACGCTGCCATCGCGCAAGGTCGCCCACCAGTCGCCCAGATTGGAGACGCCACTGGACAGCGCGCCCCAGTCCAGCCACAGCGTATTGCGCGCTTCGCCCGGCCGGCTGATCGACCACAGATAGGCCAGCCACACCGTGGCGAACAACAGCGGCACCGCCCAGCGCGGGGTGGGTTTCTTGCGGGAGGGGAGGGAAACGAACATCGGAGACGCACAATAGCCGGTCCACGGGCCTGAACCCAGCCCCAACCCAACCGCGTGTTCAGGACGCAAGTCGTTATTGTTCGGTTAATCGTGGTGGGTATACTGCGTACGGCGTCGTATGTCGGGGGGGGGTCTCCGGCGCGCTCCAGGCACTGGATTGGTGCTGGGCGCGGGCGCTGAACCGACCATTGCAGTCTTTATCCGGAGAGCTACAACTCATGTCTACCGCTTCCACTCTGAGCCGCGCCACCCTGCTGGCTGTTGGTATCGCTGGCGTTCTGGCCGTTGGCCAGGCGCACGGCGCCGCATTCCAGCTGAAGGAAAACAGCGCCAAGGGCCTCGGCCGCGCATTCGCAGGTTCGGGCAGCGCCCCGGACGACGCCTCGATCATCGTCAACAACCCGGCCGGCATGCGCCAGCTGGACGGTCGCCTGTTCCAGGCCGACGTCAGCGCCATCCACTTTTCGGCCAAGTTCAAGCCCGAGAGCGGCAACTACGCCAACGGCGCCCCGGTGTCCGGCGGCAACGGCGGCGACGCTGGCACGATCGCGCCGGTCCCGGCGATGTATTTCCACGTGCCGTTCGGCGAGAACAACAACATGCACCTGGGCACCTCGCTCACCGTGCCGTTCGGCTTCAAGACCGAATACGACCGTGACTGGGTGGGCCGCTACCACGGCACCAAGACCGAGCTGCAGGCGATCGACTTCAATGTCGCGTTCTCCTACGACGTGAACCCGTACGTGTCCTTCGGCGCCTCGGTGTTCGCCGAGCGTCTGGATATCGATCTGGGCAACGCGGTGGACTTCGGCAGCATCCTTGCCGCGCGCCGTGCGCCGGGCTTTGCGCCGGGCAGCGCCGACGGCTACTCGCGCATCAAGGGCAACAGCACCGAAGTGGGCTTCACCCTCGGTGGCTTGTTCAGCATCGACGAGAACACCCACATCGGCTTCAGCTACCGCTCGGAAGTGGAGCACAAGATCACCGACGGTGATGCCGACTTCACCACGCCGGGTAATGCCGCTGCCGTGTTGGGCGTGGCCGCACCGGGCACCTTCATCGACACCAAGGGCCGTGCCACCGTCACGCTGCCCGCCAGCGCCACCGCCAGCTTCACGCACAACGTGAACGAGCAGTGGTCGATCATGGCCGACGTCACCCGCACCGCCTGGAGCAAGTTCGACCAGGTGACCGTGGACTTCGCGTCCAATCAGCCCAACAGCGTGCTGGACTTCTCCTACCGCGACACCACCTTCGCCTCGATCGGTGCCGACTACCGCATGAGCGAAACGCTGACCCTGCGTGGCGGCCTGGCCTACGACCAGACCCCGACCACCGCCGAGCACCGTGACGTGCGCGTGCCCGATGCCAGCCGCAAGTGGGTCTCGCTGGGTCTGAGCTGGCGTCCGTCGCAGCAGGCCGAATACAACTTCGGTTACACCCACCTGTTTGTCAGTGACCCCACCAGCGACACCCGCAGCGCCACCGGCGACCGCCTGGCGGGTAGCTACGATGTGCAGGGCAACATCCTGGCTGCCTCGATCAACTACAAGTTCTGATCGTCGCAAACCGCGTTGTGTGATGAAAAACCCCGCTTCGGCGGGGTTTTTCTTTGGGCGGCTGTGCGTTGGAATGGTGCGTGGACACACTGGGCGGCTGGGCCGATAAGCTGCATCGACAGACGCGTTGCGCGGTGATCTTGCTGCTGGCCGTTTGGGGCTGCGTCATCTCCGCAATCACAGTGCGACGCCGCCGACCTAACAAAGCGACGGCGATCAGTGATGGGCGACATTCCGCCGACGCAGCACGGTGATCGAAGGCGCGCGGACTTCCGAGCGCCAATGCAGGAGGCTCGAAGTATTGGAAATCCTCTGATCAGGCTGCTTACCGCAGCGCGTTTACATTGCTATGGTCGTGCGCATGAGCCAACCCGATTTTATCCAGATCACCGACAACGCCGTGGCGGCCGCCGATTGCGCGGCGATCGTGCAGCGCATGCGCGACAGTCAGCAGCTGCATCCGGGCCGCATCGGTGGCGGCGTGTTTCCCGAACTCAAACACAGTCGTGATCTGCGCATCAGCGGTGTGGCCGAGTGGGCCGAAGTGGAAAGCCGCCTGCAACAGGCGGTGTTCGACGGCGTGCTGACCTATCTGCGCCAGTATCCGCAGGCGCTGATCTCGCCGTTGATGCTGCAGGTCACCACCGCCGACGGCACACCGCATCGGCTGGTGGCCGAGGACATCGCGCAGATGAGCGACCAGGCGCTGGGCGATCTGGCGCGCACCTGCCTGCGTCCGGGCGCGATCAATCTGCAGTGGTACACCGCCGACCAGGGCGGCTACCCGTATTGGCATTGCGAGCTGTATCCACGCGATGCCAGTGCCGACACGCTGCATCGGCACCTGCTGTGGACGCTGTACCTCAACGAAGACTTCGAGCAGGGCGAAACCGAATTCCTGTTCCAGCAACGCAAGGCCCGCCCGCGCACCGGCAGCCTGTTGATCGCCCCCACTGCCTTCACCCACACCCACCGCGGCAACCGCCCGGTCGGCGGCGACAAATTCATCGCCACCAGCTGGATCCTGTTCCAATCGGCGCAGGCGCTTTACGGCGGGGAATAGGGAATCGGGAGTGGGGAATCGGGAATCGCAACGGCAACGGCGGCGCGTCGTTGATGTTGCTTGGCGGCTTTCATTCCTATGGCTGATTGCTACTGCCAGAACAGCCGTCTTGGATTGATCCGCGTGTCTGCGCGAGTGACAACAGCACGTTCATCGCGATCAACCAGATCGCCCCAGACATCGCAAACGTTTCATATCAGCCAAGCGGAACTGATCGCTCGAAGCGCCGTTGCCGTTGCGAATCCCCAATCCCCACTCCCCAATCCCCGCCCCTAGAACAACTGCCCCTGCGGCGAGTCGGGCACCGGCTTGGCTGGCGGAGCGGGGCGGCGGAAGGCGCTGCAGTCCAGTGCCGGCATCGCGCGCATTTCGAATCCTGCGCGGCGATGCGCGAGCGCAAAGCGGCGCGCCAGCAGGTCGGCATACACGCCTTGCCCACGGAAGCGGGTGCCGAAGGTGCTGTCGTAGTCCTTGCCGCCGCGTAGCTGCTGGATGGTGCTCATCACATGCGCGGCGCGCTGCGGGTGATGGGTCTGCAGCCAGTCGCGGAACAAGGGCGCCACTTCGTGCGGCAACCGCAGCAGCACATAGCCGGCACTGCTCGCACCCGCATCGGCAGCGGCCTGCAGAATCGCTTCCAGCTCATGGTCGTTGATCCACGGGATCACCGGCGCGGCCATCACGCCCACCGGCACGCCGGCCTCGTGCAAGGTGCGCATCGCGCGCAGACGCGCATGCGGTGCGGAGGCGCGCGGCTCCAACTTGGCCGACACCTGCGGGTCCAACGTGGTCACCGAAAAATACACGTTGACCAAATTCTCGCGCGCCAACGGTGCAAGCAGATCCAGATCGCGCGTCACCAACGCATTTTTGGTGATCAGCGTGAACGGGTGCCGCGTTTCCCACAGTACTTCGATCAATTGCCGCGTCAGTGCGCGCTTGCGCTCGATCGGCTGATACGCATCGGTATTGATGCCCAGCGCGATCGGGCTGGGCACATAGCTTGGCCGCGCCAACTCAAGCCGCAGCAGGTCCGGTGCGTTGGTCTTGGCGAACAGCTTGGTCTCGAAATCCAGCCCGGGCGACAGATTGAGATACGCGTGCGAGGGCCGCGCAAAGCAGTAACTGCAGCCGTGCTCGCAGCCGCGATATGGGTTGACCGATTGCGAGAAGCCGATGTCCGGCGACTGGTTGCGGCTGATGATGCTGCGCGCGGTTTCCTCGGTGACCTGCGTGCGCAGGACGCCCGCAGCGAACTCCTCGCTGTCGTCCACGTGCCAGCCATCGTCAACCGCCTGCTCGGTGGTGACCTCGAACCGTCCGGGCAGATAACCGGTCGCACCCCGGCCCTTGATTGCGCTTGCCATCAGCGCATCGTACGACCGGCAGGTCTCATACGCCGCGACCAGGCGTTCGACACAATGAAGCTTTCAGGCCGGTGTCGATGCGCCACCGCATTGGCGCCACGGTCATCGCAGCAAGGCGGACGCGCCGTAGAATCCGCGCATGCTCGCACTTGCTCAGGGCGCGTGGGATTGGCTGGCCAACATTCCCCATCTCGAAGCGCTCCTCCTCGCCGCCTACGTGCTCTACCTGCTGTGGATCGCCAGCTGGATCGTGCTGCAGAAGCGCGAGCCGGTGGCCACGCTGAGTTGGGTGCTGTCGTTGGCCGCGTTGCCGTACCTGGGGCTGCTGATCTATTACTGGCTTGGCCCGCAAAAAGTGAAACGCCAGCGGCTGCGGCGTGGGCGCTCGCGTTCGGGGATGGAAAGCTACAGCAGCGTCTGCCCGCCGGATGCCGATTGCACCGAGCTGGCCAAGATCGCCCAGTCCACCACCGGGCTGGCGCCGAGCAGCGCCACCGAAGTGCATTGGCTAGTGGATGGCGCGGCGACGTATGCGGCCATCATCGAAGCGATCCGCAGCGCTCGCGACCACATCCATCTGGAGTACTACATCTTCCAGCCCGACCACAGCGGCACCGCGATCTGCGATGCGCTGATGGAACGCGCCCGCGCCGGGGTGAAGGTGCGCCTGTTGATGGACGCGATCGGCTCCTCGGCGATGACCCGGCGCGCGCTGCGCACGCTGCGCGATGCGGGGGTGGAAACCGCCTGGTTCCATCCATCGCAGTTCCTCAAGCCCTTCAAGCGGCCGTGGCTGAACCTGCGTACCCACCGCAAGCTGCTGGTGGTCGACGGCCACATCGGCTTCACCGGCGGCATCAACGTCACAGACGAAGAGAACGAGCAGGTGCGCAGCGATGCCTATCGCGACCTGCATGTGCGCCTGCAGGGCCATGTGGTGCGCAGCCTGCAGCTGGTCTTCCTGGAAGACTGGCTGTATGCCACCCGGCAGGAGCGCGCCGCCTTCCACGGCCAGCAGCTCTGGCCTGAAGACGTGCCCACGCGGGCGCAGGGCTCGGTGGATGCACAGGTGCTGGTGTCCGGCCCGGATTCCTCGTGGGAAGCCATCCACCGCCTGATGGTCGCCGCCATCCACGAGGCCAAGCACCGGGTCTGGCTGGTCACGCCGTATTTCGTTCCCGGCGAGGCCGCGCGCATGGCGCTGACCTCGGCCGCGCTGGGCGGCCTGGACGTGCGCCTGCTGGTGCCGCGCGTCAGCGACTCGCGCCTGGTCACCTATGCCGCGCGCTCGTATTTCGACGAACTGCTCGAAGCCGGCGTGCGCATCTACGAGTACGGCCCGCGCATGCTGCACACCAAGGCGCTGCTGGCCGACGACGAGGTCTGCATTGTCGGCAGCGCCAATTTCGACAGCCGTAGCTTCCGGCTGAATTTCGAGTTGTCGATGCTGTTTCGCGATCAGGCGGTGTCCGCCGAGCTGGCCGGGATGATCGACACCGACATGCAACAGGCGCAGGAAGTGCGCTTTGTGCATCGCCGTCCGCTCTGGCGCTCGCGCCTGCCCGAAGCCTTCGCACGGCTGCTGTCGCCGTTGCTCTAAGCCGCGCCCGTCCCACGTGGAACCAGAGCGGGCGCGGCGCTACACTGCCGCCACTCATTGGGGAGCTCGTCATGCACTGGCTGTTTCTGCTTATGGCACTGGGTGCGCTGGTGCTGGCTTTCAGCACGCCGCACGTGTGGTTGCTGGTGGTGTCGCTATTGGTGGCGTTGCTGCTGCTGCTGTTGTGGACCCGCGGCTGGTTTGCCGCGCGCATGGACGATACCCAGCGCGACACCAGCAGCATGATCGACCCGGCTGAACTGCGCCGGCTGCGTGAGCTGGCCGAGGCCCGCAAGGCCGCAGCGCTGGCAGCATCCCGCGACGGCGAGCCGCAAGCGTAGAGAACGATGTCGTGACCACCCAGCTCAGCGTCAACGTCAACAAGATCGCGGTTGTGCGCAACTCCCGCGGTGGGCACGACCCGGACGTGGTACAGGCGGCCCGCACCTGCATCGCCGCCGGCGCGCATGGCATTACCGTGCATCCGCGTCCGGATCAGCGGCATATCCGTGCCGACGATGTGCTGGCGCTGAGCGCACTGACGCGCGAGCACGGTGTCGAGTTCAATATCGAAGGCAACCCGTTTGCACCGCCGCGCGCCGGCTATCCCGGGCTGCTGGAGCTGTGCGGTGCCACACGCCCGGAGCAGGTCACCTTGGTACCCGACAGCGATGGGCAGCTGACCTCCGACCACGGTTTCGATTTTGCGCAGGACACCGCTCAGCTGTGCGAACTGATCACTGCGTTCAAGGCGCTTGGCAGCCGCGTCAGCCTGTTTGTGGATGCCGGCAATCCGCGTCTTGACCAGGCTGCCGCACTGGGTGCAGACCGTATCGAGTTGTACACCGGTCCGTACGCGCACGCACATGCCAGCGGGCAGCCGCAGACCGAACTGGCCCTGTTTGCCGACGCCGCGCGACGTGCCACCGCCGCAGGCTTGGGAATCAATGCGGGGCATGATCTGTCGCAAGCCAACCTTGGCGATTTTCTCGCCACCGTGCCCGGCGTGCTGGAAGTGTCGATCGGCCACGCGCTGATCAGCGAGGCCTTGTATGCAGGCCTGGATGCGACCGTGCGGGCGTATGTGCAGCTGCTGGGCGGCGTCGGCAGGCAGGCGTAGGCAACGGCGCGCTGTTTTCGTAGCGGTATTTTCCTATTCGGTGTTTGGTTTGCCAACCTTGCGCGGCGCACTGGTTGGTGGCGGTAGGCGGTAGGCGGTAGGCGGTAGGCGATGCGCATTGCAGCGACGCTTGCGTGCACCTTCCAAAACTGCCAACAGAATGTGGTGAGCCGTCGTCAGATGGGTTTACGCGGCGTACTCAGAACCGAAACGCACACGTGATACTTGCAGCGCCAAGCGCCAGCCGTGCCAGCTGGTTGGCTGCGCAATCGGTTTGTCTGCCGCGCTAGTCTGTTAACCGCTCTAGGTCTGCCAAATCTTCTCGCCAGGCCGTCTTGCCGGTTGGCGGCAGACAGGTCAGTGCAGGGTGAAACGCCGGCTGGCGCCACGACGGGCGATGGATACCCCGCTACTGCGGCTGAGCATCAACCCACACAGCGTGTAACCGCCGGCCCATCACGCTGCCAACGATGCGCTACGGCAAGCCAGTGAGATAGACGAACGGTGCTGCGCTGCCTCGGCATTCATTGCGATGCGGCTCACGCAGCGCATCGAGAGACGCCGCGTGAGCCTTTGATGACCTGCACCGCACCGCACCGCGCAGGCACCTGCGGTCTATTGCACGAAAGCGATGCGCTCTACCTGCGCATTCTTGGCTGCTGCAAGCACCTTGGCCAGAACCGCATATTCGGCCTCCTGGTTGGCAGCGATACGTAGCTCCGGCTGATTGCCGGCCGTCTCGCGCATCTGTTCGATCAAACGCGACTGCAGATCCTGCAAGCTCACCGGGCTGGCATTCCAGAACACCTGGCCGTCGGCATCAAGCCGCAAGGCAATCGGGGCAGGCGGCTCCAGCGGCACGCGCGGCTGGCGGGTGGACTGCGGCAGATCCAGCGTCATCGTGCGCGTCACCATCGGCGCGGTGACGATAAAGATGATCAACAACACCAACATGACATCCACCAGCGGCGTGACATTGATCTCCGCCAGTGGTCCCCGAGTCCCTGCTGTACTGAAAGCCATGACTGCCTCCGGTGCTGTGATCGTGGGGGCTGCATGGCCGAGCATACACCTGGAAAGACGCCATGGAATAGGCATCGAGACAGGTCTCAGCACTAACGGCCTTGAACGTGGGAGCGGGGTGTTTCTGCGAAGAACCACGTGTCCAAGCAGACGCACAGCCAATGGCATAAACGTGTGCGTTCGTGGTCCGGCCGCATGCAATGTGTTGTTGTTAGCTAGCTTCTAGCTGATCGCCTAAACGTGTTGATCCGTGATGCGTACACATCCGAGGTTGCTCTCTAGCTGGCTTTTAGTTGGCTCTACGTAACTCCAGACGTCTGTACACGCATGCACTGTCTTGCCCGCATGATGGGTAACCACCACCACTTCAACGAGCGGTGCGGATTAAGTAAAGGGAATCTCGAAGCGAAAAAGCCGCCTTCAGTTGCATTAGATGTGTACCCATCCGACGTTGCTCTCTAACTGGCTTTTAGTTGTCTCTGCGCAACGCCAGATGTCTGTACACACATGTACCGTCTTGCCCGCATGATGGGTAACCGCCACTTCAACGAGCGGTGCGGATGAAGCAAAGGGTATCTCGAAGCGAGAAAGTCGTTTCGGTTTGCACGTATATGCACCGAATAATCCACTGCATCAAACCGCTGCTGCAGACTCTCGGTATCTTGCACTGCAAGGCAAAGTGTCCATCTGCTGTTCGCACGCGATCGCGTCGGTGAGATCGCAGGTTCGCAGGCACCAACCCACAGGAGCAGGCATAAAAAAACGCCACCGTTTCCGGTGGCGTTGCAGTCGCGTCATGACTGTTGTGTTGCGGTATTGCAGATGCGTTTACTGCTGCATGAAACCGATTTTCTTCATCTGCGAGTTCTTCGCAGCGGCCAGCACCTTCGCCATCACCTCGTACTCCGCATCCTGATTTGCATCGATGCGCAGTTCCGGCTGATTGGTCGGATCGGCCTGGACCACTTCTTCCATCTTCTGCTGCAACTGATCAACCGGCGTCGGGCTGTTGTTCCAGAACACCTGGTTGCTGGCGTCGATACGCAACTCGATCGGCGGCGGCGGCTCAGTCGTCTGCGGTGGCGGGTTCAGCACCCGCTGCGGCAGATCCACGGCGATCGGATACGTCATGATCGGCGCGGTCACAATGAAGATGATCAGCAGCACCAGCATCACGTCCACGAGGGGCGTGACGTTGATGTCGGCCATCGGCCCACGGCCTCCACCAGTACTAAATGCCATGGCTTACTGCCCCTTCACTTTGGTTGCAACAAAACCGACGTCCAACATGCCCTGACCCTGCGCGATCTTGGTGATCTCGTTGATCGTACGCATTTTGGTCGTGCGGTCGCCGCGCAGATTGAGCGGCGGCTGCGGGGTCTGCTGTGCTGCGGTGGACAGGCGCGACTCCAGGGCTTCCTTGGAGATCGGCTCGTCGTTCCAGTACAGCGACCCATCTTCCTTGACAGCCAGAGTGATCGGCGCGGCGCGTTTCTCCGCATCTTCCTTCTGGATCAAGTTGGCCTCTGGCAGCTCCACCTTGACCTTGTGGGACATCAGCGGTGCCGTAATGATGAAGATGATCAGCAGCACCAGCATGACGTCCACCAGGGGCGTCACATTGATGTCGGCCATCGGGCCACCGCTGTTTCCACTACTGAAGGCCATAACGGGCTCCGTCTAAATCGTTGCGAAGGCGTTCTTTACTACCGGATTAGCGAACGCGCGAACCGGTGGCGAAGAAGTCGTGCAGGTCATGGGCAAAGGTGTCGAACTTGGCGATCACCGAGCTGTTGACCTTGGAGAAGAAGTTGAACGCGAACACGGCCGGGATGGCGACGAACAGACCGATCGCGGTCATGATCAGCGCTTCACCCACCGGGCCGGCAACGGCGTCGATGGAGGCCGAACCGGTTGCACCGATCTTGATCAGCGCGCCGTAGATGCCCCACACGGTACCGAGCAGACCGACGAACGGCGCGGTCGCACCGACGGTGGCCAGCAGGGTCATGCCCGACTGCAGCTTGGTGCTTTCGCGGGTCACGGCCTGACGCAGGGCGCGGTCGACGAACTCCGAACGACTCAGGCTCTCGCCCAGACCACCGGTGCTGCCTTCGGCACGCTGGTGGTGAGCAGCAGCCTGGGCTGCGTCCAGCGCGATCTTCGAGAACGGCTCGGAAGCCGGCTGTTCTTCCATGGCGCGAATCGCGTCCTGCGCATTCGGGGCATCCCAGAACGCGGTGGTGACGCGGTCAGCCGCGCTCTTCAGGCGGGTGGCGCGGAAGATGTTGATGACAGTCCAGTACCAGGAGGCGGCGGACATGGCGATCAGGGTGATCAACACGACCCAAGACACGGCAAAGTCGCCCGGGCTCGAGGTCATTTCGGTGATCAGGTGCTCGAAGCCCATCTGCGAAAGTGCGGCCGACGGATTGGAGCCCCCTGCAGCGGCGGCGATAAAGAATTCCTGCAGCATGACGCTTACCTTTGTTGTGTGTGGTGATGAAGGGTGGAGCGAAAGGAAGACAGGATCCTGGGCCGGCCGTGGCCGGCCCGTGGGATCAGTTCAGAGCAAAGTTGACCGGGACGCGGACACGTCCGGCGGCTTTCTGCCCGTTGACAGTGGAGGCGTTGAACTTCCACTTGCGTGCTGCGTCCATCGCGGCACGGTCAAGGTCGCGGTTGCGGCTGGACTTTTCGACCGACACATTGGTCACGTTGCCGCTCGCATCCACATCCACGATCAGGATGACCTCACCTTGGACGCCGGCACGGAACGCTGCTGGCGGGTACTTCGGCGGGTTCATGTTCTTGGACGAGATATCGACACTGGCGCCGATGTCACTCGGCGGTTGCGGCGGAGACGGTGGGCTCGGCGGCGTGACGATATCGCTAGGACGCGGTTCGGGAACATCGACGACCGGTGCTTCCGGCGGCGGCGGAACCGGTGACGGCTTCGGCGGCGACAGATTCTTGACCGGCGGTGGCGGCTTGTCTTCCGGCGGCGGCGGCGGCGGCGGCGGCGGGGGAGGAGGCGGTGCATCCACCAGGGTAACCATGGTGGTGCGCTCCTTCTCTGCCGGAGCCTTCGGCGCCACTGCAGGAATCAGCAACATCATCAGTGCAGTGAGGTGCAGGGCAATTACAAAAGCAATACCGATAATGCGGGCCCAGCTCAGACCCTGGTTCCCGGCATCATAGTCATGCCTGTGGATAACGAGTTGTTCCGTCATGCGCCAATGGCTCTTTCAGTGGGGGCCCGGATCACTGTGATGATCCCCAGGTTTTCGGACGGCTTTGACACCGCAGGAACTCCCAAGCTTATACCAATCCCGAGTCCTGTAACCACTAAAAACACAGGGATTTCGGGGGTTTATTTTCTTTTTTTACTTCAGGTTGATGATCTTCTTGGCGTCTTCGGGTTTTTTAACGCCCTTGGCGATCGCCTGCTGTGCGGCCTGCTTGGCCTCCGGGATGCGACCTTCCGAATGCAGCACCTTGGCCAGATTCAGATAGGTCTCGCCGTCCTTGGAAAGCGGTGCGGCTTTCTGCCAGTTCTCGATCGCCTTCGGCACGTCTTCGCCGTAGTAATAGGACTGAGCCAGCGCAAGGTATGTCTGATAATCGGGCTTGAGGATGCCTTTTTGCATACCTTCATTGATCACCGCGATGACATCCTTTTCCTTGTTCTCGGTGTTGGCGTAGATGGAATACAACTGCTTGTATTCCTTTTCTTCGGTCAACTGCCCGGCCGCGCGCAGCTTGTCCATGACGCCGGCGGCCTTGTCCATCTGATCGGCCTGCATGTACATGCTGGCCAGATTGAGCTGGGCCTTCTTGTCGTTGGGCGTCTTGGCGGCCAGCGCCTCGGCGGCAGCCACGGCTTCACCGGTCTGACCGGCTTCGGCGTAGGACGCCATCAGCAGCTGGTTCCAGGTGTCCTTCGGCTCGGGCGAGGCGGCGATGGCCTGCTTCAGCACCGGAATCGCTTCCTTGTAGCGCTCGGCCTGGTACAGCGCCTGCCCTTTGAGGATCAGATCTTCCGGACGCTGCGACTTGCTCTCGTCCAGATACTTGTCCAGCGTGGCCAGACCTTCGGCCTGCTGGTCGTCCTGCATCTGCAACTGCGCCAGCATCAGCATCGACTGGAACTGGCCGTTGTTGTCCAGCGCATTCAGGCCAATGGCCTGCTGCAGGTACTTCTTGGCGCCAGCGGTGTCGTCCAGGTTGTAGGCGGCCTGCGCAGCGAGCTGGGCGGCGAGCGCCTTGTCGGCTTCGTTGGCAGCGCTGTTGGCCAGGATTTCATCGGCCTGGCTGCGCACGCCCGGGTAGTCCTCGCCCTTGTTGAAGGTTTCGATCAGCTTCTGCAGCTTGCTGCTCAACTTGGACGACGGCTTGATCGTCGGGGCCTGACGGGTCGACTGCGGGTACAGCTCTTCGGCCTTGCCGTTGCCCTTGGACTTACGCGCGGCGCGCTCGGAAGAGCGGTCCGACTGCGCGACCGCATCGGTGACGACAGCCCCGCCCAGGGACGCTGCGATGAACAGGGACAACAGGGCTTGCTTGCGGTTGAGCAGTTTCATGTTTCACCTCGGACGAGCCGCCGTTGGGCGGTGCGAAAAGCGGAATGGAAGCTGTACGAAAAATCTGAGCCGGCAAACTTAGCAGAAAGTCTCAGTTCCCGAAAACGGTTTCCATGTTGTGGTGCGTCAATCGGGACAGGAGACAGTTGCTTAGGGCGGCTAACGGTAAGACATCGGAAGTGAGCGTGCGGTGGGCACTGCGCGCCGATGTAAGAGGCGGATACAGCGCCAACCTTGGCGATTTTGAATGCCCGATAGCATCGATTGCAGCGTCACCGCGGCAGGACCTAGCCGCATCGCGGAGCGCGTCCGGCCTGCCGTGCCTGCTGATACACCGGTTCGAGCTGGTTGACGTCGGCCTGCAGCTCGCGGATGCGGTTGGTCGGGTCAGGGTGGGTAGACAGCCATTGCGGCTGACGGTTGCCGCTGGCAGCCATCATGTTCTGCCACAGCGTGACCGCCTGAGCCGGGTCAAAGCCGGCCTGCGCCATCAAGCGCTGACCGACCACGTCGGCTTCGCTCTCCTGGGTCCGCGACCCGGGCAGCAGGAACACGGTCTGCGCGGTCATGCCGCCGACCTGATTCACCGCGCTGGCCGCGCCGTCGCCGTAGGCCGCACCAGCGAGTGCGCCAATGATGCCCAGGCCGGTCTGTGTGCCGAGCTGACGGGTGATGCGCTCCTCGTGGTGGCGCGAGATCACATGCCCGATTTCGTGTCCCAGCACGGCGGCCAGTTGGTCCTGGGTCTTGGCAACGGTGAAGATGCCGGTGTTGACCCCGACCTTGCCGCCGGGCAGGGCAAAGGCATTGGCCTCGTCGTCAACGAACAGCGCCGTCTCCCACTTGGTGTCGCGCCACTGCGGCGGCAACTGCGCCACCAGTGCATTGACCACGCACTGGACATAAGCATTCTGCTTGCCGTCGGTGCTGACTTTTTCCTTGGCCTTTGTCTGCGCGAACGACTGCGCGCCCAGCTGGTCGAGCTGTTCTTGCGACACGCCTCCCACCACCTGTCGGCGGCCGGTTGGCGACGTAGTAGTGGCACATGCCGTCAACGCGAGGACGGCAACAACGATCAACAACCTGGCTTTCATTCGATCCCCCTGAATCATGCGGACCATTTTGGCAGGCTCGTCTTAACTTTTCGTCAAACGGCCTGGATCGGCCAGCAAAACGTGGCCAACGGCCATCAGATAAACGCCAATGGCGCGCTCGGCATCGCGATGTACTGGGGGGGGAAGGACGGATCGCAGGCACTGACCGCAACGGTCTGACACCGGACGAGGCGCAGCGCTGGCTTACCCGATTCCGAAAAAGTACAGGGCAGCCAGAGCAGTGGCGTTGTTGACGCCGTGCGCGGCGATGGGCGCCCACAGCGTGCCGGTGCGCCAATACAGCCAGGCAAATGCCGCTCCCATGCTGCCGTAGATCAGCCAGAGCTGGGCGATGGCGGCCGGGCCATTGCCACTGATGCCGGGGACTTCATGCACCAGCGCAAACAGTGCGCCGCTCAAGACGATTCCCAGCCAGGGGCGGCCGGCAGCCAGCAGGCGGCCAAACAGGACGCGACGGAACAGGAGCTCTTCGTAGGCCGGAGCGATGACCACCGCAAACAGCGCCAGGGCCAGCGGCCACTGCTGGATGGCTTCTTCCATCAGCGGCAGGTTGGTGGGCACTGGTTTGATGCCCAGTGCCGAGGCGGCCACGCTGACCAGATTGCTGAGCACAAAGACCGCGGCGGCGATCAGGGCGGTCCAGCCCCAGGTGGAGGTCCGTCGCGCAGCCGCCCGCGAGGCCGCCTGTTCGACAGACGTGGCGCGGCGACGCCAGTAGTACAGCAGCACCGCTGGGGTGGCAGTGCTGACCAGGGCGGTGAGCAATTGCACCATCACCCCGGGTTGGCCGATGGCGGCCATGACGTCGGCGGAGGAGGGCGTCAGGCCCTGCGCCTTGGCGGCCTGCGCATAGCCGATGCCGCGTATCGCACCCCAGATCGCAAAGCCGGCCACGCTCAGGCTGAGCAACAAGCCGACGGCGATCAACACATCGATCGCGAAACCGAGCAGCACGGGCGGCAGCGGAGAGCGGCCGGCCGCGGGGGGCGGTGCCGGTAGGGTGGAAGGGTCTGTGCTCATCGTCGTCCTGCGGACACCGGGTCGCCGGCACAACGCTGCTGCGTTGCGCCGGTGCGACGCGGGCGGCTCAGATATCCAGGTTGGACACCTTCAGCGCGTTGTCCTCGATGAAGTCGCGACGCGGTTCCACCACATCGCCCATCAAGGTGCTGAAGATCTGGTCGGCGGCCACGGCGTCCTCGATGCGGACCTGCAACAGCCGGCGCGTGTCCGGGTTGACCGTGGTTTCCCACAGCTGCTCGGCATTCATTTCGCCCAGGCCCTTGAAGCGCTGCACCTGACGGCCGCGCTTGGCCTCTTCCAGCAGCCAGGCATGTGCCTGCGCGAAACTGGTGATCGGATGGGTCTTGTTGCCACGCACGATCTGCGCGCCTTCCCGGATCAGGTCGTTCAATGCCAGCGACACTTCACGCAGCGGACGCAGCTCACCGCTTTCGAACGCGCCCATCGGCAGAACCTGGGTGAATTCCTCGCCCATGTGCCGGCGGATGGCGACCAGGGTTGCGGCGGTGTTTTCCGTGGCCGGATCGAAGCGCAGCTGGTAACGCGCGGTGCCCAGGGTGCCGCGGTTGAGCACCGCCTGTAGCGCATCCAGGGTGGGATGCACATCGCCTTCGGCCTGCAGTTGCGCCACATCCAGCGGCGGCAGGTCGATAAGCGCGGTCAGCAGGGCCGGGTCGTAACGATGCGCGTTGCGGGCGATCGCCTCGTTGGCGCCGGTGTACAGCAGCAGCAGCTTCTCCAGCGCTTCGCCAGTGATGGCTTTTTCACCGGTGGCGGGAATTAGCGCCGCGCCTTCGACCGCATTGCTGGCCAGGTAAGCATTGAGCGCCGCGTCGTCCTTCAGATACAGCTCGCTCTTGCCCTGCTTGAGCTTGTACAGCGGCGGCAGGCCGATGTAGATGTAGCCGCGCTCGATCAGCTCTGGCATCTGCCGGTAGAAGAACGTGAGCAGCAGGGTGCGGATGTGCGAGCCGTCCACGTCGGCGTCGGTCATCAGGATGATGCGGTGGTAGCGCAGCTTGTCCGGGTTGTACTCGTCGCGGCCGATGCCGGTGCCGAGCGCGGTGATCAGCGTGCCGACCTGGTCGGAGGCCAGCATGCGGTCGAAGCGCGCGCGCTCGACGTTAAGGATCTTGCCGCGCAGCGGCAGCACCGCCTGGTTCTTGCGGTTACGACCTTGCTTGGCCGAGCCACCTGCCGAGTCACCCTCGACGATAAACAGTTCCGACAGCGCCGGATCCTTTTCCTGGCAGTCGGCCAGCTTGCCGGGCAGGCCGGCGATGTCCAGCGCGCCCTTGCGGCGGGTCAGATCGCGCGCCTTGCGGGCGGCTTCGCGCGCACGCGCGGCATCGACGATCTTGCCGGTGATGGCCTTGGCTTCGTTCGGATTCTCCTGCAGGAACTCCTGCAGGCGCGCACCGAAGGCGTTTTCCACCGCCGGGCGCACGTCCGAGCTGACCAGCTTTTCCTTGGTCTGCGAGGAGAAGCTGGGGTCGGGCACCTTCACCGACAGCACCGCGATCATGCCTTCGCGCATGTCGTCGCCGGTCAGCGCGACCTTGGCCTGCTTGGCGATACCGTTCTGCTCGATGTAGTTGCTGAGCACGCGTGTCAGCGCGGCGCGGAAGCCGGCCAAGTGGGTGCCGCCATCCTTCTGCGGGATGTTGTTGGTGAAGCAGTACATGGTTTCCTGGTAGGCGTCGGTCCATTGCAGGGCCACGTCCACCACGATGCCGTTGTGCTCGCCGGTTACCGAGATCACGTTGGGGTGCAGCGGCGACTTCAGCTGCGCCAGATGCTCCACGAAGCTGCGGATGCCGCCTTCGTAATGGAAATCGTCACGACGGCCTTCGCCGCGCTCGTCGATCAGCGCGATCTTGACGCCGGAATTGAGGAACGACAGTTCGCGCAGGCGGCGCGCCAGGATGTCGTAATGAAACTCGACGTCGCTGAAGATCGCTACGGCCGGCTTGAAGCGCAACGTGGTGCCGCGCTTGGTTGAGGCTTCCAGCTGCTTGAGCGGGTACTGCGGCTCGCCCAGCGCGTATTCCTGCTGGTAGTGGAACCCGTCGCGCCAGATGTCCAGCCACAGGTGCTCGGACAGTGCGTTGACCACCGACACGCCCACGCCGTGTAGGCCGCCGGAGACTTTGTAGCTGTTGTCGTCGAACTTGCCGCCGGCATGCAGCACGGTGAGGATCACCTCGGCCGCCGAGACGCCTTCTTCCTTGTGGATGTCGACCGGCACACCACGGCCGTTGTCCGACACCGCCACCGAGCCATCGACCAGGATTTTCACCACGATGTCGTCGGCGTGGCCAGCCAAGGCTTCGTCGACGGAGTTGTCGACCACTTCGAACACCATGTGATGCAGGCCGGTGCCGTCATGGACATCGCCGATGTACATGCCGGGGCGCTTGCGGACGGCTTCCAGGCCACGCAGCACGGTGATCTTGCTGGAGTCGTAGGTGCCGTTGGGAGTAGGCGAGGTGTTCTGTTCGTCGGTCATGCGTGTGCCGTTAGCTCCACAACACGGAACGGAAACGGCAGGAGCCGCATCGCACCGTGGGAAAAGGGGGATAGCCCGTCAATTATACCAGTCGGCCCGCTCTGGCCGTCGGGCTTAGTCAGCCGCGACTTGAGGCGCGATCGTTCCGTGTTCCACGTGGAACCGGTGCAGAAGTTCGCCGGCATCGGCCAGGCCCGGCGGCGTCTCCGTCGCCGTGATCAGCACTTGTGCCGGTGCAGCGGCCAGACGCTGCAATACGCTGGCCTGGTGGTGCCGATCAAGCTCCGAGCCGAGGTCATCCAGCGCAATCACGGGCCACTCTCCGCGTTCGTGGGCGAAATCCTCTGCTTGGGCAAGCAGGCACGCCAGCGCGGTCAGCTTCGCCTGGCCACGCGATAGCGCGTCCTTGCCGGGAAGAGCGTCGAAACGGGGTGCCCAGTCGGCGCGATGCGGGCCTTGCGAGGTGTAGCCATTCTGGCGGTCGCGTTCGCGCGCCAGCAGCAATGCATCCGCAAGCGAGACCTCATGACGCTTCCAGCCTGGCGAAAACTCCAGGGCGGACAGGCCCAGCGACGGCGCAATCGCAGTGGCGACCGGAATCAGGCGCTCCTGCAGGCGCTCGAGGTAGCGCAACCGTCTGGAGGTCAAGGTTTCTCCCGATTCGGCAAGCTCGTGGTCCCAGGCATCCAGCATGCGCGGCTGCGCCCCCTGTTTGAGCAGGGCATTGCGTTGTTTGAGCGCTCGCGCATAGCGCCGCCAGAGCGCGAGGAAGTCAGGTTCCACGTGGAACAAACCCCAATCCAGGAACCGGCGACGCGGCTCACCGCCACCGCTGATCAAGACGTGGCTTCCCGGCTCAAACGTGACCACGGCCAACGCGGCACAGAGCGAACCAAGCTGTGCGACATCTTCGCCATCCAGCCGCCCCGTCCATTCCTGCCCGCTGTGGCGAAGCCCGGCACGTCGTGTGCGTTCTGCAGCCTCACCCATGCGTTCGCGCCATTCGACGAACACTTCCAGATCGCTGGCACCTTGCTGGATCAGTCCATCGCGCACTCGCCCACGAAAGCTGCGCCCATAGGCCATGAGATGCAATGCCTCGAGCACGCTGGTCTTGCCTGCGCCGTTGTCACCGGTCAGCAGGTTTAGGGAACTGGCGGGGTAGAGGTCGACTGTCTCGAAGCGACGAAGCCGATGTATGGACAACCGCACTACGTGCATCGATCAGTCTGCTCCGGGCTGTGATCCGGGTCCCCGGCCGGTCCGCAGCATACGTGATTGGTCCACCAACCGCGCGGTGGCAGCGAGAACGCGCGACAGGACTTCCTGGGGATAAGTTGGGGACAAAATTAGCGGTTAGACGGCTGGTTGGTCTTATCCACAGGTTGCAGAGGGGAAGACGGGGGTTAAAACACAGGGTTTCGCGCCTATAAAAACCATTTAAAACAACAGCTTGACCTACTTTCAGGCGAAATCTGGCCCTACCATCACCACCAAGCTCTTAAGTTATTTCTATTTTTTAAAGCAAAGCTTGATGTGCATAAGTCCAAAACTGCCGTTTCGAAACAGCACGGTGAGCGTTGCTGAGTGAACCTCGGTACGCGCCAGTGTTCCCCCGCTGAACGGGTTTATTTTCTAGGTCCGAATTCACGAAAGACACGTCAGGCCAGAAATTGTCCGGTCTCGCGGAGAAATGAGATTAATGACGGCTGGCGCTGCTAGTCATGTTGCCGACCTCACGCAGCCGAGAACGCCAAGTTACTTTTTGCAATGCATCTGCACTGCATCGCTGGCAACCGGCTCCCCATCGGATCAATGACCCATGGTGGTAGCAGCAGGGCAGTAGACATCCGCAGCGCGTCCTTGCACGAACTGCGACGCAAGGATCTGCCAAACGCGGATGCGACGCTCGCTGATGGCGGTCAGTGCTCTTGAGCCGCCCATCGGCATGTCCCCACACGCGCCGTGGCAGCTGTGAGCCGATTCAAGCACCAAGGCCAGCTGTGGATCCACGAGACGGCGACGAGGATGCGGGGATCTTCGCCACTGACGCGTTGGCAAGAGCCCCGAATCCATCCCCGCCGCCTGGGCCTCTGCTAAGCACCTAACCACCAGCTTCTGACCGGAACACTGACACACGCTGTCCCACACCCCGGCAAAGCCTCACTGCGTCTTGCCTGCCCGCTTGCGAGCACGAGACACAAAAAAGCCCGACTCTCGCCGGGCTTTCGTGTTCCACGTGGAACGCAACGTCAGAGACGCAACGGCATGACCACGTGGCGGGACTTCTCGCTGCTTGCCTCGCGCACCAATGCAGACGAATTTGCGTCGCGCAGCTGGATCACCACATGCTCGTCGCGCAGTGCCGACAACGCATCCAGCAGGTAATTCACGTTAAAGCCGATCGCCAAGTCGTCCACCTTGGTGTCTGCCTCGATCTCTTCCTGCGCCTCTTCCTGCTCGGGGTTGTGCGCGCTGATTTTCAGCTGCCCCGGAGACACCTCGACGCGAACGCCACGGTACTTCTCGTTGGACAGGATGGCAGCGCGCTGCAACGACGCACGCAGCGCCTCGCGGTCGACCTTGACCTCACGGTCGGCGCCAATCGGAATCACTGCTTCGTAATCCGGAAAACGGCCGTCGATGAGCTTGGAGGTGAAGGTCACATCGCCACGCTTGACGCGGATATGACTCCGACCGACTTCCAGCTCGACCTCACGGTCGGCCGCTTCCAGCAGGCGCAGCAGCTCGGTCACGCCCTTCCGCGGCACGATGATCTGGCGCTTGGCGCCGCCGGACTTCTCAAGCTCGGTTTCGCACAACGCCAGCCGATGTCCGTCGGTGGCCACGCAGCGCAGCAGGCCATCGCGCAGGTCGAACAGCAAGCCGTTGAGGTAATACCGCACGTCCTGCTGGGCCATTGCGAACGCCGTGCGCTCGATCAGCTCCTTCAACGCCGCTTCCGGCACGGCAACGCGTTCGGTCGCTTCGACCTCGTCCACAGACGGAAAGTCGTTGGCTGGCAGCGTCGCCAGCGTAAAGCGGCTGCGCCCCGCCTGCACGGTGACCTTGTCGCCGGTCTGCGAGATGGTGACGCGGCTGCCGTCGGGCAGGGCTCGCAGGATGTCGAACAACTTGCGCGCCGGGATCGTGGTTTCACCATCCTGCGCGTCTTCCACCATCGTGCGCGAGATCATTTCCACTTCCAGGTCCGTGCCCGTCAAGGACACCTGGCCGTCCTTCACCTGCACCAGCAGGTTTGCCAGGACTGGCAGGGTTTGACGGCGTTCGACCACATTGACCACCTGGGCCAACGGTTTGAGGAAGGCTTCGCGCTGCAGTGTAAAACGCATGTGGTTCCGTGCCCCTATGCTTTAAAAAATAATGGATAAATCAAAAGCTTGGTGGTGATGGTAGGGCCGTTTTCAGCGGATAACCACCATAACTCTCTGTTTCCAAAAGAATTTCAGCACCTGAAAGCCGTTGGACTAGTGCCCCTGGTCTGCTAGGAAAACCTGTGGATAGTTTTCCGCCCGGATTGCAGGGCAACGTTATCCACAGATTCTCCCGCATTTGACCCCAACTCATCCACGCTTTTTTCCCGGCATGCCGAGAAGGGCGTCAACGACTCACTCGCTGAGCTTGCGAATCAGCTTTTCCCAGTCCTCGCGCAGCTTGCCGTCGGCCTCCATCAGCGTGCGGATCTGCCGGCAGGCATGCAGCACGGTGGTGTGGTCACGCCCGGCAAACGCGTCGCCGATCTCGGGCAGGCTGTGCTCGGTCAGTTCCTTGGCCAGTGCCATCGCGACCTGGCGCGGGCGTGCCAGCGAACGGGTGCGCCGCTTGGAGAGCAGGTCCTTCATCTGCAGCCCGTAGTAGTCCGCCACGGTCTTCTGGATGTTGGGGATGCCGATCGCCTGCTGCTGGGCCCGCAACAGGTCGCGCAGCGTCTCCTGGGCGAACTCCACGGTGATCGCACGGCCGGTGAAGTTGGCGCGTGCCACCAGCGTGTTGAGCGCGCCTTCCAGATCGCGCACGTTCGAGCGCATCTTCTTGGCGATCAAAAAAGCCACGTCGTCGGGAATGTCGGCACCGCGCTCGCGCGCCTTTGCCAGCACGATCGCCGCGCGGGTTTCGAAATCCGGCGGATCGATCGCCACCGACAGGCCCCAGGCCAGACGCGACTTCAGCCGTGGCTCCAGGCCCTCGACTTCGCGCGGGTAGCGATCGCAGGTCAGGATGATCTGTTGGCGGCCGTCGAACAGCGCGTTGAAGGTATGGAAGAACTCTTCCTGCGTGCGGTCTTTACCGGCAAAAAACTGGATGTCATCGATCAACAGCGCATCGATCTGCTGAAACTGGCGCTTGAACTGGTCCATCGCCTTGTCCTGCAGCGCTCGAATCATCGCGCTGAAGAACTGCTCCGAGCGCAGATACATCACCTTGGCGGCCGGATTGGCCTGCCGCAGCGCATTGCCGGCCGCAAACATCAGGTGGGTCTTGCCCAGCCCGGTGCTTCCGTACAGCAGCAGCGGGTTGTGCGCACGATCGCCTGGCTTCTGCGCCGCCTGGATGGCAGCCGCCAGACCCAGCTGGTTGCTACGGCCTTCGACGAAATTGGCGAAGGTGTAGTGCGAATCCAGGTTGCCGGCAAACGGCACAATCGGCGCGGCGACCGGCGCACTGGGCGCGGCCATTGGCGCCGGCAACGGATCGGGCGCACGTGGGCGCGAGCCCACTGCCAGCGCCACCTCGCCATTGCCGGCGAAATACGCCAGCAATTCGCGGATTCGCGGTAGGTAGCGTTCACGGACCTGGTCGACGATGAAGGCGTTCGGCGCGTACAGCACAATGCTGTCGCCGCGGTCTTCGGCCTGCAGGGGTTTCAACCAGGTGTGGACATCTTCGGGCGGGAATTCAGCTTCAAGACGTTCCAGACAGCGGGGCCAAGCATCCATCAAAGTTTGATCATCTGTTGCTGGCTGCGGCGCGCAGCAAGGCGCCGTGCACGCAGCCCGGAAGTGAAAAGAGGATGGGCCAGACTAGCACCGCAGGCAGGCTTTTCCCAGAGTTATTCACAGGTCCATCCACAGGGCGTGCGCAGGCTCACGGTTGGTAAAGCAACGGGGGAGTTGACCCGGCCCGGGGCGGTCCTATAGAATTTCCGGTTCTATTCGTCTCCATCCATGCAGAGGGCCCCATGGCCACCAAGCGTACTTTCCAACCCAGCAACCTCAAGCGAGCACGCGACCATGGCTTCCGCGCACGTATGGCAACCGCCGACGGCCGCAAGATCCTGGCTCGCCGCCGCGCCAAGGGCCGCAAGCGCCTGAGCGCTTGATTGCCGCGCCGCTCTCCGCGGCCGAGGCAAGTCCTACCGTGAACGCATCGAACCCGTGCAGGCGATTTCCTCGCTCTGCGCGGGTTCGTACGCGTGCGCAATATACGGTCGTCTTCGATACCGCGCGTCGCACCTCGGATCCGCTGCTCAGCCTGCATTGGCGCACCGGCGATACGCCGCCGCGCTTGGGCATGGCGGTGTCGCGCAAGGTGGACACGCGTGCGGTCGGACGCAATCGCATCAAGCGCGTCCTGCGCGATGCCATGCGGCATCTGCTGCCCGAGCTGGCCGGTGGCGATTACGTCATTGTGGCCCGCTCCGCAGCCGCCAAAGCGACCAATCCACAGATTCGCGACGCCTTCGTGCGTCTGCTGCGCCGTGCCGGCGCATTGCCCCCACCTGCTGCGCCCGGCACAATGCCGCCCGCCAGGACGATGCACCCATCCTCCCTTTCCCCGACAGAGCCGGAACTGTAGTTCCGACTGAGCGAGTTGCTGCCCGATGAACCAGACCCGTGTTTTCCTGATCTTTGCCTGGCTGATGGTCGCGGCGCTGCTGTGGATGGAGTGGGGCAAGGACAAGGCGGCCGCCAATGCACCTGCCGCAGTCGCCACGCAATCGGTACCGGCTGCGCGCGACCCGGATGCCAGCGCGCCGGCGGCCAATGTGCCCGCCGCCCAGGCCATCCCGCAGGCAGGCGTCCCGGGCGCCGCACCGGCGGCCACCAGCACCACCACGGCCACCACGGCAGCTGCCGGCGCTGCGCCGGTCGTCACGCTGACCTCGGACGTGCTGCGCCTGAAGCTGGATGGCCGCAGCGTGCTGGATGCCGAACTGCTGCAGTTTCCGCAGACCAAGGACGGCACCGCGCCGGTCGATCTGCTGACCGAAGATGCTGTGCACCCGTACAACGCCACCAGCGGTTGGGCCAGCGAACACTCGCCGGTGCCTGGCGTAGGCGGCTTCCGTGCCGAACAGCCGGGTACTGCGTTTGAGCTGGCCAAGGGTCAGAACACCCTGGTGGTGCCGTTCGTCTGGAGCGGTCCCAATGGCGTGTCGATCCGCCGCACCTTCACCCTGGAGCGCGGCCGCTACGCGATCTCGATCAAGGATGAAGTGATCAACAAGAGCGGTGCGGCGTGGAACGGTTATGTGTTCCGCAAGCTGAGCCGGGTGCCGACCATCCTCAGCCGCGGCATGACCAACCCGGATTCCTTCAGCTTCAACGGGGCGACCTGGTACAGCCCGCAGGAAGGCTACGAGCGTCGTGCATTCAAGGATTACATGGACGATGGCGGCCTGAATCGCCAGATCACCGGTGGCTGGGTCGCGCTGCTGCAGCACCACTTCTTCACCGCATGGATCCCGCAGAAGGATCAGGCCTCGCTGTATGTGCTGAATCAGGATGGCCCGCGCGACGTGGCCGAACTGCGTGGCCCGGCCTTCACCGTGGCGCCCGGCCAGACCGCCAGCACCGAGGCGCGCCTGTGGGTGGGCCCGAAACTGGTCAGCCTGATTGCCAAGGAAGACGTGAAGGGTCTGGACCGCGTGGTCGATTACAGCCGCTTCTCGATCATGGCCATCATCGGCCAAGGCCTGTTCTGGGTGCTGAGCCACCTGCACAGCTTCCTGCACAACTGGGGCTGGGCCATCATCGGCCTGGTGGTGCTGCTGCGTCTGGCGCTGTATCCGCTGTCGGCCGCGCAGTACAAGTCCGGTGCCAAGATGCGCCGCTTCCAGCCGCGCCTGGCGCAGTTGAAGGAGCGCTATGGCGATGATCGCGCCAAGTATCAGCAGGCGACGATGGAGTTGTTCAAGAAGGAAAAGATCAATCCGATGGGCGGCTGCCTGCCGCTGCTGATCCAGATGCCGATCTTCTTCGCGCTGTACTGGGTGTTGGTGGAATCGGTGGAGCTGCGTCAGGCACCGTGGCTGGGCTGGATCCAGGATCTGACCGCGCGCGACCCGTACTTCATCCTGCCGGTGCTCAACATTTCCATCATGTGGGCCACGCAGAAGCTGACCCCGACCCCGGGCATGGACCCGATGCAGGCCAAGATGATGCAGTTCATGCCGCTGGTGTTCGGCGTCATGATGGCCTTCATGCCGGCCGGTCTGGTGTTGTACTGGGTCGTCAACGGCGGCCTTGGCTTGCTGATCCAGTGGTGGATGATCCGCCAGCACGGCGAGAAGCCGAGCAAGATCATCCAGGCCAACGCCAAGTAAGTCTTAAGAAAGGTTCAAGAAGGCCCGCCGCAAGGCGGGCTTTCTGCATGCAAGTCCCTCTCCGTTTGTCGCCATTGCCAAGGACGTCGTCGTGAAGCCATTGCCGTTGCATCGCCTGTTGCTATGCGCAAGTTGCGCGGGACTGCTGGCGCTGGCCGGCTGCGGCAAGCGCGATGCCGGTACCCAGGCATCTGCTTCGGCGCCGCCGGCCGGTGGCACTGCCACTGCCGCCGCACAAACGGGCGACGCCGCCAAGGCGCGTGCGCTGATTGCACAGCTGCGCGAACAGCTGGATCGGCACCGCCGCATCATCGTGTTGCTGGCCGATGAGGACAAACAAAGCCCGCGCGATCGCGCCACCTCCAGCAGCGTGGGGCAGCAGCTGTTCCATGAAAATCTGGAACAACGCGAACGCATTGCCGCCGCGTTTGAAACCGTGCTGAGCTCGCGCGACTCAAGCCGCTTCGCCGCGATCGCCACGGTACTGGACGAAGTGGAATCGGCGCCGGATCTGTTCGATGCCGACCGCCTGGCATTTGCCGAGGTGCTGCGCGAGCTGCATGCGCGTATCGGCAAGGATTCGGCGCTGCCGGCAGTCAAACTGCATCAACGCATCGGCGAGGATCTGGAAGCGCTGGACGAGATCGAGCGCAGTTACAACACCGAACTGACGCAGATTTTCAGTCGCTTCGATCGCACCCGGGCCATCGTGCCCAAGCGCGAAAAGTGGGACGACTACGTGGCGCATTTGCGCACCTTGTACACACGCGAAAAGATCCTGCGCGACCATGGCGTGGTGGAGCCGTATCCGTTCTCCGCGCGCGACAGCGACAGCGAAGTGTTCGGCCGCGATCTGCCGCCCAAGACGGTGGTGCTGACCTTCGACGACGGCCCGCACAAGGCCTACACCGAAGAAATTGTGGCGATCCTCAAGCGCTACGACGTGCCCGGCGTGTTCTTCGAAGTAGGGCGAAACCTCGGCAGTCTGGATGCCGATGGCAAGCCCAAGCTGGCGCCATTGTCCAAGATCAGCCATACGCTGATGGAGGAAGGCTATGCGGTGGGCAATCACAGCCTGACCCACGCGCAGTTGTCCAAGACCACCGGCGATGCATTGCGCAGCCAGGTGCTGGATACCGATACTTTGTTGCGTGCAGTAGATGACAAACGTGCGCCGCTGTTCCGGTTTCCGTATGGCGCGCGCAATGCCGAAGGGCTGCAGCTGCTGGGCGAAGCCGGTCTGAAGTCGATCATGTGGAATATCGATTCGCTGGACTGGGCTGACCCGGTGCCAGAGTCGATCGTGCAGCGCGTGCTCGACCAGGTGAACAAGGAACAGCGCGGCATCGTGCTGTTCCATGACATCCACGACCGCGCGGTGAAAGCCTTGCCGCAGATTCTGGACCGGTTGATCGCCGACGGGTATCAGTTCGCCGGCTGGAACGGCCGCGAGTTTTCGGTGGCGCGTGCACCCAGCGCCGTGGCCGACGCAACGGTGACCACCGGCTATGCCAAGTCGTGGGCGATCGTGATCGGCATCGATGACTACGCGCACTGGCCCAAGCTCGAATATGCAGCCAACGATGCGCAAGCGATCGCCAGCACCTTGACCGGCCCGCTGGGATTTCCGTCGTCGCAAGTGATCGTGCTGAAAAACAGCGAAGCCACGCGCAACAATATCCTCGCCGCCTTCCATGACCGGCTTGGGGAAGGGCGGGCGCAGACCAACGACCGCGTGTTCGTGTTCTTCGCCGGCCACGGCGCTACGCGCCGGCTCGCCTCCGGGCGCGACCTGGGCTACATCATTCCGGTCGACTCGGACCCGGAGCATTTGGCCAGCGATGCGATTGCGATGAGCGACCTGCAGAACATCGCCGAAAGCCTGCAGGCCAAGCACGTGTTGTTCGTGATGGACGCCTGCTACAGCGGGTTGGGTCTGACGCGCGGCGGGCCGACCTCCAGTGCGTACTTGCGCGAGAACGCGCGCCGCATTGCGCGCCAGATGCTCACAGCCGGCGGCGCCGATCAACAAGTAGCCGATAGCGGGCCGAACGGGCATTCGGTGTTTACCTGGGTGCTGCTGCAGGCGCTGGCCGGCAAGGGCGATCTCAATGGCGATGGCTTGATCACCGGGACTGAGTTGGCTGCGTATGTCGCACCGGCAGTATCGGCGGTGTCGGCGCAGACGCCGGCATTCGGCAGCCTGCCGGGATCGCAAGGCGGCGAGTTCGTGTTTCAGGTGCCCAGCGGCGAAGAATTCCTGACCGCCGATACTGCGCAGTTGTCGGCCGATGCGATCGCACTCAACGGACGCGTGGACGCCGCGCGTCCTGCTGCTGCGACTACCGGCGCTGCGGTGGCGGCTGCGCCGGTCACGGTCAAGACCTTGCAAGGTGGCGAAGCCAAGCTGGTTTTGCCGACTGCAGTGAAGAGCAGCGATCGTCAACGCGCGCAGTTGGCCAACGAGCGCGGTTTGCAGTTGTACAAGGAAAAACGTTACGCCGAAGCCGCCGAACAATTTGCCGAAGCCTTGAAGCTGCGCCCGGATTTTGCGCTGGCTGCGAACAATCTCGGGTTTGTGTATTACCGCCAGGAACGCTTTGCCGAATCGGCGCGCTGGCTGGAAAACACGCTCAAGATCGATCCATCGCGCGCGGTGGCGTATCTCAATCTTGGCGATGCCTACGCCAAGGCCGGCGATCGCGACAAAGCGCGCAAGGCGTATTCCACTTATCTGGAACTGCAGCCGCAAGGCAGCGGTGCGGCGCAGGCGCGCGCGCAGTTGCAGACGCTTTGATGCACAGTGGCGAGCACTAAGGCGGGCACACCATCCAGGACAGGCCTGCGCCCAGATGGACGCGTGCCAGCTAACGCCCGAGCATCGGCCACACGGCTGACGGCTGTGCAGGCATTTTGATCGTCACCCATTTGGTTCCAATCCACGCAAGAGCAGTGCCCATGTCCTCTTCCACGTCCACCATCGTTGCCATCGCCAGTGCTGCAGGAACCGGCGGCGTGGGCATCGTGCGGCTGTCCGGGCCGCAAGCGGTACAGATCGCAACGCAGCTGGGCATTGCGCCGTTGCAACCGCGGCATGCGCACTACGCGCGCTTTCGCGATGCGCAGGGCGAGGTCATCGACGACGGCATTGCGCTGTGGTTCAACGCGCCACGCAGCTTTACCGGCGAAGACGTGGTGGAGCTGCAGGGGCATGGCAGCCCGGTGGTGTTGCGCCAACTGGTTGCACATTGCGTTGCACTGGGGGCACGCCAGGCACGCGCCGGCGAGTTCAGCGAACGCGCTTTTCTCAACGGCAAACTCGATCTGACCCAGGCCGAAGCGATTGCCGATCTGATCGCTGCCGGCGATGTGCGTGCGGCACGTGCCGCGCGGCGCTCGCTGGACGGTGTGTTCTCGCGCCGCGTCGATGCAGTGAGCGACAGCCTGACGCGCTTGCGCGTGCATGTGGAAGCGGCGATCGACTTTGCCGACGAACCGCTCGATACATTGGGTGGTACGCAGGTGCGCGAAGGATTGCAGCAGGCGCGCACATTGCTGGCGCAACTGCTGCGCGATGCAGAACGCGGGCGCAAGCTACGCGACGGTCTGCATGCAGTGTTGATCGGCCCACCCAACGCGGGCAAGAGTTCGTTGCTCAACGCGCTGGCCGGCAGCGATCGCGCCATCGTCACCGATGTGGCCGGCACCACGCGTGACACCTTACATGAAGCGATCCTGCTCGATGGCTTCGAGTTGACCCTGGTCGATACCGCCGGACTGCGCGATGGCGGCGATGCAATCGAACGCGAAGGCATGCGCCGCGCGCGCGCCGAATTGCAGCGTGCCGATCTGGCGCTGGTGGTGCTCGACGCACGCAACCCGCAAGCCGCGCGCGAGGCGATTGGCGATGCCATCGACGCCGTCCCGCGCCAGCTGTGGATTCATAACAAATGCGATCTGCTGGACAACAGTGCACCGCTGCTCGATACCAATGCAGTAGCGGTCTCGGCAACCACCGGCCAGGGATTGGAACAGCTGCACACCCGCCTGCGCGAGCTCGCGTTAGGCGATGGCGTTGAAAGCGTGGACGGCGAATTCTCCGCACGCACCCGGCACGTGGATGCATTACGACGTGCCGAGCAACATGCCGATGCAGCCGATCTGGAACTGGGATTCGAACAACTCGAACTGGCCGCCGAAGAGTTGCGCCTGGCGCATGCAGCGCTGGGCGAGATCACCGGCAAGCTGAGCGCCGATGAGTTGTTGGGCAAGATCTTTTCGAGTTTCTGTATCGGTAAGTGAAGCGCCTCTGCGCGATGCGCCGCCAAGAGCCTCGTGAGCCGACAAATAAAAATCCGGCCTTTTCAGGCCGGATTCGTAACGCACACAGTGATGCGACACTTTAAAAGTCGTAGCGGGCAGTCAACCGGAACGAGCGCGGCGTCTGATAGTTCTGATCGTTCAGATAGTTCGGGCTGATCACATCACGCGAGGCTTCACTGAACTCGTCGTACTCGGTGACTCGGTCGTTGTTGAACAGATTGAACACGTCGAGCTTGATGCGCAGCTTGTTATCGGCCCAGTTGGGCACATAAGCGGCGGCCAGATCGAAGGTCCAGGTCCACGGCGTGCGGCCTTCGTCGCCACGTTGGCGTAACACGCGGGTACCGTCTGCGTTCAAGCAATAAAAGCTCGAGCCGCTGTAGCCGCTCAGGGTGCCCTGGTCAGGCTGCGGGATGTCGTCCAGCGGGATATAGCCCTGGCAATTGATCGGGCGCCCGGACTGCAGCACCAGATTTCCGCCAAGCTGCCATTCCGGCGTGATCGTATAAGCACCGAACAGCTTGAGCGTGTGCTGACGATCGTTCGGGGTCGGCCCATAGGTGCCATCGGTGAACAGGCGGTGGTCGAAGTCCTGGGTGAGGCCGGCGTCCTCCTGTTCCAGCGTGGAATTGACGTAGCCTTCCACGTTGCCGCGTGTCCTGGCGAACGTATAGGAGCCCTGGAAGTTGAACTTCTCGCCAGTGCGCTCCCAGAAGAACTCCAGAGCGGTATGCAGGCGGCGATATTCCGGCAGGCCAAGATACGAGGCCGGCAAGGTCGCCAGTTCCAGTTCGCCATCGCCATTGAGATCGACGTTGATGGTCACATCGCTGCCCGGATTCAAGAAGTAGCAGCTGGGCACCGAGCCCGGATCGAAATCCGGAAAGCCATTATCCGCCGCCCAATCGATCCACGGATTGGTGGTGCAGGTGTCGTCCATCCCGGACTTCACTTCGCGTCGGATCATGCGCACACCGGCCATCCAGTTTTCCGTCAACTGCAGTTGGCCACCGAGGATGATCTCGTCCTGGTACATCGGCGACAGGTTGGTGGACGCGACAGAGGCCGGATTGGGCGCAGTGAGCGAGCCATTGGTCTGGGTCTGGCCGATTTGCGCGCCTTGGCCCACCGGCGTGCCATCGGCTTCGCTCCAGCCATTGACGAAGTACCAGTTGGACACAGTCGATTCGGCGCCGGTGGCACGGATACTGGAGTTGGTCGCCACCGGGATGTAATAGCGGCCTGCGGTACCGAACAGCTTCAAGCTGGAGTCGCCCAGCACATCCCAGGAGAAGCCCAGGCGCGGGGCCATTTTGTAATCGGATTCGATCCAGGCAATACCATCGCCGTTCTTGTTTTCGAACTTCTCACCGCGCAAGCCGAGCACGGCGAGGAAGTTTTCGGTGACCTGCCAGTTGTCTTCCAGATAAAACGCGCTGTTGGTGTTTTCGTATGTGGAGCTACTGGTCTGATAGACACGCGAGCGTGCGTACAGCGCATTGCGCGGAACCAGCTGGCCGTTGACCGTGCGACCAGGCCGGCCCGCAAACGCACCGGTGGCCACCGAAGTACCTGGCACCGTGTAATACGCCCAGTTGATGCCACCGGCGTAGGTCCGGCCACGGTGACTGGATTCGTACTTTTCCTGATCCACGCCGAAGCGCAGCCGGTGATCGCCCAGTACCCATTCGCCATCGACACGGAACGCCTTGCGGATGTCCTCGTCCGGCTCTGCGTCGGCGTCGGCGATGGTGGAGATCGTGCCCGGGTTGCAGCCGATGTACCGGTCGATCACGCTGGTGGTCAGGCCGAAGCTATAGGCCCACGGGCATTCGCTTCCGGCCGGGTCGGCCGGCAGGCGGGAGTCGATCAGATTGCTCAGGTAGCCGTATTGCGCCGACAGTGTGAAGTTGTCGGTGAAGTAGCCGGTGTACTTGAGGATGCCGATCTTGCCGCCGTTTTCCATCTCGTACTGCTCGATCGGCACTTCGTGCCGGCCAACGTTGTAACGGTTATCGCCGTTGGCGTCGGTGGCGTATTCGTACGTGCGGTACTTGGTCTTGGCCTGGTTGTAGATGCCGGTGAATTCGACCAGGTTACTGTCGTTGATATACCAATCGAGTTTGACCATGCCCTGCGGGGTCGTGTCACTGACGCGCCGGCTGGTCAGCGCATAGAAGTTGTCTTGACTCTCCTGGCGGCCTTCCACCATTGCAAAGAAGAACAAGCGGTCCTTGATGATCGGGCCGCTCGCATAGGCAGAGTAAATGGTGCTGTCGAACTGATCGTCGCTGCGGTACTGGTACAACGGGTCTGCCGCATCAGGATCGCGCTCGCGGACGTTTTTACCTGCCGCAGCACCCCAGTCCGGCGCCCATTCCACGCTACCGCCGTAGTGCCATTCGTTAGAGCCTGCCTTGGTGACGATGCTGACGATGCCGCCCAGCGAGCGGCCGTACTCGGCGCCGTACCCACCTGTTTTGACCTGCAGCTGGCCGATGCTCTGGAACGGCAGATTGGCGAACGACAGGAACGTGCGCATGTTGGTGACGTCGAAGCCATTGATGTAGTAGCCGTTTTCGGCCACCGACGATCCGCCGAACGAGGCAAGGTTGCCCGCACCCAAACCGCTATCGCCGCGGACCGCGCCCGGCGCGAGCAGCGCGACCGAAGAGACGTCGCTGGCCACCGGCAGCGAGACCATCTGATCGGCGGTGAACACGGTGGTCGATTCCACCGAAGAAACGTCGATGGGGTTGAACGCCTGCGCGCCAACCACTTCGATCCGGTCGAGCGTTTTGGCCTGACTGCCGAGCATCACTTGCGAGCCGCTGCCAACCTTGACCTCGACCTCGCGGGTCACTCCATCGGAGGTGATGATGTACTTGCCCGGAGGCAGCTGGCTGAAGGTGAATCTGCCATCTGCGGCGGCGGTCGCCGAGCGGCTCACGCCCGTCTGCGGGCTCTGGATGGCGATGGTGCTGCCGGGCTGCCCACTACCGAAAATGGAGCCAACCGCGCTCTGCGCCTGCACCCCACCGATGACGCACATGCCCAGCGCCAGGCTCAACGCGCTGCGCTTGATGTTGCGCGATAACGAACTACGAACCCCTGGACGCGTCATTCCTCTCTCTCCTGATGAATTCGGTCACGGATACTGCAGACGTGGGACTCGACTGCGAGCGCAGTCGAGGGGGAGCTGGGTTTCAGGGCACGATGTCGACAACCCGAACGGATGTCACATTCCTGAAGCCTGTCTGAAGATTAATCGAAGATGTACGGAAATGTCATCATCCGGCAAAGATTGCCAAATTCAGTGCTTTTGGGCCGAGATTCGGACGCGCAGATGCTGTAAGGGAATGAAGTATTCAGCCGTGAGGTACCAGCGCTAGACAGGCGGCAGTGCTACAGGGGGCCAGGTCGTCGAAGCGGAGCGATACCAGGACCCCGGGACTTGTAGCGTCAGGCGTTGCAAGACAGGCGTCGTGCTTGCCCAGGCGGTGTGTGGATGCTGGATCGCCACGGTCACTGCATGATCAAGAAGGCGTAGCGCGCCGAATAAGGGCTGCAAGGCCGCTTCACGACTCGTTGAGAACGCGCAGGTGCTGCTGCACCCCGGGTTATTGGAGCGCCTGCTGCAAGGCCTACGACGCTGCCCGGCCTGGCGCCGGTTCTGCGTGCTCGGGCGGTAGGCCTGCTGCGGTAGGTCTGCTTGGGTCCGCGTACCAGTGGCGCATAGGCCCACGCTAAGGCGCAGTTTTCCGCGTTCCTCGTGCATGACGCGGCTCTTCGCTTTGTTGGTGTCGCACGTGCATCGGCCGCAGATCGGTGGGCTGTCGCCGGCCGACGTTCGGTAAGACCGCTGCACACAGGCCAGCGCACTTCAGGCTGGCATGGCCGTTCCAGTCAAACAGGGCAACGTGCGCTGTTGCCTACATCGCGCCCGGCAACACTGTCTGCAAAGCCGCCGTTTCCGCTGCGCATGTGGCCGAATCCGCAGGCTTGGCCTTTGCGATTTCGCGGCGTGCAGCGATCAGATCCTTTTCAAACCCAGGGTTGCCGTGCAATGCGGCGACGGTGGCCGCGCCCATCATTCGGCCTTGCAGGACATCGCTTTGCCAGTGCACGTTGCAGACCAGGCGGCTGTCGCCGAAGGCGCGGCCGCGTGCCAGGAGCGCGTTGCGTTGGGCGGGAGCGATCTCGGACAGGATCAGGCCCCAGGTCCAGCCGATGGCGGTGTGGCCGGACGGGTAGGAGCCATTCTTGCGCAGTGCCGCATCGTCAGCCGGGGTGCACATCGGCTGCGCATTGCGCATGAACGGGCGCGGGCGCTGATAGCGTGACTTGGCGGCGCTGGTACTGCTGCTGGCGTCGCGCATGCTGCGCTCGAGCAGGCGCAGCAGATGCGGCGTGCTGGTCTGATCGATCTGCACGCCCAGCGCGCAGCTGAAATGGCTGGCGGCGTCGGGAAAGCTCAGCACCGCGTCGCGCGCAGCCAGGTCCCAGCGTGGTGTGCCGCGCAGCGCGAGCATGGACTTGGCGATGGCTTCGTCGTTGGCGAGCGCGGCGCTGCCGTCCTGCGGCGGGGGCGGCACCAGCTGCAGGCTGTCGGGCAGCTGCTGTTTTTCCAGGTATCCACGCGCGTCGGTGGCGAGCACCGAGTCCGTCGGCTTTGCCGGTTGCCGGGCACTGGCCACGCCGCTGCCGATCACCAAGGCAGCAATGGCGACGCTTGCCAGCGTCCGTTGCGAGTGGCGGGCGATGCGGTGGGCCATGGACGATTCCTCGAAAGCAGTACGACGGGAAGAGTCGCGCAGATTACGACGTACAGATGACACGCGCATGCCAGCACAACGCAGCGACAGCGCGGCATGCGCAGCAGCTGTCTCGGCACTGTCATCTGAGCGTCGCATCGACGCAAGACAGCTGTCGCACGCTTGCCGTCATCTTTTGACTCGTCCCCCAACGCCACTCATGCCCAAGACCCATCTCTTAAGTGCTGCCGTTCTCACTGCGCTTGTGTTGTCGCCGGCCGCGCATGCCGCCGATACGCCGGCCGACGTGTCCGCCGATACCGGCTCCACCGTGCAGCAGCTCGATGCGGTGTCGGTGATTGGCCAGGGCGAAACGCGTCAGGTGCAGCGCATCACCCAGCAGGACATTCCGGTGCTGCCGCCGGGCACCAGCATCCAGAAGCTGCTCAACCGCATGCCGGGCGTCAACGTGCAATCCAACGATGCCTTCGGTGCCAATGAAGAATCGCAGACGATCAGCCTGCGTGGCTTCAATGGCACGCGTCTGGGCTATACGCTCGACGGTCTGCCGCTGGGCGATAACGCCTATGGCAACTACAACGGCCTCAACATCAGCCGCGCGTTGATCGCAGAAAACTTTGGTGGCGTGGAGCTGGCCTCGGGCATCGGTGCGTTGGGCACGGCGTCCACCAGCAACCTCGGCGGCACCATCCAGTACTACTCGGCCGACCCGTCCAGCGTGTTCGGCGGGCAGGTCTCGCAGACGCTGGGGTCCGATGCCAACCGTCGCACTTTCCTGCGCGTAGATACCGGCGATTACAACGGCTTTTCTGCGTATCTGTCGGGAATCGAAGCCACCGCGGACATGTGGGCGCGTCCGGAATCGCCGACCACCACGCGGCAGTTCAACGCCAAGGGCGTGTACCAGTTCGACGGCGGCAAGCTGACTGCTTTCGCCGATACCTCGCGCACCTCGCAGGCCGATTATTCCTATCTGTCCAAGAGCGGCATGGCACGTGGTCTGGGCTGGGACTGGAATCTGTACGCACCAGATTGGAACCGTGCACTGGCGGCCGCGTACTGCGCGCCGGCCACGCGCAATGCCGCACGTTGCGGCTTCAGCGGTGGCGTGGATAACGTCGACGACGCGTACTACCAGAGCCGTGCGCTGCGCGACGACGATCTGTTCTATGTCGCCGGCGACTTCCAGCCCAACGATGCGATCAGCCTGCACACGCAGGTGTATCACCATGAAAACAAGGGGCAGGGCCATTGGTGGTCGCCGGGCCAGGCCTCCAATCCGGGCACACCGCAGGCACTGCCGATCTCGATCCGCAGCACCAATTACTGGATCAACCGCACCGGCGGCATCGCCTCGCTGGGTTGGGACCTTGGCCCGCATCATCTGGAAGCCGGGCTGTGGTACGAGCGCAATCACCACGATGTGGAGCGCAATTTCTACTGGATCACCGGGCCGGTGGACGACGACAAGTTTCTGCAAAATCCCAACCGTCGGCTGTTCTCGCAGAACTACGTGATCACCACCCGGCAGTTCTACGTGCAGGGTAGTTTCAAGTTTCTCGACGAGCGCCTGAGCCTGGATCTGGGCATCAAGAGCCCGAGCACCGAAATGACCGCACGCGAGACGCCGGGCATCGCGGTGGAAGCGCCGGTGGCCACTGGTTCGATCAAGGCCAGCGAGTCGGTGCTGCCGCAGATCGGGCTGGGCTATCGCCTTGCCGAAGGCCAGGAAGTGTTTGCCTCCTACGCAGAAAACATCGCTGCGTTTCAGGGCGGCGGCGCCGGTGGTCCGTTGCTGGTGACCCAAGCTTCGTTCGATGCCAGCGTCGGTGCGCTGGAGCCGGAAAAGTCGCGCACCATGGAAGCCGGTTACCGCTTCGTGCGTGATCGCTTCGAGGCCTCGCTGGTGGGCTATGACGTCACCTTCGACAACCGTCTGCTCTCGCTCAATCCCTGCCCCAGCATCCAGCAGGGCACCACGCCGGCCTGCACCACGCGCTTCTTCAACGTGGGCTCGGTGAGCAGCCGCGGTGGCGAACTGACGGTGATCTGGAAGCCCACCAGCTACCTGCAGTGGTACAACTCGGCGTCGATCAACCGCTCCACCTACGACGACAACTACGTGCAGAACGGGGTGACCATTGCCACCGCCGGCAAGACCACGGTGGATACGCCCAAGCGCATGTTCGCTAGCGAAATCGCCTTCAATTACGCCGGTTGGAACGTCAACCTGCGCGGCAAGTACACCGGTGAACGCTTCTACACCTACACCAACGATCAGGGCTTTGGCGGTTACACGTCATTCGATGCCGGTGCCGGCTATGAGTTCGGCCAGGTCAGCGTGCTGCAGTCGCTCAAGCTCTCGCTCAACGTCACCAACCTCACCGACAAGCGCTACGCCTCCAACCTCACCGCGTTCGCCAACAGCGATCCGAATGGGCGGCAGTTGGCGTTCCACGCCAGTGCGCCGCGGCAGGTGTTCTTGACGCTGGATGCCAAGTTCTGAGGACGGGATTTGGGAATGGGGAATCGGGAATCCTAACAGCAGGTCTGGTTGCTGCTGATTGATTTCCGATGTTGATCGACGTGAATAGTCTTAGAGTGGCTGACACCACCTAGCGAGTGATTGTCGGGCGGGCGCGGACGATGCGGAGGAAGCGGGATGCACGGGCGTGCATCTCTGCTCGATCGTCGGCCAAGCTGGTATGGCGATGACGCGGTGGTGTTGATGGCTGCTTTTTCGTAGGAGAGAGGCATGATGCAGTTCCACCGTGCGTTGGTGTTGGGAGCGATGATGGTCAGCATGAGCGGGCCCGTTTTGGCCGAGGCGCCGTTGGCCAAGACGGTGCAGATCTTTGCGCACCGTGGCGCCAGTGCGTTGCGCCCGGAACACACCTTGGCCTCTTACGCCAAGGCGATCGTCGATGGCGCCGATTTTGTCGAACCAGATCTGGTGTCCACCAAAGATGGCGTGCTGGTGGCGCGCCACGAGAACGAGATCGGTGGCACCACCGATGTGGCCAGTCACCCGGAGTTTGCCGCGCGCAAGACCCGCAAGACCATCGATGGGCAATCGATGGAAGGCTGGTTCACCGAAGACTTCAGCTTGAACGAGTTGAAGACGCTGCGCGCGCGCGAGCGGTTGCCGCAACTGCGTGGCACGCGCTGGGACGGGCAGTTTCAGATCGTGACCTTCGACGAGATCATCGATTTCGTCGCAGCCGAATCTGCCGCAACCGGGCGCACGATCGGGCTGATTCCGGAAATCAAGCATCCGAGTTATTTCAGTGCGCTCGGTTTGCCGATGGAAGACAAGGTGCTGGCCGCCTTGCACGCGCATGCGTATACGCGCACGGCGCCGGTGGTGATTCAGTCGTTCGAGACCGGCAATCTGCGGTACCTGCGCGGCAAGATCGGGCGGCAAAGCAACATCCGCCTGCTGCAGTTGCTGGGTGGGGCGCAGATGCCGTTGCCCGATGCGGGCAAGGGCGACGCGCCCGGCACCTATGCGCAGTTAATGACCCCGGCCGGGCTCAAGCAGGTTGCCAGCTACGCCGATGCGATCGGGCCGGATATCCGCGCCATCATTCCGCTGGACGCGCAGCAACGGCTGGGTACGCCGACCAGCCTGGTGCGCGATGCGCATGCAGCCGGATTGCAGGTGCAGCCGTATACGTTCCGTCCGGAAAATTACTTTCTGGCCGCCGATAACCGCAGTAGCGGCGCGGTGACCGAGCGTAACGACGCAGGTGCCTTGGCCGAGCTCAAGACCTATCTAGACACGGGCATCGATGCGTTCTTTGCCGATGATCCGGGTCTGGCGCGGCGTGCGTTGCGCGGGCAAGCACCGCGATAGGTAGCGCGTTCGTAGGAGCGCGCCTGAGCGCGACGGGCATCACCGGGGTAGCTGCATCGCGCGCGGGCACACTCGCGCGGGATGCGATGACGACGCACTTCGTGTTGCAGCAACGCTCACGTTGCGTGATCCTCGGACACCTATCGTGCCTGGCATCGTCGGTAACGCCCCGTCGCGCGCAGGCACGCTCCTACGGGAGCTCAGCATCGTTTCGATCATCGTTTCATGCAGGTACTAAGTACCTGGTGGGCGCTCGCGCGGCGGGAAATGCAGTACCACGTTTTCCGAGCCGTCGTCCTGGCGTTGCCACAGCACCGGTACCTGACGCGGCGGCGGTGGTTCCAGCATCGCGTGCTCGGCGTCGCGCACTTCCCAGGCGGCGTCCTCGTCCTCATCTTCCCAGCTGTAGCGCGGCTTGGCTTGCTGCGGGTCGCGCAGGCGTAGCAGCAGCGCGGCGATCAAGCCGGCCACCGCGCCGCCCAGATGCGATTGCCAGGACACGCCGGCTTCGTGCGGCAGGATGGTCACCAACATGCCGCCGTAGAACAGGAAGGCGATCATGCTGGTGGCGATGGCCGGGCGGTCGCGCCTTAGCAGGCCCAGCACAAACACCAGAAACATCAGGCCGTGGGTGACGCCGCTGGCGCCCAGGTGGCGGCTGCCAGGCTCGCCCAGCAGCCACGCGCCCAGCCCCGAGCCCAGCCACAGCAGCGGCAATGCCATGGCGGTGGCGCGCGGGTACACGCTGCCGGCCAAGGTGCCCAGAATCAGCAGCGCCGCCGCATTGGCGCCCAGATGCGCGAGCGAGCCGTGCAACAGCGGCGCGGTGAGGATGCCGATCAGCCCGTCGGCCTGCAGTGGCGCGACCGCCCAGGCGCGCCAGTCGAACATGCCTTGCGCGGTGAACACCGCCACCAGTAGCAACACGGCGGCCAAGCTGATGTTGAAGGCGCGCAGGACCCGCGAGCGGTCCAGGCGGCTCTGGGTGGTGGCATCGGAGGCAACAGAATGCGGTGTCATACATTCACGGATGGCGGCGTGGTTTTGCCTTTGCAAGCCCCGTGAGCGCGGGATAACCGGATCCGGCGACGGGACAATCCCGCCGCCTGCCGGGCTGATGCAACGCCCGGCAGGCAGGCCGCGGCGGCAAACAATTCACCGCAGAGGATCGGGTGGCAACCAGGGCGCGGCGCCGATGTTCCGGTATCGCCTGTGGTGCGCTGCGGCCCAGCCGAGCAGTGGGCGGCGTAGCCACCGATCAAGGCCGAAGACCACGACCCGGCTCAGTGGCAAGAGACGAAGCGAAACCGCGGCGTCCCTTGCACCACCATCTGCAGCAAAGCACAACTCCGATTGCCGATTGCCGATTGCCGATTGCCGATTGCCGATTGCCGATTCCCGATTCCCGATTCCCGATTCCCGATTCCCGGCCGGTCAGTGCCCGGCAGGCTTGGCCGGGCGCAACAGGCTCAGCATGATGGTGGCCACCAGGATCGTGACCACGACCGCCAGCGAGACCAGCACCGGGATCTTGTACAGATCGATGATCATCATCTTGGTGCCGATGAACACCAGGATCACCGCCAGGCCGTACGGCAGCAGGTGGAAGCGGTCGGCCATGCCGGCCAGCAGGAAGAACATCGCGCGCAGGCCCAACACCGCAAACACGTTGGAGGTCAGCACGATGAACGGGTCGGTGGTGATCGCAAAGATCGCCGGGATGCTGTCCACCGCAAAGATCACGTCGATCACCGCAATCAGGATCAACACCACAAACAGCGGGGTGAACCAGCGCTTGCCATCCTTGATCACGCTGAGCAGGTTGCCGTGGTACTGCGGGCTCAGGCGCAGATGGCTGCGCATCCAGCGCAACACCGGGTTGGTCTCCAGATCCGGCTCCTTGCCAGCGGAGAACCACATCTTGATGCCGGTCAGCAGCAGAAACGCACCGAACACGTACAGCAGCCAATGGAACTTGGCCAGCAGCATCGAGCCGGCGAAGATCATGATCGCGCGCAGCACGATGGCGCCCAGTACCCCGATGATCAGCACGCGCTGGCGCTGTTCTTCGGGCACGCCGAAGTAGGTCATGACCATCAGGAACACGAAGATGTTGTCGACCGCCAGCGATTTTTCGACCAGGTAGCCGGTCAGAAACTGCAGCCCGATCTGATCGGCCCGCGCATCGCCCATGGTGCCCTGCAGGTACCACCACAGCCCGGCATTGAAGGCCAGCGCCAGCAGCACCCAGCCGATGCTCCACCAGGTGGCTTCCTTGAAGGTGACCTTGTGGGCGCCGCCATGGCGCATCAGCACCAGATCGATCAGCAGCGCGGCGATCACCACCGCCCCGAAACCGCCCCATAACCAGACATTGCCAATGGTTTGCATAAAAGAATCCCGAAAAGTGAAACGACCTGGACAGCCGGTTGGGCTGAGGCCTTGTGACACGGAAATCGTGGATTCCGGGTGACGGACCTTCGCCTGCGCGGCGAAGGTCTCGCTCGCAACCGGCCAGACCGGTTGCCGTTGCACCGGAGCGTCTGCCGGAGCAGGACTCGTAATGACGGCGACAACGTTGGGAGCTACTCCCCTTCTGGGGCCGATTCTGCGTGCCGGGGACGGGCACGTCAATCCAGCCGGATACAATAGGTGAATGAATACTCCTGTCCCCGTCGTCCGACTCAAGAATGCGTGGCGTTCCAGCCACCCGTGGATCTTCCAGAAGCTGGTCGAAAAGCCCATCGCCAAGCCCAAACCCGGCACCATCGTCGATGTGGTCGGCGTGGATGGGGAATGGATCGGCCGCGGCTTCTACAACGGCCACTCGCGCATCGCCGTGCGCATCCTGGAAACCGACCAGTCGGTGCCGGTGGATGCGGGCTGGTTTTCGCGCAAGATCGCCGCGGCGGTGAGCCTGCGCCGCGACTGGCTCAAGCTCGACGGTGTCTCCGATGCCTGGCGCGTGGTGCATAGCGAAGGCGACGGCCTGTCCGGCCTGGTGGTGGACCGCTATAGCGACCTGGTGGTGGTGGAGTTCTTCGCCGCCGGCATGTTCCGCCATCGTGAGTGGATCTACGAGGCGCTGCGCGAGCAGTTCCCGGGTTGCCGCTTCCACAGCTTTGCCGACGAACACGTGCAAAAGCAGGAAAGCTTCGACTTCCACAGCAACACCACCACCGAAGCGTCCGTGATCACCGAGCACGGCATCAAGTTCCGTGCCGACCCGGCCGGCGCGCACAAGACCGGGTTCTTTGCCGACCAGCGCGATAACCGCCAGTGGCTGAGCGAGCAGGTGGAAGGCAAGACCGTGCTGGACCTGTGCTGCAACACCGGTGGCTTTGCGGTGTATGCGGCCGCGCGCGGTGCGGCCGAGGTGCTGGGCGTGGATATCGACGAAGACGTCATCGCCATTGCCAAGGGCAACGCCAAGCTCAACAACGTGCGTCCGAAATTCGTGCAGGCCGATATCTTTCCGTGGCTGCGCGATGCGGCCAATCGCGGCGATCAGTTCGATGTGGTGATCCTGGACCCGGCCAAGATGACCCGCGACCGCGAACAGGTGATCCCGGCGCTGAAGAAGTACCTGGACATGAATAAATTGGCGCTGGGCGTGGTCAAGCCCGGTGGCCTGTTCGCCACCTTCTCGTGCACCGGCTTGGTGGCCGAGCAGGAGTTTTTGGACATGCTGCGCCGCGCCTCGTATTTCTCCGGCCGCACCATCCAGATCCTGAAAGTGGCCGGTGCCGGCCCGGACCATCCGTTCATGGCGCACGTGCAGGAATCGCGCTATCTCAAGGCCGTGTTCTGCCGCGTGATGTGACAGCGGTAGTGATGAGGCAGCGGGCGATGCGTAGCGCCCGCTGCGTGGTTGGGCACCGGCGGTGGCATGGCAGTCGTGGCGGCCCGATGACGGCGCCGCTGTGTGGCTGCGTTGCACTGCAGGTAAGCGGTGCACGGTGGGTGCTCGCATCTGCCGCCGCAGCGCGTGGCGTGTGCTGTTCCATGTGGTGCAGGTGAGGCGGTACGGTCATCGTCATCGCGCAGCGGATGCAGGTCTGCGCGCGATGGCAATGGGTGATGGCAGCGCACTGCAGCCGGGACTTCAACGCAGATATTCACTAGGGAGCGCCAGCCGATGACGTCCAGCGACGAAGACGAACGCAAGGCCTTGCGCCGGTTGCTGCGCGAGATCGAGCGGCCCAATGCCAGCCTGCTGGCCAACAACTGGCCGGTGTTTGGCGTGTGGCTGCTGTTTTCGGGGGCGTTCATGTATCTGTTCCAGACCGGCACCGGCTCGCCGCTGCACCCGTTGCTGCTGGCGCTGGGCTCCACCTGTCTGGGCGTGTTCGGCGCGTGGATCGTGTTCCGCTCGGTGTGGGCGCGGCAATGGCCGCATGTGCGCGAGCATATCGATGTGGAAAGCCTGCGCGCACGGCTGGCCGAACTCGACGATTGAGCCTGCGTTGGACGTGCAGCGTGCACGGTAGCGTCGATGTGCAGTGCTGGTGTGCCTGCGGCCATAGCGCTGCATGCAAGCACACGCCTGCTTGCGATCGCTCTCAAACCCATTCGTCACACAGGACCACGCGCTGCTTTCAACACCTTGCAGCTGTGGTGCGTGACGTGGTCAAAACAGACAAACCAAACGCGACGTGCACAGGCCGAACAAACCACACTTGCCAATGACGCGCGCATGCGGCGTGTGCGTTGTGCGCGCACAACGATGGCCGTCCCTGGCCTGTGTGTAGAGTCTTCTTGCGCTGATGCGCAGCTACCCGCTGCAGCTGTGCAAGATCACCAGCCGGCTGGCCGCGCGGTGATTTCCGGCACCGCCTGGCGCAGGTCTGCACCAAACTCCGGGTTGGTCATCGTGGCCGGATCGACAAACCCGTAGAACACGCCCTGGGTGGGCGAAGCGCCTTGTTCTTCGACATCGCCACGCAGCTGTGCGGTGCCGCCGACGTTGATGGCGCCGAACGCACCCGGGCCCATGAACACGGTATGCGCCTGCGCAGTGGCACCGATGGTGGCGCCCGGATGCCACACGGTGAGCCCGCCGAGCACCGCATTGCCCTGCACCGTGCCGCCCATCACCGTGGCGCGGTCATCGATGCGTGCATTGCCCAGCACATTGCCGGCCAGCACGCGTGCGCGTGGCCCCACGTAGGCGGTGGAGGCGACATTGGCGGTGTTGGCGACCCAGCCGCCGCCGTTGGCATGACGACGTCCCACCGGGGTGGGTGTGGGCGCATTGGGCTGGCTGCCGGCTGGCGCGGCATTGGTCAGCGTCACGCTCCACGGGTAGCGGTAGATCGCGTAGTAGGACTGGTCCCACTTGATCTGCTGCATGGTGCTGGGCGCGCCCATCACCATCAGATACACCGCGCGGTCGCCGCTCTTCAGCGACATGCTGACGCTGGCCTTGGCGCCGCGCTGCAGCGTGCTGTAACGCGCCTTGCCGGCACTGTCGATGGCCACTACGCCCCAGCGCCAGTCCGAGTCCGGGGTGGGAATGCTGGACGGATCGTTGAGCAGGCCGGGCAGGCTGGTGACCGCTGCTGCGCTCTGCACCTGGCCCTCGAAGGCGACCTGGATCGTGGCGGCGCCGCTGGCGGGGATCAGCTGTACCAGGTTGTAGCCCCAGCGCTGCGGTGCCCATTCGAACGGCACGCGATAGCGGTTGGCCTGGCCGGCCACCGGGTCGAGCACGGTCATGCGTAGCGCACGGTCGCGGTTGTCCCAGTCCTGGGTGCGCTGCGGGTCGAACGACAGATTGCTGCCGTAGCGCGCGCGATACAGCACGCCCTGGTCGCTGCCGTCGGGATTGGTGTAATCCCAGTTGACGTTGCGCATGGCCCAGTCGCCGAACACATCGTTCAGTTGCGACTGCGTCCAACCCATGTTGGTCTTGATGACCGAAAACGGATCGGCGCTGCGACGCGCCGGGTTATCGATGCGCGGTGCCTTGCTCCACATGTCGTTGATGATGGCGTAGCCGTAGCGGTTCTTCAGATACTCCATGAACTGCCAGTTGCAATAACGGTCGCGCGTGGAGCCCAGATACACGTGCGGGTAGTTCACCAGCATGCTGGAGCAATGCACGTCGCTGCCGTGGAATTCCGGCAGCTGATGGGTCATCCAATTGGCGTGCGATTCCCAGATCCAGCCGGTGTATTCGGACTCCTGCAAGCCGCCAGCCTGATACTGCAGTGCATGCGTGAGTTCGTGCGCCAGACCCCAATGGTCGCGCAGGCCGCCCGGCGCCATCCACATGCCCATGCCGCCGCTGCTGGTGGCACCGCCGCTCAGGCCGAAGCTCGGGTCCAGATGCAGGTTGGCCTTGTACTTGGTGGCGACATTGCAGAACGGCTCGGGAAATTGCAGACGATTGATGAAGGTGTCCCAGACCATTTCCAGATGCGCGCCGGCCGCACGCACATCCGCGTCGGAGACGCCGTTACCATTCCAGCGGAAGGCGAAATGCGCGGTTTCGTAGCGCACCGGCGGCATGCCGATTTCATTGACGCGCGCCGTCCAGGTGCCGGCGGTGCAGGCCGCACTCGCGGTGGAGGCCGCGCCAAGGCCGGTGGCGATCAAACCAAGGGTGAGCAAGCGCCGGGGCAGCGCACGCGATGCGATGGACATAGAGGGATCTCGCCAAGAGGGAAGGTGTTGCGCACACCCGCACGTCGCGCGCTGAAAGCACGGCGATCTGCGGGTATCGGGAGTGGGGGATGCCGCCAGCGACGGCCGCGCAAGTGTGCGCAGCGCCGACCGCCGCGCAATTGCTTTGGCAGTGTATTTTTTAGAACTGCAACGCGTTCGGCGCTCGTGGTGTGGCGCTGGTTGAACTTGTGCGTGCCATGACCGGGCCATTTGCGTGCACAACGCGCGGCCAGCGCGCGGCCGCGCTGCGGCTATGATCGGATGACCCCACCTGTTTGCGAGCGCGCATGAATCTTCAACTGCGATGTGTGGCCGTGTTGCTGAGCCTGGCTGGCTCGGCGCATGCGCTGGAGTTTTCCAAGGCCGAGTTGGCGCGCGCCACCGCGCTGCAAAAGCGCCTGGTCACCCTGGATTCGCATCTGGATACGCCGGCCAATCTGGAGCGGCCCGACTTCGATATGTTGCAGGCGCATGCCGGCAATCGCCTGTCGCAAGTGGATTACCCGCGCATGGTCGACGGCGCGCTCGATGGCGGGTTCTGGGCGGTCTACACCGGCCAGGGCAATCGCAGCGCCGCCGCCCATCTCGATGACCGCGATGCCGGGCTGCAGCGGCTGATGAAGATCCATCAACTGCTGGCCGCACAGCCGCAGCGGTTTGCGTTTGCGAGCACGCCCGCCGATGCAGCGCGCATCAAGGCCGATGGCAAGCGGGTGGTGTACATCAGCATGGAAAATGCCAGCCCGCTGGTCGCCGACCCCACGCTGCTGCGCTTCTATTACGCGCAGGGGCTGCGCCTGATGAGCACGGTGCACTTTCTCAACAACGAGTTCGCTGACTCGGCCACCGACCCCAAGGGTCCGGAGTGGAAGGGCTTGAGTCCGGCCGGCAAGCAACTGGTGCAACAGGCGCAAGCGCTGGGCATCGTGATCGATCAATCGCACGCCTCCGATGCGGTGTTCGATCAGTTGATTGCGCTATCGCCGGTACCGATCGTGCTCTCGCACAGCGGCGCGCGTGCGGTGTACGACCATCCGCGCAACATCGACGATGCACGCTTGAAGGTGCTGGCCGAGCACGGTGGCGTGATTCAGGTGAACTCCTACGGTGGCTATCTGGTCGACAGCGGTGCCAGTGCCGAGCGTAAAGCCGCCGAAAAGGCGCTGACTGACCAGTACGGCGGCTGGGAACACGTCAAGATCGCCGACGGCTCCCGCCTGAGCGCCGCGCTCAAGGCGCTGGATGCGCGTTACCCAATCAAGCGTGCCACCGAAGAGGATTTCTTCGCCCATCTGGAACACGTGCTGGCCGTGGTCGGGCCCGACCACGTGGGTATCGGCATGGATTGGGATGGCGGCGGTGGTGTGGTCGGGCTGGAAGATGTTTCCAAGCTCCCGCGCATCACCGCCTGGCTGCAGCGCAAGGGCTATACCGAAGCGCAGATCGCCGGCATCTGGGGCGGCAACCTGCTGCGGGTGATGCAACAGGCGCAGGACTACGCGGCCAGGCAGGCCAAGGCGACGTAGGGCGATGTACCGCACCTTGCAGGTGGCATTGCCGCAGCGCATCGGCGCGGCCGCGCCTTGTCCCCTATCGCAGGCACGTCCGCAGGCGCGTCGCTGGTGAGAGTCGTCATCGCCCCGGATGCGTACAAGGAGAGCTTGTCCGCGCGCGCGGTGGCCACGCAGATCGAAGCGGGGTTTGCCGAGGTATTCCCGCAGTGGCACTACACCACCGTGCCCATGGCCGATGGTGGCGAAGGCACCGTGGATGCGTTGGTCGCTGCCACCGGCGGGCGGGTGATCGCATGCACGGTCAGCGGCCCGCTCGGCACGCCGGTACAGGCCTTCTTCGGCCTGACCGGCGACGGCGCCACCGCGGTGATCGAAATGGCCGCCGCCAGCGGGCTGGCCCTGATACCGCCAGCACAGCGCGCGCCGCTGCACGCCAGTACTGCCGGAGTGGGTGCGTTGATCCTGGCCGCGCTGGATGCCGGCGCGCGGCGTTTCATCATCGGCATCGGCGGCAGCGCCAGCACCGATGGCGGCGCCGGCATGGCACAGGCGCTGGGCGCGCGGCTGCTGGACGCGCACGGTGCGCCGATCGGCTCCGGCGGTGGGGCACTGGCGGCGTTGGCGCGCATCGACACCGCTGGCCTGGACGCGCGGCTGCAGCAGTGCCACATCGAGGTGGCCTGCGATGTCGACAACCCGCTGATCGGGCCGACCGGTGCCTCGGCAGTGTTCGGCCCGCAAAAGGGCGCCACCCCGGCGATGGTGCGCCAACTCGACGCCAACCTGCGGCACTACGCCGATGTGGTGCAGCGCGAGCTGGGCGTACGCCTGCACGCGCTGCCTGGCGGCGGCGCGGCCGGCGGGCTGGGCGCCGGGTTGGTGGCGTTCCTGGGCGCGCAGTTGCGTCCAGGCGTGGAGGTTGTCGCCCAGGCGCTGAGGCTGGAAGCGCTGATCGCACAGGCCGATCTGGTGATCACCGGCGAAGGCCGTGTCGACAGCCAGAGCCTGCGCGGCAAGACTCCTGTGGGCGTGGCACGCCTGGCGCAGCGGCACGGTATCCCGGTCATCGCCATTGCCGGATCGCTGGGCAACGGCGCTGAACAGCTGCACGCGGAGGGCATCGCTGCGCTGTTCTCGGTGGTGCCTGGCGCCTGCACGTTGGAGCAGGCGTTGGCCGACGCTGCCCGCAATGTCCGCGTCACCGCACGCAACCTGGCGGCAGCGCTGCAGGTGGGCGGCGCGCTGATGCAGCGCTCTGCCGCCGACCGCCGCGAATGAGGGATCACGTGAACCAGGCCAAGCGGGCGTCCACCCCCTGCACAGCGGCCGCAGCGCATCCTGTGTCCCGGCGCACGGATGCGCCGATTGGCACTCATGCACAGTCCGCTAGACTGGGCGGATTGCACGGGCACGAGCGAGCTTGCCGTTGAATCAGCGCGATACCGTTGTGTCATCCACCACCAGCGAGGCGCAGCGTCTGGCGCGGCTGGCGTTGTTGCAGGTGATCGATACCGAATCCGAACCGTTCTTCGATGCCCTTGCGGCTGCCGCACAGGCCATCGCCGGCACGCCCATCGCGCTGGTGTCGCTGGTGGACGAGCATCGGCAATGGTGGAAGGCCAACATCGGCTTGCCGGGCGTGTCCGAGACCCCGCGCGAGCTGGCGTTCTGCGCCCATGCCATTCAGGGCGATGCGGTGATGGAGGTGCCCGATGCCCCGGCCGACCCGCGCTTCTCCAGCAACGCCCTGGTCACCGATACACCCGGCATCCGCTATTACGCGGGCGCCCCCATCGTGCTGCCCGATGGCCTGCGCATGGGCACGGTGTGCGTGATCGACCAGCGCCCGCGTCAGCTGCAGCCGGCCCAGCTGGCAGCTCTGCAACAGCTGGCCAAAGTGGCCGCCGAAGGCCTGGAGCAGCGCCGGGTAATGCTCGAACGCGCCGACATCAACGCCCAACTGCAGCAGCGTCTGCGCGAGAGCGAAGCGTTTCTGGAGCGCACCGGGCGGGTGGCCGGCGTTGGCGGCTGGGAAGTGGATGTCGGCACCAATACGCTGACCTGGTCCGACGAAACCTGCCGGCTGCACGACTTGCCGCCGGGCTACCAGCCCACGCTGGGCGAAGCCATCACGTTCTATCCGCTGGAGGCGCGCGCGGTGATCACCGAGGCGGTGGAACTGTGCGTGCGCGACGGCACGCCCTGGGATCTGGAGCTGCCATTGATCAGCAGCACCGGCCGCCGCCTGTGGGTGCACAGCACCGGCGCGGTGGAACATGTCGACGGCCGCATGCGCCTGATCGGTGCAATCCAGGACGTCACCGACCGCCATCGCGCGGTGGACGCGCTGGCCGCCAGCGAGCGCAAGTTCCGCAAGATGTTCCAGTACAGCCTGGGGCTGATCTGCACCCACGACATGGATGGCCACCTGGTCAGCGTGAACCCGGCGGCAGCGCGCTCGCTGGGCCGCAGCGTGGGAGAGATGGAGGGCCGCTCGCTGTTCGAGCTGATCCGCCCGGAGCGGCATGACGGCGTGCGCGGCTACCTGTCGCGCATGGTGCTCGACGGCCAGGATTCCGGCGTGATCGAGCTGGTAGCCGGCGATGGCAGCCTGCGCCACTGGAAATACCACAACGTGCTCGACGTTGAGTCTGACGCCACCATCGTCCTGGCCCACGCCCAGGACGTCACCAACCAACATCAGCAGGAAAAACAGCTGCTGGAATGGTCGTTCACCGACCCGCTGACCAACTGCTTCAATCGCCGCTTCCTGGACGACCTGGACAAGCGCGATGCCAGCGTGCGCTGGGGCTGTGTGGTGGTGGACCTGGACAAGTTCAAACTGGTCAACGACACCTACGGCCACCAGCGCGGCGATGAAGTGCTGGTGCAGATGGCCTGGTTTCTCAATGCCCCGTTGCGCCGGCAGGACCACCTGGTCCGGCTGGGCGGCGATGAGTTTCTGGTGCTAATGCACCAGGCCAGCGAGCAGCAGCTGCAAGAGCTGGTGCGCACCTACACGGCGGCCGGCGACGATGCGCCGATCCTGTTCACGCTGGGCACGGCCTTGCGCCAGGAAGGCGAAGCGCTGACCGCGGTGGTCGACCGGGCCGACCATTCGCTTTACGCCATCCGGCGCGCGCGGCGCGGGTCCGGGATCGGCCAGCAGCGTTAGCGGCTGGCCGCGCGGGACGTTCGGGGGTGGCCGGGCAAGGCCGGTTGCGCGTGGCTGGCGGCCTGCAACGCTGCAGAATCTGCCCCAAAACACGTGCTCCTGAATACGCGATCGCCTATCATGTAACCGTTTTCAACTACATGGATTGGAATGGATACCTTCGATCGCACCCAACTCAGCCCCAAGTGGCAGTTTCGCTTCGACTTCTTCGACCGTCACGGCAGCCCCAAGGAGCCGACCTACAAGGAGGCACTGAAGACGCTGAGCTTCGGTGACAAGGTCAAGATCGGCATGAATTTCTATGCCTTCTTCTTCGGCTGCATCTATTTCTTCATCATCGGCCTGTGGCGCAAGGCGTTGAGCCTGATTGGCATCAGCCTCGTGCTGGGCATCGTGGCCGCGTTCCTGCCGGCCGCGTTCCAGAATGTGCTGTGGCTGCCGATGTCGTTGTTGACCGGCATGATCGCCAACTACGCCTATTACCTGGACAAGGCCAAAGGCAGCACCAGCTGGAACCCGTTCGAAGGCATGCGCTGGATCTGACGTCACCGCAACATCGCAGCGCCGGCCCCTCCCGCCGTCGCCAACGTGTCGCCAAGCCCGGTCCGATGACCGGGCTTTTTTGTGGCGACGAAAAAGTAGGCGAGGCGTCGCTTGTCTGCGGGCGCCGCACTGATGCAAATCTACCGATTAGCCCTGACCTTCAGTTGTAGCACCTCCGCGCTTATCGCTAAATCCGCCCAATGCAAGACCGCGATGAGGTCCTGGCTGAAATAACTTCGGACCGGCTCCTCGCGTCAGCGGCGCCTAGAGCGGACATCAAGGAAAACACCAGGAAAACGAAGCTATTTGCAGGACTGCAACAAACATCCTGCTGAGGGTCAGGGCTAATCAGGCAAATCTATGGCTTGGCATTAAGCTATCCAACCTTCAAGCACCGGAGTGTTGGCCATGGATTCTCTTCGCCAAGGGCACCGCATTGCCAAAGTTGTTTCGACCAGCGCTTTGCTGCTGGTATTGGCCGCATGCGCGGAGCCGTCGAATGCCCATCAGGAGAAAGCCATGCAGGATGTCACCTCCGCCGACCTTAAGCGCGAGCAGGACCGCGTCGCCGCACTTGTCGATGCCGCCGCTCCTGAGCGTTCGGCGCCAATGATGGCCTGGGACGGCTATCCCGCATTGCAACCAGGGGCTGAGCACACCCCAGAGCAGCTTCTGAAGCAGATCGAAGCACTCGCCAAGGCTCTCCATGTCCAAGCAGACTCCGACCCGGCCAATGTGGAGCGCGTGTTGGGAATCGCGCTTCCTCCCGACGCCAAACATGAGCGCACAGGGGTGACTGGCAGTGTGGGGCAGGGCACTTACGAATGGGCGGTGTGGAAGCCATCACCCAAGCACCCTGGGCACCGGGTGGAACTGACACTCACCCCAAACGCCTGCCTGGCCTACGAGGGGCTGAAGAAGCAGATGGAGGCTGATCGGTTCCAGGTGTATGTGCCCACGTTTGGCGATGATCAGCGAATCACGTTCCACAAGGTCGTCGGCCCGTCGCTTGGGCTCTACATTGCCGCGAATCCTGACCGACGGGACGCACCGACCTGCGTGACGATCGTCCGCTTCGAGATGGAGCGCAGCGATGCCTGATACCCGCATCGAGCGCATGCTCCAAGAGACCGAGCAGCAATCGTCTCTGTCCCCAAGTGCAGCCAAGGACCTCCGCGAGGCGGTGGAGTCATCGCCTTATCTGATTGAGGTGATGACCAAAGCCATCGACAACGGCGACCTTGAGCACATCAAGTTCGCTCGCACGCCCAACGAAGGTGGGCACTACAACCACGGCGAAAAGACGATCAGCGTCAACGCCGATGTATTGCAACGACCGACCCGGTCAGAGCGGATAGACCAGCTCACCGGAGTCCTAGGGCACGAAACGGGGCACGCTTTGATGGCCCGTTCCAATGAGATCAGCACCTACAAGCTGTCCTATCGAATCGATGAGGCGCTCAAAGAGGGTGCGCGCTACGGCGAGGCAACGGTGGAAATCACTCCTTTGGCAAAGGAATACATCAACGCTTCCCGGGAAAATGAAGCGCTCGCCGAACTGGTATCGATGAATTCGGTGGCCAGTCGGGTCAAGCACCAAGACCCAGACGTCAGCCAAGCCGAACTGCTTCAGCGCCTCGACCCGACTACGCCCTGCGTCACGAACGGGCGGTTGGCTCCAGGCATTCAGATGGATGCCCAGGCATCCAGCACACCGACAACCGCATCGACAGCCTTGCGGTAAAAGCCGTGGCGATTTGTCAGTTCGATCAGTCCGGTAAAGGGCTGGGCGCGTTAGGGCAGTCTGACTACAACGCCCTTTACTTGTCTTACGTCGTGTCCGCCGGGGCTGCCGTATCCCGTGACTTGGACAAGGCTTCCAGCCAGTCGATTCCGAGCCTTGGCCTCAACCTGAAAGAGCTTGGCAGTTCGGTGGAAGAAGTCCAGGCGGCGGGGACTTCCTTGGGTGGACAGGGGAAAGCCTTTGGATTCACCGACACTTCCGACGGGCAGCTACGTCCCACCGAGGTGCGGCAGATCGGAAAAGGCGGCGTCGGTCAGCCGGACACGGTGCCCCAGTCCGTCTCCCGCGACCAGGCCGTGCTGGCCGACAGCCCCGCTCATGCCGACCATCAGACCTATGCCCGCATTCACGACTGGGTCAAAGGCACGGGGAACTGGAGCGACGAGGAAAGCAAAAATGTTTCGGCTGCACTTTACAAGCAGCAGACCGAAGACCCGTTGCTGAAGCAAGTGGACCAGGTCACCGGGGGCCTAGGCCGGGATGGGGCCCACAACGTCTTTGCGGTCTACGCCCCACATGGAATAGGGGTCGCGCCAATGTTCCACACGCATGTCGATGGTCGCCAAGCCGCGCAAGAACCGGCACAACAGAACCTTCAGCAGGCCGAAACCATCAGGCAGGATCAGGTCCGCCAGCAGGCGTTGGAACAGACGCAGCAGCAAAATCAGCAGCAGCAGCAGCAGCAGCAGGAGCAGGAGCCAAGGATCACCATGGGCGGTCCTTGAAAGTGCTCACCGACGTGGCTGCCTCTAATTGAGAGATCACCGCCAGTCACGCCCACCTGCAATCGCTTAATGCCAAGCGCCTGATCTGCCGCCCGAGCGTCGGCCTGCAATGGCTGCTGGTCGACCACCTGTTGCTGCGCGGCAGTTACGCCATCAGTTTCCGTGCCCCGGACATGCATTCCCGGCTCGGCCAACCCAGCTCGGCGCAGGTGCGCACCCTGGATCACTCCCGTTGCATCGCCAGACGGACACAGCCGCTTTTCGGAATCGCGGTGTTCGGAATCGGCATGCACCACTTGTAGACTCGGACTCCGGTACGCCGTCAGCACGCAACTGGCGAGGATTCACCTTAGTTTTACCGGCTGTTCCTAGTCGTCGTTCGAGCACCGTCGTCATGCTGATCGCCGCGTCTTGCAGCGGTCGGTGCGCGTCATTCCACCTGCGGCCTTGGCCGCTCTCCCCCGAGGTGTCTTGCATGCTCTCTGCCGTTGCATCCGATCGCTCTTCGTTGCCTCTTCCATCAACCTCGCTGTGGCGCCGCGCCGCTGCCCTTTGCCTGCTCGGCATGGCGGTTGCGCCGCCGCTGGCCGCGCAGGACCCGGCGCAGGTCAACACCTTCATCGGCAGCAAGGACGACGGCAATACCTATCCCGGCGCGTCCGCTCCATTCGGCCTGATCCAGGTCAGCCCGATCGGCGCGCACTACGCCGGCTGGCGCTACGACGACCCCACTATTCGTGGCTTCGGGCATTCCTTTTTGTCCGGCGCCGGTTGCTGGGAGCAGGGCGGGCAGGTATCGATCCTGCCGGTGACCGGCAGCATCGGCCCGGGCGGGGATTTCGACACCGCCGACGCCAAGACCTTCGACCAGAAGCGCTATGCGGCGCGCTACACGCATGCCGGCGAAGTGGGCCAGGCCGGTTATTACAAGGTGCGGCTCACCGATTACGGCGGCATCGACGCCGAAGCCACTGCGCTTACCCGCGCCGCGGCCGAGCGCTACACCTTCGCGCCCGGCGCCGACACCGGCCACCTGCTGATCAACGTGGCCCAGGCCAACGACCGCCACGTGGTGATCGGCAGCCAGGTGCAGCTGGTCGGCGACCGTGTGGTGGAAGGCAAACTGGTCACGCAGAGTTTCTGTGGTGGCCACGAATACACCACCTGGTTCCGGCTGGAATTCGATCGCCCGTTCACCGCGCACGGGTTGTGGGGCGAAGACGGCGGCGTGCCCGGCGCGCGTCACGGCATGGGCGGTGAGCTCAAACCCAATGGCGCCTGGCTCAGCTTCCCGCTGGGCAAGGGCAAGGGCAAGGACGCGCGCGCGGTGACCGTGGTCAGCGCCATCTCGCATGTGGATGCCGACGGCGCACGCAGCAACCTGCGCGCCGATGGCATGCAGGGCGGCACGTTGCTGAGCCTGGAGCGGATGCGCCAGCGCGCGCAGCAGGTCTGGCGCACCGAACTGGCCAGCCTGCAGCTGGACGGGGCCAGCAAGGACGACCGCAGCGTGGCCTACACCGCGCTCTACCACGCCTTGTTGCAGCCGCTCACCGGCAGCGATGCCGATGGCCGCTACCGCGGCTATGATGATGCGATCCATCGTGCCGAGGGCTGGACCTACTACGAGTACTTTTCGCTGTGGGACACCTATCGCTCGCAAAACCAGTTGCTCGCCTTGCTGCGCCCGCAGCGCGCGCGCGACATCGGCCGCTCGCTGCTGGCGATCCATCAGCAAGGCGGCTGGCTGCCGCGCTGGGGCTACGCCAACTACGACACCAACATCATGACCGGCGATCCGGTGACGCCGTTCCTGGTCGACCTGTGGCGCTTCGGCGCGCTGCAGGGCAACGAGGCCGAGGCCTACGCCGCGCTACGGCAGAACGCCTTCGGCCAACCGCCGATCAACTCGCGGCATTCGGGGCGCTCGGGCAACGCGAGTTATCTCGCCAATGGCTTTGTGCAATACGACCGCGCGTTTCCGTCCAAGGGCATGGACGTGGACCCGCACCACGGTGGCTCGGCCACGCTGGAATACGCCCTGGCCGATTGCGCGCTGGCACAGATGGCCCAAGCCCTGGGCCATGCCGACGACAGCACCCAGCTACGCGCGCGCGGCGGCAACTGGCATCACGTCTGGGACGCCACGGTGCGCGATGCGGACACCAGCTTTGCCGGCTTCCCGCGTCCACGCCTGGAGGATGGCAGCTGGTACGCGCCGTCCAACGACCAGTACAGCCCACGTTCGCAACATGGCTTCCACGAAGGCACTGCCTGGCAATACCAATGGCTGGTGCAGCAGGACATCCCCGGCATGCTGCAGGCCATGCATGGCAGCGACCAGGCAGGCAAACGCCTGGACACCTTCTTCGCCTACGACGACCTGCTCAAGGACCCGCTCAACGGTGCGCGCACGCATTGGGTGGTCGGCCCGTACAGCTATTACAACCAGTACCGCTACAACCCCAACAACGAGCCCGACCTGCACGCGCCGTGGATGTACACGCTGATCGGCCAGCCGTGGAAGACCGCCACCGTGGTGCGCGCCGCGCAGCAGTTGTTCACCAACGCGCCTAACGGCGTCACCGGCAACGACGACCTCGGCACGATGTCGGCCTGGTATTTGTTCAGCGCCTTGGGGCTGTATCCGGCGGTGCCGGGCAGCGGCGAGTTCCTGTTGCACACGCCGCGTTTCAAGCACGCCACGCTGGACCTGGGTAACGGCAAACGTCTGCGTATCGATGCCCCCGGCGCCGATGGCCGCGCGCTGCAGTATGTGCAGGGCGTGCGCTTGAACGGCACGCCGCAGACCAAGGTCTTCCTGGATTGGGCCCAATTGCAGCAAGGCGGCACCTTGTCGTTTGCGCTCACCAAGCAGGCGCCCACGCAAGGCTGGGGCACGCAAGCGGATGCACTCCCAACCTCGTTCTGCGCCACGCCTGCAGCAGCACCTTGAGCCAAAGCTTCTCTCCTGGTTGCGGGGAGTGCGAGGGAAAGCCCTGACGTTGTCGGAGCATGTGCTAAAGCCCCTCTCCTGCGGGGCGATAAGGCACAGCTTGCGCGCCACTGGCGCGCGTGCCTGGGAGCGCCCGCGCTGTTAGCGCGGGCCGGGGCGCGGGTACGGAGCGAAGCCCCTGATCAAATTGGATAACACCAGGTTTCGCCCGTCCCCTCATCCGGCCCTTCGGGCCACCTTCTCCCGATGGGAGATGGAACTACCCAACCTTCGCCAAGCGGCTATTCCGCCGCCCATACGCCAGATAGACCGCCACGCCCAACACATTCCACAGCAAGAACCACAGCTGCGTCTTGCTCGGCAGGCTCCAGAACAGGTACAGGCAGCCCAGGATTGCTACCGGTCCCACCACCCAGGCCAACGGCGTGCGGAACGCCCGCGCACGGGTGGGTTCGCGCACGCGCAACACCAGCAAACATGCCGCCACGGCAGTAAACGCGGCCAACGTGCCGGCATTGGCCAACGCGGCGATTTCGTCCAGCCGCGCCACACCCGCCAACGCCGCCACCAGCACCGCGGTGAACAAGGTGATCGCTACCGGCGTGCCGGTGCGGGCGTTGACCTTGGACAAGCCACGCGGCAACAGCCCGTCGCGCGACATCACAAAGAAGATCCGGCTCTGCCCATACAGGAACGCCAGCAGCACCGTCGGCAGTGCGATGATCGCCACCGCACCGATCACCAACGCCGCCTTGCCGTGGCCCAGCTCGCGCATGATCAACGCCAACGGCTCCGGGCTCTTACTGAACACGGTGAAGCTCAACGCGCCCACTGCCGACAGCGCCACCAGCACGTAGATCAGCGTGCAGCCGATCATCGAACCGACGATACCGATCGACAGATCGCGCCCCGGGTTCTTGGTCTCTTCGGCGGCGGTGGAAATCGCATCGAACCCATAGAACGCAAAGAAGATGATCGCCGCTGCCGCCATCACCCCGCGCTCCACACCGTCCGGCCCCATCGCCTTGGAGAAGCCATACGGCATGAACGGCTGCAGATTGGCGCTGTTGAAGGCCGGCAAGGCGATCGCCACGAACACAGCCAGCGCAATGATCTTCAGCACCACCAGCACCGCATTGAGCGTAGCGCTCTCCTTGGTACCAGCCATCAACATGCCGGCCACCAAAAAGGTGATCACCACCGCCGGCAGGTTCACGATGCCGCCGGCGTGTGGCCCGGCAATCAATGCATGCGGCAGCTCGACGCCCACCCACTGCAGGAACCCGACGAAATAGCCCGACCAGCCCACCGCCACGGTGCTGACCACCAGCGAATATTCCAGCACCAGGCTCCAGCCCACCACCCAGGCGATGCTCTCGCCCAAGGCGGTGTAGCTGTAGGTGTAGGCGCTGCCGGCGGCCGGCATCATCGTGGCCATTTCCGCATACGCCAGCGCCGCGCAGGCGCACACGATGCCGGCGGCAACGAAGGACAGCAGCACGGCCGGGCCGGCCTTGTCTGCGCCCACGCCGATCAGCGTGTAGATGCCGGTGCCGACGATCGCCCCGATCCCCAGCGCGATCAGATGCGGCCAACTCAGGCTGCGCACCAGTTGCCGGCCGGCCTCGTGCACGGTGACCTGATCGATGGATTTGCGCCTGAGCCAAGACGACATGCGGACCTCGAAGGAACCAAAAGAATCAGCGAGTGTCGCCCAACGCGCTGCAGCAAAGCTATCGGTGGTGATGCGATTCGGGTTGAGGCGATACGGCTGCGTGTCCGGAAGCTACGCAGACAGATGACCCATAGGCCGCCACAACGGCGCCCCTAAGCCACCCCATTACACCCATGCCGCTGAAACCCGGCGCGCAGTCCGAGCTGCGCGTAATACGCCTCCACCGTAGGCAACTCCGGCCGATCGATTGGGCTGGCAAACCAGCGCTGCGTCGATAAGCCCAACACGATATCGGCCAGGGTGAAGTTTGCCCCGAGTACGAACGGACCGCGCTGCAGCTGTGCGTCGAGGATGGTCATATGCCGATTCCACTCGCGCACGCTGGCTGCAATCGCCTGCACATCGGTATGCGCCGCACTGCCACGCACCGTCGCCATGAACGCGTAACGCCAGGCGTTGTTGAGCTCGGTGGCCTGCCAATCCATCCGTTGCTCGACCAGTGCACGTGCAGCCGGCGCACTCGGCAGCAGATCGTCGCGGTGGCTGCGCGCGGCCAGATACCGGCAGATGGTGTTCGATTCCCACAGCACCACCGTGCCATCGCGCATCACCGGCACCAACGCATTGGGATTGAGCGCGCGAAACGCCGACGTGTCCACCGAGGCAAATCCGCTGCCATACGCATGCAGCGTGTAGTCCAGCGCCAACTCCTCGCACAGCCACAGCACCTTGCGCACATTGATGGAGGTCGGCTTTCCGTAGAGTTCGAGCATGGTCTGTCGCAGATTTGCCAGGCTGCTCACCTTAGCGTGTCATCACTTTTTCGCGCAGTGACCCAGACAAACCCCTGCACGAGTTCGACGCCCGCGTCGCAGCTACCGCCGTCCGCCGAGTGCGAACCTGCGCCAACCCACCGGGCACCGCGCCATGCCCCCGCACCGATGCATCCAGTCGCCAAGCCGCTGGCGCAGCTGTTGCGACCGGCCCCGTTACACTGCGCGCATGTCATCCGAATCCCTGATCCTTCTCGGACTGCTCGTCGTAGTCCTCGTGCTGCAGCTGCTCGCCCTGCTGCGGCGTCCTTCCACCAGCGGTCTGGAGCTGGCGCTGCGCGCCGAACAACGCGACGGCCGCGGCGAACTGCGCGAGCAACTCGAAGGCCTGGCGCGGCAGCAGGATGCGCGTCTGGAAACCTTCGCGCGCAATCTCACCGAGCTGTCCACCCGCACCGATCAACGTCTGGACCTGCTGCGCGATGCCCTTGGCGAAGATGCCCGCAAGGCGCGCGAAGAAAGCGGCCTGGCCCAGCAACGCACCGGCGAATTGCTGACCCTGAGGCTCACCGAACTGCGCACCCAGCTCGAAGGCTTCGGCCAGCAGCAGGAAACCCGCATCCACGTGTTCGGCCAGCAACTGACCGACCTGATCGCACGCACCGACACGCACATGGCCGCGTTGCGCGAAGCGCTGGCCGAGGATGCGCGCAAGGGCCGCGCCGAAGCCGGCGAGTCGCAGCAACGCTTCACCGAAGCGCTGAGCCAGCGCCTGAGCGAACTCACCCAGCGCAACGAGCTGCGCATCGGCGAGATGCGCGCCACGCTGGAACAGCAACTGGCCAGCCTGCAAAGCGACAACGCCAGCAAGCTGGAACTGATGCGCGCCACCGTCGACGAAAAGCTGCAGACCACGCTCAACACGCGCCTGGATGCATCCTTCAAGCTCGTTTCCGAGCGCCTGGAGCAGGTGCAGCGCGGCCTGGGCGAAATGCAGCAACTGGCCACCGGCGTGGGCGATCTCAAGCGCGTGCTCAGCAACGTCAAGGACCGTGGTGGTTGGGGCGAAGTGCAGCTGGAGAACATCCTCGAGCAGACGCTGACGATGGAGCAGTACGCGCGCGGCGTGCGGGTCAAACCCGAGAGCGCCGAAGCGGTGGATTTTGCGATCCGCCTGCCCGGGCGCGGCGACGACACGGTGGTGTGGCTGCCGGTCGACGCCAAGTTCCCGCGCGAGGACTACGAACGCCTGATCGACGCGCAGGAAAAGGGCGACCTGGACGCGATCAAGCAGTCGACTGCGCAGCTGGAGCGCGCCATCCGCGTGCAGGCCAAATCCATCAGCGACAAGTACGTCAGCCCGCCGCATACGACGGATTTTGCGGTGATGTTTCTGCCCACCGAGGGCCTGTACGCCGAAGTCATCCGCCGCGCCGGCCTGGTCGACCTGCTGCAGCGCGAACATCGCGTGGTACTGGCCGGCCCGACCACGTTCACCGCCTTGCTCAATAGCCTGCAAATGGGCTTCCGCACGCTGGCCATCGAAAAACGCTCCAGCGAGGTCTGGCAGGTGTTGGGCGCAGTGAAGAGTGAGTTCGGCAAGTTCGCCGGCATTCTGGAGAAGGCCGAGCGGCAGATCAGCACCGTCGGCAAGAGCCTCGGCGAAGCCAGCCGCAAGACCCGCACCATCGAACGCCGCCTGCGCGGTGTGGAAACCTTGTCCGGCGACCAATCCCAAGCGCTACTGGACGCTGCCGACAACGGCAACGGCAACGACGACGAAATCGGCGACGAGCAAGAGTGATCCACCCGCAGACGCCAGCCAGCAGACAGCAAACTTAGGAGCGCACCCGGGCGCGACAAGGCATTACCGGTAACGCCTCATCGCGGCCAGGTCCGCTCCTACACCACCAGCCGCAGGACGCGCACGATCGAATGCGGCCCGCGCAGCGCAGAAGTAGTTCGATCGCAAACGGCGATGCAGCAGCGCCCCTGCCCAAGAGACAACACACCATAGGTAGGAGCGCACCCGGGCGCGACAGGGCATTACCGGTAACGCCTCATCGCGGCCAGGGCCGCTCCTACACCGCCAGCCGCGCACCCTCAAATGCGGCCTGCGCAGCGCAGAAGTATTCGACCGCAAACGGCGATGCAGCAGCGCCCCGCCCAAGAGACAGCACACCATAGGTAGGAGCGCACCCGGGCGCGACAAGGCATTACCGATAACGCTTCATCGCGCCCGGGTGCGCTCCTACAGCAGCAGGGTCGAGGCGTCATCTTTCTGCGTCCTATGCCAAGCACACCACGCAGACATCGGCATCGCGATCCTGCGTACCTGACCTTTCAAAGAGAACTGGCATGTCGACCCGTTGGATCTACGCGGCACTGTCCGCGCTGCTGCTGGCTGCCTGCAGCAACTCACCTGCGTCTCGCGCAGAAGCCGCATCCGCGAGCACGCCCGCATCGCAAACCGCAAACGCCGACGCAGCCGCCTGCACCGCAAAAGGCGGGCAGCTGCGCCCGGTGGGCCGCATGCAGATTCCGCGTTGCATCGTGCCGTATGCCGATGCCGGCAAGACCTGCACCGACAAGGCCGATTGCAGCGGCGATTGCCTGGCCACCAGCATTGTGCCGGCCGGTACCGCCACCACCGGCACCTGCCAGCGCGACAGCGATCGCTTCGGCTGCCGTCAGGCTGTAGTGGGTGGCAAAGGCCAGGCGGCGCTGTGCATCGATTGACCGGCTGATATGCGCGCGGGCGACATCGCTCGCGCGCGCGGCGGTTTATGCTCTGGCGCTTCCCGCCAATCAGGACGCACCCATGACTTCGAGCATCCACGCCATTGCGGTGACACGCATCGATGGTGCACCGGCCACCCTGGCCGACTACCGCGGCAAGGTACTGCTGGTGGTCAACGTCGCCTCCAAGTGCGGACTCACCCCGCAATACGAAGGCCTGGAAGCGCTGTACCGCGACAAGCATGCGGCGGGCCTGGAAGTGCTGGCGTTCCCGGCCAACGACTTCAACGGCCAGGAACCCGGCAGCGAGGCGGAGATCGCCCAGTTCTGCCAGCTCACCTACGACGTCACCTTCCCGATGTTCTCCAAGATCGCCGTCACCGGTGCAGACACCCATCCGCTGTACCAGGCCCTGACCAGCGCGCGCCCGAGCGCCACCGGCGATGGCCCGATGCGCGAGAAACTCGCCGGCTATGGCATTGCCGCAAACCCCGCACCGGGCGTGTTGTGGAACTTCGAAAAATTCCTGATCGGCCGCGACGGCACCGTCATCGAGCGCTTCGCTCCCGATGTGCCGGCAGACGATGCGCGCCTGCGCGCAGCCGTGGATGCCGCATTGGCTGAGGCTGCATAACGCAGGCAGCCGTCGTTCAATGCCAGGCAAGACACGCGTTCGAGCCGGTGTTCTGATGCTGATCTTGATCAGCGTGCTTGCCTGCGTCACCGGTCTGGCGCTGTGGTACCACAGCCGCCTGGCCAATCCATGTCCTGGTGGCGCGCTCATCAATGGCGAGCCGGCAACGTGCTTTTACCGTATCGAATGGATGGAAAAGTGGCCAATGATTGCGGTTGTGCTTGTGGTCGGCTTTGCGTTTTGCCTGTTGGCTTCCTGGCTATCGTTCAAAATCCCAATCCTCCGCAAACGGATGTGACCACGCGCAGATGATGCGTCGATTTTCTTGCGATCGAAGATGAAAGTGACCGCCTGCATCGAGCATGTCCTGCCAAACCAGGCACGCGAATCAAGCGCGGCTGCGGCGAGGCAGGCGAAATGATGCAGATCCGCGCGACGCTAACGAATCACCTACGTCTCGCAACGACAGCGCACCAGCAGTAGACGCGGCGTTGGGGGCGAGCACTTGCCGCGCCGGCTGATAACGAGCGACTGGCCTGGCGTCTTTTCGAAGGAACTCTGGATGACCGACGACCTCACTCAGCTTTTTGATCGTGCGACCATCACGCGCACGGCATCTGCCGACGAGATCTCAGACCTCCAAGCGCAGATCGGCCCGCTGCCGCCTTCCTACGCGCTGTTTGCACGCACATTCGGCTACGGCACGACCAACGGCCTTTTCGTCATCGAGATGCCCTTCAGCATGTTCGGCAATGACGGTCTGCTCGTCCGAGGTGTCGAACTCCACGATCAAGTTCATTCGCTGGTCGACCAATACCTGGAAGACGGCATCGCGATCGGCGATCTCGATTGCCTTGAACCCCATGACGACGAAAGCCGTGACATCGCCCACTTCTTCGACGCGCTTCGTTTCTACGGCAGCAGCATCAACGGTGAGTATCTGTGCTGGCGCCGCGACCAGGACGATTTCAAGTTCCATGTCATCGACCGCGCCTGCTTCTCGATCCGTTGTGCCGGAACGAGCCTCATCCAGTTCATCCGCAAAGCGCAGACCAGCGAGATTAGAACAGTGCTTGGTTCCGGTTATCAGGCACTGCCGCGCACCTTCGAAGGCGCCACTGCCGAGGGCTGAGTACAACGTCATCCGGGTCTGCTGCGGACGGGCAATCTCAATGGGTTTCAGATCTAACGGCGGCCAGTCATCTTTTGCGCTCACCGCCGGTGCGCAGCCGCTGCCCGGCACCGGCATACACCACCTGTGCGCTCCGGTGCCGAGCGCACGACTGACGACTACTTGCCGAGTGGTGTTGGCCGCGCTAAAAACACGCAGCAATCAAGGCGGACGTGCCGGACACTGGCGCACGTCATCATCTGCATGATCTTCACAAAGCAAAAAGCCCGGGATCGCTCCCGGGCTTTCGATGCAGGTCACACCACAGCGCAACCGATCAACGAATCCACTGCGGAATCGGCATCGCGTCCACCGGCACGGTGCTGTCCTTGTCTTCGCGCAGATAGTCCGGCAGTTCGCCGTCTTCGGTGCGTCGGCTGCGTAGGTCGCGCACGATCTGATAGTTGCGGCGCTGCATCCAGGCATCGCGGGTCAGCGCGTATTCGTCGGGAGCCTGGTCGCGCAGCGAATCCAGCGACATCAGCTGCGAACGCGTATCCACCAGCTGCAAGCCCTGCAGGGCAAAGCGCGCACCGCCATCGTCGACCTGGCGCACCCACGACAGCGGAATATCGCCACCCAGGCCAACGGTGTCGCGCACGGTGCGTGGGCCAAACAGCGGCAGCTCGAAGTAACGCGAGTTACGCCAGCCCCAGGCACCCAGGGTCTGACCGAAGTCTTCGCTGCGGCGCGGAATGCCGGCGGCGGAGGCCGGGTCGAACAGACCGGCAACGCCCAACGTGGAGTTCATCACGAAGCGGCCCAGCGACTGCACCGCAAAGACCGGGTGGCCCTGCAGCAACTGATTGACCATGGTCAACGGCGTGCCGAGGTTGTCGAAGAAGTTGGTCACGCCCAGTCGCGCCGGTTGCGGCACCACCTTGGTGTATGCCGTCGCCAGCGGACGCGCCACGCCACGGTCCACCGCCAGATTGAAGCGATGCATGCCGCGGTTGTAGCGCTCCCACGGGTCGTAGGCGGGGGCGCCTGGCTGCGCAGGCGCGCCATTGGCACCGGCCTGCGGGGTCGTCGCACCGTACAAGGCATCGAAGTCGTCTTCGGCCGAGGTGGGCGCACCTGCAGTTGCAGCACCGGCATCGCTGCCGGCAGCGGACTGCTCGGCAGGCGCGGCGGCCATGCCGGCAGGCAGTGCATCGGGTGCGGCGAAACCCGCAGCGGCCGGTTGCGCGGTCACCCCGGCATCGTCACGCACCGGTGTTGCTGTGCTGGGTGCGGTATCGGCATTGGCCGACGGCGGTGCCGACTTCGGCGCGTGGCTGGCGCAGGCGCCCAGCAACAGGCAGGCCAACAAGGGGAGGGTGCGTAACTGGGTCATGGCGTGGCGCTCAGGCCTGAAAATCGAGAGTGGGGGACAAGCGATAGGCGGCGCGCAATTCGTCCAGACCGGACGTCTCACCCACCACCGCCGCAGTGCCGTTACCGCGCAACCGCGCGGCCAGTTCGGCCAGCATCGCAACGCCGGCACTGTCCAGGCGTTGTACACCTGTCAGGTCCAGCGTGCGCACGCCATCCAACTGGGCGATCGCCTGCGGCCAGGCCGCAGTGACCGCCGCACGGTCGAGCACGCCGGTCAACGCCAGCGTGTCGCCGTTGCGTTGCACGGTGCTGTTACTTGCCATTGGCCGGTGCCGCGCCAACCTGCAGGTTGCCGCTGCGCAGTTCCGCGGCGACCTTGGCGATGCCCTTCTCGCGCAACGGGCCGTCGAACTGGGTCTTGAAGGTCTGCACGTAGGAAATGCCTTCGATCATCACGTCGAAGATCTTCCACTGGCCACCGCTGTTGCGCATCAGGTAGTCGACCGGGGTTGGGTCGTTGCCGGCGCGCAGCAGGTCGGTGGAGACCTTGACGCCGCGGTTGCCCGGCAGCGCGCTCTCGGACTTGGCGCGGAAGGTCGGCTTGCCTTCGAAGTTCAGCAGCGCGGTGCCGTAACGCTGCATCAGGTTCTCGGCCAGCGCATCGGCAAACAGCTTGATGTCCGCGTCCGACGCACCACGGCCGTGCACGCCCAGCACCAGACGGGCCGAGTAGTCGCGGTCGAAGGCCTTGTTCAATTCGCCATTGATGTACTGGCGCAGGGCGGCCGGATTGCTACGGAACTCGGCGCGGCGCTGGTCCAGCGTGGTGAGGATGCGGGTGCTGCTGTCGATGACGGTCTTGGTGGCCGCGCCTTGCGCAGGCGCGCTGGCGGCGGCGGGCTGGGCCAGCACGGTGGCCGGTGCGCACACCAGCAGGGTCGAGGCCAGGATGGCGGAGAGCAGGGTGGTTTTCATTGGTGGTGAGGTTCCGTAGAGGGAGAAGCGGGCTGGGCAGGCGCGGGCGTCTGACCATCGGTGGCGGCCGGGGCATTGCTGCCACCACTACCGCCACCACTGAACATGTACTTGCCGACCAGCTGCAGCAGATCCACTGCCGGCTGGGTGAAGCCGATCTCTTCGCCCGGCTTGAGCGTTTCCGGGTCGCCGCCCGGCTGCAGACCGATATAGCTCTCGCCCAGCAAGCCGCTGGTGAAGATGCCGGCCGAGGTGTCGGCGGGCAGATCCTTGTATTTGGTGTCCAGCGACAGCGTCACCACCGAATCGAACTTGGTCGGATCCAGGTTGATCTCGGACACCTTGCCGATGGTCACGCCGCCGATCTTCACCGGCGCCTGCGCGCGCAGCTGGCCGATCTGGCTGAAGCGCGCGATCAAGGTGTACTGGCTGGAACCGAAGCCCCAGCGCTGATTGGTCGAGGCCACCGCCAACACCAGCAGCGAGGCCAGGGTCAGCAGCAAAAAGGCGCCAACGGCGAATTCGAGTCGTGGTCCACGCATGGCCATGGGCTATCTCACCTAAACAACATTGCAGAAAGGACGAAGTTGAACATCAGCACCAGCAGCGAGGCGTTGACCACCGCGCGGGTGGTGGCGATCGAGGTGCCTTCGATGGTCGGCTCGGCATGGAAGCCCACATAGGCAGCCACCAGCGCAGCCGTGCCGCCGAAGATCGCCGACTTGAGCATCGCCACGCCGAAGTCGTCCCAGAAATCGACGCTGTTGCTTAGCCCCGACCAGAATGTGCCGTTGTCGATGCCCAACACGTGTACGGCTTCGAAGTAGCCGCCGGTAATAGCCAGCGAACAGAACACGCCGGTCAGCAGCGGCACCGTCAGCACCGCCGCCCAGAACCGCGGCGCCACTGCCTTGGCCACCGGGTCGATGGCCATCAGTTCGAGCGCCTTGATCTGGTCGGTGGCGCGCATCAAGCCGAGTTCGGCGGCGATCGAGCTGCCGGCGCGGCCGATGAACAACAACGCAGTCAGCACCGGTGCCAGCTCGCGGTAAAGCGACAGTCCCAGCAGCGTAGACAGCGCGTCCGACGCACCGTAGGTGGTCAGCGTGCGGTAGCCCTGCAGCGTCAGCACCAGGCCGACGAAGGCGCCGCCCACGGCGATGATCGGCAATGAGCGCGCGCCGACCTTGTAGATCTCGCGCACCAGCTCGGCGATGAAATCGCGCGTGGGCAGCGAGCCGCGCAGCACGGTCAGCGAAAACAAGCCGGCGCGGCCGAAGGCGCGGATCGATTCAACCATGGCCATCAGGCAGCACTCCGGTCGCGACGCGGTGCGGCATCGAAGGCGATCGGACCATCTGGCTGGCCGTGCAGGAACTGCTGCACCAACGGATCGGTACTGTCCTGCAATTGCGCCGGCGTGCCGGCGAACACGATGCCGCCATTGGCGATGACCACCGCCTGGTCGCAGATCGGCAGCGTCTCGTGCACGTGGTGGCTGACGATGATGCTGGTCAGACCCAGGCTGTCGTTGAGGCGCTGGATCAGGCTCATGATCACGCCCGAGGCGATCGGGTCCAGCCCGGTCAGCGGCTCGTCGTAGATCATCAATGGCGGGTCCAGCGCCAGCGCGCGCGCCAGCGCCACACGTCGCGCCATGCCGCCGGACAACTCGCGCGGCCAAGCATCGGCGGCGGCAAGCAGGCCCACGGCGTGGAGCTTCATCTGCACCAGCCGCTGCAGCACCGGCGCCGGCAGGCGCGTATGCGTGCGTAGCGGCAGCGCGACGTTATCGGCCACGCTCAGGTCGGTGAGCAAGCCATTGCCTTGCAGCAATACGCCGACATTACGGCGCATTTCCAGCAACGCTCGGCTGCCATGCGGGATCGGGCTACCGAACAAGGTCACCGTACCGGCAACCGGGCGCAGTTCGCCGGTCAACGCCGCCAGCATCGTGGACTTGCCGCTACCGGAAGGACCGAGCACGGCAGTGATGCTGCCGCGCGGCACATCGAGCGAAACGTCGCGCAAAATCGTCCGCCCGCCGCGATCGATGCGGACACCGGACAACTGCACGACAGGAGAGGCGGACGCCGTCATCGAAGCCTTTAACAGAATTCCAACGCAATAGAGTAGCCGTCACACGGCTGAACATAACCGAACCGCTGCGTGCAGTATTGTCGCATTCATGCGGCAAGCGATGTGGGTGAGCATGTCGCCATCTGCGTAACAGCGTGTCCCGTAACGCAGGGACTGAAGCACTGCATGTCATTGCTGTTCAACGTACGCAGCAGTAGGGTAATTAGCGTGCGATCGCTCGGCACACCTGGCGATACTTGCACCGTCGTGTCGTTTCTCGCGGTCAGGTGTTTCGTCTGAGGGTTTCTGCCCGTCCTTCCGATCTGTCGAGTGCGTCGCGTTGTTGGCATCGCCGTCTTGTGGTGCCAGCGCAAAAGACGCGAGGATCCAGCTCTATCGTCGCCAAGGAATCATCCATGGAGTTGCTGACGCTTGAACACTTCGCCGGGAGTGTCAATGAAACCTTCGCTGCGTCATTGAACGAGGGCGAGGTGCCGTTTGTGTTGGTGGAAGCGCGGCCGCTGCAGGACGCACGCAATGCGCAACGTGCGCCGTTCTCGCTGTTGTTCCGCAATGGCTCGGCGTTTCTGTTTCCGCAGCAGACCTATCAGATGCGCCATGCGCGGCTGGGCGAGATCGGCATCTTTCTGGTGCCGGTGGCACGCGAGCGCGATGGGTTTTTGTATCAGGCCGTCTTTAATTGAGCGCGTTCAACTGACCAGGTGATCGTGCGGATGCCAGTGCATCTGCAGATGTGTCTGGTTGCTGCTGCCTGCAACGAATCCATGACGGACGTACAGGCGCTGCGCGGCGGGATTGGCGTGCAGCACATGCAATGACAGCGCGCATCCCGCCTCGCGGGCGCGTGCCTGCGCATGCGCTAGCAGGTGCGAGCCGATACCGCGGCCACGCCAGTCCGGCAGCAGGCTGATGTCGATCAAGGTGTGCTGGGGCGCAGTGCAATGCAGATAGAGCCTGCCGATACGCGCGTCGTTGGCCTCAACGATCAGAAAATCGGCATCGGCAAAATGCTGCCGGTAATGCGCGCGCTGCAGGTCGAATTGCTGGTCCAGAAACGCACGCTTGGTCGCTTGCGGCCATGGCACGCGCGCAAGCTCGTCGCTGCGCGTGCTGGCGTACAGCTCCTGCAACCATGGCAGGTCGGTATCGCGTTCCGAACGCAAGACGACGGCCTGCGTACCAGACCCGACCGCGTGGTCGTGGCCGAACGTTGCCGTCGCCGCCGTGCTGGAGAGCCGCTGGGCCATGGCCTCAATCGAATACCGGGTAATCGCCCTGCAGTGCGATGCAGAAGTTCACTGCCAGATAGGGCTGCCGGTTCTCGTGGGCCGCGCCGATGCCGGTGGGCTGCAGTGCCATCGGTGCGAACTGCCCCGTCGGTGGCGCGGGGACGAAGGGTCGGGCAGCGCTACTGCCCAACGACGACAGTGCCGCGCCGGAGACAGGCGTGCCGCTCTTCTTGGCTTGATCAGACTGCGAATACGCAGTGACACTGTGCTGATGCGGCGGAATCTGCGTGGTCAGCAGTGCAACCCCTGCCTCGCCGAACGTGTCGCCACGCTGCCGGTTGGTCAAACCCGGGCCTTGGCCTTGTTCGCAGCTGGCGCGCGCGCAGAAGTTCGGTAGCTGGAACGTCGTGCTTCCATTGCCGCCGTAGGCGGCGCCGAGCAACGAGAACAAGGCGCTGTTCTGCTGCACCGGCAAAGTGGCGCCATTGCACAGCGCCCAGCCCACGGGGTTGAAGTCGAAGCCAAACAACTGGATTTCGCCGAGATAGGGTTCGGTCATGGATAAAGTCCTTCGATGGAGCGGACAGACGACGCAGGCGCGCGCGGGGAATGGGGGTCAGCTCTGTTGCGGGAAGATGCCGGCGGTGGAGATGCAGTACTGCACCGTCAGTGTCGGCATGAGGTTGTCGTGCGGCATGCCACCACCAATGAACGTAGTCGACTGTGCGTCCATCGGCACCGCCGTGGCGCCGGCGATGTTGGTCGCGTAGAACACGTCGCCGGTGACCGCGCCGGGCAGCAGGCCGGCCGGCGCGGTGGCGGTCGCGGCCGCCGTCGTGGCCACCAGCGTGTGCGTGTGCGCAGGAAGCTGCGGGCCGAGGAGGGTGACGGTTTCGGTTCCGGAGACCTGGCCGAGCAGATAGTTGCTCAGGCCCGGCCCCTGGCCCTGGTGCAGAGGCAACCGTCCGCGCAGGTCCGGTACCCCGAACGTGTTCTGTCCGTCGCCGCCGTAGGTCGTGCCGATCAGCATGAACAAGGTTTCGTAGTCGGCGATCGGGAGCAGGCTGCCGTCGCACGCCTGCCAGTCCTGCGGGGTACGGCCGAAGCCGAACATGCGGATCTCGCCGATGAATGGAGTGGCCATGGTGTCCTTCCTGGTCAATGGTGCGCTGCGCGCCATCGGCGCGCGGAATAAGGGCGGATCAGCCGCGCGAAGGGAAGATGCCGTTTAGCGCGATGCAGAAATTGAGCGTGGTGTACGGCTGCAGGTTCGGATGCGGCTGGCTGCCGCCTGCCGCTCCCACAGTCGACGGATTCATCGTCACCAGCGTTCCTGGCGCCGCATACAGCGGCGAAGCCGGTCCGGTGGTGCTGGCGTTGTTGCCGAATAAGCGCCCGGCAGGAATACGGTTGTTGCCAGCCGCGCTCGAACACTGCAATAAATGATTGTGCGCAGGCAGATTGTCGGGCACCAGCGTGACGTTCTCTGATCCGCTCACTTGCCCCACCGGTGCCGCTGGCGGTTGCCAACTCGAATCTACTGATGGCCCAGCGCCCAGTGGCGTGCGTCCGCGCATGTCCGGCAACGCGAACGTGGTGCTGCCATTGCCGCCAAAACGGGTGCCGAGCACGCTGAACAGTGCCTGGTTCTGATTGACCGGTAATAGCTGGCCGTTGCATTGCGCAAAATATTTGGGTGCGAAAACGAAACCGGTCAGCATGATCTGACCGATGAAGAACTCGCTCATGCAGATCTCCCCGCGTAGTCCGCCGCCGAGCGAATGTCGGGGCTGAGGTACAGATACCTGCCGAGGTTGCGTACCACAAGGCACCAGTGTTCGAAACTGGAATGAAGTATTAATTTTTCATTCTTTAACTGGCAGTCAGTTCCTGTTTAAATAGTGCCGCAGTCCAAACATATGCCTTTTCAGGCATCACGTTGACTGATCTGAGGCACCAGGACCGTTGCCGACGCCATGGGGTGGCGTGATCTTTCGGGGGAAAGGGAAATGTCTACGAATCGCACCACGGCGTACGCGAGTGCGCGTGTCTTTACGCGTTGGCCGGTGATCCTGGCGCTGCTGTTGATCGCAATGCTGTATTCCGGCCTGGCCGCTGCGGCGGCCTCGCAGGTCTGTCCGACCATCAGCAGGACCGTGGCGCAGGGCGGTTCCGTCGTCATCGACGTGAGCAACTGCGACGGTCCGCTGGACTTCGGGCTCGGTTCGGACAGTAGTCAACCTGCGCACGGCACGAGTGTGCTTAGCGTTCAGGGCGTTGGCGGCGTTCCTGGGGCGCAGACCGTTACCTATACCCATAATAGCGATTCGGCGACGTCTGATAGCTTCTATTTCTTCGACGAGAACGGCGACACCATCACGTTCAACATCACCATCACCCCGGCGATTACCGCCAGCATCGCGGTGAGCCCGGCCAGTCGCAACGAAGACAGCGGTTCATCGTTCACCTATACGGTGACGCTGAGCCAGACCAGCGGTACGGCCACCACGGTAAACCTCAACCGTAGCGGCACCGCCACCAACGGCGTCGATTACACCGGCTCGGTGAGCAGCGTCGTGGTGCCCGCCAACACCGCCTCGGCCAGCTTCGCCGTCACCCCGGTCTCCGATACCTCGGTGGAGGCAGACGAGACGGTCGTGGTCAGCGTCGCCAGCGGCACCGGCTATGGCGTCGGCAGTCCGTCCAGCGCCACCGCAACCATCCTCAACGACGATCTGCCCACCGCGTCGATCACCTTGTCGCCGGTCAGTGTGGCCGAGGACGGTGCCACCAATCTGGTCTACACCGTCACGCTCGACCAGGTGCCGGCGAGCGCAGTGTCAGTTGCTTACAGCGTTGGCGGCAGCGCGACCTCGGGCACCGACTACGCGGCCGTGAGTTCGCCGCTGGTGATCGCTGCCGGCCAGACCACGGGCACCATCACCATCAACCCGACCGCCGACAGCACCGTCGAACCCGACGAGACCGTCGCCATCAGCCTGAGCGCAGGCAGCGGCTACAGCGTGGGCTCGCCCAACAGCGTCACCGGCACCATCCTCAATGACGACCAGGCGTTGCTGTCGATCAACGACGTCTCCGTGAACGAGGGCAACGCCGGCACCACCAATGCCACCTTCACCGTGTCGCTGAGCCAGCCGGCCGGCGCCGGCGGGGTCAGCTTCGACATCGCCACCGCCGACGGCACCGCTACCGCAGGCGTGGACTACTCCGCTTCCAGCCTGACCGGGCAGACGATTCCCGCCGGCAGCAGCAGCTATACCTTCACCGTGCTGGTCAACGGCGACACGCTCAGCGAGCCCAACGAAACCTTCTTCGTCAACGTCAGCAACGTCGCTGGCGCCGCCGTCAGCGACGCGCAGGGTCAGGGCAGCATCGTCAACGACGATACGCTGCCTGCGCTGTCGATCAACGATGTCAGCGTGAACGAAGGCAATAGCGGGTCCACCCTGCTCACCTTTACCGTGAGCCTGAGCGCGGCCAGCGGCCAGACCGTGTCGGTCAACTACTCCACCGCCGACGGCACCGCCATTGCCGGCAACGACTATGTCTCCCGCTCGGGCACGCTGACCTTCGCGCCGGGCGTCACTGCGCAGAGCTTGATCGTCACCGTCAGCGGCGACAACACTGTCGAACCCAATGACACCTTCACCGTGGGCCTGTCCAGCGCCAGCAACGCGTCCATCGCGCGCGCCACCGGCACCGGCACCATCGTCAACGACGATGCGGTGGTCACCGTCGCACCGGCGTCGCTGCCGGCAGCGACGGCAGGCAGCGCATACAGCCAGACGGTGTCGGCCAGCGGCGGTACCGCGCCTTATACCTTCGTGATCACTGCCGGTGCGTTGCCACCAGGGCTGACCCTGAGCGTTGCCGGCGTGCTGTCCGGCACTCCCACCGCCTCCGGCAGCTTCAACTTCACGGTAAGGGCGACCGACAGCGGCGCCCCGACAACCGGCAACCGCGCCTACACCCTGGTTGTTGCCGGTGCCACCGTCACGCTTCCGGCGACCTCGCTGGCCGCCGGCATCGCCGGTCAGGCCTACACGGCGGCCATTACGCCGGCGAGCGGCGGCATCGCGCCGTATACCTACACGCTGAGCGCCGGTGCGCTACCGGCGGGTATCACGCTCAATAGCGGGACCGCTGCGCTCAGCGGCACGCCCACGGCACCTGGTACCTACAACTTCTCCCTGACCGCCACCGACAACACGACCGGTACGCCGTCCACTGCCACTCAGAGCTACACGCTGACCATCGCCGCGCCCACGATCGTGCTGGCGCCCACCACGCTGCCCGCTGCAACCCGCGGTACGGCATACAGCCAGGCGTTGAGCGCCAGCGGCGGCACTGCGCCTTACAGCTACACGATCGCCGCTGGCGTGTTGCCGGGTGGCCTGACCCTGGCCGGCAACGGCACGCTGTCGGGCACGCCGACGGTGGAAGGCACCTTCAACTTCACGGTTGAGGCGAGCGATGCCAACAGCTTCACCGGGACGCGGGCGTATGCGTTGACAGTGGCCGGCCCGACCCTGGTGCTGCCCGCATCCACCTTGCCGGCAGGCACGGCAGGGCAGGCGTACACGGCAGCGATCAGCCCGGCCACCGGCGGCACTGCGCCGTACAGCTATGCGCTGAGCGCCGGCGCGTTGCCGGCGGGCATCGTGCTGGACACCGCAACCGGCGGGCTGAGCGGCACGCCGACGGTGTCGGGCAACTTCAACTTCACGCTCACCGCGTCCGACAGCACGCCCAGTCCTGCGGCGCAGGCCTCGCGCAGTTATGTGTTGACCATCGGCGCAGCCACGCTGGTGATCGGGCAGAACACGCTGCCACCGGCAGTTACCGGCACCGCGTATAGCCAGACGTTGACCGTGTCCGGTGGCGTGGCGCCTTACAGCTTTGCGGTGACCAGCGGCACCTTGCCGGCTGGTTTGACCCTGGCCGCCAATGGCACGCTGTCGGGCACGCCCAGCGGTGAAGGCGTCAGCAACTTCACCATCACCGTGACCGATACCAGTGCCGCCAGCGCTGCGCAGGCCTATAGCTTCAGCGTGGGCAGCGCCGCCCCGGTGGCGGTTGCAGACACCGCCGCGACCATGGATGGCACGGCAGTGACGGTGGCGGTGACCGGCAACGACACCGGCACCATCACCGCGATCGCCATCACCACCGCACCCACCAACGGCACTGCCGTGGTCGATGGCTTGCAGCTGGTCTATACCCCGACCGCCGGCTTCATCGGCACCGACGTGGTGAGCTACACCGCCACCGGCAGTGGCGGCACCTCGGCGGCAACCACGCTGACCATCACGGTCAATGCGCGGCCGGTTGCGGTGTCGGTGACCGCGGAGGCGGTGCCCGGCGAGGCGCAGCAGGTGGATATCACCCGCAACGCTACCGGCGGGCCGTTCGTGGCCGCCGCGGTGGTTTCGGTGCTGCCGGCCTCGGCCGGTACCGCCACCATCACCCGTGTCGGTGGTGCTGCCACCGCATCGGCGGCACGCGCTTCCGGCCTGTCGCCGGCCGCGACCGCGATGGCCGAAGTGCCTACCTTTACGCTGACCTTTACGCCCAACCCGGCATTTGTCGGCCAGGCGACGGTGCAGTTCACCTTGTCCAACGCGTTCGCCACCTCGGCGCCGGCCAGCGTGGTGTTCAACATCGCACCGCGCCGCGACCCGAGCCAGGATGCGGAAGTGCGTGGGTTGATCGATGCGCAGTCCGAGTCCACACGGCGGTTTGCGCGCGCGCAGATCGACAACTTCCAGCGCCGTCTGGAGGCCACCCATCGCGGCGGCGGTAGCTTCAGCAATGCGGTGAGCTTCCAGCCCACCTCGCATTGCCGCCAGGCCGAGCGCGGTGTCAGTGCGCAGCCGTGCAGCCCGGACACGCAAGATGCCGATAACGACTTCCGCGATGCGCCGGCAGTGGCGTCCAGCGGCACCGCGCAGGCGCAGGGGCAGGGCGATCTGGGTCTGTGGATCGGCGGTGCGATCCGCTCGGGCAGCTTGAACCGGCAGGCCAGCAGCAACGGTGTGGACTTCCAGACCGACGGCTTGAGCGTGGGTGCGGATTACCGGGTGGCGCAGTCGCTGGCGATCGGTGCGGGCCTGGGTTGGGGCCGCGACGACAGCGACGTGGGCAACAACGGCAGCCATAGCAAGGGTAATGCGTACACCATGGCCGTGTATGCCAGCTTCCATCCGGGCAAGGCGTTCTTCTTCGACACTCTGGTCGGGTACCAGTTGTTGTCGTACGACCTGCGCCGCTATGTGACCGACGATGGCTCGCTGGCCGAAGGCAACCGCGACGGCAAGCAGTGGATCGCGTCGCTGTCGACCGGTGCGGACCTGCAGCGCGACAGGCTGCAGATCACCCCGTATGCGCGGCTGGATGTCTCGCGCGCCACCCTGGACGGCTATAGCGAAGACGGCGTGGCACCGTTCGCGTTGCGCTATGCCGACATGGATGTGGCCACCACCACCGGTAACCTGGGCCTGCGTCTGGAATGGCGCCGCGAAGTGAGCTGGGGCCGCCTGACTCCGCAGCTGCGGGTGGAATATCAGCGCGACTTCCAGGGCCGTGGCGATGCCACCCTGAGCTATGCCGATCTGTCTGGCGGGCCGTTCTATCGCACCGGCCAGAGCGCGTTCGATCGCAACCGCTTGATGGTGGGCATCGGCGCGGCGTTGCTGACCGAACAAGGCCTGTCCACGCGGCTGGAATACCGTGGCATCACCGATGGCGACAGCGGCAACGACCAGACCTGGATGATCAATCTGGAAAAGAAATACTGATCGCGCCACGCGCGCCGCAGTAAAGGCAATGCGATGGGCCGGGCACTGCTCGGCCCATCGCGTTTGTGGCGCGTGCAGGAGTGGTAGGTAGGGCGCACCGAGGTGCGTGTCGGTTGCGGTTGGCTTACACATGCACGGAGCAGGCGACAGGTCGCACGCAGCATGGCTCGCATGACGCTGCGTAGGCTGCACGGCAGCAAGCGATGGCGATGGCGATTGCTGCCACTGGCCGTGCTCGCCTGAGCGCAGTTGATATGTTGCGGATGCCGCGTGTCGGCGCAGCACGTGCAGGCGCATCGGCCGTCGCCGGCATCGAGCGAGGTGCGTGTCGCTTGCGGTTGGCTTACACATGCACAGAGCAGGCGACACGTCGTGCGCAGCATGGCTCGCATAACGCTGCGTAGGCTGCACGGCCGCAAGCGATGGCGATACCGATCCCTGCCACGGGCCGCGCTCGCCTGACCGCAGTTGCCATGTTGTGGATGTCGCGCCTCTGTGCAGCACGTGCACGCACATCGACTGGAACGCATCGGGCAGGTCGACAGCGCATTCCCTCGCCATCCGGCACAATGCCGCACGCATGCACGCCACCTCCGCGCCCGATTTTCGTCTCTATCCTTCCAATGCGCTGGATACCCTGGCTGCCTTGCTTGCGCAGGAGCTGCGTCGGGCAGTGCCCGGGCAGCCAGTATTGCAGCCGGAGGTGGTGCTGATCCCGCAGGTGGCGATGCGGCGCTGGCTGCAGTCCACGCTGGCCGCCGAGCATGGTGTGGCGGCCAATCTGGAATTTCTCACCCCGGGCGAATTCGTGGCACGCGCGCTTGAGCGCAATCTCGGCCCGGCCGACGATGACCTGGACATGGCGACCACGCAGTGGCGCCTGTACGCGACGTTGCAATCGGATCTGGGCAGCGACGCCGCGCTGGCACCGCTGGCCGGCTATCTGGCCGATGGCGATGCGCTCAAGCCATGGGCGTTGGCCGGCGAGTTGGGCAACGTATTCGAGAAGTACCAGGCATGGCGACGCGACTGGCTGCTGCGCTGGGAGGGTGGCGCCGACCCGGACGACCCGCAGGCACGGCTGTGGCGCAGCATCGCCACCGGGCGGCAATACCGCGCGCGTCGCATCGGCCAGTATCTGGACCGTTACGCGCGCGCCGATGGGCCGTTGCCGCAGGGCTTGCCAACGCGCCTGTTCGCCTTCGCCATCCTCAATATCTCGCCCGACGTGCTGCGCGTGCTGGCCACGCAAGCGCGCGTAGGCACGCTGCATTTCTATCTGCCCACGCCCACGCAAGGCTATTGGGGCGATCTGCAGACGCTGTGGCAGCGCCGCCGCGAAGACGGCGCAGTGCAGCTATTCGTCGATCAAGTGCAGGAAAACCCGTTGCTGCAGGCCTGGGGTGCGGCCGGGCGCGATTTCATGGCGCTGGTGGGCGATTACGAGGTGGTGCATCCACTGGCCGAGATCGCCGCCTACGCCGACCCGCTCGACACCGGCCGTCGCGTACTTGCCGATGGCGGCCTGGGCGACAGCCTGCTGCGGCGGATGCAGAGCGATCTGTTCCATCGTCGTGCACCCGCCATGCCTGCGGCATTGCCAGCGGTGAATCTGCACGACCCCAGCCTGCAGGTGCATGCCTGCCACACGCGCTTGCGCGAGCTGCAGGTGTTGCACGACCAGTTACGCGCCTTACTCGACGACCCGCGCTTCGACCCGCCCTTGCAGCCGCGCGAGATTGCCGTGCTGTCGCCCAACATCGACCCGTATGTGCCGTATCTGGAGGCGGTGTTCGGCAGCCATGGCAGCGACGATGCATTGCCGTACGCCTTGGCCGACGCCAGCCCGTTGGCGAGCGAGCCGTTGGCCGAGGTGTTTTTGACCTTGCTCAAACTGCCGATCGCACGCTTTGGGCTGCATGAAATCCTCGACCTGCTGGCCAGCGCGCCGATCGCCGAGGCGGCCGGACTGGATGACGCCGGGCTGGAACGCCTGCGCACCTGGCTGCACGCGGCCGGCGCGCGCTGGGGGCTGGATGCGCTGCATCGGCGTCAGCATCAGGCGCCCGGCGATGACGCTTACACCTGGCGTTTTGCGCTGGACCGGCTGCTGCTCGGCCATGCCAGCGGCGCCGACGACGACATCGATGGCGTGGCGCCGTGGCCGCAGCTGGAAGGCAGCGCACTGACCGCACTCGACACGCTGATGCGGTTGCTGCGCGTGCTCGAACGCCATCAGTCCGTGCTGGCCGAGCCGATGCCGCCTGTCGACTGGCGCGAGCGTTTGCTCGAGCTGCTGGATGCGTTGATTCCCACCGCGCCATCGGCCCCGCGTGCGCAGCGTGCGTTGGATCGGTTGCGCAGCTTGATCGATCAATTCGCCCGCGATGCGCAGCGCGCGCACTACGCCGGCAAGGTGCCAGCCGAGGTGGTGCGTGCGCATTTTGAAGCGATACTGGGCGAGTCGGACACGCGTGCGCCGCTGCTGACCGGCGGCATCAGTTTCGGCCGCATGGTGCCGATGCGCTTGCTGCCGTTCCGCGCGATCTGTTTGCTCGGCATGAACGATGGCGATTTCCCGCGCCGCGACCCGGCCGCCGGGCTCAATCGGCTCACCGCAGAATTGGGCACCGAGCGTCGCCGGCATGGCGACCGTTCCACCCGCGAGGACGACCGCTTTTTGTTTCTGCAGTTGTTCGCCTCTGCGCAGGACGTGTTCTATCTGAGCTATCTCGGCGCCGATGCGCGCGATGGCAGCGTGCGCGAGCCGTCGGTGCTGGTCAGCGAATTGTTGGCGAGCGCGGCGCAGCACCACGCCGACCCTGCGGCGATCGACACGCTGGTGGTGCATCACCCGTTGCAGCCGTTTGCCGCCGCTGCATTCGGTGCGCTGGGCGATGACGGCGCGGACCCGCGGCGTTTCAGTTATCGCCGGCAATGGCGCCCGGCCGTGGACAGCCTCACCGGCCAGCGCCAGCCGCTGGCGCCGTGGGTGACCGGTGCGCTGCCGGCCGATCACATCGCCTTGCCCACTAGCGTGTCCATTGACGATCTACGCCGCTTGTTCGGCGACCCGGCCGGGCAGTTTTTGCGTCATCGCTTGGGCATGCGATTGCCCGACCCGGCCAGCGAAGACAGCGATCTGGAACCGCTACTCGCGCCCACGCGCGGGCTGGATCAATACGGGTTGCAGCAGCAGGTGTTCGAGGCGGCGCTGGCAGGTGAAGTGGACGGGTTGTACGAGCGGCTGCGCGCGCGTGCCTTGCTGCCATCGGGCCCGCTCGGCCGCCGTCAACTCGACGAGCGTGTGGCGCAGCTGCGCCCGTATGCCGATGCGTTTCGGCAATGGCGTGGCGATGCGCCGGCGCAGTCGCACCGCTTGCAGGTGCAGATCGGCGATATCGACGTCCACGGCCGCGTGCCCGGCTGGTATGCCGATGGCGTGGGGCGCGTGCAGGTCGGCGCGCTCAGTGGCCGCAGCGCGATCCGCCACGGCCTGGAATGGTTGCTGCTGCGCGCCGCCGGCGAGCGCGTGCCGTATGTGCGTTTCTTCGAGCAGGACGACGGCCTGGGCCCGTATCCCATCGATGCCGAACCGCTCTCGCAGACGCAGGCTCAACACGCCTTGGGCGAGCTCTTGCAGCTGTATCGCCACGGCCTGCAAATGCCGCTGGCATTTGCGCCGTACAGCAGCTGGAAATACCACCAGGCCGCGCGCAGCGACGATCTGGACAAGGCCATCAAGGACGCCGCCGGGCAATGGCAGGCCAGCTTCGGTTGGAGCGAATCGCACAGTCCGGAATTACGCTTGGTCAATCGCGGCCGCGACCCGTTTGCCGATGCGCAGCGCTTTACCGACTTCGCCACCACCAGCCATCGCGTGTACGACTTGCTCGAACGCGGCAACACCGACACCACGCTCGATCCTGAGCGTCTGATCGACAGTTGGCGGCACTGGCACGGCGCGCAGGACGACGCCGAATGAGCGCGCCCGTGAGCGACCCGTATCTGCAGTTGCCGCTGCACGGCGTGCGCCTGATCGAAGCCAGCGCCGGTACCGGCAAGACCTTCACCCTGGCCACGTTGTTCACCCGGCTGGTGGTCGAGCGTGGCTTGCGCATCGGCCAGATCCTGGCGGTGACCTTTACCGAAGCGGCCACGCAGGAATTGCGCCGCCGCATCCGCGAGCGCCTGGTGCTGGCCGCCTCCCTCGTCCCCGACGCCGTCGTAGGAGCGGACCTGCCCGCGACCAAACCACCTGCAACGCAGGCATCCAACGCTCCATCAGCGTCTATAGGAGCGGCGTCGGCCGCGACCGACCTCGCCGACGTCCCGTCGCGGCCAAGGCCGCTCCTACAGGAAGCGCCCGACGTCCTGCTCACCCGCGCCATCCTCAACGCGCATCTGGCCACCGGTGATGAAACCCCGGCCGCCTTGCGTCGCCGGCTGCAGCAGGCGGTGGAAGAGATCGACCTGGCCGCCGTGTTCACCATCCACGGCTTCTGCGCGCGCGTGCTGCGCGAACATGCGCTGGAAAGCGGACAGGCCTTCGCCGCGCCGCAACTGCTCGCTAACGACCGCGAACTGCTGGGCGAAGTGGCCGCCGATCTGTGGCGCCAACGTGCGGCCGATGCGGTGATGGCCGAAGACTTGATCGCGCTGTGGTCGGGCGGCCCGCCTGCGCTGGCCACCGATCTGCGCGCGTTGGTGCGGCACGCGGCGATCCTGCCGGCAGCGTCCGATGCCAGCAGCGACGATGCCGCCGCATTGCTGCAGGCGGTGCACGATGCACGCCACGCGCTGGCAAGCGCATTCCACGCGCATGGCACAGCCTTTTTCGAATCCATCATGTCCGCCATCGATGGCGGCATCTTGAGCAAGGTCAGTTACAAACCGGAGTGGCTCACCGCGCTGTGGCACTGGTTCGACAGCTTCGCCGCCGCGCCAACGCACGAGCACGCCCCGCATCCCAAGCTGCTCAAGTTGACCGCTACCGAACTGGCATCGGGCACCAACAAGAAGTTTGTCGATCGCACGCCGGCCTCGCCGATGAGCCACGAAATCGACGGCTATCTCACCGCGCTGGCACGTGTCGAAGAATGGCGCACACGCCGCCGCATCCGTCTGCTGCATGCCCTGCGCGACGATGCCATCGCACGGCTCGCGCTACTCAAGCGCCAGCGCCGTGTGCAGACCTACGACGATCTGGTCGATGGCGTGGCGCACGCGCTGCAAGGTCCGCAAGCCGATGCCCTGGTGCAACGCCTGCGCGCGCAATACGCCATCGCGCTGGTGGACGAATTCCAGGACACCGACGACCGTCAGTGGTCGATCTTTTCCACGGTGTTCGGCGAAGGTCCGCTCGCACGTGCGGCCGGTCTGGAGCCGGCGCTGTTTTTGATCGGCGACCCCAAGCAGGCCATTTACGGTTTTCGTGGCGGCGATGTGCGCACCTATCTGGCCGCCGCAATCACCGCCGAACTGGCCCCACCGCTGAGCCACAATTTCCGCTCGCGCCCTGGCGTGCTGGCGGCGATCGATGCGCTGTACGCGCAGGCCGGCTATACCGACGCCTTTCTCACCGACGGCATCGCCTTCCATCCGGTACAGGCCGGCACCAAGCGCAGCGATGCCGATTTGCAACGCGATGGCGCCACCGCCCCGGCGCTGACGCTGTGGCGCGCGCCGGAACCGCCGCCGCCTGCCGCCGCGACAGCGGCAAAAACCAAGCACGCAGGCAAGCCCAAACCCTGGAGCGCCGGCCGCGCGCGCGAGCTGGCCACCGCCGCCTGCTTGGCCGCCATCCGCGGCTGGCTGGCTGGTGGCCGCGACGGCACCGCCACCATCAATGGCAACCCGGTGCAGGCCGGCGATATCGCCGTGCTGGTGCGTAGCCACGGCGAGGCCACGCGCATCCAGCAAGCGCTGGGCGCGATGGGTATTCCGGCGGTCGCCGCCGGCAAGCAGAGCCTGTTCGCCACCGACGAAGCATTGGAACTGCTGGCCCTGCTACAGGCCTTGCTGGATCCCGGCGACGACAGCCGCCTGCGCGCCGCGCTGGCCACGGTGTTGATCGGCGAAGACGCCATCGCCATTGCCGCGCTGGAACGCGATGGCGAACGCCATCGCCGCTGGCAGCAACATGCACTGGACTGGCGCGAGCGCTGGCAGCGCGGCGGCCCGTTGGCGTTGATCGGCGAGTTGGGCGCCACGCACGGGCAACGCCTGCTCGCGCTGGTCGATGGCGAGCGCCGCCTCACCAATTACCTGCAACTGGCCGAACTGCTGCAGGAAGCCGACGTGCGCGCACTCGGCCCGCATGGTTTGGTGGACTGGCTGGCACGCCGCATCGCCAATGCCGACGATAACGACGAAGCCCAGCAACTGCGGCTGGAATCGGACGCGCGCCGCGTGCAGATCGTCACCCTGCACAAGAGCAAAGGCCTGGAATATCCGCTGGTGTTTTTGCCGTACATCGGCATCGGCCGCGGCGACAAGGGCGCTGGCCGCCATTGCGTGGTGCATGCGCCGGACAGCGGCCGTCAGCTGCATTGGAACGTGTCCAAATGGAGCCGTGAGAAAGACGACCCGACCTGGAGCGCCGCCGAAGCCGCCTGGAAGCAGGAACAACGTGCCGAAGACGCACGCCTGCTCTACGTCGGCCTGACCCGCGCCGAGCATGCGCTGTGGATCGCCAGTGGCAGCTTCCATCAGCACGAACGCACTGCTTTGTCCGGCATGCTGCGCGCGCTCGATGCGTTGCAAGGCGCGGCAGGCGAGGGCGCGGTGGTGGTGGACACCAGCACCCCGCCAGCCAACTTGCCGCGCCTGCCGCCGCCGCTCGAAGCGCAGGTGCCGCCGGCGCGCAGTCCGCAACGGCACATCGCGCCGGAATGGTGGGTCTACAGCTTCACCCAGCTGGCCAACGCCGATGCCGGCGCCGCCATCGACCCGATGGCCAGCGCCACCGTAGTCGGCAGTGGCGGCAGCGACGAACCGTCCGGCAGCGAGGCGGTGGCAGTTGCCGCGGCCACCGAGGCCGAACCGTTCGATGCGCGTTTTGCCGGCAACCGCTTCGGCGTGGTGATGCACGATGTGTTCGAACGCTGCGACTTTGCCGCCTGGCACGCGTGGCAGCCCGGCCAACCCGCGCCCGAGGGCCAGGCCACCGCAATCCTCGACGCCCTGCAACGCGGCGGCTATGCCCAGGACGATCTCGACGACGGCCTGCGCGTGCTCACCGCCCTGATCGGCCACACCCTCACCGTGGTATTGCCCGAAGGCACCCCCTTGGCCGCCGTGCCCGAGCCGCAGCGCCGCAACGAAATGGAATTCCACTTCGCCATGCGGCCCACCCGCGTCGATGCGCTGCTGGCGTTGCTGCATCGGTTTGGTGTGGTCGGCGACCGCCAGGCGTTCGGCGCGCGCCACCGCCTGGAAGGCCTGATGACCGGCCTGATCGATCTCACCTACACCGTCGATGGCCGCTGGTATGTGCTCGACTACAAATCCAACCGCCTGCCCAGCTACGACGCCGACGCCCTGGCTCGCGCCATGGCGCACAGCGAGTACGAGCTGCAGGCGCTGATCTACACCGTGGCCCTGCACCGCTGGCTGCGCTTCCGCCTGGGCGATGCCGCCGACGGCGGCGGCTACGACTACACCCGCGACTTCGGCGGCGTGCGTTACCTGTTCTGTCGCGGGCTAGATGCCACCCGCAATGCAGCCGAGGCCGGCTCCGCCAGCGCTGCCGTTCCCGGCCCGCCCGCCCCCGGCATCCACGCCTGGCGCTTCGACCCGGCCCTGGTCGACGCCCTGGACGCGCTGTTCGCCGGCAGCGCCCTGGAGCCGACCTCCAGCAACCCAGGCACGCCCAATGCCCACTAGCGCGCAGCCTCTCGCTGCCGACACACCAAAGCCCCTGTCCCTCCGGGAGAGCGCGCAGCCCGTCAGCGTCGACGTACCAAACCCCCTCTCCCCCCGGGGCGATAAGGCACTGGTTGCGCGCCACTGGCGCGCGTGCCCTGGAGCGCCCGCGCCGCTGGCGTGGGATGGGGCGCGGAGCGGGGGGTGGAGTGACGCTACGTCCGCGAGTCAGGCATCCACCTTATGAGCCCTCCAACCCTGCTGACCGTTCTCCACCAGAGCGGCGCCCTGCGCACGCTGGATCTGGCCTTCGCCCAAAGCCTGCAACGCCTGGCCCCAGACACCGACCCACAGGTCCTGGCGGCCGCCGCGCTCGCGTCGCTGGCAGTCACCAGCGGCCATGCCGGGCTGGACCCGGCGCGCGCCGCCATGCTGCTGGACCAACGCGACGGCCCATCTCCCGCATTCCCGGACCCCACCGACTGGCAACGCACCCTGGCCGCCTCGCGCTGGGTTGACCAACCGAACCCCGAAGACCCGGCCGCCGCCGACTGCCCGCTGGTCCTCGAACACGGCCTGCTCTACCTGCGCCGCTACCGCGAGTACGAACGCCGGCTTGCGCTAGGCCTGCAACGCGTCGCTGCCCAGCCCATGCCGGCGTTCGACGCCAACGCGCTGGCGCCGTTGTTCGCACAGCTGTTCCCAAACGCGACCGCAACCGCTCAGCCCGTGGACCCAACCCCTCTCCCCCAGGGAGAGGGTGCCCGAAGCGCGGGTGAGGGGTCGGACCTGCCCGCGCCATCCCACCACCAAAACGGCACGAAGCCACCGGCCCCGTCCCACTCCCCCGACCGCCAGGCCCAAGCCGCCGCGCTGGCGCTGCGTCGCGCGCTGTTGCTGATCACCGGCGGCCCCGGCACCGGCAAGACCACCACCATCGCCCGCTTGCTGCTGTTGCGCATCGCCCAGGCCCATGCCGCCGGCCACCCGCCGCCACGCATCGCCCTGGCCGCGCCCACCGGCCGCGCCGCCGAGCGCATGGCCGAAAGCCTGCGCGCCGCCGTCGCCCGCGCCATCGCCGCCGGCATCCAGCTGCTGCCCCATCCCGACGCAGCCCCGCCCAGGCCAACGACACAATCGCCGAACCCCGCCACGTCTCCTCTGCATCCAGCGACAGAGGCAGCAAACCTCGGTGCTTCACCTCTCCCGCAAACGACAGAGACAGCAGGCCCGCATGTTTCCCCTCTCCCGCAAGCGGAAGCAGCAAGCCCTTATGTCTCCCCTCACCTGCAAGCGGAAGCAGCAAGCCCTGATGTTTCCCCTCTCCAGCAAGCGGAGGCAGCAAGCCCGTATGTTTCCCCTCACCCGCTTGCGGGAGAGGGTGCCCGAAGGGCGGGTGAGGGCCCGCCACTGCCCTGGGAATCCCTCCTCCCCACCGGCGCCAGCACCCTGCATCGCCTGCTCGGCGTCATCCCGGATTCGCCAAACTTCCGCCATAACGCAGACAACCCACTGCCGTTCGACCTGATCGTCGTCGACGAAGCTTCCATGGTCGACCTACCGCTGATGTGCAAGCTGGTCGAAGCCGTGGCCGATGGCACCCAGCTGATCCTGCTCGGCGACGCCGACCAGCTGCCTTCGGTGGAAGCCGGCGACGTGCTCGCCGCCATCCTGCAGGCCGCCGGCCCCGGCGATGCCCTGCAACCGCACGACGCCGACGCGCTGCAACCGCTGCTCGGCAGCGCGCCCACTGGCAGCACGCCTGCCAGCATCCAGACCGTTAGCCACACCATCAGCCACACCCACAGCAGCGGCCTGTCCGGCCACCGCGTGCACCTGCTACGCGGCTATCGGCAAGCGGAAAACTTCGCACTCGCCCCACTGGCCGACGCCATCCGCGCCGGCGACGCCGACACCGCGCTGGCCCTGCTGCGCAGCGGCGAGCTGGCCGGCGTGCACTTCCACGAAGACGGCGACGACCCGCTCACCCTCGGCCGCGACGCACTGCTGGCCCACTGGCGCGCGCTGGCCGATGCGCAAGACCCCGCCGCCGCCCTGCGCGCGGCCAGCCGCCTGCGCCTGCTCACCGCCGTGCGCGCCGGCCCGCAAGGCGCGCGCGGCCTCAACGCCCGCATCGAACAACTGCTCGCCGACACCGGCTCCGGCGCCCGCAGACTCGGCGGCGCCTCGCCCTGGTTCCAGGGCCGCCTGCTGCTGATCACCGAAAACAGCTACCGCCACGGCCTGTTCAACGGCGACGTCGGCATCTGTTTGCGCAGCGACGCCAGTCCCTCTTCGGGGCAACGCGACGCGAATTCCTTCTCGGGGCGCGACGACACAAGCGCCACCTCAGAGCGCAGCGATGCAAGCACCGTCACAGCACGCAGCGACGCAGCTGCATCTTCCGGCCCAAGCCACCCCAGCGGCACCGCAACCCGCGCCGACCCCGCCGCCGACCGACGTGCCCAAGGCCCCTTGGTTGCCTGGTTCGAAGGCGACGGCGACGGCCAGGTGCGCGGCTTCCACCCCGCCGCCTTGCCCGCCCACGAGAGCGCCTTCGCCATGACCGTGCACAAGGCCCAGGGCAGCGAATTCGACGACGTCTGGCTGCAACTCCCCACCCGCGACGCCCGCGTGCTCAGCCGCGAACTGCTCTACACCGGCATCACCCGCGCCCGCCGCGCCCTGCACCTGGCCGGCAGCGAAGCGGTCATCCGCGCCGCGCTCGCCCGGCACGCCGCGCGCATTTCGGGATTGGCGTGGCGGTTGGGTGGGGAGCAGCCGCAAGCCGAATCACCGGCCATGCTGGTACACACCGAAGACCAGCAATCACCCCAACAGGGCTCATTGTTCTGAGTTATCCGGCCGCGCTACAACCTCAAGCCTGATCCACTTGTGCACACACTATGGAAAACACGTTCACTGCCTCTGCAAAGTATCTGGTGGAGCGCGGCTTGCAAGTTGTGCAGCGCTCTGAAACAGCACTTGTCGTCGGAATCCAGGGAGACCGCACGCTTGAGCTGCTCCAACTCGCCGATGGATATCGCATGTCGTCCTGGGCTTGCACGCCTGGACCAGGCGAGGACGACTTTGTCTGTCCATTCGCGACGCTCGACGCGCTGCTACTGGCAAGCTGGTGTTTCTATTTCGCAAAGCCGATTGAAATCTCCGGCTGGCAGATTAGTCTGCATAGAAGGCCTTACTGGTCGATCGCCAAACTCCAGTATCGCCTGGCAAATTTGGTACATGTCACAGAGCACCAAATGCAGGCCATCAAAGAAACGCGCCAGAGACAGAGCGTGTCGATGGCAACCGGAACTTGGTCGAACGCCGTCAGCCTTGGTGCACATAGCTTCCTCCTCGCAGGCACGCGCGAGGATTCCGCTGTAAGGCTACTCCTGCGTCGCGACCTTGAAGAAGGCTACGTCGTTAGCGTTTGATAAAATAATTAAAAGCAGGGCATAACATTGTTGCCAGATAAATATTTAAGCGCGTACTAGCGCTGATGTAGCAACGACCATCGGCGCCCCCGCCTCCGAAGCATGTAGGCGTGACCCAGTACGAAATCGGCAACGACCACCGAGCACAAGGCATCTGTCCATGACAGTCCTACCCAACATCCACCCCGGCGAAATCCTGCTTGAGGAGTTCCTTGAGCCGATGGGCATCAGCCAGAACGCCTTGGCGCGGGCCACCGGCGTGCCGCCGCGTCGTATCAACGAGATCGTGCTGGGCAAGCGCGGCATCACCGCCGACACCGCCGTGCGCCTGGCTGCGGCGCTGGGCACGACCGAGCGCTTCTGGCTGGGCTTGCAGGCCGACTACGAACTGGAAGAAGCGCACCGAGCGCTGGGCGATTTGCCATCACGGATCAAGCGGCTGGCGGCGTGATACGCATTGTTTTCAGCATGCCGCGTTAAGCACGTAACCAGAGCAGGTTAGCGAATCTGGTCTGACCGTTGCGCGGCAAGGCAGCACTCCCTGCTGCAACGCTTGGCTGTTGTAGGCAGTAATCAATTCTAGGAACAGGATCAAACCGATGGACCGACGTCGTCGCAAACGGATGGAGCGCTACTGGGCGCGGGCAGAAGCCAAAGCACGTGCTGCGGTCGACCGCTTGGATCCGGAAAGCTGGTTCGATCTGTGGCATACGCACGTGGACTGGAATGGCCGCGGCCTCTCCTCTGCTGAGCATCGGCAGATGGTTAATGCGGTTGCAGTGCGTGTGCTGTGCTACCTGGAGACACGTCTGGCGCATCGTGGTGCAGCGGTGCAACTGTGGGCGGACCTCAGTCCGGACACGATGGATACCGGCATCTACGCGCACTCTGCCAACCCGAACGGCACGACCTTCCCCGCGACCTTTCCCAACCTGGATTGGCAGCAGGCTCTGCCTAGGGAGGTCGCAGCGATACTGCCCGCCACGCATCGGGCCGGCATCGCGTCATGCGATGGCAGTACCTGGTACGTCGTGCAGCGTCAGCCCGATGCAGCCGGCACGGGGGGCCGCCAATGAATTCCACCGACAAAGCCCACCGCACCGCATGCTTTGTGCAGTCGGTGCCCGTCAGCCGCGGAGAGGGAAGCCGCCTGTCACCGGCGCCACCTAACGCCTGGCGCACGCCTGCTTCGGGTGCCGCAGAAGTCTCAAGATTGCGCCGCGCGACCAGGTGGCCCCGTGCCCTGGTTGCGGCAAAGCGTTGTGCGTGATGGGGCGCTCTTTCAAGGCGCCGCCGGCCCGCAACCATGCGCAGTGGATCAAGGTCGAGCGGCTGTACCGCGCGGGCTTTCGGTTCTTCAGTTACGGCAGCCACCTGTGCGCTCCGCTGCCCGCCAAGCTGTCTGAGGTGAATCGCTTCATCCGTGAGCATGCTACGCACCCGTTACGCCTGGGCGGTGCTTGAAGCCCCTCGTACAGCGCTTCTCTCAAAACGCGAGGTCAGGCGATCCACCTGACCCCGTTTTGCCGTCTGGCAGGCCGGGCGGCTTACTTGCCCTTCTTTTCCTGCTTGGCCGCGCGCTTTTCTTTCAGCGTCTTGGCCGGCTCTTTCTTCTGGCTCTTCTTCTGGTCCATCCCCTTGCTCATGACACCCTCGTAGTTGCTGGATTGATCGGTCGGGCAGCGCCATGACCCTGGCGTGCCTGCGCACTTTACGGCTTGTGCACCCTGGAATGGGAGGGGGGAGCGAGGCCGGGGGACAAGCGGCGTGTCAGGCGCAGCATTTTCAAGGAGCGGCGCCGGCAACTCCCGCAGCGGCCGGCAGCCCCAGAACGCAAAACGCCCGCGTGCGACGGTCACCGTCTGCACGCGGGCGCTGGCGGCACCGGCCCTACTTGGCCGGCACGCGCTGGTACTGCTCGCCACCGGTGTTGAGGTGGCCATTGGTCTCATCGATGGCGAAGTTCACCGTCTCGCCATCGTTGGTGACCTGCAGCGCCCCGTCCTTGTAGACGGCCGGGTAGCTCTCGGTCTTGGGCTTGCGGCTGAAGAACTTCGGCGTGGTGCTGCGGACCATGAAGGTCTCGCCATTGCGCGCGATGTCCATCGTCTCTTCCTGCGTCTGCACGTTGACCCAGTGGCCGACGAACTTTTCGCCCTCCACCTTGGCGCACCCGGTCACCAACAACGCCGCGGCCAGCGCGGTACCCATCCACTTCATCATCGTGCGTTCTCCAGTTGAGGCTGAGGCGAGGATGGCCGGTGGGGGATGTATGGGAGGTCAAGGCTGCCGTAATACGGCAGCGCTACTGCAGGGGCGGCCCACACTGTTGGTAATATCAAACCTGACCTAATCAAAAGAAGCGGACTACGCGTGAATTGGTATCGCATCGCTTTTACCAGCTTGCTCCTAACCTTAATCGCCGCGTTAGCGCTGTCTGCAAAATCAATAACCTCTTATTTCGATGAAGTGTCTGAACAGCCCGCGCCACGGCAGCAGGCCACAACTCCATCCACGCAGGACATGATTCTTATATGGACAGCGATCGTAGATCAGCCATATCCCGGATTGCCGTCTCCGCCTAAGGACAAAGACGCCCATGCGGCTACAAAACGTAAACCGGTTGTACTGCTCGATCGATCCACGCAGACGTGTGCAGGTACCAGAGCGCAGCAGCCGTGCGCTTCAAGTTTGAACCAAGAGCTGCTCTCAGGTTCTGCTGTCGATACATTGGTATCAAAGCAGGCGCGAGAGGCACTGATCCTAGCGAATGCTAGCTCAGTGACGGTACGGCTACCTGACGGTGACTACGTGCGAGGAGCGCCAACCGCTGCCGTCGACGCCTTATTGGCGGATTTTAACTGGGCGGCTTTCTACAAGACGTTCCCGGGGACGGCAGGGTACTTACAACTAAGCGTGCCAGTCCTCATCGATGGAGGCTCCCATGCATTGGTGTATGCCGAACAACGTTGCGATGGGCTATGCGGCACGGGCACGCTATATCTTCTGAGCCGCGCAGGAAATAGATGGAAGATCACCAATGGGCTTGTACTGTGGGTCAGCTGAGGTAGCCTCGTCGTCGTTGCAGTGTTGGATCATGAGGCTTCATGCCAGAGCAAGTACCCCGAAGTGAACCTGACCCCGTTTTACCAGTAAGGTTGGCTCTCCAGTCTCCATAGAGCTGACGGCTGGTGAGGGCCGCAGAGTAGATTTCGGCATGGAGTATGAAGTAGACACTTATGTATTCGAGAGGCGTAAGGGGTGTTGGTATCTAACACGGGCGATTAATCTCAGAGACTGACAAGGAATTGGGATATGGAAAAACAATGAGTATCGGTACCTACCACTTGAACACATCTGCAGTCTTCGCCGCAGTGCTTTGCTTCTCTATGACTGGATGCACTTCGTCCGCCCAGGCGGTTGCGTCGCAGCGCGAACAGAGTCGCCATAATGAGCAATCTGTCGCTGTTGATTGTCCCTCCAAAGATTTCGCAACGTTCCTTGAGCGCTATGCCGATTCTGCAGATGACAGTGTGCGTCTCCGCTTTACGGATGACCCGCTGGAATACGAGGTGCCAACGTACACAGTGGAGGACATGACTGATTCTTCCCCTCTTACGCACATCTCAGAAATAAAAGGGTCCTCCCGCTTTGAGCTATTCTCATATCGCTATTTCAGGAGTGCCAAAGTCTTCGATCACATCGATCCTGGCGAAGCAAATCCGCAGCCGGAAGGCGATGCCGGATTCCCCTTTAAGATTGAGGCCGGCGTGGGGGGGGATTACACCGTCTCTTTCGGTATGGAATATGAAGTAGATTCGTACCTGTTCAAACGTAGCAAAGGCTGTTGGCGCATGACGCGCGCGATCAACTTGAGAGACTGATAAGGAGTTGGTACATGGCTGCACAGGAAGCAACGCCCCAAATCCCCTATCGACTAATGCAGCTCGAATGGGACCAAAAAAAGGAATACCACAACGAGGTTGTCGAGAACTTCGACGATCTGGTCACGCATCATCCTTACGGCAACCGCGGCGCCAATCTGCAAAACGGTAGCGCTGTCGGTGGACAAAGAGGTCGAACGCTGGGACTAATCGGTGGCGAATTCCAAGAAATCGAGGTAGCCGAGCCAGGACAAACGCATGGCCTTCGTCCTGACCAAGTTCTGCTGAAGAAGGATTTCTTGCTCGAAGATTCCAGGCTACCCCCTGGGCCTGCTTCGAGGGCACTGGATGTCCCATCGCCCGTTGCTGGTGTGGTGGGCACTGCCGATGCGCGCCAGGGCTTGGTCGATGTGCTGGATCGGGAAGGCGGTGATGTCATCCTGCGTGTCCGGCACATGTCCCCGCTCCACGTGCAGGCCGGTGATCGAGTCGAGTATGGGCAGGCATTGGGAGTTCAGGGCAAACAGGCAACACAGGCAATCCACGTACACATGGAGGTTGATACTCGCTACTACCAACACTACGAGAACTACGTAGGCGATTTGGTCAGCGGTCGCCTGTCGATCGATGCAGAAAGGCGGGATCGTGGCATTGAGCCCAGGCCGTTCGTAGATGACGAAACAATCCGCATCGGTGAATCGTCTGAGATGGTTCGCAAGGCGCAGCAAACCTTGAATGCCGAAGGGTATCGCGGCGCTGACAATCAGCCACTTCAGGAGGATGGTGTCTACCGCCTGTCGATGCAGGCAGCAGTGATCAACTACCAGCAGGCGCATGGACTCTCTCAAACTGGAGACATTGATCCTGCGACATTGCAGCAGATTGCTCCGCGCATCTTCCCGCTCGAGTTGAATCGGGAAGATCACAATGCTGCGCCCACCTACCGAAATATCCAGGGCGCCGTGCCCTCGCAAGACCCACTACACCGTCAGGCCGAAGACGCCGTGCGCCGTCTGGAGCAGAGCCTTGGCCGCGACTATGACGACAACAGCGCTCGGCTTGCGGCTAGCAGCGCCCACTTGGCCAAAGCGAACGGACTAACGCAGATCGACCACGTCGTGTTGAGTAATCAAACAGCGTCCGTGGGACGGGGCGAAAACGTGTTTGTGGTGCAGGGCGCATTGGAGAACCCCGCGCATCTGATGGCCCACATGAAGACGAGCGACGCGATCGCTCAGCCTGTGGAGCAATCTCTTTCGCAGCTACAGACGCTGAGCGAAACGCAGCGGCAGCAACAGGCCCAGCAGCAAAGCCAGCAGCAGGATCAACAACAGCAGCTGAGTGCGCCCCAACATCGAATGGTCTAAGCAGCTAAAAGTTTCGTCTGGCAGCTTGACTCAATAGCCGACGAACTTCGTGCCTTCCACCTTGGTGCAATCGCTTATCAGCAGTGCCGCGGCCGGCGCGGTGCCCATCTACTTCATTATCACGTGTTCTCCAGTTGAGCTGCGCCGAGGATGGCGGGTGGGGGCATGTATGGGAGGTCAAGATTTCCCCTTAACGGCAGCTCAAATGTGAAAGCCGCTTGGCCGCTCAAAAATTAACCAAACGCCGTTATCAGAGCTCTCCTAGATCAAGCTTGCTACTACCGCATACCAAAAGTACGCCTTGGACTTGGCGAAGGTGGCGGAAAGATTTCATCGAATAACTTTGCGAAGTCGACCGTATTGCTAATGATCGCGTCGTCCTTCGTTAAATAAGATCCCAGTTGCTGGGCTGCGCCGCCCGGCGCAGTAAGAATAATTCGCTTGGCATCGGCATTATGCTCCCGGAACAAGGAATATTCCTGTTCAATCCCATCCATGCCACCTATGAAAACTCCCGCACCAAAACTTTGGTCGGTCAACATCCGGGTTCTCATTTCAGCCAAACTTGCAGTCATGTCATCACCCACACGATCTACATAAATGACATTATCGAATTTTTCATTTTCCTTTGGAAAGTCGTCTTCAAAAAAAATACTCTGATACAAGCGTACGCTTTCAGAGTAGTTAACTCCTAGATCCTGACAAACTGACCAAATCATTGGGGTTACGGACGGGTGCCCACCCCAAATTAATGTGTGGTAACGAATGATGCTGGTCACCAACTCGCGCACGGCAACCTGAATTAAAAACGGGTCACTGTCTTCATAAAAATTTCCACGACCCACCTTGGGGACGCTGGCTGACAGAAAAATACGCACTATCAATCCCTCCAATCTGCAAACTGCCAAGCGGCATTGCTAGCCTTGACCCAGCGCACGCCGGGAATATGTTGTCCTAACCAATCCAGATGTTCAACCCATGTAGAAAGTATGCCAATTTCGTCGTACGCCACTGCAGCTTCCATTGCACCTTTGTTAGACGACGCCAAATGTAAAATGTCTGATGTAGGAACACCTATATTAGGGAAGAGACGAATCAAGCTCCCATCCGCGAGTTCTATATGGACGGAGTTCTGATATCCCTGCCCACGCATTTGGCCTCCCACCTGAAGCACTGCTGTACGTAGTCTGCTAATTAAATTAATATTTCGAATCGCATGGCTTCGCGCGCGAAGTTTTTCCAATTGCTGTGAAATCCGATCAATAGCCGCTTCCGTGAGGCGTCCACTTTCCTTATCTATTTCCTCGTCCAATAGCTCGGCTCGTGCCGCTGTTTGGGTGCGTTTGTCGGGAGTATCGTCAGGCCAAGTCACGTTCAGCACTGGGATGTGTTTTGCTAAAGCTCGACCAAATTCAGCTGAAGTCCAGCGGCTTTGAAAGTAACTAGGAGTATGAAGCATCAACAAAACGTCGCAGTCACAAAGCCTGTGCCACAACTGCGCTTGAAAGTCTTCTGCAGGGGGTACACCCCTGGTATCCAAGAAAACCTCGAATTGGCGATTTGCCAGAGCGTCAGCTAATTGCACCGCTGCTTCTTTTGCTTCGTTGCGTTTATAGCTTAAAAAGATCCGTCTTTGACGCGGCAGCAAATTGAGTGTTTCGAGCAATACGCTCACCCCGCGCTCTAATCCTTGTTCTGCGATTCCAAGACAGTTGAGATGCCTTAAGCCCTCTGGAATTACGTGGGAAACTTCGTCAAAACTTGAAGCTACAGGCAAAATAGGTATTTTTGCGGCGAGTAAGCTCGCAGGGGGTGGAGCGTTATTGGGGCTAAGGTAAAGCACCACAGCCGGAATTGTTTCTTTGATGGATAGTTTTTCCGGATTCAAGATCCAAGCTACATCTCGACCTAATTGCAATCCAAAAGGCTCAATCATTTCAGCTATTTTTACGTGAAAAGTGTCTGCCAGAGAATCGTTGGGATCGCTGTATATTATAATCTCGTAAATTGCGCTCATGTTTTCTCTCGTGAATTCGTTACAAGCTGGTGACCAATGATTGCCTTGCCAATTGATTGATTTTGGTTGACTCAAGGTTGAAAATTCTAAAAAAACCAAGGATGTCGCCGGTATTAAAAAATAGCCGGCATATCGATCAAGATGTTATGCCGGCTTAAAAACTTTGTTACTTAGGTGTTGAGCTTTATTTTCTATCGAGCTTTAACTGCGTCATTGATCCACGTTTCAATATTTGATTTTATGTGGTCATAAACATTAGTGCTGATAGTGTACGGTGGGTCGTAGACCTTACCCACGATAGCTTCCCCATCAACAGTGAGGCCAGAAAATGGATTAGAACCCTTGGAAGATTGATTTCCATTCGAGTCTTTCAAGTTGTGGACATAAATTGCAAGAACTCCCAGGCCATCTTTCCATGCTTTTTTGATCTCATGCTTCACCCAGCGGCGTCCGGCTGTTTTCTCGCCAACCAACACGACGAGACATTTTTTGCCCTTCATATTGTCCGCTATCCATTTCTCGATTGCTGCATCACCCTTCTTTTTTACCTCTTCCCACTTATTTGCATCTAGCAACGGCTGTTCATCTATGGCTCCGATCTGTTTTACCTGCGAGACGCGCCAATTGTCCTGCTTGTAATGGAAGCTAAGAAAGCATTTCTCTGACATGTTAATTTCCTCGTCGCTGTTGTGGAGTGGGTCGAGCTGATAAACGACTAATATACTTGAGGTGTAAATATTGTTTTATCCGATAACTAAAAAAATTAAAGGATGGATGTATTTTGATCATGCACTCCCTCTGCACTTCGGTAATTGGGTGCAGCCCATGAAGTCCTCGCGGGTGTAACGATTCTTTCTCTGTACAAGCGTGCTACCGCAGCGCGGGCACGTTAGTGACGCGATGGTCGGAGAGGTATTGGAAGCAAATACAGGTTCAACGCATGATGGTGCTGGCTGCGCTAGCGCTTGTTGCACCGCTCGAATCATCCCCAACAACTGTTCGCCGCCAATCAATTCAATCGGCTTGCCTTGGGCGAAGTGCTCTGCATCCTTGGTGTACCTGCCGATACAGGCGATCTTGACCGCGTGAGCCTGGTGATGGGCTAGCAGGCCGAACATTTCGCGTACGACGCTGACGCCGACCTGCTGGCGCTTCCATTGCTTGCATTGCACCAGCGTACGGCGGCCGTCCTTGCGCAGGATCAGGTCGATGCCGCCGTCGGGGCCGCCCAGGCCGGTTTCTTCGACGCTATAGCCTTGTCGGCGAAAGGCGTCGCCCACCAGTTGTTCGAACTGGCGCCAGCCACCGGCCGCCAGGCTCTCCAGCGTGGTGCGTGTTTCCAGAAAGCGTCGGCGGCTGCGTGCGCCCAGGTAGGAGAACAACGCGGCGAGCCAGCAGATGCCGAGCAGCATCCACGCCAAGGGCGCGAACATGCCATCTGATTGCTGGGCAATACCTTGCGACAGCATCCCGCCGTGCTGAGAGAACCACCAGGTGATGCCGTAGCGCACTGCGAGATACGCGGCGATTCCCGCAACGAAGGCGGCCGGCCACGGCAATGCGGCCAACGCTTCAAATCCGCTCTGTTTCTTTCTGCGTCCCATGCAAGAACCCCCGTTCCAAGTTCGACCATAGCTGCTGAGACGTGTTTTGTCAGCAGAGCGCTCCTGCCGATGCGAACAACGTCCCATCAACGATCTGCGCGATGCACGCGATCGAAGAAACACTAAATTTGTCACTAGAAGCTTGAGCTCGCTTGTGCGTCTGGCCGCGCTCTTGCGCGTGTAGGTATGGGATGCGACCAATCCGGTGCAGTCGATCTTGTTGTGAACGTTGTCTGCCAACGCATCGTATGGGTATGGCTCGAACCTCTTCCTCCGTGATCGGAGAGAGAGACATCCTGCAGAGAGAATCGGCACGGCAAAGCGCGATCCCATTGCATGAAGCGGCTGTCGATGCCACGGACAAAGCCAGCGTCGGCAAGTTGTAAGCAGACGGTCTTCGATGTGTCTTTTTTTCGACACCGTACACGTCCCAACAGCGCGCGTTGCGATGCAGGCGCTGTGCGTTTTGCGCAATGTCTTCAACGTTGTCCCAATGGCTCGCGTGACATGCGTCGGCGCATTGTGGATTTGTGTGCATGCCATCACCCGCGATGGGTTCGCTGCGCAGCAAAACGCAACACACGCGCAATTTATAAGTGAATAGTCGTTTGCGGTTGAGTCTGTTTTGCTAGATTTCGCCCGCCATCGCGGCACCCTGCAATAACAGCGGTGTTGCCGATGGCCAGCATGCCTGCCGTCTTCGTCTTGCGACGTGCGTGCGGCAGGCAATCTCTTGCATGCGTCATGGGGACAACATGAAGATTGAATCGAGCAAGACTCTTGCGCGAAGTGGGATGCTGCGCGCCGTTTGTGGTGCGTGCCTGTGTGTGGCGAGCATGGCGGCGTTGGCCGATCCTGCGCGTGAGGTGGCCAGCACCGGGTGGGCAACGCAAAATGGTGGGACGCGTGGCGGCAGCGCAGCGGCGCTGGCAGATACGTTCGTGGTCGCCGATGCCGATGCGCTCAGGATGGCGTTGCGCGCACCGGTCGGTGCGGGCGGACGCCTGATCTATGTGCAAGGCGTCATCGACGTCAGTGGCGGTGTGGCCTATGCCACCAAGGCCGAAATGAAGCAGCGCGCGCGCCTGGAGATTCCGGCCAAAACTACGCTGATCGGGGTGGGAGCCGATGCCTGGATCATCGAAGGCTATCTGCTGGTCAAGAGCAACGATGTCATCCTGCGCAACCTCAACATCGAAAACCCTTGGGACCCGGAGCCGCTGTGGGATCCGACCGACGGCAAGCTGGGCAACTGGAATTCAGAGTTCGATGGGCTGACCATCGACGGTGCCAGCAATGTATGGATCGACCATATGGTGTTCACCGATGGACGTCGGCTGGATGATCGCAACGAAGTCGCCAATGGCCGCCATGTGCAACATCACGATGGCGCGCTGGACGTCAAGAATGGTGCCAACTACGTGACCATCTCGCACACGTTCTTCGATCACCACGAGAAGAACACGCTGATTGGCTCCACCGACAAGACCGACCGTGGCGATGTGGGCAAGTTGAAGGTCACCATCCACGATTCGCTGTTCAACGCGGTGGCATCACGCGGCCCGCGTGGGCGTTATGGCCAGATCCACCTGTTCAACAATCTGCACCTGGGCGACAAGGCCGATCCGGACTATCCGTTCAACTATGCGCATGGTGTGGCGATCCAGTCGGCGATTCTGTCGGAGAACAACACCTTCCTGGTGGGCGGTGCCAGTGGCTGCAAGGATGTGGTGCAGGACATCGGTGGCGGCAGGTATGTCGATCGTGGTTCGCAGGTCAACGGCGTGCCCATGGTCTGCACACTCAACACGGCGATCGGCTGGAAGCCGCCGTATACGTACGCGCTGCTGCCGACGTCGGAGGTGCCAGCCGCAGTGCTGGCAGACGTAGGAACCGGGCTGTTGTAGCGGCATGCGGCGCAGGCACGGGCCTGCGCCGCATGCATGGTGTCGACACGTGCGTCGGGATCAGTACACGCGACATACATGCCCGCAAGCTAAGCGGCAAGGGGATGCGTTGTCCGCCAACGCGCCGCTTGGAGATCGCTTGGGAATCGCATTCCCTGATCAGTGAGGCAGGCACGTTGCAGTGATAGTCGGTGCGGCAAGGTACGATCCCATTCAATTGTTTGAGTGCGCTGCCGCCGTCGCCATGTCCGCTCCCCGTCCGACCCTCGATGGCATTCCTGCCAGCCAGTTCCAGCTGCCGTCCGGCCCTTGGCACACGGTGCTGCAGGCGCTATGTGCGTGCTTTCCTGGCGTGTCGGCTGAGACGTGGCGCGATCGCTTCGCGCGTGGACGCGTGCTGGATGACCAGCAGCAGGCGTTGGATATCGCCACGCCGTATCGGCTTGGCGCAGAGATCTATTATTTTCGCGAAGTCGCGGACGAGCCGATCATCACGGCAACGGAAACGGTGGTACATGCCGACGCGCATATCGTCGTGGCCTGCAAGCCGCATTTTCTGCCCGTGGTACCTGCTGGTGCGTACGTGCGCCAAACGCTGCTGACCCGGTTGGTACAGCGCCTGGATAACCCGGCGCTGGTGCCGTTGCACCGCATCGACCGCGATACCGCCGGGCTGGTGCTGTTCTCGGCCAACCCGGCGACACGCGGGATCTACCAGGCGTTGTTTCGCGAGCGACGCATTCGCAAGCACTATCTGGCGGTGGCGCCGCCGCTGCCGGGGCTGACGTTTCCGTATGTGCATCGCAGCCGGCTTGAGTCGGGCGAGCCGTTCTTTCGCATGCGCGAGTGCGTGGGCGAACCGAATAGTGAGACAGTGATCGATGTAGTGGCGCGCGGCGCAGACGCGTGGATCTATCGGTTGGAGCCGGTCACCGGGCGCAAGCATCAGTTACGCGTGCATATGGCCGCGCTGGGCGCACCGATCCTGCATGACCGCTTCTATCCCGATCTGGAAGACCAGCGGCCAGATGATCCAGAACGGCCGTTGCAACTGTTCGCGCAGACGCTGGCATTCGATGACCCGCTCACGGGGGAGCCGCGGCACTTCACCGCGACGGTCGGGCCAATACAGTCAACCTGAAAACGATGGCACTACACCGACGTGGGCTACTAAAATATGCCCGCATTATCTGATTTTCAGATATTCGGGATAACGCGCTAGCGTGAGCTCGCGGGCATCCCGCCCGCACACGTCGAGCGCGAGTGCCATGACGACATTGAAACACCGCAAGACCGCCAAGCGGGCAGATGCCGTGCTGGCGAATAACCGACCGATGCACGACGACTTCACCTTCGGCGTCACCGTCGCGCAGATCGACCAGTTCCACACGCTGCTGCGCACGATCACCGCGCAGAGCGACATGGTGGCGGTGTGCAGCGGTAAGTCATTGGATGCCACCAGCCTGTCGGTGCTGGGCGAGAACATTTTCAATGCCGCACGCGCGGTGCGCGTGGTCGTCGACCAGATCCACGCGCAGCGGCTTAGCGATGATTGCGCAGTGCGGGTATCGCTAGCGCGCGGTAGCAAGCGGTAGTGCAGATATCAGATGCCGGGGCGCGCGCGTGCATGCGGCCCCGACGGGTGCCGGCATCGCACGGGATGCCGGCTGAAACGGTTCCGGCGCGTAGCGCCGGATAGCCTCAACGCACCTTGTACAACACCGCCGCACCGGGCCGTGGTTCGAACATCGGCACGGTCTGCTGCTTGAGTGCGGTGCCCTTGGCGTCCCACACCAGCGTTTCGACCGGGTAGTCGTCCTTGCGGGTCATCGTGTCGATCTGCTTGACGATCACGGTCTTGCCGGCGGGTACTTCCGGGTTCCAGGCGAACACGCCCAGGCGGCCATAGAACACGGCCGGAGCGGCGGCATCCAGGCGGCGGTCGGGGCACATCACCAGGCCACGCTCCAGCATCACGCGCAGCGCGCCGACGGGCACGGCCTTGACGGTGGGGCTGGTGCGCTCGGTGCTGTGGCCGGGGCAGACATTGGCCGAGCGGGTGATCATGTCTTCGGCGACTTGCCGGTCGGATTGGGCCAGCGCCGGCACGGCGGTGGCGGACAGGGCAAGCAGGGCAACGGCGGACTTCCAGTTCATCGGCGACTCCTCATGAGATGACACTCCAGAAACGGCGGCCCGGGTCACCCGGCGCCACCAGCAACGCGCCCAGATGCTAGCAAGGCGGTTGTTAAAGACTGCCGATGGCAATGCCGGCTGACTGACGCAACGGCTGTCGGGAGACTCCTGATTGAGCGCGGTCAGCCGCACCGTTAGCGTGCGCGCTAGACACTGCCGGACTGCACCGTGGAACGCGCCGACCTGATTGACTCACTGCTCATTGGCATGCGCCGGGCCGAAGCCCTGCGCGCACAGCCGTCCAGCTACAGCACGGCGCACAGCGCGCAGATGGCGGTCGATCACGGCAAGGCCGCCGACGCCGAGCTGGTGCTGTCGCTGTTCAAATTCAGCCCGGAGCATCTCAAGTTGCTGGGCGGTGCCGGGATCGAGGCGCTGGGCGAGATCGTGTGCCACGCCTGGGCACTGCACGGCGGCAATAACGAGGCGCTGATCCGCTGGTTTCGCGAACCGATGAACGCGCTGGACGGCCAGACCCCCGCCGCATTGGTTCGCTCCGGCAGTCTCAAGGTGTTGCTGCTGGTGTTGCGCCAGCAGATGGAGTGGGAATTGCCAAAGCGCTCGGCGTGAGCAGCTGAGAAACCGACTGTACTCACCGCATGGCGGGTTGGCCGGTGTTCGGTGCACGCGTGCAGACCGGTGATGGGCGCGTCGTCCAGAGCCACCTGACGACTGCTTGCGACGTGTTTTTAGCTGCTCTCAGCGGTAAGGCGACGATGCACGCGGTGTCGTCAGCGCGCGGTGTGGTCAATGCCAGGCATCTTGCGCGTCGTGCGCAGCACGTTGGCACACTGCATCGCGGTGCGCAGGTGCGTTGCTGCACGTAGCAGCCCTGCATGCGGTTGCACGAGCGCGCTGCTGCGCCGTGCGGTGTTGCAGCGCAGGCGCAGATATCGAGTTAATCGTCTGAGCGAAATCAGTCGCGCGCACCGCCGGGACGCCACTAGGTGGCACCAGCGGTGCAGCGGCGCAGTTACTGCTTCGGTCGCGCCACTGCGTACATTTCCGCGGCGATCTTCTTCATCAGGGCGTTGCCGTCGTCGCCTTCCTTGTACAGGTCGAAGTGGCTGCGGCCTTCCAGATAGCGGAAGTCGCTCTTGGCGCCCAGGCCGTCCAGCACCGACTGGAATTTATGCGCCGCGCCGTCCAGGTAGAACGTGTCGGCAGTGCCGACAATCAGGTGAATCTTGCCGTCCAGGTCCGGCTTGAGCGTGGGCCATTGCGCGGCCACGCGGGCGGCGATGTCGTAATGCGTGCGCCAGTAGGCCGCCACGGCCGGGTCGACCTTGCCGGTGTCGCGGTCGAACATCGGCACCGGGCGGCCGTCGGCGCCGCGCGGGGAGAACACCCACTCGAACGAGGTGAGCTGGCCGCCGTACGGGCCGAGCACACGTTCGAGCTTGGCGAAGGTTTCCAGCTCGGCCACCACCTTGCCCCCATCGCGGACCAGCGGGAACTGGCTGCCGTCGGGGCGCCGGTAGACGTTGGCATTGGGCGCGTACAGATCCGGGCCGGTGAAGTCGCGGAAGTCGCTGGAATCGGGCGAGGTGGACCAGGTGCCGCCGAACAGTTTGGGGTAGCGCGTCTGCAGCCACAGCGTGGCCCAGCCGCCGGACGAGTGCCCGGTCAAGAACCGGCCGCTGGCCTTGCCGTCCATCTTGTACTGGCGCTCCAGCGCCGGGATCAGCTCTTCGGTCAGCGCGGTGCCCCAGGGGCCATTGTTGACCGAGTCGGCGAACTCGTGGGTGCCGGTGGGCGTGGCCTGATCCAGGAACACCCAGATCATCGGCGGCATCTGCTTGGCCGCCATCGCGCTCCAGGTGGCGGCGATGCTGCCGGCAAAGCGGTTGTAGTTGCCGCCGAAGCCGTGGGTGACATACACGGTTGGGTAGCGCGTGCGGGCTTTGGCGTCATAGCCGGGTGGGGTGAGCACGCGTGCGCGCAGCGAGACCGGCCGGCCCCAAAACGCGCTCAGCGACGGACTCACCATCGAGGCATCGTTGGTGTGCAGCTTGGCCTCGGGCACGGCATCGCGCACAGCCTGCGGTGCGCGTGGCGACACCTGCCACGGGTCGTCCGAGACGGGCACTTTTGTGCTCAGCGTCAGTGCCGGCAGCGCTGCGCCTTTGCCCAGGGTGACCGCCGTCACCGCGCTCAGCAGGTCGCCGCCATCGCGGCCGCTGTAGCCATAGCTGCGGTCCGGGTCCAGCACGGCCTGGAACAGATAGGCGCCGGCCGGCAGCGCAGAGAACCCGTTCGGGTAGGCGATGTTGTCCAGATCGATCTGCACGCTGGCCCCCGGCGCTAGCCCGGCAACCTCCTGCGCGGCCACCGTGGTGGCACTGGGACGGAACGGGTTGGTATCCACCGCCTCCACCTTGCCGTCCTTGGCCTGCGCCTGCGCGTCCTTGGCCAGGGTGGCGAACACTAGCAGCCGCCCGGAGACGGGCTGGTCGGTGGCGCCGCCAAGGGTGACGCGCAGCAGGCGATGCGCGGCCACCGGCTCGGCGGCGTGCGCGGCGCAGGCGCACAGCAGGCCAACGGCCAGCCCAAGGCGAGGTGCAAGACGGTGCAGAGACATGCGGATCCTTTGAGACGCAGATGGATGGAGTGGGCGTGGCGGCCCTGGGCGGACTGTAGCCAGTTTGCAGCGTGGCGCGTGCTGCAATCGCGAGATCTAGTCACCGTATCCGATCTGAGTAACGTGAAACTTACTCAGGCGGCGCGAGCGACGGGAGTAATAGCGCCTGAGGAAGTCCACTGCACTGTGGGCATCTAGAGTTGCCGACTCCGGTCGCCAAGCAGCTCAAATGAGCAACGCCGACGCGCCAGGCAGCCTGGAACTGTGGCTGTAAGCGTGCTGCGTCGGTGAGCTAAGGGAGCAGCGCAATACAATCGCATTTCCAGCTGCTGCCCACCGCATTCCAAGCGCACCATGACTTGGTTGTTCCACTGCGCGTGATGCCTCTTGCGTAGATGTCTGCACGGTCTGCTGATTTGCAACTTCGAGTTTCTGCAGATTCTCGGCCAAGGGCTGATTGACGGCTTCGGCTTTGTCCACATGCGTGCGCAACACATCCATGTCGTTCCCAGGATTCTTGTACGTTGCGAAAAAATTGCCGTTCGTTTGACTGGGAATGACGTCCTGGATCTCGGGTAGAGGCGGGCGATTGAGTTTGGCCTGGACCGCCAGGGCACCTGCAATGCGTTCCTTGTCTTGCTGGTTGGTGTAGATGCCGGCATCCGGGCCGAGCTTATCGAGCCCGGCCAAGGCTTGCTTGAACAATGGGTCATCACGCAGCCGCTCTTCTTGCTGCGGATCGAGAGGTGCTCCACCTGCGCTGAAGGTGCGTCCCGAGTTGCCTAGTCCTGGCACCGAGGGCTGGATCGATTCGTCGAGCTGTCGTCCCGATGCAGGCGCCCAATGGCCGAAAACGCCGTCGTTCTTCGGTTCCGGAAGTCGTACATCCCGCAGCACGCTATCGGCCAGTGTGTTGGAGTTTTGCAACTGGGGATCGTAGGGGTAGTTGTCATCCTTGCTCTTGGCATTGGCGACCATGCTTACCCACGTTGCTGACAAGTCCGCACCATGTGCGATCTCTTCGCGGTATTGCTTTTGTCCAACCGCATTCGGGTTGTCCGGATGATCGGGGTTGGCCCGGTCATAGGGCAGGTTAGCCTCGACGTGCATCCGCCCATACGGCAGTCCAGGGTGCTCATCGCCGGTCCAGCCGCTGATGGTGTGCTGGTTGCCTTCCTTATCGGTGTAGAGAAGGAATTTGTGGTGGTATTCCTTACCCAGCGCAGCCCCGATGTTGCGGTATCCAACTTCGATCTTCTCGTCCATGACGTTCTCCGTTGGCTTACTGATTCTTGATGTGGACGGCGTCGATGTGTGTCACCTTGCCGCCGGTATCCAAAGAAAACGTCATCACGATGGAACGTGCATCTGGATCAAGCATTGCCTGCCCCCTGTTGTCCCTGATGACCACCTTGTCTGCAGTGTCTTCAACAATCTTTGAAGTTGGAGCTTTGCCGAATGTCTCCAGCACCACCGACTTCGTCGCCCCCAAAGGGATGTACTTGGCAACGGTGCTGCTTACGTCGACCTGTTCGAATCGGACGGGCTTTTTGGATGCATAAATCTCGTCAAGCATTGGGCTGGCTCCTGATTTCATCGTGTCTTCCTGTGTCGAAGCGGTGCGTGCGGTATCTGTATTGGCGCAGGACGAAAGCGGGAGCGCAAGCCAGATAAGTGCGAGCGTTGCAGCCCAACCGTTTAGCATGATGCGTGGCATGGCGACTCCTGATGCAACTAATCACTAGAATAAAATGCCCGAGAGGTCTTGGGCTTTCCCCAGGTAGTCTAGGACATCAACCTTCCTTAAAAACGGACGAGCCTAGCGTACTACACGCTCTTGGCCTTTGACGCATGGGTGAGCTGGGTCGCCAGGGTTAACTTGGAAAGAGCGCAATTTTGGTGCATCCAAATGTATGGATTGGATATTCCTGTAATCCATATCTCGTCAAATAGGTGGCCAAACTTCGGTAGCACGACTAGAAATGGTAGGCCCCCAAATGCTCCATATAGTCGTTCGTCTCGACTGATGCCTGAAGTGAACAGTGGAAGTCGCCGCGTTTACTTCCTAATTCCCAACTGCATCACGCAACGAAGTTGTTGAGACGATTTGCCGGGTTTGCTGCGTGCCGGTCTCCAAAGATTGACATGCCAGGGGCGCATCCAGCTGGGTGCTGTAGATGTGGTGCTTCCCACGCATACGCAAGAGGTCATCGAACGCAATCGATCATCTGCCGCTTGGCGTTATGCACAGGTGCCGTTGCGAATATTCATTCAAGGGGCAAGTGGCGGCAGCGCTAACAGTCGCTGCCGAGGCCTTGCATCACACACCAAGGAGTGATCGAAATGAAAAGTAAATCCAGCTATCGCTGTGCGCTTGCGACAGGTGGCCTCACACTGGCCGTGGCCGCATTGTGCATGGACGCTGCCGTTGCAGCACCAGTCACCGGGACGGACAAGGTCACACTGACCCATGTCTTCGCCACGCTGCAGAGCGGGCAGGAAGACAAGAAGCCGGAAGACATTGCCGCATGTCGTAAGCAGGTTGCGGCGCCGAGTTCCAAGTATCTGGGGATGGTGGTCACCACCACGTATTCCATCGATGCGCAGTCCCTGATCATGACCGCCTCGTCGTCGCTTCCCTCGCCCGTCGTGACACAGCCGCTGATGCTGACGGTGCCGCTGTCCCCGTTGGGGTTGTCTGGCGAATATGCCTTCGGCGCGTTTCGCCCGAGCGCGTTGCCCAATACCTATGTGCTGTTTTCGATCGGGCTGAATTTCAAGGGCCCCAAGTCATCGGTGCTCGTTCTCAACAGCGACAAGCCCTATAACTGCCTGGTCACCAGCGATCCGGCGCCGTTCAATGGAAAACTGGGCACCCAGCTGGGCAAAGACCAGGGGCGCTGATCTGCGCGACGTGCGAATTGCCGCCGAACGCGCTGACTAAGGGCAGCTAAAAAACCTACTGTGCTCACCGCCAGGCGGGCGCGGCCGGTGCTCGGAAGCGGCATGTACCACCCGTACATTCCGGTTCTGAGCGCGCCGTCCACACCCACCTGACGACTGCTCGCTACGTTGTGTTAGCCGCTCTAAATGGTCGGCGCGTTCGGTTGCGGTGTGCTGGCGATGGGCAACGCTGCCGCGGTTTTCGGTGAGCGTTTCTGGAGCACAGCGGGATTGCCTGCCGACATGTGTGGCAGACACAGATCCACGCATTACCGATACGGCCCCGGCCCGCGCCAGACCGGCTCGCCCTGGCGGTAGACCTCCATCATGTTGATGACCTCGCGGGCGTCGCCGATGTTCTTCAATTCCGGCGAATCCGGCGGCAGCAGGCGGCATTTGCTGGAGCCGCGTTTGAGCGCGACATCCAGCGGGCAGACCATGCGTTGCTGGGTGCCGGGCAGGATGATGGCGATCTCCTGCATGCCCTGTTCCTTCCACGCGCGCAGCTGGGTTTCGCTACGCACGTCGTAATAGACCTGGAAACCGCCGATATCCATGCTGGGCTGGGCGTTGCTGCGGTCGCGGCGGCGGCCTTCGCTGATGGTGGGCGTGTTGGCGCTGCCGTCTTCGGCGGCATCGGCGGGTTCGTCGAGCATGCCCGGTGGGCGGCCGGTCCAGGTTTCGGGGCGGCGCTGCGGCGGCGATGACGGTTCGGCTGGCGGTTGCGGCGGGGTGGGGCGCTGCACCGGGCGTGCACGGCGCTGCTCGGCCAGGCTGCCGCGGCGGGTGTTGCCCTGCGGCGGCACCGGGTTCTTGGCGTTCTGGACCAGCGTGGATTGCAGCGGTGAGGCGGCCGGCGGCGGCTGCACCGGCGCAGGCGTCTGCGAGGGCGGTGTGGGCGTCGGGGAGGGGGTGGGTTGCTGCGGCTGATCGGTGTCGCCGACAAAGTCCACCTTGGTGCGGCCACCGCTGGCCGAGCCTTGCGGCGGGGTCATGCTGGGGGTGGAGGCGGACAGCAGGATCAGCAGCATCAGCACATGCAGCAGCGCGCTGATCAGCGCGGCGATCCACGGCTCGATGCGTTCGATCAGCGGCTCGCTGCGGGGCAGCCAGTCGCTGGGGTCCAGATGGACGTGCAGCAGTTGCAGCGCGTCGTCGCGCACGCGGTAAACCAGCACGTAGGGCGTGTGCTTGACCACCCACTCGCGGGTACCGGGCACGCGGCCGGCGTGGCCACGCCCGGGCTGCTCGGCCAGGGTGCGGGTGGCGTCCAGCACATGCCGCGCCATCGCCGCGGCAATGGTCGGGTTGAGCGCGTGGTAATGATCCTGGGCGTGGGCGAGCTGCTTGGCGGCCGGGACGGTCCAGTCACGCCGCAACATCAACGCCCCATCTGGCGAACAGTGCGGTGACCTGGGCCGGTGCGGTGATGGCGCCCTGGTCGGCTGCGGCAATCCCGTCCAGCACCGCGGCCTGGAAGCTGGCCGCCCCCACGACGCGCACCACGTCCTGCCAGTCTGCCGTGTCGGGCAGCGTATCGATCAACGTCTGGGCGTGGTGCTTGATGGCGGACATGGCACTGCGGTGGGGGAGTACTGCCGGCAAGTCTACCGCCGCGGCCTTGATCCGCGTGTGGCAATGGCTGGCGTGCGCGTGTGCGGCGTTCACCGGAGGCGATGGCACCGGCGATCGGGAGAGCGACGCACCCAGGAGCCGGCCGCCGTGAAATACGCCGCCGGCCGCAGAAAGTGACACTTGGCACCTTGTTTGCGGTACCGGCGGGTTTCATCCTGCAGCCGTCACTGCACCCACACAGGATTGGTCATGCCCGCTGCTGCCATCGCACCGTTTACCCCGTACCTGTCGATGGCGGCCATCGCCTTCATTTACTACCGGCGCATCCGCCGCAGCTTCGGTCGCCAGCAGTGGAAGCCGGTGGGCACTGCGGTGCGTGCGGCGGTGCTGGTCATCGCCGCCGCCGCACTGGCGTTTGCGGTCTACGGATTACCGCAGGTGCGGCTGGGCGTTGCGCTGGGAACGGCGGCCGGCATCGGGCTGGGCGCGTTGTCGCTGCGTTACACGCATGCCGAATGGGTGGACGGCCACGGCTGGTACACACCCAATCCATGGATCGGCGGTGCGTTGATGCTGGTGCTGCTGGGCCGGCTGGCCTGGCGCTGGGGCGCCGGTGCTTTCAGCGAGGGTGCTGCCGCTGCCGGGTCGCAGGCCAGCCCGCTGACCCTGGGCATTGCCGCCGCACTGGTGCTGTATTCGCTGGTGCACGTGGGCGGGGTGTGGTGGCGCCTGCGCCAGCTGCGGTTGCAGGCAGCGGCTTCCGCAGTGATGTGAGCGGGTGCGGTGCGCGGCGTCGGTGACGCCGCATCACACCTGCGAACGGAACGGGAACACCAGTTTTTCGCCCAGCTTCTGCCGCAGCGGCCGCGCCCGCCAGCGTTCCAGCGTGTACTGCTCGGCGCGTTGCAGGTCGCGATCGAATACCTCGGTCATGCGTGCAGCCAGCGTGGCGTCGTAGACATTCAGGCTGGCCTCGTCGTTGAGGCGGAACGAGCGGATGTCGAAGTTAGTTGAGCCCACCGACACCAGCAGGGTGTCGATGATCAGCAGTTTGGTGTGCAGCATGGTGGGCCGGTATTCGTGGATTTCGATGCCGGCCTGTAGCAGCGGCTCCCAGCTGGCCTTGGACGCCAGCCGCACCGACACCGCATCGATATGTTTGCCCGGCAGCAGCACGCGGATCTTGACGCCACGGCTGCGCGCCTCCAGCAGCGAGCGGGTGATCAGCGCATCCGGCACGAAGTACGCCGCGGCCAGATCGATGGACGTGCGTGCCGCGGCAATGGCGATCAGATACATCAGGTGCATGCTCTCGCTGCCGCCGGCCGGCGAGGCCACGAACAGCTGCGCATCGCTGTCGCCGGCTGGCGCCAGCTGCGGGTAGTACTCGGCGCCGTTGAGCACGCGGCCGGTGGTCTTGATCCAGTTGTCGTTGAAGGCGGCCTGCACCTGCGCCACCACCGGGCCTTCGATGCGGTAATGCGAGTCGCGCCAATGCTCCGGGTCCTGCGCATCGCCCATCCATTGATCGGCCACGCCCACACCGCCGGTAAAGCCGATCCGGCCATCGATCACCAGCAACTTGCGATGGGTGCGGTTGTTGACGCGGTGAAGGTTGTACCAGGTGAGGGGACGGTAACGGTGCACTTCCACGCCGGCATCGGTCATCTCTTCGACCAGCGACGGGTCCATCTTCAAACTGCCGCCCCAGTCGATGGTGACGCGCACCTTGACGCCGGCCCGCGCGCGCTCGGACAGCGCCTCGCTGAACTCGCGGCCGATCTCGCCCGACCAGTAGATGTAGGTTTCGAAGGTGATCGTGTGCTGCGCTGCGCGGATGGCGGCCAGCATCGCCGGAAAGATCTCGTGGCCGTTCTGCAGCACCTGGATCTTGTTGCCGGGCAGGATCGCTGGCCCCAGCAACACCGACATCTCGCGTTTGAACTGCGGGTCCGAAACGTCGTAGCAATGGCTCGGAATATGCTCGAGCTTCTTCTCAGGTGTGGCGAAGTTGAGCAGCAGCAGCCCCACCAGCAAGGTGATGACGACGGTGGCCACGATGATCCATGTCATGCATCCAACTCCGATTCCCCTGCCACTGCGGCCACAAGCGGCCGGCATTCTGCCAAGGCGCGCGGCATGGGGGTTGTGAAGGCAGGCGCGTGCGCTGCGCTGCCAGGCACTGCCGTGATGCCGTGCCACATACCGCTGCGCGTGGCGGCAGTTGCCGGCGTGCGTGCGTCAGCTCGCCTGGGTCAGAAACGCCACCGGTACCGCGTCGATGAGCCACACACCATTGTCGGCTTCAAAAAACTGCAGGCCCTGGTCATGCATCTGCCCGGCCTGGACGATCAGCAAGACCGGCGTGCCATAGCGGGCGCCCACGTGCATGGCGGTCTGCGGATCGGCGGACAGATGCACATGGTGGCGTTGGCCCGGGCGCAGGCCTTCGCGCAGGATCGCGTCGAGAAACCGCGTGGCGGTGCCGTGGTACAGCAGCGTCGGCGGTGTCTTTGCCACGTGCGCAAGCGCCACGCTCGCCGTCGAATGACCCTGCACTGCACGGATGCGCAGGCCGTCGGCAGACAGCGCAAAGCGCTGCTTGTCGCTGCTGGAGACCACCGTGCCGATCAGCTCCGCATCCAGCGCCTTGCCGTGGGCATTGGCTGCCGCAATCAACGCGTCGATGTCTGCCCAGCCGTCGCGATCCAGCGTCAGCCCGATGGATTCCGGTGCATGCCGCAAGACGTAGCTGAGAAATTTACTGGTCTCGGTGTGATGCTTGCTCATGGTGATTGCGCTGGACGATCCGTGTGCCCTGGACGCTGGAGTTTACAGGTGGGGATAGAGGCGGCTGCCTGAGCGCCGGGCAGGTGCGTCTGGTGCGGCGGTTATGCAGTGCGTCCGTTTCTCGTGCGGCGTCCGCGCGTCTTCTGGCCAGTCGCTGCGTGTCATGAAGTGCTCGCCGCTTTGCGACGAAGCTGCAGACGCATCGATCGCGAGCTACAGCTTGCACCGCCATCTATCTGCGTCGCAGTGTGGGCGATCGGCCTCTACAGGCGCCCGCAACGCGCGCACTGCGCGGCAGCGAACGCGATCCCATGCAGTACTATCGTCCGCGCCATGGTCAAGCCAGCCGCCACCATCCGCTTCAAGGCGGCGCTGCTGCAACCGGCAGCGCCGGCCGATGCCACATGGCTGTTTCTGCAGCTGCCCGCGACGGCAAGCAACAAGCTGCCGTCGCGCAGCATGGTGACCATTGCGGGCACGTTTGCTGGGCATCCAGTGCAGGCGACGTTGCAGCCGGACGGGCAGGGTGGGCATTGGCTCAAGGTGGATCGCGCGCTGCAGCGCGCTGCAGGGGTCGCCGCTGGCGAGACGGTGGCGCTGGACATCGCGCCGGTTGCCGAAGAACCCGAGCCGGTGCTGCCGGACGATCTGCATGCCGCGCTGGCCGCGCACCCAAACGCGCGGGCCACCTGGGACGTCATCACCGCAGTGGCGCGGCGCGACTGGATCTTTTGGATCACCTCGGGCAAGAAGGCCGACACGCGGATCAAGCGCATTGCCACTACCTGCGACATGCTCGCCTCCGGCAAGCGGCGTGCGTGCTGTTTCGACCGGTCGGGGATGTACAGCAAATCGCTTGCGGCGCCAACGCCGAAAGCAGACTGAAGCGCTAAGACGACATCCAGTGCACGTCGGTGTGGAAGGACACAAGTGCACGCTCCGCGTTGGCTGCCGCCCGCTCGCAAACCGGACGGACTAGCCGCTTCCACGGCGGCTGCCTATGCGCCGAAATGCTTACATGCGTCACACAAGTGCGCACCTATACTCCCAGGCTGCCCCACCGAAGAGGTTCTGACCGCATGAGCGCACCCCCCTCGTCTCCGATCGCCGCCGGTTCTGGCGCAGCACCCGGTAGCCTTCGCCGCTCGGTGTCCAATACGCTCAAGGGATCGGCCGGCAACCTGGTCGAGTGGTACGACGTCTACGTCTACTCGGTATTTGCCACCTATTTCGAATCGCAGTTTTTTTCCAAGGAAGACAAGAACGCCACGATGTTCGTGTGGGCGATCTTTGCGATGACGTTTTTGATGCGGCCGATCGGTGCTTGGTACTTCGGTCGCTTTGCCGACCGCTACGGCCGGCGGTTGGCGTTGACGATCTCGGTGTCGATGATGGCGCTGTGCTCGTTCGTGATCGCGGTAACGCCGACGGTGGCCACCATCGGTATTGCCGCGCCGATCATCCTGTTGTTGGCGCGCCTGGTGCAGGGCTTTGCGACCGGTGGCGAATACGGCACCAGCGCGACCTACATGTCGGAGGCGGCGATTCCGGGCCGACGCGGGTTCTTGTCGTCGTTCCATTACGTCACCCTGGTGGGCGGGCACGTGCTGGCGCAGACCACCTTGCTGGTGATGCTGCACTTCTTCGATGCCTCGCAAGTGTCCGAATGGGGCTGGCGTGTGGCGTTCGGCCTGGGCGGTATCGGTGCGCTGGTGGTGTTCTGGTTGCGTCAGACCATGGACGAATCGCTGAGCTCTGAATCCATCGCCGATTCGCGCACCGGCAAGGCCAAAGCATCCGGCTCGATGCGCGAGCTGTTCGTCAATCAGTGGCGTCCGCTGTTGCTGTGCTTCTTGATCACTGCCGGTGGCACCATCGCGTTCTACACCTATTCGGTGACCGGCCCGAAGATGATCCAGACCGCGTTCGCCGGTGGCGACGTGATGGCCGGCACCATCATCAACCTGGTTGCGCTGACGGTGCTGATGCTGATGCAGCCGGTGGGCGGTTGGCTGTCGGATATCGTGGGGCGCAAGACCTTGCTGGTGTTCTTCGGCATCGGCGGCGTGCTGTACACCTGGTTCCTGGTGACCGAGCTACCCAAGCAGACCGACTGGTTGACCGCGTTTGCGATCCTCACCGTGGGCTTTGTGATCCTGACCGGCTACACCTCGATCAATGCGGTGGTGAAGGCGGAATTGTTCCCCACCCATGTGCGTGCGCTGGGCGTTGGCCTGGGCTATGCACTGGCGAACTCCGCGTTTGGTGGCACCGCGCCGCTGTTGTATCAGGCCTCGTTGAAGACCGGTCACGTGAGCGAGTTTGTGATCTACGCAACCGCGGTGATCGCGGTGTCGTTGGTGGTGTACATGTTCTTCCTGACCAACAAGGGCAGCAACTGGCTGGATGACGAAGCGGCGATGCGTCAGCGCAAGCGGTGATGTGTTGATGCAACCTCAAGCTTGATAGCTAGCTCCCTTCTCCCTTCGGGAGAAGGTGCCCGAAGGGCGGATGAGGGGCGCCTCAGGCGACTAGCATGCCAGCCATGGTGAACGCGTCGCCACGCGTCGCCAAGGTGAAGCATCGATATTGCGGTCGTGCATTGGGACACCCCAACCCCAACCCGCGCTCCGGCCCGCGCCAGCAGCGCGGGCGCTCCAAGGCACGCGCGCCAGTGGCGCGCAGGCAGTGCCTTATCGCCCCGCAGGGAGAGGGGCTAAATCAGGCTTCTGGTGTCTGGCATTTGCGTCCTTCTGTGCCATCTCGGCAAACACGCTGTAACGCAGCCCGATCAACCCCAGCAACGCGTCATCGCGATGCGTTCCCGCCGGCACCTTGCCCACGCGCGCCAGCGAGGCATCCAGACGCGTACGTAGGGCATCCGGTGCAGGCAACGGACGCTTGTGCGCGATCTGTTGCCGGTAGTGCGCAGCGACGTCGGCCAGGATGGTATCCACCGCGTCCACGCTCGATGGCGGCAAGCCGTGCCGCGCGCTGCGCAGCTGCAGGATGTTCAAGCCCAGGCGTACTTCGCTGAGCATATCCATCGATGCCAGGTCGCTGCCTTCCGGCGCCAAGGCCAACCTGGGCGCTAGCAAGCCGAGCAGATCCAGCATGCGTGCGGCGAACTGGTGGCGGTCCTGCGCACCATGGCCATCGGCGGCGTCGGCCAGCGTGCGCCAACCCTGGCGGACCAGGCGACGCGCGCTCCATTCGGCGCCGACCGAGCGGAACACCTTTGTGAGCACCACCGCAAATCCGATCCCCAGCACCATCGCCACGGCAGCGTTGACGAAGCTCTGGATGTTGGCGTTGTAGGTGTTCTGCAGGCTGAGCAGGGCGGTGAGATTCACCACCAGCGGCAGCGCGATCAACATGCTCTTGGGCCGATGCAGCAACGCGCCGATGGGCAGAAACACCGCCGCCAACAGCAGCACCAACATCGGGAAGTCGTGGATCGCAGGGAAGATGCCGAACAGGTAAATACCTGCGACCACGCTGGCGACCACCGCCCAGGTCAGAAACGACACCATGCTGGGTGCGGGGTCGTCCTGCGCTGCAAAGAACGCGGCCGTGACCGCAGCCATCATCGCGCCGTTGCCACCGCCCTCCCAACCGATGCCGATCCACAACACGCAGTACGCCAGCAGCGCAAAGCCAGCGCTGAGCGCGGAAAACGCCGCCATGCCGAAGTCGATGTGGCGCGCGCTGCTGGCAGGGACGCCTGCATCGGCGGTCTGGGGCCGCGATATGCCGAGGCGTTGCAGCAGCGAGGGTCGCAGGCGCGAACGCACACCGGCATCGCCTTGCGCAGCGTCCATCGATTCGGCTGTTGCAGGCTGTCTTGCCGCCGGCAGCGCGGTGCCCCGCACCAGCGCCTGTTCCAGCGCGCGGCAGTCTTGCCAGAGGTCGAGCAATTCTTCCAGGCGCAGCAGCAAGCTCGCCAGCAGCAGATGCTCGATGTCCTGATCGACTACCGGGCGCAGCGCGGCGATGCGTGCGCGCAACGCGTCGACATCGGCATCGCTGCCTGCGTCCTCGCGCTGATCCACCCAACCGGCGACGTCATCCAACAGCGCCTTGAGTGCGGGCGGCTGTGCAGACCCATCGCGCTGCAATGCATCCAGCCGATCGGCGATCGACGACAGCACCGGCAGCAGCATCAGCATGCGCGCGCGCAGTTGCTCCATCGCCGGCGCCGCACTGGCATGCCGCGGGTCGTCGTGACGGACGAAGGCGATCAAGGCCTCGAACTGCACCAGGTCTGCCGCCAGCCGGTTACGCGGCGTGTGCGAGTCGCCACGCTGCAGCACTTGCCGGCACCATTGCGCGGCGTCCTGCATCCAGTTGCCGATGCGTGCGGTGACCATCGGCCGCACCGAAGCGGGGAACACCAGCGAGGCGAACAGCACCGCCATCACCGTGCCCAATACGATCTCTTCGCTGCGCGCCACCACGGTGTCGAAGATGCCTTCCGGCGCAGTCACCGCAGGAAAGCCGATAAACGCGGTGGTGTAGCCGGCCAGCAAAAACGCATAGCCGCGCGGGCCGCGATTGAGTAGCGCCAGAAACAGGCAGGCCGACAACCACAACGCCATCGCCGCGCTCAGCAATAGCGGCGTTTCGACCAGATTCGGCAGCATCACCAAGGTGGCCGCGCCGGCCAGCACGGTGCCGAGCACGCGGTACACGCCCTTGGCGCGGGTAGGGCCGAGCAGTGGTTGCGAGACGATATAGACGGTGGCCATCGCCCAATACGGCCGCGACAGATTGCCGGCCAGCGCCACGTACAACGCGGCGATCGAGGCGGCAAAGGTCTTGACCGAAAACAGCCAGGCTTGGCGATCGCGCAGCAGTGCGTTCATGGCGCGGCAGTGGCAGCGGTGGCGTCGCTAAGTGCGTCCGTGTTCCAACCGCCGCCCAGCGCCAGAAACAGCTGGAGTTGATCCTGCGACACCTGCGCCTGCGCAGTGGCCAGGGTCATGTCGGCGGTGGCCAAGGTGCGCTCGGCATCCAGGCTGGACAGATACGGGGTGCGCCCGCCTTGATATAGCCGGCGGTTTTGCGCCGACGCCAGTTCGGCCTGTTGCTGCGCCTGTTCCAGCAGATGCAGGCGGTCCAGATCCTGTGCGTAGCGCGAGAGTGTGGTCTGCACCTCGCGCAGTGCCTGCAGCACGGTGTTGTCGAACTGCGCCAGCGCGGCATCGGCGCCGGCTTCGGTGGCGCGCACGCGGGCACGCGCACCGCTGGACGGCAGCGTCCAGGAAATCAGCGGGCCAAACGACCAGGCATGCGTGGCCGGCTCACCGAAATCCGCCAGCAGGCCGGTGGCGCCGATCGAACCGCCCAGGCGGATATCCGGATACAGCTCGGCGGTGGCCACGCCGATACGCGCAGTGGCCGCGGCCAGCCGCCGCTCGGCCTGGCGCACGTCCGGGCGACGGGCGAGCAAGCTGCGGCCATCGCCAATCGGGATGGGTTGCTGCAAGGCCGGCGCATGCGCGCAGCGGTCGACACCGGCAGGCACTTCGCCGGGCGTTTTGCCGAGTAAAGCGGCCAGTTGATAGCCGGCTGCCTGGCGGCGCGCGCGCAGCGGCGGCAGGGCGGCTTGCAGCATCGCCACCTGCGCGGTGGCGCGGGCCAGATCCGGAGGGGTGCCGCGTCCGGCGGCGATCAGGCGTTGGGTGATCTCGCGGCTGCGCTGCTGCAACTGCAGCGAATGCTCGGCCACCTGCAGTTCGTGGTTGGCGTGGCAGATCTCCACATAACTGCCGGCGACCTGCGCGGCCACGTTGACACGGGCCAGATCGATCGCGGCCTGCGCCACCTGCGTATCGGCGTGCGCAGCCTCGGCGCCGCGTTGCAGCTTGCCGAACAGGTCGAACTGGTACGACACGCCAAACTTGCCATCGGCCAGGTTGAACACCGGCAGCTTTTCTTCCTGCAGGAAGGCTTCGGCCGACACCTGCGCGCGGCTGACGCCGGCTTCCACCTCGTAATCGAAGCCGCCGGCATCCATGGCCTGTTCGTAGACCGCTGCGGCACGGCGCAGGTTGGCGCTGGCCACTTTCAACGCGACGTTGTCGTGCAGCGCCTGTTCGACCAGGCCATCGAGCATCGGGTCCTGATACAGCGCCCACCAGCGTGCCGGCAGCGGCGCGCCGGGCTGCACCTGGTCGTTGCCGGTGTCCAGAAACGCGGCATTGGCGGCCGGCCGCTGGTAGGCGGATTGGTCCGGCAGCGCGTAATTGGGGCCGACCGTGCTGCACGCGGCCAGCACGGTGACGGCTGCGCTCAGAGCGAGCAGACGCAGACGGTTCATGGCGCGGCCTTTGCCTGCACACGTGCAGGCGCCCCAGCGGATGGCGACGGCGCGGCATCGGGCAGGATCGTCACCGTGGCGGTGCGCCCGGCAATCAGCTGCACGTGCGTAGGCACCTGATCCAGCGCAATGCGCACCGGGATGCGCTGCGCCAGCCGCACCCAATCGAACGCCGGGGTGACATTGGGCAGCGCGCCGGCGCTACCGCTGCGGTAGCGGTCTTCGATGCCGGCAGCGATGCTTTGCACATGCCCGTGCAGGGTCACTGGCTCGCCCATCAGGCGCACGTCCACGCGCTGGCCGGCATGCACGCCATGCAGGCGGGTTTCTTCGAAATAGCCATCGACGCGGAACGAGCCGGTATCCAGCACCGCCACCACCGGGCGCCCGGCGCTGACGTAATCGCCCACGCGCACGGTGCGGTCGCTGACATGGCCATCGGCCGGGCTGCGCACCTGCGTGCGGTCCAGATTGAGCTGGGCCAGATCCACCGCCGACTGCGCGGTGGCTACGGCGGCCTGCGCCTTTTGCACATTCGAACGGCGCACCTCGGCATCTTCAGCCGCCACCAGGTCCTGCAGGCTGCGGTCGCGCGCAATCTCGCGGCGCAACTGGCTCAGCGTGGCCTGGCGCTCGGCCAGCGCGGCTTGCGCCTGTTCCAGCGCAATCGCATAGCGCGCGCGGTCCACCACAAACAGCAGCTGGCCGCGCGTGACCGCCTGGTTGTCGTCCACCGCCACCGATTCCACCAGCCCGGACACATCCGGCGCCACCTGCACCACATCGGCGCCTACGTGCGCATCGCGCGTCCACGGCGCGTCCATGTAGTACCGCCACAACTGCTGCAGCACCAGCGCGGCCACCACCACCATTGCCAGGGTCAGCAGCGCCGGCCCCGCGGTCTTGATCAACTTTTTCACGATTGCATCCAACGGGTAAGGAAAAACAGGCCGCCCAACAGCGCGATGTACAGCGCCAGGTTGAACAGCGCCGGGTGCCAGACATGGCGATACGCACCGGCGCGGGTCAGCAGCGCGCCGATGGCGCTGTTGAGCAGGTAGGCCAGCGTCATCAACGCCAGCAAGGTGGGAACGAACACACCGTAAAGACTGAATTCGCCGTACATCGGGCACATCCTGGGAAAGGGAAAAAACCACGCCCGGCGCAGCGCAGCACGCGCGCCAGGGCCTGCGGAACGTCACAACCGGCGTCGCAGGACGACGCCTGACAGCTGACTCAGTCGGGCTGACTCAGCCGCGCATGCGCCTGCGCGATCTGCTCCCACAGCGTCAGCACCGTCTGCACCTGCGCTTCGCTGAGCGCGCCGAAGACCTCGGCGCGCAGCGCATCCAGGCGGATCTCGATGCGCCCGACCAACGCATGGCCTGCGTCGGTGAGCCACAGCTGGTTGGCGCGGCGGTCGCTGCTGTCTGCCTCGCGGCGCACCAGCGCCTGTGTGCAGAGCTTGTCGAGCAGGCGCACCAGCGAAGGGCCTTCCATACCCAGCTGCTGTGCCAGCGCCACCTGCCGGATACCGCCGCCGGAGCGTCCGATCATCAGCAGCGGCCCGGTGCAGGCGCTGGACAGGCCGAATTCGGCAAAGGCCTGGTCGGCCAGCCGCTGCCACTGGCGGGCGGCGACCAACAGGCCGGAGCTGAGCTGGGCGCGGGGAGAGAGAGTGCTAAGCGTCATAATAGTTAGGATGCTATCAATTCAACAATGAATCAATAGTCACTGAACCCGGCCCAGCGGCCACAACCGCCACTGGGGCCGCCGGCCCGTCCTCGGGTACCATGCTCGCCCCCTTTGGGTGCACCTGCGCATGAGCCAGTCCGACCAGCCCGATTCCTCCGTTACCCAGGCCCAAGCCGAAGATGCCGTGCGCACCCTGCTGCGCTGGGCCGGCGAAGATCCGGCCCGCGAAGGCCTGTTGGATACCCCGCGCCGTGTCGCCGAAGCCTATGGCGACTGGTTCAGCGGCTACCGCGAAGAGCCGCGCGAATACCTGGAACGCACCTTCGAGGAAGTCGCCGGCTACGACGAACTGATCGTGCTGCGCGACATTTCCTACGAAAGCCATTGCGAGCACCACATGGCGCCGATCATCGGCAAGGTGCACGTCGGCTACCTGCCCAGCGGCAAGGTGGTGGGCATCAGCAAGCTGGCCCGCGTGGTGGAAAGCTACGCGCGCCGCTTCCAGGTGCAGGAAAAGATGACCGCGCAGATCGCCCAGTGCATCCAGGACGTGCTGCAACCGCGCGGCGTCGGCGTGGTGGTCGAAGGCTCGCACGAGTGCATGACCACCCGCGGCATCCACAAGCGCGGCGTCAGCATGGTCACTTCCAAGATGCTGGGCAGCTTCCGCGAAGACGCGCGCACTCGCGCCGAATTCCTGCAGTTCCTCGAAGTAGGCGGCAAGCGTTGAGGCAGCCCCTGCAGTCGCCATGAAGCACCAGGCACGGATTGCCGGCTACCGCCAGTTGCGCGACCAGCCGGCGTGGAAATTGCTCGCCGCCGATCACGCCCCGGAGCTGATCGGCCTGCTGCAGACCCTGTTGCTGGACGGCGAGCGCCGGCTGCCGTCGGCGGTGCTGCATGCGCGCCTGCAGCATCAGCTGGATGCATTGCGCGGCGATGAACTCTCGCGCGAGTTGCCGCGCACCGCGCAGGCGTATCTGGCGCATTGGCTCTCGCAGGGTTGGCTGGAACGGCGCCTGCCCGAAGGCGCGGCCGAAGAGGACTACGAACTCTCGCGTGCGGCCACCCAGGCCATTCGCTTCATCGCGAGCCTGCGCGAGAGCGGCAGCAGCGCCACCGAAAGCCGGTTGTCGCTGGTGATCGAGCAACTGGTACAACTGGCCGGCCAGACCGAGGCCGACCCGGCAACGCGCCTGGCTGCGCTGCGCGAAGAACGCGACCGCATCGATGCCGAGATCGAGCGCGTAGCGGCCGGCCGGGTTGCGGCACTGGACGGTAAGCGCGCGCTGGAGCGCACCCGCGACCTGATCCATCTGGCCGACGAACTGGCCGAAGACTTCCACCGCGTGCGCGATGACTTCGAGCAGCTCAACCGCCAGTTCCGCGAGCGCATCATCGATGACGAAGGTGCGCGCGGCGATGTGCTGGAGCAGTTGTTCAGCGGCGTGGACGTGATTGCCGACAGCGAGGCCGGGCGCACCTTCGAGGCGTTCTGGAGCCTGCTCAACGACACCCAGCAGAGCAGCCAGCTGGACAACGCGCTGGACGCGCTGCTCGCACGCGGCTTCGCACGCAAGCTGGACCGCCGCGAACGCGCTTTCCTGCGTGGGCTCACCGGCACGCTGCTGGAGCGCGGCGGCGAGGTGCACACGGTGATGCAGCACTTCGCGCGTAGCCTGCGCGGGTTTGTGCAGAGTCGCGGCTATCTGGAACAGCGCCGCCTCAATCAATTGCTCAAGCAGGCGCAGGGCGAAGCCCTGCAGCTGCGCGACAGCCTGCACGCCACCGCCGCCACCGGCTACACGCAGGCGCTGAGCGCCAGCCGCCTGCGCTCGCTGTCGCAGTGGCGGCTGCACGATCCACGGCTCACCCAGGTCGATGGCCGCGTGTATGCCGCAGACGCGGCAGAGATCTCGCTGGACAGCGTGGGCGACCTGGTCGCGCAATCGGAGATCGATCTGCGCACCCTGCGCAACGATCTGTACGTGCTGCTTGGGCAACAGCCGCGGCTCACCATTGGCGATGCCTTGCAGCAACGCCCGGCCGCGCAGGGGCTTGGCAGCGTGATCGGCTATCTGTCGCTGGGCACGCGCCATGGCGTGGTGATCGACGGCCACATGGAAATGGTGCAATGGGAAGGCGGCGACGGCATCTTGCGGCGCGCGCGCATTCCCTTGGTGTGGTTTACCCGGGAGAAACGCAATGAACTGGTCTGAGCAGGCCCCGCTGGATGCGGACGACGACAACGACGACGCCCGCGATGCCGCATTGACGCTGCCGGCGAGCGATGCCGCCAACGCCGCGTCGGGTGGCGCACTGTTCCTGGGCGACACCGGCACGCTGCCGTTCGATGCACGCCGTGCGCTGTGTCAGCTGTTGGCCGGTCCCAGCATCGACGCGCAACGGCACGGCAGCTTGTGGCCGGCGCTGCTGCGCAACGAAGCGGCAGTGCGCCAGGTGTTGTGCGAGCTCTTTCTGCAACTGGTGCTGGACCGCGAAGGCGGGGTGGCGTTCACCCGTCAGGCCGACACCGCCGAACTGGAATCGCCCAGCTTGCTGCGCAGCGCGCCGCTGACCTTCATCGAGTCGGTGCTGCTGCTGTTCCTGCGCCAGCAACTGGCCGAGGCCGATACGCGCGGCGAACGCGCGGTGGTGGACGAGACGCAGCTGGTGGAGGCGTTGTCGGTGTACGAAAAGAACGTGTCCACCGACAAGGCCGGGTTCACGCGGCGGGTGATGACGGCGATCGGCAAGATGCGCGACAACCAGTTGCTGTCGCGGTTGCGCGGCAGCGAGGAGCGTTACGAGGTGTCGCCGGTGTTGAAGTTGTTGTTCTCGGCGGAGGATGTGCAGGCGTTGGTGGTGGCGTATCGGGAGTTGCGAGAGGGGGAGGTTGCGTTGGAGTGATGCCGTTTGCGCCTGGGACGCCATCTCCCTTCTCCCTCTGGGAGAAGGTGCCCGAAGGGCGGATGAGGGTGCGGTGTCAGGCGGTGTGTGGTGTTGTGCGGGTTGTTTCTGCACCTGGGATGGCATCTCCCTTCTCCCATTGTTTCTGCACCTGTGACGGCATCTCCCTTCTCCCATCGGGAGAAGGTGCCCGAAGGGCGGATGAGGGTGCGGTGCCAGGTGGTGTGTGGTGTTGTGCGGATTGATTGATGTTTGGCTGTGAGCGGGTAGGGCAAGAGCTTTCACGCCCTTGCGGGCGCGAGTCACTTTTTCTTTGCTTGTGCAAAGAAAAAGTAACCAAAAAGAAAGCACACCCCGTCCTCGCCGCTGCGGTATGGGGCCCCGAATGCAAACTGCGCAAGCAACGGCAACGGCAACGGCAACGGCAACGGCAACGGCAACAACAACAACAACAACAACAGCAACAACAACAGCAACAACAACAACAACAGCAACAACAGCAACAACAGCAACAACAACAACAACAGCAACAACAACAGCAACAGCAACAGCAACAACAACAGCAACAACAACAGCAACAACAACAGCAACAACAACAGCAACAGCAACAGCAACAGCAACAGCAACAGCAACAACAACAGCAACAAGTGGGGCATGTACTAGCAACACAATGCTGAAAGCAGCAAAGCAGCAAAGCAGCAAAGCAGCAAAGCAGCAAAGCAGCAAAGCAGCAAAGCAGCAAAGCAGTAACGAAAAAACGAAGAAACGAAGAAACGAAGAAGGAGCGATGGGCGCGCGATCGGGCGATGTTGAAAAGGTGAGTAGTGCAGGTGTTCGACAATCCGCAGCTGTTGTCGCGCTCGTCCGGCTTTCACCGCAATTGGTTCAAGCACCACGCTGTTGTAGGAGCGACCTTGGTCGCGAAGCCGTCCCCTTGCCCCATCCGTATTCCTGCCTAACCCCTGCCTACCCGCATCCCGTACCACCGCCCCACAAAAATGCGTCACCGTTCGTAATGGTCTGTCCTTGGTGTCCCTGTCGTTCTGTTTTGGTGAGTGAGCAATGAATTCCCAGTCCAACCTGTCGCCGGCGTCGCCGGGTGCTTCCTTGTTTGCCGAGACGCTGGCCGAGCAGCGTGCGCAGCAGTTCCGCATGCGGCGCTTGCAGGTGCATAACTGGGGCACGTTCAACGGGTTGACCGAGGTGCCGATCGCCGAGAAGGGTTTTCTGTTCGTCGGGCGCTCGGGTTCGGGCAAATCCACCTTGCTGGATGCGATGTCGGCATTGCTGACGCCACCGAGCATCGTGGATTTCAACGCGGCCGCGCGTGAAGCCGAGCGCAGTGGGCGCGACCGCAGCCTGGTGTCGTACGTGCGCGGTGCGTGGGCCGATCAGCAGGACAGCGCCTCCGGCGAGATCGCCACCCAGTACCTGCGCAAGGGCGCGACCTGGACGGCGCTGGTGCTGGAATACCGCAACGCGCAGGGCGAGGCGGTGAGCCTGATTCGGCTGTTCTGGATCGCCGGTAGCGGCAATGCCGCGGCCGATGTGCGCCGCCACTACATGGTGGCCCCGCGCAGCTTCGATGTGGCCAGCGAACTGGATGGCTTCGACCTGGACCTGCGCAAGCTCAAGGCGCGCCTTGGCGAGGACGTGGCGCATTTCGACGGCTTTGCCGGCTATGCCGAACGCTTCCGGCATGCGCTGGGTATCAGCAACGAGATGGCGCTGCGTCTGCTGCACAAGACCCAGTCGGCCAAGAATCTGGGCGATCTCAATGCCTTCCTGCGCGGGTTCATGCTGGATGAGCCGCGCACCTTCGAAGCCGCCGACCGACTGGTGGAGGACTTCGCCGAGCTCGATGGCGCGCACCACGCCGTGGTCACCGCGCGGCGCCAGGTGGAAACGCTCAGCCCGGCACGCGCGCACCATGCCGCGCTGATGGACCTGCGCCGCAGCGTCGGTGAGCTGCGTGAGCTGCAGCTGGGCGTGGACAGTTACCGCGAGCAGCAACGCGTCGCCTTGCTGCAGGCGCGCCTGCTGGAACTGGACAGCCAGGACCGCGGCCTGGCCGGCGAAGAAGGCCAGCGCCGCGAATCGCTGGACAACCACGAGCAGAAACTGGCCGGGCTGGAACGCGAGCAACGCGCCGCCGGTGGCGAGCAGATCGAAGAACTCGAACGCGAGCGTGTGCGGGTGGAGCGCGAGCGCGACGAGCGCCTGCGCCGCCGCGCGCAGATCGAACAGGCCTGCCGCCAGCTCGGTACTGCGCTGGCAGCCGGCGCCAGCGGCTTTGCCGCGCAGGTGGCGCACGCCCAGAGCGTGCTCGATGGCGGCAAACAGCACGCCAGCGCGCTGGACGAGGCCATTGCCGAGCGCATGGGCGAGCGCCGCGACGACGAGCGTCGCTTTGCGGACATCCGTAGCGAACTCGATGCGCTGAAGAAGGCGCCGTCCAGCCTGCCCGCACCGATGCAGGCACTGCGCGCGCGCTTGTGCGAAGACACCGGCATCGCCGAATCCGCGCTGCCCTTCGTCGGCGAGCTGCTGCAGGTGCGCGCCGACCAGGTGGCCTGGCGCGGCGCGATCGAACGCGTGCTGCACGGGTTTGCGCAGTCGTTGCTGGTGGACGAGCGGCATTACGCGCAGGTCAGCGAATGGGTCAACCGCACCCACATCGGCACGCGCCTGGTGTACTTCCGCGTGCGTCGCAACGACGAACTGCATTCGCGGCGGGTCGATCCTGATGCGCTGCCTGGCAAGCTGCAACTGCGCGAGCACGCTTTCACCGACTGGCTGCGCAACGAGCTGACTCGCCGCTTCGATTACGCCTGTGTGGACAACGCCGCCGCGCTGCGCAATGCCGACCGCGCCATCACCCGCGAAGGGCAGGTCAAGCATCCCGGCGATCGCTATGAAAAGGACGACCGCCACGCCGTCAACGACCGCAAGCGCTGGCTGCTGGGGCACGACAACCGCGACAAGCTCAAGGTGTTCGAACGCGAAGCGCAGGCGCTCGCGCAGCGCATCGCCAGCTGCGAAGCCGACGTGGCCGCGCTGCGCAAGCAACGCGAGCAGGACCAGGAAAAACAGCTGGCCGCGCACACGCTGGTGGAGCGCGACTGGGACGAGATCGACGTCGGCCCCAAGCTGCAACGCCTGACCGATATCGACGAACAACTGCAGCAACTGCGCGAAGGCGACAGCGGCCTGCGTGCCTTGGGCCAGGCCATCGAGACTGCGCGTACCCTGCGCGATCAGGCCAAGCGCACCTTCGAGGACGTGCGCCTGGAACGCGCACAGCTGGCGCGCGAGCGCGTCCGCCTGGAGCAGCAGCAGGCCGGCGGCGCAGGCCGTGCCGGCACCGCCGCGCTCACTCCCACTCAGTTGCAGGGCCTGCACGAACGCCTGGCCGCGCTGGCACCGCTGTCGCTGGACAATCTGGAAGCGCACTTTCGCGTGGTCGAACGCGGCCTGGCCGAGCAGCTGGCCGAAAGCCAGGGCCGCGACAGCCGGCTCAGCGCGCAATTGCTCGAATGCTTCCGCCGCTACTGCCAGCAGTGGCCCGAAGACAGCGGCGACTTCACCGTGAGCCTGTCCAGCGCCGACGATTTCCTTGCGCGCCTGGACCGGTTGGAAAGCGACGGCCTGCCGCGTCACGAGCACCGCTTCTTCGATTTGCTGCAGACCCAGAGCAAGAACAACCTGCTCGCCCTGCAGCGCCACACCGCCGAAGCCCACAAGGGCATCAAGCAGCGCATGGACGAAGTCAACGCCAGCCTGGAGCAGGTGCCGTTCAACCGCGACACCATCCTGACCATCGAGGTCAGCGACCGCCGCCTGGCCGAGGTGCAGGAATTTCAGCAGCAGCTGCGCGCCGTGCTATCGCATCAGCAGACCGAAGACCGTGCGCTGGCCGAGGCGCAGTTCGCCACCTTGCGCACCTTGGTGGCGCGTCTGGGCGCGCAGGAGCCGGAGGCGCGACGCTGGCGCGAACAGGTGCTGGATGTGCGCCTGCATGTGGAATTCATCGGCGTGGAGCTGGACGCGCAGAGCCGTGCGCAGGTGGAGATCTATCGCAGCGGCGCCGGCAAGTCCGGCGGCCAGCGGCAGAAACTGGCGACTACCTGCCTGGCGGCAGCGTTGCGCTATCAACTCGGTGGCGAAGATGGCGAACTGCCGCGCTATTGCGCGGTGGTGCTGGACGAAGCCTTCGACAAGGCCGACAACGAATTCACCGCGCTGGCGATGAACATCTTCGAAAACTTCGGCTTCCAGATGGTGGTGGCCACGCCGTTGAAATCGGTGATGACGCTGGAGCCGTTTATCGGTGGCGCATGCTTTGTGGAAATCAGTGGCCGCCACAACTCCGGCGTGTTGCTGATCGAGTACGACGAACAGGCGCAGCGGCTGAAATTGCCCGAGCGCTCGCGTGGCGAGGAACCCGCGGCCTCGCAGGCCGAGCCGCCAGCCACGGCGGCGCAGCAACGCCACGTAGCGGCGGTGAGCGATGCACCGTCAGACCGCGAGGCAGACGAGCAGGCGACAGCGGGCGCGGCGATCGCTGCACCAACTGAAGCCGTAGTCGCGGCAGCGACGCGTCGTGGCAAGGGCAAGCCGGCCACTGCAGCGACTTCTTCCGCGCCGGTGTCTGCACCCCGCAGCACGCGTGCGGCAGGCCCAACGCGCACGGCAGCCACGGCAGACGGCGCTGCATCAGCCAAGCGCACATCGGCGGTGTCGGGCGCACGCCGCACCCAGGCTGCAACGCCGGGCAAGTTGCCCAAGGCCGCTGCAAAACCCGCTGCCAAGCCGGCGCTCAAGCGCCCAGCTGCCGCTGCCAAGCCTGCCGCCAAGTCGACATCTGCTGCTGCAGCTACAGCTCGCACCGTCAAACCGACGTCCAGCCCCACGCGTGCCGCCAAGGCGCCAGCAGGCGCAGCCAAGGTCGCCTCATCGCGGCGCACGTCAGGCAAGCAGGCCGCAACGCCAGCGTCAGCGGCATCCACCAAGGCGCGGCCCGCACCGGCGCGTGGTGCGGCATCGAAGGCACGCAGCAAACGCTGAGTGCCCGGCGCGGCTGTGCCGAGGGAGCCGCCGTCCGACGCGGCGTCACGGCTCGCTACCGCCGCCGCAGACATGCGACACGGCGCTGGCGGCGACGAGCGACACGCTGCGCGGCGTAAGTCTGCTCAGGTATCGCCAGCGTCGGTAGACGGCAGCCGACACGTCGACTGCGTCGTTCTCTCAAGCGATGACGTCGCCCGAGCGCTGCGACACATGCGCAAGGCTCCGCCTGCACACACGTCATTGAAAAAGAGGCACCGTTGCGAACGTAGATGTCGGCGCTTTTGTCCGGCGTGCAAACACCGAAGGTGCACCTCGCTCAAATGACGGTAACCGGCAAGGCAAACCGCACAGCGCGCTGTACCTGCCGCCAGCTGGACCAAAAAATCCGTGTCTGCCCAGGCCAACGCGCAGCCTTCTGCGTCGCAACGCCCGAGTGCGCGGCCCAGCTGCGCGCCAGCATGCAGCCGTTTGCATGGTCAAACGAGCGGCGGACAACCGACCACCCAGCGCAGGCACACTCCACATTTGCAGATAAGAATCGTTATCATCTCAGATCCTGATGTGTTCGCAACCGCGCACATCGCTCCCGCCGAAGATGTCGATGACCCCACGCCCCCTGCCGCGCCCGTTGTTGTTGGTGTCCCTGTTTGCCGCATTGCCGGCCGCCGCGCAGGAGGCCAGCCTGCTCGATGCCATCGTGGTGAGCGAGCGACGCGCCTTGTACCGCCCGGAAAAAGCCGCCGGCGCCACCCGCACGCAGACGCCGGTGGAGCGCATCCCGCAGGCGATCCAGGTGGTGCCGCGTTCGGTGATCGACGAGCAGCAACTCACCCGGTTGGTCGATGTGGTGGCCAATGTGTCCAACGTGCAACCGGGCGGCACCCAGGGTAATCGCTCGGAAACCTTCGTCATTCGCGGCTTCGAAGCGTCGTCGTATGCGGTCGACGGCATCCTGCTCAACCCGGCGCAGAACTTCACCGAGACCGTGCGCGACCTGGCCAATGTCGCCCAGGTGGAAGTGCTCAAAGGGCCTGCGGCGGTGTTGTACGGGCGCGGCGAGCCCGGCGGGGTGATCAATCTGGTCACGCTGCGGCCGGACGACACGTTTAGCGGCAACGCGTCGCTGCAGGTGGCCGAACATGGCCTGCGCCGCGTGCAGTCCAGTATCACCGGCCCGCTGAGTCCCACGCTGTCTGCCCGCGTCAGCGCCGCCGCGCAGCAGACCGGCAGCTTCCGCGCTGCGCAGGCCGATGGTGACCGCGTCTTCGTCTCGCCCTCGCTGGCATGGCGGCCCACTGCGCAGCTGCGTGCCGATCTGGATCTGGACTACACCCGCCAGACCAGCCCGGGCGATCGCGGTCTGGTCGTCATCGACGGGGTGGTGCGTGGTCCGGCAGAGCGCAGTTTCGGTGAGCCGTGGTCGCGCAATCGCGGCACCTCGCGCACTGCACGCGGCCGTATTGAATATGACGCGAATGAGTGGCTGACGCTGCGTCAGATCCTCAATCACCAGGACGGTGACAGCGGCCGCGACGTGGCCGACTTCACCGGCTTCAGCGCCGACCGTGCGTTTCTGCAGCGCCGCGCCGTGCGTCAGGAGCAGCAGGTACGCGCCACCACCTCGCAGACCGAAGCGTTGGCCCGTTTCGATACCGGCCCGCTACGCCATCAGGTGCTGACCGGCGCCGAATACGTCGATGCGCATCGCCAGACAGATGAAGCCCGCGCGCCGTTGGCCCGCATCAGCGTGAGCAACCCCGTGCAGGGCGCACTACCGGGCCGCTACGTGCCGGCGCGGCAGATCGAGGTCGATGCGCGCTACGCCGCGTTGTACGTGCAGGACCAGATCAGCATCGGGCAGCGCTGGGACGTGCTGGCCGGCGTGCGTTGGGACGACGTGCAGCAGACCACCGCCGACAACGGCGCGCGTACCCGCGAAGACGGCCGACGCGCCTCGCCGCGTGTGGGTGTGGTGTGGAAGGCCGCGCCGCAGCTGTCGCTGTATGCGAATACGTCGACGTCGTTTCGCCCGCGCAGCGCCACGCTGTTTGCCGGCGGCAGCGCACCGCCGGAGACCGGCCGCCAGTACGAGATCGGCCTGAAAAGCGCACTGCTGGACAACCGCGTACTTGCCACTGCTGCGGCGTTCCAGATCACCAAGGACAACGTCGCCACCAGCGATCCGGACAACAGCGGCTTTGTGCTGGTCACCGGCCAGCAGCGCGTGCGCGGCGTCGAGCTGGACATCACCGGCGAGCTCACCCAACACTGGCGGATGATTCTCGGCGCGGGGTATCTGGATGCGCAGGTCACCCGCGACAGCGTGATTCCGGTCGGTAATCGCCTGCGCGGTGTGCCGCGTGTCAGCGCCAGTCTGTGGAGCACTTACCACGTGGCCACCGGTCCGTTGTACGGCCTGACCCTGGGCGCCGGTGCGGTGCATGTCGGCGAGCGCGAGGGCGACTTGAACAACAGCTATCGCATTGCCGGCTATACGCGGTTCGATGCCTCGGTGGCGTACCGTTTCGGCGGCCGTTATCAACTGGCGCTGATGCTGCGCAATGTCGCCAACCGTTTCTATATCGAGCAACCGGTGACGCAGACAACCAACTACCCGGGTGCACCGCGCACGCTGTCGGCAACGTTGAGCATGGAGTTTTAGAAAGGCGAGGACATCTGCAGCGTGATCAGTGCAGCAGGTCCCAGCCCATCTTGCCGATCAGCACCACCACCAGCACCAGGAATAACTTGCGGATCAACGGCGTGCCACCGCGCAATGCCATCCGCGTGCCGGCCACCGCGCCGGCCACGTTTGCCACCGCCATCGGAATGCCCAGCGCCAGCATCACCTGGCCGCTGGGCAGAAAGAACGACAGCGCTGCCAGGTTGGTGGCCAGGTTCACTACCTTGGCCGCCGCCGAGGCGCGCAGAAAATCCAGCCCGAAAAAGCGAATGAACAAGAAGATCAAAAAGCTCCCCGTGCCCGGACCGAAGAACCCGTCGTAAAACCCGATCGCCGCGCCCATCGCCAAGGCGGTGATCAACTCGCGTCGACCGATCTCGCGCGGCCGATGCAGCGCGCCGAAATCCTTCTTGATCAGCGTGTAGATCAACATCGCGATCAGCAACAGCAAAATCAGCGGCCGCACCGCCTGCTTGGGCAACAGGCTGACTGCCGTCGCGCCCAGAAACGAAAACGTAAACGCCGCGGCAGTGGCATACAGCACCGGCCGCCACGGGAAGCGCACCGTGCGCGCATACCGCCACGCCGACGCCCCGGTGCCGAACATCGCGCTGAACTTGTTGGTGCCCAAGATCAGCGACGGCGCCTGCTGCGGCAAGGTCGCAAACAATCCCGGCAACTGGATCAACCCGCCGCCGCCCACCGCGGCATCCACCAGCCCGGCAACGAACGCAATGCACAGCAGCCACGGCAACTCGGTGGGAATCAGTTCCAGCACAACGGCGCTCCGCACGACGGGGGCGACAGCATAGCGAGTGCACTGACGGCACGCGCCGCAGTGACAGCTAACGGAACGGCGGCAGGCGTAGCAGCGTCGGGAGTAGCAGGATCAGGCGTAGTAGCGATAGCAGCAGGTCGCGTGAGCCGATGCCTGACCCCCCACGTCACCCACGTACATACCCAATCGATAACGTGCAGCATCCAGAGCACGGAATCCAAAGCCCCTCTCCCCCGCGGGGCGAAAGGGCGCGGCTTGCGCAGCATGAACACGCGCTTCTTGGAGTGCCCTCGCAGCAAGCGCTGGCCGCGGAGCGGGGGAGGGGACGGAAGCAAGTCCTGCTGCAGTCCAATGGCAGCATCGCGATCCATCACGTCCACCTCCCAGCCACACCCGCGAATTGCGACGCAACGTGCGGCACGAAAACGCAGGAAGTAAGCAGGAATCTTCAATGCAGACCACCCAACATCGCAGAACATCCACCTAGCAGTTGTCCACCAACCCCACAGACTGCTCATGACATATGGACGCTCGCTGCCTGCTGATCACCGAATCCCGAATCCCGAATCCCGAATCAAGCACAATCCCCCCATGGCGAACTCTGCATCCACCGATCCCTGTCCCTGCGGCCGCCCCGCCGACTACGCGCGCTGCTGCGGGCTCTACCACGCCGGTGCCGCCGCGCCGGATGCCGAAACCTTGATGCGCTCGCGCTACAGCGCTTATGTGCGCCGCGATGTCGACTACCTGTTGGCCAGCTGGCACCCGTCCACGCGCCCGGCCGAACTGTCGCTGGACGAAGGCGGCCGCACCACCTGGCTCGGCCTGACCATCCAGCGCGCAAGCGTCACCGGCGAGGACACCGCCGAGGTGGTGTTTCTGGCCCGCTATCGCATCGGCGGTGGCAGCGCGGTGCGCATGACCGAACACAGCCGCTTCGTCCGCGAAGATGGCCGCTGGCATTACCTCGACGCCCGCTGAGTGCCGCCAGCGGTGCTAGAGATTGCACAACGTGCTGGCCGTTTCCGTTGCCAGCAGTGGCTGATCGTCCAACTGTGCGGAAGACCGCGCGTACATCCGTGTTTCGACGCCTGCCCTCGCCAAGTGCAGCCAGCGGCGCTGCACTTAACGCAACGTGCTGGCCAGCCCGTCGAGCAACTGTGGTTGATCAACCCACCGTGCGAACGACCACACACGCATCCGTGCTCCGACACTTGTCGCAATGACAGAGCAAAGGGCGACGTAAGAAACGTGCGGCCGCTTCAATCGACCACCGCAAGCGCAACCGCGCGCAACCAGGTCTCACACAGAGACAATTCAAACCATTCTCCCATCGGGAGAAGGTGCCCAACGGGCGGATGAGGGTGCGTCCTCTGGCGCACTCGCTCCTCGACCCAGGCCGATCCCCCAAATCCCTCATAGGGGAAGACCACCCTCAACGCCCCTGCCGCCCTTCGTATTTGATGTCTTCCAACCAGCCAGCCGCCGCCCCCAACCAGCACCATCGGGAATGCAGCGCGGTAGATAACCTTCAGCGAGCCATCGTTCCGTAAGGGGACCGCACGCTCAGAACCGAAGCGGACGCCTGATCCATGCTATTACCGAGCACCATCCGCGCCCGCCTGGTAGCTGCGCAGCCGTGATTGGTATGCGCCATGCCATGCAGCACCTCCACCATCGCCGCCTCACCCGACCAACGGCGCCCATCGCGCCACTTTGTCGACACAGCGTTCGCAGCCGATCCGGGAAGCTTGCCGCGCGGCGAAGCTCGCCGCGGGGGGCGGACAGCGATCATGGCAACCTTCAACTTCTGGCAATGGGCGCTGACGGCCTTGGTGGTCTTTGCAATCGTGTTGCCGGCGTTGCTGGCCATGTGCATGGTCCGTTTTGGGCCTCGCCACGATGCGCCGCGCCGCGCACGCCTGCGCCGCGTTGTCGAGACCGGCGCCTCCACGCCAGCGTTGTCGCTGCTGAGCGGCATCACCGGCGACGGCAGCTGACGCGTCAACGCTGACGCCCGCGTTACCCCAGCTGCAATCGCAAGCCGGCCGGCGCAAGCACACTCCTGATTCAAGCGGTTGACTGGTGAACAACTCGATGCCGAGTGTGTGCCGTTCAAGGACGGCAGCAGACACCGGGCGCCAGCCCCGCAACCCCTGAGCCAACGCACCGCCCACACATCCATCGCACCCGCACCGCCGCGCGCGGCAACCACCGCGTCACGCCGCCGCCGCTTGCACGCCTCGACCCAGCCAGGTTGGCTATCCTTCCGGACCGATTCGCGACTGGAGCGCTTTACCGCATGACGTCCGTCCACCCGCCGGCCACCGCGCCATGACGCCGACCCGGCGCGCCTTGCCGCTGTTGATGGTCTTGCTGCCGTTGGTCGCCTGCGCCGACCCTGCCTTCGACCGTTGCCTGGCCGGGTTGCAGACCCAGGCCGCCGCCAAGGGCGTGGACGCCGCCAGTTTCCAGCGTTTTACCGCCGGGTTGGCGCCCGATCCCAGCGTGTTGCCGCTGTTGGACGCGCAACCGGAGTTCACCACGCCCATCTGGGACTACCTCGCCAGCCTGGTCGACAGCCAGCGCGTCACCGACGGCCAGGCCATGCTGGTCACCCACCACGACTTGCTCACCCGCCTGTCCGAGCAGACCGGCGTCGACCCGGCCACCATCGTGGCGGTCTGGGGCGTGGAGAGCGACTACGGCCGCGTCACCGGCAAGCGCCCGCTGCTGGTTTCGCTGGCCACGCTGTCGTGCGCAGGCCGCCGCCAGCCGTTCTTTCGCGGCGAATTCCTCGCGTTGCTCAGCCTGTTGCAGCAGGGCGATCTGTCGCCGGATGGCTTGACCGGCTCGTGGGCCGGCGCGTTCGGGCAGACCCAGTTCATGCCCTCGACCTATGCACGGATTGCGGTGGACGGCGACGGCGACGGCCGCCGCAATCTGGTCGCCAGCATTCCCGATGCGCTGGCCTCCACCGCCAACTATCTGGTCAAGGCCGGCTGGGAACGCGCCCGCCCCTGGGGGATGGAAGTCACCCTGCCGCGCGGTTTCGATGTCAGCAAGGCCGGCCGCACCCGCCGCCAACCCTTGCAGGCCTGGCAGGCTGCCGGCCTGCTCGGCACCAACGGCAAGCCGCTGGCCCCGACCGGCCTACCCGGCGAGACGCCGGCCGCGCTGCTGCTACCGGCTGGTGCCACCGGCCCGGCCTTCCTGGTGTTCCGCAACTACGACGCGATCTACGCCTATAACGCTGCCGAAAGCTACGCGCTGTCGATCGCGCTGCTGGCCGACCGCCTGCGCGGCGGCCCCGGCCTGGTTGCCGCCTGGCCCACCGACGACCCCGGCCTGGGCCGTCCGGAACGCCGCGACCTGCAACAGTTGCTGCTCGCCCGCGGCTACCAGATCGGCGAGGCCGACGGCATGGTCGGCAGCGCCACCCGCCGCGCCATCCAGGTCGAGCAGACCCGGCTGGGCCTGCAGCCCGCCGACGGCCGCCCCGGCCAGCGCATCCTCACCGCTTTGCGTGCCGCGCCGCCGCTCACCGGCATGGCCGCCGTGCGCGGCACCGCTTTCAAGCTGCCGGCCGCGTACCCCGCATTCGCCCAATCTCCCATCGTCCACAAGGCATCCCCCATGTCCGACACCACCGGCCTCACCACAGGCGACTTCCATGGCTTCCCCTCGCTGCTGATCGACACCCCGTTCTCCACTGCCGCCATCAGCCTGTTCGGCGGCCAGTTGCTGTCGTTCGTGCCCAAGGGCGGCCAGGACGTGATGTGGCTGTCGCCGCTCGCCAAACAGCCGCCCACCCCGATCCGCGGCGGCGCGCCGGTGTGCTGGCCGTACTTCGGCCGCCAGGACCAGACCGGCGAGGTGCCCGCGCACGGGTTCGTGCGCACCGTGCCGTGGCAACTCACCGAGAGCCACCGCGAAGACGACGGCACCGTGGTGCTCACGCTCACCCCGCCGGCCTTCGACGATCTGGCGCTGCGCCTGCGCATGACCCTGCGCATCGGCCGCACTCTCGAACAACGCCTGATCACCGAAAACACCAGCGGCGCCCCGGTGCGCTTCACCCAGGCGCTACACAACTACTTCCGCGTCGGCGACGCGCTCAAGGTCAGCGTGCAGGGCCTGGATGGCCTGGACTATCTCGATAAATACGAGAACTACGCCACTGCGCATCGCCAGCAAGGCGACTGGAGCCTGCGCGACCCGCGCGATCCCGGCCGCAGCGACCGCATCTACACCAACGCCGGCGGCCGCTACACCCTCACCGACCCGGTGCTCGGCCGCCGCATCGTCATCGCCACACAGGGCAGCCGCTCGCTGGTGGCCTGGAACCCGGGCGAGCAAGCCGGCAAGAAAATGGCCGACGTGGGCGAAGGCTGGCGCGACTACGTCTGCCTGGAGGCGGCCAACGCCGGCCCGGACGTCATCGAACTGGCCCCCGGCGCCAGCCACACCCTGACCCAGACCATCAGCGTCGAATAACCTGGTGGCCTGCGCCGCAGCCGGTGTGGCGCGGGTCCACCCAGCCGGCCGCGCACATTGTCTGTGGGTGGCCGTGGGCGAGGGCTGGCGCAGTTGCTCGTCAACGGATGCTGAGCGTTGATGTGGCCTCCATTCGATCCGGCTGAGCGTGGCGACGGCGTGCGCGCTGTCTGATCGCCGCGCAGTTCCTTTGATTGGAGCCTGCATGAAGGATGCAGCGGCCGAAGGGCAGGAGCATCAGGCGGAACGGGTTGGAGACGCACTGCAGCCGAATTACACGCAGCCGCCGCACCCTCACCCCAACCCCTCTCCCGCCGGGAGAGGGGCTTGAGCATGGCGCCATTTCTCCATGCGCAGGCAGACGAGAGACCTCCAAGCCGCATCGCACGACCCACTCCCTTCTCCCACCGGGAGAAGGTGCCCGCAGGGCGGATGAGGGTACGGTGTCAGCAAGAACTCCAGCCGGGACCCACCCGCACCTCAACTTCTCCATGCACAGGCAGACGAGAGACATCCAAGCCGCATCGCACGACCCACCCCCTTCTCCCATCGGGAGAAGGTGCCCGCAGGGCGGATGAGGGTACGGTTTCAGCAAGGACTCTAACCGGACCCACCCGCACCAACGTCTCCAAGCGCAGGCAGACGAGAGACATCCAAGCCGCATCGCGCGACCCATCCCTTCTCCCACCGGGAGAAGGTGCCCGAAGGGCGGATGAGGGTACGGTTCCAGCAGGGGCTCCAGCCGGGACCCACCCCGCACCTCTATTTTTCCAAGCGCAGGCAGACGGGAGACCTCCAAGCCGCATCGCACGACCCATCCCTTCTCCCACCGGGAGAAGGTGCCCGCAGGGCGGATGAGGGTGCGGTGTCAGCAAGAACTCCCAGCCCAACGCACCCGCACGTCCAGTGCTGCTCCTAGCTAAAAAATCAGCTGACATCGCCCTTCAGGCACCAAGTCGCTCAGCCCGATTCGCACAAGCCCCACCAAACCCAAGCGATCTCCACAGAGCGATTGCACCAATCTCCTGCGGCCGGGCCCAATCCAGCCGCTCGCACCGCTCCTAAGCCTCGTCCCCCACGCCTGGTCACCCACCCAGAGCCGATCCGAGCCAATCCGCAGCTACACTTCCCGCCTCGCCATCCTGGGCCGCGCGATGTCTCTCTCCGCCGATTCCGCTCCAGCCCCGGGGCGCCGCCGCGCCGCGTTGATCTTCATCTTCATCACCGTGCTGATCGACGTGCTGTCCTTCGGCGTGATCATCCCGGTGCTGCCGGATCTGGTGCGGCATTTCACCGGTGGCGATTACGTGGTGGCCGCCGGCTGGATCGGCTGGTTCGGCTTCCTGTTCGCCTCCATCCAGTTCGTCTGCTCGCCGCTGCAGGGCGCCTTGTCCGACCGCTTCGGCCGTCGCCCGGTCATCCTGCTGTCGTGCCTGGGCCTGGGGTTGGATTTCATCCTGATGGCCATCGCCCACAGCTTGCCGATGCTGCTGTTGGCACGGGTGATCTCGGGCATCTGCTCGGCCAGTTTTTCCACGGCCAATGCCTACATCGCCGACGTCACACCCGCCGACAAACGCGCCGGCGCGTTCGGCATGCTCGGCGCCGCGTTCGGCATTGGCTTTGTCGCCGGCCCGTTGATTGGCGGTTGGCTGGGTGGCATCGGCTTGCGCTGGCCGTTCTGGTTTGCCGCAGGCCTGGCGCTGTTGAACGTGCTGTACGGCTGGTTCGTGCTGCCCGAATCGCTGCCGCCCGAGCGCCGCACCGCACGCCTGGAGTGGTCGCATGCCAACCCGCTGGGTGCACTCAAGTTGCTACGCCGCTACCCGCAGGTGTTCGGCCTGGCCTCGGTGGTGTTTCTGGCCAACCTGGCGCATTACGTCTATCCCAGCATCTTCGTGCTGTTCGCTGGTTACCAGTACCACTGGGGCCCGCGCGAAGTGAGCTGGGTGCTGGCCGGGGTCGGGGTGTGCAGCATCATCGTCAACGCGCTGCTGGTCGGCCGGATCGTGCGCTGGCTGGGCGAACGTCGCGCCTTGTTGCTGGGCCTGGGCTGCGGGGTGGTGGGCTTCGTCATCTACGGGTTGGCCGACAGTGGCGCCGCCTTCCTGATCGGCGTGCCGATCAGCGCCTTCTGGGCGATCGCTGCGCCAGCCGCGCAAGCCTTGATCACCCGCGAAGTCGGCGCCGATGCGCAGGGTCGCGTGCAGGGCGCACTGACCGGATTGATCAGCCTGGCCGGTATCGCCGGGCCGTTGTTGTTCGCCAACGTGTTTGCCTGGTTCATCGGCAGTGGTGCGCCACTGCATCTGCCCGGCGCGCCGTGGTTGCTGGCCGGTGTGCTACTCGCCGCCGGGTGGGTGATGGCATGGAAGCGCGCAGGGCGGGGCGGTGGCATCGCTCCGGCAGCGCAGGGCTGATGCCAACGTATTCATCCAGCACTCGCGTCCGCTTTATCTGATTTGCGCAGGCGCTGCTAGGCTGGTGCACTCCGTGCCGCGGCACCGCCTCGATTGCTTATGTGTCCTGACACCCTGGCTGTTCCGCCATCGGCCGCGCACGTGCTGCGGCACGCCACCCAGGACACCCATCGCCTGGTTGAAGCGGTGCCGTTGATGCAGGCCCTGGGGCAGGGACAGGTCGATCGCGCCAGCTATGCGCAGATCCTGCGTCGCCACCACGCCTTGCTGGCCGGCTTCGAAACGCATCTGGGCGATTGGCTCAGCACCCTGGTCGGCAACGGCTGGCACTATCGCCGCCGCGTGCCGGCCTTGCGTGCCGACCTGCGGGCGCTCGATCAACCACTGGATCTGCCGATCGCACTGCCCGCTGCGCGCACCGATGCCACGCGCTGGGGCATGTTGTATGTGGTCGAAGGCTCGCAGCTTGGCGGCCGGGTCATTGCGCGCGGTCTACGCAAGCACCAGCCCGGCCTGGCCGATGCGCTGCAGTATTTCGAACTGGCCGACGAAGACCCCGCCGGTTGGCGCCGCTTCCAGGCGGTCCTCGATCAGCGCCTGGATTCCCCCCACACGCAGGCTGCCGCCATCGCTGGTGCGCAAGCCATGTTTGCCCACTTCCACACTTGCCTCGCTGCGGAGCCGTGCCCGTGAATCAGCCCACCGAACCCCTGGATATGGATGTTTGCGCGCGCGAGCCGATCCACATCCCCGGCTTGATCCAGCCTTATGGCGTGTTGCTGGTGATCGAACCGGCCGACGGCCGCATCGTGCAGGCCAGCACCACCGCAGCCGACCTGCTCGGCGTGCCGATGGACGCCTTGCTCGGCATGCCTTACGCCCAGGTGCTGGAGCTGCCCGACGCGCAGCCCTTCGCAGTGGACGATCAACCGCAACACCTGTTGCATGCGGAGGTGCGCTTCCCCAGGCGCGCTGCGCCCACCGACCACCCCTGGGTGGCCGCCTGGCATCTGTATCCCGAGCAGTGGCTGATCGAAATCGAGCCGCGCGACGCGCGCCTGATCGACGTCACCCTGCGCGAAGCGCTGCCGCTGTTGCGCAGCATCGAGCGCGATCCCGGCATCGCCGAAGCCGCGGTGCGGGCGGCCAAGGGCCTGCGCAGCATGATCGGCTTCGACCGGGTGATGATTTACCGCTTCGACGAAGAGTGGAACGGCGACGTGATCGCCGAGGCACGCCAACCCGACCTGGAGGCCTACCTCGGCCTGCATTACCCGGCCACCGATATCCCCGCCCAAGCGCGCGCGCTGTACCTGCGCAACCGTGTCCGCCAGATCGCCGATGTCGGCTACCGGCCATCGCCGATCGAGCCCACCCTGCATCCGCGCCTGGGCACCCCGGTGGATCTGAGCGACGTCAGCCTGCGTAGCGTCTCGCCGGTGCATCTGGAATATCTGGCCAACATGGGCGTGACCGCCACCCTGGTCTCCTCGATCGTGGTCAACGACGTGCTGTGGGGGCTGATCGCGTGCCATCACTACAGCCCGCATTTCACCAGTCACGCCATGCGCGATGCCACCGATGCGGTCACCCGCGCGCTAGCCGGACGCATCGGCGCCTTGCAGGCGGTGTCGCGCGCGCATCTGGAATCGGTACTGCTCACCGTGCGCGAAAAGTTGATCACCGACTTCAACGCCGCCGACCACATGACCGTGGAGCTGCTCGCTGACATGGCGCCGGATCTGATGGACGTGGTGGATGCCGACGGAGTGGCGATCTTCCACGGCAACGAGATCAGCCGCCACGGCAGCACGCCCGATGCCGCCGCGCTCCGGCGTATCCGCAACCACATCGAATCCGAGCACCACGAGGCGCTGCGCGAGGACGCCGTCGGCGCCTTGCATGTGGATGCCATCGGCGAGGTGTTCCCGGAGCTGGCCGATCTCGCGCCACTGGCGGCTGGTTTCATCTTTGTGCCGCTGATGCCGCAATCGCGCAGCGCGCTGCTATGGACACGCCGCGAACAGGTGCAGCAGGTCAAATGGGCCGGCAATCCGCAGTTGGCCAAGTTGCCGGATATCCCCAACTCACGACTGTCGCCCCGCAAGAGCTTCGATCTCTGGCAGGAAACCGTGAGCGGCCGCGCGCGCCGCTGGTCGCCGCTGCACCTGGAGTCGGCACGCAGCCTGCGCGTGTTGATCGAACTGATGGAGCGCAAGCGCTTCCAGCAGGATTTCACTTTGCTGGAAGCCTCGCTGTCGCGTCTGCGCGACGGCGTGGCCATTATCGAGCGGGGCGCCGCCGCCGCCGCGCACCGGCTGATCTTCGCCAACCCCGCATTCGCCGACCTCAGCCAGGCCGAGGTTGCCGAGCTGATCGGTTGCGACATTCTGACCCTGGTGGCCGACGATGCCGCCAGGTCCAAGGTCGAACTGCTCGAGGACGCCCTGCGCCTGGGCCGCGCCGCCTACGTCACCCTGCCGCTGCGCGCCCACGATGGCTCGCCCATCTATCGCCAATTCCATCTCGAACCGCTGCCCAGCCCCAGCGGCGTCATCGCCCACTGGCTGCTGCAGCTGCGCGATCCGGAATAAGTGCCGCCCGACGCATTGACGTCGAGTGGCGGTTGCAGGCGGCCGCTGCTGTCGCATCCATCGCGTCGGGCAGCATCACCAGCGGCCCGGGCAACGATGCGCCCCTTCAGCGTCTTGAGTCACTGCGTATCGATCAGTGGTGGTGCCGCTCAAAGCCTGAGGGAACACACCAAAGGACATCGAGCCCCGGCAGCGCTGCCAGCGCTGAGGTGCAATCGCCGCGTCAAGCGCGCGGCCGCAACAGCAACAGGGTGACGGTCCCGGCCACCAGCCCCCAGAACGACGCACCGATCCCGCCCAAGGTCAGCCCGGAGGCCGTCACCAGGAAGGTGACCAATGCCGCCTCGCGTTCGCTGTCTTCGCGCAAGGCTGCCGCCAGGCTGTTGCCGATGGTGCCCAGCAGCGCGATCCCGGCAATCGCCATCACCAGCTCGCGCGGGAACGCCGCAAAGACCGCCGCCACGGTCGCCCCGAACAAGCCGATCACCATGTACAGCACGCCCGCGCTCACCGCGGCGGCATAGCGCCGGGCAGGGTCCTCATGCGCCTCGCGGCCCATGCAGATCGCCGCGGTGATCGCGGCCAGGTTCAAGGCGTAGCCGCCGAACGGCGCCAGCAACGTATTGACCACACCGATCCAGCCGATCGTCGGCGAGATCGGCACTTGGTAGCCGGACGCGCGGATCACCGCCACGCCGGGCACGTTCTGCGAGGCCATCGTCACTACGAACAATGGAATCGCCAGCCCGACCACCGCCGCCCACGACAGCGACGGCACCACCAGCACCGGATAGGCCAGCTCCAGCTGCACGCTATTCCAGTGCATCAGCCCACCGCCCGCCGCAATCGCAATGCCTACCAGTAAGGTCGCAATCACCGCATAGCGCGCAAACCAGCGCCGGCCAACCAGATAGGTCGCCAGCATCGCGATTGCCAGGACCCGCTGGCTCTGCATCGCCACGAACAGATCCAGTCCAAAGCGCAGCAGCACCCCGGCCAACATGCCGGACGCCAGGGACACCGGCATGCGCTTGATCGCCCGCTCGAACAACCCGGAGAACCCGGCCACCAGTCCAAGCACCGCCGCAACCACAAATGCACCGACCGCCTCACGCAAGGGAACCCCTGCGGCGCTGCCGATCAGCATCGCCGCACCCGGCGTCGACCAGGCCGTCACCACCGGCACGCGGTAGCGCAGCGACAACCCGATGCACGTCACGCCCATGCCAATGCCCAGCGCCCACATCCACGATGCGATCTGCGCCTGGTCCGCGCCCAGATGTCGCGCCGCCTCGAAGACGATCACCGCAGAACTGGCAAATCCCACCAGCACAGTGACAAAGCCTGCGGCAATCGCTGACAGGGATAGATCGCGGAACAGGTTGCGGGCTGGCGGCATCGTATGGCTCCTCCGGGCCCTGCATTCTTACCGAGCCGACCAGTCAGCGGTACCGAAGCGTGGAGCGCACCTCTCTATATAGAGGCGACCATAGAGCGCGCTGGTGTTCTTGCCGTGTTGGAGCCTGCCCAAGAAATTCGGCGCTTTGTCATGCCCGTGTCAAAAAGTGCTTGCACTTCTGCACAGGCTCGATAAACTGCGCGACCTCGCTCAGGACGGCGGCGCTTCTTCAAGCACCGCAACAACGAACGGGGCGAATCAGAAACACCGAAAGGTGTTGACGAAACGGAAAAGCCGGCTATGATGGGCGGCTCGCTACACGGAAAGACGCTACGGCGGATTGAAGTGCAGCGGCGGCAACTTCCTCTTCACGAGGGGTTGACGGAGATGAAAAGCCTGCTAATATG
>NZ_LMOP01000010.1 GCF_001423585.1 Xanthomonas sp. Leaf148 | reverse complement strand
CGTCGATGAAGATCGCATCGGCCTTGGCCAACAGTTCGGCGTATTCGCGCTTCACTTCGCCCAGGATGCGCACGCCCAGGCCCGGGCCCGGGAACGGATGGCGATAGACCATGCTGCGCGGCAAGCCGAGTTCCACGCCGAGGCGACGCACTTCGTCCTTGAACAGTTCGCGCAGCGGTTCGACCAGGCCCAGCTTCATGTGTTCCGGCAGGCCGCCCACATTGTGGTGGCTCTTGATCACGTGCGCCTTGCCGGTCTTGCTGCCGGCCGACTCGATCACGTCCGGATAGATCGTGCCCTGCGCCAACCACTTAGCATTGGCCAGCTTGTTGGATTCTTCGTCGAAGATATCCACGAACAGGTTGCCGATAATCTTGCGCTTGGCCTCCGGGTCGCTCACGCCTTCGAGCTTGGCGAAATAGCGGTCCGCCGCGTTGACGCGGATCACCTTGACGCCCATGTGCTCGGCAAACATCGCCATCACCTGGTCGCCTTCCTGCCAACGCAGCAGGCCGGTATCGACGAACACGCAGGTCAGCTTGTCGCCGATCGCCTTGTGCAACAGCGCCGCGACCACCGACGAATCCACACCGCCGGACAAGCCGAGAATTACTTCGTCATCGCCCACCTGTTCGCGCACGCGCGCAATCTGGTCGTCGATGATGTTGGCTGCCGTCCACAGGGTCTGGCAGCCGCAGACATCGACCACAAAGCGGCGCAGCAAGGTCTGGCCCTGCAGCGTGTGCGTCACTTCCGGATGGAACTGCACGCCGTACCAGCGCTTGTCCTCGTTGGACATCGCCGCCACCGGAATGCGGTCGGTCACGGCAGTAATGGTGAAGCCCGGCGGCACCTGCGACACGTGATCGCCGTGGCTCATCCACACGTTCAAACGCGAGGCGCCGGCATGGTCGGTCAGGCCGGAAAACAACGCATCGGCCGCGACGACATCCACCTCGGCATGGCCGAATTCGCGCTGGTCGGCCGCTTCGGTGGCGCCGCCCAGCTGCGCAGCCAACGTCTGCATGCCGTAGCAGATACCGAACACCGGCAAGCCGCTGTCGAACACTTCCTGCGGCGCGACCGGCGCCCCCGGCAAGGTGGTCGATTCCGGGCCACCGGACAGAATGATGCCCTTGGCCCCAAACCCGGCAATCTCGGACGGATCATGATCCCAGGCCCATATCTCGCAGTACACGCCGATTTCGCGGATGCGCCGCGCGATCAACTGCGTGTACTGCGCGCCGAAATCGAGGATGAGGATCTTGTCGTTATGCAGGCTGGACATCGTTACTCGCAGGGCGAAGGCGGCGCGCTCGGCGCCACTCCAGGAAAAGAATAAGCAGCGGAGCGCAGAGCACTCCCGGCCACAACAAAAGCGTGCCCATCAGCAGGTAGAGCAAGCCGTAGAGCGCACTGGCCAGCAGTGTTGCCGACGCGACGCGCACCACCACGCGCTGCAGGTGTACGGTGGCGCCAAATGCCAACAGCACCGGGGCCGATGCCACCAACAGATACATCAACGCGAAGAACGTCCAGCGATACAACACTGAAGACACCGCCAGCAATCCCAGCGCCACCACGGTCATTGCCGAGATGACCGCAAGATAGGCGAGCGATGCCTTCCACATTCGAATTACCCCGCCCGATAGTTCGGCGGTTCCTTGGTGATCTGCACGTCATGGACGTGGCTTTCGCGCTGGCCGGCGCCGGTGATCTTGACGAACTTCGGCTTGGTGCGCATGTCTTCGATCGTGGCGCAGCCCACATAGCCCATGGTCGCGCGCAGGCCACCGATGAGCTGATGAATGATGCCGCCGACCGAGCCGCGATACGGCACACGGCCTTCGATGCCCTCCGGCACCAGCTTGTCGGCGTCGCTGGAATCCTGGAAATAGCGGTCCTTGGACCCCTTCTCCATCGCGCCCAGGCTGCCCATGCCGCGGTAGCTCTTGTAGCTGCGGCCCTGGAACAACTCGACTTCGCCAGGCGCTTCTTCGGTACCGGCCAGCAGACCGCCGACCATCACCGTGGACGCACCCGCCACCAGCGCCTTGCCGATATCGCCAGAGTAGCGGATGCCGCCATCAGCGATCAAAGGGATGCGGTCCTGCAAGGCTTCGGCGACCATGTCCACCGCGGTGATCTGCGGCACGCCCACACCTGCAACCACGCGTGTGGTGCAGATAGAACCCGGACCTACGCCAACCTTGACCGCATCGGCGCCGGCATCCATCAGCGCCAGCGCTGCATCGCCGGTGACGATGTTGCCGCCGATCACCTGCAGGTGCGGATAAGTCTTCTTGACCCAAGCCACACGATCGATCACGCCCTGCGAATGGCCGTGCGCGGTATCGACGATGACCACGTCAACGCCGGCAGCAGCGAGCAGTTCGATACGCTGTTCGGTATCGCCGCCCACACCGACTGCCGCACCGACCAACAGCCGCGTGGACGAATCCTTGGCGGCGTTGGGGTTGTCGGTCTTCTTCTGGATGTCCTTGACCGTGATCAGGCCGCGCAGCTCGAAGCTGTCGTTGACCACCAGGATTTTTTCGATACGGTTGCGATGCAGCAGCTCAAGCACTTCCTCATCGCTGGCGCCTTCGCGCACGGTGATCAGGCGATCCTTCTTGGTCATGATGTGGCGGACCGGATCGTCGAGCTTCTTTTCGAAACGCATGTCGCGGCTGGTGACGATGCCGACCAGTTCGCTGCCGTCCACCACCGGCACGCCGGAGATGTTGCGCGCACGCGTCAGCGCGATCACTTCGCCGATCGTGGTGTCCGGGCTCACCGTAAACGGCTCGGTGATCACGCCGGACTCGAACTTCTTGACCTTGGCCACTTCGGCCGCCTGCTGGGCAGGGGTCAGGTTCTTGTGGATGATGCCGATCCCGCCAAGCTGTGCCATGGCCACCGCCAGGCGGTGCTCGGTCACCGTGTCCATCGCGGCCGACAGGATCGGCAGCTTCAGACGCAGATCGCGGGTCAGCCGGGTTTCCAGGCTGACATCCTTGGGCAGGACGATCGAATGAGCGGGGACGAGCGAGACGTCGTCGTAGGTGAGAGCTTCAGCCTGGATGCGGAGCATCGGCGGACCCGAGTTTGGGGAAGCGCGGCATTTTACCCTGAAAGCCTTCACGAAGACACCACGCAGCCGCAATGCTGCGTTACACCGATCGCTCAACCAGCGGCGTCGGCGGCTTCCAGGGTGTTCTGCATCAGCGTGGCCACGGTCATTGGCCCTACCCCGCCCGGCACCGGCGTGATCCAGGCTGCGCGCTGTACGGCGGCATCGAAGCCGACATCGCCCACCAGGCGTCCGTCTTCCAGCCGGTTGATGCCCACATCGATCACCACTGCGCCTGGCTTGACCCATTCGCCGGGAATCAGCCCGGGGCGGCCCACCGCCACCACCAGGATGTCGGCATTGCGCACGCTGGCCTCCAGCACATCGGCCGGGGTGAACTTGTGGCAGCTGGTGACCGTGCAACCGGCGATCAACAGTTCCAACCCCATCGGCCGGCCGACGTGATTGCTCACACCCACAATCGTGGCGTTGCGCCCGCGCACCGGTTGATCGGTATGCCCGAGCAAGGTCACGATGCCGCGCGGCGTGCACGGGCGCAGGCCAAATTCGCGCAGTGCCAGATGCCCCACATTTTGCGGATGGAAGCCATCCACATCCTTGCGCGGATCGATGCGCTGGATCAGCCGGTTGGCATCGGGAATCCCCGGCAGCGGCAGCTGGATCAGGATGCCGTGGATCTTGGGATCGGTGTTGAGCTCATCGATCAACGCCGCCAACTCGGCCTCGCTGGTGCCGTGCGGCAGGTCGTAATCGAACGCTTCGATACCCACTTTTTCCGCCGCGCGTCGCTTGTTGCGCACATACACCGAAGATGCCGGGTCGCCGCCGACCAGCACCACCGCCAACCCGGGCCGCGCCTTGCCCGCAGCCACGCGCGCATCAACGCGCAACTTCAGCCCGTCGAGCAGGTCCTCGGCAATGCGGCGACCATCGAGAAGGCGGGCCGGAGCGGAGGCAGCTGGCGCGGAAGCGGTCATGGGGCGTCAGGTGTAGAGTCGAAGGCCGTCTATTGTCCCCGATTCCGTCATGACCGACACCACCCCGCACACCGATTCGACCACCACCGCCATCGAAGCGGCCGCATTCCGCCGCCTGCTGCAGCATCTCAATCAGGAGCGCACCGATGTGCAGAACATCGACCTGATGATCCTGGCCGGCTTCTGCCGCAACTGTCTGGGCGACTGGTACCGCGAAGCGGCCGAGGCGCAGGGTCAGCCGATGAGCAAGGACCAGGCACGCGAAGCGGTCTACGGCATGCCGTTCGCGCAGTGGAAGCAGCAACATCAGAAAGACGCGACTCCCGAACAACTCGAAGCATTCGCTGCGGCCCAGCGCAAACACGGCTGATCGTTGGTCAGGACGCGCGGCTGTTGCGATTGCTGTGCGTCCACTTTGCCTAGCTGGCATCTGCGTGGCCATCCAATGAGCATCGCTACTCCTCGATGCGGTTCGCGGCTGTGGCACGAATCCACGCTGGTGTTGCGTGCATCGCTTCCACCTAGGTACTTATTGCTAGCGATGTCTTGTTGATAGCCTCAAGACTCGAAAAGTTTGGGTGCGTGGGAGGGTTGAACGCAGTGGATAGATCTAATGCAGAGCGCATGATCTGCGCCCTGGCTGCAGGGCTCTTGCCCGCCTCCCCCCCGCGGGACACGCCGTGAATCCGTCCATGGGGGCTCCTATGCGGCATGCATGCCGCATAAGGTCCCGCGCCGCCAGGCGAACAAGGGCCAGTCGAGAGGGTCGGTGTGCATGGTTGCAAGCAAGGCACCAGTCCCGCCGTTTAGTTGCTGACCTTTTATCAGCGGCGCGGGCTGAAAGACATTCCGCCGACCGGGCCGCTGCCGGTGTCGGTACCGGGCGCAGTGGATGGCTGGTTCGCGCTGCATGAGCGCTTCGGGCGCAAGCCGATGGCGCAGAACCTGGCGCTGGCGATCCGCTACGCGCGCGAAGGCCACCGCGTCCGCCACGCAAACCGCGGCGTCGCAATACCGAGCGACTTCGCAACGAAAGTGAAGTGCAGTACAGCCAGCTGTTTACTTGGTCACCGACCAACGTCCTGGCTATGCGGCATCCATGCCGCATAAGGTCCCGCGCCGCCAGGCAGACAAGGGCCAATCGAGATGGTCGGTGTGCACCGTTGCAAGCAAGGCACGAGCTCCACCGTTTAGTTGCTGGCCCTTTATCGCCAAGTGGAAGTGCAGTAAGGCCAGCTGTTTACCTGGTCACCGACCAACGTCCTGGCGCGATGCCCTCGCCGCTTGCGGGACCCTGTGGCGGCATGGATGCCGCCACGGAGCGTCCATGGATGGATTCACAGCGTGTCCCGCAAGCGGTGAGGGCATCGCGCGCTCGACGACGCGACCTGAGCACCCAGCTGACGGCAACAGGAGCCAAAAGACTGCACTGCCGCAAGCCAGCTGCACGCACCCGCACATTGGGTTCCTGCGCAGCCCCCTCGCCCACCTGACGATCACGACGTGTTGTCAGCCGTTCTTGGTCTCTGCCGCAGCCTCTTCACCCGCTTGCGCCAACGCATCGCGGTTAAGCGACCGGCTCTCTCGGCGCGGCGGCGTAAATGGCGTGGGCTTGGGCACCGTCGGCGTGATGTTGCCGAACATCAACCCTGCCCCGGCACGCACATTCCCCGCAGCGATTTCCAGCTCCAGCCGCTCCGCATCGCGGCGGCGGATCTCGCGGGCGATCATGTCGGCCTCATCCTCGTCCACACCCAGCTCGACCAGCGCCATCTGGCCGAAGGTCACCGCCGACTCGAAGGTTTCGCGAATCTGGTAATCCACACCGGCGGCGATCAGCTGCAGCGAATGCTCACGATCGAACGAGCGCACCAGCAGGCGCGCATGCGGGAACTCGCGCGTCGCCAGCTCGACGATGCGGTTGGCTGCCTCGCGATTGTCGATGCACACCGCGATCGCCTGCGCAGTATGCGCACCGGAAGCATGCAACACGTCCAGCCGGGTCCCGTCGCCGTAATAGATCTTGAAACCGAACTCTTCCGCGCTCTGGATCATCTCGATGTCGTTATCGATGATGGTCACGTCCACGTCGCGCGCCAGCAGCGATTGGCTGGCCACTTGGCCGAAGCGTCCGAAGCCGATCACCAGCACGCTGCCGGTCTGACCGTTGGCGGCTTCCACACCGTCCAGCGATATCGCTGCCGGCGGGGTCAATCGTCGCTGCAACAGCACGAACAACGGCGTCAGCGCCATCGACAGGACCACAATGGCGGTGAGGGTGGCATTGATCTGCGCATCGATCACGCCCGATGCCGCGGCCGCCGCAAACAGCACGAAGGCGAACTCGCCGCCCTGCGCCATCAGCACACCGCGGTCCAGTGCCTGACGATGATCGCTGCGCATCAGCCGCGCCACCGCATAGATACACACCGCTTTGCCCACCATCAACGCCAACACGCCGACAAGGATGAGCCGCCAGTCGGCCGCAACCACGCGCAAGTCCAGGCTCATGCCTACGCCCAGGAAGAACAAGCCCAGCAAGATGCCGCGGAACGGCTCGATATCGGCTTCGATCTGATGCCGGAAGGTGGATTCGGACAGCAGCACCCCGGCCAGGAACGCCCCCATCGCCATCGATAGCCCGCCCACCTGCATCAGCAGTGCGGCGCCCAACACCACCAACAGCGCTGCCGCCGTCATCACTTCACGCGCCTTGGACGCAGCAAGAATCCGGAAAAGAGGATTGAGCAACCAGCGCCCGGCCACCAGCAGGCCGACGATGCAGGCCAGGCCGATCCCGACGTCATGCCAGCGCTGCGACGCGGCCTGCGGATCGCCACTGGAACCCATCCAGGCCACGATCGCCAGCAACGGGACGATCAGCAGATCCTCGAACAACAGGATCGCGACGATCTTCTGCCCCGAGGGCAAGGCCACATCGCCACGCTCGGCCAGCAACTGCATCACCACCGCGGTCGAGGTCAGCACGAAACCGGACGCAGCCACGAAGGCCACCGGTGGCGCAAAGCCCAGCAACATGCCGATCCCGGTCAGCACCAGTGCGCACACGCAGATCTGCACGGTGCCCAGGCCAAAGATTTCCTTGCGCAGGCTCCACAGATGCGAAGGCCGCATCTCCAGGCCGATCACGAACAGGAACATCACCACGCCCAATTCGGCGACATGCAGGATCGCTTGCGGGTCGTCGAACAGGCCCAGTCCGAATGGCCCGATCGCCAGCCCTGCTGCCAGGTAGCCGAGCACCGAGCCCAGGCCCAGCCGTCGAAACAATGGGATCGCAACCACCGCAGCGCCCAGCAGAGCCACCACGTTGATCAGTTCACTGGAATGCGCAGGCTGGCTCATACCCGGATTCTAACGACACGCGCACGGGGACGCCTTGCATCTGCTTGCTTGTTGCGCCGAGCAGCTTAGGCGCCATCGTTTCCACCGAGCACTCGCACTTTGATCGGGACGCCTAAACGACAAACGACGCCGGATGGCGTCGTTCGCGATAAAACAGTGACTAAGCGATCAGTCGCGCGCGTCGGCCTGGGCCAATGCGTTACGCAGAATTTCCTTTGCCGGCCCACCATGCTTCTCGTGCTGGAGCGCAAAGTGGACAGTCGCTTCGATCAAGCCGATGTGCGCGCCGCAATCGAAACGACGGCCCTCGAAGCGGAATGCATCGACCTGTTCTTTCTTCAACAGCTCGGCAATCGCATCGGTCAGCTGGATCTCGCCGCCGGCGCCTGCACCGGTCGCTTCCAGCAACTCAAAAATCTTCGGGCTGAGCACATAGCGGCCGACCACGGCCAGGTTGCTCGGCGCCACTTCCGGCTTGGGCTTTTCGACGATCGCATTGATGCGGCCCTTGCGGCCGTCGAATGTATCGGTGGAAACAATGCCGTAGCTGGCGGTCTTGTCGTGCGGCACATCTTCCACGGCGATGACGCTGCCGCCGGATGCTTCGGCCACATCGGCCATCTGGGTCAGCGCGGCATCGCCGCGGTTCCACATCAGATCGTCCGCCAACAACACGGCGAACGGCTCATCGCCGACCACTGCCTTCGCACACAACACCGCGTGGCCCAAACCCAGCGCCTCGGCCTGCGTCACAAAAATGGCGCGAACGCCTTCTGGCAACGCATGACGCACCAGTTCCAGCTGCTCCAGCTTGCCTGCACGCTCGAGCTTCTGCTCCAGCTCGTAGGCCTTGTCGAAGTAGTCGGCAATCGAATGCTTATACCGATTGGTGACGAAGATCAGCGTATCGCAGCCGGCCTGGATGGCCTCGTCGACAGCGTACTGGATCAATGGTTTGTCGATGATTGGCAGCATTTCCTTCGGCACCGTCTTGGTGGCCGGAAGAAAGCGGGTCCCAAGACCTGCGACGGGGAATACGGCCTTGCGAATACGCTGGCTCATTACAGTCTTCTGACCTCACGTGCGGGGAATGGAACGACCGTATCAGATCGCGCGTCGACTTTCCGTCGAGCAGCCGCAAAATCCGGCATCAGGCTGCCCAGCACAGTCTCCATTGCCTTGATGTCATAGCGATTAACCGCCTCGCGCAAACGCGTCACCAGCTGCAACACCTGCTCGTGCGAGAACTCGCGCACGCCGGCTTCCAGAATCTTGGGATGCGCGGTCGGGCGATAGTCTTCGTCGGAATAGAACAGCGTTTCATGCAGCTTTTCGCCAGGACGTAATCCGGTGTAGAGAATCGCCACATCCTTGCCCGGCTGCTTGCCGGCAAGACGGATCATCTGCTCGGCAAGCAGACGGATCGGCACCGGTTCGCCCATGTCAAGCGTATAGATCGCGCCATGCGACGCCGAGGCAGCTGCCTGGATCACCAATTGGCACGCTTCGGGAATGGTCATGAAGTAGCGGGTCACGTCCGGGTGCGTCACCGTGACCGGGCCACCCTGGCGGATCTGCTCGCGGAACAACGGCACCACGCTGCCAGCCGAATCCAGCACGTTACCGAAGCGCACGGTGATGAAGCGCGTTGGCGCATCGCGCGCATCAAGGCTCTGGCAGATCATCTCCGCGTAGCGCTTGCTTGCGCCAAGTACGTTGACCGGCTCGACCGCCTTGTCGGTGGAAATAAATACAAAGGTTTCGATGCGTGCGCGCTGACAGGCGCGCGCCACGTTCTCGGTCGCCAGCACATTGTTGCGTACGGCCTCGCGCAGCTGTTCTTCCAGCAACGGCACCTGCTTGTACGCGGCGGCATGGAACACCGCGTCCGGGGCGGCGGTGTTCAATGCATGCGCCACCACGGCCGGGTCGCCGCAATCGCCAAGCACCCGCACCACTTCGATATCCGGGAACAAGCGACGCAGATCCGAATCGATGGTCAGCAACGCCAGCTCATCGATTTCCAGCAGCACGATGCGACGCGCACCGTGACGCGCACACTGGCGACAGACTTCCGAACCGATCGAACCGCCGGCACCGGTTACCATCACGGTCTTGTTGGTCAGCCAGTCGCGGATCAATCGCCAGTCCGGCGTCACTGGCTTGCGATTGAGCAGGTCCTCGATGGCAACCTCCTTCAATTCGCCCGGCAGCGAACGGCCTTCCAGCACATTGATCAGCTTGGGCACCATCCGGAACGGCAGGCCGGTGCTCTCGCAGATCGCCACCACCCGCTGCATGCCGGAGGCATCGAGCGAGGGAATCGCGATCACCAGCAGCTTGGCGGCGGTTTCCTTGGCAATCGAAGCGGCCTGATCCAGATTGCCCAGCACGTTAAGGCCCTGGATCTTGGCGCCGTGCAGGTTGTTGGCATCGTCCAGAAAGCCGACCGGCACGAAGGTACCGGTGCGGCGAAGATCGCGCACCAGACCTTCAGCAGCGCGTCCGGCGCCCAGGATCAGCACGCGTTGCGCCGCATCCCCGGAATGTGCGATTTGATAATCCTTCCAGGCGCGATACAGCAGACGCGGCGTCCCGAGCAGCGCCGACAGCGCGAACGGATAGACCACCAGTACCGAGAGCGGCACGCCGTCCAGGCGGTCGTACGACAACGCCAGCACGATCGCCACCAAGCCGAGGAAGCTCGACTTGAAGATGTTCCAGAGGTCAGGCACCGATGCAAAGCGCCAAAGCCCGCGGTACAAACCCATCTTCCAGAACACCAGCCCCTGTGCCACCAGGACCACGGCGGTGCGCCAATCCCAAAGAGGAAGGTCCGGTGCTTCGCGCAGCATCGAGTAGCGACCCGCATGCAACAGTTGCCAGCACACCCAGACCATCAGAAGGTCGTGTACTACCACTGCAACTTGCGGCAGCGCCTTGGTCAAACGGTCACGCCAGGAAATCATAAGAATCCATTACTCAGGAATTGCGCAATCCATCGCGCAGAAAATACCAACTGGCACTAGCGCCCAGGCCCCACACCACGGCTGCCCAGACTTGCTGACCAAACACATCATGACGAAGTAACACATACAAGCAGACGGCAGCGACGCTGAAAGCGAAATAAACAGCGGTTACCGGAACATGCGTTCCAAGCCGGCGCGCCAGGCGTTGATACACGTGTTGCGCGTGCGGCTCCCACCAGCGCTGCCCGGCGAGCATGCGAGACAGTAGCGTGAAGCCGGCGTCCACAAGGAAGGCAGTCAGCGGCAACCAACCGATCCACCAGCTGACCTGCCCGCCTGCGACGTTCAGCGCAAGCAACGCGGCCAGAACATACCCCAGCGCACCGCTGCCACCGTCGCCGAGGAAGATGCGCGCACGCGGGAAGTTGAACGGAAGAAACCCCAGACATGCTGCCGCTACCGCCAGACCAGCCAGCGACCAGGCTGCCGGAGCCACCGCCGCAAATGCCAGTGCGGCCAGCGCGGCCTGGCTGGCGGCTAGTCCGTTGATGCCGTCCATGAAGTTCCACACATTGATCAGCACCACCGACGCGACGGCGCTGAGCACGCCATCCCATGCATTGCCCGTGCAGTACGTGACCAGCAATCCAAGCGATACGGATGCGGCCAGATGGATCGCAAACCGCAGCCTGGCCGACAACGGCCGATGGTCGTCCCACCAACCGACGCCGGCCACCAGGAACAACCCGACCGCGAACCAGCCGACCACCATGCGTGCCGCTGGCCACAGCAGGCTGGCCGCAGCGCAACCCAGCAGGATCGCGGCAACGATCGCCATGCCGCCACCACGCGGAGTGGCAACCACGTGGCTACGCCGCTCGCCGGGTTCATCGAGCAGGCGACGATGCAACGCATACCGTCGCAGCAGCCACGTTCCAAGCGCCGCAACGATTACGTGCAAGGCGCACCAGAGCCAGATCTGAGGCATCAGCGCGTATCACCGCTCTCAGGACCACGGGCATATGACGTGCGCTTTTTCGAATCACGCATAAGAGAACCGCGCAGAAGAAATGGCCAAAGCTGCAAGCGGACCCGACCCAGATCGGAGGCATCGGGCAGCACACGGCGCAGTGGTGCAGGTGACATCTGCGCAGCTGCCAGCCAGCGGATTGCCACGGCACATGATTGGCGCCGACGCAAGCTACGACGGCGCGCGATGCGCGAGTCGATCAAACCAACAGCGGCTAACAAGACCTCGCAGGCGGCTGACAGACGAATGTGGACGGCGCGCAGGAACCGGAGTGCACGAGTGGTACATGCTGATTCCGGGCACCGGCCGCGCTCGCCTGGCGACTGCTTAGTCGTTTTGGCAGTCGCTCTAAACGCCGTGTGCCGAACAGACAGAAACACGCCTTACACCACCGCGTAGTTCAACAGCGGTTTGACGGTGCCCCACTCCTTGCAGCTCGGGCATTGCCAATGGTGGGTTTTTGCGCCGAACCCACAACGAGTGCAACGGTAGCTGGGGTTACGCACCAATAGCTGGTCGGTGATGTGCTTGAGATCGTTCAAGGTGCCAACCGGGTCGCTGCCTTCGGCAAGCGTCAGGTCGATCAACGCCGACTCGCCGCGCACCGATGGCCGGTCCTTGAGCTGACGACCGAGATAAGCCAGCGCGGGCGCAACCCCATCCTGCGCCTCCATCAACTGGGTCAGCGCCAGCACCGGTGCGATACCGCGGTAGTGCTCGGTCATCTCCGACAGGAAATTACGTGCGCCGGCAATGTCGCCGACGCTCCGATAGGCGGCCATCAGGGCAGGAATGATTTCCGGCAGATACTCCGGGTCGTGCCGTGCGGCGCGCTCGAAGGCACGCACGGCGGCCTCGTTATGGCCGCGCTCGGCTTCGATGCGCCCCTCCAGAATGCCGGCGCGGACCGACGTGCCGTCGGCCTGATACGCACGCGCGATCGCCTGCAAGGCTTCGTCGACCTTGCCCAGTCCGCGATATCGATCGGCCAGCTCGCATTCGAACTGCGAGATCAGCTTGCCCATCGGCTCGCCGGTGACTTCTTCGTAGCGGGTGGCGTTGTCGATCGCCTTTTCCCAATCGCGCTCGGCCTGATAGATGCCGATCAGGTGACGCAGCGCCTGCGGCGCGCGTTGATCCAGCTGCGCAAGCTCGGTAAAGACCGTTTCGGCGCGATCCAGCAGACCGGACTTCATGTAGTCCTCGCCCAGCGCCAGCAAGGCCTGGACCCGCTGTTGATCGGTCAGGTCGGCGCGCTGCACCAGGCCCTGATGCAGGCGGATGGCGCGATCGACCTCCCCGCGGCGGCGAAACAGGTGACCCAGTGCGACCTGCGTCTCGAAGGTTTCCTTATCCAGCTCGGCAATATGCAAAAACAGCTCGATCGCCTTGTCCGGCTGCTCGTTGAGCAGATAGTTCAGACCACGAAAATAGGTGCTGGACAGTCGGCTGACCTGAGTGTCGCCATGACGCTGCCCCCCACGGCGGCCGACGATCCAGCCACTGAGCGCCGCCAGCGGTAAAAACAGGAAAAACCAGAACCACTCGGTCAGGAAGTCCATACGTGCTTAGAGTCCATCGAGAGGGCGCGGCTCGACTGCGGCAGGCGGGATGGGCCTGGCGTCGGCGCGGCTGACCGCAACAGCCTTGTTGGCCTGGCGCAGCTTGGAATAGAGAGGAATGACCACACTGACCAGCACCATGCCGGCACCGATCAACACACCGACCAGCAGCGCGACGATGATCGCCACCCCGGAACTCGTGTGCACACTAGAAAACAGGAAATCGAGAGTGATGTCCTGGGAATTGACCGCACCGATAACCAGGCCGACCAACAAGAAAGCCAGCATCACCAGCAAGCGAAACACCTTCATCGCGCGACTCCGTCGGGAAGGCGCCTAGCTTAACCGAGCCGACATAAACGCAGCGGTAGAGCCGCCTCAGTCTGCGGAATCGGCCAGATCGACCGGGACCACGGAGCTGACACGCTCACGCAATTCCTTGCCCGGCTTGAAATGCGGAACATGCTTGCCCGGCAGCGCAACCGATTCGCCGGTCTTGGGATTGCGCCCCAGACGTGGCGGACGGTAATGCAGCGAAAAACTGCCAAACCCGCGGATTTCGATCCGATCACCATCGGAGAGCGCCTGCCCCATCATTTCCAGCAGTGACTTCACCGCCAGATCCACGTCGTCCGACTTCAGATGCGCTTGGCGTCGCGCCAGGATTTCAATCAATTCGGACTTGGTCATGGGAACTTGCTTTTTTCGACTGACACATCGGAATCGGCCCGGGCAAGCCCGGGCCGATCCATCACGCTCGCGAGAGCGCTACGCGCTTACTCGGACTTGTTGCTGTTCAACTGTGCACGCAGCAGCGCGCCCAGCTGAGTCATGCCGCCCGACGCAGCGGAGGACTGATATTCCTCCAGCGTCTCGCGCATTTCGGCATCGTCCTTGGCCTTGATCGACAGCTGCAGGGTGCGGCCCTTACGGTCCATGCCCACAAACTTAGCTTCGATCTTGTCGCCGACCTTCAGGTGCTGAGTCGCGTCGTCGACGCGTTCGTTGGCGATGTCGCGTGCAGCAACGTAGCCTTCGATACCGTCGGCGAGGTCGATCGTGGCGCCCTTGGCATCCACTTCACGCACAACGCCTTCGACCTTCGTACCCTTCGGGTTGGACGCCATGTACTGACCGAACGGGTCCTGCTCCAGCTGCTTGACGCCCAGGCTGATGCGCTCGCGCTCCGGGTCCACTGCCAGCACGACGGCTTCCAGCGTGTCGCCCTTCTTGTAGTTGCGCACGACATCTTCGCCGGTGGTGTTCCAGCTGATGTCGGACAGGTGCACCAGACCGTCGATGCCGCCGTCCAGACCGATGAAGATGCCGAAGTCGGTGATCGACTTGATCTGACCGGACACCTTGTCGTTCTTCTTGTGAGTCGCAGCGAAGGTTTCCCACGGATTGGCGGCAACCTGCTTCATGCCCAACGAGATGCGGCGACGCTCCTCGTCCACATCCAGCACCATCACTTCGACTTCGTCACCAACCTGCACAACCTTGGACGGGTTGACGTTCTTGTTGGTCCAATCCATCTCGGAGACGTGCACCAGACCTTCGACGCCCGGCTCGATTTCGACAAATGCGCCGTAATCGGTGACGTTGGAGACCTTGCCGAACACGCGGCTGTTGGCCGGGTAACGACGCGCGATGTTGTCCCACGGATCTTCGCCCAGCTGCTTCAGGCCGAGGCTGACGCGGTTACGCTCGCGATCGAACTTCAGCACGCGCACGTCCAGCTCGTCGCCGACGTTCACGACTTCGGACGGATGGCGCACGCGCTTCCAGGCCATGTCGGTGATGTGCAGCAGGCCGTCGATACCGCCCAGGTCCACGAATGCGCCGTAATCGGTCAGGTTCTTGACGACACCCTTCAGGATCGCGCCTTCCTGCAGCTTGTCCATCAGCTGCTCGCGCTCTTCCGAGTGCTCGCTCTCGACCACTGCACGACGCGACACCACGACGTTGTTGCGCTTGCGATCCAGCTTGATCAGCTTGAACTCAAGCTCCTTGCCTTCCAGGTAGGCCGGGTCGCGCACAGGGCGCACATCCACCAGCGAACCAGGCAGGAACGCGCGAACATCCTTGATGTCCACGGTGAAACCACCCTTGACCTTACCGCTGATGCGGCCGGTGATGGTTTCGTTCTTTTCCAACGCTTCTTCCAGCTCGTCCCACACCATCGCGCGCTTGGCTTTCTCGCGCGACAACACGGTCTCGCCGAAGCCGTTTTCGATGGAGTCCAGCGCAACCTTGACCTGGTCGCCCACGCCCACATCGATCTCGCCAGCGTCGTTACGGAACTGCTCGATCGGCACGATGCCTTCGGACTTCAGGCCTGCGTTGATCACCACCACATCGCCGCGCACTTCCACGACGGTACCGGTGACGATCGAGCCCGGCTTCAGCTTGGCCAGATTGGCTTGACTGGCTTCGAACAGTTCAGCAAAAGATTCTGTCATTTGGATTTTACTCAGTTGAACACACGGGCGTTGATCGTCGGGTTGCGACAGATACGGACCGCCCAGCCTGTTGGTCGACCCCAACAACGAGTCGGTTTAGAAGTAGTAGAACCGCCACGCAGGATGCGCAACGGAGCTGTGGAACGCCTTACGGTCGGCGGGACATGCCCGCTTGCGAAACGCTTACGACGACGTGTGGACAGCTAACATCCCGACCACACGCTGGACGACATCCTCGATCCCTACTCCGCTGGTATCGATGAGCACGGCGTCTTCGGCCGGCCGTAATGGCGCCACCACCCGCTGGGCATCCCTGGCATCTCGGGCCATGATCTCGCGCAGCAGGTCGTCAAAGATAACCGAAACACCCTTTTCCATCAACTGTTTATGACGACGGCCCGCACGTTCTTCGGCACTGGCGGTCAGGAAAACCTTAAATGCGGCATCCGGGAAGATCACGGTGCCCATGTCGCGCCCATCGGCGACCAGGCCGGGTGCGCGCCTGAATGCGCGCTGGCGTTCCTTGAGGGCACCGCGCACCTCGGGAATCGCCGCAATCGCCGAGGCCAGGGCACCAGTGGTCTCCAGACGCAATTCGCCGGTCGCATCCACACCGTTGACCAGGACCCGCAAGCCCGCTTCGCCGGCGTCGTCGAACTCGACCTTGGTATCGAAGGTGCAACGCACCAGCGCAGCCGGGTCGGACACGTCCAGATCGGCCCAGCTCGCCGCCACCCCCACCGCGCGATACAGTGCGCCCGAATCGAGGTAGTGCCAGCCCAGCCGGGCAGCCACGATGCGGCTCACTGTGCCCTTGCCGGCGCCGGAGGGACCATCGATGGTGAGGACGGGCGAAAGGTCGGTCATTCAGGTTTCCGGTAGGTCATCAGGCGCTAGTGTAGCGCCGCTCGCAGCGATTCGGATGCAACCACTTGAAAGCACGACGAAAAGCCGGTTAGAATTGCCGGCTTAATTGCGGGTGCAGCCTCGATCGCGCGCACTCTTCCATCGAATCCAACCGTTTACGCCGAGGTGTGCCATGAAAGTCCTGTCCTCCCTGAAGTCTGCGAAGACCCGTCACCGCGACTGCAAGGTGGTCCGCCGCCGCGGCAAGGTCTTCGTGATCTGCAAGTCGAACCCGCGTTTCAAGGCGCGTCAGCGCTGAGCCTTCGCGGCGCGTGCAAGACCCGAGAAAGCCGCCTTCGGGCGGTTTTTTCTTGGCCGACGCTTGATGCGGCTCCATCCTTGGCGTGCTGAGCAAGGCATCTGCTGCCACGCGTCGACGTCACTGCCCGAGTGGCACGCATCGCGCCAACGTTTGTCCTGGTTTTTTGCTGTAATCACCATCCGAATCTTGTCCACTGGGGAGTAGATGACATGCGCAACCGTTTGTTTGTGATGCCGCCGATCGTGCTGACAATCGCGCTGATGGGGATCAGTGCCGCCGCATCGGCCGAAACGCTGTTGGTCGATCGTGCGCAGCAAAAACCCGCCGCCGCCCTGCCCTTGCGTGGCGACAGCATGAGTCAGGTCGAAGGCCGCTACGGTGCGCCGCAGGAGAAGCTCGACCCGCGCGGTGGCCAGAAGCGCCAGTGGCCGACCATCCACCGCTGGGTGTATCCGGCATTCACCGTGTACTTCGAAAAAAGCAAGGTGATCGACGTGGTGGCCAATCAGGCCGATGCCAACGAGATCGGGCCGAAACCGCCGATCCAGTAAGACGCGACATCACTCCGGCCAGCGCGTGCAGACATCGTCGCTGCACGTCTGGCCCAACGCATCGCAGCACCCTGTATCTGGTCCGTCAGCACTCGGACATGCGTTGCTGCGAATCTGCATCAAGCCTGGCGCGGCAACGTGCGCCAGGATCGCAAGAGCCTGCACTCGGGTGCAGGGTATCGATGAACGTCCGGGCCACTGTCCGGACACCAAGATGAGTATTGCCTCGCATGACCGACCGTCTTCGTTTTCCCGCCGAATGGGAACCTCAATCCGCCGTGTTGCTTGCGTGGCCGCATGCCGGCACCGATTGGGCCGAGCGCCTGGCCGATGTGGAAGAGACCTACATCGCGCTGATTACCGCGATCTCCCGCTTCGAGCCGGTGGTCGTCTGCGTCGCCGATGACGATCTGCAGATCTATGCCGAAGCGCGGCTGCGTTCGGCGCGCGTGGACATGACGCGGGTGCGCTTTGTGATCGCCGCCTACAACGACACCTGGTTGCGCGATTCCGGCCCGATCACGCTGCGCCAGGATGACGGTTTCCGCCTGATGGATTTCCGCTTCACCGGGTGGGGCGGCAAGTTCGAGGCCAGCCTGGACGACCAATTGGTGAGTTCGCTGGATTCAGCGCAGGTCTTCGTGCCCGCCGCGGTGCAGACGGTGGATTTTGCGTTGGAAGGCGGTGCGATCGAAACCGATGGTGCCGGCACGCTGCTGACCACCTGGACCTGCCTGCACGAACGTCACCCGCAGCGCACGCGCGAGTCGCTGAGCAGCGATCTTGCGGCATGGCTATCGCAGGATCGGGTGCTGTGGCTGGACCATGGCTACCTTGAAGGCGACGACACCGACGCGCATATCGACACGCTGGCGCGCTTTGCCGGCCCGCACGCGATCGTCTACCAGGGCTGCGATGTGCCCGGCGATTCGCATTACGCCGAACTGCAGGCGATGGGCAACGAGCTGGCCGCGCTGCGCACCACCGACGGGCAGCCGTACCGTTTGTTCGTGCTGCCGTGGGCAGAGCCGATCCTGGATCAGGGCCGTCGCCTGGCTGCGTCGTATGCCAACTTCCTGATCGTCAATGGCGCGGTGCTGATGCCGGCCTATGGCGATCCGGCCGATGCGACCGCGCAGGCGGTGCTGGCCGAAGCGTTTCCGCAGCACGAAATCGTGCCGGTGCCCTGCCGTGCGTTGATCTGGCAGAACGGCAGCCTGCATTGCCTGACCATGCAGTTGCCGGCCGGCCTGCTCGCCGCCTGACCAGTGCGTTCGACGCGACTACGTAAGTAGCGCGTCGTTTCTTGTTCCGGCCGGCAGGCCGGTGTTATGCCATGGCGCGCTACCTTAGTGCGCACCTTTGCAGGATGAGATGCCATGTCCCGTCACCTTCTTTCCGTCGCGCTGATTCAAGAGCGCAACCACGGCGACGCCGAGGCCAATCTGGCCATCATCGAATCGCGCGTGGCCGAGGCTGCCGCACAGGGCGCCAAGTTGGTGCTGCTGCAGGAGCTGCATAACGGCGCGTACTTCTGCCAGCACGAGTCGGTGGACGAATTCAATCTGGCCGAGCCGATCCCCGGCCCGAGCACCGAGCGCCTGAGTGCGCTGGCCAAGCAACATGGCGTGGTGCTGGTCGCCTCGTTGTTCGAGCGCCGCGCCGCCGGCCTGTATCACAACACGGCGGTGGTGTTCGAAAAGGACGGCCGCCTGCTCGGCAAGTACCGCAAGATGCACATCCCCGACGACCCGGGCTTCTACGAGAAGTTCTATTTCACGCCGGGCGATCTGGGCTTTACGCCGATCGATACCTCGGTGGGCCGCCTGGGCGTGCTGGTGTGCTGGGATCAGTGGTACCCGGAAGCGGCACGCTTGATGGCCTTGGCCGGTGCGGAACTGCTGCTCTACCCCACCGCGATCGGCTGGGACCCGGACGATCAGCAGCCCGAGCAGGAGCGTCAGCGCGATGCGTGGGTACTTAGCCATCGTGGGCATGCGGTCGCCAATGGCGTGCCGGTGCTGTCGTGCAACCGCGTCGGTCATGAACCCTCGCCGCTGGGCGCGTCCGGCATCCAGTTCTGGGGCAACAGCCATGTGCTGGGGCCGCAGGGCGAGTTCATCGCCGAAGCCGGCCAGGAGCCGACTGTGCTGATCTGCGATGTCGACCTGCAGCGCAGCGAACATGTGCGGCGCATCTGGCCGTTTCTACGCGACCGTCGCATCGATGCGTACGGCGACCTGCTCAAGCGTTACATCGACTGATCGCATGGCCCTCGAGCTGCGTGCAGTCCGCGATACGGACATCCCGGCGATCACCGCGATTTATGCGGAGCAGATCGCCGGGTTCAATACCTACGAATACAGCGCGCCGTCGAGCGCGGACATGCACGCCCGCATGCGCGCGATCGTGGATGCCGGCTACCCGTATCTGGTTGCAGAACATGCCGGCGCTGTCGCCGGCTATGCCTATGCCAGTGCCTATCGCGCACGTGCGGGCTACCGCTGGACGGTGGAGAATTCGATCTATCTTGCCGCCGACATGCAGGGCCGCGGGATCGGCAAGGCCCTGTTGGGCGAACTGATCACGCACTGCGAGCAGCGCGGAGATCGGCAAATGATTGCGGTGATCGGCGATGCCAGCAACCAGGCATCACTGCGGCTGCATGAACGTTTTGGATTTCGCACGGTCGGAGTGTTCACCGGTATCGGCCGCAAGCAGGGTCGCTGGTTGGACGGCGTGCAGATGCAGCGCCAACTCGGCTCCGGTAACACCGCCCCTCCTTCTGATGAATGACCCCATGACTGAGCAGACCACCCACGTTCTGGACGATGCGCTGTCCGGCCAGCCGCACCGCATCGTCGAACGCGATGGCGTGCGCTACACATTGCTGGGAACTGCCCATGTCTCGCTGGCCAGCGTCGCCGCGGTGCAGCGGGCGATCGGCAGCGGCCGCTACGACGCGGTGGCGGTGGAGCTGGACGCGCAGCGGCTGCAGGCGCTCAGCGACCCCGATGCCCTCGCCCGCCTGGATCTGGTGCAGGTGATCCGCAAGGGGCGCGTGGCCTTGTTCGCCGCCAATCTGGCATTGGCGGCCTACCAGCGCCGCCTGGCCAAGCAGTTGGGCATCGAGCCGGGCGCGGAGTTGAAAGAAGCGGTGAATCTGGCGCGTGCGCAGGGGCTGCCGGTCTATCTGATCGACCGCGAAGTCGGGCTGACCTTCAAGCGTGCGTCCGGGCGGCTGGGATTCTTCGGCAAGATGAAACTTGCCGGCGGTCTGCTCAGCGGCCTGTTCGCCGCCGACGAGGTGGGCGAAGAGGAGATCGAAAAGCTCAAGCAAGGCGACATGCTGGAGGCGAGCTTCGGCGATTTCGCCAGCGAGAGCCCGGAGCTCTACGACACGGTGATAGCCGAGCGCGATCGCTACATGGCCACGCGCCTGCGCGAAGAAGCCGGTGCCGGGCAGCAGGAAGTGCTGGCGGTGGTCGGCGCCGGACATCTGGCCGGGCTTGCGCGGCACCTCGAACAGGACACCGATGCGCCCGGCCCGCTGCGCGAGTCGCTGGAATACGTGCAGCAGCGCAAGCGCATTCCCTGGATCACGCTGGGCATCCTGGCAGTGATCATTACCGGGATCGGCATCGGGTTCTGGCGCGGTGGCCTGAGCATGGGCGCCGACCTGTTGCTGCAGTGGGCGATGTACACCGGAGGGCTGGCCGCGCTGGGCTGTCTATTGGCCGGCAGCCACCCGTTGAGCATCCTGACCGCTGCAGTGGTCGCCCCGTTCAAACCGTTCCGTCTGAGCGTACCGACCGGTGCCTTCGCCGCGCTGGTCGAAGTGCATATGCGCAAGCCGGCCTATGGCGATTTCCTGTCGCTGCGCGACGATGCGCAGACCCTGCGCGGCTGGTATCGCAATCGCGTGTCGCGCGTGGTGCTGACGTTTCTGTTGACTAACTTCGGCAGCATGGCCGGGGTGTGGCTGGCAGGCGTGCAGATCTTCAATCGCCTGCATGGGTGATTGAGAAGGCAGTCGCCGAGATACGGTTGCCGTCGCTTCGTAGGAACGCACCTGGGCGCGATAGGCGTTATCGGTAAAACCCGTCGCGCCCGGGTGCGCTCCTACGTGGTTGGCGTTACGGAGCGGCTGATTGATCCGGTGCAAGCTGCAAACGCACCCACACGCCATAGTGATCCGATGCCCAGCGCCCTTCGGCATATGGCGTGTCGAACAGAATGCGGGCTTCGCGGGCGAGCAGGCGGTTCTGCTGGAAGAACACATGGTCGATGCGCGCCGGCGTGTCGAAGACATGCAGATTCAAGGTACTGACCGTGGCATCGCTGTTGCGGTGCACGCTGCCATAGCTGTCGCCATAACCTTTGCGTAGCGCCTCCAGATCTAGCGCGTCGGCGGCGATATTGAAATCGCCGGCGATCACCACCGGCGCCTGCGCGCTGGTGGAGGCAATGAACTCCAGCAGGTCGCCGACCTGGCGCGTGCGCGTTGCGGTGCCGCGCGCATCGGCGCGTTCGTTGAGATGGGTCACGTAGACATTGACCGGCTGACCATCGATATCCACCTGCAGATGCGCCGCAACGCGGTAGTCGTCCAGCGGTTGCAGCAGGCGCTCATGGCGCGCCAGCACCTTGCGCCGGCTCAGTAACGCATTGCCATAGCGCTTGGCGGCACCGGGAGGATCCACCGAGGCGAAGATCACCTCGTAGCCCAGCTTGCGCGCTAACCAAGCGGATTGGTTTTCTACGCTACCGCGGCGCTCGATGACCTCCTGCAACGCAATGACATCCGGTGCCAGTTGCTTGAGCTCCTTGGCGATATAGGCGCGGCGGGCCGGCCAGTCTTCGCGGTCGTGATGCAGGTTGAGCGTGACCAGGGTCAGGCCGCGGGCAGACGGAGCTGGGGGTGCCTGCCCTGCCGGGTCATTGACCGCTGCAGAGCCGCCCTGCCTGGACTGCGCTGCAGCACGTAACGACCCAGCCTTACCAGGCTGGCCTGCCTGCGCGTGCGCGCAGCACAGCGCCAGTGCGACAACGGCTGCACACCGGCCAGCGCGGCGCCAGTGTTGCCCTGCCCGTACCGGCCAAGGCATCGCCGTCATTGCGTGGCGCGCTCGGCCCGCCGCACCGCGCTGGGCACATCGATCTGCACGGTGGCCGGCATCTGCTGGATCCGCAGCTCACCGTTCTGCCATTCCACGGTTTCGCCGTTGACGCTCGCCTTGCCGGGTTCGCCCTGATACGGCCAGACAAACACCACGCCGCCCGGCGGCAGCAACAGGCCGGGTTGCAGTTGCAGCGATAGTTGTTTTTCGGTGCGCTGCAGCGTGTAGTTGAGGCGGCCGTACGGCGTGCGCAATTCGGCAATGCCGATGCCTTTGCCTTCGAACCAGCGAGTCGGCGTGCCAGCGGCGATGACGATGCTTTGGTCGGACTCGCGGGTGTAGGCGAACATGTCCAGCACCGAACGCACAAAGTCCGATGCGACCCAGGCGTGCGGCAGATCGCCGACGAAGAACGGTGTACGCGGCGTACGCGAGACCACCTCGGCCCACTGATTCCAGGGCTGCGGCGCGCGATCCTTGAAGAAGAATGCGGTGGCATCCCAAGCACGCTCGCGCCAGCCCAGCCGCACGAACGCGGCGATATTGCGCCATTCGTACGGGGTGTAGTCCTTCCACTCGCGTTTGCCGTCGCGGCGATCGGAGAACTCTTTCCAATAACGTTCGAAGGTATTGGTCAACAGCTCCTGCGGCAGGCGCTGCTGCTCGCCGCCCGGTGTCAGCGCGATGGTGGTGGAGGTCGCGTCGAAATCGCCGAGTTCGGCCGAACCCGGCAGGAAATCGATCTTATGCTCGCGCACCGCCGCGCCCAGCGAGGCGATCAGGTCGCCGCTGAATTCGTCAAGTGCAGCGCTGAAACGGGTGACGTCCTCCGGCTTGTCGAGCACGCCGGCCAGCATCGTGGCGTCCTTGTAACCGCGCAGCGCCCAGAAGTTGTCCCAGTACGAATGCACCGGTTTGGCCGAATAGCCTTCGTGGCTGATCGACACCGGCATCATTCCGTAGAACGCCGGGTTACGCATGAAGTTGTCTTCGGTGCGCTCGCTGGCGCGCAGTTTTTCCATGTAGTCGAAGGCGCCGGTGACATGCGGCCACATCTTCTCCAGGAACGGCCTGTCGCCGGTGTAGCGGTAGTACTCGGCGACGTTGTAGATCAGTTCGCCATGACTGTCGTTTTCGGGCACCGGGTCGCTGCCACGGTCGTCCACACAGCACGGCACCATGCCGTCGGCAAATTGATACGGCGCAAACCAATCCACGTAGTCGCGCACCACGTCTTCGCGACCGAGCCGTAGCAGGCCTTCGGAAATCATCGCGCCATCGCGGATCCAGCTGCGCGAATACGAGCGCGTTCCCGGCTGCAGGCGTGGGCCGATGCGCGAAATCAGCATGTGCGCCAGCGCCGTGCGCAACGTATCGACCACCGGCTTGCCTTCGGCCGGCACGCTGATGCGCACGCGATCGAGCTTGCCGCGCCACTGCTGGGCCACCTGCTGCTGCGCGGCGTCGGCATCGAAGCCGGCGGGCAGTTGCGCCGCGCCGGTCTGCGGGATCACCAGCGCCACTTCGCGCTTCTGGCCGGGTTCGAGCTTCCAGCGATACAGCAGCACGCCCGACGCCAGGCCGGTTTCGTCCTTGACCTGGGTGACCGTAGGCGGCGTGGCGGCGGTGAGATGGCTGACATCCATGCCGCTGTCGAAGGCGCTGGCGAAGCCGGCATCGGGACGTTGCGCGGCGAAGACGCGCGGCTTGCCATTGACGCTAACCTGCGCGCCATCCACCGCCAGTTGCTCGATCCGGCTGACGCCGCCCAAGGTGTTGAGGAACTGCGACGGCGGGTTGACCTGAAACGGACGCACCGCCAGGGCCAGGGTAAACTCACGTGCCTCCTTGCCGGTGTTGTGCAGCTGATAACGCGCGACCAGTTGTGCCTGATCGGGAGTGCCCTGCACAAACGCGGTGACACGCAGATTCATCAGGTCGTGGTGCCAGTCGACGCTGGGAATCGGCAGGTAATCGTCCTGCAGGCTCTGCTCACTGCTGACGTCGGACCAGTGCAGCACCTTGCCACCGGTGACCACGAACGGCTCGATGCTGAAACCGCCCTTGCCCACTTCCACCGCACCGTCTTCGCCGATCAAGCCCTGCTCGGTGCCGCCGTCCAGACCGAGGATGGTCCAGTACGGCTGCTCGCCGGAAAACCCGCGCGGATAACTGCCACGCGGCAACTGGCCGGCCAGCGATTTGATGAAGTCGTTGGGCGTTGCCGCAAACGCCAGCGGCTGCAACTGCACCTCTTTGATGCCGTAGCGCCAGTTCGGGCCGTCCTTCAGATCGAAACGCAGATAGCGTGCTTCGGTGTCGGGCAACGCCAGCCAGTCGGTGCCGCCGGCACCGGCGGTGACGGTGCGCAGGTCGCGCCAGCTGCGGCCATCGGCCGATGCACGCACCGCGTATTGCGAAGCCTGCAGGCCGGGCACCCACTGCACCACCGCGCCACCAAATTCGCGCACCTTGCCCAGATCCAGCGTGACGGTCTGTTGCTTGACCGCGCCGCTGAGCCAGAAGGTGTCGGGCTTGCCATCGGCCAGGCGTTGCTCCAACGCCGGCGCGGTGTCGGTGATGGCCTCGGCCTTGAGCGGCGAGGTGTCTTCCGGCGGCAATGGGGTGAGCGTCAGGCGGTCGAAGCACACCGAACCCTTGCCACCGACCTTGTTGTAGATGGTGAACTCGACATCCGCGCTGCTGCGCAGCTGCTTGTCCGCACCCGGACCCCAGGCCTTTTCGATGTTGCGCTTGCGGTAGTTGAAGGTGGTCCAGTTCTTCGGGAAATTGAAGCCCGGCCGGTTGACCCACCACACATTGTCGCCGCTGGCATCGATCAGCTTGAGCTGCAGATCGTTGGACGGCGATTCGCCGCGTAGCGAAAACCCGATGCGGTAGTTCTCGGGGTATTCAAGCGGCAGCGCGCGGCGGATGCCCACGTAGCCGGAGACGCCGTTGAAGTTGTAATCCAGGCACAGCGCATGCCCACCGGAGGGCGTCGCCACCGGGCGCAGCGAACCGCTGACCTGGTTGGACACTATCAGGCGCCAGGCGCCGATGTCGTTGAAGCCGTCGAGCACGCGCTCCTGCGCCTGCGCCACACCCGCACCACTGGCAACAGCGGCCATGGCAAGCACTGCCCGAATCATCGGCTTCACCCCTTCACACTCCCCAGCAGAAGACCTTGAATGTAGTAACGCTGCAGCGCCAGGAACAATAGCAGCACCGGAATCACCGTCACCACTGCACCGGCCATCATCAGCTCCACGTCCATGATGTGCTCGCGCGACAGCGCCGCCAGCGCCACCGGCAAGGTGTATTGCTCCTGATCGGTCAGCACGATCAGCGGCCACATGAAGTCGTTCCATGAGCCCATGAAGGTGAAGATGGTCAAGGTGACCAGCACCGGCTTGAGCATCGGCAGCACGATCTGGAAGAAGATCCGCATCTCGCTGGCGCCATCGATGCGTGCGGCTTCGATCAACTCATCGGGAATGCTGCGTGCGTACTGGCGCACCAGAAAAATACCGAACACCGTGGCCAGCGCCGGCACCACCACCCCGCCGATGTTGTTGACCAGATGCAGCTGCTTCATCAACAGAAATAGCGGCAGCATCGCCACCTGCGCCGGGATCACCAGCGCGGCCATCAGGATCTTGAAGATGCGCTCGCGGCCGACGAACTGCAGCTTGGCGAAGGCATAGCCCGCCATGGTGTTGATCAGCAACGAGCCCAGCGTGATCAGCCCGGATACCAGCAGGCTGTTGGCGAAGTTACGCGCCATGCCGGTGCGCGCGAACAGCTCGTGGTAGTTGGCCAGGGTGAACGCCGACGGCAGCATCGGCGGTGGGAACCGGCTGGCCTCGCCGGTGGGCATGAACGACACCGACAGCATCCACAGCAACGGCGCCAGGCTGATCAAGGCCAGCACCAGCAAGCCGCCATTGATCAGGACGGCGTTCCAGCGCGACTCGCCGACATCACGACTCATATCAGGTCCCTCTTGCGGCCGAAGCGCAGCATCACGGTGGTCACCGCCAGGATGATCAGGAACAACAGGAACGCCACTGCCGACGCGCGGCCGAGGTTCCACCATTTGAAGCCTTCTTCGAACATGAAATACAGCACGCTGACGGTGCTCTGCAGTGGGTCGCCGCGGGTCATCACGTACGGTTCGGCAAACAGCTGGAAGTAGCCGGAGATGGTGATCACCCCGACCACCATCAGCACCGGGCCGAGCATCGGCAAGGTGATATGCAGGAACTGCTTCCAGCGCGAGGCGCCATCGATGCGCGCGGCCTCATACAGGTCCTGCGGAATCGCCTGCAAGCCAGCCAGGAAGATCACCATGTTGTAGCCGAAGTTCTTCCACACCGCGAACAGCATGATGGTGGGCATCGCCCAGCGCGGATCGCCCAGCCAGTCGATCGGGGCGATGCCCAGATGGCTCAACCCGAAGTTCACCAGGCCATATTTGATATGGAACAGGTAGCGCCAGATCACCGCCACCGCCACCAGCGTAGTCACCACCGGGGCGAACAGTGCGGTGCGGAACACCGCCTTGAAGCGCGAGGCCTTGGCGTTGAGCAGCAACGCTGCGCCGAGCGACACACCGATCGACATCGGCACGCCCAGCAGCACGAAGTAGGTGGTGTTCCACAACGACTTCCAGAACAGCGGCGTCTGCAGCAGCTCGATGTAATTGCCCAGGCCGACGAAGCGCAGGTGGCTGCTGTCAGCTAGCGCGTACAGGTCGAAGTCGGTGACGCTGAGCACCAGCGCGGCGAACACCGGAACGCCGAAGAAAATGCCCAGCACCATGATCGACGGCGCGGCGAACACCCAGCCGGCGACGGAATTGCGCTTCATCATCGTGCCGCTCCCTTGCCGCTGGCTGCAGCCGCTGCTGCGTCCGGCGTGGGCGCGGTGGCGGGCGCGCCCGACTCGCCAGCCGGCCCGACATGCCCGCCTTCCTGTTCAAAGATCCAGCGGCGCTTGGCCAGGATGTCGTCCACGCGTTTATCCAGTTCCTGCACGGCCGCCTCGTGCGATTGACCGCCACGCACCACGCGCTCGGTGACCAGGCGCATTTCCTGCACGATGCGCTCCCATTCCAGCACCTTGGGCGTGGCCTTGACCCGTTCCAGCTGGTCGCCGAAGGCATGCGCCAGTTCGTCGTTGGCCAGCGACGGCAATTTCCAGGTACTACGCCGCGGCGGCAGGTCGCCGATGATGGCGTGGAAGCGCGCCTGCACCGTGGGCTGGGACAGGTATTCGATCAGCTTCCAGGCCGCGTCCTTGTGCTGGGACGATTTGAAGATCACCAGGCTGGAACCGCCAGCGATGCCCGCGCCCAACCCATTGGGGCCGGGTAATGCGGCGGTGCCCCACTTACCTTCCATGCCCGGCGGCTGGCGCAGCTTGAACTCGCGCACGTTCCAGGGCCCGGACAGATAGAACGCGTAGTAGCCGTTGAAGAATTCGTACCAGACGTTGGAGACCTGGGTCTCCGACACCTTCGGCGCCCAGCCTTTCTGGTACATGCCGTCGTAGAACGCCAGCGCCTTGCGAAACCCTTCGCCGCGGAAGTTGCCGTAATTGTCGTGGTCGCGTAGCAGACGGTCGTCCTGCTGCAGCGCGAACGAGAGCTGCTGCTCGAACTCGTTGAGCGGCATCAGGATGGCGTAACGGTCCGGGCCGACCTTGCGCTTGATCGCGGCCATCACCTGTTCCATCTCGGCCCAGGTCTTGGGCATTTCGCTGTAGCCGGCCTCGCGCAGCAGATCCTTGCGGTAGAACAGCAGCCGCGTGTCCACATACCACGGCACCCCGTACAAGGTGCCATCGACCACGTTGGTGTCCCACACGCCTGGGAAGTAGTCCGCCGGGTCGACGATCTTCGAGCGCGCCACGTAGGGCTGCATCGGTTCCAGCGTGTCCAGCAACGCAAACTCCGGCAGCCAGGTGTTGCCGAGCTGGCACACATCCGGCAAGCCGTCGGCGGCGAAGGCGGTGAGCAGTTTTTCGTGCGCCGCGGTCATCGGGATGTTCTGCACATCGACCTGGATGTCCGGGTTCTGCTTCTCGAAGTCGGCCACCAGCTCGGCCACCACTTCGGCCTCCTTGCCCATGGCCCAGAAGCGCACGGTGGTCTTGGCGGGATCGGAGCGGTTGCATCCCGCCGCACCTGCACACAGGGCGGCGGCCAACATCAACAGTTTCAAAAGGCGCACGGATTACTCGGGTTTTTGGCGTTGCGAGGGATCTTGCTGGGCCTGGGCGGCAGCGGCACGCGACTCGGCCATGCCCAGCGAGCGTGCAGCGGCCTTTTGCTCGTCCTTCTGCGGCAGCGGCTGCGGCTCACCCTCGGGCGTGAGCCAGCCACCGGTGAATCCGGCGCGTTCCAGACCGGCGCGGATGTAGGCGTTCTTTTTCATCACCGTCCAGACGAATTCGTTCTGGTAGTTGGAAATCATCGCCAGGATCGGGCCCTGATCGATGGCGATGTAATCGCTGGCCACCCAGCCCCGGTCCGGCACCATGCGCCCGGTCTTGAGCGGGATGTCGTAGTTGAAGCTGGGGTTGAACGAATCCAGAAAGCCATAGCTGGAATACAGGAAGTCGCCGTAGCGCTTGTGCATCTCTTCGGTGGCCGGGATCACCACTTCCGGGGCGAACACGATCGAGGAGATAGCCGCAGTTGGTGCGATGGTGCCGTCGTCGAAGTTCTCGCGCAGGCCGGCGCCGCGCGAGGAGTAGTGGCGGAACTGGCGCTGCTCGCCGCGGTATTCCTGGCTGGTGTTCTGCGGGCCGTCGCCGGCGGTCAGGCCCCAGACGTTTTCGCCGTAGTCCTTCCACTTCATCGGGTTGTCGATGGCGTAGTCGCGCTGCGCCAGGGTGGCGCGGCGACTATTGAGGAAGTAGTCGATGCCGCGTTCGCGCATGTACTGGTCCTGGATATCGCGGAAGTCGATCCAGACATGGCTGTATTGGTGGCCGAACAGCGGGCCGAAGGACAGGTATTCCTGGCCCTGATAGACGCCCCAGTCGTTGTTGTAGGTGCGTGTCCAGCTGGTCCACGCCTCCGGGTCGACGCCGTGGGTAGGCGAGCCGAGCGCGAGGATGTACAGCATCATCGCCTCGTTGTAGCCCATCCAGTCGTGATCGATGAAGCCGCTCTCCGGGAACCAGCCCATCGAGATCAGCGGCGCACGCTGCTGCAGCCAGCGCCAATCCACGCGCTTGTACAGCGTGTCGGCGATCTGGCGGATTTCTTTTTCGCGCGGGTCGTCACCGTCGTAATACGACTGGGTAAACAACACGCCCATCATCAGCAACGCGGTGTCCACGCTCGACAGCTCGACCCAGCTGTCGTAACGGTTGCCCTGCTGCATATCCAGAAAGTGATAGTAGAAGCCCTTGTAGCCGGCCCTACCGGTCCGCTGCGGCCCCATCGGCGCATCGCGGAAGAATTTCAGTGTGGTCAGGGTGCGATCGATCGCCTGATTGCGGCTGACCCAGCCGTTCTCGATGCCGATCGGATACGCGGTCAGCGCAAACCCGACCGAGGCGATGCTGGCGAATGGGCGCGACGGAAACCGGTCCGGTGCCAATCCGTTGAGTTCATTGGTGGTGTCCCAGAAAAACTGGAAGGTGCGGCGTTCGATGTCCGAAAACAGCGGCGGCAGCGGTGGCTTGACCGGCTTGGGAGGCAACTGTGCCTCGATCAATATCACTTTCACCGGTGCCTTCTGTTCGACCACCTTCGGCTCCTCGGCCTGTTTGCAGGACGCCAGCACCAGCGCGCCCAGCAAGAGTGGAATCGTCAACCAACGCGACGTGTTGCCCCTGTCCATCCGCCCCCCACTTGTGTAATCGATTACATCTCGCACGCCAACCTACCCTATCTAAGCGCCGAGTTCGACCGCCCTGGCCTCATGCCAGGGCGGTCGAGCACCTCACCAGTTCAGGCCAAAGGCCAGACGGAAGGTACGCATCGGCGACGCCAGCACACCGGTCGGTGTGCCGTAAGCCGTATTCAAGTCCGACAGTGTCCCGGTATCGCCGTTAAAGTTGGCGTAGTTCACCCAATTGAACACGTTGAGGATATCCGCACGCACGTTGAATTTGACACCTGCACCGGTATCCCATTCTTTGTTGGCGGCAATGCTGAACTCCTTGTAGCCCAACGTGCCATCCGGCTTGAACTGGATGATGTCGCACTGGTCGTTGCCGGCAAGGCAATTCTGGCCGTAGCGCGCGGTCTGGCTGGCCAGCGACAGCTTGCCGGACAGCTTGACCTCATAGGGCAGCTCGTAGATGCCAGTGACCACCAGGCGGTTCTTCGCGATACCGCCGGCTTCACGCCAGCCGTAGTCTTCGACGCGCTCGCGGTCCAGCGCATAGTGCTCGCCGAACTGACGGTTTTCCTTGGCGTCGGAATAGGTGTAGGCCACGGTCAGGCCCCAACCGGATTCTTCGTCGAAGGGCTTTTCGATCTGCAACGCGAGCTGGTTGTTGCGGGTTTCCACACCATTGGTGCCGAGCACGATGGCGCTGTAGCCATCCGGTCCGTCGGTGGGCGCGCCCGAGGTGGTGCCCGGCTGGAAGAACGACCCATCAGGCAGACGGTTGCCGCGCACGAACGCAAAGCCGTCGTGGCTCTCGATGCGGCTCAGGGTCACATCGGTGAACCAGTCCTGGCCCCATAGCGGCACCATGTTGCGCATGCCGATGCTGAATTGGTCGGAGTACGGGGTCTTGATGTTGTTGTCGATCAGATAGATTTCACGCCCACCGCCGCCAGCGCTGGTCGCCGCCAGTGCATCGAGCCCTTCCTGGGTCGCAAAGGACGGATTCCATGCCGTGCACGGGTCGCCCAGGCAGGCCTGGCCGTTCTGAGCGTTGGGGTTGTTGAAGTAGTAGCTATAGGACTTGAAGGAGTTGTTGAGCTGCTCCAGTGCCAGGTAATCGAAGATGTTGCGGTCGTAGGCACGGCCGGCACCGCCGTAGATCACGTGGGCCTGGTCGCCGAACAGGTCGTAGGAGGCACCCAGACGCGGCTGCCAGGCATTCTTGAACGCCTTGCGGTTGTTGCCGGTGCTGATGAAGTTGTTGATGTTGTAGTTGGCGTTCTGCAGGTTCGGCCAGTTCTGCAACGCGCCGACCACATCGGACGGCGTGACGAAGTCCAGGAATGCCGGGGTTTCTTCGTAGTCGTAGCGCACGCCCAGGTTAAGGGTCCAGTGCTCGTTGACCTCCCAGTCGTCCTGCAGGTAGATGCCGTACTGCTTGTTCTTGGACACCACCGAGCCGCCACCTTCGGTCAACGGCGCGCCGAAGCGCACGCGGTACGGCGTTTCGACATCGGTGAGGATGTTGTAGTAGTACTGCGGATTGGCCGGGTTGAACTGGGTCGAATCCAGATCGATGCTCTTGAACTTCACGCCCATCTTGACGGTGTGCGCGCCGTGCCATTCCAGGCTGTTCAAGGTCAGATCGTCCTGGAAGGTCCAGCCCTTCTGGCCCTTGCGCTGGAAGCTACCGCCGGCACCGGCTGACAGCACTTCGTCTTCGATGCCGCGTACCGGCGCATAACTCAGCACGTAACCGCTGCCATTGTTGAGCGGCGCCTGGTTCCAGAACGCGCTCTCGTAGCTCAGATTGGCTTCGTTGAGGAAGTTGGCGCCGCTGTACTGCCAGCGCAGGTTGGCGCGCTTTTCTTCCTGGCCATTGATGCTGCCGTGTTCGTAGGTCGAGGTGCGGCCGACGTCGTTGAGCTCGTCTTCCTTGCGGTACTTGCCGGTCAGCTCGAACAGGTTGTTGTCGCCGATGGTCCAGTCGATCTTGCCGAAGTACAGATCTTCCTTGAACGGGGTGCTGTAGGTGGCCACCAGCGGCTGCAGCTGCGCCGGCAACTGGTCGATGCGGTCGGAATAGATCGAGCCGGGGATCACCACGTTGGGAGTGGTGTATTCCTTGGCTTCATAGGCGATGAAGAAATGCGCCTTGTCCTTGAGGATCGGGCCGCTGAAGGTGGCGCCGTACTGGGTCTCCTCAAAGTCGTCGCGCACGCCGGCCTTCTTCTCCAGCGGGCTTTCTTCGCGCCAGCCGTCATTGCTGGTGTCCCAGAAGAAGCTGCCGTGGAAATCGTTGGTGCCGGACTTGGACGAGGCCACGATGGCCGCGCCGCTGACCTGATCGAACTCGGCCTTGTAGTTGGAGGTGATGACCTTGTACTCGCCGATCGCCGACTGCGGGAACGGGTTGCCGCGGCTGGAATCCTGGCCGCTGACGCCACCGGTCAGCACGTAGTTCTTCTGGCTCACGCCGTCGATGTAAACGTTGGTGCCTTCGGCCGAGGTGGCGCCCGAGCGCACCTTGGTGGTGCCGTTGGCGTCGCGGGTGAACTGCACGTTCGGCACGGTGTCGGCCAGTTCCAGGAAGTTGCGCGTGGCACGCGGCAGGTTCTGGATCTGCACGTTGGAAATGTAGGTGGCGTTTTCGGAGGTGCGCGTCTCCACCAGCACCGGCGGTGCCTTGACCTGCACCGCGTCCAGCGTGGTGGCGTTACCACCTTCGGCCGTGGCCTGCTCGCCGCCAACGCCCAGGTTCAAGGTGGCCGTCTGGCCGACCTGCACGGTCACATTCTGCGAGCTGGTCTGGCCATTGGCAGTGACGTCGATGCGGTACGAGCCCGGCGGCAGACCACCGACCGAGTAACCGCCATTGTTGACCTGCACGCTACGGGTCAGGCCGGTTGCGAGATTGGTCGCGGTTACCTGGGCCTGCGCCGCAGGTGCCGAGTCGACGGTGACCTGGCCGCGGATGGTCGCGGCAGTGCTCTGCGCAAATGCAGGCGCGGCGCCCAGGAGCAGGCAGCTGGCCAGGGCACAGCTGAGCAGCTTGCGCGCCGGGCGTGCGGAATGGGGGTGGTGGTGGCGCATTGGTCCCTCCAGGGATCGGTACAAATTGTTGTTGTGGTGTTGCAAACCAGCAGGAACGACCGCTGCGGGGGAGCAGCGGGAGCGGACAGAACGTCCGCGAAAGTCAGGGGCCGGGCTCGCCGGCACCGCAGGAAGCGCGTATCACCAGCTCGGGCGTGAGCAGTTGGCGGATACCGTCGTCATGGCCGGGCAGTTCCACCAGCCGCATCAATCGGGTCATCGCCTGCTCGCCCAGGCGCGCGATGCTGACCCGCATCGTGGTCAGCGCCGGATGGACGAAGCGTGCCAGCGGGATGTCGTCGAATCCGGCCAATGCCACATCGCCGGGTACCGACACATCGGCCTGCGCAAACGCGTACAGGCAGCCGAGCGCGGTCATGTCGTTGGCGGCAAATACCGCATCGGGCAAGGTGCCGGCGGCCAGCATTGCCAGCCCGGCGCGATGGCCGGAGGCTTCATCGAAGTCGCCGGCATATTCCATTCCCTGCGCCTGGTCGCCGAACCCGGCAATCGCGTCGCGGAAACCGCGCAGGCGTTCGCGCGCATCGAAATTGAGCGCCGGCCCGCCGATGAAGGCGATGCGCCGGTGGCCGGCGCGCAGCAGATGCTCGGTCATGGCCATGGCGCCGGCATGGTCATCGATGCTCAGCACCGGATAACCGGCGCCGGGCAGATGCGCATTGATCAGCACCGTCGGCAGCGACGGCGGCAGGTTATCGGTGAGAAAGCCCGGCTGCTCGGCGTAGGGAGAGAGCACCAGCAAGCCATCGACGCGTCCACGCATCGACCGCAGCGCCCTGCCCTGGGCTTCCGGGTCGCCGTGATAGCTGGACACCAGCAAGTGCTGGCCGGCAGCGCGCGCCGCGCCATCGATGCCGCGGATCAACTCGGAAAAGAATTCGCCATACAGGTCGGGCAGCACCACGCCCAGGGTCTGGGACCGCCGGCTACTCAGGCTGCGGGCTGCTGCATGCGGGCTGTAACGCAGCCGCTCGGCCACTTCCATGACCTGCCGGCGCACCGGCCCGGCAACGTTGTCGTGCCCATTGAGCGCACGCGACACGGTAGCGACAGAGACCTGTGCTTCCCGAGCGACATCTTTGATGGTGACCGCACCCTTGGCCATTCGTGTCGCCCTCCGCGACCGACTTCCCAAAACTGGCGCGGACTGTAAGCGTTTTCATAAGCGGGCGTAAACCCCTATCTTCACACCTGTGAAAACGCTTACAGATCAAGCGCCTGCAAGTGATGGAGGTGTGAATAAATGTGCTGCGACGCAACAAATCGGCACCCACGTGTCCACAAACGAAGCAGAACGTCGATCACGTTTGGGCTGGTTGGGTTGCTGCATCGATGGGCGCGCAGGCCCTACCGACGTAGGAGCGCACCCGGGCGCGGCGGGCGTTATCGACAATGCCCGTCGCACCCGGGTGCGCTCCTGCGACGGTGGTTTGGTCCAGCGGGTTCGCTTTACCCCGCCTCGCCCGGCGCGAGCGCCTCGATCGACAAGGCATGGATGTCGGTCTGCATCATCTCTCCCACCGCAGCGTAGACCGCACGGTGACGGGCCAGTGGCGGCTTGCCGGCAAACACTGCGCTGACCACGCGCACATTGAAATGTCCGCGCCCATCGCGCGCGCCGGCGTGTCCGGCATGCCGGTGGCTGTCGTCCACCACCTCCAGCTCGGTAGGCGCCAACGCCGATTGCAGCGCCTGGCGAATCCGCTCGACCCGGCTCATGGCAGTACTCATGGCAGTACCCGGCGGAACGGCCGGACCTCTGTGCGCACGTAGACGCCCGCAGCCACATAGGGATCGGCATCGGCCCAGGCGCGCGCGTCTTCCAACGCATCGAACTCGGCGATCACCACGCTGCCGCTGAAACCGGCCGGGCCCGGATCTTCCGCATCGATGGCCGGGCACGGGCCCGCTACCAGCAACCGCCCCGCAGCGGCCAGCGCCTGCAGACGCGCCAGATGGGCCGGTCGCGCCTGCTGACGCGCGGCCAATGCGTCGACCCCGTCATACCCTTCGATTACGTACCACACATGCCACCTCACCCAGAACTTGAAGATCGTCGCAGGGATTCTAGCCGCGTCAGCGCTGGACACCGCCCCCGCGCACGCATTACCCTTGACGCTTACTGCACACGCAACCGGACGCAGCGGCCCGTCGGCCCAGGCCCCACGCCTCATTCGACGACCGATTCGCTGCCCACCGCCGGCTCGCGTAGACGACCTCCTCGCTGTTCCGTCGCCGCATGCCACGCGGCGCCTGATGGTATGTGGATCGGCGTATGTGAATTTGTGGGATCGTGCCGAAACAGGCACGACATTGATCGCAATAACTCAAGGCAAAGCCCTGCAGGCGCGGCTCAGACCGCGGCCGGCGACCGTAAGACCCGATGTCGACCTGATGAATTCCGAACTCGCGCACGCCGCGACTCCGCCAGCCGCAAGCGCTCACCCACAGCAGCAGGAAATGCCGCTGGCGGTCGTGCATGGGCAACCGGTACTGCAGATCCCGCAGGATCTGTATATCCCGCCGGATGCGCTGGAAGTGATTCTGGACGCGTTCGAAGGTCCGCTGGATTTGTTGCTGTACCTGATCCGCCGTCAGAACCTGGACATCCTGGATATCCCGGTCGCCGAGATCACCCGGCAATACGTGGACTACATCAACGTGATGCAGGAACTGCGTTTCGAACTGGCGGCCGAATATCTAGTGATGGCTGCAATCCTGGCCGAGATCAAGTCGCGCATGCTGTTGCCGCGCCCACCCAGCCAGGAAGGCGAAGAGGACGACCCGCGCGCAGAGCTGGTGCGCCGTCTGCAGGAATACGAGCGCTTCAAGCAGGCCGCCGAAGACCTGGACACCCTGCCCCGCATGGGCCGTGACAGCGCGCCGGTGCAGGCGCATCTGCCCGAGCGTGCAGCGGTCAAGCTGCCGCCGCCGGTGGAGCTGAAAGAAATGCTGATGGCGCTGTACGACGTGCTCAAGCGCGCCGAGCTGTTCACCGGCCATGCGATCAAGCGCGAGGCGCTAAGTGTGCGCCAGCGCATGGGCGATGTGCTGAGCCGCCTGGACGACGGCAAGTTCTACCGCTTCGAATCGCTGTTCACTGCCGAAGAAGGCAAGCTCGGCGTGCTGGTCACCTTCCTGGCGCTGCTCGAATTGGCCAAGGAGCAGTTGCTGGACATCGTGCAGGAGGCGCCGCTGGCGCCGATCTACGTGAAGTCGCTGGCGTTGGGCAACACCAATGCGCCGTTGCAATTCTCCAGCGAATTCGATGACAGCGACGCTGCCAACGAACCTATCTGAAGCCGATCACCGAATGGATCAAGCGCTGATCACCCGCATTATCGAAGCCGCCCTGTTGGCAAGCAGCCAGCCGCTGACGCTGGCGCAGCTGCAGGGCCTGTTTCCGGAAGAAGAGCCGGCACCGCCCGGCAGCGTCGAGCGCGCGCTGGAACTGCTGCGCGAGGGCTGCGCCGAGCGCGGCGTGGAGCTGGTCGAGGTGGCCTCGGGCTTTCGTTTCCAGGTCAAGGCAGATGTGCACGGCTGGGTCGCCCGTCTATGGACCGAGCGCCGCACCAAGTACACCCGCGCCACCCTCGAAACCCTGGCGTTGATCGCCTATCGCCAGCCGATCACGCGTGGCGAGATCGAACAGGTGCGCGGGGTGGCGGTCAGCAGCAACATCATCCAGGCCCTGGAAGAACGCGAGTGGATCCGCGTGGTCGGCCACCGCGACGTGCCCGGCAAGCCGGCCCTGTTCGGCACCACCAAGGGCTTTCTGGATTACTTCGGGCTCAAGCGATTGGACGAGCTGCCGCCATTGTCTGAGTTGAAGGACATTGCCGAACTGGAACCGCAGCTGCCGCTGGACCGCGATGGTCAGCTGGATGGCGTGGTGCCGGCCTCGGCAGCGATGGATGCGGCGCAAGGCCAGGCCGATGCAGGGGCGTCCGACGCGGATGGTGGCAACGCCGACGCCGACGCCGACGCCGACGCCGACGCCGACGCCGATGAGCATGCATCGGATGCGTCGGAGACGGAGACGGCGCTTGCCGCTGCGTCCGATGCAGATGCCGAAACTTCCGTTGACGCAAGCGGTAGTGCGCCGACCGACAGCGAAAGCGACTCGGACGTTGCAGCGGATTCGCATCGTTCGATTGAAATAGATAACGACATCGATGCCGGCACCGATGTTGATGGTGATGTCGGCAGCGACAGCACCAATGACGACCAGGCATCCAGCGCCGACGACGACGCCGATACAGAAGTAGCCGACGCCGGCACGGCAGACGACACCGCCGACGCGCCGAGCGACGACACACCGCACCACCCCGAGGCCTCCTCGGCGCAGCACACGCAACACACGCCAGACCCAGACAGCGCCCGCGAGGGCGACCCCGACACCGCGCCGGGCACGCGCGCGGATGCAGTGAACGAAGACGAAGACAACGCCGTCGCGACGACGACCGTGGCTGTTGACGAAGCCGATTCCGACCCAGAGGCCGACCCACAACGCGTCGGCCGGAGCCAGACACATGAGTGACACCCCCCGCAAGCTGTCGTTGAACAAGCTTTCCCTCAAGCGCGACAGCGCGCCCGAAGCGCCGAAGCTGGAAGAGCGCCTGCACAAGGTGCTGGCCCAGGCCGGCCTGGGCTCGCGCCGCGCGCTCGAGCAGCGCATTGCCGATGGCCTGATCAAGGTCAATGGCGCCGTCGCGCAGACCGGCATGTCGGTGCGCAGCGGCGACAAGATCGAGCTGGACGGCCGCAGTTTCGTGGCCAGCGCGCTGACCGAACCCTCGCGCGTGCTGATCTACAACAAGCCCGAAGGCGAAGTGACCACGCGCGAAGATCCCGAAGGCCGACCGACCGTGTTCGAGTCGCTGCCGGCATTGAAGGGCTCGCGCTGGATCGCCATCGGCCGCCTGGACATCAACACCACCGGCCTGCTGCTGCTGACCACCGACGGTGAGTTGGCAAACGCGATGATGCACCCCTCCTACGAGGTCGAACGCGAATACGTGGTCCGCGTGCGTGCACCGGAAGGCGAAGAGAACGTCTCCGACGCCATCATCGAGCGCCTGTCGCGCGGTGTGCTGCTGGAAGACGGCGGCGCCAAGTTCGACGAAATCGACCGTATCGGCGGCACCGATTCGCACGACTGGTTCCGCGTGGTGGTCAAGGAAGGCCGCAACCGTGAAGTGCGCCGTCTGTGGGAATCGCAGGGCTGCCAGGTCAGTCGCCTCAAGCGCAGCCGCTACGGCAAAATCTCGCTGCCGCGCGAACTGCTGCGTGGGCAGTCGGTGGAAGTGGTGCAGGAAAAGGTCGACGCCCTGCGCGCCGAGCTCAAGCTCGAAGAAGGCGCGCCGTCGGCACTGACCCTGCAGCCGGTGATCGGCCAGCGTCGCGCTGCCAAGTCGACCGTGCACGTCTCGCGCGATGGCCGCAGCAATGCCTACGTCAATGGGCAAACCTCCGGCGCCGATGAAGGCCGCGAGCTGCGTCGCTTCGACAACCCGCGTGACGATCGCGGTGGCCGCGGTCGCGGCAAGCCCGGCGGTTTCAAGGGTGGTCTCACCGTCAGCGGTGAAGCAGCCGCGCGGCAGTCGCAGCAGCGCCCGTTCAAGCCGCGCGCACCCGGCAAGGGCGACCGCGCACTGCCGGATGGCAACCCGGCCGCGTTCCGTAGCTGGTATGTGCCCGATGGCGTGAGCACCGGCCCGAGCGGCCACCGCAACGCCGGCCCCAGCGGTCCTGGCACCGGCCAGGCACGTCCGTATGCCAAGAAGGGTCCGGGCGGCGCGCGTCCTGGTGCCGGCGGTCAGGGTCAAGGCCGTGGCGCTGCTGGCGGCGGCGGTGGACAAGGTCAGTCGCAGGGTCAAGGCCAGGGGCAGCGCAAGCATCCCTATGGTCACCCGGGCAATGCGCCGAGCTTCCCGTCCGATCATGCCAATCCGGGTTCCAGCCCGTATGGCGCCGCGCGTCCTGCCAGCCGCCCGAGCGGCGGCCGTCCGGCGGGTCCGGGCGGTAACCGCGGACCTGCGGCCGGCAATCGCGGCCCCGGCGGTCCGGGTGGCGGCGCGCGCGGACCGGGTGGTCCCGGTGGTGCACCGCGTGGCCCGGGCGGTCGTCCGCCCGGTGGCGGCAACCGTCGTCCGCCTGGCGGCGGCAATCGCGGCCGCTGATCCACGCTGCATGCACTAAAAAAAACGGCCCCGCGAGGGGCCGTTTTTTATTGAGGTCGACGTGGTTGCCGCTTCGATCGATGGGTCGGTGCAACCTGGTCGATCTCATTCGCCAACCGCTGCCCGCAGCTGACATCGGCGGCAACGCAACCATGCAAACCGCATGCGGCGTCGCTACCTGCTGCCAGAACTCCCGCGCATTACTTGCGGCGTTCGATCACGAAGTTGCCGACCGCAACGCCCAGGTCGACGCCTTCGCCAGTACCGGCGAGCGCGAGCGAGATATCGCCCTTGGTGACCACCTGCGCGGTGCTGGACTTGACCACGCCCGCATGCGCTTCGGCAGAGGCATAGGTGCCGAACAGGTCATTCAGACTGTAGGCGCCGGAGAACGAGCCGCGGCCACCGGTGATCTTGGACTTGCCCACCGTCAGACCGCCGCCCTTGCTGGAAATCTTGACCGGAATGACCGCCCCGTTGTCGCAGGTGATGGTGCCGGTGCCGCTGGCGGTCTTGTAGAACACCGACCAGCCGGACAGGTTGAACTTCAGCTGGCAATCGATATTGCCGGCGGCCTGTGCCTGCGGCGCAAGCGTTGCCGCGCCAAGCAGTGCAAAAAGAGACAGTGACTTGATCATGTGTGCGTTGCCGGTGGTGGACGTGGCCGGAGACTAGCAGCGCCGATGTGGCAGCCGCGACAAGGTGGCGGCACCTCTCCAACGCGCGTTCAGCGAATCATTATCTCGGGGCCTCGCAAGGGGTGGCGCTGCAGAAGCGGCCGCGCCGTGGGATCATCCGCGCATGTCACGCATCGCCCACAGACTGCTCTTCGCCGCCCTGTTGCTGCCGTCGCTCGCGCATTGCGGCGAGACGATTCCGACCCGGGGCTATACCGTCGTCAATCGTTATCCGCACGACACCGCTGCCTTTACCGAAGGCCTGCTCTATCTCAACGGGCATCTGTACGAGAGCACCGGCGAGCTGGGCCACTCCAGCGTGCGCAAGGTCGAGCTGGAAACCGGCCGCGTGCTGCAGCAGGCCGATACGCCTTCGCCCTACTACGGCGAAGGCATCGTGGCCTGGGGCGACCGGCTGATTCAGTTGACCTGGCGTAACCAGCGGGGCTTCGTCTACGACCTGGCCACGCTGACACCGCGCTCGCACTTCGCCTACGCCGGCGAAGGCTGGGCGCTGACCAGCGACAACCGCAACCTGTACATGAGCGATGGCACTGCCCGCATCCGCCGGCTGGACCCGCAAACGCTGCAGGAGACCGGCACCATCAAGGTCACCGCCGGTGGCAAGCCGTTGGACAACCTCAACGAACTGGAATGGGTCAAGGGCGAGTTGTGGGCCAATGTCTGGCTCACCACCCGCATCGCACGGATCGACCCGGCCAGCGGCAAGGTGATCGGCTGGATCGACTTGAAGGCGCTGGTTCCCGATGCCGACACCTTGACCGACCCCAGCAACGATGTGCTCAACGGCATCGCCTACGACGCCGAACACGATCGGCTATTCGTCACCGGCAAGCGTTGGCCGCAGCTTTACGAAATTCGGCTGGCTGAGTAGCCGGGATTGGGGAGTCGGGATTGGGGATTGGCAACGGCAGGCGAGCGGACGGCTGTGCCTTGGCTGCTTGCATCAATCCCTAATCTCTAATCCCTGATCACAAACGTATCCGCATCCAGCATTGCCGGGAAGCGTGCACGGTGCTCGGCGAGTGCCGCGGCACTGAGGGTGGTGGTGACCACCTGCGGCTGCTCGCGGATTTCCACCTGCGGCTGGCCGAGGAAATCGATCACTGCGCTGTCGCCGGCGTAATGCAGCTGATTGCCATCCACACCGACGCGGTTGACCGCTGCCACAAAGCACAGGTTTTCGATCGCGCGTGCGCGCAGCAGCGTCTTCCATGCATACGCGCGCGCAGACGGCCAGTTGGCGACGAACAATTGCAGATCGAAATCCAGCTGGCCCGGCCGCTCGACATCGAAGCGATTGCGGCAGAACACCGGAAAGCGCAGGTCGTAGCACACCTGCGGATTGATCCGCCAACCCTTCCAGTCCACGCACAGGCGATCGCGCCCGGCCGCGTAGCGCAGATGCTCGTTGCCGAAGCGGAACAGATGGCGTTTGTCGTAATACTGCAGCGCCCCGTCCGGTGTGGCCCACAGCAGCCGGTTGAACACGCCTTCGGGCGTGCGTAATTGCACGCTCCCGGTGACCGCAGCACCCAGCCGTGCCGACTGAGCACGCACCCACTCCACGGTCGGCCCATCCATGCCTTCGGCCTTGTCGATGGCCTCGTTGGAGAACCCGCTGGTGAAGGTCTCCGGCAGGATCACCAGATCGGTCTGCCCGGCCAACGGCTGCAGCAACGCAGCGTAATAATCGCGATTGCCGGCCGGATCATGCCAACGGGTATCGCCTTGGATCAGGGAGATGCGCAGGTCGTGCATTGAAGGCTCGGGAATGGGGAGTCGGGAATCGAGAATTGGTAGAGCGAGTGTGGTGGTGTCTGTGCGCTATGTGGGTGACAACGTCGGAGGGGCGAGAAGGACACCAGCGACGGGCTCACGATTCCCTCTCCCGGGCCGGCAGGAATCGAGAAGGCGTCCAGTAACGCTCTTACGATTCCCCATTCCCCATTCCCCATTCCCGGCCCTCAGAGCTTCTGCAAACGTTCGATCGCCGCATCCAATGTCGCGTCGTTCTTGGCAAAGCACAGCCGTGCCAGTCGCTGACCGGCTGGTGCCTGTTCGTAGAACGGCGACAACGGAATCGCAGCCACGCCTTTTTCGATCGTCAGCCACTTCACGAATTCGGTGTCGGGCAGATCGCTGATGGCCGAATAGTCCACCAGCTGGAAATAGCCGCCCGGCACCGGCAGCGGTATCAGGCGCGTGGTCAGCAGCTGCTCGCGGAAGCGGTCGCGCTTGGCTTGATAGAACGCGCCAAGCTGCTCGTCGTGCTCGGGCTCGTCGCGGATCATCGCGGCGAACGCGTGCTGCGCCGGGCCGAAGCTGGTGAAGGTGTTGTACTGATGCACCTTGCGGAATTCGGCGGTGAGCGCCGGCGGTGCGATGGCATAGCCGATCTTCCAGCCGGTGCAGTGGTAAGTCTTGCCGAAACTGGAAATCACGAACGCGCGCTCGCGCAGTTCCGGCCAGCGCAGCACCGATTCGTGGCGGCGGCCGTCGAACACGATGTGCTCGTAGACTTCGTCGGACAGCAAGAAGATCTCGGTGCCGCGCAGCAGTTCGGTCAGCGTCTGCATGTCCTCGGCCGAGAGCATCGCGCCGGACGGGTTGTGCGGCGAGTTGATCATCAGCAGTCGCGTCTTCGGCGTGATCGCCGCGCGCAGCGCCTGCCAATCGACCGCAAATGTCTGCGGGTGCAGCGCCACATGCACCGCGCGCGCGCCGGCCAGATCGATCGCCGGCTCATAGCAGTCGTAGGCCGGGTCCAGCACGATGACTTCTTCGCCGGCCCGTACCACGGCGTGAATGGCATTGAAGATCGCTTCGGTGGCGCCGCTGGTAACGGTGATTTCGGTGTCGGCGTCGACCTGTGCGCCGTAGCAGCGCTGGGCCTTGCCGGCGATGGCCTGCCGCAGCGACGCAACACCGGTCATCGGCGGGTACTGGTTGTGGCCGGCGCGCATGGCCGCTTCCAACTCATCAACCAGGCGCTGCGGCACCGGGAAATCGGGAAAGCCCTGTCCCAGGTTGACCGCGCCGTGTTCGGCCGCCAGCTGCGACATGACGGTGAAGATGGTGGTGCCCACCTTGGGCAGCTTGGTCGTGAGGGGCATCGTGCCTGTCCGGAACAAGAAACGGGGGACCGCGAGTGTACGCAAAGCGGCCGCGCGGTTGCGCCAGGCTCGCCGCAAAACAGCGTTCCCGGACACATCGCGCCGCTGCGGTGCGCCCGTGCCGCGGCCATCGTCGCTACAATGCGCGCCCTGTCCCGCCCTTCCCCATGCCGTCCTGCGACGGGAGCCCGCTGCGCCGATGATCGAACCGCTGCACACTGCGCCCCCGCTGCTGGCGGCGCGCGCGCTGGCCTTCAGCCGCAATGAGGAGCCGGTCTTCGGCCCGCTGGATTTCCATGTCGATGCCGGCGAAGCCCTGCTGGTGCAGGGCGACAACGGCGCCGGCAAGACCACCTTGCTGCGGGTGCTGGCCGGCCTGCTGCATGTGGAACACGGCGAAATCCAGATCGACGGCAAGACCGCCCGGCGCAGCGACCGCAGTCGCTTCATGGCCTACCTGGGGCACCTGCCCGGCCTGAAGGCCGATTTGAGCACCCTGGAAAACCTGCACTTTCTGTGTGGCCTGCATGGCCGGCGGGCCAAGCAGATGCCCGGCAGCGCGCTGGCCATCGTGGGCCTGGCCGGCTACGAAGATGCCCTGGTGCGGCAGTTGTCGGCCGGGCAACGCAAGCGGCTGGCACTGGCGCGGCTGTGGTTGTCGCCTGCACCGTTGTGGCTGCTGGACGAACCCTACGCCAACCTCGATCTGGACGGCATCACCCTGGTCAACCGGATGATCTCCGCGCATCTGCGCGGTGGCGGCGCGGCGCTGGTCACCACGCATGGCGCCTATGCGGCCCCGCCGGTGCGCACCCGCATGCTCACCCTGGAGGCCGCAGCATGAGCACGCCGCCGTCGCCACAACCATCGTTGCTGCAGGCCGCGCGCGCGCTGCTGCGTCGCGATCTGCAACTGCTGTGGCGCCGTCGCAGCGACGCGCTGCAGCCGGCCTTGTTCGCGCTGCTGATCGTGGTGTTGTTTGCGCTGGGCCTGGGTGGCCGCCCGGACCTGCTGGCGCAGGCCGCGCCGGCGGTGCTGTGGCTGTCGGTGCTGCTGGCCGGCCTGCTGTCGCTGGACGCGCTGTTCCGCAGCGACGTGGAAGACGGCTCGATGGAGCAATGGTTGCTGGCACCGGTGCCGCTGGCGTGGTTGATCGCCGTGCGCGTGCTGCTGCATTGGGCGACCAGCGCCTTGCCGCTGATCGCAGTGACGCCGTTGCTGGGCGAATTGCTGCACCTGCCACATGACCAATTGCCGGTGCTGCTGGCATCGTTGGCATTGGGTACACCGTTATTGAGTCTGCTCGGCGCAGTGGTTGCGGCACTGACGGTGACGATGAAACGCTCTGGTATTCTCGTGGCGTTGCTGGCGTTGCCGCTGTATGTGCCGGTGCTGGTGTTCGGCGCCGGCAGCGTTGCGGCCAGCGGGCAAGGACAGGATGCGGTGGGTGCGTTGTTGTTGTTGGGCGCCGGATTGGTGATCGGCATTGTGCTGGCACCGTTGGCGGCAGCGGCGGCGATCCGGATTTCGCTCAGCTGATCGATGTTGCAGATGCGCCATTGATGGGACACCGTAAGTCGTTCGGCGGTGTCGTACCGAGAGCTGTCTCCATGCAAAAAGCCATCGCCACGCCAAGAGCCATCGCCATCGCATGAACGTCGTCGTCCGCTGGTTCCACCAAGTCGCCTCACCTCCGATCTTCGACCGATTTACCGCGCGCTGGGCGCCGTGGTGCTACGCGCTGGCGGCATTGCTGCTGGGCGCAGGCATGTGGCAGGCGCTGTTTGCGGTGCCGGCCGACTACCAGCAAGGCGACAGCTTCCGCATTCTCTACATCCATGTGCCGAGCGCGTGGATGAGCTTGTTCGTGTTCGGGCTGATGGCGGTGTATGCGGCGATCGCGCTGATCTGGCGCATCAAGGTGTGCGAGATCCTGGCAATGGCATGCGCACCGATCGGCGCGGCATTCACCGTGATCACGCTGCTCACCGGCAGCATCTGGGGCAAGCCGATGTGGGGCGCCTGGTGGGACTGGGACCCGCGCCTGACCACCGAACTGATTCTGCTGTTCTTGTATCTGGGCGTGATCGGCCTGTATCACGCCATCGACGACCGTCGCCAAGCCGCACGCGCGGCCGCGTTACTGGCGATCGTCGGCGTGGCGCTGCTGCCGGTGATCCGCTATTCAGTGGTGTGGTGGAACTCGCTGCATCAGGGTCAGAGCATTCGGCTGCTCGGCCCGTCCACCATCGATGCCAGCATGCTGCTGCCGCTTTGGTTGATGGTGATCGGCACCAAGTTCTGGTTCGCCGGGTCGCTGCTCACCCGCGCGCGCGCCGACAACCTGCGCCGCGAGGCCGGCAAGGCCTGGATCGTGCGCGATGCCGAGGGCGCGGCATGAGCTATCTGCCTTACGTGATCGCCGCCTACGCGGTGTTTGTGCTGGTGCTGCTGTGGGACCTGATCGCCGGCCGCTGGCAAGTGCGTCGTGCGCTGAAGATCGCGCAAGCGCGCCGCCTGCGCGAGCGCAAGCGCACGGTGCCCAGCGATGCGGAGCTGACCCGATGAACCCGCAACGTCGCCGCCGGCTGTGGCTGGTGCTGGCGCTGGTGCTGGCCGCTGGTCTTGCGACAACGCTGGTGGCGATGGCCTTGCAGCGCAACGTGGCGTATCTGTACACGCCGTCGGAGGTATTGCGCGGCGATGCCGGCGACCACGCCCGGTTCCGGCTCGGCGGCATGGTCGAAAAAGGCTCGTTTAAACGCGCCTCCGGTTCGCTGGAAGCGCAGTTCCGCGTCACCGACGGCGACGCGCAGCTGGCGGTGCGTTATGACCGCATCCTGCCGGACCTGTTCCGCGAGGGTCAGGCCGTGGTCGCCACCGGTCGTATGCAGCAAGGCGTGTTCGTGGCCGAAGACGTGCTGGCCAAGCACGATGAAACCTATATGCCGAAGGAAGTGGCCGACAAGATGGGCAGCGCGCATCGCAAGCACCAGGTGGCCCCAGGCAAGGTGACGCAGTGACGGTAGGAAGCAGTGGCGGCAGACCGGATCACCGGCAAGCGCAGGCAAGTGAGAGCCCTGACATCGGCGCGGATCGTGCCGCGTTGATGGCTTACCCGTCTTTGATGCTGTCGCTTAAGTTCCGCCAGGCAGCACGCCGCCGCGCGGCCGCGCACACCAAGCAACCTGGCACCGCAAGATTGACGCTGCGTGTTCCGACAAAACATCGCAGCACGATAGGAAACACGTGTTCCGGTAACGCCCCTGTGTCAGGCCTGCTCCGGTTCTTGATTGCCGGTTCGCGGCAGCGGTCTACGGCTCTTTGCTCCCAATCCCGAGTTCCCCATGCTTCCTGAGCTCGGCACCTTTCTGCTGGTCCTGGCCCTGCTGGTCGCGCTGGTGCAAGCCGCATTGCCGCTGGCTGGCGCGCAGCGCGGGCGCAGCAGTTGGATGGCGGTGGCGCGCCCGGCAGCATTGGTGCAGCTGGGCCTGATCGCCGCGGCCTTCGCGCTGCTGACGCATGCGTTCTTGGTGCAGGACTTTTCAGTGCGCTATGTCGCCGAAAATTCCAACAGCCTGTTGCCGGTGATCTACCGCTACTCGGCGGTGTGGGGTGCGCACGAAGGCTCGCTGCTGCTGTGGACGTTGGTGCTGGCGCTGTGGACCGGCGCGGTGGCGGTGTGGTCGCGGCAGTTGCCGGCGCAGGTGATCGCACGCGTGCTGGGGGTGATGGCACTGATCAGCATCGGCTTCCTTGCGTTTTTGTTGTTCACCTCCAATCCGTTCGCGCGGCTGCTGCCGGTGCCGCTGGAAGGCGCCGACCTCAATCCGCTGCTGCAGGACCCGGGGCTGATCATCCATCCGCCGATGTTGTACTGCGGCTACGTCGGCTTTGCGGTGCCGTTCGCCTTTGCCATCGCCGCGCTGCTGGAAGGCCGCATGGATGCGCGCTGGCTGCGCTGGACGCGGCCGTGGACGAATGTGGCGTGGTCGATGCTCACCGTTGGCATCGCACTGGGCAGTTGGTGGGCGTATTACGAACTCGGCTGGGGCGGTTGGTGGTTCTGGGACCCGGTGGAAAACGCCAGTTTCATGCCGTGGCTGGTCGGCACCGCGTTGCTGCATTCGCAAGCGGTCACCGAAAAACGCGGCAGCTTCGCCAGCTGGACCTTGCTGCTGGCCATTGCGGCATTTGCGTTGTCGTTGCTGGGGACCTTTCTGGTGCGCTCGGGCGTGCTGACCAGCGTGCATTCGTTCGCTGCCGACCCGTCGCGCGGGCTGTTCATCCTGGTGTTTCTGCTGCTCGTGGTCGGTGGCGCATTGCTGCTGTACGTTCTGCGCGCGCCGGGCATGTCCGCCAGCAACGACCCGCGCCGCGCGTTTGCCGGCAGCTCGCGCGAAACCTTGCTGCTGTTGAACAACCTGCTGCTCACCTGCGCCTGCGCGATGGTGCTGCTGGGCACGCTGTATCCGTTGCTGGCCGATGCGCTGGGCCTGGGCAAGCTGTCGGTGGGCCCGCCCTACTTCGGCACCCTGTTTGTGGTGTTGATGGCCCCCCTGGTGGCGTTGCTGCCGTTCGGCCCGCTCACCCGCTGGCAGCGTGAGCAGGCGTCGCGGCCGCTGGCGATGCTGGCGCCGTGGGCAGGCCTGGCGATTGCCGCAGGCGTGCTGGCCTGGTTCATGGCGCCGCAAGGGCAGCTCAAAGCCGCCATCGGCGTGGCCGGCGCGGCGTGGGTGATGCTTGGCACGGCGCGCTTTCTGTGGACCCGCCGCGCGGCCAAGGGGCGCAAGTTCACTGCCGAAATGCTGGGCATGGTGCTGGCGCATCTTGGCGTTGCGGTGTTTCTGGCCGGTGCCTTGTTGGTGGAGTCGCTAAGCCTGCAACGCGAAGTCGCGCTGGCGCCGGGCCAGCAGGTGCAGATCGGCCGCTACGCGCTGCACTTCGACACCATGGAAGAACTGCGCGGGCCCAATTACGTCTCCGACCGCGCCAACCTGCAGGTGTTCAAGGACGATGCGCCGGTGGGCGTGCTGCATGCAGAAAAACGGCGCTATGCCAGCGGCGGGCAGACCTTGACCGAGGCGGCGATCCGCCCCGGCCCGTTCGGCGACCTGTATGTCGCGCTTGGCGAACCGCTGGGCAATCAGGCCTGGGCGGTGCGCGTCCACCTCAAACCGTTCGTCCGCTGGATCTGGCTGGGGGCGTTGCTGATGGCGCTCGGTGGCCTGGTCACCGCGGCCGACCGGCGTTTTCGTCGTTCTCCGGAGATCCAAGATGGTTGAGTCACGTTCGCCCCGCTTGCCCACTGCTGTACTCGTGGGCGCCATCGTGCTGCTGCTCGCACTTGCAGCGCTGCTGGTCTACGCGGTGGTGCGCTCCGGTCAGGGCGATCGCGATGCCCTGCCCTCGGCCCTGATCGGCAAACCGGCGCCGGAGTTCGCGCTGCCGCTGCTGCACGACCCCAGCATCGTGGTGCATGCGCGCGAGCTACGCGGCGCGCCGTACATCATCAACGTGTGGGGCAGCTGGTGCCCGGCCTGCCGCGAAGAACACCCGGTATTGAGCCGCTTTGCGCTGACCAAGCGCGTGCGCGTGATCGGCTACAACTGGAAGGACGAGCGCGCCGATGCCTTGCGCTGGCTTGAGCAGCTGGGCAACCCGTATCTGCTGGTGGTCGCAGACAAGGACGGGCGCACCGCCATCGACTTCGGCATCGCTGCCGCGCCGGAAACCTTTCTGGTCGACGGGCGCGGCGTGGTGCGCTGGAAATACAGCGGCATGCTCACCCAGTCCATCATCGACACCCAGTTGATTCCGATGCTGAGCAAGATCGAGCGCTCGCCCACCGCCGCACCGGACCTGCACGCCCCCCAATGATGCGCGCCTGGCTGCTTACGCTGCTGCTGTTGCCCTGGCTGGCCCTGGCCCAGCCGGTCGGCGATCCGTCACCGCTGCAATACCGCTCGGCGGCCGAAGAAGCGCGCTTTCATGCGCTGACCGCCGAGCTGCGTTGCGTGCAGTGCCAGAACCAGTCGCTGGCCGATTCCAACGCGCAGATTGCGCAGGACCTGCGCCGCGAGGTACTGGCCTTGATGCACGAAGGTCGCAGCGATGCGCAGATTCGGCAGTTTCTGGTCGCCCGCTATGGCGAGTTCGTGCTGTATCGCCCGCAGGTGGAATCGCGCACCTGGCTGCTGTGGTTCGGCCCGTTGCTGGTGTTGTTGCTGGGCGGGGTGGTGGTGATGGTTGTGGTGCGTCGACGCAGCGCTGCGGCGCCCGCGTTGCCCGCCGATGAGCAGGAGTGGTGATGGTCGGCTTTGTCCTTGCGGTTGCGCTAGTCGCGCTGCTCGCCTTCGGCGTGGCGCTGCGCCCGCTGTGGCGCGAAACCCGCGCTCTGACCGCCAGCGTTGCGGTGCTGTTGCTGGCTGCAAGCGCGGCCTTGTATTGGCTGGTCGGCACGCCATCGGCGATCGAACAGGTGGCCGACCGCCCGGCCACGCCACGCACCCTGGACGAGGCCATCGTGCAGCTGCGCACCGCCCTGGCGCGTAACCCAGATCAGGCCGAAGGCTGGGTGTTGCTGGGGCGCTCGTTGTCCAGCCAGCAGAAATTCGCCGAGGCCAGCGACGCGTTTGCGCGCGCAGTGGCGCTGCGCCCGGACGAGCCGGACGTGCTGGTGGCAGCCGCGCAGTCGCGCATGCTCTCCGACGACAGCGGCCACCCGGACCCGGAGGCGATGCGTCTGCTCGAACACGCGCTGGTGGTGCAACCGGACCATCAGCGCGCACGCTGGTTTCTCGGCGTGGTGCAGCGTCAGGCCGGTCAACCAGCCAAGGCCAGCGCAACCTGGGAGCCGTTACTGAGCGTGGTCGACGCCGCCACCCGGCCCGGCCTGCTCGAACAGATCAACGCTGCGCGGCAGGAAGCCAAACTTGCGCCGCTGACACCCTCGCCTGTGGCCGATACATCCGCCGCCGGCAAGCGCATCAGCGTGCGCGTGTCGCTGGATGCGGCGTTCGCGCAGCGTGCCGGCCTGCCTGGCGACACCAGCGTATTCGTGATCGCACGCGCAGCCGGCACGCCGATGCCGGTTGCGGTGGAAAAGCACACGCTCAGCGAGCTGCCGTTGACCATCACCCTGGACGATGGCGACAGCCCGATGCCAACCCGCACCCTGTCGTCGCTGGACACCGTGCAAGTGCTGGCGCGCTTGTCGCGTAGCGGCAACGCCATGCGCCAGGCCGACGATGTGGAAAGTGCGCCGGTGACGGTGGAGTTGCCGGCCAAGGCGGATGTGGAGTTGGTAATCGGGCGCTGATTGCTCGCCACGTACAGCATTCCATGCCAGCACCTGCACACCGACCGTCTCGACTGGTCCTTGCACACTCACCGTCGCAGACCTTACTTGGCATGGATGCGGCGTACTTGCAGCCTGTCCTGCGATGGTGAGCGGGCAAGGGCCCAGCAGCAAAATGCGAAGAAGTCGAGGGCGCGGTGCCCTCACCGCTCGCGGGACACGCCGTAAACCCATCCCTGGGGGCTCGATGGCGGCATCCATGCCGCCAACGGTCCCGCAATCGGCGAGGACACCGCACCAAATAGTTCGCTGGTGGTTTGTTGAAGAGCGAGCAAACCGGGCCGGACAGTTACCAACTGCTCTGTTGATAGTCTGCGCATCGACCGTCTCGACTGGTCCTTGCCCGCTCACCGTCGCGGGACCCTTGGCGGCATGGATGCCGCCAAGGAGCTTACGTGGACGTACTTGCAGCGTGTCCTGCGATGGTGAGCGGGCAAGGGCCCTGCAGCAAAATGCGAAGAAGTTGAGGGCGCGGTGCCCTCACCGCTCGCGGGACACGCCGTAAACCCATCCCTGGGGGCTCGATGGCGGCATCCATGCCGCCAACGGTCCCGCAATCGGCAAGGACACCGCACCAGATAGTTGGTCGGCAGTCGCGTGAAAAGCTGCTTGTCGCTCGGCATGCGTCGAAGTTTGGGCCGGCGCATCATGAGTCAACAAGCCTCATCACGCATGGCTCTTGACCAAGCACACCGACCGTCTGGACTGGTCCTTGTCCGCTCACCGTTGCAGGACCCTTGGCGGCATGGATGCCGCCACGGAGCTTACATGGACGTACTTGCAGCGTGTCCTGCGATGGTGAGCGGGCAAGGGCCCTGCAACCAAGCCGCAGATCAACAGCGTTAAAAGCTGGCATCACACCACGCAAGGGCTCAAACCGAGTCCACATCCCGATTCACCACGCCGCCCACCGCTGCGCCGGATAGAATTGCGACATGACCGAATTCATCCCTGCAGGCACGTTATTCCACGCACTGCCGTCGCCGTTTCCGATGAAGCGCGGCGGTGAGCTGCATCAGGCCCATGTAGCCTACGAAACCTGGGGCACGCTGGCGGCCGATCGCAGCAACGCGGTGCTGATCGTCACCGGCTTGTCGCCTAACGCGCACGCAGCCGCAAATCAGGCCAACCCCGAGCCGGGTTGGTGGGACGCGATGCTGGGGCCGGGCAAGCCGATCGATACCGAGCGCTGGTTTGTGGTGTGCGTCAATTCGCTGGGCAGCTGCAAAGGCTCTACCGGACCTGCGTCCATCGATCCGGCAACCGGGCAGTTGTATCGCCTGACCTTTCCGGATCTGTCGATCGAGGATGTCGCCGATGCCGCAGCCGATGTCGTGCGTGCGCTTGGCATCGAACAGCTCGCCTGCCTGATCGGCAACTCGATGGGCGGCATGACCGCGTTGGCGTTGTTGCTGCGGCATCCCGGCATTGCGCGCAGCCACATCAATATCTCTGGCAGCGCGCAGGCGTTGCCGTTTTCCATTGCCATACGCTCGCTACAGCGCGAGGCGATCCGGTTGGATCCGCATTGGAATGGCGGCCACTACGACGACACGCGCTACCCGGAATCGGGCATGCGCATGGCACGCAAACTCGGCGTGATCACCTACCGCTCTGCGCTGGAATGGGACGGCCGCTTTGGCCGGGTGCGGCTGGATTCCGAACAGGCCGCCGACGATCCGTTCGGCCTGGAATTTCAGGTCGAAAGCTATCTCGAAGGCCATGCGCGTCGCTTCGTGCGCTTCTTCGATCCCAACTGCTATCTGTATCTGAGCCGCTCGATGGACTGGTTCGATCTGGCCGATTATGTGGATGGGTCTTCGATCGCTGCCACGCAGGCCGCCGGCACGCAGATCGGCAGCACGCCGGCCGCAGACGTCTCCACCGAGGCCGAGGTGCTGGCCGGCCTGGCACACATCCGTATCGAACGCGCGCTGGCGATCGGCGCCAACACTGACATCCTGTTCCCGGTGCAGCAGCAGGAACAGATTGCCGAAGGCCTGCGTGCAGGCGGCGCGGATGCGCGCTTTATCGGCCTGGATTCGCCGCAAGGCCATGATGCGTTTCTGGTGGATTTCGCCCGCTTTGGCCCCGCGGTGCGCGCTTTTCTGGACGCCTGCTGATTTCCAGATCCAGGCCAGGCGCGCGCAGCATGGTGCCGCGCAAGACACTGACCGCGCTATTTGCGGTGAGCATGGCCAGCATCGTCGCAGCAGGCCTGCTGCCGGTCTGGGTGGCACTCTGGTATGCGGTTGCCAGCAGCGTGGCGCTGATCGCCTACCGGCGCGACAAGACCGCGGCAACCCGCGGCCAGCGACGAACGCCGGAGGCCACCTTGCACGGCATTGCAGTGCTCGGTGGCTGGCCGGGCGCGCTCTTGGCGCAGTCGCTGTTCCGGCACAAATCCAGCAAGACCTCTTTCCAGATCACCTTCTGGGCCACGGCAATCGCGAACAGCGCGGTGCTTGCATGGGCGGTACATCGCTCGATGTAATGCAGGCGCTGCAAGCTGCCGTCAGCGGTTGCGCAGCGATAACCCTCGCCGATCAAACACGTGTTACGGCAGCGGCTCCAGCACCCCGGCACGCATGCGATAGCACCGCTGCACCACGCCGGCAGGCACGCTGTCGTGGGTGATCATCACCAGGCTGCGCTGGCCAAGCGCGGCGGACAGATCGATCAACAGGGCATGCGCCGTGTCCACGTCCAGGCCGTCGGTGGGTTCGTCGAGCAGCAGGATGGGAGCATCGCGTAACAGCGCACGCGCAAGCGCAAGGCGGCGTGCCTGGCCTGCGGAGAGCGTGGCGCCGTTTTCGCCCACCCAGGTGTTCAGACCATGGTGCGCGCTGGCCCAGTCGTGCAGGCGCACCTGCTGCAACACCTGCCACATGGCGGCATCGTCGGCATCGGCATCGCCGATGGCCAGATTCTCGCGCACGCTGCCGGCAAACACCGGCGCGTTCTGCGGCAACCAGGCGATGCGTCGATGCCATTGCGCCTGCGCACAGTGACGCAGATCGATGCCGGCATAACTCACCTGCCCGGCCTGCGGGTCCCATAGCCGCAGCAGCAGCGCCGACAAGGTGCTCTTGCCGCTGCCGCTGTCGCCGCTGATGGCGATGCGTTCGCCAGCTGCCAGTGTCAGATCGAGCGCGTGCAGCACCGGCCGCACACCACCGGGCCATGTAAACGACACCTGCTGCAGGTGCAGCGTGCCCGTGCGTGGCACGTCGATTGGCTGCACCGGCTCGCTGACCGACGGCGCTTGAGCGACGATGGACTGCAGGCGCCGCGCTGCGACGCGCGCGCTTTGCAGTGCCTGCAACGCCAGCCCGGCACCCGCCCATACCTCCAGCAGCGCCATGGTCAGAAACACCAGGCCTGCGGCCATGTCCGCTGCAATCAGCCCACGCTCGGCGGCGCGCAGTGCGAGCCACAGCATGCCGGCCAGACCGATGGCCCCGCACACCGCATGCAGCAGGTTGCCGGCGATCAATCGACGGCGCTGCACGCGGTCGCCATCCATCACGGCCGCCGCAGCAGCGTCGAGCTGATGCAGCCAGGCACCCTGCGCATCGACCGCCGCCAGGTCCGCTGCACCTTCCAGACCTTCGAACGCCTGCGTGCGCAACGCCGTGCGTTGCTGTGCGCGCAGCTGCTCGCGCTGTGCGCCACCACGTGCCACCTGCCAGGGCACCAGCCCGCCGATCAGCACACCAAGCGCCAGCAACAACAACGCGGCCGGCGGATAGATCAACGCAGCGGCACCCGCACCGGCCAACCAGATGCCGAGCAGCGCCGTCAGCGGCGCAAGCGCGCGCACGCTCAGGCCATCGACTTCCCCGATGTCGGACATCAACCGTGCCAACAGATCGCCGGTGCGCGTGGCCGACAACCGCCCCGGCGCAAGCGGCAACGCACGACGGAAGAACCACACCCGTAGATCGCGGGCGATACGCAAGGTGGCATCGTGGCCGATCAGTTTTTCGCCATAGCGCGACACGATGCGCGCAAACGTCAATGCGCGGATGCCTGCCGAAGGCGAGAAGAAATTGAAGCCTGCCCCCATGCCGGCAACGCCAGCCAATGCCGCCGCCGTGAGAAAGCTGCCGGACAGACTCAACAGACCCACTCCGGCCAGCATCGTGACCAGCACCAGCAGCGCGGACAGCAGCAAGCGCCAGGCATGCCGGCGAAACACCTCGCTCAGACGATCGTGGCGTGCGCCGCTCATGGCGCGCTTGCCGTCACGGTGGTGCCGCGCAGATCGATCACCGTATCGGCCCAGCGCATCACTGCAGGGCTGTGCGTCGCCACTACCACTGCACGGCCGCGTGCGAGTACCCCGAGTGCGCGCAGCAATTCGGCTTCTGTGTCCGGGTCGAGAAACGCGGTGGGTTCGTCCAGCAGCAGCAGATCCGGCGCGCGCAGCAGCAGCCGCGCCAATGCCACACGTCGTGCTTCGCCGCCAGACAGGCCAAAGCCGCGTTCGCCGATCACCGTGTCCAGGCCCGCCGGCAACTGGGCAGCAAAGCGCATGACTTGCGCCGCATCGGCCACTGCCTGCAGCTGCGCATCGCTGGCCTGCGGATCGGCCAGCCGCAGATTGTCGGCAATGCTGCCGTGAAACAGATACGGCCGCTGCGTGGCATAGCCCACACGCGTGCCCGGGCGCAGCACCACACTGCCCGCTTCCGGTGGCAGCCAGCCGGCCAGCCCTTCCAGCAAGGTGCTCTTGCCGCTACCGCTGGCACCGATCACCGCCACGCGCTGACCGGGCTGCAGGTCCAGCGAAAACTGCGTGATCACCGTGTGCGGCGCGCCAAGCGGACGCAGCGCCAGACCACGTGCCTGCAGCAACGGCGCATGCGCCTGCGCAGGCTCCAAGGCGCGCGGCGGCGGCGCTGCAACTGGGGCAATGGCATCGGCTTCGGTCACAAAACCTTCCAGCAACCGCTCGGCCTCGGTCACGGCGGCCAGCGCATTGGCACGGTCGTGGTAATGCGCTGCAAGACGCCGCAACGGCGCAAAGAATTCCGGCGCCAACAGCAAGCAGAACATGCCCGCGCCCAGCGATGGCAGCCCGTGCAGGTCGAGCATGCCCAGATAGCTCAGACCGAAGTACAAGGCCACGATGGCCACGCTCACCGAGGCGAAGAATTCCAGCACCGTGGACGACAGGAACGCGATGCGCAGTACCTTGAGCGAGCACTCGCGCACGCCCTCGGCCGCTGCGGCGATTCCGCCCAATTCGGCCTCCCCGCGCCCGTACACACGCAGCAAGCCCAGCCCCTTCAAGCGATCGGCAAAGTGCCCGCCCATCCGTGCCAGCTCGCCGAGTTGCTCGCGGCCTGCGGCTTCTGCGCCCCACCCCACCAGCATCATGAAGAAGGGAATCAACGGCGCGGTCAGCAACAACACCAGACCCACCACCCAGTCAACCGAAAACACCGCGATCAGGATCACGGGCGGCACCAGCAGCATCTCGGTGCGTGCCAGCTGATAGCCGACGAAATAACCTTCCAGCGCATCGGTATGCGCCAGGCTCAACTCGCCCAGTTCACCGCTGCGTTGCCGGCGTAACCACAGCGGCCCGTGCTGCACCAGCCGACGCGCAATGCGCATCCGCAGTTCGCGCTTGGCCACATCGGCCACTTCGCCGGTCAGCGATTGCGCCCACCCCGTGAGCACGGCGCGCCCAAGCATTGCGAGCAGCAACCCTATGCCCACATGACGCAGCTGTGCCAGCGCCAGGTGCTGCACCAGCACCGCTTGCACCAACCACGCAATGGCCGCCGATTGCGCAAGCAACAACACGCCAGACAGCGCCACCGCCACACCGGACAGCCGCCGGGCCCGTGCAGCGGGTGCGGCAAGCGCATCCAGCCATTGGCCGCGTTGACGGCGCTGGGCGGAAGTTTCGCTGGCTTGCACGCTGGGCTGGCTCACATGGCTCTCTTCAGGCGGTGCATCGCAGGCGATTGTAAGAGCGGCTAACAACACGTAGCGAGCAGTCGTCAGGTGGGTGCGGACGGCGCGGAGGAACCGGAGTGTACAGGTGGTACATGCCGATTCCGAGCACCGGCCGCGTCCGCCTGGCGGCTGCACAGTAGTTTTGTTAGCTGCTCTAAGTCGCCACTGTCCACTGCGGGATGGACAGTGTGCCGCACCCGATCGGGGCCGCATTGATTTGGATCAACGCGCGCAGCGCGGCGGCGGCAGATGATCGGCCACGTTGCTCACCGATACTCAACCAGGCCACCCCGCCATGATCGACTCGACCGTTGTCGAACTCTCGCGGCTGCAATTTGCAGTCACCGCGATGTACCACTTCATCTTTCCACCGCTGACCATGGGCCTGTCGTTCCTGCTCGGCATCATGGAAAGCGTCTACGTCATGACCGGCAAGCCGATCTGGCGGCGCATGACCATGTTCTGGGGCGTGCTGTTCGGCATCAACTTTGCCATGGGTGTTGGCACCGGCATCGTGATGGAGTTCGAGTTCGGCATGAACTGGTCGTACTACAGCCATTACGTGGGCGATATCTTCGGCGCGCCGCTGGCGATCGAAGGGCTGATGGCCTTCTTTCTCGAGGCGACCTTTCTGGGCCTGTTTTTCCTGGGCTGGAATCGCCTGAGCAAGGTGCAGCATCTGATCACCACCTGGCTGGTGGCCTTGGGCAGCAACTTCTCCGCGCTATGGATCCTGATCGCCAACGGCTGGATGCAGAACCCGACCGGAGCGGTATTCAACCCGGACACCATGCGCATGGAAGTGGTGGATTTCATGGCGGTGCTGTTCAACCCGGTGGCGCAGGCCAAGTTCGTGCATACCGTCAGTGCCGGTTACGTGCTCGGCGCGGTGTTCGTGATGTCGATCAGCGCGTTTTACCTGCTGCGCGGCAAGCACGCCGAGATGGCGCGCCGCTCGTTCGCCGTGGCCGCGGCCTTCGGCCTGCTGTCGTCGCTGTCGGTGGTGGTGTTGGGCGACGAGAGCGGCTACGCCGCCAACGAGCACCAGAAAATGAAGCTGGCCGCGATCGAAGCGATGTGGGAAACCGAAGCGGCGCCAGCCGACTTCACTGCCTTCGGCATTCCCAATCAGCAGACCCATCGCAACGACTACGCGATCAAGATTCCGTATCTGATGGGGCTGATCGCCACACGTTCGTTGGATACGCCCATCCCCGGCATCCTGGAACTCGTTGGGCGTGCCAAGCATCGCATCCGCGGTGGGCAGATCGCCTACGGCGCGCTGCAGCGTATCCGCGCCGACACCAATGATGCCGAAGCGCGCGAGGTCTTCGGCGCCCATTGGCAAGACCTGGGCCACGGCTTGCTGCTGAAGCGTTACCGCGACGATATCGGCAATGCCACGCCCGAGCAGATCGCGCAGGCGGCGATGGACACCGTGCCACGCGTACTCCCGCTGTTCTGGACCTTTCGCATCATGGCCGGCATCGGCATCTATCTCATCGCCTTCTTCGCCATTGCGTTCTGGTTCGCCTGCAAACACACCTTGCAGGAAAAGCGCTGGTTCCTGACCTTGGCGGTGTGGACGCTGCCGCTGCCGTGGATCGCGATCGAATGCGGCTGGTTCGTGGCCGAATACGGCCGCCAGCCGTGGGCGGTGGAAGGCGTGTTGCCCACGTTCTACGCCGCATCCGGTCTGGATCTGTACGAGATCGTGCTGACGCTGGTGGGCTTTACCGCGCTGTACACCACGCTGCTAGTGATCGCGATCAAGTTATCGCTCAAGACCATCCGCAGTGGCCCGGACGTGCTGTTCCCGCCGACGCAACCCAGCGCGTCGCCTTCCCTGCCGCAAGCTCATACCCCGTTGAGTCATCCACCTTTGAGCTCGGGCGCCGTGGCCGGCAGCGCACCGTAACCCAGGAGAGACCGTGATGGATTTCGTATTGCTCGACTACACAACCTTACGTGTGATCTGGTGGCTGCTACTCGGCGTGCTGCTGTCCGGTTACGCAGTGATGGGCGGTTTCGATCTGGGCGTCGGCGCGCTGCTGCCGTTCGTTGCCAAAAACGATGCCGAACGCCGCCTGGTGATCAACAGCGTCGGCCCGGTCTGGGAAGGCAACCAGGTGTGGTTGATTCTGGGCGGCGGCGCGATCTTCGCCGCGTTCCCGCCGCTGTATGCGGTGAGTTTTTCCGGTTTCTATCTGGCGATGTTCGTGATGTTGTTTGCGCTCATCCTGCGGCCGGTCGGCTTCAAGTTCCGCGGCAAACTGGTGAATCAACGCTGGCGCAGTACATGGGACTGGGCATTGTTCGTCGGCGGTTTGATTCCGGCGCTGATCATGGGTGTGGCGGTTGGCAATGTCGTGCTGGGTGTGCCGTTCCATTTCGACGACAGCATGCGCACGTTCTACACCGGCAATCTGTTCGGGCTCCTGAAGCCGTTTGCCTTGCTCGCTGGCCTGCTCAGCGTGGCGATGCTGATCGCCCACGGCGCGGCGATGCTGGTGCTCAAGACCGATGGACCGGTGGCCGACCGTGCCACGCGTGTCGGCAGCACCGCCGCGATGGCTGCGCTGGCGTTGTTTGCTGCAGCCGGTGTCTGGGTGGCGCTTGGCTTGCCGGGCTATGCGGTGACATCGGTGCTGGCGACCGATGCACAGACCAATCCGTTGGCCAAGACCGCAGCACTCACGGCCGCTGGTGGCTGGCTGCACAACTACAGCAGCATGCCGGCCACCTTGATGGCGCCGCTGCTCGGCCTGCTCGGGCTCGCAATGAGCGCAGTGCTGTTGCGCGCGCGACGCGGCGGCCTGGCGTTCATTGCGTCGGGCAGCGCCATCGTCGGCATTGTCTTTACGGTGGGGTTTGCGCTGTTCCCGTTCCTGCTGCCGTCGTCCACTGCACCGAGTGCCAGCCTGACGCTGTGGGATGCCTCCAGCAGCCGCCTCACGCTGTGGATCATGTTGCTGGCCACCACCGTCTTCATGCCGATCATCCTGGCCTACACGGCGTGGGTGTATCGCGTACTCAGGGGCAAGGTCACTGCCGAGGAACTCTCAGTCAATCCCAATGCGTATTAGCTGACGCAATGGCTGTGACGCGAGCACATCGTCGCAGCCGCGCTCGCCTTCTCACTCTCTCACCGTTTTTCAGGAGTACAACGATGTGGTACTTCGCCTGGATTCTCGGCACCGGCCTGGCGGCATTGGCCGCTGTCCTCAACGGCATGTGGTTCGAAGCACGCGAGCCCGAGCGCGCGCATCGGCCGCAAGAAAAATAATTGCGACAGATGCTTGCCGATTCCGCATTCCCTATGTAACATACGCGGCTCCTTCGGGGTGTAGCTCAGTCTGGTAGAGCGCTACGTTCGGGACGTAGAGGTCGCAGGTTCGAATCCTGTCTCCCCGACCAGTTTCAAAACACAAAACCGGCCTAGTGCCGGTTTTGTGTTTTCAGGCGCCGTCGCACGGCTGTGCACGGTGCGGATGGTCTGTCATGTCTGTTGTCACTGCCGCCTCGTCCCCGTCTGCCCAATTGCGTGGGCGAGGTTTGGTGCTGGCCGCCATTTTGTTGTCCGCATTCAACTTGCGCACGGCGGTGACCTCACTCACTCCGCTGCTGGAACGCATCGCCGACGAATACGCGTTCGGTGCGCCGACCATGGGCGCGCTCGGCATGTTGCCCACCGCTGCATTTGCCTTGACCGGCGTTGCAACGCCAGCCGTCTTGCGTCGCTTCGGCCTGCTGCGCACGGCGCTGTTGTCGATGGCGCTGGCCACGCTCGGGCTGGTATTGCGCCCGCTGCTACCGGGCACTGGCGGGCTGCTGGTGGGCTCGCTGGTGGCGCTGGCCGGCATGGGCATGGGCAACGTGGTGTTGCCGCCGTTGGTGAAGCGTTATTTCGGCGACCGCGTGGGCCGCGTCAGCACGCTGTACATCACCGTGCTGCAGGTCGGCACCCTGTTGCCGGCATTGATGGCGGTGCCGGTGGCCGACGCGCTGGGCTGGCGCAGCTCGATGGTGGTGTGGGTACTGCCGGCGCTGCTTGCATTGGCGGCCTGGGCGCTGGTGCACACCAACCAGGGCCGTCTGCGCGCGACCGGCCCGGCGCCGGTCACGCCAACCCCTGAGGCCGAAGGCCGGGTCGCACGCACCGCCTTGGGCTGGAGCATGGCGATCACCTTCGGCATGACCTCGCTGGTGACCTATTCGATGTTCACCTGGCTCCCCACGCTGCTGCGCGAGGCCGGCGCCTCGCCTGCATTCGGCGGCACCATGGTCGCGCTGTTCGCCGCGCTGGGCATGGTCGGTGCGTTGACCATGCCGGCATTGGCAGTGCGCATGCGCAACCCGTTCCCGATCGTGCTGCTGTGCGCGGCCTGCCACCTGATCGCGTTCGCCGGGCTGTGCTGGGCACCGCTGGCGGCGCCGATCCTGTGGGTGACCTTGCTCGGCCTGGGGCCCAGCACCTTTCCGCTGGCGCTGGTGCTGGTCAATCAACGCAGCCGCACTGCTGCGGGCTCGGCCGCGCTCTCGGGTTTTTCGCAAGGCGTGGGCTATGCGGTGAGCTGCCTGGGGCCGTTTCTGTTCGGCTGGCTGCATGCGCATCGCGGCGGTTGGACAGCGCCGTTCGGATTTCTGGTGATCTGCATCGTGGTGCAGCTGGCCGCCGCCTGGGTGGCCTGCCGCCCACAGCTGCTGGAAGACCTGTGGGCGCCGCCGGCACGCGGCGCCCGTGCAGTCAGCGCACCGGCAGACTGATGTAGCTGGGCTGCTCCGGCGTCACGTAGACGCGCTGGGTGGCCTTTTGATAATCGCCTGGCTTGGCGAAGAAGAGATTCGGCACGTAAGTCTGCGGGTTGCGGTCGTACAGCGGGAACAGGCTGGATTGCACCTGCACCATCACCCGGTGGCCTTTCTGGAAGGTGTGATTGGCGGTGGGCAGGCCAAACTCGAACGCCAGCGGTTGATTGGCCGCCAGCGGCTTGGGCGTGCTGAAACTCTCGCGATACCGGCCGCGGAAGATCGCCAGCGACACTGGAAGCTCATAGCCGCCCATCTTCGGGCTGGACGCCATCTCATCCGGGTACACATCGATCAGCTTGACCACCCAGTCGCTGTCGCTGCCACTGGTGGAGGCCTGCAGGTGCACGTCGGGCGCACCGGCAATCTGTAGCGGTTCGGTCAGCGGTTCGGTGACGAAGGTCAGCACATCGGGCCGGCCGTCCACAAAGCGCTGGTCGTGCACCAGCCAGGTGGTCCACATGCTACGGTCGCCAAAATCCACCGGGCGCGGCACGAACGGCACCGGCTTGGCCGGGTCGGAAACGTATTCTTCAAACGCGCTCTGCCCGGCAGCGGGCTTGTCGAAGGACAGCTTGCCGCCGGCCTGCAGATACAGCGGTTTGCTCGCCGACGCGCAGCCCTTGTCGCAACTGCGCGGCCAGGACTGCAGGCGATCCCAGCGGTTCTCGCCGGTGTCGTAGATGAAGACCGGCGGCGTGCTCGCCTTGGGCGCGCCATCGACCAGGTATTGGTCGAAAAATGGGCGCAACACGTCGCGGCGAAACTGACGCGCGGTATCGCCATCGAACGTGAGCGCGCCCAACGTCCCGCCATCGGCATTGACCTGACTGTGCCGCCACGGCCCCATCACCAGATAGTTGAGCGTGTTGCGCGTGTCGCGCGGTTCCATTGCCGCGTAGCTGTGGATCGCGCCCCACATGTCTTCCTGATCCCACAGCCCCTGCAGCCACATCGTGGGCACCTTGAGCGGCGTGCGCGCCATCACCTTGTCCAGCGCCTGCTCCTGCCAGAACGCATCGTAGGCCGGGTGTTCGGTGAGCTTGTGCCACCACGGCAGTTGCTCCAGCCCTGCCGCCTTGGCGAAATCCCCGGCCGACCCGGCCTGCAGGAAATTGCTGTAATCGTCCTGCCCCTGGCGCGGGATGCCGGTGCCCTTGCCGCGCTTGCTGAGCTGTCCGGTGAAGTAGTCGAAGTTGACCTGGCGGAACGCGCCGTAATTGAACCAATCGTCGCCCATCCAGCCATCGATCATCGGGCTTTCCGGCGCGGCCACCTTCAATGCGGGATGCGGGTTGGTCAGCGCCATCACCACGGTGAAGCCTTCGTAGGACGAGCCGATCATGCCGACCTTGCCGTTGGATTCGGCGACGTTCTTGACCAGCCAGTCGATGGTGTCCCACGCATCGGTGGCGTGATCCACAGCGCTGGGATTGAGTGCGCCACGCAGCGGGCGGGTCATCACGTAGTCGCCTTCGGAGCCGTACTTGCCGCGCACGTCCTGGAACACGCGGATGTAGCCGCCTTCCACAAACACGTCGTCGCCGAGCGGCAGCAGATCCTTCATGTGCGGCGATGCCAGCCGCTCGCTGCGGCCGCTGGCGTCGTAGGGCGTGCGCGTCAGCACCATCGGCGCATGGCGCGCGCCCTTGGGCATCACGATCACGGTGTGCAGCTTCACGCCGTCGCGCATCGGGATCATCACCTCGCGCTTGATGTAGTCATTGGCGGCGTCGCTTGCCACGAACGGCTTGCCGGTGATGTCCGGCGTCATCGGCGAGGTCTGTGCGACTGCGCTGCCGGTGGCGGCGGCAATAGCGGTGGCAAGCAGGCAGGCGGCAAAGCGGCGCATCGACGACTCCGGAACGTGCTGGGTAATCGTCGACTGTAGGCAGGTGGCGGGCTGCCGGGGGAGTGTCAAAGGTCGTGGTTGGAAGGTTGGGCGTGCCGTACTCGCTGCGAATGGGCCTGGATGCGGTGCACGGCTTTGCACGCACGCTGGTTGCGGGCCGTGGCGCATGCAGTGTTGCGTAAGCTCACGATGCCAACCCCCTTCAACCAAGGGCGCGACATCGATGCCTCAACAGCTCAAGGCTCGCTGGCAGGCAACCACACGCCTGACCCGCCGCGTGCCGATCAGTGCCGCACCTGGCCTTGCCCACGCACCACAAAGCGCTCCACGGTGAGCGCTTCCAGGCCCATCGGGCCATACGCGTGCAGACGCGTGGTCGAGATGCCGATCTCCGCGCCCAGGCCCAGTTCGCCACCATCGGAGAAGCGCGAGGAGGCGTTGACCATCACCACCGCCGAGCGCAACGCGTGCACGAAGCGCTCGGCGTTTGCGGCGTCTTCGGTGACGATGACTTCGGTATGGTCAGAGCCGTACTGACGGATATGGGCCAGTGCGGTGTCCAGGTCCGCAACCACGCGGATTGCCAGAATCAGGTCCAGAAACTCGGCGGCATAGTCGTCGTCGCTGGCGGGCGCGATGTCGGGCACTAGCGCGCGCGTTGCCGCATCGCCCCGCAACTCCACGTTGCGGGCACGCAGCGCAGCGGCGGCCAGCGGCACAAAGCGCTCGGCGATGTCCGCATGCACCAACAGCGTTTCCAGCGAATTGCACGCCGATGGCCGGCTCGCCTTGCCATCGACCAGCAGACGCACGGCACGCTCCATATCGGCCGACGCATCCACAAACAGATGGCACACGCCCTTGTAATGCTTGATCACCGGCACGCGCGCGTGTTCGGCGACAAAACGAATGAGCCCTTCGCCACCGCGCGGAATCGCCAGGTCGATGATGTCGGTGAGCTGCAGCAACTCCAGCATGGTCTCGCGGCGCAGATCCTCGACCAACGTCAATGACGCTTCCGGAACGCCGGCCTCGCGCAAGGCGCGTTGCAACGCACGCGCAATGGCGGTGTTGGACTGGATCGCTTCGGAGCCGCCACGCAGGATCACGCCATTGCCCGCCTTGATGCATAGCGCGGCCGCATCGGCGGTGACGTTGGGGCGGGCCTCGTAGATCATCGCGATCACGCCCAGCGGCACGCGCACCTTTTGCACGCGGATGCCGTTGGGGCGCGTGTCGTCGCGCGTGATCTGACCGACCGGGTCCGGCAACTGCGCCACCTCGCGCAATGCCGCCGCGATGCCGGCCAGGCGCGCGTCGTCCAGCGCCAGCCGATCGAGCATGGCGCTAGCCGTTCCCTTCGCACGCGCCGCCTCGAGATCGCGCGCGTTGGCAGCCAGGATCAATACGGCATCGGCTTCCAGTGCCGCAGCCATCGCCTCGAGCAAGGATTGCTTTGCCTCAGCAGAGAGTTGCGACAGTACCTGCGCGGCATCGCGACATTGCAGGGCGAGCGTTTTGATGGTCATTTGGGGGCCGGGAGTGGGGATTCGGGAATGGTAAAAGCACGCGATATCACTTTACTGCGACGGAATCGGCGCCGGGAGAAGTTCGGTGACACGCGTTTGCGATTCCCCATTCCCGATTCTGCATTTCCCGCTACAGAAGCACCAAATCGTCGCGATGCACCACGTTCTCGCCATAGCTGTAACCGAGCACGCCATCGATCTCGCGCGAGTGACGGCGCGCAATCCGGCGGATATCCAGCGCCGAATACTGGCTGACGCCACGTGCCAGACAGCGCTCGCCGTCGGCATCGCGCAGACGGATCTCCACCATGTCACCGCGACGGAAGTCGCCTTCGGCACCGGCCACGCCGCCCGGCAACAGCGATGCGCCCTTGTCGCACAGCGCGGTTGCAGCGCCCGCATCGATCAGGATGGCGCCCGCCTCCACCGGTGAATGACGCAGCCAGTATTTGCGTGCCGCGATGCGCGTGCGTGCGGCGTGGATGCGCGTACCGCTCAGGCGATCCTGCGCCAGCCCGCGTACCACCTCGCTGCTGCGGCCATTGAACAGATAGGTTTCGATGCCGGCCGCGCCCGCCTTTGCAGCGGCTTCGAGCTTGGTGCGCATACCGCCGGTACCCACGCTGCTGCCGCTGCCGCCAGCCATCGCCATCACCTGCGGCGTGAGCTCGGGGACATCGTCGAGCGGCCGCGCCAATGGATTGCTGCGTGGGTCGGCGCTGTACAGGCCGTCGATGTCGGTGGCGATAAACAGTGCATCGGCATCAACCAGCGCGGCGACGATTGCAGCCAGATTGTCGTTGTCGCCCAGCTTGAGCTCGTCCACCGACACGGTGTCGTTCTCGTTGATCACCGGCAGCGCGCCCAGCCGCAGCAACTCGCCCAAGGTGGCGCGTGCATTGAGATAACGACGACGGTTGCGCAGGTCGTCGTGCGTGAGCAGCACCTGCGCGACCGGCCGTTCGAAAAAGCGTTGCCACAGCGCGATCAACTGCGCCTGACCCAGCGCAGCCAGCGCCTGTCGCGCTGCGATCGGCGCGCCGATCTCGGCAGCCTTCGGCAAGATTGCGCGGCCTGCGGCCACCGCGCCCGACGACACGATCACCAATTCACGCCCGGCAGCCAGATTGGCCGAGACGAACTGCGCCAACCCCAGCGCAAAACGCGGCGACAGGCCACCGCCATCGGCGGCAAGCAGGCTGCTGCCGACCTTGAGCACCGCGCGCCGCCATGGCGGCAGCGGTTGCTCGGTAAAGGGCGATGACGTGCCGGCGGGCGTACTCATGGGGGCAAGGTACTCAGAACGTGTTCCATTCGTAGACGGTCAGTGTGGAGGCATCGCGCAGCACCAGGGGGTCGCGCGCGACGATCCGCTTGGCCTCCTCCAGACTGTCGACGTTGACCAGCACATACGCCCCACCGGAGCGATCGCTGAAACCACCGGTCAACTCCAGCTGCCCGGCGGCTCGCAGTTCCTCCAAAAACGCCAGATGCGGCTCCACCACATCGGCGGGAAACGTGGCATTGCGGATCGCCAACACCAGATAGCGCGTCTTCATCAGCCTGCGTCCTTGATGCGTGCAGCCGCCGACGTGCGTTCGCGACCATGCGGTGCGGAAATCACCAAAAAGCGCGCTTCCACGTCCGACAGATTGTGCATCTGATGGGTAGACCCCGGCGGCACGTGCAAGCCCTGCCCGACCCGCAGCACATGTTGCGCACCGTCAAGCTGCAGCATCACTTCACCGGCCACAACGTAGAAAAAATGCCGTGCGCGACTATGCCGATGGCGCAACTCTGCGGCGCCTGGCGGCATGCGTTCTTCGAGCACGCTCAAGTTGGGGTCGCGCAACAGATGCCAGCCTTCGCAGGCCTCGCCCCAGGGGTAATGCTCGGCCGTGTCGGTGCTGATCATGGCCATCAGCGCAGCGCCTGCCAACGCGCGCGCAACACATCCAGTTGCAGATCGGCCGCGGCACCGGGCGAGACGCGCGCAGCCAGGCTGCCTTCCGGCGTGCGTCCCTGCCCTGCGGTCTCGGATGCTTCCGCGGCAGCCTTGTAGGCATCGCGAAACGGCACACCAGCCACGGCCGCTTCCACCGCCACATCCGTGGCGTACATGCCCGAGTCGATCGCTGCATGCAGTTTGTCCGGGCGCCATTCCAGATTGGCAAGCAACGCAGGCAGCAGTTCCAGCGCAGCCAGGCCACGGCCGAAACCGTGCACGATGGCGCCCTTGCTGCTCTGCAGATCGCGGTGGTAACCGGAAGGCAGCGACAGCAGTTGTTCGATCTCGGTGCGTGCGGCCGCCACGCTGGCATGGGTAGCGCGCATCAGTTCGATCACGTCCGGGTTGCGCTTGTTCGGCATGATCGAGCTGCCGGTGGTGTACTGCGCCGGCAACGCGACGAAAGCGAATTCGCCGCTGGTGAACAGCGACAGATCCCAGGCGATACGGCGCAAATCCAGCGTGGCGCTGCCCAGTGCTTCGAGTGCTGCCAGCTCGTATTTGCCACGCGACAGCTGCGCATAGATCGGCGACACCTGCAGACGTGCAAAGCCGAGCTCGGCAGTGGTATGCGCACGGTCCAGCGGAAGATTGACACCATACCCGGCGGCGGTGCCTAGCGGGTTGCTGTCCACCAGGTGCAGGGTATCGGTCGCGCGCACGGCGTTATCGATAAATGCCTCTGCCCAGCCCGCCCACCACATGCCCGCCGACGACACCACCGCACGCTGGATATGCGTATAGCCCGGCACCGGCAATGCAGCTTCGGCCTGCGCGCGATCCAGCGCCACCTTGGCGATCTCCGCACTGAGCTCGGCCACGCGCTGCAGCTTGTCTTTCAGCCATAGCCGCGTGGCGACCAGAATCTGATCGTTGCGACTGCGCCCGGTGTGGATCTTGCGCCCGGCATCGCCCAGACGTTCGGTCAAGCGCGCTTCGATCGCCGAATGGCAATCTTCGTACTGCGCATCGAGTACGAACGCGCCGCTGCGGAAATCCTCCGCCAGCAGATCGAGTTGTTCGCTCAAGCCGCCCAGCTCTTGCAAGGACAGGATGCCGATGTGCTGCAGCCCCTGCGCATGCGCCTTGCTGGCTGCGATGTCGTGCAGGAAGAATTCGCGATCCAGGATCACGTCGTCGCCGGCCAGAAACGTCTGGATTTTGGCGTCCACCGCAACACCGGGCTTTTGCCACAACAGATTGGTCATTTGGGTCCTTTTTGCGGGGCCGGGGACCGGGGACTGGGGACCCGGAAAAGCAGGAGCGTTTGCCCTTGCTCTTCCCGGGTCCCCGGTCCCTGGTCCCGAGAATCACATCGAAATTGCGGTCAACTCGTCCCAGCCAAATGCCAGGTTGAGATTCTGCATGGCCTGGGTCGCCGCGCCCTTGAGCAGGTTGTCCAGGGTCGCCACCACCACCACGCGCTTGTTGCCGGGCGCCAGGGTGATGCCGCCAATCTGCACGCCGTGTTTGCCTGCGATGCGGCTCACCCACGGCGCCTCGTCGACAAGCTCGATCAGCGGCTCGCCCGCGTAACGCTGCGCATAGCGCGCCTGGATCTGCTCGCGCGTCAGCGGCTGCTGCAGCCACAGGTTGACGGTCATGGTGATGCCGCGGAAATGCGGCGCCACGTGCGGCATGAACTCCACCGGCACGCCAAGCTGCGCCGACACTTCGCGCTCGTGCATGTGGTTGGTCAGCGCATACGGCATCAGATTGCCGGCGAGCAGCTCGGGGTTGTTTTTGTCCGATGGCGTCGTCCCCGCGCCTGAGTAACCGGACACGCCAAAGCATTGCGGCGGGCCGGCCAGCTGATCCAGCAATGGGGTGATCGCCAGCTGCATTGCAGTGGCATAGCAGCCGGGGTTGCTGATGCGGCGCTGCCCCGCATACTTGCCACGGGTGAGCTCCGGCAAACCGTAATACCACGCCGGGTCGAAGCGATAGTCTGCCGACAGATCGATCAGCAGCGTCTGCGGCCGGCTTGCATCGATTGCGGCAACAAACGGCTCAGCCTTGCCATTGGGCAGCGCCAGGATCACCACATCGGCGCCCTTGGCGGCCACCGCGTCGGCATCCAGACTCTCGAATCGCAGATCGCCGCGATAGCCGTCGTTGTGGTCGGCCACGGCCTGCCCCGCCAGTTCGCGCGAGGACACGAACACCAGCTGAAGATGCGGATGCGCCACGACCAGCTTGATCAGTTCCGAACCGGTGTGCCCGCGGGCACCAACGATGCCGATGGTTGTTGTTTGAACACTCATGCGTTTGCTTCCAGGCGGAACTGCAGGTGGCGTTTCACCCCGGCCCATTCCGTATCGATGATGGAGAACACCACGGTATCGCGGGGCGTACCGTCGGCGTGGCGGGTGTGATTGCGCAGTACGCCGTCCTGCTTTGCGCCCAGCCGCGCGATCGCCGCGCGCGAGGTGTGATTGAACCAGCTGGTTTCGAACACCACGCTCAGGCAGCCCAGCGTTTCGAAGGCGTGCTGCAGCAGCATCAACTTGGCCTCGGTATTGACGCCGCTGCGTTGCACGCGCGGCGCGTACCAGGTGTAGCCGATCGACAGCCGGGGCACGGCGGCATCCAGCGCGTAATAGCGCGTGCAGCCGACGGTGTCACCTGCCGCATCGCGCACCACCAACGGCAACGCCGCGCCATCGGCGCGGGCTGCCATTGCCGCCGCGATGTAGACATCGACCTGGGCCGGTGCCGGCACGCCGGTGTACCACAAGCGCGACAGCGCGCCGTCGCCCAGCGCCGCACGCAGGCCATCGGCATGCGCAGGCTGCAGCGGCTCCAGGGTGGCGTGCTGCCCGCGCAAGATGGGCATCTCGCTCCAGGCCGATGGCAAGGCGGCGGGTGTCATTGCGCTCAGCCCAGCAAGGTCGGCTGACGTGTCGCGCAGTGCGCCACGCAGTGCTGGATTTTTTCGAAGTTCTCCAGCCCGTACCAGAACACCTTCCACTTTTCCTGCTTGATGCAGCCGTCGGATTCGGCGTAGTAGAAGATGTTGACCTGGTTGTTGTGACGCGAGCGCCAGAACAGCTGCGGGGTCTCTTCGCGCATCACATTCCATACCGCACGGCCCAGGCCTTCGCCTTGCGCATCGTCGAGCACGGCGAACTTGTCCAGATAGGTCAGCCGGCCTGCACCGAACTGGCCTTCGTCGGTGAGAATCACCGCAGCGCGATAGTTCTCGCTGACGTAAGCGCGCAGCAGCGTGGTGTTGGCGAAATAATCCGGCACCAATGTGCGGCCGAAGCTGGATTCGATCAGCGACGTCAACCGCGGCAGATCCAGCTCATCCCACGAAGTCGCGCGCAGCACGCGCTCGCCACGCCGCACCAGCGTGCCCGAGCCCTTATGGGTGAACAGTTCCTTGGCCAGATCCGCCGGACGGGTGATCGACACCGACGATTCCAGCGGCAGGCGATCGAGCAGATCCTTGATCTGTTCGATCTTGACGCGCATGCCGCCGTTGATCCACGGCTGCTGCATGAGGTGATCGTATTCGGTGGACAGGTTGATCGAATCGATCAACTTGCCATCGGCATCCAGCAGCCCGCCGGTGCCGGTGAGGAAGATGATCTTGTACGGCTGCAGTTCCTGCACCAATTCGTTGGCGGCGAAGTCCGCATTGATGTTGAGGATCTGCCCGCTCGGGGTTTCGCCCAGGCTGGTGATCACCGGGATCGAACCGGCCTGCAGGCTGGCCTCGATCGGCGCCAGATTCACCGCCTTGACCTCACCGACCAGGCCGTAGGTGTCGCGGTCCAGATACTCCGCTTCGAATACGCCGCCGGTGATCGAGGTGGCACGGGCACCGTTCTGCTGCAGCGCTTCCACCAGCTTGAGATTGGACGCCTGGAACACCTTGCGCACGATCGCCAGCGCTTGCGGCGAGGTCACCCGCAAGCCGTTGACGGTCTGCTTTTCGATGCCCGCCGCAGACAGCTCGGCATCCAGCTGCGGGCCGGCGCCATGCAGCACAATCGGGGTCAGCCCCACTTCCTGCAGGAACGACAACGACGACGTCAGCGCGTCCAGGTCGTCGCGCAGCACTGCGCCGCCGACCTTGACCACCGCAAAGCGCTTGGCGTCCAGCTGCGAAAAACGCTTGAGGTACTGGCTGATTTCCTTGGCGCTGGCCATGCTCGAAAGCAGGCGCACGATGGTCTGGCGGGTCTGTTTGTGGGGCTGTGCGGAGAGGGACATTGCCGTGATCGAAAGAGGAGAAGGATGCGCCAGGCGCAGGAATCGGCGTCAGTGCGCGCCGTTGATGATGCGATTGACCGATTCGGCGTAACGCTGCAACTGCTCCAGCGTCACGAATTCGTCGGCGGTGTGCGCCTGGGCGATGTCGCCCGGACCATAGACCAGCGCGGTATAGCCGCCGGCCGAAAACAGCGAGGCTTCGGTCCAGAAGTCCACCGCGTTGCCGATCGGCAGATCCAGCGCATCGGCCACATCGCGCGCGGCCAGGCGGCGCTCTTCGGCACGCGCAATGTCGCCCGACGGCAAACTGGGGCCACGAAAGGTTTCTTCGAAGTGCGCTGCCGCAGGATCGGCAAAGCCGGCAAACGTGGCCAGCAAGCCGTCCACGTCCATCGACGGCAACGGACGAAAGCCGAAGCGCAGCTCGGCCGCCGGCGCGATCATGTTGGCCTTGATGCCACCATCGACGCGGCCGATATTGAAGCGCAAGCCGGTCAAACCGCCGAAGCGTGCGTGCGCCAACGACTCGACATGGTCCAGTGCCTTGCCACCCCACCGCATCGCCTGGTGCAAGGCACTTGCGGACGGATCCTGCTTGCCCGACGCATGCCCGGCACGGCCGGCAAAGCGCATCAACACCGAACTGATGCCGCGATGCGCCAGCACCGCTTCGCTCATCGTCGGCTCGGCCACCAGCACCGCCTCGTATGGCAATCCACGCGCCAGAAATGCAGCGATGCAACGCGGGTCGTTGGCCTCTTCGTCGGAAGAAAACAGGAACGCCGCATCGCCATCGCCGGCATTGGCCGCAGCCACCAACGCCGCCGCCGCGCCCTTGATATCGCACACGCCCAAACCGATCACCCGGTCCTCGGTGCACCGCATCACGTGCGGGTCGGCGCTCCAATGCGGCGAATCCGGCACCGTGTCCAGATGCACGTTGAACAGATACGTTGGCGTGCCGCGCACCGCGTACAGGCTGACCGCGCCGGCACCGTGATCGATCACCTCGACCTGGAAACCGGGCAGCTGCGCGCGCAGGTAATCGAAGATGCCGCCCTCGGCAGCGATCGCCCGCGGCGGATTGCGGGTGTCGAAGGACACCAGTGCCTGTAGATGCGTCAGTGTGTTGTCGAGCAGTGTGGTCATTGATCGCGTCTTGATTGCGTCGGGCAGCGTATGTTTGGTCTTTCTAAGCCCATCTAGCCCTTCCCCCGCCTGCGGGGGAAGGTGTCCGACAGGGCGGATGGGGGCATGCGTCAGGCCGCGCTCATCCGGCGCTCTGCGCCACCTTCTCCCGCACGCGGGAGAAGGAAGATGCGGGTTGCCGACGCGGCGGTCGCCTCAGCGGTTGACTTGCGCGTACAGCGTGGAGCTCATGCCGAACAGCTTGATGAAGCCTTCCGCCTCTTCCACGCCCCAATCGGCCGACTGCGCGTAGGTCGCGCCCTTGGTGTTGAGCAGGTGCGGCGAACGCACCGCCACTGCATCGACGCGGCCGCCGCGGGTTTCCAGCGTCACTTCGCCGTTGACCTTGGACTGCGAAGACTTCAAAAACGCTTCGATATCGGTCTTGAGCGGGTCGTGATAGAAGCCTTCGTACACCAGCTCCACCCACTTGCGCGCCACGTCCGGCTTGAAGCGGTTCTGCTGCTTGGTCAGCACCGCATCTTCCAGCGCACGGTGCGCGGTGAGCAGCGAAATCAGGCCCGGCGCTTCGAACACGATGCGGCCCTTCAAGCCGATCACGGTGTCGCCGGTGTAGACGCCACGGCCCACGCCGTACTGCGCGAACAAAGTGTTGAGCTTGGCCAGGATCTTGGCACCCGGCAGCGGCTTGCCATCCAGTTCCACCGCTTCGCCTTCGACGAACTTCAAGGTCACCGTCAATGCTTCGGTCGGCCACGCACTGCGCGGCGCGCACCAGCCCCGTGCCCCCTCGCCCGGCGCTTCCCAACGGTCGATCTCGCCGCCGGACATGGTCAGGCCCAGCAGGTTCTCGTTGATGGTGTAAGCCTGCTGCTTGGCACGCACACCGAAGCCACGCGCCTCCAGATACTTCTGCTCATAGGCGCGGGTCTGGGTGTGTTCTTTCTGAATTTCGCGGATCGGCGCGACGATCTGGTAGTCGCCCAACGCCTTCACCGCCAGGTCGAAACGCACCTGGTCGTTACCCATGCCGGTGCAGCCGTGCGCGATGATGCGCGTGCCCAGCTCTTCGGCGCGCTTGAGCGCGGCATCGACGATCAGATAGCGGTCGGACACCAGCAACGGGTACTGACCCTGGTAGCCCTCGCCCGCCCATACGAACGGCTTGACGAAGCCTTCCCAGATGGCCGGGCCACCATCGACGGTGACATGGCTGGCCGCACCGAGCTCGGCAGCACGCTTCTCGATGAAGTCGCGCTCGTCGGCATCCACGCCGCCGGTATCGGCAAACACCGTGTGCACCGCATAGCCGCGCTCTTGCAGATACGGAATGCAGAAGCTGGTGTCCAGACCACCGGAGAACGCCAGGACGATGTCCTTGGTGCCGGGAGTGGAGAGTGAGGATTCGGGATTGGTGGAAGCGGTCTGCTGCGACATGGGGGCTCTCTGTGGAAGTTGACTAAGTTGGGTCGGGAGCGGAGTTCGCCGTTGCGAATCCCCAATCCCCAATCACGAATTCCGGCTGCCCTGGCCTACCAGGGCAGCCATGATCGCCTTCTGCACATGCAGGCGGTTTTCCGCCTCGTCGATGGCGATGCAGTTGGGCGAATCCATCACCGCGTCGGTGGCCTTGACGTTGCGACGCAGCGGCAGGCAGTGCGAGAACACGCCGTTGTTGGTCAGCGCCATCTTGGCTTCGTCGACGATGAAGTGCTGGTACTGGTCGCGGATCGGCTTTTCCGGCTCCCAATTGCCGAAGAACGGCAGCGCGCCCCAGCTCTTGGCGTAGACGACATCGGCGCCGCTGTAGGCGCTTGCGATGTCGTGGCTCACCTGCAGCGAGCCGCCGCTTTCGGCCACGTTCTGCGCCGCCCAGTCCATGTAACGCTGATCCAGGATGTAATCCGGCGTCGGGCACAGCAGGGTGACGTCCATGCCCATGCGCGTAGCAATCGTCAACGCGGAATTGGCCACCGCGGTGTTGAGCGGCTTGGGGTGATAGGTCCAGGTCAGCACGTACTTTTTGCCGCGCAGATCCTGCGTGCCGAAGTGTTCCTGCAATGCCATCGCGTGCGCCAGCTCCTGGCACGGGTGAGTGATGGTCTCCATGTTGATCACCGGCACCGGCGAATACTTGGCGAAGCTCTTCAGCACCTGATCTTCGCGGTCCTTGGACCAGTCGACGAACTTGGGAAACGCGCGCACGCCGATCAGATCGACATAGCGGCCCAGCACGCGCGCCACTTCGGCAATGTGCTCCTCGGTGTCGCCGTCCATCACCGTGCCCAGGTTGAACTCGATCGGCCAGGCATCCTTGCCCGGCTGCAGCACCACTGCATGCCCGCCCAGCTGAAACGCACCCAGCTCGAAGCTGGTCCGCGTGCGCATGGACGGGTTGAAAAACACCAGCGCGATCGACTTGCCCTTCAGCTCGCTTCCCAGCTTGTTGCGTTTGAACAATGCGGCCTGGGTCAACAACGCGTCCAGTTCGGCGCGGCTCCAGTCCTGGGTGTTCAAGAAGTGCTTCAGTGACATCGATCGATCCTTTGCTGCGTGCTTCTGCTGCGTGGTCCGCCAGGAGCGACGGGGTGCGCGACATGCGCGTTTCTTGCGGTTGAAACTTTTGTGACGCCAGAACGAAAAAACCCAGCCGGTGGGCTGGGTTTTCAGAACGGACAGCAAAACGCCCCGGTTACCCAGCGAAAATGTGGGATTCCGGTCGGCGGGCACGCGAGGTCATGCCGGAGGCCATCCGGGCCGCGCTGGTGTCGTGCTGAAAGGGGATTGCTTGCATAGGGCGCGAATCCTCGCATGCATGCGGGTACGGCGCAACCGCCATGCCCCTCAGCGCGGCGGTGCGACGATGGCGTCGGGAATATAGGGGGTCACCGAGACCCGGATGCGCAGCCGGTTGCCCGGATCTTCCGGCAGCCGCGAGCGGTACTTGGTGCCCTTGTAGACGTAATCCACGTCGAAGGCGATCGGCCGCCGGAACTCGCGCGGCACTTCCACTACCCGGCAATTGCGGCGGGTACTGGTCGGCGGCACTGCAGCCGGGGCGGGCTCGGGCCTGCGCGTGAACATCTCCTTGACCGAATCCACCATGCGGTTGATGCGGCCCTCGTCTTCGACCGACGCAACCGCCACCGGTGCTGCCTGTTCGGCCTCGCACTGCTCTTCGATACGGGTGGCGCGCAGCGTCTGGTAGACCGGCTCGACATTGAGCACTTGCGCATAGTCCAGCTTGACGTTCTCGATCACCACGACCCGGTTCTTGGGGTCCGGCTCTGCCGCGTGCACCGAGACCGCCGGCCAGGCGAACACACACAGCAGCATGAAGAACAGAGAAGGTCGCATCAGTACCAGGAAGGCATAGCCGGGCAATACGTTAGTGTATGGAGCTTGTGATCTCCGGGGCTGAACGCAGCCCATCCGGTCGCCGGTGTCGGCATGCCGGTTCGCCATCCTGCCGCGAGGGGCTAGAATCGCGCGGTTACCCTTTTTCAGATGCCGATGAGCCTGCGCCTGCACAACAACTTGACGCGGCGGGTCGAACCGTTCGCGCCGCTCGATCCGTCCAGCCCCACCCTGTATGTGTGCGGCCCTACCGTCTACAACTACGCGCATATCGGTAACGCCCGCGGCCCGGTGGTGTTTGACGTGCTCGCCGCGCTGCTGCGGCGCCGCTTTGGGGCGCTGCGCTACGCGCGCAACATCACCGACGTGGACGACAAGATCAACGCCGCCGCACAGGCGCAGGGCGTCCCGATCTCCACCATCACCGACCGCTTCGCCGCGATCTATCGGCAGGACATGGCCGCGCTGGGTGTCGTGCCGCCGGACATCGAACCGGAAGCCACCGCGCATATCCCGCAGATCGTGACGATGATCGAGCAGTTGATCGCCAACGGCCATGCGTATGCCGCCGAAGGCCACGTGCTGTTTGCCGTGGCCAGTTTCGACGGCTACGGCAAGCTGTCGCGGCGTGACCCCGACGAAATGCTGGCCGGCGCGCGCGTGGACGTGGCGCCGTACAAGCGCGACCCCGGCGACTTCGTGCTGTGGAAGCCATCCACCGACGACCTGCCCGGCTGGGACTCGCCGTGGGGCCGCGGCCGCCCCGGCTGGCATATCGAATGCTCGGCCATGGCCGCCGCGCACCTGGGCCCGACCATCGACATCCATGCCGGTGGCGTGGACCTGCAGTTCCCGCATCACGAAAACGAAATCGCGCAGAGCGAGTGCGCGCATGGCGGCGCCACCTTCGCCCGCTTCTGGCTGCACAACGGCATGCTCAATTTCAGCGGCGCCAAGATGAGCAAGTCGCTGGGCAACGTCGAAACGGTGCACGATCTGATCGGCAAACATCCGCCGGAAGCGCTGCGTCTTGCGCTATTGAGCGCGCATTACCGGCAACCGCTGGATTGGTCGGATGCGTTGATCGACGATCAGGTCAAGCGGCTCGATGGCTTGTACGGGACCTTGCGAAGCCTGAAAGCGATCCGCGTGGAGCCAGCGATTCCAGAGCAGATAGAAGAGGCGCTCAACGACGATCTCAATACGCCGCTGGCACTGGCGGTGATGGCAAAGCTTGCCAAGGATGCGAACCGGGCGCTGCTGGAGTTTGCTCCGGCCGGCGGCCTAATCGACGGGCTTAGCCCAGAGAATCTTGCAGCATTGCAACGCGCCAAGGCCGAGCTGCTGGGTGCCGGAATGGCGCTGGGCTTGTTGCAGCAGGACCCGGCCGCCTGGTTCTCGCGCGGCACCGATGCCAGCGACGATGCACGCATCACCGCCCTGGTCGAAGAACGCAGCACGGCGAAGAAGGCCAAGGATTTTGCCCGTGCCGACGCCATCCGCAAGCAACTCGCCGACGAAGGCATCGTGCTGGAAGACACCCCGCAAGGCGTGCGCTGGAAGCGCAGCTGACCGCTTGCCTGCGTCCGTCAGATTTCTTCTCCCGCGCGCGGGAGAAGGTGCCCCGAAGGGGCGGATGAGGGTGCAGGCCAAGCCGCGTGTACCGCTTTTTTGAGGGCTGGACGAAGTCCGCATCGAATTCCAGCGAGGCTTCGCCCGTACCCTCACCCCAACCCCTCTTCCGAAGGGAGAGGGGCTTTGACCGAATGCCCCTAGATTTTGCGAACGATTCTGGAATTTTGATGACCACCACCCCCTTCCCGCTTGAACCCACTGCCGTCGAAGCGCAGGCCGCCATTGCCGACGAGTTTTCCTTCTTCAGCGACTGGTCCGAGCGCTACCAGTACCTGATCGATCTGGGCCGCAAATTGCCCACCTTCCCCGAGCAGTGGAAGACCGAAGAACACCGCCTGCACGGATGCCAGTCGATGGTGTGGATCGTGCCGGAAGGCAATGCCGAACGGCTGGACTTCCATGCCGTCAGCGATTCGGCCATCGTGTCCGGGCTGATCTATCTGGCGCTGCGCGTGTATTCCGGGCGTAGCGCGCAAGAAATTCTGGCCACCGAGCCGGACTACATCGCCGGCATTGGCCTGGCCAAGCACCTGTCGCCAACGCGTAGCAACGGCGTGGCCGCCATGCTGGCCTTCATTCGCGACACTGCACGCGCACAACAGTGAGCACGCCGACGCCCTCGCCCACCGACTCGCTGCGCACGCTGTTCGCCCATCCGGGCTTCGGCCTGGTGTTGCTGTACCGCGTCGCGGCAATGCTGTCGTACCAGATCGTGGCGGTCACGGTCGGTTGGCACATCTATGAGATCACGCGCAATCCGCTGTCGCTCGGGCTGATCGGCCTTGCGGAAATCCTGCCGTTCTTCTGCATTGCGCCGTTTGCCGGCTATCTGGTCGATCATCTGCCACGCAGGCGCCTGGGCATGGTCGCAGTCCTGGGGTTGGTCGCCACCGCGTTGCTGTTGATGGCGATCGCACAGGGCTGGCTGCCCATCCAAGGCGTGTGGCCGATCTATGCCGCCATCGCATTGACCGGCGCGGCGCGCTCGTTCCTGTCGCCGGTCTACAACGCCTTGTTCGCGCGTGCGTTGCCGCGCGAAGCGTTCGCACGCGGCGCCAGCATCGGCAGCGTCACCTTCCAGGCCGGCATGGTGATCGGCCCGGCACTGGGCGGCGTGCTGGTCGGCTGGGGCGGCAAGGGCCTGGCCTATGGCGTGGCCGCAGGCGTGGCATTGGTGGCGATCCTGGCCCTGGCGTTGTTGCGCGTCAGCGAGCCGGTCAACGCCGGCCCACGTGCACCGATCTTCCGCAGCATCGCCGAAGGGGCGCAGTTCGTGCTCTCCAACCAGATCATGCTGGGCGCGATGGCGCTGGACATGTTTTCGGTGCTGCTGGGCGGCGCGGTATCGATGTTGCCGGCCTTCATCCAGGAAATCCTGCATTACGGCCCCGAGGGACTGGGCATCCTGCGCGGTGCGCCGGCGCTGGGCTCGATCGTGGTCGGCGTGTGGCTGGCGCGGCACCCGCTGCAGCGCAATGCCGGCCGCATCCTGATGCTGTCGGTGGCCGGCTTCGGGCTGTGCACCATCGCCTTCGGCCTGTCGCGGCACTTCTGGCTGTCGGCGGCGATCCTGCTGGTCTACGGCATGTGCGACGGCGTGTCGGTGGTGGTGCGGCAAACCATTCTGCAGCTCGCTACACCGGACGCGATGCGTGGCCGGGTGTCGTCGATCAACGGCATCTTCATCGGCTCGTCCAACGAGCTGGGTGCGTTCTACGACGGCGTCATGGCACGGCTGGTCGGGCTGGTGCCGGCGGTCGTCATCGGCGGCTGCGTCACGCTGGGCGTGGTGGCAACCACGGCCTGGAAGGCGCCGCGGTTGCGCAAGCTGGACTTACGCGATCTGCAATAAGCGCAGCCGACAAGACGACTGCGCTCACTGCACCACGGGCGCAGTCGGTGCTCGGCGCGGTAGCTACAACGCGTGCATGTGGGTTCTGAGCGCGGCGGCAAAGTCCGCCTGATGACTCAGCGCTCTGCGTGTTGTCAGCCGCTTCAAGCCGAGTCTGGCGAGGCATCGGCTGTAAATGCTGCCGGTGTGTCGCTACGTGTTGTCCAGACGCTCCAGGCCAAGTCTGGCGAGGCATCGGCTGCAAATGCTGCCGGCATGCCCGCGACGTGTTGTCCAGCCGCTCCAGGCCAAGCCTGGTGAGGCGCTGGTTGCAGAGGCCGCCAGTGCCCTGCACCGCTTGCGCGTACTCGCGCGGCGACGGTCGATGCAACGGGACCCACCGAATCCGCCAGACACCGCGTCGCCTGGCGCACTGCAACGACGCGCCACGACAACGGCCCGCAGCAACCCACCGCCCACAAAAAAACCCCGCACACGGCGGGGTTTTTTATGCGGACGAAGAAAGACGATTAGTCGCCTTGCTGCTTCTGCAGATGCTCCCAACGCTCCTGGGCGTCGATGGTGCGCTCGGCAGTCAGACGCGCGTCCAGGCGGTCCAGTCCGATTTCTTCACCGGTGTCCACGCAGTAGCCGTAGTCGCCGTCTTCCAGACGCTTGAGCGTGCTGTCGATCTTGGAGATCAGCTTGCGTGCACGGTCGCGCGCGCGCAGTTCCAGCGAATTCTCGGTCTCGCGCGTGGCACGCTCGGCTTCATCGCCGATGTCGCGCACTTCTTCGCGCAGGTTTTCGATGGTCTGCTTGGATTCCTCCACCATCTCGTTGCGCCAGCTCTGCAGACGCTGACGGAAGTATTCCTGCTGCAGTTTGCTCATGTACTCCTCGTCCGCCGAAGGCTTGTAGCCCTGCGGGAGGATCGGTCGACCGGTGGTCTCGTCGTTCTTGTAGTCGACCACTTTGTACTTGGTCTTGGGCGTCGGGCTGGATGACTTGGCGGTCACGGCCACTGCCACCTTGCCGACCGGACGGGTCGCGGCGGGCTTGGCGGGGGCTTCGGTTTTGGTTGGCGTTTTTGCGGAAGATTTCGAAACGGGCACGGGATTCTTAAGTGACGGGGTCGCGGGCTTTGCCGGCTTCGCAGGGACGGCCTTGGGGGCCGGTGCGGGCGCGGGCTTCTCAGCCTTGACCGGGACTGACTTGGCCGGAACCGGCTTGGGGGCCGGCTTCGGTACGGACTTGGACGCCACCGGCTTGGCAGCCGGTTTGGCGGCAGCCGGAGCTGCCTTGCTCGCCGCCGGCTTGGCAGCGGTCTTGGCGACAGGTTTCACGGGCTTGGGCGCTGCGGCCTTGGAAGCCGGCGCCGGCTTGGCAGCGGCCTTGGTCGCAGGTGCCTTCTTGGCAACCGGTTGCGCAGGAGCCGGAGTCGCCTTCTTGGCGGCCGGTTTTGCAGCGGCAGGCGCCGCTGCCTTCTTCGCAGCGGGTTTGGCGGACTTCTTGGCGGCCTCTACGGCCTTTTTTGCAGGTTTTTTAGCAGCCACGAAACGCTCTTCCTTGGTTCCCCCGGGGCCCGGGAAAGCGGGCCTTTATAACGTACCCCGCTGACCCCCGGCAACCACCTATTAATGCAAGTGGCATATGATTGGCAAGTGATCGGACGCCTGCTCATCGCGCTGTTGCGCTTCTACAAGCTGTTCATCAGCCCGCTGCTCGGGCCGCGCTGCCGTTTTGCGCCCAGTTGCTCGGAGTATGCGATGACCGCCATCGGCCGCTTCGGCCCGCTACGCGGGAGTTGGCTGGCTGCGCGCCGGCTCGGCCGCTGTCATCCCTTCCATCCGGGCGGCTTCGATCCGGTGCCCGACGCATCCGCGTCCGCCGCCCCTCCCCCCTCTTCTTCCTGCAGTTGCAAAGGACCTCATCCATGAGCCGAACCGTCATCATCAACGCCCGCCTGGTCAACGAAGGCAAGGAGTTCGACGCCGATCTCCTGATCGAGGGCGGTCGCATCGCCAAGATCGACAGCAAGATCACGCCTGCCGCCGGCGACACCGTGGTGGACGCGGCCGGGCGCTGGGTGCTGCCGGGCATGATCGACGACCAGGTGCACTTCCGCGAGCCGGGCCTGACCCACAAGGGCGACATCGCCACCGAATCCGGCGCCGCCGTGGCCGGCGGGCTGACCAGCTTCATGGACATGCCCAACACCAACCCGCCCACGCTGGACGCGACCGCGCTGCAGTCCAAGTACGACGCTGCGGCCGGACGCGCCTGGGCCAACTACGGCTTCTACATGGGCGCCAGCAACGACAACCTGGCCGCGATCCAGTCGCTGGACCCCAAGACCGCGCCGGGCATCAAGGTGTTCATGGGCGCCTCTACCGGCAACATGCTGGTCGATAACCCCGAGACGTTGGACGCGATCTTCCGCGACGCGCCGACGCCGATCATCACCCATTGCGAAGACACCCCGACCATCGACGCGACGATGGCGCAGTACAAGGAAAAGTACGGCGATGCGCTGACCCCGGACATGCACCCGGACATCCGTTCGCGGCAGGCCTGCCTGAAGTCGTCGCAGCTGGCCGTGTCGCTGGCGCGCAAGCACAACACCCGTCTGCATGTGCTGCATATCTCCACCGCAGACGAGCTGGGGCTGTTCGAAGCCGGCCCGCTGGTGGACGCCGACGGCAAGCTGCGCAAGCGCATCACCGCCGAGACCTGCATCCACTTCTTGCGCTTCGACCGCAGCGATTACGCGCGGCTGGGCAACCTGATCAAGTGCAACCCCGCGATCAAGGACGCCGACGACCGCCTGGCCCTGATCGAAGCGCTGGCCGAAGACGTCATCGACGTGCTCGCCACCGACCACGCCCCGCATACCTGGGAAGAGAAGCAGAAACCCTATGCGCAGGCGCCGTCCGGGCTGCCGCTGGTGCAGTACGCGCTGGTCGCCGCGCTGGAGCTGGTGCATGAAGGCAAGCTGCCGATCACCCGTATCGTGCAGAAGTTCGCGCATGCACCGGCGCAGTTGTTTGATGTGGAAGAGCGCGGCTTTCTGCGCGAAGGCTACTTCGCCGATCTGGTGATGATCGACAACACCCCGTTCACCGTGAAGCGCGAGCAAGTGCTGTCCAAATGCGGCTGGTCGCCGTTCGAGGGCACCACGTTCCGCTCGCGCATTGCCGCGACCTGGGTCAACGGGCAGCAGGTGTGGGACGGCGAGCAGTTGGTCGGCAGTGCCGCTGGCCAGCGCCTGACCTTCGACCGCTGATGCGCGCAGCACTGGTTGGTGCATGGCTGGCGTTGGCGCCGGCCATGCTGAGTGCGGGCGCAGTGCAGGCGCAGGCCACAAGCGAAGCTGGCGTGGTGTTCCCGGCCAACGCCTCGCAAGGGGCGATGGTGATCGGCAAGGTGCCTGCCGGCAGCACCGTGCAATATGCGGGGCGCACCTTGCGCGTCAGTGGCTACGGCAGCGTGGTGTTCGGCATCGGCCGCGACGCGACCGGCCCGCTGCAGGTGCAAATCACCTTGCCCGATGGCACCCAGCGCACCAGCAGCATCGCGGTGACGCCGCGCGATTGGCCAACCGAGCGCGTCAACGGCGTGCCGCCCAAGACGGTGAACCCGCCTGCGGCCATTGCCGAGCGCATCAAGCGCGAGCAAGCGCAGGTCACCGCCGCGCGTGATCGCGACGATGCACGCACGGATTTTGCGCAGCCCTTTATCTGGCCAGTGCAGGGCCGTATCAGTGGGCGCTTTGGCAATGCGCGCGTGTACAACGGCCAGCCCGGCGCCGGTCACTCTGGCATGGACATCGCCGTGCCGACCGGTACGCCGGTGAAGGCCCCGGCTGCGGGCGTGGTCACGTTTGCCGCGCCGGATCTGTATCTGACCGGTGGCACGGTCCTGCTCGATCACGGCTTCGGCATCAGCTCAAACTTTCTGCATCTGTCGCGTATCGACGTCAAAGTGGGCGATCGCGTGGAACAGGGCCAGGTGATTGCAGCGGTGGGGGCGACGGGACGTGCGACCGGGCCGCATCTGCATTGGGGGATGAATTGGTTCGATGTGCGTATCGACCCATTGTTGGTGCTTGAGCGCGGGAAGTAGCTCTGCTGGCTGTTGGAACACTCGCGCGCAGCGGCGCGGTGGTCATGCTGGCAGCCAGATATCTCTGCGGAGCGGTTCGATGTGCGTATCGATCCACTACTGGTGCTTCAGCGCGGGAAGTAACTCCAGGTGGGCGGCTTTTCCCTTCTCCCATCGGGAGAAGGTGGCGCGCAGCGCCGGATGAGGGTGCGGCGGCGGGTGGTTAACTGCGTAACCGTACCCTCACCCCAACCCCTCTCCCGTGGGGAGAGGGGCTTTCACTTGCCGGCAGCGAAGCGGGCCCTCGACGAATCCACACAAGTGTTGATTGACCGAATGCGTGGGCTGTGGCGATGCCAGCATTTGCGCATCAAGCGCTCAACCCGTGCACGCTCACAGCCACTCGTGGACACCTCTCTTCTCCCTCCGGGAGAAGGTGGCGCGCAGCGCCGGATGAGGGTGCGGCGGCGGCTGGTTAACTGAGTAACCGTACCCTCACCCCAACCCCTCTCCCGAGGGGAGAGGGGCGTTCACTTGCCGGCAGCGAAGCGGACCCTCGGCGAGTCCACACAAGTGTTGATTGATCGAATGCGTGGGCCGTGGGCTGTGGCAATGCCAGCATTTGCGCATCAAGCGCTCAACCCGTGCGCACTCACAGCCACTCGTGGACACCTCCCTTCTCCCTCCGGGAGAAGGGGGCGCGTAGCGCCGGATGATGGTGCGGCGGCTGGTTAACTGAGTAACTGTACCCTCACCCCAACCCCTCTCCCGAGGGGAGAGGGGCGTTCAGCGATTGCAGCCGCACAGAGGCCTGTCGGCGATTCCACCCACTTGTCGATTGATCGAATTGGAACGCCACCACGTTCCGCCACACCTACCCGCTGCGCTTGTGTCCGTCGCCGGGCTTTGGGGTATAACCGGACGAACGTCGATCATCGCCGATGACAGCGGCGGATCGGCCAGCGACGGTCAGTCAGAGCTGGCGATCACGCCCTTGCAACCGACGTGCTTCGTCTCCCCTCCCCCGACTGCAGGAGATGTGCGACATGCGCAACGAGCAACTCAAGCCCACCCTCGGCACCTGGCAGCTGTGGGGCATTGCGGTGGGGCTGGTGATCTCCGGCGAATACTTCGGCTGGAGTTACGGCTGGGGCACCGCCGGCACGCTGGGATTTCTGGTTACCACCGTGCTGGTCGCGGTGATGTACACCTGTTTCATCTTCAGCTTTACCGAGCTGACCACGGCCATTCCAAACGCAGGCGGGCCATTCGCCTACAGCCTGCGCGCGTTCGGCACCTATGGCGGGATGCTGGCCGGCCTGGCCACGTTGATCGAATTCGTGTTCGCGCCACCGGCCATCGCGATGGCGATCGGTGCATATCTGAATGTGCAGTTCCCCACGCTGGACCCGCGCATCGCCGCCATCGGTGCGTATGTGATCTTCATGAGCTTGAACATTGTCGGCGTGGCGATTGCGGCTGCCTTCGAGCTGATCGTTACCTTGCTGGCAGTGATCGAACTGCTGGTCTTCATGGGCGTGGTAGCGCCGGGTTTCAGCGTGGCGCGCTTCGCCGCCAATGGCTGGGCCGGCAGCGACGTGTTCGGCCCGGCCGCCATCTCCGGCATCTTTGCGGCGATTCCGTTTGCGATCTGGTTTTTTCTGGCAATCGAAGGCGCAGCGATGGCGGCCGAGGAGGCCAAGGACCCCAAACGCACGATCCCGCGCGCCTACATCGCCGGCATTCTCACCTTGGTGGTGTTGGCGCTGGGCGTGATGGTGTTTGCCGGCGGCGTGGGCGACTGGCGCCAGCTATCCAACATCAACGACCCGCTACCGCAGGCGATGAAGGCCGTGGTCGGCAACAGTTCGACCTGGTTGCACATGCTGGTGTGGATCGGCTTGTTCGGGCTTGTGGCCAGCTTCCACGGCATTATCCTGGGCTATTCGCGGCAATTTTTCGCGTTGGCGCGTGCCGGCTTTTTACCGCACGGGCTGGCCAAGTTGTCGCGCTTTCGTACGCCGCACCGCGCGATTCTGGCCGGCGGCGCGATCGGCATTGCCGCAATCTGCAGCGACAGCGTGGTGAAGATTCAGGGCATGTCGCTGACGGCGGCAATGATCACCATGTCAGTGTTCGGCGCCATCGTGATGTATGTCATGAGCATGCTCAGTTTGTTCAAGCTGCGACGCACTGAACCTGGGCTGGAGCGCAGCTTCCGCGCACCCGGGTATCCGGTGGTGCCGGCGATTGCGCTGTTGCTCGCGTTGGTCTGTCTGGTGGCGATGGTGTGGTTCAACCCGATCGTGGCGTTGATCTTTGTCGGCCTGCTGATGTTTGGCGCGCTGTGTTGCGTGCTGAGCCTGCGCAGCCAGACGCCCACCGTGGCCAGCGGCAGATGAGCGGCTTTGCGTTTACGGCCGGCGGCGAGCGGTTCCAGTTTGCCGATCTCAAAACATTGCTGGCCAAGGCGACGCCGGCACGTTCGGGCGATCAACTGGCGGGGCTTGCGGCCGATTCCGAGCTGCAGCGCGTCGCGGCGCAGATGGCGCTGGCAGACCTGCCGTTGCGGCATTTCCTTGATGAAGCCGTGGTGCCGTATGAAACCGATGAAGTCACCCGGCTGATCGTCGACCAGCACGACGCGCATGCATTCGCTGCAGTGGCGCACCTCACCGTCGGCGGGTTTCGCGATTGGTTGCTGAGCGCGCAGGCCGATGAAGCCGCACTGGCCGCGCTGGCCCCCGGCCTGACCCCGGAAATGGTGGCCGCAGTGTCCAAGCTGATGCGGGTGCAGGACCTGATCCTGGTCGCGCAAAAGATCCGCGTCGTCACGCGCTTTCGCAATACCTTGGGGCTGCGTGGGCGGCTATCCACGCGCCTGCAACCCAATCATCCCACCGACGATGCCACCGGCATTGCCGCCAGCGTGCTCGACGGATTGTTGTACGGCAATGGCGATGCGGTGATCGGCATCAATCCGGCCAGCGATAGTCTGGCAGCCACCACCACGTTGTTGCGCATGCTTGATGCGGTGATCACCGGCTACCAGATCCCCACGCAGTCGTGCGTGCTGGCGCATATCACCACCACCATCGAGGCCATCAATCGCGGCGTGCCGGTGGACCTTGTGTTCCAGTCCATCGCAGGCACAGAGGCTGCGAATGCCAGCTTCGGCATCAACCTGGCGGTACTGCAGGAGGGCTACGAGGCGGGGCTGTCCTTGCGGCGCGGCAGCGTTGGCGACAACGTGATGTATTTCGAAACTGGCCAGGGCAGCGCGCTGTCGGCCAACGCACATCATGGCGTGGATCAACAGACCTGCGAAGTGCGCGCCTATGCGGTGGCACGACAGTTCAAGCCGCTGCTGGTGAACACGGTGGTCGGCTTCATCGGCCCGGAGTATCTCTACGACGGCAAGCAGATCATTCGTGCGGGGCTGGAGGATCATTTCTGCGGCAAATTGCTTGGCGTGCCGATGGGCTGCGATATCTGCTACACCAACCATGCCGAAGCCGACCAGGACGATATGGATATGTTGCTGACCCTGCTCGGTACCGCCGGCATCAACTTCATCATGGGGATTCCCGGCTCGGACGATGTGATGCTGAATTACCAGACAACCTCTTTCCACGATGCGCTGTATGCGCGTCAGGCACTTGGCCTGCGTGCGGCGCCCGAATTCGAGCGATGGCTGGACCAGCAAGGCATTCTGCGGCTACACGCCGATGGGCGGTTTGAACTGGGCAACGAGGTACCCGCAGCGTTTCGCCGTGCGCTGTCGCACTTCCCCACCGAGTCGCCGCAATGAGCAGCCCGACGACACCCCCGCACGATGCCTGGGCGCAACTGCGTCGGCTCACCCCTGCGCGCATCGCACTCGGGCGGGTCGGCACCAGTCTGCCCACTGCCGCGCACCTGGATTTCCAGCTCGCGCATGCACAGGCACGCGATGCGGTGCATCTGGCATTCGACCCGGCACCATTGCAGGCCACACTGGAACAACGTGGGCGCAGCAGCATTCTGTTGCACAGCGCTGCGGTGGACCGGCATGCCTATCTGCAACGCCCGGATCTGGGCCGCCGCCTGGCCGACGACGCTGCCACGCACCTGCGCGGGCTCACCGCTGTGCATGGCGGCGGGCATGATGTCGCCGTGGTGGTTGCCGACGGGCTCTCGGCGCTGGCCGTGCATCGGCACGCGGCGCACATGCTCGAACAGATCGATGCCCTGGCTGCACATGAAGCCTGGTCGCTGGCGCCGGTGGTGTTGGTTGCACAAGGGCGCGTCGCGATAGGCGACGAGGTCGGCGAACTGCTCAAGGCACGCGTGGTGATCGTCTTGATCGGCGAAAGGCCGGGGCTGAGTTCGCCCGACAGTCTCGGCCTGTATCTCACCTACACGCCACGCGTCGGCTTGACCGATGCCGCACGCAATTGCATCTCCAACATCCGTGCCGAAGGACTGAGTTACGCAGAAGCCACGCACAAGCTGGCATATCTGTTGCGCGAAGCGTTCCGCCGTCAGTTGTCCGGTGTGCAACTCAAGGACGAAGCGGAGCAACCGGCGTTGCCGTCGGCGGGGCCTGCCGATGCGGTGCCGCGCACGTTCCTGTTGCCGGATGCATGACGCTCTGGCCGATGGATCGGAGATGGGTCGTCAACAAGGCGACTCACCCATGACAAGTACTTGCTAGCCCGCTTGCCGCCGCCTGCAAGATGCAATACGCGATCATTGCAGGCCGGTCGATGCGATAGCGCGGCTGGCGCCTGCAATGCGCTATTTTTCGCGCAGCGCCCGCTCACTGACGACGCCGTTAACGCCAGGCTTTCATCGATCAGCGCGCGTCGCAGTCGCGATATCTGATCGGCACAAGGTCCGTTGCGCAAAGAATCGACCACGGCAGCCCGCGAGGTCGTGAGTCCGGTCTTGTCGTGATAGAACTCGATGTCTGCGGTGACCAGCTCGCCGATGCGACGCATGTCGCAGGCGTTGTACGCGTCCCAGAACAGCGTGTCGGCGTTTCGAACCTCGCGTTCGTCGTCCGCGCCAGATGCAGCTGGCGCATCGAATGCGACCGCATCGAACGCAACAAGAAACGACAAGACAATGGCCAGACCTGCGAGTTTCATGTCGGATCCAGAGACGGTGAAGTCCGACGGTAAACGTTAGCCGAGCTCTCGCCGCCCCCCCCCCGGAAGTCACCATGCCGACCGGTCGCTCGCTTGGCCGAACAGTGCGCGAGGCGGTTCACAGTTCGCGATGCAGCATGCGTTACGTAAAGCACGTCGCCTGGCAAGCGCAAGGCCGCAAGCGCGCGATAACGCAATCATGGATCTACAGGAGGTCTACCTCAGCGCACCATCCTGCGGATTGCTTGCAGCATACGTGCTGGTCTGCAGCTCGCTGTCATGCACATGACGCAGCGCATTGCGCACATCCTCTGGCAACCGATCCACATCCAATAACACCTTGCCAGAATGCACATCGCGCACCACCGACACCGGCAGGACGAAATCGCCGCCGTTCTCGATATTGATCACCAGCTCGGCGCCATCGTTGCGGATATCGCGCACCGCGCCAACACCAACTTCGCCGTCGCGCAGGAATACCATCTGGCCGATCTCGATCTGCTGCATGTCACTCTCCTCATGAAGCACCGGCGCAAGCGCGCTGTGCCGTGGTGGTTGATCATCGCGCTGCTCGGTGTTCTGCCGTGGTGAAGCGCAGATCAGTGCGGCGCATGCAGCACGGCTGGCAGGCGCGCGGGCCGCCCCTACCCAAGCGTTCCACCCCGACAAGACCGTGCGAGCGAAATCCCAACGCTGTCGTCGCGTACCGATGCGCAATCGTGGTGATGCAATCGGCACACACACGCGGCATTGACGGCCGCGTGTGTGTGCAACCGTCAACGCAGCGGAACGTCCGCTACCTTGTCCTGGTAATCCTTCTTCGGGTCGACGCCGAACAGCACCTTGATGCCGGCGAGCAGACTGGAGCCGTTGAGCCAGATCTGCGCGTGATCGGGGTCCAGACGCAGCAGCGCCAGCTTCGGATCGTCCTTGCCGCCTTCGTACCACGCTGCGACGTACGGGTTCCACAACCGCTCGATCACTGCCGGGTCGGTGTCCTCGCGCAGCGATCCGCTGATGCTGGCGAATAGATCATGGCCCTTGCTGCTGAAGGCGCCGATGACGCGACGGCCCTGCCCCAGCATTGCGATCAAGGCATTGTCCTTGGACGTGAAAAACCAGATCGGACCACCGCTGTCGCCCTCGATCTGCGCGGTCATCGGACGCGCATGGCCGTCTTCGACGCCATCCAGGCCCAGCATCACGGTGCGGTCGGACTTCAACGCCTTCCAGAATTTTTCCTGCAGTTCTTTGGGATCTGCCATTTCGATTCCTGACATACGCGCTTTTACGCGGGCCGTTGAGTCTGGAAGGCCGCACGCCCACGGCATGTGAGGACGCACAGGCAACGCATCGGTGTAAGGCAGCTGCATCGAGACAGCGGCCAAGCGCGGCTGACAACGCGATTAGGAGCGGCTAACAACATGACTGCGCAGCCACCAGACGGGCGCTAGCGGCGCAAGGTACGGCAGGGACGTCGCCTGCACGCCGTTTCCTTCGCGCCGCCCGCATCCATCTGACGGCTGCTCGCTACGTTGTGAGAGCCGCTCTAGTGGTGCGCGTTGCGACCTGCAGCTGGTGTAAAGCGTGACCACAGCGCACATCCTGCACATTGCCTGGCGCCGCCGGCGCCAACAAGCGACCCCGGCAGTACCATCGCTCTGCACCGCAGGCGGCACCGACGTGAACTCCAACCCGACCACGACGCCTGCTCCATCGCAGGCAACCGCGCTCGACGACTCACGCAGCGCACACCATCTGCGGCGCCCCCACGTGTCTGTATGCGTCCCTTCCCAAAAGAGCGCCACACCATGTCCGTCTCGCACATCCGCACGACCTGCATCGCCGCTGCACTATTGAGTCTTGTCAGCGTTGATGCGGCAGCACTCACCGGCACCGCTTCACGTCCGCAGCTCACCAGCAGCGAAGCAAGCACTTATACGATCGCCAAAGCGCTGGCCAAGGCCGGGCCGATCACTGCATTGGTCACCGACAACTGGAATCCCACTGCCGGCGTGGCTTTGCTCAGCGCGGACTATGCGGTGGCCGCGGATGGCTCCACGCGCTACCGCACCGTGCAGTCGGCGATCGATGCGGCAGTGACCGCAGGCGGCACCACGCGTCGCTACATCAGCATCAAGGCGGGCACCTACACCGAACTGGTCTGCGTGCCGACCAATGCGCCGCCGTTGACCCTGTTCGGGCTGGGTGCGGCCAAGGCCGACACCATCATCCGCTTCAACAATGCCAACCCCACGCCCAAGCCCACCGGGACGGCGAGCCATGCGTGTGCCAGCAATGCCTCGGCCGCCACGGTGGGAACGTCCAACAGCGCCACGCTGACGGTACGCGCGGCCGACTTCCAGGCACGCCATCTGCGTGTGGACAACAATTACGTCGAAGGCACCTACGCGGACAACAACCAGGCGGCTGTCGCGCTGGCAGTGCGCGGCGACAAGGCGAGCTTCGAAGATGTGCTGGTGACCGGCAACCAGGACACCTTGCTGATCAGTGCGACAAATGCAGCCAATGTCATTCGTGCGTATTTCAAGAACAGCACCATCGATGGCGATGTGGATTTCATCTTCGGCTCCGGCGTCGGCGTGTTCGACACTGCCAACATCCGCTCCACCGGCGCGCGCCTGGGAACCAGCCGAGGCGGCTATATCTTTGCACCCAGCACGCGTCCCGGCAGCGCGTACGGCTTTCTTGCCATCAACAGCACCTTTGTCAGCCTGTCCGGTTCGCCCGACAACCAGACCTATCTGGGCCGCGCCTGGGACGAAGGCATCAGCAATCTGGGCGCTTACGTCAACGGCACCTCGCCCAATGGTCAGGTGACGGTGCGCAACTCCACGCTGGGCAGCCATATCCGCAAGACCACGCCCTGGAATGCCTCCACCGCAAGCCGCCCTTATTGCAGCAGCAGCTGCACCAATTCGGCAAACCGCTTTTACGAGCACGGCAATAGCGGTGCGGGCGCCGCCGACTGAGCGTTAGCCAGGACAGCTGCGCCGCTCTCCAGCAGCCTCGCAGCAAAACCTGCGTTTAGCACTGCACTCGTCGCCTGTTGGCAACCCGCGTGATGCGGCCTGCCAGCAGGCGATGTTGTTTGGCACGTCTCCGCTCCACTGATGGCGGCGCATTGCTGGATGAGGCAATGCGTTGGTTGGCTTCGGGGATGCGGTGCCGAGTTCGCCCCTCCGACGTCGGCAGCCGGCACGAGTCGCCACGCTTACGGCTCCCCTAAGCGATCGACGTGGCGACATCGATACCCGCACTGCATGCACTGTGCCTCCCCGCATGGTCATCCAGTTGTTATGCAACGTATCGATGCCGCGCGCAGATTGCACCGCCGCGCCCCATCGGAGCACTCCCCATGCAATCCACCTTTCCCTTTCCAGCCATCGCGCCGCTCACACTCGCCTTGTTCGGCATGACGGCCTTCCAGGCCGACGCGGCGCGACCGCATGGGCAGGATGTGCCAGACACCGCGCACAGCATCTCCACCCGGTGGGGCGTGGTCCAGCAGCCGAGCTTGCCGACGCAGAGTTGCGCCACGCTCAAGGCCGCGCTGGTGCCGGTGGCCGGTTCGCTGGACACGCTGGATTCCGATCCCGCCCACTCCAAGCGCGATACCGCACGCCTGCAGGCGGCCATCGACGATTGCCCTGCCGGCAGCGCGGTGCATCTGGTCCCCGGCGATGCCGGCGAGTCCGGCCTGCTCAGTGGGCCGCTGACCATCAAGAGCGGGGTCACGCTATGGATCGACCGCGGCGTCACCTTGTTCGGCTCGCGCAATCCGCAGGACTACGACAACGGCCTGGGCACCTGCGGCACCGCCACCAGCGACAAGGCCAAGTCGTGCAATCCGCTGATCCACATCTCCGATGCGGCCAAGAGCGCCATCGTCGGTGCGGGCAAGATCGACGGCCGCGGCGGCAGCACGCTCACGGCCGGGCCCAATGCCGGCAAGGCCAGCTGGTGGGATCTTGCGTACCTCAACGTCACCAAGGGCTTGAGTCAGCACGTGCCGCGTCTGTTGCAGATCGACAACAGCACCGACGTCACCTTGTACGACATTACCCTGGAAAACTCGCCCAATTTCCATGTCATCAGCGACAACGTGGTGGGCCTGACCGCGTGGGGCATCAAGATCCTGGCACCCAGTCTGGTCTATTCGCGCCCTGGCTACCAATGCCCGGCCGGCAGCACCCCGGACGTCAATCCGCACGCTACCTGCTTCACGCCGGAAACCGCCAAGAACACCGACGGGTTCGACCCCGGTCAGTCGAAGAATGTGCTGCTGGCGTACTCCTACATCGGCACCGGCGACGACGGCGTGGCGATCAAGGCGCATGCCAACAGCAAGCGCAGCATCGCCTCGGAAAACATGCTGTTCGCCTATAACCAGTTCTACTACACCCACGGGTTCTCGCTCGGCAGCGAAACCGATTCGGGCATGCGCCATATCGCCGTGCGCGGGTTGAGCATCGACGGCTTCAACGCCAACGATGTACAGCGCGATCCGTATTCGGCTAATGGCCTGCGCATTAAGTCCGATGCCTCCCGTGGCGGGCAGGTCTACGACATCAGTTTCGAAAACATCTGCATGCGCGGGGTTGCGCGCCCGTTGGTGTTCGATGCCAATTACGCCAATGCGGCGACGCGCGACAAGATCCCGCAGTTCAACGGCATTTCGCTCAGTAACGTGCATTCGCTGGGTTCGACCACATTGGGCGGCGGCGAACTGAGTTTCTACGGATACCGCGATGCCAGCACCACCCGGCCGATCACCATCTCGTTGGACAATGTCGTGCTGGAAGGTGGCAAGGTCAGCTTCGCGCAGCCGCATTTCGGTGGGCCTGCGAGTAATCCGGGCGCGACGCACTTCACTTTCAAGGGCGGCCCGGTGAGCTTTTACGATCAACTGACGGAATCGGTGCCCAACGATGTGCAGCTGCAAGGCAAACCCGGCCCGGGCGCGCCACTGCAATGCAATGACGCCTTCATTGCCTATCACTCGGTGCTGCCGGATTCGCCGATCTGAGTCGAATGTTCTGAGCTACAGCACAGCAGTCACACACTGATGCATCGCTTGCTGCGATCAACCGATCGCAGCAAGTCATCGGCTCAAAGCCAACAATGCAACTGGCACGCATCTGGCCAGCCGGCGGCGCACCAGTGCGCTTGCACGATACGGCCATCCGGCCGACTCAGTTACGCTCAGTCAGCGCCGCTGGCCCCGCGCCAGCTATGCCACAACTGCTGCACCGGCGGTGGATAGGCCGCCTTGCCGCCCAGCTCGCGCTGCAAGCGCAACCGCGCCAGGCGCGACCACACCCGATGCGGCCGTGCCAAGGCCGGCTTGCGTGGCCATGCGTGCAACAGCTGCGTGCGCCAGGCCACCGTGGTGACACCGCCAGGCGCGGCGCTATCGCCGGCCACGCGTTGCCGCGCATCCAGCCATTGCACCGACACCGCAGTGGCATCGCTTGGCACCGTGCGCGTAAACAGCACGGCTTCCACAGCGACCACTGCCTCGGCAAAAGCCCGTAACTGGTCCAGCGCCTGCTGCAGCGATGCCGGCTGTGCGCGCACGACCTGCATGGTCGGCAAGGTCTCGGCCAACTGCGCCCACGGCGCGCGCACCGGCTCCAGCACGCGTCCCAACGGATGCCGCGAGCGTTGACTGGACCAATCGCGCAACTCCTGCTGCCACCACGCCAGCTTGGCGTCGGCCGGCAACGGGTCGCCGGGGATATTCATGATGTCCTCCCATTCCTGCAGCAAGGCGAACCAAGCCGCGGTCAGGTGGCGCTGCGCTACGGGAACGAACGGCTCGGCAACCGACCACTCCGGCCAGCGGGTTCGCCACTTATCGAGAAAACTGTCGAGAGCGCTGGATTGGCTCATGGCGGGTCCAGAAATAAGTTCAAAAGAATCAGGTCTGCGGCCACGTGGCCGGATTCCACAGCAGCTGCGGCTGGTCCACCAGCACATCGGCCTGCCAGCGCGCCGGCACATCGTCATGCAGGCGATAGCCCCACAACACCGCCACCGACGGCATGTTGGCCGCGCGTGCCGCGAGAATGTCGCGCTCGTCGTCGCCGACGTAGACGCACTGCGCAGGCGCAACGCCGATGCGTTCGGCGGCGGTCAGCAACGGCAGCGGATGCGGCTTGCGCTCGGGCAAGGTATCGCCTCCGATCAACACGGCACAGCGCTGTTGCCAACCCAGTTGCGGCAGGATCAAGCGTGCAAGAGATTCGGGCTTGTTGGTGACCACGCCCCAGATGCAGCCGGCCGCTTCCAGACGCGACAGCAGCGCTTCGACACCATCGAACAGCTGCGACTGGGTCCCGATCAAGCCTTCGTAGCGACGCAGGAACTCCGGCACCAAGGCGGTGCGCGCAGCGTCATCGAGCTCGGCAAAGGCCACACCCACCATCGCACGCGCGCCTTTCGACACCACCGGCCGCAGCTGCTCCAACGCAATCGGCGCACGCTCGCGTGCCGCAAGCATTGCGTTGACCGTGGCCAGCATATCCGGCGCACTGTCCAGCAAGGTGCCATCCAGATCGAACAACGCCGCACGCGGAAAACTCACGCGCCCACCAACCGCGACCAACGACAAGCAGAAAGGCAGGAATCGAAAGACATCAAGATCGCAGTTAGCTGCCCTTCCCAATCCCGAATCCCGACTCCCCAATTCCCGCCCGTCACGGCCTCACCGCATACGCCAGATAATTGACCTCGGTGCGCGAGGACAGCCGCGCACGATTGCGCCACGGCTCGTACAGCATGCCGCTGACGTCTTGCAGCTGCAGTTCGGCGCTGCGCAACCACGCCGCAAGTTCCGATGGCTTGATGAAGTCCTTGTAGTGGTGCGTGCCCTTGGGCAGCAGCCGTGCGATGTATTCGGCACCGACCACCGCCAGCGCGAATGCGGCCGGCGTGCGATTGAGCGTGGACAGGAACAGCTTGCCGCCCGGCTTGAGCAGGCTGGCGCAGGCGCGGATGATCGCGGTCGGGTCCGGCACGTGTTCGAGCATTTCCATGCAGGTCACCGCATCGAAACTGCCCGGCTGCTCGGCTGCCAGGTCTTCCACCGACTGCACGCGGTAATCCACCTGCACGCCCGATTCCAGGCTGTGCAGCCGGGCGACTTTCACCAGCTCCGGTGCCAGATCGATTGCGGTGACCTGCGCGCCCAGGCGCGCCATCGACTCGCTGAGCAAGCCGCCACCGCAGCCGACATCCAGCACCCGTGCGCCGGCCAATTCCTGGCGTGCGGACACGTACGCAAGACGCACCGGGTTGAGCGCATGCAGCGGCTTCTGCGGGCCGTCGGCGTCCCACCAGCGGTTGGCCAGCGCGGCGAATTTGTCTAGCTCGGACTGATGAAAATTGCTGGAGGTGGATTGGGTCGTGGGATTCATGCGGAACTCCGGGATGCAATGACGCGCGATCAGGCGCGGACGGTGCGGATGCGTTCGCGCCATTGCCGCGCATTGGCGACCAGGGCAGCGGTATCCATGTCGATCAACTCGCGCTGCACCAGCTTGGGCTTGCCGGCGATCCACACATCGGTGACCTGATGACGGCCGGCGGCGTAGATCAATTGCGACAGCACATGATGCAGCGGCTGGGTCTCCAATGCAGACAGATCCACGCAGACCAGATCGGCCTGTTTGCCGATTTCGATCGAGCCAATCTTGTCGCCGAAGCCCAACGCACGCGCGCCGCCCAACGTGGCCGCGCGCAAGGTGGTGGCCGCATCCAGCGCGGTGGCATCGTTGGCCACGGCCTTGGCCAGGATCGCGGCAGTGCGGTTTTCGCTGAACATATCCAGATCGTTGTTGCTGGCGCAGCCGTCGGTGCCGATGGCCAGATTCACCCCTGCGCGTTGCAGCGCGCAAGCCGGGCAGAAACCCGAGGCCAGCTTGAGGTTGGACTCGGGGCAATGCACCACGCTGACGCCGCGCTCGGCGCACAGATGGATTTCTGCATCGGTGAGCTGGGTCATGTGCACGGCGATCAGGCGGTCGTTGACCAGGCCCAACCGATCCAGCCGTGCCAGCGGGCGCTGGCCGTATTGTTTGACCGAATCGGCCACTTCCTGCACAGTTTCATGCGTGTGCAGATGCACCGGCATGTCCAGCTGATCGGCGAGCATGCGCACGCGCTCGAAGTTGGCGTCATTCACCGTATACGGCGCATGCGGTGCGAACGCAGTGCCGATCAACGGATCGTCGCGCCACTGGTCGTGCAGCTCGCCGGCCCGCGCGAAGTATTCGTCGTCCGACGATGCCCACGCAGTGGGGAAATCGATGATCACCGCACCGACCAGCGCACGGAAACCGTGTTGCTTGTAGACCGCCGCCTGCACATCGGCAAAGAAGTAGTTTTCGTTGACGCAGGTGGTACCGCCGCGCAGCATCTCGGCGATGGCGAGCGTGGTGCCGTCGGCCACGAACTCAGGCCCGATCACCGCCGCTTCCACCGGCCAGATGTGCTGCTGCAGCCACACCATCAGTGGCAGATCGTCGGCAATGCCGCGCAGCAGGGTCATCGGGTTATGCGTATGCGCATTGACCAGACCCGGCATCAGCGCCGCCTCCGGGCGCGAGACGGTTTGCTTCGGCGCAAACCGGGCGCGTGCTTCGGCAGTCGGCAGGATCGCCACGATGACGCCGTTGCTGACCGCCACCGCGTGGTCTTCGAGCACCACCGCATGCGGTTCGATCGGCACCACGTAACCGGCTTCGATCAACAGGTCGCACGCTTCGGGAGGAGCATTGGTCATGAGCGTATCCATAAAGGGTTAGTTGTCGAACGGCCAGCTGCGGTCGCCACCGGCCACAGGCACATAGCGCTGGCCGTTGTAGCGCAGCACCTGGCGCACGCGGCGGGTGCGTTCGGTATCGGTGTCGCTGCCAGCGGTGCTCTCCGTGGTAGCGACGTTGGCTGTCAGCACGATGTCCGCATAGCCGGCATGTGCCTGCGGCGCCATGCTCAGGCTCAGATTGGCGACTTCGGTGATGACATCGCTCCTGCCCATCATGCACGGCTCGCCTTCCACACGTTGCCAGGCATAGAGATCGCGTTGCAGCACCGGGCGCAAGTTGCGCCCCTCGCGTACCAGCAAGGTCAATGCCTGATTGCTGTAAAAATCCGGGCAGCTGGGCCCACGCGCAGCGCTATGCACCACCACGCCGATCGCGCGCACGCCTTTGGCCAGGTCATAGCGCGCCGTATCCAGGCGCAGGCTGTCGGCAGCGAGTTCGAAGGCCGCGTCCTCGCCCATTTCCTGCGCATAAAATGCCATCACCTTACCGCTGGCGGCATCGAGCATCGCCACGCGCAACTCAAGGTCGCGCTCGCCAGCCACGGTCTGAGCGTCGCCGGCAAACGCGATTGCTGCCAGCCGGATGGCCGGATCGTTCGGCCACGGCTTGCAGGTCTGGGCGACTGCACGCTCGACCGGCACCGTGGCGGCAGCGCCGCCCACGACACCGGAGGTTGCAATGGCCGCAACGGCGGCCACGTCACCGGCGTCGCAGGTTGCGTCGGCCGATTGCGCAAAGGCTGGGCACGCTACGAGCGCAGCCCACAGCCCCACCAGGACACCGGCACTGCGTACCGCTCGAACAGACAGGCGTCGCGGGCGCATCCGGCTTACTTGACGCGCGCCGAGTATTCGCCCGAACGCGTATCGACCTTGATGATTTCGTCCTGATTGACGAACAACGGCACGCGCACCACCGCACCGGTTTCCAGCGTGGCCGGCTTGCCGCCGCCGCCCGAGGTATCGCCGCGCACGCCCGGGTCGGTCTCGGTGATCTTCAGCTCGACGAAGTTCGGCGGCTGCACCCAGATCGGCGCGGAATTCCACAACGTCACGATGCAATCTTCTTCGCCCTTGAGCCACTTTTCCGCGCCGCCCATGCCGGCCTTGTCGGTCTGCACCTGCTCGAAGGTTTCCGGGTCCATGAAGTGCCAGTACTCGCCATCGCTGTACAGGTAACGCATGTCGGTATCGACCACGTCGGCCACTTCCAGGTCATCGGTCGCCTTCATGGTCATTTCGACCACGCGGCCGGACCTGATGAAGCGGTACTTCATGCGGGTGAAGGCCTGGCCCTTGCCCGGCTTGACGTATTCGGTCTCGGTGATGACCGCCGGTTCGTTGTTGACCAGGATCTTCATGCCGTTCTTGACGTCGTTCATGCCAACAGTGGCCATGGTGCAGCTCCTCGATAAGACCACGACCCGCCACACGGTGGCCGGTCGGATTAGAATGGGGCGCCCGCCGCAACCGGCGGGCATTGGTTTTGTGACCGCACATGATAACCGCAGCCCCCGTCGCCTTACAGCCATCCCCGCCCTCCACCCTGCAGCCGCCGCGCTGGCAGCAGCAGTGGCGCGATGCCGTGCGCGACCCGCGCGCGTTGCTGGAACTGCTGGGCCTGGACGCGCAAGCGGCCGGCATCAGTGCAGACGCGGCCGCGCAGTTTCCGCTGCGCGTCCCGCAGGCCTTCGTGGCGCGGATGCGGCACGGCGACCTCGACGACCCGCTGCTACGGCAGGTGCTGCCGCTGGATGCAGAAATGCAGCCGGTGCCGGGCTTCGGCCTGGATGCGGTGGGCGATGCCGCCGCCAAGACGGCAGCCGGGGTGATCCAGAAATACCGCGGCCGCGCCCTGCTGATCGCCACCGGCAGTTGCGCGGTGCACTGCCGCTACTGCTTCCGTCGCCACTTCCCGTATGCGGAAGAAACCGCCGCGCGCGATGGCTGGCGTGAGGCGGTGGAGGCGATCGCTGCCGACCCGGACATCGACGAAGTGCTGCTATCCGGCGGCGACCCGCTGTCGCTGGCCACGCCCAAACTGGTTGAACTCACCGACGCCCTGGCCGCCATCCCACACCTCAAGCGGCTGCGCATCCACAGCCGCCTGCCGGTAGTGTTGCCCGCACGCGTCGACACGCCCCTGCTGGCCTGGCTGCGCAGCCTGCCGTGGCCGGTGGCGTTTGTGATCCACGCCAACCATGCCAACGAATTCGATGCCGACGTGGACAGCGCCATGCACGCCTTGCGCGATGCCGGTGTGCAACTGCTCAATCAGGCGGTGCTGCTGCGTGGCGTCAACGACAGCGTGAACGCGCTGGCCGCGCTGAGCGAACGCAGCTTTGCCGCCGGCGTGCTGCCTTACTACTTGCATCAGCTCGATCGCGTAGCGGGCGTGGCGCATTTCGAAGTGGACGACGCCCGCGCCCGCGCCCTGCATGCGGAACTGGCCACGCGCCTGTCCGGCTATCTAGTCCCGCGCCTGGTACGCGAAATCCCCGGCGACACCGGCAAACGGCCGCTGTAATCAACCAACTCAAGCAGTGCAGCGTAGGAGCGCACCGGGGCGCGATGGGGGCCTTACCGATAAAGCCCATCGCGCCCAGGTGCGCTCCTACGGTGGTATCCGGTGCCATACCGATTGCGCGAAGTCCCCGGCGACACAGGCAAACAGCCGCTGTAACTGCACAGCCCAAACACAACCCGTCGTAGGAGCGCACCCGGGCGCGACGAAGCCTCACCGGTAACGCCAATCGCGCCCAGGTGCGCTCCTACGGTGCTTAGCCCGCCGCGATCAGCTTGACCATATCGGCCGGGCTCAAGGGCCTGCTGAACCAGTAGCCCTGCCCCAGATCACAGCCGCGCTCGCGCAACAGGTTGAACTGCGCCTCTTGCTCGATGCCTTCGGCGACTACCGTAATTCCCAGCGAGTGGGCCATGTTGATGATGGCCGTGGTCAGCGCCAGATCGTCCGGGTCGCGCTGCAGGTCGGCGATAAAGCTCTTGTCGATCTTGACCCCATCCACCGGCACCTGGCGCAGATGGCTCAACCCGGAGAAACCGGTGCCGAAGTCGTCCAGCCACACCTTCACACCGGTGCGGTGCAGCTGATCGAGCAGGCTTGCAGCCATCATCTCGTCGCCGATCACCGCCGTCTCGGTCAGTTCCAGATGCAGGCGCGCGGCCGGCAACCCGGACTCGGCCAGGCACTCGGCCACGGTGTCGATCAGGTCGCCGCTGCGCAACTGCCGCGGCGACACATTGACTGAAATAAACAGGCCCTCGCCCACTTCCGGCCACTGCGCCGCTTCCAGGCAGGCCGCGCGCAGCACCTTGGGGCCGATCATCTCGATCAGCCCGCTCTGCTCGGCAATATCGATAAAGGTGGAGGGCGCAATCGTGCCCAGCGCCGGGTGCTGCCACCGCAGCAGCACCTCCACGCCCACCAACAGGCGGTCGCTGGTGCGGTAGATCGGCTGATACACCAGCCGCAACTCGTCGCGCTCCCAGGCACCGCGCAGCTCGTGCTCCATATGCACGCGTCGCTCCACCGCATGGTCGGCCGCGCGGCTGTAGAAGCGGTGGCAGTTCTTGCCAGCGACCTTGGCCTGGTACATCGCGATGTCGCCGTTCTTCAGCAGCGCGGTGGCATCGTTGGCATCGTCGGGGAACAGCGTGATGCCGATCGAGGTGCCCAGGAAGACTTCTCGGCCCTGCACGTTCAACGGGCGGCTCAATTCATGCACCAGGCGGTCCGCCAGCTGTGCAGCGAGCAGGGTGACATCGCCGCTTTGCAGCAGGATCACGAACTCGTCGCCACCGAAGCGCGCCAGGATCGCATCGTCGCCACCCAGCGCAGAAACCGCGCGACTGATCCGGCTGGCGAACTGCAACAAGGCCTCGTCGCCCGCCTCATGACCAAGCGTATCGTTGACGCGCTTGAAGTCGTCGATATCGGCAAACAGCAGCGCCAGCTTGCTATTGCTGCTGCGCGCGGTATTGAGCAGGTAGTCCAGACCTTCGCGAAAACCCAGGCGGTTGGTCAGCCCGGTCAGCGCATCGGTGTAGGCCATATGACGCACTTCACGGTCGTGCCGGGCAATGCTTTCGCTCATGCGGCCGAATGCGGAAATCAGCTCGCCAATCTCGTCGTTACGCGGATGCGGCGGCAATTGCACGGCGTAGTCGCCGCGCTCGATCTGCCGCGCCGCCGCCGCCAACAGCCGCACCGGCGCCACCAGCGTGCGTTGTACATAGATCGCCAGCAGCACGCCCAGCGCCACCAACGCGGCCAGCAGCACCAGCAACCAGCCCAGATCGCGCTTGCCGATCGCATTGAGGTTCTGCACCAGGGTCAGATTGGCGCCCGACTCGATCTTGCGCACCCGCTCGCGCGACATGCCCACGCGCACCCCGCCGATGCGCTGATCGCCGATCTTGATCGGCACCGTCACGTCCAGCACCTCGGGCGAGGATTGCAGCAGCATCGCCTGCGCGGTCACCGCCTTGGCCGCGAGAGGGTCGTCCATGCGCTGACCGTAGCGCTGCAGATTGGGCGTGCCGTCGTGCACCAGCAGGCCACGCCGATCGAACACCAGCACATACGTCACCACCTGCTGGCGCGAGGCATTGCGCACCAGCGCGCCTACCGCCCCCAGGTCGGAGTAATACAGCGGATTGGCCAAGCCGGAGGCAAGTTCGGTCGCCAGCGTCTCGCCGCGGGTGCGCAGGCTGCGATCGAACAGCTCGTGCAGGATCTGTGCGCTGAGCCCGCGCACCTCGCGCTGCATCGCACTCTGGCGCTGCAGCAGCGACGCCAGGATCGCGCCGACCAACAGCAAGGTCAGCGCCATGACCAACAGGAAACGTGCCTGCAACCCGAAGCGCACCTGGCTCATTCGATTTCATCCCTGACGTGCCGCAAGCCGGCGCTCAACACATCCAGACGCCTGCGACTACCGCCATCCAGCGGGTGAAACGCGGTGGTGCCGAAAAAGCGCTTGAGCGCTGGTCCGGCCTGCGGGTCGGATGCTGCCTGCAGCAACACCACGCGCAGGCGACGCTCCACTGCCGGGTCCATACCGGAGCGCACCATTTCCACTGCACGTGGCACCGGCGCGCTGCGGTACACGATACGGAAATCGCGCTTGAACACCGGCGGCAGATGCCGCTCGTCGTCCCAATCGAGATTACTGAAGGCCCCGGCATCGATCAGGCGCTTGTGCACGAACGCAGCGACATTCAATTTCGAGCCGACCATCAGATAGCCCACCGAGCCCGGCACCTGAGGGTCGTCGGGCGACAGCAGCACGTCGCAGGCGATGCCGTTGCGCATCAGCTCCAGCATCGGCACCAGATAACCGCTGGTGGAGGACGCAGTCTGCAATGCCAGGCTATGCCCGCGCAGTTGTGTGAGCGACTGGATCGGGCTGTCGCGGCGCACGAAAAAAACCGTGTGGAACTCGCGCACGCCGCCACGTTCGGTCATCAGCAACGGGTGCGCGCCGCCGCGCCGCTCCAGCAACATCGCCGCACCGGTGGTCTCGCTGACCCAGTCGACCCGGCCACGCCGCAAATAGCTGGACATCTGGCGCGCATCCGGCGCCATCAGGATCTCGCCACGACGAATACCCACCTCGCGCATGCGCGGCACCACATAGTCCAGCAGTGGCTTGAGTTGATCGTAATGCGTGGCGGGGTCATCGCTGATCCGCCCGAGCACCAATACCGAGGAGGGCGCTGCCGCAGCCGTCGCGGCCAAGCCTGCCCCGGCCACCAGCCAGCAGGCAATCAGACACCATTGTAGACCGCGCAAAACGGACACTCCCCTAGAGCCGCGGACAGCCTAGCCGAATCTGTGAAGATGTGACAGACGTCAGTTTCCGGCACGCTTGGCCAGCATCGCCATGCGCTGCGCATCGGACAGGATGCCGCGGATCAGCCGCACCTCCTGCTCGGTCATTTCTGCGCGCAACAACAGCCGCCGCAACTTGCGCATCGCCGACTCCGGCGCGCGCCCCTTGTGGAAGTCGATCTCCTCCAGGGTTTCGCCAAACTGGCCGAACATGCCTTCCAGCTGCGCATGGCTGGCCGGCCCGTCGCGCAGGCCGGCGGCGGCGGCCGGTGCTGGCTCGGCCTCGCCGGCTGCCAGCTGTGCCAGCCGTACTTCGTAGGCGAGCACCTGCACCGCCGCCGCCAGATTGAGTGAACTGAACTGCGGGTCGGATGGGATATGCACCGCCGCGTGGCAGAGCTGCAATTCGTCGTTGGTCAGGCCAGTGCGCTCGCGGCCGAACACGAACGCCACTTCGGCCGGCTCGCTCGCCTTGGCCAAGGCCCGCTGCGCACCTTCGTCCGGCAGCAACTCTTCCAAGGCCACCCGACGCGCGCGCGCCGTGCAGCCGATCACCAGCGTGCAGTCGGCTACCGCCTCGCCCAGCGTGGCGAACAGCGGCGCATCGCCCAACACGTCCTCGGCGCCGGCCGAGCGCCGATACGCGTCTTCATCGAGCGCGCGCTCGGGAGCCACCAGTACCAGACGCGAGACACCCATGGTCTTCATCGCACGCGCGGCGGCGCCGATGTTGCCTGGATGCTGGGTACCGACAAGAACAAAACGGATGCGCTGGCTGACGGACATGAACGGAGATTGGGGAGCTATTCGGTCGTAGATGGTAAACTGCGCGGCCGGCTTTGGTGCCGGACCGCTCTTTTACCTTCGCCATTTTCGATTCTGCCTTCACGGGAGCTTTAACCATGCAGAAACCCGCCGTCACCGTCATGGTCAAAGCCGCCCGCCTCGCCGGCAATGTGCTGTTGCGTGGTATCAACAAGCTGGATGCACTCAACGTGGTGCAGAAAGGCCGCATGGACTACGCCAGCGAAGTCGATGCCGATGCCGAAAAAGTCATCATCAAGGAACTCAAGCGCGGTTACCCCGAGTACGCGGTGTTCGGTGAAGAAGGCGGCGTGCAGGGCGGCAAGAGTGGCCGCTACACCTGGGTCATCGACCCGCTGGACGGCACCAGCAACTACCTGCGCGGGTTTCCGCATTACTGCGTGTCGATCGCACTGGTGGAAAACGGCGAACCGACCGACGCGGTGATCTTCGACCCGCTGCGCAACGAGCTGTTCACTGCCAGCCGCGGCGCCGGCGCGGTGCTCAACGACCGCCGTATCCGCATTGCCGAGCGCAAGGATCTGGAAGGCGCGATGATCCACACCGGCTTCCCGCCGCGTGAGCGCGCACGGATCAGTGCGCAGCTGAAGTGCGTCGATGCGGTGCTGGTGCAGGCCGAGGACGTGCGCCGCACAGGCTCGGCCGCGCTGGATCTGGCCTACGTGGCCTGCGGACGCGCCGATGCCTACTTCGAAGCCGGCGTCAAAGCCTGGGATATCGCCGCCGGCGTGCTGCTGGTGCGCGAGGCAGGTGGCCGCGTCTGCGACTACAAGGGCGCCACCCCGCCGCGCATGGACAACATGGGCCCGGAAACCCAGCAGATCGTGGCCGGCAACATCAAGATCAGCGACGCACTACAGAAGGTCATCGTCAACACCGGCTACGCGCGCGAGTTCGACGCCAAGTTCTGATTGCCGTTCCAGCAATCGTAGGAGCGCACCCGAGCGCGACCGAGCTTTCCACCAGAAAGCCCCTCGCGCCCAGGTGCGCTCCTACATGACAGACCGCAGCAAACACAGAAGGCCGGGATCGCTCCCGGCCTTCTCGCGTTACAGCAGCAACACCGACTACCCAGGAAAGTTCGACGCCAGTTTCTGATTGCCGCTCCAGCAATCGTGGGAGCGCACCCGGGCGCGACCGAAGCTTTCCACTAGAAAGCCCCTCGCGCCCAAGTGCGCTCCTACATGACAGACCGCAGTAAACACAGAAGGCCGGGATCGCTCCCGGCCTTCTTGCATTACAGCGTCAACACCGATTACCCAGGAAAGTTCGACGCCAAGCTATGATTGCCGCTCCAGCAATCGTAGGAGCGCACCCGGGCGCGACCGAGCTTTTTTCCACCAGAAAGCCTCTCGCGCCCAGGTGCGCTCCTACATGACAGACCGCAGCAAACACAGAAGGCCGGGATCGCTCCCGGCCTTCTTGCGTTACAGCGTCAGCTTAAAACTCAGGCGATCGCAGCGTGGTAGCGGCGCTCGACTTCGTCCCAGTTGACCGCGTTATAGAACGCGCCGATGTATTCCGGGCGGCGGTTCTGGTACTTCAGGTAGTACGCGTGTTCCCACACGTCCAGGCCCAGGATCGGCGTGTTGCCTTCGAACAGCGGGCTGTCCTGGTTGGCGGTGCTTTCCACCACCAGCTTCTTGTCCGGGGTCACGCTCAGCCATGCCCAGCCCGAGCCGAATCGGCTGACGGCAGCCTTGGTGAAGGCTTCCTTGAACTTCTCGAAACCACCGATGTCCTTGTCGATCGCCTTGGCGACCTCGCCCTTGGGCTCGCCGCCGCCGTTGGGCGACAACACGGTCCAGAACAGCGAATGGTTGGCGTGGCCACCACCGTTGTTGCGCACCGGGCCCTGCAGGTTTTCCGGCAGGCTCTTCAGCTTGGACACCAACTCGTCGATCGGCAGGTCGGCGTACTCGGTCCCTTCCAGCGCCGCGTTGACGTTGTTGATGTAGGTCTGGTGATGCTTGGTGTGATGGATTTCCATCGTCTGCGCATCGATGTTCGGTTCCAGCGCGTCGTAGGCGTAGGGCAACTGCGGAAGGGTGTAGGCCATGCGTGTCTCCTGGACTTGCCGCCCGGCGAAGACCGGGCGTTGCGGGGTAAATGGTAAGGACGCCGACGGCGCTTACCAAGGGCAGCGGCAGGGAAACTTCATCCCATTCGATCGGGTGCCGCGCCCTGTTGGCTGCACACCTTGCACCAGCCCCCGGTTACTTGGATGTGAACCGCGCAGATGTCCTGCCGCGTTCAAAGTCGACACAGTCGCGCAGCGGCATACTTGCTCTGCCGCACACTCTTCGTTTCCGGATCGTCTTCATGCGCAAGCCCGCTTTGCTGATCGTCGCCATCGTGCTGCTCGTTGCCGGTTTATGGGGCATGCGGACGCTGCAGACGCCCAAGCCGCAGTTTGCGCCGCAGCTCAACGCACCGATCGCCGCAGCACTGCCAGCGCGTCAGGTGCCGCACCTGCCGGCCTTTCTGCCGGCCGAAGCGATGGCCGCCATCGTCTTGATCCAGCGCGGCGGGCCGTTTCCGTATCCGCAGGATGGCGGCGTGTTCGGCAATCGCGAACACCGGCTACCGGAGCGCCCGCGCGGCTATTACCGCGAATACACCGTCGACACACCCGGCAGCGCCGATCGCGGCGCACGGCGCATCGTCACCGGCGGCACCCCGCCGCAGACCTGGTACTACAGCGACGATCATTACCAAACCTTCAAATCGTTCCAGGGCCCGACACCGGAGCAGGCGCCATGAGCGCGGGCGACTTTGCGCTGGACCTGTCCGACCCGCAGCAATCGGGCGTCTATCAGGCCGACACCGACGATCTGGACACCATGGCAGCGCTGGCACGCGATGCCGGCTTGCGAATCCTGCGCGTGGATCTGGCCACCTGCAACGACAAGCGCATGCTGTTGATGCGCCTGGCCACCCAACTGGATTTTCCCGCCAGCTTCGGCCGCAACTGGGATGCATTGAGCGATGCGCTGCGCGATCTGGCCTGGCTGCCCTCCCCGCGCGGCTATGCGTTGTTGATCGACGGCGCCGAGGCATTGGCGCAGGCAGCGCCGAATGAGCGCGATACCTTGCTGGATATTCTCGATGAAGCCGCCACTGCCTGGGCCGCTCGCGGGCTCACATTTGCAGCGTTTGTGGCGCCCGCGAGTGCTTGCGATTGAGGGCGGCTAACAAACCCTCTCGAACGCTGTTGCGATAGCGGCAACGTGTTGGCCACAAATGACGCAATGTTGGGTTAGAGCGATCAAAGATTGATGGGACCACGAAGCAGGCCGCGCCCACCTCGCGATGCGTGTTTGCCGCTCCTACCAACCCATAAGACCGGCACGCAGTCGCGCACCGGTCCGGCAATCAACTATCCAGCTCGCTCCAGCGCGCGAACGCCGCATCCAGCTGCGCCTGCGCATCTCCCAGCGCGGCGGTATGCGCGGCCATCGCTGCGCTGTCGCGCTGATAGAAGGCCGGGTCGTTCATCGCATTGGTGAGCGCTGCGACCTGCTGCTCCAGGCTGTCGATCAAGGCCGGCAACTGCTCCAGTTCGCGCGCATCCTTGTAGCTGAGCTTGCGCTTGGGCGCGGCATCTACCGCTGACACCGCAACCGCCACGGGCGTGGTCGCCGCAGCCGTCGCCGAGGCCTTGGCGACTGCCATCGCATTGGTCGCCGGCGTACGCCGCTGACGCAACGAATCGCTATAACCGCCGACGTAATCGCCGATCAGGCCATCGCCTTCCATCACCAGCGTCGAGGTCACCACGTTGTCGAGGAAGTCGCGGTCATGGCTGACTAGCAGCAAGGTGCCGGTGTACTCGCCGAGCAACTCTTCCAGCAGCTCGAGCGTTTCCACGTCCAGATCGTTGGTCGGTTCGTCCATCACCAGCAGGTTGGACGGCTGCGCAAACAACCGCGCCAGCAGCAGGCGATTGCGCTCGCCACCGGATAGCCGCGTGATCGGCGCGCGTGCGCGCTCGGGCGTGAACAGGAAGTCCTGCAGATACGCATGCACATGCTTGCGCTTGCCATTGATCTCCAGGAAATCGCGGCCTTCGGCCACGTTTTCGATGGCGCTCCAATCCTCGCGCAGGGTTGAGCGGTATTGGTCGAAATACGCAATCTGTAGATTGGTACCGATGCGAATTTCGCCTTCCTGCGCCTGCAGATCGCCCAGCAACAACTTGAGCAAGGTGGTCTTGCCGCTGCCGTTGGGGCCGATCAAACCGATGCGATCGCCACGCTGGATGATGGTCGAAAAGTCCTTGACCATCGTGCGCGCACCGAACGCAAAGCCGACTTCCTTGGCCTCGATCACCTTCTTGCCGGACGACTCGCCCTGCGAGACTTCCATGCGCACATTGCCGGTCAGGTCACGACGCTGCACGCGCTCGTTGCGCATCGATTCCAGACGTCGCACACGGCCTTCGTCGCGGGTACGCCGCGCCTTGATGCCCTGGCGGATCCAGACTTCTTCCTGCGCCAGCATCTTGTCGAAGCGCGCATTTTCCTGCGCCTGCGCATTGAGCCGTTCTTCGCGACGCCGCTCGTAGTTGGCCCAGTCGCCCGGCCAGCTGGTGACCTGGCCGCGATCGATTTCGACGATGCGGGTCGCCAACGCACGCAGAAAGCGCCGGTCATGGGTCACGAACAGCACGCTGCCGCTCCAGTTCTTCAGGAACGACTCCAGCCAATCGATCGCTTCGATATCCAGATGGTTGGTCGGCTCGTCCAGCAGCAGGACATCCGGCGAGGACACCAGCGAGCGCGCCAGCAACACGCGGCGCTTCATGCCGCCGGACAGGCGCGCAAACTCCGCATCGCCGTCCAGTTCCAGCTTGGTCAGGGTCTCGGTGACGCGCTGATCAAGCGCCCAACCGTCGGCCGCGTCGATCTTGGCCTGCACCTTGCCAAATGCATCGGCATCGAACACTTCGGCATGGCTGAGCTGATGGAACTCGGCCAGCCAGTGGCCCAGTTCGCCCAGGCCATCGGCCACCACGTCGAACACGCTGCCGCCGGTACCCTGCGGCACCTCCTGCTCCAGCCGTGCGATGCGCACGCCCTGCTGCACGCGCACTTCGCCGTCGTCGGGCCTGAGCTCGCCGGCGATCAGTTTCATCAAGGTCGATTTGCCGGCGCCGTTGCGGCCGATCAGGGCGATACGCTCGCCCGGCTCGATCGTGAGGTCGGTTTTTTCCAGCAACAAGGGGCCGCCGACGCTGTAGTCGACGCTTTGCAGAGTGATTAAAGGCATGCGCCAATTGTACGGGAATCGGGAATGGTGAATCGGGAATGGAAAAAGCCGCAGCCACTACCTTTGCGATTCCCGATTCCCACTCCCGATTCCCGGCTAAAATGCGCCATGAACGAATTCTCCGCGCTGCCGCTGTCGCCGGCCCTGGCCCCCGGCATCGACGCCCTTGGCTACACCGTCCTTACTCCCATCCAGGCGCAGAGCCTGCCGCCGATCCTGCAGGGGCTGGACGTCATCGCCCAGGCGCCGACCGGTAGCGGCAAGACCGCCGCGTTCGGGCTGGGCCTGCTGCAGAAGCTCGATCCTGCCTTGACACGTGCGCAGGCGCTGGTGCTCTGCCCCACCCGCGAACTGGCCGACCAGGTCGGCAAGCAGCTGCGCAAGCTGGCCACCGGCATCCCCAACATGAAGCTGGTGGTGCTCACCGGCGGCATGCCGCTGGGCCCGCAGCTGGCATCGCTGGAGGCGCATGACCCGCAAGTGGTGGTCGGCACGCCCGGCCGCATCCAGGAACTGGCCCGCAAGCGCGCCCTGCATCTGGGCGGCGTACGCACGCTGGTGCTGGACGAAGCCGACCGCATGCTCGACATGGGGTTCGAAGAACCCATCCGCGAAATCGCCAGCCGCTGCGACAAACATCGCCAGAGCCTGCTGTTTTCGGCCACCTTCCCGGACATCATCCGCACACTGGCACGCGAGATCCTGAAGGACCCGATCGAAATCACCGTCGAAGGCGCCGACAATGCGCCGGAAATCGATCAGCAGTTCTTCGAGGTCGACCCGACCTATCGGCAGAAGGCGGTCGCCGGCCTGCTGCTGCGCTTCAATCCCGAATCCAGCGTGGTGTTCTGCAATACCCGCAAGGAAGTGGATGAAGTGGCTGGCTCGCTGCAGGAGTTCGGTTTCTCCGCACTCGCGCTGCATGGCGACATGGAACAGCGCGACCGCGATGAAGTGCTGGTGCGCTTCGTCAACCGCAGCTGCAACGTACTGGTAGCCAGCGACGTGGCCGCACGCGGGCTGGACGTGGAAGACCTGGCGGCCGTGGTCAATTACGAGCTGCCCACCGATACCGAAACCTACCGCCACCGCATCGGCCGCACCGCACGCGCCGGCAAGCGTGGGCTTGCGCTCAGCCTGGTGGCCTCACGCGAAACAGCGCGCGCGCAGGCGCTGGAAGTCGAACAGGGCCAGCCGCTGAAGTGGTCGCGTGCACCGTTGGCGACCGCGCGCCCGGCGCAGCTGCCGCAGGCGGCGATGACCACATTGAGGATCGACGGCGGCAAGACCGACAAGCTGCGTGCCGGCGACATCCTGGGCGCGCTCACCGGTGAAGCCGGACTGTCGGGCGCAGCCATCGGCAAGATCGCCATCTACCCCACCCGCTCCTACGTCGCCATCGCGCGCGCGCACGTCGCCAAGGCGCTGGCGCATCTGCACGCGGGCAAGATCAAGGGACGCCGGTTCAGGGTCAGCAAGCTCTAAACAGCAGTCGTAGCGTGCGCGAGCACATGCACCTGGATGCGGCGTTGGCCGAGTTCAGCGAATCTCACGCGACAGATGCGGCCGGTGCAATGCCGGCCGCATGCGAGGCCTTGCTGGCGTTACGCCGATGCGTGCACTTGCTCGTAGCATTGACTGCCGCGACACACGATTCGGCGCGGCCAACAACCGGTAGCGCGCAGTTCTGGGCAGGTACCAGAGCATGGCCGAGAGCTGCGATGCAGACGCATTCGCTGTGCACCCCGAGGGCCATTGCGCCTGCCTGCTGGCAAGCGCACTCCGAACACCCACCGCGACTCTATCTACCGGCAAGCGCGCTAGGTCAGGCGGTCGACCTCAGTAAGCCAAGGTCGCCAGCAGCGGCACATCGTTTACCCACTTCTCGCGGCCCTGCAATGCTTTCAGCTCGACGAGCACCGCCGCGCCAACGATTTCCAGCTCCAGCTGTGCGGCCAGGCTCAGCGCAGCACGCAACGTGCCGCCGGTGGCCAGCACGTCGTCGACAATCAGCACACGCGCGCCGCGCGGCAATGCGTCTTCGTGCATTTCGATGCGATCGGTGCCGTATTCCAGGGCATATTCCTGGATCAGGGTGCGCCCCGGCAGCTTGCCCGGCTTGCGCACCGGCACGAACCCGGTGCGCAGTTCGCGCGCCAAGGCCGCGCCCAGGATGAAGCCGCGCGCTTCGATGCCCAGCACCGCGTCCAGCGGCGTGGTGCGCCAGGGCTGCGCCATCTCATCCAGCGCAGAGGCGAAATCCGGGCCATCGGACAGCAGCGGCGTGATGTCCTTGAAGACGATGCCCGGCTTGGGGAAATCGCCGATGTCGCGAATCCGTTCCGACCAGTGATTGGGGCCGGAGGAGTTGGTGCCGGCGCAGCGGGTGCAGTCTGTCATGGTGGGATGGCGTCGTTGCCGGTGGGGACCGCCCTATTCTAGGCTGCGTAGCGCTTGACGCGGCATTTATGGCATCCGTGCATCTGAGCGCGTCAGGAACTGCAGGACAGCATCGAACACCCGGCGCGATCGCGCGCCCACTCCGGCCGGCGGGCAGCGAACGCCGCGTTGCCTGGTTGGTCGTCATACGGCCGGCGCATGATCTCCAGCACTTCCTGCACGCCCGATGGGTCGCCCTGCTCGGCCTTGTCGATCGCCTGCTGCGCCAGGTAATTGCGCAGCACGTAGCGCGGGTTGGCCAGGCGCATCCGCTCGCGCCGCTGCTCCAGCGACAAGCTGTCCTGCTGCAGCCGAGCGGCATAACGCTGTAACCAGTCGTGCAGCTGCGGCGCAGTGGCCAGGCGCTTGTGTTCGTCGTAGAACGCCTCGTGCAGCAGCTGTGGGTCCGGCTGCTCAGGTGTGAGGTCGATCAACGCGCGGAAGGTCAGCGTCATGTCCATTTCCGCCTCGCGCATCAGATCGCGCAGCGCATCGAGCAGTTGCAGGTCCTCGTCGCGGCACTCGGCCAGCCCCAACTTGGCAGCGGCGTCGTTGCGGTCGCACGCCAGATACGTGTCGCGAAACCGGTCCAGCCCTTGCTGCAGGGGGGCGGCGTCGGCAAACAGCGGCGCCAGCGCCTGCGCCAGACGGCCCAGGTTCCAGTACGCCACCTGCGGCTGGGTGCCGAAGCGATAGCGGCGGCCCTGCGCATCGGTGGTGTTCGGGGTCCAGTCCGGGTCGTAATCGTCTATCCACCCATACGGGCCGTAATCGATGGTCAGGCCCAGGATCGACATGTTGTCGGTATTCATCACCCCGTGCACGAAGCCCACCCGCATCCAGTGCGCCACCATCACCGCAGTGCGTTCGCAGATCTGCGCGAACCACGCCGCATAGAGCGCCTCGCCACTGCCGTCCAGTTCCGGGAAATCGCGCGCAATGGTGAACTCCACCCATTGCCGTAACAGGGCGACATCGCCGCGCGCACTTGGCAATTCGAAATTGCCGAAGCGGATGAACGACGGCGCCACCCGGCACACAATCGCCCCCGGCTCCCGCTGCGGCCGGCCGTCGTAGAACATGTCGCGTACCACTGCATCGCCGGTGGTCAGCAGGCTCAACGCACGCGTGGTCGGCACGCCGAGATGGTGCATCGCTTCGCTGCACAAGAATTCGCGAATCGACGACCGCAGCACTGCCCGGCCATCGGCACCGCGCGAATACGGCGTCGGACCGGCGCCCTTGAGCTGCAACTCGTAACGCCCGCCATCCACACCGATCGCTTCGCCCAAGGAAATCGCCCGGCCGTCGCCCAGTTGGCCAGCCCAATGGCCGAACTGGTGACCGCCGTAATTGACAGCCCATGGCTGCATGCCCGGATACAGGCTATTGCCGCCAAAGACCTCGGCAAAGCGCGCACTCGCAATCTCGGCCGCGTCCAACCCGAGGGCCTGCGCCATCTCTGCCGAATAGGCGATCACGCGCGGCGCAGCAACCGGGGTCGGCAGCACCGACGACCAGGCGGCGCTGACCTCGCGACGGCGCGAACCGTTTTCTGGGTCGCCGGGCAACTGTTGGCGCAGGCGATTATCAAAGTGCAGCGTTGTCATGCCGCAAGACTAGGCCACCGACGGTGAACTTGACATGGGCCACCCCGCATCCGGGCGCGCGTGCGCAGCGTATCTTCACTTCGCATACCGACACCAAGCGAGCTCCTCCTGCACATGCTGGCGACAACAGATCACCGCTAATACGCGTCGCAATCGCCACACGGCCGCCGATGCAATGCGCAATTGGCGGACATCGCTGCCGATGGACGTGCACGCGATCCAGCGCGCACCACTCGTTCGTACCCCACCGACTCACGCCCCTTCCTGACCGACATCGCCCATGCCTCTTCGCGCATTCCGCTGGATCCGTCCCGCCCTCCTGCTGCTCGGCTCGCTCAGCCTGACGGCCTGCAGCAGCGTGTTCTTCGGTGGCATCAATGCCGCCTCCAGCCGCGATGGCGTCGTCGAACATCCCAACCAGGTCTTCGACCCCGAACATGGTCTGGCACTGGACGTCTACCAGCCACGGGGTGTGGTGGACGCGCCGGTTGTAGTGTTTTTCTATGGCGGCACCTGGAAGCACGGCAAGCGGGCCAATTATCGCTGGATGGGCCGCGCACTGGCCCGTCAAGGTGTCGTCGCGATGGTGGCCGACTACCGCAAGTTCCCGCAGGTGGGGCTGCAAGGGTTCATGGCCGACGCCGCCAGCGCAACCGCCTGGAGCTATCGGCACGCGCATGCGTACGGCGGCGACCCCACGCGGCTGGCCGTGATGGGGCACTCGGCCGGTGCCCACATCGCCGGGCTGCTGGCGACCGATCGCAGCTGGTTGCAAGCGCAAGGCTTGCAACCGCAGCAGTTGTGCGGCTTTGTCGGCCTGGCCGGGCCCTATGATTTTGCTCCGATGACCGATCCCGAAATTGTCGAGATCTTCGGCACCTCGTCAGCCGATCAGGCCAAGTCGCAACCGGTGCTCTACGTCGACGGCAACGAACCGCCGATGCTGCTGTTGCACGGCGACGCCGACCGCATCGTCGAGCCACAAAACAGCGTTGCGCTGGCCGAAGCCATGCGCAGCAAGGGAGAAAACGTGCAGGTCAAGTTTTATCCAGGCGTCGGCCACATGGGCCTGGTGCTCGCCTTCCGCAAGCCGCCGGCCGATTCGCCGGAACTTCGCGACACCGTGCAATTTCTTCGGCAGTGCAAAGCGCGCTAAGGCTGGGATGGGTTGGCGACCATGATGAGCGAGTGCGCGGCTGTCAGTTCCGTCATGGGCCGGTGATCTAGCAGCGGCGTGGCTGCCGAAGCCACGCCGCCGTTGTCATCTCCAGCCTCAGTCGTTGTTGTTGCGTCCCATCAGCGCATAGGGACCACCTTTCTTCAGTGCAGCCTGATACGCGGGGCGCGCCTCGATCCGTTCCAGAAACGCGCGCAAGCGCGGATAGTTCTCCAGCCCGCCACCCCGTGCCGCCGCAGCCTGGGCCGGGAAACTCATCTGGATATCGGCAGCGGTAAAGCGCTCGCCGGCAAACCAGGTGTTGGCCTGCAGCGACTGCTCCATCCAGCCCAGATGCAACTTCACCTGCGGTCCGACAAAACCCGACATCGCCTTGTCCACGATGGCACGCGCAATGGGTTTGGCGAAGAACGGCATCGGCGCGCTCCGGATGCGAGCGAAGATCAACGTCATCAACAGCGGGGGCATGGCCGAGCCCTCGGCGTAGTGCATCCAGTAACGGAACTGCTGACGCTCCGGGGAGTCGATCGGCCGTGCAGGCGGCGACAGTGCGCATTCGGTGTCGTAGCGCTCGGTCAGATACTCGAGAATGGCGCCCGACTCGGCGATGGTCAGGCCGCCATCGACAATGACCGGCGACTTGCCCAGCGGGTGGATCGCGCGCAACTCTGCCGGGGCCAACATGGTCTTGGCATCGCGCTCATGGCGCACGATCTGATAAGGCAGCGCCAACTCTTCGAGCAGCCACAGCACGCGCTGCGAACGGGAGTTATTGAGATGGTGAACAGTGATCATGGCAAGCGGCCGCACACGGAAAACGCCATCCTACCCACCTGGACGTCATTGCCGCACGCAAGCACTGCCGCCCGCCGACCAATCGTCGGTCTGTCGCTTGATCGTTCTTGCGTATCGCCCGACGTAACGTACGTGTTGAGTAACCGCCGCAGAGGCAGGCTGGCCAACTAACGTGATTGGACGACTGGAGGCGGCAGGAAGACCGGGAAACTCGGCAAATCGAACATCGGACAGGCACGAACTGGATGCAGACCAGCCGTGGCGTGGAGACACACACGACCACACCGGCGCAGGGTCACTAAGGGATAATAAAAACGCCGACAATAAAAAACGCCGGCCGCTTTCGCGACCGGCGTTTTTGGCAACCCTAAGGTTGCAGACGGATTAGACCGCCTGCACCTGGTCAGCCTGCATGCCCTTCTGGCCCTGCACGGCGACGAAGGAGACCTTCTGGCCTTCCTGCAGCGACTTGAAGCCGGTGCCCTGGATGGCACGGAAATGCACGAACAGGTCCGGGCCGCTTTCCGGGGTGATGAAGCCGAAGCCCTTGGCATCATTGAACCACTTCACGACACCCATCTGACGATCTGACATTTTACTAACTCCTGAACTATTGATTGATAAATCGCAGCGTCCGAAAAGCCGGAGCTGAGACTGAGTTGCAGGCGTTGGTAAAGCGGAACGATGAAGCGAGATCTGTAACGATCCGGCTGCATCAGGCCACGATTCACGGTGACCCTTGCAAACACAGTGCGTGCACAGTACTCGTGTTTTCGGCAAAAAGCGACACCTCGCGTCAAATCTTTTGCAGTCAGGCCAAATCCGACTGTCTGTCAGGTCCCTCCCCATCCACAATAGTGCGATGAATACGCCTCAAACACCGACACGCGCGCAGATCTGGGTCGATGCCGACGCCTGCCCCGCGGTGATCCGCGACATCCTGTTCCGCGCCGCTGCGCGCACCGGCACCGCCGTGACTCTGGTCGCCAATCACTATCTCAGTACGCCGTCCCTGCCCCATGTCCGCGCCTTGCAGGTGCCTGGCGGCCCGGACGCGGCAGACGACGCGATCGCCGAACGGGTGGCCGCAGGCGACCTGGTGGTGACCCAGGACATTCCGCTGGCCGCACGCGCGCTGGAAGCCGGTGCTACGGCGGTCGGCCTGCGCGGCGAAGCGTTCACCAGCAATACCATCAAGGAGCGCCTGTCGGTCCGTGGCTTCATGGAGGAGTTGCGCGGTGCAGGCATCGCGACCGGCGGGCCGCCGGCACTGCACGCACGCGATCGTCAGGCATTCGCTGCCCAGCTGGACCGCTGGCTGGCCGCGCAACCGCGCACGCCGACCTAACGCGCCGCAGATGGAGCGGGCGCGTATCATGAGCGCCCTTTGCAATCGGCATCCTGATGGCTCTCACCGCCACCGTCCGCAGGGCGGAACTTCAGATCAGCGACATGGACCGCGGCTACTACGCCAACCATCCGCTGACCCTGGCCCAACATCCTTCCGAAACCGACGAGCGCCTGATGGTGCGGCTGCTCGCGTTCGCCTTGTTCGCCGACGACCGCCTGGAATTTGGCCGCGGCCTCAGCAACGACGACGAGCCCGACCTTTGGCGGCGCGACTACACCGGCGACCCGGATCTATGGATCGACCTCGGCCAGCCCGACGAGAGCCGCGTACGCAAGGCCTGCAACCGTTCGCGCGAAGCGGTAGTGATCGGCTACGGCGGCCAGGCCACCGAAACCTGGTGGAAGAAACACGCCAACGCCATGGGCCGGCACAGCAACCTGCGCGTGATCGAACTGGAATCGCAGGCCACTGAGGCCCTGGGAGCGCTGATCCAGCGCGGCATGCGTTTTGACGTGATCATCCAGGACGGCGAAGTGCAGATGCTGGCTGACCACGGCAGCGTCACCCTGACCCCGATGGTGCGGCAAGCGCCAGCCGAATGAACATGCGTTGCGACGTGCTGGTCATCGGTGCCGGGGCTGCCGGCCTGATGAGCGCCTTCACCGCCGGCCGACGCGGCCGTCAGGTGCTGGTGCTGGACCACGCCAACAAGGTCGGCAAGAAAATCCTGATGTCCGGCGGCGGGCGCTGCAATTTCACCAATACCGGCACCACGCCGGGCAACTTCATTTCCGCCAATCGCCATTTTTGCAAGTCTGCGCTGGCGCGCTACAGCCCGGGCGATTTCGTGGAGCTGGTCGAGCGTCACGGCATCGCCTATCACGAGAAAGAGCTGGGCCAGCTGTTCTGCGATACCTCATCCAAGCAGATCGTGCGGCTGTTGCTGGACGAGTGCGAAGCAGCCGGGGTGCAGATCCACACCCAATGCGAGGTGCGTTCGGTCCGCCGCGACAGCGACGGCTTCACGGTCGACACCAGCCTGGGGCGCGTACAGGCGCAATCGCTGATCGTCGCCACCGGCGGGCTGTCGATTCCCAGCATGGGCGCCAGCGGCTTCGGTTACGCCCTGGCCAAGCAATTCGGCCATACGCTGCTGCCGACGCGCGCCGGGCTGGTGCCGCTCACCCTGAGCGGCAAGCATCAGGAACGTCTGCAGGACTTGTCCGGCCTCGCCCTGCAGGTGGAGGCGCACTGCAACGGGGTCAGTTTCCGCAACTTCATGCTGCTCACCCACCGCGGCGTGAGCGGGCCGGCGATCCTGCAGATCTCGTCTTATTGGCAACCTGGCGACGACTTGCGGCTCGACCTGCTGCCGGGACACGACGCGGGCGCATGGCTGCGCGAGCAGAAGCAGCAACGCGGGGCCACCGAGCTGCGCAATGTGCTGGGCGATGTGATGCCGCGACGCTTTGCGCAACGCCTGTGCGAAGCGTGGTTGCCGGACAAACCGGTGCGTCAGCTGGATCCACCGCAGCTGCAGAGCGCGGCCGACCTGCTTTCCGCCTTCCCGCTGATTGCCAGCGGAACCGAGGGTTACCGCACCGCTGAAGTAACGCTGGGCGGAGTCGATACCGATCAGGTCTCAAGTGCGACCATGGAGTCGCGTCTGGTGACTGGCCTGTACTTCGTCGGCGAAGTGCTGGATGTCACCGGCTGGCTGGGTGGGTACAACTTTCAGTGGGCCTGGGCATCGGGACATGCCGCAGGCAGCGTGGCCTGATCCCTCTTCATCGCGCGGAAGCGTGGCCCAAGTCTCACACCGGATGCGGCTTTGCCCACAGACATGGACGCAGCCGATGACCTTCGTGTATTAAAGCCCGTCGCCAGGGAGTTGCGCATGCAAAGAGGTAAAGATCTCACCCTCCGCCTGATGATCGTCGACGACAGTGTCGAGCGTGCGGAGGCGATCGTGACGGCGCTGCGCAACGGCGGCATCGCGGTGCGGCCTTCGCGCCCGCAATCTCCGGAAGAGCTCGCCAGCATGCTTGCCGGCCAGATCGATCTGGCCCTGCATGGGCAGGCGCTGCAGATTCCGATGAGCGCTCTGCAGCAGCAGATCGCCGGCAGCGGCAAGGACATTCCGATCATCCTGCTGGCCGAGCGCATCGAAGAAAACGCATTGGTCGAGGCCGCTGCGCACGGCATCCGTGCCATCGTGCTGCGCCACCGTCCCGAACACCTGCTCTCCCTGGTGCGTTCGGAATGGGCCGACCTGCAGGCGCGTCGCGGTCTGCGTCGCATCGAAGCGCAGATGCGCGAAACCGAGCGCCGCTGCGACGCACTGATCGCCTCTTCGCGCGACCCCATCGCCTACGTGCACGAAGGCATGCATATCCGCGCCAATGAGGCGTATCTGGAAATGTTCGGTTTCGAGTCGTTCGACGATGTCGAAGGCGTGTCGCTGCTGGACATGATCGCCGCGCAGTACGTCGACGACTTCAAGCAATTGCTCAAGGCCATGGCCAAGGGCGAGCCGACGCCGGCGCAGTACAAGGTCGACGCGCGCCGACTGGAAGGCGACACCTTCCCGGCGACGATGGAATTTGCCACCGCCACCTACGAAGGCGAGCCATGCATCCAGGTGGTGTTCCGCCGCCGCGAGGAATTCGACCCGGAACTGGCGCGCGAGGTCGAAGATCTACGCCAGCGCGATCAGGTCACCGGCCTGCTCAACCGGCCCACCTTCATGGTGGCGCTGGAACAGGCGGTGGCGCGCGCCGGCCGCAGCGAAGGCCAATCTGGCTTTCTGCTGATCGAGCCGGATCACTATGCGCGCATCCTTCCCGAGATCGGCCTGGACTCGGCCGACGCTCTGATCGCCGCGATGGCCGCGCATGTGGCCGGTATCGTCGATGAAAGCGTGGTGGCGGCGCGCTTCGGCGAGCACAGCTTTGCCCTGTTGCTGGACGGCAACTACGCACGCTCCCACGCGCTGGCGGAAACGGTACGCGATGCGTTCGCACAGCATGTTTTCAGCGTCGGCTCGCGCTCGGCCACGGTCACGGTGAGCATCGGCGGCGTGCAGATCGGCGAAAAGATCGCCAGCATCGGCCAGGTGCTCAATCGCGGGACCGAGGCGGTGCGCACCACCGCCGAACTCGGCGGCAACGCGGTGAGCATCTACGACCCGGCCGCCTCCGACCGCGCCGAGGAAGAACGCATCGAGCGCTGGGTCGAGCAACTGCGCGAGGCACTGGTTGGCGATGGCTTCCTGCTGCATTACCAGCCGGTGCTCAATCTGCAGGGCGAGCCGCTGGAGCTGTATCAGGCGTTCCTGCGCCTGGATCGCAACGGCGAGATGATGTCGCCGAATGCCTTCATGGCCATTGCCGAAGAGCACGACCTGGTCACCGAAATCGACCGCTGGGTGGTGGCCCGCGCCATCCGTCAGCTCGGTGAACGGCAACGTGCGGGGCACAAAACGCATCTACTGGTGCGTGTCGGGCCGAACTCGTTCTCCGACCCGCAGATGATCGACACCATCCGCGAGCAGTTGGCGGTGTACGGCGTGCCGGGCGAGCGCTTGTGGTTGCAGACGCCGGAATCGAAGGTGTTTACGCATCTGCGCAATGCCCAGCAGTTTCTGGCGGCAGTGTCAGCGATGGGCTGCAAAGTCGGGCTGGAGCAGTTTGGTTCGGGCCTGGACTCATTCCAGCTGCTCGCGCATTTCCAGCCGGCCTTCCTCAAGCTGGACCGCGGCATCACCGGCGACGTGGCCTCGGCCCGCGAAAGCCAGGAAAAGATCCGCGAAATCACCTCGCGCGCGCAGCCGGCCGGCATTCTGACCGTGACCGAATTCGTCGCCGATGCGCAGTCGATGAGCAGCTTCTTCAGTGCCGGAGTGGATTATGTGCAGGGCGATTTTGTCGCACCGACCGGCCCGCTGATGAACTACGAATTCGGCTGATCCAACCGAAAGCCGGCAACGCAGGACAACAAAAAACCCGCAATGCGCGGGTTTTTTGTTGTCTTTCAAGCCGATACGCAGTCGACCGGATTCCGACCAGGCGATGCAGCGGGCACTGTTTCGTTGAGCATCGGCGGTGCGCTCATGTGGCCGTTGCACCGACGATCGATGCTGATGACGGCAGCGCCTTGTGCATCACACGGAGCCGCCGCGATCTCCGGTGCCGCTTACAGTGCAGCGCCATTGGCCGCACGCAACGCGGCAAGGCGCTCGGTCAGCGGCGGGTGGCTCAGGAACAGGCGACGCAAGCCATTGCCCACACCACCGGAGATACCGAACGCCTGCACCTGCGAGGGCAAGGTGCTCTGGCCGTGGTTGAGCGACAGCCGCTCCAGCGCGGCGATCATCTTGCTGCGCCCGGCCAGCTGCGCGCCACCGGCATCGGCGCGAAACTCGCGCCGACGCGAGAACCACATTGCAATCATGGTCGCGAACATGCCCAACACCATCTCCAGCGCGAACACGATGATGTAGTAGGCAAAGCCGCGGCCGCCCTCGCGATTGCCTGACAAGGTGCTGTCGATGATGCCGCCGACCACGCGCGCCAACACGATCACGAAGGTATTCAACACGCCTTGCAACAGCGCCATGGTCACCATGTCGCCGTTGGCAACGTGGGCGATTTCATGACCTAGCACCGCTTCGGCCTCGTCCTGGCTCATGTTCTGCAGCAGGCCGGTGGAGACCGCGACCAGGGCATTGTTGCGATTGGCGCCGGTTGCGAAGGCATTGATTTCCGGGCCCTCGTAGACCGCCACTTCCGGCATGCCGATGCCGGCGGCCTGCGCCTGACGCCGTACCGTCTCCAGCAACCACCGCTCGGTCGGGGTGCGCGGCTCGGTGATGACCTGCGCACCGGTGCTGCGCTTGGCCATGAATTTGGACAGCAGCAGGGAAATGAACGCACCGCCGAAACCGAAGATGGCGCCCATCACCAGCAAGCCGCTCATCTGCGCGGAATTGACGCCCAAGACCGACATCACAATGCTGGCGAGGAACAACACCGCCAGATTGGTCAGCAGGAACAGGAAAATGCGGTTGAACATGACGCGCTTGCTCCACTGATGCAGGGTGAACTGTTGCGGATTTGCGGCCGTCGCGACTTGAAATCAAGCAAGCACCTGACCGACGATTCAGCTGCCCATGCCATTGCCCCTCTACCGCGGCCGCTTCGCGCCCTCCCCGACCGGCCCCCTGCACTTCGGCTCCCTGCTGGCGGCGTTCGGCAGCTGGTTGCTCGCTCGCCATGCCGATGGGCAGTGGTGCGTGCGTATCGAGGACATCGACCCGCCACGCGCTGAAGCAGGCGCGTCCGAACGCCAGCTGCGCAGCCTGGCCGCGTTCGGGCTGATCTCGGACCTGCCAGTGATCCGTCAATCCGACCGCGATGCGCAGTACACCGGCGCAATCGCCGCACTGCTTGAGGCCGGACTGGCGTTCGAATGCAGCTGCAGCCGTGCCGATCTGGCCGAGATGGGGGGCATCCACCACGCCTGCGTCGCGCCGCTGGGCGACCGGCGCGCGGTGCGCCTGCGGGTGCCGCCACAAGCGCCGCTCGGCTTCGACGATGCCTTGCAAGGCCATGTGCAGCAGGACGTGTACGCCGACGTTGGCGATGTGGTGTTGCGCCGTGCCGATGGCTATTGGGCATACCAGTTGGCGGTGGTGGTGGACGATGCACTGCAAGGCATCACCGATGTCGTGCGCGGCGCCGACCTGCTCGACTCCACCCCGCGCCAACTCCTGCTGCAGCGCGCCCTGAACCTGCCGCAGCCGCGCTATCTGCATCTGCCGCTGATCCTGGATGCCGATGGCCGCAAGTTGTCCAAATCGCATGGTGCGCCCGCACTGGACGACGCCAATCCGTTGCCGGCGCTGCGTGCCGCCTGGCAGGCCCTCGGCCAGGTGGCGTCCGCCCTGCCGCCGCGTGCGGATATCGACACGCTGCTGCAGCACGCCGTGCAGCATTTTTCGCCCGACCTGCTACCGCGCACCTGCGCCCTGGGCAGCGATGGGCGCGCATCGCAGCCCCGGCGTGACTAGAATTGCGACCCAGCATCGGCATCCGGGTGCGGCGCCTGCGCCGGCACCCTGATCGCCCCGGACTTACCTGCTTATTGGAGTCGTCATGACATCTCGCGTCGCATTGGTCACCGGCGGCACCGGCGGTATCGGTACCGCCATCTGCAAGCGCCTTGCCGACCAGGGCCATAAGGTGGCCAGCAACTTCCGCAACGAGGAAAAGGCGCGCGACTGGCAGCAGCGCATGCAGGCGCAGGGCTACGCATTTGCCCTGTTCCGCGGCGATGTGGCGTCGTCCGAGCATGCGCGTGCACTGGTCGAGGAGGTGGAAGCGTCGCTGGGGCCGATCGAGGTCCTGGTCAACAACGCCGGCATCACCCGCGATACCACCTTCCACCGCATGACTGCCGAGCAATGGCACGACGTCATCAACACCAACCTCAACTCGGTGTTCAACGTCACCCGCCCGGTGATCGAAGGCATGCGCAAGCGCGGCTGGGGCCGGGTGATCCAGATCAGTTCCATCAACGGGCTCAAGGGCCAGTACGGCCAGGCCAACTACGCAGCCGCCAAGGCCGGCATGCACGGCTTCACCATTTCGCTGGCGCGCGAAAACGCCGCGTTCGGGGTCACGGTCAATACGGTCTCGCCCGGTTACGTGGCCACCGACATGGTGATGGCGGTACCGGAAGAGGTCCGCGCCAAGATCGTGGCCGACATCCCGACCGGCCGGCTGGGACGCCCGGAAGAGATCGCCTATGCCGTAGCGTTTCTGGTGGCGGAAGAGGCCGCCTGGATTACCGGGTCCAATCTGGACATCAACGGCGGGCACCACATGGGCTGGTAACGTTTGCTGCAACTTTGCGGTGCAGCATGGATTTGGATCAAAAACCATGCTGCGCAACATTTTTAATGTGTCCGCTTAAGCAAATAAGGGCTTCTGACTGTTGCAACCGCTGCTGCGCTGCGCCATCCTGCGCGCACTATCAGTGTGAGTGAACGTTCCATGGCCGGACTTCGCATCATCAAGAAGTATCCCAATCGCCGTCTCTACGACACCGAGATTTCCAGCTATATCACCATCGAAGATGTGCGCCAGTTGATCATCGACGGCGAAGAGTTCGAAGTCCGCGATGCCAAGAGTGGCGAAGATTTAAGTCGTGCCGTCTTGTTGCAGATCATTGCCGACCGGGAACAGGACGGCGAGCCGATGCTCTCCACCCAGTTACTGAGTCAGATCATCCGTTTCTACGGAGATTCGCTGCAGGGCTTCATGGGTAACTACCTGGAGCGCAGCATGCAGGTGTTTCTGGACCAGCAGCAGCAGTTCCGCCAGCAGATGGGCAACCTGCTCGGGCAGACCCCCTGGGCGATGATGAACCAGCTGACCGAGCGCAACCTGGAGTTGTGGCAGGAATTTCAGCGCAACTTCGGCGCCGGTTTCGGTCGTCCGGGTGGCCCTGGCACACCGCCGACCCCGCCTGGCGCCGGCAGCATGGGCAGCGGCCCGATGGGCACCGGCACGCACGGTGCGTCCAACAGCCATACCGGTACCACCGGCAAGGCCCGCAACCGCGGATGACAGCACTGCTCGCGCCTGCCAGCCTGATGGGCTGGAGGCGCGAGCAGTCAGCGGCCGGCCTGCTCCGCGCAGGCCGAGCAGATCCGCTCTACGTGGTAGCCGCGCGCACGCAGGCGCTCCACCACACCGTCGTTTCCCAAAAGATGCAGGGCGCCCACCACGACCAAGGTGGTTCCACTGCCCTTGCCCAGCTGTTTTTCCAGCCGCGGCACCCAACGCGCATTGCGTTCGACGTTGATGTCCTGATACAGCGCCGGGTACTGGCGACGCATGTCTTCGGCCATTTGCGTGGATAGCGTGTGCACGTCGCCACTGCGCCACGCCGCATGCAGCCGACGCAGCTGATCGGTGGTATCGGCTTCGTCCAGCGCTTCTTCCAGCAGCTGATGCTGCTCGGTGGGCGACATGCCATCCAGCAGGGCGATCTGTTCTTCGGCGCGCTCCAGGCCGTCGGCGGGCTTGCCGTTGGCCTGCGCCTGATCCATCAGGTAATGGTCCAGACCCGCGTTCGGGTCCATGCCTTGCCGGCTCATCTCGGCCAGGCTGATCGACAGTGCGACAAACCAGGGTTTGAGCGACTGCAGGGCGTCGATCGACATGCCGTACTTGCGCGCGTAGGCACTGAGCGCCTGCCAGGTCTTTGCGTCCAGCACGTCCTGCAGGGTGCGCCCATCGGTGCGTCGTGCCACCTGCAGCATGCGGCTGGCCAGCTGCGGCGATTGCGCATCCGACGGCGGCAGCTCGAACAGCAGACGGTCGGCCTTGGCGAATGCCTGCATCACATCCGGCGACAGCGGATAATCGCTGGGCTTGAGCACGTGGAACGAGCCCAGCAGATAGAGCGTGCCGCCCTTGCCGTCGACTTTCCACAACAGCGGCACCGGCGGGCTGGCAGGTGCGTCGTTGGCACCGCGCGCCCAGGCCGGTGCGGCCGCCCCGCTCCACAGCGCCAGGCCGATCAGCGCGCCACTGCACCAGGCAGCAACGCGCGCACGCAGGCGCACCGTCATCGCATCAACGTTCACCATATCCACCTCATCACGTCAGTGCGGCACCTTGTAGGTTTTCTCGCCGGCCGAGACCGCCAGATCGATCCGGTTTTCCGGCGGCGGCAACGGGCAGGTTGCGAAGGGAGTGAACGCGCACGGCGGGTTGTAGGCGCGATTGAAGTCCACCACCACATGACCGGACGCATCCGGCACTTCCACGTCCAGGAAGCGCCCGGCCGGATAGCTGCCGTGCCCACTGGTGCGGTCCGCGAACACCACGAACACCGGCCGCCCAGGTTCGCCGATCGTTTCCAGGCGATAGGTCTTGCCATCGCGCTCGAAGACGATGGCGCCGGCGTTGGGCTGATCGCTAATGATGCCGACGATGTCCACGATCGGGATGGTCTTGCCGACATCGTTGGGTACGTAGCGTGCGGTGATGCGCCAGGAAGGATCTACCGGCCAGTACTCCAGCCCGGCGAATTTGCTGCGCGATGGCGCATCGGCGTGCTTGACCCGCAATGCGTAGCGGTCGCCACGATGGATCAGGCTGAGCACACCCTTGCCATCGTCGAAATGGATGAACGTGGGCTGCGGATCGCGATCGGACTGGAAGCGGATCTTGCCGGTCAGCGGCTTGCCATCCACGCTGAGCGCAGCGCCACGTTCGGGCACGAACCAGACTGCCCCGCCCTCGCTGGACACCATGCCCATCTTCGGCGGCCCGACCGCGAGCCGGATGCCGCTGTCGGCGCTACTGCCGATGTAATGCGCTTTCAGCGACAGCCAATGCAGCCCGACCAGACTGGTCCAGCCATCGGGCGCACGCAGTTCGTTGATCCGGCTTTCGCGCCAGGCGGCGTTGTCGGCCAGGAACGTCTTGTCCAACGCTACCGGCGCGGCAGGCGGCGGCGCATCGCGCCCACATCCGACCAGCGTCGCTGCCACCAGCATGCCGAGCAGCCAGCCCTTCCCCGTATGCACTGCCATCAACGCCCCCTGAGAAACCAACGATCAATATCGCTCAGCGTAAACCGAGCCCAGGTGGGTCGGCCATGGTTGCATTGACCCGAGCGCTCGGTGGCTTCCATATCGCGCAGCAGCGCGTTCATTTCAGGCACGGTGAGACGTCGATTTGCGCGCACCGCGCCGTGGCAGGCCATGGTCGACAGCAGCTCGTCGCGTGCACTGGCGATGCGGCGGCTCTGACCGTGCTCGCGCAGGTCGCCCAGCACATCGCGCAGCAACGCCTCCGGCTCGGCATTGGCCAGCAAGGCGGGAATGCTGCGGACGTGCAGCGATTGCGGGCCGGCGCGGGTGATCTCGAAGCCCAGGGTAGCCAGCGTCTCGGCCTCGCGCTCGGCGGTATCGGCCTCGCGCTCGCCCACTGCCAGCGTCATCGGCACCAGCAACGGCTGCGCATGCAGGCCGATGCTGTCGTGCGCGTTCTTGAGCCGCTCGTAGCCGATGCGTTCGTGCGCGGCGTGCATGTCCACCACGATCAGGCCTTCGGCGTTTTCGGCCAGGATGTAGATGCCGTGCAACTGCGCCACCGCATAGCCCAATGGCGGCACGCCGCTGTCTTCGGCCGTGACTGGCAGACCGGTTCCGGAGAACTGCGGCAGGCTGGCGGACTGCTGCGCGCTGCCAGATGGCGGCGCATACAACGCGCTATAGGCCGCACGCGCTTCGTCCACGCGCAGACCTAACGGCGTCTGCGAGGGCGTCCAGTTGGCGTAGCTGCCTGAGCCACCCCCATTGCCGGATGCGCCGGCATACGGTGTGGCACCGTCGCCAGCGAGGTTGCCCATCCCAACAGTCGCCGCATAACCCGCACCGTCGCTACCGATGCTGTTGGGCGTCGCGCCGGCGCGTGTCTGCGCCAGCGCATCCTGCAAGGTGCGATAGACGAAGTCGTGAATCAGCCGCGCTTCGCGGAAACGCACCTCGTGCTTGGCCGGGTGTACGTTGACATCCACGCGCGCCGGGTCCAGCTCCAGAAACAGCACATACGCCGGTTGGCGGCCATGGAATAACACATCGCCGTAGGCCATCTTGACCGCGTGCGCCACGCTGCGATCGCGTACCGAACGGCCGTTGACGTAGAGATATTGCTGGTCGGTACTGGCCCGCGAGTAATGCGGTTGCGCAACCCAGCCATGCAGGCGCAGACCGGCACCGCTGTGATCGACCCGCAAAGCCTGCCGTGCGAAATCCTCGCCCAAGGTTTCGCCCAGCCGCGCATCCGAGTACAGATCGCCCGGCTTGTAGCGGCGCGACGGTTTGCCGTTGTGCGAGACGCGCAATTCCACATCCGGGCGCGCCAACGCCAACGAGCGCAGCCACTCTTCGATGTGCCCAAGTTCTGTGCGTTCGGCACGCAGAAACTTGCGACGCGCCGGCACGTTGAAGAACAACTCGCGCACTTCCACCGTGGTGCCGGGCGCATGCGCGTGCGGCGTTACTTCGCCAAGCCGCCCGCCTTCGATCTGCAACGCCGAGCCGTGTTCGGCATCGTGACGACGCGAAATCAGCGTAAAGCGGCTGACCGAGGCGATCGAAGGCAAGGCTTCGCCGCGGAAGCCGAGCGTGGCGACGGTTTCCAGATCGTCCAGCGAGGCGATCTTGCTGGTGGCATGCCGCGACACCGCCAACGGCAGTTCATCGGACGGAATGCCGCCGCCGTTATCGCGGATACGGATCAGGCGCACGCCGCCCTCTTCCAGATCGATATCCACGCGGGTAGCGCCGGCATCGAGGGCGTTTTCGACCAACTCCTTGACCACCGATGCGGGCCGCTCGACGACTTCGCCGGCAGCGATCTGGTTGATCAGGATCTCGGGTAACTGACGGATCGCCATCAGCGCGCGCTTCGGCGCTGGCAGCGCAAAACAGGGTGCATCGCGGGTGTAGCAGGCAAGACGAACGTCGGCACGGCAATCCGGCGGCGCGCAGGCGCCGTCACTCAAGGAATCAGTGCGGAATGATAGCCGAGCGGGTCAGCGACTGCCGCCGGCCACGGTGCCGACGGCATCGGCTTCGGCCTGCGCGCGCGCGGCAAACAAGGTGCCCGGAGGCGGCTGACGGGTGAAGAAGGTATCGATGCCATCCAGCACGGCGGAGGCGATCTTGCGCTGGTAGGCCGGGTCGATCAGGCGGCGTTCTTCGTCCGGATTGGAGATGAAGGCGGTTTCCACCAGCATCGCCGGCATGTCGGACGTCCGCAGCACCGCGAAGTTGGCGCGCTCCAGCTGCGGCTTGTGATTGTTGCCGATGCGCTTGAGGCCACCCAGCACATGGCCGGCGGCATCTTCGGAGGCCTTCATATGGCCGCTTTGTGCCAGGTCGAGCAGCACATTGGCCAGCGTGCTTTCGGTCTGTTGCAGACGCACGCCACCAACCAGGTCGGCGGCGTTTTCCTTATCGGCCAGCCAACGCGCGCGTTGCGAGGAGGCGCCCTTGGTCGACAGCACATACACCGACGAGCCGGTTGCACTGCGATTCTCCGCAGCGTCGGCATGGATGGAGATGAAAATGTCGGCCTTGGCGGCACGTGCTTTTTGCGCACGCATCGGCAAGGGAATGAACACGTCGGTATCGCGGGTCAAGTACGCCTTCATGCCGGGCGTGGCGTTGATCTGGCGCGCCAGTTCGCGGCCGACCGCCAGGGTCACGTCTTTTTCGCGCTTGCCGGTCGGACCCATCGCACCCGGATCCTGGCCGCCGTGACCGGGATCGATGGCAACGATCAGCGGCCGCATGCCCGGCGCCATCTTGACCCGCGAGGCTTCGCTGGGCAGCACCGGGCGCGGTGGCAGATCGTCGTCGGCGCTGGCGCCGGACGCAGTGCCGGACACGACCGCACCGGTGCCGGCAGCAGCCATCTGTGTGCTGCCGCCGTTCAAGATTGCGGCAGCGGACGCACCGCCGGTCGCAGCCGCACCAGTTGTGGGGCCCGCGACACCGCGATTAGGGATGCTGCCAGCGGGAGTCGTCGGTGCAGCCACTGCAGCCGTTGCCGGACGCGGCGTCGGCACGCCGGTGGCGACGGTGGTCGGCACCGCTGCCGGGGTGACCGTCGGCATCGCCGAGGCAGGCACGACGACCGGCGCTGGCGGTGCTGGCGGCAGCGACGACGCACGCTGCGCGGACGCAGCCAGGGCTGCGGTTGCACGCGCGGCTTCTGCTTGTGCGTTGACGGGACGCGGCGGCGGCAGTGCGGCAGGCGTGCTGGCCGCAATAGATGTCGCAACCGCAACCGCAGGCGCCGGATCGCCTGGCCACTCGATCACCAGGGTGGAGGCACTACCCAGCGTCTGCATCTGCGGCTTGAGCGCGGTGACCGGGCTTGCCAGCTCGAACACCACCCGGAAGGTGCCGGGCACCGGCTGCCCGGTGCGCACCGAGGTGACCAGGCCGCTCGCTGGCGGCAATTTCAAACCACGTGCGGCTGCCGAATCCGGGAAATCCACCACCAAACGGTTGGGGTTGGCCAACGACAGCGTCTTGAAACCGCCGCTACCGGCCAGCTGAATCTCTGCACGCGTGCCAGTGGCGCCGGTGCTGACACCGACGGTCTTGATTTCGCCGGCCCACGCAGCAAAAACCGCCAGGCTGAGGCTGGCGGTCAGGGCGGAAGCGCAGAACTGTCGGATCCCCGGTGTCATGGCGCTGGATTCAATCATCCAACCGGGCGAATTGCAAGGTGATTTCCCTTAATAATCCGTAACCTGGCGTTCATTCTTCTTGTCCGCTGGCAAAAAGAGGCTGCAACTCAGCCTGTTGAGCCACCGCATGCAGCCAGTCGCGCCCGGCTGGGCTGCGGCCCAGCAACCGTACGCTGCGCCCGTCGCCCTCCACGGCCAATTCCACGTCCAGATCCACCGGCGGCAAGATGCCTGCACCGCGCTCCGGCCATTCGACCAACCACAAACTGGCGCTGCCTTCGTCCAAGCCGAGGAAATCCAGCTCGCCGGCATTGCCGATGCGGTACAGGTCCAGATGCCAGGCTTCGTCGCCGCTGTTCAGCGGATAACGCTCGACCAGGGTGTAGGTGGGGCTGCGGATCGGGCCGGTGACGCCGAGCGCCCGCAGCAGCGCACGCGCCAGCGTGGATTTGCCAGCGCCGAGGTCGCCATGCAGTTGCACCATCGCCGTGACAGGCCGCACCGCGGCCAGGGCGCGGCCGAGTGCTTCTGTGGCTTCGGCGTCGATCAGATGTGCGTCGAGCTGATTCATGCGCTGGCTCCGGCATTGGCGAGACGACGCAGCTGCGGCAGCAGGTCGGTGGGCAACAGGCCGCGCTCGCCATCGCGTGCGGCCGCATCGCCGGCGCAGCCGTGCAGCAAGGCGCCAAGGCTGGCGGCATCGAAGGCCGACCAGCCCTGCCCCAGCAACGAGGCGATCACTCCGGTCAGCAGGTCGCCCATGCCGCCGACGGCCATGCCGGGATTACCGGCGTCGACGATCCGCGGCACCGCATGCGGCGCGGCCACCACCGTACCGGCCCCCTTGAGCACCACTACTGCATCAAACCGCTGGGCCAACGCGGCAGCGGCGGCCAAGCGATCGCGCTGCACCTGCGCAGTGGGGATTCCCAGCAGCCGCCCTGCTTCGCCGGGATGCGGGGTCAATACGCGCGGGCCGCGCGGCGGCGCGGCGGTGGCCGCCAGCAGATTCAGGCCATCGGCATCGATGACGACCGCACTGTCCGACCCCAGCACGCCTTGCCACAACGCGCGCGCCCAGTCGTCCTGGCCCAGTCCCGGCCCAAGCGCAACGACATCGGCGGCATCGGCCAGTGCGGCGATGTCGTCACCCGCCTGCACGGCGCGCACCATCGCTTCGGGGCAGCGCGCCAGCAGTGCGGTGACATGCTCGGCGCGGGTGGCGACCTGCACCAACCCTGCGCCGCTGCGCAATGCGGCTTCGGCGGTCAGCAGGATTGCGCCGCCGCTGCCGAGATTGCCGCCGACGCACAGCACACGCCCCGATTCGCCCTTGTGCGTATTGCGCCGACGCGGCCGCAAGTGCGCGGACAGGGCGTCAATGTCCCAGCTGTGTGCGGCCGGATGCAGCCCATCGAATGCGGAGACCGGCACGTCCAGCGCGGCGATGCCGCGTTCGCCCGTATATTCCAGTGCGTCGCCGGTATACAGGCCGAGATGCGGGACGATGAACTGCAAGGTGATCTCCGCGCGCACCGCGGTCTCGAAAGCGACACCGTGGTCGGCATCGATCCCGCTGGGCACATCCAGCGCCAGCACCGGGGTGCCGGCCGCGTTGATGGCCTCGATCAAGGCGGCGGTCTGCGTATCGGGCGCGCGGTTCAGGCCGATACCGAACAGCGCATCGACAATGACATCGGCCTGCGCCAGCGGAGTTGGAAACAGCTCGATCGCACCGCCAACCGCCAGATAATCGGTGCAGGCGCGCTGGGCCAGCGCCGAGGCCGGGCCGTGCTCGGGCAGATGCACCACGCACACCTGGCATCCGGCGCGTTGCGCCAGTCGCGCCAGCACGTAGCCATCGCCGCCGTTGTTGCCGGTGCCGCACACCACCACGATGCGTCGCGCCTGCGGCCAGCGTTCCAGCAACCATTGCCAGGCGGCCTGCCCGGCACGTTGCATCAAGGTGTAGCCATCGCCACCCAGCAGCGTGGTGGCCTGCGCATCGAGCGTGCGCGCGGCAGCAGTGTCGTAAAGAGCGAGCGGTGCGTACATGCCGGGAATTCTATACTTGTCGCCATGTCTGCCGCCCTCGCCCACCCCGACCCCACCCATGCTGCAGCGCGCATCCGTGCGCTTGCGCGCGAAGCGGGCTTTCAACGCTGCGGCATCACCGGTATCGAGCTGGGCGAAGACGAGGCGCATCTGCGCAGCTGGCTGGAAGAAGGCCTGTACGGAACGATGCACTGGATGGCCCAGCACGGCGACAAGCGCTCGCGTCCGCAGGAGCTGGTGCCGGGCACCTTGCGGGTGTTGTCGGTGGGCATGGATTACGGCCGCAAGGACGACACCGAGGCCTGGACGACCTTGCACGATGGCACCCGCGCATACGTGGCGCGTTATGCATTGGGCCGCGATTACCACAAGCTGATGCGCAACCGGCTGCAGAAGCTGGCCGAGCGCATCCAGGGCGAGATCGGCGCTTTCGGCTACCGCGTATTCGTCGATTCCGCACCGGTACTGGAGCGCGCGCTGGCCCGCAACGCCGGGCTGGGCTGGATCGGCAAACACACCTGCCTGATCGATCGCAACGGCGGCTCGTGGTTCTTTCTGGGCGAGATCTACCTGGATCTGCCGCTGCCGGTCGACACGCCCGCCACAGCGCATTGCGGCACCTGCACGCGTTGCATCGATATCTGCCCGACCCAGGCCATCATTGCGCCGTATCGGCTGGATGCACGCCGCTGCATCGCCTATCTCACCATCGAGCACGATGGTGCGATTCCCGAAGAAATGCGCAAGCCGATCGGCAACCGCATCTTCGGCTGCGACGACTGCCAGCTGGTCTGCCCCTGGAACAAGTTCGCCCAACGCACCGATGAGGCCGACTTCCGCGCCCGCAACGCATTGGATGTGGCGACGCTGCCGCAGCTGTTCGCCTGGGACGAAGCCGAGTTCCTGCAACGTACCGAAGGCAGCCCGATCCGCCGCAGCGGCCATCAGCGTTGGTTGCGCAATATCGCCGTCGGCCTGGGCAATGCGCCCGGCACGCCGGAGGTGTTGGCGGCGTTGGAAGCCCGTCGCCACGACGCGTCGGAGCTGGTCCGCGAACACGTGGGCTGGGCACTGGCGCAACACGGCATCTGAGTTTCCAGCCGCTGCGCTCACGCATGCGCATCGCCACTGCGGGATAATGCGGCGATGGCAGAACGCAACCAACAGATCCTCACTCCCAGCCAGCTCAACACATTGGCGCGCGACCTGCTGGAAGGCAGCTTCCCGTTGGTCTGGGTGGAAGCCGAACTAAGCAGCGTCACCCGCCCGTCTTCCGGCCATCTGTATTTCACGCTCAAGGATGCGCGCGCGCAGATCCGCTGCGCGATGTTCAAGCCCAAGAGCACCTGGCTGAAGTTTCAGCCACGCGAAGGCCTGCGCGTGCTCGCACGCGGCCGCTTGACCCTGTACGAAGCGCGCGGCGACTACCAGCTGGTGCTCGACCACATGGAAGAAGCCGGCGAAGGCGCGCTGCGGCGGGCTTTCGACGAACTGCGTGCGCGACTTGCGGCAGAAGGCCTGTTCGATGCCGAGCGCAAGCAGCCGTTGCCTGCGCACGTGCGGCGACTGGCGGTAATCACCTCGCCCAGCGGTGCGGCGGTGCGCGACGTGCTCAGCGTGCTGGCACGACGCTTCCCGCTGCTGGAAGTGGACCTGTTGCCGTCGCTGGTGCAAGGCGACAGCGCTGCGGCGCAAGTCACCTCGCTGCTGCAGCGCGCCGATGCGTCCGGGCGCTACGACGTCATCCTGATCACCCGTGGCGGCGGTTCGCTGGAAGATCTGTGGGCGTTCAACGACGAGCGCCTGGCGCGTGCGATTGCCGCTGCGCAGACGCCGGTGGTGTCGGCGGTGGGCCACGAGACCGACTTCAGCCTCAGCGATTTTGTGGCCGACGTGCGTGCCCCCACACCGTCGGTGGCGGCCGAATTGCTGGTGCCCGATCAGCGCGAACTGGTGGCACGGGTGCGGCGCGCACGCGCGCGCATCGCCCAGCTGCAACAGCACGCATTGGGCAATGCGATGCAACGCGCCGACCGGCTTGCATTGCGCTTGCGGGCGCACAGCCCGCAAGCGCGATTGCAGCTGTTGCAGCGCCGCCAGGAAGAAGCCGGCCGGCAGTTGCGCGCGCGCATGACCCAACTGCTGGAACGTCTGCAGGCACGCGTGCAACGCGGGCAGACGCGCCTGCAGGCACAGAACCCGCAACGCAATCTGGCCACCTTGCAGCAACGGTTGCGCGCATTACACCCGCAGGCGGCGATGCAACGGCGGCTGCAGCACGATCAATTACGTTTGCGCGGCCTAGTGCGCTCGCTGGAAGCGGTCAGCCCGCTCGCCACCGTGGCACGCGGTTATGCCATCGTCACCCGTCCTGCCGATGGCAGCGTGGTGCGCAGCGCCGCCGACGTGACGCCGGGCGAGCGCCTGCGTGCGCAACTGGCCGATGGCAGCATCGCGGTGCGGGTCGAGCCGAGCGACGACTGACGGCGACAACGCGCGTGCGGGTGCTTGTGCCGGATAACTCACGGCGCACTGTCAGACCGCAGGCGGTATCGTCGCGGCGATGGTGTGCAGTGACTGCTCTTAGTAGCGCGGATGCAGGTACTTGTGCCGCATGACCGACAGCGCGTTGGCGACCGCATCCTGCGTGGTCGCGACAACGATGAGCAGCGGAGGCTTGCAGCAATGCCCTCGTGTGCGCCGCCGCTGCGTTGCGTACTTTGCCCGCGCAGCCGCAACCGCCTGCCGATATCTCAAACCGCCATGAGGCTTTGCACGCATGGCAAGGGCATGAACACGCGCTAGCCGTGGGCAGGTATCTGCGCCGCATGCTGCCAGCCCTGCATCAACACGCCGGCCAGCACCACCGGGTCGTGATCGAAGTGATGCCCGCCAGGCCGCATCACAACCTCCACGCCGCGCGTGCGCAGCTCCGGGCATAGCGTGTCTTTTTCTTCGCTGCCGTAAATACATTGCAGACGATGCGCATCCAGCGACTGGATCGCAGGTTCGACATCGCGCTCGGCGTCGTTATGCCAGCCCAGCCAGCCGCCGACGCGCACTTTGAAGTCGGCCTGATGACCAAGCCCGAGCAGGCTGACGAACTGCACCGAGGCGCGCTGCTGCGGCGACAGGTCCGGGTAGGCGAACGGCAGCACGTCGGCGCCGAACGAGTAACCGACCAGCGCCACGTGATGGATATGCCACCGTTGCCGATAGGCGGCGATCACCCGGTCAAGATCTGCGCCCACCTGCTGCGGCGTGCGGCTGGCCCAGAAGTAGCGCAGGCTGTTCCAGCCCACCACCGACACGCCCTGCTGCTGCAACTGCGCGGCAATGCCCTTGTCCAGCTCGCGCCAGCCGCCATCGCCGGACAGCATCACCACCAGCTTGTCGCTGCCGGGGGCGTGCAGTTCGACCAACGGCAGATCGCCCAGACCCTGCGCCTGCGCTGCCTGGAAGTGGCCGCGCGTGGCTGCGGCAATCTGCATGGGGCTGGCATCGTCGACCAAATCATCGAGGAAGCCCTGATTGGCATCGGGCACATCGCGCGAACAGGCCAGGCCCGCCTCCTTGGTGCCGGCATCGGCGACCACCGCGCCGCCGAGCACGTCGGGCGCGGCAGACGCCAAGGCCTGACGCGCCAGCACCGCGCCATCGCCCTGCCCCACCAGCACCGGCGGCAGGAACGCGTCCACGTGTTCGGCACGCAGCAATTTCTTGCCGAGCCGCTCGGCGTCGTCGGCCAGCGAGCTGCAAGCGGCGTGGTGCGAGCGCACACGTTCACGGTAGCTGGCGGTATCGATCACCGCAACCAACGCACCGTCGTTGCTCAGCATGTCGGCCAGTTGTTGCGCCTGCTGCGGATGGCCGCTATCGGGCAATAGCACCACCATCGCCTTGGGCGCGCCTTCCGGGCGGACCACTTCCACCGAGCGGTAATGCCCGGCGGTGTTGCCGTCCTGCATATGCCGCGCAACGGCATAGCCACTACCGCCGATCAGCAGGATTGCCACGACCCAACGAAACAGTTTGATCCCCATGCCCATCGCAGCAGTCCTTCAGAAGCGCTGGCGCTTCGACCTCGGTCTGCGCCAACGGTTCCGGCCTGGTGCGGGCGGGTGTTCGCTGCGGTTAAGCCATGGGACTCGGGAACGCTGCAGATGGCGGCCGGTTAGCTCCTGGTCCTGAAGGCGGCAAAGGACGCAGTCATTACCGGCCATGTTCCCTTGCAGCGGCAGCATTGTCGGATCGACCTACCTTGATCCCTACGTCATCCGTGCCAGCGTGCGTGTGCGGTTGCCGCTGTGTCTGCTCTGGACGGTGTTGCTCGGCCGGCGAAGCGTGTCGTCCACGCGGCAAAGTGCCACCGCGTCACCGCTGGCTAGCAGCCAAGGCAGCTCCACTGGGCGAGAAGCGACTCTGCCGCGCCAAACGCGGGCAACCCGACCGCACGCTCGGCGCCTACTTCGCCGCAACCGCGCAACTAGATCCCGCGTGCCAGCCGGAAACCGATGCGCGCACTGGTGCTATCGGAGTCCTGCGACTGCCGCCAGGCCGCACGCGTCTGCTGCGGCGAATTGGCCCAGCTGCCACCGCGGATCATGCGCTGCCGGCAGCCCGGGTTGAACCACGCCGCGCCGTCGGCCGGTGCTCGCCGATAACTGGCGTGCCAGCAATCGGCCACCCATTCGCTCAGGTTGCCGCCCATGTCGTGCAGGCCCCACGCATTGGCGCGGAAGCTGCCCGCCGGTGCCGGCCCCCAGAACCCATCGCCGTAACCGACGAAGCCGTTATTCCAGTGCCGGCCGCTGCGCGAGACGTCGTTGCCGCCGGTGAAATTGCCTGCATCGCGCGGTGGCGAGCCGGCCTTGCCCCACGGATAGCGTCCGGTGGTGCCGGCGCGCACCGCGTACTCGAACTCGGCCTCGCTGGGCACGTGGTAATGCCGGCCAGTCTGTTCCGACAGCCATGACGCATAGGCTTCGGCATCACGGACGCTGACGTGCATCACCGGACTGTTGGGCGCGGCCTGCGCGCCGTTGTAGTCGGACTGCCAGTCCACCCCGCTGCGGCGGATGAAGTTGCCGCTGCGCTCGTCGTACACCACCGAGTGTCCGCGCCGGGTGGCACGTGGACGCGCGCCGGTGGCTTCGACGAACTGGCGGAATTCGGCGACCGTCACTTCGGTGATCGACAGTGCGAAGCCGCGCGCGAAGCGCACGTAATGCGCCGGGCGCTCGTTGTCGGATGCCCCCGGTTCGGCGTCGCCTGCGCCCATCTGAAAGGCGCCATGCGGCACCACGATCATCTGCGGCCCACGGCCACCGACCTTGAGCCCATCGGTGAACACCTGCCCGGGACGGAAGCTGCCGTAGTGGGTGGCCAATTCCAGGCGACGCCGCAGGTCGCCGGCCATCGGGTCGCCCGGATCGGCGATACGCAGCACTTCCGCCAGTTTCTCGCCGGCCGCCTTGAGCCCGCGCGGCGAGGTCAGATCGTGCAGACCGGCGTCGTGCAAGGCGGCAATCTGCGCACGCCGGGTGCGCTCGATGCGCGCGCGCGCATCGGCAATGGTCGGCGCGCGGTCGCGCACCTGCCCCGCCATCTGCAACCAGTAACGCGCGCCGATGAAATCGGCAGCGTCGGCGGCCTGTTCGGCGCGTTCCAGCAAGCCGCTTTCCACTGCCGCCAGGCCCTGGCGCGTGCGTGGGTTGTCGGGGTCCAGCTGCGCGGCATCGCGAAAATTCGCCAGCGCGCCATTGCCATCTTCGCCCAGGCGGCCACCGCGCAGATCTTCTTCGCCGGCGCGGTTGAAACCGAGCACGCGTTGCGCGGTTTCAACATCGCTTTGCAAGGCGCGTACCTTCGGGTCCTTGGGTGCAAGCGCCAAGGCAACGATGGCGAGCTCGCGCGCCTGGTCTAGCGCATCGTCCTGCCGATCGGTCTGTGCAACCAGCGCCTGCCCGCGTTCGATCAAGCGTGCGCGTGCCTGTTCCAGGCCACGCCGGCTGGCCGCATCCTTGCCACCGGCACGTTGTTCGATCGCCAGATACAGCGGGATCGCATCGTCCGCATCGCGATACAGGCGGTCGTCCTGCAGGGCTTGGTCGGCGCGCTTGCGTGCCTGCGCCAAGGGCTCGTCGCCCAGCTCCACCGCCGGTGGCTGCCACTGCGCGACCGTCTCGGCGGATTCTTCGCCACCGATGGACACATTCGGTTTGTTCGGCTGCGCAGACGCTGCCGGCTGTCGCGCAGCCGCGGGCGCCGGTGTCGGCGCGGGGGCACGCGAACAGGCGCACATGCTGAGCGCGACCAGTGCCCACGCTGCCATCCGGTTACCGCACTTACCCACCACCTGCTCCTTCCAGTGCTCTGCCGCACGACAGGCGATCGCGACGTTAGGCTATTCTGCGCGTTCTGCGCAAACCCTTGCTGTCGACGGAAATCACGTGCCCCATTGGATCACCCACCCCTCCGAGCTGACCGAACGCCTGCAGGCGGCGCGTCCTTCGCGCATCGGCCTGGATACCGAATTCATTCGCGAACGCACCTACTGGCCGCAACTGGCATTGGTGCAGATGGCCATCGGCGAGGAGATCCTGTTGATCGACCCGCTGATCCCGGGCATGAACGAGGCGCTCAAGGAGTGGTTGACCGCCACCGACATCGTCAAGGTGATGCATAGCGCCAGCGAAGACCTGGTCACCTTCAAGTGCGCATGCGGCGTGTTGCCGCGTCCGCTGTTCGACACCCAGATCGCTGCCGCGCTGGCCGGTGTGGGTGGCGGCATGGGCTACCAGAAGCTGGTGCAGGAAGTCACCGGCACCTTGCTGACCAAGGGCGAGACGCGCTCGGACTGGATGCGTCGCCCGCTGTCGGCATCGCAACTGGAATACGCCGCCGACGACGTGCGTTACCTGTTCGCGATTCACGACGAGCTGACCCGTCGCCTCACCGAACAGGATCGCCTGGGCTGGCTGGCCGAAGACGCCGAGCGCCTGCTTGCCACGGTCGAGCACGATGACGGCGAGCGCTGGCCGCATGTGAGCCTGCGCACTGCACAATTTCTGGAGCCGGCCGCGCAACGTCGGCTGCTGCGGCTGCTGCGCTGGCGCGATCTGCAGGCGCGTCAGAGCGACCGCCCGCGCAGCTGGATTCTGGACAACGAACTGGCCAGCCAGGTGGCGCGCTTTCCGCCCGCGGATCTGGACGCCTTGCTGCGTCAGTTCGACAAATTCCCCAAGGCCCCGCGCAAGCTCGCCAACGCGGTGTGGGACGCGCTCAACACGCCGCTACCCGACGAAGACACCGCACCGCTGGCGCAGGCCGCCACCGATGGCAACAAGGCCGTGCTCAAGCGTTTGCAGGATGCGGTGGCGCAGCGCAGCCGCGAACTTGGCTTAGCGGACGGCCTGCTCGCCTCGCGTCGGCATCTGGAAACCCTGATCGAGCAGCACAGCTGGCCTGCCGCGCTGGGCCAGTGGCGACGCGAAATACTGGAAGCGCAGCTGATGCCATTACTGGCCGACAACACGGCGCAGTGAACCCGGCGTTACGCAGACGACAGCCCGCAGCGATGCGGGCTTTCTTTTTTGCCAGATGCGGTCTGCTCGAAGCGATGCGTCCGGGTCACTCCGGCGCTGCGCAACGCGCCAGAGTGTGTTGGAAACAGTCCATCCCCTGCCCAAGTGTCCTTGCGCTGGTAGCAGCCCCAGACATCACTCTTGCGCGCAGTGCGAGGTCGCTCACTCCTAGCGTCGTGGCCCGGTACTTCGGCTCATCGTCTGCATCGGCAGAATGATGCGGTCATAGTCGCGTAAGCCGATGCTGCGCTGGTCATTGCTCATCGCCTGCTCCCGCTCTCGTCATGGTCGGATTTGCTGGCCTGCGTGTAAGCTTGGCAGCGCCCGCAACGACAATGCGAAAGCGGCCAGGCAGACCTTGTGAAAAGGCTGTTCACGTCGTGTGCAAGCCCCCGCACACGCAGCGGTCGCCCCCGGGCCGCATGCCATAATGGCGCTCGCCCCTAGGGCGGCGTCTCCACTCTTTATTCCGAGGCCATACCTCTGTGAGCAATACCTCTTCGAAACTGGATTCCATCGCGCAAGCCAAAGCCAAGCTGCTGGACGAGCTGCAGAAGCTGGAAGAACAGGAGAAAACCGAGCGCGCGAGCGAGGCATCCTCTGCGCATGCCACCATCGTCTCGCTGCTTGAGCAGTTTGCCGGTCACTTCAATACCAAGCAGCGCAACGATATCGCGGCCTATCTGGGCACCACTTCTGCGCGCAAGGAAGTGGTCAAGAGCGGCCGTAGCGAAGTGAAGCCGAAGTACGAGCTGCCGCACACCGGCGAAACCTGGTCTGGCCGCGGCCGTACCCCGAAGGCCTTCGCTGCCTGGGAAGGCTCGGTGTCGTACAAGGAATGGAAGGCCAAGAACCCGGACCTCAAGTTCCCGTTGATTCGCGAGTAATCCGTGCGGGATTGACCGGTTTGCCGCAGTCCGCTGCCGGTTGCCTTGGCGAACGGTGCGGCATGTGGTTAGAATCGAGTCACGTGGGGCGGTAGCTCAGCTGGGAGAGCGTCGCGTTCGCATCGCGAAGGTCGAGGGTTCGATCCCCTTCCGCTCCACCACCGCATCAAACGAAGAGCCCTGAACGTTCGCGTCCAGGGCTCTTTTGTTTCAGCTGTCCCAACGGCGCCAAGCGGGCGGAGGGACAGGCCATGCCGCCGATATCACATCGCGCGCGCTAACGTCCGCCTCTCCATCCCAGCGGACCCTTCGCCATGAGCAACCAACAGCGCCAACCCGACAGTGCCGACGACGACGCCAGCGGCGTCTCCGACAGCCAGGACTCGCGCAAGCAGGACGAAACCGCCAAGCAGCGCCCGGGCCAGGAAGATCTGAAAGTGCATGACGAGCACAGCCGCCGCCCCAAGGGGACTGCCGGCCAGGGCGAATAGCCGCACCGTTCGACAGACCGAGTACTGCAGCATCGGCGTGGGTTCGAAGCCGCGTCTGCGGCCCGCCGATGTGGCAAGATCCTGACATGTCAGCCGCTGGGGCGGCCGACATTTCGGCGCACCTAACGGCAGCGACCATCGCTGCAGACACTTGATCGCCTTGATGGCGCTTGTTGCAAAGGCCTTGCATGCAGCTTCCCGACGCGCCCGCGTTGCACCTGATCCACGCCACCTTGTTGCCGGGCGACATTGGCGCCTTGTTGGGTGCGCGCCCGCCAGCCAATGAAGACGACCGTCTGGCCGCACTGCATGCCTACCAGCTTCTGGATACCGCCCCCGAGCCGCAGTACGACGCGCTCGCCGCCGACGCCGCCACCCTGTGCCGCACGCCCATGGCGCTGGTCTCGCTGGTCGACACGCAGCGGCAGTGGTTCAAATCCAAGATCGGCATGCAGCCGAGCGAGACGCCACGCACGCTGTCGTTCTGCGCGCACGCCATTCTTGCGCCCGACCAGCTCATGGAAGTGGCCGACACGCATCTGGATGCGCGCTTCGTCAACAACGCGCTGGTCACCGGCGAGCCGCAGATCCGCTTTTACGCCGGCGCGCCCCTGCTGACCTCCGATGGCATCGCGTTAGGCACCTTGTGCGTGCTCGATCGCACGCCACGGCGGCTGTCGGGCGCCGAACGCGATGCGTTGCGGGTGCTGGCGCGGCAGGTCGTGGACACCATCGAGTTACGGCGTGCGGCCGAGCTGGTCGAGCTCGATGGATTACGCGACGCGCTCACCGGGCTCTGGAACCGCGCCGGGCTGGAGCATGGCTTGCAGCGTCTGCAAGACACGTGTGCCGCAGCGCCGGAACAGTCGCTGGGCTTTTTGCTGATCGATCTGGATGGCTTCAAGCGGCACAAACTGCAATCGGGCGTTGCCGCAGCGGAAGCGACGCTGGTGCAGGCGGCAAGACTGGTCGAGGCGCAGCTGCCGCAGACCGCGATCGTGGCGCGGCTGGACTGCGATCGGCTGTGCGTGGCGCTTCCGGTAGCGGGGGCGTCTGCTGCAGCGCACGCTGCAGAAGACATCGGTCAAGCAGTCGAAACCGCGCACTGGCCCATCGGTACGTTGACCGCCAGCATCGGGCTGGTCGATGTGCCTGCCAGCGAGACGCTCGACAGCAACACCTTGCTGGCGCGCGCGCGACATGCGTTGCAGGGCGCGATCTGCGATGGACGCAACCGCGTGCAGCGGTTCAGCGGCTGGCATCTGCAGGGCTGACACTCGCCCGAGCTGAATTGCTCGCGCTGTCTTTACTGTGTGCCCTGAGTAACAGACGCTGCAGTGCCATGCACGTAGCACTGCGGGTACACGGCGCTACGTAACACGTGTTCAACATTGGTTGATGCGCGCCTGCGACGTTCTGACGCCGAATGCATTTGTGCTACGTGATTTGCCTTGGGCAGCGAGCGGCAGTCAAACTACTGCCGCGCCCGCTACCCAACCAACGCGCCCGGCTTACGAATCACCGCGACTCACGACGCGCAGTCTCTCTACGCGCTGGCAGTCGTTTGCACTCTCAATCAACCAGCATCGGCTCGCCAGAATTCCAAGTGGGCTCAGGCAGCCAGCGCGTCGGCGTTGCCGGCAATCTCGTCCACCTGCAGCACCTGTTCCATCTCCAGCAGCACCACGAAGCGCTCGCCCACCTTGCCCATGCCACGCAGCAGATCGCGACGGATATGCGTACCGAACGCCGGCGCCGCTTCGATATCGTCATCGGCCAGTTCGATCACCGCATTGACGGCGTCGACCAGCACGCCGATCACCTGCGTGCCCTGCGCCTGCTCGGTGGACAGAATCACGATGCAGCTGCGCTTGTTGATGGCGCTGTCGGCACGCCCGAGCCGTGCCTGCAGATCCACCACCGGCACCACCGCGCCGCGCAGATTGATCACACCGCGCACGCACGCCGGCATCGACGGTACTGGCGTCGGCGTGCGGTACTGGATGATTTCGCGAATCCCAAGAATGCTGGTGGCGAAGGTTTCGCCGTCCAGCTGAAAGGTGAGGTATTGGGCGGCTGCATCGGCATCGCCCGGCATGACATCGGAAGTCTGTGCGGTCATTGATCGATCTCTCAGAAGCGAGCGAACTGGCCTTCGTCCGGGCCCTCGGACATCGCATATGCCGGCGCTGCAGTGCCACGCCAAGCGCGCGCACCTGCAACACGTGCCGGGCGTGCAGCGACCTGCTTGCCACGCTTGGGCGGCGTGCTCGCAGCGCCCTGCCCGCCCAGCCGGAAGAACGCCATGCTCTGTTGCAGCTGCTCGGCCTGCGCGCTCATTTCTTCGGCGGTGGCGGCCAATTCTTCGGAGGCGCTGGCGTTCTGCTGGGTGGTCTGGCTCAGCTGCACCACCGCCGAGTTGATCTGACTTACACCCGAGGATTGTTCTTCGGAAGCGGCGGAGATTTCCTGCACCAGATCCGAGGTGCGCTTGATGCTCGGCACGATGGTGTCGAGCAGGCGCCCGGCGCGGTCGGCCAGTTCGACGCTGGAACTGGCCACCTCGCCGATTTCCTGCGCGGCCACCTGGCTGCGTTCGGCGAGCTTGCGCACTTCGGCCGCCACCACCGCAAATCCCTTGCCATGCTCGCCGGCACGCGCCGCTTCGATGGCGGCATTGAGCGCGAGCAGATTGGTCTGATAGGCGATGTCGTCGATGATGCCGATCTTCTGCGCAATCTGCTTCATCGCCTGGGTGGTGGCCACCACCGCTTCGCCGCCTTCGATGGTTTCCTTCGCGGCCTGGGTGGCCATGCCGTCGGTGATGCGGGCGTTCTCGGTGTTCTGACTGATTGATGCCGTCATCTGCTCCAGCGAGGCGCTGGTTTCTTCCACGCCGGCCGCCTGTTCGCTGGCGGCCTGCGACAACGACTGCGCAGTGGCGCTGACTTCTTCGGACGCGCTGGCCAGGGTCTCGGCACTGGTATTCACCTCGCCCACCACCTGTGACAACTTCTGCACCATGGTGCGCATGGCTTCGAGCAACTGCGCGGTTTCGTCGCGACCGTGTACATCGATGCGCATGGTCAGATCGCCCTCCGACAGGCCATTGGCGACTGCAACCGCGCGACGGATCGGGCCGGTGACGCTGCGGCTGATCACCACCCCAAGCGCGGCGCCGAGCAACACACCGCCGCAAATGATGGCGATCAGCAATTTGGAACTGCGCGCATGGATGGCGCCGGTTTCTGCGTTGGCCGAGGCGGCGCTGCGCTCGCGCAGTCCGCTCAGATCGGTCATCAAGGTATCCACTTCATCCGAGCTGGCGCGCACCGCACGCGACAATGCAGCAAGTTCGGGATTGGCCTCGCGCATTGCTTCGCGGTTGGCGGCTTCGATAAAGCGGCCGCGCTCATCCAGATAGGTCTGCCACGCACGATCGAACTGCGCCAGTTTGGTCTTGCCTTCTTCGGTCTGAAAGCTGCCGCGCGCACGGGTCATGTGATCGACCACCTTGGCGGTGTACTTGTCGATGTTTTGCACATGCGACTGGCGTTCTTCCGCGCTGCTGGCCAGCAACAGGTTGGCGCGTGCGCGGCCTGCGTAGATCAGATTGATGTTGGCTTCCTTGACGTTGGACAGGCCGAGCAGCTCGCGCTCGTACAGCGAGGCCGACAGGTCGCTGATGCGTCCGGAGTTGGAATAGCCGACCCACCCGATGCACGCGCCGATCGCCGAGACGATCAGAAACGCCACGATCAGCCTGGTTCCGATTTTGAAGTTGCCTAACATTGGGGAGTTCTCTTTGAGTGCTGCGTGGGCTGCATGCGTTGCATGGGCAATCGACGGTGCTGCGCGTGCCGATCGCACGATGCGGACTCGTCTAACCAATCGTTGATAGCTATCGGCGCTGGCAAAACACGCTTGATATGCTTCGATCGGTACAGCGCCTATTCATGAGATTGGATATGCAGTTTTGTGACAGGTCCGGCGCTCCTGACCTGGCGCATTCGGAAAAACCCTACCCACGCTCCGCGGGATGTCCGGGACAGTCCGCAGAGACATCACGACCGGGCGGCTAGGCTGATGCCATGTCGCCCACGCCACTGCCCCGCGCTTTCTACGCACACGATTCGCGCAAGGTTGCGCCGCGCCTGCTCAACAAGGTGCTGGTCAGTGCCGATGGCCGGCGCGGCCGCATCACCGAGGTCGAGGCCTATTGCGGCAGCGACGATCCAGCCGCGCATTCGTTCCGTGGCATCACCCCGCGCACGCAGGTGATGTTCGGCCCACCCGGGCATCTGTATGTGTCTCATCTATGGCATGCACTGGGCGATCAATGCAGTCTGCGGCGGCGCCCCCGGGCACGCCGTGCTGATCCGCGCGCTGCAGCCGCTCGCTGGCGTGCAGGCCATGCAGGCGGCACGCGGCGCCGCACCGGCCAAGGCACTGACCACTGGCCCCGGCCGTCTGGCGCAGGCGTTCGGCGTCACTGCGGCCGACAACGGACTGGACCTGACCGATGCTGGCGCACGTCTATGGATCGAAGACGATGGCACCCCGCCGCCGGCGGTTGCGCTCGCGACGCCGCGCATCGGCATCCGCAAGGCCGTCGACCAGCCATGGCGCTGGGTGGTGCCCGACAGCGCCTATTTGTCGCGTCCGCTACCACGCGTGACCGGCACGCGTGCGGCGCTGCCAGGCGACTGAGCCAGCCATTGCTGCATCGGCGTCGGCTCGGCCGCACCTGGCCCGCGTTGCAGGAGGCGCAAGGCCTGCTCGGTGTGTTCGGCGGTGAGGTCCTGCAGCGGTTGGAAGCGATCGGCAGCCCACACCGCCATCGGCACGCCGTCGAGCGATGCGACGCGATTGCCCGGCACGCGTGCCACGCGCTCGCCAGGCAGGATGCTGCCCAACAGATTGCTGGGATCGCTTGCGCTCACGCACACCCAGCGCTGCTGCGGAGCCTGGGCGCGCACGCGGCGCAGGGCCGCGATCGCATCCGGCAATGCAAACTGCTCGCCAGACAGACCGGCGATGAAACGGCCGCCGCGGATTTCGCCGCGCGCTTCCAGGCGTTGATACATGCGCAGTAGTTCGCGCCAGGGCGGCAACCACGCCGCCTCGCGCTCGAGCAAGCGCCAGCACACCACGCCGTAGCGGCGCAGCAGCGTGCGCGCGACGTGTTCAAGCATCTCTTGATGCCGCTCGCCGGCTTCGGCCAGCGGTAGCTCGGCAAGCGCACGCACCGGCGCCCATCGCCCGGCATCGCGTATGCCCAGAGCAGTGGCACGACGCCGCTGCCGCGAGAGCGCCGACGGCCGCTTGGAGGCCGGCACCAGCAGCGCGCGCAGCCCGGCATAACTGTCGCAATGCGCACGGCCACGCATCACCAGTTCGCTCAGGGCGTCTTCCAGCTCGGTGCTCATCAGGTGCGCGGCATCGGAAATCTCGTCGAAGAACAACGCACCCTGCTGCTGCAAGACCTCCACCACACGCTGCGCGCGCGACCCCAGCGGTGCGTCGTCGACCGCACGTGCCAGGCCACTCCAGCGCTGCGCGTCACGGCGCGGCAGCAGCACGATTGGAGTCGCCCGCAACGCGGCGCCGCTGCGTCCACCGCCCGGCCGCAAGCGCGCCCACACGGTGCGTCCGGCGGTGCATAAATCATCTAGCCAGGCAGGTTGATAGTCGCGCACACGCGCCGGCAGCACTTCGCTTTCCCACAGCACGGCCGGCGCTTCGAAGCCTTCCAGTTGCCCGACAACCCCCGCCAATGCGTCCGGTCCGGCAACCCGGCTATCGCTGTCCACATGCTGCCACTCGAACAGAAAGCGCGCGTAATCGCGCTGCGACACCGGCTCGATCTCGCGCCGCAAACGCCCCAGCGTGTAGCGATGGATGCGCGCCAGCAAATGGCGTTCGCACCATTCTTCCGACGGCGCATGCGCACTGAATTGGCCGGCCATGACATAGCCCTCGCGCTGCAATGCCAGCAATGCCAGCGCGATCTCGTCTTCGGGCAAGCGCAATGCGGCGGCCAATGCCGACACTTGTGCCGGGCCCACTGCCGACAAGCGCCCGCGCAACAGCTCGCGCACCGCCCAGTCGCGCTCCCAGTCGGTCACACCGCAGTCGGCCGGCGCTTTCAATGGCGGCTGCGCCGAGGCGTGCGGATACAACGGCATGAACCAATCGATCCGCTCTGCGCTGATCCACAGTGCCGGAGCGCCGTCCATCAGCAGGCAACTGGCGCGACCATCGGCGGCGAGTGCCGTCAACCACGGCTGCCACTGCGCACCGGCCATTTCATCGACCGGCAGCACGCCCAGCCCGACCAGGGCCTCGTGCATCTCTTCGGCATCGCGGGGCTGCGGCCAGGCTTCCTCACGCACCGACGCGATGGCCTGTGGGTCCAAGCGCCCCAGGTCGTCGCTGTTCTGCGGGGTGTAACGGCGGCTTTGCACCGCCTGGGTGCGGCGTTCTTCCAGCGGCGCATCGTCCAGAAATGCGTACGGACGCGCATTCAAGGCTTCGGCCGCCAGCGGTGACGGCGCCGCCAGATCACGCGCCACCAGCGTGATGGCACCCGATTCCAGCCCGCGCAGCACCTGCAACCAGCCTTCGCTGTCCATCGCCTGATGCAGGCAATCGTCCAGCGTTTGCGTCACCAACGGATGATCCGGTACCTCGCGCTCGCCAACCAGATTCTCCGCACAGGCCACCTGATCCGGGAACACGGTCGCCAACAGGTCTTCGGACTTCATCCGCTGCAACTGCGGCGCCACCTTGTTGCCACCGGTGAAACGCGGCAGCGCCATTGCGTTGGTCGCATTCCAGCGCCAACGCACGCCGAACAGCGGCGCATCCAGCAGCGCCTGGATCAGCACATGCTCGGCCGACGACGAATGCAGATAACGGCCAACCTCTTCCAGCGCAAAACTGTGACTGGTCGACAGCGACAACACGATCGCGTCTTCTGTCGCTGCGGTCTGTAATTCAAAATTGAAGGTGCGGCAGAAGCGCTTGCGCAATGCCAGCCCCCATGCGCGATTGATGCGGCTGCCGTAAGGCGAGTGGATCACCAATTGCGTTCCGCCGCTGCCATCGAAAAACCGTTCCATCACCAAACACTGCTGCGTGGGCATGGCGCCCAGCGCCGCGCAGGCATGCGCCAGATAGTCCACCAGTTGCTGCGCCGCTTCTGCAGAGCAGCCCAGCGTGCTGCATAGCCAATCACGTGCTGCCTGATGCGGTGCGTTGTCGAGTCGGGCCGCAATCTCGCCGCGCAGGCGCGACACCGCTGCTGACAGCTCGTCGCTGCGGCCAGGCGCTTCGCCCAGCCAGAACGGGATATTCGGCGGCGCGCCCTTGGCATCTTCCACGCGCACGCGCCCGGCATCCACGCGCAGGATGCGGTAGCTGGCATTGCCGAGCTGGAACACGTCGCCGGTGAGACTTTCGACCGCAAAATCTTCGTTCACCGTGCCGATCTTTTCGGCCTGCGGCTCCAGCACCACGCTGTAATCGCCGGTTTCGGGAATGGTGCCGCCGGAGGTCAGCGCGGTCATGCGCGCACCGCGGCGCGCATGCAGCCGCCGATGCACCGCATCGCGATGCAGATACCCGGCACGCGGGCCAAGCCGGGTGCTGAAGCCCTCGCACAGCATGCGCACCACGCTATCGAAGGTGGCACGGCTCAGCTGGGCGAACGGCCACGCGCGCCGCATCAGCGCAAACAGCGCATCTTCGTCCCAGTCCTCGCAGGCCGCTTCGGCCACGATCTGCTGTGCAAGCACATCCACTGGCGCCAAGGGGATGCGCAGCGCATCCAGTTCGCCACGTCGGATGCTGTCCAGCAACGCCGCGCATTCGACCAACTCGTCGCGGGTCTGTGGAAACAGCCGCGCCTTCGGCGTGCCGCCGACCTTGTGACCGGAGCGGCCCGCGCGTTGCAGGAAGGTGGCGATCGAGCGCGGCGAGCCGAGCTGGCACACCAGATCCACATCGCCGATATCCAGGCCAAGCTCCAGCGATGCGGTGGCCACCAGCACGGTGAGTTCGCCCGCCTTGAGCCGTTGTTCGGCCAGTAGACGCGTCTCGCGCGACAGACTGCCGTGATGCGCGGCAACGCGTTGCTTGCCCAACAAATCGCCCAGATGCCGCGCCGCACGCTCGGCCATGCGCCGCGTGTTGACGAACACCAGCGTGGTGCGATGTTGCTGCGCAAGCGTGGCCACGTCGGCATAGACCTGCAGCCATTGGTCGTTGGACATCACCACGCTCAACGATGTGGGCGGCAGCGCCAACGCCAGATCGCGCTCACGCGTGTAGCCGATATCGACGATCTCGCAGGGCGGCGGCACGCCGTCTTCGCCCACGCCGACCAGAAACTGCGCGACGGTATCGATCGGCTTCTGTGTTGCCGACAACCCGACCCGCGTGATCGGTTGATCGGCCAGTCGCTGCAGCCGCTCCAAGGTCAGGCTCAGATGACTGCCACGTTTGTCCGCCGCCACCGCATGGATTTCATCGACGATCACTGTGCGCACATGCCGTAAGGCACTGCGCCCGGATGCCGAGCCCAGCAGCACGTACAGCGACTCCGGCGTGGTCACCAGAATATGCGGCGGCACGCGCCGTGCCTGAGCCCGCTCGCGTTGTGGCGTGTCGCCAGTGCGGACCGCCGTGCGCACCGCCACGTCCGGCAGGCCTTCGGCGGCCAGGGCCACGCGGATGCCTTGCAACGGCGCGTCCAGATTGAGATGGATGTCGTTGGAGAGCGCCTTCAGGGGCGACACATACACCACCCGCGTTTGGTCAGGCAGCGCACCGCCGTTGTCCAGGCCGTCGCGGATCAGCGCATCGATCGCCGCAAAGAACGCGGTCAGCGTCTTGCCCGACCCGGTCGGCGCCGCCACCAGCGTATGCCGCCCTGCCTGGATCGCCGGCCACGCAGCGATCTGCGCCGGCGTGGGCGCAGCAAAGGTCCGCGCGAACCACGCGGCGACCACAGGATGGAAGTGCTGCAGAACAGGATGCATGGGCGATGCCCGACACCACGACGCCAACCGGCCGCCCGGCAATCGGATTCAACTCGGCGAGAGAGCAATGGATGGGGGTCGGCAGCAGCCCACACAAGCCGGATGCGGCGTTGGCAGTGAACGATTTAGAGCAACTAGACAAGACTACGCCGCGACCATCAAACCGGTGCAGCCGCCAGGCGGGCACGCTCGGTGCCCTGAATCCTGTTTACCACGCTTGCACTCTGGTGCCCGTGTACCGTCCACGTCCGCTTCGCGGTGACTCGCTACGTTGTGCTGGCCGCTCTTGATGCGAGCAAGCAAGGCTAAAGCGCGAGCACCCGACGGGCGCGGCCGGTGCCCGGACTCTTGTGTATCGCGCTTGCACTCTGGTGCCCGTGTACCGTCCACGTCCGCTTCGCGGTGGCTCGCTACGTTGTGCTGGCCGCTCTTGGTGCGAGCAAGCAAGGCTAAAGCGGGAACACCCGACGGGCGCGGCCGTTGCTCGGGCTTTTATGTATCGCGCTTGCACCCTGGTGCCCGTGTACCGTCCGCGCCCGCTTCGCAGCGGGTCGCTACGTTCTGATAGCAGCCCCTGTTGCGGCATGGCTGGGGCCGGACTGCGGGGTGCGGGATTGCGAGCACCGCCGATTGCTTGGCGATGATGGCGTCGCTGACGCAACGCTGCGGGCCGAGCGGACGATTGTCGATCGGCCGCAAGCCGTGGCACATTGGCGGCATGCCTAGCCTCATCCTCTTCATGATTGCCGGCGCTGCGCTGTTCGCGTTCTGGAACTCGTCGCGGGCGGCGGCCGAACGCGCCGATATCCTCGGCCGCAATGCCTGCCGTGCTGCAGATGTGCAGTGGCTGGACCAGAGCGTGCACTCCACCAATCTGCGCATCTGCAGGATGCCCAATGGATGGCTGGGCTTCGAGCGCACATTCCGCTTCGAGTATTCCTACGATGGCGCAGATCGCCACAGCGGCAAACTGGTGCTGCGTGGCGATCAATTGATTGCCTTCACCGGGCCGCAGGTTGCGACGGTGCGTGCGCTGCACCCGGAGCAAGAACGGCTGGAATGAGCAGGCTGCGTTGGCACCTGCCCTGGCGCCTTCGTCTTGCAGCTACCTGATGCCTGATGGCAGCGTATGGCGGCTTACACAGCGTCGCGAGCAGTCGCCAGGTGGGTGCGGAAGGCGCGCTCAGAACCGGAGTGGACGGTTGGTCCCTGCCCTAGCGCCGGCCGCGCCCGCTTGGCGATGAGCGCAGCACTTTGTTAGCCGCTGTTAGCCGCGACTGTCGTCGTGCGTTGTCCGTGGCTCAGTCCATCAGGCGACGAATGGCAGACCTCCAGCCAGATCCGGCCATCGGAGCTGCCGCGCCATCCGGCACCGACTCGTAACCGTCGCCCCTGCCGCTCAACCAGCGTAGCTGCTGCTTACCCTCGCGGCGCAGCTGTGCTTGTGCGAACAGGCAAAGCGGATGCTGCATGTCCGCCCGCTTCAACAGCCGCGACTTGCCAGCCACTTCGATGCTGAGAAAGTGCGCTTCATCGGGCGTATCGACATAGCTGCGCGCCACAAGACAGCGCGCACCCTGCGTGAAGCGATAGAGGTCGTACTCGTAGTGGTAATCGACCGCGCCGGACGCATCCGGCTCACTGCAATCGACATGACGCGCGCGTTCCACCAGCATGGGAACGCTGCGGTCAGCCATCTTGCGCGCTGTTACTTGACCACGCGCAGATGCGGGCGCTTGCCACCGCTTGGCGGCTCATCCGGCGCAGGCGTGCTCGGCGGCGGTGCACCGGGATCCGGCGGCTCGCTGCTGGTGCCGGGAATGTCGTCCGGCAACGCCATGCCCTGCCCGGTTTCGCGCGCGTAGACCGCCAGCACGGCAGCCATCGGCACCATCACCGGGTAGCTGACGCCGCCGAAGCGCGCAGTAAAACTCACGCTCTCGTTGTCGACCTGCAGCCCGACCACGGCGCGCTCGGCGATGTTCAACACAACGCGGCCATCTTTGACAGCACTGGCCGGCACTTGCACGCCGGGCAGTCCTGCATCCACCAAAACGTGCGGCGTCATGCCGTTATCGTTGATCCATTCAACCAAGGCCCGCAACAGGTACGGACGATGGCTGGTCATGCGGGGGAAATCTTCGCTCATGACGTCATTTTACCCGGACATGGCCCGCAACGGCGGCGACGCGCTCGCAAGTCGGTCTGTTGGCATACAGCCGTCACATCAGCCCGGCAAATCACGCAGCTTTTTTTCCTGATCAGTGAGGCTGCGAATGAAACCGGGATTGCGGAAGATCCGGTTGCCGTAGTCCTCGATCGCCTTGCCATCCTTGGGCAGACCGATCTCCAATGCATCCAGTCGCCAGATGATCGGCGCCATCGCGCAATCGGCCAGACTCATTTCCGGATTGAGGAAGAACTTGCTGGCCTTGAACAGCGGCACCGATGCGGTGAGCAGTTCTTTCAGCCGCTTGCGGCCGGCTTCAGCCTGGGTCTTGTTGCCGAGCTGGATCGCCTGCACCTGCGGCACCCAGTCGTGTTCGATGCGCAGCATCGCAAGACGCAGGCGCGCACGCGATAGCGGGTCGACCGGCATCAGCGGCGGATGCGGATAGCGCTCGTCCAGATATTCGCTGACCACCGATGCGGCATACAGCACCAGGTCGCGTTCGACCAGCGTCGGCACCGAATGATAGGGATTGAGATCGATCAGATCTTCGGGAGGATTTTGCGGGTCGACCGGCACTAGGTCGTAGGTCACCCCTTTCGCTGCCAGGACCAGACGGACCCGGTGGCACAACACGTCGTCGTTGGACGAAAACAAAGTCAAGGTATTCCGCATACGCACACTCGTCGCCATTCAAGGCTCTCCGACGACCGGAATCCGCCGGCCGCATCGGCGCGGTCGGCCCAACGCCGACCGTCACCACGGTCCTTCGAGTGTGCAATCACGTCACGCAAAAGCCAAGAGTGATAGGGCTTATTAATGCACGGGTAGCCGATGACGTTGTCGACTTGTCAGGCATGGCAGACGATTTGCGCCGTTTTGGCGGAGATATCGCTTTGCGGCGATGAGGTTCAGGCGCCGACACCAGCCGATGCGTGGCATTGCAGTCGATGCCCCCACCTGGATGCCACTTCGTGAAGCCTGCGCCCCGCAGGACATCGCGCCACAGCGGCCAACGTTGCACTGGCAGAACCGCTGAGTTGTATGGCTTGGTGTGACCACTGGCTGACGCCACTGCAGCATTGCGCAGGTTGCGCAGATCGCGTGGTACATGCGGCTTGCTATTGCCGGGGTGTGCTTTCGCTGTCGTGAGCGGACCGACGCATTGCGGAATGCCTGCAGTGCGTGCTGTATCCGCGCAGATCTGCGCGAGTGATCGAGATCAACATCGTCGTGCCAGCAACGATTGGCCGGTCGTGCATGCATCACTTGACAGCCTACCCTCACCCCAACCCCTCTCCTGTGGGGAGAGGGGCTTGAGCATATAGGTCAGTGTCCGCGCTTGGCGTCCGCAGCTTGGTGCCTTTTACTTGGTACGTGCTTGAGGCATGCGCTTGGTGCAGGCATTAATCGGAGATCACGCCCCGATCAATGCACGTCCCTCAAGTCTCAATGCACATCCTTCCAGTATTCCGTCTTCAGCAAGTACGCGATGAAGGTGAGGAGCGCCAGGAACAGGATCACCCACACACCCATGCTCTGCCGCTTCAATGCGGCCGGTTCGCCGGCGTACTCGAGGAAGTTGGCGATATCGCGCACCGTCTGGTCGAACTCCACCGGGGTCTGACGTCCCGGCTGCCCAAGCTTCAGCGCCTCAACCGGTTTGTCGCCGGTGGCCTTGTCGGGCGGGCCGAATTGCGCCTGCTGCAGGCCTTGCAGCTCCCACAGCGGATTGGGCATGGACGCGTTGGGGAACAATTGGTTGTTCCAGCCCAGCGGACGGGTCTGATCCAGATAAAACGACTTGAGGTAGGTGTACACCCAGTCGGTACCGCGTACGCGCGCGATCAAGGTCAGATCCGGCGGTGCCTTGCCGAACCACTTGGTCGCCGCATCGTGCGGCATGGTGCCTTCGATATGCTCACCGACCTTGGCCCCGGTGAAGTTGAGATTGGCCATGACCTCGGCTTCGCTCAATCCCAGATCGCTGGCCATGCGCGAGTAGCGCAGGTACTTCAACGAGTGGCAGCCGGAGCAGTAGTTCATGAACAACTGCGCGCCGCGTTGCAGCGATGCGCGGTCGCCCAGATCGTTGCCCGCCTGCTGCACCTTCCCGCCTTCGGCAGCCATTGCGCCTGCGGCCAGGGTCAGGCCACACAGCAGTGCCGCCACGCGCGACTTCCATGACATCACGATGCGCTTAGTCATGGGTCGTCACCCGCTCCGGTACCGGCTTGGTCTTGTCCAGCCGCGTCCACACCGGCATGGTGATGAAGAAGGCGAAGTACAGGAAGGTAAGCACACGCCCCACATAGGTTTCGTGCGCATCGGTGCCGGGGCCGGAGCCGATCACACCCAACCACACGAAGCACACCACCAGCACGCCCAGCGCCACCTTCGAGATCCAGCCGCGATAGCGCACAGAGCGCACCTTGGCGCGATCCAGCCACGGCACCAGGAACAGGATGGCGATCGCCGAGAACATCACCAGCACACCGCCGAGCTTGTTCGGTATCACGCGCAACATCGCGTAGTACGGCGTGTAGTACCAGACCGGCTTGATGTGCTCCGGCGTTACCAGCCGATTGGCCTCGGTAAAGTTGTCGTGCTCCAGAAACAGGCCGCCGAACGCTGGCGCGAAGAAAATGATGAAGGCAGCAATTAGCAGCAAAAAGCCGACGCCAACCAGATCTTTCACCGTGTAATACGGGTGGAACGGGATGCCATCGGCGGGCTTGTGCGCATCCCAGCGATTGCCCTTCGGCCCCTTCTTGATATCCACGCCGTCGGGATTGTTGGAGCCCACTTCGTGCAGCGCGCCGATGTGCAGCACGATCAGCAGCAACAGCACCAGCGGCAGTGCGATCACGTGCAGCGCGAAGAAGCGGTTGAGGGTGGCATCGCCGGGCAGGTAATCGCCCATGATCCACTCCGTCAGCCCGTTGCCGATCACCGGGATGGCGCCGAACAACGAGATGATGACCTTGGCGCCCCAGAACGACATCTGGCCCCATGGCAGCACGTAGCCCATGAAGGCTTCGGCCATCAGCACCAGGTAGATCAGCATGCCCAGAATCCACACCAGCTCGCGCGGCTTCTGGTAACTGCCGTACATCAACCCGCGGAACATGTGCAGATACACCACGATGAAGAACAGCGAGGCACCGGTGCTGTGCATGTAGCGGATCAGCCAGCCCCACTCCACGTCGCGCATGATGTATTCGACCGACGCGAATGCTTCGGCGGCGCTGGTCTTGTAGTGCATCGTCAGGAAGATGCCGGTGACGATCTGATTCACCAGCACCACGATGGCCAGCGAGCCGAAGTAGTACCAGAGGTTGAAGTTCTTCGGCGCGTAGTACTCGCTGATGTGCTTGCGGTACGTGGGCATCAGCCCGGGCGCGCGTTCGTTGACCCACTCGAACACACCGTTGGCGGTACGAACCAGGATATTGCTCATCAGGCAGCCCCCGTGCTTTTGGTCGACGGACCTGCACCATCCGGATCGACGCCGATCACCAGGGTGTTGTCGTCCACATAGTGATGCGGGGGCACCAGCAGATTGATTGGTGCGGGCACGCCGTCGAAAACGCGGCCGGACATGTCGAAACGCGATTTGTGGCAGGGGCAGAAGTAGCCACCCTTCCACTGCGGATCGTAGGGCTCGGGCCGGATTTCGGCCACCATTTCCGGTGAGCACCCCAGATGCGTGCACAACCCGACCAGCACCGAGATATCGGACTTGATCGAGCGGTACTCGGGGTTCTTCAGCACGTACTCGGGCTGTTGGTCCTTGTTCTCGGACTTGGGGTCCTTGAGCCGGTCGTCCAACGACGGCAATGCATCGAGCATCGCCTTGGAGCGCTTGACGATCCAGATCGGCTGACCGCGCCATTCCAGGACCAGCCGTTGCCCTTCCTGCAAGGCGCTGATGTCGGCGGTCACCGGTGCACCTGCCAATTTGGCACGTGCACTTGGATTCCACGACTTCACGAATGGAACTGCAACAAATCCTGCTCCGACCGCACCGACCACGGCCGTCGTCGCGGTCAAAAACCGACGACGCCCGATATCAGCAGGTGCGTTAACCCCATCGTTGGCCATCCGGCTCTCCGATCTTAATTAGGTAGCGTGAGGCTGCCAACGGCTGGCGGGGGGTCCAGCCGCGATGAATCGACCGCAGTGTAGCGGAACGCTTAATGCACAGACAATGCAATGTACGCAGTCGGGCATGTGCGATGCAATGGCCGATGTGCGCGGTCGCCTGTCGTGGTGCCTGCGAACCGCGATAACCCATGCGATGGTTGTGACGCAGTGCGCGCAGACGGCGCATCGGTGCGAGGGCGCGATGAGGCAGCGGAGGCATCGCTGCGCGTGTGCAGCACTGGCGACCATGCGAACGGCAAGGCCTCATGGAGTCACCACCTCAGCGCTGCCTGCATCTGCAAGTGCCGGGGCGCAGCGCGTTGCTCAGTTGGCAGTTGCGCTCTGACCGCGATAGCGGCCGGCCAGCAGGCCGACGCGTTGCACGTAGCGCTGGGTCTCGCTGTAGGGCGGCACGCCACCGTAGCGGTCCACGGCACCTTCGCCGGCGTTGTAACCCGCGGCTGCCAAGGTGAGGTCGCCATTGAAGCGCTTCAGCAACCACGAAAGGTATTGCACGCCACCGCGAATGTTTTGCGATGCGTCATAGGCATCGTTGACGCCGAAGCGGCGTGCGGTACCCGGCATCAATTGCATCAGTCCCTGTGCACCGGCGCGACTGAGCGCCAACGGGTTATAGGCCGACTCGGCATGGATGATGGCCCGCACGATGGCTTCTTCGACCCCGAACTCGCGCGCCGCCGACGCGATCTCCTGCTGGTAGGCCGCAGTGTTGAGCCGGATTGCGCCGAAGTTGACGCCCGGCTTGGCGCCGCAGGCGTAACAGGTCTCGATGAAGCTGTAGTGGATGGTGCGCAGCCCTTCGATGCTGGCAACCTGGCGCGGACGTGCGCTGGTGTAATGACGCACGCCGTCCTTCATATACGAATAGACCTGCCCGCTGACCACGCGGCGCGGGTTGACCGCGGCGGCCGGCATGATCGATGTCGCACGCTCTGCCACCGGCAGCGCACGCGGCGCGGCCACAGCGGCCTCGGCCGCGCGCCTTGGTGGCGGGCTGATGATCGTGGCGGGCGCGCCACTGTCGATACTGGCGATGGGACGAGCCAAACCGCTGGACCCTGCCGACGCCGGGTACACAGGCGAAGGCGAAGATGGCGGACGACGGGCCGAGCGGTCGGGGGTATAGCTGCTGATGACGCTACAGGTGGCGCCACTCTGGCGCTTGCTCAGGTAGCTGGTGATGCCGTCGCCGCTGACGCACTTGTATAGCGTGCCGGCGCTGACCGGCGCAGCCGACAACGTGACAAGCAATAACCCCAGCAATCTTGACATCCCCTTCATGCGGCGGAGTGTCCCAGCTTGCCCCGGGCTTGCCAAGAGGCGGCAATGCTCAGGCCGACGGCCGGTGCAGTCGTGTCCGCAATGCATCCAGCGCATCGACCAGCGGTTGCCGCAGGGCGTCCGGCGCAATCGCCTCGAACGGCAGCTCCAGCAACAGCAGATTGGCCGCAAGCGCCGGCATGCTCGGCGCGCCCAACCCAAGCCAGCAATGGCCTGCCCCGTCTGCCTCCAGCGCGCCCAGCCAGGGTGGAACCTGCGCGGCCAACGCCTCCAGCGTCCCCGGCAGGCGCACCCTCACCCGACAGGGGAACGGCGCTTCGCCGATGGCGTTGCGCAGCAACTGCAGCGGCTCCTCCGGCAGCGCACGTGCGCCGAACCGGGCCCCGGTAAGGACCGCCAGATCGATGCGATCTGCGCGCAGCGTGCGCCAATCCTGGCGTTCGCAATCCCAGGCCAGCAGGTACCAGCGCCGACCGTAGTTGACCAACAACGCTGGCTCGACACAGCGGGTGGTGGCCACGCCGGAGTGACGTCGATAGTCCAGCCGCAGCGTGGTGCGGTCGCGGCAGGCACCGGCAAGCTGCGCCAGCAAGGCCGCATCTACCAGGGTGCCCGCCTCGGCAATCGGCATGCTCGCCATGGCAGCGTGTGCTGCGCTGGCGCGTTGACCGCTCCGCCGTGGCAGCAGCGGGTCCAGCTTCGCCAGCACGCGGGCCGCCGCCGCATCCATGCCGGCGATGGCCGGGGCAGCCGCGCGTAGGGCGATCGCCACGGTCAGGGCCTCTTCTTCTTCGAACAGCAGCGGCAAGGCCGCCGCACCCTGCCCCAGCCGGTAACCGCCACCGGATCCCGGCGCCGCATGCACCGGATAGCCAAGCTCGCGCAGTCGCTCGATATCGCGCCGCAGGCTGCGCGGGTGCACCTCCAGGCGCTCGGCCAGTGCAGCGCCCGGCCAGCTGCGGCCACCTTGCAGCAAGGAAAGCAGTCGCAACAGACGGGCAGCGGTCGAAGCCATGGCGAGACGGTATTGCGGACAGAAACTGTCCGCAAGGCCCCCTTAGGATCGTCATATCAGCAATGACCTCGAACCCACCTCACCACCACCTGCTCTCAAGGAACCCACCATGTCCGCCGACCGCCACATCACCCTGTTCCACAATCCCCGCTCACGCTCACGTGGTGTCCTGGTGCTGCTGGAAGAGCTGGGCGCCAGCTACAGCCTGCAGATCATCGATCTGGAAAAGGAGCAGCAGCTTGCGCCGGAGTTCCTCGCGATCAACCCGATGGGCAAGATCCCGACGATCGTGCACGGCGACAGCGTGGTCACCGAACAAGGCGCCATCTATCAGTACCTGGCCGAGCTCTACCCGGAAGCCGGCCTGTCGCCTGCGCCGGGCGACGCCGACCGCGGAGCCTACCTGCGCTGGTTGGCGTTCTATGGCGCGGCATTCGAACCGGCAATCGTCGACCTTGCGCTCAAGCGCTCGCCCCCACCGCGCTCGCTCTCGCCCTATGCCGACTCCGACACCGTACTGAACGTGGTCTACGCACAGCTGGCGCAAGGCGACTACCTGCTGGGCACGCGCTGCAGCGCAGCCGACGTGCTATGGGGCGGCGCATTGGCATGGATGGTGCAATTCGGCATGATCGACCCGCCGGCCCCGACCCGCGCCTACATCGCACGGATGGCCGAGCGCCCGGCATTCGCGCGCGCAACCGGCGTCGACGCGTAGGCAGCAAGCTAGCAGCGCAAGCGCTGCCGTGAGCGGGTAAACTGTCCGGCTATCTCACCCGCCTGGAATAAGCGCCATGCCCGGGACATCCGTTTCCGATTTGTCCGCGGCCACCGCCGTGGACGCACCTGCCCTGCTGCCGTTGCCGGTCGCCCGCCCTGCGGCACCCGCCGTGGTGCGTGGCAAGCTGTACATCAAGACTCACGGTTGCCAGATGAACGAGTACGACTCGGCCAAGATGGCCGACGTGCTTGCCGCATCCGAAGGGCTGGAGCTGACCGACAACCCCGAAGACGCCGACGTGGTGCTGGTCAACACCTGCTCCATCCGCGAAAAGGCGCAGGAAAAGGTGTTCAGCCAATTGGGACGCTGGCGCTTGCTCAAGGAAAACCGCGCCAAGGCCGGCGGTACGCCAGTGATCATCGGCGTGGGCGGTTGCGTGGCCTCGCAGGAAGGCGAAGCCATCGTCAAGCGCGCGCCGTACGTGGATCTGGTGTTCGGGCCGCAGACCTTGCATCGCTTGCCGGAACTGATCCGTGCACGGCGCCAATCCGGCAAGTCGCAAGTGGACATCAGCTTCCCGGAAATCGAGAAGTTCGATCGCCTACCCGAACCGCGCGCCGATGGTCCATCGGCGTTCGTATCGATCATGGAAGGCTGCTCCAAGTACTGCTCGTTCTGCGTGGTGCCTTACACACGCGGCGAAGAAGTCAGCCGCCCGTTTGAAGACGTGCTGGTGGAAGTGGCGCAACTGGCGGCGCAAGGCGTGCGCGAGATCAACCTGCTAGGCCAGAACGTCAACGCGTATCACGGTGCGTATGGCGCCGATGCCGGCGAGGCAGCGCAGTACGCCGATCTGGGTCTGTTGATCCGCACCATCGCGCAGATCGAGGGCATTGGCCGCATTCGCTTCACCACCTCGCATCCGCTGGAGTTTTCCGATTCGCTGGTGGATGCGTATCGCGACGTGCCGCAGCTGGCCAACTATCTGCATCTGCCAGTGCAGGCAGGCAGCGACCGCATTCTGTCGGCGATGAAGCGCGGTTACACCGCACTGGAATTCAAATCCAAGATCCGCAAGTTGCGCGCGGTGCGCCCGGATATTTCGATCAGCTCGGATTTCATCGTCGGCTTTCCCGGCGAGACCGAAGCGGATTTTGAAAAGACCATGAAGTTAATCGAAGACGTCGGCTTCGATCAGAGCTTTTCGTTCGTGTATTCGCGTCGCCCCGGCACACCGGCTGCGGACCTGGAAGACGACACGCCCGATGCGGTCAAGCAGGCGCGTTTGGCGCGCTTGCAGGCACACATCAGCGCGCATGCGGCGACCATCTCGCAGTCCATGGTCGGCAGCGTGCAGCGGGTGCTGGTGGAAGGCCCATCGCGCCGCGATCCGAACGAGCTGACCGGCAAGAGCGAGAACATGCGACCGGTGAATTTCCCCGGCAATCCGCGCCTGATCGGGCAGTTTGTGGATGTGTTGATCACCGAGGCGATGAGCAATTCGCTGCGTGGTCGCATCCAACTGGACGACAGCACCAGCTGACACACGCGCCGCAGTTGTGCGGCGCTGCGCCGAGACAGTCTTTGCAGCGCACATACATCGCACGTGCGCTGCACGCGTGATGCCGTGTCGGCACACCTGAAAGATCGATGCAAGCTGCCAGCCGCATTGCGTGCTGGCGCGTGTGCTGGATTAGGCGGCGCACGTGCTGTCGCGCGTGACTCCTGCCTCGCCTCCATGCAGTGGACTCGCTGCTTAGCGTGCTCATGGGTGATGCGCGAGATGCATAGTCGCGTTGCCGGAGACGATGTCGCCACCTGCTCGCGCATCCGGCGATGCGCCGCAGAGCGGCCACATCGCTGCACGCAGCATTCCACCGCATCCGCTGCAGTGGTCAAAAATTCACCACACCGCTACAACACCTTGCAGCACAAGGCGTGGTGACACTTACCCACAGGCTTTGCCGAATTCGATCCACACCGCATGTGGACAACCTCGCAGGCACTGGTGATTTTTTCACCACATAGCTCTCAGACCTTGTGCCAGTAAGGCTGACGCAATCTATCCACAGGTTAGTGATGCGTGACTCCACAGCGCTTGTGGAAAACTGCCGGCGCGCGCAGCGGCCATCGCAGGCGCCACCGGGTTTGTTGGTGGGATCACATGCTGCGCGCTACCCTCATCTGCCGCCCTACCGACGCCGTACGCGCGCTGTCCGACCCCACCATGAACTCACCTGCCTACCGCGATTTCACCCTGGAACCCGACGACACCGAGCGCCTGGCCAATCTGGCCGGCCCGTTCGACGCGCACCTGCGCCAGATCGAACTCAAACTTGGCGTCGAGATCGCCAACCGCGGCAACATCTTCCGTATCACCGGCCCGGAACCGGCAGTCACCGCCGCGCAGACGCTGTTGACTGCGTTGTATGACGAAGCCGCCTCGACCACCTTCGATAACCATGCGATCCACTTGCGCTTGACCGATGCCAATGTCGAGCATGTGGCAGACCGTGCGTACCAGGCGCAGGACGTGGCGATCAAGGTCAAGCGCGGTACCGTGCGCGGCCGCGGCGCCAACCAGGCCAAGTACCTGCATGCGATCGCCACGCACGACATCAATTTCGGCATCGGCCCGGCCGGCACCGGCAAGACCTTCCTGGCAGTGGCCAGCGCGGTGGAAGCCTTGAACGAATCGCGCGTGCAGCGGCTGATCCTGGTGCGCCCAGCGGTGGAGGCCGGCGAAAAGCTCGGCTTTCTGCCAGGCGACCTCAGCCAGAAGGTGGACCCGTATCTGCGCCCGCTGTACGACGCGCTGTACGAGATGCTGGGTGTAGAAAAGGTGGTCAAGCTGCTGGAAAAGAACGTCATCGAAATCGCCCCGCTGGCCTATATGCGCGGCCGCACGCTCAACGATGCCTACGTGATCCTGGACGAGGCGCAGAACACCACCATCGAACAGATGAAGATGTTCCTGACCCGCCTGGGCTTCGGCTCTACTGCCGTGGTCACTGGCGACCTGACCCAGATCGATCTGCCCAAGCACGTCAAATCCGGCCTGCGCGATGCGATCGAGGTGCTGCACGATGTGGAAGGCGCCAGCTTCACGTTCTTCGAAGCACGCGACGTGGTGCGGCACCCGTTGGTGGCACGTATTGTCAAGGCTTATGAAAAGCGCGACCTAGTCGAAAAGCCTGCCGAACCTGCGGCATGACGGTGTAACGATGGCGCCCTGCTAAGCGGGGCTTGGTGCAAATTCAGGACAAGCCAGAAACTGCGGAAATTCTCGGCGTGGTCATCGTGCCGCCGTAGCGCGGATCTGCCCGCGCCAATCCGCAGCGCTACAGCGTTACACTTGGGACAACGCTCTGCACAGGAAGTGCGCATGGTCGGCTATCGCGTCTTGTTCTCTGTCTGCCTATTGGGTCTTGCGCCGGCTGCGTTGCCAGCCGCAGCGGAGAATGCCGGTGCATCCTCCCGCGCTTACATCGAAACCAGTTATCTGGCCGCACCGAGGAATATTGGCCCATTCAGGCTTGCCCGCAGTTCCTACAACCCGGCCGCCAAGGTTTCGGGCGCCGGGTTTCATTACACGATGGCCGACCATTCGGAATTGAACATCGATGTCTTCGTGTATCCGGCCGGGCAACGTGATCAAGCCGAAGCCATCAAGCACGGCATGGCCGCCTTCCGCCAGGATCTTGCCGCAGCGCGTACGCAAGGCACCTATTCACGGCTGGACGAGCTGGACCAGACCAGGTTCATCTTGACAAGCGACGATGCCCCGACTCATACCCCGGCCGACGCGGTAGATGCCCAGGTGATTGCGGCCATTGCCGATGCCGAGCGAATCGTTGGAGAAAAGTTGAGACTCAGCATGGACTTGTCGTCGTCCGGCATGCCGCTGCTTTCCACAGGCTATCTGTTCTACAAGCAGCTCTACTACGTCAAGGTACGGGTATCGGCAGCGCAGCGAGCCATCGCGCAACCCGACTTTGACGCGCTCGCCGACCAGGCCGCACGTGCGCTCGTACCGGCAGTGAAGGTGACCAACATAGGCGGATGCGCGGACCTGACCATCCACCTCGACGCCAAGGCCAAGCCCGAGCAAGGCGCCGTGGACATGACGCGCCAGCTCAAGGCGCATCTAGGCTTCAATTGCTACACGTCGACCAAGCAGGCTGGCATCGAAGATTTGGTAAAAGCCGCCGAGGTGATCGAAATCGCCTACAGCGCCGGTGACTGGAAGTCGCAGTGAGGCAGCACTCGCGCGATACTGTCACCTCTGTCTGATCTGACTTGCTGGTGCTCCCATGACCAAAGGACCCGTCCGCCTCGACGTTGCCGTCAGTTACGCGCTTCCGCGCGCCGGCCTGCCGTCGGCGGTAAGTTTTCGCAAGTGGGTGGCCGCGGCGCTGAAGGGCCGCATCCGCGAGGCCGACCTGGCGGTGCGCGTGGTCGACGAGAAGGAAGGCTGCTCGCTCAACCATCATTACCGCGGCAAGGACTACGCCACCAACGTGCTGAGCTTTCCGGCCGAACTGCCCGAAGGCCTGCCCAAGGGCATCAAGATGCCGCTGCTCGGCGATCTGGTGATCTGCGCGCCGGTGGTGGCACGCGAGGCGGCCGAACAGGGCAAATCGCTGGCGTCGCATTACGCGCATCTCACCGTGCATGGCACCTTGCATCTGCTGGGCTGGGACCACGAAGACGACAAGGAAGCCGACGCCATGGAGCAACTGGAGCGAGAAATCCTGGCCGACCTGGGCATCGACGACCCGTATGCGGGGGAGCGCTGATGCGCGCGTGGTTCGCCCTGACCTGCGTGCTGCTGAGCCCGTCAGCGGTGCTGGCACAGACCGCGCCGGTGCGCCCGGACCTGCCGGCGTTGATCGAATGCCGGCAGCGTATTGGCGACTTCAATGCCCTGACGCCGGTACTGGCCGACCCGCTCAAGGCGGTCGCGCTGGGCTGGACGCCGCTGGAGCAATCCAACCTGTTCATGACCGAATACACGCTCAACACGCCAATCAATGTGTTCGGCCACAGCACTACGCATATCGCGTTTTCCGGCGCCAGCGTCATGGCGATCCTGGACCTGCCCGACCCGCGCCCGCTGGCCAAGCGGCTGGACCTGGAACTGGGCGTGGATAACGCCGAAAAGGTCATGTACGGCCGCGAGCTGGTCAGCGAAGACACCACCAGCCCGAAGACCGGCGAGGCGATGATCGAGTCGGTCGTGCTCAGCGTGACCAACGTCAAATCGCATCCGGGCAAGACCGTGGTCGGCTGCGGCTACAGCCTGGACCTGCCCTGAAACCCGGCACCCGGCAGCGCATCCACAGCGGCTTGCCGGCTTCCTGCTAGACTGCGACTTATCGCCTGGTCTGCCGGGTGCCCTTCCCCGTCATGATGTCCGAAGACGACAGTAGCCACACCTCAGAAAACCCCGAAAAACGCCGCAGCTGGCTCGAACGCCTGAGCGCGGCCTTCTCTGGCGAACCCCATACCCGCGACGAACTGGTCGCCTTGCTGCGGACCGCCGAACAAGACGGTCTCATCGCCGCAGACACCCTGCGCATGATGGAAGGCGCGATCTCCGTGTCCGAGCTCACCGTGGGCGACGTGATGATTTCGCGCTCGCAAATGGTGTCGCTGCCGGTGGAAGCGCGCTTCATCGACCTGATGAAGCAGGTGGTCGAATCCGGCCATTCGCGCTTCCCTGTGCACGGCGAAAACAAGGACGAAGTGCTCGGCATCCTGCTGGCCAAGGACCTGTTGCGCGGCGTAGTCGCCGATAACGGGCCCGGCAATGTGCGCGAGCTGTTGCGCCCGGCGGTGCTGATCCCCGAGTCCAAGAAGCTCAACGTGCTGCTCAAGGAATTCCGCCTGTCGCGCAACCACATGGCGATTGTGGTGGACGAGTACGGCGGCGTCGCTGGCGTGGTCACCATCGAAGACGTGCTGGAGCAGATCGTTGGCCAGATCGACGACGAGCACGACGATGCCGAAGAAGAAAATTCGCTGATCGCGATCCAGGCAGACGGCCGCTACGTGGTCGATGCGCTGACGCCGATCGAGGACTTCAACGAACGCTTCGGCGCCGAATTCCCGGATGACGAGTACGACACCGTGGGTGGGCTGGTCACCGATGCGATCGGGCACCTGCCGGAGACCGGCGAAGAGTTGACCTTGGGCAGGTTTGCGTTCCGCGTGGCCAAGGCCGACACGCGCCGTGTGCACGCCTTCCACGTCACCATCCTGCCGCCCGACCCGCAGGACGACGCTTGAACCTCGCGCGCCGTCACGCCACGGTGCGATGCGGCCGTGGCGGCTGGCAATGGGTCGCGTCCTGGGCGCTGCTCCTGCTGACGCTGCTGGTGGCGCCACTTGCGTCGGCCCAGGTGACGCAGGCTGCTGCCCCGGCTAGCACACCGCCACCGCGCGTCGGCGTGGTCACCATGCAGCCGGGCGAAGTGTTCTTCGAGCGCTTCGGGCATGACGCCATCGTGGTGGTCGACCCGCTCACTCAGCGGGCAACGTCTTACAACTTCGGCTTCTTCGACCCGAGCGAGCCGGACTTCGTGCCGCGCTTCACCCGCGGCGAAATGATGTACTACCTGGTGGCGTTGCCGCTGGAAGAAGACCTGTCGCAGTACCGCGACGTTGGCCGCGGCGTCAGCGTGCAGTGGCTGGACCTGCCGCCGGAACAGGCGCGCGCGCTTGCCGATGGCCTGGCGGTCCGCAGCCGGCCGGAAAACGCCCGCTATCACTACGATTACTTCGAAGCCAACTGCGCCACCATGGTGCGCGACACCCTGGACCGTGCCATGGGCGGCGGTTTGAAATCGCAGCTGGCTGGCCGCTCGCGTGGCAATACCTTTCGCAGCGAAGCGGTGCGCCTGGCCTCCCCTGCCCCGTGGATGTGGCTGGGCTTCGACCTGGGGCTGGGGCCGTACGCAGACCGCTCGCTGTCGCGCTGGGAAGAAGCGTTCGTGCCGATGCGGCTGGCCGACAGCCTGACCCAGGTACACAACAGCGCCGGCCGTCCGTTGGTGCAAGCCACGCAGGTACTGCTGCCGCACCGCATCGCCCCGGAACCTGCTGACCAGCAACGCCATTGGTGGCCGTGGTCGCTGGTCGGCCTGGCGCTTGCAGCCGGCGTGCTGGCACTGCGCCGCAAACCGCGCTTACTGGCCGGCCTTGCGCTGCCATTCTGGTTGCTGTGCGCCATCGGCGGCGGCCTGCTGGTGTACCTGTGGGGCTTTACTGCGCACCAGTCCGCCTGGGCTAACCGCAATCTGCTGCTGGTCAATCCGCTGTGCGTGCTGCTGTTGATTGGCGGCATACAGTTGCTGCGTGGTCGCCGGCCCGGACGCTGGTTCGATGGACTGCGCTGGGTGGTGGCCGCAGGGGCCTTGTTAGCCATGGTGATTCACTGGCTCTCGTTCCAGGCGCAATACAACTTGCAATGGGTGATGCTGCTGTTGCCGGTCCACGCCGCGCTCGCGATCGCTCTGCAACCGCGCGACTTGCCGCTGCGTCAGCGCTGATCCAGGATGCGCCCATGAACAACCACGGTCGCCATCCGGACAACCCGTCCTGCGTCATCACCTGCGCGTACTACGACGGTGACGGCAAGCGGCACGACATCAGCCTGGAGCAGATCAGCGATGTGCTGGAGCGCCCGGATGGCTTCGTCTGGGTCGGCTTGTACGAGCCGCAGGAATCGGTGCTGCACAAGTTGCGGGACGAGTTCGGTTTGCACGATCTGGCTATCGAGGACGCGCTCAAGGCGCACCAACGCCCCAAGGCCGAGAGCTACGGCAATTCGTTGTTTGTGGTGGTCAATACCGCGCAACTGGTCAACGAACGCATCCGCTACGGCGAGACGCATGCGTTCCTCGGCGCACGTTTTCTGCTGACCGTGCGCCACGGCGCGTCGCTGTCCTACACCCCGGTCCGCCATCGGGTGGAACGCGAGCCAGCGATGCTGCGCAAGGGCGCGTCGTTCTGTCTGTATGGCGTGCTGGACTTTGTGGTCGACAACTATCTGCCGATCATGGACGAGTTTCGCGACACGCTGGAAGGCCTGGAAAAAGACATCTTTGCCGACAATTACAAGCGCGAAACCGTGGTGCGCCTGTATGAGCTCAAGCGCGAACTCAACAAGATGCGTCTGGTGGTCGCCCCGTTACAGGACGTGCTGTCGCACCTCAAGCGCAATCCGGGCGCGTTGATCCATGACGAGGTCGGCATCTACCTACGCGACGTGCTCGATCACGCCGTGCGCATCAACGACGCCATCGACACCTTGCGCGAGATGCTGGGCACCGCCTTGAGCGTCAACCTGTCGATGGTGACGCTGGCACAGGGCGAAACCGTCAAGCGCCTGGGCGCCTGGGCCGCCCTGCTCGCCGCACCGACCCTGATCACCAGCTGGTACGGCATGAACTTCACCCACATGCCCGAACTCGACAAATCCTACGCTTACCCCTTGCTGGTGGGCGGTGTGGTGGCCTCGTGCCTGGTGCTGTATCGCCTGTTCAAGCGCGCGCGGTGGCTGTAGGGCTGGGATTAGGGAGCGGGAATTTGGGATCGGTTGGAGCGGCTTTGCTGGTTGCTGATCCAGCTTGAGTGATGGTTGCGTTTGATCGCTGTTGCGTTTGATCGTTTGATCAAGACTGTTTGATGGCTGGTGGTTTCCGTTGGCGAACGCGCTAGCCAAACAGCACCTGATGCGTACCCTCATCCGCCCTTCGGGCACCTTCTCCCGATGGGAGAAGGAAGCGCCTTGGCTTTACGAATCCCACCTCCCGAATCCCCAATCCCCGCTCTCAAGCCACATAGATCGTCTTGATATTCATGAACTCGTGGATGCCGTGATCGGCGAGTTCGCGGCCAAATCCTGAGCGCTTGATGCCACCGAATGGCAGCCGCACATCGCTCTTGACCACCGAATTGACGAAGGCGGCGCCGCACTGCAGTTGCTGCGCCACGCGCTCACCGCGCTTGGCGTCTGCGGTCCACACACTGCCGCCTAAGCCGAACGTAGTGTCGTTGGCCACACGTACCGCTTCGGCCTCATCGGCCACACGAATGATCGAGGCTACCGGGCCGAAGAATTCTTCGTCGTAGGCCGGCATGCCGGGTGCGACCTGGTCGAGGATGGTGGCCGGGTAGCCGGCATGCGAGCCCGGCACCGGTGCGCCGCCTAACAATACCTTCGCGCCCTTCTCCACGCTGGCCTGCACCTGCTTGTGCAATTCGTCGCGCAAATCGGCGCGTGCCATCGGTGCGAGCGTGGTGCTTTCCTGTTGCGGGTCGCCGACCACGCGCTCGGCGGCGGCGGCGACAAAGCGTTCGATGAATTGGTCGGCGATGGCATCGACCACAATGAAGCGCTTGGCCGCAATGCAGGTCTGCCCGCTATTGTCGAAACGCGACTGCACTGCCGATTGCACGGTGTGTTCAAGGTCGGCGTCTTCCAGCACCACGAAGGCGTCGCTGCCGCCCAACTCCATCACGCACTTCTTCAGTTGATCGCCGGCATTGGCGGCCAGCGAGCGGCCGGCACGTTCGCTGCCGGTCAACGTCACTGCAACAATGCGGTCATCGCGCAGTACATCGGCGGCCTGGTCGTTGTCGATATGCAGCACGTCGAAAACGCCCGGCGGAATGCCGGCGGCATCGAGCACGTCTTTCATCGCATCGGCGCAACGCGGCACGTTGCTGGCGTGCTTGAGCAAGGCCACATTGCCGGCCATCAGGCCCGGCGCAAGAAAGCGAAACGCCTGCCACAGCGGGAAATTCCACGGCATCACCGCAAACACGCAGCCCAGCGGTTCATAGCGCACATAGCTGGACTGCGCCTCGGTTGGAATCTCGCGCGGCGCCAGGTACTCGGCAGCATGGTCGGCGTAATACGCGCAGACCTGCGCGCACTTGTCGACCTCGGCCAGTGCTTCGCGGCGCAGCTTGCCCATCTCGGCGGTCATGATGCGCTGCAGGTCGTCGCGCCGTTTGGTCAACTCTTCGCCAACCCGGCGCAGCAAGGCGCCGCGTTCGGCCAAGGGCAGTGCTGCCCACTGCGCAAAGGCCTTGGCGGAAGCAGCCAGACGCGCCTCGATGGCGGCAGCGTCCAGCGTCTGCTGGGTATGTTCGACCTGGCCGTTGGCAGGGTTGACGGTGTCGTAGGACATGACGGTCTCCAGTTGCAAGACGCCCAATGCTAGTCGCCGGGAAGTTGCAGCCGCGTCACAACCACTGCAAATTGCTGCAACGCTGTGTTTACCCGCACCGCGACGCAATGCCGCACCTTCACCGCACAGCTGGCGGATCAATTGCAGCTGGGATCACGCTCCCAGACGAGGTAACGAAAGCAGCCTCGCCCTGTTCAGACGGTCCAACCGCGCATTGCTCTAGCATTGCGCGGCGGCAGATTCATCCATGCATGGAAGACCACCACGATGCGCCGGAATCTCATTGCTCTCGTTGTACTTGGCACCAGTGCATGCCTGCCGGGATGTTCCGTTCTCCAGGACCTCTTGCGTGGCCCGCGGCCCGGCCCGGCCGGGTTTGTCACCGTACGCTGCAACAGCCTGATGCCCGATCCCGCGCAACCCTGCGAGGACGAGGCACTGCGTGCGTGCTCGGACACTGCCATCCGCCAACTGATCACCGCGCAGTCGTCGCCGAACATGGTCACGATCTTTCCCGATAAGCGAAAGTCCAAGGACGACAGCAAGGACAACCGCAAGGACCGCGCCGATGAACAACCTAGAGTCGAGCAACACGGCTACGACATCAGGGCCGAGTATCAGTGCTACCTGACCAAGCCGCAGCCCTGGGACAACGGGTACACGCCTCCGGCCAGGTAGCCGCCGCTCGCACTGGTGTGCCCAGCGTCCGGCGGCCGTCGTATCCGTCGTACACGTCGGTGGCTTGAGCGTTCGCACCTGTCTGATGGCCGCTTGCTGCAGTTCATTGGCCACACCAACGCGGGCACCTGCTCAGGGAGCCGCTTGCAGCGCCAGTTGCTGATCGCGCAGACGGCGTTTTTCGCTGCGTGCCAGCAGCCACCAACCGATCACCGCGGCGACCGACACCGCCAGCACCATTACTGTGGCCAGTGCGTTGATCTTGGGGCTGATGCCCAGCCGCACCGATGCGAACACCTTGATCGGCAGGGTGGTCGAACTCGGCCCGGCCAGGAAGCTGGCAATCACTACATCGTCCAGCGACAGCGTAAAGGCGAGCAGCCAACCCGATGCGAGTGCCGGGGCGATGATCGGCAATGTGATCAGGAAGAACACCTTCAGCGGCGTGGCCCCCAGATCCATCGCGGCTTCTTCCAGCGAGCGGTCGAGCTCCTGCAGGCGCGAAGAAATCACCACGGTGACAAACGATACGGTGAAGGTGACATGCGCGACCCAGATCGCCACTGCCCCTCGCGGTGCGATGCCGAGCACGCCGCCCATCGAGACCAGCAACAGCAGGATCGACAAGCCGATGATCACCTCCGGCATCACCAACGGTGCGGTGATCAGCGCACCGAACAGCGTTTTGCCGGGAAACCGCCGCATGCGCACCATCGCCATCGCGGCCATCGTGCCCAGCACCATCGACGCGCAGGCGGTCCAGAACGCAACTTCCAGACTGACCCAGGCTGCCTCCAGCAATTGCCGGTCGCGCAGCAATTCGCCATACCAGCGCGTCGAAAACCCGCCCCACACCGTGGCCAGGCGCGAGGCGTTGAACGAGTACACCATCAGCAACAGGATCGGTAGATACAAAAACCCGAACCCCAGCGCGAGCACACTGCCGCCCAGCACGCGCCCACCGCGCGAGGCGCGCATCATGTCAGCCGCCCTTCCAGCTCGCGCTGCTGGTAACGGTGGAAGATCACGATCGGCACCAGCAACAACACCAGCATGACCGTGGCCACCGCAGCAGCGACCGGCCAATCGCGATTATTGAAGAACTCGCCCCACAGCACGCGGCCGATCATCAAGGTGTTGGGGCCGCCCAGCATTTCCGGAATCACAAACTCGCCCACCGCCGGGATCATCACCAGCATGCAGCCGGCCACGATGCCGTTACGCGACAGCGGCAAGGTGATGCGCACAAACGCCTGCCACGGACGCGCGCCCAGATCGTAGGCCGCTTCCAGCAAGCGGTTATCGTGCTTGACCAGATTGGCGTACAGCGGCAACACCATGAAGGGCAGATAGCAGTAGACGATGCCGATATAGGCGGCGATGGGCGTGTACAGCAACTGCAACGGCTGCTTGATCAGGCCCAGCGCCAGCAGCGCCTGATTGAGCAGGCCGTTGCCGTCGAGAATGCCGATCCATGCGTAGACACGAATCAAGAACGAGGTCCACGATGGCAGCACCACCAGCATCATCGCCACGTTGCGGGTAGCCAACGGCAAGCGTGCGATCACATACGCCATCGGGTAGCCGATCAACAACGCCAGTACGGTGGAGATCGCCGCGATCTTGATCGAGCTCAGGTACGCGGCCACGTACTGGCTGTCGCGCAGCAGCGCGAGGTAATTGCTCAGATGCAGCTTGACGCTGACGGCGCCATCGGCCGCAGAGGCGAACAGCGGCGTGTATGGCGGCATCGCAATGGCGCGCTCGGCAAACGAAATCTTCAGCACGATCAGGAACGGGATCGCGAAGAACACCAGCAACCACAGGTACGGTGCGGCGATCACGCCCCAACGCGCACCCGGCAAGCCGCGACGGAAAAGACGCGGCCTCATGCGGTGAGCACCACGCCGTCGTCCTCGCCCCACCCCACCCACACCGCATCGCCCCAGGTCAGCGCTTCGCTGGCCCAGCGCTGGCGATTGGCGAAGTTGGCCATCAGCTTGACCCCGCTGGGCAGCCGCACGTGGTAGACCGAATGGCTGCCGAAATAGGCGATGTCTTCGATCACGCCCTGCGCCTTGTTGCAGGCCTGCGTGGGTTCGTCCTTGCCGATGGCGAGTTTTTCCGGACGCAGCGCAAACGCCACCGCTTGGCCTTCGAAGCCGGTGATGCCGTGGCCGATACGGATAGGGGCGTCGAACGCCGGCGTTTTCAGCGTGACGTAATCGGGCGCGTCTTCGGCGATGACGGCATCGATCAGATTGACCGAGCCGATGAATTCGGCGGCGAAACGGTTGGCCGGTTGTTCGTAGATTTCATCGGGCGTGCCGACCTGCTGGATCCAGCCCTGATCCATCAGCGCGATGCGCGTGGCCATGGTCATCGCCTCCTCCTGGTCGTGGGTGACCATCACGCAGGTGACCCCGGAGGTTTCGATGATGTTGACCAGTTCCAGCTGCATCTGCGAGCGCAGCTTCTTGTCCAGCGCGCCCATCGGTTCGTCCAGCAGCAGCAGTTTGGGTCGCTTGGCCAGCGAGCGCGCCAGCGCGACACGCTGCTGCTGGCCGCCGGAGAGCTGATGCGGCTTGCGCCTGGCCAACGCGCCCAGCTGCACCAGCTCCAGCATCTCGCCGACGCGGGTGGCGATGGCGGCCTTCGACAGGCCTTCCTGCTTCAGCCCGAAGGCGATGTTCTGCTCCACGCTCATATGCGGAAACAGCGCGTAGGACTGAAACATCATGTTGATGGGGCGCTCGTACGGCGGCAGCGCGTCGATCGGCTGGCCATCGAGTGTGATGCGCCCCTTGGTGGGTCGCTCGAAGCCGGCCAGACAGCGCAGCAAGGTGGATTTGCCGCTGCCCGACCCGCCCAGCAGCGCAAAGATTTCGCCCTTGCGGATCTGCAGGCTGACATCGTCGACCGCGACAAAACCATCGAATTCCTTACGGACCTCGCTGATGGACAGGTAGCCGGCATCCGCAGGGGTGGACAGGGGCAGCAAGGCGTCGGTCAGTGACATGGTTCCTCTCGATGGCGGCGAACGCAGGCGCCGGGGGTAGAGCCTGCGCGCCATGATGGCAAAAGCATGTATCGGCTGTCGGGCGCGTCGGCGCGTCTGCGCGTCTGCGCGTCTGCGCGTCTGCGCGTCTGCGGCTGAGAGTGACGATCAAGCGGCATTGCGGCAAGTGCCCGTGACTGCACCAGTGGCGACTTGCTTCGATTGGAGGAGACATCGCCGGGCAATACCAGCCAATCAAGCGGGGCCAACGCTAGAAGAGCAGCTAACAAAACGACTGTGCTCAACGCCAGGCGGCCGGTGCTCAGTGCTCAGTGTTCGTTGCGGCATCTACCACTCGTACATTCCGGTTCCTCCGGGCCGTCCGCACCCACCTGACGATTGCTGGCTCCGTTTTGTTAGCAGCTCCAAGCTGGTCTGATCAACCGGATGTCCGGATGCAAAACGCACGCCGTCCAAAACGTGTAAGACGATGCGTAGATCGGTATGCAAGCCGTCCTCGTCGGTGCGTGGTTCAGTCCAGCAAAGTCCTGGTCTCCACACTCAATGACCGGGCTTGTGCAAACCCCATCAACCCGATGACGTCCGTGCCACCAATACTCCCGATGCAGACCGCATGCGCAACCATCACCGACGCGCGGCAATGGCAATGGCAGCGAAGGCAAGCTTGCTTGAATGCACCATCGACCATCGACAACAGTCAACGCGTCTCCTGCGGCGCCTCGCTCCAGCCCAGACCCAGACTCTTTTGCAGCGCGACGTAGTTGACCAATAGCTGCACCTGAGCCTGCGCGGCGGCATCCTGCGCGGACAATTGCTGGCGTTGCACGTCGAGCAGATCGATCGACGAGGTTGCGCCGGCATCGCGGCGTTGCTGCATCAGTCCGGCCGAGCGCGTGGCCGAGGCTTCGGCCTGGCGCGCGACCACCAGCTGCTTGCGCGCCGAACCGAAGCGCGACAACGCGGAGTTGGCGTCCTGCAATGCCGCCAGTACCGCGCCCTCATAAGCCGCCTCGCGGCCGGCATTGCCGGCACGCGCCTGTTCCACCTGCGCACGGGTCTTGCCGAAATCGAAGATCGACCAGCGCAGCATCGGCACTGCCAGGGTGGTCAGCGCATCGGAGTTGAAGTCGCTGGGCGAACCGGCTACCCAGCTCAGCCCACCCAGCAGGGTCACCTGCGGGAAGTAGCCATTCAACGCCTCGCCGATCTGCGCGCTGGACGCGGCCAGCTCGCGCTCGGCCTTGCGCACATCGGGGCGACGACGGATCAACGCGCCGGCATCGTCCACGCGCACGTCGGTTGGCAGCATCGGCAGTGGCTGCACCGCCGCCAGTTGTGCATCCAACGCGCCGGGCTCGCGTCCGACCATCAAGGCGAGCTGGTCCAGCGCTTCCTGCAACTGCATTTCCAGCGGTAAACGCTGCGCTTGCTGCTGCTGCACCTGGGTGGCGATCTGCTCAACCTGCAGGTCCGAAGACGCACCGCGCTCGCGGCGCTGACGGGTCAACGCCAGCGATTGGCCGATCTTGTCCAGGTTGGCATCGGCAATGGCCAGCCGTGCCTGCAGCCCGCGATAGTTGAGATACACCTGCCCCACTTCGGCGGCGAGCTGCACCTGCGCATCGGCCAGCTCCGCTTCGGAGGCCTGCGCTTGCGCCAGCGCGCCCTCGGCGGCGCGACGACGGCGGCCGAAAAAATCCAGCTCCCAACTGGCATCGAAACCGGCGCTGTAGATCTGGGTCTTGTCCAGATCCAGTGCCTGATCGCCTGCGGCTGGCTGTTGACCGGGCTGGCCCTCCTGCAGCCCGCCCAGCGTGTCCACAATGGTCTGCGGCGGCTCGGCATAGGCGTAGATCGCACTGGCATTGAGCTTGGGCAAACGCTCGGCGCGGCGTTGCCGGGCCAGTGCGCGGTTGGCGCGCAGACGCGCTTGGGCTGCGCGCAGGTTGGGGCTGTCGGCCAACGCCCGGGTCACCAGCTGGGTGAGCTGCGGGTCGTTCAATTGCTCCCACCAGTGGTTCAACGGCGCGGCGGCAACCACCTGCGCGCCGCTGGCGCGATGCAGCGCGGGCGCCTGCATGGCCGCATCGGCCACCGGCGGTGCCTTGGTGTAGTTGGGGCCGACCATGCAGCCGCCCAGCAACACGGCGCTCAGCGCCGCCGCCAGTGGCATGCGCATCGGGCGCAGGGAATCAGTGCATTGCAAGGTGCGCCCCCTTGGGTAACGGTTTGAGCAAAAAAGCCAGCGGAATCGTGCAGACCACGATCACGCCGAAGATCCAGAACAGATCGCTGTAGGTCATCACCAACGCCTGCTGTTGCACCAGTCGCGCCAACTGCGCGATCGAGCGGATGGCCGCCTCGCCACCGGCGCTGCCCTGCATCTGCGCGCTCAGGCCAGCCAGAAAGTCCTGCGCGCGCGTCGCATTGGCGGTGATCGCGCTACCGATGGTTTCGGTGTGGAAGGTCATGCGGCGCTCCTGGAAGGTGGAGATCAGCGCCAACCCGACCGATCCGCCCAGGTTGCGGCCGGCATTGAACAGGCCCGATGCATCGCCGGCCAGCTCCGGCGGCACCGAAGAGATGGCCGCCTGATTGAGCGACATCATCGCCAACGCCAACCCGCAGCCTTGCAGCAACTGCCCGGCGACGAAATGCGTGCCGACGGTGTCGGCGGTCAGCGACAGGTTGACGAAACACGCCGCGGCAAAACAGATCAGCCCGGCGATCACCAGGATGCGCACGTCCACGATGTCCAGCAGCTTGGGCATCATCGGCATCAGCAGCACGGTGGGCAGGCCGGACAGCAGCAGCACGTAACCGGCCTGCTCGGTGTTGTAGCCGGAGATCACCGCCAGAAACTGCGGAATCATGTACATCACGCCGAACAGGATCATGCCCACCGCCATGATCATGATGAACACCGCGCCGAAACTGCGATGCAGCAGCAGCGATAGACGGATCACCGGCGCGCGCTTGCGGAACTGGCCGACCACCAGGGCAATGAATCCGCTCAAGGCGATCAGGCTCAGCGTGTTGATTTCGCTGGACTCGAACCAGCGTTCGCGCTGGCCTTCTTCAAGCACGACGGTGAGCCCGCCCAAGCCCGCAGTCAGGCCGTAGATGCCCAGCCAATCGGCATTGAGCAGGCCCGCCCAATCGGCCTTTTCATGCTTGAGCCCCAGCAGCAGCAGCGCCACCAGGCCGACGCAGATCGGCACGTTGATGAAAAACGCGTAGTGCCAGCTGACGTTTTCGGTCAGCCAGCCACCGAGCAGCGGGCCGATCACCGGGCCCATGATCACAGTCATGCCGAACAAAGCGGTGCCCATGGTCTGCTGGCTGGGCGGCAGCCGGGTCGCAACGATGGTCAGCGCGGTGGGAATCAGCGCACCACCGGCCAGCCCCTGCCCGACCCGGCCGATGATCATCATCGTCAACGAGGTCGACAATCCGCACACCACCGAAAACGCGGTGAACATCACCGCGCAGATCAGCAGGAAGTTGCGCAGCCCCAAGGTGCGCACGAACCAGCCGGTCAGCGGGATCATGATGATCTCGGCGACCAGATACGCGGTGGAAATCCAGGTGCCTTCGGTGCCGCTAGCGCCGACCTCGCCCTGGATGGTGGGCAGTGCAGCATTGACGATGGAGATATCCAGCGTCGCCATGAACGAGCCGATGGTGCCAGCCAGCACCGCCAGCCAGGCGCCCGGCTCGGCCTTCTCGCGAGTCGCGCTGCCGCCGGCACTCGGGCCAGTGGCTGCCGCTGCACTCACTGCGCGCGCTCCTGCTCCTGCACGCGGTCGGATTCTTTTTCGGCACGCTCCTTGGCGTCCTTGGCCGAGCGCGTGTCCACCGTCACTTCCACCGACATACCTGGCACCAGCACCTTGCGCGCCTCTTCGCCGGCCAACACGCGGATACGCACGGGCAAGCGCTGCACCACCTTGGTGAAGTTGCCGGTGGCGTTTTCCGGTGGCAACAGCGCGAACTGCGAGCCGGTCCCGGGCGACAGGCTTTCGACCTTGCCGTGCAGCTTCACCCCGGACAGCGCGTCGACCTCGATCTCGGCCGGCTGGCCGGGACGCATCAGGCCGACCTGGGTTTCCTTGAAGTTGGCGATTAGGTACAGCGATTCCTGCGGCACGATGGTCATGGTGCGGGTGCCGGCGGCCAGGAACTGCCCCACCTGTACGGTCTTGTCGCCGACGCGGCCGTGGATCCGGCTGGTCAGGCGCGTGTCTTCCACCGCGATGCGGGCCTGATCGGCGTCGGCGGTGGCCTGCTTCACCCCGGCCTGGGCCTGCTCCAGTTGCGCCGTGCTGGCCTGGATCTGGCTCTGCGCCCCTTTGGCCTGCGCCTGGGCAGCGTCGTACTGGGCGCGGGCGCGCGCCAGCTCGTGCTGCAGGCTTTCCTGGTGCTCGTGGGTGTCGGCGCCGGACGCCGCAAGCGGCGCGAAGCGCTTCACTTCGGCCTGGGCGAAGGTGAGGCTGGCAGCGGCAGCAGTGACCTGGGTACGTGCCTGCACCAGCGCCGATTCCTGCGCAGAGACATTGGCCGTGGCCGCAGCGATATCGGCCTGGCGCGCGGCAATCGCGGCCTCGGCCTGCTGCAGGGTTGCCTGGTAAGTGCGGTCGTCGATCTGCAGCAGCGGCTGGCCGGCGTCCACGATCTGGTTGTCGCCCACCATCACCTTGGTCACATAGCCGCTGACGCGCGGGGCCACTGCCACCGAATCGGCCTGCAGATAGGCGTTATTGGTGTCCTGCATGTAGCGGCCCTTGATCAGGTAATAGGCCAGCCAGACCACCAGCAAGACCAGCACCAGCACGCCCACCAGGATCAGCGTCCACTTGACCTTGGGGTTCTTCAACGGCGAAGGCTTCTGCTCCTGGTCGTCATGCGCGTCGGCGCCCTGCGCATCCGCGGTCTGGCTGCGGCCATCGTTGGACGGGTGGTCTGCTTGGTTGCTCAAAGGAAGCGTCCTGTAGGTCGTGGGCGATGCGCGCAGCGGCATGCCGCATCAGCGGCACGGCGAAAGCGGCGGAACCATACAATTATTTGAACTCGTCAGTACAGGTTGCGTGATGAGGCCAGTCAGCTGGGGCTGAGGCTGGCCGGACGCGCGGTACAGCTCGGTTGACGCGTGTCGGGCAGCCACGTGCCGCACCCAAGCGTGCGCTCGCGATGCGATACCGGTGCGCCAGCTGCACGCTGCCGCGACCAGGTCTGCAGTGTCTCAGCCAATGATTGGCGTTTGATAAGGATGCGGCGGCCTGCGCCGCATCAGCGCCTGACGCCCCGGCTCAGCGGCCGGTCTTGATCTCGGTCCACAGACGCGTGTACAGGCGATCGACGTCCGGCGAGTTGATCGCGTAGGTGAACATCTTGGCGGTCACTTCCGGCGGCGGGTAGATGGTGGGGTCGTTGCGGATCGCCGCATCCACCAGCGGCGTGGCGGTGCGCACCGGGTTGGCGTAGTGAATGAAGTTGCTGTTGGCCGCGGCCACCTCCGGCTTCAACAGGTAATTGATGAAGGCGTAAGCGTTGTCAGCATGCTTGGCGTCCTTGGGGATGGCCAGCATGTCGAACCATTGCGGCGCGCCTTCCTTCGGAATGGCGTAGGCCACGTTGACGTTGTTGCCGGCCTCCTTGGCACGGTCGCGCGCCTGGATGATGTCGCCCGACCAGCCCACCGCCAGGCAGGTATTGCCATTGGCCAGCGAGGTGACGTACTGGCTGGAGTGGAAGTTCTGCACGTACGGGCGGATGGTCTTGATCAGCGCGGCAGCCTTCTCGATCTCGGCCGGCACGCTGCTGTGCGGATCCAGGCCCAGATAATTCAGCGCGATCGGGATCATGTCCGAGGGCGTGTCCAGAATGGTGACGCCGCAGTCCTTGAGCTTGGACAGATTCTCCGGCTTGAACACCAGATCCCAGCTGTTGGCGACATCGGTACTGCCGAAGATCGCCTTGAGCTTGTCGACGTTGTAGCCGATGCCGGTGGTGCCGATCATGTACGGCACGCCATAGGCGTTGTTCGGGTCCTGCGCAGCGATGCGGCGCATGACGTCCGGATCCAGATTGACCAGATTCGGGATCTTGCTCTTGTCCAACGGCAGGAACACACCAGCCTGGATCTGCCGGCCGAAGAAGTTGAGCGTGGGCACCACCACGTCGTAATCGCTGCCACCGGCCAACAACTTGGTTTCCACCATCTCGTCGCTGTCGAACACGTCGTAGGTGACCTTGATACCGGTGCTCTTTTCGAACGCAGGAATCGTGTCTTCAGCGATGTAATCGGAGTAGTTGTAGACGTTCAGCACCTTGGCCTGCGCATCGGCCTTGCCCGGCGCGCCACCGCCGCCACAGCCGGACAACAGGGTGATGGACAGGGTCAGGGCGAGCAGTCGCAGCGTCATGTGGGTCTCCAGGGCAGCGCGGTGGGAGCGGCCCGGCATCGCGGCCGGTCTGCGCCCAGCCTACCCACCGCGTCCGGGTTTGCACAGCGGGAGGTGCGTGGACCGGGGTTCGCGGTTTGACGCGCTGAAGCGTCGGGATTGGCGAAGGCCGGCCGCGGCGGTGGCGCTTGCTGCGCTGTGGTTGCGCTGCTCTGCGGCGGGAGGCCTGCCGCCGCGCTTACTTGCCCAACGCCTGCGCGGTGTCGTCCAACGCCGCCCAGGCCTTGTCGAACAGCTCGTCGACCTGCTCGCAGGTGATGATCAACGGCGGCGACAGCAGCATTGCATCGTAAGTGGCGCGCAGGATCAGCCCGCGCTTTAGCGCGAAGTCGCGGCACATCGCACCAACCCGTCCGCGCCCGGGGAAATATCGGCCGCGCTGGCGCTTGTCCGGCACCAGCTCCAGCGCGCCGACCAGGCCCGCGATCCGCGCCTCGCCGACCAGCCGATGCACACCCAACTCGGCCCAGCGCTGCGCCAGATACGGCGCAATCTGCGTGCGTGCTGTATCCACGATGCCTTCGTCCTGCAGCAGACGCAGATTCTCCAGCGCCACCGCCGCGCACACCGGATGCCCGGCATAGGTACCGCCATGCGCCAGCTCGCCGCCCTGCTGCTTGAGCACCCCGGCCACGCGATCGTTGAACATCGCCGCCGCCAGCGGGATGTAGCCGGAGGTGATGCCCTTGGCCAGCGTCATCACATCGGGCTGAAAGCCGAAGTAATCCGCCCCGAACCATTCCCCGGTACGCCCGAATCCGCAAATCACCTCGTCAGCCACCAGCAGCACGTCGTAGTGCCGGCAGATGCGCTGGATTTCCGGCCAATAACTGCGCGGCGGGATATAGACACCGATCGCCCCCATGATGGGTTCGCCGATGAAGGCCGCCACGTTTTCCGGCCCGAGTTCGAGAATCCTGGCTTCCAGACGGCGCGCGGCAAGCAGCCCGTATTCGTCCGGCGCCATGTCCCCGCCATCGCCGAAATGATTGGGCGGCTCGATATGCACGATGCCCGGTATCGGCAACCCACCCTGCTTGTGCATGCCCTGCATGCCACCCAGGCTGGCACCGGCCATGGTGGTGCCGTGATAGCCATTGTGGCGACCGATGAAGACGTATTTTTGCGGCTGCCCCTGCACCGCCCAGAAATGCCGCACCAGGCGCAGGATGGTGTCGTTAGCCTCCGACCCGGAATTGGCGAAGAACGCATGATTCAAATCGCCGGGCGTCAGTTCGGCCAGCTTGGCGGCCAGGTGGATGGTGGGCTCGGTGGTGCACTGAAAAAAGCTGTTGTAGTACGCCAGCTGCTCCATCTGCCGCGCCGCCGCCTGCGCCAGCTCGGTACGTCCATAGCCCACATTGACGCACCACAACCCACCGAACGCATCCAGCAGCTTGTTGCCATCGGCGTCCCAAACGTACACGCCCTCACCGCGCGTTAGAATGCGCGTGCCCTTGCCCGCCAACACCGCGTTGTCGTTGAACGGATGCAGATGATGCGCGGCATCGAGCTGCTGCAACGACCTGAGCACAGAAGGATCCACGACCTGCTCCACGCATGAGGAACCACGAGCATACCCACGCCCTGTTGCCGCACCGTGGACGGCATTGCAGATTGCCCTGCGAATCCCCTGCATGCCCGACAGACAGGTTGGTCGCGAGAACTAGCGCTGCCGCCAACACCGCACCCTCATCCGCCCTTCGGGCACCTTCTCCCGATGGGAGAAGGGAACGTAGCTGAGGTCGATCACGCGGCCATCGTGAAACGGGCCGCGGTCGTTGACGCGCACCACCACCGAATCGCCGGTGTCCTTGCTGCGTCCGCGATCTAAGCATTTCCGGCGCGGCGCCGGCCTCCTGCCCAGCACCGGCCGGCTCCCGCATGACATCGCTACACCTTGATGCGCTGACCTGTGCAGCGCTGACCTGTGCAGCGCTGATCTGCGCAGCGCTTTGCCTTGCTTCGCTTTGTTTAGCCTTGCCTTGCCTTGCCTTGCTTTGCCTTGCTTGCGCCCTTACGGGGCCCCATACCGCAGCGGCAAGGCCGGCAGATAAAACCCGTAGGGCGGCGCGCATGGATGCGCGACGTTTTTGTAAGGGACATGGATGTCCCTTACAAAAATTTCTGCCGGACTTGCGCACCCGTAGCGCCTATGGCGCGGAGGGCGCGAGGACGGGGTGTGCTTTCTTTTTGGTTACTTTTTCTTTGCACAAGCAAAGAAAAAGTGACTCGCGCCCGGAGGGCGTGAAAGCCCTGCTCTGAATTTGAATCCTCCCGAAACCCGGAAGCACACTAACCACTGCCAGCTTCAACACCACCCGACACCGCACCCTCATCCGCCCTTCGGGCACCTTCTCCCGACGGGAGAAGGGAGAGCGCGGCAACACTCATCCGACCCCATCACACATTCAACAACAAAAACTCCCGCTCCCAAGAACTGATCACCCGAAAGAACGTCTCATACTCCTTCCGCTTCACCGAGATATAGGCCCGCACAAACCGACGCCCCAACATCTCCTGCAACGCCTCGCATTTTTCCAACCCATCCAGCGCCTCACCCAACGAACGCGGCAAATCGTAGCCCTGCTCCTTGCCATTGCTGCTGATCGGCGCGGTCGGCTCCAGCTTTTCGCGGATGCCCAATAACCCGCACGCCAATGTCGCCGCCATCGCCAGATATGGATTGGCATCGGAGCCGGCAAACCGGCTTTCCACCCGCATGTTTTGCGGCGCATCGATCGGCACCCGCAACCCGCAGGTGCGGTTGTCGAAGCCCCACAGCACATTGCTTGGCGACACCTCGCCGAACATCAGCCGCCGGTACGAATTGACGTTGGGCGCCAGCAGCCCCATCGCCATCGGAATGTATTTTTGCAGCCCGCCCAGATAATGCGCAAAGGTGTCGCTGAACCCGCCCTCGCGCTTGCCGCTGAACACGTTCTTGCCGGTGCCGGCATGCAACAGGCTCTGGTGGATATGCATCGCACTGCCGGGCTCGGTTTCCATCGGCTTGGCCAGAAACGTCGCATACACCCCGTGCCGCAACGCCGCCTCGCGCATGGTGCGCTTGAACAGGAATACCTGGTCGGCGCGCGACAAGGCATCGGCGTGGGTAAAGTTGACTTCCAGCTGCGCGGCGCCGGATTCGTGGATCAAGGTATCCACGTCCAGCTCCATCGCATCGCAATAGTCGTACATCAGATCCAGGATCGGGTCGAACTCGTTCACCGCATCGATCGAATACGACTGCCGCGCGGTTTCCGGGCGACCGGAGCGCCCGGCCGGCGGCAGCAACGGGAAGTCGGGATCGGTGTTCTTCTGCACCAGAAAGAACTCCAGCTCCGGCGCCACCACCGGCTGCAATTTGACCTCGGCGTAGGCCTCCAGCACGCGACGCAGCACATTGCGTGGCGCCAGTTCGTGCGGCTGGCCGTCCTTGGTGTAGCAATCGTGGATGACCTGCGCGGTGGGGTCGGCGGCCCACGGCACCATGCGCACGGTGGACGCGTCCGGGCGCAGATGCATGTCCGAGTCCGACGGCGAGGTCAGTGCGTAATAGTCGTCCGGAAAGTCGCCGGTGACCGTGGTGGCGAAGATGCCTTCCGGCAACCGCGTGCCGTAATCGTGCGAAAACTTGTCGGCCGGAATGATCTTGCCGCGCGCATTGCCGGTGATGTCCGGCACCAGGCATTCGACCTCGGTGATGTGGCGGTCCTTGAGCCAGCGGCGCAATGCGCTCTCCGGCTGCTTGGGCGTGGATTTACGCGAACGTGTGCGGATCGACATACAACCTCACTGACCGCGCTGAGCGGCGTAACGGCGACAGGCCTCGCCGAAGGACTGAAAGATGGCACGGTAGAACGGATGCTGTGTGACACGCCATTCCGGATGCCATTGCACGGCGAGTAAAAAGCCCGGTCCCGGGCCGCGAAAAGCTTCGATCAAGCCATCGGGAGCGGTCGCTTCGACCAGCAGGCCGTCAGCCAGCGTGGCGATGCCCTGCCCGTGCAATGAGTTGACCCACACCTCGGCCGAGTCGCTCATGCCAGCCAGCCAGCCGCCCGGCTGCAACTGCAGCGGATGCGCGGGGCCGTATTGCACGTCCAGCGGCGCGCTACGGTCTTCGCGATGATCGGCCAGGCCGGGCACCGCATGCACGCGTTGATGCAGGCGTCCACCGAGCGCGACATTGACCTCCTGCAGGCCACGACAGATCGCCAGCACCGGCAGACCGCGCGCAAGCGCCTGCGGGATCAACCCCAGGCTGGTGGCATCGCGCGCGGCATCGTGCGGGTTGCCCTCCCAACTCGATTCGTCGCTGTAGTGGTGCGGCTCGATATTGCTGACCGCCCCGGTGAGCAACACGCCGTCCAACCGATCCAGCCACACGCCGGCCTCCAGGCTGGGCTGCAGACTCGGCAGCAGCACCGGCATGGCACCGGCCGCGTCCACGACCGCACGGATGTATTTTTCGCCGGCCGCCAGAAACGGATGCGGCCCTTGCGCGATGCGATCGGTGGGCAATCCAACCAACGGTACGACAGCCATACAGACATCCCGATGCGGTGCGTTGAACGGCAGATGCGCTCGAACTTACCGCGCCACCGCCGCCATTGCCACCGCCGCACCGTTGTCTGGTCGCAAACGATCACGCGTGCTTTGCTAGGCTGGGCGGCGACTTCGCAGGTGGTGCCCATGGCTTCCGAGAACTCCGTCGCATCGCTGCCCGCTGCCGATGCCGCCACCCTGGCGCGTATCGCCGGCTGCCACTCCGTCGACCTGTTATTGCCCGACACCAACGGCGTGCTGCGCGGCAAGCGCGTCACTGCCGATGCGCTGCACAAGGTCTACCGCGATGGCGTGTGCCTGCCGATGTCGCTGATCGCCACCGACATCACCGGTAACACCGTGGAAGAAACCGGGCTTGGCTATGCCATCGGCGATGCCGACCGCATCTGCCGGCCGATCGAAGGCTCACTACGCCCGGTACCGTGGGCGCCGCAACCGATGGCGCAGCTGCTGCTGGCGATGCACACCCCGGACGGCAGCCTGTTCGAGGTCGCGCCACGCGCGGTGTTGCAGCGGGTGTTGCACGGCTTTGCCGCACTCGGGCTGACCCCGGTGGTGGCGGTGGAGCTGGAGTTCTACCTGTTCGATGCGGTGCCCGATGCGCAGGGGCGCCCGCAGACCCCGCGCGACCCGGTCACCGGCATCCGCAGCGACAGCACCCAGGTGTACGCGTTGCAGGACCTGGACGATCACCGTGGTTTTACCGATGCGGTCACCGCTGCATGCCACCAGCAAGGCATCCCGGCCGACACCGCCGTGGCCGAGTACGCACCGGGCCAGTTCGAGATCAACCTGCAACATCGCGCCGATGCGGTTGCCGCCTGCGACGAGGCGATCCTGCTCAAACGCACCATCAAGGCCATCGCGCAGCAGCAGCGCATGCTGGCCAGCTTCATGGCCAAGCCGTTCCCCGGCCAGGCGGGCAGCGGCTTGCATCTGCATGTGAGCCTGCTCGATGCCGACGGGCACAACGTGCTGGCCGGCGAGGCCGAGATGCCCACCGACCGCCTGCGCCACGCCATCGCCGGGCTGCAGCGGCATGCGGACGCATCGCTGCTGTTGTTCGCGCCGCACGCCAACAGTTACCGACGCTTCGTCAGCAACGCCTTCGTGCCGCTGGATGCCAGCTGGGGTTTCAACAACCGCACCGTGGCGCTGCGCATCCCGCATAGCGATGCCCGCAACACGCGCATTGAACATCGCATTGCCGGCGCCGATGCCAACCCGTATCTGGCCGCGGCCGCGGTGCTGGCGGCGATGCTCGACGGCCTGCAGCAGCCCGCCGAACCCACGCCACCGATCACCGGCAACGCCTATGCGCAAGGAATCTTCCAACCACGCACCTGGCAGGGCGCGATCGATGCGTTTGTGTCCAGCGACTTTATCGGCGCCCAGCTAGGCACGCAGTTTCAGCATGTGTTCGGGCAACAGAAACAACGCGAGCTGCTCGATTACCAGGCGCTGGTGCCGGACATCGATTACGCCCGGTACCTGCGGACGGTGTGATGGGCAGCCCGGCCACCGCGCTGCCGCACGCCGACACCGCGGAGGGCGGCTATCCGGACAGCTGGTACACGCGCAGCGCGCCTGCCCTGCCCGTGCAACCGCGCCTGCGCGGCGCCGAACGCGCCGATGTCTGCATTCTCGGCGCCGGTTACACCGGACTGACTGCGGCGCTCGCGCTGGCCGAAGCAGGCTACCGGGTCATCGTGCTGGAGGCCCGGCGCATCGGCTGGGGTGCATCCGGTCGCAACGGCGGCCAGGCCATCGTGGGCTACGGCTGCGAACAGGAGACGCTGGAAGCATTGGTCGGCGATAAAGATGCGCGCCTGCTGTTCGACTTCTCGCGCGACGGCATGCGCCTGCTACGCCAGCGGATCGAACGCCATGCCATTGCCTGCGACTGGCGCGATGGTCATGCCCATGTCCCGCTCAAGCCGCGCCAGGTGCGGGCGCTGCAGCATGGCATCGTGCGCATGGCCGAGCGCTACGACTATCCGCTGGAGTGGTGGGACCGCGCCCGCACCCGCCAGGTGCTCGACAGCCCACTGTATCTGGGTGCGATGTTCGACCCCGCCAGCGGCCATCTGCATCCGCTGGCCTATGCATTCGGCCTGGCGCGGGCGGCAGTGGCGGCCGGCGTGCGCATCTTCGAAGACTCGGCGGTGACCCGCCTGGACCCTGGCGCGCAGGTTGCGATGCACACGGCCGATGGCAGCGTGACCGCAGACTTCGGCGTGATTGCCGGCAATGCCTTGCTGCACGGCATCGCCGCGCCGCTGGAGCAGCGCATCATGCCGGTCGGCACCTACGTGGGTGCCACCCCGCCACTGGGCGAGGCGCGCGCACGCGCGCTGATCGGCAACGACATGGCGGTGGCCGACACCAATTGGGCGCTGGATTATTACCGGCTCAGCGCCGATCACCGGCTGCTGTTCGGCGGGCGCGCCAGTTATTCGTCGCGCCCGCCGCCAGGCCTGAATCGCTTGATGACGCAGCGTATGCACACGGTGTTTCCGCAGTTGCGCGACGTGCCGCTGGAGACCGTCTGGGGCGGCTATGTGGACATCTCCCGCAACCGCGCGCCGCACTGGGGCCGGCTCGCGCCGACTGTGTATTTCGCGCAGGGCTTCTCCGGCCACGGTGTGGCAGCCACCGGTCTGGCCGGCCAGGTGATCGCCGAGGCCATCGCTGGCCAGAGCCAGCGGCTGGATGTGTTCGCGCGTATTCCGCACCGCCCGTTTCCCGGCGGGCAGCGGCTGCGCACCCCACTGCTGGTGGCGGCCATGAGCTGGTACCGGCTGCGCGACGCGCTGCGGTGACCGCGCCCCCAGGTCCATCGCGCAAGCTGCAACGCAGCGCTCAAGTTTTGGCGAGCAGAGCCGTTAGCTGATCTGACGGTTCGATCCACACGGCCAGCCGATGTCCCCAGGTACCCTACATCGCAATAGTGAAAGCGCAGTCCTGCCGCAACGCGTGTTGCTGGTGGAGAACTCGCGCACGTTCACCAGCATGCTGCGCGCAGCCATCGAGCAACGCGTGGAACTGCCGGTCACGGTCGTTTCGACCCTGGCCGAAGCGGCGCGCGTGCTCGACGAAGAAGATGGCTGGTTCCTGGTCCTGACCGGCCTGGTGCTGGTCGACGGCGACCGCGACAAGGTCGTGGAGTTCTTCCTCTCGCGCAACCTGCCGACCGTGGTGGTCAGCGGCGTGTACGACGAGGATCTGCGCCAGCGCGTGCTGCAGCAGCAGATCATCGATTACGTACTCAAGAACGCACCGGGCAGCATCGAATATCTGGCATGGCTGGTGCAGCGTCTGGAGCGCAATCGTCGCATCGGCGCGTTGGTGGTGGACGATTCGTTGTCTGCTCGCACCTACGCCGCCGCACTGCTGTCGATGTACGGCTACCGTGTGGTGCTGGCCGCCGACGGCGCCGCCGGACTGGAAGCAATCGAACGCGACCCCGACATCCGCCTGACCATCGTCGATCAGGAAATGCCCGGCATGGAAGGCGTGGAATTCACCCGCCGGCTGCGTGCGTTGCGCTCGCGCGACAAGGTCGCGGTGATCGGCATCTCCGGCAACAGCGACTCGTCGCTGATCCCGCGCTTCTTGAAGAACGGCGCCAACGACTTCCTGCGCAAGCCCTTCTCGCGCGAAGAATTCTTCTGCCGCGTCTCGCAGAACGTGGACCAGCTGGAATTGATCGGTACGCTGCAGGATCTGGCCACACGCGATTTCCTCACCGGCCTGCCCAATCGGCGTTACTTCCTGGAACAAAGCCAGCGCGTGATCCCGCAGTTGCTGTCGCAGGACCAGACGGTGACCGCGGCCATGCTGGATATCGATCACTTTAAACACATCAACGACACCTGGGGCCACGAAGCCGGTGACCAGGCGCTCCGCGCGGTGGCCGCATCGGTCTCCGGGCATGCACGTCCGCAGGATCTGGTGGCACGTTTCGGTGGCGAAGAATTCTGCCTGCTGGTGCCGGGGCTGGATGCAGCCAACGCCACCAGCTACTTCGAAACCCTGCGCGAACGCATCAGCGCACTACGCGTGCGCGTCGGCGACGACACGCTGAGCATGACGGTAAGCATCGGCGTGTGCATCGCGACCGAAGGCGACCAATCGCTGCATTACCTGTTGAACGAAGCCGACAAATATCTGTACCTGGCCAAGGCCGGCGGCCGCAACCAGGTACGCTTGGCGGGCTGAACGCCGCACGCTTGCACCAACACGGCGGCCTGAGAGAACGCACCTCAAAGCGCGTATTTCTCTAGCTCCCGTAGGAGCGCACCCGGGCGCGACAGCGCCTTACCGATAGCACCTCTGCGCGCACCAGCCCGCGCCTACGGCAGGCGCGTATCCAACAGCATCTATCGACGCGATCGCCGCACCATCGTCAGCGCGAGCAAGCTCAACACCGCGGCACCGCCCAGGTAGTAACCCACCGCCTGCAGCCCGTAACGCGCTGCCAGTTGCGTGGCCACATACGGCGCCGGGGCCGCACCCAGGATGCTGGCCAGATTGAACGACAGCGACGCGCCGGTATAGCGCACCTCGGTGGGATACAACTCCGCCAGCAAGGTGCCGCAAGGGCCGTAGGTCAGCCCCATGAAGAAGAAGCCCAGCCCGAGAAAAATGAGCACCTGCAATGGGTGATCGGCCTGGAACAACGGCGCAAACGCCAGCCCGAACGCAACGATGGCGATGCTGGCCAGCATCATCGCCAACGGTGCGCCATGCCGATCTCCGAACTTGGCCGACAACGGAATGCCCAGCGCAAAGAACACGATCCCGGCCATCTGCAGCAGCAGGAATTGTTCCTTGTCGTAGCCCAGCGTCTTGGTGCCATAGCCCAATGCGAACACGGTCATCAGATAGAACAACACGAAGGTGGCAAACGCACCCAGCGTGCCGATGATCAACGCCGGCCAATGCTGCGAGATCACGGTGCCCAGCGGCAGCCGTACGCGCGTCTGACGATCCAGGGTTTTCTGAAAGTCCGGTGTTTCGGTAATGCTCAGGCGTACCCACAGCCCGGTCAGCACCAACAAGGCGCTGGCCAGAAACGGCACCCGCCAGCCCCACTGCATGAAGGCCGCATCGTCCAGCAATGCGCCCATGCCAAGGAAGGTGCCGGTGGACAGCAAAAAGCCCAGCGGCGCACCCAGCTGCGGAAACATGCCGTACCACACGCGCTTGCCCGGCGGTGCGTTCTCGGTGGCCAGCAGCACCGCGCCGCCCCACTCGCCGCCCAGGCCCAGCCCTTGACCGAACCGGCACAGCGCCAGCAGCAACGGGGCCCACACTCCGATCTGCGCATAGCCGGGCAATAGACCAATGGCAACCGTGGACAGACCCATCGTCAGCAATGCCGCCACCAGCGTGGCCTTGCGGCCGACCCGATCGCCGAAGTGGCCGAAGACCGCCGAGCCCACCGGCCGCGCGATGAAGGCGACCGCAAAAGTCGCCAGCGACTGCAGCATCGCCGCACTGCCATCGCCCGCCGGAAAAAACAACGTCGGGAACACCAGCACCGCAGCGGTGGCATAGATGTAGAAATCGAAGAACTCGATGGTGGTGCCGATCAGGCTGGCAAACAGCACGCGCGCAGGCGAATTGACGGGCGTGGCGAGTGGCACGGCGGCAGTCATCGTGAGTCGGCATCCATCAGACAAGACGGCCGATTCTGGCAGATCGCGGCAGTGGTTTGCGCGGACCAACCGGCCTGCAAAAAGTTACAGGCGTGACCGCCTGGCGCGTGGGCCATGCCATCCTCATCCCTAAAGGGTGGCCGACAAAACGTAGTGAGCAGTCGTCAGATGAGGAAGGATGGCGTGCTAAGAATGCGTTGATTGAAAGGCGGATGATCTGCGACTTGGCTGCCGGGCCCTCACTCGCCAACGATCGCGGGAAACGCCGCAAGTACGGACTGGTCGGACAACGAAGATAGATCACTTGTAGAGCTGATGATCTTCAGCTTGGCTGCAGGGTCCTTGCCCGCCCACCATCACGGGACACGCCGCAAGTACGTCCCTGTAGGCTCTTACGCGGCATCCATGCCGCGTAAGGTCCCGCGACGGTGAGCGGGCAAGGACCAGTCGAGAGCGCCGGTGTGCGGATGTTTCAACAGAGCAACCGTTAACTGTCTGCTGCAGTGTCTTCGTTCTTCGATAACGTCACCAGCCAACTATCTGGTGCGGTGCCCTCGCCGATTGCGGGACCGTTGGCGGCATGGATGCCGCCATCGAGCCCCCAGGGACGGGTTCACGGCGTGTCCCGCGAGCGGTGAGGGCACCGCGCACTCGATTGCCTAAGCTTTCAACCTGGCAGCCAAAAGTCCCGCGATGGTGGCTGGGCAAGGAGCAGTCAGGCATATCGGCGTGCATGGTTTTCAACAAACAACCAGCAAGTTATTCAGCCGCCTTGCGGCGCTTGCGGCGCTTGCGCCGTTTTGCGCTGTGCGTGCTCTGCCAACCCGGCCGGCGTCAACACCGCAAATTGTCGATCGCCGCGCTCTTCCACGTTAATCCAGCCCGGGCCTGGCTGGCCATCCAGGTTGGCACTGCCCAGCCACGCGAGCGTGCGCAACAACACGCTCATGCGCACGCCCAGCTGCTTGCACAGCCTCGACAGCGACACGCCCTCGGGCGTGTCGGCAAGCGCCTGCAGCAGCTGCGCGGTGAGCTGCGGATCAGCGGACAAGCACCGCTCCGATATCGCGCGGTGCCGCGTCGGCGGTTTCGGCGCGATGCGGCAGCACGATCACCGGAATCGACTTGGAGGTCGGTGTGCGTGCTTCGTCGGCAAAACTCGACAGCGGCACCAGCGCATTGGTTTCCGGGTAATACGCGGCCAGACAGCCGCGCGGAATATTGTAGTCCACCAACAAGAAGCGCCGCGCCTCGCGATGCACGCCGTCTTCGCACAGGCTTTCCAGATCCACCCAATCGCCAGCCTTCATGTTCAACGCGGCAATATCGGCGCCGTTGATGAACAGCACGCGGCGCTCGCCGAACACGCCACGGTAGCGATCGTCCAGCCCGTAAATAGTGGTGTTGTACTGATCGTGCGAGCGCGTGGTGGCGAGCGTAAACACCATCTGATCGCCCCGCGAACGCCGCGCGCGATGGATCGGGTTGTCGGTGGGCACCGCGTGCGCTTTGAACACCGCACGCTGCTCGGGCGTGACCCAGTTACGGTCGCGCGCGGTGTTGGACAGGCGGAAGCCGCCCGGCGTGCGCACGCGCTGATTGAAGTCGGCAAAGTCCGGAAACACCTGCGCAATCAGCTCGCGCACGCGGTCGTAATCGCCCACCAGCCAACGCCAGCGGATCGCGCTGCGCGCGCCCAACGTGGCTTCGGCCATGCGCGCCACGATCGCCGGCTCGGACAGCAGATCCGGCGAGGCCGGCGGATTGATGCCGGCCGACAGGTGCACCATGCTCATCGAATCCTCCACCGTCACGCCTTGCGAGCCGGCGTCCTGGATATCGATTTCGGTACGCCCCAGGCATGGCAGGATCAACGCATCGCGCCCATGCACCAGGTGGCTGCGATTGAGCTTGGTGGTGACGTGCACGGTGAGTTCGCAGTTGCGCAGCGCGCGGTGCGTGGCATCGGTATCCGGCGTGGCGGCGGCGAAGTTGCCGCCCATCGCGAAGAACACCTTGCCGCGCCCATCCAGCATCGCCTCGATCGCACCGACGGTGTCGAAGCCGTCTTCGCGCGGCGGCGCAAACCCGAACACCGACTGCAGCTTGTCCAGAAACGCGGCCGGCGGTTTTTCGTAGATCATCATCGTGCGGTCGCCCTGCACGTTGCTATGCCCGCGCACCGGGCACACGCCTGCGCCGGGACGGCCCAGGTGGCCGCGCAGTAGCAGCAGGTTGGTGATCATGTGGATGGTGGCCACCGAGTGCTTGTGCTGGGTAATGCCCATGCCCCAGCACGCGATCACGCGCTCGGCCTTCAGGTAGATCTCGCCGGCCTTGCGCAACTGCGCTTCGTCCAGGCCGGATTCTTCGACAATGGTGTCCCAGGCTTCCGCATGCACATCGGCAGCGAATGCGTCGAAATTAGCGGTGTGCTCGGCAATGAACTCCAGATCCAGCAAGCGCGGCGTGCCATCGCGCTGGGCCTGCGCATCGCGCTCCAGCACATGCTTGATGATGCCCTTCAACGCCGCCAGGTCGCCGCCGATCTTGAGTTGGAAATAATCCGAGGCAATGCGCGTGGAGCCGTTGTGCAGCATCTCCAGCTTGTCTTGCGGGTCGGCGAACTTTTCCAGCCCGCGCTCGCGCAGCGGATTGAACGCGGCAATCGCCGCGCCGCGCTTGGAGGCCTGGCGTAACTCGCCCAGCATGCGCGGGTGATTGGTGCCCGGGTTCTGGCCGAAGATGAAGATCGCATCGGCCAGCTCGAAATCGTGCAACGACACCGTGCCCTTGCCCACACCGATCTGCGAACGCAGCGCGGTGCCGGATGGCTCGTGACACATGTTGGAGCAGTCCGGGAAGTTATTGGTGCCGAACTCGCGGACGAACAACTGATACAAAAACGCCGCTTCGTTGCTGGTGCGCCCTGAGGTATAGAAGATCGCCTCATCCGGGGTCGCCAGGCCATTGAGATGGCCCGCGATCTGCGCAAACGCATCGTCCCAGCTCACCGGCACATAGTGGTCGGTGGCGGCGTCGTAGCGCATCGGGTGGGTCAACCGGCCCTGCCCTTCCAGCCAATAGTCGCTGTACTGCGACAACAGGCTGACGCTGTGCGAGGCGAACACTTCCAGCCCGGCGCGGCGCGCGGTGGATTCGGCGGCCACGGCCTTGGCGCCGTTTTCGCAGAATTCGAAGGTGGAGGTATGGTCGCGATCCGGCCAGGCGCAGCCCGGGCAATCAAATCCGTCCGGCTGGTTCGCATGCAGCAGCGTCTTGGCGCCCTGCACTGCGATGTCCTGCTCCATCAGGTGCTTGGCCACCGAGCGCAATGCGCCCCAGCCGCCCGCGGGATTGTCGTACTGCTTGATGGTTTTCTTGCTCATGCGGGCTCTCCCACGGCAACGCCCAGATCCAGGCGTTGTGGATGGCTGTAAACAACACAATCGTGATTGCGGGCAAACCCGATCAGGGTCAGTCCCGCGCTGTCGGCCAGGCTGATCGCCAGCGCGGTAGGTGCCGAAATCGCTGCCAGCAGCGGAATTCGGGCCTGCGCGGCTTTCATGGCCATTTCATAACTGGCGCGGCTGGTGACCACCGCAAACCCTTGCGATGCATCGATGCGCGCGCGCGCCAATGCACCGATCAATTTGTCCAACGCGTTATGGCGCCCGACGTCTTCGCGAACCAACTGCACCACTCCGTTCGCATCGGCCCAACCGGCGGCGTGCACCGCGCCGGTCTGCGCGGCGATCGGCTGCTGCGCGTGCAACGCATCCAGCGCACGCGCCAACGCATCGGCGTCGATCTGCAGCGTCGACTGCACGCGCGGCGGCACACGCAGCACCGCCTCGATCGATTCATTGCCGCACACGCCGCAACCGCTGCGTCCATCCAGATTGCGCCGCCGCTGGTCCAACGCGGCCGCGCGCTCGGGCGGGATCTCGATCTGCAGCGAAGCGCCTTCCAGAAAGGTCTCCACCGCAACCACGCGCAAGTCCTGCGCGTGATCGACGATGCCTTCGCTCAACGAGAACCCGAGCGCGAAATCCTCCAGGTCCTCCGGCGTCGCCATCATCACCGCGAACGGCACCTGGTTGTAGATCAGGGCAACCGGCATTTCGGCCGCCACCATGTCTTGCACCGTGGCACCGCGACCGCCGCGATGGCGGACAACCGTGCGCACCACACTACCGGGGCGCACTGTGCGGGAAGACGGACTGGTCATCTCACCTCAATGAAACAGCACAAAGGCTTTCTGCAGCGTCACCCAGATACCGAACGCCATCGGGATGCCAACCGCCAACCAAGCGAACGCGACCACTGCGGGGTTGCCGCCATGCCCGATCCGCGCCATCTGTTCCGGCGGCAGCACCGCATGCCCGCTGCGGTCGACCTTCTCGTGCGCCAGCTGCTTTTCGCGTGCCAGTTCGTCGGGCGTCATGAAGTGACGCGCAGCCACCGGGCGCACCAACAGATTGCAGATCAGGCCGAGCACGAGCATGCCGGCGAGGATGTACATGGTGGTGTTGTAGACCTGTGACGGCGGGCTGCCGTGCGCCAATTGGTACTCGCGCATGTAACCCACCACCACCGGGCCGAGGATGCCGGCGGTGGCCCAGGCGGTCAGCAGACGGCCGTGGATGGCGCCGACCATCTGGGTACCGAACAGGTCGGCCAGATAGGCCGGAATGGTGGCGAAGCCGCCGCCGTACATCGACAGGATGATGCAGAAGATGCCCACGAACAGCGCGATGCCGCCCACGCCACCGGCCGACGGCGCCGCTGCGTACAGGCAGATGCCCAGCAGGAAGAACAGCGTGTAGGTGTTTTTGCGGCCGAGCTTGTCGGACATGCTGGCCCAGAAGAAGCGGCCACCGATGTTGAACAGGCTGAGCAGACCGGTGAAGCCTGCCGCGATCGCCGCGATGCTGGCCAGCTGAGCCGTATCCAGGCTGCCGAAGCCGATGTCCACGCCGATCAACCGGCCGCCGAACACTTCCTGCAGCATCGGCGAGGACATGCCGATCACGCCGATCCCCGCTGAGACGTTCAGGCACAACACGCCCCACAGCAGCCAGAACTGCGGAATGCCCCAGACCTTGCTGACGTGCACGTGGTTGGCGGTGATCATGGCGTTGGTGCTGGCCACCGGCGCGGTCCAGCCGGCCGGGGTCCAACCGCTCGGCGGCACGCGATACCCGAAGGCGCCGGCCATCATGAAGACGAAGTACAGCGCGGCCATGACCAGGAAGGTTTCCATCACGCCCACCGAGGTGGGTGTGGCGAAGTGGCGCATCAGCGCATCGGCCAGCGGGCTGCCGATCATCGCGCCGCCGCCAAAGCCCATGATCGCCATGCCGGTCGCCATGCCGCGACGGTCCGGGAACCATTTGATCAGGGTCGACACCGGCGAGATGTAGCCCAGCCCCAGACCGATACCACCGATCACGCCCGAACCCAGCCACAACATCCAGATCTGATGGAAGTGGATACCGGCCGCCGAAATCACCAGGCCGCCACACCAGCACAGCGCCGAAACCACACCGGCCTTGCGCGGGCCGGCACGTTCCAGCCAACCGCCCCAGATCGCCGCCGAGCAGCCCAGCAGCACGAAGAACAGGGTGTACATCCACTGCAGCTCGCTGATCTTCCAGTCGCAGGTGGTCGCCACCATGCGCGCGAACAGACCCATGTCGGCCGGGCAGGCAATCGCTTCGGTGATCCCCAGCGCCTTGGACAGCGGCAGCCAGAACACGCTGAAGCCGTAGGCCATGCCGATGCACAGATGGATCGCCAGCGCAGCCGGCGGGACCAGCCAACGATTGAACCCCGGACGCGCAATGATGCGCTCCTTGGATAGCAGACCGGCGTCTGCGCCACTGGCTGTCGCCACGGTGGACCCTTGCGTCATTCCCATTCCCCAAAAATAAAGTGCGATGAACTGCGATAAAGACGATTGACGGCTGCGATCGTTTAGCGTGTTGCGATATAAGCAGCGGCGACGACCAGGCCCAACCAGCGGTTGTCTGGCGCATCATCGGCAATCCTTGCAGCTTTGCAATGCTTGGCGACGCCTCGCAGCGTTCCAACGCATTGCCACACACACGCCACGCAAGCGTTCCTTGAGATTAGCGGCCGGCGCTGCGACTAATTGACTAGTTCTTATGCATTAGATCGATGGGCATCCGCCAGGCCTGCGCGGGCATATCGCCCATTCCTGCCCGCGGCGGGGTGACGCCCGAGGCGATGGCTGGGTACAGTCGGGCGACCCCCGTGACGGAGCCGGCCATGCACGACCCACTTCCGCGCGACGATGCGCCTGCGCTGCAGACACCGGCGCAGCTGGATGCGTTCTGGATGCCGTTCACCGCCAACCGGCAATTCAAGGCGCGCCCTCGCCTGCTCGCCTCGGCCGCCGGCATGTACTACCGCGATGTCGACGGCCGGCAGATCCTGGATGGCACCGCAGGCTTGTGGTGCTGCAATGCAGGACACGCGCGCGAACGCATCGTGGCGGCGATCCGCGCGCAGGCCGGCACGCTGGATTTCGCCCCGACCTTTCAGATGGGCTCACCGCTCCCGTTCGTGCTGGCGCAGCGCCTGGCCGCCATCGCGCCGCCCAGCCTGGGCCATGTGTTCTTCACCAACTCCGGCTCGGAAGCGGTGGATAGCGCGATGAAGATCGTCCTGGCCTACCACCGCCTGCGCGGCGAGGGCCATCGCACCCGCTTTATCGGCCGCGAGAAGGCGTATCACGGGGTCGGCTTCGGCGGCATGTCGATCGGCGGGCTGCCCAACAACCGCAAGTGGTTCGGCCCGCTGCTGGCCGGCACCGATCATCTGCGCCACACCCTGGATCTGCAGCGCAACGCCTACTCGCGCGGGCTGCCGACGCACGGCGCGGAGCTGGCCGACGACCTGGAACGGCTGATCACCCTGCACGACGCCTCCACCATCGCCGCGGTGTTCGTCGAACCGGTGTCCGGCTCGGCCGGGGTGATCCTGCCGCCGGAAGGCTACCTGCAACGGCTGCGCGCCATCTGCGACCGCCACGGCATCCTTCTGGTGTTCGACGAGGTGATCACCGGCTTCGGCCGCGTCGGCGACGCGTTCGCCGCGCAGCGCTTCGGCGTCACGCCCGACATCATCACCGCCGCCAAGGGGCTGACCAGCGGCACCGTGCCGATGGGTGCGGTGCTGGTGGCCGATGCGATCCATGACGCGTTCATGCACGGGCCGCAAAACGCCATCGAACTGTTCCATGGCTATACCTACTCCGGTCACCCGCTGGCCTGTGCGGCCGCGATTGCGACCCTGGACACCTATGCCGAGGACGGGCTGTTTTCGCGTGCGATCACGCTCGGCCCGCAGTGGGAAGACGCGCTGCACAGCCTGCGTGGGCTGCCGCACGTGATCGACATCCGCAACGTCGGCCTGATCGGTGCCATCGAACTGGCGCCGCGCGATGGCGCCCCCGGTGCACGCGGCTACGAGGTGTTCGAGCGCTGCTTCCACGACGGCGGACTGCTGGTGCGCGTCACCGGCGATGTCATCGCGCTGTCGCCACCGTTGATCGTCACCCCCGAGCAGATCGGGCAGATGGTCGAGACGCTGGCCGGCATCCTGCGCCTGGTGGACTGAGCGCGGCCGGCGGCATGGGTGCGTTGCAGGCAGAGGCACGCGGGCCCTGGCCGCGCGCTGCATGGGCTTCATCGCGTCGGCTCCCGCCGTACGCGCCGCTCGCCTGAAGAAAGCCGGTGACGGCGCGCGTGGCCGTTCCACGACGGCGCTCGCGTGTCACGGGCGCGGGCACCACGTCAAGCGCGCAAAGCCGGAGCAGGCTCTCTACAATGCCGGCCCCGCACTCCCCCCGCAGTTGCCCCATGAACATCGTTGTCAAAGAAGAACTCAAGGCCTACATCGACCCGCTGACACCCGACGAGCACGAGGCGCTGGAGCGCAGCCTGCTGGCCGAAGGCTGTCGCGATGCCTTGGTGTTGTGGGGCGATGTGCTGGTGGACGGCCACAACCGCTACGGCCTCTGCCAGAAGCACGGCCTGCCGTTCCAGACCGTGCAGAACCCGCGCTTCCAGTCGATGCAGGACGTGCACCTGTGGATGATCGAGCAGCACCTTGGCCGGCGCAGCGTGTCCGACTTCCAGCGTGGCGTGCTGGCGCTGCGCAAGCGCGAGATCCTCGCCGCCCGCCAGCGCACCCAGCGCGAGGCCGATGCCGCCGCCGAGGCGCCGGTGGTGGATGACGCACAGGCCGATACCGGCCTCGACGACAGCGCAGCCCGCGCGAGCGACGACACCGACAGCCCGCCGTGGGAGGAAACCTCCACCCCGGTGAGCCGCGCCGAGCTGGCACGCGAAGCACGCCTGAGCAGCAATCAGGTGGTGATGATCGAGCGCATCCACAAACAGGCCGCGCCGGAAGTGGTGCAGGCAGTGAAGGCCGGCGAGATCTCGATCAGCGCCGCAGCCGCCGTGGCCACGCTGTCGGAAGACGAACAACGCGCCGCCGCGCAGGCCGGTAAGGCCGAACTCAAACAGGCCGCCAAGCGCGTGCGCGACGCCAAGCGCAAACCCAAGGCCGACGAGGCCGAAGGCGGCGAAGCCGAGCGCCGCGACGTCAAGGCCTTGCAGCGCCGCGTCACCGAACTGGAAAACGAAAACGTCGCACTGCAGTCCAAGGTGACCGCATTGCAAGCGCAGCTGGAGCGCCTGCGCGGCTGAGTCCGCGCATCCACTCGCCAACAGCCATCACGTAGGAGCGCACCTGGGCGCAATGGGCGTTCCCAGGAAAGCCTGTCGCGCCCGGGTGCGCTCCTACGACGGCAACAGACGCTTGGTCGCACCGTTGCAAGAGCAGCCATAGCATCTGTGCGGCCGAGAGCACGCACCCGCTAACTAACAGCCATCCCGTAGGAGCGCACCTGGGCGCGACGGGCAGTCCCGATAAAGCCCGTCGCGCCCGGGTGCGCTCCTACGACGGCAACAGACGCTTGGTCGCACAGTTGCAAGCGCAGCTGGAGCACGGGCACCGAAGGCGCGGCCACCGGCAGCCGCCCGCGACGTCGCCCACCTGCCGTGGACATGCCCTGGTCAAACGACTGGGTACACTTCGCGGATGGAACCCAGTCTCAGCGCTCCCCGCCCCATCGATCCCCGTCGTGCCCAGCTACAGCGCATGAAGCTGTTGGCGGTGGCCTTGCTGCTGGCGATGTTTGCCGGCTTTATCGTCAGTCACCTGATGGGCGAGCAAGGCATCTGGGCGTGGGTGTCGGCCTTCTGCGAGGCGGCGACCGTGGGCGCACTGGCCGACTGGTTTGCGGTGGTGGCGCTGTTTCGCCGTCCGATGGGCTTGCCGATCCCGCACACCGCCATCCTGCCGCGCGGCAAGGAGCGGCTGGCGGATGGGCTGGCGGTATTCGTGCGCGATCAGTTCCTTGCGCCCGCTGCGTTGATGGAAAAGCTGCGCGTGTTCGACCCCGCCAGCCGCCTCGGCGAATGGCTGGCCAAACCCGAGCAGTCGCGCATGCTCGCGCAGATGGCACGCGGCTGGATGTTGCAGGCGCTTGAGCTATTAGACGAAGCTGCCGTGCGCAGCGCCATCCAGCGCTTCGTGGTGGACCGCCTGCGCAAGTGGAATGCTGCCGCGACCGTCGGCGATGTGATGGCGCTGCTCACCACCGACGGGCGCCATCAGAAATTGCTCGACGAAGTGCTGCTGCGGTTGGGCGAATGGCTGGACCAGGAACAGGTCAAGACGCGCGCGTCTGCATTGATCGTGCGGTATGCGCGCCGCGAATGGCCCAAGCTGGTCGGCACAGTGAACTGGATCAAGCCGATCGAAGAGATCGGCGACAGTCTGGCCGACCGCATGGCGCGTGCGGCCATCGAAGAACTCCAGGACATTCTCAAGACGCCCGAGCATCCAATCAGGCTCGACTATGAAGCGTGGCTGCAAGGCTACATCGCGCGCCTGCGTGACGAACCGGAAATGGCTGCGCGTGTAGAAGAACTCAAGCAACGTGCCATCCAACATCCCGCGCTGCAGGAATACGTGCAAGGCCTGTGGGGCGAGATCCGCGATGCGCTGCGCAACGATCTGGCGCGTGAAGAGTCGTCGATGGCTGCGCACATGGAGCGCTCCATGCAATCGCTCGGCCAGGCGTTGTCGCAAGATCCGTCACTGCGCGACGCACTCAACCAGCATATGCTGCAGGCAGCCGACAAACTCACCACGCGCCTGCGCGCATCGGTCACCGAGCACATTGCATCGACAGTGAAAAGTTGGGACGAACGTCACCTCGTCGAACAATTGGAATTGGGTGTCGGACGCGATCTGCAATACATTCGCTTCAACGGCACGTTGGTCGGTGGATTGATCGGCCTTGCGCTTCATGCATTATCGATTTGGCTATCGTTCTGATGCACTGAGATGACGTTGATCGCCCAACAGGCTAGCGTGCAGCAACTGGGGAGACTGCACGCAGCCGGATAATCGTCAGGCGGTACCGCGAGGTCGACGTTGCCGTCGGCCAGGACACTGGGCACGCAACAGGCAAGGCGAAGGAACGAAAATGCCGAATGGCCGCTGGGATCTGCGCAGGAAATACGGGCGCCGCGTCTTTATCAGCGCACTGCTGATCCTTACCGCAGGTTTGATCGCCGCCATCGTCACGGGGGTCTGGCTGCAGCGGCATAACGAGCTCGAGCGCGAGCAACGCTTTCAGTATGTCGTGCGCAGCCTCGCCCGCAATATCAGCGAACGTATGTACACCTTCGAGCACGGCTTGCGCGGCGCGCGCGGTGCGGTGATTGGTGCCGGCAGCGAGGTCATCAGTCGAGATCGCTTCACCCTGTACAGCCGCTCGCGCGATTACGCGCGCGAGTTTCCCGGCGTGCTGGGCTACGGCTACATCCATCGGGTCGCGCCTGCCGACGAGGACGCGTTCTTGCAGACCGCGCGCGCCGACGGAGCACCGGATATCCACCGCCGCTTGCTGGCGCCGTGGGATGGCGAACGTTACATCGTGCTGTACTTCGAACCCGAGTCGTCGGGCAATCGCCCCATCGGTCTGGATATCGCATCCGAACCGCGCCGTCGCGCCGCCGCATTGCAGGCCGCACGCAGCGGCGAGCCGATCATGACCTCACCGGTCTCGCTGTCGGGCTATCGCGTGCCCAACGAGAGCGGCTTTCTGGTCTTGCTGCCGGTGTATCGCGAAGGCATGCCGCTGCAAACGCCACAGCAACGCATGGCTGCCACCAACGGCTGGGTGTATGCGCCTTTCAGCGTCGAGCAGATGGTGAAAAGCGCATTGGGCGAACGCGACGATGTGGCGCTGGATCTGTCCGATCGCAACGAGCCGACCCATAACTTTTATCGCAGCGGCACTCCGGCCGGCGACAGCGCGCGCTGGCGGCCGGTGGTGCAGCTGTTGCCCATCTACGGGCGCACCTGGATCGTCACCGCCCACCCCACGGCCAGCTTTGTGGCGTCGCTCAACCAGACCTCGCCTTGGCTGGTGGGCGGCCTGGTCATGGCAGCGTCCTCCCTGTTTGCCGCACTGCTGGGGCTGTACTTCAGCAACGGGCTGCGCCGCGAAGAGGTGTTGCGCAAACAGATGGAGCTGGCCGCGCTGGTCAGCCATTCCAGCGAAGCCATCGTGGCCGAAACTCCGGATGGCCGCATCACCCACTGGAACCCGGCCGCAGAAGCGATGTTCGGTTACACCGCCGAGGAGGCGATCGACCAGGACCTGACGCTGCTGCTGTCGCCGCAACCGTATGCGATGCCGCAGATCGAGCACGCCGATGAAGCGTACCCGACCAATGCCTCGGCCGCACAGAGCATGCGCCACCGCGATGGCCATCACGTGCATGTGCTGGCGAGCAAGGCACCCATCATCGAACCGGATGGCACGCTTAGCGGTCACTCGCATTTTTTCCGCGATATCTCAGAGCGGGTACGGTCGCATCAACGCATCGTCGACCTCAATGCCTCGCTCGAACATCAGGTGGCCGAGCGCACCAGCGAGCTGGTGAAGTTCTCGGTCTTGCAGCGCGCGATTCTGGCGCATGCCGGTTACGCCATCATCGCCACCGACTCCAGTGGATTTGTCACGCTGTTCAATCGCGCCGCAGAAAAGCTGCTCGGCTATAACGCAGAGGATGTGATCGGCCGGCGCAAGGCCAGCCAGTTCGTCGAACCGGAAGAACTGCAGGACCGTGCGCATCTGCTCTCCGAGCAGACCGGGGTGCCGGTGGCGCACACGCTGGAAGCGGTGGCTGCGCTCACCAGCCTCGGCCGCAGCGATACCAGCGAGTGGACCTATGTCGGTTACGACGGCCGCCGCCTGCCGGTGCTGCTGACCCTGAGCACATTGCGCGACGACAATGACCAGGTGATCGGTTACCTCGGCGTTGCGGTGGATCTCACCGAGCAAAAACTGCACGAAAAACAGCTGCGTCTGGCAATGGATGCCGCCAAGAGCGCCAATCAGTCCAAGTCCGATTTCCTGGCCAACATGAGCCACGAAATCCGCACCCCGATGAATGCCATCCTGGGCATGTTGTATCTGCTTCAGCGCAGCGAGCTTCCTGGCGCGGCGCAGGACATGGTCACCAAGATCGATCGCTCCGCACGTACCTTGCTGGAAATCATCAACGACATCCTGGACTTCTCCAAGATCGAGGCCGGGCGCATCGACCTGGAACGCGCGCCGTTCGATCTCAACCAGTTGTTCGACAATATCGCCGACCTGATGCGCTCCTCGCTCAGCGCCAAACCGGTGGAGATGATTGTCGAGCCGTTGCCGCGCGACAGCCGCTGGCTGCTGGGCGATGCGCTGCGCATCAACCAGGTGCTGGTCAATCTGGTCGGCAACGCGATCAAGTTCACCGAGCAGGGCGAAGTGGTGCTGTCGGTGCGGCGCTTCCCCAGCGGCGATCCCAACAAGGTCAAGCTGCTGTTCTCCGTGCGCGACACCGGCATCGGCATTTCCAAGGAAAAGCAGAGCCTGATCTTCTCGCCGTTTCTGCAGGCCGACACCTCGACCAGCCGACGCTATGGCGGCAGCGGTCTGGGCCTGACCATCAGCCGACGGCTGATCGAACTGATGGGCGGCGAGCTGGAAGTGGAAAGCGTGCCCGGCCGCGGCAGCGAGTTCTATTTCGTGGTGACCCTGGAGAAGGCCGCGCCACCCAAGGCGCAGCAAGACCTGCCGGCGCTACCGCCGGAAGCGATGCCGCGCGTGCTGATCGCCGACGACCACGATGCCGCGCTCAGCAATCTGGTGCGGATCACCACCGACCTGGGCTGGCGCGTGGATGCAGTGGCCAGCGGCCAGGCCGCGCTGCAGGCGATCGAACAGGCCAGCGAGCCCTACGACATTTTCCTGCTCGACTGGCGCATGCCCGACATCGATGGCGTGGCGATCGCGCGCGAAATCCGCGCACGTGCCGCCCCTGGTCCGCATCCGGTGATCGTCATGGTCACCGCCTACGAGCGACGTCTGCTGGAACAGCATCCCGAGCAACAGGATCTGGACGCGGTGATGACCAAGCCGGTGACCAGCGCGGCATTGCATCGTCTGGTGGAACAGCTGGTCGACGAGCGCCCCGGTGCACGTCCGGTCACGCCCACCTTCGTGGCACGGCGGCTGGAGGGCACGCACCTGTTGCTGGTCGACGACAGCGAGATCAACTGCGAGGTGGCGCAGCGCATTCTTGAGGGCGAAGGCGCCATGGTCACCGTCGCCCACGATGGCGAGCAGGCGGTCAACACCCTCAAGCGCGCGCCGGATCTGTTTCATCTGGTGTTGATGGATGTGCAGATGCCGGTGGTGGACGGCTACGAAGCTACTCGCCGGCTGCGGCAGATCCCTGCCCTGGCCAGCCTGCCGGTGATCGCGCTGACCGCTGGCGCATTCCGCCCGCAACAGGAAAAAGCGCTGGAAGCGGGCATGAACGGTTTTATCGCCAAGCCCTTCAATGTCGAGGAACTGGTCACCGCCATTCGTCACTTCATGCATCCCGGGATGAAGCGCATTCCATCGCTGCCGCACGAAACCGAACTGGCGGCCGGCCCCGAGTGGCAGCACGACGATCCCGAGCTACTGGACGCCGCGCGCGCGCGCAGCCTGTGGCGCGACCGCGAGCCGTACGCGCGTTACCTGAGCAAGCTGCTGCGCGACAACCCGGACCCGGCCGAAGTCGCGGCCGAACACCTGCGCCGCAACGAACTGCCTGCCATCGGCGCAATGGCGCACAAGTTGCGTGGTGCGGCGGGCTCGCTGGCGCTGCCGGCACTGGCCGGTGCTGCAAGCGATCTGGAAACGCGTATCGAAGATGGTCAAGACATCACCGCCTCGTTGATTTCGCTCAAGGATGTGATGCAGCGTACCGCCGAGGCGATTGGCGTCTTTTTGCAAGACGACGAAACCACTGCAGCGGCCAACGACGACGCAGTCGCGCTGGACGCCGGCAGCCTGCAGATCCTGGAGGTGGCTCTTTCCACCGACGACGCCGACAAGATCGACCACGCGCTGCTGATCTGCGCACCGCACCTGCCGCCTGCGTTGCAGGAAGAACTGCAACGCGCCGTGGAGGACTTCGACTTCCGCCGCGCGCAGGCCACCCTGCACGACTGGCAAGCCACCCACCCACGCTGACGGCGATCTCCCGTGCCGTCTGCAAGGATTCCCCCATGCCGTCCCGTCCCCTGCTGTGTGTCGACGACGAGTCCAGCAACCTGGCGACCCTGCGCCAGCTGCTGCGTGAGGACTTTGCGCTGGTGTTCGCCAAAACCGGGGGCGAAGCGCTGGACGCGGTGGCGCGCCACGCGCCTGCGTTGATCCTGCTGGATGTCGAACTCCCCGACATGGATGGCTATGCGGTGGCGCGCACGCTCAAGCAGCAACCCTCCAGCAATGCCATCCCGATCCTGTTCGTGACCTCACGTAACAGCGAGCACGACGAGCGCGCCGGGTTGGAAGCGGGCGCGGCCGATTACGTCAGCAAACCGTACTCGCCGGCCTTGCTCAAGGTGCGCATCAACACCCAGCTCAGGCTGGCCGAAAGCGCGCGCCTGGCGCAGCAATACCGCGATGCGATCCATCTGCTGGGCACCGCCGGCCAAGCCCAGGACGCGGACACCGGCGCGCATATCTGGCGCATGGCGGTGTATGCCCGGGTGCTGGCCGAAACCGCCGGCTGGTCGCCGCAGCAGGCGCAGATGCTGCAGGATGCCGCGCCACTGCACGACGCCGGCAAGATCGCCGTGCCCGGCAGCATCCTGCACAAGCCCGACACGCTGGACGAGCACGAGCGCTCGGTAGTGCGGCAGCACCCGCAGGCCGGACACGACCTGCTACGGCACGGCCGCGGACCGGTCTTCCAGATGGCCGCCGAAATCGCATTGCATCACCACGAATGCTGGGACGGCAGCGGCTATCCCACCGGCCTGGCCGGCGAGGCCATTCCGGAATCGGCACGCATCGTCGCAGTAGCCGATGTGTTCGACGCGCTGTGCGGACGGCGCGCCTACAAAGCGCCGTGGACGGTGGAAGACGCGATGCGCAAGTTGGAAAGCATGTCGGGCAAGCAACTGGAACCGCGCCTGGTGCAGCATTTTCGCGAGTCCCTGGCGCGGATCCTGCAGGTCAAGGAGGCCTGGGACAGCCCGACCGCACAGCGCTGATCCCACACTTTAGGAAGCGCTGCGGGCTGCACAGTGCTTGTTAGTTGGTGCTTGTTACTTGTTACTTGTTACTTGGTGCTTGTTGCTTGTTGCTTGTTACTTGGTGCTTGGTGCTTGGTGCCGGCCATCGCAGCATGGTCGGCATGCATATCACTTCCCTTCTCCCACCGGGAGAAGGTGGCGCGCAGCGCCGAATGAGGGTACGACGCAGCCATCGCCATCCAATGAACCTAGGCGTTGCTTTGCGCGCTATGCCATTTGCTTTGTCGCTGCCTAGCAACCGCCCCGCCCCACACGGAAATCTACCTTCCCTTCTCCCACCGGGAGAAGGTGGCGCGCAGCGCCGGATGAGGGTACGACGGAGCCATCGCCATCCAATGAACCTGGGCGTTGCTTTGCACGCTATGCCAGTCACTTTCTCGCTGCCTAGCAACCGCCTCGCCCCGCACGGAAACCTACGTTCCCTTCTCCCACCGGGAGAAGGTGGCGCACAGCGCCGGATGAGGGTACGACGCAGCCATCGCCACCCAATGAACCTGGGCGTTGCTTTGCGCGCTATGCCAGTCGCTTTGTCGCTGCCTAGCAACCACCGCCACCCGCACGGAAACCTGCATTCCCTTTTCCCACCGGGAGAAGGTGGCGCAAAGCGCCGGATGAGGGTACGACGCAGCCATCACCACCACGCCCCCAGCTGTCGCCTCCACGCAGTGCCGTTGCTATCCCGCGCGCCACCACACGACCGGCTCGAACATTGGTGCATCCTTTCCGACCGAGAACGCGGCCAATCTGCGAGAGAGGAAGCAGCGCTCCGGCGAGCATCCTCCATCCACTGAAGACGACCGCACGCGCCCTGCCCCAGCAGCTCGCCCCCAGCACAGCCAACGCCGGCCACACTCCCAACCGCACGCAGCGTTGCCGCCACGCGCTTGAACCGTGCGCCACGCAGGCGGACAATGCCCATGCTGCGCCGCACAACACCGTGCGACGCGGGCCGATCCGGCGCCTCCAGGCGTCGTGGACACGGCCCGGCAACCGAGAGTCCGATGTCTTCCAGCGTGTCCGAGGCCGGCGTCACGCCGCCGCGTTATCCCGACTACCGCATCATTTCGCTGATCCTGGCCTGCGCCATCTTCATGGAGCAGATGGACGCCACGGTGCTGGCGACCGCACTGCCGACGCTGGCGCGCGACTTCGGCGTTGCCGCGCCAGCCATGAGCATCGCCATGACCAGCTATCTGCTGGCGCTGGCGGTACTGATCCCGGCCAGCGGTGCCATCGCCGACCGCTTCGGCCTGCGCCGCGTGTTCGGCGCTTCGATCTGGGTATTCGTGGGCGGCTCGATCCTGTGTTCGCTAGCCGACAGCCTGCCCACCATGGTGGCCGCACGCGTACTGCAAGGCGCCGGCGGCGCGATGATGGCCCCGCTCGGGCGCTTGATCCTGCTGCGCACCGTGGAGCGCCGCCATCTGGTGTCGGCAATGGCCTGGACGCTTGTCCCCGCCTTCATCGGCCCGATGCTGGGCCCGCCGCTGGGCGGCTTTTTCGTGTCGTATCTGGATTGGCGCTGGATCTTCTACATCAACGTACCGATCGGCATTGCCGGCTTTTTGCTGGTGCGCCGTTTCATCCCGGAAATTCCTACCGACACCGCACCGGCACGCTTCGATCTGCGCGGCTTCGTGTTGTGCGGCATGGCGCTGGGTTGCTTGTTGTTCGGCCTGGAAATGGTCAGCCAGCAGGACGGCATCGGCTTGGCCAGTTGGTTGCTGGCCATCGGCACGGCCGCGTCGGTGGGATATCTGTGGCATGCGCGCCACCACCCGGCACCGCTGCTGGACCTGACCCTGCTGCGCATCGACTCGTTCCGGCTGTCGGTGATCGGCGGTGCGCTGATGCGCATCACCCAGGGCGCGCAGCCGTTCCTGTTGCCGCTGCTGTTCCAGATCAGCTTCGGTTTCTGCGCTGCGCACAGCGGGCGGCTGATTCTGGCCACCGCACTCGGTGCGTTGCTGATGCGCACCATCACCCCGCAATTGCTGCGCCGCTTCGGCTACCGCAACAGCCTGATCGGCAACGGCGTACTGGCCAGCCTGGGCTACATGGTGTGCGCGCTGTTCCGGCCCGACTGGCCGCCGGCGCTGATATTCGGCCTGCTGCTGTGCTGCGGCGCCTTCATGTCGTTCCAGTTCGCCGCCTACAACACCATCGCCTACGAAAACGTGCCCAGCGTGCGTATGAGCCGCGCCAGCAGCCTTTACACCACCTTGCAGCAGCTAATGCTGTCGGTGGGTGTCTGTGCCGGCGCGATGATTCTCAAACTGGCGATGCTGGCCGGCGATCACACCCAACCGGCGCAACGCGATTTTTCGCTGGCGTTCTGCGTGGTCAGCCTGATTTCGCTCAGCGCCACCTGGTGGCATGTGCGCTTCGACAAGAACGCCGGGCAGGAAATGAGCGGACATCGGGCTTCGCGCGGCTGAAACCCCTGTTGCTTAAACGGCGGGCGTGCAGCGCGCCCAGGTTGGCGCTCTGGCACAAGAGATCCAGCATGTGAACGGCGAGCCCGTGAAACTGGCCTTTGTCGACTAAGAGCGGCTAACAAAACGTAGCGAGCAGCGCGGAGGAACCGGAGTGTACGGGTGGTACATGAGGATTCCGAGCACCGGCCGCGCCCGCCTGGCGGCTGCACAGTAGTTTTGTTAGCTGCTCTAAGGGCATACGGCAGATATCCTGCTGCTGCGCTCGAAAAGGGCATCGAACTGCATGTGGTGACGTTGCAGGAAGCGAAGAAAGGTTTCGTGCTTCTGCCACGTCGCTGGGTGGCCGAACGCAGCTTCGGCTGGGTCAACCGCTTCAGGCGGTTGGCCCGGGACTACGAGCGCCTACCTGAGACATTGGCAGGGCTCCACTTCGTGGTCTTCAGCATCCTGATGCAGGGGGAATGCTGCCAACCTGCTCCAACGTCCATAACATGCTCTAGGCGCCGCGAGAACGTCGTCAGTTCTCTAGAATTCCGCTTCCTTGCTAGCAGGTTGAAGCACTTGCTGCCCCAGATTGTTGCCGATGTTGAGGAACCCGATCCCGCCCGACAGCCCTTGTGCTTGCATGGCCTGCGTTTGCACGACCGAAGAATAATCCGCAAAGAAATCGGGCGTGCGCCATTGCGCGGAAATCGATTCGCGGCTGCCACCCAGATCGTTGTTCCAGGTCACGGCTTTCTGCGAACCGGGCGAACCGAACTTGCGCTTGAGCAGCTCCATCACGCGCTGCTGCGCCTCGAACCCCGTGGTGTTGAAGCGCAAGGCGATCACACGCCCGTTCTGCAGTAAAACCAGGCCGCCCGCACCTTCCAGAGAAAAAGCGTCACCTGCGCCCGCGCCGATCGACATGCCGATGGGCGCGACCCACGCCGGGAACTCAGCCGTGGCGAAGACCAGGTAAGCGTATTCGCCTGGCCCGAACTCGGTATTGCCCACGGCCATGTTTGTCGTGCCGGGCGCGACGCACAACCCTGTTGCCGGTGGAGTGGCCTTCAGCGGCTCCGGCGGCGGGGCCGTCAGCTTGTTGAACGCCCTACTCCCTAATCCTGTGCTGCTGCGGCGTGCAGCTGGAGCGGGTAAGGAGAGTTGGCAAATGGGCAGCGTTAATGGCGCCCCTAATTTGATGCCGAATATGTCAGTTTCCGCCGCAGAGACTGAGACGGTAGGCGCCATGGTCAGTAACACGACAAGCAAACTGGCGGCTGCAGTGATACGCATAGGGCTGTAATTCAAGCTGGATCATGATTAAGGCGGAAGCATATCCCCTGTTGCTGCTCGGCGCTGCGCTCTGCTCCCAGCGCGTGGCTGACCCGATGGGATGAAAGGGTCACTTTCATCTTTTCCGCGTATTGCTGCATCGACAAGCCCTGCGCCTGTGTTGGGTCCACGTTACTGGTCTGGGGCTTGTCAAAGGCGCTGAACTGCTGGATCCCCTGCACTTCACCATCAGCGCCCATGCAGTGCGGGACACCGTCGCCTTGGTCCTGCCGGCGCTGTCCAATGTGGCTATTGAGCGCGCCATTCCGGTGGAGCACCGGGCCGAGAAAGTGTGTTGGCCCTCTTGCCGCATGTCCAAGCCTTTCAGTTGCATGACGGCACGCAACAGGCTGCCGTCATGTATCGATTAACGCGCGCGGTTAGCGCGTCGCTGCGTCGCCTCTGCACGCGTGACCAAAAGGAACGCCAGCGGAAGCCCGATTTCGATGGCGACCGCCGGGAAAATACCGGCGTTGACATGCCCGGCAGCCCATTCCGACACGCCCAACACCGCTAGCGATAGGCACGCGGTGGCAAAGCCGGCAATCACCGCGCGGCGCCCCGGCGATGGCGGTGCCGCGCGTACCAGCAGCAGCATCACGCCGATGGCCGCATACATCGGCGCGGCGCGGCGACCGACAACGCCTAAAGCGTTGCTGTCGAAGGCGACGCCCCAGTTGGCCAGCATGGTCGCAGGCGCCAGCAACCAGACAGCGCCCAGCGCGAAAAACAATAGGGCCGACAGCGTGGCCAGGTAGCGGAATGCCCGCGATGCAGTGGGCGCGCTCATGCGTTCACATCCACGACAGTACGCCCCTGCACCTTGCCATCCAGCAGCTGGGCGGCAATCTGCGGCACCTCCGCCAGCCCGACTGTCGTCGTGGTCAATGCCAGCTTACCCAACTCCAGATCGCGCGCCAGACGCGACCACGCCTGCATGCGGACCGCCTGCGGCGCGTTGACCGAATCGATACCGGCCAACGTAACGTTGCGCAAAATGAAGGGCAGCACCGAGGCCGGCAATTGAACGCCCTGCGCCATGCCGAACGAGGTCACCACGCCGCGATACTGGGTCTGCGCAAGCGCGTTTGCCAGCGTGTGGCTGCCCACCCCATCCACCACGCCTGCCCAGCGCTCCTTGCTGATCGGCGCGCCGGGTTCGGACAGAGTGCTGCGGTCGATGACCTCGGCAGCGCCCAGGCTGTGCAGATACGCGGCCTGCTCCAGCCGGCCGGTGGAGGCGACCACGCGATACCCCAAACCTGCCAGCAAGGCGATGGCAACCGAACCGGCGCCGCCATTTGCGCCGGTCACCAGGATGTCGCCGCGTTCGGGGGTCAGCCCGCCGTGCTCCAGTGCCATCACCGCCAGCATGGCGGTGTAGCCGGCCGTGCCGATCGCCATCGCATCGTGGATGGAAAATGCCGCCGGAATCTTGATCAACCAGTCGCCAGGCACCCGCGCCTTCTGCGCGTAGCCGCCATGATGGGTCTGGCTCAGGCCCCAGCCATTGGCCAGCACGCGGTCTCCGACCGCAATGCCGGGATCGCTGGACGCTTCGACCACACCGGCAAGATCGATGCCGGGAATCAGCGGAAAATGGCGAATGATCGGGCCGCGTCCGGTGACCGCCAACGCATCCTTGTAGTTGACGGTCGAGTAGTCGACAGCAATCGTCACCTCGCCCGGCATGAGGTCGTCTTCGTTGAACTGCACGAGTTCGGTGGTCACCGTCTCGTCGGTTTGCGTGGCGAGCAATGCATTGAAGGTCATTGTCTTCTCCTGATTGGATGGATTGAGGCCGCGGGTGAGCGCGTCCTTGATTGCAGTCAATGACAACGCTGCGGCCAGTTGACGATCACGCCGCTACGGGACTGCGATGGCGGTACGGTACGGGATCTCCGGTGATGCGTTGCCACCGTGCGGCACAAGACGCTTTCCGCTGCGGCAACGAAGTCGCTTGAGTCGGGCTGACGTGGACGGCGTTGATCGCCTGCAACGCTTGCTCGGTGGGCGTGTCGCTTCAGCGGCTCGTCGTACAGCGGGTGAGCGGCGTCGCGCCAAGCACATGGCACCTCTGCAAGTAGTGGCCACGCGTGAGCTGGCGTGTCAGTAAAAGCGCATTTCGCTAAAACATTTCGCTAAAAGCAGCTAACAAAACGACTTTGCTCATCGCCAGGCGGGCGCGGCCGGTGCTCGGTACGGCATGCACCACGCGTACATTCCGGTTCTGAGCGCGCCATCCACACGCACCTGACAACTGCTCGCTACGGTTTGTTAGCCGTTCTTGGCACGCGGCGCTACCGCCAATCCCTCGACCACGCCGGCCGCAGGTGCAGCTCTTTCGGTCAGTTGGAGGGTTGCAACGACGACAGGATCTGCTCACGACATACCGCAATGACTTCGTCGGCCAGTGGCGAATCGTTGGGACACGACCGCGACAGCACGATGGCACCGATGGCGTGCGCCATCATGTTCAGCGTGTTGGCACGCTCATCTGCTGCCTCGGCAGTACCCGGCGCAGCCCCGCTGCGGTCGAGCGCGGCCAACAGGTTTTCGACCCCGGCCGCAAACGCTTCGCGCACTTGCTCCGGCTGACGCGCGGCCTCGGCGCCCAGCGCAGCCATCGTGCAACCGGTGGCCGGGCTGTCGCGATGTCCGCGCGACAGATAGAAGTTCACGAAATCGGTCTTGTCCACGCGCTCGGACTGTGCCGCGATGTTGGCCAAGCCGCAGGCTGCCGATTCGGCCATCAAATCTGCCTTGGAGCCGAACTGCTTGTAGAAACCACCGTGGGTGAACCCTGCAGCGGCCATCAGATCGGCAATACCGATCCCTGCATAACCGTGCTCGCGAAACAGCACCGAAGCGGTCTCGACGACATGCGCCCGGTTCGCCTGTGCCTGTGCTTTGGTCACTTTCATCGTTGCGACGCTCCGTGGGGGAATGGGGACAGCGACAGCATACTTTGATGTTGCGCGTCATCAAAGTATTGACACCTTAGATTTTATTCGTAATCTTTGCATCCGCCGTCTTTCTGAGCATCCTCAATGCCCACGCGTCGCTGCCCGCTCCCTCTGCCCTGGGCAACCTGACGCCAACCAGTCGCATCGCGATGGTACCGGTGACACGTCACCGTGCAGGCGTCGGCCGGCGCCCGGGGCGCTTGCGGCCACGTCGTGCGCCTTTCCACCTCTCTCACTCAAGGAATTTCCATGACCGCACTTCCCGCTGTCCTCATCACTGGCGCCTCCACCGGTATCGGTGCTGTTTACGCCGAGCGCTTCGCCCAACGCGGCCACAACCTGGTGCTGGTCGCACGCGACAAGGAACGCCTGGACGCCCTGGCCGCGCACCTGTGCGACACCCATCGCGTCAGCGTCGATGTGCTGCAGGCCGACCTGACCCAGCCAACCGACCTGACCGCCGTGGAAACCCGCCTGCGCGACGACGCGCAGATCGGCATCCTGGTCAACAACGCCGGCATGGCGCAATCGGGCGGCATCGTGCAGCAAAACGCCGAGGCGATCGACCGCCTGATTGCGCTCAATGTCACCGCGTTGACGCGCCTGTCCGCCGCCGTTGCGCCGCGCTTTGCGCAGTCCGGCAGCGGTGCGATCGTCAACATTGGATCGGTCGTGGGGTTTGCGCCCGAATTCGCCATGAGCGTCTATGGCGCCACCAAGGCCTTCGTGCTATTCCTGTCGCAGGGCCTGCACGTGGAGCTTGGCGCCAAGGGCGTGTACGTGCAGGCCGTCTTGCCGGCCGGCACGCGCACCGAGATCTGGGAACGCGCCGGTATCGACATCAACACGCTGAGCGACTTGATGGATGTTAACGAACTGGTCGATGCCGCGCTGGTCGGCTTCGATCGCCGCGAACTGGTCACCATTCCGCCGCTGCACGTGGCCGAACGCTGGGACGCACTGGATGGCGCGCGCCAGGGCTTGCTGTCGGACATCCGACAGGCGACCGCTGCCGAGCGCTATCAGCCGACGACCTGACGAGCTGAGCTGCATTTCTGCCCGCATGGCTCGCATGGCGAACGGTGCGGGCCTGCGATGCTGTGTCGTGCCTGCGCAAGCGCGCACAGCTTCACTACGTCACCAGCACGCATCCAATAACGCAGAAGGCCGCCCTGGGGCGGCCTTCTGCGTTATTCATTGGCAACACCAGCTCATCCACTGATGACAGGCAGCGTGACGGCGGAGCAATCGCTCTGCCGTCATGCCGCGCACGCTAGTTACAGCCCGTGCGCCGCCAACTGGCCAAGCCGCTGCACGGCCACCGACACGGTCGGGTAGTCCAGCGTCTTCTGTTCGGCCACATCGCTCAACATCGCCAGGGTGAAGCGCAGGCTGGAATCATCACGTGCCATCCAGTTGGCCACCTTGTCCTCGGCACTGCTGCCGGGCATGGTCAGCACCTGACCCACCAGCGCACGCTGATGCGCGGCCAGTTCGTCGCGCAGCACGCCACGTGCCACCGCATGCCAGCGGCCGTTGACCTCCAGCGCGTCGATCTGCTCGAACAACCACGGCAGCCGCAACGCATCGCCCAGACGGAAATGCACCTTGGACACTTCCACCGGCTTGAGCTTGCGGGTGCGCGCAGTTTCGATGATGTCGAACGCCGGTTCCAGATAGCGCAACTCGGACAGCTGCTGTGCCAGTGCCGGCGGCAGGCCCTTGTCCTGCCATTCCTGCACGCTGGCTTCGTACAGCGGTCGCTGGGTGTCGGACAACACGCCCGAGGCCACACGGATATCGTTGAACGGGCCGTGGTAACGCTCCACCGCTGCGGTGATGCCCGGCATCTGGCCCGGACGCAGCAACAGCCAACGCACGAACGAGCGCTGCAGGCGCCAGATCACTTCCAGTGCATCGATCTGCACCGACTCGGGCACCTTGCCGTCCAGCGCGTCGATCTGCGTCCACAGCGCGCGCGCATCCAATGTTTCGCGGCTGATGGTATAGGCCTTGGCGACCTCACCGATGCTGCGGCCGGTGTCTTCCTGCATGCGCATCAGGAAGGTCGCGCCCATGCGGTTGATGGTGGTGTTGGTGACCGCAGTGGCGATGATTTCGCGCTTGAGGCGATGGCGCTCCATCGCATCGGCGTACTTCTTCTGCAGCGGCTGCGGGAAGTAGCGCTGCAATTCCTTGGACAGATACGGGTCTTCCGGAATATCCGATTCCAGCAGCTGCTGGAACGCCACCAGCTTGGAGTACGACAGCAGCACCGACAGTTCCGGCCGCGACAAGCCTTGACCGCGCGCCTTGCGTGCCGACAGTTCTGCATCGGATGGCAGGAATTCGATCTGGCGATCGAGCAGACCCTGCAATTCCAGCGTGCGGATGAAGTGCTGCTTGGAGCCCAGGCGCTTGACGCTCATGCGCTCCATCAAGCTGATCGCCTGATTCTGGCGATAGTTATCCCACAGCACCAGGTCGGCCACTTCATCGGTCATCGACGCCAGCAGCTTGTTGCGTGCGTCGTAGGTGAGCTTCTTGGCCTGCACCATGTCGTTGAGCAAGATCTTGATGTTCACCTCGTGATCGGAGGTGTCCACGCCGGCCGAGTTGTCGATGAAGTCGGTGTTGAGCAACACGCCGGTCTGCGCCGCTTCGATGCGGCCCAGCTGGGTCAGGCCCAGATTGCCGCCCTCGCCCACCACCTTGCAGCGCAGCTCGCCGCCATTGACGCGCAAGCCGTTGTTGGCGCGATCGCCCACATCGGCATGCGATTCGCTGGAGGCCTTGACGTAGGTGCCGATACCGCCGTTCCAGAACAGGTCCACCGGCGCCTTGAGGATGGCGTTCATTAGCGCGTTGGGCGAGAGCTGCTTGACGTTGGCCTCAAGCCCCAGCGCCTCGCGCACCGGCGCGCTGATGTCGATCGACTTCAACGTGCGCGGATAAATACCGCCGCCGGCACTGATCAGCTTGGCGTCGTAATCGGCCCAGCTGGAACGCGGCAGCTTGAACAGGCGCTCGCGTTCGGCGAACGAGGCAGCCGCATCCGGCGACGGGTCGAGGAAGATATGCCGGTGATCGAACGCGGCCAGCAGGCGGATATGCGTTGAGAGCAGCATGCCGTTGCCGAACACGTCGCCGGACATGTCGCCGATGCCGGCAACGCTGAAGTCCTGGCTCTGGCAATCGCGGCCCATCGCACGGAAGTGGCGCTTGACCGACTCCCACGCGCCACGCGCGGTGATGCCCATGCCCTTGTGGTCGTAACCGACCGAACCACCAGAGGCGAACGCATCGCCCAGCCAGAAGCCGTGATCCAGCGCCAGGCCATTGGCGATGTCGGAGAACGTCGCCGTGCCCTTGTCGGCGGCGACCACCAGATACGGGTCGTCCTGATCGTGGCGCACCACCTGCGGCGGCGGCACGATCTTGCCACCGACGATGTTGTCGGTGATGTCGAGCAGGCCCTGGATGAACAGTTTGTAGCAGGCGATGCCTTCGGCCTGGATCGCGTCACGATCGCCACCGACCGGCGAGCGCTTGACGTAGAAACCGCCCTTGGCGCCGACCGGCACGATGACCGTGTTCTTGACCATCTGCGCCTTGACCAGACCCAGCACCTCGGTGCGGAAATCCTCGCGACGGTCCGACCAGCGCAGGCCGCCACGCGCCACTGCGCCAAAGCGCAGATGCACGCCTTCCACGCGCGGGCCGTAGACGAAGATTTCGCGATACGGACGCGGCTTGGGCAGATCCGGCACGATCGCCGAATCCAGTTTGAAGCTGATGCAATGGCCGTACTTGCCGTGCTTGTCGGTCTGGTAGTAGTTGGTGCGCAGCGTGGCATCGATCACGTCGATGAAGCTGCGCAGGATGCGGTCTTCGTCCAGGCTGGACACACGGTCCATCAGCTTGAGCAAGGTGGCGCGGGTAGCCTCCTGCTGCGCAGCGCGGTCGCCGCCGCGTGCCGCGAGCACCGGTTCCAGGGCCTTGAGCGTGGCCTCATCACCACCTGCCAGCGCGGAGAGTTCTTCGCGCAGACGTTCCTGGCCGGCAAAGATCTGCGCCTTGGTTTCGCTGCCGGTGGACGGGTCGAAGCGCGCTTCGAACAGTTCCACCAACAGGCGCGCCAGCAGCGGATAGCGGGTGAACGTGGCTTCGACATAGGTCTGCGAGAACGGCACCGCGGTCTGCAGCAGATACTTGCAGTAACCACGCAGCAACGCGACCTGGCGCCAGTGCAGACCGGCGGCCAGGATCAGCCGGTTGAAGCCGTCGTTTTCGGCATCGCCATTCCAGATACGCTCGAAGGCTTCGCCGAAACCGGCATCGGCATGGGCGGCGTCGATCTTGCCCGCGGTCGATTCGACTTCGAAATCCTGGATATAGACCGGCGTCTCGCCCACCTGCAGCCGATACGGCCGCTCGGAGATCACGCGCAGGCCCATGTTTTCCATCATCGGCATCGCATCCGACAACGGGATGTCGTCGAGCTGACGGTACAACTTCAAACGCAGGCCTTCGCCGGCATCCAGCCGCACCCCGTCGTCGCGACGGATTTCCTGCAGGCTCAGATGCAGATCGTCCGGGCCATCCAGGGTTGCCAGATGTTCGACATCGGAAACCGCCGATTCGATCGACGACTCTTCGATGTAGCCGGCAGGCAGCGCGCGGCCGAAGTTGGCCGCCATGCGCAGGCCATTGGCCTCGCCGTGACGTGCCACCAGCGCTTCGCGCAGGGCATCGCGCCAGTTGCGCAGCAGATGCGCCAGCCGCGATTCGAGTTCGGTGGTGTTGAACTCCAGCGCTTCGCCGCTTTTGGGCCGCACGATCAGATGCAGCTGCGCCAGCGGCGACTCGCCCAGCACCACCGACGAATCGATGTATTCGCCGTGCAACGCGTCTTTCAACAGCCCTTCGATACGCAACCGCACATCGGTGTTGAAGCGCTCGCGCGGGATGTACACCAGTGCAGAAATGAAGCGGCTGTACTTGTCGCGGCGCAGGAACATGCGGCTACGCACGCGCTCCTGCAAGCCTAGGATGCCGATCGCAGTGCGGTACAGCTCTTCTTCGTTGGACTGGAACAACTCTTCGCGCGGCAGCGTCTCAAGAATATGCCGCAACGCCTTGCCGCTATGGCTGCTCGGGGTCAGCCCCGACTTGCTCATCACGTATTCGTGGCGCTGACGCACCAGCGGAATTTCCCACGGACGGCGGTTGTAGGCGCTGGAGGTAAACAGGCCCAGGAAGCGCTGCTCGCCGACGATACGGCCCTTGCCATCGAATTCCAGGATGCCGATGTAATCCATGTAGCCAACGCGATGCACGCGCGAACGTGCATTGGTCTTGGTCAGGATCAACGCGTCCTTGCGCTTGGACGATGCATTCAAGCCATGCGCCGCCAGCGTGGTCACCGGGCGCGCCGGCGAGGTGTCGTGGCCGCGCATCAGGCCCAGGCCGGTTTCCTCCACCGGTGCCAACACCTCCTGGCCGTCCTGCTTCTCCACGCGGTACTCGCGGTAGCCGAAGAAGGTGAAATGGTCGGCAGCAGCCCAGCGCAAGAACTCCTGCGCTTCGTGGCGGCTGATGTCGTCGATCGGCAGGCGGCGGGTGGCCAGATCGTCGGCCAGCATCACCATCTTTTCGCGCATCGAGGCCCAGTCGTGCACGATGGCGCGCACTTCGCCCAGCACCTTGCGCACCGCCGCTTCCACCTTGGCCATCTCATCGGCAGGCTGGCGGTCGATCTCCAGCACCATCAACGATTCGCTCTTGCCCTCGCCCACCGCGGTCAGCTTGCCGGCCTTGTCGCGCGCGATGCGCAGCACCGGGTGGCCGAGCACATGCACGCCGATGCCCAGGTCCGACAAGGTCATGCTGACCGAGTCCACCAAGAACGGCATGTCGTCGTTGACGATCTGCAGCAGCGTGTGCGGCGACTCGTAGCCGTGGCTCTTCAGGGCCGGGTTGAACACCCGCACATTGACCGTGCCGGCTTTGCGCACGCGCGCAAATTCCAGCATGTCGGCCGCCAACGCCGCCCACTGTTCGGGCGGATGGTTCGGGAACTCGTCCTCTTCCATGCGCCGATAGAAATCGGCCGCGAACAACTGGACCTCGGACTGTCGGGCCGCCGGGTAGCGCTTGCGCAACGCGGCAAACACCGGCTCTAGGGTGACCGCCTGCGGTTCGGTGGCAAGCACGGGGACGGCACGTTCGGCGACCGGTTTGACCGACGTCGTGGACGATTTCGAAGCGGCTTTCTTGGCTGTCATGAGAGAGCTGGGATGCTCGGTGGAAAACCTGAATTGTACCGATGCGCCGTGACAACGCCTTGCTGCATAGCGCAAATGCGCGGCACGTAGCAGGCGCGGCAGTGGCGCAAAAGCCGTATGGCTCTGTAGTTTCTCCACCCCTGGCCGGCCGGAGGGTCGCCGGATCGCCAGATCCGGCAAAGTCAGGTCGAATGCTTGGCACACAAGGCGTTGCGCAGACCAAACTGCGATCGTCAAGGCTGTTTAAAAACTAAACTGGACGGTATAGTCTACCGCCATGACTCCTCGTTCCCCCCGTGCTGCCCGGCGTTCGGACTGCGATCGCCGCATCCATGCTGCCGTGCATACGTTGCTTGCCGAGCGCGGCATGCGGCTGAGCATGGACGCGGTGGCCGAGCGCGCCGGCTGTTCCAAGCAAACGCTCTACAGCTATTACGGTTGTAAAGAGAATCTGCTGCGCGATGTCCTGCAGGACCACGTGCACCTGGCCACGGTACCGCTGGACGCGGTGTCCGGCGATCTGCGCGAAGATCTGCTGGCCTTCGCGCTGGCCCATCTTGACCGTCTGAACAGCCCGGATGTGTTACAGACCTGTCGTTTGGTGGAAGCCGAGTCGCACCGGTTCCCCGATCAATCCCAGCAGATCTTCCAGGAGGGCGTCGTCGGTATGCAGCAACGCCTGGCGCATCGCTTCGAGCAAGCGATGGCCGCCGGCCAGCTGCGCCATGACGATCCGCACTTCATGGCCGAGCTGCTGCTCAGCATGATCGTCGGGCTGGATTTCGATCGCCAACGGTTTCAGGTTCCCCATCGCGCCGGCCTTGCCGCCAGGCAGCAGTGGGCGCAGTTCGCCGTCGATACCTTTTTGCGGGCGTTTGCCGCGGCCAACGCCGCGCCTGCGCTGGCCCCGCTTGCTCTTCTCACTTCAAGACCCTAACGGAGTTCCTCCTGATGATTGCCCCGCTCCGCACCTTCGGCCTGGCCTTGGCCATCACCGTGGCGCTCGCTGCATGCAGCAAGCCCGAACAACAGCAGGCGCCGCCGCCGCCGGAAGTGTCGGTGCTGGAAATGAAGCCGCAGACGCTGCCCCTGGAGCGCGACCTGGTGGGTCGCCTATCGGCGTTCCGCTCGGCCGACGTGCGCGCCCGCGTGGACGGCGTGCTGCTCAAGCGCTTGTACACCGAAGGCACTGACGTCAAGGAAGGCCAGCCGCTGTTCGAGATCGATCCGATGCCGCTGCGTGCCACGTTGTTGCAGGCGCAGGGCCAGCTGGCAGCCGCGCAGGCGACCTACGCCAACGCCCAGGTCGCCGCCAAGCGCGCGCGTAGCCTGGCGCCGCAGCAATACGTCTCGCGCGCCGATATCGACAACGCCGAAGCCACCGAGCGCTCCTCCGGGGCCAACGTGCAGCAGGCGCGTGGCCTGGTCGAGTCCGCCCGCATCCAGCTCAGCTTCGCCAGCGTCACCTCGCCGATCACCGGCCGTGCCGGCATTCAGCGGGTCACCGAAGGCGCGCTGGTCGGCTCGGGTGAAGCCACCCTGCTGACCACGGTCGACCAGATCGACCCGCTGTACGTGAACTTTGCAATGAGCAGCGAAGAACTCGCCGCACTGCGCCAGGCGCAGAGCAGCGGCAACGTGCAGCTCAGCGGCGACGGCAAGTCCACCATTAACGTGGAGCTGGGCAACGGCACCCTGTACCCGCACCCCGGCACGCTGGACGTGTCGGCAGTGACGGTGGACCCGAGCACCGGTGCGGTGTCGCTGCGCGCGACCCTGCCCAACCCGGAACTGGCGCTGCTGCCGGGCGCATTCGTCACCTTCAAGGCCAGCCTGGGGCAGCGCAACAATGCCTACCTGCTGCCGCAGCAGGCGCTGCAGCGCGATGCGATGGGCGCCTATGCATTGGTGCTGGGCAAGGACGGCAAGGTGGTGCGCAAGAACCTCACTGTCGACGGCCAGCAGAAAGGCCAGTGGATCGTGACCGGCGGCGTGACCCCGGGCGACCAGATCATTGTCGATGGCGTGCAGAAGGCCAAGGAAGGTCAGCCGGCCAAGGGCGTGCCGTGGGATCCGAACAAGCCGGCCGCCGGTGGCCAGCCGGGGCAGCCCGGTGCACCTGGCGCGGCTCCGGCCGCAGGCCAGGCTGACGATGCGAAGGCCGCACCAGCTGCAAACGCAGCCGATGCCGCGGCACCGGCAGCGCAGGAACAGCCCAAGCAGGATGCGGCCGCGCAACCGGCCGACTCCCAGTCCAAGCAGCAGTGACGGAACCCGGACATGCCTAAGTTTTTTATCGAACACCCGATCTTTGCCTGGGTGGTGGCGATCCTGATCTCGCTTGCGGGCGTGATCTCGATCCTGAATCTGGGTATCGAGTCGTACCCCACGATCGCCCCGCCGCAGGTCACCGTCACCGCCAACTTCCCCGGTGCCAGCGCCGATACCGCCGAAAAAGCGGTGACGCAGGTCATCGAGCAGCAGCTCACCGGTATCGACCACCTGCTGTACTTCAACTCCTCGTCGGCCTCCAACGGCCGCGTGACCATCACCCTGACCTTCGAAACCGGCACCGACGCGGATATCGCGCAGGTGCAGGTGCAGAACAAGGTGTCGTTGGCCACGCCGCGCCTGCCGTCCGAAGTCACCCAGCAGGGTGTGGTGGTGGCCAAGGCCAACGCCGGCTTCCTGATGGTGGCGGCGCTGCGGTCGGACAATCCGTCGATCAACCGCGATGCGCTCAACGACATCGTCGGCTCGCGCGTGCTTGAGCAGATTTCGCGCGTTCCCGGCGTTGGCAGCACCAACCAGTTTGGCGCCGAGTACGCGATGAACATCTGGTTGAACCCGGAGAAGCTGCAGGGCTACAACCTGTCGGCCACCCAGGTGCTGACCGCGGTACGTAACCAGAACGTGCAGTTCGCGGCCGGTTCGGTCGGTGCCGACCCCACGCCGCAAGGCATCAGCTTCACTGCCACGGTGTCGGCGGAAGGGCGTTTCAGCTCGCCGGAAGAGTTCGAGAACATCATCCTGCGCACCGACAACAACGGTGCAACGGTGCGCCTGAAGGATGTCGCGCGGGTCACCGTGGGGCCGAGCAACTACGGCTTCGATACCCAGTACAACGGCAAGCCCACCGGTGCCTTCGGCATCCAGTTGCTGCCGGGCGCCAACGCACTGAACGTGTCCGAGGCGGTCGGTGCCAAGCTCGACGAACTGCAGCCCACCTTCCCGCAGGGCGTGACCTGGTTTGCGCCGTACGAATCGACCACCTTCGTGCGCATCTCCATCGAGGAAGTGGTGCACACGCTGGTGGAAGCCATCGTGCTGGTGTTCCTGGTGATGCTGCTGTTCCTGCAGAACTTCCGCGCCACGGTCATCCCGACCCTGGTGATTCCGGTGGCACTGCTGGGCACCTTCTTCGGCATGTACGCCATCGGCTTCACCATCAACCAGCTCACCCTGTTTGCGATGGTGCTGGCGATCGGCATCGTGGTGGACGATGCGATCGTGGTGATCGAGAACGTCGAACGCATCATGAGCGAGGAGCATCTGGAGCCGAAGGCGGCCACGCAGAAGGCGATGACCCAGATCACCGGCGCGGTGGTGGCCATCACCGTGGTGCTGGCGGCGGTGTTCATCCCCTCCTCGCTGCAGCCCGGCGCCTCCGGCGCGATCTACAAGCAGTTCGCGCTGACCATCGCCATGTCGATGGGTTTCTCCGCGTTCCTGGCGCTGACCTTTACGCCGGCCTTGTGCGCCAGCTTCCTCAAGCCCACCCATTCGGACAAGAAGAACTGGGTCTACCGCACCTTCGACAAGTACTACGACAAGCTAGCGCATCGCTATGTCGGCGTGGTGGGTCACACGCTGAAGCGCTCGCCGCCGTGGATGATCGTGTTCGTGGTGCTGGTGGTGCTGTGCGGCTTCCTGTTCACCCGCATGCCGGGCAGCTTCCTGCCGGAAGAAGACCAGGGTTTTGCGGTGGCCATCGTGCAGTTGCCGCCGGGCGCCACCAAGATCCGCACCAACGAAGCGTTTGCGCAAATGCGTGCGGTGCTGGAAAAGCAGCCGGCCGTGGAAGGCATGCTGCAGATTGCCGGGTTCAGCTTCCTGGGCTCGGGCGAAAACGTCGGCATGGGCTTCATCCGGCTCAAGCCGTGGGACGAGCGTGACGTCACTGCCGAGCAGTTGATCCAGCAACTCAACGGTGCCTTCTACGGCATCAAGGGCGCGCAGATCTTCGTGGTCAACCTGCCGACCGTGCAGGGCCTTGGCCAGTTCGGCGGCTTCGACATGTGGCTGCAGGACCGCTCCGGCGCAGGCCAGGAAGCCTTGACCCAGGCGCGCAATATCGTGCTGGGCAAGGCGGCGCAAAAGGCCGACACCATGGTGGGCGTGCGCCCGAACGGCCTGGAAAATTCGCCGCAGTTGCAGTTGCATGTGGACCGCGTGCAGGCGCAGTCGATGGGCCTGGAAGTCAGCGACATCTACAGCTCGATCCAGCTGATGCTGGCACCGGTGTACGTCAACGACTATTTCTCCGAAGGCCGCATCAAGCGCGTCAACATCCGTGCCGACGATCAGTTCCGTACCGGCCCCGAGTCGCTGCGCAACTTCTTCAGCCCGAGCACGACGGCGGTGGGTGCCGATGGCCAGCCCGGCATGATTCCGCTGAGCAACGTGGTCAAGGCCGAATGGACGTACGCCTCGCCGGCGCTGAATCGCTACAACGGCTATTCGGCGGTGAACATCGTGGGTAACCCTGCCCCGGGCGGTAGCTCCGGTCAGGCGATGACGGCGATGGAAGAGATCGTCAACAACGACCTGCCGCCGGGCTTCGGTTTCGACTGGAGCGGCATGTCGTATCAGGAAATCATTGCCGGTAACGCGGCGACGCTGCTGCTGGCATTGTCGGTGGTGGTGGTGTTCCTGTGCCTGGCCGCACTCTACGAGAGCTGGTCGATTCCGGTGGCGGTGCTGATGGTGGTGCCGATCGGCGTGCTGGGTGCGATCGTGTTCTCGATGTTGCGCGGTCTGCCGAACGATCTGTACTTCAAGATCGGCATGATCACGGTGATTGGTCTGGCGGCAAAGAACGCGATCCTGATCGTGGAATTTGCGGTGGAGCAGCGCGCGGCGGGCAAGACCCTGCGCGAGGCGACCCTGGAAGCGGCGCACCTGCGTTTCCGCCCGATCCTGATGACCTCGTTCGCCTTCATCCTGGGTGTGTTGCCGCTGGCGATCTCCACCGGTGCCGGCGCCAACTCGCGTCACTCCATCGGCACCGGCGTGATCGGCGGCATGGTGTTCGCCACCGTGCTTGGCGTGATCTTCATCCCGCTGTTCTTCGTGGTGGTGCGCCGCATGCTGGGCGACAAGCTGGACGAGCAGTCCAAGGAGTATCTGGTCGCACAGAACGACTCCGGCACGCACCGTCCGGATCGTTGATCGATCGGTTGATCGCAAGACGAAAAGCCCCGGCAATGCCGGGGCTTTTTTGTTGTGCTGTACTCGGCATGGGGCAGCACACGGCAGGCACCCGCACTAGCAACCTGCCGCGCAGGTCGTTACCCCCCACATGCAGTGCGACCGGCGCTGGCATTGTTGCGATCTGCACTGGCACTGCACTGCAGGAGCGCACCCGGACGCGAACGCTCTACCGGTAACGCCCGTCGCGCCCAGGTGCGCTCCTACGAGATGGCGATGATCGGAAACGGCAGCGCTCGTCATGCGCAGGTCGTTACTCCCACATGCAGTGCGATCCGCACTGGCATTGTTGCGATCCGCACTGGCACTGCACTGTAGGAGCGTACCTGGGCGCGAACGCTCTATCGGTAACGCTCGTCGCGCCCAGGTGCGCTCCTACGAGATGGCGATGCTCGGAAACGCCAGCGCTCGTCACGCGCAGGTCATTACTCGCACATGCACTGCGATCCGCACTGGCATTGTTACGACCCGCACTGGCATTGCACTGTAGGAGCGCACCCGGGCGCGAACGCTCTACCGGTAACGCCCGTCGCGCCCAGGTGCGCTCCTACGAGATGGCGATGCTCGGAAACGCCAGCGCACGTCATGTGCAGATCATTACTCTCACATGCGTTGCGATCCTCACGGCATTGTTGCGATCCGCACTGGCACTGCACTGTAGGAGCGCACCTGGGCGCGATGGGGCTTGATCGATCGCGATCAGGGCTGGCGGTAACGCTGAGTCGCGCCCGGGTGCGCTCCTACGGTGGTGTATCGCTCGGTGGTGTATCGCTCGCTACGTCTGATCGGGTGCGCGGGCAGCGGTCGAACCGCGCACCACGCAACGCCCGGTCATGACCATGCGGCGGATCGGCAGCTGCGGGTTGCTCAGGCGTTCCAGCAGCAACGACATCGCGGCGCGGCCCATGTCTTCGACCGGCTGTTCGACCACGGTGATGCCCGGCTCGACCAGGTCGGTCCAGCGCTCGTTGTCGAAGCCGGCCAGGGCCAGGTCCTGCGGCAGCCGCAGGCCGGCGGTGCGCGCGGCTTTCAATGCGCCCATCAGCAGCAGGCTATTACTGGTGACGATGGCTTCGGGCCGGCTGTCGCTCGCCAACCATTGTTCCAATTCGACAATCGCCGCTTCGGCGGTCGGCGCCACTTCGCGGTAGTCCGGGATCAGTCCTTGCATCCGCATCGCCGCCAGATAGCCGTCGCGCCGCTCAGCCGCGGTGGTGCTGGTGCTGCCGAACAACCCGCCGATGCGTCGGTATCCCTGCGCCTGTAGATGCGTGACCAACTCGCCCATCGCCGCGGCGTTATCCAGTACCACGCTGTCGTAGCGGCTGCCGGCGCCGGCACGGTCCACCAGCACCGTGGGGTAATCCAGGGCCAGTTCGTGCATGCGCCCCACCGTCACCCGGGTCGGGGCGAAGATCAGCCCGGTGATGCGCTCTTCCTGCATCAGCTCCAGATACAGCGCCTCGCGCTCGGGATCTTCATCGGTATTGCACAGGGTGACGCGCATACCGGCACGGTAAGCGACCTCTTCCACCGCACGGATGAGGGACGTGAAGTACGGGTTGCGGATATCGGCCACGATCACGCCGAGGATGCCGGACTGCTGGGATCGCAATCGCCGCGCCATCAGATTGGGGCGGTAACCGGTCTGACGGACGGCCGCCTCAACCTTGGCACGCACCTCCTCGCTCACCGGGCCGGTGCCCAGCGCGCGCGAGACCGTGGACTTGGACACACCGGCCACCCGGGCCACGTCATTGATGCTGATACTCACTGGGACCGTTCCCGCTCCATTTGCGCACCTGACCCAGGCGCGATGTCAGTTTCGATGCTAACCCGAAAGCACTACAAGGATTTTGTGCACTGCACATTGACCTGGATCGTGGGAACGTTCCCACTATACTTCCCAGCCTGATCCCCCCATCGGAGCCCGCCTTGTCTTCTCCGTCGCCAGCCCCCGTCACTCCCGAGCTCATCCGCCTGCGTGCCCACGCCCGCGACAAGGACGATGCCATCGCCCAGGCTGCGCAACTGCTGGTCGCCGCCGGCTGCGTGGCACCCGGTTACGACGCCAGCATGCGACGCCGCGAAGGCCTGGCGAATACCTTCCTGGGCCATGGTCTGGCCATCCCGCACGGGGTGGGCGAAGACCGTCACCTGGTGCACCGCGACGGGATTGCGGTGCTGCAGCTGCCCGAGGGCGTGGAATGGAACCCCGGCCAGATCACCCGGCTGGTGGTGGGCATCGCCGCCCAGTCCGACACCCATATCACCCTGCTGCGCCGACTGACCCGGTTGATCCAGGACCCGGCGCAGCTGGAAGCGCTGTTCACCACCGACGACCCCGGCGTGATCGTGGCCGCGCTCACCGGCGACCGCGCGCCCGACACCAGCGCCGCGCCGGCCACCGATCTGGCCGAACGCTTCGAGTGGACCATCGCTTACCCCAGCGGCCTACACGCGCGCCCGGCCACGCGCTGGGCCGAAACCGCGCGCGGCTTCTCTGCGCGTGCGCAGGTGCGTGCCGGCGACCAGGCCGCCGATGCCAAGAGCCTGGTCGGCCTGCTGCAGCTGGGCCTGCGTGCCGGCGACAGCATCACCGTCTCGGCCGAAGGCACCGATGCGGCGGCGCTGCTCAAGCGCCTGCGCGCGGTGATGGACAGCCTGACCGCACAAGAGAAGGCCGATGCCGAACGTGCCGCGCAACGCCGCGCCGCACCGGTGGTCGGCTGGACCCCGCCGCAGGCGCAGCCGGCCATCGTCGGCATCGGCGCCAGCCCGGGCGTGGCGATCGGCATCGTGTACCGCCTGCGTGCGGCGCAGACCGAGGTGGCCGATCAGCCGGTCGGCCTGGGCGATGGCGGCGCACAGCTGCACGATGCGCTGACCCGCACCCGCCAGCAGCTGGCGGCGATCCAGGACGACACCCAGCGCCGTCTCGGCGCCTCGGACGCGGCCATCTTCAAGGCCCAGGCCGAGCTGCTCAACGATACCGACCTGATCACCCGCACCTGCCAGCTGATGGTCGAAGGCCATGGCGTGGCATGGTCCTGGCACCAGGCAGTGGAACAGATCGCCTCCGGCCTGGCCGCGCTGGGCAACCCGGTGCTGGCCGGCCGCGCGGCCGATCTGCGCGATGTCGGTCGCCGCGTGCTGGCCCAGCTCGACCCGTCTGCAGCGGGCGCCGGCCTCACCGACCTACCCGACCAGCCCTGCATCCTGCTGGCCAGCGACCTGTCGCCGTCGGACACCGCCAACCTGGACACCGCACGCGTGTTCGGCCTGGCCACCGCACAGGGCGGCCCGACCTCGCACACCGCGATCCTGTCGCGCACCCTGGGCCTGCCGGCGCTGGTCGCGGCCGGCGGCCAGTTGCTGGAGATCGAAGACGGCGCCACCGCCATCATCGACGGCAGCAGCGGGCGCCTGTACATCAACCCGTCCGCGCAGGATCTGGACGCGGCACGCACCCACATCGCCGAACAACAGGCCATCCGCGAGCGCGAAGCCGCACAGCGCGCCTTGCCGGCCGAAACCACCGACGGCCACCACATCGACATCGGCGCCAACGTCAACCTGCCCGACCAGGTGGCGATGGCACTCACCCAAGGTGCCGAAGGCGTCGGCCTGATGCGCACCGAGTTCCTGTTCCTGGAAAGCGGCAGCACGCCTACCGAAGACGAGCAGTACGCGACTTATCGCGCCATGGCACAGGCCTTGGACGGCCGCCCGCTGATCGTGCGTGCGCTGGACATCGGCGGCGACAAGCAGGTGGCGCATCTGGAACTGCCGCACGAAGAAAACCCGTTCCTGGGCGTGCGTGGCGCGCGCCTGCTGCTGCGTCGCCCCGACCTGCTGGAGCCGCAGCTGCGGGCGCTATACCGCGCGGCCAAGGACGGGGCGCGGCTGTCGATCATGTTCCCGATGATCACCTCGGTACCGGAGTTGATCGCCTTGCGCGAAATCTGCGCACGCATCCGCGCCGAGCTGGATGCGCCAGAGGTTCCGATCGGCATCATGATCGAAGTGCCCGCCGCCGCCGCGCAGGCCGACGTGCTGGCGCGGCATGCGGATTTCTTCTCGATCGGCACCAACGACCTCACCCAGTACGTGCTGGCGATCGACCGCCAGAACCCGGAACTGGCCGCCGAAGCCGACAGCCTGCATCCGGCGGTGCTGCGCATGATCCGCAGCACCATCGAAGGCGCGCGCAAGTACGAGCGCTGGGTTGGCGTGTGCGGCGGCCTGGCCGGCGATGCGTTCGGCGCCAGCCTGCTGGCCGGCCTGGGCGTGCAGGAACTGTCGATGACGCCTAACGACATCCCCGCGGTAAAGGCGCGCCTGCGGGCATCTTCGCTCGGCCAATTGCAGCAGTTGGCCGAGCAGGCGCTCAATTGCGAAACCGCCGAGCAAGTGCGCGCTTTGGAAGCCAAGCGCGAGGGCATGGCATGAGCTTGCAGGCCCTCACTGTCACGCTGAATCCGGCGATCGACCAGACCATCCGGCTCGACAGCCTGCAGCCCGGCGCAGTGCATCGTGCCAGCAGCGTGCGCAACGATGCCGGCGGCAAGGGCATCAACGTGGCTGCGTGCCTGGCCGATTGGGGCACCGATGTGGCCGCACTTGGCGTGCTCGGCGGCGGCAATGCCGGCGTGTTCGAAGCGCTGTTCCGCGAGCGCGGCATCGTCGACCACTGCCAGCGCGTGGCCGGCGAAACCCGCACCAATCTCAAACTGGTGGAAGCGCGCAGCAACGACACCACCGACATCAATCTGCCGGGCCTGCAACTGACCAGTGCGCATCTGCAAAGCGTGGCCGATCAACTCGCGCCGCTGCTGCGCCCCGGCCTGCCGGTGGTGTTGTCCGGCAGCCTGCCTGCCGGCCTGCCCGACGACAGCTGGGCGCAGCTGCAGGCGCAGGCCGGCGCCGCCGGTGCCCGCGTGCTGCTCGATACCAGCGGCGCACCGCTGGTGGCCGCACTGAGCGCAGCACGCGATGCGCTGCCTTACGCAGTCAAGCCGAATCGCCACGAACTGGAAGCCTGGACCGGCCGCCCGCTCACCGATCGCGCCGCACTCAGCGCCGCTGCGCACGAACTGCTGGCACGCGGCATCCAGCTGGTGGTGATTTCGATGGGCACCGACGGTGCGTTGTTCGTGCAGCGCGACCAGCGACTGATCGCGCGTCCGCCACGCCTGGCGCACGGCAGCAGCGTTGGCGCAGGCGATGCGATGGTGGCCGGCCTGGCCGCTGCGCTGCTGGATGCGAGCACCGATCTGGAGCAGTGCGCACGGCTGGCCACGGCGTTTTCGATGTGTCGGCTGGAAAGCGGCGACGCGCGCAGGCTCAGCGCCGACGGCGTGCGCCGTGCTGCGGCCGACGTCGTGATCGAGACGCTGTCGTGAACGCTGCCTTCCACAAGACGGCGACCGGCACGCAGGTGTCCGCGGCTTATTCCGACCGCAGTCGTCCCGGCACGCGCCACCCGCACGCGTAACGCCCCCAATTCCCCCCGCCGGCCACACCGGCGACCGCAATACAGCAGGAGTTTTGCCATGTCCTCTTCCATCGTGGTCATCGCCGCCGGCGAGCGCAGTACCGAAGCCGTTCTGGCGGCCGAGGCGCTGCGCCGCGCGGCCACCGCCGCCGGGCGCAGCGTGACGATCGAAATCCGCAGCGACCAGGGCGTGCTCGGTGCGCTACCGACCGAACTGGCCAGCAGTGCCACGCAGGTCCTGATCGTCGGCGATGCCGATGCCGACACCGCACGCTTCGGCGACGCACAACTGCTGCGGCTGAGCCTGGGCGCCGTGCTGGACGACCCGGCCGCCGCCGTCAGCCAGCTCGCAGTGCCCACCGCAACGACCAGCACATCGGCAGCGACCGACGCATCCGGCGCAGGCGGCAAACGCATCGTTGCGATCACCTCCTGCCCCACCGGCATCGCGCACACCTTCATGGCCGCCGAAGGCCTGCAGCAGGCCGCAAAGAAGCTCGGCTATCAGATGCGCGTGGAAACGCAGGGCTCGGTCGGCGCGCAGGACGCATTGACCGACGAGGAAATCCGCGCGGCCGACGTTGTCATCATCGCCGCCGACCGCGAAGTGGACCTGGCCCGTTTCGGTGGCAAGCGGCTGTTCAAGAGCGGCACCAAGCCGGCGATCAACGATGGCCCCGCACTCATCCAGAAGGCGCTGGCCGAGGCCGGCGTGCAGGGCGGCGCAGCCACGGTCGCAGGCGCCAGCGCCACATCGGACAACAAAGGCAACGGTCGCACTGGCGCCTACAAACACCTGATGACCGGCGTGTCGTTCATGCTGCCGTTCGTCACTGCCGGCGGCCTGTTGATCGCGCTGGCGTTCGCGCTGGGCGGCATCTATGCCGGCGACGACGCGCACCAGGGCACGCTGGCCTGGTCGCTGTTCCAGATCGGCGCCAAGGCCGGCTTTACCTTGATGGTGCCCGCGCTGGCCGGTTACATCGCCTACTCCATCGCCGACCGCCCCGGCATCGCGCCCGGCATGATCGGCGGGCTGGTCGCGGCCAATCTCAATGCCGGTTTTCTCGGCGGCATCATCGCCGGCTTCATCGCCGGCTACGGCGTGGCCGCGCTCAACCGCTACATCAAGCTGCCGCGCAACCTGGAAGGACTCAAGCCGGTATTGATCCTGCCGGTGCTGGGCACCCTGCTGGTTGGCCTGGCGATGATGTACGTGTTCGGCCAACCGGTCGCCGACCTGCTGGCCTGGCTCACCGCCTGGTTGCGCGGCATGCAAGGCAGCAGCGCGCTGCTGCTGGGCCTGTTGCTGGGCGGCATGATGGCCTTCGACATGGGCGGGCCGGTCAACAAGGCCGCCTACGCGTTTTCCACCGGCCTGATCGCCAGCCAGGTCTACACCCCGATGGCCGCCGCCATGGTGGCCGGCATGACACCGCCGCTGGGCATCGCGCTGGCCACCTGGCTGTTCCGCAACCGCTTCACCGTCGAAGAACGCGGCTCGGCCACCGCCGCCGGCGTGCTCGGGCTGGCCTTCGTCACCGAAGGCGCCATCCCGTATGCCGCGCGCGACCCGTTGCGCACCATTCCGGCACTGATGATCGGCTCGGCCGTGGCCGGCGCGATTTCGATGTCGGTCGGCGCCGAGCTCAAGGCTCCGCATGGCGGCATCTTCGTGCTGCTGATTCCCAATGCCGTCACCCATCTGGCGATGTATGTGCTGGCATTGCTGGCCGGCGTGGCAGTCACCGCGATTGCCCTGCGTGTGCTCAAGAAGCCGGTCGCCGACGTCGTCGCCTGACGTCAGCCCCCTGCGGCGGCCGATGGCCGCCGCATCCGACGCGCCGGATGCGCGTCACCCCTGATCGATCACCGCTGCGCCGCGCACCGATGTGCGCCGCCAGCGGCTTGCCCACCCACGTGCTGTCGCGTTCGCCACCTTGGCCACGCCCTCTTTGTTCGGAGTCCTGCCATGACTGCCCTGCCCTCCCGCCGCGCCCATCCCCGCCTGCTGTGCCTGTCGCTCGCGCTGGCGATCGCCCCACTCGCCCAGGCGCAGGACGCCGCCGATGTCTTCAAGCTCAAGCTGGGCTACACCGGCGAAGCCGCCTCGATGATCGACGGCGGCCGTAAGAGTGGCGATGCCTACGCCGGCCAGCTGATGGTCGGCACCGATGTCGACATGGACCGCCTGTTCGGCTGGAACGGCGCCACAATCAAGCTCTACGTCTCCAATCGTCACGGCACCAATCTGTCCAACAGCAGCATCGGCAACAGCACCTCGGTGCAGGAAATCTACGGCGGCCAGGGCACGCGTCTGGCCAACTTCACCCTGCTGCAAAAACTCTTCAACGACCGCCTGGAACTGGAAGCCGGCCGCAGCGTCGCCAACATCCATTTCCTCGGCTCTGACCTGTGCCAGTACTTCCAGGGCAACTCGGCCTGCGGCAACCCCACCTTCGTATTCCGCACCAGCAACTTCACCTATTGGCCGGTCTCCAGCTGGGCCGCGCACGCCACCGCCTGGGTCACGCCCAAGGTCTATGTGCATGTCGGCGCGTATGAAGTGAACCCGGTGCAGGCGCAGGACGGCCAGCACGGCTTGAAGTGGAGCACCGACGACACCACCGGCGTGGTGGTGCCCTATGCGGTGGGCTACAAGAACAGGGGCGGCGACGGCAGCATGGCCGCGATGTACGAACTCGGCGGCTGGCAGGACAACTCCGACTACACCGACCCGCTGCGCGACCGCAACGGCAACCCGGCCGTGCTCAGTGGGCTGGGCTATGAAAACAAGCAGGGCCGCTCGGGCCTGTTCGGTCGCTTCGAGCAGCAGGTTACCAATCCCGACCCGTCCGGCACCCGCGGCCTCACCGTCTTCGGCGCGATTCTGCAAAGCACCGGCGGCCAGGCCATCGAAGATCACTTCGTGCAACTGGGCCTGGTGCAAAAAGGCACCTTCGCCAGCCGCCCGCAGGACAACATCGCCTTCGTGATCACCCAACAAAAATACAGCGACGAAGCGCTGGAAAACCTGCGTTTGGCCCGCGCCTCGGCCGGCGGCACCGGCACCCCGGCCGACAACCAGATCATGATGGAGCTCAGCTACGGCATCCAGGTCACCAAGCGCCTGCGCATCGCGCCGAACCTGCATTACGTGATCAACCCGGACCAGTTCAACGAGCCGACACGCACCAACGATCTGAAGAACGCGCTGATTGCGGGCATGCGGATCGACTGGAATCTGTGACCCGTGGAGAAGCTGCGCGCATTGCGCGCATGCTTGGCGGGCACCACCGCCTGAAGTGAGTGGCGGGTGCGTTGCATCTGCGTAATGACCCATCACTACCTAACGTTTGAATTCAGCGGCCGCCGGAGGCGGTCCGCTGGAATGATGGGTTCGGCGTCCTTGCGTAGCCCTAAAAGAAAAGCTCGAAGCCCTTCTTGAGTGCGGCACGAAATACCTCGATTGATAAAAACTTCGCACCGCCTTTGAGCCACCGAATTGCCCGCGACGGCTCAATTGAAGCTGCGGGGCTTGCCGAAAGATACTGTTGAATTGCGCCATACAGTTCATGAAACCCATGAACAAGATCAGCGTTTTCAAGTTGCGCAATCTCGACGTCCTCAACTGCTCCTTCTTGCAATCGAAAGAAGACCACACACGGTAGCGTCGCTTGGTCCTTGATGCCGAGTGCGTCAAAGAAATGAGCGTTAAATGCATCAACGGCGGTCTTTGTTCCGGCATGCAAGTAGAAGACGCTCAGTTCTTTACCGGATAGACGGTCAAGCTGTGCGAAGACGCCTTGATTCTTCAGAACCTCGCGGATGGCTTGATCGGTGAAGTCGTAGAAGATGAATGCGAACGACTTGGCACGGCCTTTAGCGAGATGCGCGACGCAGATTTCATCGAAGCGCCGAAGGAAGGACTGAAGTCCGTGGCCGATACCGTTTCCACTACTTTGTTCGAAGATGGGGATCATGATTGAGACGCCGAACGCCTGAATTAAGCCGAGCCGCGAAGCGGCTTCTGCTTGAATGAATTGTTAGCGCTCAACGTGGGGAACAAACAGTGCCTCCATTTCGTCTCGCGCGGACACCAGTAGCGTAAGGGCGAAGGAAACGCACAAGCAACTATAGTTATCCTCGACCTCGCAATGCACCCCGCGGCCACGCTCGTCGAACTGGCCGGTGCGGTAGAACGACAAGGGAAGGCCATGTACATGGCTGGAAAGGAACTTGTATAGCCAACGAAACTGCTGAACTTCCACGCCAGCTGCGGCAGCAATTGTCTCCAGCGGCGCGAGATATGCACTCTTGCCATGAAGGAGTTTGCGCTGATCTGACGCACGGAGAGCCAAGAAGAATGCATTGCTATTGAGTCGATCTCTAAGCTCAGCGGCCTGCGTCTGAAACCCCGGAATGTCGGCTGAGTTTGGATCCATCTCCTCAAACAGGTGAATCCTTGCCGTGCAGTCATGGAGATTGAAGATGTTCCAGCGACACTCCCTTACCTCGAGCAGGGATCTGACAAGTACGGCTAGTGAGGCGTAGTCCCAGTGGTCAGTGACCTTCTTTGACCATGACGTGCCTGGAGCCAAGATCGCTAAACTGACGCCGCGAGCGCATAGCGTTGTGAACAGAACGCTGGCATAGAAGTGGGATGCCGGCGCAGTTGCGAGAGACATTGAGGCAGTCACTAAGGACGCTCTCGAACGCCTTGATGCGTTCTTTGTAGTCGTCAGATGCGGCAGTGCTGGCGTTTGCCGCAGGGCGCCCCAACAGTTTGTTTATGAGTGCCAGGGACATTGCTTTGAGCGCTAACGCCTGAGTTAAGCCGAGCCGCGAAGCGGCTTCGGCTTGGACGAATTGTTAGGCCGCAGCTAGGTTGGCTGTGGCCTGCATGACCAATTCTACTGCCTCAACAGAAGTCCAGGCCACGTCAGGTGGTTCCAAAGAAAGGATATCGACGATGTCGCTTCCTGAGACTATGGAGTAGTGGCAAGGCGTCCGTCCGAAGGTAACCGCCTGCACAGAGTCCGCCGCCCACTCCGAGTTTTCGACTTGCAAGAAAGGGAACGTCCAGTTGCCGCCGGGTGACTTTGGTAGCTTCAGAACTCCCGATTCGCCAGGCCACTGATGGGCGAACTCCTCGTGCGTTGCCACGGCCTCGAAACCCTCGAAGCGCAAGACAAGCAACTGACCATTGCCAAAGTCTCCATCACACACAACAGTCATGGAGCCGGCGAAGTGCTGGAGGATAAACACACCCGAAAGATATTCAGGGACGTGTTCGATCGGACGCCAAGACTTGAACGTTTGCATAGATGTGCCTGAGCGGCCTAACGCCTGAATTAAGCCGCGCCGCGAAGCGGCGTCGGCTTGAATGAATTGTTAGGCAGTGAGTGGCCGCAAAGGTTGGATGGTGCAATCCTGCTCCCCCAGCACTGCCGCCTGGACCGAGTGTGCCACAGCTTGCGGGAGGGAGCTTGCCAAGCGATGCAGCGGCGCGTGATGCCATCGAAGCCAAGTGCACCGAACGCAGCGTGGGAACGACTTGCCAAGGCGAAGTACCAAACTTACCGCAACCAGCAACGGTGATGACTACTGTCCGCAGCTAACCGTATGCATGCCTGCGAACTCACCGAAGCGGCAACCACCAACGCATTTGCTCCACCACGGCCTAACACCTGAATTAAGCCGACCCGCGAAGCAGGTTCGGCTTGAATGAATTGTTAGGCCACATGCCGATCTTTTGCCAATAAGAGCATTTGTCGGCAGGGTCTATGACTTGCGCACGCCAGTCGCCAATAATGGGGTACCAGGCTCGTTGCCCCATCAGAATGTGTCCATCGAGAAGAGAGAAGGTAACCGAGTAGTACTCGTTGGCTGGACTGCGTGGATCGTACTCGCCGCTATAGAAGGTCAATGAAGCGTAAGGCGGTAAGCTGCCACGAGTGTGGTACCAAGAACCGCTGGCTTGAATGTGAGTAACGCCCTTTAGCTTGCTGAGGATGCATTGACTAAGGACGATGTTGAAATGCGGTGAAGTTATAGCAACTCCCGTTAGCGCCCCAGAGTTCTCCGCAGCGCGCGAGATACGCACTTTAACGGGCCCATACCTGTCAGGAATAGCACCCAGAGCGCCATCTGCACCAATTGGCAGAATGCGATCTTGGTGAGCGGACGCTACTCCTGCTACGAGGCCTAGAACTATGATCGCTGCAAACTTTCTCATGTGGCCTAACGCCTGAGTTAAGCCGCGTCGCTAAGCGGCGTCGGCTCGAATGAATTGTTAGGCTGCTCCTGGAACGGCTGCGCCTAAGTGCTTCTCTAATCTGGCGTACCGAACCGAAGGCCGTTCAGTGTGTGCGTGCAACACACGCAGAATGGTGTCATGTCTTTGGATCTCAGGTTTGAGTTTACCAGTTGTAGAACGCCGTCTTCATCAATGTATAGTCCGCTGAAATAGCTACTCTCGTCGACGCGCACGAACTCCTCCCGCTGTTCTTCACATCGTGCGACAAGCCAAAATATCGGATCAGTTGTGTCTAGCCGTGACTTGGCCTCTGCGTATATTTGATCCCAAGGCTCACCAACCTTTGACAGTAGAAAGCGAAAGAGTGGCGTGTAGTCACGGCCGTGCTTTAGCCGACCGTTCATCGATTCGCGCGCCACTTCGCTGCTAGTCGACTTCTGCGAGTTCCGACTGTGCCGAAACTCTCCACCTATGCCGTGTTTCACGCCATGAGTCCGAGTGTTGACGGAACGGTAAAGAGGAGATGTGCGCATGTGTTGTGAAACCTAACGCTTGAATTAAGCCGAGTTGCGAAGCAACTTCGGCTTGAATGAGTTGTTAGGCAGTGAGTGGCCGCAAAGGTTGGATGGTGCAACCATGCTCCCCAGCACTGCCGCCTGGACCGAGTGTGCCACAGCTTGCGGGAGGGAGCTTGCCCGGCGATGCAGTGGCGCGTGATGCCACCGAAGCCAACTGCACCGAGCGCAGCGCGGGAACGACGTGCCAAGGCGAGCACCGAACTTACCGCAACCAGCAACGGTGATGACTGCTGTCCGGAGCCAACCGCATGCACGCCTGCGAACTCACCGAAGCGGCAACCAACAACGCATTTGCTCCGCCACGGCCTAACGCCTGAATTAAGCCGAGTTGCGAAGCAATTTCGAATTGAATGAATTGTGAGACGGCTGATCCATTAATGGACGCCGCTGGGCGGACCAATGAGGGAGTCAATGCACTCATCCCGAATAGTGCGCAAAGCCTCGTCGAGTGCGGCCTGGTCCGTTGCGAATAGGGCATCCCAGACGGTGGAGTTGTTGAACTCATCAAGAGCCTCAAGAGTCCAGTCGGTGTCGGGCCCGCGATAGATCTCTAGGCGAACAGTGCGGCCATCGGTCGTGACGGAGCGGCATAGGGGCGATGTAACAAGCTGATAGTTGTCCATGAAAAGTCTCAGTTACGATTATCTCTGATCATCCGCCTAACGCCTGAATTAAGCCGACTTGCGAAGCCAGTTCGGCTTGAATGAATTGTTAGGCTTGCAGTTTGCGCGCGGCCTTCAACCTTGCGGCGCAACCATTCAGTTTTTGGTGTGAGTAAGCGCAAGAAAGGCCAACGAAGCCATGCCCGCTATCGCCAGAGACAACGGTATCCATAAGAGCATTCCCAGTCCCATGAGCCACCAGATAGATTCTGCTGCACTTTGAGAACCAATCCCCAGCGTACCTGCAGGCGCCTCGCCGCGCATGACGAGACGTGAGGCTTCCCAGTAGTACCAGGGAAGGTAAGCCAAAGCAGCAAATAGGATGGTTGCGAAAAGCCCTCTAAGAAATCTTTCCATTTTCAGCTCGCCAACTCTTCCATTGGGACTAACTACTATTGGACCGCCTAAACGCGGTGCTGCACCTAGTATCCGTAATCCGCGGACGCGAGGGAATAGGCTCTTCCCAATGAATATCAATCGCTTACCTGATAGCTGGGGCCAAGCCCGACGTCGATGCTGGTGATGTCACCCAACTGTTGAGCAGGCGTATGAATTACATCCCGGGAGATGGAGGCGTAACAGCGCGGTCGGGGCCGAAGCTGCTGGATCAGGTGCGCGACCGCCCGCGGGTACGGCACTGCAGCCTGCACACCGAGCAGGCCTATCTGAGTTGGATACGGCGCTTCACCCTGACCAGCGGCAAGCGTTATTTGGTGCAGATGGGCCAAGTGGAGGTCGAGACGTTCCTCACCTGCTTGGCGATCCAGGCACAGGTGTCTGGGGCACACAGAAGCGGGCGTTGGCGGTGCTGTTGTTTCTCTCCCGCGACGTACCGCGTATCGATCGGCATCACGTGTCCGACGAAATCCCTAGTGATCACAATCTTGAGTAGTGGCGTCACAGTGCACACCATGCAGTCACGACGTCCACCGCCAGAAACGAAAAAACCGCGCAATGCGCGGTTTTTTCGTGAAGCTCTGCCACTCAACCAATCAGGGGCGACGCGCCAGCGCCTCCACATCCTTGGCCTTGGGCAGCAGATCCTGCTTGGTCACCGCAAACGGCCCGATGCTCAGCATCGGCACCGCCACGATCACCGAGGAGATCACCACGATCACCGCACCGATCATGTGCGTCTCGGCCAGACCTTCCATCGATTCGCCGCCGTAGATGTACAGCGCCAATGCCGACAGGAAGAACATCACCGCGGTGATGATCGTGCGCGACAGCGTCTGGTTGATCGAACGGTTCAACACTTCCAGCGGTTCCACACGCAACCCGCGGAAGTTTTCGCGCACACGGTCGAACACCACGATGATGTCGTTGATCGCAAAGCCCATCACCGACAACAGACCGGCCAGCACGGTCAGATCGAACTCGCGACCGGTCAGCGACACGAAGGCCACCGTCACCAGCAAGTCGAACAACGCCGTCACGCTGGCCACCACCGCGAACTTCCACTCGAAACGGAAGGCGATGTAGATCAAAAAGCCCACCAGCATGAACACCGTGGCGTACACGCCGTTCAAGGCCAGGTCCTTGCCGACCTGCGGGCCGACGAACTCGCCTGGCTGCACGGTGGCCGGATTCTGCTCGGTGCTGACCGCTTTGCGCACTTCTTCGGCAACGGTGCGCGCAGCATCGTCCCGGTTGTTGTGCTGCTCACGCGCCTGCAGACGGATCATCACCTCGTTGCCGCCGCGGGCGTTTTGCACCTGTGCGTTTTCGAAGCCGGCCTTGGACAGCTGCTCGCGCACCTGGTCCACATCCACCGTTTTCTGGAAGCTGGTTTGCACCAGCGTGCCGCCGGTGAATTCCAGCGCGTAATTGAAGCCCTTGCCGACGATGATGCCGACCGAAGCGACTGCCAGGATCAGCATCAGGATCAGCACCGGCTTGCGCGGGCGCATGAAATCGATCTTGGTGTCGTTGGGAATGAGATGGAGCGGGAACAATTTCATGGAAAAGATCTTCCGTTTAGACGTTACGCACCCTCGGGATGCGCAACGCTTGCGAAGGGATTCATCCCTCGACCGCTACAGCTCTGCTGCAGGGTCGAGGCCGGACTCGCATCTCAAATAGCGACGGTCTTCAGCTTCTTGCGGCTGCCGTAGATCAGCACCGCCAGCGCACGCGACACGGTGATCGCGGTGAACATCGAGGCGAAAATACCGATCATCATGGTCAGCGCGAAGCCCTTCAACGGGCCGGTGCCGAACGCATACAGGGCCACCGCCACGATCAAACCGGTGAGGTTGGCGTCCAGGATGGTGCCGCCGGCCTTTTCATAACCCGCGGCAATCGCCGACTTGGCCGGCACGCCCAGCCGCAACTCTTCGCGGATACGCTCGTTGATCAGCACGTTGGCGTCCACCGACAGACCGACCGACAGGGCAAGGCCAGCAAAACCCGGCAGCGTCATGGTGGCGCCGAACAGCGACATCACCGCCACCACGATCAGCAGATTGAACAGCAGCGCCACCGAGGTGATCGCGCCGAACACGCGGTAGTAGATGGTGAAGAACACCAGCGTGAACAGGAACGAGTACACCACCGCAGTGACGCCGCGCTCCACGTTTTCCGCACCCAGACTCGGGCCGATCACGTATTCCTCGACAAAATCCATCGGCGCAGCCAGCGAGCCGGACTTCAGCAGCTTGGCCAGGTTCTCGGCTTCCACCTTCTCCAGACCGGTGGTCTGGAAGTTCTTGCCGAACACGCCGGCAATGCGGGTCGGCGACAAGGCTTCTTCCTTGACCCGAACGCTACGCACTTCCTTGCCGTCGACCATGGTCACGGTGGGGATGCGCTCGATGTACACCACCGACATCAGCTTGCCGACGTTGGCGCTGGTGTAGTCGAGCATGCGCTGGCCGGCGACGTTGTTGAGCGTCACCGATACGGCGGGCATGCCGTTCTGGTCGTTGCTGACGCTGGCACTGACCATCTGGTCGCCGGTCACCAGCGCGCGCTTGTTGAGCAACACCGGCGCGCCGGTATCGCGCACGCGGTAAACCTTGGCTTCCGGCGGGATGCTGCCGCTGCGCACTGCGTCTTCGGCATTGCCGTCGACCACCGCGCGGAATTCCAGCGAGGCGGTGGCGCCGATCAGGCGCTTGGCCTCGGCGGTGTCCTGCAAACCGGGCAATTCGACCACGATGCGGTCTTCGCCCTGGCGCTGGATGGTCGGCTCGGACACGCCCAGCGCATTGACGCGATTGCGCAAGGTGGTGAGGTTCTGCTCGATCGCGCCGCTGGCGATCTGCTTGAGCTCGGCCTCCGGCACCTTCACTGCGATGTTCTGGCCGCTGACGTCGTAGGTCAGCAACGGCTGCGCCTTGGCCAGCGCGGTGCGCGCCGCATCGGCGCTGGCGCCCTCGCCCAGGCTGATCTGGATGCTGTTGTCGCCGCGACGCTCGACCGCCCGATACGCGATGCGGCCGTCACGCAAGGTGGTGCGGATGTCTTCGGCAAAGCCTTCGATCCGCTTTTCCACTGCAGCCTTCTGATCGACCTGCATGGCGAAGTGCACGCCGCCGACCAGGTCCAGGCCCAGCACCATCGGCTTGCCGCCCAGCTTGGCCAGCCACTCCGGCACGGTGGAGGCCAGATTCAGCGCCACCGTGTAGTTCTCGCCCAGCTGCTGACGCAGCACATCGTTGGCGCGGGTCTGCGCCTGCAACGAGGACAGGCGCACCATCAGGCTGTCGCCTTCCTTGGTGACGGCTTTGGGCGTGATGCCCGCGCCCTTGAGCTCGCCGTCGATGCGGCTGCGCAATGCGTCGTCGAGCTGTGCACCGCGGCTGGCGGTGATCTGCACGGACGGGTCTTTCTGATAGATGTTGGGCAGCGCATACAACGCGCTGACCGCCAGCACCAGCAGGATCAGGAAATACTTCCAGCGAGGAAATTCGAGCATTGCGACAGTCCCGCACAGCACCATCCCGGCGCCGCGCCTAGCAGTGAGAACGACTTCAAGCGGCCAATACAACGTCGCGAGCGGTCATCCGGTGGATACGGGCAGTGCGCGGAGCGAAAACGCCGAGTGGCGCATTCCGACTCCGTGCACCGACTGCGCCCGCCTGACGGTGCGCGCAGCGGTGGTATTGCAGGCCTTCAATTGCAGCGACGTCTTGAGCAACCCAACGCAGGCATCGGCAGCGCGACGACAGCGGAGTGTACGAGCGGCCCCTGGCGTTTTCGAGCACCGGCCGGCAGCGCCAGACGGTACCCGAGGCCGATAGCCCGACTCAGCTGGCGGACTTCAGCGTGCCCTTCGGCAGCACATGGCCCACCGCGCTCTTCTGCACGCGGATGCGGACGTTGTCGGCCACTTCCACGGTGATGAAGTTGTCGCCGATGTCGGCAATCACGCCAGCGACGCCGCCGGAGGTGATGACTTCATCGCCGCGTGCCAGCTTGTCCAGCAGCGACTTGTGCTCCTTCTGACGCTTCATCTGCGGACGAATCATCAAAAAATACATGACCGCAATCAGGATGATCGGCAGCGCGAAGGTGGACAGGCTCCCCATCGGGCCGGCGGCCGGCGCGCCACCTGTGGCTTGCGCCTGGGCGACCGGGATCAGGAAATCGAGCAAATTCATTCAGTGCATCCTAGTTTGGTGCCAGCGCGCCCCACGGGCCCACTCGCTATTCAGGTACCGCCAGAGCGGAACAGCCGGGAATTATGCCACGCGGGTTCCACCCCGTCCGCGCCGAGGGCACGGACGGAAGGGCTCAGCTGGTTTCCCCCGGCAACGGCGGCGTGGTGGCGCCGCGTGCCGCATAGAAGGACCGCCGGAACTGCACAAAGGTTCCCGCCGCGATCGCCGCACGCATGTCTGCCATCAGTTTTTCGTAGTACCAGAGGTTGTGCATGGTGCCCAGCATCGGGGCCAGCATCTCGTTGCAGCGGTCCAGGTGACGCAGGTAGGAGCGCGTGTAGCCGCTGCTGCAGGCATGGCAACCGCAGCCCGGCTCGATGGTGTCCAGGTCGCGTTCGTATTTGGCGTTGCGGATGCGCACCGTGCCGAACGAGGTGAAATAGTGGCCGTTGCGCGCGTTGCGGGTGGGCATGACGCAGTCGAACATGTCCACGCCGCGCGCCACGCCTTCCACCAGGTCTTCTGGCCGGCCCACGCCCATCAGATAGCGCGGGCGGTCGGCCGGCAGCTGCGGATGCAGGTGTTCGAGCATGGCGTTGCGCTCGTGCTCGGGCTCGCCCACCGCCAAACCGCCGATGGCGTAGCCATCGAAGCCGATGGCGTGCAGGCCCTCCAGCGAGCGGCTGCGCAGGTCCGGGTGCACCCCGCCCTGCACGATGCCGAACAGCGCCGCGTCGTTGCCCAATCCGTCATGCGCATCGCGCGAGCGCTGCGCCCAGCGCAGGCTCAGCTCCATCGAGCGCCGCGCGACGTCCTCGGTGGCCGGGTACGGCGTGCACTCGTCGAAGATCATCACGATGTCCGAATCGAGCACCTTCTGAATCTGCATGCTCTCTTCCGGGCCCAGGAACACCCGCGCGCCATCGGTGGGCGAGGAAAAGGTCACGCCCTGCTCCGTGATCTTGCGGCGATGGGCCAGCGAGAACACCTGAAACCCGCCGGAATCGGTGAGGATCGGCCCATCCCAGCGCGCAAACCCGTGCAAGCCACCGTGGTCGCCGATCACATCCAGTCCCGGGCGCAGATACAGATGAAAGGTGTTGCCCAGGATGATCTCCGCCCCCAGCGCGCGGATCTGCTCGGGCAGGATGCCCTTGACCGAGCCATAGGTGCCCACCGGCATGAACGCCGGGGTTTCCACCGTGCCGCGCGGAAAGGTCAGGCGGCCACGGCGCGCGTGGCCGTCGGTGGTCTGGAGCTGGAACTGAAGTCGGGACATTGAAAGGCCGGGAATGGGGAGTCGGGAATCGGGAATGGGAAGAGCGGTTGGCAGGTGGCTGATCGTTCGGCGGACGCGCCTTACGATTCCCCATTCCCGATTCCCCAGTCCCTACCCCACAACAACATCGCATCGCCGTAAGAAAAAAAGCGATAGCGCTGTGCGATGGCGTGCGCGTAGGCGGCGAAGATGCGCTCGCGGCCGGCGAAGGCGGAGACCATCATCAGCAGCGTGCTTTCGGGCAGATGGAAGTTGGTGACCATCGCATCGACGCTGCGGATGCGGTAGCCGGGCAGGATGAAAATCTGGGTTTCGCCGGCGAACGGCAGCAATTCGCCATCGGGTGCGGCATCGGTCTTGCGCCAGGCGCTTTCCAGCGAGCGCACCACCGTGGTGCCCACGGCAATGACGCGGCCGCCACGGGCACGCGTGCGACGCACCTGCTCCACCAGCGCGGCACCGACGTTGAGCCACTCTTTATGCATCACGTGCTGGTCGAGCGCATCCACCCGCACCGGCTGAAACGTGCCGGCGCCGACATGCAGCGTGACGTGGCCGAACTCGACCCCGCGCTCGCGCAAGCGCGCCAGTAGCTGCTCGTCGAAATGCAGGCCGGCGGTGGGCGCGGCGACCGCACCGACCTCGCGCGCAAACACGGTTTGGTAGCGCTCGCGGTCTTCCAGCCCCGGCTCACGGCGGATGTAGGGCGGCAGCGGCAGGCGGCCGGCCTCGGGCAGCCACTGCTCCAGCGGCAACGGGATCTCGAAGCGCAGCAGATAAAACTCGCCATCGCGCCCCAGCACCTCGGCCTGGCCACCCGCGTCGAGCGCGATCAGGCTGCCGGCCTTGGGCGACTTGCTCGCGCCGATCTGCACCCGCGCCTCGCGTTCGCCCAGCAGGCGCTCGATCAGGATTTCCACCCGCCCACCGCTGGCCTTCTGCCCGAACAGCCGCGCCGGGATGACGCGGGTGTCGTTGAAGATCAGCAGATCGCCCGGCTGCAACAGCTCGGGCAGATCGCGCACCTGGCGGTCGCTGAAGTCTGCAGGCGCTTTGGGCACCACCAGCAGACGGCTGGCCGCACGCTCGGCCAGCGGCGCCTGGGCGATCAGCTCGTCGGGGAGCGAATAGTTGAAATCGGACTTCTTCAAGGCGTGGCGGTGCAGCGGTTTGGGGGCACTAGTTTAGCGGGACATGCACAGGCAGGTTTGGCAGCCTTTTCCTCCAAGCAAACAAGACCCGCGGAGGTCGCGGAGGTCGCAGATCCTTTTCCCGTCGGGAGAAGGTGGCGCGCAGCGYCGGATGAGGGTRCGAGCGAAGCCTCATGGAGTTGAAATGCCACATGGGCTTCGCCCCGTACCCTCWCCCCAACCCCTCTCCCGAGGGGAGAGSGGCTTGAGCGGCAGCTCGACTGCTTGTCCTTCTCCCGCCGGGCGGGAGAAGGTGGCGCGCAGCGCCGGATGAGGGTGCGAGCGAAGCCTGATGCGCTCAAATAGTGCAGAGGCTTCGCCCCGTACCCTCACCCCAACCCCTCTCCCGGGGGGAGAGGGGCTTGCTAGCTCGCGAATCATGACCCTCAGGATTCCCGACTCCCCGCCCCTCACCGCTCGAACTTGGTCGACAGGATGATTGAGGTCGTAGTGCGCTCCACCCCGTCGATCGCGCCGATCGCGTCGGTGAGCACGTCCATCTCGTTGACGCCGCCGACCACGCCCAGCGCGATCAGGTCGTAGGCGCCGCTGACCGAGTGCAGCAGGCGCACCTCGGCGATGTCGCGCAAGGCCTTGACCACGGCCGGCATCTTCTTGGGCAGCACGGTGATCAGGATGTGCGCGCGGATGCGGCCCTGTTCGTAGTCGTCGTGGGTGCGCACGGTGTAGCCGCTGATCACGCCATCGCGTTCGAGCTTTTCGATGCGGCTTTGCACCGTGGTGCGCGACAAGCCGAGCCGGCGCGCGATCTGTGCAGTGGACGCACGCGCGTCCTCGCGCAGCAGCGACAACAGGCGTTCGTCGGACGGGGTGATTTTCACAATGCGCATCCGGTTCGGCGAATCGACGAAAATACCGTACATCACGCCTAAATTCACGCTGCCAAACGCCGATCGTCTGCCGATAATAGGAAGGACAACGTCAATGCAGGAGATGCGCCATGTCCGTCCTCGCCCCGCTCGCCCCGCTGCGTGCCCACGCCGGCCGCCGCCTGACCGATGGCCTGGACGATGCCGCCATCGTGCGTCTGGCCGCCAACCATCCGGACCTGGCCCACGCCATCGACGCCGCTGGCGCCGAATACGCGCAGGTGCGCGATGACGCTGCCGACCTGCTCGATCTGGACGAAGGCGACCAGATCGCCGCCGTGCAGGACGGCTTCATCAACTTCTACGCCGACGATGCGGTGACGCCCTACGTGGCGCTGGCTGCGCGTGGGCCTTGGGTGATCACGCTCAAGGGCGCGGTGCTCTACGACGCCGGCGGCTACGGCATGCTGGGCTTCGGCCACACCCCGGAGCCGGTGCTGGAGGCGATGGCGCGCCCGCAGGTAATGGCCAATGTGATGACCCCCAGCCTGGCGCAGCGCCGGCTGGACCGCGCCCTGCGCGCCGAGATCGGTCACACCCGCGGGGGCTGCCCGTTCGCCCGTTTCATGTGTCTCAACTCCGGCTCCGAAGCGGTGGGCCTGGCCGCGCGCATCGTCGATACCAACGCCAAGCTGCACACCGACCCGGGCGCGCGGCATGCCGGGGCCACCATCAAGCGCCTGGTGGTCAAGGGCAGCTTCCATGGCCGCACCGACCGACCGGGGCTGTATTCGGATTCCAGCCGCAAGACCTACAACAAGTATCTGGCCAGCTACCGCGACGAAGATTCGGTGATTGCGATCGCGCCCTATGACGTGGCCGCCCTGGAGCGCGCCTTCGAAGAAGCCGTGCGCAACCACTGGTTTATCGAAGCGGTGTTCCTGGAACCGGTGATGGGCGAAGGCGACCCGGGGCGTGCGCTGCCGGCCGAGTTCTACGCCGCCGCACGCGCGCTCACCCGCTCGCACGGCAGCCTGCTGCTGGTGGATTCCATCCAGGCCGGCCTGCGTGCGCACGGCGTGCTGTCGGTGGTGGACTACCCCGGCTTCGAGCAGCTCGACCCGCCGGATCTAGAAACCTATTCCAAGGCGCTCAACGCCGCGCAGTACCCGTTGTCGGTGCTGGCGGTGACCGAGCACGCCGCGCAGGTGTACCGCAAGGGCACCTACGGCAACACCATGACCACCAACCCGCGCGCGCTCGATGTGGCCTGCGCCACGCTGGCGTTGTTCACCCCAGCAGTGCGCGACAACATCCGCACCCGCGGCGCACAGGCGATTGCCAAGCTGCAGGCGCTGCAGTCCGAACTGGGCGGCCTGATCACCAAGGTGCAAGGCACCGGGCTGCTGTTTTCCTGCGAACTGGCGCCGCAGTTCAAGTGCTATGGCGCTGGCTCCACAGAAGAGTGGCTGCGCCATCGCGGCGTCAACGTGATCCACGGCGGCGAGAACTCGCTGCGCTTCACCCCGCACTTTGCGATGGACGAAGACGAACTGGATCTGCTGGTCGGCCTGATCGCACGCGCATTGAAGGAAGGCCCGCGCCAGGTGCAGGCCGAGGCCGCCTGATCCGCGCCGGGCGATGCATCGGCTGCGCAACTGCAGCCGGTGCGTTGCCCGATTGGGTGTTGGAGTTGCCATCTGCGCCGCGTTGTTTGGTTTGGCAGCGTGGTCGGCACCGGCGGTCGTTGCGCAAGGCATCGACCGTGTTCAAGCAGACGCCAGGCTGTTGCGAAGCCCGCCTCTCACCTCGCCCATCGCCCCTCGCACAACAACTGCAAGGTGCAATGCGAAGCCAATCTGGCGTGCAAGCTTTCGCTTGCATGAATCGCCAGCAACGTGCTTCGCGAATCGGCTAAACACCTTCGACCTGCGCCGCCTTCGCCCAGGCCGATGGCCGTGTCGCAACAACAAACGCACCAATCAGATCGGCACAGCGCTCAACTTGCGGCGCAGATAATTGGTCACGGCACGGTGTGGCGATTTGCCGCGCCACGACGCCCAGCACAAGTGCGAGCCAACGGCGATCTGGCCACCACGATGGCCAAGCCCGAACCAGGTGCGATCCGGGTGGAAGGCGTTGCGCGGCGGGAACACGATGCCGGCGAACTGCCCGGCATGCGCGTTGTAGAAGCGGGTGAGCCCGCGCGGGCCGGAGATCATTGGAATCTCGCGGTGGTCTTCCAGCGTTTCCGGCGCATGCACATTGAAAATGTGCTCGATGAACGCGCCCCAGAACGGATGCCCCGCTTCGGAGCCGAAGACGGCGTTACCGATCTTGAAGTCGTCGTTGTCGGGCGTGCCTTCTTCAATGGGAAGCACGCATTGCTGCGACAGGACCTCCGCACCGAGCGGACGCAGCAGCTTGTAGTCGGTATCGAAGTAGAAACCGCCGTGCGCATGCATGTACGCACAGCGCGCGATGTCCGCTTTCATCACGCCAAAACGGATGCGCTCGTAGCGCTGGGCAAACTCGGGAAACGCACGTCGCATCAGTTCAGAGTTATCGGCATCGTCCCAGACGTGACAGGTCCATCCGGGCAACAAACGCTGCAAACGATCGCAAACTCGGCGCTCCTCCCACAGCAAGTGCTTGGTGGGTGCGGTCAGGTGAATCAATTGGGGAATCATGGGGGGCGACTCGGTGGGCTGGGGGAGCCAGAGCCGTCACCGCAGCACCGCATCGAATCGGCTACTCGGTTGGCGACTCAGCTGCGCCAACCGTAGTCGCACTAATGATGTGATGTAATTCACATTACCTGATGAACAATCGCATTTTTCATCGATAGAATCGATGCATCCGCGAAGTTTTGAAACGATGCATAAACTCCATCGAATGCCCGATGAAACCTTCGCCGTTTTGTCATATTTAAAGCGGCCAATAAAACGCAACGCGCAGTCGTCAGATGCGCATGGATGGCGCGCTCCGATGCAGATTATGCACTTGGTATAGGCCACATCGAGCACCGACTGCGCCCGCCTGGTGGTGAACGCGGTGGTGATGTTAGCCGCTCGACCTCGCAGCAGTCGCGCTCAGTTGAATATGCAGTGCGCCGCTGCGCGGTGCAGGCGCTTTACGCGCCAGGGCACACGTCGCCATCTTCGGGATGGCGTCACCGCCATGGGGCACACGCTCGCTCACGCTTACGCGCCTGCTCAACTCACTCCCAGCAGCGATCCGCGCGGCCCTTGAGCGTGGCGGTGCGCGGGCAATCGCGCGGTGCGATACGCCCTTGCTCGTGCTCGACAAGCCGCTTGCCACCGCTTGCGTCGCGCCGCAGTTCGAACGCGTCGTACAGGCGGCCGGTAGCGGTGCGCGATTCGTAGACCAACTGCTGGTTGTCGATGCGCAGTACCTGATACAGCTGGGTGTCTTCGCCCACCGGGCGCATGGTCTTGCGCGCCATGTCCGAGAGCCGGTACTGCTTGGGCCCGGCGACCGACACCACGAACACCGGCGTGGCCTGCCCGGCCTGGTCGCCGCGCCGGCCGTAGGTGTGGTCATGCCCTTGCAGCACCAGATCCACCTTGTGCCGGCGGATCACCGGCAAGACCTGCTCGACCAGTTTTTCGTTCTCGCGATCGGCGCGCGGCGAAAAGAACGGCTGATGGATCAGCACGATCGACCACGGGTGCGGATTGTCGGCGAGCACCTTGTCCAGCCATTGCGCCTGCACCGGCCCGGTGCCCAGGTCCAGCACCGAGGTGCCATCGAGCACGGCAATGCGCACGCCCTGGTAGTCGAACCAATAGCTGGTGCGCGCCGTGGCCGACGGCCCGTTACGCGGCAACGCGAAGGTTACCGGCCAATGGCTGCCCAGGGTGCGGGTGGCCTGCGGGGTCTCGTCGCCCTCTTCGTGGTACTCGTGATTGCCCGGTGCCGGCGCCACTGCGGTGCCTTCCAGCAACCAGCGCCCGGCTTCGAACCACTCAGCCCATTCGTTGTCGCCCTGGCCGTCCTTGCCGCTGACCAGATCGCCGGCAAACAGCGCCAGCCGCGCATCCGGCGCCGAGCGCCAGGCCTGGCGGATCACCCGCGAGACCAGGCTGAGATTCTTGTTCTGGGTATCGCCGAAATACAGCAACGTCAGCGGGGTCTGCGCCGTGGCCGCGGTGCGGAAGTGATTCCACGCGCCCCAGGTGCCATGGCCCTGCACGCGGTAGGCGTACAGCGTGTCGGGCTTGAGTCCATCGACGTCGGCGCGATGATGGTGCGAGCGGCCATTTTCGCTGCTCAGCTTGGCGGTGCTGGCACGTAGACGCCGCGGCGTGCCGACGTCCGGCGAATCGCCGGCAATCACCAGTTCCAGCCACGGCTGATCGACGCTGGCATCGGTGCGCCAGGCGACCGCGAAGCCGGTGGCCGCGTCCTGTGCGGGCGTGGCGACGATGCGGTCCGGGAAGCCGTCGGCCACGTAATGGGTGGACCCGGCCGGCACCTGCGTATTCGGCTCGGCGGTGCGCTCGCCAGCCAGCGCGTGGCTGGCAGCAAACGCCATCAACGAAAGCGCTGCGTAGCACGCGGTACGCGCGGCACTCATGGTGCGCAGTCCTTCAGGCGCAGGGTGCGTGCGATGTCGCGCCAATCGAACGCGGCCACCGCCTGGTCGTCGTGCAGCGCGTAGAACACGCCGCCTGGGAAGCGCGCATCGCCGCGTTGATCCAGCCACACGCCATCGGTATTGGCGGTCACACGACCGGCGAAGGCTCCCACATGCGCCAGTGTTTTGCGATCGAACACCTGGAACACACTGCGATCCTTGAACTGATCGGTGGCGATCCAGTAGCCGCTGCCATCAGCGCACTGCAGCAAGGTCAACCCCTCGGCCTGCGCCTTGAACAGCCCGGCGCCCACGTCGCGCCCGCGATAGCGCCCGTCCATGCCGTACTCGCGCAACTGCGTGCCCACCGCCACATCTTCTTCGGCAATCAGCAGCCGCGCATTGGCCTCATCGCCGAATACCGACTCGGCGATGCGCACCGCACCGGCTTCGGTGGTGTCGCCAAAACTCTGCGTCAGACGTGACTGCCAGCCCTGCCCTGCCGCATTCAACTGATAACGACGGAAGCGTTGGCCCAGCTCGGCCAGCAGCGGCGGTTGGTCCTTGTTGGCCGGCGACATGTAGTTGTCGCTGACCACCACCTCGTAGCCGCCGTCATGCTTGCGCACCCACAATCCGTAAGGCTCGCGCAAGTCGTCCTGGCCGAACGTGGTCAGCGGCTTGAACTCCGGCAGCGAAAACACCTGCACGCGGCGGTTGTCGCGCTCGACCACGAATACCAGATCATCGACCACCGAAATCCCATTGGGCCGATCCAGCTTGCCCAGCGCCTTGCCCTTGCCGCCGACCACGCGCAGCCGCTTGCCGCTGTCGCCATCGAATACCACCAGCGCATGCGTGGCCTTGGACGTGGCGATCACCCAGCGGCGGCCATCGGGCGCGATCCAGCTGGCCGGCGAATCCAGATTGTCGGACGGCGTCAATGCGGTGATGAAGGCTTCCGGCACCACTTCATGCGCCACCTTCGCTTCGCTGAGCATGGGGTCGGTGAGCAACGCTTCGTCGGCTTCGCGGTCGACCGGCTTGGTCGCACAGCCTGCCAATAGCAACGCGCTCGCAAGCAGTGTGGAGTGCAGCAATACGCCAGCCCGCATCACAGCGCCACCTTCAGGCCCAGCGCATAGGTGCGGCCGTACTCTTCGTTCTGCAGCGTGCGCGAGGGCACGCCCTGATACAGCTCCAATGGCTCATCCAGCAGGTTCTGCGCTTCCAGATACAGGCTGACGTGGCTGTTGAACTGATAACTCATGCTGACATCCAGCTGGGTGTGCGGGGCGACATAGATATCGTACGCGCGGCTCTGGCCGATGGTGTCCAGATATTCGCTGCGATACACCGCCGCCACACGTGCGCTGAAGCCGTATTTTTCATAGCCCAGATGGCCGCTGTAGATGCGCTTGGACGAGCGCGGCAGCATGAAATCGTCGCCGGCGCGATTGCTCAGGCCCGGGTCGAAGTCGCTGTCCAGGGCGGTGGCGCTGGCACCGACCAACACGCCGTTCCAGCCTTCGGGCAGGAAGTCCAGCGTCTGCTGCCAATTGAACTCGGCGCCGCGCACCTTGGCGGTGTCGCCATTGATCGAGCGCGTCACCTGCAGGCCAGGAAATTCGGCATCGGTGGTGCTGAGGGTCTGCACGATGTAATCGTCGATCGACTTGTTGAACACGCCCAGCGACACCAGCCCGGTGCTGCCGATGTATTTTTCGAACGACAGATCCAGATTGGTGGAACGATACGGGTTGAGGTCCGGGTTGCCGATGCTCACTTCTTCATCGCCGCGGTTGATGCTAACGCGTGGCGACACATCGCCGAACGACGGGCGCGACAAGGTCTTGTTGGCTGCAAACCGCAACACCCAATCGTTGCCGCTGTCGTAACGCAGATGCAGGCCCGGCAACACATTGGTGTAGCTGCTGGAGGCTTGGCGCGGCGTTACCGTGGCGGTGCGGCCGTTTTCGGCAACGTCCACCTGGTTACCGGTGGCGTTGAACTGGGTATTCTCCACGCGGACGCCGGCAATCATGCGCAACGCCCCAATATCCCAGGTGCCCATCGCATACGTGGCGAACACGTCTTCGGTTGCGGTGTAGTCGTCCTGCAGAGAGGTCTGCACATTGCCGCCCACTTCCTGCGGACGTGCGCTGTACAGACCACCCGACGCACGCCAGTAGCGGCGCATGCCGTCCGAACCGATGCTTTCGCCCAAGGTGCCGCCACGGTGCTCCGGCGCGGCGGTAGTCCAGCTGCTCAGATCGATCGCCGGGCCACGCCGCAGTTCCTGTTCGTTGACGTCCACATCGCGTTCGCGCCAGCGACCGAGCACCCCCATCTTCAGGCTGGAATGTTCGCCGTCGAAGCGCACATTGACCTGCGCACTGTGCTCGCTGTCGTCCACCGTTTTGGGCGCCAGCACGAAGCGGTCGAACACGAAGTCCTGGTTGCTCTGCCATCCGTTATCGGAGAAACCCAGCCGCGGGATGCCACTGCGCTGATCCACGGTGGCCGACAGGTCGTCGCCGTCGTAGTCGAAGCGCGCTTCCATCTCATCGTTCACCCGCTCGGTGGTCTTGGTGTAGCCCACCTTGTAATCGAGCGTGGCGCTGCTCAGGCGGTTTTCGCCGCCGAAACTGATCGCCGTGTTGTCTTCCTTCTTGGTGCGGTAGCGCACACGCTTGGCAATGCTGTCTGCCGGCAGATCGGCCACGTTGTAGGTGCCATCGCCGTTGGCGCTTACCTGCCCATCGGCCAGGCCAAAGATGGTGCGCTGGCGCGTTTCGGCATCGTCGAAACGGCTGTACAGCGAGCGCAGGTAGTAGCGGTTGTCGGCATCCGGGCGCCAGTCCAGATTGAGGTTGGCACCCATGCGGGTGCGCTCGATGAAGTACTTGCGGCGTTGCACTTCGCCGGCGAACAGGTCATCGGCAGCGCCACCGGCGAAGGCGTCGTAGGCCACTTCGGTGTTGTCCGATTCGAACTCGCGGTCCTGATAGTTCACACCCACCGCCACACCGAAGGTGCCGTTGTAGATGTCGCTGTAATTGAACGCGCCCTTGGGGCTGGTCTTGCCCGACAGCGACTGATGGCTGCCTTCGATCGAACCGCGCAGGGTGCGCCCGTCGCGATCGAACGCGGAGGTGGATTCCACCTGGATCGCGCCGCCGATCGAATCGCCCGGCATGTCCGGCGTGGGCGACTTCACCACTTTCAAGCGCTCGGTGGAATCGGACGGAATCACGTCCAGCGGCGCCGAGCGCGTGCCGTCTTCGGGCGTGCCCATGCTCATGCCGTCGATGGTCACGCTGTTGAGCGACGAATCCAGGCCGCGGATCACCACAAAGCGGCCTTCGCCCTGATCGCGGGTAACGCTGACGCCGGGCAGGCGCTGCAAGGATTCTGCAACATTCTTGTCGGGGTAACGGCCCATCGCATCGGAGGCCACTGCATCCTGGATCGCATCGGACGCGCGCTTGAGATCGACTGCGCGCTCCTGCGCTTCCAGCTGCGGGCGCACTTCCAGCCGCTCCAGATCGATGGCCGCCGCACCGCTGGCTGCGCCGGAGGCAGCAGCAGCCTCTGCCGCCTGTGCCTGCGGGCCCCAGCCGGCGGTTGCCAGCGTCAGCGTGATCGCCAGGCAGAGCGGAGTCTTGTTCAACACGAGTGCTTCCCCAATCGGTTAAGAATGGGTGCACACACTATGTCTGCGACGTTTCACCGACATGACATATGCAAGCGCGATCACACCCGATGTGTGGCAGCGCCACGCATGGCTGCGGCACACTGTGCGCCTCTCCCGTCTGTCGCTGCCCATGAAAATCGTCGAAGTCCGCCACCCTCTCGTCCAGCACAAAATCGGCCTGCTGCGCGATGCCGCCTTGAGCACCAAGGGCTTTCGTGAACTCGTGACCGAACTCGGCACCCTGCTGGCCTACGAGGCCACGGCCAACCTGGACACCGAATCGCACGTGCAGCAGGGCTGGGCTGGCCCGGTCGATGTGCAGCGCATCGCCGGCGCCAAGATCACCCTGGTGCCGATCCTGCGCGCAGGCCTTGGCATGCTGCCAGGCGTGCTGGCACTGATCCCCGCCGCGCGCGTCAGCGTGGTCGGCCTGCAACGCGATGAAGAAACCCTGCAACCGGTGCCCTACTTCGAACGCCTGACCGGCCGCCTGGAAGAACGCGACGCGCTGATCCTGGACCCCATGCTGGCCACCGGCGGCACCTTGATCGCCACCATCGACATGCTCAAGCGCGCCGGCGCCCGCCGCATCAAGGGCATCTTCCTGGTCGCCGCGCCGGAAGGTCTGAAAGCGCTGGAAGCCGTGCACCCGGATGTGGAGGTCTACACCGCCGCCATCGATGACCACCTCAACGAAAAGGGCTACATCCTGCCTGGCCTGGGCGATGCGGGCGACCGAATTTTCGGAACGCGGGTGGAGTGAGTCGCAGCGGGAGCCTCAGGATCGACCGAGTCTGAAATGGGACGACGAGTCACTCGCTAGGGTGACTGATTGGTCAAAGACCCGCTTGGCAAGCCCCTCTCCCAATGGGGCAGGGGTTGGGGTGACTGATTGGTCAAAGACCAGCTTGGCAAGCCCCTCTCCCATTGGGAGAGGGGTTGGGGTGAGGGTACGGTATGCCAGTGTTCTTGCCGACGCCGTACGCTCATCCGGCGCTACGCGCCACCTTCTCCCGAGGGGAGAAGGGACAGCCCCCCTGCGCACGCGCATGAGATAGCCACTAAATACAGTGTAGAGCTGCGGCCTGATCGTGCAGCTTGCTAGACACCTCAGGCAGCCATCAGCGCGTCGAGGCCTCGATGGCCGCACTCACATACACCAGCGGCGCATTCCAGTTGATGGCGACTTCATTGCTCGCGTAACTGCAGGTGTTATCCAGATACGACAGCGCCGGCAACGTGGACGGATACGGCACCTTGCAGTCCTTGGCGTCCTGCTGGCCCGGCTGCGGGCCGCCGGCCAACCAACCCGGCACCGGCGCGTCAATGCCGTCGGCCTCCGAGGGGCGATGATGGATATGCATCGGCGTGCGCTGGCCTACCCCGGTGACAAACGACAACCCCAGCGGATTGCGCCCCAGGATGTAATCCAGATGCGATTGCGCGGCATCCAGCGTCGTCCGTTGTTTGGTCAGGCGATAGCCCTGCAACAGCATCATCGCGCGGTTGAGTACGGCGGAATTACTGCCCCAGACGAAATCCTTGTCGGTCATGGCCAGGCGCCACGGCGATGCCTGCCATTGATCGGTCAAGTGCTGCGCCAGACCGGTGATCTCACCCGTGATGCGCGCACGATCCGCATGCGCGGTCAGCGTGTCGCGGTGCGCGGCCAGCGACATCCAGGCCAAGCCGCCTACATTGCTCCAGCCCGGAACGCTGGCCGGCACATTGCGCGCCAGCATCGCATCGTAGAAACCATCCTCGCGGGTGGTGACATACAACTCCGCCGCCGCCCACGCGAATTCGTCGTCGACCTGCGCATCGTCATAGCCGCCGGTCCGCACGTCATCGGGCTGGCGATAGATCACATCCGGATGCTGCTGCGCCCACGCCCAGGCATCACGCGCCGCCTTCAACATGCGCGCCGATACACCCGGATACTGCTTTTCGAACGGCGCATACACACGGCTGGCCGCGGCCATTACCGCTGCAAAATCCAGCGTGGCCGCCGTGGTCTTCATCACCACGTAGCGTTGCTGCTTGGCCTGATCGGGCATTACCAGACCGTCGAACTGCTTGTCGGTGAGCTTGTGGTACACGCCACCATCGGCCGGGTCTTGCATGGCCAGCATCCATTCCAGATTCCACCAGGTTTCCTGCAGGATGCCGGGTACGCCGGGCGAGTCGTTGGGGATGGTCAGGGCCTGCGCCTTGAACAGCGCCGGGTAGTGCTCGTAGGCCGCCAGCAAGGTGTAGGTGCTGATGCCAGAGTTCACGATGTACTTGTTGTAATCGCCGGCATCGTACCAGCCCTTGGGTGCACTGATCACGCTGTCGGCCGGACGCGTGGCCGATGCCGCCGATGGATGGATGCGTACCTGCGTGTCCGGATGCCCAGACGCACGCGCATAGCGCCCGGCGAACTGCGCCGGCAACGCGGTGCTGGCGCGATTGAAATAAAACGCCTTCAGCGAGGCATCGACCACCGGCTGATACGCATGCGCGTTGATCGGAAATGCGTCCGAGGTCGGCAACCCATCGATCTTCAACCGGTAGGTGCCCGGCGCACGCACGCTGGAGAAATCCGCCACCCGCGCCTGCTGCCCGGCCGGCGACCACAGCGCTGGCGGTTGCAACGTGCCTTTCAACACCGTGCGGCCCTGCGCATCTTCGACCGTGAAACGGTCCGCCCCCGGCGCCACGCCCTGCGGTAAGCCGACCACCGCCAACTTGGCCGAGCCCGGCAGATAACCGAGTTGATTGACGTGGATCGAACCGCCGGTCTTTTCCGTAGCGATCTGTGCCGAACAGGCAGTGGGGGAAAGCAGGACGGCGGCCGTGATCATCAGCAGATTGAGATTGTTCATCGCCCAATGGTGGCCGGATGTCGGTGCTGCCACAAGCCCGGGCGAGCGCGCGAGATGCGGGCAGCTGCACAGATCTTGCGACGCACCGACATCGCCGGCGTGTCGTCGCTCCAAAGCACGGATCGCCAACATCGCCGGATGACAGCAATCGCGACTGCGCGCTGACACCCTCGCGATTCACCCGAATTTTCTGCTGCCTGCATCGCAGTCTGTCGGCGTTCGCACCCAGTTGGCGTAGCGGAAAAACAACTGCGCCGCGTCCCACGCGAATTTCAATAGAAACAACCGCAAGCCTCGTCATCTCCCCCAATTTTTCATCTTGCCACGCGCCTAGATTGGCGTTGCGGCAATGCCGCACCTCCCATCGCACTGCCCTGCCCGACGCTTGTGATTGCGAGTGCTATGGCATGGGCTCTCTTTGCCAAGGACCACAGATGACCAGCCACCCAACCATTTCGTCGACTCCTCGCAGCCCGAACGTGCCGGGGCCGCAGTGCTCGCAGCATCCGCAGCGCTGGAAACGCCTTCCGATCGCGCTGTTGCTCGGGCTACTAGCCTCAAGCCAGACCGCCTTGGCATCCAAACAGTGGAATGCCAGCCCCAATCAAGTGCAGAACAACTGGATCTCTGGCATGTACGCCGCCATCGGAGCGCCGTTGCAGGCAACATTGCGTCGATGCGAACTTGCGCAGGCAGCAGTCTGCGAGGTCATCATTTTGGCCAATGGCGGGGTGCATACCAGCCCCGCCGATGACAACCAGCATTTCACCTTGAGGTTCACTGGAGCCCAAGCACCCTACACTGCCTGTCACATCTACCCACAGGATCCAGGCAACACCACAAGCAAAGCGCTGACTGGAGCCCTGTGCTACGACCCGCAGCACAGAGGGACCTACATCAAACTCAATTGAGTTGCTCATCCGCAGGTGGGCGCTTGCAAGCCGACAACACAGGAAATGCTGTTGTCGGTTGAGCGTAGGTGCTGCGTAGGAACCGTTGGCACATGCTGTCAGGTGCTGCCTGCCTACGCGTTGCTGCTGGGTTCAAGAGTGCCGTGGCCGCGCTTGCTGCAATCACCATGCGGTGATTGCATCAAGTGGAGACCAGAACACCTCGCAGAAGTGTGACTAACGACCGCATGCCGCCAGTCCTGGTCAGGGGCACGAACAAGCGCACTCGCCACATCAGCCCAACCTACTTCATCGCAGCTTGGTCAAGGGACCTGACGGGTTATCGCGCTGCCGCATCCAACTGCACTTCCGCCTTGCCCACCGGGTTACGCGGGTCGCTGCCGCCACTGAGCACATTGCTGCGCTTGTCCCATTCCACGGTCTGCAGGTTGCCCCACACGTGACTGGAACCACGCCCGCCTTCTGCCGTATCGCCGGGCAGTTTGAGCGCGTGACCCATCGCCTGCAGGCCCTTGGCGGTCTGCGGTGAGAACGCGTCGGTTTCGGCGTCGATGACGTCCGGCAACCACTGATGGTGATAGCGCGGCAACGCGCTGACCGCCTGCGCATCCAGCCCCGCGTCGTAACCCAGGATGCCGAGCAGCACCATGGTGATGATGCGGCTGCCGCCCGGAGTACCCAGCACGATCGCCTTGTCGGCCGATTCCATGAAGGTGGGCGTCATCGAGCTGAGCATGCGCTTGCCCGGCTTGGGCGCGTTGGCCGCGTAACCCATCACGCCAAAGGCGTTCGGCGTGCCCGGCTTGAGCGCAAAGTCGTCCATTTCGTCGTTGAGCAGTACGCCGGTGCCCTTGGGGATCAGGCCCGAGCCATACAGCAGGTTGACGGTCTGAGTGCCGCCAACGCGATTGCCTTCGCCATCGATGATGGAAAAGTGCGTGGTCTCGTCGTCTTCCAGCGGCGTGGGGTTGCCAGACAACAGATCGCTGGGCGTGGCTTTTTCCGGATTGATGGTGGCACGCAGGCCTTGCGCATAATCCTTGCTGGTCAGCACGCGCTGCGGCACGTCGACAAAGTCCGGGTCGCCCAGAAAGAACGTGCGATCGCGGTAGGCACGACGCATCGATTCCACCACCAGATGCGTGCGATGCACGTCATCGAGCTTGTTCAAGTCCCAGCCTTCCAGAATCTGCAGCATGGCTGCCAGCGCAATACCGCCCGAGGACGGCGGCGGCGCGGTGGTGATCTTCCAGCCGCGATAATCGAACTGGATCGGCGTGCGCTCTTTCACCGTGTAACCGGCCAGCTCCGCCGCATTCCAATGCCCGCCCGCCTGCTTGACGCCGGCGATCAGCTTCTTGGCGGTCTCGCCCTTGTAGAACCCGTCAAAGCCCTTGTCGCCGATTAGCTTCAAGGTGTGCGCCAACTCGGGTTGCTTGAAGGTGTCGCCTTCGGCAATGGGTTTCCCGCCGCGCAAATACACCTCACGCGTCCCGGGATAGCGCTCCATCACTTCGCGCCGCGAGGCGTAGCCCTTGGCCATGCGCGCATACACCGGGAAGCCGTCGGTGGCGATGCGGATCGCCGGCGCCAGCGATTGTTTGAGCGGCAGCCGGCCGTGCTTGGACGCCAGCTCCACCAGCGCGGCGGGCAGACCGGGAATGCCGGCCGACCACGGCCCGTTGACCGAGCGGTCACGGTCCAGTTCGCCCTGTTTATTGAGGAACTTTTCCGGCGTGGCCGATTCCGGCGCGTATTCGCGCGCGTCCAGCATCACGTCCTTGCCGGTCTTGGCATCGTGCAGCAAAAAGAATCCGCCGCCGCCCAGGCCCGAGCTGATCGGCTCGACCACCGCCAGCGTGGACGACACCGCAATGGCCGCATCGAACGCGTTGCCGCCCTCGCGCAGGATCTGCAGCCCGGCATCGGTGGCCAATGCATGGCCGCTGGCCACCGCCGCACCGGGCGGATGCGCGGCGACCGCAGCGGGCGCGCCGGCGGAAGGCTTGGCGCCATCCGCAGACCAGGCCGGCGGTGCCAGCACCAAGGCCAGCAACAGCAGGCCGCGTGTCGAAAAACGTTGGGAGAAAGTGCTCACGGGACGGGAGGCTCCTGTTCGTACAGTTCGGGGTGATCGCGCTGCAGCTGCATGAGCTTGGCCAGCAATTGATCATGGGTTTCCGGAATGTCCGGATCCGGGTCGATGCACTCGACCGGGCACACCACCACGCATTGCGCTTCGTCGAAATGGCCCACGCATTCGGTACAGCGTGCCGGATCGATCACGTAGATGGTTTCGCCCATCGAGATCGCCTGATTCGGGCATGCCGGTTCGCAGACGTCGCAATTGACGCACAGCGCATTGATCTTCAGCGACATGGCAGCTCCGCAGATCGGGGCGCAGCGCGCTGCAGCAGGCAGGCGCAAACCGCGCGGGCGAGCCGGACGACAACGCCGGGGGCGTTGCCGAAAGCCGGCCCAGACAGGCCGGCTCCGAGGGAGTGCAACTTCAGCAGCATGGTGCGTTTCCACGCCGCGGCCGGGTGCGCCCTCCCGCGCATCCGGCCTGATACGGCATTACTTGGCTTCAACGAAGGTGTATTCCGCGCCCTTGGGCTGGACGATGGTCTGCACGCGCGCATTCTCGGCGGCGTCGCCAATGAACAGCACGCGCACGCCCTTCATCGAATCCGGCTGCACGTCCTTGAACGCGGCGTCGATCAGGTCGGCCATCTTGGTGGAGGCGGACGAACCGAAGGCCAGCATGTTGCCCGGCTGCACGCCACGCGCCAGCGCGGTCTTGACGCTTTCCAGCTGACGCTCGTAGCTGCCGGCGAACTCGGCATCGGATTCCGGCGGCAAGTAGTACAGGAACGGGCTGTTGGTGGTGGCGCCCAGGTTCTGGCCGACCACTTCCTGCAGGTACTTCTTCCAGCCGGCGTTGTCGTCCTTGGCCGGGGCCTTCAGCGCTGCCGGAGCGGCAGCGGCGGTCGGCGCCGGCTCTTCTTTCTTGCAGGCGGTGACCGCCAGAGCGGCGATCGAAGCGAGCGCCAGAGCGCGCATGGTGTGTTTCATGAAACTCCTCCCTTTGAAAAGCGTGGTGATGGAACAACAGATGAGATCAGGCCTGCGCGCGGGACTCGCGCACTTGCCGCAAGGCTTCGACCACCGAGGCCGGCACGAAGCCGGAAACGTCGCCGCCCAGCCGCGCGATCTCGCGCACCAGCGACGACGAAATGAAGCTGTATTGCTCGGCCGGAGTGAGGAACAGCGTTTCCACTTCCGGGATCAGATGGCGATTCATGCTGGCCATCTGAAATTCGTATTCGAAGTCGGACACCGCACGCAGGCCGCGCAGCAGCACCCCGGCATGCATGTCGCGCACAAAGTGCGCCAGCAGCGTATCGAAACCGCGCACTTCCACATTCTTGTGCGCCGCCAGCGCTTCCTGTGCCAGCGCGACGCGTTTTTCCAGCGGCAATGCCGGGCCTTTGGACGGGCTGTACGCCACGCCCACCACCACGCGCTCGAACAACGGAGCGGCACGGTTCACCAGGTCGATATGGCCATTGGTGATCGGGTCGAAGGTACCGGGATAGACGGCGGTGCGGCTGTTGGCCACGCTCATACGGAAACTACCGGGGTCGGATCGCCGTTCAGTGTAGCAGCGGCCCGGCGATACAGCGCATAGCGCACTTGCCGGGTACCGCCCTCGCGATGCAGGTGCCAGCCGGCCGGCAGTTGCAGCGCCAGGTCGGCCGGTGCTTCCAGATACAGCCAGGCCTCGGCGGCCAGATGCGCGGGCAGGCGTTCGAACACACTCGGCCACAGACCGGCCGCGAACGGCGGGTCGACGAAGACGATGTCGACCGGGGCCGCAGGCGTGCGCTCCAGCCAGCGCAGCGCGTCTTCCTGCAGCACCTGCACCTGGTCGGCCGCCTCCAGCTTGGTCACGTGCTCGCGCAGCCGCTGCGCCAGGCCGGGGTCGCGCTCGATCAGCGTGGCATGCGCGGCCCCGCGCGAGACCGACTCCAGCCCCAGCGCGCCGGAGCCGGCAAACAGATCCAGCACACGCGCACCGCGCAGCCGCGGCATCAGCCAGTTGAACACGGTCTCGCGCACGCGGTCGCTGCTGGGGCGCAGGCCCGGCAGGTCCGGCACCGCCAACCGCGTGTTGCGCCAGCGCCCGCCCACGATGCGCACCTGGCCTTCGGCGCCACGCGGCGCCGGCCGTGCCGGGCGGCTCATCGCAACGCGCCTGTGGCAGGCGGACGACGGCGTAACACAGGTGGCGCAAGTGGCGGCATGGGTCGGAATGCAGGCGATGGCCGTCCATGATAACGCTGCCGCCGGCATGCCCGCCCCGCCCGCCCGGGCCACCAATGCGCCACACCTTCGCGCAGGCACGCCTTGAAAAAAACCGCCGACGGCCTCATCCCCCAGGCCATCGGCCGCAGTGCGGCCCGGACCACCATGGAGCACGACCCCAATGACCGTTGACACCGACAAGCAGACGCTGGGCTTCCAGACCGAGGTCAAGCAGCTGCTGCAGCTGATGATCCATTCGTTGTACTCGAACAAGGAAATCTTCCTGCGCGAGCTGGTTTCCAACGCTGCCGACGCCGCCGACAAGCTGCGCTTCGAAGCCTTGGTCAAGCCCGAGCTGCTGGAAGGCGGCAGCGAGCTGCGCATCCGCGTCGACTACGACAAGGACGCGCGCACCGTCACCATCGATGACAACGGCATCGGCATGAGCCGCGAGGATGCGGTCTCGCATCTGGGCACCATCGCCAAGTCCGGCACCGCCGACTTCCTCAAGCATCTGAGCGACGACCAGAAGAAGGACGCCAACCTGATCGGCCAGTTCGGCGTCGGTTTCTACAGCGCCTTCATCGTCGCCGACCAGGTGGACGTGTACTCGCGCCGCGCCGGCCTGCCCGCCGACGAAGGCGTGCATTGGTCCTCGCGTGGCGAAGGCGAATTCGAAATCGCCAGCATCGACAAGCCCGAGCGCGGCACCCGCATCGTGCTGCAACTGAAGGAAGGCGAAGATTCTTTCGCCGATGGCTGGACCCTGCGCAACATCCTCAAGAAGTATTCCGACCACATCGGGCTGCCGATCGAAATGCGCAAGGAGCATTACGGCGAAGAGGCCGACAAGCCCGCCGAGCCGGAGTGGGAAGCGGTCAACCGCGCCAGCGCGTTGTGGACGCGCCCCAAGTCCGAGATCAAGGACGAGGAATATCAGGAGTTCTACAAGCACGTCGCGCACGATGCGGGCAACCCGCTGGCGTGGAGCCATAACAAGGTCGAAGGCAAGCTGGAATACACCTCGCTGCTGTTCGTGCCCGGCCGCGCCCCGTTCGATCTGTATCACCGCGATTCGGCCAAGGGCCTGAAACTGTACGTGCAACGCGTTTTCATCATGGACCAGGCCGAGCAGTTCCTGCCGCTGTACCTGCGTTTCATCAAGGGCGTGGTGGATTCGTCGGATCTGTCGCTCAACGTCTCGCGCGAAATCCTGCAATCCGGCCCGGTGGTGGACTCGATGAAGTCCGCGCTGACCAAGCGCTCGCTGGACATGCTGGAAAAACTCGCCAAGGACAAGCCGGACGACTACGCCACCTTCTGGCGTAACTTCGGCCAGGCATTGAAGGAAGGCCCGGCCGAGGATTATGCAAACCGCGAAAAGGTCGCCGGCCTGCTACGTTTCTCGTCCACGCATGACACCACCGGCGCTCAGAGCGTGGGCCTGGCCGATTATGTGAGCCGCTTGGCCGAGGGCCAGGACAAGCTGTACTACCTCACCGGCGAAAGCTACGCGCAGATCAAGGACAGCCCGCACCTGGAAGTCTTCCGCAAGAAAGGCATCGAAGTGCTGCTGCTCACCGACCGCATCGACGAATGGCTGATGAGCTACCTCACCGAATTCGACGGCAAGTCGTTCGTTGACGTGGCACGCGGCGACCTGGATCTGGGCAAATTGGATTCGGAAGAAGACAAGAAGGCGCAGGAAGAAGTCGCCAAGTCCAAGGAAGGCCTGGCATCGCGCATCAAGGCAGCGCTGGGCGACGATGTAGCCGAAGTACGCGTCTCCCACCGCCTGACCGACTCCCCCGCCATCCTCGCCATCGGCCAGGGCGACCTGGGCCTGCAGATGCGTCAGTTGCTGGAAGCCAGCGGCCAGGCCGTACCGGAGAGCAAGCCGGTATTCGAGTTCAACCCCGCCCACCCGCTGATCGAAAAGCTGGATGCGGAACAGGACATGGACCGCTTCGGCGATTTGAGCCGCGTGTTGTTCGACCAGGCTGCGTTGGCGGCGGGCGATAGCCTCAAAGACCCGGCCGGTTATGTGCGGCGGTTGAATAAGTTGTTGTTGGAGTTGTCGGCCTAACAGCTGCGATGTAGCAGCTGAAAATACAACGGCCGGAGCATACTCTGGCCGTTGTATTTAAACCGGCAAATGCTTGACCAATTTTCTTCCTCGGCACTTTTTTGGCTACATTCCTTCACAGAGGAGTAGCTGCAGACGAGACCGGCCATCTATTTAGATCTAGATAATGAGCCCTAGAAGATATTTACCACGCTACTGACATAGAATATTCATCGATTCAGTCTCAACGCAGTCCGTAGCGACTACTATCCAGCAGTAATTTTAGACCGCCATGAAGACCTCATACGACTGGCATCTAACTATGACCCAAAATTCTTGACCAGAATTCAATTCGACTTAAACAGCCTTTTTATCCTAATATAGCAGGGAGCAATAATGAAGGCACTAATAATCGACCAATTTTGCCGCAGTTGAATTCCGATAAACAACACCAGCACATCCACACCAATCATATTTACCAACAGCACAGCCGACAGCAACTCGGGATTTGACAGGAGCAAGATCGCAGTTGCAAACAGGATACCCCCACCCCATCGGCGAACGAACCGGGTATTTAACTTATCTCGAAAGAAACCCATCATTCGACTTCGCGCTGCTCCCGTTCCAGCCAGATCCTCGCCGAACGACGGATTGCCGGATCGGCATCGTGTTCGGCGCTGCGCCACAGCCCGCCCCTCTCTCCTGGTGCGAGCAAGCTAGCGACTTCTAGTGCAGCATTGCGTACGCGCCAATGACCGCTGCCAAAGGCGAGTTGCTCGATGGAGTCATAGGCTTCCGTTGTTCTGAGCAACGCGGCGAAGGTTAGTAAAGGCGTGAAACACTCAATTTAGACTACCTTGCACAACGCTGCTCATCGCATAGAGGTGATCGAGGCTGGGCGAAAATCCATTACGTTCCCAGTGCCCAACGGTTGCCCTATTGACGCCCAATTTTTGCGCCAGCTCGGCCTGGGACATTCCAGCCCCAATCCTGGCAGCACGGATCCTCGCCGCTAAAGAAATCGTTTCGCTGTCCAATTAGCTCCTCCACCATCTCCTAAATGCATAGGTTCAGAGTCTCCTCACTTGAAGAGCCGAAGTCAAACAGTAGGAAGGGCTTTAGTTGGATAACAGCTGGCAACATTGAAGCTCCCATCATTTGCGCGGAAGCATTGCGAATTTATCAAGTTATGCCAGTAGCACTTTGGAGTCAGATGTTGCGGACTACATAACGAATCGCAGACACAACCATGACTGGGCGCAATAGCGTTATCTCCCGTTACAGAACGTGATTCATTTCGTTTTTAGCATCGTCGCCCTTAGGCAGAGGCACCTATCATCAGCTGCAGGCGACGACATCGACCATAGAGTGAAGTCGTGGTCGCTGCTATGTACGCGCTCACGCCGACTCCAACACCCAACACCCAAACGCAGGCCCGGCCGAGTATCCAGTCTCAGGTTCGATACGGATCTGCAACGTGGCGCGGCCGGCCACTGCGGTGGGCAAGGCGTAATCCACATCGATGAAGTCCAGGCCGCGATTGCCGTCCAGGCGTTCGTTGGCGATGAGTTCGCCGTCGGCGAGGATGCGGAAGCGGCGGCGGGTTTCGTCGCCCCAGTAGCGTAGGCGCAGGATGCGGGCCTGGGCGGTGTTGCGCAGGGTGAAGGCGATAAAGCCGCCGGTGCGGGCGTCGCGGCCGGCGCGGCGGCGGTAGCTGAGGGCGTAGGAGCTGTCGCTGGTGAGGGCGTGTGCCTTTTCCGATGCCTCGTCGCCCAGGGCGACACGATCCAGTGCGCGCGCGTCGAGTGCGCGTTGCGTTGCGTCCGCTGCCGTCTGCTCGGCCAGGCGTTGTTGCCAGGCAGCGGTATCGCGATGTTCCAGGTAGACGGCGCTGCGGCGATCGAACTGGGCGTAGAACGGGGAAAAACGCCATTGCTGGGCGCCATCGGCATAGGCGTAGTGGCCATGGGTCGGCAGCGGCTGCAGACGTTGCAGGACGTCATCTCCACCGACCAGCGCCGGCGTTTTGTTGTTCCATGGTGTTGCGGCATCGCCGAGGTCGGCGGCCAACACCAGCGGGCCGCGCATGACGGCCACCCATGCCGGGTCGTCGGGTGTGGGTTCCAGGCGTAACGGCATCTCCAGCTGCAGGGAGATGCTGTCGCCGGCCTTCCACAGCCGTTCGATACGCAGGTAGCCCTCCACTGGCTGCAGTGTTTGCAGCTGGCCGTTGACCTGCAGCGTGTGCGCGCCGGCCCAACCGGGCACGCGCAAGGCGAGCATGCGTGCATCTGCCGGCGCGGCGTCGATGCGCAGCGTCACCTGGCCTTGCTCGGGAAGCGTGCTGCGCAAGCTCAGTGCGAAGCCCGCTGCGTCGCGCACGCTGGAGGGCACATACAGATTGACGTAGACGCCCTGCCCGTCTTCCCAATAAATCGAGTCGCCAAACTGCGCGTGCGCCTCCATGCCGCTGCCGACGCAACACCAGAAATCGTCGAACGGTTTGGACCAACCACGCGCTTCACCAGCCAGCAGCGGTGTCATGTAGGTGAACATGCCGGTGCGCGGGTGTTGCTGCGCCATCACGTGGTTGAGCAGCGTGCGCTCGTAGTAATCGAAATACGCCGCCTGCGGCCCCCATTGATACAGATGCCGGGTGAGCTTGAGCATGTTGTAGCTGGCGCAGTGCTCGCAGGTCTGCTCGGTGAGAAATTTGGAGATGCTGTCCGGCTGCTGGAAGTATTCGCGATCGCCGTTACCACCGATCACGTAGGTGTGGTGGTCGGTGACCGTGTGCCAGAAGAAACGCGCCGCCGCGCCGGAGGCGGCGTCGCCGGTGACCTCGTACTCGCGGGCCAGGCCAATCAGCTTGGGGATATTGGTATTGGAATGCTGGTGGACCAGCTCATCGCGTTGGGCGACCAGCGGGTCGAGTACGGCGTGATGATGCAGCCGCTGCGCCAGTGCCAGCCACTGCGCATCGCCGGTTTGCACATGCAACTCGACGAACGATTCGTTGAGGCCGCCGAATTCGCAGGACAACACTTTCTGCAGCTGCGCATCGTCCAACGCGGTGAAGATGCCTTGCAGGTAACCGGCGAGCCCCACCGCCACCTGCAGCGCCTTTGCATTGCCGCAGTGCGCATGCACATCGAGCAGGCCAGCGAACAGCTTGTGCCAGGTATACAGCGGCGCCCAACTGCCGTTGAGATAAAACGGTGCGGGGTCGATCTTGCCGCGCTTGAGTTCCTCGAACACCGCGCGCCCGCTTTCGATCTTTCCTGCCGCGTTCTTGCGGGTGAAGCCAGCCACATAGCCATCGCCTGCATGCGCCTGGCAACGCGCAAGTTCGCTCACCAGATACGCCGCGCGTGTGGCGCATTGCGCATCGCCGGTTTGCGCATGCATCAACGCCAACGCGCTGAGATAGTGGCCGAGCGTATGGCCGGCGATGGTGTCCGCTTCCCAACCGCCGTAGGCAGGCGCCTTGGGGTCGAGGCCGGCATACAGCACGAAGTTGTGCAATAGCCGGTCCGGCTGCAGCCGCATCAGATAGCGGCGATTGGTGTTGAGCGCATCCAGAAACAGCGAGGGCGTCAGGCGGACCTGAGCAAGCGGCACCGCGCGCATGCTTCCCGGCTGCGCGGCGCTGGCGTCGGCAGGGAAGCGCAGGAAGCCCGCAGCCACTGCCAGGCTGCTCCAGGCCAGAAAACGCCGCCGCGACAAGGTCAAGGCGTGGTCGGTGGTGCGCTCGGTGTTGGATGGCTTGGTCATGAGGTCAGCTTAGCTCCTGCCGCTGCTTGCAGACTGCGCGCGCCGTTACAGGCCAGAGCGGCAATCGCGATGTAGAGCATATGGGCAACATGATCTGCCGCTACCCGATCGGATCGGGCAGCGGCAGTGCGATCAGACAGCGCAGTCGATAGGGGCCGCACTCAAAACTTCACCGTCGCACGCGCCCAATAAAAACGGCCAAGCAGATCGTAGGTGGCCACATCGGTGTTCGCATTGCCGACATTGTTGGAGTAATACAGCGGCGGCTGTTTGTTGGCGATATTGTCCACGCCCACTTCAAAGCGCGTATGCCAGGGCTGCACGTTATAGCCGAGCTGCAGGTTGTTGTAGACGTAGGCGCCGATGTTGCGCACCACCGTCGGCTGGCTGGAATCGGCCGACAGGCTCTGGTCCGGATCCGAATTACCGATGGCGGTGTTGCCGACATAGCGGATGCGCCAGGTAGCGCTCCAGTCGTCCAACGCCCAACTCACCGTGCCCAGCGCGCGCCAGCGTGGGAAATTGCCGTATGCCTGGGTGTAGCGGCCCACATTATGGATGGTGACCGAGCTGGGGTCGGTGGTATCGGGCAACACATCGTAGCGGGTGAGATAGGTGCCGTTGAGGCCGGCGGTGAGGTTGCCCCACGGCGTGGATGGCAGCCGATAGGTCAGATTGAAGTCCATGCCCTTGGCCCACAGCTTGCCCAGGTTGACGGTGGGCTCGGCGATGTAATTGATGGTGCCGTTGCCATTGCGATGAATCAACGCGCAGAACGCGCTTGCCGAGTTGGCGTAGCACTGGTTGAGCACCGTTTGCGCGGAGACGGTGGTGATGGTGTCTTCCAGATCAATGCGCCACCAGTCGGCGCTGATCGACAGGCCATCGATCCACTGCGGGTCGTAGACCAGGCCCACGTCGTACGACTTGCCGGTTTCCGGCTTGAGTTGATAGCCGGCCACTGCCGCACCGGATACCTTGCCCGACACCTGCCCGTCCGATTGCTGGTAGCTGCCGTCGGTGGGCACATTGGCGCAGGCCACGGTATTGCCGCCGGTGTAGCCGTTGCAGGGGTCGTTGACGGTAGCCGCATCGCCTGCCACGCCGGCATACAGCTCGTTGATGTTGGGCGCACGAAACACCTGCGAGACGGTGCCGCGCACCAGCAGATTTTCGATCGGGCGATACTCCAGCGACACCTTGCTATTGGTCTTGCTACCCACCGAGCTGTAATCGGAAAACCGCGTGCCCAGGGTGATATTGAGCGCGTTGATGCCGGGCAGATCCTTGAGTAGCGGGAACAACGCTTCGGCATAGGCTTCCTTGACGTCGAAGCTGCCGCTCAATGTGGACGAACAGTATTCGATCACCCCGCACAACCCGTTTTCGTCGCCGGTCCACAGCGCATCGGATGCCGTCGTGGAGCGCTCCTTGCGATACGAAAGCCCGGCCGCCAGGCTGGCCGCGCCGGCCGGTAGGTCGAACAGCGTGCCGTTGGCATTGGCTTCGAATTGTTTGACCGTGTAGACGCTGGTCACGATCGGGTTGACCACCATGCCCTGCAAGGTGGCCAGGTTGGAGCTGTCGTTGAGGTTGAAGAAATTCAGCGGTGTGCAGCCAGCGATCGCCGCGCCTGCACTGCCGCATTTGACTGCGCCGTCGCTGTCCAGAAACGACGGCCCGATGGCTTGATTGAACGCGGCATAGTCGAGAAAGCCATTGTTGATCGACTTCTGCTTGACCTTGCCATAGTTGAAGTTTGCATCCCACTGCCAGGAACTGTCGCCGAAGCGGCCACGCACGCCGGGGCTGATCTGGAAGTTGTAGGTGTTGTATTGATAACTGCGGTTGCCCAGTACCGTTGCGCGGGTATTGAGGTCGTTGTACGAGGTACCGGTGGTGCGGTCGGTACCGAAGTTGACGCCGAACGGGTTGTAGTAACTCTGCGACGACACCAGGATGTTGTCGCCGTTGGAGAAGATCGGAATCGGCGCAATGATCGAGGCCGATTCGGTTTTACTGAACCAGGTGTTGACGTACCCCTCCACGCTGTCGCTGAAGCGGAATGTGCCCAGCAGGAAGGCATTGGTGCGCTTTTGCGGGGTCTGCAACAAATTGAACGGCTGATAGTTGTAGGAATCGGCACTGGGGTTATAGCAGTGGAAATCGCCTGGACCGGCGCGACCGCTGACGCCGCCATTGAGCGTGACCCGCGCGCAGCCATTGGCCTGCCGAAGCTGATTGGACTGATCGGAGCCATCGTTGAAGTTGACCGTGCCGGTGGGTGTGGCAGAAGACCCCTGCTTCACCGGCACGCCATCGGTCAGTGCCAGCGCGTCCTTGGAGTAGTCGCGCGCACCGGCCGAGACCGGGTCGATGTTGTGGTACGACAGCCCGCCGATCAGGCTGCCGCGCTCCCAGGTCTTGCCGGCGGTGAGTGCGAAGTTGCGCCGGTTGCCATCGCGCTCGCTGCTGGTACCGAAGTCGCTGCTGAACTGCACGCCGTCGAAGTGCGTGCGCAGAATGAAGTTGACCACGCCACCGATGGCGTCGGAACCGTACACCGCAGAAGCACCATCGCTGAGCACCTCGATGCGCTCGATCATGCTGGTCGGAATGGCGTTGACGTCGTTGTACGCAAGCCGGATACCGTTGACCAACACCAAGGTGCGCTTATCGCCCAGGCCGCGTAGCGAAATCGCCGACGCACCGGTGCCGCCGCCGTTATTGGTGTACGGGTTGGTGGCGTTGCCCGCGATCGATGGCAGTTCCTGCAGCAGGTCGCCCACTGTGGCCTTGCCGGTTGCGGCAATCTGTTCCTGGCTCACCGTGACCACCGGGTTTGCGGTTTCGGTGTCCACACGGCGCAGCCGCGACCCGGTGACGACCACGCTGTCCAGCGTCTGCGTCGCGTCGCCGTTGCCGGCCTGTTGCGCATGTGCAGGAACCGCCGTGCCTGCGGCAAGCGCCAGCACCAACGCGGTAGCGAGCATGCTGGGCAGCGGGCGCGGCCTGGTCACGGTGCGACGAGGAATGGGCAGCGACGACATCGACATGCAAGTCTCCTGAGTTGAAAAGCGGCTAAACGACGGGCAACACACGCCCGTACCGGTATGCGCCAGTGCGGGTCAGAACAGATGGAAGACAGGCACCGCGACGAAATCCTTCGCCATGGCCGTACCGCAGACGCAGACATCCATCAACGCGCGCGATCAGGTTCGATCGCGCAACCACGCGTGGTATCCGATGGAGGTTGGTTCGTTCATGGAGTCGCCCATGCGCTCCAGTTTCATCAGCTGGTCACAATGTGCCTGTGCGCAGGCGCTACGTCTTGTCGCATTTGTCGACCGTGCATGCGGAAAACAGCATGGTTGCCATGCGCACTGGTGTGCGTGCAGGCAGCGCTGTGCCACCTCGGCGTGCTGGTGTCGCCTGCCGCACATCGAGAGCGACCACCACAACGCCTGCGTCCGCCAGACCAGCGCGACGATGCGCAGTGCTGCATAGCGTGCGTCCAGGGCAGCTTCGTAGTGCCGCCCGCACCCAGCTGACGCGCGCTCGCGACAGTAGCTGTGTTGGCATACTCCGACGGCAGGTCCAGAGCGTGGACCTGCCGTCGGGGACGCTTATCGCTGCAACATCAGCGCCTCATCTGCATGCCGTCTCATCAATACGATGGCCGTTAGTGTTCCAGTTCTGATCCAGCCCATCGGTTCCTGTATAGGCCGAGCAGGTGCTGGCCGAACCCGACAGCGGCGTGGCACCGGCGATGCTGACTTCGTACGGAAACTGCACCGGCTTCTTGCCTGCCAACTGTTCGACGATGGTCGGCACGATGCTGTAGCGATACGGCGTGGCCGTGACGACCAGATAGGTCTGTTTGGCGTCCGCCGGCAGCGCCAAGCTCACTGTGCTGCTTGCCGTCGCCTCCACTGCCGCCAGTGCTGCATAGGTCGGGCGGGACTGCGCATCCACACTGACCAGGGTAAAACGCCACGCCGCCTGGTCGGCAGCGGTCTTGCCCTGCAAGCTCACGCTGATCGTTTTTGCTCCGGTCTGCGGTGTCAGCGGAATGACATGGGTGCCATAGATGTTCAACGGCCGCTCCGGTGAGGATGCATACCGGCCGCGCGCGGCCAATGCCTTTAACGGCACATAGCGTTTGGCGGCGGCGCGGTCCTTGCTGATGTCGAGCAAGGCCTTCTGGCTGAGGAAGTCGAATGCGGCAAGCCGCGCACCGTAGCGCCCGATGTAATCGGCAAACGAACGAAAGCCCTGCGGAAACACGCCCTGTTGCTGACCAAGGCGGACCACGGTCTGCATCGGCATTTCCAACGTATCGCCAGCGGCATTACGCTGATTTTTCAGCCACATGTCCCAGACCAGCGAGCGAGTTGCATCGGTTTCGGCCAGAAACATCAACAACGGATGTGCGCCATAGCGGCTCTCCGGAAACAGCGGCCCGTTCTCAAGATTGGACTGGTAGTACGCCACTGCAGAATCGTCCATCCGCCCGGTCTGGAACGCGCTCCAGTTGGCGTGGGTTTCCCAGAACCAACCAGCGGCCTGCAGATCGCGGTAACCGCCGCTGTAGTACTGCAAGGTGTGCACGAACTCATGCGCTACCGAGTGCGAACCGTATCCAAGCGCCCACGACGAGACCCCGATCGCCTGCCCGGCACTGGCGCCGCATTCGGTGAGATCGCCGCCCTGCGCATAGGGCAGCCCGGTGCCGCACAGGTAGACATTGATGCGTTTGGGCGTCGTTACTCCGGCATAGGGCATCGGTGCGCCCAGCAGATCGGCATTCATTTGCCAGACCTTTTCGAACCAGGCAGCGCTCTGGTTGACGAAGGTCGTCCACGCGACGCCGCGCTTGGCCACATCGCGGTAACTCTCCACAGCCGTCTTCACCCCGTACCAGAAGGCGAAGTGTTGGGTTTCGTATTTTTTCGCAGATCCATTCGCCAGCATCGCGGCGGTGATCGTGTCCGGCTCGGCGGCGGTGACATAGGTGCGCCGATCCACGCGCACCGGATGCGCCTTGGCAACGGTGGCGACGTACTGCCGGTCCGACGCTGCGAAGGACGGCAGCTGATAACGCCGTCGGCAACCATCGGGATATTCCAGTACCACCGATCGCACCGATACCGCCGAATCTTCGCCGAACGCAGTGACCAACCTGGCCTGGAACGGCGGCCCCTCGGCAGCGCCGACCGCGTTCAATGCGGCCGAACCGCCGCTCGGCGTCCATGTGCGTAACGGCTGGGCGGCGCCCCACGGCGCATCGCTGGAACGCGATTGACACCCCCCTGTTTCCGCCGCTGCGGCGATGCCAGGTAGCGTTGCCGATAAGGCGGTTGCCAGGATCGCGTTGGCGATGACGCGTGTTCGATGTTGCATGACATTCTCCAACAAGCCACGCCGGAATGGCTGGCTTTGAGGTAATAGGCGTGCTCGACGCATGCACACGATTCCGCAGACCGCGGCATGCGCGTGCAATCACGCGGGTGGCGGCGCGACGGCTGTGTCGGGCGATGTGCGATTCCACTCAGGCGTTGGTGCCTGCTGCATCCAGCGCACGAAAAAATCCAGCAGCCGACGGCGGCCGTAACTGCCACCGGCGCCATGGTCGCCACCCGGCACCACCAGTAGGTCGAAATCCTTGCCGGCCTTGATCAGGCGGTCGGCCACCTGGAAGGTGCTGGCGGGATCGACATTCCTATCCATGTCGCCGGTGACCAGCAGCAGATGTCCTTGCAGGCGCGCGGCGTTTTCCACGTTGGACGATTCGGCATACCACGGCCCCACCGGCCAGCCCATCCATTGCTCGTTCCACCAGATCTTGTCCATACGGTTGTCGTGGCAGCCGGAATTGGCCACGCCCGCCACATAGAACTCGGGATGGAACAACAACGCGCCCAACGCGTTCTGACCACCGGCCGAGGTGCCGTACACGCCGACGCCGCCGCGGATGTCGTACCACGGGTACTGCGCGGCCGCGGCGGTGTGCCAGGCGATGCGATCCGGCAGACCGGCGTCCTTGAGATTGCGCCAGGCCACGTCGTGGAAGGCGCGCGCGCGATTATTGGTGCCCATCCCATCGATCTGCGCCACCGCAAACCCCAGCGCGGTCAGCGGCGGCACCCGGGTGGTGAAGCTTTTCGGCACGAAGGAGCCTTGCGGGCCCGCATAGATGTCTTCGACCACGCGGTAACGCTGCTGCGGATCCAGCTGTTGCGGGCGATGGATCACGCCCCAGATTTCGGTCTTGCCATCGCGCCCGGTGGTATGGAACGGCAACGGCGCCTGCCAGCCGGCCGCCTGCAGGCGGCTCAGATCGGTGCGCTCGATGGTACGTGCCACGCTGCCGTCGGTGCTGCGCCGTAGCTCCAGCACCGGTCCCAGATCCACGCGCGAGTAAAGATCCAGCAACCACGTTCCATCCGGCGAATACTGCACGGCATGGTCGGCCTGCTGCGGCGTCAACGCGGTCAGCCCGCTGCCATCCAGGCCGATACGATAAGCGTGGCGGTAATACGGATCTTCGCCGGGTTGCATGCCGGAGGCGCTGAAATACAGCTGCCCCGCTGCCTCGTCGATGCGATCGAGCTTGCGCACCACCCACTCACCGTGGGTGAGCTGACGGATCACCGCGCCGGTGCGGCCATCGTAGAGATACAGATGCTCCCAGCCATCGCGCTCGGAGGCCCACACGATCTGCGCGCCATCGGCCAGATCGTGGCGCGCATGCTTGCCGCCGTCTTCGTGCTCGCCGCTGAGCTCGGAGTATTCGATGAAGGTGGGCGAGGTTTCTTCGATCAGCGTGCGCGCGGCGGCGCTGCGTGCATCCACCTCGATGACGCGATACAGCTGATGCCCGCGTGCGTTGTACTCGAAGGTGAAACCGCGGCTGTCCTTCCACCACACCATCTCGCTCAAGGTGAAGGCGTTGGGCAGCAGCGTCATCGCCACCGGATGCGCCGCGCGCGTGGCGATGTCGAACAGCACCGGCTGCATCACCGGCAACACATCGCCCGGCTTGGGATAGATCTGCTGGTGCAGTTTGGGCTGCACGCGGTCGGCGGGCGCCGATTCGATGTAATAGACGATGCGCGGTGGCGGTGCCTTGACCCGATACGCCGCCAGATGCTGCGAATCCGGCGACCACGCCAGGCTGTCCAGCGCGTAGTAATCGTCGGCACTGCCATCGCGACTGAGCACGCTGCGCTCACCGCCGCTCACAGGCGCGATCACCACATTGGCCTGTTCGATCCAGGCGCGCCAGCGTCCATCGGGCGACAGCTTGACGTTGCGTTCGCCCTGCACGAGCGGAAGCCGCATGTCCATCGATTCCGGCGACGCATCGCGGTCGTGCAGATGCACGCAGGCATAGCGCGGCAGCGTGCATTGCCAGCCGACGCCGGCGAGCTGGAAGGCCAGACGGTCCTGCTGCAGGGTGGGCGCCTGCAGCGTCAGCGCCGCTGCATCCACAGCGACCGCGCCGGCCTTGGTCAATGCCGCCGCCAGGCGTGCATGGTCGAACGCCAGCGTGTTGCGGCCGCTGGCGGCATCCACCATGCGGTATTCGATGGCCCGCCGTTGGTCGGCACGCGCGACCCCGCGCCGGTACAGGAATCTCCCGTCATCGATCCAGATCGGTTCGGTGGGTTGATGGTCGACCAGCGCGGCGTAGCGTTCGGCCAGGCCGAGCGCCTGCGTGTACTGCGCAGGCGTGGGTGCGATCGATGCGGCCGCTGCGCTTGGCTGCGTCGACCAGAGGAGCATGCCCAGGCAAAGCGCGGCGATGCTGCGTAAACGGACGTGCAATAAGGAATGCAACGGTGGCCTCATCGGTGTGCAGTGATCATGCGTGGTGGTGCTCATTGCGTATCGCACTGGGTGCTATCGGCATCGCCGGCGACCGGCAGACGTTGCGGCTTCGGTGCCAGCACTTCCCACTCCTGCACGGCAAGCGCGGCGTAACTGTCCGGGCCGCCGGAGGCCTCCATCACCAGACGCACGCAGCGCGTGGTGACTGCTGCAAACGACACCGCCTCGAAACGATCGGTGTGGGTGCCATAGCGGTCGCGCGTGCGCACCGGATGCCATTGCCCGCCCTGGCGGTATTCCAGGTGCCAGCGCGCTGGCGGCGCCACACCGATCTGCGCGGCGGGCGGCTGATCGGCCCAAAACACCACGCGGGTGCGGTCCAGGGTGACCGGCTGCGCCCAGCTGTATTGAATCCATTGCTGCGGCGGATTGTCTGGCGTCCAGCTGCCCCACAGTTGCGGCGGCAGCGGATTAGCCTTGACCACACCATCGTTGAGCGCGGCCATCCAGTACTGCAGCGGAATCTGCGGCCCATTGGACGCGGTGGCCACGGCGGACGGCGCCTGATTGCGCTGTGGCGGCAGCGCCGGCTGCGGGCGCCGGGTCGGGACAACGGTGCGGATGCTGGCCGGCTGGGTGCTGTCGTCCCACTGCAGCCGATCGATCGCCACGCTGCGACGGAAATGCCCGCCGCCCTGCGCATCGGCGGTGTGATAGATCAGATACCACTGCCCCTTGAAGGCGACGATGCCCGGATGCGAGGTGGTCGAGGACACCGGCGGTAGCACGATGCCGCGAGAGGTCCACGGCCCCAGCGGCGTCGGCGCGCTCGCATAGGCGATGCACGCGTGATACAGCGTGGGCGTACATGCCGAATCGCGGCCGGCGTTGTTGGCCGCATACGCCAGGTAGTAGCTGCCGTTGCGCTTGAACAGCCAGGGCGCTTCGAAGTAACCGTCGAGCGTGTCGACTGCGACCGGCGTGCCCTTGAAGGTCACCATATCACGCTCCAGCTCCACCCCGAACAGCGCGCCGAACGTGCCCCAGTACAGATACACCCGGCCATCGTCGTCGACCAGCACGGTGGGGTCGATGTTCTGGATGGCGTTGCGGTTGGGCACCGACTGCGACACCACCGGCCCTTGTGGATGGGCATCGGTCCACGGACCAAGCGGACTGTCGGCAACCGCCACGCCGATCGCGAACGGATCCGGATTGGGCGCGTTGCGCTGCTGTACCGGCGCATACAGGTAGTAACGGCCATCGGGCCCCTGCACGATCTGCGCGGCGTAGGCATAGCGCTTGTCGGCCCAGGCGAACACCTGTTGCGGACGTAGCAGGTCGCGGTAATGCGTCCACTGCCCGCTGGCCGGGTCGCTGCTGACGAACATCTGCCAACCAGGCATGACAAAATCGTTGCGGTTGGGTGGCGCGGTGTCGCGCCCGGCCAGGATGTACAGCTTGCCGTCGGCCACCAGCGGTGCCGGGTCGGCCGAATAGGTACTGCCGTCGGCGAGGATCGGGTTGCCCGGTGCATGCAGCTGCACGCCCTGCGGTGGCACGGCGTCGGCCGCCAGCGCGGCAACCGTAGCAAGCGACAACACAGCGGCCAGCGCCAAGATGCGGGCGACACTACCGGTCATGGGGTCGATTCCTGGCGCTGGGCCGGCGTACTGGCCGCCTTGATCTGCACGCTGAGCGGAACCGACACCACCCCGGTGGGCGCACTCCCCTGCGCGGTGCCGGTCAGGCCGATCTGCCCAGGTTGCGCGTAACGCGCGGGCGCCAGCGCCGGCCATTGCACCGGCAAGCGCTCGCGCGAGCCGTCGTTGTATTGCACGCTCACAACGCTCGGAAGCGTGGGCGCCTGCCCCACCACAGCACTTACTTCGGGCAAAGCCTGCACGGTGTTGATCTGCGCTGGCGGCGTGGCGCGCACCCAGACCGTGGCCTTGATCGGAAGCACGCCCTCCACCAGCCCCTGCAGCTCCACCGCACCTTCGCTGCCCAGCCGCTGCAGCGGCAAATCCGGCCACTGCACCGCCACCGGCAGAACGCTGCCATCGGCAAAGAAAGCGTCGACCTGCTGCGGCAACACCGGCAGCTGGCCGGGTGCGGTGCGCAGATCGATTGCCTCCACGCGCGTGGGCACCTCTGCGTGCACCTGCCATTCGTCCACGCCGATGGGCATGCGCCCGTCGGCGCCGGACTGAGTGCTGAGCACCGCACGCACGGCGGTGGTGATGACCGGCGCAAAGCGGGCCGTGCTGGCCGCGCCAATCGCAGCGGTGGCAATCGGGTAGCCGCCGTCGGCGACGATGTCGTGCCAGTGGCCGTCCTGCAATGCCTGCAGCGTCCAGCTGGCAGGTGCGGCCACCCCGCCACGGGGCTGGTCGTTCCAGAAGTAGAGCGTGCTGGACGACAGGCGCACCGGCCGCGGCCACTGGTACTGCAGCCAGAGCGTGGCCGGTTGCTCGCTGCCGTAACTGCCCCAGCGCCGGCTGCCCTTCGGCCTGCTGCCCGCCGCGGGAATGACGCCGTCGTTGAGCGCCTGCACACGGTACTGCGCGCCGGTAAGTTGCGCGCTGACCGTGGCCAGTTCGTGCAATGGCACGCGCTGCAGCACCGGCGCGGCGACCGCGAGCAGCTGCACATCGGCATGACCGTCCAACGCGCCGTCGTTGGCCGCCAACCGCACCGTGTACGCACCCGGGCGCGTAAAGCGCACTGCGGTCTGCAGCGCGGCAGGATCGGCGAATACCGCATCGCCCCCTTCCGGGCCTTGCAGCATCTGCCAGCGCACCTGCAACGCTACGTTGGGCAAGCCGTCATCGCCGACCCGGCCGTTCACCATCGCCGCGCCGTCGGCACCCGCACCGGCATCGTCCAGCTGCCACGCTTGCACCTGCGGCGGCGCGTTGCCGGCAAACGCAGGCGCTGCCAGTCCGCTGTCGAAGACCTGGACCTCCTTGATGCCGGTGCGGACGCTGCCGGCATGGGTCACCAGCACGCGCAGCGCCTGCGTACGCAGCGCCGGAAAGCGCACCCGGTTGCGGTTGCCTACGGCGATCGCCGCATCGCGCACCTGCCCGGGAACGGTCTTCCAGTTGCCGGCACCATCCTGGTACTGCACGACGTAGATCCACGGCGCGGCATAGCCGGGATAGGTGCCGGACGCAAAGCCATGCTGCTGGCCGCCAGGCGAGGAGCTTCGATAGAAATACAGCACCACCTGATCCACTTGCCGGGGCCGGCCCAGATCCAGGGCGATCCAGTCACTGGCAGACGGCGAGCCGGCAGTGCCCCAAAACGGCGTACTCGCCGTGCTGCCGTCCACCGCCGCAGCGGCGGCAAACCCTGGCGCAGCAAAACTGGCAGTGACCTGTGCGCCTTGTGCAAGATTGTGGTTGGCAGTGGCCGGCAGCGTCACATCCACGCCGGCCTTGCTCAGCAGTTCGGCGATGTGCGCATCCGCAGCGATCGGCACCTGCGCCATCGACGCCAGCTGCGCCGGGTGCGCCTCCAGCACCTGCACCGTGCCGTTGCCATTGACCGCATCGGGCGCCGCACTGACCTGCCCGCTGGCCGGGTCGTAGATCACATGCGCAAGCCGGTCCACGCGAAACGCCAGCGTGCCATCCAGATACACGCTGTAGCCCTGCGGTGCCCTGCCCGCGTAATGGCGCCCATCGCGGTCCCAGACGATGCTCAGATTGCGATCGCGGTAGCGCAGGTTGTCGGCGGCAAAACGGTCCCAGCCGATGTCGATGGGATACAGCTCGATCTTGTCGTCGTTGCGCGGACGCAGGCCCATCGCATCTTCGATCATGGTGAAATTGGTCGCACCCAGCTGGGTGTGGTGAATCCACGAGCGGTACGCGATCTTGCCGCCATTGCTGGCACTGCCCTTGGCCCAGAATTCGTTCTGATCCGGATAGCGGTTGTCGCCGTCGATGTAGGACGCCCATGCGTTCCAGTACAGCAGCGTGCGGTAGCTCTGCGCGCTCAAAAACAGGCTGGGGTAATCGCGCAGCGCCTCGCCGAGCAGGCGGAATGCAACCGTCGCGTTGATGGTGGAAAAATTATTGCTGCCCGCATCGGCGCCACTGCTGCGCGCCTGCAGATCGACCTGATTGGCGGTGTAGAAGGGAAACAGCGGGTATTGCGCTGCATCGGCAAACAAGCGCAAGGCGCGCGCATATTTGGGGTCGTGATCGGCATCGCCCTGCTTGGGCATCAGCCCCACGCTGAAGGGGTAGTAATTGTTGGTTTCCTTCCAGTCCACCGGCAGGCGCGGCCCCTTGGCCTGGCGATGTTTGAGCAGCTCTCCGTGCAGGCCCACCGAATCGGCGCTGTCGCTATGGTCCTGCCACAACACCTCCAGCACCGCCTTGCGAATGCGTTGCGCGGTGGCCTGCATGCGTTGCGCGGTTGCGCTGTCGCCGGCCAGTTGCGCCGCCTGCGCCGCTGCCTGCGCGTTGGCATAGACGTAAGCGCTCTCGGTGCGATCCATGCGGATTTCGCCGTGCTTGGCCGCCCAGTCGAACGACACCGCATCGGCATCGTTACCGGTCATCGCCGCCCAGTCGTATTCGATCAGGCCATTGTGGTTGAGATCGTAGGCAGCCAGCACGCCGTCCACATCGCCGCTGCCGTAGCGGGCCAGCTTTGCGGCCAGTGCCGGCGGGCCGCCATGCAGCTGCATCGCGCGCCATGCGGCGGCGGTGATGTATTGCGCGTACGAGTTGGACCAGTTTTCCGGCGAGCCGGGATTGTCGGTGTACTTGCCACCGCCCGCGGTCTCGCCTGCGCTGAGCCAGCTGCCGTACGCGTAGCTCGGGTCGCGCAGATATTTCAGATCGTCCAGGAACATGCCGGTGGTCAGCACGATGGCGTTGTTGTAGCCCAGCACGCCCTCAATGGCGACCGGAAACTGGTAATCGTTGCCCGGCACGTTGGCGTCGAGAAAATTGAAGCGCAGCGTCCACCAGCGATAGAACAGGCTCTTGGTGATGTTCTCGTCCGGTGTATCCAGATACGGCACGTTATCCACCCACCAGCGGTTATAGCTGGCAACGTGCTCCTGGTAGGCCTGTTGCGGCGACTGCGTAACGATGCGGGCGTACTCGGCCTGCGCCTGCGGCAGCTCGTGCGTGAGCAGGCCCAGTTGCAGTTTCAGCGCTGGTGTCTCGCCGCTGGCCGGCACCGCCACCTCGCGCACCAGCTGGTTGCCGTCCACCCGAAAGCCATCGCCGCACAGGCGCGGAAATACCGTGGTGATCGCGTTGTAGGCTTCGAAGGCGCCGGTCAACGCAGCGCCATCGGCATGCTGCGCCAACGGCGACAGCGCCTGCACCGACAACGTATGCGCCGCACCGTCCAGGCTGGACAGCACGATGCTGGCCACCGCCACATTCTGCTCGGTGATGTACTTGACCAGGCGCATCCGCACGCCCGCGTTGGCATCCTCGAACACGGTACTGAAATAGCTGGGCGTCTGGCGACGCTGTTGCGAGCGCTCGGTCCACTGCACCGCACGCTCGCCTTGCGTGGAAAGGATGCGCAACAACGCGTCGTAGTCGGTGGTATGCCAGTACGCCACCTGGCCGACGAAGCCTGGAATTTCAGGGTGATGCGTGGCCAAAAACGCCGCGCGCCCACGCGTAAACAGCCAATCGTTCTCGTCATCGAAGCCGCCACCGGTGCCTTCGCGCACCAGCATGCGATCGATCCAGAAATCGTTGCCCGCAACCTGCCCTGCTCCGCGCGCGCGATCGGCCGCGTAAATCCGCGCCAGCTGCCCACCAGGTGCGAAGGCCACGCCGCTGTCGGGCAGCGGATGCTCCAGCCCATGAAAACGCGGATCGCCAATCGCCGCATTGGCCAAGGCCACCGGCGCCTCCTGTATGTCCTTGGCGATGCCCACGGGCATGCCCACGACTGCACCCGCGCAGAACGCGGCGGCCGCACCGGTTCGCAGAGCGGCGCGCAACCAGCGTCTATGCCGGCACACAAATGTCATCAAAAAGGAACGACGCATGGAGCAGCTCTCTGCAAGGTGCGGGGCATCGGAATGGTCTGTCTGCGACCAGCGGCACGCACCACACCGCTGCTGCTGCGACCACCATGCGCTGAAAGAAGAGCGACCACCCCAGCGACTGCGCTCACCGCCAGGTAAGCGCGCACGATGCTCGGTGCAGATGGACCACCAGAAAACGCCGGCTCCTCCGCACTGTGCACGCTTTGCTGAAGACCGCTCGCCACATCTCGTTCACCGCTGCACGCCTCGGCAGCGCCTCCACTGCGCGGCAGCTCTCTCGACGTGTTGGCAGCCGATCAGCATAGGCGCCTGCGACAGAACATGTCGCAAGAATGCGAAGCGTGGCGCGGCCATACGAACCTCGCGTGATTAGTGCAGGCGTGCTGCACGGCGCCCGCCATCGGCGGCGGGAATGCTCCACCGTGATACTGGCGCCGCGTGTCGCGCTCAAAATTCCACACGCAACCGGCTCCAGAAGAAGCGACCCAGGGTGTCGTAGGTGGTCGCATCTGTATTGGCTGCGTTGGAGTAGCTGTAAAACTGCGGTGGTGTGCGATTGCCCAGATTGTCCACGCCCAAGGCGAGCGTGCTATGCAAGGACGCCAGCTTGCGGCTCAGCGAAACGTCGTGATAGACCACCGAGCCGATCGGGAAATAGAGGCAGCTGCCATCGGCGTTGGTGTCGGCACAGAAGTTGTCGTACTGGCTGCCGTTGACGGTGCGGCCCAGGTAACGGGTGTTCCAGCTCGCATGCCATGGGCCCTTGTCCCAGGCCAGATTGGCCACGGCGCGCCAGCGCGGCATATTGCCCCAGCTGGAATTTTCGCCGACGTAGTTGTGCGTTTCGCCAGCGAAGCGAAAATCGGAAAAGAAGGTCGCATCCAGACCGGCAGAAAAATTACCCCACGCGGTATCGGCCAGCGTGTAGTGGATGCCCGCATCGTAGCCGCGGATATCCACCTTGCCGCTGTTGTAGGCGAACGGTACCGACACGCGCGTCAGCTGCCCGGCTGCGTCGCGCTGGATCAGCGGGCAGAACGCTGCTTCGCTTCCATCGAAGCAATCGTTGACCACTTGCTGCTGGCCAACGCCAGAGAGCATGTCGTCGAGCACCACGCGCCAGCTGTCCACGTTGAGCGACAGGCCGCGCAACTGGTCGGGGTCGTACACCACGCCGATGTTGTAGGAGCGGCCACGCTCCGGCTTCAGCTGGAAACCGAGATTGTTGGCGCCGGAGGTCACCACGTTGAACTGCGCGGTATTGGTGAAGCTGCCATCGTTGGGCACATTGGCGCAGGCCGGATTGGGCGCGGCGCCGGCATAGCCATTGCATGGGTCCTCGAAATCGCCGGTGGTGTCGATTACCGCGTTATAGGGCGAGCCATACAGATCGCCCAGCGCGGGCGCGCGGAACACCTGGGAGCCGGTGGCGCGCACCAGCAAATTGGCGATCGGCCGCCATTCGATGGCAACCTTGCTGTTGGTCGTGTTGCCCCAGGCATCGTATTTGGAATAACGCGAGCCCAGATTGAGATTCAGGCTGCTGGCAAACGGCACGTCCTTGAGCAACGGCACCAGCAACTCGGCATAGGCCTCGCGCACCGATTCGTCGCGGCCCTGCCGGAGGATGCAGCCATCGTTGTAATCGCAATTGCCGTCGGCATCGGCGGCGGCCACCTCGCTGGTGGTGCCCTGCGCGAATTTATTGGTGCGATAGACCAGACCCACCGCTGCCTGCACAGCACCGGCGGGGAGTTTGAACAGATCGCCGTTGGCGCTGATGTCGACAAAACGCATCCGGCTCTCGTCGATCAGATCCACCGGCCGCTGGGTGCCGCGTAGCGCCGCGATGGTGGCCGGATCGCTGGGGTTGAAGATATTGATCGGCGTACAGCCGGCGATCACCGCACCGGGCGCCCCGCACTTGACCACACCGTCGCTGTCCAGAAACGAGGCGCCGGTGGCGTTGTTCAGCGCCGAGGTGATGGAGAAGCCCGTGCGTACCAACGTGTCCTTGTAGCGTGCGTAGCCTGCCGCCGCATCCCATTGCCAACTGGTGCCTTCCACGCGCCCGCGCAGGCCGGCCACGATATTGGTCTGGAACATCGTCGCGGTATAGACGCGCGTATTGGCCTGGGTGGAGCGCAACAGATAACGGTCCAGCTGATCGCCGAACGGGTTGTAGTAATTGCTGGCCGCATCCTGCATCTCCATGCCGAACGCATCCAGCCGCGAGGTGGTCTTGCTGCGCGTCCAGAACACGTCCATATACCCCTGCACGTTCGGAGTGAATTCGAAACTGCCGTGCAGCGATGCGTTGGTGCGTTCTATCGGGGTGATCAGGTATTGCGCGTCGTAAACGTTGTAGCTGTCTGTCGCAGGCTGGTAAGGACGGAATGCAGTAGCGTCGACCGGTCCGGGCGGCACACCGTCGGCCGGGGTCAGCCTGCGTCCATCGCTCAGGAATGCGCGCGTGTTGCCGCCACGGATCTCACTGACCTGCCCGTCGAGAAACTCCACCGCCCTGGCGGCATAGCTGCGATCGCGGTTGAACACCGGATTCATCGAATTGCGGCTGAGCCCAAGGATCACCCCACCGCGGTCCCAGGTCTTGCCCCACTCCAGGCCCAGCGTGCGGCTATTGGCATCGCCATGCGTGCTCTGGGCGTAATCGACCGTGGCGGCAAAGCCGTCGTACTTGTCCTTGAGGATGATGTTGACCACCCCGCCGATCGCATCGGAGCCATACACCGACGAGGCACCGTCGGTGAGCACTTCCACCCGCTCCACCATCGAGGCCGGAATGGCGTTGACGTCCACGCCCGGTGCCGACGCCACGCTGCTGGCCGGTCCGGCCACGCGGTGGCCGTTGACGAGCACCAGCGTGCGCTCGGGTCCCAGATTGCGCAGCGACACCAGCGCACGGCCATGACTGAAACCGGAGTTGAGCGCAGGGCCCGGCATGAAGCCGGACATGGCCGGGAGTTGTTGCAGCAACTGGCCGAGCGTGCTCTTGCCGCTATCTTCGATGCGCTGCCGATCGACCACAATGACCGGGCTGGCAGTCTCGGCATCCACGCGGCGCAGATGGGTGCCGGTGACGTTGATCTGACCCAGGGTCTGGGTGACATCGTCGTCGGCACTACGCTGCTGTGCGAGCGCCGGCACGGCGACGATGGACAAACCCAGGACGATCGCCTTGACCAGCGGGTGACGTCTGGAAACGAGGCACTGCGACAGCATGGCGGAGCAGCTGGGCGACATCGGAATTCCTTGTGCTTTCATGGGGACAACGGCCAACCTGCGCGCACGGCCAAGCCGCACTGCAACAGCGCAAGATGAGAGATCGATCACGACAAAGACGACACCAGCGAACTGCCGTACGAAACGGCACTGGCCAGACAGGACGGCGACGTTGCTGCTCTCCCCCTGAGAGCACGCGACCAAGAATTGCAGGCCACGCAAAAAAAGCTTGCGACAATGCCGCGCTCGCGTCTTGACGAATTTATCCGGCACTCGTGCGGAAATTCACATGCTTTTGCCATAATTTCGACACAAAGCACGGTGACACATGGCAAGCGGTTATCGCGTACACCTGATACATGCCGGATCGCATGCACGCGCCTGATGGCTACGCGGTCGCGGGATTGCTCGCTTCACGCCCAGCGTGATGGCAAGACCACTGCACACGCCCTCAAAAGTAACCTTGTTGCCGCTAGCGTTGTAGACGGCGATCGGTGCCGATCGCCGCGCTCAGATCGCGCCGCGTGTCGATGACGGCATTGCAGCGACGTGCGTCACACGTACCAGGCCTGTACCTGCACCGCTGCGACGCCGTGCGACACCGCCACCCGATCCGCATGCGGGCCTTGCAGACGCGCCGGTTGTCCATCGACCAGTACGCGTTGCAATCGCGTGCCGGTTGGCGCACGCAGCGTGAGCCAGGTGCGCTTGGGAGCGCGCTCGGGCAGTTGCACCTGTGCATCGATACGGCGTGCAGCGGTGTCGGTCCGCAAGGTCAGTGTGACCGTGCCCCAACGTGTCGGCGCCGCAGCAATACCGACCGCCTCGCCGCTGGCCAACCATGCACGCGGCACTGCACGCGCCAGAAACAACTGCTCGCCCGCGCTGTCGTCGCTGACCAGCATCCAGCGCAACAACAGCGGGATGGTCATCTGCGCCGGCATGCAGAACAACGGCATGCCGCCGGTAATGCCACTGACTTCGCCCGCCGTCCAGCTGCCACGCGTGTGCACCTGATAGCGGTGCGCGTAGACGAACAACAGATACTCTTCGATGCGATCCAGCCGCAGCAGCTGTTGCGCATACCCGTAGGAAATAAACCCCAGCAGATCGCGGCTACCCGGCTCCGGTGGCGCGATGTTGGCCACCACGCCGATGCTGGTGCCGCCGTGGCCGCGCAGGCAGTCGATCACCAGATGGGCGAGGTCGTCCGGCAACACATCGGCCTGCAGCAACTCGGCGTAGGCGCGATGCGGCCACTGCTGCTCGCTGGGTTTTTCCTGCAGCAGCGATTGCCGAAAGGTCAGCGTGGTGCCCGGCAGCGGGCCGACATACGGCGGCGACAAATCGCGGCGCACATTGGCACGCAGGCTGGCTTCCAGCCGTGTGCGCAACTGCTTCGCGCGGCGCTGCCATTGGCTTGCCTGTGCCGCATCGCCACCGAGCGTGCTCCAGACCTGCGCGATGTCCTCCCACCCGCGAACGGTCAGCGCGCTGTTGGCGTAATACGGCTTCCACCACAGCGATGGATCGGGAAACAGGCACGCATCCGATTCGTTCCAGCCATGCAGCAGGCCGTGCCCGGACGCGTTGCGCGGTAATGCCAATGCCTGATCGTGCAACGCGCACAACACCTGCGCGGTGGCCGCAATCTTGGGAAGCAATCGGCGCAAGCGCAGCGCATCGCCGGTATAGCGCAGATAGCGCGCCAGCAACGACAAGGTCAGACCGAACTGCCCCACCTCCGGCCCGCGCATGTTCGGCAGGCCATCGTCCTGCACGAACGCATCGAAGTAATTGTCGAGTACCGCAGCAGCCTGAGCAAAGCGGCCCCATTCCAGATTGGCGTAGAGCGAACTGGTAAAGGTGTCCTGAAAGCCGTCGTACTCGTTACCGTAGTAGTCGCGCTCCACCGCGCCGTACTTCGGGTAGTCGCCACCCGGGCGCACCACCAGCTCGCGCGCGAACGCGAATTGCGCCATGTCATTCCAGCTGGCATCGGGCAGTTGCGCCTGCACCGTGCCGTCCAATGCCTGTTGCCAGTACGCCGCGAAATCGATCAGCGCCGCATAAAACTGCTCCGCGGTGGCCGGCGTGCGCAGCGTGCCGAATTCGGGATAGCTGTGCGTGTAGTGCACCGCCACGATCTGCCCGCCGCGGACCTGCATGGTGCGGTGCCAGGTCTGCACCACAAAGCGGTCGGGCGCGCATACATCGGCGAATACCAGCACGTCGTACCAGGCGTCGGCCTCGCCCTCGCGGCGCATCACCTTGCGCACCGCCGGCATCCAGCCACCGAGCATGCCTTCTTCCCGCCGTTTGATCAGCGCCTCCTCGCCCAGTTCGGTGAAGGCATGTTCCGGCCGCGAGGTCCGGCTGCGGCCGTTGGGCAAGATCGGCATGGTGTCCAGCGCTTCGCGCGTGCCAACAAACGTGGTCCACGGCCAGCGCCCACCGTTGTCCTTGGGGTCCAGCAACGACGCCGGCGGTGGCGCGACATCGCGCACCTGCGCCTCGTCCGGGTCGCCCTCACGCAGCAAGCGATCGGCAAGCAGGTCGGCGTCGGCCATGGCGACCTGCGCCAGCGGCATGCCGAAGTACGGCGCCCCTGCCGCCGGGTAGGCAGCTTCGGTGCGTTTGTCCAGGCGCAGCATGCCGCTGTCGGTCCACAGCGTGAGCTGGCCCTGCGGGTCGTCGAGCTGCTCGTAGACGGTCCACTGTTGCTGCAGGTGCTCAAAACTGCACAGCTTGCTGCCCACCTGCGCGGCTGAAGGCAGCGCCTCCAGGCGCGGCCGTAATGCTGCAGGCGGCGCCGCCGCGCTGGTCGACACCGCGTGACCCGCCAGCGCAGCGCCGGCCCCCACGGCCGCGGTCGCTGCCATGCCTTGCCGCAGAAAGGTTCTCCGGTCCATCGTCGTGCCCTTGGGTGGTCGTAACCGCATCCTGCGCGCATGCACCCGCCACGTCTTGTGGCAGTGGTCCGACGCGGGTGCGGAAATCTGCATACAGACCGATTCACTGGCATGTGCGCGGTGGTGCCTGCTGCGGCCTTACGGCATGCGCGCAACACTGGGCCCTTGCAGGATCTGAGGCATGCATTGGCGCCGGCGGACTGGCTGCGTTGCTTGGCTCCCTGGCATCTTGCATGCCGCATAGCCGATGCGTTCCGGCTGCGTTACATCGCAATCGATCATGTATGCCGACGATGGATAAACCACATCGATCACCGCAAACTGCCGGTGTCGCGGTGCGGTTCTTGCGCAGGCGATGTGCACGAAGCGCTAGCAGTCGACACGCAGCTTAGGGCAGCTAACAAAACGACTGTGCTCACCGCCAGGCGGGCGCAACCGGTGCTCGGTGCGGCATGTACCACTCCGTACCTTCCGGCTCTGAGCGCGCCGTCCACACCCACCTGACGACTGCTCGCGACGTTTTGGTAGCCACTCTCAGCGCATGTCGTCAAGACTTGCCAGACGTGACCATCGAGTTTTGCACGCGGCGTTTGAAGCGACCTGCGGTCGATGCTCCGGCATCGAGCAAGCATGACGCAGTGCATGCCCGCAGGAACCCTGCCATTTGGCGGCGTGACTTTCCGGCCGGGCTGGATGCCTGCGGTATCGGCCATACTCGCGGCACGTCTACTGCCGCAGGGTGCGCTTGCCGCAGCGCGGATGCGATTACGTACAAGGACCGTCATGCAGCCACCAGTACCTTGCACCTCGAACGGCGTCGACGCAGTAGCGTCGCGTTCCGTCGCAGCACCCGTCTTGACCACCCTGCTCCACCCCCGCCGGCTGTGCATCGCGTTGCTGACGCTCATCGCACCGGGCATCGCGCAGGCACAAGTGGACCTGTCGCAACTGGATGCGGACATGGCCGCGCCACGCACCCAGGTGCTGGTGCTTGGCAGCGTGCACCTGTCGCAGTTGCCCGAAGGCAGCGACATCAGTGCAGCACGGCTGCAACCATTGCTGGACCGGTTGGCGGCCTATAAGCCGACCATCATCACGACGGAGGATCTGTCAGGCGAAACCTGCGATCTGATGCGGCGGCATCCCACGGTGTATCTGCCGGAAGACAGTGCGGCCTATTGTCCCAAGGTCGACGACGCAGCACGTGCGACCGGCCTGGATGTGCCGGCCGCCATCGGCAAGGTGCGTGCAACGCTTAAGAGCTGGCCCAACGCACCGACGCCGGCGCAGCGACGGCAGCTGGCTGCAGTGTTTCTGGCATCGGGTGACCCGTCGTCTGCCTTGGTGCAGTGGTTGCAGCTTGCGCAGGCCGAGCAGCGCGCTGGCGATGGGTTGGATACAGCGCTCGTCGCGCGGCTGCGCGCTGCGGAACAGCGCCAGGACGAGAGTAGCCTGATCTCCGTGCCGCTGGCGGTACGGCTGGGACTGCAGCGCGTCTATCCGGTCGACGATCACACCGGCGACAACGTGCAGGTGGACAACCCGGAGGCTTACGGCACTGCCGTCCAAGGGGCCTGGGAAAAAGCCGCCCCGCGCGCCAGCACCATGCTCGCGCAGAAAAAACAGCTGGCGCAGCGAGGCAAGCTGTTGGAGCTATACCGCGCGATCAACCTGCCGGCCAACCAGCAGTTGTCGATCGATGTGGACTTCCGCGCGGCGTTGAGCGAGAAGTCGCCGCAACACTACGGCTATCGCTACGTGTCCGGTTGGGAAATCCGCAACCTGCGCATGGTGTCCAATGTGCGCGCCAGCTTTGCCGACCAACCAGGTGCACGTGTGCTGGCGGTGGTGGGCGCCACGCACAAGCCCTGGTTCGATAATTTCCTGGGACAGCTACAGGGCGTGGAGATCGTCGATGCAGCGCAGGTGTTGGGCACTGACGGGCGGTGACGAGAAGTGAGTAAAACGACTTCAACATGAAGCTCCAGGTCAGGAGCCTAGTCAGTCGAGGGCGCGGTGCCCTCACCGCTCGCGGGACACGCCGCAAGTACCTCCATGTAGGCTTGGTGGCCGCATCCATGCCGCCACACGGTCCCGCAATCGGTGAGAACACCGCACCAGAGAGTGAATCGGTTGCTTTCTTGCAAGCAGAGTTAACAGGTTGCGTTCTTACAAACTTGGCCGTTGATCTGCTTGCGTTGGAAGGATGACAAAACGCGCCGTTATCCGAACGCAGGCGTCATGCCTTGCTTGCACCATGCACACCGACACTCTTGATTGGTCCTTGCCCGCCCACCGTCGCGGGACCTTACGCGGCATGGATGCCGCGTAAGMGCCTACAGGGRCGTACTTGCGGCGTGTCCYGTGATGGTGGGYGGGCAAGGGCCCTGCAGCGAAGTGGCAGGCAAGTGTCACCAAGCACGGAATCAAACGGGCAGCCGTGCATTAGATCGACAACGGCCGTCGTTCACTCCGAGCTCTCAGCTCAATACGTCCAACAAGCTACCCAACATCTCGTCGGAGCGACGTAGCGCAGCGGCATTGGCCTGGAAGTCGTTGCGTGCCGATAGCCCGTCGACCAGATCAGTGACCGGAGCCGACGGATCGGACGACGCATCGACCACGCTGGCCGACACGCCGCCACCGGCCTGCGTGCTGGCCGCAACCGACTGACGCGGGCTGCCCTCTACCGGCTGGCGGGCCACATTGCTGGCGGCCACCTGCTGACGCAGCGCGGCGACCTGCATTCCGGAACTGGCGATGCTGCTGATGCTCATGGTGGCTCCGGTGTGGCGGTGAGTGGATGCAAACAAGGCCCCACGCGTTGCAGACAGCATGCGAAGGGCGGCAACGACACGATCAGCAAGGCTCAGTAAGAACCGACGCGCACCCGCAGCACGACCGGTTCCTGGCTGGTTGGACCCCCGCGGCCGAAGTTGAGCCCGTAGTCGGTCTGGTCGCCGTTGAGCTGCTTTTCCACCTGCCAGCGCCCGTCGACATACCGCCCCTGCTCTACCCGCAACAGTTGTCCATGACGGTTATCGGCCGCTTCGCGGAAAAATTCAATGCGCGCGGCCATGCCGGTGACCAAGAACTCTTCCGGCCCCAGCTGTGCCACCAGCAGCCGCCCGCCGTGATCGTCGTTACCCGGCAGGATCGCCGGCGCATCGCCCCACAACGGCGCGCCGAACGACACCTTGGCCTGCCAATCGCCAAAACGCAGGGTGCGTTGCGGCATACCGGGCTGCTCGGCAATCCCTTGCAGCCGTCCGTCGAAGGCGGCCTGCGCCAGCACGCGTTGCAGCGGCGCCAACAACTTGAAATTGGCCGCATGCGCAGCGACGGCAGCGCGATTGGCGTCGCTATCCGGGTTGCCGTCCATGCCGAACACCGAAAACCCGATCCCGCCCTGCCCCAGCACATGAAACAGGTACGGCGCCGTCGCCGCTTCGAAGCCGGTCTCCGACACCCAGGCCGGATTATCCGGCCGCGCGTACTGGCCGATGACCTTGGTGTATTCGTTGTAATCGCTGGTGTAGATGTCGGTACCGATGAAGTCGATCGACGGCGTGGCCGCGCGCCAGAGTGCGAACACATTCACCGTGGCGCCGCCGGACGGGTAATCCATGCCTGGGTAGCGCTTGCCCTTGTAGCGCAGCCAGGTGTTGACGTAGAGCGGCAGCGGATACGCACGCTTGCCGGCAGCGGCCACTTGCTCGATGTACGCGGCAGTGGCATGCGCATTGAAGGCTTCCGCTGCATCGGCACCAAACAGTTGTTGCCAGCTGCCCTGCGGCTTGCCCAACGCCTGTGCGATTGCCGCCGGCACCGGCTGCGCAAACGCCGCCTCGCCGGCCGGGCCGTGGTCGCGCACCGTGCCGATGGCACCGGGTTCGTTTTCCACCTGCACCAGAATCACCGTGTGGCGGTCGCCATCGACCTTGCGCAGATGCTGCATCAACGCAGTGAACGCACGCGCATCGGCCTGCACATTGGCATCCACATGCGGCGACAGTACATCCACCGGCGTGCCATTGGCATCGCGCATGCGCGGATACGTGGTCTCGTCGCGCTTGATCCACTCCGGCACGTAATGCATCTGGCCGTTCTTCCAGCTGCCGAACCACAGCAGTGCAACGCGCAGGCCGCGCTTGCGCGCGCCGGCGATCAACGCATCCACATTGGTGGTGTCGAAGCGGCCCGGCGCCGGCTCGAACTGTTCCCAGTACACTGGCGCTTCCACGGTGTTGGCGTGCAGCGCGACCACGTCGTCCAGTGCCTGCGGCAACACCGCCAGCCACGCGCTGGAATTGTGCAATTGCGCAGCCAACATCGTATACGGCGCACCATCGACAAAGACCGCATGACGGCCGTTCTGGCTGACAAAACGTGGCATTTCTTCAGCGCACGCTGCCGGTGTCGTCGCACCTGCCAGCAACGACAGCACACACAGGCAGACAACCGCGCGGCCACGCCGGCGCATGGCGGATAGACGGGCAAACAGCATCAGCGAGCCTCCGGGGTGGATGAATTCCAGTGCGGCGTGGGCTGCCCGAGCAGGTGGCGCACGAAGAAGTCGTACTGGCGACGTTGCACATAGTCGATCGGCCCGCTGGAGCGGCCCACCGAATGCTCGCCGCCCGGCACGTTGAGCAGGTCGAAGTCCTTGCCGGCCTTGATCAAGGCATCCACCACCTGTGCGGTGGAGGCAGGATCTACATTGCTGTCCTGCTCGCCCACGATCAGCAGCAGGTCGCCCTGCAACTTGGCCGCATTGGCCACGCCCGAGGCAGCGGCATAGCTGGCATCCACCGGCCACCCCATCCACTGCTCGTTCCAGCTGATCTTGTCCATGCGGTTGTCGTAGCAACCGGCGAACGCCACGCCCACCTTGTAGAAATCCGGGTGACGTTCAAGAGCGCCCAAGGTACTCTGCCCACCGGCAGAAGCGCCGTAAATACCGACGCGACTGATGTCGTAAGAAGGATCTTTGGCCGCCAGTGCACGATGCCAGGCGATGCGATCTGGGAATCCGGAATCGCCCAGATTCTTCCACGCCACATCATGAAATGCCTTGGAGCGGTTGGCGGTGCCCATGCCGTCGATCATCACCACGATGAAGCCCAGATCCGCCTGCGCCTGCATGCCGATCTGCTTGTCGCCGCCGGAGTGATAGCCGAACGGCCAGAACGTCTTGGGCACGAACGAGTCGTGCGGGCCGGCGTAGATGTTTTCGATCACCGGGTATTTTTTGTGCGGGTCGTAATCGCGCGGCCGCACCACCATGCCCCAGATGTCGGTGCGACCATCGCGGCCCTTGGCGACGAAAGTTTCCGGCGCACGCCAGCCTGCGGCAAGCAACCGATCGATGTTGCCGTGTTCCACTTGCTGCAACAGCCGGCCATCGATGGCATGCAGCTCCATCACCGGCGGCAGATCCGGGCGCGAGTAGACATCGACGTAGTGCCGGCCATCGTCTGCAATCGCCACGTCGTGATCGGCATCGGCGGTGGTCAATCGCGTCAAGTTGCGCCCATCGAAATCCACGCTGTAGAGCTGGCGGTCATACGGGTCCTTGCCGGCATCCATACCGCTGGCAGTGAACCAGATGCGGCGCTGCGCATCGTCGACCTTCAGTACATCGCGCACCACCCAGGGCCCCTGGGTGACCTGCTCGATGATGGTGCTGTTGTGGCCGTCGTACAGATACAGATGTCGCCAACCGTCGCGCTCGGAGATCCACAGAATCTGGTCGCCATGCGCATCCACCTCATGGCGAAAGCTGCGGTCGGCATAGACGAACGTGCGTGCGTCCTCGCCCACTGCCACATGCGCCTGCCCTGTGGCGGCATCGATCGCAATCACGCGCATACGCTGAAACCCGCGTTGCACGTACTCAAAGCTCACACTGCGCCCATCCGCCCGCCACTGCAGCGGCGACAACGAATACGGTGTGGGGAACAACGCGTTGTCCACCACGCGCCGTGTGCCATCCACCGCCAGCAGCACCGGCCGTTCCACATCCACCGCATCGCCCGGCTTGGGATACAGCTGGGTGTGCACCACCGGCTCAAGACGTCCGGCCGGCGCGGCCTCCACACGGGTGACCCGGCGTGCAGTACCCGGCCGCACCCGATACACCGCCAGCTGCTGCGAATCGGGCGACCAGGCAATACTTTCCGGATCGAAGTAATCCTCGGCGCGACCATCGTCGGTACGCTGCACGAGGTGACCATCGGCCACCCGACGCACGACCAGATTCCAGCCATCGGCCAGCGCCTCCCACTGCCCGTCGGGCGAGCGGCGCGGCGTGGTATCGGCCGCTACGTCCGGGTCGCGCACCACGCCAAAGCCGCGCGGCCGCTGCTGCAACTGCGGCTGCAGGCTGGGGGCGTCGGGCGCGCACTGATAGGTGGTCAAGGTGCAGCGCCACGCAGCGTCCTCAATGGCGAACACGATCGCGCCGTCTGCACGCGTGCCTTCCTGCGAGTACACAAACTGCTCGAACGGCAGCGCCAACGCCGTATAGGCGACGCCAGTGGCAGCTTGCAGCGCCTGCGCCACGCGCGCCTGGTCGAAGGCCGGCTGCTTGTGCAAGGTGGCAACGTCCACGCGGATGAAAGCGAACCCGCCAGGCACGGTCTTACGGTAGTAGAACGTGCCGTCGTCCTGCCATTGCGCTGGCCAGGCAACGTTCTCGGTCAACGTGCTCCAGCGCGCGCGCAGGCCGAGCGAGCGTTGGTAATCGGCCACACTTGGCGCGGCCTGCGCAGTGGCCGCAAGCAACAGCATGCAGGCGGCGATGACGCGCGAGGTCCGCGTTATCCATGCATGACGCCAGGCGTCATTCGCCATCGTCTTCTTCCAATGCCAGTTCGTCGCTGCGCAAGCCGCTGCGTGCGCCCCAGTGATAGATGAAGAACGCGATCACCGCCACGCTCAGCGTATCGAACGGATGCGCGATCCAGCCGTGGCCGCCAAACGTGCCGGCCCACGACACCGCCATCACCAGCACGAAAAACACGATCAACCACAGCGACGCACGCACCTGACGCAGCAAGCGCGCCCTGCCCTCGCGCGATGGCAACCGGTACAGCACGTACAGGACAAAGGCGAGCACTTGCAGGCCAAGCAGCCATGACAAGGTGGGCCAGGTGGACCAGTACACGATCAACGCCGCCACCATGAACGACACCGGCCCCAACACCGTCAAACCGCGCACGTAGAACGGCCGCGGCAAGTCCGGCGCACTGCGCCGCAATGCGGCCACCGTCACCGGCGCCACCGCATAGCTCAGCACCAAGGCCGCCGACACCACGCCGATCAGCGTCTCCCACGACGGAAACGGCAGCGTCCAGAAGATCGACAGGCCCAGGCTCAACCACAACGCCGGACGCGGGATCCCCGACGCCGGGTCGATCCGCGTCAGCACCGGCAGAAATCCACCGCTGCGTGCCCAGCCATACACCACGCGCGGCGTGGCATTCATGTAGATATTGCCGGTGCCGCTGGGCGAGACCATCGCATCGCAAATCACCAGCGCCGCCAGCCATGCCATGCCCAAGGCCAGCGCGATGTCGTGATACGGCAACGAAAATGCCTTGTCGATGCCGCTCCAGCCCTGCGCCAGTTGTGCCGCCGGAATACTGCCGAGAAAGGCGAGTTGCAACAGCACATAGATCACCGTGGACAGCGCCACCGACAGGATCAAGGCAATGGGAATATTGCGCTGCGGGTCGCGCACTTCGCTGGCCACCGACACGATGGGGGTGAGCCCCAGATACGCAAAGATGATGCCGCCGGCCGAGATCGCCGCCTCCACCCCGGCCATGCCCGACGGGGCGAATCCATGCACGCTCAGGTTGTCTGCGTTGAAGTGCTTCATCAGCAGCACGATCACCAGGATCGGCACCAGAAACTTGAAGATGCTGACGATATTGTTGGCCAGCGCAAAGGTCTTGACGCTGAAGTAGTTGAGCACGAAGAACAGCAGCAGCAATGCCAGCTGCACCAACCAGCCCCACACGCTGGGATGGCTGCTGCCTGGCTGACTCAGCCACGGAAACCACGCTGCCGCATATTGCCGCGCGGCTTCCACCTCGATCGCAATCAGGCTGGAAAACGCAATCAAGGTGATGAAGCCGGTCAACGAGCCCAGCAAGGCGCCGTGCGAATACTCCGGGTAACGCACCACCCCGCCGGCGCGCGGCAGTGCGGCGCCGAGCTCGCAATACACCAGCCCCAGCAGCAACACCGCAATGCCGCCGAGAATCCATGACAGGATGCCGGCCGGCCCGGCGATCGAAGACACATGGCTTGCGGAAAACAACCACCCCGAGCCGAAGATGGAACCCAGGCCGATAAAGGTCAGGTCGGTCAGGCTCAGTCGCTTGTGGAACTTGCCTTGCGTGGTCGCACCGTGTGTTGTCATACGTCGCCCCGAAGAGTGGAAAGCGCAGTTACTGCGGCAATGCCGCACGCGTGGTGGTCATACATCAATTATCGGCTGCCGCCGACGCATCGCTTGCCGAGGCCTCGGCGGCGCTGTCGTCCGGATACGGCGACACGCCACCGTCGGCAATGAAACGCGCGACGCGCGCTTCCAGTACCGGCAGCGGCACCGAGCCGGTCTGCAGCACCGCATCGTGGAAATGGCGCAGGTCGAATTTTTCGCCCAGTGCGGCTTCGGCCTTGCGGCGCAGCTCCAGGATCTTCAGCTCGCCCAGGTAATACGACAGCGCCTGCCCGGGCCAGGCGATGTAGCGATCCACCTCGGTGGTGACTTCGTGCTCGCTCAGCGCGGTGTTGTCGCGCAGGTAGGCCTGCGCCTGTTGCCGCGTCCAGCCCTTGTGGTGGATCCCGGTGTCGATCACCAGCCGGCAGGCGCGCCACATTTGATAGGTGAGATAGCCGAAGCGATCATAGGGCGTGTCGTACATGCCCATTTCCTGGCCCAGGTACTCCGAATACAGTGCCCAGCCTTCGCCATACGCCGAGATATAGCTATAGCGGCGAAACGCCGGCAGCCCCTGCGCTTCTGCGGCCAGCGGCATCTGCAAGGCATGGCCGGGCGAGGACTCGTGCAGCGTCAATGCGGTCAGGTTGTACAGCGGCCGCGATGGCAGGTTGTAGGTATTGACCAGGTAAATGCCGGGACCGCCGCGGCCACCGGTGTAGAACGGCGCCAACTCCGGCGGTACCGGTTCGATCGCGAAGCGGCGGCGCGGCAGCCGGCCGACGTAATCGCCCACCTTGGCATCCACGCGCTTGGCGATCCATGCCGCCTGCTTGAGCAGTTCTTCCGGCGTCTTGGCATAAAACTGCGGGTCGGTACGCAGAAAGTGCAGAAACGCCGGGAACACCGCCTGCCCGGCCGGTGGCTTGAAGCCGCTCTCGGCAATGGTGGCATCCATCTGCTTGCGCAACTTGGCGACTTCCTGCAAACCGATCTGATGGATCTGGTCCGGGCTTAGCTCCAGCGTGGTGAACTCGCGAATCTGCGCGCGGTAGTAGGCCTGGCCATCCGGCAAGGCTTCCCCGGCCAGCGTCGTGCGCGCACGCGGCTGGTACTCGGTGCGGATGAAATCCAGCAACGTTGCATACGCCGGCACCACCTGTGCGTTGATGGTTGCCACTGCCTGCGCACGCAGTTGCGCCTGCACGTCTGCCGACAGCGTGGCCGGCATCGTTTTGAACGGTGCGTAGAACGGATTGGCCTCGCTCCTGGCCTGCACCACATCGGCGATGGACTGATCGCGCCCGGTCAACGTGACCTTGGGCTGGCTGAAGCCCCGCGCAAGGCCGGCGCGCATATTGTCGGTGTGCTCGGCGAAATAGCGCGGGATATCGGCAAGCATTTTCAGATAACGCTGATAGTCCTCGCGCGTGCGCAGCGTGGCCTGCGCGCTGAAGCCCAGGTCGCTCCAGAACGCCGAGTCGCTGTTGAACGGCATTTCCCAGGCGCGAAACCGTTGCTGGTCCAGCAGCACCTGCAGCTGCTGCCGATACACCTGGTAGCTCACCTGATCTTCAGCAGACAGCTGCGCCTGCGGAATCGCATCCAGCTCTTTCAACGCCTGTTGCCAGTACGCCGTGCGCAGGTTTTGCGTGGCCACATCGACCTTGGGCAGATGATCGGACTGCTTGTCTTGCGTGGCCTGGTTATCTTCATCCACCGCGCCGGACAGCTGCGCCTGGCGCCAGCGCCATTCGCGCGTGTACAGCGCTTTGAAGCGCGCTGCTGCACTGTCTTGCGTGGTTGATGCGGTTGATGCGGGCGCTGCGGGTGCTGCGGGTGCTGCGGCCTGCGCCTGCAATGCGGTGCCACCCACACTGGCTGCAATCAAGACACTCAATGCGCTGGCGCGCCACACGGTGCTGGTCGTCATCGGCGTGCCTCCGGCGCTGCCTTGGCCTGCGCAATCCACTGCCGCACGCGTTGCTGCAACATCGCCAACGGCATTGCGCCGCCACCGAGCACCGCATCGTGGAAGGCGCGCACATCGAAGCGGTCGCCGAGTGTTTTTTCCGCTTCGGCACGCAGCGCCAGGATCTGCAGCTGCCCGAGTTTGTAGCCCAGCGCCTGCCCCGGCCACACGATGTAGCGGTCGGTTTCGGACTGAATGCTGGGCTCGTCATCGGACGGATGGGCGTGGAAAAAATCCACCATCTGCTGGCGATTCCAGCGCTTGTAATGCACCCCGGTATCCAGCACCAGGCGGTTGGCGCGCAGCAACTCGCCGGAAAGGCGGCCGTAGTCGTTGTACGGGTCCTTGAAGAAACCGATCTCCTTGCCCAGGCGCTCGGCATACAGCGCCCAGCCTTCGATATAGGCGTTGTAGCCGGCCTGCTGACGGAACGGCGGCAATGGCAGCGTCTGCGCAAGCGAAATCTGCAGGTGATGGCCGGGCACGCCTTCGTGATAGGCGGTGGTTTCGATGTTGATCAACGTGCGGCTGGCGAAGTCGCTGGTGTTGACCTTCACGATGGCCGGCTTGGTGCCTTCCGGATTGCTTTGCCAATATTCGGCGCCCGGCGCAGCGCGGCGGAAGGCTGGCATCGCCTGCACCTCCAGCGCGGTCTTTGGCAGGTGCCCAAACAACTTGGGCAGCTCCGGCTCCATCGCGGCGATGTACTGGCGGTACTGCTGCAGGATCTGCTCGCCGGAGGTGGCGAAGTGGCGCTTGTCGGTCTCCACCGCCTTGCGGAAGCTGGCCAGATCGGCAAAACCCTGCGCCTTGGCGATCACCGCCATGTCGCCTTCGATGCGCGCCACTTCCTTCAAGCCGATCTGATGGATCTCCTCCGGCGCCATGTCGGTGGTGGTCTGGGTATGGATGGCGTAGCGATAACGGCGCTCGCCATCGGGCAGCGACCAGATGCCTTCGGAGCTGCGGCCCTGTGCGGCGTATTCGTCGCGCACGAATGCTGCCAGCTTGCCGTAGGCCGGACGCACCTGTTGATCGATCGCCGCAAGCAGTTGCGTGCGCAGCGCAGCGCGCTGATCGCCCGGCACCGCGGCGTCGAGCTTTTTCAGCGGCGAGGCGAACGGGCTCTGCTCGCCGGTCAGCGCCGCGATCTTGTCGATCTGCTCGGGCAGGCGCTCCAGCAGATATTTCGGCTGCACCAGGCCCTCTTTGGCGCCCTGCCGCGATACCGCGATGACCTGATCGACCACGGTCGGGATCGCCTGCAGCCGGGTGATGTAATCCTGGTAATCCTTGGCGTTTTCGAACGAAAACGCATCGCCATAGCCGGCCAGCGCCAGCTGGATGCCGCCGATCGGCTCCAGCGGCATCGCATAGGTCTTCAGGTCGATGCCTTCGAGCTTGTCGCGCAACTGGCCGAGCATCATCTGCAGGCTGAGCTGACGTTGCTCATCCAGCGCCTTGGCATCCACCGCTTCGAATTGCGTGAGCAGCGCGGCGGTGGCGCTGCGGTCGGCCTGTACGGCCTCCAGCGAGTAGTCGCTCCAGCGGTCGTTATAGCGTTTGTCGCCGATGATGCTGGCGAACTCGGGGCTGTGCTGCAGCTGGTATTGCCACTGTTTGTCCAGCAGCGCATCGAAGACCTTGGCTGCCTGTTCGCCAGGTACGGCTGCCGCAGTGGCGGCCGGACGATCCGGCGTGGAAGGCGCCGGTTTGCAGGCGGTAAACAACGCGGCTGCAAGCAGGCCGATGGCGACAGGACGCAGGTGCTTCATGCAGTGACTCCAAGATGCAGGAACGGCGGTAGGAGCGCACCCGGGCGCGACTGGCTGTCTCGGGAATACCCGTCGCGCCCGGGTGCGCTCCTACGAGTGCGTGAGCACGTACGGGCTCAGGCAAACGGTTGGTCGATTGCGATCGAGGGCGGCGTAAACCACTGCGCGCCGGCATCGGTGACGTAGAAATGGTCTTCCAGCCGCACGCCGAATTGGCCAGGCACCACAATCATCGGTTCGTTGCTGGCGCACATGCCCGGCTGTAGCGGCAGCGCGTTGCCGCGCACCAGATACGGCGCCTCGTGAATTGCCAGACCGCAGCCATGGCCGGTGCGATGCGGCAACCCCGGCAGCCGGTAATCCGGTCCCAGCCCGGCCGCTTCCAGCACGGTGCGCGCAGCCTGATCCACCGCCTCGCAGGCAACGCCCGGGCGGATCGCCACAAATGCCGCCGCCTGCGCAGCCTGCTCTAGGTCCCAGATGCGCCGTTGCGCATCGCTGGGCGTGCCGTAACTCCAGGTGCGGGTGATATCGGAGTGGTAGCCCTGCACGGTGCAACCGGTGTCGATCAGCGCCAGTTCGCCTTCGCGTAAGTGCTGCACGCCGGGAATGCCGTGCGGAAACGCCGTGGCATGCCCGAACTGCACGATGCAGAAGGTCGAGCCGTTGTCCGCGCCCAGCGCCCGATGCGCCTCGTCGATGAAGCGCACCAGCTGATCGGTACCGATGCCCTCGTGCGCGATGCCCGCGGCCAGCCGCTGCACCAGCAGCGTCATGTCGCAGGCCTGCTGCATCAGCGCCAGCTCGGCCGGCGACTTGCACATGCGGCAGCCGTCGATGATGGCGCTGGCATCGCGGATGGCCGTGCCCAAGTGCGCGCGCAAGCCGGTGTGCACGGCGAAGGCGATGCCCGGGTCCAGCGCCAGCGCGTGCGCATGGCGGTCGTCCATCGCCTGCACCGCCAGCGCGTACGGGTCTTCGTGTTCTTCCCACAGATATCTGGCGACCGGAACCTGCAGCACCGCGTCCAGCGAGCCCTCCTCGAACGCCGGACAGAGCAACACCGGATCGCCGTCCAGGGTCAGCAACGCGGCGACCAGCCGTTCGCTGGCGCCCCACGGCACGCCGGTGAAATAGCGCAAGGACGTGCCGGCACCGATCAACAAGGCGTCCACACCATGTGCGCGCATCAGCCCGCGTGCGCGTTCGATGCGCTGCGCGTACTCGTCTACGGCGATCGGCGCGGCACGCTGCGCCCAGGGCGCCAGTTGTGCGCGCGCCTGTTCCAGCGACAAGCCGCCGATCTGCGTGCTCATGTGCCTGCCCCCAGATCGGCGGTGCTCCACTGCCCATCGACCAGCCGCGCGACACCGCCCGGATTGTGCTGGCGCAGTTCCGGCGGCAGCAAGGCATCGGGCACAGCGTCGTAACTGTGCAAGGCGGCAAAGCGGCGAATCGCGCCAGGCATGCCCACCGCAGTGAAGCCCGGATGTCCGGTACTCGGGAACGGGCCACCGTGGTTTTGCGCGGCGCTGACCGCCACGCCGGTCGGCATCTTGCTGTTGATCAACCGGCCAACCCGCGCACGCAGCACCGGTGCGATTTCCTGCCATGCCGCATCGTCGCTGCCATCGACAGCGCGATACAGCGTGCCGGTCAGGTTGCCTTCGAATGCGGCGGCCAGCTGCGCCATCTGCGCACTGTCCTGCGCACGCACCAGCAGACTCACCGGGCCGAATGCCTCGGTCTGCAGCGCATGCGGGTTGGCGAGAAATGCCGATGCCTCCACGCTCAACAGGGTCGGCGCATAACGGTAGCCGTCCTCACCGGTGTGGCCGCCCGCCAGCACCGCGGCGCCGGCGGCGCGCAGGCTCGCCACCCCACGTTGCACGCCATCGACCCCTGCAGCCGAGAACAGCACCATCGGCATGGCCGCGTCGAAATGCGCCTTGGTGGCCGCAACGAATGCATCGCCCGCCGCGCCGTGCGGCACCACCACCACACCGGGATTGGTACAGAACTGGCCGCTGCCCAAGGTGCACGAGGCAAAGAATTCCTGCGCCAGCGCATCGCCGCGCTCGGCCAGCGCGCCCGGCAACAGAAACACCGGGTTGACGCTGGACAGCTCGGCATAGAACGGCACGCCGGCCGCATCGGCCGCGGCCTTCAACGCCAGCCCGCCCGCGCGGCTACCGGTAAACCCGATCGCGCCCAGGCGCGTATCGCCGGCCAACCGCACACCGACGGTGTTGTCGAAGTGATACAGCAACTGCACCGCCGCCGCCGGCAGACCCGCGCCCACCAGTGCCTGATGCGCGAGTTGCGCCATGCGCTGGCTGGTGGCCGGATGCAGCGGGTGCGCCTTGGCGATCACCGGGTTGCGCGCAGCAATGGCAGAGGCGAAATCGCTGCCGGCAATCGCATTGAACGCAAACGGGAAATTGTTGGGGCCAAACACCAGCACCGGCTTGCCCAGGGGCGCCAGATGCGAGCGCAGATCGGCGGCGCTATCGATGATGGGGTTGGTCCAGCTGTAGCTGCGCACCGCGTTTGCGGCTTGGCGCAACTGGCCGCTGGTGCGCGGCAGCTCATTGCCACGTAAACGCGTGGGCGCCGGCAATGCGGTTTCTGCATGCGCGAGTGCGACCAGGGTGTCGGCGTCGGCATCCAGCGCAGCGGCGTATGCGTCCAGAAATGCGGCAATCCGCTCAGCCGGCGCGGCGGCCAGCTCGGCGGCGACCGCGTGCGCGGCGCTAAGCGCGGTTTCGATATCGTCGGCACTGCTGACCGGAAACAGCGGCCCGATCGCCTCGCCCGTGGCGGGGTTGGCGGCGCGGAAACTGCCCGTCGCCGCGTGACTGGGCTGCCATTGGCCGGCCAGCAGGATGGGTTGGATCGTCTCGTTCATTGCGGCACCTTCAATTGCATGGAATCGACCTGTGCGCAGCGTGCGGCAGCGGCCGACCAAGGGGCCGATGCGGATGCCGTATCAAACGCGACATCCGCATCGATCAGCACACGTCGCTGCGCACACGGCGACGTGATTGCGCAACACGCTGACAGATCGGCGTGTTGCGCAGCGTCACGGTGCCTGCGTCATCAGGACAGCTTAGGTGCGGTGGCAATCGCATGATCGATCACCTTCAGCGCCGCTTCGCGCTCGGCGCCGGCCACGACCAGCCGTGGCGCACGCACATGCTCGCTGCCCAGGCCAACCTTTGCCTGCACCAGTTTGATCAGCTGCACGAAGGTGGGCACGGTATCCAGGCGCAGCAGCGGCAGGAACCAGTTGTACAACTCCTTGGCAGCCGGATAACCGCCATCGCGCGCCAGTTCGAACAGGCGCACCGATTCCTTCGGATAGGCATTGACCAGGCCGGCGATCCAGCCCTTGGCGCCCATGCTCAAGCCTTCGACGATTGCATCGTCCATACCCACCAGCAGCGCCAGGCGATCGCCCAGCAATTCCTGCAGCGCGGCGAAGCGGCGCACATCGCCGGAAGATTCCTTCACTGCCTGCAGGTTGGGGAATTCGGCAGCCAGCTCGGCGATCTGCGCCGGGCCGAAATCGGTCTTGTAGGCCACCGGATTGTTGTACAGGATCACCGGCAGATCGGTCGCACCAATCACCGCGCGCACATGCGCGCCCATCTCGCGCCAGTCGGTGGAATAGACATACGGTGGCAGCACCATCAGGCCACCACATCCGATCTCCTTGGCCGCCTTGGCCAGCGCCACCGCTTCGCCGGTCGCCAGGCTGGCGATGCCCGGCACCACCGGCACGCGGCCGTTCAAGGCAGTGACCAGGGTGCGCAGAACCGCCAGCTTGTCGTCCACGCTCAAGGTGGCCGCTTCGCCCAACGAGCCCAGCGGCACGATCGCGGTGCAGCCGGCATCCACCAGCTGGTTGGCGTGCTTGCCGAGGAAGTCGTGGTCGATCTCACCGGAGGCGGTGAACGGGGTGGTGATGGCCGGCAACACGCCGTGCCAGAACGCAGCAATGCTCATGGATGATTCCCTTGCGAGTCGGAAGTGAACGAGTCGGCCAGCGCCGCGAGGCGGACCGGGAACAACGGCGGCCGGCGGCCGGCGTCGGTGGAAAGATCGGGCGGGCAACGGCCCAGTTCGGCCAGTGCGCTGCCGCAGATGCGGCCCTGGCAGGCGCCCATGCCGCAGCGCGAGGCCAGCTTGGCGTCGCGTGCATCGTCGAAGTCGTCCAGCGCGCCCAGTGGCACGTCTTCGCAGCGGCAGACCAACGTGTCTGGTTGCGCCAGCGTGCGGATGCGCGGATGTAGTGCGAATTGCTGTTGCAACAGCTGCGCAAACGCGCGTGCGGCCCGCCGAAGCGGCTGCAGCTGCAGTGCGTGATCGGGTGCGCCGGCAGCCATATGCCCGGCCATCGCACCTTCGACCAACGCGCAATCGCGCCCGCCGATGCCGCAGGCTTCGCCAGCCGCGAAGATCTGCACGACGCTGGTGCGCAGCAAGGCATCGACCTGAATCTGTCGATGCGCGCCACAGGGTTCCAGTTGGCAACCCAGCAACTGCGCCAGCTCGGTATTGGGCACCAGGCCGTAGCCCACGGCGAGTTGGTCGCAAGCCACGCGGGTGCGGCCACGCGGGCCATCGAGTTCCACTTCGCGCAGCTGCGTATCGCCATACGCGGCCACCACCACGCTGCCGGCGCGATAGGCGACGCGATGCAATTGCAGCCGCAGCGCCACCGCCTGCGAGGCCTTGCCCGGCCAGCGCCATAACTGCGCGGCGAAGGTGCGCAACGCCGCAGCACTGGTTTGTTCGTGGATGCCGAGCACCTGCGCGCCATGGCGCTGCAAGGTGGCCGCACTGGCCAGCAGCAACGGCCCGCTGCCGGCCACCAGTACGCGCTTGCCGCGCACCGGCCAGCCTTGTTTGGCCAGCGCCTGCGCCGCGCCTGCGCCGGTGACGCCGGGCAAGGTCCAGCCCGGAAACGGCAATAGCAATTCGCGCGCGCCAGTGGCCAGTACCAGCGCGGCGTAATGCAGTTGCAGCGTGCCGTCCGGACCATCGGCCAACAACCAGCCCGGCTGGGCCAGCACGATCTGCGTGCGCGTCAGCAGGCTGATTGCGGCATTGCCCTGCACCTGCCGCAACAGCGCGCGTGCATCGGCCGGCGCACCGTGGTGCACGTCGCTGCGCCACACTTGCCCGCCCGCACGCGGCTGCATGTCCACCACGCCCACGCGTGCGCCATGGCCAGCGGCCGCCTGCGCGGCAGCCAATCCGGCCGGGCCGGCACCGATCACCAGCACATCGAAATGCAGCACGCGCTCAGCCATCGGTGCGCACCTGCATGCCTTCTTGCGCATCCACCAGGCATGCGCGTTGCTGCGCAATGCCGTCGATGCGCACGCGGCATTCGAAACACACGCCCATGCCGCATAACGGTGCCCGCGGCTGGCCACTGCTGGACTGGCGAAACTGCAGCGTGGCCTGCGCCACCGCTGCCGCCACGCTGGCGCCGGCCGGCACGTCCACCGGTTGCGCATCCACATACAGGCGAACCGTGGCGCTCATGCCGCGGCGCCCTGCACTGCGCGCGCCGGTGCGTACGGCGCCGGGTCGATGGCCGGCGTGCGCCCGAGCAGGCTGTCCACGATCACCCGTGCGCTCCCCAGCGCCGTGGTGACCCCCAGCCCTTCATGCCCCGCCGCCACCCACACATCGGCCCGGCCGGGCACCGCCCCAAGATACGGGCGCCCGTCCGGGGTGGCCGGACGCAGGCCGGTCCATACCCGGATCGCCTGCAGCTCGCGCAACACCGGCAGATACGCAAATGCACGTTGCAACATCCGCTGCAGCACCGGCATCGACAGCGCGCGGTCGTTTTCGCCGAACTGCCGCGACGAGCCGATCAGAATCTGCCCGGTCGGCCGCGGCTGCACATTGAAGGCCACGCTGATGTCGTCGGCGCCATGCGCCGAATCGGCATAACCCAACTCCAGCAGTTGATGCCGAATCAAACCAGGGTGTCGGTCGGTGATGACCAGATGGCCCTTGCGCGGACGCAGCGCCAGCTCGGGCAGCAACTGCGGCAGGGCAACACCACTGGCGACCAGCACCGGCCCGGACAGCAGCTGGCCATCGTCCAGACGCACGCCCTGCGTTTGCAATTGGGTTACCTGACGGCCGGCAAACAGCTGCGCACCGGCCTTGCAGGCCAGGCTCACCAGGTGCCGCGCCACCCGCGGCGGATACACCACCGCTTCATTAGGCACCCGCATGCCACCGGCCAGCCCGGGCACCAGCTGCGGTTCCAGGGCATACAACTGTTGCGCATCGATGGCGTCTGCGTGCAGATCGGCCGCCGCCAGCCGCGCGATCTTGGCCGGCACCGCCGCCAGTTCGCGCGCATCGCGTGCCACCCACAGCGTGCCGCAGCGACTGAACTCGGCCTCACTCAATTGCGCGAAGCGCTCCCACAAGCGCAGCGAATACGCCGATAACGCCAGCTCGGCCGGGTCGTCGTCCATCGCCACCAGGTGCCCCATCGCCGCTGCGGTCGAACCACCGCCGATCGGCCCTGGCTCGATGATCGCCACCCGCAAGCCCTCGGCTGCCGCAGCTTCCGCACAGGCGGCACCAACGATGCCGGCACCGATCACGATCAGGTCGTAGCTACGCCGCGTGGAGGCGGCAGATGGGCTGACATCCCCATTGGCTTCGCCATGCAGCAACGCTGCAGCCGAACCGCTCGACGGCGCAGCCAACGCAGCATCCGGCGCGGGCGGCGACACCTGCATCAGGCCACGATGCCCCAGGCGAACGGATCGGCCGGATCGATGATCAACTGCGACCGCGCGGTGATGAACGCCTGCCCGCTGATGCGCGGCGCAATGCCGCGCCCGCTCAGGCGATAACTGCCCTCGAACGCGCTGCCCAGAATGCCTTGCTGCACCCAGCGCTCGCCTTCGCCCAGCTTGCCGTCTGCGGCCAGGCAGGCCAGCTTGGCGCTGGTGCCGGTGCCGCAAGGCGAGCGGTCATAGGCCAGCCCGGGGCACAGCACGAAGTTGCGCGCCACGCCGCTGCCATCGGGGGCGGCGCCATTGACTTCGATATGGTCGATGTCACCACCCGCCTCACCAGTAATCCCGGCCGCTTCCAGCGCCAGCCGGATCGCCTCGGTGTAGGCGGTGAGCTCGCGCTGGTGCGCCAGATCGAGCGCGCACGGCGCCTGCTCGGTGATGAAAAACCAGTTACCGCCCCAGGCCACATCGCCACGCACCCGGCCATGGCCCGGCACGTCCACTTCCACACCGGCGGCGGCGCGATAACTCTCGACGTTGTCCACCGACACCGTGCCGTCTTCGGCCAGTTCCACGCCCACGGTGCCCACCGGTGTTTCGATGCGGTGCTGGCCCGGCGCAATACGCCCCAGCTCGGCCAGCGTGCGTACCACCCCGATGGTGCCGTGGCCGCACATGCCCAGATAGCCAACGTTGTTGAAGAAGATCACTCCGGTGCAGGCGGCAGGGTCGCGCGCCGGCAGCAGCAACGCGCCCACCATGGTGTCCGAACCGCGCGGCTCGCAGGCGATCGCGCTGCGCCAGTGGTCGAAGTCGTGGCGGAAGCGCTCGCGGCACTGCGCCAGGTCGCCATCGCCCAGATCGGGGAAGCCGGCCAGGACCACGCGGGTGGGTTCGCCGGCGGTATGGGAGTCGATGACGTCGATGGTGTGCATGGCTCATGCTCCCATTGCCGGCCCTTCGACGACTAGCGTTCAATGCGAAGTGAAAATGCGGAAATCTGCACAATCGCCAACCTGATTCACAGCCATGCGTTTACGCTAGGATCAAGCATGGGTTGCACCACCGTGCAGCCGTCAAATCGTGACCGCTATCATGACCCTGATGGACCTCAACCTTCCCGCGCTGGAAATGCAGACGCTGTTCGATGCACTGCCGGACGTGGTGTTCTTCATCAAGGACAGCGAGGGCCGCTACACCCATTGCAACCTCACCCTGGTGCGCCGGCTCGGGCGCAAGCTGCGCAGCGAGATCATCGGCCGTTCGCCGCTGGAAGTGTTTCCGTTGCCGCTGGGCGGCAGTTACATGATGCAGGACCGTCGCGTGCTGCTGGGCGAGCTGATCGACAACCAGCTCGAAGTGCATCTGTATCCCAACCGCTTGCCCGGCTGGTGCCTGACCTTCAAACGCCCGCTGTGCGAGGCCAACGAAGTGATTGGCGTGGTGGGGATTTCGCGCGATCTGGGCCAGCCCGATAGCCGGCATTCGGCCTACGAGCGCCTGAGCCAGGTGATGGAACACATGCAGGCCAACTTCGGCGACAACCTGCGCGTGCAGGCGCTGGCCGATCTGGCCGGGCTCTCGGTGGCGCAGCTGGAACGGCACTTCCGTCGCGTGTTCCAGGTCACCCCGCAGCAACTGCTGACCAAGCTGCGCATCGAATCGGCCATGCGCCTGCTGTACGGCGACGACAGCATCGCCAGCATCGGCCAGCGCTGCGGATTTGCCGACCAGAGCGCATTCGCCCGCCAGTTCAAGGCCACCGTCGGCATGACCCCGCGCGATTACCGCGCGTTAAAGGGCCAGTTGTAAGAGCGCCGGTTGCAGGCTGCAATCGGGTGCTGACACACAGCTGGCACAAATGCAGAATTCGGCAGGATTGAGCGCCCCGCCGCAGCGCATTTTGGCTTCCTTGAAACAGGGCGGCGCTGAAGGGCGCGTCAAGGTGAGCCGGGACCCGGATGATAGAATTCCGGGTTTCCCCTACTGCGTTGCCAATGGCCAGCTTTTTCCGCCGCAACAAGCCCACCACGCCCGACAGCTCGCGGACCTCGCGCTATAGCCTGGAAGAACTGGCAGCCGCATTCCCCACTGCACCATCGGCCGCCACGCCTGCATCGCCGGTCGAGGCCATGCCGCCTGCGCAGTCCGGCACAGTGCCTACCGCCGCCGCGCCTGTCGCGCCTGCACCGATAGCCGAAACCACCGCGCCAGCGACACCGGCTGAGGCGCTCGCACGCGATATCGCCGCCCGCACCGGCCAGGCGCAGAGCATTGCCGCTGTGCCGAGCGCGCCCGCCGCGCCCACGCCTCCTGTGCCGTCCGCCCTGCAGGCGTTGCCAGACCCGGCACCGGCTACCGCGCCCGCCGCGCCGACCCCGGTGGTAGTGGTGCCTGTCGTTGTGCCACCGCAGTCTGCACCAACGCCGCCTGTCGCTGCCCCGGCGCAACCTGCGACGCTGTCGCCGAGTGCCACACCCTCGGTCTCAGCACCGGTTGTTGCGGCTCCTGTTGTTGCGATACCCGCTGCCGCCCCGCCGGTCGCGGCGCCGCCCGTGGTCGTGCCGCCCGCCGCAACACCCACTGCGTCCACGCCGCCCGCCGCAACTCCTGCTGCAAGCGCCACACCGCTGGTGACCGCACCAGTCATCGTCAGCAGCCCGGCGCCAGCGACGCAGGACAGCGACAGCATCGTCGGCCAGCACGACGCACTGCCTGCCGCACCGGCTGGCAAGCCGGGTTGGCGCGAGCGGCTGCGCAACAGCACCTTCGCACGCAGCTTCGGCGGCCTGTTTTCGCGCAATCCCAAGCTCGATGACGATCTGCTCGACGAGATCGAAACCGCGCTGATCACCGCCGATGTCGGCATCGGCGCCACCACCGCCTTGATCGAAGGCCTGCGCAAGCGCATGAAGTCGCGCGAATTTGCCGATGCCCAGGCCATGTTCAAGGCCCTGCGCGCCGACCTCATCGCGTTGCTGCAGCCGGTGTCCAAACCGCTGGTGATCGACCGTTCGGTCAAACCGTTCGTGGTGCTCACCGTCGGCGTCAACGGCGTTGGCAAGACCACCACCATCGGCAAGCTGGCCAAGCGTTTCAAGGACGAAGGCAACAGCCTGATGCTGGCCGCCGGCGACACCTTCCGCGCCGCCGCCGTGGCGCAGTTGCAGGCCTGGGGCGATCGCAATGGCGTGGCAGTGATTGCGCAGGGGCAAAACGCCGATGCCGCCTCGGTGGCGTTCGACGCCCTGCAGGCCGCCAAGGCACGCGGCACCGATGTCTTGATCGCCGACACCGCCGGCCGCCTGCACACCCAGACCGGCCTGATGAACGAGCTGGGCAAGATCCGCCGCGTCCTCGGCAAGATCGACGCCGCCGCGCCGCACGAAGTGCTGATGGTGATCGACGGCACCACCGGCCAGAACGCCATCTCGCAGCTGCGTCAGTTCCATGCGGCAGTCGGCGTCACCGGCCTGGTGGTGACCAAGCTCGATGGCACCGCCAAGGGTGGCGTGGTGTTCGCGCTGGCGCGCGAGTTCAATATTCCGATCCGTTTTGCCGGCATCGGCGAACGCCCGGAAGATCTGCGCGTGTTCGACCCGGTCGCCTTCGTCGATGCCTTACTGCCGGAAGCGCTGGGCAGCTGAGTTGGAAGACCCCTGCCCGCATCTGCAAGCACTGTGCGCACAGGCACTGCAGGCAGGTTGCACGGTGCAGCAGGTGTCGCACGGCTGGTCGCGCGCCAAACAGGTGCTGGAGTTCGCCCAGCCCTTGCCTGCGACGTTACGCGCACAGGGCCGCGTCGATGCACCAGTGGTTGCTTACCATGCACCAGCAGAACCGCACTGGCCTGGCGATGAAGGCTTCTTCTGCGAGCAATGCCTGGTCGGACTTGCATTCCCGCTGCAGTGATCGGGCCCCACCACAGCGTACGGTCGTCCCGGTGTCCGTGCTGACACCATTGCCGTTCATCGCCTCCCTTTGCCAGCAGACCTCATGCCCGCAGACCTTGCCGCTTCATCCGCTGACGCTTTCGTCGCCCCGTTGCTGCACTGGTTCGACGGCCACGGGCGCCACGATCTGCCCTGGCAACATCCACGCGCGCCGTATCGCGTGTGGTTGTCGGAAATCATGTTGCAGCAGACCCAGGTTGCGGTGGTCATTCCGTATTTCCAGAAGTTCGTTGCACGTTTTCCAACCCTTGCCGATCTGGCCGCAGCCGACAACGACACGGTCATGGCGCACTGGGCCGGGCTGGGCTACTACGCACGGGCGCGCAATCTGCATGCCGCCGCCAAACAGTGCGTCGCCTTGCACGCTGGCGAGCTGCCGCGCGACTTCGATGCACTGCTTGCGCTGCCCGGCATCGGCCGCAGCACCGCCGGTGCGATCCTGAGTCAGGCGTGGAACGACCGCTTTCCCATCATGGATGGCAACGTCAAACGCGTCATGACGCGCTTCCATGGCATTGCCGGCTACCCCGGCCTGCCGGCGGTCGAAAAGCAGCTGTGGCAGCTGGCGACAACGCATGTTGCGCAGGTCCCCGACGGCCGCCTGGCCGACTACACGCAGGCGCAGATGGACTTCGGCGCCACGCTGTGCACGCGTGCCAAACCGGCCTGCGTGTTGTGCCCGTTGCAGGATGCCTGCGTTGCCCGCCGCGAGGGTCTGGTGGAGGCGCTGCCCACGCCCAAACCGGGCAAGCTGCTGCCCGAGCGCGAAGCGACCGCCCTGCTGCTGGAAAACGCGCACGGCGAGATCCTGCTGCAGCGTCGCCCGCCCACCGGCATCTGGGCCTCGCTGTGGACGCTGCCGCAGGCCGAGACCGACAGCGGCATGCGCGCCTGGTTCGCCACGCATCTGGATGGCGACTACGAACGCGCCAACGAGATGGCGCCAATCGTGCACACCTTCAGCCATTACCGCCTGCATCTGCAGCCGTTGCGCTTGCGCAAGGTCGCACTGCGCGCGGCGGTGCGCGACAATGACGATCTGCGTTGGGTCGCCCGCACCGATCTCGGCTCGCTGGGCTTGCCGGCGCCGATCCGCAAGTTGCTCGACACGCTTTAAGCACGCCTCAAAGGAATTCGCATGTCCCGCACCGTGTTCTGCCAGTACCAGCAATGCGACACCGACGGCCTGGATTTTGTGCCGTATCCCGGCGAACTCGGCCAGCGCATCTTCGCGCAGATCGGCAAGACCGCGTGGCAGGCATGGCTGGCGCACCAGACCATGCTGATCAACGAAAACCGGCTATCGCCGCGCGATCCAAAGCATCGCGCCTTTCTCGAAACCGAGCTGCAGAAGTTCCTGTTCGAGCGCAATGCCGACAAGCCCGAAGGGTATGTGGCGCCGCTTGGCGAGGAGTAGTTGGTTCCGAGATTGGGAATTTGGGATTGGAGACTGGCACTGATGTCGGGAGTCGATCACAGGAATGCGTGATCACGCATCCTGCGGCGATGCTCCGGACATCTACAGCGGTGATTCGCGATGACACGCACTGGCCCATCCGGCATTGAGCTGCACGCAATCGATGCCTTTGTCACCGACGCTGTCGACACGCAGTGGCAGAAGGTCGCGATGATCATTGCCAGAGCGCTCACAGACGCGCAGTTGAAGCTGGCCGATGTCGAGGACGCGGCCGACCACGTTGCGCAGCGCATTGCCCGCCTTGTTCGCAGCGGTCGGCTTGAGGCTGCGGGCGATATCACAGACTGGCGACATAGCGAGGTGCGCCTTGCCGCGCATTCGCCGCACGTACGCTGAGGCGTCCGCGTTAGGCAATGCGTCGTGTAGTGCGCTGTTTCAGGTATCCAAGAGTAGCTAGCAGCACGCCTGCGCTCACCGCCAAGCGGGCGCACCCAGTGCACGATGCGTCATGTCCCACGCGTCCACCGCAGCTCTTGCGCGTCGTCCACACCCACCTGACGACTGCCCGCGACGTTTTGTGAGCCGCTCCAAGTCCCCAAGACGAGGTGCCGCAAAGGTCGTTCGCCCGTTGCGCCGCGCGCGTGCCAACTGGCGGTGTAGGCGCGGCCTGCGTGCATTGCCGACCGCTGCTGGTCCGGTACCACTGGGTTTCGGGACTCTGGAACGCGGCCTGCGACGCCGTTAGACCCTCACACTCTATTGCCAGACATTCTATTTTTACATAGATTGTCAGACATGCCGAATCACGCCACGCCCGCACTACCACGCTTCCGCGCCGATCCCGCCAGCATGCAGCGCCTGCGCGCGTCGGCCGGGCGCGCCTGCACCTTGCTCAAGGCCATGGCCAACGAAGATCGCCTGCTGTTGCTCTGCCAACTGGCCCAGGGCGAACGCAATGTCGGCGAGCTGCACGCGGCCACTGCCATCGTGCAGCCCACGCTTTCGCAGCAATTGGGCGTGTTGCGCGATGAAGGCCTGGTCAGTACCCGTCGCGCCGGCAAATACATCTACTACCACCTCGCCAGCACCGACGTGCTGGCGGTGATGCAGGCCCTGTATGCCAGCGTCTGCGGCGCCGCGGAGCCAAACTGACATGGTCGTCGATTGGAGCAACTTCACCCCGTTGAGTGCATTGGCCGGCGGCGGCTTGATCGGCCTGGCTGCTGCGTGGCTGATGCTATTCGAAGGACGCATCGCCGGGGTCAGCGGCATTGTCGGCGGCCTGCTGCAACGCCAGAACCGCAGCGAACGCAGCTGGCGCGGCGCCTTCGTGCTCGGGTTGCTGAGTGCTGTGCCGCTGTGGGCCATCGTGCGGCCGCTGCCTTCCATGCAGCCGCAGGCGGCATGGTGGCTGTTGCTCGGCGCAGGTTTGTTGGTGGGGTTCGGTGCGCGTCTTGGCGGCGGCTGTACCAGCGGGCACGGGGTGTGCGGCATCGCCCGTGGCGCCCGCCGCTCGCTGGTCGCCACCTCCGTGTTCATGGGCGTGGCGATCGCCACGCATGCCTTGCTCGCCACGTTGCGGGGCGTTTGGTGAATCGGGTTGTCAGCAGCGCGATCGCCGGGTTGATCTTCGGGATCGGTCTGTTGCTCTCAGGCATGGCCAATCCGGACAAGGTGCTGGGCTTTCTCGATGTCGCCGGTCGTTGGGACCCATCGCTTGCGCTGGTGATGCTCGGCGCCATCGGTGTCGCGGCACCTGCGTTCTGGTGGGCGCGTCGGCGTGGTCGAACACTGCGCGGGGCATCGCTGCAGTTGCCCGCCCAGCGGCAGATCGACGCCCCACTACTGTGGGGCAGCGCGCTGTTTGGCATCGGCTGGGGGCTGGTCGGGCTCTGCCCGGCGCCCGCACTGCTCGGCGCGGCTGCATTACAGCCGTCCAGCCTAGTGTTCGTGCTGGCGATGCTGATCGGCATGCGCATGCACCTGCTCTATCGACGGCACGCCGAGCCTGATCTGCATCGCTGATCGCACCGCTCGCCGCTGCGGCTGTATCGCCGGCCATCCGCGGTGCAAACCACTGCCCACGCTTGCGTGCATTGGCGCCCGCGATTCAAGGCACGCTTAGAGCAGCTAACAAAACTACTGTGGTGCTCGGAATCGGCATGTACCACCCGTACACTCCGGTTCCTCCGCGCCGTCCACACCCACCTGACGACTGCTCGCTACGTTTTGTTAGCCGCTCTTATTGGCGTCCGCAAAGTTTTCACGGTGACGCTGCCAGAGCATCGCGGCCTTCCAGCAGCAGCCAATCGGCAATCCCAATCGCGCATCGGTGAGGCCACCGCGGAACGGCAGCGCCACCCGATACGACAACGCGCTCAGCCCACGCCAGTCGGCCCATCCAGCAACATGCGGATGCGCTTAAGCAATTCCTTCTGGGTGTACGGCTTGTTGACCACGTCGAATTCTGCGCCGCCGACATCGGTGCGCTGAATGCTGGCATCGGCATAGCCCGTAGTGAGCAGCACCTTGACCTTGGGCAGCATGCGGCGCGCTTCGCGTGCGAGCACTACACCGTTCATGCCACCGGGCATGATCAGGTCGGTAAACAGCGCATCCACATCCGGGTGCTGTTCCAGCAACTCGATCGCCTCGCGCCCGCTCGAGGCGGACAGAATGCGATAACCGGCATTTTCCAGAAACATTTTGGCCACCACCGCCACGTCCTGCTTGTCTTCCACCACCAGGATGGTCTCGTTGCCGCCTTTGTCGATGGCACGGCTCTTGACTGACTGCAGGTCGTTCTCGAACTCGCTGGATGCCGGGAAATACAGCCGCACCGTGGTGCCTTCGCCGACTTCGCTGTAGATGCGCACCGTGCCGCCGGACTGTTTGACGAAGCCGTACACCGTCGACAACCCCAGCCCCGTGCCCTGCCCCTCGTCCTTGGTGGTGAAAAATGGTTCCATGACGCGGCTGGCCACGTCAGGCGGCATGCCCGCACCGGTGTCGCTGACGGCGATGCTCACATAGCGGCCCGGCGCCAACTGGTGATGCATGGCCAGATCGTGGCTGGTGACCTCCACGTTCTGGGTCTGCACGGTCACTTCTTTGCGCTCGGACTGCGCCATCGCATCGCGCGCATTGATCAACACGTTCAACAAAGCCACTTCGGCCTGCGTGGTGTCGATCTGGCAATTCCACAGCCCGTCTTCGAGCGACTGCCGCAGGCTGATGCCGCCACCCAGCGCGCGCTCCGCCATGTTGTTCATGCCCGACACCAGCCCATTGAGATTGACCACCCGGCCACGCAGTTTCTGCTTGCGCGAAAACGCCAGCAATTGCTGGGTCAACGTGGCTGCCTTGGACGCTGCGATCGCGGCATGTTCGGCACTGAAGGCGATGCGCTCGGCGTTGGCGCCCGCTTTGGATGCCATCATCTGGATCACTTCCAGATGTCCGGACATCACCTGCAGCAGGTTGTTGAAATCGTGCGCGATGCCGCCGGTCAACTGCCCCAGCGCTTCCATCTTCTGCGCCTGGCGCAAGGCGTCCTCGGCGTCGCGGCGACGGCTCACGTCCAGCTGCGAGCCGAAGAAATACACCAGGTTGCCCTTGTCGTCGAACACCGGCGAGACGAACAACGCGTTCCAGAACGACGAACCATCCTTGCGGTAATTCAGCACCTCGGTGGCGAGTTCGCGGCGGTGCTGGATGGACTCGCGCACGTCCTGCACGCTGGCCGGATCGGTCTCCGGGCCCTGCAGAAAGCGGCAGTTGCTGCCGATGATCTCCTCGGCCGAATACCCGGTCATTTCCAGGAACGCCCGGTTGGCGAACACGATCGGATTGTCAGGCAAATGCGGGTCGGTGACCGTCATCGGCATCCGCGTGGTTTCCACGGCGGCAAAAAAGATATCCGAGCGATGCTTCTCTACAGGCAGGCTGCGAGATTCGCTGATATGAGGCGCCCGTAGCTCTCCGTGACGGGTATCGTTCAAGTGATGGTCTCCGCGGGGCCATTCCCGGCGCACAGTTTAGTTGGGCGCAGTGAGCTAATCCCTCACATCGATGAGCCTTTCCGGTACGGCTGCGCTCGTCGATGCAACCAAATGCAGTGGCCCTGCGTAGGCGGGCATCACGGGCAACGCAGCCGCTTAACGCAGCACGCCGGTGTCGGCCAAGACGGGCACGCGCCCGCGCTGTTTTGCCGTAGCATGCCCGGGCAGTTTGCAGCTCTTGCGCCGTCGTCCCGCCGTGTCGGTTGCGTCGCGCGCGCCTACTCCCACGCCGGTGCGCACGCCTGGCGATCATGCGACGCCACCATGCCGGGCTATCAGACCCAGATTCACGAGTTGACCTTCGGGCAGCAGACATACGTCATCCGCGCATTGGCGGACAAGCAACAATTTGCCGACCCCGACGACGCTGCCGCCGACGCCGGCATTTCTTCGGCGCAGTGGAGCCTGTTCGGCCAGGTGTGGCCAGCAGGACAGTTGCTGGCCGAAGCGATGGCCACGCGCCCGGTGGAAGGCAAGCGCATTCTGGAACTCGGCTGCGGCCTGGGCCTGGCGAGCCTGGTGTTGCGCAAACGCGGCGCAGACGTGGTGGCCAGCGATCACCACCCACTGGCAGAAGTATTTCTGGCGTACAACGCAGCGCTCAACGCGCTGGAATCGGTGCCCTATCGCCGGCTAGATTGGGACGCGGGCGCAGCGAACATGGGCCAATTCGACATGATCATCGCCAGCGACGTGCTCTACGAAACCCGCCACGCCACCATGCTGGCCAAATTGATCCCGGGGCTGGCCAAGCCGTCCTGCGAGATCGTGATCAGCGACCCTGGCCGCGGCAATGCCAACGCGCTCTCGCGCATGCTGGCAGATATCGGGTTCTCGCTGATCGCCGGCGAACGCCAAGCGTCGGCGCAGGTAGCCAAGGCGCCGCGTCTGTTCGTCTATCGCCGCAATATGGACAACTGGTGGCCGGCAGACGCGTGAGGGCAGCGCACCGTCACGGCGCAGGTGTGTAGTCGGACAACAGCACCGGCTTGCGCGGATCGGCTTTGATCTCCTTGTGCTCGCTCAGGCGCAGCGCATCGGCGTCGGGCGCGTCGTCGGTATTCAATTCCCAGGCTTCGATCACGCGCTTGTGAAACAGAAATGCACGGCGTGTGCGGTCGTAGCGGAAGGTGATGTAGTCGGTCCAATGCTGCCCGCACGACACGCCGTTCTGCACGGTGAAAAATCTGCCGGTCGCCACCAACCCATCTTCCGCATCCAGGAAGGGATCGCACTGCCCGCCCTCGTCGGCCTTGAAAATCACACGCGTGTTGCGCCCGGCCTCCACAAAGCCGCTAGCGGTCGCCACCAGCACCAGCAACGTGCGCGACGGCGCGGCGCGATCGCCAGAGCGCGTTGCATCTTCGGTCGCGGCGCGTAAGGCAACCACGTAGTCCTGTTGCCCATCGCCAGTCAGATCCGCACTGGCCACAGCAATGACCACCTGCCCGGCAGGCACCAATTTGGCAGCACCTGCGGGCAGCGTGGCGGCGCCAGCTGGCATCGCTATTGTCATTGCCATTGCCGCCATCCACCACCAGCATCGGGTTGTCATGGCCGTTCCCTCCTCTGGTCTGCATCGAGCGCGCAAGCATAGCCGGCAATCCTTGCAGCCGCGCGATGGCATACGGTGCGAGCACACGCTCAATGACGATGCCGACCTCGATACCGCGCAGGACCGACAGTCACGCCGACCTACCACGCCACCGAGAGCCACAACTCCCGCACGACAGCGCTCAGCCGCATTATTGCAAGGCTTTGCTGCGTGGATGCCTCCGACATCGCGCGTCAGACGTCACAGTGCCGGACAGCACCCCTCCACCACGCATCAGCGCCTTATCATCGACGCAGGCGAAGCCGGGCTGCAGGCGTGCAAAGCGGGTTTCACCTCCACCGGCAGCAGCCGTGCACCGCACTTCAGGAACTCCATGAAACGACTCATCGCCTGTCTCGCACTCTCGACCTGCTTGCTTTGCGCCGCAGCGTCGGCCGAAGAACTCGATGCGTATCTGCGTGCCCACTACCCGTCGTTGAAGTACGTCGAGCGCTACCGCGCCACGTATCCCGAAGATGTGCAGGGCAGCGCTGACGCATGGGCGGCAAGCGCCAGACTTGCGCCGGAAACGACAGCCAGCGATGTTTCGCGACGGCTTGTCGGCCTCGCGGATCAGCACGTCGCGCTCACCGGGGCGAAGGCCGGTAAGACAGAGACCTTGGGCGTTCTGTTCAGAACCTCAAGCGATGGTCACATGATCGTGTGGCGCATCCTGGATGCGCGCATCACCGGCCTTGCGCAAGGCGACAAGGTGCTGCAAATCGACGGAACACCCACGTCGGCATGGCTGAAAAACGCAGCAGAGCTGACGTTCGGCGGCAACGCGCGCGCGCGACAAGCGGAAGCTGCGCTGTCGCTCGCACTCGGCACACCGGCGGCGCATCAGGTGGCCGGTGCCGGCAAGACAGTTACCCTGCGCGTGCAGAGGTCCGCGCAGGCGCCGCGCCAGGTCGCACTGCCCTATCAGCCCATGACCCAGGAGCTGGCGCGCACGCTGGCATCCGCAGTCGATGCGCCTGATCTGCCCGAGGTTGCGCAGGTCGGAAGCACCCGGGTGGGAAGCATTCGTCTGGGTGCGTTTGCGCCGCAGTACAACGCTACGTTCACTGCGGCGGCAGAAGCCAGGGAGGCTGCAACTGCAGAGACAAACGACCCGGACGCGCCCATGTTGGCGGGGTTTTGTGCGGTGACCCGGGAGTTGATCGGTCGCTACGATGCCATTGCAGCGCGCTCGGATGTCATGCTCATCGACTTGCGCGGCAACATGGGCGGATTCGCACGCGAAGTGCGCGGATTCGCCTGGGCACTCACCGGACGCAAGCCAGTGAAGACCTACGAGATGAGCGCGTCGGGAACGCCGGAAATCGTGCGTCTTGAAGCGCTGCAGGACGATGCCAGCTGCGGCAGCGTCGCGTCGCACAAGCCGCTCCTTGTACTGGTGGATGCAGGCACCCGATCGGCCGGCGAATTGCTGGCCACATACATGTGGGCCAGCGGCGCCAGGATCATGGGCGAGCGCACCATCGGCGCCGGCGGTGGCCGGGATTCGCAGAGTGAGGGTGTTGCGTTGGGCGATTCCGGATATCGCGCGCTTGTCAGCGAAAATTTCTACATCTTCGATCCGACGGAAACCCTGCGCGCTGGCGAGATGGACGAAGCCACGCTCGTCGATCGCGTGGCGGCAGACGGTTTTCACCCAAGCCGAACACATCCCTTCGCAACCCAGTCCATCGGCGTGGTGCCAGATGTGCCGCTTGCGATCGATGCGGCAGACTTGAGCGATGGCGGCCATGGTCTATTACGGCGCGGCCTGGTGGCCGCCGGAGTCACCAAGTGATTTCCTGCCTCTTTCATACACGCCGGTAAGCACATAACCGCTGATAACGATGATGCAGCGTTGAATCGATCGCGGTAGGCTGCCAGTGAACTGGCTGCAGCAACGCAACCGCGGATGCTCCACCGGCGGCTACGATGCCCAACCACTGCCAACGCTTCGCTGCCTGCGTTCTTGACGACGTCCTGGCGACACTGGGATCGCGTACAAGCAAACGGGCGTGTTGCACGGGAGACAGGCATAAGCGCACGCACCCATCAATCGGCGGCCACATGACTTGCACCCGAATGCATGCCGTCGCCATCACACAGAACGTCAGCGCGCGGCGCTTCAGTATCTCGAACAGGCGGCGTGGCCACTCCAGAGACGGTTGCACTGAAGCAACACGCCGCGCACCTGACCCAGTTTCATGTGCTGCGGCAGTGGCACTACCCGAGCAGCACCGCCTCACTGGAGGCCGCACGAACCTGTAAGGCGGCGCCCGGCGAATTTGACCACGATAGCTGCCCCTGGTTCTGCGCAAAGGGCTGAGAACGCATATTCGTTGCGTTGCGTGGCACTGCTCTAGCTGGCAGTCACGCGACGGGGCGCTGCAGGTACTGGGCAGGATCAACCTGCTCCGGTTGAAGGCGCGTTGGTGAGCTCCACATCGCAGGCGCGGTACTCCTTCGGATCGAGAAAATCCGCCAGACAGGACCCCACCCGCAACGCCTGCTCGCGCGCATCGCCGCGATAGTCGCCCTCGCCCGCCGCTTCGATGGTGGCGATCGGTGCCGCACGGTCGCGGTGATAGACGAATGCGGTCGACCGCCACAGCGTCTCGCCGGGCGCCTGGCTTTCCATCGTCTCCACGCGGAATTCACCGCAATACCCATGGATCAAGGTGCGTCGAAGTGTCTTGTGCGTCATGCGCGCAGTATCGCCACACAGAGTTGAAGATGACGTGGAAAAAATTCGCTGCCAGCTGGATAAGGGCCCAACGCAACACCGCTGTACTAGGCACAAAAAGACGTCAACAACCCATGTCGATATTCGCTCGCAAAGCGCCGGAGCAGTTGGCGACCGACACAGCAACACGGCAGACCGTTGGCACGCGGCGCAAACAGGATCACATCGAAGGGAAGGCGTTTGAGTCGCCAGCAGCGCGAAGGAACAACCCACTTGCGCTGCGAGACTGAAGAAATGGTGGCCGAGGACGGAATCGAACCGCCGACACGGGGATTTTCAATCCCCTGCTCTACCAACTGAGCTACTCGGCCACTAACCCAACGCTGCTGCCAGCGTTGCGAGGACGCGCATCATAGCGAGCAGCCGCAGTTTGGGCAAGCGTTGTGACGAACTTTGTTGCAGCGCTGCGTGGGGCGCTACGTTTCTTGCGCCGGTTCACGCCGCGCGGCGGGGGCGATGGCCTAGCCTGCGCGCGTCAACCGGAGATCGTCATGCGCCTGCCCCGCCTGCTGTTGTCGTTGCTCGTCCTGCTGCCACTGACTGCGGTTGCGCAACAACCGGTGCGTGCAGTGGCGCAGCTGGATATCTCGCGCTATGCCGGGCAATGGCATGAAATCGCGCACCTGCCGGTGTCGTTCCAGAAGAAGTGCCGCAGCGACATCACCGCCAGCTACACCTTGCGCGACGACGGCCTGATCGGCGTGCGCAATGGCTGCCGTACCTCCGATGGCAGCCTGACCCAGGCCGACGGCGTAGCCAAGCCGGTCGACGGCCACGCCGGACAATTGCAGGTGCGCTTTGCGCCCGAATGGTTGAGCTGGTTGCCGCTGGTATGGGCGGACTATTGGGTGATCGCGCTCGACCCGGACTATCAATGGGCGGTGGTCGGCGAGCCGGATCGCAAATACCTGTGGATCCTGTCGCGCTCGCCACAGATGCCGCGCGCGCAATTCGAGCAGCTCAAGGTGCAGGCCACGCAGATGGGCTACGACCTGTCGCCACTGATCGTTGCCGCGCCATTGCTGTGAGCTGGCTTGCTATGAGCTGGCTTGCTATGAGCTGGCTTGCTGTGAGCTGGCGCGCCGGCTGACCGACGGCGCAGCGTCCACGCCTGCCGCAAGGCAGCGTCCGTACTGCGTAGTATTCTTGGCGCCGCCTTACACCCGCCAAGGACCCACTTACATGCGTGCCTATCGCCTTCTGATCGTGTCGCTGGCCTGCGGCCTGCTGCTGAGCGCCTGCGGTGGCGCGGTCCGCCGCGTGTCCGAGCCGGCGGCCAGCATCCAGCAGCTGACCGTGCGTGCCGACGGCTCCTGGTCGGTGGATCTGCGCCTGCAGAACTACAGCAGCATCCCGATGCAGTTTGAGCGCGTGGCGCTGGAAATTTCCGCCAGCGACCAGGTCGCAGGCAAGCTCGACCAGACCGTGGGGATCTCGATCGGTCCGGAGACCGCCGACGTGGTGACCGTCACCCTGCAGCCCACCTCCCTGGGCCGCATCACCGTGGCCGATGTGCTCGCCGGCGGCCGCTCGCTGCCGTACTCGCTCAAGGGCACTGTGTGGGCCACCCCGCAGGACAAGAAACAACGCGAGTTCGCGGTCGAATCGCGCAACACGCTCAGCCCGGCCCCCGGCCTCAACGGCGTGCTGCGCTGACGCGCACGCCTCCCGCATCCGCTTCGAAGGATCCCGCATGAGCAGCTACAACGCCCCACTGACCGATTTCCGCTTCGCCCTGCACGACGTGCTCGGTGCGGAAGCCTTGTTCGCCCGGCTTGGCTATGGCGACGCCAGCGCCGACATCATCGACGCGGTGCTCGAAGAAGCCGGCCGCTTCACCACCCAAGTGCTGGCGCCGCTCAACAGCGTGGGCGATGAAATCGGCTGCGCGTTCGACAAGAGTACCCACGCCGTCACCACCCCGCCCGGCTTCCGCGCGGCCTACGACCAGTTCGTGGCAGGCGGCTGGAACGGCCTGACTGCCGAGCCGGAGTTCGGTGGCCAGGGCATGCCGCACACCCTGGGCGTGCCGCTGAGCGAAATGATCAACGCTGCCAACCTGGCCTGGGGCAACTTCCCGCTGCTCTCGCACGGCGCTACCGAGGCGCTGCGCCAGCATGGCGAAGCCTGGCAGCAGGAGGTGTTCCTCAAGCCGCTGATCGATGGCCGCTGGACCGGCACCATGTGCCTGACCGAGCCGCATTGCGGCACCGACCTGGGCCTGCTCAAGACCCGCGCCGAGCCCAATGCCGATGGCAGCTACGCCATCACCGGCACCAAGATCTTCATCACCGCCGGCGAGCACGACCTCACCGACAACATCGTGCACTTGGTGCTGGCCAAACTGCCCGACGCCCCGCCCGGTGCCAAGGGCATCTCGCTGTTCGTCACCCCCAAGTTCAAGGTGGACCGCGACGGCACCGTGGGCGAGCGTAATGCGCTGCATTGCGGCTCGATCGAACACAAGATGGGCATCAAGGGGTCGGTGACCTGCGTGATGAACTTCGAAGGGGCGCAGGGATATCTCGTCGGCCAGCCGCACAAGGGCCTGCAGGCCATGTTTACGATGATGAACACTGCGCGCCTGAGCGTGGGCCTGCAAGGCATCGGCCTGTCCGAGCGCGCCTATCAGAACGCCCTGCGCTACACCCGCGAGCGCCTGCAGTCGCGCGCGCTCAGTGGCGCCAAATTTCCCGACAAGCCGGCCGACCCGATCATCGTGCACCCGGACGTGCGGCGCATGCTGCTGACCATCAAGTCGCTGACCGAAGGCAGCCGCCTGCTGGCGCTGCATGCGGCCAGCCTGGTCGATGTGTCGCACCGCGGCGGCAGCGACCAGGAACGCGCCGATGCCGAGACCCTGGTGAGCTTCCTCACCCCGATCTCCAAGGCCTGCCAGACCGAATGGTCGATCGAAAATACATACCACGCGCTGCAGTGCTTCGGCGGCCACGGCTATATCCGCGAATACGGCATGGAGCAGCTGGCCCGCGACGCGCGCATCACCACCATCTACGAAGGCACTACCGGCATCCAGGCGCTGGATCTGATCGGCCGCAAGACCGCCACCAGCCAGGCCGCCGGGCTCAAGCTGTTCCTGGCCGATGTGGAAACCTTCGCCAATGCGCAGGAAGGCAATGCCGCACTGGCCGAGTTCATCAAGCCCTTGCGCGACAAGTGCAGCGAGTGGGCCATGCTGACCCGCGATGTGCTGGACCGCGCCGCACGTGATCCGGACGAACTGGGCGCCGCCAGCTACGACTATCTGTTCTATTCCGGCTACGTGGTGCTGGCGTACTGGTGGACCCGCAGCGTTGCGGCGGCCGATGCGTCCGCACACAGCGACGCTTTCAAGCGTGCCAAGCGCGAGACAGCGCGGTTCTACTTCGCCCGCATCCTGCCGCGCACATTGACCCATGCCGCCACCATTCGCAGCGGTGCCGCCCCGCTGATGACGCTGGAAGCGGAGCTGTTCGGCGAAGCCTGAGCAGCCACGCCGCATCGCGAGCTGCCGCTGTCGTAGGAGCGGACCTGGCCGCGACGAGGCGGTACCGATCGACAAGACGTCGCGCCCAGGTGCGCTCCTACGAGTAAACATCACGGGATTCTGCCGCTGTCGTAGGAGCGGACCTGGCCGCGACGAGGCGGTACCGATCGACAAGGCGTCGCGCCCGGGTGCGCTCCTACAGGTAAACAGCGCGGGATTTTGATGCTGTCGTAGGAGCGGACCTGGCCGCGATGAGGCGGTACCGATCGACAAGACGTCGCGCCCGGGCGCGCTCCTACGAGTAAACAGCGCGGGATTCCGCTGCTGTCGTAGGAACGGACCTGGCCGCGATGAGGCGGTACCGATCGAAAAGACGTCGCACCCGGGTGCGCTCCTACGGGTAAACAGCGCGGGATTCCGCTGCTGTCGTAGGAGCGGACCTGGCCGCGATGAGGCGGTACCGATCGACAAAGACGTCGCGCCCAGGTGCGCTCCTACAGGTAAACATCGCAGGATTCTGTCGCTGTCGTAGGAGCGGACCTGGCCGCGACGAGGTAGTACCGATTGATTTCAGGTCGGCTCCGCCGCGAGAGAGCGTTGCAGACACGCCGGCACACCCTGCGCCATTCGTTGCAAGACACGCGCCAAGGCCGTTCGCTGCGATACACAAACTGTCAACGATCGGGTATAAGCTGTTTTCCCGATGGAGACAGACACGCACGTTCGTGATGTGATCGTCCCCGGAGGCATCCTTGCCCCGGTCGCGGGCAGCGCTGTCGCTGCGATCCGGCAACTTCCCACCTTGCGCCTGCTTTCCCTCGATGCGCACGGCCGCGTGCTGGACTGGATCAACTGGCAAGACGCCGCCTGCCTGTACGCCCGCGGTGCGGTGTCCTGGACGCTGGGCGAGCCCTGCATGCAGATCCACGGCGGCATTTCGCGGCTGACCGGCGAGCGCAGTACGCTGGAGCTGCACCCGATCATCGCTGCGCGCGGCCATGCCCGCTCGCGTGCGCTGGACCCCACCCCGACCTTGAGCAACACCGCGCTGTTCGCACGCGATTCGCAGCTGTGCATGTACTGCGGCCAGCACTTCAGCCGCCCGCATCTGACCCGCGATCACGTCATGCCGGTCTCCAAGGGCGGGCGCGACAGCTGGGAGAACGTGGTCACCGCTTGCTTCCAGTGCAACTCGCGCAAGGCCAACCGCACGCCACAGCAGGCGCACATGCCGCTGCTGGCGGTGCCGTATCGGCCGAGTTGGATCGAGCATCTGATCCTGTCCAACCGCAACATCCTGTCCGATCAGATGGCCTTCCTGCGCGCGCAGCTGCCCAAGCGTTCGAAGCTGTCGCTGTAAGGCTGCTGGGTGCGAGCACCCGCAACAACGCGCTGAACGACGCCCGCAATGCCAACCGCGGCAGCTGATGGCAGCGTGATCGAGAAAGCGGCTTGCGTGCCGGTAACGACGGTGGTCATCCAGCAAAGACTCGCCTGACCCGGCTTGCTTTTCAGTCCACGCTGCGTTGCCTTCGCGGATTACGGCACACGGCTGGAGCCGCAGCTCCGACCGACAGCACGCGCCCGCAACTGCCCACCCAAACAGCGCGCGACACACCAACAGCGGCACCCACAAAGGCCGCGATGCGCCGCCTGCTTAGTGATTGGTGCGAGGTGCGATAAACACCACGACGCCCCGCCTCCCGGGTGCGGCAGATTGCCGCAGGCGCCAGCAAGGACCGCACACACCAGTAGCAACGGCGCGCCGGACCATCACCGCCCGCTGACAGCTGAACCGGTTTGCTTGCCGGGCCTTCGCATGGGGAGGACAATATGGCTTCAGAACATTGACACGACGATGATCGATTCAACCCGCTATCCGCGCCTGTCGCGCATCCAGACCCCCGACGATCTGCGTAGCTTCGACGAGACCGAGCTCACGGCGATCGCGGAAGAACTGCGTTCCTACCTCATCGAGTCGGTGGGCAAGAGCGGCGGGCACTTCGCGGCCGGCCTGGGCGTGATCGAACTCACCGTCGCCCTGCACTACCTGTATCAGACCCCGGTCGATCAGCTGGTGTGGGACGTGGGGCATCAGACCTACCCGCACAAGATCCTCACCGGCCGTCGCGACCAGATCCATACGGTCAAACAGAAGGACGGCGTGGCGCCGTTTCCCAAGCGCGAAGAGAGCATCTACGACACCTTCGGTGTGGGCCATTCGTCCACCTCGATCTCGGCCGCGCTCGGCATGGCGATTGCGGCGCAGCGCAATGGCGACGACCGCAAGGTCGTGGCGGTGATCGGCGATGGCGCGATGACCGCCGGCATGGTCTACGAGGCGCTCAACCACGCCGGTGGCATGAACCCGGAACCGAACCTGCTGGTGATCCTCAACGACAACCGCATGTCGATCTCCGAAGCGGTGGGCGGGCTGACCAAGATGCTGGGCCGCGCCAGCGGCAGCCGCACGCTCAACGCCATCCGCGAAGGCGGCAAGAAGATCCTCGGCGACAAGAAGAACAACCCGACTGCGCGCTTCGTGCGGCGCTGGGAAGAACACTGGAAAGGTATGTTCGTGCCGTCCACGCTGTTCGAAGAAATGGGCTTCCATTACACCGGCCCGATCGATGGCCACGACCTGCCCAGCCTGGTCGGCGCGCTGAAGACCCTGAAGACGCTCAAGGGCCCGCAGCTGCTGCATGTCATCACCACCAAGGGCAAGGGCTACGAGCTGGCCGAAGGCGACCAGATCGGCTATCACGCGGTCGGCCCGTTCGATCCAAGCAAGGGTCTGGTGGCCAAGACCGGTGCCAAGAAGCCGACCTATACCGATGTCTTCAGCGACTGGGTCTGCGACATGGCTGCGGCCGAGCCGAAGCTGCTGGTGATCACCCCGGCGATGCGCGAAGGCTCGGGCCTGGTGCGTTTCAGCAAGGAGTATCCGCAGCGCTACTTCGATGTCGCGATTGCCGAGCAGCACGCAGTGACGTTAGCCGCAGGCATGGCGACTCAGGGCGCCAAGCCCGTGGTGGCGATCTACTCCACCTTCCTGCAACGCGGTTACGACCAATTGGTGCACGACGTGGCGGTCCAGCAGCTGGATGTGCTGTTCGCAATCGACCGCGGCGGCGTGGTCGGCCCCGATGGCGCCACCCATGCCGGAAACCTGGATCTGAGCTTCCTGCGCTGCGTGCCGTACATGGTGGTGATGGCACCGGCCGACGAAGCCGAGTGCCGCCAGATGCTGAGTACCGGTGTGCGTTACGAAGGCCCGGCGGCGGTGCGCTACCCGCGCGGCACCGGCCCCGGCGTGGCGCTTGATGCATCGCTGGCTACTTTGCCGATCGGCAAGGCGCAGTTGCGACACAGCGGCACGCGCATCGCGCTGCTGGGCTTCGGCGTGACCGTGGAAGCAGCCGAAGCAGTCGGCCGCGAACTGGGGCTGACCGTGGTCAACATGCGCTTCGTCAAACCGCTCGACAAGGCGATGCTGCTGGAGCTGGCCAAGACCCACGACGGCTTCGTCACCATCGAAGACAACGTCGTCGCCGGTGGCGCCGGCTCGGGCGTAGCCGAGCTGCTCAATGCCGAAGCCATCACCATGCCCATGCTGCACCTGGGCCTGCCGGACAGCTTCCAGCACCACGCCAGCCGCGAAGACCTGCTGGCCGAAGCCTGCATCGACCAGGCCGGCATCCGCGCCGCGGTGCTCAAGCGTTGGCCGCAGCTGATGGCCAGCAGCACACCACCGCGAAACGCCGCGGCGGGTTAAGCACTGCGCTGCGCTATCCACACGACTGGATTCGCCGGTCGTGTGGATACGTTGATAGTTGCGATTTCAGGTGACCCGTTTGTGCGCGACTTGGTTTGTGCGCGACCTGCTCGCGCTGATTTTGGCCAAACGACGATTGCTCGCATCAGTGTGTTAGCCACGCCAAGGCGCGCGATGCGTTCTGTCTGTGCTGTGTCCAGCGTGCGATGGATGATCTCGATGCGACGCCTGCGCGACAACGGATATATCGCCCCGGTTCGCTATGCAGGCGCAAGGCCGCTTGCAGACCCTGCGCGACTCGGTCACCGGCATCCGCAGCGACAGCGCTGAGGCTTACGCATTGAAGGGAAGCATCGCTTTCATCAGCAGCTGCACCACTGCGCAGTGCACCTGCAAGATCAACGCACGCGATGCATTACACCTGGGCTGCAATGCCGTCGATGCCGTCGTCGCTCGGCACAGTTCCCGTCTGCGCGAAGGCCTCCACCAGCCGCACGATGCGCGCTTGCGCCGCGATCTGCTGCAACTCCGTCTGCAAACGCAGCACGCCGGAGCGTGGACCAGCAGCCGCCAGCGCCGCGCCCAGCACCTGCGGCAATGCACTCAGCTCGCGCAGCCACGTTGCGGCACCTGCCACCTGCAGACGCGCAGCGTGATCGAACTGGTCGTAGTCCAGCGGATACACGATCGACGGCAATCCCGCGGCCAGGCAGGCATACAGAATGCCGGCACCACCGTGGTGCACGACCAGATCATAGCGATGCAGATGCTGCGCGTAATCCACATACGGCAGGCGCCGATAATTGCCCTGCGCATGCTGGTGCGGCGCGGTCGCATCGCCGTCGCTGAAGTGAAAGATCACCTCGGGAAACTGCGGCGCCAGCGCGCGCAGCACGCCATCCATGCGCTGCTTGACCCATTGCAGATGCGTGCCCAACGTGATCAGCACATGGCGATGACCAGGGACGAATTCGGGAGCCGCCACGGTCGATGGCGGCGTGCACAACTGCGGCCCGACGAAGCGCAGCGCCGCCGGCCAGCGCTGCGCGAATTCGAACGACGGCAGCCCCAACGCCAGAATGCACTGCGGCGAATACACCGCCTCGCTGCGATCGCTGCGGTAGAGCGCCGGCAAGCCGCAGGCACGCATCTGGTGACGATAGCAGGCATGCAAGCTGCGCTTGAATCCGCGCGTGAGCCGCCGTGCCAACCCATGCCAGACACGCTGCCGCATGCTGGTTGCAGGCAGCAACCCACCGAAATAGGCGGGCGGGCCATCATGGGTTTCGATCACGCAGGGCGACGGCATGCTGGTCCACCACGCAATTCCCATGGCCTGCGCTGTCAGCCCGGCGCTGGGCAGGGTGAAATCGACGATGACCAGATCCGGCCGTCGCTCGCTCCAGCGCTGCTGCAATGCAGTGCCCACACGTGCCATCAGGCCGAGCGCATCGTGCAGCTGTCGGCGTAGACGCAACGGGTGATGGCCCACGGCGTGTGGCGGGTTGGCGATCTGCGTCAAGACGCGATCGGCCTGCGCGTCCAGCACGCTTGCCGCGTACACCCCGCAGGCAGCGATACGTGCCTGCGCCGCCGGCGTGCTGATGACGTGGACGTCATGCCGGGCCGCGAGCTGACGCGCAATGGCCAGAATCGGATGCAGATGGCCGCTGTACGGCGGCGCGATCAGATCAATCCGCATCTGCACCGCTCTGCACATGCTGCTCGACCTCGGCAACAAAGGCCTGGCAGCTGGCAAGCACCGCTGCATCGCGCAAATACTCCATATGACCGCAGGCCGGCGTCAGCTCAACCGCACCATCGAACAGCGCACGCGAGATCCGATCGCCCTGCCCTTGCACTACGCGCACGTGACCGAATGCAGCAGGCGTCCGACAGACCGGGCCGTACGCAAACACGGCCAGCCGCGCGCGTAGTGCCTGCGGCAACTGCAGTGCGGTCAGCAACTGCAGCCCGCAACTTCCGGCTAGCAGCACCGTCATCGGCGTCTGCTGCAGTAGTGCACTGACCCGCGCGCGATCAGCCTCTACAACGCGACCGGCACGCGCCTGCAGATAGTGGCGCGCATTGGACAGACTCGCACGCCATAGCGGCGTGCGCCGGTGTGGAGCACTGTCCGGCCAGTACGGGTAATTGCACGCGATCAGTCGTCGGCGCGCGCCCTGCAGCGCGTGCAGAAATTCGTGTTGTTCTGCACTCAAGGCGCAACGTGCCGGGTCGCTTTGCCCGGTCAGGAAGGCGATCTGCAGCAGCGCGGCGTCACTGCGCACGGAAGCACCCGTTCGACAACACACGGTATCGGCGGGTGCGCCAGCGAATGGTGCGCACCAACGCGGCATGCAGCAGATGCAGCGGTTGCAGACACTCGGCGCAGAGCGATAACAGCGGGCGATGGCGCACCGCACCGGTTGCACGCCGTTGCACAGCGCAGAGCAGCACTGCGCGCAGCAATAACGTGACGACCACGCCTGCCCCCACCGGCCACGAAGGCCACACGCAGGCGCCGATCGACATGGCAACCAGCAACAACGGCGGCAAGCCCTGCAAGATGCCGATGGCGCTACGCGTGCGCGCACGTTGTTGCCGAAGCAGGATCAAGGCGAACAACATCCAGCGATGCATCTGCCGCGCGTAGCTGTGCAGATCCGGCATCGCGGTGCGCATCGCCACCGGCGCAGTGGATTGCCACAGCCGCCCACCGCGTGCGCGGACCAGCGTGGCAACCGCCAGATCGTCGGTCAGTTGCTCCAGCAACGTGGCAAAACCGCCCCAGGCACGCAGTTGCGCCGTGCGCGCGGCGTAGCACATGCCGTTGATGGTCAACGGCGCCGCGAATGGCAGCCAGCCCAGATAGGTAAGCACGGCATTGTTGTTGACGAACTGCGACAGCAGGCGGCCTGCCAACGTCTCGCTATCGCAGTAATACGGCAACGCAGTCACCACGTCGGCGTTGCTTAGATCCTGCAATAGCTGCACCAGTGCGGCTTCGCTCAGCTGCGCATCGTCGTCCAGGATCAGGCAGATCGGCGCCTGCACCTGGGCAAGCACGTATTCGAGCTTCCACGCCTTGGGATTGATGCTGGCTGGCGCCGCGGGCACCAGCATCCGGGTAATGCGCACCTTCGGGTACTGCATGATCAGCGCATCTGCGACCGTGTTTCCGGCCGCATCGTCCGCGTCCATCAGCCAAAAAAAATGCGCGGCTGGCAGCGCCTGCAGATTGGCCGCCAGCACACTCTGCAAATGCGCGTCACCGCCCAGAATCGGCTGCAGGATCGCCACCTCTGCCTGGGTACCGGCAAGACCGCGTGCTGGCCGTGCGCGCGCGTCACGCATGACCCACAGCGCCGCGCCCGTCTTCACCACCAGCAGGCTCAGATACAGCGCGGCCAATGCGAGCACGGCTACACCCACTGCGCCGCCTGCCAACGCACGAACGCCTCGATGCCCTCTTCCACGCCCACGCTGGGCGCCCCCAGATCGGCAAGCGTGCGTTGCGGATTGAAGGTCTTGGAGTAGGCAAACGCACCGACGCCAAACCGCGTGATCGGCGGCTCGCCGCGCAACCGCAGCACGCGATAAAGACCTTCCACCACGCTGGCCATGCGCAGCGCGGTGCCGATGCGCACTTCGCGGTGCGGCAACGGCAGTTGCAGGCGCGCCAGCACATCCAGCACCGTTTGCTGCAGATCCACCGGCTGTGCGTTGGTAAGGTTGTAGGCGCTCTGCAGCTGCGGTGCCGTGGCCGCGCGGTAGAGGTAGTCGCAGAGCGTATCGATATAGATCAGATCGCCGATCACCGGTTGGGTCTGGCCGACAAAGCGCAGCAACGCACCTTTGCGCGCAGCGGCGATCACACGCGGGAACAACACCGTGTCGCCCGGTCCGAATACCGCGCGCGGGCGCAACACCGATGCCTGCCCCGGATAGCGCTCCAGCAAGGTTTCGCCGAGGTATTTGGTGTGGGCGTAGGTGTTGACGAAGTGCGGGCCGATGGGGCTGTTTTCATCCAGATCGTATTGATGCGCCTCGCGGTAAAACACCGAGCTGGAGGACACGTACAGCAAGCGTGGACAGCCGTTGCGCATGCAGAAATCGACGACATTGGCGGTGGCCTGCACGTTGTGCAGTTGGAACTGCGCGCGAGTCCCCCACGGGGATGCCAGTGCCGCGGCGTGGATCACCACATCCGGCTGCCAGTCCAGCGAGAACGGTTGGCTCAGATCGATGCGGTGATAGTTGGGTAATTCGCTGGCACGACGCCCGATGCCGTGAATCTCCACACCGGGTTGTCCCTGGAAACGGCGCATGAAGGAGCCGCCGACAAAACCGGATGCGCCGGTCACGAGAATACGCAGGCTCATCGCCACTCCGGTTGGTAACGGTCAAGACTGGGTTGGCAGTGCGAGGGCAGGATCGCCAGCTCCGGATGCACCTGCGACAACCCATGCAAGTGCTGCACGGTACGCCGGAACGCGTTCCAATCGTGCATCAGCAAACGCGTGGGCCACGCCGGCCACTGCAATGTTGCCCAGGTGGCCGACGACCACACCGCATCTGCGCAGAGCAGCACCTCGCGATCATGCTGGTCGCGTAGCCACAGGCCCATTTGCCCGGGTACGTGGCCGGGCAGCGGCACGGCAAGCACGCTGCCGTCTTCGAACAGATCGTATGCGGTGCCCAGGCCCTTCCAGGCGCCGCTCAGCTCGCGCTGCGGCGCCTGCTCGGCAAACTGCAAGCGTTGATCGAAATCCGACGGCAGTAGCTGCGGCAGCAAAGCACGGCGCAATCCTCCCAGGCGCGAGCAACTGCGCAGTTGCTGGTAGTCCGCACGCAGACAGAGGAAGCGCGCGTTCGGCAGATCGCGCAAACCGCCTACGTGGTCGGCATGAAAATGCGAAATCAGGCACCAGGCAATATCGTCCAGCTGCACGTCGCGACGTGCCAGCTGCGCGCGCAGGGTTTCGTGCGTGGGCAGGGTCACCGGGGTGGTCAAGCGATACAGGCGCTCCGGCCAGGGATCGGTGGCCTGGAAAAAATGCGTGGCGTAGCCGGTGTCGTAGAGCATCGCTCCACGCTGCGGGTGCCGGATCAACACACTCAACGCGGGAAATTCCACCGCATGCCAATGGCCGTCTGCACGCACCATGCGCTCGCAATGCCGGCAGTGGCCGACGCGCAAGAGTTCGAGAGAAACGCGCACGCGCATCAGTAGCGCAACACCATGCCGCCGATCGCCAGACCGGCGCCGGTACCGAGTAGCGCGAACACGTCGCCGCGCTGCAGTTGCCCATCGACGCAGGCGTGATGCAAGGCATGCGGGAGCGAAGCGGCCACCTGGTTGCCGGTGGCGTGCAGGATGCGCACGACCTGATCGCTGCGTAGCCCCAGCGCGCGCACCACGTGATCCAGGCCGCCACCGGAGGCCTGATGCGGCACCAGATAGCGCAGCTGCGCCGCGGTGATGCCGGCATCGTGCAACAACTGTTCCCAGAACGCCGGCAGATGCCGCGCCGCAAAGCGGTAGGCGCTACGCCCATCCATCCAGAACGCGCGCGACGTATCCGGCGCGCTGTCTTGGTCATGCGGTGCGCGGGTACCGCCACCGCGAATGCGGCACACATCTGCGCCGCTGCCGTAACTGGACAGGCGACTGGACAGCAAGGCAGAGCCATCGTCAGCGCTGCTACGCCCGACCACCACGGCCGCAGCACCATCGCCGAACAGACCGGCGGTGGCAGGTACTGCCTCGTCCAGACCGGCCGATGCCACTTCACTGGAGACGATCAGCACGCGTTGGTAGCGGCCCAGCGCCAGCGCATTGGCGGCCATGTCCAGCGCAACCACAAAGCTCAGGCAGGTTGCATTGACGTCGAAGGCAGGGATGCCGGAATCGCCCAGCCCCAGTGCGCGCTGGATCAACACCGCCTGGCAGGGGATGGGCTGCTCCATCACGCTGCAGGCAGAGATCAGGCAATCGATCTGGCTGCTGTCGATGCCCGCGTTGGCCAATGCCTGCTGCGCGGCGGCGGCCCCCATCGACGATGCGGTCTCGCCCTCGCCGACGTAATGGCGCGTGGCAACTCCCAGGCGCGCAAAGGTGGTACCGGCCGGCAACTGCCAGCGCGCGTCCAGCGCGTGCGAAGTGACTTCCCTGGCCGGGAGGTGGCGCCCGGTACCGAGGATGCGCAGCGGCAGTGCGTTCAACGCGGAGCTCTCAGTGAACAAGGCGCGCAGCATACCGTGGCTGGCTAGGCTGGCCTAACCCGAGGTGACAGCGACAACGTGGCGGTGCGCACGAACGAACGATGACCGAAACAGCGGCCACTCAACTGCCGCCCGGCTGCAGCTGACGAGCCGGTGCACTGCGACCAGCGCCGCACGTCGCAATCCTGATTGCCCCCTCGCCCCGCCGGCAGCTCTACGACGAGCTCATGCGCGATGGCGGTCGCTCAAGGCGCTTCCACCTCGTACCCCAGCGCCTGCAAGCGCGCCAGATAACCATCCGGCGTGGTCATGCGGCTGATCGGCAGTACCGCGAAGGTGCTGCGATTGCGTTGCAGCGCGGTGGTGGCGATGCCGAGCCAATGTTCGCGCATGCGCCGCTCCAGATCGTCGATGCCGCGTTTTCTGGCGGCGCCGGAGCTGGCCATCGCGCTCATGCAGGCCGCTTGCGGATCTTCGCGCGGCAATTGACGCAAGGCCTCGATATCGCCCACCGACCAGGCGTTGGCGCGCTCGACCATGGTCGGCAGATCGCGCTCCACCGTCACCAGGATGCTGCGAAAACAGGCGGTGTCGTCCATGCCGCCGGCACGGAACTCCTTGAGCGCCTGACGCGGGTCCTTGATCTTGTAGTCCAGCGCGGTTGGCGTGGGCTTGATGCCTGCGCGCTTGGCCGCACGTTCCACCACCGACCAGATCACCGGCGAACGGGCCAGGCCGGAGCGCTTGATCGCCGCCTGATACAACTCGCCGGCCGCCAGCATCGGGCGTTTGCGCTCCACGCCACGATCGCTGCCGATGTAGCGCGCCTTGGCCACAGTCCACCGCGCATAGAGATCGGCAGGCAACACATCGCGCAGTTCGCGGTCGTCTTCGTTCTTCATCGCCTTCATCGCCGATGGCAGCAAGGTCAGCTTGCCGAAGAAGCCCATGTCCGCATCGACCTGCACGGTTGGCGCCATCAGTACCTGCTGGGACTGGCCGATGATGGTTTCCACCTCGGCCGACTGCCATTGCAGCCGTTTCGGCAATGGCGACAAGGTGCCCAGGATCCACAACACGTGATCGCCCTTGCTGACCTTCCACAAGCCCGGGCCGGGCTGCACGCCGCGCACCACCATCGCCTCCAGGTCGACCACCGGCGGTGGCGCGGCCGCTGTTTGCGCCGCGGTCTCGCTGGCCGTCGCCAGCATCGATGCCAGCATCACGCCGGCGCCCCATAACGTTGCCCTGTATCGCATCACATGTCGCCCCTGTTTGAGGCGGACAGTACGCCAAGCCCGAGCGCGCCGCGTTAGGGAAGCGTTCGGCCGCACGCGGCACCGTGATCGATCAGCGTGGGGTGAGTGTGGCCAGGTGGGTGGCCAATGGCGAAGTGGCGTCGAGCAGCGCAAATCCCTCCCACACGAATCCCGGCGACACCGTGCAACCCACCAGGGTGAAGTCGCCCAGCGAACGTGCCGCCTGCCACTGCCCTGCGGGAACCACCTGCATCGGTTCGCCACGGTCGGCGGCGTCCAGAATCAAGCGCTGCAGCTGCCCGCTGGCTTCGTCGTAAATCAGCAATTCCAGCGCATCGCCTTGTTGCCAATGCCAGCTTTCCTCGGCATCGACACGGTGCCAGGCACTGCATTCGCCGGCAGCGAGCAAAAAACGGATCGCGGTCAGCGCAGGGCGGGACCGGCCGTTGTCGCTGACCTGACGCTCGGAGGCATACACGCGGCGAAAGTGCCCGCCTTCCGGATGCGGCGACAGGTCGAGCGAGCGGATCAGGGCGGCGGCGGTCGGATGCATGCGTGCATGCTAAGCCCAGACACCGCCGCCATGCATCAGGGCAGGTGCTTGCCCGCGCGCAGACAGGTGCGGAAGAACACCAGCAGGTCCCAGCTATAGCGCTTGAGCAGACGGCGCGGCTCGTGGAGCAACCGGTACATCCATTCCAGATGCAGACGCTGCACCCAATGGGGCGCACGCTTGGCGTTGCCGGATAAAAAGTCGAGCAGCGCACCGACGCCGAACACCAGTGGCACGCGCAGCGCCTGGCTGTGATCGAGAATCCAGCGCTCCTGCAGCGGATTTCCGAACGCGACCAGCAGCACATCGGCGCCGGAACGGTTGATGCGCTCGGCCAGACCTTCGCCCGCAGCGGCAAATTCGCCGTAGCCATCGCACATGCCGACCACCTGCTGACCCAACCTATCGGTCAAGGTCGCCGCCGCAGTCTTGCCCACGCCAGGGCGTCCACCCAACAGGAAAAACTTGAGCGGGTGCGCAGCCTCGCGACACAGATACGGAATCAGATCGGTGCCATTGAGGTTGCCGGCAAAGCGGCGGCCATGAATCAGCCGCGCCGCCAGATCCATCCCGATACCGTCGTTGACGATCCGCACACTGGGCTCACGCATGCGCATCCGTAACGCCTGGCACTGCACCACAAAATTGGTGTTGGCGAAAAACACACGGCGTGGCTGTTGCGCGGCCACTGCATGGAACAGATCCAGCGCAAATGCCTCCTGCGTGGTGGACAACACCGGAAACCCGCCCAGTGGAATCACCACGCCTGGCGGCGTGGCGACGGCGGCAACGGTCGTTGTGTCACTGTCCACCCGCTGGCCCTGCATCATCGAATCACCAAAGGTCGTAGGGGAATGCAGCCAGCAAACCGGCCTGCAGTTTTTCCAGATCGAACGCGCCGTTGCCGCCCAGTTTCAGACACTCTTCGACGTTGTTGCCCGAGTGCCACTGCGTGCGTCCGGTGCCGTAGTAGTAATCGTCGTACTTGAAGCGGTCTTCGCCATTGCCCCAGTCCAGATACACCGCTGGAATGCCATAGGCCTCGGCAAGAATCAGGCCGTGCAGCGAACTGCTGACCACCAGTTCGGCACCCAGCAGCTGGCTCATGAACGTTGCCGGCTTGACGTTGGGGAACACCAGGTGGTCTGCGTAAGCGCTGTACTTTTCGACCGGCTCGTTGAAATGCGGAACGATCGCGAACGGACGCTTTTCCACCGCGCCCAATGCCTCGGCCGGGAAGAACATCGGCGTCAGCAAACCCGGGTCGCCATAGACCTCCGGCACCGCGATGCCACGGTCCAGCAGGAATTGACGGGTCTTGGGACCGCGCACCGCACGCACGTCGAGCGTGCTGAAGGTATTGCGCTCGGCCGGAATCTTGCCGTTGATGCCGCTGCCCCAGACGGTGTCGCCGTCTTTGGCAAAATGCAGCACCGAGCCGATCGCGATGAGCTTCTTGCTGAGATCGCGCTTCTCGATCAGGGTCTTGTCCTGCAAGGAGAGCGCGCAGGACACGATCACCTTGGACAAGTGATCCCCCATGTTGACGCCAGCGTTTTTCGGCTGCCACCAGAACAATGCGCGACGTTCTGCGTGTTCTATCCACTTCTGCAGCAAAGCGTTGGCCATAAAGAGGGGTCTCCTGTCTCAAACGGGTGAGGTGCGCTGCATCAATGCGAGAGCGCGGCCTCCGAGGAAGCACGCGCGGCGGCGCCGGTGTGCTGCGGATACAAACGGGTTTCCGGATACGCGGCTGGATCCAGCACACGGTCGGTGGTGTCGGACCAGTTCAAACATTGGCGGTAACGTACATGCGGCGCGTCCAGCGCCTGCCCGATCGCGGCGACGATCGAATCGGCATTGCCGGGCGTGTAACCAAAGCGCGACTGCTGGTACGGCCCGACCACCGCATTCGGACACACCGCAGGCAAGCCGAAAAAGTCGTACTGCAACAGCTTCATCGAGCTATCGGCCAGATACACCGGCACCTGTTCCGAGGCGTACGGCGCGATGCCGAACCGCGCGTGCTTGATGTAGCCGATCGTCTCGACGTGCTTCATTTCACCATAAACGACGACGTTATCGCCATAGCCCGGGTGGCGGCCCATGCCAGACCCGATCACATGAAACGTGACCTGCGGAAACGCCTTGCTGGCAACGACGAAGAATTCCGGATCGAACAACATCGACCCCACCGCCACCGCATGGATACCTTCGCCATACGGCGACGGGTCACCCAGCTGATCCAGGTTGTGATCCACGCCATGCCCGACGTGATAGACATTATCGCGGCTTGCAACTTCTTCGGCCATGGCCGGCGACACCAGCGCGATGACGTCCAGGGTGGGCGCAACCCGGTCGAACTCGCGTTCGATATAGGAGGCGACGTTGATCGTGCTCAATCCATCGGAGGCGCGATACACCAGCTTGGCGGTCGGATTGATGCGCTTGGCGAGCTCGATAAAGGCCACGGCAATGCCGCTTTCGAACACGATGACATCTGCCTCACGCATCCAGTCCAGCAACTGCTTCGGCGGATGTGCGGCATACCAGCGAAACATCGCATCTTCCACAGACTGCAGCCAAGCCCGGCGCGTATTGAACGGATGCACCGTGGTGCGCCAGAGATAGCACTCCACACCCTTGTGCGACACCACGGTATTGGCAGTGTCATCCAGCGGCAGCCGCATATCGCCCTTCATCCGCGACAGGCGGCTGTAACGCAGCGAGAAAAATCGCGTCGTCCCGCGTAGCGCAAGCTGATCGGTAATGAAGTGGATGTTGGCGCGGCGCGGTGTGCGGTAATCGTGTGCGGACAAGACCAGATAGCAAGGCCGGCGAATGCCGGAAGCAGCGGCGGCGGGTGTGTCGCTCATGGGCCGTGTCCTATGAATGAGTGGAAGAAAGCATGCCCGAATGCAGGCGAAGACGATGTCGATCTCATCGACGCGCCTTGGCTTGAGTCAGCAACTTGCGGATGTTGACGATGGAGATCACATCGCGACGGAACGACGGCCAGATGCCCAGCATCAGCAGGCACACTGCAGCCATCGCCGCTGCGCCTGCGGCCAATTGCTGCCATAGCGGGCCGCCAACGGTGATCGATGCGTAATACGCGCAGCCGCCGGCAACGCCATACGCCACCATCGCGCGTACCGCGTTGGTGAACAGCACGCCCACCGGCGTATCGGAAATCTTGCCGACCCAGATCAGCGACATCGGCCAGGTCACCAGCAGCCCGAACGAGTAGCCGACCGCGACCCCCATCGCGCCCCAACGCGAACCGACGAAGATGCAGGCGATCAGCACAACGCGGCTGACCAGCGAGAACAGCAACTGCTCGCGCATCAAACCGCGCGCCAGAAACACCCAATACGTGGCGTAGGACGCGGTCTGAAAAATACCGCCCAGTGCGAGCACCTGGAACAACGGCACTGCCTCGCGCCATTGTTCGCCAAGCACCAGCACAATCAACGGCATTGCCACCGCACAGGCGAACGAGAACAGCGCCACGATCAGATGCACCATCACCGTCTGCCCGCGCAGCAGAAACGCGCTGAAACGCTCGCGGTCGTCCTGCAGCTGCGACAGCACCGGCAACGCCACGCTGGTCGCCGGTGCATTGATCTGGTTCAACGGCATCATCAGCAGCTGAAACGCGCGGTTGTACAGACCCAACGCATCGGGCCCGGTGCGCCAGCCGATGATCACCTGCCCCACATTGCGGCTGGCGTAGCCCAGCAACTGCGCGGCCATCAGGTTCCAGCCGAAATTCATGAAATCGCGCATCGGCGCGTCGCGCCGATAGCCACCGGGCAGCCAACGTGCGCAGCTGCCCGCGATCACCAGGTTGACCACCGCCTGCACCACCTGCTGTACCACCAATGCCCAATAGCCCCAGCCCAGCAGCGCAGCGGCAACGGCCGCGCCCAACCCCAGCACTTGCGATCCCACATCGCTCAGCGCCACCTGCCCGAAGCGCAACCCACGGCTCAGATGCGCGCGGTATTGCGTGGTCATGCCGTTGATCAGGAACGTCACTGCAAGCGCTTGCGAGATCGTGACCAGCGCCGGCTCTTTGTAGAAATTGGCGATCACATGCGCCGAAGCGAACACCACCACCGACAGCACCAGACCGATACCGCTATTGATCCAGAACAGGTTGTCGCGTTGTTCGCGGCTGACATGTTTGGCCTGCACAGCGGCCGCAGACAAGCCGAAATCGCGCAGGATCTCGGCTGCACCGACAATCGCGGTGACCATCGCCATCAACCCATAGTCGTAGGGTGTCAGCAACCGCGCCAGCAGGATGATGCCGCCGAACTGCACGACCATCTTGGCCGACTGGCCCAGCATGGTCACCGCCGCGCCGCCGGCAGCGCGCGAGCCCAGGCTGCGTTGCGGCGGCGGTGTGGGAGAGGACGTCGTGGGGGTTTCTGCGGTCACAGCGCGGCGTCTCCATCCTTGCCTAGCGCTTCGAGGTAGGTGCGGTAATGCAGCTGCCCGATGCGCGGCCAATCGCGTTGCGACAGATCCGGTGCCGGCCCGCGCGGTGCGGCGCGCACCGTATCCAACATGCCGGTCAACAGCGCCGCATCGAACTCGCCTTCGTACAGAAACACCCAGCCCGGCCCCACTTCTTCGGCAATCGCCGCATTGGATTCGCTCCACGGCGCCAGCACCGGGCGTGCCAGCGACAATGCGAGCAGCAACGTGCCCGAGTTATGCATCTGCCGGTACGGCAACACCACCAGCTCGGCCTCGCTGACCTCGCGTGCCAGCACCGGCTCTTCGACATAGGCGAGTAATGCGCTGATGCGCGGATCCTGCGCACTGGCTTCTTCCACCAGCGTGCGCATCTGCGGCGTGGCCGGGTTACCAACGATGCGTAGATTCACGCGTGGGTCGCTGACCTCGCGCATGACCTCCAACAGCGTTTCCACGCCCTTGTACGGACGAATCAGACCGAAGTGCAGCAACCGCCCTGGCACCGTGGTGCCTTGCGGCATCGTCGCAAACCAGTCGCGGTAGTGGCCATGCAGGATGGTGTCGGTAAACGGCGGGCGCACCGGCGTGGTGGCATTGATGCGTATCCAGCGGCGCGTCAGACGATCGGTCCAGCGCAACAGGCTGCGCTCGCGCCAACCGCGATCTTCGTGTGGGGCCAGGTTGTGCAAAGTGCGCACCACCGGCGTACCGGTGACCTGCAACTTCAGCAGCAACAACGCCGCGCAAAGCTGCTTGGCCAACGTGCCCACGGCGCTGGGATGGCGCAGCAGATATTCGGGCCAATGCAGATGCAGCACGTCGTAGTGCGACAGCAAGGCATCGCGCATCGAAAAGAAGCGCGGCTGCACTGCATCGGGCAACGCGTCGTAGAGCTGGGTCAGATACGGGTTGGTGCTGGCATTGGGTTTTTCGGTGGAGAACAGCACCGTGACCTGCGGCTTGGCCGCCGCACGTGTCATTGATGCAGATGCAAGCGCGCTCATCGCGGCGTCTCCTGCGGGCGCGGCGTGCCCAGCGCACTGTGGTACTCGTCGATGTAGCGCCCCACCACATGCTTCCAGTCGTAGCGGCTCACATAGGCCATCGATGCCGCACGACGCGTTGCGAAGTCGCCATCGGCCGTCAGTGCGAGCGCCTGCACTTGGTCGGCTGCCGCTTCGATCCTGTCGCGGTTGACGATCACGCCCTGCCCCGACTCGCTGGCCAGCCGCACAAACGGCGGAATATCGCTGAGGATGGGAATCAGGCCCGCGCTCATCGCTTCCACCGCGGCAATGCCAAACCCTTCGTGGCGCGACAGGCAGACGAAGAACTGCGCCTGCTGCATCAATGCGCGCAGCTGTTCCTGCGACGGCGACATGCTCAGCTGCACCTTATCCTGCAAACCGCGCTCGGCAATCGCCTTGCGCAAGTCGGCTTCATTCAGATCGTATTCGCGGCCGGCGATGATCAGCTGCCAGTGCGGATCGCGCGCAAGCATCGCCTTCAGCAACTCCAGCGTTTCGATCAGCCCCTTGTTGACCGACCAGCGCCCGAAATACAGCATCGTCCGGCCCGGAGTGGCCGCACCCTGCCCCGCATATTTCTCCACGTCCACGCCGTTTTCGATCACCCGCAAGCGGGCCGGCGATACCACCTTGGCAAACAGATCGCCATCGTTTTCGCTGGTTGCGATCACCCGCGAATACGCCAACGCCGAGGTGCGCGTGAGTGTCTGGAACCACAACTGCTTCATGCGCGACGCATACGCGGTATGGAAGAACCCACCGTGTGTGGACACCACCATCGGCTTGCCGTGCAGCAGTTTGGTCACTGCCAGATAGTCGTAGAAAAAATCGATTCCGTGCAGATGCACCACATCAGCGGATCCAATCGCACCAAGTACCGATGGCGCCAACGGATAGCGCGACGAACCGCGATAGCCGATCCGGCGGATCGGCAAACCTTGATAGGTTTCCTGTGGCGCAAGCTGCGCACCCGGGTCGGTGAACACGCGATCCAGTGTCACTACTTCCACCGTGTCGGCGCTGTTGGCCTGATGCTGGCGGGCAACATTGAGAACGACTTCTTCCATGCCCCCGATCGAGGGGTGGAATTGGCGGACGACATGCACCACTTTCATTACGCCAATCTCCTGTGCCAGTGACGCGCACGCATGTGCCGCGACAACTGATGATTCTTGAAATTCGTCATTGACTCTTCAACCCCAACATCCATGGCGCAGCACGCACCAGCACCGCGCGCATCGGCACCGCGCACGCGATCGCAAATGCGCTGAGCCCCATCGCCCACGTCGGCGTACCAATGAGGCCGCGATCGATGATCCCGGTGCGCGCAACCACACTGGTGACCACCAGGAACACCAGCGTATGCGTGCACAGAATCAACAAGGTGTTGGTACCGATCCACTGCACCCATTGCCAGTGCCGGACGAAATACGCGACGCATAGCGTCATCGCAGTCCCCAACAGACTCACCAGCAGGAACAGCGCAGCCGATTGCCCGAACAGCAGGTTGTTTACGTCCACCTGCCCGTTCGCTCCGGCCAGCAGCCACCATGCCGTTGCGACGACCGGCAGCGCCAACGCCCACACCCATGCCGGAAGCGCGCGCAGCGCATCGGCAAAACGCGACAGCCACCCACCCACCGCGATGAAGAACAAGGCGATCGGCAACACGTCCAACGCGAGTGGCAAGCGCAGCTGCAACGAGGGAAACCACCCTGCCCATGCCAGGGCGATCGGCAAGCTGAGCGCCGCTACCACCGTCGTGCTCAAACGTGCACGCAATGCAATGTAGGTCAGCGTTGTGACAAACAACGCCGGCAAAAACCACAACGCCGGCAGCACGTAGAGGCGCGTGCCGTTGGCCCAGAACACGCCAAGGAAAGGGTCCCACCACGCCCGCGCGCCCGGCTGCTGGAACGCATGATTGAGCACGCCCGTCAGCAGCCACAGGCCATATGCCACCAGGAAGAACGCCAGGTACGGGATCAACAACGTCCGCGCCAGCTTTTTCACCGTCGACACATTCAACCCGCGACGCCCGAAACGTTCGCCGACCCAGCCGGAGAGCACAAAAAACAACGGAACATGGAAGCTGTAGGCGAACAGTTTGTAGGCAGGCGGCATGCCGCTCGCGTGCCCCAGCACCACCAGCACGATGGCCAGCGCCTTTGCCGCATCGATCTGCCAATCGCGGGCCAGCGCCGGCGCGCGACCGGGCGTTGCCACGGTTTTGTCGTGTCCGGCTTGCGGGGGATACGGAGCAGTCGTCATGCCGCGGCGCCGGTCATGCCGCCACCGTGCGCGCACCCAAAGCCCAGGGAGCAAAACGCATCAACAGCCAACGCATCGGTACGCACGCGACCAGCGCGAACACCGTCACGAAGACCGCCCAACCCAGGCCCGGCCGCCCTGCACCGAATCCACCCGCCACCGCAGCAGCGCCGGACAGCACGAAGAACACCAGCATATGCGTGCACAGGATCAGCAAGGTATTGCGGCCGATCCACTGTATCCAGCCCCAGCTCTGCACCAGCCGCGCCGCGCAGATCACCATCAACGACCCCAGCACCGCACTGAGCAGGAACACGGCATGGTCGCGGCCGAAGCCGAGCATGTTGACGTCGATACGCCCGTTACGTTGCGCCAGCCACGCCACCGCAACCGCCAATGCAACGGTCACCAGCGCACTGACCGGCAACGAGGTCGGCAGACGCGGCGACACGTAAATCAACAGCGCGCCCAGCGCGTAGAAGCACAACGACACCGGTAGCACATCGAGCCCGAAAAAAAGCCGCACTCCCTGCGCAGGGAACCAGTTCATCCAGAACCACGCCAGCACCAATCCCGCCGCCGCAATCGCCAGCGGCGGCAGTACGCGCCGCAGCAACACGTAGCTCACCACAGTGACCAGCATCACCGGCAAAAACCACAGCGGCGGCTGCACATACAGATCCGGACCGATCCCGGTAAACAGCGACACAATCGGCTCCCACCACGGGTGACTTCCCCAGCGCGCGGCCTTCTCGCCGATATTGCGGGTCAGCAGCCAGTACGCGTAGCCCAGCAGATAGAACGTGACATACGGCAGCAGCAGACTGCGCGCTTGCTTGGTGATCGTCTGCGCCATGCTGGTGGTACGCGACGCATAGCCAGCGGCCAACCAGCCAGACACCAAAAAGAACAGCGGCACGTGGAAGCTGTAGGCAAACAAGGTCATGTCATGCGGCACGCCCTTGGCATGGCAGAACACCACCAACAAGATCGCGATGGCCTTGGCCGCATCGATCCGCGGATCGCGCGCCTTTCCGCCGGCTGCAATCCGCACGCCGGAATCAGACGCGACCGACGACGACGCTGCCGCCGCCGAACTCATCGCCCCGCTCCCGCAGGCAATGGCAACTGCTCGCCATCAACCGTTGGATCATCCTTGATCGAAGCAGCGGAGACCGCCGACGCAGACCAGGTCGGACGCATATGCCACAAGCAGCCGCACACGAACCACCACAGAGCCGAGGTCTTGATCGAAAAGTAGCCGTTAGACACCAGCAGACTCAGCGCAAACGCGAAGATGGCCAGGTTCTTGAACAGCTGGCCTTCCTTGCTCGGCATCAGCAGCAGGAACGAATACGACAACAGGAATGCCAGCACCCCGACGATCGACTGCGACGCGATGAAGTACGAAATGCCGCTGTCGAAGTAACGGTAGGCCTGCGCAAAATCCAGCCCAAGCCAGGACTCGAACGACAGGTTGTTCATCGAGTAAACGGTGAAAAATATCCGGCCCATGGTGGTGTCCTGGTAGGCCGTGATCCCGGTGATCCACACCAGCAGCCACGCACTCATGATCACCAGCAAGAACACCAGAAACGCCAATCGCTGATCCAGGCGTTTCAATAGCGGCGTCAGCAACACCATCAGCACGCAGGTGCCCGCCGCCAATCGTCCATCCGAGGCGACGATCATGAAACCGATCAATCCCACCGACAGGACCAGCGCCGCCGGCCGCATCCAGCGCCAGAACACCAGCACGATGGCGGTAAAGAAGCAGATGTAGTTACCCATCGTCACCGGCTCGATGAACATCGAGGAGGCGCGCGGGAGATTGGAACCCGGCAGGAAGTTGCGTTCGCCCGGCCGCGTGGCGCTGACGAACAAGTTGCTGTCTTCGTTCCAGAACCCTTCGGCGCTCATGCCACGCGCGTTGACGAAGAAGCTCTTCGGATTGACCAGGTCGCCGTAGGCGCTCGGCATTGCCAGCTCGAACGCGGCAACCAGCGAGACGATGATGGTCATGCGGATGAACAACTTGGGCACCGAGCCGGTATAGGCAGACCCCAGCACCACAAACGCGAACACCACCAGGGCATCGCGAAAGAATTTCGGATCGATCTGCCAGTTCACCAGGAACCGCACGAACATCAGCAGGACGATCAATCCAAGCCCGCTGATGATCAGCGCAATGCGTTTACGGCTCAGCGAGCCCAGGCCCAGCAGGAAGCAGGCCGCGTAGATCATGAACTCGACCGCGTAGGTGATCACCGGACGCACGGTGAACACGTTCGCGTTGATCAGCGCCAGCACCAGGTTGTAGCCCACGCCGACCAGCAGCGTCAGTTCGATCAGCAGGTTATGCCAGCGAACGCGGGTTTCCTCGCTCATTCGGATCAGCATGCACACGCCTGCCTGAGAGGGGCGGCTGCACTGCAGCCGCCCGCGACGCCTGATGCGCCAGGTCGCACGCTCCCCGCCATCATCAGTACGCGGTCTTCTGTCCGAACACGCGTACTGCAGTCAGCACGATGATGCGGATATCCAGCCACAGCGACCAACGACGGATGTAGTCCAGGTCGTACTGGATACGCTTCTTCATCGTCCGCAGCTCCGGGGTTTCGCCACGGAAGCCATTGACCTGCGCCCAACCGGTGATGCCCGGCTTGACGTAATGGCGCTGCATGTAATGGTTGATCAGCTTTTCGTAGTGCGTGTTGTGCTGCGCGGCGTGCGGGCGCGGGCCCACGATCGACATGCTGCCACCCAGCACATTGAAGATCTGCGGCAACTCATCCAGGCTGCTGCGCCGCAAGAACGCACCGAAACGGGTGATGCGGGTGTCGTTCTTGGTCGCCTGCTGGATGGTGGTGCCATGATCGTCATGCACGCGCATCGAGCGGAACTTGAACATGTAGAACTCGCGACCGCCCAAGCCGTGACGACGCTGGCGGAAGAACACCGGACCCGGCGAGCTCATCTTGACGCCGACGGCAATCGCAGCCATCAGCGGCCACAGGCCCATCAGCGCGATCACGGCAAGGATCTTGTCCTGCAGCGCCTTGGCAACCACGAAGTAATTGTCGCGATCCACACCGCCCTGACGCAGGTTGATCACCGGCGTGTTGCCGATCTGCTCACCGGACTGGTTCAACAGACCAAAGTCGAACAGATCTGGCACCAGCTTCACGTTGATCGGATAACGGTCCAGACGCTGCAGCAGCTGCTTGATATGGTCGCGCTCGCCCAGCGGCAGCGAAATCCACACCTGCTCGACTTGATTTTCTTTCAGGTAATCGATCAGTGCATCCGGTTCGCCCAGGCACGGCAGCGACTGGCGCTGTTCGGTCACGGCGATGTCGTAAGGCGTACGGAAGTAGCCGACCAGGTTCATACCGACCCACGGATTGCGGCTCAGGTAATGATTAATCTTCATCACCGGATGGCGCAGACCGACGACCACCACGCGCTGGACGTCAACGCCCTGCGCACGCAGGTGGTTCAGGAAGCCGCGCAACAAGGTACGTGCCGCCACCAGCGACGCCAGGCCGCCAACGAACCACAGGCCGATCCAGCCGCGAGAGACCTGCTCTCCAACCTGCACGATCAGCGCATGCACCGCAAACAGCGCAAACACGCCGCCGAAGGCACCGCCCAGCACCATCAGCTCGCTCAACAATCCGCGACCGCGCCAGCTGCGATACAGCGGAAACAGCGCAAAGCAGATCACCGAATACAACAGCGTGGTGGCGATTGCGACACGATATGGCGCTGCCGGAACCCAGGAGCCGAACACGATGCGGTATGCGATCAGGCCCGACACGACCACCATGGTCAGGTCGAACACGCGCAGCACCAAATCGGCTGCCGCCGAGTACTTGGACAACAATCGCGGCGAGGATGTCGTGTACGTCGCGCTACTCAAGTCTGCCAAAAGCATGGGGATGTCCTCCAAACTCGATACGGCGCATGCGGGGGAACATACGAATCGCACGCGAGCTTTCAATCATCTCCGCCGAGCGATCACCGCGGTAATACCTACCGACCCCAGATCACTCGACAGCCCTTTGTTTCAACAGAGACAAACTTTCAAAACGAGGGAGCCCGAAACATACGGGATCCGACTTTTTCTACGCTGAATCGGTTGTCACTTTAATTAACCACTGTTTTGCAACATCACGATGTCAGTTCAATCGCGTTTCCGGCCCGGTGCCCCGCAGGAAGTAACGCACAAGCGCCACAGCCAACCCAAGGAATACGCCAAAGATGAAGCCTAACGCGAGGTTCAATTTGAGTTTCGGCGAAGTCTTCGACGTAGGCACATCTGCAGTGTCGACGATGGTCACGTTGTTGGCGCCGACATTGCTCGCCACACCGATTTCCTTGTAGCGCTGCAGGAGCGCATCGTAGAGCTGACGGTTGGTATCGACGTCGCGCTTGAGCATGTTGTAGCGGATGCTGCGGCTCTGCAGGTCGAGTTCGTTGGTGCGCAGACCGGCAATGCGTTCGTTGAGCAATTGCTCCTGATGCACGGATGCGTCATAGGTCGCCTTGAGCGACTGGCGAACGTTGATGACCTCACCATTGATCTGACGGCGCGACTCTTCGATCTGCGCTTTCAGGCGCTGCATTTCCGGGTAATCCGGCTTGAAGGTCGACAGCTTCTGCTGATACTCACTGGTCAAGCGCACCTGCTCGCCGCGCAAGGTCTGGATCAGCGGGCTGCTCAACACCTGCGGCAACGACATCGCATCGCCGGTGGCGGCCTGACGCCAGGCGGCCTCGGCCTTGATGCGCGCATCCTGCGCCGACGCCAGCAACGCATTGAGGTCGGTCAGGTTCTGCGCCGGCAACGACGGCTTGTCGTCGCCTACGGAGACGATCTGCTCATCGGTCGAGTACGCAACCAGCGTTTTTTCCGAGTCTTCCACCTTGTCGCGCAACTGCTCCAGGCGCTCGGCAAGAAACTTGGTCGCAAACGAAGACGCCTTCATGCGGCGCTCCTGCGTGCTCACGATGAACACCTTCGGATAGGTGTTGGCAATCTTCGCCGCAAGCACCGGGTCCGGCGAATCGTAATTAACGTAGACCAGGCGCGAATTGAGGATCGGCTCGACCACCAGACCTGCCAGCAAGGTGTCGGTGAGGCTGCGCTCGATGATCGCCTGACGCGAGTCCACCGACTTGCCCGCTTCCGGATTCTTGGCGGCTGCCTTTTCCAGCGCATCTTCGACTTGCTGCTTGAACGCCGGCTCCTGATCGAGCTTGGCTTCGCGAATCACCGCACGTGCGAGCGAACGGCTCTGCAGCAGCTGGTACTGGGTCTGGTAAAAGTCGCGATCCTGCGGCGACTCGACCGGCATCAGGTTGTCGACGTTCACCACGTTGAGCGAATCGCGCTCGATCTGCAGCGTACTGGTGGCGCGATACTTTTCCGGCATCAGGAAGGTGATCACCAGCGCCAGCAGCACGGCGGCGATCGTGATCAGGATGATCAGCCAGCGCTGCGACACTAGGGCACGCCAGTAGTCGAGCAAGCTGACGTCGGCCAGTTCGAGATGCCCATGACGCTGCGACGGCGAGGAACGATTGTCGGAATTCATACTCATCGGTAAGCGCGCCACACCATCACTAAGGGGGTCAGTTCCAGCATGGTGCGCAACCAGACGCGCGCATCCGAGCGATACACCACGACGATGTCGCCACCGTAGATTTCAGGGTCCGGATTGGCGCCCTTCTCGATCTCGGTCAGGTCGAAACGCGCGATCATTTTCTGCCCGTTGACCATGCGGAACACGATGACATTGCCGCGGCTTGCCACAGTGCTGACGCCCTTGGCCTGCGCCACGGCCTGTTGCAGCGTCAGATTGGCACCGATCACCGGGTAGATGCCGGGCTCGGTGACGGCGCCGGTCACGGTCACGCGACGGCCATTGGATTCCTGCACGAACACCGACACCTGCGGATTCTGCAGATAGCCGCCGCGGTAGCGATCGGCAACCAGCTTTTCCAGCTCGCCGACACCCATGCCGGCGGCGTTGACGTCTCCGATCAGCGGCAGCGAGATGTGCCCGTTCTGATCGATGCGGACCTGCCGTTCCAGATCGTCGACCTGAAACACCTTGACCAGCAACAGGTCGCCTGGGGAGAGTCGATACTCGGGCTGCACCGCGGACATTGCCAGCGGATCGGGAAGCGGCAATGACGACGCCATGTTCTTCCCGGTGCTGCAAGCACCCAGGGCCATCGAGCAGATCAACGCCAGGCTGAGACCTTGGCAGAATCGTCCGATCAGTTTCTTCATGCGTGTGGCTGGCTGCCTCGGTTGGGTGGGACAGGAGCTCGCGCAGCATTCAACCGGCCAATGCGCCAGCACGAACGTACGACAGAGAAATTCATCCCAGAAACATCGGGATCACGAAAAGGTACAACGTGTTGCACTGCACTATGGCACAGAACGATCGCATCGCAAGGCATGACACGCCATTTTTTTGACGGCGTTGGCCTATTGATTCAAGTTCGTCGTTGTCACGTTAAAAAACCGTGATCCACGTTCTAATCTCAAGCTAATGATTTGGAACGTTTCCGGACACTTAGCATCGTTCCGTGACCCAAGTCCATAGCGAACTGGACCGAAATAAACGGGCGCTCGCGCGAGGTTCATGCTGCACTGCGATATGCCGATCTACATAGTGAGCGACCACTGCAGGGACACAAAAATGCAATGTTGCGACGCAACAAAAAAGCCCATGTCGGAAGGACATGGGCTCGATGTTTGGTCGGGGTAGCCGGATTTGAACCGACGACCACTAGTCCCCCAGACTAGTGCGCTACCAGGCTGCGCTATACCCCGAAGATGCTGCATCCCGTCGCGAGGACGGCCTGCGATTATAGCGGCTTTGCGACACGTTTTCCTAGCGGCGAAGCAGCTGCAGGACTTCTTCCAGTTCCATACGCACCTGCTTGATGATCTGGTTGCTCAGCGCCGACTCGCTTTTGGCGCCGTCGCCTTCCAGCCGCAGACGCGCGCCGCCGATGGTGTAGCCCTGCTCGTAGAGCAGGCCACGGATCTGCCGGACCATCAGCACATCGTGTCGCTGGTAGTAACGGCGGTTGCCGCGTCGCTTGACCGGCTCCAGGCTCGGAAATTCCGTTTCCCAGTACCGCAACACATGCGGCTTGACGTCGCACAGCTCGCTGACCTCACCGATGGTGAAATAGCGCTTGGCCGGAATCGGCGGTAGCTCGCGATTACTGCCCGGATCCAGCATAAGCCTCCACCCGTTCTTTGAGCTTTTGGCCAGGGCGGAAGGTCACCACCGTCCTGGCCGAGATCGGAATTTCCTCACCGGTCTTGGGATTGCGACCGGGCCGTTGATTCTTGCGCCGCAAATCGAAGTTGCCGAACCCCGACAGCTTCACCTGACGACCCTGCTCCAGCGCATCGCGTAGCACGTCGAAAAACGCGTCGACAAATTCCTTCGCCTCGCGCTTGTTCAGACCAACCTCGTCGAACAGACGTTCGGCCATCTCCGCTTTCGTCAATGCCATGCCAATCCCCTGGTTACCGCCTCAACTCCGGATCCGGGCGCGGTGCTCGCGCTCGATCACGGCCACCACATCGGTAACGACCGCATCCACGTCCCGGTCGGTGAGAGTGCGCGAGTTATCCTGCAAAATCAAGCCCATAGCCAGACTCTTGAAACCTGGCTCGACCCCCTGCCCAACGTACCGGTCGAACAGCTGCACCTCACGCAGCAACGGGCCGACCGTGGTCTGCACGCTGGCCGACAACGCCGCCCAACTCACCTCTTCCGGCACCAGGAAGGCCAGATCGCGGCGCACCGACGGGAACCGCGACAGCTCCCCGGCGCGCGGCAAGGCGCGCTGCACCAGCGGCGCCAGCTGTAGTTCGAACGCGATCACATCGACGTCGATTTCCAACGCCTTGGTCAGGCGCGGATGCACCTGGCCGATCCAGCCGATGCACACGCCATCGCGATAGATATCAGCCGACCGACCCGGATGCCCGAACGGCTGGGCGGAGGGCTGAAACTCCAGCACCGCGCCGCTGGCCGCTGCCAGAGCGATCAGATCGCCCTTCACATCGTGAAAATCCACCTTGCGCGCGGGCTCGCCCCATTGCAACGCAAGCGCATCGCCACACACCGCGGCGGCGACATGCTGAGATTCCTGCGGAGCATCGCCCGCCTGCGCGGAAGCCGCAAACACCTTGCCCAGCTCGAACAGCCGCACCCGCCCGGCCTGACGGGCGGCGTTGCGGCCCAGTGTCGCGACCAGGCCCGGCAGCAAGCGCGGACGCATGATGGCCAGCTCGGCACTGAGCGGATTGGCCAGCGGCACCAGGCCGTCGGTCAACTGCCAACGCTGCAGCAACGCAGCATCGACGAACGCGTAATTGATGGTCTCCTGCAGCTCGCGCGCCACCAGCTGGCGGCGCACCGTCAGCTCGTCCAGCTGGGTTTCGCTGCGCATCGCGATCCGGCTGGCACCGCCCGGCAGCGTGGTCGGCACGCGATCGTAGCCGTGGATGCGCGCCAGCTCTTCGATCAGGTCTTCTTCGATGGCGATATCGAACCGACGGCTCGGCGCAACCACCTGCCAGCCTTCGGAAACCGCATCGAGCTGCATGCCGAGCGCACTCAGAATGCGCACGACATCCGCGTCGTCGATGTGGATGCCGAGCACGCGCGCGATGCGTGCGCGACGCAGCAGAATGCGCGCGGGCTGCGGCAGATGCTCCGGCAGTTGCGCATGCACCACCGGGCCCGGCGTACCGCCTGCCAGTTCCAGCACCAGGCGTGTGGCTACTTCGATCGCCTGCGGCGGCAACGCCGGATCCACGCCGCGCTCGAAGCGATGGCCCGCATCGGTATGCAGGCCGAACTTGCGGCCACGGCCCATGATCGCGGCCGGATCGAAATACGCCGACTCCAGGAATACGTTGCGCGTTTTGTCGGTGACGCGCGTGTCCAGCCCGCCCATCAACCCTGCCAGCGCCACCGGGCGGCCGGCATCGGTGATGGTCAGGAAACTGTCGTCCAGCGTGACCTCACGCCCATCCAGCAGCGCCAGCTGCTCGCCACTGCGCGAACGACGCACCCCGATCGGCCCCTGCAAGGTATCCAGATCGAAGGCATGCATCGGCTGACCGAGCTCCAGCATCACGTACTGGGTGATATCCACCAGCAGCGAAACCGGACGCACGCCGCTGCGACGCAGACGCTCGGCCAGCCACACCGGCGTCTTCGCCAACGGGTCGATGCCTTCGATCACACGCCCGCAATAGCGCGGCGCCTCCTTGCCGGCATTCAATTCCACCGCAAGCGTCCGCGTGGACACCGGCGGCACCGCAACGGCGTCGAAGGCCACCACTTCGCTGGCGCATGCTGCAGCCACGTCGAACGCGATGCCACGCACGCTGAAACAGTCGGCGCGATTGGGGGTGAGCTTGATTTCGATGCTGGCATCCGGCAAGCCCAGATACTCCGCAAGGGCTTGACCCACCGGCGCATCGTCCGGCAACTCGAACAGGCCGGACGCATCGCTATCCAGGCCCAGCTCTTTGGCCGAGCACAACATGCCGTTGGACGGTACGCCACGCAGCTTCGCAGCCTTGATGGTCAGCTCGCCGATCTGCGCGCCGACCAGCGCCAACGGCGCCACCAGGCCGGCACGCGCATTGGGCGCACCACACACGATCTGCAGCAACTCGCCCTGCCCCGCATCGACACTGCACACCTGCAGGCGATCGGCTTCCGGATGACGCATGGCCTCGACGATGCGCGCCACCACCACCTGACCAAGCGCCTCACCCAACGGCGTGACGTCTTCGACTTCCAGACCGATCGCCGTCAGCGTGGCGGCCAGTTCCTCGCGCGAGGCCTGGATCGGAACGTGGCTACGCAGCCAATTTTCAGAGAATTTCATGGAGAGCCGGGAATGGAGAATAGGGAATCGGGAATCGCAACAGCGGGAGGTCTTCGGAGATTTGGAAGGTGGGCTAGGAGCGCGCTTGGCTGCTCCGATTCTCCACTCCCGATTCCCGATTCCCGGCCGTCAAGCAAACTGCCTGAGAAAGCGCACGTCGTTTTCGAAAAACGCGCGCAGGTCGTTGACGCCGTAGCGCAGCATCGCAAAACGCTCCACGCCCAGACCGAACGCAAAGCCGGTGTAGCGCTCCGGGTCGATGCCGACGCTGCGCAACACATTCGGGTGCACCATGCCGCAACCCAGCACTTCCAACCAACGGGTGCTGCCGTCGGGCTGCTGCCAGGCGATGTCTACCTCGGCACCCGGCTCCACGAACGGGAAATAGCTGGGGCGAAACCGCATTTCGAAATCGCGCTCGAAGAACGCGCGCACGAACTCGGACAAGGTGCCCTTGAGATCGGCGAAATTCGAATGCTCGTCCACCAGCAGGCCTTCGACCTGATGGAACATCGGCGAGTGGGTCTGATCCGAATCGGAGCGATACACCTTGCCGGCCGCAATCATGCGCAGCGGTGGTTTGTGCGCATCCATGTAGCGCACCTGCACACCGGAGGTATGCGTGCGCAGCAAGCGACCGTCGCCGAAATAAAACGTGTCGTGCATGGCGCGCGCAGGATGATGCGGCGGAAAATTCAGTGCTTCGAAGTTGTGCCAGTCGTCCTCGATTTCCGGGCCATCGGACAACTCGTAACCCAGCCGCGCAAAAATCTCGACAATGCGCTCGAGCGTGCGCGTCACCGGATGCAGGCCGCCGCGCTCGCCACGCCGGCCCGGCAGAGTGACATCGATGCGCTCGCCGGCAAGACGTGCATCCAGCGCAGCGGTTTCCAGGGTCGTTTTGCGCTCCGACAACGCTGCGCTCAGCGTATCTCGGGTTTGGTTGATCGCCTCGCCCGCAGCCTTGCGCTGCTCGGCCGGCAGCGTGCCGAGCTGCTTGAGCTGGGCGGTGATACTGCCACTCTTGCCCAGCAAGGCGACCCGCAAGGCTTCCAGTTGGTCCGGTGTCTGCGCGGCGGCGACATCGGCCAGCGCGCGCTCGGTCAGGGATTGAATCTCACTCATTGCACTCGCGCCTCAACTACTCAGCCGAACGGTGTTTCCGGATGCACCGGAATGCATGACCACTCACTTGCTGCCAGCCCTTGCATCACTCCAAGCCGGCAGCCCAAAACGCAAAAGGGGAAGGACTCGCGCCCTTCCCCCTGCATATCTGCGTTCCCTCGCCGACATCTGCACACGCATGTGCCGATGTCGCGATGACTACCCCTTTTGAAGTCCGCACATGGATGTGCGGGCTCTTGCGAGGGACTCGCACCTACTCTGTGCGAGCTCTTGCGAGGGACTCGCACTTATGCCGCCAGCGCGCCCTTTGCCTTCTCGGCCAGCGCGGCAAAGCCGGCGGCGTCGTGCACGGCGATATCAGCCAGCACCTTGCGGTCCAGGGTGATGCCAGCCTTGAGCATGCCATTCATGAAGCGGCTGTAGCTCAGACCATTGATGCGGGCAGCCGCATTGATGCGGGTGATCCAAAGCGCACGGAACACGCGCTTCTTCTGCTTACGGCCAATGTAGGCGTATTGCTGTGCCTTGATGACCGCCTGCTTTGCAACGCGGAAGACCTTACGACGGGCGTTGTAGTAGCCCTTCGCCAGATTCAGAATTTTCTTGTGGCGGCGGCGCGCCTGCACACCACGCTTTACTCGTGCCATGGTTCAGTCCTCAGAGATAGGGAAGCATACGATCGAGACGGCCTGCGTCCTCGGGACGGACGTGATTCGTCTGCCGCAAGTTGCGCTTCCGCTTGGTCGCTTTCTTCGTGAGGATGTGGCTACGGTTTGCGTGGCCGCACTTGTACTTGCCGGAGGCGGTCTTGCGGAAACGCTTGGCCGCCGCCCGGTTGGTCTTGATCTTGGGCATTGCAATGTCCTTGATGGTGTTTTGTCACTGACACGGGCGGCAGTCTTGCGACCACGCTTTCCATCCTTGCCCTTGCCTGCTTGTAAGTCCTTGATCGAACACGATCGGGACAGGTCCTGTGCCGCTTGCGCGGCTCCCGGCAAAACCGGGCCGCGCAGTCTACCCGTTGCCGGGAATTCTTGCAAATCGACGGATTCGCCGCCTTGACGAACCCCGTCGCGGCCCGTCGCGGCGCGGAATCAGATCTTCTTCTTAGGCGCGATCATCATGACCATCTGACGCCCTTCCAGGCGCGGACGGGACTCGATGACGATGTCTTCGCCCAAGTCTGCCTCGATCCGTGCCGCCATCTCGCGACCCAGTTCCTGGTGGCTCATTTCGCGGCCACGGAAACGGATGTTGACCTTGACCTTGTCACCCTCTTCCAGGAAGCGACGCATGTTGCGCAGCTTGATCTGGTAGTCGCCCTCGTCCGTGACCGGACGGAACTTGAGTTCCTTGATCTCGACCTGCTTGGTCTTCTTCTTGGCCTCGTTGGCCTTTTTCTGCTGCTCGAACTTGAACTTGCCGAAATCCATGATCTTGCAGACCGGCGGATCGGCCTGCGGCTGGATTTCGACCAGATCCAGGCCTTCTTCCTCGGCCTTGGCGAGCGCTTCGTCGCGCGACAACACGCCGACCATCTCACCGTCACTGCCGATCACGCGGACGCGCGGCACACGGATTTCTTGGTTCTTGCGGTTCTGTTTGTTGTCAGGGGTACTGATATTGCAATCTCCCAGGGGAATCGAACCGGCGCATCCGGATCATCCAGACCGGCCGGGGTTGGCTCACGCTGCCTGCTCTGCCTGCAGGCGTTCGATGAAGGCAGAGACCGTCATGGTCCCAAGGTCCTCCCCCGAACGCGTCCGCACGGCGACTGCGCCATTTTCCTTCTCGCGGTCACCGACGACGAGCAGGTACGGCACGCGTTGCAGCGTATGCTCGCGAATCTTATAACCGATCTTCTCATTACGCAAATCTGCGTTGACACGGAAGCCTTGATTTGCAAGGGTTTTCCGAACCGAGTCCACATATTCGGCCTGAGCGTCGGTGATATTTGCGACAACGACCTGGACCGGAGCCAGCCAGGACGGGAAGGCGCCGGCGTGATGCTCGATCAAAATGCCGATAAAACGCTCCATCGAACCGACGATGGCCCGGTGCAGCATCACCGGATGCTTTTTCTGGCTGTGCTCGTCCACGTACTCGGCGCCGAGGCGGCCCGGCATCATGAAGTCGACCTGCATCGTGCCCAGCTGCCAGGTGCGGCCGATGGCGTCCTTGAGGTGGTATTCGATCTTGGGGCCGTAGAAGGCGCCCTCGCCCGGCAGCTCCTGCCACTCCACTCCGCACACGCCCAGCGCGCTGCGTAGCGCGGCTTCGGCCTTGTCCCAGGTGATGTCGTCGCCCAGGCGCTTTTCCGGGCGCAGCGCGATCTTGATCTCGATGTCATCGAAGCCGAACGCGGTGTAGACCGCCAGTGCCTGCTGATGGAAGGCGGTGACTTCGGCTTCGATCTGCGATTCCAGGCAGAACACATGCCCGTCGTCCTGGGTGAAACCGCGCACGCGCAGGATGCCGTGCAGCGCGCCGGAGGGCTCGTTGCGGTGGCAGGCGCCGAATTCACCGTAACGGATCGGCAGGTCGCGGTAGCTGTGCAGGCCCTGGTTGAACACCTGCACGTGGCCGGGACAGTTCATCGGCTTGACCGCGTAGGTGCGTTTCTCCGACTCGGTGAAGAACATCGCGTCCTGGTAATTGTCCCAGTGGCCGGACTTCTGCCACAGCGATACGTCCAGGATCTGCGGGCAGCGCACTTCGCCGTAGCCGCTGTCGCGGTAGACCTTGCGCATGTATTGCTCGACCACCTGCCACAGCGACCAGCCCTTGGGGTGCCAAAACACCAGGCCGGGGGCCTCTTCCTGCAGATGGAACAAGTCCTGCGCCTTGCCGATGCGGCGATGGTCGCGCTTATCGGCTTCTTCCATGCGCAGGATGTAGGCGTCGAGCTGCTTCTTGTCGGCCCAGGCGGTGCCGTAGATGCGCTGCAACTGCTCGTTCTTGGCATCGCCGCGCCAGTAGGCGCCGGAAATGCGGGTCAGCTTGAAGGCCTTGAGGAAGCGCGTATTGGGCACATGCGGGCCGCGGCACATGTCCACGTATTCCTGGTGGTAGTACAGACCCATCGCGGTGATGTCGTCGGACATGTCCTCGATCAGGCGCAGCTTGTACTCCTCGCCGCGCTGGGCGAACACCTCGATCACTTCCGCGCGCGGGGTGACCTTCTTGATCACCTCGTAATCCTGCGCGATCAGCTCCTGCATGCGCTGCTCGATCGCCGCCATGTCGTCTGGCGTGAACGGGCGCTCGCTGTAGATGTCGTAGTAGAAGCCTTCGGCGATGACCGGGCCGATTACCATCTTGACGTCCGGATACAGCTGCTTGACCGCATGCCCGACCAGATGCGCGCACGAGTGGCGGATGATCTCCACGCCTTCGGCATCCTTGGCGGTGATGATACGCAGGCTGGCGTCATGGTCGATGACGTCGCTGGCATCGACCAGCTGGCCGTCGACCTGGCCGGCGATGGTGGCCTTGGCCAGCCCGGCGCCGATCGACTGGGCGACCTGCATCACCGAGACGGGGGATTCGAATTCGCGGCGGCTGCCGTCGGGGAGCGTGATATTGATCATGGGCAAGAATGAGGTCTGGGCTGGCTGCAGCAGTGAGCTGCCATGAGAGATCTGCCCACTGCTGGACAGGCTCGGAAATAACGTACGAGACGTGCTGCGCGGGACAACGGCACGCGGGCGCTGACTGCGCTGGGGCCGGTCCGGTCAACGGTGGGCGGTGATAGTGCTCATGTCGCACGCTGGGCCGGCGCGGAGCGCGGGCCACCTTCTCGCAAGGGGTCTTGGCCGTGAATGGTAAACCAATCAGGCGGCCACTGGGCAGTGCGGCACGCCGCCGCCGGGCGCGTGGCATGATGCCGGCCACTTGTCCTGTCCGTTGCCGACCATGACCATCAAGGGTAAAGCCACCTCGCTGGATATCGCCTACCTGGCCGGTGTGTCGCAGCCGACCGTCTCGCGCGCGTTGCGCGGCAGCCCGATGGTCAATGAGGAAACGCGCAAGCGGATTCTGCGTATCGCGCATGAGCTGAACTACAAGGTCGACAAGAATGCCTCCTCGCTGCGGCTGCGCAACGCCGGCACGCTGGCGCTGCTGTTCTTCGAAGACCCCACCGCCGACGATTCGCTGATCAACCCGTTCTTCCACTCGATGCTGGGCTCGATCACGCGCGCCTGCGCGCTGCAGGGCTACGACCTGCTGGTGTCGTTCCAGCAGCTGTCCAAGGACTGGCAGGCCGATTACGAAGACAGCAACAAGGCCGACGGCATTATTTTGCTGGGCTATGGCGATTATCAGGAATCGCGCCAGCGGCTGCAGTTGCTGGTGGAGCAAGGCACGCACTTCGTGCGCTGGGGCGCGGCATTGCCGGGCCAGCCGGGCATTTCCATCGGCAGCGACAATTATCAGGGCGGGCTGGACATCACCGAGCACCTGCTGGCGCAGGGGTGTCGACGCATTGCGTTTCTTGGCCACGCGTCCAATCACTACCCCGAATTCGAAGAGCGCTACCGGGGCCACGTGGCGGCGCTGGCGCAGCAGGATCTGGTCGCCGATGCCGCGCTGCAGTTCGATGCGATCACCACCGAATCGTCCGGGCATGCGGCATGCCTGGCGCTGCTGGAGAGCGGCAAGGCCTTCGATGCGGTGTGTGCGGCCAGCGACCTGATTGCGATCGGTGCGATGCGCGCGTTGCGCGAACGCGGTTTACGCGTGCCGCAGGACGTGGCGATCAGCGGCTTCGACGATATCGCGTTGGCCGCATCGGTTGCGCCGGCCCTGTCTACCGTGCAACAGGACACCAAGCAGGCCGGCGCGTTGTTGGTGGAAAGCCTGGTCGCGCTGATCCGTGGCGAAGCGGCGCAGAGCCGCACGATCCCGGTGCGGCTGGCATTACGCGATTCCTCGCGCAGCAGCGGGTTGCAGCCACCGCTGGGCTGGTCGCCGGCCGCGGCGGCGGAAACCGGCGATGGCGGGCGTGGGCGAGCCGCTGATGTGCCTGGGACGCGTTGAGGATTCGGGATTCGGGATTCGGGATTCGGGAATCGTTAGAGCATGCACGACGGGCTGCGATAGTGGCGGCAGACCATTGATGCCTCGTAGGAGCGCACCCGGGCGCGACGAGGCGTTACCGATCAACTCCCATCGCGCCCGCGCGCGCTCCTACCTGTTGCGGGCGTCGCGGACGGCTTGATCGGCCATCTGGACGTCGAGTTGCTTGCGTAACGCAGGGTCGGTGATCGGCGCATCCGACAGCAGCACGCGTAGACCATGCGCCGGCACCGGAAGCCGCAGGTGCCGCTGCACCGGCACCTGCTCGCCACTCATCGCATCACGCCACGTGCCCGGTTGCAGAAAGCGCGTCACTTCGATGTTTGCAGCCGCATCGCCCTTGTTGAGCAACACCAGGGCAGTCTGGCTGGTTCCTGCATGCTGATAGACGCGAAAGAATGCCGCCTGGTTGCCGCGCAACATTACGTCGACCTGCACGCCGCGCTGCAGCGCGGGCGTCTCACGGCGCACGCGGGCGATCTGCTTCAGCGGGCCGAAGATCGGGCTTTGCGGTGCTGCTTTAATGCGCTCGACGCCGAAGTAATTACGATTGCCCGCATGCTCCGCCCGCCCACGCATGAAGCCGATTTCCGAGCCGTAATAGATCACCGGGATGCCGCGCGCGGTGAACAGCCAGTTGTGCGCATCGATGAAGCCGGTGTCGCTGGCATCCAGCCGCACCATGTCGTGGTTGTCGTAAAAGCTCATCAGCTCGTACGGGTTCGCATACGGCCCCTGACGCAGAAACAACGGTTTGGCGAGCTGTTCGAAACCCTCTTGCGTGTGGCCGAAGACTGCCGAAAGCTGCTGCTTCAACGGGAAATCCAGCACGCTTACGCCAGCGTTACGTGCCCAGGTGTGGCCGGCAATCTTGTCGGCGTTGTAATCGAACGCCTCGCCAAACATGAAAAATCTCGGCCGTTTTTCGCGGATGCGCGCAACGAAGGCATGCCAGAAGCGGTCCGGCATCCAACCGATGGTGTCGATCCGGAATGCATCGGCACCCTGCTCCATCCATTGCAGATACGCGCCGGCCAGGTAATCGAGCACCGCCGGGTTGTTCTCGTTGAGGTCGGACAATTCCGCCAGACCGCCACCGGTGTTGTAGAAGGCGTGCAATGGATTGTGCTGCGGATCCAGCTGTGCCGGCGGCAGATTCTGGTGATCGGCAACCAAGCGACCACTGGCATCGTAGAGCTTGCCGAAACCGGGCTGCGCCACCGGCATGGTGTAGGCCGGCGAGCCGTGATTACCCACGATATCCAGCACCACCTTCAACTTGTTGGCGTGCATGGCGCGGGTGAAGCCGGCAAAGTCCAGTCCCGGGCTGGGGAGATGCTCGTCCAGCTTGTAGAAGTTGACACCCCAGTAACCGTGATAGCCGGTCTTGCCGTGGTCGCTGAGCGTGCTGCCGCAGGTGATCGGCTTGCCGCCGGTAAATGCCTGGTCCGGGTTGTCGACGATCGGCGTGATCCATACTGCGCCGAAACCCAGGTCGCGAATGTAGTCGGCCTGCTCGACGATGCCTTTGAAATCACCGCCCAGGTAGCCGATGTTGTCGTCGCTGCCATCGGCGCACGGGGTGGGCACATCGAAGGTGCGCTGCGCACCGCCCTGCTCGCGCTGATCGTTGCCGGTATCGCCGTTGACGAAGCGATCGGTGACCACGAAATACACCGCATCGGCGGCCAACGGCTCCAGGGTGCCGTAATACTCCCTGGAGGCAGGCGCGGCGGGCGCCACGCCCGCATACATCGTCAATGCCAGATAGATCGCACTACGCATCACTGCCCTCCCGAGGCGACGGGGACCCGCACCACGCATACGCCCGCAATCAACAGGCTGAGCCCGCCAATGGCCAACGCATAGATTGGCTGGCCGCCCAACCAGACGCGGAGCACAAAGCCCAGCGCGCTGGCAGCGACCAACTGCGGAATCACGATAAAGAAATTGAAGATGCCCATGTACACGCCCATCTTGGCGGCGGGCACGCTGTCGGACAGCAAGGCGTACGGCAGCGACAGAATCGATGCCCAGGCAAAACCGATGCCCAGCATGGACAGCAGCAACCACTGCGGGTCACGAATCACCAACATCGACAGCAAGCCCGCAGCACCCAACCACAGGTTGCACAGGTGGCTCCAGCGCAGGCCAATCGCACGCACCAGCAAAGGAATGATCAACGCTGCCAGCGCTGCAAATCCGTTGTAGGCGCCAAACAGCACACCCACCCAGTTCGCACCATCGTTATAGGCTGCCGAGACCGTATCGGTCGCGCCGAAGTGCACCTGCGTCACCGCTGCGGTGGTGTAGATCCACATCGCAAACAGCGCAAACCAAGAGAAAAACTGCACCCAGGCCAGACGTCGCATGGTCATCGGCATGCTGCGCAAGTCCTGCACGATGACGACCAGCATGCTGGTGCCCGGCAGTACACGCGTCAACGCGAGCAACGCGCCATAGGCGATACACAGGCCGGCCAGCACATACAGCATGCGATCACCGTGCTGCCAGGCGATGGCCGCAGCAAGCACGACGCCAGCAACGCACCACGCTGCGCTTGATGCCTGCGACGGCAGCGCACCGCTGCCCATTTGCGTTGCAGCGGGCGGGTGCGCGTCGTCGAAGCTTGCCAGCTGCGCGGGGCTGTATTCGCGGGTGCGTAGCACGGTCCATGCGATCGACAGGAACAACACCGCCGCACCCAGGTAGAACGCGTAGCGCACGCTGTCGGGCAGTTGCCCCGGCGGTGCGGTATTGGCAACGCCCCAGCGCGTGAGCAGCCACGGCAGGAAGCTCGCCACGATCGCACCAATACCGATGAAAAAGCTTTGCATCGCATAGCCGGTAGGCCGCTGCGCGGGTGGCAGCTGATCGCCCACCAGTGCGCGGAATGGCTCCATCGAAATATTGATCGATGCATCCAGCACCCACAGCGTGCCGGCAGCAATCCACAGCACTGGCGCGTTCGGCATCACCAACAGCGCCAGCGTGGTAAACACCGCGCCCACCATGAAATACGGGCGCCGACGGCCCCAGGGCGTCCAGGTGCGATCGGACAGATAGCCGATGATGGGCTGCACGATCAGCCCGGTGAGCGGTGCAGCGATCCACAATCCCGGTACATCGTCGACCTGCGCGCCCAGGGTCTGAAAGATGCGGCTGGCATTGGCGTTCTGCAGCGCAAACCCGAACTGGATGCCGAGAAAGCCGAAGCACATGTTCCAGATCTGCCAGAAGCTCAGGCGTGGTTTGGCGGTCATTGCGCTGTCTCCATGATGGCTGCCGGCCCGACGATCAACGCGCTGATCTGCGCCGTGTTGACCACCCCATCGCGACCGCCACGGCCGCCGTTGTACTGCGCAAAGTGCTTCAACGCGCTCATATTGAAACCATCGTCCAGCCGAAACGCACAGGCCTGCCCCGCTACCACATCGAAAGTCGCCTGCGTGGAGACCTGCTCGCCCACGCTATGCGGCATCACGATGACATGCGATTGCGCAGCTTTTCCTGGGCATTCCAGCACCAGCTGTTTCACTGCGGCAGTGACGCCGGTATTGATCGGGCCATTGTCGTTGCGATAGCGCAGCGACACGCGATGCGGGCCGCTACGCGACGGCTGCCATGCCCAGGCTTGGCTGCCGCGTAGCTCCTGCGCCGGACCAAGCGTCAACGAAGGACTGTGCAGCGATTCGAGACCTGCCACACGCCGGGTCAGGCTGAGCACATGCAACACCCCGTCATCGGCAAGATCCCAATGTTCACTGGCGTCCAACGCACGGCCATCCATGTATAGCGTCGCGCCAGCGGGAATGGCGATACGGTGACCGCCGCCCCGCCGTTGCGCAACCGGCATCGCTGGCGTTTGCGGTGCAAACACCTGCACCGGCTGCGGCGGCGCGGCCAGATCGGCCTTGCGACCGACCAACTGCACCTGCGTGGTCTGGCCCTGCTGGGTGACACGGCCGGCCACCAGTAACTCGCCCTCTTCATTTGTCGGGCGCAACAACACGTACCGACGAGTGCCCTGCTCCAGCACGATCCGCTGGCGGTCGCCGAACAGCAGCGGCAGCAGGCTGCGCGGCAATTTCGGGGCAACGCTGCCATCGGCAGACACGCCGAAGACGCCGTCCAGCACCGCAGAAAGATAGCCGGCAACCGACCACAGCTGACGCGGCGAATTCACCACCGGGCCACTGCGCACGCCATCTTCCACATGCACGGCCAGGCTCTGCATCTCGTAGTTTTCCATGTTGGAGCCGGCCAGCGCGCTACCGCGCATCAGCGATTGCAGCTCCAAGGCAATGCGCGGCGCATCGTCCAGCGCACGTGCGGCGCGCAAGGCGTAGGCACTGACGAATGGCCAGATGGCGCGATTGTGATAGATCGGCTGCGCCGCTTCCTGCGGCCATACCACCGGGCTGCCTCCGGCAACCACCGGATAGTTGCGCAGCGCGGTGCGTGCGCGCTCTGCGGGGAACACATCGGCCAGCACGCCCAACGAGACGCCCAGCAGATCGACCTTGGCATAGCGCACCGGATGCGCCGCCGTGCCGAGATAACTCACATACTGGCTGCTGCCCGCATCCCAGAAGCGTGCATCGATGGTCTGACGCAATGCATCGGCCCACTGTGCGTAGTCGGCAGCGCGTGCGTCGCCATGCTGGCGTGCCAGCTGCTCGGCCAAGCGCAATGCCTGGTAATGCAACACGTTGGTCGATAGCGCGAACGACTCGGCGATGAAGCGCACGTTCTCCCGCGTCCAGTCCGGATAGGTTTGCTCGCGCCAATCCAGAAACGAGGTTTCGCCACGGTAGAGGCCGATCTGCGCATCGAATACCGCATCGCGATCCTGCGCGATCGTCGCCTGCAGCGCCTGCCAGACGTCTTCAGCAAACTGTGTGTCGTCCAGCAATCCACGTGCGGCCAGAAACCACACCACGCGGTCGCTACTGATCGGCCAGCTGCCACCGGAGCCGGTGTCCTGCGCCACGAACACACCAGGGGTCTTCCCATCGCGTGCGGCCGATAGCTTGAAGCGCAAAGCATTGCGGGTGCGCTCCGGTTCCAGCCGCGCCAACGCCAGATCGGCGGCAAAACTGACATCGCGCGTCCACACATACGGCCAGCGTTCGCCGGTCTCGAAGCAGTTGCACGGCACCGGCTTGCCGGCGTTGAAGGCCGGATCGCGGATCGCATCGACACGGTCGTCGGCCATCTCCTGCTGCGCCAACGCAAACAAGGCATCGAACATCGGGCTGGCGGTGTGCGTGCGCATCGGCTGTGCGGCAATGCGGCGCTCGCCCTGCGGCCAGCGCAACACAAAGCTCCCATCGTCCAGCGCCTGCGCATGTGCGCGGCGCCCCTGAAATTCCAAGTCGTCGGCCAATACCGGCGAGCTTGCCGCAACGCCGAGCGTTGCAGCCATGCAGATCATCTTCAGCATCGAAGCGGCGAGACGGCTGGTGCCGTCGGCCTTCCTCCCTCGTTGCACGCGTTGTGGTGCGCGGCACAGGCGTGCCACGGTCGCGGACCCTCCCAGGTGCCGTACGCCATGGTAGACGCGCACCCTGCCCTGACGCATCACTGCATACGTATTCATGGCGGCAACGAGCGCACAGCACGGCGCTTGCACGGTGTGCCGCTGCATAGTCGCCGCTTCTGCAACGGTCGCCTTGGGAGGGGATATGCCGCTGTTTTCACGTCGAGCACGCTCGACATTCGGCGCCGCCTGGATCGCGCGGCTGCTGGTTCTGACCTGCTTCGGCAGCCTTGCCTCGCTAGCGCACGCCGAGGTCACCACCATCGATGTGGCGTCGCCCGGCAAGGTCTTGCAGGTGAGTCTGGACCTGGATGGCGGCACGCCGTACTACCGTGTGCAGCGGCTGGGACAGCCGGTCATACAGCGCTCACGGCTGGGCTTTACCTTGCGCGACGGCCGCCTGGACCGCGGGTTGGTGGTGCGTTCGCAGTCACGCCAGAGCCATGACGACACCTGGGAGCAACCCTGGGGTGAAACACGTCTGGTGCGCAATCACTACAACGAACTGCGCGTCAGCCTGGGCGAACGCGATGGTGCGCAGCGCAGCTTCGAAGTGATCTTTCGCGTCTACGACGACGGCGTGGGATTTCGCTACCACTTCCCGCAGCAAGCCGGATTGCGTGAAGCGATCATCGACGAGGAAGTCACCGAATTCGCCATCGCACAACCGGCCGAAGCATGGTGGATTCCCGCAGGCGAGCCGACCCACTACGAGTATCTGTATCGGCGCACGCCGTTGAATCAGGTCGCACTGGCGCACACGCCACTGACGCTGCGTACCGACAGCGGGCTGCACATTGCGCTGCACGAAGCGGCGTTGGTGGACTACGCCGGCATGTGGCTACGTCGCACCGACGACCAGCGCCTGCGCGCGCAGTTGTCGCCAGCCGCCGGAGGCTGGAAGGTGCGCCGCAGCCTGCCGTTCGATACGCCGTGGCGCACGCTGCAGATCGCCGATCAGGCCACCGGCCTGGTGGAATCCAACCTGATCCTCAACCTCAACGAACCCAATGCGCTGGGCGCGGTGGACTGGGTCAAGCCGTCCAAATACGTCGGTGTGTGGTGGTCGATGCATCTCAACCAACAGACCTGGGCCACCGGACCCAAACATGCGGCCACCACTGCCACGACCAAGCGCTATATCGACTTCGCCGCCGCACATGGATTTCGCGGCGTGCTGGTCGAAGGCTGGAACCCGGGCTGGGACGGCGAATGGTTCGGCAACGGCGGTAGCTTCGATTTCACAAAATCCACGCCGGATTTCGACCTACCTGCACTGAGCACGTACGCCGCGGCCAAAGGCGTGCATTTGATCGGCCATCACGAAACGGGATGCGCAGTGGACCATTACGAAGACCAGATCGCCGAGGCGATGGATCTGTACGCACGCTTCGGCGTGGACTCGGTGAAGACCGGCTATGTCTGCGACGACGGCCAGGTGGAGCGACGCAACCCTGCGGGCGGTGCACCGTTGCGCGAGTGGCACGATGGCCAATGGATGGCGCGCCATCATCTGCGTGTGGTGCGCGAGGCGGCCGAGCGGCATATCGCAGTCAATGCGCACGAGCCGATCAAGGACACCGGGCTGCGTCGCACCTATCCCAACTGGATCTCGCGCGAAGGCGCGCGCGGCATGGAATACAACGCCTGGGGCCAGCCACCCAATCCGCCGGAACACGAGGTCAACCTGGTGTTTACGCGCCTGCTCGCCGGGCCGATGGACTACACGCCGGGCATCGTCAGCCTGAAGGGTCGCAACGGCCAAGCCATTCCCAGCACGTTGGCGCGGCAGCTCGCGCTGTATGTGACGCTGTATAGCCCGATCCAGATGGCCGCCGATCTGCCCGAGCATTATCTGCAGCATCGCGACGCGTTCCGCTTCATCGAAGACGTGGCGGTGGACTGGGACCAGACCCGCGCATTGAATGGCGAAGTGGGCGACTACGTGACCATCGCGCGCAAGGATCGGCATAGCCGCGAATGGTTCCTGGGCAGCATCACCGACGAACACGGCCGCCTGCTGCAGGTGCCGCTGGGTTTTCTTGAACCCGGCGTGCGCTACACCGCCCAGATCTACCGCGATGGCGACGGCGCCGATTACCTGAGCAACCCGTTCGCCTTTGTGCGCGAGGAGCGCCAGGTCGGCAGCAGCGACACCCTCGAACTGCGCCTGGCACCCGGTGGCGGGCAGGCGATCCGCTTCGTCCCGATGGATGGCAAGCGTTGAGTGATGCATCGCAGCACGCTGCGGTGCCGCCGACGCCAGTGAGTGGATCTCACCACCGCGCCCCATCGCCACAGGTCGTGCATCGCGCCCATGCGTGATCTGCAGCAGCAGCTTTGTGCGCTGGATGCCTTGCGTGGAATCGATTTCATTGCGGTTGTGCGGGTTGAATACGTATGCAGCACCCGTTTGCATGCGGGTGCGGTGTCTACCATACGTTGCAGTCGTGACGTCCGTCCGGGCGTGCGACGCATGACATCCAGGCGTCTGCCGGATCAAAAAATCAAAGAACAACATGTACCTGGGAGGGGAAAATGTTGAAGCACAAGCGCTCTGCGCTGAGTATCGCCCTGGCCGTTGCCATGGCACCGACGCTGGCTGCTGCGCAGTCGGCAACGCCTGCACAAGCCACCGCCACCGAACAAACCGCATCCAATCAACAGAACGGCGCAGTCACCGAGTTGGACAAGGTCCAGGTCACCGGCCTGCGGCGCGCGATCGAAGGTGCCATCTCGGTCAAACGCGACTCCACCTCGATCGTGGAAGCCATTTCGGCCGAAGACATCGGCCGCCTGCCCGACGTCAGCATCGCCGAATCGCTCGCGCGCCTGCCTGGCCTGGCCGCGCAGCGTGTGGCCGGTCGCGCGCAAGTCATCAGCGTACGCGGCCTGTCGCCGGACTTCTCCACCACCCTGCTCAATGGCCGCGAAGTGGTCAGCACCGGCGATAACCGCAGCGTGGAATTCGACCAGTATCCGTCCGAGCTGGTCAGCGGCGTCACCGTCTACAAGACCCCTGACGCCGGTTTGGTTGGCCAGGGCCTGTCGGGCACCGTGGACATGCAGACCGCACGCCCGCTGAGCTACAACGAGCGGGTGATCGCCATCGGTGGCCGCTATCAGCGCAACTCGCTGGGCAAGGCCGCCAACGTCGACCCTTACGGCAACCGCTTCAACGTCAGCTACATCGACCAGTTCGCCGACCGCACCATCGGCCTGACCATCGGCTACGCCCACACCGACATGCCGATCCAGGAAAACCAGGTGGGCCTGTACGAGCCGTGGCAGCAGGTCAACGCACAGCGTCAACGCCCCGGCGTGGCCGATGGCGTGTATTTTTCCGACGGCATCAAGGCGCTGCGCCGTACCGGTAATCAGAAGCGCGATGGCGTCATGGCCACGCTGCAATATCGCCCGTCCAACGCCTGGACCAGCACGCTCGACGCCTTCCACACCAAGGCCGAGCAGATCGACACGGCCAACCAGTTCGAGCTCAACCTGAGCAACTACAACGGCGGCTACACGCCGGGCCTGAACATCACCGACGTGCGCGTCAACGACAACAACAGCTTCATCGGCGGCACCGCCAGCGGCGTCTACCCGCTGGTGCGCGGCATGTACAACAAGCGCGAAGACAAGATCGAAGCGTTCGGCTGGAACAACGAAATCACCGCCGGCGCGGTCAAGATCATCGCCGACCTGAACTACTCCAAGGCCACCCGCGACGAATTGAACCTGGAGAACAATCTCCAGCGTGCCCCCATGCCACAGTTGGACACCGTTGGCGTGTCGGTCGTCGGCAACGGCTTCTCGCAGCTGGCGCCGGGCATGAATTATTCCGATCCGAGTGAGCTGTTCCTTACCAATACCATTTACGGCTCCGGTTACGGCAAGGTGCCGCGTGTGGAAGACGTGCTCAAGGGTGCGCGCCTGCAGGCCAGCTTCCCGATGCCCGAAGCGCTGAGCTGGTTCTCGGATCTGGATGTCGGCGTCAACTACGCCAACCGCGAAAAGCAGAAGACCCAGCCCGAAGGCAACATCACGCTGGGCGCGCAGGGCGAGGCCACGGTGGCCGCGGATCTCCAATACGCACCTGTCAACCTCGGCTTTGCCGGTCTCGGCTCCCTGCCCGCGTGGAATGTGCCGGCGGCGGTCTCGCGCTACATGCTGTTCAACCCCAGCGACGACGCGTCGTTCCTGGTGTCCAAGGCCTGGACGGTCGAAGAGAAGATCACCACCGCCTGGCTGCGCGCCAACATCGATACCGAATGGGGCGAGGTCGGTGTGCGCGGCAATATCGGCGTGCAGTTGCAGAGCGCCGATCAATCCTCGCAGGCCAATTACTGGGATGCCTCGCAGCCGCCTGGCAGCGAAGTGCGGCCCATCGACGATGGCAAGAAGTATCGCGACTGGCTGCCCAGCCTGAACCTGGCTTTCCAGTTCCCGTACGAGCAGACACTGCGCTTTGCGATGGCCAAGCAGGTGGCGCGCCCACGCGTGGACCAACTGCGTGCCTCGCTGGAGTTTGGCGTGGATACCTCGACCGGCCGGCCCGGCGCCAGCGGCGGCAACCCGATGCTCGATCCATGGCGCGCGAATGCCATCGACCTCTCGTACGAAAAATATTTCGCCGAGCGCGCGTATGTGGCGGCCGCCTTCTTCTACAAGGACCTGAAGAGCTACATCTACACCCAGAGCCGCGACAACTACGATTTCTCCGCACTGGTCGCCGGCTACGTGCCGCCACCGGGCTCGGCCCCGGTGCTCACCACCGGCACCTTCAGTGCACCGTTCAACGGCAAGGGCGGCACGCTGCGCGGCGTCGAGCTCACTGCATCGCTGCCGCTGGATCTGCTGTTCGCCCCGCTGGAGGGCTTCGGCATCCAGGCCAGCGCCACATTCAACGACAGCGACGTCAAGATCCGCGACCCGGAAAGCGCCTCCAGCGTCGGCGATGGTGAAATCAGCCTGCCCGGCTTGTCCGAGCGCGTCTACAACCTCACCGCGTACTACGAGCACAAGGGCTTCGAAGCACGCGTCAGCCAGCGTCGCCGCTCCGACTTCATCGGCGAGATCGGCAACTTCAACGGCAACCGCACCCTGCGCTACGTCGTCGGCGAAAACATCACCGACGCGCAGATCAGCTACAACTTCGCCGAAGGCAGCACCCTCGATGGCCTCACCCTGCTGCTGCAAGCCAGCAACCTCAGCAACTCCCCGTACCGCACCTATGCAGAAACCAAGGACCGCCCGCTCGAATACATCGAATGGGGCCGCACCTTTGTGCTGGGCGTGAACTACAAGTTCTGAGTGGCTGGTATCACCACGTTCTGGAGACAAGGGGACTGAGTCGCTTACGAAACGTCGGGGCGCGTGATACCCCAAGTTCGCCTTCCACATCGGAAGGCGAACAAGACGCTCGAAGCCGCAGCGATCAAGAGCAGCAATATAGGCCCCTCTCCCACCGGGAGAGGGGTTGGGGTGAGGGTACGTTACAGGCGTTGCGCATTCTGAATCATGCATCGCCCCGATGTTAGCGCTTAAGCCCATCCAGGGAGAAGTCTGCAACTGAAGATCACGAACCTTCGTTACCTTCAAAATTTATATCGACCAATACAATAAATTAATTATTCCATGTCGGATTATTTTATCTCGCCCTGAACTTTCCAACCTAAGCCAGCCTTCTTAGCTGGCTACAAAGATCTGTTATTCAATGCAACCAGTCTTGAAATGCGCCACACAAAGGGCACACCACGATTTATTGCGCAAGCACACCGACTAATTGAGCTACTTCTCTACGCAAAAGCTCTAGTAAAGCATTTCCGGAGAACAGCTATTTCCTAAACGCCACGCGCCTCTTTTTTATGGTCCTTACAAGCTGAAAGCAAAGACAAGCACAAATGATGGCAAATAGAATTATCGTATAGTCGGCCAACTCAATTTCATATCCAAAGTAAACTCTACTCGAAAAGTAAAACAAAAACCTTATTGATGACAACCCAAAAATAAAAGCCCAGAATTTAAGCCAACGCAAAGACATAATTTTCCTGCTACACCTTAATTTTTGATCCGCAGATTTCCAGCCACCGGCGACAATTCGCGCCCCGATACCGACGGCACTAACAAAAAAGTTTATACGATCATCTAGTTGCGCCAAATACCATTCCCGACCAACCCAATACAGCGATTAAGTATACAGATAAATTAGAAAATCATGCTCCATGACATGTCAGAGCACAGCAGTACCTCGCGTGCGCCTCTTGCAGATAGTACCCAGTAGATCTGAAGTCCAGATTCAGAGCCAATGCTCGATTCGATGGCCGCTGATTATTAACTTGACCGTACCGGACAGCTTCAGCAAGTAAAGTCTGGCGATCAAGGCACACTATAAAGTAAAAGGCAAGCGGGCCTCAGCAGCGATGAGATGCCTTACACCAACCGGCATGCGTTGCGGCAACGCATCCAAATGACTCCTTTAGCGAGTTAATCGCGATCTTGGCAGATCGATAGGCTGAGGATGACACAGAGCCCATCACCAATTCTGGAGTGGCTACCCACCTAGAATGCAGCGATTGAATAACACCTTTCAGCATGAATGCGTCAAGACGCGCATGCCCCTCGATCTGATGATACCCCTCAGAAGATCGAGAATCGGATGGACGATTACACTAATTCCGCATAAACACCTTGATCCGACCTCGATCGACGGTGTCCTACCTGAAGGGCTCAACCATGCGATAAATTTTCAGCCTTATTCGTACTCATGCGTAAAGCAGAGCTCGTTCTCGATAAAATTTTAAATACTGCCCTTGAGCTCCACGCTAGATACCTCCAATTATCCTCAGAGGCATCATTCAATGACATGAGACATTCCCGAAGGAATATCTCACTTCTTGTCAATCGAACCCTTGGCTAAGCTTGACAGCAAAATCAGCTATTACTCGCAAGCCACGACACAGATAACCGCATGGGCCGCCAACTGTAGCTCGCTAAGATCAACGTTGCCGCGCTCTACGCCAGGTACGTCGATCTGCTTCCATTCACCTGGGGGCAACCGAAGCGAGGCAGGATCGCCAGACAGATTGAATGCCAACAGCACGACCTGACCCGCATGCTCGCGCCGAAACATCAGCACAGGCTCGGCCGTGTCGTAGAAAGCGATGGATCCCTCACGCAACGCCGGTATTTCCTTGCGCCAAGCAAGAAACGCACGTACTGCGCTCAACACAGAATGCGCATTGTCCTGCTGCACACTCACCGCAGCGGCACGATGTGGCTCCGCCAGCGGCAACCACGGCTTGCCACTGGTGAATCCAGCAGATGGCGCGTCGGTCCATGGCATCGGCGTACGGCAGCCATCGCGGCCCTTGAAGGTCGGCCAGAATGTAATGCCATACGGGTCCTGCAGGTCCTCAAATGCCACGTCCGCTTCGCCCAGGCCTAGCTCCTCGCCCTGATACAGGCAGATCGACCCACGCAGCGAGCACAGCAGTGCCACCACCATCCGCGCAAACGCCGGCGACGCATGTTCGCCGCCCCAACGCGTTACCGCACGCACCACATCGTGGTTGGAAATCGCCCAGCACGGCCACCCCTCCAACATGGTGGCCTCGAGCCGGCTCACCGTCTCGCGGATATACGCGGCGCTGTAGTCCTGCACCAATAGCTCGAAGCTGTAGCCCATATGCAGGCGGCCCTGGGCGGTGTACTCGGCGGTGGTCGCCAGCGAATCCTCCGACGATATCTCGCCCAGGCTCACCGCGTTCGGGTAGCGGTCCAGCAGTGCACGCAAGCGCTCAAGGAACACAAGGTTCTCCGGCTGCGTATTGTTGAAGTAGTGGTACTGATACGCGTACGGATTGTCCGCACTGAAGCCGCGCCCTACTCGCTTGTCCGCTGGCTTGGCCGGGTTGTCGCGCAGCTGCGCATCGTGGAAACAGAAGTTGATCGCATCCAGCCGGAAGCCATCCACGCCCCGATCCAGCCAGAAGCGGACGTTGTCCAAGGTCGCCTGCTGCACCTCCGCATTGTGGAAATTCAGGTCGGGCTGGTCCACCAGGAAGTTGTGCAAGTAGTACTGCTCGCGCCGTGGCTCCCACTGCCAGGCCACGCCACCGAACAACGACAACCAGTTATTCGGCGGCGTTCCATCCTCGCGCGGGTCGGCCCACACGTACCAATCGGCCTTCGGATTGGTCCTGTCCTGACGGCTCTCCTGGAACCACGCATGCGCGATCGACGTATGGCTCAGCACCTGGTCGATCATCACCTTCAAGCCAAGCCCATGTGCCTTGTCGAGCAAGCGATCAAAATCGTCCAGCGTCCCGAACAAGGGATCCACCGCGCGATAGTCCGCGATGTCGTAACCAAAATCGGCCATCGGCGACTTGAAGAACGGCGAGATCCAGATCGCATCCACCCCCAACCCGGCGATGTAGTCCAGCTTGGCGATGATGCCGGGCAAATCACCGACCCCATCGCCATTGGAATCGAGAAAACTGCGCGGATAGATCTGATAGATGACGGCCCCGCGCCACCATGGTGTCTGCGACATGTACGCCCCTCCCGGGCCAATGCGGGCGCGAGAGGGCGCCCAGCTAGTCGCACTAGCGTAGCTGCGCCGCACAGCACAAACGCATTCGTGCATACGTATTCATCGATAAGCGACGATCAGAAAGTAGCCAAATCAAACAGCCTTAAATGGCTCGCGCTAGCCAATTTTGAATCTTGTTCAGACTGCAGCACTCCTAAGTCCTCAGCCCGAATAAATTTTTTTTCAAAAGAATCGGGTTAAAAACCATATGCCCTGCATCACCAATTTAATCCCACAACATCTTTAATACTAATCAGAAAATCCAATAAAAAAATTAAGTTCAGAAACTGGTATATTTCAAGAATACTCAGAACAGGTCAAATGAATCATCTGACATTTCGCATCCGAACCCGCCCTACTTCCACATTTTTTTGCACCACGAGAAGCAACACCAATACTTTTTTATATCTATTGACTTATTAGCTTAACCCGAGACCGGAACAGAAAATGCGACGCACTTGTTCCCATAGGTGAACGCAACCTTATAAGAATTCACGCCTTTCTTTGAAAAAATGTCGAGCACCTCACTTTAAGCTTCTGTTTTAGAGGATATTTCTACCGCTTTAAATGGAATTAAAATTTAAAAAAAACTGGCTTACTACATGCCGAGTAAACAACCCGGCATTCTCCCCCGTTTTCATCGCAATTGGAAACGGACCGCTTAGATGCGAAATCGATGCTTGGCCCCAGTCCAGTAGAAGCAGGCTTATATTTGACGGTAGGCCACGCAAGCGCAACGCACTGATTACGGTACGTCGTCACCACCTTACATCTTTTTGCTCCCGCCTCGGAACATGTAGCTAAGGCTTGAGCTTTCGCCTTGGACTTGTCTGCCAGATCAGAGGCCGTACCTACATCAGCCGTATCTTCGTCAACAGCGATCGCCCCCCATCGAGATTCCCACTTACCAAGCGGCGTGGCTCTTGGAGCTTCTACATCTTCCTGACCACTTGAGGAAGTCTGCGGAGAAGGTCCGCAGACAGCGGAACCAGCCGTTGCACCGATTGGGCAGGCAGTCTGTGCAGCGGCTTCCCCAGAATAAAAAAAAGATAAAATTAGCGCACACAACGTTGATAGAAAAATCTTCATCCGCTTACCTCCAAATTCATACAGAACCAAATAGAAATTACGCTTGGTCACTGTTGTTGTAAACACCCTATGACCCGGCGACTAGTTCATTGGATTACTGTTGATCTCTTATCGCTGGATTAGTGACGCCTGAATTGACGCTATTAATACTACGATCTTCTCTGCCACCGTCTGAAGGCTGCGGCGGGACGTAACAATAAGATCCCGGCGGCTGCCCCTGCGGTCCTGGCCGACTCGCCGCTCCGGAATACCGATCCCATAAAACAGCCAGCGTTGGAATAGTGATTTGGTCTGCTCGAATAGTAGACATAGAATGAAAAAAAGGCCCAAAGCCGACGAACAGTGCCATCGCGATGCGGTAGAGCAGCATCATAGAGCCTGCAACAACTGCAGGGCCGCCAGTGCCAACGCCAACCATCCACATCGCTCGGGACTTCTGTGAATCCNTCGCGATGCGGTAGAGCAGCATCATAGAGCCTGCAACAACTGCAGGGCCGCCAGTGCCAACGCCAACCATCCACATCGCTCGGGACTTCTGTGAATCCAGCGTCGGATCTTGCACGACATCAAGTACGTCAATGCTAGACAAGGCGACCTGCATCCATCCCAAGCTCTCGTCTACCTGATCTTCTGGCGTCTTGTTTTCGCCCGTGATCGCATANGACATCAAGTACGTCAATGCTAGACAAGGCGACCTGCATCCATCCCAAGCTCTCGTCTACCTGATCTTCTGGCGTCTTGTTTTCGCCCGTGATCGCATAAACTCTAAATTGCGATCAAAGCCGCAATCGTAAAAATCGGTATGCTCTTACAAACTATCGCGCCGCAAACTTCAATTTTTGAAACCAAGCCTAAATGGAAGCCTTTTAGAAACCCAAGCGCACAGTGCCAAATTTTTCGTTGATTCGTTTACCTTCACCGCTAGTCTCGGAGCTGCAAGAGTCTAGATACGATTGACGAGCACTTTTGGTTTTGCGTTCACTGTACCCATGGCGATCAAAACGGACTATTTTAAAATAATCCCCCATAGGCTCAGCGCAACTTTTACCTGTGCTTGCGCCCGCTAGTTTTCCAGACATGCACATCAACGTAGTGCAGGAGTCCCCTGCATAGACTGGTGACGCGGCAACCAAAAACACCCAAATCAAAGACTTCAAAGTTTTCATTTTCAAACTCCCTTTATACGTAACACTAAATTAATTAATATCCTTTGACGGAAAATAATAACATACAGAATAAATCATCTGACATATTGCACCCGAAAGTACTAAAATCTGCACAACCTAGAATTTCATCACTTACTCACACTAGAAACTCCTAAACTTAGGCTCTGAGCACTCTGAGAATGTCATTTTACAAGCCCTACCAGACTTTTCGCAGCTTTTACCGGCGATCTTTGTTGCATTTTCCACAGAGGAAGCATTGGCGATAGCACCGCCTGCACCACCATCAACTGGGTTAACAGAAGCAACACATTGATTTCTATACGTTACTATTACACGACAATCAGCTGCACCCCAAGTAGCACATTTAGATAGTGCATCTCTAGAGGCATCTCCTTTGGAAAGAAAACCAGCACTTAGGCCAGTATCTCCATTAGGAGACTGTGCAACCGCGCCCCAAGTTTTTAGCCATTCACCATTAGGCTTAGGTGCAGGCGTCGTTATATAGCTGTCAGAACTAGAGCCCTGACTATCTGAAGGCCCAGGACCACACATAGCACTACCAGCCGCAGTGCCAATCGGACATGCAGTTTGGCCAAATGCTGCAGTGATCGGAAAAATTAATAAGAGCGCAACGCACGAAAGTGCAAGTTTCGCCGAAATTGAGTTATGCATTCCTACCTCCAGGTCGCTCTGGTAAAGGAGCATTAGCAAATTTCCCTTCCGACTGCTGAGGGGCATCAGCTGACCCACGTGTCACCCTCGTGGGTGAAGCGGTTCCTACGACAACATCAGAGTTAGCATCTCTGGCAATTTGGGGGGGGGAATAAGTCTGTGGGGCATAAGATCCTGGCGGCTGCCCCTGCGGGCCCGGACGGCTCGCAGCACCAGAAGCCCCAGTCGCCGCCCCCATTGCCGCATATGGTGTAAATGCGCCGAGCGTGCCCTGGAAGAACATCGCAGCCATCGGAGGTGCAGTCAGGATTAGCGTGGTCAGAATCAAGCCCATACCCCCCTGTTGCAGAGCCTGRCTACTGATGCCGGAGGTGAAATCTTGACCGAGCACCGACCCTAGTAGCGAAGATCCCCAGAAGGCCATGGACACTTTGGTAACCATGTCCAAAGCGATANTACCCCCCTGTTGCAGAGCCTGTCTACTGATGCCGGAGGTGAAATCTTGACCGAGCACCGACCCTAGTAGCGAAGATCCCCAGAAGGCCATGGACACTTTGGTAACCATGTCCAAAGCGATAGATGTCATGACGGCTAGGACCGACATGGAGAAGAAAGTACCGATTCCATAGAACAGCCAGCGTTGAAATAGTGATTTCGTCTGCTCAAATAGCAGACACAGAATRAACAAAGGCCCAAAGCCAACGAACAGTGCCATCGCGATGCGGTAGAGCAGCATCATAGAGCCTGCAACAACTGCAGGGCCGCCAGTGCCAACGCCAACCATCCACATCGCTCGGGACTTCTGTGAATCCANGAGCTCGGGTTGCAGACCCATGTCCAAAGCGATAGATGTCATGACGGCTAGGACCGACATGGAGAAGAAAGTACCGATTCCATAGAACAGCCAGCGTTGAAATAGTGATTTCGTCTGCTCAAATAGCAGACACAGAATGAACAAAGGCCCAAAGCCAACGAACAGTGCCATCGCGATGCGGTAGAGCAGCATCATAGAGCCTGCAACAACTGCAGGGCCGCCAGTGCCAACGCCAACCATCCACATCGCTCGGGACTTCTGTGAATCCTGCGTCGGATCTTGCACGACATCAAGAACGTCAATGCTAGACAAGGCGACCTGCATCCATCCCAAGCTCTCGTCTACCTGATCTTCAGGCGTCTTGTTTTCGCCAGTGATCGCATAAACTCCAAATTCCGATCAAAGCCGCAATCGTAAAAATCGGTATGCTCTTACAAACTATTGCGCCGCAAACTTCAATTTTTGAAACCGAGCCTAAATGGAAGCCTTTTAGAAACCCAAGCGCACAGTGCCAAATTTTTCGTTGATTCGGTTACCTTCACCGCTAGTCTCGGAGCTGCAAGAGTCTAGATACGATTGACGAGCATTTTTTGTTTTGTTCGCACTGTAACCGTGACGATCAAAACGGACTATTTTAAAGTAATCCGCCATCGGCTCAGCGCAACTCTTACCAGTGTTGACCCTTGCTAACTTGCCAGACATGCACATCAACGTAGCGCAAGAGTCCTCGGCATAAGCTGGTGCAACGACAAAAAAAAGCGATAAAATTAAAGACTTCGAAACGTTCATTGTTAAACCTCACTGATTTAGAGTCCGTAACCCAAAATCGCTAAAATCAAGGAAAAGAAATTTTCTAGCACCTGAAATTCTCCTACGCCATATCCACAATCCAAATAACAAAACTCAAATAACCAAAAAAAGCATGGATTTATTTGTTACTGCCACCTTTTCGCCATAAAGAACCTCACAACCGCATGGCCGGCACAAAAAATCCTAAAAACTAGTATTTATGAAACAACGGCTTACTACAGGCAGAATAAACGGTTCTGCACTCACCACCGTGCCTGTCACAATTTTCAATAGATCTAGTAATTGCAACTTCTTCGGAAGCACCAAGTCCAGTTGCAATTGCTCTATCCTGAACTGAAGGCCAAGCTAAGGAAACGCACTGATTACTGTAAGTTGTTATTTCCTTGCAAGCCTTTGAGCCATCAGATGCGCAAATCTTCTTGGCTTTGGCTATAGCAGCGGATTTACTCGGACTGCCTTCAGAAGTGCCTACAGCGGATGTAACTTTATCTAACCAAATTGAGCCCCATTGGGACTCCCATTCACCAGTTGGGATTGCTCGTGGCGGCGGAGCCTCTTGCACCGCATCATATCCCCCACCCTGCGACGGGCCGCAGGTCGCAGCGCCGGCAGCTGTACCTATAGGACATGCAGTTTGTGCCAACGCACCAATAGTCGGGACAAGAAACAAAACCACAAAAAAAATGATTTTATTAAAAAAGCACATAACGCACCTCCAATCAAGAATGCCGAACTCACAATTTAAATCTCAAGCAACTTAAATAATTTGAAATTTCGATTGCGATAACGAAATTAAAATGGCTCAAACGCGATCTTGATGGGCTCCCTTCGCGCCGGCCACCATTTCATTCTGATTACTTAAAATGCGCGGCCCTGGACTAGAAACCCTAGTACCGCCGGTCGAATCCTCCCTGCCATTATCGGACGGCATTGCAGGAGCATAGCCGTATGAACCCGGCGGCTGACCCTGCGGTCCTGGCCGACTCGCTGCTCCGGAAGCTCCAGTAGCAGCACCCATGGCAGCATATGGAGTGAACGCACCTAATGTGCCCTGGAAGAACATCGCAGCCATCGGAGGTGCAGTCAGGATTAGCGTGGTCAGAATCAAGCCCATACCCCCCTGTTGCAGAGCCTGGCTACTGATGCCGGAGGTGAAATCTTGACCGAGCACCGACCCTAGTAGCGAAGATCCCCAGAAGGCCATGGACACTTTGGTAACCATGTCCAAAGCGATA
>NZ_LMOP01000009.1 GCF_001423585.1 Xanthomonas sp. Leaf148 | reverse complement strand
GTCAGCGCAGCGGTCAACGTGGTCTTGCCATGGTCAACGTGACCAATGGTGCCGACATTGACGTGCAGCTTGTTGCGCTCGAATTTAGCTTTTGCCATGGGTGCAGGTCTCGGTAATCGTTTGGAGTTTAAGACGATTGAGTAATGGTGCTCACGAAAGGAATCGAACCTTCGACCTCCTCCTTACCAAGGAGGTGCTCTACCGACTGAGCTACGTGAGCGAGTTTTGCATTATGCCATGCATTTGCGTTCAATGGAGCGGGAGACGGGAATCGAACCCGCACCATCAGCTTGGAAGGCTGAGGTTCTACCGTTGAACTACTCCCGCGCCGGGAACTGCATGCCACAACGTGAAACTGGTGGAGGGAGGTGGATTCGAACCACCGAAGGCGTAAGCCAGCAGATTTACAGTCTGCCCCCGTTGGCCGCTTGGGTATCCCTCCAGCTTTTACTACCGTACCGTTGCGCCGTGAGGCGAATCGGTTCGGGGTGAAGCAGCCCGTTATTTTGTTGTGGGACGCACCCGGTGTCAACAAAAATTTTGAACTCTTCGTCACTACTGGATACGCGCGACGCTCAGCGCCGCGCGCACCGGATCAGACGTTGAAACGGAAGTGCAGCACGTCGCCTTCCTGGACCCGGTATTCCTTGCCTTCCAGGCGCAGACGACCCGCGTCGCGCGCGCCAGCTTCGCCGCGATACTTGATGAAATCATCGAAGCCGATCGTCTCGGCGCGAATGAAGCCCTTCTCGAAATCGGTATGAATGACCGCCGCCGCCTGCGGTGCAGTGGAGCCGGCCCTGACCGTCCACGCGCGCACTTCCTTGACGCCCGCAGTGAAGTAGGTCTGCAGGCCGAGCAGCTTGTAGGCCGCGCGAATGACGCGATTCAGACCAGGCTCGCTCAGGCCGAGATCGGCGAGGAAGGTGTCGCGGTCCTCGTCGTCGAGCTGGGACAGTTCTTCTTCGATGGCAGCCGAGACCGGCACCACTTCTGCACCTTCAGCGGCGGCATGCGCGCGCACTGCGTCCAGGTGCGGATTATTTTCAAAGCCGTCTTCGAGCACGTTGGCGATGTACAGCACCGGCTTGAGCGTCAACAGGAACAGATCGCGCACCAGCGCCTTCTCTTCCTCGTCCAGACCCGCTGCACGGCCGGATTTACCCTCGGCCAGCGCGGCCTGCAACTTGGCCAGCACCGGCTTGCGTGCCGCTGCGTCCTTGTCGCCGCCCTTGGCACTGCGTTCGGCGCGATTGAGCGCTTTTTCCACGCTGTCCAGGTCGGCCAACGCCAGCTCGGTATCGATGGTTTCGATATCGGCGATCGGGTCGACCTTGTTGTTGACGTGGATGACGTCGTCGTTCTCGAAGCAACGCACCACGTGGGTGATCGCATCGACCTCGCGAATGTGCGCCAGGAACTTGTTACCCAGCCCTTCGCCGCTCGCCGCACCGGCAACCAGGCCGGCGATATCGACGAACTCGACCGCGGTGGGAATCAGCTTTTGCGGCTTGACGATCTCGGCCAGCTGGTTGAGGCGCGGATCCGGCACCGGCACGATGCCGACGTTCGGCTCGATGGTGCAGAACGGAAAGTTGGCCGCAGCGATGCCCGCCTTGGTCAGCGCATTGAACAGGGTCGACTTGCCGACGTTGGGCAGGCCGACGATGCCGCATTTGATACCCATGGGTCACATCCGGGATTCGGGATTCGGGAGTGGAGATTCGTCGCCTACGGCTGCGAATCCCCACTCCCCAATCACGCGTCCCTGGCGGTATGCAGCCGCTTCATCGCTTCGTTGAAATTGCCGTCCATCGCCAGCGGCAGGACATCGATGGCCGCATCCACCGCACTACCGATCGCAGCATCGTCGTCACGCCCTGCCCGCCCCAGCACCCACGGCACCACACGGTCCTTGTGACCAGGGTGACCGATGCCGACGCGCAAGCGGTGAAATTTGCCGTGCCCGAGCAGGCGGATCGTGTCACGCAGGCCGTTCTGCCCACCGTGTCCGCCGTCGAACTTGAGCCGTGCCGTGCCCGGCGCCAGATCCAGTTCGTCGTGTGCGACGAGCATCTGCTCCGGTTCGATCTTCCAGAACCGCAGGGCGGCGGTGATCGATTTGCCGCTGAGATTCATGAAAGTGGCCGGCTTGAGCAGCCAGACCGGCTGTCCTGCGATATCGACCTTGGCCGTTTCGCCGAACAACTTGCTGTCCAGACCCCAGCGGGCGCCACTGCGCTCGATGAGGGCATCGACGAAACGAAACCCGGCGTTATGCCGGGTTTGCGCGTATTCCGGACCCGGATTGCCGAGCCCGACGATCAGCCGAAGTGCAGACATGCCAGTCACCGCAGCCGATTCCCCGCGCAGGCGAGGAATCGGCCGACGGATTACTTGGTTTCTGCGCCTTCGCTGCCTTCTTCACCGGCAGCGTCTTCTTCTTCGATACGCACGTGCTTGGCAGCAACCACGGCGACATCGTGTTCCTTGCCCAGCTTCAGCTCGGGGATTTCCACACCGGCCGGCAGCTTGATTTCGGACAAGTGGATCACGTTGCCCACTTCCAGCGCACCGAGGTCGACTTCGATGAACTCCGGCAGATCCTTCGGCAGGCAGACCACCTGGACTTCGTTGAGCTCGTGGGTCACGACCACTTCGCTCGACTTACCAGCCGGCGAAGTTGCTTCGTTGACGAAGTGCAACGGCACCGCGGCGCTGAGCTTCTCGTTGGCGCTGACGCGCTGGAAGTCGATGTGGATGATCAACTGCTTGAACGGATGGCGCTGCATGTCACGCAGCAGCACCTGCTGCACGTCGCCATTGAGGTTCAGGTCCAGGATCGACGAGTAGAACCACTCGTTTTGCTGGGCGAGCCAGATCTGCTCATGGTTGAGCTGGATGCTGACCGGCTCGAGTTCGCCACCGTAAACGATGGCCGGAATGACGCCAGCGTGACGTAGGCGGCGGCTCGCACCCTTCCCCTCGTTCGCGCGGCGCTCGACCTTGATTTCGTGAGTCTTTGCCATGTTGTTTCACTACCTAGATTGGAATACCGCCTCGCGGCGATGAAGCGTCTCACCCGCGACCAGGAGAGACGTAGTACGGCACCCGTAGATCCGGGCGCCGAATGGGATATCAGTCGACGTAGAGCGAGCTGACCGATTCGCCGAAAGCGATGCGGCGAATGGTCTCTGCCAGCAGTTCGGCCACGCTCAGCTGACGAATCTTCGGGCAGGTACGCGCCGCTTCGTTCAACGGGATCGTGTCGGTGACCACCAGCTCGTCGAGCTGCGAGTTATTGATGTTATCCACCGCCGGGCCGGACAGCACCGGATGGGTGATATAGGCCACCACCTTGAGCGCGCCGCGCTGCTTGAGCGCTGCGGCGGCCGCACACAAGGTGCCGGCGGTATCGACCAGGTCGTCGACCAGCACGCAGGTCTTGCCCTGCACGTCGCCGATGATGTTCATCACGGTGGCGACATTGGCGCGCGGACGGCGCTTGTCGATGATGGCCAGATCGGCGTCGTCCAGGCGCTTGGCGACGGCGCGCGCGCGCACCACACCACCCACGTCGGGCGAGACCACGATCAGGTTGTCGGTGCCGTAGGCGCGCCAGATGTCGGCCAGCAGCAGCGGCGAGGCGTAGACATTGTCGACCGGGACATCGAAGAAGCCTTGGATCTGGTCGGCATGCAGGTCGACCGTCAACACGCGGTCGGCCTCCATCGCGCAGATCATCTTGGCGGCGACCTTGGCGGTGATCGGCACGCGCGAGGAGCGCATGCGACGGTCCTGACGCGAATAGCCGAAATACGGAATCACCGCAGTCACCGAGGCTGCGCTGGCGCGCTTGAGCGCGTCGATCAGCACCAGCAGCTCCATCAGGTTTTCCGCGCTCGGCGCGCAGGTCGGCTGGATGACGAACACTTCCTGCCGGCGCACGCTTTCTTCGATCTCGACCTGCACTTCGCCATCGGAAAAGCGCGTGACCAGCGCCTTGCCCATGCGAACGCCCAGCTCCTTGCAGATGCTCTGGGCAAGCGGCTTGTTGGCATTGCCGGAGAACACCAGCAGATTACGTTGGTCTTGCATGGGATCTCTCAGGCGGCGGCGATAGAGCGTGCGGGTCGGTGAAAGAGCAGACGAGCCAAGCCGTTGCCCGGCCGTTCCTCGATCTCCGCACGTGGATGTGCGGGCGTTTGCAGAAGAATCTGCGTCTACAACTCTTGCAGGGCGACCTGCATCGGTACATTGGCAGGGGCGGTAGGATTCGAACCTACGAATGCCAGGATCAAAACCTGGTGCCTTGGGCCTCTTGGCGACGCCCCTGCATCAAACCTTTGTTGCGTCCAGTGCGTCGAGCAATGGCGAGTGCGCTGCACCCTCCACCACCCACGCCCGCAGGCTGTCCGGCAATTGCGCCAAGGCCTGCTCTGCAGCAGCGCGCGTGGCGAATTCGACGAAACACCCACTCCCTGACCCGGTCAAACGTGGCGTGCCGATCTGGGACAACGCCTGGAACACGGCCTCGACGGCAGGTTCGCGGCGCCGCAGGACCGGCTCGAACGCATTGTCGAGCAGAGAACCGGAAGCGAAGTCCGCTATTTTCACGGGCGCAGCATCCCGCGTCAATTCCTGTGATTGAAATAACGCCGGCGTCGGCACGTGAACGCCTGGATCGACCAGCACATAGGCGGCGTCGGGAAGCGCAATCGGGGTGAGTTGCTCGCCCACGCCTTCGGCCCAGGCGTTGTGTCCGCGGACGAACACCGGCACGTCCGCGCCCAGCCGCAGGCCCAGCGCGGCCAATGCATCGACGGGCAAGCCCAGGCGCCATAAGGCATTGAGCGCGACCAGCACGGTTGCCGCGTCCGACGAGCCGCCGCCAAATCCGCCACCGGCGGGAATGCGCTTGTCGAGACGGATCTCCGCGCCCGCCCGGGTGCCGGTAGACGATTGCAGCAGGCGCGCGGCGCGGATCACCAGGTCATCGTCTTCGGCAACGCCAGGCAAACTGTCGCCGATGCGCCGGATCAGGCCGTCGCTGCGCAAACGAAGATGAATGGTGTCCCCCCAGTCCAGCAGCCGGAACACGGTCTGCAGCAGGTGGTAGCCGTCGGCACGGCGCCCGACGATCTGCAGAAACAGGTTCAGCTTGGCCGGCGCAGGCCACGCCGACCAGCTATCCAGCGCTGCCATCAGGGCGATACCGTCCACTGATCGACCAACAGGCGGACCTTGGCGCTGCCGTTATGGGCTTCGATGCGCTGCGGCAGCGCGGGCTGGCCGTCGCTGGCCGGCGCCCAAGCGAGAAATTCGATGGTCCAGCCATCCTGTTGCACGGTGCGTGGGCGCCCGGCAGCGTCGAGATCGACGCGCTGCGCGCCGGCATCGGCAATGCGCAGCGCGCGCACCCAGTCCGGCATCTGATTGACCGGGATGGTCCAGCCGGTCGCTTCCAGCAAAACCTGTTCGGCATCTGGGCCGCTGCGCGGACCGCCGTCCAGCCCTTCGAGCCGACCAGCGCCGGTGGTGGTATCGCCGGTGAGCACCCAGCTCTGCCGGGTCACCGGGGCACTGAGCTGCACGCGGTACTGCGGGCCGTTCTGCTGCCAGTCGATGCGCCCGCTGCCGCCGTTGCGGTCCTTGCTGATCGCCACCCGCCCCTGGAACGACCACTGCGGGTGGGCCTGCAACCAGGCCTGGCGCGCAGCTTCGGCGTTACGCGCTTCATCGGAGACGCGCTCGACCACCGCCGCGCCGCCGCCCTGCCCGCGCGGCATGCTGACGCAGCCGGACAGGCCGACCAGCACCAGCCCGCTCAGGGCCAGCGCGCGTCGTGCAGCGCTCATAGCCCGAACTTTTCCACGGCGCGTTGCAGCGCGCGGTTGTCAGGATCCAACCGGCGGGCTTCGTCGAAGTAGCGCCGCGCCTCGTCCTGCTTGCCGCTGACCCACAGCACCTCGCCCACGTGCGCGGCAATCTCCGGGTCCTTGACCAGCGCCCAGGCACGGCGCAGCTGCACCAGCGCTTCCTTGTTGCGGCCCATGCGATACAGCACCCAGCCATAGCTGTCGACGATAGCCGGGTTGTCCGGGTCGGCGGTGCGGGCGCGATCGATCAGCGCCAGCGCTTCCTTATAGCGGGTGGTGCGGTCGGCCAGGGTGTAGCCCAGCGCGTTCAAGGCCGCCACGTTTTCCGGCTCGGCGACCAGGATCTTGCGCAGGTCGGCCTCGGCGCGCGCCACATCGTCGCGACGCTCCCAGGCCAGGCCGCGGGCGTACAGCAGCGCGCTGTCGTCCGGATAGGCGGCCAAGCCACGTTCGAAGGCATCCAGCTCGCCCGGGGCGTCGTCGGCGCGCTGATGCAGCTCGGCTTCCAGCACATAGGCATCGCGACGGGCATCGTCGTCGGCGCTGGCATCGCCCTGCAATGCCCGTACTTCGGCCAAGGCTTCGGGCTTGCGGCCCAGCTCGTACAGCGCGCTGGCGGCGCGCAAGCGGGCTTCGCTCATCTGCGGCCCGCCGGGTACGCCGCGGTACCACTCCACCGCTTCGTCGTAACGCTTGAGGAATTCGGCGATCTTGCCCAGCAGCAGGCGGCGATCCGGGTCGGGCTTGGTGGCGTTGCTCTTGAGCTCGCCATACAGCGCCTCCAACGCGGTGCGGTCCTTCTCTTTGGCGAGCATGGACGCGCGCAGGCCGTAGGTCTGGGTGTCCTGCGGGCCGGTGGACAGCACGCGCGCCGCCGCTTCGGTCTGGCCCATGGCGTCGTAGGCGAAGGCCAGCGCGCCGCGCAGTTCGGAATCCTTCACTGCCTGCGGCTCGACGTTCTTCAGCAGCGCCAGCGCTTCGTCGTTCTTGCCTTCCTGCTGCAGCTGGGTGGCATGCAGCAAGGCCACGCGCGGCTCCTCGGGGAAGCGGCGCACCACTTCGTCGACGATGCGTTTGGCCAGCGCCGGGCGCTCCATACGCAGCGCGAGCCGGCCGAATTCCTGCCACACCTCAATCTGGTTGGGGATGGCGCCGGCCTTGACCAGGTCTTCGAGCACGTCGGCCGAGGCTTCCGGCTCGCGGCCGCCATTGGCCAGCGCGATCAATGCAAAGCGCCAGCCGCGCGGGTCGGGTTCTTTGAGCAGGCCGAGCAAGTCGCGGCGCGCGGTGCGCAGATCGTTGCGGCGCAGGGCCAGCGAGGCTTCGGTGCTGCGCATCGACATTGAGGCCGGCGCGCGGGCGCGCCACAGCGCCAGGGCTTCGATGGCACGCGGGTCGTCATTGGCCAGCATTGCAATACGGGCGGCGCGTTCAGCCAGCCCGGCGTCGCCGGCTTCGGCCTTGGCGGCGTCCAGATAGGCGCGTGCAGCTTCGTCCAGCTGCCCGGCCTGCAAGGCGAATTCGCCGGCGAGCACAGGTTCCAGCGAGGTGGCGCCGGCACTGCTGGCGGGTGGAGCGGGCGGTGCTTTTTTGGGTGCTGCCGTGGCGTTGGCGGACACTGCTACCAGCAAAAGAACACTCAGGATGCGAATCGGTACAGGCATCGGGGGCAACCGGGCCGTAAAATGGGGCCCTGAATGGCCGCCAGCTTATCGCAAGCAACTGAACAATGACGTTGTGGGTGCTCGGACTGAATCACCAGACCGCACCTGTGGACCTGCGCGAACGCGCGGCGTTCGCAGGTGACGCGCTGCCGCGCGCGCTCGAATCGTTGCGGGCCTTGCCGCAGGTGCGTGAGGCCGCGCTGCTGTCCACCTGCAACCGCACCGAGCTGTATGCGATGGCCGACGACGTGCAGGCGCTGGCCGGCTGGCTGGACGCGCATGCGCCGGGACTGAGTAGCTATCTGTACCAGCATCAGGATGCCGACGCGGTGCGCCACCTGTTCCGGGTCGCTACCGGGCTGGATTCGATGGTGCTGGGCGAGCCGCAGATCCTGGGCCAGGTGAAAGATGCCTGGGCGGTGGCGCGCGCGCATGGCGCACTGGGCAGCGGGTTGGATCGGTTGTTCCAGCAGACCTTTTCGGTAGCCAAGCGCGCGCGGACCGATACCCGTGTCGGCGCCAACCCGGTGTCGGTGGCCTCCACAGCCGTGCGCCTGGCACAGGAGTCCTTTGCCCGGCTCAACGAATCGACCGTGTTGCTGGTCGGCGCCGGCGAAACCATCGAGCTGGCCGCCAAGCACCTGAGCGAAGGCCGCGTGCGGCGCCTGTTGATCGCCAATCGCACCCTTGCGCATGCGCAGACACTGGCCAGCCAGCACGGCGGCTATGCCTTGCCGCTGACGGATCTGGAACGCCATCTGGCCGAGGCCGATGTGGTGTTTTCGGCCACCGCCGCGCGCGAGCCGGTCATCACGCGGGTGCAGGTGGAACAGGCGCTGCGCGCGCGCAAACGCAAGCCGATGCTGTTGTTCGACCTGGCGGTGCCGCGCGATATCGAAGCCTCGGTGGCGACGCTGAGCGATGCCTACCTGTACACCGTGGACGATCTTGAACGCGCGGTCGAAGACAACCGCCGCAGCCGCCGCGAAGCCGCAGACCAGGCCGAGGCGATCATCGACCTGCAGGTGGCGCGCTATGTCGAGACCGTGCAGGCCAACGCGCGCCAGGCACCGCTCAAGCGGCTGCGCGCGTTCGGCGACAGCACCCGCGACGAATTGCTGGCCAAGGCGCGTCAACAGTTGAGCAACGGCAAGCCGGCCGACGAAGTGCTGGAGCAACTGGCGCATGCGCTGACCAATCGCCTGTTGCACCCGCCGACCGCCGCGCTGCGCGATGCCGCGCTCAACAACGACCTGGAATTGACCAGCGCGGCCGACCGGCTGTTCCCGGAAAAACCCGGTTACCCACATCCCCCTGTAGCTACCCCGATCGTGAGGACTGATGACGCCGACCCTGCGCCGTAAGCTCGAAGCGCTGGCCGAGCGCCGCGAAGAACTGCAGCACCTGTTGTCCGACCCGGACGTGGTCAACAACAACGACAAGTTCCGCAGCCTGTCGCGCGAACTGTCGCAACTGGAGCCGGTGGCCGTGGCGCTGGAAGACGAGGCGCGCGCCAAGGCCGACCTGAGCGCGGCCGAAGCCATGCGCAACGACCCGGAAATGCGCGAGTTGGCCGAGGAGGAAATCGCTGCGGCACAGGCGCGCCTGGACGAACTGGATGCGCAGTTGGCATTGCTGCTGGTCCCGCGCGATCCGCGCGACGACGGCAACCTGTTTCTGGAAGTGCGCGCCGGCACCGGCGGCGATGAGGCGGCGATCTTTGCCGGCGACCTGTTCCGCATGTACGCGCGCTATGCCGAGCGCCAGGGCTGGAAGGTCGAAATCGAATCCGACAGCCCCGGCGAGCACGGTGGCTATAAAGAAGTGGTGGCACGCGTGGTCGGGCGCGGCGCGTATTCGCGGCTGAAGTTCGAATCCGGCACCCATCGCGTGCAACGTGTGCCCGCAACCGAGTCGCAGGGCCGTATCCATACCTCGGCGGCGACGGTGGCGATCATTCCCGAAGCCGACGACGTGGAAGAGATCGTGATCAATCCGGCGGATTTGAAGGTGGATACCTTCCGTTCGTCCGGCGCCGGCGGCCAGCACGTCAACAAGACCGAATCGGCCATCCGCATCACCCACGTGCCCAGCGGCGTGGTGGTGGAATGCCAGACCGAGCGCAGCCAGCACGCCAATCGCGACAAGGCGATGAAGCGCCTAAAGGCGCAATTGGTGGAAGCCGAACGCAGCAAGGCCGCGGCCGCCGAAGCGCACACGCGCAAGTTGCAGGTGGGCAGCGGCGACCGCAGCCAGCGCATCCGCACCTACAGCTTTCCGCAGGGCCGCATCACCGACCACCGCGTGGAGGGGCTGACCCTGTACGACCTGCCCAACATCATCGAAGGCGATCTGGATGCGTTGGTCGCACGGTTGCTGCACGAGCATCAGGCCGACGAACTGGCGCGGTTGAGCGACAGCCCGTGAGTGCCAACGTCCCGCGCGAGCTGCTGCAGCTGCGCGAGGCGGTACAGCGGCAGCCCGGCGATTTCGTTGCGTGGTTGATGCTGGCCGATGCCGAACTCGGCATGGGCGGCATCGCTGCTGGCGAGTTGGCCGTGCAACGCGCGTTGGCCCTGCATCCCGGCCACCCGGAAGCGATCGCGCGGCTTGGGCGCGTGCGTTGGGCGCAACAGCGGCACGCCGAGGCGTCGCGTCTGCTGCAGCAGGCATCGGACCTGGTGCCGCAGCACCCGGGCATTGCGCTGTGGCTGGGCCATGCCTTGGAAGACGCCGATCAGCCGGAACAAGCGGCAGCGGCCTATACACGCGCGTATCACCTGCTGCCCGACGAGCCGTACATCGCCGCGCAGCTACTCAACTGGCGACGTCGTTTATGCGATTGGCGCGGCCTGGATGCCTTGGCCGCGCAGGTCCGCAACGCCGTGGCACAGGGCGCGGCGGCGGTGGAGCCGTTCGCGTTCCTGAGCGAAGACGCCACTGCGGCCGAGCAACTGGCCTGTGCGCGCACGCGTGCGCAGGCGATCGCTTCAAGCCTGCAGCCACTGCCACCAGTTGCGCTACGCAGCCGCGGCGGGTTGCGCGTGGGCTTCGTATCCAATGGCTTCGGCGCACATCCCACCGGTGTGTTGACGGTGGCATTGTTGGAGGCATTGCAGCGGCGCCAACCGGAGCTGCAGCTGCACCTGTTTGCGACCAGCCAGGACGACGGCAGCGCGATTCGCGCGCGCTTGACGCAGGCCACGACCCTGCACGATGTCACCGCGCTTGGGCATCTGGCCACCGCGCAGCACATCCGTGCGCAGGGCATCGACGTGTTGTTCGATCTGCGCGGCTGGGGCGGTGGCGGACGCCCGGAAGTGTTCGCGCTGCGGCCGGCGCCGTTGCAGATCAATTGGCTGGCATACCCGGGCACCTCCGGTGCACCGTGGATGGATTACGTACTGGGCGACGCGTTTGCATTGCCACCGTCGTTGGGGCCGTTTTACAGCGAGCAGGTGCTGCGCTTGAACCGCGCGTTTCAGCCGTCGGACACCACGCGCACGCCTGGCGAACCGCAGTCACGCACCGCGTGTGGGTTACCCGCGCAGGGCACGGTGTTTTGCTGTTTCAACAATAGCTACAAACTCAATCCGCGCAGCATGGCGCGCATGCTGGCTGTACTGCATGCGGTGGCCGGCAGCGTGCTGTGGCTGTTGTCGGGGCCGGGCCAGGCCGATGCGCGGTTGCGAGCGACAGCACAGGCGCAGGGCGTGGATGCGCAGCGCCTGGTCTTCATGCCGAAGTTGCCTCACCCGCAGTATCTGGCACGTTACCGGCACGCGGATTTGTTTCTGGATACGCATCCTTATAACGCGCACACCACCGCCTCCGATGCGTTGTGGGCGGGTTGTCCGGTGCTGACCACGCCCGGCGAGACGTTTGCCGCGCGGGTGGCGGGCAGCCTCAATCAGCATCTGGGGCTGGAAGAGATGAACGTGGCCGACGATGCGGCGTTTGTGGCCAAGGCGGTGGCATTGGCAAGCGATGCGGATGCGTTGGCCGATCTGCGTGCGCGGCTGGCTGAGCAACGGCAGCGCAGTGGCGTTTTCGATATGGATGGGTTTGCGGACGATCTTGCGGCCCTGCTGCAGATGATGGCGCGGGAGCGTGGTTGGTTGGGGGTTTAGATGGTGGCTGGTGGGATGCAGCGCTGAAGCGATGGTGTGGGCCGCTGTGGCTCAAGGCGCGATTTAGAGCCGCTGACAACACTACTGTGCAGCCGCCAGTCCGGCGCAGCCGGTGCTCGGTGCGGTATGGATCGCTCCGTACACTCCGGTTCTGGGCGCGCCATCCACGCCTACCTGACAACTGCTCGCTACGTTTTGTTAGCCGCTCTTACTGCAGCGGCATTAGGCCAAACACTGCCGGTGGACCTGCTCCCTTCTGCCGTCGGGAGAAGGTGGCGCGCAGCGCCGGATGGGGGGCGAGCAAGCCTGCAATGCGCAGACTGCAACTGGTTGCCGATGCTTGGGGCTCTGCTGATCGCTGCTACCTTGTGCTCACCCATGTAGCAAGTGTTGCCATTGAGGCTTCGCCCGTACCCTCACCCCAACCCCTCTCCCGCAGGAGAGGGGCTTTGGTCACTGCGCTGGCACCTGAGAAGAAAGGATTTTGTGCCTGCGCGCCGAAAGCTCCGGCGCACATGATGGCTGACGCTAGAAATTTCCAGCACTGATCAACTTTCAACACTATTCGACATGCAACGCTCGAACTCTAATCCTCGAATTCACGCCGCGGCGCTGTACCCGGCCGCTGCGGCTGGTTACGCTGCGGCATGCCTTCGACTCCCGACTTCATTCCCCTGCGCCTGTGCGTGCTGACGGTGTCCGACAGCCGCACGCTGGCCGACGACCGCTCCGGCAATTACCTGGCCGACGCCCTCACCCAGGAAGGCCACGTGCTGCACGACCGTGCGCTGTGTGCGGACGACCGTTACCGCATGCGTGCGGTCGTGTCGGCGTGGATTGCCGATGCGCAGGTGGACGGCATCCTGGTCACCGGCGGCACTGGCTTTACGGGCCGCGACAGCACGCCTGAGGCGATCACACCGCTGCTGGACAAGATCATGCCGGGCTTCGGCGAGATGTTCCGCGCCATCAGCGTGGAAGAAATCGGTACGTCTTCGCTGCAATCGCGCGCGTTTGCGGGGCTGGCCAATCACAGCTTCGTGTTCTGCCTGCCCGGCTCCACCTCGGCGTGCCGCACGGCATGGGAAAAGATCATGCGTGCGCAGCTGGATGCGCGCACCAAGCCATGCAATCTGGCGACATTGCGTCCACGGCTGGGCGAATAGCCTGCGGGTTCGATCGTCGAACGGAACCCGCATGTCGCACCTGAAACGCAAGGCCTACAAGAAGTTGCTGGCACCGCTGCAATTGGAGCTGGTCGGCATGGCGCGCTGGCTGCGCCACACCAATCAACGCGCCCTGGTGCTGGTGGAAGGCCGCGACACCGCCGGCAAGGGTGGCGTCATCCAGACCATCGCCAGCCATCTCAACCCGCGCCAGTGCCGGGTGGTGGCGCTGCCCAAGCCCAACGACCGCGAAAGCACGCAGTGGTATTTCCAGCGCTATGTAACGCATCTGCCGGCCGGCGGCGAGTTGGTCCTGATGGACCGCAGTTGGTACAACCGCGCCGGCGTGGAACGGGTGATGGGCTATTGCACCGACGCGCAATACGAGGCGTTTCTGGAGCAGGCGCCGCGCTTTGAACAGATGCTGGTCGATGACGGCATTCTGCTGTTCAAGTACTGGTTGTGCGTGGACCAGGCCGAGCAGGAAGAACGCTTTGCCGAGCGTCACGAAGACCCGCTCAAGGGCTGGAAGCTGTCGCCTGTGGATCTGCAATCGCGCACCAAATACGACGATTACACCGCAGCCCGAGAGCGCATGCTCGAAGTGACCCATATTCCGGATGCGCCGTGGACGCTGGTGGACTTCAACGACCAGAAACGTGGCCGGCTGAGCCTGATCCGCGATCTGCTGGATCGGCTGCCGGACACCGCGGTGCCCGACGAGCCGCTAGCGCTGCCGCCCTTGCACGGCAAGCCGCACAAGGAGCGCTACGGCGTGCTGGAACCGATCGACGATTACGCCGGCCAGTCCTGAGAAACTTCGTCGCTGGCCGTGGTGGCGCGCGGCAGCGGATGCAGGCCGGCCTGACGTTCGGCCTGCTCGGCCTGCAGCACCAGCTGGCTCAGGCGCTGACTGAACAACTGCATGAAACCGCGGTGCAACGGGCGCATCGCTTCCATGTAGTCCACATCGTCGGCCTGCGCGCCGAGCGGGCTGCAGGACGACAACAGCACTTCATCCAGACGCAGGGCGCTGTCGGGCAAACGGACCAGCGCAGCGCGACGCAACCAGTCGCGCATGCCTTCGCGGTATTCGGCGGCCAGGATGTAGGCCACTTCGACCTGGTCCAGGTCCACGTCCGGGTTCCATGCCAGCACCTGGATCACCTGCGAGCGCTCGTCCAGCATGCGGCCTTCGGCCACCAATGCATGCAGTTGCTGCAGCAGCCGCCACTGCACGCCGGCCGCGTCGCGTTGTGCGGTCGGCATCGCTTCGATCGCCAGTGCCAGACGGCGCGAGAACAGGGCCGGTACATCGGCCAGGACCACCGGGCCCGCATCGGCGCCCAGCAGGAAACGCTCGGTGCGCAGCGCGGCGGTGTCCGGCAGATAACCGTCCTGCAGTGGGCGCATCACACCGTGATCGAGCAGCGACAGCACCACGTCGAGCCAGTAGCGGCGATCCTGCTGCAGCGCGCGGTTGACCGAGGCGTTCTGCCAGGCGGTGCGTCCCTCGTCCAGACGTGCGATGCAGGCCTGGGCATCCATCCCATCCCACGGCGCGCGGGTGGCATCGTTGGGGTCGAAAGTTTCGGCGCTGAGCATGCCGGCGCCAAAGCGGTGCCAGGCGGCGCCACGCTGGGTGTCGGTCGGGTCGAGGCGGGGGGTGGCAAGCGCGACCGGAATCGCCGGGCGCAGCAGCGCCGCGTAGGCATCGGTCCACGATTCGGGCAGGCGTGCCGACATCGGGTAGGTCGCCGCCGGCTGCGCCAGACCGCGACGCGCCAGACGCAGGCTCCACGCCACCGCACCGATCACGATGCCGCCAAACGTCCACGCCAGCAGCCAGCTGGTGGCCGCCTGTTCGGGCTGCAGGACGCGGGTGGACGGCTGCACGAACAGCAACCAGCCACTGCCCAGCAGCGCGCCGAGATACAGCCACGGCCCGAACTGCGTCAGCTGGTGATTGCGGCGATGTGCCGCCGGAGCGTGCCCGTCGTTGTGATCTTGAGATGGAGCGGCCATTACATTCCCCTGAACGCCTGATCGCGTTGAGAAGGTTATCGGCGAAGCAACGCAACTCTGTTGCCCCGCCGTGGCGGCACGCACTCAGCCAGTTACAAATTCTTCAGTCGGCGGAACCGCACACGCCGTGCGTGTCACCGATGTCACCTGCGCCGCTGGCGGGCCTTGCCACAGCCAGGTTTCCAACGCATCCAGTGCGGCCTGGCTGCCGGCGGCGACCACCTCCACGCTGCCGTCCGGCTGGTTGCGGGCGTGCCCGTACACACCCAGCGCCAGCGCGCGCTCGCGGGTGGAGGCGCGGTACCACACACCCTGCACTATCCCGCTGACCACAAAACGCGCCGCCTGCATCACCCCGCCTTGCCGGTGATACCGACCGCCGCTTCGATGTCGCGGGCGGTGACCGGGCCGAGGAACTGCTTGGCGACCTTGCCGTCCGGGCCGATCAAATAGGTCATCGGCAGGCCGCGTGGCGTGGCGAAGTCCTGCGGCGGCTGATACGGGTCCAGGATCGCCACCGGGTAGGACACCGGGTGGTCCTTCAAAAACGCCTGCATATCGGCGGCGGTGATGTCTTCGTAGGCCAGGCCCACCACTTCGACGCTGTCGCGCATGGTGTGCAGTGCCGACAGCTCCGGCATTTCCTTCAGGCAAGGCGCGCACCAGGTGGCCCAGAAGTTGACCACCACCCACTTGCCGCGATGCGCGGCCAGGTCGTAGGTCTCTCCCGACACCGTGGGCAGCGACAGCTTCGGCATCTCGGCGGTCTGCTGCACCACCGAGGTGTTGGCCGCGCTGGCCGGGTCAGCGGCGGGTTTTTCGGGTGTCTGGGTGGCCGTGGCAGGCGCTGCCGCCGAATCGGCCGCAGCGGGCGTGCCCTCGCCAGTGGGCTTGCAGGCGGTCAGCAGCAACAGCGGCAACAGCAGCGCGCACGCGCCGCGCACAAGACGCATCGTCATGGAGGATCTCCGGGGAGGTGGGTGTAGAGGTCGCCGACCGGTTGCGCCAGCACGCCGCGCAACGGTTGACGCAGTTGTTCCAGCGCGGCGGCGGCGGCCTGGCCGTAGGCATCGTCGCGGCACGGTAGCGGGCGGTCTTCGATCGGCACACGTAGCTGGCAGTTTTCGTAGAGTTCGGCCAATGGCACCACGTCCAGATCGCGCGCCAGCAGCCATTGGCCGCGCTCGTCGCGCCGCAGCAGGCGGATGCGTTTGAGCTCGCACAGCAGCTCCTGCATCAGCGTATCGGTGAGCATCGGCTCCAGCGCAAGAATGCGGTCTTCGTCCAGGCCGTTGCCGTGGATGCGTGCCTGCCGGAACCGGCCGAGCAGACGCAGCAGGCCATAAATTTCGAAGCCCGGCGGCAGGCGCATGGCTTCGGGCTGATAGCGAAATGCGGACATCGACGATGCCAGCGACGCGCCCAGCAACACCGACACCCAGCTGAGATAAATCCACAGCAGCAGGATCGGCAGGGCCGACAGCGCGCCGTAGATGCGCTGATAGGTCTGGAAATTGCCCAGATAGAAGCCAAAGCCCCATTTGACGATCTCCATCAGGATCACCGCCAGCAGCGCGCCAGGCAGCGCGTGACGCAGGCGCACCCCATGCTGCGGCACCACCCGGTAGATCAGCACGATGCAGACGAACTCCACCGCCATCGGCGCCAGCCGCCAGGCGAATTCGGCCAGCCACTGGCCTTCGGTGGTGCGGAACAGCGGTAGCGCGAACACATAGGCCGCCATCGCCATCGAGGCGGCGGCGAGCATCGTGCCCAGGGTCAGCACGGTCCAGTAAATCAAAAACCGGGTCACCTTGGGCCGCGCAGCAGCCACCCGCCAGATGCTGTTGAAGGTCTGTTCGATGCTGTGCAGGGTGATCAACAACGAGGCCACCAGCGCCACCATACCGGCGACGGTGAACTTGCCCAGATCTTCCAGCGAACGGTTGAGATAGTTCTGCACCGAGCGCGCAGCGCCGGGCACGAAGTTGTTGAAGATGAAGTCGGTGAGCGCGTCCTTCCATTCGTTGAATGCAGGAAACGCCGACAACACGCCGAACACCACGATTGCCAGCGGCACCAGCGCAAACACCGTGGTGTAGGCCAGCGAGGCCGCTGCCTGGAACAGGCGGTCGTCCAGAAAGCGGCGCCACAGAAAGCGCCCGAAGCTCACCGTCCGCGCGCGATCGCGCAGACGCTCTTTCCATTGGTGGAGTTTGTTCACACGCGACATCGCGCAAGGGTACCCGATGCGCCGTCATCGCGGCCTTGTCGCACCTGCGGCGTGCAGGCAGGCGGCGGCATGGCCGATACTGCGGCAACTCAACATGCGGCAGAGGCACGATGGCGGAGATTCTGGTGCTGTACTACAGCCGTGGCGGCTCGGTGGCGCGGCTGGCGCGGCAGATCGCGCGCGGCATCGGCGAGGTGACGGGCATGAGTGCGCGGCTGCGCACGGTGCCGCCGGTGGCTGCGGTGACACAGACCAGCGCCCCGCCGGTGCCGGACGAAGGCGCGCCGTATGTGGACCGCGTCGATCTGGCCGAATGCAGCGGCCTGCTGCTGGGCAGCCCGACCCGCTTCGGCAACATGGCCGCACCGATGAAACACTTCCTCGACAGCCTGGGCGCCGAATGGGCCACCGGCACCCTGGCCGGCAAGCCGGCAGGCGTGTTCACCTCCACCGCCTCGATGCATGGCGGCCAGGAATCCACCCTGCTATCGATGCACCTGCCGCTGCTGCACCACGGCTGCTTGATCGTCGGCATCCCATTCACCGAGGCCGCGCTCAGCCACACCACCAGTGGTGGCACCCCGTACGGCGCCAGCCATGTGTCCGGCGCCGGTGGCGACCCGCAACCCAGCGAGGACGAAGCCCTGCTGGCGCGCGCGCTCGGCCGCCGCGTGGCCGACATCGCACGCCGGCTCGCCGCGCCGTGAGCCTGCGCGCCGTGCATTGGTCGCTGACGTTTGCGCTGCTGGCGCTGACTGTGGTGTACGTGATCTGGTTTCACGACGATCCGCGTCGCACCGCCGCCTTGCTGGTCTTCGCGCTGCCGCCGGCACTGACCGGCGTGCTGGCTGTGCGCAGTGCCCGTGCCCGCTTCTGGGCCGGCACCTTTGCGCTGGGCTGGTTCAGTCACGGCGTGATGGCGGCCTGGAGCCAGCCCCACGTCCGTGGGCTGGCGTGGCTGGAACTGCTGCTGGCGCTATTGGTCATCGGGTTGGTCAGCGGGCCCGGCGTTGCCGCGCGCTTCGGTAAGCGCCGCCCGACACCCTAACCGCAAGCGACACGCGGGCACTCAACGTACTTGAACACCCCCGTTGCCAAGCGGCGGGCGGGCGCTGTTGCACGCCACCACCAGTCACCGGCAAGCGCGCCAGGCGTTGATGTTGATCATTGGCACCAGCGCCAGACTGCCCTTGGTGTGCCGAATCGCCAAACACCGTGGTTTTTTTAAAAACACGACGTTAATTTTTTGCCGACACATCCATCTCCGAATCATTAGAGATAAAGAAAATATTAGAGACCACTCCTACAAAACAGAGTTTGTCTTTCCGTGCGGACCCCCAATACATTCTCGCAACACGGAATAGATCGATTCCGCAACACTCAAAGCCACCGGCTTAATGCTTCGTTAAAATGATCACATATTCTCCTGCCCAACCGGCTATCGCCACAGGAGACATGACCACACCTAGAGACCAATCAATAACCGCAAAACGGCCTGGCGATGCAGTCTTATTTAAACAAACTATCCAATTCTTATTTTTGCCTGAATCTTTAGTGCAGCGACACACAGTGTCAGTCGATGACACGTAGCCGATCAAAGGCACCAGTACGTTTGCGACGCAGGGCGGCACCCGCTTCAACATAACTACGCACTGCCTTTCGTAAAAACGTGAATCTGTAACGACGGAATAAATCACGTCGTCGTAGTCCCGTTTTACTTGCCAACCTCAATCACTATCCGGCACGAACTGCGCGATTATAACCGAGCACCCCACTCTTCCTGGGACATTCAACGATGCACCAATACACACCGCGACGCCGAAATCTTTTATTCGTCGCTATCGGCAGCGTGATCGCCTGCATAGCAATATACAGTTACTCCGACACCCCTTCACTCAATGGGAAACATGGCAATTCAACCAGTGGGAGTTCTTTGAGTAAAAAAGCTTCTTCTTCACGCAATTATTTTTCGCCACCCGCCACCGATGCGCGTGCCCTGGCCTCTGAAAATCCACCGTCACCGCAGGATGAAGGCATCTTTTCCGCTGACGAGATCGCATCCCGGGTTAGAGAATATTTCGAGCGCCTAGTGTCCGACCCATCGCTCTCCGATGCACAGCGCAGCGCGTTCGCGGCACGTTTGGTTGCAAGCATTGAGGCCGATCCCAAAGCGAAGCTTGCCGTTTCAGACTACCTCAGCAAGATGCCTGATGACATGCTCCGGGACGAACTTGGCAACATGCTGGTGCTTAACGCAACCGGCAGGGAGATGCTGGTTACCGAGGCAAACCGCATTTGGCAAAGCAAGGACAAGTCACTGTATCGGGGCATGTACATGACGTATGCCAACATGCCCGGGACTGCTTCTCCTAACATCCTGGCCGATGCGATTTCCTCGCTAGGCGAGCGCAGCAATGGCGACTATCCGTCGATTTCAGCACTGAACTTCATCGGGACCCTGGAACAGGACACCTCCATCGAAGGTGCCGCGCTTCGACAAAGCGCACTGTCGCAATTGGAGTCCCTGATCAGAGGCGATGGCGACGACACAGTGCGCGCCATTGCCGCTCAAAAAGTCTATCGCCTGTCTTCCCCAGAGGCGGCTGCAGAGGCAGCCACAAACTATCTTTCGCATAACCCGAGCAATCCGTTGGTAATGGAAACGCTCAATTCGGTGCGCAGCGGAGATGTGGAGCTGACTCCGCCACTCAGATCCAAACTTGCCGCAGCCGTGTCCCGTCCACAGGCATCCCAATCGGAAATACAAAGCTTTGCCGCGTTGACCAAGGCACGCGGCTCGTAGGACTGCCTTCACCGTGAACGAGGGGGAAGTGCATGACACCACATCATCGTGGTCGCCGGTCATGAACGGTGTCGCCGCCTGATCTGGATGGAATGCGTACGTCGTTAAGCCGCTAAATCACTCAAGGTGCATCTCCAATGACTTAAAGCCCTCCGGCCTAAGCCGTGCGCACTTTTCAAATATTCAAAAACTTATCATTCTCAACGGAGTTGAAAAATGCTGAATAAAACATTCAAAACCACTTGGTTGATTGCTGCGGCGGCTGTTTTGTTCGCAAGCAGTTGCGCCAATGCCGCAACCATCCATGCGAAGGATATCGAGTTATTCAATAGCTGGGTCGGCAAGACGCAAAAGGCGTTCTATGAAGACGGCGATTTCAAGAATTGGTCCACTTGCTTCAGCTCGACCAACGGAAGCTGCAGCGCCAGCACCAAGTCCTCCACCGTTGGCGCGTGCCGGAGTACCGAATTCGGTATCGGCGCAGACTGGGAGCTACCGATGAAGATCCCAGGATTGTCGTTGAGCGGAAGTGCCAGCCATAGCTGGACCGAGTGCAACGAACGCTCCGAATCGACCGAATGTACGCCCCATGTAGGATTCAAGGGCGGAACAGCGGTTTTGGTGAGCGAGCGCATTGGCCGAACGAAGTATCTGGGCGTGTTTGCGATTCCCCTTGGCAAGGTGAAGTTGCCAGCCAATTACTTTGTAAGCAATTATCAAGGCAGCAAGATCTACCAATACTCGGGAGCACCCATCATCACGCAAGGCTATCTTCCCGAGTACAGAGCCTATGGATGCCAGTATGTTCGCCCGTGGGTGAACTGATCGCATCGCGTCTGGGCACTCGGCCGTCATACGTCCGGCCTTGCACCCTCGGCGTGTTTGCGTGACCTGAAGTGTGTGACACAAGGAGTCCGTGCTTGCCTAGCAAGCACGGACTTTGTACAGGTGCCCATCCAACTGCATCACTGCGGTGGGCAGCCACATCATGACAACCTCATCCAATTGGGGGGCCTTGCACTGCTGATGCAGCGCCCTGCAGGGCGCCGGCCGGGGCCGTATCATGACGGCCTTGCGCGGCTCGCACCGTGCCGGCCCTACAGGATCCGCAGCAATGGAAGACCTCCTGATCGTCACCACCGGTGGCACGATCGACAAGATCTACTTCGACGACAAGTCCGACTACCAGATCGGCGACCCGCAGATTGGCCAGATCCTCAAGGAGCTGGGGGTGACCTTCCGCTTCTCGGTCATTCCGATCATCCGCAAGGATTCGTTGCACATCACCGAGGCTGATCGCGAGCTGATCCGCGCCACCATTGCCGCCCAACCGACTCGCCACGTGTTGATCACCCATGGCACCGATTCGATGGTGGCAACCGGCAAGGTGCTGCAGTCGATCGCCGACAAGACCATCGTGATGACCGGTGCGCTCAACCCGGCGCGTTTCCGCGGCTCGGATGCGGAGTTCAATATCGGGTGCGCGGTCGGTGCGGTGCAGTCGCTGCCGGCCGGCGTCTATATCGCCATGAACGGGCGGATCTGGAATCCGGAACAGGTGCGCAAGAACGTCGCTGCCAACCGTTTCGAATCGCTCTGAGGTCATGAGCAAGGCCACTCGCGCGACCAAGGCATTGGACGCCGCCGGCGTGGCCTACGTGCTGCACCCTTACGACTATCAACCCGACGCGGACGCCAAAGGCCTGCAGGCGGCAACCGCGCTTGGGCTGGCACCGCAGACGGTACTGAAAACATTGATGGCCTGGGTCGACGACCTGGCCGTGTGCGCAGTCATTCCCTGCAACCGGCGCCTGTCGCTGAAACAACTGGCCAGCGCGTGCGGCGGCAAGTCCGCTCGCATGATGGACGTGGCCGATGCCGAACGCCGCACCGGCTACAAGGTGGGCGGTATCAGCCCGCTCGGCCAGCAGCGGCAGGCACCGGTGCTGATCGAAGCCACCGCGCTGGACGCACCGGCACTGTGGATCAATGCCGGCCAGCGTGGCTTGCTGCTGGAATTGCCCGGCGCGCAGCTGCTGCAGGCACTCACTGCACGGGCTTGCGCGCTGTGCGAGTAACAGCGGCCAACAAACCGTAGCGCACCCGTCAGGTCCGCATGGACGGCATGCTCAGCACCGGAACGTAGGCGTGGTACAGACCGCACCCAGCATCGGCCGCGCCCACCTGGTGGTAAGCGCAGCCGGTGTGTCGGCGGTCTTAAGCCCGCATCGAAAGCCGTGCTCCCGCGATGCTCAGTACGTCGCCGTGACGCTGACCCCTGAAAACGCCAGCGTCGCCTTCAACCGCACGTAATACGTGCCGGCCGCCGGTGCGTTCAATGTGCAGCTGTCGGCATTGCCTGGCAGCAGGCTGCGGCAGGTGTAGGCGGTGTCGGTGGGCAGTGCAGCTGCGCGTAGCGACAGATCCGCATTGCCGCTGCCTCCGTTGAGCGCCACCTTGAGCGAGCGCGTACCGGCCGGCACGTTGATCTGGTAATACAGCACGTCCGACTGCGCTGCACTCAAACCGGTACGTGCCACATTCCTGGCCAAGGTGGTCGACGCGATCACCGCCGCCACCGCGCCATCGGCATTGACCAGCCCCGCACCGCACCCCTGCGTGCAGGCAACCGGCAACGGCCGGGCGCTACTTTTGAGCAGGGCTTTCACCATGGCCGGCGTGAGCGGATTCAGCGCCACCGACTGCATCAGCGCCACCACACCAGCCACATGCGGTGCAGCCATCGAGGTGCCGCTGTAAGACGCATACGCCGCATTCCCCGGTACCGTGGTGCCGCTGTTGAGCGTGGAGACGATGGCCTGCCCCGGCGCTGCAATATCCACGCCTTTGCCGAAGTTGGAGAAGCTGGCCTTGGCGCCCGCCGAGGTGGTGGCCGCCACTGCGATTACGTTCGGGCAATTGGCCGGCACGCTGGTGGCCACATCCATATTGCTGTTGCCTGCCGCCACCACCACCGAGCTACCACGCGTCACCGCACCGGCGATGGCTGTGCTCAGCGTTGTCGAACAACTCCCCGCACCACCCAGCGACAGATTGATCACCGTGGCCGGATTCGGATTGGCCGGCACACCGGTGACCTTGCCGCCCGATGCCCAGACGATCGCATCGGCGATATCGGACATGTACCCGCCGCAGCGGCCCAATACGCGCAGCGGCAGCAACTTGGCATTGAACGCCGTGCCGACCACGCCGCCGGCATTGTTGCCGACCGCCGCCACGATGCCGGCCACATGCGTGCCATGCCAGCTGGAGCTGGAGGCGGACGCACCGGCCCCGCACTCGTTTGCCGCCGTCCAGTCGCCCTGGTCGGCGGCATTAGCGTCGCGCGCATTGCCGTCGCGCGCCGTCGCCGGGTCGACGATGAAGTCGTAGCCGGGCAGCACATTGGCGTCCAGATCCGGATGCTTGGTGATGCCGGTATCGATCACCGCCACCACGATGCCCTTGCCGGTGGTGCGGTCCCATGCCGGCCGGATGTTGAGACCGGCGGTGCTGGTGCCCATCGCCCACTGCTGCGGCACGCCGGGATCGTTGGGCACCAGCAAGGGGCGCATCAATACGTCCACTTCCACACGTTTGACGGCCGGGTCGGCGGCAAGGCGCCGCATCAGGCTTTCCGCATCCACGCGATCCAGTTTGCGATCGGCCACCAACAGCATCGGGCCGGTGCTGAGCCGGCGCGTGGCGGACAACCCCAGCGCGCGCCCGCGCTGTGCAGGCACGGCGCTGGCGATCTCGCGCCACGGCGCAGACAGGCCGGTCGCACGGCTGCTGCCGACACGGTCCTTGTAGCTGACGATGAAACGTTGATGGGTGGAACTGGACGCCAGCCCTTGCAGGCTGACCTCGCCGGCAGTGGCATAAAACGTGCAGGACAACGCACAGACAAACGCAGCGTGGCGCAGCACACCAACCGAGACATGCGACATGGATCAACCCTCCCCAAGGAGCTGAAAATTCGGAAGACAACGCGCTGACGCCCTCTGCGACGCGCACTGCCTGATCGTGGGGCGGTTGCACACGGCCATGCCTCACGTGCGGTGGCTATCGGCGCGCCGTTTGCGGGGCTGAAGCGGCAGCAAGGCTCCCCCATGCGCTTTGTTCAGCCATTGCCTCCGCCGGTTGGCCGACGCCCAGTCGTGGCCTATGCCCAAACGCACACTGCCCCGCCGAAGCGGGGCAGTGCAGGATTCAAAACACCGACAGCTGCGTCGGGGCCGGCCCGACGTCGATGCCGGCGGTCAGGCCGGCATCGCGCCTCGCCTTCGCCTTACGGGGTCTGGCTGACCGCACCCGCCGCGTTGACGATACCGGCGCCGCAGCCGCCCGAGCAGGCGCCCGGCAACGGACGTGCGGTGTTCTTCAGCAGGGTTTCCACCGCCGCCGGCGTCAGCGGACGGCTGGCCGCCGATTGCACCAGCGCAACCACACCGGCCACGTGCGGGGCCGCCATCGAGGTGCCGTTGTAGGACGCGTAGCTGGCGCTGCCCGGCGTGGTGGTGCCGCTGTTCAAGGTCGACAGGATCGCCGAGCCCGGGCCGGAGATGTCGATGGTGGTGCCGAAGTTGGAGAAGCTCGAACGCGCACCGGCCGAGGTGATCGATGCCACCGAGATCACGTTGGCGCAGCTGGCCGGGGTGAAGTTGGCCACGTTGGCATTGCTGTTGCCGGCCGCCACCACCACCGTGGTACCGCGCGACACCGCACCGTTGATGGCGTTCTGGTAGGTGCTGGAACAGGTGCCGTTGCCGCCCAGCGACATGTTGATCACCTCGGCCGGATTGGCGTTGGCCGGTACGCCGGACACCGTGCCGCCGGACGCCCACACGATGGCGTCGGCGATATCGGATGTTGTGCCACCGCAAAGGCCCAGGGCGCGGATCGGCACGACGCGCGCATTGAATGCGGTACCGGCAACACCGGTGCTGTTGTTGGTGACCGCGGCAATCGTGCCGGCCACATGGGTGCCGTGCCAACTCGAATTGGCGGCCGGCACGCCGGTTCCGCACTGGTTGGCAGTACGCCAGTCGCCCTGGTCAGCCGGATTGTTGTCGCGGCCGTTGTTGTCGCGCGCGCGCGCCGCATCGCTGATGAAGTCGTAGCCCGGCAGCACGTTGGCATTGAGATCCGGGTGACTGGTAATGCCGGTGTCGATCACCGCCACCACCACCCCGGTGCCGGTGGCGGTATCCCAGGCCGGACGCACGTTGATGCTGGACGAGGTGGTGCCGAAGCCCCACTGCTCGGACAGCCGCGTGTCGTTCGGGGTCAGCGTCGGATACATGATCTGATCGATTTCCACGTAGTCCACGCTCGGATCGGCGGCGATGCGGCGCATCAGCGTCTCGGCTTCGGCACGGTCCAGGCCACGGCTGGCCTTGAGCACTTCCGACCCCAGCGCGGTGCGGCGCACGTGGCTCAGACCCAGCGCGCGACCGGCGCGGGCCGGCACGGCGGAGGCGACCGAATTGAGCGATGCGCGCATCGACGTCGGGCTCACTGTCGGGCTGCTGCCGTCCTTGTACTTGACGATGAAGCGGTCCAGCGTGGGCTGCGATTCCAGACCGGACAGATTGACCTGACCGGCAAACGCCGGCACGGCCAGCAGGGAGGTCAGCGCGGAAACACCCAGCACTACCAGTGCGCGTGTAGGTGCACGACGTTGCGACACATTGGACATCGATCGTTCCTCAAGAAGTAGAAGTGCCGCAGCTGCGGCGAGATGACCGAGCCCTTGCCGCAACACCGCGGATCGGGCCGGACGAAACGGGCGCTGGCGCCCGTCGAAACGACTGACCGGTGTCCATTCCGGCCGAGCGGCAATGCCCTGCCTGCGCCTGCCGAAACGGCAGACGTGGGCGGACATCGCAGATGGGGTGTCGCGCTGGGACAGCGCTGCCTGGCCACGCGGCCAGACAGCGCAACAGCGTCGAACGGCAACGTTTAGTAGCTGGCGCTCAAGGTCACGCCAGAGAACGTGCTGTACGCCTTGACCCGCACGTAATACGTGCCGGAGGGCACGCTGATGTTGCAGGTTTCGGTATTGCCGCTGAGGTACGGACGGCAGGCGTAGGTGGTGTCGGTCGGTGCACTACCGGCGCGCACGTACAGGTCTGCATCGCCGGTGCCGCCGCTGATCGCCACGGTCAGCGTGCCGCTGCCGGCGGGAACAGCGATGGTGTAGTTCAGCTCCGCACCGCTGGCCGCGCCCAGGCCGCTGACCGGCGTGCCGTTGGTCAGCGTGTTGCCGGTTCCGCCACCGCCACCACCGTTGCTGCCGCTGATGGCCGCCGTCACCGCGGCGTCGGCATTGACGATGCCGGCACCACACCCGCCGGAACAGGCACCCGGCAACGCGCGTGCGGTGTTCTTCAGCAAGGTTTCCACCGCTGCCGGAGTGAGCGCGGTCGGCGCGACCGACTGCACCAGCGCGACCACGCCGGCCACATGCGGCGCCGCCATCGAGGTGCCGTTGTAGGACGCGTAGCTGGCACTGCCCGGGGTGGTGGTGCCGCTATTGAGCGTGGACAGGATCGCCGAGCCGGGCGCGGACACATCGATGCCGGCGCCGAAGTTGGAATAGCTGGCCTTGGCACCCGCCGAGGTGGTGGCCGCCACCGCGATCACGTTGGCGCAGTTGGCCGGCAGCGAGCCGGACACGTTGGCCGAGCTGTTGCCGGCCGCCACCACCACAGTAGTGCCGCGCGACACCGCACCGCTGATGGCGTTCTGCATGGTGGTCGAGCAGGCACCGCCACCACCGAGCGACATGTTGATGACCTCGGCCGGGTTGGCGTTGGCCGGAATGCCGCTGACGCTGCCGCCCGACGCCCACACGATGGCGTCGGAGATGTCCGACAACGAGCCGCCGCACTTGCCGAGCACGCGCACCGGCACGACCTTGGCGTTGTAGGCGGTACCGGCCACGCCGGTGCTGTTGTTGGTCACCGCAGCGACCGTGCCGGCCACATGGGTGCCGTGCCAACTGGAATTGGAGGCCGGAATCCCGGTGCCGCACTCGTTGGCGGCATACCAGTCGCCCTCGTCTGCAGGGTTGCTGTCGCGGCCATTGCCATCGCGCGCAGCCGTCGCGTCGCTGATGAAGTCGTAGCCGGGCAGGATATTGGCGCTGAGGTCGGCATGCGTGGTGATGCCGGTGTCGATCACCGCCACCACGACGCCGGTCCCGGTGGCCTTGTCCCAGGCCGGACGGATGTTGAGGCCGGCATTGGTGGTGCCAAAGCCCCACTGCTCGGACAGCCGGGTGTCGTTCGGGGTCAGCGTGGCGCGCAGGATCTGGTCCACTTCCACGCTCTGCACGTTCGGGTCGGCGGCCAGTTGCCGCATCAGGGTCTCGGCCTCGGCACGGTCCAGCGCGCGGTCGGCCTTGATGAGCTCGGGCCCCAGCGCCAGACGGCGCACCGCGTTCAGACCCAGCGCCTTGCCGGCCTTGGCCGGAACCGCGCGTGCGGCGGTGCGCAGCGAGGTGCTGAGCACAGTGGGACTGGCCAGCGCAGTGCTGCCGTCCTTGTAGGTCACAATGAATTTCTGGTGGGTCTGGGCAGTGGCAAGACCGTCCAGGTAGACCTCACCGGCAAACGCAGGTGTTGCCAGCAACAGGGAGGTCAGCGCGGTGGCGCCCAGGACGGTAAGCGTGCGAGGACGCTTGCGGAATGACTCGTTCGACATCGAATTCCCTTCCAAATCAAAGAGAACCGCCTTGGCGGTGTAATCCGGCACCGCCTGCATAGGTCGGCGCCGAGTCCCCGAATCAATCCCCTGTTATTGATCCGTTCAGCGAACCTATCCCACTCCAACCAGACTGGACAATACGAAATCGACACTTTTGAAACTTAAATATCAGTTTTGTGACAAGCGTCATGTCTGCTCAGTCCGCTTCCCACAGTTTTTTGACGGGATGCATGTCGCTCTGCTGCATGGCAGGCAAAAAAAAGCCCCTGCGCTGACGCGCAGAGGCCTGTTTTTGACGCTGTAGCGCTGACTCAGGACAAACGTACCAACCAGCCATGCCGGTCCGGCACGCGGCCGTACTGGATATCGGTCAATTCCTGGCGCAGCGACATGGTCACCTCGCCCGCCGGCGCGGACAGATCGCCCACCGCAAAGCCGTCGCCCTTGAGCTCACCGATCGGGGTGACCACCGCGGCGGTGCCGCAGGCAAACACTTCGACAATCTCGCCCGACGCCACGCCCTGCTTCCATTCGTCGATGGACACCTTGCGCTCGACCACACGCATGCCGCGGTCGCGGGCCAGCTGCAGGATGCTGTCGCGGGTGATCCCTTCCAGGATGCTGCCGGACAGTTCCGGGGTCACCAGGCTGCCGTCCTGGTAGACCAGGAACACGTTCATGCCGCCCAGTTCTTCGATGTACTTGCCTTCGACCGGATCCAGAAACAGCACCTGCGAGCAGCCCTGCGCATAGGCTTTCTGCTGCGGCAGCAGCGAAGCGGCGTAGTTGCCGCCGCACTTGGCCGCGCCGGTGCCGCCCTTGGCCGCACGTGCGTATTCGGTGGACAACCAGATCGACACCGGCGCCACGCCCTTGGCGAAGTACGGGCCGGCCGGACTGGCGATCACGTAGTACGAGGCCTTGTGCGCGGCGCGCACGCCCAGAAAGGCCTCATCGGCGATCATGAACGGGCGGAAATACAGGCTGGTCTCCGGCGCCGACGGCACCCAGCCGGCATCCACGGCCACCAGCTGGCGCAGCGATTCGACAAACAGGTCCACCGGCAATTCCGGCAGCGCCAGACGACGCGCCGAGCGCTGCAGGCGTTCGCCGTTGGACTGCGGGCGGAAGGTCCAGATCGAGCCATCGGCATGCCGGTAGGCCTTGATGCCTTCGAAGATCTCCTGGCCGTAATGCAGCACCGACGCGGCCGGGTCCAACTGCAGCGGGCCATAGGCACGCACTTGCGCGTCGTGCCAGCCCTGCTCGTTGTTCCAGGAAATGGCGACCATGTGGTCGGTGAAATGCAGCCCGAAACCGGGCGCGGCCAGGATCACGGACAGTTCGTCGGCGCTGCGCGGCGACGGAGAACGGGTGGAAGCGAAGGACACGGACACCGGAAGATTCCTGTATGGCGGGCGAAAGGACACGGCGCCACATCTGCGGACATGGCGCCTGACGATCAGAGCATGCCGGTCTCGAGACGGGCCGCTTCGGACATCATATGCCGGCCCCACGGCGGGTCGAACACCAGCTCGACATCGGCCTCGGCAATGGTGGGGATCATTTCCACCTTGCTGCGCACGTCGTCGACCAGGATCTCGCCCATGCCGCAGCCGGGCGCGGTGAGCGTCATCTTGACGTCCACCCGGCGCTGATTGTCCTCTTCGCGATGGCTGACCACCGCTTCGTAGACCAGGCCCAGATCGACGATATTGAACGGAATTTCCGGGTCGAAGCAGGTGCGCAACTGCTGCCACACCAGTGCTTCCACTTCTTCGTCGCTGGCGTTGGCGGGCAATTCCAGCCCCGGCGGGGCCTCCTTGCCGATCGCATCGCCATCCTTGCCGGCAATGCGGAACAGATTGCCTTCGACAAAGACCGTGTAGCTGCCACCCAGGGCCTGGGTGATATAGCCATAACTGCCTGCGGGCAGGGTCACCGAATCGCCCTGCGGCACCATGACGGCATCGCAATCGCGTTCGAACTGGACGGGTTCGCTGCTACGGGAGTACATGGGCTGGATATGGGGCCGCGCCGGACGCGCGCAAGTCGGCCATTCTAGCCGACCGCGATGGCGCCGCCGCCGCTGGCCGCCAATCCCTTCAACGACGCTGCATTCCATCTACCAATGCAGTGCGTCGCAAAGTGCGGCATGCGCTCTATCATGTGTGCACTGTCAGGAGCTCCAATGCCGCCCACCTCCGCGTCCGCCAGAAGCGCCCACTGGCTCTGGCCCCCGCTCCTGTTGCTGGGAAGCGTCACCGCCCTCATCGCCTGGCTGCTCATCGCCCTTGCGCTCGGCAACCAGGCCGGCTGGATGGCGGTACTGGTTGCACTGGAAGTGGTCTGGATGCTGCGCCTGGGCACACTGCGCGCCGGCAGGTTGCGTATCGGCGTGGCGGTGGCGACCACCGCATTGATCATCGTCGGTGCCAACTGGGGCATTGCCTCGGCGCAACTGGGCGGGTCGCTGGGCCTGGACCCGTGGACCTCGGCCCAGAAAATGGGCCCGCGCCTGGCCTGGACCCTGCTGCAACTGGCCAATAATGCGTTCGACCTGCTGTGTTATTTCGCAGCGGTGGTCGTGGCGTGGTGGGCTGCGCGCTGAGCAAGGCGCAGTTGTCGCGGTAGCCGAAGCAGCAATGCGTTGAAGCGGATGCCTCGGTCATACAGATCCAGATGGCGCTGTTCTTCGAAGGCTGTCGTGCCTCTTTGTGACGACGCAGCGATGCCCGGAGCTCTGCGACTTGGCTGCAGGGCCCTTGCCCGCCCACCGTCGCGGGACACGCTGCAAGTACGCCCTTGTAAGCTCTTTGGCGGCATCCATGCCGCCAAAGGTCCCGCGACGGTGGGTGGGCAAGGACCAGTCAAGCTGGTCGGTGTGTGTGGTTGCGAGCAGGGCATGACGTGCGCTGATCGGGTCACTGTGCGTCGACCAGCTTCTCACCACCTTCTCATCGCAAGCCGAGCAGCAGACCGGCTTCAAACACGCAATCCAAACACTTTCATTTGCATAGCGCGGCGCAAGACCCGCAGCACGCTTTCAAGAAAGCAGCCGACCAACTCTCTGGTGCGGTGTCCTCGCCGATTGCGGGACCCTTGGCGGCATGGATGCCGCCAAGGAGCCTCCAAGGACGGATTCACGGCGTGTCCCGCAAGCGGTGAGGGCACCGCACCCTCGACGAGCTGAGCGTTGGACTACCTCTGGACACTGCTGCGACTCGAAAGCTCGGCAGCTTGTTTGCGACTGGCTGGAGATTGCGGATAGATCACGCGTGAGCTGCCGATCTGCGCCTCAGCTGCAAGGAACTTGGCAGCGAGCACACCGCCCTCGACCAATCGGCTTCTCAAGTGCATCCGCGACATCAGTCTTACGAGACCTCAATGCCCGCCCCCATCCAGCGCCTTTAGCTCGCTGACCAGCGCGCTGGCCGCTTCGGCACCGTCGCCGTAGAGCATGCGGGTGTTGTCGGCGTAGAACAGCGCATTTTCGATGCCGGCAAAGCCGGTGCCCTTGCCGCGCTTGATCACCACCGTATTGCGTGAATTGACCACGTCCAGGATCGGCATGCCGTAGATCGGGCTGGCCGGGTCGGTCTTGGCGACCGGGTTGACCACGTCGTTGGCGCCGATCACCAGCGACACATCGGTGCTGGCGAACTCGGGATTGATGTCGTCCATGTCGGCGATCAGGTCGTACGGGACGCCGGCTTCGGCCAGCAGCACGTTCATATGCCCCGGCATGCGCCCGGCGACCGGGTGGATCGCAAACTTCACCTTGACCCCGCGCGCGATCAGCCGCTGCGCCAGCTCCCAGATCTTGTGCTGCGCCTGCGCCACCGCCATGCCGTAGCCGGGCACGATCACCACCCGTTCGGCGAAGGCCATCATCGCGGCCACATCGCTGGCCTCGATGGGTTTTTGCGCGCCGCTGATCTCCTGCGCCTGCCCGCCGCCACCGAAGTTGGAAAACAGCACGCCGCTGATCGGCCGGTTCATCGCCTTGGCCATCAGCCGGGTCAGCAGAATGCCGGCCGCGCCCACCATCATCCCGGCAATGATCAATGCCTCATTGCCCAGCACATAACCTTCAAACGCCACCGCCAGGCCGGTAAAAGCGTTGTAGAGCGAAATCACCACCGGCATGTCGGCACCGCCGATCGGCAGCGTCATCAACACGCCCAGCGCGAGCGCCACGGCGAAGAAGGCGATGATCGCCAGCGGCTGCAGGCTGGTGGCGGCCCAGATGCCGAGTGCCAGGACTGCCAGCGCCACCAGCAGATTGACCGCCTGCTGGCCGGGGAAGGTCACCCGTCGGTCAAGCCGGCCGTCCAGTTTGGCCCAGGCGATGATCGAGCCGGACAACGACACCGCCCCGATCGCCGAGCCGATCACCGCCAGCATCACCGTGGTGGTGTCCGGCCGCCGCGCCGCCAGTTCGGCGATCGCCTGCGCGCTCCAGTGCGCAGTGTCGCGATTGGCGAAGAAGGAAAACCGCAGCAGCTCCACCGCGCCAATCGCCGCCGCCGAGCCGCCGCCCATGCCGTTGTACAGCGCCACCATCTGCGGCATGTCGGTGATGGCCACCTTCTTGGCCGACCACCACGCCACCCCGGTGCCGATGGCCAGCGCTGCCAGGATCAGCGGCACGTTGTGCAGTTCCGGCAGGAAGAACGTGGCCACCGTGGCGATCAGCATGCCCAGCCCCGCCCAGCGGATGCCGCTACGCGCGGTCCTGGGAGAGGCCATGCGTTGCAGGCCGAGCAGGAACAGGGTCGCGGCGATCAGGTAGCTACTCTTGATGAGGATCGGCAAAAGGTGCATCAGCAGCCACGCTCCAGAGAAGGACATCTGCCCGAACGGCAGCACATAAGCCAGGAAGCCCAGCGCGAAGCCGAGCAGCGGGACAAGCACGGCCGCGGCCAGCACCGCTGCGATGCGATGCGTAGGCGCCGTACGTTCAATCTTTCGCGTCGCGCTTGGCCGGATCCGGCTTGCTGGATTTGAACATGTCCAGCATCCGCTCGGTCACCACATAGCCGCCGGCTGCATTGCCCGCGCCCAGCACCACCGCGACGAACCCCAGCGCTTTTTCCAGCGTGGTGTCGGCATGCCCAAGCACCACCATCGCGCCGATCAGCACGATGCCGTGGATGAAGTTGGAGCCGGACATCAGCGGGGTATGCAGGATCACCGGCACCCGCGAGATGATCACGTGGCCGGCGATGGCCGCCAGCATGAAGATGTACAGCGCTACGAACCCGTCGCTCATCGTCTTTCGCTCCACTGGCCGGTGCGGCCCGCCGATCATACCCACGCATCGGGCATGTCAACCGAATCGGCGCTGGGCCGTTGACGTCGTATCGTCTTCGCGGAAGCTACGCTGTGCTGGTGGGAACCCCTTTCGATCCGCAGCCTTCTACAACGGCCGCCGCCGTCCCCGTGTCGCTGGATGCCTTTTTGGCGGGCATCGGTCCGCGTGCGTTCCGTTTTGCCGAGGCCGGTCTGCGTCACCGCGAAGACGCGCTGGATGCCGTGCAGGACGCCATGGTCAAGCTGCTCGGCTACCGTGAACGGCCGGCCGAGGAATGGACACCGCTGTTCTGGAGCATCCTGCGCAGCCGCATCATCGACCTGCAGCGCCGCCGCACGTTCCGGCTGAAATTCTGGGCACCGGCCGAGCGCGCCGATGACGAAGGCCCGATCGAGTGGGCCGACCCCGGCATCGGCCCGGTCGGCGCGCAGCAACATCAGCAGGCCTACCAACGGCTGGTTGAGGCGTTGCGTAGCCTGCCGGCGCGCCAGCGCGAGGCGTTCACGCTGCGCGTGCTGGAAGACCTGGATGTGGCCACCACCGCCAAGGCGATGGGCTGCTCCGAAGGCTCGGTCAAAACTCACCTGTCGCGCGCGCGCGACGCGTTACAAAAACAGTTCGAGGATTTCCTGTGAACCGCTCCCACGATCCGGCCCAGTTCGATGCGCAACTGCGCCAACTGCATGCCGCCGCGCTCACCAGCCTGCCGCCGCAGACCCTGGCACGCCTGCGCCAGGCACGCCACGCGTCGGCGCCGCGTCCACGCCGCGGCTACTGGTTGCTGGCCACCGCCTGTTCGGGTCTGCTGGCCGTCGCTATCGGCCTGCAACTGCGACCGGGCGACACTGCACCCACAAGCGTCGCGCCGACCCAGGCAGTGGCCGGCAACAGCGCCGGCACCGACACCGACGACCTGCTGACCCAGAACCCCGACCTGTATGTCTGGCTCGGGTCCGATACCGCTTTGGCCATGGAATGAGCACGATGACCCGCACCACCCGCCTGCTGTTGACCCTGCTGCTCTGCGCCGGGCCGTGCGCGTCGCTGTTGGCACAGGACCGCCCGCCGCCGGGCCCGCCAGGGCCACCGCCGATGGACGGACACGGCCCGCATGGCCCAGGCCCACGCAACGAGACGCCGATGCCGGAGTGGGACAAGCTGACCCAGCAACAGCGCCAGGTGTTGATCGATGCGCTGCGCGAGCGCTGGAACGATGTGCCCGAAGAACGTCCGCGCATGTACCGGCATGCCAGTCGCTGGCTGGACATGACTCCCGAACAGCGCAAGCAGGCCAAGGCCGGCATGGACCGCTTCCGCAACATGAGCCCGGACCAGCGCCGCGAAGCCAAGGCCTTGTTCGACCGCATGCGCGCGCTCAACCCGCAACAGCGCAATGAGCTGCAACAACGCTGGCAGAAGATGAGTCCGGCCGAACGCAGCGCCTGGTTACGCGACCACCCTCCGACGGACGATTGAACGCCGCCGCACTGGCGGCGCAGCAGCGCGACGGCGTGCAATCAAGCCTTGACGGTCACCCCCATCGCGCACCAGCGACACTTAGAACAGCCACTGCGCGACTCAAAGCGCACGCAGCGCGCTAGGCCGCCAGTGTGGCCGACCAACGCGTCTTCGCCAGCAACTCATCGTCCCAGTCGAATGACAGCGCACCGTCGCTGATCAACAACGCGGCGAACGCGTAGACGTTGCGCGCGAACATCTCGCTGGCATGCACGGCGCCCTGGCTTGCCAGATTGAGCGGCCCGGCGACCACCACGCCATCGAGATCGACGGTTTCGCCGGGACGCGTGGCCGCGCAATTGCCGCCGGTTTCCGCAGCCAGATCCACGATCACGCTGCCGGCGCGCATGCCCTGCACCATCTCCGTGGTCACGATCTTTGGCGCCGGTCGCCCCGGCACGGCCGCAGTGCAGACCACCACATCCACGCCTTTGAGATGCTCGGCCAGGCGGCGCTGCTGCTCGGCGCGTTCGTCGTCGGTGAGTTGGCGTGCGTAGCCGCCTTCGCCGGCAGCGCTGACGCCCAGATCCAGAAAGCGCGCGCCCAGGGATGCGATCTGCTCGCGGGTTTCCGGGCGCACGTCGAAGCCTTCCACCTGCGCGCCCAGCCGTTTGGCCGTGGCGATCGCCTGCAAGCCGGCCACGCCCGCACCGATCACCACCACCTTGCAGGGGCGCATCGTGCCCGCGGCGGTGGTGAGCATCGGGAAGAACCGCGGCGCCAGTTGCGCGGCCAGTAACACCGCCTTGTAACCGGCCATGCCGGCTTGCGAACTCAGCACGTCCATCGATTGCGCACGCGTGGTGCGCGGCAGGCGCTCCAGCGGAAATGCGACCAGTTCGCGCGTGGCAAATGCCTGCGCACGCGCCGGGTCGGCATCGGGTGCGAGCATGCCGATCACCACCGTCTGCGGTTTGCACAACAGCAAGACCTCGGTCGGCGGTGCCTGCACACAGAGCAGCATGTCGGCCTGATCAAGCGTGTGTACGGTGGCAAGTTGCGCACCGGCCTGCAGATACGCCGCATCGTCCATGCTGCTGGCGCGGCCGGCGTCCGGCTCGATCCACACGCTGGCGCCAAGCGCGACCAGCTTCTTGACCGTTTCCGGCGTTGCCGCCACCCGACGTTCGCCCGCTGCGTGTTCTTTCAGCACCAGCACCTGCACAGCCATGGGTTGCTCCGGTCTCGCGCTCAGTGCGGCGATGCTAGCAGAGCGCGGCCGCGGCGCCTGGCACGTGTGCTGCGCTGGCTGTCGGCCAGGTCGCACGTCAGCCGGTACCGCGTTTTCCTCGCAGATCGCGCCTCAGGGTTCAAGCACCGCATGCAGCAACGGGGCGAACACCAGTTCCGGCGCAAACGCGCGCAAGGCGTCGTGCTTGCGGTCGATCGCCAGCGACGCATAGCCGTGCACTGCGCTCCACGCCAGCAGGGTGCGCTGTTCCAGCAGCTCGGCGTCTGGCGCGCTGCCGTGACGGGCACTCCACTGTATGCGCACCGTGTCGCGCAGACAGGCCATGGCTGCCTCGCTGGCCTGTAGCAGCCGTGGCAGGCTGCGCGAACGCAGGTCCAGGCCCAACATCAGCCGGAACTGCTGCGGATAGTCGATGGCGAATCGCAGGTAGCCCAGTCCACAGCCCAGCAGCGGGTTGGCAAGTTCCTGCTGGGTTGCGTGGATGCGCGCGAGCATGCGTTCGTAGCCATCGGCCGCCACTTCCGCCAACAACCCGTCCAGCGAGCCGAAGTGGTGCGCGGGTGCGGCATGCGAGACCCCGGCGCGGCGCGCACATTCGCGCAAGGTCAGCCCACGCACGCCCGATTCGCCGACCAGCTCCCAGCCAGCGCGACGCAATGCGGCCGGCAGATCGCCATGGTGATAGCCAGCAGGAACGTCTGATCGCGACATGGCGGCTTCGTTTATCGGGAGCTCAGTGGAGCAGATCATCTTGACGCTGACAAGATTCAATCGGCAGACTTGTGTCGCATCTTGTCGGCGACAAGATGTTCGACGCGCCCTCCCCTACAAGGACTCCCCCATGAGCTCGTCCATCGCCAAATTGCGTGCGCGGCTGCTCCGCGGCCTAATGAGCGGCATCAGCCGGCTGGCCCCCGGCCCGACGGGCCGCTCTCTGGCGCGCCGTTTCGTCACCCCGGGTGCGGCCGGGCGCCGGCAGGCGGCCACCATCGCCGCGACGTTGACCGATGTGCAGCAGCAAACCCTGCGCATCGACGGCATCGACATCGCCGTCTACCGATGGGGCGACCCTGCGCAGCAGCCGTATGTGCTGCTGTCGCATGGCTGGGCCAGCTATGGCCTGCGCTTTACGGCCTGGGTGCCGCAGCTGCGCGCACTTGGCTATGCGGTGCTCGCGTTCGATCAGGCGGCACATGGCCTGAGCAGCGGCAGGATCAGCAACATGCCGCATTTCGTAAAGATACTGCGCCAGATCGGCGAGCGCTTTGGCCGCCCTGCGGTGTTCATCGGCCACTCGCTGGGTGCGGCATCGGTGGTATTTGCCGACGACCCGGCATGGCGTCCGGCCCGTTATGTGTTGATCGCCCCGCTGGTGGCGCCAGCCGCCAGCGCGCAACGTCAGTTCCGCGCCTTCGGCATCGCACCCGGCGCATTCGCACCGTTCGAAAATTGGCTGATCCAGCTCACCGGCAAGTGTTTTGCCGACTTCGATGCGACCGCGCATCTGCCGCACTTCGATCGCCCGGCGCTGATCATCCACGACCGCCGCGACCGCGAGACGCCGTGGGAAGAAGGCGCACGCTTTGCCGCACTCTGGCCAGGCGCGCAGCTGTTCAGTACCGAAGGACTGGGCCATAACCGGATGGTCGATCACGCCTCGGTGATCGCGCGGGCGCTGGAGTTCATTGGCCCGGCATCGGGCTGAAGACTGCGCTCTGGGATGCAGTCATCGCGGGCGTGGTTGCCGGAGTGCATGCGTCAGGGCAATGCGTCGGTTAAGAGCGGCTGACAAAAGGACTGTGCTCACCGCCAAGCGGGCGCGGCCGGTGCTCGGTGCGGCATGTACCACGCGTACACTCCGGTTCCTCCGAGCCGTCCACACCCACCTGGCGAATGCTCGCTACGTTTTGTTAGCCGCTCTAAGCGTGTTGCGCAATCCGATCGCAAATGCAGCGCTTACATATTGCGCGACAAGGCAGCACACGTCGCGTTTGCTGCTGCAATGATTCCGCGCCTGCCGATGAGTCACTTCGAAAGAGTCGCCTGGCCATCCGAACCGCCACGACGCCTCAAACATCCGGCGCCTGCCGCAGGAGCCCGACGGCTCCAGGAGCCCAAACGCCGGCACAGCAAGACCCTCGCGATGGTCGCGCCAGCGACGCATATCCACTCTTCAAAGCACGCTCGCCGAAGACGGCGATACAGCCTCCGTCGCGCAGCGACAGCGCTGCGCAGTCCGTGCAATCGCTCAGTGCACCGTGCCGTTGTTGTGCAGCGGATCCAGCCGGTCGATCACGCCCTGCATCGCACTGTCGAACGCGCCATCGTTGATGTGTTCGCGCAGGCGCCCCAGCCGCACCATCACCGCCAGTTCTTCCGGCGAAGCGACGCAGAAACGCACACCGCGGCGGTTGACGAACAACAGCCGCTGCGAGATCGGGCTGACCCACGACAGCTTGCCGGCCTGCACCTTGCCGTCCTTGTCGACGAAATCCAGCCAGGTGCCGATGTCCATCGCACGGAACCGTTCGGCGTCGGCACTGTCGATGCTCTGCGCCACCGCTTCGGCACCCAGCACTACGCTGACGCTTTCGGCCGCTGGCGGCGGCAGGTTGACCTGCGGCAGTTCCGGCAAGGCTTTTTCCAGCTCCGGGCGTGCCTCGGCGATGGCCTGCAAGGTGTCGTGCAATGCGGTGATCGCCACCACCACCGCGTCGCCATGCAGACCAACGCTGGCGAACACGCGATGCAGCGCCGGTTGCCAGACCTGCAGCCACGGCTTGCCGATGATGTGGCGGCGCGCCTCGCTCAGTTCTTCCAGCACGCCATCGGCCAGCGCCAATGCCTCGACCGTGCCGGGACCTTCATCGCCGTCGCGCAGGATCGCCATGGTCAGGTGATGCAGCCACGGCTGGCGCAGGAAGTCTTCCACCGCCTTGGGCAACGGCGCACCGGCCAGCACGCGCTGCTCCAGCTCCGCCAGCGCGCGGTTGCGCGCCAGCTCCAGTTTTTCCTGGCCGCGCTGGGTTTCGGTGGCGCGGCGCTCGGCAATTTCCACACGGCGGCGGTGCTGCGACAGGAAGTCGCGGAACTCTTCTTCCAGGGTCAGGAAGATCGCCAGGTTCTCGTTGAATTCGGCCACCAGACGGTCGACGATTTCTTCGACCTTGCCCATCAGCACGCGCTCGGCGGCGCTGTCGCCGTTGTTGCCCTCGCAGGCCTCGGCAAGCGAATTGAGCAGGCGCCGCGCCGGGTGAGTCTTCTGCACGAACATCTTGCGGTCCAGCAGCGCCACTTTGACGAAGGGCACTACCAGCCGGCCGATCATTTCGCGCGAGCGGTTTTCCAGATCGCGCTCGTCCAGCATCACGTCGAACAGCATGCCGACCAGGTCGATCGCATCCTCGTCCATCGGGTCCAGCTTTGCGGTGGCCGGGTCCACGCCCAGACGCGTAGCGCTGTTGAGCACTTCGTTCTTCAGACGCTGCGCAAGCGATTCGTTGTCGTCGCCGATGGCCGCCTGCAGCGTTGCGCTGGGCGTGGCCTGCAGCAACGACAGCACCGACATCATTTCGCGCTGGCTCAGCGGGCGTTGCTGGCCCACTGCTACCGACGCAGCCGAGGCCGTGCTGTCGCGCACGCTACGGGTCTGCTGCAACAGTTCATGCAGTGCATCCAGCAGCATGCCCTGGCTGCCGCCAGGATGATCGGCCTCGCCTTCCATGCCGCCAGCGCCGCCACCATCGGCATGGCCGCGTTGCGCGGCGGCCTGCATGCGGCCGCGGCTATGCGCCCAGCGGTCCAGGAAGCGATTGGCCCAGGCTGGCGCGTATTGGTCGTTCTGATCGTCGCCGCCCATTTCGGCATCGCCGCCATAAGCGTCGGCCTGCGCGCGCGCTTCGGGCGTCTCGCCACGTGGCTGCATGCGCGGCGGCGGGCGCTTGGGCTGCGAAATTTCCGGCATCACGCCGGCCTTGACCAGAGTTTCGTCCAGACGCGCATACAACTTGCCGATCGGTTCGGCCAGGTCGCGCTCGCACAGCTTGATCACGACCAGGCGCACTTCCGGCGCCAGATCGCAGGTGGCGAACGCTTCGTGGATCGCCACGCCAAGATGTTCCGGACCGAACGGATTGGTGTCGGCCACCAGTTCCAGGCCACCGGCAATCCAGCCCAGGCGGCGATCGACACGCGCCAGCACCTGCTTGAAATCGCGCAGCAGCACGGTGGCCAGGTTGCGCACTGCCAGCCGCGATTCGAGTACGTGCTCGGGCACCAGACTGAGCGGGCCGGTGCCCATGTCGCCGGCCAGTACCACTTCGGCCGACAACGGCGTGCCGAGCAACAGCGCCTGCCAGCCGTCTTCCAGCTGTTGGCGGAATTGGGTGGTCACGTCTTCGCGCTTGCGGCGCAGCTCGCGCATGCCATCGAGAAACAGCAACTGTGACGCGCCGGCGGATTCGGCGCGATCGAACAGGACATCATCGAAATGTGCGACTGCAGCTGCAAACACCTGCACCAGCGCGGGCACGAACACGTCGTGCGCCTGCTCGAGCAAGCGTTGGTCACGGCCCGGATGTCCCGACGGACTGGGCTGAAAAGTCATGCGCAAAGGCTCCCCGCCTCTGCAGGCGTGAAAATATTCAAACGAGTAAAAACAGACGCGGCCCCAAATTCCGCCCTCGCATGGTAGGCGTTTCGCTCGTTCGTTAAGTGTGACGCAGCTCTCACTTTACTCGTGACCGCCCAGGGTTTGCGTGTCAAGGAGACATCGTAGCCCGCAACCTTGCGGTGGAGCCTGCCGGCACCCGTTATACGCCTGCGGGGGTTAAGCCTTGAGGGGGGTCAGACGCGTCCAGCCCGTCGACCACGTCCTGCATAGCGCTGTAGAAAGCGTCTTCTTCACGGTGCAGGCGCAGGCGATCCAGCCAGACCATCATGGCCAGCTCTTCCGGCGAGGACACGCACAGCCGCCCGCCGCGCCGATTGACGAACATCAGCCGCCCGGAAATCGGGCTGATCCACGACAGCTTGCCCGGTTGGACACGGCCTTCGCGGTCGACGAAGTCCAGGCTGGTGCCGATTGCCATGGCGCGAAAGAAGTCAGCGGTGATGCGGTCGAACTCCACCTGCCCGCCCGCATCGAGCATCGGAGTCAACGGCTCTGCCACCGGGTCGGCGGGGCTGGGCACCAAGCTCAATGCGGTCAGGGTGGGGGCAAGCGCTTCCGCATGGGCAGCAGCTGGCGTGGGCACCAGCGCGCGCAGCAATTCCTGCAAGGCCTGTTCGGCCTCGCGCGGCCCCAACCCGGCCAACGCAAACGCCTGCAGCAACGGCGCACGCTGTGCATCCAGCCCGGTATCGCTGCGCGCAGGCGTCAGCTGCGCCAACACGGCGTCGCCCACTGCAATGGCGGCGTCCGGGCCCGGGCCGGCGCCATCGGCGCGCAACGCAGCCTGTTGCACGCTCGGATGCCAGACGCGGCTGAGAAAGTGCTCCACCACCGGCGGCAGCGATCCGCGTGCCAGCCGCTCGGCCAGCGCCTGGGCGGCAATGCTGCGTGCCCGTTCGCGGCGTTCTTCGGCACGTTGCAATTCGTTGGCGCGGCGCTCGGCAATCTCAACGCGTCGCCGGTACTGCTCGTAACTGGCGCCGAACTCGGCTTCCAACGCCAAGAACACCGCTGGATGCTCGTCGAAGTCGCGCACGATGGTGACGACTGCCGCCTCCACCTGCGCCAGCAAGGCCTGTTCGGCCGCGCTTTCGCCGCCATTGCCGTCGCAGGCATCCACCAGCAGATTGAGCAGACGGCGCGCCGGGTGGCCATCGCGCACGAACAGATGGCCGTCGAGCATCGCCATCTTGGCCATCGGCACCAGCAACTGCCCCAGCAGGCGGCGTTGCGCATCGGAAAGCTGGCTCTGCACCAGAATCGCGTCGAACAGCAGCGCGATCAGGTCCAGCGCATCGGCATCGTTGGGGTCCAGGCAGGTGGTGACCGGGTCGACGCCAAGCGAGGCAGCCGCGCGCATGAGGTGCTGCCGCAGTGCGTGCGGCAAGCCACGCTGCCCGTCGTCGATGCTGTCGAACCCGGCGCCGGGCATGGTCTGCAGCAGCGACAACGCCGAAACCACCTCGCGGGGCGACAGCCGCCGCTGCGCGGCCGACTCCAACCGCCCGGTATCGGGCTCGCGCAGGTGGCGCGCCTGTTGCAGACGCTGGTGCAACGCGGCCGGCAGCACTTCGCGGCCGCTGCGCAGATGCACGTCGATCACCTTGACGTCGACCAATGCCCCCTGCCCGCCGGACCAGTCGGCAAAGAACCGTGCGATCCAGTCCGGCGTCTCGGTGGTGTCCTCGTTGCCGGTCTTGCCCTGGCGCGGGATGCCGCCGCGGCGATGGCGCGCTTGCGGCAACTCGCGCAGGCTGGCAACCTGCGCCAACGCCTGTTCCAGCTCTGCGTAGCGCTGGCCTACGCGCGGCATCAGCTGCTGCTCGCAGACCTTGATGACCGCCAGATGCACCTTCGCCGCCAGCGTTACGCCCTGGAAGGCCTCGTACAGCGCCACGCCTAGGTGCTCAGGGCCGAACGGATTGCTGTCGCCATCGATGCGCAGCCCGCCGGCGATGAAGCCCAGATAGCGATTGAGCCGCATCAATTCCGGCCGCCATTGATGCTGCAACGCGCCGGCCAGATTACGCACCGCCAGACGGACTTCAAGATCCTGTTCGGGCAGCAGGGTCAGCCCGGCCGCGCCGCGTGCCAACGTGCGTTCGGCCGACAACGGCCGCGCGGACTCCAGGCCCTGCCAGGCCTTGGCCAGATGCCCGCGAAAGCGCGCGGTGATCGGCTCGCGCTGCTGCCGCAAGGCCTGGATGGCTTCCATGAAATCGTTCTGGGCCGCGCCGGCATCGGCCGCCAGGCGGAACAACGCCTCGGCCAGCGCGTCCTGCACGTCGATAAACGCATCGGCCAACGGCACCAGCACGATATCGCGCACCTGATCGAGCAGTTGCGGGTTGCGGCTGGGCAGAGGATCGGTGGACACGAACTGGGTCATCGGACAACGCTGAAGGAGCGGGCAGGAAGGGGCGATGCCATTGCAGCAGGCGTCACCCGGCCGGCCATCATGCGGCGGGCGTTGGGAAGGGCCCGTCTATAATTGACGCATTCGTCGCCCAGAACCGCAAATTATGCATGCACCGTATTCGCTACAGGCGCTGGACGCGCGTCGTTCGGTCCCCTCCAAACAATTGGGCGAGCCCGGCCCGGATGAAGACACCTTGCTGCGCATGCTGACATCGGCCGTGCGGGTGCCCGACCACGGCAAGCTGGTGCCGTTCCGTTTCTTGCGCATCAGCGGCGACGCGCGGCATGCCCTGGGCGACTTTCTGGCCGAACGCACCCAGGCCGCTGATCCGCTGGCACCACCAGCCGTAGTTGAAAAAGACCACAACCGCTTCAGCGACGCACCGTTGGCGATCGTGGTCATCGCCTCGCTGCGCCCCGAGCACAAGGTGCCCGAGCAGGAACAGCTGCTCACCGCCGGCTGCGTGTGTTTTGCATTGCTGCAGGCCGCGCAGGCGCATGGCTTCGGCGCGCAGTGGCTGACCGCCTGGATGGCCTACGACCCGGCCGTCAGCGGCTATCTGGGCCTGGGCGAAAACGAGCGCATCGCCGGCTTCATCCATATCGGCACGCCGCGCATGCAGGTGCCGGAGCGCGAGCGTCCGGACCCGCGCGCCTTGTTGCGCGACTGGACCCCATGAGTACGCTGCCGGGTGCCATTGCCGCGGCGCTGCCGGGCGGTCCGCGCCCGGAGCCGCTGTATCTGATCGATGCCAGCCTGTACGTGTTTCGCGCCTGGCATTCGATCCCGGACGAGTTTCAGGACGCGCAAGGCTGGCCGACCAATGCGGTGCACGGCTTTGCGCGTTTTCTGCTGGACCTGCTGGAACGCGAGCGCCCGCAGTACATCACCATTGCCTTCGACGAAGCGTTGGACAGCTGCTTTCGGCATGCCATCTACCCAGCCTACAAAGGCAACCGCGAGCCGGCGCCGGATGCATTGCGGCGCCAGTTTGCGCATTGCAAGGCGCTGTGCGCGGCACTGGGCCTGAGCGTGCTGGCGCATCGCGAGTACGAGGCCGACGATCTGATCGGCAGCGCCTTGCACAGCGTGCGCGCGCAAGGCTTGCGCGGGGTGATCGTGTCGGCCGACAAGGATCTGTCGCAGTTGCTGTTCGAGCACGACGAACAGTGGGATTACGCGCGCAACTTGCGCTGGGGCATGGACGGGGTAAAGGCCCGCCATGGCGTGCATGCGCATCAGATTGCCGACTATCTGGCGCTATGCGGCGATGCGATCGACAACATACCCGGCATCACCGGCATCGGCGCCAAATCGGCAGCCGTGCTGCTGGCGCATTTCGGCAGCCTGGATGCCTTGCTGGAACGCATCGACGAGATCCCGTTTCTGCGCTTGCGCGGCGCCGCGCAAATGGCCGTGCGGCTGCGCGAACAGCGCGACCATGCGTTGTTATGGCGCCAGCTCACCACCATCGCATTGGACGCACCGCTCGGCTTGACCGACGCCGGCTTCACGCGCACGCAGGCCGATGCGGACATGCTGGCCGGGTTATGCGACAGCCTGCGTTTCGGGCCGCTCACGCGCCGACGCTTGCTGGCCGTGTGCGACGGCGCCGCACTGCCGCCCCCTCCCGCTTCCCTGTCTCAAGGCACCTACCCATGAACCGACACGACACCCCGCCCACCGTGGTTTACGAAGGCAAGTACCAGCGCATGGTCGTGCGCGGCACCTGGGAATATTCCGAGCGTGTGCACGCCGGCGGCCTGGCCGCGATCATCGTGGCGGTGACGCCGGACGATGCGATGTTGTTCGTCGAGCAATTTCGCGTGCCGCTGCAGGCGCGCACCATCGAAATGCCGGCCGGGCTGGTGGGCGATGTGCATGCCGATGAGTCGATCGAGCTATCGGCGATCCGCGAACTGGAAGAAGAAACCGGCTGGACCGCCGAACACGCCGAGGTACTGATGATCGGCCCCACCTCGGCAGGCGCCAGCAGCGAGAAGATCGCCTTCGTGCGCGCCACCGGGCTGCGCAAGGTCGGCGCTGGCGGCGGCGATGCCAGCGAAGACATCACCGTGCACGAAATCCCGCGCGCGCAGGTCGGCGCGTGGCTGGTGCAAAAGATGGCCGAGGGCTATCAGATGGATCCCAAGTTGTGGGCCGGGCTGTATCTGGTCGATCACGCACTGGATGGCACGCCGCGTGGTTGATGCCGCTGCCGGTCACTTGCTTGGCCCCGAGGATCCGCCAGCGTTCACCGTGCACAACGCGCAGGCGGCATCGCCGTGGCTGTTGATCGCCGATCACGCCGGCCAGCGTGTGCCTGCACGGCTGGCCAATCTGGGCCTGCCGCAGCAGGAGCTGGACCGCCATATCGGCTGGGATATCGGCATCGCACAGGTCACCCGTCTGCTGGCCAACGCGCTGGATGCGATCGCCATCACCCAGACCTATTCGCGCCTGGTGATCGACTGCAACCGGCCCGATGGCGCGGCCAGCCGAATGCCGGAGATCAGCGACGGCACATCGATTCCCGGCAACCTGGCGTTGACCGACGCCGATCGCCAGCAACGTATCGATGCGATCTTCGCGCCCTACCACGCACGCATCGCGGCCGAACTGGATGCACGCGCGCAGCGCGCCCAACCGACGCTGCTGGTGTCGATGCACAGCTTCACCCCGGTGATGGCCGGCAACGCGCGTCCCTGGCATGCCGGCGTGCTGTACCACCGCGACACGCGACTGGCGCATCGTTTGCTGGATACCTTGCGTGCAGAAGCGGATCTGGTGGTTGGCGACAATCAACCGTACGCGGTGAGCGACGCCACCGACTACGCCATCCCGGTCCATGGCGAAGGCCGCGGCCTGCTGCATGTGGAACTGGAAATCCGCCAGGACCTGATCGGCGACGCCACCGGGCAACAGGCATGGGCAGATCGATTGGCGCGCATCCTGCCGCCGCTGGCCCAGGCGCTGTTGCCGCGCTGAAACGACAATCCCCGTAGGAGCGTGCCTGCGCGCGAGGAAGCGTTATCGATAACGCCTGAGCTAAGCCGACCTGCGAATCGGTTTCGGCTTGAATGAATTGTTAGGCCGCAGGCACTGCATGGGCCGCCCACAGAATCTCAAACGTTTGAGAGCTAATGGAAATGCCATTGAACTCGAGTGATTCGTTGATCTCGGTAAGTGATGGCACCTCAGCATTGCCCAGCTCTGTCCCAGGGGAGTTTCGGTCCTGGGATGCAAAGCCGACCTTGCCGCCCGAGAAGAACTCAAGCTTACGGATCTCATAGCGACGGTGATCCAGCTCAGATACCAGTCGCACTGGTTCATTAGAGTCTTGATGCAACCACTCAACGTCGATGTATTCCATGGCGCCTAACTCCAAGACTGAGCCGACCCACGAATCGGTTTCGGCTTGAATGAATTGTTAGACTGCGCGCCAAGCAGCCGGCACTTTAGATCACTGACATCCAATCATGCTCATCAAGTAGTGCGATGAACGCGTCAATTGAGTCACGTGACAACTCTAGTGTTGCGCGGTAGCCGCCCCGAGGATGTATATTCACCAGCGTAACGTCTGCAACACCAGGGGCGCTCTTAAGAAGATCAAGAAGCTGGCGGCGCTCGTCGTCTGAGTAGGTATTGGAACCACGTCGTCGCATGAGACGTTGATACTGGCGCATGATCCAAAGACTCTTGTGACACCGATTAAGCAACCTAACGGCTTGATAAGCCGGCCTGCGAAGCAAATCTGGTTTTAATGAACTGTCAGGCCACGCCACCGGGCAGGATTGTGGCTGCAACTTCTTTTTCAATGAGGATAACGCTTCCAGGGAGCAGATCGCCCTTTGATGCTCCTGTGAATAAAAGAACAATTCGCCACCGCTGGTCAGCCGAAACCTCTGGGTCAGGAATGTTGAAGTGAATTCAACAAAAACGGCCAGTCAGCTCGACCCTAGCGCCGTCGGTACGAAGGACGGTTACATCCGCTGAAAAATCGTTCCAACGTCCAGGCGGCACCGCGAAGTCTGGGGTGACGGCCAGGCCGATGGAGGACAGATCGAAACACTCTTTTACGGCCAGTAATTCAACCTGCGTCATGTCAGCCCATCGCCTCTTCGCATGCAGGCATGCTCCCACAGGTCATGCACCAGTGTGGGCTGGCGCATGCCGTGACGGCGCTTGACCGGCGTCGCTCAGGCAAACCCGTCGGTCGCGCGCACCAGTGCATCGACATTTTCCGGCTCGAAGGCCGAATGTCCCGACGCCGGGCTGATCTGCAGCTGCGCCTTCGGCCACGCCTTGTGCAGATCCCAGGCACTTTGCAGTGGGCACACCACATCGTAGCGGCCATGCACGATCACCCCGGGGATGTCGGCAATGCGGTGCGCATCGCGCAACAACTGGCCTTCCACCTCGAAGAAGCCCTTGTTGACGAAGTAGTGGTTTTCGATACGTGCGAAAGCCAACGCAAAGTGCGCGTCCTCATGCCCGGTGACGAAGTCTTCGTCCACATGCAGAAAGCTGGTGGCACCTTCCCACACGCTCCAGGCCTTGGCGGCGGCCAGACGCGTGGCCTCGTCGTCGCTGGTCAGGCGGCGATGGAAGGCGGCGACCAGATCGCCGCGTTCGTCGGCCGGGATGGCGTTGATGTAGTGCTCCCATGCATCCGGGAACAGCCGGCTGGCGCCTTCCTGATAGAACCAGTCCAACTCGAAACGACGCAGCAAAAAGATGCCGCGCAGCACCAGTTCGGTGACCTGCTGCGGGTGGGTTTGCGCATACGCCAAGGCCAGCGTCGAGCCCCAGCTGCCACCGAACACCTGCCAGCGGTCGATGCCCAACTGCGTGCGCAAGCGCTCGATGTCGGCGACCAGATCCCAGGTGGTGTTGTCGGTGAGATCGGCATGCGGGGTAGACCGCCCGGAGCCGCGCTGATCGAACAGCACGATGCGGTACTTGGCCGGGTCGTGGAAGCGCCGCATCTTGTCGTTGCAGCCGCCGCCCGGGCCGCCGTGCAGCATCACCACCGGTTTGCCGTGCGGGTTGCCGCACTGTTCGAAATACAGCGTGTGGCGGTCGTCGACCTTCAGGCTGCCCTGCTCGTAGGGCGTGATCTCGGGATAGAGCGTGCGCATGCGTCGGTCCTGGGCGAAAACCCGCATTGTAGCGATCGACGATGGAGCCAACGGCGGTGTCTTCCCGTGGCGAGGTGTGACTGCGCATGCCGGCGCGCAATGACTGCACCGTCGGCGACGTTGCACCAGCCAGCACTACCGCGTAGCGCCCTCCTCCCAGCAGCCCAACGTCACCCGATCGCGCTGTTCCAGATCCTGATGCGTGGCCACCTGCGCAAACCCGCGCGTGCGCAGCAACTCGGCCACGGCCGGGCCCTGATCCCAGCCATGCTCGAGCAGCAGCCAGCCGCCTGCGCGCAGATGCGCGGGCGCATCGGCCACGATCGAACGGATGTCATCCAACCCGTCGCTGCCGGAGGCCAGTGCGCTGGCCGGCTCGTAGCGCAGATCGCCCTGCGCAAGATGTGGGTCGCCGGCTGCGATATAGGGCGGATTGCTGGCGATCAGATCGAAGCGCTCGCCGGCCAGTGGTACGAACCAGCTGCCCTGCCGGCACTCCACGTTCGATAGGCGGTGGCTGTCGGCGTTGCGCTGGGCGATGGCGAGCGCGGCCGCGCTGGCGTCGGTGGCGATCACCTGCGCCTGCGGCCGCTCGCTGGCGATCGCCAGTGCGATCGCGCCGCTGCCGGTACCCAGATCGGCCACGCGCCGGGCGGGCGCCTGGTCCAGCCGCTCCAGCGCCAGCTCGACCAACGCTTCGGTGTCGGCACGCGGAATCAGCGTGGCCGTGGAGACGGCAAGGTCCAGGGTCCAGAACCCGCGCGAACCGGTCAGGTAGGCCACCGGCTCGCCAGCCTGCCGCCGCTGCACCAAGGCGTCGAAGGCCTGCGCGATGGTCGGCGGCACCGGGTCGCGGCCGTGCGCGAACAGCCAGGCGCGGTCGCGGCCCAGTGCATGCAGCAGCAGCGGCTCGGCATCGGCACGCTCGATCCGCAGCGCAGCCTGCCGCAGCAGCTGTTCGGCGGGGATGCCTGCAGGATCGTCGCTCATACGGGTCATTCACTCATGCGAAACATCGGCCGACCATTATCGGAGATGGAACGGCCCACCCGCAGCGCCAGATGCCGTCTGCAATATCGATAGCCAAAACCTATCTATACAATTCCATTAATCGATTTGAGAAATCTATCGATCCTGCCTACCATGACGGCTGTTCCATCCCCTGCCCCCCTTTCATCGCACGAGGAAACTCAATGTCTCTCATCAACACCCAGGTCCAGCCGTTCAAGGCGAATGCGTACCACAACGGCAACTTCATCGAAGTCACCGAGGCCAGCCTGAAGGGCAAGTGGTCGGTGCTGATCTTCATGCCCGCCGCATTCACCTTCAATTGCCCGACCGAAGTGGAAGACGCCGCCGACAACTATGCCGCGTTCCAGAAGGCTGGCGCAGAGGTGTACATCGTCACCACCGACACGCACTTCTCGCACAAGGTGTGGCACGAGACCTCGCCGGCCGTGGGCAAGGCGCAGTTCCCGCTGATCGGCGACCCGGCCCACAAGCTGACCCGCGCCTTCGGCGTGCACATTGAAGAAGAAGGCCTGGCCCTGCGCGGCACCTTCATCATCAATCCGGAAGGCGTGATCAAGACCCTGGAAATCCACGACAACTCGATCGCCCGCGACGTCACCGAGACGCTGCGCAAGCTGACCGCAGCGCAGTTCGTGGCCAACAATCCTGGCCAGGTCTGCCCGGCCAAGTGGAAGGAAGGCGCCAAGACCCTGGCTCCGTCGCTGGACCTGGTCGGCAAGATCTAAGCCGCCGCGCATCCCTGGCCCGGTTCATCGGGCCGGGGGTGAACCGGAGCCGGTGCCAGGCTGCCCGCCTGCCAGCGCCAGCACGCATCCCGACCTCGCGCCGGCTGCGGTTCACCTCCTTCCTTCCCCGGCGACCTGCCTTTCGGCAGCGACGCCACGCCTTCCCCTTGCCCATTCCCAGGAGTTTTCCATGTTGGATGCCAATCTCAAGACCCAGCTGACTGCCTACCTGGAACGGGTCACGCGCCCGATCCAGATCCACGCCTCGATCGACGACAGCGACGGCTCGCGCGAAATGCTCGACCTGCTCGAAGACCTGGTGCTGCTGTCGGACAAGATCAGCCTGGACGTCCACCGCGATGACAACCAGCGCAAGCCCTCGTTCGCGCTGACCTCGCCGGGCCAGGACATCTCGCTGCGCTTTGCCGGCCTGCCGATGGGCCACGAGTTCACCTCGCTGGTGCTGGCGCTGCTGCAGGTGGGCGGTCACCCGTCCAAGGCTGCCGCCGAGCTGATCGAGCAGGTGCAGCATCTGGATGGCGACTACCAGTTCGAAACCTATTTCTCGCTGTCGTGCCAGAACTGCCCGGACGTGGTGCAGGCGCTGAATCTGGCGGCCGTGCTCAACCCGCGCATCAAGCATGTCGCTATCGATGGCGCATGGTTCCAGGACGAGGTCGAAACCCGCCAGATCATGTCGGTGCCCACCGTCTACTTGAACGGCGAGCTGTTCGACCAGGGCCGCATGACGCTGGAGCAGATCGTCGCCAAGCTCGACACCAATGCCGCAAAGCGCGATGCCGCCAAGATCGCCGCCAAGGACGCCTTCGACGTGTTGGTGATCGGCGGTGGCCCGGCCGGCGCGGCAGCAGCGGTGTATGCCGCGCGCAAGGGCATCCGCACCGGTGTGGCCGCCGAGCGTTTCGGTGGGCAGGTGCTGGACACCATGTCGATCGAAAACTTCATCTCCGTGCAGGAAACCGAAGGCCCGAAGATGGCGGCCGCGCTCGAACAGCACGTGCGTCAGTACGATGTGGACATCATGAATCTGCAGCGCGCCGAGCAGCTGATCCCGGCCGGTGCCGATGGCCTGGTCGAGATCAAGCTGGCCAATGGCGCTTCGCTCAAGAGCAAGACCGTGATCCTGTCCACCGGTGCGCGCTGGAGGCAGATGAACGTGCCCGGCGAAGACCAGTACAAGAACAAGGGCGTGGCCTATTGCCCGCACTGCGATGGTCCGTTGTTCAAGGGCAAGCGCGTGGCGGTGATCGGTGGCGGCAACTCGGGTGTGGAAGCGGCGATCGACCTGGCCGGCATCGTGGCGCATGTCACGCTGGTGGAGTTCGACGACAAGCTGCGTGCCGATGAGGTACTGCAACGCAAGCTACGCAGCCTGCACAACGTGCGCATCATCACCAGCGCGCAGACCACCGAAGTGCTGGGCGACGGGCAAAAGGTCACCGGCCTGGTCTACAAGGACCGCACCGGCGGCGACAGCCAGCACATCGATCTGGAAGGCGTGTTCGTACAGATCGGCCTGCTGCCCAACACCGAGTTCCTGCGTGGCACGGTGGAGCTGTCGCCGCGCGGCGAGATCATCGTCGACGACCGTGGCCAGACCAGCGTGCCGGGCGTGTTTGCGGCAGGCGATGCCACCACGGTGCCGTACAAGCAGATCGTGATCGCGATGGGCGAAGGCTCCAAGGCCGCACTGAGCGCATTCGATCACCTGATCCGCTCCAGCGCACCGGTCAGCGCCGAAAACGTTGCGCAGGCCGCATAAGCGCAACGACAGCCATCGCCCGGCCATGCCGGGCGCTAAGCTGCATCACGCGTCAGTCGTTAACCGTCACCGCCTTGAGGGCTGCTGCACATGAATCTGCGTGACTTGAAGTATCTGGTAGCCCTGGCCGACCACAAGCATTTCGGACGCGCCGCGACGGCGTGTTTCGTCAGTCAACCGACGCTGTCCACCCAGATCAAGAAACTCGAGGACGAGTTGGGTGTGCCGCTGGTAGAGCGCGCACCGCGCAAGGTGATGCTGACGCCGGCCGGCCGCGAAGCGGCGATGCGTGCACGCGGCATCGTTGCCGAAGTGGAACAGATGAAGGAAGCCGCGCGGCGCAGCCAGGATCCGGAAGCGGGTACCGTGCGGCTGGGCATCTTCCCCACGCTGGCGCCCTATTTGTTGCCGCATGTGGTGCCGCGCATCCGCGAGCGGTTTCCGCGGCTGGAGCTGCTGTTGATCGAAGAAAAAAGCGACCGACTGATGCACCAGTTGCGCGAAGGCCGCCTGGATGCGGCGCTGCTGGCGCTACCGTTGCAGGACGATCAGCTGCATGCGGAATTCTTGTTCGAAGAACCCTTTGTGCTGGCAGTGCCGGAAGGCCATCCGCTGTCGCGCCACGACAGCATGACGCTGGACGATCTGTCCGAACAACGCCTGTTGTTGCTGGAAGATGGCCACTGCCTGCGCGAACAGGCGCTGGATGTCTGCCACCTGGCCGGCGCGTTGGAGAAGTCGGAATTCCAGGCAACCAGCCTGGAAACCCTGCGTCAGATGGTGGCTGCCAATGTCGGCGTCACCCTGCTACCGCTCCTGGCAGTCAAACCGCCGGTCGCCCGCTCGGAAAATATCCGCCTGATTCGCTTCCGCGAAGACAAGCAACCCAGCCGCCGCATTGCCATGGCGTGGCGTCGCAGCTCGGCCATGACCGCCTTCCTGGAGCAGCTGTCGCAGTTGTTCAAGGAATTGCCGGAGAGCCTGTTTACGCTGGATCAGCCTGCGACAGGCCCCAAGGCGGTGGCGGCTTAGGGAATCGGGAATCGGGAATCGGGAATCGCAAAAGCGTTTCATGGCTGTGGTCGCTTTGCGCGACAGATCGTAGACAACAAACATCGGCGGCGCGCAAGCGACGCCTTTTTTTTTTCCAGCTGGTGTTTTTCTTCGGCTGCAGATTCGTCGGTGTAGCCACTCCCCTCTGCTGGCCTGCATGCGCGACGTTCGATCCTGCCATCTGCGCCCTTAAGAACTCTCTCGCAGCGCTCGCTTGATCGCCGCGTTAACGCCAGTGGCTTAAAAAAAGAACCACGTCGGCCTGCCCCAAGTCACCGCACGTTTCCGCCGGTCAGCATGTATTGGGATCGGCCAACGGCGCCCTCATCTTGTCGGTGCCGCTTGCCATGTTGGCGAGCCGTATTCGTCAGGAGAGTGCCATGACTTCCCAACATCACAGCGGCTTGCCGCCATCCATCCTTGTTTCCAGCCACGACCTCGCGCGGCTTGAGGCCTTGCTCGATTCCCCCGCCTTCAACAAGCATCCCGCCGCCACTGCGCTGAGCGACGAACTGGGCCGCGCACGTGTGCTGCCGCCCGACCAGATTCCCGGCGATGTCGTCACCATGCACTCGCGCATCGAATGCGAAGACCAGCTGCACGGCGAACGGCATACGCTCACCCTTGTGTACCCGCATGAAGCCGATGTCCAGCACAGCCGCATCTCGGTGCTCGCGCCGGTGGGCAGTGCGCTGCTTGGCCTGTCGGTCGGCCAGAGCATCGACTGGCGCACGCCTGACGGGCGCGACCTGCGCCTGCGCGTGACCGCCGTGCACGATCAACCCGCAGCCGCGGGCGACTTCCAGCGCGCGGCGCGCTAACGTAGCGCGCTGCGTCATCCCCGACCCGTTCCACGATTCGAGAGAACCCGCATGACTGCATCCCCCTCCAAGCTTGCCCAACTGCGCGACCTGTCTGTCGTTGTTGCCGACACCGGCGATTACGACGCCATCAAGCGACTGAAGCCGGTCGACTGCACCACCAATCCCACCCTGGTCAAGAAGGCGCTGGACCTGCCGGTCTATGCCGATCTGATCGAGCGCGAACTGGCCTGGGGCCGCGAGCACGGCGGCGACGATCGCACCGCCACCATCCACGAGGTCGCCGACCGTCTCACCATCGGCGTGGGCGTCAAGCTCGCCGAACTGGTACCGGGGCGCGTGTCTACCGAAGTGGACGCCGACCTGGCTCACGACACAGAGGCCACCATCGCCAAGGCGCGCAAGTTCATTGCGATGTACGCCGAGCGTGGCGTGTCCAAGAACAAGATCCTGATCAAGATCGCAGCGACCTGGGAAGGCATCGAAGCCGCCCGTCAGCTGCAACGCGAGGGCATCGACTGCAACCTCACGCTGATCTTCAACCACTCGCAGGCGCTGGCCTGCGCGGAAGCCGGCGTGTTCCTGATCTCCCCGTTCGTGGGCCGCATCCTGGATTACTACGTCGCCCAGGGGCAGACCCCGGCCAACATCGATGAAGACCCGGGCGTGGTGTTCGTGCGCACCGTCTACAACGAGTTCAAGCGACGCGGCTCGTCGACCGTGGTGATGGGCGCCTCGTTCCGCTCCACCGCGCAGATTGAAGCGCTGGCCGGCTGCGACCGCCTGACCATCTCGCCGGATCTGCTGGAAAAGCTCGACGCCGAACACGGCGAGTTGCCGCGCAAGCTCTCCCCGGCCAAAGCCGAAACCGTGCAGATCACGCCGATCAATAGCGACAGTTTCGCCACCGACCTGGCAGCCGACCCCATGGCCACCGAAAAGCTGGCCGGCGGCATCGACACCTTCGCCAAGGATCTGCAGGCCCTGCGCAAGACCATCGCAGACAAGCTGGCCGGCTGATCGTCTCAACGTACAAGTGCGACCACCAACGCCCGCGGCCGATGCTGCGGGCGTTGTCGTTTACGGGGTTGCAGCGGCAGTCGCACCGGGGCGTGGAATCCCGGTCGGAGACGACTTCCCGCGTATCCGATACAACACCCGCAAGTCGATGCCGCTGCGTCCCGCACCTCTCTGGCGCTGGCACACGCTGTCTATTGAGGTAAAGCAGGTAACGCGACGGATCTGATCGACACTGCGTGCCTCGCACAGCGTTGCCATCCTCTGCCGCCCCGCGCATCTGTCAAGCAAGCTCCGTTCGAGCAGCCGATGGACCAGGCCGCGATACCGCCCGCCCCCTGCGCGTCTGCACACCTTGCTTACAATCGCCGCGCGTGCACTGCCTAGAATCCAGAGACCTCAACTGGTGTAGCGGACAATGGCAAACATTGCAGTGGTGATGGTCGATGGTGTGGCCGATTGGGAAATCGGTGTGGTGCTGCCAGCGGCGCGCGAGTGGTTTGGCGATCAGGTGGCGATTGCCAGCATCGATGGCCAGCCGGTGCAGTCCATCGGCGGGCTGCGGATCGCTCCGGAATTCGCGCTCTCGGATCTGGCGCCGCTGGACGCAGACCTGTGGATCCTGCCCGGCAGCGAGCGCTGGCAGGCAGGTGAAATCCCCGGCTTAAGTGGTCTCTTGGTCGAACGCGTGCAACACCAGCGCCCGGTCGCGGCGATCTGCGGCGCCACCATCGCTTTGGCCTATGCCGGCCTGCTCGACGACCGTGCGCATACCAGCAACGCGCTGGCGTTTTTGCAGGAACATGTGGTGCCCTATGCCGGGGCCGCGCAGTATCGCCATGAGAAAGTCGTCACCGCTGACGGCGTCATCACCGCACCCGGCACCAGCCCGGTCGGCTTTGCGCTAGCCTGCATGCGTCTGCTGCATCCCGAACGCACCGACACGCTTGCGCAGCTGCGCGGCATGTTTGCCGGCGAATTCGTCTGAACCAACGGATACAAGCACGCCCGGCTCATTGCACTCACTGAATGCTGTGGTTCACCGCACCGATGCATTGCACCGATTGGCTGCAATGATCCGCTGGGCCAGTTTGCCTATCAACCACACGAGGCGACGGCAGCGCGTCTTGCGCACGCCGCACAAAAAAAGATGGCTACGTCGTCTCCGACGTAGCCATTCAAGTTGCCTGGCATGCACTCCCATGCGCTGCCTGATCGTGATAACGCTGCCGGTCACTATTGGCCATCGGCGCGCTGCCACGATCACGTGGTTGACAGCGCTTCAATCCGGCCTGCCTTTCCGTCAGGCATCCAGCCCGATCGGGCAGCTCACTCCCGTGCCGCCAAGCCCGCAATAGCCATTGGGGTGCTTGGCGAGATACTGCTGGTGATCGTCTTCGGCGTAGTAGAACGTGGGCGCCGGGAAACGGATCTCCGTGGTGATTGCGCCATACCCTGCGGCATCCAGCTGCTGCTGATAGGCGTCGCGGCTGGCAAGTGCCGCGTCGTATTGCGCTTGCGTCGTGCAATAGATGGCCGAACGGTATTGCGTGCCGACATCGTTGCCTTGCTGCATGCCCTGGGTGGGGTCATGGCTTTCCCAGAACGTGCGCAGCAACTGCGCAAACGACGCCGATGCTTCGTCGTACACCACCAACACCGCTTCGGTATGGCCGGTCTGTCCGGAGCACACTTCCGCGTAGGTCGCATTGGGTGTCTCGCCGCCCGCATAGCCCACTGCGGTGGTGTACACCCCCGGCACGCTCCAGAACTTGCGTTCCGCGCCCCAGAAGCAACCAAGCCCGAATTGCACCTGGGCCAGGCCGGTAAATTCCCCGCGCAACGGGTGACCGTTGATCAGGTGCGTGTTGTGTAGCGGCAGCGCTTGCTCGCGTCCTGGCAGTGCCTCGCCCGGACGTGGCATACGTTGTTTAAAGGCGCCGATTCCCAGCATGGTGCAACTCCGCAATCGTGAGGATTGCCTGCTGGATGGCGCCGGCCGCAGCAGCTTTCAAGCCTGCCCGGCCGGCGCTCGCCGCCGATGCAGCGCTTACTTGGCCTTGGCGACCGCCGCACGCGTATCGACTTCCGGCATCGCCGAGCTGTGGTGGTTGATGATCAACCACTTGCCGTCGCGCTTCTCGTAGACGAAGGTGTAGCGCGCCTGCACATCGCTCTTCTTGCCGCTCTTGTCGGTCAGCGTGAAGGTGTAGACGCCGGCATCCACCGCGCTGTCGTCATCGAGCACACGCACGGTGCGGTAATTGATCACGCCCTTGGGCTTTTTGGTCAGGAACATTTCGAAGTAGTTTTCGATCTGCTCGCGCGAGGCGCGCACTTCGTTGGAGACCGTCGGCAGCAGCACGCCGTCCGGCGCGTACAGATCGGCCACCTTGTGCGGGTTACCTGTCGCCAGCGCGGCATTCCAGGTGTCGAACAGCGCAGCGACTTCGCGCTCTTCGCCGCCAGCCGGCAGTGCGGCCTTGTCTGCGTAGTGCATCACACCGCCAGCCAGCGCCGGGGTGGCAGCCAGAGCCAGAACCAAAGAGAACAGGGTGCGGCGCATGGAAAATCTCCGTTAGGTTGTTGTGGGTGCCTCATCGGGCAAGCTCAGTATCGAAATCAAGCACCCCCAACAATTCTGCCGATTGGCATATACTCAAATATGCTGATCGGCCTAGAACGAACCTATGGAAGCCCCTACCAATGCTGGCGATTGGCGCCTGACCTTGCGGCGCGAGGCCTCAGACAGCGCACGTTGGCAGGCGCTCTTGGAGGCGGCCGTGGCCCTGCGTCAGGCCCACACGCCGGAGCAAGCCTGCGATGCAGTACTGAGCCGCGTGCTGCTGTTGCTGGGCCTGGAGCACGGCGCCGTGCTGGCGCAGCGCGGGCCGCGCGCGCAGGTGCTTGCCAGCCGCGGGCGGGCACTGCCGCCCGGCGCCAGTGCGGCCGGCGACGGTCACGAAGCCGCCTGGCTGATGCCGCCGCGCCCAAGCGACATGCGCGAAGCCAAAGTACCGATCCATGCCCTGGGCACCACCCACGGCATGCTGTGCGTGGCCTGGACCGACAGCCGCACTGCGCCCGGCAACGATGACGTGCAGGCGCTGCAGGCCTTCGCACTATTGCTGCCGGCGATGGTGGCCGAACCGGCCAAGCCGATCGCCACGCGTCGGCGCAAACCCCAGCAGGACGACCGCCTCAGTGCGCTGAGCAAACGCGAGAAACAGGTCTTGTCGCTGCTGCCACGCGGACTCACTAATGCCACGCTGGCAGCTGAACTGGGGATTTCTCCCGGCACGGTAAAAGTGCATGTGGAGCGAATCCTGCAGAAACTTGAGGTAAAAGATCGCACCCAGGCCGCGGTGTACGCGGTCCATGCCGGACTCGCGCTATGAATGCATTGGCAGTGCGTTGGAACGATTGGCCAATCACCCGTAAAAGTCTGGCGGTGGTGACACTGCCGTTGCTGTTGCTGGCCGTGGCGCTGATGGCGATCTATAGCGTGGAGCGGCAGAACATCGCCGCCGAAAACGATGTGCGCCAGACACTGGAAGTATTGAGCGACCTGTACGAAGCACACGCGCTACTGGCCGAAACCGCAGCCGGTGTGCGCGGCTATCGCCTGGTGCGCCGCGATGAATTCCTCACCCCGTACCGCGATGCCGAACCGCGGTTGCAACGCGTGGCCGAACGGCTCTCCCAACGCATCACCGACCCGGTGCAGGCGCAGCGATTTGCGCGTATCAAGCCGCTATTTGCGGAAAAAATGCAGGGCTGGCGTCGTTTGCTGGCACCGGACCTGAGCCGCGAAGAAGAGATCCGTCAGCTCTGGGACGGCAAGTACAAGCTCGACATCCTGCGTGCCGAACTGCGCGAGTTGCGCAATTACGAAACCGCGCAGTTGCAAGTGCGCACCGCCAAGGCGCAAGGGTTGCGCCAGCGCAATCTGATCATCACCCTGAGCGCGGCCATGCTCGGCGGCCTGGGCGCAGTGTTTGCCGTGGCGTGGTTCGCATCGGCCTTATCCGGGCGGCTGCGCACGCTGGCGGCCAACGCCGACCGACTGGGCGAAGGCCTGCCGCTGGCACCGCAACCGCGCGCCGGCGATGAGTTGGGCCAGGTCGGCCAGCGGCTGGCGCAGGCCAGCGAACTGTTGGCCGCCCGCGCGGCCGAAGCGCAACTGGCACGGCGCGATGCAGAAACCGCCAACCGCGCGAAAACCGAATTTCTCTCGCGCAGCAGCCATGAACTGCGCACGCCGCTCAACGCGATTCTGGGCTATGCGCAGGTGCTGGAAATGGACCTGCCCGAGCCTGGCCACCGCCGCCATCTGCAGCACATTCTGGGCGCCGGCCGGCACTTGCTGGGGCTGATCACCGAGCTGCTGGACATCGCACGGATCGAAGCCGATCAACTGGATCTCAGCCCGGAACCCATTTCGGTGCGCGCGGCCGTGCACGAAGCGCTGGGCCTGATCGCGCCGGATGCCGACAAGTACGGCATTGCATTGCAACCGGCCGCCATCGAAGGGCCGTGGACGGTCCGCGCCGACGCGCAGCGGCTGCGTCAGGTGCTGCTCAATCTGCTGTCGAACGCGGTCAAGTTCAATCGTCCCGGCGGTCAGGTGCAGGTCACCGCACAGGCAGATGGCGAACAACTGCGCATCACCGTGGCCGATCAGGGCACGGGGCTGACGCCTGCGCAGATCGAGCGCTTGTTTACGCCGTTCGAGCGACTGGGCGCCGAGCGATCGGCCGTGGAAGGGACTGGTCTGGGCCTGGCACTGAGCAAGCGCCTGATCGAGGCGATGGGTGGGCAGATCGGCGTGGACAGCAGCCGAGATGGCGCACGCTTCTGGATCTCGCTACCGCAAGGCGAGCCGCAACCCAACGAGCCAGCACGCATCCTGCTGCCGCCCAGCACCAGCGGCAGCGCGGTGTGCCGGCTGCTGAGCATCGAGGACAACCCGTCCAACCAGGCGCTGATCCGCACACTCACCGAGCGTCGCCCGCAATGGCACTTGCTCGAAGCAGCCAGCCTGGCGCAAGCGCGCGAGTTGTTGCAGCAGGGCGTGCCGGATCTGATCCTGCTGGATCTGCACCTGAGCGACGGCAACGGCGAGGAGCTGTTGCGCGAGTTGCAAGCGCAGCCGGCCACGGCGCAGGTGCCGGTGGTGGTGATCAGCGCCGATGCCACCACCGCCACCCTGGCGCGCGTCGGCAATCAGGGCGTGCGTGCGTATCTGACCAAACCGCTCGACGTGGCGGAATTCTTCACCGTGATCGACAGGCTGCTGGCATGACACGCGACGAAATCCTGGGCTCTCGCATCCTCATCGTCGACGACGAGCCGGCCAATGTGCGGCTGCTCGAAGACCTGCTGCAGCGCGAAGGCTTCCAGCAGGTCATCGCCACCACCGATCCGCTGCGGGTCATGGGGCTGGTGTCGGCGTTCGCGCCGGACCTGATCCTGCTGGATCTGAAGATGCCCGAGCTAGACGGCTATGCGCTGCTGGAACAGCTGGCACGGCTGTCCGATCCGGGGCATTTCTTGCCGGTGATCGTACTCACCGCCGACCCCAGCCGCAGCGCACGCCACCGCGCTCTGGGCCTGGGCGCCAAGGACTTCTTGACCAAGCCGCTGGACACCTTCGAAGTCGCGCTGCGGGTCTGGAACGTGGCCGAAACCACGGTGCTGTTCAAACGCCTGCGCGCGCTGGCCGCGCCAGAGGCCGCGCCGCCAGGATGGCGTCAGTCGGAATGATGCGTGCGCGTCGTAGGAGCGCACCTGGGGGCGACCGGGCTTTGCCGATAACGCCCGCACAGGTGCGCACCCGGGCGCGATGAAGTTTTGTCGATAAACGCCTCATCGCGCCCGGGTGCGCTCCTACGGGTGGCGCTGCGCTGCTTCAAGGCTATAGCGCGCGGGTGACTTCGCCGCACAGGCCGATGTCGGCCAGCACCGCCTGCGCCTGACTCAGCTGCAGGTCGGCCACGCACACCTGCAGCACCCCGAAGGCCGGCAATTCGCCGGCGCCGCCCAGCAGCGATTCGCCGAACACGAAGGCGGTGATGCCGGCATCTTCCAGCGCGTGCTTGGCCAGATGCGCATCGATGATGTGACTGGCGCGATAGGCGATCTGCATCAGCCGCGCTCCGCGCGTTCGCGTTCTGCGCCGTTGCGCCATTCGCGTAGCGCCGGCAGCGCATCCAGGGCAGCCAGGTAATCGCCAGCGGCCTCGAACAGCGGTACGCCATAGCTGGCAAAGCGCAGCGCCACCGGGGCGTACATCGCATCGACGATGCCGAATTCGCCGCACAGGAAGTTGCCGGCATGGCCGTGCTCGGCGCGCAGGCTGGCCCACAGGGCCTGGATGCGGGTGATGTCGCGCTCGGCCGCTGCATCCCACTGCGCCGGGCCGAGGGGACGGGCCAGATCCATCGGCAGTTGGGTGCGCAACGCGGCAAAGCCCGAATGCATTTCGGCCGCGGCCGCGCGCGCCTGGGCACGCACCGCCAGATCCGCCGGCCAGCCGCGGCCGTCGAGCCAGCGCTCGTTGATGTATTCGCAAATCGCCAGCGAGTCCCAGACATGCAGGGTGTCGTCCCACAGCACCGGCACCCTGCGAGTGGGCGAATAACCGGCGATGCGCGCCTGGAACTGCGGCGTGTCCAGCGGCAGGCAGACTTCCTCGAACGGCACCTGGAAATGCCGCAATAGCAGCCACGGCCGCAACGACCAGGAAGACAGGGTTTTGTCGCCGATCACCAGACGGGGCAAGGGCATGCGCAGCTCGCTGCAGAGGGTCGGCGCAGCGTACGCGTCGAGGCCGGCCACCGCCAGCCGTGGCCGATCGGGTGCTGCAGCGCCCGTCACGCACGGCCGCGACGGCGTCACCGCCTGCCACCGCGTCCTTCGATAAGGTCTAAGACTGGCCCTTGACCACGGGATGTCGCTGCTGGCCGGGCGCGCGGAGCCCACTGACGGTGCCGACGGCGGTAAAAACATCGCAAAAGGCGCCGCACTGCCCCACCGCCTACCCCTAACCGGTGCCACCGCCTAAACTTGCGGTTTACTTATTGCCGATGCCCCGCATGTCCGAGATTCCAGCCACCGACGCCACCGCCCCGGCGGAGAAGAAAGACTTCATCCGCCAGATCGTTCGCGAGGACCTGGCCAGCGGCAAGCACACGGTCATCCGCACCCGCTTCCCGCCCGAGCCCAATGGCTACCTGCACATCGGCCACGCCAAGGCGATCTGCCTGGACTTCGGCCTGGCAGCCGAGTTCGGCGGGCTGTGCAATCTGCGCCTGGACGACACCAACCCGGCCAAGGAAGACCCCGAGTTTGCGGCCGCCATCCAGGACGACGTGCGCTGGCTGGGCTACGAATGGGCGCAGCTGCGCCACGCGTCGGACTACTTCGATGTGTATTACCTGGCTGCGCAGAAGCTGATCCGCGACGGCCATGCGTTCGTTTGCGATCTGAGTGCAGAGCAGGTGCGCGAATACCGCGGCACCTTGACCGAGCCGGGCCGCAATTCGCCGTACCGCGAGCGCAGCGTCGAAGAAAACCTGGACCTGTTCGGCCGCATGCGCGCCGGCGAATTCCCCGATGGCGCACGCACGCTGCGCGCCAAGATCGACATGGCCAGCGGCAATATCAATCTGCGCGACCCGGCGCTGTACCGCATCAAGCATGTGGAGCATCAGAACACCGGCAACGCCTGGCCGATCTATCCGATGTACGACTTTGCGCATTCGCTGGGCGATGCAGTGGAAGGCATCACCCACTCGCTGTGCACGCTGGAATTCGAAGACCACCGCCCGCTGTACGACTGGTGCGTGGACAAGGTGGACCTGGCCGGGCATCCGGCGCTGCTGCAGCCGCTGCTGGACAAGGGCCTGCCGCGCGAAGCGGCCAAGCCGCGTCAGATCGAGTTTTCGCGCCTCAACATCAACTACACGGTGATGAGCAAGCGCAAGCTCACCGCGCTGGTGGAAGAACAGTTGGTGGATGGCTGGGACGACCCACGCATGTACACGCTGCAGGGCCTGCGTCGTCGCGGCTATACGCCGGCGGCGATGCGCCTGTTTGTGGACCGCGTGGGCATCAGCAAGCAGAACTCGCTGATCGACTTCTCGGTACTGGAAGGCTGCCTGCGCGAAGATCTGGATACCACCGCAGCGCGCCGCATGGCGGTGATCGACCCGCTCAAGCTGGTGCTGACCAACCTGCCCGACGGCCATACCGAGACACTGCAGTTTTCCAATCATCCCAAGGACGAAAGCTTCGGCACACGTGAGGTGCCGTTCGCACGCGAGCTGTGGATCGATCGCGAAGATTTTGCCGAAGTCCCGCCCAAGGGCTGGAAGCGGTTGGTGCCGGGCGGCGAAATCCGTCTGCGTGGCGCCGGCATCGCGCGCGTGGATGAGGTGATCAAGAACGACGCCGGGCAGATCGTCGAGCTGCGCGGCTGGCTGGATCCGGAATCGCGCCCCGGCATGGAAGGCGCGAACCGCAAGGTCAAGGGCACCATCCATTGGGTCAGTGCGGTGCATGCGGTAGAAGCGGAAATCCGCCTGTACGACCGTCTGTTTTCGGTGGAAAAACCCGACGACGAATCCGAAGGCAAGACCTACCGCGACTATCTCAACCCCGAGTCCAAGCGCAGCGTGCGCGGCTATGTGGAACCGTCGGCGACGCAGGCGGCACCGGAGCAGGCGTTCCAGTTCGAACGCACCGGTTATTTTGTTGCCGACCGCCGCGATCACAGCGCGGCCACGCCGGTGTTCAACCGCAGCGTGACCTTGCGCGATACCTGGGCCAAGTAAGTGCGACAACCACTTCGGCGATGCTTGCGGCAACGCAGGCGTCGCTGAGTGGTTGGAGCGGCCAACAAAACGTAGCGAGCAATCGTGATGGTGGATGCGGACGGCGCACTCATAAGCGGTGTGTACGAGTGGTCCATGCCGCACCGGGCACTGGCCTCGCCCGCCTGGCGGCTGCATAGGAGTGTTGCTAGCTGCTCTGAATGTGCGCATGCAAGCGTTTACCCACCTTGTTCGAACAGCCAGCTTGCGGCCATCCGGCTGCTGATCGCTGCGGTGTCGTAGTCACCACGCCCACCCATGCACGCGGCGGCCAATCGTCCGGCGTGACGTCGGCAATCGAACGATCACTCAGAGGAATGTCAGATCGCATTGGGCACGCTGCTTACGGGCGCACGACTGTTGCCCCCCCTTTATCGCGACACACAGCCATCTCAGGGCGGCCGGCGTGCGTGATCGGCGAGCTTGATCAACGCAGCGCTGCACTGCACGCTGCGGTGGATGGCATGAAGGAGACGCACGATGCGTGAGCGCATGATGATGGGCGTCGCCTGCGGCATCGGTGCGGGCGCGTTGTGGGGACTGGTGTTTCTGGCGCCGCAGTTGTTGTCGGCGTTTACCCCGCTGCAATTGGCGGTGGCGCGCTACCTGTCGTATGGCGCGGTCGCCGCGCTGGTGCTGGCACCGCGTGCACGACAAACCGCCGCCCGGTTGGGCCGCGCCGAGTGGTGGGCGCTGGTCCATCTGAGTCTGATGGGCAATCTGATTTATTACGTCTTGCTGGGCAGCGCCGTGCAGTGGGCCGGTAGCGCGGCCACGGCGCTGATCATCGGGTTGCTGCCGGTGGTGGTCACCATCATCGGTACGCGCGCTGCCGGCGCGGTGCAACTGCGGCGGCTTGCCGCGCCGTGCGCGCTGTGTGTCATCGGCGTGGCGCTGGTCGCGCTGGATACCGTGCAGGACGACTCCGGGCAACAAGCGAGCGACCGCCTCACCCGCATTGCCGGCTTGCTGTGCGCAGTTGGTGCACTGGTCTCGTGGTCGGCGTATTCGATCGCCAATGCGCGCTGGTTGCGTCGCCGTCCCGACCTCTCCGGTGGCGACTGGTCGCTGCTGACCGGCGTGGTCACCGGCGCACTGGCCGCGTTGCTGGCGCCGGCGGCGATGATTGGCAGCGCAGCGCATGCAACGATCGATTGGGCAAGTTTTTGGGGTGTTTCGCTGCTGCTGGGCATCCTGGCATCGGTGATCGGCAACGCCTTGTGGAACCGCGCCAGCCGCGTGCTGCCACTGACCCTGGTCGGGCAGATGATCGTGTTCGAAACCGTGTTTGCGCTGCTCTACGGGTTTGCCTGGGAAATGCGCCTGCCCACGCCACTGGAGCTGGCCGCGATCGCCTGCCTGCTGGTCGGCGTGCTGTGGTGCGCAGCGCTGCATGCGGAAGCGAATTGACGCAACCGGCCTGCGCGCGCATCGGCCTAGATTGCACGCTGTCTTCAATGGAACACCACCATGTGCCTCCCACGACAAGGCAAGCGAGCGCTCTACGGAGCGGTCTTTTCACTTTCGATCGGCTTGGCGGGCTGCTCGCAGCCGCAACAAACCGTACAAGCGGTCACCCCGGCCGACGTGCTGTGCATGTTCGTCCCCAACCCGCCCGACGCCGAGCTGCCCAACGCCGACCGCGATGAAAGCATGCAGCAGTTAGCGCTTGCCAACCGTTGCAGCTCTGCGCTGCGCCGGCGCCGATGATGACGTCGCAAAAACCGGCAGTCCCCATCAGCGAATGGCGATTGCCTGTGACGGCGCCCGCCACTGCGATGACCAACGCGCGTTCCACCACTGCACATCGGCGCGCGCTTCTACGGCCGGCTCGCTCTTGCGCGCGTTGTGACCGGCAAATGGCGCAGTGCGTCACCCGGTCGGGCACTCTGCGATGCGTCAGGTGTCATACGGACCACATTTGCGGCGGCCAGGCCTTACCATGAAACTCACTTACCGTGATCGGAGCAGCCACATGTCCCGTGCCTTGTCCTGGTGTCTAAGCAGTCTGTTCCTGATCGCATCCCTGGTTCTGATGGGCTGTGTGACTGCCCCGCCCACCGAAGCGGCAACCCGTCCGGCGGTGTCGCCGATCAAGCTCGCCCAGGTGAATACCACCTGCCGCACCGATGCCGACTGCATGGTCAAGGACGTGGGCAGCTGTTGCGGCAAGTTGCCGGCCTGCGTCAACGTCAACAGCCCTACCAACCCCAAGGCCGTTGCGGCGCAATGCCAGGCCAGCGGGATGGTGGGTGTCTGCGGCTTCCGCCCGATCGACGCCTGCCAGTGCGTTTCCGGCCAATGTGCCGCAACGCGGGCAACGACCGATACACTGAGACCTTGATTCGTCTCAGCAACCGGTCCACTGATGCTCTACGCGCAAGTCCACCTCACCCTGCCCGCCTGGATTCATGAGTTTGTAGACGCCAGCCGCGCCTATCCCGGCGACGACGACAAGGTGGCGCTGGCCATCGCGCTGTCGCGGATGAACGTGGAGGCGCGCAGCGGCGGCCCGTTTGGCGCTGTCGTGTTCGGCCCGGATCATCACATCATCGCAGCTGCGGTCAACCGCGTGGTGCCGCAAAACACCTCGCTGGCGCATGCAGAGAACATGGCCTACATGCTCGCGCAGCAGCGCCTGCAGACGCCACGCTTGAACGACGTGCTGTCGCCGGTGACGCTGGCCACTTCTGCGCAGCCATGTTGCCAGTGCTATGGCGCCACGGTTTGGGCCGGTATCGACCGCCTGTTGATCGGCGCACGCGCAGAAGACGTGATGGCACTGACTGAATTCGACGAAGGCCCGCTGCCTGCAGACTGGGTGGGCGAGCTCACCCGCCGCGGCATCGAGGTGGTCCGCGATGTGCAACGCGAACAGGCTTGTGCGGTGCTGCGTAGCTACGGCGAGGGCGGCGGTGATCATTATTGACCTGTCCTTGCGAGCGCTGCGGTGAGCGGGCTGCTGTGTTATTGCCGCCAAGGCTTCGAGCCGGAACTGGCGGCCGAACTGAGTGCGCGCGCCGCGTTCGTCGGCATCGCCGGCTATGCGCGTACGCAGCGCAACGATGGCTATGTGCTGTTCGTCTGCGATGAGGCCGCGCAACTGGCTGCAAAGCTGCACTGGCGCGAGCTGATCTTTGCGCGACAGAAACTGGTGGTACTGGCCGAACTCAAGGGCATCGACCCCAAAGACCGCATCACCCCGATCCTGTCCGCCCTCGAAGGGCAGACGCGCTTTGGCGATCTGTGGGTGGAGCACCCGGATTCGGACGCTGGCAAACCGCTGGCGGGCCTGGCGCGCAGCTTCGGCAATGCGTTGCGCCCGGCACTGCGCAAGGCTGGCCTGCTCACCGACAAACCGCAACCGCGACTGCCGCGCTTGCATGTGTGCTTTCTCGATGGCGACCACGCACTGCTGGCGGTAGCCGATGCCGACGACAGTGCGCCTTGGCCACTGGGCATTCCGCGCCTGAAGTTGCTGCCGGAAGCGCCATCGCGCTCGGCACTGAAGCTAGACGAAGCGCTACTCACCCTGCTCACGCCCGAGGAACGCGAGCGCCTGGTCAAGCCCGGCATGCGCGCGGCCGATCTGGGCGCCGCTCCCGGCGGCTGGACCTGGGTGCTCACCCGCCAGCATGTGCATGTGACCAGCGTCGACAACGGCCCGCTACGCGAGCATGTGCTGGAGACCGGGCTGGTCGAACATCTGCGCGCCGACGGCTTTCACTGGAAGCCGGCGCAACCGCTCGACTGGATGGTCTGCGACATGGTCGAGCAACCGCGCCGCGTGGCCGAACGCATGGCCACCTGGGTACGCGAAGGCTGGTGCCGCCACACCATCTTCAATCTCAAGCTGCCGATGAAAAAGCGCTGGGACGAGACGCGCCTGTGCCTGGATCTGTTTGAACAGCAGGCCGAAAAATCGCTGACCGTGCGTGCCAAGCAGCTGTATCACGATCGCGAAGAGATCACCGTGCTGGCGATGCGCGACTGAGCTGAGCTGGGATTGGGGAGTCGGGATTAGGGAGTGGTAGAAGCGGTTGGGCGGCGCGTTGTTTGCACGTGTTAGCCGTAGATTCCGGCAGTTATTGCGCAGTGAGCACGGTGTTTGTGATGGGCGTGCAGACGCTGGAGCAGATGCGGGGATGCGGGAGTTCGAGACTCGGGATTCGTAGAAGCGGTTGATCGGCGCATTGCCGGCACGTGTTAGCCATGAATTCCGCCAGTCGTTGCGTGGTGAGCTCTGTGCCTGTCGTGCACAGACGCTGGAATGGAAGTGGTGTAGCCGTGGCTGGTGGTGGATCTTGAAGGCTGGTGGCAGCTTCCAGCCCCATGCTTCGGTCGCACATTGCTGCGGCTTGTTGCCTCACTATGTCGGCGGCCTATCGACCGCCGAAACCAGCTGACTTACAGCACGATGCGCTTGCTGCCTTCACGCGCGGAGCGGTAGATCGCATCGACGATACGGATATCCCGCAAGCCTTCTTCGCCTGGCGCACGCAACGGCGTGCCATTGATGATCGCCAATGCGTCTTCGTCCATCTGCAATGCCTGCTGATGCGGCACTTTGACATCGAAGACGCGGCCGTCGCTGGCCTTGCCGGTGACGCCTTGATAGCTCTGAAACGGCGACAGCTCGTACCAGCCGCGCTCGCAGTCGGCGCGCAGCACATTCATGTTGGCACCGAAGCTGGTCTTGCATGCCGCACGCACGGCATTAGGAAACTCCAGCGTGAAATCCATATGTTCGTCGACCTCGTCGAACAACTCGGGACGGTCGGTCCAGCGCTTGGCGGTCACTGCCAGCGGCTCGGCGCCCACGGTGTACCGCGCGGCATTGAGCGGATACACGCCCATGTCGTACATCGCACCGCCACCGAATTCCGAGCGCAGCCGCCACGGGCGATCGGCCTTGGTCGTATCGCGATAGCCGTTGTAACCGGCCTCGGCACGCACGCGTTGCATCGCGCCGAACGGCTTCTCGCCGGCCATCGCAATCAGACGCCGCGTATTGGGTTCGTGCTGCATGCGGTAGCCGATCGTCAACGCCACCCTGTTGCGTTTGCAGGCCGCAATCATCGCCTCGCATTCGCCCGCATGCATCGCCATCGGCTTTTCGCACCACACATGCTTACCGGCCGCCGCCGCACGCAATGCAAGCGGTGCATGCAAGTGAGTAGGCGTAACGATGTAGACCACATCGATGTCGTCGTTGTCGGCGATACGGTCGAAGTTGTCGTAGTTGTAGACATTGCGATCGGCAATGCCGTACTTGGATTGCCACTGCCCAATCTTCGACGGCGTGCCGGTCACGATGCCCGCCAGCTTGCAGTGTTTGGTCAAAGCCAGGCCCGGCGCGAGTTGCTCGCTGGCATAACTTCCCAACCCTGCCAGTGCCACATTGAGCGGTTTTCCCGGCTTCTTTTTCGGCAACGCCCATGCAGGTGCGCCAAGCAGGATGCCGGCGCTGCCGAAGGCGGCAAGCAAGCGGCGACGTGTCAAGGATTCCACGGACATGCAAACCTCCTTCTTAGAGAGAATAGCGACCAGCGTTTGCCAAGCGGCATCGTGCAGACGGCATTAGCGCAGCGGACGCTGCGATGCACGCGCGACATGGCACGCATCGGCCACATCGGCTCGACGACACGCCGGCATGTATCGGCTGCTCCGATCCACTACTGCCCGCGCACCTTACTTGATCGCACGTGATCATCGCCATGGTCGCGCTGCACGGTCTGGCACACTGCCGACGATCATCTCTGGAGGATTCCGCATGACCGCTGCTGCCCGCCATCGTTTCCTGCCACTGGCCTTGTTGTTGTCCAGCTCGCTCGCCAGCGCTGCCGATCCGCCGTTCGTTGCGCGCGACCTGATTGGAGATGGCGCATTCACGCATAACGCCGAGGGCCCAGCAGCAGGCCCGGACGGCGCGCTGTATGCGGTGAATCTGGGCAAGGACGGCACCATTGCACGCATCGCGTTGCAAACAGACGGCAGCGCAACTGCCGAGGTGTTTGTTACCTTGCCTGCCGGCAGCACCGGCAACGGCATTCGCTTTCGCGACGGCGCGATGTACGTGGCCGATTACACCAGCCACAAGATCCTGCAAGTGAATTTGCCCACGCGCGCGGTGAGCACCTTCGCCTCGCTGCCCGATTCCGATGGTCCCAACGATCTGGCACTGGCACCCGATGGCAGTTTCTACGCCAGCGACCCGAATTGGAAAGACAACAGCGGCCGCTTGTGGCACATCGGTCGCGATGGCGCAGTGCGGCTGCTGGAATCGGGCATGACCACCCCGAATGGACTGGACGTCAGCCCGGACGGCAAGCACCTCTACGTCAACGAGAGCATGTCGCGCAAGGTGTGGGTGTACGACCGCCTGGACGATGGCAGCGTGCGCAACAAACGTCTGCTGATCGCGTTTCCCGATTTCGGTATGGACGGCATGCGCTGCGATGCCGACGGCAATCTGTATATCGCCCGTTACGATGCCGGACAGATCGCGGTGGTGTCGCCGACAGGCAAGTTGCTGCGCACGGTCGCGCTGAAAGGCCGCAAGGCCAGCAACGTCGCCTTCGGTGGCAGCGACGGCAAACAGGTGTTCGTCACCCTGCAGGATCGCGGCGCAGTTGAAACGTTCAGATCCGATCGCCCCGGGCGCGAAACCGGACGCTGAAACTGCTGCGCGCGTCGCATTGGTTCTCAGGCCGCGCAACAGCATCCTGGCATCCTGCAGGTCACCCGCGGAGGACTCCCCATGCAACCCATCGAACTCAAGGATGCGGCCGCCTTTGGCAGCGAATTCCTGCGACTGACCCTGTTGCAGGGGTTTCAGTCGCTGACCAAACGCGACCTGGAACTGTTGATCTTCGTGCTGCTGGAGCGAGATGGCGCCATCTCGCGCAATAGCTCCAACGCCCTTGTCGCACTGCAGCTGCGTGTCACCTCGGCCAAGGTCAAGGCCTTGCGTCGCGATGGCTATGCGCGCTGGCGCGCGTTGGTGCCCGAAGAAGGCGACGCGGCGATGCAGCGCATCGTGGCCAACGTGCTCACCGAAGACAACCTGCGCTCCGGTGCCAAGCACGTCAGCGAACGCAGCCGCAAAGAAGGGTTCCTGGCGGTGCGGATCGAACATCCCGACGACGCACAGCAATTCGAGCAAGCCATTCTCGATGTCGGCGCGTTGCCGGTATACGAACGCAATCGCGAAGTGGTGGCGGTGCGCTTCGACACGCTACTGAAAATCGCCGAACGCTGGGGCTATCTGCAGCAGGATCCGCAGGCGGCGGTACGCGAATTGCAAAAGCTCACGCCCACCGCCGAAGAAGTGGCGGATTTGCTGAAAAAGGACATCGCGCAGCTGCGCTGGGACGATGTGCGTCGCGCACTCAACAGCCTGGGTGCCAAGGCAGTGGCCAGCACCGCGGAAGGCGGCTTGAAGGGCTTGCTCAAGATCATGTTTCCCTTCATCCCCGGCTGAGTGACCTGCAAGGCGACGGCAACCCGCCGTCGCCCCGCCAGATCCAGCGTTGATGCCGACGCTGCCCCGCCCGCTGCGCCCAGCTTGCGCAAGGGATCTGGCGATGCACCACATCCCACCCGCATGCCACCCACCGCAAGCTGCCCGCACCCTCTATCCTTAGCGGCTGTTCCACATCAGGGGGATCTGATGACCATCCGCCGTATCGCCACACTCACCGCACTGCTGCTCGTTTGCGGCATCGCCTCCGCCCAGCAGGCACCTACGCCGGCCAGCAGCATGCCGCTGATCGATGTGCCCAACGTCATCCGCACCCAACCGCTGTCCAGCGGTGAAATCACGCACCAGACCCAACTGGAACGCCCGCGCGGCGAGTCCAGCGTGATCGTGCGCTCGATCCAGCCCAGCAGCGTGGTCGGCAGCTACCGCATCGATTTCAAGGCGATGGACGTGGATGGCGATGGCCGCATCAGCCGTGCCGAAGCCCAGACCAACCCCGCGCTGGCCGATGAATTCGATGCACTCGACACCCGCCACAGCGGCTATCTGACCCGCGAGCAGCTGGCCGGCTGGCTGACCCAGTAATCACGTCGCACAGCTCGGCGGCACGCAGGCGCGCCGGTATTACGCGGGCGCGCACCGCACTTCAGTTTTCGACGCCCGTCCCCCTTGCAGCGCCCGCTTCGGTCGGCTAGATTGTATTTAACGGATACAATTTGGATGGATCGATGACCGCTCGCCTGGCACTTGCCAAAGACCTCGGCTACCAACTGCAACTGGCCACCTTGGCGTCCAGCCATGCCGCCCGCCAGGAACTGGCCGAGCTGCATCTCACCCCGGCACGCGTCACTGCGTTGATCCACATCCGCGACCAGCCCGGTTGCGACCAGACCGAACTCGGCAACCGCCTGCTGGTCAACCGCGCCGCCGGCATGAAGATCGCCAACGCGCTGGCCGAGCAAGGCCTGATCGAACGCCTGGCCGGTCGCGACCGTCGCAGTAAAGGCCTGTATCTGACCGAGCAAGGCCACCGCACGCTTGAGGTGGCACAGGCCTGCCTGGCGCGCGCCGTCGCGCGTACCTGCACCGGCCTGCAGGCCGCCGAGCAACAAACCCTGCTCCGCCTGCTCTGCAAATTGAACGCCAGCGCCACGCTGGAGCGGACAACCGTGGTAGAGACCGCGTTGGCCGAAGACCTCTGAACCCGCAGCCCCCGACTTGAAGGAGACGCCGCTTGAACGAGCATGACGTGGTATCGGTTCGCATCGAAAACCGCATTGCCTGGGTGAAGTTTGCACGCCCGGACAAGCGCAACGCGATGAGCCCGGCGCTCAACCGCCGCATGATGGATGTACTGGACGAGCTGGAATTCGACGACAGCGTCGGCGTGCTGGTGCTCGGCGGCGAAGGCACTGCCTGGTCGGCCGGTATGGATCTGAAAGAGTACTTCCGCGAAACCGAAGCACAGGGCCTGCGCGGCGTGCGCCGTTCACAACGCGAGTCCTACGGCTGGTTCCGGCGCCTGCGCTGGTATCAAAAGCCCACCATCGCGATGGTCAACGGCTGGTGCTTCGGCGGCGGCTTCGGCCCCTTGTTCGCCTGCGATCTGGCCATTGCCGCCGATGAAGCGCAGTTCGGCCTGTCGGAGATCAACTGGGGCATCCTGCCGGGCGGCGGCGTGACCAAGGTGGCGGTCGAACTGCTGTCCATGCGCGATGCGATGTGGATGACGCTGACCGGCGAAATGGTCGACGGCAAGAAAGCGGCCGAATGGCGCCTGGTCAACGAAAGCGTGCCGCTGGAGCGACTGGAAGCACGCACGCGCGAAGTGGCCGAGTTGTTGCTGCGCAAGAATCCGATCGCGCTGAAGTACGCCAAAGACGCGGTGCGCCGCGTGGGCACCATGACCTACGACGAAGCCGAAGATTATCTGGTGCGCATGCAGGAAGCGGCCAACTCGTTCGACAACAACGCCCGCAAGGAAGGCATCCGTCAATTCATCGACGAGAAAAGCTACAAGCCTGGCCTGGGCGAATACGACCTCAAGAAAAACAGCGCCTAAGCACGTCCTACGGCGCCTGAAGCGATGCGTGCAACCCACGCATCGCTGGCGCTGCCAGTGGTTTTCTGCACCGAGGAGGGAGTATGGAAGCCTTATCCGCAACACTGCGCGGGATTGCCGCGCGTGGGCCGTTGGGCCTGTTCATCGACGGCCAGTGGCGCGCAAGCACAGGCGATCGCCATGTCGATGTGATCGCCCCGCATACCGAAGAACGCCTGCTGCGCTACACCGAACCATCGCATGCAGATACCGAAGCCGCGGTGGCTGCGGCACGTGCCGCCTTCGACACCGGCCCCTGGCCGCAGCTGTCGCCACCCGAGCGCGGGGTGATACTCAAGCGCGTCGCCGACCAGCTGCGCGCACGCATGCCGGAGCTGGCCGAAGCCTGGACCGGCCAGGTTGGCGCCACCATCGGTTTCAGCCGGCGCGCCTCGCAACAGGCGCCCGGCCTGTTCGACTACTACGGCGATCTGATCGCCATGCATCCGTTCGTCGAGCCGCGCGCACGCGCCAATGGCGGCCGCGTGCATGTGGTGCAGGAACCGGTCGGTGTGGTCGTGGCGATCACGCCCTGGAACGCGCCACTGGTCCTGCTCTGTTACAAGGTCGCCGCTGCGCTGGCTGCAGGATGCACGGTGGTGGCCAAGCCCTCGCCAGAGACCCCGATCGATGCGTACATCTTGGCCGAATGCATCAGCGCCGCAGGCGTACCCGATGGCGTGTTCAATCTGTTGCCGGCCGGTCGCGAGGTCGGCGAACAGCTGATCCGGCACCCGCTGGTTGACAAGGTTAGCTTCACCGGCTCCACCCAGGCCGGGCGACTGATCGGCGTGGCCTGCGCCGAACGCCTGGCGCGGGTCGGCCTGGAGCTGGGCGGCAAGTCGGCCGCCATCGTGCTCGAAGACGCCGACCTCGCCAAAGTGCTGCCCAGCCTGGTGCCCTACTCCATGCCGATCACCGGGCAGGTATGTTTCGCGCTGACCCGCGTACTGGTGCCGGCGCAGCGGCGCGACGAAGTCCTGCAGGCATATTGCGCAGCGCTGAGCGCAGTTAAGCTCGGCGACCCGTTCGCCGCCGACACCGGCATGGGTCCGCTGGCGCTCGGCCGGCAACTGGAACGCGTGCAGTCCTACATCGCACAGGGCAGCGCCGAAGGTGCGCAGCTGGTGATGGGTGGCAACCGCCCGGCGCATTTGCCGCGTGGATTCTTCATCGAGCCGACGGTGTTCGCCAACGTCACGCCGGACATGACCATTGCCCGCGAAGAAATCTTCGGCCCGGTGGTGAGCTTCATCGACTATCACGATGAGGCCGACATGATCGCCAAGGCCAATGCAAGCGACTACGGCTTGCACGGCACCGTCTATAGCGAGGATGTTGATCGCGCGTATCGCATTGCACGACGCGTGCGCAGCGGCAGCCATTCGATCAATGGCATGTGGGTGGATATCGAGATGCCGTTCGGCGGGGTCAAGCATTCCGGAATCGGTCGCGAAGGCGGCATCGAAGGACTGCATGCGTTTCTCGAAACCAAGACCGTCTATCTCGGTTGAGTTCTACGTCACCGGCTACGCGGCGAGCATGCCTGCGTAGCCGCAATGCAACGTGCCGTACACCACGGCACGTCATCTCCGCTGGTGTATTAGCAACGTGTCTGTGAACGCGTAAAGCGTGGTTGCGCGCACGCGTCAACCTTCCTGCCATCTCCGTCGCACTCACGCACGTCACTCCCCCATTCTGCATTCGGAAAGACAGCGCCATGACCATGCCGACCGACTCGATTTCCTTCCATGCCCGCCTCACACCGCACCGGCTTGCCGCGCGCGACCTGTTGCTGGAGCAGGAGTGGACATATGCCGAACTGGACACCTTGATCGGCCAACTGGCCGCCCTGCTGCAGACGCGCGGCTGTGTCGACGGCGAACGGCTGGCCGTGCTCGCCCGCAATTCGGTCTGGCAGGTCGCGCTGCACTTCGCCTGTGCGCGGGTCGGCGCGATCTATGTGCCGCTCAACTGGCGGCTGAGCGGCACCGAGCTGGACACCTTGCTGCAGCGTGCGCAGCCGCATCTATTGCTGGGCGACGATGTCGCTGCCGGACGCGCGCATGCCGAAGCGCTATCAAGCTTCATCGACAGTGCCAAGGCGCTGGCGCCCGCCGAAACGTCCTACATCCCGCCCGAGCGCGTGAGCCTGATCCTGTTCACCTCGGGCACGTCCGGCCAGCCCAAGGGCGTGATGTTGAATGAGCAAAACCTGCAGCAGGTGGCGCACAACTTCGGCGTGACCACACGTGTGGATGGCAACAGCAGTTTCCTGTGCGAAGCGCCGATGTTCCACATCATCGGCCTGGCGACCAATGTGCGGCCGGCGCTGGCGCTGGGTGGGTCGATCCAGGTGTCGAGCGGCTTCGAACCGAAGCGTACATTGAGCTGGCTCGGCAACCCGGCGCTGGGCATTACCCACTACGTCGGCGTGCCGCAGATGATGCAAGCGTTCCGCAGCCAGCCCGGATTCGATCCGTCAACGCTGCGTCACCTCACCGCGCTGGTCAGCGGCGGCGCGCCGCATGCCAGCGACGATCTGCTCGGTTGGCTGGACGATGGCATCCCCATGGTCTGCGGCTTCGGCATGAGCGAAGCCGGCACGGTGTTCGGCATGTCGGTGGATTGCGACGTGATTCGTCGCAAGCTCGGTGCGGCGGGGATTTCGTCACCGGGCGTGCAAACGCGGGTGGTGGATGGCGATGGCAACGACTGCCCGGCGGGCATGCCTGGCGAACTGTTGTTGCGCGGCCCCAACCTCAGCCCCGGCTATTGGCGCGACCCGCAGGCCACTGCGGAGATGCGCGACGCACAGGGCTGGTTCCGCACCGGCGATATCGTCAAGCGTGATGCCGACGGCTTTTTCTGGGTGGTGGACCGCAAGAAGGACATGTTCATTTCAGGCGGCGAAAACGTGTATCCCGCCGAGATCGAAGCGGTACTGGCGGATCACCCGGACATCCGCGAATGCGCCGTGGTCGGCATCGCCGACCCACAATGGGGCGAGGTGGGCTACCTGGCGATCGTGCCAGCCGCTGAGGCGACGGATCTGGAGCAGATCCGCAGCTATCTGGTCGAGCGCCTGGCCAAGTACAAGGTCCCCAAACACCTACGCCTGGTCGAGGCCCTGCCACGTACGGCAACCGGCAAGCTGCAGAAGGCGCGGTTGAAGGATGCCTTGGCCAACGACGCCTGAGAGCGGTGGCAACCGTGCGGCGTGGGCGTGCGTATTGCCGCCACACTTGGACTTTGCTTACTCCGATCACCGCGATGAATACTGCTCGAGTACTCCGGCGCGGGACCAGCCGGGCACGATGCAGCGTTCAATCCAGCGCGCCTCGCATCCCTGCGCATTCCACAAATACTGCCGAATAGTGCAACTCCCCAGGCCAGCGCTGCATCGCATCCGTCCCGGTCGACGATGCAGCTCCCGCTTGGGGAATTCTATCGTCGGTTATGCAGACGCATCCAGCAGAATATCGTGCTCGCCAATCTGGTCGTCCACCCACACCGCGCCTTGCTGGGCCATGAGCGCCAGCTGGTGTTCCAGCTCACGCATCAACAACCGCACACCGGGTTTGAGGATGGCGCTGCTGTCGCGATAGATCACGCCACCTGCGCGCGCCTGCGACGGCTGCTGCAGCTGGAAGGCCCGTAACTCGCCGCGTGCGATGTCGCCGGCCACCATCATGCTTGGCATCACCGCAATGCTGTCGGTGCCGAGCAGAATCTCGCGGGTGAAGCTTGCAGAGCTGGAACGCAGTTGATCGCGTGTGGCTAGCCCATGTTCGCGCATGACCTGCGCCACGTCGCGCTCCACATGCTGACTCAGCGTCGGCAATACCTGTCGGTACGCGGCCGCTTCGGCGATGCGCACCGGGCCATTGGCGAACAAGGGATGGTCGCTCCGCGCCACCAGCGCAATCGGATCCTGGTACAGCACCTTGCGGACCAACGCATCGTAGCGGGCCAGCGGATACAACCGGCCAACGACCAGATCCACCTCGTTTCCGGCGAGCTTGGGCAGCAATTCATCGGTACGGCCATGCAGCAGGCGCACACGCAGCGTGGGCTCGGCACGGTACAAGGCAGCCAGCACCGACGGCAGCAGGCCGCTCGCCGCCACCGGCAACGCGCCGACGGTGATAGTGAGCGCATCGTCCTGCAGCAGCCCTTCGAAGGTGTCCTGCGCGCGGCGCAGCTGGCCGAGCACGACGTGCGCGGTCTGCACCAGCACCTCGCCCATCGCATTGGGACGCACGCCACGTGAATGGCGTTCGAACAGGGGCGCACCGACGATCTCTTCGATCTCCTGCAAGGCACGCGTGAGTGCAGGCTGGGTGACGTTCAATACGCGTGAGGCGCGGAGCAGGCTTTTTTGCCGATCCAGCGCCTCGATGACACGTAGATGCCGGACCTTGATGCGGTGTTCGAAGAACACGGAGGACATGGTCATAGGGGGTGGGCCTTACGTTGGAAAGTCGGATGGCAACGCCCGGCCAGCGACCGGGACGCGCAGCTCAGCGTGCCTCGGGCACACGCCGGGTCTGCATGAAGTCTTCGAACGACTCGCCGCGCATGATGGCGTAGACCTGCAGATTGGTCGTGCGCACCACACGGGCGAACTTTTCGATCACAAAAAAATTGGCGCCGTACTGCACCAGTCCGAGCCAGTCGCGCGCACGGATCAGCGCTTTCTCGTGTTCGGTGAGCTCGGCTTCCTGCATCAACACTTCCGCGTCCTGCAAAAAACGATCGCGCCACGGGGCGCGGATCATATGCCAGAAAAAACGATTGAGGCGTAGTGCGCGATTGCTGGTGCGCAGATCGAACAGGTAAGTGCCGTCGATCTTGTCCATGCCTTGTACTTGCGGATTCATATGCAGGCCCTCATGCCGCGTTGGCGGTGCGCGCCAGCAGCTCTGCCGAGCGCGGCGCATCGGCGCGTTCTTCGCCCGGCTCGTACAGCACCACGGTCATCGCGGTCGTCGTCATCAGGTAGTAGTTCTGATGCAGTTTGCGGATCGGCCCATCCAACGCACCGCGCATGGCCAGCCACATGATCTGCTCCACGCTCTCGGCACCGCCCAGGCGCACATAGTCGGTATGGGTGAGATCGGTCAGCGTTTCCGGCGCGTGCTGAAAGCGGTCCAGAAACTCCATGTCCCAGTCGGTGTTGTTGAAACCGGTGCGCTCGCCATGGATCTGGTGCGACAACCCGCCGGTGCCGACCACCACCACTCTGAGATCTTCCGGGTATGACTCGATCGCACGGCGCACCGCCTGGCCCAGCCGAAAACAGCGACGCGCGGTCGGCAGCGGGTATTGCAGGACGTTGATCGCAATCGGTACCACCGTGCCCGGCCAGTCCGGCACATGCGGCCACAGCAGTGGCAACGGCGCCGCACAGCCGTGGTCGATCGGCTTGTCCTGAAACACGGTCAGGTCGAATTCGTCGTTGACCAGGCATTCGGCGATATGCGCCTGCAGCTGTACATCGCCACGGATCGGAGGCAGGTTGCGCAGCCCTGCGCCCTCGTCGGCGACCGGAAAGCGCTCGCCCACGCCCAGGGCGAAGGTCGGATAGAGATCGAAGAAGAAGGTCGTGCAGTGGTCGTTGTAAAAAAACACCAGCACGTCGGCCCGTTGTTCGGCCAGCCACTCGGCCACCGGCGTGTAGCCGTCGAACAACGGCTTCCACACTGGATCCTGTTGTTTGCCCTTGTCGTAGGCCACCCCGATGGTGGGAACGTGCGAGGTTCCGATGCCGCCGATGATGCTAGCCATGCTTTGCTCCTGCTGCGCACCACTGCCAGGAGAGGCAGAGCGCACGTCATTGATTGAGTCAGGATCGACGATGCAATGGATCCCAACACGGACGACCAACCACTGCGGATCTCCAAAACGGTATCCTTGGGATCCAAAGTGCCATCAAGCGATCTCATCCGCAAGGTTTTTATACAAGTAATTGCTAGTTTCCCCTTCGAAGGAACGTGCGCTGCGGTACGGCGCGAGAGAATGGAGCCAATGGCGAACAACCACCGATTGCAAGCGGTCCAGCAGCTACGCGAATTGATCCTGTGCGGCGCCTTTGCCCCGGGCGAGCGCATCACCGAGGCGGCCCTGGCCGAGCGCCTGGCCATCTCGCGCACGCCTATTCGCCAGGCATTGCCGGCGTTGTGCCAGGAGGGTCTGCTGGTGCAGGTCGGCAACCGTGGCTATGCGGTACGGCGTTTCAGCCAACAGGAAAGCCTGGATGCACTGGAGGTGCGCGCACTGATGGAGGGCATGGCGGCACGCACGGTGGCCGAACAGGGCGCGTCGGCCGCATTGCTGTCCACCCTGCACGCCTGTCTGTGCGAAGGCGACCGGCTGTTTGCCAAGCGCAGCCTCGATGCCGGCGATGAGCAGACCTACGGCGCGATCAATGCCCGTTTCCATCGCGCCATCGTGGTGGCGGCGAACAAACCGATCCTCACCGAGACGGTAGACCGCTGCACGCTGGTGCCGTTCGTCAGCCCGGTCAACGTAGTGTTCGGTCAGCGCTCGGCCACGCTGGCTTACGACGATCTTTATTACGGACACCGGCAGCATGGCGCGATCGTCTCTGCCATCGAACAACGCGATGGCGCGCGGGCGGAGTTGCTGTTCCGCGAACATGCCAATACGCAACGGCACAGCATGGGCATGTGATGCCTCGTAGTTGCACGGGGCCGCGCGCCGAGTAGAGACACTGGCATCGATGCGCGTGGATCGGATGTCGGCCGTACCTGCGACGCAGGACCACGCATAGAGCAAGACATGGCTACATTCGACCCTGCACGCCGACCAAGACGGTCGGCGTGCAGGGCGGCTTGCTTGCGCTATAGCGAGTGCACGAACATCAGGTTGAAGGTGTTTCCGGCCACCGAATTCTTGACCTCGACCGGCAGGTAGACATTGAAGTTGAGCACGTTCTTCGGGTCCAACCGCCACGAGAGCCCTGGCCCCATGTAGAACTGCGTGCGTTTGCTGTCGGGCACGCGCTGGCCATTAGTCCGGTTGTCTTGCAGCTGCCGCAGGTAGAAGCCGTTGACACCGACCCGCAGCTGCTCGGTCACCTTGACCGAGCTGGCAAAATTCAGCCACGCCAGATCGCCTGCCTGGCCGTTGCGGAACTGGAAACCGGGAATTGGCGGCACTCCACCGGCACGGTCGGTGCGGAAGTTGTACATGTAATGCAGCCGCATGCTGACCTCCCAGTTATCGGTGGGCTGTACCGTGAATGCCCAATGCGGCGAGAACGACCAGTAGCCGGTGCTCTGGTTGATCGCGATGTCGCGATCGAACTTGCCCACCGGTGCAAATGCCACCAGGGCGAAGCGCTGAAACAGCAAGATCCGGTCGTTGCGCATCACCGGCGGCATCTGCAACGCCGCCCCGACCGCAATATCGCCAACGCCGAATCCGTTGTCGCTCAACCGCACCGGGCTGTCGGCGGCAAACGAGGCATTCTGGTTGACCAGCGGCACGATGGCATCGACGGAAATCGTGCCGCCCAGCCATTTGTAGGGCGTCACGTAAATGAGCTGGGTCAGCGCTGCCGAGCTGCTGATCTTTGGATCACGAAACGCCAGCGAATCGTTGCCTTGCGCATCCAGCACGGCATTCAGGTGTGCATGGCGCAGATATTCGATCACCGTCCAGCCAGGTTGGGTGGAGCCAAAACCATCGAAAAAACTGGTGCCACCCAGGTTGATGCCTTGCGGCACCGGAACTGTGTCAGGCACAGCCTGTGCGAAGGCCGCCGCCGGCGCCAGCGCACCCAGTAGCAGAGTCAAGCTGCCGGCGCGCAAGCGATGCGACCGGAGCGATGAGCGACGACGACCAACAAACGAACATGCGCGTTCCACTAGGGGATTCTCCAACGAAGATGGGCGATTGAGGCAACGCGACTGGGGGGAGAGCAGTGTCGAGATGTCGCCTGTAAGGGCCGGCGGCATCGTTGAACAGACAGACAGCGATCAATCTCGGTCAGTGCGCCTCGACGCGCAGCAGCAATGCGCCGAGGCGTTGCTTGAACAACCACTGGTTGTCCTGGTGCACCAGCACATCGTCGAAGGTGCCGATCAGTGCAGGCGCCTGCGCCGTCCAGGGGACAGACGCGTCGGCCTGCGGTGCGCTATAGAGCAGCACATGGCTATGCGCATGAGCCAGCGTGCTCGATTGGACGCTGACCAGGGTATTGAGCATCAAATGACAGGTGTTGCGTGGCGCGCGAGCGCGGAAGGCCTCCAAGATCGCTTCGCGTCCATGCACCGGCACGTCCGGCGCGCTCGGTCGTGCAAAGACGCCGTCGGCAGTGAACAGCGCAGCCAACGCCTGGTGCTCATGGCGGTCGTTATGCAGGGCGAACCGGCGAATCAGCTGTTCGCACGCAACGATGATCGAAATATCTGCAGACACGCAGCAGCCTCCCTTGGCGGTGGAATGACACAGATAAAGCGCTAGCGATACTTCAGCGCAGGACAATTCCCGAGACGACCGAACTGACGCCGCCTGCGGTACGGGCGATCACGTGCTCAGCCACTCGCGCAGCGCGGTGCTCACCGCAGCGGGCGCTTCCACCGGCGCCATATGCCCGCAATCTTCGAATACGACCAGGCGCGCCTGCGGAATCTGCCGCACCATGTCCTGATGCCGTGCCAGCGGGCTCCAGGCATCCTGGCGCCCGACCCCTAGCAAGGTGGGGCAGCGAATCTGCGCTAGCACCGGCGCGGCATCCGGGCGCTCCAGCAACGCGTTGACCTGGCCAGCGAAACTCTGCGCGCTCTGCCGCTGCACCATTGCGCTGAGGTCTTGCATCAAACCGGTATCGGCGCTGCGTGCGGGGTGCAGCATCGGTGGCAACCAGGCCAGCGCCAGCGCATGCATGCCTTGCGTCTGTGCCAGATCCACCAGCGCTTGGCGCTCCTCGCGTTCGCCATCGCGACGCGGTGCAATGCCGGTATCGAGCAGTGCCAGCTGCGTCACCCGCTCGGGCGCCTGACGCATGATTTCCAGCGCAACCCGCCCGCCCATCGAATGCCCGGCCAACGCAAACTGTGGCGGTGCGCCAGCCAGCACGTGGGCCGCCATCTGCACAATGCTGTCGAATCCGGGGAAATCCAGCACCTGCACATCGGCCAGATCCGCCAGCGCGTCGCGCTGCGGTTGCCAGATGGCGGCGTCGCAGAGCAGGCCGCAGAGCAGCAGCAAGGTGGGTCTGGAGGTGTGCGAAACGGAAGTCATGGCGCGACTGTAGCCACGCCGGCCGCGTGCGTCGTATGGAAGATGTGGCCTACGCTATAAGTCCATAGACATAGAACGTCAGCTATGCCGGCCAGCCACAGCGCAGGCCGACAGACGCGAGATGGCTTACGCGCCGCCGGAGGCGCGCTTCCACAGCACATCGACCAGCGGCGGCAACCTGCCGGCGAGGCCAAGCGCGGCACCGCGCAACAGGGTCAGGTGCATCTCGTCGTTGGAGAACACCGTATTGATCGCATCGAAGCCATAGGCGGCCACGGTATTGTCGCTGCGGCGGGTGCGCGCCCAGCGTTGCAGGCGATGCGGCGCGGCCCAGTCCGCACGTTTGGCGAGCGCGCCGCGCACTTCCTCGCGCAGCGCAGCGACATCGCGCAGGCCCAGGTTGACGCCCTGCCCCGCCAACGGATGCACCACATGCGCAGCGTCGCCCAGGGTCAGCACGCGGCCACTGACGTACTGCTCCACCAACTGCCGTTGCAGCGTGAATGCAGCGCGTGCGGAAACCACACGCACCTCGCCCAGACGCGCGGCAAAGGCTTGGGTCAGCTCGCGCGCGAACGCCGCATCGTCGAGCGCCAGCACGCGCTCGGCCTCGCGATCGGGCAAGGTCCAGACAATCGAACTGCGGCCTTCGGCAAACGGCAGGAATGCCAGTGGCCCGGTGGTCAGAAAGCGCTGCCAGGCCGTGGCCTGGTGCGGCTGTTCGGTCTCCACGAAGGCAACCACGCCGCGTTGTGCGTAGGCGTGCCGCGACACCGGCAAGCCGGTCAGGTCGCGCAAGGTGGACGACGCGCCATCGGCGGCGATGGCAATCGCCGCTTCCAGCCGGCTGCCATCGTCCAGACGCAGACGCACGCTGTTGGCGTCCTGCTCCAGTTCGGCCACACGCGCCGGGCAGTGCACTTCGATCCCCGCGCTGTGCACGGCCGCCCACAGGCGATCGACCAGTAGCGCATGTTCGACGATCCAGCCGAGTTGTTCGCGGCCCAAGGTGTCGGCGTCGAAGCGCAGCTCGCCGCCACCGCCGGCATCCCAGACCCGCATGCGCCGATACGGCTGCACGCGACCGGCGCGCACGCTGGCCCACACGCCAAGACTGTCGAGCAGCGCGGCGTTGTCGGCGGCGAAGGCATAGACCCGCAGGTCGGGCTGATCGGCAGGCCAGCGCGCGGGCTCGCGCCCTTCCACCAGCGCAACGCTCAAACCCGCGTCGGCCAGCGCCAGCGCACAGGCGGCGCCAACCACGCCACCGCCGACGATCACCGCATCGCGCGCACCGCGGCGGCTCATGCGATCCCCCGGCACAGCTGCGGCACATCGCCACGGAACCCCATCGCCCCGCCGACCAGCATCGATTGCAGCGGCGCGGCCTGCGAGGTTGCGAGCAATCCCAGGCTGCGCAGCGGCCGCAGCAACGGTGCCGGATTGCCGGTCAGCCGCGCCAGCCCGCTGGAGAAGCCGATCGTCTGCTCGCGGTCCACGCGTCGACGCGCCACATAGTCGGCCAGCAGCGCGCCGCTCCCGGCATCGCTGCGATCGTGTTCGATCAGCTCTGCCAAGGTGAGCGCGTCGCGCAATCCAAGATTGAAGCCCTGCGCACCGATGGGGTGCAGCGTCTGCGCGGCGTTGCCGAGCAACACCACGCGCTCGGCGATCAGGTTGTTGGCCAGCACCTGCACCAGCGGATATGCACTGCGTTCGCCGCTGGCGACAAAGCGCCCGGCGCGCCAGCCGGCCGCGCGCTGCAGCCGGGCCAGCCAGCCAGCCTCGTCGAGCGCGGCGACCGCATCGGCCTCGGCGCGCGCCACACAGTGGATTGCGCCGTAATGACGGTCGCCCCGCGGCAACAGCGCGGTCGGCCCGTGCTCGCCGAAGCGCTCCCACGCGGTGCCATCCGGCGGCCTGGAGGCGCGCACGCGCGCCACGAACAAGGTCTGCAGGAAATCGTGCGTGTCGGTCTCGATATGCAGCAGTTCGCGCACTGCGCTGTGGCTGCCATCGGCACCGACCACCAGCCTGGCGCAGACGCGCTGCTCGCCGTCGTCGGTCGCCAGCCGTAGCGTGCGCACGCCATCCTGCACCGGTTCCACGCCGATGCAGCGCGCCGGGCGATACCGGCGCAGCTGCGCCAACTCGTCCAGGCGTGCCAGCAGGGCGTCGCCGAAGTCGCGGGCCACCACCACTTGCCCAAAGCTGTCGCGCCCGTAGTCGGCGGCGTCCAGCTGCACGCGCCCGAAATCGCCGGCGCGGCTGACGTGGATGCGCCGGATCGGCCCGGGCGGGCTACGCAACTTGGCCATGACGCCCAGTACGCCCAAGGCGTTGACGGTAGCGGCGGCGAAACTCAGATTGCGTTGATCGAACACGGCCGGCGGCGTGCCGGCTGGCGTGGCTTCCACCAGCCCGACATCCAGGCCGAGGCGGTCCAGCGCAATCGCCAGGCTGGAGCCGACCAGGCCGCCGCCAACGATCAAAACGTCATGTGGATGTGTCATTCGCCCATGATAAGCCCTCGCCCGCAGCGCATCGCGCGCGCCGGATGAGACACGTTGACGCGTCCAGCCGGTCTGCCGTTGTCATGCCTGCCGATGCCGGGCGCAGCGCAGGCCAGGCAGTGGCGCGGGCACGCCAGGTTCCACGCTACACTCCCGCACCTGTAATCCGGCCACCTCCGCGCATGACTTCTCGCTCGCACGACACCCTGATTTTGAGCCTGCTCGCCGTCCTGATGGCGGCCACACGGATCAATCACTTCGCGCCGGTCCCGGACGCGTCCTGGGCGGTGTTTTTCATCGGCGGGTTTCATCTGGCTGCACGCAGCAAACTGGCGTTCCCGCTGCTGATGGGCCTGGCGGTCGCGGTGGACTGGCTGGTCATCACCCAGCAGGGCATGAGCTTCTGGCAGCACTACTGCGTGTCGCCGGCGTACTGGTGCCTGATCCCGGCGTACTTCGCGCTGTGGGCCGGTGGTGTGTGGCTGCGCCGGCACTATCACGGGGCCCAATGGACTGCGCTGGTCGCACTGGTTCCTGCCCTGCTCATCGCCGTGGCGCTGTGTCAGCTGATCGCCCAGGGCAGCTTTTACTGGATCAGCGCCAGCGTGAGCGAACCCACCCTCGCCGGCTGGTTCAAGAACTACAGCGACTGGCTCTGGCCGTACCTGCGCAGCGCCGCGCTGTACGTCGCGGCCGCAGCCGTCATCCAGGTGGTTGCCGAGCGCCTGGCTGCGCCCCATCGCCAGCGCCAGGCCGGCTGAGCCATGGGCAACCGGCTCTCACGTATCTATACGCGCACCGGCGACGACGGCAGCACCGGGTTGGGCGATGGCAGCCGGACCGGCAAGGACGCCTTGCGCGTCAACGCCTACGGCACCGTGGACGAGGCCAATTCGGCGCTCGGCGTGCTGCTGGCCGCGCCCGGCGTGCCCACCGCGATTGCCGAGCTACTGACCACCGTGCAGCACCAGCTGTTCGACCTGGGCGGCGAGCTCTGCATCCCCGGCCATGCTGCCATCGAGGCGGCCGACATCCAGGCCCTGGAACACCACCTGGACCACTTCAACGACAGCTTGCCGCCGCTGCAGGAGTTCATCTTGCCGGCCGGTGGCGAAGCGGCCGCGCGCTGCCACCTGGCGCGTACCATCGTGCGCCGTGCCGAGCGCGAGACCGTCGCGCTGTCGCGCCAGGAGTCGGTGCGCAGCGAGGCGATCGGCTATCTCAACCGGCTCTCCGACCTGCTGTTCGTACTGGCCCGCGTGCTGGCACGTGTGGATGGTCAGCAGGAAGTGCTGTGGCGGCACGACCGCCGGCGCGGTTGAGCATGTGCCTGGCGCGGCGGACAGGCTAAAGTCATCTCATGCTGGTCTTTACCCATCCCGCCTGTCTCGGTCACGACGCCGGCCCTGAGCACCCCGAAAGCCCTGCCCGCCTGGAGGCGGTCGTCGACGCTCTGCGTGCTGCCTTTCCGGACCTGGACTGGCGCGAGGCGCCGCTGGCCAAGCTGGGCGACCTGTGCCGCGTGCATGAGCGAGAACAGGTGGACGCGGTGCTGGAGACCGCGTTCGAAGGCTATCGCCAGCTGGATGTGGACACCCGCATGGTGCCGGCCTCGCGCGCGGCCGCCCTGCGCGCCGCCGGCGCCGGCATCGCCGCCGTGGACGCGGTGATGCAGGACCTCACCCGCACCGCCTTTTGCGCTGTCCGCCCACCCGGCCATCACGCCACCGCGCAGGTGTCGATGGGCTTCTGCCTGTTCAACAACATCGCCGTGGCCGCCGCCCATGCACGCGACCGGCATGGCCTGGAGCGCATCACCATCGTCGATTTCGACGTGCACCACGGCAACGGCACCCAGGCGATCTTCGAACGCGACCCGGCCGTGCAGTATCTGAGCACGCATCAGTCCGGGCTCTACCCGCATTCGGGCAGCGTCCATGAGCGCGGCGTTGGCAATATCCACAACCTGTTGCTGCCGCCCGGCAGCGATGGCTTGCGCTTCCGCAACGTGTGGGAAGACGAGATGCTGCCGCTGATCGATGCCTTCCGCCCGCAGCTGATCCTGATTTCGGCCGGCTTCGATGCGCATCTGCGCGATCCGCTGGCCGATCTGATGCTGGACGACGATGATTTCGCCTGGCTGACCGGCGCGCTACGCACCCTGGCCGAGCGGCATGCGCGTGGCCGGGTGGTGTCCATGCTGGAAGGCGGTTACGACCTGCAGGCCTTGCGCGAAAGCAGTGTTGCCCACGTCGCCGCACTGCGCTGACCCACAGCGGCACGCCGGTCGCGCCACGGTTTGCGATGAACCTCGTCCTCTTCACGCTGGCGCTCTTCATTGCCCCTATGCGGGGTATGCGGCAAGCTAGTCGCCATTTTACTGGTTGAATCCACGCGTGCGCCGAGTTCTCCGCCTGCTGCCCCTGCCCTTGAGCATCGCCATCTGCCTTCCGGCCATGGCTGCCGACAAGCCGTTGAATTGGGGACTGTGCCCGGCCGTGGACCCGCTGCCTGGTTTCGATGGCGCGCCCGCCGCCGACCCCAAGGCCGCCGAAATGCGCCAGCAGCTGCCGACCGACATCGAAGGCGACCAGCTGTCCGGCACCAGCACCACTCCGCAGTACCAGGGCAACGTGGCGCTCAAGCGCGGCGACCAGTTCCTGGGCGCGGACAACCTGCGCATGGATACCGAGACCGGCAACTACATCGCCGAAGGCAATGTCCGCTACCAGGACACCTCCTTCCGCATGGTCGCCGACCGCGCCGAGGGCAATCAGGACACCGACGCCCACAAGGTCTCCAACATCCAGTATCAGATGGTGGACCGCCGCGGCAATGGCGTGGCGGAATCGGTGGACCTGCAAGGCCAGGTCGGCCAGATGCATCGCTCGACCTACACCACCTGCGATCCCTCGCAGCCGATCTGGCGGGTGCGCGCGCCCGAGATCGACGTCGACAACGAAGAAGGCTTCGGTACGGCGCGTAACGCCGTGCTGCAGATCGGCAAGGTGCCGGTGCTGTACTTCCCGTGGTTCAAGTTCCCGATCGACGACCGTCGCCAGACCGGCCTGCTATTTCCGCAGTTCGGCCTGTCCGGGCGCAACGGGTTTGACTACCTGCAGCCGATCTACCTGAATCTGGCGCCCAATTACGACGCTACCTTGTTGCCGCGCTATATGAGCAAGCGTGGTTTCATTTTCGGCACCGAGTTCCGGTATCTGTACGACGGCGGTCGCGGCGAAATCACCGGCAACTACCTGCCCAACGACAAGTTGCGCGAGAAGGACCGTGGCAGCGTTTTCTATAGCGGCTACCACAACGTCAACAGCCATTGGCAGGCCCGCAGCAGCATTTCCTGGGTCAGCGACACCCGCTATGTGGAAGACTTCACCAGCCGCTTGAACGGCATGGGCTCGGCGTCCAGCCTGCAGAGCACCATCGGGATCTACGGCACCGGCGAAACCTGGACCGCCGGCCTGATGGCCGACCGCTGGCAGCTGACCGACTACACCCTGGACGAGCGAGCCCTGCCCTATAACCGGCAGCCGCGTGCCTTTTTCACCTGGGAAAAGCCGTTCGGCATTTTCGAAGCCGGTGTCTATGCCGAGGCGGTGCGGTTTACGCATGACGACTCATATCAGGTGAACTTCGTCCCGAACACCAACGGCAATAACAACAACAACGGCGACGAATACGTCCGGACCAATATCCGTAACTTTGACTATGGCAGCGGCTCGCGCCTGGACGTCAAACCCTATATCTCGATGCCGTTGTCGGGTGCGGCCTGGTTCGTGACGCCGACGGTTGCATGGCGTTACACCGCCTACCAGTTGGACTCGACCTTGGCCAATACGGCGCCACTAACCGGCGACCGTTCGCCCACGCGCAGCCTGCCCATTGCTTCGCTGGACGCGGGCTTGTACTTCGATCGCGAGACCTCGCTGTTCGGCACCAACTATCTCAATACGCTGGAACCGCGCATGTACTACCTGTACGTGCCCTACCGCGACCAGGACGACCTGCCGGTCTTCGACACCCGTCCGTTTACCTTCAGCTATGGCCAGCTGTTCCGCGACAGCCGCTATACCGGCGCCGACCGTCAGAACGATGCCAACCAGCTGACCCTGGCGGTGACATCTCGTTGGCTGCGCCAGGAAGACGGCCGCGAGAAATTGTCGCTGAGCGCTGGCCAGATCCTGTACTTCAACGACTCGCTGGTCACCATCAATAACTCCACTGCCAACAGCGAACAACCCATCGAGCAAGGCAAGTCCGCCTGGGTGGCCGATGCCAACTACATGATCAACGACCGCTGGTCGATGGGCGCCACCTATCAGTGGAACCCGAACTCGCGCAAGGAAGATCTCGCCAGCCTGCGTACCCGCTATCTGCTCAACAACGACGGCATCATCAACCTGGCCTACCGGTATCGTCGCGATCTGATCAGTAACAACGACCAGCTCAAGCAGGCCGACTTCTCGTTCCTGTATCCGATCAACCCCACCTGGAGTGCGGTCGGTCGTTACTACTACTCGCTGCTGGATCGCAAACCGCTGGAAATCATCGGCGGCGTGCAGTGGGACAGCTGTTGCCTGGCAGTGCGCGCGCTGGTACGCCGGTTCGTGCGTAACCGCGACGGCGAGATGGACAACTCCATCCAGTTCGAGTTCGTGCTCAAGGGCTTGAGCTCGTTTGGCCAGAACACGGACCGCACTTTGCGCCGTGCTATTCTCGGCTATTACCGCGACGACCTGTACCTGGTCCCGCCCAGCAACACCACGACCAATCCGGACGATTACGATCCGAACCTGATTCCATGACCAAGCCTTTCTCTGTTCTTCTTGCCTCGTTGCTGGTAATCACCAGCACGGTCTCGCCGGTGGCATCGGCGCAGCAATCCCAGCCGCTGGATCGTATCGCCGCTATCGTGGACGAAGACGTGGTGCTGCAGAGCGAGCTCGATCGCGCTGTGCGCAACGTCAAGTCGCAGTACGCCGGTCGTGAAAACCAGCTGCCGCCGGACGATGTCTTGCAGCGGCAGGTGCTCGAGCGCCTGGTGCTGGTCAAGCTGCAGATCGGCCGTGCCGACGGCAGCGGCATCCGCGTCAGCGACGAGGAACTCAACCGCGCCGTTGCCAGCATCGCCCAGCAGAACGGCACCACCGTGGATGGTTTGCGCCAGAAGCTGGCCGCCGACGGCATGGCCTATGGCGATTTCCGCGCCTCGGTGCGCGACGAAATCATCGTGCAGCGCCTGCGCCAGAGCTTTGCGCAGAGCCGTATCAGCGTGAGCGAAGGCGAGGTGGATACCGCACTGGCCCAACAGGCCACGACCGGTAGCCAGTACCACCTGGCGCATATTCTGGTGGGCTTGCCGGAAGGCGCGAACGCCGACCAGATCGCCACCGGTCAAAAAAAGGTCGATGGCGTCAAGGCCTTGATCGACAAGGGCGAGTTGGACTTCTCCGCCGCAGCGGTGCGTTATTCGGATAGCCCGAACGCGCTGGAAGGCGGCGACCTGGGCTGGCGCAGCCTGGACGAAATCCCCAACGCATTTGCCCAGCTGATCCGCGACATGCAGCCTGGTCAGGTGGCCGGCCCGCTGCGTGGTCCAAGCGGTTTCCAGCTGCTCAAGCTGGTGGAAATGCGCGACGCCAATGCCGGCGGCGAAAAGAAGATGGTCACCGAGTACAACGCGCGCCACATCCTGGTCCGCATCGGTGACAATCAGACCGACGCGCAGGCCAAGGCCAAGATCGACACGCTGCGCGCCCGCGTTGCCGGCGGCGCTGATTTCCAGGCGACGGCCAAGGAGTCCTCCGAGGACACCAACAGCCGCGGCCAGGGTGGCGACCTGGGTTGGTTCCCGGCCGATGCGTTCGGCCCGGATTTCGGCAAGCAGGTTGAGGGCTTGGCCGATGGCGCCGTGTCCGAGCCGTTCCGCACGCAGGCCGGTTGGCATATCGTGCAGCGCGTCGGCAGCCGCCAGACCGACGTCAGTGCCGAAAACCAACGTGCGCAGGTCCGTGAAACGATCGGCCGTCGCAAGCTGGAAGAGGAATACAACCGCTACCTGCAGGAACTGCGTGGCGAGGCTTATGTGAGCTACCGCACCGGCGATCGCGCCGACGGCAATGCCACCGCCGAGCCGACCAAGAGCGCAGAACCCGCTGCCCCGACCCCGCCGCCGGCACAGCCGGCGCGCTGAGTCGATGATGGTCCCGTCGCTCGCGCTGGTGCCAGGCGAGCCGGCCGGGATCGGGCCGGAGCTGTGCATCCGGCTCGCCCAGCAGCTGCGCTCCGATGCACAGCTGGTTGCATATGCCGATCCCGACACCCTGAACAGCGCCGCAAAGGCGCTGTCTTTGTCTGTGCGCCTGCTCGACCCCGATCAGCCGGCACGGATGCCGGGCGACCTACCGCTCTTTCCGATTCGCCAGCCCGTCCCGACCCGCTTCGGCACTGCTGACCCGGCCAATGCAGCGGCCGTCATTGCCGGCCTGCTTACCGCTGCTGGCGACTGTCTTGCCGGCCGACGGCAAGGCATCGTGACCGGCCCGGTGCACAAGGCAATCATCAACGCCGGCGGGATCGCCTACACCGGCACCACCGAATTGCTGGCCGATCAGGCCGACTGCCCGGTGGTGATGATGCTGGCCAACAGCATCGTGCGCGTGGCACTGGTGACCACACACCTGCCGCTGCGTGCAGTGGCCGATGCGATCACCGCCGACGCCGTTGCGCGCTGCCTGCGCATCACCTACGCCGCGATGCGTCGCGACTTCGGCCTGGAGCACCCACGTATCGCCGTGCTCGGCCTCAATCCCCACGCGGGCGAAGACGGCCACCTGGGCCGCGAAGAACTGGACATCATCATCCCGATACTGGAGCACCTGCGCGGTGAAGGCATGCAGCTGATCGGCCCGTTGCCGGCGGACACCGCGTTCCTGCCACAGAAACTGAGCGGCTTCGACGCGGTGGTGGCGATGTACCACGACCAGGGCCTGCCGGTGCTCAAGTACAGCGGTTTCGAGCAGGCGGTGAACATCACATTGGGCCTGCCCTACCCGCGCGTGGCGGTGGATCACGGCACCGCGCTGGAACTGGCCGGACGCGGCATCGCCGATCCATCCAGCCTGATGGCGGCAACCGCGTTGTGCGCACGCTTGGCGGCACGCGGCTAAGCGCGCGCCCCACCTGCGCGATCGCCGCAGGTTATGAGCGTCTTACCTTACTGTGACAGCCTGGACGCGCAGCACCGACGCCGCGTGCAGCCGCCGGCTCCGTTAAACTGCGCGCATGAATTATTCCTTCAGCGCACCGGCCAAGAAGTCGCTTGGCCAGCACTTTCTTGCCGACCGGTATTACATCGACCGGATCGTCCAGGCGGTGGACCCGCGCGCCGGCCAGCACCTGGTCGAAATCGGCCCCGGTCAGGGCGCGATCACCTTCCCGCTGCTGCGCAAGCATGGCGCGTTGACGGTGATCGAGTTCGATCGCGACCTGATTGCTCCGTTGACCGAGGCCGCCGCACCGATCGGCGAACTGAGCATCATCCATCGCGACGTGCTCAGCGTGGATTTCACCGAACTGGCCAACGGCACGCCGATCCGCCTGGTCGGCAACCTGCCTTACAACATCTCCTCGCCGATCCTGTTCCATGCGCTGGACCATGCCGCTGCGGTGGCCGACATGCACTTCATGCTGCAGAAGGAAGTGGTCGACCGCATGGCCGCCGGTCCCGGCAGCAAGGTCTACGGCCGGCTCAGCGTGATGCTGCAGGCGTACTGCGAGGTCACCGCGCTGTTCGTGGTGCCACCTGGCGCGTTCCGGCCGCCACCGAAGGTGGACTCGGCAGTGGTGCGACTGGTGCCGCGCGACCCGGCCACGGTGATGATCAACGACCGCCGTCGCTTCGCCGATGTGGTGCGCGCCGGCTTCGGGCAGCGCCGCAAGACCCTGCGCAATGCCATGTCCACCGTCTGCGAACCCGCGCATTTCGAGGCAGCCGGCGTGCGTCCGGATGCCCGCGCCGAACAACTCGAGGTCGCCGATTTCATTCGGCTGGCCAATGTCGAGCTGGCTTGAGCGCCGCTCCCACACCGTTTTATTTAGACTTTTCCCATGCAAGATGATCCGCGCTATCGGGTCGAGGTCGAGGTGTCGCCGCGCTTCCTCGCTCATCAATCGACCCCGGAAGAAGGCCGCTATGCCTTCGCCTACAGCATCCGCATCCACAACGCGGGCGCCGTGCCTGCACGCCTGATCGCGCGCCATTGGCAGATCACCGACGCCAACGGCCGCACCGAGCAGGTGGATGGCGAAGGCGTGGTCGGCGAGCAGCCATGGCTACGCCCCGGCGAAGCCTTTCATTACACCTCCGGTGTGCTGCTGGAAACCGAGCAGGGACAGATGCAAGGTCACTACGACATGGTGGCCGACGATGGCACCGAATTCACCGCCCCGATCGCCGCCTTCGTGCTGAGCGTACCCAGGACGCTGCACTGATGACTGCTGGATTGATGGAGCGCACGCGATGAGCGTCTGGGCAATTGGCGACCTGCAAGGGTGCTACGACATTACCCAGCGGTTGCTGGAAAAGATCAATTTCGACCCCGCACAGGACACGCTGTGGTTCTGCGGCGATCTGGTCAACCGCGGCGGGCAATCGCTGGAAACGCTGCGTCTGGTGCATTCGCTGCGCGCGCACAGCGTGGTGGTGCTGGGCAATCACGATCTGTCGCTGCTGGCGATCGGTGCGCGCTCGGAGGAAGAGCAGCGCAAGGTCAATCCGGATCTGCAGCGCGTCGTGCTGGCCGAGGACCGCGACGTGCTGCTGGACTGGCTGCGCATGCAGAAGCTGGCCCACGTGGATCGCGAGCTGGGCTGGATGATGGTCCACGCCGGGCTGGCGCCGAAGTGGACCACGCAGCTGGCCGAAAAACATGCGCGCGAAGTCGAACAGCAGCTGCAAGGCGGCGGCTATCGCAAACTGTTGCGCAACATGTACGGCGATCAGCCGGGATGGTCGCCGGGCCTGAGCGGGTACGACCGCAGCCGCGCGATCATCAACCTGTTCACGCGCATGCGCTATTGCACGCCGCGCGGCCGCATCGCCACCGACGACAAGGGCACGCCGGGCACGCAGGCACAAGGACTCTACCCGTGGTTCGAGGTACCGGGCCGGGTCGAGCGCGATCTCAAGATCGTGTGCGGGCATTGGTCCGCGCTGGGATTGACGATCACCCAGGGCGTGCATGCCATCGATACCGGCGCGGTGTGGGGTGGCAAGCTCACCGCCCTGCAACTGGATACCGACGAATTGCGCGTGGTGCAGGTTCCGGGGCGCGAAGTCACTGCCCCGACCACACCTGCCGCGAATGCTCCACGGCGTCCACGCGAAGGTCAGGGCCGCCCGCGCGGGCGTGGCCGCGGACGTGGCAATGGTGGCGGCAATGGCGGTGGCAATGGCGGTGGCGGCAACAACGCGGGAAATGCGGGTAGCGGCACGGCTGCACCGGCCAAGCCACAGGGTGGCGTTGTTCCTGAGTAAGAGCGACTCACCAACCGGCTGCGCCCCCATGCGGGCGCAGCCGGTGCTCGGACCGGCATGTGCCACGCGTACGCTGCGCTCCGGTGCGCCGTCCACGGTCATCGGGTAGCCGCTCGCTAGGTTTTTCTTTACCGGCGCTTAGTTGCATGCAATCGGGCGCGCTGATCGCGCGCTGCGTCCTTGCCGGCTTAGCGACGCAGGTAATCCACAAAGGAAAACGCAAACGCATGGCGGTCATCGGCCGCATGCGTCTGGCGATGCGCTGGCACCCATACCGCCGGGTCGATCGGTGGAAAGTGCGTGTCGGCGCCATCCACCGCGGTGTCGACCTCGGTCACCGCCAGCACGTCGGCGCGCGCCATCGTCAGGCGATATACCTCGCCGCCGCCGATCACGCATAACTCCTGCGCGCCCTCCTGCTCGGCACGTTCGATCGCCTGATCGACCGACGCCACTGCCTGCATGCCCTCGAACGGCACTTGCCCCGAGCGCGTCAGCACCAGATTCAAGCGCCCCGGCAATGCGCGCCCGAGCGATTGCGCCGTCTTGCGCCCCATCAGGATCGGCTTGCCCATCGTCAACGCCTTGAAGCGCTTGAGATCGCCCGGCAATTTCCACGGCAGATCGTTATCGCGCCCAATGGCGTTGTTGCGGTCGAAGGCGACGACCAGAATCAGCTTCATGTGTCTGGAGATAGCTCGTTATAGATTTTCATTGCCGCATGCCGAGCAAGCATCCCCAAGAAAAAAATCGCAAGGTAGGCCAAGGCAATCGCGCCCAATGCTGGCTGCGATTGCTCGCTGAGCATTCTCGTCAAATCCAGTCGCTCACCTTTATACAAGGCAACTCCAAAGAAGCCGATGGGCGCAATGAGAACGATGCTTGTCAGATTGACGAAGAGACTTGCTTGCATCGTCATCAGCGAGTCGGCAAGTTTCTCTCGTGCTTTGTTCGAATTCTTCGTCATGACGCTCCTCCTCTTTCGATGAAAATCAGCATACGCAGCCTGGGTCTCATCGGTTGAGATCCGGCTTACACCGCCACCGGCGCCTTGATCGCCGGATGCGGGTCATAGCCTTCGATCGCGATGTCCTCGAAGCGAAACGCAAACAGGTCTGTCACTTCGGGATTCAGGCGCAAGGTCGGCAATGCGCGCGGGGTGCGCATCAGCTGCTCACGTGCCTGTTCGAAGTGATTCGAATACAGATGCGCATCGCCCAGCGTGTGCACGAAATCGCCCACGCCCAGGCCGGTGGCCTGAGCCACCAGATGGGTCAGCAGCGCGTAACTGGCAATATTGAACGGCACGCCCAGAAAAATGTCGCCGCTACGTTGGTAGAGCTGGCAACTGAGTTTGCCGTCGACCACATAGAACTGGAACAGGCTGTGGCATGGCATCAATGCCATCTGCGGCAGCTCGCCGACGTTCCAGGCGCTGATCACCAGCCGGCGCGAATCCGGGTTGCGTTTGATCTCATCGACCAACCACTGCATCTGGTCGATCTCAACGCCGTCCGGGCCGGTCCAGCGCCGCCACTGCTTGCCGTACACCGGGCCAAGGTCGCCATTGTCGTCGGCCCATTCGTCCCAGATGCGGACCTGGTTGTCCTTCAGATACCCGATGTTGGTATCGCCCTGCAGAAACCACAGCAGCTCGTGGATGATCGAGCGCAGATGCAGCTTCTTGGTGGTGACCAGCGGAAAGCCGGCATTGAGATCGAAGCGCATCTGCCAGCCGAACACGCTGCGCGTGCCGGTACCGGTGCGGTCGGACTTTTCGGCGCCGTATTCCAGCACATGCTGCAGCAGATCCAGATACGGCTTCACTTCGCCGCCTCCACCGTTACGGCGGTCGGCACCACCGGCTGCAACACCGGCGCGCGGCGCGACATCGCCAGCAAGACCAGCCCCACCGCAATCAACGGCAAGCTCAGAATCTGGCCCATCGTCAGCCAGTTGAAGGCCAGATAGCCGATCGGCGCATCCGGCACACGCACGAATTCCACGATGAAGCGGAACACGCCATACAACAGCGCAAACAGCCCCGACACCGCATAGCGTGCGCGCGGCTTCATCGAGAATGCCCACAACACAACGAACATCACCACGCCTTCCAACGCGGCTTCGTACAGCTGCGACGGATGGCGCGCGAACCGATCCAATGCGCCGGCGGCGTATTGCGCGTGAATCTGCGCTGGTGCGATATCGGCCAGTTCCGGCGCATGCGGGAAGATCACGCCCCAGCCGGCCTGTGTGAACTTGCCCCACAACTCGCCGCCGACAAAATTGCCGAGCCTCCCGAAACCAAGGCCCAACGGCACCAACGGCGCGACAAAATCCATCACGTCGAAGAAGTGCAGTCGATGCTTGCGCGCCCACAGCCAGCAGGCGATCAACACGCCCAGCAGTCCGCCGTGGAAGCTCATGCCGCCTTCCCACACCTTGAACAGGATCAGCGGATTGGCCAGGAAGGTCTCGAACGCATAAAACAGCATGTAGCCGATGCGCCCGCCCAGCACCACGCCGAGCATGCCGTAGAACAACAGATCGGAAAAACCGTCCATGTCCACGCCGGGCAGACGGCCGCGCAGGATGCGCGAGCGGCCCAGCGCCCAGGCCGAGAAGAAGGCGGCCAGATACATCAAGCCGTACCAGTGCACCTGCACCGGGCCAAGCGAGAAGGCGATGGGGTCGATGGCGTGCAGATAGATCATGCGGACCGCGTATCACAAAAAAGCGAGGCGTCTATTCTGACACCTCGCACGCCTTCAGCCTAAGAGCTGGGGCCGATCGGGCAGCTCGTCTTCATGCTGCATCTCCGCGCCGCGCGGGAAATGCTCGACCAGCAGCTCGGTCACCGCTTCGATGCCCGCCAGGACGGCCACCTCGTACTGGCGCTCGCGCAGGAACTGCTGCATGCGCCGGCACACTTCCGCCCACTGCGCCTCCGGCACCTGGCTGCGCAAGCCGCGGTCGGCAACCACTTCGATGGCGTGGTCGGCCAGCAACAGATAGATCAGCACTCCGTTATTGGCTTCGGTGTCCCAGGTGCGCAGCTGCGCGAACGCCTGATCGGCGCGCTGGCGAGCGGTGTGTGCGCTCCACAGCGCCCCGAGCGGCAGGTCCGCTTCGACCGCCACCATGATCTGGCCGGTATGGCTGCGCTCACTGGCGGCCACCGCCGCGGTGATCGCATCCATGCAACTGGTCGGAAATCTACGCTGCGCCGACGGCGCGAAAAGATGCCTGAGCCACCGCATTACCAGCTCCCCGAGGCGCCACCGCCTCCCGATGATCCACCGCCGCCGCCCCAGCCGCCACCGCCAAAACCACCACGGCCACCGCCTCCGAATCCTCCGAATCCACCACCGCCCCAGCCACCGCCGCCGACAAAGCGCCCCGGCGAGCCGGAGACCAGGCCCGCCAGCAGACCGATGACGGCTGCACCGGCGCTGGCGAACAGCAACGAGGTAAACAACAAGGCGGCGCCGCCGGCCGCGACACCGGTCAGTACGGCGCGCAGCGGACGCGGCAGGGCGCCGAGGATGCCGCGCGCCACCATCGCGACCACAAAACCGATAAACAGCGCCATGATCCAGCCGCCCCCACCATTGCCGACGCCACCCTCGGCGTGCCCGCTGACCGGTTCCGGGAGAGCTTCTCCTTCGATCAGGCCCGCCAGCGTCGCGGTCGCATCGCGGATACCGCCGCCGTAGTCGCCCTCGCGGAACCTCGGCGCCAGGTACTCCTGGATGATCCGGTTGGCCACGATGTCGGGAATGGCGCCTTCCAGGCCATAACCGGGCTGGATGCGCACGCGGCGATCGTCCTTGGCCACCAGCAGCAGCACGCCGTCGTCCACGCCCTTGCGCCCGATCTTCCATTGATCGAACACGCGCTGGGTGTACTGCTCGATCGCCTCCGGCTGTGTGGTCGCAACGATCAGGATCTGCAGCTGCGCGCCCTTGCGTTGCTGCAATGCCAGCGCCTGCTGCTCAAGTTGCTGGAGCTGCGCCGCATCCAAGGTGCCGGTGACATCGACCACCGGCGAGCGCAGTGGAGGGATGGCTGCAAGATCCTGCGCCAGCACCGAAGCGGGCAGCAGCAATAGCGCCATGATCCAAAACACCCACATGTGCGTTTTCCGCATTACCAACTCCTAGCTGATAAGTACTGACAGTGAATCAGCAATGACACTTAGCGTGGCTCACACAACGTAGCGAGCAGTCGCGAGGTGGGCGTGGACGGCGCGCTCAGAACCGGAGTGTACGAGTGGCACATGCCGCACCAAGCACCGGCCGCGCCCGCCTGGCGGTGAGCACAGTCGTTGTGCTGACCGCTCTTGGCTTTCTCTTCTCCCTGCGGAGAAGGTCTCCCGAAGGGGTAAATAAAGGAACGAGCGAAGCTACGTGCAGTGTCGTTACACGACGGCTTCGCCCCTCACACCCACCCCGCTCCTGAGGGGAGAGGGGCTTGATGCCGCGCATTTGAACGTTGGTTGATCACGCAGGCGATAGGTTGCTTGCCATCGCAAACGTCGCGATTGCCTCGACATGCCGTGCAGCACCCCGCGCAGTAGTTGAGACTGCGCAGGTGCATGTATTTACTGTGCCGGCTGCTGTGGCGGTTGTTGCTGCGGCGCTTGCTGATTGCCGAAGTCCACCTGCGGCGCGCGCGAAATCTGCGCTTCGTTCTCCACGCTGAAATTCGGCTTGGGCTGGTAGCCGAAGATCTTGGCAGTGATCACCTGCGGAAACGAGCGGATATAGGTGTTGTAGTCCTGCACGGTCTGGATATAACGGCCGCGGGCCACGGTGATGCGATTCTCGGTGCCTTCCAGCTGCACCTGCAGATCGCGGAACGACTGGTCGGACTTGAGCTGCGGGTAGTTTTCGCTGACCACCAGCAACCGCGACAGCGCACTGCCCAGTTCGCCCTGCGCCTGCTGAAAACTCTTGAGCGAGGCTTCGTCATCGGCATTGACCTGAATCTGCCCGACGCGTGCGCGCGCATTGGTGACTTCGGTCAGCACCTGACGCTCCTGCTGCGCATAGCCCTGCACGGTGCGTACCAGGTTGGGAATCAGGTCGGCACGGCGCTGGTACTGGTTGAGGACTTCCGACCAACCGGCTTTGACGCCCTCTTCCTTTTGCTGGATCGCGTTGTACCCGCACCCCGACAGCGAGGCGGTCAGGAGCAGCAATACCAGGGCACGCATCAGGACAGACATGCAGGCGATTCCGTTGAAAGAGAGCCGCAGCATGCCATGCGCCAAGTCAAACCCGCATGCACATGCGCCTGCCTGGCGTGCGAGGGGTAGTAGTGCGCCCCGAAACGACCGGCAGTCCCTGATGAGCAACCACGTCGATCTGCGGTCCGTGGCGACGGCGCTCGCACCCTGAGGCGAGCCGGCCGACGCATCGCGCCGCGCATTGACAGGCCATGCGTGCCGCGCAAGCTCACGTCCCGCTCCACCCTGAGTGCTCCAAGCGCTAGGTGCGAATGTCGTGACACGAGGCGCGCGCATGGTCGAGCAAGACGTGCCCATCCCTGCCGAGCACAGCAGCGCGCGGCTGCCGACGCAGGAGATCGCCTTGCGTCGGGCCGTCTGCGCGTCTGAGTGCCTGCGTGCCTGCGTGCCTGCGTGCCTGCGTGCCTGCGTGCCTGCGTGATCAATCAGGATGTGGCGCGCAACCGGATGCCCGTCAAGATCGCACCCGTTTCAAAACACCCGCGGCAGCAGAATCAACCCCCAGCACAACAGCACATTGATCAGCAGCAGAAACACTGCTGCCGATCCCATGTCCTTGGCACGGCCGGCGAGCACGTGGTGCTCGGGGCCATAGCGTTCGATCACCGCTTCGATGGCCGAATTCAACAGCTCGGCGGCCAACACGATCAACAACGGCGCGATCAGCGCGATGCGTTCCAGCGGCGACTGGCCGAGCCAGATGCCCAACGGCGCCATCACCACGGCCAGGCAGACTTCCAGCCGGAATGAAGATTCATGCAGCCAGGCTGCACGTAAGCCCTGCCACGACCAGATCGCGGCCTTGAGCATGCGGCGCGGTCCGCGCGGCACGTGTCCCAATTGATCGGCCATGCGTCAGTGCTTCCGGCCGCGAGGGCACGTCAGGGGACAAGAAGAACGCATGGCATGATCGCTGCTGGGGAAAGTGCGAATCTTGCACCGTGACGCTGCGCATCGCCAGCCACGGCCCGGTTTGCCCTCAGCTTGCAGACTGCTGCACCATGGGCAGCCCGCTCTCTAACTGCAGGTTTCCGTATGACTCGACGCGTCTTGCGCACACTGCTGTGCACCCTCGCACTGCTGTCCAGCCAGGCCATCGCACAGGCCCATCAGACTCCACACACCGCGCCCGCGGTGCCCGCGCAGGTGTCCAACGCGGCCTGGGAAGACGATATGCAGCGCTTTGCCGCCAGCGATGCGCGCCAGCCGCCGCCCAAGCATGGCATCGTGTTTGTCGGTAGTTCGTCGATCCGTTTCTGGGACACGCTGGCGCAGGATTTCCCCGGCAAACCGGTGATCAATCGGGGCTTCGGCGGCTCGGAGGTGCGTGACAGCACCTGGTACGCCGACCGCATCGTGATTCCGTATGCGCCACGCCAGGTGCTGCTGTATGCCGGCGATAACGATCTCAACAGCGGCCGCACGCCCGAGCAGGTCCGCGATGACGTGATGGCGTTCGTTGCGCGCATTCGGCGAGACCTGCCCGATACGCGCATCAGTTATCTGTCGATCAAACCCAGTCCCTCGCGTGCGCAGTTGCTGCCGTCCGTCATCGCCGCCAATCGCCTGATCAAGGACGCACTTGCGCCGCTGCCGCGCGTGGATTTTGTGGATGTCTACACGCCCATGCTCGATGCCAAGGGCAAGCCGCGCCCTGCGCTGTTTCGCGAGGACATGCTGCACATGACTGCAGACGGCTATGCCCTCTGGCGCAAGGCCGTGGCGCCGGTGTTGGAGCAAAAATAAGGATCAGCGAAGCGATCTGGTGGAACAGCTCATGCCGACGCTATCGAACGGCGACAACGCGCCTGGCAAGCACCACCCGACCTACGCCACCACCACCGCCACCGAGGTCCCTAGACCTGCCTCGCTGTGCAGCTCGATCCGCCAACCGAAGCGGTCGCAAAGACGCCGTACGATCGACAAGCCCAGACCGGTGCCCTGCGGGCGCGTAGGGTCGGCACGAAAGAACGGCTCGAACGCGCGCGCGCGCGCCTCTTCGCTCATGCCGATGCCGGTATCGCGCACCACGATGCGGTCCTGGCTGACTTCCACTTCGATGCTGCCGGTGTCGGTGTAGGCGCAGGCGTTGCGCAGCAGATTGCTGAGCACCACCCGCATCACCCGCGGCGGCGCGAACATCTGCAGGCTGCCGTCGCCGATCATCCGCAGCGATACCGGCTTGTCGCCGAGTAACTCGCGGGCGCTTTCGACTTCTTCGCCCGCCAGTTCGGCCGCATCGAAGGTCTCGCTTTGCGGATCGATCTCCGCTTCGCGCGCCAGGATCAGGAACGCGTCGATCACCGCTTCCATGTCGCGGCCGGCGCGCTGGATGCGGCGCAGGCTGCGCTGGGTGCGTTGCGACAGCTCGTCGTCGGCCAGCGCCATGTCGCTGGCCACACGAATCACGGTCAACGGCGTGCGCAATTCATGACTGGCATCGCGGGTGAAGTTGCGCTCGCGCGCGACGTGGTCGCTGACCTTTTGCCCGAGCGTGTGCAAGGCCGCAGCCAATTGCCGCGTTTCTCCCTGCAGTTCCGCAGGCAGCCGCTCGGGCGCCAGTTCGTCCACATCGGGGTTGCGTGGATCCCACTGCGAAACGCGCCGCGCCAGCCAGCTGATCGGCGACACCAGGCGCTTGGAAACCCGGTAAGTAAACCAGGACACCCCGTAGATTCCCAACAACACCACGATCGCCGGCACCACGCCAAACCACAGCGTCAGGTGGGCCGCGCGTGCGCGCGGAAACACCAGATACAACCGGCCTTCGGGGCGTTGATCGACATACACCAGCGCATCGGCTGCGGCAACTTCGCTAAAGCCGGGCGACAACCGCTGCAGCACGCGCGGTGCCGTGTCCCGGCCGGCACCGGCAGGCGAGAAATACCCTTGAATATTGCGTGTATCCGGCGGCGGATGATCCGGCGCGCTGCGCTGCATGCGCCAGAAGTGCACTGCCTCGTCGGCGAGCACAGTGCGCACCAGGCTGTACTTGATCACGAAGGAAATCAGATACCCGCCCAGCACAATCGCCAAGCTCGCCAGCGCGACCTGCAGCAGGAAGGCGAGACGTATTTTTCGCGGGAGCCCGTGTGGCATTGCTGCATCCAGGGGAGAGCGCCGGATTATAGGCAACGCTTCCGTGAGTCCGTCGTGCAGCCAAACGGCAGCACGGGAGAACGAGCGGCGCGTGTGCGCCTACAGGATCGGCCGGCCGCCAGTCGGCAGCCGGCCGGCGACATCAGGCCATCGGTTGGGCGATGTCGGCAATGCGATAGCCGGCGCTCTGCACGGTATGCAGCAGCGGGCGGTCGAACGGCTTGTCGATGATCTTGCGCAGGTTGTACAGATGGCTGCGCAGGGTGTCCGAATCCGGCAACCCATTGCCCCAGATTTCGCGCTCGATTTCCTGGCGTGTCACCACGCGCGGCGATTCGCGCATCAGGATGGTGAGCAGGCGCAGGCCGATCGGCGAGAGCTGCAGCTCGGTGCCGGCACGGGTGGCGCGCATGCTGACCGGGTCGAGCACCAGGTCGGCGACCTTGAGCACTTCCGAGCCCACCTGACGACGCTCGCGGCGGATCAGGGCACGCAGGCGCGCTTCCAGTTCCTGAATCGCGAAAGGCTTTGTCAGGTAATCGTCGGCGCCAAAACCCAGGCCGGTGAGCTTGTCGTCAAGCGTGTCGCGGGCGGTCAGCATCAGCACCGGAGTGGACTTGCGTGCGTCGTTACGCAGACGGCGGCACACTTCGATCCCGTCCAGGCGTGGCAGCATGAGGTCCAGCACGACCACGTCGTAGCTGTTCTCGGCGGCCAGACGGTAACCGTCCAGTCCGTCCTGCGCATAGTCGACCTCGAAGCCACGGCCTTCCAGGTACTCGCCGATCATTTCGGAGATATTGCGGTTGTCTTCAACGACCAGCACGAGGCCGGACGTTTCCTTGGTCTGACGCATGGACTTTCCTCGGTCTTCAGCTTTGTGAAACATGCCGGATCGGCGGTGGAAAGCATGTGAAGACCAAATAACGTTACATGACGCGCCTGGTTCAGCGCGCCAGCAGCGGGCGCAGCGCGGGCCACACCGTTTCCAGCACCTTGGGCTGCGCCGCCGCGGTCGGATGCAGGCCGTCGGCCTGCATCAAGCCGGGCTGCAATGCGACCTTCTCCAGGAAGAACGGCACCAACGCGGTTTTGTACTGTTTAGACAGGTCGGCGTAGGCAGCTTTAAGGCGCTCGCGATAGGCCGGGCCGTAGTTCGGCGGCACATCGATGCCCAGCAACAGTACCTTGGCGCCGGCCTGCTGGCTAAGCTGGATCATCTTTTCCAGGTTGCCCTTGAGCTGGGCCGGGGTCAGCCCGCGCAGGGCATCGTTACCACCCAATTCGATCACCACGACGCCGGGGTGGTGCTTTTGCAGCAGGCCAGGCAACCGGGTCAGCGCGCCCGATGTGGTCTCGCCGCTGATGCTGGCATTGACGACCGGCGGTGGCGTCGCCATGTCACGTTTCAGGCGTTGGTCGAGCAAGGTGACCCAGCCGGACTGCACCGGGATGTTGTGCGCAGCGCTGAGGCTGTCGCCGACCACCAGGATCGGTGCGGTCGCAGCCGGACTTTTGGCAGAGGCAATTCCCGGCGCAAGCAGGGACAGTGTCAGCAGCCACAGGGCCAGCGCGCCATATCGCAGTGTTCTTTCACGCATTCGGAGATTCCTCATCGACAGTCTGGCCCCCCGCTCCAGCACCCGCACCGCCATCGACGTCCGCGAGGTCGGCAAATCCGTCAGTGGACCGGAGGGAACACTTCACATCCTCGACAACGTCAGCTTGACGGTCAGTGAAGGCGACAGCATCGCCATCGTTGGGGCGTCCGGTTCGGGCAAGACCACCCTGCTCGGCCTGCTCGCCGGGCTGGACCTGCCCACCCGCGGCAGCATTGCGCTGTCTGGCCAGGACCTGGGCCAGCTCGACGAAGAAGCGCGCGCAGCCTTGCGCGCCCGCGAGGTCGGCTTCGTGTTCCAGAGCTTTCATCTATTGCCGGCGCTCACCGCCGAGGAAAACATCGCGCTGCCACTGGAACTGGCCGGGCGCGAAGATCCGGCGCGAGTGCGTGAAGTGCTGGAGGCAGTCGGCCTGAGCGCACGTGCGCGGCATTACCCGCGCCAGCTGTCCGGCGGCGAGCAGCAGCGCGTGGCGCTGGCGCGCGCGTTCGTGGCCAAGCCGCGCATTCTGTTTGCCGACGAGCCTACCGGTAGCCTGGACCAAACCACCGGCGCGCAGATCAGCGACCTGTTGTTCGCGCTCAACGCCACCAGCGACACCACCCTGGTGCTGGTGACCCACGACATGACCCTGGCGCAGCGCTGCCATCACATCTACCGCATCGACAGCGGCCGTTTGCACGCACAGACCGGCCCGACCGCATGAACGTACTGCGGCAGGCCGCGCGTGCGGTACGGCGGGAATTTCTGGCAGGCGACCTGCTGACCGTGTTCGCCGCGTTGGTGCTTGGCGTGGCGGTGATGACTGCAGTGGGGACCCTGGTGGACCGGGTGACCCTGGCGCTGACCTCCAGCGCGGCCGAAGTGCTGGGCGGCGATCTGGGTGTCACCGGACGCCAGGAGATCCCTGCCAACTTCACCGACGAGGCGCAGCGACGTGGGCTGCAGAACACGCGCATGGTCAGCTTTCCGAGCGTGTTGTTTCATGGCGAGGCCAGCCAGATGGCCAACATCCGCGGCGTGGGTCCCGGCTATCCGCTGCGCGGTCAGTTGCTGGTCTCCAAAGGCAGTAGCGACCCGGAAGGCACCCCCGCCACCGCACCGCCGCCGGGCCAGGCCTATGCCGACCCGCGGCTGCTGGAAGCCCTGGGCCTGCGCGTAGGCGAACAGCTGGAATTCGGCGCCGGCCATCTGACCATTACCGGCGTGCTGCGCGCCGAGCCGGATGCCTCCGGCGAATTGATGCAGCTGTCGCCGCCGCTGCTGGTCAATCGCACCGACATCGAGGGCGCCGGCCTGCTGGGCCCGGGCAGTCGCGCCTCGTACCGGTTGATGTTTGCCGGTGCGCCGAACGCGATCGCCGACCTGCGCGCGTGGCTCAAGCCCCGCGCCAGCGAGTACCGCCTGGTCGGCATCGAAGACACCCAGCGCGGCATGCGCGCCGCGTTCGATCGCGCCGGGCGTTTCCTGGCCCTGTCGGCATTGCTGGCGGTGTTGCTGTCCGGCGTGGCCACCGCACTGGCGGCCAACCGCTTTGCGATGCGGCGCATCGACACCGTGGCGGTGCTGCGCTGCCTGGGCGCAAAACAGCGCGACATCCTGGCGATGCTGTCGCTGCAATTGCTGTTGACCGCCATCCCGGCCTGCCTGGTCGGCATTGGCTTAGGCATGCTGGCGCAGGAAGGCCTGGTGCAGGCGCTGGGCAGCCTGATCCCGAACCGGCTGCCGCTGCCGCAGGCCACCCCTGCGCTGGCGGGTGCAGGCATCGGCCTGGTACTGCTGCTGGGCTTCGGCCTGCCACCACTGCTACGACTGCGCAACGTGCCGCCAATGCGCGTGCTCAACCGCAGCTTTGCCGCGGTGCCGCCGAGTTCGTTGTTGGTGTATGCGGCCGCGTTGGCCGCCACACTGGCGCTCACCGTGTATGCCACCGGCAACCTGGTGCTGGCCGGCTGGGTGTTGGGCGGCCTAGCCGCGCTGGCGGTGGTGGCGATGCTGCTGGGGCTGGGATTGTTGACGTTGCTGCGGCCGATCCAGCACCGCCTGCGCGGGGCCTGGAAGCTGGGCCTGGCCTCGCTGACGCGCCGACGCGGGTTGAGCGTGGTGCAGTTGGTCGGCCTGTCGCTGTCGCTGTGCGCGCTGTTATTGCTGGCGGTGGTCGGCCCCGGCCTGCTTGGTCAATGGCGCGACCGCTTGCCTGCGGACACGCCCAACTATTTCCTGATGAACATCCAGCCCGAGCAGACCGAGCCGGTGCTACAGACCTTGCGCGGCCTGGGCGTGGACAACGCGGCGGTGGAGCCGTTTTCCACCGGGCGGCTGATCGCGATCAACGACAAGCCGCCGGTGCGCGGCGACCGCGACCCGCAGGACGATGGCGATGGCGAAAACCGCCCGGTTAATTTTTCCTGGCGGCATGCGTTTCCGCCGGCCAACACCTTGTTGCAAGGCAAATTCTGGAGCGCCGACAGCAAGCAGGCCGAGGCGTCGGTGGAAGAAGGCTGGGCACAGCGCTATCAGCTCAAACTCGGCGACCGCATCACCTTGTTGCTGGGCGAACAACAGCGCAGCTTCACCGTTACCAGCATCCGCAAGGCCGATTGGGATTCGTTCCGGGTCAACTTCTTCCTGCTGCTCAACCAGGGCGCGGTAGGCGATGCGCCGTACAACCTGATTTCCGCCTTTCATCTGCCACCCGGCAATGCACCCAAGTTGGCATCGCTGAGCCGCGACTACCCCAATATTTCGGTCTTGGATATCGACGCGATTCTCGGCCGCGTGCGCGAGGTAATCGACCAGGTGGCGCAAGCCGTGCAACTGGTGATGGGCTTCAGCCTGCTGGCCGGCGTGCTGGTACTGCTGGCCGCGTTGCAGGCCACGGCAGGCGAGCGCCGCTACGACAGCGCGGTGCTGCGTACCTTGGGCGCACGGCGCGGGCAGCTGCGTGGCGCGGTGTTGGTGGAATTCGGCGCATTGGGGCTGCTGGCCGCGGGCCTTGCGGTGACGGCTGCCGCCGTCATCGGCGCGGTGGTCGGGCAGCAGGCGTTCGACATCGCACTTGCGCCGGATTGGCCGCGGTTGCTACTGGGCGGCGCATTCGGGTTGGCGTTGAGCCTGTTGGCGGGCTGGTCGGGCACCCGACGCATTCTGTCCACGCCACCTGCGTTGGCGCTGCGCACGGAGTAAGGCCCGCCATAGACGCGGCCAAGTGTTGGCGAATGGCCGCGTGCTGCGACGCGAAATGCGCTGCATGACCCACTGTCATGCAGCGCTGTGTCTTCGGCAGCGATCGGCATCGCCTGTGTCGCAACGCATATACCTGCAGCGCATAAGCACCTTGCCAATCGTACGTTCGCAGCCGCGGCACGACTGCCTAGAGTGACCAGTCCGGTCGCCGTTCGGGCGGCCTTTAGCTGTCGTCGAGGTGCCACCGTCATGGCCAGCGTGAGTTCTGCAGCGCGCGTGCAATCGCCGCGCAACGATGCCGCCGCCGTGCAGACGTCCGGCGTGCGAATCGTGCCATTCGATGCGCCACTGGGTGCGGAAGTCATCGGGCTGGATCTGTCGCAGCCGCTGGATGCCGCCACCTTTGCGCGCATCCATCAGGCACATCTGGACCACCACGTACTGGTGTTCCGCGATCAGCGCATCACGCCTGCGCAGCAGGTGGATTTCAGCCGTCGTTTCGGGCCATTGCAGATTCATGTGTTGCGCAATTTCCAGCTGCCCGGGCATCCGGAAGTGCTGGTGGTGTCCAACATCAAGGAGAACGGTGAGCCGATCGGACTGGGCGATGCCGGGCATTACTGGCACTCGGATCTGTCCTACAAGGAAACGCCCAGTCTGGGCTCGCTGCTGCATGCGCAGGAACTGCCCAGCGACGGCGGCGACACGCTGTTCGCCAATCAGCATCTGGCCTGGCAAACGCTGCCCGAGCCGCTCAAGCGCCGCGTGCAGGACCTGCGTGCCGAACATAGTTATCTCGCCAAGTACGAAGCGCTGCGCGCACGCAACCCGTGGCGCCCGGCGCTGACGCCCGAACAGATTGCCGAAGTAAAGCCGGTGCAGCACCCCATCGTGCGGACGCACCCGGAAACCGGGCAAAAAGCGCTGTTTGTCAGCGAACACTTCACCACCCGTGTCGTCGGCTTGCCCGACAACGAAAGTGCTGCGTTGCTGCAGACATTGTTCGAACACAGTACCCGCGATGCATTCGTCTACCGGCATCAATGGCAGGCGCACGACATGGTGTTCTGGGACAACCGCTCGGTGATGCATTTGGCCGCCGGCACGCCCGACCACCTGCGCCGTCGACTCAACCGCACCACCATCGAAGGCGACGCGCCGTTCTGAGCGTGCGCCTGTCCCCTCCTCCCCCTTTCGACTGGAGCGCCGCATGCGTTTGACCGTCACTTCTCACGCACCTTCGCAGCGCCGCACAGTCTCAAGGCGCGTCGCGGCGTTGCTGCTGGCAGCACTGCCGTTGCTGCTGAGCGCCACCGCGCAGGCAGAAGGAAAACTGCGCATCGCCAAGCAGTTCGGCATCGTCTACTTGCTGCTGGATGTGGCACAGGACCAGAAGCTGATCGAGCAGCAAGGCAAGGCCGTTGGCGTGGACATCGATGTGCAGTTCCTGCAGTTGTCCGGCGGCGCGGCGGTCAACGATGCCCTGCTCACTGGTTCGATCGATATTGCAGGCGCAGGCGTCGGGCCGTTGTTCACCATCTGGGACCGCACCCGTGGTCGGCAGAATGTGCGCGGTGTGGCCTCGCTGGGCAATTTTCCGTATTACCTGATCAGCAACAACCCGCGCATCAAGAGCATCGGCGACTTCACGCCGCAGGACCGTATTGCGGTGCCCGCCACCGGCGTGTCGGTGCAATCGCGCTTTCTGCAGCATGCCTCGCAACAACGCTGGGGCGACAAGGGCACCCATCAGCTGGACCCACTGCAGGTGGCATTGCCGCACCCGGATGCCGCCGCAGCGATCATCCGTGGCCGCACCGAAATCACCGCACATTTCGCCAGCCCGCCGTTTCAGGAACAGGAACTGGCGCGCAACCCGGCCGCGCATATCGTGACCAGCTCCTATGACATCGAAGGCGGACCGTCGTCGGCCACGGTGTTGTACGCCACCGAAAAATTCCGCCGCGATAATCCCAAGACCTATCGCGCCGTTGTCGCCGCACTGGATCAGGCGGCGAAATTCGTCACCGCGCATCCGGAACAGGCGGCGGATATCTTCCTGCGTCGCAACGGTTCGAGCATCGACCGTGCATTGGTCTTGCAGATTCTCAAGGACCCCAAGGTGCAATTCACCGTGGCGCCGCAGAACACGCTGAAGCTAGGCAAGTTCATGCAGCACAGCGGGGCGATCAAGCAGGCGCCTGCCAAGGTGGGCGATTACTTCTTCGATGATCCGCTGATTGCAGGCGGGAGCTGAGCGATGAGCACACCGTTGCTGCAAGTCGATCATGTCAGCCTGGAATACGCGTCCGCGCAGCGCGTGGTGCGCGCGACGCATCGGGTGCGCTTCGATGTGCATGAAGCAGATCGTTTTGTGCTGCTTGGGCCGTCGGGATGCGGCAAGTCCACTTTGCTCAAGGCGGTGGCCGGCTTTGTCAGTCCGCGCGAAGGACAGATCCGTCTGGACGGGCGCGCAGTGACCGGACCGGGGCCGGATCGAGTGGTGGTATTCCAGGAGTTCGATCAACTGGCACCGTGGAAGACCGTGCGCGAGAACGTGATCTTCGGCCTGCGCGCAGCGCGCAAACTCAGTCGCGCCGAAGCGCGCGAGCGTGCCGACGAAAGTCTGTCGCAGGTCGGGTTGAGCGCTTTTGCCGAGGCCTACCCGCACACCTTGTCCGGTGGCATGAAGCAACGCGTTGCCATTGCACGTGCACTGGCGATGCGCCCGCGTGTGCTGCTGATGGACGAGCCGTTCGCCGCCCTCGATGCATTGACGCGTTCGCGCATGCAGGAGCAGGTGCTGGAGCTGTGGGAGCAGTTGCGCTTCACGCTGTTGTTTGTCACCCACTCCATCGAAGAAGCGCTGGTGGTCGGCAACCGTGTGTTGCTGCTGTCGCCGCACCCAGGCCAGGTACGCGCCGAACTCAACGCGCACGCGTTTGGCCCGCATAGCGCCGGCAGCGTGGCGTTTCAACAGACCGCGCAGCGCATTCACCGCTTGCTGTTCGACCTGCCAGACGCCACGCTCGACAACGACAAGGTGGCGCCTTTGCGTCGCCCGGCCATACGTCAACGCGAGGCGCTGCCATGAGCCGCAGCCCTGCCGCCAGGCTGCCACCGCTCCCGCCGGTGCGCGCCGAGTACGAACTGACCGTCCAGCCGCTGGACCCCGCACTGATCGCCACAGCCGCGCCCGCGCGCTGGCAGGCGCCGCCGTGGCTGCGCAAGGCGCTGGTGCTGGCGGTGCTGGTGGCGGTGTGGGAGATCGCTGCGCGCGTGGTCGGCGACGATCTGATGTTGCCCAGCGCATGGCAGACCGCACGCGCGTTTTACGAGGGGTTGCTGTCGGGAGAATTGCTGCGCCGCGTAGGTGCGTCGCTAAAGGTGCTGGCGCAGGGCTATGTGCTCGGCGTGGTGCTGGCTTTTGTGTTGACCGCCCTGGCTGCCTCCACACGCTGGGGCCGCGATGTGCTGGGCACGCTGACGGCGATGTTCAACCCGTTGCCGGCCATTGCGCTGTTGCCGCTGGCCTTGCTGTGGTTCGGGCTGGGCACCGGCAGCCTGGTGTTCGTGCTGGTGCATTCGGTGCTGTGGCCGCTGGCGCTGACCACCTACGCCGGCTTCCAGGCGGTGCCTGAGACCCTGCGCATGGCCGGCCGCAACTACGGCTTGCGTGGTCCACGCTATGTGGCGCAGTTGCTGATCCCGGCCGCGCTGCCGGCGATCCTGTCCGGCCTGAAGATCGGTTGGGCATTCGCCTGGCGCACCCTGATCGCAGCGGAGCTGGTGTTCGGCGCCACCTCCGGCCAGGGCGGCCTGGGCTGGTACATCTTCCAGAACCGCAACGAGCTGTACACCGACAAGGTGTTCGCCGGCCTGGCCATGGTGATCGTACTGGGCCTGCTGGTGGAAGGCGTGGTGTTCCAGGCCATCGAACGGCTCACCGTGCGTCGCTGGGGTATGCAGCGCTAGCAGGGTGAGCGTGGGAGCCGCGACGTAAGGCGAGTCGTTTTGCATGGTCCTGCTGCAGACCAGCGTTTCGCACAGGCCTCCGACCGCCTTAGCCTGCGCCCGGTGCATCGAAACGGTCGCGTGCGCTTAACGGCGCTGGCTTATGCTGCCGGCCCCTTTCCTGCCGTCCGCCGTCATGCCCACGACCGCCTTCACTGCGTACCTGTACCCAATCCTGCTGCTGCTCGCCAGCAACGTGTTCATGACCTTCGCCTGGTACGGGCATCTGAAGTACAAAAGCACGCCGCTGATGATCGCGATTCTGGTCAGCTGGGGTATCGCGTTTTTCGAATACTGCCTGCAGGTCCCGGGTAACCGCATGGGCAGCGCGGTGTATTCGGCGCCGCAGCTCAAGGGCATGCAGGAAGTGATCACGTTGCTGGTATTCGCCGGCTTCTCGACCTTCTACCTGGGCCAGTCGCTGAAGTGGAATCACTGGGCCGCGTTCGGCCTGATCCTGGTGGCGGCATTTTTGATGTTCAAGGAATAACGTCTGTCTTGCCCGTAGGAGCGCACCCGGGCGCGACGGGCATTACCAGGAAGACCACATCGCGCCCGGGTGCGCTCCTACGACGTTCTCGTGCGTCATTCATCGATTCGACACGAGGTGATCACGCTGCTGGTATTCGCCGGCTTCTCGACCTTCTACCTGGGCCAGTCGCTGAAGTGGAATCACTGGGCCGCATTCGGCCTGATCCTGGTGGCGGCATTTTTGATGTTCAAGGAATAACGTCCGTTTCGCGCGTAGGAGCGCACCTGGGCGCGACGGGCATTACCAGGAAAGCCACGTCGCGCCCGGGTGCGCTCCTACGACGTTCTTGTGCGTCATTCATCGGCTCGACACTAGGTGATCAGGTTGCTGGTACTTGCCGCCTTCTCGACTTTACGTCGCTGAAGTGCACTCACTAGGCCGCGTTCGACCTGATCCTGGTGGCGGCATTTTTGATGTTCAAGGAATAACCGCCGCATTGCCCGTAGGAGCGCACCCGGGCGCGACGGGCATTACCAGGAAACCCCCGTCGCGCCCGGGTGCGCTCCTACGATAGCCGGTGGTTAGTTCGCAGGTTCAACCCACTGCGCGAAGACCGCGTCGAGTTGCGCGTCCTTGACCGGCTTGCCCTTCTGCACGGTGTCGGCCTGTTCGAACATCGGCATGATCATCGCCATGCCATCGGGTTTGGTTTTCAGATGCAGGCCCGGTGGCGTGTCCAGGAATGCGGCCCAGCGCGTGCGCACTTTGGCCCAGTAGCCTTGCGTGCCCTTCCAGTAGGCGTAGGCCGGAGCGAAGTCGACCTCGCTGGTCTTGCGGTAATCGTTGAAGCCGAACTCACGTGCGATGGCCTGCTGACTTCCATCGGGCTTGCGCAGCACCTTGGTGTTGAACTGTTCGTGCGTCCAGCCGTTAGGCGTGAGCGTGTGGCGATTGATCACCGACAGCGCGTTGTAGTCGCTGCGCTTGGTGTATTCGCGGCGCGGTAACGGGCGCCAGCTCAGATCGCTGGTCCAGGTCGGGTGACCATCGGCGTAGTCCCAGCGTCCGGTGCCGCAATAACGCGGCGCATCGCTCACCTCGAACACGCATTGCGTCCATGCACCTGTAGTCGTCATCGCCGGCACTGCGCGCACCCGCCAGGTCTGGTCGGAGGTGAACTCGAAACGCTGCGGCGCTTGGTAGACCCAATCCTGCCGCCAGTGCTTGGTCACATGCTTGGTCTTTTCATCCACCAGCAAATGTTGCAACACGATCTTGTGTGGCGTGTCTTCCACCACGATCACCACTTCGTTGGCAGCGCTGCGCATCGCCGATGCGCGCTCGTAACCGGGCTTGAGCAACACGGTTTCGTCGAAGGCGAAATCCACCGCGTATTCGCCCTGCATCGCCAAAATGCTCTGGCGATCGCGTTCGGGCTCTGCGGCCGCAGTGGCGACCACCGGCAACAGGCTCAGCATCACTGCAGGGAAATACGGAAACAATCGGCTCATCGGAATTCTCGGTCGTGGTCGTGGGAACGTCAGCGGCGCAAGCGCAGCAGCGACGTGGTCATGTCGGTGGGATCGGTACCGCGTGAGGTGGCCTGCGCAGCGCGCGAGGCGGCAGCGCGTGCGCAGCAGCAATCGTCCACTGCCACACGTCCGTCGATGCCTTCTTCGCGGGCCAAGCGCGCGGCGACGTCCGCGCCCAGCGCAGACACGGTCGCAAGATTGGCAGCCAGCGGCTGCTGGCGGTTGGCAGTGGACTGCAGGCGCAGTGCGCTCAAGCGCCAGCTCTCACCGCGCAGGCGTCCGGCCAGACGACGCCATAAGCGTTCGCCGACGCCCAGGCCGTGCGTCTCCGTCGGCAGTGGCGGCAAGCGCGAGACCAGGCGATCCCAACTCAAGAAATCGCTGTCCGGCAACAGATACAGCCGCCAGCAGCATTGGCCGTCGGCACCGAAGAACCAGATGCTTTCGCGCACGCCATCGCTGTCCACCTGGCGCGAGGCGGCGGCATCGACGGCGTGCTGCCAGCCATCGAGTTCATTGCCCAGCACGGGACGGTACAGGCATAGCACCGTGCCCAGCGCCGATAACTGCGGTGCGCGCGGCAATGCGGCGCGGTCGGCACGTGCAGCCGAGGACAACGGGAGTGAGCGGGCGATAGGCATGGCGGCTACCAACTCACCGCCAGGCTGACCGATGCCGTGCGTCCGGCGCCGGTGAACCGATCCAGCACCGTGTTGCTGGCCAGCGTGCCGTTGGGCAGCGCATTCCAGTCCACGTAGCGGCGGTCGGCCAAATTAAAGATGCCTGCAGTGACCTTGGCGCCGGGTGCGAATTCCCAATGGCCCATCAAGTCCAGCGTGGCGTAGCCGGCCGGCGTGTAGTAGCTGTCCAGCTGCGGCCGGCGCTTGCGTGCGACAAAGGTGCCGATCAATTCCGCACCCCAAGCATCGCTGTCGAAGGCGACGCCCAGCGAGCCGCGCAACGGGTCGACCGAATTCAGCGGCGTGTCGTCGGTGAGATTGTCGCCTTCCGAATAGGCCGCCGCGCTGTTCAACGACCAACCCTGCCAGCCGGCCAGCGCGCCCAGATCCAGCCCGCCGCGCGCTTCGGCGCCCTTGATCACCACATCGTCGACATTGCGCGACTGGAACAGCAGTAAACCCTCCGCGTTGACGCCAGCCGGCGCATACGATTCGATGAAGTTTCGATAGTCGGTGTAGTACACGCTCACCCCCAGATAGCCGACGGCATCGTTGAAGCGCAGCCCCAACTCGCCGCCGCGACTGGTCTCCGATTTCAACTCAGGGTTGGCGATGGCGGTGTAGCGCGCCTGCAGATTGGTAAAGCCGATATTGACATCGTTGTACGGCGGCGCGCGAAAGCCGTGCGCATAGTTGGCATACGCAGACCAGGCTTGCGAGAACCGCCACACCGCGCCGAATTTTGGCGACACCTGCGTCTGGTCGATGGTTGCCACCGCCACGCCGGGATTGTCTTCGCGAAAGATGTCATCCAGTTGCGGCGCAAGACGGAAGTAATCCACGCGCACGCCTGGAGTCAGCGACAACCTGCCATCCAGTAGCTCGATTTCGTCCTGCGCATACAGACCGAGCTTGGTGGTTTCGCTCTTGGGGAAATCACGCACCGGGAACACGTCCTGGCCAACGCGGTTGGTGATCGCGCCACTGGCCAGATTCACCGAATACCCATCGCGCTTGGCGCGCGTGTCGGTCCAGGTGCCGTCCAGGCCGTAGGTGATGTCGTGGGTCAGCGCCGCGGTTTCGATGCGCTTGTGCGCATTGACCAGCAACCCGTACACGCGCTGGTCGAAAGTGTGTTCGTTGTGGCGGCGCGTGTTGTTGCCACGCAACTCGTCGGTGCGTTGCAGGCTGTCGCTGTCCTGGCGATAGAGTTGCCATTGCAGATCGTCGGCGAGCGCCGCGTCCAGCGCGTCCAGCTCGTGCCGCAGCGACACCCGCGCGCGAGTCTGATGATCGCGGCCGTCCTGCGACAGAATGCGCAGCGATGGCGTGGTCACACGCGGGTCGATGCCGCTCAACGCTTCGATGCTGCCATAGTCCTCGTTACCTTCGACAGTGAGCTTGAAACGCTGCTGCGCGTTCGGTGCGTACACCAGTTTGGCCAGCATGCTGCGCCCGTCGATGGTCTGCGGATTGGCCGCGGTGCGCGTGAAATCGCGACTGCGGTTGTCGCCCTGGTTTTGCGCTTCCTGCCCCTGGCGATGTGCTACGGCCACCATGCCGCTCCAGCGCTCGCCGCCGAATGCGGCGGTCGCACCAGCAAACAAGCCGTTCCAGTCGCCTTCGTAACCGAACTTCAGCCCGACATAGCTGCGCTTATCGGCGCTCAGATAATCCGACGGATCCTTGGTGACAAACGCCACCACGCCACCCAGCGCATCGGAGCCGTACAGCGAGCTGGCCGGCCCACGGACGACCTCTACCCGCTTGAGCGTTTCGAGGTCGACAAAATTGCGGTTGGCATTGAGGTAGCTGCCGAAGGCAAAGGTGTCCGACACCGGCACGTTGTCCACCAGGATCGCGACGCGGTTGCCATCCAGCCCACGAATGCGAATACCGCTGGCGCCGGCAAAGCGACCACTGTTGCTGGTCACCGACACCCCGGGGGTGTAGCGGAACAGGTCCTTGAGTTCGCGCACCAGCTGGTTATCCAGTTGTTCGCGGTCGATCACATCCACCGTGGCCGGCACATCGATCAGTGCGCGCTGAGTGCGCGTGGCGGTGACCTGCAGGCGATCGAAGTCGTGCACCTCACGCGCAGCATCGCCGCCGGCGTCTGAGTCGGCAGCATGGGCACACAACGGAACAGCAGGCAGCGCAAGCGACAGCGCGACCACCAGCGGATGCAGGCGAATCATCTAGGAACCTTTGTGGGAGCCCCCCGGCAGCGCACGCTGCGGCATGCCGCATGCGGCAACCGGGGGTGGAGAGGTCAGCGGTGGGCAGCGGCGGCGTGCCCACATCGGTCGTGTTGTGCGGATGCCGGTCGGCACGGCCGCACTGCGCAGCGCAACGTCGGCTGCGAACACGCAATCACTGCGTGGCGCGCCTGGAGCGGTTGCGCGACGCGTCTGCCTCAGGGCCGCGGCCGGACGACCCGCATCGGGTCGCCCGCGTCGGCTCGGCAGGACTTACTTGGTCAAAATGAGCTTGTCGTTGCTGGTATGGCGCAGGCGATAAACGCGGTCGCCATGCTGGATCAGCACTTCGCGACGGCCCTTGAGCAGTGCCTCGCTGCTGATGAGGTCTTCGGCAGGCACAACACGCGGCACGGCACGGTCGCGCAGGTTGACCGGTTCGGAGCGGAGCAGCACGGGATGAGCGGTCATGATCTGGTTCTCCAGTCGGTTGGCCAGACAAATAATAACCATTCTCATTTAATGATCAAGAGCCATTCTCATTTGCGGCTCTCGATCTTTGCATTGCTTTGCATCTTTCGATTGACCCAACCAATCGTTAGCGGCGCATCGCTCAACGCGTCGCCGCGTCCACCCGCTCCCAACCCGCGGCATCCACCTGCACCAAGGTTTCCAGCGCCCCCAGGTTTTCTTCCAGTTGAGAGACCCGGCTCGCGCCCAGGATCACGGTGGACACATGCGGGTTGCGCAGGCACCAGGCGATGGCCAGCCGCGCCGGAGACTGCCCGAGCTCGGCAGCCACCGCGCAAAACGCGCGGGCCCGCTCGAGACGGCGCGACTCCGGTGTGCCCAGCACTTCGTCCTGCAGCCAGGCGTTCTCCGGCTGGCCCAGGCGGCTGTCGGCCTCCACGCCGCCGTTGTATTTGCCGGTTAACAAGCCCGACGCCAGCGGCGACCAGATGGTGGTCCCCAGCCCGGCCTCGCACAGTGGCGCGTACTCGCGCTCCAGCCGCTGCCGGTGCAGCAAGTTGTACTGCGGCTGCTCCATCGCCGGCGCATGCAGGTGTTCCTGCTCGGCGATGGCGATGGCCGCACGCAACTGCTCGGCGCTCCACTCGGAGGTGCCCCAGTACAGCACCTTGCCCTGGCGGATCAGCGCGTCCATCGCACGCACGGTTTCCTGGATCGGCGTGTCCGGGTCGGGCCGGTGGCAGAAATACAAATCCAGATAGTCCACACGCAAGCGCTTGAGCGCCGCGTGGCAGGCGTCGGTGACGTGCTTGCGCGAGAGCCCGCGCTGGGTCGGGCGCGGGCTGTCCACCGCACCGAAGAACACCTTGCTCGACACGCAGTAGCCATCGCGCGGCAGGCGCAGATCGCCGATCACATCGCCCATCACCTCTTCGGCGCGGCCACGTGCGTAGACCTCGGCGTTGTCGAAAAAATTGATGCCGTTGTCCCAGGCGGCGGCGATCAGGTTGCGCGCCTCGCCGCGCCCGATCTGCTTGCCGAAGGTCACCCAGGCCCCGAACGACACGGCCGATAGCTGCAGCCCGGTGGAACCCAGACGACGGTAAAGCATGGCGAACTCCTGCGACCTCCGGGGCACCTGCCCCGGACCGGCTTGCGCAGTTTACCGGGCCGGGTGCCCGCGCAACCCTGTGCCGGCCTTCTGAATGCCGCTCGCCTTGCCCGCCGACACCCCCTGCTCTAGGCTTCATCGTTTTGCCGTTGGCAGCCCGGGGAATGGAATGGTCGAAGGTTTAGGAAGGATCGGTTTCGGCCTGTTCGGTCTGGCGGTGCTCATCGGCATCACCTGGCTGTTTTCGACCAACCGCCGCGCGATCGACTGGAAGCTGGTCGGCACCGGCCTGTTGCTGCAGATCTCGTTCGCCTCGCTGGTGCTGCTGGTGCCGGGCGGGCGCGACGTGTTCGACTCGCTGGGCAAGGGCTTTGTGAAGGTGCTGAGCTTCGTCAATGAAGGCTCCACCTTCATTTTCGGCAGCCTGATGAACATCGAAAGCTACGGCTTTATCTTTGCGTTTCAGGTGCTGCCCACCATCATCTTCTTCTCCGCGCTGATGGGCGTGCTGTACCACCTGGGCGTGATGCAGGTGGTGGTGCGTGCGATGGCCTGGGCGATCACCAAGGTGATGCGCGTGTCTGGCGCAGAAACCACCAGCGTCTGCGCCAGCGTCTTCATCGGCCAGACCGAGGCGCCGCTGACGGTGCGCCCGTACATCCCCAAGATGACCCAGTCCGAATTGCTGACGATGATGATCGGCGGCATGGCACATATCGCCGGCGGCGTGCTGGCCGCGTACGTAGGCATGCTCGGCGGCAGCGATCCTGCGCAGCAGGCGTTCTACGCCAAGCATCTGCTGGCCGCCAGCATCATGGCCGCGCCGGCCACCCTGGTGGTCGCCAAGCTGCTGGTGCCGGAAACCGGCACGCCGCTGACCCGCGGCACGGTCAAGATGGAAGTGGAAAAAACCACCAGCAACATCATCGATGCGGCTGCGGCCGGCGCCGGCGATGGCTTGCGCCTGGCGCTGAACATCGGCGCGATGCTGCTGGCTTTCATTGCGCTGATCGCCTTGATCAACGCACCGCTGACCTGGCTGGGCGAGGTGACTGGCGCCGCTGCAGCGCTGGGCCGGCCGACCAACCTGTCGACGATCTTCGGTTACGTGCTGGCGCCGATCGCCTGGGTGATCGGCACGCCGTGGGTGGACGCCACCACGGTCGGGTCGCTGATCGGCCAGAAAGTGGTGATCAACGAGTTCGTCGCCTACAGCGAGCTGTCGCGGATCGTGAAGGGCGAAGTGCCGGGCGTGGGCCTGAGCGACGAAGGCCGCCTGATTGCCACGTATGCCCTGTGCGGCTTTGCCAACTTCAGCTCGATCGCGATCCAGATCGGCGGCATTGGCGGGCTGGCGCCGGAACGTCGTCACGATCTGGCCAAATTCGGCCTGCGTGCGGTGCTCGGCGGTTCGATCGCCACCTTCATGACCGCTACCATTGCAGGCGTGCTCTCGCACTTCGGTTGAGGCGGCGCGGGTTCATCGGCGTCACGGTCTAATCGCCGGACGCCACGTTTCTTCAAGTCATTCAAGCAAGCAGGTATTTATGAGTTCGGTCGTCGTTGTCGGGTCTTTCAATGTCGATCACGTGTGGCGCTGCGATGTGCTGCCTGCGCCGGGTGCCACCATCGCCGGCCGCTACAGCACCGGCCCGGGTGGCAAAGGGTTCAATCAGGCGGTCGCGGCCGCACGTGCCGGCGCCAAGACGCACTTTCTGTGCGCGCTGGGCGACGATGCCGGCGGCGCGCTGGCGCGCTCGCTGGCGGCGCACGACGGCTTTACGCTGATCGCCGAACCGAGCAATGAACCCACCGGCACCGGCGGCATCTATGTCGACGGCCACGGGCGCAACACGATTGTGATCGGCGCCGGCGCCAACTCGGTGCTGAGCCCCGGTTTTGTCGAGAACCAGCGCGCGCTGGTCGCCTCGGCACGCGTGCTGCTGGCGCAGCTGGAATCGCCGGCCGAGACGATCGAGTCGGCGCTGGCGCTGGCGCGCGAATGCGGTGTGCTGACCGTGCTCAATGCCGCGCCGGCCAACGCCCCGACCTCGATCGGCCTGCTCAAGCTGGCGGATGTGTTGACCCCCAACGAAACCGAATTCGCCGCGCTGCTCGGCCGCCACGTCGGCGAGCGCATCAACGCCGACGATGTCGCGGCGCTGGACGGCAACACGCTGCATTCGCTGTGCCGCAAGTTGTTGCCGGGCGGCACCGTGGTGGTGACGTTGGGCGCGGTGGGCGCCTTCATCTCGCACGCCGAAGAACAGCTGCGCGGCGACACCGCCGCGCATTACCGCGTGGGCGCAGAAAGCGCGCAGACGGTGGACACCACCGGTGCCGGCGACGCCTTCAATGGTGCGTTGGTGGCCTCGCTGGCGCAGTCGCCGGGCGCCAGCTTCATCACCCACGTGCGCTTTGCCACCCGCTACGCAGCGCGCTCCACCGAAGTGGAAGGTGCGGCCGCGTCGATGCCGCGACTGCTGCCGGACGCCGGCTAACTGCCTGCGCCTGTGGCGGCATCGGTTTGCGTTCACTCGCCCCGCCACGCCATAACTGACCGCCCGTCGCCGCGACGGGCATGCATTACGACAAGGAGTGTTCGATGCGTCGTTGTTCCCTGATCCCGTTGGTTGCGCTGTGCGCCCTGCTTGTCCCGCTGTCGGCCGCTGCGCAGCGCTGCGACTGGAACGGTACTGCCAGCGATGCCGACCGCGCGGCGGTGACCGTGTCTGCAGACAGCCTGCAACAGGCGATCGCACCGCACTACGACGATGCCGAGCAGGAAGACGGCGCCGCGCTGGCGCGCACGCTGCTGCAGCGTGCGCAGTCGCCGCAGCTGCCGGGCAAGCTGGACGGCCGCTGGAAGGTGCGCTCGATCCAGGTCGACCAGCGGTTCGCCTATGCCTACCCGTACTTCAAGGCCGAGATCAGCCGCGATGCCTGCGGCTATCGTTTCAGCAAGGTCAGCGGCTCGCAGCGCCGCAGCGGCACGCTGTATCCGCTGGCCAAGGACAGCCGCGAGTTCGCATTCCTTGGTGCCAGCACGGTCAACGACGAACCGGAAGGCCGCTACGCGCCCGGTAACATCTCCGACGGCACCAACGGCAACAGCGTCGGCCGCTTGGTCGCACTGGGACCGGACGAACTACTGCTGATCCTGGACGGCGGCGCCAAGGGCTTCGAGCTATATCAGCTGATCCGCTGATCCGCTGATCCTGGAATGTTCGGCTCGGTCGCCTCCGCGCGATCCGGCGGGCGCATGCGCTGACTTGCTGCAGCCTGGGTCCGCACTTGCGACCGCACGCACCCCTCCGGCGACGCCCGAGTTGGCAGCAGCGGCAACCGCAGCGACAATGCCCGCATGCAGATCGGCCCCTACTCCATCGCCCCCAAGGTGATCCTCGCGCCCATGGCGGGCGTCACCGACAAGCCGTTCCGGCTGCTGTGCAAGCGGCTGGGTGCCGGGCTGGCGGTGTCGGAGATGACCATTTCCGATCCGCGCTTCTGGGGCACGCGTAAGTCGCTGCATCGCATGGACCATGCCGGTGAGCCGGACCCGATCAGCGTGCAGATCGCCGGTACCGAGCCGCAGCAGCTGGCCGAGGCGGCGCGCTACAACGTGGACCATGGCGCGCAGCTGATCGACATCAATATGGGCTGCCCGGCCAAGAAGGTCTGCAATGCCTGGGCGGGCTCGGCGTTGATGCGCGACGAGGCGTTGGTGGCGCGGATCCTGCGCGCAGTGGTGCAGGCGGTGGATGTGCCGGTGACGCTGAAGATCCGCACCGGCTGGGATTGCGACCATCGCAACGGCCCGACCATCGCACGCATCGCGCAGGAGTGCGGCATCGCTGCGCTGGCGGTGCACGGACGCACCCGCGACCAGCAGTACACCGGCAGCGCCGAGTACGCGACGATTGCGCAGATCAAGGCCGCGTTGGAGATCCCGGTGATCGCCAACGGCGATATCGATTCGCCGCAGAAGGCGGCGCAGGTACTGCGCGAGACCGGCGTGGATGCGGTGATGATCGGCCGTGCCGCGCAGGGGCGGCCGTGGATCTTCGGCGAGGTGGCGCATTACCTGGCAACCGGCACGCTGCTGCCGGCGCCGACGTTGTCCTTCGTCCGCGACACCCTGCTCGACCATCTACACGCGCTGCACGCGTTTTACGGCCAACCGCAGGGCGTGCGCATCGCGCGCAAGCATCTGGGCTGGTACGCCAAGGATCACCCGCAAAGCGCCGACTTCCGCGCGGTGGTCAATCGCGCCGAAACGCCCGAAGCGCAGCTGGCGCTGACCCGCGATTACTTCGACGCCCTGATTGCCGGCGTCGCGCCGCCGCTGCCGAACGCCGCCTGAGCTATCCCGGCTGTGCTCGCACGCGTGCCTGCACGCTGCGTGCGCCGCGTGCTGCCATCCGCTGCGCGCCATGGCGTGAAGTCGCTAACCAACCTGGCGCGCAGGCGTCAGCTGGGTGAAGACGGCGCGCTCAAGCGGAGTGCGAGCGCTACATGCCACAACGAACACGTGTGCACCGCCCGCCTGGCGGCTGCGCAGTCGTTTTGTGAGCGACTCTTATTGCGTCGACGCTGCCGGCGTAGCCACCGGCGTATCGACCTGTTCCAGATCGCCGGTCAGCGCCGTGCCGGCCGGCGCATGCCAGATGCGGTGCCACATCTGCGCCAGCACCGCACCGATCTGATCGCGTGCCACCGGCGCGCGATAGGCCGCCTGGACCTGGCGCGGGACGATGGGCTGCCACTGGCCACCGTCGCGATGCGCCACCACGAAGTTGAAGTTGTAGTCCGGCTCCAGGCCCATGCGCAGATCGCTGAGCATCAAATCGTCGTCGACCAGGCGTGCACGCATGAAGCCGCGATTGAACCAGGTCAACCGGCGCACCGAATCGAATGCCGCCACTTCGCCCAGTGCCTGGGTATTGCTGGAAAACCCACGGAACTGCATCGGTCCGGTGTCGGCCACCAGCGAACGCTCGCCGATCACATAGCCATTCGGCGTCATCGCCACCACCCGCCACAGCAAGGTGTTGAGCGGCATCGGCACCGAGAAGCGTGGCGCATCGGACAGCCCCATCGCCGCCAGCGCGCGGTCGGCTTCCTGATCGACCAAATGCTTGGCGATCAGCGACCAGCCCAGATAGGCCGAACTTGCCACCAGCCCGATCACCAGCACGTGCTGCGCCAGCGGGCGCGCGCGGGCGAACCAGGCAACCGCGCAAGCCAGCAGCAGCCATAGCGTGTACGCCGGGTCGATGATGAAGACGCTCGACCACATGGTCGGATGCGGCTGCAGCGGCCACCACAGCTGGGTGCCGTACACGGTGAAGGCGTCCAGCAGCGGATGGGTGATCAAGGCCAGCTGGATCGCCCAGAACCAGCGCGTGGGTGCGCTGGCCACGCGCCCGTTGCCGTAGCGCCGGAACAGCCACCAGATCAGCCAGCCGACCAGCGGCAGCACGAACAGCGAATGGCTCACGCTGCGATGCACGGTCATCAGGGTGACCGGGTCGTCGGTCAGCGTCAGCAGCGCCAGCGCATCGAGGTCGGGCAAAGTGCCCAGGGCCGCGCCGGCCAACAACGCGGCACGCCGCTGTCCGGGCGGCGCAATGGCAGCGGCGATTGCGCCACCAAGAACGATCTGGGTCAGGGAATCCATCGCCAGATGCTAGCAGGCCCGACATGCACGGATAGGCATCGACCCACGCGCTTTCGGTCGGCACACACCTGCGTCTGCGCAGGTGTGTCTTGAAGAGACACGCCGGGGCGACCAGCATCGCATCGCAGCAGCAGGCACGCTGCGCTGCTGCAGTGGATAGGCGTATGCAAGCGCGGCCTGGACGAGCGGCAGCCGTTCGTAGGGAACGCTACGGGCCTATCGCGGCAGATGCGCAGGAAGGCCCTCGACCTGCTACATGGCGACCCCGCGCCATTGACCCTCTGCTAGCTGGAGCAGACCGAGAAAGAGATGTATCGGCGTCACGGCCAACGCGACAGCGACAGCGACAGCGACAGCGCGACAGCAGCCTGCGCAACAACGACCTGGCGCGGATGGTCCACCGTTGGGAAGTTCCGCCCCCGGTAGAGACCGGGGCGGTCGAGTACCCTGTCTATCAGGGTTGAAGGGCGCACCCTGTGCGCCGCGGACAAGGAGTGCGGCAATGCCAGACAAACAGCACCAGTACAGGGTGAAGGTCACCTGGACCGGCAACCAGGGCAGCGGCACCTCGGGGTATCGCGCCTACAGCCGTGACCACCGTATCGAGGCCGAGGGCAAGGCCAGTGCGATCGACGGCTCGTCAGATCCGGGCTTCCGCGGCGACCCGGCACGCTGGAACCCCGAAGACCTGCTGGTCGCCTCGCTGTCGGCCTGCCACAAGCTCTGGTATCTGGGTTTGTGCGCCGATGCCGGCATCATCGTGCAGGCCTACGAGGACAACGCCGAAGGCGCCATGCTGGAGCAAGCCGATGGCGCCGGGCAGTTCACCTCGGTGGTGCTGCGCCCGCTGGTGACCCTGGCACCGGGCAGCGATCTCGCGCAAGCCAGGGCGCTGCACCACACCGCGCATGAAAAATGCTTCATCGCCCGCTCGATGAATTTCCCGGTCAGCCACGAACCCCAGCTGCAATTGGCCGAATCGAACTGAGCGGTGGGTTGCTCAAGGCTGTAGCGGTTGCTGTCGGGGGTAGCTGCCCACCGCCGACCACAGCGTTTACCGCTCGACACCGGTGCCGGCCAGATGTTCGAGCAGCTCGTGCAGTGGCACACGAGACCCCATTGCACGCCGTGCTGTCGCAGGGACGGCACTGGCCGGTGGGGATCATGATGCCTCGCTCGCGTATTGCCGCCTTTGCGTGATGCAGACAACTCACTGCCCGCTGCCGGGGCGTTTTGTCGGTTGTGCTTAACCCCACGGCATCGCGTTCAGGCGCACAATGCAACGGACACACGGGGCGTGTATCATCCGCAGCCATCTTTTCATCCGAATTAAGGGATATAAGCCTGATGTCCAGCTACCTGTTCACCTCCGAATCGGTCTCCGAAGGCCATCCGGACAAGATCGCCGACCAGATCTCCGATGCCGTGCTCGACGCCATCCTGGCCCAGGACAAGCGTGCCCGCGTGGCCTGCGAGACCATGGTCAAGACCGGCGTTGCGATCGTTGCCGGCGAAGTGACCACCAGCGCCTGGATCGACCTGGAAGCGCTGACCCGCAAGGTGATCCTGGACATCGGCTACAACAGCTCCGACGTCGGCTTCGACGGCGAGACCTGTGGCGTGCTCAACCTGATCGGCAAGCAGTCGCCGGACATCAACCAGGGCGTGGACCGCAAGAACCCCGAACAGCAGGGTGCCGGCGACCAGGGCCTGATGTTTGGCTATGCCACCAACGAAACCGACAGCTACATGCCGGCCGCGATCCACCTGGCGCACCGCCTGGTCGAGCAGCAGGCCAAGATCCGCAAGAAGAAGAACTCGGCGCTGTCCTGGCTGCGTCCGGATGCCAAGTCGCAGGTCACCCTGCGCTATGAAGACGGCGTTGCGACCGCGATCGACGCGGTGGTGCTGTCGACCCAGCACGACCCGGGCATCAAGCAGAAAGACCTGATCGAAGCGGTGCGCGAAGAGATCCTCAAGCCGGTGCTGCCGGCCAAGTGGCTGCACAAGGGCACCAAGTTCCACATCAACCCGACCGGCAAGTTCGTGATCGGCGGCCCGGTGGGCGATTGCGGCCTGACCGGTCGCAAGATCATCGTCGACACCTACGGCGGCTGGGCCCGTCACGGTGGCGGCGCGTTCTCGGGCAAGGATCCGTCCAAGGTCGACCGCTCGGCCGCCTATGCCGCACGCTATGTGGCCAAGAACGTCGTGGCCGCCGGCCTGGCCGACCGTTGCGAAGTGCAGGTCTCCTACGCCATCGGCGTGGCCGAGCCGACCTCGATCTCGGTCACCACGTTCGGCACCGGCAAGATCGCCGACGAGCAGATCGAAAAGCTGATCCGCAAGCATTTCGACCTGCGTCCGTTCGGCATCATCCAGATGCTCGACCTGATCCACCCGATGTATCAGCAGACCGCGTCTTACGGTCACTTCGGCCGCAAGCCGAAGGACTTCACCTACACCGACGCCACCGGCGCGCAACACAGCGCGACCGCGTTCTCGTGGGAAAAGACCGACCGCGCCGACGCCCTGCGCGCCGATGCAAAGCTGAAGTAAGCCACGCGCTCTTCGGAGCGTGGGTGTGTGTCGCAATGGGCCGCTAACGCGGCCCATTGCGTTTTAAGGCCTAGCGTCAGCATTCGTCCCTGCGGGGGCCTTCTCAGGGATCAAAGCCCCTCTCCCTGCGGGAGCGGGGTTAGGGTGAGGGTGCGGAGCCGCGCTGCACGGAAGGTCCATTAGGCTGCGCGCGTACCCTCACCCGCCCCTGCGGGGCACCTTCTCCCGAGGGGGAGAAGGGATCAAAGCCCCCTCTCCCTGCGGGAGATGGTTGGGGTGAGGGTGCGGAGCGGAGCCGCGCTGCACGGCACGTCCATTAGGCAGCGCGCGTACCCTCATCCGCCCCTGCGGGGCACCTTCTCCCGCCGGGAGAAGGGATCAAAGCATCTCTCCCTGCGGGAGAGAGGTTGGGGTGAGGGTGCGGGGCGGAGCCGCGCTGCACGGCGCGTCCATGAGGCTGCGCGCGTACCCTCATCCGCCCCTGCGGGGCACCTTCTCCCGCCGGGAGAAGGGATCAAAGCCCCTCTCCCTGCGGGAGAGGGGTTGGGGTGAGGGTGCGGTGCCAAGCTGCGCTGCACGGAAGGTCCATTAGGCTGCGCGCGTACCCTCATCCGCCCCTGCGGGGCACCTTCTCCCGAGGGGAGAAGGGATCAAAGACCTTCTCCCTGCGGGAGAGGGGTTGGGGTGAGGGTACGGGGCGGAGCCGCGCTGCACGACACGGCACGTCCATTCGGTTGCTTCAGGCAGAAAGGCGCGCTTCAACCTGACATCGCACTACCGCACCTACGGATCCAGCTTCAGCTGCTGCTCCAGCGCCTGCGCAAACGCGGGCAATGGGCACGCCATGCGCTGTTCGGGCGCACAGACATCCAGTGCCAGTTCCTGTTGCAGCGGCGGGTGTGCCAGGTCCAGCGGTGCCAGGGTGCGCAGTTGATCCAGCGATTGCGCCAGGTAGCGGGCACGCACCACGCGCGTTCCGTCGGGTTGCCGCCACAGGCCGAGCAGCAACGCACCGCCTGGTGGTGGATCGTCGGCGCCGTAGCCGGGCAGATGGAAGTGCACACCGAGCAAACTGCTCAGCGCGGCGATATGCGTGTCGCTGCCGACGAACACCGACAACCTGGGCGACTGCGCGTCGCCAAACCGTTGTAGCACCTCGCGTGCCAGCGGTGCACCGGAACGCTGCGCCATGTAGTGCGGGCGCGCGTAGATATCGAACAGCAGCGCATGCAGGCGCGAGACCTGCGCCAGGCGTTCGGGGGTGGCGCGGCCCCAGCCGACCTGCGACAGCGGCAGACCGTCGGCGTACTGCAGCAACAGCACCTCGCCGGTGCCGGAGGTCAGGTCGATCGGCCCACCCAAGGCCAGTCCACGCCCATTGGCCGATGGCGCCAGCGTGGACGGCATGCGCGCAAAGTCGCAGGGCGTGCGTGTGCAGCCCAGGATCTGCTGCATCGCCTGCAACTCGGCCGCATGGCCGTGTAGCACTGCGGCAGGGCCGCCGGTCTGCTGCTGGATCGATGCCACTGCAGCAGACGCATCGAACGGCACCGCGCCCGCCTCGATCGGCCGGAACAACGGGTCGTTACTGCCCGCCTCGCGGTGCCCGGCGACGATGCCGCAGCCGGGCGCCAATGCGTCGGCCAGCAAGGCACCGCTGTCGATGGTGCGCTGATCGGTGTTGGCCCAGACCGACACACTCCCTGGCGCCGGGCATCCCGTGTGCGGCAGCAGCGTCTGCTGCGTCAACCATTGACGCAGATACGCGCCGCTCAATCGCACTGCCTTGCGCCCGCGCGGGGTGAGCAGGCTGGCCGGGGTGGACCACTGCGGCCAGGGTTGGTCGGCGTACTGCGCGGCGGCCGCTTCACCCTGCAGCGGCGCACGCACACCGTGGCGGAACACCACCACCACGCGTTCCAACTGCTCGGTCTGCCCCGGCTGCCGATCCGCGACGGCAGCGGCACCGCGGGAGTCAGCGGGCAATCGACCACTCGCACGACCTGCCAATGCGCTGCGCGTCGGCGATGCACAGCCACCCAACACCGCTGCAAGCGTCAGCAGCAGGCAGACACCGGTGATCGCAAGCGCGCCACCACCTCGCCGCCCCCGCGCTGCGCGTAGCGAAGGTGACGCGATCCCCATCGCGTCACGCCCGCCCGCGCCGCATCGCGCGGACCACAGCGGCTCCCCATCGCCAGCCAACGTCCCGCAGCGCGATGCGCCCTGCCCCGCGCTGTCGACCCATCCCGCAGCGGCCTTGTCGTGCTGCTGCACCTGCGCTGAGATGCCCCACCCTGCACGATCAGACTCAGAACACATATTTGGCGGTCACCAAGCTGGTCATGCCCGAATCGACGATGTCGGAAATCGCCGTGGTGTCGTGCCCCACATGCGCCCAATAGCTGTGCTGTTTGGTGAGGTTGGCAACCGACAGATCCACGCGCAGATGCTCGCTCGGCGCATAGCCCAGGTGCAGGTCCACGCGGGTGATCGGCTTGATCCACAGGTTGTCCCAGCGCGCGCCCTGGTTGAGATAGTCGTACACCGACACGTATTCGCCAGAGTAGTGGTAGCTCAGATTGATTGACCACGGTCCCTTTTCGTAGAACAGCTCTGCGTTGGCGAGCAGGTTCGGGGCGTTCTGGATGCGTTCGTGCGCAAAGCCTGCTACGCCCAGATCCACGCGCGTGCTCTGTCGGGTGACATTGGCGCCGATGCCGAAGCCATCCAGTGGTGCGGGCAGGCCCTGGAAGGTCTGCCGCACGGCAGCTTCCATGCCCAGCACGCGGCCGTCGCCACCGTTTTGCGGACGCACGAAGCGCGTACTCGCAGTGCCGCTTTCGCCGGCATTGGCCGCATTGGAACCGCTCTCGTAGATGTAGTCGGTCAGGCGCTTGTAATAGCCGGCCAGCATCGCGTGACCGCCGGTCTCGTTCTGCCATTCGCCGGACAGATCCACATTGAGCGACTTGATCGGTTTCAGATCCGGGTTGCCTTCGGTGATGATGGTCTGGCCGTCGCTGGAAATATCCGTGGAGCGGCCACCGCCCAGCTGCACGAACGCTGGACGGGTGTAACTGGTCCACACCGAGCCGCGATACACCGCGCTGTCGCCCGCGGGCCGGTAGTTCACGAACACGCTCGGCAAGACCACGTTGTAACGCGTGTGGTTGTTGGCGAATGCGCCGACCTGCTCGGCCCCGTTGACGGCTGCCGGCTGCGCCCAGAACGTATTGGTGATGGCGGTATGTTCGAAGCGCACGCCCGGCAGGATTTCCCAATCGCCGGTACGCAGTGTCGCCATCGCATAGGCAGCACTGACTGCTTCGGTGGCGCGCATGGTGTTGCAGTTGAGGTTGTTGACCGCCAACTGCCCGCAACTATCGAAGCTGGCCGGCGTCAGCGTGCGTGCGATCAGGTCGTTGAGCGCGGCGTTGCTCAAGCGCACCGTGGGCAGTGCGTATTGCCCCGGATACACCGCATCGTAACGCTGCGCGATCAATCCGGTGTCGCGCAGCAAGGTGCCGTCGGTGTACTTGGCATTGGTCCAGTTACGATCGGTGAAGCTGCGCGAGCTGTCGACATACTTCACGCCGAACGCGATGCGGCTGAGCAGGCCGTCATCGAAATCGTAGCCCACATCGAACTTGCCGCCGCCCTTGTCCTGGCCGCTGTACTGTTTGGAAAGTTGACCGGTGCGGCGCGCGAACAGGCTGCCCACATCGGACGCCTGCACCTGCATCGCCGGAGTCAGCAACGGGATCGGGAAGCCGTCGCCGTCGTAACTGATGAAGCGGTTGGCGCCGTAGGCGAAGTTGGTCGAGGTGTATTGATCGTTGCGTGCAGAAATTTCCACGTGATCCGGGCGATCGTTGTTGCCGGTGCCGTAGAAAATGTTCGGCGCGAACGTCCAATGCCCCAGTTGTTTTTCCGCACCCAGCTGGACGGTGGCAAGGTCTGCTTCTTCCGGGTTGGTTTCGTACCAGTAGCGCACTGCGACGCGATTGATCTGCGGCTGATACACACCACTGGTGCCGATCTGGGTGAAGCTGACATTGGCCGGCACGAACTGGGTGTAACCGGTGTTCTGCTCGGTCTTGGCAAACGCGTAGGTCATGCGCGCATACAGATGCAGGCTGGGGTCCACACGCCAATCGAAGGCAGCATTGCCACCGTAGCGGCGGGTGTCGCCTTGCGAATACCCGATGTTGATGCCTGTGCTCTGCAGCACCTGTTGCGGGTCGCTCCCTGCAGCCAGATTGCCGCTGGCATCGGCACGCGCGAATTCCCAGGACCCATCGTTACGCGCCGCCGACGCGCCGGCCACTTCGCTGTTGACGAAATGACGCTCGTCGTAATACGCGCTGACCGCTACACCGAACTGCCCGGCATCGCCAAAACGTGCATGCCAATCGCCGGCTGCGCCGCTTCCCAGTCCGGAATCGCCGTAGTCGCGTGCGCGGCTTTCCATGCGTCCGCTCAAGGTCACGCTGCCGCCCTGGCGATCGGACGAGTCGAAGGCGCTGGGCGTGCGGTAGTCGATGGTGCCGCCGATCGCATCGCCATCCATGTCGGCGGTGGACGTCTTGTTCAACACGATGGTCTGCAGCCCCGATGGCGGCAACAGACTCAATTGCACACCACGGCTATACGGCATGCCCTGTGCCACGTTGATGCCATTGATCAGGTTGACGTTGTATTCGGCATTGAGACCGCGCACCGATGAAAACATGCCTTCGCCACGCGCCGCGCCATCGATGCCGCCGAAATACGACTGCCCGGTGTTGATCACATTGACGCCCGGCATCAGGCCCAATGCTTCGGCCACGTTGTGTACCGCAGTGGTCTTGAGATCGTCGGCCGACAACACGTTGACGGTGTTGGTCGCGGCCATCTGCATGTCGGTCGCGTTGTAACGGGTGGCGGCGACGGTGACCTTGTCCAACGTGGCCATTTCGCCTTGCGCAGGGGTTGCGGCAGCCTGTGCGGATTGCGCGGCAGCATGGCCGCAAAAAATCGACAACGACACGCATAAGGCCTGCGACAAGCGCGAAGGACGCAGCAACGAAGAACGAGCGATCATGATCAAATCCGATGGGTGCAGCAACGCGCCATGGACTCAAGCCACGGCGGCGCCACCACGATGTGTGAGAGAGCGACGTGGCCTTTGGCAGCGGACCTGCGCCACACCTGCAAGCAGGCGCCGCGCATGGTGGTGACGGCATATTTCAAAACCATGACGTACGCTACAGACATGACAAATGCGCGCAGCAAGCGCGCAAGTCGGCATAGTCGCTGGCGTATGGAAGCGTGGATCGCTGCCGGCATGCGCATACGGTTACTGGCGCGGGCGCACAGGAATCTTCGCAAAACGCGACATGACAACGCATGCTGCCGAGGCGTCATGAATTGTCAGCGATGCCTCTCGCAGCAAGGTGCCTCGCGTGTTTACAGACAGCACACTAAATGCGGTTGAAGGTGCGTGTGTGAGGGCAAAAACGATCACGTCACGTGCGGCGTCGCGGCCGACACGACGATGACGTTACGACCACCCTGCGCGGCAGTGCGCGAAACCAGCATCGAGTGGCCGATGCCGGCCGATGCAACGCGCACGCCCACCCGCTACCGCTTACCTGATGCTGCAAGCCTCATTCACGAGCGCAAGAAGATCTCGACCCGCCGATTGAGCTGACGCCCCCCCGGATTGTCCTGCCCGTTGACGGTGTTGGGCGCCACCGGTTGCGATTCGCCATAGCCCTTTGCGCCGGCGCCCTGTGCGGCGCCGCGCGTACGCAACGCGGCCAGTACCGCATTGGCCCGGCGCTCGGACAGCGCCTGGTTGTAGGCGTCATCGCCCTTGGCATCGGTGTGCCCGCGCACTTCCATCTCTTGGGTTGCCACCTTGCCGAGCGCGGCGGCCAGCGTGTCGAGCACGCGCGCGGCATCGGGGCGGATGTCGGACTTGTCGAAGTCGAACAGGATGCGGTCGTTCAAGGTGATCAGATAGCCGCACGCTGCACCGGGCGGGGCGAACTTTTGCAGCGGCGGGAAGCGGCCGGCCGGCGGTACTTTCGGCAGCGGCGGCATGCGCACTTCGCGCGGCGGGGTGCCGACCGTGCCGGTGCCGTCGCCGCGGTTCTGCACCAGACCATCCGGCCCGTTCCAGGTGCCGGAGCCATCGGCGTTGATGGTGACCAGGCCGCGCGGCCCATTCCAGGTGCCGCTGCCATCGCCGTGATTGTCGATCAGGCCGCTCTTGTCGCTGTTCCAGGTGCCTGCGCCCTTGCCATTCAAACTGATCAGGCCGGCCGGGCCGTTGTAGGTGCCGCCGCCGTTGGACTGCACGTCGATGAGGGCGTCGTCGCCACCCTGCCCGGACGCGTTGATGGTGCCGCTGCCATCGGCATTGACGTTGACCAGGCCGCCATCGAAGTTGGCGGTACCGCTGCCGTCGGCCTTGAGGTTGAACAGGCCACCGTCGCCGTTGCGCAGCAGGTTGCCGTTGGCATCCATGCTGGTAATGCCGGCATCGTTGATCAAGGTGCCGCCATCGCCGCAGCGCGCAGGTGCGACGCTGACGCCTTCGATCGGGTCGAGGATGTCCTGTAGCGAGGCCTCCAGCGCGCGTTGCGCCGGGGTCACGCCGACGATCTCGGGGATGACGATGGTGGGGATGGCCGGAAATTCCGGCGCGCTGTCATCCGCTGCTGCCGGCGCATCCGCAGCGCGCGTAGCCTCGCTCGCCGCGGGTGCGGCAGCGGCAGCACCGGCTGCATCCTTTGGACCTTCGCCACGGCCGCAACCAACCAGCAACAGGGGCACCCACAGCACTGCCGACAGCTTGCGCATCGCCTCTTCCTTGTTCGAGTCTGTACGAGACGTGCCTGATAGCACGAGCGCGGTAAACAAGGTGCTAAGGCCAGTGCGGATGCGTGTCGAGGGGCACTGGCAGCGGTATCGGTAAGTGCCTGCGCACTATTGCTGCGCGACCGGAGACCGACCCGGCAGTGGCACGGCAGCGCGACAAGCGACAAGCGACAAGCGACAAGCGACAACACAAGGATGTCGTCAGAGGGGTAGCTGCTGGATGAAAGGCGGGGGCCGCGACCATCAGGCGTCCGTCGCGTATGTCGCACGCGTCACCAGGTGCAACAGACATCGCGCGCAGCTGCATTGCTGCTTCACTGCATTTGTCGGCAACTGCCCGCAGCGTCCACCAATCGCGCGTGGCGTCCCCCTTACAACATCGCAGGCGTCGCGGCGGGCACGGGTGCGGGCGACTGACCCTGCGCAGGTGCCTCACCGGCTTCGGCCTGCAGCTGCGCATACAGGATGCGGCGAATCTCCAGAATCGCCTGCGGGGTTTCCTGCACGCTGTGCCAGGAGGTCACCACCAGTTCGGACGCAGCGCCGTCCAGATGCGCGCTGCGATACGGCACCAGTCCATCGTCGGACTCGGCCAGCGGCACCTGCGGTTTTTCGCGGCCGATGATGGTGTGGTACTGCACCTGTGGCGAGATCGGCAGATCCATCGTGGCGCGGACAAACGGGTCGGTATCACGCAGGTTGTCGATACTGGTGGGCGGCAGCAGGCGGCCCTTGCGCTGGTATTGGCCGCCGTGCCCCTCACGCTCGCTGTTGGCCAGGTCCTGCAGCACATCGCCGAAGTGATCCAGCAAGGCAATCGGCAGCCGCACCAGCCGGCCGACGAAGCGCCCCAGTCCACCTTCGGCCAAAGGCGTGCCGCGGTGCGGTGCGGCGATGAAGATGGCGCGGTCGATCTGCGGCATTGGCGAAAAATGCAGCAATGGCGACAATTTCGCGCGCACCCGTGCGCCGCGCTCGCCCTCCAGCCGATAGTCCTGCAGCAGCGAATTCCACAGCTGTTCGCCGGACGCAGACACCAGCAAACGCCCAATCACCCCGCCCATGCTGTGGCCGATCAACACCATGTCGTGCGAAGCGATCGCGGTGCCGGACGGATCGAAGTGGCGCAGGCTGCGCTCCACCAATGCCTGGATCTCCGCACGATTGACCGCAATCGGCGCGTTGGTCGGGTAATACACCTGCCAGATCTGATACTGCTGACGCAGGGTTTCATCGCCCATCACTTCATTGGCGACGTTGACCCACGCTTCCGGGCTGCTGGCCAGCCCGTGCAACATCAGCAGTACGCGGCGATTGGGGTCGTAGGGCTGCATCAGATACAGATGCGGGCGATCGATGCCGCGCGCGCTACCCAGCATCGAGCGCAGCGATTGCGCGGCAAAGCCCGACTTGGCCAGCCACAGCCCATAGGCAGCGGTGAAGTTGGCCGCCAGCGGCACATGCTGACCATGCAGCACCACCTCGTTCTGGCGATACGGGTCGTACGGCACCACGGTCACCGCATCGGTCCGCAACACCGCGTCCAAGGTGTCGCCATCGAAGCGCAACAGCAGCGTTGCCGGTGCGTACGGCATCTCGCTGAAGGTCGGCAGCGGGCGTTCGGGCGAGGTACTTGCGGAGACGGCTTGCTGCAAGGCCAGCCCGGCCGGGTCGCCCACCACCTGGGGGTCCACTTCGGCCACCAGTTCGGCACCGAAGCCATCGCGGCGGTAAGTGCTGCGCAATCCATTGAAGCGCAGCGCCGAAGCGGCAAAGATCGCACGCGGCGTATTGCCGCCACCCGGCAGCCGATACGCGGACATATCGACGGCCACCTGCCAACGGCCGACCTGCGTCGGTGTGGGCACGGTGACGCCGGCCTGCTGGGCGCGCGCAAACAAGCGCTCGACCACCTGTTGCACGGCGTAGTTGTAGTAGTCGCGCACCTGCGTCTGGCGGTTTTCGAATGCGCGCGCACTCGGCGCACGCGCGGTAAAGAACAGATAGGCATAGGCATGCCGCGCGGCTTCCAGCCAGGCCTGCACCGCTGCGTCGCTCATCTGCGCCGGGTGGCGACCGCTCAGGTCGATCGCATGCGCGGTCCACAATTCGGCTTGCGTGGCGAGGCGGCGCTCATCGCCGATACCCGCCACATTCGTGAGCTGCTGCACGCAAGGCAGCGGTTGCTTGCGGCACGACTTGGGTTGCAGCCCGGCCACCTGCAAGGTCTCGCTACCGGCCTGACTGAGCGCGCCGGTGCTGAGCACATCGCCGCGCGTCTGCGCGATGTAGTAGCCACTGTTGCGCGATTGCACCGTGACCATGGCGCAGCCACTCAACCACATGCACGTCAGTACCGCCGCCAACCCCATGGCGGTGCGACGCAGACGCCTGTGCAACATCACCGCGCTGCACTCGTCGACGCGCCGGGCGCTGGCGCCTGCGGCATGCCGGCGCGGATGCGTTTGGAAAAGTCCACCGCGGTGTCGGCGGCGATGGCACGCGCGGTGAAATGTCCACGCTGCTTCAACGTCGCAAAGTCATAGCCCGGCATCAGCCCGTGATGGTCGTACGCATATTCATCGGCGTAGCCGGACAGCAGCAAGCGGTGATCCAGCGGCAAGGTGGGCTGCAGCTGGCGCACCAGGGCGAAAACGATCGTGGTGCAATTGCTGGTCAGCGTGTTGTAGAAGGCCGGCTTGCGATTCAAATCGTTGGCCAGCCCCACGTAGCCCATGAACATGCGGCGTAGGCCGGCCTTGGGAATGGCCAGGCGATACAGATACATGTCTTCGCCACGCGCATTGGTGCGCACGCGCAGGATGTCGCGCTCGTCGGCGGCCACCAGGGTTTCTTCGAAGCTGCGAAAGAAGCCGCCCACCGCAGAAAACGACTCGCCGCGCTCCTTGCGGATTTCCAGCGAAAACACCACGTGCGAGCCATCGTCGAAGCCGAACGACACCAGCGTGTGCGCAATCGCCGGGCCCATCCAGTACGACAACGCCAGATCGGCGCTGACCAGGCGATCCAGATCGTACTGGCGGGTTTCCCAACGCGGGACGTAGTTGGTTTCGCTATGCCAATCGAAATTACGCACGTTGTGCAGGGTGACGATATTGCCGTGCACCTCCGGTTGCAGACGCTGGGCGACATCGTCGGCCCAGTCGCGGTCCTGGCTGGGCTGCATGAACCCCCACGACACCGCCAGCACCACGAACGCGGCACCGAAGATGCCCACCAGGGCCCAGTTTTCGCGGCCACGGCGCAGGCCCCACAACGCGGCCAACGCCATCGCGCACCACGATGCCACCCAGCCGCCACGCACCAAGGCGTTGCCGGTGAGCGCGAAATAAATCGCCAGGCCGCCCCACAGCGACGCCAGCACCAGCAGCGCGCGCAGCGCCCAGCGGCCGATCACCGCGCGGGTGGCCGGTGTCATCGAGTACCGCCTTCCGGCACGTGCATGCCCAGCGCGTGCATCAGCAGGTCTGCCGAGCGATGCGCCAGACGTTTGCGTTCCGCTTCGTCGTGACCGCGCAGGCAGCTGCCCAGCATGTCGATCACCAGCAGCAGTTGCTCGTCGTCGACATCGGCCCGGCACTGGCCGGCGTCGCGGGCGCGGTGCACGAACGGCAGGAAGATCGCCACCGCGCGCCGGTCGGCCGCTTCCACCGCCGGGTTTGCGCGCTCCATCGAGCGCCAGAAATCCACCAGCGGCGCAGACTGGGCGATGTGCTCGGCCACGTCGTGCAGCAGCACGGCCAACCCATCCGGGCGGTCGGCCAGATCGGCGGCCAGCCGCTCCAGGCCATCCAGCCCGCGCGCCATCAAGGCGGTCATCAGTGCCTCGCGGTCCGGGAAATTGCGGTACAGGGTGGCGCGGCCAAGGCCGGCACGCTCCACCACCAGTTCCAACGGGGCATTGACGCCGTGTTCGCTGAACACTTCGTCGGCTGCATCGAGAATCTGCCGGCGGCGAAGCGCGGCATCAGGGCGGGGAGTCGTCATCCCGGCATTATCGGACAGATTTGTCCGTTAATGCCAGAGTCCGCTTGACGATTCCGCCCCTTCTCCGACCAACGGTCGGATCAGCCGGTGTTCTGCACGCCTTGCGAGACGCCGTTGACGCAGGCGACCAGCGCGCGCAGCAAGTCGTCGTCTTCGCCATCGGTGGCACGCCAGCGTTGCAGCAGGTCGACCTGCAACACGCTGATCGGGTCGATATAGGGGTTGCGCAGGCGGATCGACAACGCCAGCCGCGGGTCGTGCTGCAGCAACGATTGCTGTTGCAGCAGCGCCTTGACCCAGCGCTTGGTCAGCGCCAGTTCGTCGCGAATCTGCGGGAAAAACCGCGTATGCAGGTCGCCCGACAAGCGCGAGAACAGTTCGGCGATAGTGAGGTCGCCCTTGGACAGCACCATCGCGATGTCGTCCAGGAAGGTGCGGAAGAACGGCCAGTCCTGCGCCATCTCGCGCAAGCTGTCTTCATGCCCGGCATCCACTGCCGCCTGCAAGCCGCTGCCCACGCCGTACCACCCCGGAATCACCGCACGCGCCTGGCTCCAGGCAAACACCCACGGAATCGCGCGCAGATTCGACAGCGCCGCGTCCTGGCCCAAGCGCCGCGATGGACGCGAGCCCAGCGTCATACGCTCGATCACATCGATCGGCGTGGCCAGGCGGAAGTACTGCATGAAATCCGGCGCACCGACGAAGGCGCGATAGGCCACAGTGCTGCGTTCGGCAACCAGATCCATCACCGGCCGCCAGTTGTCTTCGCGCGGCTCGGGTGCGCGCGGACGCAGGCTGGACAGCAACACCGCGCCGGTCATCTGCTCCAGCGAGCGCAATGCCAGCGCGCGAATGCCGTACTTGCGATGGATCACCTCGCCCTGCTCGGTGACGCGCAAACGACCATCGACGCTGCCGCGCGGGGCGGCATCCAGCGCGCGGCTGGTCTTGCCGCCGCCACGGGCGATCGAGCCGCCGCGGCCGTGGAAAAACGTGAGCCGCACGCCGAGCTCGGCGGCTGCTTCCAGCAGCTCGACCTGCGCGCGCTGCAGGCCCCAGCGCGAGGCCGCGATGCCGCCGTCCTTGCCGCTGTCCGAATATCCCAGCATCACCATCTGTGTATCGCCACGCGCGGCCAAGTGCTGGCGGTATACCGGATCGGCCAGCAGGTCCTGCACGGTGCCGGTCCCGCCACGCAGATCGTCCACGGTTTCGAACAGCGGCACGATATCCAGCGGCACCGCACCGGCGTCATCGATCAGGCCACCACGCCGCGCCAGGGCGAGCACGGTGAGCACATCGGCGCGGTTATGCGCCATCGAGATGATGTAACTGCCCAGCGCATCGGCGCCGTGGCGCGTGCGTGCATCGGCAAGTGCGGCGAACACCGCATCCAGCCGCGCATTGCCTTCATCGTCCACTTGCGGCAATGCCTGTTCGCCGGACGCGTACGGGCCCAGCAGCGCGGCGCGCTGTGTGGCGTCCTGCGCGTCCCAGTCGTCCTGGCCCAAGGCATCGGCCACCGCGTGTGCATGCACGCTCGATTCCTGACGCACATCCAGCCGCGCCAGATGGAACCCGAAGCTGCGCACGCGCCACAACAGCCGGCGCACCGCAAACCACCCGGCGTGCAGACCCTTGTTGGCCTGCAGGCTGTACAGGATCAGTTGCAGATCGTGCTCCAGCTCCGATGGTGCGCTGTAGGCGCCATCGGCATCGTCCAGCGTGGCCTGCAGCCGTGCGCGCATCAGGTCGTTGAGCAGCCGGTACGGCATGTCGCCGTGGCGCGGGCGCGAGCGCGCGGCAGCGTCCGGCAACAAAGCGCGGTAACGCTCCAGTTGCGCGTTCAACGCCGGGCTCACCGCCACCAGCGTGGTCGACTGGCTGAGCAGGCTGGCCAGTTGCCAGAGTTCTTTCTGATAGCGGTCCAGCACCGCGCGGCGCTGCGCATCCAGCGTGCCGGCGATGGTAGTGGCATCCACATTGGGATTGCCGTCCATATCGCCGCCCACCCAGGTGCCGAAGCGCAGCAGGCGCGGCAGGGTCGGCACGCTGCCGTAGGTTTCTTCGATGGCGTGTTCGAGGGTTTCGTACATCACCGGGATGACGCGATAGAGCACCTGGGTGAGATAGAACCCAACGTGCTCGCGTTCGTCGTCCACGGTGGGACGCACCGGCGAGGAGTCGGCGGTCTGCCACGAAGCGGTCAGAGCCATACGGAAACGCGCCGCATCGCTGGCGCGCTCGTTGGGCGTGCGCATGCCGTCGAGGTTGTCTACCAGGCTGGCGACCATCAGCTGTTCTTTTTCCAGCAGCGCGCGGCGTACCGCTTCGGTGGGATGCGCGGTGAAGACCGGCTCCACGTCGATGCGCGGGAGCCATTCGCTGAGTTCTTCCAGCGTCACGCCCTGCGCTTTGAGCCGGCGCAGGGCATCGTGCAGGCCATCGGGCTGCGGCGTATCGATGCCGCTGCGCTGGTACTCGCGGCGGCGGCGGATGCGATGCACGCGCTCGGCGATGTTGACCACCTGAAAATACGTGCTGAAGGCCCGCACCAGCGATTCGGCATCGCGCGGCTCACGGCCGGTCAGCTGCTCGCTCAGCGTTGAGGGCGGCGCATCGCTCTCGCGCCGCGCAATGGCGGTGGTACGGACGCGTTCGATTTCATCGAGGAATTCCGCAGACACCTGCTCGGCGAGCAGATCGCCAACCAGTGCACCCAGGCGACGCACATCGTCGCGCAAGGGAAGATCGGGGGTAGCGAACACAAGACTGCTGCGGTACTCATTCATCGGAAACGCACACCCTCATCAAAGCGCAAAGTCGTCGAAGACTAACCCAAAAGGATTAGAGGGTTGCGACAAGCGCGACGGTTTCAGCACGAACCATCGCACCCAAGCACGACGACTTGCGTAGCAGCGCACCAGGGCGCGACGAGGCGTGATCGACGCACTCTCCGATCACGCACGCCAACGCACGCGTGCAGCGCCCCTCCGCACTACACGCCACCCGCATCCTGCGAACACATAGGCAACCGCCCTCGTAGGAGCGCACCCGGGCGCGACGAGGCTTGATCGACGCACTCTCCGATCGCGCACGCCGACGCACGCGTGCAGCGCCCCTCCGCAATGCGCGCCACGCGCATCCTGCGAACACATAGGCACCGCCCTCGTAGGAGCGCACCCGGGCGCGACGAGGCGTGATCGACGCACTCTCCGATCGCGCACGCCAACGCACGCGTGCAGCGCCCCTCCGCACTGCGCGCCACGCGCATCGTGCGACCACATAGGCAACGCCCTCGTAGGAGCGCACCCGGGCGCGACGAGGCTTGATCGGTAACACCTCATCGCGCGCAGCTCCGCACCCTCGATCAACGCGTGCGCGGAACGCCCTTCTCCTTCACCGGCTCGCCGAGATTGCTGTTCAACCACTGCTCGCTCTCGGCCAGCATCTGCAGGATCGATTGCCGCGCGCGATACGCATGCGATTCGTTGGGCAGCATCACCAGCTTCGCGGTACCGCCCAGGCCCTTGATCGCGGCGAACATGCGCTCGCTCTGGATCGGGAAGGTGCCGGTGTTGTTGTCGTCCTGGCCGTGGATCAGCAGCAGTGGGTCCTTGATCTTGTCGGCGTAGTTGAACGGCGACATCGCCTGATACACCGATTGCGCCTGCCAGTAGTTGCGTTCTTCGGCCTGAAAACCGAACGGGGTGAGCGTGCGGTTGTAGGCGCCGCTGCGTGCGATACCGGCCTTGAACAGGCGCGTGTGCGCGAGCAGATTCGCGGTCATGAAGGCGCCATACGAATGCCCGCCGATGGCGATGTGCTCGCGGTCGGTAACCCCGCGTCGCACCACTTCATCCACCGCCGCCTGCGCATCGGCGATCAGCTGCGGCACGTAGGTGTCGTTGGGTTCGGCATCGCCTTCGCCGACGATCGGCATGGTCGGATTGTTGAGCACCACATAGCCGATCGCCAGAAATGCGTGCGGCCCCCAGTAGCTGATCGCATTGAAACGATACGGCGAGTCGGTGACCTGGCTGGCGGTGTCGGCGCTTTTGAACTCGCCCGGGTAGGCCCACATCAGCAGCGGCCGCGGGCCGTCGCGTTTGGGGTCGTAACCGGGCGGCAGCAACAGTGTGGCGGTGAGGTCCACGCCATCGGCACGCTTGTAGCGGATCTGCTCCTTCTGCACGCCACGCAACTGCGGCAATGGATGTGCGAACTGCGTCAACGCACGCGGTGCAGGCGCCGCATCGCCCAGTGCCTGCACGAAGTAGTTGGCCGGTTCTTCAGGCGATTCGCGGCTGAGCAGCAGCTGCGTGCCTTGCGCATCCAGCAGTGCCAGTGGCGCGGAATAGGTGGGTGCCTGCGAATGGAACAACCGCGTGGCGCGCTTGCTCTGCAGATCGAAGCGATCCACAAACGGGCGGTCGCCTTCCGGCGAGGCGCCCTTGCCGAGCAGAAACAGGCTATTGCCATCGGCGCTGGTCTGCAGCAGCGGATGGCCCTTGCCGTCGGCCACTGTCGCCGGGGTTCCCGGGTCGTTGTAGCGGTCCTGCGAGGAGCGGTCCCACAGCAGTTCGGGCGCTTGCTTGGGCTGATCGGGGGCGATGCGCCATTGTTTGATGCGGCGGGTCTTCCACCAGCTTTCGCTCAGGATCGCCAGATCGCCACGGCCCCACTGGATGCCTTCGAATCGGCTTCCCAGCTGCGCCAGCGTCAACGGCGCACGCGTGAATGGCGCGGCCTGCATCCGCACCGCATCGCGGATCTTGCTCTCGCGTGCCGGGTCGCCGCCGTCCTGTGCTTCGGCCCACACCAGCGTGGCCGGCGCATCGGCACGCCAGGCGATATCGCGCACGCCGGTGGGCACCGCGTCGTTGCCGGTCGGCAGGCCTTCCACCAAGGGCAACTGGGCGATCTGGCGCACCAGCTTGCCCTGCAGATCCAGCACCTCGATACGTCGGGCGAAGTTGTCGACCGGCACCAGGTACGAGAACGGCCGCTCGCTGCGTTCGCTCAGGATGTAACGGCCGTCCGGCGATACCGAGAGGTTGAGGTAGATGCCGGGCGCGGCAATCGGGCGCACCTGCCCGCTCACCGTGACGATGATCGGCTGGCCGGTGGCGTAGTACTCGAACACGCGCGCATCGGCCTCGTTGCGCAGCAGGTCCTGATAGGTCGGCAGCGAGCGCACTCCGGCCGCGGCGCTGGTCTGCTGAATCGCCGGGCCGTCCGGTGTCGCATCGCGCGCGGGCGGTGCACCCTGCCCGTCCACTTGCCGTTGCAGCAGCAACCCGCTGCCATCGGGCAACCAGCGCAGCTCGTCGTTGACGCTGGTGTTCAAGCCGGCCACCAAGCGCCGCGCCTGCCCGGCGGCCACGTCCACCAGCCACAGCTCGTTGGCGCCGCTGGCGGCATCTTCGCGACGGAACGCCAGATAGCGCTGATCCGGCGACCAGCTCTGGTCCGCCAGCGACAACGGCGACGGCAGGCCGGCAATCTGGCGCTCGCTCCCGTCCGCCACCGCCAGCAGCCACAGCTTGCTGGCGAAGGAGAAGCGGCTGGCCGCATGGGTCTTAGGGTGGATGCGCACGCCGGCCAGCTTGAGCTCGGGCTGCGCCACCTCGGCGATATCCGGCAATGCCGGCAATTGCAGCATCGCGGCCAGGTCGCGTTTGGGCGACAACTGCAGAAGCGGCGCGCGCGGCGCATCCACTACCGCTTGCAAGGCCTTGGAGGGCAGCCGATAACCGCTGCTTGCCGCTGCCGCTGGCGGTGATGCCGGCACGCCGGCAGCCGAGGCCAGCAGCGGCGCACCCAGGACCGTCAGCAACAGCGCACGCGCCAGCGCCCGGCCGGTCACCACACCATCGAGCGGATGGCCGCCGGCCCTGGCGAGCGGCGACGCATCGAGCGCCGGCATGCCGCGCCCTTCATCACCGTGCCGGTACCCGTGGTGCGCTTTCCGTTTGGCCTGCATGTCCGTTCCCCGCTCTGGATCGACCCCGGACCATAGCAGCCGTCCGTCGGCCGCTCCCCCTGCCGTTGGTTGGGGTGTGCGGCAATTCATGCCGGACGGGGGTGCTGCCGATATAATCAGACCCTCGTCGAGGGGCGCTGCGACCGCTATGGCAGATCGATCTGCCAACTGCACCAACCGTGCAGATACATACGGCCAGGCTCGACAGGGATTTCTCGTTCAACGGCGCCCGGAATTGCAGACATTCGTCTGCCTACCGGAGCAATTGCATGAACGCTGTCGCAAAAACCGCTGCAAACGACGACTTCAAGGTCGCCGACCTCTCCCTGGCCGATTGGGGCCGCAAGGAGCTGGACATCGCCGAGCACGAGATGCCGGGCCTGATGTCGATCCGCCGCAAGCACGCCACCAGCAAGCCGCTGAAGGACGTGCGCATCACCGGCTCGCTGCACATGACCATCCAGACCGCCGTGCTGATCGAAACGCTCAAGGACATCGGCGCCAACGTGCGCTGGGCCTCGTGCAACATCTTCTCCACCCAGGATCACGCTGCCGCCGCCATCGCGGTGAGCGGCACGCCGGTGTTCGCCTGGAAGGGCGAGACGCTGGAAGAGTATTGGGACTGCACCCTCGACGCGCTGACCTTCACCCTGCCCGACGGCACCCAGACCGGCCCGGAGCTGGTGGTGGACGACGGCGGCGACGTGACCCTGCTGATCCACAAGGGCTATGAGCTCGAAAACGGCAGCACCTGGGTCGACGAGCCGGCGTCTTCGCACGAAGAAGGCGTGATCAAGGCGCTGCTCAAGCGCGTGGCGGTCGAGCGCCCGGGTTACTGGGCCCGCGTGGTCAAGGACTGGAAGGGCGTCTCCGAAGAGACCACCACCGGCGTGCACCGCCTGTACCAGATCGCCGAGGCCGGCAAGCTGCTGATCCCGGCCATCAACGTCAACGACTCGGTCACCAAGAGCAAGTTCGACAACCTCTACGGCTGCCGCGAGTCGCTGGCCGATGGCCTGAAGCGCGCGATGGACGTGATGCTGGCCGGCAAGGTCGCGGTGGTCTGCGGCTACGGTGACGTGGGCAAGGGCAGCGCCGCCTCGCTGCGTAACTATGGCGCCCGCGTCATCGTGACCGAGATCGACCCGATCTGCGCCCTGCAGGCGTCGATGGAAGGCTACGAGGTCAACACCATCGAATCCACCCTGGGCCGCGGCGACATCTATGTCACCACCACCGGCAACAAGGACATCATCACCGTCGAGCACCTGCAGGCGATGAAGGACCAGGCCATCGTGTGCAACATCGGCCACTTCGACAACGAGATCCAGGTCGATGCGCTGAATGCACTCAAGGGCGTGGAGAAGATCAACATCAAGCCGCAGGTCGACAAGTACGTGTTCGGCAACGGCAACGCGATCTTCCTGCTGGCCGACGGCCGCCTGGTGAACCTGGGCTGCGCCACCGGCCACCCGAGCTTCGTGATGTCCAACTCGTTCGCCAACCAAACCCTGGCGCAGATCGACCTGTGGGAAAAGCGCGACACCTACGAGAAGAAGGTCTACATCCTGCCCAAGCACCTGGACGAGGAAGTGGCCCGCCTGCACCTGGAAAAGATCGGCGTCAAGCTGACCACCCTGACCAAGGACCAGGCCGATTATCTCGGCGTGGACGTGGCCGGCCCGTACAAGCCGGATCATTACCGCTACTGAGTGATGGGGCGAGTGATCGCCCTTGCAACGATTTGAAACAGACGGGCGCCGCGAGGCGCCCGTTTTCGTTTGCGATGACCTAACCGGGCGTTCGATCACGACCTACATTGCACGCCACACTCGGCGCACGAATTCCTTGGGCGCAGCGCGCGTACGCCGGCAGTAGGCCATGCCTGGGCACGAAAACAGCCTGTCGCATGCCGCTCATCGAACATGCCGAGCCTGTCCATCTGCAGCAGAGCCAATATCGCGCCTTGCAGAAATGGAGCTGCGTCGTTGAAAACATCCACCGAATACGTCGAGGCCATGCTCGAAGACAGCATCCGCTGTTGTGTGTCTGCCGGGCCGCTACGCAATAAACTTCTCGTTGCAGGAATCCAGACCGGCCAAGACGTCTGTATCACCTACGACACGCAGCGCGCACTGTGCGAAGCACTGACATATCTTCAATCGTCGCAATTGCCTTTCGCCGACGCGCTCGGTGGCTGGACGCCGGTTGCCGTGCTCGCTCATCTACGTGAAGAAGGACAGCTTCATGGGCCGATATGCACAAGCATCTGGCGTGGGCCGGACCAACCGGAAATCGGGATTGGCTAGAACATGAGCAACGCACATGTGTCCAGCGCCCGCAAAACGTCATGCACCAATCCATTGGTCAGCGATGCTATTGCGGCAGCGTGCGTGCCAGCTGCTCTGCCGCGACCTCAAGGACTGCGGTGTACAGGCGAGGTTGATAGACACTCGATAGGCCTGCACAAGCACGGTTTCGCGTCATGCGCGATTGAATGGATCGGTTGAGATGCACGGCCGAACGCCCTTGCGTCATGCCTGATGGTGCGCGGTTGCACACGTGCGCCGATGGCTAACAACTTTCCAAACTCCGCTCACTAGTCTCGCGCTGCCACGTTAGTGACTCGCGTAGCGTGCATCCGTGCCTTCCTCAGCGTGATGACTCAATCAAGAGAACTTTTCATGAAAAACACCATGGTCGCGTTAGTCCTTTCGGTCCTGGCGTTGACAGCCGTGTCCGCCGTCTCTGCACAGACCGCACCCAGGGACGGATCAGGCTGGTTCGTCAACGGAGGCGTTGGCCGCACCTCGCTCAAGAGCGGGCCGTACGATGGCAGCGATACCGGTTACAACGTTTCCGCCGGCTATCGCTGGAACGTGCTGTTTCCTTGGCTTTCCATTGGCCTGGAAGCTGGCTACAACGATCTTGGCAATATCCAGGCCAAAAATCTGTTCAACAGTGGCGCGGTCGTGGAAAACGAGAGCCAACTGCGAGGGTGGACGGTCGGTGTGAATCAGCGCTTCGCACTGGGCGACACGTGGTATGCCAGCATGCGCGGCGGGCTGTATGGCTGGAAGGGTCAAGGTTTGAGCAATGACACCGTGTCAGACCGCTCCGACCTGGACAAGCTATCGTGGTATGCAGGTGCCGGCGTTGGCTACAACCTGGGCGAGCATTTCAGCGTTGGCGTTAACTACGACCATTACAACGCCAAGAAATTCGACGTGGACTTGAGCACCGACATGGCTTCGGTGAATGCAGAGTACCGATTCTAGAAAAGCGCGGAACGACAAACAGCGACTATCGTCCTGACACAAACACACACAGCTCGGCGCCGCCCTTAAATACGCCCTGCGCAGGCGGAAATGCGGTGCCGCCCAGCAGATACACGCCTGAACTCCCGGTCAGCCCACCTTTCATGCCGCGCGGAAAACCGCGCGGTGCAACTCAAGGTAGGTGCTCGCTATGGCCTCCAATTCGCATTGCGCTCCCAGAACGCCACGCTGCGTCGATACGCTTCGCGATCCAGCGACACCCCCGAGCCTCCCTCCTCTACGCCCAATGCGTTGCGCAACATCGTGATCGGCGCCATCGGGATTTCTTCTGGCTCGGCGGTGTAGAGGCAACCGACAACCCCCCAGTCAGCGTCGATCGGCGAGCCTTCCTTCGCCAGCTGGTCGCGGCTGTACAGGATAGGCAGTAGATACGCTGCCACTGGCGGCTCGACACCCTCAAACCAGCGCACCAGCACCGCTAGCTCCTGGGTGCTGCGCGCCTCGTAGCCGGAACGCAACAAGTGGCGATTGTCATCGGTGATCGGCACAGTGAGGCAGCGGGTAGAGGTCCAGTTGCGGTGCACCTGCAGCTGGCAGAACGGGGCATAGCCTTCGATCACGCGCAACGGGGTCTCATCGTTGAGCCGCTGGATGAACTGCTCAGGCGTGCAGTCCTGGATGGCGTTGCGACGACGCTCGCGTGGGAACAGGCGGGTACGGGCGAATTGGGTCAGGACGATGGACATTCAACGTTTGGCAGACAAGGACGTAGACAGAGTAACGTGTCCGACGTTGCGCGAGCGCGGCCCGGCTCCACACGTGAAGCCCGGGCACGCCCCTCATCATCAACGTTCTGGCAGATGCGGCGACAACTCACGCTTCTTCTACTCCAGGACTGCGGCAGTCCAATCGAGGAGGTCAGACTGCGGCTCGAGCCGCGGCAGCATTCGCGTATCGCGACACATGTCGCGCCCTGTCCGGACGACGAATTGGCGGCATGGCAGACGATCGACGCATGCCGGCGTGAACTTGCTACGTTTCGCTCGGCCTGCGGTCCGGTGCGCCGCAGGCGCCCGCAGACGGCGCCTTATGTTGCACCCGATCCAGTGCGCAGAGCGCACGACCGTCTCAGGCGCTCCGTTCTTTGGCCGCAGGCAAAACCGCATGGCGCGCACATCACGCTGCTACATCCACGCCATGCCGCCGGCGCTGCCTATGACCTGGTGGAACTTGCGCAGGACTTGGCCGATATCAGCGCGACCTTGCGCAGTATTGCGTTGATCGAACAGGATGCCGACGGCGTTTGGCACACCGTGCACGACTATCGCGGCGGCCATCAGTCGCTGCCAAGGTTATCAGCAGCAACATGACCGGACAGGTAGAACAAAATAGACAACGGACGCTCGATAAACCATCGTGCATCCGTTAATTTTTGCTCGCTCTCGCTTTTACCGCAGATGTCAATTTGATTGATTTCTCCAAAGCGACAGATAGGCGTGCGACTTCCTGCATCTTCACCTTCAATTCTTTGATCAGGTCCGAAGGGTCGCCCGGCTTGGTACCACCTGGCGGCTGACACGAGGCGGCGACACCGCCAGCGAGCTGAGGGCCAAATTGCCGGATGATCTCGACGATCAAATACGGGCTGCTCTTCAAATCGAGCGTGCCGCCGTAACGCTTGATGATGTCTTTGACGATCTTGTCGTCCTTGCTGGTTGCCATGGCGATCTCCCTGTTACGAGGCGTGATAAGGCCGCAGGTGTTCCCAGGTGGTAAGGATCGTCTTGCACCCCTGCCAGACAGGGCGACCCGCGTGGATCATGGCATGGTTACAACGGCCGTTGGGCAACAGGTTCCGCCACAGCACGAAGCGTCCGACGAGCGGCTTGATGCTGCGGTTCAAGGCTCGAAAATGGGTTGCGCCACCACGGGCAGGTTGCTCCAGAACGATAAGCAGTGTGCGCTTGCGCTCGCCGCTGGGATGCTGCACGCCGCAATCGAGGTGGTAGTCATAAGCATCTCCACGTCGATAGCGGGTCATCTGCCAGGGTTCAAGATGAGCAGGCCGAACCCCAAACATCGCTTGAAGCCTGCCTTCGATATCGCGCAACAGTGGGTGGGCAATCCTTGCATTGCCAGGCAGCACCAATGAATCGCTCTTGCGTCCGCCGCCGGTCACCGTCGAACCATTACCCCGCGCAACGGTGCTGGCGATCCATTCGCCAGAATCCTGCTCGCCAAGCAAGTGTTGGCACTGCAACGGCGACAGAAAGTCATTAACCACGATGATCCTGTCATCTGCGCCATGCGCGAGCATGTCTGCCGATTCGGCACTGCGCGAGGATCGGCTCACCGCGACTGTGTCAATAGCAGCGGCATGCCGATCCAGCGCTCGTATCCGGCGATCGAGCGGCGCATGCCAAGCGGATAATCGCGATAGGCATGCCCGGACAGAATCCGTCGAACACGCACGAACGATCGAAGATCGCGTGCACGCCATGTGGCGTGATCTTCCCAGTGGCAACGACGTGTGCTGCGATCGTAAGCATGCCAGGCAAGCACGCGATGTGGATGGAACAAGTCATAACCGTGGCAATAGGCACGCAGCCCGGTAGTGATCTCGTCACCGAAAAAATAGACATTGGGATCGAACGGGACGTCTCGATTGAAGCGGCCTTCGGTAAACAGAAATCCCAACGCCATGAACTGTGCAGGGATTGGTGCTTTAAGCCACCGCCACAACGGCAACTCGAATCCGGCAAAGTGCGCGAGCACACCATCGATATACGCTTCTTTATAGATTTTCATCGGCACCTGCGATCTGCCCACCGGATAGGTCTGCGGATCGAAATCCGGCGGGTAACAGGTCAATGCGGGCCGCTTCACACCCATCGATTTCAACCCTTCCAACATCGCGATGAGCTTGCGATCCCAATGGCGTGCGAAGCGCAGATGCGAATCGATGATTAAGGAGTAAGGTTCATCGCGCCATTGGCGTTGTGCGCGCCGCCGCGCCCAATTGGCACCACGGCTGTCTCGATAATCGACCCGATCGATTCGCAATCCAGGCATGTCGGCATAGCGATGCGGCAGTCGATCACGCGGTGCGCACTGCCAACAGACCGATACGCGCAGCCGATCAGGATTGGCGGCCTGCTCGAATACGCTATCCAGGGTATGCACGAGTTGCGGATCCCGATACGCGGGAATTTGAACCAAGATACGCGCGCCGTCCAACATGGCTAGTTTCCTGATCGATCAGCAGGCAATCAACAGAGACATCGCGTTACGCATCGCACAACAGCGGGCCTGATCGCGATGATCGTCAAATCCAACCACGAATTACAGCACTAAGCAAGCCCTTCGGGCTCCGTGCTTGGCTTCGCGACGGATGAGACATCAAGCAAAACGCATTGCATCTTGTCTCTTTGGAGAGAACCACAGCCGATCACCATGCCACTTTTCGCGGCGGTATCTCCATCCACTGGTGCAAACAAACAGGAGCGCTGGAACCCGGCGTCGACCACTTACCAGATCAGATCGTCAGGCACCTTGAACTGGCTGTAGTAATCATCGTCGCTATCGCTCGATGGCGGCGCGGGGTTGCGCGCGTGATCCAGCACCACAGTGCCTGGATCGCGGCTGTAAACCTTGTCGGCAGCCACGCGCGGAATCAGCTCGACACCATCGCCATGTCGCACGATCACCAATGCGCCACTGGCCAATTGGCTGCGCAACGCCGGATTGACCAGCACGCTGCGGATGACGCTGCCATCGTTGAAGCGATAGTCGATCTCACCTTCGCGCTTGACCTTGCTGGTCTCCACGATCTGGCGCACCTGCGCCAGCACTTCCTGCTTGCGCAGCTGCGCATTGCGTTCTTCTGCCAGCGCACGATCGCGCTCGGCACGCTCGGCCTGCAGCCGCGCCGCATCCACCTTGTCGGCATCGGCAGGCGTGACCGCCCCGCCCTTGGCGTGCCGTTGCTTGACCTGCTCGCGCGCAACCTTGTCCACCTGGGCTTTTTTGACCAGGCCAGCCTTGAGCAGCTGTTCTTGCAGTGGATTACGCATGGGCGACATCGGCAGTGGACTGGCCGCTAGTTTAACGCGGCCGGCGCCAGGCACCTGCGTCGCCGGTCCGGGCCAGCGTGTGCCACCCGGAGCCGCTAGGCAGCCGGGCAGGTGCGCAACCAGCCGAGCAGCGTTTATCATGCGCCACTTCCATATAGTTCAAGGACGAATGATGATCATCTGGGGATCGGGCGGCGACGCCATCGCACTCGGAGCCGCCGACGGCGCGCATTGCGACCAATGCGCGCAACAGCGCAGTTTTCGCAATGTCCTGCATTACCGCTACGCGCACCTCTGGTACATCTTCAGCTGGGTCACCAAGAAGCAGTACCTGCGTGTGTGCGACGGCTGCAACCACAGCACTGCGCTGGACACCAAAACCTTCGAAGCGGCTCAGGGCAAGCCACCGATTCCTGCCTATCGCCGGTTTGGCGGGCTGGTCCTGCTCGGGCTGATTGCGATCCTGGTGGTGTTTGGCGCCTACAGCGCCTCGCAGACATCGAAGCAGGACAACGCACTGCTGGCGCAGCCTGCGGCAGGCGACTTGTACACCGTGGACCTGCAGACGGTGGCGCCTGGCGCCTACGATGGACACGCCTACGGTGTGGTGCGGGTGCAAAGCGTCAGTGGCGAAACCATCACCTTGGCACTGCCGCAAAAGGGCTTCAACAAGTGGAAAGGTGCCGAGCGCGATGCGGGCGGCAGCACTGCGAAGCAACCAACCTATTACACCGACGAACACATCGAGCTACCGCTGGCCAAGCTGCAGGAATTGCATACGCGCGATGAGCTCCGCCACGTCTATCGTTAAGCACGCCTAGCCAGCCGGTGCGGCCTACGCTGCACCGGCTGCACTGCACGGCAACGCATGCTGCCCGCGATGTCTTGCCGCCCGTTTTTCCGTATCGCTCACTCGAGGCAGCGCCCACCGTGTTGCAACGTCGAGCGCACTCACGTCGTCCAGCAGCACACGCATAGACAGCGCATTGCCTGCTACGCGTCACGCCTGCAGTGGCCGTCGTCGATAGCGGCGCACACCAGACCAAACGCGTTAGCCGCTGAAAACACACTGGCCCGATGCCCAGTGTTCCAGCAGGACGGGATCGCGCGCATTTGTGCGACCGACCGCCCTGTTGCCACCGAACTCCACACGCAGTTTCGCGGTTGGCGGCATTGAATACGTATGCACAGCACCGATGTTGCGGCGCGATGCGCGCTTAGCATCACCGCGCGCTGCACGCCGTGCGCGCGCTTTCCGGAACAGGGGCCGGAGGCCTTGATGTGGGCATCGCAGACTGCGCGCGAGCTCGCTCTTACCGACTGGAGAACCATCCGATGCGCAACACGCTAGCTCATGCTCCACCCTCGCTTATGCAGCGTTGCGGCCGCCTGCTGCTGACAGCGCTGGTCTTGCTGCTGACCACCGCCAATGTGCAGGCCGATGTCATCCTGCATGCCTTCAACTGGCCCTACGCCACTGTGGAAGCACGCGCCAAAGAGATCGCCGATGCCGGCTATCGCAAGGTGCTGGTGGCTCCCGCCTATCGTTCGCAAGGCAGTGCATGGTGGGCGCGTTATCAACCGCAGGATCTGCGCGTGATCGACGGCCCGCTGGGCGACACCGCTGCGTTCTCACGCATGGTGCAGGCGCTGGCCAACAATGGCGTTGAAACCTATGCCGACGTGGTGCTCAACCACATGGCCAACGAAGCGGCGACGCGTTCGGACCTCAATTACCCCGGCAGCGCGGTGTTGTCGCAATACGCAGCCAACCCGGGACGTTACGACTCGCTGCGCCTGTTCGGCACCTTGCAGTCGAACTTTCTGAGCGCCAGCGACTTTGGCCCGGCGCAGTGCATAACCAATTACAACGACGCCTTCCAGGTGCGCAATTACCGCATCTGCGGTGGCGGCAGCGACCCGGGCTTGCCGGATCTGGTCGGTAACGACTGGGTGGTGCAACAGCAGCGCGCCTATCTGCAGGCACTCAAGGGCCTGGGCGTGACCGGCTTCCGCGTGGATGCGGCCAAGCACATGACCTTCGATCATCTCAATCGCGTATTCGATGCCGGCATCCGCTCCGGTGTCTATGTGTTCGGCGAAGTGATCACCGGCGGCGGCACCGGCAATGGCGATTACGATCAGTTTCTGGCGCCATATCTGCAATCCACGCCGCATGCGGCCTACGACTTTCCGTTGTTCAACGCAGTGCGCAATGCGTTTGCGGTCGGTGCCAGCATGCAGCAGCTGGTGGACCCGGCGAGCGGCGGGCAGGCATTGCCGGGCAATCGCGCAGTGACTTTCGCCATCACTCACGACATCCCCAACAACGCCGGCTTCCGTTACGCCATTCTCGACCCGGTCGACGAAACCCTGGCCTATGCGTATCTGATTGGCCGAAACGGCGGCATGCCGATGGTCTACACCGACAACAACGAGAGCGGCGACAACCGTTGGGCCAACGCCTACCAGCGCGACGACCTGCGCCGCATGATCGGCTTCCACAATGGCGTGCAGGGCACAGACATGCAGGTGTTGTCGTCCAGTTCCTGCCACATCCTGTTCCGTCGCGGCAGCATGGGCATCGTCGGCATCAACAAATGCGGCAACCCGGTCACCACCACCGTCGGCATGAATAACAGCGTGTTGTACTGGAATGCAGACTACGTGGACGCGCTGGGCTCGGGCAACGTGGTGCGTATTACCAGCGGCTCCTACACATTTACCCTGCCGGCGCGTGGCACACGGATGTGGCGGCGCTGATCCCGACCGCAGCCATGTGCCCACCGGCGTTGCCTGCATGTGCAGGTGATGTAAGAGCGGCCAACAGAACGTAGCGAGCAGTCGTCAGGTGGGTGTGGATGGCGCGGACGAACCGGCATGTACGCGTGGTACATGCCGCACCGAGCAACGTCCGCGCCCGCCTGGCGGTGAGCACAGTCGTTTTGTTGGCTGCTCGAAATCGCACCTGCACACCTGGCAGTAACCAGATCTCGCAAGCAGGCTACCGAGAAGACAACTGCGTGATCGTCAACCTGTTGACCGCATCAGCCAACGCCTGTGCCGCATTTCGCGTACACAGGCGTTGTGCGTCTGCGGGCAACATGATCGCTTCGTATCGCGCAACGACACTGCGCGCATGCCGTCGCACTCGATGACACGCGCACACCAAGCAAACGGGTGTGATCGACACATTCTTGGTCAGCAGATGAATCGATCGATAAAAACAGCGTTCGCGTCGCAACGAAACGCTCGGCTCGCCGGACCTACTGGCAATCGGATGCATGCCGCCCCACCTGCCCACATGGCATGCAACCGGTTGACCGCGAGCCGATGGCTTTGCCGCATGAGCAATGATCGACACAACGTCGCAAGCAACCGTCACATGGGCTGACGGCGCGAGGCACCGACGGATACGCGGCCTATGCCGCATCCATCAGCGGTCGCCTGGCAGCTGTGCAGGCGCCATGTCGGCAACTCGTGTTGCAACGCTACCGGACTCACCGATCAGTGGTGCATTACCGGAGCCCAGTCCATGCCTTTGTACTTCGTCCGTCATGGCGAGTCGCTCGCAAACGAACAGAACTATTTTGCAGGCGCGCAGAACTCGCCACTCACCCCGCTGGGCCGTCGCCAGGCGCGCCAGGCAGCCGATTACGTTCGTCAACGCGGGCTGCACTTCGATCAGGTCCACGTGTCCACGCTCGAACGCGCGCAGGTAACCGCGGCCATCATCCTGGAAGGCGTCACCGGGACCCCGCAGGTGATCTCCAGCGCTGCATTGGTGGAGCGCGATTTCGGCATCTTCGCCGGCAAGAACAAGACGCTGATCAAGAAGTCGATCGGCCACCGCCTCTACGACGCCTGCTTCCACGATGCCGACGGCGCGCCGCCCGATGGCGAACACTGGATGGACATGTATGCCCGCTGCAAGCATTACTACGACACCGTGCTTGCGCCATTGGACCGGCAAGGCAAGCAGGTGCTGGTGGTGGCGCACAAATACATCGTCGAGGTGTTTGCGCTGATCGCCTCCGGCCTGCCACCTGCCGACTACATCGATTTCCGGCTGCCCAACTCCCGGCCGCTGTCGTGGGACGAGCTCAAACAGATGACTGCGCGCAGCTCCTCGCGCATGAACTATCTGGGCGAGCAAACCGAAATCCATCTCCTGCAATGGATGTTACTCGCCGCGCTAGGCGGCTTCGCGCTGTCGTGCGTGGGCGTGCATGTGCCGCATATTGCCAGCACCACAGCCATCGTCGCCTTGCTGGCAGTCAATGCGTTCTTCCTGTCGGTACGCATCGAGGCCGGTGCCTTACGGCTGACGCAAGGGCCGGAAAACATTGCGCTGTGCGTGATCAGCGTGGCACGCGCGCTCTGCGCCATGCTGTTGCTCACACATTTCCAGAACGAATGGATCCATGTGATTGGTTTGTTGTTGATCGTGCCGCCGGCGTTATCGGTGCCGACCTTCTCGCTGGCACGCGGCGGCGATTACTTTTTTGCAGCGCGCTATACGTTGGTGTTGTCGGTGCTGCTGCCGCTGCTCTTGCTGGTGCTGGTTGTGGATCACCGTGAGCTGCTGGGCAACGCACATGCGCTGGAGCGGTTCTTCGTGGTGCTGCTGCTTGCCTTGGCACTGCCCTCGCTGGCCGCACAGGGATGGCGGCGGGCGCGGCCGATCGCAGCCGGCAAGCTCGCGACCAACTGGGGCTGGGTGGGCGCATTGACGATGGTGCCGATGGCCTTGCTGGTCGGGCTACGCACCGAAGGAACCGCACTCGTACACGCATTGATGGATGGCGGTTGGCACGCCTGGGGCGCATTGCTGCTGCCGTTTACACTATTGCTGGCGTGCCGCGTGGGCAGTGCGTTGTACTTACGCGCGCACCAGCGCGTGACCGGCAAGCGGATCGATGCCGGCATTGCGGCGGATATTCACCTGCTGCAGACCTCGCCTAATATCTTCCTGTGGCTCAGTCTCTTGTTGCCTGGCACGTTTACGCATGCGCCCACGCTGGTCGCGGGCACCTTGCTGGGTTTCTTCGCGTTTGCGTTGCTCGATGAGACGTGGGTGGTCAGGCGCTTCCGCGCGCAGATCACCCCAGCGCTGCGCAAGCCGGCGAGTACACCCCTCTCGGTGGCAGATGTCCGCAATACCGAAAACGTCGGGCAAGACGACGTGGCACTGGAAAGCCGTTGATCGGCACCAGCAGCAGCGGCGCTGCCCCTGCGCATGTGGCGCGATGGCATTGCAGTCATCATGCAAATGCGCGATCAAGGCGAAACAACACCGACCAAGAGTCGGTGTTGTTCTTCAGCAAGGTCACCGCGATAGCGCGACCGACTTACCAGGCAAACGGCGCGGTGACCGTGCGTGCCCCGAGCAAAAACGCATCGGCCACATGCACGAACGGAGCGACATCCACCTCCGATTCGCCGGCACGCACCAACTGCACAAACCGTCGATACAGGCCGTCGTATTCGCTGGATGCGGGCACGGTCTGCGCTTGCCCGTCGATGTGCAGTTTGGCACCGCCTTCGCTGAGCATCAGCACGCCCTGGGTAGTTTCCACTTCGATATCCCAGCGCTGGTGGCCGGTCTGCAGGAAGTCGAACTCCGCCGTCACCGGCACGCCGGCGGTATCGACAAACGCAAGTCTGGCGTACAGCGGTGCCTGACGGTTTTGCGGTGTGTGCAGCTCGGCCTCGCGCAATGCGAAGCTGCGCGGCAACAGGTGGGTGACGATGGACAACGCATTAATGCCGGGATCGAACACGCCCATGCCGCCGGGTTCGAGGATCCAGTCCTGCCCGGGATGCCAGTGGCGGATGTCTTCCTTCCAGGTGATGTGCGCGCGCACGATCTGTTTGTCGGCCAACCACGCGCGTGCAGGCTCCACGCCGGCCGCGCAACGCGAATGCCAACTGGTGAACAGGCTGCGCTGCGCGTGCTGCGCCACCTTGCGCAGGTCGTCGATCTCGGCAAGCGTGGCGGCCGGCGGTTTTTCCAGAAAGACATGCCGGCCAGCGCTCAACGCCGCCTGCGCCAAGGCATGCCGCCCGACCGGTGGTGTGCATAAGGCGACAGCTTCAAGCTCCGGATGCGCGGCGAACGCTTCATCCAGGGTGTGATACGCCGGGACGCCATCGACCGTGCCATGCCGGCTCACCGTGGCCACCAACTGCACGTCCGGGCGCGCGGCGATGGTCGGCACGTGCTGGTCGCGGGCGATCTTGCCGATCCCGACAAGGGCAATGCGCAATGCGTCTGGATGCTTCATCGAAACCTTCGTGCTGATAGGGGAGTCGTGCTGGTTGCTTTGCACTGCCTGCTGCGACGGCATCGGGCCGACGCAACCTGTGGTGCGACCTCCGGCCACACGTGTGCGACGGCGCAGTGTACGGTCAGGCCATGGCCCGCTGCGAGACATCGCTCCTGCTTGTTTTGCTATACCTGCATGGGCGCCATGCAGCGGCTCCGTCAGCATTCCGCGGCGCGGCGCCTGGCTGACAGATGCGATGCAGGCCACTGCGTCGGTTCCTGCAAGCGCCTTGACGGGCTGCAATCACTGCAGGCGATTGACCCACGGCATCCGCACACACCAGGATCGCCAGCCGGCACACGCGCGCCACTCATCACAGGACTGCATCGATGCTGCATCACGTATCCATTGGCGTTGGCAACATCGAAACCTCAGCCGCGTTTTACGACGCCGTGCTCGGCGCACTGGGCTATGTGCGGGTGTGGTCGGATCTGGAACCAGGCACGCTCGATCAGGCGGTCGGCTATGGCCGCCCCGGCGGCGAGGATTGTCTGGCGTTGAAACAGCAACAGGCAACGCACTGCGCGCCGGGCAGCGGATTCCATCTTGCATTCGCAGCCAGCACCGCCGCTGCGGTAGACGCTTTTCATCTGGCCGCACTTGAGCACGGCGGTCGCAGCAACGGCGTGCCCGGTTTGCGACCCGACTACGGCGATGCGTACTACGCCGCGTTCGCCATCGACCCCGATGGGCACCACATCGAAGCGGCGGTCAACCGCAGCGCATAAGCGCCTGCCAGCGGTATCGGCTCGCGTCCTCATACTGCTGAGTTTCGGTCATCCGTTGTCTGCGGAAGTCGCAGCGACGACCGCGTGCGGCCTACATCTCCAGCACCACTTTGCCCAGATGGCTGCCCTGCTCCAGATAGCGATGCGCCGCAGCCGCCTCACCGAGCGGGAAGCGCTTGTCGATCAGCACGCGGATCTTGCCTTGTTCGATCCACGGCCACACCACGCGCTCGACCTCCGCGGCAAGGCGCGCCTTTTCGTCGGCAGTGCGCGGACGCAGGGTCGAGCCGGTGAGGATGGCCTGCTTGCGCATCAGCTGCGGAATCGGCACCTCGATGGTCGAACCGGCCTGCGAAGCGATGTAGACGATGCGCCCGCGCGGGTTGAGCGCTTCCAGCGTATCGGCAAAGACCGCAGCGCCCACCATGTCGAGCGCCACGTCCACACCGCCATGCTCCTTGGCCACGGCCACAAACGACTCACTGGTGGAATCGATCGCCACATCGGCGCCCAGCTCGCGCGCCTGCGCCGCCTTGCCGGCCGAGCGCGCAGTGGCCAACACGTGCGCACCGGTGGCCTTGGCCATCTGGATGGCGGTGACGCCAATCCCTGAAGTCGCACCATGCAGCAACAGCCATTCGCCGGCCGCCAAGCGGCCATGCTCGAACAGGTTGGTATAGGCAGTGAAGATGGTTTCCGGCAACGCGGCCGCCTGCACCAGATCCATGCCGGCAGGAATCGGCAGCACATGCCGCGCATCGACCGCCACATATTGGGCATAGCCACCGCCGCCCAGCAGCGCACACACACGGTCGCCCACCTTCCAGCGACCGGCCGGCTCCACGATCTCGCCGGCCACTTCCAGACCCAGCGTCTCCGGCGCGCCCGGCGGCGGCGGATAGTGCCCGGCACGCTGCAGCAGATCGGGGCGATTGATGCCCGCCGCATGCACGCGGATCAACACCTGCCCCGGCGCTGGACGCGGGCGCGCCTGCTCGATGGCATACAGCGCGTCGGCGTCGCCCTTGCCATCGCGGATGGCGATGGCGGTCATCGTGGTGTCGGACATGAAGGCGCTCCGTTAAAGGGGGCCCAGTGTAGGCAGGCAGATGTCAATGCATGGCGTAGAGCGTGCGACGCCGCTGCACACCAGGCCTGCATCGCGCGCGCCTGCGTGCAGCGGACGCGCGTGGTGATGCTCACTCCTGGTCGGGAGCGACGCCCTGGTCGATGTACTGGCGGATCGCTTCGAACACCTTGGACGTGCCGTCGTCCTCGCCCGACGGCAGACGCGCCGCAAAGTCGCTCAGCAACTTGCTGCCATCCACACCGGGTTGTTAGAGCGTGTTATGCACTTTGAGATGAGATGCGTTGGCTGTCAGCGGTGCGGAGCGGGTGCTGCGTGGCGCCGGCTTGGCTGGCGCCAAGGCAAGCCGCGCGGCGCCCGCTCCGTGCCGCTGACGGCCAACCCTCCGGGAAGCGCCCTGTGGCGCGCCGATACCGCATTGCGCGCCTTGCCCAGGCGGCCAAGCCTGGGCCGCAGCGCACGCCTTGTCTCGACGCGCCACAGGACGCTTCGCACTCACCTCAAAGTACATAACACGCTCTAGGCCAAGGCGAGCGCCAGATCGCCGACGCTGCGCGCCAACGCCACCCAGATGCGGCCCAGCGATTCGGCGATAACGTCCATTTCCTGCTCTTGCATGTCGCGCTCCGATCAAGTGGCGTGGGGTACCCGAGCTTTACCCCGCGCGCCGCGCCGCGCGACAAGCGCACGCAAGCAGACCCGACCATTCCATCGCTGCATTGCACACCTTCACACTGGCATCGCCACCAACCAATCGAGACACTCGCAACCAAATATGCATTCATCGCGATGAAGCGATATTATGCAAGCACGATCCGCCGGACCCGCCGCGATGACGCATCTCAGTTTCGAATTTTACCCGCCCAAGACCGACGACCAGCGCGCGCAGCTGGACCGCACCGCGACCAAGTTGAAGGGCTATGCGCCCGAATATGTGTCGTGCACCTTCGGCGCCGGCGGCTCCACGCTCAGCTACACCTCCGAGACGGTGCGCCACCTCAAGCAGAAACACGGCTTCGAATCGGCACCGCATCTGTCCTGCGTGGGCGGCAACCGCCAGGAGATTCGCGAACTGCTCAAGCTGTATCGCGCCATCGGCTGTACCCGCATCGTCGCGCTGCGCGGCGACCTGCCCTCGGGCATGGGACATCCGGGCGACCTGCGCTACGCCTCGGACCTGATCGCCTTTATCCGCGCCGAGCACGGCGACGCCTTCCGGATCGAAGTCGGCGCGTATCCGGAAACCCATCCGCAAGCGGTCGATGCGTTGAGCGATCTGCGCTACTTCAAGGCCAAGGTCGATGCCGGCGCCGATGCGGCGATCACCCAGTATTTCTACAACGCCGATGCCTACTTCCATTTTCGCGACGCGGTGCAGCGTATGGGCGTGGAGGTGCCGATCGTTCCCGGCATCATGCCGATCTCTAATTTTTCGCAGCTGCGGCGTTTTTCCGAGCAATGCGGGGCCGAGATCCCGCGCTGGATCGGCAAGAAGATGCAGTCGTATGGCGACGACGCCGATGCGGTGCGCGCCTTCGGCGCGGAAGTGGTGGCCAGTTTGTGCGAACGCCTGATCGCCGGCGGCGCACCGGCGCTGCACTTCTACACGCTCAACCTGGCCAAGCCCACCACGCAGGTACTGCAACTGCTGGGGCGCTGAGCGCAGCTACGCGCTCGGCCCATGTGCGGCAATTCACCGGTACAAACGATTCAACTCCGGCAGGCGCGGCCAGCTACGTCACGCGTGCAGGCGCGCGTTCTTTCGCGTTTCTCGCCAGCTCACGCGCGCCCGGCTACGCTGCGCGGATGTCTCGCCTCCTGCCAGTGATGTTGCTGCTGCTTTGCCTGCCTGCCGCCAATCGCGTACAGGCACAGGAGATCCGTCGCTGCGTCACGCCCGACGGGCAAACCATGTTCACCGACCGCCGTTGCGAAGACGTGGGCGCGGCAATGCGTGCGCCGCCGGCCCCGCGCACACAGGGCAATACCGGGCTGCACCGCTATGGCTGCCCACGCCGGTTGAGCGAGCTGGTGTCGCTCCTGCAAAGCGCCGTAGACAGCCGCGACGTCAATCGACTGTCCAGCCTTTACCTGTGGAGCGGGCAATCCGACGCGGCGGCCAACCAGGTGCTGAGCCGACTGGAAGCCATCGTGCAACGCCCGCTGCTGGACATCGCACCGATGTATCCACAAACCGATACACCGACCTGGGACGCAGACACCGCCGCAACAGCCCCGTCGCTGGATGGCAGCGCGATCGACGCGCCATTGCCCACGCCCACACGCCCGCGCCCCTGGGGCCTGCGCTTGGAACAGAACCTCGCCAGCGGTACGCCTGCGCGCAGCGTGTTGCGCTTGCGACGGCAGTACAACTGCTTCTGGGTGACGTTTTAAGTCCGCTTGCAAAAAGACTGCATGCAGCGCAGCGCGGTCGCCGCCGATGCTAGGAATCTGCATGTAACACCGCGGTTTATGAGCACGCCGTCTGAGCCGCGCGACGAAGACTCGTTCCGTCTTGTCAGCCGACCTCACGATGGCAGCGAGATTGCATCGGTTTAACAGATTCTTGGGCGATGGCCGCGATGACCACCGCTGTTCCGAGCAACCCGCTGACCTAACGGCAACCGGCACGCAGGGACTAAGCGCGGCTAACACAACGTAGCGAGCAGTCGTTAGGTGGGTGCTGAGGAACCGGAGTGTACGAATGTGGAGAGGCCGCACCGAGCGGCGGCCGCGCGCGCCTGGCAGCTGCACAGTCGTTTTGGTAGCCGCGCCAAGGTCACGATGCGCCTGAAGGCTAAGCGGCAAGCCGGTGCATGACCTCTGCGACCGCCTGCTGCGGGCTCAGCACGGCACTGTCGATCACCCAATGCGGCTCGGTCCATGCCACATAGTCGTGCGCCAGGACAGAAGACCACTCCGGCACGCGCAGTCCGGGGATTTCGCTACGCCGCGATTCGACGCGCTGCCGGTGCACCGCGCGATCGCTGCAGACCACTTCGATCTCCAGCAAGTGGCTCTGCGTGCGCTGCGCCACAGCGCGCCAGGATGCACGGGTGACCGGCAACGGATTCACGCAGTCGGCGACCACCACATGGCCTTGGCGTAGATTGGCCTGCGCAAGTGCGTAAGCGATCAGGTAGCCGGCCGGCCCGACCTCGGTGGCGAGTTCACCACTCTCGCGCAGTGCCTGCTCGATCGTATCGATGCGCAGATAAAACGCGGGGCATTGCGTCAGCAACGCCTGTGCAATAGCGCTCTTGCCCACGCCCGGCAATCCACCGAACACCACCAGCGTCGGTCGCCGTTCGCTTACTGCGGCCACAGCGAGCGAATGGCCGCAATGCCTTGCGCGCCATGCGAGCGTGCTTCGCGCAGGTCGGCCGCCTGCATGCCACCGAGCGCGTAGATCGGCAGCGACACCTGCTCGCGCAGGGTTTCGAATCCGTCCCATCCCAGCGGTGTCGCCCCCGGGTGCGATGCGGTGGTCTGCACCGGCCCCAGCACCGCAAAATCGCAGCCCAGCCGCTGCGCATGACGCAAATCTTCCAGCCCATGGCACGAGGCGGCCACCATCTGTTCTGCGGGCAGCGGGCGCTCCTGCAAACCGGCCAACTGCTCCGATCCCAGATGCACGCCGATACCAAGTTCCGCAGCAAGCGCGATATCGCGATTGAGCAGCAGCTGCGCGCGCACACGACCACGCAGGCGCATCACCTGCTGCAACAACGCCTGCCAACGCGCAGGCGCAACCTGCCGCCCACGCAGCTGGATGCGGGTCACGCCGTCCTGCAGCGCGCGTTCCAGGCCTTCCAGCCACCGCGCGTCGTCCTCGGGCTCGGGCGTGATCAAATAGCGGTCGGGCTGACGCAGTACGCCCACTACCGGCACGTCGGCCGGCGGCATCGAATAGCGAGCCAGCTTGTCGGCCGCCACCCAGGTCATGGCCTGGCCTTCGCGGCCGCGCGGGCTGCCTTTCCAGGAAGCGATGTGGCGCACTTCCAGGCGCAGGCGCTTGTCCGGATACAGCTGCGGCACATCCATGACCCACTCGCCGACCTGGGCCTCGATGCCGAGTTCTTCATTGAGCTCGCGCACCAGCGCCTGCTCGGAGGTTTCGCCGGGCTCGCGCTTGCCGCCGGGGAATTCCCACAGGCCGGGCATGTCGCGGGTTTCGGTACGCCGCGTCAGCAGGATGCGGCCGCGCGGGTCGGTGATCACGCCAGCGACGACGTGAATGGATCTTAGGGAATCGGGCATGCAATAAGAGTGCCGCGAGTGAGCGGTTCAACGCAATCACTCGGACCGCAGCCGAATGGGAATGCGAGGCTAGAGATACGCCAAGGCAAACCTGGCGCACGCTTCGACCACTCCGAATCTCAAATCACAAATCCCCGACCCTACAACGGATGCCCGATGCGCCAGAGCACCCCGCTGGGATCGTGCAAGGTGAAGTCGCGCGCGCCCCATGGCCGGTCTTCCGGCGCACTGCAGCTCACCCCGAACTGCTCGTCCAGACCGGTGTCGTGCACGTGCTGCCACCAGCCATCCGCGTCGTCCACCCACAGGTGCAGCATCAGATTCTCGGCCAGCTCACGCAGATAAAAATCCTGCAGCAAAAACGCGCAATGGGTGCCATGCCGGAAACAGGTCACGTTGCCCACCTCATCCTCCTGGACGAAGCCCAGTGCGCGATAAAAGCGCTGCGACAACGCGTAGTCGCGCGCAGGCACGAACACCTTCAGTTGCTGGCTGGACAACGACATGACCGCACTCCACGCAGGACGTGGGCCTGAGCATACGCCCGCAGTCGCGCAGGCGGAAAAGCATGTCTACGGCAGGAACAATGAGCACCGCAAGAGATGCGGGCGCGTGGATCGGACCTCGCCGTGCTGGCACTCATCTGGAGAGCGCTCGCCAAGCGCGCCTTCCGTCCACACTCTGGTTTCTCGAAAACGCCGTCGACGTTCCGCGAGCAACGCCCGGCAGGAAGCGCCAAAGGCGCGGGGATCGGAAACCAGGCCATGCACCCGCATCCGGCTTCACGTATCCGGCTTCCCAGGAAACCCACGAATACGCGTCGTCAGCAGAGCTCGCTTGGTAGAGGGTGCATGCCGAAGGCGCAAGCATCAAACGCGAAGACGTATCCCCTGCGCGTACGCCATTCCGTACCCGGACTTTGGAGACCCCCCAAGAATCCCTTCGTAGGTAGAGCCCCCTTGGTAAGGGGGCGCGCCGAAGGCGCGGGGATCGGAAGCAATACCGTGAGCCCACTATCCGCGTTGCGGATAGCGGGTGCGCAGCCCGCTTCGCGGGCTGCGCCACGGTCAGCTCAGCATCAGCTGAGCTGACCGTGGCAGTGCTTGTACTTCTTGCCGCTACCGCACGGGCATGGATCGTTGCGGCCCACCTTGGGTTCGTCACGGGTGACCTGCGACACCGGTACCGGTGCGCTGCCACCCTGCATCTGCTCTACTTCCTCGTCGGCGCCATAACCGCCTACGTCCTGATGCTGGAACTGCGAGGCCATCAGGCGTGCTTGTGCCTGAAGACGTTCCTGCTCTTCCAGCTCGGCCACTTCTTCTTCGCTGCGGATGCGCACACGCGCCAGCAGGTTGACCACTTCGCGCTTGACGTTCTCCAGCATCTCGGAGAACAGCTCGAAGGCTTCCTTCTTGTATTCCTGCTTGGGCTGCTTCTGCGCGTAACCACGCAGATAGATGCCCTGGCGCAGGTAATCCATCTTGGCCAGATGCTCCTTCCAGCCTTGGTCGAGCACCGTCAGCATCACGTGCTTTTCCAGCGCGCGCATGGTGTCGTTGCCCACCGCCGCTTCCTTCTCGGCGAAGTGCGCATCCACCGCAGCCTGCACCTTGACGGCAATCTGCTCGGCGTCCAGTTCTTCCTGCGTGCTTGCCATTTCGCGCAACGCCATCGGCATGCCCAGCTCCGATTCCAGCGTGGCTTCCAGGCCCTGCAAGTCCCACTGCTCATCCACCGAATTGGGCGGCACAAAGCGGGCGACCAGGTCATAGATCACATCGCCGCGGATGCCATCGACGTTGTCCTTCACCGACTCGGCGTCCAGCAACTCATCGCGCTGCGAATAGATCACCTTGCGCTGATCGTTGTTGACGTCGTCGAAGTCCAGCAGGTTCTTGCGGATGTCGAAGTTGTGCGCTTCCACCTTGCGCTGGGCTTTTTCGATCTGCCGGCTGACCAGGCGATCTTCGATGACGTCGTCTTCTTTCATGCCCATCATGCGCATCGCCTTCTGGACCCAGTCCGAGGCGAAGATGCGCATTAGGTTGTCTTCCAGCGACAGATAGAAACGCGACGACCCCGGGTCGCCCTGACGACCGGCACGGCCGCGCAACTGGTTGTCGATACGCCGCGATTCGTGGCGCTCGGTACCGATGATGTGCAAGCCGCCGGCCGCCTTGACCGCGTCGTGGCGACGCTGCCAATCGGTCTTGATCTTGAAGCGCGCTTCCTCGGTCGCATCCTCGCCCAGCGCGTGATACTCCGACTCAAGCGAGCCACCCAGCACGATGTCGGTACCGCGACCGGCCATGTTGGTGGCGATGGTCACCGCGCCCGGCTGACCGGCGTTGGCCACGATGGTGGCTTCGCGCTCGTGCTGCTTGGCATTGAGTACTTCGTGCTCCACGCCCGCCTTGCGCAGATGCTCGGACAGCATCTCCGAGGTTTCGATCGAGGTGGTCCCCACCAGCACCGGCTGACCGCGCTTGGCGCAGTCTTCGATATCGGCCAGCACCGCATTGAACTTGCCCTTGCGGTTGAGGAACACCTGGTCCGGATGGTCCTTGCGCACGGTCGGGCGATTGGTCGGAATCACCACCACTTCCAGGCCGTAGATGCTCTGGAATTCGTAGGCTTCGGTGTCGGCCGTACCGGTCATGCCGGACAGCTTCTTGTACATGCGGAACAGGTTCTGGAAGGTAATGCTGGCCAGCGTCTGGTTCTCGCGCTGTACCGGTACGCCTTCCTTCGCTTCGACCGCCTGATGCAGGCCGTCGGACCAGCGACGCCCGGACAGGGTGCGGCCGGTGAATTCGTCCACGATCACCACTTCGCCATCGCGCACGATGTAATCCACATCGCGCTGATAGATCGCATGCGCACGCAGCGCCGCGTTGAGGTGATGCACCACGCTCAGATTCTGCGCGGCGTACAGGCCGTCTTCGGCGTTTTCCAGGATGCCGGCCTGCATCAGCAGTTCTTCGGCGTGGCCCATGCCCGCCTCCGACAGATGCACCTGCTTGCCCTTCTCGTCGATCCAGTAATCGCCCTCGCCTTCTTCGCTTTCCTGCTTGGTCAGCTGCGGCACGATGCGGTTGACGCGGATGTACAGCTCCGGCGATTCGTCGGCCGGGCCGGAAATGATCAGCGGGGTGCGCGCTTCGTCGATCAGGATCGAGTCGACTTCGTCGACGATCGCGTAATGCAGATTGCGCTGATAGCGGTCGGCACGCGACAGCGCCATGTTGTCGCGCAGGTAGTCGAAGCCGAACTCGTTGTTGGTGCCGTAGGTGATGTCGCTGCCGTAGGCCTCGCGCTTGTCGCTATGCGGCATGCCCGGATACACCACGCCCACGCTCAGGCCCAGCCAGTTGTACAACTTGCCCATCTGCGCGGCATCGCGGCGCGCCAGGTAGTCGTTGACGGTGACCACGTGCACACCCTCGCTCTGCAGCGCGTTGAGGTACACCGGCAGGGTCGCCACCAGGGTCTTGCCTTCACCGGTGCGCATCTCGGCGATCTTGCCCAGGTGCAACACCATGCCGCCGATCAGCTGCACGTCGTAATGGCGCATGCCGAGGACGCGGCGGCTGGCCTCGCGGCAGACCGCAAACGCCTCGGGAAGGATCTTGTCCAGGGACTCGCCGGCGGCAAGCCGCTGCTTGAACTCCGGGGTCTTGGCTTGCAGCTCGGCGTCGGAGAGCTTCTCGATCGTCGGCTCCAGCGCATTGATCTGGGTGACGAGGCGGGTGAGCTGGCGCAGCTGGCGTTCGTTACGACTGCCAAAGACACGGGTAAGCAGACTGTTGATCATTGAAGAAACCGGTTGAAAAGGAACGGTTTGACCGACGCCGGTCCCCAAGACCCGACCGCCGTAAACGAAACAGGGCGCACTGCGCCCTGTCATGGCAACACCCTATTGTAGCTTGGGGCGAGCCTTCACGAATCAAGCACCTCCATCGGAGCGTGCCATGCCTTCGTCAACCGCGCCCTCGGCGCCCTACTGGTGTATTGGTGTCGCCCAGGAACTTGCGCGGATTGACCACACGACCATCGGCCCACACCTCGAAATGCACGTGCGCGCCGGTCGAACGACCGCTGGAGCCGGCCCTGGCTACCTGCTGGCCAGCGCGGACCAGGTCGCCCACCTTCACCACCAGCCGCGAGTTGTGCGCATAGCGGGTGACGTAGCCATTGCCGTGATCCACTTCGACCACGTTGCCGTAACCGCCCCGCACACCGGCGTAGCTGACCACGCCGTCGGCGACCGACATCACCGGGTCGCCCACGTTGGCGTGGAAGTCCACACCCTTGTGGAAGGCCGAACCGCCGTCAAACGGATCGGCGCGGCCGCCAAAGCCCGAGGTGATATAGGTGTTGCGGATCGGCATCCGCGAGGGCACCGAATTCTGCTCGAGCTGATGATCGAACATCAGCGACGCCAGTACGTTCAGTTGTTGGCCGGAGGCGGAGAACTGCTGTTCGACTTGCCCTAGCGTCTCCTTGAGCGATTCGACCGGCATGTCGCTGACCGGCTCATCGCCGCCACCGACGCCGACCGGTTCGTCGAAGTCGAACTCGCCGTCCTTCAACTTGCCCATTTCGGTCAGCCGCTCGCCCAATGCGTTGAGGCGGGTGGCCTGCGCTTGCAGCTCGCCCATGCGTGCGGCCAGTGCATTGACCTGTGCCTGCGAGGCGCGCTGCGCCTGGGCCAGCTCGGCCTGCTGCTGCGCGACCTTGGCCTGCAGCGCGGAATTGGTCACCATGCCGGTAGCGGTGCTTGCACCGACGCCGATCAGCATGCCCAGGCCAAGTACGGCACCGAGCACCACCATCGGTCGATCCGACGCAAAGCCCTGGAACTGTCGAGCCACACGCTGGGCCCGGGTTTCGCGAGATTTGATTACAACTTTTTTTAACGCCATATGAGTGTCATGTCCAAGCCCAAGTCCAACGCACGTAACCCTTCCGCTCCGCAGCAGGCCATCGAGGCCGCGCTGGGTGAAAAGGCTGGCGACCCCTTGCGCCGAGCCTTGTGGCTCGATGCGCTGGACCGGCAGTTGCGCCCCCTGTTACCGCCCCATCTGGCCACCCGTTGCCGGTTGGCCAATGTCCGAGGCGAACAGCTCGTTTTTCTGGTTGATTCGCCGATCTGGCATGCCAAGGTGCGGCTTGCCGAGACCCAACTCCTTGATGCCGCCCGATCCATCGGGTTGAAGGCCACCGCAGTGACCGTCAAGACGGCAAGCACTCCGCTGCATTCCCCAACACAGCAGAACCGCGACCGTCCACGGCCGGTGTCCGAAGCCACGCACAAGGGTCTGCGCGAGGCACTGGCATCCTTGCAGGACGTCGTGCCGACCAAGCGGTGACGTCCCTGCCGCCGTTTCGGGGCGGCCAGCAGTGCGTGAAAAGATTGCGAAGATCACGCACGACCCGACGCATCCTAGCGGTCATGGCGCCCGCAGGAGTTAGAGAAGTCTTAAAAAAGAGTTAAGAACGGAACCTAAATCCGACCCGGTTCACGCTTTCGGTGCCGATTGCGGCATTCCCTGACACATAGCCACGGGGTAGACACAGTCGGCGAACGGTCGTCGGCAGGGTGTGGCGGCGTTTAGCCGACCTCATGCAGCGGCCCATCGCCATCAGGCAGAGGCCGCGCGAACCTGAAGGCTGCGCGGCGGGTCTTGCCTGCCTCAGGCGTAGACGGGGCTGGCGTAGGTCACCGGCGGCTGCTCGGTTCCTTCGGGGAAGCTGACCCATTCCCAGGCGGCCTGATCCGCCAGCAGCGCGCGTACCAGCTTGTTGTTGAGCGCGTGACCGGATTTGAAGCCTTCGTAGGCGCCCAGGATGGCGCCGCCGGCCAGATAGAGGTCGCCGATGGCATCCAGGATCTTGTGGCGCACAAATTCGTTGGTGTAACGCAGGCCGTCCTCGTTGAGCACGCGGAACTCGTCCAGCACGATGGCGTTGTCCATCGAACCGCCCAGGCCCAGATTGCGCTCGCGCATGTACTCGAGATCGCGCATGAAGCCGAAGGTGCGGGCGCGCGAGATCTCCTTGACGTATGCCGAGGTGGAAAACTCGATTTCCTGGCGCGACTGCTTGGCCGGGATCATCGGGTGATTGAATTCGATGGTGAAGCCCAGCTTGTAGCCGTCATACGGCTCGAAGCGCGCGACCTTGTCGCCCTCGCGCACTTCCACCGGCTGTTTGATGCGGATGAAGCGCTTGGCCTTGTTCTGCTCGACGATGCCTGCCGACTGCAGCAGGAACACGAACGGGCCGGACGAACCGTCCATGATCGGCAACTCGGCCGAGGACAGCTCGACGATGACGTTGTCCACACCCAGGCCGGCCAGTGCCGACATCAGGTGTTCGACGGTCTGGATCTTGGCGCCATTGCAGGTCAGACCGGTGCACAGCGTGGTCTCGGTGACCAACTCCGCATCGGCGGGGACTTCGACGACCGGCTCCAGGTCCACACGCCGGAACACCACGCCGTGATCGACCGGGGCCGGCCGCAGCGTCATGTACACCTTGTCGCCGCTATGCAAGCCGACGCCGGTGGCGCGAATGGTGTTTTTGAGAGTGCGTTGCTGGGTCATATGCGAAGTCTGGGGGAACGATGCAGACAGACGCTGAACTGACCGTCTTATCTGATGAACATTATCCGAATTTTAACAAGTTGCGCGTGACGAAAGGTGTCATGCCCCGGTCTTGCCATTGTAAAAGCTGCCGGATCGTGACCGATCCGGCAGAAAAGGACATGGCATTACAGCCCCGACAACAGCGTCGGGTGGGACGGGCTACGCCGCCGTAGCGACGCAGCCGACGCCCATCAGTCGGCCTGGCGGCGCAGGAACGCCGGGATATCCAGGTAATCGTTGGGCAGGTCTGCCGCCGGCGGCGCAGCATTGCCGGCGCTGTGGCTGCTGCCGACCGAGTCGCTGCTCGGACGACGCAGGCCCAGGCCCATGCTGCCGCCGACGGCCTTGGACACTGCGTCGCCGCTGGTGGTGTCGAAGTCGCCGAATTCCGGCTGGCCGGTGGTGGCATTGCGCACCAGCTTGATCGGCGCGCGCTGATCCGGACGCTGGGTCTGGCGGGAAACCGCACGGTTCAGGCCAGTGGCGACCACGGTGACGCGCACTTCGTCCTGCATGTCCGGGTCAAGCACGGTGCCAACGACCACGGTCGCATCTTCCGAAGCGAACGCTTCGATGGTGCGGCCGATCTCGTCGAACTCGGCCATGGTGAAGTCCGGGCCGGCGGTGATGTTGACCAGGATGCCGTTGGCACCCGCCAGGTTCACATCGTCCAGCAGCGGGTTCTGGATGGCGGCTTCGGCAGCGGCCTGCGCGCGATCGTCGCCGCGTGCCGAACCGGTGCCCATCATGGCCAGACCCATTTCCGACATCACGGTGCGCACGTCGGCAAAGTCGACGTTGATCAGACCCGGACGCACGATCAGATCGGCGATGCCCTGCACGGCGCCCTGCAGCACGTCGTTGGCAGCGCGGAAGGCCTGGATCATGGTGGCGTTGCGGCCAAGCACGGTGATCAGCTTTTCATTGGGAATGGTGATCAGCGAGTCGCAATGCTGGCTCAGTTCCTCGATGCCCTTCAACGCCACCTGCATGCGGCGACGGCCTTCGAACGGGAACGGCTTGGTAACCACGGCCACGGTCAGGATGCCCATTTCCTTGGCCAGCTGCGCAACCACGGGGGCCGCGCCGGTACCGGTGCCGCCGCCCATGCCGGCGGTGATGAATACCATGTCCGCACCCTGCAGCGCGTCCATGATGCGTTCGCGATCTTCCAGCGCCGCCTGACGGCCGACTTCCGGATTGGCGCCTGCGCCCAGGCCCTTGGTCACGTTGGTGCCGAGCTGCAGCTGCAACTTGGCGCCGCAGTTCTTGATCGCCTGCGAGTCGGTGTTGGCGGTGATGAATTCCACGCCATCGACATTGGTGTTGACCATGTGCGCAACGGCATTACCGCCGCCGCCGCCCACGCCAACGACCTTGATTACCGCGTTGGGAGCCATCTTTTCGATCAGTTCAAAATGTGCCATGTCAGTGTCCTCTTGAGCCGGGATTGGGGAGTGGGGAGTCGGGATTCGGAAGAGTTCCGTTTCCCACCTGCCTCCGCATCTCGGCGAGTGTTGTTGTTTGAAAGTCGGGATTCGTGTGTGTGGATCGTAGATGCGCTGTTGCGCTCTATGACTCACCTCACCTACTCCTCGACGCAATGCCTGCAAAAAAGTTTACTGCCTACCCGCTCGCCGCTCTCTACTTAATCGTTATCTTCGCCATCGCAACTGCCGCCGCTTTGCTTTTTGCTTTTCGCTCTTGCCAATCCCAAATCCCGAATTCCCAATCCCAGCCCGTCAGAATTCGCCGCGATACCAGTTCTTCAATTTCTTGAACAAGCTTCCCGCGCGGCCGGTCGGGATCGACGGGCGGCGCGGGTGTTCGATCTGGCTGCCCATCAACAACAGGCCCACGCCGGAGGCGTGCACCGGGTTGCCGACAACTTCGCCCAGGCCGGTCACGTGCTGCGGAATGCCAACGCGCACCGGCATCTGCAACATCTCTTCGGCCAGTTCGACCACGCCTTCCATCTTCGACGCGCCACCGGTGAGCACCATGCCGGCGCGCACCATTTCTTCGAAGCCGGAGCGGCGCAGTTCGGCCTGCACCATTTCAAAAATTTCTTCGTAACGGCCCTGCACAGCCTGCGCGAGCGCATGTCGCGGCATGCGACGCGGCGGGCGGTCGCCCACCGACGGCACCTGGATGCTTTCTTCGGCAGTGGCCAGCTGCGCCAGTGCGCAGGCGTAGCGCACCTTGATCTGCTCGGCTTCCGGCGTAGGCGTGCGCAGCATGTGCGCGATGTCGTTGGTGACGTGGTCGCCGGCGATCGGCAACGACGCGGTGTGGCAGATCGCGCCCTGCACGTACACCGCCAGATCGGTGGTGCCGGCGCCGATATCCACCAGCACCACGCCCAGCTCGCGCTCGTCGGCGGTCAGCACGGCAACCGACGAGGCCAGCGAGGACAGCACCAGATCGTCCACCTGCAGGCCGCATTTCTGCACGCACTTGGTGATGTTTGCGGCGGCCGACTGCGCGCAGACAACCAGATGCGCATGCACCTCCAGGCGCACGCCGGTCATGCCGACCGGGTTGCGGATACCTTCCTGCGAATCATCCAGCACGTATTCGCGCGGGATCGCATGCAGGATGCGTTGGTCGGCAGGAATGGCCACGGCCTTGGCGGCGTCGAGCACGCGTTCCAGGTCGCTCCAGGTCACTTCGCCGTCGCGGATCGGCACGATGCCCGGCGAGTTCTTGCACTGCACGTGGTTGCCGGAGATCGATGCGTACACCGAGCGGATTTCGCAGCCGGCCATCAGCTCGGCTTCTTCGACCGCGCGCTGGATCGACTGCACGGTGGATTCGATATCCACCACCACGCCGCGCTTGAGACCGCGCGACTCATGCGAACCGATGCCGATCACTTCGATCGGATTGCCGGGCGAGTACTCGCCGACCAGCGCGACGACCTTGGAGGTGCCGATGTCCAGTCCAACGATGAGGGATTTGTCGCCTTTGCGATTCATGTATGCAGACTGCGTTGAAGAGTGAATGACGGAAGCGCAGAGGCCAGACGATCGATCAGGCGATGCGGAAAGCGCGCGGCGATGGGATGTACCTCGGCCGGCGGCGCGCCGGGTGTCGCCGGCGCAGTGGTCTTGGGCTTTTTGGCGTCGTGCGGGGTCTCGCCCGGCGCACGTTCGACCGTAAATCCGTTGGTGTAGCGCAGGTCGGCGCGCGCGATCGGGCGCTGCGGGTCGGCCAGCTGCGGTAGCACGCGGGCGAATCGCTGCAGGCGCGCTCGCGCGTCGTCGCGGCCGATCACGATCTGCAGACCATTACTCAGACCCAGCGACCAGCTGCCGCGTGCGTCCATCTCCAGGCGCTCCACGTCCAGCCCGGTCGGCGCGAACAAGGCGCGCGACTCGTTGTACAGCGCCACCACATCCTGGGTCTTGCTGTCCGGGCCGCCGAGTTGCGGCAACTTGAAATCCTTCAACAACGGCGGGGTGCGGAATAACCGGCCCTGTTCGGACAGCATGCGGTCGGTACCCCAGCGCGCGAACGGCTTGTGTTCGGTCACATGCACTTCCAGCACGTCCGGCCAACGCTTGCGCACCTGCGCGCTTTCCACCCACGGCAAGCGCGCGATGGCGTCTTGCGCCTGTTGCAGCTTCACCGCAAAAAAGCCCGAGCGCGCATACGGCAATACCACCGCGCGCAATTCTTCGGCCGGCACCCGCTTGAAATCGCCGGACACCCGCAACTTCGCCAACGGCCAGCGCTCGGCACCCACCCATCCATTGAGCACGGCCACCACTGGCAACGCGACCAGCGCCACCGCGATCAACCAGGCCAGGATGCGCAGGGTGGCGTTCATTGGCACGCTCCGCGTGCAGGAATGGGGAATCGGGAATAGGGAATCGCAACGGCAACAACGCGGCCGCTGTTACCGATTCCCGATTTCCGATTCCCCATTCCCGGCGTCATAGCGTCTGCTCCAGCACGCGCCAGACCAGCTCTTCGAAATCGATGCCGAGCTGACGCGCGGCCTTGGGGACCAGCGAGTGGCTGGTCATGCCCGGAGCGGTGTTCACTTCGAGCAGATACAGCTGGCCGCTGCTGCGATCACGCATGACATCAACGCGGCCCCAGCCGCGTGCGCCGGCAGCGCGGAACGCGTTCAGTGCCAGCTGACCGATCTGCGCTTCGGCATCGCCTTCCAGACCCGGGCACAGGTACTGGGTGTCGTCGGCCACGTACTTGGCGTTGTAGTCGTACCACTGGCCCTTGGGCACGATGCGGATCGACGGCAGCGCGGTCTCGCCGAGCACGGCCACGGTGAGCTCGTCGCCTTCGATCAGTTGCTCCATCAACAGCGCGCCGTCGTAGCGTGCAGCGAGCAGCACCGCTTCTTCGAGCTGGGCCTGATCGAACACGCGGCTGATACCGACGCTGGAGCCTTCGTTTGCCGGCTTGACGATCACCGGCAAGCCGATCTGTCGTGCAGCGGCGTGGATCTGGTCTGCGCTGGCGCCGGCGGCCAGACGCGCGTAACGCGGCGTCGGCAGATCCAGCGACAACCACACCTGCTTGGTGCGGATCTTGTCCATGCTCAACGCCGAGCCGAGCACGTTGGAGCCGGTGTACGGGATGTCGAAGGCTTCCATCAAACCCTGCACGATGCCGTCTTCGCCGCCTCCATTGTGGCCGTGCAATACGTTGAACACGCGGTCGAAGCGCTGCGCGACCAGTGCTTGCGCCAGTGCAGGAATGCCGTCGACCGGCTGCGCATCGACACCGCGCGCGCGCAGCGCGTCCAGCACGTTGCTGCCGGAATTCAACGACACTTCGCGCTCGGACGAGGTACCGCCAAGCAGCACGGCGACGCGCCCGAACGCGGTGGGGTCGCTGGTTCGCGACGGTGCGGGACCGGGGACCGGGGACCCGGGACCCGTAACAGCAGAAGACGCCGGCTGCACGATCTGCTCTTCACCGGTCCCGGTTCCCGGGTCCCGGGTCCCGATAGAGGACGCGCTCATGCCTGCTCTCCGACAAAACCGTGATTGATGATGTGTTGCGCCACATAACCGATGTCGCCGGCACCCATCATCAACAGCAGATCGCCGTCCTGCAGCACGTCCGGCAACACTTCGGCCAGGCCGGCAATCTGCCCGACCACGACCGGCTCGCTACGGCCGCGCGCACGGATGGCACGCGCCAGGGCACGCGAGTCGGCACCGGGAATCGGCGCTTCGCCAGCCGGATAGACTTCGCTCAACACCAAGGCATCGACGGTGCTAAGCACGGCGGCGAATGCGTCGAACTGATCGCGGGTACGGCTGTAACGGTGCGGCTGGAATGCGACGACCAGGCGCTTGTCCGGCCAGCCACCGCGGGCGGCGGCGAACACCGCTTCCAGCTCGCGCGGGTGGTGGCCGTAATCGTCGACCACCCGCACGCGCGCACCGGTGCTGGTGGTGACTTCGCCCAGATCGTTGAAACGCCGGCCGATGCCCGCAAAATTTTCCAGCGCACGCGCAATGGTCTGCGGCTCCACGCCCAACTGCCAACCGATCGCGGCAGCGGCCAGTGCATTGAGCACGTTGTGACGGCCCGGCAAGGCCAGCGTCACCGGCGTGGTGGTGCCTTCGGGCAGACGCAGGGTGAAGCGCATGCGCGGGCCGTCCTGCACCACATCTTCGGCGCGTACGTCGGCGTTTTCGCTCATGCCGTAGCTCATCACGTGGCGCGGCGTTTTGCCGGCCAGTGCGGCCACTTCCGGGTCGTCGATGCACAGCAGGGCCAGGCCGTAGAACGGCAGGCGCTGCAGGAATTCTGCGAATGCCGCCTGGATGCGCGAGAAATCGTTGCCGTAGTTTTCCAGGTGATCCGAGTCGATGTTGGTGATCACCGCCATCAACGGATTCAGACGCAGGAAGCTGCCATCGCTCTCATCGGCTTCGGCCACCAGCCACTGGCCGCCACCGAGCTTGGCATTGGCGCCGGCCGCCAACAGTTGCCCGCCGATGACGAAGGTCGGGTCCAGGCCACCTTCGCTCAGCACGGCCGCGGCCAGGCTGGTGGTGGTGGTCTTGCCGTGCGTGCCGGCGACTGCGATGCCGCGACGGAAGCGCATCAATTCGGCCAGCATCGCCGCGCGCGGCATGATCGGAATGCGCTGGCTGCGCGCTTCCATCAGCTCGGGATTGTCTTCGCGGATGGCGCTGGACACCACCACGCAATCGGTACCGAGCACGTTGGCGGCCGAGTGGCCGCGCATCACGCGCGCACCGAGCTTGGCCAGGCGGCGGGTGGCCGCATTGTCGGCGTTGTCCGAGCCGGAGACTTCATAGCCCAGCGTCAGCATGACCTCGGCAATGCCGCTCATGCCGGTGCCGCCGATGCCGACGAAGTGCACGCGCGGAAATGCGCGGACCAGATCGCCACTGTCCTGCAGACGGCGGATCACTGGGCACCTCCTGAGGAAATGCGAATCGGGAATCGGGAATCGGGAATCGTGTGAAGCGAAGCACCAACGGCGACGGACGCCTGGTCGGTGCGCTTGTCTGCGTGCATTGAGGTGTATTCCTGCGGTTGATCTGAGCTCTTCCTATCCCCCAATCCCGACTCACCACTCCCGGCCTCTTGCAGAATGATGTCGGCAATGCGCTCGGCAGCGTCCGGTTTGGCCAGGGTGCGGGCGGCTTGCGCCATCGACAGGCGGCGCGCGGGGTCGGTGAGCAGGGTCTGCAAGACCTGCTGCAGGCGCACGGGCAAGGTGTCGTCCTGCTTGAGCAGCACGGCGGCGTCGGCGCCGACCAGGTATTCGGCATTGCGGGTCTGGTGATCGTCGACAGCGGCGGCAAAGGGCACTAGCACGCTGCCGACACCGGCGGCGCACAGCTCGGCCAGGGTAGAGGCGCCGGCGCGGCACACCACCAGATCGGCCCAGGCGTAGGCGGCGGCCATGTCGGCAATGAACGGTTCAACGCTCGCCTGTACCGCAGCCTGCGCGTAGGAAGCCTCGGCTTCGGCGCGCAGCTTTTCGCCACACTGATGCCGCACTTCGACATCCGGATGCCCGAGCGCGGCCAGTGCCGACGGCACGGCTTGATTCAATGCGCGTGCGCCCTGGCTGCCGCCGAGCACCAACACGCGTACGGGACCACCCCGCCCGACCAGGCGCGTGGACGGTGCAGGAAGCGCGGCGATTTCTGCGCGCACCGGGTTGCCCACTGCTTCTTCGCCAGCAAAGCTGCCGGGGAAACCGGTCAGTACGCGGCGCGCAAAACGCGACAACACCTTATTGGTCATGCCGGGCGCGCGATTTTGTTCGTGCACGAGCAATGGCACGCCGAGCAGACGTGCAGCCAAGCCACCGGGACCGGCCGCAAAGCCGCCGAAGCTGACCACCGCGCGCGGCTGTCGCTTGCGCAACACAAAGCCGGCAGCGCGTACTGCACGCATCACCCGCACCGGTGCGCCAAGCAACTTGATCACGCCCTTGCCGCGCAGGCCACTGATGGCCAGCGTGTCGATCTGGATATCGTGCTGCGGCACCAGCCGCGTTTCCATTGCGCCGTCGGCGCCCAGCCAGGTCACCGGCACGCCACGCGCACGCAGCACCTTGGCCACTGCCAGACCCGGGAAAATATGCCCGCCGGTGCCGCCAGCCAAAATCATGACAGGTCGACCGCCCGCAGATGGTTGTGCGGGCTGTTGCGAGGGATTCGCATAAACACTCATGCAATCCTCCCAAAGGTCGGTTCCACACGCGGCTGCATGCGGCTGGTGCCACGCAGGATGGCCGATGCCGGCGCCACCGAGGGTGCTGCAGCTGACGCCGCTGCAACGGGTGCAGGCGCTGCAGCGGCCTCGCGCTGCGGCTTGCGTCCCGCTGCATAGGCAGGCGGCACCGACTCGACCACCGGCTCGGCCGACTCGGCCGATGGCGCACCCGTACCCTGCGGCGACAACTTGCTGCGCAGGCGCTCGGCGCGATCCATTTCATAGGACACGCGCAGCAGCAGGCCCATCGCCACGCAGGTCATCAGCACCGACGAACCGCCGGAGGAAATCAACGGGAGGGTCAGGCCCTTGGTTGGCAAAATGCCCAGATTCACACCTACCGACACGAAGCTCTGCAGGCTGATCCACAGACCGATGCCGAAGGCGATGTAGCCGGAGAAATGGCGCTTCATTTCCACGCAGCGCATGCCCAGCCAGAACGCGCGGCCGACCAACAGTGCATATAGCGAGATCACACCGCAGACGCCGACAAAACCCAGCTCTTCGGCAATCACCGAAAAGATGAAGTCGGTATGCGCTTCGGGCAGATAGTTGAGCTTCTGCACCGAGGCACCCAGGCCTGCGCCGGTCCACTGGCCGCGGCCGACCGCCATCAACGCGTTCGACAACTGATAGCCGGAGCCCAGCTGATCGGCCCACGGATCCAGGAACGAGGTGATGCGACGCAAGCGGTACGGCTCCAGGATCGCGATGAAGGCGAACACCGGCAGGCCGAACACGATGGGCATCGACATGCGCGGCAGATTCACCCCGCCCAGCACCAGCATGCCGGCGGTGATCGCCAGCAGCAGCGTGGACGAGCCGAAGTCCGGCTGCATCAGCAGCAGACCGACCAATGCGATCGCCACGCCCAGCGGCTTGAGCATCGCGGGCCAGGTCGCGTTGACCTCATCGCGAAAGCGCACCAGGTAGCTGGACAGCCACACGATGTAGAGCACCTTGACCGCTTCCACGGTCTGGAATTTCGACACGCCCAGGTTGATCCAGCGCTTGGCACCGTTGACGCTGCTGCCCAGGCCGGGCACGAACACCACCATCAACAGACCGAAGCAGGCCAGCAGCAATACCTGGTTGTATTGCTCGATGGTCTTGAGCTCGGTGCGCATCGCCCAGAACGCCAGGCCCACGCCAATGCCCAGAAACAGCAGATGGCGGGTCAGGTAATAAAACGGGTTGTCGGACAACTCGATCGAACTGGACGCCACCATCACCACGCCCAGCGAGGCGAGCGTGGCTGCCGCGCCGAGCAGCCACGGGTCGTAGCGGCCGCCGATGGCGTCCAGTCGTGTGGCCTGGCGGGACATGTCGTTCATCAGCGCACCTTCAACGTGGCAAGGCCGATCAGCACCAGCACCACCGAAATAATCCAGAAGCGCACGATCACGCGCGGCTCCGGCCAGCCCTTGAGTTCGAAGTGGTGGTGGATCGGCGCCATGCGGAACACGCGCTTGCCGGTGAGCTTGAAGCTGGCGACCTGGATCATCACCGACAGCGTTTCGATGACGAACACGCCGCCCATGATCACCAGCACCATTTCCTGGCGCACGATCACCGCGATGGTGCCGAGCACCGCGCCCAGCGACAGCGCGCCGATGTCGCCCATGAACACCATGGCCGGGTAGGTGTTGAACCACAGAAAGCCCAGCCCTGCCCCGGCAATCGCCGAGCAGATGATGATCAGTTCGCCGGCACCCGGAATCAGCGGGATTTTCAGGTATTCGGCAAACACCACGTTACCCGAGGCATACGCAAATACGCCCAGCGCGCAGGCCACCAGCACGGTCGGCATGATCGCCAGACCATCCAGACCGTCGGTGAGGTTCACCGCGTTGGAGAAACCGACGATCCAGAAATAGGCAATCACCACGAAGCTCACGCCGGCCAGCGGCAACGCGATCGACTTGAACATCGGAATGTAGAAGGTGATCGCCGCCGGTACGTCGGCGGTGTAGAACAGGAACAGGCCGGCGGCCAGGCCGAAGATCGACTGCAGCAGATACTTCCAACGCGACTTCAGGCCGTTGGGATCGCGACGCACGATCTTGATCCAGTCGTCGTACCAGCCGATCGCACCGAAGCAGAGCATCACCGCCAGCACCAGCCACACATAACGGTTGCGCAAGTCGCCCCACAGCAGCACCGACAAGGTGACCGTGAGCAGGATCAGCGAGCCGCCCATGGTGGGCGTGCCGGCCTTGGAGAAATGCGTTTGCGGGCCGTCCTGGCGGATCGGCTGGCCGCCCTTGAACTGGGCCAGCTTGCGGATCACTGCAGGGCCCATCCACAACGACAGGAACAACGACGTCAACGCCGCCAAAATGCCGCGGAAGGTCAGATAGTTGAACAGCCCGAACAGGCTCTCCAGTTGCTGTAGCCAACGCGCCAGCTCAAGCAGCATGGGAGGCATCCTCCGACGGTGCGAGCAGCGCGGCGACGATGCGGTCCATGGCGCTGCCGCGGGAGCCTTTTACCAGCAGCGTGGGCGGAAGTTGCGCGGTGGTGGCGACAGCCTGCGCCGCCGCACCGGTGTGTTCGTGCATCAAAGAAGATTCCTGCGTTTGAGTCTGCGAACCGGCGACCTGCGCCAGATCCGCCTGCAATGCCGTCGCCAAGGCGGCATGTGTGGCAAACACGCGACCACCCTCGCCGAATGCCTGCGCGGCAGCGGCGCTGAGCTCGCCCAGCGCGTACAGACGCTGCAACTTGGCCGCGCGTGCGCGACGTCCGGCAGCGGCATGCAGTGCCGCGGCGTCGGCGCCGAGTTCGCGCATGTCGCCCAGCACCAGCCAGCCATCGCCCGGCGCGGCAGCCAGTGCATCGATGGCGGCATCCAACGAGCCAGGGTTGGCGTTGTAACTGTCGTCGATCAGCACCGCGCCACCGGGCAAACGATGGGCAATCTGCCGGCCAGCCACCGGGCGCGCCTGCGCCAGGCCAGCGGCGATGATCGGCAGCGCGATACCGGCGCCCAGTGCCAAGCCGGTCGCAGCCAATGCATTGAGCACGTTGTGGCGGCCCGGTAATGGCAGCGCAATCTGCGCCTCGCCCTGAGGGGTTACCAGCGTGAACTGCGCGCCGTCGGCCTGCAGTCGCAGTTGACGTGCGGTGATATCGGTGCTGGCCTGCAGGCCATAACGCAACACGCGACGGCCTTGCACGGGCTGCGCGTGCAGTTGCTGCTCGAACCAGGCGCCGAAGGCATCGTCGGCATTGATCACTGCCACGCCATCGGACGGCAGCGCGGCATAGATCGCGCCCTTGGTCTGTGCGACGCCGAGCAGGCTGCCCAGGCGCTCCAGGTGCGCCGGCGCGATGTTGTTGACCAGCGCAACATGCGGCCGCGCGATGTCGGTGAGGTAGGCGATATCGCCCGGCTTGCCGGCACCCATTTCATAGATGGCAACATCTGCATCGTCCGGCGCGGCGATCACTGCCAGCGGCAAGCCGATTTCGTTATTGCGATTGCCCGGCGTGGCATAGACCGTGGTGCCATCGACACGCCCTGCTTCGGTCAGGATCGACAGCAGCAGCGCCTTGACGCTGGTCTTGCCGTTGGACCCGGTCAACGCGATCACGCGGGTGGCGCGATCGCGCTGCATGCCGGCAGCAATCCGCGCCAGCGCCAGTTCGGTGTTTTGCACCAGCACCTGCGGCACGCTCAGCGTGGGCAACAAACGATCCACCAGCAACCCACTGGCGCCCTGCGCGAGCGCATCGGCAGCGAAATCGTGCCCATCGAACCGCTCGCCGCGCAGCGCCACATACAGGCTGCCGTTGGACAGCGTGCGCGTGTCGTTGCCGACCGCATCGATCATGGCATCGTCGCCGTGCAGCTCGCCGCCGGCCCAATGCGCAATCAACGACAGCGGGGTGAGCTTCATGCGCGCACTCCCAGCACGGTGCGCGGCAGCAAGGCCTGCGCCGCCACAACTGCATCGTCGAAGGCATGCTGCACGCCAGCCACTTCCTGGTACGGCTCGTGGCCCTTGCCGGCGATCAGCACGATGTCCGACGCGCTGGCCATGCTGATGGCCTGATGGATCGCAACGGCGCGGTCGCGCTGCACGATGGCTGCATCCGGGCGCGCAAAGCCGCGCACGATATCGGCAACGATGACATCGCCGTCTTCGCCGCGCGGGTTGTCGTCGGTGACGATCGCCACATCGGCATTGAGTTCGGCAATGGCGGCCATTTGCGGACGCTTGCCGGTGTCGCGTTCGCCACCGCAGCCGAACACGCAGATCAGCCGGTCCTGCGCATGCGAGCGCAGGCTGGCCAGTGCCTGTTCCAGCGCGTCGGGCGTGTGTGCGTAATCGACCACCACCAGCGGTGCGCCATGCGCGCCGCCGAGACGATTCATGCGGCCGTGGATCGGCTGCAACTGGCCCAGCACCTGGGCGATCTGCGCCGGCGCATGGTCCAGCGCGTGCAAGGCACCCGCGACCGCCAGCAGGTTGTCCACGTTGAAGCGACCCAGCAATGGCGAATGCACGGCGTGGACGCTGGCATCGATCCGCAGCGCGAAGCTGATGCCGTTGTGATCCAGCTGCAGTGCGTCGGCGCGCAGCGCGGCGCCAGCCTGTCCGCGCGAACTCACACCGATCGCGCGCAGCGCAGGATCGAGCGAGGCGAACAGCGTGCGGCCGAACGCGTCGTCCAGATTCACCACCGCAGCCTGCAAGCCGGCGCGCGTGAACAGCTTGGCCTTGGCCGCGCCGTACTGCGCCATATCGCCGTGATAATCGAGATGATCGCGAGTGAGATTGGTGAACACCGCCACGTCGAAATGCACCGCATCCACGCGGCCCTGATCGAGCGCGTGCGAGCTCACTTCCATCGCTGCGGCCTGCGCGCCTTCATCGCGCAGCTGTGCCAGCAACGCATGCGTGGGCAGCACCAGCGGCGTGGTGAAACCGGTCGGAACGGCGCTGCCATACAGGCCGACGCCCAGCGTCCCGAGCGTGCCAGTGGGCGTGCCGAGCAAGGTCAGCGCCTGCGCCAGCAGCTGCACGGTGGAGGTCTTGCCGTTGGTGCCGGTGACGCCCACCATCCGCAGCGTGCGCGACGGATGACCATGAAACTGGTCGGCCATGCTGCCAAGCCGCGCACGCAAGCCGGGCACGGCGATCGCATCGGCAGGCGCCGGCAGATCGGCAGGCGCGGGCGGCTCGAACAACACCGCTACCGCACCATTGGCGCGCGCCTGCTCGGCAAATCCCAGCCCATGCGCGCCGAAGCCGGCGATCGCCACGAACGCATCGCCTGCGCGCACTGCACGGCTATCCATCACCAGGCCGGACACCTGCACATCGCGCGCAAGCGTCAGGTCCGGCAGCAGCTGCGACAGCGGCATGGCGCGGCTCACTGACGGCTCTCCTGCAACGGCGCAGGCTGCGCAGGCGCAGGCGGCGGTGCGATCGCGGTCGGAATGCCGGCCGACACTTCATCCACCGGGTCCGGCACCAGCGCCGGATCCAGATCGGCGGGTTGCGGCTTGACGATCGGTTGGCCGGTCTTGCCGGCGGCCTGCGCGGCCAGCCACGACTGGATGTCATCCGGCGGCACGTCCATCAACCGCAGCGCACCTTCCATCACCTTATGGAACACCGGTGCCGACACCAGGCCGCCGTAATACACCTTGCCCTGCGGATCGTTGATGACGATGACGGTGGCAAAGCGCGGGCGCGTGGCCGGCACCAGACCGGCAAACAGCGCGTTGTAATGCCCGCGCTCGTAACCATTGGCGCCGTTCTTGCGCGCGGTACCGGTCTTGCCAGCCACGTGATAGCCCAGGATCGCCGCGCCCTTGGCGCCGCCCTGAGTCACCACCGTCTCCATCATGTCGATGACCTGTCGCGCCACCTCGGGGGTGATCACCTGACGGGTCTCGTTGTGCTGGCCACGCACGAAAGTCGGCGGCGTCAGCTTGCCGCCGTTGCCCAGCGTGGCGTACGCCTGCGCAATCTGCAGCGGCGTCACCGACAAGCCGTAGCCGTACGACATCGTGGTCTTGGACGGGCCGCTCCAGCGCGCCGGCTGCAGCACCACGCCGGCAGATTCGCCCGGAAAACCGCTATGCGGCGCGCTGCCGTAACCGAAGTTGCGGATCGACTGATAGAACGTCTGGTCCGGCACCTTGGCCGCGATCTTGGCCGCACCGATATTGGAGCTGCGGGTGATCACGCCGGTGACGTTGAGTACGCCGTTGTTGCGCGGCACATCGCGAATGGTGAAGCGCCCCACCGACATATAACCGGGGTTGGTATCGATGACGGTGTCCTTGGTCACCACGCCGGCGGTCAGCGCGGTGGCCACGGTCAACGGCTTCATCGTCGAGCCCGGCTCGACCAGATCGGTGACGGCGCGATTGCGTCGTGCCGACGGATTGATGCCGGTCACCGAGTTGGGGTTGTAGGTCGGCAGGTTGACCATCGCCAACACTTCGCCGGTGGCCACATCCATCACCACCATCGACCCGCCAGCGGCATTGTTTTCGACCAACGCGTTACGCAGCTCCTTGTAGGCCAGGAACTGGATGCGGCGGTCGATGCTCAGCGTCAGATCCTTGCCCGGTTGTGCCGGACGCACCAGATCCACGCTCTCCACGATGGCGCCGCGCGCATCGCGCACCACCTTCTTGGAGCCGGGCTTGCCGCGCAGCCATTCGTCGAAGGCCAGCTCCAGCCCTTCCTGGCCGCGGTCGTCGATATTGGTGAAGCCCAGCACGTGGGCCATCGCTTCGCCTTGCGGATAGAAGCGCCGGAACTCGCGCTGCGAAAACACGCCCGGAATCTTTAACTCAACGATCGCATGCGCCTTGTCCGGGTTGATCCGGCGCTGCAGGTACATGAATTCCTTGCCGGCCTTTTGCGCCAGCTTGGCGTTCAACTCGTCCAGCGGCTGGCCGAGCGCCTTGGCCAACTCGGGAATGCGGTCGGGGTTGCGCAGCAGTTCCTGCGGATTGACCCAGATCGATTCCACCGGCGTGGATACGGCCAACGGCTCGCCATTGCGGTCGGTGATCATGCCGCGCGAGGTGGCGATCGGCAGCTCACGCAGATAGCGCGCTTCGCCCTGGCGCTGATAGAAATCGCGGTTGACCAGCTGCACGAATGCAGCGCGCCCGATCAACGTTACCGAGCACAAACCCAGCGCGATGCCGACCAGGGTCAGCCGGCCGCGCAGGTTGAAGTTGCTACGGGGGCGGTTGCGGCCGGCTTTCATGGCGCACCTCCGTGTGCGCCACCCTGCGGGCGGCTGCGCCGTGCAAAACGGCTGTCCTGCCGTTTTGTCATGGGCGCACCTCCGTGTGCGCGGAGTGCCCGTGCAAAAAGGCTGTCGTGCCGCTTTGTCATGGGCGCAGCTGCGTGTGCGCCACTCTGCGGGCAGCTTGCCCGTGCAAAACGGCTATCGTGCCAAGTCGTCATGGGCGCACCACCACGATGTCGTTGGTCTCCGGGAACTTCATCCCGATGCGCGCACGCGCGACCTGATCGACACGGTTGCTTTCCGCCCAGGTGGCCTGCTCCAGCTGCAGCCGGCCGAATTCGATGTTCAATTCATCGCGCGCGTGTTCGAGCTTGGACAACTGCACGAACAGCTTGCGGTGCATGTGGCGCATGTACACCACCCCGATCGCCGAGGCGATGCTGCAGGCCAGCAGCACGATCAGCAGCAGGCGGCTCATTGGGCGTCTCCGTCCGGAGCCGCCGGGAATCGGGAATCGGGATTTGGGAATCGGGGAGCAGTAGCGCTGTCGCCGTTACCCATTCCCCATTCCCCATTCCCCATTCCCAGCTTCTCGGCCACCCGCAGTACTGCGCTGCGCGCACGCGGGTTGACGCTCAACTCGTCGAAGTCAGCCTTGACTGCGCCTGTCACCAGCTGCAGCGTCGGCACGAACGGCTGCGCTTCGGGTAGGCGGCGGTTGCTCGGCGGGGCCTTGGCGTAGCGGGCCATGAACTGCTTGACGATGCGGTCTTCCAGCGAGTGGAAGCTGATCACCGCCAACCGGCCGCCCGGCTTGAGCGCGCCCAGCGCGGCGTCCAGCCCGGCTTCCAGATCGGCCAGCTCGCGGTTGATGTGGATGCGGATGGCCTGAAAGCTGCGCGTGGCCGGATGTGTCTTACTGTCGCCGCGCGGCATCACCGAGGCGATCAGGTCGGCCAGCTGCGCGGTACGCAGCAGCGGCTGTTCGGCGCGGCGAGCCACGATGGCGCGTGCGATACGGCGGCTCTGGCGTTCTTCGCCATAGGTCCACAACACATCGGCGATCTCGCGGTCGCTGGCATGCGCCAGCCACTCGGCCGCGCTCTGTCCGGCGTCCGGATCCATGCGCATGTCCAGCGGGCCGTCCTTGCCGAAACTGAAACCGCGGCCGGCCACGTCCAGCTGCGGCGAGGACACGCCCAGGTCCAGCAGGATGCCGTCGACGGTCGCAGCGGCGACCACCTGACCGAGTCCGGCGAAGCTGCCGCGATGGATGGACACGCGCGCATCGCCGCCGAACGTCTGTTCGGCCACTGCGATCGCTTCAGGGTCCTTGTCCATCACCAGCAGTCGACCTCCCGGGCCAAGGTGTTCCAGCACGCCGCGTGCGTGTCCGCCACGCCCGAACGTGCCATCGAGATAGGTTCCGCCTTCGGTCACCTGCAGGCCATCCAGAACCTGCGTGTACAGCACCGGCACATGGGCCGCCGGCGGCTGCGACACCGGGTGACCGGGCTGCGCTTCACCGCGCATCCGGGCACCCCGGCTCACAACCTGAGATCGAGCAATTCATCGCCCAGATCCCCGTCAGACAATGTCTGCTGGATCAGTGCGCGATGTGCCTGCTCGCTCCAGAGTTCGAATTTGTCGCCCATGCCAAGCAGCACGGCTTTCTTCTCGATGCCGACCGCGTTGCGGTGGCTGGCCGGAATGCTCAGACGGCCATTGGCGTCCAGCTCCAGCACCGCGGAGGAACCCACCAGTTTTTGCTGCAGCGTGCGGACCACGCGCTGGGTGTTGGGCTTGGACATCACATCGTCGCGCACCCGCTCCCACTCCTTCTCCGCATACAGCCACAGGCAACCGGCTTCGAACGGGTTGTAGGTGAGCACCAGGCGGTTGCCGCTCACACGCGTGACCAGGTCGCGATACGCGGTAGGTACCGCCATGCGCCCCTTGTCGTCCACCGTGATGGCAGTCTCGCCCTGAAACACCGAATGCAACCTCGAATACCCGCTGGGGGATCATTGAACCACGAAAAACCACAAAACACCTGGTTTTCCCTCCGATGCCCACCTTAGCAGTGCGCCAAAGGTTGTCAACAGTTTTCAAGGTCGCAAATCGCCAGTCGCATCAATGAGTTGCAGCACTCTTTAGAGACTTGTTCAAAGCTTATCCACAAGTTGCTGTTTCGTCTCAGATTTTGAGATTGAACAAAAATTCAGGGGCGTGAAGGCTGTGTAAACACGACCCGCGTCTCACTTCACACTGCGCCAGCTGCACCGCATGGCTGCGCAAACGCGCCACACTTGGCGGCATGTGCTTAGTCGCTCTTGCCTGGAAAACCCACCCGCGTTGGCGCCTGCTGCTGGCAGGCAACCGCGATGAATTCCACGAACGCCCCACCGCACCGCTTGCGCGCTGGGCAGCGCCTGCCGACAACGTGCTAGCCGGGCGCGACCTGCGCTCGGGCGGAAGCTGGGTCGGACTGGGCAGCGACGGCCGAGTCGCCGTGGTCACCAACGTGCGCGACCTGATGGCCACCACGTCCGGACGCTCGCGCGGTCATCTGATTGCCGACTATCTATCCGGCAGTTCCGACGCTACTGCCTATGCCCAGGAACTGGCCGCGGACGGACACGCGTTCCCACCGTTCAACCTGCTGCTGTGCGACGCCGAGCGCTGCGAACACCTCAGCAATCACCCACCGCTGGCACGCACCCTGGCTCCCGGCATCCATGGGATGTCCAACGGCCCGCTGGACGCGCCCTGGCCCAAGACCGCTGCGCTAACTGGGGTCTTGCATGACTGGTGCGCCACACGCAGCGAGGACCTGCAACCGCTGTGGACCGCCCTGGGCAACGCCGCCGTCGCTCCCGACGATGCCCTGCCCCACACCGGCGTCGATCTACCCACCGAACGCTTGCTCTCGGCCGCCTTCATCGCCGGCCAGAGCTACGGCACCCGCGCCAGCAGCATCGTGGCGGTGGATCATGCAGGCAGCGGCTTCATCCACGAACGCCGCTTCGGCCCTGGTGGAACATTCCAGGGCGAAACACGGCTGGACATCTTCGGTACGCGTTGACACTGCGCAATCATGCGCATAGCGTGCGCATGAACGACAGGAGGCCGACCATGAGCCGTTACTACGACAGTTCCGCGCAAAAGAAACCGCTGAACCTGACCATCAACTCGGACCTGGCCGCACAGGCACGGGCGATGACCGGCAACCTGTCGGCAAAGGTCGAAGAACTGCTGGCCGACTACGTCACCAAAGAGCGCGATAGCCATAGCGCCAGAGCGATGGAGTTGCAGCGCGCTGCGAGCGAATGGAAGACCTTCACCGACACGCACGGCTCCTTCGCCGACGAGTTCTCCACTTTATGACCGACCAGTTCGATGTCTACGCAAACGTCGGACAGAACAAGAACATCCCCTACGTGGTCGTGGTCCAGTCGAAGATCTTCGACGCCTCCCCCCGCCGCGTCGTCGTGCCCCTGGTCATCAAGTCCAAGCACTCCCCAACCCCGTCCCGCTTCACCCCGGAACTCACCGTCGCCGGCCAACGCGTCATCTTGCAACCCCTGGAAATGACCTCGGTGCCGCTCGCAGTGCTCAACAACCCTGCCGGCTCCCTCAAGGACCAAGGCCAGACCATCATCGACGCCCTGGACGAGCTGTTCACCCGCTCATTCGGCTAGCCATCTCGCCAATACGGGCAAGCGAGCGCATCGCGCAAGCGCCTCGACCAACCACCCAACTGCAAGCCCCCTAGAGTCAAGGGCGCGCGGCGACAGCCGCGGGGTTCTGGCATGCCACGGAACGGGACCCGCGCGTTGTACCGCCGCAGGCGGTACGAAACCTGGGCGTCTGCTTGGGGCGAACGCCCAAAGAAGGCAGCGACACAGCCGCGGGGTTCTGGCATGCCCGGAGCGGGGCCCGCGTTTTGTACTGCCGCAGGCGGTACGAAGCGTGGGTGCCTTCTTGGGGCGAACGCCCAAAGAAGGCAGCGACACAGCCGCGAGGTTCTGGCATGCCCATCAAATCGCTGGACGCGCCATTCAACCACTCATTCGACTAATCATTCCGCAATTGGGGCAAGCGAGCGCATCGCGCAAGCGCCTCGACCAACCACCTAACTGCAAGCCCCCTTGAGTCAAGGGGGCGCGGCGATAGCCGCGGGGTTCTGGTATGCCACGGAGCGGGACCCGCGTTTTGTACCGCCGCAGGCGGTACGAAGCGTGGGCGCCTTTTTTGGGCCTACGCCCAAAAGAGGCGGCGGAGCCGGCCGATAAGCCGGGTTCTGTCGTGGACAGTCATTCGTCTAGGCGCTACGTCACCGCAGCGCTCAAGCAACCTACCCGGATCCAGCGCGGGCCACGCCAATGGATCCCTATTTGGTCTTGCTCCAGGTGGGGTTTGCCGTGCCGGTCCGTTACCGGACTCGCGGTGCGCTCTTACCGCACCATTTCACCCTTACCACGCGCCTCTTGCGAGACCGTTCGGCGGTATCTCTCTGTTGCACTTTCCGTCGGCTTGCGCCGCCCAGGCGTTACCTGGCACCTTGCCCTATGGAGCCCGGACTTTCCTCGGCACTCTTGCGAGTGACGCGACTGTCTGGCCGACTCCGCCGGGGCGCATTCTACGCTATCGCCACAAGCCAGAACGGCGCAGCGTTTCCAACCTGCCATCGACCGTAGGAGCGCACCCGGGCGCGACAGCCTTACCGAAAAAGCGTCATCGCCGATCACAGTGCGCTCGCGACGACCACCCTAGCCGCCATACAACGCCTTGCGCGGCGCACCGGTCAGCTCGGCGGCGAGCTTGGCGGCGGTGGACGGCGGCAGGTGCTCGGCGAGTTTGGCGTAGACGCGGCGGCCTTCGGCGAGTTGGCCTTCGGCGGCGTCGGCGGCGCCCTGCACCATCACCACGAACTCGCCCTTGCGCTGGTTGTCGTCGGCTTCGACCTTGGCCTGCAACTCGGCCAGGCTGCCGTCGAGCACGGTTTCGAACAGTTTGGTCAGCTCGCGGGCGATCACCGCCGGGCGGTCGTCGCCAAAGGCGAAGCGCAGGTCGGCCAGCGAGTCGACGATGCGGTGCGAGGATTCGTAAAACACCAGGGTGCGGGTCTCGCCGGCCAGGTGCGCCAGGCGCTCCCGGCGCGCAGCGCTCTTGGCCGGCAAAAACCCCTCGAAGCTGAAGCGGTCGCTGGGCAGACCGGCCACGCTGAGCGCGGCAATCGCCGCGCAGGCGCCCGGCACCGGGCTGACCTTGATGCCGGCGGCGCGGGCGGCGCGCACCAGCTTGAAGCCGGGGTCGCTGACCAGCGGGGTGCCGGCGTCGCTGACGATGGCCAGCGACTCGCCCTCGCGCAGGCGCGCCACGATGCGTTCGGACATGGCTTCTTCGTTGTGGTCGTGCAGGGCCAACAGCGGGCGGTCGATGCCGAAATGGCTGAGCAATTGGCGGGTGTGGCGAGTGTCTTCGGCGCAGATCGCGGCCACGCCACGCAACACCTCCTGCGCGCGCGGCGACAGGTCGGCCAGGTTACCGATCGGCGTGGCGACCACGTGCAGGGTTCCAGGGGACATCATCAGCGGTCTTCCGGGGGCAAAGGGTAGAATCGTAGCGGTTTTCAACGGACCGCCCTGGCGGCCCCTGTCCAATGGATCTGAAATGAACAAGCGTGTTGCAAGGATCTCCGCCCTGTCGTTGCTGGTCATGCTGGCGGCCGGTTGCGCCACCAGCAGCGTCACCCAGACTGCCTCGCCGACGCAGAGCGCGGCGCTGGCGTTGCTGGACCAGGGCAAGCCGCGCGAAGCCGCGCAGCAGCTGGAAGCCGAAGCCGCCGGTGCCAGCGGTGCGCAACGCAGCCGTCTGCTGGCCGCGGCCGCATTCGGCTGGCACGACGCTGGCGATGACGCCCGCGCACGTACGCTGCTGGCGCAGGTCAACGCGCGCCATCTGAGCGGCGAAGAGCGCGCACGCTTCGGGCTGCTCACCGGCGAGCTGGCGGTGATCGACAAGCAGGCCGAGCAGGCGCTGCAAGCGCTGGGCGACAGCCCGCAGGGGCTGACCCAGCCGCTGCAGACGCGCTGGCTGGTGGCACGCGCCGCCGCACTGGAAGCCACCGGCGACCTGTTTGCCGCCGCTGCCGACCGGGCACGCGCCGATGCCAGCCTGACCGGCACGCCGCGCAGCGACAACCAGCGCGCCATCGTGCGTCTGCTGGCGGCGCTGGACGATGCCACGCTCAAAGGCCGCACCGCCGCGCTACCGGCCGGCGACCCGCTATACAACTTTGCCGGCCGCGCGTTGATCAGCCGCGGCCTGGCGTTGCCGCGCGCATTCGATCGCGATGCGCAATGGGGCTTCGACACCAGCAAGCGTCCGCCGGCCGAGCGCGACGGTTACCGCCCGCCGGTCAAACTGGCAGTGCTGCTGCCGCTCACCGGCAATCTGGCCACCGCCGCCGCGCCGGTGCGTGATGGGCTGTTGGCTGGCTACTACGCCGAAACCCGCCGCCGCCCGGAGGTGCAGTTCTTCGACACCGCCGGCACCGCCGCCGGTGCCAATGCCGCCTACGACAAAGCCGTGGGCGCCGGTGTCGATTACGTGGTCGGCCCGCTGGGTCGCGACGAAGTCAGCGCGTTGTTCGCACGCGGCCAGCTCGCCGTGCCGGTGCTGGCGCTCAACCGCCCCACCGACAACAAGGCGCCGCCCGCTGGCAGCGCAGGCTTCTCGCTGGCACCGGAAGACGACGGCATCATGGCCGCCGAATACCTGCTCTCGCGCGAACGCCGCAACGTGCTGATCGTGGGCACCGGCGACGACAACGGCAAGCGCACCATCAAGGCCTTCCGCGACCGCTTCACCGAGCGCGGCGGCAAGGTCGCCGGCAGCATCAGCGTGGCCGATGCACCGGGCGACATCGGTGCGCAGCTGCGCAACTACGGCACTGCCGATGCGGTGTTCCTGGCAGTGCGCGGCAACACCGCGCGTGCGCTGGCGCCGCAGCTGGCCTTGAGCGGGTTTGCCGGCAAGTCGCGCGTAGGCACCTCGCAGCTGGTGGCCGGCACCGGCAAGGTCGAAGACGACCTGGCACTGGACGGCATCATCTACCCCAGCGAAACCTGGACTGCACTCGGCGTCTCCGGCCTGCCGGCGGCCAGCCAGGTCGCCAGCACCCTGCCCAGCGCACGCGGCCCGGCCGCACGTCTGTTCGCGTTCGGCTACGACGCCTGGAAGATCAGCGCATATCTGGAAAAGCTCGCCACCGGCACCGACGGCGGCCTGCGCGGCGCCACCGGCACCTTGCATCTGGACGGCTTCGGCAATGTGCTGCGCACGCCGGCATGGTCCACCTTCAACGGTGGCCGCCCGGTGCCGATCGCCGACGGCCGCTAAGTCATGCCGGCAGCGCGCCAGCAACGCGGTGCGGCAGTGGAAGTAGCCGCACGCGTGATGCTGGAGCAGGCCGGCTTGCGCCTGGTGGTGAGCAATGCCAACTACCGCGGCGGCGAACTGGATCTGGTGATGCGCGACGGACCGGCGCTGGTGTTTGTCGAAGTGCGTTACCGCCGTGACGCCCGCTTCGGCGGCGGCGCGGCTTCGGTGGATGTGCGCAAACGCCGCAAGCTGGTACTGGCGGCGCAGTTGTTTCTTGTCTCTCACCCTGCACTGGCAGCGCTGCCATGTCGCTTCGACGTAGTCGAAGCCAGCGGCGAACCGCCGGTGCTGCACTGGATCCGCGACGCCTTCCGCGCCGACGATTGCTGATGCTTCAGAAGCGCGACTAACGACGTTCGATGCCAACCATCATGACCCACGCCGCAGTGCCGCTGGCACTTTGGTATGCCAGTGAACGCGGACGCATTTCGCCGCGTTTGCTCGGTGCCGGCATCGTGGCGGCGATGCTGCCCGATGCGGATGTGCTGGCGTTTGCGTTGCACGTTCCGTATGCCGATGCGTTTGGTCACCGCGGTGCCAGCCATTCGTTATTGTTCGCCAGCGTCATCGCAGTGCTAGGCGCGGTGGCACATCGCAGCCTGCGTGCGGATGTCGTGCAGGCAGCGGTGTGGCTGTTTGTCTGCACCGCATCGCACCCGATTCTGGATGCGATGACCTCCGGCGGGCTCGGCGTGGCGTTGGCCTGGCCGTGGAGCGAAACGCGCTGGTTCGCGCCGTGGCGGCCGATTCGCGTCTCGCCGTTCGCCAACGGGTTTTTCAATGCGCGCGGCTTGAACACGCTGCTCTCCGAGCTGCGTTGGGTCTGGCTGCCGCTCACCGTCGCAGCGCTGGGATTCAGATGTATCCAGCGCGCGGCACCACAGGATCACCCGCAATGACCGATGTACTTCCCACCGCGCTAGCCGAGCTGTTGGCCGCGCAGCTTGGATCCGATGGCTGGTTGACTGCCGACGATGCGCGCCGCCGTTATGGCGAAGACGATTCGCGTCGCTGGGCATTGCCCGCTGCAGTGGCGCTGCCGCGCGATACCGACGACGTGGTGGCGATCGTGCAGGCATGCCGCGGGCATGGCGTGCCGATCGTGGCGCGCGGCGCGGGCACCGGCACCACCGGCGCGGCGGTCCCGTTTTCCGGAGGCGTGGTGATATCGATGGCGCGCATGAATCGCATCGTGGCATTGCGCCCGGAAGACCGCTGCGCCGTGGTGCAGCCGGGCGTGCTCAATGGCGATCTGCAGCAAGCCTTGCAGCCGCATGGTTTGTTCTGGCCGCCGGATCCGTCCAGCGCGGAAATCTGCAGCATCGGCGGAAATCTATCCACCAACGCCGGTGGTCCCCGCGCGGTGAAATACGGCGCCACCCGCGACAACGTGCTCGGTCTGGTGGCGGTGACCGGCACCGGCGATGTCATTCGCTGCGGCGGTGCGTACACCAAAAATTCCACCGGCTACGACCTCACCCATTTACTGGTTGGCAGCGAAGGCACACTGGCGATCATCGTCGAAGCGACCTTGAAGCTGACCCCGCGCGCAGTTGCGCAAGCCGGGCTGCGCGCGTTGTACCGCGATGCCGCCAGCGCTGCGGCCGCGGTGTCGCGGCTGATGGCGCAACCCACCACGCCGACCATGCTGGAATTCATGGATGCCAGTGCGATCGCGTTACTGCGCCGCAATGGCAGCGACGTGCCCGAGGCTGGCGCGATGTTGTTGATCGAAGCCGATGGCGATCACGACACGCTGCCTTACGCATTGCAGGCCTTGCACGATGCCGCCGATGGCGATGGCGTGCTCAGCCTGGACATCGCCGCCGATGGCAGCGCGCGCGACAAACTGTGGGCGGCACGCCGTGCGTTGTCGCCCGCATTGCGCACCATCAAGCCCGGCAAGATCAACGAAGACGTGGTGGTGCCGGTGTCGCGCATCCCGGAGCTGGTTGCAGGCGTGGAAGCGCTGGCGGCGGAATTCGCGCTGCCGATCGTCGCCTTCGGCCATGCCGGCAACGGCAACCTGCACGTCAACATCATGTACGACCCGGACGATGCCGATGAGAACGCGCGCGCGCATGCGGCATTACCGCGCGTCTTCGCACTGGTGCTGTCGCTGGAAGGCACGCTCTCCGGCGAGCACGGTATTGGCGTGGCCAAGCGCGATTTCATGACCCAGGCCTTCAGCGCACCCACGCTGGCAGCGATGCGCGCGATCAAGGCCGCGCTGGACCCGGATGGGATCTTGAATCCGGGCAAGGTACTGCCGCCGGCCTAGTGCGGGTATTGCTTCAACGCGTCACACCGATAAAGCGCAGCCCCACGCCCGGTTCGGTGACGATGTAATGCGGGTCGGCAGCGTCGTCGTGCAGTTTCTGACGTAGCTTGCCAACCAGGATGCGCAGGTAGTGGGTGTCCTCTTCGTGCGTAGGGCCCCACACTTCGCGCAGCAATTGCGGTTGCGTCACCACGCGGCCGGCATGTTTCAGCAGCAGCGCGAGCAAGGCGTATTCCTTGCGACTCAACGGGATGGCTTCGCCATTGAGGGTGACTTCGCGCAGGCCCAGATGGATGTGCAGGCGGCCATCGTCGAACACGCTTTCTTCCACCGTGTTGCCGGCACCGGCCTGACGCAACAGCGAGCGGATGCGCGCCATCAGTTCCTGCACGCCGAACGGTTTGGTGACGTAGTCGTTGGCGCCGGCATCCAGTGCGGCGACCTTTTCGGTTTCGCCGGCGCGCACGGTGAGCATGATCACCGGCACGTTGGACCACTGGCGGATCTCGCGCAGCACTTCATGGCCATCGCGGTCGGGCAGGCCGATATCCAGCACCACCAGTTCGGCACCCTGCCCGGCCAGCAGTGCAAGCCCCTCTTCGCCGGTGCCGGCCTGCAGCACGCGGTAGCCCTGCGCGCGCAGGCTGATATCGAGAAAACGACGGATTTGCGGCTCGTCGTCGACGATCAGCACGCGGGCGGGCGGGATGGCAGTGGTATCAGTCGGCATCGGGGCGAGGTGGCGCGGCAGGAACGAGCAGCGGCAGCGTAATGCGGATCGTGGTGCCGTGACCATGCGCGCCGGCCAACGCCTCGACGCTGCCACCGTGCGCGCCGATCATGCCCTGGCAGATGGTCAGCCCCAGGCCGGTGCCGTGACGGCCGCGGTCGCCGCGTTCGACGCTGTAAAACATGTCGAAGATGCGCGCGCGCTCGTCTTCGGGAATGCCCGGCCCCTGGTCGCCAATATCGATCTGCAAGGCGCCGCTACGCAGCTGCGCCTGCACGGTAACGGCCATGCCGGGTGGCGAAAACTTCGCTGCATTCTCCAGCACGTTGAAGATGGCCTGTTCCACCAGCGCCGGGTGCACCCAGATCGCCGGAAGGTCGGCGGCCAGGTCCAGTTGTAGGCGCACATCCGGTTGGTAGCGCTGCAGGCGGCGTGTGGCCGAGCCGATCAACTCGTCCACGCCGATCCAGTCGCGATTCAAGGTCAGCCCGGTGTGGCCGAGCTTGGTCATGTCGAGCAGGTTCTGGATATAGCGATCCAGCCGCTCGCCTTCGAGCTGGATGGTGTCGAGCAAGGCATGGCGATCCTGCGCATCCATTGCATCGCCATAACTGGCCAGGCTGCTGGCCGAGCCGATCATCGAGGCCAGCGGCGAGCGCAGGTCGTGCGAGACCGACGACAGCAATGCCGAGCGCAGGCGTTCGGTTTCGCCGCTCACGCGTGCGCCTTCCAGATCGGCGACCAGCCGCGTGCGCAGCGCGGCCTGGCCGATGTCGTCCACCATCGCTTCGGCCAGCCGACGTTGCTCCAGGCCAGGACGCTGCAAGGCCTGCCGGAAGCGCAGCGCCGCCACACCCAGGCTGCCGCGCTCGTGGCGTACCGGCAGGCACCACCATTGCGCACCGGCCAGCGTATCGGTGAAGCGGCCCGCAGGTTGCCCATGCCGCTGCGTCCACTCCGCCGCGCTGCGGTCGAGTGCGCCGAAGCTGGCCGGTGCATCGCTTTCGCGTTGCTCCAGGCGCAGCCAGACCTCGGCATCCAGTGCGGTGGTCAATGCACGGCGGCCGGCTTCCAACACCTGGCCGAGATCGGCGGCCGTGCTGAGCTGGCGGCCCAGCGCCTGCAGCGCGTTGGCATGCGCATTGGCCGCACGCAGCGCCAACACCTGGCTACGCAGCCGCGAGGCCAGGCGCCCGGCGACCAGTGCGGCAATCAGGAACAGACACACCGTCACCACGCCCTGACGCGCACTGATGTGCAAGGTGAAGCGCGGTTCGATGAAGAAGAAGTTGTAGGCGACAAAACTCAGCAATGCCGCGATCACCGCAGCGGCCATGCGGGTGCGCGACGCGACCAGCACCACAGCGACGATAAACACCATCGACAGATCGTCGATATCGGTCCAGCGCTGCAACAGCCACGCCACAGCCACCGCACCGGCGGCGGCGATGGCGGCGAAGGCCAGGTCGTAGCCTTGCAGCCAATGGCGTGGATTGCGCCAGCGCTGACGCGCGCGTGCACGCGCATCGGCGGAGCTGACGATGACCAGTTCGTAATGCGCGCCACGTTGCAGCAATTGCTGGGTCAAGGTGCGGTTGAACATGCGCGCCAATGGGCGCTCGCGGGTACGCCCGAGCACCAGGGTCGACACGCCGTTTTGCGATGCGAAATCCAGCAAGGCCTCGGCGACATTGGCGCCATGCAGCAACGCGGTGTCGCCACCCAGGCGACGCGTCAGTGCGAAGGCGCGGTCGATCTCCAACTGCCAGCCGGCATCGGCCACGGTGCGCGTTTGCACGGTCACCACCGTCCACGGTGCATCGCGGCGTTCGGACAATCGCCGCGCCACCCGCACCAGATACTCCGAGCTGCCACGCCCATCGATGGCCACCACCACACGGCGGCGCAGTGCGGCGGTACCGGGCAACCCACGCGCGGCCTGGGTATCGCGCAGATCGCTGTCGACGCGGTCGGCGGCGGTCTGCATCGCCAGTTCGCGCAGCGCGGTCAAATTGGATGGCGAAAAAAACGCCTGCAAGGCCTGCGTCGCCTGTTCGGGCAGATAGACCTTGCCCTGCTGCAGGCGCTCGATCAGTTCGCGTGGCGGCAGATCCACCAGCACGATGTCGCGCAGACGATCGAACACCGCGTCCGGCACCGTTTCGGACACGCGCACGCCAGTGATGCGCAGCACGATGTCGTTGAGGCTTTCCAGATGCTGGATGTTGACCGTGGTGTAGACATCGATGCCGGCATCGAGCAGTTCGACGATGTCCTGCCATCGCCGCTCGTGACGGCTGCCGGGCACGTTGCGATGGGCCAGCTCGTCGATCAGAGCCAGGCGCGGTTTGCGCGCCAGCAGCGCATCCAGATCGAGTTCTTCCAGCGTGCGGCCCTGGTAGCTCACGCGTGTGCGCGGCAGCAGCGGCAAACCGTCCAGCAACGCAGCGGTTTCGCTACGCCCGTGGGTCTCCACAATGCCGGCCACTACGTCCATACCCTGCCGCAAGCGCTCGCGCGCCCGCGACAGCATGGCGTAGGTCTTGCCCACGCCGGGTGCCGCGCCCAAAAACACCGTCAGGCGCCCGCCGTGTTCGCGTTGCAGTTCGCCGATCAGCGCGTCGGCTTGTTGGGTGCGGGCGTCAATCATCGGGAATGGGGAATCGGGAATCGGGAATCGGGAATCGGGAATCGGGAATCGCAAAGCCTACAGTGGCCTGATGCGCTTAGCGCTTTTGCTTCACCCCATTCTCTATTCCCGTTTCTCCATTCCCAGCCTGATCCAACGCAAGATTCAACGCCAGCACATTCACCCGTGGCTGGCCAAGCAGACCGAACTGTGGCGCTTCGGTGGCGCTTTGCAGCAGTGCGGCGACGCGTTGCTCTGGCCAGCCGCGTGCGGCGGCGACGCGGCGTACCTGCACCTGCGCGCCCGCCGGGCTCAGATGCGGGTCCAGGCCGCTGCCGGATTGGGTCAACAACTCGCTCGGAACCGCATCCGGTGCAATCCCGTCGCGTGCGGCGACCTCCGTGCGCGTGGCGGCGATACGTGCCTGCAGGTCAGGATTGGAGCGCGCCTGATTGCTACCGGCCGCCGCAGTGAGGTCGTACTTGGCGGCCGATGGACGCGGCTGGAAATAGCGCGCAGCAGTGAATGGCTGCGCGACCAAGGCCGAGCCGACCACGCGCGTGTCCTGGCGCAGCAACGAGCCGTGCGCCTGGGCCGGAAACAACGCGCCAGTGATGCCGGTGGCGATCAGCGAATACGCCAGGCCCAAGCCGAACAGGATGAACAGCGCGAGGATCACCGAGGCGCGTAATGCACCGTCGTCGCGCAACGGCAACGCAGTGGAATAATGATTGGCGGAAGACGTGGTCATGGCTCAGGCACCCAGGGCGGCGACAAGCGCCAGATCGATCAGTTTGATGGCGGCAAACGGCAGCACGATGCCGCCCAGCCCGTAGATCAGCATGTTCCGGCGCAACAAGGCGGTGGCGCTGGACGGACGAAACCGCACGCCACGCAAGGCCAGCGGAATCAACGCCGGAATGATCAGCGCATTGAAGATCAGCGCCGCCAGCACGGCATGCCGCGGGCTGGACAGCTGCATCACGTTGAGTGCGGCCATTGAGGGAATCGCTGCCGCAAACAACGCCGGCAAAATCGCGAAATACTTCGACACGTCGTTGGCCAACGAGAAGGTGGTCAACGCACCGCGCGTGATCAACTGCTGCTTGCCCACTTCGACCACCGCCAACAGCTTGGCCGGATCCGAATCCAGATCGACCATGTTGCCGGCTTCCTTGGCCGCCTGCGTGCCAGAGTTCATCGCCAGGCCCACGTCGGCTTGCGCCAGCGCTGGAGCATCGTTGGTGCCGTCGCCCACCATTGCAACTAGCCGCCCGCCTGCTTGCTCGGCGCGGATGCGTGCCAGCTTGTCTTCCGGGCGCGCTTGCGCGATGTAATCGTCCACGCCAGCTTCTGCGGCAATGGCGGCAGCGGTGAGCGGGTTGTCGCCGGTGATCATCACCGTCTTGATGCCCATCGCACGCAACTGCGCAAACTTTTCCTTGATGCCCTGCTTGACCACGTCGCTCAATTCGACCACACCGAGCACATGCCGGCCTTCGGCGACCACCAGCGGTGTGGCGCCGCCGCGTGCCACTTCTTCGATACGCCCGTTCAACTCCGGCGACACCGTGGCGCCCTGTGCCTGCACATACGCCACGATGGCATCGCCGGCACCTTTACGAATCGCGCGACCAGCCAGATCGACACCCGACATGCGCGTTTGCGCGGTGAAAGCGATGAAATGCGCGGCTTCCGGTTCGACAGCCACGGCACCTTGTTGGCGCGCGAGCTTGACGATGGACTTGCCCTCCGGCGTGGGGTCGGCCAGCGAGGCCAGCATCGCGGCATCGCGCAACTGCGCACGGTCGATACCGGCCAACGGATGAAATGCGGTGGCCTGGCGGTCGCCGTAGGTGATGGTGCCGGTCTTGTCGAGCAGCAGCACATCCACGTCGCCAGCCACTTCCACCGCCTTGCCGGATTTAGCCAGCACATTGGCCGACAACGCGCGATTCATGCCGGCAATGCCGATCGCCGGCAACAGGCCGCCGATGGTGGTCGGGATCAGGCACACCAGCAATGCGATCAGCAGCAGCGGGTCCAGCGTGACACCGACAAAGCCCGCGATCGCCGGCAACGACGCCACCACGATCAGGAAGGTCAGCGTCATTGCGGCCAGCAACAACGTCAGCGCGATTTCATTCGGCGTCTTCTGCCGATTGGCGCCTTCCACCAGCGCGATCATGCGATCCAGAAAGCTGTGGCCGGGTTCGGCCGTGACCTTGAATACGATCTCGTCGGACAGCACCCGTGTGCCGCCGATTACGCCACTGCGATCGGTGCCGGCTTCGCGCAGCACCGGTGCCGATTCGCCGGTCACCGCCGCTTCGTTGATGGTGGCAAGGCCGCGCACGATCTCGCCATCGGCCGGGACGAATTCGCCTTCGGACACCATCACGTAATCGCCTGGACGCAGCTCGGCCGCCGGCACGCGGGTTTCGCGCCCACCCAATGCGGTTTCGACGCGACGCGCGATCAGGTCCTTGCGCGCACGGCGCAACGATGCCGCCTGCCCACGGCCACGCGCTTCGGCAATGGCTTCGGCAAAATTGCCGAACAACACGGTGACAAACAAGATCACCGTCACTGCCCAGCCAAAACCGGCATTGCCATAGCCGCTGGCGGTGATCACCGCTGCCAGCAGCGTGCCGCCCATCACTACCGCCATCACCGGGCTACGCAGCAGATGCCGTGGCGACAGCTTGATAAAGGCCGCACGCATCGCTGCGATCAGCACCGCAGCATCGAACAACGCTGCGTCACCGCGCTCGCGTTTTTCAGTTGTATCGATCGTAGACATGCTCATTCTCAGGACGCCGCCAGGGCGAGGTGTTCAGCGATGGGGCCCAGCACCAGTGCCGGCATGAACTGCAGCACGGTCAGCACGAGCACGATCGCCATCAAGGTCAGCGCAAAGGTGGGTGTTTCCACCTGCAGGCTGCCGGCCGATTCGGGCGCGCGCCGCTTTACCGCCATGCGTGCAGCCACCATCAACGGCAGGATCAAGGCCGGGTAGCGGCCCAGGGCCAGCACCACCGAGCAACTCAGATTCCACCAATACGTGGCATCGCCCAGCCCTTCAAAACCCGAGCCGTTGTTGGCGAAAGCCGAGGTGTACTCATAGAACACCTGGCTGATGCCGTGGAAGCCCGGATTGGAATTGCCGGTCAATGCCGGCACCGCCAGTGCCACCGCGGTAAAGCCCAGCACCACCAGCGGCTGCAACAAAATCAGCAGTGCCAGCAACTGCACTTCGCGCGCTTCGATCTTGCGGCCGAACAATTCGGGCGTGCGCCCAGTCATCAAACCGGCCAGAAACACGCTCAATAACAGGTACACCACAAATTGCTGCAGGCCACAGCCGATGCCGCCCCAGATGGCGTTGATCAGCATATCCACCAACGTGACCAGACCACTCAGCGGCGCCAGCGAATCGTGCATTGCATTGACCGAGCCATTGGACGTCTGCGTGGTCAACGCCGCCCAGAGCGCGGAAGCATCGGCGCCGATGCGTACTTCCTTGCCTTCCATCAAGGCCGGCGAGGCGGCACTGGCCGAATGCGCTTCGGACCACATCAACAAGGCCGTGGATGCAGCCGACATCGTCAACATGGTGCCGAACACCAAGGCCGTGAGTCGCTTGCGCCCGGTCAGATAGCCGACCATGAACACCACGCTCATCGGCAGCAGCACCAGTGCCAGGGTTTCCAGCACGTTGCTCAACGGCGTGGGGTTTTCCAATGCCACCGAACTATTGGGGCCATACCAGCCACCGCCGTTGGTGCCGAGCTGCTTGACCGCCACCATCGCCGCCACCGGTCCCACCGGAATGGTCTGCGTGGTCATGCCGGCGCTGCTGTCCAGCGGTGCGGCCGTAGCAGCGCCTTGCAGCGTGGATGGCACGCCTTGCCAGCCGAGCAACATGGCCCACACCAGAGACAGCGGCAACAGCACGCGCACGCTGGCACGGATGACGTCGGCCCAGTAGTTGCCGACATCGGCCTCGGGCAGCGCCTCTGCGCCTGACGTTGGCTGCTGCCCTGCATGGCGCGCCAACGCCGTCTGCGGGTCGTCCTGCTCGGTCATTCCTGGCCGGGCGCTCGCTGTCGCGTCCGCTGCCAACGCGCCATCGGACACGCGTGCGACGGCGCGCCCACCGAACAACGCGCGCAAGGTTGCTACCGCCAACGCCAGACCCATCATCGGCGTCACCACCTGCAGGCCGACGATGCCGGTCATCTGCGCCAGGTACGACAGCTGCGCCTGGCCGGAGTAATGCTGCTGATTGGTATTGGTGAGGAACGACACCATGGTGTGCAGCGCGGTATCCCAGCGCATGTTGGGAATGCCATCCGGATTGAACGGCAGCCACGCCTGGGTCATGAACACGCCCAAGGTCAGCAGCCCGACCACCAGGTTGCTGAGCAGAAACGCGATGGTGTAGCCGCGCCACGACATGCCCTGCTGCGGGCGGGTGCCGAGCAATGCGTACAACGGCCGTTCGATCCAGCCGAACAGCGCATCGCCACGCATCGGCGCACCACGCATCACCGCCGCCAGATAACGACCCAGGGGCCACGCCAGCACGATGGCCAGCGCATAAACAAGAAAGGTTTCACTCATTGGAGCGCACTCGCATCAGAAGTCTTCGGGCCGCAGCACCACGTACAACAGGTAAGCCGCGGCAACGAGTACGGCCACGCCGCACAGCAGGGACAACCAGGCAGGCATGTCGGCTACTCCCCGTGACGCGCACAAGGGCGCAAGGCCGCTGCGCTGCGCGCGGGCGCATGCGGCAGCTGCATGACAACAAGGCAAGGCGCTGCCGCACCGCGCGCGCAGCGCCGATGGAGCAGACAGGTCAAGGGATGCATCAGGGTCGTCCACGGCGGAACCGCTCCGCCACTGCGCGCAGTCTCGTCCCGAGCTGCGTAAAGTCGCTATGGACATGCCATGGGCACCGCGTAAATTCTGCATAAAAGCGGCCGCGCGGTGGTTGCTCGGTGCCTGGATTGTTTGCTCGCCTGTGTGCGGTTACGGCTTGGATGCGGGCGATTGGTTGGTTTGGCTGAGGGTGGGTGCTTGAGCGGCGATTGGTCGAGGCGATTGGTCGAGGGCGCACTGCCCTGGCCGGTTCCGGGACACGCCGTGAATCCGTCCGTGGAGGCTCGGTGGCGGCATCCATGCCGCCACACGGTCCCGGAACCGGCCAGGACAGTGCGCCTGTCGAGTTGGTTGCGTGCGGATGGAACGGCGACACGCAGTGGCGCAGATAGATGACGTTGTGGGGTTGATTGAGCTGATGCGGCTGACGACTCAGCTACAGACGTAACGACACGATTGCTGTACGTGAGTACATTATTTTTATATGTGGGCTCTTCCCATAAAAAAGCGAGGAGTAGAAACTCATCTGCTCGCCACAGCACCGCACGCAAACGATGCCCTGCTTTTAACCACGCATACCGACATTCTCGAATGGCCCTTGCCCGCCCACCGTCGCGGGACCTCACGCGGCATGGATGCCGCGTAAGAGCCTACAAGGACGTACTTGCGGCGTGTCCCGTGATGGTGGGCGGGCAAGGGCCCTGCAGCGACCGCACAGATCACCGGCTTCTCGCCGTCGCTCATCGAACGCAACGACATGCAGAGGTGCGAGCGCACTTTGGCAGCATCTGAAAACCCAAGCCAGTGTGATCGCAGGACGCGTTGCCCTACCCGTTAGCGAAATACACCATCAACCGATGACTCGAGGCTCCCTAGCGGCATCCATGCCGCAACAAGGCCAAAGAGAAAATCCCATTTGTTCGCAATCTGCACAGCAGCCACGCAAGTGCAATGGCAAGGCGAACACAGGTCATGGCAATCATCCACCGCTGATGTGAGCAAACGAGGGCTCGGTATTGCCCTGACGCCTTACCGCAGCGGTACGTTCAACACCGATGGCGTTGCCACCGGCGAGGTAAACGTCACCAAGCCGCCGCCATCGCTTGCATCGGTGTAGCGCGTATCGCGGGTATCGATGACCAACACCAATCGCTGCCCTGCGGGGATTTCGGTGGCGGCGGCCTGCAGCGACCAGTCCAGGGTTACCGCGCGGCCGGGCGTTGCATCGCGCAGCGAGTAAGGCGCATGCGTGATCAACGAGGCAATGCCCAACGCGTCCATGCGGTACAGATACGCAAACAGGCTCACCTTCGATTGCGTGGGCACCACCGTGATGCGTAACGACGGACTGCCCGCCAGCTGACGCACACCGCTAGCCGGCGACCCAACCCATACCGCCGCGCCAACACGCGTGACCAGCGGAATCGAGGTGGTCACCGGCAAGCCGATGCCTTGCAACAGGCCGCTGACCAGCACCACGCCAGAGTCGGCCAGGGTCGGCACGTCGGTGGCAATGCGCGATTGCCATCCGCTGGCCGTGCCAGCGATCAATCCGCCGGTGGGGCTGAGCAGCCCGGCCGGTGCAGACAGACCCAGGCGCGTGGTGCCTTGCTGCACCGATGCCCAATCCGGATACGTCAGCCATTGCCCGGCGCGCGGCGATAGCCGCACCGGCGCTTCGGCATCCACGCCATTGCGCACTTGCTTGAGGTGGCGATCGAACCAACGCGTGGCGGCGGTGTAAACCTGGTTGGGCAGGCCCAAGGCGCCGGGCAGTTCTGTGGTGGCGTGATCGCCCTGGCTCAGCAGCAGTTGCTTGGGCCCGCGCAGCTGATTGAAGAAGGCGATGGTTTGATTCGGCGGGAACAAGCCATCGTTGAAGGCATTGCCCAGCAGCACTGCGGTGCCGCGCGCGTTGAGCGCGGCCACGTCGGTGACCGGGCTGCGCGAGGCCGCCTGCGGCAGGAAGCCCTGCACCGCACCATCGAAATCGCCCTGCGCCACTTTCGTACCGATCTGCGCCAGATCCGGGCCAGCACGTCCGGTCAATGCGCCAGCGCCGACCAGCAGCCCAACACCTTGCTGGCTGACGGTGCGATTGGAATACAGCGAGGCCTCCAGATCGGCCCAGCCACTGAGCGCAGCCACTGCCTTGATGCGCGGGTCGCGCTCGGCGGCCAGCAGGCTGATGCCCGCGCCATAGGAGATGCCGGACGCGCCGATCGCATTCGGGTTGGCCGGCGTATGCGCCAGCGCCCAATCGATGACCGCACTGACGTCTTCTACGGTGTCCGGCCCGGCGATGTCGATCTGCCCGGCCGAATCCCAGAACCCGCGCGAGGTGTAGCTGACGACGACATAGCCATCGCTGGCCAGCTGAGTGGCGCGGCCCAGATATTCCAGATTGGGCAACGACCAACTGGCCGGCATCACGATCAGCGGAAACGGCCCGCTTCCCTGCCCCTGCGGCACCAGCACCAGCGCCCCCATCGGCGTGCCATCCCAGCCGGGGATGCGCTCGTAGGTCTTGCTGAAGGCGCCTGCCGCGGCCGATGCCGACGACACCAGCAACGCCACCGCGGCGATGCCACGGATCCAAACCTTGTTCATGCTGCTCTCTCCCACGCAAAGCCGGGCCGGGATAGCCCAGCGGCAACTGCCATGCATCCGTGGTTCGGGGGAGAACCCGGCGAACGTACCAGACGGTACGGTATGGGTTCAAGGCGGGGATTGGGGATTGGGGATTGGGGATTGGGGATTGGGGATTGGGGATTGGGGATTGGGGATTGGGGATTGGGACTCGGGACTCGAGAGGCGGGAGGCGGGAGGCGGGAGGCGGGAGGCACGAATTTGATGCCGGTAATGAAGCACGGGCGTTGAGCCGCCGAGCCGCCGACACAACCGCCCCACTCGACACACGCCCTCATGGCGCCACTGCGACCGAATTTTTCAGAGGCATAGCCGTGCTGCAACCAGCGCGATATCGCGTGGCCGTTTTGTCTTCGCGAAACACATCGGCAGGACGGGTGAGACCTAGAACGTCGCCCCGCAGCACCGCGCTCGGCAACGCAGGCAGTTCGGAGACGCGCCCTACCACGCTCGCCGATGCGCATCGCCCGGCTGGCACCGCCACAACTGACACACCGCCCAGCGCTAGCTTTCGTGACCCGTCAGCGCAGCAGCACCAGCCGCCACTCCCTCAACCGACGAAGTGCTGATACCCACGCTGTGGCGGTTGCCAGGGATGGCCGTCGGCGTCGTGCACCACCACGCCTGGTGCGGCAACGATCTGGCCGATGCGCGTGGCAGCCACGCCGGCAAATGCCATTGCCTGCAGCACCGCATCACGGTGCTGTGGGGCAGCGGTAAAACACAGTTCGTAGTCGTCGCCGCCGCCCAATTGCCAGCCGATGCACTGCAACGCGCTGATTCCATCGCTGCACGGCATCTGCGGCAAGTCAGTCAACGTCAGGTGGGCGCCCACACCACTGCGCTCGCACAGATGGCCCAGATCCGCTAGCAGGCCGTCGGAGACATCCACGCAGGCATGGGCAAGCCCACGCAGCCGCAATCCTGCCTGCACGCGCGGCTGCGGACGCAGCAAACGGCTGCGCCATGCTTCATGCAATGGATCCGCTGCCACACGCGTGACATCCAACGCGCCGGCCTGCCACAGCGACAACGCCGCCGCCGCTTCGCCCAGCTGGCCGGTCACCCACACGTCATCGCCCACCCGCGCGCCATCGCGACGCAGCGCAGCCCCCGGCGGCACGCTGCCGATCGCGGTGACCGCGCACGACAACGGCCCGCGCGTGGTGTCGCCGCCGACCAACGCGATGCCATGCGCATCGGCAAGCGCGAAGAATCCATCGGCAAATGCGTCCACCCACGCCAGATCATCGTGCGGCAAGGACAGCGACAAGGTGCACCAGCGCGGCTGTGCGCCCATCGCGGCAAGGTCGGACAGGTTGACCGCCAGCGTCTTCCAGCCCAGATCGTCGGGCAGCGTTTCGTGCGGAAAATGCACACCGGCATTGAGCGTGTCGGCAGTGATGGCCAACTGCTCGCCGGCCGGCGGCTGCAGCAACGCCGCGTCGTCGCCGATGCCCAGCGGCACATCGGCACGCGCGGCGATGCGCGTGCGCAGACGCGCAATCAGATCGAATTCGGGCATGGCAACGGGAATCGGGAATCGGGAATCGGGAATGGAGAATGGAGAATGGAGAATGGAGAATCGCAAATGCGGCGGGTGGTCGCGAGCAGTGGGGCTCTTCACGATTCCCCATTCCCGACTCCCGATTCCCGCGGCTCAGGCGCCGCTGACGCCGCCCGACTCGACCTTGCGCCACTCCACCGCAGCGCGATCCAGCACGCCGTTGACGTAGGTGTGGCCGTGTTCGGAGCCGAAGCGCTTGGCGGTTTCGATCGCTTCGTTGATCACCACGCGGTATGGCACGTCCTGCCGATGCAGCAGTTCAAAGGCGGCCAGACGCAGCACCGCACGCTCGATCGCATCGACCTCTTCCACGCCGCGATCCAGATACGGCGTCAACGCAGTATCCAGCTCGGCGCGATGGGTGAGCACGCCTTCCACCAGGCTTTCGAAGTACGCCAGGTCGGCCACTTCGTGCGCCTGCTCATGCGCAAACTGGCCGATCACCTGCTTGGCGAAACCACCCGAGATCTGCCAGGCATACACCGCCTGCAAGGCGCGGCGGCGCGCGCGCGAGCGCAGCACCGGGTCGATACCGTCGCGACGGCCGTGGCGGGCATGTCCACCGGACTTGCTCATGGCAACAACTCCATCAAATTCACCAGTTCCAGTGCGGCAAGCGCGCATTCCTCGCCCTTGTTGCCATGGCTGCCGCCGGCACGCGCCTCGGCATCTTCCACCCGCTCGACCGCCAGCACGCCATTGAGCACCGGCACGCCGGTCTGCAATTGCACGCTCATCAGGCCTTCGGCACACAGGTCGGCCACATGTTCGTAGTGGCGGGTATCGCCACGGATCACGCAGCCCAGCGCGATGATCGCGCCGTGCTGGCCGGACTGCGCCACGCGGTTGGCAGCGATCGGAATTTCCCAGGCGCCCGGCACGCGGATCACGTCGATGGCGTCCTCGCCGACGCCGTTGCCGGCCAGGCTCTGGCGTGCACCGGCAACCAGCACGTCGGTGATACGGGCATTCCAGCGGCTTGCGATGATCGCAAAGCGCGCGGTGGTGGGGCGAAGATCGCCTTCGTAGTGGGTCATGCGGGTCGGCAACTCGAGGGGGCAAGGAGTTTAACAGCTGCCGGGCCCAGGCCCGGCCGACATGTGAGGCAGCGGTCTGCCGAAGCAGACACTGCCGGGCGTCCTGGACGCCCTGGTGCACCAGCTGCAGCGCGTTGTGCCAGCGGCATGCGGTTGTCTACGGGCCACGGGCGACATCACCGCCACCCGCTCCTTCGACGCCCGCACCCGCTAGCCACCACGCGCTGCCGGGACTGGATGCGCTACGGCATCGCGGTCGGCGGCACCGAACGCACCGCTTCGCCCGCGTGGCATTCCAGATACTCCACCACTTCCAGCCCGAAGCCGGCCAGGCCGACCTGGCGGCGCGGGGTGCCCAGCACGCGCAGCTTGCCCAGGCCCAGTTCGGCCAGGATCTGCGCGCCGGCACCGTTGCGACGCCACTGGCTGACATCCTTGGCGTTGGCGGAAGCTTCGGGCTGCTGACGCAGCCGCGCCAACAGCGATTCGCTGTCGCGCGGTGCCGACAGCACCACCATCACGCCCTGCCCTTCGGCAGCGATCGCACGCAAGGCATCGGTGGCGGCCACCCCGAAATCATCGCGCTGCCAATGCAGCAGATCGGCCAGCGGGTTTTCCACCTGCACGCGCACCAGCGTGGGGGTGTGCGGATCGGCCGCGCCGCGCACCAGCGCAAAGTGCAGGTCGTGCGCGATGCGGTCGCGGTAGGTCACCAGTTTGAACGGCCCGAACTCGGTAGTGATGTCGCGCTCGTCCACCCGCTCGACGGTGTGCTCGTTGGCCAGGCGGTACGCGATCAGATCGGCGATCGAGCCCATCTTCAGCCCATGCTCGCGGGCGAACACTTCCAGCTGCGGGCGGCGCGCCATGCTGCCATCCGGGTTGAGCACTTCCACCAGCACGCCGGCCGGTTCCAGCCCCGCCAGCATCGGCAGATCGCTGGCGGCTTCGGTGTGCCCGGCACGGGTCAACACGCCACCGGGCTGCGAAATCAGCGGGAAGATGTGACCCGGCTGACTCAGGTCCTGCGGCTTGGCATCCGGGCGCACCGCGGTCCGCACCGTGTGCGCACGGTCGTACGCCGAAATACCGGTGGTGACGCCCTCGGCCGCCTCGATGCTGACGGTGAAGTTGGTCTGAAACTGCGCGGTGTTATTGCGCACCATCGGCGCCAGGCCGAGTTGCGCGCACCGCTCGCGGGTCAGCGACAGACACACCAGCCCGCGCGCATGGGTCACCATGAAATTGATGTCCGACGGCTTGACCAGCTCGGCGGCCATGATCAGATCGCCCTCGTTTTCGCGGTCTTCGTCATCGACGATCACCACCATGCGCCCGGCACGCAACTCTTCGATCAGCTCGGGAACCGGCGCGAAATTCATGCCTCACCCCGCGTGCCGAGCAAACGTTCGACATAGCGCGCGACCAGATCGATTTCCAGATTCACCGCAGCGCCCACCGCAGTGGCCGCAAACGCGGTATTGGCGACCGTGTGCGGAATCAACGCCACTTCAAAGCCATCCTGGTCCACTTCGTTGACGGTGAGGCTGACACCATCCACGCAGATCGAGCCCTTCTTGGCCACGTAGCGCAACACCGCCGGTGGCGCCGCAAACCGCCAGCGCTGCGCGCGCGCATCCTCGTGCACCGATTGCACCTGACCCAGCCCATCGACGTGGCCACTGACCAGATGCCCGCCCAGGCGGTCGGTCGGGCGCATCGCACGTTCCAGATTGATCACCGCGCCTTCCGGCAACGCGCCCAAGGTGGTCAGCGACAGGGTTTCGGTAGACGCATCGGCCTGAAAACTGCTCGCGTCGAACGCGATCACGGTCAGGCAAACGCCATTGATCGCGATGCTTTCGCCCAATTGGACCGCGTCGAACGGCAAGCTGCCGACAGCGAAGGTAAACCGCACATCGCCACCCTGCGGTTGGCGCGCCGCCAGACGGCCCACGCCTTCAATGATTCCAGTAAACATCAGCACACCCCCGTTTGCAGTAGCGATCGGGGTGAGTTGGCGCGATGGAAGGTCGCGATGCAACGCGACAGGTAATGCAAAGACATAGTCGTTTCTCGCAGAAGTTGAGCGAAAAACGCCGCAAGGCAAAGCAAACAGGCGCGCGCACAGCCGCAAGGGCTGCGCGTTGGCCGTCTTCTTTCATCCGGACTATACCGTCGGCTCCGGCATCGGACCGGATCTGCTGACCTTCGCACCACGCCCGGCACATAACGCCCCGGACACCGCTGCGAAGCGCTCGCGGGCTCGCACGCTTGCACGTGCCTACCGCCGGTGGGGAATCGCACCCCGCCCTGAAGACGTTCGTAAGTACCGGCGAACCGGCCGGCGCAGTTTAACAGCGCGCATCGGCGCCATTGCTGACCACCAGCTAAGGCCAACAGGACGCTGTGTCGTGTCAGGAATTTCCCCATAGCCAGTTTTGTGAAGAGTCTGTTAAATTGCGCGCCGCGGCGGGAGACGTCGCGCTTTTTTCCAGCCTGCAACAGGCCGGAAGACACGGACATCAACTCAGAGAGAACACTTATGCGCACCACCCTGATTCTGGCTGCCCTGCTGGCCGCCACCCCGTTTGCCGCCGCTGCTGAAGGCCTGAGCTACAGCTACGTCGAAGGCGGCTGGAACCGCACCGAAATCACCGTGAACGGCGATTCGGACGATCTCGACGGCGGCTACCTGCGCGGTTCGTGGAAGATTGCCGAGCCGGTCTACCTGCTCGCCGGCTACCAGCGCGCCACCAAGGATTTCAACCTCGGCTCTGGCTTTGTGCTCGAAGGCACCTTGCAGCAGGCCAGCTTCGGTATCGGCTATCGCCAGGAAATGACCGAGCGTGTCGAGTTCATCGCCGACATCAGCGTGCTGCGCTCCAAGGTCGAATCCGACCTGCGCCTGCGCGGCCGTTCGATCGACGACTCCTCCGACACCAGCAGCCTGGGCTTCGGTAACCTCGGCCTGCGTGGCAAGCCCTCGCCGCGGACCGAAGCATGGATCAAGGCCGGCTACATCGACGGCAGCGACGTGGACGAAGGCGAATTCGTCGGCACACTCGGCGGCCAGGTGAACTTCACCCCGACCTGGGGCCTGGTCGGCGAAGTCCAGTTCATCGACAACGCCAATCAGTACCGTGTCGGCGTGCGCGCAAGCTTCTGATCGACGCGCTGCAGCTACAAAAAAGGCTCCGCTTGCGGAGCCTTTTTTGTCAGCCACTCCTGGCGCGATTAGGGTGCCCCTGAAGGCAAACGCGTTTCGCGACGGCTGCAAGCACAACCAGCAGAATGGGTGGTGGAAGCCGCGTCTCTAGCGCCTGCAACATCGCACGCACGCTTGCTGCGATTTGCATCCAGAAACGTCCAGAAGCCGGAGCATGCCGTCGACCACGACACCAACGCCGCATCCTGCTACTGATTGATCGTGGTTTCGATGACATCGACGATCTCACTGACGGGGATCGTGAAAACTCCAGCGTTGCCTTCTTCAAAAGCAGTCCGCCAGGTTGTGTAGCCCTCCAGATACTCCGGGTTCACCGCGGCCTGGCCGACAAGCGTCGTGACGGAGCTTTCGAGTGTCGTTCTGGACACCGGAGAATGCGGCAACTCCGTTGAGATGGCGTTGGGCGCACGCGCATTTTTTACCCGAACGTCGCGAACGCTGATATGGAACACTTCGCCAATCTTCGGCTCGATCTCGATCCTGTTGATCTGCAGCGTCGATCCCGGCTCTTCGGCCCTGCTGCGGTATTCCCAGACTTGCCCTTCCGCAAACTGCCGGGCTTGTGCAGTGTCCATGGTCATAGTGAGAAATCCGATGACAAGAAGAAAAGTGAGCTTCATCTAAAGAGGCTTAAGAGCACGTGTTGGTAGGCAGTGTCTAACCGTCGTCTGCATCGTTGGTCCTTTCGGGCCCGCCCTGCCCCCGGCAGGCTATGCATTCGGTAAGGTCACCCTCAAGCTTCAACGCTTACAGAACACGTGAGCTACAGAATCAGCAGCCTGCAACGTTCTCTTGCATCAGAGCCAGCGCTCATTCAACGGCACCAGGCAGATAGCGCAGCCGCAGGTCCTGGCCAAGTTGGCGCACATCGGCCAGATGCAGCGTGCGACGCTGCGCCATGGTGTCGATGCCAAGCCCGGCCAACAACGGTCTGGCGGCATCCCCCAGCACCACCGGCGCCAGATAGACCAGCAGTTCGTCGACCAGACCAGCTTGCAGCAGCGCGCCGCTCAGGGTTGCGCCGGCTTCGGCGTGCACTTCGTTGATGCCGCGCTCGGCCAGCAGCGCCAACACCGCTCCCAGATCGAAGCGACCGTCGTGCAGTGGCATCCCGACGAACTCGGCGTTGTGCAGCGGCGTCGCTGATGCAGCGTTGCCATGTAGATAGAGCGTCGGTGCATCGCCCTGGCGAATCTTCTCGCACTCCAGGGTGCGCAAGCGCGCATCCAGTACGACCCGCAACGGCGGCACGAAAGGTGTGTCATCGCCCAGACGCACCGTCATCGCCGGATCGTCGGCCAGCACCGTGCCGGCACCGGTCAGGATGGCACCGGCACGCGCGCGCCAGCGTTGCACGTCGGCACGTGCGTCGGCACCGGTGATCCACTTCGACTCGCCGCTGGCCAGCGCAGTGCGCCCATCCAGGCTGGCGCCCAGCTTGACCCGCAGCCACGGGCGGCCACGCTCCACCCGCGACAAAAATCCACGATTGAGCGCGCGCGCCTGCGCCTGCAGCACGCCGCTGACCACCTCGATCCCCGCCTCGCGCAGCAGCGCGAAACCACCGCCGTTGACCTGCGGAAACGGGTCGGCCATCGCCGCGACCACGCGCGCCACGCCAGCCTCGATCAAGGCCAATGCGCACGGCGGCGTGCGCCCGTAATGCGCGCACGGCTCCAACGTCACATACGCGGTCGCTCCGCGTGCACGCTCGCCGGCAGCGCGCAGTGCGAACACTTCGGCATGCGGGCCACCGGCGCGTTGATGGAAGCCTTCGCCCACGCACATGCCATCGCGCACGATCACGCAGCCCACCATTGGATTGGGGCGCGTGGTGTAGGCACCGCGTTCTGCCAGGCGCAGTGCCTGCGCCATCCAGCGGTGGTCGTCGGCCGTCACGTTCATTGCGTTGCTCCCTCCGGCGCGATGGCCATCACCACGATCTGCATCGGGCCAAGCAATAGCTCGGCATGCGTGTGCCAGCCAAGCCGCTGATAAAACGGCACCAGCGCAGGTTGGCAATACAGATACAGCAGCGGCACCTGCAATTGCGCAGCCGCACGCACGCAGTGCGCCACCAGTGCTTCGCCGATGCCCTGCCCGCGCGCCTGCGGCTGCACGTACAGCGATGCCAGCCAGGGCGACCATTGCCGGATGCGGCCATCGTCGTTCTCCAGCAGGCTGACCGAACCGAGCCAGTGCGACTGATCGAGCGCGACCCAGGTGGTGGGAATCACGCCATCGCGGGTATGGCTGCGCAGTTCGCTCAACGCTTCGTCGATGTTCCAGTCCGGTAACAGGCTGCCGAAGGCCTGCAGATGCGCCTGCGCGATGGCAGGCAAATGTTCTGGCGTGTCCGCCACGCAGGCGATGCGCATGCGCTCAGCGCTTACCGGGTTTGCCGGCACGTTCCAGCGCCGCTTCCAGCAGCGGCAATTGCTCGCTACCGACCGGAAGCTCGCGTTCGAGCTTTTCGATTTCTTCGCGGAAATCGGCTACGTCCTGAAAACTGCGATACACCGAGGCGAAGCGCACATAGCCCACATGGTCGAGTTTGCGCAGCTCGACCATCACGTATTCGCCCACGCGTAGCGAACCCACTTCGCGCTCGCCGGACATCCGCAGCTGATGCACCACCGCGCGCACCGCCGCTTCGATCTGCTCTTCGGACACCGGGCGTTTCTGCAGCGCGCGGTCGAAGCTGGTGCGCAGCTTGCGCGCGTCGAACGCCTCGCGCCCGCCATCGCTCTTGACCACCGTCGGCAGTTTCAGCTCGATGGTTTCCAGGGTGCTGAAACGCTCGCCGCACGCCTCGCACTCACGGCGCCGACGAATCGTCGTGCCGTCTTCGGACACCCGCGAATCGATCACGCGGGTGTCGTTGTGCTGGCAAAAGGGGCAGTGCATCAGGTTGCCGAGATTGGTGAGTGGGGATTAGGGATTGGCAACAGCAGGAACAAGGACGCGCTTGCCGCGCATCCCCAATCCCGAATCACCAATCCCGGCACCTCAGCCATACACCGGATACTTCTTGCACTGCGCAGTTACTGCATCGCGCACCTTGGCCAGCACTGCTTCGTCGGCCGGAGCATCCAGCACGTCGGCGATCCAGTTGGCCAGGTCGATGCTGTCCTGCTCCTTGTAACCGCGCGTGGTGATGGCCGGGGTGCCCAGGCGCAGGCCCGAGGTCACGAATGGCGAACGCGGGTCGTTGGGTACTGCATTCTTGTTGACGGTGATGTGGGCCTTGCCGAGCGCGGCCTCTGCATCCTTGCCGGAGACATCGCGGCCGATCATGTCGACCAGCATCAGGTGGTTCTCGGTGCCGCCGGAGACGATCTTGTAGCCGCGCGCGATCAGCGTGTTGGCCATGGCCTGGGCGTTCTTGACCACCTGCTGCTGGTAGGTCTTGAAGGCCGGTTCCAGCGCTTCCTTGAACGCGACCGCTTTCGCCGCGATCACGTGCATCAACGGGCCACCCTGGATGCCGGGGAACACGATCGACTGCAGCTTCTTCTGCAGCTCTTCGCTGGCGCCCTTGGCCACGATGATGCCGCCGCGCGGGCCGCGCAGGGTCTTGTGGGTGGTCGAGGTGACCACGTGCGCATGCTCCATCGGACTCGGATAGACGCCGGCGGCAACCAGGCCGGCGACGTGCGCCATGTCGACGAACAGATACGCACCCACACTGTCGGCGATGGCGCGGAAGCGCGCCCAGTCGATCTTCTGCGAGTACGCAGAGAAACCGGCCACGACCATCTTCGGCGTGTGCTCGGTGGCCAGGCGCTGGACCTCGTCGTAATCGATCAGGCCCTGCTCGTCGACGCCGTACTGCACCGCCTTGAACAGCTTGCCGGAGACATTGACCTTGGCACCGTGGGTCAGGTGGCCACCATGGGCCAGACTCATGCCCAGGATGGTGTCGCCGGGCTGCAGCAGCGCCAGATAGACCGCCTGGTTGGCCTGCGAGCCGCTGTGCGGCTGCACGTTTGCGTAGTCGGCACCAAATACCTGCTTGATGCGGTCGATCGCCAGTTGCTCGGCGATGTCGACAAACTCGCAACCGCCGTAATAGCGCTTGCCCGGATAGCCTTCGGCGTATTTGTTGGTCAGCTGGCTGCCCTGGGCCTCCATCACCAGCGCGCTGCAGTAGTTCTCGCTGGCGATCAGTTCGACGTGATCCTCCTGGCGGCCAACTTCAGCGGCGATGGCCTTGGCCAGTTCGGGGTCGTAGGTTTCCAGTCGGACGTCGCGCGAGAACATTCGAAGCTCCGGGGCAGCTGCAGCCAGTAGGGCCGCCGATTGTAAGCCCCCGCCGCACGGGTGACCAATCGCGCTGCTGTTGCGGCAATGCGCCCGGTCGGCCGGCGCGCGGCGCAAACGGCAAAGGCGCACCGAAGTGCGCCTTTGTGTGATGACCGGCCCGATTGCTCGGCGAGCAACCCGGTGCCTGCTCAGTTGTTGAGGACCAGGTCGGCGATGACGCCGGTGGCGATGGCGACCAGCAGCAGATTGCCGGTGTTGTCGCGCTGCCAACGGTAGCCGTACGGCGGGCGACGCAGGTTGTAGCGGTCATAGTCGTTCACAACATAGACCGGTCCGTGATAACGCTGGCCACGGGCCCAATACGGGCGCGGCGGCGGGCCAGCGCGGTAGTAGGTGGGGCGATCGTAGACATAGACCCGGTTGCGGTCGTAGCGACGGTCCTGATAGCGGGCATCGCGATAGCCCTCGCGGTAACCGTTGCCGTAATAGCGGCGGTCGTCGCGACGTTCGGCCCGGCGGTCATCGCGCCAGTCGCGACGGTCGTTGCCCCAGTTGCCGCGATGATCGCGGCCGCGGTCGTGGCGATCGTCGCGGTCATGCCCGCGGCGATCGTGGTCGCGGTCCCAGTCGCCGGCGAACGCAGCCGGGGCCATGGAGCCCAACGCCAGGATGGAAGAAAGCACAACAGTGACGATGCGATTGCGGTTCATGACCAGCTCCTGTTTGCGATGTCGCAATTTCATTAAGACGCTGCTCGCCTTAACGCATTCTTGCTGGAATCGATTACGAAAACGCCTATTCAGGTAATAGGTAGGCTGCCGTTTAGCTACACGCCCGTCTGCCGCGGCCCCGGGCACTTGCCCGTATAATTGCCGCAATCCCTTTTCCGCCGCCTCCGGCCTCGGCCGGCGGGCTGCCTGCGTCCACGGAGCACCCATGTCGCAATATATCTACACCATGAACCGCGTCAGCAAGGTGGTCCCGCCCAAGCGGCAGATCATCAAGGACATCTCGCTGAGCTTCTTCCCGGGCGCCAAGATCGGCCTGCTTGGCCTGAACGGCGCGGGCAAGTCGACGGTGCTGAAGATCATGGCCGGCGTGGACACCGACTTCGAAGGCGAAGCCCGTCCACAGGCCGGCATCAAGGTCGGTTATCTGGCCCAGGAACCGCAGCTCAACCCCGAGCACACCGTGCGCGAGGCGGTGGAAGAAGGTGTGGGCGATGTACTGCAGGCCCAGGCCGCGCTGGATGCGGTGTATGTGGCTTATGCCGAAGAAGGCGCCGATTTCGACGCGCTGGCCAAGGAACAGGAACGCCTGGAAGCGATCCTGGCCGCGGGCGATGCGCACACCCTGGAAAACCAGCTGGACGTGGCCGCCGATGCGCTGCGCCTGCCGCCGTGGGAAGCCATCGTGGGCAAGCTGTCCGGTGGTGAAAAGCGCCGCGTGGCGCTGTGCCGCCTGCTGCTGCAGAAGCCGGACATGCTGCTGCTCGACGAACCGACCAACCATTTGGACGCCGAATCGGTGGAGTGGCTGGAACAGTTCCTGGCGCGCTACACCGGCACCGTGGTGGCGGTGACGCATGATCGCTACTTCCTGGACAACGCCGCCGAGTGGATCCTGGAGCTGGACCGCGGCCGCGGCATTCCGTGGAAGGGTAACTACACCGACTGGCTGACCCAGAAGGACGAGCGCCTCAAGCAGGAAGACAACCAGGAAAAGTCACGCCAGAAGGCGATCCAGAAGGAACTGGAATGGTCGCGGCAGAACGCCAAGGGCGGTCGCACCAAGGGCAAGGCGCGTCTGGCCCGCCTGGAAGAACTGCAGTCGGTCGATTATCAGCGCCGCAATGAGACCAACGAGATTTTCATCCCGCCGGGCGAGCGCCTGGGCAACTCGGTGATGGAGTTCAAGAACGTCTCCAAGAAGTTCGGCGACCGTCTGCTGATCGACAACCTGTCGATGATTGTGCCGCCCGGCGCCATCGTCGGCATCATCGGCCCCAACGGTGCCGGTAAGTCGACCCTGTTCAAGATGATCACTGGCCAGGAAAAGCCCGATTCCGGCGAAATCGTGGTCGGCCCCACCGTGCAGCTGTCCTACGTGGACCAGAGCCGCGATGCACTGGAAGGCAACCACAACGTGTTCCAGGAAATCGCTGGCGGCCTGGATATACTCAACATCAACGGTGTGGAGATTCAGTCGCGCGCCTACATCGGCCGCTTCAACTTCAAGGGCCAGGACCAGCAGAAGATGGTCGGTGCGCTCTCCGGTGGCGAGCGCGGCCGTCTGCACATGGCCAAGACGCTGCTGCAGGGCGGCAACGTGCTGCTGCTCGACGAACCGTCCAACGACCTGGACATCGAAACGCTGCGTGCGCTGGAAGATGCGTTGCTGGAGTTCCCAGGCAACACCTTCGTGATTTCGCATGACCGCTGGTTCCTCGATCGCATTGCCACGCACATCCTGTCGTTCGAAGGCGACTCGCATGTGGAGTTCTTCCAGGGCAACTACCGCGAGTACGAAGAAGACAAGCGTCGCCGTATGGGCGATGACGCGGGCCCGAAGCGTCTGCGCTTCAAGGCGCTGAAGTAAGCGCGTTCAAGTTGTCACGATCAGGGCGCCGCTAGGCGCCCTTTTTGTTTGTGGGGTTTGGGGGCGGCAGGTGTGAATGTGTGGTGCTGTTTGGTGTGCGGGTGTGTGACGCGTTGGTGCAGGCAACGCTGGGATGCGGCGTATCTGAGCGATTACGCGGGCGCTTGCGCTTGCCATGATTGGGTGCATCACTGGTGGTCGAGGGCGCGATGCCCTTGCCGCTTCCGGGACACGCCGTGAATCCGTCCGTGGAGGCTCCGTAGCTGCATCCATGCCGCTACAGGGTCCCGGAAGCGGCAAGGACATCGCGCCTGTTGCGTTGATCGAGCACTGATGGAATCGAGTGGTGCTGCGTTGCGGGGTACGAGGGACAGGGCACGAGGTACGAGTTGATCGGGTGCGACGTCGACCACGGCTGGACGGTGTGCATGCGCTACAGAACGTGCAGTAGCTGCAGAGCTACACCTGTCCAACTCTGCGCGGCCGGCAGCCATCGTCACGCTTGGTGCGCGATCGCTTCGGCACGGCCGCGTTTGCGCACGTGACCGTGCACGGATAAAGAAACGCGTTACAGATCGTAGGACAGCACGTCTTCGAAGCCGAAGGTGTCGAAATTCTCGATGCGCGAGGGATACAGGCGACCGACCAAGTGGTCGTATTCGTGTTGCACCACGCGGGCATGGAAACCTTCGGCCTCGCGCTCGATCGGGCTGCCGTCGGGGGCGAAGCCGCGATACCGGATGTGGCGGTAACGCGGGATCACCGCGCGTAGGCCGGGAATCGATAGGCACCCTTCCCAGCCGTTTTCCATCTCGTCCGACAGCGGCTCGATCTGCGCATTCGCCAAGGCCGTGCGCGGTACCGTGGGCGCGTCCGGATAACGCTCACTGACTTCGAAGCCGAACACCATCAGTTGCAGGTCCACCGCGATCTGCGGAGCGGCCAGACCGACGCCGTGCGCATCATCCATGGTCTCGAACATGTCGGCCACCAAGGCATGCAACTCGGCACTGCCCAAGTTGGTCACCGGTGGCGCCACGCGCAGCAGGCGCTTGTCGCCCATGCGGATAATTTCGCGAATCATATCGATGCTCCTCAAAAACACGACAGCGATTTTAGAACGGCCAACACACGCTAGCGAGCGGCTGCCGGGCGGAATGGGTGGCGCCAACCGGAATGTAGGAGTGATGCATAACGCTTCCTGGCACCGGCCGCGCCTGCCTTTGGTCAAACATGCCGTGGTTAAACGGTCGCCTTGTTGGTCGCTCTCAGCGCGGCAGACGCAGCGAGATTAGCGGTGCAGACTGCCATGGCGCCAAGGGCGCCAATCCGTCCGGCCTAGTGGTCGCGCAACCGTTTTATTGCTTGCTTTTAGCGCAGCAGCCGCAGAGTGGGTAGCGATGCAGTGCAGGACTGCGATCCGCCGCAGCGCTCAAGCGCCGATCCGCTGCCCGCTCTCGTCCAGCACGGGTTCGCCGTCTTCCTTGGCGAATGCGCTGGTGGCCAGCGGCAACAGGTCGAGCACCCGCTCGGATGGACGGCACAGGCGCGTACCCAACGGCGTCTGCACGAACGGGCGATTGATCAGGATCGGGTGCGCAATCATCGCGCTCAACAGTGCGGCGTCCTCCAGCGCGGGATTGTCCAGTCCCAGCTCCAGATACGGCGTGCCCTTCTGACGCATGGCATCGCGCACCGACAGACCGGCATCGGCAATCAGCGATTGCAACGTCTGTCGGCTGGGCGGGTGCTGCAGGTAGTCGACGATCTGCGGTTCGATGCCGACATGCCGAATCAGCGCCAGCGTGTTGCGCGACGTGCCGCAGGCGGGGTTGTGGTAGATGACGGCGTGCATGCGTGACCTGTTCGGTTGGATGGATGCGTGTGTCGCTGCAATCGTTGACGATCGAAGCACTCTGCAGGACGCGCAGTGTACGAGTGGACGTGTCGAGTCCGTACACGCACGCCTGCGCTTTCCTGCAGGCCTGTCTGCTTGCCCGCTGCGGCCTATCGCTGTGCTGGCTGTTGGTTTCTGACGGCTGGTTGGTCACTGCTGCTTGCCGCTCGCAGGCATTGGGTCGGCGGTGTCGACTGCGTCGTTGCGGCGAAATCGTGACCCCCTCCCACGGAGCAGGAACGTACGGCTCGCGCGCGACTGACGCGACTTGCCTTGGTGCGTCCGCGCCACCCGCGCGGGCCGGGGCGAGGAGCGGCATGGAGGTGTGCGCGCAGCCACCTTGGTGAAGTGAGGTCCACGAGGCGCCGCCGCCGCTACCCCCCTCCCGGCCGCTTTCTCCCTGGGAAACAGGGAGCTCGGCAATCTGCCGCACACCGTCGCCAGGGCGTCAGATTTCTGACTAGAACGCCCCAGGACCGCTACCGATTCCCGAAAAGCATCGTGACGCAAGCACGAGACTGACGTTTTCAGGACATCCGTTCGCATTCAGCGCGCCAACTGTCAAAAGATTGACACACATCACGGATTCATGGTTCAGTCATGAACAGACTGAAACGGAAGTATCTCTCGAACTCCGGTGTGTCGCACGGCGTTCTTTCTGCGGTTGGACTTAAGGAAATCCCAACGATGATGAGCTTTCGCAAGCCCGGATGGATGCTGTCCGGTGTGCTGTGTGTTGCCTGCCTGCCCGCCGTTGCGGGGGCGCAGGACGTCGCCGCCAGTTCCAAGGTCGGCATCGATCCCGTCACCGGCAAGCTGCGTCCGCTGACCGACGCCGAGAGTGCGGCGCTGGACCAGCAGGCTGGCTCCGCCGCCCGCAGTGGGGCGAGCCGCACGACCATGCCGCAGACCGAGGCGGCCGCACGCGCCACCGAGCGTCGCCTGCCCAACGGCACCGTGGTGCGCAAGTTGCCGGCCACGCAAATGAGCTCGCTGACAGCGACACGCCAGGCCGACGGCCGCATCGTGATCGAGCACAGCGACGACGCAGACACCCAACCCGCCCACGCCGAGCACGGAGCGCTGCCGCATGAATAAGCCCTTGTTGCTGTTATCCCTGGCCGTGGGCGCGGCGCTGGCGCCACTGCATGCATCCGCTGCCAACGTCACGCTGATCAATGGCGACGCCGGCACCGTGGTCGGGTTGAACGACCCCACCACCGCCGCACCGTTGGGCGGCAATCCCGGGCGGTCGGTCGGCGAACAGCGTCGCATCGCCTACCAATACGCCATGGATCTGTGGGGCGCGGTGCTGCAAAGCAACGTCGAAATCAAGGTGTATGCCTCGTTTGCACGGCTGACCTGCACCGCCACCGGCGGCACGTTGGGCCAGGCCGGCCCGAACTGGATCGTCAACGACTTCCCCGGCGCCAAGGCCAATACGCTGTATCCGTCCGCGCTGGGCGATGCGATCGCCGGGCAGGACCTGGTGCCCGATCCGGCCGATCCGGCCGACGTGTTTTCGCAGTTCAACGGCGATCTGGGCAAGGACGACTGCCTGGCCGGTTCGGGCTGGTATCTGGGCCTGGACGGCAAGACTCCGGCAGGCCAGATCAACTTCCTCAACGTGGTGATGCACGAGATCGGCCACGGGTTGGGCGCTGCCGGCTTCCTCAACAAGACCACCGGCGTGCTCGGTTCGGGCAGCGGCCTGACCGACGTCTACACCTCGCAGGCCTTCGATAACGTGCAGAACAAGCGTTTCGACGACCCGACCATGACCAACGCCTTGCGCGCCGAGGCGATGCGCACGCCCGGTCGCACGGTGTGGGCCGGCACCCGCGTCAACCGCGAGGCGGCGTTGATCCTGGACCCGCGCACGCTGCTGCAGGTCAGCGCGCCGGCCACTGCGGCTGGCAAGTTCGAAGTGGGCTTTGCCAGCTTCGGGCCGCTGGCCAGCGCCGGCAATTTCCCGGCGCGCGCAGTGGTGACCATCAATGACGGCGTTGCCGCCGCATCGGCCACCGATGGCTGCGAAACGCCGTTCGTCAATGCGGCCGAGGTGGCCGGCAAGGTGGCGCTGATCGACCGCGGCACCTGCGCCTTCGCCATCAAGGTCAAGAACGCACAGCTCAACGGTGCGGTGGGCGTGATCGTGGCCAACAACGCCGGCGGCGTGCAGACCATGGGCAATGCGGCGCCGCCGATCACCGACATCACCATCCCGGCGATCATGGTGTCGCAGGCCGATGGCGCACGGTTGAAGAGCAGCACCGGCGTGGTGGCGGCGCTGTACGAAGATCCCGAGCTGCTGCAGGGCACCGACAGCGCAGGCCGCACGCGGTTGTATGCGCCCAGCGTGGTGGCCGGTGGTTCGACGTTCTCGCACTTCGATACCGATCTGCAGCCCAACGCGTTGATGGAACCGTTCGATACGCCGGAAGTACAGGCGCATCTGAACATCGACCTGACCCCGGCGATGTTTGCCGATATCGGTTGGACCTTGAACCGTGGCCTGACCCGGCTGGGCAACTGCAGCACGCTGGTGCCGACGGTGGAAACCGGCGGTCTGATCGTCGGTGCGAACCTGACCGCCGAGAGCAGCCTGTGCAAGACGCAGAATACCGGTAACCGCTTCGGTTATCTGACCTGCATGAACGATCACATCCGCGAACTGGAAGACCAGGGTGCGATCAGTCGTCTGCAGCAGGCCGCCACGTTTATCTGCGCGACCAAGGTACGCCCGTAACCCAGGCGTAGTCGCTCAGATGTGATGCGAACGGCGCCGCGAGGCGCCGTTCGTTTATGCGTAATCAGCTGTGTACTGCATGCAGCAATGTGCGTCGATGCAATGCGCGCCATCGCACCTCGATGTGGCGCAGAGCGATGCACTGCGTCTGCGCAACGGCTACAACCGCATCAGCTGTGTACTGCATGCAGCAATGTGCGTCGATGCAATGCGCGCCATCGCACCTCGACGTGGCGCAGAACGATGCACTGCGTCTGCCGCAACGGCCACACACGCTGGCCTCGTTTGGGAGGCGCTGCACAACGCGTCCGCGTGTTTTCGATCAACACCGCTGGCAATCTTCACTATGCGCAACTGCTAGATATTCAGCAGGGAAGACAGCCGCGTTTGAGCGACATCCCAGGTTCCCCCGTCATGCCGCGCGTTGTTCAGCCCTTCCTTCGCTCACACCACGCGTTGCCGTGTATCACCTATCTGCGGCATACGGCGAGGTCAGCACCTGCGGTGCGCGACCCAACGCAGCGCCCAGGCGATCCATCACAAAGCGCAGATAGAGATTGCTGCTGAACTGGTTGTAGTCGCGTGCATTGTTGAAGGTCATGCGCCCGCCCAGGAACAACTGCGGCGCCACCTGCCATTCGGCTGCGCCACTGAGGTTGTACGACACGCCGGTGCGGCTTTCGCCCGCATACACCGGGTCGGTGTAGCGGTCGACCAGGCCGAGCAGCGCCGCCAGCGATGCGGCGTCGTAGGCGGCCTGCTGCAGCGTCGGGTCGGTGGGGAAATACGGCGTGGGGTCGGTCTTGAAATGCTGCACGCCGACGCTGGCATCGACCTTCCAGTTGACGCTCTGCCCCGCGCTGCGCCCGCTCCAATGCACCGGGAAACCGAGGTCCACATATTCCTGCGGGCTGAAGTACCCGCCGTGGCCGTACGTAAATCCACTGAGGTTCTTGTCGTACTGCATGGCGGTCAGATTGACGCCGGCGGTCAGCGACTGATGCTGGGTTTCCAACGCATGCACGTAGAAGCCCAGGTCGGCCTGGCGGTGGTCGTTGTCGGCCACGTTGTTACCGATCAAGCGGTGCGCGGCAAGGTTGGCATACCCACCGAGCAAGCCGTTGTCGGCGGTGGCAGAGAGCACGATGCCGTTGCTGGTGACACCGCCCCATTCGCGGCCGCTGCGTGCATCCTGCGCACCGGCGAACGACAGCACGCTGTCGGTGACCGCGCGCCGTGAGGCATCGGCCGACCAGCTCACCGTGTCGCCGATCTCGCCGCGATAGCCGACGCCACCGACGACGTTCTGCTCCTGGAACCCGATCGGCGTGCTGCCCACATCGGCGCTGAAACCGCCATTGCGATAGCGCACGCCCACACCCACGCCGGTGTCGTCCTGGCTGAGCCGGCGCGCACCATTGCCGCTGGCGGCCATGCTGTTGAGCGTGGCCGCCAGCGAAGTGGGCGTCTGCTGCGCGGCAGCGGTGCTGCTGGCCAATGCCTGCAACGCGGCACCGTCGCCGGCGGCCAGCTGTTCGCTGATCGCAGTGTTGCTGAGGATGTCGCGCGCCAGCTGCGCAATCGGCGTGCTGGACGCGTTGACGCTGAGCAGATATGCCGGCAGCGGCTCGTTGGCCAGCGCGGCCAATGCCGCCGGCGTGCTGTTGTTGTTTTCGGTCAGCAGCTCGCCGAACAAGCCGGTATTCAAGGCGTAACGGCGCAGGCGTTCGCGTGTGGCGACGTTATCGCCCTGGGTGGCGAGCAACTGATACACCGACGAGTTGGTCAGCGTGTCGATCGGGCTGCGGTCGGCGGCAAGCGCGTCGTTGACTGCCGTCTGCGGGCCGGCGCCGAAGCGGCTGGCAGTGGCGTAATCGGTGGTCAGCGTGCCGGCATCCACCACGGTGGGCGTCAGCGTGACGCCGAGCTTGCCTTCTCCCACCGCGAAGTCGGCCTGCACCGGCATTTCGATGTCGTCCAGTCGCCCAAGGCCGTCCTCGCCATCGCGCGAACGATACAGCGCGCCACCGGCGAGGTTGTCGCTGTTTTCCGATTGCACCGCGCGCAGTTCGTCGAGCACGCTGTTGCCGCTGCTGGGCGCGCGCGTTTCTTGCGCGGTAACGCTGCGCGAAGGAGCGGTGTTGTCCGGCACGAACGCGGTGGCGCTGCGCGTGGGCAGGCGGCTGCGGCTGTTGGGCGCCGGCAAAAACGAGGGTGCGGCGCTCACCGGCTGCGGCAGCGTATCGACCGTGTTGCCGGCGTAGGCATCGACGGCTGCGGCGGTGGCGAAGCGTGCAGTTGCCGGTTGGGTGGCGGCCGGCGGCTCCAGCGCGACATCGGCAAACGCGTTACCCGCCGGCATGCGCTCGGACAGGACTGCCGGCGAGCGCGGCATGGCGCCGGTCATGCCGGAGAACGGATTGAGCGGACGGCCGGCCGAGGCGACTGCCGCCGGGCCACGTGCGCCCGGCAAGCCGTTGTCGAGCTGACCAGCCTGGCGCTGCTGCGCGGCCAGCGATGCGCGGAAATACTGCTCGGCCTTGCGGTTCTTGCCGGCGCTGCGATACACGCGGCCGGCGGCGGCGAGCACGTCCGGCGATTCCGGCGCCTGCGCCAGCGCGCGCTGCAGATAACTCTCGGCGTTGCGCAGATCCGATTGCGCGGCGGCGCTGTTGGCGGCAGCGGTGAGCGTGTCCAGATCGTTGGGGTGGCGCTGCAGGATCTGCTGATAGATCGCCAGCGCCTGGCGCTGATCGCCGGCTGCGGCATACAGCCGTGCCAATGCCGCCTGAGCGTCGCGGTTGTCCGGTTGCTGAGCCAGGATCGGCGACAACGCGTCGTAGGCGCCTTCCAGATTGCCGAGCTCGCGCAAGGCGTCCACCTGGCGCAGCGTGTAGGCGCTGCGCAAGTTTTGATAGCGACGCAATTGTTCCGGCGTCATGGTGGTGGATTGCAGCTGGCGCAGCACCGCCGACAACTCGGCGTCCTGACGCGCACGCAGCAGCACGCCGGCATATTGCAGGCGGTCTTCGGTGCGCGGGTTGGCACCGGTGACCAGCCGCTGCGCCAGCACCAGCGCGCGCGAGGCATTGCCGGCGTCGGCATGCGCGCCGGCCAGGGCGGCCAGCAATTGCGGATCGTCGAGCTGGTTGCCCAGCGCGGTTTCGGTACGTGCGAGCAATTGCTGCGCCTCGCCTACCCTGCCCTGCTCCACCAGCAGCCGCGCCTGACGCGCCTGCAGTTCGATCCAGGCAGTGGTGCGCAGCTGGGTCATCTCCGGCGTACGCGCTGCGGCAGGAATGCGATCCAGACTGTCGTACGCGCCCTGCCAGTCGCCGCTTTCCTGTGCGAGCAAGGCGTTGGCGTGCAGCGCTTCGGGTTGGTCGCCGTGCACGGCAAGCAGGCCATCCATGACGCTGCGCGCCTGATCGGGACGGCCGGCCTGTTGGTACAGGCGGGCCAGATCCAGGCGAATCCAGGCATCGCCGGGGCGTTCGACCATGGCAGCTTCCAGCTCGGCCCGCGCGCTGACCGTATCGCCGGCCTCCAGCGATTGCCGCGCGCGGGCGCGCTGCACATTGGAACGCAACAAGGCTTCGCCACCGGATTTGGCGCGCTCGGCGGCCGGCAGGCGATTGAACAATTCGCTGGCTTCGGACATGCGGCCCTGGCGGCTGTACAGCCCGACCAGGCCCTGCAAGGCGCCGGCATTATCGGCATCGCGCGACAGCGCCTTGCGATAACTGGCTTCGGCCGCAACCGGGTCGCTGGCGCTTTGCAGACCGCCCAGCGCGACATGGCCGGCCGGCTCGTTGGGCAACAACTGCACCGACTGCTCCACCAGCTGGCGTGCCTGCGCGATGTCACCGCGTGCGCGTGCGGCCTCGGCCTGCTGCAGCTGTTGCCAGTAGCGCGCGCTGTCCAGCGCACCTTTCCATTTGCCATTGCTGGCAGCGGCCGGGCGCAGCAGTTCCTGCGCTTCGGCAAAGCGTTGCTGACGCAGCCGCACCGAGCCCAGGCCGCCTAATGCTTCCGGGTCGCGCGCACGGGCGCGCAGCACCTGGGTGAAGCGTTGTTCGGCCGCGCTCAGATTGCCGGCGTTGAGCGCGCGAAAGCCCTCCGCCAGCGCGATGCCGTTGGGATCGGCGGGCGCAGCGGCAGCCGCCGTGCGTTGTTCGCGCAATTGACCGAGTTTGGCGGTCACTTCCGCATCGGCCGGGCTGCCGGCCAGAAATGCCTGATACAGCGGTGCATCGGCGGTGCTAGCGTTGAGCCAGAGCAGCGCCTGGCGCCAGCTGGTGCGCGCCGGGCCGCCCACATCGGCGCGTTGGGCAAGCGTGCGCAATTGCGCGATGCCTTCGCGACGGGTGGGTTCGCGATAACTCAATACCTGGGCCAGCGCCATCTGCACGGACGGGTTGGCCGGGTCGCTGGCCTGCAGCGTGCGCAGACCATCGCGCGCACGCTCCCAACCGGTCGGCGTGCCGGCCAGCGATTGGTAGTACTCCAGCGCAAGCGTCGGCGGCGGCGCCTTGCCGGCGAACACGGCCTCGTAGCTGCGCGCGGCTTCCACATAGCGCCCGGCCGCGGCGGCGCGGCGTGCGTTGCGCAGATTGGGGTCTTCGCCGGCAGTGGCGCTGCCGCGCGCACCGATCGCCACGCGCAGGCGCTGCGCCTGTGGCGATTGCGGATGCGCGGCTTCGAGCTGCTGCAGACGCTTGCGCGCCTCCGACTGACGGCCCTGCGCCAGATCGATCTGCGCCAGGCCGAGCAAGGCGTCTGGCTGGTCCGGATCGATGCCGAGCAGCTTTTTCCAGGTGTCGGCGGCCAGATCGTCGCGTCCCTGGTCGTGCCAGTAGTTGCCCTGCCCGACCAGTTGCTGGGTCGCGCTGGTCTGCGCGTGCACCGGTGAGACGAGCAGGCACAGGTCGATCATGCCGGCGAGGTAGAGCGGGGTCAGGTTTTTGCGGAGCATGCAGGCGTTCTCCAGGCGGGCAGCAGGCGCCCGTCTGCGGCAAAGCGGTAGCGGTTCTCAAGCCAGCCCTGTCCGAACAGGGCCAGCGTGCGTTCGAAATACGGCAGCGCAGCGGCGGCCGGTGTAGCGGCGAGCGGAATCCGCTGCGCCTGTGCCTTGAGCAGGGTGGGCTGACGCAGCGCGCTCAGGTAAGGCAGCAACGCGGCGGAAAACCCCACCGGCACGGCGCCGGTACCCACGCCGCGGGCGGTGTCGATCTTTTCGGCGAACGCGGTGCCCGCGGCCAGCAGGTCAGCCGGGCCGGACAAATCCTGCAGCAACTTCGCGCGCAGCGGCTCGCCTGCATCTAGCATGCCGGCCCACAGATACACGCGGATGGCATCGTAACTGCCTAGATTGCCGCGTTTGGGATCGGCGCCGAAGGCCTTGCCGTCCCACACCGTCCAATCCGGTGCAAAGCCGACCGGCGCACTGTCGTGCAGCACGCGCGCAGCGTTGGCGGCGATCGCCGCCCACGGCCCCTTGGGGTCGGCGTTGGCGCAGCGCCGCAGTACCTGGATCGGCAGATAACTGGGATTGAGCGTCCAGCGGCCCGGCTCGACAAAGCCGCTGCGGCCGGGCAACAACATCGGCCCCAGCCCGGGCAGCGTGGCCACTTCCTGGGTGCGCATCAGTTGCAGGATCTGCTGGCCGGCCTTGCCGTAACCAGGGCGGTTCCACAGCCGGCCGGCTTCCAGCAAGGCGTAGGCGATCCACAGCTCGCCATCGCTGGCGGTGTTGGCATCGAGCACGCGCCACTCGCCGCTGCCATCGCGGCCCCACAGCCAGGCCGGAAGATTGAGATCCGGGCGGCCGCCGCACAGGTTGTGCCGGGTCCAGCCCAGCACCTTGTCGAACAGCACCTGGTCGTTGGCCACCAGCGCGAAGAACAGCGCGTACGACTGCCCTTCGGAAGTGGAGCGTTGATCGGCGTTGAGAAAGTCCACCACCCGGCCATCAGGCTGGATGTGCTTGGACACGAACGCGTTCCACAGTGGCCAGGCGCCGCACTGTGCAGGCGCTGCCATCGCGCCGGCCGGCAACAGCGCGGCCAGTGAAGCCAGTGCACCGGCGCGCAGCAGGCCGCGGCGCGTCATGGCACTGCCGCGCGCGGCCGCGTTCATGCCCCGTGGCCGTCGTTGAGGCGCTCGGCGGTATGCCGGCGCAGCAGGACGCGCGCGGCCAGTGCCAGCAGCAGCGCCAGCAGCACCACGGTCAGGGCCAGCCACACCGGGTGATGCGAGAAGTACCAGCGCAGCCAGGTCGGCAGCGGCAAGTGACCCACGTAGTAGGTCTGATTGCCGACCAGGCTGGTGACCTTTTTCTGCTGCAGCAACACCACGCTGCCCTGGAAGTCCTTGAGCAAGGCCGGGTCGAACCAGGCATCGAACAGACGATTCATGTTGGCCGGGTCTTCGGTCTGAAACGCGACCACGCTGCGGCCGGATTTCAACGGCGATTCGAAGCCCATCAGCAACACGTCGTCCGGCTGTGGCTGCAACGCGATGTCGGTGGTGGTCGGCAGATCGGTGCGGCGCGCGTCGAAGGACAGGAAGCCGGGTAGTTTTTCGAACAGCCAATCGGTCAGGCCTATGCGGCGGTTCTGCCCGTCCTGGCCCACCGGCAGCTGCGCACGCCATTGCTTGAACAGCGGTTGCGATTCGGCGCTGCCCAGCAGCAACAGATCGCGATCGGCGTGCTGCTGCACCGCGCTGGCGGCGATGATCTGCGCATGCAGTGCCGGGTAGCCGGTGGACGCACCGAACCGGCCGAGCAAGGTCAGCACATTGCCCAGATCCTGGTCGCCCGGATTATTGGGCAGCACGATCGCCGATTCGGACAGATCGGCCAGCCGCGTGAACGGATAACCGGCGTTGGCGAACGCGGCCAGATTCGGCATCGCCATGTAGTGGTCGAAACCGCTCAGGTCGATGGTGGAATCGGCATCGATGGCGCCGGAGACATCCGGGAAGGTGTTCTTGCAGGCCTCGCCTTGCGGGCGATCGAAAAAGAAGTGGAAGCGCAGCTGGCTATTGGCCGAAAACGCGCCCACCGGCAGCGTCAGATCCTGATGCACCGGCATGTTGCCGCGCGTGCTCAGGCTGTTCCACCAGCGCACCGGCGTGGACTCGGCGAATGGGCGGCCGGTCAGCGGCAAGGTGGTCACGAACGACTCGTTGATGCTGACGTTGAGCGCGGACTTGTTGTCCTCTTCCGGCAGCGTGTAGCGGTACTTCAGCGCCACCGGAATGCCGTCGCGTTCCCACACGAACAAGTCCGGCGGCAGCTGCAACCCGACCCGGATCAGGTCCGGGTGATAGCCGGTGACGTTGAGCGCGCCGGGCTGGGTGACCAAATCGCCGAAACGCACCGGATGCTCGCTCGAAATCCATTTGGGCGCGTCGTACGGCCGACGTGGCGTCGGCGCAGACATCTCGCCGATCCGCGCCACCGCACCGGTCAGCGGTGCGCGCAACGCCAGCGCGGTGGCCGCGCGTTGCAGATCCTCGGTGTTGCGGCCGAGCACCAGCAGCAGCTTGCCGTTGGGATCGGTCGGGTTGACCACGATGGCAACCGTCGGCCCGCGGATATCGGCCACACCGCTGTCGGCGGTGGCGAACTGCGCAGGCAAGGTGTTGGGTGTGGCGAACACCACCGCGTTGCCGGTCGCCGGCAAGCTGCTGGTCGAAGCCGGGAATACCGCGCCACGATAGCCGGCCAGGGTGCCGAACCACGATGCCACGGTGCCGGCCGCCTGCAGCGTGGCCATATCCGGCTGCTGCGGGAAATAGAACGGCAGCTCCAGACGCCGCGTATCGCGCACATCGAAAAACGGCACCGGCAGCAGCGCCAGGTTGTTGGCCAGCGCCAGCGGCGTGGTGGTCAGCGACAGGCTGGTGGCCGCATCCACATTCGCCCACAGGCTGCTGTGGTCGGGGTCTTCGCACTCGCGGGTGTAATGCCCGATGAGTTGCAGGTTGAGCTGGTTGTAGTCGGTGATCAGCCGCGGGTCGATCGGCAGATCGGCCGACAGCAACTTGCCGGCGTTGGCCTTGTCGGTGGGCAAGCTCGCAACGGTCACGCCGTTGATGGTGACCTTGACGTGCGACAGGTCCGGCAGCAGCGACGGCGAGTAGCTGTATTTCAGATTGAGCGTGGCAGCGGTGACGATCTCGTCGCTACGCACGCTGAAGGGCACGCCGGCACTGCCCTGCACACCACGCAAGGTGATTTCGTAATCGATGCCCAGATCGCGCAGCGTGGCCGCGCGCGCGCTGCCGGCGGGCGGTGTGGCCGCGGTAGGCACGACCGCTGCGGCGGTGGCACTTTGCGCATCGGCGCCTGTCTGCGCGGCAGGCGCCGTCGTTGCGATCTGTTGCGCCTGCGCCAGACCGGCCAGAAGCGTGAACGCGCAGGTCAACACGGCCGGGGACATTCGCATCAGTTGCTTCTTGGCAGGGGAAAGGGAAACACCACGCATCACGCTCACGACTCCAGATCCGCGCGCGCCGGGCGGAAGCCCTGACGCGTGCTGTCCACCATATGCCGACCCAGGCGCCCGAATCCGCGCGCACTGGCGGCCAGCACCTGGCCCATCGAGCGCCAGAACGAATCGCGATCGTGCTGGCCCCATTGCGACAACCAGATATCGGCACGCGCAAAGGTCGATGCCACCAGCCAGCGTTCCTGTTCCATCGACATCTCGGTGAACTGGATGCTGACCTGACCATCGCGATCCTGACGCACCACGGCCGGCAAGGTCTGCTCCACACCGCGATGACTGAGCCCGATTTGCACAGTCGAGCCGGGTTCGATCGGCTGCGGTTGCGCGAGCTTGATCGCCATGCCGCCGGTGGAAAAATTCACCGAGCGGCAGGCCAGCACGCCGCCGTCGGGCAGGTAAAGATTGACCGGGACATCCAGCGGCACCCGGTGCGCGCTACGCACCTGGCGGGTTTCGCTGGCGGTGGCAATCGTGGCGCCCAGCAGCACCATGTTGTAGAGCGTCCAGGCCAGGTTGAACCAGATCGTCTGCTGCTCGCCGCTGCCGCCGACATAGACCAGCCGCAGCACGCCGGCCACCACGCCGGCCACGTTGAGCAGCAGCAGGAACAGATACGGCTTGGCGATCTGCGCATCGAAATAACCGCGCGCTACCAGCCCGCCCTTGGGCGTGACGTTGAACTTGCCGAGTTTGGGATTGAGCAAGGCCACCAGCGTCGGGCGGAAGATGTACCAGGCCAGCGTGGTCTCGTAGACCTCGTTCCACAGCAGATGCCGGAAGCGGCTCTGCACGCGCAGATTGGTCAGATTGGCCTGCAGAATATGCGGCAGCGCGTAGGCCAGGATCATCAATGCCGACGCCTGGATCACGTGCGCGCCGAAGAACAGATACGCCAGCGGTGCGGTGAGATAGATGATGCGCGGCAAGCCGTAGAAGAAATGCAGCATCGCGTTGAGATAGCACAGCCGCTGCGACAGCTTGAGCCCGCGGCCGAGCAACGGGTTGTCGATGCGCGCGATCTGCGCCATACCGCGCGCCCAGCGGATGCGCTGCGCCACGTGCCCGGACAGGCTCTCGGTGGCCAGACCCGCTGCCTGCGGCACTGCCAGATACGCGGTGCGATAGCCGCGACGCTGTAACTTGAGCGCGGTGTGCGCATCTTCGGTGACGGTTTCCACTGCCACGCCGCCAACCTCTTCCAACGCAGTGCGCTTGATCACCGCGCACGAACCGCAGAAGAACGTGGCATTCCATTGGTCGTTGCCATCCTGCAACAAACCGTAAAACAGCTCGCCTTCGTTGGGCACCTTGCCATGCGTATCGAGGTTGCGCTCGAACGGGTCCGGCGAAAAGAAATAGTGCGGCATCTGCACCAGCGCCAGCTTGGTATCGCGCAGAAACCAGCCCATCGCCACCTGCAGGAACGAGCGGGTCGGGATGTGGTCGCAATCGAAGATGGCCACGTATTCGCCGCTGCATTTTTTCAAGGCGGCGTTGATGTTGCCGGCCTTGGCGTGCGCGTTGTTGGTGCGGGTGACGTAGTTGATGCCGACCTCGGCACAGAACTCGCGGAATTCGTCGCGGCGGCCGTCATCGAGCAGATAGATATTGATCTTGCCGGCGGGCCAATCGATCACGCTGGCGGCCAGCACCGTGGTGCGCACCACCGACAACGGCTCGTTGTAGGTGGGAATGAACACATCCACGCTCGGCCACAGGCTCTGGTCGGCAGGCAATGGGACCGGCTTGCGATTGAGCGGCCACAGCACCTGAAAATAGCCCAGCACCAGGATCACGAACGCGTACAGCTCCGCACCAAGCAGGCCCAGGCCGAGGATGAAATCCACCGCGCTGCCAACGCCCATGGTCTGGGTCATGCGCCACCAGATGTAGCGGCACGACACTGCCAGCGACATCCCCATCATCATCAGGATGACCACCCGCCCGCCACGGTTGCGCACCGCCAGCGCCACTGCGAACAGCACGCCGGAGAACACCAGCTGCTGGGTGACATCCATCGGGACTGCGACCACAAACACCAGCAACAACGCACCCAGCAGCCACAGCGCCCAGGTTGCCAGCGTGGGCAACGGTGATGCGGAACGAAGGCTGGCAGTGGTCATCGGGCAATCCTGGAAACGTGGCAGACGTACGGCAACGCGGCGACAAACGCATCACGCGCTTGCCGGGCATCACGGAAGGGAGCGCTCAACGCGAGCGCAGGCGCTGGAGCGGGCTGTGCGCAGAGGCGCGCGCGTCGGCCTGCAGCAACCGCTGGAACAGCTGTTCCAACGGCGTCTGCGCCGGCCGCTCCAGCGACAACAGGCCGCGCGCGACAGGCTCATCGCGTTGCCGCAATTTGCGCAGCGGTGCCAGCGCATCGCCGGGCGATACGCCAACTGTCTGGTCGGCAAGCGCCGTTGCCTGCATCACCGGCGACGACGGGGCCACGAGCGGTGCGACCGGCGTCGCCACTGCCGCTGACAGTGCGGGCGAACGCGCTGTCGGCACGTGTACCGGCGCGACCGCAGCCTCCGGCGCAACCGGCGCCGTCTGCGTAGCTTCCGGCGCCTCGGCAGGCGCCACGCCCGGCTTGCGCGGCGGCAGCTGGGTGTAGGCGAAATCGTGATAGCCCTCGCTCGCCTGCGTCCCCAAACGCGCGAACAGACCCGATACGTCGTCGTGTCCCGACGTGTTCTTGGTGTTCTTCGGTGCCATCACACTCCCCTTGCCTGATCGCACATGCTCATGCCGTCCGCGCCAGGACAAACAGGCGCAGATCGACGGAATCGGCCGGCACGGTCTGCACCGCCAGGCCTGCCAGCATCCCCAATTGCTGGAACCATCCTTCGTAGACCCCTTGCAGGAACCCATCGCTCCAGCCAGCCCCGTCCAGCGCCACGCTCAACGGCGCACCGCCGTGCCGGATCTGCACGTGGTCAGGGTATTCGTCCATTGCGCACTGGCCCCAGTCGCAGCTGTCCCAGATCGCATTGGCGGCCTGTTGCACCTCGTCCAGCGCGGCGCAGGACGCCAGCCTGTGCTCACGCGCGAAGCGGCGGCCGATCCGGGCCATCAAGGTGGACAGGTCGTGCTCGGGCAGCTCGGCGCCGAACTCCTCGGCCATCGCCCGCACAAAGCCCAGCCACTGCCGGGAGCAGCTCCGCGTGCGGTACAGCGACAAGGGGTCGAGTGCAGGCATTCAACAGGCTTCGCAAGGAAAGGGACGTCACATACGACGGTTGCACTAAAAGTGATGCAAGCGTGATGCCAATGTTAACGTTTGCCAACCAGCGTTTGAGAGATGCATCTCACTTTTCCGGGCATTCCCCGACAGCAGGCCGCCCGTTTCGGCAGTTCATGCCGGCCTGCGTCAGTCATTGCCGCCGCTGGTCAGGCCCCTTCGGGCATCGGCGGCAGACCGAACACGTCGCGCAGGTAACGCAGGTAGCCGGCGTCTTCGCACATGCTCTTGCCCGGCGAATCGCTGAGCTTGGCCACCGGTTGGTCGTTGCAGCGGACCATCTTGATGACGATCTGTAGCGGCGTCGGCCCCAGGTCGTTGGTGAGGCTGGTGCCCACCCCGAAGGCCAGCCGGCAACGGGTGTGGAAGTGCGCGTACAGGCGCATCACCTTGTCGATGTTGAGGCCGTCGCTGAAGACCAGCACCTTGGTCTTGGGATCGATGCGGTGGGCTTCCAGATGCGCGATCACCCGCTCGCCCCATTCGAACGGGTCGCCGGAGTCGTGGCGCATGCCGTCGAACAGCTTGCAGAAATACAGATCGAAGTCGCGCAAGAACGCGTCCAGCCCCACGATGTCCGACAGCGCAATGCCCAGATCGCCGCGGTATTCGCGCGCCCACGATTCCAGCGCGGCGACCTGGCTGTCGCGCAGCCGCGGCCCCAGCGCCTGGAATGCCTGCAGGTATTCGTGCGCCATGGTGCCCAGCGGGGTCAGCCCGTAATGCTTGGCGAAATACACGTTACTGGTGCCCACGAACTGCTCGCCCAGGCCATCGCGCAGCAGCGGCAGCAGCTCGCCATGCCAGTGCCGCGAGTAGCGGCGACGGGTACCGTAGTCGGCGATCTTGCAGCCGGCCGGCATGTTGCGCAGGCTGCTCACCTTGGCGCGCAGGCGGCTGCGGCCCTCTTCAAAATCCGGCTCGGAGGTGTTGCGGAACCACACCTCGTTGATGATCGCCAGCAACGGCACTTCAAACAGGATGGTGTGCAGCCACGGGCCGCGGATGGTCAGCTCGATCTCACCTGGGTGGGTGGTCGACGCCGACAGCTGCAGGTATTTGCGGTCCAGATGGAACAGCGCCAGAAAATCGGCGAAATCCGGCTTGATGAAGCGCAGGCTGCGCAGGTAGTCCACCTCGTCCTCGCGCAGGCGCAGCCGGCACAAGGCATCGATCTCGCGCGAGATCTCATCGATGAACTGCGCCAGATCCACGCCGGGCGTGCGGCACTTGAAGCGGTAATCGACCTGCGCGGCCGGGTGCTGATGCAGCACCGCCTGCATCATGGTGAATTTGTACAGGTCGGTGTCGAGCAACGAATGGATGATCATGCCGCCGGATTATGCCCGCAGCGACAGTGGCCGCGCGTGCATTGGGCATGACCCGACCGCCGGCCGCGGCTCCCCGCCCTAAGTTAAGGGCGCACGCTCCAGCGCGGGGGCCTTGTCGAATTTCCCTGGGCGTCTGCGGGGCCGCATGGGGCTTGCGGTCACTTAGAGCAGCTAAGAAAAGGACGGTGCTCACCGCCAGGCGGGCGCGGGCGGTGTTCGGTGTTCGGTGTTCGGTGTTCGGTGCAGCATGTACACGCCGGTTCTGAGCGCGCCGTCCACACTCTCCTGACGACTGCTCGCTACGTTTTGTGAGCAGCGCTTAGTGTCACGCACCAGCGGCGCCAGCCTGATCCACAAGGCTGCAGCTCGCAGATCGCAGCTCCACCCCCTGAGCAGCTGCTAAAGCTGGGGCGACCACACAAAGGCCGCGCCGGCCTGTCGCCGAGCGCGGTCGCGCATCAGTGCCTCAACGCGCCAGCACCTGCTGCGCCGGCTTGCCCTGCACGGTGAAGTCGCTGTCGCCCGGGCCGCCGGCGGCGGGGTCGGTGTACCAGCACCACAGCGCGATGCCGTCCACGCCGTGCGCCTGCAACACCTTTCGCCACTGCTGCAGCACCTGCAGTTGCAGGCGGGTATCCACCGCGGCGGTGCGTTGCTCCGGGCTTTCCCACGGTGCGGCAAGACTGCCGCGTGCCGAACGCAGGCCCAACTCGGCCACCCACACCGGCTTGCCCACGCGTTGCCCCAGATCCTGCAGGCGCTGCGCGGCGGCATTCATTTCGGCAGCGCGCGCGCCGGCAGCGTCGGAAAGACGCGGATACAGGCTGGTGCCGACCGCATCGAACAGCGACCAGTAACGGAAGGTTTCCGCATGCTCCATCCCGTCGGCCACATACAACAGCTTGCCGCGATAGACCTTGCGCACCGCCGCGACCAGCTCGGGCCATTGCGGCGCGTCCTGCAGCTTGCGCAGTTCGGTGCCGACAACCAACGCTTCGGCGTGTTCGTCTTCGGCCAGCTGCGCCAGCGGCAGCAGTGCCTTTTGATATGCGGCAAACCAGGCCGCCTGGTCGGCGGGCGCCACCTCGCCGGCCCAGTGGCCGGGAATCCAGACATGCACCTTGAGCGTGGGCTGCAGACCGGACCGATGACTCTGACGCAGCGCAGCGCGCATGGCCTCCAGGCTGCTATCGCTACCCAGCACCGGGTCGTTCGATTGCGGGTTCGCTTGCCAGACGAAGGCCACCAGCAGCGCCTTGCGCGCACCGGTGCCGGCCAACGCATCCAGCGACTGTGCAGCGGCAGCGCTTTCCCACGGCGCATTGGCCGAAACCTTGACGTTGGCACCCATCCACATCGGCGCGGCTGCATTGCATCCATTGGCCAGCAGGCACACGGCAAGCAACGCTGCGAGGATTAGAACGCGTTTGCACATGCGGCAGACACCTCGGTGGTCGACGCTGCCGTGCCCGGCACGCAGGTGCCGGTACGCAGCGCTGCGTTACTCACGTCCGGCTGCAACGCAGTGGCCGTTGCAGCGCCGGCTGGCGTGGCGGCGGCGCTCATCTGCGCTGCCACGTGCGTCTTGATCGCGGCATCCGCATCAATCAACGGCGTCAGCGTGTCCGCCGCCGCAGGGGTCGCCACACGCGCGACCGGCAGCGACACCGGTGCGGCCATGACCACCGCCTCGCCTTGCAGCAGCGACTGCGCATCGGCAGGCGCCGCACGCATCCAGCTGCCCCAACCCTGCGGTTGCACCCAGGCCGCGCCGATCAGGCCGAGCAGCAATAGTCCAGCGGCTTGACTGCGCTGATCGGCCTGCAAGGCGCGCAGCAACAGCGCTGCCGGCACCCACAGCAACAACAAGGCATCGAAGCCCGCCCAGCCGAACGCAAACGACAGTGCAGCCGCGCAGATCACCGTGCCGGCGCTGGCCAATACGCCACGCGCAAGCGCACCGTTACGCGCCCGCATCACCAACGCCAACACCGGGAAGCAGGCCAGCGCCGCCACGCCCCAACGCACCGCCGGCAACCAGCCTTCGGCCTGTGCAGCCAGCGGCAACGGCAGCGGACTGGCCCCTTGCGAGATGCTCGACAGGGTCGGCCACGGCGCGTTGAACACGGTCAGATTGACGTAAGCCCACATGCCGACCAGAAACGCGAACGGCAGATAGCACACCAGGTAGAACGAGCCCGGCGCCTTGCGCAACATCTGCGGCGGCATCACCAGCAGCAGCCATGGCGCGACCATGGTCGACAACGCCAATGTCTGCAGATCCAGGCACAGCAAAATGCACAGCCACCCGGCGATACGCAGATAGGTGAAGGCCTCCACCGGCGCCTGCAGGCGGCGCAGCGTGCGGCACAAGCCGTAGAACGCCAGCAGGCCCACCGCCTGGCTGCCGCCGGCAGCGATCGGCAGCAGGAACAGCGGGTTGCAGCCCACCAGCAGGGTCAGCCCGCTGGCCCAGCCACGCCCGAACACGCCGGCCAGATCGCGCCACAGCAGCGACAGGAATAATGCATTGGCAGCCACCGCCAGAAACGGCCATACCTGAAACGGCAGATCCCAACGATGCAACGCCAGATCGACGGCCCAGGCCAGCAGGCCGCTGGCCGGCACACCGATGCCGGGCGCGCTGGTCGGCGCAACACCGCCCATCGACTGCACCAACAACGGCTGGCTCAGCAGCGACAGCGCCACCACGGCCACCAGAAACGCCGGCAAGCCGCTGTCGCGACGCGCTGCCGGCTTACTCTTCGAGTGCGGCGCGGCGTTCGTTTTCCGAATGCTTGCTGATGCCATGCGTGGTCTTCTCCCAATAGAACGGATTGTGGATCAGCTGCCAGAGACCCTTGTAGGCAGCGATCGATTGCAACGCCCAGTAAAACGGCACCGTCAACGCGTATGGCGCCAACTTGAAGTAGTCGCGTTTGAACGCGGCCACCAGCGTGATGTAGATGAAGAACGCATTGGCCAGCAGAAGATTGACCAGCGAGACCGCTGCAAGCCACGGCGGGAAGAACCGTTCGAACATGGTGGTGCCGGTGACCATCCACACCGCATACAGCGCCCACAAGACCGGCACGCCCAGCGCGGTGAAAAATCCGCCGCCGATAAAGAACTGAAATCCCCAGAACCCCTTGAACCCGGTGCTGCGATACAGATGCACCGGATCGCGCATGTGCACCAGCCAGGTCTGCATGTAGCCCTTGAGCCAGCGCGAGCGCTGCCGGATCCAGTTGGGAATGCTGACGTTGGCCTCTTCGAACGTGGTGGAATTGACCACGTTGACGCGGTAGCCGTTCTGGATCAGCCGCACGCCCAAATCGGCGTCTTCGGTGACGTTGTACGGGTCCCACGCGCGCACCTGGCGCAACACGTCCAGACGGAAGTGATTGGAGGTGCCGCCCAGCGGAATCGGGATACGCAGGTATTCCAGCGCTGGCAGGTAGAAGTCGAACCAGAGCGTGTACTCCAGCGTGAACATCCGCGTCAGCCAGTTTTCGTCGGCGTTGTAGTAGTTCAGCCGCGCCTGGATGCACACCACATCCTTTTCTGCCTTGCGGAAGGCGGCCACCACGCGCTTGAGCTGATCCGGCTCGGGCTTGTCTTCGGCGTCGTAGATGGTGAGCAGTTCGCCGCGCGCAAAATGCAGCGCGTAGTTGCAGGCCTTGGGCTTGGTCTTGGGCTGCGACGGCGGCACCCGGATGATTTCGAAGAACGCTTCCAGGCCGAGTTTCTTGGCCGCGTCGATGGTCTCGAAGTCGTCGGCTTCCAGCACCAGTTTCACGTCGAGCTTGCTGATCGGGTAATCCAGCTTGCGCAGCGCGTTGGCCAGGATCGGCAACACCTCCGGCTCCTTGTACATCGGCACCAGCACGGTATAGACCGGCAGGTCGTCGTCGCGCAGCGCGGCCACTTCGTCTTCGGTGACCTTGATGTCGATGCGGTGGCGCGAGCCGAACCACACCAGCAACAGCTTCAAACCGAACGTCGCCAAAAAGCCGAGCGCCACCAGCACGTTGACGGTGATCAGCGCAGGCACCGGGAACAACACCATCGCGATCAGCAACACCGCCGCGATCGCCCACAAGGTGAACTTCTGCCCGCGCGTGACCACCTGGCGCGCCGAGTACGTCGGTGCGTGCGAGGCGAGCAGGTTCAAGGCGTTGTCGGTGAGCTGCTCGTCGGCGTAGCGCTGCAGGCTCCAGATCACGTCGAACTTGGCGGTGCCGACAAAGCGCACGTCTTCGCCGTAGTGCGCGCGCGCCCAGGCAAACACCGCCGGGTCGGGATCGGCCACCGCCAGCACCAGCACACCGTCCTCGCGACGCCACGGCAGAAGCAGACGCTGCGCATAGCTGTCCAGGTCGGCGGCGGTGAGCAGCTCGGCGTCCGGGGGCTGCTGCACCAGATCGATGAACTCCAGCCCGAAGTGCGCCGCGACGATGGCGTAAAAGCGCTGCGCCGGCACGCCGCGCTGGGCCAGGATCACATCGCCCAGGCGCGAGTTCCAGCGCTGCTGCAGCGCCAGCGCCGAGCGCAGCTGTTCGTCGGTGATGACGCCCGCCGTCACCAACGCACGACCCAACAGACCGCGTTCGCGGCCGATGTCCGGCGCCCGTCCCAGCGCCTCCATTTCGCAGGTGACCGTCATTGTCGTGGCGTCCTTAGAATCGCCACCAGGCGGCCACGAACGGCCCGCCTGCGGCACCGGTATTGCGGCCCATCACCGGCTGCTGGTAACCCAGCTGCCACTGGCTGCCGCCCGGCGCGGTGTACAGCGTCGACAGCTGCAGCTTGGTGAGGTCGTAGTTGGTACCGGTGGCGACGAAGCCTTGCTGCGGCACGTTGTTGCGCCCATTACCCAGGCCCTGGATCACGTTGAGCTCGCCCAACAGCAACCAGCTCGGAGTCAGGCTCAGACCGGTGGATGCATCCACCCGCACTTCGTCGGAGGCGGCGCTGCCGCGCAGGCGCACTGCGCCACCCAGATCGACGTAGCCGTTGCGTCCGCCCAGCGTGTAACCACGGCCGCGGCTGTAACGCAGCTCCAGGCCATAGTCGCCCAGGCCGAGCGCGGGATCGGAGTTTGCGCTGGGATCCCTGGGGGTGGGATGGTAGGTCTTGCTGCGGCCATAGGCCGGAATGCTGACCAGCGCTTGCACCGAACTCCGCCAGACATCGTCAGCAGCACTCGGCAGCGCATAACGCAGCCCGATTTCCTGATCGGCAAAGCCGGTCGTCGTGGTCTGCTGCCGACCGTTGACGGCATCGTGGTTGCTGAAACCGACGTCGGTGAAATAGAAATTGCCGATCACGCTGAGCGTGTCAGTCACACCATGCTCGACATAGACATTGAGCTGGTCCTGGCGACTGCGGCCGTTGCCATCGAATTGCTGGCCATCGCCAAAGGTCGTGCGGCGGTGACTGTCGTCGAACCAGCCACGGCCATCGCTATGCAGCGCCTTGACGATCACTAACGTATCGCCCTGCGGCTGGGTCCAGGCACCGGCGATGGCGCTACCCGGCAACGCAGCCAGCGCGCAACTCAAGGCAAGCGCAGACAGCGCGGCCACCGGCGGGCGGCGGGCGTTACTGGACGGGGTAGACGATGTGGCAACCGGGCTGGACTGCACGGAGGTAAGGCACGACGGACGTACCCGCGAGCGCGGGTCGTTCTGTAAAGACATTTGTACGATTCCTGATGGGGGACCCGTTAGGGACAGGAAGCACGGGCTAGGTCACACTTCAGTGCGAAACGTATCACAGTTCCGGACAGTTCCACATCACGGATTTATCACTAATTTAACACTAGCGACCACTATTTGCGACGCAACAATCGCGGCACCTGGGCAGCTGCATGGGTCCAGATCGCCAGCCATACCCCGAGCTGGGTCAACGGCCCGCGCTGGCCGGCCTCGAACTTGCGGAAATAGCGCCACAACCCGCGGTGCTTGTGCCATTCCACGAAGAACGGGCGCGAGCGGCTGGACACACCGCGCACGTGCACCACTTGCAGATCGTTGGCCACCGCCACCAGCGCGCCGGCCTGGCGGGCACGCCGGCACAGATCCAGGTCCTCGGCGTGCAGGCGATACCTGCCGTCCCAGCCGTCCAGCCGATCGAACAGGCTGCGCTGCATCAGCATCAAGGCACCGGAGATCGCATCCACCGGCTGCAGGGCAACCGACGGATTGGCGGGCACCGCCAGCTGGGCAGCGGCACGCGGGGCGCGCAGCATCGCGGCAAAGTCCGGGTCGCGGCGGCGCACGGCCGCATCCGGCCGGCCCTGCTCGTCCACCTGCTCCACCCCAAGCAGCACTGCGGCATGCCCGGTGGCGCGCGCGCACAGCTGCACCAGGGTGTCGGCTTCGACCATCAGATCCGGGTTGATGAAGACCAGCCAGGGCGCATGCGAGTCGCGCGCGCCCTGATTGCAGGCAGTAGCAAAGCCGGGGTTGTCCGGGTTGGCGATGAAGTGCACCCGGGCATCGGCCAGCGCATGCCGTTGCACCACATCCAGGGTGTCGTCGCTGGACGCGTTGTCGACCACCCGGATCTCGCTGATGCCATCGGCCGCACGCAGCCGCGACAGGCAGGCATCGATGGTGCTGCTGCTCTGATAGGTGACGACGACGGCGGCGATCTGGACTGGAGTCATCCGGCCATTATCCGGTGCCGGGACCACGCAGCGCCATCGCAGCGACGGCCCGGCATGGCGGCCGACGGCGGCACGGGGCATACTGCGCGCCCGACGGCCGCCACGCGGCCTAGGTCGGCGCCGCCTGCGGCACTCCCACACTTGATTCTTGAGATGACGGCCAGCGACCTTTCGGTTTCGCGCTGCCCTTCCACTCCATGTCGCGCGACCGCCTGATGGCGTCAGCGCGACAACGACGGCCCGGCAGCGCCGTCTGTGTTGTTACCGGCCTGCGTGCCGGCCCCGTTGAACCGGCTGCGCGCAATTGGTCTATACCACTCATCTTCTCCTCGGCATGCCTGCAGAGGGTGTACGCATGAGCGCGACGCATCAGGTCCATGGCATGAGCCTGGAGTTGGCGCTGCCCGACTGGCCGGCACTGACCGTGGATGAAATCCGCCACGTGCTGCAGCGGTTCTCCGGGCTCGGGTCTGACCACGGCGTGCACTGGCACAGCGCGCGTCCGTTCTCCGCCGCCGCCTGCGTGCAGACCGCGTCCGGCCCGGTGATCGTCAAGCGCCATCACCGCAGCGTGCGCAGTGTCGCTGCCTTGCGCGAAGAACATAGCTTCATGGCCCATCTGCGCTGGGCCGGCGCGCCGGTGGTGGAGGTGCTGTACGCGGCTGACGGCCAGACCGCACTCGCGCAGGACCAGTGGGTCTACGAGGTGCAACGCGTCGGCGCGGGGCGCGACCTGTATCGCGATGCCTTGTCGTGGACACCGTTTAACAACGTTGCGCACGCGCAGGCCGCAGGGGCTGCGCTCGCGCGACTGCATCACGCCGCGCAGGGCTTCGATGCACCACCGCGCTCCACCACGGTGCTGGTCGCCAATCTACGGCTGTTTGCACAGCAAGACCCGGTGCAGGCGCTGCAGCGCGCGTTACCCGCGCGGCCGCATCTGGCCGCAGCGTTGAAGGAGTTTTCCTGGCAGCACGATCTGGCCACTCACGTGCTGCCCTGGCATGCGCGCGCCTGGCCGTTGCTGTCTGCGCCAGGTGCGATGCCGCCGCTGTGGACGCATGGCGACTGGCATGCGTCCAATCTGCTCTGGAACACCGATCACGGCGACACCGACGTCAGCGCGATCTTCGACTTCGGATTGAGCGATCGCAGCAGCGCCTTGTTCGATCTGGCCACCGCCATCGAACGCAACCTGATCCCGTGGCTGCAGCTGGATACCGGCGCGCGTGCGCCAGCGGACCTGCAACAACTCGATGCCTTGTTGGATGGCTATGCGCTGCATCGCCCAATCAACGCCACACAGCTGGGCTGCCTGGCCGCCCTGTTGCCGATCGTGCATGCCGATTTCGCCTTGAGCGAAATCGAGTACTTCGCCGGCATCACGCGTTCGCCCGACAACGTGGACATCGCCTATCACCGCTATCTGCTGGGTCATGCGGACTGGTTTGCCAGCACCGATGGTCAAGCGCTGCTGGCGCATCTGCATGCGCGCGCAGCCCTGCTGCGATGAGCGGCAACACCGTGTCTTTCCTCTTCCCTTCTTTACGAGTTGCTTGCATGTCCCGTCTGTCGTTAGCCGCACGTCCCCATCGCCCGCTGACGCTCGCCCTGGCGCTGAGCCTGGCCGCCCCTGCATTGGCGCAACAGCAGCAACCCGGCGAGTCCGCCGTGCAGCTGGATACGGTCAATGTGCTGGGCGAGCGCAGCGATAGCAACACGGCACTGACCGGCTTCGGCGCAACGCCGCTGCTCGATGCGCCGGCCTCCATCGCGGTGATCGAGCGCCAGCAATTGCTCGATCGCCAGGCGCGTGTGCTTAGCGAGGTGCTGCGCGCCGATGCCTCCGCCGGCGATGCATATGCACCGATCGGCTATTACGAAAACTTCGTGGTGCGCGGCTACTCGCTCAATGCCGCCAACAGCTATCGCATCAACGGGCTGAGCGCGGTGGGCGAGCAGTCGATTGCGCTGGAAAACAAGCAGCAGGTGCAGATTCTCAAGGGCCTGAGCGGGCTGCAGTCGGGCATCAACGAACCGGCCGGGTTGATCGACTACCGCACCAAACGCCCCGAGCATGTGCGCAGCGTGACCCTGGGCACCGACGAGCAGGGCTCGCGCTATGTCGCCGCCGATTTAGGCGACTGGTTCGGCGCCGAGCGCACGCTGGGCCTGCGCGTGAATGCCGCGCGCGAAGACATCAACAGCTATGTCGATCACGCCGATGGTTACCGCAATTTTCTGTCGCTGGCCGGTGACTGGAAGATCACCGCGCAATCGTTGTTGCAGCTGGATGTGGAATATCAGCATCGGCAACAGCGCTCGGTGCCCGGCTACCAATTGCTCGATGGCACGCAGGTGCCGCGCGACATCGATGTGCACCGCCTGCTCGGTTACCAGCCGTGGGCGCGGCCGGTGGAGATGGATTCGCTCAACGCGCAGCTGCGCTATGCGTATCAGTTCAACGACGACTGGCGCGCCACAGTCGAGGCCTCGCGCAGCCGCGCGGTGATCAACGATTTCTCCACATTCGCCTGGGGCTGCTATGGCGCCGCAAGTTGTGCGGAGATCTTCACGCCCAACTTCTTCAGTGCGCAAGGCGAGTACGACGTTTACGACTACCGCAGCCCCGACGACACCCGCGTGCACGATCAACTGCGCGCCACCCTCGAAGGCCATGTGGTCACCGGCGCGCTGGAGCATCATCTGAGCATCGGCGGCGACTGGCTACGCCGCACCATCGACCGCTTTGGCTCGGTCAACGAATTCATCGGCAGTGGCAGTATCGATCGCGACCCGGAGGTTTTCGCACAGACCGATGTGGCGCTGGACCCCAAGCAACGCCGCCTGGATAGCCGCCAACGCGCGTTGGTGCTGACCGACCGCATCGGCCTGGGCGCCCTGTGGGAACTGTCGCTCGGCGCACGCGCTGTCCGCTTGGACGAGCGCGCCTTCGACCGCGATGGGCTGCTGGAACGACGCACCCGCAAGGACGCGGTGTTGCCGCAGGCCGCGCTGTTGTTCAAGCCGCAGCAAAACGTGTCGCTGTATGCAAGCTACGCCAAGAGCCTTGCCGCCGGCGGCACGGCCCCGTGGTTTGCCGACAACGCCGATGAAATCCTGCCGCCGACCAAGGCCTACCAGCTGGAAACCGGCGCCAAGCTCGAACTGGATGGCCTGCGCCTGGGCGCGGCGCTATTCGACATCCGCCAGGCCTATCAATTCACCCAACCGCAGGCCGATGGAGGTCTGTTGTTCGTGCAACAAGGCCGGTTGCACAACCGCGGGCTGGAACTGTCGGCCGACGGCGCGGCCACCGAGCAACTGCGCCTGTTCGCCAGTGTCGCCGCCATCCGCGCACGCGCAGAAGAGACCGACATTGCCGAATACGAAGGCCATCAGGCGATCAATGTGCCCAAGCTGCGTGCCAGCGTGCAGGCCGACTACAGCGTGCCAGGCGTCGATGGCCTGGCGGTGCTGGCCGGTGTGCAATACAGCGGGCGCAAGTTCGCCGACCGGCTCGGCAATGCCAGCGTGCCGGCATACACCGTGGCCAACCTGGGGGCGCGCTACGCCACCGCGCTGGGCGGCCTGGCGACCACCTGGCGTTTGAACGTGGACAACGTGTTCGACAAACGCTATTGGCGCGATTCGGGCGAGTACCAGGGCGATGCGTATCTGTTTCCGGGTGCGCCGCGCACTGCGCGTCTGAGCGTGCAGGTGGATTTTTGAGGTCTGCTGCCCCCATCCGCCCTTCGGGCACCTTCCCCCGCAGGCGGGAGAAGGACGTCGAAGCGTCCGTAAGCGGGGGAAGGATGTCGGAGCGTCCGCAGGCGGGGGAAGGACATCGAAGCGTCCGCGAGCGGGGGGAAGGACGTCGTAGCGAAATTACCTGTGCTTGTGCGTGTTTCAGGCACTGACTGAAGACCGCAGGCACCAGCTGAAGGCAGGGGCTCAGCGGTGCAGGCGCTGACGCGCTTGCAGTGCACGTCGGTACGGGGCTTCGCGCAGCGTCCACTTCCGACTGCACCACTGTTTTGCACCGGTTGCGCCTCTCCCACCGCTCTCCACTTTCCATCAGGCCTTGCATGTTCTTGCTCGAATCCATCGCCGTTGTGATCAACCTGCTGGGCGTGTGGCTGACCGCACAGCGCATCCGCTGGTGCTGGCCGGTCGGCATCGTGGCGGTCGCGCTGTATGCGTGGCTGTTCTATCAGTGGAAGCTGTACTCGGACATGCTGCTGCAAGGCGTGTATGTGCTGACCCAACTCTACGGGTGGTGGCAGTGGCAACGCGGCAACAGCGTGGACGCGCGCATCCGTCCCTTGCCGATGCCGCAGCGTGAACTGTGGCTCTCACTCTCTGTCGGCGCTGCATTCGCTGCTGCGCTGGGCGCATACATGCATCACCGCACAGATGCCGCACTGCCATGGCTGGACGCGGCGCTGGCCAGTTTCAGCCTGGTCGCCAGCGTGTGGGCCGCACGCAAGCGCCTCGCTAACTGGGTGCTGTGGATCGTGCTCGATTGCATTTACGTCGGCGTGTTCGTCAGCAAGGAGTTGTATCCCACTGCCCTGCTCTACGCCGGCTTCGTGGCGTTGGCGATCTACGGATGGCGCAGCTGGAAAACCCAACAGAACCGGAACCTGGCAACGCCACGCTAAGCCCGGTGCAGTTTGCGTGCGCGTTCTTCTTTACCATCGCGGCATGCACGATCTTCCTCTCATTGTCTCGCCCATGGCCCGCATCTCCGATTGGCGGTGCGCCGCATGACTGCGTCGCGCCAGCATGCCATCACTGAAATCATCGCCGCGCAGATTGCCGCCGGCGAATGGGGCCCGGACCAGCGCCTGCCGGTGGAGCGCGCGCTTGCCGAGCGCTTCGACTGCACCCGCATCACCCTGCGCGAAGCCTTGCAGCACCTTGAAGCCGAAGGCCGCATCTACCGCGAAAACCGCCGTGGCTGGTTCGTCAGCGCACCACGCGTGCGCTACGACCCCACCAGCATTGCCGGCTTCATGCAGTACGTGGCCGCGCAAGGGCGCAAGCCACGCACCGAGTTGTTGAGTGCCACCCGCCAGGCCGCGGGCGCCGCGTTTGCAGCAGCGCTGCGACTGGACACGCCGTATGAAGACGTCTTCGTGCTGCAACGCCGACGCTGGATCGACCGCCGCGCCGTGCTGCTGGAAACCAACGTCGTGCTGGCAGCGTGGGCACCGGGCCTGCTCGAACACGAGATGGCCGGCTCGCTGTCGAGCGTGTTCAACCAAAAGTTGGGGCTATTCCTGAGCCGCGCACAGGTGTCGATGCATCCGGCCGGCCTGGATGCCACCCAGGCGATACTGCTGCAGTCCACCACCGGCACGCCGTGTTTCCGCCTGCAGCGGATCAGCTTTGCCGAAGACGGCCGCGCGGTGGAACTGGATATCGAATCCTGGCGGCACGACGCTCTGGACGTTGTGGTACGCACCGATGCGCCGATGCGGTCGGCTTCTTAAGAGGGGCTAACAAAACTACGTCACGCCGGTCTACTGGAGGCCGGCTGATCTGCTGCCTGGCTGCAGGCCCCTTGCCCGCCCACCCTCGCGGGACACGTTGCAAGTACGTCCTTATAAGCGCTTACGCAGCATCCATGCCGAGTAAGGTCCCGCGACGGTGAGCGGGCAAGGACCAGTCGAGATAGTCGGTGTGCATGGTGCAAGCAATGCATGATGTGCTTCTACTTTGCTAACTCATATGTGTGTGCGATCCGCATCAGCAGGCCACTGCGACTCGCGAGACGACCAGCTCTTTCAAGCAGCTACCGACCAACGTCCTGGTGCGGTGTCCTCGCCGCTTGCGGGACCGTGTGGCGGCATGGATGCCGCCACCGAGTCTCCACGGACGGATTCACGGCGTGTCCCGCGAGCGGCGAGGGCACCGCGCACTCGACCCACTCAGCGTTTGATCTGGACTTCCGATGCGTTTGACCTGAACTTCCGACGGCATCCACCAGGATGCGGCCGACAACACCCCTGCACTCAGCGCACGGCGAGCAGTCGTCAGCTTGCAAGGGACAGAGCTCAAGGAACCGCACTGCACGCGTGCTACATGCCGCACCGAACACCGGCTGCGCCCGCCTAGCGATGAGCATGCCACTTGGCAGCTGCGCTACGCGTCGAACAGCATGCGCTGCGGGTCCGGCGGTGGCAGGTCGGCGAGCAGCTGACCTAACTGGTCGCGTTGCGCACGCAAGGGGTCGTGCATCAGAAAGTTGGCCAGCCGCGCGTGCCAGGCCGGCCAGCGTGTGGCCAGTGCATCCATATCGCCATCGGCCGGGCGGCCTTCGTGCGGCGAGGCGACGAAGGCGGTGTCGCACAACACGTTGCGCCACCCCAGCCCGCCCATGCGTAGGCTCAAATCCACCAGCGCGGCATACCAGGAGCCATAACTGCTGGCATCCAGCCCGCCGGCCTTGCGCCGTGCGGCGCCCCGCAGCAGCACCGCGTGCCCGACCGCCGAGGGTAACTCCGGATGCAGCGGCGGCATCGCCGCACAGGCAGCGGCCAATCGCTCCGGCGCGTCCGGCAGTGGGTTGAGTTCGCCCAGCCGCGGCCAGCTACAGGCTTCGCCCACATTGCTCCAGGGCGTGGCCGTGGCAATCGCCGCATCGCGCGCAAAACATGCGGTGAGCTGCCGCAACCAACCGGGCAGCGGGCAGGCATCCACCCCCAGCACCACCACGTCGGCGTCGCCGCAGGCGGCGAGCATTTCATCCAGATGCGCCACCTCGCCGAGCATGCGCTGGCGGCGGGTGTGATGCGCCTGCAGCTGCGTCCGCGCCAGCCAGTGATCGATCACCGCGCGGCCGCGCGGGCCGGCCTGCGCGTCGTCGGCCAGCCACACCCGCGTGCCCGCAGGCGTGGCCGCACCCAATGCGCCCAAGCACGCATCCAGCGCCTCGTCGTCGGTGCCGACCGGCACCAGCACGACGGGCAGTGCCGCACTCATTGCGGCTTCTGGCTGGGTTTCAGCGGCTCCATGACCTTGAACTTCTGACCGTATTCGTCGGTGAGATTGCGCGCTTCCTGCGGGTTGCGCACGATCGATGGGGTGATCAGCACGATGACTTCGCGGCGGTTGTTGCTCTTTCCCTTGGTTCCGAACAACGCACCCACTACAGGAAGCTTGCTCAGGAACGGCACGCCATCGCTGGTGTCGGTCGTGCTGTCATCGATCAAACCCGCAAGCATGATTGTGTCGCCACTCTGCACTGCAGCCTCAGTTTTAACCCGACGTGTATTGATGTCCACATTACAAGCTGCAGCATTCACAGTTGCGGTCGCTGACGTACATGCGGCTGGACGGTCACCTGGACTGCTGACCTCTTGGACGATATCCAGGAACACCATGCCGTCCTTCGTTACGCGGGGACGCACTTTAAGAATCACTCCGGTATCGATGTATTGCACTGAAGAGAAGCTGCTGTCGCTACCAAGCCCGGTGTTAATGGACGTTGAGTTAATCGCGATACGCGAGCCGACATTAAGCGTAGCCTCCGCATTGTTGCGCACAAACACCGAAGGCGTCTGCAACAAACGGACATTTGTTACCCGGTCCAATGCCGTGATGATGGCTGCCGCATTCTTGCCGAGGAAACTCCACGCGAGTCCGCCACTACCAACTTGACCTGCGATATCGCCCCAAATATTCCGTCCCGCTGCATTTGCAAGACCAGCACCAAGACCGATGCCCGTCCCGTTGGTCAGGCCGTTATCAGCCGCAGCTGCTGGCGCATTTACTGCATTTTCAAAGTACCAGTTGACGCCATAGCTCAGCGCACCGGTCAAATTCACCTCAGCCACCTGCGCTTCGATATGCACCTGCATCGGCATCACGTCGAGCTTTTCGATGACGTCGCGGATGGACGCCCACGATTGCGGCGTGGAGCGCACCAGCAAGGTGTTGGTTTCGGCCACAGCGGACACGCCGACCTTGTCGCCTTCCACTTCCAGCGTCACTGCGCCGTTGCCGTTGCTGCGCGGTGAGAGCTGCAAGCTGCCGTTGCCCAGGCCACCGCTGCTGCTACCACTGCTTCCACCGACGCCGCTGCTTCCACCAAAACTGCTGCCCGAGCCGCTGCTGTCGCCGCTTTCGCCGAGGCTGCCTCCGGTCATGCCGGAGCTGGCGCCCATGCTGCTGTCACGATTGCCCAGCGCGCCGCCGAGCACGCTGCTCTCGGCACCCGGCGCCAGCGAGGCGTTGGAATCGCCGCCACCGCCGCGCCCACCGAACACTTCCGACAACCGATCGGCCAGGTCCTTGGCCTTGATGTACTTCAATTCATACGAGAACAAGCGCACGCCGCCGCCGGCGCTGTCGATACGGTCCAGCCACTGCTGGATCTGATCCAGATAGCGCGGCTGCGGAGTGATCACCAGCACCGCATTGGCGTTTTCCAGCGGCATGAAACGGAACATGCCGGCGCTGGGCGTCTTGCTCTGTTCGCCGAAGACCTTTTCCAGATCGGCACTGACTTTTTCGGCCTTGCCGGACTGGATCGGGAACACGCCCACCGACATGCCCGACAACCAGTCCACGTCGAAAATCTGCACGGTGCGCAGGTAGTTTTCGAGTTCGGCGCGGGTGCCGCCAAGGGTGATCACGTTGCGCGCGTTGTCGGTGCCGACGATGGCGTTGGGCCGTGCGTACGGCTCCAGCACCTTCTTCATTTCGCTGGCGGAAATGAACTTCAGCGGCACCACGCGCACTTCGAAACCGCGTGCGGCAGACGGCGATGCGGTGCTGGGCGCGACGGTGCCGGCCAGCGCCTGGTCGGCCGGCACGATGTTGTAGCGGCCACCGCTGAACACCATGCGCGCGTTGTTCCAGCCCAACACCATTTCCAGCAGGTTCAAGGCCTGCGCCGGCGAAACCGGATTGGGCGTGGCCAGGGTCACGGTGCCCTGCACGCCGGGCGCGATGACGTAGTTCTGGCCGAGCATGTCGCCCAGGATCGCCTTGACCACCGCCTGTACCGACTCGCCTTCGAAGTTGAAGGTGGCGCTGCCGCTGCTGGCCATGCCCAGCGTGGGCGACGGCGACGCCGCGGCGCTCTGGTTGATCATGGTGCCGCTGCCGCGCCGGATCACCGGGCTGGGCTTGGCGCTGGCGGCGGCATTGCCGTCGGCGCGTTGGTCGGCAACGGTCTGGGTGGCGCCGGCAGCGCCGACTTGTGGGTCCAGGCGCGCGTCGCGGCGCACGTCCGGCGGCGGAGTGGTGGCGCAACCGGCCAACAGGCCAATCAGCAGGGACACGGGAAACAGGCGCGGCGTCATGCGTTCACTCATTGGGTCTGACCGGGGGTAGAGCCGCTCTGGCGCTGCTGTTGCAGCTGGCGGCGTCGGGCTTCGATACGTTCGCGGATGGCACGCATCTGATCGTCGGAGGGGCGTGGAGCTTCCTGCGCGCCATCGCTGCGCTGCGGCGGCACCGTCGGCGGGGCTTGCCCGCCAGGTTGTTGCGCCGGCGGGGTGGCAGGCTGCGGCTGCGGCGGTTGCGCGACCGCGGCGGCATCGGGCGACGGCGGCACCGGCGGCAATGGCGGGAGCGTGCCCGGCGCACCACGCGCGGCGGCATTGGCGGTCGGCGGTTGACCGCCCTGGCCGTTGAACACGTGCAGCTCCAACGTCTGGGTGCCGCCGGGGCCTTCGATGGTGGCACTGCGTGGCTGCAGGGCCAGCAAGCGCCAGCCCTTGACCGCGTCGCCGCCGAGCTGCACGCGCACCGAATCCTGCGGGTCCAGGGTCAGCGTGGCCATCTTGAAGTTCTCGGTCAGCAGCACGCCGGTCAGGCGCACCGTCGAGGCCGCGCCGCTACCATCGGTGCCGGACAGGAAGAACGGATGCGGCAGGCGGTCTTCGGCGAATGCGGGATGCGCGGCGATCTCCGAATATTTTTCGAAGGCGCCCAACCGCTCCGGAGCAGGCGCCGGTAGCGTGGGCAGGCGCTGCACCAGTGCTGGGTCGTCCGGCAGCAGTTCCACCCGCTTGCCTAAGCCAGCCACGGCCAGGATGCACACCAGCAGTGCCCAGCCGACCACGGTGGCCAGCAACCAGGTGCGCAAACCGATCAGGTCAAGGCGCATTGCTGGCCTCCCCGGCGGCCGCGGCGGCAGGCGCGGCATCGGTGTTCAACGGCGCAGCGCTGGCGCCGGGCCGCAGATAGCCGGCCAGCTCGAACGCAATGTCGAGGCCGTTGCCGCTTTCGTTGGGCGAGAGTTGGTAGCGCTGCGCCATCACGTTGAGGTTGTCCACGAACAGCCGCGGAGTGCCGTTTTCCAGGCTGTACAACACCGAAGCCAGTTCCGGCGTGCCGCAGCGCAAGCGTACCTGCACCGCCACGCGGGTGAAGCGGTCCTTACTCTCCGGCTGCAGCGGCGAGCGGTTGCTGATGGCACAGCTGCGGTTGCCGGGGCTGGCTTCCACCACTGCGCGTTCCAGCCGCTGCACCAATCCGGCCGAGGCCAGCTCGGCGGAGGTTTCCGGCAAAAAGCCCGGGCGGCTTTCCAGCGTCTGCCGCGCCTGGCGCAGCCGCTGACTGACCTGCGGCGCCTGCTGCAATTGCACCCGCACGCGCAGCTCGCGCTCGCGCAGCGATTGCAGCTCGTCCTGCATGGCGATCATCGGCTGGGTGAACCACGGGTGCACCAGCACCAGGTACGCCACGCCGAGCACCAGCAGCAGCAGACCCAAAGCGATCCAGCGATCGCGCTTAACGCTGCGTGGCATCGGCCGCCTCCTTCGCATCGGGGCCAGCCAGTTCGGCGGTGATGGTGAAACGGTCGACGTTGCGACCGGCATCGCTCTGCAGCACGCCGGTCAGCGACGGCGTGCGCCATAGCGGCGAACCTTCCAGGCGACGCACCAGCGAGGAGGCTTCGTTGCTCAAACCGATCAGCTGCAATTGCCCGCCTTCGACCGAGAATTTTTCCAGATAGGTGCCGCCCGGCAGACGCCGGCTCAACTCGTCCCAGATTTCCACCGAGGTCGGGCGCGTGGCGCGTTGCTTCTGGAAGAAGGTAGCGCCTTCGACCAGATCCATCAGCTGCTGGCGTTCGGCAGCCACCTGGCGCGCGCGCGCGGCATTGGCCTGCACCTGCGCGCGCAGATCGTCGGCGGCCTGGCGGCGATTATCCAGCAGCAACCAACCGGCCACAGCCAGCAACACCACCGCGGTGGCGGTGAGCAGCAGGTTCCAGCGTTGCATCGGGTCGCTACGTCGCAGCCGGCGTGCCGGCGGCAGCAGGTTCACCCCCAACGGGGCGCCCTGCGCATCGGCCACATCGATGCCGGACAGCGCGTTGGTCCAGGCATCGGGCACACCGGCCGGGCCATCGATCATGCGCCGTGGCACCACGACCAGTTCCGCATCCAGTTGGCCGTCTTCGCGCACATCGAGCACGCGTGCGTCGAAATACACCTGGTCGGCGGTGAACGGGGTTTGCCGGTCGATTTCGAAACGCGCTACATCCTGCAGCCGCGCGGCGGCCGCTGCCGGCAGCCGCAACGGCCGCCGCAATGCATGCGCCGACGGCAACAGCCAATGCCGCGGCAGACCATCCAGCGCAGTCGGCAGCACGCCATTGACTTCCTGCGGCTGCACCGGCCACGGCAGGCTGGCGATCGCCTCACGGCTCTGATCGCGTTGACGCAGCAACTGCAACGTGTCGCCATCGAGCTGCAACAACAGGCGCGCCTGCGACAGGCCCAATTGCCATTGCCAGCGCTGCGGCAGCCACGCCAGCAGCGATTGCTGCCACCAACGCCAGAAGCCTCCGGCTCCCGGCATGGCGCGTACGCCGATACGACCCAAGGTGTCCCGCCATGCGGTCATTGCACTGCTGCTCCCTCTTCCCAACGCAACACGGTGTAGGCCGATCCCGGTACTGCGGACGCGCTTGTCGACACGACCGCCCGCAACACAGCCTCGCGTCCCTGACTTAGTCGCGCCCGGCTCTCGATACTATAAGTGTCAGACCCACCGACCGTCGCCTCGCTGCCCGGCAAACCCAGCGGCGCGTCACGCTGCGCCAGCAGTTGCCGCGCATCCAGGCCCATTGCAGTCAACACCGGGCCGGGTGCAAAACGCGCTTCGGGCCGCGAGCGGCCGCTGTACAAGGTGATGTTGGGCAGCAACTTGCGATACAACTCGCTGTCCATGCCCAGCACCAGGCGCAGTTCGCCCAACGTTTCGAACGGGCTGTCCTTTGCGCCATAGGGCAAGCCGGCATCGGCGTAATCGCGGTCTTCTGCGCCACCGCCGGGCTGGCTCAGCGAGTCGCCATCGCGCCAATCGACGATGGCACCAGCAATGCGCGTATCGCGGCCTTGTTCGCCGCCCACAGCACGCACCAGCCCGGCCAACAGCGCCGGCTCGGCCATGTTCAGATCCACCTTGCCGCTTTCGTCAGTGATACGGATCTCCACCGTGGCATCGTCCATCTGCCAACGATACCGTCGGCCATCTGCGCGCCAGCGTGCCTGGGTATCGGCGCTCTGCAAGCGGGACAGTGCGTATTCCAGGCCAGCGCGTGCGTATTCCTGCGCCTGCGCGCCATTGCGCAGCATAGTGCCTTGCAAGGCTTCCACGCGCGCGGTGAGCGCAAACGCGCCGATCATCGCGGTGAGCAAGGCGATCAACCACAACACCAGCACCAAGGCAGCGCCACGTATCCGGCTCATTGCCCCGCTCCGGGGTTGCTGGATTGCGGCAACGCCACGACCAGCGGCGGCCATGCAGCGTCGCCACTACGAATCTCGATCCGCACCAGCAGCGGCAGGCGGTCGTGCCATTCCCACTGCGGCAACCAGGCGCTCAGGCGGCCGTTCTGCGGATCCATGCCACGGTAACGAAAGCTCACCTGCTGCACGCCTTGCGCCAGCGGCTCCGGCGGCAATTTGGTGCCTTCTTCGATCGATTTGCCCGATTGCAGCATGGTCAACGCAATCTGCAAGGTGCGTTGCTCGCCATCGCCGACCACCGACAACTCGTGCAGATACGGGCCACCGCGTCCCAGATAATCCGGCACATCGGCGGCAAAGCGCATGCGCTGCGGTTCGCCGACAAACAACATCGGTTGCTGGCTTTGCGGGTCGATGCTCATTGCCAGCGGCAATGCAGCAGCCAACCGGCGGCGCAGGAATTCTTCCACCGCACGCACACGCTCGCTGCGCTGGGCAATCGCCTCGCCGCGCTGACTCACCGCGCTGGCCGAGCGCAATGTGGCGAAGGCCAAGGCCAGCCCGCCGACCAACAGCATCGTGGCCAGCAGCACTTCGATCAGGGTGAAACCGGCGCTGCGCGAACGGATCACAGCGCGCTGTCCTGTGCGGTGGCAGCCACCAGGCGCAAGGTGCGCCATTGCAGCATTTGATTGGGCGCCTCGCCCCAACGCACCACCAGGGTCAGTTGCAGCAATTTGTGCGCGCCAGGGGCCACCGGCGCCTGCGGATTACGCCGCGGTTCGTCGTAAGGGCGCACATCCATCGACCAACGGAAATGCCCGGCTTCGAACGTGCCTTGTTGTTGCTCGGGCACCAGCGGTTTGTCCATGCCTTGCAACGCCAGCAGCGATTGCGCGTGCAAGGTCGCACGCGTGCTGTCATCGGCCGCGCGCACCTGACGTGCCGCACCGGACAACGACCCCAGCAACAGGCTCAATGCCAGGGCGAGCAAGGCAAAAGCGACGATTACCTCGATCAGGGTGTAACCACGTTGCCGCTTCATGGCGCAGGCGTCCGCAGTGGGCCGGAACGCACTTCGCCGGTGATCCAGCCCACGTCCACGCGCCAGCGCGCGTCCTTGACCTGCAGATCGATGCGACCGCCCGTGGACGCCCCATCGGGGAAGAACTGGATGGCGCCCTGATCTTCCCGCGACTGCACCTGACGCGCGCCGGTGAAGCGCACCTGCAGCGACGACGGCAGGTCGCCGTGATGGCCGCCGGGCGCTTCCCAACGGCGCTGCAGCGGGTCGATCAGAAAGCGTTGCGGGGTGCCGGTGGCAATCGCCTGGGTGCGCGTATAGCGCAGTTGCGAAGCGATCGCCTTGCCGGCGGTGCGCAGCCGCATGCCATCAATGCCGCCGTTCAATGCGGCGGCGGCCAGCACACCGGCCATCGCGATCAACGCGATGACCAGCAGCATTTCGAGCAGCGAGCTGCCACGCGTGCGGGTACGGCCAGGACCGACTCCATGCGGATGACGCAACGGCTGACACGCAACGCGCATGGCGAGGACTTATTGGTACTTGATGTCCGAGTCGTAGCTGCTGCCGCCGGGGCGACCATCCTTGCCCAGGCTGATCAGATCGAACGGCTGACCATCGCCCGGCGCGCGGTACTCGATGGTGTGACCCCACGGGTCGTTAAGCTCCACCGCCTTGGCGTACGGGCCCAGCCAGCCACTGCTGCCGCCGGGCTGGGTCACCAGGTCATCGAGCTTGCTCGGCAACTTGCCGGTGTCGAGCTGAAAATTTTCGATCTTGCCGGCCAGGGTCTGGATCTGCGACTTGGCCAGATTGGCCTTGCCGCGATCGGCGCCACCAAGCACGCGGCTGCCGACCAAGGTGAGCACCGCGCCGATCAGCACGATGACGATGATGATTTCCAGCAAGCTCATGCCGGCCTGGCCTGCGCGCGACGGACTACGGGTGATGGAACGCTTGATCATGAACGATTTCCTTGCACGTCGATGAAGGATGCTGCCGCCACTAGATGACACGGCGGCCATTGCATTGGTTCCCGCGTAGGTGTCGTGCGGTCACCGGAACGTTGTTGTGAAGACGCCGCCTAATGAAAAGCGCCGCGTGCCGTTAATGGAGTGTACGAGCGATGCATGCCGATGCCGAGTCCCGCTTGCGCCCGCCTTGCAGCTGCGCAGGCGTGTTGCTCGCGCGCTCAACCGATCGCATTGGTGAGGTCATACAGCGGTACCAGTACCGAAATGATGACAAGCCCCACCACTGAGGCCAGGACCAGCGTGATCAGCGGTACCAATGCAGCCAGCGCACGGTCGATGGCTTGTGCAGTTTCCAGCTCGAAGGTGTCAGCGGTCTTGAGCAACATCGTGTCCAACGCGCCGGATTCTTCGCCCACCTGGATCATCTGCAGGGCCAATCGCGGAAAGCGCTTGCCGCGCGCCAGCGATATCGCCAGGCCATGCCCATTCTTGACATCGTCGGCAGCGTTGGCGACATCCTCGACCAACGCCAGATTGGACATCACGTTGCGCGCGATGCCGATCGCGGCAAGCAACGGCACGCCGTTGCGCAACAAGGTGCCCAACGTGCGCGTCAGCCGGGCGGTTTCCAGCCGCGCGATCAGGCTGCCGACCACTTTCTGGCGCAGCAACCATTCGTCCAGCGCTGCACGGAAGGCGGCATTGCGACGCTTGCGATCCAGCCACAACCCGAGCACAGCCGGCACCACGATCAGCACAAGCCACCAGTCGCGCACCAGCAGGCCCACACTCAACACCGCCTGGGTGAACCAGGGCAGCGCGACATCCAGGCTTTCGTACATCTGCGCGAACTGCGGCACCACGTAGCCCAGCAAAAACAACAAGGCGCACCCGACCACCGCCAGCAGAATCGCCGGGTAGATCAACGCATTGATCACCTTGCCCTTGAGCGCGCGGCTGCGCTCCAGGTAATCGGCCAACCGTTGCAAGGTGTCCTGCATGCTGCCGCCGGCTTCGCCGGCACGCACCATGTTGATGTACAGCTTGGAGAACAGCCCATGCTGACGTTCCAACGCGGACGACAGCGGCGCACCGCCGCGCACGGTGTCGCGGATGTCGCCGATGACGCGCCGGCTTTTTTCGTCTTCCGGCAGATCCATCAGGATCGACAACGCGCGATCCAGTGGTTGCCCGGCCCCAATCAAGGTGGCCAGCTGCTGGGTGAATTGCACCAGCGCGGCATTGTCGAACGGCTTCTTGCGCAGCAACATGCGCAGCGATGGCGAATCGCTTTCGCCGGTGGCCAGCCGCGTTTCCACCGGCAGATGGCCCTGCTCCTGCAGACGCAGCGCCACCTCGGCATCGCTACCCGCTTCCATCTGGCCGTCGAGCATTTCGCCGTGGGCGTCGAGCGCTTTGTAGCGGTAGAGCGGCATCAGGAACGGCCGGAGCCGGGGACCCGGGACCGGGGACCCGGGGAAAGCGGCGTACCGCAGCACTGGAATCCAGCAGCACGTCGGTCGGCGCATACGACAGCGACGACCAAGCACTTGCCTTGGCTGTTCCCGGGTCCCCGATCCCGGGTCCCCGGTCCCGACCACCCGGTCACTTCACCGATCATGCATCCTCCGTCACGCGCAGGACTTCTTCGATGGTGGTTTCGCCGCGCAAGGCCTTGGACAGGCCGTCTTCGTACATGGTGCGCATGCCGGCCTTGCGGGCGAGTTGTTCGATCTCGCCCATGCCGGCACGGCGCATCACCGCGCGCCGCAATTCGTCGTTCATCACCAGGAATTCGACGATGGTGGTACGGCCCAGATAGCCGGTCGGCGCGGCCGCCGAGGCACGCGGGCGATACAGGAAGATCTCGCCCTCCGGCTGCAGGCGACGCAGGTTGAAACGTTCGATTTCTTCCGGCGATGCGGGGTAGCGTTCGGCGTTGGCCAGGTCGAGTTTGCGCACCAGGCGCTGCGCCAGAATGCCGTTGATGGTGGAGGTGAGCAGGTAATCCTCCACGCCCATATCCAGCAAACGGGTGATGCCGCCGGCGGCGTTGTTGGTGTGCAGCGTGGACAGCACCAGATGGCCGGTGAGCGCGGACTGGATCGCAATGCGCGCGGTTTCCAGATCGCGCATTTCGCCGATCATGATGATGTCCGGGTCCTGACGCACGATGCTGCGCAGCGCATTGGCAAAATCCAGCCCGATCTGCGGCTTGGCCTGGATCTGATTGATGCCTTCGATCTGGTATTCCACCGGGTCTTCGACAGTGATGATCTTGACGTCGGAGGTATTGAGCTGACTCAGCGCGGTGTACAGCGTGGTGGTCTTGCCCGAGCCGGTGGGGCCGGTGACCAGCATGATGCCGTGCGGTTGTTCGAGCACCTTACGGAACTGCGGCAGAAAGTCTTCGGTAAAGCCCAGCTTGTAGAAGTCGAACACCACCGTTTCGCGATCGAGCAGGCGCATCACCACGCTCTCGCCGTGCGCGGTGGGCACGGTGCTGACGCGCAGATCCAGCTCCTTGCCCTGCACGCGCAACATGATGCGACCGTCCTGCGGCAGGCGGCGCTCGGCGATATTGAGCTTGGCCATGATCTTGATGCGACTGATCACCGCAGCGGTGAGTTTGGCCGGTGGGCTTTCGCCTTCCACCAGCACGCCATCAACGCGGTAACGCACCTTGAGGCGACTTTCGAACGGTTCGATATGGATGTCCGAGGCGCGCAATTCCACCGCGTGCTGGATCACCAGATTCACCAGACGAATCACCGGCGCTTCGGAGGCCAGATCGCGCAGCGCTTCGATGTCGTCGCTGCTGTTGGCATCGCCATCGGCGGTTTCGACGATGGTGCCCATTGCACTGCGGCCCTGGCCATACCAGCGTTCGATCAGATCGTCGATCTCCGAACGCAGGCCGACCTGCAGGAACAATGCACAGCCGGTGGCAAGACGCACCGCATCAATGGCGTAATCGTCGTATGGATCGGCGATCCACAAATCCAGCCGGCCATCGTGTTCGCCCACCGGGCACAGATGAAATTGTTTGAGAAAGCGCAGCGACAAGCCCTGCACGTCGGGCAGCATTTCCGGCGGGGTATCGCCGAGTTGGCGTGCATCCACCAACGGCAGGCCGAGCACATCGGCGCAGGTCTCTGCATGATCGCGTTCGGACACCAGGCCCAGGCGGCCGAGCAGGGCCAACAAGCCCATGCCGGATTCGGCCTGTAACTGGCGCGCGCGCAGCAGGTCGGAGTCCTTCAGACGACGGCGTTCAAGCAATGCTTCGACGATGCGCGTTTCCGCACTTCGATGCTCAATTGGATCGACGGCAACCGCGTTCACACTCGTCTCCACTGGTTCGGCGCCGACTGTAGCAGTTTGCCGCGACGATCAACCGCACGCATCTGAATCGTCCTGAAAAACAATGCCCCCGGTGATTAGCCGGGGGCATTGGTCACACTATTTCAGCACTTACTGTCGTGCAACGAGGGTCAGCTTCGCGTAATCGGATGCACCCACCAACTTGATGTAGTACGTGCCTGCCTTGGGGGCAGTGAAGCGGACGGTTTCGCTGTTGCCCGGACGCGTCGACTTGGCATCGAAACTGGTGGCGCTGGGCTCGGCTTCATAGCTGACGTACACCGACACATCGCCGGTACCGCCGTAGGTCATGAAGCTCAGCACCGCACCGGCCTTGGCTTCGAAGCTGTACAGCGTGGAGCTGCCGAAGGTGCCGCTCAGGCCGGTCAGCGGCGCCTTGTTGGTCAACGCGACGGCGGTCGGTGCGCAGGACTCGGTGGCCGGATCGCACGGCTCCACCAACACTGCTTCCAGCGCGGCCTTGGCGTCGACGATGCCGCTGCCGATCGGGGTGCTGGCCGGCGGGGTCACCGGGAAACGGCGGCTGGTCTGCTTGAGCAACGCTTCGACCGCAGCCGGGGTCAGCGGGCCGTCGCCCAGACCGATCGCCGCGCTCTGCACCAGCGCCACGACGCCAGCCACATGCGGGGACGCCATCGAGGTTCCGCCCATGCCCATGTAGCTATAGCTACCCGAGGTCGGCGTGGTCGCACCGTCGTAGCCGGCCTGCCAGATATAGCCGCCCGGATTGCCGTCCACACTGCCACCGCCGCCCGGGCCGGACAAATCGACCTTGCTGCCGTAGTTGGAGTAGTAAGTGATGCCACCGGTGATGCGGGTGGCACCGACGGTGACGGTGTTGTTGCAGCTGGCCGGCGAATGGTTGGCCGCGTCATCGCCGTCATTGCCGGCAGCGACCACGACAGTGGTGCCGCGCGCCACCGCACCGTTGATCGCCAGCTGGGTGGCCGAATCGCAGGCCCCACCGCCGCCCAGGCTCATGTTGATCACTTCGGCCGGGTTGGTGTTGGCGGGGACGCCTTCGACCGTGCCGCCGGATGCCCACACGATGGCGTCGGCGATGTCGGAGGTATAACCGCCGCAACGGCCGAGCACGCGTACCGGCAGGATGGACGACTTGGGTGCGACGCCGGCCATGCCGATGCCGTTATTGGTCGCTTCGGCCACGGTGCCCGAGACATGGGTGCCGTGCCAGGAGCTTTCCTGCGCCACCGAGCCGGTGTAGCAGACGTTGTCGGCTTCTTCCCAGTCGCCGTAATCCAGTGCACCGGGGACGCGGGCATCGGTCGGACGACGCGAGACTTCGGCATCGCTGATGAAGTCATAGCCCTGCAGCAGGTTGCCGGCAAAATCGGGATGGCCCGGCAGGATGCCGGTGTCCAGCACTGCCACCACCACACCGGCGCCCTGCGACAGATCCCATGCGGCCGGCGCATTGATACCGCCGCTGGGGTTGCTCAGGTGCCACTGGTACTGCGCATACAGCGGGTCGTTGGGAACCAGCTGCGGGCTCACATCGGTGGCGGCAACGCTTTTCTTGATCTCGACCGGACGCAGCATGCGATCGATCTGCACGTCGGCCACCGACGGATCGTTCTTCAGCTCGACCACCACCTTGTCCACCTGCGCGGCGGTCAACGTGCTGGACAGCTTGATCAGGTCCGAGCCGATACCGAGCTTGCGCACATACGTCGCCTTGGCGGCGGCTGCGCTGCTACGTGCGCCGTTACTGGCGCCGACGCGGCCGACAGCGGCCTGCACGGCATTGAGCTTGCTGCTGCGATCGGTCGCAGCGGCACTGTTGTCCTTGTAGCGCACGATCAGGCGGCTACTGAATTGGGCGCCGGCCGAAGCGGACTGGGTCGGTTCCTTGACCAGCAGTTTCGGTGCGGCTGCCAGGGTGCCGGATGCACCAAGGGCCATCATCAGGATGGCGCCGGTCAGCGGGGTGAGGCGGAAGGTCTTGTCGATCACGGTGAAATCCTCTTCGTGTTTTTCGTGAATCAGGCTTGGAACGGGGTCGACAACGCCGCGCAGCCGTGAGCCGGCCTGCGGCAGTTGATCGATCGCTCCTGGTACGGCCATCACTCCATGCGAATCCGTTGGCTGGCCTAGCCACGGTCCTTGCCCGCCCCCTCAGGCCTTACCGCGGCGGCGCACATCGGCGCCACCGCGTTTGATGCAACTGCGTACGCTGTTGCTGAGGGTTACCAGCCGAAACCGGCACCCACGCCGATCGAGCTGTCATCGCCGCTCAACGCACCGCCCACGGTCAACGTGGCGCGCGGGCTGATCGCACGCTGGTAGCCCACCGACAACGCAGACTCGCCGTTCTGGAAACCGACGCCGGCACCGACGCGGTTCTGCGAGGCGATACCGGCCACGCTGGCAGACATGTTCAACATTGCCGAGCTCATCGCGCCCTGACGATCCAGGCGACGGTTCTGCCGACGCAGACGGTCTTCGATATCGCCCTGATAGCTTTCGAAGCTGTCGGCCATCGCGCTGTAGCGGCTGTCGGTGTAGCTGTTGGCCGTAGCAATACCGCCATCCAACTGGCCCTTGTTCACCGCATCGGTGGCGCGCGTACCGGCCGCCACATTGGCCACCTGCCGCTCGCCGCCGACACTGCCCACCGACACCGTGTTGGCGCGGTCGGCGATCGAGCCCTGACCCAACGCGACCGCACCCTGTGCACTGGCACGTGCGCCCTGGCCGATAGCGGTACCGGATGCGGCGCTGACCTGCGCGCCCTCGCCCATCGCCACCGCATTGGTGGCCACCGCTGCAATCTGCGTGTTGGCGCCGACCGCCGTACTGCCGTCGGCATTGACGCGCGCATTGCTGCCGATGGCGGTGTCGTTGGGGCCGTGCGCGTAAGCGCTGCCGCCAATCGCCGTGCCGGTGACGTGGTTAGCCACTGCCGCCGTGCCCACCGCCGTCGAGGTTGCCGCCGGGGTGATGCTGCCGACCACCGCTGCCGTCGGCGTGCCTTGCACGCCGGCAGTCGCAGTGGCGGTGCTGACGTTGCTTGCCGCATCGCTAGCAGCAGGTGCAGCGACAGCCGGCACCGTGGCGGTCCGCAGCGATGCCGTGGTGCTGGCAACCGCAGTGCCACCACGTGCATCCAGTTGGGTGACCTTGGTGTCCAGCGCGGTCAATGCCGCGCCCACGTTGTTGTAGCTGGCGCCTTGAATCACGTAGGTCGGCGCAACGAAGACGCCTTGCGCGCCGATCGCCGCACCGCCACCAAGGAAGCTGGCGGCATTGCTGAGCGACTGGAACAACTGACCGCCGTTGATGGCATCGGTGCTGGCATCGGCAATCGCGCCGGCGCCCACGTTGACGATGCGACGCGTTGCCGGACCACCGCGGCCATTGCCGCTACCCACCGACACCGTATTGGCCTCGTAGGTGCGCGAACCCGAGCCCAACGCCACCGAATCGGCGCCGGTTGCACCGGCATTGGCACCCAACGCCACGCTGTTGACCGCACTCTGGCGGACGAAAGAGTTGTAGCCCAGCGCCACGCTCTTCTCGCCAATGGCATTGGTCTGTTGACCCATCGCAGTGCTGTTCATGCCACTGGCGCTGCTGTCCACGCCTACCGCACTGGCACCAGTGCCGGTGGCGCTGCTGCCGGAAGCAATGGCGACACTGCGTGCACCACTGGCAGTGGCACCCGCACCTGCGGCGGTCGCGCGATCACCGGTTGCCACGGCTACGCCGGCGCCGGTGGTCTTGACCATGCCGCTGGTGGTCTGCACATCGGCCGCCAATGCATCCAGCTGCCCCTTGTTGACCGCATCGCTGGAGGTCTGGCCGTCGCTGACGTTGACGATGCGACGCGTTGCCGGACCACCGCGACCATTGCCGCTACCCACCGACACCGTATTGGCGTCGTAGGTGCGCGAGCCCGAGCCCAAGGCGACCGAATCGGCACCGCTGGCACCGGCATTCGCACCCAGGGCCACCGCATTGCTGCCGCTTTCGCGCACGAAGGAGTTGTAGCCCAGCGCCACACCATTTTCGCCGATGGAATTGGTCTGACGGCCCATCGCGGTGCTGTTCACGCCGCTGGCGCTGCTGTCCACACCCATCGCGCTTGCACCGGTCGCCGACGCGCTGCTGCCGGAAGCGATGGCAACACTGCGTGCACCCGTGGCAACAGCACCGGAGCCGGCAGCCGTGCTGCGCTCGCCGGTTGCGGTGGCCACTGTATCGCCGGTGGTCTTGAACTTGCTGCTGGTGTTCTGCACATCGGCCGACACCGCATCCAGCTGACCCTTGTTGACCGCATCGGTCGCGGTCTGGCCATCGCTGACATTGACGATGCGACGCGTCGCCGGACCACCGCGGCCATTGCCGCTGCCGATCGACACCGTGTCGGCTTCATAGGTGCGCGAACCCGAGCCTAATGCCACCGAATCGGCACCGGTTGCGCCGGCGTTGGCACCCAGCGCCACACCGTTGACCGCGCTCTGGCGGACGAACGAGTTGTAGCCCACCGAGACCGCGTTTTCGCCGATCACATTGACCTGACGACCGACACCGGTGCTGTTGATGCCGGTAGCCGATGCATCCACGCCGATCACGCTGGCGCCGACCGCATCGGCGCGGCTGTTGCCACCCAGTGCCAGCGTGTTGTTGGCCAACGCCGCAGCGCTTTGGCCCAACGCGGTGGCATTGGTGCCGTCCGCATACGAGTTCCAGCCGATCGCGGTGGTGTAGTCCGCGGTTGCCCACGCACCCGCACCGAAGGCGGCCGCGCCGGTTCCCGAGGCACGCGCCGGGATGAAGCCGAAGAACGTGCTGCCACCGACCGCAACGCTTTCGTCGCCGGTGGCTTCGCTGAACTCACCCACGGCCACCGCGCTGGCGCCGGAGGCCAGCGATGCAGCACCAACGGCGGTGCTGTAATCGCTGGACGCCACCGCGCCGTAACCCAGTGCCGACGACAGCCGGCCGCTGGATTCGCTGTAGCCGCCAAATGCCGCGCTGCCGACGTTGGACGCCGCGCTGCGGAAGCCCGCAGCGGTGGCCTGGTTGTCCGATGCCACTGCCTCGCTGCCGAGCGCGGTGGTGTAGGTGGAGCTTGCCTGCGCGCCAGCGCCATTTGCGGTGGCGCCGATAGCGCTGGCCTGTGCATTGCTGCCGAATGCGCTGCTGTTTTCGGCCAACGCCTGCGCGTTGCTGCCGACCGCTGCGGCACTGGTGCCGCTCGCCAGCGCATTCAAGCCGACTGCGGTGGCCGCATCGGCCACTGCCTGTGCACCTGCGCCCAATGCAGTGGTGCCGTTGGCGGTGGCGTTGGCGCCCTCGCCTGCAGCCAATGCGTTATCGCCTGCGACGTACGCACCGGCATCGCTGTCGTCGCTGCCGCTGGCCTGGAAGTACTTGCTGGTGGTTGCACCGGCTTCGGCAACCGCATTGAGCTGATCCAGATTCACCGCATCGGTGCCCTGGGTGCCGGCCGCCACGTTGGTGATCTGACGCTCGTTGCCGGCGCTGCCGACGGACACCGCAAAGTCGCGATCGGCCACCGAATCGGCGCCCAATGCCACGCTGCTTTCGCCGGTGGATTCGGCAAAGTTACCCAGCGCGGTGCTGTTGAGGCCCGGTGCCCATGCAGCACCACCCACGGCGGTGGAGAAATCGCCGGAAGCTTCGGTCGGCAACAGGCCGAGCAAGGCGCCGCCGACCGACACGCTGTTGTAACCGCTGGCCACACTGCCCTGGCCGGCTGCAACGCTGTAGGCGCCAGTGGCGGTGGCATCGCTGCCCACGGCGACCGTGTTGGAGCCGCTGGCGGTGCTGAAGTTACCCAAGGCGGTGCTGTTGAAACCGCTCGCGGTGGAATACCCACCGACGGCGGTGGCGTAATTGGCCGTCGCCTGTGCGCCGAAGCCCAGTGCTGCGGCGGTGGTGCCATCGGCGACGCTTTCTGCGCCAATTGCCGTGGCCGATTCGCCGCTGGCGCTGGCGAAGTAACCCATCGCGGTGGATTCGCTGCCCTGTGCCTCGCTCAGCGCACCAACCGCCAGCGAGCCATCGCCATAGGCGCCTGCCGCTGCACCGAGCGCGGTGCTCTGCGCGCCGGCTGCTTCGCTCTCGCCACCCACGGCCACGGCATAGTCGCCGCTGGCCTGGCTGAAGGCGCCGTTGGACACGCTGCCGAAGCCGCTGGCTGCTGCGTTGTAACCGGCCGCATTGGCGTACTGCGCCGTTGCGTTGGCGCCGCTGCCGATGGCAACTGCACCGATCGCGGTGGCATTGCTGCTGGCACCGAACGCGCTGCTGTAGTCGCCTTCGGCGGTGGCATTGGAACCGGCCGCCGTTGCATCTTCGCCCTGTGCGACGGCAGTGCCGTCGCCGGTGCCTGCATACAGGCGCGCGGTGGTTTCGGCGGTGCCGGCCACTGCGTTGAGCTGATCCAGATTCACCGCATCGGTGCCTTCGGTACCGGCAGCGACATTGGTGATTTGACGTTCGCCGCCAACGGTACCCACGGAAACCGTGTTGGCGCGATCGGCAACAGCGTTCACGCCAAGCGCAACGCTGTTGTTCACCGCAACTTGCGCACCATCGCCGATCGCAACGCTATCGGTGCCTTCGACGAAGGTGTTGGCACCCAGCGCGAGCGAACGATCGCCGTAAGCATTGGCCTGCGACCCAATCGCAACTGCACGATTGCCGCCGGTGAACGCGGTATCGCCGATGGCAATCGAAGCATCGCCACCTGCGGCCGAGGTGATGCCAACTGCCACGCTGCCTCTGCCATACGCGGTGCTTTCCGCACCGATCGCGGTGCTGGTGTCGCCGAACGCCACGCTGGCAAACCCCAGCGCCGTGGATTCAAGCCCGTTGCCGATGCTTTCGAAACCGACCGCAGTCGCACCGCGGCCGAAGGCCACGCTGGTGCTGCCAAGTGCGGTGCCGTAGAAGCCCGACGCGGTGCTGTCTGCGCCCAGCGCAGTGGCATAACGGTCGCTGGCGATGCTGTTGAAACCCACCGCCGTGGCGTTGTTGAAGTTCGCAACTGCACCGCTGCCCACGGCAGTGGTGTTGATGTCCGATGCAATGCTGCTGGAACCCAGCGCAGTGCTGTAATCGGCAAGCGCTGATGCATTGGACCCTGCCGCGACGCTGTCCACGCCTTCGGCAACTGCAGCGCCCTCACCGGTGGCGACGAACGTGCGCGCGGTGGTGGAGGCGACATCGGAGACGGCGGTGAGCTGACCGAGATTCACTGCATCGGTGGCTTCGGTACCGGCAGCAACGCTGGTGATCTGACGCTCTGCGCCGGCCGCGCCGACCGACACGGTGTCGGCGCGCGTGGCGACCGAATTGGCGCCCAGCGCCACCGAGTTGGCGCCGCGTGCGGTGCTGTAGTAGCCCAGCGCCGTGCTCAGCTCACCGCTGGCCCAGGATTCAGGACCGACCGCGGTTGCGCCTTCGCCCGGTGCGTAGGCGAAGTAACCCACTGCCGTGGCTTCGGTGCCCGACGCCTCGCTCAACGTGCCGACAGCGGTGGTGTAGGTGCCCGATGCGATCGCACCGGCGCCGAGCGCAGTGGACGCTTCGCCGCTGGCCTGGGTCTGCACGAAGAAGCCCAGTCCGGGAATCAGATCCACCGGGCCGCCCACAGCCGTGCTGCTGGTGCCGCTGGCGCTGGTCTGGGTGCCGACGGCAGTGGCGTAATCGCCACCGGCGTTGGCCACTGCACCGAATGCCGATGCCTGCGCACCGGCGGCATACGCGCCGACGCCGAACGAGGACGCCGCGAAACCGTCGGCATTGGCGCTGGCGCCGACCGCCGTTCCGCCAACGCCGGCGCTGGTGGCACCGGTGGTGACCGGCACACCGCCATTGGTGATCAACGGCTGGCCATCTTCGTTGACCGCAGCGCCGCCCACAGCCACGCTGGCCGGGCCATTGGCCTGCGCGTTATGGCCGAACGCTGCGCTGTTCTGGCCGGAGGCCAGTGCATTGGCGCCCACGGCCGTCGCGTTCTCGGCGGTGGCATTGGCGCCGGTGCCGAGCGCGGTGGTTGCGGTACCGATCGCATTGGCGGCATCGCCTGCGGCCAGTGCGCTATTGCCATCGACATAGGCGCCGACGCTGTCGTCGCCCGGGCTTGCCTTGAAGAACAGCGCAGTGTCTTCGGCCACATCGGCCACGTCGCGCAGCTGCGCCACGTTGACCGCATCGGTGGCGTTGATGCCGGCACCGACGTTGGTGATGCGACGCGTTGCCGGGCCGCCGCGACCATTACCGCTACCGACCGACACCACGTCGTCTTCGTGAGTACGTGAGCCTGCGCCCAGCGCCACCGAATTGGCACCGGTGACGCCGGCATTGGCGCCCAGCGCCACACCGTTTTCGGCGGCCTGGCGCACAAAACTGTTGTAGCCGATGGCCACGGCGTTTTCGCCGATGGCGTTGGTCTGGCGTCCGATCGCGCTGCTATTCACACCGCTGGCGCTGCTGTCGGCACCGGTAGCGACCGCGCCGGTGGCGCTGGCCGTGCTGCCGGCACCGATGGCGGTCGCCTTGGCGGCAGGTGCAGAGGCACCGCGGCCGACTTCGACCGATTGCGCGTTGGCGGGGAGTGGCGTGACGAATCCGGCGCCGCCGAGCGCCAGGGTGATGGCGGCGGCCAATGCCAGGCTTTGGCGGCGGTCGATGAGCGAGGCTGGAGCAACGGCTCCGGTGCTGTCACCGCTGGCCAATTCCGAGGCCACGGCCCACACACCCAATGACTTGTTCCAGACCTTGCGATAAATCCGATTCATCGACGCACTACTCCTGAGTTGTTGGGACTGGTTTTTGGCGAGCGCCCACCCTCGGAAGGCCTTTCGGCCACGCGATTCCCCGTGGTTGTGCGCCTATGGGCCTTGCGGCGATGGACGGCTTGCGCCTGCACCCTGGATAGTCAAAAAGTGAACGCTACCCAACCATAGAACTGCGCGAAGTGTTAACAGTCGTCAAATCCGGCGTCAAGTTTTTGACAGAAAGCGAAGATAAGAGTGCTTTTCGTCACACTTCTGCTTGCTTTTATTAGATTTTTGATAATTCTTTGGAAAACAGCGACCTAGATCATGTCTCTCAAGACATTTCAAAGCTGAATAGCCATGTCTTTTGCGGACAAAAAAACCCGCTGGCGAGACGCCAACGGGCTTGGTTGCGCAAAAACACACCAGGAGAAGGTCAGATGGCCGGTCAGTCCGCTGCGTGTCGGCCGCGGTTGTCCGGCAGCTTCGCCGCTAGCAGCGCTGGATCCGTTTGCGCCAAGGAAATGACGACCGCGCCCTGCATCGATGCCAGGCGTCGACTCATTGGCGCTCCAGCAGGCTCACGCCGTCGAAGATGGCGCCATCACGTTTGAGCACGTAGGTACCTGCGCGCGGCGCGGTAAACTGCACCCGCTGGCTCGTGCCGCTACGTATTGGAGTCGTTGTCGTTGTCGTTGTCGTCGGCGCTGGGCACTGGGCACTGGGCACTGGGCACGCGGCCCAGTGCGCCATACAGCGACGCCTTGCCCACTGCAAACGACGCTGAGAAAGCTCAGTCACTGGCCTGCGGACGACCGGAGCGTGAACACATCCGCGTCCCCGGCCGCAGTGGACGCCCAGCGCTGGATCGTGCCGTTTTGCAGGACTTGGGCATCCTGCCTGCAGTTCAGATCATCGGCGTCGCAACCCCGCATCGCACGCGTCACCGCCGGTGCCGACCATTGCCGTCATGAGCGCGTCGACCGCCTTGGCACCGTCACCGATCGCGTTGGACACAACACCGGCGGCCTCGGTGGTTTGCTCGTTGCTGCCGACAACAAAGCCGAGCGCGTCGTAGTCGCACACCGTTGCAACCCCGCTAACCACCACTGCAGACGTATCGATCGCCATCGCATTGCGCCCCAATGCTGTGGCATCGCGCGCCAATGCCGGGCTGCCCGCTCCCAGCGCGCTGGCGCCATCGGCAAGCGCATTGCTTGCTGCCCCAAGAGCAATGACATCGCGCGCGTCGACGAATGGAAGTACGCCGGTGTCGTCTTCGGCCGGCATCGCCGCGCTGGACGAGAGCGCCGGCTCCACTGCACTGGCAACCGAACCCGTCGACGCGTCAGCGACAGCCGGTCACTGCGCACACAGACGTTAGCCATCGACCACGCTGTACGGCGTCGTCGGACTACGCGCCTGCGCCATTGCGGTGAATGTGATGGCACTGCCCGCCAGCACTATGCAGATGGCAGCGACCAGGCCGCGGCACACAGGCAGACGGCCCCGCGCCGGCATGTTCGAGATAATCGAATAATGCATCGCTTTACCGGAGAGCGGCCACCCTCGGCATTTTCGATACTCTTCATTTAACACTTACTTTTCAGCATTTCCGGGCGCGTGATAACCGACCACCGCACACCTGATTTCCGTGCGTCACGCCGAGGCTTTATCGAGCGCAGCAGCTCCCCTTCACCGAGATTTACCTTGAAAAATAAGCGCCACCGAGTACTTGGCAGACGTACCGCTTACACTAAAGACGTAACGCTAGATGAGTTTATTGAAAACCCGAACAACTAAATACGGAGCGCATCACGCACGCAAAAAACCTTTGATGCGAATAACTAGCAACTCTCAACTTTACTTCAAGCAAACCTTATTTTCTTTACGAAACCTGGTCGCAACTGCACAGCCAAGGCGGCATGACCAGGCGCGACACTGTGTCGATCGGCGAGTTACTGGGCCGCGTTGCCGTAACGCACCGCCCGGAACACATGGATGGACCGACCCGTACGCGCCAGCAGCCGGCCAGAACGCACGGGTTAAACGCCTCTTTCAGCGACAGCATCGCAGCACCGGTGCATGGCGACGCGCGATGCAACCCAATCCATCCAGACCGTCGCGCAGACACCTTGCGACGAGGTGGCATCAGACCGTGGGCACAAACGAAAACGGCCGTGTGCATCGCTGCACACGGCCGTCAGGGAGACGCGTGACGCGCGCTTAGCGCACGCGGCTCCGGATCACCTCACTCAACCGCACCACACCCGCGCATTACGGAACATCCGCAGCCATGGCGAGTCGTCGCCCCAGTCGGCCGGATGCCAACTCAGGTTTGCCGTGCGCGGCGTGCGCTCGGGATGCGGCATCAGGATGGTGGCGCGGCCATCGGTGCTGGTCAGCCCGGTGATGCCGTCCGGCGACCCGTTCGGGTTGAGCGGGTACTGCGATGCCACCGCGCCGTTGCCATCGATGAAACGCAGCGCCACGCGTGCGGCGGCCTGGTCCACGGCAGTCTCGAACTCCGCACGGCCTTCGCCATGCGCCACCGCCACCGGAATCCGCGAGCCCGCCATGCCGCGCAGGAAGATCGACGGCGACTCCACCACTTCCAGCAGCGCGGTGCGCGCTTCGAACTGCTCGCTGCGATTACGCAGGAAACGCGGCCAATGCCCGGCACCGGGAATGATGTCCTTGAGCTGGCTGAGCATCTGGCAGCCGTTGCACACACCCAGCGCGAACGTATCGCTACGTGCGAAAAACGCGGCAAACGCATCGCGCAACGCGGTGCGCTCCAGGATCGAGGTGGCCCAGCCGCGGCCGGCGCCCAGCACGTCGCCGTAGCTGAAACCGCCACAGGCGGCGAAGCCGGAAAATTGCGCCAGATCCACGCGCCCTTCGATCAGGTCGCTCATGTGCACATCGAATGCACTGAAGCCAGCACGTTCGAAGTTGTAGGCCATTTCGATCTGCCCGTTGACGCCCTGCTCGCGCAGGATCGCCACCTTGGGCCGCGCGCCGGTGGCCACGAACGGCGCGGCCACATCCTCGGACGGGTCGAACACCAACGTGGGACGCAGCCCGGGCGCCTGGAAATCGCGCGCCAGCGCGCGCTCTTCGTCGGCACTGTCGGGGTTGTCGCGCAGCTTCTGCATGGCGTGGGTCACCGACCACCACGCATCGAACAACTCCTCCCAACGCCATTCCGCCAGCACCCGCCCCTGCCCGCTCACCCGCACGCGCGGCGCGCCGGTGGGACGCGCGATACGCTGCGCGCACTCGGTCAGTGCATGGCGTTCGACCAGATCCGCAAACGCAGCGCGATCTTCGCTGGCGATCTGCACCACCGCACCGAGTTCTTCATTGAACAGGCTGCGGAACGCGTCGTCGCCCCAGGCATCCAGCGTGATATCCAGGCCCTGGCGCGAGGCAAAGGCCATCTCGCACAGCGCCGCAAACGCACCGCCATCGCTGCGATCGTGATACGCCAGCAACAGGCCGCTTTCGCGCGCATCGCGGATCAATTCGAAAAAACTGCGCAGCCGTTGTGCGTCCTCCAGATCCGGCACGTCGCCGCCGAACGCCGGCAAGGCCGCATCGTCGGCATACACCTGCGCCAACACCGACCCACCCAGGCGCTGCTTGCCGCCGCCCAGCCCGATCAACCACAGTTCGCTTTCTTCATCGTTGCGCAACAACGGCGTCAGCTGCGTCCGCACATCGCCGACCGGCGCGAAGGCGCTGATGATCAGCGACACAGGTGAAACACTTTTGTGGGTTTCACCGGGACCCGGGACCGGGGACCCGGGACCGGGGAAAGCGCCCTCTTCGGTGAGACCCGGCAAGGCGGCAGCTTGCTCTTCCCGGGTCCCCGGTCCCGGGTCCCCGGTCCCGGCCACAAGCCACTGCGCCTGCATCGACAGCGAGTCCTTGCCCACCGGCACGCTCAGCTCCAGCGCGGGGCACAGTTCCATGCCGATCGCACGTACCGCGTCGTACAACAAGGCGTCTTCGCCAGCGTGGCCGGCGGCGGCCATCCAGTTGGCCGACAGCTTGATGCTGTCCAGCGACTGCACCGGAGCAGCGCACAGATTGGTGATCGCTTCGCCCACCGCCATGCGCGCGGACGCGGCAGCGTTCAACAGCGCCAGCGGCGTGCGCTCGCCGATCGACATCGCCTCGCCGGAAAACGTCTCGAACCCGGCCAGGGTGATCGCGCAGTCAGCCAGCGGCAGCTGCCACGGGCCGATCATCTGTTCGCGCGCGGTCAAGCCACCCACGCTGCGGTCGCCGATGGTGACCAGAAAGCTCTTGGACGCCACCGTGGGATGCGCCAGCACGCGCAAACCGGCCTGCTGCAGATCCAGCGTCGCCGTCTGCAACACCGGCCACTGTGGTGCCGGCGGATGCACCGCATCGCGATGCATCTTCGGCGCCTTGCCGAAAAGCACGTCCATGGGCAGGTCGATGGGGAGCTGGGAATCGGGATTGGAGAATCGGGAATGGTTTGAAGCAGCAGCGTCGGCAACCGGCGTGGCGCCGTTGCCATTCCCGATTCCCGATTCCCGATTCCCGGCGTCAAGGACGCCGTATCCCACCACCAGCCGCTCCTCGGCCGTGGCGATGCCGACGGCGGCGAACGGGCAGCGTTCGCGGGCGCAGATCGCGGCAAACTCCTGCAGACGCACCTGCGGCACGCCCAGCACGTAGCGTTCCTGCGATTCGTTGCACCACAGTTCCAGCGGCGACAACGACGGGTCGTCGCTGAGCACGCGGCCCAGGTCGATGATGCCGCCCACGCCGGAGTCATGCAGCAGCTCGGGAATCGCGTTGGACAGGCCGCCTGCACCTACGTCGTGGAACCAGCGGATCGGGTTGTCGATGCCCAGCGCCACGCAGCGGTCGATGACCTCCTGGCAGCGGCGCTCCATTTCCGGGTTCTCGCGCTGCACGCTGGCAAAATCCAGCGCCTCGGCGCTATCGCCGGCGGCCACTGAACTGGCCGCACCGCCGCCCAGGCCGATCAGCATCGCCGGGCCGCCCAGCACGATCACCGCATCGCCTGGCTGCAGGCGCAGCTTTTCGACCTGATTGCGATCGATCGCGCCCAGGCCGCCGGCCAGCATGATCGGCTTGTCGTAGGCGCGGGTCAGGCCCGGGCCTTCGGCCAGTTCGAAGCTGCGGAAATACCCGAGCAGATTCGGCCGGCCGAATTCGTTGTTGAATGCGGCGCCGCCCAGCGGGCCGTCGAGCATGATGTCCAGGGCCGGAGCCATGCGCGGGTTCAGCGCGCGCGGCGCTTCCCACGGCTGAGGCAGGGTCGGAATACGCAGGTGCGACACCGTGAAACCGGTCAGGCCAGCCTTGGGCTTGCCGCCGCGTCCGGTGGCGCCTTCGTCGCGGATCTCGCCACCGGCACCGGTGGCCGCACCGGGAAACGGCGCGATCGCGGTCGGGTGATTATGCGTTTCCACCTTAATGGCGAATGCCGACGGCAGCACCGCTTCACTGCGGTACTGGCCGGTGGCCGGATCCGGGCGATAGCGCGCGGCCGGCACGCCTTCCACCACCGCCGCATTGTCGCTATAGGCCGACAACGTGTTTTGCGGGGTCTGCTGGTGGGTGTGCTTGATCATGCGGAACAGCGAGCGTTCCTGCGGCTTGCCGTCGATGGTCCAGCTGGCGTTGAAGATCTTGTGCCGGCAGTGCTCGGAATTGGCCTGCGCAAACATCATCAGCTCGACATCGGCCGGGTCGCGCCCCAGTTCGGCGAAGCGCTCGCGCAGGTAGTCGATCTCGTCCTGCGCCAGGGCCAGGCCCAGGTCGCGGTTGGCCTGCTCCAGCCCATCCAGCGGCACGCGCTGCAGATGGCCCGGGTCGGGCACGTTGAATAGCGCCTCGGCGGCGGCGGCCGAGCCGAGCAGCGATTGCGTCATCGGGTCGTGCAGCAGCTTGGCCACGGCGGCCCTGGTAGCTGCGTCGTCCGGCCAACCGACCAGATCGATGCGGGTGCCGCGCTCTACGCGCTGGATCGGCTGCCCGGCACCGCGCACCAGTTCGGTGGCCTTGCTCGACCACGGCGACAGCGTGCCCAGACGCGGCACCACGTAATGCGAGGACGCCTGTTCGTCGCGCGGCGCGGGGTCCGCTTCGGCCTGCAGGATCCGCTGCAAGGTGGCCTGATCGGGCGACTGCCCGGCCTCGGCGCGGATGAAATACACGTGCCAGGCGCCGGTAATGCGCAGCGCGGGGACGAGGGTTTGCAGGCGGGTTTCGAGCCGAGCGCGGCGGAACGGCGAAAGGGCGGAAGCGCCCTCGAGGACCATCATGTCCGGGGAACCGTGTCAGAAACGGGGCCGATCATTGTAGCGGAGGTTGGTCGGTGCGGGCCGGGATTGGGGATTGGGGATTGGGGATTGGGGATTGGGGATTGGGGATTGGGGATTGGGATCTGTGGTCTGTGGTCTGTGGTCTGTGGTCTGTGGTCTGTGGTCTGGGTCTGGGTCTGGGTCTGGGTCTGGGTAGTTGGAAGTCGGCTTCCAGGCTGGATGCTTGCCTGGCATCGCTCCAGTCAGCCACTGACCACTGCCTTTTTCCGCACGGCAATGCCGCTAAAACGACGAAGGGCCGGATGCATGCGCATCCAGCCCTTCCTCAAGCGTGTCCCGTCGTGGCGACGCGCCTTACCGGCGCGCCACTACTGCCAGACTCACATATTCCAGCTTAGCGGCTGCCACCGGCGGTGGTGACGGCGCGCTTTTCCAACGCTTCGCGCAGCTGCGCCGGCGGCAGGTAACCACCCAGCTGGGTGCCGTCGGGCGCAAAGATCGCCGGGGTGCCGTTGACGCCAAGACGCTGACCCAGCGTGTATTCCATCGACACCGGGTTCTTGCAGTCCTTGGCATTGACTGGCTGGCCCGACTTGGCCGCCGTCAAGGCCTGCTTGCGGTCGGCCGCGCACCACACGGCGATCATTTCCTTGTGGTCCTGGCTACCCAGGCCCATGCGCGGGAAGGCCAGATATTCGACCGCGATGCCCTGCTTGTTGAGCTCGCCGATCTCGCTGTGCAGCTTGCGGCAGTAGCCGCATTCCACGTCGGTGAACACGGTGACGGTGTACTTGGGGTTGGCCGGTGCGAACACGATGCGGTCGGCCTTGGGCACGGTGTCCAGCTGCTTGCGGCGGTACGCCAGCAGGCCCGGGCTAGCGGCAAACTGCTTGTTCTGGATGTCGAACGGCTGCGCCTGGATCAGATAACGGCCGTCATCGCTGACGTACAGCACCTGTCCACCGACCACCACCTCGCGGAACCCGGGGAACGGCGCGGCGCCGATGTAATCCGGCTTGAAGTCCGGATCCAGTGCCTTGAGGGCGGCGCCGACGCGCTGATCCACATTGCCAGTCGCGGCGGCGGGGGCAGCGGCGGCTGGCTTGGCGCCGGCGGCGCTTGCCGCAGGCTGCGACGATTGTGCGCAGGCGGTAAGGCTGAGCGCGCCCAGCAGCGCGGCGATAACAAGACGATACATTCACGCATCCAGTGGAATCGGGGTGATTGGATTCTCGCACAGGGCGGATGAAGCCAGGCAGCGGCCGCGACAGTTTGTTCGTTCGCCGGCCGGTGGGTTCGTGGCGCCTCCAGTGCAGACGAGCGGATTGTTGCGCTTGGCACTGCCAAGTCAGCGTTTGGCGCATTGAAGCGGGATTGGGTGCGGCGGGATTTCCGGTGAAGGCCGTCGCGCCCGGGTGCGCTCCTACGTGTGTGATCCATGGCGCTGCGAGGTCAGACGTAGGGCTTTGTTACGCCTGGTGCTGCCAAGGCAGCGCTTGGAGAGCACCGGAGCGGGATTGGGTGCGGCGGGTTTTCCCGGCCAACGGCCTCGCGCCCGGGTGCGCTCCTACGTGCGTGATCCATGGCGCTGCGAGGTCAGACGTAGGGCTTGTCACGCTGGTGCTGCCAAGGCAGCGCTTGGAGAGCACCGGAGCGGGATTGGGTGCGGCGGGTTTTTCCTGGCCAACGGCCTCGCGCCCGGGTGCGCTCCTACGTATGTGATCGGGTGTGCCTTTGCATGTTGTCCTGAGTGTGGTTTGCCACGATCCGTGAGCTGGCCGCCACGCTGGCGAGCAGCATCAGGCGCGGTATGCGACTGCCCTTGGGGGCGCCAAACCCTTAGGCGCGATACGGCAAGGCACGCGCTGGCGATAGGTGGCCGATCACCACCGTGGCGCCTCGCAATATGCGCGGCACGCTCTATGCTGTGGCGATGTCAGCCAGCAGTCCCGCCGAACGTCGCCAACTCACCCAACAGCTGCCGCCGGTGCAGGCGGCCGATGCCGCCGCCATCGAGCGCTTTCTGGATCGCTTGTGGGCCGAGCAAGGTGTGGCGCGGCAGACGCTGGACAGTTACCGGCGCGATCTGGAAGGCTTGGCACGCTGGCGCGATGGTGCCGGCGGCGGCTTGCTGGGCATCGATCGTTCGGTGTTGTTCGATTACCTGCGCTGGCGGACCGAGGCCAGATATTCGCCGCGCAGCAATGCCCGGCTGTTGTCGACCTTGCGCGCCTTCTACGGCCTGTGCCTGCGCGATGGCGTGCGCAGCGATGACCCCACCGCCCTGCTGGATCCACCCCGATTGCCGCGCTCGCTGCCCAAGGCGCTGACCGAAACCCAGATCGAGGCCTTGCTGGCGGCGCCGGATATCCAGACACCGCTTGGCCTGCGCGACCGCGCCATGCTCGAGTTGATGTACGCCGCGGGGCTGCGTGTCAGCGAGTTGGTCAATCTGCCGGCGGTGGGCGTCAATCTGCGCCAGGGCGTGCTGCGCGTGACCGGCAAGGGCAGCAAGGAACGCCTGGTGCCGCTGGGCGAAGAGTCGCAGCATTGGCTGGAGCGCTATCTGCACGAGGCACGCCCGTTGCTGGCCGATCACAAGGCCGTGGCGGCGGTGGACGGCCAGGTGCCGCTATTCATCGATGCAGCACGCCAGCCGCCCAGCCGTCAGCACTTCTGGGCCTTGGTCAAACGCTATGCGGCGGTGGCCGGCATCGACCCGGCAACGGTCAGCCCGCACGGCCTGCGACACAGTTTTGCGACCCACCTGCTCAACCATGGTGCAGACCTGCGCGCGCTGCAGATGCTGCTGGGCCACAGCTCGCTGTCGACCACCCAGATCTACACGTTGGTGGCCAGGCAGCACCTGCAGAAGCTGCATGCCACGCATCACCCACGCGGTTAACGAACGTTGCCGGCAGACCCATCGCGCGCGCCCACGACACATCCATCCGCACACATCACACACGTAGGAGCGCACCCGGGCGCGACGCCGTAGCCGAGAAACCCGCCGCATCCAAGGGCGCCCCGAAACGCAGGCGCGACGTGGTAACGCGAGACGTGCCAATCCGCACATCTGCCGAAGAACCTCCACCGCACCGGCAACAGCATCAAAGCCAACTCCAAACACCGGCCGCAGCCGTTCTGCCGTTACCACAGCCAGCATCGGCCGCCGCGTGTTCGATACGCCGTGCTGCTGGACATCAAGACGCCGCGACTGGATGGGTTGGAAGTGTTACTGCACCGCGGCGTTGCCGGATCGCTGGCGCCAGCTATGCTCGCGCCATGACGTCGATCGCCGCATCCGATTCCCCACGGCCAGCTGCCTTGTTGCACTGGCGGCTGCTGTCCATGTGCTACGACGCCTGGCCAGTGCTGGCGCTGTGGATGCTGATTTCCTCAGGCTTCACGCTCGGCTTCACCCTGGCCGGGCATCCCGCACGCGAAAACATCGCACCGTTCAGTGCCTGGCAGTGGCTGCTTTGGCTGTGCTGCTGGGCCGCCGCCGGCGGGTACGCCACGGTGAGCTGGCGACGCGGCGGCCAGACTCTGGGCATGCGTCCGTGGCGGCTACGGTTGGTCGGCCCGCAAGCCTCCTGGCGCGCACTGTGGATCCGCTATGCGGTGGGCACGCTGTCGTTGGCCCTGGGCGGACTCGGATTCTGGTGGGCGTTGGTTGATCGCGATCGGCTGACTTGGCACGACCGCGCAAGCGCAACCAGATTGCAGCGAATGGTCAGACCAAAACCCTAAAAGCTACGGCGCGCAGCACCATGCTGGCGCGGCCTGTGCTTGGTGTGGCATGGACCACTCGTACGCTCAGGGTCTGACTGCGCCCGTCCGCACCCACCTAAGCATTCTCGCTACGCTTTCCTAGCAATTCCGATGTCAGCGGGCACAGCGTGGTACCGAATGTCACACGCAGCGTCATGCCACAACGCCTCATTCGCAGGGAACGATGATCACGCAACTGACACCAGGCCACTGCGATGTTTTGAGCCACTAGCCTGATAGTTGAATGTGGAGTAGGCGGCGACGGACCGGACTGTGCGAGTCCTGCTAATCGCGGTCGCATTACAGCCGCATGGACGGCGCAAGAGTGTGAATCTCAGTGTCCGCGCTCATCCTTTTTGGATGCGCCCTTCGAAATCGCGCGATAATCTTTGAAGGTGCTCTCCAGCACGCTACCGAACAGGTAAAGCGCCAGGAGCATGGGCGCTACCATCAGCACATAGGCCACAGCCCAGGGTAGCTCGAAAGGCAAGCGCGTCAGGCCCAGAGCGTCCGCAATCATCATCTGCGACATCACTGGCAGTTGCTGCCATACCAGCTGGGTCTTGTAGTTGACCTCCGGATCGTGCGCCAAGCGCAGACAGAACGCGGTCAGCGCCGCATACGTCACGCACATCGCCAATCCGGTCAGACTCAGCCGGCGCACCTCAACTACTTCGCCGCCGGAACAACCACGCCGACACGCCCAGCATCACCATCGGGGGCAGTGCGTAGGCGATTCGGTAATCCAGCTTGAGCGCGCCCGCCATACGGCCGAAGAACAGCTGCAGCAGCCAGAAGCCGAGGGCGAACAAGATGCCCAAAAACAGGCGCTTACCCAGGCCGCCGCTGCGCAGCGAACCAAACGAGAACGGAATCGCCGCCATGCATAACGCCAACACGTTGAGCGGGTAGAACCAACGGCTCCAGTACTGATCTTCGTAATCGCGCGCGTCCAGTCCGTTGCGGCGACGGTATTCGATGCTCTGCTCCAGCTCGTGCGCCGAGAGATTGCGCGGCTTGGCCAATCCGGCCGCCAGCGCCGCAGGACTCAGTTGCGATTGCCATGGCAGCTCGGGGAAGGTTTCGCGCTGCACCGAACGTTCCTGGAAGGTATCGCGACGCACCTGGCGCAAGGTCCAGCGGCCATCGCGGTGCTCGGCCACGGAGGCGTAGGTCAGCTGTTGCAGCCTGCCGTTGGCATCCAGGTGATACAGCCGCACATCGTGCAGATCGAGCGCGGTGCCGCCGCCGTCGAGCAGCTTTTCTTCGCCGCTGAGCGCATTGAGGAAGGTGTCGCCTTCGCGTGCCCACAGGCCCGAATAGCGCGAGGACGCCATGCTGTTGTTGTAGCGGGCACTGGCCTTGAGGGTGTCGGCCTGGTTCTGCGCCCATGGCCCGACGGTTTCGCCGCTGATCACCATGCTCGCGGTCAACAGCGCCATCGCTGCCACCACCGAGGCGGACATGCGCTTGCGCGACACGCCCAGCGCGCGCAAGGCGGTCAATTCGGATGTGGCCGCCAGCTGCCCCAGGCCCATCAGGGCACCGATCACTGCGGCGGTGGGGAACAAGGTGTAAGCGCGACGCGGCACGGTGTAGGCCACAAAGGCCACCGCGTGACCGAAGCTGTAGCTGCCTTGGCCGATGTTCTTGGCCTCGCTGGCGAAGGCATTGACCAGGTCCAGACCCAGCAGCACCGCCCAGGTCAGCAGCACGGTGAACAACACCACGCGACCGACGTACCAATCATGGACCCGCGGGGTCAGCCTCATGCGTTCGCCCTCGGCCGACGCACGCGGCCATCGCGTGCATACGCCCAGACCGCCACCGCCAGCAGCGGCAGCGTCAGCCACCACAAGCCCAGCGCAGCCGGGGTCTTGCCGTTGGCGATCCACTGGGTGCCGACGATCATCAGATTGGTGCCCACCATGTAGGCCAGGAACGCCAGCATGATCCGGCCGTAGCGCTGCTGCCGTGGCGCGCTGCGCGACAGCGGCAGGGTCAGCAACGCGAAGGCCAGCGCCAGCAAGGGCGGCGCCAGGCGCTCGTGCAACTGCGCACGCGCAGCCGGACGCTCATCGGACAGCAGCTGCGTGGTCCACATCACTTCCGGGTCGTTGGCGTCGTGGGTCCGGGTGCGATCGGGCAAGGCCACGTCGTTGCTGGCGAACTTCATCAAGCGGTAGTCCAGGGTGTCGCCGGCGGCCGGGCCTTCGATGCGGTAGCCGTCCTCCAGACGCAGGTAACGGTCGGTCTTGCCTTCGAAGAACATCGCGCCGCGCTGGGCAGTGACCACGTCGATGCGGTCGTCCTTCTGGCGCTGCATGAAGACCTTGCCCAGGCCCTTGCCATCGGCGGAGATGGTGGTCAGGTAGACCACGCCACCGCCGGACAGCGGGGTGAACTTGCCCGACTCCAGGCCGGCCATCAGCACGCTGCGGTTGGCGTCTTCCAGCATGGTTTCGGCGGTGCGGCTGGCCCAGGGACCTAGCCACAGCGAGCACAGCCCGATGATGATCACCACCGGCACCACCAGCATCAGCATCGGCCGCAACATGCGCCTGGGGCCGACGCCAATGGCGGTAATCACCGCCATTTCTGAATCGCGGTACAGCCGCGCCAGCGCCAATAACAGGCCCAGCATCAGCGCCAGCGGCAGGATGATCGGCAGATAGGCCACGAATTGCAGGCCCACCTGAGACAGCAGCAAGCGCGCTGGGATGCGGCCATCGGCGATATTGCCGAGGATATCCACCAGCACACCGCCGACGCTGACGACCAGCAGCACGATCAAGGTGGCCAGGAAGCTCTGGGTGAAATCGCTAAGCAGATATCGATCGAGCTTCGGCATAGGGTGGGCTTGTTTTAAACTCTCGGATTCGTTCGCGGCGCCGCCAGCCTAATCAGGTTGGCGTAAACAGTCCGCGATTGTACGGATTTGCCTACGGAATCTGATCAATGGCCCTGCAATTCACCCTGAACCAAGACGCGCCGGCAAGCGCCGCCGTCGACTGCATCGTGGTTGGCGTGTTCGCCGACAAGACCCTGTCGCCCGCCGCGCAGGCGCTGGACAGCGCCAGCCAGGGCCGCCTGACGGCCCTGGTGACACGCGGCGACGTGGTTGCCAAGACCGGCAGCACCACCCTGGTCCACGACCTGCCCGGCGTGACCGCCCCGCGCGTGTTGGTGGTCGGGCTGGGCGAGACCGCCAAGTTCGGCGTGGCGCCTTACCTCAAGGCCATCGGCGATGCGACCCGCGCGCTGAAGACCGGCGCCGTCGGCACCGCCCTGCTCACCCTCGCCGAACTGCCGGTCAAGGCCCGCGACGCGGCCTGGAATGTCCGCCAGGCAGTCATCGTCAGCGACCATGCGGCGTATCGCTACACCGCCACGCTGGGCAAGAAGAAGGTCGACGAGACCGGCCTGACCACCCTGGCGATCGCTGGCGAGGACGCCCGCGCGCTGGCGGTGGGCATTGCGACCGCCGAGGGCGTGGAGTTCGCCCGCGAGCTGGGCAATCTGCCGCCCAACTACTGCACCCCGGCCTACCTGGCCGACACCGCGGCCGCATTTGCCGGCAAGTACGCCGGTGCCGAAGCCGAGATCCTGGACGAGGCGCAGATGGAAGCGCTGGGCATGGGCTCGCTGCTGTCGGTGGCGCGCGGCTCGGCCAACCGCCCGCGCCTGATCGTGCTGAAGTGGAATGGCGGCGGCGACGCGCGGCCGTATGTGCTGGTCGGCAAGGGCATCACCTTCGATACCGGCGGCGTCAATCTCAAGACGCAGGGCGGCATCGAGGAAATGAAGTACGACATGTGCGGTGGCGCCAACGTCATCGGCACCTTCGTGGCCACGGTCAAGGCCGAGCTGCCGATCAATCTGGTGGTGGTGGTGCCGGCGGTGGAAAACGCCATCGACGGCAATGCCTATCGTCCGTCGGACGTGATCACCAGCATGTCCGGCAAGACCATCGAAGTGGGCAATACCGATGCCGAAGGCCGCCTGATCCTGTGCGATGCGCTGACCTACGCCGAGCGCTTCAACCCCGAAGCGCTGGTGGACGTGGCCACGCTGACCGGCGCCTGCATGGTGGCCCTGGGCCACCAGACCGCCGGCCTGATGAGCAAGCACGACGACCTGGCCAACGAACTGCTGGCCGCTGGCGAACACGTGTTCGACCGCGCCTGGCGCCTGCCCTTGTGGGACGAGTACCAGGGCCTGCTGGATTCCACCTTTGCCGACGTCTACAACATCGGCGGTCGCTGGGGCGGCGCGATCACCGCGGGCTGCTTCCTGTCGCGCTTCACCGAAAACCAGCGCTGGGCGCATCTGGACATCGCCGGCGTGGCTAGCGACGAAGGCAAGCGCGGCATGGCCACCGGTCGCCCGGTCGGCCTGTTGACGCAGTGGTTGCTGGATCGCGCAGCCTGATGTCGCCGCGCGCCGCGCTGGCCCTGATCGCCGGGTTCACCCTGGCGGACGGGGCCACCTGCGCGCTGCCCGGCTGGACCGGCACTGGCAGCGATCTGCTGCGGTTTGCGCTATTGCTGGCGCTGATCTTTATCTGGCTGGCGGCCGACAGCCGCCGGCAAGGCTTTCACCGCCCGATGTGGATCAACATCGGGATGGTGCTGGCCTGGCTGGTGTTCATCCCCATCTATCTGTATCGCTCGCGGCCGGTGGGCCGGCGCCTGCGCGCAATGGGCGGCTTCGTGCTGGCGATACTGGCCTCCGGCCTGCTGTTCATGCTCGGCGTGTTTATCGCTGAATCCGTTTTCCCTTACGTTTCGTGACCTTCCCATGCCCCGTGCCGATTTCTACCTGATCGCCAAACCGCGCTTCCTCGACGAACCGCTGCGGCTGGTCTGCGAGCTGGCGCGCAAGGCCAACGACGCCAACCTGTCCACGCTGATTTTGGCGCGCGATGCCGCGCAGGCCGAGGCGCTGGATGACCTGTTGTGGGCGTTCGACGACGAAGCCTATGTGCCGCACCAGATCGCCGGCACCGATGAGGAAGACGAACTGGCGCCGGTGCTGATCGCCACGCCGGAGTTCGCCGCGCCCTCGCGCCCGCTGGTGATCAACTTGCGCGACGACCCGTACCTGGGCGCCTGCGACCGCGTGCTGGAAGTGGTGCCCGCCGACCCCGCCGCCCGCGAACCGCTGCGCGAACGCTGGAAACAGTACAAGGCCATGGGCCTGGAACTGACCAAATACGATATGTGAGTGGGGCGGGGATTGGAGAGTGGGGATTGGTAAAAGCGGATTTTTTGCGCATCCCAAGACTGCACCCAACGACGAATCCCGAATCGCCGATCTTCGCTCCACAACACCACCGCCGACGTTGATGAGTGGATTGCCAGTGATTCTCGCCGGCCCCATGACGCAACCAATCCCGAATCCCGAATCAACGAATCCCCGCCCCACTATGACCACCCTCGCCTCCAGCTACGAACCCTCTTCCTTCGAATCGCGCCTGTACGCGCAGTGGGAGGCGGCCGGTTACTTCGTGCCGTCCGGCAAGGGCGAGCCGTACACCGTGTTGCTGCCGCCGCCCAATGTCACCGGCACGCTGCACATGGGCCACGCGTTTCAGCAGACGCTGATGGATGCGCTGGTGCGCTATCACCGCATGCGCGGCTTCGACACGCTGTGGCAGGTGGGCACCGACCACGCCGGTATCGCCACCGAGATGGTGGTGTCGCGCAATCTGGCGCTGGAAGGCAACGGCGAAACGCGCGACTCGCTCGGGCGCGACGGTTTCATCGCCAAGGTGTGGGAATGGAAGGCCGAATCCGGCGACATCATCGAGCGCCAGATGCGTCGCCTGGGCACCTCCAGCGATTGGTCGCGCAGCACCTTCACCATGGACCCGCAACCGTCGGCAGCGGTCAACGAAGCCTTCGTGCGCTGGTACGAGCAGGGCCTGATCTATCGCGGCCAGCGGCTGGTCAACTGGGACCCGGTACTGAAGACCGCCATCTCCGACCTGGAAGTGGAAAACGTCGAAGAAGACGGTTTTTTGTGGTCGATTCGCTACCCGCTGGCCGATGGCGTGACCTACGAACACGTCGAGCACGATGCCGACGGCAATGAGACTCTGCGCGAAACCCGCGATTACTTGGTGGTAGCCACCACGCGCCCGGAAACCATGCTGGGCGACACCGCAGTGATGGTGCACCCGGACGATGCGCGCTACGCCACGCTGCATAACGCGCGCATCGTGCTGCCGCTGACCGGCCGGCAAGTGCCGGTAATCACCGACGATTATGTCGACCGCGCCTTCGGTACCGGCGTGGTCAAGGTCACGCCTGCGCATGATTTCAACGACTATCAGGTGGGTGTTCGCCACGACTTGCCGTTGATCAATATCTTGACCAAAGAAGCAAAAATCGTAAGCAATTCGGCTGCCGATTGGCACATGAATCAGACGACATCTAATCCCGCTGAAAACAGCGGGCGCGTTTTTGATGTTGTCGATATGGCCGGGGATATCGGAATACCAGAAAAATACTGGGGTCTTGATCGCTACGACGCACGCAAGCTGGTGTTGTCGGAGCTGGAAGAGTTGGGCCTGTTGGTCGAAACCAAGCCGCACAAACTGCAGGTACCACGCGGCGACCGCACCGGTCAGGTGATCGAGCCGTATCTCACCGACCAGTGGTTCGTGAAGATGGACGCGCTGGCCAAGCGTGGCCTGGAGCTTGTCGAAAGCGGCCAGATCAAATTCGTGCCGCCGAACTGGATCAACACCTATCGCCATTGGATGGAGAACATCCAGGATTGGTGCATCAGCCGTCAGCTGTGGTGGGGGCATCGCATTCCGGCGTGGTTCGACGACGCAGGCAAGTGCTATGTCGGCCACGACGAAGCCGAGGTGCGTGCGAAACACGGCCTGGGCGCAGAGATCGCGTTGCATCAGGACAGCGACGTGCTGGAAACCTGGTTTTCTTCGCAGCTGTGGCCATTCTCCACGCTGGGTTGGCCTGATGCCGACGCGATGGCCGAGCGCGGTTTCGAGCGCTATCTGCCCTCCAGCGTGCTGGTCACCGGCTTCGACATCATCTTCTTCTGGGTGGCGCGCATGATCATGGCCACCGACAGCTTCACCGGACAGGTGCCGTTCCGTGATGTCTACATCACCGGCCTGATCCGCGATGCGCAGGGCCAGAAGATGTCCAAGTCCAAGGGCAATGTGCTCGACCCGCTGGACATCATCGACGGCATCAGCATCGAGGACCTGGTCGCCAAGCGCACCAGCGGGCTGATGCAACCGCGGATGGCCGAGAAGATCGAAAAAGCCACGCGTCGCGAATTTCCGGACGGCATCATCGCCCATGGTGCGGATGCGCTGCGCTTTACCATCGCCGCACTCGCCACCCACGGCCGTGACATCAAGTTCGACCTGGGCCGCGCCGAGGGTTACAAGAATTTCTGCAACAAGCTGTGGAACGCCACGCGCTTTGTCCTGATGAACACCGAAGGCGCGCGCTTTGCCGGTGTGCCGCAACCGCGTACCGAAGCGGAGAAGTGGATTCTCGCGCGGCTGGACAAGGTCACTGCGGAAACGCATGCGCATTACGCCAACTACCGCTTCGACCTGTTGACGCAGTCGTTGTACGAATTCGCCTGGAATGCGTTCTGCGATTGGTTCGTCGAGCTGGCAAAGCCTGCGCTCAACGGTGCAGTGCAGGACAACGACGCTGCTGCCAGCACGCGCCACACCCTGCTGTACGTGCTCGAATCGCTGCTGCGCCTGCTGCACCCGCTCACCCCGTTCGTCACCGAAGAGCTGTGGCAACAGGTCGCTCCGCGCCTGGGCATCACCACCGCGACGATCTCCCTGCAGACGTTCCCGCAAGTCGGCGACGTGGACACCAGCAGCTACGCCAGCGCAGACGCCGATGTCGAATGGTTGAAGTCGATGGTGTCGGCCTTGCGGCGCGTACGCAGCGAGTTGAACGTGCCGCCCTCAAAGCAGGTGCAGCTGCTGCTGCAGGCCGGCAGCGCCGACGACCGCACGCGCGTATCGCGCTTCGCATCGCAGCTGGCGTTCTTGCTCAAGCTCGAAGCCATCGACTGGCTGGACGCGGGCCAGGACACCCCGCCGGCCGCTGCCGCCATCGTGGGCGAACTCACCCTGCTGGTACCGCTGGAAGGCCTGGTCGACATGGAGGCCGAGCGCACCCGTCTGGACAAGGAGATCAAGCGCGTGGAAAGCGAGATCGGCAAGTGCAACGGCAAACTCGGCAATGCCACCTTCGTGCAGAACGCACCGGCGGCGGTCGTCGAGCAAGAGCGTGCGCGCTTGAACGATTGGACTGTGCAATTGACGGGTCTGCGGGAACAACGCGCCAAGATCTGACATAGCGGAACGTCTAGATGCGCTGCAGCTGCACGGTTACGCGCCGTGCAAAGGGCGATTCGACGGTAGCAATTGACCTGGCACGTATCGCTCAGCTCGATGAAGCACGAACTGCTTTAACGGTGTACACCGACCATCGTGACCGGCCCTTGCCCGCTCACCGTCGCGGGACCTTTGGCGGCATGGATGCCGCCAAAGAGCTTATATGGACGTACTTGCAGCGTGTCCCGCGATGGTGGGCGGGCAAGGGCCCTGCAGCGAACCCGCAGCTCAATCGTCGTAGCCTTGGCTCACTCGCAACCTCAAGCTGACATGAGCGCGGCTCACAATTTCGGCGCGGCATGCTCCAGCTAGTCGAGGGCGCGATGCCCTCACCGCTTACGGGACACGCCGTGAATCCGTCCATGGAGGCTCCGTAGCGGCATCCATGCCGCCACAGGGTCCCGCAAGCGGCAAGGACACCGCACCATGACGTTGGTCGGCACTTGGACGAGGAGCAGTTTCTGCGAGGTCATGCCGGGGGCTGCTGCGGGTTGCTGCGTTATCGCGATCGATTGTGGGCGCAGACCTTAGAGATAGAGCTAAAACGCCTCCTGGGTGCGCAGAGCGGCGTTCTGCAGCGCTCACCCATGCGCACCGACCTGCACGGCTGGCCCTTGCCCGCGCACCGTCGCGGGACCTTTGGCGGCATGGATGCCGCCAAAGAGCTTACATGGACGTACTTGCAGCGTGTCCCGCGATGGTGGGCGGGCAAGGGCCCTGCAGCGCCCCCGCAGACCAGACGCCTTGCACATCATCCATCTGCAGCAATCGCTTGCAGACGCCAGGAACTACGTAACGGCACCCTGCCTGGTGCCACACGCAAGCAGACTCCCCCAAGGACTCGCCGCAAGTTATTTCGACTCAAGCACCGCATCGGGCATCATGGAGCGATGAAGATCTATCTCGTTGGCGGCGCAGTCCGCGATGCCTTGCTTGGCCAACCCGCCGGCGACCGCGACTGGGTGGTGGTTGGCGCCGACCAGGCGCAGATGCAGGCACAGGGTTTCAAACCGGTGGGCAAGGACTTCCCGGTGTTTCTGCATCCGCGCAGCGGCGAGGAATATGCATTGGCCCGCACCGAGCGCAAATCCGGGCGCGGCTACCGCGGGTTTGTGGTGGATGCCGATCCGTCGGTGACGCTGGAAGAAGACCTGCTGCGCCGCGACTTCACCATCAACGCGATGGCGCGCGACGAAGACACTGGCACATTGGTCGACCCGTACGGCGGCGCCCGCGATCTGCAAGCGCGCGTGCTGCGCCACGTAGGCCCGGCCTTTGTCGAAGACCCCGTGCGCGTCTTGCGCGCCGCGCGCTTCATGGCACGGCTGGCACCACTGGGGTTCAGCATCGCACCGGAGACTGCCGCACTGATGCGCGAGATGGCCGCCAGCGGCGAGCTGGACAGCCTGGTGCCCGAACGCGTGTGGCAGGAACTGCGTCGTGCGCTGACGTGCGCACAGCCCTCTGCGTTTTTGCGCACGTTGCACGACACCGATGCGCTGCGCGTCATCCTGCCGGAAATCGATGCGCTGTATGGCGTCCCTCAACGTGCCGAATTTCATCCGGAAGTGGATACTGGCATCCATCAAGAAATGGTCAGCGACATGGCTGCGCGGCTGGCACCTGGCGATGCGCTGATCGGCTTTGCCGCGTTGACCCACGACCTGGGCAAGGCGCTGACACCGCCGGACGAATGGCCGCGCCATGTGATGCACGAACAGCGCGGCGTTGCGCCGCTGCAGGCGCTGTGCGAACGGCTCAAGGTGCCGCAAGACTATCGCCAGCTCGCCGTCACCGCCTGCCGCGAGCACCTCAACGCGCATCGTCTGGCGGAACTGCGCGACCGCACAGTGCACGAGCTGCTGGTGCGCTGTGATGCATTTCGTCGGCCGGAACGTATCGCGCAACTGGCGCTGGTCTGCGAGGCCGACAAGCGCGGCAGGCTCGGCAGCGAGGACGCCGCATACCCGCAAGGCGCCGAACTCCAACGTCTGCATGCGGCCGCCCTGGCGATCAACGCACGCGACCTGGCCGCCGAAGGCTTGCAAGGCCCGCAAGTCGGCGAGGCCCTGACGAAGGCGCGCATTGCGGCGATTGCACAGGCGCGTGTATCTGGCCGAGGCGAATCCGCCAATCATGGCGGCTATTTTCAGACGTAAGTATCAGTTTTCAAACCTTCTCACGGATAGCATCGGAAAGCGGCAGCATCTGCACGCAATTACTCAAGGATCAATACATCTAGTATTCGTGCCGAAATTTCATGTTTGCCGCACCGTAAATGTCGCATCTCACTTCAAGACAAAGGATCTGCTCATGAGCGAAGAGACTGGGAACAATCTGGTGGACTATTGGCGTAATCATGCCGGCGATGACAATCCCGCCGGTCCGTTGTTCGTCAGCGGTGCCTATGCGGAGGCCGACATCGTGTGCGAGGCAGCCGCGGTCACCGAGCAGTGCGGTACGATTTGTACAGGGTCAGCCACCTTCCAGTGCTGTTGAGGCGGCATGGTCTCCGGCCAGCAAGGCGGTGACTTTGGCACGTCGCTGGATTGCCTGATTTCGTCACCCCTAGAGAAACTGGCAGTCCAGCTCACCCAGGTTGTCGCACTTCAACAGGTGGAACGCGAGGCCATCCTCACTGCAACGCGTCAAGCACTGTTGGCGGTACTCCACGGTAAACTTACCCGTCTGTTGTTGCTGGAACTGAATGCCGCCCGGGTGAATGCCCGACTCGATGGCGATAGCGCTGAAGAGCGTTGGACCGCATTCCAGCAACTGACTTGCAAGCCGGATTACTGGCAGTCATTGGCTCCGCATTATCCCGGGCTGGCAGAACGCGTCGATACTTTAGTTTCACATCGCTGCGCCGCAGCGCTCATGTTTGCGAACCGATGGTGCAACGACCGGCATCTGTTGCCGTCCCTACTGCATGCCACTTGCGGTTTGCTGCTAGAAGTCACTTTTGGAGCGGGCGACAGCCATTGCGGTGGGCAGAGCGTGGTGCTGGTACGTTGCACTGGTGGTCCCCTGGCCTACAAACCTAGGTCGGTCGCAATCGATTTGGCACTTGCACAATTTGTCCAAGCGCTAGGCGAGAAAATTGCAACCAACATGCACGTACCCCACGCCATCGACTGCGGTCACTACGGCTGGGTGGAATTCGTCACTCATCGGCAAGCAGACACACCTTCCGCGCAGCGGGATTTCTATCGCGCCAGCGGCCACTGGCTGGCGGTCATGCGGTTACTTGCAGGCACCGATCTGCACGCAGGCAACCTCATCGCACATGGGTCCGCACCGACCATCATCGACTGCGAGACACTTTTTACACCGCGTCTGCCCGCCCCTGCGTCAGGTCTTGGCGAAGCGGCGGATCGTGTTGCCGCCACCATCGCAGGCACCGCTGCCAACATCGGGATGCTGCCTAGCCGCGCCACCGGGCTTGGATGGCGTGGTGCGGATCATTCTGCACTGGGCTCAATACCCGGCCAACAGCCAGAGATAGCTCGACCTGAAATGATCGATGCAGGCACGGACAAGGCACGCATCGGGCTTGGCGAGACACGCGGAACGCTTGAGACACAGAATCTCCCGAATGCGCGCCCTGAGCTTGCACGCTATTGGCCGGACGTGTTGGCCGGCTTTGGTGAAATGACGCAGCTACTTCAAGAAATGGATGCCCGTGCTGCATTAGGACCGCATTTGGAAGGATTCGCGGGCTGCGTCGTTCGCTTCGTCGCGCGGCCGACCGAAACCTATGCAGAAATCGGCCGCATGCTTTGGCATCCAGTGTCGCTGCATAATCCCGAACAGGCACGCCAGCGTGCCTACTCATTGATGCTGCGCATGGCCGACAATATGGGATCTGTGCCCAAGGATTCAGATGTCCTCAACGCCGAGATCGACGATCTGCTAAGCGGTGACATCCCCTACTTCTCCGCGACTACCGACGATGGCTGCCTAGCAGGCCCAGGAAATACCCGCTGGAAGATCGCTGATAACCTGATCGCCAACGCACTGGCCGATTGGCGCAATGCCGACATCGCACTTGAGCGTGAAGTGATCCAGGCGTCGCTCATCAGTGCATTCGTCAACGATGGCTGGATGCCGGAAGACCGCTCGTTACTGCCCGCGGTACCTAAACAGGATGACGCCGAGCAAAGGCGGCGGCAGCAACTCTGCGTGCTCATGCGTCAGCTGGTCGGGAATGCGGTCATCGGCAAGGACGGCAGCATTGCGTGGCTGGCACCGGTACTGGCAGCCAACGGCTGGTCGGTGCAGCCGCTCGGACCAGACGTTTACAACGGTATTGCCGGCATGGCGATGTTGCTCGCGGCCTACCGCAGGGAATCTGCCGAAGGCCGTGCCGATCCGGTCGATGGCATCGAGCAGTGCCTGCAAGCGTGCATCACCACGATGATTATGGGTGATGCAAAACGGAGCCGGCTCATGCGCGATGGAATCCGCTTCCGCCCACTGCCGCCTGGCGGGTACATCGGACTGGGGTCGCAGCTTTGGGCATATCTAGTGCTTGCGGATTTCGGTATCGAAGCGGCCCTGGACCATGCGATAGCGCTTGCGCAGGAGCTTCCGGATGCAGCACAGGCCGACCAGGTCTTCGATATCCTGACCGGCTGCGCCGGTGCGATCGTTCCAATGCTTGCGTTGGCCAGACATACTCAAGACCAGCGTCATCTTGAAACGGCCGTAATGCTCGGCAACCGAATATGCGAAGCGGGAACGCGCGATGGTGAAGCCATGCACTGGGTCCACACCCGTTGGCCCGAAGGTGTCGGCGGCTTCGCCCATGGTGTAACAGGAATCGGCTGGGCGCTGACCAAGCTTGCACAAGCCACCGGGTGCCAGCTGCATACCGAATGCGCGCAGGCAGCGTTCGCCTTCGAGGATGGCCTCTACGACCATGCGCATCGTAACTGGCGCGATCTACGCATGCTGGCTGGAAATCCAACCGCCGCTGCGTGGTGTCACGGTGCGGTAGGAATCGGCCTTGCACACGCAGACCTTGATCCACAGTTGACACATACGCGGACCCGCGAAGTCCTGCGCATCGCCACTGACGCAACACGCCGCCAAGGGCTGGGATGGAATCACTGCGCCTGCCACGGTGATCTTGGCGCATGGGAATTGTTCGATACAGCCGCGCGTCTGCAACCGGCGAAACACCGTGAAATGGCGACCGAATTACTGGGCAGCGTGCTGACCAGTATTGAAGAACATGGCGCATGCTGCGGACTACTGCGCGACACCCTATCCCCCGGCTTGATGCCTGGCCTGGGTGGAATCGCCTATCAGTTGCTCAGGGCGCATCCGCAGCATCGCGTGCCATCGATTCTGCTACAGGGAGGACTGGGGATTTAACGTCTATGGCACACGAACCCGGACAGATTCAGAGCCCCTACTGGCGTATCGCAGATGACGCTTCCTCCCAGGACTTGGGAGCGATCCTAGTGCGACTCACCAGAGCGATCCGACCCGTCGTTGGTATCGCTCGCCAAGCTGCGCCAACTGCCATGCGTCTGCTTGTCGCCAGCCAGCTGTTGTCGGCAGCAGCTTCGGTATGGGGATTGCTACTGCTCAGACAGGTGTTGACGGTACTGCTCTCTGGCGTTTCTGCAGCAGATTGGGGGGCGCAGCTCCTGCCTGTCGGTGCCTTATTGCTGCTCGCGCATTTGCTAAAAGTCGGTGCACACGCCGCCAGTCTGTCCGCACAAGCGCAGTTGGTGCCCAAGGTACGGCACCTGGCTGACGACCAGATTCTGGCTGCAAGCCTATCTATTGATCTGGCCGCATTCGACGATCCTCATTTTTTCGATCGTATGCAACGCGCGCGCGACCGCGGCGCGCTGCATATCGAGCGTGTGACCGTCTGCTTGTCGGAAGCGTTGTCGGCGCTACTGTCGGTTGTCGCCGCCTCGCTCGCCTTGCTGTGGCTGCATCCGCTGCTGCTTCTCGCCATGTCGATGGCCTTCATCCCGGAGGGATGGGCCGCGCTTGCCGCGGCAAGGCTGCACTATTCAGGAATGGACAAGACGATCGCGCTGACCAGGCATGCGCGGATGATCTCCGAGCTTGCCACATCGCGCGATGCAGCGGCGGAGATTCGCGCATGCCAGGCACAGGGCTATGTCCTCGATCAACATCGGCGCAGTGCGATTCCGTTACAAGAGCATTTGACTACCCAGGCAACCCTGGAAGCACGAACGCTATTGCGGGGCCGCCTGCTATCGGCAGTTGGATTGCTACTCACCTTCGGTTGCCTCGCCGCGATGCTGCATGCTGGCTGGTTGAATCTGGCGTTAGCCGGCACTGCCGTCGTCGCCATCCAGGTCACAACCAGTGCATTCGCTCAGTGCCTGCGCATGCTGCACGAGATCTCGGAACGCGCGCTCTATGTAGACGATTATCACGAATTTCTTGCATTGGCGATGGCAAACCACACCATTGGTGGCAGCGTGATGCCCGCCCTACAACCGAATGAGATCGTGCTGGAGGATGTCGGATTCCGCTATCCTGGGATGAGTGAACGTGTTGCACTGAACGACATCTCGTTGTGTATTCAAGCAGGACAGACGGTTGCATTGGTTGGCGAAAATGGCTCCGGAAAAACTACTCTGGCCAAGTTGATCGCAGGACTCTATAGACCAACCAGCGGCACGATCCGCTGGGATGGCTTCGAACTCCACCAACTTCAGATAGATGCGTTACGCGAACGGGTAAGTATCGTCCCGCAGCATCCACTGCGCTGGCCAGGCACCGTTCGCGAAAACGTCCGCCTAGGCCAGCCTTCACGTCACGACCCCATGGATGAAGACCTGCATCGGGCAGCCGCACGCGCTCAAGCGATTGACGTGATAGGGGAATTGCCCGGCGGCTGGAACTGCCTTTTGTCGCGCGAGTTCATTGGTGGCCATGATCTATCAAGTGGTCAATGGCAGCGACTTGCAGTAGCGCGCGGCATTTTTCGCGATGCGCCCCTGGTGATCTGGGACGAACCCACTGCACCTCTTGATGCAAAGGCCGAACATGTCGTCTTTCAGTCTTTGCGCGAACTTGGCCGCGGGCGCACTGTGGTGCTTATTACCCATCGTCTGGCCAGCGTGCGTGAAGCGGACCGGATCTTCTTCCTGAAAGAAGGCCAATTAATCGAGCAGGGCACTCACACGGAACTGATGCACTACGGCCGCGCCTATGCAGAGCTCTATCGTCTGCAGACACAACATAACGGCACCAATGGCTGAAAGCGCCGACACCGAACGAAGCGGCGGCGCTCCAGCAGCCGCTCCGGCGGTAACGCTTACATCTTGAAATTCAGGCTCAGCATGAAGGAGCGGCCGTTTTTGTAGATGTAGTACGGCTGGTTCTTGTTGCCGATGTAGCTGAAGTAGGTTTCGTCCAGCAGGTTGGTGGCTTCCAGCGCCACGCGCAGCCGCTCGGTGGCCTGATAGCCGAACGATGCATCCACCTGAGTGAACGCATCGGTCATCTGCTGGCCATTGAGGCGACCGATCTGGGTGAAGTACTCCGAGCGCCAGCCCAGATTGACGCGCGCACTCCACTTGCCCTGCTCGTAGTACGGGCTGATGTTGTAGGCGTTGCGTGAGTTGTACGGCAGGCTGTAATCGCCGTCGGTGTTGGAATCGGAGTACGTGTAGTTGGCGACCAGACCGAAACCGTTGCCGAAGTTGTGCTGCAGATTGAGCGCCACGCCCTGCACCTTGGCGTCACCGGCGTTGGTCGGCACCGAGGTCTGATACGTACCCGACCCACCGGTGGCGTTATTGAAAAACACGCGGTCCTGCACCGTGGTCAGGATGTAGTTGGAGATATCGCGCGAGAAGAACTCGCCGCTGAGCAGGCTGCTGTCGGAGAAGTACCACTCCACCGACGCACCGAGATTGGTCGACTCGTAAGGACTCAACCCGGGGTTGCCGGTGGACGCGGTCAACGTGGTGTCATCGGTGGCAACGTACGGCGTCATGTTGGTGTAGCGCGGCCGCGCGATGACCTTGGAAGCGGCAAAGCGCAGCATCAAATCATCGCGCAGGTCGTAGGCGATATTGAAAGCCGGCAACCACTTGCCGTAACTGCTGAGAAAGTTCACCGGCGTGTAGCTGCCGCCCGGCGCATAGCTGAAACCATCGGTGGAATCGCGCGTATGCACGTAGCGCACGCCGATGTTGCCGCGATAGCGCTCGCCGGAGAAGTTGGCCTGCAGGAACCAGGCGCGATTCTGTTCTTCGATGCTGTAGTTGCCGGCGTAGCTGATCGGCAAGCCGTCATCGCCCTCCAGGCCACCGATGTACCGACCGATGGCACCGCGATTGATGGTGGACCAGCGCTGCATGTCGGCGCTGGTCGACAGTCCGTCCAGATAGCCGGACGGCGTGGTGCCCGGCGAGAAATCCGCCAGTGTGCTGCCGTCGTTCGGGTTCCAGGTGCGGCTGTACGACGATTGCCCGGTAGCGTGATTAGTGAGCTTGATGCCGGTCATGATCTGCGTAAACGGGCCCCACTCCACCGCATGGTCGAAGTCCAGCTGCAGGTAACGCTCTTTGTCGTACTGCGGGCTATGGCTGGCCGAGGCGTTATTGAGCTGCATCGCCGCTGCGTTGGTGGGGTCGGTGCTGTAGTCCATCGCGGTGCGGCGACCGTCGATGTTGTAGCTGTAGCCGGCAAGATTGCGGAACTGGATGCCGTAGATGCGCTCGGCACCGCCTTGCGAGCTGGTGTAGCCAACCTGGCTCGATGCATTCCAGCCATCGCCATGCCAGTCGGCACGCAAGTGGATGCTGCCGGTGGTGACGTCGCTGTTGCGCAGATAACCGTCGAGGAACGTGGTGGACTGATCGCCAAACGTGCCCGAGGTGGCTACGCCGTTTTCAAAGCCCAGTGCTTGCGCGTCGCCAGGATTGGAGCCCCAGTAGCCGTAACGGCTTTGATTATAGTTGTCGAAACTTTCCTTGACGTACAGACCGGTCAGGTTGAGCTCGAAGTCGGCGTCGGGTTTCCACTGCAGCGCTGCACTGATGCCATCGCGTTTGCGCGTCTGCTGAAACAACGCAGTGTTGATCGAGGTGGGGAACACGCCGGTGTTGTTGCCAACCACTGCAGGCGGAAACGCCGCGCCGGCCACGTTGTCGTAACCGAAGATTTCCACACCATCGCGGCGCAGCACGCGCTGGGAATGCATCACCGAGGTGAGCACACCCAGGGTTTCATCCTGGTTCTTCCAGCTGTACAGCGCCGAAGCGTTGGGCTTGCCTTCCTCGGACCGGTCGTTGTAACCGTAGCTCACCGTGCCGGTCAACGTATTGCGCTCCAGATCCAGCGGTTTGCGCGTATGTACGATCACCGTGCCGCCAATGGACCCTTCGTCGATACGCGCTTCCGGCGTCTTATAGACCTCCATCAGCCCCACGACTTCTGGCGCGAGCGTGCTGTAGTTGAACGAGCGGCTGTCCGGGTCGTTGGGGTCGCCACCCCAGCTTGTCGATGCGATGGTCTGGCCATTGAGCAGCACGCGATTAAGTGCCGGGTCGGTACCAAGGATGCTGACCTTTTCGCCTTCGCCGAACTGGCGGTCGACGGTGATGCCGGACAACCGCGACAGCGATTCGGCGACGTTGGTGTCCGGGAACTTGCCGATGTCTTCGGCGCTGATCGCATCGACGATCGCATCGGCATTGCGCTTGACGTTGAGCGCCTTGCCCAGGCTGGCCTGGTAGCCCACCACCTTGATTTCGTCCAGGGTGGAGACCGACGGGTTGGCTGGCGCCTGTTCCTGCGATGGCGCAGCGACGGGCTGTTGTTGTGCGGGCGCAGGTTCGGATTTTTGCTGCGCGAAAGCGGGAAGCGCCAGTACGCCACTCATTGCGGCCCCACCAATCAGCAAGCCGCGCACCGCCGCGCTCAATCGCGCGCGTTGCTGCCAATGCCTGGCTGCAGCAGCACTCAAGGAAGCGCTACGTGACTGCGCTGAATTGGCTTCAACAGCCGTCGTAAAGCGCGATTTAGAAGGGGCCTGCGATGCTGCGCAGAGATGATGGCGCACGTCGATTGACTGCGCGGCGGGTTGGCTTGTTGCGGAAACAGACAACGGGAACAGACGGGGAAACAGCATTACATTGACCTCGTGGCGGATACGTCAGGTCGCAACCGATGGGTTGCACTAAAGCGCGCTGCGCGCGCCATGCTGCGGTCCGTCCCCTGTGCCGGATCGCGAGCGGCGATCCGCGCGGCTCGATACAGCGCACGGATCGAAAGGCCAGGCCGATGCACGGCTGGCCACAGTGATGTGATCGAGTGAAACAGGCTCCTGTTCGCTGACAACGTTATCAACGAAGGTGCCTTCCGCAAGTTGCACTGTCAACCCGACATCAGAATTACCGGGTTTTGTGCGGAATGCGCTATTTCTGCTGCCGATTACGGAATGACAGCGTGATCGCTATCGCAGTCTGGGCATCAACCGATGCAGACCAATGCGCCCGCGAGCCGACGCTAAAAGGCTGCGCAACGAAATGATGCAATGCAGAGTGCTGCGTTGGTGCAGTTGAACTAAGCGCATCGTTACTGATGCAACGCACGTGATCTCTGCTCGCGCGCAGGCACGGTGTTGCGCGATGGGAAGAGCGATCTCTGCGACATGACGACACGCCCACTCCAATACGGCATCGGCCTCGTTAGCCGCACTGTGGCCAGAAGGTGTCATCCCAGCCCGCACGCCATACTTCGTATAGAGCATAGCAACGCGATCAAAAACGACGCGTTGCGTGTCTCACTCAAGCTCTACGCATCGCTGGGTGCGCAACCACTGCGCCGCCGCGTCGATGGCATCGTCCTGCAGCGCAAGCACGACATCCGGATGCAGTGCGCCGTCCAGTTGCCGTGCATTGCGGTCTTGCGTGGCACTGCTGGCAATGGCAAGCACGCCACCGCCGGGCAGATCAACCGCGCGATTGCTGGTGGTCTGCCCCGCACTCGGCTGGCCGAAACTGCGCGTTGCCGGGCGGCCACGCATCGCGATGGCGACCATCTCGCCCGAGCTTGCCGTGTGTGGCCCGATCAGGACGGCCACCGCGCGCTCGGTTTGCGACGCATGCGCACCGGCAGCCGGCCTCGCATGCCAGGGTGTCTGCCTGCCCGTTGAGTCGACGAAGTACCCGAGTAACTCGTCACCCAGCAACGGTTGCAGCCCGTTGACCATCGGCCACATCGTGCCGCCGGTGTTCTGTCGCAGATCCACGATCCATCCGCAGCGCGCCTGCGATGCCTTGCTATCCAGCGCGGCGGCAAGGGCGCGTTGATAGGCGCCCCTGACATCACTGGACGAGGTCATCAGGCCGGTCACCTCGACATAGCCCACATCCGGCTGCAGCAAGCGTGCCTGCACTGCGGGTCGCTCGGCGGCGCGCGCCTCCATCTGGCGCAGCGCGGTGGGGCGTATCAGGAAGCTGTGGCCGTCAGCGAGCTCGGCGATCAGCGCGTCAATGGCGGCATACGCGTCAGATTCGCGCATGCTTGCGGCCTGTGCGCGCAGCTGTGGCTCGCGGGTGGCCCAGTCAATCCGGGTGCGCTGTAATGCGTGGTCACGGATGGCCGGGATGGCGATATCGAAAATCGCAGACGCCGATGCGGCATCAACGGTGGCTTGCGCCATCAGCCGCAAGCCGGTCACCTCCACAGCACCATCCCCTCGTAGCACCACGCCGACTGCCAATCGACTTGCTTCAGAGGGAATCTGCATCGCAATGCGACGGCGTGCCTGAGCACTGCCACTCACCCGATCAGCCTGCGAGGTTTCAAATGCCAGGACCTTGCCCTGCGCATCGACTGCGCGCATCCACAGGTTTGCACCCTGCATCGCTCGGGAGGCGTGGAGACGGCCGTCCAGCGCCAGTGACTGACCACGCAGCGGGACGGCATCGAGTTGCACAGCGACTGCACCAAACGCAGCCGTGCGCTTGGCGCCAGCAGTCAGACGCAGCCGTGCACCCTCGGGCGTCTGCTCATCACCGTGGGCCGCATCAAGCTGATAATCCGCCCCGCCGGCGACCAGTTGCCAACTGGCTGCGGCTGCAGTTGCGTGCGCGACGCAAAGTAGACAGGCCGCCAACCACCACCGCTTCCATGCGTTTCTCATCGGCAACACCGTAGTCCCTGAGTCAGCCGCGAGTCTAGCAGCGGCCCCTTGCCCGCTCACACCGCACTGCCACGTCCGCATCGGCGACGATGACGCATCTGCTGCGCCGCCAAAGGCGGAGCTACAACCAGACGTTCCGGACTGGCGGCATGGAAGGGATCACCTAACTGTCACGAGAGCGACTGGTCCACGCAATGCTTGCGACATGCATGCCGCCACAAACCTCGGCATTGCACACGGATACGCGACACGTCGCGGCCATCTGCGATCCCATCGGCCGCACTTACCTCATAGCACGCCGCACCAAATGTGCTGACGCCCTCAGTCGCGCTGCCCGCCAACCCAGGTGCCCAGCACCCGCACATCCGCATCCACCAGCACCAGGTCGGCCTGGTAGCCGGGTGCGATGCGTCCCAGGCGGTCGCCCAGGCCGATGCATTGCGCGGGATAGGTCGAGGCCATGCGTGCGGCTTCGGCCAGATCCACGCCCAGCCACTGCACGCTGTTGCGCACCGCGGTGGCCATGTCCAGGGCGGAGCCGGCGAGTGCGCCGTCGGCGTTGCGTACCACGCCGTCCACGGCGGTGATGGTTTCGCCGTACAGATCGAAGCTGGGGCTGTCGGCGCCGACCATCGGCATGGCGTCGGTGACCAGCAGCACCTTGCCACGCGGTTTGGCTGCCAGCACCACGCGCAGGCTGGCCGGGTGCACGTGCACGCCATCGACGATGACGCCGCACCACACCTGCGGGTCTTCCAGTGCGGCACCGACGGCGTTGGGCTCGCGCCCGGCCAGTTGCGACATGGCGTTGTAGACGTGCGTAAAGCCGCTCACGCCAGCGGCAATGCCATCGCGCGCCTGCTCGTAAGTGGCCGCAGTGTGGCCGGCGAATACGATCGCCCCTCCGGCCACGAATGCGCGGATGTCATCCAGCGGCACGCGCTCGGGCGCGAGCGTGATCAGGGTGACGCCATTGTCCAGCGAGGTGTCGACGGCGATTTCGTGCGCGTCCGGCAGACGAAATTTGTGCGCATCGTGGGTGCCCTTGCGCGCGGGGCTCAGGTACGGGCCTTCCAGATGGATGCCGAGCACGCCGGGCACGCCTTGTGCGATGGCCGCACGGGTGGCGTCGATCGCTTCGGCCATCACCTGCGCGGTATCGCTGATCAGCGTCGGCAGCATGCCGGTGGTGCCGAAGCGGCGATGCGCTGCGGCAATCTTGGCCAGTGCCTGCGGGTCGCGTGCGTTGTTGAACAACACCCCGCCGCCACCATTGACCTGGATGTCGATGAAGCCCGGCAACAAGGTGGCGCCGCCCAACTCCACGCGCGTGTGCGCCTGTGCAACGCGCACGTCGTCGGCCGGCACGACCGCCTGGATCTGCGCACCATCCAGCAGCACGACCAGGCCCTCTTGCAGGCCGTCATCGGTAAGTACGCGTGCGTTGCACAATGCCTGAGTGCGGGAAGCATCCATGTTCAAACGGTTTCCGTAACCTTGTTCAAATGCGGCGGTAAATCAGGATTGTGGCCACGCTGCAGCGCCAGCGCATTGATGGCGCGATAGAAGCTCTGCACGGTCAGCAGCGGCGCGCACGCCGGATGCGCGGCATCGGCAAGCGGCAGATCGCCATCGGGCGCAGCCAGCCACACCTGCGCGCCACGCGCACGGAATTCTTCGGCCAGTGCACGCGTACCGGCACCGGTTTCGTCGGGCTGCGCAAAGACCAGCACCGGAAAGCCCGGGCCGACCAAGGCCATCGGCCCGTGTTTGACCTCGGCCGAGCTATAGGCTTCGGCATGCAGGCCGCAGGTTTCCTTGAACTTCAATGCCGCTTCCTGTGCCGCGCCCAGACCCAGGCCGCGGCCGAGCACGAACAGATTATGCGCGGGCGTCAAACCGGTAGTCAGTGCAGACCAATCGGCCTGCCAGGCGCTGCGCAGTTGTTGCGGCAACGCGTCCACTGCGGCGAGCAAGGCCGGGTCGTTCTTCCACACTGCGCCCAGGTGCAGCACCGCAGCGAGCGAGGCGAGGTAGCTCTTGGTGGCGGCGACACTTTTTTCCGGGCCGGCGCCGAGCGGAATCACCACATCGGCCAGCTGCGCCAGCGGCGAATCTTCCACATTGACCAGAGCGACCACGCGCGCACCGGCGGCCTTGGCAGCTTCGGCATTGCGCAGCAGGTCGGGGCTTTTCCCCGATTGCGAAATCACGATATACAGCGCGCCACGCAGTTGCAGCGGCGCGGCATACACCGAGCCCACCGATGGCGATGCCGAGGCAGTGACGATGCCCAGCTGCGTCTCGAACAGGTACTTGGCATATGTCGCGGCGTGATCGGAGCTACCGCGCGCGCAGGTCACCACGAACGGCGGCGGGTTGTCGCGCAACGACTGCGCAAGCGCAGCGATGGTGTCGGCGTTACGCGCGAACTGTGCGGCGACCACGTCGGCGGTTTGCGCCGCCTCGCGGAACATCAAGGTGTCGGTTTCCTGGGGGAGAGTCATCGGTACTCAGGCGGATTCGGGGGGAAGGGATTTGGCGGCCGGTGTCTGCGCCGGTGCGGTGGAACCGCGCACCACCAGCTGTGGCACGAAGCCGCGGTTCTGCAATTGCGCCGGCTGGTCGTCGTAGGCATCGCTGCGCAGCTGGCTGATCAACAAGCGTGCGGCGTGCCGCGCGATGTCTTCGGTGGCCTGCTTTGCGGTGGTCAACGCCGGCCAGGACTGCCGAGAGAACGGGCTGTCTTCGAAGCCGGCGATCGACAACTGATACGGCACATTCATGCCGGTGGACTTGGCCGCGGCCAGCACGCCGGCGGCGATTTCGTCATTGCTGCCGAAGATCGCAGTCGGCGGCTCGCGCAGCGACAGCAACCGGCGCGCACCACGGAAGCCATCGTCGAAGGTGTAATCGCCGGGAATCACCAGGTGCTTGTCCAGCGGGATGCCGTAGTCCTTCAACGCCGCTTCGTAGCCGGCGTAGCGCTCGCCGCTGGAGCGATGCTGCGGGCCACCCCACAAAAAGCCGATGCGTTGATGACCAAGCTGGATCAGATGCTCGGTGATTTCATATGCGGCATCGCGGTCGTCGATATACACGCACGGGCCGTCGCCGGGATCTTCGGTGGACGCGATGATGCGCACGCTCTTGATGCCGCGCGCGGCCAGGCCGGCGAGCAGTTCGGGGCGCTCGGACATCGGCGCGGTCAACACCACACCGGCCAGACGCGAGCGCTGCACCCATTCGGCCAGTTCTTCGGCCAGCAACGGCGAAGTGGAATCGCAGGGATGGATCTGCAGGCCAAAGCCGGTTTCGCGGCAGGCGGCCAGCACGCCGTTCTGGATGCCGATGATGTGATACGGGTTGGGGTTGTCGTAGACCAGCCCGATCACGAACGGCGTGCCGCTACGCAGATTGCGTGCGGACGGATCGGGTTCGTAATCGAGATCAGCGATGGCGCGCAGCACGCGCGCACGCGTGGCCTGCATCACCGATGGCTCGTTGTTGATCACCCGCGACACGGTCTTCAACGAGACCTTGGCGCGCTCGGCGACGTCTTTGATAGTGGGCCTGCGCATGGAAGTGCCTTGTTCGTCGGAACGCATCATGCCGCGTCGCTCACTTAGCCTGGGCCGGCAGGCCCACGCGATGACCGCGCAGCGAATAAAACAGGATGTACAGATAGCACGGCACCATCAGCGCAGCGAACACGCCCTGGAAGTCGTAATGCTGCTTGAGAATGGCGAACAGCTGCGGAATGATCGCGCCGCCGGCAATGCCCATCACCAGCAGCGCCGAGCCGATCTCGGTAAAGCGGCCGAGCCCGCGAATGGCCAGCGGAAAGATCGCCGGCCACATCATGGCGTTGGCGAATCCGAGTGCAGCCACGAAGGCCACCGACACATAGCCATGGGTGAACAACGCACCCAGCGAGAACACCACACCCAGCACCGCCGAGATGCTCAGGTAACGCGCCTGCGAAATGACTGCCGGGATCAATACCAGGCCAGCGATGTAGCCCAGCAGCATCGCGCCCAGCGTGTAGGAGGTGAACAGCTTGGTGCTGTCCAGCGGCAGGTTGAAGCCATGCCCGTAGGTGCCGATGGCATCGCCGGCCATCACTTCCACGCCCACATAGACGAACAGGCACAGCACGCCCAGCCACAGATGCGGGAACTGGAAGATGCTGGATTTCTGCACGCCGGCAGCACCAGGCGTTGCGTTGGCTTCGGAGGCCTTGAGTTCCGGCAGCGGCGAGAACAGCACGCCGATGGCCAGCACCAACAGCACGCCGGACATCACCAGATACGGTGCGTGGATCTTGGCGGCAAACGCAGTGAGCAAGGTTTCCTTGGTCGCGGCATCGGCGCTGGCCACCTGTGCGGACAGATCGCCGATCCCGTGCAGCACCAGCGAGCCGATCAGGATCGGCGCCAGGATGCCGGCGATCTTGTTGCAGATGCCCATCAGCGCGATGCGGCGTGCGGCGCTTTCGATCGGCCCCAGGATGCTGATGTAGGGGTTGATCGCAGTCTGCAGCAAGGCCAGGCCGCTACCGATCACGAACAGCCCGCCCAATGCGCCCGGATACCAGCGCTGCGTGGCGAACTGGCCGAACGCGGCCGCGCCCACCGCCATTACCACCAGGCTCAAGGCCAGGCCTTTCTTCATACCGGTGCGCTTGAGAATCCACGACGACGGCAGCGCCAGAAAGAAGTACGACAGGTAGAACACCATCAGCACCAGGAACGCGTTGACCTCGTTGAGGTCGAACGCCAGCCGCACGAAGGTGATCAGCGGCCCGTTGATCCAGGTGAAAAAGCCGATGATGAAAAACAGCACGCCGACGATGGCGATCGAGACAACGGGATTTGCGGGCCTGGCGGTAGTCATGGATCGGCTGGCTCTGAGGTTGTCGTAAGGAATGCCGTTAGCGTCAGCGGCGCAGTTCGGCGACGAAGTCGTAGAAGTCGTTATGGCAATAGGTATCGGTCAATTCGATTGCGCTGCCGTCGCGGGTGTAGCCCACGCGCACCACGTGCAGAATCGCCTCGCCGGTTTTCATGCGCAGATGTTCGGCCAGACGCGCCGGCAGATTGATCGCGCGGAAGTACTGCAATGCGCGCACCACCGGTGTGCCCTGCGCATCCAGATAGCTGTAGAGCGAATCGCCCACCTGCTGCGGGTCGGCGACGATACGCTGCGGCAACACCGCGTGCTCGTAGGCCATGACGCGGTCGTCGGCGCTGCGCAGGCGCGTCAGCGAGGCCACCGCCGCATCCGGCGACAAGCCCAGCCGCAGGATTTCTTCGCCATGCGCCGGGCGCAGACGCCGCTCCAGCCAGCGCGTGCCGGGCTCATAGCCCTTGATGCGCAGCGTTTCGCTGAAACTGGTTAGACCACTGAGTTGGTGCTGGATCTGGGTGGTGACAAAGGTGCCGGCCCCCTGGCGACGCGAGACCAGGCCTTGTTCGACCAGCACATCGACCGCCTGCCGCAGGGTGACCCGCGAGATCTGCAGGCGCTCGCACAGCTGGCGCTCGGCCGGCAGCGCTTCGCCGGCCTTCCACTGACCGCCACGGATGGCATCGGTGAGCTTGCCGGCCAGCTGCAGATACAGCGGGGTTGGCGCGGACGCGTCCAGGTGCAGGTCGTCCAGTCGCTTGTCGGCGTCCGCCTTGGCCTTGACCATCGTTAGTCCCGCCCGCCCGAATTCGATAGGTCCAATATAGTACCAATCGACGGCGACGCACCAGCCCTGTGCTGTGTCGGCGCGAGTGGACTGGTCTGGCGGGCGTTGGGGTGGCCTGCCGGTGTATCTGCGGATTGGCCGATGAATGTCGGCGCAGCGAGGACTGGTCCGCATCGGACGGGGCGTCCTATCGGCAGCGGCCCTGGCAAGGCGCGGTGGCGACCGGCCGATCTGTGGCCGGGTAGATCAGACCAATTTCGTCGGTGCCGAGGTCAGTAGCCGAGCAGTTCCGTTGCGCAAGTCGAAGCATTGGGCCATGCCCAACTGCAGTAACCCGGCCCAACGGCAAAGGCGTCAGGCATCTGCGCTACAGCTGCCCCTGATCGACACGCACCAGCCAACGCTCCGGCGTCTGGACGAAGCCGAGCAGTTGCAGGCCCAACTGCAGCGCGGTGTCGTTGCCGGGCTCGACCTGAGTGCGCCACTGCCAGCGGCCATCGTGCTGCAGGCGCAGCTCGGCGCTGAGGTTGACGCCTTCGGGCAGGCCGCCATCGGGCGCCAGTGCCAGCACCACCGCATCGTCCACGCAGCGCGGGCTGCCACGCAGACGCAGCGGCAGCAGCCCGGCGGCTTCGCCACCGGCGTTAGGCAGCACTTGCGCGGCCACATCGCCGCCCGCTTGCGTGCAGCGTGTGGCGTCGAAAACCGCATGTACCTCGCGCAGGTCGATCGACAGGTCCAGCAAGGCCACCCCACCCGGCTTGCGCAGCAACAGGCGACCGTTGGCCTGCTGCACACCCTGCCGCACGCCTTGCAACGCCACCAGCTGCGCGGTGGCCGAGCGCAGCTGCACCTGGCGTTGCCCGCGCAACAAGGGCAGCGGACGCAGACGCACGCCGACATCGCCCACGTCCATGCTGGTCCAGGTCACGCCACGCAGGGTGCCATTCCAGATCGAGCCCTGCGCTTCCAGCGCGGCAAACGGCAGCGTGTCGATCGGCAGCACCCACCGCAGCGGTAAGGTGGCGATGACGCAGATGACCAGCAACACGCTGCCCAGCAGCAACCAACGCACTGCCCTCATAGCGCGATACCCGAGAACGTGCAGCGCACCTGCAGTTGCCCGTCGCGGCGGCTGATTTCAAGCGCCGAAGGCGTCAGACCGTGGCGTTGGCGCAGCTGTTCCAGCCAGGCGAACAAGACGGGGCTGGTGACGGTGTCGATCTGCAATGCGAGTGTTCCCGTAGGACTGCGCTGTTGGTGGGTGATGGTGATAGTCGCATCGCGCGCGCTTTGCGCAATGCGCGCCAGCGGAATGGCGGCCACGGTACTGCCGGCTTGCGCTGCACGCGCAATGAGCAGCGCCTCCGCAGCATGGTCATAGCGTGCCCGCGCGCTGCTGTGCCAATGCCGCAGCGGCACCAGTAGCGCATACCAGCCGATGAATGCAGAGATGGCGACCATCATGACCGACAGCATGAGGCGCTCGCGTGGTGCGCGGCTCTGCCACCACACCGGCATGCGTTGCAGCGTACTCATTGCGGCGGCTCCAGTTCCAATGCGGTGGCGAGTCTGTCGTCGCGGGGCTGGCCTGCGCCTGCGCGCACCTGCCAACCGGCGCGACTGAGCTGGACGGAGAAGTGCTCCAGTTGCGCGGCGTCGCTGTGCAGCAAGGTGACACGCAGCGGACCCTGTTGCTGGTAAGCGAGCGCGTCCAGTTCTGCGCCCGGCACTGCTTCGACTGCAGCGAACAGTGCGGCCAGTTGCGGTGCGAATGCGTTCTGCGAGGCGGCGGTTTGCCGGGCTGTGTCTGCGCCGGGCGTCATGACATTCTTACCCATCAACTGTGCGCTGCGCCGCTGCAGGAGCTGCGCGCCGATCTCGTATCGCAGGCTCTGCGCCACCAGCAGAAACACAGGCGACAGCACCAGCAGCGCAAGCAACCACGCAAGCGTGCGTGCGCTCAGCTGTGCACGCTGGCGCGTTGGCGCGGCGAAACTTTGCTGGCGCAGATTGATCGGCGCGGTGGCGGCATGCCGCGCAAACTGCGCGATGGCGTGCGTTGGGTCCGGATCCGGCGGCAGTGCCGGTGCGACCGGGAGTGTTGCGATCAGCACCTGCGCAAGCTGCGGCTCCAGGCTGCAGGCGATGCGTGTACCACGCACCACCAAGCGGCCATCCCAGTACAGCAGCGTCGGCGGCTGATCCGCCGTCGCGTCGGGCAGCAGCAGACAGTCTGGCACCACGGCATCGGGCACGAGGCCCAGGGCTGCTGCACGGTCTAGCCACTGCCGCATCACCGACGCATCCACTGCGGCGACCAAGCGCATGCCATCGCTCTCTGCATGGTCGGCGATCACCACATGCAGCGCCTGCACATCGCCCGCCAGATGCTCGGCCAGCTGCAGCCGCGCCGCAGCCAGCGACTGCGCGACGCTGCGCCCAGGCAAGGCCATCCAGCGCAGATGCACGTCCACGCCTGGCACCACCAGCACGGTCTGCGTTGTTTGCGCGGGGCGCTCATTCAACGCGTCCTGCGCCAGCACATGGCCGTGTGCATCTACGCGTACGGTGATGGGCTGCGTTGTGGCATCGGCCGGCAACAACACCAGGGTGCTACTCATTCGTCGGGGCTCCATTGGCGTGCCACCAACCGCACACGGCCGGCAGGGTCCTGTTGCAGCAATGCCTCCAGCAGAACCTGCGCACCGGCATGGTCCACCTGGCTGTAGAGGGAAAAATAGGACGTGCGTAATGCGATCTGCTGAAACACCGCGTCGGGCAATTGCGCCTGCATCAGTGCAGGTTGCTTCCAGAACGCCGCTGCATCGCGCCAACCGCCGACCGGCCGTGCGGCGATGATGCGGCGTGCCGCCGGCAACTCCACGGCGCCTTCGGTCAAGGCCACCAGCACCGGTGCATCTGCGGCGCGCAGCGTATTGATGTTGATCGGCGACAACCGCCCTTCGGGCAGTGCACACACATAGGGCTGCAGCTGCGCGACGAGCGCCGGCGTGTAACCGGCGATGGCGCGCAGCTCGCTGACGCCCGCCAACAAGGTCGCGCCAGTGCGCAGCGGCACCGGCGCTTGCAGATAGCGGTCGTCTTCCGCACCTTGCGCGCCCGGCTGTGTATCGCTATCGATCCAGTCCACTAGCGCATCGGTCAGCGCCTGTGACTGTTGCGGCGCGATGCCCAACGCTTCCAGCAAGGCCAGATACTGGTTAGCGCCATCGTCGCTGCGTTGCCATTGCTCGGGTGCACCCATCACCACGCTATTGAGGTTGAAGCAGCCGCCGCGATCGCGCAGCCGCACGCTCACCATCCCATCGTCCAACGGGAAGGTGATCGGCTGGTCGTTCCAGCCGCCCTCCAGCGTGGTGCGCAACGGGTCGCGACTGGCCAACGCCTGCAAGCGTTGCCGCGCGACGGTTTCGCTGCCCAGCGCATACCACTGCGCCTGCGTCATCGCCTCTGCGTTACCGCTGCGGCGCAGGCCAAAGCGCAGGTCGTTCAAGACCGCCACCATCAGCAGCGTCATCACCGCCACCAGCAACAACACCGTCAGTAACGCGACGCCGCGTTGTTGCGCAGGCGCCTGCAGCGTCTTCATGCGCGTCCCTCCGGCAGCAGGAACAGCTGACGCACGCGGCCCCATTGTTCCAGATCCAGTTCCAGCGACAGCGCATCCGGCAGTGCTTCCAGCCCGCCGCTCCAGCCATCGCTCCACTGCGCGCGGTAGTGAAACGCCACCTCGGCCGAGCGCACCCCGCGCAGCAGCACTTGCGGCGCCCCGGCCGCCGCGCCATCCAGCGCCGGCCGCGCACTGCGCTCCAGGCGTCCATCGACGATGCGGTATTCGACATATTGCAGCGACGCACGTGGCGCCTGATCCGGATTGCTCCAGCCACGCCGAACAAAGCCGAACAACGGCCCTTGCGTTCCGGGCGCACGCGCAACGAACGCAGTGCGCGCGGCGCTGCCATCGCTGTTGCGGGTGCGGCGTACCGCAGCCTGTTGCAGATCGCTGCGCAGCAGGCCATGGGCCAGTTGAAGATCGCGCACCTGCTGCAGGCGCGCACGCACCGCATCGCGCTGATCGATGCTTTGCCGCATCACCACCACTGCGGCGCTGGCCACCAGCGCGAAGACCGCCAGCGCCACCAGCAGTTCGATCAAGGTGAAGCCCTGCATGCGGCGCGTATGGCTCATTGCACACTCCGCAACGTGCTCAGGGTGGCGATCTGCTGCGCTTGCCCTGCGGCGCGCACGCGCACCTCGATACGCACCATGCCGGCACTTGCCGGCACCGCCTGGCGCTGCCAGTCCCAACCACGGCCACCCAGCGTCTCCTGGCCTTGCGCAGGCGCCACTGCGGCGTTGGCCGGCGCCAGCATCGCCTGGATCGCCTGGTTTTCTGCAACCAACGCAGCCAACATGCGTTCTTCCAGCACCACCGCGGTGCGCGTGCTCTCGCCCGACAGATTCAACAAGCCGACCACGGCCACGCCGAAGATGGCCAAGGCGACCATCAACTCAAGCAGCGAAAATCCGGCACAGGCGCGGTGGTTATCGATGCGGCGCATCGACCTGCACCACACCGGCGGCATCCACCGTCACCTGTACCTGTTGCTGCCCATCGGCCAGCGCGATGCGTTGCGGCGTGGCCGCACCGGTCGGGTCGAAGCGAACGCTCAGCTGAGTGCCGCCAGCCGGAAACTGCGCCTGCACGCCGGCCGGCCAGCGCGTTGCGGCGAACGGCGTCTCGTCCAGTGCCACCCAGCGCTGTTGCGCCTGACGACGGACTGCATAACCACCCGCATCGATGGTCACCTCGACCATGCGCAGGCTTAGTATCGCTTCGTCGCGGGCATTGGCCAGCGCGCTGGCCAGCATGTCCGCCTGATCGTGCAGACCCTGACGCGTGTCCGGCAAGGTCATCACCACCAGGGTGCTGGCAAGCGCAGTGATCACCAGTACCGCCAACAGCTCGAGCAGGGTGAAGCCGCGCATGCGTGCGCGCCCGCCGCGTAACGACGCGCGTTGCTCGCTGGGTGACGCAGTCAGCACAGCAGCACCTCAGCGCCAATTGCCGATGTCGGCATTATCGGCATCGCCACCTTCGGCTCCGTCGGCACCGAACGAGTAGACGTCGAAACCGCCGTTTCGGCCCGGGCGACGGAACTGATACGCGTGGCCCCATGGGTCTTCAGGCAACCGACGGATGTAACCGCCCTGCCGATAGCGCTCCGGCCGGGTCAGGCCGCTCGGCGGGTTGAGCAAGGCCTGCAAGCCCTGCTCGGTGGTCGGATAGGTCAGGTTGTCCAGGCGGTAGGTTTCCAGCGCCTGCTCCAGCACCGCGACATCGGCGCGCGCCTTTTCGACCATGGCGCGGTCCTGGCTGGGCATCACGTTGATCATCACCACGGTGGCCAGCAGGCCGATGATGACGATCACCACCATCAACTCGACCAGGGTAAAACCGCGCACGCCACTGCGAGAGACAGGCGAGCCGGCGAGTGCACGACATTGGGAGGACTGCATGTGGATCTCCGAAGAAAGCGGCCGCGCTCAGCCAAGCGCGAGGGTGTTGAATTGCAGGATGGGCAACAGGATCGACAGCACGATCACCGCCACTACGCCGCCGAGCAGCACAATGATGGCCGGCTCCAGCAGACTCATCGCCGCGGTGGTGAAGGATTCGAACTCGCGCTCCAGATAATCGGCAGCGCGTTCCAGCATCGGCGCCAGGCGTCCGCTGTTTTCGCCGCTGGACGCCATGTACAGCAGCGTGGGCGGAAACACGCCGGCGCGCTTCATCGCCGCGGCCAGGCTGCCACCCTCGCGGATGGCGGTGACCATGCTGTCGGTGGCCAGCCGCAATGCGCGGTTGTCGACCGTGCGTACGGCGATCATCAGGCCTTCCATCAGCGGCAGGCCGCTGTTGACCATGATCGCCAAAGTGCGCGCCATGCGCGCGGCGTGCAGGTCGCGGATCAGCCGGCCAAGCAAAGGCGCGCGCAAGAGTGCGCGATCCGCAGCCAGCCGCAACGCCGGGCGTTTGAGCAACCGCAACGCGGCGATGACCGCAATCACCAGCGCAACCAGTAACGGAATGCCGGCATGCAGCAGGAAGTTCGACACCGCGATCACCGCGCGCGTGAGCCATGGCAAGGCGCGGCCCATCGAATCGAACTGGTCCACCACCTTGGGCACGACAAAGGTCATCAACACGATCACCACCGCACCGGCCGTCAACGCCAACGCGGCCGGGTAGACCAAGGCGGACTGCAGCTTGCTGCGCACCTGCGCCTGTCGCTCGAGCAGATCGGCCAACCGTTCAAGCACCTGCGGCAACGCGCCAGCGCTTTCGCCTGCGGCCACCATGGCGCGATAAAGCGGCGGAAATGCCTTGCCCTGGCGTGCCATCGCATCGGATAGGCGAAAGCCTTCGACCACCAAGCCATGCGTCTGGCTGGTGACGCGGCGTACGCCACGACGTTCGGATTGCGTGCCGATGGTGCGCAAGGCTTCTTCCAACGGCGCGGTTTCCACCAGCGTCGACAGCTGGCGCGTGAACAACACCAGATCCTTGCCGCTGAAGCGTGCCGCATGCACGGCGGTCGATGCAGCTGCTGCGGCAGCGATGCGCACCGGCACCCATTGGCGCTGCTCCAGCTGGGCGCGCGCACTGTGCACGCTGTCGGCGCTGATCACGCCCTGGCGGCTGCGCCCCTGCAGATCGAGCACGGTGTAATCAAACCGCGGCATGCGCATCGTCCTGCTGGCGGGTGACGCGCAAGGCTTCTTCCAGCGTGGTGAGCCCCTGCAGCACCGCTGCGCGTGCGGCATCGCCCAACCGCGGCGCGCGTGCGAACGCGACTGCCGCCAGCGCATCTTCGTCGGCGTTGTCGCCGATCAGGCGGCGCAGCGCATCGTCCACCGCAATGGCTTCGTAAATGCCCACGCGCCCTGCATAGCCGCTGTGATGGCACACCGCGCAGCCCACCGCTGCATAGACGGTTGCACCGTCATCGTCGTCGACCGCAAGCAGCTGCCGCGCGGCTGCATCCAGTGGCCGCGGCGTGCAGCACTGCGGACACAGCCGCCGCACCAGCCGCTGCGCCAGAATCAGGCGCAGGCTCGATGCCAGCAGGAAAGGTTCGATCCCCATGTCGCGCAGACGCGTGACCGCGCCCACCGCATCGTTGGTGTGCACGGTGGACAGCACCAGGTGGCCGGTGAGGCTGGCCTGCACCGCGATCTGCGCGGTCTCGGCATCGCGGATCTCGCCGATCATCACCACGTCCGGGTCCTGGCGCAGGATGGCGCGCAAGCCGGCGGCGAAGGTCATGCCCACACGCGCGTTGACCTGGGTCTGGCCGACCCCGTCGATGGCGTATTCCACCGGGTCTTCGATGGTGAGGATATTGCGCGAGCCATCGTTGAGCAGGCTCAACGCGGCGTACAGGGTGGTGGTCTTGCCCGAGCCGGTGGGGCCGGTCACCAGCACGATGCCGTTGGGCACCTGCAATGCGCGCTGCACGGTGTGCATCACTGCCGCGGGCATGCCCAACTGGGTCAACGACAAGCTGCCTTGCTCCTTGTCCAGGATACGCAGCACCACACGCTCGCTGTTGCGCGTGGGCAAGGTGGACACGCGCACGTCCAACGCCTTTGCGCCCATCACCAGCGACACCCGGCCGTCCTGGGGGACACGTTTTTCGGCGATATCCAGGCGGGCCATCACCTTGACGCGCGACACCAGCAGCGGTGCGATGCGTCCGGGCAACGTAGCCGCTTCGCGCATCACTCCATCCACGCGCAGGCGCACGCGCAGTCGCGATTCGTAGGATTCCAGATGCACGTCGGACGCGCCCAGGCGCGCGGCTTCGGCAATGATGCCGTTGATCAGGCGGATGATCGGCGCATCGTCCTGGCTGTCGAGCAGATCGGCGGTGGGAATATCGTCGATCAATGCATCCAGGCTTCCATGCAGATCCAGCGCCTCGACCTGCACGCCCTGCTCCATGCCAGCATCGGCATAGATCTCCGACACATGCCGGTCGAACACCGCCGGTGCCAGCGTGCGCACCTGCAACGGCATGCCCAGCGCACGACGCAACTCGATCAAGGCGTGCACATCGGCACCATCACGCAGCCCGATCTGTGCAATGTCGTCGGCACCGAGCAGCACCACGCCGTGGCGCTTGGCGAACGCATAGGAAATGCTGGCGTGCGCAGTGCTCATGGCATCAGCGCTGCACGGGGCGTGCGCTGGGTGCAGGCGTGGCTGCAGGTGCCGGCGCCACCGGCGATGGCCCGGCCGGCAACTGCGGCGGCTGCGCGCGCAGGTAATCGCGTACCAGGGCATCGAGCGCCGCTTCCGGGTCGCCGTCGGCCAGCTGGCGGTCGCGTAGATAGCTGTAGCGTGGTGCGGTCATGCGCTGCGCATCGGCCGCATCGCGAATGATGGTGGGGCGGATGAAGACCATCAGGTTGGTCTTGTCGCGGTTGCGCGACTTGTGCCGGAACAGTGCGCCCAGGCCAGGCACGTCGCCCAGCAATGGCACCTTTTCCACGGTCTGGCGGTCGTTTTGATCCAGCAGTCCACCGAGCGCGACGATGGCGCCGTTTTCCACCACCACCCGCGTTTCGATCTGGCGTTTATTGAAGACCAGCTCCGACGACTGCGCGCTCACCGGCCCGGCAATGGCCGAGACTTCCTGTTTGATCGCCAGCGTAATGCCGCCGCCGGTATTGATCTGCGGGCGCACTTCCAGCTCCACGCCCACGTCCTGGCGCTGGATGGTGCGGAACGGGTTGTCGTTGGCCGCGCCCAGCACTTCGCCCGTGGTGATCGGCACTTCCTGGCCCACCAAAATACGCGCCTGTTCGTTGTCCAACGTCATGATCGACGGCGTGGACAACAGATTGGAGCCGGTATCGCTCTTGACCGCATCGATGATCATGCCGAACACCGCATCGTTGCTTTGCCCGGCCAGGCCGATCAGGCCGCCGCTCAACCCCAGCAGCGATTGCGCGGCCACATTGCGCGCCTGTTCCAGTACCGAATCGTCATCGTCATTGCCGCTGCGCGTACCGGCCGCTGCGGCGGCAAGCGGCACGATGCCCGGCGATGCACCGCTGTACTGCGTGGCGATCAATGGCACGGTGCCATTGCGACCAGCCAGCAGCAGCTGCACGCCCAAGCGCTTGGCCGCGGTGTCGGAAATCTCCACCACGATCGCCTCCACCAGCACCTGCTCGCGATGCACGTCCAGCTGGCGGATGACATCCATCAAGGCGCGCTGGGTTTCCGGGTCGGCGTTGATGATCAAGGCATTGGAGCCGGGGTAGCGCACGATTACCGGGCGCTTGCCGGCGGCTGGCGCAATCACCTGGGTCTGTGCGGTGCCAGCGGCTGCCACATCCACGGCAGTGGAGCGCGTGTCCTGCCCGGCTTGCGCCTCATTGCCCGGCGTCTGCCCGACCAACTGTTGCAGCACCGGCAACAGCTGCTCGGCGCTGGCGTGTTGCAACCGCACCACGCTGACATCGCCGCGACGCTCAGCGCGCCCGTCCAGATCCATCGCGGTGCGCACCACGCGCTGCACCAGCGCCGGGTCGCCACGCACGATCAACGAATTACTGCTGTCTACCGGCAACACCGACAACACCGCGCTGCGTTCGCCTGCCTGGCCGAATAGCGAGGTCAATGTGCGTGCCAGCTCCTGCGCAGAACTATTGCGCAAGGTCACCGTGTCGATGGCCGCACGGTCGGTATCGATCTGCGCCACCAGCCCGCGAATGCGGCGCAGGTTGTCGGCGTAATCGGCAATCAGCAAGCTATTGCCCTGCGGCAGCGCCATGATCACACCGCCCCGCCCGATCAGCGGCTTGAGGATTTCTGCGGCGCTACGCGCATCCACGCGCTGCAGCGTAAACACCTGCGTGGCAAAACCCAGATTGCCGCTGGCGGCACTGCCCGGCTGTTGCGCAGCGGTGTCGTCGGGAATGATGCGATACGTCGACGGACCACTGGACACCGCAATCAAGCCGTTGGCGCGCAATACCGCCAGCAGCATGCCGAGCAGATCGGCTTCGCTCATCGCCTGCGCGCGCGCCACGTTCACCGTGCCCTGCACGCGCGTATCCACGATGAAAGTGATGCCGGTAGCGCGCGAGACATCCTGGATGAAGGCACGCAGGTCCACGTCCTGCAGCCGTACGGCAGGCGCATCGGCGGCCTGCAGCGAGACCACCGGTGCGACGGCACACATGCACAGCAACGCGGCCGACAACAGCCATAAGGGGCGAACAGCGGTCATTGCGGGCGCTTCAAGGTCATGGTGTGGGTCTGGCCGTCGCGGCGATAGGTCAGCGTGGCCGCCTGGCCATCGCGTAGTTCGTCCTTCAACTCGCGCAGGTGTTCTGCATCGAGCGTGCGGCCGTTGATCTGGGTCAGCACATCGCCTGCTGCCAGCCCGGCCTGGCGCAACAACGCACCATCGCCACGCGGCATGATGGTGAAACCGCTGCCGTCCGCGCTTGCGCGCAGCCCGGCGCTGCTCAGCAGCTGTTGCGGGTCGACCGCGGTTGCGCCTGCTGCTGCCGTCGCATTGCCTACGTTCGACATCACGCCGGATGCGCTGCCTGCTGCCGCCGTGTTCGCTGACGATGGCGTTGTTGCAAGCGCCGGCGCTGCCGCATCGCGCAGTGCCAGGCGGCGCACGCCGCTGCCGGTGCGCAACAGCACATGGTCAGCAGCGACCGCTTGCAACACCACGCCGGGCATCACCGTATCGCCGACGCGGTAGGCACCTTGCCGGCCATCGCCAAGACTCAGGTAGGCCGCTGCCTGCGCAGCACCCGCGCGCACACCGTGCAGCACCACACCGTCGCTATTGCTAGTGCTGTCGGCAACGCTGCGATAGAACACGTCGCGGCGTAATGCAGACAGGTCGGATGCCGTGGCAGCGCTCGGCGGTGCATGACCCACCGGACCGACCGGCGTCATCACCAACCACAGCAATCGCAGCCCTTGCAATGCCAGCAACGCGACCAGCGCACAGACCAGTGCCGTGCGTGCGGCATGCGACGACATGACGGTGGTCAACGGGGGCAAGGCGCGGTGCAAAGCGGACATCCGTCTCAGGATTGCGATCGGATGACAGAATGCGGCAGCAATGTGTCAGTTCGAAGAAATCGATGACACAAGCCGACACACCCCGACATGCGGCAAAACGCAAACGCCCGCCATGCGAAGCACAGCGGGCGTTTGCGTTTCTGCAGACGTCTGAGGGATCAGAAACGCGCTGTCACACTGATGTCATAGCTGATGCCGGGCTGGTAGGTGTACAGATCCACCCGGTTGCTGCCCACGCGCTGGAACTCCTGGTATTTGGTCTTGAGCAGATTGCGCGCGGCAAAGTTCACCGACAGCGTATCGCCCGACCACACCAGGCCCTTCTTGATCACCAGATCCAGCGATGTACCCGGCTTGTCGATGTAGTCCGGCTGACCCGGACGACCGCGTGCAGAAATGCGCTCGCCCACGTAGTTGGCGATCAAGGTCGCCTGGCTATGCGTGCTCTCGCTTTCCACACCGATCTGCAGGTTGGCGATATCGTCCGATTGCCCCTGCAGTGCCGACCCGTCGCGAATGAACAGGTTGGCCTGCACCGGTGCACTGAAGCCGAACGGCTGCACGGTATCGCCGGCACTCGCGCTCACCTCGGACTTGGTGCGCGTGTAGTTGCCGGACACGAACAGGCGCTTGTCGCCCCACCAATCGGCCGCGACCGGCACGTCCAGATACTTCTTGGCTTCCAGCTCGATGCCGTACAGCGTGGCCTTGGGCGCATTGATGAAACTCTGCACGATGCCGCCGCCGGGTGCATCGTTGACGATGGCTTCGATCGGCTTGTCGATGTCCTTGTAGAACGCACCGACGGTGACGTACTGGCCCGGCTCGAAGAACCATTCGTAGCGCGCATCCAGATTGACCAGTTCGCTGTCGATCAGGAACGGGTTGCCGAAGAACTGGCGGTCGATATCCGGGTCCAGATACTGCTGCGGTGCCATTTCGCGGAATTGCGGCCGCGCAATCGTCTTGGACGCACCGAAGCGCAGCTGCTGGTTGTCGGCAAAGTTCCAGGTCACCGTGGCCGATGGCAACGCATAGCTGTTCTGCAACGGCGCCACGCTGTCCTGGCGTGCACCGCTGAAGATGTCGTACGGATGCACCGCCTGGGTGGCGTCTTCGTAACGCACGCCAACGGTGGCACGCAGGGTCGGCACGATTTCGCCTTCGGCCTGCAGATACGCCGCCTTGACCTTCAACGTCGCGTCGTACGCGGCCGCACCGAAACTGCCGGTGGTTTCGCGTAAGCGCAGCAGATCGTTACTGAGGTTGTAGTCGGAGATCAGGTAATCCACGCGCTGATACTGGTTCAAGAACGGCAACGGGCCGTCCAGCGCCAGAAAGCGGAACTCGCGGCTCCATGCAGTGCGGTCGTTATCCAGATAGGCCAAGCCGCCCTTGATGGTGAGGTCGTGTTCGATCGGCAGCCGCCAGGTCACATCCACGCCGCCACTGGCGACTTTGTCATCGACCTTGCTGAAGCGTGTGTAGTTCTGCACGCGCGAGGCGTCGTGCGCCCAATAGCCATCGAGCAACTCGTAACGGATGCCGGTTTCGTACGGCACATCGCGGCTGGCGTTGGCCACCGCGGCACGCCACTCGATCTTGAGATCGTCGTATTCGCCAAACGCATGCGAGCCAAGCAGCTGGTTGTTGATCAACTGACGCGCATACCACTCGGTGTTGTCGTCGCGCACATCGAACCCGGCCAGTTCGTCGCGGCCGGCGCGGCTGCGCGCCACCTTCAAGGTGTCGTGCACATACAAGGTGGTCCAGCCGATCTTGTGGCGGCCATATTCCCAGCCCAGGCCGAGCATGCCATTGGTGCGCACGTTGTTGCGTGTGGTCGCAAAGTCGTAGTTGGAATTGAACTCCACGCTGTCGCCGACAAAGATGCCGTCCTGCTGCTTGCCGGTACGCGTGCGCCACTCGTTGTCGTAGCTGGCCACGGCCAGAATGCCCAGCTTGGCCTCGCCGATGTCCATGCTGTAGCCGGCGCTGCCGCCGACATTGACGTCCGGGTCGATGCTGTCCTTCTCCTGCAGCACATACAGGTTGGCATTGTTCATGCTGCGGCCGATGCGGCGGATGTCCTCGCGCGAAAAACTGCCCAGGTCCACGCGCCGCCCGGTGCGGATCGCATCGCGCAACGCGGCAGGCTGCTTGCGCGTGCCATCGTCATAGCCCCACTCGTCATCGCCGGAGCCGTAGTAGGTCAGGCCCTTCTCGCCGGTACTGACGCTATTGGCGCCGCCGCCTACGGTGAGCGACAGAAACGGTTTGTCCGGCACCGTCATCGATTGCAGATCGATCACGCCGCCGCCGAATTCGCCCGGATAATCGGCCGAATACGTCTTTTGCACGGTCACGCTTTGCAGCACATCGCTGGGAAACAGATCCAGCGGCACCACGCGCTGCATCGGCTCCGGGCTGGGCAGTGGCGAGCCGTTGAACAAGGCCGACGAATAGCGCTCGCCCAGGCCGCGTACGTAGACGTATTTGCCGCGCGACAAGCTCAATCCGGTGACACGCGTCAGCGCCACCGCAGCGCTGCTGTCGCCGGTGCGCTCCATGTCCTCGCGGGTGATGAACGAGGCCACTTCAGAGGTTTGCAGCATCGGCTCGGGAATATATTCGCCGCGCACCACGACCTGGTCGAGTTGCTTGGGCGCAATGGCAGCAGCGCTGGCACTGCTGCTACCGCCAGCGGCATCGCTGCTGGTCGACTGCGCCATGGCGGCGCCGGACAGCAGCAAGGTGGAAATGGAAAGAGACAGGCCCGTCCGCGAAAGACGGGCAACAGCGAAGGTTCGCATCGTGGGAGCCCTGACAACAGAAAGATGAAGCTGGACGCATCGCACGGCGACGCGATGGCCGCCGTGCGATGCCGTGCCTCAGCAGGGGCGATCGGCGGTCAGCCCGCAGGTCCAGCCCTGCCACCAGGTGTCGTTGGCATCACGCACGCCACCGATGTAGTTCACCTGCTGGAAGAAGCTGCTCACGCCGTTCAAGCCCTGAAACGCCGGCACTGCAGTTTCGTTGGCGCCATTGATGAAGGTGTTCTGCAGCGTGGACACGCCGTTGGCCACATTGTTGGTACCGGCGGCGAACTGGCTGGCCGCACGCGGGTCGCTGCCGAACGCGGTCGGGCAGGCGAAGAACACCGAGTTGAACGTCCCCACGGTATCGGTATCGGCCAGGTTGAAGCACACCAGACCATCGCCGGTGCCACCGGCCGGACGGGTGAATACCGAGTTGTAGAACGCGGCCTGCGTGCCCTGGTTGAGCATGATCGCCGCACCCGTGCGGGCATTTCCCACGTAAGTGAAGTTGGCGACCTTCGGGCGCGAATACGGCTGGCGACGCAGGCTGCTCCACTCGTTCATACGGTCGCCGCCGCCAGCACGCTGGACCACGATGCCGAACTGCAATGCGCCGCTCCAACCGGCATCGGTATCCAGCGAATCGTCGTCGGCGCCGGTGATGACCACGTGGCTACCGTTGACCGTACCGCCAAACCATTCGATCCCGTCGTCGGAGCTGTTGTGGATCTGTACGTAGTCCAGACGCGTGCCGCTGCCCACGCCGGCCAGGGTGATGCCCTGCAGCTCGTTGTTGGGCGAGATTTCGAAACCCGAATACATCACGCGCAGGTAGCGCATCGAGCCGCTGTTATCGGTGGCGCTATTGCCGCCGTAGAACGCGTTGGTGCCTTCGACCTGCGCCTGACATTCCGGCGTGCCCGACACGGTGGCGCCCGGGCAGTTGTTGATCGCTGCACGGCCCAGCACCACGATGCCGCCCCACAGGCCGATGGTGTTGGCGCTGACCGTGCCATCCAGCGCCTGACGTGCAGTGAAGACGATCGGCGCAGTTGCGCTGCCTTCGGCAAAAATCTGCGAACCACGATTGACCACGATGTAGTCGCTACCCGCCGAGCCATACAAGGTGACGCCCGGCTCGATGGTCAACACGCCCTGCGTGCTGCCGGCCGCCGGCGCGATGGCGTTGCCGCCACGATCGGTGCCGACGTTGACGCGGCCGCTGATCGAATACGCGGTGCCGGCGCGCGCGGGCACCACCAGATTGCCGGTAATGGTCTCCGGCAACTGGCAGGCGCGCAGCGTGTTGCTGGCAATGGTGCCGACGTTGGAAAAACCGGTCGGGCAATCCGCAGCCGGGCCGGTCGGCGTCGGTGTCGGAGCCGGGGTTGGTGCAGGCGTGGGCGCCGGGGTCGGCGCCGGTGCGGGCGGAAACGCGCCCTCGCCAGGCGAAGCGACACGGTCGGCACCGCCACCGCAGGCAGACAACGCCAGTGCGGTGCTAAAGGTCATGAGAAGTGTCTTACTGCTGTTGCGAACGGACATGCGGCTGATCTCCAGGTCAAAGGGTCCGGTATGAAGAGGAGTCGTCAAGAATTGGTTGCGTTCCGCTCACTGCAGTGGCGAGCACGTTCAAGATCCCCGTCACCTTTATAGGGGCCGTCTGTTGCATTTGTCTTACCACGACACATTTGACACATAGTTGCCACACGTTGGCATGCACTGTGGCGGGATGACATTCACCGATATCCCCAGCGCCTTGGCCGACTGGATAGTGGCGCAGGCCTTGGCCGGCCAACCGCCCGAGCACGCGCTGCAACCGCTGCTGGATCGTGGCTGGAACATGCAGGACGCCATCGATGCAGTCGAAGCGCTGGTGCGTGCGCACATCCAGCAGCACGCGCAGACACATGGATTGCCGATGCCGGTGCGGGTGCCGGCGCTGCTGCAGGACAGCGATGCGTCGCTATTGGATCTGGGCGATCGGCAGGTGCGCGTGTTGATGCGCATGCAGTTGCCACGCGTGATGGTGCTGGGTGGTTTTTTATCCGATGCCGAATGCGATGCAGTGATCGCCCTCGCGCAGCCGCGCCTTGCGCGCTCGCGTACCGTAGATAATGCCAATGGCGCACATGTGGTGCATGCCGCACGCACCAGCGACAGCATGTGCCTGCAACTCGGACAGGATGCACTCTGCCAACGCATCGAAGCGCGTATCGCCCGTCTGCTCGACCGGCCGGTGGATCACGGCGAAGGCTTGCAGGTCTTGCGCTACACCACCGGCGCCGAATATCAGCCGCACTACGATTACTTCGACCCCGACGCAGCCGGCACGCCGGTGTTGCTGCAAGCCGGCGGGCAACGCGTCGCCTCGTTGGTGATGTACCTCAACACGCCCGACCGCGGCGGGGCCACGCGCTTTCCCGATGTGCAGCTGGACATCGCCGCGATCAAGGGCAACGCGGTGTTCTTCAGCTACGACCGCCCGCACCCGATGACGCGCAGCCTGCATGCCGGCGCGCCAGTCCTGGCCGGCGAAAAGTGGGTGGCGACCAAGTGGCTGCGCGAGCGCGCGGCGTGCCTGCCGGACTGATTGAGCAACGCGCCCAGCAACTAGTAGCTTCGTCGCCCGACGCAGCGCCCGGTGCGCCCATGCGGTGCGCACCGCTTCCCGTCATGCCACCCGCTCCAGCACGCCGCTAGAGACGTGCATCACATATGTTATAATATTGCATTAGCTGACACATGGGGTGATCAGCTCCTCCCGCATCGGTGTCGTTCGATCCATGAAGATCCATATTCTCGTGGCGGCAGTGGCTGCCGTCCTGTTTGTCGCCGAGTCGCGTGCGCAGTCGTCGGATTCGGCGCTGACGCTCGGCAAGGTCGATGTCCACCAGCATGGCGAAGGCCAACTCACCGCACATCAGGTGCTGACCTCGGTGGATGTGCTGGGCGCCGACCAGATCGAAGACAAGAACGTGTCCTACAGTTGGGAGCTGCTCGGGCAGATGCCGGGCATCCAGCTCACCGAAACCCGGCAAGGCGCCGAGTCGGGCAAGGTCAGCTTTCGCGCGTTCAATGGCGAGGGCTACCTCAATGCCATCAAGACGCTGATCGATGGCATCCCCAGCAACGTCAACAGCGGCAACCAGCGCTTCATCGACATGCTGTTCCCGCTGGAAATCAGCTACATCGAGGTGGTGCGCGGCACCAACGATCCGCGCTACGGGTTGCACAATATCGGTGGCAACATCAATTTCGGCACCCGTCAGGGCGGCAATTACACCGATGCGCGTCTGACCTACGGCAGCTTCAATACCCGCGATGCGCAGCTGGCCGTGGGCCGCGAGCGCGACGGGTTTGCGCAGAACTATTTCATCGGCGTGCAGTCCTCCGATGGCTACCGCGATCACGACACCTCCAGCAAATATTCGTTGGGCGGCAAATGGTTCTACGGCAACCTCGACGACGGCATGCGCATCGGCCTGACCGCCCGCGTCTATCACAACGAAGCCGACGAACCCGGCTTCATGACCGCAGCGGAAATGCGGGCCGACCGTCGCAGCTCGGACCTGCGCAACCGCAACGACGGCGACGACCGCGACATGCGTCAGGTCGGCATCCACATGGATCTGAAGCTGGCCGAGAACCTGTTTCTGGGCACCAAGCTGTACTACAACCGTTATCTGGACGACCGCCAGGTGACTTTCAGCGACCTGCCCACCGGCAATGCACCACGCCAGCGCCGCAGCTGGGACGAGACGCAGATCGGCATGCTCAACACGCTGACCTGGCGCAGCAGCGACACGCTCACCCTGGAAGGCGGCGTCAACTACGAGCATCAGGACAACGCCTATCGACGCGAACGCTTCCGCTATGCCGAGCCCACCAACTTCAACGCCACGCCGGCGCGCATCCAGAACGACGACCGCCATACCTTCGACAACTGGGGCGCCTACGTGCAGGCGATCTATCAGCCCATCGAGGCGCTGAAGATCGTGCCGGCCTACCGCGTGGATCGCTTCGATGGCGACACCCAACTGCCGGGCGGCGTGCGTGCACCGCTGCAGCGCTACGGCACCATCGAGCAGCCCAAACTGAGCCTGGTCTACGCCTTCACCCCGACCACCAACGTCTATGCCAACTGGGGCCGTACTTTCCAGGTACTGACCGGGTCCACCGCACCGGCCTACCTCACCGCCGGGCAACCGGACGTGCGCCCGTCCACCAATACCGGCATGGAGCTGGGCATGAAATTCAGCCCGTTCCACGGAAGCCAGGCGCGCATCGCGGTGTGGCAGCAGGACGCGGCCAACGAAGTTTCCAACATGCCCGCCACCGGCACCACCGTCACCCTGGGCAAGACACGCCGGCGCGGCGTGGACGCGCAGATCAATGCACAGCTGGGCGACAAGTGGACGCTATGGGCATCGCACGCGTATCAGGAAGCGAAGATCGAACGCGACGACCGCGATGCCAGCGTGTCGCTGGTCGGCCGCGAGGTGGCGGCAACGCCGCGTTACATCAGCAACATCGGCGTCGAGTACCGGCCAACCGATGCGCTGCGCTTGGGGATGCAGGGCCGTGCGCAAGGCGATTATTATCTGGAAGAACGCAATGTAGCCGGCAAATACGGTGGCTTTGCCACCCTGGATCTCACCGCCAGATACACCATCAATCCTGCCTGGAGCGTGGATCTGCAGGTCCGCAATGCCACCGGTCGCGAGTATGCCTACGTGTGGTACGACAGTTTCTTCTGGACTCAAGCGCAGCCGATGTTTTCGCCAGCGGCAGGACGCCAGCTCTATCTCGGCTTGAACATGAAGCTGTAACTCCAGCATCCGCAAGCCGGGACCAGTACCTCCTTCGGCGATGACGGCATGACTGCTGCGCAACGCAGCAGCCATGCGCCGGATCTGCAGTTTCAGCCACTGCAGTCGGCTCCTGCAGTGATTCAGTGCTTGCGGCCATGCCAACGCATCAATGCGCGGTCAGAAGCAACACCGTTCCGTTGCCGATAACGCTGCACGCGTGACTGCGTTTGCATTCGCATGCCCAACACGTGCACGCAACTCAACGCCGCGCAAACAGCCGCTGATCGATCCGCAACATCACAAAGCGCAGCGGCGTCCATGCCAGGCACAGGCCGGCAACGATACCTAGCGTGTCGGCCAGCGCATCGTATGGGTCGGCGCTTCGATTGGTCGTCAGTGCGCCCTGCGCGATCTCGATGCCGATTCCCAAGGCCACCAAGCCGATGGCTGCAACGACCTGCGCGCGACGGGTGGCAAACAACTGCACCGCACCCCAGCACAACAATGCAAAGGTCAAAAAATGCTCGGCCTTGTCGCTGTTATCCGGCAGCTCCGGAATCTCCGGCGGCGGCCCCAGACAGACCGCAATCACCACCACGATCGCAGCGATCCACAACCCCACCCACAATCGCGGCCGATGAAACGGGCGCAGCGTCTGCGTTACAGCCGCCATGTGAGATCGCCGGCCAGAAATGCGGGCGCAATATCCACATCGCGCGCGAAGCCCATCACCTGGAACCGCTCGCCCATCTCGCTGGGCAAGGTCAGCCGCTTGATCTGCTCGCGCAGACGCATGCGCCCCACTTCATCGGTGCGCGTATCGGCCTGCGTCAGCAACGCGTCCAGGCCGTTGCCCAGCAGGAAACTCGCCTGCGTGCAGTAACCCGCCAGCTCAAAACCGGCACCGGTACCGGCCTCCGCCAGCGCGGTGAAATCCACCGACGCGGTCAGATCCTGCAGGCCGGGCCAGCGATATAGGTCCTCATGCATGCGATGGCGATAGAACGCACGCAAAGTGCCATCCTCGCGCTGCGCGCGATAGAACTCGCCGCGCGGATAACCGTAGTCGACGAACACCATCGCACCGCGCTTCAGGCCGCCGGCCACCGCCTGGATCCAGTACGGCAGCTGCGGCAGCAACTCGGAGCGATAGCCATCGGCGAAGGGCTGATCGAGATAGCGCTCCAGATGCCGCACTGCCGCGCTCAACAACGCATCGGCCGGCTGCTCGCCACGCGCAAATTGCTGCTGCGCATCGAGCACCACGGTTTCTTCGTAGACCTCGCCCTCACGGATTGCAAAGCGCGGCGTGGGCAGCGCATCGATCACCTCGTTGGCGAACAGCACGCCGTCCCAATCGTCCGGGAACGGGCCATCCAGCCATTCGACCAGATCGAATACCGGCGGTATCAGGCTGCGCCCCAGGCGCTCGCGCTGACGCTCGCGCAGGTCCGCACTGGGTTCGAGAATCGCGTAACGCTCGGGCAATGCATCCAGCTCCAGCAGCCGCTTGAGCATGACTTCGGCAAATGCGCCACTGCCGCCCCCCACTTCCAGCATGCGCGCCTGCGGCCCCAGCTGCTGCAGCACCGGTGCCAGCGCACCGGACACGGTGGCCGCAAACAACGGGCCGAGCTCGGGCGCGGTGACGAAGTCGCCGGCTTCACCGAACTTGCTCGACCCGGCGCTGTAATAGCCAAGGCCCGGTGCATACAACGCCAGCTCCATGAAACGCGAAAACGGGATCGCACCGCCGGCGGCCTGGATTTCGGCGCGCACATGCGCAGCCAGTCGGTCGCTGTGCGCCAGCGCGTCCGAATCGGGGGTGGGGAGGTCGGCGTGCATGCGGGCACCGGTTGCGGGGACAATGCACAGGATAGCCGAGCCCTTTGCAACGCCGAGCGAGTACGTCATGACAGACAGTTCCAAGGTGGTGTTGATCACTGGCGCAGGCCGCCGCATCGGCGCGCAGATCGCCACCACGCTGCACGCCGCCGGCTACCGCGTTGCCCTGCATGCGCATCAGTCCGCCGACGCGCTGCGCGCACGCGTGGCCGAGTTGTGCGCGCAGCGCGCAGGCAGCGCGCAGGCCTTGCACGCGGATCTGCGCCTGCCGCACGCACCGGCGCAACTGGTCGCCGCGTGCATCGACGCGTTCGGCCGCCTGGATGGCGTGGTCAACAACGCCTCGGCGTTTTACCCCACCGCAGTGGGCGAAGCCACGCCGGCGCAGTGGGACGAGCTGTTCGCGGTCAATGCACGCGCACCATTCTTCATTGCCCAGGCCGCTGCTGCGCAGCTGCGCCAGCACCGCGGCGCCATCGTCAACCTCACCGACCTGCATGCACAGCAGCCGATGCGCAACCACCCGCTATACGGTGCCTCCAAGAGCGCGCTGGAGATGCTGACCCGCTCGCTGGCGCTGGAGCTGGCACCGCAGGTCCGCGTCAACGCCGTCGCGCCCGGCGCCATTCTGTGGCCGGAAGAAGGCAAATCATCCGACGCCAAGCAGGCGCTGCTCGCCCGCACGCCGCTGGCGCGCATCGGCACGCCGGAAGAAATCGCCGAGGCGGTGCGTTGGTTGCTGGACGATGCCAGCTTCATCACTGGCCAGACCTTGCATGTGGATGGCGGCCGTCAGCTCAGCTGAGAGCATCTAGCAATACGACTGTGCTCACCGCCAGGCGCGCGGCCGATGCTCGGTGCGGTAGTGCCACTCGTACATTGCGGTTCTGAGTGCGCCGCCCACACCTGTCTGACGACTACTCGCTACGTTGTTTCAGCCGCTCTAGAGCGGACGTCGCACGAGCGCACGCGCTACGTGAGGCGCATCGTCAGCGATCGGCGTGCGAAGCGCATAGGCCGATCTGCGCCGAACTGACATCTCTTCACCACGACATTGCAGCACGACCAGCCGCACTGCACAGCTGCGCTACTGCGCGGCACTCAGCGCAGGCGCATCCAGCTGCACTGTCGCAAATGCGCTGCCGTACTGCGGATGCGCCTGCCACAGCGCAGCAAGCGTGCGTCCGCTCAGCGGGTCGACAAAGTCCGCCGCGATATCGGCCAGCGGCTTGAGCACAAAGGCATGCTTGAGCTCGGGACGCGGGATGCGTAGATGCCCGGGGCCTTCGACAATGCAATCGCCGAAAAACACCACGTCCACATCCAGCGTACGGTCGCTGAAACGCGGCCCGCTGCGATCGCGACCATGCGCGTCTTCCAGCGCATGCAGCCACTGGTCGAGGGCATGCAGGTCCAGATCGGTCTGCAAGGCCACAGCGTTGTTGACGAAGTCCGGCCCATCGAAGCCCACCGCCGGCGTGCGATACGCCGGGGAGACGTCGAGCTGGCCGAAGCGCGCGCGCAAGGCAGCGACGGCCAAGCGCAGGTAGTGAGTCGGCTGGACATTGCTGCCGAGGCTGAGTAGCACGGTGGTCATACGGTATTCGCGCATGCGGCCGGCGTCAGCGTCAACTGTTGCTGCGCGCTGCAGGTACATCAGCGCACGCGCAGCGCGCGTGCGTGCGTGGCTCAGGCCATTTCCAGCGCATGCGCTACCGCGCGAAATACACGGCGCATTTCCAGCGGTTTGCGCAACACGTGCACCGGGATGTCGGGCGGAAAATGCGCACGCTGCAGCGGCGCGCCGACGTCTTCCAGCACGATCGCCGGACCCTGGTAGCCCAGCTCCTGCATGCTCAGCAGCACGCTCACCGCCGACAGCAAGATGATGTCGCTGTCGATGATCACCAGATCCGGCATCGCGTGCTGCTGCACCAGTTGCAGCGCAGCGGCGCCATCGGTGGCCAGCTGCGGCTGATAGCCCTGGCTGGACAGCGCATTACCCAGCAACGACAGCCGCGTGGCTTCGCCATCCACCAGCAGAATGCGCTGCCCCTGGCCCAGCGCCAGCGGCGGTTCGGTATCGGCAATGCTCACCGAGGCCGCGCGCATCGGCACGATCATGTCGAAGCGCGTGCCTTCGCCCAGCCGGCTGTCGACCTGGATGTTGCCACCGTAGCTTTCCACGATGCGCTTGCACGAAATCAGGCCCAACCCGGTGCCATCGGCCTTGGTCGTGAAAAAAGGACTGAACAGGCGAGCACGCGTTTCATCGGTCATGCCCACGCCGGTGTCGGCCACGCTCATACGCACGCGTGTGGCATCAAAGCGATCGGCCGACAGCACCAGGGTGCCGCCGCCGGGCATCGCCTGGATCGCGTTCAAGCCCAGGTTGAGCAAGCACTGCTGCAATTCGGTGTAGTTGGCTTCGATGGTCAGATCCGAGGCGATCATGTCCATCTGCAGCCGCACGCCATCGGGCAGGCTGCTCCGCAGCAGCATCTGCACCGCCTGGAACAGTTTGGCGATGGACACTTGCTCGCGCGGCTTGTTGGAGCCACGCACGAACGACAGCATCGACTCGGCCATGTCATGCCCGCGCCGGCCGCATTCGGCCACCACATTGGCCAGCTGACGCAGCTGCGGGTCGTCGGTCCGCCCGGCCAGCAGGTCGGGCACGATCAGCAGCGGCTGCAGGATGTTGCGCAGATCGTGGCTCAGGCCGGCCGCCAGCATCGCCAGGCTTTCCAGTCGCTGCGCACGCATCAGCTCGCTTTCCACACGCTGGCGCTCGAGCTCCGCACGCGCCTCGCGGATGGCGCGCATCACCGCGCTCGGCAGCCGCGTGGGGTTGTGCTTGATGATGTAGTCGTTGGCACCGTCCTGCAGCGCCTTGACCGCGGTCTCCTCCCCCATGGTACCGGAGACGAAGATGAAGGGGGTGGCGCCGTTCTGACGCACCAGGCGCAGTGCCTGGTAGCCGGAAAATCCGGGCATGCTCAGATCCGACAACACGATGTCCGGCTGAAACGCCTCCAGCGCGCTGCGCAGCGATGGCTCGCTGTCCACGCGCTCGAACGCCGCATCGATGCCGGCATCGAGCAACTGATCGGACAACAGCTCGGCATCTTCCGGTGAATCTTCCACCAGAAGGATCTTCAGCTGCTCCAGTTTGCCACCCTCATGCGGCATGGGTCAGTCCAGCTCCGGTGCCTGATTGATCACCGCCCAGAACGTGCCGAGCGTCTTGACCGCAGTAAAGAACTGATCGACATCCACCGGCTTGACCACGTAGGCATTGACGCCCAGGTCCCAGCTGCGGGCAAGGTCGCTCTCTTCGCGCGAAGACGACAGGATCACCACCGGAAGGCGCTTGAGTGCCTCATCGTTGCGCACCTGCTTGAGCACTTCCAGCCCATCCAGGCGCGGCATCTTGATGTCCAGCAGCAGCACCGCCGGCAGGCCTTCCTCGCGGTTGGCATAGGCGCCGCGGCGCAGCAGGTAATCCATGGCTTCCACGCCGTCTTCGACGTGCACGATGGGGTTGGCAAGACGGGCGTCGCGCAGGGCGTCGACTGCCATCTCGGCATCGGCCGGGCTGTCTTCTGCCAGAAGAATGGTACGGATGGCGGTCATACACTGAACTCTTGATTGGGCGCTTCAAGCGCGGGAGGAAGCTCGAAATAAAACGTGGCGCCTTCATCGACGACGCCTTCAGCCCAAATACGGCCGCCATGACGCGCCAACACACGCCGCACGCTGGCCAGACCGATGCCGGTGCCAGCGTATTCGCTGGCCTTGTGCAAGCGCTGGAACACGCCGAACAACTTGCCGCTGTACTCCATGTCGAAGCCCGCGCCATTGTCGCGCACGCTGAACTGATGGCCGCCGTCGGCCATCGGCGTGTAGCTGACCTCGATCCTGGCCACCTCGCGCTTGGCGCTGTACTTGACCGCGTTGCCCAGCAGATTCATCCACAGCTGGCGCATCATGTTTTCGTCGGCCACCAGCACCGGCAACGGCGCGACATGCCAGTCCACACGGTGGCCGGTATTTTCGCTCTGCACGTTGGAATCCAGGATCGCACGCGTCTCGGCCACCAGCGATTGCATATCCACCGCCTGCAGCCGCAACGCGCTGCGACCCAGGCGCGAATACACCAGCAGGTCGTCGATCAGCGACGCCATGCGCCGCGCCGAGGAGCTGATCACTTCCATGTAGTGACGCGATTTTTCGTCCGCCGCATCGCCAAGATGGCGCGCCAGCTTGTCCGAAAAACCGGCCACGTGGCGCAACGGCGCGCGCAGGTCGTGCGATACCGAATAGCTGAAGGCTTCCAGTTCGCGGTTGACCTCAGACACCTGCTCCACCTTGCCCTCCATCTGCCGGTTGAGCTCCTGGATGCGCAGTTGCGAGGCCTTTTGCAGGCTGATGTCGCTGACCGTCATCAGTACCACGTCTTCGTCGACGGTGTCGGGCAGCGGCATGCGGCGGGCGTTGATCAGCATGGTGCGCAACACGCCATCGGCGGCGCGCTGCTCATGCTCGAAGTCCCACAGCTCGCGGCCACGCAGCAATACGTCGGCCAGGCGCTGATGGAACAGCGGATCGCGCCAGACCCCCTCGCCCACATCTTCCAGCGCCATCAATTCGTTGCCGCGCTCCTCCAGGCCGTACAACTCGGCGAAGGCGGGGTTGTGCAGCACGATGCGTTGATTGGTATCCAGCAACACGATCGGCTCGCGCACAGTCTGCAGCACCGAACTGGCACGGCCGCTGGCACGCAAATATTCCTGCTCGGCGGCGAGACGGCGGCGGATCTGCCGCTGCAGCAACCAGATCACTGTCGCCAGCAAGAGCAACTGCACGGCCAGCGCGGCCCAGCTCAGCACCGCGTAGTGCAGGCGCTCGGTGTCCGCGCGCGCGTTGCGCAGGGTCAGCAACCGGCCCTCGGCACCCTGCAACTCATCGATCAGCACACGGATCGGGTTGTTCAAGGTCATATCGTCGATCAGCGCGCGAATCTGTGCCTGCCCGGTGGTCACCGCAATCCGCTCGGCCAGCAACAGCCGACGCTCGATGGTGCTCTGGATACGCCCCATGCGCACTTGCTGCGCCGGGTTGTCCTTGGTCAGTTCGATCAATCGCTCGACCGCAGCCAGCGACTCGCGACGGCCACGCCGCATGCGTTCCAGCAACGCCGGGCGCTCCACGCCGTGCGAGCGCATCAACGCGGCCGATTCGGTATCGCGCATTGCCGCTTCCAACCGCTGCGCGGTCTCCTGCACTTCCTGGCTATGCGACACCCACACTGCCGCCTGATTGGCGTTGCGCGCCATCTGCTGCAGCAGCAACGACGGCACCACCACAATGAGGCACACGGCAACCGCCAATAAGGGCAGGCGCCAGCGATCCCATCTGTCTGCTTGGACCGTTGTCTGCATTGCTAGGTCTGTATCCGTTCGCTGCACGTGCCTAAAGACGCGTCGGTATTGTCTCCGATCACACCCCAAGCGAGATGAATGATTCAGCCCATGACACCGCCATCGTGACATAGCTGAATGGGCATATCATAAGTGCAGCAAAGGTGAAAATGGCGCGAGAAGGCCGCCGTTTGTCGGCGCCGTGGTGACCGATGGGCCCTGGGCGAGCCCAACGGGGCGCACCACACCACTACTGAGCAGCTGCATGCCTACGTTCGATCCTGAGCGCTGCCACGCATAGACGCTCACCTGATGCGATCGCGCGTCGATAGGTACGGATCCCCGCCACTACCGAAGGCATCGCCATCCACATCAGAAGACGGCAAGGTCCGCTGCAATGATCCCAAGTCGACGGCATGATCGGATACCAATCAATGCGTCGCCGTAGACAGTGACCGAAGCGTCGATGTCCGTCACCGGCACACAGAGCATCTAACGACGACAAGCTACGCCAACAAAGTAGCCAACAAAACGTAGCGAGCAGATGCTGGGCAGTAAAGCGAATCAGCGCCTGCCAGCACCGCACAGCAAGCCACCGTTCCAGCGCTGATCGCGCGAGCATGCCGACAAGTGGCTTCCCTGACGACGCACAAAAAAAAGCGCACTCCGTAGAGTGCGCCTCGTGCCCGGTTCAACTGCCTCGCCGCAGCTGGCCCAGCATTCGCTGCCGCTGCAATTACATCTTCGCAGCGACGACCTTCAGGCCGGTCGACTTGACGCTCTTGACGCCTTCGATGCCCTTGGCAACAGCCACGGCCTTGTCGTGCTCAGCCTGGGTCGCAACCGAACCGGTCAACATCACGATACCGTTCTTGGTCTCGACCTTGACGTCGGTGCCAGACACGTTGTCAGTGGCGAGCAGATCGGCCTTGACCTTGGTGGTGATCCAGGTATCGGTGACCGGCTTCTTGGATTCATTCATGCCGGCGGCGTGGTCCTTGTGCGCGCCCATGTCCTGCGGCGCAGCAAATGCCTGCGAAGCACCCAGGGTCAGACCGAGCGACAACGACAGCGCCAACAGCTTGCGTGCATGCATCATGTTCTTCATTCGAATCACTCCCGTTGAATGTGGCTGCAGCTTGCGGCGGCGGTCGTCGCGTACACGTGACCGTTGCATGCAGAGGTTGTGAACCCCGCGCACACGGGTGGGTGCAATACCATGCAGATTCCCTCGTTCGTTGCGATGAACCGTTTTCAATGGCTAAACCGTTCAATCTGGCCGTCGTCGGCTACGGCTATGTCGGCCACACCTTCCATGCGCCGCTGATCGCCAGCACGCCGGGCCTGCGCTTGCACAGCGTGGTGTCGTCCAAACCGCAACAGGCGCAAGCCGATTTCCCGGAGATCAGCGTCGTTGCCGACCTCGACAGTGCCCTGGCCGACCCGGCACTCGACGCCGTTGTGCTTGCCACACCCAATCAGACCCATGCGCCATTCGCATTGCAGGCACTGGCTGCGGGCAAGCACGTATTGGTCGATAAACCCTTTGCGCTGGATGCCGCGCAGGCGCGTGCCATGGTCGACGCTGCCGCGGCAGCCGGCCGCGTCATCAGCGTGTTCCAGAATCGACGGTGGGACGCAGACTTTCTGACCGTGCGCCGCCTGATCGACGAAGGCCAACTGGGCGAGGTGGTGGAGTTTCATTCGCACTTCGACCGTTATCGGCCGCAGGTCCGCGACCGCTGGCGCGAAAGCGATATCCCGGGCGCAGGCCTGTGGTACGACCTGGGCCCGCACCTGCTCGACCAGGCATTGCAACTGTTCGGCGCACCGCAGGCGATCGCTGCGGATTTGCAGCGCCAGCGCAGCCAGGCGCGCAGCGACGATTATTTTCACGTCACCCTGCATTACCCGCGGCTGCGGGTGATCCTGCATGCCGGCTCGCTGGTCGCCGACAACCGCCTGCGGTTTGCCGTGCACGGCACGCGCGGCAGTTATCTCAAGCACGGCCTGGACACGCAGGAAGACCAGCTGCGCGCCGGGCGTCGTCCTGGCACGGTTGGCTGGGGCGTGGACCCATTACCGGGCACGCTCACCCGCGTGGACGAAGAGGGCCGCGTACACACCCATCAACCCGACAACCTGCCCGGCGATTATCGGCAATGCTATGCCGCCTTCCGCGATGCGTTGGCAGGCAACGGCCCGGCACCGGTCGATGGCGCAGACGCGGTGCAACTCATGCGCTTGCTGGAACTGGCGCAGCACAGCGCTGCGACCGGACAGGTGCAATGGCTGGATGGTGAGCGCACGCTCCGATGACGCAGGCATCGGCTGCTTGCGCAGTTAAAGCGTGCAGCCGATGCAGGAAAATGTCTGGCCATCGTGCACTGCCGCTTAAAGGCGTGCCATGCGCGTGATGCATGCATGCGCAGCGTCGCTGCATCGATCTGGCGCACCGCGCCGTAGTTCTTAGCTGCCGAACACGCGCTACATCAGGCACGCAGACCGAAGTAAAACCGTGGCCGCTGAGGGTCGAGCGACCCACATCGTGAGCAGCATCGCCCACGCGTAGAACGCGTACGCGGATCGAGCGAATTCCAATCGAGCAACGACCGCGCCGCCGTTCGGCAACCGCGGCCGTGTCAGCGACGCGCTTACGCGTCCTTGCTGCCGATCGCCGGCGCTGCAGCGGTGGTGGTCTTCACTGCATGCCCACCGAACTGGTTGCGCATTGCCGCCAGCAATTTGTCGGTGAACGAATCCTTGTCGCGCGAACGCAACCGCTCCATCAGCGACAACGTGATGATGGGTGCAGACACTTCCAGGTCGATCGCCTCAGCCACCGTCCAGCGGCCCTCGCCCGAGTCGGCTACGAACGGCGCGATACCGGACATGGTCGGGTTGTGTTGCAGCGCATCGGCAGTCAGGTCCAGCAACCACGAACGCACCACGCTCCCGTCGCGCCAGATCTCCGAGACCTGGTGCAAATCCAGCGCAAAATCGGTCTTGTGCTGCATCAGTGCGAAGCCTTCGGCGTAGGCCTGCATCATTCCGTACTCGATGCCGTTGTGGACCATCTTGGTGAAGTGGCCAGCACCGCTCGGGCCCACCCGCCCCCAGCCCTTGTCCGCCGCAGGCGCCAGCGTGGCCAGGATCGGATGCAGCGTGGTCACTGCGGACTCTTCGCCGCCAACCATCAGGCTATAGCCTTCTTTCAGGCCCCAGACGCCACCGCTGGTGCCGCAGTCGACGAATGCAATACCGCTTTCCTGCAGTTGCGCCGCGCGACGTTGCGAATCCTTGTAATACGAATTGCCGCCATCAATGACGATGTCGCCGGCCTGCAACAACGGCAGCAGTTGTGCCAGCGTGTCGTCGACGATCTTGCCTGCCGGCACCATCAGCCACACCACGCGCGGGCTCGGCAGCGCAGACACCAGCGCTGCCAACGCATCGGCAGTGACAATGCCCTTGGCCTGTGCGCTGCTACGCGCGCTATCGCCGGGATCGTAGCCGTGCACACGATGCCCGCCGTGCACCAGACGCTCGGCCATGTTGGCGCCCATGCGGCCCAAACCCACCATACCCAGTTCCATAACCACTCCTCAATGATCTGATCAGTGCAGGGTGCCACGCCGGGCGTACGCCGGCGTGGCGGAATTTTCAATGGATTGTTCCGTGACGGTGCTGGCGCCGCACTGTTGCAGCTGCCAATCGATCCATCGCCAGTACAAGGTGGTGCGCAGATTGTGCAAGGTCAGGTCGATCGCATATGGGGTGCGCGGGTTGCGATCGAGCAGGCGCGCGACGTGATAGCCGATCGGCTTGGTGCCTTTGGGATGCACATACACCAGAAAGCCTTGGTAGAACGGATCGTCCAGCAACGTCTGCAGTTCCTGCAGCCGCGCCTGCTGCTGCGGATCAAGCGTTGCCCGCAACGCCGCGTCGCGCTCGTACAGCAACCGCTCGAACCGTCGCTTGCCGGGCCCATGCAGCTGCCTGGAGAGTTCCCAAATCTGCCGGTTGATCGTGTCGTAATGCGCAAAGCCGCCGTGCCGCGCCAACGCCTGCGCCGCCGCATCGCTGACATCCACCACCACGAAGTTTTCGGCCTGGTTATGGATATCGTCCAGATACGCCTTGTCGAACACATGCGCGATGAAGCCTGGCGCACCGACAAACGCCTGGCGCCCCAGTTGCGCGGTCTTCACCGCTTTACCGTCGGCAAAAAATTCGCCGGCGTGTGCGCCAAGCAGAATGCTGTCGGTGTCGTGCAAGGTCAAAAATGTACCGATCGACAGTTCGCCCGGCGTAAATACCTGATCGAATCCGGCATCGCCATACAGTTCGCGCTGCGTGGCGAGCTGGGCCACCTGCCGCCCAACGCCGCATTCGGAACGCACCTGTCCGCGATAGAACGCGTCCAGCGCCTGCGCATTGCTGCCGCGTGGCTGATAGCCGCGGCCAAAGCTCTTGAATCCACTCCAGCCCTGCGCAGCGGCGCCACGCCAGCCGAAGCCGATCCAGCCCAGTTGCAACGCAGAAAACCGGTAATGCGGATTGTCTTGCAGTTGGGTGACGGCGCGCCGTGTGGCGGCGCCAATGTCGAATCCGTAGGCGCATTGGGTAGCGGAATCGTCCAACAGTGCTGTCAGCGCTACGCCGCGTTGCTGCGCGTCCCAGCCCGCCGGCAATGTGATCTGCAGATCGCCCGCTGCGCGCGCCTGCGCAAGCGAGGCCCGCGTACAGGGCGCGCCGCGCTGGATGATTGGCGCACTGATCGACGCACTGTTGATGCTCCAACCCAATCGCCGTAATAACGCTTCCACGCAATCGGGTGCGGCCGTGCTGGCCGTTTGACTTGGTGCAGCAGCGGCCACGTGCAGCAGCTGCAGACCGCACAGCGCCACTGCACAGAACAGCGTAGCCACGCGGCGCCACGCGACGTGCCGCACGCGTGTGTGCGCTGCAGGCGTGGATCGCACCGCCCAGCGTCTGCTCTGCACCTGGAATGCACTCATCGAGCGGAGAAGTGGATTGGCAGCACAGCGCTGCTCCTGGACCAAAACAAAGCCCCGGCAGGACCGGGGCTCATGACATTCACTGCATCACGCTCAGCGACGTTCGCAGACGCGCTCGACCTGGCGATTGCCGTTAGCTTGCTGGCGGTTGCCCTGGATGGTGCGGCCTGCCGCGCCACCGGCAACCGCGCCTGCCACGGTGGCGAGCTTCTTGCCGTTACCGCCGCCAACCTGGTTACCAAGCAGACCGCCGATGGCTGCGCCGGCAAGCGTGCCGCCGATGCGATTCGGGTCGGTGGAATTCTTCTGCACCTCGACGTTCTTGCAGCGCACGCGCGTACCGTCATTGAACCTGCGGCCTTCGTCTGCCGTGGTGTAACGGTGCTGCGAGTAGTTCTGCGCTTGCGCGAAGGTGCTCGTCGCCATCAGAGCGATCAGGGACATACCCATCAGGGAATTGCGCATTTTCATCGTACGTCTCCATCGTTCTCGCCCATTCGGCGAGCCATGGCTGCACTCTGGCCACTGGGTCGAGAACACAACGTGAAGCGCAAAACCCTCTATTCAGGCTTTGGAGCGGTGCGTGAATCGCGCGTCACGGTTGAGTGGCGGGTCCACTCTGCGGCACGTTGGCCGGCGCTGGTGGCGGGTCCTGCGCTTCGACCGGCAACGGTGCGACGGGCGGCTGCTCGACCGTGGTTGGGCTCGGTGCTGCAGCGGTTGGCGCACCAGGCGCGCTGACCGCCGGTGTCGGCGCCGCGGCGGGCGGTGCGGCTGGTGCCGCCGGCGGGTGCGGGGCTGCCGGTACCGGCGCAGGCATCGCGGCGGCAGCAGCAGGCGCCGCTTCGGTCACCTTGGGCAGATAGGAGTTCAGTCGTTCGAAAAAGCGCTTGTAGAAGGCCGCGTCCTGCACCGTGGTGCTGGACACGCGCACCAGCGAGTCGCCACTGCTACCCACCGGCAACGACAACGAGCCGAGCACGCCCACACCCACGCTGGCCGAGGTGGAGCTCTTCTTCAATGCGTATCGATCCTGCAGCGCGCTGACGAAGATCTGCGCCTTGCCACCGTCCTGCGTGGCGCAGGAAATCCGTAGATTGAGCTGCTCGCTCTGGTCGGCTTCCTTCAGCTGGAAGTTCTTGCTGCCTTCCACCGCCGCGGCATCGGCACGCGTCACGGCGTAGCCCTGACTCAACAGCACGCGCCGTGCGGCTTCGCAGGCCTGTGGCGAGCTGGCCGCCACGCTGCGCGAATACGTATCGTCGGAATTGAACGACTCGCGCATCAGCATGGTGTCGCCCTTGCTGCCGCCGCAGCCCACCAAGGTTGCCAACGCGCCAAGCAGCGCGCCACGCGCGATCAGGGAAGTACACGACATGAGAAGACTCCGGCATCCAAAACCGGGCAAAGCATAGCTGCAACCGATGTGCGCGCGGCGTCGTGTTGCCGGCTCAGGGCATCGGCGGTTCATCCGCTGGCAGTTGCAGGTCGACCTGCAGGCGGCTGCCATCGGCACCGATCCGCTCGGCGCGCAGGTAGTGATGCGCACGTACCGTTGCCAGCGCCACCGGCGCGCGACAGGGCTCGCCCCACAGGCTCAGATTGAAACCCTGCACCTGCAGCCAGCTGGTCAGGCGGTCCCACAGCGGCTGCTCGGCGCGCAGCATCAGGTCCAGATCCGCCGGGCCTTGCGGCACCAGCGCAGGCGATTGCAGCCAACGCGCATAACTGCCGTGCACTACCACCGGCACGCCAAGCGCCTGCACGGCCTGCAGCAGCTGCGCCGCCTGCTGTACATCCAAGCGGGCGCGGCAGTGCTGAAAGATCAGCGCGTACTCGTGGCTGCGATTGCTGGCGGTGCCTGCATGGTCCAACCCAGCCGCAGCACGCGAATAACACAACACCCGCTCGTCATGCAGTGTGAACAGGCTGCCGAGGATCCGGCCCAACTCCCAGGCCTGCGGGATCATGTGCCCGCCCACACGCACATTCTCGACCATGGCCACGCCGAATGCGCCCGGACGCAACTGCCGCCGCAACGCGTGAAACACCGCGCGTATGCCTGCCAGATACCCCGCGTAGTCGGCGCTGGCATACAGCTGCCCAGCCACGGACGCACCGCGCCACTGGCAACCGAAATACGGCACGTTGGTCAGGCACAGATCGATCGGCGCAGCCGGCGCGGTCTGCACCAGGCTACCGACCACGATCGGCGCATCCACGCCGTGCCGTTGCAGCCGCGTGCGTGCCAGCTGCGCACGCGCCTCGTCGATCTCCATGCCGTGCGCGTTGCGGCCTTCAATGGCCGCAGCCAGCAACGTACTGCCGAACCCGCAGAACGGGTCGAACACCTGCTCGCCCGGCTGGCTGAAATGGCGCACGAACGGCCGCATCTGATTGACCCAACCACAGTCGCGCCCGTTGAGCGGGTCGCGCGCACGCAGGTCGTCGGGGAGTGCCCAGGCCGCATCATCGGCTGCCGGCGTCCACCAGCTGCGCTGATCGAACTCATCCATCTGCTGCGTCCCATAGCACATCGGCATCCGGGTCCCATCCCGCGCACAACCGGCCGTTGGCGAAGAACACCAGCTTGTACACATCGCCGGTGGCATGGCGCGCGTGCATCGCCGCGTAATCGGCGCTTTCGAACACTACTTGCATGCCATCGTCGCTGCGCATCCGCACATTCCAGAAGTAATACCCTTCCGTCATGCCGTCCAGCTGCCAACGCGACCACCACGGCTGCTGCATGCACTCGGCCAGCAGATGCTCCACACCGATGCGGTGCTGCTCGATGTAACGCAACGTGCCGTTGTTGCGATACGCATCATCCAGCCGCGACAACTCGCGGAAGATCACCTGACCTGCGCCGCAGCTGCGCGCCCACGCGATATACCGCGCGATCTCCTCGGCGCTGCACACCCCGCCCCGTTGCACGATGCACACCAGCCGCACCGGCAGACGTGCAGCAATGCGACGTGCGGTCTGCACGAACGTCGTGGCATCGGCGATGGGCTCGTCCGCGCGGAAGCGCATGATCGCGTCGTTATGCGCCTGCAACGGGTGGTGACGCGACAGCTCGATCCAGGACACGCCGAAATCGACCAGCGCATCGAGCAGACGCTCAGCGTGCGCTCGCGCCAGGCCTGCACCATTGCTGTACAGCACGCGCTGCTCGACGCGCGGGCCATTGGGCGTGGTCGCCAAGGTGTGCAGCAAGGTCAGCAGCCACTGCGCGTCGTCGGTCATTTCCAGGCCCGACAGCGAATACGACAACGGCACCGCATGCAGCAGCTGCAGTGCGCTGCGCAACTGCGCGAAATAGTCCGGGCCCGGACGCAGCATCGACCCCGCCAGACCGCCCGCGTGCTGCCGCAGATTCTCCGAACAAAACCCACAACGCGCCGAACAGGGCCGCACCGAGGCGTACGGCGTCAACGTGATCGGCAGCGCAACCCGATAGCGGCGTGCGCCGATCTGCAACGCATGCCATCGGTTGCTGTCGTCCTGCAGCGGCACGCGCCGCTGCAGGTTGGGCGCCGTGGCGCGCAACTGCGCCAACAGCGGTGAGGCAGGCAGCAGCGGCACAGCATCGATGGAAGCGGGCATCGGCATGCCTGCGTGCAACCCGTCAGCGCCGGGCGGCATCGGCACGCTCGCGTACCTGCTGCAACGTCCATTCCTGCTGCATCGCGCCGTTTTCCCACACCGTCACCAACGCATCGTCGCTGTCGGTGCTGGCGGCTACCTCGTCGAGCAACGCACTGCGGTAACTGCCATCGCGACGGTCGCGCAGCAGGGTCAGCCGGCCGCGCTTGCTCTGCTTGCCCTGGTCGGTGATCGGGTCCTTGTAGACGTCGATCCACTGCCCATCTACACGCACTGCCGAGCACTTCAACGCAAACTTCTGCGTATCGCGGTCCACCTTCTGCAGCAATGCACCACCCATACCGAAGGCGACGTTGTCGGCGGCATAACCGGCTGCAGTGATGCGCTCCAGAATGGCGCGCAACGACTGCGGATTGATGCCGTCACCCTGGATCACGCGCACATGGTTGAGCACCTTGTAGCCCTTGCCGTTGACCTGATGCCCAAAGGCCTCGTCCAGCAATAGCAGGCACTGTTCGACCACATCCACCGGGTCGCCGGAATCGGGGCGGATCACCACCGTCGCGCCGGAGGCGATGATCTCTTCCCGCAAGGTGGTGCCCCAATGCTCGCGAATGGCGCGATAGATGTCGTAGCTGTCGGACACCACGGCCACGATGGAACCCGGGTGCGCGAATTGCGTGAGCATGTTGCGGTACGCATCCACCTCGCGCTCGCGGCCCCAACTGGTGATGGTGCTGTGTTCGGCGGCGGGAATCGAAAACCCCGCAACCGGCGTGTGGTAATGCGCGCGTGCCAGCAGCAAGGCAGACAGGGTATCGGTGCCGAGGAAGTTCACCAGATGCGCGGCGCCACCGAGGGCCGCCGAGCCCAGACTGGACACACCGCGCGCACCAAAGTCGTGCAGTTTGAAAGGCAACTGGCCTTCTGGATCGTCGCTGGTGCGCTCCAGGTAATCGCGCACGATCTGCTTCACCTGCCAGCTCACCGTGGCCACCGTCACCGGGTACCACACGCGCAGCAACAAGGTTTCCAGATACGACGGCACCCAGAACGCCTTGGCGTCGGTGGATTCGATCGTCATCAACACGTTGTGCGTCGGCACCACCTCACCTTCGGGCACCGCACGGATACGGATCGGCAACTGCCCGCCAAGGCGGTCGACGATATCGCGCCAGCCGACTTCGTTGAACGGCTCGCCATGCGCGGCCAGCAAGGCCTTGGCATCGTCGATGTCGGCGTGGGTCACCGGACGGTTGATGGCTTCTTTCAGGATCGACTGCAGACCGAAGAACACGGTCTGGTCGTACACGCCGCCGCGCGATTCGACATAGAAAAACGAGGCATCGGTGCCGGGCGGATACTGCAGCCAGTGGCTGGCCTTGTAGCTATCGGTATTGAGCAGCAGGTTATCGAGGTAATGCATGACGGAAGCTCCTTCGCGTCGGGAAAACCAGCGGTCTGTCCGCCGGTGGGAGGTCGTGATTCAAGCAAGACGCATCGACGTGACCGACGCCGGTCGGCAGCGGCACGCAGGCGATGACGTCGCGCTCAGCCACGACCCAGGAAGAATTCAAGAATATGCAGGTGGTCTTCGTACAGGCGCGGGCCCATCGCCATGACTTCGGCAATCGGAATCCAGCGCGCCTTGTCGGCATCGTCGCCACCGCGCACCGCGGGCAACTCACCGGCCGGAAATTCGAAATGGAATGCGTGGGTAATGGTGCGCCCGCGCAGGCTGCGCTCGGGGTGATCGAAGACCTGGCGTCCGCGCAACGAACCCTTGAGCACCGGCACAGGGACCTTGAGCCGTGTTTCCTCGCGCAGCTCGCGCAAGCAGCTGTCCAGCAGCCCTTCTTCCTGGGCAACGAAACCGCCCGGCAGTGCCCATAACCCCTTGCCCGGCTCGGCGCGCCGCCGCACCAGCAGCACGTGCCCGGAATGCACCACCACTGCATCGGTGGTCACGAAGGTCGGTGCATACGGCGCATCCTTCCAGGCCGCGCGGTACTGCTCGATGAAGCGGTATTCCGCCACCAGTTGCGCGTAGCTGGGCGAATTGCGGCGGAACGCTTCCAGCATCTCGTACACCGGCGCCGGCACATTGCCGCGTAGCATCAGCAACCCGCCATGAAAACCGATGTCGCCAGCCTCGAACAGATAACGGCGCAACTCGGTGGCCGACAACGTGGCGGTATGTTGCACGTCTTCCAGCGGCCACTGCGGAAACTCACGCAGGTAATAACTGCTGGCGTCCTTGTCCATGCCGATCAGGCCGATGCGCGCATCGAGCGTGCCACCATCGGCGTGCACCACTTCGGCAACCTGGCGCTGCACTTCGGCAATCCACAGGCTTTCGTTATACAGATGGTCGCGCAACGGACGCAGGATCAAACGCTCGCTCTCGCCCGGCAATGCGGACTCGATCATCACTGCGCGTTCGGCAACGGTCCAGGGGTTGCGGATGGTGCGTGGTGTGTCGGCCGAGCCGATCAACACAATGAGCTTGCTCGCTTTGCCCAGCGCGTGGCGGGCGACGGCAGCGTGGCCGTTATGAAAGGGCTCGAAACGCCCGATAAACACAAGATAGTCGTACTGTGCTGCCATGAGAATCCCTCACGGTTGAGTGGTCAGTCAGCGGTCTCTCCGCTGGCTTGCTGCAAATGCTACGCCGATAGATGGCCGCGTCAAGCGTGTTTGTTCAATCGCGCGCCGACACACTATGTCATGCACGCGGACTAGACTTGGCGGCTGGCCATTCCGGAATCCATCGCATGCCACAGCAGTCCCTTCGCGCTGTCTCTCGGCCATTGCTCGCTGTCATCGCCGTGCTGTGCATGACGCTGTCTGCATGGGCTGCACCTGCACCTGCGCCATTGCGGGTGATGTCGTTCAACGTGCGTGTACCGGTAGACACCGACGGCGACAAGCGCTGGTCGGTAAGACGCACGGCCATGGTCGCGCTGATCAAGCACACCCATCCCGATGTCTTCGGCACCCAGGAGTTGGTGCAGGATCAGGCGCAGTATCTGGCGTCGCAGTTGCCTGCTTACCGCTGGTTCGGCAAGGGCCGCCGCGCCGATGGCAGCGATGAGCATATGGGCGTGTTCTACGATAGCCACGCGCTGTCGGTCGTGGAATCGGGCGATTTCTGGCTGTCCGACACCCCCGACGTGCCCGGCAGCAGCAGCTGGAACACCGACCTGCCGCGCATGGTCACCTGGGCCTTGTTCGAGCGCCGCAGCGACAAGCACCGTTTTTATCTGTTGAACACCCATCTGCCGCATCGCGACCAGGATGAGGCAGCGCGCGAACAAGGTGCGCGCATGATCCTGTCGCGTATCGCAAGCTTGCCGGCAGATGTTCCGGTGGTGCTGACCGGCGATTTCAACAGCGATCCCGATCAGGGCACCTACCGCACGCTCACCGCAACGCTTAAGGACGCACGCGCCAATGTGGCGACGCCGCAAGGTCCCGAAAAAACGTTCCAGGACTTCAGCACCCGCCCGACCCGGCGCATCGACTGGATCCTGTTTCGCGGCCTGACACCGACACGCTTCGCTACGCTGGATCATCGCCCCGGTGGGGTGTTGCCATCCGACCATTACCCGGTGCTTGCCGAATTCGCCTGGCCGCGTTGATCGCGCCGGCAAAGTGAGACTGTCACGATGCCGGCCTGTCTGACGGTACGCAGGTCAGTCGCGCTGCAGACAATCGACCAGCGCTTGCAGGATGGTCGACGACGCAGACGCGTGAGGCAGCACGATCGAAAGTTGCCGAGGTGCCCAGGCTTCATCCAAGGGCACCGTGCCCAGCTGATCGCGCACGCATGAGCGCTGCACTGCGGCGTTCGGAAGAATTGCCATGCCCATGCCTTGCGCGAGCATGCGGCACAACGCGTCGATCCCTTGTACCTTTGCACGCATGCGCACCTGCGCGCCGGCCCGGTTCATTTGCACGCGCAGATGCCGTTGCAAGGCGCTGTCGCCAGCCAGCCCCAGCATGTCCATTCCCGCGAGCTCGCTCAATCGCAACGTCGAGGCGCCGGCCAGTGGATGAGTGGCAGCCATCACCAGCACCAGCCGATCCTCACGGAACGGCAGCACCTGCAGCCCACTGACGTCGGCATGGCCTGCGACCACGGCGATGTCGGCGCGCTCCTCGCGCACCGCATCGGCCGCCTCGTCGCTCCCCTGCTCGGTCAGCGCCAGATCCAGCTGTGGATGTGCGATGAGAAACTCCGCCAGCCGTTCGGGCAGCCATGCCGACAGCGCCGCAGTATTGGCCGCCAGCCGCAGCGTCACCTGCCCGCCGCCACCATAGCCGCCCAGCTCCAGCTGCAACGCCTCGGTCTGGCGTTGCAATTGCCGTGCGTGCCGCAGCAACACGCCACCGGCCGGGGTCAGGCTGACACCGCGGCGCCCGCGTTCCAGCAGGGCGGCGCCCACTTGCACCTCCAGCGCGCGAATCCGTGCGCTGGCAGCCGCCAACGACAACGCCGCGCGTTGCGCACCGGCAGTGATGCTGCCCGCCTCGACCACCGCAATGAACAACCGTAAATCCACAAATTCCAGATGCATGACCGCTCCCCAAGCACGTGTACGTCAATCGAAGTGCACTCGCCGCCGACGAAGCCGGTCAGCCCATTGATCCTTCCACGGTGGGCATCTTATGCCTCAGCCTTCGTCTCAACCGAAGCCTGCATCAAACAATCACGCATTGTGTGGCGCAAAACACGCCCGGATCCTTGCCTGCATGCAGACCTTGCACACCCACTGGTATCTGATCGCAGGCATTTTTTTGCTGGCTGGCTGGGTCAAGGGCGTTGCCGGGATGGGCTTGCCGACTGTTGCAATGGGGCTGCTGGGTCTTTGGTTGACGCCTGCCGAGGCAGCGGCATTACTCGCACTGCCTTCGCTGGTGACGAATGTGCAGCAAGCCTGGGGGCCAGACACGCCAACCCTGCTGCGACGTCTGTGGCCATTGCTGGCAACCGTGACACTCGGCACCTGGCTGAGCGCGGGGGTGCTGACAGGCGCTGATCCCACTCTAGTCCGCGCCGGGTTGGGCGTGCTGCTGGCGCTGTATGCCTTGCTTGGGCTGGCGCGCCGACACTGGACGATGCAGGCGCATCACGAACGCTGGGCAGGACCGTTGGCCGGACTATCCACCGGTCTGTTGAGTGGCGCCACCGGAGTGTTCGTGCTGCCATCGCTGCCCTACCTCACCGCACTGCAACTGCCGCGCGAGCTGTTGATCCGGTCTCTTGGCTGGTGCTTCGGAGTGGCGACGCTGGCGCTGGCCAGTGCCCTTGCCTGGCACGGCGCGCTTCCCGGCACGGCGATCGCTCCGTCGATATGGGCGCTGCTGCCCACCGCCATCGGCATGTCGCTGGGCGCCTGGGTGCGCAATCGCATTTCCGCCGATACGTTTCGGCGCTTTTTTTTCGCCACGTTGCTGGTGCTCGGCCTGCAAGGCGTTTGGCAGGCATTGGCGTAAAGCCACGTCGGAGGCAATGAAGCCTTGCACGACACACCGGCACGGCAGCCAGCCAATCGATTAGCTGTCAAACCCGCCTGCGGTGCCGTGCCCGATATGCAAGGGGTGGCCAACAAAAACGCCACCGCAGTGCGGTGGCGTTTTTTACTTCAACCCAATGCTGTCGCCAGGTGCTCAGCGAACGATCAGTCAGCCCAACGTCCCGGCGCTGTCGACTGCGGCAGCACCTGCGCCGACAGCGGCTGATCCTGCACGAGCAGGCCCAGCGCATCGGCGAGAATCGCGGCAGATTCGTGCAGCAGCGGATCGGGACGCTTTTCCGCCGCCTTCTCGCGTGCCGTGTCCTTGACGATGTCACGCTCGTTGCCGGTCAGGCCGTCGTCGCTGTCATCGGCAAGCGGATCCAGCGGCAAGCCCAGCTGCTTGCGCACCTGCTGGCGATCCTTGCGCTGCTGGTCCTGCTTCTGACGCTCGGCAACACGCTCGGCTTCGTTCAACGAGATGTACTTCTTGGCCTTCTCGTCGCGGAACTGCTTGACGTCCTCTTCCCACCACTGGAATTCCTTGTCGGTAGCGATGCGCGCAGTGTGCAGCGTCTGCAACTTGGGCAGCAGCGGCGCGAAGTTGCCGTACTGGGTGTGCGGCGCGGCAGCGATACGCGTCCACGGCAGCGCGTTGTCGTAGGTGCTTTCGCCGAACTCGGTGGCATCCACGCTGGCCGGGAACGCGATATCCGGCACCACGCCCTTGTGCTGCGTGCTGGAGCCGCTGACACGGAAGAACTGCGCAATCGTCAGCTTGACCTGTCCATAACGCTGCCCTTCGGCAGCCGGCCAACGGTCCAGATCGACGATGTTCTGCACGGTGCCCTTGCCGAAGCTGGTTTCACCGATCACCAGGCCGCGACCGTAATCCTGGATCGCACCGGCAAAGATTTCCGATGCCGAGGCCGAGCCACGGTTGATCAACACGCCCAGCGGACCATCCCAGGCGACCTTGGGATTGCTGTCGCCATTGACGGTCACGCGGCCGCCGGATTCGCGCACTTGCACCACGGGGCCCTGCTCGATGAACAGGCCGGTGAGTTCGATCGCTTCGTCCAGCGAACCGCCACCGTTGTTGCGCAGGTCCAGCACCACGCCGTCGACCTTGTCGGTCTTGAAGCCAGCCAGCAGCTTGGCGACGTCGCGCGTTGCGGACGCGTAATCGGTCGCGTTACGGCGGCGGCCTTCGAAATCCTGATAGAAGCCCGGCAGCTTGATGATGCCGATGCGGCGTTCCGGTTCGCTGCCCTTGGCCGGCAGGGTGATCGTCTCGCCCTTGGCCGCCTGTTCGGCCAGACGCACCTTCTGACGGGTCAGGGTCACCATGCGGTGCTTGCCGTCGATGCCCGACTCGGCCGGAATGTACTCCAGGCGCACCTGGGTATCCTTGCTGCCGCGGATCTTGGCCACCACATCGTCGATGCGCCAGCCGATCACATCTTCGATCGCGCCGGACTTGGCCTGCCCCACGCCGACGATGCGATCGCCCGGCTTGAGCGTGCCATCCACCGCCGCCGGACCACCCGGGATCACCTCGCGGATCACCACCATGTCGTCCTGCTTCTGCAGCTGCGCGCCGATACCTTCCAGCGACAGCGACATCTGCTGGTTGAACGTCTCGGCAGTGCGCGGAGTGAAGTAATCGGTGTGCGGGTCGACTGCGTTGGTGTACGCGTTGACGAAGGACTGGAACACATTCTCGCCGGTCAGCTGCTTCACCGAATCGGCGAGCGCGGCGTAGCGCTTGTCCAGGGTCTTTCGGATCTCATCAGGCTTCTTGCCGGCCAGCTTCAGGCGCAGCCAGTCGTTCATCACCGACTGCCGCCACAGCACATCCAGTTGTTTGTCGTCCGACGCCCACGGCACGTCCTTGCGGTCGTACTCGAACTTGTCGCTACCGTTGAAATCGAAGTCCTGCTTGAGCAGGTCGCGCGCGTATTTGACGCGCTGATCGACGCGCTTTTTGTAGACCGCAAACACCTGAAACGCCGGCTCCAGGTTGCCGCCGCGCAGCGCGTCGCCCACGCCGGCCTGCAGCGGCGCAAAGCCATCGATGTCGGCCTGGGTAAAGAACTGTTTGCCGCCATCCAGCGATTCCAGATAGCGCTTGAAGACGTCCTTGGACATCCCCTCGTCCAGCGTCCGCGGGCGGTAGGCATAACGACTGTCGGATAGCAGGCCGTAGACAAGTTTGGTCGCCGTCGCCTGATCGGGCGTGGCGGCGGCCGGCAGCGCTGTATCGGCGCGTGCGAGCAAGGCCATCGGAGTGGTCAACACCAGCGCCAGCAGGCCGGCCTTCATGGACGCAGAAACGTTGTAGGTCATCGAATGGCTCTCGGCACAAGGCCGACGAAAGAAAGGCGGTGAACGGATCAGACAGCATGACAGTGCCCAAAGTTGCTGGCGTTGTCATCCGCTGGCTGAATCAGCCTAGCGCCGGGCCTGTATCGGATTGTGAACGCGGCCGTACCTTGCGCCGCAAGCCCGACAGCCGGAGACGACACGGCCCCGTGCAATACACAGGGCCGGCGATGAAACGGAGGGTTGGGCGCCACCAGGACGACACCGTCGCAAGCGAGCGCCCTGATGACTTCGCAGCTTCGGGTGCAACTGCGGTCACCTGCTGCGCTGTCCGGGCGAGTCGAGCGCCCGGTGTTACTCAGGCAGCGACGCCGGCGCCGGCAGCCTGCCGATCGGCGTGATACGACGAGCGCACCATCGGGCCGGAGGCCACGTGGCTGAAGCCCAGTGCGTTGCCGTAGTCTTCCAGCGCCTTGTATTCCTCCGGCGTCCAGTAGCGCATTACCGGGTGATGGTGCGGGGTCGGCTGCAGGTACTGACCGATCGTGATCATGTCCACATCGTGCGCACGCAGATCGCGCAAGGTGGCCTGCACCTGCTCCATCGTTTCACCCAGGCCGAGCATGATGCCGGACTTGGTGGCGATGGACGGATGCTGCGCCTTGAAGCGCTGCAGCAGGGTCAGCGACCACTGGTAATCCGCGCCGGGGCGCACGTTCGGATATAGGTCCGGCACGGTTTCGATGTTGTGGTTGAACACGTCCGGCGGGCTCAGCGCCAGAATTTCCAGCGCACGGTCCATGCGGCCCTTGCCGCGGAAATCAGGGGTCAGGATCTCGATACGGGTCTTGGGCGAACTGGCCCGGATGGCCGTGATGCAGTCCACAAAGTGCTGGGCACCGCCGTCGCGCAGATCGTCGCGGTCAACGCTGGTCACCACCACATACTTCAGGCCCATATCTGCCACCGTGGTGGCCAGGCTTGCCGGCTCGCTGGCGTCCGGCGGCTTGGGCCGGCCGTGCGCCACATCGCAGAACGAGCACCGCCGCGTGCACACCTCGCCCAGAATCATGAAGGTCGCGGTGCCATGGCTGAAGCACTCGTGGATGTTCGGGCAGCTGGCCTCTTCGCACACCGTGACCAGACGGTTTTCGCGCAACTTGGCCTTGAGGTTCTGCACCGCGTTGCCGGACGGAATCCGCACGCGGATCCACGACGGTTTACGCAGTACCGGCGCGTCCACAAACTGCACCGGCGAGCGGTTGATCTTGTCGCCACCGATCTGCTTGACGCCGGTCTGCAGCGGCGCAGGCGCGGCGGTGTCGCCGGAGACGACCTGCAAGGGGATGGAACGGGCGATAGGCTGGGTCATGACGGTACGGGCGCTCAGGCCGGAAGCGAAAGGTCGGGCATTGCGGAGGCGGGGTGCAGCGTCAGGCCGAACTGGCGGGCCAGCTGATCGAGCAGCACTGCCTTGACGGCGTTCATCCCTGAGGGGCCGCCCAAGTCTAGCACCGAGGTCACCTGCAGGCCCTCGTAGCCGCACGGGTTGATGCGGTGGAACGGCTCCAGGTCCATGGCCACGTTGAACGACAACCCATGGAAGGTGCAGCCGCGCCGCACCCGGATACCAAGCGCGGCAATCTTGGCGTCACCGACGTACACGCCCGGCGCGCCATCGCGGCGTTCGGCCACGATATTCCACTCGTCCAGCGTGTCGATCAGTGCCTGCTCGATCTTGCACACGTAATCGCGCACGCCAATCTTGAGCCGGCGCAGATCCAGCAGCGGATAGACCACCAGCTGGCCAGGGCCGTGATAGGTCACCTGACCGCCACGATCCACCTGCAGCACCGGAATGTCGCCGGGTGCCAGCACGTGCTCCGGTTTGCCGGCCTGGCCCAGCGTGAACACTGGCGCATGTTCGACCACCCACACCTCGTCGGCGGTGTGCACGTCACGCGCATCGGTGAAACGCTGCATTGCACGCCACACCGGCAGATAGTCCTGCTGCCCGAGGTCGCGCAACGGTGCGGGCGGGATCGAGGCAGCGAGCACCGCAGGTTCGGCCGCTAAAGCGTCCACTTCACTTCCGGGTGATCGCGCAGTGCCTGATGCGCCGCGTCGAACTGCTCCCGGCTCTCGGCACGGAAGCCGATCTTGACCGAGACGTATTTGCCGCTGGAAGAGTGCTTCCAGCTGATGCTTTCCTGCAGCAGCTCCACGCCGGTGGCAGCGAGCAGACGTGGCAATTCGGTTTCCAGACCGCGCTCGGCTGCGCCCATAGCGCTGAGCTCGAAGGTACCGGGAAACTGGAAGCCGTGATCGGGGTTGTCGGTGCTGATATCCATCGCCCCATTATCGGGCCGGTGGAGGGCAAACCCAAGTGTGCGTTCCCCGAAACGATAAGCGGAGCCACGTGCATGGCACGGGCTCCGCTCGTCCCGCCAGACAGTGAGCGACTGGCGGGGTTGTTCAACGATGGCGTTCGACAGCGAAGCGAGACATCCGCTAAATCAGACTGCGCCCGAAGGCCAGATGCGCGCGCGGCGCACCTGGATTTTTAACGCTCGCCTGACTTTCTGACACAGCCGAACACATCCGGCCGAGGCCTGTGCTTACTTGGACAGTTCCAGCATGGCCGACGACACCCAGCCACGGTTCCCCATCTCGTCTTCGACTTCCCACATGACGCCTTCCTTGGTGCCGGTGGGATACAGCATCATGCCCGGCTCCAGCGTGCGCACTGCTGCGCCGGAGCCCTTGGCGTTAGCCAACAGACGCCCTGCGCGGGTCACGGTGACCGCCTGCTGGGTGTTGGACGCCGCCGCATTGCCGGACAGCCCGCCCAGCTGGGTGACGATGTCGGTATAGGCCTGCAGATACGCCAGCGTGATGACCTGGCCAATTTCGGTATTGGCATAACCGCCAACGCCAGCCGCGCCTAAACCGCCGCCAGTGAACAGGCCGCCCGCCCCGCCCCAGCCCATGTCGGTCTTCTTGGCGTTACCTTCGGCCATGGCGACCTGTTCGGAGGAGCGCACATCGGTGACGGTCAGCGCTACGTCAGCAGTCTTCTTGGTGAAATTCAACCCTCCCACCAGAGCGCCTGCATTACCGCCCACCAGGCCGCCCAGCAAACCTGCAACCGCACTGCCGCCAGCATTGCTGTTCTGCGAAATGAGGTCTGGCGTCATCACATAGTCGGCCGCGCGGATCTGACCTTTACCGATGTTGGAACGCGCACGCAGATCGCCACTGGCCGCCATCTCGCGCTCGCGCTGCGATGCAGCCATGCCCGCGCCGCGGTCCACCAGGGTGAAGCAGCGTGACTTGTTGACAAACACCTTGATCAACTTGGATGGCGCCGGCAGCTGCTGCCCCGTCCACCAGTTGACTGCGTCTTCCGGCTCGATGACCGACAGGCTGCCCAGCGGCTTGGTGCACACCGGGATCTCCGCAACGCCTTGTTTGCGTTGGTCCTGCGCGGAGCCCTTGCCCTTGAAGGCATCCTTGAAGCCGGCCGATGCCGGCGCGCTGACGCTAGCCAATGCAATGCCCAGCACGCCGGACAGTACAGCTGCGCTCACAGAAATCGTCTTGCTCATGTTTATTCCCCCTGACACCTGCGCTGCCGTCGGCGAACGCGATCCGTTGGTGATGAAATGGCCTGTGAGGGCCGCCGTTCCTTGGGGCTTCTTTCCCCGGGGGCGGATCATATGCTATTCGCGCGCGCTTTTCATCGCTACCAGGTCGCAGTGTCGGCATGTCTCAGACAGAACGGACCGCTGCCTGGGATAGCGTCGCCCAAGTGCAGCCCTCGGGGCATCATGACCGGTACGTTCACGCGGCGCAGCCGCTGGCGCAGGCACCTTTGCACCATCCCGTCCCTCCTACTCCCCCAGGCCTTCCATGCTCCGACCGCGCGCGTTGTCTGCTGCCTTGCTGCTCTCTCTCACCGGGCTGTCGATGCCGGCCATCGCTGCGGATCAGTGCGATTCCAGCCGACTGGGGCGCACGCCGCCAGCGGTCAATTTCCGGGTCGACAACGATTTGTTCGGCGGGGAGGACCAGGACCAGGGATATTCCAACGGTGCGGTGCTGACGCTGGTCTCGCCCAACCTGGTCGACTACACCGACGACCCGTGCCTGCCGCGCACCGCGCGCTGGGTCAACAGCTACCTGGAGCGGCTGCACCCAGGCGAGTTCGATCAGCAGAACATGGTGTTTTCGATCGGCCAGGCAATCTTTACGCCGACCGATTACACCCGTCGCGACGTGATCCCGGAGGACCGCCCGTATGCGGGCATCCTGTTGGCGAGCTTCGGCTACAACGCGCGCAACGATGCGCACCTGCGGACCACGCAGCTGCAGATTGGCGTGGTCGGCCCGTGGGCCCTTGCCGAGGAGGCGCAGGATGCGATCCACGATGCGCTGGGCGACGAGAAATTCCAGGGTTGGGACAATCAGCTGCATAACGAGCCGCTGATCAATCTGGTGCACGAACGTATGCGCCGGTGGCCGGCCGATGCCAGCGGCAACGCCGATGGATTCGGTTGGGATTTCATCTCGCACTGGGGCGGGGCGGTCGGCAACATGGCCACGCATCTGAACGCCGGTGGCGAAGCGCGTTTTGGCTGGAAACTGCCGGACGACTTCGGCAGCACCCCCACCCGCCCGGCGGGCGAAAACACTGCGCCGAGCCGGCTGGGACGTTCCAGTGGCTGGTCGAGCCATCTGTTCGTGACCACCGACGCGCGCTGGGTGATCCGCGATATCACCCTGGACGGCAACACCTTCCGCAACAGCCACAGCGTGGACAAGCGCCCGTTCGTGGGCGATGTCGGCTACGGCCTGGCCGTGATGTACGGCCGGTGGAAGTTCGCCCTCGCCCGCTACCACCGCACCCGCGAATTCGAGACCCAACGCGAAACCCCGGTGTACGGCAGCTTCACGATCAGTCGGATGCTTTGAGGGCTGGGATTGGGGAGTCGGGATTGGGGATTCGTTAGAGCGGGCTGCTGGGGCTTTGCGATGGTCGGCAGCCTGATCGAGAGCGGGGATTGGAGAGTTGGGACTGGGGATTCGCCGAAGCGGGCCGCTGGGGATTTGCACCTGCTTTTGCTCTTGCCAATCTCGAATCCCTAATCACCGCCAACAAAAAGCCAGCTTTTTTGGTTGAACCATTCGGATTGCTGCCGCATCCACATAGCCAGCTTCTCGTTTAAGCAGATGCGTCTGGTCAGGGATTAGGGAGTCAGGATTGGGATTAGTCCGAGCGGCTGCGGTTGCGTTGCATCTGCTCTGGCTGTTGCGAATCCCGAATGCCAAATCCCTAATCCCAGAAACAAAAAGCCGGCTTTCGCCGGCTTTTTGCTGCACTTATTCCGATTCCCACCACATCCAGAACGAATCCCAGAGGCGCTTGAAGAAGCCGCCCTCCTCCACCGCGTTGATGGCGACCAGCGGGGCCTGGGCGATGATCTTGCCGTCGAGGCTGACCTTCACGGTGCCGACCTGCTGGCCCTTCTTGATGGGCGCTTCGAGATTCTTGGCCACGTCCATGCTGGGCTTGAGGTCGTTGTAGCGGCCGCGTTGCAGGCTGACCAGCAATGGCTGCGCCACGCCCAGCTGCACTTCGTCCTGCTCGCCCTTCCAGACCTTCTGCTTGGTCACGACCTTGCCGGGCGCGTACAGGCTGTGGGTTTCGAAGAAGCGGAACCCCCAGTTGAGCAGAGCCAGGCTGTCAGTGGCGCGTTGTTCTTCAGAGGTGTCGCCCATGACCACCGCGATCAGGCGCTGGTCGCCGCGCTTGGCCGAGCTCAGCAGGCAGTAGCCGGCCTCGGAGGTGTGGCCGGTCTTGATGCCGTCCACCGCCGGGTCGCGCCACAGCAGCCGGTTACGGTTGCTCTGCTTGATGGTGCCGACCTGGAATTCCTTGATCTTGTTGTAGGCGTAGGTTTCCGGGTAATCGCGCACCATCGCGCGGCCCAGCATCGCCAGGTCGTAGGCGGTGGAATGATGGCCTTCGGCACTCAACCCATGCGCATTGACGAAGTACGAATTCTTCATGCCGATCTTGGCGGCGTAGCTGTTCATCAGCGAGGCGAAGGCTTCTTCGCTACCGGCCACATGCTCGGCCAGCGCAATCGCGGCATCGTTGCCGGACTGGATGGCCATGCCCTTTTCCATGTCTTCCAGACGCGCGGTCTGGTTGACCGGGAAGCCGCTATAGCTGCCATCGGTGCCGGCGCCGCCCTCGCGCCAGGCGCGCTCGCTCATCATGACCTGGTCGTCGCGCTTGACCTTGCCGTTCTTGATTTCCGCGGCCACCACGTAGGACGTCATCACCTTGGTGATGCTGGCCGGTGCCAACTGCTGATGGATGTTGTCGCCGGCGAGCACCTGCCCGGTGGCGTAGTCCATCAGGATCCAGGATTTGGACACGGCCGGCGCGGGTGCGGGCGGAACCGGCAGTGCAGCCGGCGCGGCAGCCACAGCGGGAGTCGGCTGCGGCGCAGGTGTCTGGGCGCAGACCAGGCCGAAGGCGAACGTGGCCACGGCAGCGGCGGCGAAGCGGAATTTCATTGAAGAACGACTCCTGACGGGCCCGAAGGCTGGGTAATACGAAATTGTAAGGTGCGATGAAGATTCAAGCGACGCGCGCAGGGACCGGCGCGCCTCCACAGTTCAGCGTGACTGCTGGCGTACCGCGCGGGACGCGCGCCGCACCGACGCCGCAGCGCGCCTAGCGGAACCACGCTGTCGCGCGGTTGGACGCAAGCGCCGTGTATCAGACCCGCTCGCTGGATGGCGGCTAACCACGGCATAACGGTCTGTGCTCAGTTGGCGACGATCTGCGGACGTCCAAAGCCCAGGCCGGCAATCCGCTGGGAAATCTCCGATGCGTTTGCGTGGTCGCGTGCGTTGACGCGCAAGCGCCACAGGGTGCGGCCACCGCTGACGATGTCGCTGACGCTGGCACCGGCGATACCGGCCGAGGCCAGCTGCGACAGCGCGCGGTTGGCATTTTCGCGGCTGGCGAAGCTGGCGACCTGCAACAGGATGTCGCCCAGCGCAGCCTCGGCCACGCTGGGTGCCTTGGCCGGCATCGGATCGGGCTTGAGCGGACGCGCAGCCACGCTTTCCGATGCCTTGACCACGGCAACGGCGACCGGTGCGGCGGCAGCTGTGGTTGTCGCGCCGGTCGGTCGCTGCACGGCAGCGGCAGGCTTGCCGGTGGCCACACGCACGCCCTGCGTCTTCATCCAGGCATCGAAGTTGTCGGCATTGCCGGGCTGGCGCGAATCGGCCACGCGATAGCGCCAACGCTCGCCGGCCGCAGTGACCGGTGCTGCAGCAATCGCTACTGCAGACGTGACAACCGCTGTGCCCGCGCCTGTCGTCACCGTGCGCGGCGGAACCGTGCGCGTGGGCAGACGCTGCACCAGACCATCGATCTGGCTGCTGCCCGACGCCGGCCGCGCGGTGGCAACCGCCGTCGTGACCGGCACCTGGCCACGATTGCGCTTGGCCAGCAGGTTGCCGTTATCGGCTTCGGTCAGCCCGCGCACTTCGACATTGCCGGTGCCTCTGCCGGTGATGCCGAGCTTGACCGCGGCGGCGTAGCTGAGGTCGATCACGCGGCCATCGTGAAACGGGCCGCGGTCGTTGACGCGCACCACCACCGAATCGCCGGTGTCGGTATTGGTCACCAGCGCGAAACTGGGCAGCGGCAACGTCTTGTGCGCAGCGGTGAAGGCGTACATGTCGTAGACCTCCTTGTTGGAGGTGAGCCGGCCATGGAATTTGCTGCCGTAATACGAGGCGGTGCCGCGTTCGACATAGTCGCCCGGGTCGTCCATCACCACGTAACGCTTGCCCAGCACTTCATAGGGCGAGCGATTGCCGACCGCCGAGCGCGGCTCGTTGGTGACCAGCGGTTCGGGGATGCAGGCCACGTTGGGCACGTGGTCGGGCGTGGTGTCCTTGACGCCGGGTTTGTACAGGCCGCCGGCGGTGTAGTCGCCGCGCGTGGACGGGTCTTCCTTGGCGGCCGCATACGGCGAGGTCGACGGGCATCCGGTGGCGACGTACGCCGGCCCCTTGCCGTCGATCTTGACGCCCTTGATGGCGCCGCCGCCCTTGGCAGCGACGCTTTTCTTCGGTGCGCTGCTACAGGCCGCCAGGCCGAGCATCAGCGCCATCGGGATCAGCCACTTGGGGCCTGTCATGCTGTTCATGCCGGGGGTAACTCCTTGCCGGCGATGGCCTCGGACAACTGGAACACGGCCATCGCATACATCTTGGAAATGTTGTATCGGGTGATCGCGTAGAAGTTCTGGAAGCCCAGCCAGTACTGCTTGCCGTTGGCGTCGTCCAGGCTGATCGGCGTGGCGGTGCTACCCGCCACCACCGGCGCGCCAGGGTGATACCCGCGCGCAGACAGATCGGCCAGCGTGTACACCGGCGACCAGTCGGTGGGATTGAATTCTTCGCGGCCGGCAGCCAGCGTGGCCGGCACGGCGACTTCACCGCCGCGCACCCAGCCGCCCTTCTTGACGAAGTAATTGGCGATCGAGGCGAACACGTCGTTGTAATCGGTGAACAGATTGCGCTTGCCATCCGCATCGCCATCGACACCGAACTGGCGGTAGCTGGAAGGCATGAACTGGCCCATGCCCATCGCGCCGGCGTAGCTGCCGATCAGGCTGGTGACGTCGAGTTGCTCTTCCTTGCCGAGCGCGAACAATTGGCCGAGTTCATCGCGGAAAAACAGCTCGCGACGCACTTCGCGCTCGAGCTTGGCCGGGTCGCCGCTGCGCGGGTAGCGGAACGCCAGCGTGTACAGCGCATCCAACACGCGGTACTTGCCGGCATTGCTGCCGTAACTGGTTTCCACCCCGATGATGGCCACGATCACCTGCGCCGGCACGCCGGTGGCGGCTTCGACCTTGCTCAGCTCGGCGCGGTGCTCGGCCAGGAATTTGCGGCCCCCATCGATGCGTGCCTGGGTGATGAACATCGGCCGGTATTCGTTCCATGGCTTGACCCGCTCGGCCGGGCGCGACATCGCGGTGACGATGGCGTCCTTGAATTGCGCTTGCGCCAGCACCGCTTCGATCTGTGCGGCGTCGATGCCGTATTTGGCGGCGGTGTCGCGCACGAAGTTGGCACGTGCGATCTCGAACGGCACCGGAGTCAGATCGACCGGCGGTAGTGCAGGCGCTTCGGCGGCGGCACTTGCAGGCGCGACCGGAGCCACGGGCGGCTTGGCCGGAGGCGCACTGGCAGCCGGCGGCGGGGACGGAGGGCTGGGCTGGGTCGCGCAGGCGACAAGGCCGAGGGTGAGCAGGCAGGTCAGAGTGCGTCGAATCATCGGCCGAGGGTAACAGACATCAGATGAACTTCTGGCAATAAGACCATGAAACGAAAAGACTTTAGCCAAAGTCAAGGTCTGCCGCAGCAGGTGGGGCAGTTTGGTGGCTGGGGAATCGGGATTGGGAGCGGCGGCTGGCAGGAGCGGGAGTCCGGCCACAGGGCGCGCTAGCGCGATATGCACCACTGGCATGTGGGTGCCGCGCTAACAACTGGGTGCTCGACGGTGATTGCGATCAGCTGATCGCGGGCGAGATCGCCGCGCTGATGTCAGTGACGCGAAGGCGGCCGTTGCCCCCTTGGAAAGAACCGAAGACAGCTAGCCGGCTTGGCAGCTCATGGGACATCAAAGCCCACTGCCAGGCGGCTGCATCGACTGAGCAGCCGTGGCAGAAAACCAGGCGCGGCCGCTAGGATCGGCCGCGCCTGTAGCCTCACAGCGCCGGGAAGTGCGGTGCGCTCGAGCAGGTCGGTATGCCGCCGCCGACTTGCACCGGCGCAGTGGTGACACCGCTCCCGGTCGGAGTCAGCGCGCTGTTGCTCAGCCCGATCTGCGCGTTGCTCGCATTGACCGATGTGTTGCTGGTCGCCACGTTGGCCAGCACCAGATCAAGCCGCGTCTGCGCATCGTAGCCACGCAGAATCCAGCCCTTGCCGCCGGCATCGTTCGCACTGCGCAGCCCGTCGACGACGATGTCGTGGAAGGTCGGTTTGGTGCCGCTGCTCCCGCCGGCATAGAACGGGTTGATCACCAGCGGGCTGGTCACGCCGTAGAGGCACGTGTTGCGATACGTAACCAGGCTGACCGGCCCACCCTTGACGATGCTGGTCTTGATGCGCAACCCGTTGTTGTCGGTGCTGCGATTGCCTGCATCGTCGGTGGACACCAGCGCGTTGTTGTCGACCAGCACATTGCTGACGCCAGACATCACTTCGCTGCCGATGGAGATGCCATGCGTGCCGTAGCAACGCGTATTGCGCACGGTGATGTTGGCCGACTTGGAAGCGATGGTCTTGATCGCCACGCAATCGTCGCCGCCCATCACATCGTTGTCGTGGAGAGTGGCATTGACCACGCTGTCCAGATCCAGGCCATCGGTGTTGGGACTGGTGGCCGGTGACTTCACCCGCACGCCCCAGATGGTCAGGCCATCAACGATATGCGCGAAGAAATGGAAGTACGCCGCGTTGATCAGATTGATGTCGTACAGCGTAAACGCCGTTGAATTCTGCACCTTGATCAGATCCGGGCTGTTCTGCACCAGGCCGGCCGCCTTGGCGTCTTCGCCCAATTGCCACCAGGTGGTGCTCTTGCCCAGCATGGTCAGATCGCCGCGGCCATCGATGGTGCCCTGACGCCCGCCGATGCGGATGCCCATGACGCCCGACTTGGCGCCCTTGACGCTGATCAGCGGCGCACAGCCGCCACTCTTGGAACCGGCCACGCCGCAGCCGCTGCCGTAGTCGGCCGGATTGCGTGAGCCGTACAAGGTGACGCCCTGGTCGACCACCAGCGTGACGCCACTGGGAATGGTCAGCGGGCCAGTCAGAAACGCGTTGCCACTGCCGCTGGTCAACAGCACGCTGCCGTTTTTACAGGCATTGAGCGCGGCCTGGATGGTCTTGGTATCAGGCGGCGAGCGCTCCAATGCATCATCGAATTGACGCCCGCTCGGCGTCAGGCCGGCCTTCAAGGAGGGCGGACACGTGGGCGGAATTGCCGGTTGCGCGACAGCGCGGGCATCGCCCGTGGCGAAGGTGACAGCGCTGGCCTGCGTGGCAAGCATCAGACAAACACCGCCGATGGCGGCGGTTAGCAATTTCATGGAAACAGGCACCCGAAAGAGGAATGGCGCGCGCCTGCATAGGCAACGCGACGCGGCCGCCATCACTGCAGCGGCATAGCGGACTCTACGGAGCACACATCGCACATGCAGAACGCGAGCGAACCGGATGCCGCCCGAGCGAAGCCACCCTACGTCGAGGTGTCGTCATTGCAACGCAGCGCGCAAAAACGCGATGCCATCGCTACATTGCCGACGCGGTGACACACGCGTGTCGCATCAGTCGGCGTTGCAATGCGGAGCATGCCGCTTGCGCGTGGGTTGACGCGATGCAACGCGCCAACGGCATGACGCTATGCGTCAGTACCCGTGCACCGGCCGGTGCGCCTTCACTGCCATCACCAGGCCCAATCCGGCCAGCAACGACACCGCCGAGGTGCCGCCGTAACTCATCAAGGGCATGGGCACGCCGACCACCGGCAGCAGGCCGGAGATCATGCCGCCGTTGACCAGCACGTAGACGAAGAACGCCAGACCGGTGGCGCCAGCGACCAGGCGCGAATAGGTGTCGCGCGCCTGCGAGGCGATCCACAGGCAGCGGCCGATGACGATGAGATACAGCGTCAGTACGGTGGCCACGCCGATCCAGCCGAATTCTTCGCTGAGCACCGAGAACGCAAAGTCGGTGGTCTGTTCGGGAATGAAGTTCAGATGCGATTGCGAGCCCAACCCCCAGCCCTTGCCATCCAACCCGCCAGAGCCAATCGCGATCTTGGACTGGATGATGTTCCAGCCGGCGCCGAGCGCGTCGTTCTCGGGGTTGAGGAACATCATGATGCGGTCCTTCTGGTACGGCCGCAGCAGCCAGAACCAGGCGATCGGCGCCGCCGCCGCCACGCCGCCCAGACCCACGGCTACCCACCACCACGGCAGGCCGGCCAGCAGCAGCACGAACACGCCGCTGGCGGCGATCAGCACGCCGGTCCCGAAGTCCGGCTGCAACATGATCAACGCGGTGGGCACGCCGATGATCATGCAGGTGACCAACACGGTGGAGATACGCGGCGGCAACGGCATGCGGTGCAGATACCAGGCCGCCATCATCGGCAGGCTGATCTTGAGCAGCTCGGCCGGCTGCAGATAGAACACTTTCAGATCCAGCCACTGCCGGCCGTATTTGCCGGTGCCTAGCGCGAACACCGCCAGCAGCGGCAGCATCGACAAGCCATACACCCACGGGGTCCAGGCGCGCAGGCGCAGCACCGACATGCGCGAGATGCCCCACATCGCGGCCACGCCGATGACGAAGCGGATGCCTTGCGCCATCACCAGATGATCGCCGTTGGCCGTGCCGCCGGCGCTCTTGAGCACCGACAGGCCGATCACCATCAACGCGCCCAGCGCCAGGCACAGCACCCAGTCCAGGCTGCGCGTAAAACGCGCGGCCATGTCCGCCAACCAGCGCAGGATGTCACTCAATGATCGGTCTCCTGCACCGCATCCGGCACATCCGGTATCACCGGCTGCGCGGGCGTGCTGGGATCCAGCGCAACGGCGGCCTGGCCGATCACCACCGGCAATTCTTCCAGCGTGGCGGCAGCCGCATCGCCGGCCGCACGTGCATCGGTGGCGCCGGCTTCGAACTGGTTGACGCCAACGGCGGTCATGCCGAGTTCGCTGTCCAGCGGCAGGATGCCCGCAGGCATCTTGCCCAGCAGCCAGGCGTCGAAAATCTTGCGCGCAATCGGCGCTGCCGAGCTGGTACCAAAACCACCGCCCTCCACCGCCACCGCCACCGCAATGACCGGGTTGTCGGCCGGCGCAAAGCCGACGAACAGACCACGGTGGCGCAGGTGCATCGGCAGGCTGCGCGGGTCCACGGCGGCCACGCCCTTGCGGCTGACCACCTGCGCGGTGCCGGTCTTGCCGGCCATCTGGTAGGGCGCGCCGGGCGTGATGGCGTAGCCGGTACCGCCCGGGCGCATGGTGTCCATCATGCCCTCGCGCACCACCTGCAGATGCGCCGGATTCGGGCTGACCGGCTTGCCCGGCGGCTGGATCATCGGCTGCCAGGGGTGATCGAAGCCGGTGCGTTCTTCCAGCACCAGATGCGGGCGCAGCAGCAGGCCGCTGGCGATCGCCGAGACGCCGCGCACCAGCTGTAACGGAGTCACCTTCCAGTCGCCCTGGCCAATGGCGATGTTGACGGTGTCGCCGGGGTACCAACGCTCCTTGCGGCTCTTGTACTTGTAGGCCGGCGACGGCAGAATGCCGCCGATTTCGCCCAACAGATCCACCCCGGTGGGCGCCCCGAAGCCGTATCCGCCCATGTAATGGTCGAAGCGCTCGACCCCCATGTCCACCGCCAGGCGGTAGTAGTAGGTATTGACCGACTGGGCGATGGATTTGCGCAGATCGGTCCAGCCGTGGCCGCCACGGTGCGAGTCGCCCCAGCCGCGGCTGACGCCGGGCAGATAGAACATGCCGGTGGACAACACCCGGTCTTCCGGCCGGCGCAGGCCGCTATCCAGGCCGGCCAGGGCGATCAGCGGCTTGAGCGTGGAGCCCGGCGCCACGCCACCGAGCACCAGCCGGTTGAACTGCGGACGCGACGGGTTGTCGTTGAGCATCTTGAAATCGGTATGCGAGATGCCGTTGACGAACAGATTGGGGTTGTAGCTGGGCAGGCTGACCATGCCCAGGATCTCGCCGGTGCGCGGGTCCATCGCAATGGCTGCACCTTCGTGTTCGCCGAACGCCGCCACCATTGCGCGCTGCAGATCGGCATCCACCGACAGCCGCAGATCCGCACCCGACTGCGGCGCGACCCGGCCGACGGTGCGGATCGCCCGCCCCTGCACGTTGGTCTCGACCTGCTCGTAGCCGACCTGCCCGCGCAGGTCCTGTTCGTAATAGCGCTCCAGGCCGGACTTGCCCATATGGGTGAGCGCAGCGTTGCCCTCGCCCAGCACCGCCAGATCTTTTTCGTCGATGCGGCCGACGTAGCCGATGATGTGCGCGAACAACGGCCCATACGGGTAGCGCCGGGTCAGATACGGCTCCAGCTCCACGCCGGGGAAGCGCCAGCGCTCCACCGCAAAGCGCGCCATCTCTTCATCGCTCATGCGCAGTTTGAGGGTGACCGGCAGGAAGCTGCGGCGCGCGCGGCGCTCACGGTTGAAGCGCTCCAGATCCTCCGGCGCGATCGGGATCACCTTGCCCAGCGCGGCCAGCATGGCGCCCATGTCGGCGACCTTGTCCGGGGTCACGTCCAGCCGGAACGCCGGCACGTTTTCGGCCAGCAACCGACCGGTGCGGTCGTAGATCATGCCGCGCCCGGGCACCACCGGTTTGGGCTTGATGCGGTTGGCTTCCGAGCGGGTGGCGTAGACCTCGTGGTCGAGCACCTGCAGCTTGAAATACCACCCGCCCAGGCCGACCAGGCAGATCACCACCATCACAAACCCCAGCACCGCCCGGCGGCGGAACTGCTCGGCCTCGGCATGCGGGTTCTTGGGTTGGCGCCGACCGTGCATGGGCTACTTCTTGCCCCGCTTGCCCAGGCGCGCCGCATCCAGCAACACGAACAGCGGCGGCCACAGCGCCATGCCCAGCAGCGGCGCCCACCAGTAACTCCACGGCAGGGTCGGCTCGCCGATCGCCAGATGCACCGCCGAAGACACGATGCGGTCGTTGAGCAGCAGCCCGCCGATCGCCAGCGCCTGCTGCGACACCGGGAAAAACCGCATCCGCGCGCGGAAGCGCTGCAGGATGAAGGTCATGATCACCAGCCGCAGCGCCTGCTCGCCCAGCAGCCCGCCGTACAGCAGATCGGCCAGCACGCCGGCCACGAAGGCCACACCCAGCCCCACCCGATCCGGCTCCTCGATCACCCAGTAAGCCAGCACCAGCGCCACCCAGTACGGGCGCAGCGGCTGCACCACCTCCGGCAACGGCAGCAGACCCAGCACCAGCGCGATGAGCAGGCTCACTGGCAGGATCCAGGTGTTGCGCATGCGGGTCATTGGTCCGTCTCCGGTGGAGACGGACGGGAATCGGGATTCGGGAGTCGGGAATCGGCAGGAGCGGTGCCTTGCGGCGGCGGCGCATCGCTCGCACGGCCAGCTGGCGACTGCGTGCCGTTGCCATTCCTCGTTCCGGCTGCCCGCAAGCCCTGCGGCGAAGCAGGACGCGAATCAGGCATCGGGATGTTGGATGCATTCGACGCCGTCGCGCGCGCGGGCGTGCTGGCCGGGCGACCGGACGCTGGCGCACTGGACGGCTGCGTGCCGGGCGCGGCAGGTGTCGGCGCGGACTGGGTGCCCTGAGCGCTGCCGGTGCCGGTGCCCGATGCTGCGCCCGCCGTCGGGCGTGCGGTATCCATCGCCGCGTCGGACACTCCGCTCGCTGGCGTGCGTGGCGTTGCGATCACCGGCGCGTTTGCTGGCGCCGCAGCGGCAGGTGCCACAGCGCCATTGCCATTGACGTTGCCATTCCCCATTCCCGATTCCCCATTCCCGATTCCCGGCACCACCCGCAGCGGCTTGCCGGCGCGCAACAACAGCACGTCTCGGCCGCGGTCGAGTTTGGCGGCCGGGGTCAGCTCGCCGACCAGGAAGGCGTGGGTGTCGTCGGGATGCAGCTCGGAGACCTTGCCCACAGGGAAGCCGGCCGGGAAGCGGCCGCCCAGGCCGGAGGTGACGATCTCGTCGCCCACCTGCACGCCGGCGCTCAGCGGGATGTCGCGCAATTCGAGCCGGTCGCCGCGGCCGTAGACAATCAGACGCACGCCGTTGCGCGCCACGCTGACCGGCACCGCGTGGTCTGGGTCGGTCAGCAGCAAGACGGTCGAATGTAGCGGGGTCACTTCGATCACCTGGCCCATCAGGCCGCCGGCATCGATCACCGCTTGGCCCATCAGCACGCCATCGCGGCTGCCGGCGTCCAGCAGCAAGCGCTGGCGGGTCGGGTCCAGGTCGATATCCAGGATCGGCGCCAGCTGCACGTCCAGGCCACGGCGCTCGGCCACGTTGAGCAGCTCGCGCAACTGGGCGTTATCCAGCGCAGCGGTCTGCAGCCGGGTCAGGCGGGCGTTGGCGACCAGCAGCTGATTGCGCAGGTCGCGGGTTTCTTCCACCAGTTGCGCGTGCGTTGCGGCGTTGTCGCGCACCTGCGACCCGATGCGTCCCGGCAATCCGGCCACTGCCCAGATCGGCTGGATCAGCAGATTGGCCTGCATTCGCACCTGGCTCAGCCAGCTGCCGCGGCTATCGAGCGCGATCAACGTGATCGCCAGCACCAGATAGACCAGCAGCCGCAGCGTGGAGGTGACTTCGCCCGGACGGGAGGCGACGGGAGGACCGGCGTAGGAGGGCACTTTCAGGGCCGGGAATGGGGAGTCGGGAATGGGGAATCGGTGGGCAATGTGCTGCCCACGGAAGGGCTAAGGGATATGCGGACGGGAATGCGCAGTGACCACGCAAAGCCGGAGGCGGGGAGCCGCACGACGATTCCCCATTCCCGATTCCCCATTCCCAGCTCCATTATTCCGGCGCGAAGAACTCGTTGCCGTGCATGTCCACCAGCTCCAGCGCGCGACCGCCGCCGCGGGCCACACAGGTGAGCGGATCGTCGGCCACCTGCACGTGCAGGCCGGTTTCTTCGGAGATCAGACGGTCCAGGTCGCGCAGCAGCGCGCCGCCACCAGTGAGCACGATGCCGCGCTCGGCGACGTCGGCGCACAGTTCCGGCGGGGTCTGCTCCAGCGCCAGCTTCACTGCGGAGATGATGCCCGACAACGGCTCATGCAGCGCTTCGAGCACTTCGTTGGAGTTGATCTTGATCATCTTCGGCACGCCTTCGGCGAGGTTACGGCCGGAGATTTCCATCTCCTGCACCTCGTCCTGCGGGTAGGCGCAGCCGATCTGCAACTTGATGCGCTCGGCCGTGGCTTCGCCGATCAACATGCCGTGGTTGCGACGCACGTAGTTGGTGATCGACTCATCGAAGCGGTCGCCGCCCACGCGCACCGACTGCGAGTAGACGATGCCGTTGAGCGAGATCACCGCCACTTCGGTGGTGCCGCCGCCGATGTCGATGACCATCGAGCCACGCGCTTCGGTCACCGGCATGCCGGCCCCGATGGCAGCGGCCATGGGTTCTTCGATCAGATACACGTCGCGCGCACCAGCCTCTTCCGCAGATTCCTTGATCGCGCGGCGCTCCACCTGGGTGGAACCGGCCGGCACGCACACCAGCACGCGTGGGCTGGGGCGCAGGAAGCGCGACTTGTGCACCTTCTTGATGAAGTGCTTCAGCATTGCTTCGGTGTAGGTGAAATCGGCGATGACGCCGTCTTTCATCGGGCGGATGGTGGTGATGTGGCCGGGGGTACGACCGAGCATCTGCTTGGCCTCCGCGCCGACGGCAGCCACCGAGCGCGTCCCGCCGATTGCGCGGTCCTGACGCACCGCAACCACCGATGGCTCGTTCAGCACGATGCCCTGTCCGCGCACGTAGATCAGCGTATTGGCCGTGCCCAGATCGATGGACAGGTCGTTGGAGAACATGCCGCGCAGTTTCTTGAACATCGAGGGAGTTGTTCCTGGGTAAGTCGCGTGCCCGCCGCCAGACTGGCGAAATTTTGGGCAGAAAACGAAGTCCACTAGCCTAGCAATCCCCCCCGGTGCGGGCAAGGAAAAATCGGTGTTTCCGGCCCGGTTTTCATGTGGCGGTCACGCCGGGCATGGCACGCGGTTGTGGCTCTGATCGGTCGCAGCCGTTACCCTTTGCGCCGCGGCGTTGGCGCCGTCCCGCCGCCATGCCGGCAACTGGCGGGTATTTCCTTACGCAAAGGCCTGACTCGATGTCCGCACTGATCTGTGGTTCCCTCGCCTACGACACCATCATGGTGTTCCCGGACCAGTTCAAGAATCACATCCTGCCGGACAAGGTGCACATCCTGAATGTGTCGTTCCTGGTGCCGCGCATGCGCCGCGAGTTCGGCGGCTGCGCCGGCAACATTGCCTACAACCTGCATCTGCTCGGCGGCGCGCCGATTCCGATGGGCACCGTAGGCCAGGATTTCGGCCCGTACCGCGAACATTTCGAAACGCTGGGCATCGATCTGTCGCGCGTGAAGATCATCGATGACCTGTTCACCCCGCAGGCGTTCATCACCACCGATCACGATAACAACCAGATCACCGCCTTCCATCCGGGCGCGATGATGCGCAGTTACGAGAACCACGTGCGCGACGTGCCGGGCGTGACCCTGGGCCTGGTCGGCCCGGACGGGCGCGAAGGCATGATCCAGAACGCGGAAGAGTTCGCTGCCGGCGGTATTCCTTTCATCTTCGACCCCGGCCAGGCGATGCCGTTGTTCAACGGCCCGGAACTGCGTGAATTCATCGAGCAGGCCGACTACGTGGTGGTCAACGACTACGAGTCCAACCTGCTGCAGGAACGCACCGGCTGGAACGAGAAGGACATCGTGTCGCGCGTGCAGGCCTACATCACTACGCAGGGCCCGAAGGGCGCGCTGGTGCACACGCCCGAGAAGACCTACGACATTCCGCCGGCGCATGAGCGCCGCGTGGTCGACCCCACCGGCTGCGGCGATGCGTTCCGCGCCGGCCTGATCTACGGCATCCAGCACAACTACGACTGGCTGACGATCGGGCGCATGGGCAATCTGATGGGCGCATTGAAGGTGGAACACCCCGGCACCCAGAACCAGCGCTTCGACTTCGCCGAATTCAACGATCAGTTCAAACAGCAATTCGGTTACGCGCTGTAGAAATGCCCGGAGCGGCATCGGTGCGACACCTCGGCTGCGCACCGTCAGCTCCCACGCCAGCGCTTGCTCGGCGCCCGGCCCGCATCTGCGATGCCGGCGCTGGCGCCGGCTAGGTCCCCCTTCTCTCTTCGGAAGAAGGGGCCTCGCAGCGGCAGATGCCGGTCTGCGCGATGCCTCGCGCAGCTCGAACGACACACTCGCTTCGAACGGCGCCACCGCGCCGGCCCGTACTCCGCCTCACGGCGGCCCTCGCGACGCGGGCGCCCCGCTAAAGACTGCTTGCGCAGCCGCCAGGCGGCTGGCGCGGCCAGCGCTCGGTGCGCGCCATACCGCTCGTAGAGTCCGGTTCTAAGCACGCCCTCCACACCCGCCTGACGACCGCTGGCTGCGCTTTGTTAGCCGCTCTCAGCGCTAAATGCGCACGCTCCCTCGCTCCGCCGAGCGAGCTGCGCGTCGACCGAGCTCGACCCTTATCGCCCAAAACGCCGTCATGGCCTCAGGCATCGTCGGCCCTCATCGATGCACGTATTGCGAGCAGCGCGGCGCAGTTTGCTGCAATGCGGTTTGAGCATAGGAGCAGTTTGTGCCTCTACTGACGTTTCGCGTCCACTGAGGAACGCTGGCCCATGTCCGAGCCAAGCGTTGTCGCCGCTCCTTCCATCACGCTGCCGGAGATCGAACCGGATGTACTCCGGCAGATCAGACGGCTGCGCGATATTGCGCCGCTGGCGCCACCGCTGTCGCGGTCGTGGCGGCGTTGCCTGGACGACTACGCGCTGCTGCCCGAGGCAACGCCCGAACCGTTGGTGCACGACGCCCTGCACGTGCGTGAGCGCCAGCAGCGGCTTGGCGAGGTGCTGCGCATCGCCAAGGTGGAAATGGAAAATCTGTACGAACAGATCGCCGGCAGCGGCTATGCGGTGATCTTTGGCGATGCCGACGCCACCGTGCTGCACAGCGTGCACGACTCCACCCTGCTGCGCGAGTTCCGCCAGGCGGGGCTGTTCTGTGGCGCCAGCTGGGCCGAATGCCACCAGGGAACCAACGGTCTGGGCACGTGCGCGGCAGAGCGCACGGCGGTCAGCGTGCATCGCGGCGAACACTATCTGACCCGGCATTTACCGCTGTCGTGCAGCGGCGCACCGATCCTGGACCCGCATGGGGGGCTGCTGGCGGTGCTGGATGCGTCCACCCCCAATGCGCAGGACAGCAAGCAGATCCAGCGCCATACCGTGGCCTTGGTGAGCATGTCGGCCGCACAGATTTCGCGCTCGCATTTCCTCAATCAGTTTGGTCATGCGTTCATCCTGCGCTTTCACAGCCGCCCCGAATTTGCCGGCTTGTTGCACGAGGCGTTGATCGCCATCGGTGCCGATGGCCGCGTGCTGGCGGTCAACGAAGCGGTGCTGGAGCAACTGGGCAAGATCGATCGCAGCCAGTTGGTGGGTCGCGATATCTCGCAGGTGATGCAGCTCGACTTCGACACCATCGAACACCGGGCCGGCAGCGACGCGGGCACCCTGTGGTCGATCCGCTGTGCCTGCCACGGGCGGCGTTTCTATGCGCTGGTACGCCCGCCACGCGCCCGCCCGATGCTACCGGCAGTCGGTGGGCCGGCGCAGGCCGCACCGGATTCCGAATTGCAACCAAGCGAGCACGTCGGTTCGGACCCGCGCATGCGCCACAACCTGGCCAATGCGTTGAAACTGGCCGCGCACCGCGTTTCGATCCTGCTGCGTGGCGACACCGGCACCGGCAAGGAAGAATTCGCCAAGGCGGTGCACCGTGGCTCGCCCTGGGCCAGCGGCGCGTTTGTCGCGATCAATTGCGCCGCCATTCCCGAGGCGCTGATCGAAAGCGAGTTGTTCGGTTACGCACGCGGTGCCTTCACCGATGCGGCGCGCGAAGGACGGCACGGCAAATTGCTGCAGGCCAGCGGCGGCACGCTGTTTCTGGACGAAATCGGCGATATGCCATTGCCATTACAGAGCCGCCTGCTGCGCGTGCTGGAAGAACAATGCGTGACCCCGCTGGGCAGCGAACGTGCGGTGCCGCTGGAGCTGCACGTCATCAGCGCAAGCCATCGCGACCTGGCGCAACGCGTGGCAGCAGGCGAATTTCGCGAGGACTTGTATTACCGGCTAAACGGCGTGGTGTTGCATCTGCCCCCACTGCGCGAGCGCAGCGATAAAGCGGAGTTGATCCGCACCTTGCTGCGCGAAGAAAACGCAGAGCGCAGCGTGCGCATCAGCGAAGAGGCGATGCACAAACTGCTCAGCTACGCCTGGCCAGGCAACCTGCGCCAGTTACGCAATGTGCTGCGCACCGCAGCGGTGTTATGCAGCGACGGCGTCATCCGCCTGCCGAACCTGCCGCAGGAAATCGTCGATGCCGGCAGCGCACCGTGCCTGGTCGATGGCCGTGCCGTGGCGGCCGACGACATGCCGGGCCGGGTGGCGCTGGATCAGGCCGAACGCCTGGTATTGCAGCAACAACTCGAACGCCATCGCTGGAATGTCAGCCGCACCGCCGACGCACTGGGCATCAGCCGCAATACGCTGTATCGCAAGCTGCGCAAACATGGGTTGGATACGGGCTGATGGAGGGGCGGGGATTTGGGATTGGGGATACGTCAAAGCCAAAGCGGTGGCTTGGCGCTGCTATTTAGAGCGATTAACACAATTATTTTTTCGCCATCAGGCGGCACCGCTGTGGCTTGGTGCGCCATGTGGCACGCTACCTGCCGCGATTGCGGAGCGGATGATCTGTGGCTTGGCTGCAGGGTCCTTGCCCGCCCACCATCACGAGACACACCGTGAATCCGTCCCTGGAGGCTCTTACGCGGCATCCATGCCGCGTAAGGTCCCGCGACGGTGGGCGGGCAAGGACCAGCGAAGATGGTCGGTATGCACGGTAGGAGCAGGGCTTGATGCGCGTTGTCGGATCGTGACGCGYCGGCGCAATGTTTGATGTGCAGCGCGCTACAAGCGGCTTTCACGCGACCACCGACCAACGTTCTGGTGCGGTGTCCTCGCCGCTTGCGGGACCGTGTGGCGGCATGGATACCGCCACCGAGCCCCCAGGGACGGGTTCACGGCGTGTCCCGCGAGCGGTGAGGGCACCGCGCCTCCGACCAGCGCGACGCGCGACCCTCCAGATAGCGCGGAGCGCGGCTGGTGCTGACGCCTCATGAATCTCCAATCCCGAATCCCCGCCCCAAACTCACAACGCCCAGCGCAGCCCGATCAAATACTGCCTGGTCACGCCCGGTGCCAGAAAGCGTGCCGGGCCTGTTTCGACGGGCGCGTTCTGCGGGCGGGCAAGTTCGCCATCGGGGAACACATCTTCGGCCACGGCAGCATAGGTGGCGTACTGGCGATCGAACAGGTTGTCGATACGCGCAAAGACCGACACGCGCGTGCTGATGGCCCAACGCGCCTGCAGGTCGACCAGCGCATAGCCGGCGGTGCCGATATCGATGCGCTGCGGTGCGGGCTCGCCCTCGTCGGCATTGTCGACCTGCCCATCTTCGTTGCCGCTGGCCACGCGCCCGGACACCGCGCGCACGCCGGCGCCCAGCGTCAGCGCATCGCGCTGCCACTCCACCCCGAGCTTGAGGTTATGCCGGGGTAGCGCGGCAATCCGCAAACCGGGCCGCAACGTGATCACGCGCTCGCCGGACAGCAGTTCGCCGTCGCTGCGATAGGTCGCGTCCAGATAGCTGTACCCGGCCGACCATTGCCAATCGCCGCTGCGCAGATGCAGCGCAGCGTCGAGGCCTTGATAGCGGGTGCGTCCTACATTATCGAAGTAGCCCAGCTGCGTGTCCGGCGCACGCAAAAACAAGATGTCGTCGCGATTGTCGGCGCGGTACACCGACACGGTGGCGTTGCTGTCGGCCCAGGGCGACCAACGCGCGCCCAGCTCATAGGTTCGCGACACGATCTGCTCCAGGCGCGGATCGGCCTGCAGGCCGGTCGGCAGCCGGCACGGCTGGGTGGGGTCTGCGCACCCCAGTTCGATCGCGGTCGGCGCGCGCGTGTTCTGCGCCACCGAGCCGTACACGGTGAGGCCGGAGTCGAGCCGATGGGTGAGCCCCAGCGATGGGTTGGCCTTGGCGTAGACAAAGCGCTCGCGCGGGCGGTCGCCGTCCTCGGCGGTGGACAGGATGTTGTCGACCACCACCCGGTTCCAGCGCACTGCGGCGGTGAGATGAGTGGCCGCGTCCAGCTCCCAGGTGTCTGCCACAAAGGCGCCCAGCGTTTTGGTGCTGCCGCGCACACCAGAGAAGAACGCACGCTCGACATCGGGATCTGCCAGCACCGACCGGTCCGGCTGCACCCAACCATCGCGGGCGAATTGCCGGTAACGCACATGACCGCGGTCGAAGGTGACACCGGCACTGAGCGCATGCGCTCCCCATTGCTTGCTCAGGTTGATCGCGAGTCCCTGCGCTTCCTGCCGCATCTGGGTGGTGTTGAGGGCGCCGGTATGCAGCGCATCGGCGTCGGCGCGCGCCACCTCGCAATCGGCATCCAGCGCGCTGCCGTCGGCGGCGTAACCGGAGGCGCATTCTTCGACGAATTCTTCGTAGTCCTCGCCGATATCGCCATTGACGGTATCGCGCCGGCCAACGCGCGAATACGCTAGCGCATGCAGCGCGGTGTCCGCATCGAATCGGTGATCTAGCTGCGCTGTCAGCAACGTATTGCGATTGCGGGTGAGATCGGGTGAGGTATACACCGCACGGCGGTCGGCACGGTACAGGCCTGGCTCGGGCCCCTCGTCGGTGTAGCTGGTATCGGGCAACAGTCCATTGCCGATCAGGCGGCTGCGCCCGTGCAGCAGCGACAGACTCCAGTCGGTGTCATCGCCTTGCCGACCGAGCTTGCCGAACACCGTGCCCAGACGTCCTTCGGAGGCATCGCGCCAGCCGTTTTCGTCGAAGCCGGTCACTGCGATAAAGCCATGCCAGCCATCGCCGCCGGCAATGCCATAACTGGCATCCAGCCGCTTGCGCGCGCCGCTGCCGATACTCAGTTCGCCTTGCAGTCCCGGTGCAGTGAGTCCGGATGCGGTGGACAGCACTACCGCGCCGCCGAGCGTATTCGGCCCGAATAACGGGTTGGAACCGGGCATCAGGGTGACGGCGGTGATGGCGGATTCGGGCAGCATGTCCCAGCTGACGATATCGGCGAACGGTTCGTTGACGCGGACGCCGTCCAGATACACCGACACACCTTGCGAAGCGCCCGGCAAGGCCGATGCGCGAAAGCCATGGAAGGTTAGGTCATTCTGAAATGCGCTGCCCTGCACATCGTTGCCATCCACACCGACAAACCGCCGCTGCAGCAGATCGCTGATGTTGTTGCTGCGCCCACGCGACAACTCCGCATTGGTCGCCGATTGCACCATGTACGGCAATTGCGCCGCGTCGATGGTGGTGCCGGGGATGGGCGTGGCAGTGACTTCGATGCGATCCAGCCAGGTGACTTGCGGGGTGCCGTCGGCCAGTGCGGGGCCGATCGTGCCAGCGCACAGCAGCGCTGCACAGGCGCAGGCAAGCCGATGGCGTTGCAGTGCATCGCATCCAGGGCGAGCGGTGCGAAGCGGCGAGGTACTGCGGTGGCCCAGCAAGTCATGCGTCGACGTCATGTCGTCTCCTTCAATACAGCACGATCGATTTGATGCCGCGCGCCGCGCGCAGATCCGCCAGCGCCTGATTGATGTCGTCCAATGCCAGGGTACGCGTGATCAGCGGTGCCAACTGGATCTCGCCATGCAGATAACGCTCCACATAGCCTGGCAACTCGCTGCGTCCTTTCACCCCGCCGAACGCGCTGCCACGCCACACCCGGCCGGTCACCAACTGAAACGGCCGCGTGCTGATCTCTTGCGCATCGTCGGCCACGCCGAGAATGACGCTCTCGCCCCAGCCCTTGTGGCAGCACTCCAGTGCCGCACGCATCGCACCGACATCGCCCACGCATTCGAAACTGTGGTCGGCGCCGCCATCGGTGAGGTCCACGATCACTTGCTGGATCGGTGCGCCGTAGTCGCGCGGGTCCAGGCAATCGGTGGCACCCAGCGCGCGCGCCAATGCGAACTTGCCCGGGTCGATATCCACCGCAATGATGCGCCCCGCCCGCGCCAGCACCGCGCCCTGCACCACCGACAGGCCGATCCCGCCCAGCCCGAAGACCGCCACGCAATCGCCCGGCCGTACATGCGTGCTGTTGAGCACTGCGCCAACGCCGGTGGTGACCGTGCAACCGAGCAGGCAGACCTGATCCAGTGCCGCGTCCGGATGGATGCGCGCCACCGCGATCTCCGGCAACACGGTGTATTCGGAAAACGTACTGGTGCCCATGTGGTGCAGGATCGGACGCCCGTTCAATGAAAACCGGCTGCTGCCGTCGGGCATCAAGCCACGTTCCTGACTGCTGCGAATCGCCTGGCACAGGTTGGTGCGCCCGGAGCGGCAGAACTTGCAGACGCCGCATTCGGGCATGTACAGCGGGATGACATGATCGCCGGCACGCACGCTGGTCACGCCGATGCCCACGTCTTCGACAATCCCCGCGCCCTCCTGGCCCAAAATTGCAGGAAAGCTGCTCGCATGCCCGTGCGCCAGCGCATGCGCATCGCCGTGGCAGATGCCGGTGGCAACCAGCCGCACCAGCACTTCGCCGGGGCGCGGCGGCTGCAGGTCCACCTCTTCGATGGTCAACGGCTGATGCGGGCCCCAGGCGACCGCAGCGCGTGTCTTCATCCCGCCTCCCCGGCGCGTATCGGCATGGCCGGCACTCAGCGCGCGATGACCACGCCCCACGGCAGTTCGCCGACGGGGATCTGTTTGAGTTCGCGCATGCTCGCGGTATCGATCACGCTCACGGTATTGGAGCGGCCATTGGCCACGTACAACTTGTCGCCGGCGGGAGTTAGCGCCGGATTCCAGGGCCGTAATCCGACCGGAATCTCGGCCAGACTGCGTGCAGTGGTGGTATCGATCACGCTGACCGTGCCGGCACCGCCGTTGGATGCATACAGCCGCGTGCCGTCGGCCGACAGTGTCACGCCGGCAGTGCGCACGCCGGCCGGCAAACTGGCGCGGCGCGTACGGGTCTGCAGGTCGATCACATCCACCACGTTGGCAGTTTCCTGCGCGATATAGACGCTGCGGCCATCGGGTGCGAACGCCATGCCGCGCGGATGGCCGCTGGTGGCGACCACGCCGCGCGACTGACGCGTGGCCAGCTCGATCATGTCCATGTCGTTGGAACCTTCGTTGCTGGTGAACAGCCACTTCCCATCGGGCGTGTAAGCGCAATGCTCCGGCGCCTGCCCACGCGTGGCGATGACCTGCTGCACACGGAACTGCGCCGCATCGATCAACATCACCTGGTTCTGCCCTTCCACGCACACGGCGAACTGCGTGCCATCGGGCGACAACGCGATGCCTTCGGCGTTTTCGCCGATGTCCACTTGCCGCAATACCGTGTCCTTGGCGGTGTCGAGTTCGATCAACCGGTGATGCTCGGCATCGATCAAATATAGATGCCCCTGCGGGCCGGGCAACACCTGCTGCAGACGCTTGCCGAGCTGGCCTTGCGCACTGAGCGTGCGCACCACCGTATCGGTGCCGGTGTCGATCACCGACACCGTGCCGCTGCGTTGGTTGGGCACGTACGCCAACACCGGCGATGCTGCCGGCGCCGGCGCCGCACTGGTGGGCGCAGCAGGCGATGCAGTGGCTGCAGCATCCGGTGCGGCCGCATCGCGCTGGCAACCGGCGGCCAACAGCAACGCACCCGATGCAATCACTGCACAGGTGCGCCGCCAGCGACCGATCGCCGAGCGCAGTGCGCCTTGCTTCATTGCGCCTTGCCCGCGGTCTTGTTGATCGAATGGATGAAGGCCAGCAGTTTTTCGGTGTCGCCCGGCTTGAGCACCGGTGCAAACGGCGGCATCTGCCCCACCACTCTTTCATGCCCGATGCGCGTCTTGCCGTGCGTGATCATGGCTGCGGTGCCTTCGCTGATAAGCGTGCGCAGGGTGTCGTCATCGCTGCCGTAGACCCAGATGTCATTGGTCAACGGCGGGCACATGCCGCCGCCACCGGTACCGCCGTGGCAGGCATTGCAGCCGGCAGAGAAATAGATCTTCTTGCCTTCGGCGATCAGCTCAGGAGTGACCTTGACCTCCGGTCCCTTCGGGATCGGCGTCACCGCGGCCGGGGGTGCAGGCGGCGTGGCCGGATCCGGCGCAGGGCCTGCGGCCGGATTGGGCATCGCTGCGGAGGCAGTTGCAGGCGGCGGTGGCGCTGCGGCATCGGCGGCCGGTGCGCTGGCGGCGGGCGATGGCGCCGCGTCGGGCGCCGGTGCCGGCGGAGTCTCTTTTCCGCACGCGGTCAGCAGTGTGCTCAGCAACAACGCGCAGAGCGCTGCGCGCATGGAACGATCGATACAACCCACGGTGGACTTACGCATGAACGAACCTTTCTGATCGGAGGGAACACCGCGCACCCCGTGCACGCGGTGGATGAAACGCTCAGCGTCTGGAAGGGCGCTTGGCCTCGCTGAGCAGTGCAGCCAACGCGGCATCGCCGCGGTCCTGCGCCAACGTCGCGGCGGTCTTGCCATCGCGGTTGCGCGCCGCAGGGTCGGCACCGGCCGCCAGCAGACGCTTGGCGACGTCCTCGCGCCCGGCGGCTGCGGCCAGCATCAAGGCGGTGACACCCGCCTGATTGGCATGTCTCACGTCGGCGCCGCGTGCAACCAGCGCATCGAGAATGGCGGGGTCGTCGCGCGCCACTGCGAACATCACCGGGGTGAATCCGGTGGGATTGGCACGCTTCACATTCGCCCCCGCGGCCAGCAGTGCCTGCACCACACTGGCGTCGGCATACGAGACCGCCAGATCCAGTGCGCTCCAGCCATCGCCGGACACCGTATCGATCGGCGCGCGTTTGCCCACCAGCCGGGTCACGCTATCGGCATCGTTGGCCCATGCGGCTTTCATCAGCGCAGTCCAACCGCTGGCATCGCGCGCATCCAGGCGCGCGCCGGCATCCAGCAACAACCCGACCAGATCCGGTTCCTGATTGCGGATGGCCTGATGCAATGGCGGCTCACCGAGCAGGTTGGGCGTGTTGGCATCGGCGCCATGCCGCAACAACCAGGCCGCACGCACTGCGTCGCCGGCATCCAGCGCATGCGCCAGCTCCTGGTTGGGGTCAGCACCATCGGCGATGCGTAACTGCAACTGCGCCAGCTCCTGCGACGACGCAGCAGGGCTCGGCGCAGTCGAGGCGGAGGTCGGTGTGGCGTACGGCCCATGCGACGGCAGATCGCCAGCCACGATGCACTCGCTGCAACGCACCAGCGGCACGTGATAACTGCGCAAGATCTCGGCGATCTTTACCGCATTGTCTTGCAGTGCAGTGTTCAGCGCATCGCGCAATGCGGCGTTTTTGCGCGACACCGCCCACGCCATCGAGTATTCCAGTACCGCGTCGTCGATGGTGTTCAACGGCACCACGCCCAGATTGCTACGCGCAGCGTAGTAACCGGCCACCGGGCCCCAGGATTCGGCCGCATCCAGTTCATTGGCGGCCACCCGCTCCACCAGCTTGCCCGGATGTTCTTCCGGTGCGGTGGCCGAGTCGTAGAACAGGTATTGCACTTCGCCACTGATGCCGTGCTCGTATAGAGCCTGCCGCGCGGGCGAGCTCTGAAACACGCCCAGCCGCAGTTTTTTCAACGCCGGATCATCCAGCGATGTGGGCACCAGATTCAAACCTTTGCGCGTCACCAGCACATAGGCCGAGCGATACACCGGGCGTGTGGTCAGCCCCTGCTCGAAGTCGCTGTTGAGATCCATCAGCAGATCGCAGCGGCCTGCGTTGATGGTGCTGCGCGCCAGCCCGCGCTGGTAATAGGTGCGCCATTCGTATTCCAGGCGACGGCCCATCGCATCGGCGACGACTTGTGCAATCTTGTTCTGGAAGCCTTCGCCAGCCTTGTTGGACAACGGCATGTTGCCCGGGTCGGCACACACACGCAGCACCGTCGGATCGGGCGCAGGCGGCGGCGTGTTTGCGGGCGTCTGCGCGGAGGCTGACGCTGCAGTGGATGCAGGCGCCGCTGCGGGCGCCACATCGGAATCAGAAGCGCGAGCCGTCGGTGAAGACGGCTCGCGTGTGCAGCCTGCGGCGACGAGTCCGAGGCTGCAAACCACCAGCACCTTGCGCAGGTGCCGGGTCATGCCGCACACGCCGGCAGTGATCTGCCGACGTGTGCGTCCAACGCCTTGCGTGGATCTCATCGTGCAGTCTTCGCTGCTGCATTTGCGGTGCCACCACCGGCGGCCGCAGTAGCGGTTGCCGTGGCGGTCACCGTCTTGCCGGCGCCATCGATACGGAAGGTGTGCACCATGCCACCGAGCGGGATCTTGTCGAAGCCGGCGCCGAACGCCAGCCCGGCAGCACCCAGCGCGCCGTACGGATCGGCAGGATCCAGACCGGCAGCCACCGGCAGACCGATCCAGCCACCAATGCCCGAGAACACCGCCACGTACTGGTGACCATTGGCCTTGTACGCGATCGGGTTACCGATGATGCCGGACGGCAGCTTCATCTCCCACAGCTTCTTGCCGGTGTCCTTGTCCACCGCACGGAACCAGCCGTCGAGCGTGCCGTAGAACACCAGCCCGCCATCGGTGACCAGGGTGCCGCTCCACACCGGGAACTTCTCCTTGATCTCCCACTTGGACTTGCCTTCCACCACGTCGAACGCCTTGACGATACCCAGCGCGCCCGGCTCATTGGGCTTCATCATCACGTTGGCGAACACATACGGCAGGCCCATCATGGTGTTGCCGCGTTCCTGCGGTTCCAGTTCCATGTGCCAGTTATTGGTACCGCAGAAAAACACCGCCGAATTGGCCGGATCCACCGAGCACGGCTGCTGATCCTTGCCGCCCATTGCTGACGGGAATGCCTGCACTTTCTTGCCGCGTTCCAGCGGGGAATGCGCCGCCACTTTTACCGGGCGACCGGTCTTCATGTCGATGCGTTCGGCCCAGTTGGCCGGCACGAACTTGTGTGCGCGCAGCAGGGTGCCGTCGCGACGATCGAGCACGTAGGCAAAGCCGTTGCGATCGAACTGCACCACCGATGGAACTTCCTTGCCGTCGATGGTCAGATCGACCAGGATCGGCTCGTTGATGCCGTCGTAATCCCACTGGTCGAACGGGGTCTTCTGATAGCCCCACACCGCTTCGCCGGTATCGATCTTGCGCGCGAACAGCGTCATCGACCATTTGTTGTCGTGCTCGCCGTTGTTGCACTCCTCATGCGAGGTCTTGCCGCAGCGATACGACGGGCTCCACAGACCGGGATTACCGGTGCCGTAATAGACCAGCTTCAACTTCGGGTCGTAGCTGTACCAGCCCCAGGCCGCACCGCCACCGCGCTTCCATTCGTCGTTGGGGAAGGTCTTGATGCCCAGATCGCCGAGCTGGCCGTGTTGCGGATTGGCCTTATTGAAGTCCGGCCCCAGGCAGATCGCCTTGTCGGTACCGGCGGCATCGCAGGACCATGACTGCTTGCCATCGGACAGGTTGTAAGCCGCCACGCGCCCGAGCACGCCGAACTCGTTTCCGCTGATCCCGGCCACCACTTTGCCATCGGCGATGATCGGCGCCATGGTGATGGTTTCGCCCTTGTCCGGGTGCGCGAGTTTCTGCTTCCACACTTCCTTGCCGGTCTTGGCATCGAGCGCAATCACATCGCCGCTCAGGCTGCCGAACACCAGCTTGCCATCGGCATACGACGCACCGCGGTTGACGGTATCGCAGCAGGCCACCGCCACTGAGCGTTCGTCCTGTTGCGGGGTGTATTTCCACAACACCTTGCCACCGTCCTCCTGCGCGGCCAGGTCGATCGCGAATACGTTGTTCGGATACGCGCTGACCATGTACATGATGCTGCCGATCACCAGCGGCTGGCCTTCGTGGCCGCGCGTGGCGTCGGTCTTCATTTCCCACGACATCTTCAGGTTCTTGACGTTGTCGCGATTGATTTCGGCTAGCGGGCTGTGCCGGGTCAATGCGAAATCGCGACCCACGCCACCCCAGTTGTCGGCATTGCTGGCGTTGGCGGTGAATTCGCTATCGGTATCGACCACGGCGGCGGCTGGCGCCGCGGCGGGAGTGGCTGCAGGTGCGGGCGCCGCGGTTTCTGCCGGCGTTTCTTTTTTGCAACCGGCCAACACAGCGCTCAGCGCAAGCATCAGCAGCGCGCCGCTGCGGACGCTGCGACAGGAAGATTGGTGCATATGCGTCTACCCCTCTCGGTGAACAATCCAATCGAACGAACAGCCACTGGCGTTTGATGCACGCAACGACGGCGCAAACGGGTGGGTACCGCGATAGGACAGAGCACAGCGCGTGCCAGTGCGTTGTTGCGTCGCAACACCTTGCTGTGTCAGGGCTTTGTATGGACGCAGTGAATGCGGCGCGAGAGTTGTATCGGATTTGGCACACTTTGCGTCGAGCGTGCTGTAGCAGCGATGGAACAGATTGGGCGGAGGCGCTTCGGTGGTACGCCGCGGAAACACCTGGTCGGTATGACGCCGGATGTTTTCCGGAGCCTAGGGTTTCTGGAGATGGCGGCGAATGAGATGGCAACGAATTGGCGACGTTGCTGTCCACCAGCAAAGACAAAGACTAAAGACAACGAGCCGAGCACGCCGACACCTGCGTTTGTTTCGCCGTTGGAGAAATGCGCCCGACGGGCGGACGAGGGGTGCCCTGCTACCGCCGTCGATGCGTTTGCCGTCGTGCGCTTTTGAAGCGAGATCCTGGGGATCTGACGGACGGCGCTTGGTCCGTACCCTCACCCCAACCCCTCTCCCGCGGGGAGAGGGGCTAGAGCGCGGCGCCACGCACTTATTCCTCTCCCCTCGGGAGCACGCGCCTGTTCCTTCTCCCCTCGGGAGAAGGTGCCCCGAAGGGGCGGATGAGGGTACGGGCGCAGCCTCATGCAGTTGAAGCAGCACCAGGGCTTCGCCCCCGTACCCTCACCCCAACCCCTCTCCCGCGAGGAGAGGGGCGATTGGTTGATCGACGCGTGCAAGGCGGGTCCAGCGTCATTGCTCTCCCGGCGCCGAGACGCGACTGATGCAACGTCAGCCGTCTACGCGGGCCTGCCAGCGCTGTAACAGTTCGCTGCAATCGCGCAGGCGCCAATCGGCCAGGCCGGGCCAGGGGTCGCCAGGGGTGTTGACCAGCACGGTCGCTGCGCCAGCGGCGCGGCCGCAGGCCAGGTCGTTGTGGTGGTCGCCAATCATGAGCAATGCAGTGGCGCTCACTGCCCACCGCTGCTGGAAATACTGCAGGCCGTCGGGCGCGGGCTTGGGCGCGGCCTCGTCGCGGCCGACAACGTCGTCCCAGGCGAAGGCATCGCCCAGGCCGATTGCCTCCAGCGTTATCTGCGCCAGGCTGCGTGCGTTGCGGGTCAGCACGCCGAGGCGGCAGCCATCGGCGTGCAGCGCGCGCACCACTTCTTGCGCACCGGGCGCCGGCTGCGCCGCTTCAGCCAGGGCGCGCTCGTGCTCCAGCAACCAGGCGTGCTTGGCCTGCGCCTGCTCGGAGGGCAATGCGGCCAGATGATGCAGGATGTCGTCTTCGGGTGGGATCTCCAACTCGCGCCGGATCAACGCGAAATCGTGCACCGGCACAGTGAGCGTGCCATCCATGTCGAACACCCAATGCCGGTAGGCGGACAACGGTAGTCGGGCTGCGCTTGCGCCATCCATGGATTATTTCCAGCCCGGCATCTGGGTGGTATCCAGCCCGCCCACGTCGAACTCCGCAGTCCGCGTGCCGCCGGCCTTGACCGGGAAGGCGATGCTGATGCGCTTGGCGTTGCGCACCACTTTCCACAACGCTTTGTCGTCGTCGATGAACATGGCGATCGCCTCGTCGGTGTCGGGGCGATGCGCGGCCATCGCACGTGGTGCGCCGCCATCGGCGGAGACCTGCACCTTGCAGCCGCCGTAGCAATTGAAGTCGCCGGCCTTGAGCACGAGATAGCTGTGACGCTTCCACTGCGGATGATCGCGGAACACCAGGCTCACCGGCTTGGGCCCGCTGCCATCCACATCCACGCGCTCCTTGGCATCGATCATGGCCGAGCGCTGCGTGCCGCCCTTTGCGGGCACCTGCGAGTACTGCCAGAGCGCCTGCATGCGGCGCAGCTCGCGCGCCTGTTCGCCCTTGGCCTTGATGTCGGCATACCCGGGTTCGATACGCGTTGCGGCCGCCGTACCGGCATAGCCTTCGAGCAAGGCCGCGCCATGTGCACGCGCCATGTCCCAGTTCTGCGCCTGGACGGCTTCGTCGTACTGCTTGGCGAGCGCATCGGCCTGGGTTTCTTTCGCCTGCGCCTGCGCGGTTTCCTGCGCCTTGCGTTGCGCCTCGCGGTCGGTACAGGCACTCAGGGCCGCGACGCACAAGACCGCGCTCAACAGATACTTCATCGTCGACTCCAGGGCGAATTCAGCGATAACGATACCAGCCTGTCCATGTGCGATAGATCGGCAGGGTGATAGGTGTCGCAGTGACTGCACCACCACCGGACCCGTAGGAGCGCACCCGGGTGCGATGGGGCTTTACTGGTAATGCACCATCGCGCCCGGGTGCGCTCCTACGGCGGGGTTTGCGCCGCGACGGGAGGGCGTCCGCAACGTCCTCCCTTGCCATCACGGCTGCGCTGGCATAGCTGGCTTGGCTTTTTCGAAGGCCTGTCCGGCGAATGCACTGCCGTCCGGGGTTTTCAGCACTTCGGCATCGATCGCCACACGTAGGAGCGCACCCGGGCGCGATGGGGCTTTACTGGTAATGCACCATCGCGCCCGGGTGCGCTCCTACGGCGGGGTTTGCGCCGCGACGGGAGGGCGTCCGCAACGCCCTCCCCTGTCATCACGGCTGCGCGGGCGGCGCTGCCTTGGCCTTGGCAATCATCTCGGCCACCGAGGCGGTGGTGATCGGGTGATAGCTGGGCTTGGCTTTTTCGAAGGCCTGTTCGGCAAACGCGATGCCATCCGGGGTTTTCAACAGTTCGGCGTAGATCGGCAACACCAGCTTGCGGCGGCCCACTCGCTCGATGAACTCACCGGCGGCAGGACGTGCGTCGGTGTAACCGCTGCGGATCGCCAACGGATACCAGCGCATCGCGATCTCGCCGTTCGGCGTGCCGGTAAAGTGATAGGCATCGTCCAGCTGCTTGAGCTGTTCGGGCTTCAAGGTGGCGCCCATGCCGCTGAGGAAATGCACCCATTCCTGCGTGCCCCATTCGCTGGTGACCTGCTTGTTGGGTAGCGTGCCGCTACCACTCCAGGCGATACGCGCGGTGTCCACGATCGAGAAGCTGCGCGAGCGTGCCTTGGCCGCAAAGGCCGGGATGCCCGGCTGCTTCAACCAGGCATCCACCTCAGCGGCGCTGACCGTGTTGGGATGCTTGGCGAGCAGGTTCTTCTGCAGATAATCGACGAACTGGTCGGTGGTCGCGCTCTGGAACGCGTGATCGTCGAACCAGCCACGCAGGAACGGGTCGAACACCTCGCGGCCAAAACGCTGCTCCAGGAACTGCAGGAACCACGCGCCCTTGACGTAAGCGACCTGGCTCAAGGCTTCGTCGGGGTCGCGCTGCGCCAGCGGCGGCAGGGCCAGGGTCTGGTCGGCCGGCGGCATATCTTTCACTTCGGCCAGCAGATCGCCCTGGTCGATCTCGCGCTCCATCTCGGCCATTTCCGCGCCGTACAACGCTTCGGTGATGCGGCCCTGCACGTAAGTGGTAAAGCCTTCATTGAGCCAGATGTCCTTCCAGCTGGCGTTGGTCACCAAATTGCCGGACCAGCTATGCGCCAGCTCGTGCGCGACCAGCGACACCAGCGACTTGTCGCCGACGATCACGGTGGGCGTGGCGAAAGTCAGGCGCGGATTTTCCATGCCGCCGAACGGGAACGAAGGCGGCAGCACCAGCATGTCGTAACGGCCCCAGCGATACGGGCCGTAGAGTTTTTCGGCGGCACCGATCATCTTTTCGGTGTCTTCGAATTCCTTGGCGGCCTTGTCGGCCATCGACGGCTCGGCCCACACGCCCGAGCGCGCGGAAATCGGCTTGAACACCACATCGCCGGCGGCAATGGCCAGCAGATAGGACGGAATCGGCTCGGGCATCTTGAAGCTGTAATCGCCATCGCGCGCGGCCTTGGGGTCGTTGTCGGCGCTCATCAGCACCATCACGTCCGGGCGCGAGGTCACGTGCGCGCTATAGGTGAAGCGCACGCTCGGGGTGTCCTGCAGCGGCACCCAGCTGCGCGCGTGGATCGCCTGCGACTGACTGAACATGAAAGGCAGCTGTTTGCCTTCGGTCATCGACGGCTCCAGCCACTGCAGGCCCGACGCGGTCGGCGCAGTGTGATAGGTGATCACGACCTTGCCTGGCTGGTTCGGGGTTTCGATGGTGAGCTTGCTGCCGAAGGTCTTGTCGGCCGGCGCCAGCACAAATTGCAATGGCGACAGGCCGCCCTTGCCATCGTCGGCCTGCACCTGCGCGATGCTCAGTTCGCGCGTGTCCAGCACCAGCTGTTTGGCAGCCTTGTTCTTCCACTCCAGCGTGTAGGTCGCGGTGCCGCCGATCTGCTTGCTGTCGAAATCCAGCTTCAGGTCCAGCGCCAGATCCTTGATGACCACCTGGTCGGGCTGGGCGTAGGAACTTTCGTCGTGGTTGCGGGCGTCTGCTTTCACGGGGGCCTTGGCGGTGGCGGCCGGCGCAGCGGTGGTGGCAGCCGGCGATGTGGATTCGTTGGAACAGCCGGCCAGCGCAATGGAGACGGCCAGGGACAGCGACAGGTACGGGAAGCGCATCGACGGCACCGCAGCAAGGGAATCGGACATTTTAGCGCTCCGCGCCGATGCCTGCCCGTGCAGTCGGCAACAACCGCCTGCAGATTGCCGCTGTACCGCCCCGTCGGCGCTTATGTCACCGGGTGAATGCGCGAGGTGTCGTGGCCGTCGCGCACCAGACGCCGGCCGCCGGAAAACTTGGCGCGATACATCGCCGCATCCGCGCGCCGATACAGCTCGGTGGCGTCCACGCCTTGCTCGCAGACCGCGCTGCCGGCACTCAGATGCAACGGCGCTTCTTCGCCGTCTTCGCGTTCAAGCATCGACAGCCACTGATTGAGCTTGAGCGTGGCCTCGTCTTCGCTGGCGTGCACGCCGATCAGGAATTCATCGCCGCCCCAGCGTCCGATCCAGTCCTGCGCGCCCAGCCAGCCGTAGGCCGACTCCACCAAACGCACCAGCACGCGGTCGCCGGCCAGATGCCCGAAGCGGTCGTTGATCTGCTTGAGGTTGTCCATGTCCAGCACGAACAACACGAACGGCCAACCTTCGCGTTGGGAGGCGGTGACCGAATCGCGCATCGCCTGTTCGCAGCCGCGCCGGTTCAGCGCCTCGGTGAGTGGGTCGAACAGGGCATGCTTCTTGAGATCGCGCATGCCGGCGTCGATCCCGCGCAGGCTGCGATTGATCCCGCGCAGCAGGCGCCCCAGCTCATCGTCGCCATGCTCCGGCAGGCTGGGCAGACGCTGATCGGCGTAGTAGGTATCCAGCGCATCGGCGGCGATGCGCAACGGCGCCAGCAGGCGATACAAGGCAGACAGCGTCAAGGCGGTGCCCGCCAGCGTGGCCAGCAGGGCGACGATGATCACCGACCACAACAGCTGCCCTTCCAGCTCGCTTTGCGATGCCAGCCACGCGATCAACAACAGCAGCGGCAGGTGAATCCCGACAAAGGTCACCGCCAGCAACTTGGCGCTGAAGGAACGGGGAAACACACGCGAGAGCCCGGCGTATAAGCGCATCCAACTCTCCGACAAAAGAGCGCCTAGTGTCGCCGACAGATGGTGGAGCCAACGCGACGAAAGTCTCAGAAATTCGTTGGTGCGCACGTGCCTGCGGGTAGCGAGGCCGTATCAAGCGAACACAAGCGGTGACCCTGAACTACACGACGTGGCACGTGATGCACGCGCCACGTCGGCCATCAGCCGCGGGCGGGATTCAGATCTTGTAACCGGAATGAATCGCCACGATGCCGCCGGTCAGATTCTTGTAGTGGCAGCGCGCAAATCCGGCCTCACCCATCATGCCCTTGAGCGAATCCTGCGGCGGGTGCTTGCGGATGCTTTCGGCCAGATACTGGTAGCTGTCGGCATCGCGTGCGAACAACTGGCCCAGCTTGGGCAGAATCTTGAACGAGTGGAAGTCGTATATCGGCTTGAACCACTCGGCGGTGACTTCGGAAAATTCCAGCACGCGCGCCTGGCCGCCCACCTTCAACACGCGATACATCTCGCGCAGTGCGGCGTCTTTGTCGGTGACATTGCGCAGGCCGAAGGAGATGGTCACCAGATCGAAACTCTGATCCGGGAACGGCAGCGCTTCGGCGTTGCATTGCACGTAGTCGAAGCCGGCCACCAGGCCGCGATTGGTCAGGCGGTCGCGGCCCACCGACAACATGCCGGCGTTGATGTCGCCCAGCACCACGGCACCTTCATCGCCGACGCGCTCCTTGAGCAGCACGGCGATGTCGCCGGTGCCGCCGGCCAGATCCAGCACACGGTCGCCCGGCTTCACCTGCGCGGTCGCCACGAAGTAGCGTTTCCATGCGCGGTGGACGCCCAGGCTCATCAGATCGTTCATCAGGTCGTAGTTGCGCGCGACCGAGGTGAAGACCTCGCCGACCAGCTTCTGCTTGTCCTTGGCAGCGACATCGCGAAAGCCGAAATGGGTGGTGCCGGAGGTATAGGGAGATTCGCTCATGCCTAGATTATCGCACTGCTGACGCCGCCATGACCGCAACGGGACCACAATCGCGAACTCTTCCGCAACCGGCCCTGCGAGCATTGCGTGCCCGACAAGTACGCCCCACGCGACTGGCAGCCCCACGAAAAGCCCACCCTGCCGGGGTCGGCCTCCACGCCGCTGCACCCGACCCGGCGCCGCATCCAATACGGCCTGGTCGGCGTGGTGGTGGCGCTGACCGGCGGGCTGAGCAATGCGCTGGTCACCGCCAACCTGCCGTATCTGCAGGGCACCCTGGGCGCCTACGCCACCGAAATGGCCTGGCTGCCGGCCGCCTACGTGATGACCAACATGTCGGCCAATCTGTTGCTGGTGAAGTTTCGCCAGCAGTACGGGCTGCGCCGCTTCACCGAGATTTTTCTGGCGCTGTATGCGGCCATCGCGCTGGCGCACTTGTTCGTGCACAGCCTGAGCTCGGCGATCACCGTGCGCGCGGCGCATGGGTTGGTTGGCGCGGCACTCAGCTCGCTGGGCCTGTATTACGTGATCCAGGCATTTCCCAGCAAGTACCGACTCAAGGCAGTGGTGCTGGGCCTGGGTGTGACCCAGTTGGCGTTGCCGCTGGCGCGGGTGTTCTCCACCGACCTGCTGGAATTCGGGCAGTGGCAGGGCTTGTACCTGTTCGAATTCGGGCTGGCGATCTTCGCGCTGGCCTGCGTGCTGGCGCTCAAGTTGCCGCCAAGCGACCGCTACCGTGTGTTCGAACCGCTGGATTTCGTCACCTTCCCCCTGTTTGCGGCCGGTGCGGCCGGGCTGGCTGCGGTGCTGTCGCTGGGCCGGCTGCTGTGGTGGACCAGCACGCCATGGCTGGGCGTGGTGCTGGCGCTCTCCATCGTGCTGCTATGCATGGCGGCCTGGATCGAACACAACCGCCGCAACCCGATGATCAACACGCGTTGGCTGGCCAGCGCGGACATGCTGCGGTTGGGGTTGGCGATTCTGCTGATTCGGCTGGTGCTGTCGGAACAAAGCACCGGCGCGATCGGCTTCTTCCAGACCCTGGGCCTGGCCAACGATCAGTTGCAGACGCTGTTCGCGCTGATGCTGCTGGGCGCGGTAACTGGAGTGGCCGCGAGCGCGTGGCTGATCAATCCGGCGCGCATCGCCGAGCATCTGATCATCGCCGTGGCGGCGATCTGTCTCGGCTGCTTCATGGATGCCGATGCCACCAGCCTCACTCGCCCGGAGCAGATGTACGTCAGCCAGTTCCTGCTCGCCTTCGGCAGCACGTTCTTTATCGGCCCGGCAATGGTGGCCGGGCTTGGCCGGGTGATTGCGCAACCCGGCAATCTGATCAGCTTCATCGTGCTGTTCGGCATGGCGCAGAACATGGGCGGGCTGCTCGGCAGCGCCCTGCTCGGCAGCGTGCAGATCCTGCGCGAGAAATACCATTCCAGTCAGTTGGTCGAGCATCTGGTCTTGACCGACCCGCAGGTGGCCGCGCGCGTGCAGGCGTATGCCAGCCTGTATGGCCGCAGCATCGGCGACCCCACGCTGCGCCAGGCGCAGGGCGTGCGTGCACTCGGTAGCGTGGCCACGCGCGAAGCCAATGTGCTGGCCTATAACGACGTGTTCCTGCTGATCGGCTGTATCGCCATCGCCACCGGGGTGTGGATCCTGTCCGTGCTGGTGTGGCGCCGCTATCTGCGTCCTCCCGTGTCACCCTCCCCTCCTGCTTCCACTGCGCGCCCATGAACACATCTACCGATCCCACTGCCGCCGCCGAGCGCGCCCGTCGTCGCCGCCGTCGCATCACCGGCGCGATTGGCTTTGGCGGGCTCGCCCTGATCGGCGTGGCGCTGGTGCTGTACGCATGGCGGCTGCCACCGTTCGTCAGCGCGATCGAACGCACCGAAAACGCCATGGTGCACGGACAGATCACCGTGATCGCCCCGCAGGTCAGCGGCTATGTCACCGACGTCACGGTGCAGGACTTTGCGCATGTCACACGCGGCCAGCTGCTGGCCACCATCGACAATCGCATCTACGCCCAGCAGCTCGAACAGGCCAAGGCGCAAGTGCAGACCGCGCAGGCCAATCTCGCCAACTGGGAGCAGCAACGCCATGGCGCGGACGCGAGCATTGCCGAACAACGCGCAGCGCTGAGCAGCAATCAGGCGCTGCGCGATCGCACCCGCTCGGCATATGCGCGTACGCAACAGCTGGCCAACCAGAAACTGGTATCCGAACAGGACCGCGACACCGCCTTTGCCGCGCGCGCGCAAGCCGAGGCCGGCGTGGCACAGGCGCGTGCGGCGGTGCAGGCCGCCGAAGAAAATGCGCGCAGCGTCACCGTCAATCGCGCAGCGCTGGAAGCCGCCGTTGCCAATGCGCAGGCGGCGGTGCAACTGGCGCAGATCAATCTGGACAACACGCGTATCGTGGCCCCGCGCGATGGTCAGCTCGGCCAGCTCGGCGTGCGTCAGGGCGCCTATGTCACCAACGGCACGCAGTTGATGTCGCTGGTGCCGGACACGCTGTGGATCGTGGCTAATTTCAAGGAAACCCAGATGGCGAAGATCCGCATCGGGCAGCGCGCCAGCTTTACCGTGGATGCGCTGGACAATGCGCGCCTGCATGGCCGCGTGCAGGAAATCTCTCCGGCCGCCGGCTCGGAATTCAGCGTACTGCCGGCCGACAACGCCACCGGTAATTTCGTCAAGATCGCACAGCGCATTCCGCTACGCATCAGCGTCGATCCCGGCCAATCGCTGGCGCCACGCCTGCGCCCGGGCATGTCGGTTGTGGTGGCGGTCGATACCGACAGCGCTGCCGATTGAGCGCTGCCGGCGCCACGCGCCAAGAGCGGCTAACAAACCGACTGCGCAACCTGCCAGCGTGCGCGGCCGGTGCTCGGTGCTCGGCGTGGCATGGACCACCCGTAAACTGCGGTTCTGAGCGCGCAGCCCACACCCACCTGACGACTGCTTGCTACGTGTTCTTAGCGGCTCCAAGCGATCCGACCGGCAGACGCGGCCAGCCTCGAGAACGGCACTATTTGCCTTACGTGTGACGCGCCCGTTCGCCGGCCGCGCCGGTCCTGCGTCTGGCGCGCGCGTCTGTCTGCCGCGCGCAGGCGATGCCGTTATCATGCGTCGATGCCCTCCACACCAACGCATCCCTTGCACTGGCAGCAACTGCGCTTTACGCAGCTGAGCACGATGCAGTTGTACGCGCTGCTGCAGCTGCGCACGGATGTGTTCGTGGTGGAGCAGCAATGCGCCTACCCGGAACTGGATGGCAAGGACAACGATCCCGGCGTGCTGCATGTGCTGGGCACCACCCACACCACTGCGTTGGCGGCCTACCTGCGCGTGCTTCCGCCGGGCCTGAGTTACGCCGAACCCAGCATCGGCCGCGTGGTCATCGCTGCCGCGTATCGCGGCACCGGGCTGGCCCATGCGCTGTTGCGCGAAGGCATCCGCTTGGTGCACACGCACTGGCCGGGCAGCGCGATCCAACTCGGTGCGCAGGCGCACCTGCAACCGTTCTACGCTGCGCATGGCTTCGCGCCATCGTCCGCGCCGTATCTGGAAGACGGCATCCCGCATCTCGACATGCTGCGCCCTGCCGGCGCGGCCACTTTGGAGTCCGCATGATCACCACCCCTGACTACCGCGCATTGCTCGACACCGCCATCACCGAAGCCCGCCAGGGCCTGGCCGAAGGCGGCATCCCGATTGGTGCGGCGCTGTATCACAACGACGGGCGCCTGCTCGGCTGCGGCCACAACCGCCGCGTGCAGGAAAACGACCCGTCAGTGCATGGCGAAACCGATGCCTTTCGCAAGGCCGGCCGTCAGCGCCGCTACAAAGACACCATCATGGTCACCACGCTGGCGCCATGCTGGTACTGCAGCGGACTGGTGCGACAGTTCAATATCGGCACCGTGGTGGTGGGCGAATCGGTCACCTTCCAGGGTGGCATCGCCTGGCTGCGCGAGCACGGCGTCAACGTCATCGACCTGCAAAGCCAGGAATGCATCGACCTGCTGGGCGGCTATATCGCTGCCAACCCGGATGTGTGGAACGAGGACATCGGCGAAGACTGAGCGCACCGGTCAATCGATTGCGCGGCGGCACGCGGTGACAGGCAGTGGGCAATCCAGCTGTCATGCCGAAGCGCACCTGGGCGCTGCGTTGATCCGTCGTTATCGCGCCAACCAGCGCCAAGGCATACGTTGATCTCGGTGCACTGCTAGAAACAAAAGACCCGCCAACTGGCGGGTCTTTTCCATTTGGTACGTTCCAACCAGCGCGCAGCTTGCCGTGCGCTGCGATCAGAGGATGTAGCGACTCAGATCCGGATCCTGCACCAGTTCGCCGAGCTGTGCATCGACATACGCCGCATCGACAGTCACGCTCTGGCCGTCGCGGTCCGGCGCTTCGTAACTCAGCACATCGAGCAGCCGCTCAAGCACGGTGTGCAGCCGGCGCGCGCCGATATTTTCCTGCCGTTCGTTGACCTGCGCCGCAATCTCGGCCAGCCGGTCAACAGCATCCGCACCAAAGGTCAGCGTCACGCCTTCGGTCTGCAACAAGGCTTCGTACTGTTTGATCAGCGCGGCCTTGGGCTCGGTGAGAATGCGCACGAAATCGGCCTTGGTCAGCGCGGTCAATTCCACCCGGATCGGGAAGCGACCCTGCAACTCCGGAATCAGATCGCTGGGCTTTGCCAGATGAAACGCGCCGGAAGCGATGAACAGGATATGGTCGGTCTTGACCGTGCCGTACTTGGTCGACACGTTGGAACCTTCCACCAACGGCAGCAGATCGCGCTGCACGCCTTCGCGACTCACGTCGCCGCCATTGGAGCCGGCTTCGCCACGCTTGGCGACCTTGTCGATCTCATCGATAAACACGATACCGTGCTGCTCGCAGGCTTCGATCGCCGCTGCACGCACGTCGTCTTCGTTGACCAGCTTGCCGGCTTCTTCTTCGATCAGCAGCGGGCGCGCCGCCTTGATGGTGAGCTTGCGCTTTTGCGACTTGCCGCTGCCCAGATTGGAAAACATCTGGCGCAGCTGCTGGCCCATTTCTTCCATGCCCGGCGGGGTCATGATGTCCATGCTGGCGTTGATCGCGACATCCAATTCAATTTCGCGCTCGTCCAACTCGCCATTGCGCAGCATGCGGCGGAACTTGATGCGGGTTTCGTTCTCTTGCGACGAGGGCTCGTTGCGTGCGGCTTCCGGATCAAAGCCAATACCGGCCGCGCGGCGCGGCAGCAGCGCATCCAGGATGCGATCTTCGGCACGCTCTTCGGCCTGGTTGCGCACGCGCACCTTGGCCTGCTCGCGATACAACTTGACCGAGGTGTCGGCCAGATCGCGAATGATCTGCTCGACGTCCTTGCCGACGTAGCCCACTTCGGTAAAGCGCGTGGCTTCCACCTTGACGAACGGCGCGTTGGCCAAGGTTGCCAGACGTCGCGCGATCTCGGTTTTGCCGACGCCGGTGGGGCCGATCATCAGGATGTTCTTGGGCATCACTTCGTTGCGCAGTTCTTCGGGCAACTGCATGCGCCGCCAGCGATTGCGCAGCGCAATGGCGACCGCGCGCTTGGCGTCGTGCTGGCCAACGATATGACGGTCGAGCTCCTGCACGATTTCGCGCGGAGTCATGGTTGAGCTATCGGGATTTGGCATTGGGGAATCGAGAATTGGGAATGGGGAATCGTGGGAGCAAAAATCAGCAGCCTATGTCGTTGGAGTGGAGACGAAACCGCTGTTGCGATTCCCGATTCCCCACTCCCGATTCACAGCTCTTCGACCACCACGTTGCGATTGGTATAGATGCAGATATCGCCGGCGATATTGATCGCCTCGGTGGCGATGGTCTTGGCATCCAGTTCGGTGTGCGCCAGCAGCGCGCGTGCGGCCGACAAGGCGTAGGAGCCGCCGGAACCGATCGCGATGATGCCGTCTTCCGGCTCGATCACATCGCCGGTGCCGCTGATGATCAGCGAGGTCTCTTTATCCGCCACCGCCAGCAATGCTTCGAGCTTGCCCAGGCGGCGCTCGGTGCGCCAATCCTTGGCCAGTTCCACGGCGGCGCGGGTCAACTGCCCGTGCTTGTCGAGCTTGGCCTCGAACAATTCGAACAGCGTAAACGCATCGGCCGCAGCACCGGCAAACCCGGCCAGCACCTGACCCTCGCGACCGAGCCGGCGTACCTTGCGCGCGTTGCCCTTCATGACGGTGTGGCCGAGCGTCACCTGGCCATCGCCCGCGACGGCGACATGCCCACCACGTCGAACCGAAATGATGGTGGTGGCGTGAACGATGTTGGGATTCTGGCTGGGGTCCATGGGTCCTCCGGGGGTTTCCAAAGAGGTGGGGACGCCCCTGCCGGGTTCAAGCGCGCTGCGACGATGGGACGCAGCGATGAGAGTGGTGCAGAGAGGAGTTGGTCATTGGGCCGTTGAGTACATGGGCGAACGGGCGAGGAGCAAGGTGCGTAGTGCGTAGTGCGTAGTGCGAAGTGCAAGGTGCAAGGTGCAAGGCACGAAGTGCGCACTGCGCACACGATACGAGCGGGATACACCGATCACCGCACAACCTGGTGATCGGACGCCACCCGCCTTAGCCCCTCTCCCGCCGGGAGAGGGGTTGGGGTGAGGGTACGGCCACCGCTGTTGATTGCACGCCACAGCGTCAACACGCTCTGCATGCAGGAATGTCTCGGAGCATCGGCGCTTCTCGCAGCCGCCTTTGAAACGTCGCCGTGTTTAACCGCGGTTACCTCACGCGCCGCCTCTGAAGGCTAACTGGGGCGCCCGCGAACTCTGACGCTCTCCAATACCCTTCCCAAGACGCCCAGCGGCATCTGCACAGGAACCCTCACCCCAACCCCTCTCCCGAGGGGAGAGGGGCTAGAGCAGCATTCCCACGAGTTAATTGCCACCTAGGCAACCAGCGTCTTAGCGCTGGACTGGCTTTATCGACTGTAGTGGCTTTATCAACTGCAATGACCATTGCAGCTGTAATGGCTTTACCAGCTGCAATGGCTTTACCAGCTGCAATGGCTCCACTGCACTCGCTTCATAAGCTGCAATGGCTGAACCAGCACCACCACTACCTCCATTACATCAGCCAGAAAATCATGCAGTCGCGCTGATTACATCGCTCACGCACATGCTCACTCGGCAACCTTCTTGCGCTTGGCACGCGGATGCGCGGCGTCGTAGACCTTGGCCAGATGCTGGAAATCCAGGTGCGTGTAGATTTGCGTGGTGGCGATGTCCGAGTGACCAAGCAACTCCTGCACGCCGCGCAGATCACCGGACGATTCAAGGATATGGCTGGCAAAACTGTGCCGCAGCATGTGTGGGTGCACGTCCTTGAACATGCCTTGGCGCACCGCCAATTGCTTGATGCGGATCTGCACCGCACGCTGCGAAATCGCACCGCCGGTGCGGCCGGGGAAGACATGCGTTTCCGCACGCCCGCCACTGTCGCGCTGCCATTCGCGCAAGGCCGCAATCGCATGCGAGCCCACCGGCACCAGACGCTGTTTGCCGCCCTTGCCCAGCACCATCACCAAGCCGCTGGCCAGATCCAGATCGCGCCAGCGCAGCGCGCAGAGCTCGCTCAAGCGCAGCCCCGACGAATAGAACAGTTCCAGCACTGCGCGATCGCGCAACCCCAGCGGCGCATCGGTCGGCACCTCGACCAGGCGCACGGCTTCATCGGCGTCGAGTACCTGCGGCAGCTTGCGCGGGGCCTTGGGCGCACGCAACGACGCTGCGGGGCTGGCGGCGATACGGCCGTGCTTGAGCAACCAGGCGTAATAGCTGCGGCATGCAGACAAGCGCCGCTGCAGGCTCTTGGCCGACAGCCCGCGCCGATGTTCCGACGCGACGAACTGGCGCAGCTGCGGGCTATCCAGCTGAGCGACATCCAGCGCAGTCGCAACACCCGCAGCATCCTTCTGCTCGGCCGCCCAGCTCAGCAGCGCGGCAAGATCGCGTCGATACGCATCCAGCGTGTGCGCCGACACCTGACGTTCGACCTGCAGATACGCCAGAAAGCCTTCGACCGAGGACATCTCAGCTGTCCTGCTGCGGTGGCATCCACACTACGGGACACAGCAGGCCGCGCACTGCATGGCCTGCCGCCATCATCACGCTGCGAAACGCTGCAGCGCCACGCCGAGCGATTCGCCCATCATGCGCAGGAACAAGGTGCCCATGCCCGGATAAAACCGGTTGGCATCGCTGCTGCCGACCGCGATCAAACCGACACCCGGCAATGGCAGCAACGCCGTCGACTGCACAACGTCCGCCTGGTCGGCATACAGCAGTGCGTGTTTTTCAGCCTGCAGCCGGCCGCAGATCGGCTCGCCATCGCTCAAACAATCGCGGAACGGGGCCAGGCGCGCATCGTCGGCGGCAATCACCTGCAGCCAGTCGGCTTCCAGCCCGGCGACCGGTGCGAGCAATACCAGCCGTACCAACTCGCCGTTGAAATCCTCCGCCAACGAGGCGGCCATCGCCTTGAGCGTGTCGGCAACGGTGGTCTGGCGCATCAATGCCAGCGTGAGTTGATGGGTGCGCACCGCCAGCCGTTCATTGACCTGGGCATTACTGCCCAGCTCGTGCAGGCGCCGCGACAACTCGCGGTTCTTGTCGCGCAACACTTCCAGCTGATAGGTCGCCAGCGACGCGGTGGGGCCGTCGTCGCGCGGCACCAACAGGCTCACCGCCAGATCGGGGAATTGCTTGAGAAAGGTGGGATGGCGACGCAACCACGTTGCGACCTCGTGGGCACCGAACTTGTCCGTGTTGTCGCTCATCAGTTCCACTCTCCATCGAAGACGAACACCGCAGGACCAGACATCACCACGTCCTGTGCATCGGCGGGCCAGCGGATCCGCAACTCGCCGCCGGGCAACGACACGCGTACGTCGCGCTCGACACGGCCGCGCTGCATCAGCACTACCGCAGCCGCGCACGCACCGCTGCCGCAGGCCAGCGTTTCGCCGACACCGCGCTCGAATACGCGCAAACGCACATGCGTGGGGTCCACAACCTGCGCAAACCCCACATTGACCGAATTGGGGAACGCCGCGTTTTGTTGCAGCAAGGTACCCACACGCTCCACCGGGGCAGCGTCGACACGGGCCACCTCCAGCACGGCATGCGGGTTACCCATCGACACTGCGCCAAAGCGCACCGTCTCGCCATGCACGGGCAGTGCGTATTCGTCGCGCGCATGCGCAAACCCGGCCAGCGGAATCTGCGTGGGCTCGAACTGCGGCACGCCCATGGCGACCGAATAGGTTCCTGCATCCACGTGTTCCACCGCATGTGCGGTGACCGGGCTGTCGATGATGAAGCGCTCGCCCTGCGCGGTTCCATCGCGCACCAGCCAGGCGGCGACGCAGCGTGCGCCGTTGCCGCATTGACGCGCGGCCGAGCCATCGGAATTCCAGATGCCATAGGCGGCCACGGCGCCTTCGCTGCGCGGAGCCTCGATGGTCAGGATCTGATCGCAGCCGACCCCGAAGTGGCGGTCGGCCAGACGTGCTGCCAGCGCAGCGTCCGGTGGGGGCGTGCCGTCGCGCAGGTCCAGCACTACGAAATCGTTGCCGGCGCCATGCATTTTGGTAAAACGCAGGCGCTCGCTGCGACCGTCAGCGCTCATTGCCGCTGCTAGCGGGCTGGTCGGTAGTGGATGCGGGCTTGGTGTCGGTCTCCGCCGGCGCAGGCGCAGGCGTGGACTCATCCGGCGGCACGGGCTGGGCTTCCACCGGCACCGGCTTCTGCGGCATCACCAGCGGGCCCTTGTTGCCGCAGGCGGCAAGCAGGACAAAGGTCGCACCAACCAGTGCGAGACGAACGGAAGGTCGGGACATGATGCTCATGGAGCGAAGTATAGCCAGAACACCCTGACTGCCGTGCGCTCAGTGCGGCGCTTGCAGCGCGCGCGGCGGCGGCTCCGGACGCAGCCACAACCAGATCGCCACCACCGCCATGCTGCCGATCGACAGGCATTTCACCCAGAACACCGGCACGCACCACAGCATGATGCCGGCGCAGATGGTCATCGTCAGCGTCGCCATCCACTTGGCCTTGCGACTGACCGCCCGATAGGTCTGCCACTCCACGATCGCCGGCCCGAAGCGCGGATGCGACAGCAGCCACCCATGCAAGCGCTCGGAGCCGCGCGACGCCGCCCAGGCCGAGATCAGGATGAACACGGTGGTCGGCAACCCCGGCACAAAGATCCCGACAATGCCGGTCGCCAGGCTGGCATACGCCAGCAACCACCAGGCCCAGCGAAATCGGTTCGGTCGCGTCATGCGCAAATGATACGACCAGAGCGGGGTGAGGTGGTCTGGACTGCGCGTTGCTAGTGCAGCACTGCGGGTGCGTTAGAGGCGTCGGTGACACAGCTGCACCGTTCCGCAGGGAGCCGCGCCAGGCGAGGCACGACGCCAAACTCGCCGCACCCAGAAAAGGCCGTCTGTTCGGCCAAGCGTGCCTGCGGTGCTCAGCGTGCTTTCAAACAACCGGGGAGCAATAGCGACAGCAACGAACCCAAGCGGAAGCAACGGCGGAAGACGGAAAGCGAAGACAAAAGGTCAGAAGGCAGAAGGTAGAAGCACAGGACGGAGAATGGAAACCAACCGCCCCACCCCAACGCACTGCACCAACCACCAAACCCTCAGCCATCCGCTTTGCCGAATCCCAACTCCCGACTCCCCAATCCCCGCCCCTCAGCTACTTCACGCCCAGCTGATCCAGCACAAACGCGTACGACTCCGCCAGCTCGCGGTAACGGCGGAAACGGCCGGACTTGCCGCCATGCCCGGCTTCCATGTTGGTACGGAACACGATCGGGGCCTTACCGGTGTTGTCATCGCGCAGCTTGGCCACCCACTTGGCCGGCTCCCAATACTGCACCTGCGAATCCCACAGACCGGTGCCGACAAACATCGCCGGGTAGGCCTGCTTGCGCACGTTGTCGTACGGCGAATACGACAACATGTAGTCGTAGTAATCCTTGGTTTCCGGGTTTCCCCACTCGTCGTATTCGTTGGTGGTCAACGGAATGCTGGCGTCCAGCATGGTGGTGACCACATCGACGAATGGCACCTGCGCCACCAGCACGCGATAGTCCTGCGGCGCCATGTTGGCCACCGCGCCCATCAACAAGCCACCTGCGCTGCCGCCGGACGCCGCCACACGGTCTTTCGCGGCGTAGCCCTGCGCGACCAGCCCACGGGTGACGTCGACGAAATCGTTGAAGGTATTCTTCTTGTGCAGCAGCTTGCCGTCGTCGTACCACTTGCGGCCCAGTTCCTGGCCGCCGCGGATGTGTGCGATGGCGTACACCACGCCACGGTCCATCAGGCTGATCGCCGACAGATTGAAGGCCGGGTCCATCGACATGCCGTAGCTGCCGTACGCGTACTGGAACAACGCGGCAGTGCCGTCTTTCTTGAAGCCTTTCTTGTAGACCAACGACACCGGCACCTTGACGCCGTCGCGGGCCGTGACCCAGACACGTTCGGTCACATACTTGCTCGCCTCGTAACCAATCACCGGCTGCTGCTTGAGCAACTTGCGCTCGCCGGTCTGGGTGTTGAGTTCGTAGGTGGTGGCCGGAGTGGTCAACGAGGTGTAGCTATAGCGCAGCCACGCGGTATCCGGTTCGGGATTGGTCGACAAGCCCATCGAATACGCCGGCTCGTCGGCCTTGACGTACTCGTGGCTGCCATCGCGCTTGAGCAGGCGCACGCGCTCCAGCCCGCCGGAGCGCTCTTCGATGGCCGTGAATCCATCGAACATCTCGAAGTTTTCGATGTAGACGTTGTCGTCGTGCGCCACCCAGTCGGTCCACTGCTTGCGCGTGGTGGCATCGGTGGGCGCGGTCACCAGCTTGAAGTTCTCGGCGCCATCGGCATTGGTGCGGATCACCCAACGCCCATCGAAATGTTCCACGCTGTACTCCACGTCGCGCTCGCGCTTGGCCAGCAGCTTGAAGCTGTCCGGCTTGGCAGCCAGCGCATAACGCGTCTCCGACGACACCGTGCTTTCCACGCCGATGACGATGTACTTGTCATCGCGGGTACGCCCCATGCCCATGTAGAAGCTGTCGTCCTTCTCTTCGTAGACCAGCACGTCGTCCTTGGACGCAGTGCCCAGGACGTGCTTTTTGACGCGCACGGTGAGCAGCGTTTCCGGGTCGTTTTCGATGTAGAACACCGTCTTGTTGTCGTCGGCCCAGACCACGCTCGGGGAGACGCCCTCCACGGTGTCCGGATAGACCTCACCAGTGTCCAGATTCTTGAAGCGGATCGTGTATTGGCGGCGGCCGATGGCATCGTCGGCCCAGGCAAGAATGCGGTTGTCCTGACTGACCTCCGCCTCGCCCACGTTGAAATAGCCCTTGTCCTGCGCCATCTGGTTGACGTCCAGCAGGATTTCTTCCGGCGCCTCCATGTTGCCCTTGCGACGCGCCTGGATCGGGTAATCCTTGCCGGCTTCGAAGCGGGTGTAATACCAATAGCCGCGTTTGCGATACGGCACGCTGGCATCGTCCTGCTTGATGCGCCCGACGATCTCGTTGTAAAGCGTGTCTTCCAAAGGCTTGAGCGGCGCCATCACCTGGTCGGTGTAGGCGTTCTCGGCGTTGAGATAGGCCAGCATCGCCTTGTCTTCGCGCTTGTCGTCGCGCAACCAGTAGTAGTCGTCGTTGCGGGTGGCGCCAAACGGCGCTTTGACCACATGCGGGTGCTTGGCGACGTCTGGCGGCGACGGGGGAGCGGCAAAAGAGGGAGCGGATGTGGTCATCAGGCTGGCGATCAACAAGGTCAGGACAGGCTTCATCAGATTGGGGTCCGTTGGATGAACGCAATGCCATCCCAGCCACCGAGTGTGGAAGAGCCCGCCGCCAGGCGTCATGTGTCCTAGGTCATGCTGGTCTATCATCTTCGCAATGGACTCCTTGCTTTCGCCCGCGTCGGGCTACAGCCGCCGCAGCCAGGACATCGCGCCGTTCCATGTGATGTCGCTGCTGGCCCGCGCCAATGCGCTCGAACAGGCCGGTCACGATGTGATCCACCTGGAAATCGGCGAGCCCGATTTCACCACTGCCGCGCCGATCGTGGCCGCCGGGCAGGCCGCATTGGCCGCCGGCCATACCCGCTACACCGCTGCACGCGGGCTGCCCGCACTGCGCCAGGCGATTGCCGGGTTTTACGCGCAACGCTATGGCCGCAGCGTCGACCCGGAGCGGATCCTGGTCACGCCAGGCGGCTCGGGCGCGCTGCTGTTGGCCAGCAGCCTGCTGGTGGACCCGGGCAAACACTGGCTGCTCGCCGACCCCGGATATCCGTGCAACCGGCACTTCCTGCGCCTGGTCGAAGGTGCCGCACAGCTGGTGCCGGTCGGGCCGGATACCGACTATCAACTGACCCCGGCACTGGTGGACGCGTGCTGGAACGCCGACAGCGTTGGCGCCTTGGTGGCGTCGCCGGCCAACCCCACCGGCAGCGTACTGTCGCGCGCGCAACTGGCTGCGTTATCGCAGACCCTGCGTGTGCGCGGCGGGCATCTGGTGGTGGACGAGATCTACCACGGCCTGACCTATGGCCTGGACGCGCATAGCGTGCTGGAAGTCGACGACAGCGCGTTCGTCTTGAACAGTTTTTCCAAGTACTTCGGCATGACCGGCTGGCGCCTGGGCTGGCTGATCGCCCCGCCCGACGCGGTGCCCGAGCTGGAAAAACTCGCGCAGAACCTCTACATCAGCGCCTCGACCATTGCGCAGCACGCGGCGCTTGCGTGTTTCACGCCCGAGAGCATCGCCATCTTCGAAGCGCGTCGCGCCGAGTTCCAGCAACGCCGCGACTATCTGCTGCCCGCACTACGCCAGCTTGGCTTCGACATCGCCGTCGAACCGCAAGGCGCGTTCTATCTCTACGCCGACATCAGCGCGTTTTCGGGTAACGCGCAGGCGTTCTGCGCGCATTTCCTGGAAACCGAGCACGTCGCCTTTACCCCCGGCATCGACTTCGGTTTCCACCGCGCCAATCAACACGTGCGCATCGCCTACACCCAAAGCCTGCCGCGGCTGGAACAGGCAGTGGAGCGTATTGCGCGTGGGTTACAACGCTTGTGACCGCAGATCGATCACGTGCGGTGCTCGCACTTGAAGCGAACCCTGCGACGCAACGCATGCAATAGACACCACGTAAAAAGCCTTTCCAAGCACGACGTCTGTTGCGGTTGCTGCAATTGTTGCAGCTGCTGTTTAGGCTAAAGCTAGCGCTGTTGTAGCTGTGCTCATGCATTTCTGCTGTGCACTTTCGGTTGTTGCACTTGCTATTGCTTGTGACTTTCCTCGCCTTAAAGCGAGCCGAGCACAGGTATCGCACCGGATTGCGTCAGGCGACATGGTTTCGGTTACTTTCGCCGAAACAAAAGTAACCCGCGCTGCAAGATGCGGAAGCCTTGCACTTGCTTGATGCACTTGCTTGATTCTTTGGCATACGCCATCGCTCATCGGACAAGCGTCGGCTCAGCGCGCAAGCGTACCCTCATCCGCCCTTCGGGCACCTTCTCCCGAGGGGAGAAGGGCTTGTATCCAAAGCGCGCACTACCAACCGTGACGCTGCGTCAATCGGCCAACCGCTCCCACAGGAAGCTATACGCCAGTGCCGACATATGCGCTGCCTGCGCGTTATTGGCCGCGCCGCCGTGGCCGCCTTCGATGTTCTCGTAGTAGGTCACGTCCTTGCCCGCCTCGATCATCTTGGCCGCCATCTTGCGTGCGTGGCCCGGGTGCACGCGGTCGTCGCGCGTGGAGGTCAGGAAGATCACCGGCGGGTAGGTCTTCTTCGGGTCGAACAGGTGATACGGCGAGAAGGTCTGGATGAATTTCCAGTCGTCGGTATCCGGGTTGCCGTATTCGGCCATCCACGAGGCGCCCGCCAACAGATGGCTATAGCGCTTCATGTCCAGCAGCGGCACCTGCACCACCACCGCACCGAACAGCTCCGGGTACTGGGTGAGCATGTTGCCGGTCATCAAGCCGCCGTTGCTGCCGCCCTGCACACCCAGGTGCTTGGTGGAGGTGATCTTGCGCGCGACCAGATCCTTGGCCACCGCGGCCATGTCTTCGTAGGCCTTGTGGCGGTTCTGCTTGAGCGCGGCCTGGTGCCAGCGCGGGCCGTATTCGCCACCGCCGCGGATGTTGGCCACCACGTAGACGCCGCCCTTGTCCAACCAGGCGCGGCCCAATGCACCGGAATAGTTCGGCGTCATCGAGATTTCAAACCCGCCGTAGCCATACAGCAGCGTCGGCGCGCTGCCATCGAGCTTGAGGTTCTTGGGGCGCACCAGGAAATACGGCACGCGGGTGCCGTCCTTGCTGGTGACAAAGTGCTGCTCGATGCTGTCCTTGCCGGCATCGAAAAACGCCGGCATGGTCTTGAGCGGCTGCGGCGCGCTGCCTACCTCGACCCAGGCCAGTGTGGTGGGCGTCAGGTAATCGGTGACGGTCAGCCACAGTGCGTCGCTGTCGTCGCTGTCCACGGCGCTGACATCGACCGTGCCGAATGCAGGCGCACCGACAAACGCACTCTTTTTCCAACCGTCCTGCGCTGGGGTAATAACACTGAGCCGATTCTTGACGTCTTCCAGCACGTTCAACACCAGGTGCGACTTGGTCCATGCCACGCCGGCCAGCGAGGTGGTGTCGGTGGGTTCGAACAGCACATCGAAGCTGCGCTTGCCGGCCATGAAATCGTCAAAACGCGTGGCCAGCAGCGAGCCGGCCGTGTAGGTCTTGCCACCCACCGTCCACGGCTCGCGCAGCTCCAACGTCAGCCACTGCCGCTTGACCGACTTGCTGGCCGAGTTGGGCACATCCACCTTGACCAGCTTGCCGTCGGCGCCCTTGAGATACAGCTCGTCGTTGTAGAAGGCCAGCGTACGGCTGACGAAATGGCGCTCGAACCCGGGGGTGTCATCGTGCATCGCCGCGATGTACATATCGGTCGGCTTGCCTTCGTAGACCACCGCAGCGGCACTGAGCGGGGTGCCGCGCTTCCACTGCTTGGCAATGCGCGGGTAGCCGGAGCTGGTCATGCTGCCGGCACCGAAATCGGTGAAGACGTAGACGGTGTCCTGGTCGATCCAGCCCAGCCCGCCCTTGGATTCGGGACGGAAGAAGCCGTCCTTGACCCACTGCTTGCCGGCCAGATCGAACTCACGGGTGACGTCGGCATCGGCACCGCCACGCGACAGCGCGATCAGGCAGCGCTGGTAGTCCGGGCGCAGGCAGTCGGCGCCGTGCCAGACCCAGTTCTCGCCCTCGGCCTTGTTGAGCGCATCCAGGTCCAGCACCGTCTCCCACTTGGGCGAGGCCTTGCGGTATTCGTCCAGCGTGGTGCGCCGCCACAGGCCGCGCTCGTGCTGCTTGTCCTTCCAGAAGTTGTAATAGAACTCGCCGATCTTCTGCACGCCGGGAATCTTGGCGTCCGAGTCCAGCACCTCGCGGATGCTGGTTTCCATCTGTTTGAAGGCCGGCGTGGTGGCCAGGCGCGCTTCGGTCTTGGCGTTCTGGGCCTTGACCCAGTCCAGCGGCTTGGCGCCGGTGACATCTTCCAGCCAGGCGTAGGGGTCGTTGGACACGGTGGTTTCCTCTGCAGAGACGGCGCCAGCGGTGATCAGGCCGGCAACCAGGCAGATCGAGGCGAACTTGGGCATGTATTTTTCCGGAAAAACCAATGCCGGAAAACCTACCACAGCCCTTTGCCCGGTCTCCCCTGCCGAAGGTCAGGCCGCCCGCGCCGGTGTCGCTGTCCGCGAAGCGACACGCCGACGCTGCGCCTGCGGACCACGCCGACGCGGCAAGGCCGGCCGCGCGCCCGGCCGGGTCAGCGTGGGCAGCGCGAAGCGGTGCAAGCTCCACCAGGCCAGCATCGGCATGCCCACCAGCCACAGCGGCAGCCAGCCGATCCACTCGCTGTGCCCACGCGCCGCCGGCCACACCAGCACCAGGGCAAGGCCAGCCAGGGCGATCTGCCGCACCGGGCGCAGCACCCGCGGATCGGGACGTTCGGAACGAGAGGAAGGACGATGCGACATGGCGGCACTCCGTGGCAGAAGGAATCAGGACAGGCCGGCAGAATTGCCTGTGTCCATCTCACCGATTGCGACCTGGCAGACGAAAGGTTGAGCCGTGCGGGGTCCGGCGCTGCGGGATGTGCTTTGGATTGGGGATTGGGGAGCGAGGGCTGGGAGTTAGCCGCGCCGGCTTTCAACCCTCTGCAATACCGACTTGCGCCGTACCGGCCACGCCAGACCAACGTCCGTCGCGCTCCGGCCAGCAACGATCTCCTGCCGATGACGCTGTCGACGACGCCAGACCGGGCCGTTGACGCGAACTTGCCCCCTGCATGCGGTAGTGTGCTGCTCCTACTGCCCCTTTGTGATGTTGCGATGCGCCTGACCGTTACGATCGCCCTCGCTTTTCTGCTCGTCCTTGGCCTGCCTGTGGCACACGCCAAGGACACATCAACCACCGAGCCGGCGATCGATCTGTCAAAGATCATGGGCACCTGGTACGTGATTGCGCGCATGCCCAATCCGGTCGAGCGCGGGCACGTGACCAGCCGCGACGAGTACACCCTGGACGAAGACGGCAAGGTGACGGTGCGCTATCTGTATCGCGATGGTTTCGGCGAACCGGAAAAGGAAGTAAGCGCGCGCGCGTCGGTGGATGCGGAAAGCGGCAACCGCGACTGGCGAGTGTGGTTCTACAAGGTGATCCCGGCCAAGCAGCGCATCCTGGAAATCGCACCGGATGGCTCGTGGATGCTGATTTCCTACCCGGGCCGCGACCTGGCCTGGATCTTCTCGCGCAAGCCGGACATGAGCCGCGAGCAGTACCGCACGCTGGTCGATAAGATGCGCGACGACTATTCCATCTACACCGACAAAATCAAGCGCGTGCCGCAGCTGCGCGACCAGGTGGACCGCCTGGGGTTTGAGGTGCCGAATAAGCGTTAGGTCCCAATGACAGTATCAACGCACGCCGATGGCAGCATCTGCCCCGAGGGAACATCATGCGTTCCATCAGGATTCGTTGCTTGCTGTGACGACTTTGCCCAGCAGACGACTAACTGCTACTACGACATCCGGTATGAGTGGCGGCAGGACATTGAGTGCTGGACCATCGCAATTCCAGACAGCGCTGGTGGTGGCGGCATGGAAATCTCGTTTTGCCCACATTGCGGGTTCGGGCTGCTTGGCTGCCAAGCTCCGACTGTTGAGCAGCATGCGTAATATTCATGCCGGCCTATGGTCGGGGCCTAACGACTCAATCAAGCCGAACTGGCTTCGCCAGTCGGCTTATTTCGGGCGTTAGCCCTCATGCTTACTTCCGATGAAGTCGTTGATGGCTATATCGGTGCCCGCGAGCGCTCTGGGGCTCTCCAATCAGGACCTTACGTTTACCCGGAGGATTTCGGTGGGACTGAGACACTGAGCTTCAACGCCTCATGCCCCGAAAGCCTATCAACCGCAAAGAATCGGGTACGCATCGGTCGATGGAGGGAGGCGCTGCCTTGCATGTCGGCAAAGCATTTGGTTCTAGCGGGACCACGGCTAAACCAAGAAGTCTTCGATGCGGCAACTCAAGTCAAGGGACTCGAAATTCTGGTTGTCTATCAGAGCTGCGTTGAAAGCATTGAGTCGATCTCGAACGCAACCAGTCTGGTTGCCACAAGACTTAAAAGCAGCAAGCCAATTTCAAGTTACGACTCGATTGGCCAACTGCCCAGTCTGAGATCACTAACATTGGACAATCCGAAAGGCCTGAGCAAGCTCGACTTCATGACATCCCTGCCTGCGCTTGAAGATTTTTCCATTTTTCACGGCCCAGACAGCTGGCTAACTGTCGATAGTCTTTCGCCGCTACAAGACCTGAAACGACTCCAGCGAATTTTTCTTAGCGGAGTAAAGGTTTCTAAGGGAGGCCTTTGCCCACTTCACGGTCTTCCGCGCCTTGAAAATGCCCTACTCAGTTACGTTTTCAAAGCAAGCGAGTTCGTCGATTTTCGGGCAGCCACTCCCGCGCTGCGCCAAGGGAGCCCCTTCAGAGCAGACCTCATCGCGGAGTTTTGTGATGGCTGACAGTTCATTCAAGCCGATGCCGCTTCGCGGCACCACTTAATTCAAGCGTTAGACCTCAAATGAAGCATCTGCTGCTTTCGACAAGCCTACTGATCTTAGTCGCCTGCAACCCGCAGAGCCTTGCCTCACCCGAAGCATCGGTTTCGGTTCCGCCGCCCCCAAATGTTGGTGAGATCGGTCATTTCTTAAACTGCGCGGCAAAGCCTCGGCGTGAGCTGTCGGATCGCGAGAGTTGCGAGGTGGCAGCATTTCGGTCTCGTTGCACTGTGCTTGATGACTGCTATGTCAGCTGCATCAGCAGCCCTTCGGGATCGTTCGTTGTTGGACGCTGCGCTCACATTTGCACCATGGGTCTTCATCCAGGCGCTCCACCGCCGGACACTCTGGCAGACTGCGCCAACATTGCAGGGCGCTCGGGCGTGGATGTAGAGTGAGGCCTAACAATTCATTCAAGCCGAACCCACTTCGCGGGTCGGTTTAATTCAGGCCTTAGCCACTACGAAGCCATTGGATACGAGGTCACATTACCCGCAAAGAAAACTGGTTCGATGAGGGGCCTAATATTGCCCTTGAGGAATGGCTTGAGTTTGTTCGGTCTGACTCAGAAATACGCCTGGATGGTCACGCCGAAGCAACAGTTGGCGAAGGGGCTGTTCTGAGAATGGAAGATCCAAGCATGTCTGTATGGGTCGGCTACTCCAAACACGGGCAACAGGGGAATATGGCTTGGCTTTGGCATAACCGCGGCAACGTCATAGCAAAGAACCCGGATGAAGAAATTCTTAGAAAAATGAGCCTCATCGCCACGCAATTTTCTGCCAAAGTTCAGGGTGATGAAGGCGAGTTTTATGGGGAAGATGGCAACCCCATTAGTGAAGAGGCTTCAAACCACTCCAACGCAAGTTCAAAGCCATGGTGGCGGTTTTGGTAGTCACCGTGGCGAATAACTCGGTCGAGAGGGCCAATTTGCAAGCTGCGCTTGTAGATTCCCTACCCCGCCTCGCGGCTCCGGCCGCACCTTGCGTCAACGTTAGCGTCTAAGTGAAGCATCCTGCACCCGCACAACAAGAGATCGCTGAGCTTGAGGCAACGATTGGTTATCCGTTGCCACTTGAGCTCGTTGAGCTATATGCCGAACGTGGCAATGGAGGCTTCGGATCAGACTATGGGCTGCTCGGTCTGGGATCTGGGCACGTCACGGATCAAGGTGACACTGCGCTGAGCCTCTACCGCATCTTCAGTCAGTCAGACCCAGAAGATCCAGGATGGGCTTGGCCCAAGCACCTGCTTCCCATCCTCCACGTTGGCTGCGCCATCCACTACTGCATAGACTTGGCTACACACGGCAATCCCTTCGTTCAATTTGACCCCAACGGGTACGGGCCGGGGGACGATTGGGAGGGTGCTTTTTCGGTGGTGCTCCCAAAACTGGAGTCTTGGCTGGGCGGGCTCTAACAATTCATTCAAGCCGACGTCGCTTCGCGGGTCGGCTTAATTCAGGCGTTAGGCGGATGGACCGCATCCCCACGCACAACGACCCAACGGTCGGCCAAGCTCAGTCGTAATTGCTCAGCGCCAGCGACAGCAGTGCCTTGGTCTGCTCGCGCAGCGAGATGGGTTCGACGATTTCCGCGTCCGAGCCGTAATGCAGCACGTCCATCAGCAGCTCGCGCGAGTTGCTGTACGGCAATTTGAGCTCGTAGCGGCCGTCGGGCAGAAAGCGGCCCTGCTGCTTGGAGTGCCAGTGTTCGTCGGCCACCCAGCGCGCGGCCTTGGCGCTGAACACGATGGTCGCCCAGCCCTTGGGTGCGCCCGAAAAGATGCCGTAGCTGGCGGCCAGTTGCTCATCCAGCTCGCTGTCGGGAACATCGCGCGGGGCGGTATCGAGCAGGCGCGCATGATTGATGCGGTCCACCGCAAAGCTGCGCACGCCATCGCGGCCATGGTCCCAGGCATCCAGGTACCAGTTGTCGCGGTAATGGGTGATGCGCTGCGGGGACACAGTGCGCTTGGTCGATTCGTCGGTAGAACGCGCGCGGTAGTCGAAGCTCAGTTGCTTGCGCTCCAGCACACCGGAGGCCACGGTGCGGAAGCTGGCTTCGTCCAGCTTGCGGCCGCGATGCGGGATCACCCGCACCCGGTCCACCGGCCATTGCGAAACGCCGGCCTGCGCCGCCAGCAGCCCTTCGATGCGCTGCTGCAACGGCGCCAGCATCGAGGACAACACCCCGCCGCCGGTACGCGCGAGCAATTGTTGGGACGCCAGCAGGGCATGCAGTTCTTCCGAACTCAGCCACAGGCCGGGCAGCTCGAAGCGATCGCTTTCGCCGGACAGATAGCGAAAGCCCGATTCGCCGTCGCCTTCCACCGGCGCCATCAGCGCGTCGCGCAGAAACGCCAGGTCGCGATACACGGTGGCGCGGGAGCAGCTCAGCTCATCCTGTAGCCGCGCCACCGTGACCGGGTAGCGCGCTGACTTGAGCAGGCGATGCAGGGAGTTGATGCGTTCATAGCGGTCCATGCCCCGATTATGTCCGGTTCTTCGTGCCGCGGGGTGAGCGTCGCTATGCACTCCCGTGCAGAACAAGTCCCTTCCGCGTTGGTCGGGTTGCGCTGGTTGCGAAGACGCCGCGCGCCAGGCCTGCGCGGTGCCCGCGACCGGACGCGACAGCACACTACTCAGGGGCCAGCGCCGGAACCGCCAATGAAGCGCGGCATTCACTTGGTTATGACGTGCCGCACAGTCCGTTATCATGAAATCGCTTTCACCCTCCCGCCCTGCCCTCAAGCGAGCTGCCCATGTCCCGCCGTGCCCCGTTGTCTGCCCTGCTGCCGTTGTTATTGATCACGCCTGCCGTCTGGGCCCAGGCAGTTGCACCGACGCCAGTGGACCCTGCAGCTGCGCTGATGCCCTCCCCTTGGGGCGGCAGTAGCGGCGAGCTGGGCTACGCTGCTGCCCACGGCAACAGCACCACCGATAGCCTCAATGGTCGCGTGCGCCTGCGCTACACCGACGGCGACTGGATCCACAGCCTGGATGCCACCGCGCTGCGTTCGAGCTCGGAGTACACCAATACCAACGACGACGGCAGTACCGAACGCGAGCGCCAGACCACCGCCGAGCGTTACACCGGCAGCGCCGGCAGCGCGTTGCAGTTGGGCGAGCACCGCCAGCTCACCGCCACCGGCCGCTACGAGCACGACGACTTCGCCACCTACGATCGGCTGGCCACCTTCGGTATCGGTTACGGCACGCGCCTGATCAACGCCGACCGGTTCTATCTGGACGCGCAGGTCGGCCCGGGTATCCGCCGCGCGCATAACAGCGACGAAGACCGCAACGAGACCGGCCTGATCGGGCGCGGCCTGTTCGACCTCAAGTACACCGTCACCGACAACACCGATCTGATCAACACGCTGCTGGTGGAATCGGGCGAATACAACACCTACGCGCAGAACGATTTCGGCGTGCAGGTGAGCATGAACTCGCACTTCGCGTTGAAGGCCGCCTGGCAGATGCGTCACAACAGCGACGTCAGCGACGGCGACAAGAAGACCGACACGCTGACCACGGTGAACCTGGTTTACACGTTCAAGTAAGCGATTGGGCGGTTGTGGGGCGGGTTTGATAGCGGAGGCGGGTTATCGGTAATGCCCTCGCGGCCTGGGCCGCTCCTACAGTGAGGCGGCGGCTGCCGGCGATTACGCAATTGCGCGCTTGTAGGAGCGGACCTGGCCGCGACGGGGCTTCCTCGGTAACGCCCTCGCGGCCTGGGCCGCTCCTACAGTGAGGGGAGCGGCTGCCGGCAACTACGCAATTGCGCTCTCGTAGGAGCGGACCTGGCCGCGACGGGGCTTTCCCGGTAATGCCCTCGCGGCCTGGGCCGCTCCTACGGTGCGGCGGCGGAGGCGCGGCGGCGGGTCGGCGTTACAGCTCGGCCAATAGCTGTGCGGCGCCCTTGTCGAACAGGCCTTGCGCGACGCGGCGACCTAATTCTTCGGTGTCGTCGGGGCTGCCGTGCGCATCGGCATGGATCAGGCGTCCATCGCTGGCGCTGCCGACCATGCCCTGCAGGTACAGCCCCTCGCCTTCCCAGGTGGCGAACGCGGCCACCGGTACGTGGCAGCTGCCGTGCAGCGCGCGATTCATCGCGCGCTCGGCTTCCACGCAGACGCGGGTGGCGGGCGCATCCAGCACGGCCAGCAACGCGTGGATGCGCGCATCGTCGCCACGGCATTCCACTGCTACCGCGCCCTGTGCCGGTGCCGGCAACCACTCCGGCGCGTCCAGCCGCGCACTGATGCGCGCGTCAAAACCCAGCCGCTGCAGGCCGGCGCAAGCCAGCACGATGGCGTCGTAGCCGCCGTTGTCGAGTTTGGCAAGACGCGTGTTGACGTTGCCGCGCAGGTCGATCAGTTCCAGATCCGGGCGCGCGGCACGCAACTGCGCCTGACGCCGCAACGACGAGGTGCCCACCCGCGCGCCCAGCGGCAGCGCCTGCAGGCTGGCGTAGAGGTTGGACACCAGCGCATCGGCCGGGTCGCCGCGGCCCAGGATCGCCGGCAGCACGAACGGATCGTCCAGTTCCATCGGCACGTCCTTGAGCGAATGCACCGCGCAATCGGCCTCGCCGCGCAGCATGGCCAGCTCCAGTTCCTTCAGAAACAGGCCCTTGCCGCCGATTGCCGCCAGCGAGCGGTCCAGCACTTCGTCGCCGCGAGTGCTCATCGGCACCAGCACGACCTCCAGTCCGGGATGGTGCTGGCGCAGCGCGGCGGCGACGTGTTCGCTCTGCCAAAGGGCGAGCGGGCTCTTACGGGTAGCGATGCGGAGCGTGGTCATCCGGCCATTATCGCGGACCGGACCGGTAACTCATACATGACGCAGTTGATCGCGCAGGCTGGCCACGCAACGCCGGCTCACTTCCAGGGTCTGCGGCACGTTGCGCAGCACGGCGTGCACCTGTCCATCGCCGCTGCGGCGCAGCTCCACCAGCTCGTCGCGGGCGACCAGGCAATTGCGATGGATGCGCACCAGGCGGTCGGCGAATTCGTCTTCCAGCGATTTCAGCGACTCTTCGATCAAGTCCTCGCCACGGGTGTGGTGGACGATGACGTATTTCTCTTCGGCCTGCAGATAGCGGATATCGCCGATGGCGATCAGCCGCAGACTGCCACGCAGGCGCGCGCACAGATGGGTGCGCAATGGCCGCGGTGCGGCGCCGGGTGCGCGCCCGGCCAGGAACGTGGCCACTTTTTCCAAGGCGGCGGCCAGGCGTTCCGGGCGCACCGGTTTCATCAGGTAATCCAGCGCGGCGGCGTCGAAGGCGGACAAGGCATGCTGGTCGTAGGCGGTGCAGAACACCACCGCCGGTGGCGGCTGGCTCTGGCGTAGCAGCCGCGCGGTTTCCAGGCCGTCGACGCCGGGCATGGCGATATCCAGCAACACCAGATCCGGGTGCAGGTGTTCGCACTGCTGCAGCACCTGCTGGCCGTTTTCGGCCTCGCCGATCACCTCGACCTGCGGATGCTCGCCCAGCAGCATGCGCAGGCGCTCGCGCGCCAGTGGCTCGTCATCAGCGATCAGCACCCGCACTTGCGTGGCCGTCATGGACATCCCCCTCGCTGCAGTAACTCCCCGTCACGGCAGCGGCAATGTGATCTCGCAGGCATAGTAGCCTTCAGCCCAGCTGGCCGCCATCCGTGCCCCGGCACCGAACTGAAACGCCAGCCGGTGCGAGATGCTGGCTTGCGCATGCCCGGCCCCGGCAAGCAACGGCAGCTGGGTTCCCGGTTGCGGGGCCGGGTTGACGATGCGGATCTGCAACTGGCTGCCGCGCTGACGCAGCGACAGATACAGCGTGCCGCCCTCGGGCATCCGCGAGACCCCGTGCAGCACCGCGTTTTCGACCAGCGGCTGCAATACCAGCCGCGGCATCGGCAGCTCCCACGGCAACGGCTCCTGACGGTGCCAGCGCACCTGCAGGCGCTCGCCCAGGCGCAAGGACTCGATGGCCAGATAGCGCTCGGCCAGCTCGCATTCGGCGCGCAGGGTGGACAGGCCTTCGCCGGCGCCGAGCGCGGCGCGAAACAGATCCGACAGATCCAGCACCGCCTGCTCGGCCACCACCGGGTCACGCCGCAGCAGGCTGGCAATCAGATTCATGCTGTTGAACAGAAAGTGCGGGCGGATGCGTGCCTGCAAGGCATCGGCCTCGGCACGCGCGTTGGCCTGCACCTGCGCTTCCCAGCGGTCGCTGACGTAGAAATAGCGCAGCGCCAGCGCGGTGATCAGCACCACCGTAGCCGCACTGCCCAGGGTGAAGCGCCAGAAGCCGACCAATGGGCCGAGCGGGGCCTGCTCCAGTACGGCATACAGCGCGTGCACGATGCCGGCGCCCAGCATCGCCACCAGCGCGGCGATCAGCAGCGCGGCCAGCCCACCCAGCTTGGGCGGCAGCCGCGACAGCCCCGGCCGCAGCACGCACAGCAACACGGTGACCGCCAGCGCCAGCCACAGCGCCAGGCCGCTGGCCGAGACGAAGCGCGACAAGGTGAGGCTGCGCGCGGCGCCGGCGTCGGGCACCAGGGTCACCACCAGCACCACCAGCTCGGCCAAGCCCAGCATGGCGCCCAATCGCGGTAGCCGGCACAGGTCCGGCATCCAGGTGATCTGCGGGGCGCCGGTGGCCATGGGCTCAGGCGGCGGTGAAGCGCGCCTGCATCCAGTTGCGCAGCGCTTCGATTTCTTCCAGACAGACCTGATGGCCCATCGGGTAGGTCTGCCATTCCAGGGCGAAGCCGAGCGCGCGCAGGGCCTGCATGCTGGCCTGGCCGGCAGCGAACGGCACCACCGGGTCGGCGCTGCCATGCGCCATGAACACCGGTTGGCGGATGGCGGCCGGCTGCAACTGGCTGGCGGCCGCTGCCGGGTCCGGCAGGTAGGTCGACAGCGCGATCAACCCGGCCAGCGGCACGCTGCGCTGCAGGCCCACGGCCAATGTCACTGCGCCGCCTTGCGAGAACCCCGCCAGCAGAATGCGCTCGGGCGGCGTGCCACGCGCCTGCTCATGGGCGATCAGGGCTTCGACCTGGGCGACCGATTCGGCGATGCCGACCTTGTCGGCACGGCTGGCGAAATCCATACCGACGATGTCGTACCAGCCACGCATGCGCACGCCATTGTTGATGGTGATCGGGCGGATCGGCGCATGCGGGAACACGAAGCGCAGCGCCGGCCACTGCGGGCGCACCAATTCCGGCACCATCGGCGCGAAGTCGCTGCCGTCGGCCCCCAGGCCGTGCAACCACAGCACGGTCCACTGCGGGTTGGGTCCGGTCTCGCGTTCGATCACTTCCAGCATCATCCAGCTCCGCTTGGGGGCCGGGCATTATGCCTTGCGCACCGGTCCTGACCCGATCACGTGGGCTCGAACGCGCCGGTCACCCGGAGCGCGTGCGGCGATTTGCCGTCGCGCAGTGGCCATGTGTGGGCCGCGCCCTTCGTCAATGCAGACGCTGCCGGCGTAGCACCGGTAACGGCGACACAGCGTGGCCGGCGAGCATCGGCGCAGCACGCTGGGTCCAATCAGGCCAGCAGGCCCAGCCGCTCAGATCAGCGAAGGTTCCAGCGCGGCGGCGCGGCGCAGTTCGGACGCACGCACCAGCACCTTGGGCGGGTCGAGCTCTTCGGGGATGCAGAAAATACCGGCACGGCGCAGCGCCAGGCCGCTGCGACGCAGCGAGGTCAGCGCCACCACCGGGATCGACACCGCCATGCCCACGATCACCGGCCCCATCCAGGCGGCCAGCGACGGCGAGACGGTGTACGCCACCGCGCCCATGAACAAGCCGAACACAGTCAGCCCGCCGTAGCTGCGCAACAGCGCCGGCCACGACAGCTTGCCGTCGTCGCGCACCTGCGCATCCCAACCGGAGTCCTTGCCGGCCAGCACTTCGAACACGCCGCGCGACTGCAGGTACATCACCACCGGCGCCATCAGCGCGGCCAGCACGGTTTCCAGCAGGATGCTCAGCAGCGCACGAATGGCGCCGCCGCAGGCCTTCATCTCGCGCGGGTTGAGCAACAACGCGATATAGCCCAGCAGCTTGGGCGCCAGCAGCACGAACATGGTGCAGATGAAGATCCAGATCGCATTGCCCTGGCTGCTGCCATGCCAGTAGCGCGCAGGCGAGAACGGCAGGTCGCCGGCCAGATCAATGCCGCCGCCGGCCAGCGGAATGCCGATGCCGATCAGCATCAGCAGGCCCCACATCGGCGCGGTGAAGTAATGGCCGATGCCGATCAGCATGTGCATGCGGCTGATCCAGTGCAGGCCCTTGGCGCTCACCACCTTGGCGTGCTGCAGGTTGCCCTGGCACCAGCGGCGGTCGCGGATCAACAGGTCGGTGAGCGTGGGCGGGCCTTCTTCGTAGCTGCCCTGCAGGTACGGCACCATGTGCATGGCCCAGCCGCCGCGGCGCATCAGCGCCGCTTCCACAAAGTCGTGGCTGAGCACGTGCCCGCCGAACGGCTTGCGCCCGCGCAACGACGGCAGGCCGGCGTGATCGGCGAACGCCTGGGTGCGGATGATGGCGTTATGGCCCCAGTAATTGCTTTCGGCGCCATGCCACCAGGCCACGCCGAAGGCGATGATCGGCCCATACACGCGGCCGCCGAACTGCTGCATGCGCGCAAACAGCGTCTGCCCGTTGACCACGGCGGGCAGAGTCTGGATCAGGCCCACGTCCGGGTTGTTTTCCATGCCGGCGACCAGCCGCACGATGGTGTCGCCGGTCATGACACTGTCGGCGTCCAGGATCAGCATCTGCGGGTAGCTGCCGCCGAAGCGGCGCACCCAGTCGGCCACATTGCCGGCCTTGCGCGCGGCATTGTCGGCGCGGCGGCGGTAAAAGATGCGGCCATGCCCGTCGACGCGGTCGCACAGCTCGTTGTAGACCAGTTCTTCGGCACGCCCGATGTGATCGCGGGTGGTGTCGCTGAGCACAAAGAAGTCGAAGTGCTCCAGCTGGCCGGTTTCGGCCACCGATTCGTAGATCGCCTGCAGGCCTGCCAGCAGGCGGCGCGGATCTTCGTTGTAGGTGGGCATCAACAACGCGGTACGCGAGCGCAGCGTGGGCAGCGGTTGCTCGGGGTCGATGCCGAGCTTGCGCCCGGCGCGCGCCACCACGGTGATGAAACCGGCCACGGCGCTGGCAAAGGACATCGCGATCCACGCGAACAGCAGCACGAACAGGCCAAGCAGGCAGCCTTCCAGCACGCTGACGCCGTCGGGCCACAGCACGCTGAGCATCACCCACACCGCGATGGAGGTAGTGACGAAGGTGCCGCCGATCAAATAGAAACGGCGCACGCCGATGCCGACCGGCGAGGTGCGCTGATGGCGCACCTGCAGGCTGCCTTCGCGCAAGCTCTGTTCGGGCATCGCCAACGGCGCTTCCGGTGGCAGCGTGGGCTGGCCGGCGTCGAGGGCGGATAGGGGGGGGATTGCAGTTGGTGCGGGGGGAAGGGTCACGGTGCCGTCCATCAAGGCTGCCCGTCGCACGCGTGCGACAGTGCGGTCTGCAGCGGGAGATCCATCCCCGCCACGCGTAGCGAGCGTACAAAGCGCGTCGCACGGGCAAGGTGCCCGGCGGCGTGCGACCAGGTCGCGGTATTGGCAGCTATGAAACCACTCCGATGCACAAACTCTCCTGGCGGCGACGCAACGTCGCGGCTCATCCTAAAGAATCGACCGTTAAAGGAAACGAAGGCCATCGTGCAGTCTTCGCCCCTCCCGACGAAGACCGCGCGGCAGACTACGCGGTAACGACCGAACGCAACCCCAACAGATTGCAGTCTGGGGCGCGTGCTGTCACGGCCTGCAAATCACGCAATGACCGCTATCGATGCAAACGTTGTGCCATCCGTGGCACACAGCAGTGCAACCGGTTGCAGGATGTCGGGCGTGCCGGAAACGCGATGACGCGGACTATCGAAGCGACGTGCTGCGCAGATCATGCCGCGTGGCGCGATCTCGCGTTGAGCTGCATGGGCATCGGCGCGGCGGTTGTTGGGCCGCTCTTGCGGCTTGCGCTGGAGCCATGACACGCAATGCGATGCGGCGATGCGGCGTATCCAATCCCGCGCTGCGCTGCGGCCTGCCCCACACCAGGTATCGCGTGCGACAAATTCACCGCAGCGCACGGCCTTCTACGTGCCACGTGAAAGGCGACTGCGGCAAGGATGGGCGCGGCGATGCTTGGTCGCACGCTCCTGCCCTGCCGCGTCAACATGGCTTACTTGCGCGCGGCCTCGCTGGCATCGCGGGTGGCGCGGAATTCCGAGTCGCTGCTCCAGTTCGGCCACTGGCGCGAATCGGCCAACTGCTGGCCCAGCGTGTACAGCACGCCCAGATCGCGCGCGGCACCGGCGAAGGTCCAATCCGGCTTCCACTCATCGCCTTGCTGGTGATAGCGCTTGGCGGTGTAGTCGTCCGATGCCGCCTTGCCTGCGGCAATGCCGCCCACTTCCCAATCCTGCCCGGCCGCATACGACAGCGCCGGCACACCACGCTTGGCGAAGGAGAAATGATCGGAGCGGAAGAAATAGCCCGCCTGCGGCTTGGGGTCGGGCGTGTAGCGTAGCTTGGATTGCGCCGCCACGGTCTTGAGCTGATCGAGCAACTCGAGTTTTGCGGTGCCATAGATGCCGAAATCGCGCGAAGGCACGAACGGGTTCATGCCGTCCATGTTGATCACCGCCACCGTGGTGTCCAGCGGATACAGCGGTTTGGAGGCGTAGAACTCCGAGCCCAGCAAGCCCTTTTCTTCGGCAGTGACGGCCAGAAACACCACCGAGCGCTCCGGCTTGGGGCCGCTGGCAAACCCGCGCGCCAGTTCCAGCAACGCCGCCGTGCCGCTGGCGTTATCCAGCGCACCGTTGAAGATGGTGTCACCACGCGCGTCCGGCTTGCCCACGCCGATATGGTCCCAATGCGCGCTGTAGATCAGCGTCTCGTCGGGGCGTTTGCTGCCTTCCAGGCGTGCCACCACGTTGTGCGAGGTGATCACGTCGGACTTGACCTGATAGCTGGCACTCAGGCCCTGGCCCTTGAGCTCCACCGGCTTGAAGCCGCGGGTCTGCGCCTGCTTCTTCAACGCATCGAAATCCAGCCCGGCGCGCTTGAACATCGCGGTGGCCAGATCGCGCTGGATCCAGCCTTCCACGGTGGGATGCGCGGCGCGCGGGTTGTCGCGCACCACATCGAACATGGTGTTGGTGTTGGAGCTGGCCACGGTGTCCCAGCCATAGGAGGCCGGCGCGGTTTCGTGCACCACCAGCACGCCGAGCGCGCCCTGCCGTGCGCCCTCTTCGTACTTATAGGTCCAGCGGCCGTAATAGGTCATGCCGGCGCCATCGAAGGCGCCCTTGCCTGTTTCGAAGTCGGGGTCGTTGATCAGGACCACCGCGATCTTGCCCTTCAGATCCACGCCCTTGAAGTCGTCCCAATCGCGCTCCGGCGCCTTGACGCCATAGCCGACGAACACCAGCGGCGCGTTGGCGATGTCGACCTTGGACGAACCATCCAGCGCAGCGCGGATAGCGATCTCCTTGCCTTGCGTCAGCGCCTGCAGCTTGCCGGCATTGGCCAGCGCAAGCGTCGGTGCACCGACGATATCGGCGCGGCGCAACGGCACCGCCTGGGTCCACAGGCGCTTGCCATCTTTGAGATCGCCGCCGGGCTGCAGGCCCGCGTCGGCAAATTGCTTGCTCAGGTAGGCGATGGTTTTTTCTTCGCCGGCAGTGGCCGGGCCGCGGCCTTCGTAGGCATCGGAGGCCAGCTCCTTGACGTCGCGCGAGATGCGCGCGCCATCGAACGTCGGCGCCTGCGCCATCACTGCGGTCGAGACCGCCATTGCCAAGAGTCCCACGGCAAGTCGCTTCATTGCATACCCCAGATATCAGACAGCCCTGGAGTGTAGCCACCCGCGCGTGCAAGCGGCAGCATGTCGCGGGATGGCCGCCTGCGATGACCGCGCTGCGCCGGACCGGCTGTCGGCACGCCTGCACGCGGTAGGGCGAGGGCGATGCGCGCGCTTAAAACAGGTCCACGCTGCCGGTCTGTTGCATGGTCTGCAGCAATTGCCCGCTGGCGATCAGCTCGGCGTACACCACGGCGCGATTGCGGCCGTGCTGCTTGGCCCAGTACAGCGCCTTGTCCGCTTCGTCCAGCTGCTGGCTGATCAGGCGCCCGTGCGTCAGCTCCACGATGCCGGTGCTGAGCGTGACCTGCCCGACCTGCGGGAACACATGCTCGGCAACGGCAAGCCGAAACCGCTCGAACAGGCTGATCGCAACATCGCGCTCCACGCCACGCAGCACGATCACGAATTCTTCGCCGCCGAAGCGGAACAGCAGATCGTCCTGACGGAACGCGCGCTGCATCAATTGCGCGACCAGCAATAGCACTTCGTCGCCATACAGATGACCGAACGTGTCGTTGACACGTTTGAAATGATCGATATCCACGATGCCCAGCCAGACGCTTTCGTTGGCCGGCGTCTCTGCCCCGCCTGCGAACAGCCGCAGGATCACATCGTCGAAGGTCTTGCGATTGCGCAGGCCGGTCAACGCGTCGCGCTGCGCGTCGTCGAGCAGGCTGCGGTAATTCTGGAAGAAGCGTGCAAAGCCCTGCAGCATCGCCTGTTCGGCGGCACCGGGCGGGCGTGCACCGCCCACCCGCAGGCAGGTGCGGATACCGCGCGCTTCCATCATCGGATAGACCAATAGCGCCTGGCCATTCTGGTGCAGGTGCACCACATCGCCCGGGCCATGCACATCGACCAGCTGGGCGCGCATCTGCGCATCCTTGAGCTCGGCCACCGTCAGCGACAAGCGGCCGTCGTCGTGCAGGCGGGTTTCGGCCATGGTGCGGCCATCCGGGGCGATGCGCAGCAGCGACAGCTCTTCGGCGGTGCAGAGCTCGCGCATGGTGCGCAACAGGCTCAGATCGAGCAGATCGGCATCGCGGATGGCGGTCATGTCCACCATCCGTTCCAGCAACGGCGTGGCGCTCATTGGCGGCTCGGCCGGTACGCAGATGCAGACGCAGGCCCGCCTTGCCGGACACGGCGGGCTGGCGGACAACTGGAGTGGCAATGCGCAGGCTTCACGACAACGACCGGCAATCAGGATGCCGGTTCATCGGCGCCCCAGCCGCAAACTTGAGGTCGGCAGCCGCCAAGGCTCAGCGCGCGGCCAGCCGCCGCTGAGCAGCGGACACGCCCGCCCGCGACACCGCTGGGGACGGCTGCCCTGGAATGCTCAGGGCAGCGCGGATTCCAACGCGTCTTCGCCCAGCGCATGCCGCTGCATCAGGCGGCGGCTGCCGGCATTCAGGCCCTTGACCTGCACGTCCAGGTCGTGATGCCGCAGCCGCTGCACCACTTTGTCCAACGCCGCCACGGCGGTGATGTCCCAGAAATGCGCGCGGCTCACGTCGATCACCACGCCGCGGCCGGGCACCTCGCGCGCGTCGAAGGCGTCGATGAACACATCGGCCGAGGCGAAGAACACCTGCCCGCGCACGCTGTAGGTGCGCACGCCATCTGCGCCATCGCTATGCGCGATCTGCAGCAGCCCGGCCACCTTGAAGGTAAAGAACACCCCGCTCAGCACCACGCCCACCGCCACGCCGGCAGCCAGATTGTGGGTGGCCAGAGTCACCGCCACGGTGGCCAACATCACCACGCTGGAGGTACGCGGGTGGGTGACCACGGTGCGCAGCGAACGCCAGTCGAAGGTCTCGGCCGACACCATCACCATGATCGCCACCAATGCCACCACCGGAACCTGCGATACCCACGGCTTGAGCAACACCATCAGGATCAGCAGAAACACGCCGGCGAACAACGTCGATAGCCGGCCACGACCGCCGTACTTCACGTTGCCAACGGTCTGGCCGATCATGCCGCAGCCGGCAATGCCGCCGAACAGGCTGGCGGCCGTGTTGGCGATGCCCAGCCCGGTGCACTCGCGGTTCTTGTTGCTGGGGGTATCGGTGAGTTCGTCGACCACCCGCGCGGTCATCATCGATTCGAGCAGACCCACCATGGCGATGGCCAACGCCGGCAACGCGATGATGCGCAGCGTCTCCAGCGTCATCGGCACGGCCGGCCATTGCAGGAACGGCAGCGCATTGGGCAGCTTGCCCAGATCGGCCACGGTCTTTAGCGGCAGGTGCAGGGCGCTGCCGGCGATGGTCAGCAGCAGGATGCACAACAGCGGCGAGGGAATCGCCGACAGGCCGGGCACGCGCAAGCGCGGCAGCCCGTAGATGATCGCCAGGCCCACACCGAGCATCACCCAGCTGGTGAGGTTGGCGCCCAGCAGATGCGGCAGCTGTGCGGCGAAGATCAGCACCGCCAGCGCATTGACAAACCCGGTGCGTACCGAGCTGCTGACAAAACGCATCAGCACGCCCAAGCGCAGCAGCCCGAAAAGGATTTGCACCGCGCCGGCCAGCAGCCCGGCCGCCAACAGATATGGCAGCCCGTGCGCCGCCACCAGTGGTGCGGCCACCAGCGCCACCGATCCGGCCGCGGCAGAAATCATCGCCGGGCGTCCACCGCAAAATGCAATCACGATGCCGATAACGAAGGACGCGAACAGGCCGACTTGCGGGTCGACGCCCGCCACGAAGGCGAACGCAATCACTTCGGGAATCAGGGCAAATGTTGCGACCGCACCGGCCATCAGTTCGCGCGCAGGTGAAGCGCGCCATTGCGCCAGTTCGGCACGCAGGAAAGACATTGGGGGACACTCCGGGGACAAAAAGGACAGCCTGCGGACAGCGCGCAGCGACGATAGTGTGCGGGAAAGCGACCGCGCCCGCAGCCCACCTGTGATCTGTGCGCCAATGCGCTTTTCTGTGGCTGCGATCACGCCGCGCGACGCGGACGCAGACCAAGATGCCCCCCTCACCGCGCTCGGGTGTCGAGTTCGGTTATCTAGGGAGATCACCATGTCCATTTTCAGGACCGCAAGTACGCTCGCACTGGCCACCGCGCTGGCCTTGGCCGCCGCCCCGGCGTTCAGCTATTCCATCAGCAACAACCGGGTTGTCGACGACAGCGGCAAGGTGGTGCAGCTCAAGGGCGTCAACGTGTTTGGCTTCGAAACCGGCAACCATGTCATGCATGGCCTGTGGGCGCGCAACTGGAAAGAGATGATCAATCAGATGCAGGGCCTGGGCTTCAATGCCGTGCGCCTGCCGTTCTGCCCGGCCACGCTGCGCAGCGACACCATGCCGAGCAGCATCGATTACAGCCGCAACGCCGACCTGCAGGGCCTGACCTCGCTGCAGATCCTCGACAAGGTGATCAACGAATTCAACGCGCGCGGCATGTACGTGCTGCTGGATCACCACACCCCCGATTGCGCCGGCATTTCCGAGCTCTGGTACACCGGCTCCTACACCGAAGCGCAGTGGCTGGCCGATCTGCGCTTTGTGGCCAACCGCTACAAGAACGTGCCGTACGTGCTCGGCCTGGATCTGAAGAACGAGCCGCACGGCGCCGCCACCTGGGGCACCGGCAACGCCGCTACCGACTGGAACAAGGCCGCCGAACGCGGTTCGGCCGCCGTGCTGGCAGTGGCGCCGAAGTGGATCATCGCGGTGGAAGGCATCACCGATAACCCGGTGTGCTCGACCAACGGTGGCATCTACTGGGGCGGCAACCTGCAGCCGCTGGCCTGTACCCCGTTGAACATTCCGGCCAACCGTCTGCTGCTGGCACCGCATGTGTACGGCCCGGACGTCTATGTGCAGTCGTACTTCAACGACAGCAACTTCCCCAACAACATGCCGGCTATCTGGGACCGTCATTTCGGCCAGTTTGCCGGCAAGTACGCGCTGCTGCTGGGCGAGTTCGGCGGCAAGTACGGCGAAGGCGATGCGCGCGACAAGGTGTGGCAGGACGCGCTGGTGAAGTACCTGCGCAGCAAGGGCATCAACGAAGGCTTCTACTGGTCGTGGAACCCCAACAGCGGCGATACCGGCGGCATCCTGCGCGACGACTGGACCACGGTGCGCCAGGACAAGATGACGCTGCTGCGCACCTTGTGGGGCACCGTGGGCAGCACCACGCCTACCCCGACGCCCACGCCCACTCCAACACCCACTCCGACTCCTACGCCCACGCCGACCCCGGGCACCGGCACCTTCAGCACCAAGGTCATCGTGGACAGCAGCTGGAGCGGCGGCGCATGTAACCGCGTGCAGGTCACCAACACCGGTACCGGAAGCGGTACCTGGTCGGTGACGGTGCCGGTGACCGGCACCGTCAACAACGCCTGGAATGTGGTGTGGTCGCAGAGCGGCAGCACCCTGCGCGCAAGCGGTGTGGATTTCAACCGCACGCTGGCCGCCGGTGCAACGGCCGAGTTCGGCTTCTGCGCAGCAAGCTGATGTGAAAGGCGGCCGCGCGTTGCGTGGCCGCCGTCGTATCGCGCGACCGTCCGCCTGGATGTCCAGGAGATGGCGATACGCCGCGATTGATCGACCAAGCAAATTGATCGACATGTCGTGCCTGCGATCTGTCTAACGACAGCAGGCCGTTGGTAGGAGCGCACCTGGGCGCGATGAGGCCTTATCGGTAACGCCGCATCGCGCCCAGGTGCGCTCCTACGTTGCATGGGCGCTGCGGTTTTTATAAGCAGACGCTGCCGCAATCAGTATTCAACCCGCATGTGAATCAGCCGTTATCCATGACATAGCGCCCTGCGCGGCGCGTTCTGGATGCTGTTGCCATGCCCGTTGTCTCCCTGTTGCGTCGCCATGTTGCCAATCTCCCGCTGACCCGCAAGTTCGTCCTGTTGTGCACACTGTTGACGGTGGGCGTGATCCTGCTGGCCGTTGCCGCAGCGCGTCTGCAATATCTGGATCTGGTCGAGGCGCGCAAACTCAGCGTCAGGACCGAGGTCGAGATGGGCCTCACGGTGATGCAGCATTACGCCGACAAGGTCAAAGCCGGCGAGCTCAACGTCGATCAGGCAAAAGAAGCGGCACGCACGACGCTGGCCGACATGCGCACCAACGATGGCGTGGATTACTTTTTCATCGTCGACCCGCAGATGCGCATCCTGATGCATCCCAAGCGCCCGGTCGGCACCGACATGTCCGATTACAAGAGCGATGCCGGGCAGTACGTGTACCGCGATATCAAGACCGCCATCGACAGCGGCGATGGCTTCAGCTATTACGACGCGCCCAAGCCGGGCAAGAAAGAACAGCTGCCCAAGATCAGCTATGCCAAGACGTTTCCGGCCTGGAACTGGGTGCTGGTGATGGGCGTGTACGCCGAAGACATCCAGGTGCAGGCGTGGGGCTTTACGCGGACGCTGACCTTGATCGGCGGCGCTCTGGTGGCGATGGTGATCGGCCTGTGCTGGTTGATCGCCTCGGCGATGGCCGCACCGTTACGCGCCGCCTCACGCACCGCCGAGGCGATTGCCTCGGGCCGCTTCGACAACGACATCCGGGTGGAATCGCGCGATGAAACCGGGCAGTTGATGCACAGCATGCAGCAGATGCAGAACCAGCTGCAGCGCTTCAACGGCGAGATGCAGACCATGATCCGCCTGCAGCAGGGCGAGAACATCGCGCACCGCATCCCGGAGGATTTCCCCGGCGACTACGGCAGCCTGGCGCATGGCGTGAACACGGTGGTGTTCGAACATCTGGACGCCATCAACGAGGCGATGGATGTCATGAGCGAATACGGCCGTGGCGATCTGCGCCGCGATATGCGCCGCCTGCCCGGCCAACGCGCGACATTGCATGAAGCGCTGGATACGGTGAAGAGCAACCTGTCGGCGATCAACAGCGACATCGCGCGTCTGGCCGATGCCGCCGCGCGTGGCGATTTTTCCGCACGCGGCGAGCAGGCGCGCTATCAGTTTGCGTTTGCGGAAATGGTGCAGGCCTTGAACCGTCTGATGCAGCAGGCCGATGCCGGTCTGGACGATGTGGGCCGCATCATGGCCGCCATCGCCGATGGCGATCTGTCGCAGCGGGTGGAATCGCATTACGAAGGTGCTTTTGGCCGCTTGGCAAATGCCGCCAACCGCACCGCGATCCAGCTGACCAGCATCGTGCAGGGCATCCAGCATTCGGCCGAGATGATCAATACCGCGGCCGGTGAAATCGCCAGCGGCAACACCGACCTGTCTACGCGTACCGAACATCAGGCCGCAAACCTGGAAGAAACCGCCGCATCGATGGAAGAATTGACCTCCACCGTGCGCCAGAATGCAGATAACGCGCGCCAGGCCAATCAACTGGTCAAAGGCACCGGCGATGTCGCCGAAAGCGGCGGCCGCGTGGTGCAGCAAGTGGTCACCACCATGCAGGCGATCACGCAATCGTCAGCACGCATTTCCGACATCATCGGCGTCATCGATGGCATCGCCTTCCAGACCAATATCCTGGCCTTGAATGCGGCAGTGGAAGCGGCGCGCGCCGGTGAACAAGGCCGCGGCTTTGCGGTGGTCGCAACCGAGGTCCGTGCCTTGGCGCAGCGCTCGGCCGGTGCGGCCAAGGAAATCAAACAGCTGATTTCCGACTCGGTGGAAAAGGTGGAACAAGGCTCGGCGCTGGTGCAGCAGGCCGGCAGCACCATGACCGAGGTGGTCAGTTCGGTGAAGCGCGTGACCGAGATCATGGCCGAGATTACCGCCGCCAGCACCGAGCAGAGCGCCGGGATCGAACAGGTCAGCACCACGGTGATGCAGCTGGATGAGATGACCCAGCAGAACGCGGCGCTGGTGGAAGAAGCCACTGCGGCGGCGCGCAGCCTGGAAGATCAGGCAGCGGATCTGACGCGCGCAGTGGCCATGTTCCAACTGGCACCGGCGCAGTCTGCGTCGATGCAGCGCCACGGCGTCGGGCAAGCGGCGTAGCAAGCGGAATAGCGTGTGCGGGTGCGCTTCGCGCAACGCCCCCTCATCCGCCCTTCGGGCACCTTCCCCCGAGGGGAGAAGGAACAGCGCAACACGCTTCGCTGTTCAAGCCCCTCTCCCACCGAGAGAGGGGTTGGGGTGAGGGTGCCCCATCGGCCGATAAAGGAATCGCCGTTACCGCTTTCCTCAACGCGCAGCCTCGCGGCCGTTCATCGCTGCGTCCTTGCTGAAGCGCGCATTCTTTGCGGCATACATCGCTTTGTCTGCGGCATGCATCAGGCTTGCCGCCTCGACCTGGTCGCCGTGCTGCCAGGCGATGCCGATGCTGGGTTGGATCGGTAGCCGCTGCTCGCCAAACAAGGCACCAGCGGACGCCGCATGGCGGATGCGCTCGGCAACCCGGGCGCAGTCGGCGTCGGGCGTCTGCAGATTGTCCAGCAACACCACGAATTCGTCGCCGGCCAGACGCGCCACCAGGTAACGGCCTTCCACCGCGCGCTGCAGACAATGGCCGAATTCCACCAGCACTGCGTCGCCGGCGCGGTGGCCATAGGTGTCGTTGATGCGTTTGAAGCCATCCAGATCCAGAAACATTACCGCCACCGCGCGCTGCAACCGATGCGCCTGCAGCACGGCGGTCTGCAATGCCTCGGTCCAGGCATGGCGGTTGGGCAGGCCAGTCAACGCATCGCGGGTGGCACGCTCGTGCATCAGGCGGTGCAATGTTTTGTGCGCGGTGACGTCCTGCGCCATCAGGAAAAACCCTTGTGCACCGTCCAGCATGCGTCGAGTTTCCGGCACCAGGGTGATCTCCACATCGCGTGCGCTGCCACCCACATGCAACACATGCTCGAAACTGGCGCGTTGCCCGTCGGCCACCTGCGCCAATGCGGTGCGTGCGGTCGCGCTGAGCGACGCGCCCAGCAGATGCGTGATCGGCGCGCCGACCAGGCTGGCCGGCTCCACGCCCAGCCAATCGCGGTGCGCTTCGTTGGCGAACAGGCAGCGTTGGCTGGCATCGAACTGGCTGACCAGCGCCGGGGTGGCATCGCTGATCGCGCGTAGCCGCGCTTCGCTTTCTGCCAGACGTTCGGCAGCGACATGGCGCTCGGTGACGTCCTGGATCTGCGAGACAAAATGCACCGGCGCACCGCTGCCGTCGCGCACCAGCGACACCGACAACTGCGCCCAGATCACCGCGCCTTGCTGGCTGATGTAACGCTTGGCCAGGCTGTAGCTATCGCGCTTGCCGGCGATGAGTTCCTGCACCAGTTGCAGGTCCATTTCCAGATCGTCCGGGTGGGTGATCTGCTGGAAGGTCGTACGCAGCAATTGCTCGCGCGGGTAACCGAGGATGCCGCACAAGGACGGATTGACGTCGCGCCAGGCGCCCTCCAGCGAGACGATGGCCATACCCTGCGGCGCGGTTTCGAAGGCGCCGGTGAAGCGTTCGGCGGCCAGCTGCGCGGCAGCCTGCGCCTGCAGCTCCGCAGTGACGTCGATGGCCATGGCCAGATACCCGGCCAGGCCTTGCTGCGCATCGTGGATGACGTTGAAGCACAGCCGCACTCGGCGCAGCTCGCCGTCCTTGCGCACCAGCGTCCACAGTTCTTCGGTCAGCACATTGCCGGCAGCGGCCGCAGCCAGTTCCACATATGCCGGCGGCGACAACGCCAATGTGGCCATGTGGCGCTCCAGCTCGGCCTGCAGATGGAACCGCGACGGGCAGCTGCCCAGCACTTCGTCGGCCGCGTAGCCCAGCAGTTGTTCGGCACCGGGATTGAACAGCTCGATGCGCCCCTGCGGGTCGAAGGCGATGATTGCCACGTCCTGCGAGGCATCCACCAGCGCCTGCAGCCGCGCGCGCTCGGCAGACAAGGCCGCCGACGCACCCCGGAGCTGGGTGATGTCGTGCATCACGCACACCGCGCCCAACGCAGTGCCCTTGTCGCCGACCACCGGGTCTGCATTGCATAGCACGCTGCGCGGAGGCTGACCGTTGGCACGGATCACCAGTTCGGCATTGCGCACGTGCTCGCCGCGCCAGGCACGCAGCAGCGGAATGGCCTCGGTGGGCAGCAGAGCGTTGCCGTCTGCGCTGTACAGATCGAAATGCTGCGCCCATTGCGCCGGTGGCAGCACGCGGAGGTCGGTGCCATGCCATTGCCTAGCGGCGTTGTTGAACTCGCGCAGCAGGCCGTCGGTGCCGCAGGCCACCACGCCGTCGGGCATGGCTTCCAGCAACATGCTCAACGTCTGCCGCTGCGCCTGCGCATCGCGCCGATCGCGGCGCGCTTCCAGCTGGCTGACCGCCTGCCGCGCGAGACGGATCAGCGCCTGTTTCTGATGTTCGTCGAGCACGCGCGATTTGGTGCTGAGCGTGCACAGGGTGCCGTAGGCATAGCCTTCGCGACCGATCAGCGGCACCCCGACATAGGAGCGCACACCGGGTGCGGCGGTCACCAACGGGTTGTTGACGAAGCGTGGGTCGGCCTCGGCGTCGGGGACCTCCATCAACTCGGTGCCCATCACCGCGTAGGAGCAGAACGACACGCTACGCGGCGTGCCCTCCAGGTCGGTGCCGCAGCGCGCCTTGAACCATTGCCGGTCGGCATCCAGCAGCGACACCAGTGCCATCGGGGCGCCGCTGACATGCGCCGCCAGCCAGGCGATATCGTCGAACTCGGCCTCGGCCTCGGTGTCCAGCACCCCCAGCCGGCGGACCGCGTCCACGCGCAAGGCGTCGTTGGCGGGAATCGGCACGGGCGGCAACAGGACGGTCATGGCGTGATGGGCGGGCGGCGTGTGGGCAAGGTAGGTCGCACCAGGTAACGGCGAGGCGAGGATCAACTTGAGTGCACCCAGCCGGGCGCGCTTGCGGCCGATTAAGAGTGGCTAACAAAACGTAACGAGCAGTCGTCAGGTGGTTATGGACGGCACGGAGGAGCCGACGTGTCCGAGTGGTACATGCCGCACCGCGCACCGGCCGCACGCGCCTGGCGGCTGCACAATCGCCTTGTTAGCTGCTCCAAACCCTTGGCGGTCTGTGGGAGAGAGCCGCAGTGGCGAAACGACCAAGCTGGCGTGTGCACCTGGCCGCTGCAGCCGTGCGTCGTGGGTTTACGTGCGGGCGCGTGGCGGGGCTCGGTCGCCAGCCGTCGTGGCGCCTACGCCGGATCCCGTGGTTTCCGCGTGCCGGTAGCGCTAAGCCAACACGGCCCAGGCGAGCCACTCACCGTGCGGCCTTGCTGTCCGTGGCACCTGTGATGCCAGCGTTGCCCGACCCCCGAGCCAGACGGCTGCCCGCTGCGGCCTGCACGCGCCCGATCTCACGCCACCCATTCAACTCAACATGGCATGCCGTCGCCATGCCCGCCTTCCCGGCAGCCCGCCAGCGCTGCCCACCACCCCCATGCCGAACAGCATTTGCGGCCTCGCCAAGCAGCCACTACCCTCGGTCGATTGTCCTGCTCTGGAGTGTCACATGCTGCGTCCGCTGTCCCTGTTGATCGCCGGTGTGCTCGGCGTCGCCGCCGGTACCGTTGCCCCCGCTGTCGCCGCCGCCCCGGCCAGCCTGTCCAAGACCGCGGACAGCAGCGCCATTCCGGACATCGCCTACACCCGCTTCACCCTGCCCAATGGCCTGACCGTGGTGGTGCATGAAGACCACAAGGCGCCGGTGGTGGCGGTGAGCATCTGGTACCACATCGGTTCCGGCGACGAGCCGGCCGGCAAGACCGGCTTTGCGCATCTGTTCGAGCATCTGATGTTCTCCGGCTCGGAAAACAACAAGGGCAGCTTCTTTGCACCGCTGGAACAGGTCGGCACCACCGACATGAACGGCACCACCTGGTTCGACCGCACCAACTACTTCGAAACCGTGCCGACCACCGCGCTGGATACCGCGCTATGGCTGGAATCGGACCGCATGGGCCACCTACTCGGCGCCATCGGCCAGGAGGAACTCGACACCCAGCGCGGCGTGGTGCAGAACGAAAAGCGCCAAGGCGAGAACCGCCCCTATGGCCGCGTGGACCAGAACATCCTGTCCAATCTGTTCCCGGCCAATCACCCGTACCAGCACGACACCATCGGCTCGATGGAAGATCTGGACGCGGCCTCGCTGGGCGACGTCAAACAGTGGTTCAACGACAACTACGGCGCCGCCAACACCACCCTGGTGCTGGCCGGCGACATCACCGTGGCGCAGGCGCGCGCCAAGGCACTGCAGTACTTCGGCGATATCCCGTCCGGCAAGCCGGTGGCGCGTCAGCAGCCGTGGGTCACACCGCTGGCCGCGCAGAAGCGCGGCGTGCAGCACGACCATGTCTCGCAGCCGCGCATCTACCGCACCTGGGCCGCGCCGCAACTGGGCACCGACGACATGATCCAGCTGGATCTGGCCACCACCGTGCTGGGCGGCGGCAAGACCTCGCGGCTGTATCAACGCCTGGTCTATCAGGACAAGTTGGTCGATGACGTGTCCGCCTCGGTGCAGCCGTTTGCGCTGTCCAGCCAGATGCAGATCCAGGCCGACGTCAAAGACGGCGTGGACCCGGCCAAGGTCGAGGCGGTGATCGACGAAGAACTCAAGAAATTCATCGCACAAGGCCCGACTGCCGACGAATTGCAGCGCGCGCAGGTGGCCTACCGTGCCGGCTTCGTGCGCGGGCTGGAAAAGGTCGGTGGCTTCACCGGCAAGGCCGTGCTCCTGGCCGAGGGCCAGGTCTATCGCGGCGACCCGGGTGCCTACAAAAAAGATCTGCAGCGCGGCCAGGCTGCCACCGTGGACAGCGTCAAGCAGGCCTCCGCCACCTGGTTCGGCAAGGGCGACTATCTGCTCACCGTGTTGCCGGCGAGCAAGGACTTCGACCCGGCTGCCGAAGACAAGGCGGTGGTCGCGCGCGCCGCCGAACCGGGCAAGCCGGCGCCCAAGCTGCCCGCCGCCGGCAAGTACAAGGTCACCGCTTCCACCGTGGACCGCAGCACCGGCGTGCCCAAGACCACTCAGTTCCCTGACCTGAGCTTCCCCAAACTGCAGCGCGGCAAGTTGAAGAACGGCATCGAAGTGGTACTGGCCGAGCGCCACACCATCCCGGTCACCCAGGTCGAGTTGCTGTTCGACGCCGGTTACGCCGCCGACCAGGGCAAGAAGCTCGGCACCGCCAGCTTCAGCGCCGCCCTGATGAACGAGAGCACCGCGTCGCTGGATTCGGTGGAAGTGGCGCAGCGCAAGCAGCGCCTGGGCGCGATCACCGGCGTCGGCTGCGATCTGGATAGCTGCAGCGCCTCGCTCAATGCGCTCAACGACCAGCTGCAGCCGTCGCTGCAATTGTTCTCCGACATCGTGCGCAACCCGGCATTCAAACCGTCGGACATCGAACGCATCCGTGGCCAGTGGCTGGCCGGCATTGCGCAGGAAAAGACCAAGCCCACCAGCCTGGGCCTGCGTGCGCTGCCGCCGCTGCTGTACGGCGACAAGCATCCGTACGGCATTCCGCTCACCGGCAGCGGCACCGAAGCGGCGATCAAGAGCCTCAATGCCAAGGACCTGCAGGCCTTCCACGGCCAGTGGCTGCGCCCGGACAACCTGCGCATTCTGGTCGCCGGCGACACTACGCTGGCGCAGATCATCCCGCAGCTGGATGCCGCATTTGGCGATTGGAAGGCCCCGGCCAGCCCGCTACCGAAGAAGAACCTGGTCGACGTGGCCGTGCAGCCCAAGCCGCGTGTGTACCTGATCAACCGGCCGGATGCCCCGCAGTCGGTGATCCTGGCCGGCCTGCTGGCACCGTCGACCAAGACCCAGGACAACCTGGCCATTGGCGTGGCTGACGATGCGTTCGGCGGCACCTTCACCTCGCGGTTGAACATGAACCTGCGCGAGAACAAGCGCTGGGCCTACGGTGCCGGCACTCGTCTGATGGATGCGCAGGGCCAGCGGCCGTATCTGTTCTCAGCACCGGTGCAGACCGACAAGACCGCCGAGTCGGCCAACGAAATCCTCAAGGAAGCCCGGGCCATCGTCGGCGACAAGCCGTTGACCGGCGAGGAGATCGAAAAGATCAAGAACCAGAGCATCCGCGCCCTGCCCGGCAGCTACGAAACCACCACCGCCGTGCTCGGCGCGATCGAAGGTATCGTGCAGTTCGACCGCCCCGACGACTACGTGCAGACGCTCAAGCCGCGCCTGGAAGCGATCGACCAGCCGGCCGCGCAGAAGGCCATCGCGCAGATCATCAAGCCCGACGCGATGACCTGGGTGATCGTGGGCGACCTGAAGAAGATCGAAGCCCCGGTGCGCGCGCTCAAGCTCGGCGAAGTGCAGGTGCTGGACGCCGACGGCAAGCCGGTCAAGCGCTGAGTTTTCGCTAATGCCCTGCACCCACCCGCTTGCGATGCGCAGGCGGGTGGGTGCGGGCAAGCTGGGCGAGATGCACGTGCTCGATACCGACGGCAAGCCGGTCAAGTGCTGAGTTTTCACGGCTGCCCTGCACCCACCTGCTTGCGATGCGCAGGCAGGTGGGTGCAGGGTAGCTGCGCGTTGCTGGGTGTGCGGTGGTTTGGGTGATGCGCCGATCGATTGTTCGATTGGTCGGTTGTTCGTTTGCTTGGTCGGTACTCCGGTCGATTGATTGATTGATTGATTGATCGGTCGGTCGGTCGGTCGGTCGGTCGGTCGGTCGGTCGGCAAGTTGACCGCTTGGTTGACCGAATGCACGTTGCGGACTGACCGCCGGCTCGAGTGGTCGAGCGTTTGGTTGACCGGCTGTGAACTCGCCGATTGGCCGAAAGCCGAAGATCGAATGTTGGTTATCCGGTTATTCGATTGCCCGGCTGTTCGCATGGCCGATTGATTGGTCGGCCCACGGTTTGCAGTCGGCTCGGTCCGTTGTTCGCGCTAAACCGCAACGGCTGGCCGGTTGTTTGATTGGTCGATTGATCGTTGATTGACGGTTGGCCGCAGCAACAACTGAACCATCGGCAGATGGCAACACAGTTCGCTAGGCCTGATCAACAGCCCGCAGCCCGCGCGTCACGTCAGCACGTCAATTTCCGGCGGCGGCAACTCTCATATCGACGCCATGTTATCGGCCATTCCGGTAAGGTTGGACCCTCTCCTCGACAGGTGCTTGGCTGATCCGATGAAAGAGATGCCGACGGCAGATGAAGCCTCCCGCCAGCAGGTCCTCGATGGTTACCGCATCGTCGACAGCCTGCCCGAAGATACGTATCAGGACATCGTGCAGGTGGCCGCATCGCTCTGCGATACGCCTATCGCGCTGATGTCGTTGGTAGACCGCGACCGCCAATGGTTCAAGGCGCAACTTGGCCTGGGGTTGCAACAGACCGACCGCAGCCAGGCCGTTTGCGACCACGCCATCCGCGACCCCGGCCACCTGATGGAAGTGCCGGACCTGACCCAGGACCCGCGTTTCCGCGATATTTCCGTGGTCACCGGCGACACCGGCGCACGCTTCTACGCAGGCATGCCGTTGGTGACGACCGAAGGCGTGGCGCTAGGTACTGTGTGCGTGCTCGATACCGAACCGCGCTCGCTCAACGAACTCCAGCGCACCGGTTTGCAGGCGCTGGCTCGCGTCACCATGAACCTGCTGGATGGGCGTCAGGAAGCACTGCAACAAGAACGCACCGCCATCCTGCAGCCGGCCGCTGCCGCGGATACCCAGACTCCGTACCGGCTGGTGATCCTGGAAGTGCAGGAACTGGCCGCCTTGGCAGAACGCCAGAGCGAGCGGCTGCTCGGCCGTACCTTGCAACAGCTCGACCAGGCGTTTGCCGCACTGGTGCAGGGGCCGGGCAACAGCATCGACCGGGTCACCGACAGCGCGGAATTCATCGCCGTCCTGCGCGACCCCGATGCCGAACGCACGTTGCAACACCTGCGCGACGTCGCGCAGTTGCAACATGCGCTGGGCCTGACCGTGTTACTCGGCGAAGCACAGGCCACCCGCGCCGACGAACCGATCGGCCAGGTCTTTTTACGCGCGGAAATTGCGCTGAGCGCAGAGAAGGATCGCTACCGGCAGAGTCTGGCCTAGGCCGCTGCTTCGCTGCCCGTACCCTCACCCCTCTCCCGCCGGGAGAGGGGCTTCACGGCAGCGATCGGCGGACTGCCTTCCCCCGCCTGCGGGGGAAGGTGCCCAAAGGGCGGATGGGGGCCAGCCGTTGGCCGATCCAGCCAGCTGTTCTCACCCTGATGGGCACAACACCTTTGCAAGGTGGAGTTCAGTGTTGGGTGCGCGGCTTGAGCGGTGAGGGGTGTCCTGGCGCGTTTCCAGCGCATGCCTACGCTGTGCTCAGATGGCGGTCTGTCACCGTGCCCTTACCCCGACACCATGAGCTCTCCCGCAGGCGGGAAAGTGGCTTGAAGCGTATGACGGTCTCTAACGCGGAATGGGGCACCGCAAACACCCCACCTACCCCACCGCGCACTGCTTCAATTGCCGGTCGGCATACCACAGCGCGCGGCGTGCCAGGTCGTAGGCGCTGTCGGCCTGCCGTGGCAACAGCTGCGCAGCCAATACCGGGTCGGCACCATTATTGAGCGCGTGTTCGGCACGCTCCAGGTCGGACAGATGCGTGCGGACCGGCGACAGCAACGATTTACGCTTGGACGCGTCGCAGCGTGCACTACGTTGTTCTAGCGTTGCCAATGCCTCGCGGATGCGGCGGCTGGCTTCGCCCTTGAGGTCGGGCAAGGTTTCGTGTGCGATCGGCGCAGCCTTGTACGCATCGCCTGTGGCTTCGCTGCCCATTTCGGCCTGATTTCCGGCCAATGCAGGATTGAAGCGCACGTCCGGCGGCGGCCGCGCCTTGGCCACCTGCGTCTGCGGCCCGTTGAGCATGTCGTTGAACTTTTTCATGCCGCGATTCATTTCCTGCATCGCCACATCGCCCAGCGTGCCGTCGCTCTTCCAATCCTTGGCAAAGCGCGTGTCCTGGTACTGCACCGGGTTGACCCGCTCCATCACGTTGCGCGCCTTGGCCTGCGCCCGTGCGTCGGTCATGCCCGGCGGCACTGCGTCGCCTTGCGCCATCGGGTCCACCTTGGTCTCGAGCGGCATGCGCAGACGGCCTTCGCGGGTATACAGCTGCGCTGCCATCGATGCATCGGCCGGCGCGTTGGCGGCAGCGACCTGGCGTTGCGGCGGCGGAGTGCGCGTGGGCGGTGGCGCACGACGAGCAGCCGATGCGGAAGCGGCGGTGGCGCGCTGTTGCCGCTTGGGCTGCTCCTGCGGCGGCGGCTCGACCGGCGCCGGCGGCGTCACCTGCGGACGCGGCAGGAAATACACCTGCAGGCTTTCATCCTGCTGCACGGTCAGACGCGGAGCTGGCATGTACAGCAACAGGCACGCAAGAAAAAACAGGATGGCGCCCGTGCATGCGGCTGCAGCAACATGCGGGACAAGCGCTTCCTTCCTGCGGGTAATCACAATGCGGGAGACCGATAAGAGAAGAGACGGGCACCGCACCACCAACCCCGGTCCGGAGCGCGCAAATCTAGCCGGCGCGGCGTTTACGCGCGTTTGAAATTCGTTGTCTGCTCAATAGGGACCAGCCGCCATTCACATTGAGCGCATGCCTGGGCTGAACGTAACGCCTCACCGGCTGGCGTGCGCGATTGCCGCCCAGCGCCACCTTCGATGCACGGGTGGCGGCGCTGGCAGGGCGCTGTGGTCTGCGAGCCGCGCCACGCCAGATTGTTCCTGCCACCCGCGGTGGCGCTGCTGACGCGCCACCGCATCGCGCGCTGCGCCGCCGACCCTGCGCAAGTACCCCAGGCAGCAGCACCGGACACGAGCGTCGGCCCGTCTTGATGGCGCTGGCATGGCAGCCCGCGCGTCTACTGCAGCAGCTACGAAGAGCGCGCGCTGCAGGCGCTGGACGATGCGGTGTGCGCTGCGCCACACGTTGCGCGGAAGCCGCCAGCCGGACGCTGGGTGATCTTCGACAATACCGCCGCCGGCCTGGTCGTGCCCAACGCGCGCAGGCTGCAGGCGCTGTTGGGGATAGAACAGGGGGCGTGGGTCTGAGGCAGTGCCCGCTGCATGCCGGGCGTCACCCGCCACGACGCTTCGGCGTCGTCGCCGGCCGATGCTTGTTGCATGTCGGCACGTCGGACCCAGCCGCACAGACCAGCGCGTCAGGGTGACTACCGCTCAGGTCCTACATGCGCCCGGTCACTGCCACGCAGACCACGGGTGCGGCGGATGGTCCCAGTGTCTCCATTGACGGCGCCCCCGATGCCGGCGCAGTAACGCTGGCCGCTGCCATGCCCTGGCGCGCTTCTTGCAGCGATGGCACCTAACTCAGTGCACCATCGCTGCACTCAAGCTGCCTGGATCCGCGCCGATACGCATGGATTGGCGCTCGTTGCGGCGGTGCGCCGGATCACCTTGCTGAATCCCGTTGTCACCGCGCGAAGTCTGTCGGCGTTCCGGCATCTCACGCAGTCCCGCCCGCCACTTTGGTCGTTTACCATGCCCTACGCCACTGCCCGTTCTGGAGATGCCATGAGTTCTGCCGCGCCCCCGTGTTGCACGTCGCTGCTTGGCCTGTCGCTGAGCATGTTTGTTGCGCCGTGCACGCTGACTGCCGCGCCGCTGGATACTCCGGTCGTCAACGCGCCTGCGTCCACGCCGCCGACGCCCGATGTGGCCTACCCGGAACTGTTCCAGGCGGTGCAGAGCGGCGAGCTGTTCGACGACCAGAAACATTTCGTCGACTTTTTGCCGCTGCGCGACCCGGCCCTGATCAACGCCGACTATCTGGCGCAGCACGATCACCCGGGCTTTGATCTGCGCAAGTTCGTGGATGCCAATTTCGAAGAGTCGCCGCCGGTGCAGACCGACGCCATCCGCCAGGACACCGCGCTGCGCGAGCACATCGATCTGTTGTGGCCGAAGCTGGTGCGCAGCCAGAACCACGTGCCGCCGCACAGCAGCCTGCTGGCGCTGCCGCACCCGTACGTGGTGCCGGGCGGCCGCTTCCGCGAGGTGTACTACTGGGATTCCTACTTCACCATGCTGGGCCTGGTGAAGAGCGGCGAGACCACGCTCAGCCGCCAGATGCTGGACAACTTCGCCTACCTGATCGACACCTACGGGCATATCCCCAACGGTAACCGCACCTATTATCTCAGCCGCTCCCAGCCGCCGTTTTTCTCCTACATGGTGGAACTGCAGGCCGGCGTGGAAGGCGAGGCGGTCTATCAGCGGTACTTGCCGCAGCTGCAAAAGGAATACGCGTACTGGATGCAGGGCAGCGACGGGCTCAAGCCTGGCGAAGCCGCGCGTCATGCGGTGCGCCTGGCCGACGGCAGCGTGCTCAACCGCTATTGGGACGAGCGCGACACGCCGCGCCCGGAAGCCTGGCTGCACGACACCCGCACCGCCGCCGAAGTGAAAGACCGCCCGGCCGCCGAGGTCTACCGTGACCTGCGTGCCGGCGCCGAAAGTGGCTGGGATTACACCAGCCGCTGGCTGGCCGATGGACAAAACCTGCGCACCATCCGCACCACCGCCATTATCCCGATCGATCTCAACAGCCTGCTGTATCACCTGGAGCGCACCCTGGCCCAGGCCTGCGCGCAGCCGGGCGCCGAGTGCACGCTGGATTACGCCGCACTGGCGCAGCAGCGCAAGCAGGCCATCGACGCGCATCTGTGGAATGCGGCCGGCTACTACGCCGACTACGACTGGCAGACGCGCACGCTGAGCGACCAGGTCACTGCCGCCGCGCTGTACCCGCTGTTTGCCGGCCTGGCGTCGGACACGCATGCCAAGCGCACCGCCACCGTGGTGCGCGCGCGTCTGCTGCGCCCCGGCGGCCTGGCCACTACCGCGGTGAAGACCGGACAGCAATGGGATGAGCCCAATGGCTGGGCGCCGCTGCAATGGGTGGCGGTGGACGGCCTGCGTCGCTACGGCGAAGACGCGCTGGCGCGCACCATCGGCGAACGTTTCCTCACCCAGGTGCAGGCGCTGTTCGCACGCGAGCACAAGCTGGTCGAAAAATACGGCCTGGACGCTGCTGCGGCTGGCGGCGGTGGCGGCGAATACGCACTGCAGGACGGCTTCGGCTGGACCAATGGCGTGACTTTGATGCTGTTGAATCTGTATCCGGGTACCGACAGCAAAGCCACGCCTGCAAAACGCGTGCGCAAGCCGGAAACGGCGACACGCTGAGTGTGCCGTCGTCATGCCGGGTAATGCTCGGCATGACGGCGCTATCGGGTTGTGGATCGCAAGCAGGCCAGCAGATGCTTGTCACAACCAGCCTGCACGCGCGCCTACTCTTCGCCTTGATGCGGCAACATCGCTTGAAACAGCGATTGCACGCGGCATCAGTCCGCATACCCAGGCGCTAACCAGCAATCAGACGCAGGCTTGCCGGAGCGCCGACACCTTGCAGCGGCTGTTGTCGGCATGCGTCCGGCGCGGGCCGCAGTAGCGCCACGCATCTTTCACGGGGTGCTGTTCAACGCAACATCTGCGCCCGGCAGCCAGCGGTGCAACTGCGTGCACAGAGCGACTGCATCAACGAGGCGACACCAGAGCGGGGCGAGACACCAGCGCCAAGCATTGAATTAAATCTAATTGAATTGAATTGAATTGAATTGCACTGCACTGCACTGCACTGCACTCAGATCATCCCGCGTGGCCGACGATCACCGCCGCCATCGATGCAGATCATTCCACCCGCACGCGCAGATCCCGATTGGTCATCGCTGTATTGCCGCTGTAATCGCGTGCGGTAATGCGCAGCGTGTAGTCGCCCGGTGCCAACGCACCGGCCTGCCACTGCCCGTTGCCGAGACGGCCATCGCGCACCGTGTTGCTGACCAGATAGCGGAACCGCGTCACCGCGCTGCCATGCACGGTGATGCCGCTGTCGGGCGCATAAGCGGTGAGTACCGCAGCCGGATCGGCGGGCATGCGGTCGAACACGATCGTCATGCGCGGCGCGGCCTCGCCCGGCAGTGCCACGCCCTGCGCATCCAGCACTTGATAGCCCAGTGCGTACAGCCCCAGCCGGCGCCGCGGCAGATTGCGATCCACCTGATCCCAAGCCTCCACCACGATCTGCACCGCCGCCGCGCGCGGCACCTGCACCACGCCGTTGGTCACCGGTAATGGCTGACCCGCAGCATCGAGCAGGCTCACCTTGTCGATGCGCGGCGCCACATGATCTGCGTAGCCCACAAACCCCAGCTGCACCGCATTGCGCTCGAAGCCGTTGGCGCCCACGGTCAGATGCACATGCGCCATGCCATTGAGCGTACCCAGCGCATCGCCGGCGCAAAATCGCGTGCCGCGCAGTACGCGCATGCGTTCGGGCTTGCCGTCCACATCGCTCACCAACTGGAGACGTTGCGAGTCCAGCGGCTTGCCTTGCGCGGTGCGGCCCACGCGCAGATGGATGTAGCCGATTGTGTCCAGCACCATGCCTTCGCCCAGTTGCTCAAGCCCCCAACTGGCATTGGGGCTGGACACCTTGGCATCGGCAATCGCGAAGACCGTCTGACCGACATCGCCGCGGATATCCAGGCCCGCATGCAGATGATCGCGGCTGAGTCCCTGGTAGTTGCCGCGCACTTCGCCGAGCGTGCCGACCACCTCGTGCCAGCCGGCCTGCGGTTGCAACGGCCAGCGGCCTTGGGTGATGGGCAAGGGCTGCGCGTCGGCCGGCCCGACCACGGGCGTGTCGTCAACGTTCGTCGCCGTTGCCGGCACCAGCCGATGCACGCGTGCGCTTCCCGCATCGCTGACATACACCGCGCCCTGCGCATCCACCACAATCCCCGCCGGGCGCGACAGGCGTTGCATCACATTCTCGCCGCTCATCGTCACCACATGCCCGGCGCGCGTCACCTGCAACACGCGACCGCTTGCATCGCCCACGTACAGCACGCCGTCGTGGGTGATGGCGAGTGTCATCGGTCGATACAACAGCGGGCTGAGGTCGGCAGGATCGCCGCCGACCAAGGTACTGACGCTGCCATCGGCGTCGATACGGCGGATCGCATCGTTGCGCATGTCCGCCACCCACACCACACCGTGGGCATCCACCTTGAGATCGGTCGGGGTATCGAAGCGCGCTTGGTCGCCGACGCCATCGGCCATGCCGGGCAAGGCGCCACCGGCTAGCGTGCGCACCTGACCGCCAGGCTCAATGACGCGAATGCGGTCGTTGTAGGTATCGGCGACATACACGCGCCCCTGCGCATCCACCGCCACGCCGATCGGCCCATTGAAGCGCGCCTGCGCCGCCGCACCATCGCGAAATCCTGCACTGCCGTCGCCAGCGAGGGTGGTCACCACGCCTTGCGGCGTGCGCTTGCGGATCGCGTGATTGCCGGTATCGGCGATGTACAGATTGCCGGCCGTGTCGAAGGCGATCCCCGAGGGCGTATTGAACGCTGCGGCCGTGCCGATGCCATCGGCAAAACCTTCCCGCCCGCCAGCAAGGGTCTGCACGCTGCCGTTGGCGAGCACGGTGCGGACACGGTTGTTGTCGCCACCGTCGGCGATGTACAGCGTGCCGTGCGCATCGATCGCAAGACCATAGGGGTCGGCAAACTGCGCGTCGGCCGCGCGGCCATCCTGCGCGCCACGCACTCCGTTGCCGGACACCCACTGCAGCCGTGCCGACCAACCCAACGGCGTCGCAGCCGGACCCTGTACTTGCGGCACTGCCGTTGGCGCCGGCATCCACCACCAGCTCGCCAGCACTGCGGTCGTGGTTGCTACCAGCACTGCACAGATCCACAGCTTGCGTCGTGTTGCCATGCCAGTCGCGTGCGTGAGAGGAACCGCACTTTAAACGCGTTCGGCAACGTGGAGCGCAGCGCCACGCGTGCGCCGAGGCAGCGCACTCAACGCTGCGTCGACCTGCGGCAACCGCAAGCAGCAGGCGTGCGCACGCAGAAGCCGCCGACACGCAGGCCGCGTATCATGCGCACTCTTTCACGTACTAGGGATGGACCCATGGCCGTACGCACGCTCAACGAATTTCTCGCCCACTCCAAGGAAAAGGACATCAGCCCCGATCCGTTCGAGCTGGAAAACCCGCATCTGCTGGAAGTGCGCCTGGATGGCATGGTGTGGTCCAAGGCCGGCGCCATGGTTGCGCGCACTGGCAACGTCAAGTTCACCCGCGAGGGTTTGCTGGAACAGGGGCTGGGCAACCTGCTGAAAAAAGCGGTCAGCGGCGAAGGCATGCAGCTGATGAAGGCCGAAGGCCAGGGCCGCGTGTATCTGGCCGACCTCGGCAAGCTGGTCACGCTGCTGCGTTTGAATGGCGAGGCGATCTTCGTCAACGGCAACGATGTGCTGGCGTTCGAATCCGGCGTCGAGCACAAGATCACGATGATGCGCAAAGTGGCCGGCATGCTCTCCGGCGGCCTGTTCAACGTGCGCCTGAGCGGCCACGGCATCGTGGCGATCACCTCCCACTACGAGCCACTGACCCTGCCGGTAACTGCCGCCAGCGGCCCGGTGTTTACCGACCCCAACGCCACGGTGGCGTGGTCCGGCACATTGACCCCGGAGCTGGTGACCGATGTGTCGATCGGCACGCTGTTCGGTCGCGGCTCGGGCGAAAGCCTGCAGATGCGCTTCGCCGGCGAAGGCTGGGTGGTGGTGCAGCCGTACGAAGAAGCCAGTTTCCAGGCCAAGGGCTGATCGTATGGTGCCCAGCCGCGCGGTTGCGTGGCTGGCACTTCATGCGCATGCGCAGTGCGTTGGTGGCGCATGTGTTGTAGAAGCGCAGTTGGACGCGATGTGGGTCTATCGCCACTGCCCTCGCGCCCGGGTGCGCTCCTACGAGGTAGTGGTGTGCATCACACCCAGCCGCGCTTGCGGAACCATGCCAGCGGAATCACCACGCTCAGTGCGATGACGCCCAGCGCCCAGAAATACGCGTCGTGCCCCTTGAGCTCGGGCATGTAGGCGAAGTTCATACCCCAGATGCCGACCAGCACGGTAGGCGGAATGCCAACCACCGACGCCACCGCCATCACCTTCATCACGTTGTTCTGATCCATGTTGATCATGCCCAGCACGCTGTCGAGCAGGAATTCGATGCGGTCGTCCATGTGCTGCTGAAATTCGCTCAAGGTGGTCAGGTCCTTGTGCAGCATTCCGATGCGCTTGGCCGCATCGGCGGCGAACCAGTCCGGCGCGGCGCCGTCCAGATAAGTAATCAAACGCAGCATGCCCTGCCCGGCGTTGTGCAGCCCGCCCAGCTGGCGGCCCATGCCACCCACCTGGTGCAGCATGCGTTCCAGATCCTTGGTGGTGTGCGGGTTGTCGAACACCTGCCGCGTGGTCTCGGTGACCTGGGCTTCGAGCGCTTCCAGGCGGTCTGCCAGGCGCCCGACCAATTGATCGAACATGCGCAGCAGCAAGTCGTCGGAACTGTGGCAGGGCTCGTGCTCCAACCGCGCGACCAACGCGTCCAGCGAGCCGATGCGCTGCTCGCGCTGGGTCACCAGCATGCTCGGCGACAGCGCAAACCCTAGCGGTGCGGTCGGGCCATCGTCGTCCTGGAAACGCGGCACATTGAGAAACAGCACATCGCCCTGGCGGCGCACCCGGCTGCTGAATTCGATCTCGCCGATAGCCGCACGGTCGGGCAGCGCAAACCCTACCTGCTTGGCGGCGTCGGCCAACTCTTGCGGACTGGGCTGGCACAGGTCGACCCAGTAACCTTGTGCGTGGTGGGTTCCGGCAATCGGGTGGGTCGTGATCATGCGGCAGGCCGTGGCAGTGGATGGCGGCGAGCATCCGGCCCCGCCTCATCGGCGTCAACGCCAACGCACCGGCACGCTCAGCTGACAGTGGCCTTCATCGCGGCGACGTGCAGCCACTCAAGCAATGGAATCGCATTGCGAAGCCTGCTTTGCGGCACAGATCGAGCGAGCCAACCAGATTCGCTGCCTGCGCGCGGTGCACGGCCTGTTGCATGTGCCGTAGGCGTGCTTCGATGCGAGCGCCGAAACCTTCGGCGTCAGTGGCATTGCCATGCGCCGCCGCTGCACTACGCTGCCGGCCCACAGGTTCACCGACTGTCATCCAGCATTACAGCGTGTGGCTGTCATGCAATCACCAGCAGCCGGTCATACGCCGGCCATCCGGTACGACCATGCCGAGCCAGATGACATTGGTGCGGCATCTCGCACAAACAGCGATCCCCATTCCAGTGCGACCGTCTGCTCACGGTGGCATACATACTCCCGTCCGCTTCCTTGACTGCGCGCACGGACCGGGCGTGGCAATTGCTGATCTCCTGCGCAGCCGTCACCCAGGAGACTTTCATGCAAACTCGCACCCATCTATTGCTCGCACTCGCATTGCTGGCTCCCGTGACCGCGCTGGCCGTGCAGGTCGATCCGCAGGGCCGACTTGTCGATGCGCAAGGCCAGACGCTGCAGATTCGCGGGGTGACCTGGCCCGGTTTTGACCGCACTGCGCTGGCAGCTGCCGGTTTGCGCGACAGCACGCTGGCCCAGGTACTGGATCAGATGCAGGCCGCCGACATCAACGCCGTGCGCCTGCCAATCTGCGCGGCGGCGCTACAGCCCACGCCAGTGGCGGCTGCAGACGTTGCCGGCGACCCGGCATTGCGCGGTTTGACTGCATCGCAGCTGCTCGATGCGGTGGTGCGCGCCGCATCCCAGCGCGGCATGCAGGTGATGTTTGCGTTTGCCGATGGCCGCTGCGATGACAGTGCACCGCAGCTGGGCACGCAACAGCAGGCATGGATGCGCGGCCTGACCAGGCTGGCACGTGACTACCGCGACACCGCGGGTGTTATCGGCATCGATCTTGGCAGTAGCGGGTATCGCAATGCCAACTGGGCCGGAAACGCCGCAGAGGCGGACTGGAATCGTGTTGCAGCGCGCGCAGCAACCGCCGTGCTGGCGCAGGCGCCGCGCTGGGTGGTGGGCGTGGAAGGTGTCGGCAGCAATGCACTGTGCAGCGATTCCGCACGCAAGGCCGCTGGCAGCAATCTGCAGCCGCTGGCCTGCGCGCCGCTGCGCATCGCATCGCGACACCTGGTGTTGATGCCCAAGCTGGCCGGCCCGGATCGCGATGCGGCCACTGCGTTTGCCGCACCGGATTTTGCACAGGCGTTGCCTGCCACGTGGCAGCGCGACTTCGGGCAATTTGCGCGCAACCACGCCGTGGTTCCGGTCAGCATCGGCGGGGGTCTGGGCGATGGCGATCCACGCGACCCGGCATGGCAAACCGCGCTCAGCGCCTATCTTGCCAACAGCGGATTGCGCAGTGCGTTTCTCGGCAGCTGGGAGGTGGGCAATGCCAACAATGGCGGCCTGCTGGCGCGAGATGGCAGTCCGCGTGCAGACAAGCTGCAGGTGTTGCATCAGGCCTGGGGCATCGCACCTGCAGCGTCGGTAACTGCATCGGCACCGCGTGCTGGCGCAAAGAATGTCAGCAAGGCCACGACGTGGGACAGCACCTTCACCGGCACCGCGACGTATACCGGTTCCGGCTACTCCGGCGGTGCGCTGCTGCTGGATCCGATCCCGAGCACCGCGTTCATCACCGCACTCAACCCGACGCAGCTGAACTTCGGCGGCGTCAAAGCAGCGATGGCCGGCGCCTATCTGGAAGTGACCGGTCCCAAGGGCAAGACCACCGTATATGTCACCGACCTGTATCCGGAAGGCGCTTCCGGTGGTCTGGACCTGTCGCACAACGCCTTTGCAGCGATCGGCAACATGGTGGACGGGCGCATTCCGATCAGCTGGAAGATGGTGCGCGCCCCGGTCACCGGCAATGTGCAGTACCGCATCAAAGAAGGCAGCTCACGCTGGTGGGCGGCGATCCAGGTACGCAACCACGCCTACCCGGTGGTCAAGTTCGAAGTGAAACAGGGCAGCACCTGGAAGAGCCTGCAGAAGATGGATTACAACCATTTCCTCGGCGAACAACTGGGTAATCAGCAGCTGTCCATCCGCATCACCGATATCCGCGGCAAGGCGATCCTCGACACGATTCCCGCGCTCTACGAAGACGGCAGTCACCCGGCATATTTCAAGCCTGGCAGTGTGCAGTTTCCGTGAGTGGGGAGTCCGGAGTTGGGACATGTAGTGACGTAATGGGTGGCTGACGTGCTGCGCGCTTAATGGTCGCGTGCAAATGCGTGACTCACCATAGCTCCGCAGCACAACCTACATGCGGCGAAGCGATCGAAGCCCCTCTCCAGCCGAGGCGAGGGGCCCCTGCTTGCGCCGCTGGCTCGCAAACGTGGGAGCGCCCGCGCCACACGCGGGCCGGGGCCCCACGCGGGAGTGCAGTGAGAGGCAGGACGAAGCATCTGCACTTTCGCCGGTGGCCGAAGTCGTCCCTGCTCACTTCGTAAAGGCGCCTTCCACGCAAAACCTCTTGATTTGGCGACATCACAGCAAGCGCCGCATCAAGAGCTCAATTAGCCCGGCAGAGCACCACTGACCCGCTTCAACCTGCCATCGGCATGCCTACGCAGCTTGCCATCACGCCCTCACCCACCAGCAAGGCCACCGCCAACACGACCGGGTAGCGCGTTGCTGTCATCCTCTTCGAGATTGCCAACCTCCTCGCGCAATCCGCCTTGTTGCGGCGGCTGCTCTTCGACCGGGATCTCGTCCCCGTTCGTATCCGGATCGGGGGTGCCATGGGCCGGCATGTCTGCCGTAAAAGCGCTCATCGGGCGAGCAGTGCGTGGGTTGAGGTGCATGAATGGCTCCGTGTGATTCGAGTGATGCATCGACGCTAGGCCGCGCGGTGCTACCGGGTTGTGATCCAGACGGCGGTGACCGTAACGCCGTGTTGACGTCGCTCAGCAACGAGGCGCGGCGGCCACGCACAGCGCAGGCAGCAATGCGTTCGCCTCTCGTCTCTGTGGATACTGCGGTAACCGGCAGCAAGCAGCGCTCAGGCGCAGACGCACCAAATGCCACCGTCTGCGTCGCAACGATCCAGCGCACTGCCCTGCCGACCATCGCTATCATGCGTGCTCATCTTCGAGGCCATGCCATGCGCTGTCGCATCTTGCTCGCATTCCTGCTGACCTGTGGTGTCGCGCATGCCGCCACGCCGGTGTCGCGCCTGGACGCAGTGCTGCACGCCGGCGTAGTGCGGGTGTGCACCACCGGCGACTATCGCCCCTATACTTTGTTGCGCGACGACGGCAGCTTCGAAGGCAGCGATATCGCGCTGGCGCACTCGCTGGCCGATAGCCTCGGCGTACAGGCCAAGTTTGTGCGCACCAGCTGGCCGCAACTGCTACCGGACCTGCTGGCCGACCGATGCGACATTGCGGTTGGCGGCATTTCGGTGACCTTGCAACGGCAGCGCCAGGCCAGCTTCAGCACGGTGCTGGATGTGGACGGCAAGATCCCGCTGGTGCGCTGCGCCGACCAGGCGCGCTATCGCAGCGTTGCGCAACTCAATCGCCCCGAGGTGCGCGTGATCGAACCGCCGGGCGGCACCAACGAAGCCTTTGCACGGCGCGAATTGCCGCGCGCGCAGCTGCGCCTGTTTGCCGACAACACCACCATCTTCCAGGAGCTGCTGGACCAGCGCGCAGACGTCATGATCACCGACGCGTCCGAAGCACTGTACCAGCAAGCCCGGCTGCCCGGCCTGTGTGCCATCGCTCCCGAGCAACCGCTGCAATACAGCGAAAAAGCCTTCCTGCTTCCGCGCGACGACACGGCATGGAAAGCCTACGTCGACCAGTGGCTGCATCTGAGCAAGGCCAGCGGCGAGTATGTTCGTCTTGTTGAGCCCTGGCGGAGGCCTTGAATCGGGAATCGGGAATCGGGAATCGCAAGTGCAAGAGCAAGTGCTTTAGCTCACTGCGACACGAGCGCAGCCGCGCCGTTGCGATTCCCCATTCCCCATTCCCCATTCCCCATTCCCGCGGCGCACCGCGCCGCCCTCAGACGATCTTGGTGCGGCGCCACCAGCGCGATACCTGTTCTTCGCGGATCAAGGTAAACAGGCCAGCCCCTAGAATCAGCGCGATGCCCACGCCCATCGGCCAGTCCAGATGGTCGTGGAACAGAAAGTAGCCGAATGCGATCGCCCACAACATCTGGCTGTATTGCGTGGGCGCCACCACGCTGACCGGTGCCAGACGCGTGGCGTACATCATGCAAATGGCAGCCAGCCCCGCGAGCAGGCCGTAGCCGGCCAGCAGGCCCCACTGATACAGCGACGGCCATACGAAGCTCGGCAGCATCAGGATGCCGCCCATCACCAGCGGGCCGATCACGCCGGCCCCATACAGCGTCAAGCGTTTTTCGCTATGCCCGGCCATGCGCAGGGTGATCACCGAGATCGCACCGACCAAGCCGCACACGATGGCCGCGACATGTCCGTGAGTGAGATGCCGAAAGCCGGGACGCAGCACGATCAGCACGCCGATGAAGCCGATGATCACCGCCGTCCAACGCCGCCAGCGCACTTCTTCCTTGAGAAACACCACCGATAGCACGGTGACGAAGATCGGCATCAGGAAGATCAGCGCGAATGCCTCGGCCATCGGCAAAGTGGTGAAGGCGATCACCGAGGTGAGATTGCCGATGGCACCAGTGAGCGCACGCAGCAGCCACAATGCCGGCTGCTTGGCCATGACCAGTTCGCGCAGCTGGTCATCGGGCTTCTTCAGGAAGGGCACCGCCAACAGCATCAGCAAGGCGCCGAGGAACAGTACCTCGTAGACCGGCAGCGTTCCTTCGAGCAGTTTTACGAAGGCATCGCTGATCGAATAAGCCGCATAACACGCAAAACCGAGCAGCACACCTTTGAGCATCACGCGCCTCTTGAATTCGATGACACCCCTCGCGGAAGGAGCGCGGGGAACGGACGCATTATGCAGTGCGACTGCAGCCTGCTGGCCGGAGGATCCCGCGACCGGCTCACAACGCCTCCAAGCTCGATCCTGCCAACACCCCTGGCTCATGCGTCGCACCGCACCTCGCGGCCAGACAGACAGCGGTCTGCTGGCAAGACCACGTTCCACAGATCCTGGGCGGAGTTCGCGCCAGGGCTGCGCAGGCGCGAGGTCCTTGCGCGCGACGGCCGTCATCGCAAGCCGGAGCCGTCATCGCTGGGCCAAGCCGGGCGCATGTGTCGCCCGCGCCCCGGTCAGCGCCGGCAACCGTGGGGCTGCATCGCGCATGCTTCATCGCGTTTTTAACTCGTGGCGCCGTCGGTTACGATGCCTTGCGCCTATCCTCTCTTCATTCGACACGCCGCCATCGGCGGCAAGCGACAACATAGCGACCACGTGACCCACTATTCCGGACCGTTGCTCACCCTTCCCGATGCCCAGGCGCTGCTGGCAGCACGCAGCGCCGGTCTCGCCACGTGGACCGGGTCGCTGGATCTGGGCCGCAGCAGCGATAGCGTGCAGCTCGATGCACAGACTTGGCAGTGGCGCGGCATGGGCTTCCCCTATCCGGGCAAGCTCAAAGACCGCACGGTGTATTTCTGGGGAGGCGATGATTTCGCGCCGATCTCGCGCTTTGGCAGTGCGCTGATCAAACTGGTGCCCACCGAATGGGGGGCGCCCACCTTCGAGATCGATGGCATCAAGATGCTGCCGTCTGCGCAGATCTCGCCGTTCGAGGATGCGCGCCGCAAGGTGGCGCTGGTGAACCCGCGCGGCAAGATCGTGCTGGACACCTGCGGCGGCCTTGGGTATTTCGCGGCCTGCGCGCTGGAAGACGGCGTGGCGCAGTTGCTTTCCTTCGAAAAGAACGCCGACGTGCTGTGGTTACGCACGCTCAACCCCTGGTCGCCGAATCCGGAGGCGGCCGATGCCGGCGGGCGCCTGCACCTCACGCATGCCGACGTGTCGCAGCAGATCGCCATGCTGGCGGACGATTCGGTCGACGCCATCCTGCACGACCCGCCGCGTTTCGGTATTGCCGGCGAGCTGTATTCGCAGGTGTTCTACGATCACCTGGCGCGCGTGATGCGCCGTGGCGGGCGGCTGTTTCATTACACCGGCGCACCCAACAAACTCACCAGCGGGCGCGATGTGCCCAATGAAGTGGCCAAGCGACTGACCAAGGCCGGCTTCGCCGCCCAACTCGCGCTGGATGGCGTGCTCGCCACCCTGCCTGTGCGGCGCTAGTCTCCTCGCCCGGCATTGCCGCCGGGCGGATCTGCGATACTGCACCGCCCTCAACACGGACGTTGCATGCGCACTCACCTCGGTACTTTCTCTTTGGCCGCGTTGTTGATGGCGCTGTGCGCGCCGGCCTGTGCGCAGACTGCGCCGGCACAGCCCATGTCGGAGGTCACCACGCGGTATCCGGTGACCACGGCAACGTTGGCGGGGCGACTGATCCGGCTGGGCGAGCGCGATGGCAAATGCGCCGTGTTGCGCGACGACGCGGTGCTGCCACTAGGCGTGCACGCCCCGTGCTACTTCAGCATCAACCGTGAGCACGGCGCGCAGGTCCATCACTTCAATGGCAGCGACATCGTGCTGGTGCAGCATGCGCGCCCGACCGCGCGCGCAGATTGGGACGTCGCACGCGATGGGCCTATCTGCGCATTCGAGTCGCAAGCAGTGCGGGAGGTCGATGGGGTGCTGGAGCCGGGCATCGTTGCCAACTCGTGGCATTGCGATCCCACCGCTGGTGCCGACCAGAAGCAATTTGTCTACAGCTACGACATCTGGCCCAAACGCGACGCGCAACCACCTGCGCGCAGGCAACGCACGCCCTAAGGGCGGCGACATGCACGTGTGCGCTGCGGCAACGCACCTGCCGCGTTCGCGTGCCGCATTGGTTGCCACCGCCAACAGATGCATGCATCCCTGCAACACATCACTGCAACCGACACGTCACGCGCAGGCGCGTGCTGGCGGGACGATCACCGCGCTCGCCGGCGTTGACGGCGGTGCGACTTCCAGCCCGCGTAAGCGAACCAGACGATAAGTGCCAACAGCGTGCCGGTCAGCGCGGCATCCCAGCCGATGGATATCCAGAACCGCTGCGGATCGCTGTCGGCATAAAAGATCCTGGTCGGGCGACCGCGGAGGACGCTGACATAGCGCTGCTTGAAGACCGCATCCAGCAGCAGCCAAAGCCGTCCAACACAAGCGCTCGCCACCGCCAGCACCACTGCGCGCACCAGCCATGTCTGGATGGTCGAGTCCGCACGCGTGGGCGCCGGTGGCGAGACAGTGCGACGCTTTTTCACCCTGATTCCAGAGATGTGCGGGGTGCGCAGTGTACGTGGGGCAGCGCAAGCGACGCGTCCGTTGACGGTTGTCTGTGCGTGTTGGCAGCGATACGCGCCGCCACTGACCTGTCGTTACAACGCGCTTGCACAAGGTGTGCCGCTATACTGATGGCGCAGCGCACGCGACCGCGTGCATGGAACGCACCACGCTGCATTCGTCTCAAGGAAGATGGCCTGCAACACCGCGATGCCGATGTCCGGACGCTTCCTTGAGTTACTGCGGGTTTGCCACTGCATGGCAACCGCGTTGTATCAAGGATCTCCCTTTGAAGACGTTCACCACCCTTTTGCTTGTCTCTCTCGGCCTGCTGCTTTCGGCGTGCGGCGGCGGCGCCACGTCCGGCGCATCCAAGCTCTCTTCCAGCGATTACCTGCTGCACAACGTGTCGGTCTGGAACGGCGCCGTGACCATCATCGACCCGTGGGTGTCGGGCGATCGCGGGCAGAGCCTGATCACCGATGCCGTCGCGCACAAGCCGCTGGACAGCTACAAGACCGCACTGGGCAGCCAGCGCAAGGCATTGGCTGCCAATGCGCAGGCCAATACCGCCATGGCCTCGGGCGTGCCGGACAACGCCAAGGACCTGGACACCAAACTGTCGGCGTATCTCAAGAGCGCCGACGCGATGATGGCCGCGCTGGAGCGCGTCGCCGCGTTGCCCAATGGCTACACCAACGCCGAACTGGAGCCGTTGGCCAAGGATCTGGAAGCGGTCTCCACTCAGCTCAACATCGATATGGAAGCCTTGAATACCGCACAGCGCGCGTATTCCACCGAGCACAAGATTCCGCTGCGCGAATCCCGCTAAGAGTGGCTGACAAAACCTAGCGAGCAGTCGTCAGGCGGGTGGGGACGGCGCGGAGGAACCGGAGTGTACGAGTCGTACATGCCGCACCGAGCACCGGCCGCACCCGCCTGGCGGTGAGCACAGTCGGTTTGTTGGCTGATCCAAGAACACCTGCGGCCATCGGTTGCCGCGCAGGTCAGCACGGCCTGCGCAGTTGACCGATGGCCGCGTTAGCGATCAGTGGCGCAAACCGAACATCAGCGTGCGATGGGTCGCACCACCGGCCATGGCGCCGCTGGCAACAGCAAATGCCACCGATGCCGCCGGGCTGGCGATGTCGCCGCAGCCAAACACTCCCGGCACGGTGGTGGCTTGCATCGCGTCCACGGCAAGATGGCTGCCCAATGGCCCGTCGCTGGTACCGCATCCGAGCTGTGCCACCAACGGACTGATCTCGGTCTGCGGGGTGATGAACACCCCGTCCAGCGCAAAGGTCTGTCCGTCTCGCAGTACCAATTCAAGCGTGTCGCCCTCGCCTTGCAGCGCCGTCACCGCGCCGTTCACCAACTGCACGCCGCGCGCCTGAAGTTGCGCGTGTTGGGCCTGATCCAGCACGAGCGTGTCGTTCAAAAACAACTGGGTTGCGCCCCAATCCGGCAACATGCTGGCCTGGTGCGCGGCAAACGCCGTTGTCGCCACGACGCCGATGCGTCCCTGCTGCAGCTCGTAGCCATGACAGTACGGGCACACAAACGCCTGCCGGCCCCACCGTTCTGCCAGGCCTGCAAGCGCAGGCAAACGGTCGACCATGCCCATCGCCAGAATCAGCCGCCGCCCGCTGTGAACGCTGCCGTCGGCAAGCGTGACTTCGAATGCATCCGCCTGGCCACGCAGCTGCGCCACCGTTCCATCGGCCCATCGCACGCTGGGATAGGCGAGCACCTGGGTTCGCGCCTCATCGGCGATCTGCGCAGGCGATGCCCCATCGCGGCCCAGAAAGCCGTGCGAGGTGGCGGCAAACCGGTTGCGTCGCTGGCCACTGTCCACCAGCAGGACGGTGCGCCGCGCGCGCGCCAATTGCAGTGCGGCCGACAGCCCCGCGTAACTACCTCCAATGATGATGACCTCATGCTGCATAGCGTATCTCCGCTGCATCTCTTTATGTACTTTTAGATGTTACATGAAAAGACAAGCGACTCACTACCGCATACACCGATGCGCGACACACTGCTGCCGTGCTTCAGTGCTTCAGTGCTGCTGCGTGCGCTTGCGCTTACCGGTGGCCTTACCGGCAGGTGGCGCGCCAGCGCTGCACAGGCTGTCGAACTCGCTGGCCAGTGCGGCCAGGGTCACGCTGCCCAGGCGCTGCAGCAGCAATGCCTCGGCTTCGGCCAGTGCATCGGCAATCGCTGCGTTGACCACGCGCTCCACCGCGCACTGCGGGTTGGGATGATCGGCGCCGATCGCGAACAGATGCGGGCCGCCGACTGCGCGATGCACATCCAGCAGCGTCACCTGGGCCAGATCGCAGGCGATCTGCCACCCCCCGTTGTGTCCCTTGCTCGATTGCACGTAACCGGCGCTGCGCAACCCGGCCATGGTCCGGCGCACCACTACCGCATTGGTCGCCAGCATGCTGGCGATCTGCTCGGAGGTCATCGGTTGCGCGCTTCTGGCCATGTGCAACAGCACATGCAACATGCGGGAAAGGCGGCTATCGGTTCGCACGCGGTCTTCGGCTTCGCTCGATCGGTTCAGAGGGACGGCATGCCGTCGTCACGCCTGGATTGTGCCGTAGCGTTACCTAATTGTCGCAGCGCAGATTCAAACGGTGCGCCGCAGGCTCAGCACACCGCCCATTGATCGCGCCCGGCAGTCTTGGCGGCATACAGCGCCAGATCGGCCTGGCTCAACAGCACGTCCAGTCCTGCCGCCGGGGTCACGCTCACCGCGCCCAGGCAGAACCGCACCGGCTGTTCTGCGGGCAAGCCAGGGATCTCGATCGCAGCCACCGCATTGCGCAAGCGCGCGAACACCGCCGGAATTTCGTCCGCGCCGCAGCCCGGCAGCACCAGCAGGAATTCTTCGCCGCCCAGCCGGCCCAGGCGATCCTGGGCGCGCAACGCCAGCAGCGAGGCACTGGCCAACGCGGTGAGCACCGCATCGCCGCTGGCATGGCCGTGCACATCGTTGATCAGCTTGAAGTGATCCAGGTCGATCAGCGCCAGCATGCAGGGCGTGTGGGTGCGCAGGGCATGGTCGATCTGTTGCTGCGCCTCGGCGCGGATGGCGCGTCGGTTCGGCAGGCCGGTGAGCTCATCGCGCATGGCCAGCCGCGAGAGTTGTCGGCGATGGCGTGCGACAAACGCCAGCACGATCAACGCACCCACCAGCAGCAGGCACGCAGCGCACAGCGCGATCCACAAGGCGCGCTGACCGGCTTCGCGCGCCTGCAATGCCAGCTGCGCGGTTTCGCTGCGTCGGCGCAACTCGGCATTTTCCGCCTCGCGCCGCGCGTCTTCATAGCGGGCCTGCAGCCGCAGCATCACCGTGTCGCGCTGGCGGTCAAGGTTCTGCGCGCGCAGCGCGTTGGCGCGCTGCAGCTCCTGGTAGGCCTCCGCATAACGCCCTTCCACCGCCAGCGCCTGAGCGATGGCATCGACCAACTCCGCACGCCCGCTCAAGGTTAGGTTCGGGTCGTCGGCCGCTTTGGCCGCGATGATCGCGCTGCCCAGGCTGGACGACTGCAGCGCGGTCAAGGCCTGTAACAGGATGGCGTGGCAGGCAGCCACCCGGCCGATATTGCCCTGCGCCTGCATCAACGGCAGCGCCTCGCGCGCCATCGCCAGCGCCGCTGCGGCATCGCCGGTCTTGATCAAGGCTTCGCTGGCGCTGGTCAGCGCTGCCGCCACGCCGGCCTGATCGCCCAGCTCGCGGCTGAGCGCCAGCGCGCGCCGGAAGTGCAGCAATGCGGCGGCGGGTTGCTGCACTGCCAGCGTGGCACCGTATTCGTATTCGATCAGGCTGCGCTGAAAGCGCGCCGGTTGGTCGTGCAGGCGCGCCAGGGCGCGCTGCAGGTAATCCTGCGCATCGTTATCGTCGGCCACGCGGCCTGCGACGCGGCTGGCCAACGACCCCAGCTGGGTCAGGCCATCCAGCTCAACGCTGAGCAGGTGTTCGCGCACGGCGCATTGGTAGCTGGTCTGCGCGGCGCTCCAGGCCTCGTCGCTGCTGCCGGAGGCCAGCATGCTCCACATGTCGACCGCTTCGATTTCGCACAACAGATCGCTGCGCCGCAGTGCGCGCGCCTGCTGACGTAAGCCGTTCAGCCGCGCCACCATGCTGCGATTGGGGTTTTCGCGCACGTCGCTGAGCGCCTGCACGATGTCCAGCCACAACTGCGCCTGCGCCACATTGCCATGCAATTGGTCCAACAGTCCGTGGGCCTCGGTGAGCGCGGCCAGGCGCGCCTCGCTGTTTTCCAGCGAGATCAACACGCGCGACTGCGCCAACAGCGCCCAGAACTGCGCATCGCGGTCGCCATCGACGCGGGCCTGTTGCAGCGCACGCTGGGACATCTGCAACGCCCGCATCGGGTCGTCGAGCGTGGCCAATTCGATGGCTTTCCACGGTTGCGGCTGTGCCCAGGCCACAACGCCGAACGACAACAACAAGCACGCAGCGAGCAGGCGGCGCCAGACCATCGCAGGCATGCTCATCGGCGTATCACGGGGAGGGTGGACCACACTGCATGCGCACGCTCTCCACGGCACTGCACCTGACCTGGCCGGGGCTAGCTGTTTGCTGCGGCATCTGAAGGCACTCCCGTGGTCGGACAGCGGTGGAATCGCGTGAGCTGCGCGGCAATGCGCGCGCTCGATGTCGTACGGCTGCAAGGGTGACCGGCGGACACGGCAGACGCCGTGATCGCTTTTGATGGTCGAGCCCGTTATCGGCCGGGATGCGCAAGTCTTGAATCAGCTGGATGACGCAGTTGGGCGCGCGCGGTGGCCGGCAGGCCGAGCGGGCAGGCGTTCGGCGCCCGGGATGCAACGGCGTTGCGAGTGGGCGCGCTGTTGGTTTGCGACGCGCAGTCCCAGGTGGCCGTTCTGCCAGCGCTGCGTGCCTGCAAGCGCTGCGTGGGCCGCAGTGGATGCGGGACGAGCGCTTGGGATCGATGCAGGCTTGCTGCCGCACGCGATGCCGATGCCATACCCGGCGCCACGATCAGGCGGCCACGGTCTGGCGACGATGGCCACGCCACAGCACGCGGCCTTCCGCCGCTTGGCAGCCACATGACGGACGCCACGGCGCGGCCACGTAAACTCCGGCACGGCAGCTGCCGCCCCTGATCGTCTGGAGACGCCGTGACCTTGCCCCTGCCCCGCCTGCTCACCCTGATCGCCATCGCGCTGCTGTCGGCCTGCGCCACCCAGGCGCCGCGTGCGCCGCAGCGCTCGCCGGAGGCGGTCAAGGCCGATATCGTACGGCGCCTGCCGGCCAACCTGTCCGATCGCAGCGACTGGGCCAACGATGTGTATGTCGCGCTATCGTCGCAGGCACTGGACACCAGCGCCGAGCACATCTGCGCCGTGCTGGCGGTGACCGAGCAGGAATCGACTTACCAGGCAAACCCCGCGGTGCCCAACCTGGGCAAGATCTCGCGCGCGGAAATCGACCGCCGCGCCAGTGCGCACCACATCCCGGCTTTCATGGTCGATGCGGCCCTGCGCATCACCTCGCCGGATGGCCGCAGTTACGCCACCCGTATCGCTGCGGCGCGTACCGAGCAGGAACTGAGCCACATCTTCGAAGACTTCACCGGCAGCGTGCCGCTGGGCGCGCGCCTGTTCGACGGGCTCAATCCGGTGCATACCGCCGGGCCGATGCAGGTGAGCATCGCCTTCGCCGAACAACATGCCGCGCGCTACCCGTATCCGCCCGACAGCTCGGTCCGCCACGAGGTGTTCAGCCGCCGTGGCGGGCTGTGGTTCGGCACCACCCATCTGCTGGGCTACCCTACGACCTACGATGCGCTGCTGTATCGCTTTGCCGACTTCAACGCCGGTTGGTATGCCAGCCGCAATGCCGCGTTTCAGGCCGCACTGAGCAAGGCCAGCGGCATCGCGCTCGCACTGGACGGCGACCTGCTCGCGCCCGGCGCCAGCCTGGAGTCACCCGGCGGCACCGAGCGCGCGGTGCGCTCGCTGGGCAGCCAGCTGGCGCTGAGCGACCGCCAGATCCGCAGTGCGCTGGAAGCCGGCAACACGCTGGAGTTCGAACAAAGCGCGCTGTATCGCCAAGTGTTCGCGCTGGCCGAGCGCAGCGCCGGCAAGGCCTTGCCGCGCGCGGTGCTGCCGGGCATCACCCTGGACAGCCCCAAGATCACCCGTACGCTGACTACCGCCTGGTTTGCGCAGCGGGTCAACGCGCGTTGGACGCGCTGCATGAGCAAGTAAGCGGCTGATTTGCCGCGCTGCGCGTGGTGCCTGCGCTGCGTACCAGCATCTCATTCCCCACTTAGAGCAGCTAACAAAACTRCTCGGAATCCTCATGTACCACCCGTACACTCCGGTTCCTCCGCGCCGTCCACACCCACCTGACGACTGCTCGCTACGTTTTGTTAGCCGCTCTTAGGCGACTGGTCAACACATCGCCGACAACAGGACCATCTTCCAGCTTGCCATCGCTACCGCGTTGATAGTTGATGCCGACCCGACAGGCTGCAGGGTGCATCTCCCAGACCCAGCCATACAGGGCGCGCCCCGTGTCTGGCGGCGAGCGCAGCGGCATGTTCATGCGCAGGCCATCGTCTTGGCCTCGGTCCAGTGTGCACATGACGGTGCCGGCGCCGTCGTCCTCAGCGTCGGGGTCGACGTCGTCCACATGGGTGATGGTGGCGATGATCGCTTCGGCATTCACCCGTTGCTGTAACGCGCGTGGAAGATCGGCAAGCGGCGGCGCAGCGCGTCCATCGGATGGCTCCTCGACAAATGCATCACTCAACCTCACCTTGCGAAAGTAATACTCGCTGCGGCCCAGCGTGTTCGAGCCATCCATGGCCGTTGCCATGTCTGCCAGCTCGTCGGCGCGCAGCAGGAACATGTCGGTCCCCGAGCGCATGACCACCAGCTGCGCATCGTTGGCATCGCTACCACTCGAGTCGGGCCGCAACCGGATGTCCAGCGTCACGTGCTCGTCGCCCATCTCGGTATGCGTCACCGCATAGCGGCCCGCATACGCACGCACATTGGTGCGTGCAAGACTGCGATGATGGATTTTCCAGAACAGCAGGCGATACTGGCCGTTGGGCTCGAGCGCCAGCATGCGATGCCAGTCGATATAAGACGACAGGTACACGCCGTGCAGGTCGTTGCTGGACTGTGGCGCGTTGAAGATGCCCTCGAACAGAGAGCGCTGCTCTGCGGGCAATGCGTCGCCATTGCTCGTCGGTGCATCGGCGACGGTTGCAGGGCCGTCGACAGCATCGCGAAGCCGGGTGTGCAGCGCCAAGGCATCGACCTTGTTGACCTGCAACATCTGCATCGAAAACAGCATCTGATCGATCTCGTAGACCTCGCCCGCAGCCAGTGCGCCGCACTCTTTGCGCGCGGCGGCGAGCAGGGCCGATGGGATCAGGGAGTCGCAGAATTCCGCCTCGCACAGGGACTGGTTGAAGAAGTCGTCCAGGCTCCAGCTCAGGTCAGCGGCGGCTTTGGAGACCGGGTCCAGGTAGACCACGTCTTCGTCGGTGGCGGTCAGCTTGCGGTAGTACAGCAGTGCGCCGAAGGGGGTGAGCGCAATCGGAATACGCCGCACCGCATCGGGTGGCGAGACGATCCAGCGATCCAGCACCGGTTGCCATTGCCGGGGGTCGATCAGCGCGAGTTGCATGTCGCCATAGTGCCCCAGTCCTTTTTGGCGCCAGAGTTCAAGCAGGCTGGCAGGCAGCACCGGCGCATAGGCGGCAATCAGATCCGCGGGGGCAGGCTGCGTCTTGCGCGGCGGGTGCGCCTTGATAAAGCGGGACAGTGCCAAGCGGCGGAACCATGACATCAGACGGCCTCCAGTCAACGTTGCGTGCGGTCAGTAAGAGCAGCGAACAAAACGACTGTGCTCACCGCCAGACGGGCGCGGCCGGTGCTCGGTGTGGCACGGTCCACGCGTACACTCCGGTTCTGAGCGCGCCATCCGCACCCACCTGACGACTGCTCGCTACGTTTCGTTAGCCGCTCTAAACCCAGATCGTGCCGCATGGTCCTGTGTGGACGCCGAGAAGCGTAGTGCATAGCGTGACAGTCCCGTCGTCAGTGGCTGGCCGATCACCGGCGTGCGTGCGGTCCACGGGTGTGATCTGCCTCGGTGGCATCGAGCTCGACGAACCTCATCGGTCACGCTGTGCCGGTGCCGGGCCGGGCGACCTGCTCGGCAACCGCTCGATCACAGGTCCGCCCCGCGTCGGTCACGCCCACTCGGTTGCCGAAACGCGTGCGGCCTGCCACCGTCGACAACGGCGCAGACACGACTTCTGGCAGAGGCACCCGGCCCACGTGGCGGGTAGCATCGGACGGTCGCGCCGACCGCATTGCGCGCTCCTTTCGTCCCGGAGAGTCTTTCATGCCCACCCCGTTGCCGATACGGCAGCTGTTCGCCACCCTCGCCCTGGCCGTCCTGCCGGTCATCGCCAGTGCGCAGGCACCCAGCGTCACCGAGGCCGACTATGCCCGCGCCGAACGCCTGATCGGCTACCTCACCCAGCCATTGGTCGATCACACGGCCTCACGCATCGACTGGCTGGACGCCACCCACCTGGTCTATGTCGACCACGATGCCAAGGGCGACAGGCTGCTGCAGCTGGATACCGCCACCGGCAAGACCGCACCGATCTTCAAACAGTCCGCGCTGGTCGCTTCGCTTAACGCGCTATTGAAGACCGGCGACAAACCGCTCAAGGCCGACACCTTCGCGCCGGTGGTCAAGGTCACCGCCGATGGTCGTTACCGCCTCAATGTGCGCGATACCGCCGTGGTCTGCGATGCGCGTGCGCGTTGCAGCAAACTGTACGCCAAGGACAAACCGGAACCTGGCGTCTTGTCGCCGGACAAGCGCAGTGAAGCCTTCATTCGCGACTGGAACCTGTGGCTACGCGATCTGGCCAGCGGCCAGGAAACCCAGCTCACCCGCGATGGCGTGGAAAATTTTGGCTACGCCACCGACAACGCCGGCTGGCAGCACAGCGATCGCGCCATCGTGGCGTGGTCGCCGGACTCGCGCAAGATAGCGACGTTCCAGCAGGATCAGCGCAAGACCGGCGACATGTACCTGGTCAGCACCAAGCTCGGTCATCCCGAGCTGCAGGCGTGGAAATACCCGCTGGCCGGCGACAAGGACGTGACCATGATCGAGCGCGTCATCATCGATGTGCCATCGCGCAGCGTGGTGCGTTTGAAGATGCCGCCGGACCAACACCGCTCCACCTTGTGCGATGACGTCAGCTGCGACGGCGCCTGGGACGATGCGAAATGGTCGCCCGACAGCAAGACGCTGGCATTCGCCTCCACTTCGCGCTTCCACAAGCAGACCTGGTTCCGTATTGCCGATGCCGCCACCGGCGAGGTCCGCACCGCGTTCGACGAAACCGCCAAGACCTATTACGAAAGTGGGCAGGTGGCCGCCAATTGGGCGTATCTGCCGGGCAGCGATGAGGCGGTGTGGTTTTCCGAACGCAGCGATTGGGGGCAGCTGTTTCTCTACGACCTGCGCACCGGCAAGCCCAAGCACGCCATCACCACTGGCGAAGGCAACGTCACCGAGCTGTTGCGCGTAGACCCGGCGACACGCACCGCCTGGTTCATGGCAGTCGGCCGCTCGCCGGGCGTGGATCCGTATTACCAGCAGCTGTGGAAGGTGAGCCTGGATGGCGGCGCGCCGGTATTGCTGACGCCGGAAGTGGCCGACCACAGCGTCGTGCTATCGCCCGACGGCGCGCGCTTTGTCGATACCTATTCCACCTCGCTGACGCCACCGGTCACGCTGCTGCGCGACGCCGCCGACGGCCGCAGCATCAGCACGATAGCCACTGCCGACATCACCCGCCTCAAGGCCGCCGGCTGGGTGCCACCGGAGCCGATCACGGTCAAGGCGCGCGATGGCAAGACCACGCTGTACGGGTTGATGTTCAAGCCCAGCAACTTCGACGCCAGCCGCACGTATCCGGTCATCGATTACATCTACCCCGGCCCGCAGACTGGCTCGGTCCGCGGTCGCCGCTTCTATGCCGGCCATGGCGACAATCAATCGCTGGCCGAACTCGGTTTCATCGTCATCGCCATCGACGGCATGGGCACGCCGTGGCGCTCCAAGAGCTTCCACGACACCTGGTACGCCGACATGGGCGACAACACACTGCCCGACCAGGTGGCCGGACTGAAGGAACTGGGGCAGCGCTACCCGTGGATGGACCTCAACCGTGTCGGCATCTGGGGGCACTCCGGCGGCGGCAACGCCTCCACCGGCGCGATGCTGCGCTACCCCGACTTCTTCAAGGTGGCGTGGTCGGAAAGCGGCAACCACGACAACCGCGGCTACGAAGACGACTGGGCGGAGAAGTATCACGGCGAGCACATCGTCAACAAAGACGGCACCTCCAACTACGACGACCAGGCCAATGCCACGCATGCCAGCAAGCTCAAAGGCAGGCTGATGCTGGTGCACGGCACCCTGGACGACAACGTGCCGCCGTATCTCACCCTGTTGGTGGCCGAAGCGCTGATCAAGGCCAACAAGAACTTCGACATGCTGATGCTGCCCAACGCCAAACACGGCTACGGCGAGATGACCCCATATGTCACCCGCCGCCGCTGGGACTATTTCGTGCAATACCTGCTCGGTGCCACGCCGCCGGCGCAGTACCAGATGAAGCCGATGCCGTAGAAGTGAGTGGTGCTGGACACGGCATCGTCGACCATCGACGGTGCCGTGCTGCCAAAGCAATTAAAGGGGGGAGTGCACAGAAAGCGGTGATGCAGCTGCTTGCTCCGTCGTGCAGCAGCTGTCTAATGCGCAACACGAGATTCCCAATGCACCCGAGCATCGCTCGCACAAACCTGCAAAGCCCCAAAAAACGTAGGAGCGGCCCCGGCCGCGATGCCTTACCCGTAGACCCGCAAACCCAGCAACACGGCAGCGCGAAAGATTGCAGGCGCAATGCGCAAGGCAGTTAACGCATCAAGCTTCACGCACCACCACAGCAAGCGCTCTTGATAACGCGTCCCATCAGGCAACACCTGGTGGGACGCCAACCGATTACTTCGCCGTCGCACCACCCAGCTGCTTGCTCAAGAACGCCAGCAAGCGCGTGTAGTACTCGCGTCGATGCGCTTCGGTGTAGAAGCCGTGGCCCTCGTTGGGGAAGTACAGCGACTCCACCGGCACGCCGGCGCCTTTCAACGCGCGCTCCATGGCCTTGGTATGTTCGATCGGCGCGCGCTCGTCCTTGCCGCCGGCCGCCAGAAACACCGGCACCTTGATCTGCCGTGCCAGGGTCACCGGCGAACGCGCAGCCAAGGTGTCGCGTGCGCCCAGCCAATCGACCGTCCAGTTCTTTGCCCAACGCGCGGAGCGCCCGGTATCGCGCGCCATCATGTCCAGATCGTAGACACCCACATAACCGGCCGCGCAGCGATACAGCGCCGGCTCCTTGGCCACGCCCATCAGCGCTGCATAGCCGCCGTAGCTTGCGCCATAGATGCAGATGCGCGATGCGTCGGCAATGCCTTCGCCGATGGCCCAGCGGGTGGCATCGGTGACATCGTCCTGCATGCGTCCGCCCCACTCCTTGGCACCGGCCTGGGTAAACGCGTAGCCATAATTGGCCGAGCCGCGGTAGTTGACGCGCAGCACCGCGTAACCGGCTGCCGCCAGCAACTGAGTGTCGTCATCGAACTCCCACTTGTCGAAGATCCCGAACGGGCCGCCATGCGGCATCACGATCAACGGCAGCGGCTTGCCGGCTTGCGCATGCAAGGGCTGGGTCAGGTAGCCATGCAGCACCAGGCCATCGCGCGCCTTGAAGCTCACCTGCCTGGTCGCCGGCACTCCATCGGGCGGGAACCATTCGCGACGGCTAAACACGCGGTCGGCCTTCTTGCTGACCGTGTCGAACAGATAGTAATCGCCGTTGTTGCGATCGCTCCACACATACGCCAGCACCATGCGGCGGTCGCTGGTGGCTGAGGTGATGTAGACCGCGTTGCCGTCGAAGGCTTTTTCCAGGCTGCGATACAACTTGGCGGTGGGCGCTGTTTCGTCGAAGAAGCGATTGCGCACGCGATCGCTCATATACGACGCACCGATCGGCGTGGTGCCGTCCAGATCGCGCAGGATGTGGTACGGGTCCACGGTATCGTCGTGCAGGAGCGGTGTTGCCTTGCTGGTTGCCGGGTCCCACGCCACCAGCACATCGGTGCCGGTGGCCTGCTCCACCTGCAGATAAGCGCGACTGCCATCGGCGGAAAAACCCAGCGGGAATTCGCGATGCTTGCTGGTGGCCGCATCGTTGATCAGCCGCCACGGTGCGTCGTCGTTGTCGCGGTAATACAGCTTGCTGATGTTGCTGATGTCCAGGCCGTTGGCAAAGCGGATCCGCCCTTGCTGGTCGGTCACAAACCCTGCCCGACGGACCGGCGAGGTGGCCACGGTCGTGCGCCGGCCGGTCTGGATATCCAGCTTGTCGATGCGGACATTGGGATCGCCCACGAACGGAACCGCGGACACCAGGATGTTGCGTGCGTCGCCCGGCAAGGTGTCCAGCATGTAGGTGGCCGGGTCCAGATCCATCTTCAACTGCGCGCCGTTGATATCCGGATTGGTGCCGTACGGGCTGGCCAACAGGCGACCGTTCTTGCCGTCGGCATCGATGGCATGCAGCTGGCCGATGGCCACCGGCTCGTCGCGCGAGCCCAGCCGCTGCGCCATCGACACCACGATGCGCTCATCGCTGGCCCACCAGAAATCGTCCACCACGCTGTTGACGCCGCCGGTGACCTTGGCCGTGGCCACCTTATCCTGCCGCCGCACGATGCCCGGCACGGTGCGATCTTCCAGCGGCATGGTCAGTGCGAGATAGGCACCGGACGGCGAGATCTTGATCCGCTCGAACTGGTCGCTCTTGAGATATGGCGCAAGATCCATGGTTTCCGGCGCGCTCTGCGCGACTCCAGGGCTTGCCACTCCCCATGCCAGCACACTCAGCACGCCTATCGTCCAACCACGCATATCGCCCCCACGACCTGTCCTTGAGAGGTGCATGGTGGCAAACGACTGCCGCCGCGTCCATGTCCCCATCAGCGCAATCGGTGATGCTGCAAACCTGCGACTGGCTGGCCTAATGCGCTCGAACCTACTGCGGTCGATGACGCAAGCGGCCTAAACGCATGCTCCGCATCAACCGACAGACGGCGGCCGCTGGCCAAGCAAGCCGATGCGCCGGAACCACATTTCCAACGGCACCGTCACCAACGGCGGCAGCGCGGCCAGCAGGCTCAGCCCCCAGGCCCACCACGGCCAACGCAGCCGCAGTGCGGCAAGCACGCTCACCACCACGTAGAAGAGAAAGGCGCCGCCGTGCAGGCGACCGAACAGCCACACCACGACCTCGGTGGTTTGTGTGCCGTACTTGAGCACCATGCCGAGCAACAGCCCGGCCCAGGTCACGCCTTCGATCAAGGCGGCAACCGCAAACAGCCGACCCATCGGCGACAACGCAGCAGCAGAACGCATGCAACACTCCAGTGGACACTCAAGGATTGCCGCGACGCGATGGCGGCGGCGACGCCCGCTGGCAGCAGCAGTTTACAGGCAAGGCCAAGTGAACCGGCGCGTGGCGCTGCCAGTACACGTCCCGCGCTTGCTGATGGTTGCGGCACGCACGCAGCGTCCTACGGCTCGGCGCATTCACCCGCATCCCGGCGATAATGCCGACACTGTTGTCCTGACGCCCCACACCATGCGCATCGCTCTGCTGCTTTTACTGCTCACTGCCTTACTACCCGCCACCGCAATGGCACTAAAGGTGCACGATGGCGACCTGCTATTCGTCACCGCAGCGCGCAGCGGCCTGAGCGGCGCCATCGACGACGCCACCGCCACACAGGGCGAACGCAGCTTCGACCATGTCGCGCTGGTGGCACATGACGGCGATACCGAGGTGGTACTGCATGCCGACGAACAAGGCTCGCGCGAGCAACCGCTGCAGGCATTTATCGATGAGGCCACCGCCAAGCAGCGGCAGATCGTCGTGTACCGGCTCACCCCCGCGCATCGCCCCGCCATTGCCGACGCCATCGCGCAGGCGCGGCGCATGCTCGGCAAACCGTACAACCAGACCTACGTGCAGGACGACAACAGTTACTACTGCTCGGACTTCATCGAGCGCGCCTTCCGCGCACATCAGGTGTTTGCGCTGCAACCGATGAACTTCAAAAACCTGCAGACCGGCAACGTGTCGCCGTACTGGACCGACTTCTATCGCAACAGAGGCATGGCCGTGCCGCAGGGCCTGCCCGGCACCAATCCGAACGATATGGCCAAGGCAGCGGCATTGCGCGTGGTTGGTCCGTTGAACTGAAGGCATGTTTTCCCGCGGTTTTAGCTGGTTGGGAGCGCTGCGCCGTTCGATCATCGAAGACTTTGGACCCAGGCGTGGTGTGCGGTACCAGGTGCCTAACGCTTCTTTCAGGTCGACTGACATCATCGATATCTACACGCATCCAACGCCACAGAGCAGGTACGCGCGGTTCGCCGCGTCTCCTCGTCTAGATGTCATCTGCACTACTGCAACAACATTGCGCTCTAGCGCCACACAGGAGGCTGTCTTGAATAAGCTGTTATCAGCAGGATTGGGAATATTGCTTCTGGCTGGCTGCGGCAAGGCACCAGCACCAGCACCAGCACCACCGCCAACACCGGCTACTGCAGCGACGCCACAGCCAACGGTGTCAGCGCGTAAGCCCGCTCACGCACCCGGTAGCCAGCGTGGCGAGGGCCAACCGTATGAACTGGCCGATACGCAGGTCTGGGACGTGCCCGATCCGGCGACAGGTCGCACCTACCAGGTCTTCGTCGCCCTGCCACGTGGCTATGCGGACAATCCGCAGCGCCGTTACCCAGTGTTGTATGCCACCGATGGCGACTATGCGTTTCCACTGGTCAAGCAGATCGCGCGTCGCTTGAACGGCGAAGGCCCAGCCATCGAGGATTTCATTCTGGTTGGGCTGTCCTACGCACTCGGCGACGAGCCCATGCCGAGCCGCAGACGCGATTACACGCCCACACCGGAAGATGGCCCAACCGCAGCGCCCGTTGCCACCCACGGCAAGAGCGCCGACTACATCCGCTACCTGCGCGATCGCGTGCTGCCGTTCGTTGCCAACCGCTACCGAACCGACGAACAGCGCCGCCTGTATCTGGGGCATTCGTACGGCGGCCTGCTGGGCACGCAGATCCTGTTGAGCACACCGGAGATGTTTGCCGGCTACATCCTGGGCAGCCCATCGTACTGGTACGGCGAGCACGCGATGGTGGCGCAGGAAAAAAGCTTTGCCGCCTCGCATACCGACCTGCCGGCACAGGTGTACATGTACGTCGGCGAGTACGAGCAGGTGCGCTATCACCAGAATTACGACATGGTCATCGACGCACAGCACATGGCACAGGCACTGCGCGCGCGACACTATCCGTCGTTACAGGTCGAGCTGGACGTTCTCAATGACGAGGACCACCTGACCATCGGGCCACGCGGCGCCACCCACGGCTTGAAGGCCTTGCTCGGGATAAAGACTTCTGATCGGAGCGAGCGGTGAAACATCGGGTGCTGGCCGGATGCAAGGTCCCGATGTCGCTACTGGCAATTGCGCTGCTGGCACTCGCACCGTGTTCGCTGATGGCCGCAGCGCCAACATTGCCGGGCGCAGGGTTCGAGCTCGAGCGCTATCACGTGCAACTCCACCCGGATCTCTCCACCACCGCACTATTCGGAAAACAGCGCAGCAGCCTACGCAGCACCTCCGACCACCTCACCCAGCTGACGTTGATGCCCCCCCACTTCCAGCACATGGCGCAAATGCAACAGCGCTTATACATTTGATTCATGAGCGCAGCATCTCCAACCCTAGGCACCCTGGTCCGTCACCTGATCGAGCTGCTTGATGGCGATCTGGAAGCGGTCTATGCCGCTGCAGGGCTGGACTGGCGGCCGCGCTACACACCCGTCCTGCGCGTCCTGCTGCGATCAGGGCCGCTGCCTATCAAGGCTCTAGCGCAGGAGATCGGCATCACCCACTCCGCTGCCAGCCAGACCGTTGCGCAGATGACCAGGCAACGGCTCACCGTGTTGAAGCCAGGTGCCGACGCGCGCGAACGCATCGTGGCACTGACGCCGAAGGCAAAGAAGATGGTGCCTGCGTTGCAACAGCAATGGGCCGCGACCAACGCAGCAGCCGCACAGCTCGATCAGGAGCTGTCCGTTGCGCTCTCCGCTGTCCTTGCTGAAGCCATTGCCGCCTTGCAGCACCGCTCATTCGCGACTCGTATCGCAGCTGCCTCAGACGCGTCATTCCGTTCGACCACCCGCTAGCAACCACCCCACAGGACGTCACCCATGCACGCACCCACGCCATCGGTTGCCAGTAGCGCAGTGGCCACGCACAGCCAAACGCCCCACCGGATCGCGCTGGGCGAGCGTAAATTCCTGCATCCCGGCCGCCTACGCTGGCTGCGAGCGATTGCCTGGGCGGTCCTGCTGCTGGTCGTGGTCGCCACGCTGGCGCCCATGGCCGGCAGAGGCATCGGCAGCCTGCTACCCAAGGACTCCGGCCCCCTGCAACTGGTCGCCAGTCTGATCGGCGTCGCGGTTGGATTGGCGGTCTACGTGTTGGCGGTGCGCCTGGCCGAAGGGCGCAGCGCCAGCGAGCTTGCGCTGCGCCCGATGCTGCCGCAGCTGACCATCGGCTTGGTGATCGGCGCGGCCATGTTCGCCGCAGTCATGAGCATCATGGCGCTGTTCGGGCTGTACGACATACAAGCGCTGGGCCCGGCGCCAGCCTGGACGGCGGTACGCAAGGCATTGCAGGCCGGGGTGATCGAAGAGCTGTTGTTCCGCGCCATCTTTCTGCGCCTGGTATGGCGCGCGTTCGGCCCGTGGGTGGCGTTCGCCGCCTCTGCTGCACTGTTCGGCTTCGGCCATATCGCCAACCCGCATGCAACGACGTTTGCGGCGATTTGCATCGCACTGGAAGCCGGCATCCTGCTTGGCGCGTTCTATGCCTTGACCGGCCGCATCTGGATGTCGATCGGCGTGCATATCGCCTGGAACTTCACCCAGGGCTATCTGTTTGGTGCAGCGGTTTCCGGAACCGACATGGGCCCGGCCATCGCCCGCAGCACGGCCCGTCCCGGATTTCCCGAATGGCTCACCGGCGGCGCCTTCGGCCCGGAGGCCTCGCTACCCGGCGTACTGATCTGCCTGGCGGTGGGTCTGGCGGTGTTGTGGATGGCGTGGCGCGCGGGCAGCTTTGCAAAGCAACCCTGACTCGTCTTGGCGATGGCAATACGCTGCCGCGTCTGCATGGTCGGGCAGCGTCATGGCGCACCCACCGCATCGCCGTTTCATGGCGGCACGACTACCCCGGCATGCATCGCGCACCGCGTGATGCCACACGTCAGGCAAGGTCGTCACGCCTGGACGCCAGCACACATCGCCATGGCGCCGCCTTGTCATCGCGCAGACATCCAGCCTCCTAGGCTCTGAGCACCAACAACCTGATGCGCGCCTGCTGGCTCCACGTTGGAGTCCGTCGGCGCGCCCTTGCAGAGGTGCACATGGCGTTGATCCACTCCATTTTGATGAGCGCCGTCGCCGGCATGCGCTCGATGACCCCGCTGGCTGCAGTGGCCAACGCTGCACGCACCGGCAAGCTTCCTGCCGACAACGGCGCGCCGGCGTTGCTTGCCAATCCCCTGGCATCGGCTGGCATGCTGGCACTGGCTGGCGGCGAGCTGGCCGGCGACAAGATGAGAACCGCCCCGGACCGCATCGTGCTGCCCGGCATGATTGCCCGCATCGCCACAGGCGTCATCGTCGGCACCGCTTTGGCACCGCGCGAACAACGTGGGATTGCAGCATTGCTCGGCGCTACAACTGCGGTTGCCGCGGCCTATCTCACCTTCAATGCGCGCATGCGTGCGATCGAACGCTATGGCCAGACCAGTACCGGGGTTGTCGAAGACACCATCGCGGTAGGTGCGGCGACGTTGATCATTCGGGATGCAGCCAAGCGTTAGTCCAAACCGGGCAGCTGCGTCTCAACCACCGCGCCCATGCGCTGCATGCAGATCCAGCACCGGCCCCATCGGCACGATAGCGGCCGGGTTGATGCTGTCGTGACTTTGGTAGCAATGCCCCTTGATGTGCTGAAAATTCACGGTGTCTGCAATACCAGGCATCTGATAGAGCTCGCGCAGAAATCCCGACAACTGCGGATAGTCGGCAATCCGTCGTAGATTGCATTTGAAGTGACCGACATACACCGCGTCGAACCGGATCAGTGTCGTGAACAGCCGCCAATCAGCCTCGGTGAGCGTGGCACCGCAGAGATAGCGTTGCTCACCCAGGCGCGCCTCCAGCCAATCCAGCGTCTCGAACAGCGGCACCACCGCTTCTTCGTAGGCAGCCTGCGTGGTGGCAAAGCCGGCCTTGTACACGCCGTTATTGACGGTGTCGTAGATGCGCGCGTTGAGCGCATCGATCTGCTCGCGCAACGGGGCCGGATAGAAATCGCCTTCGGCCGCACCAACTTCATCGAAGGCGTTATTGAACATGCGGATGATATCGGCTGACTCGTTACTCACCACCATGTTGCGCTCGCGATCCCACAATACCGGCACGGTCACGCGCCCGGAGTAATGCGGGTCGGCATTGAGATACACCTCGTACAGGCGCGCGGCGTGGTGAATCGGATCGGCCACCACACCCGGGCCTGGATCGAACGTCCAACCTTGGTCGCGCATCAACCAATTCACTACCGACACATCGATCAGCGGCTCCAACCCCTTGATGCGGCGAAAGATCAAGGCGCGATGCGCCCACGGGCACGCCAACGACACATACAGGTGATAACGCCCCGCTGCCGCCTGGAATCCACCGTTCCCGTGCGGCCCCGCTGCGCCGTCGCACGTCACCCAATTGCGAAATTGCGATTGCGAACGCTCAAAGCGCCCATCGCTCTTATCGGCGTCATACCAACGGTCTTGCCACTTGCCATCGACCAGCAGGCCCATGGTGTTTCCTCCATGCACATCACATGCTTTCACCGTAGCTCATACGATTTGGAGAATGCGTGAGAGGCCGACGTCCCCACACTCGTAGTGAAGCACCCCAAAATTCCAATAAGCTATGTGGAATGGAGGAAAAACCTACCTTCATCCATCTCCCGAGGATCGTTATGCGCCCCTGGCACACATTGCGGTACACGACGATTTTCGTTGCATCTCTTCTATGCACGCCGCTTGCGTTGGCAACAAAACCAAGACCGATTGATTGCGAGAAGGCGCAGTCGATCAAACCTGGCTGGACAGCCAAACAGGTCACCAGGGCACTTGGGAAGCCTTACATCATTCAATTTTCGCGTGAGGCGATGGGATATGGATGGGTGAATGACGATGGCACTGACAAAATCGATGTGAAATTCGACCCCGCGAATCGAAAAATTGACTTACGTACCGTCACCGAAATTGAAGGAATTTGTGGCGGCAAGCAGATTGATGCCCACCTTTCCCCGACATCCATTCTTGCCAATATCGAAATACCCGGGGTTCCAAGACGGATCGAATTCGAAGGAACCATTTTTTATGTTGGCTACATTTCCGAATCGCGTGAAAACTCACTTCGTTATGTTGAATATATCCCACAGGGACAAAGCCTGAACAAGTGGAGCACCATGGTTGCCGTTTTCCATCACTTCGACGGCAGCACTCCAGAAGCCAATATGGAACGGGTACGTCAGACCGGAGAGCGCAGCGGAAATCCACATTTCAAGCAAATTCATGTCTCTCCCAGCAAGAACGAGACGGCAGCTGCTATCCCACAAATGCGCGACGACGCAGTGGAGTACCAAGTTGCACACTGGCAAACGGCGCCGGGAGGCACGCTCGCAAAAGTTTACTTCAGCCGAAGCTACAAGGATGACGCCGGCAAGGTCGACCGGGACACGTTTATCGCTAAAGAAGAAGCAAGAATCCCCGAGCATCTTGCTGCGCTGCGCGGACTGCCCTCCATCACGCCGCCAGAGACTGGACGCTCGGGAACACTGACCCTAACCGTCGACGGCACCGACAATGGCGAGGTCATTGTGCCCACGGCATCTACTGCCAACTAGGCAATCGATCAGGCGAGCACCAGTCGCCCAGCTTGCCGGCATCTGTTGAGTTTTTCGCAATTCAGGCGCGCCGGTCCGTAGATCCTAGCGCCCACCCGCCAGAATCGGCGAAAATAGTCATTGTCGATAGCGTCAGTCCAGCCCCGCACGACGCGCGATACCGCAACGTCGCGCTATTTTGGTCGCTGCCTGTTGCCTTTAGCTTCGATCTCCACTGCTACTTTTCGGATCTACCTTGAACACCACGACTCCCGCACCCCCGCCCACCGACGACCTGCCCCTGACCGACCGCCTGCGCGCCGCGCTGGATCTGCTGGAGGCGATCGAGGCCGACCGCAGCGTGCTCGACGCATTGCCCGAGGCCGACCGCGTGCGCCTGCACCAGGTGGTGGCCAAGGTCTATCACCCCGAGCCGAAGGCCCGCCGGCAGCTACTCAAGCAGCGCGAGCGCGAGCGGCATCAGGAGAAAGTGCGTAAGGCAGAGGCGCTGCTCGAACAGCGTGGTATCCGTGCGTTGCGGCGCAAGCCGGTGTTCAGTACACCGAACGTCTTCCCGCCGCACGCCGCTGGCCTGCACGACGCCCACAACGGCGAGAACGCATCCGAGACGCCGGAGCCGATGCATTCGCCCGAGCTGCGTCACTGCTATGTGTGCAAGCAGAAGTTCACCCAGCTGCATCACTTCTACGATCAGATGTGCCCGGCCTGTGCCGAACTCAATTTCTTCAAGCGCACCGAAACCGCCGATCTGCGCGGCCGCGTGGCGTTGCTCACCGGCGGGCGGGTCAAGATCGGATATCAGGCCGGCTTGAAGTTGTTGCGCGCCGGTGCCGAGCTCATCGTCACCACGCGTTTCCCGCGCGATTCGGCCGCGCGCTACGCGGAAGAACCGGATTTTGCGCAGTGGGGTCATCGCCTGCAGGTGTTCGGCCTGGATCTGCGTCACACGCCCAGTGTCGAGGCGTTCTGCAGCCAGTTGCTGGCCACACGCGAGCGGTTGGATTTCATCATCAACAACGCCTGCCAGACGGTGCGCCGCCCGCCGCAGTTCTACGCGCACATGATGGCCAACGAAACCGCCGCACTGGATGCACTGCCGGACACCATTCAAAAGCTCGTTGGCCATTACGAAGGCCTGCGCACGCCCGAGCTGTTGCGCGAAGCTTCGGCCACCGCGCTGCCGGCCGTGCACGGACGCGGCCTGGCCGATGCCGATGGCCTCACCCGCGCCGCCGAACTGTCGCAGGTAGCACTGCTGGACGACGAGCTGGTCGGGCAGGAGCACCTGTTCCCGGAAGGCCGTCTCGATCAGGATCTGCAGCAGGTCGATCTGCGCGGCCGCAACTCCTGGCGCCTGCTGATGGCCGAAGTGCCGTCGGTCGAGCTGCTGGAAACGCAACTGGTCAACGCCATCGCGCCCTTCATCATCAACGCGCGGCTCAAGCCGCTGATGCTGCGCACGCCCGAGCGCGACAAACACATCGTCAATGTCTCGGCGATGGAAGGGCAGTTCTATCGCAACTTCAAGACCACCCGTCACCCGCATACCAACATGGCCAAAGCCGCGTTGAACATGATGACGCGCACCTCGGCCGCCGATTATCAAAACGACGGCATCCACATGAACAGCGTGGACACTGGTTGGGTCACTGATGAAGATCCCGCCGACATCGCTGCGCTCAAGGTGCAGCAGGAACGCTTCCACCCGCCGCTGGACATCGTCGACGGCGCCGCCCGTATCGTCGACCCGATCATCCACGGCGCCAACACCGGCGAACACGTGTGGGGCCAGTTTTTGAAGGATTACGCGCCGACGGATTGGTGAGTGGTGATACTGGGCCACGCATCCAGGACAGATGCGCGGCCCATGCTCGCAATACGTATGCGCCGCACGTGGCAGTGATCAGCACGCAGGGTGACGTGGTGCATCAGCGCCGACGCGACGGCTCGCATCCCACGCCATCATGGTCGCGATCCAGATGTGGGCCATATCCTGGATCGCCACGCCGCACCGGTGCAGCACCAGCTGCGCGTGCTTCTGCGCAATTGCGGAAGACCGCCCCGGTCCATGGGGTCCACTGGGACCGATCAAGCGGCTCGGCCGCGGCCGTCGGTTTGCGTTCGCCACTGGCCGAGCGATGACAGTGGTATCCACCGTTCTTGCGATCGTTGTGGCAGCCCTGCTTGTTCAATCCACCCGGATGCGCGACAGCCGCAGGGGTTACCCAGGCAATTGCGGCGATACACATCGCCAGCACTAACGGGCGTGAGGGGATTCGATCAAGCATTCGTAAATTGCCACGGCCAATCGTGCAGCGCTTGTGCTGCACCTGTTTTAGAGTGGCTAACAAAACGTAGCGAGCAGTCGTCAGGTGGGTGTGGACGGCGCGCAGGAACCGGAGTGTACGAGTGGTACATGCCGATTCCGAGCACCGGCCGCGTCCGCCTGGCGGATGCACAGTCGTTTTATTAGCTGCTCTTATTTCTGCTGCGCCGATGTGATGCAATTTACTTGCAGTCTTTTGCAACCGGCGCAACATCAACCGGACTGACCTGACCGTTCGCATCCACACGATTGACGGCCAGCGTGCAAACCGAGCTCCGAAAATCCAGGTTCAAGGCCACCTCGTAATCTGCGCCAGGTTCCGGAACAAACGTAGAAGCAAGCAATGCGCCGCAGCTCCAGCCAATGTGATACCCAGGCGACTGACTCCAATGCGCTGGCGAGCTCGCACCCGCCTCCACAACGACCGGCTTACCAGGCTCGATCGTGTATTCCTTGTAGAACGGCTTGGAACCGATCATCTTCCGGTCGCGCAGATGACGCGTATTTTCTGTCTCCGGGATGCCGATCGACTCATTCTTCACCGAGCCCATCAACGACCCGAAAGCGCTTTTCAGCGAACCGGATGCGCGCACCTTCTCGCCATACTTGGCCGTGCACACCGCATCCTTGTACAGCACGATACCAACACCATTTTGACCAAACATCCGGATGCGCGCGCCGGTACCATCGGTGGGCGAGGACGCAGGCTCTGCGGCCATGGCGGGTACCGCAGACGCCAGAGACAAGAGCAGCAATCGAGTCAATTTGTTCAACGCATTCTCCACGATCGCAATCCAGCGACTTCATTGAGCTGGTAGTAGCGGCGCGACGTGACAGTTCTTGATAACAAACGACGCACTCATATGGAAAGTGCGCAACAGCGCACGAACAGGCATGCTGATCCGCGCCAAGCGTCAGGAGTTCCACCCTGCGACTCCAGCTCACCCGGTTGCCCGAACCGCTGGCATGATGACGCGTGGATGTTTACCGCTGATGCAAAGGACGCCCGGATGTCACAACACGCTATTGAGGATTGGGTCGAGCGCTGCATCCATTTGGTCGATCGCAGCACCTTGCGTAGCGCGCACAAGGCAGCGCTCATGCGTAGCCTGCTTCGGCTGCAGGCGCGCTACGACACCGGCCTGACTTGGTTCCGGCTGCACACCGAGTTACTGCGTCATGGCGTACTGGTGCGCACAGCGGCCGAGGAGATCGACGACGTGAACTTGCGCGCGCAGGCCTTGGCCGCCGAGGCGCCGGGTTGGCTCGAAGATGCACAGGGCGAGGTCTATCTGGAGTCGCAAGACCAGGCACGCGTGGTTTACCGCCAACCAGACATCGGCCAAACGCTGCCGCTGGCAACTGTGTTCGGTGATCTTTTGATGCTCGCAGATCAAGCCGATGACAGCGCGTTGTTCGCCGACTGCTACGGGCTGTTGGTCAACGGCTGGCTGGACGAGACCTTCGACGCTGCCGACGGCATCGCCTCCACCCTGGACGGCCTGCTCGCTTCCGACACGTTGCGCGCTATCCGTGCGCTGGCTGCCCACCGCGGGCTCAAGCCTCGGCGTGGCGCGCCCGAAGACCTGGCCCTGCCGCGACCGGACGACAACGCTGTACTCGGCGAGATCGATCGCGTGATCGGCCTGCGTTTTTTCCTGCAACCAAAGCGCACACCAACAGCGCTGCGCGCAGCGCGCGACAAGGCCCAGCGTCAGCAGGCACGTGTCCGCGGGTTGCTCCCGCTGCTAGTCGAACAACGCCTGGGCGCACCGCTGCAAACCGCTGGCTGGTCGCCCGTGCCAGTTGAACAGGAGCATCGCTGGCAATGGATCCGCGACCGTGGTGGCAGCCGTCAGTGTCTGTGGACCATCTATGAACCGGATCTGGGTGAGCTGATCGTCCAGGTGGGGATGCAGCATGCACGTCTGCTGGCCTGGCAGCAGCGTGCGGCGACCACGCAGCTGCACGATCTGCATTTTGTTGATACCGCAACAGCCTTCATGGGCAAGGAAATCCTGGACAGCGCGGACGTGGGCGCCTATGGCGGATGGGTGCTGAAACAGGCCCACAGCGACGCGGCGCTAAGCGCCGGACTGGACCGCCTGGCGGCTGCGCTGCCCCACCTGGATGCGCGGTATTTCGGCCTCATTGACGAACAACTAGATGACCCCTGGTTCCAGCAGTCCGCCGATACTTGGCTGCAACGGATGGAAGGCGACCAAAACGGTGTGGTTCCGCCTGAGGTGTTGTTCGCCAGCCCCGAGAGCGTGCTGCTGGCGTTCGCGTTCTACCACCTGGAGTGCGATGAACAGCCACGCGCGCAGGCAATGGTCGAACAGTTGCGCGCACGGCAAACCGAACGCAGCCAGCGAAGTGTCTGGTATCGCCTGGTGCTGGCGCCGTTTTTTCAGCAATGGGAACAAGGGCTGCGCAACCTGCCGATGCCACCGGTACTGCACCCGCCGCTGCTCGCTCACCTGTGCGCACAAGACAGCGCCTGATTGCAACGCTGCGGCACGTCTGCGGGTGCGCAGGCGAGTGAAACCATGCAGAGCGATCCATCCATCACCAACGTGAGCACATCGGCGCGGCGCATCAAGCACGGCGACGCATGCTGCCGCTTGGTCAGCTTACAAGCTCTGCAGCGCGCAGGCGTTTTGCACAGCGGATCAATACCGCAGCGCCTCCGCCGTGGGTGCAACCGGCGCAAACCGCGCATTGCTGAAGTCATGCAGCAGCCGAACCACCTGCTCGCCGTCCTCCGGATAGCGCCGAAAATCGCTTTTGCACAGCCGATACAGGCAGCCGCCACGCGCAAACACCAGGTCGCCGCCATCCCAATCGGCCCAGTCGGTGCCGGGCAAGTCCGCCAGCACGGCACCATCGCGATCCAGCACGCGGTGATCCAGCGCATACCACGCATCGTTCTGACGCCCCACGGCATGCAGCCGCGATTGCAGCCGACGCCCGCCACTGCCGTCCTTCTCCCACACGCGCGGGCGCGTGAAGCGGTAGAGCACCCCGCTCCGCAGGCCGCCCCGCTCCACCTCACCGGCGTCGATCACACGCCAACCATCGCGCTGCCGCAGCACGCTGTCGATCGGCTCGTCTTCGCCACCGCCAGACCATTGCCCGAATGGCCGCACCGCCATCGTGTGCTTCAGCTGAAAGCCTGTCGGTAGCGGAAACGGCTCGCGACCTTCCTGCGGGCGATGATTCAGCAGCAACGTCTGCTCATCTTCGAACGCACCGCCGCCGCCCCAGGCATCGCCCTTGGGCCAAAGCGCCAACGCCGTCAGAAACGGCGGGCGCGACAATGCCGTCCAGGTGCCGAAATAGCCTTTGTGCTTGGCCGCGAAATACACCAGCAACCGCCCCGACGGCGACAGATCGCAACGCCGCTCGTAGATGCGGCCCTTGAACCATTGCCCGTGCTCGAAGGTGTCGGTGGCGCGATCCCAGCGGATGAGCTGCACCTGCTTGGTGGGCCCACGCCGAAAGATCACGCCGGTGCGCGCTTCTCGCGCCAACAGCGCGTAGAGCCGTGTGCGCGAAGCCAGGCGATCCTGGTGGTGGGATGTCGGGTCCATGCGAGTACCTCCGTACTGCCTATCCTACGCAACCGTGCGACACCTGCGCCGCCCCTGCCCCACCCGCGGCCAGGGATCGCCCAGGGTTCGAGCGCAACGCAGCACCTGCAGCGGCCGCCTGGCCGACACCCCAACCCGCGCCCGCAGCTGATGCGGCAAAGCCTTGTCGCGCGTTTAGCATTGCTGCGTGCATCCTTGCTCGCAGACGCCTCGCCCCGTCGCCAGACGCAAGGAACCGCTTCTGATCACGCTCTCACGCCGCAAGCTTCTCGAGGCCGGCCTTATGGCCCTGGCCACCTCCACATTGCTCGGCGCCTGCACACCACAGGACACCGCCCTGCAGACACGTTGGACCCTGTGGCAGGCGAAATGGCGCTGGATGGAAGCCATCGCCCGCAAGCGCGACTGGCAGGTGACGCATCTGCAGATCGCCCCGCCTGCGACCGAACGTCAGCTGCTGTCGCTCGAACGCCGTCACCACCTGCCGATCCCGACACAGCTGCGTCGTGTGCTGCGCGAGCTGTCGGCAGAGGTGAGCTTCGGCTGGTACGTGCCCTCGCACCTGCGCGCGATGGAGCAGCAAGACCTGCCGTCCATGAGCTGCAACCGCGACGCGGTGTGGAGCCTGACCCACATCGACACGATGGCCCTGCCCGTGTTTCTGGACTGGAAGCAGGAGCTGGCCGATCGCGACCTGTCCGAAGCACCCAACAGCCCTGCACTGTGGGAACACCAGTTCGCCTTCTACACCCTCATCAATGGCGACTGGCTGACCATCGACACCACGCACCCGGATCCCACCAGGCAACCGGTGCGCTATTTTTCGCACGAGCTGGAAATGCTGCACGGCCTGGCGCTGGCCCCGGATTTCTTCAGCTTCATCACCCAGATGTCGGCGTTAGGCATGGCCGGCACCGAATGGGCCTCGTGGATGCGCTTCGGCAATGGCCAGAAAAACGACACCTTCTACCTGGATGCCGGCAACGAGGGCGCCAAGGCGTGGCTTGCCTGGCTGGAGCGCGACCCGGCACAGCCCGACAACGACACACCGCCAGTGCCGGTAGTGGAGCGCAGTGCGGCCGATCGCGCATTGCTGGACGCAGCACGCGCCAATTCGCTCGTCGGTATAGAGGCGGCATTGCTGGCAGGCGCCGTACCCGATTGCACGCCGGACAGCGACTGGCTGAGCGAGCACATCGCGTCCGATCAGGAATTTTCCACCGCCATCAACTACGCCACCCGGCACGACAACACGGCCATGATCGCGCGCCTACTCACGGCCGGCGCAACGCTCAACACACGGTTGCTACCGCTCAATACGGCGGTCAAACACAGCACGCTGACCACCGTGCGCTGGCTCATCGCCCACGGCGCACGCGTCAACGGCTGGACCAATCAGCGCTATTGGCCGCTGCATGATCTGGTGGTCACCCGCGGCCCGATCGCCGCAATGACCCGCGCCCAATACCGTCAGCACCTGGTCGACAGCATCAGCATCGGCAGCCTCGACTCGCTGGATGCCATGATCGCCCACGCCAAGGATGCACAGACCCGCGAGCGCTATCGCGCCGCCAAGCATGCCCTGCAGCAAGCCAGCAAGGAGGCGGTGAAAGAGGTCGACAGCAAGCTGCGAAACCACCTCAGCCTGCAGGACTATCTGGACATGCTGGAAGCACTGCTGGATGCCGGCGCCGATCCCAACGCACGCTGGGACAACGGCACCACCATGCTCGACTGGGGCGGCGTCGCCACCGCACGCGTGCTGCTGGCACACGGCGCCGATCCCAACGCGCGCGACATCCACGGCACCACTCCGCTGCACACAGCCAGCACTGGCGAGAAAGTGCGTGTGCTGGTTGCCGGCGGCGCCGACATCAACACGCAGGCCATCGCACAGAAGCCCGACGACTCGCTGCACTACACTCCGCTGCAATCGGCCCTGCTGTCCCACACGCTAGACGCCGATAGCCCCATCACCGCGCTGCTGGAACTGGGTGCGGACGCTACTCGCACCGCAGCCGATGGGCGTTCGTCGCTGGCCTACTGTTTCCAGCCAGACCTGGTCCGCCTGATCATGGCCAAGGGGCTGGACCCACTCGCCCTGCAACCGGGCCAGCAAACCCTGTTGCACAATCTCACCTCCCATCATTGGTTACCGCGCCATACGTTTCCAAAGGAAGTGGCCTTCCTCGACTTTCTGCTGAGCCTGGGCATCGACATCAACGCCCGCGATGCGCGGGGCCGCACCCTGCTGCACTACGCCGCCGAACAGGAAAGCAATGACGAGAGCGCGCCCAATTACGCGCTCGTGCTGGCCAGGGGTGCAGACAAGACCATCAAGGACAACGATGGCAAGCGCGCCGTTGACCTGTTTGCCGCTTCGCTGCAGACGGTGCGGGCGGCATTGCGGTGATGTGCATCAAGGGTGATGGCAATGTACATCGCTCGATAAACTCAGGGACGCCACAGCAGACGCATGGACAGGAAAAACAAGATCTCCCTTCTGACAATGACATGCCTTGCATCTACGGCATTTTCCACCGCCATTTGTCTCGCGCAGCCGCCTGACGGCGCGCCCGAACCCGCAGCGATCTTGGACCACCCCGCAGCAAGCCTCGCTCTTGTGCCCGGCGAATACATCACCGAAAAGGGATGGGGGCATCTGCGACTGACTAGGCACAAGCAATCGCTACGGTTTTCTTTGGAAAGCACTAACGGCCAAGCCATGTGCTTTCTAGAAGGCGTGATCGATGGAAGCCAAGGCATCGCCACAAGCGAGATGGGTCCCACAGATTGCAAAGTGCAGTTTGCGGGCAACGCCGAAGGTATCGACGTGACCACCACCACGCCGGTCGAATGCAAGTCTCTGTGCGGCTATAACGGCGGTTTCGAAGCCCCCTACCTGCGGGCCATAGCCTGCTGCAGCGGTAACTCCCTAGTGCGCACGCGCACGGCATTTCAGCAGTATTACGACCGCAAGGACTACAAGACAGCATTGGCCACCTTGTCCCCGGTACTGGCGCAATGTGCGCCGACACTGGAATGGGAAGAAGAGGGAGATATCCGCAATGATCTGGCAATCACCCAGTACAAAAACGCGCTCTATGCGCAGTGCCTGGAGACCTTGAATGCCTACGCGGAAGACGCGGCGACAGAAGACGAAGCGGTGATGGAGAACTGGCCACCGATCCTTGCGGACCGCTATCTGGCAATCGTGCGCGCAGCGCGAACCAATCTTGCCCTATGCAGGAAAGGGCTAGCCAGGGAAAAGAACTAAAGCATTAAATTCAACCGGCATTACTTCGAGCGCGGCTCAACGCTTCGCAATACCAAATTGCACATGGCGCAATCTCACGTCTGGCGCCCGCAGATCCGCAAATTCGACCACAGCTTATCCTCCCTGCGCTGCGTTCTGAAACTCGATAGGTGCTTGATAGCCCGGATACTTCTTCTTGATCAGGATGCGATCGGATGGCGTGACACAGCTATCTTCCAGGGAATTGGCCACATGGGCCTCGTCCACGAAGAAATCTTCATAAGGCAACGGCAGCACGGATGTCTCTCCGTCGCGATCGAACTTCAGCAACAGGCTGTCATCGCGTTCGAAGCACAGCGTCTTCCAAGGAAAATCGGTCAACTTGCCGGCTTCGACCACAGCCGAATCCTTGCCGGCCAGCAGCGTCACAACATGCTCGGAGAACTGTTTTTTTGAGATCGGCGGCTCGGTCATGGCGCATCCTGCAAAAGTGGCAACGACCACTGCGGCCGATGCCGAAACGTAAGAACGGAAGATAGCGAATGGCATACGGCGCTGCTCTTTCCTGCGGTAGAGCGATGTTTTACCAGAAGCGCAAGGCACGCGCATCCTGGCAGTGATCGCGACTCTTTACCCTAATAAAATTCAGACCCACCTACTTAGCAAGTCATTGAAATTCCGCTTAGAAAACTACATTAAATTTGAGTAGTCACCGATCTGATTACAGATCTCTGAGGGTGGATCATCCACCTTGACGACTCTTCGCAATCCTTTATCGGACTTTCTTTTAGGATCCACGACATGGTAGACAAGATAGAACTCTTGTCGACTTTCCCAGAGGCTAAACGTCGACATTTCGGAGAATCGAAAAACTCGTCCATTCGAATCAGTTGCCTCAAAGCTACATTCAGCATATGCACCGAATCCACAACTGGCATCCAGATGGCGCAGCCCCTTTCGCCCACCGAGATCAAAGCGATAAGACCGGCCGTTCTCGTCTTCGACAATCTGTGGCGTCACTCGCAGCGCCCGAGGTGCGCTTATGCGCTCCCAGTCCAGGACCTCTGAACACAGCGAGGGGCCGGACCGCTTATCCATACCAATTTGAGCGAACCTGTAAGTGCAACCGGTTGTAGCGAGCAACCAGAGCACGGCGTACGTCAGTGAATCTTTCACCAGCTTCTCATCCTCCGTCGCACTCAGTGAAAGCCGATACCGACGACATGAAATATCTCAGCGGGCTATTGATGGCCCCGTCTGGATAACAGATTGCTGCGGCTGCTCCAGCGCCTGCTGCTGTTCGCGCGCCTGGGCCTGAGTCTGGTTGATTGCCTGCAGGCGGTCGAACGATTGCGCCTCTAGCGCCTGCACGGCGTCCACCGTCGGCATATGTGCGCGCTGGTGTGCCGGGTCGTTGAGAGCACCCTGGACGATGAAGACCTTTTCGCCGCCGGCCAACTGCGGTGTCGGGTTATTGAGCACGACATGATCCACCCGCGACAGCCCTTGCTCTTTTGCCATCGCAAGCAGGCTGGCCGTCATGCGTTGGCTCGATGCATCCCACTGCCTGCCATGCTGGGCGTCTAGCTGCATCACGCCACCCTTGATCTGCTGATACAGCGCGTGGTCCGCATGGCCTGCTTTATCTTAAAGTTTGCTGATCGAAATATAGCTTAGGCGTGACTGATCTTCCGTCAGACCAAAAATGACTTTGGTGCCGTTAACTGTCATCTCCCAATAGGCTCTGGAATCTCGCGCATCTGGACGAGGTTGGTAAGGAATAGCGTCTACCCAGGGAGACTCAATAAAATTCGGGCCAGGTGACGAGAAATCGATAACCAACTTTCCGCGCGATGGATCATCTATTGCACTGATGAACTCAACACGCTGCACCTTTTCACCTGCCAGCACGCCTTGCTCGCTTACCCGAAGCTCTCTTTCTCCATCTAGGTGCCGTGGTCCAAATTGAGCTTGAAGCTGAGTACTGACGGCGGCGACATCCTGGAAGTCTGTTGCGATCAAACGATCGACGTCTTTTTTAAGGCGTTCCGTCACGTCTTTGCTCCTGGTTTCAGCGGAGGGCTTTGCAGCCGCTATGGCTAACTGATCGCGTGGAGTGCTCGGGGCACACCCCGCATGAAGGGTGCATAGTGCGAGCAGCGCAATCGGTAACAATGTTGTCCGAGGTGAGTCACTACGTGCATTGTTACCTTGCCTGCCAAGGGATTCCCCAAGGTGAAGGGCCATCTCTTTAGATCCTGGGCTAAGAGTGTCGCTGAAATCTAACACGGCAATGATTTTGGATCAGGCATCGGCAGCAATCAATTCAAGTAGTTCTGAGGCTGCAAGGTCAAATCGCCTGCCGCGGCATGCTTGCCGTTGGAATCATTCGCCAGCGCTGCGAGCGGCAAATGAATTTCCTGATCGCGTGGATCATAGATGCCTCCTGCATGCGGGTCGCTTAACGGTGCGAAGCCTTTCAACACCTTTTTCTGCACCGCCTCGTTGATCTGGCGGGTCAACTCGGGCGAATCGTTCAGAACCCGATTGAAGTTGTCCAGATGCTCACGCGTGACACCTGGTTGCTGACTAAATGATGCCACCACGGCACTTGCTTCTTGGCTCAACATGTCCGCTCCTTGGACTAGCGAATTTGAACCCATTCGACGCACTGATGAGTGGCGCGCTCTGGGGGTGCGTCAGCTTCACCACGCGGAAAGAGCTCTACGCGCATCCCTGGGCGCTGGAAGATCTCANACCCATTCGACGCACTGATGAGTGGCGCGCTCTGGGGGTGCGTCAGCTTCACCACGCGGAAAGAGCTCTACGCGCATCCCTGGGCGCTGGAAGATCTCACTCATCCATCGTCCATCCTCGACAACGTTGCGCTTCCGCGAAAACCCCATTTTCTCTAGGTGTGCCGCATACGTCTCGAAGTCGATCTGGCAGATATCCGACATAGAGGGAGACGCTTCTGGCGGGTTAGGCAGGAACAGGAACTCGAACCATGCCCCCTTCACTTCGGTTTTGTTGACACCAAACCCGTAGTTCCAGTCTCGGGTTAGCACTCCGCTAGCCCCGAACCGCCCGGAACCATCATCGCGATGCTGCACCGGCTGGCCCATTGCTCGAGACACATGGTCGGCAGTGAACGACTCAATGCTGGCGCTTGTGCGGATCAGCTCCAACACCCGTTCCAATGCTTCCTTCGCGGAACGCGGTCCACTTTTGGAAGGATCTGCAGGTACGTGATCGGCTGAGGAACTCATGGCAGATGTCTCCGTGACGGTTGCCGGGACTGGGGTGGCCGCCGTGTGGGCGCATGCGCCCAAAGCGAGGGTGGCGAGCAAGGCGTAAAGGGGGCGCGCGATCATGAAGCGTCCGTTGTGCGCTGGTGTGGCTGCGACGCTAGTGGCATCCGGCACCAAGGTCAATCGCAAGGGGTCTGGCAACCGCACCATCATCGCCGCACGCTTTGCGCCTTGGCGGGCACCTCCACTGGCGGCAACACCTCCATCAACAGCTGCCCCGCGCTGGCGGTGATGCGCAGCTTGGTGCCGATGGCAAAGCCCAGTTGTTCCAGCCATAGGCCACTGAGGCGCACATGGGGTACGTGCTGGTCGCCGCCGTGATTGTGGGCGCCGGGGTAATGGGTATAGCTGACGGTGCATTGGCGCGGGCGGCGGGCGCGGCGGGGTGCGC
>NZ_LMOP01000008.1 GCF_001423585.1 Xanthomonas sp. Leaf148 | reverse complement strand
GACATCAAGTACGTCAATGCTAGACAAGGCGACCTGCATCCATCCCAAGCTCTCGTCTACCTGATCTTCTGGCGTCTTGTTTTCGCCCGTGATCGCATACGCAATTTCTTTTTTTACATCGTCATTAACGAATTTCTGAATGAAAGGACTCGACATCCCGATCGATGCCGCTATCGTGACGATCAATGCGCTTTTACACATCGTCACGATGAATGCGGCCATCGACTCCCGGCTACGCCCGGTGATCATGTTGAAGCCCTGAATCATCACCCAGATCGTCAGCACGATCATCGCGACGCCTGAGACCCAGAGCGTAAACCGTCCCAGCAAATCGGCCTCAAACTCTGAGATTCTATTCGTCAGATAGCTCATGATCTGGCGATAGAACACGAAGTCTCCGACCGAAGACACGGCCGGATATGGACTAAATGCCTGAACACTCAGGTGATTCATCCATTGCCCAAAATTTGAAATTCCATTTGTCATTACAACACCTCAATCAACGATTCGGGCAACGACGAACATCTCGACAACTCCACTCACTAGTCTTCCAGCGCTTTAGCGAGAGCAGCAGTTTTCACAACTGTCCCCAATATACTCTGCTTGCCACGCAGCATATCTTGCGTCAGGGCGCGCTGATTATCTTCCAGCGCGGCGATATATGTGTCATAACCCTTGACTTGATTATTCACTTGCTCAAAAGTCTTGGTCATGCGCGTGTTCGTATCATTCAGAGAATACATGGAAGCATTAAGATCACCTGGCTTTGCACTGAAATTGCGAAGTGACATCAGCTTGTTCAAGCTCTGATCCATGGTCGGCATAGTTTCAGCTAGAAAACCAACAACGTAGTTGTAGCGTTGATTTTTCATATACTGAATAGCCACGCAAAGCTGCTTTTGTTGCTCACGCGGATTACTATTCGCAAATCCGGTAGAACTACTTAGCATGCTTGTGATAGACGACATGCTAAAGCTGATACCGCCGCCGCAACGCTCGAATCCAAAATTAGGCGACACCGGCTCGAGTTTGACGCCACTTGGAAGTCCGAACGTATTAATCATAGACTGCAACTGAACCAGGTTTTGCTGAAGCAGCTGAAATTGTTCAGTGTATTGGGTGTACTCCACTCCCCACTGTTTTACGGTGGCAAGCATATTCCTAATGGACTCTCCAATCGCAGCCAAGTCAATAACCGGAACGCCAGCAGCTCCTGCATTAAGCGGCACCAAGGTCAAACCAAGGCTGGCATACAAAGAAAACGCCAAAATCCGGGCTTTTAGTTTTGGAAATCCAACTTTCAACTGACGACTCATGGAAACTCTCCTATTATTCATAGTTGCGACAACAGCTACCAAATCAAGCATCAAACAATCAACCACTTATCTAAACTACTACTTTCCCTTTGCCGGAGCCCTTCCTATCCCTGTAAAAAGCCGGCAGCCACTCATTTGGCGGTACATCATTTGCGTTGACGTGTAGCCGAGCAGCCGCATCATTGACTGAGGCATGCATGATTTCGATATTGTCAGTCGAGGCTGAAATCACTGCTAATGCATCGTCCATGCCTCGTAGATTGAGCTGACAAACGCTGGAAGCGTGGCCTTGTTTGACAAGGAAGCACCGTGAGCGCTCGTCCAATCCAATTACGACCTGATACTCCGCCTCGCTTAACTTCAATCCATTGATGTAGTCATCACGATCCGCGTTGGGATTAGGCAGGAGAATCAACGTCGCTGTTTGCTCGATCAACGCAGCCGAGATGTCGCTCTTCAAGGCGTCTTCTGGGCTCTGGGTCGCAAAAATACCTAGACCATTCTGTTTACGAATGGTCTTTTGCTTGTTTTTCGCAAAGTCTTTCAAGGCACCGCCGCCATCAAGGATTTTCCAGAATTCATCCATGACGTAGATCAGCGGACGACCATCAATCAGAGTTTCCAACTTGTGGAGCAGATAATTAATCACTGGCACACGGACTTCAGGATTATCGATGACGTCCGTATAGTCGAAACCAATGATATTAGCGCGAGACAAATCGATAGTATCGACGGGATTGTCAAACACCCATCCAAGAGAGTTACCAGAGGTCCATCGACGCATACGTGCGAACAAGCCGTCATCACCCATATTGGGTAAGCTTTTCTGGAAGTTAGTCATGCTACGCAGATGCATTGGTGTATCGAGCATATTTTCAACCGCTCGGAAAATGTCCTCTTCTTCTCTCGAACTGTATTCGCGCTTACCTGCCAGCACTTTAATCAAATCCGCTAAAAACTGTACATTACTTTCATTTCTTTCGCACTGGAATGGATTGAAACCGGTAGGCATCCCATTATCAAGCGCAAGATAATTGCCACCGCAGGCGCGCACGAAAATTTCTGCACCACGATCTTTGTCAAAGAAGAAAATTGTCGGCGCAGGCTCATACTTTTGCACTTGACTCAACAAAAAGTTGATAAGTGCTGTCTTACCCGTACCAGACTTACCAATCACCATTGTATTGGCGATCGCTTTCTCTCCAAATGAATTTTCACCCGGGTGAGTCGCATGAAAGTTGAAGAAGTAAGGCTGACCATTTGTGGTCTGGAGTGTGGTAACACAATCACCCCAAGGATTATTACTTCTCTTGCCCGTCGCAAAATTATGGAGCGGAGACAAACCGAGAAAATTCAATGAACTGACACTGGCGATGCGTGTGCGATACCGCCAGTTACCCGGCAGCTGCGAATAAAACGACGATGCGACTGCAAGGTCTTCCTTAGCAGACACAAACCCCCCGTTTGACAATTCCGCGCGCGTAGAAGCGATATTTTGCGTCAAGGTTTCCTGACTGTCCGCATAAACAGCCATCGTGAAATGGTACTCACCAAGTACGAAATTACCGGAGGCAATCTGGTCCATCGCCATATCCAGCTCTATGATCTGGCTAACCGCTTTGTCTCCGGACGAGATCATCATTCCCTTTGTACGATCCAATACGCGCAGAGCATCCTGACGCCCGATAGGACTAAAAGAATGCGTAATCACATACTCAAAATCCAAGTATTTCAATCCATTCAAAATTCCTGGATATGTCCCCTCAGCATACTCTTTGACATTCAAAAGCGCGCCAAAATGATTTACGCCATTAGGAGTATTGATTACGTAATCACCGCTTTTGGCGGAAAACATATGCCGACTAACAGGTAAATATTCATTGACTGGCGCAGTTAAAACTGGGACCGGCTCATCAATGCGGTTGATAAGATAAGCAAAGAACTCTAACGTCTCTGAAAAGACAACCCCATTTTTTGCTTCATAGATACCGAGGCGATAGGGAGCATAGTCCCGGATGACCGCCTCAACGTTGCCGGCGAGCTCGCTCAGCTTCGCCACAGCCTGTTCTTGCGCAGCCTGCAACCGCTTGATGTCCTTAGATTTTTCTGCAAATCGCTTGCCGGCAACCATTGGCCGGTAAAGCATCGTCAAATAGAGCTCGTTTTGCATAAGCCGCTGAGACGACAACATTTCAAAGTATTTTTCAGACAACTGCCTGTTAAATAAATTACTGTAACTACCTTTCTGAGTAAGCTTTCTTCTGCGCCGCACGTCGTGCACCCAGAAAGCAACATTCACAAAATCTGGCGCTCGCAAGGTCTGAAGCAATCTATTAAAAGTATTATGCCGGTGTTCAAGTTCCCATTCATCACGACCAACAAACGGCAAACCTTCCAAGTGCCATGTCAGCAAGTAGTCGCCCCCAGTCGTCTTGACTACATTGGGCGCAACATGAGACGAGAAAGGAATGAATTCGCTTATGGAAGTATCTGGGTTGAACATCAGCTTGACCTAGCCCCTGTGGGTAACACTGAAAACACAAGGAAGTCGGCGCCTAACGACGCCGACCCCCAGACTATCAAAAGCCCACCGATTTCACGGTGGCGGACTTTTCCGATAACTATTGGGTGTAAAAATCCATTTCCCTGAGTTGGCGCGAACGTTCCTCACTCTGAATTTGAACTGCCAGCGTAACCCCAACAAGCGGAAAATCATCTCATCACGCCGCGCCATTTGACGCATTATGAAAATGATGACGGGAATCAGAAAAAGGTATAACAAATTGGTATACATGGAGAAAACCAGCGTTCCGCCCGCACCGATAAAAAACGGAACATAAGGCACCCCCAAGAACATTGCGGGCCTGGTGCAACCGCGGAAGACGACGTTTTTCTTCATATCAAGCAGTCAGGAAAGGCATGCTGTGGGTGACAAATGCGTTCACCGCTCCGCAGGAGCCACCAGCTCCAGTACCCAGCAGCATACGAGCAATCTGGCCAGCTGCTCCAATCAGAACACCACCGATCAAAATGGGCGCCACATCGCCAATCCGCTTATGTGCAAAGGCAATTTGATAACCTGCAAAAATCACGGCGATAGTGACCACTGCGATCGAAGCGATGTTGAGAATCCCGGTGATACTAGTAAAAAATTCACAGGTCTTTGTGTCGGTACCACCAAAGTTTTGCGCGAACGCTGACGATGCAGACAAGGCTGCAACAAATATTGCCGACTTAACAACGGTCTTCGCGGTACGCTGGATTTCGGGGGAAGTGAATTTGGCATGTTTCATTGTAAATCTCCTTGTTAAGGCCCAACATGGTGCTGCACCTACCGGATCGGCCATGCCGGAGGCTAGAAAACGAATGCCGCGTCCCCTATTTTCACACTTTGCTGCTGTGAAGGGGGTGGTACAACAGCAGCGCTGCCAGCGGCCGCTTGCTTTGGAGGGGTACCTAGTATCACCGGTACCTGTGAACTCATCAATACGGCAACTTCTCCGTCGCCCGAAAGGCTTGGAGGTGCTTGAGAGCCATTTGGCAATCGTGACGCGTTTGCAGGCCTTGAACCCGCCATTTGCGTGCCCCCCCCCGCACTTCGCTGGGCCTGGGGGAAGGAGCCCACTGCCCTGCCCTGGTCTGCGCGCTTCAACCCAACCTCTGTGCCAGCGGCATTTTGAGGAAATACTTGAGCCACATCTTGCTCCGGCACTGAGGTACCGCCATGTAAACGGTCATCTATCACACGCGACAACACACGATCCGGCAACGACTGGAGGGATGCCTTGACTGACTTCACCGGCTGCCTGACTTGACCCTGAATTTGGCCGATCAGCGGGATAGGAGCCGCACCTGACGTCGTACTGGCTTGTGCCATCGAATTGAACACCTTTTGCACATAGCCATGCCGAAAACCAGTCACAAAATTCCCTGAGTAGTAGCAACTCAATGCCTTTCCCCAATCTTTCCCAGAGCGCTGATAGCATTCAGAAAGGATAGCGGAGCCGGCTTTCAAGTTCGGGCACTGCTGGAATGCTTGCTCATAAGACTGCAAACCATATTTCGATAGGTTGTAGCGATTTACTTGAGCAAGTCCAAGCGAAAAGTTGTAACCTTTCTCCTGGAGCATCTGAACAGTGGATAGTGCTTCGCCCAAATTCTTTGGCTGCCGTACAAGTCTTCCTCCCACAACCCCAATAGCATAGGGATTATGAGAAGACTCGACGTGGACGACGTGCTGCATCACCGAAAGCGGAGCAGCCATTTCTCCACATGCCATCATTTCGATTCCAGGAAGCACGCTATACCCCTCTCTCGTCGCCAACATTTAAGCGGACTGTGGATTCGAGCAAAGAAATAATCAAGGTTATTTCACCCAGGACTGGAAAAAGCGTGTTCCTTTTCCTCATCATGATTGAAAGCTCCTCTCCGGATTAAAATCAATACCGGTGATGTATCGACGACCTTCGTGCGCCTTAATGTGGACTACGATATCGATGGTCATCATCAGCAACCGCTTAATCACATTAAACTCCAAGCCAGACCCCTCGACAGACGCTTTTACCATCAATGCCAATTGATCCCACGTTTGCTCTGGGCTACCTGCATGGCAACTCGTAATCGACCCGGGGTGTCCAGACGCACAGTTTCGTATGAAATAGAACGCCTCATCGCCACGCAACTCAGCCAAGATGATTCGATCGGGCTTCATACGTAAGCAAGCTTCCATACAACTCTTGGCCGTGACGTTACTTGCACTTTGCCCGCCCTTTGAATAAAGGAGATGGACAACATTGGGCTGCGAAATAAAAAGTTCACGTGCGTCCTCGATCGTCACAAGACGCTCAGTCCCCGGAATATGGTTGACCAAGGACTTCATAAACGTCGTCTTACCGCTACCGGTGGCTCCGGACACAACAATATTCTTTTTATAGAGAACAGCCTGCCTGAAAAACTCTGCATACTGTCGGCATTGGCGAAGCATCAGGAGTTCTTTATCATGCTCGCCGATTTCCCCGCTGTGCTCCAATATCTGATCGAAGAAACCATCCTCTTGGTACTGGGAAAGCGTTTTCGTATGTTTAGAGGGTAGACGAATCGTAATCGAGACTTTACCGGCGTCACATGCGGGAGGAACGACAAATTGCGCTCGCTGCCCAGTTGGAAAAGTTAACGAAACAACCGGGTCAGCGTCGGTGATGCGCTGACCCGTATTACTTTCATTTACCACCGCTGTACAGAATTGACGCGCGCGCTCAAAAGTCAAGCCAGGCACCTCTACTCGCTCCCAACCACCACTGGTCTCCAAATACACTTCCCCAGGGCGATTTATGCAGATCTCAGTTACTTCTGACGACAGCATGTATCCCTGAATACCAAGCACGCTGTACTGGTACTCAAGAAATTCACTAGATGCTTTTGAGACGGGCGAAACTTCTACGTCCACGTGCGTTCTCGTTACCTTCTTGGCAGTACGTTTGTAAAATCGACATCTTTGGCAACATACACACTAACCAGCGAACCTTGATTAATAGTGACAGTTGCTGGCCGCCTCATACTTTCTGTTGCCGCATCATTCGCAATACGCTCCATCGTTCTAGCAGTAGCGCTTTCATAAGGCGACTGAACTTCAACACCCGTCTGGGAAACTGTCGTCTGTTCGGGACCGTACTCAGCAGCAGCATACTTAAAAGCATCTGCCAACAAACTAATCATCAAAGCCGAAGACAAGCGTTGGCCCCAGTGCGCATCGTACTGCCCAGGATGTCCAGCACCACCCAAGCCGTCTATACCAGGGCTTGACATAGACACATCGATCCCTGTCGGTGTAGTAATACGATCCCAGATTACGGAAACACGTCGTCCGGTCGGACCGCCGCTATAGCTCCCGTAAATTTTTGAGCCTTTTGGTAGCAACAACGTCCGCCCGTTTATTGAATAAACCGGCTCAGTGATAAGGCACGACGTAAAACCGGGGATGTCGGTGATCACCCGAGTTTCCAGAATGCATCGCAAATAAGTTCCACGGACGAGCAATGCATCTGGATGTCGAATGAACTGTGCGCTTGTTACCTTTTGCTTGTCAGCCTCGCTACCTTCCTCCGAGCCAGCCGCCCCTCCCTCGCTTGCGGGATTAAGACCGGCCAAGATCGAATTGGAATACTCTTCGGCACTCATCGGGCTGCCGCCGCCAGAACCGGTAGCGCCACTACCTCCCGCGGATGCCATCCGTCGCTCAGCCAATGTTGGACCAGCAGGACTATTGCTCGGTGCATAAACCGGCTGCGGATAATCTGAAGTTTGCGGGGGAGGAAGGGGGGGCGTCGCAAGCGAAATGGGGGGAACGTCTTGCTGAACTTCAACCTGCGCCGGGGCGTTCCCCATTTTGGGAAGACTGGGAGCGGTTATAGTCGCCGTAGGCTCCTTTTTTGCTTCCGCGGCATTTCGGTTGGTAGCGCTCTTATAAAGGAAAAAAGCGAGCACAAGCAAAACAAGCACGATCGCACCAAGGAAAAATAGCGCTTTTCTATTGAGGCGCTGATCTTCCACCGAACGAAGTTCAGGAGCTGAAGCATCCAGGTTTGGCAACGGCTGCGCTTGAGTGCGAGCAAAATAGGGATTGTTAGGATCTTGGCCACTGCTTGGAGACTGTGAGCGGTCGTTATCGCTATTATCCTGGCGACCCTCATTATTCTCGGGAGGATTATTTTGGCTCATTTCTTTACGTTCCTCCGAAGACCGATGACATTACTTCCATGTCTGATAACTAGATAGGGATATGTCCCATGGACAATCAATACATTCCCTTCAACTGTGGTATTAACTACAAAATCTTCGCCGTGCTCTTTTTCACGACCGAACACTGCCGGGAAGTTTCCTGTCTGAAACTTGCTTGAGTCAGTCAGCTTCAAGTACGTAAATCGGCCATCATCGTATGCGCTAACTGGTACAAGCCACCCCAGCCGACTACGCGTAGCGTAGGAATAATCGAAATAATACTGCCTATCTTTGGATAGCTCAGTACTTAGTAAAGGCTTCGCATCTTCTTCGGCTGTGTTCTTTGCGACAGAGAACTGCGAGTCGCTAGGATAGTTGAAAACCACCTTGTACTGAACGCCGGCGCGACGCGCCTGCTCAAGCTCACGCCAGTCAGTAGCAACAACCTTGAGTTCAAAGATATATGAGTGCGTTTCGGTTCTGACCATCATGTTGGTATCAACATCGACGTTCTTCGGCTTTAGATAAAAAACATTATCTCGACGAGTCAGTTCCCAGCCACTACTGAAACCAGTGCTGTAGTCGAGAATTTTCTCGTTAGGATTCAATTCAATTTGTGTTGTAATCCCTAAACCAGCGCGGATCGGATAGATCTGATCAGCCTTATAGTCGTAATAGTCAACAGCTTGCGCATGAACGCTAACTGCTGATCCGACTGCTGCTATCGCGGCCAAGAACCACACTATCAATTTATTCCTATACTTCATTGACCTCTTGCTCCGTCAGTTCCAATCGAAATCCCTTCGGCCGATCTCGCCGCGTCAGGCTCTGTCGTTGTGGGTACTGCAACGCCAATCGCGGGAGCAGCTAGGTCTGAATTCGGGTTTGCAGTAACCTGAGGCTGGACGCCAACAACCGACACACTCGGGCCATTTGCAGGAGCACCTACGTCCGCCGGAGCCTTATCATAATCATTGTCGACGCGATACTCGGTCACTTGAAATCCCAAGGGATTCTGCAACCGATCTTGCTCATCTAACTTTAAATTATCATTGTAGTCAAAGGCCAAGGTAATCAACTTATTGTCGATAAAAGTCGAGATACCAGTAGTTTTTTCATACAAGTTTCGCTGTATTCTGACAGCAGCCCCTCTAAATCCGCCGGAAGCTCGCTGCCCCAAGGGAGTGATGCTTAAAATTTTAACGCGAATCGACTTTGCTTTTCCGTACTTCAGAAAAGGGTTATCCGGGTTATTTTCCATATACAGCTGCTTATGTCCAGCACCCACTTGTGCAGTAGACATGATAAAAACGAGATTCCAATCCCGCAGTGTCATAATCTCTGAATCGTAGGACTCGCGAGCAGTCACATACTGCGCAACGTTACTACGATTTATCGCCTCACTAGAGGTGATCTGCTGGTTGTAGAAGTCACCTTGGAGGCGAGCAACGGTGGCAGTTCCGGTGGAAGCATCAGCTATCACGAGATAAGGAACTTTTTCCTTAAGCGGCAGCATGTAGTAATAACCACCTGCCAACATGACAGATACCGCTAACGAAGTGGTTGCCACCATCCAGGCACGTCGTTGGCTACGTTGCGCAAGATCTGCAATTGTCAACTCATAGTTGACCGCTTTAGCAAGCACTTGATCAACTTGATGACTGGGTTCTTTCTTACGGAACATAAGTAATCCGCTTCCACCTATTTTGCAAAAATGCTGCGTATTTTATTAGCGCAGAGACTAGAACTGAGGCATCATCCAGCTGACTGAGAGACGGGCTGAACCACTATCTGATTTCCAACAACTGAAACGTGCACTCCCTGGGCGGCATAAACAACACTAAGCTCGTCCACCGCTTGCTTTACGCTAGCTGTTTCGATTTTTGCGACCGCAGCGTAAAGCGTGTAATCAGAAGTGATGTTGTAAGCAAGCGTCATGTTTGAGTCCTTGACCCAACGCTCCAACATTGTTTTAAGCGTTCCGTCCATCGGAGTTGCCTGATAGACGTAAGAAGCATGCAGCGGCAACTCCATCGGAGTCTCTGCAAAACGATTTACCGGCTTCCATCTCCCGCCGAAATCTGCAGCAGGCTTTGTTGCACAGGACGCTAGCGCAAGCATGGTCAGCATAAGACATAGGATTTTCAACGAATGACCTCTTTTCACGCCCTAATCTCCATAACCAATAGAACATTTTTCTTTCGCGCCTGCGACGGCAGGTTTTTAGCTTTCAGCGGACCAACTCTAAAAACCGAGGACCTTCCAAGTATTTCAGGCATAACAAATCGCCCGCTAGTAAGGCGAACGCTTGTAAAAGATTTGGACAAGAATGTTTCGTCACACATAAAATATTTTTACACTCCATGTAACCCCATTCCTGAACAAGCCAGCAGATCGAGCTACCGCCAGATTGCCATCCCTGCCGCGCAATCTGCCTACTTACGGACCAACAGTCAAGCCAAAAGTGATGCAGCTCACTAATTTATGAGAAATTATCATAAATAAGTGACGCATGTCACGTTTTTATGCCAAGAATTGATACTTTTGTCTTAGCAAGCAGTCGTGAAGTGAAGTACTTATCTTCGTAGTACTTTATTTTCTCGCATTTCACAGGATGCGGGATGCCCTCGTACAGGAACACTTCCTTCTCGTTGCCCATCGCCTTGAGTTCCTGGGGCAACATCAATGCCCGCCGCTCTTCCGACACGCTGCGGGTTGTCTCCCGGCCCCGGGTGATGTTTTTCTTCTTAATCGTCGTATAGCCCAACATCTCCGAGTAGTCATTCGCGTCCTGCTGTTCGCGCGGCGCGTACAGAATCTGCAAGGCGTGGTTGGTGATGATGGTGCGCGACAGGTCCTTGCCATAAGTCGCATCCAGCTGCGCCATGCTCTGGATGATGGGCAACAGACGGATGTTGTAGCCGGCCATGTAGGCGACCGCCGTCGCGATGATGTCGACTTTGCCGATCGAGGTGAATTCGTCCATGAGCAGTAAGCACTGGTACTTGAGTTCTGGGTTGGACTTCGGCAACTCGCGGGTGTTGAGGTTGATGATCTGACTGAAGAGTAGATTGATGATCAGACGGCTTTCGGCCAGCTTGTTGGGCTGGATGCCGATGTAGATCGTCATCTTCTTCTTGCGTAGATCCGTGAGCAGGAAGTCGTCGGCGCTGGTGGCCGCATCCAGCACAGGGTTGATCCATGCGTTCAGCGGTTCTTTCAGGGTGCCCATGATGGACGCGAAGGTCTCATCCGCCTGGGACAGCATATTGGAAAAGGCCGACTTGGCATTGCTGCTGAGGAACCGGCGCTCTGACAATGACTTCAAGTACTTCTTGAGGTCGCTACCGTCGCCCGACGACAGGCGGTAGATTCCGCCCAGCGTGGGAGCGCCTGCCCCGCCAGGAAAGCCGAGAGCAAGCTCTTCGTCCTGATTCTCGAACAAGTACAGGGCAAAGGCCAAGAACGCATTGCGCGCCTGGCTGACCCAGAATTTTTGGTCGTCCGATCCATCCGGGTACAGCATGGCGGCAATGCTCATCAGATCCGAGACGCGAAACGCCGGATCATTCGACACGTAAGTCAGCGGATTCCAGCGATGCGTGCGCCGGTCTTCGGCAAACGGGTTAAACAGAAAGACCTCTTGCCCCTGGCTGGCTCGCCAGCCGCTGGTCAGATCGAAGTTCTCCTGCTTGATGTCCAGCACAACGATCGATTCCTGGTACTCAAGCAGGTTCGGGATGACCACACCCACACCCTTGCCCGAGCGCGTTGGCGCGGCGAGGATCACGAATTGCTGCCCGCTCAGACGCACCAGCTTGCCGTTGAATTTGCCGACGACGATGCCGTTCCCACTCGGCTTGAAGAGCCCGTGCTTGGCGAGATCCGCAGCCCCGGCGAAGCGCGCATCGCCGTGCAGCGCGGGCGCCTTGGGCTTGAGAATCAGGGCAATGCCGATGATCCAAACGAGCGCCGGAAAACCGAAGCCGATGACACCAGACATCTTGATCTTGGTGGCATAGGCAGCAACTTGCGGCAACCCCAATGCGCTGTAGTAGCGGTAATAGGTGTCCCAGCTGTACAGGCTTGTATCGAGCCGCAGCAGCAGCAGGGTCACATAGCCGGACAGCAGATATCCGGCGAGCACTGCCACCGCAGTGGCGATCGCGATTATTTTGGCTTTGGACATGCGCCCTTCTCCCTAGGCTTGCATCTGGACAGCGTTCTAGCGACGGACGACAGGCTTGTGGTCGATCAGGTCCGTCTTGCGGCCCCCGCTCTCACTTTCGACGAGCGAGTCGATCCATACATTGGCTTGATCCAAAGAAAGATCCGGCGTTATTCGCGTTCCCGCATCGGTCACGACCGCATACGCCACCACCGCATCGGGTGCATACACCTCGTCGCGCGTAATCGCCACGATGCGGTAACCACCCCTGGTCAGCACGGTGTGCTGATACTCGTCCATCGTCAGCCTTCCTTTCCGTCAGCGCGGAGGCGATGCTAAAGCAAGACGTGTGACGGAGAAAGCGGTTTCGGCGCCACGCATGACCGCACAAGCCAACCTGCGTCGCTTCAGGACCTGAGCTGGCGAACCTGATCCGACCTTTCTGCCGGGTCGGCTGCGGCCAAACAAGCGTCGGCCGGCCGTTTCAGCGTTATCAGCAGTGGACGACCACCCCATGCGCGGCACGCGATCGAGCTAGATCGCGAGCTGGCAGGTTGCACGGCGGCAATCGAATGCGGGCGCTCGGCGAAGATTACGCCGCACTGGCAACGGCATGGTCCATACCAGATGCTTTCCGCCCCACCATCGCGATACGGTTGCGCCATGCGGTGCACCTGCGCGGGAAATGTCGGGCTTTCCAGGTCGTCACGCAGCAGGCAACACCCACAGTTACACGCGTTCGATTCGACGTATTTTGACGAGGCGAAGAAGGAAGTGGGTTGAATGTCTAGGAATTGGCAGAAGGCCTACCTGAGCTGCACCAGCCTCTGAGTCGCTCACGTCCAGGTCAATGGCAGCTACTGCTACCAGTCTCTTACCCACTCAAGCCCTTGCTTTCTGGACTTGAAGTGGTGGGCGGTACAGGGTTCGAACCTGTGACCCCTACCATGTCAAGGTAGTGCTCTACCGCTGAGCTAACCGCCCGAATCCTGCGTCAGCATTGCGCTGTGCAGGGCGCGCATTCTAGCGCAGGGTTTTGCCGACCACAAGCCCTCCCTGCGCTTCGCCTGTCACTCCGCCCTACCCCAGGCTTGCCGCCTTCAATTTCTGGATCTGGTCGCGAATCTGCGCCGCTGCCTCGAACTCCAGATCCTTGGCGTGCTGATACATCTTTTGCTCCAGGCTCTTGAGCTTGCCGGCAATTTCCGCAGGCTTCATCGCACGATAGTCGGGCGTCTCTTCGGCAACCTGGCGCGACTTCGACCGCCCCTTGCCGGCACGTTTTTCGGCCGCATCCTCGCGCGCGCCCTCCATGATGTCGGAGATCGGGCGTGCTACCGACTTCGGCGTGATGCCGTGTTCGAGGTTGTACTCCACCTGCTTCTCGCGACGACGGTCGGTCTCGTCGATCGCAGCCTTCATCGAGCGCGTCATCTTGTCGGCATACAAAATTGCCTTGCCGCGCAGATTGCGTGCGGCACGACCGATGGTCTGGATCAACGAGCCGGTCGACCGCAGGAAGCCTTCCTTGTCCGCATCCAGAATCGCCACCAATGACACTTCCGGCATATCCAGACCTTCGCGCAGAAGATTGATGCCGACCAGCACATCGAACTTGCCCAGACGCAGATCGCGAATGATCTCCACGCGCTCGACCGTATCGATATCCGAGTGCAGATAGCGCACGCGAATGCCGTGCTCACTCAGGTACTCGGTCAGGTTCTCAGCCATGCGCTTGGTCAGCGTCGTGACCAACACGCGATCGCCGAGCTTGATGCGCTCGTGCACTTCGGACATTAGGTCGTCGACCTGTGTGCCGACCGGACGTATCTCCACGATCGGATCGATCAATCCCGTGGGACGCACCACCAGCTCGGTGATTTCGCCGGCAGACTCCCGCAACTCGTAAGGACCAGGCGTCGCGGACACGTAGATGCTGCGCGGCGAACGCGCCTCCCACTCTTCGAAGCGCAACGGCCGGTTGTCGAGCGCCGACGGCAGGCGGAAGCCGAACTCCACCAACGTTTCCTTGCGCGAACGGTCGCCCTTGTACATCGCACCGATCTGCGGAATGGTCACGTGCGACTCATCGATCACCAGTAGCGCATCCGGTGGCAGGTAGTCGAATAGCGTCGGCGGCGGCTCGCCTGGCGCCTTGCCGGTGAGATGCCGCGAGTAGTTCTCGATGCCGTTGCAGAAGCCCACTTCGGCCATCATTTCCAGATCGAACTGGGTGCGCTGCGCCAGACGCTGCGCTTCGACCAATTTGTTCTGCGAATACAACTGCTCCAGCCGCTCCTTCAGTTCGTCCTTGATCGTGTCGACCGCACTGAGCGTGCGCTCACGCGTGGTGGCGTAATGGGTCTTGGGATACACGGTGTAACGCTGCAGCTTGCGCAGGGTTTCGCCGGTCAACGGGTCGAACAAAGTGAGCTGCTCGATGTCGCCATCGAACAATTCGATGCGCAATGCTTCGGTGTCCGACTCCGCGGGGAACACATCCAGCACCTCGCCACGCACACGGAACGCGCCGCGCGTGAGCTCGAATTCGTTGCGGGTGTACTGCAGATCGGTGAGATGGCGGATCAACTGACGCTGATCGATGTGCTCGCCCACCGACAGGATCAGACGCAGCGACAGATAGTCCTCCGGCGCGCCAAGACCGTAGATCGCCGATACCGTGGCAACCACCAGCGAATCGCGCCGCGACAGCAAGGTCTTCGTCGCCGATAGACGCATCTGCTCGATGTGCTCGTTGATCGAACTGTCCTTCTCGATGAAGGTATCCGACGACGGCACGTAGGCTTCGGGCTGGTAGTAGTCGTAATAGCTGACGAAGTATTCGACTGCATTGTTCGGGAAGAACGACTTGAACTCGCCATACAGCTGCGCCGCCAACGTCTTGTTCGGCGCCATCACCAAGGTGGGCTTTTGCACCTGCTGCACGACATTGGCGATGGTGTAGGTCTTGCCCGAACCGGTCACCCCCAGCAGGGTCTGCTTGGCCAGGCCGGCCTCGAAGTTGGCCACCAACTTGTCGATGGCCGCCGGCTGGTCGCCGGCTGGGGAGTATGGGGATACGAGCTCAAAACGGTCGGTCATGGAGCGAATCTCGGGGGGAAGGCTGCACGAAATAACGGAGGTCAGTGTCAGGAAAAGTCTGACGCCTGCGTGAGTGAAGCAGGCGTTACCTGGCCGCCGGTCAACGTTGAGACTGCTCGCTCGACCCTAAGGAGAGGCGCGATGCGGGCAGTAACTCATTCGAGCGCGAGAGGGTACACCGCAGCCCAGTTGCTGATCGTGATGGCGGTCATCGGCATCGGTACAGCCATAGGGTTGCCAAGCGTCAAAAGCCTAATCGAGTGGCAGCGAGCAACCACGCTTGTGCACTTGCTGACGGCGCATCTTGCGATGGCCAGAGGCCTCGCCGTGAGCCAAAGCGCGCCTGTCAGCATTTGCCCGTCTGCAGATGGCGCGCGTTGCCACACAGATCGCGACTGGAGCCGCGGATGGATCCTCTTCAAGGATCCAGACCACGGCGGGCAGCCGCTAAGTGCCGCATCCGTGATCAGAGTGGAGCATACCTCCGCCACCGGCGGCATCAACATCACCAGTACAGCTGGACGATCAATCGTCCGCTTCCTCCCGAATGGCCGCAGCAGCGGGACAAACGTCACCATCAGTCTCTGCAGCAACGCTCGGCGACTCGCCGACGTCGTGGTCAACAACTCTGGAAGAGCCCGCACCGTGCGCTATACCACCCTTGCCAGCTGTGCGGGCCGATAAGCAAGCAAACAAAAAGCCGCGACATGTCGCGGCTTTTTGAACATCTTGGCGCCCGAAGTTGGACTCGAACCAACGACCCCCTGATTAACAGTCAAGTGCTCTAACCGGCTGAGCTATTCGGGCAGGGAGGCGTATTCTAGACAGACTTTCCCGAAGATGCAACCCCTTATCTACCGACCTTCCGAGTCACCAACAATCGGACTTGGCTCCCTTGGAATTGGATTTTCTTGAAGCTTGATCAATGCCAAGATCGCCACACTTGTCTTGCGCCTGGTTGCCCTGAGCGGTTGCGGAGATCGAGAAGGTCGACTGAGTGGCCTGAAGAGCAAGCCGATACGCGGCGGTCCCTCCCTCCCGAGGCGAAACTTGCGTCGGCAGCGTAAAGTCCACGTAGGTATTCCGCACGGTGTAGAACCTCACCGCTAACTGCGCATACTCGACGAGATCGGCCTTAGCCTGTGCCCGTCGGGACTTACGGACGTAGTCGGCGTAGCTCGGATACACAACGGCGGACAAGATCGCAACTACTGCCACGACGATCATCAACTCGATCAATGTGAAACCGGAAACACCTCTCCCCGATTTCTGTACCGACACCGCGCGCCTTCTAAGAGCTCGCAAGAAAGTGCTCATTGTACCTGCCTCCAGGATTGCCTACCGCATGGGTAAGGTATATAGAGCGGACCAGAACCGGCGGCCGTAACGACCATCCAGCAGGCCTGCCCGCCAGGCACACCAGCGCTCTCGGCTGGGGACAACCGAGGAATCGCGGAGACTCCAACATCTTTGACTGGAGCAGTACCGCCGGTAGCTAACGGAGTTGCAGCCGTTCTTGCGCCGAAGCTCGCACCCGTCGGAGACCCCTTGCGCGCATCCATCAAACCGCCATCTCCAGTACGCGCGTCCAGGCCGAACAACCAGTTTGCACCAGCTGGTTCGCAACCCGCACTGACTACTGACGGTACATACGTTGGGATAAACACGATTCCCGAAGCAATCGAGGGGTTGCCAACCATCCGCTCTCTCGCTGGTAGATCTACGTACCAACCACGCGAGCTCGCAGGAGCTGCAGCGCGGCTCAGAGTCCGATCACCGTTCTGAACGACCGTGCTGCCCTGAAGGTTTGCTCGGGTGAGCGCGGCGACCGGCGCTCCTCTGGAGAGATCGTTAACACCATAAAGCGACTGGATCGATTCGTCCCTGGTATCGCTGGTAAACGAAAAACTCCCGGTTCCAAAGAACAACATCACCCCACCTGCATCTCCAGCGGTCGCCACAAGCCCTCCGGTAATCGGCTGGCGATAAGTCTGCCCATTATCTGTGGAGGTTCTCGCAGTGAAAAATGGCACCGTGATGGAGGTCGCCGTGCTACGAAGATCGAATTTCCAGACAGCGCCCTTCTGATCAGCGCCGTACACAGTATCAGCAAACCCGTCGCGAACCGGGTCAGTTTGAGATACTCCACCCCACCTGTCCACAACGACTATGTTCCCCAAGCCATTAGTGCCTGCAATTGCGGAACCAGCCTCTGTCGCTTCGATCATCGTGACAGCAGGCGCACCTGCCTTGATATCCACCACAAACAGTACTGCTTTCCCGCTCTGACTGTTGTAGCCGTTACCGAAAATTGCCTTCCAAGTGACAGCTCCTGCAGCATCCCTGACCGGGACGATGACAGGCTTTCCGAGCACATGACCGATATTGTTCCTGATCGCAGCCGAAAGGCTTGTATCAAGGTCACTAATTTCCCAGAGCTTGCTAGACGTCGAGAAGGCCGCGGGATTTGTCACGTCGAGGGCGAATACGCTACGCCCACCCGCCCCCGCAGTTCCGACGGCAACTGTCTTCCAGCTACCGCCATAATTAGCGTCACCTACCACAACAGGACCGTCTACATAATAGCGATGTTCGTACTCGACATTCTTATTCGTTGGGTCCGAAGGCAGGAGGAGATCGCCCATGTGTCCCAGTGCAGTTGCAGGGATATAAGCAAAACGCTCGGCACCTCCATTGCCGTCCATTGATCCATCTGCAGCCATGCCCGCATCGAACGCGTGCAACATACCGTCGTTTGCACCCACATAAACCGTATAACGCCCAGCCGTCGCCTTCGTGACGAGGTAGCCGCTATAGGTCGTCCCTAATGCACCCTGCAGCGCCCGGTAGCCATAGTCATCTGTCGGAGCGCTGATGACTGGAGACGAGTTGATGATATCGCCAAGCACGGACGTCCGATCACGGAACCTGCCGCGATTCTTAACTTCACTCCCTCGATCGCCTCTGAGATAAGACACGGCAGACCGAGCAGTTGCCCCGATAAGTGTCAAGCCAAGCTCCGTGCACTTGGCAATTCCAGGATAGAGCCCAGCAGGCTTGGCACACAAATCCGCGAGTGAAACATTGGTGGAGCTGAAGTTAACCGTACTACCTGCCTTATTCACAATGATGTTTCGCGCATCTGGGTCAGTTCCGCCAAGACGGGCACTGGCCTCCCAGACCGGTGTCGTCGTAGCCAACCGGGATCGCGGATCAATCGCCACACGATTACCTTCCAGGCGGCCGTACCAGTCTGTGCCGTCAGCCGCGATCCGATAAGAGGGCGTAACAGCAAATGAGCCATTTCCGATTCGGGCGCCAGTCTGCGCAGCAGTCCCTGATGGGGACTCACCCTGAGTTACAGAGGCAAGGACGCGATCGATTGCGGCAGTGATCTCAGCAGGGGTACGTGCGTTAATGTACTCGCCGCGCGTATTGACCGCAGCGTGCCATATGTCGTCTACGGTTGAGGCATTATTGTCAGAGCGCGCCGGCCAGTTCTTATATATGGACGGATCCGTGTAGGCATCCTGCGCTACATCCGGATTAAATAGATTACCTCTTGCCCCTAACGTTACACCGAAGAAATTGATATGCAGATTCTTCTGGCAATCCAGCCTAACACTTGGCGCCGACGTGCATTCACTGGGAACAGGAACCTGCCCTGCCGTTAGATCTGGACGAAGCGGCGACGCACCATTGAAGTTATTGTAATATCGCGCAGCGATATCCGCCATGGTGTTAGAATAGGTATCCGCGAATGGCTCGCCCATTCCGCCATCGCCAGCAGCATTGTCAACAGCAGCAAAGTTATTGTCGATGTCATTACTAAATCCATCGGTAAAAAGCATTACTGCATTTTTCTGGCACGCCAACTGAACTGGCGCCCCGGAATCCGAGCGAGTGAACTGAATTCCCGCCGCATTTACCGCCTCGCGATTTGGCGTTCCGCCGGATGCAGTGAGACCAATCATATCACTGTAAAGGGCGCTTCGGTCAGCAGGGACACCTATATTCCTCATCACCAGGCGCTCATCGACCGAATCAAAACTTGTATTTTGGTTGATCCGGAAATAGCCAACGCGAAGATTCTCCTCTACCGCATCAAAGGAGCGCGTCATGCCCGCAATCATCGCCCTGTTTCGATTACCGTAAAACGAAAACCAATTGGAAAAGTTTCTTAAGGCATCTGTATCTTTTGCAGCAATCGTGTACTTCCAAAGGTCACACCCTTGTCCGCATGCATTAGCTACACGTATGCGTTCAACCCCATTGTAGGCATTAGGCGAATCGGGAAGAACGGGACGCGGATCATTATTTGACGTATAAGGCATAAAAAACACTGATCTCACATGCTGAATCAGCACGTGCGTTCCGCCATCAGCCCATGCCGTGCCATTGGCAGTCTGGACCGATCCATACCCTGTCACAGCACCCCTAGCATTTACAAAAACGCGCTGATAACGCGTCCCATTTGGAATAATCATCCCATCCTGCACAAAGCCCGCATCAAGCCAATTTTGTATCAACAAGTTACCGGTTAAGTTAACAACATTACTTGTCGCATTGACACGAGGATCAATCTTGGTTGAAGAAGTATCCGCATTGTCATACGCTTTCTTGTCAGCACCTATCCAGGGATCGTACTTAACCTGAGGATTATAGTAAGTTGGATTGTACGCCGATGATTTTGCAAACCCGTAGATATCAAGCGGAGGGACACCAAGTCGAGCCAATTCGAGACGAGGACCAATCATTACATGATTGTACCCACATACATTACCAGAACGATTGAGCACACCCGGGGATGAGAAGAAACTTTGTCGATTAGTATTCCAGCACCCTTGCCCGTCAGCACCGGGAAACTGTGTCTGAAATGTCATTGAACCCGAATCGTCCACAGCCATAATGAACGCTGGCGGGATAGGAACCTGGTTGTTGAGCGGTGTCTGAGCGAGCGGCCCTTGGCCTTGTGCAGCGACCAGCATATATACCAAGCCCAAACCAAAAAGGCAGGCCAAGCTGGAAGCAGTAATAAGCTTTACTTTACGCGATAGCATAACATTGGCCTTTAAAGCTTGAAGACGGTATCAATGGCAGACCTCGACGAAGCATTTACTTCATCATCTACCGAAACGCCCGTGATTTGAAAAATCGGCGACGCCGAATCCATCGGCGGCCCCATCCCAATGCTCGCCTCGCCCTCAATGCATTGGTCTATCTGGCGTACATTGGTGGCTTCAGTCGAGGTCTGCTCGCGGGCCCACTGCACCGGGTCGAAACCATCATCGCATCCGCGCTTTATGCTGGCAGAGGTCACAACACTCCCAGTCGGCAGCGCAGTGCGGTTGGAAATCGCCTCCACCGAAGCCTCGCCGTTGCGAACTACGCCTTCCGCCTGCTGGAAAGCCCGGTTAACAGCACGATAGTTGGAAGCCATCTTTTCTTGCATTCCTGCTACCTGCATTGCAGAGATACCCAACAACGCAAGCAGAATCAACATGATCAGGGCGACATACAGAACAGCGCCCCTCTGCCGACTGTGCGAGGACAAACGTATTTTATTCACGAGGTTATGCTGACGATTCATGATTAGTTGCCAAACAAGCGATTGCGAAGTGCGATAGATAGTTCATAACTGGCTCGGTAGCGGCCGTCAGGTGCAGATGGAGGTTGCATGCTGACTCCCAGTACACCTACGGGATCGTCACTAGCCGTAGCAACTGCGTTAGCCGTATTGGGGCTGCGCGCTAAAATTCCTACCTGGACCGCTCCAACCCGTCGCCACTGGTTAGCGCCTGCCGCATCTGCACTGGCTCCCAACCCTGATGCCGTCAATTGAGACGTGATATTCCCCACGGGCGGAGTAGCACTTGAGATATTGGCTGTGGAATCCAGCCCGTATAGCAATTGCATATTTTCAATACCCTCGACGAGCTCCTCGTTCTGAGTGTATGTGCCATCGCTCGCTGCTCGTGCTCGACGCAGCGCAGGCTCACCTGATGCTCCAGTGCCGACGTAGTACACCAGTGACTCGGCACGGTAGAGCATTGTTTGCCCCGTCGGCTGAGCGGTATAGCGCGAAAGATCTACGCTGGTCGTTACAGAACTCGCAGCAGATGTCCCAGTAAACACGTCTGCATGTGAGCAATCGGCGATGCCGAATAAGGTGGGTGTTCCAACGCCCCCACTGGTTAAGCGTGACAAACGCGCTGCATCAAAGCTGGCGATGGAGTTGCTGCCTGTACGTACTAGTCCAGTAACCGGCACACCTTCAGGGGAAAGAAAACGTAGTACAAGAATATCGCTGCCTGGCAACGGAGCAGGATTGAGCCCTTGAATTTGCGAAGGCACACCAGCAGCGGCGGACAACGTCCCGCCGAGTCGCAGCTGCGCTCCCGGCGATGTACCCGTCGCTTCATACCCTTGAATCGATACAGAGAAATCCAATGGACTGCCACTTCCGGTTGTCGCGGATAAGCTGACGCGGGGATCGCCCTGGCCTTTAACAAAATGCGCCTGGTCGTTGACGCAACCGAAGTGGCCCGCCATCCGGATGTCACGCGCCAGGAAATCCAGGGCGAACCGTGCATTTTCTTGGGCTCTGGACGCTCCTTCAGACAGCTGAAACGCTGTTCTCGAAGCGGAAAAGACCTGGATTACCCCAAGCATCAGCACAAGGCCAATGACCAGCGCAATCATCATTTCAATAAGCGACAGACCCGCCGCCCTGGTACGTGCGGTCATGATTCAGATCTCTGTCTGCAATGCGAATGTCGTCGATGTGTCCGGATCAGTTGCATCCCATTTCTGATCACCCCAGGAGATGGACACAGTAACCCGTCCATTGGCGACCACGACGTTTGCCGATGAAGTGTCTCCCAATGCCTTGGTAACCTGACATTTCCAGCGACTAATATTTTGGGTGATGGATACGGTCTCGCCAGTCGGGCGACTACAGGCTCCTCTTGCGGTCGCCGAACCTGCAGCGAAGCTGGCCGCTGTGTACTGACTAGCCTGGTACCGATTTGAGCGCATTTGATCGATAAGGTCATAGGCGAGATTAGTTGCCTGTGTTCGATAGTTGGCGCTTTGCACGAAGCGCACGCTCATCGTTTGTAACAGTGCAAAACCAAGTAGCCCGAACGCGAGAACAATGATCGCTATTAATACCTCAATCAATGTAAACCCAGATGTTTTCCGCCTAGTTCCGTGCCGTCTCATTGACAGGTATCCTTTCTGCTTCTGACTTGCCCAGCTGCATTGATGAGCAGCGTTCGCATCAATTGCTGGCCGCCACATTGATCCGGGCGCACAGTGACCTGCTGGTCGGCAGCAGAAATTCGGCGTCCTCGGCCGTCAAAGGCAACTAGACCGCTACTTGGACCTTGAACAACCAGCTTGGAATTACCAAGCCAGTAGCGCAAGACAGGTTCTCCGCCATCCAGTGCACCGTTTGCATTGACATCGCTCCATGCAAGGATGCCTCCGCCCCAGTTCCCATCGCAGGCAGTGCCATTACTGCTTCCGCAGATCGCCCCACTTTGGCCAGAACGCAATGCCTCGCTCCTGGCGAGGTTAAGCAACCCGAGCACTTCATTATTTGCGGTAACAGCTCGATTCGACCGAATGACGCCTTGAAAACTCGGGTATCCGATAGCGGCGACGATCGCAAGGACTGCAACCGTGGTCATCAACTCAACCAGCGTGAACCCGCGGGCACGGCAGAAAGACATCAATACGCTCCCCAGCGTCAGTGCTGAGGAGCATGAGTGACCATAAGAGTAAAGACAAGCACCCTACCGACAAGCGGCTCTGCGAACCGACGAACGTCAGTCCCGCAGCTAGCGGATCAAGTCACCACCCGGTAACAAGGCCGGTAGTCCCCCGAGATCTTCATCCGGCGCTGCTCGACGAAGCCGCGCAGCAGTTCGTCCAGGGCCTGCATGATGTCCGGGTCGCCGTGGATCTCGAACGGGCCGAACTCTTCGATACGGCGCATGCCGTCTTCCTTGACGTTGCCGGCGACGATGCCGGAGAAGGCTCGGCGCAGGTCGGCGGCCAGTTCGGGTGCCGGGCGGCCGTGGTGCAGGTCCAGGGCGGCCATGGCTTCATGGCTGGGGACGAAGGGCTGCTGGTACTCGAGCGGGATGTGCACCGACCAGCTGAAGTAATACGAGTCCTTCTGGTCTTTGCGATGCGCGCGCACCTCGTGGATGCCTTCTGCCATGCGGCGCGCAACGGCGACCGGGTCGCCGACGATGATCTCGTAGCGTGACGCTGCCGCGTCGCCGAGGGTGAGGCGGATGAAGCGGTCGATCTGTTCGAAATACGGCGCGGCGATGGTCGGCCCGGTCAGGATCAGCGGGAACGGTAGGTCCGCGTTTTCTTCGCGCAGCAGAATGCCGAGCAGATACAGGATCTCTTCGGCAGTGCCGACGCCGCCCGGAAACACCAGAATGCCGTGACCGATACGAACGAAGGCCTCAAGGCGCTTCTCGATGTCCGGCATGATCACCAGGTGGTTGACGATCGGGTTCGGCGATTCGGCCGCGATGATGCCGGGCTCGGTCACGCCGATGTAGCGCGTGTGGTGCTTGCGCTGCTTGGCGTGTGCGATGGTGGCGCCCTTCATCGGGCCCTTCATTGCGCCCGGGCCACAGCCGGTGCAGATGTCCAGCCCGCGTAGGCCTAGCTCGTAGCCCACCTGCTTGGTATAGAGATATTCGTCGCGCGAGATGGAATGCCCGCCCCAGCACACGACCAGATTCGGGTCGGACGGCTGCAGGATGCGCGCGTTGCGCAACTGGCCGAACACCGCATTGGTGATGCCTTCGCTGGTGTCCAAATCGGCGCGTTGCGCTTCCAGCTCGATGGCCATGTAGGCCAGATCGCGCACGACGGCAAACAACAGCTCGGCGACGCCGCGGATGATCTCGCCATCGACGAACGCCATGGCCGGTGCGTTGCTCAGGTCGATGCGGATGCCGCGATCCTGCTGGTTCACCTGGATGTCGAAATCCGGGTACAGATCGCGCGCGGCGCGCGGGTCGTCGGAAGCGCTTCCGCTGGTCAGCACCGCCAGCGCGCAACGACGCAGCAGCTCGTGCATGCCGCCGCTAGATGCATCGCGCAACCGGGCCACTTCCGCCTTGGACAACACGTCCAGGCCACCACGCGGATAAATCCGCGCATCCACCACCGGCAGCGCCCGTGCCGCCGTACTGCTGAGTTCCATAGCTTGCTCCTGTTGTCTCTCAAGGACTTTAACGTACTCACCCGCCCAAAAGAAAACGGCCGGGAAGACCCGGCCGTTTTCGCAACACATGACACGCTAAACGCGATCAGAACTGGTAGCGGAAGCCCAGCTGCAGTGCCCAGCGGGAGATGCCGCGGTCGTCGTACACGGTGGACTGGTCCGGCGTATTGAAGCGATATACGTACTTGCCGCTGGCCGCATCGATACCGCCGTATTCCACGACACCACGCATACCCGGGAAGCCATATTCCTCGACACGGCCCCACTTCTTGTTGAGCAGGTTGCCGACGTTCATGACGTCAAGCCAGACAGAGGCCTTGTTGTCCTTGAAAAAGCCCGGAATCTCCTGCTCGACGTGCAGGTCGAACTGGTTGATCCAGGAGTTCCGTGCGCCATTACGTTCTGCAACCTGGCCACGACGGGCGGCCAGATACTCATTGCCTTCGATGTAGTTCCAGAACGCCTGTTCTTCTTGAGCGGAACCGAACAGCACATCACCACGGCCGGCCGGAATGTAGAGCAGGTCATTCAAACGACCATCGCCGTTGGCATCGTTGTCGAACGTGTAGCTGTAAGGACGACCATTGCGGCCCTGATAGATCAGACCGACCTTGGTTTCGTAGTCGCCGAAGAACGCGTGCTTCCAGTTCAAGGTACCCAGGATGCTGTTCTTGACTTCGTACGCAGCGGTCGAGGCGACGTTTTCATTGGCCTGGAAAACCGCGTTGTTGCCCAGCTGCGAGCCCGAGGTCGAACTGGTTAGACCACTGACTTCATCCGCATCGGTATAGGTGTAGTAGAGACCCCAGGACCAGTCACCACCATTGAAGGGCTTGTTCAGACCGACGGTAAAGCTCTCGCTGCCGCCCTTGTCGGTTGGACGCGCGATCAGCGCATCGTTGTATCGGCGATCACGATTGCCGCGTGCATCCACTGAAACACCAGTTGGCTGCAGGCCGTTGACGTTCCAACTGGAAGGACGAAGACCGTTCGCGTTCCAGTAAATATTGCGGCCATCCTGGCCCACTGCACTCGCTGCACCCAGGTTCAGCTGCTGATAGTAGATGGCTTCGTTGACCTTCGTAACTACAGCTTCAGCAGATGCAACGATTCCGTTCCACGGCAATTCCGTATCGAAGGCGAGGTTTGCCTTCCACACTGAGGGCTGCCCCAGCTTGCCATCGACGAAATCGACAGATTGCGTGCTTCCGGCGACAGTCGTGCCCCGCGGCTGATTGTTGATATCCGGAGTAAAGCGGATGCCATTGTCACGTACCAGTGCCGGGCTTGAGAAGTTGTAATCCGTATAAGCCAGGCCGGTGTTGGAGTATGGGTTGGACAACCAAACCGTTGCCGCTGCGCCCTGGAAGAGGCCTACGCCACCACGCACCTGAGTCGGGCGATCACTGTCAAACGTATAATTGAAACCAAAACGCGGCTCGAACAGGCCATTCCCGTCGATGGTCTGGTCGTTGCGGAAACCAAACACCGAGGATGCCGTCGCATTGTAGGCAGGACTGTTTTTCACCATCGGCTCGTCGTAACGCAGACCGAAGGTTAGCGTCAGGTTGTTATTGACTGCCCAAGTGTCCTGCACAAATACGCCCACATTGCGCATTCCCCACTTCGCAGCGATATCGTCGATATTTCCGCTGTTGGACTGCGAGTAACGATAGTTCTGGGCAATATTGTTGCGGTAGTCCGAAATCGAGTTGAACGTGTAAGAACCAAAGACGCGCTGCCCAAACAGATTGAAAAGATCGTTGTCTTCGTAGTCAAAGCCGAACTTGACGGTGTGGTCGTTCAAGAACAACGTACCCGCGAAAAAGGCGTTCCACGTTTCGGTACGCAGCTCGTTAGCCTGGGTGCTCTGCTCGGTGCCCAGGTTGACGGTGTTGTTGCCGATACGCACAGCTACGGCCGGCAATTGCGAAGCGGCCGTACGCGCGGCCGAGTAATCGCGATAGGAAACCTTGGCTTCGGTCGAAAAGGTATCGGTCCAATCGCTGAACAACTGCGCGGTATAGGTTTTGAGACTGAAATCGCGAACGTAGTGATACGAATTCAGCGAAAGCGCCTGATTGCCAAAACCGTTAAGGTTCGCGGTGCTCTGCTCGGTCTCGCCGTAGCGGAAGGAAGCGCGGTGCTTGTCGGAAATATTCCAGTCAAGCTTGAAGCCCTTTTCTTCCGAATCCGAATCCAGTGCCGGTAGTGCCAGAGTACCCGGATCGAATCCGTAGACATTGCGCGAAATGTCGATAATTTCATCGACCTGCGCCTGCGAGATCGGAACGATATTGCTCTCGCCAGAGCCAGTCGGACCGTAGCCAGAGGCTCCGGTGAACACGCCCTTGCCCTTGTACTTTTCGTAGTTGGCGAAGAAGAACAGCTTGTCCTTGATGATCGGGCCGCCCAGGGTCAGGCCATAGGTGGTCTCGTTATCGAACAGCTGCGGGCGGATATCGTTCTGGTTCTTGCCCGACCAATCGTTCTCGCGATAGGTGCTGTAGACCGAACCGTGAAATTCGTTGGTACCGGATTTGGTGACCGCATTGATCACGCCGCCCGTGGCGCCGGTGATGGTGACGTCGTAGTTCGCAACGTCTACCGAGATTTCGTCGATGACATCCATCGAGAAAGGCTGGCGGGGAGTCGGCAGGCCGTTGGACTCGAGACCGAACGCGTCATTGGTGCTGATACCGTCAACGCGGATCAGATTGAAGCGCGGATTCTGGCCACCTACCGAGATTTCGTTGCGCGCCTTATCGGTCTGCGCCACGCGCGGGTCGAGACGCACATAGTCCTGCAGGTTGCGGTTGATCGACGGCAGCGATTCGATCTGCTCACGGGTCACGTTGGTGCCGGTGCCCATCTTGTTAGCACTGAACAGAGCCGAGCCGTAGTCGCCACCAATGGCCTGCACAGCACCCAGCGTGGTGACGTCACCGCCCAGGGAAGCGTCGACGCTATTGACCTGGTTGAGGTTGAGGTACACGCCCTCTTCGGTCTTGGTGCCTTCACCCGACTTGGTGATGGTGATCGTGTACGGCCCACCCACACGCAGGCCGCGCGCGTTGTAGCGTCCGCTGGCATCGGTGGTGGCGCGGCTGACGGTACCCGATTCGACGTGGGTGATCGTGACTTCGGCATTCGGCACCGGCTGACCGCCGCTGCTGGTAACCAGGCCAGCGACGCCGGCGGAGGTGCTCTGGGCAAATACGGGGGCAGCGGCGAGTGCGGCAACGAGACCAAGGGTGAGCTTGGACATGCGGAGACAACGGGGGTGGGTCATTTCGGTAGCCTCGATACAGGTTGGGCAGTGACAAAAAGGCGCAGTCAGCCCAACCGTTCCCGGGGGTGGGCTGCCGATGATCTGGGGTCCCTTGCCGCGCGGCTGGTTGCTGCCGCAACGGTTAACAACAGATTAACACGCTAAGGCCTGATTGTGACGGCGGCGTGACAAAGTTCGCGCACTGCAACATGAACTTCGCATGTGACGGCGCAACGGCCAGACTGCGCAAGGTCGCAGCGGGAGCGAGACGTGCGTCTCGACAGGGAGTTTCTCAGGCGCGGCAAGCCGGCAGAAATGCCGTTCGCCCACTCTGCGCAAACGCGCACGCAAGACGCGGCGAGGGCCGGGTCGTTCCCGGATATGACAATCGCCTTAGATGGACACCGGCAGCTTGAAGTACGTCCCCAACCCGTCCAGGAACATCTGCACCGAAATCGCGACCAGCAGCATGCCCATCAGCCGCTCGATTGCGGTCAGTGCACGGTGGCCGAGCAATTTGTACAGCAATGGTGCCGATGCCAGGATCGTGGAAGCGCCGATCCAGGCGATCATCAGCGCCAGGCTCCAGTCCCAAAGACGCGTGGGTTCGTTGCTGCCCATCAGCATCACCGCTGCCATACCGGACGGGCCGGCCACCAGCGGGATGGCCAACGGCACAATGAAGGGTTCGCCATCGGGGATCTCGCCCATCAGGCCTTCCGGGCGCGGGAAGATCATGCGGATGCCGATCAAAAACAGCACGATGCCGCCGGCGATCGCCACCGATTCCTGACGTAGATGCATCAACTCCAGCGCGTATTTGCCGCCCCACAAGAACGCCATCAGCACACACAGCGCGATCAGCAGCTCGCGTGCGAGCACGAAGCGCTGACGCTTCGGCGGCAACGGCTTGAGCACGCTGAGAAAGACCGGGATGTTGCCCAGCGGGTCCAGAATCAGGAACAGCAGCAACGCCGCCGACAGAATGGTCATGTGGAAGGGCTCCAGATCGCACCGCGGTACGGGACACCTGCCATGGACAACAGGGTGACGCAGGCGGACGCGTAACGGGTAGGATCGGCCGCCTCGCTGTCTTCCTGATGGGTAAAGGCGCGCGCGCGCAACGCAGTACGCATGGGGCCAGGTTGCAAGCCGTGGACACGCACCGGACCGGCTGCAGTTTCATGATGCAGGCTGGCGATCACGCCGAGCTGTGCGTGCTGGGCGGCGCCGTATGCGCCCCAGTACGCCTGACCGACGCGTACGACATCGTCGACGACGAAGACCACGGCCGCGTCGTCCTGCTGCCGCATCAATGGCAGGCAGGCCTGAGTCAACCAGGCGCGTGCGGTGAGGTTGACGTGGATGCTGCGTGCGAAGTCCGCAGGTGCCGCAAGTTCGGCGGGCGTCAGCCCACCGAACTCGGCCGCGCAATGCAGCAGGCCGTGGACGCCGCCCAATTCTGACTGCAGCCGCTGCGCCAACGCAGCGTAATCCTCCGGGGTCGCCCCGGCCAGGTCGAGCGGATAAAGCAACGGCTCCGGCCCTAGCGTGGCGACGGTATCGTAGACGCGCTCCAGCGGGCGCAGTTTGCGGCCCAGCAGCACCACGGTCGCCCCTGCGGATGCGCATGCCTGTGCGGCAGCGGTGCCCAGCCCGCCGGCCGCGCCGGTGATCAGCACGACCCGCCCGGTCAGTGATGGCGAGAGAGGCTGGCCCTGCACTGCAGTCACGGCTGGTACGCTTCGGTGACGATGCGCTTGAGCTCGCCGGCTTCAAACAGTTCCAGCGTGATGTCGCACCCGCCGATCAACTCGCCATGAATGAACAACTGCGGGAAGGTCGGCCAGTTGGAATAGCGCGGCAGATTGGCGCGCACTTCGGGTTCTTCCAGCACGTTGACCGTGCGCACCTGGTCTGCGCCAGCGGCGATCAACGCCTGCACTGCGCGACTGGAAAACCCGCACATCGGAAACTGCGGGGTGCCTTTCATGAACAACACGATCGGGTGTTGTTCGACTTCGGCCTGGATCCGTTCCATCACCGGCATTGGACTCTCCTGACTGGGAGCGGCAGGCCCGACCGCCGGGTCGGATAGACTTCCGCAAAGGCGCGCATTGTAAGCCTTCAGCGCGACCTGTCGCCGCACTCCCTTCGCTGCCATTGCCATCATGCCGATCGAACACGTTGCACTGCCCTACTCCCGCGCCGCTCTGGAGCCGCATCTCTCGTCCGCGACCCTGGAGGCGCACCACGGCGTCTGTCATCGCGGCGAGGTCGAACGGCTCAATACGCGCATCGAAGGCAGCGAGTTTGCCGAGCTGACGCTGGAAGAGATCATCGCGCAGGCGCACGGCACGCTGTTTCATCTGGCCGCGCAGGTGTGGAACCACAATTTCTATTGGCAATGCCTGCGGCCACGCGGCGGCGGCGAGCCGCTCGGCAAGCTGGCCGACAGCATCGGCACATCCTTTGGCGATTTCGTGCACTTCAAGCAGGAATTCAATCGCGTCGCCTTGAGCAGCTTCGGCTCGGGCTGGGTATGGCTGGTGCAGCGTCCGGACGGCGCATTGGCCGTTGTCGCCACGCCCAATGCGTCGACCCCGCAGACCGGGCCGGATACGCCGCTGCTGGCGTGCGACCTCTGGGAACACGCGTACTACCTGGATTACCAGCAAGACCGTGCGCAGTACCTGGAGGCATTCTGGAAGCTGATCAACTGGGATTTTGTCGCCAGCCGGTTGGGCTAGCAGGCGCGTCTCGTTAGCAACGGATCGCTCACCGATGCACCCACCTGCGCGCACTCAATCGAAGCGCACGCAGTCGGCACCACAACCCTCGCGATACCGCACTGCTGCGTCGCGATTGACACTCAGCCTTCGCGCAAGCGCGCAATCACCGGTTCAACGTGCGCATTACGCTGCAACGCCATGCCGGCCTCGACCAGCGCCTGTACCAGCATCTGCGGCGTATCGGCACGCAGCGTTGCGTGGCCCACCTTGCGACCATCGCGCGACTGTTTGCCGTAGTCGTGCCAATGCCCGCCGGGCACAGCCAGAAATGCCTCAGCGTCCGGCATAGCACCCAACCAGTTGAGCATGCAGGCATGGCCGCGCATCGTGGTGCTGCCCAACGGCAACCCGAGCACAGCGCGCAGGTGATTTTCGAACTGGGAGGTTTCCGCGCCCTCGATGGTCCAGTGGCCGGAATTGTGCACGCGCGGGGCGATTTCGTTGGCGAGCAGTGTGCCATCGCGCACGAACAGCTCCAGGGCGAACACGCCCACGTAGTCGAGCGTGTCGGCAATGGCACGCGCGTGTGCTTCGGCGACCTCCTGCAACGTTGCGTCCACATTGGCAGGCGCAAGACTGGCCGACAGCACGCCATCGACATGCCAGTTTTCGGTCAGCGGCCACGCACGGAATTCGCCATCGCGGCCCCGCACCGCTACCACGCTGACTTCGCGTTGAAATGGCACGAATGCCTCAAGAATCAGCCCGACCTTGGCAGCCTGTGCACCCAGCGCAGTCCATGCCGCATCGGCATCGGCAAGCGTCTTGATGCGGAACTGGCCCTTGCCGTCATAACCGAAGCGGCGCGTCTTGAGGACGCACGGCGCACCGATACGCGCCAACGCAGCATCAAGCCCTGCGCGGTCGTCGATGGCAGCAAACTCCGGCACCGGAATACCCAGTTCGCGGAACAAGGTTTTTTCGCTCAACCGGTCTTGCGCCACCGCCAAGGCATCCGGGCGCGGAAACACCGGCACCTGCGCAGCAAGTTGCTGCGCGCTGGCCGCGGGCACGTTCTCGAAATCGAAGGTGATCACATCCACCTGCGCGGCGAACGCAGCGAGCGCGGCAGCATCGTCGAACGCGCCCACCTGCAGCGGCGCCACCTGCCCTGCGCAGGCATCGGCTGCCGGGTCGAACACTGCAAACCGCAGCCCAAGCGGCGCGCCGGCCAGCACCAGCATGCGCGCCAACTGGCCGCCTCCCAGAATTCCAACTGTGGTCATTGGCGCGGGTCGTCGCTGGCCATCACATCATCGGTCTGCTTGGCACGGAACTGCGCCAGTGCCTGGCCGATCTGCGCCTGCTCCGGCGCCAGCATCGCAGCCGCGAACAACGCCGCATTGGCAGCGCCGGCATTGCCGATCGCAAACGTGGCCACTGGGATGCCCGCCGGCATCTGCACGATCGACAGCAATGAATCCATGCCGTTGAGCGCCTTGGACTGCACTGGCACGCCCAGCACCGGCACCGCCGTCTTGGCCGCCAGCATGCCCGGCAGGTGCGCCGCACCGCCGGCACCGGCAATGATGGCGCGCAACCCACGCGCGCCCGCCTGCTCGGCGTAGGTGAACAGCACATCGGGCGTGCGGTGCGCCGACACCACCTTGACTTCGTACGGCACGCCCAGCGCATCGAGCTTCTGAGCTGCGTGTTGCATGGTCTCCCAATCCGAACGGGAGCCCATCACGATGCCGACCAGCGGCGCGGAGTGGTTGGAGGTCATGGCCCTGCCCTGCGGTAAAGACGTATTCTAGCCAATCTCCACGCAAGACAAGACTTCGATGGATCGCAAACTGCTCGACCTGCTGTGCTCGCCCGACACCCGCCAGCCACTCTCGCTGCTGGACGGCAAAGGCCTGGAAGCACTCAACACCGCCATCGCCGCCGGAAACCTGCAGCGCGCCGACGGTACCGCGCAAAGCCAGCCGCTGCGCGAGGCCCTGATCACCCGCGACCGCAAGCAGATCTTCCGCGTCGACGACGGCATTCCGGTACTGCTGGCCGAAGAAGCCATCGGCACCGCCCAGATCACCGACTTTCCCGACAAGTGAATTCGTCCGTGCGCACTGTGCCGGAGGCGCCGCCAGCCACGTTGGTCGACGCCGATGTGGCGCGCGCGCTGGCCGAAGACATCGGTACTGGCGATGTAACTGCCGCATTGCTTCCCGATCAAGCCGACAGTGCGTATCTGTTGTGCAAGCAGGATGCGGTGATTGCCGGCCGGCCCTGGTTCGATGCCACGCATCGCGCGCTCGACCCGCAGGTGCGCATCGACTGGCACGTGCACGAAGGCCAGCACGTCAGCGCCGGCACGGTGCTGGCCACCCTGCAAGGTCGCAGCCGCAGCCTGGTCAGTGCCGAACGTACCTCGCTCAACTTTCTGCAGACGCTTTCGGCCACGGCTACCACCACCGCGGCCTATGTGGCCGCAGTCGCCGGCACCGGCGCCCGCATCCTGGACACGCGCAAGACGCTGCCGGGCCTGCGCATGGCGCAGAAATACGCAGTGCGCTGCGGCGGCGGCGACAATCACCGCATCGGCCTGTTCGACACGGTGATGCTCAAGGAAAATCACATCCGCGCCGCCGGCTCGTTGAGCGCAGCCGTGCAGGCGGCACGTGCCCAGCAACCGCAGCTACCGCTGGTGGTCGAGGTGGAAACGCTGGCGCAGCTGCGCGAGGCATTGCAGGTGGGCTGCACGCGCATCCTCATCGACGACTTCGATCCGGCGATGCGTCGCGACGCCGTGCGTATCGTCGCTGCGTTGCCAGTGGATCAACGTATCCCGCTGGAAGTCTCCGGCAGCGTCGACCTGGCCGGCATCCGCGCAATTGCGCAGGACGGCGTGGATTGCATTTCCATCGGCGGGCTGACCAAGCATGTGCAGGCGGTGGATCTGTCGCTCAAACTCGGCCCGGCCCCGCGCTGATTTCACGCGTGCGCGCAGGCTGCTCTGTCAGCCTGCTGCGATTGATTTCGTGCAGGATGTTCGATGACCGTAAGACCCTGGCCGTGGATGTGCCTGCTGCTTGCAGGATTGGGTGGCAGCGCTGCGGCTGCGGAAGTGTGCGATATGCCACCGCGCTTCGGCACCAGCCCTGCAGCCATCGCCATCGTGCGCACGGCCTGCAATGAGCATCGTCTATGGCAGCACCCGTTTATCGACGCCAAAGGCCGCCTTGCCAGCCTGGGCGTGACCGAGGCCGAATCCGGCTATCTCGCCGACCATGGCGTCGTGGCCTGGCAACGCGTCGCGGGCTATTGGCGCGATAGCGGCACGCTTGCCTCGATGGGCGGACGTCCCGGCGCATCGAGCTGCGCCGCACTGGATGGCACCCGCTACACCGCCAGCGACTGTCGCGCGTTCCTGATCGACAACCCGTGGTCGGCCGCCTTCATTTCATGGGTGATGACGCAAGCGAGACTGAGCGGATTTCATCGCTCCGCACGCCATCTGGATTACATCCGCAGCGCGTACAACGACGGCGCCACCGGCCCGTACCAGTTCACCGACCCTGCGGTGGAAAAACCCGCACCCGGCGATCTGCTATGCCTGCTGCGTGGGCGCAACGTTGCACTCGGCTACGCGGGTTTGAAGGCCGCGCTGGGCGGTAGCGCACCGATGCCATGGCAATCGCATTGCGATGTGGTGGTGGCCGCCAATGTCGGTGGCGATCGCACGCTGTATCTGATTGGCGGCAACGTGTTCAACACCGTCATGATGCGCAAGATGCCGCTGGACCGCGCCGGCCGTGTGGTATTGCCGACGCCGCAGTCCGACAGCGCGCAGGATCAGAATGAAGACAGCCTTGGCGTCGCAAGCGAATGCACGCCGGCACACGAAGAACTGTGCGACTTCAACCGACGCGACTGGGCGGCACTGCTGAAGCTGCGTCCCGACGCAGCAATGCTGGCGCCACCGCCAACCGAACCACTGCCTGTGCCCACCGCACCGCCTGCCGAGCAGACGATGCCCCCAGGTTTCCCACGCGTGGTGCCGCCGCGCCCGGAAACGCAGCCGGCGCCGACGCAGCAGCCTGGGTGAGAAAAGATTCAAAGCCCCTCTCCCTGCGAGTGAGGGGCTGGGGTTTGGGGGTACCGGGCGAMGCCCTGGTGCTGCCTCAACTGCAYCRGGCTGCGCACGTACCCTCATCCGCCCCTTCGGGGCACCTTCTCCCGAGGGGAGAAGGAACAGACACGTGGCGCCACGCTCTAGCCCCTCTCCTTGCGGGAGAGAGGTTGAGGTGAGGGTACGGGGCGAMGCCCTRGTRCTGCCTCAACTGCAYCRGGCTGCGCACGTACCCTCATCCGTCCCTTCGGGGCACCTTCTCTCCCAAGGGGAGAAGTATCAGACGCATGGCGCCACGCTCTAGCCCCGCTCCCTGAGGGAGAGAGGTTGGCATGAGGGTACGAAGCGAAGCCATGGTGCTGCCTTAACTACACCGGGCTTCGCACGAACGCACTCTCATCCGCCCCTTCGGGGCAACTTCTCCTGTTAGGAGAAGGAACAAGGCGTGGGCTATTCCGAACCGACAACGAAAAAGCGGGCCGAAGCCCGCTTTTCGTGACGCATCAACCCGCGGCGATTACTCGGCCGACGGCGGAACGCCCTCGCCTTCTTCCACTGCCTTGATCGACAGACGGATACGGCCCTGCTTGTCCACTTCCAGCACCTTGACGCGAACCAGATCGCCTTCCTTCAGCTTGTCGCCGACCTTCTCCACGCGCTCGCTGGAAATCTGCGAGACGTGCACCAGGCCGTCCTTGCCCGGCAGGATGGTGACGAATGCACCGAAGTCCATGATCTTGGCGACCTTGCCTTCGTAGATGCGGCCCGGCTCCACGTCCGAGGTGATCTGCTCGATGCGCGACTTCGCAGCTTGCGCGGCGATGGCGTTGACCGAGGCAATGATGATCGTGCCATCGTCCTGGATGTCGATCTGCGTACCGGTTTCCTTGGTGATCGCCTGGATGGTCGAGCCGCCCTTGCCGATCACTTCGCGGATCTTGTCCGGGTGGATCTTGATGGTCAGCAGACGCGGCGCGTAGTCGCTCAGTTCCAGACGCGGGGTGGTCAGTGCATGCGCCATCTCGCCGAGGATGTGCAGACGGCCAGCCTTGGCCTGCTGCAATGCCTGCTTCATGATTTCTTCGGTGATGCCTTCGATCTTGATGTCCATCTGCAGCGCGGACACGCCTTCGGCAGTACCGGCCACCTTGAAGTCCATGTCGCCCAGGTGATCTTCGTCACCCAGGATGTCCGACAGCACCACGAAGCGGTCGTTTTCCTTGACCAGGCCCATGGCGATACCTGCGACCGGCGCCTTGATCGGCACACCGGCGTCCATCAGCGCCAGCGAGCTGCCGCAGACCGATGCCATCGACGAGGAACCATTGGACTCGGTGATTTCCGAGACCACGCGGATGGTGTACGGGAATTCTTCCAGGCTCGGCATCACGGCGAGCACGCCGCGCTTGGCCAGACGGCCGTGACCGATTTCGCGACGCTTCGGCGCACCGAAACGACCGCACTCGCCCACCGAATACGGAGGGAAGTTGTAATGGAACAGGAAGTTTTCCTTGTACTCGCCGCTGACCGCGTCGATCACCTGGCCATCGCGGGCAGTGCCCAGCGTGGTGACCACGATCGCCTGCGTCTCGCCGCGGGTGAACAGCGCCGAGCCGTGGGTACGCGGCAACACGCCGGCCTGCACAGCGATCGGACGCACGGTATCCAGCGCACGACCATCGATACGCACCTTGGTGTCGAGCACCGAGTCGCGCATGGTGTGGTATTCCAGCTCGCCGAATTCCTTCGACAGCTCAGCGGTGTTCCAGCCCTCGGAGGCGACGCGGCCGGCCAACGACTCCAGCACGTCCTTCTTGATCGCCGAGATGGCGTCGCGACGCTGCAGCTTGTCGCGCACCTGGAAGGCGCTCGCCAGCTGAGTGCCGACGGCTTCCTTCAGCGCGTTGATCAGCGCGGTGTTCTTGGCAGGCGCAACCCAGGTGCTGGGCTTGGTACCGGCTTCGACGGTCAGCTCGTTGATCGCGTTGATGACTTTCTGCAGTTCGCGATGACCGAAGGTCACTGCGCCCAGCATCACTTCTTCGGACAACAGCTCGGCTTCCGACTCGACCATCAGCACCGCATTGGCGGTACCGGCAACCACCAGCTCCAGCTGCGAATCCTTCAGCTCGGCGATGGTCGGGTTGAGGATGTACTCACCGTTCTTGTAGCCCACCTTGGCGGCGCCGATCGGGCCGTTGAAGGGGGTACCGGCCAGCGACAGTGCCGCCGATGCGCCGATCAGCGCGGCGATGTCGCCGTCGATGTCCGGGTTCATCGACATCACGGTCGCGATGATCTGTACTTCGTTCTTGTAGTCCTCCGGGAACAGCGGACGGATCGGACGGTCGATCAGGCGCGAGATCAACGTTTCCTTCTCGGTCGCACGTCCTTCGCGCTTGAAGAAGCCGCCCGGGATGCGGCCGCCGGCATAGAACTTCTCCTGATAATCGACCGTCAGGGGGAAGAAGTCCTGCCCTTCGCGCGCGGTTTTTGCGGCGACGGCGGTGACCAGCAGTACGGTGTCGTCCATCTTGACGATGACGGCACCGCTCGCCTGGCGAGCGACTTCGCCCGTCTCCAGGGTGACGGTGTGCTTGCCGTACTGGAAGGTTTTGGTGATTTTTGCCACGGAGGTTTTTTCCTTAGGTGTAACTGTCTTCGTTGGACCGTCGTCGACCCATGCCGAGAACGGGCGGCCGGGAGGCTCCGGCCCATAAACTTGATGGTGCGATGACGCGTTTGCGAACGACCAAAACAAAACCGCGGCGCATCGCTGCACCGCGGTGGTAGGACTCGATTAGCGGCGCAGGCCGAGCTTCTCGATCAACGACTTGTAACGCTCGTTGTCCTTCTTCTTCAGGTAGTCGAGCAGGCTGCGGCGACGGTTGACCATCTGCAGCAGACCGCGACGGCTGTGGTGATCCTTCTTGTGGGTCTTGAAGTGACCGCTCAGCAGTTCGATGCGTGCGGTCAGCAGAGCGACCTGCACTTCCGGCGAACCGGTGTCCTGGGCGCTGCGCTTGTTGTCTTCAATAACTTTCTGGGTGTCAACAGACATGATGTTTTCTCGATAGATGCGTGGTCGACAGAAACGTGCATGACGCACCGTCGGACTCGCCGTTTGCTAGGGATAAGCGCGCTTGGCGCTGAGGTGCCCCGATCGGGGCCGCGAAATTGTACCGTTGCACGGCGCCGGGAACAAGTTGACTAAACCTTAACAACCCGGACTTCCGTTCAGTCCATTGAACAGGCGCTGCGGCGACAGCCTGCCGTCAGCGTCAACAAGGCCAAGGCCTGACGGGCTTCCATCCAGGTCAAATACCGCGACCTGGCCGGTCGGAAATGCAGGATCGCGCAGCCGCTGCCCCATCCGGAAGCGGGTCGCATGGGCCTGGTCGAGGGTGATCTGCGCAAAATCGGCCAGCCCGGCCTGGATCGGCAGCAGCAGATCTTCGGCCTGCGTGCCCGATTCCAATGCCTCGCTCAACGCCTCCAGGGTCATCATCTGTGGCGACCGGAACGGCTCGACCCAGAGCCGGCGCAGCGAGGCGATATGCGCCCCGCAACCGAGAGCTTCGCCCAGATCGCGGGCCAGGCTGCGGATGTAAGTGCCGGAGCCACAGGTCACTCGCAACTGCAGACGCGGCGCGTGATAACTGATCAGTTCGATCGCATGCACCTCGACCTCGCGCACCGGCGCCTCGATCACTTCGCCCCGGCGTGCCTTGGCATACAGCGGCTCGCCGCCCTGCTTCAGCGCGGAATAGATCGGGGCCTGCTGCTGGATGCGGCCAATCAACGGCGCCAAGGCTGCGCGTAACGCGTCTTCGGTCAGCGCAGGCACCGCACGCTCGCGCAGCGGTTCACCGTCGGCATCGTCGGTATCGGTGGTGACGCCCAGCACTACCTCGGCGTCGTACGCCTTGGCCGACCCGAGCAGCAAGCCGGCGATCTTGGTCGCCTCGCCCAGGCACAACGGCAGCAAGCCGGTAGCCAGCGGATCCAGGCTGCCGGTGTGGCCGCCTTTCTCGGCTCGCAACAGACGGCGCGCGGCCTGCAATGCGTTGTTGGAACTGAGCCCGGCCGGTTTATCCAGCAACAGGATGCCGTGCAGCGGGCGATAGACGATGCGGGGTTTCAAAAGATCGGTGCTCGAATCGGGCGCTGTGCGCGTCCGCGGGAATCCAGGGGGCGCGGCAATCTTGCCCCGCCCACACAGCGCTTAGCGCTGCTCAGCGTCTTCATCGCTGGACGTGGCCTGCGGACCGACATCGTCCAGGTCACGCAGCAGGTTATCGATACGCTCGCCACGATCGACCGAGTCGTCGTAGTGAAAGTGCAGCTCGGGCACGTGACGCAGCTTCATCGCGCGCGCCAGCTGCGTGCGCAGCTGCCCGGCAATTTCCTTGAGTCCCTTGACCGCTTCAGCCGAACGCTCCTGCTGCAGCGCGGTGACGAACACCTTGGCGTGCGCCAGATCGCGGCTGATTTCGACATCGGAAACGCTGACCGACGGCAAGCCGTGGTCGCGCACGGCCGCGTGCACGATCGTGCCGAGGTCGCGACGCACCTGCGCAGAAACGCGATCGGTGCGATGGAATGATTTGGTTGGCATGGTCGTGGACCTGGTTGATTCGGAGGGCCAGATGGCACCGAAGCCAAAAACGAACGCGGGCGGCCATGCCGCCCTCGCCTTGCAGAACTTGCTTACACCATCGCCTGTGTGGAAGACCGGGGCCGCAGGCCCCGGCAGCCATTACAGCGTGCGGGCAACCTCGATACGCTCGAAGCACTCGATCTGATCGCCAGGCTTGACGTCGTTGTAAGCCTTCACGCCGATACCGCACTCGGTACCGTTGCGCACTTCGTCGACGTTTTCCTTGAAGCGACGCAGCGATTCCAGCTCGCCCTCGAACACCACGACGCTGTCGCGGAGCACGCGAATCGGCTTGCTGCGCTTCACTACGCCTTCGATGATCATGCAGCCTGCAACCGCACCGAACTTCGAGCTGCGGAACACGTCGCGGACCTGCGCAATACCGATGATCTCTTCGCGGATTTCCACGCCGAGCAGACCGGACGCAACCTGCTTCACCTGATCGATCACGTCATAGATGATCGAGAAGTAACGCAGATCGATGCCATTGGACTCGACGATCTTGCGCGCTGATGCATCCGCACGCACGTTGAAGCCGATCATCGTGGCCTTGGACGCCGCTGCCGAATTCGCATCCGACTCGGTGATGCCGCCCACGCCGGAATGGATCACGTTGATGCGGATGTCGTCGTTGGACAACGCCACCAGCGACTGCTTGAGCGCTTCCACCGAACCCTGCACGTCGGCCTTGATCACCAGGTTCAACACCTGCTGGCCTTCGCCCTTGCCCATCTGGGCCAGGATGTCTTCCATGCGGTTGGTTGCCGAGGCGACCAGACGCGATTCGCGGCGCTTGGTTTCGCGCTGCTGTGCCACGTCCTTGGCCAGACGCTCGTCGTCGACGACCACGAAGTCATCGCCAGCTTCCGGCACACCGGACAGGCCGAGCACCTGCACCGGAATCGACGGGCCTGCCGAGGCCGGCTGATGGCCGGTTTCGTCGAACAGCGCACGCACGCGGCCGTACTGAATACCGCACACCAGGTAGTCGCCACGCTTCAGCGCGCCCTGCTGCACCAGCACCGTTGCGACCGGGCCACGGCCCTTGTCCAGCGAGGATTCGATCACGGTACCGCTGGCGCGGCCATCGGCCACTGCCTTGAGTTCCAGCACTTCGGCCTGCAGCGAAATCGCATCCAGCAGCGTGTCCACACCGGTACCGACCTTGGCCGACACTTCGATGAACTGGGTATCGCCGCCGAAATCTTCGGCAACCACGTTTTCGGCCAGCAATTCGTTCTTGACCCGCAGCGGATCCGCGCCGGCCTTGTCGATCTTGTTGACCGCCACGATCAACGGCACGCCTGCCGCCCTGGCATGCGCCACTGCTTCTTTGGTCTGCGGCATGACGCCGTCGTCGGCCGCAACCACCAGCACCACGATGTCGGTGATCTTGGCGCCGCGCGCACGCATCGAGGTAAACGCGGCATGGCCGGGCGTATCCAGGAAGCTGATGACGCCACGGCCGGTTTCGACGTGGTACGCACCGATGTGCTGAGTGATGCCACCAGCTTCGCCGGAAGCGATCTTGGTGCGACGGATGTAGTCCAGCAGCGAGGTCTTGCCGTGATCGACGTGACCCATGATGGTCACGACCGGCGGACGCGAGGTGGTCTCGCCTTGCGCGTCTTCGGAATGCGCCAGCAGCGCATCTTCGAAGTCGGCATTGTCCGCACGCACTGCCTTGTGGCCGAGTTCTTCGGTCACCAGTGCAGCGGTGTCGTGATCGATGCTCTGGGTGATGGTCGCCATGACGCCCATCTTGAACAGCGCCTTGACCACGTCGCCGCCCTTGAGCGCAAGCTTCTGCGCCAGATCGGCCACGGTGATGGTCTCGCCGATCGCCACTTCACGCACCACCGGTGCAGTCGGACGCTCGAACCCGTGCGGGCCGCTGTTGCTCTGGTTGCTGCCACGACCGCCATCATTGCCGCGACGCGACGACGACGAACCCGGACGACCGGTCGGCTTGCCACGCACGTTGGAACGACGCGCGCGATCGGCGGCCGACAGATGCAGCTGACCAGCAAAGCGCTTGGTCGCATCGTCGTCTTCGACGCCAGCCACCATGACGTGCGAACCGCGCGTCTTGTGCTTGGCTGCGTTATTGCGGTCATCCGGACGTGCCGGCGTCGCCGGACGCGAAGCGGGCGACGCGCCAGCCGGACGGGCCGGACGCGGTGCCGAAGACGGCGAAGACGGTGCACGCGCAGCAGGCGCCGAAGACGGCGTCGGCGCAGCGGCAACCGGGGCCGGCGCACTGGCAGCCGCAGCGGCTTCCTCGGCAGCCTTGCGCTCGGCTTCTACACGGTCTTTTGCGGCCTGCTCTTCGTCGCGCTTGCGCTGAATCGCTTCATCGCGCACACGGTCGCTTTCGGCCAGGGCCTGCTGCTCGTCGAGATTGCGCTGACGCGATGCAGCGAGCTTGGCCAGGATGTCGGCACGCTCTTCGTCCGGCGTCATCGGCACGGCACGGCCGCCGACTTCGTTCTCGGATTTGACGTACGTCCGCTTCTGGCGCACTTCCACGTTGACCGTGGTCTTGGTGCGGCCGGCGCTGACAGTGACTTCCTGCAGCTTGCGCCGATTCAGCGTGATCTTCTTGGCTGCTTCGCTTGCCGCTTCGGCAGGTGCATCGGACTTGCCATGCGTGCGACGCAGGAAGCCAAGCAGTTTCATCTTCTCGGTGCTGGTCACGACCTGGTCGGGACCGCTGAACTTCATTCCGGCCTCGGCCAGTTGAACCAGCAGTTTATCGACCGGCGTGTTGACCAGTTCGGCAAGCTTGCGGATGGTGGTTTGCTGCGACATTCGGATCCTATGATCTGGTTGGCGCCCCCTCGCCCAGAGCAAGGGAAACGCTGATTCTAAGCCCTGATGGGGTCAGGGCGCGGTTCATTGCCGGCTCATTCGCCGCGCTCCAAACGGGCGATCTCCTCGGCGCGGGCCGCCAGGATCAGCGCCGAGGCGCGCTCCTGGGTCATGCCCTCGATGCCGAAGTCGACGATCTCGTCCGCTGCCAGGTCGGACAAGTCCTCGCTGGTACGCACGCCGTGCTCGGCCAGAGCAAAGGCCGTTTCCTCGTCCATCCCCTCCAGCGCCAGCAGGTCCTCGGTGGGCTGAGTTCCTTCCAGGCCTTCTTCCTCGGCCAGCGCGGCGTTGAGCAGCGCATCGCGGGCACGGGCACGCAGTTCTTCGACGATGTCTTCGTCGAAGCCTTCCACCGCCAGCAGTTCGCCGACCGGCACGTAGGCGATTTCTTCGACCGTGTTGAAGCCTTCGGACACCAGGATCGCGGAGATTTCTTCGTCCACTTCCAGGCGATCCATAAACAGCTGGCGCGCCGATGCCTGTTCAGCCTCGGACTTGGCGGCCACCTGGTCGGCAGTCATCACGTTGAGCTGCCAACCGGTCAGGCGGCTGGCCAGACGCACGTTCTGGCCGCCCTTGCCGATTGCCTGCGCCAGGCGGTCTTCTGCCACGGCCAGGTCCATCGAGTGCTTGTCTTCATCGACGATGATCGACTGCACTTCAGCAGGCGCCATCGCGTTGATCACGAAGTTGGCCGGGTTCTCGTTCCACAACACGATGTCCACGCGCTCGCCATTGAGCTCGTTGGACACCGCCTGCACGCGCGAGCCGCGCATACCGATACAGGCACCGATCGGATCGGTACGCGTATCGTGCGCAATCACCGCAATCTTGGCGCGGTCGCCAGGATCACGTGCGCAGGCCTTGATCTCGACCAGACCCTGACCGACTTCCGGCACTTCGAGCTTGAACAGCTCGATCATGAATTCCGGCGCAGCGCGGCTGATGAACAGCTGCGGGCCACGCGGTTCGGAACGCACTTCGGCCAGATAGCCGCGTACGCGGTCGCCTGGGCGCAACACGTCGCGCGGAATGCCCTTGTCCTTCGGAATGAAGGCTTCGGCATTGCCACCCAGATCGACAAAGATATTGCCGCGCTCGGCACGCTTGACCACACCGGTGATCAACTCGCCAACGCGATCCTTCCATGCGTCCACAACCTGCTGACGCTCGGCTTCGCGCACACGCTGCACGATCACCTGCTTGGCAGCCTGCGCGGCGATGCGGCCGAAATCCGGGTTTTCGATCTGTTCTTCGATGTAGTCGCCCACATCCACGCCATCGGCTTCGTCGATGGCATCCATCAGACGCACCTGGCGATCTGGCGATTCCATCACCACGTCGTCGGCGACTACTTCCCAACGACGGTAGGTTTCGTAGTTACCGTCCTTGTGGTCGATGGTCACGCGTGCCAGCACGTCCTGGTCGGGATAGCGCTTCTTCGCTGCGGAAGCCAACGCGGCCTCGATCGCATCGAAGATCACTTCGCGCGGCACGCCCTTTTCGTTGGCCACCGCATCCACTACCAGCAAAAGTTCCTTGCTCATTTAGTCACTCCGCGCGCGGCTTGCCAGCCGCCGACTCGTTGGATGGTTTCTTCTTGTCGTGCCCGGGTTTTTTCGGGCCGGGCTTATTCGGTTTTTGCGGCGCCAGGCCCAAGGCAACCCAATCCGGCAGGATGCGCGCCTTGTCGATGTTGTCGAAGCCGATCTGGACGTCCTTGCCATCGACCGAAAACACTACGGCCTCGGACTCAGACTCGGTACGCAGGATCTGACCCTGAAAACGGCGCCGACCATCCTGCGCAAGCTTCAACACGATCTTTGCGGACTCGCCGGCATGGCGCGCGAACTGTTCGAGGGTGAACAAGGGACGGTCCACACCCGGCGATGACACTTCCAGGGTGTAGTTGCCACTGATCGGGTCTTCGACGTCGAGCTGGGCCGACACTTCACGGCTCACGCGCTCGCAGTCGTCGACGTTGATCACACGCTCGGGCTGTTCGGCCAGCGGCACATCGATGTAAAGGCGCAACGTGGCGCCACCTGGCGCGGGGAGATACTCCACGCCCAGCAGTTCCAAGCCCAGGGACTCAACCGTTGGACTCAGCAGGTTCGCGATTTCGGTCGCTTTTTCGCTCACAGACTGCCCTGATCAAATGATTGCCAGTAGAACCCCGGCAACCGGCAGCAAACTTTCCGGTTCCGGAAAAAACAAGGGGCCCGATGGGCCCCTTGCGTGAAAAAAGCCCGACCTCTCAGGGTCGGCGCAAAGACGGGAACATGCGTCTTTGCGATCCAAGAACATGAACTGCTGCCCTAAGGCAAACCTCATTAAAGCAGCAATTCAAACTTGGTAGCGGGGGCAGGATTTGAACCTGCGACCTTCGGGTTATGAGCCCGACGAGCTGCCAGACTGCTCCACCCCGCAGCAGAAGCGGAATTATGAAGAACTTGAGCGGCAATTGCAAGCCCTAAGTTTTTCATCTGTTGAACACTTTGGCGAGTGTCCAACGTCGCGGCGAATGATAACCGCAATGCAACAAAAACGAAACACCAATCACAACTTTATTTCAGATCCGCGCCATACACCTGCAGCAAACGCCGCTGCGTCAGCGTCGCGCGCGTCTACCCGCTTACGCAAGACCAGCAAACGCGCGCTGGCACCACACCATGATCGGGCTCCAGGCCAGACCCAGCGCCAGCAATGCGAGTGCGTTGACGCCCAGCACTGTGCCCAGGACGCGATCGTTGTTGGCGGGCAACGGCTCACCAACCGGTTCGTCGAAGTACATGACCTTGATGACACGCAGGTAGTAGTACGCACCAATCACCGCGCACAGCACACCTACCAGCGCCAGCCACAGCATGTCGCCCTTCACCGCCGCGCCCAGCACGGCGAGCTTGGTCCAGAAGCCGAGGAACGGCGGAATGCCCGCCAGCGAAGCCATGATGCACAGCACCAGGCCAGCCATCCACGGGTTACGCGCGTTGAGCCCCTTGAAGTCGTCGATGTTCTCCGCTTCAAAGCCGTTGCGCGACAACGCGATGATCGCGCCGAACGAAGCGGTCGACATGATGGTGTAGCTCACCGCATAGAACATCGCAGCCGCATAGCCTTCTTCGCCGCCACCGGCCACGCCCATCAGCAGGAAGCCGATGTGCGACACCGTCGAATACGCAAGCATGCGCTTGAGATTGCTCTGCGCGATGGCCATCAGGTTACCGATGACCAACGACAGTGCCGACAGCCCGCCAATCAGCAGATGCCACTGCGGCGACAACGGACCCATACCCACTTCCAGCAGGCGGTAGGCCATGCCGAATGCAGCCAACTTCGGTGCCGAACTGATAAACAGCGCGATCGGTGCCGGTGCGCCCTGATAGACGTCGGGCAGCCACATATGGAACGGCGCGGCGCCCAGCTTGAATGCAACGCCAGCGATCATGAAGATGGTGCCGGTCAGCAGCAGTGTGCGCTCACCCGAGCCGTCGATCGCGTCATGGATGCCCGCCAGGCTCAAGGTGCCGGTAGCGCCATAGACCAGCGACATGCCGTACAGCAGCAGACCCGACGCCAACGAACCCAGCACGAAATACTTCATCGCCGCTTCGGTGGCCAGGCCGTTGTCGCGATTGGATGCGACCAGCGCGTACGAACACAGCGCCAGCAGTTCCAGTCCCAGATAGACCATCAGCAGACTGCCTGCCGAGGCCAGCAGCATCATGCCGGCGGTGGCGAACAACACCAACACCGGGATTTCGCCCTGATAGAGATTGCGCTCGCGCAGGTAGGTCCAGCCATACACCAGGCTCAACCCGCTGACGAGCACGATCACCGTCTTCATGACATCCGCAGCGGTATCGCGCACGAACATGCCATTGAAAATGTCGCCCTGCCCGCCTGTGCCGGTTGCCAACAACGCAAACACCACGGCCAGAACGGCGATAGAGAACAAGTGGGTCCAGACCTTGTTCCGCTGGCTCATGAACAGGTCGAGCATCAGCAGTGCGAAGGCGCCGCCGATCAGCACCAGCTCCGGAACAAGCGGAGCCAGGTCAGCGGTGGTCAACGGCGCGAGCGTTGGCGTGGTCATCATCAAATCCTGAAAATCGGTACGTACGGCAAGCAGTTACAGCTTGGTCGCGGCAATCTGGGTAGCCAGCTTGGCGATCGATGGTTCCATCAGATCGGTCAGCGGCTTCGGATACAGGCCCAGGGCCAGCACGCCAGCAGCGAACACCCCCAGCACGAAGGCCTCGCGGCCATTGATGTCCTTCAGCTCGGCCACATGCGCGTTGGCCACTTCGCCGAAGAACACGCGCTTGTAGAGCCACAGCGTGTAGGCGGCAGTGATCACCAGCGTGGTGGCGGCAGCGAAGGCAACCAACGGATGCTTCTGGAAGCTGGCCAGGATCACCATGAACTCGCCGACGAAACCGCTGGTACCCGGCAGACCGGCATTGGCCATGAAGAACAACATCGCAAAAGTGGCGAACCACGGCATCACATTGACCACGCCGCCGTAATCGGCGATGCGACGCGTGTGCATGCGGTCGTACAACACACCGATGCAGGAGAACATGGCGCCAGACACGAAGCCGTGCGAAATCATCTGCACCATCGCGCCTTGCAAGCCGAGACGCGCAGCGTCGGTGCTGCCGTACTCACGCACCAGCGTGAAGGCAATGAAGGTACCCAGGGTGACGAAGCCCATGTGCGCGATGGACGAGTACGCCACCAGCTTCTTCATGTCTTCCTGCACCAATGCCACCAGACCGACGTAGACCACCGCGATCAGCGACAACGCAATGACCAACCAGGCGAACTCGTGACTGGCATCCGGCACGATCGGCAGGTTGAAGCGCAGGAACCCGTAGCCGCCGATCTTCAGCGCGATCGCAGCCAGGATCACCGAACCGGCGGTCGGCGCTTCGACGTGTGCATCCGGCAGCCAGGTGTGCACCGGGAACATCGGCACCTTGACCGCAAAGGCGATCAAGAACGCGAAGAAGATCCAGGTCTGCTCCTTGGCGGTCAGCTGCAGCGCGTACAGGTCGGCGAGTTGAAAACTGCCGCCCTTCAGATACAGGTAGACCAGACCCACCAGCATCAGCACCGAGCCGAGGAAGGTGTAGAGGAAGAACTTCATCGCCGCATAGATACGTCGCGGACCGCCCCAGACACCGATGATCAGGAACATCGGGATCAGCATGGCTTCGAAGAAGACATAGAACAGCATCGCGTCGGTGGCAGCGAAGATACCGACGGTGACGCCCTCCAGAATCAGGAACGCGGCGACGTACTGATTGACGCGCTTGTCGATCGAGCGCCAGGCGCCGATCAGCGCCAGCACCGTCACCAATGTGGTGAGCACGATCAACGCGACCGCGATGCCATCCACGCCCAGGTTGTAGCCGATGTTGTAAGCCGGAATCCAGGCATGCAGTTCGATGAACTGCATCGCGTCATTGGCGGTGTCGTAGCCCAACAGCGGCAGACTCAGCACAAAGGTCGCCACCGCCACCGCCAAGGACGCCCAGCGGGCAGTCTCGGCGTTGCGCAACGCAAGGATCAGGGCGCCACCGATAATCGGCAGCCAGATCAAGATAGACAGTAAAGGCCAGTTCGACACGTTTTCTTATTCCGTACAGGTCAACGCCAGAAATGCATCAGTACCGCCAACAAGGCGATCAAACCGATGATCATTGCGAAGGCGTAGTGATAGAGGAAACCGGATTGCGTGCGACGCAGCAGATTTGCAGCCAGGTCGATCAGTCGGGCAGAACCATTGACGACCACGCCGTCGACCACATGGGTGTCGATTGCGCGTGACGCCTTGCCAAGGACAACACCGCCACCGGCGAAGCCATTGATCCACAGCTTGTCGAAGCCGTATTTGTTTTCCAGCAGCCACACGATCGGCGCGAACGCCTTGCGCGACTTGGTGGCCAGGTCGGGCTTCCACAGATAGAACAGCGCGGCCAGCAATAGACCAGCGACCGTCAGGAAGAACGGCGCCGCCATCATGCCGTGCAACGCGAACGCCACCGGGCCATGGAATTCTTCTGCGAGCGCACCAACGGTATCGCGCGCCGGATCGTAGAAGTCGACGATGCCGGTGAAGAACGACACGGCCTGCCCCTTGAGCGCGTGCGCCGCGTGGTGGCCCTGCCAATCGGTACCGAACAACATCGGGCCGATGGTGAAGAAACCGATCGCCACCGACGGAATCGCCAGCAGGATCAGCGGCAACGTCACCACCCACTTGGACTCGTGCGGCTCGTGAACACCGTGGTGACCATGGCCGTGATCGTCGTGGCCATGGCTGTCATGCGCATGTGCATCGTGCGCGTGGCTGTCGTGGGCATGCACCTGCGCTTCGGCATCGGTGTGCGCGCTGTCGTGATGTGCATGCGCATCGTGCGCATGAGCATCGCGAAAACGCTCCTTGCCGTGGAAGGTCAGGAACAGCAGCCGGAAGCTGTAGAAGCTGGTGACCAGCACGCCGCCGAGCACGGACCAGTAGCCGTAAGTCGCGATCCAGCTATGCGATTCGTGCGCGTGGTGCGCAGCGGCTTCGATGATGGTGTCCTTCGAGTAGAAACCCGAGAAGAACGGCGTACCGACCAGTGCCAGCGTACCGATCACGCTGGTCCAGTAGGTCACCTTCATGTACTTGCGCAGGCCGCCCATCTTGCGCATGTCCTGCTCGTGGTGCATGCCGATGATGACCGAACCCGCCGCCAGGAACAGCAGCGCCTTGAAGAAGGCATGCGTCATCAGGTGGAACACGGCAGCCGAATAGGCCGACACGCCCAGCGCCACAGTCATGTAACCGAGCTGGGACAGCGTCGAGTACGCGACCACGCGCTTGATGTCGTTCTGCACGATGCCGATCAAGCCGGTGAAGAAGGCCGTGGTCGCACCGATGAACAGGATGAAGTTGAGTGCGGTTTCCGACAGCTCGAACAGCGGCGACATGCGCGCCACCATGAAGATGCCGGCGGTGACCATGGTCGCAGCATGGATCAGTGCCGAGATCGGGGTCGGGCCTTCCATCGAGTCAGGCAGCCACACATGCAGCGGCACCTGCGCCGACTTGCCCATCGCGCCGATGAACAGGCAGATGCAGATCAGCGTCATCACGCTCCATTCGTGGCCAGCGAACAACTGCACCTTGGCGTTGGCCATGGTGGTCGCGTTGGCAAACACGGTGGAGTAATCCAACGAGCCGAACCACAACAGCACGCCAGCGATGCCGAGAATGAAGCCGAAGTCGCCCACGCGGTTGACCAGGAACGCCTTCATGTTGGCGAACACTGCAGTCGGGCGCTTGAACCAGAAGCCGATCAGCAGGTACGACACCAGACCCACCGCTTCCCAGCCGAAGAACAGCTGCAGGAAGTTGTTGCTCATCACCAGCGTCAGCATGGAGAAGGTGAACAACGAGATGTAACTGAAGAAGCGCTGGTAGCCGGGATCTTCTTCCATGTAGCCAATGGTGTAGATGTGCACCAGCAGCGACACGAAGGTCACCACCACCATCATCATCGCGGTCAGGCGATCGACCATGAAGCCGACATGCGCGGAGTAATTACCGACGTCGAAGAAGGTGTACAGGTTTTGGTTGAACGGGCTGGCGCCCTGCTCCACCAATTGGTACAGCGTCAGGCACGACAGCACGCAGCTGACCGCCACGCCGAGGATGGTGACGTATTGCGCGCCCTTGCGCCCTACCTGGCGACCGAACAGGCCGGCGATGATGCTGCCGATCAGCGGTGCAAGCACCACCGCAATCAACAGACTCTTGGAGAGAGTGATTTCCATCTACAGGTCAGCCCTTCAACGTATCGACTTCGGCCACATTGATCGTGCGGCGCGTGCGGAACAGAGTCACCAGGATCGCAAGGCCGATAGCGGCCTCCGCGGCGGCAACGGTCAGGATGAAGAACACGAACAACTGACCGGCGGGGTCGCCCAGCTCGCGCGAAAACGCAATGAAGTTGACGTTGACCGACAGCAGCATCAACTCGATCGACATCAGCAACACGATGACGTTCTTGCGGTTGAGGAAGATGCCGGCCAGGGAGATGCAGAACAGCACCGCGCCCAGTCCAAGCAGGTGGCCCAAGGTAATCAAGACTTCGCCTCCTGTCCGTCGGCCGCATCGACGCGCGGCGCAACCTGTGCTGGCTTTTCGACTGCCATCTTGACGATGCGCAGACGGTCGCCCGCCTTCACGCGGGATTGCTCGCTGGCGTTCTGGAGCTTGATGCCGGTGCGCTTACGCAAGGTCAGCATCACTGCAGCCACCACGGCCACGGTCAGAATCACGGCGGCAAATTCGAACGGCAGCAGGAACTCGGTGTACAGGCTCTTGGCCAGCCAGGTCAGGTTAGAACTGTCGGCGGCTTGCGCTGCCGCGTTGTCGACCGGGAACGGCGTGGCAGTGCGCGCCTTGACCCCGATCAAGGTGACCATCTGTGCCAGCATCGCCACCGCAACGATCACGCCCAGCGGCATGTATTTAACCCAGCCCTCGCGCAACCGGCTGGTGTCGATGTCCAGCATCATCACCACGAACAGGAACAGCACCATCACTGCGCCGACGTAGACCAGCACCAGCGTGACGCCGAGGAACTCGGCACCGACCAGCAACCAGATACACGCCATCGAGAAGAAGGTGAGGATCAGGCACAACACGGCATACACCGGGTTACGCACGCTGATCACCGCACCAGCGGACACCACCGCGACTGCGGAGAAGGCGTAAAAAGCAATAGAGACCCAGTCCATCATGACCTCAACGGAAGGCGGCATCGGCAGCGCGACGCTCGGCGATCTCGGCTTCTAGCCGGTCTCCGATCGCCAGCAGCTGCGGCTTGTTGACAATATTTTCGCCACGCTTCTCGAAGTGGTACTCGAGGATGTGCGTCTCGACGATCGAGTCCACCGGGCAGCTTTCTTCACAGAAGCCGCAGAAGATGCACTTGAACAAGTCGATGTCGTAACGCGTGGTACGGCGCGAGCCGTCCTCGCGCTTGGCCGAGTCGATGGTGATCGCCAGCGCCGGGCACACCGCTTCGCACAGCTTGCAGGCAATGCAGCGTTCTTCGCCATTGGGGTAGCGACGCAACGCATGCAGGCCACGGAAACGCGGCGACTGCGGAAACTTCTCCATCGGATACAGCACGGTGTACTTGGGCTTGAACGTGTACTTAAACGTCAGCCACAAGCCTGCGAGCAGTTCGAGCAGCAGCAGGCTCTTGAAGTAATGGGTGATCTTGTTCATCGGTTACACGCCCTTCTGGATCACGCCGTAAAACACCATCAACGCCGTCACTGCGATCCACACGATCGTGAGCGGAATGAACACCTTCCAACCCAGACGCATGATCTGGTCGTAGCGGTAGCGCGGGAAGCTGGCACGGAACCAGATGTAAGCGCTGGCGAAGAAGAACACCTTCATCAGCAGCCACGGCCAACCGCCCTTCCACACCCAGTCGATCCACGGCGAGATATCCGCTGTGACCCAACCCTGGATCGGGCTCAGCCAGCCACCGAGGAAGAAGATCGAGATCAGGAAGCTGACCAGGATCATGTTGGCGTATTCGGCCAGGAAGAACAGCGCGAACGCACCGCCCGAGTATTCCACCATGTGGCCGGCGACGATTTCCGATTCGCCCTCCACCACGTCGAACGGCGCGCGGTTGGTTTCGGCAACGCCGGAGACCCAGTACACGATGAACAACGGGAACAGCGGAATCAGGAACCAGTCGAAGAAGCCCGAATTACCACCCTGCGCCAACACGATCTGGCTCAGGTTGACGCTGCCCGAGGCGATCATGACGCCGACCAGCGCAAACCCCATCGCGATTTCGTAGCTGACCACCTGCGCCGCCGAGCGCATCGCGCCCAGAAACGCGTACTTGGAGTTGGATGCCCAGCCCGCCAGGATGATGCCGTAAACGCCCAGCGAGGTCATCGCCAGCAAATACAGCAAACCGACATTGGCGTTGGACAGCACCAGCTGCGCATCGAACGGCACCACCGACCACGCCGCGAATGCAGGCGCCAGCGTCAACAGCGGCGCGATGATGAACATCGCCTTGTGCGAGCTGCTGGGCTGCAGGATCTCCTTGAACAGGAGCTTGAACACGTCGGCGAAAGCCTGAAAGATGCCCATGCCCACGTACATGGGCCCGTGACGCACATGCATCCAGCCGATCAGCTTGCGCTCCCAAACCACGTAGAAGGCCACCGAGACGATCACCGGCACGGCGATCAACAGGATCTTCAACACGGTCCACAACAAGATGCCGCCATCGCCCAGTCCGAGAAACCACTGGTGCAAAGGGTCGACCACGTTCAACAGCAATTCGTTCATGCAGCCACCACTGTTACGCGACCGGCACCAAGCGGCGCGGTTGCGCCATGGCCGGATTCAATCCACACCGTGCCCGGCGCAACGCGCTTGTCCAGCACCACCGGCAACGTCGCCTTACCCGCGTCGGTGCCGACCTTGACCATCTGCCCATCGGCGATCTGCAGCTGCGCAGCCTGTTCGGGGTGCATCGCCACGCACGGTGCGATATTGAGCGGATGCGACTGCAGCGCAGCGGCGCGACGCACTACCGCATCGGTGCGGTAGATCGCAGCAGTCGCTGCGACTTCCAGTCCGTCACTAGTCGCCTGCGGCTGAGCGGAGGCCACTGGGCGCACATCGCGATTCTGCATGCCGGCACGCAGGCCGACCAGATCGATGAACTCGAAACCAGCCAGACCCAGCTCGCCACCCAGCGCACGCAGCACACGCCAGCCTTCGCGCGCTTCGACCGGCAAGCGGCCTGCGGCACGCGCCGTCTGCACGCGACCGTCGAGATTGGTCAACGAGGCATCGATTTCCGGCAATGCACCGATCGGCAGGATCACGTCAGCCACATCGCGCGTTGAAGCGCAGGCGAACTGACTGAAGGCAACGACCTTGGCACCGGCCAGCGCGCTGCGTGCAGCAGCGGCGTCGGCAAAATCCAGGCCCGGCTCGATACCGTACAGCACGTACGCCTGACGCGGCTGCGCCAGCATGCCGGCCACATCACGCGCTGTTGGCAACACACCTTGCGACACTAGACCCACCGCGTTCGCGCCCTGCGGGATACGGCACAGCGAAGCGCCCGTTGCCGCAGCAAAGTTGCGTGCAGCAGCACGCAGTGCCGCCGCCTGCGGATGATTTTCAGCCAATGCACCAACCACGATCACGGCGCGCGTTGCGCCCTTGACCGCATCGCGTAGCGCGGCGTCGTCAAGTGCGCTTGCCAGCTGCGACGGCGCGACCACGGCGCGGCTCGCCTGCGTGAATGCGAAATCGAAATCGACCGGGTTGACCGAATGGATCTGCGTGCGGTTCTGGATGTGCGCCTTGCGCAGACGTGCATGCAGCAACGGCAGCTCGTGACGCACGTTGGTGCCGAACAACACCACCACATCGGCCTGCTCGATCTCGGCCAGCGGCGTTGCAAAGGCTTCGGCAACCGCAGCGTCGGAGAAATCCCGATTGAGCAGCCGGTGATCCAGATTGCCGCTGCCGAGGCCTTCGGCCAGACGTGCCAGCAGCGCGCCTTCCTCGTTCGAGGTGGACGGATGCACCAGCACGCCAAGCTGATCGCCGGCATTGTCACGCAGGATCTGGGTCGCAGCAGCCAGACCTTCGGTCCAGCTCACTTCGGTCCACTCGCCGTTGACCTTCTTCAGTGGCTTGCCCGCGCGGTCTTCGGCGTACAGACCCTGATGCGAGTAACGGTCGCGATCGGACAGCCAGCATTCGTTGACTGCTTCGTTCTCGCGCGGCACGGTGCGCAGCACTTCGCCACGACGCACATGCAGGAACAGGTTCGAGCCCATCGCATCGTGGTAACCCAGCGATTCGCGCGCCATCAATTCCCACGGACGTGCGCGGAACTGGAACACCTTGTTGGTCAGCGCGCCCACCGGGCAGACGTCGATGACGTTGCCGGAAATTTCGGTGGTCAGCGGCTTGCCGTCGTAGGTGCCGATCTGCAGGTTTTCACCGCGGTACATGCCACCCAGCTCGTAGGTGCCGGCGATGTCTGCAGTGAAGCGCACGCAACGGGTGCACTGGATGCAGCGAGTCATTTCGGTGGCGACCAGCGGACCGATATCCTCGTCTTGCACCACGCGCTTGCGCTCGTTGAAGCGGCTCACCGACCGGCCGTAGCCGAGCGAGACGTCCTGCAACTCGCACTCGCCACCCTGATCGCAGATCGGGCAATCCAGCGGGTGATTGATCAGCAAAAATTCCATCACGCTGCGCTGGTACTTCAGCGCCTTTTCGCTGCGCGTGGCGATCTTCATGCCATCCATCACCGGCGTGGCGCAGGCAGGCGACGGCTTGGGCGACTTTTCGACATCCACCAGACACATGCGGCAGTTGGCAGCGATCGGCAGCTTCTCGTGATAGCAGAAGCGCGGGATCGGAATGCCGGCCTTGTCGGCGGCCTGAATGATCATCGAGCCCTTCGGCACGACCAGACTCTGCCCGTCGATTTCGACGGTGACATGATCCGGCGGCACGTCCGGGTTCACTGGTTGGGCGCTCATGCGGCCACTCCGACGTGCGTGTCGACGATCGAACGACCGTTGACGATGTAGTACTCGAACTCGTCCCAGAACTGGCGCAGGAAGCCTTGAATCGGCCACGCTGCCGCTTCACCGAACGCGCAGATGGTGTGCCCTTCGATCTGACCGGCCACGGTACGCAGCTGGTGCAGGTCTTCCATCGTGGCCTTGCCGGCGACGATGCGCTCCAGCACGCGGTGCATCCAGCCGGTGCCTTCGCGGCACGGGGTGCACTGGCCACACGATTCCTTGTGGAAGAACTGCGAGATGCGGCAGGCAAAACGCACGCAGCACACGCTGTCGTCCAGCACCACGATGGCGCCCGATCCCAGACCGGTGCCCAGCGCACGCAAGGTGTCGTAATCCATCTGCAGACCGGCAACCTGATCAGCCTTCAGCACCGGCATCGACACGCCGCCAGGCACCACGCCCTTGAGGGTGCGGCCCGGACGCAGGCCACCGGCCATTTCCAGCAGTTCGTCGAAGGTGGTGCCGAGCGGCACTTCAAAGTTGCCGCCCTTCTGCACGCAGCCGGACACCGAGAAAATCTTCGGACCGCCGTTCTTGGTCTTGCTCAACCCGAGGAACCACTCCGGGCCGTTGCGAATGATCGCCGGCACCGAGGCATAGGTCTCGGTGTTGTTGATGGTGGTCGGCTTGCCGTACAGGCCGAAGTTCGCCGGGAACGGCGGCTTGTAACGCGGCTGGCCCTTCTTGCCTTCCAGCGATTCCATCAATGCGGTCTCTTCGCCGCAGATGTACGCGCCAGCACCCAGCGCACCGTAGATATCGATATCCACGCCGCTGCCGAGAATGTTCTTGCCCAGCCAGCCGTTCGCATACGCATCAGCCAGTGCCAGTTCGAAGTTTTCGAACGGCTCGTGGTGGAACTCGCCACGCAGGTAGTTGTAGCCCACCGTCGAGCCGGTGGCGTAGCAGGCGATCGCCATGCCCTCCACCACCGAATGCGGGTTGTAACGCAGGATGTCGCGGTCTTTGCAGGTTCCCGGCTCGGATTCGTCCGAGTTGCACAGGATGTACTTCTGCATCGTGCCCTTGGGCATGAACGACCACTTCAGACCGGTCGGGAAACCGGCGCCGCCGCGGCCACGCAGATTGGACGCCTTGACCATTTCGATGACGTCGGCCGGCGCGATCTTTTCTTCCAGGATCTTGCGCAACGCTGCGTAGCCACCGGTCTTGAGGTAGCTCTCGTACGACCACGGAGTGTCGTAATGCAGGGTCGTGTAAACGACCTGATGCGGCAACGGCGCCGGACCGACCGGACCTGTAGGTGCGTGATGATGTGCCATGTCTTATTCCAGCCCGTCCAGCAGCGCGTCGACCTTCTCTTTCGTCAGGTGCTCATGGTAGTGGCCGTTGATGACCATCATCGGCGCTGCAGAGCAGGCCGCCAGGCACTCTTCTTCGCGCTTGAGGTAGACGCGGCCATCGGCCGTCGACTGCCCCAGCTTGCAACCCAGTTTCTTCTCGGCGTGCGCCAACAGATCTTCGGCGCCGTTGAGCCAGCAGCTGATGTTGGTGCAGAACGCCACGTTGTGGCGGCCGACCTTCTCGGTCTCGAACATCGAGTAGAAGCTGGCTACCTCATAGGCCCACACCGGCGGTAGTTCCAAATACTTGGCCACGCCAACGATCAATTCGTCGGTCAGCCAGCCCTGGTTCTGCTCCTGCGCCGCGTGCAAGCCCTGCAGCACCGCCGAACGCTTGCGATCGGGCGGAAACTTGGCCAGCCAATGATCGATGTGCGCACGCGTTTTATCGCTCAGCACCACCTGCGGATCGACGTCGCGCGCCGCTTCGAAATTACCCGTCGCCTTCATCGGTCAACCTCACCGAAAACCAAATCGTAAGTACCGATCATCGCCACGACGTCGGCCAGCAAATAACCACGCACCACCGCATCCATCGACGACAAATGCGCAAAGCCGGGCGCGCGCAGATGCAGGCGGAACGGCTTGTTGGCGCCATCGGACATCAGGTAGCAACCGAACTCGCCCTTGGGCGCTTCGACCGCGCAATAGGTCTCGCCGGCCGGCACGCAATAGCCTTCACTGAACAGCTTGAAGTGATGGATCAGCGCTTCCATGTCGTCCTTCATGCCTTCTCGGCTTGGCGGAGCGACCTTGAAATTGGTGACCATGACCGGGCCAGGGTTGGCCTTCAGCCACTTCACACATTGCTTGATGATGCGGTTGGATTCGCGCATCTCAGCAACACGGACCAGATAGCGGTCGTAGCAGTCGCCGTTGGTGCCGACCGGGATATCGAAATCCACCACGTCGTACTTGGCATACGGCTGCTTCTTGCGCAGATCCCACTCGATCCCCGAGCCACGCAGCATCGGACCGGTCATGCCCCAGGCACGCGCCAGATCCGGGCTGATGATGCCGACATCGACAGTACGCTGCTTCCAGATACGGTTGTCGGTCAGCAGCGTTTCGTATTCGTCCACGCGCGACGGGAAGGTGTTGGTGAAATCCTCGAGGAAATCCAGCATCGTGCCTTCGCGAGCAGCGTTGCGCTTCTTCAGCGCCCCACCCTTGTGCCAGCGCGATTCCTTGTACTTGGGCATGAAATCGGGCAGATCGCGGTACACGCCACCCGGGCGGTAGTAGGCCGCGTGCATACGCGCGCCGCTGACCGCCTCGTACACGTCCATCAATTCTTCGCGCTCACGGAACGCGTACAACATCACCGCCATCGCACCCAGATCGAGTGCATTGGAACCGACCCACATCAGGTGGTTCTTGATGCGGGTGATCTCGTCGAACATGGTGCGGATGTACTGCGCACGCTCCGGCGCTTCGATTCCCATCAGGGACTCGATCGCGCGCACGTAGGCGTGCTCGTTGCACATCATCGACACGTAATCCAGGCGATCCATGTACGGAACCGACTGGTTGAACGGCTTGGACTCGGCCAGCTTCTCGGTGCCACGGTGCAGCAGGCCGATATGCGGATCGGCACGCACCACGGTCTCGCCGTCCATTTCCAGGATCAGACGCAGCACGCCGTGCGCCGCAGGATGCTGCGGGCCGAAGTTCATCGTGTAATTGCGGATTTCCTGCTTGCTTTCGACAGGATTGCTCGCGAAGGCATCGGTTGCCTGGCGGAACTCACTCACTTGGCGGTCTCCGACTTGCCCACTTCACCGGCGGCAGTCTCATAACGGGCATCGTCGCGAATCACGCGCGGCACACCGACGCGCGGCTCGACCGAGGTAACCGGCTCGTACACCACGCGCTTGCGCTCTTCGTCGTAACGCACTTCGACGTTGCCGATCAGCGGGAAATCCTTGCGGAACGGATGGCCGACGAATCCATAGTCGGTCAGGATGCGGCGCAGGTCCGGGTGACCATCGAACACGATGCCGAACAGGTCGAATGCTTCGCGCTCGAACCAATTCACGCCCGGCCAGATATCGGTCACCGACGCCACCACCGGCACCTGCTCGTCGGGTGCGTAGCAACGCACGCGCAAACGCTGGTTGTGCTGGTAGGAAATCAGCTGGGCAACGACCGCAAAACGCTGCTTGGGCATGTGCTGCGCATGCGCGCCGGTGGAGCCTTCCTGGCTGGGGAATTCACCCCAACCAAAACGCCCGATGCCCTTGCCTTCGACGCCGCGACTGAAGCCCTGCGAGGATACGTCGGCGGTATCCCACTCGTCGCTGCCATAACCCAGGTAGTCGACGCCGCACAGGTCGCTGAGCTGCTCGAAAGCGAGCTCGTCACGCAGCGCCAGACAGGTGGCGTGCCAATCGGCCGCGGCGACTTCCAGCGTGACTTCGCCGCGCGGCAATGCCACGGTGATCTGGGCACCGGCGAAACATGCCGCAAGTCGGTCAGTGAAGGAGGATGCTTGCTCTGCCATGGGGGCTTGGCTGCTCTCGGTAGGAGAAGACGGGTATCAGCGCGCGATCGTCTGGGTACGCCAGATCTTCTTCTGCAGCTGCAAGATGCCGTAGACCAGCGCCTCGGCGGTCGGCGGGCAGCCCGGGACATAGATGTCCACCGGCACGATGCGATCGCAACCGCGCACCACCGAATACGAATAGTGATAGTAGCCGCCGCCATTGGCGCAGCTGCCCATCGAGATGACCCACTTCGGGTCCGGCATCTGGTCGTAGACCTTGCGCAGCGCCGGGGCCATCTTGTTGACCAAAGTACCGGCGACGATCATCACGTCGGACTGGCGCGGCGACGGGCGAAACACCACGCCGTATCGATCCAGGTCCAGACGCGAGGCGCCAGCATGCATCATTTCGACCGCACAGCAGGCAAGACCGAAGGTCATCGGCCACATCGAGCCGGTCCGCGCCCAGTTCAACAGCGCGTCGACGCTGGTGGTCACGTAGCCCTTCTCGAGCAGCGGGTTTTCGCCGTCCGGGCGCAGGATGTCTTCCACCCGGCCTTCCGGCATCGGGTTGGTCATCAGACGATCCAGGGTCTGAATCACTCCCATTCCAGCGCTCCCTTCTTCCACACGTAGATAAAGCCGAGGAACAACATGCCGACGAACAGCCCCATGGTGACCAGCGAACGTGCGCCGATCTCCATGAACACCTGCGTCCACGGCACGATGAAGATAATTTCCAGGTCAAACACGATGAACTGGATCGCGATGAGGTAGTAGCGCACATCGAACTTCATGCGCGCGTCTTCGAATGCCTCGAAGCCACACTCGTACGGCGAAAGCTTGCGCGCGTCCGGGCTGCGCGGAGCGAGGAACCGACCAATCAGCATCAACACGATGCCGATGCCAGTGGCGACGATCAGAAACAGCAGACTCGGCAAATATTCGGCCAGCACAGCGATTCTCTCTTGCCTCTGCCCGCACGCGCCGCGTGCCGGCATGGGGTATAGGCAGACCCTGCGCGCGACGTGTCGCAATGCACAGGAACTGCAGCCAAACAATGGTGCCCAAGAGGGGACTCGAACCCCTACGACCTAAGTCGCTACCACCTCAAGGTAGTGCGTCTACCAATTCCGCCACCTGGGCATACGTTGCGCCGCTGGGCATCCCAGTGCGCAGCGTATTGTAACCGGCTTCAGCGTTTTTGTGCTGGTTCTGAAGCGTTTTCTTCGCTGGCCGCTGGCGCCGACGGCGCAGGTGCGGACTGCACTGGCGCAGCAGCGGGTGCGGCGGCAGGAGCAGGCTGCGACGGAGCGGTCGGTACCGCACCGGCGGCGGGCGCCTGCGGCAACGGCTGGGTCAACTCACCGGCTGCAGCCGGCGCCGGGGTGGCGGACTGCGACATCACACCCAGGTTCTGATCGGTCGGACGGGCACCGTGGGTGGCATACCACGCCATGAACAGACTGATGCTGAAAAACACCACCGCCAGCCACTTGGTCGACTTGGACAGGAAGTTCGACGCACCCTGCGAACCGAAAACCGTGCCAGACGCGCCGGCACCGAAGCCGGAACCGGCTGCCGCACCCGCGCCACGCTGCATCAGGATCAGCGCAATCATCGCCAGCGCGACCAGCACGTAGACCACATTGAGGATCAACATCAGCATTTCGAAATCCGTCCCCGGACAAAACTTAATGGGTTAACAAGCGGCCGCCGCACGCGCGATGGCCAGGAAATCTTCGGCCACCAAGGAGGCGCCTCCGACAAGCCCACCATCGACGTCGGGCTGCGCGAACAGCTCGCTGGCGTTGTCGGGCTTGACACTGCCCCCATACAGGATGGGCAGAGAGTCGGCAATTCTAGCATCCGCCTTCGCGACTTCGCCACGCAGGAAGGCGTGCACAGCCTGCGCCTGCTCCGGGCTGGCAGTCCGTCCGGTCCCAATGGCCCAGATCGGTTCATAGGCCAGCACCGCGCGGGCAAAGCCCTCGCTGCCGACCAATGCCAGTACCGGCTCGAGCTGGGCACGTAGGATTGCCTCAGTCTGACCGGCTTCACGCTGTTCCAGCGACTCGCCCACGCACAGCACCGGGATCAAGCCGGCGTGGATGGCGGCGGCAAACTTATGCGCCACCAGCTCACTACTCTCCTGGTGGTACTGGCGGCGCTCGGAGTGACCGACCAGTCCGTAGTCGGCTCCGACATCCACCAGCATCGTGGCCGAGACCTCACCGGTGTAGGCGCCCTTCTCATTACTACTGACGTCCTGGGCTCCAAAGGACAGGTGATGTGCCTCGAAATCCTCGATCAGGTCACCGAGGTAAGGCAGTGGCGGCAGGATGACGACATCGACACCCTCCAGGGGCATGTGCGCTGCGACCTGGGCCACCAGTTCGGTGGCGAAGGCGCGGCTGCCATGCAGCTTCCAATTTCCAGCAACGATCTTTCGACGCATCAGGCGCAGGTTCCTGAGTGGAAGACAGGCGACAGAATAGCCCATGCCCTGTCGGCAACCGGCACACTTCTGTCCGCCATATGTCCCACCCCTCGTTCAACAGGAACCTGCCATGTCCGTTTCACCTGTCTTTGCGCTGATAACCGGCGCCTCCAGCGGGATCGGCCGCGAGATTGCGCGGGCGTACGCCAAACGGGGCGTGCCGTTGATCCTGACCGCACGCCGGGTGGACCGACTACAGGCGCTGGCCGCCGAACTGGGCACGCAGGTACGTGTAGAGGTGCTGCCGGCCGACTTGGCCGACCCTGCGGCGGTCGAGGCGCTAGTGACGCAGATCCAGCGCAATGGCTGGACGGTAGGCACGCTGGTCAACAACGCCGGCTACGGCGTGCCGGGCCGCTACCTGCACAACGACTGGGCCACGCATGCGCGCTTTCTGCAGGTGATGATCGGCGCGGTGTGCGAGCTGACCTGGCGGCTGTTGCCGATGATCCGCGCCAGTGGCCAGGGCCGCATTCTCAACGTCGCATCATTTGCCGCACTCACGCCCAGTGCCGATGGGCAGACGCTGTATGCGGCCAGCAAGAGCTTCATGTTGCGCTTCAGCGAGTCGCTGGCGCTGGAAAACGCCGATTGCGCAGTGAAGGTGTGCGCGCTGTGCCCGGGCTTTGCGTGGTCGGAATTCCACGATGTCACCGGCACCCGCGAGGCGATGTCCACCCTGCCCGGCTGGGCCTGGCTGCAGGCCGATGCAGTTGCCGAGTACGGCATCGCCGCATTGGAGCGTGGCCAGGTGCTGGCGGTGCCGGGCTGGCGCTATCGGCTGGTCAATGCCGCACTGCGCCTGCTGCCGCATTCGGTTGCGCTGCGACTGATGGCGCGCGGCTCGCATCGGGTAAGGCCGCTGGATTGAAACGCGTTACTGTACGTTGGCAGGTGCATCGCAGCGCATCGGCTCTGCACGCGCGCACTGCGCATGGCTTACAACTCCGGGACTTAGAACGGCTCACAAAACGTCGCGAGCAGTCGTCAGGTGGGTGCGGGCGGCGCACTCAGAACCGGAGTTTACGCGTGGCACCTGCCGCACCAAGCACCGGCTGCGCCCGCGTGGCGGTGAGCACAGTCGTTTTGTTAGCAGCGCTTAGTGATTGACGATCTCGCCGTGCATGGCGGCCAGTCGTGCCAATAGGCGATTCTGGGTGCGGCGCGGGATCTTTTGTTGATCCATTGCCCAGTTGAGATCTTCGACCAGGGCGTTGAAATCGCCCTCGCGAATGGCCAGATGCGCATGCGCCTGTTGCATCGATTTGGCGGTATCCGGGCACGGGCCATCGGCGACATGGCAGAACTTCTGCACCAGGCGCGCGTTGAGCATGACGATGTTGACCCGCGCGAATTTGTCGACGATGCGTTGATCGTCAGCAATGCGCGACAACATGGTTTCCACCAGCGCCTCGATGCCGGCCTGGCCACCAAGTTCGTCGTACAGCGTTTGAGGCGTCTGCGTGGTGGCGCAGGCACTCAGGCTCAGCACACATAGCAGGGACCACCGCAGCCATCGATTCATCAGAACGCTACCTGCAAGGAGAGATACGGGCCGCGCTGGTTGGTCAGCGTGGCGATGTCGCCAAGATCGGCCCAGGCTGCGGTCAACGACACATGCTTGCTGGGGAACCAGGCAACAAAACCGTCGGCCCAGGCCTGTTCGCGCGCAAAGCCCAGATTGTCCGGTTTGCCGCGATATTCCACACCAACCACCCACGACGGCGACAGCACGACCGCAGCACTGGCCTCAGCGACCAGTCGATAGCTGTTGCGCCGATCGCCACCGAAGCCGAGCAAACCGGTCTGATTGGCGCGGGTCGCGCGCAGCGTACCGTTGAGCAGTAATTGATAGCCGCCAGCGCCCTGCAACAGCAGCCTGCTGGCGCTGACATAGACATCGGTGCCATGGTCGTCACGTGCACCGATAGCCAATGGCAGCGTGCCGTCGCGCAGACGCTTGTACTGCACGCCGACGCTGACTTGCGGGGCGCGCCCGTAGACCAGATCGCCGTACACGCGCAGCTTGGCGCCGAAGACATCCTGACCGAGCGCGTTCCACGGCAGTGCCAGGCGATCCTGCAAGGTGCCCAGGTCCAGGCGCTGGCGCGCAAGCGACAGTTCCAGGCGGTTGCCGACCGTCAGCGCGGCGCCTTGTACATCGAGTCGATAATCGCCGCTGTCCACATGCGTGGCGAACAGCACGGTACCGAGCTCGTCGCGCGTGCCATACCCCGACAACGTGGCCCACGGCACGATGCCGCCACCGCTGCTGCCTTCGATCATCGACACGCCGCCGGTAGCGAGCAGGCGCCCGTCGCCGGCGACCGCAAACACTGGTATGAGCGCAACACCGCACACTGCAGAGGCGAGCGCAGCGCGGAGACGATGCTTCATCGTTGCGCTCCCATCTGCGCGGGCGAGGTCATTCCAAGTTGGCGCATGCACCACGCCACGAAGGGGGCTTGCTCCAGCGGCGGTGCGTAGAGATAGCCCTGCACCATGTCGCAACCATAGCCGCGCAACAGACCGAGCGCAGTGGTGTTCTCGACGCCTTCGGCGATCACGCTCAGGCCCAGGTTATGCCCCAGATCGATCGTGCTGCGCACGATGAACGCATCGTCGGTGCCTTCGGCCAGCTGCATGACGAAGCTCTTGTCGATCTTCAATTCGTTCACCGGCATGCGCTTGAGTTGGGCCAACGAGGAATAGCCGGTGCCGAAGTCGTCGATGGACAGACGCACGCCGACGCTACGCAGTTGATGCAGCATGTGCAGCGCGGATTCGACATCGCGCATCAAGGCGCTTTCGGTCAGTTCCAGCGTGACCGACTGCGCCGGCACCGCATGCTGTTCCAGCCGCGCACGCACGTAATCGGGCAACCCCGGATCGGAGAGATCCAGTGCCGATAGATTGATCGCCATGCCCAGCTCCAGCCCTTGCGTGCGCCAGTGCGCCTGACAGCGCAGCGCCTCGTCCAGTACGAAGCGGGTCAATGGATGGATGACGCCGGAATGCTCAGCCAGCGGAATGAATTCGTCGGGTCCGATCGGACCCAGCGTCGGGTGATGCCAACGCACCAGCACTTCGACCTGTTCGACGCGATCGCTGCGCAGGCAGATCTTGGGTTGGAAGCGCAAGGTCAGCTCGTTACCGCCGATAGCCTGGCGCAGATCGCCGGTGAGGCGCAGCCGTCGCAGATGCTGTTCGTCCTGCCCCATGCGATAGACGCTGGCACCGATGGTGGCGGCATCGTCCACCTGCCGTCGCGCGATGTCGGCACGGCGTAACAAGGTGTCCGGGTCTGCGCCATGCTCGGGAATCAGGGCGATGCCAATGCTGGCTTCGAGCTGGATGCGTGCCTGCGGCAACACCAATGGGCGACGCAGTTGCAGCAGCAGGCGTTGTGCGTCCTGCTGCACGGTGGTCGCATCGGCGTGCGCCACGATCACCATGAACTCATCGCTGCCCAGCCGCCCGACCAGGTTCGGCTCCTGCACCACCTCTGCAAGCCTGCGGCCGGCCTCGACCAGCACCTGGTCGGCGAAATCATGACCAAGGCTGTCGTTGAGTTCCTTGAAACGCTCCAGATCCAGGATCAATACCGCCGCCGTTCCGCCGGAGGCGACTGTCTGCGCGGTCACTTCTTTCAGGCGTTCGAGCAACCAGACCCGATTGGGCAGCCCGGTCAATGCGTCGTGCCGCGCCTGATGCAGAATGTGTTGCTCGCGGCTGGCGATCTGATGCTGCATGCGCCCAAAGCTATCGGCCAGTTCGGCGAGTTCGCGACCCGGCGGAACCTCCACCGCCGTCTGATAATCGCCGCGCTGGATGCGTCGCGCCGCCTGCACCAGTTGCGCGACCGGTTTGCTGACACTGCGCGCCAGAACGATCGCCACGCACAAGGCTGCAGCGGTCGCCAAACCTGCCAGCAGCAGGATGCGCAACTTGAGGGTGCGATAGGGCGCGACCGCGCGATCGAGCGAGGCCTGCAAGGCCACCCGCACGTGGCTGTCGCCCTGGAGCGATTGCAGTTTGACCAGGTAGCGTGATTCGCCCAGGTTGAGCGGAATCGCTTCCGCCCGCGTGTGCTCGGCGGCAGGCAACTGTTGCGCAAACTCGCGACGCGCTGCCGGCTCCAGGGTGGATGCCAGCACGCGCACCGGTGGGCCATCGGTAAAGAACGTGGCATCCAGTCCGGTCGTGCTGCGGAAGTCCTGTGCCAGGCCGTCGCCGGATTCGTTGCCGATCGCGATCCAGCCAACGCGACTGGGCGCCAGCACCTGCACCACGGCCAGGCGCACGATATGTTGATCCAGGGCAACCACGCCGACTGCGCGTCCATCGCGCTGCGCCTGCTGCAACAACGCCTGCACCGCACGCAATTGTTCGGCCTGCGGAAGGTCGGCCAACCCGGTCAAAAATTCGCCATCCGGCGAAAGCAGCACTGCGGTCTGCGCAGACATGCGCGCGGCATGGTTGCGCAGCGCCGATTGCATGGTGGGCACATCGCCGCTGGCCACCGCGGCACGAAAACCGAAGTCGTCTGCCAGCACCGACGCCGATTGCAGCAATTGCTCATCACGGCGCAGATTGATGCGCTGCCACACGCGTTCGCCGATCTGCAGTTCTTCGCCCAATTGCGCCTTGACGCTGCGCTCGGTAGCCAGCTGCACGGCGATGAAGGTCAACGCCTGCGTGGCCAGCACGACCAGCACCAGCAGAGCCGCGATGCGCGTGTGCAGGCGCATCGCCCTCATGGGTGCGGCTTCTTGGGGGCGGCGCTGCGGAACTTGTCCTGCAGCGCGCGCATGCGCTCGTCCGGCGGCGCCACCGCCGGAGCGGCGCCAGTGGTCTGCAAGGTGACCTTGCGTTGCACTGCGTCGCGCGCAATCACCAGCGGCTCGCCCACTGCTGCGCCCTTGATGCGTGGATGCCAGACGCGCAGCGTGTAGGTTCCTGCCGGGGCATCGAGCTGCACGCGACCATCGCTGCCGGTCTTGCCGAAATACGGCGTCTCCAGCACCACGATATAGCCCAGCATCCAGTCATGGATGTTGCAGCCCACAGTAACCAGACCGGCCTGATCGAACCGCACCGGCGCGGCGGTAGTGCCCTGAAACAGCGGCAATTCGAAGCGTTTGGCGGGCGAGAACGAATAGACCTGGTGACGGATCTGATCGTTGTTCGGAAACCGTACCGAGGTGCCGGTACGCACCGCCAAGACCGCCGGCACGAATTGCGAATTGACCTGATCCATCTCCAGCATCTTGCCCGCGCTCGCTGCGGCGGGCCGCGGCAGTTCCAGACTGACCACCGCATCGACCAGGACACCGTTGGCATCGGTCACGGTCACGCTCACCGGCGTTGCTGCAGCCGGTGCCATCGCGCCAGACAGCGCAAGCAACGACATCGCACCTAATTGTTTGAACCACGGCATCCGCATGCGCCCCTACCTCGTGCAATCGGCAGCGGGCGCCAGGCGAATCCGACGTCGCGCTAGCGATCAGACTGAGTTATCGGCGCGGGTGAACGCAAGCTTTAACCAGACACGAGCGGAATTTTATGAATAGAAGTGTGGCACCTGTCATGGCGCATGTTGCGGACGCAGCCATTCGCTGCGTGAGTTATCGGCAACGCATTGCGCACCTGGCGCAGAAAAAACCAACAGCGCCAACAGTCGACCTCTCTGTCGAGTTACTTCAGCTTGATCTCGCGCAGGCGCTCTTCCAGAAACCCGTGTGCGGTGATCGGCTCAAGGTAGCGACTGGGGTTGTCGGCACTGATGCACGAGGGCAGCACGTCGATCAAAAAGTCCGGATTCGGATGCAGGAAGAACGGCACCGAATAGCGCGGCTTGCGCGCCGCTTCGCCCGGCGGGTTCACCACGCGGTGAATCGTGGACGGATACACATGGTTGGTCAGGCGCTGCAGCATGTCGCCGATATTGACCACGATGGTGTCGGCGTCGGCGGTGAACGGCACCCACTCGCCGTCGTTGGAACGCACTTCCAGACCGGCCGCGCTCGCACCGACCAGCAAAGTGATGAAGTTGATATCGCCATGCGCACCGGCGCGCACATTGGGAATGTCGTCGCTGGTGATCGGCGGGTAATGGATCGGGCGCAGGATCGAATTGCCGTTGTTGGTCTTGTCGACGAAATAGTCCTGCGGCAGGCCGATGTGCAGCGCCAGTGCTGCGAGCACGCGCGAGCCCAGCTGGTCGAGCTGCTGATACAGCTGGTAGCCGCGCTCACGGAATCCGGGCACTTCTTCCGGCCACAGGTTCGGCGCCATCACCTCGCGGTACGGCGAATCGTCCGGAATCTCGCGGCCGATGTGCCAGAACTCCTTCAGATCGAAGTGCTTGGAGTCCTTGGCGGTTTCCACGCCAAACGCGGTGTAACCACGTGCGCCGCCACTGCCCGGCACGTGATAGCGGCGCTTGACCTCTTCGGGCAAGGCGAAGAATGCCTTGAACACGTCGTAGGCCGCGTCGATCTCGGTCTGCGCGATGCCGTGATTGCGGATGCCGGCAAAGCCCCATTGGCGGTAGGCCGCACCGAGCTCGGCGACGAAAGCGTCGCGATCGGTATCGAAACGGGTGATGTCCAGGGTGGGGATGCGCGCGCTCATACGGATATCTGCAGTCGAAGTCGAAAAGTCGGGAGGACGCCTGCCGCTCAGGACAGCAGGCGATACAACACATAGAACGTTGCGGCCTTGGCGAAGACCACGCAAACGCCAATGATCAGCGACTCACGCCGCGTCACGCACCGCTCCGGAGAGCCGATCGAGCGTGTCCTGCATCAGGCCGGCGTCGTCGGCTTCCACGGTCACGCGCACCACAGGCTCGGTGCCGGACGGACGCAGGAACGCACGTCCGCGGCCTTGCACGGCGGCTTGCGCCTGCTGCAGCGCCTGCTGCACGCCGGGCGCTTCGACGATGGCCTTGGCCGCGCCACCCTCCAGACGCACATTCACGGTCTTTTGCGGCACCTTGGCCAGGCCGCTCAGCGCTTGACGAAGGCTGTGCCCATCGCGGCCCAGCGCTTCGAGCACCTGCAGCGCGCTGACGATGCCATCGCCGGTGCTGGCGCGGTCCAGGCACAGCAAATGGCCGGAGGTCTCTCCACCCAGCGTGCCGCCGCCTTCGACCAGCGCCTGATGCACGTAGCGGTCGCCCACCTTTGCGCGCTGGAACGGAATCCGCAGCGCGGCCAGTGCCGGCTCCAGGCCGTAATTGGTCATCAAGGTGCCGACCACGGTGCCGGTGAGCCGGCCGCTGGCCTGCCACGAGCGCGCCAGGAGATACAGCAGATCGTCGCCATCGACCGGGTTGCCCTGGTCGTCGGCCATCAGCACGCGATCGCCATCGCCATCGAAGGCGATGCCCAGATGCGCGCCGCTCTCGCGCACCTTGGCGGCAAGATTGTCGATATGCGTCGAGCCAACGCCATCGTTGATGTTGAGCCCGTCCGGCGCCGCACCGATCACCACCACCTCGGCACCCAGCTCGCGGAACAGCATCGGCGCGATGTGATACGTGGCACCGTGCGCGCAATCCAGCACCATTTTCAGGCCCTGCAGAGTGAAGCCGCGCGCCACGCTGGCCTTGCAGAATTCGATGTAACGGCCGATCGCATCGCGGGTGCGAATCGCCTTGCCCAGGCGCTCGGATTCCACGGTGTGGAACGGCTCGTCCAGCGCGGCTTCGATCGCCGCTTCGGTGGCGTCATCGAGCTTTTCGCCCTCGGCGGAGAAGAACTTGATGCCGTTGTCGTAATGCGGGTTGTGCGAGGCGCTGATGACCACGCCGGCATCGGCGCGCAAGGTGCTGGTCAAGAACGCGATGGCGGGCGTCGGCATCGGGCCAATCATCTGCACATCGGCGCCTGCAGCGACCAGGCCGGCTTCCAGCGCCGCTTCGAACATATAGCCGGAAATACGGGTGTCCTTGCCGATCAACACCAACGGACGCTTGCTGCGCCCTTGCGTCAGCACGCGCCCGAGCGCATTGCCCAGACGCAGCACGAAGTCGGCAGAAATGACGCCCTGCCCGACCCGACCGCGGATGCCGTCGGTGCCGAAATATTTGCGGGCGCTCACAGCGCAGCCACCCGGTAGCGCGCGCCGTTGGCGAACGTCCGGGCGCAGATCCTCAGCCCTGCCGTCATCACAGCCCTCACGCCACCGCCTCCTGCGGACGCGCCTGACGCATCATCATCGCGGTCAGGTCGGCAATGCGATCACGCATCTCGCGACGGTCGCAGATCTGGTCGATGGCGCCGTGATCGAGCAGGAATTCCGAACGCTGAAAGCCTTCCGGCAAGGTTTCGCGCACAGTCTGTTCGATCACACGCGGGCCGGCGAAGCCGATCAATGCATGCGGTTCTGCGATGTTGATATCGCCCAGCATCGCGAACGACGCCGACACGCCACCGGTGGTGGGATGGGTCAGCACCGAGATGTACGGCAAGCCTGCTTCGCGCAGGCGACCGAGCGCTGCGGAGGTCTTGGCCATCTGCATCAGCGAAAACAGACCTTCCTGCATGCGCGCGCCGCCACTGGCGGCGAAGCACACGAACGGGCAGCCCACTTCCAGTGCCACTTCGGCCGCACGCGCAAAGCGCTCGCCGACCACCGAGCCCATCGAGCCGCCCATGAAGGGAAAATCGAAGGCGGCCGCAACTAGCGGGTTGCCCTTGAGCGTGCCGCGCATGGCGATCAGCGCGTCGTACTCGCCGCTGGCCTTTTGACTGGCCTTGATGCGTTCGCCGTAGCGCTTCTGGTCCTTGAACTTGAGCACGTCGACCGGACTCAGCTGGGCGGCGATTTCGGTGGTCGCGGTTTCCGGGTCGAACAGCGAGTTCAGGCGCGCGCGGGCGCGAATGGCCATGTGGTGGTCACACTTCGGACACACCTCCAGGTTCTCCTCAAGCTCCGGGCCGTACAGCGCGCTGCCGCAGTTGCTGCACTTTTCCCACAGCCCCTCGGGGACGCTGCGCTTCTTGGCCGGGGTGTTCTCGGTGCGGATGCCGGAGGGCATCAATTTGCTGAGCCAACTCATGCGTTTATGACAATCCATGCAGGGCGGCGATGCGGGCCGCAGAGGGGCGACAGTCTAACGCAGCGCCCCAGGCTGGTGCAGCGCGCGGGGCAGTGGCGGATGGCCGGGGTTCTGGCGGGGCTTGCTGGAGATGGCTGTTGGGCGCTGCGCTGCGGGCTGGTGGTTGACGCAACCTCCGCTAACACAGCCTCGCACCGCTTGACGTCTACCCCCTCCCCTCCCCTTCCCACAGGAGAAGGACTAACGCCGCACCGCCTTTCCCACGCAGCGAGCGCTAACCGGGCCTGCTGCGCAGGTGCCTCACTGCGCCTGATCCAGCGCCTGCCGCAGCGGGGCCAGGAAGGCTTCGGCGCGTTCGCGGGCGCTGCGCACATCCTCGGCTTCGGACAGGGCCGCGACCAGCGCGCTGCCGACCACGACACCGTCGGCATCGACCGCCATCGCGGCGGCGCTGGCAGCATCCTTGATGCCGAATCCTGCCACCACTGGTGCGCCGGCGCGCTGGCGCAACTGGCGCAAGCGATCGCTGGCCGCGTGGGTATCGAGCAGGTTGGAGGCGCCGGTCACGCCGGCAAAGCTGACGTAGTACAGATAGCCCTGCGCGGTGCTGCACAGCATGTCCAGACGTTGCTCGCTGGTAGTCGGCGAGGCCAGCGCGATCAGTGCCAGCCCGACCTCGGTGAAGATTTCGCGGGTTTCTGCCGCTTCTTCGGGAGGCAGATCGACCAGCAGCACGCCGTCCACACCAGCAGCGACGGCGGCTTCGGCGAAGCGCCGTGTGCCGTGAATCTCGATCGGGTTGAGGTAGCCCATCAGCACCACCGGGGTGGTGGCGTCTTCGCGGCGGAATTCGTGCACCGCTTCCAGCACGTAGGCCAGGCCGGCGCCACGCCCCAGCGCGCGCTCGGAACTGCGCTGGATGGTGGGGCCATCGGCCATCGGATCGGAGAACGGCACACCCAGTTCGATCACGTCGGCACCGGCGCGCACCAGCGCGTGCATCACCGGCACGGTGGCTTCCAGCGATGGGTCGCCGGCGGTAATAAAGGGAATCAGCGCCTTGCGGCCGGCCTGACGCAGGGCGTCAAAACGCGCAGCGATCCGGTCTGGCGCACGGCTCATGCGCAGCCCTCCACCAGTTGCACGGCGTCCCAGCTTCCCCAATACATCGATGTCACAGTGCCTTCTCCGGTTTCATAGCGAACGGCGAACCCGCCTTGCGGGTCGCGCCACGTCAAATAAAGAGCGTTGCCGCCATCGCGGCCGTACTTATGCGGTTGGACGCTGTAGCCGGATGGCAGGCGCGCACGCGCGTCCGCTTCGCTGTCGCCAACGCGGATACCGAACGGACCCACCGGGCCGGAGTCGGTAACGTCGAAACGGACGATGCGATCGGCTTCGACCATCATCGCCACGCCGTTGGGTAACAGCCCGGCTTCCACATAGCCGCAATGTCCCAGCGGCCCCGCATTGAGCGGTGCCCAGCGCGCACGTGGCTCCAGCTCACTGAAGTGCTGGCCAACACGTACCTCACCGCTACGGTCCAGCACGGGGGCAGATGCCGCAGCACAGGCCAGCGCAGACATGCACAGCAGCGACACACCACCGCCCAGCGTGCGCATCTGCGCTGCGATCACAGCACCATGCCCTCGCGCGCGGCGATGGTGTGCACGTCCTTGTCGCCACGCCCGGACAGGTTGCACAGGATCAGTGCGTCCTTGGGCATCTCGCGCGCCAGCTTGATCGACTGCGCCACTGCGTGGCTGGATTCCAGCGCTGCAAGAATGCCCTCGGTGTGCGCCAGCAGATGGAAGGCCGCCATCGCCTCGTCGTCGGTGATGCCCTGATACACGGCGCGACCACTGTCGGACAGGAATGCGTGCTCGGGGCCGACGCCGGGGTAATCCAGGCCCGCGGAGATCGAATGGGTTTCAGTGATCTGGCCGTCGTCGTCGCAGATCACGTAGGTGCGGTTGCCGTGCAGCACGCCGGGGCGTCCGGCAGCGATGGACGCGGCATGGCGGCCGGTGGCGATGCCGTCGCCGGCGGCTTCGGCGCCGTAGATCTTGACGCCCGGATCGTTAAGAAACGCGTGGAACAGGCCGATGGCATTGCTGCCGCCACCGACGCAGGCGCTGATCGCATCCGGCAGGCGGCCGTAGTCCTGCAGCATCTGCTCGCGTGCTTCGCGGCCCACGATTGCGTTGAAGTCGCGCACCATGCGCGGGTACGGGTCCGGGCCGGCCACCGTGCCGATGATGTAGAAGGTGTCGCGCACATTGGTGACCCAGTCGCGCATCGCCTCGTTAAGCGCGTCCTTGAGCGTGGCCGAGCCGGAGGTCACCGGAACCACCTTCGCGCCCAGCAGCTGCATCCGGTAGACGTTGATCTTCTGCCGTTCGATGTCGGTAGCGCCCATGTAGACCACGCACTCCAGGCCCAGCCGTGCCGCCACCGTGGCACTGGCCACGCCATGCTGGCCGGCGCCGGTCTCGGCGATGATGCGGGTCTTGCCCATGCGGCTGGCCAACAGGGCCTGGCCGATGGTGTTGTTGATCTTGTGCGCGCCGGTATGGTTCAGGTCTTCGCGCTTGAGCAGGATTTGCGCACCGCCCACTTCGCGACTGAGCCGCTCGGCGTGATAGATCGGGCTGGGCCGGCCGACGTAGTGCTTGAGGTCCTTGTCGTATTCGGCGATGAACGCCGGGTCCTGACGCGCCTGATCGTAGGCGGCAGAGAGTTCCTGCAGCGGGCCGATCAAGGTCTCGGCGACAAACCGGCCACCGAACTTGCCGAAGTGACCGGCAGCGTCGGGATAGGCGTAAAAGTCACTGATGGGCTGGGCCGACATGGAGATCCTCTGCAGCGATGCGGTCATACGCGAAGCCGCCACCTTACCGCAGCCAGGCAATGCGATAAATCGATAAGATTGCCGCAACCTGTGATCTGGACTCACACATGAGTACCGTGCTTCCACCGCTGGCAGCGTTGCGCGCCTTCGAGGCCGCCGCTCGCCTGCAAAGCGTCAGCCGCGCCGCGCAGGAACTGCACGTCACCCATGGCGCCATCAGCCGCCACGTCCGTTCGCTGGAACAGGCGCTGGGCGCGGCGTTGTTCGCCCGCCAGGGCCGCGGCCTGGTGCTGACGACTGCGGGCGCCCGCCTGCGCGATGCCACCGGCGAAGGCTTCGCGCTGATCGCCGATACCTGGGCCGCGTTGCGACGCCCGGCCAGCGAGGCACCGCTGGTGCTGGGCTGCTCGGGCAGCCTGCTGGCACGCTGGGTGATTCCGCGGCTCGGCCTGCTGCAGCGCGACCTGCCCGACCTGCGCCTGCACCTGTCGGCCAACGAACAACCGCCCGGCCCGGATCTGGACGGCCTGGACGCCGCCTTGCTGCTGGACACCCCGCCGTGGCCCGCCGAATGGCAGGTGCACGAGCTGGGCGTGGAATGGATCGGCCCGGTGCTGAGTCCGCAGCTGGCAAGCGCATTGCAGATCGACGGGAAACCTCCGGGCGCCCTGCGCGACCATCGCCTGCTGCACACACGCTCGCGGCCGCAAGCCTGGCCGGAGTGGGCACAGGCGCATGGCGTGGCGCCCGACGCGCTGCGCTTCGGCACCGAGTTCGAGCATCTGGTGTATCTGCTGGAAGCTGCCGCCGCCGGCCTGGGCATCGCAATCGCCCCCTACCCGCTGGTTGCTGCCGATCTGGCGGCCGGCCGGCTGTTGGCACCGTGGGGATTCACCGCCACACGCGGGCGCTGGGTGCTGTGCGCCGCCAGGCGCAATCCGGACCCACGCATCGAACGCCTTGCCGGCTGGTTAGGCGAGGCATTGGCAAAGGATCAGTTCACGCCAACGACGCGGAACACGGGAGGAGCCTGAGCTTCCATCGCGAAATCGCCTCGCCAAGCAGCGCGCAAGCGCGGCTGACAAACCGTAACGAGAAGTGGCGGGGATGGGTGTGGACGGCACGCTTGGAACCGTAGGGCATGCGTACTCGATGCCACAACGAGCAGCGGCCGCGCCCGCCGACGGTGAGCGCAGCAGCTTTGTCAGCAGCACTGAAGTCGACTGCGCGCGTTACAAGACGAGCGCAGCGGCTCAAGGAATTTGCAGGGATCAAAGAGTCTGAGCAGCCAGCCAGGTGGCGAATGACCGAATGACTGCGCGCGACCGCTCGCCATTAACAAAACACGAGCCACAAGCAGCCGTCCAAAACCAATCACACCACCGCAGCAAACCCGCTCTTACCAATCCCCAATCCCAACTCACCAATCCCCAACCTACGACATCTCGTGGCAATCGGCCCGCCGCACTTCTTCCACGAACTTGCGCATCTTGTGGCCGTCCTTGATGCCGGGCGCCAGCTCCACGCCGCTGGACACATCCACGCCCCACGGCAACGTCGCCACGATCGCGTCGAACACATTATCGGCCGTGATGCCGCCGGCGAGCAGAAACGGGCGATGCAGCCCGGTGGGTAGGCGCGACCAGTCGAAGGTCTTGCCGGTACCGCCGCCTGCGCCAGGCGCATGGCTGTCGAACAGGAAACCGGCCGAATTGGGAAAGGCCAACTGCAAGGTACGCGCGTTGGCATCCTCACCGTTCACCCCGGCGCTGCCCATCGGCACGGCCTTGAGATACGGCAGATTGAAGCTGCGGCAGAACGCGTCGTCTTCCTCGCCGTGGAACTGCAGCAGGGTCGGCCGCACGGTGCGCACCACCTCGCGGACTTCTTCCTTGGAGTTGTTGCGGAACAGGGCCACTACATCGACCATCGGCGCGGTGGCCTGGCGCATCGCGCGCGCCTCGGCCGGCGCCACGCGGCGCGGGCTGCCGTGCGCGAAGATGAAACCCACCGCGTCCACACCCAGCTCCCCGGCCAGTCGGATGTCTCCGGCGCGGGTCATGCCACAGAACTTGATACGGGTGCGGTACAGCGATCGATTCATTGGGTCACCTCGGCAGGCAGATGCCACTCTGCAGGATACAGAGGCCCGATAAACACCAGGCCTTGTGGCGGCGCTGTTGGCCCGGCAACCGTGCGGTCGCGCCCGGCGAGCAACGTCGCGATCCAGTCGGTCGGTTGCTCGCCGGTTCCGATCAAAATCAGCGAGCCAACAATATTCCGCACCATGTGATGAAGGAATGCATTGGCCTGTACCTGCACCTCCACCACCTCACCGATGCGCTGCACGGTGATGGCCTGCAGGTTGCGGCGCGCATGCAGGGCCTGGCACTGCACGCTACGGAAGGCGCTGAAGTCGTTTTCGCCCAACAGCGCCTGCGCGGCGGCATGCATGGCATCGGCATCGAGCGGCCGACGCTCCCAGCTCAGCGTCTGTCGATACAGCGCCGGACGGATCTGACGATTCAGCAGGCGGTAGCGATAGCGGCGCGCACGCGCGGAAAAACGCGCATGGAAGTCATCGGCGGCCGGCACACACCAGCGCACCGCGATCGACGGCGGCAGTCGCGCGGTGGTGCCCAGCATCCAGCCACGCAGTTCGCGCCGCGCGTCGCTGTCGAAATGCACCACCTGGCATTCGCCATGGACGCCGGCATCGGTGCGACCCGCGCACACCACCTGGATCGGCGCGTCGGCAACCGACGACAACGCCGCCTGCACGCTGGCCTGCACACTCGGCCCACCGTGCTCGCCCAACTGCTGCCAGCCCTGAAACTCGCTGCCGTCGTACTCCACGCCCAGCGCGTAACGCATCGGTACCTGCCTGTTGATTGAATCGGTGAGGCGTCTGCATCACATGTTGCGAACCGCTAAGCGCGCAGTCGAACAGTGACGCCGACAGCGCGCGACGGATGCTGCCGGTGCATGGTACATCCCGGCCACTCGCCCACAGCGTTTGCCAGCGACCCGCCGTCGTCGACGGCTGGCGTCAAGCCGCGGCGCGCTCGGACCAGACCGCCAGCGTGCTGCCGCCGGGCTCGCGGAAATGAAACCGGCTGCCACCGGGAAAGCCGAACACCGGCTTGACGATCTCGCCGCCTGCCGCGCGCACGCGCTCCAGCATCGGTGCCAGGTCGTCGGCATACAGCACCACCAACGGGCCACCTTCTGCCGGGGCGGGCACCGTGGTGCGATAAAAGCCCCCGTCCAGACGGCCGTCGTTGAAGGCCAGGTAGTCCGGGCCATAGGCCTGAAACTGCCAGCCGAACACGGTCTCGAAGAAGGCTCGGCTGGCGTCGGGATCGATGGAAGCGAACTCCACGTAATCGATCCGCCGCTCGCGCACCGTGACGCTATCCATGGCCGGACTCACGTCAGCCGCTCCAGCAACTGGGCCGCTTCGGCGCGGGTGGCGTCGTCGCCGGTGGCAGCGACTTCGAGCAACAGACCGCGTGCGGTGTCCTTGTCGCCCAGGTCCATGTAGGCCAACGCCAATTCCAGGCGATCGCGCCCGGCCGAGGCGAATTCCCTATGACTCACCGCGTTGGGCATCCCCACCGGGACAACCGGGGCCTGCTCGACATCGTCGGGATGTTGCAGCATGTGATTGAAGTCGAAGCCGTCCTGGACGGAGGCAGCCGCTAGCGCCGATGGGCGCTCGCCAAGGGCGTACTCCGGTTCGATCTGTGGCGACGACACATCAGAGTCCTGAGCAACCTCAGGTTCCTGATAGGTCACATCGGGCTCCGCCACCGGCGCCGGCGGGGATGCGCGCAGCGCACGCCATTCGTCGCTGTTGATCACTGGAGCCACAGCCACCGGTTCGGTCAGCAGCGGTTCGCGACGCAACACGTCCGACAGCGGCGTTTGCGTGTCATGGGCGCGCTCGTCCTCGCGCAGGTTGGCCTGTTCGAATTCGGTTTCATGCAGCACATCGTGCTCGCTGGGCTCGGTGGCCTGCGGGTCGTCCTGCTGCTCGTTGGTCTCCACTGGAGCCAGGGGCGGCGCGAAGTCGAACTGGCGGCGCGGCAACGGCGGCAGCGGCGAGGGTTTGCGGCGACGCGCCGCCAGCCATGCGACCACGGCCGCCACGATCAACACCAGAGCTCCAATCAACCACAGCGGAAAGCCGCCGCCTTGCGGGTTGGCCTGCGGCGCGTCGGCCAGACGCTTCTGCGCGGCCGCCAGGTCGGTGTCCTTCATGGCGATCAAGGCTTGCTGTTGCTGCTTGAGCTTTTCCAGATCGGCCACGCGCGAGCGCAGGTCCTGCAATTCCGCATCGCGGGTAGCGATGTCTTCCTTGGCCTGTTGCAACTGTTGGTTGGCCGCCATCTCGCCCTCGCCTTCGGCACTGGTGCCGGACGTGGCGCCGGCTGTGTTGGTCTGACTCGCCACTGCCGGGGCGATTTCGAGCCGCGCGCCGGCACCGGCCGCGGTGGATGCCGCCGGTGCGGCGGGGGCAGGCGTCGCTGCAGCAGCGGCACCGGCATCGGCCGGCTGCGGAATGGCCGAGCGCGCCTGCCGCCACTGGGCGGCCTGCTCGCGCACCATCACCGCCGCTTCGGCCGCACCGACCTGCGCCAGCGCGTCCTCTTGCGGCGTACGCAACACGGCGCCCTGTTTCAAGCGATTGATGTTGCCGTTGACGAAAGCGTCCGGATTGGTCCGCAGCAACGCCAGCATGGTCTGATCCAGCGAATGTCCGCTGGAGCGTGCCAGGCCCGCTGCAATTTCCGACAAGGTCTGGCCCGAGCGCACAGCCGGCAATGCATCGCCGGTCTGCGTGGCGGCGGGGGCGGTTGCGGCGGCACGCGTTGGCGCAGCTGCAGCGCCAGCGTCCCGGTCAGCGCGTTCCACCGCCGGAGCCGCCGCCGGCTCGCGTGCAATCGTGTTGCTGGCGCCGGCACGCGGCGCGTCGATGGCCGGTTCGGCAATCGCGGCAGCGGTGTTGGGCGCATCGACCAACGCGGCATATTCGCGCACCAGACGGCCCTGGCTCCACTCCACTTCGATCAAAAAATTGATCGCAGGCTGGTCCACCGGCTGACTGCTGGTCACGCGGATCACCGCACGCCCGCGCGCGTCTTGCGCAAACTGGAACTGCAGGCTGCTGACCAGACCCTGCGGCCGCTCCAGACCGACGCGCGCAAAGGTGGTTGCCGATGCCAGCGCCACACGTGCGTTGTCGAGCTCGCCCGGCTCGTTGGAAATGACCGGAATCTCGGCCACCAACGGTTGCCCGGGTTTGGACAGCACCCGGATATCGCCCAAGCCCAACGCCATGGCGGCGCCGCTGCACGCCATCAGCAGCAACGCACCTATCCCTTGTATCGGACGCATCGCGCCCCTGCCCCTATGTTTCATGGACATCAATATAGCCGCTGAATGAGCGAAAAAGTCGTTCGTGTCTCGCGCATGCGCCGCGCTTGCGATGCCGCAATGCGACATCGGTGCAGATGCGCAGCTGCGGGCGGTGAATCGGTAGGCCGATCAGCTCATCACATAAGAAGGAAGAAGACCTGCTGCGGCTGCTGCGGGGTGCGCGCAGAGCGCAGCAGCTTCGACTGCTGCCTTGATCGATATCGGCTTGTGCAGAGATCGATCGCGGCCGGACCTTTGCGAGCTGGGCCAACCGGGGCTTCATTCGAAAGCGCACTGCAGTGCAGTGCAGTGCAGTGCAGTGCAGTGCAGTGCAGTGCAGTGCGATCAGTCTTCGCCGCCAATGCATGTCACATGCGAGCGCCTTCTTACGACAGGCACTTTCTTATCCCGACACTTGGTCGTCAAAAGCCTCAACCCACCAGCTCGTGTAGGAGCGCACCTGGGCGCGATGAGCCGTCACGGGGACAGCCCTCGCGCCCAGGTGCGCTCCTACACGGCAGGTGGATCGGTTTTCCTGTGTGACCAGACCGGTCAAGTGCATTGCTTCGAAGGTAGCTGCAAGGAATGCATGCCCCATAGAAGTGCCCCTCTACGCAGGACACTTCGTTACCAACCCACTAGATCGTTGACGGCCAAAACCACCGGCTCGTGTAGGAGCGCACCTGGGCGCGATAAGCCGTCACGGGGACAGCCCTCGCGCCCAGGTGCGCTCCTACAAGGCAGGTGGATCGGTTTTCCTGTGTGACCAGACCGGTCAAGTGCTTTGCTTCGAAGGTAGTTGCAGGGAATGCATGCCCCATGCAAGTGCCCTTCTACAAAGGACACTTCGTTACCGCCGCGCTAGATCGTTGACGGCCAAAACCCACCAGCTCTTGTAGGAGCGCACCTGAGCGCGAGGACGCGTCATGGGGACAGCCCACGCGCTCAGGCGCGCCCCTACATGGCAATGGATCAACCTTCCTGTGCGACCAGTTCGGCCAGCTGCACGGCGTTGAGTGCGGCGCCCTTGCGGATGTTGTCGGAGACGATCCACAGATTGAGACCACGCGGGTGCGATAAGTCCTCACGAATACGGCCGACGAACACCGCATCCTTGCCCGAGGCATGCGTCACCGGCGTCGGGTAGCCGCCCGCCTTGTGCTCGTCCACCACTTCCACGCCCGGCGAGGCTTCCAGCAGCGCGCGCGCGGCTTCGACGGTGATCTTTTCGCGGGTCTCGATGGCGACCGCTTCGGAGTGGCCGAAAAACACCGGCACGCGTACCGCGGTGGGATTCACCTGGATGTTCTCATCACCCAGGATCTTGCGGGTCTCCCAGACCAGCTTCATCTCTTCCTTGGTGTAACCGTTGTCCTGGAAGTCGTCGATGTGCGGGATCAGATTGAAAGCGATCTGCACCGGGAAGCGCTGCGGGTCGATTTGCTGGAAGCTCAACAGCTCGCTGGTCTGCTTGCCCAGCTCTTCCATCGCCGAGCGGCCGCCGCCGGACACCGACTGGTAGGTCGCCACGTTGATGCGCTCGATGCCGTACTTGCGGTGAATCGGGCCCAGCGCCACCAGCATCTGCATGGTCGAGCAATTGGGGTTAGCGATGATGCCGCGCGGGCGCTGGTTTAGCGCTTCGGGATTGACTTCCGACACCACCAGCGGCACGTCGTCGTCGTAGCGGAACGCGGAGGAGTTATCGATCACCACCGCGCCGGCAGCGGCGAACTTGGGGCCGTATTCCTTGGACACGCTACCGCCTGCGGAGAACAGCGCGATGTCCACGCCGGTCGGGTCGAAGTCGGCCAGATCCAGCACGTCGACCTTGCCGCCATTGAACTCGACCTGCCCACCGGCCGAGCGCGCCGAGGCCAGCGCGTACAAATTGGCGACCGGAAAGTTGCGCTCGGCCAGGATGCTCAGCATGGTTTCGCCGACAGCGCCGGTGGCGCCCACGACCGCGACATTGAAACGACGGTTTTCGTTGCTCATGAGAATGTCTTTATCGAAAGAGTGAAGAGGGGAACGCGCTGCGCGTGGGTTCGGGGAACCTCCAACGCTGGCTGTGGAGGTTCCCTATCGTTTGGTCGCGCCGGTTTTGCTGGCGTCCACGATCGTACCGCCGCGTTTGGCGGCTGCGATCGCATCAGCATTGAGCGCGCTCGGCGGATGCCCGGCGTTGGGGCCATGGCCAAGCGCGGCAATCAGGTTGTCCACCGCCAGCTGCACCATGGCACGGCGCGTGGCCAGGCTGGCGCTGCCGATATGCGGGGTGAGCACCACGTTGTGCAGGGCCAGCAGCTCCGGGCGCACCGCAGGCTCGCCTTCGTAGACATCCAGGCCGGCACCGGCAAGACGCCCATTGGCCAACGCATCGGCCAGCGCGAGCTCATCGACGATGCCGCCGCGCGCGATGTTCACCAGCGTGGCGGTGGGCCGCATCTTGGCCAGCGCGGCAGCGTCGATGATGTGGTGCGACTGCTTGCCGTAAGGCAGCACCAGCACCAGGTGATCGGACTGCGCCAGCAAGCTGTCGAGGTCGACGTAGTGCGCGTTGAGGTCCTGCTCGGTCTGCGCCGGCAACTGACTGCGGTTGTGATACAGCACGCGCATGCCGAAGCCGTGCGCGCCGCGGCGTGCAATGCCCTGCCCGATCCGGCCCATGCCCAGAATACCGAGCGTGCTGCCGTGGATATCGGCACCGAGCATGGTCTTGAACGACCACTGCCCCCATTGCCCGTCGCGTAACCAGCGCTCGGCCTCGGTGATACGGCGCGCGGTGGCCATCAACAACGCAAAGCCCAGGTCGGCAGTGGTTTCGGTCAACACGTCGGGCGTGTTGCTGGCCAGGATGCCGGCCGCGCTCAGCGCGTCGATATCCAGATTGTTGTAGCCCACACCGACATTGGCGATGGCGCGCAGCTGCGGGGCCGATGCGATTTCGACCGCGCCCACGCGCTCGTTGAGCGTGATCAGTGCGCCATCGACGCCGGCCAGGTGCGCGGCCAGCTGCTGCGACGAATACGCGGTGACGCCTGCAGTGGTGGTCAGCGCAAAATGCGCGCTCAGCTGTTCGACAACGTCGTCGAACAGCGGCTGGCTGACCCAGACCTTGGGGCGTTTCGTTTCAGACATCGATCTGACCGGGGATGCGCGGCGAGATCTCGCCGACATCACCGCATTGCGCGCGATGACGCAGCGCCTGATCCATCAGCACCAAGGCCATCATCGCTTCGGCGATCGGGGTGGCGCGGATGCCCACGCATGGATCGTGCCGACCGGTGGTGATCACATCCACGACCGTGCCGTCTGCGTCCACGGTTGCACCGGGCAGGCGCAGGCTGGAGGTCGGCTTGAGCACCATCGACGCGGTCACCGCCTGGCCGGTGGAAATGCCGCCCAGAATGCCGCCGGCGTGATTGCTGAGAAAGCCTTCCGGGGTGATCAGGTCACGGTGTTCGGTGCCCTTTTGCGCGGCACTGGCAAACCCGTCGCCAATCTCCACGCCCTTGACTGCATTGATGCTCATCATCGCGGCAGCCAGCTCGGCATCGAGCTTGCCGTAGATCGGCTCGCCCCAGCCGGGCGGCACGCCGCCGGCCACCACGTCCACGCGCGCACCGACCGAATCGCCGGACTTGCGCAGCGCATCCATATAGGTTTCCAGCTCCGGCACCTGCTCGGCGTGCGGCCAGAAGAACGGGTTGTCTTCGACCGCATTCCAGTCGAAACCGGTCGGGCGGATCTCGCCCAGCTGCGACAGATACCCGCGCACCAGCACGCCGTAGCGCTGCTTGAGCCACTTCTTGGCAATGACGCCCGCAGCCACGCGCATGGTGGTTTCGCGCGCAGACGAGCGCCCACCGCCGCGTGGATCGCGGATGCCGTATTTCTGCCAGTAGCTGTAGTCCGCATGGCCGGGACGGAACTGCTGGGCGATGTTGCTGTAGTCCTTGCTGCGCTGATCGGTGTTGCGGATCAGCAGCCCGATCGGCGTGCCGGTGGTGCGGCCTTCGTACACGCCGGACAGGATCTCAATCTCGTCGGCTTCGCGGCGTGCGGAGGTATGCCGGCTCTTGCCGCTGGCACGGCGCTGCAAGTCCAGGGTGAACTCTTCCGGCGCCAGTTCCAGGCCCGGAGGGCAGCCATCGACAACGCAGCCGATCGCCGGCCCATGCGATTCGCCGAAGGTAGTGACCGTCAACAGGCGGCCGAAACTGTTACTGCCCATAACGGCATCCTCTCAACATTGCAGCAGGTGGCAGCGCGCGCACGATGCGCGGCAGATGCCGTGCCGCCACCAGCATCGGTGCCACGGCCAACACACTGCCGACCACCACCAGAAACAGGTCCAGCGCGAACCGCTCACTGAGCAGCCACTCGGCGAGCAGATACAGCGCCGTGCCGACACCACCCAGCAAGCCAAGCGCCACGCCCACGCTGCGGCGCCGATGCGCACGCAATACCGCATCCGAGCTGGCCGCCACAATCCAGGCCGATACCAGACCGAAGAACGCGATCGACCCGAAGCCGATCTGCGCTGCGACGCTCCACCAGCCCTGCGCGGTCGGACCGCCGTACATCGGGTCGAACAACTGCAATACCACGTCGACCAAAGCAAACGGAATGGCCGCCCCGAAGACGGACACCGGCACCAGCAGCACGATATCGATCAGCTGCGGACGGGATACGGGCGCCTTAGCGCGCACCGGCCAACTCGGTGATGCGCGCGCTGTGCGCAATCAACTCGCGGCATTCCACCGCAAAGATGCCCATCTGCCCAACCTTGAACTCGACCCAGGCAAGATCCACTTCCGGCAGCAGCTTGATCAGATGCTGCTCGGACTCGCCCACTTCGCAGATCAACAGGCCGTCTTCGCTCAGGTGCTGCGGCGCATCGCGCAGGATCTTCAGCACCAGGTCCAGGCCATCGTCGCCGGCACGCAAGCCCAGCTCCGGCTCGTAGGAATACTCCTGCGGCAGTGCGTCGGTCTCGTCGTTGGTGACGTACGGCGGATTGGTGACGATCAGATCGTACTGACGGCCCGCCAGCCCGGTGAACAGGTCGGACGTGAGCAAGCTGACATTGTCGGCATGCAGGCGCGCCTTGTTTTCGGCGGCCAGCGCCAGCGCGTCGTCGCTGATGTCCACGCCATCCACCTCCCAATGCGGGTTGTAGTGGCCCATGGCGATGGCGATGCAGCCCGAGCCGGTGCACAGGTCCAGCGCGCGGGTGACTTCGCGACCGCCCAGCCAGGGCTCGAAGCCGGATTCGATCAATTCGGCGATCGGCGAGCGTGGTACCAGGGCGCGCGCATCGCTCTTGAAACTCAGGCCGGCAAACCAGGCTTCGCCGGTCAGATAGGCCGCCGGCACGCGTTCGGTGATGCGGCGCTCGAACAGGCCCAGCACGCGTTCTTTTTCATCGCGCAGCAGGCGCGCCTGGCCATACGCCGGGCCCAGGTCGTGCGGCAGATGCAGGCTGTGCAGCACCAGCTGGGTGGCTTCGTCCAGCGCGTTGTCATAGCTGTGACCGAAGGTGAGACCGGCTTCGTTGAAACGGCTGGTGCCGTAGCGGATCAGGTCGATGATGGTGTGCAGTTCGTCGGCCGCGGCGGCAGTCATGGCAACAACTAAAAAGGAATCGGCCCACGATTATAGAGGTCGGATCGGTATCATGAGCGTCCGTTGCACTGGAAACCGCCATGTTCAATCGCAATACCGGCATCGTGCTACTGGTGGCGCTGGCCGCCGGTCTTGGGTTGTTGCTGGGCCAGAAGTTCTTCGGCGGGACGCCCCGCTCGCCCTGGCCGCCCACTCAGACCATCACGTTTTACCCGCAGCCGCGCCCCTTGCCGCAGTTCAGCCTGCGCCAGTCCGATGGCACCCAGTTGGTGTCTGGCGAACTGAAAGGGCATTGGTCGCTGGTGTTTTTGGGGTTCACCTTCTGCCCGGATGTCTGCCCGACCACGCTGACCGATCTGGCGGTGGCGCAGCAGCAGTGGGAAAGCATCCCCGACGGGCTGCGCCCGCGCGTGTTGTTCGTGTCGGTGGACCCGCAGCGCGACCCGCCTGCGCGGCTGGGCGAGTACGCCCACGCCTTCCACAAGGACACGCTGGCGGCCACCGCAGACGTGCCGGCGCTGGAACGCTTTGCCACCGCGCTGGGCTTGGTATTCCAGAAGGTGCCGGGCAAGAACTTCGATCAGAACCCCAACGACTACAGCATGGATCACTCGGCCGGCATCGCCGTGCTCGATCCGCAAGGCCGCCTGACCGGCCTGATCCGTCCGCCGCTCGACCCCAAGGCGATTGCCGCCGACCTCCAACAGCTGACCAAGGTAACCGCTCCGTGAGTTTCGTCACTTCCCTGACCTACGTGCTGCCGCATCGGTTGCTGTCCTCCATGGCGCGCGCGCTGGCGTACTCGGACACGCCTTCGACCAAGCAATGGTTGATCGACACGGTGACGCGCAAGTTCGGGGTGGACCTGAGCGAAGCGCAGGAACCGGACCCGCGCGCGTACCCCACCTTCAATGCGTTCTTTACCCGCGCATTGAAGCCGGGCGCACGTGTGCCCGATGCCGACCCGGCAACCGTGTTGATGCCGGCCGATGGCCGTATCAGCCAGCTCGGCCCGATCGAGAACGGGCGTATTTTCCAGGCCAAGGGCCAGTCGTTCACTGCAGCCGAATTGCTCGGCGACGCGGCAGCGGCCGCGCCGTTCAACGACGGCCTGTTCGCGACGGTATATCTGTCGCCCAAGGACTACCACCGCGTCCACATGCCGTGGACCGGCACCCTGCGCGAAACCGTGCATGTGCCGGGCCGCCTGTTCAGCGTGGGCCCGGGTGCGGTGCGCAACGTGCCGCGGTTGTTTGCCCGCAACGAGCGCCTGGTGTGCCACTTCGACACCGAGTTCGGCCCGATGGCCTCGGTGATGGTGGGTGCGCTGCTGGTATCTGGCGTGGAAACGGTCTGGAGCGGCGTGGAGATCCCACGCTACGGCGATCGCATCACGCGCAAGGATTACCGTGGCAAGGGAATCGTCTTGGAGCGGTTTGCGGAGATGGCGCGCTTCAATTACGGCTCGACGGTGATCGTGCTGCTGCCACCGGGTGTGGCCAAGCTCGATGGCGCACTTGCCGCAGAGACGGCGGTGCGTCTTGGGCAGGCATTGGCACGTCGCCAGGTGGGCTGACGCGGGGCGAAGCGGCCAGCATTCGGATGCTGCATTTGATTGAGGCGCGGCTCGACGGTGATCGTGTTGCTGCCACTTGGTGTGGCCACGCTTACCGGTGGATTGGCTGTAGAAACGTCGCTGCGGCTGGAGGCAGGCGCTAGTGGGCTGGGCCGCAGCGACGCGGCCGGTCGCGTTGTTGTTGGTTGTTGGTTGTTGGTTGTTGGTTGTTGGTTGTTGGTTGTTGGTTGTCGTTAGTCGTTAGTCGTTAGTCGTTAGTCGTCACCGCATTCTTTCAAAGCACGTTGCATCGCTGGAAACAGCCAGCGCACGCTCTTTCACCTGCACTTCCAGCCGCCGGATATCGGCGACCTTCAGGATCTTCGATGACAACACGGATGTTGCGCTGGCCGCTGGCGATTGCGCTGCTCACGGCAGTGACCGGCTGCGGCCACAAGAGCGAGCAACAACAGTTGGACGATCTGCGCGGTGGCCTGCAATACCGTGGCTACCGGCACTTCAGCGAACATGGCTTACCGATCGCATTTGCGGCGTACCAGCGCGGCGGTGCCCTGCTGGAGACCCCGCCCGCGCCGTTGACCGCCGACGACATCTGCATGCTGCACGCCATGCTGTCCTACACGGCGCTATCGGCGAACAAACTGCTGCCGGCGATCGCCGAGGCCGACCTACTGGAGCGCGATTGCGCTCCACAGGGGCGCGTCATCGCCACCGCATTGCGCTCGGTGGCCTACGAACGCAAGCAATGGCCGCAACTGGCGCAACAGTCCAGCGACAGCCTGTGGAAAAACAGCACCGATCCGGAAGGCGACTTCGCCACCTTGGTGATGCTGCACGTGGTGATGGCCTATGCCGCGATGCAGGACAAGCGCTGGGAAAACGTGGTGCTGCATGTCGATGCGATTGCGCTGGCGGTGCGTGCACCGTGGCTGGGCGAACTGGCACGCGCCGGGCTGGACCTGGCCGAGCACCGTTATCTGGCTGGCTTACGCCGTCTGAAACGGCTCAGCGAAAATCCCGGCGTACCGCCGGAGGTGCGCGCCGAACTGCAGACCTTGATCCTGCATGTGGAAGCAGAGAGCGGCGACCTGGATTCCAATCTGGTCATCGCCCGCATCCTCAGCCGTTTCATGTGGCAGGCGATCAAGCAGAACGGCTCGCCGGTGATGCAACAGGCGATGCAGTTTGCAGAGCAGCAGGCGCAGCGCTTTGGTCCCGAGGCGTTGCGCCAGAGCTGGCGTGCGCGGTGGACGCAATGGTGGGACGGCCTCAAGGCACGCTGGAGCGAGGACGGCGGCTCGCCGCCCTCCTCGCAGACAGGTATGGCACCATCTGCGCGACCTGCTTAAACGCCGCTGACAAACGACTGCGCTCGCTGCCAGGCGGGCGCAGCCGATGCTCGGTGCGGCATGGACCACGCGTACACGTTGTTCCTGAGCGCCCCGTCGATACCCACCTGACGGCTGCTCGCCACATTTTTTCAACCGCTCCAAGTGAGGTGCTGCAATCTGCGATCGCAGCACCTCACACTCAGCGGTCGCAGCCTGTCAGCTTGATGCTCTGCCCTGGCTTTAACGCATAGGCCGGTGCCTTCAGGCCATTGGCCTTGGCCAGTTCCTTGATCTCGCACTGGTACTTCTGCGCCACGCGGCCGAGCGTGTCGCCCTTGGCGATGGTGTAGCTGCGTGCCTGCTTTGCCTTCGGTTTGGCGACCACCGGCTGGCCGGTGGCCACGGTGGTCGGCACGCCAGCCATCGGGCTGACATCGCCCACCGCCACGGTGGGCGTGTACTCGGTTGCGCTGCTGCGCACGATGGCGCTGTTGAGATCGGCAGTGATCAAGGTGCGCGCCAGGTCCGCACGTGGACCATTCACGCAGTAACGCGTGTACAGGCTGGCGATGCGGTTGGTGGCATTGATGACGGTGCCGGCCGGAATCCAGCCATCGGGTTCATAGCGCGGGTTGAGGTTGCGCAGTGCGCGCATATAGCCCTCGCGGACGCCCATGCCGCCCAGGCAGATGGTCAGCTCATAGATCGTGGTGGACTTGGCGAGCTTGAGCGTGGCCGGCTGCGCGTCGAGCTTGGGGAAATCGACGCCGTACTGGCGCGGGTGCAGGAAGATCCACGCCGCCGCGATCACCATCGGCACGTAGTCCTTGGTTTCGGCCGGGAACTGGTTGTAGACGTCCTGCTCCCAGAATCCGCGCCCGCCGGTCTGCGAAAACACCCGTGCAGCACGGCCTTCGCCACCGTTGTAGGCAGCCAGCGCCAACTCGATACTGCGGTTGAGGCCGGCCATGCGCTCGTTGAGATAGGCGGCGCTGGCTTCGGCGGCGCTGCGTGCATCGAAGCGCGTGTCGAAGCCGCTGCCGTCCGGGCCCAGCCCGAAACGCCGCCCGGTGGCCGGCATGAACTGCATCAGCCCGGCCGCACCGGCGCGCGAATTGGCGTGCACCTTGCCGTTGGATTCCTTGGCCATGATGCCGAACAGCAACGCTTCGGGCAGGCCGCGTTTCTGCCATTCCGGCCACATCACGCCGCGCAGGTTGCTGTAGTTGTCGTAGCTGGTCATCAACGCCGGGCGCATATCGGTCAGCCAGCGACGGATGCCGGCCTGCACGGCCGGGTTGTACTGCACCATCTTGTCGAACTCGTGGCGCTGGTCGTTGAGCAGGGTGGCCGCACGCGCCGCCTCGGGCACGCCATTGGCGGCCGGGCCGAGATGATCCGGGTCGGCCTGCAGCAGGGTGTCGTCGTCTTCCGGGTCTTCGGCGGCAGGCGCTTCGGCATCGGCACGCGCCTTGAGCAGACGCTTATAGGTAGCCAGCTGATTGGCAACCAGACAGCCGCGCTGCTTGATGCAGGCGTCGATGACATCCTCCATGTCCTCCAGTGCGGCGTCGCCTTCGGCGGTGCCCTTGGGGTCGGAGTTGTTCACCAGCACCAGCGCATCGCGGTAGCGCTTTTCGGCCGCGGCCATGCGTGTATCGAGCACGGCAGCCTTCTCCGTGTCGCGCTTGGAGATGGCGTGGGCGGCGGGGACGACAGACATCAGCGCCACCACAGCCAGGACAGGCCATGGGCGCAAACCAAAATGAGCGAGCGGCATCGGAGACAGTGCAGCGGAAAGGCAGGCAGGGTAGCCGCCGGGACGACACCGGGGCAAGGCGATGCCGCCGGCAGGTCAGTGGCGCGTTAGCTTGGCGCGCCTGCCCGATCCATTGAAAACGGGCGAAGCCGGTTGTCTGGCAGCGGCGAGCACGGTGTCGACCTTGCTGGAGACAGGCGCCGGCTCGCCGCACAGCCTGACTGTCAGAACTCATACGTCGCCCGCCGATTTGTGCGGCAACGTTGCCCGCTAGAATCCGGTCTTTCCTCACCGGATCTGCCCAATGGCCTCTTTCCTGCTCGGCAAAGGTGTCACCGACGATATCCCGGTCGTGCTCGAAGGCCGCTTCGGCAACCGCCATGGTCTGGTGGCCGGCGCCACCGGCACCGGCAAGACCGTGACCCTGATGACCCTGGCCGAAGGCTTCTCGCGCTTGGGGGTGCCGGTGTTCCTGGCCGATGTGAAAGGCGACGTGGCCGGCCTGGCTGTGGCCGGCGACGGCGCGCCCGGCGTGCTGCAGCGCGCCACGGATGTAGGCATCGCCGATTACGCGCCGGCCGCCAGCCCAGTGGTGTTCTGGGACCTGTACGGGCAGTTCGGCCACCCGGTGCGCACCACGGTCAGCGAAATGGGCCCGACCCTGCTCGCCCGCATCCTGGAACTCAACGACACCCAATCCGGCGTGCTGGACATCGTGTTCAAGCTGGCCGACGACCGCGGCCTGCTGCTGCTGGATCTGGACGATCTGCGTGCCCTGCTCGCGCTGGTGGTGGAAGAACGCAAGGAGCTGTCCACCAGTTACGGGTTGGTCTCGGCGCAATCGGTGGCCGCGATCCAGCGCGCGCTGCTGCGGCTGTCGCAGGACGGCGGCGAGCAGTTCTTCGGCGAACCGGCGCTGGAACTGGCCGAGCTGATGCGCGTCGCGCCAGACGGACGCGGAGTAATCGGCATCCTGGCGGCCAACCAGTTGGTGCTCAAGCCGCGGCTGTACTCGACCTTTCTGCTATGGCTGCTGTCGGAGTTGTTCGAAGGCCTGCCGGAAGTGGGCGATCTGGACCAGCCCAAGCTGGTGTTCGTCTTCGACGAGGCGCATTTGCTGTTCGAGGACGCGCCTGCGGCGCTAGTGCAACGCATCGAGCAGGTGGTGCGATTGATCCGCTCCAAGGGCGTGGGCATCTATTTCTGCTCGCAGTTTCCCGATGACATTCCCGACAATATTCTTGGCCAGCTCGGCAACCGCGTGCAGCATGCGCTGCGTGCCTACACGCCGCGCGACCAGAAAGCGGTCAAGACCGCGGCGCAGACCTTCGTGGCAAATCCCAAGCTCGACGTGGCCACCGCCATCTCCAGCCTGGGCACCGGCGAGGCGCTGGTGTCGCCACTGCAGGGCAAGGGCGTGCCAGCGCCGGTGCAGCAAACCCTGATCGCCCCGCCGCGCTGCCGCATGGGCGCCATCAGCGCACCCGAACGCGCGCAGGTACGCGCGGCCAGCCCGGTGGGCACGCGCTACGACACCGCGATCAACCGCGAATCGGCAGCCGAGCTGTTGGCACGCCGCGTCGAACAGGTCGCCGCGCAGACCGCCGCCCCGCCCGCCCGCACCCGCGAGCAAGAGGAAACCCAGGACAGCGGTTTCGGAAAAGCGGTCAAGGACGCGGTGTTCGGCACCGGCCGCCGCCAGGGCATGTTGGAAACGATGGCCAAACAAACATCGCGCACCATCGGCAGCAAGATCGGGCAGCAGATCGTGCGCGGGATTTTCGGCAGTATTTTTGGTGGGAGGCGTTGAGGGCTTTCGAACATGACAAGGACGTAAATCATGCAACGCATCTACCGGTATCGCCTGGGATTTGGCCTATTGCTGCTCATCGCAGCAACCTGCTCCGCACAGCAGTTACGCAATCCCGATTACGACGATACAACTGGTTCCGACTATGAACCGATCGAATGGTCATTACGCAGACAGCATCTGCTGGCCGGACACTACAACGGAAAAATCCAGGTAACGGTAGATCGAACAGACTGCGCTGCAGCCACTGCAGATTTGCGCCTTGACGCGATCAAAGGACGCCCAGAGAGTCGTCACTACACATTGAGTTACACATGTTTATCGGGACAGGATCCGGACTACCGCAAACGAACCGTGACGTTGCGTAGCACCTGGTGGATAGATGAGATCGCAGGTAGCTGCCTGATACTCGAACGGGAGCCGGACGCAGCGCGCAACCCTCCCCTCGCCTATCCGTTATATGGCTTCCGTATCAGCGAAAACACACATCCCAAAGCCGTCACGTGCATCCTGCTCTCGCAGGATGGCTCGGACTGCCAGAGTGGCGGCGCGTCCGAATACGTCGACAAAACACTCAAACGTGTGCGCTGAGCTCAGCGCCACTATTGACTGGCTCCGGCAACCCGCAAGTTGCCGGACGATACGATTGACCGAACTCTGATTACTCCAGCACGCCATGCAATTTGGCGTACTGCAGCAACATGATGGTCTTGGCGTCGGCAATCTCGCCGGATGCGATCATCAACAGCGCAGAGTCGAGCGACAGTTCCAGCACCTCGATCTCTTCGCCGTCTTCTTCCACGCCGCCACCGTCGCTCACCTTGTCGCCGTCGAAGTATTCGCCGACGAAGAAGTACAGGCGTTCGGTGACCGAGCCCGGGCTCATGAAGGCCTCGAATACCTTGCGCACGTTGTCGATGCGGTAGCCGGTTTCTTCTTCGGTTTCCTTGCGGATGCAGGTCAGCGCATCGTCGTGGTCGAGCAAGCCGGCGCAGGCTTCGATCAGCATGCCATCCGGGTTGCCATTGAGCAGCGTCGGCAGGCGGAATTGCCGGGTCAGCATCACCGTCTGCTTGGCACGACTGTAGAGCAGGATGGTGGCGCCGTTACCGCGGTCATACGCCTCGCGCGACACCGTCTGCCAGCGGCCGTCCTTGCGCTGGAAGTCGAAGGTGACCTTGCGCAGCACATACCAGTTGTCGGACAACACATCGATGCTGCGAATGCGAACCTGCGGGGTGTCGGCGACAGATGGATTCAAGCAGAACTCCTTGCGATAGGGGGAATGACTGAGCCACCGCGATTGCACGGCAGCGCGTGCCGCCTGCAGCAACGTCGCCACATGGCCGGCAGCCGACCGGTAGCGAACCATAGGTTCCACGCAGAAGTCCATTGCGCGGCCGATGGTTCCTGATGCCCGATGGCTCGCCCGTCGCAATGCGTTCAATCGTTGTAAGCCAGCTACATGCCGGCGGCACCATCGGCGCTTTTTTGCAGCTGACCATGCAGGACCCGCCTACGCCGCCTGTTAACGCCACGATATCCACGGCGCCAGGCAGCGCAGCCGCAGGATTGCGTGCGGCAGGCAGCGGATCCCACCCAGATCGACGTCCCCGGGCAGCCGCGCTATCCCAATTGCACCCAGCCGCGCATCGCCGCACAATCCCGGCACATCACACGCTTGGGGAGCGTCATGGAAGACCGTTTTCGCGCGCACAGGGTTGCCGCACAGGCTGCACCTGCACCGTTTTGGACCCGCATCCCGGCGATCGCCACTTATCCGCTGCGCGGCTCGGCACTGTATGCGTTGATCGCACTGACGCTGTGCAGCGCGCTGCTGGTGTTGCCGGGCATCCTCAAACTGGTGGTCATGGGCGTGCTGGGTATGGCGACCTACACCTATGCCTTCGACATCCTGCGCCATACCGCCGATGGTCAGCCCGATGCGCCAAGGCTCGGCTACAACAGCTTCGACAGTGCGGTGCTGCGTTTGATCCTGCTGGCCTTTGCACTGGGCATCGTGATCGGCGTCGCCGCCGCGCTTGCAGGTAAATTCGGGCTGACCATCGCTTATCTGGGCACCATGCTGTTGCTGCCCGGCATGCTGATCTCGCTCGCCATCGATGGCAGCCTGCGCCGCGCGCTCAATCCGGCGGTGTCGATCGACATGGCGCTGCGGATCGGCTGGCCGTATCTGGCCGCCTACGGCTTGCTTTACGTGATCCAGGGCAGCGGTACCGCAGCGGTCTTCGTCGCACTGAAATATCTGCCGCCGCTGGTACGCGAGGCGACGGTGATGATGACCTCGATCTGGACCCTGTTCGCCAGTTTTCATCTGCTCGGGTATCTGGTGTACCAGTACCACGAAGCGCTGGGCTATGTCCCTAGCGGCGGGGCTGCGCACGAACGCGCCGACCCGGATCAGCGCCTGCTCGACGAGGCCGAACAGTACGTGCGCGACGGGCATTCCGACGAGGCGTTCCAAGCCCTGCGTGGCGCGGTCCGCTCGCGCGCAGTGAGCCTGGCAGTGCACGAGCTGTATCAACGCCTGCTGCGCCAGCACCATCGCAACGACGAGCTGCGCGAGCACACCCGGCAGTACATCAACCGCTTGTTGCAGGAGAAGCAGGAGCGCCGCGCGCTTGCGTTGCAGCGCGAAGCCCTGGACAGCGACGCCGCGTTTACCCCGCTGCTCCCGGGACAGGCCACGCTGCTGGCCGAGCGCGCCAAGATGGCCGGGCAGTTTCAGCTTGCGACCGATGGGCTACTGGCCGCCATCGCAGGCTGGCCACGCGATCCGATGCTGCCCAGCTGGTCGCTGGATGCCGGGCTGATGCTGGCCGAGCGTTTCGGCCGCGATGAGCAGGCGCGCGTCATCCTGCAAAGCGCCTTGGGGCATTGCGACGATGCCGCACAACGCGCAAAGCTGGATGCGGCGTTACGGGCGGTTGCGATCCAACCGGCGTAGCGCATCTAACAAAAGGAATGCGCTCACCGCCAGGCGCGCGCGGCCGGTGCGCGGTGCGGCATGGACCACTCGTACGCCCTCTCCGCGCAGTCCACACCCACCTGACGACTACTGGCTACATTCTGTTAGCCGCTCTTGGCAGTCCAACACACATCGCCGCAGCCGGACGGTGGCGGCCAGCCCTCAAAACCGGTTTGACCCACCTCATAAAGCGCCTGCATAGCCGAAAGTGCGCGCGCTCGGCTCTCAGAACGGCATGTAGTGAGTACTGAGCGCACCATCCAATCGTACCGACGACCGCTCGCTGGGCTCGGCTGGCCGCTGCTGATACGGCTTTAAAACGCCTGCCACCGATACCTCCGAAATCCACTCGAACACGCAGCTGCGTCAACCGTTCTCAAGCAGGAAACGCGCTTTGACCGCCTGCCCCTGCTCCGGAAATTGATCGCGCACCAGCTGCAACACCCGCGTGCCCTGTTCGCCGGCCTGCAGTTCGCCGTGCCGCAACGCCAGCACAAACCACTGCTGGGCCAGTTCGGCGCGTGGCGCCTCGATGTCGCACTCCTTCAACAAACGTTCGGCATCGGCCAGCAACCCGGTACGCAGGCACGCGCCGACCAGGGCCATGCGTGCCGGTAGCGCAACGGCGATCGTGTCCTTGCTCAGTTCTGCTGCCACGCCCAGCTGGACGCGTGTCTGTTGTGCGTTATGGCTGGGCAGGTGCAACAGCGTCTGCGCGTGGCGCACGGCGTCCTGCGTGCGTCCGGCGTTGCGGGCCACGCGGTAACGGGCCAGCGCAACGTCCGGGCTGTGTGGCGTCTCGCTGGCAAGCTCGGCGAGCAGCCGCTCGGCTTCAAGGTTCTCCATGCGACCCAGATGGCGCTGCGCCCGCTCCCAGCGGTCGTCCACCTGTGCGGCGGCGTCCTCGTCCATGAAGGCCGGGCGGGTTTGCCGCACCGCCACCAGCAACGCACCGAGCAGCGCACCGCTGACCAAGCCGCCGGCATGCGCTTCGAAGGCGACACCGCCGTTATCGCTGCCCAGCAGGCTGTACAACTCCCAGCCCAGCCACAGTGGCAGCAGCAGAATCGCCGGCCCACGCACATAGTTGAAGACCACAAAAAACCAGTAGAAAAACCGCACCCGACGGCGGCCCCACACCACGCAGAACGCCCCCATCAATGCGGCGATCGCACCGGACGCGCCCAGCCCGCCACCGGGCTCGCCCCAGCGCCACCACAGACTCGTCGCGCTGGCGCCAAACCCGCCCAGTAGATACAGCAGCAGAAACCAGCCGCTGCCGATCGCCCCTTCCAGCAAGGTACCCAGCGCCAACAGAAACACCATGTTGCCGAGCAAATGATCGAAGTCGCCATGCAAGAAGGTGGCCGTCAGCATCCGCGCCGGCGACCACTCCGAACTGCGTTGCAGATGACGCAGCGTGAACACCCTGGACAGGCGGGCATCGTAAGGCGCACGTAGACCGCGCCATTCGCGCATCTGCTCCTCGTCCTTAAACAACGCGCCGCCGCGCAAGGCCTGCGCAAAGGCGACATCGTGCAGTGTCAAATGCGCCAGATACGCGATGCGCTGCGGTGCCGGCACGCTGTCCAGCTTGCCCTGTCGCGCGGTGCGCAGCTTGGGGTCGGTAGTCTGCGCCAGGTAGCGTGCGTGGGCCTGCGCTTCCAGTGTGCCCAGCCCCGACGCGACGTAGTAATGCACAGCATTTTCGACCAGCGCATCGTCCTTGCGCTGATAGCCTACATAGACAACGACATTGATCAGCACCAGCAGCAGCGTCACCCACGGAATGTTCTGGCGCGACCAGGGTTTGTGCAGCGGCATGAGCAACATGACAACGTCCGTGTCCGAGAATGGCGCAAAGCTTCGCCGGGCGGCGGCAGATGCGCAAGCCGTCCATGCGCGCTAGCATCGCGCCCCCGCTGTCCGACACTCCAAGCCCGACATGAGCCGCTGGCGCCCGCCCGCCGAAAAGAGCACCGCGTTGATCACGCCCGAGGGTCACACCCGTCTGAAGGTCGAACTGGAAGATCTGTGGCGGGTGCGGCGGCCCGAGGTGGTGCGCGCACTGGCCGCGGCTGCCGCCGAGGGCGATCGATCGGAAAATGCCGAGTACACCTATCGCAAGAAGCAGCTGGGCGAGATCGACCGCCGTGTGCGCTATCTCAGTAAACGCCTGGAAGCGTTGCGCGTGGTGGATACCGCGCCCACCGACCCGCACGCGGTGTTTTTTGGCGCGCAGGTGGAGCTGGAAGATGCCGATAGTGGCGAGCTGTTGCGCTATCGCATCGTCGGTCCGGACGAAACCGATGCCGGCCTGGGCTGGATCAGCATCGACTCGCCGCTGGCGCGCGCGCTGCTGAAAAAGCGTGTGGACGATGAGTTCGAGGCGCAACTGCCGGCCGGGAAGCACACCTTTGTGGTGGTGTCGGTGGATTACGGCAGTCAGTAAGCAGGTGACGCAGGCGGCTGAGCTGTAAAGGCGCCTTTGCGCGATGGTGTTATCGGCAAGAAGCATCGCGCGCTGACATGAGCGACACCCTGTTGGGCGATGCGCTCGGCGCGGAGCAACGCGCAGGCAACTGAAGCGATCGGCTGCGCTATAGGGGCGCAGCGTGCGCGGTTGGCTTGATCGGGAACAGCCCTGTCGCGCTCTGACGCGCCCCTACGATAGGCCTGTGGCGGCTTGGTGTCGCACGTTGCTGTTGCGCAACGTGCGCCGGCTTGCGGCCGGTTACACCATCTGCAGGTTAAGCGCGCGCCCCTGCTGGGCAGCGCCGGTAGGCGGCAATGCGTCGCCGAACAAATCGTGTTCATCGCTGTCGGTGATTTCCACATCGATCAGGTCGCCGACCTTCAGCCCAAGCTCGCCGCCGTTCTGGATATGCACCAGGCCGTCGATCTCCGGCGCGTCCGCGCGCGAACGGGCTACGGCGATGTCGTCTTCGATCAGATCGACCAGGCATTGCTGCACGCTGCCGATCTTGGCTTCCAGCCGCATGGCGGAAATCTCCGCCTGCTTGGCCATGAAGCGCGCCAGGCGCTCCTGCTTCACTTCTTCCGGCACCGGGTCGGGCAGCGCATTGGCACTGGCGCCGTCCACCGGCGAGTAGGCGAATGCACCGACACGGTCCAGCTGCGCCTGATCCAGAAACTCCAGCAGCGATTCGAACTCGGCCTCGGTCTCGCCGGGGAAGCCGACGATGAAGGTCGAGCGCACCGTGATCTCCGGACACATCGCCTTCCAGCGCTGCACGCGCTCGAGGGTTTTTTCCACCGCACCGGGCCGCTTCATCAGCTTGAGGATGCGCGGGCTGGCGTGCTGGAACGGGATGTCCAGATACGGCAGCAGCTTGCCTTCGGCCATTAACGGAATCACATCGTCCACGTGCGGATACGGATACACGTAATGCAGGCGCGTCCACACGCCCAGCTCCGACAAGCCTTCGCACAGCGCCTTCATGCGGGTCTGGTACATGCGGTCGCGCCACGGGCGCTCGGCGTACTTCAGGTCCACGCCATAGGCCGAGGTGTCCTGCGACACCACCAGTAGTTCCTTGACGCCGCCACGCACCAGCCGCTCGGCTTCGCGCAGCACCTCGTCCACGGGACGCGAGGCCAGATCGCCACGCATCGAGGGAATGATGCAGAAGCTGCAACGGTGGTTGCAGCCTTCGGAAATTTTCAAGTACGCGTAATGGCGCGGGGTCAGCTTGATGCCGTAGTCCGGCACCAGGTCCACGAACGGGTCGTGACGCGGCGGCAAGGCCGCATGTACCGCCTCCATCACACTCTGGTAGTCCTGCGGGCCGGACACCGCCAGCACCTGCGGGTAGGCCGCGCGGATCTGCTCGGGGCGCTTGCCCAGGCAGCCGGTGACGATCACCTTGCCATTGGCGTTCATCGCCTCACCGATCGCATCCAGCGATTCGGTCACCGCCGAATCGATGAAGCCGCAGGTGTTGACCACCACCACGTCGGCCGCGTCGTAGCTGGGCACGATGTCGTAGCCCTCCACGCGCAGCTGGGTGAGGATGCGTTCGGAATCGACGAGCGCCTTCGGGCAGCCAAGGCTGACGAAGCCGACTTTGGGGTTCAGCTGGGACATGGAAGCAGGAGCCTGGGAAGTGGAGCGGCCTGGGGCCTGGGCAGGGCCAATTATAGCGGCGTGCGGGCAACGCTCTGAACCGCAAAGACGCGCCAGCCCGGCCGGCTTTGCGAAACCCTCACTTTTCACCATGCCGGTCCGGTCGATAATGCGCGCCTCCCTCGCTGCACATCAGGAATTCCCATGGGTCACTGGACCACGCTCGACACCCCCGACGGCCAGGTTGCCGCCTGGCACGCCACCCCCGCCTCCAGCCCGCGCGGCGGCCTGGTGGTGATCCAGGAAATCTTCGGCGTCAACGAACATATCCGCGCGGTCGCCGACGACTACGCCGCACGCGGCTATGAAGTGCTGGCGCCGGCCTTCTTCGATCTGGAAGAAAAGGACGTGCAACTGCCGTACGACCAGCCCAGCGTGCAACGCGGCCTGGCCCTGGCCAACGCGGTGGGCCTGGAACGCGCAGTGGAGGTGGTCAAATCCGCCGCCACCTTGCTGACCCGCGCCGGCAAGGTGGGCACGGTGGGGTATTGCTGGGGCGGCTCGGTGGCGCTGCTGTCGGCCATCCGCCTGGGCCTGCCATCGGTGAGCTATTACGGCGGCCGCAACACCCAGCTGCTGGACGAAACGCCCAAGGCGCCGGTGATGTTCCACTTCGGCGAACAGGACGCCAGCATCCCGCCGGAAGCGATCCAGGCGCACCGCGAAAAACTACCGCAGATGGAAACCTTCGTGTATCCCACCGGCCATGCCTTCAACCGCAGCATCGACCCCAACCACTACGACGCCGACAGCGCCGAGCGTGCGCTCGAACGCACCCTGGGCTTCTTCGAGGCGCATCTGGGATGAGCGCACCGGCATCGAGCGCCCCTGCGGCAAGCGACTTCGAGCTGGATGCGCGGCTGGCGGCCGACAGCGTATTCGTCGCCGACGGGCCGCTGTCGCAGGTGCGCTTGATGGACGACACCCGCTTCCCCTGGCTGGTGCTGGTGCCGCGGGTGGCCGATGTCAGCGAGTGGATCGATCTGGATGGCGGCCAGCAGCGCTTGTTGCTGGCCGAGATCAACCAGCTCTCGCAGTTGCTGCGCGTGGAGCCTGTCGTGACCAAGCTCAACATCGGGGCGCTGGGCAATATCGTGCGGCAGCTGCATGTGCACCTGGTCGGCCGTCATCCCGGCGATGCGGCCTGGCCGGGCCCGGTCTGGGGCAGCGGCCAGGCACAGCGGTTTGCCGCCGACGCCTTACACGAGCGTGTCGCGGCATGGGCGCAGCGGCTACGATAGGCGCCCGTTCGCCAAGCTGCCCTCTCGCATGAAATCCAATGTCGTCGCCGCGCTGATCCTGATCCTCGTGGGCCTGCTGTTTCTGGCCAACAACCTGGGCTGGACCAATCTCAGTCTGGGCAAGCTGATCGCCACCTGGTGGCCGGCCGCGCTGGTGGCCTGCGGCATCGGCATGTTGTTCGGGCGTGGCAAGTAGGTGGGGCTGGGATTGGGGCGTCGGGATTGGGGAGTCGTCACAGCGGTGCCTCCGCGCTGGTAGTTCCCGTAGCAGTTCAGCCGCAATGCCCACCTTCTCCCCTCGGGAGAAGGTGCCCCGAAGGGGCGGATGAGGGTACGTGCGAAGCCTAGTGCATTCGATGAAGCGTTCTGATCCAGCACCATTTTCTGATCCAACACCATTTCCGATGTTGCAACGACCATGACCATCGCGTCCGTCGTCGTTACCGCGTGCGCCCTGATGACAACTCACGATCAATGCGCACCCGGCAGCAGCGCGACATGACGACTGTCACCCGCAACTGTTGACTTCCGGCACCTGATTGGCGGGGCCATCGCGCGCAGCATGGCCTCACACCCAACGAGGACGCCGCCATGCATTACCGACTGACTTCCGGCCTGTTTTTGATCGTCATGGGCGGGATGTTCCTGCTCAACAATCTTGGCCTGAGCCGCATCGACCTGGGCGACGTGATTGCAGCATGGTGGCCCTTGATGATCATCTGGGCCGGCGTCCACCAGCTGATGCGTCGCCGCAAACCGGTGCTGGCAACCGACTGAGCTGCGGGCCAGGAGCGCTGGGGATAGCGACCTCGCACGCTATGTGCCACGCAGGCACACGACGCATCCCGTGCACCGCACACCCTTGATATGGCCTCCGCGCGTCACGGCCCTGCTGCCGCCGGCTGCCGACGCGCTTACGTCGACACCCATGCAGCGCATCACGTGCGCGGCAAGGTCACGCCGGTCTGGCCCTGGTACTTGCCACCGCGATCCTTGTACGAGGTTTCGCATACTTCGTCGGACTGGAAAAACAGCATCTGCGCCACGCCTTCATTGGCATAGATGCGCGCCGGCAGCGGCGTGGTGTTGCTGAATTCCAGCGTCACGTGGCCTTCCCACTCCGGCTCCAGCGGGGTGACGTTGACGATGATGCCGCAGCGCGCGTAGGTGCTCTTGCCCAGGCACACCACCAACGTATCGCGCGGGATGCGGAAATATTCCACCGTGCGTGCCAGCGCAAAGCTGTTCGGCGGGATGATGCAGACATCCGATTCGACATCGACAAAGCTGCCTGGGTCGAAATGCTTGGGGTCGACAATGGTCGAGTTGATGTTGGTGAAAATCTTGAACTCGCGCGAGCAACGCACGTCGTAGCCGTAGCTGGAAGTGCCGAAGCTGACGATGCGCTGGCCTGCTGCGTCGTGCTTGATCTGGCCGGGCTCGAACGGCTCGATCATCGCGTGCTGCTCGGCCATGCGCTTGATCCAGCGGTCGCTCTTGATGCTCATGCGGTGTTCCTTGAAGACGGTAGGCGGCAGGCCGGTCGGCCCGCGCGAAAGACGGCAAAGTCTAGCAGCGGCCGGCACCAGAGGCCGGCCGGCGGATTACAGCAGCGAGGCGGAAATCGGAATACTGGCGCGCGGACGCTTGCCCAACTCTTCCGACAGCCGCCTGGCTGCCGCCAGGTAGGCCTGCGCGGCAGCAGAGTCCGGCGCGGCGATCACGATTGGCTGGCCGGCATCGCCCTGCTCGCGGATCGCAATCGCCAACGGCAACGACCCCAGCAACGGCACGCCGTACTGCGCCGCCATGCGCTCGCCGCCGCCTTCGCCGAACAGATGCTCGCGATGGCCGCAGTTGCTGCAGGTATGCACCGCCATGTTCTCGATGATGCCCAACACCGGCACCTCGACCTTTTCGAACATCTTCAGCGCCTTGCGCGCATCCAGCGTGGCGATGTCCTGCGGCGTGGTCACGATCACCGCGCCGGCCACCGGAATCTTCTGCGACAGGGTCAGCTGGATATCGCCGGTGCCGGGCGGCAGATCGATCAGCAAGTAATCCAGGTCGTCCCACAGCGTGTCGTTGAACAGCTGGGTCAGGGCCGAGGTGGCCATCGGCCCGCGCCAGATCATCGGCGTGTCCTGATCGACCAACAGGCCGATCGACATCGCCTCGATCCCGAACGCACGCAATGGCTCGATCGACTTATTGTCCGGGCTGTCGGGTTTGCCGCTCAACCCCAGCATCGCCGGCACGCTCGGCCCGTAGATATCCGCGTCCAGCACGCCGACGCGCGCGCCCTGCTGCCGCAGCGCCAACGCCAGATTCACCGCGGTGGTGGACTTGCCCACCCCACCCTTGCCCGACCCCACCGCAATGACATTGCGGATGCGTGGATGCGGCGCCAGCGCGCCCTGCACCGCGTGCGCGGCGATCCTGCGTTCGCCGCTCATGCCTGACTGCCTGCTGCGTGGCCGGTCACTACGCGCGCATTGTTGTCCAACATCATTGCCATTAGCTGTCCCGTTTCGTCGTGTGCGGTCGCGAGGACCAACGCCCAGCGCGCGCCGCGAATGGCGCTCAGTTTACCGGCTCGTGCTGGTTGCCCCCGATATCGCCCTCGCTCCGAGGCACACGACGGCGCCAGGGGCACGCGTGCCAATCCTCGACATATTTCACAATTGTGGACACATGGTGAAGGACTTGTTACGGTCGGGGATCAATTCAGCCCGCACTCAGTGAGCATGGCTGTTGGACTCATCCCAGCAAGGAATCCGCACGTTCATGTCGAGTCGTCTCCCGCAATCTACCCGCCGTCATCGTTTGAGCGCCGCCCTGTTGGTCGCGCTGGTCGCCCCCGCCGGCCACGTCGCCGCGCAATCCGAAAATGGTGTAGCTCCCGGCACCACCGATCTGGACAAGGTGACCGTCACCGGCTCGCGCATTGCGCGTACCGGCTTTGTCACGCCGTCGCCGGTCACCGCGATCACCGCCGAAGAGATCCGCGCCACCGGCGCGACCACCATCAGCGACCTGATGGCGCGCATGCCAGCCCTGGCACCGAGCTACACGCTGGGCAACTCCACCCGCTTCATCGGCACCGCCGGCCTGGGTCTGCTCGACCTGCGCGGGATGGGCACCGACCGCACCCTGGTGCTGGTCAACGGTCGCCGCCATGTGGGCTCCAGCCCCGGCTCGACCGCGGTGGACGTCAACACGATTCCGGTGGAATGGGTCGAGCGCGTGGAGGTCATCACCGGCGGCGCGTCGGCGGTGTACGGCGCCGATGCGGTGGCCGGCGTGGTCAACTTCATCCTCAAGAAGAACTTCACTGGCTTCGAAACGCGGGCGCAAACCGGCCTGGCCGATGAGGGCAACTACAACCGCTCGTTCGCCAGCTTTTCTGCCGGCACCGACTTTGCCGAAGGCCGCGGCAATATTGCGATCTCGGGCGAGTACAGCAAGCAGGATCGCTTCGGTCGCGGCAACCGCGCCATTGGCCGCGAGTATCTGGTCAGCGTGCAGAACCCCAGCTTCGATCCGACCCGCCCACCGAGCGAAAGCAACCCGCAGACCGTGCTCAGCGGCCCGGGCGGCAACCACAGCACCTCTTACGGCGGCACCTTCAACCTGGGCACGTTCGATTTCCGCAATCCGGCCACCTACGGCAACCGCTATCTGTTCGGTGAAGATGGCAGCTTCCGCCGCAACCGTTACAACGGCACGGTGGTCAGCAATACCTCGTGCGTGGATTGCGATTTTGTCGATCTCAATGCGGTCGCCGACCTGCAGCCGGGCTTCGATCGCAAGAGCGTCAACACGATGGTGAACTTCGAACTGAGCGAAAACCATCGCCTGTTCTTCGAAGGCAAGTACAGCGAGACCGATTCGGAATTCTTCGGCCAGCCCGCATTCGATAGCTCGCTGCGCGTGCGCCGGCAGAACCCGTATGTCAGCCCGCAGCTCGGCGCGCTGATGGATTCGCGCGGCGCCACCCAGATCCTGATGAACCGTTTCAACGTCGATGCCGGCCGTCGCGGCGAAAACATCGAGCGCAAAACCTACCGCGCCGTGCTCGGTGCCGAAGGCAACTTCACCGACAACTGGACCTACGACGTGTCTGCCAACTATGGCAAGACCACGGTGGACCGCCTCAACCTCAACAACCGCATCAACGAGCGCTGGCAGGCTGGCATCGATGCTGCGCGCGATGCCAGCGGCAATATCGTCTGCCGCACCACGCTGGACCCGAACGCGATCAACCCCAACACCAATCGTGTGTATTCGGCACTGGCGCGCGAAGGCTGCGTGCCTTTCAGCGTCTTCGGCAATGGCGCGGTCACGCCGGAAGCTGCCGCCTGGTTCAACACCACCGCGCGCGCGCAGGCCAAGATCCAGCAAACCGTGTTCAGTGCGTCGGTGGCCAACAGCAATCTGCTGTCGCTGCCGGCCGGCGACATCGGCATTGCCGGCGGCGTGGAATACCGCAAGGAACAAAGCGAGGAAATCACCGATCCGTTGGCAGCCTCGGGCGTGACCTTCCTCAACGCCATCCCCAACAGCGGCGGCGAGTACACCGTCAAGGAAATCTTCGTCGAAAGCACCATTCCGTTGCTGGCCGGCCTGCCGGGCGTAGACCGGTTGGCGCTGGATGTGGCCGGGCGCTATTCGGACTACGACAGCATCGGCTCGACCAAGACCTGGAACATCGGTCTGGACTGGACCATCATCCCGTCGCTGCGGTTGCGCGGCACGCTGGCGCAGGCGGTGCGTGCGCCCAGCATCGGCGAGCTGTACGACTCGCAGAGCGAGAACTTCGCCACCATCAACGACCCCTGCAACTACCTGCCGACCAATTCCAATCGTCCTGGTACCGCCGGCGATGTGGGATTGCGCCAGTCCAACTGCAGCGCGTTGGGCGTGCCGGTCGGCTGGATCGACACCTTTACCTCGACCCGTCCCGGCGTGAGCGGCGGCAATCCGGAGTTGAAGCCGGAGCGCGCACGCAGCCTGTCGTACGGACTGGTGTGGCAGCCGGAGTTCTTCGAAGGCTTCGGCATGTCGATCGACTACTGGCGCATCGATCTGCGCGATGCCATCGGTACGGTGACGGCCGAGACCAATGCCACGCGCTGCGTGGACAACCCGGGCGGCGTCAACAACAGTTTTTGCGGCTTCGTACAGCGCGCCCCGCTGGGCGGCTTTACCGACCCACAGGGCCGCATCTACCCCGAGCACAGCATCATTGGTTGGCAGGCTTTGAACGAAAACCTGGCCCGCTCGCGCCGCGTCGGCGTGGATCTGGAAATGGATTACCGCTTCCAGATCGGCGAAGGCAACACGGTGCTGCGGCTGGTCGGTACCCGGCTGATCCAGTCGCGCGAATGGGTCTTTCAGGATTTCCCGCAGGAATACGACGAATACGTGACCTACGTGACCGACCCGCGCTGGCGCGCGCAGTTCCAGACCAAGTACAACTGGAACGAATGGCGCGCCTCGTGGGACATGAACTATGTGGACGGCAACCTGCGTGTGACCCCGGAGAGCTACAACAGCAACCCGGGTTCGGCCAGCCCGATCAAGAACGGCTCGTACACGTATCACAACTTCCAGTTCGGCTATCAATTCCCCGGCTCGAAGATCGACGTCTACCTCGGCATCGACAATGCCTTCGACAAGGATCCGCCGCGCAACTACTTCGGCTCGGATTTCAACTCGGCGCTGTATGACAACGTCGGCCGGTTCTTCTACCTGGGAACGACGGTGCGGTTTTGACCGGGAGTGACACGTAGGAAAAAGCCCCGCTTGTCGGGGCTTTTTTTTGGCGGCGACGTGGCGAGCTGGAGCGCGATGCGTCTCCCAAGAGGCCGATTCTCGCGCTGTGGTCGCGCTTGCTTCGCGCCACCCAGCTTATCTGTATCGAATGTAACTACCGAATCCCGCTTGTTGTTGAGGTTGTTTCTTTGCATGTGTCGCACGGCTTGAATGTGTGCCGAATTCCTCACTTCGGATGCGGATCCCGCCTATTTCATTAATAAATCGTTTCAACTGCTTGCGCTGCAAAGCAGACATTCATTACGTTCGGGTTAAGGCCATCTGACTCCCCGATGACCGTCCCTTATCCGCACTCCCAGTTGAAAGGTCAGGAATGAGCAATCAGTTTCGTCGCCAAGTCCTCAAGCGCACCGCTCTCGCCGTCGTGCTCGGTGCTTGCCTAACCAACGGCGCGGTCTACGCGCAGAGCACCACCGGCAGCATCTACGGCAGCGCCCCCTCCGAAGCCGGCAGCACGATCGTCGTGCAGAGCGACACCGGCCTGAGCCGCACCATCACCATCGACGCAAACGGCCGCTACAACCTCGGCTCGCTGCCGGTTGGCGCCTACACCGTCACCCTGAAGCGCGGCGACCAGGTCGTCGATACCCGCAAGAATGTGCAGCTGCGCGTCGGCTCGGGCACCGAAGTGTCGTTTGCAGGCGCCAGCGCCGCGAGCAACGCCGATGCGACCACGCTTGGCGCGATCACGGTCACTGCCGCCAACGCACCGAAGATCGATGTGAGTTCGACCAGTTCGCGTTCGGTGATCACCTCCGAGCAGCTGGCCACTCTGCCGCTGGGACGCAGTGCAGAAGCGATTGCGTTGTTGGCGCCGGGTGCTATCTCCGGAAGCGGAGCGTTCAACAATGGCTCGCGCTCAACCATCTCCTTTGGCGGCGCGGGTGTGACGGAAAACGCTTATTACATCAACGGCGTTAACGTCACCAACCCGTTCAACAACCTCGGCGGGCTCAGTCTCCCTTACGGCGCCATCGACCAGCAGGAAACCTATACAGGCGGCTACAGCGCAAAGTACGGCCGCTCGACCGGCGGCGTCATCAGCCAGGTGGGCAAGCGCGGCACCAACGAGTGGCATTTCGGAGCGCAAGCGGTATGGGAACCCAAATCGCTGGCGAGCTCACGCGGCGATGCTTGGTATCCGAATAGCGAACTTCCGGCGAATTACGGTTATGAAGATGATGAACTGCCCGGCACGATCTATCGCCGCGGCAAGGGCGACGTGCAGAACAGGACCGTTTACAGCGCGTACGCAGGTGGCCCGCTGATCGAGGATCGCCTGTTCCTGTTCGTGGCCGGCGAAACGGACAAGGTCGACGGAGCAACCACCAATATTGCGACGGCCGCCAGCGACCAAGGACGCAGCCATTATGAGAACAGTTCGCCGAAGTTCTACGGCAAACTGGACTGGAACATCAACGACAGCAACATCCTCGAATATACACGCATCGAAAATAACGACCGACGTTCGGGCGTATACAACAATTACGACTATGCAACACTTACGGATCAGGGTCCTTCCGGGCTGTTCACGGATACGTACAAGCTAAAAGACAGTGTCGATATCGTAAAGTTCACCAGCTACATCACCGACGACCTGACCCTCAATGCAACGTGGGGACGCGATACTCAGCACAACCAACAGTTCAACCCTGGCGCATCCGCATTACCCAATATCGCCAGTTCGACTCTGCAGGACCCGGCAATCACCGGCGGCCGGCGTATTACCAACCGGCAGGCCACCACGACTGTCAAGGCAGCAGACCCGATCAATAAGAGCCGCAATCTGCGTCTGGAGCTGAACTATCGTCTGGGCGATCATGACTTGACCGCCGGCGTGGACAATATGTCCTTCAACGCCTACGACGAAGGCGTATTTACCAGTGGTCCAGGGTATCGCTGGATCTACGGCAGCCAGGACGATCCCAGCGAACCCATCAATGGTGCGCTGGGCGTTGGCCCCTCCGGAGGTAATGGCTACTTCGTGAACCGCCGTATCTTCACTACAGCTACCAGCATGTCAGTCGAGCAGAAGGCCTACTACCTGGAAGATCGGTGGCAGGTCAACGATAACTGGCTCCTCACGCTGGGTATCCGCAACGACAAGTTCACCAACTACAACAGCGATCATGTGGCCTACGTGGACAGTGGTGACCAATGGGCGCCACGTGTTGGGGTGAGCTGGGATGTCTTTGGCGACTCTTCCTTCAAAGTGTTCGCTAACGTCGGTCGTTACTATCTGGCGCTGCCCAATCAGGTCGCCATTCGTGGAGCATCGGCCTCGACGTTCACGAACGAATATTTCACCTACACCGGGATCGACGCCAACGGTGAACCAACTGGCCTGACTGCGCTCGGCCCCGGACCGGTTTCCTCCAATGGTGAATATGGTGAGGCACCGGATCCGAACTCGTTCGCCCCAAGCGATCTGAAGTCGCAGTATCAAGACGAGTTCCTGATCGGCTTCGAAAAAACGCTTGGCGAAAAATGGAATTCAGGCGCCAAGGTCACCTACCGCAAATTGCAGACCGCGATCGACGATGTCTGCGATCCAGGACGCATGTCCGATGCGCTCCAAGCAGCAGGCGGCGACCCGAGCAGCGTGAGCATTCCTGGTTGCGTGATGTTCAACCCTGGCGAAACCAACACCTTCAACCTTGCCAACACCGATGGCTCTGGCTATACCCAGCTGCGTATGTCGCAGTCCGATTGGGGCTTCACCGACAAAGCCAAGCGCAACTACGTTGCCGTGGATCTCTTCATCGAGCATCCGTTCGATGAAAAGTGGTACGGCCGCGTCGATTACACCTGGTCGCACCTGTACGGCAACACAGAAGGACAGGTGAAGTCAGATCTTGGGCAATCCGACATCTCCAAAACTCAGGACTGGGATGCAGCCCAGCTGATGTACTACGCAGGTGGCAATCTGGCCAATGATCGTCGCCATCAGTTGAAGGCGTTCGGTGCCTACCAATTCACTCCAGAATGGCTGGCATCTGCCACGGTCAGGGTGATGTCGGGCACACCGAAGTCCTGCCTGGGCTATTACGCCGGCCCCGACGCTGCAGCGCTGGATTACGATCCGGTCGGTTATGGCTCGTCGTATCACTACTGCTATGGCCAGCCTGTATCTGCGGGCGGCGCTGGCGAGACTCCATGGATCAAAAACCTCGATCTAGGTGTCACGTATCGTCCAGGCTTCGCCGATCACAAGCTGGCGTTTTCGCTGAATGTATTCAATGTACTGAATGACCGTTCGGTCAATCGCATCTCCAGCACCAATGAGGTCACTCGCCGGACCGTGTCCAACACGTACGGGCTTGGCACCGAAGCCTGGAGCTACAACCAGCCGCGCTACATGCGTCTGACTGCGTCATACGATTTCTGATCGTTTGATCGCGTGCAAAGGCGAAGGTGGGTTCACTCACCTTCGCCCTGCAGACGTACTGTCTCTGGCCCCGGTTCTTTCGGGGCCTTTTTTTGGCTGCCATCGCTGGCCGCATCATCCCCCCAAAATCACCCGCGCCGCATTATGTCCAGGCGCCCCTGTCACCCCGCCACCAGGGTGTGTTCCCGCGCCGCAGAGATATAAACCCGGAACCGCACCGCGATAGGCACCCTGCCCCAGCATCGGGCGTGCGCTGAACAGTTGGTTGAGGCTGAGTGCGCCGTGGAAGATGTCGCCGCCGACCAGGCCAAAGATACGTTCCAGGTCCAGTGGACTCAGCACCTGGCGGCCCAGGATCGATGCGGTAAATCCCGGTGCGTAGCGCTCCACGGTGGCGATCATCAGATCGGCGACTTCGTCACGATGGTCGTCCCAGTGGCGGCCATCTGGCAATGTGGGTGCCACGTGCTGACAGAACAGGCTGGCCACATGCTGGCCGGGCGGTGCCAGCGAGTCGTCCAGCGTGCTGGGTATCAGCAATTCGACCACCGGTTCGCGCGACCATCCCAAGGCGCGTGCATCCTGCCAGGCGCGGTCCATGTAATCGAGATTCGGCGCCAGGATGATGCCGGCAGTGAGATGGTCGCCGGCGCCGGGCAATGCAGTGAAATCGGGAAGACGCGACAGTGCAACATTCATGCGGAACGTGCCGGATCCGCAGCGGTAATGGACGATGCGTTCGCGCGTGGCCTCTGGTACGTCCTCGGCTCGCATCAAACGCTGGTAGAGCAACTTCGGGTTGACGTTTGCAACCACGGCACGCGCGCGCAGCGTTTCGCCATCGACCGTCACCACGCCCACCGCATCCCCCTGCTCCACCAACACCCGATCCACCGCACAGCCGGTGCGAATCTGCGCGCCGTATTCGCGCGCACTGGCGGCCATCGCCTGGGTGATGGCGCCCATGCCGCCGATCGCGTGGCCCCAGGCGCCTTTGACGCCGTTGCTTTGCCCGAACACGTGATGCAACAACACGTACGCCGTGCCCGGTGTGTACGGGCTGGCGTAATTGCCGACGATGCCGTCGAAGCCGAATAACGCCTTGATCGGTGCGCTTTCGAACCAGCGATCCAGATACTCGGCGGCCGAAATCGTAAATAGATCAAGCAGGTCTTGTCGCAACGCAAGCGTTAAGTCCTGCAGCTGTAGCCCCACTTTGCCCGCGCGCCACAGCTGCGGCAACGCCTGCAACCATCCGCCCTCGGTCACATTCGGCGGCGCCTGCAATGCCAATGCCCGCAACACGTCGGCCAATCGTTCCAGATGCGCTTCGTACGCTGGCAATGCAGCTGCATCGCGCACAGAGAACTTGGCGATTTCTTCAGCGGTACGCCCCGCGCCAGCCAGCAGATACTCGCCATTGGGCTGCGGCAAAAAATTATTGATGCGGCGCGCAACCACGCGCAACCCATGCCGTTCCAACGCGAGATCGGCGATGACCTTGGGCTGCAACAACGACACGGTGTAGGACGCGACGGAGTTGCGGAAACCAGGGTGGAACTCTTCGGTAACAGCTGCGCCGCCAACGACGTCGCGCGCTTCCAGTACCAGCACGCGTTTGCCGGCCCGGGCCAAATACGCAGCACATACCAAGCCATTATGGCCGGCGCCGATGATCAAAGCGTCCAACGGTTGGGAAGCGGTAGGCATGCAGCCGTATATAGCACCGCTTGCGCAGCCGGACCATTCGAGCAATGGCGGCTGCCTCGATCGCTATGCGCTGTCCGCTCACCTCCATAGACATCGACGACCAGGCCAAGCGACCACGAGTGTGGTCCGGAGCCGCGGCGCGTGGAACGCGACAGCACCGGACTGCCGCTAGGTGCAGTCCCATGCGCGCGCAGCGGCACGCAAGCGCACCCCGAACCCGCGTTTCTACACACCCCGCATCCATGACCTTCGACACCATGCCTGTCGGCTGGCGAGGCGTAGAGTGCCGGCCACGGCCCCGTGACGGGGCTTCCCAATCGACTGTCGCTCCTGGAGCCTTTGTGATTCGAACACCTCATCTATTGACGCTGACCCTGGCCGTAGCGGCCGCGCTGAGCGGTTGCAAGAAGTCCGACGACGCCGCGCCTGCGGCCCCGGCTGGCGATACTGCAGCGGCCGCGCCCGCCGCGCCCAAGACGCTGACCCTGGACCAGAGCAAGCTGCCGGCGGTGAACCAATTCACCGCGGCCGATCTGGATGCCAATGGCAACGCCTGTACCGATCTGAACGCCTACGCAAACGCCAAGTTCCTGGCTGCCAATCCGGTGCCGGGCGACCGCACCAGCTGGGGCGCGTTCGAAATGCTCGACGAGCGCTCCAACGCAATCCAGCAGCAGCTGGCCGAACAGGCCGCGGCCGACACCGGCGCCACCGGTGTGGAAAAGATCGTCGGCGACCTGTGGTCGACCGGCATGGACGAAGCCAAGATCAACGCCCAGGGCATCGAGCCGCTGAAGCCGCAGCTGGGCGCCATCGACGCCATCAGCGACCAGGCCAAGCTGGTCGACTATCTGCGCAGCAGCGCCGCCAAGGGCGACAACGCGCTCTTCAGCTTCGGCGCCGAAGCCGATTTCAAGAAGTCCAGCCAGAACATCGCCTACGCCATGCAGGGCGGCCTGGGCCTGCCGGACCCGGAGTACTACACCAGCGCCGGCAACAAGGCCAAGCTGGAGGCATACCAGGCGCACATCGCCAAGGTGCTGGAGCTGTCCGGCGTCGCGGCAGCCGATGCCACCGCGCAGGCCAAGCAGGTGGTCGCGTTCGAAACCCGCCTGGCCAAGGTCTCCAAGACCAGCACGCAGATGTCGCGCGACGCCTCGCTGGCCTATAACCCGATTTCCCCGGCCGATGCCGACAAGCTGACCCCGAACTGGTCGTGGACCGAGTTCTTCAAGTCGCAGGGCGTGGCCACGCCGGAGATGTTCTCGCTGGCGATCCCGGCCTTCCATCAGGAAGTGAGCAAGATGATCGCCGACACCGACCCGGCGATCTGGCGCGCTTACTTGCGCTTCCACGCCGTCGATAGCGCTTCGCCGTTCCTGAGCCAGCCGTTCGTCGATGAGAACTTCGCGTTCTACAACAAGACCCTGCGCGGCCAGAAGGAAATCAAGCCGCGCTGGAAGCGCGTGCTGGCCACCATCAACGGCCAGGCCGGCGAAACGCTGGGCCAGATGTACGTCAAGGTCGCCTTCCCGGCCGATTCCAAAGCCAAGATGGAAACCCTGGTGAGCAACCTGCGCACCGCATTGAAGGCGCGCATCGAGAAGCTGGACTGGATGAGTCCGGAGACCAAGGCCAAGGCGATCGCCAAGTGGGAAAGCTTCACGCCCAAGATCGGCTTCCCGGACAAGTGGCGCGAGTGGAACGGCCTTGCCACCAGTCGCGATAGCTACCTGGGCAACGTGTTGGCCGCGCAGGAATTCAACTACAAGTGGAACCTGTCCAAGGTCGGCAAGCCGGTGGACAAGACCGAATGGGGCATGAGCCCGCAGACGGTCAATGCCTATTACAACCCGCTGCAGAACGAGATCGTGTTCCCGGCCGCCATCCTGCAGCCGCCGTTCTTCGACCCGAATGCACCGGAGGAAATGAACTACGGTGGTATCGGCGCGGTGATCGGGCATGAAATGACGCACGGTTACGACGACCAGGGCAGCCGCTTCGGTGCCGATGGCAACTTCATCCCTGATCCGGGTTGGTGGACGCAAAAGGATCTGGATGCGTTCAAGGGCCGCACCGGCAAGCTCGTCGCGCAGTTCGACGGCTACCGCACGCCGGCTGGCGACAAGGTCAAGGGCGACCTGACCCTGGGCGAAAACATCGCCGACCTGGGCGGCCTCAACACCGCTTACGACGCCATGAAGACCGCTACTGCCGGCAAGGACGACCCCAAGACCGACGGCATCACCCGCGACCAGCGCTTCTTCCTCAACTGGGCCACGGTGTGGCGTCGCAACTTCACCCCGGAAGAACTGGTAGTGCGGTTGAAGACCGACCCGCACGCGCCAGCCAACTTCCGCGCCATCGGTGCACCGTCGAACATGCCGGCATTTGCCGCCGCGTTCTCGTGCAAGGCAGGCGATGCGATGGTGCGTCAGGGCGATCAGCAGGTTGTGATCTGGTAATTGCGCACGCGTGGTAAATCAGGCGGGCGGCGATCGAAAGATCGTCGCCCGTTTTTTTTGATTCTGTCGCTTTTTCTTTTGCTTGGTAGGTGAATCACGCCGGCCAGCCACATGCATTGCGACCGACAACAATTCAACCAACCGCGTCAAGCATCCGACCGCCGCCCTCGCGGCACACTGCACGCGGTTGGACCTGCATCCATCACGGTATCGGCGCATAAGCCTCAACAAAGCTCAACGTGTACGCAGGCAGGGCCGCGCCCGCTTATGCTCGGCGTTCCTCGTTTCTTACACGGCCGACGTTCATGCCATTGTTCAAGACTTCCACGCTCGCCGTTGCACTGCTTGTGGCACTGGCGGGCTGCAAGCGCAACGCCGAAGACATCGGCACGCCGGCAAACACCGCACCGCAGACATCTGCGGCTGCCCCTGCTACCCCGGCAACGCCTGCGTTCGACATCAGCGAACTCGGCCCAGCAGCCAGCGCCTGTCAGAACCTTGACGAATTCGTCAACGGCAGCTGGGCAAGCACCAATCCGATTCCGCCCGACCACACCAGCTGGGGCGTGGACGAAATCCTGTCCGAAAAAAGCAAGGCTATTCAACGCAATATTGTTGAAACTGCCGCCGCCCAGCCAGGCAAACATCCAACGTCGCTGGAGCAGAAAATCGGCACGCTCTATGCCGCCGGCATGGACGAAGCCGCCATCGAAGCAGCTGGCGCTCAGCCGATCCAGCCACAGCTGGACGCCATTGCCGCATTGACGTCCGGCAAGGATGTCGCCGCTTACATCATCAGCCGTCATGGCGAAGGCGATGCTCAGGTGTTCGCATTCGGTGCGGGCGCGGACTTCCACAATGCCGCGATCCAAATCGCCTTTACGCAGGAAGGCGGTCTTGGCCTGCCGACCAAGGACTATTACACCGACGCAGAACACGCGCCCATCCGCGCGGCCTATCTTGCCTATATCGCCAAGTCGTTCGAGCTCACCGGCAGCACCGCCGATGCCGCCAAGACGCAGGCGAAGGATGTACTGGCACTTGAAACGCGCCTGGCCGCCGCATCGCTGGCACCGGTGGACGCACGCGAACCCAAGAACCAGTACCACCTGCTCAGCATCGCCGAGGCTGACAAGCTCACACCGCATTTTTCCTGGAAGGATTTCTTCGCCGCCCAGGGTGTGGACGCCGGCAGCGGATTCTCGCTGGCACAGCCGCGCTTTTTCGCGGCGTTCGACCACGAGCTGGCCAGCGCGCCCGTTGCGCAGTGGCAAGCCTACCTGCGCTTCCACGCCATCGATGGCGCCTCTTCGCGACTCAGCAAGGTTTTTGTCGACAACCAGTTTGCCTTCTACGACGAGACCCTGTCCGGGCAGCCGGAACAGCCGCCGCGCTGGAAGCAAGTCCTGCACGCGGTCAATGGCGCAATGGGCGAAGGCGTGGGTCAGCTCTACGTCGCCAAGGTGTTTACGCCCGAGGCCAAACAGCGCGCCGGCGAGCTGGTGGACAACGTCCGCGCCGCGCTCAAGACGCGCATCGAGAACGTCGACTGGATGAGCGCGGAGACCAAGGCCAAGGCCATCGCCAAGTGGAACACCTTCCTGCCCAAGATCGGCTATCCGGATACCTGGCGTGATTGGTCCGGGTTGGAGATCGTCCCCGGCGCGTATTACCGCAATCTGCAGGCAGCGGCCAAGTTCAACTATCGCTACGACATCGCGCAGATCGGTAAACCGACTGACCGCACACGTTGGCAGATGACCCCGCAGACAGTCAACGCGTACTACGACCCTGGCACCAATTCGATCAATTTCCCTGCGGGAATCCTGCAGCCACCGTATTTCGACGCCGCCGCAGACGATGCATTGAACTATGGCGGCATTGGCGCGGTGATCGGTCACGAGGCCAGCCATGGGTTCGACGACGAGGGCAGCCAGTTCGATGGTGCAGGCAACAACGTCAACTGGTGGACGGCCGAGGATCGACGCAAGTTCGAGCAGCGCAGCGCGCAGTTGGTCAAACAGTTCGATGCCTATACCCCAATGCCGAAACACCCGACACTGCACGTCAACGGCAAGCTCACCCTGGGCGAAAACATCGCCGACCTGGGCGGCACCAACGTGGCCTACGACGCGCTGCAGACCGCCCTGCATCAGCATCCCGAGCGGGCAAAGGCGATCGACGGCTACAGTCCCGAGCAACGTTTCTTTCTGGCTTTTGCGCGCAGCTGGCGTCAACGCGTGCGCGAGCAACAGCAGATGGTCGCCCTGGCCTCGGATCCGCACGCGCCAAGCATGCTGCGCGCCATCGCCTCTCCCGCCAACATGCCGCAGTTCGCCACCGCCTTCGCCTGCAAGCCGGGCGATGCGATGGTGCGGCCCGACAAGGACCGCGTGGTGATCTGGTAAGCGCGGCTGCGAGCGCTGTGCTGCTGGACCCACTGCATAGGCCCGCTCACGCGGGCCTATCGCATTCGTTGCAAACGGCCGGTACCGATGACAGACGACAGCGCGCACCTGTCTGTGCAGCAAGCTGTCTTGATCACCCGGCGCCTTGGGTTGGCCACTCTTGTTCTCGATGCCACCCTTGGCACGCTGACCTTCGCTCCTCATTGGGTCGCCGTTTTCTTGCGGGTATCGGCCAGTGCCGCCAGGTACCGCCAGCCCTGCACTCCTCCCACCAGGTACGCTGCAGCCGCTGCGTGAACCGCGGCTGCCAGCAAAGCCTCAACAAAGCTCACCGCATGCGCCCGCAAGGCCGTGCCCGCTTACGCTGGGTGCTCTTTCACCCGACTGAGCTTCCATGTCACCGATCAAGACCTCTACGCTCGCTCTGGCACTGGTTGTGGCCTTGGCGGGCTGCAAGCGCGAATCCGACGACAGCAACAAGCCGGCGCAACCGACTGCGCCGACGCGCGCATCGGCAACCGCCGCCACAACGAAACCCTCGTTCGACATCAACGAGCTGGACACGGCAACAAGCGCTTGCCAAAACCTGGATACGTTCGTCAACGCCAAATGGGCCAAAGCCAATCCGATTCCAGCCGACCGCACCAGTTGGGGCATGTTCGACACACTAACGGAAAAGAGCCTGATCACGCAGCGAGAGATCGTTGAAAGCGCCGCGAGGCAGGCAGACAAGCAAACCGACCCGCTTGCACGCAAACTTGGTCTGCTCTACGCCACGGGGATGGACGAAGCCGCCATCGAAGCGGCGGGAGACCAGCCGATCCGTCCGCAGCTGAAAGCCATTGAGGCGCTGAAATCCGCCAAGGATGTCGCCAGCTACATCACCAGCCGCTATGCGGAGGGCGATGGCAATGTCTTCGAATTCGGCGCGAGCGCGGACTTCCACAAGGCAGACCAGCAAATCGCCTTTGCCAGCGAAGGTGGCCTGGGCCTGCCGACCAAGGACTACTACACCTCCGCCGAATACGCTCCCATCCGTGCGGCCTATCTGGCCTACATCGCCAAGTCGTTCGAACTCACAGGCAGCGATGCCGACGCGGCCAAGGCGCAAGCCAAAGACGTGATGGCACTGGAATCGCGACTGGCTGCCGCCTCGCTTACCCCGACCGATGCACGCCAACCCAAGAACCAATACCACTTCGTCAGCGTTGCCGAGGCGAACAAGCTCACCCCGCACTTTTCATGGAAAGACTTCTTCGCCGCGCAAGGCGTGGATGTCGGCGCAGGCTTCTCGCTATCGCAACCGCGCTTCTTCGCGACGTTCGACCAGCAATTGGCCAGTGCGCCGATCGCACAGTGGCAGGCCTACCTGCGCTTCCATACCATCGACGCGGCATCCAGACAGCTCAGCAAGGCATTCGTCGACAACAACTTCGCCTTCTATGGCAAGGCCCTGTCCGGACAACTGGAGCAACGCCCACGTTGGAAACGCGTGCTGCGCGCAGTCGACGGAGCCATGGGCGAAGGCCTTGGCCAACTCTACGTCGCCAAAGTCTTCACGCCCGAAGCCAAGCAACGCGCCACCGAATTGGTCGACAACGTGCGTGCAGCGCTCAAGACGCGCATCGAAAACGTCGACTGGATGAGCAACGAAACCAAAACAAAGGCGCTTGCAAAGTGGGAGGCCTTCCTGCCCAAGATCGGCTATCCGGACACCTGGCGTGACTGGTCGGGGCTGGAGATCGTTCCCGGTGCCTACTACCGCAATCTTCAAGCCGCTGCCAAGTTCAATTATCACTACGATATCGCCCAGATCGGCAAACCCACCGATCGCAAGCGTTGGTCGATGCCTCCGCAGACGGTCAATGCGTACTACAGCCCAAGTACCAACACCATCAATTTCCCGGCCGGCATCCTGCAACCGCCGTTCTTCGATGCCAACGCCGACGACGCCCTGAACTACGGCGCCATCGGTGCGATCATCGGGCACGAAGCCACGCATGGATTCGACGATCAAGGCAGCCAGTTCGATGGCGCGGGCAACAACGTCAATTGGTGGACTGCGCAGGATCGCAAGGCATTTGAGCAACGTGCAGACGGCTTGGTGAAGCAGTTCGATGCCTATGTTCCCTTGCCCAGTCACCCCAACATGCATGTCAACGGCAGACTCACCCTGGGCGAAAACATCGCCGACCTGGGTGGTATCAACATTGCCTACGACGCGCTGCAGACCGCGCTGCGTCAGCACCCCGAGGGCGTTGCGACTATTGACGGGTACAGCCCCGAGCAGCGGTTTTTCCTGGGCTTTGCGCGTAACTGGCGTGGACTCACACGCGAGCAGCAACAGCTGGTCTACCTCGCAAGCGACCCCCACTCACCCGACAATCTGCGGGCCATCGCCGCACCTTCGAACATGCCGCAGTTCGCCACCGCGTTTGCGTGCAAACCTGGCGACGCAATGGTGCGGGCTGAGAAAGACCGCGTGGTGATCTGGTAGGCGCTGCGCGAGTCACTACCTGCAAACGCTTCCAACACGATAGCTACACGCACAGGCCCGCACCCGCGGGCCTGTCGCATTCATGCAAATTACCGGTACCGATGACGAACGGCGGCGGGCCCCCGCCTGCGCGAGGCGCAGCCTTGCTAAACTTCGCCGACTTTACTCTGGCCACCCTTCTTCTCGATGCCCACCATTCGCCCGCTTGCCCTCGCTCTTGGCTTCAGCCTGATCACGCTGCTGTCCGCCCCCGACGCCGACGCCGCTCGCAAGAAGAAGGCAGCCCCCAAGGCCCCGGCCGTGTCTGCGGCCTGCACCAATTTCTACGACTACGCCAACGCCAGCTGGCTCAAGGCCAACCCGGTGCCGCAGGCCGGCGCCGTGACCGCGCTGGGCCAGCTGTCCGAGCGCGCCCTGCAGCAGCAACGCGAATTGCTGGACGCGTCGATGAAGACGCCGCAGGGCAACGTGCAGAAGCTGCTGGGCGACTTCTGGGCCAGTGGCCTGGATGAGGCGGCGGTGGAGAAGGACGGTTCCAATCCGATCGCTCCCTTGCTGTCGCGTATCGACGCAATCAAGAAAGCCAAGGATGTGTCCGCTTCGATCGCCGCACTGCATCAGGTCGGCATCCCGGTCGGCTTCAACTTCGGCCCGGACGTGGACCTGAAGGCGCTCGACCGCCACATCGGCTACTTCATGCAAGGCGGCATGGGCCTGCCGGACCCGGCCTTCTACACCCGCACCGATGCCGATACCCAGGCGCTGATGGGCCGCTACCGCGCCTACGTCAAGCAGATCCTGGCGCTGACCGGCACCCCGGCCGACAAGCTCGACGCCGATGCCGCCTCCGTGCTGCAGATCGAAACCGCGCTGGCGCGTAGCGCGCAGTCGGTGCAGGGCATCAACAACCCGTTCAACAACTACGCGCCGATCGCCACCAAGGAGCTGACCAAGCAGTACAAGAACCTGCGCCTGGCCGACTTCCTGGAAGCGCAGGGCGTCAAGGACGACCTGGTGTCGATGGCCGACCCGGCGATGTTCAAGCAGCTCGACAGCATGATCGTCAGCATCAAGCCGGAGCAGTGGAAGGCCTACCTGCGCTGGCGCGTGGGCGATGCGATGGCGCCGTACCTGTCCAAGAGCTTCCACGATGCCGAATACCAGTTCCGCGGCCGTCTGCTGCGCGGTGATGCGATGCCGCCGCAGCGCTGGCAGCAGGTGCTGGACGCCATCAACGTGGCTGCCGGCCCGATGCTGGGTCGCGAATACGTCGCGCGCTACCTGAGCAGCGACACCCGCCGCCAGGCCGAGGCCATTGCCGACCAGGTGCGCGATGCGCAGCTGGCCGCGCTGGAGCGTACCGGCTGGGGCAATGGCGAAGCCGTCGCCGAAGCCAAGGCCAAGCTGGCCGCGATGAAGATCGAAGTCGGCGCGCCGCGACGCGATCTGGACTACACCGTGCAACCGATGGGCCGCGGCAGCTTCGGCGGCAACATGCTGATCGCCTCGACCTGGCGTCACCGCGAGGAAATGAAGCGCATCGGCAAGGGCAACGCAGACCGTCGCTGGGACGTGCTGCCGCAGCAGCCGGCAGTGGCCTACGACATCGCGCAAAACCGCCTGATCGTCACCGCTGCGGTGTTGCAGGCACCGGTGCTGACCACCGGCGGCACACCGGCGGCCCAGTACGGCGCCTACGGTGCACTGGTCGCGCACGAACTCACCCGCGCGATCGATGCTAAGGGCTCGCTGGTCGACGCCAAGGGCGAGCTGCGCAGCTGGTGGACACCTGCCGAAAAGAGCAGCTGGACCGAGCTGACCGGCAAGGTGGCCAACCAGTTCGCCGCCTACCCGTACCCGGGCGTGCCCAACGTCAAGGTCAACGGCGCGCAGACCGCCGAAGAGAACCTGGCCGATCTGGCCGGTGTCGAACTGGCCTGGCAGGCCTTCAGCAAGGCGCAACCGGCAGCCACCGAAGCCGACAAGCAGGCGTTCTTCACTGCCTGGGCCGGCCTGTGGGCACAGCAGTTGTCGCCGAACGAAGCGGTGCAGCGCGCAAGCGCCGACATCCGCGCACCGGGCCAGTGGCGCACCAACGGCCCGCTGTCCAACCTGCCGGAGTTCGGTGCAGCCTTCACCTGTAAGGCAGGCCAGCCGATGCAGCGCGTGGACGCAGAGCAGATCAAGATCTGGCGCTGAGCCCCGACACGATCGGCAGTACAGATCGGCAATAAAAAAAGAGCGCGGATTTCGCGCTCTTTTTTTGTCCCAGATATCCGTGACGGAAAATGCCTGCTCTGTTTTTCCGCTTGATCCGTTTCGGATTGATTTGCGTTTTGCTCAAGCCGTCGTTGCTTGATCTGCCTTTCGCCTGATCTGCTTTTCGCCTGATCTGCTTTTCGCCTGATCTGCCTATCGCCGGATCCGCTTTTAGCTCGACTCGCCTTCCGCTAGATCCGCTTTCTGCCTAGCCAAGCCTCTCTCCGGACCTGCATTTCAGCCAACTCGTTGCCTAATCCGCTGGTCGCTAGATCCACGATTGCCTTATCTACTTCCACCGCGACAAGCCGTCCGCCACCCTGCTCTCGTAGGAGCGGCCCTGGCCGCGATGCGGCCTTACCGGCCACCTTTAATCGGGCCTAGGGTCACTCCTACAACTCATGCCGACCCGGCAAACCGTCGCCCGACTCAGCGCACCACGCGCAGCGGCGGCTTGCGTCCCTTTCCGCCGCCACCCTTACGACCACCACTACCGCCAAACGGCGACTGGCCGCGCCAGTAGCGGATCATCAACCAGCCGAACAGCATGCCGCCCAGGTGCGCAAAGTGCGCCACGCCCGGCTGCCAGCCGGTGGCGCCGAGAAACAGTTCGATCGCGCCGAACACGATCACGAACGTGCGCGCCTTCATCGGGATCGGCGGAAATAGCAGCATCACGCGCTGCGTCGGGAACAGCATGCCGTAGGCCAACAACAGCCCGAACACGCCACCGGAAGCGCCCACCACCGGTGCACCACTCTGGGTAAACCACGCCATCAGCAGCTGGCAGAGACCAGCGCCAGCCACGCACACCAGGTAGTAAGTCAGAAAACGTTTCTGCCCCCAGGTCTGTTCCAGCGGCGCGCCGAACATGAAAAGCGCCAGCATGTTGAAGAACAGATGGTTGAAACCACCATGCAGAAACGCATAAGTCAGCAACTGCCACGGCATGAAGCTGGCGCCGGGCGAGAACGCATCAAAGCCGTTGGAAATCGGCCACAGCATGAGCCACGACAAGGTGGAGTCGGATGGCAACACCCCCGCCCCCAGATCGCCCAAGGCCCACTGCAGCAAGAACAAACCGATATTGGCGATCAACAGTGCTTTGGTGACGGGCGGCAATTGAGGCATGGCGGCATTCCTTCTGAATGCTGTCGATGATAACGGCAGCGTTATGAAGGACCCCACACGGCCGCATCCAGCCGCTGCGCGGCCGTGGCGCGGCGTACCCGCCCCTGCACCACCGGCACCCCCTCGGAACGCAGCCGCTGGCACTGCTCGTCGTAGCCGGGCGATCCCGGCGGCAACGCAATCCGGCCATCGCTACGAAGCACGCGATGCCAGGGTAGATCCGGGTCGTCATTGCCACTGAGCACACGCGCCACCATGCGCGCACGCCCAGGCAACCCGGCACGCGTAGCGACCTCACCGTAGCCGGCAACCTGACCGACAGGAATGGCGCGAATGACGTCAAGAATGCGCAGCCGTGCCTGCTCGCTTGAGAGCGCTACTGGCTTTTGAGAGGCAGGCTCTGCGGACTTGGCAGATGCAAATGGACGCAACGCGGGCTGGCGAGGTTTGGACATCCGGCAAGAATGCCAGCTGACGCGACTAAGGACAGCTAACAGCACGACTGTGCTCACCGCCAGGCGGGCGCGGCCGGCGCTCGATGCGGCATGTGCCACTCCGTACACACCGATTCTAAACGCGCCGTCCGCACCCACCTGACGACGGCTCGCGACGTTCTTTGAGCCGTCCTAAATGACAGCAGCGCCACGAAGCTTCTGCGACCGAGCGCGTTGCCCGATGCGTTCACGACGTAAAAACTCAAAAGCCCCTCTCCCGCCGGGAGAGGGGTTGGGGTGAGGGTACGGGCGAAGCCACACAGAGCCGAGCAAGCAAGGCATCAAGCAGTGCGCAACATTGAAAGCTGCGGCATCACAATCCATCTCTTGAGAGAAAGACTCAAAAGCCCCTCTCCCGCTGGGAGAGCGGTTGGAGTGAGTGTCCGTGCGAAGCCTCGGACATCCAAACAGCAAAGCGCTTAGAACCCGGCGCTACGTCGCATGAGCACATGGTCGGTATCGCCAAGCGCAGCGTCAGCGTTGCCTAAGCTCCCTTGCTGACCAACCGTGCCCCCAGCCACTCCCCGCCGGAGGGGGCCTAGTTGCGCTTCACGCTTCGCCTTTTGCTTCCACCTCGCGCTCCGCCTGCCTTACCTGCGCCGCTTCCATCCCTTCCCGCACGCAACTGAAGACGCCGTCGTTCATTGCGCAACACACGCCCACACATCAATGCATCAATGCATCAACACGATCTCTTCCGACGACGTGGGATGGATCGCCACTGTCTCATCGAAGTCGCGCTTGGTCGCGCCCATCTTCACCGCCACGGCAAAGCCCTGCAGTATTTCGTCGGCGCTTTCGCCCAGCAGGTGCACGCCGACCACGCGCTCTTCCTCGCCCACGCAGATCAGCTTGAACAGGCTGCGTTGCGGCGCGTCGGCCAGGGCATGCAACATCGGACGGAAGTTGCTGCGATACACGCGTACCGCGCCATCGTAACGCGCGCGTGCCTGCTCTTCAGTGAGTCCGACATGGCCGAGCGGCGGGTGCGAAAACACCACGCTCGGCACGCCGTCGTAGTCCATGCGCGCATCCGGTTGATTGCCGAACAGCCGATCCATCAATTTACGTCCGGCGGCAATCGCCACCGGCGTCAGCCCGACCTTGCCGCCAACATCGCCGATTGCATGGATGTTCGGCACACTGGTGGTCTGAGCATCGTCCACCACTACTTCGCCCTTCTCGCCCAGCGCCACACCCACCGTATCCAGACCCAGGCCTGCGGTATTGGCGCGTCGGCCAATGGCGAAGAACACCTTGTCGAACACATCGTTGCCCTGCTCGCGCGGGTGCGCCGGATGGCCATGCACGCGCAGCCCGCCCTGCGCATCGCGTTCGAGGGCAGTAGTGGTGAAACCGAAATGCAGGCGCACTCCCAAATGGCGCAGGTTGTCGGCCAACTGCAGCGTCAGTTCCGCATCGAAACGTTCCAGCAACCGGTCGCCCTGCACATAGAGATGCACGCGACTACCCAGTGCCTGCAGCAGGCCAGCGATTTCCACCGCGATATAGCCACCGCCGATAATCGCCACCTGCGCAGGTGCATGACAGAGATTGAAAAAGTCGTCCGAGACTTCGCCGTGTTCGGCGCCGTCCACGTTCGGGCGTAGCGGATGCGCACCGGTTGCGATCACGATGTGCTCGGCCGTCACCGGCACCCCATCCTCCCCCATGAGCGTATGGCGGTCCTGCAACACGCCGCGTTGCGGAATCAGCACCACGCCGTCTTCATCGAGTCGACGCCGATAACTGGCGTGGATGTTGGCGATATAGCCCTGCCGATGGGTGACCAGTTCCTGCCATGCCAGCGTCGGTCGCGGCACATCGAAACCGAGCGCACTAGCGAGCTCGATCTTGCCAGCCAGATCGGCCGCCAACCACATCGCTTTTTTCGGCACGCAACCAAGATTGACGCAGGTACCGCCTAATTCATTAGGCTCCATGATCGCCACGCGTGCGCCGTACTTTGCCGCGCGAAATCCGGCCGCCAGGCCGCCGGAACCGCCACCCAGAATCACCACGTCGTAGTCGTAGCGCGCACTCATGCAGGACGCTCCGAGTGGCAAAGGTGGAGCTCGCGCGCAGGCAGGCGGCGCGTCATCGGGTTAGTCATTGGTTGTTTGCTTTCAGTCCTGACACACAATCAGCTTAGCGTGAGGCAGCGGATCATTCGGTGAATATGCTGCCGAACTCCTCTTCGATCTTGTCTGGATCTCCGCCAATCTTCCGGAATGGGTCCTTGCTCCGGTAGGTATTGACGACAGTGTTCTCGATGTTCGGGAAGTTTTCTTCAAGAAATTCGCACGGCAGATGCGTTGCCCAGAAATTCCGCAGCGTTTCGCTCCTGAGGCCGTCCCAACCTTCCAGCTTGTTTTTGCCTTCGAAGCGCACCGAACGTAGCGTTGCGAGCTGCGAAAGTGATGAAACGTCGCCCGCAATACGACAGGAGACGAACTGCAAGACTTCAAGTGATTTGTAACGTGCAATCTCAGCGATATTCTTGATCGTTGACGCGATCAGGAAAAGCTTTCGGATAGGCCGGTCGTCGAACACGTGAAGCGACCCACTCAACCCGTGGATGGACAGACGCGAAAGCCTGGCCCAACTGCCGTTGAGCGAATGAAGCGTATTGCTTTTCCACCCAAGGTTTTCCCATGCTTCCAGCTTGGGAAAAAGCATTGGCAGCACAGGTCCAAACGATACCCCATGCGTCGTCAGCGCTTTGACATTCTTAAAGGTTTTGAACACGTCATAATCGAAGTCGTCGGCAAAGGCGCCTTCGCCCTGTATGCCGATCTCGACAATCGCGTCGCGTTTTTTCACCTTGCCAAAATCGGGGGAAAAATGCGCTTTCAGCTCGCCCTGCACGACGTCCTCAGGCGCGATCGAAAATCCGTCGCACGCATACGTATCGATGAGTTGGCTGTATTTTTCGAAGCCGCTCTTGTTGAACAACGCAATCCTGCGCGACGGTCCGTAGGATTTTTCCTGGATGATGACCCAAGGGCCCTCCATCAGGTTCTCCATCGCGCGCTCATCGGCCTCGAATAGAATTTCCACCATCCGGCTTTCTCCTTTCATCGAACGCAGCATGCGCACAACATACGCGCATCAGCGTGTGCGCTATTGCGCGCGCGCGTTGCCGCGCCACATCGGCGGCACCCGCAGATAGGTCACGCTACGCCACAGCCATTCAATCGGCCCGAAGCGGAACCAGCGCAGCCACAGCTGGCTCAACACCACCTGCAAGGCGAACAGCCCTACCGCGAATGGCAGTTGCCACACCCGCGGCAGCTGCTCGAAATATCCCAGCCCGTAGCTGTAAAACATCCAGGTACACAGCAACGACTGCAGCAGGTAGTTGCTCAACGCCATGCGACCGGCCGGCGCAAGCCAGGCCAGACGCGCAGCAAAGCGCACCACCCATGCGGCGTAGCCCAGGCTCATCAGCGGACCGGCCACCAACGCCAGCGCAAACGCGCCGGACAGGCGCATGCTCAACCGCGCCGGGTCCATCCAGGGTTCCATGGCATAGCTCAGCAACATCACGCCCAACCCAAGCGGCAAGGCGCCGTAACGCAGCACACGGAACAGCCGCGGGAAGCGTTCGGGCGCGGCAATCGCGCCGCTGCGCACGAACCAGCTGCCCAGCAAAAACATGCCGAGCATGGCCGGGCCGTTGATGCTCAGCCCGCTCATCGCTTCGCGCAGGTCATGCCAGCGCTGCGTGGTGGCCTGCAGATAGGTGCCGTGCCCAAGTGCGGCGCGCTGCGCCTGCACGTTGGCCACAGCCTGCCGCGCAACATCGGCCATCGCCGTTTTCCACTCCACTGCCGAAGCCGGGTCGGCCTGCATCAGCGCACCCGCAGCGCCGTACAACAGCACCAGGGCCGGCGCGCACAGGTAGACCAACGCGGCAAGCCACGGCAGCGTCACCGTCGGCGCATTGCGGGCGCCCAGCAGCAACACTGCCAGCATTGCGTACGTCACCAGAATGTCGCCGGACCACAGCAGCAGCGCGTGCGCCAGACCGATGACCAGCAAGCCGGCCGTGCGGCGCAGATACATGCCAAAAAACCCGCGTCCGGTGCGTTCGGCGCGTTGGGCCATGACCGCAAACCCCATGCCGAACAGCATCGAAAACAGCGTGTAGAACTTGCCCTGCACAAAGATGTAGACCAGCGCATCGGCAACGCGATCGGCGCCGTGCCAATGCGGCTCCACACCGCTGAGCGCCAGATCCAGCGGGCCGACGAAGGCCTCGATGTTCATCAGCAAGATGCCGAGCAACGCAAAGCCGCGCAGGACGTCCAGCACGACGATGCGCTCGCTCGCGGCAGTGGGAAACAGCAGATCGCGGTGTGTCATCGCAGCTCAGGCAACCGGATGCGGCGTGGCGCGCCGCAGAAAGCAGACGGCCCGCCGAAGGGGCGGGCCGTCAGGAAGACAGACATCACTGGCTGCGGCCAACACCAGGTTGCGCATCATCGCCAACCCGCTGTGGGTGGCATGCCGCCCTCAGCGTGCACGCGCGGCGTGCGCTGGTTGCCACGGCTGGGCGTACCCGGCCAGTGGCCACGCAGCGGTGTTGATCGTCGCGCTTAGTGGTGATGACCGCCGTCGCCGTGCACGTGCCCGTGGTCGCGCTCTTCCTGCGAGGCTTCGCGCACTTCGATGATTTCCACATCGAAATGCAGGTCCTTGCCGGCCATCGGGTGATTGAGGTCGACGTCGACCACGCTCATGCCGACCTTCTGCACGGTCACCGCACGCGGGCCGAAGTTGGTCTGCAGCACCACCTGGGTGCCCGGAATCAGCTTGGTCGCGCCGAAGTGCTTCTTGGGCACGCGCTGACTCAGGCCTTCGCGGTATTCGCCGTAGGCCTCGGTGGCCTTGACGTCCACGCCGAAGCTCTCGCCGGCTTCCTTGTCCATCATGGCCGCTTCCAGGCCCGGAATGATGTTGCCGTGGCCGATCATGATCGCCAACGGGTCACGCTCCTTGGAGCTCTCGATCGGCTCCTGGCCAATCTCCGAAACGGTGTAGTGGAAGCGGACGACGCTGTCTTTTTCGATCTTCATGCCTGGCTCTGAATGGGCTGCCCGGTGGCAGACGGTGGAAGACGGCTTGTCGGCCGCCGGGTGCGCCGCCATCATGGCGACCTTTCGAACCGCCCATTATCCCGGCTCCATGCATATCACGCCAGTTTTCGCCGCTCGCGCACATCGCGCCGCGGCCTGTTTGTTGCTGGGACTGCTCCTGCTGGGCGGTTGCACGCAGGCACCGGTCAAACGTCCGGCCGCCGCGTCGCCGCCGTCGTCACGCGTGTGGCCGCAGGTGCCGCCTGCAGATCCGGCTGCCGCCAACAACATCCTGATGCGCGCCCTGGGCCTGGTCGGCACGCCGTACCGGTTCGGCGGCAACACGCCGGAAACCGGTTTCGACTGCAGCGGCCTGGTCACCTATGTCTACAAGGATGTGCTGGCGCTGTCGTTGCCGCGCACTTCGCGCGACCTGGCCGCAATTCAAGGCCCGCGGATCGCGCCAGAGAAACTGGCGACCGGGGATCTGGTGTTCTTCGGCGCCGGCGGGAGCGTGAGCCACGTCGGCATTTATGTCGGTGAAGGCCGCTTTGTGCATGCCCCGACCACCGGCGGTACAGTCCGCTTGGATTTCCTCGATGGCGCGTACTGGCGTGACCATTATTCAGGTTCAAAGCGGGTTTTACACTAAAATGTGACGACCATCACAAGTAACCAAACGGAAATTTAACTTTTTTTGAACGTAACGATTCGTTCACCAAGGCATCATCCCGCATCGACAGCAGAATTGTGATTCCCGCGTGACGAACGACGAACAGATCAAAACTGGCGCCGCACCGCTTCCGCTCCGGAAACCGCTCCGCCTGCTATGCGCTACCGCTCTGTGGATTGCCGCACTGCCCGCTCTGGCGCAGACCGCCAATACCCCCCCATCCGCTGCACAGACGACCACGCCAGACAGCGCCGTCGCCGCCGAAAAAGCCGCAACCCGCAGCCGTGCTGATGCCGCTGCCACCGCTACGCTGGCTGCCCTGCTTCCGCATCTGGCCGCCAATGACGCCATTCCGCTGATGGACCGCTCGGCGATGTTCGCCGGAGACCTCAGCCGCCTGCTCGCCAATTACGATGTCTCGCAGAGCGCGGCCAATGCTGCGCAGAACGCCGTTGCCGACAGCCGCGTGCAGGTGATCCTGCAGCGTGCCATGGCCCTGCTGGGTACCCCGTACGTGTGGGGCGGCGAGTCCACCGAGGGCTTCGATTGCAGCGGCTTGGTCGGCTACGTCTTCAAGACCGCACTCGGCATCGACCTGCCGCGCGTCTCGCGCGACATCGCCCGCGATGAATCGGCCGAACTGATCAAGGACCCGAACGCGTTGAAAGCCGGCGATCTGGTGTTCTTCGGCAAGCGTGGCCGCATCGATCATGTCGGCCTGGTGGTCGGCGACGGCAAGTTCCTGCACGCCCCCAGCCGCGGCAAGGACGTGCGCGTGGATTCGCTGGCCAGTGGCTACTGGAGCGAGAAGTTCATCCAGGCGCGCCGGGTGCTGTAAGCCTGAGTGCTTCGAACGATTAAAAGAAAGCCGCGGCGAACCCGCGGCTTTTTTGTGTGCGTCGTCATCGAAACGGTCATGTGACTGCCCTATGGCAGCCGCTACCGCCAGCGTTGCCGCAATGGGACCTGATAAGCGCTCGCACGACAGCGCACCCTGTCCGCGGCACTGCGCGAATGGGTCCGGACAGCGCCTGTGCTTAGCCCGACGTATCGGCCCTGTAGTGCGCCATGGTGTCCTCGATGCCCTTGCTCAGCTCCATCACCTTGAGGGCGTACTCGGCCAGGCGCTGATCTTCGGGCGTGTCCGGCCGCCAGGAGGGGACTTCCACCGGCGTGACGCCGTCCGGATCCATCGCCACGAACACGATGATGCAATGGGTGCACAAGCGCGAGTCACCGCCCATCGGGCTGCGCGCACGCACATCGATGGCGAAATGCATGCTGCTGCGCCCGGTGTAGACCAGCTTGGCCGACACCGCGACCAGATCGCCGATCCGTACCGGCGCCACAAAGCGGATGCCGCCCACCGCCACCGTCACGCAGTAATGCCCGCTCCAGCCACTGGCCGCAGCAAAACCGACCTGGTCGATCCACTTCATCACCACGCCGCCATGCACCTTGCCGCCGAAGTTGACGTCGCTGGGCTCGGCCAGAAAACGAAATGTCAGATCACGCTGTTGGCCAATCACTGCACGCTCTCACCAGGGGATAGGCTGAAAGTGTGCCATGCGCGCGCGTTGAAGGGATTGGCCCCGCGCACGCGGATGCGCTGACGGAAAGCGCGGCTCTGCGCCTGCCTTGCAGGTCTCTTACACTCGCCGCACGTGATGACAAGACTCACACACACCGTAGGCGCGTCCCCCAGGACTTCGCGCGTGCTCGCTTATGCGCTCCGGAGCGGCCAGATCCTGGCCGGCCACCGGTCCCTGGGCAAATCGCACATCTGCAGCAAAGCGCGTGCAAGCCTGATCGAAAGTCACTTACTCTCGGCATCCGGGCAAGGCTGCCCGCAGCAGGAGGCAGCGCGTCATGTCGGACCGAAGACGATTCACCATCGAGCATGCAAGGCAGCATCTGGAACGCGACGGTTGGCCGCGCTTGCAGATGAGCGCCATCGTGTTGACCACGGCAACAGGCGGGCTGCTGGCCTCGTTCCTGCTGCGCAATGCCGGCGTCGATGCGATGGTGGTGCGCTACCCGATGGCGACGCTGGTCGCCTATGGCCTGTTTCTGCTGCTGATGTGGGCATGGCTACGCTGGCGCAACGACCTAGACGATGAACTGGCGGGCGACTGCGTCGACCTCGCCAGCAGCGAGACGCAGGACACCTCGGGATGGGCCGGCCACGGCGGCAACTCCAGTGGCGCGGGTAGGTCCGGCACATGGAGCACGCCATCCCGATCCAACTCGAATGTTTCGGGGGACGGCGCACTGCCGGATTTCGTCGATGGCGACGCCGGACTGCCGATCCTGGCGATAGTGGCAGTGCTGGCCGCCGCTGCAGTCGCAATCGTTGCTGCCGCCTGGGTGGTGTGGTCGGCGCCGGTGTTGATGGCCGAGCTTCTGGTGGACGCGGCGCTGGCAGGCGGGCTGTATCGACGCATGCGCGGCGTGCAGGCGCAAGGCTGGTGGTGGTTATGCGTTCGCCACACGCTGTGGCCACTGATCGGCGTGCTGACGTTTTTTATCGTGGTCGGCGCGGTCGCGCAGCACAAGGCGCCGCAAGCGACGACGTTGATGGAGGCCCTACAAGGGCGATGACGCCAGCGAGCTACCGCCCCTGGTTGTCCTGCTTGCGAAGACACAACCACGGAAAATGCGGTTGCCGCAGTTTGAGCAGGCGGCGCACACGCGCACGCAGATGGCGCGGATCGAACAGCCATTGCACTGCGAACGCGTCGAAGGCGGCATAGGTGTGCTGGTGGTATTGCTCGGCCAATGCAGGAACGCCAAGGCCGGTGAAATAACGCAGGCTGCGTGCAGCGCTTTGGTCGGCACGCTGCCGATCTGGATACAGGGGGCTGTCGAGGATGTGCAACTCGCCGCCGTCGCGCAGTTGCGCAAGCAGGTGACGCACCAAGGCCGCAGGATCGGCAAAATACTGGATGCATGCCGGCACCACGATGACATCGAAGACATCGTGTGGCAGCGCCAGGGTCTGGATATCGGCAGCGACAAAACTCAGCCGTTGGTCGTGGCCGAACACGCGCGCGGCCTGCGTGAGCTCGGTGCGATTGACGTCGATACCGCACACGTCACGCTGCAGGGATTGCGCCAACAGTTGGGATAACCAGCCATTGCCGCAACCCAGTTCGAGAATGGCGCCCTCGCCTGCACCTTCGCTTGCGCGTGCTTGCAGATGCTGCACCAGCAACCTGCTGGACAGCGCGCGCACCTGCCATTCCAGGCTGGCACCAAGCTTGCCGCTGGGGCGCGGCAGGCTGCGGACCTGCGCATCGGTATATAGGCGGCCTTCCTTGCGCCGCACCTCCAGATAGCGATCCTCGAACGGATCGTCGGCAAGCGTGCGTTGAACGAACACGCCGTCCACGCTGTCCAGCGCGGGCAGCTGCGCCAGGCGCTCACGCAATACGGGAAATGCAACCGTCATGCGTGCCGCTCAGCGCAGCGGCTTGGCGCTGTCGGCGGGCGGATCTTCCAGCCCCACGTTGGTGGATGCCGACTCATAGACCGCCTTGTCCAACAAACCGGTTTCCTTGGCCACCAGCACCGGCACCAGCATCTGCCCGGTAACGTTGGTCATCGTGCGCATCATGTCGAGAATGCGGTCGATGGCATACAGATACCCGATCACTTCCAGCGGCAGGTTGGCCGCGCTGAGCACTACGGTGGCCATGATGACTGCGGTGCCCGGCACACCAGCAGTGCCGAAGCTACCCAGCACCGAGGCGATCAGCACCACGAAGTATTGATTGGCCGTCAACGGCACGCCGGAGTATTGGGCGATAAACACCGCACACAGCGCCGGATAGATCGCGCCGCAGCCGTCCATCTTGATGCTGGCGCCCAGCGGCACCGCAAACGCGGCGTAGTCCTTGCTGACGCCCAGATTGTGGGTGATCGAACGCATCGCCACCGGCATCGCGGCAAAGCTCGACGAACTGACGAAGGCCACCTGCATACCAGGCGCTGCACCGCGGAAGAACTTCCACGGGTTGAGCCCGTGCACCAGCAACAGGCTGCTGTAGACCACCAGGATATGGATGGCGCAGGCCACGTACAGCGCGAGCACGAAACTGCCGAACGGCAGCAACTTTGCGAAGCCATAGCTACCGACCAGCCCGGCAATCAGGCCGAAGGTGCCGAGCGGAGTCATCTCCAGCACGAAGCGCGTCACCTGGATCATGATGTCGCTCAGTTGCCCGGTGAGCTTGCGCGCCTCGGCCACCCGCTCGCCAAGCTTGACCATCGCAAAGCCGAGCAACGCGGCAAAGAAGATCACCGGCAGGATCGACCCGCGCCCGGCCGCCAGCACGGTTTCGCCGGCCGCGTTGGTCTTGGTGCCGATGCCGGTCAGTGCGTAGAACGGGTTGGACGGCACCACATCCAGCAATACCTGGATCGGGCTGGGCACATCGCGCGGCTTCCACGCCGAGTCCACACTCAGGCTGAAATGCCCGGCGCCCGGCTGCATGAGCGTGCCCACCGCAAGGCCGACGCCGACCGCCAGCGCGGCGGTGATCACGAACCACAGGAAGGTGCGCCCGCCGAGCGCAGCCACCGACTTTTGCCCGTGCAACGACGAGATCGCATTGATCACCGCGAAGAACACCAGCGGGATCGCAATCATCTTGATCAGGGTGACGTACAGATCGCCGAGCGGACCAAACCACACCTCGGCCGCCGGGCCCATCGCCGCACCGGCAATCGCGCCGAGAACGAAGCCGGCCACCACGCGCTGCCAGAACGGAATGCGCAACCAGGCCGCAACCAGTCTCATGTCGTCGAATCATCCGGGGGGAGAGTGCATGCACCTTAGCGCAGGCCTGGCTTGCCCGCGAGGCCACGACTGGAACAGCAGCGTGTCATCTGTGCGACGGACACAGGCCGGCATAATGGGCGCTGATTCAGCCACGAGTTCGAACCCGATGCGTTACCGCCTGCCTGCCCTCGCCGCCCTGACCACCCTGTGCGTGGCCGCCTGCGCCTCCACTGCCGGAACCACCGCGTCCGCACCCGCCGCCATCCGCGTGGATGTGCCGCCGGTGACACACCCGGCCGGCGAGACCCCGCAGTGGTGGTACCGCTCTGGCGCCGCACGTGCGGCCGGCAACGGCGCCATGGCCGGCAAGGCACGCAACGTGATCCTGTTCCTGGGCGATGGCATGAGCCTGACCACGGTGGCAGCCGCGCGCATCCTGGACGGCCAGCGCAAGGGCGGGCCGGGCGAAGAGAACCTGCTGTCGTGGGAGCAGTTCCCGGCCACCGCCTTCAGCAAGACCTACAACACCGATTCGCAGACGCCGGATTCGGCCGGCACCATGACCGCGATCACCACCGGCGTGAAGTCGCACATGGGCGCGATCGGCGTCAGCAGCGGCAACCGCAGCGACTGCGCCGAGAGTTTGAACAAGGGGCTGCTGAGCTGGTTGCAGTTGGCCGACAGCGCCGGCATGGCCACCGGTGTGGTCACCACCACCCGTCTCACCCACGCCACCCCGGCAGCGACCTACGCGCATTCGCCGGACCGTAACTGGGAAAACGATACCGACCTACCCGAGGCGGCGCGCGCGGCCGGCTGCCAGGACATCGCCCAGCAGTTGTTGTCCACCGCCCGCTACGGGCGCGGCCCGCAGGTGGTGCTCGGCGGCGGCCGCAGCCAGTTCCAGACCGTGCAGGAGCGAGACCCGGAGTACGACGACAAGGTCGGCCTGCGCCTGGACGGCCGCGACCTGGTCGCCGAATGGAAGCAGGCGCATCCGCAAGGTGCGTACGTCTGGAACGAGCAGCAGCTGCAGGCCGCTGCCGGCGCCCCCGCGCTGCTGGGCCTGTTCGAGCCGGACCACATGCAGTTCGACCACGACCGCAATCGCGGCCCGCAGGGCGAGCCCAGCCTGACCGAGATGACCCGCACCGCGATCCAGTCGCTGTCGCGCGACCCGAATGGTTTCGTGCTGATGGTCGAAGGCGGCCGCATCGATCACGCCAACCATGCTGGCAACGCCTACCGCGCGCTCGACGAAACCGTCTCGCTATCCGACGCGGTGCGCGCCGCAGTGGAAACTGCACCGGCCGACACCCTGATCATCGTCACCGCCGACCATTCGCACACGCTCAACTTCGTCGGCTACCCTGTACGCGGCAACCCGATCCTGGGCAAGGTGCGCGGCACCGGCGGCGAAGAAGGCGACCGCAGCCAGTTGGCCACCGACCTGGCCGGCCAGCCCTACACCACCCTCAGCTACGCCAATGGCCCCGGCCACACCGGCGCGACCAACGCACAGCCGGCCGGCCCGAAGAAGTACCCGCACGAGCCCAGCAGCAGCGAGCCGGCCCACGGCCGCCCCGACCTCACCCATGTCGATACCGAAGCGCCCAGCTACATGCAGGAATCGCTGGTACCGACCAAGTCCGAAAGCCATGGCGGCGAAGACGTCGGCATCTGGGCCACCGGCCCGGGCAGCGCGGCATTCCGCGGCACGTTGGAAGAGAACGTGATCTACCACGTCATCGTGCAGGCCACCCCGCGTCTGCGCGAGCGCCTGTGCAAGGCCGGCACCTGCGACAGCGCCGGCGTCCCGGTGCAGTTGCCCACGCCGACCACGTTCGAGGCGGCGGCGAAGCGTTGATGTGCAGATGGCAGCACAGCGGCGGCTGGTGGGCATGCGATCAGCACCACCGTGCCGGACACGTCTGCCGCATGGGCGGACCGCGTCTCGCATGACGTACGGCGATGTGATCGTTTCGCGGCATCGGCGCGTGGTGGCCAATGCGCCACGTGCTGCGATGAGCATGACATGGACATGGACATGGACATGGACGTGGATGTGGACGTGGATGTGGACGTGGATGGAGCGTCGATGTTCCCAAGCCGCGCGGTGCGGTCCACGGATCGCAACTGTTCGCGCACATCGGTGGTTTGCCCATCCAGCACTGTTCCGCATCGATTGAGCACCCGGTGACCGACACACCGCCCCTGCTGCCAGCCATCCCACCCGGCCCGGTGCTGATCGCCTACAGCGGCGGCATGGATTCGAGTGTGTTGCTGCACGCGCTGGCTGCCATGCCGGCGTACCGCGATTACGGCCTGCGTGCGCTGCACGTACATCACGGCCTGCATGCCGATGCCGATGCCTGGGCCGCACATTGCCAGCGCACCTGCGAGGCGCTACAGGTGCCGCTGCACGTCGTGCAGGTGCAGGTCGCGCGCGATAGCGGCCTGGGGCTGGAAGCAGCCGCACGCCAGGCGCGCCACGCCGCCTTTGCCGACCTGCTCGCACCCGGCGAGTGGCTGGCGCTGGCCCACCATCGCGACGATCAGGCCGAAACGTTTCTGCTGCGCGCACTGCGTGCATCAGGCCCTGACGGCTTGGCGGCCATGCGTGCGCAGCGGCCGTTTGCCGCCGGCACGTTATGGCGCCCATTGCTGGCACATCCGCGCGCCGATCTGCACGCCTATGCACGCCTACACGCCTTGCACTGGATCGAAGATCCCAGCAACGCCGATGCCTGCTACGACCGCAACTTCCTGCGCACGCAGGTGCTGCCATTGCTGCAGCAACGCTGGCCGCAAGCCGCCGCTGCGCTGGCACGCAGCGCGCAGCTGAGCGCCGACGCCAGCGATCTGCTGCAGCATGACGATCAGGCCATGCTGCCCGGCCTGATGACCGCGAGCGGCGCACTGGACCTGCACCTGCTGCGTGCACAGCCAGCCGCACGCCGGCCGCGCTTGCTGCGTGCGTGGGTCACCGCGACCGGTGCACCGCCGCTGCCCGCGCAGGGTGTGGTTGCGCTGGAACGGGAAATCGACATCCACGCGCCGGATCGCCAAGCCTGCTTTGCCTGGCAGCAGGTCGAAGTGCGGCGCTGGCGGCATTGCCTGTACCTGCTTCGTCCAACACCGGCATGGCCGGCGCAGTGGTCAGCGCAGTGGGATGGCGCGCAGCCCTTGCTGTTGCCCGATGGCGCACAGCTGCACTTGCATGGCCGCTCAGGGCTGCGCTTCGCGCACCCGCTGCTGGTGCGTGCCCGACACGGTGGGGAGCGCATCGCGCTGCCGCAACGCACGCATTCGCATCGGCTCAAGCATGTGCTGCAAACGGTCGATCTGCCGCCTTGGCACCGCGATCGCCTGCCAATTCTGTGGGCCGACGACCAGGTGCTTGCCGCCGGCGATCGCATCGTCTCCGCTGCATTGACGGACTGGCTGCAGGCCAATGGCGCACGTCTGCAGTGGCGCGTCGACGCCGACGCGAATTGACCCGCCTGCGCGCGCGCCGCACACTTTAGCGATGGCCAAGAAGTCCTTGAACGAAACATCCCCGGTTGCCCGCTTCGAACAGTCGTTGGAAGAACTCGAGCAACTGGTGCAGAAAATGGAAGTCGGCGACCTGAGCCTGGAACAATCGCTCAGCGCCTACGAACGCGGCATCGGCCTGTACCGCGATTGCCAACAGGCGCTGGAACAAGCCGAACTGCGCGTCCGTCTGCTGACCGACCCGGCCCGTCCCGAGCTTGCCGAAGCCTTCGAGCCGCCGTCGCTGGACGGCGGCTGAGGTGAGTCCCGCGCTGTTCGAACACTGGATCGCTCGCACCGAACGCAGCCTCGACGCAGGCTTGCCAAGCGCCACGCTGGCACCGCAGCGTCTGCACGCAGCGATGCGGCACACGGTGTTGGGCGGTGGCAAACGCATGCGGCCGCTGCTGGTGTATGCCACCGGTGCGCTGTTTGGCGCCGATGAAGACACGCTGGACACCCCCGCCGTGGCGGTCGAACTGATCCACGCCTACTCGCTGGTGCACGACGATCTGCCGGCGATGGACGACGACGCGCTGCGACGCGGCCAGCCCACCGTGCACATCGCCTTCGACGAGGCCACCGCCATCCTGGCCGGCGATGCACTGCAGACCCGCGCCTTCGAACTGCTGGCCACCGCGCCAGTCAGCGCCGAGCTGCGCGTGGGCTGGTTGCAGAGCCTGGCCACTGCGGCCGGTGCGGCGGGCATGTGCGGCGGCCAGGCGCTGGATATCGATGCCACCGGTCAGTTGCAACCGCTGGATGCACTGCAACGCATGCATGCGCTCAAGACCGGCGCACTGATTCGCGCCGCAGTGCGCATGGGCGCGTTGACCGGCAGCGCCGCGCCGGCCGACCAGCAGCGCGTGGACGACTTTGCCGATGCGCTGGGCCTGGCCTTCCAGGTGCGCGACGACATCCTGGATGTGGAATCGAGCTCGGCGCAGCTGGGCAAGACCGCTGGCAAGGACGCTGCGCAATCCAAATCCACCTACCCGGCCTTGCTCGGCATGGACGGCGCCAAAGCCAAGCTCGCCGAGCTGGCGACCCGCATGCACGACGTGCTGCAGCCCTATGGCCCACCGGGTGAAACCCTGGCGACCCTGGGCCGGTTTGCGGTGGACCGCGCGCACTAGGCGCGGCTAACCACGCTTGGCGAGCCGCCGTCAGGGTGCGATCAGCGCGCGGGCAGCGGAGAACGCACAACGGCCGTGCCAGATCACGGCACTGCAAGACGGCAACGCATTCAGAGCGGATGCCGCACGCACCACCCCACCCTCAACTTCGCCTCGCACGACAGGTTTGCGCATTCCGTGCGCCACCGCACGGTCGATTGCCTGGGTCCATTCAGGCTACAGGGGAGCCTGATCACAGAACGGCACATTGGTCAGTAGAGTTTGTGTCAGTCGGCGACACACAACTAGCGTCGTTTTATGACCAGCCACACACTTTATTGCTGAATTATCTACACCAGTGATGTATTTTGATGAATAACCAATGCGCGACATCCAGAAATATCGCTAATTGAACAACTTGTCGCGCCCGCTCGCTCTACCTAGGTTTGGGCTGCCCGCGCTTGCGGGCATCCCCCGACCAAGGAGAGTCACTGGTGAAGAATGTTTTTCTCGCATCGTTTGCAGCAGGTACGCTCGCCGTCGTCGGCGTGCTCGGTTCGGCGCAGGCGCAGTCCGTGCGCGGCCCGGTTCCGTTGACCATCGAACTGGCGCCAGTGGCCGACCAGGCCGGCCGGCATCAAGGCAAGATCGCAGTGACGGTCACCAATAACGGCAGCCAGGTTGCCCGCGTACCGACCTATCAGCTTCCGCTCAAGTCGCTGGACAACGGCATCCTGGCCGTGAGCCGCGATGGCAAGCCGGTGGATTACACCGGGCGCCTGGTCAAGCGCGGCCTGCCCAAGGCAGCCGACTTCACCATTCTGCAGCCGGGCCAGAGCGTCAAGGGCGAGGTGGATCTGGCCGGTGCCTATGACCTGTCCACCAGCGGCAACTACACCATCCAGGTGCGCTCGTCGCTGCAATACGCCTCGTTGTCCGATGGCAGCCTGATGAAGGCCGCCAACGGTTTGCCTGCAGTCGCCACCAGCACCCCGCTCACCGTCTGGCTGGACGGCGCCAACCGCGGCGTGCAGCGGCAGCTGACCATCGGCCCGACCGCCGTGGTCAACGGCATCAACTATCTCAACTGCAGCACCACGCGCACCAACCAGGCCGCCAGTGGCGTCACTGCCGCGCGTAATTACTCGCAGAACGCGCGCAACTACCTCAACGCCGGCAGCACCGGTGCGCGCTACACCACCTGGTTTGGCGCCTACAACGCCTCGCGCTACAGCCGGGTCAGCTCGAACTTCGTCAACATCGACAACGCGCTGGACCAGAACAACGGCCAGCTCACCATCAACTGCAGCTGCGAAGCGGATCTGGCCGACGCATTCGCGTACGTCTATCCGAATCAGCCGTACGAGATCCATGTCTGCAACGCGTTCTGGAGCGCGTCGACAACCGGCACCGACTCCAAGGCCGGCACGCTGGTGCACGAAACCAGCCACTTCACCGTGGTGGCAGGCACCGACGATGTGGTCTACGGCCAGAGTGGCGCACGCAGCCTGGCACGTAGCAACCCGGCGCAGGCCATCACCAACGCCGACAGCCACGAGTACTTTGCCGAGAACACCCCGGCGCAGAACTGATCGCGTCAACGTCTGAAACGACAAAGGCCCGGCAGCGATGCCGGGCCTTTGCGTTACGCGGGCCGGATTACTTGATCAGGCGCAGCGTGAACGGATAGCGGTAATGCTCGCCGTTATTGGCCTTGACCGCGGCCAGGATGCAGAACACCAGGTTGGCGACCCACACCAGCGTCGGCACGAAGAACAGGATGCCGAACGACACCACGGTCAGGATCACGGCCAGCACATAAGCAATGATCACGGTGATCTGGAAGTTCAGCGCTTCCTTGGACTGATCGGTGGCAAACGGCTTGGACGGACTGGCGTCCTTGCTGATCAGCCAGATCACCAACGCGCCGATGAAGGACGTCAGGATGCCCAGCAGATGTGCGGCGAGCGCGAGGGTGCGCTCCTCCGACGGCGTGCTGGTGCCGACCGGCGGCGGTGGCGGCGCGGCGTGTGTCTCGAATTCGCTCATAGATCTCCCCGAACATGATTGTGGTGCGGCGGACTATAACAACGATTCAGTCAGCCACCAGTGCGGGAAGACATGGTCTGGTTTGCGTCACCCACCAGGAGCGATGGCACGCCCCCTACGTCGAGGCGATGACGCTAGCGATCGCGCTGCGGCATGGCGCAGCGGCGTTGGGGTCGACTCTTTGTTTCTAAGCACTGGATAGGCCCACACCATGCATCTATGGCGGGGAGCCCGGACAGCACGCGTGCATGGCCGGCCGGGGGCTCAACGCTGCATGGTCGGCGCGGACCAGTGCGCCGACCATGCCCGTCAGGCATGGCCAGACCTCAGCCCGAGCGACGGCTCAGCTGTCGCCCGCCACGGTCATCCGATTGACCAGCACCGAGCCGATCTTGACGTGCGAGCGCGGGTCGACGTCGCTACCGACCGCTTCGATGCCGGCAAACATGTCGCGCAGATTGCCGGCGATGGTCAGGCCGTCCACCGGATAGGCGATGGCGCCGTTCTCGACCCAGAAGCCGCCGGCACCGCGCGAGTAATCGCCGGTCACCGGGTTGACGCCGTTGCCCATCAGTTCGGTGACCAGCAGGCCGCGCGACATGCCGCCGATCATCGCGGCCAGATCGCCCGCGTTGGCGGTGACCTGCAGGTTGTGCACGCCGCCGGCATTGGCGGTGGTCTGCAAGCCCAGCTTGCGTGCCGAGTAGCTGCCCAGCACATAGCGCTGCAGCACGCCGTCGGTGATCAGCGCCGACTGCCGGGTAGCGACACCTTCGCCATCGAAGGCGGCCGAGCGCAGCCCGCGTCGCAGATGCGGCAGCTCTTCGATGTTGAACCAGTCCGGAAACAGCTTGGTGCCGATGCTGTCGAGCAGGAAGCTGGCGCGGCGATACAACGCGCCACCGGAGACCGCACCCAGCAGATGGCCGACCAGCGAGCGCGCCACTTCCGGCGCGAACAGCACCGGCAGCTGGCCGGTGGGCAACGAACGTGGCGCCAGGCGCGCCAGGGTGCGCTCGGCGGCATGTCGGCCGATGGCATCCGGCGCTTCCAGGTCTTCGCGCGCCAGCGCGCTGCTGTACCAGCCATCGCGCTGCATGCCGTCGCCCTGCCCGGCGATCAGCGCGCAGCTGATCGAATGGTGGGTGCCGCGCTCGCGCCCGATGAACCCGTGCGAATTGGCATACACCGACAGGCTGAGCCCGGTGCTGGCCGAGGCGCCATCGGAATTACTGATACGTGCGTCCGCATCGCGGCCGGCGGCCTCGCAGGCCAGCGCCAGGTCCACCGCGGTGTCGGCGTCCAGCGCCCACGGGTGCCAGCTGTCCAGGTCGGGGAAATCGTGCGCCATCAGCGCCGGGTCGGCCAGGCCGGACGCCGGGTCGTCTTCGGTGTAACGCGCAATCGCGCAGGCCTGGGCCACGGTGGATTCCAGGCTGGCATCCTGCAGGTCGGCGGTGCTGGCACTGCCCTTGCGCTTGCCGAAGTAGACCGTCACCGCAATGCCGCGATCGCGGGTGGATTCGACCGTTTCCACATCGCCCAGGCGCACGTTGACGTCCAGGCCGCGCTCTTCGCTGCAACTCACTTCGGCCTGGGTGGCGCCGGCCGCACGGGCGCGCTCGAGCAGGCGTTGCGAGATATCGGTCAGTGCGTCCAGACGCTGCAGGCTGTCGTCGGCGACACGGGTTTCGGAGGAGAGTGCGTTCAATGCTTTATCCTTTGGATGCGGATCCGTCCGCGAAAGCCCGGCCATCATGGCCGGACTGTCTGAATGTGGATGCGGATCCGTCCGCAGAAAGCTCGGCTATCCATGGCCGCAGTGTCTGAATGTGGTGCGGAGTCTTCCGCCGGAGTCCGGCCGTTCGTGGCCGGAAATTTAACTAACCAAGTTTTGGGATGTAGTGGCAATGCGCGGACGCGATGAAGATACCGGTGAATTTCGTGGCACCAGCCGCAGCCAGCAACGGCGCGAGGCGCTGGAAATTTTCGACCTGGGCGAAAAGCTGGTGGCGCTCACCCCGGCGCAGCTGGCCAAGTTGCCGGTGCCCGAGTCGCTGATCCCGCATATCGAAGAGAGCAAGCGCATCACCTCGCATATCGCGCACAAGCGGCAGCTGGCGTTTCTGGCCAAGCACATGCGCCGCGAGGACGACGAGACGCTGGCCGCCATCCGCGATGCGCTGGATGCCAACAGCGACACCGCGCGCCGTGAAGTGGCGGCGATCCATCGCGTCGAGCGCTGGCGCGAGCGCCTGCTGGCCGAGAACGACGTGGCGCTGGCCGAGCTGCTGGAAGCCTACCCGGCTGCCGATCGCCAACAACTGCGCCAACTGGTGCGCAACGCGATCCACGAACGCGCCAAGAACAAGCCCCCGCGCGCCTACCGCGAACTGTTCCAGGTGCTGCGCGACCTGTCGCAGGAGCAGGGAATCGAGAGCGAGGAGCCGGACCTGGAAGACGATCTGGACCCGGAAGACGACACCTAGGCATCGACCGGCGCAAAGGCGGAGCCGCGCAGCACTCGCCTCCGCCCCCGCCCAGCCCGACGCACGGCTCTCAACAGCCTGCGTCCGAACGGAAGACGCACAAACACCCGACACGCGATGCCGCGCACCCGCCGTCGCAACGGTCCAACCTCGGTTACCGAATCGCCTCCCGCGAACCGACGAATCGCAACCGCCAGACGCACTGCTTAGCGCGCCTGCCGTTGCGAATCCCCCATCCCGACGCACCAATCCACGCCACCGCCGAACCGGAGCTCCGCAAACGCCAAACACCCGGAAAGGCGCTCTTGCCGTTGCGATTCCCGATTCCCGATTCCCGATTCCCAGCATCTCAGGCCTGCGTTCCGCCGACCGTAATGCCGTCGATCAACAGCGATGGCTGGCCGACGCCGACCGGCACGCTCTGCCCGTCCTTGCCGCACACGCCCACGCCTTCGTCCAGGGCCAGATCGTTGCCGATCATGCGCACCTTCTGCATGGTTTCCGGGCCATTGCCGATCAGCGTGGCGCCCTTCACCGGCGCGGTGACCTTGCCGTCCTCGATCAGGTAGGCCTCGGTGGCCGAGAACACGTATTTGCCGCTGGTGATGTCGACCTGGCCACCGCCGAAGTTCACCGCGTAAATGCCCTTCTTGACCGAGCGGATCATTTCTTCCGGGTCGTGCTGGCCGGCGCGCATGTAGGTGTTGGTCATGCGCGGCATGGTCAGGTGCGCGAACGATTCGCGGCGGCCGTTGCCGGTGGGCGCCACGCCCATCAGGCGCGCGTTGTGGGTGTCCTGCATGTAGCCCACCAGCACGCCGTCTTCGATCAGCGTGGTGCACTGCGTCGGCGTGCCCTCGTCATCGATATTGAGCGAGCCACGGCGGCCGTCCAGGGTGCCGTCATCGACGATGGTCACGCCCGGCGAGGCGACGCGCTCGCCCATGCGCCCGGCGTAGACGCTGGTGCCCTTGCGATTGAAGTCGCCTTCCAGCCCGTGGCCCACCGCCTCGTGCAGCAGCACGCCGGGCCAGCCGGGGCCGAGCACCACCGGCATCACGCCGGCCGGCGCGGGGATGGCATCCAGATTGACCAGCGCCTGGCGCAGCGCTTCGCGCGCAAAGTCTTCCGGGCGGCCATCGGCAAATAGTTCGGCGTAGCCGTAACGACCGCCGCCGCCGGAATAACCGGACTCGCGACGCCCGCCGTGTTCGACAATGACCTGCACGTTCAACCGCACCAGCGGGCGCACGTCGGCCGCCAGCACGCCATCGCTGCGGGCGATCAGCACCGTGTCCACACCACCGGACAGGCTCACCATCACCTGTTTGACGCGCGGATCGGCGGCGCGCACGTACTGGTCGATGCGGCGCAGCAGGTCCACCTTGGTGGCACTGTCCATGTCGTCGATCGGGTCGGTGGCCGGATACAACGCGCGGCCATTGCCACGCACCAGCGCACGGGTGGATTGCGCGCCGCCGTCGCGCGAGATCGCACGTGCCGACTGCGCCGCTTCCAGCAAGGTCTCGCGCTGGATGTCGTCGGAATACGCAAAGCCGGTTTTTTCGCCGGCAATCGCGCGTACGCCCACGCCTTGTTCGATGGAATGCGCACCGTCCTTGACGATACCGTCTTCCACGCTCCAGCTCTCGCGTCGCGAATGCTGGAAATACAGATCGCCGAAGTCGATGCCCGGGCCCAACAGGGCGCCGAAGGTGCGGTCCAGATGGCCGGCATCCAGGCCGGAAGGAAGCAGCAGCCGGGTTTCGGCCAGAGTGAGAGCGTTATCGGTCATGCGGTCAGGATGGGGCCCGCGCGCCGGGGAGACAAGTCGTCCGGCTGAACATGTGGCGCAGCTATCATCGCCGGCTCGCTCTGTAACCATCGCCTGCGCATGAAGCTCATCGCCCACGTTCTGGATGGCCACACCCTGGACATCCGCCCTGCCCCGCATGCGCGCGACTGGATGGACGCCACCGATCAACGCTATGCATACCGCTGCCTGCCGCTGGCGATTGCGAACGCGCATGGTTGGGAGCTGCTGTGCCAGTCCGGTTTCCAGGCCAGTTGGGATGGCCGCGACGGGCTGGACGCGCTCCAGATCGCGACCGATGCCGGCAACGCAGCGCCGGCGATCAGCCACTTCGGCTACGGCGTGCTGACCTTCCATGTGCCGTGCCTGTTTCGCACCGACGAAGGCGTCGACCTGTTCGTCACCGGCCCGTTGAACCGGCCCAAGGACGGCATCGGCGCGTTGAGCGGCCTGGTGGAAACCGACTGGAGCCCGTACACCTTCACCATGAACTGGCGCTTCACCCGGCCCGGCCAGGTGCGCTTCGACGCAGGTGAGCCGTTCTGCCATCTGTTCCCGCTGCAGCGGCAGGTGATCGAACAGATGCAGCCGCAGTGGATGCCGCTTTCCGAAGCGCCGGAACTGGCGCAGCAACATGCCGACTGGACGCACAGCCGCACGCGCTTTCTCGATGAATTACCCGATACGCAATCGGCCGCGGCGCGCGAGAAATGGCAGCGCGGGTATTTCCGCGGCGTCGCGGGGCCGGAGCAGCCGGTGGTGCCGGGCCACCGCGCGCGACTGCGCCTGCCGATGTTCACGCGTGCCGGCAGCGACGATGACACTGCCGCCGACTGAGTGCGTCAGCGCGGCGGCGCAGCGGGTTTGCCGGCGGGCGCAGGTTTGCTCGGTGCACGCTCGCGCGTTTCGCGCTCGACCACGTCCACCTGCGGGTCTTTCCACGGCCCGGTGACGTGATAGGTCTTGGCGCCAATTGCGCCCAGCGGCTTGCCGAGCACCGCGTTGGCGGCCGCGCCCACTGCCGCGCCCACCGGCCCGCCGGCCACCGCGCCGACCACGGTCAGCAGGTTGCCGGCCTTGGGGTTCACATCCACGGTCTGGTCGAAGGTCTGCGCACGCAGATCGGTCTGGCCGCGGATGGCGATCTCGGCAGCGGGGCCTGCGATGCGAATGGCGTCGGTGCGCGCGAAGCCGTCGCCGAAGCGCACCTCGCCGTCCAGCGTGTTGAAGGCCAGGCCCTTGGAGAAGAAATCGCGGAAGTCGAACATCAACCGGCGCGGCAACTGCGCCACGCTGAGCAAGCCGAGCACGCGGCCGGCGCCCGGGTCCACTTCCAATAGCTGGCCGTTGCGGACATCCACCTTCAGGTTGCCGTCCAGCGAGCCGAGCGCAAAACCGGTCGGCGAGCCCTGCCAGCCGGCGTTGAGTTCCAGCTGGCCTTCGCCGCCGCGCAGCTGGCCGCCCAGGGTGAGGTTTTGCAAAAGGTTGCCAAGGTTGCGGCTGTCCACCCGCGCCGACAGCCGCGTGCTGGCGGCATCGCCCTTGCCGCGCCAGGCGCCGGTCAGGCCGATGCTCTGGTCGTCCGAGCGCAGTTGCAGCTGATCCACCTGCATGCCGTCGGTGAGCCGGCTGCTGCGCAGGATGGCCGCACCCAGGGTCATTTTGCCCACGCGCAGGTCGTCGATATCCAGCGCCAGCGGCGGGATGGAGACCGGGTCGAACTCGGCGACCGCGCGGCGTGCCGGTTCCGGCAGGGCACCAGCCAGCGGGTCGCCGGGCTCCGGGGCTGCAGGCTCGGGCACGTCGGCCACCGGTTGCCAGCGCACGGTGTTGAGCTTGCCTTGCACGATGCCGCCGTCGGCGTTGGGCACGGTGAGTTGACCGGCCAGCGAAGGGCCATCCAGGGTCACCGCCACCGCATCGCGGGTCGGGCGCAGCCGCAGCCGCGTCTGCGGAAACACCCCGCCGATCATCAGCAGCTTGTCTGCCTGCACGTCCACCTGCTGCAGCGGCACAGCGTCTTTCTTGGGCGTTGCCGGCTGGCCCGGCAGTGGTGGCATGTCCTGATCGCTGCTGCCGCGCGCCAGGCTGATCCAGTCGATCGCATCCAGCGAGGCGGTGCGTCCGGTCACCACCAGTCCATTGGCGGGCGGGCGCTCGGTCACCGTGTCGGTGCCCATGACCACGCGCACGCCGGTCTGCTCGCCATGGCTGCTGGCCTTGAGCGCCACCAGCTTGCCGAAGGCGACGTCGATATCGCCATCGCCGACCGGCAGGGCCACCTTGACCTGCGTGTCCAGCGCCTGGGTGGCCGGCTTATCCAGCGGCGCGGGCAGGTCCAGCGTGGTGCCCACCAAATCCGAGCGCAGCGTCAGCAGCGCCTGCGCATCCGCTTGACCCGGGTTTGGCAGCGGCACATTCACCCCCACCTGCCACGGCGCGCTGCCATGCACGTACGGGCGCAACCATTCCATCTGCGGGGCGCGGTCGAACAATTCCCTGGCATCCAGGGTGGCGTCAAGGCGCGCTTCGAAGGCCTGCCTGGGGTCCTGCACAAAGCCACCGGCGCGCAGTGCCAGCTCGCCGCTGCGGCCCTGGTGCTGCACGCTCAGATGCTCGGCCGCAAACCCGGTATCGCGATACTCGGCCTGTCCGCTGACCTGGTCGAAGGCCAGATTCCAGCGCGCGTCGGCCAACTTGGCGCCCTGCAAGGCCACCGTGCCCTGCAGATGCCCGCCCACGCCCTTGGTGCGCAACGGGCGCAGCAGATCGAAGCTCACCGCCGCCGGGCCGGACACGGTGAGGTTACGCAGGGTATCGCCGTAGCGGCGCTCCAGCGGACTCTTGCGCAGCATGCCCAGCAGCTGCGCCGCGTCGGCCTGGGTGGAGGCGCGCACGTAGAGCTCGGACGTCTTGAAGCTGGGGATGCCCGCGTCCAGTTGCGCGATCGGGGTACCGGCAAGATCGCCACTGCCCTGCAACGAAAAGCCATTGCCGATGAAGCGCAGATCGGCCTGCACCTGCTCCATCGCCGGCCACTCCGGATTGAAGCGAATTACGCCGTCGCGGATCTGCCCGAACGCTTCGAAGCGCCCGTCGTTGTCGTCGAACGGCCATTGGTCCAGATCGCCACTGACCAGGCCGGTGCCACCGGTGATCACGCCGCCGGCCACGGCCATGTCCAGCCAGTCGATGGCAGCCTTGCTCATCTTCGAGCGGATCCAGAACTTGCGCGCCACCGGCAGCGCCACATCGTCGAGTTGCGCGGCAAGTTGCAGGCGCGGGCGGGTACCGTCGTTCTGGAACCACAGCCCGCCGCGCAGGTTGGCGCCGTAGTCCTTGGCCTGCACACGCAGGGCCGGGGTGGCGACCTGCCAACCCGCTCCTTCGCGCCAGCCGACGATCTTGCCGGCCAGTTGAATCTCATGCACCACGCCAAAGCCGGTGGGCCAGTCGAAGCGCACCGTGGCGTCCGGCGCGGTTTCCAGCTCGCCGCCCTGCGCGTCGCCGTCGACGCGGCCGCGCAAACCGCTGATCCCCGGCGAGTTGCCCACCGGCAGGAAAGCGAGGTCCTCGATCTGCCCCTGCGCACGCACGGCGCCGCCCTGCTCACCGGCGATCTGCAGATCGGCCACACGCAGCTGCGGTTTGGACAGGATCAGCCAGCGGCGCAGCGCAGGCGACAGCTGATCGCTCAATGCGGCGGCTGCAATCAGGCCGGAGACATCGCCCTGTCTGGCGGCCACCGCATAGCGACGCCCGCCGCCAATACTCAGCCCGTCCAGATGCTGCAACGTGGCCGCCTGCCCCAGCCGCAGCAACGGCGCGTCCAGCCGCCAACCGCCATCGATGGTCTGCCAGCGCGCACGTGCCTGCAGGCGCTCCCAGCGCAGCGTGCGGCGGGCGGTCTCGTCCGCCAGCGGCGCCCCGGACAAGGCGACCTGGGAGAGGTCGGCATCGACGGTGACGCCGGTAATGCGGCGCGCATGCAGCTGCGCCCAGGCCTGCAAACGCCCACCGCCGCCTTCCACGCGCATGCCGCCGACCTGCAGCAGCGATGCCCACGCCGCCAGATCGACCGGCTCGGCCTGCACATACGCGCTGCCGTCGCCGCTGTCACGGTCGAACTCCAGCACTGCGGTCAGCGGCGCACGTGTGAGATCGATCCAGCTGCGGCTGCCCACCCTGACCGTCGAACCGCTCACGCGCAGGCGCAGGTCGATCCTCGGCAAGGCGGTGTCCAGGCCGATCGATGGCGCGTTCACCTTCAGGCGTGCCTCGGCCAACTGGATCTCGCCAAGCCGACGCAGTGCATCCAGCGGGTCGGCACCTTTCCCGCTCGGCAGGCCCTGCACCGACCACACGCCGTCGTCGCTGCGTTGCAAGGTCAGCGCCAACCCACGCAGGCGTACCTCGGTCAACGAGTGCCCAGGCAACAACCCGGCGTACATCGCCAGCAGGATCTCCGCCTGCCCCACGCGCACCTCGCCCTGCGGGCCGATCCGCAGGCCGTCCAGCCGCAGCAGCGGGCCGCGCCGGGTCCACTCGGTCTCCAGATGATCGAACGCGATCTGCTGCCCGGCGCGCTGGCTCAACCAGTCGGCGATCTGCTGCGGATGCTCCTCAGCCAACGGCAACGCCTGGCTGGCCGCGCCCACCAGCAACGCGACCGCCACCAGCGCAAGCGCGCAGGCAGTGATCGCATAGCGGCGGAACAGACGCAGACGGCGGCGCAGCGGGGTGGGCATTAGACGCGGGGAGTGGGGAATCGGGAATCGGGAATCGTAAGAGCGCGCATCGCGCAAAGCGCACGATCATCTGTTCGCGCGCGGCACCATTCTAAAAAAGATCTCAGTCGCGTCCCGAAGAGTGGCTTTCGCTCCACCCCCATTCCCGATTCCCGACTCTCCATTCCCCGCCTCACAGCAACACCACGTCGAACTGCTCCTGCAGATACTGGTCGTCGGACTGGAAGCGGATGCTCTTGCCCAGGAATTCTTCCAACTCGGCCACCGCTGCGGATTCTTCGTCGGTGATACGCGCGACCACCTTCGAGGACGCGATCACCAGCAGCCGCGCGGCATCGAACTGGCGCACCGCACGGGTGATCTCGCGGAAGATCTCGTAAGTCACCGTTTCGGCGGTCTTGATGGTGCCACGCCCGCCGCACTGGCCGCAGGTTTCCGACAACTGCCGCTCCAGGCTTTCGACGGTGCGCTTGCGGGTCATTTCCACCAGACCCAGCGGCGAGAACTCGTACACCGTGGTCTTGGCGTGGTCGCGGGCCAGCGCCTTTTCCAGCGTACGCAGCACCTGGCGGCGGTGCTCGGGATCGTCCATATCGATGAAGTCGATGATGATGATGCCGCCCAGGTTGCGCAGCCGCAGCTGCCGCGCCACCGCCTGCGCCGCCTCCAGATTGGTGCGGAACACGGTTTCTTCGAGATTGCGCTGCCCCACGAACGAACCGGTGTTGACGTCGATGGTGGTCATCGCTTCGGTCTGGTCGATCACCAGATAGCCACCGGACTTGAGCGGCACCTGCTTGTTCAACGCGCGCCCGATCTCGTCCTCGACCCCGTACAGGTCGAAGATCGGCCGGTCGCCGGTATACAGCTCCAGCCGCTCGGCCAGCACCGGCATGTACTTGGCCACAAACGCCTGCAATTGCACGAAGGTCTCGTTGGAATCGACCTTGACCTTTTCCACATCCTTGCGGATCAGGTCGCGCACCGCACGCAGCGGCAGGCTCAGGTCTTCATAGATGATGCTGCACGGCGGCGCTTCGCGGCCGCGCCGCTCGACCACGTTCCAGACCCGCGACAGGTAGGCGATGTCCTCGGCCAGTGCTTCGGCTGGCTGGCCTTCGGCATTGGTGCGGATGATGTAGCCGAAGCCACCGTGCTGGGCCGAGACCTCGCTGACGATGGTCTTCAGACGCAGGCGCTCGGCCTCGTCCTCGATCCGCGCCGACACCCCGACGATCTTGGATTGCGGCAGCAACACCAGGTAGCGCGAGGGAATGCTGATCTGCGTGGTCAGCCGGGCCCCCTTGGTGCCGATCGGGTCCTTGACCACCTGCACCACGATGTCCTGGCCGTCGCGCAGCAGCTCGACAATCGGAACGGACGCTGCCGGCGGTGGCGGGATCGGGGTTTCTTCGGTATCGACCACGCTGGCCGGTGCCGGTGCCGGGCGCACCACGTCGTTGGCGTGCAGGAACGCCGCGCGCTCCAGCCCGACTTCGACGAACGCCGCCTGCATGCCGGGCATCACCCGCTGCACCTTGCCCTTGTAGATGTTGCCAACCACGCCCCGGCGCCAACCGCGCTCGATATGCAGCTCCTGCAGCATGCCGTTCTCGATCACCGCCACGCGGGTTTCGCGCGGAGTGACGTTGACCAAAATCTCTTCCGACATCAATGTGCTCCGAAGGCTGTGAGCAACTGCGAGGTGTGATGCAGCGGCAATCCCATCACGCCGGAATAGCTACCGGACAAATGGCTGATAAAACGTTCTGCTCGCCCCTGGATCGCATAGGCACCGGCCTTGCCCATGGGCTCGCCACAGGCGGCATAGGCAGCGATCTGCGCGTCATCGAGCGTGTCGAAGGTCACCTCCGACACCACCAATGCCTGCGCCGGAGCGCGCTGTGCACAGACTAGAACCACCGCCGTGAGTACCTGGTGGGTGCGACCGGACAACACGCGCAGCATCGCGATCGCATCGTCGACATCGACCGGTTTGCCGAACACACGCTCGCCCAGCACCACTTCGGTATCCGAGCCCAGCACGATCGCATCGGGGTCGCGTGCCTGCACCTGCGCAAGGCCGGCGCGCGCCTTGTCCAGCGCAACCCGCTGCACGTACTGTTCGGGCGATTCAGCGCGCGCGCGCAGCTCGGGCACGTCCAGTTCCAGGGTCTGGAACGGCACATCCAGGCGTTGCAGCAGTTCTTGTCGGCGTGGCGAACGGGAGGCGAGATAGAGCATCCGCCCAGCATACCTGTTGGCCGTGCTCGCCCGCTGACTTCGCACCCGCGCGGCGGTGGCACGACGGCGTTCGACTCACAACATATTCATCGACATCCCAACACGCTCGCACCACAGACAAGGAGATCTCATGCGTACCACCCTCAAGCCGTTGTTGCTGGCCCTGTCCATCGCTGCCGGAACCGCCATGACCGCACACGCCCAATCCGCGTCGAACTACACCATCCCCAACGACGGCACCCTGCTCAACGTGTCGGCCGAAGCGGAAGCCAAGCGCGTGCCGGATATCGCCACCCTGTCTGCAGGCGTGGTCACCCAGGCTGCCGACAGCAACGCCGCCATGCGCCAGAACGCCGAACAGATGAGCAAGGTCATGGCTGCCGTGAAGGCCGCCGGCATCGCCGACAAGGACGTGCAGACCAGCGGCATCAACCTGAGCCCGCAATACGCCTACAAGGAAAACGAAGCGCCGAAGATCATCGGCTATCAGGCCAGCAACACCGTCAGCCTGAAGGTGCGCGACATCTCCAAGCTCGGCAAGGTGCTCGACACGCTGGTCGCCCAGGGTGCCAACGACATCAACGGCCCCAGCTTCTCCGTCGACCAGCCCGAAGCGGCCTACGACGAAGCCCGCGTGGCCGCTCTCAAAAAAGCCCAAGCCCGCGCAGAGACCTATGCAAAATCGCTGGGACTGAAGGTGCGCCGCATCGTCAGCATCTCCGAAGGCCGCAGCGGCGGCGGCGTGGTGCGTCCGATGATGATGGCCGCCTCGATGCGTTCGGCCAAGGCCGAGATGGATACCCAGGTGGCGCCCGGCGAAAGCACGCTGTCGATCACGCTGGAGGCGACATTCGAATTGGGGCGCTGAAGAAGCGGATCTCGGCCCAAAGCTTTCCCCACTGCCCTCTTCGGAGGGCAGTGTCGTTTCTGGAATGCGGTTGCGAGGCTTCTCCAAACGGAAGCGCGAAATCGGAGCGCTATAACAGGACGCAAGTTTCACTTAAAACTTGAAATAGGTAACTTTCAAGTGCCCAAGGTCACACATTATCAATGTGAATAGGCGACTTTTAAGGGTTGTGCTTAAAAGAACATGAAATTTAGCGAAATCATTCTTTAAGCGAGCGCTACAGCGCTCTAGCATCGGTTGTCAGCGCACCGTCATATTCGTGATGGCGCTCCTCTGGAGAGAGATGATGACCGGCCACCCTGCCTCGAAGCGCAGCTTCCATCCACCATCGCGCGCACGCCATGCCCGCATCAGCGTGCTCGCGCTTGCGTTGAGCGGCGCGGTCGGCGTGCTGACGTCCGGCACTGCCGCTGCACAGAGCACCACCGCCGGCATCTACGGGAGCGCGCCCGCTGCTGCTGGTGCAACCATCACTGCACAAAGCGATACCGGTTTTGCCCGGACCGCGACCGTCGACGCGAACGGGCGATACGCCATCGGCAATCTTCCCGTCGGCACCTACACGGTCACCTTGCAACGCGACGGACAGGCCGTCGAGACACGCAAGAACATTGCCCTGCGCGTCGGCGCGGGCACCGATGTGTCGTTCGCCAGCAGTACCTCGTCCGAGGCCACCAACCTGGGCACCATCACGGTGACCGGCAAAAACATCTCACCGGTGGATGTGTCCGCCACCGCCTCACGCACGGTGATTACCGCCGAGCAGCTGCAGCGTTTGCCGCTGGCGCGCTCGGGTGAGGCGATTGCGCTTTTGTCACCAGGAGCCGTGCAAGGCAGCGGTTATTTCGGCAATGCCATTTCCTTCGGCGGTGCGGGCGTCACCGAAAATGCCTATTACCTCAACGGCTACCTCAGCTCCAATCCGCTCTCCAACATCGGCGGCGTCACCTTGCCGTTCGGCGCGATCGACCAGCAGGAAACCTATACCGGCGGTTACAGCGCGCGTTACGGCCGCTCCGCAGGCGGCGTACTCAGCCAGCTCGGCAAGCGCGGCACCAACGAATGGCATTTCGGCGCGCAAGTGCTGTGGCGTCCGAAGTCGCTGTCCAGCGACAACAAAAATGTCTTCTTCCCGAATGCAGCCCCACCTGCCGGCTATGAATACAGCGACGACAGCCTGCCCGGCACTCTTTACCGTAGCCGAAAGGACGACACCTTTTGGAATACGGTCTATAGCGTTTATGGCGGCGGCCCGCTGATCGAAGACCGCCTGTTCGTCTTTGTCGCCGCAGAGCAGGAACGCACCGAAGGCGTTTCCACCGCACGCAGGGACGACCCGGTGATCGGCCGCAACAACTACCGCACCGATGAGCCGAAGGTCTACGCAAAGATCGACTGGAACATCAACGACAGCAACATCCTCGAACTGACCGGCGTCAAGAATAATTCGCGCGATGGCGGTGCTTACAGCGATTTCAACGGATACCAGGGCCTCAACGGCGACGCCAACGGCGCATTCGCCGATACGGTCAAGGTCAACGACCGCTATTACATCGGCAAGTACACCAGCTACATCACCGACGATCTCACCTTGAGCGCCACCTACGGCAAGAGCCGTCAGACCGATTTCCGCAACAACCCCAGCACCGCACCGCTGCTGACCAACACCAATCTGCAGGATCCGGCCATCACCGGTGGCAGCGAGATCCGCAACAACCAGACCTCCAGCCAGGCGCGCGATGGCGAAAACAAGACGCGCGGTCTGCGCATCGACCTGGAATATGTGTTGGGCAGCCACACCCTCACTGCAGGTGTGGACAACATGTATTTCAATGCCAACAACGAAGGTGTCATCACCACCGGCCCGGGCTTCCGCTGGATCTATGGACGCTCTTCGCGCCCCGCCTCGCCCATCAGCGCTGCGCTGGGCGTGGGTCCGGCCGGTGGCAATGGCTACTACGCCTATCGCTCCGTGTTCAATACCGCGACCAGTATGTCCGTCGAGCAAAAAGCCTACTTCCTCGAAGACAAATGGCAGGTCAACGACAAGCTGCTGCTGACGCTGGGTATCCGCAACGACAAGTTCACCAACTTCAACGACGCGGGTGTGCCCTACGTGACCAGTGGCGATCAGTGGGCGCCGCGCTTGGGGCTGAGTTGGGACGTGTTCGGCGACTCCTCGCTCAAGGTCTACGGCAACGCCGGTCGCTACTACCTGGCGCTGCCTAACAGCGTGGCCATCCGTGGCGCATCGCCGTCCACGTTTACGCGCGAGTACTTCACCTACACCGGCATCGATGCGCAGGGCAGCCCGACCGGGCTGACGCCGGTCGCGGTCGATCCATCCGCCGGATTCTCCTGTTCGGGCAATGTCGTCTCCTCCAATCTGGAATGCGGCCAGGCACCGGATGCCGCCGGCATCGCCGCCACCGATCTGAAGTCGATGTACCAGGACGAGTTCATGCTTGGCTTCGACAAGACGCTTGGCGAGAACTGGGTGACTGGTGCCAAGGCCACTTACCGCTCGCTCGGCGCCACCATCGACGACGTCTGCGATGCGGATCGGATGCGCACCAAGTTGACCGCGATCGGCGTGGATCCCAGCACCGTCAACGTGCCCGGCTGCATCATCTTCAATCCCGGCGAAACCAACTCCTTCAGCCTGGCCAACCTGGATGGCTCCGGCCGCACGTCGGTATCGATGTCGCCGTCGGACTGGGGCTTCGACAAGAAGGCCAAGCGCACCTATCTGGCGGTGGACCTGTTCCTGCAACATCCGTTCGACGGCAAGTGGGAAGGCCGCATCGATTACACCTGGTCGCGCAATTTCGGCAATACCGAAGGGCAGATCAAATCCGATATCGGCCAGACCGATGTCTCCAAGACCCAGGACTGGGATGCCGCTGCGCTGATGTGGTACTCGGGCGGCTACCTGGCCAATGATCGCCGCCATCAGATCAAGATTTACGGTTCCTACCAGATCGCGCCCGAATGGCTGATTGCGGGCAACATCCGCGTGCTGTCCGGTACGCCGAAATCCTGTCTTGGCTACGTGAGCATCAACGGCATCAGCGAGGATTCCGATGCCGGCGATCCGGTGGGTTATGGCTCCGCGTACCACACCTGCAACGGCCAACCCTCGCGCCCGGGCGACGCAGGTCGCCTGCCCTGGACAAAGATCGTCGACCTGGGCCTGACCTATCGCCCCGCGTTCGCCGACAACAAGCTCTCCATGACGCTGCAGGCCTTCAACATCTTCAACGAGCGTAAACCGCTGCAGGTCGATTCCACCTGGGAAGACAGCGCGTTCACGCTATCCAACACCTACGGTATGGGCGCGTTCTTCACCCAGCCACGCTACGCGATGTTCTCGGTGGCGTACGACTACTGACGCACTCTCCCGTCAGCGTCGTTTCCCCAGCCTGGCAACGGGCTGGGCTTTTCTACCACAACGCCCAGCTTCGGCTGGGCGTTTGCATGCGCGAACGCTGATCCGCGTTGTCACCGCAAAGAAACTCAGCTGGCTATCGACATCACCGTCGTGGCGATATCGATCCGCCATCGTCGGCGATGTAGCAAACCCGTCGCAGCTACGCGTCGTACTTGTGCAGCCGCACGCGCTGCGGTAAACCTACGCTACCGGATGGTGTAGTGCGTCCGGGCCGCGCAGGTCCTTTCCGCAGTTCCGTTTTGGAGGTGGATGATGGTTCGCACGCAATCGCAAGTTTCTTCCCGTCCCCTTGGCATCGACACCTCGCGCGTTCTGGCGATGAGCACCGCCGTGGCGCTGCATCTGCTGGCCGGTGGCTTGTTGCTGATCCCGCTGTCCTATCGGGCGGTTCCGCAAGCGCCCCCCGAGCCGCGTTGGGTCATGCCGATCACGATACCGACCGCCCCACCACCGCCGCTGGTAATCCCGGTCACTGTGAATTTCACCCCGAAGACGCATACACCACCCAAGACCGTGCCGGTCCCGGTGCAGGTGCCGACTCCTCTCATCGACCAGACATCCGTGGTCGACACCGCGTCAGTTACCCTCCCGGCGACCGGCACCGCGATGGACAGCGCGCCCACCATCGCTGCACCGAGCGGGCCGATCGAGGCGGGGCAGTTGCAGTATCTGAGTTCGCCCGCACCGAGTTACCCGGTGGCTGCATTGCGTGCGGGGCAGCAAGGCACAGTGCTGCTGCGCGTGCTGGTGGGGACCAATGGACGCCCGGCCGAAGTGAGTGTGCAAACCAGCAGCGGTCATCGCGCGCTCGATCTGGCCGCGCGTAGCCAGGTGCTGCGCAGCTGGCGCTTCCAGCCGGCGATGCAAAACGGCCAGGCCGTGCAGGCCTACGGGTTGGTGCCGGTGAGCTTTTCGTTGAATTGAAGCTTCGTTGAATTGAAGCGTGGACCGACGCGGCGGCCCGCAACTGCGGCCGCCGCACCACTGCGAACCTCCATGCACCCGCTGGCGGCAACTATCCCGCTACGAACGCACGCGCCAGGCAGCAAGCGTAGCGGCCACGCTGCAGTGTCCGTCGCCTGCCGCATGACCACTGGGAGCGCCAGTGACGACCCGCCGCATCAATGGGCTGGGGGCGGCCAACAGAAGGAAGCGAGCGAGCGGCACGACGGCTCCCGCCGACGCGATCAAAACCGGCAACAACGCGCGACACACCTCGGCCATCGCTTCGGACCGCATTCGTCTGGAAGCTGAGCAGGCGTTGCGCAGTCGCGCTATCGAGCAAGCCGTTGCGTGCTGACTCAGATGCCGTCCAACGCGCTGAATCGAGTGATTGGCCAGCATCGCCGCAGCGCGATGCAACTGCTCGGCCACACTCAAATGCACCTGCATGTGCAGCAGCGTGAGCGGGCCGATCTCGCGGGTTTGGGTGATCAGCCGCTCCGATGACGCCAGCTGCACCGCGCTCGGCATGACGCCATTACGCCCGGTGATACGGATGATTGGCCAGCATCGCCGCAGCGCGGTACAGCTGCTCGGCCACGATCAGGCGCACCAGCATGTGCGGCAAGGTGAGCGGGCCGATCGACCAGCTTTCGTTGGCATTTTTCAGCACCTCGGCCGCGTGGCCTTCCGGCCCGCCGATCAGGAAGGCCAGGTCGCGCCCCTGTCCGCGCCAGTGTTCCATGCGCTGGGCGAGTTGCTCGGAACTCAGCGGACGACCGGGCACATCCAGCGCCACGACATGCGCGTTCTTGGGCAGCGCGGCGATGACGCGACGGCCTTCGTCGTCGATGGCGCGTTGCCCATCGCGTCCCTTGCCACGCAGACCGGGTTCGATCTCGACCAGCTCCAGCGGCATCCAGTGCGACAGACGTTTTTGATATTCGGCAAAACCTTGCGCCACCCAGGCCGGTGCGCGTTCGCCGGTGGCGATGAGTCGGCATTTCATCCGTACATGATATCCGCGTCACAGCCTGGGCACTCCGTGGCGATTTGTCGTTGCGTGTCATGGCGTGGTTACAGCCGGCAATTAGTGTCGCCCGACCACCCAGCCACGCAGGAGTCGTTCGATGCCGATTTTCGATCCCGCCCGCCGCCAGGTTCTCAAGGGCAGCGCCGCCGTCATGGCCGCCGGTGCCCTTGGCAGCTTGGGCGCATTGCAATCGCGCCAGGCACAGGCCGCCACGTCACCGTCGGTGCGGCTCGCACCGGTCCCTAGCCGTTACGGCCCGCTCGCCCCGGTCGCCGACCAGAGCACCGGCCTGCCGCTGCTGCAGCTGCCGCGCGGTTTCAGCTACCGCTCGTTCGGTTGGAGCGGCGACCGCATGGACGATGGCCAGCCCTGCCCCGACCGCCACGACGGCATGGCCGTGGTCGGCCTGCGCCGGCCGGATTGGCGCCCGGGCAGCGACCCGCTGCGCGGCCTGGAATACGTGTTGATCCGCAACCACGAACGCGGCGCCGGCAGCCCGTTCCGCGCACCGGCCATGTACGACACCGGCATCGTCAGCGGCACCCAACAGGCCGGCGGCGGCACCACCACGCTGAGCTACGGCCGCCGCGGCTGGGGCAGCCTGGAGCCGAGCCTGGGCGGCACGCTGGTCAACTGCGCCGGCGGGCCGACCCCGTGGGGCACCTGGCTGAGCTGCGAAGAGATCAAGACCAACGCGGTCTCCAGCACCGGCCGCAAGCACGGCTATGTATTCGAAGTAGACCCGGACAGCCATCGCACCACCGGCCGTCCGTTGGTGGGGCTGGGCCGTTTCAGCCATGAGGCGGTGGCGATCGACCCGCGCACCGGCACCGTCTATCTCACCGAGGACGACCGCAACAAGGCCGGCCTGTACCGCTTCATTCCCAACGACCGCCGCGGACGCAATGGCTCGCTGGAAAACGGCGGCCGGCTGCAGGCCGCGCGCGTGCGCGGACGTCGCAATGCCGACCTCACCGTGGCCAGCATCGGCCAGCAGTTCCAGCTGGAATGGGTGGATATCAGCGAGCCCGATCTGGACAGCATCGCCGCACCGGCGGGCTTTGCCGACATCGGCGCCAACGACACCCTGAGCGGGCCGTTCGCGCAAGCCTGGGCCGATGGCGCGCTGCGCATGAGCCGCGGCGAAGGCATCTGGTACAGCTACGGCAAGATGTTCATCGTCGACACCAGCACCGGTGTGGATGCGCAGGGCCGGCGCGGTTACGGCAATGGCGCGGTGTGGGTGCTGGACCTGTTCACCCAGCGCCTGAGCGCGCTGTTCGTCAGCGGCAATCAGCTGGCGGCGCATAACCCGGACAACGTCACCGTCAGTGCGCGCGGCGGCGTGGTGCTGTGCGAAGACGGCGGCGAAAGCCCGGACGAATACGGCCCCGGCGCGCGCTTGCTGGGCCTGACCCGCAACGGCGAATCGTTCTACCTGGCCAAGAACAACGTGCAGCTCACCTCGCAGCAGATCGCCGATGCCGGCAAGACCATTGCTGAAGGCGATTACCGCGACACCGAGTTCTGCGGCGCCTGTTGGGACCCGTTGGCACGCACCTTGTTCGTCAACATCCAGACACCGGGGATTACCTTGGCCATCACCGGGCCATGGGAACGCGGGCCGTTGTAAGCCTGTTCTCTGCACGACGCGACACCTGCCGGAGGGCGTATCACCGCTCATCCGGCAGGTGTCAAGCGTGCCGAAAGACCCGCAGGCCAACAGCGAAAACGTAGCGCATGCAGGCGCACAGTCGATGCGCCACCTCCGAATGTCGCGCGTGGCGGCAGGCTGGTCGCACGGTCAGTGTGGTCGGTCGCTGCAGCCAAGAGCGGCTAACAACACGTAGCGAGCAGTCGTCAGGCGGGTGTGGACAGCGCGCTCAGAACCGGCGTGTACGCGTGGTGTATGCCGCACCAAGCACCGGCCACGCCCGCCTGACGGATGCGCAGTCGCTGTGCTGGCCACTCTAAAGCCTCGCTACCGGCGCCCGGTTGGCATCACCGGTTGGCACCACCGGCTGCTGGGAACCGCGCACATACACGCGCGTTCGGTCGCGCAGCGCAGCCGCTCGCGTCGTTGCCGCGCGTGGTCAGAACCAGGGCGCTTCGGGCACGCTCGACAGGACGCGCTGCATCTTCAACCAGCGCTTGAACAATTGCGGATCGCCCAGTTCGCGCAGGCCCTGGCGTGCCTCCATCAACTCGTCTTCGACCTCACGCTTGAGTTGCGCCATCAATCTGCCCAGCCGCTCCGGCTTCGGGCGCGACGGCAGGTCCAATCCATACTCGGCGCAGAAGTCGCCCGCTTGCTGCTGCACCTGCTGCTGCAGGTCCTTGCACTGGCGATCCAGTTCGCGGTTGTACTCCTGCAACCGCGCCGGGTTCATCGCGTCCACGCCTTGCGCGTCCATCAGGCCGATCTCGGCCTGCAGTTCGAGCAAACCCAGCAGATCGCCAGCCTTGTAGGCGGCATTGAGCCGCTGCATCAGGATGGTGCGCGAGGCATGGTCATCGTCGTTCTTGGCGCGGTCCGGATGCAGGTTGCCGGCCAGCTTGCGATACAGCTCGCGCAACGGCGGGGGTTCGGCAGTGGCGGCAGTGGCCTTCCGCTCGGCGCGTTTGCGGCGCTGCGTCTGGCGTTGCTGCTGCTGGGCGTGCTCTTGCTCCAGGCGCTCGCTCACGCGCTCGAAGAGTTCTTCTGGCGAGTCGATCGCATCCAGTTCGTCGGCATCCAGTCCGTAGGCCTGGCCGAGAATCTGCTTCATCAGCGCATCGGATTCGGAGACGTCCTGGTCATAGCCGACGACACTGTGGCGATCGTAGATCGGCCGCAGCGCTTCGTGGCCGGCTTCGATCAGCGGACCGGCGATGTTGCACAGCAGATCCGACAAAAATTCGCGATCGGCCTTTCCCAGCTTGTAGGAAGCGTGCGCGCGATCGAGTTCCTCGACCAGGGCGATATCGGCATCGCGTCGACGGTCGAGCAAGGGCTGCAGCTCGCTGTTGTAGCGCTCGCGCCATTGCGCAAGCGCCACTTGCCAGGCCTGCAATTGGGCGCGATGCAGTTCCAGGTCACGCAACAGCCGGTCAAAGCGTTTGCGGGCCGGCGACGCTGCCACACCGGACGCCTGCGCAGCGCCACTCTGCAACCGCTGCAGCGCGTGCGAAGCAGCGGTATCCGGGGTGGCTTGCAGTTTTCTCGCCATGCCGGGGGCAGTTACTCCTCGGAATCGGCAACCACATCGTCCGGACGCTGGTCGCCCACGGTCCACAAACGCTCCAGCGCGTAGAACTCGCGGACGCGCGGCAGCATCACGTGCACCACGACATCGCCCAGGTCGACCAGCACCCACTCGGCTTCGCGCTCGCCTTCCACACCCAACGGCATCACGTCCAGGCGCTTGGCGAACTTGACCACTTCTTCGGCGATCGATTTGACATGGCGGGTCGAGGTGCCCGAGGCAACCACCATGTAATCGCAGACGCTGGACTTGCCGCGCACGTCGATCTCGACCACGTCCTTGGCTTTCAGCTCCTCCACGGCCTCGCGCACGGTGGCCAGCAGGGCCGGCACGGACGGCGGCGGATTCGGGATGGAGGTCTTGATGACTTGGGCTTGACTGGTCAAAGCGGGCAACTCGATGGAATTAGCGTGAATTATAGGCCGGTCCGGGCGGATGCGTGTTCAGCTAGGCGCGCGGGGGCAGCCGTACAGGCCTTCCCGGGCGATAAAGCCAGCCACCGCAGCCGGCACCAGCGCCTGCCAGGCGCCGCCGGCAGCGATCTGCGCGCGCACCGCGCTGGCCGATTCGCCGCGCAACGGCTGGTGCAATTGCCACAACCGGCCGGCCGGCGCGGCGAGCAGTGCATCGGTGCTGGCGGCCCAGCGCCCCTGCACCGCAGCGGCCAGGTGCGGCGCATCGCTCAGGTCCAGGGATGTGCCCGGCCGCGCGGCAATGACGAAGTGCGCCAGCTCAAACAGGGCCTCCCACTGGTGCCAGCGGTGCAGTCCAACGAAAGCATCGGCACCCAATAGCCAGGCAATGGGCGTGGTCGGCCCGAGTGCCTCGCGCAGCTCGCGCAAGGTCTCCACGGTGTAGGACGGCGCCAGCTGTTGGCTGGCGCGCTGCAGCTCGCGGCTGTCCAGCTGCAGCCCGGGCTGGCCGGCAAGCGCAAGTTCCAGCATCTGCGCGCGCTGCGCGGCCGTGGCACCGGGTGCGGCGCGATGCGGCGGATCGGCGGCCGGCACCAGATGCACGAGCGCACCCAGTTCGTCGCGCGCCGCGCAGGCGATGGCCAGGTGACCCAGGTGGATCGGGTCGAAGGTGCCGCCGTAGTAGAGGTGGAGCCGGGAATCGGGAATCGGAAATGGGGAATCGGAAGGGCCAGGAGCCGGTGCGGCCGGCTGGGGGCCGGGAACTGACGCGCTGGTCGCAGTGCTGGTGGGAGCGACAACCTGCGTGTCTTGGCTCGTCGGTGCAGTGGTTCGGGTTTCGGATCCCGTGTCCGGGATCGCGGACGCGCGGTTTCCAGGCCCGGCCTGCCCCGCTGTCACGCCAGCAATCTCACCGCGCGTGCTTCGGCCACCGCAACCAGGAGGCGTTCCAGGCCAACCCAGGCATCGCCGTCGGCGCGGCCCTTGGCCATGCGGTCGACCAGGCCGGCCTCGGCGACGAAGCGCTCCCAGCGGCGCGCCTCGGGATGACGCTGCAGCGCGCGCTTGAACGGGGCCTGGCGAGATTCCCAGATGCCCTGCGATTTCATTTCCGCCGCAAGGTTGCCGCCATTGGCTTGCACCTTCGCCAGTGCTGCGGTGCGCAGCAATTCCTTGATCAGGATCGGCATCAGCGCGGCGACGGCTTCGCCTTCGGCGCGCAGCCCGGCGAGCATGCGGATCACCGCGGCGGGCTGGCCGGAGAAGGTGGTTTCAGCCAGGCGGAACACGTCGTAACGCGCGGCATCGGCCACCAGCGATTCCATCGCCTCCAGATCCAGCGTCTTGCCGTCGGCCAGCAAGGCCAGCTTGTCGATCTCCTGCGCGGCGGCCAGCAGGTTGCCTTCCACCCGCTCGGCCAGGCGCTGCACCGCGGCTGCGTCGGCGCGCAGGCCCTGGGCGCGCAGGCGGCGCTCGATCCAGTCGGACAATTCATGCGGCTTGATCGCCCAGGCCACCGCAATGGTGCCGATGCGGCCGATCGCCTCGGCCCACTTGCCCTGGTGCGCCTTGCTCCAGTCGTTGGCGGTGATCAGCAGCACCACGTCCGGCGGCGGGTTGGCGCAGAAGCGGGTGATGACCTCGGCGCCGTCCTTGCCCGGCTTGCCGCTGGGCAGGCGCACTTCCACCAGCCGGCGCGGGCTGAACAGGCTGGGCGCGTTGAAGCTGGCGTCGAGCTGGTTCCAGTCGAACTCGCGACCGTCGGCATCGAATACCTCGCGCTCGCCGATGCCTTCGGCGCGCGCACGTGCGCGCACCGCATCGGCTGCTTCGAGCACGCGCAAGGTTTCCGGACCGGCGATCAGATAGGCCGGCTGCAACGGCTGATTGGACTGGCCGGCCAGCTGCTCTGGGCGAAGTTCCATGCCTACAACCGCGCGCCAGGTCGCAGGCTAGCCGACACGCCGTCACGCGCTGCCGGCAGGCGAGCGCCGACGGGACGCTGGTCACGGCAAGCACGCGCCGCGCCTGTCAGTTCCGGACAGCCGCTGCGCCTGCCTGACAGAGACGCAGGAGATGCGATCGCCACGCTCAGTTGTTCGACGACGGCTGCGGCGCTGGCGGCAGCGAGGCCGGCACGCTGGATTCGGGCGTCGACGGCTGCACCGGCGGCGTGGTGGCCTGCGGCAGCGGCGCGGTCGGCGTGCTTTCCAGGCTCTCGCCACGCTGCACGCGGGCGCGCACCACGCTGTCGATACGGCGCAGGATCGAGGCCGACATGTCCTTGCGCAACTCGTCGGCCAGGATCTCGCGCTCGGTGGCGGTACCGGTGGCGTCCACCGGCGGCGACACGTAGTCGCGCGACAGCTCGATCACCTGCTGCGGCACCAGCACCGCACCGTTGGCGGTGGTGACGGTAAAGATGGCGGCGTAGCGCAGGCTGTATTCCTGTGCACGGCCCTGGCTGTCGATGGCGATCGGCAAATCGCCCCAGCGCTCGGACAACACCTGCACCTGCGCAAAGCCGGTCTTGGCGTCTTCGTCCGCCAGCGTGGCGCCGGCAGCCTTGAGGCCACGCCGCAACAATTTGGCCAGTTCGCTGTACTGCACTGCGGACTGCACCTTCACGGCCGGGGTATCGGGCGGCAACGCAAGCGAATTGCGCAGGTGGAAGCCGCAGGCGGTGAGGCTGGAGACCAGCACGAGGGACGCAGCGAAAGCAGTAGGAAATCGAATCATGGGCACAGTCTGGATGAGCGCCCCGGCGGCGGCAACAGGCGGCTAGCCTGACGCAGCCCGCGTGAACGGGGCTTGATAGGGCGCCGCGGAACAACGCGGCGCCCAGGAATGACAAACGCGTCGCCACGCGCCGGTGAAACGAATGACCAGAAGCCACCCCAACAATCTCACCTGCACGTCGCCAAGCGCGACTGAAATGAAGTACCTGAAACCATCGCGGCAACTTCACCCATGCGTCGCGACGCACCAGCGCAGTTAGTCGCAGAGAACCACTGCAGCATGCGGACCTGCGCAGCACCACGCGCCAGTGCAACACGTTGCCAACACCGCCGCAGCAACCTTGCACCGCGTCGCCACGCCGCTCCGGGAAACTACCCGGAGCGGCAATGGCAACCGGACCGATCAGCCGCCATCACCCCGCCACGATGTTCACGATCTTGCCCGGCACGATGATGATCTTGCGGATCGTCAGCCCATCCAGGAATTTCGCGGCATTGGGCTCGGCCTGGGCCAGCGCTTCGATGTGTTCGCGCGCTGCGTCCGCCGTCACCTCGATGGTGCCGCGCAGCTTGCCGTTGATCTGCACCGCCAGCGTCAACGCATCGCGCACCAAGGCGCTGGCATCGACCTGCGGAAACGCCACGTCTTCCAGCAGCGTTTCGCCACCGCCCAGCACCTGCCACAACGCGTGGCTGGCATGCGGGGTGATCGGATTGAGCAGCAGCACCATCGCTTCCAGTGCTTCCTGCCGCACCGCCCTGCCCTGGTCGCTGGCGTCGTCGAATTTGGCCAGCGCGTTGGACAACTCCATCACCGCGGCAATGGCGGTGTTGAAGCTGTGGCGGCGGCCGTAGTCGTCGCTGACCTTGCCGATGGTTTCGTGGGTCTTGCGGCGGATCGCCTTCTGCTCGGCGCTCAGGCTGGCGGCGTCCAGCGCAACGGCCGCGCCCTCGCCCACATGCTTGTGCACCTGTACCCACAACCGGCGCATGAAACGCGCCATGCCGTCGACGCCGGCTTCGTTCCACTCCAACGACTGCTCCGGCGGCGCGGCGAACATCGAGAACAACCGCACGGTGTCGGCGCCGTACTTGGCCACCATCGACTGCGGATCCACGCCGTTGTTCTTGGACTTGGACATCTTCTCGGTGCCGCCGATATGCACCGGCTGGCCGTCGGCGATCAGCACCGCGCCGGTGACGCGGCCGCGCTCATCGCGCTGGACCTCGACATCGGCCGGGTTGATCCAGTCCTTGCCGCCGTTGTCGGCGTCACGATAGAACGTGTCGGCGATAACCATGCCCTGGGTGAGCAGGTTGGTCACCGGCTCGTCACTGTCCACCAGCCGCGCGTCGCGCATGAGCTTGTGATAGAAGCGGAAGTACATCAGGTGCAGGATCGCGTGCTCGATGCCGCCCACGTACAGATCGGCCGGCATCCAGTAATTGGCGCGGCGGTCGACCATGTCGCGTGCGTTCGGGCTGGTGTAGCGCGCCACGTACCAGCTCGATTCCATGAAGGTATCGAAAGTGTCGGTCTCGCGCTCTGCCGGGCCACCACAGTCCGGGCAGGTGGTCTGGCGCCAGGTCGGATCGGTCTTGATCGGCGAACCGGTGCCGGCAAATTCCACGTTTTCCGGCAATACCACCGGCAGCTGGTCTTCCGGCACCGGCACCGCGCCGCACTTGGCGCAGTAGATCACCGGAATCGGGCAGCCCCAGTAACGCTGACGGCTGACGCCCCAATCGCGCAGACGGTAGTTGATGCGGCGCTGGCCCTGGCCCTTGCGCTCGAAGCGCTCGGCCAAAGCCTCGAAGGCGCCGCCGAAATCCAGCCCGTCGAACTCGGCCGAATTGATCAGCTCCAGCTCGCGGCTTTTTTCGGTGTACCAGTCGCGCCACTGGGTGGCGTCCCAGGTCTGTTCGTCTTCATTGCGCGGCTCGCGCAGCTTGACCACCTGCGCGATCGGCAGGGCGTACTTGTTGGCGAACTCGAAATCGCGTTGGTCGTGGCCGGGCACCGCCATCACCGCGCCGGTGCCGTAGCCCATCAGCACGAAGTTGGCCACCCATACCGGCACCTGCTCGCCGCTGATCGGATGCACTGCGCTCAGGCCGGTGGCCATGCCGCGTTTTTCCTGGGTTTCCAGCTCGGCTTCGGAGACACCGCCATGCTTGAGCGTTTCCAGCAGCGCTGCCAGTTCCGGATTGGATTTGGCCGCATGCAGCGCCAGCGGGTGCTCGGCGGCGATCGACACGAAGGTCACGCCCATCAGCGTGTCCGGGCGGGTGGTGAACACGCGCAACGGGTCCAGCGGAGCGCCGTCGGTGTCGCGCACGTCGAACTGGATTTCCAGCCCTTCCGAGCGGCCGATCCAGTTGCGCTGCATCGTCTTGACCGAGTCCGGCCAGCCGTCCAGCTGGTCCAGGCCGTCGAGCAGTTCCTGTGCGTAATCGGTGATGCGCAGGAACCACTGCGGAATTTCGCGTTTTTCGACCAAGGCACCGGAGCGCCAGCCGCGGCCGTCGATCACCTGCTCGTTGGCCAGCACGGTCTGATCGATCGGGTCCCAGTTCACCACCGCGTTGCGGCGGTATGCCAGGCCCTTGCGCATCAGCCGGGTGAACATGCGCTGCTCGTGCACGTAATAGTCCGGCGTGCAGGTGGCGAACTCGCGCGACCAATCGATGGCGTAGCCCAGCGATTTCAGCTGGCCGCGCATGTGCTCGATGTTGGCGTAGGTCCACTTGGCCGGCGCGGTCTTGTTCTTGATCGCGGCGTTTTCGGCCGGTAACCCGAACGCATCCCAGCCCATCGGCTGCATCACGTTGTGGCCGGTCATGCGCTTGTAGCGGCTGACCACATCGGAGATGGTGTAGTTGCGCACATGGCCCATATGCAGCGCACCGGACGGGTACGGCAGCATCGACAGGCAATAGAACTTGGGTTTATCCGAGTTCTCGTCGACCTGGAAGGCGCGGGTGGCGTCCCAGAACTGCTGGGCGGAGGATTCGACCTGCTGCGGGTCGTAGGCGTTGGGTTCGACGGTGGACATTGGGAGCGGATGCTCGGGCGGTGCAAAGCGGGACAGGGTACCGCAGTGCAGCAGGTGCTCCAAACCGCTCGCTCAGATCGCAGGCTTTGCCGGCCAGATCCAGGCCGCCACAGCCAGCCAGCCGACCCAGGCCAGAAACGCCAGGCGTTGTGCGATGGCCTGCCGCAGCAGGCCGGGCGGGCCAAATGCCAGCACCGCCACCAGCAGCCCGGCCGCCAGGCTGAGCCAGGCCAGCGCGCGGGTCTCGGGAGTATTGAGCAGCGCTGCGGCAATCAACAACATGCCCGGCACAAACGCCACCGCCCACAGCAACCAGGCCGTGGCATGCGCCTGACTGGCGCGGCCGTCCAGATCGGTGGGATCCAGCGGCAGCATGCCCATGCCGACAAAAGCCAGCCCGGCCAGCACGATGAGCTGCCCGCCCACGCGCAGGCTCCAGCCGGCCTTGGGGGGCATGCGCGCCAGCAAGCTGACGCCGGTGATCATGCCCAGCGCACCGACCAGCACGAACGCCAGCAAATTGAAGCCCAGCGCATGCGGCACACCCTGCGCGCCCAGCAACGCGACCGGGTGGCTGGCCTGCAGATAGCCCGGCAGCGTGGCCCCGAACCCGGCCAGCGCCAGCACGAACACGGTTGCCGCGATCAGGCCCAGGTAGCGCTGCGCGCTGTCGGTACTTCCCATTGTGGTGCTCCGCTGCGGGGCGCGTTGGCGCCACCAGGACGCGGCATTGTCGTGCCGGGCGCACACGGCGTGAACCCCCTTCGGCGTCCCGGACTGGCCTTGTGTCGGCCGGGTTTGCCACCATTACCACCCATTGTTGCCGTCACCTCATACAGGAAGCCCATGTCCGACAAGCCGCATGTATTCGATGCCACCACCGACACCTTCGAGACCGAGGTCCTGCAGAAATCGTTGACGACACCGGTACTGGTGGATTTCTGGGCCACCTGGTGCGGGCCGTGCAAGTCGCTGACGCCGATCCTGGAAAAGCTGGCAGGCGAGTACAACGGCGCATTCGAGCTGGGCAAAGTCGATGTGGACAAAGAACAACAGATCGCCGCGGCGTTCCAGATCCGCTCGGTGCCGACGGTGTTCCTGGTTAAAGGTGGCGAGATCGTCGACGGCTTCCCCGGCGCGATGCCCGAAGGCCAGGTGCGCGAATTCCTGACCCAGCACGGCGTGCTGCCGGCCGAGCCGCAGATCGCCGAAGAGCTGCTGCCCGAGGCGCCGCTGGACCCGCAGGCACAGGCCGCCGCGTTGCGCGAGGCGATCGCTGCCGAACCGGACAAGGACGAGCTCAAGCTGGATCTGGCGCTGGCGCTGCTCAAAACCGGCGACACCGCCGAGGCCGAGCAGTTGATCGACGCCCTGCCCGCCAACCTGGCCACCGACGACCGCGCGGTGCGTGCCAAGGCGCGCCTGAGTTTTGCCAATGTGCTCAAGGACGCCCCGGACGCCAGCGCGCTGCAGGCCACCGTGGATACCAATGGTGCCGACCTGCGCGCGCGTCACCTGCTCGGCGTGCGCCATCTGCTCGACGGCAACGACGAAGCGGCGCTGGAACAGTTCCTGGAAATGCTGCGGCAGGATCGCGCCTTCGACGAGAACCTGCCGCGCCGCAGCCTGATCGATGCGTTCCGCGTGATCGAAGACGAAGACCTGGTCGGCCGCTACCGCCGCAAGATGTCGGCGCTGGTGTTCTGATAGCGATGGGCACTGTGGCGCGAGCCGCGGCTTCGTACGCCTGAGAGCAGTTGCATGCGCTGAGATCGGTTGCATGCAGCGTGTCGATTGCACGCATTGCACGCAGCGTGTCGGTCACAGGGTCCGGCACGCCGCGGTGCGATGCGGTGCGAGGCCTGCATCCTGCCGCTACCAAGGCGCGCAGACCTGCCTATCCAAACAGGTCCCCGCCCCACAGTTCCGGCATCCTGAAGACCGACCCGACGAAGACGGCCGACCCCATGAACGCGTAGGAGCGGACCTGGCCGCGATGAGGCATTCCTCGTCGCGATGAAGTGTCATGCGATAACGGTAACGGTCACGCACCGTCGCGGCCAGGTCCGCTCCTACAAGCCCTGCCGCGCCGCCGCTTAACGCGCAAGGCAGCGTTGCAATAAAGCGTGAGAGCCGGTCCCCCGCCAGATTGCGCAGACGGCACCCGGCGCAGCGACGACGACTTCAAGCCACCCCGCATTCTCTCGTAGGAGCGGACCTGGCCGCGATGAGGCATTCCCGCGGTCGCGATGAAGCGTCATGCGATAACGGTAACGCACCGTCGCGGCCAGGTCCGCTCCTACAAGTCCTGGCGTCCTGCCGCTTCACGCATAAGGCAGCGCTGCACTAGAGCGTGAGAGCCAGTCCCGCCAGATCGCGCAGACGGCACCCGGCGCAGCGACGACGACTTCAAGCCACCCCGCCCCCTGACGCGTAGGAGCGGACCTGGCCGCGATGAGGCATTCCCGCGGTCGCGATAAATCGTCACGCGGTAACGGTGACGCAACGTCGCGGCCAGGTCCGCTCCTACGAGAGAATGCGGGTGGTCGAGCCTTCTGCGCGAGGCGGCGCGACTTGCGCGGCCGGAGATGACGCGACGCCTGGACAGACTCACATGACGGGCAAAGTCGCTTCCCCGGACGTTCATCGCCAACCATACGCATGCGAATGTTATGCTGCAGACCCGACCTGCCATGGAACCCGGCCCGCATGCGCGCTTCACTGTTCAAGCTCGGCATCAACCTGTGGCCGCCGTATCTGTTTTCAGGCATCCACGTCACCGTGTTGTCGGCCGACTATCGCTTCGCGCGTGTGGAACTGCGGCAGCGCCCATGGAATCGCAATTACGTCGGCACCCATTTCGGCGGCAGCCTGTTCGCGATGACCGATCCGTTCTGGATGCTGCTGGTGATGCAGAACCTGGGGCGCGACTACTACGTGTGGGACAAGGCCGGCAGCATCGACTTCGTCAAACCCGGGCGCGGCACGGTGAGCGCGGATTTTGTGATCGACAACGCCATGCTCGCCGAACTGCGCGACGCCACCGCCAGCGGAGAGAAGCATCTGCGCTGGTTCGAAAACGCGATACACAACCGCGATGGCGAGGTCGTTGCGCAAGTGCGCAAGCAACTCTACGTCAAGCGCAAACCGGCACAGTAACTGCAGCACTGTCGCTCTGCTGCAAAGCAGGAGAGCGATAAATCCATGCGCCAATCGGACATGACGCGCCCGCTCGATGCGGGCACGTCATGTCTGCGCAAGGTGCGCCGCAATGGCATGCAATCATCATTGCCACGACGCTGGCGTAGCGCATCGGCGTCGTGGCGTGCGCATCACCGCTTTGCGTCCTTGCGCGCATTGGTCAAGAATCAACCACCTTTCCTTCGCTGGTTGCCTTCATGCTGCTGCGCACTGTTGTTTCTGCCTGCCTGCTCGCGCTGGTAGTGCCCGCTGCCGCGCATGCGGCCTACCGCAGCCCGCAACAGATCCTGGACAGCTCGCCGGCCAACGCCTGGCGCGTGCTCGATCCCGATCGCACGCTCTACCTGGAACTGGATACCGGCCGGGTGATCATCGAGTTGGCGCCGCAATTTGCGCCCGAGCACGTGGGCAACATCCGCACGCTCGCCCACGAGCGCTTCTGGGATGGGCTCAGCATCTATCGGTCGCAGGATAATTTCGTGGTGCAGTTCGGCGACCCCGATGGCGAGACGCCGGACAAGGCCAAATCATTGGGCTCGGCCAAGACCCATCTGCCTGCCGAGTTCGAACGCGCCGCGCAAGGTCTGGATTTTCAGCGCCTGCCCGATAGCGATGGCTGGGCGCCACAGGTCGGCTTTGTCGAAGGCTTCCCGGCAGGCCGCGACAGCGCCACCGGCAAAGCCTGGCTGGCGCATTGCTACGGCACGCTGGGCGCGGGGCGCAACAATGACGAAGACAGCAGCATCGGCGCCGAATTGTATGTGGTCACCGGGCAGTCGCCACGGCAGTTAGACCGCAACATCACCGTGGTCGGCCGCGTGGTCAAGGGCATGGAGTTGCTAAGCGTGATCCCCCGTGGGCCGGACCCGATGGGCTTCTACGAAGACACCACGCAACGCTCTCCGATCCGCGCAATACGCCTGGCCAGCGAAGTGCCGGCCCCGGAGCGCACGCCGTTGCAACTGTTGCGCACCGACAGCCAGAGCTTCCGCGATGTGGCCGAAGCACGCCGCAATCGCAAGGACGACTTCTACAAGCGTCCGGCCGGACATATCGATCTGTGCAACGTGCCGCTGCCGGTGCGGACACCGCCCGCGGGCTGAGTCGGGAATCGGGAATCGGGAATCGCAAAAGCGGGGCGCGCGTGCTTAGCGGGCGCGCTGGCTGAAAGCGACGCTGCCCAGAATCAGCACCGCGGCCAGCAACATGGTCCAGGTCAGCGGTTCGCCCAGCAGCGACCACGCCAGCAGCGCACCGAACACCGGCACCAGGTAGGTCACGGTGGATGCACGCGCCGGACCGATGCGCTGGATCAACCGGTAATACATCAAGAATGCCAAGCCGGTGCAGACCACGCCCAATGCGGTCGCACACGCCCAGGCCACTGCCGGCACCGGCGTGGTCGGCCACTGCAGCCAGGCCAACGGTGCCAGCAGCAATGCACTGCACCCCAGCGTGGACGCCGCCGATGCAGCCGGTGGCAGGTCGCCCATGTGGCGCTTCACCAGGTTGTAGCCGATGCCGTACAGCAGCGAAGCGGTTGCGCCGGCCAATGCCGCCGGGCCCACGCTCAACCCGGCTGACTTGCCGGTCGCCAGCACCAGCACGCCGATGAATCCCACCAACAAGGCCAGCGCGCGCCGCGTACCTATGCGTTCGCCAAAGAACAAGAACGCGATCAACGCAGTGAACAACACCGTCATCGCATTGCAGATCGCACCGACGGCGGCCGGCGCATGTTGCGCGCCCCAGGCAAACAGCAGAAACGGCAGCGCGGAGTTCAACACGCCGATCGCCGCCAGCATCGGCCAGCGGTGCAAGGGGAACCGATCGCGCGCCAACCACAGAAACGGCAGCAGGACCGCCGCGCCCAGCGCCAGGCGAATTTCCACCAACGCCACCGTGCCGAACTTGGGCGCCGCCACACGCATGAACAGGAACGAGCACCCCCACACGATGCCGAGAAAACCCAGCTCGAGCGGGGTCCGCCATTCGCGTGTTGCAACGACCGGCTGCGTCGACGAGTGCGCGCTCATGGCTGTGCTCCCGCGGCATGCCGTGCGGCGCTGAAACGGCAGAAGACAAGCTCGGGCGGACAGCTGGACATGGCACGATCATCGCGACGGGATGACGCAGCATCGGCTGCCGCCGCAGGCCCGACAAGCGCGTAGTATCGCGGTCAGCCACAAATCTGACTCATGTCTCGATGAATCTGCGCCCGACCCTGCTGCCCGCATTGGGCGTGTTCGCCGCCGCCGCGCGCCATCAAAATTTCGCGCATGCGGCCGAAGAACTGCATCTCACCGCCAGCGCGGTCAGCCACCATGTGCGCAAGCTCGAAGCGCTGCTCGGTGTCACTCTGTTCCAGCGGCTGCCGCGCGGGGTCAAGCTCACCGCCGAAGGCCGTCAGCTGGCCGATGCCGCCACCGCCGCACTGGCCGAGATCGCCGCGGTAGCCGGCAACCTGCATCCGCGCGAAGACGCCATCCCGCTGCGGGTGACCACGCTGCGCTCGCTGTCGTACTGCTGGCTATTACCGCGCCTGCCGCGCTTTTGCCACGCCCATCCGCATGTCCGCCTGGACCTGCAATCGGACCCGGCGTTCTCGCGTTTCGAAGAAGGCGGCCCGGAACTGGGCATCCGTTATGGGCAAGGCGCATGGCCGGGGCTGACCTCGCACCATTTGATGGACGATGAGCTGTTCCCGGTGGCCTCGCCCTCGTTGCCGGAAGTGGCGGCACTGCGCACGCCGGCGCAGATTGCCCAGTTGCCGCTGCTGAGCGACATGTCGCCGCAAGGCTGGCGCGACTGGTTTCGCGCCGCCCAGGTGCGCGGCACCACGCTGCCGCCGATGCATACCTTCAACGACAGCACCGATGCGATGCGCGCAGCGGTGTACGGTCTGGGCGCGGTGCTGGCACGCAAACACATCGCCCAGCCCTATCTGCAACGCTACGAACTGGTGCGGCTGCCAGGCCCCACGCTCAAGGCTCGGTACGCGTATTACATCGTGCACCCCAGCCACCGCGAGCCAAGCCCGGCGGCGGCGTTGTTCATCGACTGGCTCAAACGCGAAGCGCTGGACGAACGCACCCCGATGCCCGCGTTGCCGGCAGAACTGGTGGCACTGCCGGCCGCGTGAGAGTGGCCGCTTGAACCGCTGCAGTCTCGCCGGCCAGACGTCGCATCATTGGATCACCTGAGCGTGACGTTCTCGAAGCGCGCGCTATTGTTCCTGGATTGAGGTGGCCTGCCAGTCGTGCAGGCCACTGGCGACAAAGGCGCTCATCGCCAATCGGCCGCACCCTGCGCCACAGCGTCGGTAGATCCCGTGCGCTCCCGGCGTGAGCCGCCGCGGCATCGTCCATCGCAGCAATGCTTGCGGCATTCGCCAGATGCACCCGGCCGTAGCCCGGGAGCGCCCCCCAAAAAAAACGCTTGACATCGGCCGCCATAAAGTCAATTAATTAGCTAATTCGTTAATTACTTAAACCCTTATGTCCATCGACCGCGTCTTCGAAGCCCTCGCCTCCCAACCCCGCCGCAAGATGCTGGCGTGCCTGGCAGACCAGGAACTCACCGCCGGGCAGATCGGGCAGTTGTTCGAAATGAGCGCGCCGGCGATCTCGCGGCATCTGTCGGTGCTGGAAACCGCCGGGCTGGTGTCCAGCGAGCGTCGCGGCCAGTTCGTGATCTACCGGCTCACCCCGGACAACCTGGTCAACACCCTCAGCAGCTTTGCCTTCGAGGTCTGCCCGGCCTCGGCACCGATCAAACGCAAGGCGCGTGCCTTGACCAAGAAGACCTCCTGACTCACCTCCGGCCGCAAAGGACTCATGCCGATGTTCAGCACACCCCAGCACCGCCCTGCCGACGCACACGCAGGTTTTCCGTCCGTCCGTCTGGAGTCCTACAGCGGCGGCCTGCCGGTGGAGGTCACGCTGATCGCACAGCTGGGAGTGGGCGCCGGCAACCCGTTGATCGACCAGGCCTGCCGCCGCCAGCGCGCGCATCCCAGCTTTCACGATGCGCTGGACGAGCCATCGGCACGCCTGGCCGGCACCGATTTTGCGCACGGCGAATCGACCGCGCTGTTCTCGTTTGCGGTGGGCGCCAATGGCCACCCGTTCCATCGCCATGCCGGGCATCGCATGTTCACCGCCATCACCGGCAGCAGTGGCGCGCAACTGCGCTTTTGCACTGCCTCGATGGAGCAGATTGAACAGGACCCGCAGCACTTTTTGGCGGCGTTGCGGCATATCGATCTGCCGGCCGATTGCCTGTTTACCGTGCGCTTTGGCGGCGGCACCTGGCACCAGTTCGCACCGCTGAAAGCGCAGGCCGCACACCCGGCGTTTTTTGCACTGTCCTGCCACAGCGATGAGGCCGGCGGTGAGTTGAGCGATGCGGTGCGCGCACGCGTGCTGGCCGGTACCGCCGATATCGCAACGCTCACCGAAACGCTGCCCGAGTCAGTGATTGCGCTGCTGGCCTCGGCGCAGGCGCGTGCGCTGCAGATTCCCACCGTGGGTCTGTCGCTGGCCGCATCGCCGGGCAGCAGCCGGTTTGCCTGGTGCGGCCGGCTGCGCTCCTTCAGCGGCAGGCTGCGCCAGGCAGTGAGCCGGCTGCGGCGGCCGGTGGGGTTCGTTGCGCTTGCACCGCAGCGGGCGCAGGTCAGCGTGCATGCCGAGCCCAAGCCCGGCTCGCTGCTGACCCGGCATCTGCAACGCTTCGACCATCAGGACAGCGTGCGTCTGCGCCTGCAGCCGCATCAGTTACGTCAGCACGGTGCGCACACCTTGATGGCGTTGCTGCTGGAAGGATTCACCGAGCGCGCCCCGCCGGGCGTGACCTGGTTGATGCGGCTGCGCAATGCGCTGGTGGCGCCATTGCAATTGCGGACCTCGCCGCTGGGCTGCCCGGTGTCGTCGTTGCTGTCGGCGCAGCGCGACTGTCTGTTCGCGGGCCGGTTCCCGGTGCTTGCGCAAGACACCGCGCCACTGGACCGACGCGTGCAGGTACTGCTGGGCGCCGACGACCGCCACCTGGTCTTCCGTAGCAGCGTGGGCGTGGAGGTACTGGAGGATGGCAGCGTGGAGCTGAGCCTGGAGACGCGGGTGGCCTGCCGTAATACGTTTGGCCGCGTCTACATGGCCTTGGTGGACGGCGTGCACCATCGCTACATCGCGCCGGCACTGCTGCGCACTGCCGCGCAGGCGCTGCTGGTGCCGGTGCTGGATACCGCCCCGGTACAGGCGACAGCCAAGCGCGCGTGAGCAGCCGGCGCACGCAGCCATCACCCGATCTTGCCTGACCGCTGCCTAGGCTTTGGGTCCCCAATCCAAGGAAGCTTTCCCATGCCGACTCTTCGCATGCGTATCACCGGCACCGACGACGACGCACGTGCCATCGCCAACCTGCTGCAGAGCATCGAAGGTATCGAGCACGTCGAAGAAGTGGACGACCTGATGCCGCATCTGGACGACGACGATTCCAGCTCGGCCGGCCTGTCCGACGACGAAGGTCCGGGCAGCCACGAATTCGAAGTAGAAGCCGGCAACGAAGCCACCGCGCAGAAGGTGCGCGACGCGGTGCAGGAACTGGCCTTGCAGCTGGACGTGTTTGTCGAATACGAAGTCGACGAAGGCTGAGCCTGCGCTGGGCAAGACTGCAGCATCGCTCGATGCCTGCAGTCGGCCTGCCTTTTTCCCGACGAAGCCTACGGCCCGCTGGCGCCTTGGTTTCAGCGAGCGGTGCTCGCACCGGAGGCTTACAGCACGCTGGAAGCGACCTGGTCGAACAGCGCTGTTAACACGCGGCCATGTCGATGCACATACCAGATTGCATGCGCTTTGCAATTGCATGCGCTTTGCACATGCGTCCTGCACTACTTTACCCAGCGCGGCTTCAAAAGACATACGCCGGCGCCAGTCACGCGCGGCTGGTGCGGCAGTGCCGCCCAGCCGCGCGCAGGTCAGGACATCCGGCGACGCCGCGCGCGCCAGCGCCACGCCTGCAACAGCAGCCAGCCGACGATCGCCGCCACCAGTGCCACTGGCAGCAATGCCGCAACCGCACGGATCACGAACGCCACGCTGGACGAAAACACCTGACCGAACTCGGCAGCTGCCTGCGCAATCTCGCTTCTGCCCTGCTCCCCGCCGGTACTGCGGAAGTTGAGCGTCAGTAACTGGGTGCGGATACGGCGTTGCTGCTGCGCCGCTTCTTGCTGGGTTTGCTGCGCTTCGGCCTCGATCTCGGCCAGGCGCTTGGACAATGCAAGCAGATCGCTCACCGCCAGATCGCGACGTTGCTGCAATTCCAGCAGACGCGCGTGTTCTTTCTGCAGCCGCGCCTGTGCCAGACCGGTATCGGCAATCTGCTGGGCCAGATCCTCGGCGTGCGTGCTGCGTGCCGCCACATCGCCATGCTGGCCGGCCAGTTGCACCAGTGGCTCGATGCCCTCGGGCACCATGCGCATGCGAACGCTGCCGCTGGGCTCGCGCCCACCATCCTGTTCCACCGCCAACAGCGCGCAGGTGCCGAACTGTGCGCTCTGACAGGCTGCACGGACCGCCGCGATGCGCTCGCCGATCTGATCGGCTGGCAACTCGATCCGCACATCGTGTTCGTAAGCCAGTGCATTGCCCTGCGCAGCTGGCGGCGCCGGCGCTGGCGCACCGCCGTCTGCGGCCATCTCTCCCTGAGGCCGCGCACATCCGCACAGGGCCCAGCCGACCAGCAGCGCGATGCCGGGCCAGCGCACGCCGCGCCTCATCGGCTGGCTCCATCGACCTGTTGCACGCGCAAGGTGGTCAGATCCAGCGCGGGCAGGCAGCGCACGTTGACCGCAACGCTGGCTTCGCCGGTCTTGGGGTTGGCCCCCTCGCTGAAGGGCGCAATGCCGCAGTGCGGGCAATGATGATGCTCGATATGGTGATGATTGAAGCGGTAGGTGCCAACCGCCTCCGCGGCCGCCTGCAGGCGCAGTTGGGTGCGTGTGCCGAACCAGAGCAGACCACCGCGGCGACGGCAAAGCGAGCAATTGCAGTCGTAGACCTCGGTGATCGGCGCATCGGTCTCCAGTTCGAACGCGATACTTCCGCAATGACAACTACCGGCATACAGCATGGGTCTTCCTCCTTGGAAAGCGCCACCTGACTGTGGCGTACAACGGGCAAACGGTAGGTCGCGACAGCGGGCATGGCAGCGGCGAGGATTCGCCCGCTACCGGCCGATGCCGGACAACGGCTGCGGCCGCCTTGGTGGGCGGCGCACCGATTCGATCGCCACTCTAAACCAATGGTGGATGCGGACAACCGCACAGTTGCCTATGCTGGCGGATTGATTCCATCAGGACCCACCATGCGTCAACGCCTGCTTGTCCTCGCCCTGATCGCCGGCCTGAGTGCCTGCCAACAGCAGCCCGCATCGCCGAGCGCCGGCACCACGCCGCCCGCCGGCGCGCACGACGCGCAGACCGCGGATGCGCGCTTTGCCGCGCTCTCCAAGCAGGCCCTGGACACCTGGATGCAGCTGTCGCCGGTCACCGCCACCCAGACCGGCGATCACCGCTTCGATACGCAGATCGACGATCTCAGCACCGCCGGGCGCCAGCGCAGCCTGGATGCCGGCAAGAAGCTGCTGACCGAGCTGGAGGCGATCGACATCGCCAAGCTGTCGCGCGAGAACCAGGTCGATGCAGCGATCTTGCGTAACCAGTTGCAATCGGAAATCTGGAATACCGAGGTCCTGCAGAGCTGGGCCTGGGACCCGCAGGTCTACAACGGCCTGGCCGGTAGCGCGTTGTACGGCCTGATGGCGCGCGAGTTCGCACCGCTGCCCGAGCGCCTGGCGTCGGCCACCCAGCGCATGGAAAAAATCCCGAGCATCTTTGCGCAGGCGCGCGAGAACCTGGACCCGGCGCGCGTGCCCAAGATCCACGCCGAGACGGTGGCCAAGCAGAACAAGGGCATCCTGAGCATTGTCGATACCTTCATCGCGCCCAACATCGGCCAGCTTGGCCCGATCGAAGCGGCGCGCGCGCAGGCCGCCATCGACAACCTGCGCAAGGCCGTGACCGAGCAGCAGACCTGGCTGGACACCGTGCTGGTGCCCAATGCCAAGGGGGACTTCCGTGTCGGTGCAGAAAAGTACGATCAAAAGCTGAAATTCGCGCTGCTGTCGTCGCTGTCGCGCGCCGACATCAAACAGCGTGCGGAGTCCGAGCTCAAACGCGTGCGCAGCGAGATGTACGGCATTGCGCGCACCTTGCTCAAGGACAAACCGGGCGCACCGAAGCTGCCCGCCTCGCCGACCGACGATCAGCAACAGGCTGCAATAGAAGCCGCGCTGGAACTGGCGTATGCCGACAAGCCCGCGCGCGACAAGGTGGTGGACGAAGCCAAGGCAGCGCTGACGCAGTCCACCAACTTCGTGCGTCAGAAAGATTTGATGACGCTGCCGGATTCGCCGGTGGACATCATCCTGATGCCGGAATTCCAGCGTGGCGTGGCGGTGGCGTATTGCGATTCGCCCGGCCCGCTCGACAAGAATCTCAAGACCTTCTATGCGGTATCGCCGATTCCCGACGACTGGAACGATAAGCAGGTCGATTCGTTCCTGCGCGAATACAACACCCGCATGATCCATCTGCTCAGCATCCACGAGGGCACGCCGGGCCATTACCTGGAAGGCTGGCACTCGGCCAAGTTCCCCTCCACGCTGCGCGCGGTGCTGCGCTCGGGCATGTTCGCCGAAGGCTGGGCGGTGTACACCGAGCGCATGATGCAGGAACAGGGCTACCTGGATAACGACCCACTGTTCCACCTGGTGCAGCTCAAGTTCTACCTGCGCACCATTGCCAACGCCATTCTCGACCAGGGCGTGCATGTGGACGGCTGGGACCGCGACAAGGCGATGCACCTGATGACGCACGACACCTTCCAGCAGGAAAGCGAAGCCTCGGGCAAATGGGTGCGTGCGCAGCTGTCGTCGGCGCAACTGCCAACCTACTTCGTCGGCTTGCAGGAACATCTGGACACGCGCAAGGCGGTGCAGGACAAGCTGGGCAAGGACTTCAACCTAAAGGCCTACCACGACAAGATGCTGTCCTACGGCGCCCCGCCGGTGCGCTTTGCACGCGAGCTGATGCTGGATCAGCCGATTAAGTAAGCACTCCCTTCTCCTCGCGGGAGAGGGGCTTGGTCCAACAGACGGATGAAGTGCTGACTCTCTTCCTTCCTTTCTCCCGCACGCGGGAGAAGGTGCCCCGCAGGGGCGGATGAGGGCGCGAGCGAAGCCTGGTGTGGCCGAACTAGCGAGCGGCTCCGCCCCGTACCCTCACCCCAACCCCTCTCCCGCTAGGAGAGGGGCTTGCTCCAACAGACGGATGAAGCGCTGACTCTCTCCCTTCTCTCGCATGCGGGAGAAGGTGCCCCGCAGGGGAGGATGAGGGCGCGAGCGAAGCCTGATGTCGCCGAACTAGCGAGTGGCTCCGCCCTATACCCTCACCCCAACCTCTCTCCCGCTGGGAAAGGGGCTTGCTCCAACAGACGGATGAATCGCTGACTATTTCCCTTCTCCCGCACGCGGGAGAAGGTGCCCCGCAGGGGCGGATGAGGGCGCGAGCGAAGCCTGGTGTCGCCAAACTAGCGAGTGGCTACGACCCGCACCCTCACCCCAACCCCTCTCCCGCTGGGAGAGGGGCTTGCTCCAACAGACGGATGAAGCGCTGACTATCTCCCTTCTCCCGCATGCGGGAGAAGGTGCCCCGCAGGGGCGGATGAGGGCGCGAGCGAAGCCTGGTGTCGCCAAACTAGCGAGTGGCTCCGCCCCATACCCTCACCCTCTCCCGCTGGGAGAGGGGCTAGATCTCGACGTTACGACTCCCGCGTGCGACCTCACTTCTCTCGCATCGAGCACTCAAGCACTCAAGCACTCAAGCACTCAAGCACTCAAGCACTCAAGCACTCAAGCATCGTTCCCCTCACCCATCCGCCGCAACAAATCCACCGGTCTGCCGCGCCCACAGGCGTGCATACAGCCCGCCCTGCGCGATCAGCTCCGCATGCGTACCGGTTTCGACGATGCGGCCGGCGTCCATCACCACCAGTCGGTCCATGCGCGCAATGGTGGACAGCCGGTGCGCGATCGCGATGACGGTCTTGTTGCCCATCAATGCGTCGAGGCTGTCCTGGATCGCCGCTTCCACTTCCGAATCCAGCGCCGAGGTGGCTTCATCCAGAATCAGGATCGGCGCATCTTTCAACAGCACGCGCGCAATGGCGATGCGCTGGCGCTGACCGCCGGAGAGTTTGACGCCGCGCTCGCCCACATGCGCATCGAAGCCGTGGCGTCCTTCGCCATCGACCAAGGCCTCGATAAAGCTCTCCGCGCGCGCCTTGCGCACGGCTTCGAGAATCTGCGCGTCGCTGGCCTGCGGCCGGCCATACAGCAGGTTGTCGCGGATCGAACGATGCAGCAGCGAGGTGTCCTGCGTCACCAGACCGATCTGCCCGCGCAGGCTTTCCTGTGTGACCTGCGCGATGTCCTGCCCGTCGATCAAAATACGCCCCTGCTCCAGGTCGTACAGCCGCAGCAGCACGTTGACCAACGTCGATTTACCCGCACCGGAAGGGCCCACCAGGCCGATCTTTTCGCCCGCGCGCACCTGCAGATCCAGCCCGGCGATCACCCCGCCGCGCTTGCCGTAGTGGAAATGGACCTGGTCGAAGTGCACCTGACCCTGGGTGACCCGCAGCGGTACCGCATCCGGCACATCCTGCACGGTCAGCGGCTGCGCGATGGTTTGCATGCCGTCCTGCACGCTACCGATGTCTTCGAAGATGCCGTTGACCGTCCACATGATCCAACCGGACATGTTGTGGATGCGAATCACCAGTCCAGTCGCCAGCGTGATCGCACCGACGCTGATCTGCCCGCGGTTCCACAGCCACAGCGACAATGCGCAGGTACCTACGATCAGGAACCCGTTGGCCACCGCGATGGCCGTATCCATGGCGGTGGTCACCCGTGTCTGCCGGCGATGCTTGACCGCCAGCTCATCGAGCGCGTCGTGCACATACGCTTCTTCGCGGCCTGCATGGGCGAATAACTTGAGCGTGGAAATATTGGTATAGCCATCGACGATGCGCCCGGTGGCCTTGGAACGCGCGTCAGATGCGACCCAGGCACGCGCCTTCATGCGCGGCACAAAGAACGCCATCAACGCGACATACACCACCAGCCAGATCAGCAGCGGCGCCATCAACCACGGGTCGGCCTGCGCAAATAACCACAAGGCACTGCCGGTATAGACCACGATGTACCAGAGCGCATCGACCATCTGCACCGCCGATTCGCGCAACGAGGTGCCCGTCTGCATCACCCGGTTGGCGATGCGGCCGGCAAAATCGTTGTTGAAAAAGCCCAGGCTCTGGCGCACCACGTAGTTGTGCATCAACCAGCGCGAGCGGTTGCTCAGGCCCGGGACAATGGCCTGATTGACCAGCAGATTGTGCAGCCCGGTGAACAGCGGCCGCGCCACCAGCGTGATCGCTGCCATCCATAGCAACTCGCCCGCATGACGACGGAAGAAGTCCGGTCCCGGTCGCTCGGCCAGCATATCCACGATGCGAGCGAGGAAGTCGAACATCGCCACTTCCACCAGCGCCAGCAGCAGCCCTGCGACCAGCGTGGCCAACAGAATCGGCCATAACGGACGCAAATAATGCAGATAAAACCGCCACACACTGCGGGGCGGCATCTCGCGCTCGATGGGCGGAAAGATATCGATCAGGGACTCGAACCAGCGGAACATTGCACGCACTTCGCTAACACCGGGCGGTCAGGCTAGCCGATTGGGCGTCAAACCGCAGTGCGTTGATGCGGCGAGTTCCGCGTGGGAGGTCGCGCTGCGGGTGCCCAGTGCTGCTGTGGATGCCGCGGCGCCGGCACTGCATGGCGCAGCCGTGTAAGCATCCGCCTTTAGAGCGGCTAACAAATCTAGCTAGCAATCGTCAGGTGGGTGCGGGCAGCGCGCTCAGAATCGGAGTGGACGCGTGGTCCATGCCGCACCGAGCGCCGAGCGCCGAGCACCAGCCGCGCCCGCCTGACAGCGAGCTCAGTCGGTTTGTTCGCTGCTCTTAGTCGCGAACACGCGCAAGCAGCCGGTTGATCTCGACCAGATCGAAGTGACCCGGATCGAAACGCCCACCGAGCGTGGCCAGTTCCTGCACATGCTGCGGGTGATCCGGGTTGGCGATGATCTGCAGAAATTCCTGATAGTCATCGATCCCGCCGCGGCTTTCCGGCGGGCAGGCATTAGCACCATCGATGCAGCGTGCCACGCGCAGCCCGGCATCCGGCGGCAAGACGGCCTGCACCTGCACGGTGTGCTGCCAGCCGGCGCCGGCCCCATAGAAATAGCCAAATGCATCGAGCTCGCCCAGCGCGCTTTCCAGCGTGACCCGCGCGGCATGCTTGAGTCGCGCGCGATCCGGCACATCCAGGCCGGACTCGCCATAGCGCCCGCCACCAACGTCGAATTCGTACGGATGCACACCGCTCCAGCCCATTACCGGCTGCAGCACGCGATGCAAGGTCGCCAGCCGCACTGCACCGGACACCAGCACGCTGCGCCACACCAGCGGTGCACTGCCCGCCAATGCGATCTGCAACTGATAGATCGGCACAGGAACCTGCACCGCCTGCTGGGCGGCCTTCTTTTTTGCCTTGGTCATGACGACTCGATGACTGATATCTGACGCCAGTATGGCGGCGGTGGCATGCTCGCCTCAATGCGCCTGCACTGCGGCTGCGCCAGCAACCAAGCCGACATCGCTCCATCCTGGTCAAGCAGGTGCGTTCATTCGGAGCACGCAGCGCACGGCGCGGTGCGCTCGCGCGCACTGTGCAGCAGCCAATGCGCAGCCTTCAAACGTCAGGATTGCCCGCACGGCCAAGCAACCGACAAGCGCTACATCTCACCAGCAGCGCAGCTGCCTCGCCAGCGCAGCAGCTGCCGGCGCTCAGCGCTGTTGCAGGCTCGGCACCGCGTCGGTCACGCTGGCGTGGCGACGCATGATCCAGTTGAACAGCGGCGTGGCCATCAGCGTGGACAGGATCGCCATCAGCACCAGCACCGAGAACAGGCCCTGCTCGATCACCCCGGCCTGTAAACCGATATTGATGATGATCAGCTCCATCAGGCCGCGTGCATTCATCAGCGAGCCGATCGCCATCGCGTCGCGGTTATTTTCGCCGGTGGCGCGCGCCGCAGCCCAGCAGGCCACGCCCTTGCCGATGAACGATGCCGCCAGGATGGCGACGCCGGCCAGCATGATCTGCGGCTGCAGCAACACGCTGAGCTGGGTTTTCAGGCCCGAATAGGTGAAGAACAACGGCAGCAGCAACACCACCACAAACGGCTGCATCATCTCGCGCAGCTTCTCGGTCAATGCGCCCTTGGGCAGACAGACGCCCAGCAGGAAGCCACCGAACACGGCATGGATACCGATCGCATCCATCGCCCAGGCGCTGAGGCAGAACAGCATCAGCACGATCGCCAGCATACTGTTGCTGAGCGGCTGATCCGGCACGACATGATCGGCCAGGCGACGCAGCAGATGCCGGCCGACAAACAGCATGAACAGCGCATAGGCGACGCCGCCGCCGATGGCCAGGTACGCACTGCCCCAGCTGCCGCCGAAGCTGGCCAGCACCACCGCCAGAATGCACCACGCCGCCGCATCGTCGAACGCACCGGCGGTCAGCGCCAGCGTGCCCAACGGGCTATTGGTCAGGCCGCGCTCGTGGATGATGCGCGCCAGCATCGGGAATGCGGTGATCGCAATGGCCGCGCCCAGGAACAGCGAGGCTTCCATGAGCTTGGCCTTTTCCGAGAACAGGCCTTCCACATTGAGCAACCACGGGCACATCGCAAATGCCAGCGCAAACGGCACCGCGATACCGGCCAGCGACACGCTCATCGCGCTGCGATAGCGCGCACGGAAGTGATCGCCGCGGAAGTCGGTACCGACCAGAAACATGTACAGGCCCACGCCGAACTGCGCGAACACGTACAGCACATCCATGGTCTGCTTGGGGAACAACGCTGCCTGCGCACCCGGTGCCAGCAGGCCGAACAACGACGGCCCCAGCATCACGCCGGCGATCATCTCGCCCACCACCTGCGGCTGCCCGAGGCGCTTGGCCAGCATGCCGACCAACCGGCATACCAGCAGGATCGCTGCAGCCTGCAGAAAAAAATACACCGACATCTGCGGAGTGGTCATGCGTATGGGGACATCCCTGAGAAGTGCGCGGATCATAGCGAGCCGCGCCGGTGGACGGTAGCCGTATGGCCACCGAGCGCGGCGATTGCCTCGCCAGCAGGCCAATTCAGCTGTTCTGGATGGACACGGCACCCCTCCGCTTGGCGTTGAGCGCACCGCATGGCAGATGCGCTGGCGCCGCACTCAGACGCGTGTCACTGCGATGCGGGCGATGCCGCCTGCACCGGGGTCAGCACCAGATCCTGAAAATCGAAACTGAAATCGGTCAACGGCGAGATCGCCTCCATGCGCATCTCGCGCACCGCGCCGTCCGAAGTGAGTGCGAAGTTGACGAAAGCATCGGCGTTCAAGGAACGGTCGTCCCAGCGCACGATAAAGCTGTCGTGCTGCCAGTGCTCCAGCGTGCCGATCAGCTGCGCCGTCTTGGCAAACTGCAGCCGCAACCGCTTGCCATCCTGGCGGATCACCACATCGCCATACCACGGGTCGCGATAGGTGGCCGCATAACCGCGCAGCGGCAACGACGGCGTCGAGCGTGCGGTGCGTGCATCCTGATGCTTCTTCCAGCTGGTGTCGGCATCGCTGTCGGCCTTGGCCACGGCCTTGGCGTACGCGTCGGTCCAGTCGGTGGGCGGCACTTGCAAGAACGCATCCAGCACCTGCAGCGTCACCGCGTTGAACGCCGCACCCACTTCCTGATTGGTCAGCACCACCACGCCCAGTTTCTGGTCGGGTACCAGGGTCAGGCGCGACACCATGCCGGGCCAGCCGCCGGTGTGCCACACCAGCCGATGGCCACGATAGTCGCTCAGGCTCCAGCCTTCGCCGTAACCGGCAAAGTTGGGGCGTGCCGCCGCCAGCTCCGGCACGGCCGGGTCGGCGATCGCGATCGGAGTGATCATCGACCACATCTCCTGCTGCCGTTTGGCGCTGAACAACGCTTTCCCATCGGGCAATACCCCACCGGCCAATTGCACGTTCATCCACAACGCCATGTCGTGCGCACTGGAATAGATGCCGCCGGCACCGGAATTGTTCGACCAGGTCAGCGGTGCGGCCGTGCGCAGCTCGGTGAAGTCGTACTTGGCATGGCCCACCGCCGCGGTGTCGCCGGGCTGCAACTGGTCGGCATTGAAGCGCGTCCCACGCATGCCCACCGGAGCGAAGATCCGCTGCTGCAAAAACGCGGCATAGGACTGCCCGGAGACCTGCTCGATCACCTTCTGCGCGACGGCGTACAAAATATTGTCGTACGCGTAGCGGTCACGAAACCCGCCTTTCAACGGCACCTTGGCCAAGCGCTGCACGACCTCTTCGGTGCTGTAGCTGGTGGTTGGCCAGAACAACAGATCGCCGGCACCCAGGCTCAGCCCGCTGCGGTGCGCAAGCAGGTCGCGCACGCGCATTTCACCGCTGACATAAGGGTCGGACATCCGAAACCACGGCAGGTGGTCGATGACCTTGTCGTCGAGCGACAGCTTGCCCTCGTCGGCCAGAATCGACAGCGACGCGGCAGTAAATGCCTTGGTATTGGACGCGATCGCAAACAATGTGTCTGCCTGCACCGGCTCGGGTTTGCCGATCTCGCGCACGCCGTAGCCGCGCTCCAGCACTACCTGACCATCCTTGACGATGGCCACCGCAATGCCGGGCACATCGAACTGCTTGCGCACCCGTTCCATCTGCGCATCGAACTGCTGCATGCCGGCCGGTAGCTCGGCCGCGTGCGTTGTTGTCACCAGGGTTGCCAGCATCAGCACGCCTCCCGTCAGCCATCCGTTCAAGGTCATTCTCACGCTCTCTTAGTGTCGATCAGATTGCGACGCTGGCACTGTCCAACAACAGCGGCAGCGGCGTTACCAGCACGCCGTTGGCATCGGCGTACAACCAATGACCGGGCACGAACGGGACACCGGCAAAGTTCACCGGCACATCCACATCGCCCAGATCGCGTCGCTCGGTGCGCCGTGGGCAGGCGGCCAGTGCCAGCACGCCCAGCGGCAACGTGGCCAGGATCTCGACATCGCGCACGCAGCCGTGGATCAACACGCCGGCCCAGCCATTGGCCACCGCCTGCGCCGCGATCTGGTCGCCCAGCAGCGCGTGCTTCAACGAGCCCTGGCCGTCCACCACCAGTACCCGCCCATCGCCCGGCGTAGAGGCCAGCTCGCGCACGCGCGAGTTGTCTTCGAAACAGCGCACCGTCGCGATCGGCCCGGAGAACACGCTGCGCCCGCCAAAGTGGCGGAACAACGGCTCGGCAACGGTCACCTCGGGAAAGCGGTCACACAGATCGGGCGTGGTCCAGGTCATCGGCGCGGTCTCAAGCGGCTGAGCAGGCATGGTAGCCGGCTGCGATGGGGTCCGGGTGTCGGTTGATGTCGTCTCGGCGCTGACTGCTCGGCAGCCTCTTGCTGCGCTGGCATCGCGCAGAACGACCGACAGACGACTGCGGCCACCGATAGGCGCGCGTGGACCGGGCTTGATCGGGATATCGGGCTTTGCGGTAAAGATTCGCTGGCGCTGCCGTCCTCGCTTGGTGCCGCGCCAACGGTGCAATGCCGGTCGCACGTCATCGCGACCTGCGTCAGGGGGAACGCTAGCGAAGATGCCGCCTGGCTGTGCGTCGTCGCGCAGACTGGCACGGCGAGCGCTGCCGTTGGCCGCATTGCCAGCCGGCGGCTTCGCTGTCACACCGCATCCAATCCCGCTACGCCACGCGATAGGCTGTGACTGCCACTCCGCGCCGCACCAATGCGGCACCTCATCGTGCACACCTTTGCCAGCGAGTCTCCCTGCGATGTCTGATCTGTTCGCTTCCGCACCGCCCGTCCTGGACGGCATCCATGTCGGTATCGGCGGCTGGGTGTATGCGCCATGGCGCGCAGGCATGTTCTATCCCGACGGCCTGGTGCAGCGGCGCGAGCTGGAATACGCCAGCCGCCAGGTCACTGCCATCGAAATCAACGGCACCTACTACGGCGCGCAGAAACCGGCGACCTATGCGAAATGGCGCGATGACGTGCCGCCCGGCTTCGTGTTTTCTGCCAAGGCGCCGCGGCGCATTACCCAGTCACGCACACTGGCGGGAACCAAGGCGCAGGTGGACGACTTCGTCGGCGGCATTGTCGAGCTCGGCGATACCCTGGGGCCGCTGGTGTGGCAATTCGAGCAAGGGCATCGGCTGCAGGCCGACGACCTGGAAGCCTTTTTAGCATTGCTGCCTCAACGCGCAGGCGGTCGCACGCTGCGGCATGTGCTCGAAATTCGCGACCCTGCGGCGGTGGATGCGTCGCTGCTCGCGCTGGTGCGCCGCCACGGCGTGGCCACGGTGTTCACCGATTCGGACGAACATCCCTCCTTCGCCGATCTCTCCACCGATTTCGTCTACGCGCGTCTGATGCGTAGCCAGGCACGTCTGCATGCCGGTTATCCGGCGCCGGCATTGGAGCGTTGGGCCGAGCGGATCCAGGCCTGGCGACGCGGCGACGACCCGGCCGACCTGCCGCATGTCGACTCCACGCCACAGGCCACAAATACGCCGCGCGAGGTGTTCGTGTTCTTCATCAGTGCGGCGAAGGAGCGCAATCCGGCTGCGGCGATGGTGCTATTGAAAGAACTGTCTGCCAGATGACGTGTTGCTGGCAGCGATATCTCCCTGGCCGGCTGGCGTGTGTGGCGAACACGTTTTAGAGCAGCCAACAAAACGACTGCGCTCACCACCAGGCGGGCGCGGCCGATGTGGCATGGACCAGGCGTACACGCGGTTCTGAGAACGCCGTTCGCACCCACCTGACGACTGCTCGCTAGGTTTTGTGAGCCGCTCTTGGTGAAGCCACGAGTGATTGCGCGTATGCGTGGTCGACTGATGTTCGACAGCGCATGATCCAGCGGCTATCTGCATGGTCTTGAGCAATGTGGTCGTTGGGCGCCAACGTCTTGAAAACATTACAACGTGCGTGCTGTGGGACGCGGCCTTCTTTGAGTTGCCAAGCGGCCTGCGCACGATTGAGTCAATCGCTGGAGTAGACCGTACCCTCACCCCAACCCCTCTCCCGCAGGAGAGGGGCTTAGAGCAGCTGACAAGATGACTTTGCAGCCGCCAGACGAGCGCGGTTGATGCTTGGTGCGGCATGTACCACGCATACACTCCGGGTCTGACCGCGCCGCCCCTACCCACCTGACGACTGCTCGCCAGGTGTTGTCAGCCGCTCCAACAAGGCTCATTGCACAGCGCCGATCTACGGCTTTTCGGCGACAATGGCGCATGCCCACGACCGACCTGCGCAAGGCGCAACTGCAAATTCATTTCTGCGTGCTGCTTTGGGGCATCACCGCGATCCTGGGCAAGTTGATCACGCTGCAGGCATTGCCGCTGGTGTGGTGGCGCATGTTGATCGTGGTGGTGGCCTTGGCCTTGTGGCCGCGGGTGTGGCGCGGCTTGCGCGGCTTGTCTGGCCGTGTGGTGCTGGGCTATTGCGGCATCGGCGCGTTGGTGGCGCTGCACTGGCTGACCTTCTATGGCGCGATCAAACTGGCCAACGCTTCAGTGGCGGCCACCTGCATCGCCTTGGCGCCGGTGTTCACTGCCGTGATCGAGCCATGGGTGACGCAGCGGCCGTTCCGCCCGCGCGAGTTGCTGTTCGGCCTTGCCGTGTTGCCGGGAGTGGCGCTGGTGGTCGGCGGCGTGCCCGATGGTATGCGTGCAGGGGTGGTGGTCGGCGCGATTTCGGCCGTGTTCGTCGGGCTGTTCGGCTCGCTCAACAAGCGCATGGTGGCGCATGCAGACCCGCTTACCGTCACTGCATTGGAGCTGGGCGCCGGCACGCTGACCCTGACCGTGCTGGCACCGGCCATGCCGCTGCTGCTGCCATCGCTGCATGGCGATCTGTTGATGCTTCCCAGCCTGCACGATGGCGTGTTGCTGCTCGTCCTGTCGCTGGCCTGCACCCTGCTGCCGTTTGCGCTGGCGCTGGTCGCGCTGCGTCATCTCAGCGCGTATTCGGTGCAGCTGGTGACCAATCTGGAACCGGTCTACGCCATCGTGCTGGCCATCGCCCTGCTGGGCGAACAGCGCGAGCTCACCCTGCAGTTCTATCTTGGCGTGGCGATCATTCTGGGCGCGGTGTTTCTGCATCCGGTGCTGGAACGCAGGCGCAAGGTGGTGCACCCGGAGTTACTGGGCACTGCAGAAGCCAAGAACATCGTCGACTGAGCGAATGACACCACATCCCGCGACACGGCGTTGGCCGACAGCGACCGCAGTGTCGCGTAACACCCGAGACCGACGCGTCGCAGCGAACGCGTGAGCGCTTCAGCGGCCGGCGCTTACCGACGATGACCAAGCCCGCGCCCACAAGGCGCCAAGCGCAGCGTTTCGTCAGCTATTCGCACCCGGCGGGCCGCACGCGAACGCCCATAACGACTGCAGCGGAAGCACCCGATGGCGACCACTGCGCCTGGCGTCCGGCAGCGTATCCAGCCGGCCGGCCGGTTTACCAGTCGGTACGCTGCGGCAGCAGGCCGCGTAGTTCCGCATCGCTCAGGTTGCGCCATTGCCCAGGCTTGAGCGCGGCAAGCTTGATGTTGTCGATGCGCACCCGCCGCAGTTGGGTGACCCGGTAGCCGAACTCGGACGCCATCAGGCGGATCTGCCGGTTCAACCCCTGCTCCAGCACGATGCGGAAGCCGAACTTGGCGATACGCGCGGTGCGGCACGGCAACGTGGTTTCGTTATGGATGCGCACACCGCGTGCCATGCCACGCAAGAATTCGTCGGTGACCGCCTTGTTGACCGCCACCAGATACTCTTTTTGATGGCGGTTTTCCGCGCGCAGGATCTCGTTGACGATGTTGCCGTTGCTGGTCATCAAAATCAGCCCTTCGGACTCCTTGTCCAGGCGGCCGATCGGGAAGATGCGCTGCTCGTGGCCGACGAATTCGACGATATTGCCCTTGACCGAACTCTCGGTGGTGCAGGTGATGCCCACCGGCTTGTTGAGCGCGATATAGACGTGCTTGCGGCCGCCGGGCTTTTTGGCCTCGCGTGCGCGCAGCGGTTGGCCATCCACCAGCACGGTGTCTTCGTCGCCCACCACCGCGCCGGTGCCGGCCACCACACCGTTGACGGTGACGCGGCGTTCGCCAATCAGGCGGTCGGCCTCGCGGCGCGAGCAGAAGCCGGTGTCGGCGATATGTTTGTTGAGTCGGATTGTCATCGTTCGATTATCGGCGATTTACAGCCGGCAACGCACTTTTGCGCAGTCACAGCGTGGCGCCCGGCTCTGCCGGCAGGCCCTATCCGGTCACCGCCAGCAGCGGTTGTGGCGCGATCAGGTCTTCCAGCGGGCATGGACGGTGCAGGCTGAAGCCCTGCACCTGGCCCACGCCGGCATCGCGCAGGCCGGGGATATCCGCCTCCGACTCCACCCCTTCGGCCACCACTTCGATGCCCAGTGCCAGGCCGACCTGGGCAATGGAATGCACCGCGGCGCGGTCCACCGCGTCATGCGCGTAATTGCGCACGAAGCCGCAATCGATCTTCAGCACATCCACCGTGAATTGCTTGAGGTAGCCGAACGAGGCCAGGCCGCTGCCGAAATCGTCCAGCGCCACGTGGCAGCCCCGCGCACGCACGCTCTGCACGAAGCGCTGCGCATGTTCCAGATCGCCGATGACCGCAGTTTCGGTGATCTCCATGCACAGCTTGGGCACCAGCGTGGGATAGCGCTCGAACAAGGCGCAGACAAAATCGAGAAAGTCCGGCTGCGCGATCGATTGCGCAGACAAATTGACATGGCACAGATCCAGCGTTGCCACATGCATCGGGTTGTCGGCCAGTTGCGCGCACAAGGTTTCCAGCACATAGGCATCGACCATGCGCCCAAGCCCGTAACGCTCCACCGCAGGCAAAAATTCGCCAGGGCTCAGCACACGCCCATCGCGCGCGCGCATGCGCACCAACACTTCGTACTGCAGACGACCGGGGTCGCTCAGCACCTGGATTTTCTGTGCGTACAGCAGCAGCCGCTGTTCGGCGATGGCCTGCTGCACGGCGCTGATCCAGCCACCGTCATGCCGACGCCGCGCCAATGCCAGATCGTTCTCGCCAAAACACCGAATCCGGTTGCGCCCTTCTTCCTTGGCCGCGTGACAGGCCAGATCGGCCGCAGTCATCAAGGCATTGACGTCGCTGGCGCCCTTGCGAATTTCCACCACACCAAAGCTGCAACTCGGCGTCAGCGGCCGGCCGCCCTGATGGCTCCATGGCTGCCCGAGCACACCATGCATGCGTTCCAGCAAGGCCTGCGCCTGCACCAGATCGGTATTGGCCAGCAGAATCGCGAACTCGTCGCCACCCAGCCGCCCCAGCCAGTCGCCCGGACGCAGCTGCATGGTGATCACGTCGGCGAAGTGGCACAGGAACTTGTCGCCGACCGCATGCCCGAAGGTGTCGTTGACCAGCTTGAAATGGTCCAGATCCACGAAGCACAACGCATGGCACAGCTGCGGCGATTGTGGCGGCTCGATCAGACGCAGCAGTCGGCGCTCGATCTCGCGCCGGTTGATCAGGCCGGTTAAGGAATCGTGACGCGCGTGGAAGGCGACCTCGTCGGCCAGCTCGTGCGCGTGCGAGACATCTTCGATCACCGCCAGCACCAGCGTGGGTTCCTCCGGACCCGGCTCCACCAGCGAGGCGCTCCAGCGGCCCCACATCACTTCGCCATCGGCCCGCAGGAAGCGCAGCTCGCCGGACTGCATCAGCCGTGGCCAGTCGATCATGCCGCGGCTGTCCAGCACTATGTCGTCCGGATGCACCACCTCGGCCAGCGTGCGGGCCTGCAGTTCCTCCGGGCGGTAGCGCAGGATATTGGCCATCGAGGCATTGGCATCCAGCACGTGGCCACGCAGATCGAACTTGACCATGCCCAGTGCGGCTTGTTGAAACGCCGTGCGAAAACGGCCCTCGTGCGACAGCAGATAGTCGCGGATACGGCGCATCGCCAGCACGCAGGTGGTCAGCACCAGCAACAAGGTGGCAAGGCTGCAGGCCGCCATCACGTCGTGCAGCAGCCGCGCGCAGCGGATCAGCAGCGCCTGGAACTGCGCCGCATCGCCGCGCATGCGCCCATCGAGCAGATGCAGATCGTCGCGCAAGGCCTGCAGCGCGCGCGGATCCGGCGTATTGGCGGCCTGCACGGAGGCGGCACGGTCGGCCAATGCACTCAGCTTCAACAGGTCGGCATCGGTGTGCTTCCACATCGCGATGGCGTCGCTCAGATACGGAAAGACATGGCCGTAGCGGTACAGACGCACCATTTGCGGCATGTCCTCAGGGGCATTGCGGCCGGCCGCCAGTCCGGCATAGACCGCCGTCCAGGCGATCACCGGCTGTTCGACTGCTTCGCGTGCCGCGCGGTCGCCCAGCGGCACTTCCAGCGCGCGGCAGGCGGCCTGCAGATCAGCCGGATCGCCGCTCACCAGATAGCGCTCCAGCCAGTACACCGACTCCTGCTGGGCGTTGGACCAGTGGCTCTGGCCGACGATCCAGGCGGTGGCACCGGACTGGATTTCGATCGCCAGTGCCGAGAGCACGGCCATGCCGACAGCCACGGCAATCAGCAGTGCCAGAGGGAGCGTCAGCCAACCGCGCACCATGTGCATGGTCCGGTCACTGCGTGTGCTGCGTGCTGCCTGCGCCATTGCCGTCCTCGTCCACCGCCGCCCGATGCGATTCAGGCGCCCAGTGGGCGCCTGAAGGCAGTAGCGGCCGTCATGGCCGAGTCTGTATGGCGGCGTCCGTTTGCCGGACGGCCGGCGGAAAAGGTCAGCCTGACTGACCATCCGCCGTCTGCGGTCCCTGTCGGGACACGCTTGCTTGCATTGCCAGGCTATGCCTTGAAAGGAATAGCGGCACTGACACCGGCTGCGTCCGCGCTTCGCCGCGCAGCCGATTGTCAGCGGGGCTTACTCGCCGCGCGGCTTGGGCGGACCCTTACGGTGTGGCGCGCCGGCGCGATCCATCGGACGCCCCGGGCCGTTCGGACGACCGGACGGCTTGCCACCACGCGGGAAGCGCGGCTTGGACGGCGACGCCGCCGCCTCGCCTTCTTCCAGCTTGCGCATGTTGAGCTGCTGGCCGGAGACCCAAACCTTCTTCAGGTGCGTCAGCAACTCGCGCGGCATGTCGGCCGGCAGATCCAGAATCGAGTAATCGTCCTGGATATCGATGCGGCCGATGTAGCGACTTTCCAGACCGGCTTCGTTGGCGATGGCGCCGACGATGTTGGCCGGCTTCACGCCGTGGGTGTGACCCACTTCGATGCGATAGCTCTCCATGCCGAACTCCGGCTCGCCACGCGGGGCCGGGTCACGACGCGGACGCTCGCTGCCGGCGTCCTCGCTACGCGGCGGACGCGGTGCGCGCTCGCCGTCGTTGGCACGCGGGCCACGCTCGAACTTCGGCTCGAAACGCGGACGCTCGCCGCGGTCGCTGCGATCCCCACGGTCGGCACGCTCGGTGCGCTGCGGGGTGAACTCTTCGCGCGCGCCACGCACCGGCGGGGTCAGCAGGAACGGCGCATCGCCCTGCAGCAACTTGGCCATCGCCGCGGCGATCTCGATCGCCGGCACGTTGTTTTCGGCCTCGTAGCGCTGCAGCAGATCGCGGTACATATCGATCTGGCCACTGGCCAGCGTCTCGGTGATGCGGGTCATGAAGCGCGCCACGCGGGTGTCGTTGACGGCATCCACGCTCGGCAGCTGCATTTCTTCGATCGGCTGGCGGGTCGCGCGTTCGATCGAGCGCAGCATGCCCTTCTCGCGCGGGGTGACGAACAGAATGGCGTCGCCATTACGGCCGGCACGACCGGTACGACCGATGCGGTGCACATAGCTTTCGGTGTCGTACGGGATGTCGTAATTGAGCACGTGGCTGACGCGCTCCACGTCCAGGCCGCGAGCGGCCACGTCGGTGGCGACCAGGATGTCCAGCTTGCCGTCCTTGAGCTGGGCAATGGTCTTTTCACGCGCAGCCTGCTGCATGTCGCCGTTGATGGCAGCCGCGGCCAGGCCACGGGCCTGCAGCTTCTGCGCCAGCTCTTCGGTACCGGCCTTGGTGCGCGCGAAGATGATCATGCCGTCGAACGGCTCGACCTCGAGGATGCGGGTCAGCGCGTCCAGCTTGTGCAGCCCGCTCACCCACCAATAGCGCTGGCGGATGTTGGCCGAAGTGGTGGTCTTGGCCGCGATGGTGACTTCGGCCGGGTCCTTCAGGTAAGTCTGCGCGATACGGCGAATGGCCGGCGGCATGGTGGCCGAGAACAACGCCACCTGGCGCTTTTCCGGCAGCTTCTTCAGCACGGCTTCGACGTCGTCGATAAAGCCCATGCGCAGCATTTCGTCGGCTTCGTCCAGCACCAGCGTCTTGAGCTGGGACAGATCCAGGGTGCCGCGATCCAGGTGATCGATCACCCGGCCCGGGGTACCCACCACCACATGCACGCCGCGCTTGAGCGCGCTCAGCTGCTGGGCATACGGCTGGCCGCCGTAGACGGGCAGCACGCGGAAACCGGGAATGGCTTCGGCATACTTCTGGAAGGCTTCGGCAACCTGGATGGCCAGTTCGCGGGTCGGGGCCAACACCAACGCCTGCGGCTTGAGCTGGTTCAGATCGGCGTTGGACAGCACCGGCAGCGCGAACGCGGCGGTCTTGCCGGTACCGGTCTGCGCCTGGCCGAGGACGTCGCGGCCGGCAAGCAGCGCGGGAATGGTGGCAGCCTGGATCGGCGACGGCGACTCGTAGCCAACGTTGGCAACGGCTTTCATCACAGCGTCCGAGAGGCCGAGGTCTGCAAACAGCAGCGGCGCGGAAGATTCTTGGGTCATGGGTAACTCCGGAGGCGCCGCACGGAGCCGGCAGGCGCAAAGCAGGGTATTGTGCGCCCTTACCCCCCTTCGTGTCGAAGGGTCGTGACGTTTTGTTCAGGTTGTGAGGATTCGCCCGCCCCGGCGAATCATCCTGGCACGCACTCCCCGCCTTGCCCGGCACCTGAGCCAAGCCCGTGGATACAGACCTGCAAACCCGCTTCAGTGTCCTGCTTGGGCAGCACCGGGGCATCGTGCTGAAGGTGGCCGCCAGCTATTGCCGCAATCGCGACGACCGCGACGAGCTGGCCCAGGAAATCGCGGCCCAGCTGTGGCGCGCATTTCCTGGTTACGACCCCAGCCGGCGTTTTTCGACCTGGATGTATCGCATCGCGCTGAATGTGGCGATCAGCGACCTGCGCGGCCGCAACCGTGCACCGGATGCGCCGATCGCCCTGGATGCGGTGGTGGACCAACTCGCGGACCCGGCGGCGCGCGACCCCGCACGCGAGCAGCAGGTCGCCGCGCTATACGCCTTCATCGCGCAGCTACCCACGCTGGAGCGCGCCTTGCTGCTGCTCTATCTGGACGACCACCGCTACCGCGAGATCGCCGAGGTGCTCGGCATCAGCGAAACCAACGTCGCCACAAAACTCAGCCGCCTGAAGGCGCGCATCCGCAACGAACTTTGACCCAAGACACCACCGGAGCCGCAATGGAACTCGACGACATGCAACACTCCTGGCACGCCCTGGAACACCGATTGGATCGCCAGGCCGCAGACATGCATCGCCTGCTCGGCGCCATCCGCAGCGATGCAGCGCATGCCAGCCTGCGCCCGCTGTGGTGGCGCCAGGTGGCACAGCTCGTGTGTGCACTGGCACTGAGCCTTGTGTTTGTTCGTGGCTGGCTGGGAGAACCCCATCAAGTTGCGGCCATCATCGGCGGCGTGCTGCTGCAGCTATGGTGCGTGGCGCTGGCGCTCTCGGCGAGCCGTCAATTGCAGCTGCTGTCGCAACTGGATTTCGCCGGGCCGCTGGTCCAGACGCAACAAGCACTCGCCCAGCTGCGGCGTTGGCGCACGCGCGTCGCGCCGTGGTTGGGCATCGCGTTCTGGGTGCTCTGGGTGGCCGTCGCCGACAGCGCCTGGCGCAGCCTCACTGGCACCACACTGCCGCACGTCTGGCTGCTGCTCAACGTGCTGGTGGGCGTGATGGGCGCCTTCGGCACCTGGTACGGCTATCGGCGGCTGCAGCGCGCACAGCACCCCTGGCTGGACCGCATCGACGATGCGCATGCCGGTGGCAGCCTGACCCGCGCGCAGCGCCTGCTGGAGGAGATTGCGCGGTTTCGCCGCGAGTAGGCGGCCACTCTGTCGACGCCGGCATCGCCCGCAAGGTGGCAGCGCGCTGCGGCCGCCTGCGCGCAGCCATGTGTCTGGTGCGGGCTTGCGCATGGTGGTGCCGGCGGCGGCTCCGGGCGGATAATCGGTTTCTTTTTCGACCGAGTGCAGCATGCAATTCCTGGAATTCGACCTGGACGGCGAGTACATCGAACTCAATCAGTTGCTCAAGCTGGCCGGCATTGCCGATAGCGGCGGCCAGGGCAAGGCCATCGTCGCCAGCGGCGCGGTCAGCGTCGATGGCGTGCAGGAGCTGCGCAAGACCGCGAAGATCCGCCCCGGTCAGCTCGTGCAACTGGACGACGTGGAAATTCGCGTCATGGCCATGGACCCCGAGTCCGAGTCCGACGAATGAGGGTGATCGAGATCGGACAGCGCAATATCGCGCCGTCTTCCGAAGATCCGAAGCACGACGTCTACGTCTTTTCGATCGAACTCGGCGCGGCGCGCCCGTTCTGGCTGGAGCAATCCATCCATGGCGGCCATGCCGACCGTGGCGGTTGCATCATGCTGGCGTTGCACGAGCTGGACGGCTGGCGAGGCGATTGGCGCGTGCATCTGACCCATGCAGGGTGCGCCTGGACGATTCCGCTGCTGGAAGAGGCCATGCGCAACGGCGATACGCAGGCGGCGATCGATGCGATCGTGGCGCGGGTGCAAATGCGGCACTGATGCGTTCCAGTGCGGCGGCCGTGCTTGTAGCGCCTGCCCACTTGCATGCTCATGCCCGTCTAAAAACGGCGGATGACGACATCCAGCGATTGCATGCTGCGTACCGGCTACCGCCGATGCACCCAGTCTGGAGCCAACGCGCGACGCGGCGCTCGATCGGGATCAAGCGCCATGCACGGCAAGCGTGCACGCGCCAGAACCGTAATGCCTTACCAACCCAGCAGCGCGCGTACCAGCTTGACGATGCCCCAGAACGACACCACCCAGATTGCGCTGCGCAGATAGGGGATACCGGCCGCATAAACCGGCACGTACGCCACGCGCGCCCACAGATACAGCTGCACGCCCAAGGCGGTTTCCGCATTGGTGCGACCGGCTACGGTCACCGCCAGCACCGCTGCGGCAAAGATCGGAAAGGTTTCCAGATAGTTGCGAAACGCGCGATCCAGCCGTGCGGCGACGCCGGTCAACGGCTTGGCATCGCCATCGCGCGGACTGGCATTCCATTTGGTGCCGCGCTGCGCGGTCATGCTGACCGATGCAGCCAGCAGCTGTACCAGCCCGAGCACCATGGCCCAGCCCAACATCTGCAGTTCGATAGTCAGTTGCATGCAAATTTCCTGGTGGGCTGCCGCATCACTTGGCCGCCGTGCGCAGGCTGTAGCCCGCAACGCGCCAGGTCTTGTCTTCGTCCAGACGGAACGACACCAGCTCGCGCACCGGCTGCGGCGCGTTGGCAAACCGGGTCGGGAAGCTGACGTTGACGTACAACCCTTCGGGCACCTGCGCGCCGGGTCCGTACTTCACCCGCGTCACCGAGCCCTGACCACGCCCGACCATCGCACCCAGACGCGCACGCTCACCGGCGAGCTGGGCGACGAAGGCATCGCGCTTGACCGCAGTCTTGGCCACGCTGGACGCACCGTCCCACAGCGAAGCGGCCTTGTTGGCATCGACCATCTGCGCCACGCGCAAGGCGGCCTGGGTCATCTCCACGTCCTGCTTGGCGACCTGCGCCTGTTGGGCCGCGCTGGGCGCTGGTACGGGCTGCCCCGCCGCCGGTTTTTGTGCCGCGGGCGCCGGCTGGGCAGTGGCCGCGCGGGAAGGTTGCGGTTGTTGAGCAAACGCCAGCGCTGGAGCCAACACCAACGCGACAAGCAAACGAGGACGGAGCATGGGACAGCACCTTGAACGGGTTGGAAAGAGATGGACCGCACACATTGCGGCGGGTAGCGCAGTCTATGGCGGGACCTGCGCAACACAAGCGGCGCGCGATCCGGACGGGAGCGGCTGACTGCATGATCCGGACGGCACTGTCGCGTTGGCGTGTAACCGCGCCGTGGGGCCATAGCAGAAGGCGAGTCGAACCTGCGCAGCCAGTGCGGACCGCGCCATCAACGCGGCACCCACCCGCAAGCAGGGTCGGTCGGCCTGGATCGAATCGCTAGAGCTCTCCGCCGGGAGCAGGCGGCACGGCAGCCACGCCGCGCGGGCGCCACAGGCGCCAGCTGACCCAGAACGCGCGTGCGATGGCCGCAACCAGCGCCGCCAGACTCAGCCACATCCCCAGCGTGGCCGGCCATTGCGCATGCAGTGCGGTGGCAGCAACGCGTAGCAGCTCAGCCACGCCGAAGCCCACCAGCACCAGCAACGCCGATGGCAGATACGCCAGTACAACGCCCTTGGTCTTGCCTCGCATAGTGCCCCCCCGGCCCGGTTGTGATGGGGCGACGATAGGCAGCGCGCAGTGCGATACGCGTGAAACTTGACGCCGCCCTCAGCCTTCGGCGTGCGCGGGCGTCGAAGGCTCCGTCTCTGCGGCATCCGGCGCCGCGGCGGCGCTCGGTTCTGTCGGTGGTCGCTCATCCGCTGCGGAACCGGTCTGCGTCTCGGCCGCCGGGGTTGCCGGCAAGGCGGCGGCATCGGTCTCGGCCAGCGGGCTTTCTTCCGGGCAAGCCGCATCCGGAAAACCGAAGCGCTGCTTCAGCGCCAGGCCGCAGGCGTTGACCGCATCCAGATCTGCGCCCTCGCCTTTGCACTTTTGATCGAACGCCACCAGGAACGCATCCTTGCGGCGCACAAACGCATCGCCGCATTTGCGCATCTGCCGGATGCGCTCCAGGTCGTCCTGTACGGCATTGGTGCCGTCCAAACCGTACTCCCGCAGTTCTTCCATCGTCAGCAGCCGCAGGCTGCGGTTAGGCACGGTCATCATCAGATCGGCCACCGCCACTGCCACACCGTTGCGCTCCAGATAATCCTTGACGTTGCCGTAGACCTCGCGCAATTCGCGATTGAGCTCTGCGCGCGACGTCGCCTTGGAGCTGATCCGCATCATCCGGTGGATGCCGACCTTGCCAGCCACCAGGCGGTTATCGCCGGCCGCCAGCACGAACACGCAGGCGCTGTGGCAGACCGAACCCTCGCGCACCCAGATGGTCCAATTGGATTCGCCAATGGTGTCGCCGGCGCGGATCGCCGCCTCGACCTGCCCGCCGCTGGAATCCAGATCCACAATGCGATGCGGCAACCGCAGTTGTTCGGCCACCGCCGCCAGGCGCCAGACCAGCGCAGCGAAGCCGGCATTGATCTTGCCCGCGTAGCGCACCCGCACCAGCCCGGTCTCGCGGCACGGCGCCAGCGCCGCCTCCACGCTGGCCCGATCCAGTGCCGGCAGCAGCGTGCCGTCGCCGGCCTCCTTGCTGTAATCGGTGGCGCAACTGATCCACGCCTGGCCCGATTCCAGCTGTGCCTGCGGCCAACCTACCTCGCCCGCCTGCGCGCGCGGACGTGGCGGCGGCGCCACCGGCTCGGGCGTATCCACCGACACCATATGGTCGCCATCGCCCGCCTGCCCGGCATTGTTTTGCTGTGCCGCCCCGGCATCGGCAGACGTCGCGCTGCGTTCGCACGCCACCAGCAAGAGCAGACACGCAACGGACAGGCAAAGCGATTTGAGCATGATGGGGATTGTGAGCGCGACGGATTCACCGTCAGTCTATGGCTGAATGGGCCACGGGTTTGACCCGACGGTGAACACGCCGCGCTGCGGCAACCCTGTCCGAAAACGGCCAGCTGCGGCCGACGCCAGGGCATAGACTGGCGCCATGCAGATGTTGACGCCCGATCGAATCCAATGCGACCGCGCCCGGTTGGCGCGCGATGCGCGCTTCGACGGGCTGTTTTTCACGGCGGTGCGCAGCACCGGCATTTACTGCCGGCCAGTGTGTCCGGCGCCGGCACCCAAGCCAGGCAATGTCAGTTATTACCCGAGCGCGGCGGCGGCCAGTGCGGCCGGTTACCGGCCGTGTCTGCGCTGTCGTCCGGAGCTGTCGCCGCAGGCGCAGCAACATCTGGGCGAAGAAAGCGTGCAGCGTGCGCTGGCGATGATTGCCGAAGGAGTGCTGCAGGAGCAGCCGGTGCAGACGCTGGCCGATGCGGTGGGGGTGAGTGCGCGGCAGCTGCAACGGCAGTTCGTGCAGCAGCTTGGCGCCACCCCGATCCAGGTGCACGGCACGCGCCGGTTACTGCTGGCCAAGCAGTTGCTGACCGAAACCGCCTTACCGGTTACCGAGGTCGCACTCGCTGCCGGCTTCAACAGCCTGCGGCGTTTCAACGCGGCCTTTCTGCAAGGCTGCGGCATGCCGCCGTCGGCGCTACGCAAGCAGCGCAGCGAAGTGCCAGGCGGCCAATTGCGTCTGCGTCTGGGGTATCGCCCGCCGCTGGATTGGGCAGCGATGCTGGGCTTTTTGCAGCGCCGCGCGATTCCGGGGATCGAGCAGGTCGATGCCAGTGGCTACCGGCGCGTGATCGGCACGCCTGGAAACGCCAGCTTGATCGAGGTCGTCGCCGCGCCGCAGCGGGCGGAACTGCTGCTGCGCATCGATGCCACCGACCCGCGCCAGATTCCGCAGATCGTGCGTCGCGTGCGTCGCGTGTTCGATCTGGATGCGGACCTGCAGGCCGTCCATGCCACGCTTGAATCCGAACCGCTGTTGGCCGAGGCGATCCAGCGCCGGCCCGGCCTGCGCGTGCCGGGGGGATGGGATGGTTTTGAAGTGGCGGTGCGCGCGGTACTGGGCCAGCAGATCAGTGTGGCCGGCGCCGCAACGCTGGCGGCGCGGCTGGTCGACCGCCACGGCGGCCATCATGCCGACATGCCGCCTGGGCTGGACCGCAGTTTTCCCACGCCCGAACAGCTGGCCGACGCGCCACTGGAACAGCTCGGGCTGCCACGCGCACGCGCGGCCACGTTGCGCGCACTGGCATTGGCCTGCGCACAAGGCCGGCTGCATTTCGGCGCCGGCCAGCGCCTGTCGGACTTCGTTGCCGCCTGCACCGCGCTGCCCGGGATCGGGCCGTGGACTGCGCATTACATCGCGATGCGCGCGCTCTCGCATCCGGATGCGTTTCCGGCCGGCGACCTGATCCTGCAGCAGGTCCTCGGCGCGCCGGAACGTTTAAGCGAACGGGCCACCGAGGCACGTTCGCAGGCATGGCGCCCATGGCGCGCGTATGCCGTGTTGCACCTGTGGCATCTCGCCGTCGATCGCAAGGACACCCGCCCATGACCACGCTGTACTACGACACCTTTCCCTCGCCGATCGGCGCGCTCACCGTGGCCGCCGATTCCACCGCCGTGCACCATATCCTGTTCGCACAGAACCGCTACGACGCGCCCGGACGTGCGCGCTGGACGCACGCCCCCGATACCGCACTGGTGCGCGAAGCGCGCGAGCAACTGCTGGATTATCTGCATGGCGGGCGACGCAGTTTCGACCTGCCGCTGGCACCGGCCGGCACGCCCTTTCAGCTGCAGGTCTGGCACACGTTGGCGCAGATTCCGTTCGGCCAGACCTGGAGTTACGCGCAGCTCGCGCAGGCGGTAGGCCGCCCCGCCGCCAGCCGCGCGGTGGGTGCCGCCAACGGCCGCAATCCGTTGCCGATCGTGCTGCCCTGCCACCGTGTGATCGGCGCCAACGGCACGTTGACCGGCTTTGGCGGCGGCCTGCCGACCAAGCAGGCGTTATTGCAACTGGAAGGCTGGTCGCCGCGCCAGATCGCGCGTGCCGACGATCTGTTCGGCGACCAGCGCGCAACCCAGGCCCCCTGACTTCGCGAGGTCATCGCTGCGCCGTAAACTGGCGGCATGATCGATCGACGTCTTGTAGTTGCCACGATAGCCACCGCGTTGCTGGCGGCCTGCTCCACCCAGCCCGGTATGCGCAGCGCCTCGACGCAGCCCACCGCATCGCCGCCAACATCGGCCGCCGCAATATCCGACGACACGCCGCACACCTTGCTGCTGATCTCCATCGACGGCCTGCGCGCAGACATGCTCGATCGCGGCATCACGCCGACGCTGTCCCAACTTGCGCGCGATGGCGTGCGTGCGCGCTGGATGACGCCGTCGTATCCGTCGCTGACCTTTCCCAACCACTACACCTTGGTCACCGGTCTGCGCCCGGACCACCACGGCATCGTGCACAACAGCATGCGCGACCCCGCGTTGGGCAGCTTCTGGCTGAGCAAGCAGGACGCGGTGGGCGACGCGCGTTGGTGGGGTGGCCAGCCGCTGTGGGTGGGCGCAGAACAATCCGGCCTGCATGCGGCGACCTGGTCGTGGCCGGGCAGCGAGGCGGCCATCCAGGGCGTGCGCCCCACGCAATGGCGTCACTACGAAGAAGGCGTCGGCCTGGACGCCCGTGTGGACGAGACGCTGGGCTGGCTCGCGCGCTCCGGTGCGCAGCGCAATCGTCTGGTTACGCTGTACTTCGAACACGTGGATGAAGCCGGCCACGATCACGGACCGGAATCGCGCGAATACGCCGACAGCGTGCGCGCAGTCGATGCCGCCATCGGCCGGTTGCTGGCCGGCATGCAGCGCGACAGCACCCGTGCGCGCACCAACATCGTCGTGGTGTCCGACCACGGTATGGCAGAGGTAGCGCCGGGGCATGCGATCAGCGTGGAAGCCATCGCGCCGCCCGCGATTGCCACCGCGGTCACCGATGGTCAGGTGATCGGTTTCACTCCGCAGCCCGGGCAACAGGCCAGCGCCGAGGCCATGCTGCTCGGCACGCATGCGCAATACGACTGCTGGCGTAAAACCGAGCTACCGGCGCGCTGGCATTACGGCACCCATCCGCGCATTCCGCCGATCGTGTGCCAGATGCACGAAGGCTGGGACGCACTGTTCCCTGACAAGTTGGCCAAGCGCGCGCAACAAGGCATGCGCGGCTCGCACGGGTTTGATCCTGCACTGCCGTCGATGCGTGCGGTGTTCGTGGCGCAAGGCCCGGATCTGGCGCAGGGCAAGACTTTGCCGGGGTTCGACAACGTCGATGTGTATGCCTTGATGACGCGCCTGCTTGGCATCACCGCAGCGCCCAACGACGGGAACCCGGCCACCCTGCTGCCGGCCTTGCGCGTGCCGCCGGACGCTGCGCACTGAGCACTGCGCACACCCGCGGCGGCGAGCGGATGCGACAATAGGGCGATGTCTGCTTCTGATCCCTCGCCGCGCCGCTTGCGGCCGCTGTTGTCCAGCGAAGGCTGGCGTCGTCGCGCTGCACTCTGGGGTGGCGCAATTGCGGTGGCTCTGGTCGCCATCGTGTTCGCCAAGGCCAGCGATGCTGCCTTCCAGTTATTTCAACGCATCACCGCGTATTCGATCTGGTGGGCACTGCTGCTGACGCCGGGCATCTTCGCCCTGCTCGCCTGGCTCACCTCCGGGGCGATGCGCCCCACCCGCGGCAGCGGCATTCCGCAGGTCATCGCCGCGCTGGAGCATCCGGACCCGGCGTTTCGCGACACCAATCTGTCGCTGCGTGTGTCGCTGGGCAAACTTGCGTTGACCACGCTGTCGCTGCTCGGCGGCGCATCGGTCGGACGCGAAGGCCCCACTGTGCATGTCGGCGCCAGCCTGATGCACGTGTTCGGGCGCTGGTTCGGCTTTCACGATCCGCGCGAGCTCTCGCATTTTCTGCTTGCCGGCGGCGCGGCCGGTATTGCCGCAGCCTTCAATACGCCGCTCGCCGGCGTGGTCTTTGCGATCGAAGAATTGAGCGGGCGCTTCGAGCACCGCTTCTCCGGCACCTTGCTCACTGCGGTGATCGTCGGCGGCGTGGTGTCGCTGGGGTTGCTGGGCAACTACACCTACTTCGGCAAAGTGGCAGTGGCCTTGCCGCTGGGCCAGGCATGGCTGGCGATCGCGCTGTGCGGCAGCGTGGCCGGGCTGCTCGGCGGGATCTTCGCGCGGCTGGTACTGGCCAGTGTCAGCGGCAAACCGCGCTGGCTGGGCGCGCTGCGCCAGCGGCACCCGGTGCTGCTGGCCGCGTTATGCGGCGTGGCGCTGGTAGGGCTGGCACTGGTGTTCGGGCAAGGCGCCTTCGGCACCGGTTACGAGCAGGCCCGCAGCCTGGTGCAGGGGCATGCAGTGGTCGGCCATGAGTTCGGCTTGATGAAGCTCATCGCCAACCTGGTCTCATACCTGGCCGGCATCCCCGGCGGCCTGTTCTCACCCGCCCTCGCCGTCGGTGCCGGCATCGGCCACAACCTGTCGGTGCTGATGCCGAGCGTGGACCCGCGTACTTTCGTGCTGCTGGGCATGTGCGCCTACCTGACCGGCGTCACGCAGGCACCGCTGACCTCGGCAGTGATTTCGCTGGAGCTCACCGACACCAGCCAGATGCTGCTGCCAATCCTGGCCACCGTGTTGATTGCACGCGCGGTGTCCGGGCTGGTGTGCAAGACGCCGATCTATCGCGGACTGGCCGAGCAGTTGCTGACGCCAGCGGCGAAGAACCCAGCGCCGGCTGCGGACACAGCGCACTAGGGACGCGGCGTTATCGATGCGCGCAGCGCTTTATCGGACTGCATCAAGAACGGCGCCGATTGATGACATGGCGCGAGCCACTGTTCGGATGCGTTGCGCGTCATCGCACCGGATGCCGACGCTGAAGACGCGCTACCGCAGCCACTGCTCAGACCCGCATCAGCACGGGCACGTTGGCAAGCATTCGATCAGTGTTTTTCGCTGAGATCGGGCATAAAAAAACGCGGCGCAAGCGCCGCGTTTTCAGATCGCAAAGCGGGCTGGGGTCAGCTGGCCTTGGCGACGGTCTTCTTGGCAACAGCCTTCTTGGCCGGCGCCTTGACCACGCCCTTCTTGGCAACCGGGGAAGCTGCACCCACGACAACCTTGCTCACCGCGTGCGAACGCGAATTGCCGTAGCTGGCGTTGTAGCGCTTGCCCTTGGCGGTCTTACGGTCACCCTTACCCATTTCGTCGACTCCTGAATGTGAATACAAATTCCCGTGCTGGCACGGGTTTGGCGAGGTTTGCACCGGCGGTGCCCTCGCGCAAGGCCGATAAGCCTATCACGTCGGCCCGGGGCCGCGCAGCCCGGACGGCCTGCAGGCCTGTGAGCCAGCCGGTCGTGAAGCGGATACACCATCGGCAGGCGCCTGGCTGTCACCTCACGGCAGCGGCCTGGCAACAGCGTCAAAACGATCGCCCGCACCATCGACTGCAACCATCGCGCAGTCGCGCGTCAGCGCATATCAGTGCGCACAGCTCGCGTCATGGACATGCGCATGACCGTGATTCAGCCGCAGATTGACCAGATGGGCAATGCCGACCAAAGCGCCGCCCAGCGTCATCACCACTGCGTGTGGCACCACCGAATGGTGCAGCGGGTCGTACAACAGACCCACCCAAAGCAGCGCCAGGCCAGGCAGCAGCAGCGCCAGCGCATGCAGCGCCTTGTGGCGGCGATACCCCAGGACCAGGCTGAAAAGACCCAGCAAGGTCACGAACACCACGATCGCCAGTTCGACGCCATCGCCCAGCCAGAACGACAACCCGAGCGACGGCGCCAGGGCCAGCACCAGCGGCAGTACCGCGCAGTGCACGGCGCACAGCAGCGACCCGGTCGCACCGAAGCGGTCTAGCAGATGGCGAAGTGTGGGCAGAGGCATGACTTCCAGCAGGTGCTCGCGGCGACGTGGAATAATATAACATCTTCCTTGTTCCAGGCCCGCACCACTGCATCGCGCAGAGCGGGGCTTGCCGTCGGCGCAGCAGGCAAACTGCGCCATCCTATTGATATATAGTAACAATTAGAGAGTCCGATCCACATGGCCCCCACGCTCATCCCCTCGCTGCGCCGCTCCGCTCTATCACTGGCACTGACCAGTCTGTTGACTCCTGCCCTGGCCATGGCCGAAGACGCACCGGACGTTGCCGACCCGCAGACGCCGCCGACATCGGACACCCGGCATGACGCCACCCATTCCAGCGGCCGGCACATCAAGGACCTGGACAAGGTGGTGGTCACCGCCAGCCCGCTGCGCGATGCGGCCGGCGAGCTGAGCCGCCCGGTCGAGGTGCTGGCAGGCGAGCGTCTGGATGAGGTGCGCAGTTCGAGCCTGGGCGAGACCGTGTCCAGCCTGCCGGGCGTGCAGAGCTCCAACTTCGGTCCCGGCGTCGGCCGGCCGATCATCCGCGGCCTGGACGGCCCGCGCGTGGCGGTGCTGCGCGATGGCCTGTCCACCCAGGACGTGTCCACCGTCAGCCAGGACCATTCGCCGGCCATCGAGCCGTTTCTGGCCAACCAGATCGAAGTGTTGAAGGGCCCGTCCACGCTGCTATACGGCTCCGGCGCGATCGGCGGCGTGGTCAACGTGGTCGATGGCCGCATTGCCGAAACGCCGGTGGACGGCTTCAGCGGCCGCGCCGAAGTGCGCTTCGATGGCGGCGACAAGGACGGCAACACCGACATGTTCCGTGTCGATGCCGGCAACGGCAGCGGCCTGTCGATCCACGCCGATGGCGTGTACCGCAACCAGAACGATTACGACACCCCGCAAGGCCGCCAGCGCAATAGCTGGATCGACTCCAAGGTGGGCTCGATCGGCGCCTCGCTCTCCGGCGATTGGGGCTTTGTCGGCCTGTCGGCCTCGCGCTTCCGCGACAACTATGGCAACCCCGGTGAGCCGGGCGACCCGTCCCTCGGCGAGCGTGGCGTGTCGTTGAAGCTGCAGCAGGACCGCTACGACCTCAAGGGCGGGTTGACCGATCCGTGGGGCGAAGGCAGCGCGCTGCGTTACAGCTTCGGCCATACCGACTACGCACACACCGAGTTCGAAGGCACCGAAGTCGGCACCGTGTTCACCAAGCGCGCCAACGAAGGCCGCGTGGAAGCCTCGTTCACCTTTGGTGGCGGCTGGCAGACCGCGTTCGGCCTGCAAGGCAGCGATACCACCTTCCAGGCAGTGGGCGAAGAATCCTTCGTCCCCAAGACCGATACCCGTTCGCTCGGCGCATTCGCCGTGGCGCGCAACAGCTGGGAGCGTGTCACCGCTGAAGTCGGTGCGCGCGTGGACAAGGTCAAGTATCAGACCGACATCGGCGTGGACCGCGATTTCACCCCGACCAGCTTCTCGGCCAGCGGCGGTTTCCGCTTCAACGAGCAGTGGCGCCTGACCGCCAACCTGGATCACGCTGAGCGCGCACCGGCCGAAGAAGAACTGTTCGCCAACGGCCCGCATATCGCCACGCTCGCTTTCGAGATCGGCGATGCGAATCTGAAGACCGAAAAGGCCAACCAGGCCGAGCTGGGGCTCAACTTCCAGAACGAATGGGTGGATGCCAAGGTGGCGGCGTACTACAACCGCTACAACGACTTCGTCTACATCGTCGACACCGGCAATCAGTGGTTCAACGCAGAAGACAACGACTTCCTGCCGATCCGCCAGTGGACGCAGGCCGATGCGATCTTCCACGGCTTCGAAGGCGAAGCGACGTTCCACCTGGCCAACAACGACACCGGCGCATGGGACCTGCGCGTGTTCGGCGATACCGTGCGTGCACGCCTGAAGGACGGCGACAATCTGCCGCGCATCGCGCCGGGCCGTTTCGGTGCGCAGATGCGCTGGAATGCCGATGCATGGCGCGCCTCGATTGGCGCCACCCGCACCATGAAGCAGGACAAGGTGGCGGTGAACGAAACCCCGACCGATGGCTACACCTTCGTGGATGCGCATCTGGCGTATCACGTGGACCGCGGCAGCAATGCGTGGGAAGTGTTTCTGGACGGCAACAACCTGACCAATCAGGACGCACGCGTGCACACATCCTTCCTCAAGGACGATGTGATGTTGCCTGGCCGCAGCGCCTCGTTCGGCGTGCGGATGTTCTTCTGACAGCGGTCTCTCTCCCCCGCTGAGTAGAAGCGAGGCCGCCTTCGGGCGGCCTTTTTTGTGTGGGGTTGTCGATCGGTTGCCGATCGGATTGCCGCGCTTGGGATGTAGTGCTTGTCGCAACCCGAATCGCACGGACGGGCCGGCACCGGGACAACGCCGACGCGTTGTGCAGCCTTCATTGCACAGCGGTAGTCCCTGTGTAACAGCGCTGGCTGTTTCGCAACACCGGTGGATCTTGTCCTCGGAGCTTGATATGGCAGTGCGCGCTCTACCGCGCGAACCGGTCACGGTCATGCGTGGTCGCGCCCGGGTGCGCTCCTACGTGGCTGGTTGGGGGACTACAACATTGTGGAAAAGCGCGGTTGCTTGGGAAGCTGCAGCACGGCTGGCCACTTGTAGATAAGTGCATATACACGCAATATGCGCACATCCTGCGGAGCGCGTTCATGTCCAGCACTTCCAACTGCACCTGCTTTCATTTGCGCCGGGCGGCGCGTCGGATGTCGCAGCTGTACGACCATGCGCTGGCACCGGTGGGGCTGAGCCTCAACGCGTATTCGATCCTGCGCCGGCTCGATACAGCGCAGTCGCTGGGCACGCTGGCACAGGCCTTGGGCATGGACCGCACCACCCTCACCCGCAATCTCAAGCCTTTGCTTGCCGCTGGATGGATCACCACTCAGCGCGGCGAAGATGCCCGGCAAACGTGGCTGATCCTGAGCCGCAGCGGCCGTGGGTTGCTGCGGCGCGCACAACCGCACTGGCTCGCCGCACAGCAACGCATCGAGACGCTGTTCGGTGCAGCGCCCACCGCGCAGCTGCATGCCACGCTGGACCGCCTGGACGCCGTGCTGGATACCGCCACATGAGCGCATCGGCGACAGCGCGCGCCGGTGCGCAATGGGGCCTGCTGCTCACCGCCTCGGCGATGCTGATGCTGACCATGGGCGCGCGCCAGACCACCGGGCTGTTCGTCGAGCCGATCCATCGGCAGACCGGCATCGGTATCGCCTCGATCAGCTTCGCGCTGGCGATCGGGCAATTGGTCTGGGGCGCGGTGCAACCGGTGTTCGGTGCAATCGCCGATCAGCGCGGGCCGCTGCCGGTGCTGCTGTTCGGCGGCGTGTTGCTGTCGTTGGGATTGGCGCTGACGCCGTGGCTGGCCAGCGAATGGGGCTTGATCGTGTCGCTGGGCGTGTTGGCGGCAGCCGGTGCCGGCGCTGGCAGTTTTTCAGTGTTGATCGGCGCCACCGCGAGTCGCATCGCACCGGAACGGCGTTCGTTTGCGGCCGGATTGATCAATGCCGGCGGTTCGCTGGGCCAGTTCGTCTTCGCCCCGTTGGTGCAGGTGATGATCGGCGCGGCCGGCTGGGCCAAGGCGATGCTCGGCCTGGCGTTGGTGTCGCTGCTGACCTTGCCGCTGGCCTGGCCGTTGCGCCGCGTGCCATCCGCAGCGGGCAGCGCATCTGTGCGCGCGGCCGATGACATCGGTCTGCGCGCGCAACTAAGTCTGGCGGTACGCGACCGCAGTTATTGGTGCCTGCATCTGGGCTTTTTCACCTGCGGGGTGCATATCGCCTTCCTGGTCACGCATCTGCCCGGCGAGGTGGCGCTGTGCGGGTTGCCGGCCAGCGTCTCGGCAGTGTCGATCGCGCTGATCGGCCTGTTCAATGTGGCCGGCAGTCTGGTCGCCGGCAAGCTGGGCGAACGCGTGCGCATGAAGTGGTTGCTATGCGCGATGTATGCCAGCCGCGCGGTGCTGATCGGCGTGTACCTGCTCGCACCGCCCACACCGCTGACGTTCTATCTGTTCGCTGCGGCGCTAGGCTTCACCTGGCTGGCAACGGTGCCACCGACTGCGGGATTGATCGGCAAGCTGTTCGGTCCGCGCTACATGGGCACGTTGTTCGGCCTGACCTTGCTCTCGCACCAGCTCGGCGGTTTCTTCGGCGCCTGGCTGGGCGGAGTGGTGCTGGAACACAGCGGCGACTACAGCTGGATGTGGTACGGCGACATGGTGCTTGCGGTTGCGGCCGCGCTGATCAACCTGCCGATTCGCGAAGCGGCGCCGCTGCGCACTGTTGCCGCGACATAAGACGCGCGTAGAACAACGCAATCATCTTCGGCACGCTGCGCGCAGCAGCGATCGCGCGTGGTTGCCACTGCATGCGTTCGAGTCAACATGCGCGCCAAGAGCCGCTAACAAAACGTAGCGAGCCGTCGTCAGTTTGGTGCGGCGACGCGGAGGAATCGGGATGTATGCGTGGCACACGCCGCAGCGAGCATCAGCTGCGTCCGCCTGGCAGCTGCACACCCGTTTCCCGAGCTGCCCTAGCGCCGCTCGATCCATGCGTACGCTCGCGCATCACGCACACGTCGATCGCTGCATGCGTTGACGCGGCGCACAACAGCTTTTATGCGCGACTCCGTTAGAACAGCAACACGCGCTGTGCAGGCTTGTTGCACCATCGATGCATTCCTGTGCGGCAAGTCACTTTTTCAGGCAGCAAGCCGTCCACTGCGACGGGATCTACCGGTTGCTGCGACAGAAGGAAATCATCATGACTTCATCCATGCCCCGCTACGCGTTATCGCTGACCATCGCCACCTTGCTTGCGCCGATGGCGCACGCGCAGACCGCACCGCAAGAGACAACCAAGCAGGACGCCACCACGCTGGATGCGGTGATCGTCAGCGGTACCGCGCGCTTCAAGGGATTGGCCAAGCGCGATGCCAGCTTTTCGATCACCACCGCCAGCCCCGAACAGATCCAGCAAGCGGTGCCGCAGAGCACTGCCGACCTGTTGAAGATCGTACCGGGCGTGTGGGCCGAGCCCAGCGGCGGCGGCACCGGTGCCAACATCTTCGTGCGTGGTATGCCTTCCGAAGGCGACGCGCCGTTTGTGACCATGCAGTTGGATGGCTCACCGCTGTTTCCGCCGCCGACCCTGTCGTTTCTGGAGAACTCCACGCTGTTCCGCGTCGACGACACCGTCGAGCGCATGGAAGTGCTGCGTGGCGGCTCCAGCCCGATCTTTTCCAACGGGCAACCCGGGCTGACGGTCAACTTCATCCAGAAAAAAGGCCAGGACGAGCCGGAGGGCAGCGTGCGGCTGACCGGCGGCAACAATGATTTGCGCCGCATCGATGTGTTCAACAGCGGGCCGATGGGCAATGGCTGGTACTACAGCGTGGGCGGCTTCTTTCGCGAAACCGATGGCGTGCGCGACCCGCAGTTTTCTGCCGACAAGGGCGGCCAGTTCAGCGCCACCTTGAGCAAGCGTTGGGACAGCGGCGAGCTGTCGTTCTATGCGCGTCATACCGACGACAACAACGCCTTCTACACCGCCATTCCGCTGCTGTCGCGCAATAACGGCAACGACTTGTCCAGCTTCCCTGGCTTGAATGCGCAGACCGGCACCTTGCTCGGTCGCGATTTCCGCAACGTGGATCTGCTGGTCGGGCCGAACGGTGAGACCGTGCAACGCGACCTGGCCGATGGGCGCGGTGTCAACATCGATGTATTCGGCGGCGAACTGAACTGGGAAATCGGCGACTGGACCATTGCCGACCGCTTCAACGTGATGAGCGGCAGCGCGCCGACCTATGCATTGTTCACCGGCGATGCACCTCTGCGGTTGAGCGATTTCATTGCTGGCTATGGCAGCAGCGGTAGCGCGACCTATACCAATGGCGGCGGCGCCGTCGACCCGAATCAACAAGTGCTCGAAGCCGGCTGGTGGTCGGTGGACAAGCGCCTGAATTCCTTTACCAACGATCTGCGCTTGAGCCGCGAGCTGTTTGCCGGCAATACCTTGACCGTGGGCGCGTACTACGCCAAATATTCCTCGGCCGATACCTGGTACCTGGGCAACACCATGTTGCTCACCGCACAGAACAACGCGCGTCGCATCGACGTGGCATTGGACGATGGACGCCAGGCCACGCGCCAGGGCTTCACCAGCACCGCGTTCTTGAATCTGCGCGCCAACTACGACGGTGAAAACATCGCCGCCTTCGTGGCTGACGAGTGGGAACTCAACGATCGGCTGCGCCTGGACCTGGGCGCACGCTACGAGCGCCAGAGCGTAACCGGCAATGTGCACGACACCAGCACGGTGGACCTGGATGGCAACCCCGCCACCTTGTACGACAACGCCACCTCGCTGGCCTTGGCGACCACACGTCGCATCGATCAGGACGACGAGGCGTTCTCGTGGACGGCCGGCTTGAACTTCAAACTCAATGACAGCAATAGCCTGTTCGCGCGCGTCAACTCGGGTGTGAAGTTTCCCGGCTTCGACAACCTGCGCGATGGTCAGAACCGCGTCCAGGAAGTGGACCAGTACGAGCTTGGCCTCAAGTCCGGTGCCAGCGCCTACGATCTGTATCTCACCGCGTTCTACAACACGTTCAAGAATTCGCCGTTCCAGGCATTCCTGGCCAATGGCGATAACTTCACCGCCGTTGGCGATTCGCGCGCGCGCGGCCTGGAGGTGGAAGGCGCGATCCGCCCGTTCGGTGGCTTCGAGCTGGCCGGTACCGGGGTATGGCTGGATGCGAAATACCGCAACTATCGCGAGTTCACCGGCAACCAGGTGATGCGCCAACCCAAGCGGCAGTTCCGGCTCACACCGAGTTATTACTGGATGCTGCCGTTCGGCGATCTCAAGGTATTTGCCACGTACTCCTACATCGGCGATCGCTTTGCCGATCTGGCCAACAGCCAACGCCTGCCCTCCTACGACATGGTCGATATCGGCGCCAATCTGCATGTGGGCGAGCATTGGGAAGTGACCGCCAGCGGCAGCAACGTCACCGATACGCTGGGGCTCACCGAAGGCAACGTGCGCGTGCCGGGTGCGGCGACCGGCGGTGTGTTCATGGGCCGGCCGATTGCCGGGCGGCAGTACCAGATGTCGGTGGCGTATCGCTGGTAGCTGACAGGTTCAAGACATCGCAGCATCAAGGCGTCGATCCCGGGGCACGCGCGGGATCGACGCCTTTTCTATTGCGACAGCCCATGCTGTCACCGGGCCGGCACGTCCCTACGCTGCATTGAACGATGCGGGTGACATGGATGTCGGCCCAGGCGCCGTTGGCCGCGCGCCCTCATAAAGCATCTCAGTCCTGAATCGTATGGCATCGCATCACTGCGACAGATGCGCATGAACGTCGCAATCTGCGCAGTGCGCCGACCCGGATGCGAAGCGGACCCACGCATCGTGATGCGTTGTGCCTATTGGCACGCAATACATTTCACACTATTGCGGCCAATTCCGCGGCCGAAAACTTCGCTTTGCGCGCGTGAATACGCATGCCTGGCATAAATTGCGCAACCAGTCACGCGACTGTCTTCTGGCGCTCAGCTTGCGAGCGCGGAATGGGCCCTCTTTAATCGAATCGCTGCCACTGCATTCGCATTGCCAGCGTCGGCTGCGCGGACGCGCACAGGGGAGCCGACTGATGACCCGGTCGCATCCATCCAGCGTTTCGGATCGATGCGTTTCACTGGCTCTTTCGGGATACATGGACATGGACCCTGTTACTGCTTCTTCGCGTTGTTCTCCTGCACGTCTCATCCGATCCCACCTGACCCTGACTGCGTGCTGGCACTGCCAAGCGCATCTGTTCGGCGCTGCCTGATCGGTTTTGCTCGCCGCGGCCGCTGCCGCGTGGATTCACCTAGACGTCCCCTGATGCTTCTGATTCGGGCTCGATAGGCACCGCCCGAATCTGTTGAAGCCGTTGCACTGGCCGATTGTCTGATCGGCCGGAGGGGAACTGTGTCGCGTCGATCGTGCCTACCCTTGACTGGACTAAAACGGAATGAACTCTTATCGCAGGCGCCCTCTCGCGCTGTTGATCGGTGCCTTACTGATCACAGGCGCGTCACTCCCCGCACTGGCCGATACGCCAGTGACCGCGGCCACCATCACCGCCAACTCCACTGCCACCACCACTGCCAGCTCCAAGGGCAACGATCCACTGCTGCGCTACCAATGGCACATTTCCAATCAGGGACAGGCCGTGATCGCCGACAGCCGCCCGGTGCCCGGCGTCGATATGGATGTGGACATCCTGCATTCGCTGAACATCCGCGGCCGTGGCGTACGCGTCGGTGTGGTGGATGACGGACTGGAATTGGCGCATGAAGACATGTCCGAAAACATTCTGCCCAACGGGTCCTACAACTTTGGCGACGGCTCGCACGACCCCACGCCGATCGATCCGGGTAGCGGCCACGGTACCTCCGTGGCCGGCATCATCGGCGCGGTCGGCTGGAACGGCCGCGGCGGGCGCGGGGTGGCGCCGGACGTGCTGCTGGCAGGATTCGACTTCCTGGCACGCGATTCGTCCAGAAACTACGCAGCCGTCCTTTACGCATGGGGTGAGGGACCGGAGGGACGCAATATCGATGTATTCAACAACAGCTGGGGAACGAATGCATCGTTCTACCTCGATTTTACTCGGGCAGAGCAACGCTCCTGGGAAACATTGATGCGCTCGACCCGCAGCGGTCTTGGCGGCATCTACGTCAAGTCGTCAGGCAACAACTTCCAAGATTTCCTGATCGACGATGCGGAAGGCAATACCATCGATCTGTGCCCTGACACGACACGCGCATTGAATGTCGGTTGTACGCTGAACAACATCGAGGCGATCAACAGTCTGGTTGGCACCATCGTGGTCGGCAGCGTTAACGCGAAGGGAGTGCGTTCGTCGTACTCCACGCCCGGCTCAGCGCTCTGGATCTCCGGAATTGGCGGCGAATACGGATATCAGCGCAAGTTCGCTCCAGACATCGACCTTCGGACTATTTACGACCCGGCGATTGTCACCACCGACCTGAGCGGTTGCTCTGCAGGTTCCAACTTCGACGGCCTCACACCTATCAATGCCTTGGACACCAGTGGCTCCAAGATCGATGGATCGTGCAACTACAACGCCATCATGAACGGCACTTCCGCAGCGGCTCCTACCGTTTCCGGCGTCGCGGCGCTGATATTGAGTGCCAACCCCAGACTGAGCGCACGCGATGTCAAATACATCCTGGCCACCACTGCACGCCAGATCGACCCCTGGCAGCCGCGTGCGGTCTACCAGGGCAGCGTGATCGACCCGGGCTGGATCACCAATGCCGCCGGACACCGCTTCAGCAATTGGTACGGGTTCGGCTTGGCCGATGGCGCGGCAGCCGTCTACAAGGCGAGCTACTTCACGCCACTGCCACCCATGCGCGATACGCAATGGGTCGCGTCCACCAATCCGCCCAGCCAGATCGGCGGGCCGGCACGGCCGGGCACGCTGCGCATCCGCATCACTCAGGCGATGAAGATCGAAGCAGTGCAGTTGTCGTTGCAGTCTGCGCATCTGACGCCGAGCAATCTGCGCGTGGTGCTCATCTCGCCCGGCGGCACCCGCAGTGTGGTGGCCACGCCGTTCTCGGTCCTGGACCCCGCGGCCTATGCCAAGACCGGCTTCTACATCGACCTCACCTCCAGCAATGCGTTTCTGGACGAGTCCTCGCTCGGCACCTGGACACTGGAAGTCACCGACATGACCGAACCCACCAAGACCGCCGCGCTCAAGTCCTTCAACCTTCGCATCGTGGGGCACTGACATGAAGATCGCGCTTATTGTTTCCTTGTTGATGGGCTGCAGCGTTGCAAGCGGCGTTGCGCATGCAGCGCAATCGACCGATCCACAGGCCCTGCTGGCGGCGGCTACCGGTACACGCTTCCGCTCCGGAACGGACACGTTCCGCATGTTGACTGCCACGGTCATCGAGCAGAAGACATCCGCTGTCGGTGCCAAGCGGAGAGTGGGGCCTGGCAGCGTTGCGCCTGCGGGATCTGCCGCGCCGCCGCCGGGCAGCAAGGTGATCGCACGCATCGGCAGCTTCCTGGTGGTGCTTGATCCGCCTGCCGGCGCGGCGCGCAATCAACCCGGCGCGTCCACGCACACGCTCGCCGCCGCAGTGAACGAGCGGACCGACCGGGTGGTGCTGGTCAGGCCGCAGGTGAAGCTGACCGGCACCACACCTGCCACAGCGACCACGGCGGCCAGAGGGACCGGCGGCAACATCGTCTACGCCTCCCAGGTGAATGGTGATGCGGTGATCGCCTATGCCTCGATCGAGCAGGCACAACGCGCAGCGACCCAGCTGCAGGCCAGTCGCGGTATTGCGCAGGCATCGCTGGTAGTGACGCAGGCGATCATGCAACCGATGTGAGTTTCCAGGGCGCAGGCAGACACCTGCGCCCCTTCTCACAGGCGTGCTGTCACCGGCGCCATCTCCGCAGTTCCCCTTTACTGATGAGACGTCATGATGATTCTTTCTTCGCGGCGCTGTGCGCTGCCGTCTGCGCTGCTGCTGGCACTGTGCCTGTGCAGCGGTGCTGCCACTGCAGATGAGGTCGTCGCGCAGAACGCCGCACAGGCAGCGGCCAGGCCGAAAATGCAAGGCGACGACCCGCTGTTCCGCTACCAATGGCATCTACTCAATCAAGGCCAGCCGGTGTTCGGCGATGGACGCCCGCTGCCCGGCGTGGACCTGGACGTGGAGATCCTGCATGCGCAGGGCATCCGCGGTGCGGGCGTCAACGTGGCGGTGATCGATAACGGCCTGGAGATTGCGCACCCGGACCTGGTCGACAACATCCTGCCCAACGGTTCGCACAATTTCTTGAACGGTTCCAACGACCCTACGCCGCGTGCGGATGACATCGATGGCGATCATGGCACCGCAGTGGCAGGCATCATCGCTGCGCGGGGTTGGAACGGCATCGGCGGGCGCGGCATTGCCCCGGAAGCCAAGCTGGCCGGCTTCAACGCCGGTGACACCACTGATGGCAGTACCCAGTACGTCAACAACCGCTACTCCTGGGGCGACGGGCCCGAAGCGCAGGTCATGGATGTCTACAACAACAGCTTCGGGGTCTCGGCCGCCGTCTATCAATACAGCGACCTCGACGAACAACGCTCCCTGGAGAAGCTGATGCAGGCCCAGCGCGGCGGCAAGGGCGGCATCTACGTCAAATCGTCGGGCAACTCGTTCAATACGCTGATCGATACGGATGCGCAGGGCAAGCTGATCGATCGCTGCAGCGACCAGACCCGGCAGCTTGGCGTTGCCTGCAGCAGTGCCAACGTCGACAACATCAACAGCCTGACGACCATGATCGTGGTCGGTGCAGTCAATGCCAACGGCGTGCGTGCCAGTTACTCCTCTCCCGGGTCTGCATTGTGGGTGTCCGGACTCTCTGGCGAGTATGGCTTTCAGCGTCGCTTCGACCCGCATCCGGAGACCTTTAAGGAGCTCTATGGCATCGTCAATGCCCAGGGTCCGCAGCCATTCTTCTCGCCTGCGATCGTCACTACCGATTTGAGCGGTTGCAGCGCCGGCAACAATCGCGACCGCACACGCGCGATGCAGAATGCCTTGGATACCAGCAAGTCCAAGATCGATGCATCGTGCAATTACACCGCACGCATGAACGGCACCTCGGCCTCCGCACCCACCGTCGCAGGCGTTGCCGCCTTGATGCTGAGCGCCAACCCGCAATTGACGCTGCGCGACGTCAAGTACCTCCTGGCGACCACCGCAGTGCAGGTCGATCCACAACAACCCAAGGTGCTCTACAACGGCAGTGTGATCGAGCCTGGCTGGATCACCAATGCGGCCGGCCACCGTTTCAGCAACTGGTATGGATTCGGCCTGGTGGATGCGGCCGCGGCAGTGGAACGCGCCGTGCATTTCACCTCGCTGCCGGCGATGAAAGACACCGAGTGGAAGGTCTACGACGGCAAAAGCAGCACCATCGGCGGTGCTCGCTCACCCGCAAAACTGGCGATCGACATCAGCCAATCCTTCAAGGTGGAAGGCGTGCAGCTGTACTTCCTGGGCACGCATAAGGATCCGCGCAACCTGCGCGTGGTGCTGGTGTCGCCCAGCGGCACCCGCAGCACCGTGATGACGCCATTTTCCACGCTCGACAAGAGCGATGAAGGCGTGGTGGTGTTCCTGACCTCAAGCAATGCCTTCCTGGACGAGCCCTCTGCCGGGCGCTGGACCCTGGAGGTGGCCGACATGCTCGCCGACAACGGCAAGCAACAATTGAAGGAATTCGAAATGCGCGTGGTGGGCCACTGACATGAAGACAGCTCTGATTGCCTTACTCGGTATTGTTGCAGCCAGCGTTTGCGTTCCCGCGTCGGCACAAGTAAACGAGCGCGCAAGCCTGCGCGCTGCGGCGACCGGGCAAACCATTGTGGTGGGCCATGCCAGTTTCCGCTTGATTCCTGGCGCGGTGGTGCGGGTTGCCGACGCTGCGCGCGCCACTGCAAGCACGCAGCCGCTGCAGAACGCGCAAACCAGCGCGGATACGCCAATTGCACGCTTCGATCGCTACGCGATCTATCTCGACAGCACGGGTCACGCACGCACCGCAGGTGCACAACAACCGGCAACCATCGCAGCAGCGCTGGAAACGCGGAGTGGCCAGCTGGCATTGTTGGGCGCCTCGATCAAGTTGTTCGACACCACGCCTGCCATCGCGCGGGCCTTGGCAACGCGCACGGGCGGCAAGGTGATCTATGCCTCGGCCATCGATGGCAGCGCGATGATCGGCTACGACTCGGTAGCAGCTGCATTGGACAACTGCGCACAATTGCAGGGCAGCAAGGGCGTGGGCGCGATCAAGCCTGAGGTGATTCCGCGCGCGGCACGGCCGTTGTGATGCGGCCACGGTGATGCACGCCACGCTGTCGCCAGCGGGCGGCAGCGTGGCGCGATGGCGCAGCCCGCGTTACACCGGCAGCGGGTTGCGTTCGGCAAAGTGGCCACGCCAGTACGGGTAATACGGATAAGGCGGCTCCACCGCACTCACTGCATCCAGGAGCGTGCGCTGCTCGGGCGTGAGTTGCCAACCCACCGCCCCCAGGTTCTGCCGCAGCTGTGCTTCGTCGCGCGCACCGATCAGCACCGTGCTCACGGTGGGCCGTTGCAGCAGCCAGTTGATGGCGATCTGCGGCACGCTGCGGCCGGTGTCTGCGGCAATGCCGTCGAGCACATCGACGATATCGAACAGGCGTGCATCGTCGATCGCCGGGCCGGCGGTGGCGGTGGCATGCAGGCGGCTGTTGTCAGGCAGCGGTTGACCGCGACGCAGCTTGCCGGTCAGCCGGCCCCAGCCAAGCGGGCTCCAGACCACCGCGCCGATGACCTGGTCGATACCGAGCGGCATCAACTCCCACTCGTAGTCGCGCCCGGCCAGCGAGTAATAGGTCTGATTGGCAACAAAGCGGCTCCAGCCCTGTGCATCGGCCATGGCCAACGATTTCATCAGCTGCCAACCGGCGTAATTGGAAGCGCCCAGATAACGCACCTTGCCTGCGCGCACCAACTCATCGAGCGTGGACAGGGTTTCTTCCACCGGCGTCATCGCATCGAATGCATGCAGTTGCAGCAGGTCGATATAGTCGGTGCGCAAACGGCGCAGCGACGCATCCACCGCACGCAGCAAACGGAAGCGCGATGCACCGGCATCGTTAGGCCCATCGCCCAGGCGCAAACCGGTCTTGGTCGAGACAATCACCTGATCGCGGCGGCCCTGCAGCGCCTGGCCAAGAATCTCCTCAGAGGCGCCGTCGGAATACACATCGGCGGTGTCGAACAGGTTCAGGCCCGCCTCAAGGCACAGATCGATCATGCGCCGCGCCTGCGCCACATCGGTATCGCCCCACGCAGAGAACAGCGGCCCCTTGCCGCCGAAGGTACCGGTGCCCAGACCGAGCACCGGCACCTTGAAGCCGGAACGGCCGAGAAAACGTGTGTCCATTGCAATGCTCCTTGGAACCGAAAGAAAACCCGCGCGCAATGCCGGTCGATCCGACACCACGCGGTGCCAGGCACGACGCTCTGCTCACCGATCACCCGCGCAATGACCGCACGCCTGCCGATAGCGCGGTCTGCGCGCTACGCCTGAAGAATCGAATCAACCCACCTGCGCGCATGTGTCCGGCGCAGCGGCGCGACGGCGTTGCAGATGCACGCTCCACAACGCGATGCCCAGGCCAACGGCGCTCAACAGCGCGGCGACCCACGGAGTAGCGACCAGGCCGGCGTGCGTGGCGATCGCCACACCGCCCAGCCAGGCACCCAGCGCGTTGCCAAGGTTGAATGCGGCGATATTGAGACTGGAGGCCAGGTTCTGGCCGGCACCGCGTGCATGTTCGAGCACACGCAATTGCAGCGGCGCCACGGTGGCGAAGGCGGCCACGCCCAGCAGCCCGACAACCACCACCATCGCGGTCTTGTTGTGCAGGGCCAGACCCATCGTAGCGAGCACCGCCACCAGCGTGGCCAATGTGCCCAGCAACGCGGCAGTGGCGCGCCGGTCGGCCAGGCGCCCGCCCAGCAGATTGCCCACGATCATGCCGACACCGAAGACCAGCAAGACCGGCGACACCGCCGCCTGCGCGAACCCGGTCACCTGCACCAGCAGCGGCTGGATGTAGGTGAACACCGCCAACACGCCGGCATAGCCCAGCACCGTCATCGCCAGCGCCAGCAACACCTGCCCGCGCCGCAACACCGCCACTTCCTGTCGCCATGACACCGGCGCGGCCGCACCTGCGGCGGCCGGCACCCACAGCGCCACCGCAGCCGTGGCCAGCACCCCGATCACCGTCACCGCCCAGAAGGTGGCCCGCCAGCCCAGTTGCAGGCCGAGCCATGCACCGGCCGGCACGCCCAGCAGGGTGGCCACGGTGAGGCCGGCAAACATCAACGAGATGGCCGAGGCACGCCGCTCGGGCGGCACCAGGGAGGTGGCCACCACCGCGCCGACGCCGAAGAACGTGCCATGCGCCAGCGAGGTCAGCACCCGCGCGACCATCAGGCTGGCGTAGTCGGGCGCCAGGGCACAGGCGAGATTGCCCAGGGTGAAGACGACCATCAGGCTCACCAGCACGGCCTTGCGCGGCCAGCGAGCGCTGAGCAACGTGAGCACCGGCGCGCCGATGCTCACGCCCAGCGCATAGCCGCTGATCAACAGGCCGGCCGCGGTGAGCGAAACGTCCAGGTCGGTGGCGACCTGCTGCAACAGGCCCATGATGACGAATTCGGTTGTTCCGATACCAAAGGCACCGATGGTCAACGCCAGCAGGGCTGGCGGTAGACGGGACGCAGCAGCAGAAGACATGACAGAAACCCTGGAGAACTGCGCACAGCCTGCGCCGCGCGATCCTCTTCAAGAAGCCTTGTTATGCTGATTCACTTTCAAGGCTACGTTGACAATGTATGGACCGTCTCGGTGATATCGCGCTGTTCCTGCGCGTGCTGGACCTGGGTTCGATCACCGCCGCCGCCCACACCCTGGACCTGTCGGTGGCGGTCGCCAGCCAGCGCCTGAAGCGGCTGGAACGCGACCTCGGCGTGCGCCTGCTGCACCGGACCACCCGCCGTCTGCATCCCACACCGGAAGGGCAGCAACTGGCGGCGCGCGGCCGGGTGCTGGTGGACGACCTGGAAGCGCTGGCCGACGACTTGCGCGAGAGCGCCAACGATGTCGGCGGGACCTTGCGGGTCACGCTGTCGGCCTCGTTCGGGCTTCAGTACATTTCCCCGCTGCTACCCGCCTTCCAGGCCCGCCACCCGCGCCTGCGCATCAGCGCGCATCTGAGCGACGACCTGGTGGGCCTGGTCCAGCAGGGCTTCGACCTGGCCATTCGCATCGGCGCGCTGGACGACTCCGGCCTGGTGGCCAGGCGCATCGCCGACAACCGCCGCACGTTGGCCGCCTCGCCTGCGTATCTGCAGCGGCACGGCACACCGCGCACTCCAGAAGAATTGATGCAGCATCCAGGCGTGCTGCTGATGGGCCGTACTGGCCGCCAGGACCTGTGGACCCTGCAGACACCGGAAGGCGGCGAGGTACGGGTGCGCATGCAGAGCCGCTTCGAAAGCAACTTCGGCGAACTGGTGCGCGATGCGGTGCTCGCCGGGCAAGGCATCGGGATGTATTCGTACTGGCATATCGCCGACGACCTGCACGCCGGCCGTTTGGTCGAAGTGATGACCGATTACCCGCCTCCCACCTCGCAGATCAGCGCCGTGATGCCCGCACGCCAGCTGCAGCCGCCGCGGGTGCGTGCGTTTGTGGAGTTTCTGCTCGAACACTTCGGCCAAACACCGCCATGGGAATCGGATTCGGGCGCATGAGCGCCGGCATGACGGCCCGCTAAAGATCGTGTGCGTCGTCCTCCAGCGCGGCGATGATCGCCGAGGTCTGATCCGGCGTCCCGCCGTTGCGCGGCCTTTTACCCTTGCCCGCGATGCCGCGCAGTGGCGTGGCGTCAGGCCGCGATGGAATGTTGCGCGCATGCCGCACGCTAGGTTTTCCGCCTGCAGACTTGGGCCAACTGTGTACGCAACGCGGCCAGGGTGCCGGCGGTGCGAACGCCTTATTTCCCGCTGCGCTGCAGGCGTTTGCTCAACGCGCGGCGCTGGGCCTCGCTGAGCAGATGTCCTTGCGTGCGCAGCAGGCCGATGATCTGCTGGTGCGCCAGCTGCGTGCGCCTGGCAAGCTCGGCGGTTGCCGCCTGCTCGATCGCCTTCCAGTCGGCAGGGGTGGAGGGAGCAGCTAGGGATGGGGGTTTTGCAGGCATGACGATCGGAGCACCGGAGACAGGTCGCAAGAATACGGAATGTGCGTGAGTGATCGATCAGCGGCATTGGCTTGATGGCTGCGGCCGCACCGCCACGCGCAAGGATCCGCGGCATTGTCGAGTCTGCCATTGATGGGCGCACCACGGCGTCCCTTGTAGGATCGCGCTACCGCGGCCGTGCCGCACAGCGCTAGCGCACGAGCGTTCCGCATGCCCTCCGCCACCGCCGACCTGACCGACATCCTGCTGCGCCACGCGCCGGCCGACGGCATGCACGCCACGCCGATCGCCGGGCTGCATGTGATGCGCAGCGCCGTCGCCACCGACGCCATCCCCACCGTCTACACGCCGATGCTGTGCCTGGTGGCGCAGGGCCGCAAGCGCGCGATGCTGGGCGCGCAGGCCTATCACTATCATCCGCAGATGTATCTGGTGGCGTCGGTCGATCTGCCCATCGTCGGTTCGGTGATCGAGGCCAGCGCCACGCATCCGTACCTGTGCTTCTGCCTGGACCTGGACACTGCCGTGCTCAGCGAGCTGGCGATCCACCATGCGGAACTTGCCGAGCCGCAACGCGACACCACAGCCGCCGGTCTATTGCTCAACCGCAGCACACCGCAGCTGTACGACACCGCGGTGCGGCTGGCAGGCCTGCTCGACCGACCGCAGGAGATCGCCGCGCTGGCACCGCTGGTGACGCGCGAACTGCTGTATCGCCTGATGGCAGACCCCGCCAATGCGGTAGTGCGCCAGATGGCGATTGCCGATAGCCGCCTCAACCAGATTTCCAAGGCCATCGTGTGGTTGCGCGAGCACTACGCACAGCGTTTCAGCATCGAACAGATCGCCGATCTGTCGGCGATGAGCCGCTCTACCTTCCATGCACACTTCAAGACGGTGACCTCGATGACACCGCTGGAGTACCGCTCGCATCTGCGCGTGCACGAGGCGCGCCGGCTGATGGTGGCTGACGCGCTCACCGCCGCCGATGCGGGGTTTCGGGTCGGCTATGAAAGCGCATCGCAATTCAGCCGCGACTACGCGCGCATTCTGGGCGAGCCGCCCGCACGCGATGCGCAGCGGTTACGCGCAAGCGCGCCCGACGCGACGGAAGCGGCGTGAGACTGCTGGCCTGACCTCGCTGCAGCCTCTTGCACGCGGACATCGCGCTGTGCTCGACATCTGCGCCGCCCAAGCAGCGATGCTGATGCAATAAGTAGGTGCCGTCGAAAACGGCAGACCCAGCACAGCAGCGTGATTGCTTACTCAATCGGCTTGGTACTGCGCCTCTGTCACCTGCTCGAGCCAGGTCACCGGCGAGCCATCCACCGATTCTGCGATGGCAATGTGCGACATCGCCACCGTCGCGTTTGCGCCGTGCCAATGCTTGACGCCCGGCGGAATCCACACGATGTCGCCGGGGCGGATCTCCTGCGCCGGCTTGCCCCATTCCTGCACCCGCCCCGCACCGGCGGTGACGATGAGCGTCTGCCCCAGCGGATGGGTATGCCACGCAGTGCGCGCGCCCGGCTCGAAGGTCACCGTGGCGCCGCCCACACGTGCCGGGGCATCGGCCTGAAACGGCGCATCGATACGCACCTTGCCGGTGAAGTAATCGGCCGGGCCCACGGCCGACGCCGCGCCGCCGGCACGGCTTACCTTGATCGGTGCCTGCGTCTGCCCCGCATGCTCCTCGCCACCCTGCCCCTCACCACCCGGAGCGGTGGTAGCGGCCATCATCGACAACGACATTGCAGTTGCGAACAGATTCATTGCAGTACTCCTTGAACGTAGTGAAACAACGTAGCGGTCGCTTGCCAGTCGACGCGCAGGGCGCCACTCAGATCGAAGCGAACCAGCAGCTGCTGCGCGATCGAGCAGCAACCGCATCGGTAGGGCAGTCGGCAGCAGAGCATCGCCCTGCCCCGCATCCGGTTGCCTGCACTGTAGCGCGCATGCGCGCCTGCACTCCCCCTGCAAATCTGCATGCAGCTAGAAACGCAGCGCATCAATGCGCCTGCGCTGCGGGCCGCCACGACATTGAGGCCATCACACGCCATCGCGCATGATGCTGGCCGCATGAATCGCATGCCTGGAGCGGGCACTGGCAGCAATGGCTCGGGAAAACCTCAACGACCTGCAGGTCTTCGTCACCGTCGCGCGCGAAGGCAGCTTCACCCGCGCTGCCGCGCAACTGGGCGTCTCGCAATCGGCGTTGAGCCATACCGTGCGTGCCCTGGAAACGCGCTTGGGCATCCGCTTGCTGACCCGCACCACGCGTAGCGTCTCAATGACCGAAGCCGGTGCGCGCCTGTTCGAAACGGTGGCGCCGCGGCTGCAGGAGATCGACGATGAGCTGTCCGCGCTGACCGACTTCCGCGACAAGCCGGCCGGCACCATCCGCATCACCAGCGCCGGCCACGCCGCCGATGCCTACGTGTGGCCGGCGCTTTCGAAAGTGCTGCCCGACTACCCGGACCTCAGGATCGAAGTCACCGTGGATTACGGTCTGGCCGATATCGTGGCCGAGCGCTACGACATCGGCATCCGCTTGGGCGACCAGGTGGCCAAGGACATGATTGCAGTGCCGATCAGCCCGCCGCAGCGCATGGCGGTGGTCGCGGTGCCAACCTACTTCGTGCATCACACCATCCCGGCCGTTCCGGCCGATCTGGCGCAGCACAACTGCATCGGCCTGCGCCTGCCCACCCACGGTGGGTTGCTGGCCTGGGAGTTCGACAACGCCGGGCGCGAGGTCAAGGTGCGCGTGGACGGGCAATGGACCTTCAACAGCAGCAGTGCGATGTTGCGCGCCGCATTGGCCGGCGCGGGTATCGCGTATCTGCCGGAATCCATGGTGCTGGAGCACATCGCCGCCGGCCAGCTGCGCCGCGTGCTGGAGGACTGGTGCGAGCCATTCGAGGGCTATTACGCCTATTACCCCAGCCGCCGTCAGTCCTCGGCGGCATTGCGCGTGGTGATCGATGCGCTACGGCAAGGTCTGACGCGCTGATAAGCACGTTTCGATAGGAGCATGCGTGCGCGCGACGAAGCCTTCCCGCAACCGCCCATCGCGCCCAGGCATGCTGCTACGCGGGATCGCTGCTAAAACCCGCTGGGCGTCTCGCGTTTACGTTGCGCCGTCGGATGTGCCGCCACCGGACGATAGGCACGCAAGAACAGCGACACCGCGCCGCTGATATAGGCCGCTTGCTGTAAGGCGCGGTCATGCGATGCCGTCTCGCGTGACGCCGCATTGGCCGGCAGCCCGGTCATCAGCCCGAAGAAATGCCCCGATGCGTCCGGCAGGTTGTCGATCGCCAACGCACTTTTGTCCACCTCACGCGCCAACAGCGAGTGCATCATGCGGTCGTAGCGCTCGAAGCACAGCATCCACATCTCCTCGCGCATCTGGCTGGGCACTAGCGGCGGTCGCACCAGCCCGTAGGCGGTATCGTCCGGCGCACTGCGGCTTGCAACGTTTAGTAGCGCATTGGCAACGGCAATCAGGCGCTGATCCAATGGACCACGCGCCTGCAGCAGCACGTCCCAATGACTGCGCGGGGCATGCGCCAACGTTTCGAGCGTGGTGCGGAACAACACCTCCTTGGAAGCGAAATACGCGTACACCGTGGCCTTGGACACCAGCGCATGGCGGGCAATGCTGTCCATGCTGGTGCGGTCGAAGCCGTCATGTTGAAACAGCGCACGCGCCGCCGCCAGGATCGCGCTACGTTTGCCGGATAGCGAACGCGCACGTGGCGGCGTATCACCGGACAGGCTGGCGTCACCCACGGGGCTGCGCTGTCGCGACGCTGGCCATCTCCGGTTCTGCGGTCTGTAACCAGCCGCCGCCCATCGCCTTGTAGAACGTCACCAGATTGGTGAAGCGCGACAACTGCGTGCCGATCAAGGTCTGCTGTGCGCTGTACAGCGAGCGCTGCGCATCCAGCGCCTGCAGATAACTATCGATACCGCGCTCGAAACGCGCCTGCGACAACCGATAGCTATCGGCAGTTGCATCGACCAATGCCTGCTGGGCCTGCAATTGCCGGCCCAGCGTGTCGCGTTGCGCAAGCGCGTCGGACACTTCGCGGAACGCGCTCTGGATGGATTTTTCGTAGCGGGCCACTTCGATATCGCGATTGGCCTTGGCCATGTCCAGGTTGGCGCGATTGCGCCCGGCGTTGAAGATCGGCAAGGTCAGCGACGGCACGAAGCTCCAGGCGCGGGTGCCCGAATCGAACAGGTTCGACAGGCTGCTGCTGGATGAGCCCAACGAGCCGGTGAGGCTGATGCTGGGGAAAAACGCCGCACGCGCTGCACCGATGTTGGCATTGGCCGCGCGCAGGTTGCGCTCGGCCTCCAGGATGTCCGGGCGACGTTGCAACAACTGCGAGGACACTCCTGCCGGCACGCTGGCCAGCACGTTGCCGTCCACACTGGCACCATCGGGTAACGCGCGCGGCAACAAGGCGTCCGGCATCTGCGTGCCGACCAGCAGCACCAGGGCATTGCGATCCTGCGCCACCTGCGCGGTATAGCGCTCCACATCCACGCGTGCGGTTTCCACCGTGGTTTGCGCCTGACGCAAGGTGAGCTGCGAGGCCACACCCAGCTCAAAACTGCGTTGCTGCAGGCGATAGCTATCGCTTTGGCTGCTCAAGGTGGACTGCGCCAGCTGCAGCGATGCCTGATCGGCGGCCAGGGTCAGATAGGCGGTGGCGACTTCGGCGACCAGGCTGATATGCGTGCTGCGGCGCGCTTCGGCGGTGGATAGAAATTGTTGCAGCGCCTGCTCCTTGAGGCTGCGCACGCGCCCGAACAGATCCAGTTCGTAGGCGCTGATGCCGACGTTACCGCTGTAGGTGCGGAACACCGCCGGCTGCCCTGGGATGGCCAGTTCGGACGGTGTGCGCGCATTGTTGGAGGTACCGGTGCCATCGATGGCCGGTACCAATGCAGCGCGCTGCACCCGGTATTGCGCACGCGCCACTTCGATATTGAGTGCGGCCACGCGCAGGTCGCGGTTGTTTTGCAGCGCCAGCGCGATCACCTGCTGTAACGCGGGGTCGGTGAAGACCTCGCGCCAGCCGATATCGGCCACGCTGCGCGCCTGTTCGGTTGCAGCGGCATCGGGCGTTGTGGTGGAACCGCCACCGGCAAAGTGGTCCGGCACCGGCGCGTCTGGGCGGGTGTAGCGCGGCATCATGGTGCAGCCAGACAGCACGCTGGCCACCGCGATCGCGGCAAGTGTCATGCGAATCGGTGTCATGTCAGTGTCCTGTCGGTTGCGGAGTAGCGGGCGTGGCAGGTTGCGCGCGGCGCTTGAATAACCCGCTGACCAGCACGAAGAACAGCGGTACGAAAAAGATCGCCAGCACCGTGCCGGACAACATGCCGCCGATCACCGCCGTGCCCAGCGCATGCTGCGCACCGGCACCGGCACCGCTGCCGAGCACCAACGGCACCACGCCCAGGATGAAGGCCAGCGATGTCATCAGGATCGGCCGCAAACGCATGCGCGCCGCTTCCAGCGCCGACTCGATCAGGCTCTTGCCGCTCTCGTGCAGCTCTTTGGCAAACTCCACGATCAGGATCGCGTTTTTCGATGCCAGGCCAATGGTGGTCAACAACCCCACCTGGAAGTACACGTCATTCATTTTCCAGGTCAGTATCGCGCCCAGCAGCGTGCCGAACACGCCCAGCGGCACCACCAGAATCACCGAGAACGGAATCGCCCAGCTTTCGTACAACGCGGCCAGACACAGGAACACGATCAGGATCGACAGGCCGTACAACAGGCCGGTCTGGCCGGTGGAGGATTTTTCCTGCCGCGACAACCCGGTCCACTCGAAGCCGATGCCCGGCGGCAATTTGGCCGCCGCCGCTTCCACGATCTGCATCGCTTCGCCACTGGACGCCGCGCCGGGCAGCGCCATGCCCAGGATCTCCACCGACGGCACGCTGTTGTAACGCTCCAGCCGCGGCGAGCCCGATTGCCAGCTGGCAGTCGCGAAGGCATTGAACGGCACCATGGTGCCGGCGCTGTTGCGCACGAACCAGCGGTCGACGTCCTGCGGGTTCATACGGTAAGGCGCGTCGGCCTGCAGCATCACCTTCTTGACCCGTCCCTTGTCGATGAAGTCGTTGACGTACACGCTGCCCCACGCACTGGCGAAGGTGTTGTTGATGTCGGCGATCGACACCCCCATCGCCTGCGCACGGTGCGGGTCGATCTCCAGCTTGAACTCGGGCGTATCTTCCTGCCCGTTCGGGCGCACCGCCACCAGGCGTTTGTCCTGCGACAGCTCGGCCAGCAACTGATTGCGCGCCTGCATCAAGGCGTCATGGCCCAGATTTGCGCGGTCCTGCAGCATCAGATCGAAGCCGGTGGCATTGCCCAACTCCGACACCGCCGGCGGCGCAAACGCAAACACCCTGGCATCGCGGATGCTGGCGAAAAAAGCGCCGGCCTTGCCGGCCACGTCGGTGACGCTCTGGCCCTTGCCGGTACGCTCGTCCCACGGACGCAGTTTGACGAAGGCAAACCCCACGTTCTGCCCGGTGCCGGCAAAGCTGAAACCGGACACCGCAAACACGCCTGACACCGAATCCTTCTGATCGACCAGGAAGTGATGCTCCACCTGTTTGAGCACCTCGTTGGTCCGCGTATCGGTAGCACCGGGCGGCAACTGCACCAGCACGAACAACGTGCCCTGGTCCTCGTCCGGCAAAAAGCCCACCGGCAACTTCATGAAACCGAACACCACCAGCGCCAGCAACACCGCATAGGCCAGCATGTAACGCCAGCCCTTGCCAAGCATGTGCCGCACCACGCCTTGATAGCGGTGATTGCCGCGATCGAATACGCGGTTGAACCAGCCGAAAAAGCCGGTAGTGGCCATGCCATGGCCTTTGTGCACCGGCTTGAGCAAGCTGGCGCACAAGGCCGGGGTCAGGATCATCGCCACCAGCACCGACAAGGTCATCGCCGAGACAATCGTGATCGAGAACTGGCGGTAGATCACCCCGGTGGAGCCGCCGAAGAACGCCATCGGCACGAACACCGCCGCCAGCACCAGCGCAACACCGACCAGCGCACCGGAAATCTGGTCCATCGATTTGCGTGTGGCGTCCTTGGGCGACAACTGCTCCTCACCCATCACGCGCTCGACGTTTTCCACCACCACGATGGCATCGTCCACCAGCAGGCCGATCGCCAGCACCATCGCGAACATGGTCAGCGTATTGATGGTGAAACCGAAGACGGCGAGTACGCCGAAGGTGCCCAGCAACACCACCGGCACCGCAATGGTCGGAATCAAGGTCGCGCGGAAGTTCTGCAAGAACAGATACATCACCAGGAACACCAGCACTACCGCTTCGATCAAGGTGCGCACCACCTGCTCGATGGAGATGCGCACGAACGGCGTGGTGTCGTACGGCTTTTGCACCTTCATGCCCGGCGGGAAGAATTTCTCCTGTTCTTCCAGGCTTTTGTCGATGGCGCGCACCGTATCCAGCGCATTCGCACCGGTGGCCAGCTTGATCGCCAGACCTGCGGCCGGCTTGCCGTTATAACGGCCCACCGTGTTGTAGCTTTCGCTACCCAGTTCGATACGTGCCACATCGCGCAGCCGCACCTGCGCGCCATCGGCCTGCGTGCGCAGCAGGATGTTTTCGAATTGCTCGGCGGTCTTGAGCCGGGTCTGCGCGGTGATGGTGGCATTGAGTTGCTGGTTGGCCACCGCCGGCAACGCGCCGAGCTGGCCGGCCGACACCTGTGCGTTCTGCGCCTGGATGGCAGTGCGCACATCCACCGGGGTGAGATTGAAATTGCTCAGCTTGTCCGGGTCCAGCCAGACGCGCATGGCGTATTGCGAACCGAACAACGTGGTGTCGCCCACGCCTTCGACACGGCTGATGGTTTCCTGCACGTTGGCTGCCACGTAATCGGACAGGTCCGAGTCGCTCATGCTGCCGTCTTCGGAGGTAAAGGCCAGCACGTTGAGGAAATTGGTGGCCGACTTGGTCACCGTCACACCCTGCTGCTGCACTTCCTGCGGCAGCAACGGCGTGGCCAGCGACAACTTGTTTTGCACCTGCACTTGCGCGGTATCCGGGTCGGTACCGTTGTCGAAGGTCAGCGTAATGGTCACCGCACCGCTGGATTCGCTGGTGGAGGCCATGTAGCTGAGATGGTCCAGCCCCTTCATCTTCTGCTCGATGACCTGGGTGACGGTGTCTTCCAGCGTCTGCGCCGAGGCGCCCGGATAATTGGCGGTAATGGCGACGGCGGGCGGCGCGATGCTGGGGTATTGCGCAATCGGCAAGGTGGCGATGGACAGGATGCCGGCCAGCATCACGATGATGGCCAACACCCACGCAAAAATCGGACGGTCGATGAAAAAGCGTGCCATGTCGTGTGATCCGCCTTAATTTGCCGCACGCGGCGTGCTGGGCGCAGATGGCGCGGCCGCAGCGTCGCTGCGCTTTGGTTGCCATGGCACGGTCTTGACCTGGATGCCGTCGCGCGCACGCGAAGCGCCTTCGACCACCACCTGTTCGCCGGGCTTCAGGCCGCTGCGCACCAGCCACTGGTCGCCGACTTCGCGGTCGGTGTCCAGCACGCGCAACTGCAACTTGTGGTCGGCGCCGACCACGAAGACGGTCGGCTTGCCGGCACCATTGCGCGAGACCGCCTGCTGCGGCACCAGCACGCCCTGTTGCTTGACGCCTTCCTGCAGCACTGCGCGCACGTACATGCCCGGCAGCAGATCCGCGTTGGGGTTGGGGAACACCGCGCGCAGGGTGATCGAGCCGGTGTTCTGGTCCACGGTGACATCGGAGAACGCCAGCTGGCCCTGCAACGGATAGCGGCTGCCGTCTTCCAGCAGCAGCGACACTTTGGCCGCGCCCTCGCCGGCCTTTTCCAGGTCGCCGCGCGCCATCGCCTGCTTCAGCCGCAACACCGCCACGCTGGGCTGGGTGACGTCGATATAGATCGGGTCCAGCTGCTGGATGGTGGTCAGCGCGGTGGCCTGATTGGCGGTCACCAACGCGCCCGGCGTGACGCTGGAGCGGCCGATGCGGCCGGAGATCGGGGCGTCCAGACGGGCGAACGCCAGGTTGATACGCGCGGTCTCCACGCTGGCCTTGCCGGCGGCCACGTCAGCCTCGGCCTGGCCTAGCGCCGCGTCGGTGTCGTCGCCTTCCTGCTGGCTGATCGCCTTGATCTGCGCCAGCTCGGTGTAGCGCTCGGCCTTGAGCCTGGCGGTGCGCAGATTGGCCTGCGCCCTGGCCAAGGTGGCCTGGGCGCTGGCGTAGCTGGCGCGGTAGGTCGCCGGATCGATCTGGTACAGCGTCTGCCCGGCCTTGACGTCGCCGCCTTCGGTGAACTGGCGCGACTGCACGATGCCGCCTACCTGCGGCCGGATTTCGGCGATCAGGTACGGCACGGTGCGCCCCGGCAGCGCGGTGGTCAGCGGTACCGGCTGCTGCTTGACGGTCAGCACCGCCATCTCGGGAGTGCCCTCTTCTGGCGGTGGTCCGCCCGGCGGGCTGCCGCAGGCGCTGAGCAGGACGGTGGCGGCAACAGCAAACAACGGCAGGCGGTAAGAGGCTTGAGAACGCACGAGAAGGTCTCCGAAGACGCGCGATTAAAAATATAAACGGTACGGTTCGGTATCCTAATAAGCTCAACCGTGGGCGTCAAGCATTTCTGCCCAGTTGGTATACTTATGAATTAGCAGGAGGACGGGATGCGGGTCAGAACCGAAGCAAAACGCGACGCCATCATTCAGGCTGCCAGCGAGGTATTCCTCGAACTGGGCTTCGAAGGGGCGTCGATGTCGCAGATCGCGGCCCGGGTCGGCGGCTCCAAGCGCACGCTGTACGGCTATTTCCCGTCCAAGGAAGAGCTGTTCGTTGCGTTTGCCAAAGACATGTCCGACAGCTACATCGACCCCTTGCTGGATGCGCTGTCACAGAGCAGCGGCCCCATTGCCGTGGCCTTGCAGCGTTTTGGCGAGGACATCCTCACCTTCCTGTGCGCCCCCTCCTCGATCACCATCTGGCAGACCATCATCGGCGTCTCCGGCCGCTCGGAAGTCGGCGCGCTGTTCTTCAATGCCGGTCCGGAAGAAGGCATGCAGCGCGTCGCCGACTTTCTGCAACTGCAGATCGACCGTGGCCTGATGCGGCGTACCGATGCGTCGTTGGCCGCACGCCAACTGGGCGCCCTGTTTGAAGCGGAAACGCTGATGCCCTGCCTGTTCGGCGCGCTGAAAGATCCGTCGCCCGAGTATCTGCGCGACGCCACGCAACGCGCGGTGGAGATGTTTCTGGCGGCGTATGGCTGCGAGGCGGGCAAGACGGCCTAAAGCGCTGCATCCGCGCCGTTGCGGTTTGTGCTGCGCGCACCATCACCTGCGCAGGCGGGCGCATCACGCGTGCATTGGCTTGTGTGGTGGTTCAACACTGAAATGACCGCGCCGTCAGCGCGATCAGGCATGGAACCGGCGCAACGAACGCGCTGTTTCAACCCGGCCTGGAGGCGCTGCGTGAACTCCATGCGCCGTAGCGGGATTGAAATGTCGGTGACGTGGCGCGCAGGTCAGGCATCGGAAAAGCCAGCACTCACTGACCGATGATCGATGACCCGCTGGCTTGAACGCGGCGGGCCATCAACGCATTGCTGTACCACGCAACGACATGCATGGTGCCGCCACTTGGCGGCATCGGAACCGGTGATCTGCCGCATTCAACCATCTGCGCGCTGCTGCCCCCTCACTGCATCCCTACGCACACTGCAGCCATGGCATCGCGCCGCAGGCGTGCCGAAGCCGCGCGTTGCGCGAGCTGGCGGGGGGCTTACTCCGCCACCGCGCACTTGGCGCACAGGCCATGCACTTCCAGCGTCTGCGCCTGCGGCTGGAATCCCAGCGCCTTGGCGCGGGCTTCCAGTTGCGCCACCACCTCACGGTCTTCTAGTTCCACGGCGCTATGGCAGCGGTCGCAGATCAAAAACGGCACCGAATGCTGGGCGCTGTTGGGGTGGTGGCAGGCGACGAAGGCGTTGACCGATTCGAGCTTGTGCACAAAGCCATTGGCCATCAAAAAATCCAGCGCGCGGTACACCGTAGGCGGGGCATCGGCGCCCACGCCCTTGCCTTCGCGCACCCAGTCCAGCAGTTCGTACGCCTTGACCGGTTTGCCGGCATCGGCGATCAGCCGCAGGACGTTGGCGCGGATCGGCGTCAGCCGCAGGCCGCGCTCGCTGCAGGCGCGCTCCACCGCGCGCACGAAGCTGTTGGCATCGTCCACGTGATGATGCGGGGCTGTGCAGGCATGGTCCTGGTCGTGCGTTTGGGTGTGCGTGTGCTTGGTCATACAGGCTCCGGCGTCAGGCCGCTCCAATCTTGATGAGTGCCGCATCGATGCGTTTCAAGGCACCCTCGCGACCGGCCAGGTACACCGTCTGCGAAATGTCCGGGCTGACCTGGGTGCCGGTGATGGCCACCCGCAGCGGCTGGGCGACCTTGCCCATGCCCAGTTCCAGCGCTGCGGCGGCCTCGTGCAGCGCCGCCGACACGCTCTCCACGCTCCACTCGCTCAGCGCCGCCAGCATCTCGCGCGCCTTGCCCAGCGGCACTTCGGCGCCGAGCTTCAGGTGCTTGATCACCGCCGCTTCGTCGTAGGTTTCCAGCGGCTGGTACCAGACCACGGCCTTTTCGGCCATTTCCTTCAGCGTCTGCACGCGCTCGCGCAACGCCACCACCACATCGGCAGCGGCCGGGCCGGCGGCGATGTCCAGACCAAGCTTGGCGAGCTGATATTCCAGCTGCGGCGCGATGCTGGCCGGGTCGTCGGTCTTCAGATAATGCTGGTTGACCCAACCGAGCTTGGCCATGTCCAGGCGGGCAGCCTTGGAGTTGACGTCCTTGACGTCGAACAGGTCCAGCAGTTCCTGCTGGCTGAACAACTCCTGGTCGCCATGCGACCAGCCCAGACGGGCCAGGTAATTGATCAGCGCATGCGGCAGGTAGCCGGCGTCCTTGTACTGCATGACATCGGCCGCGCCGGTGCGCTTGGACAGCTTGGCGCCCTGCTCGTCCAGGATCATCGGCATGTGCGCGAACTTGGGCACCGGCGCGCCCAGTGCTTCATAGATGTTGATCTGGCGCGGGGTGTTGTTGATGTGGTCGTCGCCGCGGATCACCTCGGTGATGCCCATGTCCCAATCGTCCACCACCACCGCAAAGTTATAGGTGGGGAAGCCGTCCGGGCGGAAGATCACCATGTCGTCGAGCTCGCTGTTGGCGATCTCGATACGGCCCTTGATCAGGTCGTCGAACACCACCGTGCCGCCGACCGGGTTCTTGAAGCGGATCACCCGGTTGGGGTCGTCGCGGTACGGCAGCTGCTGCTCGCGCGCGGCGCCGTTGTAGCGCGGTTTTTCCTGCTTGGCCATCGCGGCCTCGCGCATGGCGTCGAGCTCTTCGCGGCTTTCGTAGGCGTAATAGGCCTTGCCCTGCGCCAGCAGCTGCTCGGCCACCTTTTGATAGCGGGCGATGCGCTGGGTCTGGTAGATCGGGCCTTCGTCGTAGCCCAGGCCCAACCAGTCCATCGCCTCCAGGATGGCGTCGATAGCCGCCTGGGTGCTGCGTTCGCGGTCGGTGTCTTCGATGCGCAGCACGAACTCGCCGCCGCGGTGGCGCGCCTCCAACCAGCAATACAGGGCGGTGCGGGCGCCGCCGATGTGCAGGTAACCGGTGGGGCTGGGAGCAAAGCGGGTGCGGCAGGTCATGGAGCGCTCGGCGAAACGGGAGTGCGCCGATTTTACCTTGCGCAGCGTGGCCCTGCCCGGCCGGGTGCAGCGGCGGTGATGTCGGGGGCCGCAGCGACGCCGCGTCGCGTATCGACGGCGGTGCCGGCACGCCCGTGCCCTTGCAGCGCAACGCCTTCAGCCGCTCGCGTCTGCGCTGCGATCAGAGCCTTGAAGCTCGACCGCCGGCTGCGCACTGCACGCTGCGGCCGGGGTCGGGCCTGGCTCAGCGATTGCGCAACAAGTCGCCGTACACCACGCATTCGCCATCGCTGCGCGCCGGGCCGGGCGCGTCGTACAGCACCAGCCAGCTGGGAACCTTGCCGGCCAGCTGCGGCGGCAGGTTGCAGATGGCTTCGGCGCGGTCGCTGTCCTTGCCATGCGGCAGCACCGCCGATTCCAGCAAGGCATGCTGAAAGCGCACCGGCTCGCGGTTGGCGGCCAGCACGGTGCGTGCGTCCGGCCATTTGAACAGGCGGATCTCGCCGTTCAACACCATCGTGGGGCCGGCCAGCAGGTACAGATCATCGCCGGAATAATGCAGATCGCGGATGCCCAGCCCGCCAAGTTGCAGGAAGTGCTTGCGCAGCAGCGTGCCGTCGTCGTCCAGCGGCGCCAGGCGCAGATGGTCGCCATGCGCTTCCACCTGGATTTCCAGCAGCGCCGACCAGCCGCGCAGCACCGGCCCGCGTAGGCCAAGCAGCAGGCGCTTGCCGTCGGCCACGATGCCTTCGATATCGAAGCCATTGTCCTTGCCGGGAATCTTCAAAAACGGGCCAAAATGCGCATCGTCGGCCAGCAGTTCGGTGAGCTGGTTGTGCTTGGCGTCGCCCTTGAGCCGCAGCGCGCGGCGGCCATCGGCAGCCTCGCGCACCAGCCGTGGCGTGCCATCGGCATCGGACTCGATCGGCAGACAAGCCAGCAGGCGGCGGTTGGCGTCGAGCTTGAGTTTGGTCAGGCGTTTGGCGTTGTCGGCATCGTCGCGGCCGGGCTTGGCGTTCTTGCGCTTCAAGCCATGCGAGCCGATCACCCAGAGATAGCCGTCCGACAGGCCCATGCCTTCCAGGTCGGCTTCTTCTGCGTCCTCCCCCGGAAGATCCAGCAGCTCGGCCAGTGGGAAACTCTGGCCTTCGCCGAAGCGCAGCGTCTCGCGCTGGGTAGGCTGCAGCTTGCGCAGGCGATCCACCGCGCAGGCTTCGTCGCCGGCCACCCACAGCCAGTCGTCGGTAAACGCCGCGCCGGACAGATTGCTGTGCACCAGCGCGCCGGGTGCGAACTCCAGCCGGACGCTGTGCGGAATCAGGGTTTTCTTGGCCATGGGAACCTGGTGGGTGGTGTTGCGAAGTTGGGCGATTGAAGGCCTGCGCACGTAGCTGCGCGGTCGCTGCATGCGGCGGCAGGTGCTGAGCGCACCCGCCGCGTGTGCAACCTCCGCGCCTGCGTACGATGCGAGCAGGGGATCAATCGTTCTTGGTCAATCGAACGCGGCCAGCTTGGCACGCGCCACTTCCGGCGCCAACTGCCCCGACCAATCGCGGTCGTTGGCCACCTGCGCGTGGGCGCGGCTGGCTTCGAACGCATCGAAGTCCAGCGCGGCATACGCCCAGACGGTGTCTGCATCGGTTTGCGCCAACACGCCGTCGGCGGGAAAGCCCACATCCATCGGTGCAAACACCGCCGCCTCGCCGGTGTTGATGTCCAGCGCGGGGCTCCAGGGCGCCTCACCGGCGGTGACCGATTGCGCGACGAACATGCGGTTTTCCAGTGCGCGCGCCAGACACCCGACCCGCACGCGGGTGGCGCCGGCGGCAGTGTCGGTACAACTGGGCACGATCAACAGGCGCGCGCCGGCTTCATACTGCGCGCGCACCGGCAACGGAAATTCGCTGTCGTAGCAGATCGCAATCGCCGCACGTACGCCGTCCAGCGCGAACACCTTCAATGCATCGCCCGGCTCGATCAGCCCGGTGGCTTTTTCAAACCCGGTCAGTTGCAGCTTGTCCTGCCAGCCGTGGCCGCCGTCGGGCGTGAACCAGTCGCTGCGATTGCGATAGCGGCCCTGGCCCAGATCCAGCAGAAAACTCCCGGCAATCAGATGCAACCGGTGCTGCCGCGCCAGGCCGGCAAACAGCTCCAGCCACGCCGTTCGCAGCGCCTGGATGGCCGCCAACGACTCAGGCAGGCCGGCCGACACCTGCGTGCCGAACGTGGCCGCCAGCTCCAACGACAGATATTCCGGCAGCACCGCCACCCGCGCGCCGGCAGCCGCAGCCTCGCCGATCAGTGCCGACATGCGCGCGGCGAAGGCTGCGAAATCCACGGGTTTGCCGATCGGATATTTGGCAACGGCAATGGTGAGCGGAGCATTCATCGGCAAGCTTCCTTTAACGGCTCTATAGCGACGTAAAACGTGCGCAACAACGCAATCGACTTCACCACGCTCAAGGTTTCAGCGCGCGCGTCCACACACTCAAGCTGTGGTCGATCTGCCCATGTTGCAACTCCGCCCACTCCAGCCGCACCTGCATACCCGGCTGCGGCGCGTAACCGCGCTTGCGCCAGAACACATCGTTGGGGCGATAGTCGGCAGGTTTGCGCGGGTCGTCCGCTGCACGTTCCACCGAGCAGAACGCGGCGAGCGTAAAGCGGCCCAATGCGCGGGCATGCGCCTCGCGCCTGTCGAAGAAGGCATGGCCAATGCCCTGCCCGCGATACGCCGGCAACAACACCGACTCGCCGAAATAAAACACGCTGGCCGGGTCGATGCCGGCGGCGATGAATGGCGTGTGGAAAGCGTCGCTGTCGTCGAGTAACGGCAACCCGGTAGACGCGCCGATGACCGCAACGCCATCGCGCGCCAGGACGAACACGCTATCGGGCGAAGCGGCATAGGCAGCCAGATAGTCGCGTTCGTAGTCGGCATCGCCGTCGTACAGATACGGCCATGCGCGGAACACCGCGATGCGCAACTGCGCTACCGCATCCAGATGCGGCAACACCGCGTTGCCGTGGACTGTTTCAACGATCAGGGAGGTGCCGGTCATGCGGCCATGGTAAGCGAGCCTGGCCGCATTGCGCTGCTGCACTGCCGCGGCTCAGCGCAGCCAACCGTCATGGCGTTGGGCCGCGTTGCCGGGCTGTTGCCACACCAACCACACCGCCGCTTCTTCCTGGGCCACCAGCACCCCAAGCAGCGCATCGGTACTGCGCGCCCAGTAACTGCCGTTACTCAAGCGCTGCCACGGCCCGTAGCCGCGCACACGTGCGTCCGGTGCCGGCGCCTGCTGCTGCCGCGACGCCTGCAAGAAACTGCATCCATCCACACGCAAGGCCTGCGCCGTGCGCGCATGCAGGCGCATACCGATCACCCCACGGCGGCCCTCGCGCGCCAGCGGCAACGCCGACAGCGGCGAGCCTTCCCATTGCGACAGTGGCGCTGCGGGAAGCAGCGCCACCGTGTCGATTCCGGCGGGCAGCAAACGCTGCGCCCGCCGGTACACCTGTGCATGCACGCGCATGTCGACCTCAGCGCAGGCTGTTGCCAAGCTCGTACCAATCGACCTTACGCGTCACCCACATGATGCTGGCCAGGATGCCGAACAGCAGCAACGACCCCATCAGCAGCGAGTTGTCTTCCGAGACCAGCAGGCTATAGAGCACGCCATACAACGCCGTCAGCATCACCGAGAACCCGGCAGCGCGTACCCAGCTCCGCAACACCCCGGACAGATAGAAGAACTGCAGGCCGATACACGCCGCCGCCGACACCAGATACGCCTGCCAGAACGCGATGTGCTCGGAAAGGCTCAGCAGCAACAGGAAGAAGATCGCCAGCGCCAGGCCGACCAGCAGGTATTGCAACGGATGGATCGGCAAGCGCTTGATCAGCTCGAACAACACGAACGCCACAAAGGTCAGCACGACGAACAGGATGCCGTATTTGCTGGCGCGATCGGCCTGGGTATACACGTCCACCGGGTCGACCAGACGCACTTCCAGCGTATCCAGCGACGACTGCGACGACTGCAACTGCGTCTGCGCACCGGTTGCCAGCGACGACAGCGACCAGCTCGCATCGAAGCCACGCTCGCTGATGGTCGGCGCATTCGGCAGAAAGCGCCCACCGAACAACGGATGCGGCCAGGCCGAACGCAGCGCGATGTCGTTATTGTCGGCAATCGGCGCGATGGTCAGACTGCGCGTGCCATCCAGCACGAATGCCATGTCCACTGCATTGCCGTCGACCAGCTTGCCGGCCAGCGGATCGCCCAAGGGCTGCAGATCGGCGTGAATGCCGGCCGAGCGCGATGCGAGGCCGCCAGCGCCGCTTTCCAGCGTCAGGGTGCGGCCGTCCACCCGCAGCGTTGGCGTGCCGACCAAACCACGTACGTCCGAAATGCCCACGGCCAGATGCGGCTGACCATAGCTGCGCCCGGCCACGGCCGGATACTCGAGCGGGTCGAATTCGGCCTTGAGCTTGGCCTTCCACGAATACACCTGCACGCGGAACAGGCCGATCTTGCGCTCGGACGGCAGCAACTCGCCGCTCAGGTTGAGCGTGCGCGGGGTCTGCAGCAGCTGCCCATCGCGCTTGCGCCAGACCTTGTGCGACTTGCCCTCCTCGTCCGGCTCGGTGACCTGCACATCTTCGGTGTACGGCAACACCCGCACCGGTGCGATGAACTGCTGCTCGCCGGCCTTGCTCTGCGCCACCCGCTCCACCGCCTGGTCGCGGTACTGCGCACGGTCCTGCACGGTGCCGCGAATCAGCAACAAGGGAATCAGCAACAACAGGATCAGTCCGCCGATGGTGGCGAACCGCAACAACAGTTTCAGGGATTTCATCGGCCATCCTCATTCTGGGAGGTGGTCAGGGTGCAAGGCCAAGGTGTCCAGGGTTTGAGGTGAATTTGAAGCGAATGTGAAGTGCCGCCTCTGCACGCGCGGCGGCCGGCACTGTGACCCAGTCAGGAAATCGCGTTTTCACGCTTTAAAAGTGCAACGCAGGCCCAGTGCACGCTTCCGTTTCAGTGATGACACTTCGCATCACCGCCGCGTTCTTTCGCGCCAGGCGCAAGGATGAGCACGCAGCTACGCACTTCAGGGCCATCCCATCTTTTCCTGAGTTATTTCGCTTACGGCTTTCTGGTTTTGTCGGTCTTCGGCGTCTCTTTCCTTTTTTCTGCGTGCACCGCATCGGTGTCGTCCCACCCGTGTGCCCGCTTGCCGGCCGTGGTTCCAACAGTGCGCACGACTGCATTCCTCTACTCCCTGGAGTCTGTCTTCCATGAACAAGCAATGTTCACTTGCGCTTTGCGTGCTCGCCGCCCTGAGCCTGTCCTCCGCCGCAGCGCAGGCGGCAACGCACGGAATGGGTTTGAAGCCATCGTCGTTGATGCAGCCGGTCACCCCGCTATTCGGAACCGCGAGCGCGGCCAAATCCCTTCCCGCCTCGGTGGACCTGACCGCCTGGGCGATCACGCCGGGCGATCAGGGACAGGTGGGATCGTGTGCGTCGTGGGCCACCGCGCACACCTTGACCGGCTGGTACGCCAATGCCAGCAAACAGGCGCAAACCCGCTTTGCCCCGATGTATCTCTATAGCCAGGTCAACGGTGGCGTCGATGACGGCTCCACGCTGGAAGCCCCGCTGGAAGTTGCGCTGGCGCAAGGCATCGCTACCGAGCAGCATTATTCGTGGGGCAACTACAACTGGAAGAACCCACCCACCGCCGCCGACCGCGCCAACGCCGCCAAAAACCCCACGCCCTACCGGAAATACACCGTGCTGTATGCGGGCAACGGCGATGGCGGGCGCGCCCTGATCGAGCAGATCAAACTGGCGCTGGCCTCGTCCACGCCGGTCGCCATCGGCTTCTATGTGCGGCAGGGTTTTGAAGACCTCACACCCAAGAATCAGGTCGACTACGACATCAAGACCCCGATCCTGGGCGGGCACGCGGTGATCGCGCTGGGTTACGACAGCGAAGGGCTGATCGTCGAAAACAGCTGGGGCACCGAGTGGGGCAACAAAGGCTTTGGCAAGCTGTCCTGGTCGGTGGTGGCCAAGGACGTCACCGCCGCCGACGTGGTGCACTAGCGCACCGCGGAAGCGCACTGCGATGTGCGGCTGATACGGATACGGCATGCGCGCTGGTGCATGCCGTGTTCCACATGCCGCATGCCGCATTTCGTGCAGCGATGGTGCGTTCTCGGCGTCCTACTGCTGCACAAGCTCCACCCAATACCAAGAGCGGCCAACAACATGCCGGCGTCACCGCCAGACGGGCGCGGCCGATGCGGCATGGCCCTCTCTCCGGATCTGAGCGCGCCGTCCACACTCATCTGACAACTGCTCGCGACGTTGTGTCAGCCGCGCTTAGCCGATCGGCAGCCGCAAGGTCGCAATCGCACCGCCACCCTCGCGATTACCCAGCGCCACATCGCCATCGTGCAAACGCGCCACCTCGCGCACGAACGGCAAGCCGAGGCCGGAGCTGCGTTGCCCGGTCTGCGGCCGCGCCAACGAGTAAAAGCGCTCGAAGACGCGTTCGATGGCGTAGTCCGGCACCCCGCTGCCCCGGTCTTCGACCGACAGCTGCCAGTGCCCTGCATGTATGTGCGCACGCAACTGCACACTGCTGCCCTGCGGCGAAAATGCAATCGCATTTTCCAGCAGATTGATCAGCGCCTGACGCAACAAAAATCCATCGCCAGATACGTGCTGCTCGCCGCTCGAATCGGGCGGCGCGGCACTCTCCAGCTGCACACCCGCTGCGGCGGCACGCGGCGCAACCGCCTCCAACGCCGCTTGCAGCACGCTGCTCACAGCGATGCGCGCGCGCGTCTGCAGCCGACCGTGTTGTTCCACCTCAGCCAGCGCGAGCAGCTTGTCGATGGTTTCGGTGAGCCGTTGTTCCTGCGCGCGGATGCTGGCGACAAAATGCTGGCGATCGGCTTCCGGCAACGGCTCGGTCAACAACTCCGATGCACCACGGATCGCCGCCAACGGGCTTTTCATTTCATGCGTCAGCGACTGCACGTAATGCTCGACGTAGGCCTTGCCTTCGAGCTTGCGGCGCATGGTTTCCAACGCCTGGCCGAGGTCGCCGATTTCATCGCCGCGCGGTTTGGGTGGCGGCACCGGGATGCCGGCGCTCACGGCCTGCGCATAGCGGTTGAGCCGGCCGATGCCGCGCATCAGCCACCAGGTCATCAGGATGCCGATCAACGCGGAAATACCGATCAACCAGGCCCCGCGCTGCAGGATGTTGCGTTGGCTGGCTTCGATAAACGGGTCGATACTGCGATTGGGCTGGGCCAGGGTGAGCACGCCGATCAACTTGCCAGGTTGGTCGGGCGCGTAGATCGGTGCGGACACATGCATGACGGTGGCTTTAGGGTCGCCATCGAGTTCCGGGCTGGAACGCGCGCCGTATTCGCCACGCAAGGTGCGGTAGACATCGTTCCAACGCGAGTTGTCGCGGCCCACATCGCGGCCCAGCGAATCGAATACCACCACCCCGCGCGCATCGGTCACGGTGACGCGGTAATCCACATTGTTCTTGCGGAAGCGCCACACCCAGGCCTTGGGGTCGCGCTGCTGCGCCTGCGCCAGGTTGCGCGCAAAGCGGCCGTCGACGATGTGCCCGGCGGCCAGGTCGCTGCTGGCCATTTCTGCAAGCACGTTGGCCGCATCCACCAGCGTGGATTCCATCGCTTGACGCACGCCGGGTTTGACCTCGTTGACGAACACCCGCATCACGAAGAACGCGGCCAGGCCCACGATCAGGAAGAAGCCCAGAAACAGCTTGAGACCAAGCCGCATGTCAGCACCCCACTCGGTTCAACGCACCACACACACGCCCATCCATCGGCTACAGCTCCAGGGCGTAGCCAAGGCCACGATGGGTGCGAATCGGGTCGGCCGGCACGCCGGCCAGGCGCAGCTTGCCGCGTAGCGTCTTGATATGGGTGTCGACGGTGCGATCGGCGCTGTCGGCGCTGGCATCCCAGCCGCGATCCATCAACTGCGCACGGCTCAGGATCGCACCCGGGCGTTGCAGCAACGCAGCCAGCAACGCGTATTCGTAACGGGTCAGCGGCAACAAGGCATCGCCGTAGCGGATGCGGCTGCCGTCGCGGTCGATCGCGAACGCGCCATGCGGCTGCCAACCCGGTTCGGCCACTGCTGCCACGCTGCGGCGGCGCAGACGTGCGCGCACCCGCGCCACCAGCTCGCGCGGGGAGAACGGCTTGGCCATGTAATCGTCGGCGCCCAGCTCCAGCCCGAGCACGCGGTCGATCTCGTCGTTGCGCGCGGTCAGGAAGATCACCGGCACCTCGCTGAAACTGCGCAGGCTGCGGCACACCTCGAAGCCGTTGATGTCCGGCAGGCCCACGTCCAGCACCACCACATCGGCCGGGTCGGCACGCAGCCGCGCCAGCGCGTCGCGGCCCAGCAGGCAATGTTCCGCCGCATAGCCTTCGCTACGCAGCGCGTAGAGCACGGTATCGGCGATGGCGGCTTCGTCTTCGACGACGAGCACGCGGGCGGGAGAGTCGGACATGGCGCGCAGCATAGCCGCATGCCGGCGCGGCCCATAGCGCGCACGCTGCCAGGCCGTGGCACGCACGCAAGCGTCGGCGACAGACGTTGGCAACAGATGGCCGGGGTAGCTGCGCGCGCCCGGCGCCACGCCCTCAAGCCCATACCGCTAGTGCATCCCGCCACCCCGCGCACCCGCGCGCAGCGCAAAGGGCCGCGCACGCTCTACACTTCCCCGATGAACTATCGCCACGCCTTCCATGCCGGCAACCATGCCGACGTGCTCAAGCACATCGCCTTGCTGGCGCTGATCGACACCCTCAAGCGCAAGGACACCCCGTTCTTCGTGCTCGACACCCACGCCGGGCGCGGCCGCTACCAGCTCGGTGGCGAAGAAAGCCGCAAGACCAACGAGGCCGATGCCGGCGTGATGCGGCTGATGGCCGAGTCCACCTTGCCGGAAGTGGTCGAGCGCTATCTGCGTGCGGTGCAGGCAGACAACCAGACCGTCGCCCGCCCCGCCGTACCCGGGCAGAAGCCGGCCCGCCCCACCGCCGGCATCCAGCTCAACCATTACCCCGGCTCGCCGCTGCTGGCCGCGCAGGCCCTGCGCGAGCAGGACCGCATGGCGTTCTGCGAATTGCAGCCGGACGAGGCGGAGGCGCTCAAGACCCTGTTCGCCAAGGACAGCCGCGTGCGCGTGCATGCCGGCGACGGCTATGCGGCCATCCGCGCATTTTTGCCGCCGCGCGCCGGCGACACCAAGATCGGCCGCGGGCTGGTGCTGATCGACCCGCCGTACGAGTCGCAGGACGCCGAATACCAGCAGATCATCCATAGCGTGCGTGAGACGTTGGCGCGCTGGCCGCAGGCGATCTGCATGGTGTGGTACCCGATCAAGCTGCGTCGCAGCCTGCAGCCGTTCATGCGCAAAGCGGCCACGTTGCCGGCCAAGTCGGTGCTGGTGGCCGAGTTGCAGGTGCGCCCGGACGACTCGCCGCTGCGCCTGACCGGCAGCGGGTTGTTGATCGTCAATGCGCCCTGGCAATTCGACAAGGTGCTGGCACCGGCATTACCGGTGCTCAAGAAGCATCTTGGCGAACTTGGCGCTTCCACGCGGCTGGAATGGCTGCGCCAGGACGCCTGATACGCCCGGCAACTTGTGGAGCGTTCGCCTGGCCGCAGTTGCGGCGATTGCACACGTCGCACGGTGTGCCTTGCACCGGCGTCAGTGCGCATCGGCTGCTGGCTGGCTGACGGCCGCAGCAGCCTGGCATTGGCACTGGCATGAGGCAGGGCCTTGGCGCGACCGCCGGGCCTGGTCTCAAACAGTCGCTATCAATCCAGCAGGCCGCCATCCAGCCCCGCCAACAGGCGGCAACGGCGGGGGTGATCGCGTGCGGGCAAGCTCACGACCGGCTCACGGCTCCGCTCGTTACAGTTGTCTGGGAAGCACTGCCACCCCTTGATGGCCCTCAGCGGCGCACCGGATTCATTCATGGTTGCGCGCCGGGCTGGTGCCAGAATCTTCCGATCTTTAAGGAACACCGGTCATGGCCATTCGCAATCGCATGCCTCCCTGGCATGAAAACTTCAGCCTGCCCAATGGCCGCACCCTGTTGCTCCGCCCGATCCGTCCCGAGGACGGCCCGCCGCTGCAAGGGGCATTCAGCCTGCTGGGACCGGAGGAAATCCGCGCGCGCTTCGTACGCTCCTCCGCCGAAATCACCCCGGAGATGGTGCAGCGCCTGACCCATCCCAACCCCAAGACCGAGATCGTGCTGGTCGCCGCCGAGCAGTTGCCCCCGGGCGAAGCCCTGGTCGGTGCGGTGGCGCGCGCAGCATTGGTGCCGGGCACCCGCCAGGCCGAATACACCATCCTGGTCAGCAGCTTCGTCGCCGGCCAGGGCCTGGGCCGGCAATTGATGCGCAAGCTGGTGAAGTGGGCGCGCCGCAAGTATCTGGATTGCCTGTTCGGCGACGTGCTGCAAAGCAACGTCCCGATGCTGCAGCTGGCCGAATCGCTGGGCTTCAAGCCGCAGGCGCACCCGGATTCGCCGGAATTGGTGCGAATGGTGCTGGAGCTGGATGCCTGAGGGGCTGGGATTGGGGAGTCGGGATTGGGGATTCGCTAAAGGCCGTTTCGGTGCTTGCTGGTTGCAGGGCCCTTGCCCGCCTACCAGCGCGGGACACGCCGCAAGTACGTCCCTGTAGGCCCTTACGCGGCATCCACGCCGCGTAAGGTCCCGCGCCGGCAGGCGGGCAAGGACCAGTCGAGATCGTCGGTGTGCATGGTTCAAGCCAGGGGCGGTGAGCGGTCCTATTGACGGCCTACCGAACCAATACTGGGACCAAAAAAGCCGCCTGCGGTCTGATGCCCCTCCTCAGACGGCCGACCAACGTGCTGGCGCGGTGTCCTTACCGATTGCGGGACCGTGTAGCGGCATGGATGCCGCCACCGAGCCTCCATGGACGGATTCACGGCGTGTCCCGCAAACGGTGAGGGCACCGCGCCTTCGACCTGCTCAACGGTTGCTCCAAAATCGGCCAGTCACCAGAACGACAGCAACAAGCCAGCAGAACTTGGCGAAGCTCTCCGCGCACGAGCCAACACAAGCTTTCACGCCAGATGGACCGGGCACTGCAGGCGCTCTGATAAAATCGCGGACTGATGCCGCAGCCTACCTATCCCTCGCCGCCGCTGCCCAAGTCTGGCCAGCTCCGCGCCTACTGGCGCTCTCCGTCTTCTCCGACTGCACTGGCCTGGTCGATCGCCCGCGCCGCCGAGGCGCATGCCGGCCCGCTGCTGGTGATCGCCCGCGATAACCAGAGCGCGCATCAGATCGAAGCCGATCTGCACGCCTTGCTCGGTGAGCACGCGACGCTGCCGGTGGTGCCGTTTCCCGATTGGGAAACCCTGCCCTACGACCAGTTCAGCCCGCACCCGGAAATCATCAGCCAGCGCCTGGCTGCCCTGCATCGCCTGCCCGGCCTGAGCAAGGGCGTGGTGATCGTGCCGGTGCAGACCCTGATGCAGCAGCTGGCACCGCTGAGCTACATCGTCGGCGGCAGTTTCGATCTCAAGGTCGGCCAGCGGTTGGATCTGGATGCGGAAAAACGCCGCCTGGAAAGCGCTGGTTACCGCAACGTGCCGCAGGTGATGGACCCAGGCGATTTTGCGGTGCGCGGCGGGTTGCTCGACGTGTTTCCGATGGGCGAAACCACGCCGCTGCGCGTGGAGTTGCTGGATGAAGACATCGATTCGATCCGCGTGTTCGACCCGGAATCGCAGCGTTCGCTGGACAAGGTGGGCGCGGTCAAGATGTTGCCCGGCCGCGAAGTCCCGATGGACGATGCCAGCGTCGAACGCGTGCTGGCCTGCCTGCGCGAACGCTTCGATGTGGATACCCGGCGTAGCGCCTTGTACCAGGATCTCAAATCGGGCCTGGCGCCGTCGGGGGTCGAGTACTACCTGCCGATGTTCTTCGCCAAGACCGCCACGCTATTCGATTATCTGGACAAGCGCGCGCTACCGTTGATCGCTACTGGCGTGTCCAACGCCGCCGATACGTTCTGGGCGCAGGCGCAGAATCGCTACGAACAGCGCCGCCACGATGTGGAGCGCCCGCTGCTGCCGCCGGAGGAGTTGTATCAATCGCCGGATGCGCTGCGCGAGCGGCTCAACAAGCTGGCGCGTATCGAGGTGTGGGCCAGCGACCATGCGCGCATCGACGAGGCCGCCGCGCTCGGCGACCAACCGTTGCCGCCGCTGCCGGTTGCGGCAAAAGACGCGCCGGCTGGCCAGGCACTGGCCTCGTTCCTGAGCCACTACCCGGGCCGTGTGCTGGTCGCCGCCGATTCGGCAGGCCGCCGCGAAGCCTTGATGGAAGTGCTGGCCGCCGCCCAGCTCAAGCCGGATGTCGTGGCCGATGTGCCCGCCTTCCTGGCGGCGACCAAGCTGCGTTTCGGCATCACGGTGGCAGCGCTGGAAGACGGCTTTGCGCTGGACGACCCGCAGATTGCGGTACTGACCGAGCGCCAGCTGTTTCCCGAGCGGGCCAACCAACCGCGCCGCACGCGCCGGGTCGGGCGTGAGCCGGAAGCGATCATTCGCGACCTGGGCGAGCTGTCCGAAGGCGCCCCCATCGTGCACGAAGACCACGGTGTGGGCCGCTACCGCGGGCTGATCGTGCTCGATGCCGGCGGCATGCCCGGCGAGTTTCTGGAAATCGAATACGCCAAGGGCGACCGGCTGTATGTGCCGGTGGCCCAGTTGCATCTGATCAGCCGTTACTCCGGTGCATCGGCCGAGACCGCGCCGCTGCATTCGCTGGGCGGCGAGCAATGGACCAAGGCCAAGCGCAGAGCCGCCGAGAAGGTGCGCGACGTGGCTGCCGAACTGCTGGAAATCCAGGCCCGCCGCCGCGCGCGCGCCGGCCTGGCGCTGCAGGTGGACCGTGCGATGTACGAGCCGTTTGCAGCCGGGTTTCCGTTCGAAGAGACCACCGACCAGCTCGCCGCCATCGACGCCACGCTGCGCGATCTGGGCAGCAGCCAGCCGATGGACCGCGTGGTGTGCGGCGATGTCGGTTTCGGCAAGACCGAGGTCGCGGTGCGCGCGGCATTTGCTGCGGCCAGTGCCGGCAAGCAGGTCGCAGTGCTGGTGCCGACCACCCTGTTGGCCGAACAGCATTACCGCAATTTCCGCGACCGCTTTGCCGATTACCCGATGAAGGTGGAAGTGCTGTCGCGCTTCAAGAGCACCAAGGAAATCAAGGCCGAGCTGGAGAAGGTCGCCAGTGGCGATATCGACGTCATCATCGGCACGCACCGCTTGTTGCAGCCGGATGTGAAGTTCAAGGATCTGGGCCTGGTCGTGGTCGACGAGGAACAACGGTTCGGTGTGCGGCAAAAAGAAGCGCTCAAGGCGATGCGCGCCAACGTGCATCTGCTCACGCTCACCGCCACGCCGATTCCGCGCACGCTCAATATGGCCATGGCCGGCTTGCGCGATCTGTCCATCATCGCCACCCCACCGCCCAACCGGCTGGCGGTGCAGACCTTCATCACCGCCTGGGACAACACGCTGCTGCGCGAAGCATTCCAGCGCGAGCTCAGCCGTGGCGGCCAGCTGTACTTCCTGCACAACGATGTGGAAAGCATCGTGCGCATGCAACGCGATCTGTCCGAACTGGTGCCGGAAGCGCGTATCGGCATCGCGCACGGGCAGATGCCCGAGCGCGAGCTGGAACGGGTGATGCTGGATTTCCAGAAGCAACGCTTCAACGTGTTGCTGTCGACCACGATCATCGAATCGGGCATCGACATTCCCAACGCCAACACCATCATCATCAACCGCGCCGATCGCTTCGGTCTTGCGCAGTTGCATCAGCTGCGCGGCCGCGTGGGCCGTTCGCATCACCGCGCTTACGCGTATCTGGTGGTGCCGGACCGGCGCTCGATGACCTCCGATGCAGAAAAGCGCCTGGAAGCCATCGCCTCGATGGACGAGCTGGGCGCAGGCTTTACGCTGGCCACGCACGATCTTGAAATCCGCGGCGCCGGCGAATTGCTCGGCGAAGACCAGAGCGGCCAGATGGCCGAGGTCGGTTTCAGCCTGTACACCGAGCTGCTGGAGCGCGCGGTGCGCAGTATTCGCCAAGGCAAACTGCCCGATCTGGATGCCGGCGAAGAAGCGCGCGGCGCCGAAGTGGAGCTGCATGTGGCCTCGCTGATTCCCGAGGATTACCTGCCCGATGTGCATACGCGCCTGACGCTGTACAAGCGCATTTCCAGTGCACGCGACACCGATGCCTTGCGCGAATTGCAGGTGGAGATGATCGACCGCTTCGGCTTGCTGCCGGATCCGGTCAAGCACCTGTTCGCGATTGCCGAGCTCAAGCTGCAGGCCAATGCGTTGGGGATCCGCAAGCTGGATCTGGGCGAAAACGGCGGGCGTCTGGTGTTCGAAGCCAAGCCGTCGATCGACCCGATGACCGTCATCCAGATGATCCAGAAGCAGCCGAAGATCTACACCATGGATGGCCCTGACAAACTGCGCATCAAGTTGCCGATGCCCGAAGGCGCAGACCGCTTCAACGCCGCACGTGGTTTGCTGGCCGCACTGACACCGGGCTGAAGCGCAACGCCGCATTTAGCGGCGTCGCAACAGACTCGACAGCACTCCACGTCATGCACGCAGGTGAGCATCACCTGCGTGCATGGCGTGTGCGCGAGACGTCTCCGATATCGCGCCAATCTGCGTCACACGCAATGGGCTCGCAGCCCTTGCCCTTGCTCGATTCGCACTGCTCCGCCGTGTTTGAAACACGTGCGCGTTGTCCCGGGACTGTCCGGGACAAACGCCTTATGAGCCTGCTTGCGACAAACCTGAGCAGTTAATTTCAGAACTGCTAGAAGATTTCACATTTACGTCATTCGACTGAATTTGGCCTAAATATTCCAGCGAGGCGCCGATACCTGCATAGACCGGCATGACCCTGTGTGCAGAGCACGCCACGCAGATCCATGTCACCGCGACTTTCCCCCCGCGTCATCGCACCCAGCGTGCGCCATCGCTTGAGGCACCCATGAACACTCCATCTCCCGATCTGCCCGCGCCGTTGACGCTTGCCCTTGAGGGCGAGATGACGATTCGTCGCGCCGCCGAACTCAAGCCGCTGTTGCAGCCGGCGTTGGCGCATCCGGGTGGAGTGCATCTGGATCTGGCGGCAGTGAGCGAAATCGACACCACAGGCCTGCAATTGCTGCTGGCCACCAAGCAGGCGATCCAGGCCGATGGACGGCCGTTTTCGCTGACCGATTCCAGCCGTGCGGTGGTCGATGTGATCGAACTGCTCGGCCTGCTCGAAGCGCTGTACCCGCATGCGGTTGCCGGCCTCGGCGAACACATTCACTAACGGACGGGTGACGCGCGCATGGACATGAACCAGCTGATGCAGACCTTTCTGGCCGAGAGCCGGGACCTGCTCGAAGACATGGAACGGCATCTGCTCGAAGCCGAGCGTGGCGAGTCGTCGCCGGATGCGGTCAATGCGATCTTCCGTGCCGCGCACACCATCAAGGGCTCGGGCGGATTATTCGATCTGCCGCAGCTGGTCGGCTTCACCCATGTGGTGGAAAGCGTGCTCGATCTGGTGCGCGATGAAGCGCTGACGTTGAGCTCGGAACTGATCGGGCTGCTGCTGGTGTGCTGCGATCATATCCATGCATTGGTGGAGACTGCCGCCGACCCCAGTCATGCCGATGCGGATGCGCTGGCTGCCGAAGCCGAACCGTTATTGGCGCAGCTGCAGACCTATCTGCAAAGCAGCGCCTGCGGCGTCACCGCTGCCGCCATCCAGTACAGCACGCCTGAAAAACAGAGCGGTTACTGGCGCATCTCGCTCAAACTTTTCGCCGACGCACTGCGCTTCGGTAACTCGCCGCTCAAGCTGATCCGCAATCTGCGCGGCCTGGGTTCGGTGGAATCGATCGGCACCGACTACAGCCAATTGCCACGGTTTGAAGACCTCGACCCGGAAGCCAATTACCTTGGTTTCCAGATCCTGCTGCGCAGCGATGCCGACCGCGCCGCGATCGAAGAGGTGTTCGAATTCGTCCGCGACGATTGCGATCTGGATATCGCCGCAGTGCCTGCACCAGCCGACACCTCCATGCTGCTGATCAGCGAGCCGGTGGCTGTCGCCGTGCCGGTCAGCGTACTTGCCGCCGTGCCCAACGCTGCAAACGCCGCATCGGCGCCGGCCCGCACCGCGCCCGACGCGGGCGGACGCAACAACGATGCGCGCTCGATCCGTGTGGATGCCGACAAGCTCGATCGCATGATCGATCTGGTCGGCGAACTCATCATTGCCGTCAGCAGCACCAACGCCAACGCGCAGCGTACCGGCGATGCGCAACTACTCGAATCGGCCTCGATCCTGGCCGGCCTGGTGGAAGACGTGCGCGAAAGCGCCTTGCAGCTACGCATGGTCAAGATCGGCGGCACCTTCAGCCGCTTTCAGCGCGTGGTACACGATGTGGCGCGCGAACTCGGCAAGGACATCGCGCTGGTGGTAGCCGGCGAAGACACCGAACTGGACAAGTCGGTGGTGGAAAAGATCGGCGACCCGCTGACGCATCTGGTGCGCAACGCGATGGACCATGGCATCGAGCCGGCGGACGTGCGCGTGGCACACGGCAAACCCGCACGCGGCACCGTGGGCCTCAACGCGTATCACGACTCCGGCAGCATCGTCATCCAGATCACCGACGACGGCGGTGGCTTGAACCGCGACCGCATCCTGGCCAAGGCGCTCGAGCGCGGCCTGATCGAACCCGGCCGCCAGCTCAGCGACCGCGAAGTGTTCGCGATGATCTTCGAACCGGGCTTTTCCACCGCAGAAAAGGTCACCAACCTGTCCGGCCGCGGCGTCGGCATGGATGTGGTCAAACGCAACATCACCGCCCTGCGCGGCACGGTCGAGATCGACAGCGCTGCAGGGCTGGGCACCACCATCTCGGTGCGCCTGCCGCTGACGCTGGCCATCATCAACGGCTTCCAGGTGGGCGTGGGCAAATCCGTGTTCGTGGTGCCGCTGGATGTGGTGGAGGAATGCGTGGAGTTCACGCCCGACTACGCCAGCGACTACATCGACCTGCGCGGCAGCGTGCTGCCGTATGTGCGCCTGCGTGAACTGTTCGCCCTCGGCGGCAGGACGCCGGCACGCGAAAGCATCGTGGTGATCCGCCAGGGCGCACAACGCTTCGGCCTGGTCGTGGACACCTTGCTGGGCGAATGGCAGACCGTGATCAAGCCGTTGTCCAAGGTGTTCGCACAGGTCAAAGGCATCAGTGGCTCCAGCATCCTGGGCAGCGGCGATGTCGCGCTGATCCTGGATGTGCCCAGCCTGATTCAGCAGTTGCATCCCAACCAGGACGCGCTGGCGGCCTGAGCATTCGCAGTTTCGCTCCTTACAACCCGCCTCGTTCGTTGTTACCTGACCCCAGGAACTCTCGCCATGTCACACCGTCTTCCGATCGCCACCCAGTTATGGTTCACCGCCGCACTTGCGGTGGCCCTGCCCGTCCTCGTGATCGTCGCCGGCTTTGCGCTGACGCTGTCGCATGCAGCCCTGCTCGGCGCCAGCATCGTTGCAGCACTCATCAGCGGTGCACTGCTGATGTGGGCGATCCGCATCGCCAGCGGTGCGCTGGACCTGGCCACCACCACACTGGACGCCTTCTCGCGTGGCAACTTCGATGTCGCCCTGCCGCAGACACGCGACGAGCATGCCGGCGACGTGCTGCGCGGCTTGCGTAAAGTGCAAAGCGGCATCCGCCACGTCAACGACGAGATCAATCGCGTCTCGCGCGAACACGATGCCGGCGAAATCGACGCACGCATCGATGTGGCGCGCTTCGACGGCGACTTCCGCACCATGGGCGATGGCATCAATCGCATGGTCGCCAGCCATATCACGGTGAAAAAGCAGGCGATGGCCTGCGTGGCCGAATTCGGCCGCGGCAATTTCGCCGCCGAGCTGGAACGCCTGCCTGGCAAGAAAGCCTTCATCAACGAGGTGGTGGACCAGATCCGCGGCAACCTCACCGGCATGGTCGCCGAGGTCAACCGCATGTCGGTGGAACACGATGCCGGCGATATCGACGTGGTGATCGACACGCAGCGCTTCACCGGCGACTTCCGTCGCATGGCCGAAGGCATCAATGCGATGGTGGCTGGCCACATCGCCGTCAAGAAGCAGGCCATCGCCTGCGTCGGCGAGTTCGGCCGCGGCAACTTCACCGCACAACTGCCGTTGCTGCCAGGCAAGAAGCGCTTCATCAACGACACCATCGATCAGGTGCGCGGCAACCTCACCGGACTGATCGCCGAGATCAATCACATGTCGGCCGAACACGAAGCCGGCGATATCGACGTGGTCATCGACAGCACCCGCTTCGATGGCGACTTCCGCAGCATGGCCACCGGCATCAACGAGATGGTTGGCGCACATATCGCGGTCAAGAAGTTGGCGATGGGGGTGGTGGCCGAATTCGGCCGCGGCAACTTCGATGCGCCGCTGGCGCGGCTACCCGGTAAAAAGGCCTTTATCAACGACACCATCGAGTGTGCACGCGGCAACCTGCGCAGCATCTCCGAGGTGATCCAGGTGATGGGCGCGATGGCCGATGGCGACCTCACCCACACCGTGGAAGGCCGTTACGACGGCGCATTCGCCGACATGCAGCGCTACGTCAACACCACCATGACCCGCCTCACCGAGATCGTCGATGAGGTCAATCGCAACGCCGAAAACCTCGCCAGCGCATCGGAAGAAGTCAGCGCCACCGCGCAGGCCCTGGCCCAGGCTGCCAGCGAACAGGCTGCCGGCGTGGAACAGACCAGCGCCTCGCTGGAGCAGATGACCGCTTCCATCGCGCAGAACACCGAGAACGCCCGCGTCACCGACAGCATGGCCGCCAAGGCCGCCAGCGAAGCGGCCGACGGTGGCGACACCGTGCGCGCTACCGTGGTGGCAATGAAGGACATCGCCAAGAAGATCGGCATCATCGACGACATCGCCTATCAAACCAATCTGCTCGCGCTCAACGCGGCCATCGAAGCGGCGCGTGCCGGCGAGCATGGCAAGGGCTTTGCGGTGGTGGCTGCGGAAGTGCGCAAGCTGGCCGAGCGTAGCCAGATCGCCGCGCACGAGATCGGCGAAGTGGCCGGCTCCAGCGTGGAGCTGGCCGAGAGCGCCGGCCGCGTCTTGGGTGAGATGGTGCCGTCGATCCGCCGCACCTCCGACCTGGTGCAGGAAATCGCTGCAGCCTCCGAAGAACAGACCGCCGGCGTCAGCCAGATCAACACCGCGGTGGGTCAGTTGAACCAGACCACGCAGTCGGCCGCCGCCAATGCCGAAGAACTGGCCGCCACCTCCGAAGAAATGAGTGCGCAGGCCGAGCAGCTACAGCAGCTGATGGGCTTCTTCCGGCTGGGCACGGGCGGCCGCAGCGCTGGCTCAGGCAGCAAGAGCGGCCCGCGACGCGTCGTGCAGGCCAGCCACTCCACGGCGCTCAGTGCACCGGCACGACGGACCAACGTGCGTCAGATCGGCATGGTGGCGGCAACTGCCGATGCCATCGACGAGTCGCAGTTCGCCAGCTTCTGAGGTGCACACCATGCAAGCGCACAACACCGCCAGCAGCACCGCACCGTCGCCGACGGCACCGCAGCAATACCTGACCTTTTTATTGGGCGGGGACATGTTCGGCCTGGGCATCCTCGGGATCAAGGAGATCATCGAATACCGCACGCCCACCGACGTACCGATGATGCCGCCGGCACTGCGCGGGGTGATCAATCTGCGCGGCGCAGTCGTGCCGGTGGTGGATCTGCAGCAGCGCTTCGGCCGCGACGCCAGCGCGATCACCAAACGCAGCTGCATCGTGATCGTGGAGATTGCGCAGGGCGATGCGCACCTGGTGCTCGGGTTGCTGGTGGATGCGGTCAGCGAAGTGCTGGAGATCGCACCGGCCGATATCGTCGAGCCGCCCAGTTTCGGTGCCGGCATCGCACGCGATTTCATCCAGGCCATGGGCAAGATCGGTGAGCGTTTCGTGATCCTGCTCGATGCCGATGCCGTGCTGGGCCGCGATGCGCTCGCCCAGCTCCCCGCCGCCCCGCTGGCGGCCTGACTTCCGCATGCAAGCAAGGATTCCCATGCGCCCCGCCCTTCTCTCCTGCAACTGCACGCTCACCGGCCCGGTGCTGGTGGTCGACGACAGCGTGGTGCAACGCGAACACGCCATGGCCTTGTGCCGCCAGCTCGGCGCCAGCACGGTCGATGGTGCCGTCGATGGCCACGCTGCGTTGGCCTGGCTAGTCCACGCCAACGCGCCCTCGCTGTTGTTGATCGACCTGGAAATGCCGGGCATGGACGGTGTGCAACTGCTCGATGCGCTGGCGCGTGGCCAGCACAACGTGCCGGTGGTGGTGGTGTCGCAACGCGGCGGTGCCCTGATCGATGCGGTGATGCAGCTCAGCCGCAGCGCCGGCGTGCGTGTGTTGGGCGGCATCGAAAAACCGATGAACCTGCAGGACCTGGCCACCGTGCTGGAATGCGAGCCCGAATCCAGCGCCAGTGTGCCGACCTTCGTGCAAGCGGCAGTTTCGCCGTTGATGTCCAGCGGCGGCGCTGCCGCCTCGCGTCTGGATCGCGCGATGCGGCGCGGCGAAATCCGCGTGGCGTATCAACCCAAACTCGATCTGAAAGACGGCCGCTTGCGCGGGGTGGAAGCACTGGCGCGCTGGCGCCGCCCGCAGGGCGACATGATCGGGCCGGACCGCTTCATTCCGCTGGCAGAGCGCGAAGGTTTGATTCACGCCCTGACCCAACAGGTGATCGACAAGGCGATTGCGCAACTGGTGGATTGGCGCAACGAAGGCTTCCAGTTGACCCTGGCATTGAACCTGTCGCCGCGGCTGCTCGGCGAAGAGGATTTTCTCGAACAACTGTGCGCCAAGCTGAGCGACAACGGCCTGCGTCCGGCGGACCTGGTGCTGGAACTCACCGAAAGCGCCATCGTGGAACCGGCCAATGCGTTGAGCATGCTCGCGCGTTTGCGCCTGCATGGCTTCGGGTTGTCCATCGACGATTACGGCACCGGCTTCTCGTCGCTGCAACGCCTGGCCAGCATCCCGTTCACCGAACTCAAGCTGGACCGCAGCTTCGTGCAGGCCGCGCATCGCAGCCGCAGCCAGCGCACCGTGCTCGAATCCACGCTGGAACTGGCCCATCGCCTGGACCTGACCGCCGTGGCAGAAGGCGTGGAAACCCCGGACGACTGGCGCCTGCTGCGCGAGCTGGGCTGCGACCTGGCGCAAGGCTATCTGATGGCCTCGCCGATGCCAGGGCCGATGCTGTCGGACTGGTGGCGCGAACATGCCGTGCGCATCGCCCGATTGAGCGACACCACGCTTCCCAGCGATGCGGATGTGGCCTGAGCCGATGAATACCGCCACCGCCATTACCGAACAAGAGTTCGGGCGCTTCCAGCGTTTTATCTTTGAAGCTGCCGGCATCAGCATTTCGTCGGGCAAAAAAGCCATGTTGTGCGGCCGCCTGGGCAAGCGTCTGCGCGAACATCAGTTCAGTAGCTACACGCAGTATCTGCAGTTGCTGGAAAGCCGCCAGGACCGCGAGGAGATCCAGACCGCGATCGACCTGCTGACCACCAACGAAACCTATTTCTTTCGCGAGCCCAAGCACTTCGACCTGCTACGCAAACTAGCCGGCGAGCACCGCGGCGGGCTGCCGTTCCGCTGCTGGAGCGCAGCCAGTTCCAGCGGCGAAGAGGCCTACAGCATGGCGATGGTGCTGGACGATACGCTGCAAGGCCGCCCGTTCGAGGTGGTCGGCACCGACATCAGCACGCGCGTGTTGGCCAAGGCGCGCACCGGGCATTACGCCTTGCAACGCATCGACGGCATTCCGCAGCCGTATCTCAAGCGCTACTGCCTGCGCGGCCAGGGCGAGTATGCCGGCACCCTCTTGGTAGAACGCCGCCTGCGCGACCGTGTGCAGTTCGTGCATGCCAACCTCAACACTGCACTGCCGGCATTGGGGAGCTTCGATGCGATCTTCCTGCGCAATGTCATGATCTATTTCAATGGGCAGACCAAGCGCGAAGTCATCTTGCGCGTACTTGCCACCCTCAAATCGGGCGGGCATTTCTGCATTGGGCATTCCGAAAGCCTGAGCGAACTGGACATCGATCTGGTCCAGGTGGCACCTTCGATTTTCCGCAAGGCATGAACCAAGGATCCACCGTGTCCACAGCGTTCAATCGCCCCGTCACCAATCCCAACACCATCAAGGCCATGGTGGTCGACGATTCGGCGGTGGTGCGCCAGGTCCTGGTAGGCGTGCTTAACGACGCCCCCGGCATCGAGGTGATCGCCACTGCCGCAGACCCCTTGCTGGCCATCGAAAAGATGCGCCAGCAGTGGCCGGATGTGATCGTGCTGGACGTGGAAATGCCACGCATGGACGGCATCACCTTCCTGCGCAAGATCATGAGCGAGCGCCCCACTCCGGTGGTGATCTGCTCCACGCTCACCGAAAAAGGCGCGCGCGTGACCATGGATGCGCTGGCCGCCGGCGCGGTGGCGGTGGTGACCAAACCGCGTCTGGGCTTGAAGCAATTCCTCACCGATTCGGCCGACGAGCTGGTCGCCACCGTGCGCAGCGCCGCACGCGCCAACGTCAAGCGCCTGGCCGCACGCGTCACTGCCGTGCCGCTGGAAGCGGAGGTCAAACACACCGCCGACGTGATCTTGCCAGCGCAAAGCGGGCGTGCGCTATCGCAAACCACCGAGCGCATCGTCGCCATCGGCACCTCCACCGGCGGCACCCAGGCGCTGGAAGAAGTGCTCACGGCCCTGCCGCGCGTGTGCCCGGGCATCGTGATCGTGCAGCACATGCCGGAGAAATTCACCGCCGCCTTCGCCGCACGCCTCAATGGTCTGTGCCAGATCGCAGTGAAAGAGGCCGCCAACAACGATCGCGTGATGCCGGGGCGCGCGTTGATCGCACCGGGCGGCAAACATCTGCTATTGCGCCGCAGTGGCGCGCAATATTTCGTCGAAGTACTGGAAGGCCCGCCAGTCAACCGGCACCGCCCGTCGGTGGATGTGTTGTTCCGCTCCGCCGCGCGTGCGGCCGGCAGCAATGCGCTCGGCATCATCATGACCGGCATGGGCGACGACGGCGCCGCCGGCTTGCTGGAAATGCGCCAGGCCGGCGCACGCACGGTGGCGCAGGACGAACACACCAGCATCGTGTTCGGCATGCCCAAGGAAGCGATCAAGCGCGGCGGTGCGGACCGCATCCTGCCGCTGGGCGCGATGGCGCGGGAGATCGTGACGCAGCTGCAGTAGGCGCGACCCCGCAAGCCCACCGGCACCGCCTGCAGCCCGTGGGCATCGACGTGGCAGACGAACCTGCGCAAGCGCCACCTAGCGGCGTACGGAGACTGCGGCAAACGCGGTATCCCGGTGTCCGCCACGCAGGCCCTGTCTTCCAGCCACAGGCCACACCGCCGCTGTATTGGCGTGCAAGGCAACCTAAAGATCCGCCGTCGCTGCCGCTAACTTGATTGAAGGCCCAGCATTGCGCGGGTCACCCGAGGCGGCGGTATCCCCGTCCCGGGACCGGAGGTGCAACATGACGACGCGCGATCTCAACGACGGTCCGTTTATCGATCCGGTCAGTGTGGACTCGGTCATTGTCGACCCCGTGATCGAAGCAGGCGCCAACATCCGCTGTGCTGGATTGGTAGCACCCGCTGCCTATGGCATCGAGGACGCGCACTGCGACCAGCCACATCTGCAACAAGTGCCGGCCATGCACTGCCCACAAGCAGAGCTTCGCCCCGACTGGGCACAGGCGCGTGCAGCCTTGCTCGCGCCGCCCGATGCGCATCGCGCCGTTGGTGATGCGCAGGCGAGCGTGGAATACAACACTCTCCGTCACCGCCTGCATTAAGAGCGGCAACACCACGTAGCGAGCCATCGTTAGCTGGGTGTGGAAAGCGCGCTCATGACCGGCATGTACGAGCGGTACATGCCGTAGCGAGCGCCGGGCGCGCCTGCCTGCCGGTGAGCGGAATCGTTTGTCAGCCGCAACACGTCACCGTAAGCGTTCGACATGCGCTACTCGCGCATGCGCCGGCAAGTCTTAAAGCTGCGAATCCAACGGCAGCCACCCAAGCACCTTCGCCGCACTCCGGCGCCAGACACTGGCCTCCGGCTCGCGTGTCCAGATGCGCGGCGGCTGCGCGGCATCGTCGTGCCAGCGCAGCGCGTCCTGTTCCAGGGTGACCCGGTAACTCACCGGCGCACTGACCTTGTGGTTGTACAGGCGCTCGAGCTCCGCGGTGACGGTGCGATCTTCGAACAGCAAGCCCATCTCGGTATTGAGATTCATCGAGCGCGGGTCGAGGTTGAACGAGCCGATGAAACCACTGGTGTCGTCCACTACAAACGCCTTGGTGTGCAGGCTGGCGCCGCTGGACCCGAACAGACTCCCGTCCGGCTTACCCATCGGCTTGAGCTCATGCAGGCGCACGCCCTGCTGCAGCAGCGGCACGCGGTAATCGGCATAACCGCTGTGCACGGCCACCACATCGTTTGCCGCCAGCGAATTGGTCAGGATGTTCACGCGCACCTGGTGCCGACGCAGATCGCCGATCCAGCGCATGCCCTCATCGCCCGGCACGAAGTATGGCGAGATCACCTTCAACTCGCGCTGCGCATGCGCCATTTCGCCGATCAACACCGGCGTCATCCAGTCCGCTTGCGGCTGGGCGCCATCGGCTTTTTCCGGCGGGTCGGACACGATGCGCGCATGGGCAAGCCAATGCACCGGGCGGTCGCCCTGCATCAAGGCCTGCACGCTGGGCGACCGGCGCAAGCGCTCCACATACGGATGCGCGCGTGCAGACGCCATACCGGCATCCAGGCTGCCACGCAGCGCTTCCAGTGCCTGCGGCGTTGCGGTCACCAGCGCGGCCAGCGGCAAGGCGTTCGGGCTGTTCCAGTACGCATCGAAGTTGCGTTCGGCCTGCTGCACCGTCGGCCCCATCACGGCCGCGTCCATGTCCATGAAATTGGTATCGCGCGCGGCATCGAAATATTCGTCGCCCACATTGCGCCCACCCACCACCGCAATGCGTCCATCGGCAATCCAGGCCTTGTTGTGCATGCGTCGGTTGATGCTGAACATGCGCAGCACCATCTCTACGCCGCGCATCAGCGTGCCTTCGCGCGCGCGGGTGGGATTGAACAGGCGGATCTCGATCATCGGGTGGCTGTCGAGCGCCGCCAATACCGAATCGCTGCCATGGATATTCATGTCGTCCAGCAGCAACCGCACGCGTACACCGCGGTCGGCCGCGCGCAGCAGCTCGTTGTGCAACAGATTGCCGGTGAAATCGGCATGCCAGATGTAGTACTGCAGGTCCAGGCTGCGCCCGGCCGCACGCGCGGTGAGCGCACGCACCGCAAATGCATCGATGTTGTCGGACAGGATCACCATTCCGGTCTGGTCGGCATGCGCGTGCTGCAACGGCGCAACCACCCGGTCGATCGGTGTCGCCACGGCGGTCGCCGGTAACGCGTGACTCACCGGGCCGCGTTGGCGATCGGCAAAACGGCCATAGCCGTACAACGACAGCGCGCTGCCCAGCACAAACACCAGCATGCCGATGCCGGTCCATTTAAAGACGTTACGCTTGGTCACTGCCGGGCCCGGAATTGCCAGCGCCGCAGTGTAGATGCTGCACAGCGAGCTGCGTGTGCAGAGGCTGACACGCAAGCGAGCTCAACAACCCTGCAAAACAAGCGGTTTTGCGTTGGAGGCCATCGCTGCGACTGCTGCCAGGCCACCTCTGCGCCGACGAGCAAGCACCGATTCCGCCGACATATTCTGTGGCCCACCTTGACGGTTGATGTCGGCACGGCAAACAAGCGACCGCTTGATCACTGCCGCGATCAGGAAACGATTGCGCACACACAGGCGGGCGCAATCGTTCAAACACCTGCGCTTACCAGATCGCCACGCGATCCTTGTCCGCACGCACCATCGCATCGCCGGGCTTGCACTTGAACGCCTGCGCAAACGCCGGCATGTTCGACGGCGCGCCATTGGCACGGAAATTCGCCGGCGCATGCGGGTCGGTGTTCAAGCGCACACGCAGTTCGCCATCGGTGAAGTTGCGACGCCACACCGTTGCCCAGTTCATGAAAAAGCGCTGATCCTGGGTATGGCCATCGACGTCCTTGTTGGCCTCCGGCTGCGCCTTCAGCGCCATCTGCAAGGCATCGTAGGCGACGGTCAGGCCGCCCAGGTCGCCGATATTTTCACCAAGCGTCAGCTTGCCTTTGACGTGCTCACCGGGGATCGCTTCATAGCCATCGAACTGCGCCACCAACTGATCGGTGCGCTGGGTAAACAGCTTGCGGTCCGCGTCGGTCCACCAGGTGTCGAAGTTGCCCTTGGCATCGAACTGGCTGCCCGAGTCGTCGTAGCCATGCATCATCTCGTGGCCGATCACCGCGCCGATGCCGCCGTAATTGAGCGCCGGGTCGGCCTTGGGATCGAAGAACGGCGGCTGCAGGATCGCCGCCGGGAACACGATCTCGTTGCGGGTGGCGTTGTAGTACGCGTTGACCGTCTGCGGGGTCATATGCCACTCGCGCTTGTCGACCGGCTTGCCGATCTTGTCCAGCATGTAGCGATAGTTGAATGCCTGCGCAGCCTGCATGTTGGCCAGGAATCCATCGCCGCGCGTCTCCAGGCCCGACCAATCGCGCCATTGATCCGGATAGCCGATCTTGGGCGTGAAGCTGGCCCATTTTTCCAGCGCGCGTTGCTTGGTGTCCGCGCTCATCCAGTCCAGCTTTTCCAGCCGTGCCTTCAAGGCGGCCGACAGGTTCTGCACCAGCTGCTGCATCTGCTCCTTGGATTCGGCGGGGAATGCGGACTGCACATACAGCTGGCCCAGCGCCTCGCCCATCGCTTCGTTGACCGCATTCAAGGTGCGCTTCCAGCGTGGCAGCATGTCCTGCTGGCCACGCAGCGTTTTCGAATAGAAATCGAAGTTGGCCTGCTCGAACGGCTTGGCCAGATACGGCGCCGCCTCGTCGATGCTGTGGAAACGCAGGTACGCCTTCCAGGTCTCCACCGGTGTGTCTGCAAACATCGCATCGAGCTCGGCGAAGTAGCCCGGCTGGCTCAGTGAGAAGGTGCCGGCTGGTACCTTGAGCGCCTTGAAGAACGCCTGCCAATCGAAGTGCGGCGTCACTGCGTTGGCACCGGCCACGTCGACCGGGTTGTAGCGCTTGGCCGGGTCGCGCAACTCGATGCGCGACAGCGAGGCGGCGGCCAGCCGGGTCTCGAATGCCATCACCGCCTTGGCCTGCGTGGCCGCCTGCGCGGCGGGAATGCCGGATAGCTCCAGCACGCGCGCGATGTAGGCCACGTACTGCTCGCGGATCTTGGCCTGCGCCGGATCGGTGTAATAGCCCTTCTCGGGCAGGCCCAGACCACCCTGTCCTGCATAGGCGATCATCTGTTCGGAATTCTTGTAGTCGGCATTGGCACCGAACGAGAACATGAAGCCCTGGCCCTGCGCGTAGCTGTCGCGCAGCCACGCCGCGATGGCAGGCGCATCGGTCAGCGCATCGATAGCCTTCAATTGCGGCTGCAACGGCGTGATGCCGGCCTTATCGATGGCGGCCTCGTCCGAGCCAGTCCGCCACAGGTCGGCGATCTTGGCATCCACCGAGCCAGCCGACAGATTGCCGCGCGCCAACTGCTCCACCAGCGCGTGCTGGATGGTCAACGAGCGCTCGGCGAGCACTTCGAAGCTGCCCCAGCTGCTGCGATCGGACGGCACCGGATTGGCCTTGAGCCACTTCGCGTTGACGAACCCGTTGAGGTCCTGGCACGCGTTGATGGCCGGATCCAGATCGTTGATGCCGAACGCGACGATCGGCGCGTCGAGTTTGGAGACATCCACACGCGCCGGCGCGGTCCGGTTGGCCTCCGGCGCTGCCTTGGCGGTGTCCTCGGAGGCACCACAGGCCGACAGCGTGACCGCAATGGCCACCGCAAGCGACAGCGGTGCGAACTTGCTCAACTTCATTCAATTCTCCAAGGCATGACCGCGCATGCGCGGTCGAAAAAAGTCGGCAGCCCGCCAGGATTCGCTGGCGAAAGGAGGCGCATCAAACAGCGCTCGCATCATCGTCAGTGACTCCGTAACCGGCCGCACCAGATCACTGCAGCGGCACCGCAACGCCCTAACGTCCGCTGCCGCGCTTTATCGAAAGTCATTGCAACCACACACTGCGTGCGCGTCCGTCACCGACGCCGCAACACGCTGCTTCAAGCATCAAGCACCATCGCATGCAGTCAACGCCGCGCGTAGAACGGCGCCATCAATAGGTACACCGGATACGCCAACAGCATGAGTACCAGCGCTACCTCATGCCCGGATGCCGCATCGGCCCACGCCTCCATCTGCGGCGATGGCCCGAACAACCCGAACGCCAGCAACACCACACCAATCACACAGATCAGCAGCGCCACCAACAAGGCGTTGCTGGAGACGCTACCAGCGGCCAACGTCCCGAATGCGGCGCTGGCGCCTGCCAGCAATATCCCCACCGTGACCAGATAGGCGCGGCAGTAGGTGGCGCTCATTTGCTGGTGCTTACGTCTGGCAGACATCCTGTCGTCCCTGCATACGTGATACGCCGGGCGCTGATCCACGCAGCACCCGGCGTACCGGATCGAATCACCGCAGCGCGCTAGCCGCGCTGTGGACACTCCACACCGCGCATGCGTGCGCGGCATTAGGAACAGGTCTACTTCGCCTTGCCCTGATTGGCCACCGCTTCGGCAGCGCGCTTGGCCGCCTCCGGGTCGCCCAGGTAACGGAAACTCTGCACCTGCAGCTCGTCGTCCAGCTCGAACAGCAACGGAATGCCGGTGGGGATGTTGAGCTCCAGGATCTGCTCGTTGGAGACAGCGTTGAGGTATTTGTACAGCGCGCGCAGCGAGTTGCCGTGCGCGGTCACCAGTACGGTCTGCCCGGCCTTCAACTGCGGCGCGATCGCGTCGTGCCAGTACGGCAACACGCGCACCAGCGTGGTCGCCAGCGACTCGGTACCCGGCAATGCATTGCGATCCAGCGTGGCATAGCGACGGTCGTGGCACGGGTGCCCCGGATCGTTGACGTCCATCGCCGGCGGCGGGATGTCATACGAGCGGCGCCAGATCTTGACCTGCTCTTCGCCGTGCTTGGCCGCGGTTTCGGCCTTGTCCAGCCCCTGCAGGCCGCCGTAATGGCGCTCGTTGAGGCGCCAGCTCTTGGACACCGGCAGCCAGTCCTGATCGAGCTCCTTCAACGCGCCCTGCAGCGTGTGGATGGCGCGCTTGAGCACCGAGGTGTGGGCGACATCGAACTGCAGCCCTTCGTCCTTCATCAGCTTGCCGGCCGTCGTGGCTTCCTGGCGGCCCTGCTCGGTGAGTTCCACATCCACCCAGCCGGTGAAACGGTTGTCCAGGTTCCATTGGCTCTGGCCATGGCGCAGCAGTACGAGTTTGCGGGTCACTACGGTTCTCCGATTGGGGGCCGATCAACCTGCGATTGTAGCGGCAGCCAGCGCATCGCTGGCGTGCACGACCCGCCCACGTGCGGCGCGCGATGCTGCGACCATGTCGAACATCGCTCCCGTATTCGCCGATTGGGACGGCAGCGCCGCACAGGCGCGACAGTTGCAGCAGCAACTGGCACACCGCGTGGTGTTGCAGGACGAGGTCGTCGCACCGCCGCAGCTGCTGGCCGGCTTCGATGTCGGCTTTGAAGACGATGGGCAGACCACGCGTGCCGCAGCCGTGCTGCTGGATGCGCAGACCTTGCTTCCGTTGGAAACGCATGTGGCGCGCGTGCCTACCTCGATGCCGTATGTGCCTGGCCTGCTCAGCTTCCGCGAATTGCCGGCATTGCTGCAGGCGCTGGCACTGCTGTCTCGCACGCCGGATCTGGTGTTCGTCGATGGCCAGGGCATCGCGCATCCGCGCAAGCTCGGCATTGCCGCGCACTTCGGCGTGGTGACCGGCTTGCCGAGCATCGGCGTGGCCAAGCAGCGGCTGGCCGGCAGCTTTGTCGACCCCGGCCCGGAGCGCGGCGCGCATAGCCGCATCCTGCTCGGCGGCCTGCAGATCGGCTGGGCATTGCGCAGCAAGCCGCGCTGCAATCCGTTGATCGTCTCGCCCGGGCATCGCGTCTCGATGCAAGGCGCGCTCGACTGGACCCTGCGCACGCTGCGCGGCTATCGCCTGCCCGAACCCACGCGCCTGGCCGATCGGCTGGCATCGCGGCGTGGCGAGATCGATCTGCCTGTACAGGCCAGCCTGCTGTAACACCGATCCAGCGCGCCAGCGCCGTGCAGTCGATCTCGCCACCGCTGCACTATCGCGGCGGCGCACGCAGAACATTCCGTCTTGATCGACGGCACTGCGAGGCTGCCGCGTGCATGCGAAGCTTTGGCTCCCATCGTCACGAGCCACCGCCATGACAACTCTGATCGCCCCACGCGTCCACGACATCGGCGGGCTGCAAGTGCGTCGCGCCGTGCCCACCTTGCAGGCGCGCAGCGTGGGCCCGTTCGTGTTCGTCGACCATATGGGCCCGGCGGTGCTGGAGCCGGACCATGGCATCGACGTGCGCCCGCATCCGCATATCGGCCTGGCCACCGTGACCTTCCTGTGGGCGGGCGAGATCGGCCACCGCGACACGCTCGGCTCGGATCAGGTGATCCGCCCCGGCGACGTCAACTGGATGACCGCCGGCCGCGGTATCGCCCACTCCGAACGCACGCCCGGCCCCGAGCGCGCGCGCGAACACGCGCTGCATGGCATGCAGACCTGGATCGCGCTGCCGCGCTCGGCCGAAGAAACCGCACCGGCCTTCCACCACCATGCCGCCGCCAGCCTGCCGCAGCAGCGCCGCGATGGCGTGTGGCTGCGGGTGATCGCTGGCCGCGCCTATGGCGAAGAATCGCCGGTGCAGGTGTTCAGCGGCACCCTCAATGTGGCGCTGGATCTGGCCCCGGATGCCGAAATCGACCTGGACACCGGGCACGCCGAACGCGCGTTGTACATCCTGGAAGGCGAGGCGCAACTGGATGGTGCCGACGTGCCGGCGCGCCACCTGATCGTGCCCTCGCCCGGCGCGCGTGGGCGCCTGCGCGCCAAGACCCCGCTCAAAGCCATGCTGCTCGGCGGTGAGCCGCTGGATGGCCCGCGTCATCTGTGGTGGAACTTCGTGTCCAGCTCCAAGGAGCGCATCGAACAGGCCAAGGACGACTGGCAGGCCGGGCGCTTCGGCAACATTCCCGGCGACGACAAGGAATTCATTCCGCTGCCCGAAACGCCGGCACCCAACCCGGTCAATTACCCCTGAAACCATGCGCGAATTTGGTGTGGCGAACACAACCGCACCAGGTCTCGCAACGGAGGTGCCCCGCTACACAAGCGATGCCAGCCAGGGATGCGACCCATCTTGAGAACGCCCACAAAACTGTGATAGTGATATCTCCGTAGTCGGAGCACGTCGCGTGGACGGCACGCTCGAGCGGGGAGCTTGAGACGGTGCAGCGGCACGAAAAGACGACGTCGCCCCGCATTGTCATCCATCGCCGGGGAACACTTGAATGAAGTCCGCATCCTGCCTGTTCGGCCTGTCATTGCTGTTGGCCGCCGCAACCGCCCACGCCCAAACCTCGCCGGTCTGCCCGCCCTTGCCGCCCGCGTCGGGACTGCAGTGGAACGAGCTGGCCGGTGCCGACTATTTGGTCTGCAAGGCGGTCACCGCCGACGGCCGCCAGGTGGTTGGCGTGATGCTCACCACCCGCGACCCGGCAATGACCCTGGCCCGCGACCGCCGTGCCGAAAAAGGCCAGCTCCAGCAGGAAGACTTCTACTGGTACAAGCTCGATCTGGGCGGCCGCGAGATTCCGGGCATGGAATCGCGCCGCGTCACCGTGGTGGAACTGGGCAAGAAGCGCTACGCACAACTCTGGATCGACGGTGCCAGCACCGAAGAACTCGCCTCGATGCAATCGCTGGTGCAGGCGATGGACCTGCAGCCGGCCAGTCTTGCGTTGCAGCGCTGAGGCAACGCGGGTCGCTGCGTGGCGTGATGCCGCGCGTGCATCGCGCAGTAGCTGCGCGGCAGTTTAGCGCCTGCCGTGCTGGTGGCCTGACTAATGGCCGCGAGTCACCGCATCCAGACGAGATGCGGTGACGCTCGACACACTCAGGCCGCGGGGTTGCCGGCAGCTTCCGCCGCCTGCAAGCGACTGGAAATACGCACCTCGCCAGTCAAGAGCCGATGGATCGGGCATTTATCGGCCACTTCCATCAAGCGCGCGCGTTGCGCGTCATCCAGTGCGCCTTCGAGCACGATCTCACGGCTGATGTCGGTGCCTGCTGCACCACGTTGGGTGTAATGCAGATGCACGTGCACCGCCGTCAACGGCCACTGTTTGCGTGCCGCCACCATCGACACCGTGATGGCGGTGCACGCGCCCAACGCCCCGAGCACTTGCGACTCCGGATCCGGCCCGGCATCGGTGCCGCCGTTTGCCGGCTGGGTATCGCCCACCCAGCGGTGCTGCCCGTCGTGAATGGTGACGGTGTACGGCACCGCTTCGGTACTGACATGGACGGGGCGGTCACTCATGACACTCTCCTGCGCTGTATGAGGTGGACACGGTTAGAACCGTCCTTCCTGAAAATCGACGAACGCCTGCATCAATTCCTGCTTGGTGTTCATCACGAACGGGCCATGCCGCATCACCGGTTCGTTGAGCGGGCGGCCGGCCACCAGAATCAGCTGCGCGCCCTGCCCACCAGCGCGCAGCGTCAACCGCTCGCCACCGCCCAGCACTGCCAGTTCCTGCGCAGGCAGCGTGCGCGAAGCATCGCCTTCGCCCACTGCAACGTCGCCTTCAAACGCATACGCAAACGCGTTGTGTCCGCCGGGCAGCAGGTAATCCCACGCCGTATCCGGTGCCAGGGCGATATCCAGATACACCGGGCTGGTCGCAGGTTGCACGATCGGGCCGATCACCTCGCCCACGGCGCCGGCAATCACCTTGACCGTCACGCCGGGCGCAGGCTGCGCCACCGGGATATGGTCGGGCGCGTATTCCTGGTACTTGGGCTCGGTCATCTTGTCGCGCGCAGGCAGGTTCACCCATAGCTGAAAGCCGCGCATGCGCCCGGATTCCTGCTCCGGCATTTCCGAATGGATCAGGCCGCGGCCGGCGGTCATCCACTGCACGCTGCCCGGTGTCAGCAGGCCTTCGTTGCCGTGGTTGTCCTTGTGGCGCATGCGCCCGTCGAGCATGTAGGTCACCGTCTCGAAGCCGCGATGCGGGTGGCTCGGAAAACCGCCGATGTAGTCCTCGGCCTTTTCGGTGCCGAACTCGTCGAGCATCAGAAACGGGTCCAGATCCGGCAGCTGCTGGGTACCGATGACACGGGTCAGCTTGACGCCGGCGCCGTCGGAGGTCGGCATGCCGCGGATGGTGCGCAGCACATGCGCCGCGGTCGTGGTGGTGGTGCTCATTGCGTTGTCCCTGTGCAGCGTGTCGGTGCGCCAATGATGGGTGCGCGTGCTGCAGCGCCCAACCACGACGGTTGCAACCGATCGTTCCAAACATCGGCCCCGTGCGGCGGGCGCTAGCGCACCGTGTGCCCGGACACTCTACGACCAAAGTTTTACCCCGCTACAGAACGCTGCCATTGACCGCAGCCGGGCACGGGGGGACCCTTGGGCGAATCGTTGCTGAAGGGGCATGCATGAAAGGGTTCTCGAAGCTGGCCTGGGGCGCGCTCGCGCTGCTGGCCGCGTTCTGTCTGGGTACCGTGGCGCTGCGGCGTGGCGAGCACATCAATGCGCTATGGATCGTGGTGGCGGCGGTGTCGATCTATCTGATCGCCTACCGGTTCTATAGCTTGTTCATCGCCGACAAGGTGATGCAGCTGGACATCACCCGCGCCACCCCGGCGGTGAGCAACAACGACGGCCTGGACTACGTGCCCACCAACAAGCATGTGCTGTTCGGCCACCACTTTGCCGCGATTGCCGGCGCCGGGCCACTGGTCGGCCCGGTGCTCGCCGCGCAGATGGGCTACCTGCCCGGCCTGCTGTGGCTGGTGGTCGGCGTGGTGTTTGCCGGCGCGGTGCAGGACTTTGTGGTGCTGTTTTTGTCCAGTCGCCGCAACGGCCGCTCGCTGGGCGATCTGGTGCGCGAAGAGATGGGCCAGGTGCCCGGCACCATCGCGCTGTTCGGCGCCTTCCTGATCATGATCATCATCCTGGCGGTGCTGGCGATGGTGGTGGTCAAGGCGCTGGCGGAAAGCCCGTGGGGCATGTTCACGGTGATCGCCACCATGCCGATCGCGCTGATGATGGGCGTGTACATGCGCTACATCCGCGTCGGCAAGATCGGCGAGATTTCGGTGGTCGGGCTGATCCTGTTGCTGGGCGCAATCTGGCTGGGCGGCAAGGTCGCCGCCGACCCGACCTGGGGGCCGGCCTTCACCTTCACCGCCAAGCAGATCACCTGGATGCTGATCGGCTACGGTTTCGTCGCCTCGGTGCTGCCGGTGTGGCTGCTACTGGCACCGCGCGATTACCTGTCCACCTTCCTCAAGATCGGCACGATCCTGGCGCTGGCCATCGGCATCCTGGTGGTCATGCCCGATCTCAAGATGCCGGCCCTGACACAGTTCGCCTCCACCGGCGACGGCCCGGTCTGGAAAGGCGGCATCTTCCCGTTCCTGTTCATCACCATCGCCTGCGGTGCGGTGTCCGGCTTTCATGCGTTGATCGCCTCCGGCACCACGCCCAAGCTGCTCGCCAACGAAGGCCACATGCGCTACATCGGCTACGGCGGCATGCTGATGGAATCGTTCGTGGCAGTGATGGCGCTGGTGGCGGCCTCAATCATCGAGCCCGGCATCTACTTCGCCATGAACAGCCCCGCCTCGCTGGTCGGTACCGACACCATTGCGGTTGCGGCCAAGGTCTCCGAATGGGGCTTTGCGATCACCCCGGAGGTGCTGGAAGCCACCGCCAGGGACATCGGCGAGCACAGCATCCTGGCCCGCGCCGGCGGTGCGCCCACCTTGGCGGTGGGCATCGCGCAGATCCTGCACCAGCTATTGCCGGGCGAAGACACCATGGCGTTCTGGTACCACTTCGCCATCCTGTTCGAAGCCTTGTTCATCCTGACCGCGGTGGATGCCGGCACGCGCGCGGGCCGCTTCATGCTGCAGGACCTGCTGGGCAACTTCATCCCGGCGCTGAAGAAAACCGAATCGTGGACCGCCAACATCATCGCCACCGCTGGCTGCGTGGCGCTGTGGGGCTATCTGCTCTACACCGGCGTGATCGATCCGTTCGGCGGCATCCAGACGCTGTGGCCGTTGTTCGGCATCTCCAACCAGATGCTGGCGGGTATCGCGTTGATGCTCGGCACCGTGGTGCTGTTCAAGATGAAGCGCGACCGCTATGCGTGGGTCACCATCGTGCCGGCGCTGTGGTTGTTGCTGTGCACGACCTACGCCGGGCTGATCAAGATCTTCGACAGCAACCCGGCGCAGGGTTTCCTGGCACAGGCGCACAAGTACCAGGCCGCCATCGCCAGCAACACCATCACCGCACCGGCCAAGACCGTGCCGCAGATGCAGCAGATCGTCACCAATGCCTACGTCAACACCGGGCTGACCGTGCTGTTTCTGTTCGTGGTCGGCTCGATCCTGATCTATGCGGTCAAGACGATCGTGATTGCGCGCCGCAACCCGCAGCGCAGCGACCGCGAAACCCCGTACGTGGCCTTGCAGCCACATCAGATGGCGGATCTGTAATGGGCACCCAACTCGTTCTTGCCAGCCAATATCAGGTGCATCGCCGCATCTGGCGGCGGCTCATCCAAACCGCGCGCCTGTGCTGCGGCATTCCCGACTACGACAACTACGTGCGGCACATGCTGGAAAAACACCCCGACAAACCGGTGATGGATTACCCCGCGTTCTTCCGCGAGCGGCAGGACGCACGCTACGGCGGCAAGAGCGGGTTTCGCTGCTGCTGATCGGTTGATCGACCGATGCAAATGCAACAGGGCGCGATGCGAATCGCGCCCTGTTGCGTTCGGGGCTTGCGCGTTACTGCAGGCCTTCTTCCGCCAAACATCGTGAAACTGCCGAGGGCGGAGCGGCTGATCTGCGACGTCGCTACAGGGCGACTCTCGCCCACTGTCGGGGCACGCCTCAAGACAGGACGGCTGATCTGCGATATCACAAAAAGGCGACTGCTCGACTGCTCTTGCAGGACAGTCCATAAAGCAGAACGCTTGATCTGCAGTATCGCTCCAGGCCCCTTGCCCGCTCACCGTCGCGGGACACGCTGCAAGTACGTCCTTGTAAGCTCTTACGCGGCATCCATGCCGCGTAAGGTCCCGCGACGGTGAGCGGGCAAGGACCAGTCGAGATGGTCGATGTGCAAGATGCAAGCAATGCATGAGGTGCTTCTAATTCGCTAACTCTCAATGGAGTTGCGACCCGCAGCAGCAAGCCAATGCAACCAGCGAGATGGCCCGCTTTTCACCTAGCGACCGACCAACGTTCTGGTGCGGTGTCCTCACCGATTGCGGGACCGTGTGGCGGCATGGATGCCGCCACCGAGCCCCCAGGGACGGGTTGACGACGTGTCCCGCAAGCGGTGAGGGCATCGCACGCTCGACCAACTAGGCTTTCGATCCAAGCATTTGACCGCAGCCAAACGATGCTGCGACTCGACATCCTCAACCAGCGCGCTCTTGCGCGAGCCGCGCGAACAACGCGGGCAAATCGCGCATATTGTCGAACACCTCCAGCACGCCGATCCGTCGCAAGGTGTCGCCGTGCCCCTGCGGAATATGGCTGGCACCGGTAAAGCCCAGCACCTGCATGCCTGCCGCCAGCGCAGCGGTCGCGCCGGTGGGGCTGTCTTCGATCACCAGGCACCGCTCCGGCGCCACACCGGCCGTGCGGGCGGCCAGCAGATACACATCCGGTGCCGGCTTGGGTCGCTCCACCATGTCGGCACTGAAGACTCGCCCTGCCGCACGCGCCGTGAGCCCGGCCCGCTCCACCGATGCGATCACGTTGTGGCGGCGGCTGTTGGAGGCCACTGCCAGCGGCAGCGAAATCTGCTCCAGCGCCTCGCGCACGCCGGGAATCGGTTGCACCTCGGCGCTGATCAAGGCCTCGCTGTGTGCCTGAATCTGCGCCAGCAAGGTCTCGGGCAACTGCAGCGCAAAGTGCTCTTCCACCCGCCGCAACACCTCGCGTGTGGTCTGCCCGAAGGTGGTTTCCAGTAGATGTTCCAACGGTTCGGCCGGCACGAACGCCGCCAGCGCCTCGCGCATCACCCGGTCGGCCAGTATCTCGCTGTCGACAAGAACCCCATCGCAGTCACTGATCAGTAGCTCGTACGCCATTGCACCCATCTGCTCGCAAAGCGCCATTATGCCGGCCGTGTCGTGACCGTCGGCTGTGGCGCACTGCACCTGCAGGTGACGAATACGCCCGTACGTTTACATCAAACCGGCCGTCATCAAGCAGACCCGACCGCCCAACCATCCTCCGCGCCATGTCACGAAATCTTACCGCTTGCGATTTTTACAGCTGGTAGGATCGGCCCCGCTGCGGCCGGACTTGCCGCAGCGCCACCAGGAATGCGATCAGGAGAAGGAGATTTCGATGCAGACGCGATTCCCCACCCTGCTCGTTCTTGCGACCTCGTTTTTCGCGGTCTCATGCACCGCCTCGCCGGGTGCCAAGGAGCAAACCACCATGTCAGCTACGCTGCAGGACCACACCGTCGCTTTCCGCGACCCCGGTCTGACCGACATCGCCAACGCCATCGCGCACGGCGACGTTGCGCGGATCAAAACACTCGCCCCCACCGTCGATCTGGCCGCACATGGCGATCAGAACGTGACCTTGCTGGAATGGGCGATCTGGAACGAACAACCACGCGCATTGGACGCCCTGCTCGACGCAGGCGCGGACCCATCGGTGCCGGGCATGGACCAGGAAACGGTCGTGCACATGGCCGCCATGGCGCAGGACCCGGAGTATCTGAAGATTCTGCTGCAGCACAAGGCGCCGATCGATGTGGTCAGCGCGCGTGCCGGCTGGACTCCATTGTTTCGCGCCGTACAGAGCAAGCGCGATGCGCAGATCGGCCTGTTGCTCGATGCAGGCGCCGACGTGAAGCGTGTCGACCACACCGGTAACAGCCTGCTGCATCTGGCCGCACAGAGCGGCGCCGCTAGTCCTGCAGTGCTGCAATTGCTCAAGGCCGGTGTAGACCCCACGGTGCGCAATGCACAGCAGAAAACCTTCCAGGCGTATTTCTTCACCACGCCGGATCGGCTGCTCAATGCCACCGGACAACAGGTCAGATCGGATGTGCGCGCGTGGTTGAGCGCCCACAACATTCCCGTGGAAAGCAGCCGCTAAGCGCGCTTTCCATACGACGCACGCAAGGAGCCGCGCATGCCCCCGTCAGAATCCACTTCATCCACTGCTGCATCCACTCCGTTCGCAGAGTCGATGCGCGGACAACAACCGCAACCACAGGACCGGCAGTTTCCAGAGCTGCTGCAAGATCTCTACGCCACTGCCAATCAACGCCGCGAAGGTGGCGCTGAAACCTTCGCGCCGCTGGCCAACGGCTGGTCGCGCATGGACGACAGCGCGCTGCAGCAGGCCGGTATCGATCCGGCACTATTGCACGACGCCAAAAGCGGCTTCGATGCCGCGTTTTATCGCAACGATCAAGGCCAGGTGGTGCTCGGTTTTTGCGGCACCGACGAAGGCAAGGACTGGAAGCACAACATCGGCCAGGGCTTGGGCTTCGACGATGCGCAATATGCATCGGCCATCCAGCTCGGCAGCCAGGCCAAGCAGGCGTTCGGCGACCAGGTGGTGATCTCCGGTCACTCGTTGGGCGGTGGTCTGGCGTCGGCGTCGGCAATGATCAACGACATTCCCGCAGTGACGTACAACGCCGCCGGCGTCAACGACCGTACCCTCGAACGCCAGGGCCTGGATGCGTCGGCAGCCAAGCAGTACGCCAGCGAGGAGCTGATTCGCGGCTACCACGTCAAGAACGAGATCCTCACCCACTTGCAGGAAGACAGCATTCCGCTGAAGTGGACCATGCCCAATGCGGCAGGTCATCAGATCGAATTGCCGGAGCCGGATCCGCTGTCGTTCGGGCAACGCCTGGTGCCCGGCATGATGCTGAAGCATCGTCTGGACCTGCACGGAATGGACTCGGTGATCAAGGCACAGGACATGCAATCGCCCGATCAGGCACGCGGCGCGGCGCTGCAGCCGGGCAGCCAGTTGTTCAACGACGCTGTGGTGCAACTGGACGGCCAACGCGAGCGGCTGGGGTTGCACGATGACACCGCGTTTATCAACACCGCCGCCAGCGTGGCCGTGCGTGCAGGCAACGACGGCCTGCAGCGGATCGATTACTTGGTCCCTAACCGCGATGGCGACAGCCTGATTGCGGTGCAAGGCCGCATGGACGACCCAGCGCATCTGCGCAGCCATGTGCAGACCGCGTCCGCTGCCAATGAGCCAGCGCAAGGCAATGTCAGTCAGCTGCAGCAGCAGAACCAGCAGCACACCCATCAGCCTGCCCAGCAGCAGGAAGAGCAGCGCCGCGCGATCCAGCAATAACGCACGCGGCAAACCGTGCCGCACGCCGTCTTCGTCAGGCAGACGCGTGCGGTGCGGGAGGGTCGCGCAAGTGACAATCTCGTTGTTGCAGTAAACCGACCGGAGAGGTCATGGAGCTGTTCCAAGCAGCAGCTCCATGACTCTGGCCGCCACGGCACAACGCGGCACTAGCCTGCGCCGGCCATCGCCCGCAAGGTGATGCCGACCAGATACGCCAGATAGGTGCCGGTGGCGTAGCCCATCGTGCCCAGCAACACGCCCACCGGGGCCAACGCCGGGTGGAACGCCGCAGCGACGACCGGCGCGGACGCCGGGCCGCCGATGTTGGACTGCGAGCCGATCGCAAAATAGAAGAACGGCACCCGCAACCAGCGGCCCAGCGCCCACAGCAAGCCGATGTGCACGGCGATCCAGATCAGCCCGAGCAGGAACAGCCATGGCCGATCCAGCAGCGCCAGCAGGTCCATCTGCATGCCAATGCAGGCAATCAGGAAATACAGCAGCAGCGAGCCGATCTTGGACGCGCCCGCGCCTTCCAGGGTCCGTGCACGGGTGAAGCTCAGCAGCAATCCCAGGCTGGTCGCCAGCACCACCACCCACACGAACGGCGCATCCAGACTGAACTGGCCGGCCCAGCTCAGGTGCGCCTTGCACCAGGCCGCCAACGGGCTTGCGAGCGCATGGGCAAGGCCGATGCCGCCGAATGCCACTGCCACGATCACCATCAGGTCGGCCAGGCTGGGGATGCGCGCATGTTCGGCCTGGAAGCGCGCCATGCGCTCCTGCAAGGCGTCCAGCGCACGGGTGTCTGCACCGCTGCGCTCATCGATCTTGCGCGCGCGTCCGGCCAGGAAGATCAGCGCCGCCATCCACACGTAGCCGACGCCCACATCGACCACCGCAAACTGCCCGAACGTGGTCGCATCGACATTGAACACTTCGCGCATCGCCAGCATGTTGGCGCCGCCGCCGATCCAGCTGCCGGCCAATGCCGCCATGCCTGCCCAGGTGTCGCCCGCGACGGTGGCCGGGTGCAGCCATCGCATGACCCAGAAGGCGACCACAGCGCCCAGCATGATGCTCGCCGAGGCGCCCAGATACATGGCGACCAGTTTGGGCCCCAGCCCAAGGATCGCGCGCAGATCGATGCTCAGGGTGAGCAGGATCAATGCGGCCGGCAACAGCACGTCGCGGGCGATGGGGTTGTACAAGCGCGTGTTGGCACCATCGATCAACCCGACGGTGTTGTAGATGCCGGGCAGCAGATAGCACAGCAACAAGGCCGGTACCACGGCATAGAAGCGCCGCCACGGGCCTTGCTCGCGCGATGAAGTCCAGAACACCGCACCCAGGGTGGCGGCAATCAGGCCGAAGACGACGATATCGTTTTGAATCAGTGCAGACGCAGGCGCATTCACCGCAGGCGGTCATCCGGACAGAGGGCCGCCAACGCGGATCGAACCAGGAGCGGCCGATAACAACGAATCTAGCCGACCGCGTTGGTGGCGCAAACCCCACCGACGCATCCGACAACGGCCGTGTGAGGTGATCGAGCACGGTCCATGCGCTACCGCGGTGCCTGGCTAGGCAGGGACGACCTGGCGATATTGCACGCTCGGTTGAGCACGACGCTCCTGCCTCAGGCCGCAAGACGGCAGCCACTTGAACTCAGCACAGCGTCGTCAGCATGCGGCTCCATCCACACCGATCAGGCAGCCCTGCCGGCCTGGCCCCGGCAATCGACGCTGGACGCAAGACCAACCCTCAGCCGTAGCGCCGCACCACGCGTTCGCCGTCGGCGGTATCCAGCACCACGCCGCTGGGCTGGCCAGTGGTCAGGCAGTGCAGTTTGGCCATGAGTTCGGCATTTTCCAGGGCGCCCTGCTCGCGCAGGTAGCGCAGCGGCGACCATTCCGGACGGGTCACCCACCAGCCGCCTTGTTCGGGATGAATGCGTACGACGTAGCGGGACTGGTCCATGTGGCCTCCGGCCGGTGGGTACAGCGGTCAAGCACAGGTGCGAGTGCGCCGAACAGGCGCATCACGCGAGAGATTGCGGCAAGCCATGCCGATCCGTAAGCCAACAGGCCCTTACTCAAGGGGCCGCGGGAGAGTGGCCGGTGGCCCCGCGTTTGGCATAGCCAGCATGCGGTTTTACGCATTTCCCGACTGTCGGGCGGACACTGGCATCCGAGTAAGAAAATTCTTACGTGACACAGTTCACGTCGAGCGCTACATTCGGCTGCAAGGGTGAAGAAATCTTCACAAGCGGCCGTCACAAGAGCGCAGACGGCTTGCAGGGGATCACGGCGCGCTCGGACGAGACCTTGGGGAGGGTTGGCATGTATCTGCTCAGAAAGTTCCAGTTTCCGGTCAAGACCGCGATGGTGGTGGGCTACGTTCTGGTCGTCAGGGAAGCCTTGGTGCTCTGGTCCTGATCGGCGTCGGCGATTTGCCTAATAGGGTGTCGGGGATCGCTGGCCGATACCCGTCATCGCGTCTCAATCTTGGTCCACCCACCCGCGTTGTTGCGCTGCCGCCAGATCGGCAGGCGTATCCACATCCAGCGCCAGCGCCGGTGCGCTGACGCAGCCCAGCGTTTGGACATCCAGGCTGGCGAACAGCGCGCGCAAGCCGTTATCGCCCTGCAGCGCAACGTCCGCCCAGGCAGTGTGCGTTACCACCGCGGGAATACCGCGCACGCCGGCGTAGCCGCTGGTGGCGCACCCCGACGCGGCACGGTCGGCTTCGTCCAGCAAGGCACGCAAGTGCGGCGCCTCCAGTGCCGGTTGGTCGCACCCCAGAATCAGGCTGCGTCGCAACGTCGCATCGTCCTGCACATGCCGGCGCAGCGCTGCCAGGCTGGAGCCCATTCCAGCAGACCAGTCGGCGTGCCGCAGCACTTCCACGTCCAGTCCCTGCAGCACAGCGGCCAGCCTGTCGGCATCGGCGCCCAGCACGACGACGCAGCGGCGTGGTGCGGTTTGCAATGCGATACGTGCAGCGCGACGCAGCAACGGTTCGCCATCGCGCATCAGCAATTGTTTTGAGCGGCCGAGCCGGCTCCCCGCACCTGCTGCCAACACCAGTGCGGCGTGGTCGCTGCTCATATGCAAGGCCTGGTCAGCGCGTGACAACTGCCGCATGCACCACCGTGACTGCGCGCAGGATGCAACCTGCGTGCGTCGCTAAGCATTGCGTGCAAAAAGCCACCAATACGAGGCGATTCCACAATGGACATGTCGCAAAACACGGCGTCATCAGAGAAGAGATCAGGAGACATGGCGACGTCGTGCGTAATGGAGACCGCCTCAGCGTAGAGGCCGCGTTGTGCGTGCGGAGTGACTGCACGACGCATCGACTGCGTGAAGCGCACGCGCCATGCGTTCATGCGTCGCAAGCAGCAACGCGCGACAGATGCATCACCGGGATTTTATCGACGTTGTCGAAATGACCGATGCGCTATGCGTAGTGCAGATTCCTATGAATCGCGCGCACGCGCATGGCTTTTTCCAGAAGCATCGCTTGCACGAAGCACAACTGCTGGCGAAAACCAAAGGCGCACAAAGCGCGACGCAACAAACCAGACAGCAGACCCACAACGGCCTAAGAGCGGCTAAAAAAACAGAGCGAGCAGTCGTCAGGTGGGTGCGGACGGCGCGAAGAAACCGGAGTGTACAAGTGGTACATGCGGATTCCGAGCACCGGCGGCGCCCGCTAGCGGCTGCACAGTGGTTTTGTAAGCTGCTCTAAGCCGTAGCCGCAACGATCTGCAGATCCGCTACAGCCTGCGTCGCTTCGGCGATGATGCCCAGTGCGATGGTGTGCGGCGATGAGCGACCCATCCGCCAACCCGCAGGCAAGCGCAGACGCGCAAGCGCGGCATCGTCATGCCCCAGCGCGCGCAATGCCTGCAGACGGGTGTCGCGCTTGTTCCGGCTGCCCAGGATGCCGATACATGCCGCATCGGATGCCAGGCCGCGGCACGCGACCTGCAAATCGACCTCGCTGTCGTGCGCCAGGCTGTACAAGGCAGTGCCGGCATCCAGCTGCACATCGTGCAACGCATCGCGTAGCGCACGGCGATCGTAGTGTTCCGGCGCAAGACCGGGCGGCGGCTCGCTGGGGCCGTGCGGGCGCAGCACGCGCGTCTCGATGCCCATTTGATTTGCCAACGCCAGCAGCACCAGCAATGCCGGGTCCGCGCCGACCAGGACCAGCCGCAGTGGCGGGCGATGGACGCGCAGAAATTCGCCTGGACGGGCGTCATGCACAGTCGATAGGTAGCGCACGCTTCCGGTACTGTGATCCAGCGCCACATGAAACGCGCGGCGGTGGTGGCGCGCATTGCGCGAGCGCGCCAGATATTCGGACAGATCCGGCACCGGCCAGACCAGCACACCGATGCGACCGCCGCAGCTGAGCTGGATGTCCAGCACCTCGCTACCCTCGCCGTAGTCCAGCCACCGCGGCTGCCCGTCGCGCAACGTGGCCATGGCTTCATGCGCCACGGCCGCTTCGACGCAGCCGCCGGACACATAACCGGCAACCCGGCCATCTGCCCCGATCGCCATTTCGCTGCCCAGGGGGCGCGGCGAGGAGCCCTGCACCTCCATCAATGTCGCAATCGCAACCCGCTGACCGGCGCGGTGCCACGCCGTCAGCACCGGCAGCAGATCGTCATGCAATGCGTAGCTCGGCCATGCCGGCCACGCCGGCTCGGCCGGCGCTGCATGCGTGGCCGGAGCGACGACCGCGCTCACGCGCGCAGCTGCTCGGGCAGGTGCGGCAGCAATTTTTCCAATGTCACCGGGTAATCGCGCACGCGCACACCGGTGGCGTTGTAGACCGCGTTGGCAATCGCCGCCGCCACGCCGCAAATCCCCAACTCGCCCACGCCCTTGGCCTTCATCGGCGAGGACATCGGGTCGCTTTCTTCCAGGAATATCACTTCCTGGTGCGGGATGTCCGCATGCACCGGCACTTCGTAACCGGCCAGGTCGTGATTGACGAAGAAGCCGAAGCGCTTGTCCACCGCCAGCTCTTCCATCAATGCCGCGCCCGCGCCCATGGTCATGCCGCCGATCACCTGGCTGCGTGCCGATTTGGGATTGAGGATGCGTCCGGCCGCGCAGACCGCGAGCATGCGGCGGATGCGCACCTCGGCCGTGGTGACATCCACGCCCACTTCGACAAAGTGCGCACCGAAGGTCGACAACTGATGGGTTTTGGACAGGTCACCGAATTCGATCTTGTCCTCCACCACCAAGGCGCCGTTCGCTGCGGCATCGCCGAGTGGGATGCGCTTGCCGCCGGCACGCACGTGACCGTCGGCAAACTCGGCCTTGGCCGGGTCCAGCCCTAGTCGACCGGCGATCGCTTCGCGCAGCTTGACCGCTGCCGCGTACACGCCGGCGGTGGAACTGTTGGCGCCCCACTGTCCACCGGAACCGGACGATGCGGGGAAGCTCGAATCGCCCAGCCGCACGTCGACCCAGTTCAACGGCACACCGAGCATCTCGGCAGCGGTCTGCGCAATGATGGTGTAAGAGCCGGTACCGATGTCGGTCATGTCGGTTTCCACCACCACGCGGCCGCCTTGCTCCAGGCGCATGCGCGCCCCGGAAGTCATGGCGATGGCGTTGCGGAATGCAGCGGCCACGCCCATGCCGACCAGCCAACGTCCATCGCGGGTACTGCCAGGCGTGCGCTTGCGCTTGGACCAACCAAACTGCTTTGCCCCATCTTCCAGACACTTGACCAGCTGCCGCTGCGAAAACGGCCGCTGCGGATTTTCCGGGTCCACCTGGGTGTCATTGACGATGCGGAATTTGACCGGGTCCATCTCCAGCTTCTCGGCCATTTCGTCCATCGCCACTTCCAGCGCCATCAACCCCGGCGCCTCGCCGGGCGCACGCATGGCGTTGCCCTCGGGAAGATCCATCACCGCCAGGCGCGTTGCGATCAGGCGGTTGGCCCCGGCATACAACAATTGCGTTTGCGAGGCAGCGATTTCCGGCGCACCGCCGGCGAGATCGCCCGACCAGCTTTCGTGTGCGATCGCGGTGATCTTGCCATCGCGCTCGGCACCGATGCGGATGCGCTGCACGGTGGCCGGACGATGAGTGGTGTTGTTGGCGATCAGCGGGCGCGGCAGCATCACCTTGACCGGCCGTTTGACTTCGCGCGCAGCCAGCGCGGCCAGCACCGCATCGGCACGCAAAAACAGCTTGCTGCCAAAACCGCCACCGACGTACGGCGACATGATCCGCACGTTTTCGCGCGGGATGCCCAACGTCACCGCAAGGTCGCGCGCGCCCCAGTTGATCATTTGGTTGGATGTCCACACGCTGAGCTTGTCGCCGTCCCACATCGCAGTGGACGCGTGCGGCTCCATCATGGCGTGCGAGTGATCGGGTGTGGTGTATTCGGCATCCAGCTGCACCGGCGCTGCAGCGAAGGCGCCATCGAAGTCGCCGACGGCGCTATTGGGTGCGCCGCCTTCCTTGGTGACCTTGGCGCCATCGCGCGCTTTTTTCAGATCGTATACGCCGACCTGGCGGCCGTATTCGACCTTGATCAACTGACCCGCTGCGCGTGCCTGCTCGAAGGTCTCTGCAACCACCACCGCAATCGCCTGGTGGTAGTGCTGGATCTCCGGGCCGCCCAGCAATTTGGCGGTATTGAGCTTGCCCTTGTGCAGCTTGCCGGCGTTCTGCGCAGAGACGATACCGAGCACACCGGGCGCGTTGCGCGCCGCGCTCAGGTCGATGCTACGGATCGTGCCCTTGGCGATCCCCGCCCCCACGACGTGGCCGTAGGCAGCGCGGCCTGGCAGATCGTGATGTTCGTAGGCATACGGCGCTTGGCCGGTGGTCTTGAGCGGCCCGTCGATGCGATCGACGGGCTTGCCGACGACCTTGCCTTGATCGATGGGATTGGTACCGGCAGGAGTGTCGAATTTCATATCAGGCCCTCGCGTCGGCCAGGATCGCGGTCAACGTGCGTTCCACCAGCGGCACTTTGAATGCGTTGTGTTCGGTGGGCTGTGCGCCGTCCAGCAGCACAGAAGCGATGGCGCGTGCACCCTGGCGCGACTGCGCTTCGGCAGCTTCGCTGCGCCACGGCTTGTGCGCCACGCCACCGACGCCGATGCGCGCGGCGCCGTCGCGCTGCACGACAGCGGCAACCGAGACCAAGGCAAAAGCGTAAGACGCACGGTCGCGCACCTTGCGATAGACATGCGTTCCGCCAAGCGGCTTGGGCAAGGTGACGGCGGTGATCAGCTCGCCACGTTCCAGCGCGGTCTCCATATGCGGCGTCGTACCTGGCGCGCGATAGAAGTCGGCCAACGGCAGCGCGCGCGTCTGTCCATCCGGGCGCACCGTTTCCACCGTGGCATCGAGCACACGCATGGCGATGGCCATATCGCTGGGATGGGTGGCGATGCAGGCTTCGCTGGTGCCAATGATGGCCAGCTGACGGTTGAAGCCGCCGATCGCCGCGCAGCCACTACCAGGCAGGCGCTTGTTGCACGGCTGATTGGTGTCGTAAAAATACGGGCAACGCGTGCGCTGCAGCAGATTGCCCGCCGTGGTCGCGCGATTGCGCAGCTGGCCGGACGCACCTGCCAGCAGCGCGCGCGACAGCACCGCGTAATCGCGACGAACACGCGTATCTGCCGCAAGATCGGTATTGCGCACCAGCGCGCCGATGCGCAAACCGCCGTCCGGCGTTGCGTCGATGGTGTCCAGGCTTAAGCCATTGACGTCGATCAGATGCGATGGCGTTTCGATCTGCAACTTCATCAGATCGAGCAGATTGGTGCCGCCGGCGATGAACTTGGCGCCCGGCTGGCGCGCGGCTTTGGCCGCGGCATCTGCCGCCGAGGTAGCGCGCTCGTAACTGAAAGCCTTCATGCGCGTTCTCCGGCAACTTCGTTGATCGCTTCGACGATGTTGGAATACGCACCGCAGCGGCAGATATTGCCGCTCATGCGCTCCTGCAGTTCGGGCGTGGTGAGCCGGGTCTTGGCCGTCAGGTCCTCGGTCACATGGCTGGGAATGCCGCGTTTGACTTCATCCAGCACGGCCACTGCCGAACAGATCTGCCCCGGCGTGCAATAGCCGCACTGATAGCCATCGTGTTTGACGAAGGCCGCCTGCATCGGATGCAGTTTGTCCGGTGTGCCCAGGCCCTCGATGGTGGTGACCTTTGCGCCCTGATGCATCACCGCCAGCGACAGGCAGGAATTCATGCGCTGCCCGTCGACGATGACCGTACACGCGCCGCACTGGCCGTGATCGCAGCCCTTTTTGGTGCCGGTCAACTGCAGGTGCTCGCGCAATGCGTCCAGCAAGGTGGTGCGGTTATCCAGTGTCAGCGTCACCGGCTTGCCATTGACTTCAAAGGCAACCTGGCTGGACGCGTTGGCAGGCTCCACTGCCTGACGTTGCGACACGGCAGTGGCAGCCATCGATTGGGTTGCGGCAACACCGGCTGCCGATGCCGTGCCAGCGATCAGTACTTCGCGACGGGTCATCTTGATGTTTCTCATGGCTGGCATCTCCAACAATGCTGGCTAATACAGTTCTTTATCAATGTGCAGGGCCGTCGGTCACAAGCGCGTGAGTGCGGCACTTGGGAGCGATGCAATCGGTCGTTACCCGATTCTAGTTGTCGCCTGCCCGTGCATTGGCGTTGGAGCTGGCATGCGTCTATGAAACGTGCTCATCACTGTGCGGCGTGATTGGAGCGCGCCGCAGCGATACAACGGATTTCTGCATCATCCGCTGCGCGCGTGATCACATGCCGACCGCGACGCGCACCACCACCCCACCGTTATGAAACCGTGTTCGGCATCAGCAGATGCGTTGCGGGTGCTGATGCTGCAACGCATGAAAACGTGCTTGCCTGGGCGCGCTGGCGTCGGCGTTGCAGCCAGCGCGCAGGAATCCATTCTTAAAACTCCAGCACGATCTTGCCCAGATGCCCGCCGGCCTTCTGCAAGGCAAACGCCTCGCCGATCTCATTCAACGCATAGCTGCGGTCGATGACCGGGCGCAGCGGCAGCCCGTCCAGTGCGCGCACCAGCGCTTGCTGATGCCGGCGACTGCCGACCACCAACCCTTGCAGACGCTGCTGACGCCCCATCATCTCGGCGGTCGGCACCGGGCCAGCCGCACCGGTCAACACGCCGATCAAGGCGATGTGCCCGCCCACCCGCGCGGAACGGATCGATTGCGCCAGCGTGCCGGGTCCACCGACCTCGACCACATGATCCACCCCGCGTCCGTCGGTGATCTCCAGCACCTGCCGCGACCACTCGGCGTGCTGCCGATAGTTGATGACGTGATCGGCACCGAGCGTGCGGACCTTTTCCAGCTTCTCGTCGGACGAGGATGTGGCGATCACGCTCGCGCCCATCGCCTTGGCGAACTGCAACGCAAAGATCGATACCCCGCCGGTGCCCAGCACCAGCACGGTATCGCCCGCTTTCAGGCCGCCGTTGACAACCAGCGCCCGCCAGGCGGTAACGCCAGCGGTGGTCAAGGTGGCCGCCTCGGCGTGGCTGTAACCGACCGGCGCATGGGTAAATGCCTGCGCAGCGGCCACAACCGCGGTACGTGCATACCCATCGACGCCATCGCCTGGCGTGGTCGCAAAACCGGCGTGCAGCGGCTCGCCATCCAACCACTGCGGGAAAAAGGTGGACACCACGTGGTCGCCGACGGCGAACTCGTCGACCTCCGGGCCGATCGCTTCGATCACGCCGGCACCGTCGGACATCGGGATGCGTCCATCGGCCGTCGGCATCTGACCGAGCACAACGCCCAGGTCATGGAAATTGAGCGAGCTCGCATGCAGACGCACACGGATCTGCCCGCGTGCAGGCTGGCCCGGATCGGGCAATTCGACCGACTGCAGTGCGTTCAGACCGGCGGGATGCGAGAGACGAATGGCGCGCATGGGGGAACTCCTCAGATGATGATTCGAGCCCAGGGATAGCACGCGTACCGTGATGCGAATGCAGTCGAGCTGGCTTGAAAAGGCTGCAGCATGTTGCCTGTCGGTGACTCGCTGCCGATGGCGCGATACCAGGACCCGCAACGGGATCTGCGTGCTGCGCCGCATTGCCGCGTACCGGTTTGCCGCGCTCCAATGCGCTGCAAATCACAAAATCGCATTGCGCAACCGCGTTTGCACGCGGTAGCGACCGCAGCGACGCGTAGGCTGGCACACCGGTTGCATCGCTCAGGTGTCTGGACAGGTAGCCACAGTGACATCACCCACCAAGCGGCGGCGGCAACGTGCACAACGCATTGCGTTGCACTTCGTGCTGACCATGGCGTGCATGCTACTGCTCGGTTCGGAGTACTGGTCCATCCATGAAGAACGTGCATCCGCGCTGCGCGGTGCCGAAGCGCAGTCGTTGAACCTTGCTAACTCGCTGGCGCAGCATGCCAGCGACACCATGTCGATCGCCGACGCAGTGCTGTCCGGCCTGGTCGCGCGCGTCGAGCACGACCAGGGCAATACCAGCGCGCGCGCAGCAATGCACGAATTCCTGGTGCGCGAGGCAAGGCGTTCGGACCGCCTGCATGGCATCTTCATCTACGCGGCAGATGGCAGCTGGGTCAGCTCGTCGCTGGATAGCACCCCCAAGACGCATAACAACGCCGACCGCGCCTACTTCAAGTATCACCGCGACCATCGCGATGCGTTGTCGCTGGTCGGCGCACCGGTCAAAAGCCGCTCCGATGGCAGCTGGGTGCTGACACTGAGCCGCCGGCTCAACGGCCCGGACGGCGACTTTGCCGGGGTGGTGCTGGTGACGCTGCAGCTGAAGTATTTCCAGCAGCACTACAGCACCTTCGACGTCGGCCCGCACGGCACCATCGGCATGATCAACGACGATGGCATCGTGCTGTTACGCCGGCCCGACAAGCAGGGCGTGATCGGCAGCTCGATTGCCGGCACCTCGATCTACGTCAACATGCGCGCGCGCCGACATGGCACGGCGACCTATCGCTCGCCGATCGATGGCGTGGAGCGCATCTCCAGCTTCGCCCCGGCACGGCCGTATCCGCTGAGCGTGCTGACCGGCGTGTCGGTGGACGATGCGCTGGCCAATTGGCGGCATGCCGCGGACCAGCGCATCGTGATCGCCACGCTTGGCTGCGCCCTGCTGCTGGGCGTGGGCATCTGGCTGGACCTGCAGCTGCGCCGCATGCATCGCAACGAAGCCAAACTCAGTTCCGAGGCCTGGGTGGATGCATTGACCGGCGTCGCCAACCGACGCGCGTTCGATTATCGGTTGTCGCAGGCCTTGCAGGATGCGGTACGCCTGCAAGCGCCGTTATCGGTGCTGATGATCGATGTCGATCACTTCAAGCTCTATAACGACACCTATGGCCATGTGAATGGCGACGCCTGCCTGCGCCTGATTGCCGGCGCCATCGCCGGCTGCTCGCGGCGCAGCAGCGACGTGGCGGCGCGGTATGGCGGCGAAGAGTTCGGCATGATCCTGCCGCATACCGATGCCGCCGGTGCGCTGCGCCAGGCCGATGCCGTGCGCAGCGCGGTGGCCGAACTCGGCCTGATGCATCTGCCGAGCCCCACCAGCGCGCACGTCACCGTTAGCGTCGGCGCCGCCACCTTCGAACCCGGCGAAGCACCGTTGACCCCCGACGCCATCGTGCATGACGCCGATTCGGCGCTGTATCGCGCCAAGCAGAGCGGGCGGGATCGTACGTCGGCCTGATCCAGATTACGGCTCTGCCGCGTTGCCCGGCCTCACTCCACTGACTGACCCTGCCGTCACCTCGCCCTCGGCGCACCCGTGGATCCGCGCAGCATCAAGCTGAAATCCAGCGTCTGCTGCAGCGGCACGTCCACCCTTTCGATGATGGCGAGCAGCAGGTTGACCGCGCGGACACCGATCTCTCGCATGGGTTGCCGGATGGTCGTCAATGGCGGCGTGAGGTAACTCGACGACGCCAGGTCGTCGAAGCCGACAATGGACAGGTCATCCGGCACGCGGATACCCAGGTCCCGGCAAGCGGCCAGGGCGCCCAGCGCCATTTGATCGCTGAAGCAGAAGATCGCGGTCGGCGCGGGCACACGGGCCAATAGCGCCATCGCAGCCGCATGGCCGGATTCTACGGAGAAGTCGCCCGGCACGACGGTCAGTTTGCGCAGACGGCCGCGTGCCTTGCCGGAGGCCCGGACCCCTTCCAGGCGTTGCTGGTGCAGCGGATTGTCGGGCGGGCCGCCCACCACGGCGACCCGCTCGTGCCCCAGTCCATACAGGTGTTCCATCATGGCGCGCGCGGCGGCCGCGTTGTCGATGTGGACGCTGGGGATGCCAAGCGCCGGGTCGAACTCGCATCCGTTGACCACCGGCGCGGCGGCGCCTAGCTGCTTGACGATCTCACGCGCCGTCGGCGGGAGGCCGTGCCCCAGCACGATCAGGCCGTCTGCCTCGTTACGGAGAAGCATCTGCGCGTAGCGCTCCTCGCGATCGGGCTGGTGCTGGGTATCACCCAGCAGGACGGCGTAGCCGACGGCCTGCGCCGCGTCCTCCGCGCCCTGCAGGATCTGGGCGAAGAATGGATTGGCGATGTCCGGGACGGTGACCAGGAGCTTGCCGCTGCGCTGGGTCTTGAGCGTCCTGGCCACTGTGTTCGGGACATAGCCCAGCGCCGCGGCGGCCTGCTCGATACGCGTGCGCGTGGCGGGCAGGACTTTTTCCGGCCGGGAAAGCGCCCGCGACACCGTGCCGGCGGTGACGCCAACGTGCTTTGCGATGTCGTAGATGGTTGTAGCCATGACCTTGATTCTTCTTTCTGCTGTGCAGTGCACAACGGGTCTTGCGGAAGGCCCATGCTAGGATGATTCAATCGATTGCATGAGGGCGAATTACGTTGAAGACGCTCAAGGGTCCGGCGCTATTCCTGGCACAGTTCATCGCCGACACACCTCCCTTCAATCGCTTGGACACACTGGCCGGTTGGGCTGCGGGCCTGGGGTATTCTGGCGTACAAGTGCCGACCAGCGCGCCGCACCTGTTCGATCTGGCCCAGGCCGCACAGAGCCAGGCGTACTGCGACGACGTCGCCGGCATGCTGGCCGGGCACGGGCTGCAGGTCACCGAGTTGTCGACCCACTTGCAGGGGCAGCTGGTCGCCGTGCACCCCGCCTACGACCAGCTGTTCGACGGATTCGCACCGTCAGACAAACGCGGCAACCCCGCCGCCCGCCAGGCCTGGGCGGTTGAACAATTGCTGTTGGCGGCCAAGGCCAGCCAGCGCCTGGGGCTGACTGCGCATGCCACGTTCTCCGGCGCGCTGGCCTGGCCCTACTTATACCCCTGGCCGCAGCGGCCGCCCGGGCTGGTGGAAGAAGCCTTCGCCGAACTCGGCCGCCGCTGGCGCCCCATTCTGGATGCCTTCGACGCCTGCGGCGTGGACCTGTGCTTCGAGATCCACCCGGGCGAGGACCTGCACGACGGCGCGACCTTCGAGCGCTTCCTCGATGTCGTGGACCACCACCCACGCGCCAAGATCCTGTACGACCCCAGCCACTTGCTGCTGCAGCAGATGGACTACCTGGGCTTCATCGACCGGTATCACGCCCGCATCGGCATCTTCCATGTCAAAGACGCGGAGTATCGCGCCAGTGCGCACAGCGGCGTGTACGGCGGCTACCAGGACTGGATCGATCGCCCGGGGCGGTTCCGTTCGCTCGGCGACGGCCAGATCGACTTCAAGGCGATCTTCTCGAAGTTCGCGCAATACGATTTCCCGGGCTGGGCGGTGCTGGAGTGGGAGTGTTGCCTGAAGCATCCGGAAGACGGCGCACGCGAGGGTGCTGCGTTTATCCGCGACCACATCATCCGCGTGACCGAACGCGCGTTCGACGACTTTGCCGACAGCGGCGCCGATCAGGAATCGCTGCGCCGCATGCTGGGGACATAGAGCGTGTTATGCGTCTCGACGCGCCACAGGACGCTTCGCACTCACCTCAAAGTACATAACACGCTCTAAGCCAATACCGCCTGGGAGGGCAAGCCATGAGGCACACCATGTCGCGCTTGGGCGCGATGATGTTTCTGCAGTTCTTCATCTGGGGAGCATGGTTCGTGACCCTGGGCACGTACCTGGTGCAGGGCCCCCTCAAGGCCAGCGCGAGCCAGGTGGCGACGGCGTTTCTCAGCCAGTCCATCGGCGCCATCTTGGCGCCCTTCCTGGTCGGCTTGGTCGCAGATCGCTACTTCGCGGCGCAGCGCATCCTTGCGGTGCTGCACCTGGCAGGTGCGGCGCTCATGTGGCTGGCGTCCACGGCGACGAGCTTCGGCATGTTCTCCGCCTGCGTCATGGGGTACATGCTGCTGTTCATGCCGACGCTGGCACTGGCCAACAGCGTGGCGATGCGGCACATGCAATCGCCTGAAAAACAGTTCCCGCCAGTGCGGGTAGCCGGCAGCGTCGGCTGGATCGTGGCGGGCGTGATGATCGGCTGGCTGGGCTGGGAACAGGCGCACCGGCTCGAACTGACCTTCCGGATGGCGGCGATGGCATCGCTGGCCCTGGGCCTGTATGCCTTCACCCTGCCGCACACGCCGCCGCTGGCGCAACAGCGCGACGCCGGGCTGGGACAGATGCTGGGACTGGACTCGCTGCGGCTTCTGAAGTCGCGCTCCTATTTGGTGTTCTTCCTGGCATCCATCGCCATCTGCATCCCGCTGGCGTTCTACTACAACTTCACCAACCCGTACCTCAACGATCTGGGCGTGCGCGGCGCGGCCGGACTGCAATCACTGGGTCAGGTGTCCGAAGTGCTGTTGATGCTGGCCATGCCGTTCCTGTTCGTGCGGTTGGGGGTCAAGACGATGCTGGCGCTGGGCATGGCGGCGTGGGTGCTGCGCTACGTGATGTTCGCCTTTGGCGATGCGGGCGGCGGTTTTTCCTTGCTGGTGATCGGCATCCTGCTGCACGGCATCTGCTACGACTTCTTCTTCGTCACCGGCCAGATCTACACCGATGCGCATGCCGGCCCCGCCGCGCGCAGCAGCGCGCAAGGGTTCATCACCCTGGCAACGTACGGCGTGGGCATGTTGATCGGCACGTTCCTGTCCGGCGCGGTCGTGGAGCACTACACCACGGCGGCGGGCCCGGACTGGCAGCAGATCTGGCTGTTCCCGGCAGGCGTGGCGTTGGTCGTGTTGATCGCCTTCCTGTTGCTCTTCCGCGACCGGCCTGTCGTCGCGGCCACGCCCTCCACGCCCTGAGAACCCCACCCGATGAGCAAGCTTGGAATCGCCATCGTCGGCACCGGCATGATCGGCGCCGTGCATCGTCGCGCGGCGCTGCTGGCCGGTGCCGAGGTCCGCGGCATCGCCGCCTCTTCCCCGCAACGCGCACGCGACGTGGCGCAGTCATGGGGTGTGCCGCGCGCCTATCGCGACATCGAGGACGTGGTCGCCGATCCGCAGGTGCAGGTGGTGCACGTCTGCACACCCAACCATCTGCACCGCGCCATGGCGCAGGCGGCGCTGCAAGCCGGCAAGCACGTGATCTGCGAAAAACCCCTGGCCACCACGTTGCAAGACGCCCAAGCATTGGCGGCACTGGCTGCCTCGACCGGGCTGGTTGCCACGGTCCCCTTCGTCTACCGCTATCACCCGGTGATCCGCGAGGCGCGCGCACGCATCGCGCAGGGCGAGCTGGGGCCGCTACGCCTGATCCATGGCAGCTATCTGCAGGACTGGCTGTTGGACCCTGCCAGCAACAACTGGCGCGTGGACCCTGCGCTGGGCGGCGCATCGCGCGTGTTCGCCGACATCGGCTCGCACTGGTGCGACCTGGTGGAATGGGTCGGCGGCGAGCGTTTCGTCGAGGTCAGCGCTGCCTTCGCGACCGTCATCGCCGAGCGCGGCGCCCTCACCGGGCAGAGCTTCAGCACGCCGACGGCGGGCGGCGCGGTGCAGGCGGTCGCGAGCGAGGACGTGGCCGCAGCGATGTTCAGAACCGGCGCGGGCACGCTGGCGTCATTGACGGTCAGCCAGGTCTCGGCCGGACGCCGCAATCGTCTCTGGTTCGAGATCGATGGCGCCAGGGCCAGCGTGGCGTTCGACCAGGAGGACGCCGAACGGCTGTGGATCGGCCTGCCCGACCAGCGCGAGGAAATCTTCGTACGCGGTCCGGGTGCCGGCGGTGCCGAACAACGCCGGCTGTCGACGTTGCCGGCCGGGCATGCGCAAGGCTATGGCAATTGCTTCGAGGCGTTTGTCGCCGACACCTATCGCGCCATCGAAGGGGAGCGGCCGGAAGGCCTGCCTACCTTCGAAGACGGAGTGCGCTCGGCGTTGATCGTCGATCGCGTCATCACATCGGCCAGGACGCGCGCCTGGACGGCCATCGATTGAATCCCGGGAGGACTTCTTCATGCGTACAGCCATATGCAGGACCGCGACCCTCGCACTGCTGCTCTTCGTCACCCTGCCCGCCTTCGCGCGCGACGCCACCGGCCCGCAAAAACCCATCGCAGTGCAGATGTACACGCTGCGCAACGCCGGCTCGCTCGACCAACAGCTGAAGATCGTCCATGACGCAGGCGTGGGCGCGGTGGAAACGGTCGGCATGCACAACGTCAGCGCTGCGCAACTCAAGCAGCTGCTCGACAAGTATTCGATCAAGGCGATCTCGTCGCACGTGCAACTGGCCGAACTGCGCAAGAACCTGGACGCCGTGGTGGCCTTCAACCGGTCGATCGGCAACACGACACTGGTGGTGCCTTACCTGGAAGAGAAGGATCGGCCGACCGATGCCGCAGGCTGGACCGCATTGGGCAAGGAACTAGGCCAAATCGCGAAGCGGCTACGTGCCAAGGGCATGCACCTGGCCTACCACAACCACGACTTCGAACTGGTCGACTTCAATGGCAAGACCGGTCTGGAACTGCTGTTCGCAGCGGCGGGCCCCGATCTCGAGACCGAGTTGGACCTGGCCTGGGTTGCGCGCGCAGGCTACGACCCGGCGGTGATGCTAGGCAAGTTCAAGGGCCGCATGTTCGCGGTACATGCCAAGGACAATGCCCCGAAAGGCCAGGCCGAGGACGAGGGCGGCTTCGCCTCCGTCGGCCAGGGCGTGCTGGACTGGAATGCGATCCTGCCTGCCGCAGCGGGTGCCGGCGTGCGCTGGTACATCATCGAGCACGACCGTCCGCGCGATCCGGCCACGGTTATCCAGACCGGTGCTGACTACCTGCGTGAACACCTGCCCGCCGGCGCGCATCGCTAGCGCGCTAAGGAGCCTCGCTTGAAAACGATCCTGACAATCGCCGTGGCTCTGCTGGGGGCGACGCTTGCGACCACGGCGTGGTGCAAGGACGACCCGACGGCCGGCGCGCAGCTCTACGCAACGCACTGCACGGCCTGCCATGGGGCCAATCGCGCGGGCGTCCCGCCTACGTTCCCCGCGCTTACCGACGTGGGCAAGCGGCTGCCGCCCGCGCAGATCAAGGAAAAAATCAGCAAGGGCGGCGGATTGATGCCACCCTTTTCGCAGCTGTCGCAACAGGAAGTCGACGATATCGCCAGCTTCCTGGCGCAATAAGAGCAACTCACAAAACGACTGCGCAGCCGCGAGGCGGGCGCGGCCTGTGCTCGATGCGGCATGTACCACTCGTACGCTGCGGTTGCTCCGCGCCGCCCACGCCCATCTGACGACTGCTTGCTATGTATTGTTAGCCGCTCTCAGCGACCGGTGCCAACTGCGCGCGGGCGTTACAGCTCGCGCACCCAGATATTGCGGTAGCTAACCTTGGAATCGTGCTCCTGCAGGAAGATCGGCGCGCACGCGTGGGGCGAGTACGACGGGGCGCCGATGTACTCGGTCTTGCCCGACAGGACGGTGTCGTTCTGCACCAGCACGCCGTTATGGAGGACGGTGATGCGGGCGGGTGAGGTGAGCCCGCCCCCCGGCGAGAAGCGGGGCGCCTTCCAAATGATGTCGTAGGCCTGCCACTCGCCCGGCGCACGCGACGCGTTTACCAGCGGAATGGCCTGCTTGTAGATCGCGCCGGCCTGGCCGTTGGCATAGGTCGGGTTGTTGTCGCTGTCGAGCACCTGCAGCTCATACAGTTCCTGCAGGAAGATGCCGCTGTTCCCCCGCTGCTGGCCTTCGAAACCTCGGGTCGCGGTGGGCGTGCGCCACTCGACATGCAGCTGGATGTCGCAAAAGCGCTGCTTGGTCCGGATGCCCTTGCTCCCCGGGACCACGGTCAGCGCGCCGTCGGCAACGCTCCACGGTACCCGACCGCCCTGCTCCGACTCCCAAGCGGAGAGATCTTTGCCATCGAACAGCACGATCGCATCGGAGGGCGCACCGCCAGGGCGCGTGGTCACGATCGCGGGTACGGGCGTCCACGCCTCGGTCTTGGCCGGATCGCGCGACGGGTCGCCGCTGGTCTGCGCTAACGCAGGCGCTGCGGCCAGCAGGCAGGCCACCATCAGCAGGGGCCTGGTCATCGTGTTCCCGGGGAAGTGGCGCATCGGCACATCCTTGCGGTCCATCAGTTGATCGCCCAAGCGGGCGTACCGGGGGTATAGGCCATGTCGCCGTCGTAGCGACCCGGCACGGCGACGTAGCGCAGCACTTCGGTCGCCGCGACCTTCGAGGTGAAGAAGCTGAAAATGGCTAGCTGCTTGATCATGGTGAAGTAATGCGGGATCGCTCCCGCCATTTCGGCGGTGCCGGTATCGGTCGTTTCGACGACATGTTTCCTGGCTTCTGCATCCAGGGCACGCAGCAGCTCGGTGCGCGCCTGCGGCGTCAGCGACACGAATCGGCCGCCGGCGCGTTTATCGATCTCGACCAGCCCGGCGCGGAATGTCGCCTGCTCCCGGGCGGCATAGCAGTCGCTAACGAATTGCGCCATGAACGGGCCAGCGCCGGCGTCCTTCGCCCCCGGCGTTGCGGTCCGCGGCAGGATGGTCTCGGCGATCTCGTCCAGCGTGCCGACCTCGGCGGCGGAGAAGAGCGTCTTCGCCCCCGCGGCCGGCGCCTGCCCATGCACGAGCGCAGGCAGGCCGACCATGGCCGCGCCCGTGGCGGCGACGATCATCTTCAGCAGTTCGCGACGTTCCATCACAGGTTCCCCGCTTTCAGCTCGCGCACGGCGTGATCGGCCGCCCGCGCCGTCAGCGCCATGTAGGTCAGCGAGGGATTCACGCAGGCGCTGGACGTCATGCAGGCGCCATCGGTCACGTAGACGTTCGGCGCGTCCCAGACCTGGTTGTGCTGGTTCAGCACCGAGTTGCTGCGGTCGCGGCCCATGCGGGCAGTGCCCATCTCATGGATGCCCTTGCCCGGGGCGTAGTCGTCATCGTGCATCTGCACGTCCTTGACGCCGGCGGCCTCCAGCATCTCCGCGGCATCCGCGGCCATGTCCTTGCGCATGGCCTTTTCGTTCGCGCGCAGGGACACATCCATCGCCAGCACCGGCAATCCCCATTTGTCCTTGCGCTGCGGGTCCAGGCGAATCGCATTGTCGTGGTGAGGCAGCATTTCGCCGAATCCGGTCATGCCGATGCGCCATTTGCCCGGCAGGGTCAGCGCGTCCTTCAGGTCAGCGCCGATGTTCAGTTCGGCGATCTCGCGCGACCACCCGGTGCGGCTAGCGCTGCCCTGATAGCCGAACCCACGCAGGTAGCCACGTCTGTCCGCGGCGACGTTACGGAAACGCGGAATGTAGAAACCGCAGGGACGACGGCCGAAGTAGTACTTGTCCTCAAAGCCCTCGATCCGGCCGGAGGCGCCCGCGCCGAAATGATGGTCCATCACGTTGTGCCCCAGCTCGCCGGACGAAGAACCCAGCCCGCCTTCCCAGACATCGGTGGCCGAGCTCATCAGCAGCCAGCTCGAGTTGAAGGAGGACGCGTTGAGGAAAATGACCTTGGCCGTGTACTGATAGGTCTGTCCGCTCTCGGCATCGATGATCTCCACGCCCCGCGCACGCTTGCGGTCCTTGTCGTAGAGCACTTCCTTGACGATCGAGAAGGGCCGCAACGTCAGGTTGCCGGTCTTCATGGCCGCCGGCAGCGTCGCCGACTGGGTCGAGAAGTAGGCGCCGAAGGGACAGCCCAGGATGCACTTGTTGCGGTACTGACAGTTGACGCGGCCCTGCTCGACCATGGGCTGGGTGATGTTCGCGGTGCGCGAGTGAATCAGGTGCCTGGTCCCACCGAAGGCCTTCTTGATCCGCGCGGCCACGTCCTTTTCGACGATGTTCAACGGGATCGGCGGCAGGAACTCACCATCGGGCAACACGTCCAGGCCCTCGCGCGTGCCGGCGATGCCGGCGAACTTCTCCACGTAGTCGTACCAGGGCGCAAGGTCGGCGTAGCGGATCGGCCAATCGGTGGCGATGCCGTCCTTGAGATTCGCCTGGAAATCCAGGTCCGACAGGCGATAGCTCTGCCGTCCCCACAGCAGCGAGCGACCACCCACGTGATAGGCGCGGTACCAGTCGAATCGCTTGAGTTCGGTGTAGGGCGATTCCTGTTCGTTTGCCCACATGCCCTGCAGGTTTTCGACCAAGCCGTAGTCGCGCTTCAACACCGGATAGTCGGCCTTCATCGCCTGGGTCGGCCGGTTGTAGTGCGGGAAATCCCACACTTCCTTCATCGCGTTGACATAGTCCTTGACGTGCTCGATGTTGCGTCCGCGTTCCAGCATCAGGACCTTGAGGCCTTTCTCGGTCAGCTCCTTCGCCGCCCAACCGCCACTGATTCCCGAGCCAACGACGATGGCGTCGTAGTGATTGTCTGCCATGGGTTCTACTTCACCTGGGTGGATAGCGTTTCAGACGTCGCAGAGGCGGATTGCCTCGCGCAGCGAGCCAACGGGATCAGGCGCCGTAGGAATGAATTCCTGCGCCAGATAGCCGTCGAAACCGGTATCGCGGATCGCGCGACAGATGGCGGGATAGTGGAGTTCCTGATCGTCTCCGATCTCGTGCCGGCCAGGCACGCCCGCGGTGTGGTAATGCTTGAAGAAAGCGTGATGCTTGCCGATGGTGGCGATAATGTCGCCCTCCATGATTTGCATGTGGTAGATGTCGTACAGAAGGCCGAAATGATCCGAGCCGATGCGCCGGCACAGCTCGACGCCCCATGCCGAGTTGTCGCACAGATAGTCGGGATGATCGACCTTGGAGTTCAGCAGTTCCATCACCAGCACGACGCCGCGCTTCTCGGCATGTCCGAGGATGCGCTTGAGTCCGGCTTCGGCGTGGACCATGCCTTCCTTGGGGTCCATACCGTTGCGGTTGCCGGAAAAACAGATGAGGTTGCGATAGCCGGCATCGGCCACCAGATCGATGTGCCGCGTGTAGCGCTCGACCAGCTGGTCGTGGAACTGGCTGCCGGCGAAGCCCTTGTCCAGGCCCATCTCCGCCCCGTTGCACATCGAGCTGTACACACCATTGGCCTTCAGCGCAGGCCAATCTGCCGGACCGACCAGATCGATGGCGGCGAACCCGATGCCCTTCACCGTCTGGCAAAGCTGGGCGATGGACTGCTGCGGAAACGTCCAGCGGGCCACGGAATGCTTCAGGTTGCTCTTGCGCGGCTCTGCAGCGACAGCGGCAGCCGCAGGCAACATGCCCGCAACGCCGAGGCCAATGCTCCCGGCGACAGCAGCACGCAGCGCATCCCGACGCGTGAACCCCGGGGCCGGCGCCGGCCCGCTCGATTGGATAGACATCCGTTTTCCGGCCTCCCAACCGGTATCAAATGCTAAGGATTCGCCGCGATTCAATCGATTGCACCATAAAGTAGGCAATCGCTTTTTTGCAAGACGCAGTGCACGAAACCCATGCTGCAGAGCAAAACGCCTGTCGCGCCAGCGGTGCATGACGGTGATGGAATGTCGTGCGTCGCAGGAGGTGGACTGCTAGACGATCCCAGTCCATCCAGTCGATGCCGACCGGAGTTTTTGTGTCAACAACGCCGCGCGCAAGCGGGCAACTTGTTAACGCCTACTATCGCTTTAGCGCCGCGTTTCGCCTTCGGTCATCACGCCTATCTCAGCGGACCCTGCCTCGCCCACGAAGCGAAAATTGAGCCGACCTGCTGGAGTTTTCGGTGCGATTCCCCAAGAAACCACCCGGGGCGCCATGAGGATCAGCAACTACTACCAGGGGACTACCGCAGCGGTGACGAGGTCAGCTGCACCTGGAACAGTTCGGGCGGCGCATGGAACCTCCGAATCAGCCATTTTCCGTGGCAATGAACTGTCTAGAAAATCCTGTGCGTGTCAAAGACGAGTCGTCGGACCTTGTTGGAAATCGTTAACAACAAAAAAAGGCCTTTGGCAAACACGCCAAAAGCCTCTGTTTACATATCTAAAAAGGTATCCTCTAGAACGGAATATCGTCGTCCGCAAAATCGTCCATCGGCGGCGCCGACTGCTTCTGGGCCGGCTGCTGGCGACGCGGGGCATAGTCCTGCCCGCCGCCGCCATCGCCACCACCGTAGCCGCCACCTTGTCCACCGCCACCACCGCCCTGCTGCTGACGCGGGGCCTGTGTGCGCTGCGGGCGATCGCCGCCCATGCCACCGCCGCCACCGCCACCTTCACCACGGCCGCCAAGCATCTGCATTTCGTTGGCGACGATGTCGGTGCTGTACTTTTCCACGCCGTCCTGACCGGTGTACTTGTCGTAGCGCAGTTCGCCTTCGACATACACCTGCGAGCCCTTGCGCAGGTACTCACCGGCAATTTCGCCCAGCTTTCCAAAGAACACCACGCGATGCCACTCGGTGCGCTCCTGGTTATTGCCTTCGCGATCCTTGCGCATGCTGGTGGTCGCCAGGCTTACGCGGGTGATCGCCATGCCGGCCTGGGTGTACTTGGTGTCGGGATCGTTGCCGAGGTTGCCGACGAGGATGACTTTGTTGATGCCGCGGGCCATAGGTGCTTCCGAGATGATGCGCTGGCGCCCGGGGGCGCGCAGCGATGAATGTCTGTGCGGCAATGTTACCGCACCTGCCCGTCGGCGGTCCTGGCGGGTTGCCGCGCACGGCTGCCGGGCAAGCGCCCTGCCCGGGGTCGGAAATCCAGCCCGCGCGGGCCTTTGCGGCCCCAATCCCGGCCGCACGCTACCGCGAATGTGAAGGCGCCGGTTGCGCCCGGCGGGACGGATCCGGCCCGGGCACCTATAATCGGCGTACATCACGAACGCCTGCGCATGACCATCGCCGAAGACCTCCCCACCGTCCTGGGCCTGCCCCAGATCCAGTCCCTCGCCGCGCCCGACATGGCCGCGGTGGATGCGCTGATCCGTCGCCGCCTGGCCTCGGACGTCGTGCTGATCAATCAGATTGCCGATCACATCATCTCCGCCGGCGGCAAACGCCTGCGCCCGATGCTGGTGATGCTGGCCGGTCATGCCGCCGGCGGCTCCGGCCCGGAGCACCACCAGCTGGCGGCGATCATCGAATTCATCCACACCTCCACCTTGCTGCACGACGACGTGGTGGACGAGTCGGATCTGCGCCGCGGTCGCAGCACCGCCAACGCGTTGTGGGGCAATGCACCCAGCGTGCTGGTGGGCGACTTCCTGTATTCGCGCAGCTTCCAGTTGATGGTCGAGCTGGACCGCATGGAAGTCATGCAGATCCTGGCCGACACCACCAACCGCATCGCAGAAGGCGAAGTGCTGCAGCTCTTGCACGTGCATAACCCCGACACCGACGAGGCCGCCTACCTGCGCGTGATCGAGCGCAAGACCGCGGTGCTGTTCGCCGCCGGCACCCGTCTGGGTGCGCTGGCCTCGGGCGCAGATGCCGATGTGCAGCAGCACCTGTATGACTACGGCATGCAGCTGGGTTTTGCGTTCCAAATCGCCGACGACGTGCTCGATTACGCCGCAGACGCCAGCGACCTGGGCAAGAACCTGGGCGACGACCTGGCAGAAGGCAAGGCCACGCTGCCGTTGATCCATGCGATGGCGCATTCGGACGCGGCCACGCAGCAACGTCTACGGCAGATCGTCGAACAAGGCGATGCCGCTGCAATGCCGGAAGTGCTGGCCGCCATCCACGCCACCGGCGGACTGGACTACAGCCGTCAGCGCGCCGCCGAATATGCCACCGCTGCCGAACAGGCGCTGGACACCCTGCCCGCCAGCCCGGCGGTGGCCGCGCTACGCGGCCTGGCCCGTTACGCGGTCGAACGCACGCACTGATCCGAAGCGCTGAGCGCTCCGGACGGGAGTGGGAATTTGGGGTTGGGGATGCGCAAAAGCAGCGTTGCTCGCGCTTTTACGCATCCCGGCATGCGATCGCCGAACGATTGAGCGGCGGATATCACTGAGCACAAACGTCAGTGGGTGGATTCGTTGAAGAACGGGACCGCGCTTTGCAAATCCCCAATCCCCAATTCCGGCTATCGCGCAAACCGCTCATCGAAGAAGTCGCCCAGCATGCGGTACGCACGCTTGGCCGCGCGCGGGTTGTACAGGCAACCGGGCGGGCTGTTGGCATCGGCTTCGGCAAAGCAATGCACCGCGCCGCTGAAGTTGACGAACTGCCAGTCGGCGCCCGCCGCATTCATCTCGGTTTCGAACGCGGCGATGTCCGCCTTGGTCACGCTCTTGTCGTCGGCGCCGTTGAGCACTAGCAGCGGGGTTTTGGCTGAGCCGGCAGCGGCCGGGCTAGGCGTGGCGATGCCGCCGTGCAGGCTGACCACGCCGGCCAGCTGCGCACCGGCACGCACCAGTTCCAGCACTGTGGTCCCGCCGAAGCAGAAGCCCACCGCGCCGATGCGCGTGGCATCCAGCGGCGCATTGCCGGCCTGCGCCTTGAGCACGTCGACCGCTTTCAGCGCACGTGCGCGCAGCGTCGGCGGGTCCTTCTTCAACGCGCCGGCGAACTGCCCGGCCTCGCTGTCGTTGGCCGGACGCTTGCCCTTGCCGTACACATCGGCCACCAGCACCACGTAATCGTCGCCAGCCAGTTGCTTGGCCTTGGCCACCGCCGAGTCGTTGACGCCGCGCCAGTTCGGCACCATCACCAGGCCGGGGCGCTTGGCATCGCCGGCATCGTCGTAGACCAGCACACCGCTATAGGTGTCCTTGCCGACCTTCCATTCCAGCGGCTTGGCTTGCATCGCGGCCATCGCCGGAAATGCCAACGACGCCAACACGCCGACCAGACCCACACCGCTCCACGACCATTGCTTGTGCATGCGCTTGCTCCCGGGATTTGCGCGAGTGTAGGCCTAGGCGGCGTGCAGGATTGGTCGCGGCGCACGGAAGACAGTCACCAGCGGATGGACCGCCTAACAATGTGGACTCCGTCCGCCGCCGAGGCGATCGCGTGTCCGCACGCTCTCGTGGCCCTGCTACTGCGTTGAGGCGATCGCGCGCGCGATGGCGTGACAGCCAGAAGCCTTACTGCACGCCCAGCCCGGGGATGGCACTGATTGCCGCCGGGTCGAATCCGGCCAATTGCGCGAAATGCCGGCCGCGTGCAACGTAATCGCGGTAGGCACCGAAGCTGGGCGCGCCCGGCGACAGCAGCACCACACCGCCCTGCGCACCCAGCGCATTGCGTGCCAGTTGTATGGCGTGTTCCAGATCGGTGGCGGCGTGCAGCCCAAAACGGCCGGTGACGGCCAGTGGTTCCAGCAGCGCATGGATACGCGGGCCGTTGGCGCCCATGGTGACGATTTCCAGCGGCGCCTGCTGCGCCATCTGCGCGGCAAACTCCTGCCAATCCAGCCCGCGGTCATGCCCGCCGACCAGCAAGGCGACGCGTCGCTGCGCAAAGCAGGCCAACGCGGCCAACGATGCATGCGGTGTCGTGCTGATCGAGTCGTTGACATAGCTGATGCCGTCCACGCTGCCAAGCAACTGCAGACGATTGGGCAACGGACGAAAGCTTAGCGCCGCCGGTGCCAGCGCTGCGGCATCCAGGCCCAACGCTTCGATTGCGGCCAGCACCGCGCACAGATTGCGGCGATTGTGTTCGCCAGGCAGCGGCACGTTGGCGGTATCGAAGATGGCCTGCTCGCCGCGATACACCACACCGCCGCGCAGATGCCAGCCATCGGCATGATTGAACCAGCGCACTTCGCTGTCCGGCAGCTGCAACCCGCGCAACAGCGGATCGGCGGCGTTGAGCAAGGCGATCCGCGGCCGCCCTTCGGTCACCAGCGACAGCTTGTCGCGCACATAGCGCGCCTCATCGCCATGCCAATCCAGATGTTCGGGAAACAGGTTCAAGACCACGGCCAGTTGCGGTCGCGCGCCGCTGCGTCCGACCTCGCCGGTCTGGTAGCTGGACAACTCGATCGCCCAGTACGCCGGCGGCGGTTGCGGTGCCAGCACTTCCAGCAACGGTTGGCCGATATTGCCGACCAGGGCGGTGCGATGCCCGGCACTGCGCAACAGGTGCGCCAGCAATGCGGTGGTGGTGCTCTTGCCCTTTGTGCCGGTCACGCAGATGGTGCCGGTCACATCACCGTCGGCCTGCGCGTGTTCGGCAAACCACAACGCGGTGCCACCGATGAACTGCGTGCCGTGCGCAGCAGCGGCCGTCAGTGCTTCGGCGCGATACGGACTGATGCCCGGCGACTTCACCACAACCTCGAAGCGGCCCAGCGCCTGCGCGCTGGCGTCGGTTTCCACCTGCAACGCCGCATCGGCCAATGCATCCAGCTCACGCGCTTCTTCGGCGTTGCAAAAGACCGTCAGCGGTTGCGTGGGTAAGGCACTGCGCAGCGCGCGATAGGCAGCGCGTCCCTCGCGCCCCCACCCCCACAACGCAACCGCCCTGCCCTCAAGCTGCGAAATTCGCACGCACGCGCTCCCACAGCGCCGAGGGAATGCGGTGCTCGCCATCGATGGCCATCAGCGATTCCAGTTGCAGGTCCTGCGCATCCAGCTGCGGCTGGATCTCGCGGATGAAACGCTTCACCAGCGCGTCTTCCTTCCACTCCGCGCGCGTTGCCAGCAGCGCCATCGCCGCACGCGATTCGCGGCCTTCGCCCACGCATTCGAATGGCTTGTGGTCCTGAAATTCCAGCAGAGCATCGTAGCCGCCGGCCTGGCTGGCATCGTCGAGCAGATTGCGCCCGAAGATCCTGACCAGACGCGTCTTGGGCATGAACGGTGCCAGCGCCAGGAACACGAAATGGCATTTGGGGCACACGCCGCACCAGCGGTGCACCGGGCGCTCGCCCATGATGTGGAAGTTACGATTGCAGCTGGAAAAATGCGCGTCGTAGTGATCGGTCTTGGCGAACTGCCGCGCCACCGCCAGCTCCGACAGCGGCCGCAGCAGCGAGTAGTAACGCAGATCGGCCGCCACATGCCGCTGCACATACGCGCCGAAGGCCTGCTCGAATGCCCAGCCCTTGGACCACTGGTGATTGACCTCGCCGGTGCCGGGAATCTGGCTGCCGTAGCTGGCCGAGCGTTCGTTGGAGAACACCACTTGGTCCACGCCGGTCAGCAGCGCCGACAACACCAGGATGGCCGAGTTCACTGCCGTCACCGGGATATGGCCGTTCCACGCGCCCTGGCGGTTGAGCTCGAACAACTCCGGCGCCAGCACGCGGCCGATATTGAGCACCGGCAGGCCGGTGCGCTCGGCACAGGCGCGGATCAGTTGCGAGCCGCCGATCCAGCTGACTGTCTGCGCGATACCGGCGTGCCGTAATGCTTCGATGCTGACCAGCGAATCCTTGCCGCCACCGATGGCGACCAATGCATGCTCGCGCAGGCCCAACGCAGGCGCTTGCGCAGTTGCCGGCGCAGCCACCGGAAAGTTGATCTTGCCGTGCAGGTTCAAGCCATTGCGGTAGGCGAATTCGCCCAGGCCGTGCAGATACACGCTTTCCACCAGCGCGGCGGTGTCGGCATCGATGCTGTAACTGTCGATGGCGATGGTCGGCGGCACCGCGGCCTTGTAGTAACTCACGCCCGCAATGAGATGCAGCAGCTGCAAGGCCTGTTGCACGGCAGCAGCACGCGCGCCATCCAGCACGAACGGCGCGCCGGGAACGGCAACGGTTTCCACCAGTTCCGGACCCTGGTCGAAGGCATACACCAGCGTCGCCACGCCGGTCTGCGCGTCGAGTGCGCAGCGCACAAAACGGAAGGTGGAGATCTGGTGTTTGTCGAAAGCGCTCATGGACTACCTGCAAGAACCCGTTGCCGACGCAGATAGCGTCGGCACAGGGCATATTCAATCATGGAAAACGGCACCGCAGCCCACAGCAGCGGCAGGCAGCCGATGACGAACAACAGCAGCAGCACTTGCGAGCCAATGACCCGCGCATCGCCAGTGACCGCCAATGCCACCAGCAGATACAGCAGCAACGCCGGCAGATAGCTGAGCGCGCTCAACACCACCGTGCGCAATGCCATGCCACCGGCATGCTGCGCGGACGCGGTCGCTCGCCTGTCGCGGCGACGCTGCCAGAGCGCCGCGCTCCATGCGCCAACGCCCGCCGCGACCAGCGCCGGCAGCACCCACTTCAGGCTATCGGTCCACTGCACCCGCTGGCCGGCCATGTCGATGGCGGTGGAAAACACCATCGCCACGCCACCGGCCACGGTGCTGAGCAAAACGAACTCAGCCAGCGGGCGCATCGATCACCTCTTCGCGCGGCAGCTCACGCTGGTTGTAGGTGCTGGCCATCGAATAGCCGTACGCACCGGCATCGGCCACCAGCACTACATCGCCGGACGCGGTGGCAGACGGCAGACGGCGGCGCTTGCCGAACACGTCCGACGACTCGCAGATCGGGCCGACGATATCGAAACCGCCATCGGCAACGGCATCGAGCCGGCTGAGGTTTTCGATGTCGTGCCAGGCGTCGTACAGCGCCGGGCGGATCAAGGTGTTCATGCCCGCATCCAGCCCTACGCGCTGCACGCCATCCTTTTCGATCACCTGGGTGACGCTGGCCAGCAACACGCCGGCTTCGGCCACCAGATAACGACCCGGCTCGATCGCCAGGCGGTAGCCCGGATGCACCGCCTTGACCTCGGCCAGCCCCTTGGCCCATACGTCCAGATCGAACGGCTCGTCTTCGGCGCTGTACGGAATCGGCAGACCGCCGCCGATATCGATGGTTTCCACCGTGCCGATGCGGCGCGCGAAGCCGGCCAGTTCGTCGTACATCATGCGCCAGTGCTCGCCGGTCTCCACGCCACTGCCCAGGTGCGCATGCACACCGGTGATGGTGACTTCCAGCGTGCGCGCGACTTCAACGAACTCGTCCACACGCGTGGACGACAGGCCGAACTTGGACGCCTTGCCGCCGGTGTTGACCTTCTCGTGATGGCCATCGCCATGCCCCAGGTCGATCCGCAGCCAGACATTGCGGCCGCGGAATACCTCCGGCCAGTTGCGCAACGCTTCGACGTTGTCCACGGTGACGGTCACGCCCAATGCAAATGCGGCCTCGTATTCGGCCTTGGGCGCAAAGCTCGGGGTGAACAGCACGCGGCGCGGCGACAGCTCCGGCAGTGTCTGAAACACACGGCGCAATTCGCCATGCGACACGCATTCCAGCCCGAAACCGGCCTGTTCCAACGCGATCAAAATGGCCGGATGCGCATTGGCCTTGATCGCGTAATAGCGTTGATCCACCGCCGAAATCTGCGCCAGTGCATGCGCACGCGCACGCACGGTGGGCAGGTGATACGCATAGCGCGGCGTGCCGGCCTTGGACAGCGTCAACAGATGCGCACGCTCGGCATGCCACCACGGCGTGGCACGCGGACGCACCGAGCCAATGATCTCGCGCCAGCGCGGGCCGAACACCTCGCCTTCGCTGACCGGCATCGCGCCGCTGTCGATCAACTCGGCATGCAAAATCGGCAACAGGCCGTCGGCGTCGGCTTCGTCGATGACGAAAGTCAGGTTCAAGTCGTTGGACGACTGCGAAATCATGTGCACACGTTCCTGACCGAACGTGGCCCACACATCCGACAGTTTGTGCAGCAATGAGCGCATGCCACGGCCGACCAGGGTGATCGCCGCGCAAGGAACAATAATCTTGACCTTGCAGATCTGCGACAAGTCCGCCGACAACGCCGCCAGCACATCGGTGTTGACCAGATTCTCGGACGGGTCCAGCGACACGGTGACGTTGGTTTCGGCCGAGCCGATCAAGTCCACCGACAACCCATGCTTCTTGAACAAGGTAAACACGTCGGCCAGAAAGCCCACCTGCTGCCACATGCCGATGCCTTCCATCGACACCAGCACGATGCCGTTGCGGCGGCTGATCGCCTTGACGCCCAGCACCGGCTCGGCATTGCCGTCGATGCTGGTGCCAGGCAACTCCGGGCGCTCGGTATCCAGGATCGCCATCGGCACGCCGGAATCGCGGCACGGTTTGATCGAGCGTGGATGCAGCACCTTGGCGCCGGTGGTGGCAATTTCCTGCGCTTCGTAATAGTCCAGACGGGTCAGCAGGCGCGCGTCCGGCACTTCCTTCGGGTTGGCACTGAACATGCCAGGCACATCGGTCCAGATTTCCACGCGACTGGCACCGAGCAGCGCACCGAAATACGCCGCCGATGTATCCGAGCCGCCGCGGCCCAGAATGGCAGTACCGCCATCGGCGTGCCGCGAAATGAAACCTTGGGTGATCAGCAAGCGCGTGGGCTGCGCATCGAAGCGCGTGCGCCAGTCCGCATCGGACTGCCACTGGCACGACACCGACAAGCGCTTGGACCATTCGCTTTGATTGGGCTGCGGCGGCAATGCCGACAACCACTGCCGTGCGTCCAGCCAGCCCATATCCAGGCCGCTGGCATGCAGATACGCCGCACCGATGGTGGAAGACAGCAATTCGCCCTGCCCCAGCACCTCGGCCTGCCAATCGAGCGTGCGCGTTGCAGCGCGCGCATCGGCAACCAGGGCATGCAAGGCGGCCAGCCGCTCGCCGAGGACCGCATCGGCATCGAGCTCAAGCTCGGTCAGAAACTCACGATGGCGGTGTTCCAGCGCGGCCACGCGCTGCGCGCTATCGGCCGCGCCATCGGCGATGGCGGTGAGTTCGTTGGTCACGCCCGAGAGCGCGGATACCACCACCAGCACGCGGCCGCCGGTTTCGTTCGCCCGTTTGCTCGCCAGTTTTCCAATCGTGTCCCAGCGATGACGACGCGACACCGAGGTGCCGCCGAACTTGAGGACGATCCAGCGATCGGTAGAGTGGGGAGCTGACATGGAGTAGGCGTTTATGATGGGGGAAAGAAGCCGGGATGCCGGGCGGAACCTCCGATTCTACTGCCAATGGCGCGCCTCTGACCCCGCGTGCGGTCGCACTCCGTAGCGCCGCTCTTCATCGCGGCAACGGTTTGCGCTGCAACCATCTGCAATGTTCCTACCACCGAGATCGCACCGCGCATGAGCAAGCACCGCTACCTGCAACTGGATGTCTTCGCCAGCCGCACCGGCTCCGGCAACCCGCTGGGCGTGGTGTTCGACGCGGGCGCGCTGTCAACTGAGCAGATGCAGCAGATCGCGGCATGGCTGAACCTGTCGGAGACGATCTTTTTTGTGCCGGTCAGCGTGCCGGATGCCGACTATCACATCCGCATTTTCACCCCGCGCGCGGAGCTGCCGTTTGCCGGCCATCCCAGCGTCGGCGCGGCGTGGGCCGCCGCAACGCACGGGCTGACCGCATACAAGGCCGATGGCCGGCTGCACCAGCAATGCGCGGCCGGCGTGCTGCCGGTGGACGTGTTCGACCGCCACGGCGCCTTGCAGGTGCGGCTGCGCGCGCCACGCGCGCGCATCATCGCAACCGGCGACACCCACGCGGCGGCAGTGCAGGCAGCTAGCGCCGGATTGCAGGTAGCACAGCATCCCGCAGAACTCTGGAACAACGGCCCGAACTGGTGGCTGCTGGAGCTGGCCGACGCCGCAGCGGTGCGCCAGGCCGCGCCGGATCTTGCCGCAATTACCCGCCTGACCCAGGCCAGCGCTGCCACCGGACTGGCGATTTATGCAGCCGTGCAGGACGGCGACGCAGATCTGGTGGTGCGCGCGTTTTGCCCCGGCGATGGCATCCCCGAAGATCCGGTCACTGGTAGCGCCAATGCCTGCATTGCCGCACGCCTGCATGGCGAGAACCGCCTGCCCGGCGAGGCGTCGCGTTATGTCGCCAGCCAGGGCCGCGAGGTGGGCCGCGATGGCCGCATCCAGGTGGAAGTGGATGATGCAGGCGAAGTCTGGATTGGCGGAACGACGCTGCAGGTGATCGACGGCCGCATCGATTGGTAAGCTGCCGCGCCCTGCTCGCGGATCCGCCACCATGACCACCCGCCGTTTCCTGCAACTGGATGTGTTCTCCGCCCGCCCTGGCAGCGGCAATCCGCTGGCGGTGGTGCTGGATGCGCAGGGTCTGGACGATGCAGCGATGCAGGCGATCGCCCGCTGGACCAAGTTGCCGGAAACCACCTTTGTGTTTCCCGCAGCCGATGCGCACAGCAGCTACCGGCTACGGATGTTTTCGCCGCAAAAAGAGGTTCCCTTCGCCGGCCACCCCAGCGTGGGCACGGCGCATGCGGTGCTCGACGCTGGGCTGGCCGCGCCAGACGAAGGACTGCTGGTACAGGACGGCATTGCCGGCCAGTTGCCGCTGCGCGTGGAGCAGATCGATGGCCACCGCAGCATCGCCATCCGCACGCCGCGCGCGCGCGTTGCCGAACAGGTGGACGCGGACGACCCGCGTCTGCGCGATGCACTGCACGGCTGGTCGCTCGGCGCCCTGCCGCCCGCGTTGATGGATGGCGGCCGCACTTGGTGGGTCGTGGAGCTGGCCAGCGAAGCGGCATTGCGCAGCCTGCAGCCGAGCTGGGACGCGATTGTCGCATTGGCCGAATCCACCGGCAGCATGGGCGTCTTCGCCTACGCGCGTGCCGCTCAGGCCGGCAGCTACGATCTGGCGGTGCGCGCCTTTGTGGGCAATGGCCGGCGTTTTGAAGACGCCGCGTCCGGTGCGGCCAATGCCGTGCTCGCGGCCTGGTTGGACAGCCGCCACGCACTGCCCGGCAAAGAGCGGCGCTACGTGGTCAGTCAGGGACGCGAGATCGGCTTCGATGCCTTGCTGGAACTGCGCATCGACAACAACGGCGACGTGTGGTCCGGCGGCCAGGTACAGACAGTGATTCGCGGGACCTTGGACTGGAGCTGAGCGCAGCCGACATGTTGGTGTTCGCCCAGCTTGATGCGTGCGGTTCACAGACAAAGAACCCATAAAAATTCTTCCGCGCTGCGAACTCGGCCCGATCAACATCCGTCATAAGGTGCACCTGCGTTTAGCGGTCAAACTCAGAAACCTTTGCAGTCTGCCCGATGCGACGTGCCATCAAGTACTAGCAACAAACGCTCACCTGCCGCAGCTCTCGCAAGATAAAAAAACGCTGCGGTTTTCCGCAGCGTTTTTTTACGAACAACCCACACGTAATCAATCAGTCAGGGCGGACATCCACGCGCACACGGATCCGGTCACCCGGGTTGTAATCGCTGCGCGTGTGGTAGGTGCGGCCCGCATATTCATACGTCACGTCGTAGCCATCCACACGCTCGCGCGAAGTGCGGTACGACACAGGTTCGCAGACGCTGACGTTGCCTTGATAACTGCGGTGATTAGCCTCGTAAATTGAGCGGCCCGCCGCGACGCCGGCCATGGTGCCGACGGCAGTGCCGACCAGACGTCCGTTACCGCCACCGACCTGACTGCCGAGCACCGCACCGGCGATACCGCCGATGACGCTGGCAACGCCACGGTTGGAGGCATTGGGCGAGCCGTAGCTGCCGCCGTCGCGGGAGTAGCCATCATTGCTGGTGTAGTAACCATCGGACGGACGGTTGTAGCAGCGCTCGCTGCTGCGTTCGTTGTAGGAGTCGGACACGATGATCGGGTCCACGCGTACGACGCGTGCGTACTCGTAACGGCCGTCCTCGTAGCTGCCACGACCATTGTCGCGGTAGCCGCTGTCGTAGCGCTGCGCCGTTGCATTGCCCGCTACGGCCAGACCCATTACCAGAGCACCAAGCACAAGAGTTTTCATTGCGGCAGCTTCACAGGGAGGACACGTTGCCGATGCTCGGCTTGTTGCAGTGAAACCGCCCTGAACCGAACAGGCCTTACAAAGGCCTATTCAGGTTGCCGCCAGCTGCGCTCGCCGGCATGGTCCGCCGACGCTCCGCAGCCTTGACACACATCAGTTGGAAAATTCGCTTTCCAGGCTGATCGGCACGGCGCTCAGTGCCTTGGATACCGGGCAATTCTTCTTGGCGGTATCGGCCAGCTCGCGGAACTTGGCTTCGTCGATCCCCGGCACCACCGCCTTGAGCTTCAGACGGATCTGCGACAGCTGCGGGCCGCCTTCCATCGACAGATCGACGTCTGCACGGGTGTCCAGCGAGGTCGGCGGAAAGCCGGCTTCGGTCAGCTGCGCCGACAGCGCCATGGTGAAGCAGCCCGCGTGCGCGGCAGCGATGAGTTCTTCAGGATTGGTGCCCTTCTCGTCGCCGAAGCGGCTGCTGAAGGCGTAGCGGGTGTTGTCCATCAAGCCGCTCTGCGGCGTGCTGAGCTGACCCTTGCCGGTCTTGAGGTCGCCTTCCCAGTGAGCGGTGGCGTGACGCGAAATACCCATTGCGATCTCCTGCGATTGAAAGAGACCGCCACCTTAGGCGAGCGGGTGTTAGCGCTTGGTGCTTGTTGCGGGGAATCGGGAATCGGGAATGGGGAATGGGGAATCGCAAGAGCGTGCACTGCTGCATGCGGTTGGTCGCGCGGCTAACGTCAGGTTGGCGGCGACTCAAGACAAGCGACGAGCAGCGGCAACGGGATGCATCGCGAAGGAGGCCCCGCATCGTTACGGTGGAGCTCGATTCGGACGATCGGCCACGCGCGGCTGGTGGCTGCGTAGCGTTGCTGACAGGCGCCCATGCTCGAATACATGACGGTGCCGGGATGCATGCCTGCGTGCAGGAAAAAAGCGGGCGCTGCGACGGCTGTCGCTGCGCCCGGTGTTCAGTGTTCGGTGGATCTTTCGCAGGCACTGCGCTCGCGCGGTGCCTACGAGCGAACGTGCGGGCAATCAGCCCAACAGGGTTTCCAGCACCGCCATACGCACAGCGACGCCGTTGGCGACCTGGCGCAGCACGCACGATTGCGCGCCGTCGGCGACCTCGTCGGTGATTTCCACGCCGCGGTTGATCGGGCCCGGATGCAGCACTGCGGCATCGCGACCGGCGCGCGCCAGACGCTCGCGGGTCAGCCCGTAGTCGCTGTGATATTGCTCTAGCGACGGCACCAGGCCTTCTTCCATGCGCTCGCGTTGCAGGCGCAGCATCATCAGGGCGTCGGCACCTTCCAGCATGGCGTCGAAATCCTGGCCGACCACGCAGCCGTCCAGCATGTCGTCATCGGGCAGCAGGCTGGCCGGGCCGCACACGCGGATCTCGCCAGCGCCCAGCGTGCGCAGTGCATGCAGGTCCGAGCGCGCCACACGCGAGTGCTTCACGTCGCCGACGATCACGACCTTGAGCTTGGAAAAATCGGTGCCCTTGGCCTGGCGCAGGGTCAGCATGTCGAGCAAGCCCTGGGTGGGATGCGAACTGCGGCCATCGCCAGCGTTGATCAATGCGGTGCCCTCGCCTGCGGCAGCGGCCAGCGCTTCCACCGCACCGTCATCCGGGTGGCGCACGACAAACCCACGCACGCCCATCGCTTCGAGATTCTTCAAGGTGTCGCGCGCGGTCTCGCCCTTGCGGGTGGAGGAGGTGGACGCGTCGAAATTGAGCACGTCCGCGCCCAATCGCTGCGCGGCCAGATGAAACGAGCTGCGCGTGCGCGTGGACGGTTCAAAGAACAGCGTGCACACCGCAGTGCCGGCCAGCACGCTGCGCTTGCCAACCCGGCCGACCGCGGCATCGCGGATCTGGCCGGCACGGTCGAGTAGTTGCAGCAGCGTGGTGCGCGGCAGTCCTTCCAGGGTGAGCAGGTGACGCAGGCGTCCGTCCGAATCGAGTTGCATGGTGGTCATCGCAGGTCGGGAATCAAGGGAGAAGAGTGGCTTGGTCGGGCGCGGCCAGCCAGCGTTCGACGATCACGGCCGCCGCCATGGCGTCCAGTGCGTCGGCATCGCGGCGGCGCTTGCGCCCATCGGCGCGTTCGCGCGCAAACCGCTGCGCGGCTTCGACCGAACTGGAGCGCTCGTCGATCAGTACGACCGGCAGCGCATAGCGTTCGCGCAATTGCCGGGCGAAGGCATGCGCGCGTTTACGGGCAGGTTGGTCTTTGTCGTCCAGCGTGAGCGGGTCGCCGACCACCAGGCCATTTGGTCGCCATTCCTTGTGCACGCGATCCAGCGCTGCCCAGTCCGGGCCGTTGGCATGCACATTGATGACCGCGACCGCACGCGCACCGGCACCCAGCGCGGTACCGACCGCCACACCGATCCGGCGCGACCCCACGTCGAAGCCCAGCACCGTGCCATCGGGGCGGAGTGCGCCCGCCTCAGGCATGCCCGGAATAATCCGTGAGCCGGAACAGGTCCACACCGATGCGCCCGGCAGCGGTCTGCCAGCGATCTTCCAGCGCGGTGTCGAACAGCACGTTGGCGTCCGACGGTGCGGTCAGCCAGCTGTTCTCGCCCAGTTCGAATTCGAGTTGGCCCGCTCCCCAGCCCGCGCAGCCCAGTGCCACCAGCGCATTGCGCGGGCCTTTGCCGGCAGCCATGGCTTCGAGGATGTCGCGCGACGTGGTCAGGAACACACCCTGCCCCACTTCCAGGCTGGAATCCCATTCGCGCGCATCGTCGTGGATGACAAAACCGCGCTCCGGGTGCACCGGCCCGCCACTGAGCACGATCTGCTCGCGCAGCTGCGCATCGTCGGTGTCGATGCCCATCTGCGACAGCACTTCGCCCAATGTGTACTCGGATGGCCGGTTGACCAGCACGCCCATCGCGCCGTTTTCATCGTGCTGACAAATCAGCGCGACGCTGCGCGAAAAGGTGGGATCGGACAGCGCCGGGAGCGCGATCAGCAGTTGGTTGGCCAGAGGCGTGGGCAAAACAGACATGGCCGCATTCTAGCCGTTCGTTCCGCCGCGCGCAGAGCCACTGCCATACTTGCCGCCTATTGCATGCCAAGGACAGACGATGCTGCCTACACCTGGAACCGTACCCGCGCGCTCCGACGCGCCACTGCCCCGCCAGACCCGCGTCTTGATCGTACTGGTGGCGCTCTTGCAAGGCTGCCTGCTGTATCTGGCCGCAGTGGGCCAACAACATGGCGCGTGGCCCTTCACCGAACTGGGCGCCCGAATCTGCTGGTACACCGTGGTGGCGATCGTGCCCAGCCTGGTACTGCTGAGCGTGCAGGATCTTCGCGACTGGCGCCTGTGGCAGCACGTGGCGGCAAGCACGCTGGTATTGGCTGCCCTGGGCAGCTGGGCAGCGTGGAGCAGCACCGGCGCGCCGGCCCTGCAGGTCGCGCGGGTCCTTGGTCCGTTCGGCTTCACCATCACGGTCGGCTGGTTCGTCGCGCTGCCCTGGATGCAACATCGGCAGCTGCACGGCCATTGGCGGGCCGGCTACCGCGACCTGTTCGAACACGCCTGGCAGAACGGCCTGACCCTGGCACTGGCGCTGCTGTTCGTGGGCGTGTGCTGGATGGTGCTGGGGCTATGGGCCAGCTTGTTCGCGCTGGTCAAGATCAGGTTTTTTGCCGAACTGTTCCACGAACAGGCGTTCGCCTACCTGGCGACCGGCGCCATCACCGGGCTGGGCATCCTGATCGGGCGCACCCAGCACCGCGCGGTGCAGGTGATGCGGCAGATCCTGTTCGCCCTCTGCACCGGCCTGCTCCCGCTGCTGGCCGGCATTGCGCTGCTGTTCCTGCTGGTGCTGCCGTTTACCGGGCTGCAGGCGCTCTGGCAGACCCGTTCGGCGGCGTCGATCCTGCTGAGCCTGGTGTTCGGGCTGGTGCTGTTTACCAACGCCGTGTACCAGGATGGCAGCGGGCTGCCGCCGTATCCGCGCTGGTTGCGCCGGATGATCGAGGCCGGGTTGCTCAGCCTGCCGCTGCATGCGGCGCTGGCCGCCTACGCAGTGGGTCTGCGCATTGCGCAGCACGGCTGGACCAGCGAACGCATCTGCGCGGCCTTGCTGGCCGCGCTGGCGCTGGCATATGCCATGGCCTACGCGTTCGCGGTGCTGCGGCCGCGCGCCGATCGCTGGCTACCGCAGCTGGCCGGCGGCAACATGGCGCTGTCGTGGGTGGTGATCGGGCTGGCAGTGCTGGTCAATACACCGCTACTCGACCCGTATCGCATCACCGTACGGAGCCAGATACAGCGCCTTGCCAACGACACGCCCGAGACCCTGCAACAGAATCTGGAATTTCTGCGTTTCGACAATGGCCGCCGCGGCTATCTGGCCGTGCAGTCGCTGCGCGCGACGCCCCCCTTTGCCGGCAGCCCGGAGCGCAAGCAGAAGCTGGAGCAGTTACTGGCACGCACCAGCCGCTGGGCAGGCAGTGAGCCAGTAGAAGACCAGAAGGACAAACAGCTGACCGACCTGACCCAAATCCGCAAGCACGTGACCGTAGCTGACGGCCAGGCAGAGCCGCCAGCGGACTGGTGGCACTACCTGGTGCGGTCCAAGATGCTCTGGGGCGCCTGCACGCAGGGCAACAGCAACTGCGTTGTCAGCAGCAGCGACCTCGATGGCGACGGCGAGCTCGATGTGCTGTTGTGCAATCTCGGCGCCGACTATGTGGTTGCCTGCGAGCTGCAGACCCGCAACGGCGGTGGATGGTATCAAGCCGGTACGGCAAAGCTCTATTCCCTGGACGGCGCGGCCATGAGCGAAGTGAGCCAGGCGCTGCGCAATGATCAGCTACAGACGCGGCCCAATCGCTGGCCGGACCTGGCGCTGCCGGGAGGCCGACGCATCCACATCACCCCCAACGAAGTAGGCATCCGGCCGGAACCTCAACCATGAGCGGCTACTGCAGCATCGCGCCCGGCCACCCGGTGCACGGGCATTACCACGACCACGAATATGGGTTCCCGCAGCGCGAAGAACGCGAACTGTTCGAGCGCCTGGTGCTGGAAATCAATCAGGCCGGCCTGAGCTGGGAAACCATCCTGCGCAAACGCGCCAATTTTCAGCAAGCGTATGACCGATTCGACGTGGATACCGTCGCGGCGTATGGCGACGCCGAGATTGCGCGCTTGATGAGCGACGCCGGCATCATCCGCAACCGTCTGAAAATCCTGGCGGCCATCCACAACGCGCAGGTCATCCAGACCTTGCGCCGTTCGCATGGCAGTTTTGCGCAATGGCTGGATGCGCAGCATCCGCTCGACAAGCCGGCCTGGGTCAAACTGTTCAAGAAGACGTTCCGCTTCACCGGCGGCGAAATCACCGGCGAATTCCTGATGAGTCTGGGCTACCTGCCCGGCGCACATCACGCGCAATGCCCGGCGTTCAAACGCATCGCCAAACTCAAACCGGCCTGGATGCAGGCAGCATGAGCGCGCGGATGTTCAAGCACGGAGGCAGGCACGCTTTCGGCATGCTGCCATCGCCTGTCTCAGCAAGGACACGCAACGGCTGCCTGCTCGTGCTCGTCGCCCATGCCGCGCTGGTTTTCCAGGCACATGCGGCCCCGCCAACGACTGCGACGGTCTCGCAGGTGCTGGAACAATTGCGTCGCGAAATCGTCGCCGAGCCAATCGGCAACCCCATCCCGATCGATACCGTACTGCAGCGCCATGCCGACACCACCGGGCTCAGCTTCGATCTCGGCAGGCCGGACGACAGCGACGATGCCGAAGCACTCCCAGCCGTGCAACCAGTGGGTGTGACAGATGCGGAGTGGCTGGCAGTGCAGGCTTACCGCACCACCAGTGCCAGTGCAGAGAACGACATCGCTGAAAATGGCAACCACCACTACACATTGGCCGACCTGGACGAAGACGGTCAGCGCGATCTGATAGACGATGCGTATGTCGGCGGCACCGGGCTCTTCAACGACATCTCCGTGCTGCGCTACGACCGCGCGCAGGGCTTCCGCCCGGCAGTCGCCACTGCAGTTGACGCAGACAGCACGCCGGGCAGCTTCAGCATCAACGGCCGCGGCAGCGATCAGGCTTTGTACTGGCTGCGCATCGATGGCAAAAGCTACGCGGCCTACCGCGATGGCGATTATTTTCAGGACACGGTGACGGTATCGCGCCCGTTGTCCTTGCCCGGCGAACGCGTGGAGACGCAGGTACTGCAGGTGCGCTATCGCTACCGGCACACATTGGCGACACCATCGCGCCAAGCAACCAGTGCCACCGCCGAAGACCAACAGGCATCGCACTGGCTGGCGCAACACCCGCAACTGCAGGCAGCCGTCAACGCGCAGCTGCAGCAGCTTGCGTTCGCACCGGACGGCACGCAGCGTGCACCGGACCCTGCTGCACGCTGCCCGGCGCAGACCAGCGGCGATCCCGACGAAGCCGATCAATGGCCCTGGCACGATGCGGGCCACTACACCTTCGACTATGTCGCCGACTTTCGTGTGCGGCGCGGCCTGGCGTGTTACAGCGCCAGCATTGTGGCCTTTCGCAGCAGCTATCTGACCTCCCCGGAAGGGTGTTGTGCGCTGTGGCTGTACGACGCTCCCGGCACTCAGGTCGCGACCCTGCCGCTGGACTCAAGACGCGAGCGAGCCAGCGTGGCGGTGATAACCGCGACTGCGCAGCCGGAGTAACCGCCGAGCGTGGCCGTCGAGACTGCGAGCGCTGCTTGATGCTGTCCAGGCCAGCTGCCACGCGATAGCGATGCGTCCAATGTCAGCGCTGACTTCGTCTCTCCAGGTCTGCATGGCGATGCGCAACGCTACGCCAGCAGTGATAGCGACGCCGCGCTGGGTCGCGAGGCAACCTGCATCGAGGCCTGGCAGGCACATGGCGAGGAACCGGACGATCCGGCCCGAATAGACGCACGCGCACTCAAACGCGCAGTGCGCAGTGCTACGTAGATAACGAGATGACGTGCATGCGCTCTTCGGCGCACGTGGGCTGATGCAATGCTTGAACTTGCACACCGATTGCCGGTGGAACCCGGGCACCACGGGTTATCGGTAAAGCTGCATCGCGCCCAGGTGCGCTCCTACGTGGTGAGCGACGAGGTCGCCTGCCGGATTACACGCCCATATAGCGGTGCGGGCGGTGGTTGAACATCAGCACCAGGCTCAGCATCAGCGCGCCGAGCGCCGAATACAGCACCTTGTCAGGCGTGAGGATGGCGAACGCCACCAGCATCAGCATGGCATCGAAGCTCATCTGCACCTTACCTGCGCTCCAGCCGCGTTCGCGCTGCAGATACACCGCCAGAATGCCGATTCCGCCCAGGCTTCCGCGGTGGCGGATGAAGAACAGGATGCCCAGCCCGGCCAGCGCGCCACCAGCAATGGCGGCGAACGCCGTGCTGATGTGCGCGTACTCAGCCCAGCGCGGCAGCAGATCGGTCAAGGCGCCGCAAGCACCGACCGCAGCGAAGGTCTTCAATGTGAATTCCCAGCCCATGCGGCGCACGCTCAGCCAGTAAAACGGCAGATTGACCAGCACGAACACCAGGCCAAAATTCCAATGCAACGCGTAGTGCAGCAGGAAGGCGACACCGGCCATGCCGCCGATCATCAGCCCGCCCTTGGCGAAGATCGCCAGGCCGAGCGAGGCCACCAGCGTGGCCAGCACCATGCCCTGCACGTCCTCGGCCACCGAATGGTGGTACGCGTGGTCGTCGGCCGTGGTTCCCGCCGAATCCGGCGGTGGCGTCAACGGCCCGGAGGTGACCACGGTGCCGTCGTCGGGCAACGGTTCTTGCTCCGGACGGAGATCGGAATCGGGAAGGCTCACGGGTTTGGGCACTGCAGTGGGGTGCGATATTAGACACTATCGGCCACCCTGGTTACATCTGAAACAGCAGCGATGCCGCCTCTCCAGTGCGGGACGCGTGCATTACCACAGGGGAATCGCGTCTACAAAAAAGGCGCCCGATGCGGGGCGCCATTTTGATCCACCACTACAAACCACCGAGCCAGACGCTGGCCGCAGCCAGCGCAAGCTCTGCGGCAACAGACGACGCATTACCGAACTTCGGCAATCTCCACGCCATCCATCCCCTGCGACAGGGTCTTGGCATCGCCGCCCTGCGAGAGCTTGATGCGCAGGCGCACTTCGTTCTGCGAGTCGGCGTGGCGCAGCGCGTCTTCGTAGCTGATTTCGCCGGCCTGATACAGCTCGAACAGGCTCTGGTCGAAGGTGCGCATGCCCAGGTTGGTGGACTCCTTCATGATCTCCTTGAGCTTGTGGATCTCGCCGTCGCGGATGTAGTCCTGCACCAGTGGCGTGCCGAGCATGATCTCCATCGCCACACGGCGGCTGCGCCCATCCGGAGTCGGAATCAGTTGCTGCGCCACCACACCCTTGAGGTTTAGCGACAGATCCATCAGCAGCTGATTGCGGCGGTCTTCCGGGAAGAAGTTGATGATGCGGTCCATCGCCTGGTTGGCATTGTTGGCGTGCAGCGTGCACAGCACCAGGTGGCCGGTTTCGGCGAAGGCGATCGCGTGGTCCATGCCCTCGCGGGTACGCACCTCGCCAATCATGATCACGTCCGGCGCCTGGCGCAGGGTGTTTTTCAGCGCATTTTCCCAGCTATCGGTATCGATGCCGACTTCGCGCTGGGTGATGATGCAGCCTTCGTGCTTGTGCACGAATTCGATCGGGTCTTCGATGGTGATGATGTGCCCGGTGGAATTCTGGTTGCGGTAACCGATCATTGCCGCCAACGAAGTCGACTTACCGGTACCGGTGGCGCCCACGAAAATGATGATACCGCGCTTGGTCATCGCCAGCGTCTTGATCACCGGCGGCAGGCTCAGCTCTTCCACGGTGGGAATGCGCGTCTCGATCCGACGCAGCACCATGCCCACTTGATTGCGCTGATAGAAGCAGCTCACACGGAAGCGCCCGACCCCGGACACGCCGATGGCGAAGTTGCACTCGTGGGTCTTTTCGAACTCTTCGCGCTGCGACGGCGTCATTACGTTCAACACCAGATCGCGGCTCTGCTGCGCGGTCAACGGCGTCTGCGTGATCGGGCTGATCTTGCCGTGCACCTTGATCGCCGGCGGCATGCCGGAGGTGATGAACAGATCCGACGCCTTCTGATGCGCCATCAGCTTGAGGAAGGAGGTGAAGTCGATGGTGCTCATGGCGTGCTCCCTTGGAGCCGGGAATTGGGAATCGAGAATCGGGAATTGGAAAATCTGCAAGCCAGGAGCCGGAACCAGTCAGGGGCGCGCTCGTGCGATTCCCCCTTCCCGATTCCCGATTCCCGAATCACTCGAATATCCGCTTGTCCTTGGCGTATTCGCGGGCCTGGTTGCGCGTGATCAGGCTGCGCTTGACCAGGTCCTGCAGATGCTGATCCAGCGTCTGCATGCCGTACTGCTGGCCGGTCTGGATCGACGAATACATCTGCGCCACCTTGTCCTCGCGGATCAGGTTACGGATCGCCGGGGTGCCGACCATGATTTCCCAGGCTGCGGTACGCCCGCCGCCCACTTTCTTGAGCAATGCCTGCGAAATCACCGCGCGCAAGGATTCGGACAGCATCGAGCGCACCATGGGCTTTTCGCCGGCCGGGAACACGTCGATGATGCGGTCGATGGTCTTGGCCGCCGAGCTGGTGTGCAGGGTGCCGAACACCAAGTGGCCGGTTTCCGCAGCGGTGAGCGCCAGGCGAATGGTTTCCAGGTCGCGCAACTCGCCGACCAGGATGATGTCCGGGTCTTCGCGCAATGCCGAGCGCAACGCTTCGTTGAAGCCGTGCGTATCGCGGTGCACTTCGCGCTGATTGATCAGGCACTTCTGCGAGGTGTGCACGAATTCGATCGGATCCTCGACGGTGAGGATGTGGCCGTATTCGTTCTTGTTGATGTAGTCGATCATGCCGGCCAGCGTGGTCGACTTGCCCGAACCGGTCGGGCCGGTGACCAGGATCAGGCCCTGCGGCTGGTCGATCAGCTGGCGGAAGATCGGCGGGCAGCCCAGGTCTTCCAGCGTCAGCACTTCGGACGGAATGGTGCGGAACACCGCGCCGGCGCCACGATTCTGATTGAACGCGTTGACGCGGAAGCGCGCCAGCGAGGGAATCTCGAACGAGAAGTCGACCTCGAGGAATTCTTCGTAATCGCGCCGCTGCTTGTCCGACATGATGTCGTACACCAGCGCGTGCACCTGCTTATGGTCCAACGCCGGAATATTGATGCGACGGACATCGCCATCGACACGGATCATCGGCGGCAGCCCTGCAGACAGGTGCAGGTCCGATGCCTTGTTCTTGACAGAAAACGCCAATAGTTCAGCGATATCCATGCGCTGCTTTTCCCCTAGGCTGCGATTGGAAGGTACTCCCCGGCTGGCAGTATAGCGTTCTGGCTGCTGGCGGGAAGCGGCCTGGCGCCGGTTCAGGTCGGCAGTGTCGTATGCGGCTGAAGGCGTTGTTTTTCGGGCATGCCCAGGCACGGCGCTTGCCTGCGTCCGGCCCAACCAGGCGGGATTGTGCACCCAGCGGCTGCGCCCGCAGCCCGCAGCGACGCCGATGCCGGTGCGCGCTGCCGCCGTCAACCCAGCAAAAGCGCGCGGCGTGCTGGAAGGAAGCCAGCGGCGGCGGCACACTAGCGCTCCCGCTTGTTCTGGATTGCCACGTGCCGGCTTCGTCGCTGCAGCAGATTCTCGATGCCATCCATGCCGCAGCAGCCACGCATGCGCGTGCCGACGTTCGGTTGCTGGCGGTGTCCAAGACCAAACCGGCCGATGCCGTCGCCGTATTGGCCGCCCAGGGCCAGCGCGCATTCGGCGAAAACTACGTGCAGGAAGCGCAAGCCAAGATCGCCGCGCTGCGCGAGCTGGGGCTGGAATGGCATCTGATCGGCCACCTGCAGTCCAACAAGGCCGACGTCGCCAGCCAATGTTTCGACTGGGTGCAGACCGTGGACCGCGCTAAGTTGATTCCGCTGCTGGCGCGATACCGCCCGGACGACCGCATGCCGTTGAATGTGCTGATCCAGGTCAATATCGACGATGAGGACAGCAAATACGGATGCGCGCCGGACGCCATCGACGGCCTGGCCGACGCCATCGCACTACAACCGCGACTGCAACTGCGCGGCTTGATGGCGATCCCTGCGCCGTTCCCGGACCAGGCACGACGCGCTGCGGCGTTCGCGCGCATGCAGGACTTGTTCGCGCACCTGCAGCAGCGCCATCGGCAGGTGGACACCTTGTCGATGGGCATGAGCGCGGACTTCGCCGAAGCGATCGCGGCCGGTGCCACCATGGTCCGCGTGGGCACGGCGCTATTCGGCGCGCGCGCGCCCTCGCCCTCCGTCTGATCTGCCTCGCACATCGCGCCATCCATTCCTATTACTAGAGGTACCGCAATGACTCTGCCCACGCCGCCTGCGCCGTTATCCGTCACCGCCGGGCGCATCGCGTTTATCGGCGGCGGCAACATGGCGCGCAGCTTGATCGCCGGGCTGATCCGGCAAGGCGTGCCGGCTGCGAGCCTGCGCGTCGCCGAGCCGGTAGAAGAGTTGCGCACCGGGTTGTCGCGCGACTTTGGCGTACAGGCCGTCGCAGACGCGCGCGACGCGGCCGATGGCGCAGCCACCTGGGTGCTGGCGGTCAAACCGCAGGTCATGCCAAGCGTGTGCGCGCAATTGGCTACGCTTGCACAAGCGCAACAGCCGCTGTTGCTGTCGATTGCAGCCGGCATCACCGCAACGCAGTTGCAGCGTTGGTGCGGCGGCGATACGGCGGTGGTCCGCGCGATGCCCAACACCCCCGCGCTGCTCGGCGCCGGCGTGACCGGGCTGTATGCCACTGCACGCGTCTCCGATGCGCAGCGCATGCAGGCAACCCAATTGCTGGAAAGCGCCGGGGTGACGGTGTGGATCGACGACGAAGCGCAGATGGATGCGGTGACTGCCGTTTCCGGTAGCGGGCCGGCGTACGTGTTTTTACTGGCCGAAGCGATGGAAGCGGCAGCACAGGCGCAGGGACTGCCGGCCGATACCGCGCGCACGCTGGTCCTGCAAACCCTGCTGGGCGCATCGCGCATGCTTACCGAATCGGGCGAAGCACCGCAGGTCCTGCGCGGTCGCGTGACCTCGCCCAACGGCACCACGCAAGCGGCCATCGAAACATTCCAGGCTGGCGGATTCGAAGCGCTGACAGCGCGGGCAATCGCTGCTGCGACCGAACGCGGCCGCAGCTTGTCGGCTGCCAACGACTAACGCGCCGCGGTTCGCCCCAACGCGTTGCTGGCTGCATGGGGCAATCAGCGACGCGTCGCGGTGATCGCCCCCCCCCACGCAGCCTGCATCGCAACACGTCGCTACGCGATTTCCCAATACCCAGCGCCAGGCATCAAGCGACCTTCCCACGCAACGTCGCGCGCTTTGCAATCGATGCCAATACGCGCCAATCAGGCGATCGCACGCGACTTGTTCGACATCTCGCGGCGATGCATCCGTCGTTGGCAGCAGAGCGGATGGCGCAGTGCAGAGTCTTTTGGCATGCGCATTACCACCGCAGCCTTGCGCAACGACCTGCTGCTCTGCGTCAGATACGGCACATGCCTGCGCGCTGCACGCGTTCCGCACTGTTTTTTACGCGCATTTTGCGCCGCTGGTGAACGAATCCCCGTCGAAAGACGCTTTTTTGTGTTGTTTCATCGTTTGCCTATTGGCGGCGCGCAGCAGTTGCCCTACATTTCGCGTTGCCGACTGGGTCGGCAGACCCAACACCACCAACGAATACGGAACGAATACCTCATGGCAAAAACCGCCGCTAAGAAGGCTGCCCCCAAGAAGGCAGTGAAAAAGGTCGCCGCTACCAAGACCGCAAAGCCGGCCAAGGCCGCGACCAAGACCGCCGCACCGAAGCCGATCAAGGAAGCCCTGAGCAAGACCGGCCTGGTCGCGCACATCGCCGAATCCACCCAGCTGGCTCCGAAGGACGTCCGCGCCGTGCTGGCGTCGCTGGAAGCCACCGCACACTCCTCGCTCAACAAGAAGGGCGCTGGCTCGTTCACTCTTCCGGGCATGTTGAAGCTGACCGCTGTGCACGTGCCGGCCAAGCCGAAGCGTAAGGGGATCAACCCTTTCACCAAGGAAGAGCAGACCTTCCCCGCCAAGCCCGCCAGCCTCAAGGTCAAGGCACGCTTGCTGAAGAAGCTGAAGGACGCCGCGCTCTAATCGAGCACGCATCCGGTGTCATCGAGACGGCCTTCGGGCCGTCTTTTTTTTGCGCTTTTCCCGCGTCTTGTTGGCGATGCGTGTCGACACACCACATCGCGGTCATGGCAGCCCGCCTACCCTGTTGGTGAGTTCGCAACAGAGAGTGCCCATGACCGCGCCATCAACCCGCAGCCCCGCCCGACGTGTGCGTCGCCTGCTGGTTTCGATTGTCCTGCTGTGCGCGTTGGGCGTGGCCGCGCGCTGGGCCTGGCAGTCGCCGATGGGCGAACGTCTGCGCACCACCTGGGAGCTGTCACGAATGCCGCCGCCGCAGACCCTGCAGATTCCAGTGAAAAACGTCCGTGCCCGCCAGATCGCCGACACCTTCGGTGCACCACGCGGACGCGACCGCAGCCATGCCGGGGTAGATATTTTCGCGCCACGCGGTACGCCTGTGGTTGCCGCCACCCGCGGCGTGGTCAGTGCCATTCGCGACGCCGGGCTGGGTGGAAAACAGGTTTGGGTGCTCGGGCCGGCGATGGAGCGGCACTACTATGCGCACCTGGACGACTGGGCACCGGGACTGGCCGTTGGCGATGTCGTCGAGCCCGGTACCGCACTGGGCATGGTCGGTACCACCGGCAACGCGCGCGGCACGCCGCCACACCTGCACTATGGTGTCTATGGGCGCAACGGTGCGTACGATCCGCTGCCGCTGCTGCGTAAAACCACGCCACCGCCTGCCGACTGAGCATGCTGGAACACTGCGTCATGGCCTGCGCTATCGAGCGCGCGGCAGCCTACCCCTATGGTGGAGGTAGCCCAGGAGTGACGCGACCACCATGCCCCGAAAACGCTATCGCATTACGGTCACGCCCATCGAGAACGACGGGCGACCGTGCGACGACCGCTGCACCATCGAGTTCGAACAGCGCTCCCGCGCCGACTGGATGCGTCTGCTCGAAGAGTTGCACCTGCGCCGCGATCTGAGCAGCGACGAATGCGCCGCACTGACCGTCGGCTCGCAATTGCTGGAAGACCTGGCCGCCCGTCCACGCGCGCAACCCAGCGATGCGCTGGATGCATTGCGGCCCAAGCTGCAACTACTGCTCGATCGCCTGCAACGCGTCCAACCCGGCGCCTGAGCGCTGCTCCGCACCGCATACGCCCGCTACACTGCGCGCCTCGGGGATGGAGAGCCGCCATGCGTTGGATCGTCATTGCTTTATCAGTAGCCGCACTCGCAGGCTGCAGCTGTCATCGCAGTACAGATCAGCAAGCTGTTGCGACCACAAGCTCGCCTAAAGCCACTGCGGCGACAGACTCCGCTGCGGTGACTGCCCAAAGCGTACCCATGTCGCCGGCGTCCGAAGCCCCCGACGATGCGCAAACGCGCGCCGACCTGGCCGAAGCAAGCGCCACCGTGCAGCGTTATCTGGGTGCACTGCCCGGTGCCGCGCGGGCCGATGCCGATGCGCTGTGGACCGGCGGACGTCCATCGCCGGTGCCGGACGACGCGGCGCTGCGCGGTATCGGTGATATCCGCTCGATGCGCATCAACAACGAGCCGCCGGTGCCGCTGGATCAGGAACATCCGCCGCGACGCATCGAAGTGCCGGTGCGCATCGTCGTACGCACGGGTGCGGGCACGCAGCAGCTGGTCGGCGCCTATCGCTTGCAACCGCGCGCCGGCAGCGACAGCTGGGAAATCTACTCCGCCACGCTGCAACCGGTACTGCGCTAACCCGTGGTTCACCAGTGCTGACTAAGGTTGTGTCACCTATTGCCGGAGTCACCCGATGAAACTGCGTTCGCTTGCAGGATCCGTGCTTGCCCTCGCCTTGGCGCTCCCCGTTGGCAGCGCCTGGGCGGCGCCGCAGATCCAGGGACATCAGATCAGCGTGCAGGCCAGCGACCTGCAGCAGTATCTGGGCGGTCGCTTCCCGCAAACGCACGACACGCTCGGCGGCTTGATCGCAATGACGGTCAGCAACCCCGCGCTGTCGCTGCCGCCGGGCGACCGACTCAAGATGGCGTTCGATCTGGCCGTGGCCACTGCCGGCGGTGCGCCGGCTCCGGTGGGCAATGTAACCCTGACCAGCGCGCTGCGTTACGACGTCGCCAAACAAGGCTTCTATCTCGACCAGCCCAGCATCGACGATTTCCGCCCGGCCAATTCCGGCGCAAAGCTCGACCACAGCACCCGTCAGCTGCTCAACACCTGGCTGGCCGACTACGCGCGCAAGGAACCCATCTATCGCATCGACCCGTCGATTGCCGCAGTGATGGGCGCGGTGCAGGTGGAGTCGGTGGGCATCCAGAACGGTCGCGTGGCGGTCAACTTCAATCAGAACATCGAGCAGATGGTGCCGGCGGCGGCGCTGTCGGGGAAGTAAGTCCGCACCGTTATCTTCACCCAGGGCGAAAACAGTCCGCGCAAGGTGGGTACGACGCGCACAACGACCATCATGCAACGGCCCGACGCAACAGCGCCGGGCCGTGTTTACTGAAACAAGTGACAGATAACGGCTAACGCGCCTTACGCAGACAGGGCCTTGGCCACCGCAGCACTGAATGCCGGAATGTCGTCGGGCTTGCGGCTGGTGATCAACGCACCATCGACCACCACCTCGGCGTCCTGCCAGCGCGCGCCGGCGTTGGTCAGATCGGTTTTGACCGACGGCCACGAGGTGACGTTGCGGCCGCGCACCAGATCGCTCTCCAGCAACAACCACGGCCCATGGCAGATTGCCGCCACCGGCTTGTGCGCCGTGGCGAATGCACGAATGAAGGCAATCGCCTGCTGATCCGTGCGCAGCGTGTCGGGATTGAGCACGCCACCGGGCAGCACCAGCGCATCGTAGGTTTCAGGCGTTGCTTGCTCAAGATGCCGGTCGACCGCAACCGAATCGCCCCAATCGGTGTGATTCCAGGCGCGGATCGCTGCGCCATCGCCAGGCGCGACCACATCGACCGTGGCGCCCCACGATTCCAGCAAGCGCTTGGGTTCTGTCAGTTCGGATTGCTCGAAGCCATCGGTGGCCAGGACCGCAATGGTCTTGCCGGAGAGCGAATACGCCATGTGGGGCTCCTCGATAAAAGAAGCCCGCACCGTAGGCAGCGCACTGTTGCGCACCCGTGAACCGATGTGTGCGTCGCGTCAGCGCGCAGTGCGCTTCGCCAGGCTCAGCGCTTGGGCTGCAGCATCGTGCCCGTGCAGTTCTTGGAGCCGCAGCGGCATTCCCAGATCTTCTTCAGACGCGGCGTGTGGCGCTCGCTCAGGGTGATGCCGTAGTTGTAGGTGAGCTCGGCGCCGGCCTTGATGGCGCGCTTGGCCTCGATGAAGATCTTGTCCTTGCTGCGGTCGTCGCCTTCGGCTTCTTCGATCACCGCTTCGCAATTGGGATTGCAGCTGTGGTTGATCCAGCGCGCGACATTGCCTTCGTAATTGGCATCCAGCACGTAATCGTCGCTGAGCGTAAACAGGAAGGTGTGGCCGCTTTCCACGTCGCCGGTGTCATCGGCGTCTACCTCGGCGTGCGTGCGCAGGCGCCCCTTGTACTGAATGATGCGCTCGCCCTTGCGGAGCGGGGCGAGGGCGAACATGCCATTGCCGTGGATACGTGACTTGCGGGCGGCAACTTTGCGCGACATGTAAGGGTCCAGTGATGGGGCCGCTCATTGTGACCGCAGCGCGTCCGTGCGCCAAGCACAAGCGCTCCACCGCCTGCAACGCCCTGCGCTTGCCGGCGGCTGAACCGGGCGGTTGGCCCCGCCCTGCCGGAAAGAGTACAATTTCGGTCCGCTTTAAGGTTTTCTGCTCGCCCATGTTGCGCGTCACCAAACTCACCGATTACGCCACCGTCGTGCTGACCGTGCTTGCCGCGCGCAGCGGTGAAGTGCTCAGCGCCAGCGAACTGGCCGAACAGGCGGGCCTGGAAACGCCGACCGTGAGCAAGATCCTCAAGCCGTTGTCGCAAGCCGGGCTGGTGGAAGGCCTGCGCGGTGTGCACGGCGGTTACCGGCTTGCGCGCGACGCCAGCCAGATCACCCTGGTGGAGATCGTCGAGGCAATGGAAGGCCCGCTGGCGATCACCGAATGCAGCCAGGACCACAGCCAGTGCGGCATCGCGCAGACATGCGGCGTGCGCTCCAACTGGCGCCTGATCAACGACGTGGTCGGCGACGCATTGCGTCGGGTCACGCTTGCGCAGATGTTGCAGCCCCTCTCTCTCCCTGGCGACAGCCGTCGGCGTTCCATCGCCGCACGCGTCGCGACCACCTGACCTGTAGGCAGCCCGATGGCCACCGAACTTGCTCCTCCGCAGAATGCGCAGATCCTCGAACGGCTGGGCCGACGCTACGACGCCGGCTTCATCACCGAGATCGAATCCGATTCGCTCCCGCCCGGTCTGGACGAAGACACCATCCGTGCGTTGTCGGCCAAGAAAGACGAGCCGCAATGGATGACCGACTGGCGTCTTGAGGCCTACCGCCATTGGCTGAAAATGCCGATGCCCGAATGGGCCAAGCTCAAGATCGCGCCGATCGATTTCCAGGCATTGAGCTACTACTCCGCGCCCAAGGGCCCGAAGTACGCCTCGCTGGACGATGTGCCCAAGGAACTGCTGGACACCTACGACAAGCTCGGCGTGCCGTTGCACGAGCGCGCGCGGCTGGCCGGCGTTGCGGTGGATGCGGTGTTCGATTCGGTCTCGGTCGGCACCACCTTCCGCAAGGAACTGGCCGAAAAGGGCGTGATCTTCTGCTCGATGTCCGAGGCGATCAAAGAGCATCCGGAGATCGTCAAGCAATACCTGGGCAGCGTGGTGCCCGTGGGCGACAACTATTTCGCCGCGCTCAACTCGGCGGTGTTCTCCGATGGCAGCTTCGTGTTCATTCCCAAGGGCGTGCGTTGCCCGATGGAATTGAGCACCTATTTTCGCATCAATGCCGGTCATACCGGCCAGTTCGAGCGCACCTTGATCGTGTGCGAAGACAAGGCCTATGTGTCGTATCTGGAAGGCTGCACCGCGCCGATGCGCGATGAAAACCAGCTGCATGCCGCGGTGGTGGAACTGGTGACGCTGGAAGACGCCGAGATCAAGTACTCGACGGTGCAGAACTGGTACCCGGGCGATGAAAACGGCGTTGGCGGCATCTACAACTTCGTCACCAAGCGTGCCGAATGCCGTGGCGACCGCAGCAAGGTGACCTGGACCCAGGTCGAAACCGGCTCGGCGATCACCTGGAAGTATCCGTCGTGCGTGCTGCTCGGCGACGATTCAGTGGGTGAGTTTCACTCGGTGGCACTCACCCATCATCGTCAGCAGGCCGACACCGGCACCAAGATGATCCACATCGGCAAGCGCACCAAGAGCAAGATCGTCAGCAAGGGCATCAGTGCCGGGCGTGGGCAAAACACCTATCGCGGCCTGGTCAAGGTGGATCGCAATGCCGATGGCGCGCGCAATTACACCCAGTGCGATTCGCTATTGATCGGCAAGCAATGCGGCGCGCACACCTTCCCCTATATCGAGGTGAAGAATCCCGGCGCCACCGTCGAGCACGAGGCCACCACCTCCAAGATCAGCGACGACCAGCTGTTCTATTGCCGCGCGCGTGGCATCAGCCAGGAAGATGCGGTGTCGCTGATCGTCGACGGTTTCTGTAAGCAGGTGTTCCGCGAGCTGCCGATGGAGTTCGCCGTGGAAGCCAAGAAGCTGCTGGAAGTCTCGCTGGAAGGCAGCGTCGGCTGACACCCTTTCCCTTCTCCCTTAGGGAGAAGGTGGCGCGCAGCGCCGGATGATGGGCGCCAGGAGGATCTCGAAAAGATTGGCTATGACGAACGCGTCGCCACGCGCCAGTCAAGGTAAATACTCGAAGAGCTCCCGGATGCTCACTTCAATGGCGCGCGGCGACGCATTCATTAGTCGCTGACGCCTTCAAGTTGTTTGCGCCGACCCTCACCCCAACCCCTCTCCCGGCGGGAGAGGGGCTACATAAGAATTCTGACGGACCATCAGCATGCTCAACATTAAAAACCTCCACGCCAGCATCGCCGGCAAAGACATTCTCAAAGGCCTGTCGCTGGACATCCAGCCCGGCCAGGTGCACGCCCTCATGGGGCCCAATGGCGCGGGCAAGTCCACGCTGGGCAACGTGCTGGCCGGCCGCGATGGCTACGAAGTCAACGAAGGCAGCGTGCAGTTCGAAGGCAAGAACCTGCTCGACCTGCCGCCAGAAGAACGCGCCGCCGCCGGCCTGTTCCTGGCGTTCCAGTACCCGGTGGAAATCCCCGGCGTCAACAACACCTATTTCCTGCGCGCCGCGCTCAATGCCCAGCGTAAGGCGCGTGGCGAAGAGGAGCTGGATTCGATGCAGTTCCTCAAGCTGGTGCGGCAGAAGCTGGCCGTGCTGCATTTGAAGGACGAGCTGCTGCATCGCGGCGTCAACGAGGGTTTTTCCGGCGGCGAGAAGAAGCGCAACGAGATCTTCCAGCTGGCCGTGCTCGAACCCAAGCTCGCCATCCTGGATGAAACCGACTCCGGCCTGGATATCGATGCGCTCAAGAGCGTGGCCGACGGCGTCAACACGCTGCGTTCGCCGGAGCGTTCGTTCCTGGTGATCACCCACTACCAGCGCCTGCTCGACTACATCAAGCCGGACGTGGTGCATGTGCTGTCCGAAGGACGCATCGTGCAGAGCGGCGGCCCGGAACTGGCGCTGGAGCTGGAAAAACACGGTTACCACTTCCTGAAGGATCGTGTGGTGCCCGAGGTTGCTGCCTGATGAGCGCCCTGCTCGACTCCCTGGCCCGCGGCTTCAGTGGCGACGATGCGCGCCGCGCCGAGCTCGACGCAGCGCTGCAGACCGGCCTGCCCGGTCCGCGCGCCGAAGCGTGGAAATACACCTCGTTGCGTCAGCTGGAACGGCGCAGTTTTCAGCCGGCACCGCTGGTGCCGACGCTGCTCGATGCCGCCGTACTGGACGAGATCCCCGCGCCGCGGCTGGTGTTCGTCAACGGGCGCCCTTCCGCAGCGCTGAGCGATGTCTCGACGTTGCCGGACGGCGTGCAGCTGGACACCTTGTCGGCCGCACTGGCCGCAGGCGATGACGCAAAGCACTTGCTCGGCCGCCGTTTCGACGGCAGCGACGAGATCTTTGCCCGCCTTAATGCCGCGCTGGCCGACGAAGGCGTGCTGGTGCGCGTGCAAGACAGCGCGCAGATCGAGCTGCCACTGCATATCGTCTTCGTCAGCGTGGCCAGCGAGCACGATCTGTCCTGGCATTACCGGCATCTGATCGAAGTCCGTGCCGGCGCTGCGCTCAATGTGGTCGAGCATCATCTGCATGTCGGCGATGCGGCGCATCTGGACAACAGCGTGATGCATGTCCATCTGGCGCAGGACGCGGTGTTGTCGCATGCGCGCTTGCAGGCCGATAGCGCGCACGCCACCGCACTGCTGCGCACCGATGCCGTGTTGGCACGCAATGCGCGCTACCAGCGCGTGGATCTGGAACTGGGCGCCGGCTTGTCGCGGCACGAACTCAACGTGCGCCTGGAAGGCAGCAACGCCCAGCTCACTGCCAATGGCGTGCTGTTGGGCAATGGTCGCCGCCATGTCGATACGCGCCTGGGCATCGAACATATTGCCCGCGACACCGCCTGCGAGTTGGTCTGGCGCGGTGTGGGTGCCGACCGCAGCCGCGTGGTGTTCCATGGCGGCATCCATATCCGTCAGGGCGCTGATGGCACCGACGCGCGGTTGTCCAACAAGAATCTGCTGCTCTCTTCCAATGCCGAAATCGATACCCAGCCGGTGCTGGTGATCGATGCCGACGAAGTGCAGGCAGCGCATGGCGCCACTGTCGGTCAGCTCGATGACAACGCCTTGTTCTATCTGCGCTCGCGCGGCCTGCCGCAAGCGGAGGCGCAGCGTCTGTTGAGTGCGGCGTTCTGCCACGAGCCGTTGCGGGTCCTGCCGGCTGCGTTGAGTGCCGTGCTGGCCCTACAGCTGGACCGCGCGCTGAATTCGGCGGGCGTGGCATGAATGCACCTGCCGTCACTCAGGGCAACGCTCCGGATTGGGAACGCGTCCGTTCGGATTTCCCGCTGCTGATGCGGCAGGTGCATGGCAAGCCGCTGATCTATTTCGACAACGCCAACACCGGGCAGAAGCCGCTGCAGGTGATTGCCGCGACCGACGAGTTCTATCGGCGCCAGAACGCCAATGTCAGCCGCGCAGTGCATGCGCTGGGCAGCGAAGCCACGGATGCCTTCGAAGGCGCACGCAGCAAACTCGCGCGCTTTCTCAATGTGCGCGCCGACGAGTTGGTGCTGTGCAGCGGCACCACCTTTGCGATCAATCTGGTGGCGTATTCGTGGGCATTGCCGCGTCTGGGACCCGGCGATGTCATCCTGATCACGCGCATGGAGCACCACGCCAACATCGTGCCGTGGCAGCTGGTGGCCCAGCGCACCGGTGCCAGCATCCGCGTAGCCGAGATCACCCCCGAGGGCGCGCTGGATCTGGATGCCTTGCGCAAGGCGATGACGCCGGACGTCAAACTGCTGGCGATCACCCATGTGTCCAACGTGCTGGGCACGGTCAACCCGGTGCGCGAGATCTGCCGCGACGCGCGCAGGCGCGGCATCGTCACCATGGTGGACGGCTCGCAGGCCGCACCGCATCGGCGCATCGACGTGGCCGCGATCGGCTGCGATTTCTACGCCATCACCGGCCACAAGATGTGCGGCCCCACCGGCACCGGCGCGCTGTGGGCGCGTCGCGAGCATCTGCAGTCCATGCCGCCGTTTCTGGGCGGTGGCGAAATGATCAAGGAAGTCAGCTTCGAAGGCACTGTTTACAACGATGCCCCGCACAAGTTCGAAGCCGGCACGCCCAACATCGCCGGCTTCATTGGCCTGGGCGCGGCGGTGGATTATCTGGAGTCGATCGGCCTGGAGCACGTGGAAGCGCGCGAAGCCGAGCTGCTGGCGCACTTCACCGAAGAGCTGCAGCAGATCGATGGCCTGCGCATTTTCGGCACCACGCCCGACAAAGCCGCGGTGGTGTCGTTCCTGATCGACGGTGCGCATTCGCACGATCTTGCCACCCTGCTCGATCTGGAAGGCGTGGCGGTGCGCTCCGGCCAGCACTGCGCGCACCCGCTGCTGCAGTTCTACGGCGTTGCCGCAACCTGTCGTGCATCGCTGGCGTTCTACAACACGCATGACGAGATCGAGCGTTTTGTTGCCGCGTTGGTGAAGGTGCGTCGCCTACTGGGCTGATTGGAATCGGGAATCGGGAATCGGGAATCGGGAATCGCAAAAGCATGTCACCGAGGGGTGCCGGACTTCCATCGCCCTAATATTCACGCGGGAATTCAAAAGCGCCAAACTTCGCTACGCTGTTACGAATCCCCAATCCCCACTCCCAAATCCCCGCCCTCATGCAGACCACCACGTTCCGCACTGCCACCGTCGATGACATCGACGCCCTTGTCCAGTTGGTGACCTCGGCTTATCGCGGTGACAGCAGTCGCGTGGGGTGGACGACCGAGGCCGACATTCTCGACGGTGCCCGCATCGACCCGGCCGTGCTGCGTCAGGACATCCTGCGCGAGCGCAGCCTGGTGTTGCTGGTCGAACAGGATGGGCGCCTGCTGGCGTGCGCGCATATCGCCGACGACGACGGCGCAGGGTATTTCGGTATGTTTGCGGTGGACCCATTGCTGCAAGGCAGCGGCATCGGCAAGACGCTGCTGGCCGAAGCCGAACGCATCGTGGACGCCGAATGGAAGCTGCCGGTGATGCGCATGACCGTGATCGATGTGCGCAACGAACTCATCGCCTTCTACGAACGGCGCGGCTATCGCCGCACTGGCCTCCTCAAGCCGTTCCCGTATGGCGACGAACGCTTCGGCGTGCCACTGCGGCAGGATCTACGCTTCGAAGTACTGGAAAAATCGCTGGACGGCGCCGCGCCATGAGTGAGACCTGGACCTTCGTCTGCGCAAGCGAGGCGCTGCTGCCCGGCGAACTGCAGACAGCGTGGGATGCCGTCACCGACGCGCCGATCGTGGTGTTCAATCTCGACGGCGAGTTGTACGCGTTGGAAGACCGTTGCAGCCACGAAGATTACGAGCTGTCGCCCGGCAGCTTCGACCCGGTCGCCGGCACCATCGAATGCCTGTTGCACAGCGCCCGCTTCGATATCCGCGATGGCCGCCCGTTATGCGCGCCCGCCTACACCGCCGTGCCCAAGTTCCCGGTCAAGCGCGAGCTCGACGGCATCTGGACCCGCGACGACCGCTAGCGCGGCAGCTACCAACGCATATTTTTCACGCTAGAAGCCGCCGCGTGTTTGCAGACGTGCGCCTCCGGTCGGCAAAGATTGCAAAGAAGAATGATTTGCATTTAAGATCGCAACCCTTCAGGTCTTCTTAACATCTGACCTGCCCTGCGATCCCATGCGCCCTGCACTGTCCGACACCTTCGATTTGCGTCCTGCTCGCCTGCGCTTTCCAGCGCGGCGCGACGGCACGTGCGGTGGACGCCAGCCGGGCGCCACGGGCTAGCGACGCACGCACACCCTTCCGCATCCGCCGAGCCATCGCCAGGCCGGAGCACCGCTTTCCTTTTCGAGACGTCTCATGACTCCCAGGATTTCCCCGCTCACTTCGGCCGTGCTGTTGACCCTGTCCGCTCCTGCGTTCGCCCAGCCTGGCGATGCGCCGGCGCCTCCGGGTGCGGTGGATCTGGATGCCATCCGGGTGCAGCAGGAACGTGCGCAAAAGCCGTCCTCGCCCAAGTACACCGAAGCGCTGCGCGACACTCCGCAGACCATCACGGTTGTCACCAAGCAGACCATGGACCAGCAGAATCTGCTGTCGCTGCGCGATGTGCTGAGCACGCTGCCCGGCATCACCTTCGGCGCGGGCGAAGGCGGCGGTGGGTATGGCGACAGCATCAATCTGCGTGGTTTCACCGCCAGCAGCGACATCACCACCGATGGCGTGCGCGACAGCGCGCAGTACAGCCGCAGCGATACCTTCAACCTTGAGTCCGTGGAGCTGATCAACGGCGCCAACTCGGCGATGTCCGGTGCCGGTTCGGTCGGCGGCAACATCAACCTGGTGACCAAGACCGCCGGGCAAGGCGACTTCACCAACGTGCTGATCGGCGGCGGCAGCGACCGTTATGGCCGCCTCACGGTCGACAGCAACTACGACTTCGAAAACGGCACCGCCGTGCGCTTGAACGCGATGGGTCACACCCAGGACGTGCCGGGCCGCGATGAAGAATTCCGCCATCGCTGGGGCTTTGCGCCGTCGATCGCCTTCGGCCTGGGCTCGGATACGCGCTTCACGCTGAGCTACCTGCACCAGCACGACAACAACCTGCCGCAGTACGGCGTGCCGTTCGCGCTCAGCCCGTTCAACGATGGCCCGCTGCCGGGCGTGGACCGCGAAACCTATTACGGCTATCGCAATGTGTCGCGTCAGGAGATCGACGTGGACATGCTGACCGGCGTGCTGGAAATGGACTTCGACGACAACGTCAAGCTGCGCAGCCTGGCGCGTCTGCAGCGCGTGGATCAGACCACCTCGGCCACCGCGCCGGAAGGCACCTGGTGCCTGCCCAACAACACCAACGCCTACACCGGTCGCGCCTGCGTCGGCCAGCCGCCGTCCACCTGGAACCCCAACAGCGGCCCGCGCGGGCTGGTGCGCGACACCGAAAACTTCATCGCGCATAGCCAGACCGACCTGACCGCCACCCTGCACACCGGCGCCATCGAGCATCGCGTGGTCGCCGGCGTGGCCTTCAGCAAGGAAGACTTCGAACTCGACAGCGGCAGCATCTTCCGCAATGCCGACGGCTCCACCACCGGCATCACCTACCCGCTGCAGACCTTCGACAACCCGTACAACATCTGGACAGGCCCGCAGAATTATTTCCGCACCGGCCGCAGCAAGGGCAGCCTGACCAATCAGGCGGTGTACCTGTTCGACACGCTGCAGTTCAACGAGCAATGGATGCTCAACCTGGGCGGCCGTTACGAGCACAACGAAGGCGACACCACCACCTACACCGTCAATGCCATCGGCGGCGTCACCGGCGTGACCCCGGGCTTCCCGGCGGGCAGCAAGGACGATTTGTTCTCCTACCGCGCCGGTCTGGTATTCAAGCCGGTCGACAACGCCAGCCTGTATCTGTCCTACGCCAACAGCAAGACCCCGTCCAAGGCGTCGGTCAACGGCTCGTGCACGCCGATCGCCACCGCCACCGCCGGCGCCAACTGCAATGTTGAGCCAGAAAGTGCGGTCAACATCGAGCTGGGCGGCAAGTGGGACGTGTTGAACGAGCGCCTGGCGCTGACCGCTGCGGTCTTCCGCAACGAGCGCGAAAACTACAAGGTCAACAGCGGCGACCCGCTGATTCCCGAGCAGGTGCTCGACGGCAAGGCGCGCGTGGACGGTATCGCACTGGGCGTGGCCGGCTACCTGACCGAGCGCTGGTCGGTCTTCGCCAACTACACCTTCCTGGACAGCGAAGTGCTGCAGAGCGTGTCCAACCGCACCGCCAGCCTCACCGGCGACCCGATTGCCGGGCGCGAACTGGTGCAGACCCCGCGTAATGCCGGCAATCTCTGGACCACTTACGCGCTCAACCAGTGGATCTTCGGCTACGGCGTCAATTACCAGGGCAGCTTCTACCCGAACAACACCTCGACCGCGGTCTACCGCAAGACCGACGCGTACTGGGTGCACCGTGCGATGGTCGGCCTGCGCGTCAACGACTGGCTCAGCCTGCAGTTGAACGTCAACAACCTGTTCGACAAGGAGTACTACACCAGCATCCGCAACAACCTCACCGTCAACGCCGCGGGCACTGTCACCGCCGGCAGTGGCTGGGCGTTGCCGGGAGATGGCCGCTCGGCGGTGTTGAACGCTACCTTCAGTTTCTAACCTTCCGGCACGCCGCCCGCACCCTGCGGACGGCGTGGAGAGCGCCGCATGCTGCTGCCCATTCCCGATGTCTTGACGCCCGTGAAGCTCAGCGAGTTGCGCGCGCGGCTGGACGCGGCCGACTGGGCAGACGGCCGCATTACCGCTGGCCATCAATCGGCGCAGGCCAAGGACAACGCGCAGTTGCCCGAGGACAGCGCCGCAGCGCGCGAGGCCAGCGCACTGGTGCTGGAGGCGCTCTCCCGCAGCAGCACGTTCTTTTCGGCGGTGCTGCCGCGTCGGATCTATCCACCGTTGTTCAATCGCTACAGCGGCGGGCAGTCGTTCGGGTATCACGTCGACAACGCGGTGCGTTACGACCGCAGCCGCGGCGGTGCCGAGCCGGTTCGCACCGATGTGTCGGGCACGCTGTTTCTCAGCGACCCGGACAGTTACGACGGTGGCGAACTGGTGATCGAAGATACGTTTGGCACGCAGTCGGTGAAGCTGCCGGCCGGGCACCTGGTGATCTACCCCGGCACCAGCCTGCATAAAGTGATGCCGGTAACGCGCGGCACGCGTGTCGCCTCGTTCTTCTGGATCCAAAGCATGCTGCGTGACGATGCACAGCGCCGCCTGTTGTTCGAATTGGATGTGTCGATCCGTCGTTTGACCCAGGACACGCCCGGGCATCCGTCGTTGATCCAGCTCACCGGCGTGTATCACAACCTGCTGCGGCAGTGGGCCGATGTCTGAGCCTGCGATTGACCCAGCCCTGCTGATGGCACTGCTGCAGACCCAGCCTGCCCAGGCAGTCGCGTTGCTGCGCAAGGCCGCCGCCGGTCAGGATGTGACTGCACAACTGCTGCTCGCACAGCTGTATGCCGAAGGCCGCGGCATTGCTGCCGATCCGGCCATGGCGATGCTGTGGTACGAAGTGGCCGCCAATGCCGGGCATCCGGAAGCGATGAACCAACTGGGCCGCTGCCACGAACTGGGCTTTGGCAACGCCATCAACGAGGTGCTGGCGGCGTTATGGTATCGCCGCGCCGCCGAGCATGGCCTGGAATGGGGCATGTACAACCTGGCGCATCTGTACGCCTCCGGGCGCGGCGTGGCGCAGGACCAGGCACACGCCTTGACGCTGTATCGCACCGCGGCCGAACGTGGTCACGCCAAGTCGATGAATTTTGTGGCGCGCTATCTCGACCAGGGCCTGGCCTGCGCGGCGGATCCGCTTGCTGCACGCGAGTGGTATCGCCGCGCCGCAGAGGCAGGCGATTTTCGCGGCCAGGCCAGCTATGCAACGCTGCTTGCCGATGAAGGCGCGCTCGATCAGGCCGAACACTGGATGCGACGCGCGATCGGCGGCGGGCACGCCGGGTTCCTGCGTCAGCTCACGCCCGTGCTGGCCAACGCACCGCAGCCACGCCTGCGCGCCTTGCTCAGCGATGTGGCCTCGCGGCAATCGCAACTGCAGCCGCCCGTTCCCGCAGACGTGGCATAAACCGGCATGCCCGCTTCCAACGACACCATCGCCACTGCACAGCAACGCCGCGGATTCTGGCTGCGCATGCTGCATCAATGGCATTGGATCAGTTCGGCGCTGTGTCTGATCGGCATGCTGCTGTTTACGGTTACCGGGCTCACCCTCAATCACGCCGCGCGCATCGAAGCCAGCCCGTCCACCGAGCAACGCACGCTCACCTTGCCGCCAGCGCTGTTGAAGACCTTGGGCACGCGCCAGGACGGCGATGCACCGCTGCCGCCGCGCGTGGCGCAGTGGCTGGGTCGCGAACTGGAAATCAGCATCGGCAACCGCAACGCAGAGTGGTCGCCCGACGAGCTGTATGTCGCCTTGCCCCGCCCCGGTGGCGATGCCTGGCTGAGCCTGGACCGCAGCAGCGGCGCGATCGAATACGAACACACCACGCGTGGCTGGATCGCCTATCTCAACGACCTGCACAAAGGCCGCAACGCCGGGCCGGCCTGGGGCTGGTTCATCGACGTGTTCGCCATCGCCTGCCTGGTGTTCTGCATCACCGGCCTGTTCCTGCTGCACCTGCATGCGCGTCAGCGCAGCATGACCTGGCCGCTGGTCGGCCTGGGCCTGCTGATTCCGCTGCTGCTTGCCTTGCTGTTGATCCACTGACCTTACTCACCGGAGACGATCATGCGCGCCACCCTGACCATCGCTCTGAGCGGCCTGCTCGCCATGCCGGCGTATGCGGCCACGCTCGACATCAACATCGAAATCCCCAAGCTCAATGTCGCCGAATACCACCGCCCGTACGTGGCGATCTGGCTGGAAGGCGCAGACCAGAAGGTCGCCGCCAATCTGGCGGTCTGGTACCAATCCAAGGACACCGCCGAAGGGCACGGCACCAAGTGGCTGCCGGATCTGCGTCAGTGGTGGCGCAAGAGCGGCCGCACGCTGGAGGTGCCGGTCGATGGCGTGACCGGCCCCACCCGGCCTGCCGGCGCGCATGCGCTGTCGTTCACCGACACCAAGGGCGCGCTGAAGTCGCTGCCGGCCGGCCAGTACACCCTGGTGGTGGAAGCTGCGCGCGAAGTCGGTGGCCGCGAGTTGGTCAAGGTGCCTTTCACCTGGCCGGCCACCTCGGCGCAGTCTGCCAAGGCCAGCGGCAGCAGCGAACTCGGCGCGGTGAGCCTGACCGCCAAGCCCTGATGCAGATGGGCGGGGATGCGGTGCATCCGTGCCCATGACGCGCGCGCTACGTGGCGCAGACGCGTATCGACCTTCGTTACCCACGCATCCACGCAGCGCCGCAGTGCGCTGATCAGACACGTGACCCACCCGCCTTATCGCTCTTCAAGGAGTTGTCATGAAACGTTCGCATGTCCTGATCGCCCTGCTGGCCGCACTTCCCGTCAGCGCGTTCGCCCACAAGGCCTGGCTGCTGCCATCGCAAACCGTCCTGGCCGGCGAAGCGCCGTGGATCACCGTCGATGCGGCGGTGTCCAACGACTTGTTCTACTTCAATCACGTGCCGCTGCGCCTGGATAATCTGAGCATCACCGCTCCCGATGGCAGCGCGCTCAAGCCGGAAAACCCGGCCACCGGCAAGTACCGCAGCGTGTTCGACCTGCAGCTCACCCAGCCTGGCACCTACAAGCTCAGCATCGTCAACGCCGGCCTGTTCGCCAGCTGGAAGGAAGACGGCAAGCCCAAGCGCTGGCGCGGCAACGAGGCAAGCTTTGCCACCGAAGTGCCGAAAGACGCGAAGGAGCTGCAGGTGTCGCAATCGCTCAATCGCGTGGAAACCTTCGTGACCCGCGGCGCGCCGACCACCACCGCGTTCAAGCCCAGCGGCAAGGGCATCGAGCTGGTGCCGGTGACCCACCCCAACGACCTGGTCGCCGGTGAAGCGGCGCAGTTCACCCTGCAGCTGGATGGCAAGCCGGCAGCCGGGCTAGAAATCGAGATCGTGCGTGGCGGCACGCGCTATCGCGATGCGCAGAACGAGATCAAGCTCAAGACCGACGCCAAGGGCGGCTTCAGCGTGACCTGGCCGGAAGCGGGCATGTACTGGCTGGAAACCACCAGCGAAGACAGCAAGACCTCATTGCCGCAGGCCAAACAACGTCGCCTGGGCTACGTGGTAACGCTGGAAGTGTTGCCGCAGTAATCGCCGCATGCCCGCCACTGTGTTGACCGAATAGCCAATGCAGTGGCGCTAGTGCAGTGGCGCTGCTGAGGCACATGCTATCGGCGTGTGCAGTCTGCCGAACGCGCAGCGCACGCGGTATCAACACGCGCATCCTCGGTTGTTTCAAACATCACACCGCGTGATGCAAACCACACGCTCGCGCGTCACCACGGCTGCCTCAGGCAGCACCTGCTCGACCGGTCCACGCATGCACCCAGTTTCTTCCGCAGATGACGCCGTTGCCTCCCTGGGCGGGCGCAGCATGGGCACCACCTGGAGCGTCAAGCTGGTGGCGCCGCGTGCGCGCGACCTGCATCCCCTGCATGCGCGTATCCAGGCAGCGCTCGATCGCGTGGTCGCGCAAATGAGCACCTGGGAAGCGGACTCAGATATCAGCCGCTACAACCGTGCCACGGCCGGTCAGTGGCAGACATTGCCCGATGACTTTTTCACCGTGCTGCGCACCGCGCTGCAGATCGCGCAGGCCAGCGACGGCGCGTTCGACCCCACGGTCGGGCCGATGGTCGAACTGTGGGGCTTTGGCGCCTCCGGCGGCCGACGCCGTGTGCCCTCGCCCGAACAGATCGCGCTGGCCAGCCTGCGCTGTGGCTGGCAACGCCTGGCTCTGGATGGCCAGCGGGTGCTACAACCCGGCGCCGTCGCACTGGATCTATCCGGCATCGCAAAAGGCTTCGGTGTGGACTGCGTGCAGCACGCATTGCGACAGGCCGACATCGCCAGCGCCTTGATCGACGTAGGCGGCGAACTGTTCGGCTATGGATGCAAACCCGATGGCAGCGCGTGGCGTGTGCTGGTCGAATCCGCGCCCGACGAAGACGCCGGCGCCACATTGCCGGCACGTGTGCTCACCCTGGATGGCTTGGCAGTCGCCACATCGGGCGATCGCTGGCACCGCTTCGATGCCGACGGCATGCGCTACGCGCACACCTTCGATCCACGCACTGGAGCGCCGATTCCGCATGCGCCTGCCGCCGTCACCGTGCTCGCGCGCGATGCCATGCAGGCCGATGCCTGGGCCACCGCAATGACCGTGCTCGGGATCGATGCAGGCCTTGCTTATGCCGCCAAGACCGACCTGGCAGTGCGCTTTCTGACGCGCCACGATGGCAGTTTGCACGAAGCGATGAGCCCGGCCTTCGAGCAACATCTGGCGGCGTCATGAGCGCCGCAAGCCCACGCGTGTGGATGGGTAACGGGGCGCTGCTGCTCGCCCTGGCGACGCTTGTCGGATGGCTTGCCAGCCTGCATGACGGTGCGTGGTGGAGCGCACCAACACCGCATCGCTTGCAATGGGCGGCCGTCGGGATGGCCGCGTACGCCATGCTGTGCGCGGCGGTCTTGCTGCGCCGCCGGGCACGCGCCAACACGTCGCACGGCGACAGCAGTGGCATGCTGATCGTGTGGGCAAGCCAGACCGGATTCGCACGCGAACTGGCCGAGCGCAGCGCTGCTGCCTTGCAAGCGGCAGGGATCGGTGCCTGCGCACTCCCGCTGGAGGCGGTGGTTGCCGAGCAGCTCGCGCGCGTGCCGCGTTTGCTATGCATCGTCAGCACCACCGGCGAAGGCGATGCACCGGATCACGCACAGGCTGCGGGGCGTCACTGGCTCGCCGACGGCGGACAGGATCTGGCCGCCGTGCAGTACGCGGTACTGGCACTCGGTGATCGTCGTTACACGCAATTCTGCGCGTTCGGTCGCCATCTCGATGACCGCCTGCACGCGCGCGGCGGCACCCGCCTGTTCGAGCGCATCGAGGTCGACAATGCCGATACGCGCGCGTTGCAGCAATGGCAGCAGCGGCTGTCGGCACTGGCACCTGCGCTTGCCGAGCAACCCGACTGGAGCGTGCCGACCTACACGGCCTGGCAGCTGCGCGAGCGCGTCCACGTCAATCCAGGCAGTGCCGGCGCACCGATCCATCGACTCCGCCTCACGCCCATCGATGGCCCGCTGCCGCCATGGCGTGCTGGCGACATCGCCGAGGTCGCGCCGCAGAACGCACCGGAGAGTGTCGAGGCCTGGTTGCAGCGTCATCGACGCGATGGCTCGGACATCATCGACGGTCGTACGCTGCGCGACTGGCTTGGCCGCTCGCAACTGCCCACCGATGCAGAGATAGGCGCCACGGCGTCAGCGGATGCGACCGCCTTGGCGCATAGCCTGATCACACTGCCGCATCGCGAGTACTCGCTCGCATCGATCAGCGAAGAAGGCCACGCCGAACTGCTAATCCGCGAACATCGGCATGTCGATGGGCAGCTCGGGATCGGCAGCGGCTGGCTGTGCGTGCATGCTCCCATCGGCGCGCAAATTGCCTTGCGCCTGCGCAGCAATCCTGGGTTCCACCCACCCGCACCCGCTCAGCCCATGCTGCTGATCGGAAATGGCACCGGCATCGCCGGCTTGCGCGCCCATCTCCGCGCACGCATCGCGGCCGGCGCGCGCGACAACTGGCTGATCTTTGGCGAACGCAATGCCGCGCAAGACGCGCTGTATGCCGACGAACTGCAGCAGTGGCAACACGATGGCTGGATCACGCGTCTGGACCTGGTGTACTCGCGCGACCACAACCCCTCGGTACGCTACGTACAACATGCATTGGCCGCTGCCAGCGATCGCCTGCGGCAATGGATCGACCGCGGCGCCTGCATCTATCTCTGCGGCAGCCTGCGCGGCATGGCACCCGAAGTGGACCGCACCCTCGACACTCTGCTGGGCACTGATGTCAGGCAAGAACTGCTACGCAGCGGCCGCTACCGTCGCGACGTGTATTGAACAGCAAGCGTGCAGGCCGACGATCGCAGCTTGTCAGCGGGGAGCGCTGCCATCACGTGGCGATCGTGGGCAGGCAGACATGGCATCCGAATCCTGTACGCAGCAACGCTCGTTTGCCGGCAACCGCGCTCTGCATTGGCACGCTTCGGCACGTTGCTGCAGTTCTGCGAGTTCGCTAAAAGCAGCTTACAAAACGACTGTGCAGCTGCCAGACGGCCGCAGCCGTTGCTCGGCATCGGTGTGTGCACTCACACTCTAGTCCCTGCGCGCCGTTCACACCCACCAGATGAGTGCTAGCTGCTTGTTGTCAGCCTCTTTAGTTTCTCGACGCAGACAGTGCACGTGACACGTATCAATACGAATTGCTAACTACCCGGTTCACTGGCTGCGCTTTTACTTGCACTTGCATCTCGGCCGTTTAATGCAAGCAAGAACACTCTCAACTGCCCGGACCTGCTAATCGGAGGCGCCAGCAAGCGGACTCACCCGGATCGCCAGCAGCTCGCCGCCGCCATCGAGCACGTAACGGGTTCGCGTCGATGCACTCAGCCATGCGGTGTCGCCCGCAGCCAGGGGCGGTAGCCCACTGTCGCGCCCAAAGCTGGCCTGGCCCGCCAGCAGGTGGATGACCCAGGCGCTGCCCGGATCCGCGAAGAACAGCATGGTGCCGACCAAGGGGCGATGCAGCAGCTCGGTGTGCAGCAGATCGCGGCGCCACATCAGATTGAAGTCCTGCGTCGGCCCATCGAGCAAGCTCGCACCGACCGTCTCTTCGCCAGCGAATCGGACACGCTGGTAGGGCGGCAGCAATTCGACGACACCAGCGGCGCCAGCGACGCGTGCGCCAGCATCACCGTCATCAGTATGTGTACCTGTGATCAGGCCATCAGCACGCGCAGCACCATCGCCGGAATCAAGTTCACCGTCGCCAAACTGCAGGCGCATGCCGTTTCCATGCAGCAGCACCAATTCGCGGTCGATCCCCGGAAATGCGGAAAACGCGGCGTCCTGTTCGATCTCGGCAATCGACAGCCGCAATGCCCAAGCCTCGGATTCCCCGAGCCGCAGGATCTCGCGTGTCCAACCCAATTGATTGCGCCACCGCTCGCGGCGGTACTCGGTGGCCGGAATCACCCGGCTGCTCAGGTCTGTCAGCTGCATCGACGCATTGTGCCCGAAGCCCGCCGCCCAAGCCCTCATGCGACCGTGCGGTATCCGCAGACGTACGCAAACCAGGCATCTCGAGCCGCCCTCGCGTTTCGAGCCCCCGGCACACCGAGCACTCAGACAATAACGGTCTGCATCGACCTCGCTGCATCACGAGACGCTCAACGGGATGTCGGGATGTCGGGATCTCAGGATCTCAGGACATTGCGATGTCAACGCGTCAACGTGCGGAAGCATATGGGTGCGGGCCGTTGTCAGCGCAAAGCCTGGCGTTGCCCATCAGCAACAGCGCTGCGATGAGATCGAATCAACACGTCCTGAAACGAAAAACGCCCGGCTGCACATCCAAGTGCAACACCGGGCGATTCCACGTCCTTGTCGGCTTCCAGCCATCCCCCGGACATCCTGTCCAGTTAGGTTGCGGCCACGCATCCTCGCGTCGAACCGTATCTCGGATCCCTTCCCCTTAACGCCGTCCCACCGGTTTCACCGCCGCCCCCTTGGCAGCCTTCTTGGCGGGAGCCATCGTGGCTCCTACTTCGATCAGGTCACGATTCCGTTCGACCGTCTTGAGTCCGATGCCCTTGACCAGTGCCAGTTCCTCGGCACTTTTGAAGGGACCGTTTGCCTGACGGTGCTCAACGATTGCCTCGGCTTTTGATCGCCCGACATTCGTCAGCACCTTGTCCAATTCCTCAGCAGACGCGGTGTTGATATCGACCTTCTCAAGCGCGTACGCATTCGAGGACAACAACAACGCCAGTAGCAGGGACTTCAGGACTACGGTAAATGACTTCATTGCAACGCTCCTTGTGGCTTGGGTGATGGTCCTAGCCAGCATTCCTGCCGGCGGAGCCAGTGTCCCGCGCCACATGCAGCAATCCTATCGCCAACGAACTTTTCACACAGCAGGTGAACTGCGCGCCGCCTTGTAGGGAAATACCTACCCCTCGCCCCGGGCGTAGAATGTGTCATTACGTCACGCATTCGGAGCCTTCATGGACAGCGCCAAGATCGACCAATTCATCAGCGAAACCTGGGACCGCGAGATCGTCCCGCAGCTGGTCGATTACATCCGTATTCCCAACAAGTCGCCGATGTTCGACGCCGATTGGGTGGCCCACGGCTATATGGAGCAGGCTGTCACGTTGATGGAAACCTGGGCGCGCGCCCAAGCCATCGATGGCATGCAGGTCGAGGTGGTGCGCCTGGACGGCCGCACGCCGCTGATCTTCATCGAGATCCCGGCCACCGGCCCGGAGTCCGGCGACGACACCGTGTTGTTGTACGGCCATCTGGACAAGCAGCCGGAGATGACCGGTTGGGATGCCGACCTGGGCCCCTGGGAGCCGGTGCTGCGCGACGATAAGTTGTATGGCCGGGGCGGCGCCGACGACGGTTACGCGATCTTCGGCTCGCTGGCGGCGATTCTGGCGCTGCGCACCCAGGGCTTGTCGCATGCGCGGTGCGTGGTGCTGATCGAAGCCTGTGAGGAGTCCGGCAGCTACGATCTGCCCGCTTACGTGGACCATCTGGCCGAGCGTATCGGCAAGCCCTCGCTGGTGGTATGCCTGGATTCGGGCTGCGGCAATTACGAGCAGTTGTGGTGCACCACTTCGCTGCGCGGCCTGACCGGTGGCAACCTCAGCGTGAAGGTGCTGGAAGAAGGTGTGCATTCCGGCGATGCGTCCGGCGTGGTGCCGTCCAGCTTCCGGCTGCTGCGGCAGTTGCTGTCGCGCATCGAAGACGAAACCACGGGCCGCATCCTGCTGGAGGGTTTGCATGTGGAGGTGCCGGCCGAGCGCCTGACCCAGGCCAAGGCTGCAGCGGCGACGCTGGATACCGCCATCTTCGACAAATTCCCGATGGTCGATGGCCTGGTGCCGATGCATGACGACCTCACCGAGCTGGTCTTGAACCGGACCTGGCGCCCGGCGCTGTCGATCACCGGCGTGGATGGCATGCCGCCGCTGGCCTCGGCCGGCAATGTCTTGCGTCCGCAAACGGCGGTGAAGCTGTCGCTGCGTCTGCCGCCAACCGCAGACGGCAAAGCCTGCGGCGAGCTGCTCAAGCAGGCGTTACTGCGCGACCCGCCCAATGGCGCGCAGGTCACGCTGGAGCTGGAAAAGGCATCGTCCGGTTGGAATGCCCCGGCCATGGCGCCGTGGCTGGAGAAGGCCATCGACGATGCCAGCCAGGCCTTCTTCGACAAGCCGGCGATGTACATGGGCGAAGGCGGCTCGATCCCGTTCATGGGCATGCTGGGCGAAAAGTTCCCCGGCGCGCAGTTCATGATCACCGGCGTGCTGGGGCCGCATTCCAATGCGCATGGCCCGAACGAGTTTTTGCACATCCCGATGGGCAAGCGCGTCACCGCCTGCGTGTCGAAGGTGATCGCCGAGCATCACGCGGCCTGCCTGCGCGGCGAAACCAGCGGCTCGCCGGTGGCTGCCGATAGCGGCACCCGTCATGGTGGACACGGTTGCTGTTGAGTCGACGAGAGACGACTGCCGGCTGAGGGCGTGTCCTGACGTGAAGCATTGCGTTGCATTTGGCGCAAATGACGCGGCATCGGCAACTTGGTCAGCGTCTTCTCACCCAGCTCCTCTCCCGCAGGGACAGGAGCTGGGTGTTCGATCATGCGATTGAAGGCGGCGGCTGTCTGGGCAGTCACTCCATTACAGGATTCTGTGGCAATGCCCAACGCAACGACTTGCTGAAGGCACCCCATCAGCACCACTCGCACTGCGTGTGCAGCGCGGGTGGCCGACATCCGAAATGCTAGTCTGCCGATCCCGTTCGCTTTCGGTGCTGCAATGAACACTTTGTTTGGTAGCGACAGCTGGCTCTACATTCTGCTGGTGGGATTTGTGGTCGGGCTGTTGGCGCGTTTCATCACGCCCGGCACGCAGCGCCTGGGTTGCCTGCTGACCATCGTGCTGGGCATCGCCGGGGCGGTGGTAGCCAGCTGGTTTGGCCGCTACATGGGCTGGTACCACGCAGGCGAGCCTGCCGGTTTCCTCGGCGCGTTGCTCGGTGCCATCGCCATCCTTGCACTGCTGCGCTTGTTCAGCGGCAGCAAACGCTGACCGCTGCATTGCACGCTTCGTCCTCACTTCACTACGCAACCACGACACATGACGGTATCGCCTTCTGACCCTGCGCGCGACGTGCTGCGCCTGCAATGGGTGCGACACGCACTGGATGACCCATCTGCAGTATTGCAACGCGCGTCGGTCGACGCCGGGTTTCGCAGTTACTGGCGCACGCAGGGACGCGGCACCGATCGCATCCTGATGGATGCGCCACCGCAGCTTGAAAACGTGGCGCCGTGGTTGCGCATGCATGCCGTGCTGGGTGCGCATGGAGTGCGCCTGCCGCAGGTGCTGGCACAGGACCTGGAGATCGGCTTCCTGCTGCTGGAAGATCTGGGCGTACCGACGCTGGCGCAGGTCCTGACCGACGCCAATGCCGACAACCTGCTGGACGGCGCCATCGCGCAATTGCTGTTGCTGCAACAGATCCCGCCACCTGCCGACAGCGGCGTGTTTGGTGAGGCGCTGCTGCAACGCGATGCCGGCTTGTTCGAGGAGTGGTTTCTGGGTCGCCATCTTGGCGTGCAGCTGGACTGCGGCCAGGCCGAGCAGTTGCAACTGGTGCAACGGCGGTTGATGGACAACGCGCTGGCGCAGCCACGCGTTTTCACCCATCGCGACTTCATGCCGCGCAATCTGATGCCGGTGCCCGATGGTCCGGCAGTATTGGACTTTCAGGATTGTGTGATCGGGCCGATCGCCTACGACCCGATCAGTCTGTTCAAGGACACCTCGGTGAGTTGGCCGATTGCACGCGTCGACGGCTGGCTGGCGCGTTATCACGCACGTGCGCAGGCCGCCGGATTGCCGGTGCCGCCACTGCAGCAGTTTCTGCGCGATGCGGACTGGATGGGCGTGCAGCGGCATCTGAAAAACCTGGGCATTTTTTCGCGTCTGAGCCATCGCGATGGCAAGCATTGGTATCTGGACAACGTGCCGCGCTTCATCGCCTATCTCGACGAAGTACTGCCGCGCTACGCCGAGCTGGCGCCACTGGTCGCGCTGCTGGACGAGGTGGTCAAACCCGCATTGGCAACACGCGCACTGCAGGCGGACGCATGAAGGCGCTGATCTTTGCAGCAGGCTTTGGCGAGCGGATGCGGCCGTTGACCGAGCACACGCCCAAACCCTTGCTGTCGGTCGGCGGCACGCCGTTGATCGTCTGGCATCTACGCAAACTGGCGGCGTTGGGCGTGGACGAGGTAGTGATCAATACCTCGTGGCTGGCCGAGCAGTTTCCGCAAACGCTGGGAGACGGCGGTGCGTTCGGGCTGCGTCTGACGTATTCCTATGAAGGCGCAACGCCGCTGGAAACCGGCGGCGGCATGCTGCACGCACTGCCGCTGTTGGGCGATGCACCGTTCCTGCTGGTCAATGGCGATATCTGGACCGATTTCGACTTTGCCCGGCTGTCGCATGCACCGGAAGGACTGGCGCAGCTGGTGCTGGTGGATCGCCCCGCTTATGCAGAGCGCGCTGATTTCGCGCTGGATGCGGATGGCAAGGTGCACGCAGATCTGCCCGCAACGCTTACCTATTCCGGCATCGGCATGTATCGACCGTCGCTGCTGCACGATTGGCAATCGGTGATTGGTCCGTTGCCAGAGCAGACTAGCGCGGCGCCGCGGTTTGCGTTGGCGCCGATCCTGCGCGCGCAGATGGCGGCAGGCCTGATCGACGGCATCCACCATGCCGGGCGCTGGACCGATGTCGGCACGCCGCAGCGTCTGGCAGAGCTGGATGCACAGTTATTGCGCAACGGCGGCTGATCGCAACTCATTGCTGCAACGCTCGTCATCAAGCGCATCAACAGACCTTCGAACGCTGGCTCGCTGGTTGCAACGTGTCAGCCGCATGCGTCTTCGCCGACGGTTGAGGCGATGTCCGGACTGGCAATGGCATCGCTCGGACGAAAGGAGCTGATCAGACCGCACGTTAGCGGCCGCCGGCACCGCGTGCACCGCTCGCAACCACGCACCGACCACCTCGGCTAGCCCTTTCCCACCCACCGTTGCCGGACCTTACGCGGCATGGATGCCGCGTAAGATCTTAGATGGACGTACTTGCAGCATGTCCCGCGATGGTGGGCGGGCAACGGCCCTGTAGCAAACTCGCAGCATCGAGCACGCGGCGCCCTCGCCACTTGCGGGACACACCGTAAACCCGTCCCTGGGGGCTCGATGGCGGCATCCATGCCGCCAACGGTCCCGCAAGCGGCGAGGACACCGCACCAGACAGTTGGCTGCTTTTTTGAAGAACGAGGACACCGCGCTAGAGCGTTGCTGGTTGCTTGCTGAAAACTCGACGCACCGACTATCTCGGCTAGTCCTTGCCCGCCCACCGTTGCCAGGCCTTACGCGACATGGATGCCGCGTAGGAACTTAGATGGGCGTACTTGCAGCGTGTCCCGCGATGGTGGGCGGGCAAGGCCCTGCGAGACAGCCGCAGACCCGCTGCGTTACGCCCCGCGATACTCAAGCACGCGACGCAGGAATGGCACCGTGATGCGGCGTTTGGCCGCCAACGACTCGCGATCCAGCCGATCCAGCAAGGCTACCAAGGTGGCAAGTTCGCGTTCGCTGTGCGTCAGCAGCCAGTCGATCGCCGCGTCATCCAGCCCCAGCCCACGCCGCTGCGCACGATCACGCAGCACTGCGGCGCGCGCCGCATCGTCGGGCACCGGCAATCCGATCCGGATGCATTGCGACAGCCGCGAACGCAGATCCGGCAGCACCAACGCCAGGCCATCGGGCATCTGCCGTGCGGTGTAGAGCAGGCTGATGCCGGCAGCGCGCGCACGATTGTGGAAATCGAATAGCGCCACTTCGTCGTCGCGCTGCCCGGCAATGCTGTCAACGCCGTCCAGTGCAACCAGGCTGCGTCCCTCCAATGCTTCGAGCGCATCGCGCAGTCGGCCGGCTGCTGCGTGCAGCGGCAGATACGCGGTTGCCCGCCCGGCCTGCTCGGCCGCTGCGCATACCGCCAGTGCCAGATGCGTCTTGCCGGTGCCAGCGGGACCGGCAAGATAAAGCCAATCGCCCACCTGCCCGACCGCCAGGGCCTGCAACTGCGCAAGCAGACCCTCGGGCGCGGCAATGTAACTATCGAAACGCTGATCGGATGGCGCGCGCAACGCCAATGGCAACTGCGGCACGCTCACGACCGATCTGCGTCCTTGGTCGGGTCGATGATGACGCTGCGCTCGGCCGTGGTGGACTGCAGCACGATGCCCGCACGCTCGCCGGCGTACAGGTCGCTGCGGGTGTACTGCTCATGTGCATACCGCAGCAGCACGTTGGCCACCGCTGCCACCGGCAACGCCAGCAGCATGCCGAGAAAGCCGAACAACTGGCCGCCCGCCATCACCGCAAAGATCACCGCCACCGGATGCAGGCCGATCTTGTCGCCGACGATGCGCGGAGTGAGCAAATAACTTTCCAGCAGCTGCCCGACCGTGAACACCACGCCCACGCCGATCAGCAGTTTCAGATCCAGCCCCTGCGCCTGCACGATGGCCGCCAGCAGCGCGAGCACGATGCCGGTGGTCGCGCCCAGATACGGAATGAAGCTGATGAAGCCGGCAATGATGCCGATCAACAATCCCAGGTTGAGCCCGATGATGGACAGCCCGGTGGCGTAGATCGCGCCCAGCGCCAGCATCACCAGGAACTGGCCGCGGATGAAGCCACCCAGCACGTCGTTGGATTCCAGCGCCAGCCGGCTCGCGGTGCCGATGTAGGCACGCGGGATGACCGCCGCCACACGCTCGACCAAGCGGTCCCAGTCGCGCAGAAAGTAGAACGCCAGGATCGGCAGCAACGCCAGGTTGATCACCCAGGTCACCATCGCAAAGCCCGAGCGCGACACGTAACCGAAGAAGGTCTTGGCGGCACCGCCGGCCTGCTCCCAGTGGCTGCGGATCCAGTCGATCAAACGCTCCGGATCCAGCCAGCCCATCAGCTCCACGCCGGTCTTGGCTTCCAGCCACGGAATGGCCGTACTGATTGCCCAGGTGCGCATCTGCGGCAAGGCATCGATCAGGGTCATGATCTGGCGTTCGATCATCGGCACCAGAATCATCAGCGCCAGTACGAACAGCAGCAGCGCCAAGACGAATACCAACGCCACCGCCATGTTGCGCGAACGGCCGGCACGTTCGATGCGGTCTACCAATGGGTCGCCCAGCCAGGCCAGCAGCAATGCCAGCACGAACGGCGTCAGGATCGGGGACAGCAGCGAGACCACCCACAGCACGCCGACAATGACCGCCACCCATTTGAGGCGACGCAGGAATAAAGCGATTTCGGCTTCGGGAGTTAACGTCATTTGAGGCGGTACTCGGCGTGCTCGTTGTCGAGAATGATCGGGCCTTCAGTCGGTACCGAGACCGACACAAGGGGGCTGTTGTCGCCGAGCATACGGTTGAGCCCAGAAATACCCGTGAGCAGTTCCAGATCTACCTCCATGCGATCGCCGTTGGCGCTGACCGGGCGAATGCTGCGTACCACCGACACGCTCTGCAGTGCGGCGGCGACCCGCAGGTAATCGTCGGCGCTGTGGATGCCGGTGATCACTGCGCGGTACACGCCCGGCACCCCCGAATCAACGCGCTTGGCGTAGCGCTTGACCAAGGCATCGGCGGCGCCATCGGCACCGGCCGCCATCGCGCGGCGCGCATCGCCGTCGCTGCTGCTCCAGCTGGACAACACGTTGCCGTTGTCCACGAACACCCAGTCGGCGGTCCAGCCGGCATCATTGCGGTAGAGCTTGCCGATCAGCTGCATCGGCGGGCTGTATTTGGCCGACGCGCGCGACACCGCGGCGGTGTCCTTGCGCCAGATCGCACCGGCCAGCGCCTGCTCGGCGGCCGCTCCGCCCGGCAGGCCAAGCCGGTAGCCGCGCTCGATCGCACGGTCCAGCACGCTGCGTGCGGCATTGGCCTGGGAAACGCCGACCAGACGCGGGCCGCTGCCGTCATCGATGGCCAGCCACAGCACCGGCTTGGGACGTGGCAGCGGCCAGACCGGCAGGCCGAGCGCGGCGATCAAGCTATCCACATCGGACTGGCGAAAACGCGCGACCAGGGTGGTGCGGAAGGTCGGCGCACCCGTGCGCGAGGTGCCCTGATCCTGGCGGTAGTCGTAGTGTTCGACGTAGTTGGGCGCATTGCGCAGCGCCTGCGGGACGCCGGGTCGGCTCATCACCGAGCGATCGCCGGAGACCTTGCCAAGCACGGCGCCCAGCGCGCGCGCCAGGGCACCGGGGCGATCGGATTCGCCCTGGCTGTTGACCGGCACTTCGGCGTCGTAGGCACTTTGCGCCTTGGCGACGTCGCCTTCGGTGCGCAGATCGGCCTGCGCAAAGGCCGGAACCACAGGCATGGCGACCACGAGGGCAAGAAAGAAAGCGAGACTGCGGCGCATCGACGGTTCCATGGTGTAAGCGTATCCGAGTGAATTGTTGCCCGAATGGGGCGCTAGCGCCAACGTGGCTGTTAAAATCGCCGCCTTTACTGCCGAGCCACCCACGCCCGTGACCAGCCCAACGCCTTCCACTCCCTCGCCCATGACCTACCGCGACGCGGGTGTCGACATCGATGCCGGCAATGCCCTGGTCGAACGCATCAAGCCACTGGTCAAGCGCAGCTTCCGGCCGGAGGTGATGGGTGGCCTGGGCGGCTTTGGCGCGCTGTTCGACCTGTCGGGCAAGTACAAGGAGCCGGTGCTGGTCTCCGGCACCGACGGCGTGGGCACCAAGCTCAAGCTGGCGCAGCAACTGGGCCGCCACGACACCATCGGCATCGACCTGGTCGGCATGTGCGTCAACGACGTGCTGGTGCAGGGCGCCGAGCCGCTGTTCTTCCTGGACTACTTCGCCACCGGCAAGCTCGACGTGGACACCGCCGCAGCGGTGGTCGGTGGCATCGCGCGCGGCTGCGAGCTATCAGGTTGCGCCTTGATCGGTGGCGAAACCGCCGAAATGCCCGACATGTACCCGCCCGGCGAATACGACCTGGCCGGCTTCACCGTGGGTGCGGTGGAAAAGTCGCAGCTGCTGGACGGCGCGCAGGTGCGCGAGGGCGATGTGCTGATCGGCATCGCGTCTTCCGGCCCGCATTCCAACGGGTATTCGCTGATCCGCAAGATCTACGAACGTGCTGGCGCGCCGGCAGAGCACGTACTGGACGACGGCACCAAACTGATCGACGCACTGATGGCGCCGACCGCACTGTACGTCAAGCCGGTACTGGCGTTGCTCAAGTCACACGGCGAAACGATCCATGCCATGGCGCACATCACCGGCGGCGGGCTCACCGAAAACATCATCCGCGTGATTCCCGACGGCCTGGGCCTGGACATCGATGCCAAGGCATGGACCTTGCCGCCGGTGTTCGCCTGGCTGCAGCGCGAAGGTGCGGTGGCCGATGCCGAAATGTGGCGCACCTTCAACTGCGGCATCGGCTTTGTGCTGATCGCCTCGCCCGAGCAGGCCGCCACGCTGGAACAGGGGCTGGACGCGCAATCGCTGGCGCATTGGCGCATTGGCCACGTGGTCGCTGCGCACGGCGACGAACGCGTGCGGATTGGCTGAGCCAAGGAGACCTGCATGGACGCTTTCACACCTGCACTGCCGACGCCGGCCAGCGCCGATGACCTGCAGCACCTCAAGCTGCTGTCGATCTTTCATTACTTGCTGGCCGGCATCACCGCGCTGTTTTCGCTGTTTCCGCTGATCCATCTGTTCATGGGGCTGGCCATCGTCACCGGGCACTTGCCGATGAACGGCAACAACGGCGAAACGGCACCGGACGAGATGCGGATGTTCGGCTGGATCTTCGTGGTGTTTGCGGCCGCGATCATCATCTGCGGCCTGACCCTGGCCGGCTTCATGGCCTATGCCGGCCGTTGTATCGCCCAGCGCCGGCGGCATCTGCTGTGTCTGGTCGTGGCCGGCATTTCGTGCTCCTTCATGCCGTTCGGCACCGTGCTTGGCGTCTTTACGCTGGTCACCTTGTTGCGCCCTCAGGTCAAGGCACTGTTCGGCCCTGCCGCAACCGCCGCCTGAGAGCCACGTGATCACCCGGGCCCTGCGCCGTGCCAAACCGGCTGCGTTGACCGTCACCATCGCGGTGTTCCTGGCGAGCTGGATCGCACCGCTATGGCCGGTCGAACAGGCCTTGCATAGTTCGCTGACCGTGATCGGGTTGATCGCACTGGTGTGGGCCGACCGTCGCTGGCCGCTGGAGAACGCCGCCTTCGTGGCGATCTGCGTGTTTATCGGATTGCACTGCATCGGCGCGCGCTGGCTGTATTCCAACGTGCCCTACGAGCAATGGAGCATGCAGTTAGTGCACTGGTCGCCCAGCGCCACGTTCGGCTGGACGCGCAATCATTTCGACCGCTTGATCCACCTGCTGTTCGGGCTGTGCTTCACGCCGGCCATTGCGCAACTGGCGTTGCGGCTGTGGTCCCGCCTGACGCTGCGGCAGGCCTTCGCGCTGACGGTGATGAGCATCATGTGCGTCAGCCTGGTCTACGAGTGGTTCGAGTGGGGCATTGCGCTGCTGCTGTCGCCACAGGCCGCCGAGGCCTACAACGGCCAGCAAGGCGACCCCTGGGACGCGCACACCGACATGCTGCTGGCAACCCTCGGCAGCCTGGCGGCCTACCCCGCGGTGAGGACACTGTTCAATGCTCGCAACTGATCCCCGCCTGCGCCTGGCCGTGCTGGCCTCCGGCCGCGGCAGCAATCTGCAGGCCATCCTTGACGCGATCGCCAGCGGGCGCTTGCACGCAGAAGTGGTCGGGGTGTTTTCCGACCGTCCGCAGGCGCCGGCGCTTCAAAAAATGGACGCAGCGCGCCGTTGGAGCGCCAGCCCGCGCGACTTCGCCGACCGCGACACCTTCGACGCTGCGCTGGGCGATGCCATCGCCGCCGTACAACCGGACTGGGTCATCTGCGCCGGCTACATGCGCATTCTGGGTGAGCCATTGGTGCGGCGCTTTGCCGGGCGCATGCTCAATATCCACCCGTCCCTGCTGCCCAAGTACCGTGGCTTGCACACCCATACCCGCGCGCTGGAGGCCGGCGATACCGAGCACGGCGCCAGCGTGCATCTGGTGGTACCCGAACTGGATGCAGGCAGCGTGATAGCACAGGCCCACGTGCCGGTGCTCCCCGGCGACAGCGCCGAGCAATTGGCCGCACGCGTTCTGGCCCGCGAGCACCCACTGCTGCTCGCCACACTGGACCTGCTGGCCAGCGGACGCCTGCAGGTGGACGGCGATGCGGTGCATGTCGACGGTCAGTGCCTGTTTACGCCACTACGACTAGAGTCCGCTGACGCCGCGCTCGCCTGAATGCGGATACGCCCCCCTCATCCCGTCTCGGACATCCTTGTGGCCCCGTGCCTCAGCTCCCGCGCATGAAAGCCATCCCGATCGCCGCCGCGCTGTTGACCACGGCCCTGCTTTGCCAGGCCGGCGCAGGCCGTGCGCAACAGGCAGCGGCCCCGCCGGCAGCTGCCGCGCAAACACCTGCCACGTCTGCTCCGCCGGTTGCCCCCGCGCTGCCGGCAAGCACCTGGACGCCGCCGCCGCTGGAGCCTTTCGTGGCGACCTACCAGGCGTTCTACCGCGGCAAGGAGGCCGGCGATGCCACCATGCAGGTCAGCCACGGCGAAGGCAGCCAGTGGCGCATCGACATGTCGGTCCGCGGCCGCAAGGGCTTCGCCAGCATCCTGGGCTTGAACCTGGAACAGAGCACGGTGTTTCGCGTCGATGGCGACACCTATGTGCCGTTGAGCCAGAGCACCGTGCGCAAGGCGATGTTCTTCGGCAAAAAAGTCACCGGCGTCTACAACTGGCAAGCCGGCACAGCGCAGTGGGACGGCGACCTGAAGAAAGAGCGTCAGCAACCCATTCCACTGCAGCACGGCGATCAAAGCGCACTGTCGTTGAATTTGTCGCTGATGCGCGATGCGCAGCCCGGCCGCAGCCTGAGCTACCGCTATGTCGATGTGGGCCGGGTGCGCAAATACGATTACCGCGCCGCCGACACCACCGAGGTGGTGCAGGTCGGCGACCTGAGCTACGACGCGTTGCGCGTGTACCGCGTCAACAGCGGCGACAACGAAACCATCCTCTGGATCGCCAACGGGGTTCCGACTCCGGTGCGCATCCTGCAACGTGACAAAGGTGAGGATCAGGTCGATCTCCGCCTGGTCGAATACCAAGGAGTGTGACCATGAAAACCTTCTCTCGCACCAGCGCCTTGATCGCTGCCGCCGCACTGGCCGTGGCCAGCCTGCCGGCATTCGCGATGCAGCCATTCCAGGCCGATTACTCCGCCAATTACATGGGCATGCAGGCCAACGGCACGATGACGCTGGCCGCGGCCGGCGCCAACCAGTGGCGCTACACGCTGACCATCCAGAACCAGCTGGCCAATCTGACCCAGAGCACAGTGTTCGAAGAAACCAGTGGCCAGCTGCGCCCGGTCAGCAGCAACGACACCTCGTCGATGATGGTCAAGCGTCGCAACGTCACCGCCAATTACGACTGGAAAACCAGCCAGGCGACCTGGGGCGGCGATATCAAGCCGGACCGCCGCGGTCCGGTCAAACTGCAGCCGGGCGACATGGACGCGTTGTTGATCAACCTGGCGATCACCCGCGATGTGGCCGCCGGCAAGCCGCTCAACTACCGCATGGTGGACGAAGGCCGCATCAAACCGATGAGCTACAAGGTGATCGGCAAGGAAACCATCACCGTCAACGGCAAGCAGGAACAGGCCACCAAGGTTTCGCGCGTGGATGGCGACAAGGAATTGATCGCCTGGGTGGTCAAGGACCTGCCGGTGCCGGCGCGTCTGTTGCAGAAGGAAAAGGGTCAGGACGCGCTGGACCTGACCATCAAGTCGCTGCGTTAAGCGCGTCAAACCGTCGACCAAAGGACTGATTGCCACCATCGTCCCGGTCGTAAAGTCATTTAGTGCAGTCGTAAAGTCGTTTTAGTGCAGTCAAACGCTTACTGAGTCGAGGGCGCGATGCCCTCACCGCTCGCGGGACACGCCGTGAATCCTTCCTTGGAGGCTCGGTGGCGGCATCCATGCCGCCACACGGTCCCGCAAGCGGTGAGGACACCGCGCCAGAGAGTTAGTCGGTTGTTTTGTTGAAAACATGCACACCGATCATCTCGACGGGTCATTGTCCGCTCACCGCCGAGGCACCTTACGCGGCATCAATGCAATGCCGCATAAGAGCTTGCAAGGACGTGCTTGCAGCGTGTCCTGCGATGGTGAGCGGGTAAGGGCTCTGCAGCAAACTCGCGGCGTCGAGGGCGCGATGCCCTCACCGCTCGCGGGACACGCCGTGAACCCGTCCCTGGGGGCTCGGTGGCGGCATCCATGCCGCCACACGGTCCCGCAAGCGGCGAGGACACCGCACCAGGAAGTTGGTCGGTAGCCAAGTAAAAGGTTGCCATCTCGCGGGTTGCATTGGCTTGCGAGTACGGCCGCAACTACATGAGATTCAGCGCATCAGAAGCACCTCATGCACTGCTTGCACCATGCACACCGACCATCATGACTGGTTCTTGCCCGCCCACCGTCGCGGGACCTTACGCGGCATGGATGCCGCGTAAGAGCTTACACGGACGTACTTGCGGCGTGTCTCGCGATGGTGGGCGGGCAAGGACCCTGCAACGAAGCCGCAGATCAGCCGCTTCACAAGTGATATGTCCGCGCTGACCTATCACTTGCTCCAGTGGTGATCCATCCGCACGCAGCTATCACTTCTCAGGGCTTGGCAGCAGCCTTGTCATCGCCGGTACTGAACACCGTGCGGCAATCCACGCGAATCTGCGCGTCGTTCTTGCGCCAATAGAACAGATCGCAATGGCGCTTGCCTTCGACGGTCTTTTTTACCGCCACCGCGTAGAACGATTGCGCGATCTCGTTGCGGCTGGCGTTGCCGTCGCCGTTCCAGTCCATGTCCTTGAACTCGACGCCCTGGGTGATGGCCATGCCCACGCTCCAGGCGTAGGCCAGCCACGCCAGGATCAGCACGATCACGCCAAGCAGAATCTTGCGTCGGGTGGTGAAGCGCCCGCGCAGGATCATGCGATGCGCTGGATGGTCGCACCCAGCGCCCCCAGCTTCTCCTCGATGTTTTCGTACCCACGGTCCAGGTGGTAGATGCGATCGATGGTGGTGTCGCCATCGGCCACCAGCCCGGCCAGGATCAACGAGGCTGACGCGCGCAGATCGGTCGCCATCACTGGCGCGCCGCTGAGGCGTTCGGCGCCGCGCACGATCGCGGTATGGCCTTCGACCTGGATATCCGCGCCCAGGCGCAGCAGTTCGTTGACGTGCATGAAGCGGTTTTCGAAGATCGTTTCGTTGATCACGCCCACGCCGTCGGCCACGCAGTTGAGCGCCATGAATTGCGCCTGCATGTCGGTGGGAAACGCCGGGTACGGCGCGGTGGTCAGATTGACCGCGCGCGGGCGCTTGCCGTGCATGTCCAGGGTGACGCTGTCGGCGGTGGTGGTGATGGTGGCGCCGGCTTCGGTGAGCTTGTCCAGCACCGCATCCAGGGTGTCCGGACGCGCGCGACGCACTGTGACGCTGCCACCGGTCATCGCCGCAGCGACCAGGAAGGTGCCGGTTTCGATGCGATCCGGCAGCACCGCGTGGTGCCCGCCCCCCAGACGCTCGACGCCGTGCACCACGATGCGCGGCGTACCGGCACCTTCGATCTGCGCACCGAGCGCGATCAGGCAGTCGGCAAGGTCGGTGACCTCCGGCTCCATCGCCGCGTTTTCCAGCACCGTGGTGCCTTCAGCCAGCACGGCGGCCATCAGCACGTTTTCGGTGCCGGTGACGCTGACCATGTCGAACACGTACCGGCCGCCCTTCAGACGCCCATTGCTAGTGGCCTTGATGTAGCCGTTCTCTACGCTGATCTCCGCACCCAGCGCCTGCAGGCCTTTGATGTGCTGGTCCACCGGGCGCGAACCGATCGCGCAACCGCCGGGCAGCGACACTTCGGCGGTGCCGTAGCGCGCCAGCAGCGGGCCCAGCACCAGGATCGAGGCGCGCATGGTCTTGACCAGCTCGTACGGGGCAACCTGATGGGTCACCGAGCGCGGGTCGACCAGGATCGAGCGGCCCTTGGCCAGCGTGCCTTCGTCGATGGTGACCTCGGCGCCCAGCTCGCTGAGCAGCTTTACCGTGGTGATCACATCGTGCAGGTGCGGCACGTTACTGATTTCCACCGGCGCATCGGCCAGCAGGGTGGCGCACAGGATCGGCAGCACTGCGTTCTTGGCGCCGGAAATATTGACTTCGCCATGCAGCGCTTGGCCGCCGGTCACTACGATTTTTGCCATGGGAGCTTGGGAGATCCGAAAGAGATGTCGGGGGAATGAGATATCGCGGAATTAAGAACTGAGACAACGGCGTGCCGGACGACGCGACCCGGCGGCACTGCGGCCGGGGCCTGCCTGCCCGACGGCGCCGCTCAGCCTTCGTCGGGGGTCAGCGTCTTGAGCTGCAGCGCGTGGATCGCGCCACCCATCAAATCGCCCAGGGTCGCGTAGACCATGCGGTGGCGCGCCAACGGAGCCTTGCCGGCAAATGCCGGGCTGACCACGGTCGCCTCGAAGTGCACACCGTCGTCGCCGTGCACGTCGACGCGGGCTTCGGGCAAGCCGGATTCGATGAGTTTACGGATGGTTTCGGCGTCCACAGGGCGTTTCCTCATAAAATGAGCGCACATTCTACTCTTCACCCGAGTCCCGCATGGCCGTCTCGCACCTGCCCACCGCCACCGTCAGCGACGCCAGCCTGGTCGCCAGCGGCCAGCGCGTGCTGGAGATCGAGCGTGAAGCCCTCGCCAGCGTGGGCGCGCGCATCGGCAGCGCGTTCGCCGCGGCCTGCCGGCTGGTGCTGGCGTCGCGCGGGCGGGTGGTGGCCACCGGCATGGGCAAATCCGGCCATATCGCGCGCAAGATCGCCGCCACCCTGGCCTCCACCGGCACCCCGGCGTTCTTCGTGCATCCCGGCGAAGCCGGGCATGGCGACCTGGGCATGATCACCGAGGCCGATATCGTGCTGGCGCTGTCGTATTCGGGCGAATCGGACGAAGTGCGCATGCTGCTGCCGGTGCTCAAGCGCCAGGGCAACCCGATCATCGCCATGACCGGCCGCCCCGGCTCCAGTCTGGCCCTGGCCGCCGACGTGCACCTGGATGTCAGCGTCTCCGCCGAGGCCTGCCCGCTGCACCTGGCACCGACCTCCAGCACCACTGCCTCGCTGGCGATGGGCGATGCGCTGGCGGTGGCGCTGCTGGATGCGCGCGGTTTCACCGCCGACGACTTTGCGCGCTCGCATCCGGCCGGCAGCCTGGGCCGGCGCCTGCTGCTGCACATCACCGACGTCATGCACGGCGGCGATGACCTGCCCAGCGTGCGCGAAGATGCCAGCCTGAGCCAGGCGCTGATGGAAATGAGCCGCAAGCGCCTGGGCATGACGGCGGTGGTCGACAACGACGGTCGCCTGATCGGGCTATTTACCGACGGCGACCTGCGCCGCGCGCTGGATAGCGACATCGACGTGCGCAGCGCCGGCATTGCCGAGGTGATGACGCGCAACCCACGCACCATCGGCGCCGACCAGCTGGCCGCCGAGGCCGCGCGGCTGATGGAGGACTACAAGATCAATGGCCTGATCGTGGTGGACGCGCAGCAGCGCGCCGTCGGCGCATTGAACATTCACGACCTGTTGCGCGCCAAGGTGGTTTAACAGGTTCAGTTTTCAATCGCGGAACCCCGTTCTCACTCATTCGTGCCGATGCCCTACTCTCCTTTGCAGCACCTCCCCGCCGAGCTGATCGAACGCGCCGCGCGTATCCGCCTGGCCTGTTTCGACGTCGACGGCACCCTGACCGACGGGCGCCTGTACTACGACCACGCCGGCAATGAGAGCAAGTCATTCAATGTGCTCGACGGCCAGGGCCTCAAACAGCTGGACCATGCCGGCATCCACGTGGCGCTGATCACCGCGCGCGCCAGCCTGTCGGCGGAAAAGCGCGGCCAGGATCTGGGCCTGCACGTGCAGATCGGGGTCAAGAACAAGCGCCTGGCGGTGCTGGCGCTGTGCCAGGAACACGGCCTGTCGCTGGACCAGGTGTTGTTCATGGGCGACGACCTGCCCGACCTGCCGGCGTTACTGGCAGTAGGCCTGCCGGTGGCACCGGCCAATGCGCACCCCTGGATCGCCGAGCGCGTGCAGTGGCACACCCAGGCCCGTGGCGGCGAAGGCGCCGCCCGTGAGGTCTGCGATGTGGTGCTCGCCGCGCAAGGCCAGGTCGAGGGCATCATCGAAAGGTTTTCCGCATGAACTTGAACTGGCGCACCACGCTAGGCGTCGTATTGTTTGCTGCGGCCGCCATCTCCGGCTGGTCGGCATGGCAGCAGCGCGCGCGCCCGGTTGCGGCAGCGGTGGACGAGTCGAAGGTCGACTACGTGCTGCGCGACTTCGAACTGATCGCCCTGGACAAGCAGAGCGGCAAGGAATCGATGACGCTGCGCGCGCCGGAAATGCACCGCAACCGCGCCGATCAGACCTCCGACATCACCACGCCGGTGTTTCTGCTGCCCGACAACGCCAACCAGCCGTGGACGCTACGCGCCAAAACCGGCTGGGTCAGCCCCAAGGGCGACGAGCTGCGCTTGCGCGGCGATGTCCAAGGCGACAGCCCGACCGCCGGCGCGACGCCGCCCACCACCTTCCGCACCGAGAGTCTGGACGTGTTTCCGCAGCAAAACCTCGCCAAGACCGCTGCTCCGGTGACCATGCGCCGGCCGGGTATCATGCAAAGCGGGGTCGGCTTCGAGGCCGATCTCAAATCACGCCAGTACAAGCTCCTTTCTCAGGTCAAGACCCGCTATGAACCGAATGCTGCCCGCTAAACTGGCGTTTGCCGCGCTGCTGTTGCCTGCCATGGCGATGGCCAAGACCAGCGATCGCAATCAGCCGATGGCGATCGACTCCAATGCCAACGATTGCAACATGCTCGACGACAGCGGCAAGTGCCGCTTCAGCGGCAATGTGGTGATCACCCAGGGCACGCTGGAAATCCACGCCGATACCGCCGACATCTTCCAGAAGAACGGCCAGACCGACCGTGTGGTGCTCAACGGCAAGCAGGCCACGCTCAAGCAGCAAATGGACGACGGCGCGATGATGAACGGCCAGGCCGACAACATCGAATACAAGGTCGCCGACGAGATCATCATTCTGACCGGCAACTACAAGGTCGACTCGCCCAAGGGCACCAACGCCGGCCAGCGCATGGTCTACAACACCAAGACCGGCAATATGCAGAGCGGCGGCGATGGCAGCCGCGTGCGCACCATCATTCAGCCCAAAAATGCAGCCCCCGCCGCGGCAACGCCGGCACCGGCCGCCAAGCCTGCTGCCAAGCCGCAGGGGAAGAAGTAATGCTGGTCGCCACCGGTCTGCGCAAGAAGTACAAGCAACGCGAAGTGGTCAAGGAGTTCGGCCTCACGCTCGAGGCCGGCGAAGTGGTCGGCCTGCTCGGCCCCAACGGCGCCGGCAAGACCACCTGCTTCTACATGATCGTGGGCCTGGTCGAAGCCGACGCCGGGCGCATCGAACTGGATGGACGCGACCTTACCGCCGAGCCGATGTACGCACGCGCCAAGCTCGGCGTGGGGTACCTGCCGCAGGAACCGTCGATCTTCCGCAAGCTCACCGTGGCCGACAACATCCGGCTGGTGCTGGAGCTGCGCGAGGAACTGGACACCGCCGGCCGCGAGAAGGAACTGGTTTCGCTGCTGGAAGAATTGCAGATCACCCACGTGGCCGATCAGCTCGGCGCCAGCCTCTCCGGTGGCGAGCGCCGCCGCTGCGAGATTGCCCGCGCGCTGGCCGCAAAGCCGCGCATGATGTTGCTGGACGAACCGTTTGCCGGCGTGGACCCGATTTCAGTCGGCGAGATCCAGCGCATCATCATTCACCTCAAGGAACGCGGCATCGGCGTGCTGATCACCGATCACAACGTGCGCGAGACCTTGGGAATCTGCGACCGCGCGTATATCCTCGCCGAGGGGGGCGTGCTGGCGCAGGGGGCACCGGACGCGCTGCTAGCCAATCCCGACGTCCGTCGCGTGTATTTGGGGGAAACTTTCCGCCTTTGAGCGCGTCGCCGCGCCATCGATTCTTCCAGTCAGTGCCCGCATGAAAGCCCGGCTTCAGACATCGCTAGGACAGCAGCTGGTCATGACGCCGCAATTGCGTCAGGCGATCAAGCTATTGCAGATGTCCACCACCGAGCTGGAACTGGAAATCGCCGAAGCGGTGGAAACCAACCCGCTGCTGGAATGGGCCGACGAAGCCGCGCATGCGGCCGGCGATACACCGGTGGAGTCCTCGCCGTCCTCGTCCAGCGAGGAACCCCAGCGCGAAGAACCGGCGCCGGCCGAACGCGACGACGATTGGTCGCAGGACGAACTGCAGTGGACCGGCTCGGGCAGCGGTGGCAGTTTCGACGATGACGAGTCCGGCGATGCCGCCGAGCGCGTGGCCGAATCGGAAACCCTGGCCGACCATCTGCTGTGGCAGCTGCACCTGTCACCGTTGTCGCCACGCGACCGCCAGATTGGCGCGATGCTGATCGATGCGCTGGACGAAGACGGTTATCTGCGCGAACCGCTGTCGGCCATTCTCGAAACACTGGCGCTGGGCGCTGCGGTGGACGAGGCGGAAGTGCTGACCGTGCTGCATCAGATCCAGCGTTTCGACCCGGTCGGGGTGGGTGCGCGCACGCTGGGCGAGTGTCTGGCGCTGCAGCTGGCGGTGCTCGACCCGGCCATCCCGGGGCGCGACCTGGCGCTGCAGATCGTCGCCGGCCCGCTGGAACGGCTGCCGCGTGCCGGTGTGCCCGGCCTGGCGCACGAACTCAAACGCTCCGCCGCCGATGTCGAACAGGCTGTGCAGTTGGTGCGCTCGCTGGACCCGCGCCCCGGCAAGCAGATCGGCGACCTGTCGCAGGACACCTACGTGGTGCCCGACTGCGTGATCTGGCGCCAGCGCGGCGTCTGGCGCGCGTCGCTGGCCGGCCGCTCGCAGCCCAAGGTCACCATCCATCGCGGCTACGAGAACCTGATCCGCAGCTGCGGCGAATCCGACGCCGGCTATCTGCGCGGGCAATTGCAGGAGGCCCGCTGGCTGCTCAAGAGCCTGGAAGCTCGTGGCGAAACCCTGCTGCGGGTGGTGCGCTGCCTGTTGCAGCACCAGGCCGGGTTTCTGGAATTCGGCGCGCAGGCGCTGCGCCCGCTGACCCTGCGCGAGATCGCCGGCGAGCTCGGCCTGCATGAGTCCACCATTTCCCGCGCCATTGCCCGCAAATACGTGCGCACCCCGCGCGGCACCATCGCGCTGCGCTCGTTCTTTGCCTCCGGCATCGACACCGACAGCGGCGGCGAAGCGTCCAGCACCGCCATCCAGGCCATGATCCGGCGCCTGATCGACGCAGAAAACCCGCGCAAACCCTTGTCGGACGCCAAGTTGGCAGATCTGTTGAAAACTTCCGGCGTACCAGTGGCGCGGCGCACCGTTGCGAAGTATCGTGAGGCCATGAACATTTCCGCCTCCCACGAACGCGTACGCATCGCCTGACGTTGCAACCACCGCAACGCCGGCCTGCGCCGGGTTAGTCGGATCACCGGAACGGTTCATTGGCCCACCGACCAATGGAGGTATCCGATGCGCATCGAGACGTATGGCCACCAGCTTGAAGTGACCCCCGCCCTGCGGGACTACGTGGCAAGCAAGCTGCAGCGACTGCAGCGCCATTTCGACCAGCACTGCGAAGTTCGAACGCAGCTGGCGGTTCGCAAGCCAGACCACCACGTGGTCGCCACCGTCAACCTTCCCGGTCGCACCCTGCACGCGGATGCCAGCGGCTCCACCATGTATGCGGCCATCGACCTGCTGGTCGACAAGCTCGACCGCCTGGTGCTCAAGCACAAAGAAAAGAAATGTAACCACCACGCACGCGAGGTGCGCGACAATCCCGCATGACGCTTCCCGCTTGATGCCCTCATGCCTTTAACCGATCTGATGGCGGCCGTGCGCACCGTGGTGTCGCCGGCCGCCGATCGCGACACCGTCCTGCACACCGCCGCCGAGTTGCTGTCCTGCCGACAGGCCGGCGCCGACGAGCTCTACGTCAACCTGTGCGAGCGCGAGGCCCTGGGCAGTACCGCCATCGGCCATGGCATCGCCATTCCGCATGGACGCTGCCCCAATCTGACCGAACCCCGCGGCGCGCTGCTGCGGCTGGACGCCCCGGTCGCGTTCGGCGGCGACGAACCGGTGGATCTGGTGTTCGCCATGGCGGTGCCTGCGCACTACACCCATCAACACCTGATGCTGTTGTCGGAACTGGCCGAGCGCTTCTCCGACCCGCAGTTCCGTCAGCAACTGCGCGCCGCGCCCGATGCCGACGCGCTGATGGCCCTGCTCACCGATGCGCCTCCACCACAGGCCAGCGCGGCATGAATACCAGCATCACCGCACGCGAATTGTTCGACCAGCAGCGCGACAAGCTGGCGCTGCGCTGGGTCGCCGGGCAGAAAGGCGAGCACCGCGAGATCGAGGCCGGCAGCAACAATGCCCGCCGCCCGTCGCTGGCCGGCTATCTCAATGTGATCTATCCCAACAAGGTGCAGATCCTGGGCACCGAAGAGCTGGCCTGGCTGGATTCGCTGGACGCGCGGCAGCGCTGGGAAACCATCGAAAAAATCATCCAGGTGCAGCCGCTGGCACTGGCGATCAGCAAGAACCAGTCGTGCCCGGAAGATCTGCGCGCGGCCGCCGATGAGTCCAACACTCCGCTGTGGATCTCGCCCAAGCGCGGCCATGAGCTGCTCAATCACCTCTCCTACCACCTGGCGCGCACGCTGGCGCCGCGGGTCACGCTGCATGGCGTGTTCATGGAGATCTATTCGATCGGCGTGCTGATCACCGGCGAAGCCGGCTCGGGCAAGAGCGAGCTGGCGCTGGAACTGCTCAGCCGCGGCCACCGCCTGGTGGCCGACGATGCGCCGGAATTCACCCAGATCGCTCCCGACGTACTCGATGGCACCTGCCCCGAATTGCTGCAGGACCTGCTGGAAGTGCGCGGCCTGGGCGTGTTGAACGTGCGCGACATGTTCGGCGACACCGCGGTGAAGAAGAACAAGTATCTGCGCCTGATCGTGCACCTGACCCGGCCGATGACCGAACCCATGCCGTCCGGCTACGAGCGTCTGACCGGCGATTCCGGCAGCCGCCACGTGCTGGATCTGGATGTGCCGCTGATCACCCTACCGGTGATGCCGGGCCGCAACCTGGCCGTGCTGACCGAGGCCGCCACCCGGCTGCATATCCTGCGCACCAAGGGCATCGACCCGGCGGCGATGTTCATCGCCCGCCACAGCAACCTGCTGGAGCGACGCACGCCATGAGCATCACGCCCTCCACGCTGATGATCGTGAGCGGGCTGTCCGGCTCGGGCAAATCGGTCGCGCTGAAAACTTTCGAAGACCTGGATTACTACTGCTCGGACAATCTGCCGGTTGAGCTGCTGCCAGACTTCGTCAAGAGCCGCCTGCGCGGCAACCCGATCGGCGACCAGCGCCTGGCGGTCGGTATCGACGTGCGTAGTCGCAGCGACCTCACCCAGTTGGCGCAATGGCGCCAAGCCGCGCAGGAATACGGCATCGAGGCACGCCTGCTGTTTTTCGAAGCCAGCGATGAAGCGCTGATCAAACGCTATGCCGACACCCGTCGCCGTCATCCACTGAGCCATCTCGGCCTGGCGTTGCCGGAGGCGATCACCCGCGAGCGGCAGTTGACCGAGCCGCTACGCGCGCAGGCCGACGCCATCATCGATACCAGCACGCTCAACGTGCATCAATTGCGTCGCCGTGTGGTCACCGAGTTTGCGCTCGGCTCCAACGACCGTCTGTCGCTGCTGTTCGAATCGTTCGCCTACAAGCGCGGCGTGCCGGCCGAAGCCGACTTCGTGTTCGATGCGCGCGTGCTGCCCAATCCGCACTGGGACCCGGAACTGCGACCGCTCACCGGCCGCGATGCCGGCGTGCGCAACTATCTGGATAACGAGGCGGATGTGCAGCGCTACAGCGCGCAGATTGTGGACCTGCTCGATACCTGGCTGCCGCGGCTGCGCAACGACACCCGCAGCTACGTGACCATCGCCTTCGGCTGCACCGGCGGCAAGCATCGCTCGGTGTACATGGCCGAACGCATGGCGCGGCATGCGCGCGAACAGGGCTGGCCGGAAGTAGCCACGTTTCATCGCGAGCAGGACTGATTGGGGCCGGGATTTGGAATTCGGGATTGGGGATTGGTCAAAGCGATCAAGCGATGTCCTGCGTGCTGTGACGAATTTGACTGAGCTGGCTTGGAAGGTTTTTTCTGCGGGTTGACGCGTTGCCTACGCGTCGTTGGCGTGGATCGCGGGACTGGATGTAGCTGACGTGCCTTGTTGCGGCTTGCTCAGTCTTTACGCAACATCACGGATTGCAGGTGCTTGGACATGCGCGTGCGCTTTTCAGAACCTGTAGGCCTCATCCTTTATCTGGACGTGCACTGCTCAGCAAAGTGCGAATTGCAGCGCTCGCTTGCTGTGCGTTCGGCAGCGACCTGATGCGCGTCATGGATCATTCGTCACAGCCGCTGCAACGCGCTTGTTGCGCGCCGCGCACGCGCTCTGTTGCTGCGGTCCTAAACGGCTATTCAGTTCGCAACGCATCGGTGCGGGTAAACGCTATCGCGCGGTCACGCTGACCTGTTAACGTTTCGGCATGGCCTGTGGCATTCTCCTCATTACTCATCCCGGCATCGGCGCAGCGTTGTTGAACGTGGCGACGGGGCTGTTGCGGCATTTGCCGCTGAAGACCGAAGCATTCGATGTGCCGTTCGATGCAGACCTGGACGCATTGTTGCCCCAGGCCTCGACGGCGATGCGTCGGGTCGACAGCGGCGACGGCGTGCTGGTCATGACCGACCTGTATGGCGCAAGCCCCAGCAACCTCGCCAGCCGGTTGGCCAAGCTGGGCACGCCGGTTCGCCGGGTGTCCGCGCTGAGCCTGCCGATGCTGCTGCGGGTGATGAATTACCCCGAACAAGGTTTGCAGGAGCTGCCCGCCACCGCGGCGGCCGGTACCCGCAACGGAGCGATCATCGACGATGCTTGAACGCGAACTCATTGTGTCCAACCGACTCGGACTGCACGCGCGGGCAACCGCCAAGCTGGTGCAGACGCTGTCGTCCTATCGCAGCAACGCCACGCTGGCGGCCAAGGGCCGCGAGGTGAACGCCAAGAGCATCATGGGCGTGATGTTGCTGGCCGCCGGCCAAGGCACCAGCGTGGTGGTGCGCCTGGATGGCGAAGACGAAGCCGAGGCCTTGCAGGCCCTGGTGGACTTGTTCGAGCGTCGTTTCGACGAGGACAGCTGAGCATGCGCGGCGTCGGCGCCGTTGCGACCGACACGGCGCCGCTGCGCCAGGCACACGCATGAGTCTGCGCCTGCGCGGACATGGCGCCTCACGCGGCAATGCGCTCGGGCGTGCGCGCGTACGCCAGAGCCACACGCTGGAAGTGGCCGAACAACGCGTGCCCGCCAACCAGGTGGAAACGCAGTTGCAGCGCCTGCACACCGCCATCGAGGCAGCACGCGTCGAAATGCAGGAGCTGCGCGATCGCCTGCATGGCGCGCTGGCGCGCGAAGTCGGCGAATTTCTCGAACTGCATGCGCTGCTGCTGGACGACCCGGAATTGCTGCAGGGGCTGGATGAGCTGATCCGCACCCACCGCTACAGTGCCGACTACGCGCTGCGCGTGCAGCGCGACCGGCTGGCGGCAGTGTTCGATGGCATGGAAGACGCGTATCTCAAGAGCCGCATGGACGATCTGGATCACGTGATCGGCCGCATTCATGCGTTCTTGCACAAGCGTGCGCCCGACCTCAAGGGCGTGGCCGGCGAGATCCTGGTCTGCGACAACGTGGCGCCGTCCGAACTGGCGCAGCTGCAGGCGCAAGGCGTGGTCGGCATCGTCACCACCGCCGGCAGCGCGCTGTCGCATAGCGCGATCCTGGCGCGCAGCCTGCATCTGCCGCTGGTGGTGGGCGTGGCCGATGCGGTGCAGCGGATCGACGATGGCGATGTCCTGATCGTCGATGCCGGCTCCGGCCAGGTGATCGTCGACCCCACGCCCGACCATCTGCGCGACTACCGCGAGCGTTTACGCACGCTGGCCAAGGAGCAGCGCGAACTCGGCCGGCTGCGTTCCAAGCCCACGCGCACCCGCGACAACGTCGATATCACCCTGCTGGCCAACGCCGAGTCGCTGGAAGACGTCGCGCGCGCGCATGCCCTGGGCGCCAGCGGTCTGGGCCTGTACCGCACCGAATTCCTGTTCCTGCAGCGCAACGAGCTGCCGGACGAAGACGAGCAGTTCCACACCTATCGCGACACCGTACTGGGCATGAGCGGCCGCCCGGTGACCATTCGCACGCTGGATCTGGGCGCCGACAAGGCCGACCGCACCGGCCTGACCTTGAGCGACGAAGACAACCCGGCCCTGGGCCTGCGTGGCGTGCGCCTGTCGCTAGCCCGCCCTGCGGTGGCGCAGGCGCAGTTGCGCGCGATCCTGCGCGCCTCCGGCTACGGCCCGGTGCGCATCCTGGTGCCGATGGTCAGCGGCCGCGAAGAAATCCAGTTGGTGCGCAAACAGCTGAAAAAGCTCACCGCGCAGCTGCGCGACGAAGGCCACGAGATTGCCGAGCACATTCCGCTCGGCGCGATGATCGAGGTGCCTGCCGCGGCGCTGGCGCTGGATTGCTTTATCGACGACATCGACTTCCTGTCGATCGGCACCAACGATCTGGTGCAGTACCTGCTGGCGGTGGATCGCAACAACGAGGCGCTGGGCGAGTTGTATTCGCCACTGCATCCGGCGGTGTTGCGGCTGATTGCGCAGGTGATCGCCACCGGGCGGGCGTACGGCAAGCCGGTGGCGGTGTGCGGCGAGATTGCCGGCGACCCGCGGTTCGTGCCGATGTTGCTGGCGTTGGGGCTCACCGAATTCAGCCTGCACCCGGCCACCTTGCTGGAAGTGCGCCGCGCGGTACGCGACATCCACCTGGGCGAGCTGCGCGTGCATGGCGACAAACTATTGCGCGCACGCGACCGCAAGGGCATCGAGAAGTGGCTGGCCTGCAATGCGCAGGGCGTGTTGCGGTAGCGCGACGGGCGACTGAGAGCAGCCAACAAAACGACTGTGTTCACCGCCATGCGTGCGCAGCCGGTGCTCGGTGCGGCATGTACCACACGGACATCTGGTTCCTCCGCGCAGCCCGCACCCAGCTGACGACTGCTCGCTACGTGTTGTTAGGCGATCTGATCGCCTCTGCCCTGCGCGCACCGCGACACGCAGAGTCGGCCATTTCATCGCCACTTGCGCACGCCGCACGTCGTTGGCCCGATGCGGCAAGAATCTGCGCAACGCGTTCACCGCTGCAGGGCACCTGCTGCATCGCTTCGGCAATCTGCATGCGGATCGCCACGCCGCTGTATGTTTCGTCACCATGCGCAAGCGATAATGCCGTGCTGATCCAGCACCGCGTCTCCTACTGACGGCGCGTCCACTCTTCCGGGGAGCCGCGCATGGCCGAAGCCGTCCGCCACGACAAGACTGCGCGCCAGCTACGATTGCTGTCCGACGCGCTGGATAGCGGACGCCTGGGACCGGTACGCCGGCTGGTCAACACGCTGGCGCCGGCGGAGATCGGCAACCTGCTCGAATCGCTGCCGCCCGGCAAGCGCGAAGTGGTGTGGGGTCTGGTCGACCCGGAAGATGATGGCGAAGTGCTGTTGCATGTCGGCGATGAAGTGCGCGAAAGCCTGCTGGCCGACATGGACACCGACGAAATCGTCGCCGCGGTCGAAGACCTGGACATCGACGATCTGGCCAATCTGGTCGAAGACCTGCCCGACACCGTCATCGACGAAGTGCTCAAGTCGATGGACCGCGAGAACCGCGAGCGGCTGGAGCAGGTGCTGTCGTATCCGGAAGACACCGCCGGCCGCCTGATGAACCCGGACGTGGTGACGGTGCGCGCCGACGTCAATGTCGATGTGGTGCTGCGCTATCTGCGCCTGCGCGGCGAACTGCCCGATCACACCGATCACCTGTATGTGGTGAGCCGACGTCATCAGTATCTGGGGCGTGTGTCGCTGGCCGCGCTGGTTACGCATGAGGACAGCACGCCGGTCAACCGCTTGATCGACGACGAACAACCGGCGATCGATGTGGGCGATGGATCGGACGAGGTGGCGCGGCGCTTCTCCGATCACGACTGGATCTCCGCCCCGGTGGTGGACGACAACAACATCCTGCTCGGCCGCATCACCATCGATGACGTGGTGGACATCATCCGCGAGCAGGCCGAGCACCAGGCCATGAGCGCGGCCGGCTTGGACGAAGACGAGGACATGTTCAGCCCGGCGCGGCGTGCATTCCGTCGCCGGCTGATCTGGCTGGGCATCAATCTATGCACCGCTTTTCTCGCCTCCAGCGTTGTCAGCCGCTTCGAAGGCACCATCGAAAAACTGGTGGCGCTTGCGGCATTGATGCCGATCGTGGCCGGCATGGGCGGTAACGCCGGCACCCAGGTGCTGGCGCTGATGGTGCGCGGCCTGGCGCTGGGGCAGATCGGCTCGTCCAACGTGATGACCCTGCTCAAGAAGGAACTCACGGTCGCGCTGATCAACGGCCTGTTCCTGGGCGTGGGGCTTGGCCTGATCGTGTTGGCCTGGTTCCGTCAGCCGATGCTGTCGCTGGTGATCGGCACCGCGCTGACCTTGAACATGCTCACCGCTGCCTTCGGTGGCGTGCTGGTGCCGGTGACGCTCAAACGGTTGGGCTTCGATCCGGCGCTGGCAGGCGGCGTGATCCTGACCACGCTGACCGACGTGATGGGCTTTTTGAGCTTCCTGGGCCTGGCCACGTTGATCCTGATGCCGTGAGCGCGTGCGCCTGATCGTGTGTGTGCGCAGCCAAGAGTGAAGGACCGCATGACGCGTCCATGCAGATCGCCGCAGCGCGACGTGCCAGCGCAGCTGCATGCGGCGATACTGCAGTTCTGTGATCGATGGGGAGTGCTGCGTGATCGTTCGTTGCGTCTTATTTGCAATTCTTGCGCTGGTACTCGCCGGTTGCTCCAGCATGGCTGAGCGCCAGCACGACGGGCGGCGCGGCCACTTCGTCGCCCGCACCCTGCAGCTGGAGGGCCGGCTATATCGCTATCAGGTGTTCGTGCCGGCCGCCAAGGCGCCGCAGCCACGGCCGATCGTGTTGTTTCTGCATGGCTCGGGCGAGCGCGGCGACAACGGTCGCGATCAGGCCGAAGTCGGTGTCGGCCCTTACTTGAGCGAACACACCGCCGAATTCCCTGCGCTGGTGGTATTGCCGCAGGTGCCCGACGACGAGGAATGGCTGGGCATCAATGCGCGCATGGCGATCGCTGCGCTGGATGCGGCCAGCGCCGAGTTCGCTGCCGACCCACAACGCACCTACCTCACCGGCATCTCGATGGGCGGTTATGGGGCGTGGGAAATCGGGCTGATGCAGCCGCAGCGATTCGCCGCGATCGTGCCGGTCTGCGGCGCACTCAAGGCGCCACGCGACGAGCGCCACACGCTGTACGTCAGCCTGGTGGCCAAGGAAGCCGACCCGTACACGGCGGCGGTCACCCAGCTCAAGCACGTCCCGATCTGGACGTTCCATGGCGCCAAGGACACCTCCGTGCCACCGCACGACGACCGCGCGCTATACCGCGCGGCAAAAGGCGTGGGCGCCAACCTGCGCTACAGCGAATATCCCGAAGGCAACCACAACGTCTGGGACGCGACCTACGCGGACCCGGCAATGTGGGAATGGATGTTCAAGCAGCGCCTGCGCTGAGCATGTTGCAGTTGGATGCAGTGGACGCGCGCTCAGGCGCGCGGCGACTGCTGCAGTGAAGGCGAAGGCCGGCGGTGATTCTGCCGGCGCCTACCTGACGCTACCGCGCGTTGCGCCTGCCAGTTGATTTCAACCCGCACAGCACCCGAAGACCTAACCGCCGCCATCAATGGTGGTAACCAGTCTCCGCAGTGATCTTGCCGCGGAACACCCGGTACGACCACACCGTGTAGCCCAGGATCAGCGGCAGCAACATCACCAGACCCACTATCGCGAACAGTTGCGAAGACTGCGGAGCGGCGGCCTGCCAGATGGTGTAGACCGGCGGCACCAGATACGGCCACATGCCCAGCACCAGGCCCAGAAACCCGAGCACGAACAAGCCCATCGCCAGCAGGAACGGCGGTGTGTCCGGCCGCCCCGGTTCGGTCGCGCGCCACAGCGCATAGCCCACCACGGCAACCAGCACCGGCACCGGCATCAGCCACAGGTAATGCGCATCGTTGAACCAGCGATCCATCACATGCGATTGCAACGACGGCAGCCACGCGCTGACCAGGCCGATGAAGACCAGCACGCTGAGGGTCAGTGGCCGGCTCAGCTGACGCGCCAGCGCTTGCACGTGGCCTTCGGTCTTGAGGATCAACCAGGTGCTGCCGAGCAGCGCATAACCGAATACCAATGCCGCGCCGGTCAACATCGCAAACGGGCTGAACCAGCCCCAGATCCCGCCGACATAGCGGTCGTTCTCGATCGGCAGGCCCTGCACCAGTGCGCCCAGGATCACGCCCTGCGCGAAGGTGGCCAGAATCGAGCCGGCGGCAAACGCGTTGCTCCATAGCCGCCGCGAACGCTGTGCCTTGAACCGGAACTCGAACGCCACACCGCGGAACACCAACGCCATCACCATCAGCAACACCGGCAGATACAACGACGACAGAATCACTGCGTAGGCCTTCGGAAACGCCGCCAGCAGCCCTGCCCCGCCCAGCACCAGCCAGGTTTCGTTGCCGTCCCAGATCGGCGCGGCAGTGTTCATCATCAGGTCCAGCTGTGCTTCGTCCTTGCGAAACGGCGCCAGGATGCCGATGCCGAGCACGAAGCCGTCCAGCACTACGTACATCAGCACCCCGAAGCCGATCACCGCAAACCATGCCACCGGCAACACTGTTGTCATGTCCATCATGCGGCTCCGTCGATCGATGCATCGGCCGCCGACAGCGGCCGTGCGGGGGTGTGTTCGCCATGGTCCAGATGCGGTGCATCGTGCGGGGTCGGCCCGGTCTTGCCGATCTTGACCAGGTACCAGATGCCCCAGCCGAACACGAAGGCATAGCCGGCCACGTACACCGCCAACGAGATAGCGGTCATCAGCGCCGACTGCGGCCCCACCGCATCGGCGGTGCGCAGCAGCCCATAGACCACGTACGGCTGCCGGCCCATTTCAGTCACAAACCAGCCGGAGATCAGCGCGATGAAGCCGCTCGGCAGCATCCAGCGCCAGGTCGCCAGCAACCAGCGCCACTGCAACAGCTTGCCGCGCCACAACGCGAATGCCGACACCCAGGCCACCAGCAACATCAACGAGCCGATCCCCACCATGATGCGGAAGGCGAAGAACACCGGCGTCACCGGCGGGCGGTCGTGCGCCGGCACCGAGGTCAGCGGCGCGATGTTGCCGTCCAGGCTGTGGGTCAGGATCAGGCTGCCCAGGCGCGGAATCGCCAGCTCGTAGTCGTTACGCTCGGCCTGCGCATTCGGCAGGGCGAACACCACCAGCGGGAATCCCTTGCCCGGCTCTTCGGCATGCCAGTGCGCTTCCATCGCCGCGATCTTCATCGGCTGATGCTTGAGCGTATTCAAGCCATGCATGTCGCCGACGAAGATCTGCAGCGGCACGGTGATGGACGCGAACACCACCGCCAGCTTGAGCATGCGCAGGCCGGCCTCGCGGTGCACGCCGCGATGCAGATACCACGCACCTACCGCGCCCACCACAAAACAGGTGGTGATGAACGAGCCCAGCGCCATGTGCGCAAGCCGATACGGAAACGAGGGATTGAAGATGATCTTCAACCAGTCCACCGGATGCACGATGCCCTCGATCACCTCGTAGCCGGCCGGCGTCTGCAACCAGCTGTTGGAGGAAAGAATCCAGAATGTGGACAACAGCGTGCCCAGCGCCACCATGCAGGTGGCAAAGAAGTGCAGGCGCTCGGAAATGCGTCCCCACCCGAACATCATCACGCCCAGAAAACTGGCTTCGAGGAAGAACGCGGTGAGCACTTCGTAGCTCAGCAACGGCCCGATCACCCCGCCCGCAATGCGGCTCAGTTCCGGCCAGTTGGCACCGAACTGGAAGGCCATCACGATGCCGCTGACCACACCCATGCCGAACGACACGGCAAAGATTTTTTGCCAGAAGAAATACAGCTCGCGCCAGACCGGCAGACGAGTGCGCAACCAGCGCCATTCCAGAAACGCCAGCAAGCTGGAAAGCCCGATGGTGAAGGCGGGAAACAAGACGTGGAAGGCGATGACGAATCCGAACTGGATACGCGATAGCAGCAGAGCGTCCACGGAGAGTGCTCCAGGAAAAGGTGGGAAGCGTCGGCGCACACGCTGCAAATCGATCGCCGAGACACACTGCGGTGGTCGATCGCGACGTCTACGCGACACCAACATGGTATGGACGGATGCGCCCGTTCCCGATGCGACATGGCGTCGCATCTGCGGCAGTGTGTCGCAGCTGCCAGGCAAAAACGGCGCACCGGTGCGCATGCGGCAAGGCCCTGATCAGTGCGACCCGCTCAGACGATGCGCGCACGTCGCACCGCTCGCCGTGCACTTACAGCGGCGAACAAAACGTAGCGAGCAGTCGTCAGGTGGGTGTGGACGGCGCGGAGGAACCGGAGTGTACGAGGGGGGATACATGCCGCACCGAGCACCGGCCGCGCCCGCCTGGCGGTGAGCACAGGAGTTTTGTTAGCTGCTCTTAGTCGTCCGCCTCCCTGCCGGCACCGGCACCGGCACCGCCGAGCCGCTTGACAGCGCATTGGCCTCCCATGCCGCCACGGCATCACCCAGGCCGCTATGGCCGCACCTGCTCCCAGATGCGCACGAAATTGCCGCTATAGACATCGACGATGCGCTGGATGGGCCAGCCTGCGTCGAGCATCGCCTGGGTGAGCCGGGGCAGATCCGCGCCGCTGCGCATGCCGATCGGCAGGCTGGAGATGCCGCCATCGAAATCGCTACCGAAACTCAGATGCTTCCACGGATCTTCGACGATTCCCATGCCGGCGATCAGCCGGGCAAAGGCTTCGTAGTAGCCAATGACGAAGGCCAGATCGGCATCCATATTCGGCGTGTCGTCGGCCAGATACGCATGTTGCAGAAAGTACGGCGCCAGAATGACGCTGATGCAGCCACCGGTTTGCACGATGGCGCGGATCGCCGCATCGTCGAAGCCGCGCTCGAGATGATGCGATGGCCGCGTTTCGGTGCCCCTGGTAATGCTGCGCGATGCGGCGTGCGAGGCCATGGCCGGCACGTTGCGCTGCACGCAGATCTCGCACGCGTCGATCACCCCCTGGCTCGATGTATGCGAAAGATCCACCAGCAGTCCGACCGCGATGCAGCGCTCCACGACCTGCCGACCGAATTCCGACAGACCTGCCCCCTCGATCATGCGCCACGGATTGAGCGCGGCATAGCCGGCCTGCGAGATGTCGGTATGGCTGAAATGGTTGAGTGTCAGGTAGGCGGCCCCTTCCTTGGCAGCGGTGCCCAGACGCTCCAGCCGCAACGCCTGGCTGCGACTGCCGCGTGGACCGAGCATATGCGCCCCCTCCAACGACAGGATCGCGCAACACAGACCTTCGGCCCGAATCGCACGCAGCTCGGCGGCACTGCGTGCCAACCGTAAGCGTCCCCGGCTCGCTTCCACCATCGCCTCGACATAGCGCCGATGATCCACCCAGTTTTTCCAGGGGTCGAGGAACGGCACGGCAACGAGGTTTTCCCAGAGCGCGTGGGCGCTGAAACAGGCACCGCCGTAACCGCCTGCAAGAAAATCGGGGCCACTCACATGGTGCATCAGCGGTTGATTGCGACCTCTCGGCGAGGTCTTGTTCATCAGCCAGAGGATCAACGAGCGTCGATGCGCCTTCCAGTCGCCTTTCCAGAAATCGTAACCGCCCACCCGCGACAGATACAGCGAATCCAGATGCGTGTCGACCGGATAGGCCAGCGCATGCACGGCCTCCAACGTCTGCGCAACAGTCAGGCCTGCAGACTCCTGGGATGACACGGCACTCATGGACGCTCCGGCAATGCCCCTGAAAAACGCACGACTCACAGCGCCCTATGAGCGTTGGATTATAAAAGATGGCATCCGGAAAACTCGCTGAAAGCGCTGGATTCGACTGCCTAAAAGCTAATGGAACCGTTCCGGCAAGTCCACGGGCGCAGCGCTTTTTTGAGAGCGCATCCACAAGGCGACGTGCGTGCTCATTGGCGGTGATGGGTAGTCGACCCTCTGACTGGCGTCATTTGACCGCAGGATGCGCGCGTGTCATGGCATTGCCGTCGGCAACCGCAAGTGCGTGCAGCGACGGGATCGAGCCGGCGGCATGACATTGCCGCCGATACCCGCCTGCAGGTCGCTGAACTGCAGGCGCCGACAGTTTGCCGATGCAAACCGATGCGTCGGCTCTACGCACCCGGCACGATTACGCCGCGGCGCGTACCCGCCGTGCCAGTTCGCTGATCAACGCGATGCCGGCAGTGAGTCCCACCATCGACAGGAATTGCGCGCGGGTGTCCGCCGAGGACGCCAGCAGCACGAAGATCACCGCCAGGATCGCCAACGCCAGCAGCGTCAACACCGGATACCCGCGCATACGGAACGGCAAGGCGATACCGGCACGGTCCGCGCGCGAACGCAGGATCAACTGCGACAGCAGCGAGATGGTCCACACCAGCAAGCAGGTGGCGCCCACGATATTGAGCAGCATCGGCAGCACCTTGCCCGGATACAGCAATTCCAGCACGGCGGCGGCAAAACCGAACAGCACACTGGCGATCACCGCCACCAGCGGCACCTGCTGGCGGCTAGTGTTGCCCAGCCAACGCGGCGCCTCACCGCGCTGGGCCAGCGAGAAGATCATGCGCGAGGCGCCGTAGAGATTGGCGTTGAGCGCCGACAACAGCGCCACCACCGCCACCAGCGTGATACCGGTGGCCGCGCCGGGAATCCGCGCCACTTCCAGCACGGCGGCGAACGGCGAACTCAGCGCGGCGCTGGTCCACGGCACCACCGCCACGATGACGCTGATCGAACCGATATAGAACACCAGGATGCGCCAGGCCACGGTGCGGATGGTGCGCGCCAGGCTGCGCCCGGGGTCGGCGGTTTCGGCCGCCGCCACGGCCACGATCTCGGTACCGCCGAAGGCGAACACCACCACCAGCAACGCGGTGCCCACACCGGCCAGACCCTTGGGCGCGAACCCGCCGTGCTGGGTAAAGTTGGACAGCCCCGGCGATGCCACGCCCGGCAGCAGGCCGGCCAGCAATGCGCAGCCGAGTAGCAGGAAGATCACGATGGCGACCACCTTGAGGATGGCGAACCAGAATTCGAACTCGCCGAAATTGCGCACGCCCAGCAAGTTGATCACGGTGAAGGTGGCCATGAAGATCGACGCCAGCAGCGGCACCGGCAATGCCGGCCACACGGTGGCCAACAGGCTCGCCGCGCCCACCGCCTCGGCGGCGATCACCACCACGATCTGCAGCCACCATAGCCAGCCCACGGTTGCGCCAGCAGTCGCCCCCATCGCATCGGCCGCGTACACCGAGAAGGCGCCGCTGGCCGGCTTGGCCGCGGCCATCTCGCCGAGCGCGTTCATCACGATGATCACCAGCGCGCCGGCAATCAGATAGGACACCAGCACGGCCGGGCCGGCCGCATGGATGCCCACCCCCGAGCCCAGGAACAACCCGGCGCCGATCGCCGTGCCCAGGCCCATCATCATCAATTGCCGCGGTTTCAAGGCATGGCGCAACGCAGGCGCGGCGGTCTCAGCAACAGGATCGGTCGGAAGCGACATGGACGGAATCGCGAAGGTGGTAACGCGACACGATACCGCGTCGTGGCGCCGGCCGCGCCTCTTGACGAAGACGTCCAGGCCAGGCTCAAGTTGCGGCCGCGCCGTCGACAGCGTGCGCTCGCTCCGAAGCGATTGCCCAAGGCCATGCCGGTGCGCGAAGCGCTCGCGCGTCATGCTGCAGTGCACACTGACCGCAGGAGCAACGCCGGCGGCGGCATTGGCAAGGCGAGGCGATGCGCCGGTCGGTCCGAAGACAGGCTGCAACGTGGCGACGTCGCCGAGCGTACGCGCTGATCGAAGGCAGCCTGTCCACACCGTGATCTTGTATCGCGATAACGCGTCTGCGGCACCGTCCACACCAACCGTGTGGCGATGCGCGGTCGTCATCGCCCTTCCCTTCCTACCAACGGCATGTCGCTGCGGCGCGGCCACCTCAGACACATGAGAAGGCGTGGCCGGCAACATCGCGACACATAAAAAAATCCCCGGCATTGCCGGGGATCTATGGATGCAACGCTGCGCCGACGCTTACTCGGCCAGATTCTTGCCTGCACCTGCGGTGGCGATCACCTTGGCCTTGACCTGCGCGGCCGGCGTGACGGTGTAGATGTAGCCCAGCGATTCCGGGAACACCTTGGAGCTGACCCAGTTGGTGGCATTGGCGTAGGGCTTGCTGCCATCGGGCGTACCCCAGGTGATGCCGCTGCCGACGTAGTTGTTGATCAGGTCCCAATAGCCGATCTCGCTGCTATCGCGCGAGGTCACCGGGTTCTTGATGTTCTCGAAGTAGTTGGACTCGATCTTGGCGACGCCGCCCATGCGCACGTTGATGCCCGAGGTGGTGACGTTGTTGAAGTAGTTGTTGTAGATATGGCTCAACCCGCGACGCTGCAACGGCACGCGCGACTCGACGTTTTCGAAGCGGTTGTGGTGATAGGTGGTGCGTGCGGCCGAGTTCTTGGTGTCGCTGTCGCTGTAGCCGTTGAGCGCGACCTTTTGATAGTTGTAGACGTAGTTGTAGGACACGGTGACGTGGTGCACGCCCTTCTTCATGTCGATGCCGCCATCGAACGAGGCATCGCCGGCGCCGGAGCACTTGGTCAACGAGGCGAACACGGTGTTGTGGTCGACCCAGATCTTGGACGGTTCGCCAGTGGAATTGCCTTCCAGCGAAATCGAATCGGCATCTTCGCCGCCTTGCAGCAGGCCGATGGTCATGTTCTGGATGATCACGTTATGCGCGTTGCCGACCACGCGCACACCGAAGTTGGCCGCCGAGCCGTTGGCACCCTTGATGGTGACATCGCTCTTGTTCTTGATCTGCACGGTCTTGGCCGGCAGCTTCCACTGCGCGCACACATCCTTGATGGTGCCGAAGTCGAACTTGCCGGTGTAGTTGAGCACCAGACCACCACTGCCGGAATAACCGTCGATGGCCGCCTGCATCGCTTCGAAGGTGGCCACGTTGACCGGTGTCTTGTTGCCGCCGCCAGTGGTGGCAGCGCCGTAGCCAACCGGGCCGGCAATGGCGCTTGCGGCACCCGTGGACAGTGCAAGCGCGAGTGCGCCCTGGAGCATCTTGCTAATCATGCAGCCTCTCCCAAAGAAGTCGATAGGCGATGCGCGACGTCAGCGCGATGGCAACGACGTCGGCAAAGCAGTGCGTGGGGGCCGCATTCTTCGCGCGATTTAGAACATAAAACAATTATCCATCTTTGAAACTTTGACGCACCACGGTGTTCTCTTTGCAGGACATGCAAAAGAGACAGCAAGAGACACGCAGGACAGGACACTGCTGTGCATGCAACGCCACGCGCGATTGGCGGCTAGATGCAGGTATTTGCGATGCGTACGATGAGCGCAGAGGCAGCTACAGCGGCGCTGATTGCTGCACGGTTGCGCTGAGACAGCGCGTCGCTTCGATCGGTTGTTGCAATGCAGCGCCACGCAACGCAGCACAACCTGCACATCGACGATGTGCGCACGTCATAGACAATCAAGCGAATGCAACCCTGCCGTGTGGCCTCTACGTTGCAGCGATGACATGGCGCACCAGTCCCGCAGGCACGGCACGCTGCGGCGAGTGCTGATGACATGCCGCGCAGTGTCAGATCAACCGATGCCCCTGGCGATGACAGGCTGATGCAGCCACAGTGTTAAATGCAGTAGTACGCGCGACCGACAGCGCGTGGCTTGCGAGCGCTATGGCGCCGCAGTGGGCGCAGAAACCCGCTTGCCACGCAATTGCGCGGCAGGCAACGCAGTGAACGATCAAGGTGACCGCATATCACCGACGCACGCAGTCGATGTCTCGTCGAGCACTGGCGCGATGTTCTCGCGCACAGGCCGCATGCCTGATGCAGCGCACCACTGCGACACGCTCGCGCGACAATGCTCGGCTTTGCACGACAGTCGGCGCGCGACAGCGCCAGTGCTACGCCGCAACGCAACAGGAAGACAAGCTGCCCACCAGGAGCACCGCGCCTTTACACAGCGCGAGCGACCGATCCCGACACATGCGCAAGCTCACCGCCCGGCCACGGCGTGTGGTCATCGAGAAAGTCGCCGACCAGACGCATGCAGGCAGCGCGTTCTTCCACGTGCGGCATGTGGCTGGAGTTGGCGAACACATGCCAGCGTGCATCCGGAATCAGACGCGCGTACGGCTCGACGGTTTCCGGTGTGGCCTCGTCGTACTTGCCGGACAGCACCAGCGTGGGTGCCATGATGCGGTGCAGGCGCTCGATGATGCTCCAGTTGCGCAGACTGCCCACCACGTGGAATTCGGTTGGGCCATTCATGGCGTGATACACGGTCGGGTCGGCATCGATGGCGGCGAAAGTGCGTGCCACCTCGTCCGGCCAAGGCACCAGGCGGCACACATGCTGCGCGTAGAACACCTGGCTGGCCGCCCGGTATTCCGGGTGATCCAGCGTGCCGGCAGCTTCGTGTTGGTCCAACGCGGCCTGTACCTGCTCGGGCAGGCCGGCGCGCAGACGCAGCGCTGCCGCGCGCCACAAGCCCATCGACGCCGGCGAATTGGCGATCACCAACGCACGCAACCCGCTGGGCCGGCGCACCGCGTGCTCGGCGGCCAACATCCCACCCCACGACTGCCCCAGCAGGGCGTATTGCGAGAGGCCCAAGTGGTCGATCAGCGTCTGCAACTCGTCCAGAAACAGCCCGACCGTCCAGAACGCGGAATCCGCGTTAGGCAGATGGGTGGAACGGCCATTACCCAGCTGGTCGTAATGAATCACCGCCCGGCCGCTGCCGGCCAGGTCCTTGAAGCTGTCGACATAGTCGTGCGTGCAACCGGGCCCACCGTGCACCACCACCAGCGGGCAGGCATCGCTGCGCAGGTCGCCGCTGATGCGGTACCAGGTGCGATAGCCGCGGAATTGGACATACCCCTCGGTGGACTGCATGACCTGCGCCTGCTCGGCTAATGATGAGCGCCGAGCCTAGCGGGCAGCTGCGTCTGCGTTAACTGGCAAATCTCACAGGTTTGCAGCGGTTTCGAGGCCACCACATTGGTGGCTTGCGCGTTAGACAGGCTGCGGATCAACGCCTATGAAGTACCGACGATTGTGCAGACCAATCGCAAATTCGATGTTCAAGGTCGACGACTATCGACCACACCGCTACAACTACTGCGATGCGCAGCGTGACCAGGTCTTCAGCATCACCCATTGCAACCCAGGCGCGCGCCCTGCTATGACGTCAGGCGTCGTACCCAGCCTGCGCAACGCGGCGCCGGTCATTGAGAACGTCGATCGCCGCGCATCGATGCGTGGCGTGCAGTCAATGCCACAAGCAGCCACCGCAACGTACTTAAGGCTCCAGCAATCGGTAGTGCATGCCCCGTACCACCGCCTCGACACGATTGCGTGCGCCCAGTTTGCGCGCGGCCGAATTCAGATGCAGGTTGACCGTGGCGGTGGACCGATTGAGCGCGGCCGCAATGCTTTTGGCGGTTAGTCCCTTGGCCGAATACTGCAGGCATTCGCGCTCGCGCCGGGTCAGCGCGATGTGGTGGCAACGACGCTCCTGCGGGTCCAACAGCTCCTGCGCACGCGCCTGAAACGCATGCGCAAGCAGCAAGAACGCAGCAAGCTGCGCTTCGGCCAGGCGCGGCGCTTCGGCAACACTCGCGTCGACCGCACCACTGAACGTGGCAAACGCGCCGCCGGGCAGATGCAGCGGCACCGTGACACCGGTACCCATGCCGCTGTCGCACAGATAGCGCGTCACCTGGCGGTGCTGGGCGCCGACGTATTCCACTCCGGGCCGGTCGCCATCGGTGCGGTACGACCACACGAAAGGCGTGGTGCGTCGCGTGGCACGCTGCTGAACGGGGTCATGTTGATAGTAGCCGTGCTCGCACCAGACATGCTGCATATCGCCTGGCGCATTGCGCTGCATGAACACAGTCGGGGTGATCAGCGCACCTTCCATACTCAGCGGCACTGGCGCGTAGTCGTATACCAGCGACTGGAAGCCCAACGCGCACACGTCGCCAAATACCCGATCCAGACAGGCATTGAGCGTACGCAGTGCCTGCAGATCGCGGCCCAGGCTGGCCAGAGTGTCGAACATGGGGGTCCTTCGGAGCCGTTGACGCCATTGCTGGATGACATCCAGCACGGAAAACCTAGCACTTTTACCAATGGATGGGCTTGCCGGCCACATTATCGTCACAATGCCGGTCACACAGCTGCAGTGCAGCATCGGCGTCCCGGACCGCGCGCCTGCGCTAAACCTGCCTTCCTTACAGCGGATATCTGCATGACCGATACACCACGCCGCGACGATGCGGCAGAGCTGGAACGTTTTGGCTACACGCAAGAGCTCAAGCGCCAGCTCACGCTGAAGGATCTGCTGATCTACGGCTTGGTGTTCATGGTGCCGACCGCGCCGTTCTCGATCTTCGGCGGGGTGTTCGACATCAGTGCGGGGATGGTGCCGCTGGTGTATCTGGTCGGCTTCGTGGCGATGCTGTTCACCGCCTTGAGCTATCAACAGATGTCGCAGGCATTTCCGGTGGCCGGCTCGGTGTACGCGTACGTTGGCCGTGGGCTAAGCAGCGGCATGGGCTTCCTCGCCGGTTGGGCGATCCTGCTCGACTATCTGCTGGTGCCCACCCTGCTCTACGTCGTTGGCGCCAATGCCATGCATAACGTGTTGCCGGGGGTGCCGCAGCCGGCATGGATCGCGTTCTTCGTGGTGCTCAATACCGTGGTCAATCTGCGCGGCATCGAAACGACTGCGCGGGCGAATCGATTTTTTCTGTTCGCGCAGTTGGTGGTGCTGGCGGTGTTCGTGGTGCTGGCGACGCTGGCGATCCAGCGCGGCGTCAACGGCGCGCAGTGGACGCTGCGCCCGTTCTACAACCCGCAGGCGTTTTCGCCGCAACTGATCTTCAGTGCGCTGTCGGTGGCGGTGGTGTCGTTTCTGGGTTTCGATGCGATCTCCACGTTGTCGGAAGAAACGCGTGGCGGCAACCGCGTGGTGGGCCGCGCCACCTTGCTGGCCTTGGTGCTGGTGGCGGGCCTGTTTGTACTACAGACCTGGCTGGCCGCGTTGCTGCAACCGACGCTGCAGCGTTACCCAAGCGCGCAGGCCTCCAACGATGCGTTCTTCGACATCGGCCGGCTGATTGCCGGGCCGTGGTTGCAGATCGTCATCGCGTTGACGGTGGCAATCAGTGCGGCAATCGCCAATTCGCTGGTGGCGCAAGCAGCAACTTCGCGTCTGTTGTTCGCCATGGCACGCGACCGCCAGTTGCCGGCGTTCCTGCGCTACATCCATCCACGCACCGGCGTGCCGCAGCGCGCCATCCTGCTGGTGGCGGCGTTGAGCATGGTGCTGGGCGAAGTGTTTGTCGGCCAGATCGCGCTACTGTCGTCGCTGTGCAACGTCGGTGCGCTGACCGCATTCGTACTGCTGCATCTCGCCGTGCTCTGGCACTTTCGCAACCAGGGCCGGATCGTGTTGCATGGCGTGGTGCCGCTGATCGGCATCGTGATCCTGGCCTATGTGTTGATCAACGCCGACCGCCATGCGCAGCTCGGCGGCAGCGCATGGATGGTGGTGGGGTTGTGCGTGTTGGCGTTCTTGAAAGTCAGTGGTCGCTCGACCGAGTTCCGCGCCAGCGACGCAGTGGAATAGCGCTTCGCGCGCGGCGTTGAGCGTATGCAGTGTCTATATGCCACTGTGCACTGCGTGCACGCTGCAGTGCGCGCGTCTGCTGTGGAAATCAACGCCCGCTCGAATGCGGCATGTCGCGATGCATTAGCCGCGCGCGCATCTTTCGTCGACCCGCGGAGTCGCGCAGCCAGCCTCCCTAACGTGCTGTTCCAACAGTGCTGTGCACGCACGCGTGCACGTGCACTAAGTACACGCACGCGCGACGCTCCTATGTCCATCGCGCATGCGACGCAACGCATCGATGTGTACAAAAGCGATTGTATTTTTCTTGATCGCCCGTCTCTGAACGAGATTTTCAGCACATATTCAGCTCTAAACATTCGCTAGTCTCGTTCGGCGCCAACGATGGCGCCGAAGGGTGTAGCCCCCGCCGCACCCTGCCGATCCCTGACGAGAAGGACTACCCATGAATCGCAAGAATGCGTTGTACCTCGCGCTGCTCTCTGCTGTGTCCGGCGTTGCGCTGGCTGCGCCGCCCACCGAGATGGATGCCGCACCGGTGAGTAGCGCGCCGCAGGCGACCAAGCTCGGCGCGGCGACGTTGCAGTCGGCCAGCCTGCGCGGCGGCATCATGCCCACGCGCGTGGCGCAACTGGCTGCACCGAGCAGCAAGGAACTTGGCGCCGTGCGTGAGCGCCGTATTGCGCAGGTCAAGCATGGGCAGCCGCTGCAGATCGGCTTTACGCGCGCGGTGGCGCAGCCGTTGGTCAACCTGACCAAGCTCGATTGGCAGATGGCCGGCGACGGTTCGCGCGTTGCGACCTTGAAGCTGGGCTCCGCGCAGGCAGCATCGTTGCGTGCGGCGTTGCTGCTGCGTGGTGCCGGCGCAAAACCGGGCGACCCGTCCAAGGTGACACTGCGCTTTGCAGGCGACGACGGCCGCGTGTTCGAACAATCCGGTGCCAGCTTCGTCGGCACCGGCGATGCCATCGGCTGGTCGCCGACGGTGAGCGGCGAAAACCTGCTGGTCGAGCTATCGCTGCCGGCAGGCCTGTACCCGGAGAACTTCAGCCTCAGCATTCCGCAGCTGTCGCATCTGGATATCAGCCCCACCGCCAGCCCGCGCGACATGATGACCATTGCCATCGGCGAGAGCGATTCCTGCCAGAACGACATCGTGTGCCGCGCCAATCCCACCGCCGGCTTTACCAGCGCCGCGAAGGCGGTGGCGCGCATGTTGTACACCACCAGCCAGGGCTCGTTCCTGTGCACTGGCACCCTGCTCAACAACACCAACACGCCCAAGCGCAATCTGTTCTGGACTGCGGCGCACTGCATCAGCACGCAGACGGTGGCCAACAGCCTGCAGACATACTGGTTCTACGATGCGGCCAGCTGCAATGGCAACACCGCCAGTTCGCAGGCGACCACGCTCACCGGCGGCGCGTTCCTGCGCCATGCCAACACCACGCGCGACACCGCGCTGCTGGAACTGAAGACCGCACCGCCGAGCGGCGCGTTCTATGCCGCATGGAACAGCGCGGCGATCGGTGCCACCAGTACTTCGATCGTGGGTATCCATCACCCCGCGGGTGACGTCAAAAAGTACTCGCTGGGCACGGTCAATGGGCTCAACACCTCCATCGACGGCAAGACGCCGCTGTACCGCGTGGTGTGGAACGACGGCGTGACCGAAGGCGGCTCGTCCGGCTCAGGGCTGTTCACCATTGCCAGTGGCGGTGCGTATCAGCTGCGCGGCGGCCTGTATGGCGGCTATTCGTACTGCACCGCGCAGACCGATCCGGATTACTACTCGCGCTTCTCCGACGTGTATTCGTCGATCTCCACGTTCTTCGGGCAGTAAGCGTCAAAGCGTTGTAGTGCAATGCGTGGCAGGCGGTAGATCGCCTGTCACGCGTTTGCATGCCACGTACTGGGCCGTGCCGATCTAGAGCTACTTACAAAACTACTGCGCAACCGTCAGGCAGGCGTGGCCAGCGCCCAACATTCTCATGGACCACTCTTAGACTCGGTTTCCGGTACGCCGTCCACATGCGCCGGACGACTGCTCGCCACGTGTTGTGAGCCACTCTTAGAAGCACAGCGGTGCTCCGCACAGCCATCTGCATGATCGATGTGTCCAGCGTCTTGCCTGGCGCAGTTACGGCAACGCGGTGATGCGCTCCCGCGATGGGTCGTTCCACAACTGTCTCTTGGTGGCATTGTTCAACAGCGTGGTCGCGGTGCTGTTGCCGGTGCGATGCGTGTACAGAATCCAGTTCGGCAGACCCGGGAACGCGCGGTTCGCTTCGATCGCGCGAGCGCCCTGAAAACGCATCAACCGGTACACCCAGAACGTATGCCAGCGATGGTCGCGGGTCGCAGCCGGGTTGGCGGTGATCACCGACAGCTGCAGCAGCGCGCAACCGCGACGGCGTGGCACGCGCCGGTAATCGTCGGCGGTGGGTTCATGCGTGGGCACACGCAGTGCGCGGTAGCGATCGCCCTGCGACAACACCACGGTGCGCCACGCATTGCCGCCGGCCAGACCAACGCCGCCACTACCCAGGGTCACCACGTAATCCGGACGACGGTCGCCATTGAGATCCACGCGCTCCACGTCATGAAAACCAAGCAGCCCACCACCCAATTCGACCGGTGTCAGCAGCACGCGTCCGGCTGCGTCGTTTACCTGCAACATCGGCGCTGCGCCGCGATTGTCCATGGCGAGCACAGTGTTTGCATCGCGAAAATGGGTCACGTCCTCCCACTGCACGCTGCCTTCTACCGCGGATAGCGAGTCCACTTTGCACTCGGGGCCAACGGGCGGCCGCGACCAGGGCGGATACTGCGGATGCCAGGCCTGCGCCTGCGACGACAACAGCGAGGTCAGCACTGCGAGCCGGCATGCGTAGCGACGGCGCTCGCGCCGTCTCGTGGTGTTGCGCACATCCATGGCTGCGACGCTCTTGTTCCGATGGTGCCGCACTATGCGGACTCGCCTGCATGGCGGCAAGCGTGTGCAGCGCTGCCAAGGCAGTGCGGGTGCCAGGCAGGATGACGCCGCGTCGCAGGACCTTGGGCCGACCTACTTTGGAAACCGACTGGCCTCGCGGAGACGGCACCAAGCGCAATCCCCGGCAATCCATGTGGTCGCATATTGTGGTGCCTGCGCAGCCATCGCTGCGGCGATGCGGCGATGCGGCGATGCGGCGATGCGACGCACGCTCCTGCCACGCCAAGCGCATCGCATGTTCAAGCGAGCAAAGCACATGGCAATCCTGCAGACTGCCAGTACTTCCATCGCCAGGATCGGCATGCCGTTTTCCCATCGCTGTCGCCCTGCCGTCACCGCCGCGTTGCTTGCCGCAGTGTCCGCCATCTCCACTGCCGCAATGGCCGCGGCGCCGGCCGCCGCGGAAGACGTCAAGGCCTATGCGTTGCAGCTGTGCCTGCAGCAGAACTACGAACGTAGCGGCCGGCTGGAACCCGACCAACTGCGCGACCGCTCGTATCTACTCACCACTTACGCGCTGGACAATGCCAGGCCTGGCGCCACCGGGCGGTTGCAGACCTTTGTCGCGCAACAGACGGCGGAGTATCACCGTGGCGAGGTGCCGATGAAGGACGAAGCACGCCGCGGGCCGTTCACCACTATCTTTGCGCAATGCATGGCGTTCTATCGCTCACCCGCGCTGCGCGACTTTGTGGCGAAACAACGCTGAGTCGTGCCGGCGCGGCGTGTTTCGATCGCTGCCGACATCCTGTCCCCCGATGATCCCGGAACCGCGATGACCAGTTTCACCAATCTCCGCAGCCGCCGCGGTGTGCTCAAGACCGCACTCAGTGCCGGCGCGTTGCTGGCGGCAAGCCAACTCGCTGCCGCTCCCCGCAAGAAGGTTGCGACAGACGGCAGCGCGCCTGCGCCGTTCCCGGCCAAGGGCAGCGTGCTGGTGCTGCTCGGCACCAAGGGCGGGCCAACGCCCTCGCCGCTGCGTGCGGCGGCAGCCAATGCGCTGGTGATCGACGGGCAGCCGTACCTGATCGATTGCGGCAACGGTGTGGCCCAACAGCTGGCCAAGGCCGGCATCCGGCTCCCCGCACTGCGCGATATCTTCCTGACCCATCATCATTCCGATCACAACGCCGATCTGCTCACTGTGGTGTGGCTCGCCTGGGCCAGTGGCTTGCAGACGCCAGTGCATCTGTATGGGCCACCGGGCATCGGCAAGATGGTGGATGCGTTCGTCGAAATGCATGCCATCGACATTGAAGCGCGCATCCGCGAGGAAGGCCGCCCGCCGTTCAAACCGCTCATCCATGTGCACGAGTTCGACCAGGCCGGCACCGTGTTGCAGAACGATCAGGTCACGGTGACCGCCACGCTGGTGGACCACTACACGCTCAAACCGGCGTTCGCCTACCGCTTCCAGGCCCGCGACCGCACGGTGGTGTTCTCCGGCGATACGCGCTACCTGCCGGCGCTGGCCGCATTTGCCAAGGACACCGATATCCTGGTGCATGAGGTGATGTATCTGCCCGCGCTGGAAAAGATGCTCAAGACCAACGACAACGCCCCCACCTTGCTGGACCATCTGCTCAAGAGCCATTCCACCAGCGAAGAGGTGGGGCGGATCGCCGCCGCGGCCAACGCCAAGATGCTGGTGCTCAATCACTTCGTGCCAGGCGGTGACCCCAGCATCACTGAGGCGATGTGGAGCGAGGGCGCGCGCAAACACTACGCCGGGCCGATCGTGGTCGGCGCGGATTTGATGCGGCTGTAGCGGCGGAACTACACTATGGATCAAGATAATGATGCGCAAGCTTTGGAATAAATCCAAAACTTGAAAGATCGAACAAGTCAAATTTCATCATTTTAACTGCCCGTTGCAGGGCATTTCGCAGGCCGAAAATAGTGCCGCAAGATATGGAACCAGCCGTTGATCCAATGCAGGAAAATCGCCGTCTGCGCGCGTCGATGGAGCGCATGCGCTCTAACCAGCGGCTTGCTCGCAGCGGTGTACTGATCGCGATGTTCGCCGGCATGGCGTTTTTCCAAGTCCGAGATCTATTCAAGGACAACGCGTTACTGATGGTTGGCGTATTACTGTCGGCGGTGAGCAGCATCATTATCGTATTGACGGCGCTACCATTTCTGCGTAGCCCCTGCGAAAATGCAAGCGTTCCTATCACGGTCCGGCAGCATTGCTACGCTCGGCGGAGCAAGCAGCACCTTGCAAGCATTATGGCTTCCAGATCAATCAACACGTTTCCCGTTACTCCTGAAACGCAGTGCACCTAATCGCCTTCATGTCGTGATCTTTAGTTGGAGCACGCAGGCATCTTAAGGTGTGGGAAACAAGCAACTAAACATACTTACATAGCCACCCGCCTGCGCCCACCCCATAGCTGCTCGTCAGCCTTGCAATACGCGCTGATGAAGTCCTGCTGCGACGGCATCTGCTCCACCACGCGCTGGATCGGCTGCGCAATGCCATCCAGCAGGCGGCGCAGATCGGTGTCGGACAACGCCGCCGCCAGCGGATGATGCTGCTGCGGCACCACGCCCTGCCCCAGCAAGACGTGCGTCCAGGAATCCACGCGAAACAGTTCGTCGGTGCCTTGCCAGGCGTGCGCGCGCTCGCGCCAGGCACGCAGACGCAGGCGCAGCGAGTCGGGCAGTTCCATGTCGCGACACTGCTGCCACAGCGGCTCGTCGCGCTGCGTAGCGTGGTAGTGCAAGGTGACGAAATCCCGTACGTGTTCCATCTCGGTGCGGCTGATGTCGTTGAACACATCGACCTGCGACGGCGCGATGCCATCGGCCGGGAACAGCGTAATCAACCGCACCACCGCGGCAATAGTGAGATGGATGCTGGTGGATTCCAACGGCTCGATAAATCCGCTGGCCAGGCCGAGCGAGACCACATTCTTGTTCCAGGCCTTGAGCCGTCGCCCGGTGCGGAACGGCACCAGCCACGGCTCCTTGACCGGGGTTGCGGCCGTGTCGCGCAGCAGCTTGGCGTGCGCCTCGTCATCGGACATGTGCTGGCTGGAAAACACCAGCCCGTTGCCAACGCGATGCTGCAACGGAATATGCCAGCGCCAGCCCGCCTCATGCGCAATGGCGCGCGTATACGGCACCGGTGGGCCCACAGCTTCGGTCTGCACCGCCACCGCGCGGTCGCACGGCAGCCAGTGGCTCCAGTCTTCGTAGCCGGTGTGCAGTGTCTGCTCGATCAACAGACCACGGAAGCCAGTGCAATCGATGAACAGGTCGCCTTCGATCACCTGCCCGTCCTCCAGCACCAGCGCGGCCACATCACCGCTGTCTGGCTGCAACGTCACCTGCTGGATCTTGCCCTCGACACGCGTGACCCCGTGCGCTTCGCTACGCGTGCGCAGAAACCGCGCGTACAACGCCGCGTCCAGGTGGTAGGCATAGTTGACGGCCGGTTCGCGTGGCAACGCGAAGCGGTCCACCCGCGAGGCCACGGTTTCCAGGCAGTAATCGCCGAACGCGCCGGGCATGCCGCGGCGCTGACTTTCCAGCCATAGATGATGAAACGCGCACACCAGCGTGCTCTGGCCGGTAATGCCGAAGGGGTGGATATAGCGCTCGCCCTGCCGGCGCCAATGCTCGAACGAGATCGACAGCTTGAACGTGCCGGCGACCGCGCGCAGAAACTCCTGTTCGTCGATCTGCAAAAACCGATGAAAGGTGCGGATGGGCGGCACCGTGGACTCGCCCACCCCCACGGTGGCGATCTGATCGGACTCGACCAGGGTGATGTCCAACAAGTCGCGAAACTGATGCGACAACGCGCAGGCGGCGATCCAGCCGGCGGTGCCGCCCCCGGCGATGACAACCTTGCGAATCCTGGCCTGGTTCACGGCGTTTTCCTGTCAGTGGGAGCACAACACGATGGAGGTGATCAGCGATTGAGCTTGCCGATCAGCATGGCGCGCAGCTGGCGCGCCAGTGTGGGGTCGATCGGGCCCAGCACCTGGCGCGCGTGCTCGGGCAGATGTTCGCCGGCACGCTCGGCAGGGCCGAACACGTAGTAGTCGAATAACGCACGCCAGGCGGCCTTTTCCGAGGCCGGTCGGTCGCGGATGGCCCACAGCGCGTGATACAGCGCCTGCATCGGTGCAGGCAGCTGCGCGGGAGCGGTGCTCCACCAATAATTGACCAGCACATTGAACGGCTGCAGCGATTGCACGTGGTGCCACCACATGCTGGGGATGAAAATCGCATCGCCCGGTTCCAGCACCGCCGTACGCGCCTGCGACACCGCATCGGCCATGCGCGGATAGCGCGCAAGATCCGGATTGATCACATCCACCATGCTCACCACCTGGCCGCCCGGCGTGGGTTCCAGCGGGCCCGGATACAAATTGGCCACCTGCTCGGGCGCAAACAGCGTGAAGCGCCGCTGGCCTACCGCGCAGACCGCCAAGTTATTGGGCGCATCGAAATGGCAGGAGGCGATGACCCGGTTGCCGATCCAGATGCTGGGCGGCACGGCGTTGCCGTCTGCGCTGACATCCAGCGCATTGCCTGCCGCAAAGCCCGGCAGATGCGCATCGATCGGCAACGAGGCCAGGTAATACGTAGGCGGCTGCGGATCGTCCAGATGCGCCTCGATCGCGTCCAGCAGCGCGCTCAAGCTACCGCGCTGCACCTCGAAGTTGAGATCGCTGCAATCGTCGCGATAAAACGGCCGGCCGCCGATGTCCGGAGCGCCATACGAATACTGCAGTGCGCGGCCGGTATCCATGCTGCGCAACTGCGTCATGGCCTGCGATGTACCACGCTGCGCGGCCTGTACCAGCGCCCAGTCGCGCGCCACCCCGCGCAGCACCAGCGGCTGCGCAGCCGCGCACAACTGCGCCAGCAATGCCGCATCCGGCCGGCAGTCGCTGCGCTCGGGCAACGGGGCGATCGATGACAATGCGCTCATGCGATCAAGCGTTTGCCGCGGCTGCAGCAGCGGCCTGCAGGTGCTGGAGCCGCCGCTGTTTCTCGCCCATCAGCCGGCGCAGGTTGTGGTGCGAGGCCAGCATCAAAAAGGCGCCTTCCAGATATCCGGCGTGATGCAGCTGCTGCAAGCCTGCGCCATCCAGCGCAGCCAATCGCTCGCGGTCGATGCTGTGCAGACCTTCCAGGTGCACGCCGTGGCTGTCGTCGAGCACTACATCCAGCTTCACCGGTTGAATCAGGCCCAGCGCATCGAAGGCGGCGCACATCGCCTGCCCCGCATCCATGCCGTCACGGATGCCGCGCAACACGCTAATGATGTGTTCCAGATAGGCGCTGTGCCCGCCCTGCGGCAGAAACACCGGCTCGCCGTCTGCGCGACTGATGCGCGGGTGCTCCAGGTCGACATGAATCACCGGCTCCTGCACCAGCGCGCCATCGATACGCTGCTCCTGAAACCCGATCAGAAACGGCCCCTTGGCGACGATGCCCGGCAGGTAACCCGCATTCCAGCGGCCGTCTTGCAGAAATAGGTTTTCGTCGGGCGCAAAGCCCAGCAGGGCCACCGACTGATAGGCGCCGGTGGCCGCATCCTTGCGAAAGAACAGCGGGTATTCGCGTTGCAGCTCGGCGTACTCGGTGACGAATGCCGGCACAAAGCCCACCGCATCGCCGAATTCGGCACCAAAGCGCAGAATCACGCGCAGATCGTGGTGCGCCACATTGTTGAGCACTGCATATCGCGTCATCTAAAGCTCCAGCAGTGGCCTGCGATGGGCACTGCACCGGTCGGGGATCGATCACGCGACGACATGCCGCGCCTGCTGCCCGCGAGCATTGCCAAAAAGTGCGAAGCCGGCAAGCGGCAGAGCAGCATGTGCCGGCGGACTGCAGATGATGGGCTGTCGATTGGCGGACACGTCATCCGTGGGCCGGTTTCACTTCGATGACGCAGCGCAACTGTGCCGCCTGTTGCGCTCGTCTCCGAGGTCGCTGCCGGATGACGCATGCAGCCTGCGTGGCTGGTGCGGCAGCGTCTCGCCCCACAGATCTCGACTGGCACCATCGCATGCGCGTATCGCGCAGAGACAGCCCGCGCGGCAGCCGGTGTGCACCAAGGCACACACCGGCTGCGCAGACAGGCCGCACTGGCGTCAAAGCATCACGACCTCTGCGATGCACTCAGAACGCGTAGCGCACACCCAACGTATAGCGCGGCTGCTGGTCGATCAGGCGGACGATCTGCTTCTCCGACCGCCCGTGCCAACGCACGTCTTCGCCGGTGAGGTTGATCGCCTCAAAACCCACCGACAGCTGCTTGTTGACCGCGTAGCTGAGGCTGAGATCGATCTGCTGATAAGCCTCGACGTAGTACGGGTTGCGATTGGAGGCGTCCTGATTGGCCGCGATCAGGTACTCGTCGCGCCAGTTCCAGGCCAGACGCGCGCTCCAACCGTACTTCTCGAACATCAGCATCACGTTGGCGGTATCGCTCAAGCCAAGCAACGCGAATTGATCGCGATCGATGACGTTGTTGTCGAATGCCACATCGCCTTCGACGATGGTGTAGTTGGCGTAAATGCCGAAGCCGGTACTGCCGAAGAAATACTGACCGCCCAGCTCCCAGCCGTGGATGTTGGCCTTGTTCTGGTTGACCGGTCGCGACACATCGAACTGATACAGCGGGTCGGAGGCATTGCCCACGATGTCGTACGCATTTTCCAACGCCAGGCTTTGCGCCGAGCCGCCGTTATACGCACCCAGGCCACCGGTGGCAGCGGCGTTACGCAGCAAGGCCATTGCCGCAAACAGCGAGGTATCGTTGGCCGAGCAGGCCGCCGCCACGTCGTTGCCGGCGGCGCCCACCTGCGCGGTGCAGGCGCCGCTTTGCAGGAACGCCAATGCCGCCTGCGCGTCCGGCCCCGAGGTCGGGTCGGTCAAGCCGTACAGGGTTTCGCGCGAGACTGTAGTGCCGATGAAGTTGCTGACACGCTTGTTCCAGAACGTGGCCGACACATAGCTGGCATCGGCGAAATACCATTCCAGCGCCAGGTCGAGGTTGTCCGATTCCAGCGGGTCCAGGGTCGGCGTCTGCGAATCGCCGCTGGCGCGGTTGGACGGGTTGATCAGGACCGAGCCGGACGGCGTGTTCGGCGTGGGTCCGGCGATGAGGTTGTTGTACGGCGCCCGCGCGATGGTCTGGCCGAACGAGGCACGGCCTTTCAGCTGATCGGTGATATCGATGCTGAAATCCAGATTCGGCAGGATGTAGTTGTAGCTGGTCTTTTCGCTGAAGGGTTGCTGCTCGGCGGAGCGCAGCAACTGGAAGTCGTTGTTGGCCTGCCATTGCAGCGCGACGGGCGTGGCCACCTGCGAGGTGGATTCCACATCGGTGCGCTCGTAACGCAGGCCCAGGCGCGTGTTGGTGGTCATGCCGGCGATGTCGCCGGTCAATTCCAGTTGCACATACGCCGCGCGGGTCTTTTCTTCGACCTGATTGTCCGCGCTGTACAGCGGGTTGTAGCGCGTCGCAGCGCCGTACTGGCTTCCACCCCATAGCGCCAGCTGGCTGGCATCGCCGCGCCATGCATTACGCGCGGCGCCATTGGCGTTGAAGTCATCGAACATGCCGACGATGCTCACCGGCCGCAGCAGGTCGGTCATGCCCGGCTCCCTGCCGGCGTTGGCCACGCCCCAGTCGCCCAGCGTGGAATAATTGTCGCTGGTCAGGCGGTGCATGGTGGTGTTGGACGAGCTGACGCCGAACTGGAAACGCCCGTCGTCGAAATCGAACTTGCCATCCAGGCGGCCTTCCTTGGTCTCGGTCACCTGCTTTTGATAGTAGATGCGCTGCACCTGCGAACCCAGATTGTTCTTGGTGAAGTCCGGGTTGACCACGCCATTGGTACCGGCCAGCGAATCGGCGACGGTGGGATACCACGTGCGTGCGCCGATCGGCAGCGAGTTGTTGAACCACAACTCCTGCCCCCACTGGCCGCCGCAGGACGGACCACCGGTGCAGTTGTTGGTGCCGGCAAAGCTGAAATAAGTCGCGCTGCCGCCGGTGACCGGATCATTGGGCAGGCTCTGGGTCTTGGAGTTGTGCGCATCGAAGGTCAGCTGGAAGCGATCGCTCACCTGCCAGTCCGCGTTGAAGCCGAGCGAACCGAGCGTGTACTTCTGCTCGTTGCGCTGCTGCTCCATGCCGAAGTCCTTGGCGCCGTTGGGCACATCGCGCAGATACACCGGCGTGGCCACGGTCTGACCGGTATCGAAGGTCAGATCGGTGAAGCTGTTGGCGCGTTGCAGCCAGATGCCCTGCTCGCCGCGTTCTTCGCGGATCTCGTTGGACGAATAGGTGTAATCCAGGGTCAGCGTGAGGCTGTCGGTCGGTGCGAACTGCATCACCGCCTGGCCGTTCATGCGCTCGCGCTGGAAGTCGGCGAATGCGTAGCGGATATCGTTGGGCAGGCCATACAGCTGGCCGATGGCCGGCGCGTTGGTCACCACGGTGTCCGGACGCAGTGCCGGGTCGGTACCGGTCCAGCGCTGGATGTTCCAGCGGTTTTCGGTGGCCTGCACCGAACCGCCATGACGCTTCTGATAACTGGCGCTCAGGCCGATACCGAAGGTCTTGTCCGGGTTGGTGTAGCTGAAGATGCCCGACACTTCCGGGGTGAGCGAATCGCCGAACGGCTGCGAGCGATCGGACACCATCTTGGCGCCGGCATTGGCCACCACGCCCTCGTGATTGAACGGCTTGTCGGTCTGGATGTTGATCGTGGCGCCGATACCGCCGCTGGGTGCAGTGGCGCGGCTGGTCTTGAACACTTCGATGCCGGTAATGGCTTCGGAGGCGAGCTGCGCGAAATTGAACGCGCGCGTGCCCACATCCACGCCACCGATCGGCGTCTGCCCGGGCGCACCGAAGGCGTCGGCACCGGGAATCAGGCGGCCATTGAGCGTAACCGTATTGAATTGCGGGCCGAAGCCGCGGGCGGTGACCTGCGCGCCTTCGCCATCGCGGCGTTCGATCGAGATACCGGTGATGCGTTGCAGCGATTCGGCCAGGTTGGTGTCCGGAAACTTGCCGATATCTTCGGCGCTGATCGCATCCACCACACCGGCGGCATCGCGCTTGATGCCCATCGATTGGTCCAGGCTGCTGCGGATACCGGTGACGTTGACGGTATCGAGCGTGGTGGCAGAGTCGCTGCTGGACTGCGGCGCGGGTGTCGGCGGCGCGACGTCCTGCGCAAACGCGGGATTGATGACCAACAGGCCGCCAACGAAGGTGAACATGGCCTTCGACTTGAAGCTGTTCAACGTACGACGCATCGATGTGTCCTCGGGAGTGGAGTCCAACCGCCTACGGCCGATGTCGCGGCATGCGACACGGCGAAGTCATGACCACCGCCCGGTAGGCGATGGAACAGCACTGCTGTGAATACGAGCAGCTGACAAACCTGTTGTGCAGCCGCCAGGCGGACGGGGCCGGTGCTCGGAATCGGCATGTACCGCTCGTACATTCCGGTTCTAAGCGCGCCGTCCGCACTCGCCTGACCACTGCTCGCTACGTTTTGTTGGTTGCTCTAACGGTCCCCTAGCGCGCATGCCGCCGATCGCCCCTACGATCGTCGACTGCGTTGTGCAGTGCATGCCTGCAGCAGACATCGCCAACAGAGGTGATGTCGGCGACAGCTGCGCAACGCGTGCCATGCACGGTGTGTCTGCCAGTGATAGCGCTAACACGCTGCGCAGCCTAGTCAGGCGATAAAGCGCTTGTCACCGTGCGTTGCAGCATAGTGATGGGCACGCACTGTTACAGCCGATACGGCACTCGCTTGAGCCCGCATGCGGTAATCAATGGCAGCGCGGCTGTAAGCGTTATCATCCGATTGCGCGAAAACCGGCGACGGCCACGGTGAAATTCGCACAATGAAACCGGCGTAGCAGGGTCGCGCAAGGCGATTGCGCAAACGTCGCATCGACAACAACGCGGCTGACTCAGACGCGCGACGCACACGATGGCCATGCACTGATGCCGGCTGACGTCGTGGCGTTGGAAACCAGTGCAGCGCCGACGGATGCACAAAGAAAAACGGCGCAATCTTCGCAATCGATTGCGCCGCGTAGCGCGGTTGCAGCGCGCGGCGATTGCGCGCATTGCCGAGCGGGGTCGTCAGCCCGCTCGCGCTGGCGACGGTCAGCCGATCACGTCCACGCGATCGTCGCTGCGGTCGGCATCCGGCAGCGCATGATCCGGGTCCAGGGTCACATGCAGCACTTTCTGCGTGGTAGGCAGGGTCAAGGTCGGGGCGGTGTTCTGCAGCCAGGTCTCCACCGGCACGCGACGGTCCAGATGGCTGCCGTCGGCCAGATCCACCCGCACGGTGACCGGCATCACCAGTTTCTGCCGGCTACGTAAGGTGAGCTGCAGCCCCTTGGCCGGGTCGTGATCGACGTACTGCGCGCGGGCGATGCCCATGTCCAGCTGCCAGTTATTGAGATACCAGCCGCGCCACCACCAGCTCAGGTCTTCACCGCTTTCGCTTTCCATCAACCGGAAAAAATCCGAAGGCGTGGGATGTTTGTAAGCCCAGGTGGCGATGTATTTGCGAAACGCCGGATCGAAGCGCTCCGGCCCCAGAATCTGCTCGCGCAGCAACACCAACCCCAACGCGCCTTTGAAATAGGTCAGCGGATGACGGTAGGTTTCGCTGGTGGCATCGGCGATATCCATCAAGGTGGGCGCCGTGCGATCTGCCAGCAACGGCAGGATTTCATCGACCGGGTTTCCGCCCTTGGGCGCATATTCCGAGTCGCGCTTGGGCGCGTATTCGCCCTTGTTGAAGGCATCCGATGCGTACACATCGATAAAGGTGTTGAAGCCTTCGTCCATGAAGGCATGGCGGCGTTCGTTGGAGCCGACGATCATCGGGAACCAGGTGTGGCCGATCTCGTGTGCGGTGATCCAGAACAGGTCCTTGCCGCCGTCTTCAAAGCCATCGAACACGATGCCCGGGTACTCCATGCCCGCGCCGTAGCCGCCCAGGTTGATCGCAGCGGGCCACGGGTACGCATACCACTGCGAAAAATGTTCGATCGCACCTTTGACGTATTCGGTGGAGCGGTTCCATTTATCCGCGCCCACACCTTCCACCGGGTAGACCGACATCGCCAGCGACTGCTTGCCGCCCGGCAGATTGATGCGTGCGGCATCCCAGACGAACGCAGGCGATGCGGCAAACGCGACATCGCGCGTGTGCTCCATATGGAAGCGCCAGGTGCGCGTGCCGCTGGCTGCCGGTGCCGCTGCGCGTGCGGCGACCTCTGCGGGCGTGCGGATCAGCACCGTGCGGTCGCTGTCGCGCGCCTGTTGCAGGCGTTGCTGCTCGGCGCGGCTGAGCACCTCGGCCGGGTTGGTCAACGCACCGGAACCGGCCACCAGAAATCCATCCGGCACGGTCACCGCGTAATCGAAGTCGCCGTACTCCAGATAAAACTCCGAGCCCAGATACGGTTGCGTATCCCAGCCACGCAGATCGTCGTAGACGGCCATGCGCGGGTACCACTGCGCAATCTCGTAGATCTCACCCTGCTTGCTGGCGCTGTAAGCGGTGCGCCCGCCCCAGGTGCCGGGAATGCGGTAGCGGTAATGGATCTGCAGCGTCAGCGCCTTGCCCTGCCCGGCCAGCGGCTGCGGCAGGTCCACGCGCATGCGGGTGTCGTCCACCACGAAATGCGCGGGCTGGCGGCGGCCATCGCGCTCGATCTCCACGCTGGCGATCTGCATGCCCTCGGTGAACTCGGTGCGCCGCGATGGACGGCTGGCCGCCGCACGCGCGTCGGCGCGGTACATGTTCTGGTCCAGCTGCAGCCAAAGCACGTCCAACGCGTCCGGGCTGTGGTTGGTGTAATGGATGGCGGCGGTGCCGGTGAGCGTGTGGCTGGCCGGATCGATGCGCGCGTCTAGCTGGTAATCGGCACGGTTCTGCCAGAACAACGGCCCGGGCACGCCACTGCCGCTGCGGTAGGCATTGGGCGCATCGGGTAATTGCAACGGGGCGAACAAGGCCAGTGGATCGAAAGGGCTGGCCGGTGCGGGTGCTGCGGTTGCGGAACTGGCTGGTGCGGGAGCGGCAAGTGCGGGCACGGCAACGCATGCCAGTGACAATGCAACGGTAAGCGATCGGCGCACGGTGGGGGTCATGCGAAATCCTGCGGCGTGGGGGACTTCCATCCTACGGCGCGCCTCGCCGCGCGCGGGAATGCCATTGGTCCCGGATGGCGCTGCACGATTCCGCGGCAGCAGCGCTCCGCTCGACGATCTGCGCGACAGCCATGCTGGTGACGCTGAGAGCGGCCACCAAAACTAACCCACGCCTGCCTACCGCAGGGCGGCTGATCTGCGGCTTAAAGTGGACAACAAAACGTAGCGAGCAGTCGTCAGGTGGGCGCGGAGGAACCGGAGTGTTACGAGTGGTACATGAGGATTCCGAGCACCGGCCGCGCCCCTTGGCGGCTGCACAGTAGTTTTATTAGCTGCTCTTGGTTGCAGGGTCCTTGCCCACCTACCATCGCGGGACACGCTGCAAGTACGTCCTTGTCAGCGCTTACGCGGCATCCATGCCGCGTAAGGTCCCGCGACGGTAGGCAGGCAAGGACCAGTCGGGATGGTCGGTATGCATGGCTTTGAGTAAAGCAGCCAGCAAGCTCTCTGGTGCGGTGTCCTCGCCGATTGCGGGACCGTGTGGCGGCATGGATGCCGCCACCGAGACCGCATGGAGTTCACGGCGTGTGCCGCGAGCGGCGAAGGCACCGCGCACGCGATCCACTCAGCGTTTGACCTGGACTTCTGACCGCATCCACCAAGACACGGCCGACAAAACCAGACTCACCACCAGGCGCCCGCTCGCTACGTTTTTGTTAGCCACTCTTATTCCGGAATCAAGCTGCCCAGTCGCAACGCACCATCGCCGTCCGCGCCGAGTGCGTCATCCGGATTGCTCAAGCGGCAGCGGCGCAACGACAGGCAGCCGCAGCCGATGCAATCGGTGAGCTGGTCGCGCAAGGCCTGCAGTTCGCTGATGCGCGCATCCAGCTGCCCGCGCCAGCGCGCGGACATGCGCGCCCATTCCGCGCGCGTGGGCGTGCGCTGATCCGGCAATACCGAGAACGCGTCCAGCACCTGCTGCAAAGGCACCCCGAGCCGTTGCGCGACACGAATCACCGCGATGCGCCGCAACACATCGCGCGCGTAACGTCGCTGATTTCCTGCAGTGCGCAGGCTGCGAATCAGGCCTTTGCGCTCATAGAAATGCAATGCCGATACCGCCACGCCACTGCGCTTGGCCACTTCGCCCACCGACAACTCACGCTGCATTGCCTTGACCTCAACCTTGGTTGAGGCAGGATGCTGCGCGGCCATGACCGACGCAAGCGCCACGGTCACGCCCCTGCTCACTCGCTCTGGATGTTCGATGCCCACCGATACCGCCCTGCCCGCCACACCGCCCCACGCCACGCACCCCACCTCGATTCTGGCAGCGCCATATCGCGCCGCCACGCTCGGCATGGTCGCGCTGGTATCGCTCAATGCCTTCGAATCGCTGGCGGTGGCCGCCGCCATGCCCACCGTGGCGCGCGAGTTGAACGGCTTGCCGCTGTATGCACTGGCCTTCGGCGGCACCCTGGCCACTAGCGTGGTGGGCATGACCGCCGCCGGGCGCTGGAGCGACCGTCGCGGCCCCGGCGGCGCGCTGGGCGTCGGGCTGCTGTGTTTCGTGATCGGGCTATTGATCGCCGGGCTAGCACCGAGCATGCCGTCGCTGATCGCCGGGCGCCTGTTGCAGGGGCTGGGCGCCGGCGCGTATTCGGTGGCGTTGTACGTGATTGTCGGGCGGCTGTATCCGGAAGCGTTGCGGCCACGCGTGTTTGCCGCGTTCTCCGCCGGCTGGGTGGTGCCGTCATTGATCGGGCCGAGCATCAGCGGGTTGATCGTGCAGCACGTGGGCTGGCGTTGGGTGTTTCTATCGGTGCCGCTGCTGGCGATTCCGGCCGGGTTGATGCTGTGGCCGGCACTGCGCGGGCGGAGCTGGACCAATGCGGATCCCGCCGCGCCGACTGCGTCGCTGGGCTGGGCCATCGGCGCGGCATTGGGCGTACTGGGCGTGTATCTGGGCGGTCAATTGCACGGCATGACTGCGCTGGGCGCGATGCTGCCGCCGCTGATGCTCACGGTGTATTGCGCGTGGCAACTATTGCCGGCCGGCACCTTGCGGCTTGCACGCGGGTTGCCCAGCGTGATCGCGCTACGTGGCATCGCTGCGGCGGCGTTCTTCGGGTTCGAGGCGTTTTTGCCGTTGCTGCTGTCGCGCGAACGCGGGCTCACACCGCTGCTGGCGGGCGTGGCACTGAGCCTGGGCGCGCTTGGCTGGTTCAGTGGCTCGTGGTACCAGGGCCACAGCCGCGCCGGCTGGTCGCGGCCGCGCCTGCTCAAGACCGGCGCGCTGCTGATGACGCTGGGCATCGTGATCGGCGCAGGCGCGGTGTGGCCGGCGATTCCGGTGCCGCTGGCCGTCGCCGGCTGGGCGCTGACCGGCCTGGGCATGGGCCTGGTGTATCCCAGCCTGTCGGTGCTGACGCTGGCCTTGTCGCCACCGGCGCAACAAGGCGCCAACAGCTCTGCGATGCAGCTGAGCGAAGCGATTGCCGTTGCCGGCATGCTGGCACTGGCGGGCGCGCTCTTCGCCGCGCTGTTGGCGTCGGCACCATGGGCGGCCTACCTGAGCGTCTTCGCGCTGGCCTGGTTGCTGGCGATGGCGGGCTTTTTTGTGGCGCGCCGGGTATGACGAGGGCTGCGTAGCTGTCGCACTGAGTTGTAGTGCGGATAGGCCGATGCTGCATATCGCATCGGACCGACGCGGATACGTCGTGCAGGCCTTGCGCAAACGATCATGCCTGGTTGGCCGACTGCATCCGCAGTGACATCGCGACGCAGAGCGCTTCCAGAAGTTTGCCGATTCTGTCCAGATCGCTACAAAAGCTGCGCCTGCTTGCTCACCGCGAGCGATTGGTCATTTTTTCGCCACCCATCTTGACAGCGTTGCGGGCCGGGGCCTGCACGCAGTTGTCCACAGCCTTGTGCAAGTTCCATCCACAGGGGGTGTGGAAAACCTGCGCTGCGTCGCACAGCCCGCAGGGCTTGCGCGCAACTGCGGCGTATGCAAAGCAAACGCCGCAGTTACCTGGACACGCGTGACGCGCATCGTCGCTACGACCACATCGCCTATCTGCAACGCGCTGACGCGTTGAGATCAGTCCACGATCACATGCGGCACGAAGCGCGAGGTGTCGCGGGTGATCGGGCCATCGTCGTCGCGCATGCCCAACCCGGCGGGGCGATCGGCCACCACCCAACTGCCCACCAGCGCATGGCGGCCATCGAAGACCGGCAGCGGATGGTGCGCCTGCAGGATCGCCGGGCCGTCCACATACGGGCCATCGGTTTGTGCAGCCTCGCCTTGCGCGGTGACCAGCGCGATGTTGGCGCCTTCGCGCGAGAGCAGCGGCTTGCGTACCCAACCGGCAGCGGGTGCTTCGCCGGCCTGCGCAAAGCGCGCTGCCAGCAGATTGGGATGCCCTTCATGGCGTTCCCACAGCAGCGGCAGGATGCCCTTGTTGCTCAATACCGATTTCCATGCTGGTTCGATCAGGCGCACGCGGTTGGCGATCAACGCCGGGCCGAAGCGCTCTTCCATCATGAATTCCAGCGGATACAGCTTGAACAAGGTCTGGATCACGCGGTCCTGGTCATCGGTGAACCAGCCGTCGGCGCTCAGGCCGATGTCTTCGATGGCGACTTCTTCGGTCGCAATGCCGACCTGATGCGCGCAATCGCGCAGATAACGCACAGTGGCGCGGTCTTCCAGCGAGTCGCGCACCGCCGAAAAATGCATCTGCGCACCCAACGCGCCATCCACCGCCAGCGCGCCCAGCGTTTCGCACAACAGATCCTGGATCAGGTTGTACTGATCGGTGCCCGCTGGCAGCACGCCGGCAGCGATCTGCTGCTCCAGCCACAACCACTGGAAATACGCAGCCTCATACAGCGAGGTAGGCGTGTCGTAATTGAGCTCGTACAACTTGGCCGGGCCGTTGCCGGAGTACGCCAGGTCCATGCGGCCATACAGATGCGGGTCGCGGTTCTTCCAGGAGTTGGCGATCCAGTCCCAGTAAAACGGCGGGATGGCCAGCTTGGTCAGCAGCGCCTCGGAGCCGACCACTTCGTCCACCAGCTGCATCGCCATGTCGTGCAGGTCTTGGGTGGGCGCCTCGATGTCGTCTTCGATCTGCCGCAACGAAAAGGCGTAGTACGCGCGTTCGTCCCAATACGGCTCGCCGTCGATGGTGTGAAAATGAAAACCGAGCGACTCGGCCTGCGCGCGCCAATCCGGGCGTTCGGCAATTGCGATGCGTTGCATGTCAGCCGCCGAACCCGGAACTGCGTCCGCCACTGCCGAACGAGCTGCGTGCCGCCGCACTGGAACCGAAGCCCGAGCGCGACACTGTGATCGCGCGCGTGGGCATATCGATCGCGCCACTACGTCCGCGCACGCTGCCGATGCGATTGCTGGCCAGATCGCCATTGGGCTTGTAATAGCCGCCGCTGCGGTAATCGCGATACAACGGAATCGAGCCGCCGTAGCGATAGCCGCCACCGCCGGTCATGTTGCCCAGCGCGTAACCCAGCAAAAAACCGCCCATCGGCGGAATCCAGCTCTGCTGGCCCTGATTCTGCACCGCGGTGCAGCTACCGAACTGTTCGTCGCACTCGTAGCGCGTGTTGAAACGCGGCGCGGCCTGCTGGTGCTTGGCCACCGCCTCGTCGTAGGCCTTGAGGCATTGCTGGATGTCGTTCTGTTCCTGCTTGACCTTGTAGCAGTCGGAGGCCGACTGCAGCACCACGCCGGTTTCCGGCTCCGAGCCGCAGCCGGTGACCAGCGCGGCTGGCAATGCCGCCATCAGGGTGAGCTTGAGATTGCGTGATCGCTTCATGGCGCAGGCTCCGTTACGGCGTGATCGCCGCGGCGTTGATCAGGCCAACCGCGATCGACACGCCGGCAGAAAAAATACCGGCGGCGGCGACGTTGTCGGTGATCTGCCGCGAGATGCGTCCGGCCACCAGGTTGGCCAGCAGATACGCCACCACCTGGATACCGCAGGCGACCACGCCCCAGATCAAGGCATCGATCAGACTCACAGAATGGGTAATGGCCGAATGCAGCGGCAGCGCCACCCCGATCAGGTTGCCGGCCAGCGCGCTGGCGGCGGCCACATTGCCTTGCCGCAGCAAGGTGAAATCCTTGTGCGGGGTGACCAGGGTCACCAGCACCACCGCGACGATCAACACGCCCAGGCCAGTACCGAAGTAGGAAAGAAACGCGAGAAAACTCTGCAGATTGATCGGATTCATGACAGGACCGGTTGAGTGAAGGGCGAGCGCGTGCTCAGGTGATGTCCAGATCGGCGACGGTGACGTCGATACCGACCGCGTAGGTCACGCAAAATTCGTTGGGGCCGGAATCCTCGCCAGTCACCAGCAAAAATTCTTCGCGCTGCAGCTCGGGCACATCGCGGCTGTAGAGCATGGCGTAATGGGTCAGGTCGCCATCGCGGCGCGGCGGCTGATAGCGGTACAGCACCTCGTCGTAGGCGATCGGCGGAATGCGTGCACTGTCGTCGGTGGATTGGGTGGCGCGCTCCCAGCGCTTGCCGGCGTACTCGATCTGCGCCGCGCCCAGGTGCGGGTGCTGCATCACGAACTCCTGAAACGCCTGCTTGCTCGGCGGGTTCACCGTCTCGCAATACACGAACGCCTTCATCGCTTCCAGATCGCCGCCCACGGTGGTGACCTGCAAAAACGCATCGTCGTCCAGATAGAACCGGTGCAGCGAATAACCATCGCCCAGATTGACGTGGCCATAGCACGGAATGCCCTGATTGCCGCCCGGCAACTCGGCGGTCATGGCATCCGGCGCCATGCGGTACAGCGTGGTATCGATAGCCACCTGCCCCCCCACGCGCAGCCCCAGCGGCAATGCGTGGCCGATGGCGCCGGTGCCGGAGCTGGGCAACGGTGGCGGTTGCGGTTGGCCGAACAACTTGCTGAAAAAACTCATCGTCAGACACCTTGTGGCGATGCAGGAATGGGGTCGGCGGAAGCGCGCAGCGCCTGCCAGGCAATCGCCTGGGCAGGCACGCGCTGTTCGGCCAGGTAATACAGCATGGCACCGCCGGCCACAGCGGTGCGTGCTGGCGGGTTCAAGCGCAATGCGCCATCGGGCGCACGCAGCCCTAGCAGCAAAGCGCCGCGCTGGCTGAAATCGGCGGCCAGCCGGCTGTAATCCAGTGCATCCACCTCCGCAGGCACGGCAAGACTGAACTGGGTGGGGCCATCGTCCACCGACAACAACTCGGCGGTGATGGCGGCACTGCCCGGGTCCTGCGCGGCGCGGGCCAGGATTTCAGCGGTCATCGGGCGCGTGCACTCGATGGCCGGGTAATGGTGGTTGACCAGCCGCGCGGCGCTGGCCGAGTCGAAGTGCGCCACCACATGCGCGCGCGGCGCATGCGCCATCAACGCGAACACCGCCGCCAGGGTCTGGTCGTCGGACGGCGGGTTGACGATCACCCGCGCCGCGCCCGCGATGCCGGCGCGCAGGTACACCTCGGTATGCGTGTACGACTCGGCGGCGACAAAGCGCATATGGTCGGGCATCGGGTTTTCAGCGACCCCTTCGGCGATCAGCACCACGCCTTCGTCGTCGGTGGCGGTGTCCGACAGCAGCAGCTCCAGCAAGCGTGCCGAGGCCGCGCCCTGCCAGCCGATCAGAATGGTGTGCCCGCTCAAATCGGCGTAGGCCATCTTGCCCATGGAATGACGCCTCCAAAACGTGATGAGGACGCCGCTGGTCTTGGCCAGCACCGTGGCGAACAACGCCACCGCGCCCGGCATCAACACGAACGCGGCGATATAGCGCCCGGCCACCGAGCCCGGCGACAGGTCGCCATAGCCGATGGTGGTGGCGGTGGTCATGTAGTAATACGGAAACGCATCCAGACCGACCAGCTTGTGCTCGCCAGCCAGCCACAGCAACGCCCAGCTCAGGCCCATGTGAGCCAGCAACGCCAGCGCCACCATGCCCCAACTGACGCGGCGCACATGGCGCCGCAAGACCCGGAACAGCTTTCCAACGATGATCATGGCGCGTCCTGTGCCGTGCCGCTGTAAGAGCGACTAACAAAACGTAGCGAGCAGTCGTCAAGTGGGTGTGGACGGCGCGCAGAAACCGGAGTGTACGCGTGGTACATGCCGATTCCGAGCACCGGCCGCGCCCACCTGGCGGTGAGCACAGTCGTTTTGTTAGCTGTTCGTAAGTCAGCTGTCGCTGCGGGGAACCTGCTGCACGTCGCGCACCTGGCCGATCAACGGCGCGGTCCCGCTGGCGGTGTCGTGGCCGAGCTGGGCGGCCGGCTTCTTGAAGCGTGCCAGCACCGCGGCTGCATTGGATTCGCCTTCCATCAGGCCAGCCGCAGCCAGACGCCGATTCAGATCGCCATCGCCAGTGGACGATTCGAGCTCTTCGGCCGATTCGATGCGTGCGGAGGTTTCGGCCTGGCGCGCCTTGATGCGTTCAAGCGATTCCAGTGCCGAGCCCATCTTGCTGCTGGCACCAGAGTGCCGCGCAGCGATGGCGGCCTGCGCCTTCTGCACTGCATCGGTGGCCTTGACGGTGTCGATCTGCTGGCGCATGCCGCGCAGCTGGTTTTCGGTCTTCTGGATGGTGGCCTTGAGCATCACCACCGATTGGTCCAGCGACGTCTTGGACGCCTTGTCGCCGGCGTCTTCGCTTTCCAGCGCGGCCAGTTTGACCGCCACGTCATGCGCCAGCGCTTCGTCGTTCTTGGCCAGCGCGCCTTCGATGTAACGCGTGTACTCGGCCATCTTGCCGCCACGCGCGTCGATCTTCTGCTGCGCCAACTTGCTCTGCGCCATCAGTTTGGTCAGCTCTTCGCGCGAGCGCGTGAGCTGGGCGCCGGCATCGCGCATTTCCTGGTCCAGGATGCGCAATGCATTGGCGTCGACCGCTTTCTGGCCGGTTTCATGTGCGGTGCCACGCAGCAGCGTGATCAGTTTGGAAAAAATACTCATGACAACACGCCTTTAGGAAAAGAACGGCTTGAGAGATTCGGCGGCATCCAGCGTATTGGCCGCCAGGGTCTGGATTTCCTCGTCGATCTGGTCGAGCGTGGACGACGCCGACAGCTCGCCGAAGACCACATATGCATCCTTGCCATCGACCTGGACCAGGCCCAGGTTGGACAAGGGATTGAGCGGATTGAGCCGCAGGCAGGCGTCGTTGAAGGCTGCGCGGTCGCTGACCTGGTCGGCGTTGGCCAGCAGCGTGGAAACGAACACCTGCGAGCCGGAGGCGGCAACCTGGATCTGCATGTCGCCGTGGTCGGCCAGGATGAGGTTGATGGCCGGTTCCAGCCCGTCGATCAACTCGACCTCGATCGGCTGGTCGCGGTAGCGCTCGGCCAGCAGGCCGTGCAATTCGACAGTGGTGTACTGCGTCATACGATGTCCTGTCCTTTGGAAACGATGGTCAAGCGATGGGCGGACATACTACAGACTGTTCGCGACCGGCAGAACGTGCCGTTTGGCACCGGTTATGCCGCATCCAGTGCCGCGGCTTTGGCGGATGCGCAGCACGGCCGGGTCCCGGTCTGCCCAGGGCAGCGAGGCGTCCGGACAGGGCGACAGAGGCCGGGCGCCGGGCGTCACGCGCCTGCATGCCAAGGCAGCGGTGCGTGGCACCGACCGGATACACCCACTCTTTGGCAGGCGTCGCAGCGCCAATGCCGCACCGTGCGCCAGCGGCTCGCCCGCGAGCGCGCCGCAGATGGCCGCACTTACGGGTACAGCATCCGCTTGGTCCACCGGCTGGCCGCATCGGCCTCATAGCGCCAGCGCTCGTGCAGGCGGAACTTGGCGCCGTACCAGAACTCGAACGCCTGCGGCACCACCCGGAAGCCGCCCCAGCCGTCCGGACGTGGCACCTCACGGCCTTCGAAGGTGGCCTCGACCTTGGCGATCGCCGCATCGAACTCCTCGCGCGAGCCCAGCGTCTGCGATTGCAACGAAGCCCACGCGCCGATCTGGCTCATGCGCGGGCGCGAGGCGAAATACGCGTCCGATTCGTCCGCGCTCACCAGCTGCACGCCGCCTTCGATACGCACCTGGATGCCGGCCTCGCGCAAGCTTCGCCACAAGAACAGCAGCGCCGCCTGCGGATGGGTCTGCAAATCGCGGCCTTTTGCGCTGTCCAGATGCGTGTAGAACACGAATCCGCGCGTGTCGAAGGCCTTGAGCAGCACGGTGCGCGCGCTCGGCCGCCCATCCACGTTGGCGGTGGCCACGGTCATTGCGCTGGCTTCCAGCTCGGCGCTGTTTTGCGCCTCGGCATACAGCGCGGTAAAGGTGGCAAGCGCTTCTGCGTACAGATCGGGCATGACGGTAGGTGGCAGCAGGAGAAGTGCCCATTGTGGGCGCATCGCACGCGCTTGTCGCATGGGCTGGCTGTCGCCGCCTGCGCAGTTGGCATTGCCATCGGCGCGCGGTTGCTGCGGCAGGCACCGGCCGTGCGCGGGCCGCACTGGTATCGGCGCACGTTGGGCGGCCCGGTCCGCGCGTGCGGAATGCTACGATCCGTGCGCATGAACCCCGCACCCAATCTCGTGATGATCGGCCCGATGGGCGCCGGAAAAAGCTGCATCGGCCGCCGCCTGGCCGAGCGCTTCGGGCTGGAGTTTGTGGATGTGGATCAGGCCATTGTCGAACACGTGGGCAGCAGCATCCCCGCCATCTTCGAACAGCATGGCGAAGCGCGCTTTCGGCAGCATGAAACCGAGACCTTGCAGGCGCTGTTGCAACAGGACAACAAACTCATTTCCACCGGTGGTGGCGCGGTGCTGGATCCGCTCAACCGCGCGCGGATTCGTGAGCGCGGGTTTGTGGTCTATCTGCACGTGAGCGTGCCGGCGCAACTCACCCGGCTGGCGCGCGACCGCAATCGCCCGCTGCTGCAGCGCGCCGACCGCGAGCAGGTGCTGCACGCGATGGCCGCACATCGCACCCCGCTGTATCAGGAGGTCGCCGACCTCACTCTGGAAACCGATCACTTCTCCCCCGCCGAGGCCACCGCGCAGCTGGTGCTGCGCCTGGCTGCGCAATGGCGCATGTCGAGTACCCCCGCATGACACTTCCCCGTTCCTCGCGCAGCGTCGATGTCGACGGTGCGCAGCCGTACACCATCACCATTGCTCCCGGCCTGCTGACCGACGGCGCGCGCCTGGCCAGCCACGTGCGCGGCCGCCATGTACTGTTGCTCAGCGACACACAGGTAGCCCCGCACTACGCGGCCGGCGTGCGCAGCGCGCTGCTGCAGGCGCGCCCGGACCTGCAACTGGGCGAGCTGGTGATCGCCGCCGGCGAAGCCTCCAAGACGCTGGACAACTTCGGCGCCGCCATCACCGCGCTGGCCGAACTGGGCGCCACTCGCGATGCCTGCGTGTTCGCGCTCGGCGGCGGCGTGGTCGGCGACCTGGCCGGCTTCGCCGCCGCCTGCTGGATGCGCGGCGTGGACTGCGTGCAGCTGCCAACCAGCCTGCTGGCGATGGTGGATTCGTCGGTCGGCGGCAAGACCGCGGTGGATATCCCGCAGGGCAAGAACCTGGTCGGCGCCTTCCATCCGCCGCGCGCGGTGATCGCCGATACCGACACCCTGCACACCCTGCCCGCCCGCGAACTGCGCGCTGGCCTGGCCGAAGTGATCAAGTACGGCGCCATCCGCGACCCGCTGTTCTTCCAATGGCTGCACGCCGAACGCCGCGCCTTGCTCGACAGCGATGCGGCAGCGCTGGCACAGGCCATCGCCCGCAGCTGCGAACACAAGGCCGAGATCGTGGCGCGCGACCCGCTGGAAAAAGGCGAGCGCGCGCTGCTTAACCTGGGCCACACCTTTGGCCACGCCATCGAAACCGAGCAAGGCTACGGCGCGCCCGGCAACGACAACCTCAACCATGGCGAAGCGGTGGCGGTAGGCATGGTGCTGGCCGCGCGCCTGTCGACCGCGCTGGGCATGAGCGACGCACAGGACACCGAGGCGCTGCGCACCCTGCTGCAGGAGTTCGACCTGCCCACCGAGATCCCACCCGGCCTGTCGCCCGAGGCCCTGCTGGGGCGCATGCGCCTGGACAAAAAGAATGTCGCCGGCCGGCTGCGCCTGGTGTTGTGGCGCGGCATCGGCAAGGCCGAAGTGGTGCCCGATGTGGACGAGGCGGCGGTGCTGCGGATTCTGGCGGATTGAGGTTGTCTTGCCGGTTGAGGTTGCGTCGGCTGGTTGAGGGTGCGTTGGCTGGTTGGGGTGGCGTTGGCCGGCTGAGGTGGCGTTGGCCGGTTGAGGTTGCGTTGGCTGGTTGGTGTGGCCTTGGCCGGTTGAGGTTGCGTTGACTGGTTGAGGGTGCGTTGGCTGGTTGGGGTGGTGTCGGCTAATTGAAGCTGGGGTTGGCTGGGTTGAGGTCGACGTTTGCCAGCGAAGACAAGCACGGACTGCTAGACGGCCACGCAACACCGCCGTCGGACGCCGGCCCGACGCCCACTGATCTGACAGCGCGAAGACATTGCATTGGTAGGAGCGCCCCTGGGCGCGATGGGCCTCACCGATAAATACCCGTCGCGCCCAGGTGCGCTCCTACGACCAGAGCCCCACGCACCTACAGCGCGACACCGCTGCCTTTGGATACTGCTGCCTTCGTAGGAGCGTGCCTGCGCGCGATGGGCCTTATCGATAAAACCCTATCGCGCCCAGGGCGTTTCTGCGAAACGCTTGTGCACCGATAAACCGCGCACCGTCCGGCCCGACGCTTTTTCCAACCACGCAACTCATCGCCGGCCACGACGCCGACGCATCTGACAGCGCGCCACTGCTGCGCTTGGATACCGTTGCCTTGTAGGAGCGCCCCTGGGCGCGATGGGCCTCACCGATAAATCCCCGTCGCGCCCAGGTGCGCTCCTACGACCAGAGCCCCACGCACCTACAGCACGACGCCGCTGCCTTTGGATACCGCTGCCTTCGTAGGAGCGTGCCTGCGCGCGATGGGTCTTATCGATAAAACCTCAGCGCGCCCAGGGGTGCTTCTACGCACAGACAACCGCAGCAAAACGCATCAGCCACCAGGCATCCGCCCATTTCCGCCCCACTGCCAGCGATGGGCCTTCGCAAGCGGAGCAGCAAGGCGCGCCCACTGCCCCCCAGCCTTCAGCACTGCCCGGCTACAATCGGCCGCATGCGCATCCTCCTGCAACACGATTCCGGCGGCAACGAGCCGCTCCGCTACGTCCAGCTGACCCTGCAACCGGACCTGTTCGGTGGTTGGGAACTGCTGCGCGAGAGCGGCCAGATCGGTGGGCGCACGCAACTGCGACGCGACCAGTACCTGCTGCAGGACGAGGCCGACCGGGCGTTCGAAAAGGCCCGCGATACCCAACTCAAACGCGGCTTCCAACTCATCACCGGCGGCGCCGACGCGCCGCGCTGAGGACACATCTCCCATGCTCAAGAACGATCGCCTGCTGCGCGCCCTCAACCGTCAGCCCGTGGACCGCACCCCCGTTTGGTTGATGCGCCAGGCCGGCCGCTACTTACCGGAATACCGCGCCACCCGCGCGCGCGCCGGCAGCTTCCTGGGCATGGCCAAGAACCCGGACATCGCCTGCGAAGTGACCTTGCAGCCGCTGCAGCGGTTTCCGCTGGACGCGGCGATCCTGTTCTCCGACATCCTGACCATCCCCGATGCGATGGGCCTGGAGCTGTACTTCGTCGAAGGCGAAGGCCCCAAGTTCCGTCACCCGGTGCGCGATGCCGCCGCCATCCATCGCCTGGGTGTGCCGGACATGGAAACCGAGCTGCGCTACGTGATGGACGCGGTGCGCCTGATCCGCCGCGAACTGGATGGCGCGGTACCGCTGATCGGCTTTTCCGGCAGCCCGTGGACGCTGGCCTGCTACATGATCGAAGGCGGCGGCAGCAAGGAATACGCGCGCATCAAGGCGATGGCCTTCAATGCCCCGGACGTGCTGCACCACCTGCTCAGCACGGTGACCGATGCGGTGATTGCGTACCTGTCTGCACAACGTGCGGCCGGTGCGCAGGCGCTGCAGGTGTTCGACACCTGGGGTGGCGTGCTGTCGCCGGCGATGTACCGCGAATTTTCGCTCCCCTACCTCACCCGCATCGCGCGCGAACTCGAACGCGGCGACGGCGCCGAGCGCACTCCGCTGGTGCTGTTCGGCAAGGGCAACGGCGCCTACGTGGCCGACCTGGCCGCCAGCGGTGCCGAAGCGGTGGGTGTGGACTGGACCATCTCGCTGGCCGACGCCGCCCAGCGCGCCGGCGGCCGTGTCGCCCTGCAAGGCAACCTGGACCCGGCCACGCTGTACGGCTCGCCCGAGGCGATCCGCAGCGAAGTCGGCAAGACCCTGGATAGCTACGCCCAAGGCAATGGCGGCTCGCGCGAGGGCCACGTGTTCAACCTCGGTCACGGCATGTCGCCGGATATGAATCCGGATCACGTCGGCGTGCTGGTGGAAGCGGTGCAGAGCCTGAGCAAGCGCTGATGCACGGCGTGATCGACAGCGCCGATATTCGCTGTCGATCACGGCTCGGTTGTGCGCAAGCACCTGCGTCCGCGCGGCGACTGATGGCGCTTACCAGCAAAAGCACCTTGCTGGACAGAAAAGCCGAAAATCCCATCGGTTAGCAAGCCACAAACCATGGCAGAGCGTGATCACAGCTCTGAGCCGACGGCGAGAAACGCATGCTACGCGCAGCAGTCGCCACCTACCGCAGTGCGCTCCCGTCCATCTCCTACAGCCAACTGATGGCAGCGCTCTGTGCCCGCGCACGCCGTCTGCGTTGATGTCATCAACGCGACGCAGCGCACCGCGTAAGACCGCGCCACCCAGGCCAACGTCCGCGTATAGCGCGCGCACCGCAGCGCTGAACCGCCATCTGCAATCGTCCCTGCACATCGGGCCGATTACAGGCTCACGCGCTTGCGCCTGGCAACGCCTACCGACCCACACCCTGGGCATCAGTGGCGCCGCACCGCCCACATTCGATGCGTCGATGTCCCACCCTCGAATCATGGCGTGGTGCTCTGGCAGCGCGCTCGTCAGCAGACTCAGCCGCAGCCATCGATCGATACGCATCTGATCGTCCGGCACACATCGGAAACGCGATCGCGCGCACAACCTGTGGCGCTTGGCACACGCAAAGCCATCAAGCGGAAAAACATTCAAAGATCACCGCGTTTGCCAACTGCGGCGCTCCCGTCGGTTCTACGGGGATTTAGTGCAAACCGCATCGCGGTTTACCGCTGAACGCGCTGCAAGATTCGATAAAACCGGCATTAAGTCGGATACAACGCTAAAGCAGAACAGCATTCACGTCGTTAACCCCGGTATTGCCATCGTTAACCCCAATTTCCTCGATCGATGGCGCTCTATTGTGGCGACACGGTGATGCGGTGGAACTGCACATTCTCTCGACAGGCCAACGACCTGGCAAACCTCGACACCGTCGCGCTTTTCAAGCATTCCAACCGTCGTCACATTCCAAGGAGAGACACATGGCATTTCCAACCGCCGTCAACGACCAGATCACCGACTCCGTCACACAAGCCAACACCAAGGTGCTGGGCGATGCCCCGGCCATCGCCATGGGCAATCTGTATCAGGCAACCGCACAAGCGTTGGCAAACGCCGCGCACAACGCGACCAACGCGCAGCAGCAAAGCTACGTCACGGCGCAGTCGGCCACCACGATGGGGGTCGCCACGCTCTACTCCATCGATACCGCCACCACCGGGATGGCGACCAAGCAGATCCTGAGCACTGGCGTGAAGGGCCTGGGCTGAGTTAATCGCATTGATCTCTGGCACATAAGGAGCACGAAATGGCATTTCCGACCGCAGTCAATAACCAGATCACCGATTCCGTTACCCAGGTCAATACCAAGGTCCTGGGCGACGCGCCCGCAATCGCCATGGGCAATCTCTATCAGGCAACGGCGCAAGCGCTGGCCAATGCCGCCCATAACGCGACCAATGCGCAGCAGCAGAGCTATGTCACCGCGCAGTCGGCCACCACGATGGGTGTGGCGATGCTGTACTCCATCGACACCGCCACCACCGGTGTGACCACCAAGCAGATCCTGAGCGTTTAATCGCCAGGCTGACGCCAAGGACATCCGCGCATGGCATTTCCCACCGCCGTCAACGACCAGATTACCGACTCGGTCACCCAGGCCAACCTGCAGGTACTGGGAAGTTCCCCTGCCGCAGCCATGGGCAATCTGTACCAGGCCACCGCGCAGGCGCTGGCAAACGCAGCCCACAACGCAACGCTCGCGCAACAGCAGATGTACATCACCGCACAAGCAGCCACCACGATGGGCGTTTCGCTGTTGTATTCGCTCGATACCGGCGCCACGGGTGCCGCCACCAAGAAGATGCTCGGCTAACCGCTAACGCCGCAACGTCTTCATTCTTTCACTACCTCAAGGAGCTATCACCATGGCCTTTCCGACTGCCGTCAACAGCCAGATCACCGATTCGGTTTCCCAGGTCAACACCAAGGTCCTCGGCGATGCGCCGGCGATCGCAATGGGCAATCTGTTCGTCGCCACCAGCCAGGCGCTGTCCAACGCCGCCCACAACGCCACCAACAACCAGCAGCAGTCCTACGTGACGATGCAGGCATCGACGACCCAGGGTGTGTCCACCCTGTATGCGATCGACACCGCGTCCGATGGCGTCGCCACCCGGGAAATCCTGAGCACCGGGCTTCGGTAAGCGGCAACCGGGCGCCGCTGTCGCCACAAGAGCGGCGCCCGGTCTGCACTGCCATTGCCGCTGTGACCTACCCCCTGGACGTATCGAGAAAGGACGCATCATGTTGCAACTACATCATGTCCCCACGTCCAACACACTGGACGTGGTTGTGAGACTGATCAGAGGCCGCACCATCGTGGCGACGTTCGCGCCGCACCAAAAAGCGGTGATGAACGTCGAGTTCGACGGCATCCTGCCGGTGATTCCCGGCGTTGAGCCCTTGGTGTACCGCCAGCAGTCCGACAGCGTGATCGACGTACCGTACGGCAATTTCGCACTCCTCGAACGCGTACACAACGGCGTGGCCTTGCAGTACGCGTGCAAACACGAGCCACAGACCACCGTCCTGTTCGCGGCATCGGTCAGCGTTGCCCAGCGCAGGCCGTTGTTGGCCTAGCACGCAAACGCCAGCGCACGGTCATGCAGCCCAGCGCACGTGCCGCAAGCGTGGCCAGCCTGGTCGGCACTGCCGCCACGGGCGCGGCGCTGACCATCGGGCAGGCCCCGGCTTTTGCAATGGGCGCGACGTATCTGGCGCTAGCGGACTCGATCGCACTGGCGATGGAAAACGCCGTCGCCAACCAGCAACGCGGACAGGTGCTTGCCGATGCCGCCCTCACCCAGATTCTTGCCTTAATCATCCAGAAGGGAGCGACTTCGTCATGATCGACGACAGTACCGTGAACAGCCAGATCGTCGACGCCGTCAGCAGCATCGTGACGCTGACCACCGGTCAGGCACCTGCGCAGGCGCTCGGCATGCTCGATGCCGTGATGCTGGAGACGCTGGGCATGGCGATGCACAACGCGGTCAACCGACAGCAGGGCGCCGGCATGATCAATGCCGCAGCGATCACCGCGGCCTGCGCCAAGATGATTTCGGCACCGTTCCCGGTTCCAGCGCCGTTGCCACCCGCACCACCCGGCCCTGCACCGACAGTCGCGCCCTTGCCTGGGCCGCCGCCGATGCCGCCTCCACCGGCAGCGCTGATCGCCGCCGCCGCTGCAGAAGCCAAGGTGGCTGTCGATGTGCTGAAAACGCAGGCGCAGGGTGCGTCGGCAAACGCGGCGACCGCAACCGCCGACCTCATGCAAGTGCATGCGCTAAGCGTGCCGCCCCCTCTGCCCACCAGTCCTCCCGCCCCCGGCGCCGGCTCAGATCATGCTGCCACTTCTGATGCTTCTGCTGCTGCACCCGCAACTGCAGTTGTTGTCACTCCCGCAGCTGTTCGTGCATCTGCACCTATTGCTCCTGTTGCACCTTCATCTACATCTAGCTCTGCACCTGCACCTGCGCCACCTCCTCAGTCGTAGACCGTCTACGGACATGGCGTGTTGCCCCCCTATCACCAGGCCTCATTGAAAGGCGGCCGATCCTTCCATGGGAACCAAGATGGAACCGACAAAGGTCAATGCGCAGGTCATCGACGTCATCAACCAGGTGCAGCTTGCGACCATGAGCCCGCAGGTCGTACTGACAAGCGGAGCCGGCAAAGCCTATCAATCGGTGGCGCAATCGACTGCCATCGCAGTACAGGACGCCACCGATGCGCTGCGCAATGTCTCGACCATCGCGACTACCGCGGTCGGCGTAGCGATGGCGCAGTACCTGGCTACCGGCGACGACAAATATGTTGTCGCGCTCGTCCAGGCGCAGGCACTGATGCAGGGCGCCACCGACGACTTCGCCAGGATCGGCTCGGCGGCAGGCCTGGTACTGAAGAATTTCCCCGCTGGTTGAATCCACAAGGAGTCATGCAATGTCCGTTTCTGTCGCAGGCCGCCTGATCTCGATGCCAAGAATGTTGTCGTCACTGGGCAGGCAGGCCATGGCGTTTATTGATGGAGGCACGCAATGGCTGGACTGGGCGATCCAATCGCCCGGCGCGCGCTATGACTTTCCTGACGAGACCAGCTTGCTCGACGAGGTGCAGCAAGGTCTGCATGGCTCGCGCCTGACCTTGCTCCCGCAGCTGGCGCTGAAGGTCAGCCCGGTCAAGCTGATGACCTTGAGTTCGGCCGACCTGGGCACGCTCTCACAGGCAGAATCCGGCGATACAGGTTCGGTGGTCAAAGCGCAGCTGCAGCGCATTTTTCACGACAACGCCTTGTTTACCGCAAGCGACCTGGCCGCAGGCCGTAGTCTTCTGACGCAGTTGAAGGTCGATGGCGCCGGAGTGTTCCAGTCGCTGGACCTGCAGGAAAGCCTGGCGCTGCGCCAACTGGCCGCCGAAGCGCCGCCAGCCAACGTGACGCCTGCGCTACAGCAGGAGGCCGCCGCATTCGCCATCGAGCAGGCGCGCACACCGCTGGAATTTTGCGATTACTACCGCTTCTATCTGGCCTGCACCGCCACGCTCGCCACTGAGGACGAGCGCGCGCTTGCGGCGTCCTCGGCACTGCAGACACTGCTGCCGCTGCTGTTCGCTGCCCTGGATTGCCCACAAGTGCAGGGGCTGCCCTCGCCCAACGAGGTCGCAATGAGCGTTGCCGAATGGCTGGCGCGCGGTCGCCAGATCGGTTTCGCGCGGTTATCGCTGGCCGCCCAGCAGATCGTCCAACACACCCGCTACCAAGGCGAAGGCGACAACCAGGCAGCGAGCGATGCAATCCGCCTCTATCTGCAGTCTGCACAGGCATTCCTGGCGGCCAACCGGCCCAGCCATGGCTTGCTGGGCCAGGATGGCAATAGCTGCGTGTTCGCCATACAGAACGACACTCTGGCTGCGTTGCTGCAGGTCAACAACGGAATCATCTCGCTCCGCGATTTCGGGGCGGCGCCAGCGAGTGCGGGTACGAGTGTGCCCCAGGATGCAGAGGAGCCGGAGTGAACGCACCAACATCGCTTCCCGCGACAACAGACCAGGCCCCGCCTGCAATCAGCGCCGCCGACGCAGTACGCAACGCGGTGCACACAGGACGCGCCGCTGCCCTGGCTGCCGCACGCCAGGGCATGACGCAGGCCGAACACGCACTGGGCGAGATGCTGCGCACGCTCGAAGCGCAGCGCCCGCCCGATACCGCATCGCTGCCGGCACCGATACAGCACCCGCGAAGCGATGCCGTTGCTCCGCTCCAACCCGCTTCCACTTCAGGAGACACCGACATGTCCGACGACACCCTTCCGACCCCAGCAGCCACGACCGCTGCAGCGCCAACCGCAAGTACTGCGCAACCGCCTGAGCCATCGGCAATCGATGCCGCGTTGCAGGCCGCACAAGCTCAGGTCGAACAGGCAATAGCCGCCAGCGACAGGGCCGTACAGGCGGCGATGCAGGCCGCAACCGCCGCCGTCACCGACAACGAGCAGGCGGTTTATGCATCCCGTCAGGCATTGCAGCAGGCCGATGAAGCCGCAACCGCTGCCGTTGCCGCCGCGCAGCAGCAGGCCGAGCAGGCGATGGCGGCGACAGTAGCGGCATCGCAGCCGGCCGCAGGATCGCCATCGAACGGAGGCTGAGGCCATGCAGGTCTATGCCGCGTTGTGGGATGAAGCGGGCACCTATCTGATCGCACGCAAACGCTGTTTCAACAACTGGTGGGGGGATCACTCCGCACCGGTGTTGGCGGTGGAAGCGGTTGCGCTGTTGTGCAAGATCACTGCGAATGCAGCCGGTGTCAGCCCACCCTTTCCAGATGTCGACTGGGACAGTGCTCGAAACTGCCTGCGAGGAGCGTGGCTAGCCGCCAACGGCCTGCGGGAGAAAGATGCAGCCTACATCGGCGCAGCGCAGGCACTCGGTCTTGCATACCAGAATGCTTGCACCGACAGTCCAAGTTGCGATGCAGTCACCGACAAGGCCATGGAGGGCGCCGGCCACTTGCTCAGGGTGAAATTCGGACCGAGCTCGTCTCGTACAAAGACAGGCGAATCGCTGGAATCGAAAATCAAAGGCGCCGGCAGCGATCCTCTGCAATGGAACGCTGCATGCGTGGAGGCCGACACGCTCGCACGCGACATGTGGGAATGGGCCCGGCAAAAACCGTTGTCAATCGTGAACCAGGCTGGCCAGTGGGCACTGCCTGGCGGCCGTCTCAATCCCGGGGAATCTCCCGAACAGGCGGCGCGGCGCGAATTTAGCGAGGAAACCGGCTTCGCTGTTGAAAATCCCGCCGACTTTTTGCGGGATCTCGACATCGAACTGAAGGATCCCGGTGGGAACGCTTTCCAGCTGGTGCGTTTCAAGAGCACGGCTGCACTCGATGGCATCGTGGATGTCATCAATCGGGCGATCAGGTCGCGAGTCGGCGCCAATCGACCGAACGCAAGTGCGGTGTGCGATTGGGAGATCGCCTCGGTGCAACGCATCGATCGATCGCAACTGACCCACTACCTCGGCGTCCACCAGCCGTTGGCGCCACAGACCATCGAGGAAGGCGCTTACGTCAGCGCAAAACTCGCTTATCCACCCAAGCCAGGCCCGCCCTATCCAACCACTCGTGACGACACTTGGCCGCGAAGAGAAAGCCAGGCAATTGGTTGGTACGGACAAATGGCCACGTATCTGCAGACATCTCCCTGATTCCGATCTCGACGCTTCCTCCCCTCGACGCGGAGCTTCACCATGACCTTCCACACCGGCTTCGACACCGACCGCTTTCCGGGCCTGGCCGCGTTGGCCTGGCTGAAGACAAATACCAGCCTTGCCTGGTGCGGCTATTACCTTGCACCGGCGCCCAGCCATGCCGATACCGGCTGGATGGGATGGCGACCGACGCTGGTCGCCAATGGCTGGGGATTGGCACCGGTCTATCTGGGCCAGCAGACCGCTGGCCCAGGCGCGCACTTTGTGACCGCCGAGCAGGGCGGCATCGACGGCGCGCAGGCCGCCGCGTTGGCCACCAGCGAGGGATTTCCAACTGGCGCCACCGTCTACCTGGACTGGGAGGACGGCAGCCGCCCCGGCGCCGCTGCGATCGCCTACATCCGTGCCTGGATCGTCGCACTGGCTGACGCCGGTTATGCGCCGGGGCTGTATTGCTCGCATGTGCTGGCAGCGGATCTGGTGGCTGACCTGCCGCCGGGGCCGAGTCCGCAGATCTGGGCATGGCGTGTCGCGAGCGTCGGCAGGCATCCCTATGCCGGCGACATTCGCACGCTGACGGCATCAGATCCGGCCGGCTGCGGCTATGCGCACGCTGCGCTCTGGCAGTTCGAGCAGGACGCAGTGCTGTTGCTGCCCGGGACGCCCTGCGATGAACTGGAAATCGACCTGAGTCATTCGTCCGTCGCGGATCCGAGCACGCCGTGAGCACAGATCTTTTCCACAGGTTCGCAGACAAGGCCAAGCCATGAAGGAATCTCCCGAACAAGAAGACCTGCGCCGTGCGATCAGCGGCGAGCTGACCAAGCGGATCAACGACGCAGCACGCTATCCCAACGTGCGCTCGACGGTGATCCAGGCGTTGGGCACCATCCAGGATCGGATCGCGAGTCTGTGCATCGAGTTACGCGACCGTTTCATGCTGCGCGCCGACCAACCGCTGGCCCGTTTCTACATCAAGGGCGGCAACGCGTTCACCGCCTGCATGGATCTGCTGCAGGGACACGACCAGCACCTGTTCGACTCGGGTAGCTCGGACTGGGACACCCAGGTAGCGATCGACCCCTGGCTTCCCGGCTCCGTGCAGGATGCGCTGCATGCAGAGATCGAAGACATCGTCGTCGATGAAATGAAAAAGGCCGGCGTGCTCATCGCGTTCGAGCTCAGCCTGCTTGCGTCTGACGCGTCGCCGTTGGCACAGCAGGTCTACCCCATTCCACGTGCCCAATGGCCTCCGCATACGACCGACGTGGGGTGTTTGCTCAAGTGCGACGAGCCGCAAACCTTTCGCCGTGTCTTCGACCGCGACCGCACCGGCTTGTCTGCCTACACCGGTGTGGAAATCGCCAAACTCGGCGAGCGCGATATGCCCTCCCCACCGGGTATCGTGCTGAACGATGGGATCAAGCCCTTTGTTCTCTATCGACTGGGCTACACCTGGCACGCCACGCTGATCGAAGGCTACCCCGACCACATCGTTTCGCAGCCGGCCAGTCCACGCGGCATTCTGATGGAACTGATCGATGTCAGCGTGCCACGCCGCGATACGATCGAGGCAATCGCGATCTGGTCGGAAATAGGCAATGGGCACCTGACCATCGCCACCGCTGCTGGCCAACAGGAACGCTGGCAATTGCCGCTGCCGGATCTGGACTACCATCTGCGCGAGAATCTGCTGATGTTGTGCGAGATCGCCAGCGATCCGTTGGCACTCGGTGCGCACAAGGAAGCAAAGCGCCGCGAGCGCGTCGCCGCAATTCACGCCTGGTACGCATCCGCCGCTCAGCTGCCGCATTTTCAGGGCGTGCTCGCCGGGATGGCTGGCAGACACGTAGGCGCGTTAGGCGACGATGCCGCCACGCTGGTCAACGCGTTGATGGCCTCGGTGCGCGCACGCACCACGCAGGCGGCGCCGGACTATGCCAATGGACAGCCGACTGACGCCACGCGCGCGCGCATTCTTGCCGCACGCCACGGCACCGGCACCCTGCTCACGTTGCTGTCGGATGCGTTCACCGCGCCGGTCCTGCTCTCGGCCGCCTTCAGCGACGATCTGCTGTTGATGAACACCCTCGCACAAAGCCCGTATCTGGCTGTCGATCAGCTGCGCTTTTCCGGCGTGGACATGGCAGCGGTGGCACGGGTCAGCTACAAACAGCTGCAGGCACTGGACATTGCTGCATTCGAGCACGCCGTAGGACAGTGGCTTGGCGAGGACGTCCAGGTTCTGGCCCAACCGCACAACACGCCGCGCGTGGGAGGCATCAGCTACGAATGCACACTGGTGGTGTTCGTCAATGCCAAACAGCCACCGTTCGAAAAAACCGTCCTGGCGTTCTTGACTCTCACTACTGCCACGGACGCGCAGGCGCCGTTCCACTCTGGCCCAGCCGGTCAAGGCAGCGCTTACGCAGCGCTGCTGGATATCGACGGCCAGCGCAAGGCGGCTGCAGCGCTGGTCGACGAGTTCGTGCTGCGTGAACGGCTGTCCAAACAGCACGATGCCATCAAAACCCTATTACCTCAGGCTTAAACCGGAGACAAATCCCCTTGTCCACGCGCGTTGCGAAACGCGCGCGGACTGACACCCACCAGCCGTCGAAAACTCTTTTCGAAATGACTCAAGTCGCCGAAGCCGACCTTCAGCGCCACTTCGGTCACACGCAGTTTCTGCTCGCGCTGCAGCAGATCCTTGGCCTTCTCGATACGGAGCTGCTGCAGCAGCGGCTTGAACGTGGTGCCCAGCTCCTCGCGGAACAGAAAGCCCAGATGCGACTGGCTGACGTGCGCCTGCCGCGCCAGATCGCCCAGGGTCAGCGGCTCGGCGTAATGCGCGCCGAGATAGACCAGAGCTCGCCGCAGGGCGTCATGCAAGGTGGCGAGGCGCTGACCTGGACGATGCGGAAGACCGTCGATCCAATCGACAGGCGCTGCCGGTAGCGTGGGCGCGAGCGGACCATCGTCCGGCTGCGATGGCACTGAGCCCGCGACACGCTGTTGCCCTTGCAGCAGGCTTGCGGCCAGCCGAGGTGCATGTTGCTGGAGATCGGCGAGCTGGATCGGCCTGCCTGCGGTCATGACCGCCAGGCGCAGCACCACCCGCTCCAGTTCCAGCAGGTTTTCGGGCCATGGATACTGCGTCAGGGCATCCATCAGCGTGTCAGTCACCCATTGCCGGGAATCGAAGCCGTGCCGCTCCAGCACGCGCTCGAGATGAAACCCGATGTCCGGCAACCGCTCACACAACGCGGCAAGCTCGATCGACAGCACATCGAGTTGCGACAACAACGCACGCGAGAAATGCCCCGCGCGCACGCGCTGCGACAGATCGGCAGTGGTGGACGCGATCACCCGGGTGAAGACATCGGTACCCGAGGCGGACCACTGGCCGTGCTGACCCCGAAGACACCGCGACAACTGGCGCTGCAGCGCTGGGTCGAGCTCATCCACTCCTCGCAAGTACAGCGTTCCGCCGGCCGCGCGCTCGAACCAGGCCGACGGGTCGCCATCCGCATCGTCGCAGTCCACCGCGACGAATGGCCCATCCCGCCAGGGCCCCGTTGCATGCAGCAAGACGGCCACTTCCTCTTTCTCGGTGCCGAACCCACCACGCACGATGGCCGGCAAGCGACTGCCTGCGGCACGTTCGACAAACGCATCGACCATCCAGACCTGTTCGCACACGCCTGCCACAAACAACGGCCGATCGAATCGATCTTCCGCCCAGGCCCGCGCGGCATCACGCTTGATCAGATAGGCACAACAGGTGGCGATTCGCTGGCACAACGTCATCGCCTGCGTGGTCATACCGCCCTGGGCCGGCGTCACTCTCAGTGTGCCGAGAACGTGATGGGCATGCTGGACAGGAACATCATGGGTGATCGTCGTCTGCTCGTTCGTCAGATCCGGAGCCGGCGCATCGCTGCCCTCCACCCCGAAAAACGCGCATGTCGCGTCGTTCAAGAGTTCGCTCTGCGCCAGTTCCGCGGCGATCTTTCCAAGCATTGTTGCCAGGGAATCGCCCGGAAGATAGGCGCGCCGTAATACATCGAAGACCTGCTTTTTCATTGATAGTCCGACTCGATACTGGCGCGCTCAGAAGGCGGCCATACCCAAGTCGCGCCATCCCTGACCAGACCGTCGGCAACGCTCCAAGAAACGACTCGGCTTTTCGCGACAATCCAACGCTCCCCGCGTGTCCCGCTCGATCGATCCATCGCACTGTGGGATGAACCTCGCTTGCGTTGGCTGGACCCGTTGGAGGCACCAAGTAGTCGCCAGCGAATCAGACGCTTGTTGCAAAGCCATATTGGGCATTAACACGCTGCTTAGTGTCTGTCCCGACCATTCGTGGCATGTGGCTGCCCCTATCGTCCATTGGGTGAGGCTCGTCTCATTCGTTGCCGGCATGGCGATGGCGTGCTGCGAAGATCTCCAGCAACCACCCGTGCAAACGAGCCCGCATTGCACCGAGCAAGCGGGCGACGTTAGCGGATATGCTGATGCCAAGACACTGCGATGCAGTCCGCCATGCAAGGCATCGGGATCAGTGACGCAGCGCCAGGGTCGCAAGGCGTTCGCTGCGGTGCAGACTGGGGCATCGGAATCGACCGCGCCCTTGCAAGCAGCCCGGCAACACCTCTGGCGACGCTTCACTGCAGTCCGCAGGACATGCACGTTCTGATCAGATGCGCACACCGTTGCGACTTTCTGCACAATGGCGCTGAGAGAATGCGCTGTCCTTCCGATGGCGATCCCCATGTCCCAGCCCGCCCCCATCCTGCGTGGCTACGCCACCATCAAGCCGCTGTTGTGGCTGGTATCGCTGGCGATCTTCATGCAGATGCTGGATGCGACCATCGTCAATACGGCATTGCCGTCGATGGCGCGCAGCCTGCACGAGAGTCCGCTACAGATGCAGTCGGTGGTTTTCAGCTACGCGCTGGCGGTGGCGATGTTCATCCCGGCATCGGGCTGGATCGCGGATCGCATCGGGACACGGCGTACCTTTCTGGCCGCAATCATCGTGTTCACGCTGGGCTCGTTGCTGTGCGCAGCAGCGCAGCAGCTGCCACAGCTGGTGGGCGCGCGCATCGTGCAAGGCATCGGCGGTGCGATGTTGTTGCCGGTGGGCCGGCTGGCGGTGCTCAAGACGGTGGCGCGCGAGGACTTCCTGCGCGCCATGAGTTTTATCGCCATTCCGGCGCTGATCGGCCCGCTGATCGGCCCGACCTTGGGCGGTTGGCTGGTGGAAGTGGCGTCCTGGCACTGGGTGTTCTTGATCAACCTGCCGATCGGCGTCATCGGTTTTATCGCCGCACTGAAGATCATGCCGGACCACTACGGCGATGCACGCAGGCGCTTCGATCTGGTCGGCTATCTGATGCTCGCGTTCGGCATGGTGGCGTTGTCGCTGGCGCTGGATGGCATTTCCGAACTCGGGCTGCGGCATGCGTTTGTGATGTTGCTGGCGATCGGCGGGCTGGCTGCATTGGCCGGCTATTGGCTGCATGCCGGCAATACCGGCAACGCGCTGTTCCCGTTGGCGCTGTTCAAGGTGGCGAGTTATCGCATCGGCATTCTGGGCAACCTGTTTGCGCGGGTCGGCAGTGGCTCGATGCCGTTCTTGATTCCGTTGCTGCTGCAGGTGGGCCTGGAGATGAGCCCGATGAACGCCGGGCTGATGATGGTGCCGGTGGCGCTGGCCGGCATGGCGGCAAAACGGGCGGCGGTAAAGCTGGTCGGACGCTTCGGCTACCGCAACACCTTGATGATCAATACCGTGCTGGTGGGCCTGGCGATGGCCAGCTTCGCACTGATCGATGTGGGCCAACCGCTGTGGTTGCGACTGCTGCAACTGGCCTGCTTCGGCGGTGTCAATTCGCTGCAATTTACCGTCATGAATACCGTCACCTTGCGCGACCTGGATCGCGATCAAGCCAGCCCGGGCAACAGCCTGTTGTCGATGGTGATGATGCTGGCCACCGGCTTCGGCGCGGCGGCCGCCGGCAGCCTGTTGGCCGCCTTCAACACCCATCTGGGCGATACGCACGGCGCCACTGCGGCACTGCATGCCACCTTCCTGTGCGTGGGCGGCATCACGCTGACGTCGACGCTGATCTTCTGGCAGCTGGCCGACACACGGCCGCATCCCAAGGACGTGGAAGCGGTGGCCGAGTAATCGGCGCAACGGCTTGGCGCGGACGCGTTGAAACGCGGTGCGTGCAGGCCGCGCATGGCACAGGTGTCGCCAGTGATGCGGCGGCTTTTTAGATGTCTTCGCGCGGACGGACCCGTCGCAACGCATCGGCAATGGTGTCGGCCAGCATGTCGCCGGTCAGCGGCTTGCGCAGGAAACTGTCGAAGCCTGCTTCCTTGGCGGTTGGCTCGGCGGCTTCATCGGAACGTGCGGTCACCGCAATCAGCGGCATCTCGTAACCGAACACGCGCAATTGCCGCGCGAGTGCGAACCCGTCCAGGCCGGGCAGATCCAGATCCAGCAGCGCCAGGTCGAACGTGTTGTCGGCGGCCTCGGTCAACGCGGCCAGGCCGTGCGGTGCATGCACCATCGAGTGTCCCTGCGAGCGCAGCAGGCCGATGATGACCTCGGCGATGGTCGGGTCGTCTTCCACCAGCAGGATGCGCTGCGGCGCGATCACCGCGCTGGCACGCGTCACCTCGCCGCTGAGTGCAGCGTTGGAGGTGACCCAACGCAGCGGCAGGTCCACGACAAATCGCGTACCGGAGCCAAGCCGGCTGATCACCTCGATATGCCCGCCCATCGCCAGGGCCAGCTCCTGGCAGATCGCAAGACCCAGACCGCTACCGCCGTAGCGCGAGGTGGTCTTGGCGCCATCGCCCTGCTCGAACCGTTGGAACAACCGCGCTTTCTGGTCGGCGTTGATGCCCGGGCCGGTATCGGCGACTTCGAACCGCAGGCCCTGATACGACCCCAGCGTGGTCAACTTCAAACCGACCACACCGCGCTCGGTGAACTTGATCGCGTTGCTGAGCAGATTGAGCAGAATCTGCCGAATCCGGGTAGGGTCGCCGCTGGCGGTGATGTCCCCGAGCAGGCCCACTTCCAGGCTGAAACGCAGGCCACGCTCCTGTGCGAGCGGCGCCATCAACGCTTCGACCTCGGCCACCAACTGACGCAACGAGAACGGCTGCTGATCCAGCTCGAGGCGCCCGGATTCGATGCGCGCCAGGTCCAGCGCATCGTTGACCAACCGCAACAGGTGCGCACCGGCACGACGGATGGATTCGGTATAGCTGCGTTGCCGGTGATCCAGTTGCGTCTTGAGCAACAGCTCGCTCATGCCCATCACACCGGTCATCGGCGTACGCACTTCATGCCCCAGCGTGGCAAGAAAGCGGGTCTTGGCCAGCGACGCCTGCTCGGCCAATTCCTGCTTGTGCACCGCCAACTGCCAGGCATTCAACCGGCGCAATCGCCGACGATACAACAGCACCGCTGCCACCACCACGCACACTGCCAAGGTGACCAGCAGCAGCAGCCCCCACGGGCTACGCCACCACGGCGGCAGGACCTGAAACTTCAATGTCTGGGTCGCCGACCAGATGCCATCGGCGGTACGCCCCTGCACGTCCAGGGTGTAGTCACCCGACGGCAGCCGCGAGAACAGACGTTCACCGCTGGGACCGACGTCGATCCAGTCCGGGTCGTAGCCGCTCAGACGGAAGCGGTAGCTGGACGATTCCGGGTGGGTAAAGGTGGGCATACGCGCCACGATGTGCAGGTCGCGGTCGTCGTCCTGCATCCTCAACGGCTCCTGCCCGGTGACATCCAACCCACGTTCGCCACGTCGCAGGCCAACCCGCTCGATCAGCAGGGGCGGCCTGCGGGTGTTGGGGCGCATGGCAGTGGGATCGAACACCACCACGCCGTCGGGAGAACCTGCAACGATCTGCCCGCCCGTCGCCTGCACCAGGGTGTTGGGCTGCAATTGCGGGCTTGGAAGCCCGTCGTGTACCCCATACACCCGCACCAGCTTGCTGCCGGGATCGATACGGATCAAGCCGCGCTGACTCGACACCCAGGCCACACCTTTGGCATCGACCACCAAGCCGTTCGGCGCCACCATCGGGAATTCCTGATCTTTCCCCACCGTGTCCAGATGCTTGAGCTGCCGACCATCCCAGAGGTAGCGCCGTATCTGCCCCGTCAATCCGATCCAGACGATGTTGCCTTCTGCGAGACGAAAGACCTGCGTTGGCAGCGTTGGCGCGCCGCGCACCGGCACAAAACGGTCGGCAGCCGGATCCCAGCGCCGCAACCCGGCATTGTTGGCAAGCCAGATCTGTCCATCCGGACCCGCGCGGATGTCGAGAATGGTCAACGCTTCCAGCCCATGACTGCCTTCGACGATGGTCCGAAGCAATTGCCCTTCCTCGCTTCTGATCTGCAGCCCCTGCTGCACAACGGTGACCCACAGTCGCCCCTGCGCATCCTCGGCCATCCGACCTGCCCGCTCAAGGGACGCATCGGCATCGACATTGCTACCCAACTGCCAGCGTTTGACCTGGCGCGAGCGCGGGTCATACCGTACCAATTCGTCGTGGACCCCAATCCAGACGTAGCCGGCCCGGCTTTCGAGCATGTAGTCCGCGGCAACGTACTTGCCGATCATGGGCCGCTCTTGCCGCAGGTTCCCGGTTGCCGGGTCGAGGTATTCCAGCACGCCTTTCGTGCCCGTCAACCAGATGCCGCCAGAGGCCGCCTGCGTCGTTGCCGTGATGGACGGATTGGCCGGCGACTGCAGAGCGTTGCTATGGTGAGACAGCACGGCAAACATGTCCCAGTGGGGAGGCAGGTGCCACAGCCCTCCTTCGAGCGCCGCAAACCACAGTCCACCTTCGCGGTCTTCGTAGGCGGAGATCCAGTTCCGCTCGACCAGGCCGTGTGCCGAAAAGCTGTAGATCGGCACGTTACGAATGTTTTGCTCTGTAACCGCCAAGCCAATGCCACCATTGGCGTCCAGCCAGTACCGCCCACTGCGATCATGCAGCAGCACGCCCAGGATGCGTTGCTTGCGCGAGATGTCGCGCCATGGCTGGGGACGGACCTGACCATTGGCCTTCACCCCGAAAAAATCGCCAGTAACATCCGACACCCACAGTGTGTCGCCGCTACGCTCCAGGTACAGCCGGTTGACGGCCTGGGAGTTTCCGGGAAGCGCTACACGCTCCAGCCGCGTGCCGTTCCAGCGTGCGACCCCACCGGGAGTGCCAATCCACAACGTTCCATCTGGCGCCACCTCGAACCCCATGACGCTGTCAGCCGGCAGGCTCGTGTCATCGCCCGGTACAGAGGAGAAGCGCTGCACGCTGCCATCGGGTCGCCGCCGATACAGACCATGGGTTGCGGTGCCCAGCCAGATGTCGCCGTTCGGGGTCTGCGCCAATGCCCACACCGTGATTTCGCGCAACTCCGGAAACTGCGGGCTCTCAAACGGCGTGAAGATGCGCGTCTTGTTCTCCAGGAAACCGGCACCGCCGTTCTCGAAGCCCATCCACACCCGATTGTCGGCGCTGATGCAGACCGTCCAGACCGCATTGCTGGGCAGCCCTTCTTCCATGCGCCAGATGCGGAAGTTGCGCCCATCGAATCGGGCCAGACCATCGTCGCTGGCAAGCCAGAGATAGCCCTGCTTGTCTTCGGCGAGTTCGTTGATGGTCTCCGACGGCAGCCCATCCGCAAGCGTGATCTGGGTAGGCACCGGAGTCACCGGTGCGCGTACTGCCAATGCGGTTGGCACACCGATGCACAAGCCAAGCGGCAGCAAGACCGATAACCGATAGAGAAAAGACAAAAAAAGGCGCACTGGATACGTTTCACGACAAGTCGCCGCATAGTGCGGGCCGCGCGGTACGCGGGCAAGCCCAAGCGGCCTCAAGCAGCCGGTCCAGCAGCGCCAGCAGTTCGATCGCAACGCCGCGGCTAGCGGCTAGCGGCTAGCGGCATAGGGTGTCGAGCCCACGCAGGATGGGCACCATGGTCATTTGGCCAGATTGCAGCATCGCCAGCGGCACCTGGACCGCCAGGCCATGGGCTCAAGCTTCGGCCAACTGCCGTTGCCCGGCAGATCACAAGGCATGCGCGGCCGGGCTGGCAAACCCGTGGCGCGCGCTGCTAGGCAGCGTCGATGTGCGGCCCACTGCCCGCATGCCCATCCCGATGCGGGCCAACTCCAGTGCTTTAGTGCCATCTCCGTCATGGCACTGAAGCAGGCCGTGCGCGGTGAGCGCTGTGCGCCAGCTCAGCCTGGCATAGACATGGACTGATCGCGCGAGCGCGCCGTTGCGCATGCCGCCGCAATCGCCTCGATCAACATGTCGGCTGTCACCGGTTTGCGCAGGAATCCGTCGAAACCGGCGATCTGCGCCTGGCGTTCGGCATCGCCATCGGCGCGTGCGGTGACCGCCAGCAACGGGAAGCCGTGACCGAGCCGGCGCAGTTGCGAGGCCAGCGCAAAACCGTCCAGGCCCGGCAGATCCAGGTCCAGCAACGCGACATCGAAGCCGCCATCGACCGCTTCGGACAATGCCGCCAGACCGTGTGCGGCATGCACCACGCGATGGCCGCGCCCGATCAACAGCCCGCTGATCACTTCGGCCACGGTGGGGTCGTCTTCCACCAGCAGGATGCGCAGCGGCGCGCCGGCCAGCGTGCGTGTTTCGCCCGCAGCACTGCGCGGGGCCGACCGATCGATCGGCAACGGCAGATCCACAGTGAACTGGGTCCCGACGCCGAGTCGGCTGCGGACACGGATCTGGCCCTTCATCGCCACCGTGAGCTCCTGGCAGATCGCCAGCCCCAACCCACTGCCGCCATAGCGCGAGCTGGTACGCGCGCCTTCGCCCTGTTCGAAGCGTTGAAACAGATGCTTCTGTTGCTCGGGCCCGATGCCGGGGCCGGAATCGCGCACCTTGAAGCGCAGGCAGTCGCCATGCCGGCTGACGGAGAGCCCCACTTCACCGCGCTCGGAGAACTTGATCGCATTGCCGAGCAGGTTGATCAGGATCTGCCGCACGCGCGTGGCGTCGCCCATCACCGACAGATTGGCGGGCAGCTGATTGCGGTAATGAAACCGCAGCCCGCGCGCCTCGACGATGGGCTGCATGAAGTCGGCCAGGTCCTGGGTCAGCTGCGATGGATCGAACGGCTGCTGCATCAATTCCAGTTTGCCCGCTTCGATCCGTGCCAGATCCAGCGCATCGTTGACCAGCCGCAGCAGATGCGCACCGGCCTTGCGGATCGCATCGACATGGCTGCGCTGTTTCGCATCCAGCGGCGTGGCCAGCAACAGCTCGCTCATGCCCAGCACACCGGTCATCGGCGTACGCACCTCATGCCCCAGCGTGGCCAGAAAGTGCGACTTGGCGATCGAAGCCTGCTCGGCAAGTTGCTGGCGCTGCTGCGCCAGCACCCACTCCTGCTGGCGCCGCACGCGTCGCCGCCAGCCCCACACGCCCAGGCAAAGCAGCAGCACGCCCAGCAGCACCGCAACCAATTGCGCTGGCGTACTCAGCCACCACGGCGGACGCACCTGCAGGTGCAGCGAAGGTGCGGCGATCCAGTCGCCGTCGCCGGCACGCGCCTGCACGTCGATGCGGTAGTCGCCGGGCGGCAGCCGCGACATCACGCGCTCGCCGGTAGCGCCCTGCTCCACCCACCCCGCGTCGTAACCCTCCACACGGTAGCGATAGCGCGCAGAGGCAGGATCGACGAACGACAACAACCGCGCGCTGATGCGCAGATCGCGATCGCGTGCATGCAGCACGATCGTCCCCTTGTGCGGCAGTGCCTGCGGACGCTCGGCATCGTTGCGGCGGACCTGCACCGATTCGATCACCAGCCGCGCCACCGGTGCCGGCGCGAATGGCTGCGCAGGGTCGAACAACACGATGCCGCTGGTGGTCAATGCCAACACCTGCCCGCCGGGTCCGGTCACCGGCGGGCGCATCGAAAATTCGCTGTCCGGCAGGCCGTCGCGCTGCCCGAACATGCGCACCTGCGGCTGCCCGCGCCGGTAGGCGTACAGACCGCGCGAGGTGGTCGCCCAGACGGTGTCGGTGCCGCCCAGCGCCAGGCCGCGAATCTCGGTGGAGGGCATGCCCTGCGCGTGGCCCACCCGCTCCAGCAGATGTGCCTGCCGGCCATCCCAGCGGTAGCGCTCGATCGCCCCAGGCCGCCCGGCCCAGAACTCGCGCGGCGACACGAACGCCAACGCATAGACTTCAGACGCAGCGTCGGCGCCGCCGATCACTTTGCGAAAGCGCTCGCCCTGCCAGACCCACAGCCCGTCACCGGCGGCCACCCATGCCGAGCCATCCGGGCGCACGAGCAGTTGCTGCACCATGCCTCCCACTTCGCTGAGGTCGGTACCGAAGCGAAAGGTGGCCAGCAGGCGGCCATCGGCCGCACGCCGCTGCACGCCGCCTTCGACGATCGACAACCAGAACTCGCCATCGATGCCCGGCGTCATCAGCTCCACGCGATGCGCGTCGGAGGTGTCGATCTGCATTGCCAGTGGGTGTTTTTCTCCGGTCTTGGGCTGATAGCGGGTCACGCCGTTCTGCAGCGCCACCCACAGGCTGCCGTCGCCGGCCGGCAGCACCGACTGCACGCTGCCGCCTCCCAGCACATCGCTATGCAGCACGGGGACGATCTCGCCTTGATCGCCGACGCGATACACCCCTTCGCCGGTCGTCACCAGGAAGCTGTCGCCGTCAGCGGCCGCGTTCATCAGGTACAGACTTTCCAGCGGCTTGCCCTGCGCCTGCAGGATCGTGGAGAAACGCCGCCAGTCCGGCGGCAGATAGGCCAACCCCTGCGAAATCAGCCCCAACCACAAACCGCCCTGGCGGTCCTGCATCACATCGAGCACGCCGCTGTGGGCGGTGAGAAAGCCGCTGCCCCGATCGCCTTCCATGACGCGCAGTTTGGTCTCGCCCGGCGCAACGCGAAAAAATCCATCGGCCGCACCCACCCAGTAACCACCATGCACGTCGTGCACCACGCTGCCGGCACGTACGCTGGAAGCTCCTTCCCAGGGTGCGGGTTCGAACACACCGGCCGGTGTCACCCGATACAGGCCCTTGCCGCTTCCCACCCACAGCGTGCCGTCCGGATCCTTGCTGAGCTTGAAGACAGTCGCGCTCAGGCGGTCGGGTGCGACGCGTACGAAGCGCTCGCCGTCGCGCATCACCAACCCGCCCGCGGTACCGATCCACAAGCGGCCGCGTGCATCGGTGAGCATGCTCATGATGGTGTCGCTGGGCAGCCCGTCCACTGCGTCGGGCGTGGCACGGAAGACGGTGATGCGGCCATTTTCCTCACGACGGCACAGGCCACCGCCGCTGCTGCCGATCCACAACGCACCCTGCGCCTGCGCCAGCGCCCAGACCTGCCCGACACAGGCTTGCGCAATGTCCGGAAAGGTCGTGAATGCCGCACGGTCCGCATCCAGCATGCTCAGTGGCGAGCCGTTGACGCCCAACCACACCCGGTCGCGATCGTCGACCAGGAGCGTTTCCACCTCGTTGCCGGGAATCGAGCGGGCATTGTGCGGGTCGTGCTGCCACACCTCCAGGCCGATACCGTCATGACGCGCCAGGCCGTCGCTGGTCGCCGCCCAGACATAGCCCTGCCGATCCTGCGCCATTGCCAGCACCATGCGCGAAGGCAGACCTTCGGCTGGCCCGAACCGGCGCATCCGCGGCGTCTCGATTTGATTGACTGCCACCGCATCCATGCCAAACAGCAGCAGCATGGATGCCAGCAAACACCGCACTAGCGTCTTCATGGTCGTCCTTGTCGCGGCCACTTGCGCGATCGCGCGCACTCCCCGGCCGGACTGCACTTTACCCGCTCCAGCACACTTGCCCCTAGTCGGCGGCGCTGTCGTCCGGCGAGTCGGCTGCGTCGGCAAGCGCCCTTGCCAGGGCGTTCGCCAGCAGCTCACCGGTGACCGGCTTGCGCAGGAAACCATTGCAGCCAGCCGCCATTGCCTGCGGCTCGGCATCGGCGTCGGCCCGCGCGGTCACCGCCACGATCGGGAAGCGCACCCCCCGCGCGCGCAGTTGCGCCACCAGCGCGGCACCGTCCAGGCCGGGCAGATCCAGATCGCATAATCCGGCGTCGAAGCTCCGCGTGCTTACCTCGGCCAAGGCGGCCAACCCATGCAAGACATGGGTGACCTGGTGCCCGCGCGTCTGCAGCAACCCCACGATTACCTGCGCCACGGTCGGGTCGTCTTCCACCAGCAGCAACTGCAGCGGTGCCTGATCCCGGGCAGCGACCGCGCGTGCTGGAGCTGGTGCCGCCGCAGGCAACGTCGCCACCCAACGCAGCGGCAGCTCCACCACGAAGCACGCGCCCTGCCCCAATTCGCTGTCCACGCTCACCACGCCGCCCATCGCCGCAGCAAGCTCACGGCAGATCGCCAGGCCCAGCCCACTGCCGCCATGCCGGGCCAGGGTCAGTGCGCCTTCGGCCTGTTCGAAGCGCTGGAACAGGCGCCCACGCTGCTCGACGCTCATGCCGGGGCCGGTGTCGCGCACCTCCACCCGAATGCCTTGTGCAGGACGTTGCGGTAACGCCGAGACGCGCAAATGCACGCCGCCGCGCTCGGTGAACTTGACCGCATTGAACAGCAGATTGAGCAGAATCTGCTGCACCCGACTGGCATCGCCATGCAGTGCCGGCGGCAGCGCGTCATCCAGTTCGCACGCGAACGCCAGCTGCTTCTGCTCGGCACTGGGACGAACCAGTTCGACCACTTGCCCGATCAACAGGCGCAGATCGAAATCGCGATTGTCCAGCGGCAGCTTGCCTGCTTCGATCCGCGCCAGATCCAGGGCATCGTTGACCAGTCGCAGCAAGTGCTTGCCGGCCGACTGGATCGCGCCGGCGTAGCCCTGCTGGCGCGCATCCAGCGGTGTCTGCAACAACAGCTCGCTCATCCCCAGCACACCGGTCATCGGCGTGCGCACCTCATGCCCCAAGGTCGCCAAAAAGCGGGTCTTGGCCAACGACGCCTGCTCGGCCAACTCGCGCTTGTGTTGGGCCAGCTGCCACTGCGCCCGCATGCGCACACGATGCCGGTAGGCCGCGGCAAGCAGTGCACTGAGCAGCAGGCCGAGCATGCAGATCACTGCAATACCGATATCGCTGCGCCACCAGGGTGGCAGCACCGAGAACTGCAACGATTGCACCTGCGATGCATTGCCAAGTGGATCGACACCCTGCATCTCAAGCACATAATTGCCCGGCGGCAACGATGAAAATTCGCGCATGCCCGCGGCGCCATGCTCGACCCAATCGGTGTCGAAGCCGTTCAATCGCGTGCGGTAACGGTTCGCCATCGGGTCGATGAAAGACAGCAGCCGCATATTGATGCGCAACTGACGATCGCTCGGTACCAGCGAAAAACCACCGCCAATCGGCAAGGCGCGACGTCGATCGCCCTGCTGGACACTCACCGCTTCCAGTCGCATCTGCGGGGTAAACGAGGGAACGTCTGGCGCATTGGTATCGATCAGCAGCGTGAATCCGTCGGCGGTCCCGCCCACCAACACACCGTTGTTGGACATCAGCAGACAGCGGCGACTGAACTCCTGGCTGGTCAATCCGTCACGTGCGCTGAAACTGCGGATCTTGGCAGGGGTTGTGCGGGGGTCGATACGCCATAGGCCACGCGGGCCGGACATCCACACACGCCCAAGCGCATCCAGCTCAAGACCGTAGGCATCCATGGCAGGAAATCCTTCGGCAGCGCGAATGCGGCCTCCCCGTTTCCAGACACCATTACGTTGCTCCCAGTGCTCGATGCTACCGGGGCGGTAAAGCCAGATGCGATTGCGATCCTTGACGACAAAGCGCTGGATAAAGTTGACATCCAGCCCCGGCACCAGCATGAATCGATGGGTGTCGGCATGCCAGGCATACACTCCGCCAGTACCGCTGATCCACGCGCGCCCATCCGGCCCCAGGCTGATCTGGTAGTACGGCAACTCCTTCAGGCCATGCAGATCGTTTTGGGAGATCGTCTCCAGGACGCGCCCGCTGACGAGGTCGCGTCGCTGGATCACTTGCTCGAACGCTGTCCACACGGTGCCATCGCCCGGCTCCCCGATCCAGAACACCGCCTCGTCGGGTCCATCCCCGGTGAAATGGGTCAGCCCACCAGTGGTCAGATCCAGACGCGACAGTGCATGCCGTCCGTTACCAAGCCAGAGCTGCCCGCGACTGTCTTCCAGTGCGGAGGTGATTGCCATCTCACGCAAATCCGGATGCTGGATTCCGGTCTGCACCAAGGCACCAGACGACGTGTCGTAGCGCAGCAACCTGCCACTGCTGTCGAATTGCCACAGACCACCAGAGCGATTGGCCAACGCAAGACTGCAAGAGATGCCTTTGCCCTGATCGTTGACCTGCTTGAAAGCTGCCGTCCGATGCCAGTCCTCGCGCAGGTAGGCAAGCCCGCGGCCATGCAGGGGCACCCAGATCCCTCCATGCGGACTTCGCCAGATGGTGGTGACATGACGATTGGAGACCAACGGTTCATCCCCGTTGTTGACCGGCGTCGGTGGATGACCGGCGCGGGTGTGCCATAGCCCCTGCTCGGTGCCGAGCCAGAATTCGCCATCTCCGGCATCGGCCACCGTCCAGACCCGATTGCCTGTCGCAAACATCGAGGCCCAGGTGGGCGTATGCCACCCACCGGAGGAATCCATGTAGCGCAACCCGGTGTCCGAGGAGCTCCACAGCCGCTGGCCTACCCACTGCAGCGCATTGATGCCGCCGGCATCGCCATCCGGTCGCACGCGGTGTAAGGCCAGCCCGTCGTAGTACGCCAAACCGCCGAGCGTCCCGATCCACATGCGCTCACGGTCGTCCAGGGCCAGGGCATAGACCGGATTGGGGTCTAGTGGGTCTTCCATCTTGGACAGATCGAGTGAGCTGAAATTTCCCTTGGCATCCAGGCGCAAGACATTCCCGGTCGACATGCCGAGCCATATCTCATCGCCGCGGCCGGCAATGGCATAGATATCTCCCAACGACAGCGCGGGAACGTCGTCGGGCAGATAGGCGGTGAATTTGTTGCGATCGGCGCTCAGCATTGTCAACCCGGCACCCGCCAGCGCCAGCCAGATGCGATCCTGGTCGTCGATATACATCGCCTGCAGGTTATTGCTGCGCAGCGAGTAGCGATCGGTCGGATCGTTACGCCATACCTTGAACTCGGCGCCGTCATACCGAACCAGGCCATCGGTGGTGGTCATCCACAGATAGCCCGCACGATCCTGTGCGATTGCGGTAATCATGGTCGAGGGCAGCCCTTCGGCGGCACCCACGATGCGAAAGCGCGGGATGGCCGGCACCTCGGCCAGGGCCGGCAACGCCATCAACGCCATCAACGCAACGAGCAACCCCAATAACAGACCGCGCATGCGGGAATCCTTTCCACGTCCAGCCGGCATGCTCGCAATGGATCGTTGCAAGCGCAAGCCGCCCGCGCAGCGCCGGGATGTGTCTAGAATCCGCCCATGACACCCCTCGCCCGCCTGTTGCTCCTTCCCGCTCTGGCATTGACCAGCCTGGCCGCCTCCGCCGCACCGGTACGCTATGCGCTGGATCCGGTGCACACCCGCGTGTTGTTTGCGGTCGAACATGCCGGCTTTTCCAAGGCATTGGGCACCGTGTCGGGCAGTAGCGGCACCCTGGTGTTCGACCCGGACGACTGGGCAGCCGCGCGGCTGGACGTGACCGTGCCGCTGCACCGCGCCGACCTGGGCGATGCCAAGTGGAACGAGGCCACCCTGGCACGTAACCTACTCGACGCCGAGCGCTTTCCCGACGCGCATTTCGTCTCCACGCGCGTGGAGGCCAGCGGCGAGAACCACGCCAAGGTCACCGGCAACCTGACCCTGCACGGCGTCACCCGCCCGGTGACCCTGGACGTCACCCTCAACGCACTCAAACGCCATCCGCTGCCGCCGTTTCGCCGCACTGTCGGGTTCTCGGCAACCGCCACGCTGAGTCGGGCGGAGTTCGGCATCGATGCGTGGAAATCGATGATCGGCGACAGCGTGGAACTGCGCATTGAAGCCGAAGCCGTGCGCGAAGGCCGTGCCGACGACGACGCAGCGCCACCGCAAGCCGAACCTGCCACCACTGACGCGCCCGCCGGCCAGGAATCGGGAACATGAGCCTGAAAAACAACGAGCGCTGGGGCGGTGTCAGCCAGACCCTGCATTGGCTGATCGCCTTGCTGATTCTGGTGCTGGGCATCGTCGGCCTGACCATGGGCGAACTGCCCAAGACACCGAAATACTTCTGGGTCTATACCGCGCACAAATCGGTGGGGCTGACCGTGCTGGCGCTAGTGATCGCGCGGCTGGGTTGGCGTCTGTACGCAGGCGCGCCGCCGCCGGTGGCGGGCACCCCGCGCTGGCAGGAACGGATCGCCGGGCTGACCCACTGGCTGCTGTACGCAATGATCTTCGCCATGCCGCTCTCTGGCTGGTTGTACGACTCCAGCAGCGGCTTGCGCCCGTTCCGCTGGTTCGGCCTGTTCGCGGTGCCCAAACTCAGCGGCCCGGACGAGCAGCTACGCGCCACCTCCCATGCCATCCACGAGTGGGGCTTCTGGCTGTTGATCGCTGTCGTGCTGGCACACGCCGGCGCTGCGCTGTACCACCACATTTTCCAGCGTGATGCCACCCTGGCGCGGATGTTGCCGCGCGGCTGGCTGTCCTCCAAACCTTAAGGATTTCCCATGTCTTCCAAGTTGTTCGCCTCTCCCCTGCTGGTCGCCGCGTCGCTGGTCGCCACCTTCGCCACCGCGCCGGTGCTGGCCGCCGACTACGTCCAGGCGCCCGGCTCGTCGCTGGTGTTCGCCAGCAAGTACGACGGCGAAGTATTCACCGGCAAGTTCCCCGGTTTCGATACCACGCTGAGTTTCGATCCGGCCAATCTGGCCGCGGCCAAGCTCGATGTGCGCATCCCGCTGGCCAGCGCGATCAGCGGCAATAACGATCGCGATTCGACCCTGCAAGGCCCGGACTTTTTCAACGTCGCCAAGTTCGCCACCGCGCGCTATCGCGCCGACAAGTTTCGTGCGCTCGGCGGCAATCAGTACGCGGCCGACGGCACCCTGGAACTGCGCGGCGTCAGCAAGCCGGTCACGCTGACCTTTACCTGGACACCGGGCGCGCAGCCCGTGCTGGCCGGCAAGGCATTGGTGAAGCGGCTGGACTTCGGCGTGGGCGGTGGCGACTGGGCCGACACCAAGACCATCCCCAACGAAACCGCGATCAGCACCAAGGTCGTGTTGAAGGCGAAGTAAGGCCACAGGCCGCAACCGGACGCGGCCACTGAGCGGCGGACTACCTCGTCGGGTCCGCCGCTTTTTTATGCCCGCATGCCGGATGACACCGCACGACAGCTAGACTTGGCGTCCACTCAGGGACGCCGCCAATGCGCACACATGGAACGTTGACCCGCTGGAATACCGACCGTGGCTTCGGCTTCATCACCCCTGCTCAACCGGGCGATGACGTGTTCGCGCACATTTCTGCGTTTGCGCGCAGCGCCGAGGCGCCACGTATCGGCGAAGTGGTCTCTTTCGAAACCGAGCCGGGTCCGGATGGTCGCCCGCGCGCGGTGCGGGTCGTGCGTGCCGGTACGCACGCGCCAAAACACAACGCCCCTGCACGACGCAATACGACACGCACGCCGCCGGCAAAAGGGCAGATCGGGCTTGGCAAGGCCTTGCTCATGATGCTGGCGCTCGGTTGCGGGGCGTTTGCCTATCAGCAGCGCGATTACTTGATCGATGTGTTCACCCCGACACCGGCATTGGAGCAAACGTCGTCGCCAACGCCGTCCGTAGCAACCACTCCCGCGTCTGCGCCCACCGCGCAATACAGCTGTGGCGGGCGCACGCGTTGCACACAGATGAGTTCCTGCGCCGAAGCTACTTACGTACTGCAGAACTGCCCAAATACCGTAATGGACGGCGACCACGATGGTGTGCCGTGCGAGGACCAGTGGTGCCGCTGAATCAATGCGGCTGACACCTTGAACGGTCGGCCGACAAGAATCGTGTGTTAGCCGCATCTTGTTAGATGCAGTCAAAAGCCCAGGTCAAACGCCGAGTCGGCCGCGCGAGCGGTACCCTCACCGCTCGCGGGACACGCCGCGAATACGTCCGTGTATCCATGCCGCCACACGGTGCCGCAATCTGCAAGGACACCGCTCCAGCGAGTGAGTCGTTGGCTTTTTTTAAAGCCGTGCACCCCGACACTCTCGACTGTTCCTTGCCCGCCCACCGTCGCGGGACCTTACGCGGCATGGATGCCGCGTAAGCGCTTACAAGGACGTACTTGCAGCGTGTCCCGCGAGGGTGCGCGGGCAAGGACCCTGCAGCCAAGTCGCAGACCCGCAGCTCCGCACCAGACCGGCGTGAAGTCGTCTTCAGTCGCTCCAAATCCATAAGCTGGCGCGTATCGCATGCGCACACGCCGCATCAGCGTGTACCGGCGTTCAACCACGCGCGCAACCGCACGCCATCGAACGGCCAGTCCAGCTCGCGTCCGTGCACGTCGCGCAACACCGGCACACGTGCGCCATAAGCGGCCTCAAGCGCCACATCGTCGTCGATAAACACGCTACTGAACTCGCCGGCACGCGCCTGCGCCAGTACTTCCACCGCCAGGTCGCAGAGGTGGCAATCGTCGCGCTGGTACAGGGTCAGGGCCATCGAACAGGTCTCATGCTGCGCTGCAGCCGTGCCGCAATCGTCGAACGACTAGAATAGCCGCCTTTACGCTCACCTCTCCGGCACCCATGGCTGTCAGCACGTTCGACCTGTTCAAGATCGGCATCGGTCCGAGTTCCTCGCACACCGTGGGGCCGATGCGCGCCGCCGAGCGTTTCGTGCATCGCTGGTTGCTCGATGCCGGCCGCCTGCAGGATGTGGTGCGCATCCGCGCCGAGGTGTTCGGCTCGCTGGCGCTGACCGGCCGCGGCCACGGCACCGACAAGGCGTTGCTGCTCGGGCTGGAAGGCCATCGCCCCAACCTGATCGACCCGGACGTCATTCCTGCCACGCTCGATCGTATCCGCAGCAGCAAACGCATCACACTGATGGGTCAGCACGAGATCGGCTTCGACGAAAAGCGCGACCTGCCGATGAACAAGCGGCAGAAGTTGCCGTACCACACCAACGGCATGCGCTTCACTGCCTACGATGCCGATGAAGGCGTGATCGCCACCCGCGATTACTACTCGGTGGGCGGCGGATTTGTAGTCAATCAGGACGACGCCGCCGACGACCGCATCGTGGCCGACGAAACGCCGCTGCCGTATCCGTTTCTCAGTGGCGACGAACTGCTGGCCCAATGCGCACGCAGCGGTCTGAGCATTGCCGCGCTGATGTTCGAGAACGAAAAGAGCTGGCGCAGCGAAGACGAAATCCGCGCCGGCCTGCGCGAACTGTGGGTGGCGATGCAGTCCTGCGTGGAGCGCGGTATCCGCCAGGAAGGCACGTTGCCCGGTGGATTGAACGTGTCGCGTCGCGCGCCGGCACTGTATCGCGAGCTCTCGTCCAAACCCGAAGCGGCCATGCGCGACCCACTGACCACGCTGGATTGGGTCAACCTGTATGCACTCGCGGTCAACGAAGAGAACGCAGCCGGCGGCCGCGTGGTCACCGCGCCGACCAATGGCGCGGCCGGCATCATTCCCTCGGTGCTGCATTACTTCGATCGTTTTTGTGCCGGCGCTTCCGAACAACGTATCTTCGATTTCCTGCTCACGGCCGCGGCCATCGGCATCCTGTACAAGGAAAACGCCTCGATCTCCGGCGCTGAAGTGGGTTGTCAGGGCGAAGTGGGCGTGGCCTGTTCGATGGCAGCCGGCGGCCTGGTTGCCGCGCTTGGCGGCAACCCGGGCCAGATCGAAAACGCCGCCGAAATCGGCATGGAACACAACCTCGGCCTGACCTGCGATCCGATCGGTGGCTTGGTGCAGATCCCGTGCATCGAACGCAATGCGATGGGCGCGGTGAAGGCGATCAACGCCAGCCGTATGGCGATGCGCGGCGACGGCAAGCACAAGGTTTCGCTGGACAAGGTCATCAAGACCATGCGCGACACCGGCCGCGACATGCAGGACAAATACAAGGAAACCAGCCGCGGCGGCCTGGCGGTGAACGTCATCGAGTGCTGAGTCTGCCGGTGGCATTTTGATGCGGCGTCTGTACGCAGCACTGGAATGCATTTGCGCGTCGTAGCCGAATGCAGGGGCTGGGCGCGCCGCGGTGAGCGCACGGCGTGGTCGGTCTGCGCGATGCAGCAAGCGCCGCGTCCGCGCGCTTGCTGCCCGAACCGCAGCGCAAAGCGGCATCTTGACCACGCAGTGCGACACCCACGTCCGCATCACGCTGCCGCCCTGCACGTCTGGCAAACAACAGCGCTAAATCGCACCTGCGCTTCTTGCGAAAAGTCACACTGCACGTCAGCTTGTCCTGAGAAGACCAGCGACAGCGCGCGCCTCGTTCGCACGGCTCAAGACACCAACGCACTGTCTGGAGTTAGCTGAAACCGCAGCAGCGAAAACAGCAAGACGGCATCTGCCCATCCCGCCACGCGCGAAGCTGCTCGAAGGGCGGATGAGGACAACCCGCACACACCCTCGGCTTCCACCACAACGCGCGCCCTCGCCGCGGCAACGCCTGGATCCACGCCTCCACCACGGTGCGCCGTGTAGCCTTCCTGGACGGATCCCGGATGGAGAAACACGATGCGACACCTCGCCTGTGCACTCGCACTGTCCCTGGCCTGCGGCCCGCTGATGGCCCAGCAAGCCAGCTACGGCCCGCGTCTGGAAGGCTTCGATTACCCCTACCCGGTCAAGACCTACGCGTTCACGTCGCAGCAGCAAGCGCTGGAAATGGCGTATCTGGATGTCGCCCCCACCGGCAAGCCGAACGGACGCACCGCCGTGCTGCTGCATGGCAAGAATTTCTGCGCGGCCACCTGGGAATCCAGCATCGCAGCCTTGAGCAAGGCCGGCTACCGCGTGATCGCGCCGGATCAGGTGGGCTTCTGTAAATCGAGCAAGCCGGCGGCCTACCAGTTCTCGTTTGCGCAGCTCGCCGACAACACACACGCGCTACTGCAAAAGCTTGGGATCGACCGCGCCGTGGTCGTCGGCCACTCGATGGGCGGCATGCTCGCGATCCGCTACGCGCTAATGTACCCGCAGGCCACCGAACACCTCGCCCTGGTCGACCCGATCGGCCTGGAAGACTGGAAGGCCGCCGGCATTCCGTGGCGCAGCGTGGATGCCTGGTACGACAACGAACTCAAGATCAGCTTCGACCGTATCAAGAAGTACCAGATGGACGTGTACTACGCCGGTCAATGGAAGCCCGAATTCGAACGCTGGGCGCGCATGCAGGCCGGCATGTCGCTGGGCAACGGCAAACAGGCGGTCGCCTGGAATCAGGCCCTGACCTACGACATGGTCTTCAACCAACCGGTCGTCTATGAGCTGCCCAAGTTGGCGGTGCCGACCACGCTATTCATCGGTCTCAAGGACCGCACCGCAATCGGCAAGGACACCGCACCGCCAGAGGTCAAGGCGCGCGTCGGCGATTACACCAAACTGGGCAAGCAGGCAGCTGCGGCCATTCCGAATGCGACCTTGATCGAATTTGCAGACTTGGGGCACTCGCCGCAGGTGCAGGACCCGGCGCGTTTCAACGCTGCGCTGTTGAAGGCGCTCACGCCGTAATCGCCGCAGCGCGCGGCAGACCGATGCCGTGGATGATTGCCTTGTGCGAACCGCAGCCGGATTGCTCCCGGTTGCGGCCATCGCGCAGCGTTGGTCAGACGAGTACCGCAGAAGACGGCTGCAGGCCACCGCGATCGAATCGGTCAGATGCTTGTCGTGACTGAATCGTCGTCATGCGAGCGACGAGATGCGAGCGACGAGGCGCGTTACAGCGCCGGGAGCCGCACACACGCCGGTCAAGCGACAAGACCCAGAGAACGCGCAGACGTTCTCTCGTCCTCGACCGCCAACAACCCAGACGCCTGCACATAACCCGGGCACGCCTGCGGGAGATGCCGCACGTCTCGCGACCCCACTCCCCAAATCAGCCAGCCACGATCCGCAGTACATCGTCCAGCAACGCGGCCGCAGTGACCTCCGCACCCGCACCCGGGCCCTGGATCAACAACGGCTGCTCGCGATAACGGTCGCTACTGATGGCGACGCGGTTGTCGGTGCCGGCGCCACCGGCCAAGGGATGGTCCAGCGCAAGCTCACGCAGACCCACGCTTGCGCCATGCGCGTCCACGCGGCCTACAAAGCGCAGACACCGCCCTGCTGCGCGTGCTTGCTGCCAACGCGCGCCCACCTCGGCATCCAGCGCGCCCAATCGCGCGTCCAGTTCAGCGATCGGCACGCTGGCCAGGCCGGTGGGCACCAGCGACTCAACATGCACCTGTTCGGCCTCCAATTGCCAACCGGCCGCACGCGCCAGGATCAACAGCTTGCGCCGCACATCCTCACCGGACAGATCGATCCGCGGATCCGGCTCGGTATACCCCGCTGCCACCGCCTCACGCACGCATTGCGAAAACGCGCCGCTGCCGTCGTAGCGATGAAACAGCCATGCCAACGATCCCGACAGCACGCCCTCGATCGAATGGATATGGTCGCCACCTGCCACCAGTGCGCGCACGCTGCTCAACACCGGCAACCCGGCGCCCACGGTGGCGCTGTCGCCGTAATGCGCACCGCTGGCATGGCGGGCGGCAAGCAGCGCCTGCGCACGCGATAACGCCGTGCCCTGACCCAGCTTGTTGGCAGTGACCACATGCACGCCGCGCCCCAACCACTCCACATGCCAATCGGCCACCACATCGCTGGCCGTGGCATCCACCAGCACGTCGCCAGCGCGCAGCGCCACGGTTTCGGCCCACGGCTGCAACACCGCCTGGCCACGCGGCGCGGCGTTGGCCTGCAGCAATGCCTGCTCCGCACTCACGCCACAATCCTGAGCGATCCGTGAGTTGGCCAGCCAATCGAAGCGCGGCAACCGCAGCTGGCGTTGCTGCAGGGCGGTGTAGCGCGTCACGAAGGCGCGGCCCACGGTGCCGGTACCCAGCAATGCCAAACGTGGCGTGGGGGTGACCGTCGCCGCGGATGCACGTCGCGAAACAGGCAATACGCTGCTCACGCGTCGACCTGTTTGCGGGAGGCCGCAGTCAGGGTCGCTTCGGCACGCGCCAGACCGGCGCGCAGGTCGATCAGCAGGTCTTCGGCCGATTCGATCCCGATCGACAACCGCAACAAACCATCGGAAATTCCGGCCGCCGCACGAGCCTCGGCGGTCATCGCCGCATGCGTCATCGAAGCCGGATGCGCGATCAGGCTTTCCACTCCACCCAGCGACTCGGCCAGCGTGAAGTAGCGCAGCCCATCAACGAAGGCGCGGACCGCCGCTTCGCCACCATTCAATTCAAAACTCATCATCGCGCCGAAGCCCTTCTGCTGACGCGCCGCCAGCGCATGGCCCGGGTGCGATGCCAGTCCCGGGAAATACACCTGGTTGACCACCGCGTGCCCGTCCAGCAACGCAGCGATCGCATCGGCATTTTCCTGGTGCACGCGCAGACGCGCATCCAGCGTGCGCAGGCCACGCAAGGTGAGGAAAGCATCGAACGGCGAGCCGGTCAGGCCCAGCGCATTGGCCCACCACACCAGTTGCTGATGCAGCTCGGCATCGCGCGCCACCACCGCACCGCCCACCACATCGCTATGGCCGTTGATGTATTTAGTGGTGGAGTGCAGCACCACGTCGGCGCCGAATTCCAGCGGTTTTTGCAGCGCCGGCGACAGGAAGGTGTTGTCGACCACCGTCAACGCACCCACCTTCTTCGCCGCTTCGATGACAAAGCGCAGATCGGTGATGCGCAGCAGCGGGTTGGACGGGGTTTCGATCAACACCAGCTTGGGCGACTGCGCCAATGCATCGGCCAGCGAGCGCGGGTCGGTGAGGTCTGCAGTAATCAGCGCGAAATGGCCCTTCTTGGCCAGCGCATTGAACAGACGCCAGCTGCCGCCGTAGGCATCGTGCGGCACCACCAGCGTATCGCCGGGCTGCAACAGCGCATTGAGCACCAGATTGATCGCGCCCATACCGGTGGAGGTGATCACCCCACCCGCGCCGCCTTCCAGCTCGGCCAACGCTTCGCCTAGCAGATCGCGGGTGGGGTTGCCGCTGCGGGTGTAGTCGTACTGGCGCTTGTTGCCGAACCCATCGAAGGAAAAGTTCGACGACAGCACGATCGGCGGGGTCACCGCACCGTAGGCGGTATCGCGGTCGATGCCCGCGCGCACGGCGGCAGTGGCGGCGGTACAAGGGGCGTCGGCGGGGTCACGATAGCTCATGCGGTTTCTCCGGTGATGCGAAGGGCAGTAGTGAGGATCGCGTCGATGCGATCGATTTCTTTCAGAAAGGCGTCGTGGCCATATGGCGAGCGCAACACACGCAGGCTGCCGCGCGGGCCAAGACCTTCGACCAGGCTGACCATGTCGGCCAACGGCACCAGGCGATCGCCTTCCACCGCCACCACGACGGTGGGCACGCTCACCTGCGCCGGGTCGATACGGTGCAGGTCGATGGATTCGGACAGGCGTAGGTATGCGGTAACCGGCGTGCGCGCCACGTACTGCGCACCGGCGGCATCCAGATAGTCTTCGGCGGCCACGCGCACGCGGCCATTGATCACTTCCGGCGGCGCATCGAAGCGCTCGCTGAATTCTTCCGGCGTGCGATAGCTGAGCATCGCGAACTGCCGCGCCAGCGCCAGCCCATGATTTTCCGCGCACTGCAGCTGGCCCAGCGCCACTGCGCGGCGCTGCAGTGCGCGCCATGCCGCGGCATAGGGATGCGCGCGATGCGCCCCGCTCACCGCAATCAAGGTGCCCACGCGGCCAGCATGACGGGTGGCGAATTGCAGCCCGACCAGCGCGCCATACGAGTAACCGACAAAGCCGTGCAGGCGGGCGATTCCCAGCGCGTCCAGCAGCGCCGCAATCGCGTCGGCCTGGTCGGCGGTATCGATCGGCGCATCCAGCGTGCCATCGGCACCGAGAAAGTCGAATGCCAACAGACGGCGCGATGCAGGATCCAGCGCTCGGCCCGCACCGACCTGGCCATCCACCCAGCCCTTTTCGGGGAACACATCGCTGGCCGCAAGATGCCGATGGGCAGAGATGCCGCCGGCAACGAATACCACCGGCGCATTGGCAGCGCCGATCAACTCGTAGCGCAGGCGCACCTCGCGCACACCGGCATGGCGCATTGGCAACGACACGGCAATGTCGCCGCGCAACGCGATGGCGCCGTCGATGTCGGCGGCAGGTGTATCCAGGTAATCAGTGATAGTTGGCGATGCTGTGGTCACGAGGCTCATGGCGATATCCGGGGTGGATCGGCCATCGAGCTTCGCGGGAGCTCGCGTTCGAGGTGCGCAAGGCACGATTCGAACCATCTTTCGGCGGACGCGGAGGTCCCCGCAGGATTTGGCACCAAACGCGGGCGCTTGCGCGCTCCGCTGGCTGCCCCGGCATCAAAGGGCCTGTCCCTCCGCCGGTCTCGATGGTGAGGCTAAGATGCCACCGCACTTTTGCGATGTCAATCGCTTCATGCGGATGGAAAGATATATTTTCATTCGATACCACCGAATACCGTGATGGGCCGCATACTTGCGCCCCCGCTCGCTCAAGCCAATCGCGTGCACTACCGCGTCTTTCGCCTTCTTTCGCCCGCACTTGCTCCGTTGCTGGTCGCCGCCCTGCTGGCAGGTGCGCCGCCCGCCGCTGCGCAACAGCGCTGGCATTGGAACGGCGGCGCGGCACCCGCCTCACCTGCCACCACGCCGGCGCAAACGACCATTGCCTCAACCGGCACCGGCCCGACCCTGCAACTGGAATGGCAGGCGCCGGTCTATCTGGCGTGGGTGACCAACCCGCTGGCCGGACCTGCGCAGGTCCGGCTGAGTGCGCCGCCCAGCGAGGATTACCGCGCCGTGCCGCAGTTGCCGCTGACGATGTTGCTGGCGGCAAACGAGCGGCGCCTGCTGGCACGGCTGTACCCGGCCAGCAACCAGCGCACGCTGGGCGGGCTGGGACTCAAACTCGACATGGTGCCCGGCGATCCGCTGGCGCAGCCGCCGCCGGTGCGCTACCAGCTGCCGTTCCGCGACGCACCGGTGCAGGTGGATCAAGGCTTCGGCGGCCAGTTCAGCCATGCCGACCTGCCCAATTGGTATGCAGTGGACTTCGCCCTGCCGCAGGGCACACCGGTGCTGGCGGCGCGCGAGGGCATAGTCATGGAAATACGCCAGGACGTTGCCGAAGGCAGCGCCCACGACCCCAGCGCCGGCGGCGGCAACCTGGTGCGGGTGCTGCACGCCGACGGCAGCATGGCGCTGTATGCCCATCTGGCCCCGAACGGGGTAGCGGTCCGCCCCGGCCAGCGGGTCGGCACCGGCGAGCGGCTGGGCGCCTCCGGCACTACCGGCTACAGCACCGCCGCGCACCTGCATTTTTCGGTGCAGCGCAACGCCGATCTGCAGCTGGTGTCGGTGCCGTTCCGGATGCTGGGCCCGCAAGGCGAGCTGCACTTTCCCTCGCCGGCCCCGTAGCGCGCCGCCGCCGGCACAGCGGCCCGATGCCGCCTGGCCGCGGGTCCATAAAAGCCCCCTGCGCCGAAGCCGCTATAATCACCGGCTTCCTCAGTTTCCGCAGGCGTCCGACCGGGCGCGCCCCCGCCCATGTCCGAAGTCTCCAACGAAGCCGCGCGCCGCCGCACCTTCGCGATCATTTCCCACCCCGACGCCGGCAAGACCACGCTGACCGAAAAGCTGCTGTTGTTCGGCGGCGCGATCCAGATGGCCGGCTCGGTGAAGGGCCGCAAGGCCGCGCGCCATGCCACCTCGGACTGGATGGCGCTGGAAAAGGAGCGCGGCATCTCGGTGACCTCCTCGGTGATGCAGTTCCCGTACGAGGGCAAGGTGATCAACCTGCTCGACACCCCCGGCCACGCCGACTTCGGCGAGGACACCTATCGCGTGCTCACCGCGGTGGATTCGGCGCTGATGGTGATCGACGTCGCCAAGGGCGTGGAAGAACGCACCATCAAGTTGATGGAAGTCTGCCGCCTGCGCGACACGCCCATCATGACCTTCATCAACAAGCTCGATCGCGAGGGCAAGAACCCGATCGACCTGCTGGATGAAGTGGAAACCGTGCTCGGCATCCAGTGCGCACCGGTGACCTGGCCGATCGGCATGGGCCAGCGACTGAAGGGCGTGGTGCATCTGATCACCGGCGAGGTGCATCTGTACGAACAGGGGCGCAACTTCACCCGTCAGGATTCGACCATCTTCCCGTCGCTGGATGCACCCGGCCTTGCCGCCAAGATCGGCGAGCAGATGCTGGCCGAACTGCGCGACGAGCTGGAACTGGTGCAAGGCGCCAGCAACGCCTTCGATGTGGACGCCTACCGCGCCGGCCAGCAGACACCGGTGTTCTTTGGCTCCGGCGTCAATAATTTCGGCGTGCAGCCGCTGCTGGACTTCTTCATCGAACACGCCCCGCCGCCGCAGGCGCGCGACACCACCGGCCGCCGCGTCGAAGCCACCGAAGCCAAACTCAGCGGCTTCGTGTTCAAGATCCAGGCCAACATGGACCCGCAGCATCGCGACCGCGTAGCCTTCATGCGCGTGTGCTCGGGCAAGTTCACCGCAGGTATGAAGACCTTGCACGTGCGTAGCGGCAAGGACGTCAAGCTCGCCAACGCGCTGACCTTTATGGCCTCCGACCGCGAGATCGCCGCCGAAGCCTGGCCGGGCGATGTGATCGGCATCCACAACCACGGCACCATTTCCATCGGCGATACCTTCACCGAAGGCGAATCGCTGTCGTTCACCGGCATTCCGAACTTCGCGCCGGAATTGTTCCGCCGCGCGCGCCTGCGCGACCCGCTCAAGCTCAAGCAGTTGCAAAAGGGCCTGGCGCAGCTGTCCGAAGAAGGCGCCACACAGTTCTTCCGCCCGTTGATGAGCAACGACCTGATCCTGGGCGCGGTGGGTGTGCTGCAGTTCGACGTGGTGGCCTACCGGCTCAAGGACGAATACGGCGTGGATGCGATCTTCGAGCCGGTGAGCGTCACTACCGCGCGCTGGGTGCAGTGCGAAAACGCCAAGAAGCTTGAGGAATTCCGCGAGAAAAACGCCGGTAATCTGAGCATCGATGCGGCCGGCCAGCTGGTCTATCTCGCCCCCACGCGCGTCAACCTGCAGCTGGCGCAGGAACGTGCGCCGGATGTGCGCTTCTCGGCGACGCGCGAACATGCGCACGCCAAGGCCATCGATTGAGCCGCGCTTAACGGGAAAAACGCTACGCGACTGCTGGCGATGCGAATTGCTCGCAGTTGCGCTACATTTTTGGCATGAATGCAGACGCCTCCCCCTCGACCGACCTGCGCGACGAAATCGCCAGTGCGCTGACCCATGGCCTGGGCGCCATTGCCGCATTGACCGGTGGCTCGGTGCTGATCACGCTGGCAGCCATCTATGGCGATGGCTGGCAGCTGGCCACCTCCATCGTCTTCAGCGCCACGCTGGTGCTGCTCTACGTCGCCTCCACGCTGTTCCACGCCATCCCGCATGCCGGCGCCAAGGCACGCCTGCAGGTGCTCGATCACTGCGCGATCTACCTGCTGATCGCCGGCACCTACACGCCATTTACGCTGATCAATCTGCGTGGTTCCTGGGGCTGGGGATTGTTTGCCGCGATCTGGACCATCGCCGCGGCCGGGGTGATCTTCAAACTGTTTTTCACCGGCCGCTTTCGGTTGCTGTCCACCGTGCTGTATCTGGCAATGGGCTGGCTGATCGTCGTGGCGATCGAACCGCTGTTGCGTTCGGTCGACACCTGGTCGCTGTGCTGGTTGCTCGCTGGTGGGCTCTTCTACACCTTGGGCACCTACTTCTACCAACGCGACACCCAGCGCTATTTCCACGCGATCTGGCATCTGTTCGTGCTGGCCGGCAGTGCCTGCCACTTCGTTGCGGTGATCGAACAGGTGGTGTGATCGTCGTCGCGTTCGCGCGCCGGTCACGAGCCATCGCCAACCATGGGTCGCGTGAACAACGCGCCCCCGACTGCTGTCACCCCTTCCGCCCGCATACCGCGCCGTCGACGCTGGCTGATCGGGCTCGGCAGCGTTATCGCCATCGTGGCGGTCCTGCTGCTGCTCTTCGACTGGAACTGGCTACGCGGCCCGGTCGAACGCATGGTCAGCGCCAAGACCGGCCGCGTTTTCCATCTGGGACATCTGGATGTGGACCTGGGCCGCACCATCACCGTTCGTGGCGAGCGCTTGCAGCTGGGCAATGCCGCGTGGTCCAAGCGCGGCGCGATGGCAGAACTGAACGCTGCCGAGATCGATGTCGAGCTGTGGCCCCTGCTGCGCGGCAAGGTGCGGCTGCCGGAAATTCGCCTCGATCAGCCCACCGTTCTGCTGGAAGCGGGCGATGAGACGCATCCGGGCAACTGGGTGTTCGATACCCAGAAAGGCGATGGCAGCATGCCGCGGCTCGGACGGCTGCTGGTGACCAAGGGACGGCTGCAATACATCGACGATGCCATGCGCTCCAATATCGATGTGGCCATCGACAGTCTGGCGCCTCCGCGTAGCGACCAGCGTGCAGCGCCGATCGGCATCGACGGCAAGGGCCGCTGGAAGGGCTACCCGTTTACGCTGAAAGGCAACACCGCCTCGCCGCTTGAGTTGAGCCAGAGCGAACATCCCTTCCGCATCGATTTGCGCGGCAGTGCCGGCGCCACCCGTACGCACGTGCGCGGCACGCTGACCAATCCGTTTCAGTTCCGCGTCTTCAATTTGCAGATGGCGCTCAGCGGCCAGGATATGGAAGACCTGTATCCGCTGACCGGCGTCGCCATGCCATCCACGCCGCCGTACACACTCGACGGCCACCTGCGCCGCGATGGCGATGTATGGCGCTACGAGACGTTCACCGGCACTGCCGGCGATAGCGATCTGTCCGGCACGGCGGAGGTGGACCTGCGCAACAAACGCCCGTTTCTGCGTGCCGATCTCGCATCCAAACGGCTGGATTTCGACGATCTGGCCGGCTTTGTCGGTGCACCGCCCAAGACCGGCGCGAACGAATCGGCCAATGCCGAGCAGAAAAAGCAGGCGGCGCAACTTGCCGCCAGCGCGCGCATCCTGCCGACCACGCCCTACGATCTGTCCAAACTGCGCGCGATGGATGCGCAGGTGCGTTGGCGCGCGCAGCGCATCAATGCACCGTCCTGGCCACTGGACGACATGGATGCATCGTTGACGTTGAAGGATGGCCTGTTGCAACTGGACCCGCTCAACTTCGGCGTGGCCGGCGGAGACATCCGTTCGACCATCCGCATGGATGCGCGCAACCCCGTCATCACCACGCAGCTGAAGGCCGGCATTCGCGGCATTCGGCTGGACCGGCTATTTCCAGACGCCACACTCGCCAAACAGGCCTCAGGCGCGATCGGTGGTGAGCTGGACCTGCGTGGCCGCGGCAATTCGATTGCGGCGATGCTCGGCAGCGCCGACGGCTCGATTGGCGTTGGCATGGGCCGCGGTCATGTCGGCAACCTGATCATGGAACTGGCCGGTCTGGACATCGCCGAATCGCTGAAGTATTTGATCATCAAAGATCGTCAGATCCCGGTGCGTTGCATGTTCGGCGATTTCGGCGTCAAGGACGGACTCATGCAGTCGCGTGCCCTGGCGTTCGACAGCACCGACACCATCATCGTCGGCGAGGGCAGCATCAGCCTCAAGAACGAGACGCTCGATCTGCTGCTGCGCCCACGCCCGAAAGATCGCAGCATTCTGAGCCTGCGTTCGCCGTTGCGGATTGCCGGGACCTTCAAGGACCCGAGCTTCCGCCCGGATTTCAAGGCACTCGGGCTACGCGGCGCGATTGCTGTCGCACTCGCCACCATTGCACCGCCCGCAGCATTGCTTGCCACCTTCGAACCCGGCCCGGGCAAGGACAGCGATTGCGGCGGCAAGTACGTGCATTGATCGCGCTGGGTCGTGTGACGCTTGGAGCCGCTGACAGAACGACTGTGCTCACCACCAGGAGGGCACGACCCGTGCTCGGTGCGGCATGTACCACTGGTACATGCCGGTCCTGAGCGCGCCGTCCGCACCCACCTGACGAGTACTCGCTACATTTTTTAGGCACTCTTAGGCTGCACTCGACGTGCATGCGCCGACCCCACTGGCAAGATCAGCCGGCTGGCAGACTAGACCTGCCGCCAACCGGGTTAACGCTCAACTGGCGATATAGCGCTGCAACTGGTCGATATCCTGCCGCTGCGCTTCGATCACCGCCTTGACCAGATCGCCGATGGAGATCACGCCGTGCACGCGGCCGTTCTCGACCACCGGAAGATGCCGAAAGCGGCCGTCGGTCATCAACTGCATGCAGCGCTCAACGGTCTCCGATGGAGACACCGTCACTACCTGAGAACTCATGATCTCCGCCACGCTGGTGGTGGACGACGAGCGATCGCGCAGCACCACTTTGCGCGCGTAATCGCGCTCGGACACGATGCCGGCGAGTCGCTGGCCATCCATCACCAAGACCGCACCGATGCCCTTTTCAGCCATCAGCCGGATCGCCTCGATCACCGCGGCATCGGCCGCAACTGCGAATACCTCAACCTGTTTGGTCCCCAACAGCTGTCGTACGGTCTGCATGGCCCGCTCCGCGCTTGGTCTGGTCGTCGCAGACTACTCCCACCGCGCCGCGGTGGGTATCGACCAAATACAACGGGCGCTGTTTGGCCTCGTCGTACAGCCGGCCCAGGTATTCGCCGATCAACCCCAAGGCAATCAGCTGGATGCCGCCCAGAAACAGGATCACCGACATCATGGTCGGCCAACCGGCCACCGGGTCGCCCATCAGCGCCGCCTTGACCACCACCCAGCCCCCGAACAGGAAGGCAGCAAGCGCGGTCATCAGGCCCAGGTAGGTCGCCGCGCGCAGCGGCACCGTGGAAAAACTGGTGATACCGTCGAGCGCGAAATTCCACAACCGCCACACGGTGAACTTGCTACGCCCGGACAGGCGCGGCGAGCGTCGGTACGGCAATGCCACCTGTCGAAACCCCACCCAGCCGAACAAGCCTTTCATGAACCGGTGGCGTTCGCGCAGTTGCTGCAAGGCTTGCACGACGCGGGGCGAGAGCAGTCGAAAGTCGCCGGTATCGGCTGGAATCGGAGTGCGCGACAAACGCCGAATCACCCGATAAAACGCATGTGCGGCGCCACGCTTGAGCCAACTCTCGCCCTCGCGAAAGACGCGCGTGCCAAAGATGTTGTCGTATCCGGCACGCCACAATGCAACGAATTCGGGAATCAATTCCGGCGGATCCTGGCCATCGGCATCGAGCAGGACCACCGCACCCGGCAGCACATGGTCCAGGCCTGCGGACACCGCCACTTCCTTGCCGAAGTTACGCGACAGCCGCAGCGCACTCACGTGCGTATCGGATTCGGCAAGCGCCCGCAGCACATCCCAGGTGCCGTCGGTGCTGCCGTCGTCGACATACAGCACGCGCGTCTGCAAGCCATGCAAGTCCGCCAGCACCGCACACAGGCGCGGATGCAACAGCGGAATGCTTGTTTCTTCGTTGAACGCCGCGATGACCACCGTGAGACGCTCGGTGGCGGCCGGCAATTGGGCGGTGTCGATGGCGCTCACCTCACCGCGCCTGCAGGTACGCGGCGCCGCCCAACTGACGCGCCTGCCGCTGGATCCAGGCGGTGCGTCGTTGCACATAGGCACCCGGCCGGCGCGCATCGTACCGGCGTGGAGAGGGCAATACCGCGGCCAGGCGCGCCGACTCGGCCGGCGACAGGCCAGCCGCATCCTTCCCCCAGAACTGCCGCGCAGCCGCCTGCGCGCCGTAGACCCCGTCGCCAAATTCGGCCACGTTAAGGTACATCTCCAGAATGCGCTGCTTGGGCCAGAACAGCTCGATCAGCACGGTGTACCAGGCCTCCAGGCCTTTGCGCACCCAACTGCGGCCCTGCCACAGAAAGACATTCTTGGCGACCTGCTGACTGATCGTGCTGGCGCCGCGCACACGCCCGCCGCGCGCATTGTGATCGCGCGCCTTCTCGATGGCCTGCAGATCGAAACCGTGATGCATCGGAAACTGCTGATCCTCGGCAGCGACCACCGAAATCGGCAGGCTGGCGGCGATCTGATCGTAATCGCACCACTGCTGGTGCAGGGAAAAACTCCCGTTCCCCTCGCCCCAGGCCTCCAGGTAGCGCCCGACCATCATGCTGCTGATCGGCGGGTCGACCACCCGCAGCACCAGCACCTGCAACACGCTCGCCGCCGCGAACAGCAGCGGCGCCGCCAGGATCCAGCGCAGCCAGCGTCGGCGCCGCGGTGCTGTCACCTGCTTGCCATCCAATGCATCCGTCCCCATTAGTTCGCTTCGACCTTCAATCCCGATGCCTGCCGCATTATCCGGCAACCAGCGTCCCTTACGTCCGATGTCTCCATGACCGATCACGATCAGCTTTCCCGTTTCCTGCTGCCTGCCGCCGGCGTGCGCGGTGTCCACGTGCGTCTGACCAAGGCCTGGCACGACGTCCAGGGCGCCGCCGAGTACCCTCCTGCCGCGCGCCAGCTGCTGGGCGAAGCCGCGGTGGCGGCCGCCCTGTTCACCGGCCACACCAAGGTCGACGGGCGTCTGTCGGTGCAGTTGCGCGGCAACGATACCCTGCGCACCCTGTTTGCCGAATGCACGGCCGCGGGCACCTTGCGCGGCATCGTGCAACTGGCCGAGGGTGCCGACGCGCCCACCGACCTGCGTGAGCTGGGCGAGGCCGCCCTGCTGGCGATCACCATCGAAAACCCCGGCCTGGACCCGCGCGAACCGCAGCGCTACCAGAGCCTGGTCGGCATGCAGGCCCCGGATCTGGCCGAAGCCTTCGAAACCTATTTCAAGCAGTCCGAGCAGCTGCCGACCCGCCTGTTGCTGGCCGCTGGCCCGGATCACGCCGCCGGCCTGCTGCTGCAGAAACTGCCTGGCGACGAAGGCGACAACGACGGCTGGACCCGCATCGGCGCTCTGTTCGACACCCTCGGCGCACCCGAGCTGCTGTCGGTGGCCGGCGAAGACCTGCTGCACCGCCTGTTCCACGAAGAAGACCCGCAGTTGTTGGGCGGCAAGCCGCTCAGCTTCGGTTGCTCCTGCTCCCGCGAGCGGGTCGCGTCGATGCTGGAATCGCTGGGTGAAGAAGAGGCGCGCGCAGCCGCTGAAGAAACCGGCGAGGTGGAAGTGCGGTGCGAGTTCTGTGGCCGCGAGTATCACTTTCCGTTGACCGAGTTGGCCGTACTTTTCAGCACGGCGCAGCCCTCTCAGCAGGCGCCGGAACGGTTGCAATAGATAGCATCGGCGGTGCGTTCTGGGGAACGTGACCACTTGTTAAATAATCATAAACGCCCTAGCATTCTCACTGCCCGCTCTCGGGAACTTAACAACTGCCCCTAGGGTCTGAACTCTGGTATGCGACACCTTCTGCGCCTTCCGCTCGCTTTGCTGGTTGCCCTTGCGGCAGCTACGGGTGTGCATGCGCAGTCGGCATCCCAGCAGTTGCGCGAGAGCACCATCCTGCCGGTGTGGAACAAGGGCAGCGGCAAGGTGGAAGCGTTTCTGTACCTGGAACCCACCGGCGAGCAGAAGGCCGGCGCGCGCTGGCATTTCGGCCGTAATTCGCTGGATGCTGCGCTTGGCATGACCTCGGGCGATTCCTTAGGCCTGCTCTGCAATAGCAGCCGTGGCACCAACATCAGCGGCCTCGCCAGTCACTGCCTGCTGGCCGGCATCGGCGACGATGAAGAAGACAGCGCTGCCGCGTCGCGTCGCGTCTCCGGCACGCTGGGCTTCAACCGTGGCAGTGGCCGCGTCGGCGTCACCGCAGGTGCCGGTCGCGACACCCTGCCCGCCTGGCTGATCGGCGCCGGCAAGGCACCGTTGACCCGCGTGGAGCAAAACGACCTGACCGTTTTCGGCCAGAAGAACATCGGGCGCGAAGGCTTTGTCTCGATTGGCGGCACCTACGCCCGTGCGCGTCTGGTCCCGCTGGCTGACGTCTCCCCGGCCATCGCCGACCAGTGGGACAGCAAGACGCTCAGCGTCGGTGGCGGCTACGGCGCCTTCAGCGCCAATGTCATCGGCCGCGTCGTCGATGTCCCCGGCCAGCCGGAAAAATGGGAAGGCCTGGGCCTTGGCCTGACCTGGCGCACCCCCTGGAGCGGGCAGTTGACAGTGGGCGCGGAGAACGTCATCTCCCGCGGCAAGAACCCGTTCGCTCCCAACAACGAGAGCAACAGCGACGGCACCATTCCTTATGTCAGGTATGAGCAAGACCTTTAATTTTCTTCCATTCTGAAGTCATAACGCCACCTTCACATATGGTGGCGTTTTCGTTCATGGGAGCAAAATTTAACGGGACTTTAATTTTTAGGGACAGCCATATACCATCGGTTCACCCTGACGCTTTGGGACCGCTGTTTCGGACCCGCCTGCCAGGCCAACCTAACCGTTACACGGAGAGAGAGCCCATGAAGTGCACGTCAAGCAAGCTGCGTGACGCCGTTGTACTTGCGCTTGTCGTCGGAGGAGCTTATTCATCAACATCCTTCGCACAGGACACATCCGCTGGTACAACAACCAACCTCGACAAAATTGAAGTGACCGGATCACGCATCAAGCGCGCTGATCTGGAGACTTCTAGCCCCGTATTCGTGATTGATCGTCAAACGATCCAGAGTTCCGGCGCGGCAACGGTCGGCGAATTTCTCCAGCGCACGCCTGCCATTGCCGGCGCCGCTACCAATCCTCAGGTCAACAATGGCGGCGGCGCGGGCGCGGCTACAATTGATCTGCGCGGACTTGGCGTCAACCGATCACTCGTCTTGGTCGACGGTAAGCGATGGATTGGCACTGTCAGCAATGCGAACGGCGCGGTGGACATCAACTCCATCCCTCTAGGTCTCATTGAGCGCGTCGAGGTGCTGAAGGATGGCGCATCGGCAATCTACGGCTCTGACGCAATTGGCGGCGTCGTCAACTTCATTCTTCGCAAAAATTTCGACGGCGTTGAAGCAAGCGCCTACTACGGAACATCGTCACGTGGTGACGCGTCGACTGAGCGGTATGACGCCGTCTTCGGCATGACAAACGATCATGGCAGCCTGATGCTAGGCGCAAGCTACGACAAAGCAGAAGAAGTACGTGCGGCAGATCGAACCTACTCAAGCCAGCCCTATCAACTCTACGCTGGCGAGAAAGGCATTGGTGGGACCAGCCGCATTTTGACTGGCCGCTATGTCGTGCCGCGTGGGAATGCTGCTGGCGTCAATTTATCTGATCCCAATTGTGGCGCTGGCGCGAACGTTACTCTTACGCGAATCGATGGACGTCCTGGCTCGTCACCGTCGGACTTTCGTTGCTTCAACCCGCAAACCGATGTTTACAACTATCAGGCCGATGGAAATTTGACGCTGACACCGCAGGAGCGGACCAGCCTCTTCATGAACGGCACTTACAAGCTGAGTGACAACGTCGAAGCGTTTGTGCTTGGCTCGTGGCTGCGGACCGAGTCCTCCTTTGCACTGGCACCTCTGCCGTTTGATGGCCGACCTGCAGTCGATGACGTTCCGATCAGCGCAGATAGTCTTTACAACCCCTTCGGGGTCGATATCACGGACGCGCGCCTGCGTCTTCGTGACTTCATCCCCACGCGCACAACCCGCTTCGTAACGGAGACCTACCAGATTACCGGAGGCCTTCGCGGTGCGTTTGGTGACAGCAGCTGGAGTTGGGATGCGTCGTACGGGTACGGCCGTTCGCCACAGTCATCCTCGGTGAAAGGGTATTTGTTCAGCCCTGGCCTCACGGCGGCACTTGGCCCGTCCATGATCGATCCTGCAACCGGAAATCCTATTTGCGTCCGGACGCCAGGTAACCCGGCCACGGCCATCAATGGCTGCTTGCCGGTCAACTTCCTTGGCCCCGCACCCAATGCAAGCACGGCTGTAGGCCAGGCTCAGTTGACTGCGCTTGGCCTGATCAATCCAACGATTACCAATACCAACGAAAACACTCTTAAGGTTTTCAATGCCAACGCGACAGGTGACCTATTTGATATCCCCGCAGGAACCGTCTCATTGGCGGTTGGCGTGGAGCGACGCGAAGAGTCAGCAAGTTCGACCAGCGATTTCCTCACGATCATTCCGCCTGGCGAAACTGTCTGCTTGACCACGCAGGAAGCATGTACGTTTGGTGATATTTCTGGGAAGTTTGACGTCAACGAAATCTACGCTGAATTACTGATCCCATTGTTGACCGACGCACCTTTCGCAGAGAAGCTCAATCTGACACTGGGAACCCGTTACTCGGATTACTCAAATTTCGGCGGCACCAACAACTCGAAAATCGGGCTGGAATGGAAGCCGTTCTCCGATCTGTTGATCCGCGGCACCTATGCAGACGTCTTCCGCGCACCTACGATTGGCGACCTGTTTTCACCTACAGCGCCAAGCGCAAATAGCTATGTCGATCCTTGTAACGGTTACTCGGGCCAGACGACGGCCGACCCGCGCGCCTGTGCAGGTGTTGCGCCTGACGGATCCTTCCGTCAGAGCAACAACCAGGTAACCTCTTTCCAGGTCTCAAACCCGAACCTTCAACCAGAGGAAGGCGATGTTTTCACATATGGTTTCGTGTATAGCCCGAGCTGGCTCGAAGGGTTTAGCGTAACCGCTGACTACTGGCGCGTAAGCCTGGATCAGTTCATTACCAATCTTCCAGAAACCGTTATGCTGAACCAGTGCTACCAATTCGGCCGCTACTGCGACACCTTCATTCGCGACGAAGCAGGTGACGTTGCGCAAATGACGAACGTGATTGGCAACTTTGGTGAGCTGCGGACCAGCGGCGTCGATCTCGGGTTCCGCTACACCACTCAGGAAGCTGCGTGGGGCAAGCTTTCGTGGAATCTCGATACAACATATATCCGTCAGTACGACGTTCGTCTGTTGTCAGGAGACCCGACCAGCGACGTGGGAGCATTCCCAGGCATTCCGGAAAGCAAGGGACTCGCCGGCACGTTCGTTGACTCTGCATCTTCGGGCTTCGGGAATATCGCGCGCTGGCGCGCGCTTAACGATTTGACCTGGACCTATGGCAATCTAAATGCAAGCCTGACAACTCGGTATGTCCACCACGTCAACGAGGCACCGGACGTCGCCGAAGTAGGTACAGACGGCTACGTGGCCAAGCGTCAGGTCCCCTCCTACACCCAGACGGACTTCCAGCTCGGGTATCGCCTTGAGTCGTTGAACAACAGTACGATTCAAATCGGTGTTCGCAACCTGGCAGATCGGCAGCCGCCACTGGTTTATTCCGGCTTCAATGCCTCCACCGACTTGCGGACCTACGATGCCATCGGCAGGTACTACTGGATGCGCTGGACTGCACGATTCTGATCTGAAAAAGGAAAAGGAGGATGCCGCTTCTGCGGCATCCTCCTCTCCGGGTCACCTTCGGCATTTCATTCGAATAAAAGACAATAGTTTGTCAGCACAATTGTGCGCCAAACTGGTCGACTCTTTTGAGGCGCTCAGCGAATTTCACGAAAGAAATGGCCAGGGCATTCGCCAAGGTCTGGAAGAAAGTTCCTGGACGGAATTGGACATCTCCAAATTGTCCGATAGTGCTTTTCTTGGATTCTTCCGCTCGCTGATCAGCGAGGAGCTCAAGCGCTACAACACGGAAGTAGACCTAGACATTGCTGTCCCCGACAGCCCGCTACTAAGCCCGTTGATTCTCAAGCGCTATCGTGCAGGAAGCGATGAACGCTTCCAGACACATTTCGACTCCATAAACAACGTATCCGATCGATACATGGTTTTTCTATGGTATCTCAACAATGTATCGGAAGGCGGCGAAACTTGGTTTCCAGGGTTGAACTACGGCGTCGAACCGAGAGCCGGCAGGCTTTTAATGTTTCCACCATATTGGATGTACGCCCACCAAGGCAGGCCACCGCATAGTGGAGACAAATACATACTTTCCACCTACCTCCGCTTCCCGCAACGCTGACTAATCGTAGCCATAACGGCGACGCCATGGCGCGAGAAGAGTTAGCGTACGCTGCGAGAAATGGTGTCGATAATTTTCCCACCGCCCAATTGCTCGACCATTGATCGGCTCGATAACCTGGGCATAACTCGGCGTGTTGATTCGTGTCGATCGCGACATGGCATGCTCCCGAAAATTTGCCATGGCGTCGTCCCACTCTGACTCCAGGAAGTCTAAGAGTGCAGAGACATGCAAAGGCATGTCATTCACCAGATCTTCGTAACGAACCTCCTGGACATGGGCGTTTGCCAATGCTCTATGACGCTCCCAGTGAGACATCACATTTACATAAGTCTCCGCGGAAGCTTCCAACGTTGCAAATGAAAGAGCACCTCCACGCATGCCAAATGCCTGCATGTAACAGCTCAGCACGCAGTCGTGGGGGTCCCGCAAGAGAAAAATATACTTCGCACGCGGAAATATTCGCGCAATGTAAGGAACTCGCGTCAGATTCAAAGGGTACTTATCGATCAGACTCGGCTTTAGAGAGATGTATTTGGCGGCAACTGCATAATAACAACCTCTCGCCCGACCGATCTGATCGTCAGAGAGTGCAGTCAGCCAATCATCTAGTTGCGGTTCGGCAAAATGCTTACTTGAGCGCAGGCTAGCGATGGCCTCTTCTAACGCCGGACGCTCATCCAATACCGCAAAACCTGGGTGCGCGTCCAATATGCGCTCTAGCAAGGTTGTACCTGATCGCGGGAAGCCCACGAGAAATGTCGGATCTTCCGAACGCTCACCCCTTCTTAAATTACGCCAAGCTAAAGGAACAGGATTCGCCAACGATTCTTCCAACCATCTCAGGGCGTTATCAGCCAACTGCCCTGGAAACCGCTGGTTGTATGCCGCAACAGCGCGTACATGCCCGCGATTCAACGCGGCCATCGCTTCGTCAAAGCGGCTACCAGCATCAGCATTCTTGGCGCGCTCGAACTCCAGCAGCGCTCCAATTGCTCCATCTCCAACCATTGCAATGCCGGAAGCTAGGCATTTTTCAGCGCATTCGTATTTCATTTTCCGACGAAATATTCGCCCCAATGCGAGCGCCTTCATTGGCGACATTTCGCTCCCAATAACGCTTCGATGCTGCAGATAACCTTCAGCTTCCTCCACACGATTAAGTCTCTCAAGCAAAAGAACAAGCTGCATCCGCAACTCACTCGTTGCGTGCGTATCATCAAGAAGATCTTTATACAGAACCAACGCGCGCGGCTCTTCACCGCAATTCGCAAGCAACCAAGCGAAGCTTTCACGCTGCGCACGCGACATTTCGTAATACTCAAGGCGAGCAAGACAAGATTTCATCTCGTCGAATCGCTCAAGCTCCATCAAGCATTGCGAATAAGCCAGAACAACATCACATGCCTCTGGCTCCTGCTGCCAAGCATTTCGAAGACTTATTTCTGCCTGCTGGTACCTTTGCAGATAAAGCAGTGCCAGCCCTTTTCCCAAATGACAAGCCACTTCATCCCCAGCACCTCGCCGCACAGCCTCTTCATAGGCTACCAGCGAACCCGAGAAGTCCTCTAGCTCAAGCAGCAAATTGCCGATGTTTATCAGATATGCGGGCTCACTGAGCTGAAGACTTGCCAGATGCCAATAAGCATGACAAGCATCAAGCAGTAACTTGCCATTATGCAACTCTTCTGCAAATCGCGACCAAGCAGCTGCACTTGAGAGATCGGGCACGACCTCGTCACGAATCCAGGCCTGCATTTTTTCTTGGTGATCAGACAGCAACGTAAGCATCACCGAATGATCTCACATTGCGGCGGATAAGAAAGCGCATAGCTTCATGCGTCTTGTTGAAACGAATACTGCGAATTCGCCGCAGACATTAGAGCCTCAACCGAGTTTAAAAACTTTGCCTGAGCCCTACTAGCTCAGATGCTGATTTAAAAACGCATAGACAGCTACGCCCCCGAAATCGGGGGCGTAGCTTAAGTCAAGCAACCGAACTGCTTATCAGAAACGCTGGGTATAACGCATGTACAGGAAGCGACCGATGTCGAAGCCACCAAAGTAAGAAACGTTGGCGCTAGGCTGACTGTACAAGGTCGGACCAACACGATCAAACACGTTGTTTGCGCCTGCGGAGATCGTCGCGTTCCACGGAGCATTCCAACGGACCTGAACATCGTTGAAGACGGTCGCGCCACGCTCATTGGTTGGATTGCCAATCGAAACGCCTTGATTGTTCGGCGCGCGATAGTTGGGATCACTGCACTCGTCCGGGAACAGGGACGCGCTAAGGCAAGATTCCTTCAAACCGGAGAAGTAACGCATTGTCCAACTTGCACCAAAGTCGCCCTTATCCCAATTGAGTGCAACATTGGATCGAACGCGGAAGTGCGTACCCGTAGTCGTTCCAGCCCAGCCCACCCCCGTCAGCGGGTTCGGATTAGTAACGGACGTGCGGGTGGTCACCAAGTCGTCGCGACTGGTGTAAGTGGTTGTCCACTTGACGCCAAAGGTGCCGAGCGAGTCGGTGGCCAGGCGATAACCGAGATCCAGATCATAACCCTCAACCTCACGGTAGCCGGCATTGATCGAAGTACGATTCAAGGTGTTGACGATGCCGCTCACAGGATCACGGGTGAACGCGTTGCAACGCTCGGTGATGCCGTTGATGTAGCAATCGTTGAGGATCAGATTTGCCGTGTCACCGATGATGGTGTTTTCCACGCGAATCTGCCACCAATCGAGCGACACGTTCAGGCCGTTTACGAAGCCCGGGCTCCATACGAAACCCAAGGTCTTGGAGGTAGAAGTTTCCGGGGTCAGTTCTTCATTGGAGCCCGACAGGAACGCCAGAGGTGTCTGCGAGGACGCTGCCGTGGTCGGCACGAAACCCTGGGCCTGCTGACGGAACGTATTGGCATTGACCGGCAACGCGGCAGCACAGCGTGCTCGAACTGCAGGGCTATTACGCGAGGCACCAAACTGCACATCGCAGGGGTCGGTGTAGGAATCGAAAGACTGTGAACCACCACCGTAAAGATCGGAAATGGTCGGGGCGCGGAAACCTTCAGCCCAGGTACCACGGACCAGCAACGACTGGATCGGCTTCCACTTGAAGCCAAACTTGCTGTTCACTGTGTCACCGAAGGTGTTGTAGTCGGAGTACCGTGTCGCCATGCTCAGGCCAAGCTCGCGAGCGAACGGCAGGTCGGCTAACAGCGGCACGTTGAACTCTGCATACACTTCCTCGACCTTGTAACTGCCGCCGGTGGGGAAGTTGGCCAAACCGGAGGTATTTCCCGACTGAGCGAGCGCGTCAGGGCTGAACTCACCCTCTTCCTTGCGCTGCTCAGCGCCCACTGCAAAACCAAGATCGCCGGCCGGCAGGGTGAACAAACTGCCAGAGAGGTTGGCCGAGATCACCTTGGTCTTGGTGTCCGCAGTTGCATGCGTGGTTGGGATCAGGAAATCCTGGAGAGCCTGGTTGCCGGTCAAAGCACCCGGACCGGACAGGCCGGCAGCAATGAACGGGTTGAATGGCACGCACTGTGCCAGCGCGATCGGGGCCGCAGCCGAGCCGCACTGTGCGACACCGGACGCGTTGATGAAGGACGGACCCACAGCAGCACGCAACGAAGTCAGATTGAGATCACCGTAACCGCTCTGCACCAGCTTGTTGTTGTTGTAGAGATAGCCCACATCCCAGTCGAAGATGCGGTCGCCGACATTGAACGACCCGTCGAATGCGCCCGAGAAACGGTAGGTGGTCAGTTCGGCACGCGTGGTACGCGGCACTTCCGTCGTACGACGCCACCAATTCGGAATTTCGCGATTCAGTGGATTGAACGCACTGTCCACCGACATCGGTGACCCGAATGCAAGCGCTTGGTACGGATAACCCGCAATCTGGCGCTCCGAGTCACGATTGCTGTACAGCACGTTGGTGCGGAAACGCACGTTGTCGGTCAGGTCGTAAGAGCCATCGACGAACAACGAGCGGCGTTCCTGCGGAGTGCGCAGGTCGGTCCAGCGATTGGTGTTGGTCTTGTCCTGGGTGACAGTCTGATCGGTATTCTGAAGACGGTAGTCAGCCGGGTTGTCGGGGTTTCCACCGTCGCGCACCAAAACGCGCACTTCGCGGTTGGGGTTGGCTGCGCTTGCTGCCGGATAGCGGACGTTAGGAAGCGCGTCACCCGGGCGGCTCACGAAACCACCGAACTCACCGACTGCGGTCCAACCAAAATCCGGATGATTAGACGAGCGCGGGAATTCAGAGTAAGGACGGTCAGAAGCCGCAACCTTGTTTTCCTTCGCGTATTCGATGCCGACGGTTAGCGTTCCACGCTCGCCCGTCACGCCCATCACGAAGTCCGCATTGGTCGTTTCACCATCGCCCTGCGAATACTGGCCGTAGTAAACACTGCCGGTCGCGCCATCGAAATTGGTACGGGTGATGATGTTGATGACACCAGCAATTGCATCGGAACCGTAAATCGAAGAAGCGCCATCCTTCAGCACCTCGATTCGATCAATCGACGACACTGGAACGGTCGAGATGTCCTGCAGACCGTCCGTGGTGATCCCCAGACGCTTACCATTGACCAAGACCAGCGTACGTGCGGCGCCGAGATCGCGCAGGCTGATGTACGTGCCACCAACTGCTTCGCCGGAAGACAGCGGCGAAGCGCGACTGATTGGCGGGGTACCCACAGCACTGATGTTCTGCAAAATGTCGGCGACCGACGAAAAACCCTGCTTTTCAATGTCAGCGCGGCTAACTGTCAAAATCGGCTGGGCCGTTTCGGTATCCACCTGGCGAATGCGCGAGCCGGTGACTTCGATGCGATCGAGGTTGGTCGCCCCCGCGTCCTGGGCGATTGCCGTTGACGGCAGTGCCGAGGCGGAAGCGCCAACCGCGATAGCGAACGAAATCGCATCGCGAAGCTTGCTGGTCTTGTAAATCATTGAGCTCTCTCTCCGAGATCTTGATAGTGGCGTGATGAACAACCGTTCGAGGGATCGAAAAACGAACCCAAAACGAAGGTGACGCCGATAGTAGCTATCAACTTGGAAAAATTAAAGATGCGTTAACAAGAAATTGTCTTGTCGTGAATTTTGCGCAAGAATGAAAATAACAGTCTCTTTAAGAGACCATTTAAGTAGTGCGCCGATCGGCCGCTAACAGTGTGGAACTGCGCCCATATGCAGCTGAGTTCGGAAGCTGATGCCTACCGGTGTCATGAGGGTGATGCGATGATTGCACTGATTCGCTAGCTAACCAGCGCTGGCGCCCAGCTGAGTGATGGCTCTTCTACCCAGGAATCAACGTCTGAATCACATGCTCGACGTAGGATTCGAATTCTTCGCGGGCCTGTTTGGGTTGCTGCAGTTGCAGCGATAACTGCAGGAAGCCGACGTAAGCCGCGTAGGCGAGGCGGGCGCGATGCTGGGCGTCGGTGCGGCTGAGGCCGGCCTGGCGGAACGAGGCGATCAAATAGTCGAGGCGGCGTTGCGAGACGCGGTCGATGACCGGACGCACGGCCGGGTGGTCGAGTGCCTTGAGCAGTTCGCTGTAGATGACGTGCGGTTTGACTTCGTGGGCGACCAGCTGAAACAGCGCGCGCAGACGGGCGCTGGGATCGGGAACGTCTTCCAGACTGCCGAAGACTTCCTTCTGCTCGAAGATTTCCCAGCGCTCCAGGGCGGCCTGCAACAGGGCGTCGCGCGAGGGGAAATGCCAGTAGAAGCTGCCCTTGGTGACGCCGAGACGACGCGCCAATGGCTCGACAGCGACGGCACTCACGCCTTGTTCGGCGATCAGGTCCAGCGCCGCCTGCGCCCAATCGTCCGCGCTGAGGCGATTACCGCGACCGGAACTGGCACGGGGCGTGGTGGGGTTGGATTCGGTGATGTCGTTCATGGCGCGATTTAACCATACGCCTGGGTCAGTTGCAGTATGCATCACAAAAATGACAGACAACTGCCATGATTCAAGGGCTTAACACTCCATACGAGGGAGTATTGACAGCAGGTGTCCCGCATCCATACCATTAGGTATGGTTACATCTCCCTCTACGCTTGCCCCCATTGCGACCATGTCGCGCGTTAGCGCTGGCGACGTAGAGCTGGCCGTGTCGATGCGGGGTGCGCAGCACGCACCCACGGTGCTGCTGGCGCATGGGTTTGGGCAGACGCGGCATGCCTGGGAAGCGACGGCAACCGCGCTGGCGCAGGCCGGTTACCGCGCGCTGTCGTACGACTCACGCGGGCATGGAGACTCGGGCTTCAACGAGGCCGATCTGCCCTACTCGCCCACCCAATTCACCGACGACCTGATTGTGTTGGCCGGCGAGCAGCCAGAGCCGCCGGTGCTGGTCGCTGCCTCGATGGGCGGCCTGTTCGGGCTGCTTGCCGAGGCGCGCTGGCCGGGGCTGTTCCGCGCGATCGTGCTGGTCGACATCACCCCGCGTTGGGACACCACGGGCGTGGAGCGCATCCTGCGCTTCATGACCGCGCATCCGGATGGATTTGCCTCGCTGGATGCGGCGGCCGATGCAATTGCCGCGTATCTGCCGCATCGCCCGCGCAAGACTGCGCATCAGTTACAAGCATTGCTGCGTCAACGCGCAGATGGACGTTGGCATTGGCACTGGGACCCTCGCCTGGTCGACGAACTGGCCGGTCAGGATGCGCAGTTGCAGCAGCACGCCTTGTTGGAAGCCGCAGCGCAGGTGCGTTGCCCGATGCTGTTGATCAGCGGCGGGCGCAGCGATCTGGTCACGCCGGACAACATCACCGAATTCTTGTCGATCGCCCCGCATGCGCAGCACGTGCAGCTGGCCGACGCCACGCACATGCTGGCAGGCGACGACAACACCACCTTTACCGCCACCGTGTTGCATTATCTGGACGCACTGCCCTCGGTTGGCACCATTGCAGCGTCCAACATCACCGAGCATGTCACTGGAGCAAGACCATGAGCATCGTTGCACCGTTCCTCCTCGTCATCCTGGCGGCGGGTATCGCTGCCTATCACCGCATGCGCCTTGCCACCTGGGTTGCGATCAGCGCCTGCGTGCTGGTGGCGTGCTGGCTGCTGGGTGCCAATCTCACCGCCACCATCGCCGCCGCCGCACTGGTGGTGCTGGTGTCCGCTCCGGTGCTGTTGCCGTTCCTGCGCAAGCCGCTGCTGACGACGCCGTTGATGGGCTTTTTCCGCAAGGTATTGCCGCCGCTGTCGCAGACCGAGCGCATTGCGTTGGAGACCGGCTCGGTCGGTTTCGAGGGCGAGCTGTTCACCGGCGACCCGGATTGGCAGAAGCTGCTCAACTACCCCAAGCCGCAGTTGACCGCCGAAGAGCAGGCGTTCCTGGATGGCCCGGTGGAAGAGCTGTGCAAGATGGTCAACGACTGGGAAATCACCCACGTCCATGCCGATCTGCCGCCGGAGCTGTGGGACTACATCAAGAAGAACAAGTTCTTCGGCATGATCATTCCCAAGCAATACGGTGGTCTGGGTTTCAGTGCACTGGCGCACCACAAGGTGATCCAGAAGCTGTCGTCGATCTCCAGCGTGGTCAGCTCCACCGTCGGTGTGCCGAACTCGCTCGGGCCCGGTGAGCTGCTGCTGCATTACGGCACCCCGGAACAGAAAGACTATTACCTGCCGCGTCTGGCCGTTGGTGCGGAAGTACCGTGTTTCGGTCTGACCGGCCCGTTTGCCGGCTCGGATGCGACCTCGATCCCGGACTACGGCATCGTCTGCAAGGGCGAGTGGAATGGCGCCAACGTGCTCGGCGTCAAGCTCACCTTCGACAAGCGTTACATCACCCTGGCACCGGTCGCTTCGCTAATCGGCCTGGCGTTCCGCGCCTATGACCCGGACGGCCTGATCGGCGACAAGAAGGACATCGGCATCACCCTGGCGCTGCTGCCGCGCGAGACCCCGGGAGTGGAAATCGGCCGCCGTCATTTCCCGCTGAATTCCACCTTCCAGAACGGCCCGATCCGTGGCACCGAAGTGTTCATTCCGCTCAGCCAGCTGATCGGCGGCGTGGAGATGGTGGGCAAGGGCTGGAACATGCTCAACGAGTGCCTGGCAGTGGGTCGTTCGATCACCCTGCCCTCCACCGCCAGCGGTGGCGGCAAGTACGCCGCGGTGGTGACCGGTGCGTATGCGCGCATCCGCAAGCAGTTCGGTCTGTCGATCGGCCGCTTTGAGGGCGTGGAAGAAGCGCTCGCGCGGATCGGCGGCAAGGCCTATGCGATCAGTGCGCTGGCACAGGCCACTGCCGCAGCGGTGGATCGTGGCGACGTGCCGTCGGTGCCGTCGGCGATCGCCAAGTACCACTGCACCACCATGGGCCGCGAAGTGGTCAGCGACATGATGGATGTGATCGGCGGCAAGGGCATCATTCTGGGGCCGCGCAACTTCGCCGGCCGCGCCTGGCAGGCTGCACCGATCGGTGTGACCGTGGAAGGCGCCAACATCATGACCCGCAGTCTGCTGATATTCGGCCAGGGCGCCATCCTGTGCCATCCGTGGGTGATGAAGGAAATGAAGGCGGCGCAGGATCCGGATACGCGCCGTGGTCTGGAAGAGTTCGACCAGAGCCTGTTCGGGCACATCCGCTTCGGCATTTCCAATGCGGTGCGTTCGTTCTGGTTCGGTCTGACCGGTGCGCGTATCGGCGCAGCGCCGGGTGATGCATACACGCGTCGCTTTTTCCGCAAACTGGATCGCTACTCGGCCAACCTGGCCCTGATGGCCGACGTGTCGATGCTGATGCTGGGCGGCAAGTTGAAGTTCAAGGAGTCGTTGTCGGGTCGGCTGGGCGATGTGCTGAGCCATATCTACATGACCAGCGCGATGCTCAAGCGGTATCACGACGAAGGCGCGCCGGCGGCCGACCAGCCGCTGCTGGCCTGGGCCTTCCACGACAGCGTGCACAAGATCGAGACCTCGCTATCGGCGGCGCTGCGTAACTTCCCGATCCGCCCGGTGGGTTGGCTGATGTGGGTGTTGATCTTCCCGCTGGGCCGTCGTGCCGAAGCGCCGGGCGACCGCCTGGGACACCGTGTGGCATCGATCCTGATGGCCCCGAACGAAGCGCGCGATCGCCTGGCACAGGGTGTGTTTCTGACCCCGTGCGCCAACAACCCGGGTGGCCGCATTTCCAGCTATCTGGCCAAGGCGGTGATGGCCGAGCCGGTGGAACGCAAGTTCCTGAAGGCGCTCAAGACCAAGGGCATCGAAGCCCTCGACTTCAGTGCACAGCTCGACGAAGCGGTGGCCGAGGGCGTGCTCACCGTGGACGAGCGCAAGCTGCTGGAAGAGCTGCGCGAGATCATGATGGACACCATCACCGTGGACGACTTCGATCCGCACGAGTTGCGTGCGGCGAGCTTCTACGACAAGCCGCAGGCGCAGCAGCCGCGCGAAGCCGCGTAAGGTTCGTGCCAAGGTTGTCAGCGACGACGGCGGGCTTTTAGCCCGCCGTCGTTGTTTGCGGGGGCCGCCCATCACCCGGTTACGCTGTGAGCAGATGCGAGCAGCCATGGGCTGCCGAACTATCAGTCTCAGGTGGCTGTCTTGCAGGCGTGGGCTTGCCCACGAAGCGGCGTGACCGGTGATGCCGCATCGCGGGCAAGCCTGCTGACGAGAGGCAAACACCCTGCCAACAGACGCCTCAGTGTGGTAGCCACACCAACCCGAGCGCGATCAACGCGGGCACCGCCTGCACGAAGAAAATGCGGCGGTTGACGCTGTAGGCGCCGTAGCACCCCGCTACCACCACACAGCCCAGGAAAAAGCTCAGCACATCGACCCGTGCCGCCAGCGCGCCCCAGAGCAGACCTGCGGCGAGAAAGCCGTTGTAGAGGCCCTGGTTGGCTGCCAGCACGCGTGTGGCCTGTGCCTTCTCCAATGTGTTGCGGAAGGTCTTCAAGCCCAACGGGTGCGTCCACAGCGCCATCTCTAGTACCAGGATGTAGACATGCAGCAGGCCGACAAGGATGCCGGCGATGATCGCGAACAGGGACATGGCAAGAAAGTCGTGTGGACGTGGCGGCAAGCATAGCCGCGATGCCGCTCCGGCTGTCTGGCAACACGCACAGAGATCGTGCCTTGAACGAGATGACGTCACCAGCGCAGCACTGGCCCACGCGTGATGATCGATGTCGCGTGCTGGTTGTCATCCGCTGGCTGCGGAGTGCGCGCGCAGTCACGGGATAGACACCCCGTACAAGCACTACCACGCGTCAGCACCTGGCCGCCCAACTATGCGCGCGCCATCGTTCCATAGATGTCCCGGCAAGGCCGCCCTGCGCAGCGACAACACAGCTACAAACATGTGACGCGGGTCAGCCCTGCGACTCCGCTGCGCGCCCATCCGCCACACCGTCGCGCTCTGCAGGCAACTTGCGTGCTTCGCGCAGCAGGCCGAACGTGCCCAGCGTCATGCCCACCGCCGCCAATAGACCAACCCCGAACACCGCGGTGGAGCCCAAGCCCGATACCAGCTTGTGGATCCACACAAAGCTCAGGTCGCCGCCGCGATAGACCACCGTGTCGATCGCCGCACCGGCCTTGTAGCGCCATTCGCGGCTGACTCGCGTGTACAAGGTTTCGCGCGCCGGCTTGGCCAGTGCAAACTCACTGGAACGCGTGATCACCTGCACGATGGCGATCATCAGCGGCAGCGGAGAGGCTGCCAGCACCGCGTACCCCAAGGTGATGGCCACCCCCGGAATCAGCAGCGCCGGTGCGATGCCGAAGCGCGACAACAGCGCGCGCGTCACCAGCAATTGCAGCACCAGTGCGAGCGCGTTGACCGCCAGGTCGATACTGGCGTAGTACGCGGTGCTGGCCGCCGCATCGGTATAGAGCCGCCGTACCAGCGCCGCCTGCTCGTTGTAGAGCAAGGTGCCCACGCCCACGCCGAATAACGTCATCAACGCCAGCCAGCGCAGCAACGGCTCGCGCACGATCAGCTTGAGGCCGCCGAGCACGTCGCCGCCCATCGGCACCTCGCCGGAGTCCAGTTGACGCTCCTGCTCGCGCGCCACCGCCCACAAGCGCAGACGCAATACGCAGACCACGCAGACCGTCAGGAACCCGGCCGACACCAGCATCAGGTGCGCAATGCCGATGCGCTCGACCAAGGTGCGGGTGAGGATCGGCCCGAGAAACGCGCCCAGGGTGCCGGCCGCACCGATATAGCCGTAGTAGTTGCGCGCTTCGGCATTGCTGAAGACGTCGGCCATGAAGCTCCAGAACACCGCCACGGCAAACAGGTTGAAGACCGTGAGCCACAAAAAGAACGCCATCCCGCGCCCTGGCACGCCGCTGTCGAACAGCACGTAGAACAGCAGCAGGGTCGCAATGAAGAACCCGTAGACCAGCGGCAGGAACACGCGCCGCGGATAGCGGCTGACCACCACGCCGTACACCGGCTGCAGTAGCAGCATGATCAGGAAGGTGCAGGTAAACAGCACCTGCAAGGTGAAGTCCTTGAGCGGCATGCCGTGCGCGGCAAAGAAGCCGATCATGCCGGCCGGAAACAACGCGGCCACATCCGACGATGCACCCATCGCCTCGCGCACCGGACGCAGCACGTAGTAACCGCTGAGCAGGCAGAAGAAATACAGGAACGACCATGCCAGCGGTGGCGAACTGCGCAGCGCAGCGCCCAGACGGCCAGCCGCCGAGCGCGGGGCAAAGGGACGGGTCATGGCTTCAACATCGCCCGTGCGAACGAGCCCGACAACAAGAGCATGGCGGCGGCAGCACCTGACGAAGTAGCGCGCAAGTTAGCCGATGCGGCGCAGCACCACCAGCGGCGGAGGCAGGACGCTGCGACGCGCGCGTGGGCTGCCCCGGCACGGCACTTGCAACCCGCTTCGCATGCACCCTGCGTGGCGTCGCCACGGCCCTGAGCAGCCCGATTTCTGAACCCAAATCGTCAATAGGATCAATATGATGCCCATTCATCTTCCGGCAGTTTGTGCTATTGCGAAGCGCGGGGCTAGAATCGCTCCAAGCAGTGGAACAGGCGGGACAACCATGACAGTAATGCGCAGGCGCCGACGGTTCCGTCCGTTGGCCATCGGGCTGCTCGGGGCGTTATTGCCTCTGGCCCTCTCTTCCACGGCACAGACGCCCGCGCCCACCGCTTACGCGCTGCAGCCGGCGACCGTCGCGCAGTCGCCCACCGCCCCGCTTCCGTATCGCACCTCGTTGCCGGCCAGCAGCGTGTTGGCGCCGGACGCCGGCTTCGACGTGGCGGCATTCGAATCGATGGCCGACCAGTTGACCTACGGCAACCGCGTACCCGGCATGGCGATGGCCATCGTGCAGGGCGGCAAAGTGCTCAGCGCGCGCGGCTATGGCGTCACCGACGTCAATCACCCGCAACCGGTCGATGCGCATACCGTGTTCCGCCTGGCGTCGCTGTCCAAGGCCTTCGCCGGCACCATGGCTGGCCTGCTGGTCAACGATGGCGTGTTGCGTTGGGACAGCAAGGTGGTCGACTACGTGCCCGGCTTCCAGCTGAGCGACAACGTCGCCACCCGGCAGCTCACTGTCGCCGAGGTGCTCAGTCATCGCGTCGGCCTGACCCGCAATGCCTACGACCGCGATATCGAATCCAACGTCGACTATTACTCGCTGAGCCACAAGCTGGCTGCCGCGCCGCTGCGGTGTGCGCCAGGCGATTGCTATGCGTATCAGAACGTGGCCTTCAGTCTGGTCGGCGATGTGGTCTTCGCCGCCTCCGGCAGTTTTTACGAGCAATCGGTGGAGCGCCGCATCTTCAAGCCGCTCGGCATGAACGATGCCAGCATGGGTCTGGCCGGCATCCAGGCCAGTCCGCATTGGGCACGCCCGCACGTGCGCAGCCGCAACGGCTGGGTGTCGCTCACGCCCAAGCCCACTTACTACCGTCTTGCTCCTGCTGCCGGCGTCAATGCCAGCGCCAGCGACATGGCGCAATGGCTGCTCGCACATACCGGCCATCGCACCGACGTGTTGCCTGCGCCGCTGCTGGCGACATTGCACGCGCCACTGATTTCCACGCCGGGTGAAATGCGTTCGGGTTGGCGCCACGAGCGCGTGGACGCGGCCAGCTACGCGCTGGGCTGGCGCGTGTTCGACTATGCGGGCCACCAGGTGGTCTTCCATGCCGGTGCGGTGCAGGGTTACCGCGGCTTGGTCGCGTTGCTGCCCGAGCGCGACGTCGGCATCGCCATCATGTGGAATGGCGAAAGCGGCCTGCCCTCCGGCATGCTGCCGACCATTCTGGACCGCGCCCTCGGTTTGCCGACCAAGCGTTGGCTGGACATCGATGTGGACGGCGACTTCGGCAGCGAGAACATGCTGGCAGAGAAGGCCGACCCGGCTGGCAAGGGCGCGTCGTCGGGCAAGTCGGTGGCATCGCCGCGCTAAGGGGCGAAGCGCCGGCACCGTAGCGGTGCATGCTGAAACCCAGGCGGCCTTGGCCGCCTGTGTTGTTTCTGATCGCTGGAGTCTGCAGGTGGTTTGAACGCCCTGGCGCCAGACGTGTGCCGGGCAGCGTGCTTGGCGTGCTTGGGGCGTGCTTGTCGTGCTCGGCGTGCATGAGACCAACGCTGCAACGCGATACTGCATCTGCGGCGCACCGCTGGGCTTAGTTCGTCGCCGCTGCACGTCGCCTTTGCATGTAGAGAGTGGATGCGGTTGCTCGGCAGCGGATCGACGCGAGAGGTGCAGGCGCCGTCAGGCTGCCGCACGCGTCATTGCTGGATCCACGACACCCTGCACCACAACGTATCGGACCAAGAGCGCTAACAACACGTCGCGAGCAGTCGTCTGGTGGGTGTGGACGGCGTACTCAGAACCGCAGTGGACGTGTGGTCCATGCGGCACCGAGCACCGGCCGCGCCCGCCTGCCGGTGAGCACAGTCGTGTTGTTAGCTGTCTAAATCATCTGGCTGTCGCGTGGTCGAGAGACGGGCGTCGGGCAGTGCGACGGCGGCAAACTATCGCTGCATCCGGCAGACCAACGGCCCAGGGAATCGGACTGGACAAGTGGTGGCCGAACAATCCTTAGGGAACGCCGATACCGATACGGGTTGGAAGCATCGCCGCCTCAACGCAAGTGCAGCCTTGGGTGATGCATCGGACGCGTCAATGCGTCGCGCAGCACTCTCTTTTTGAGAAGCTCTCGGCGTTGGCGTTGGCGTTGGCGTTGGCGGTTGGCTACAGCTCCAGACCGTGCCACCTCGCGAACCACGTCGCCTCGATGACGGTCGGCATTCGCGCACTGCATCGGACGTGGTCACGGAGCCGTGCAATAAAAAAGCTCCCTCCCCGCTGGGCGTCGGGGAGAGAGCTCGATGTTTACGGCGATCGGGTGTTGCAGATCAGATCAGCGGTGCCGGAGTTGCGGGCAGCGCGACCGGAGCGGCCTTCTTCTTGCGAGCGGCCGGCTTCTTCTTGGCGACCTTCTTCACAGCAGGCTTCTTGGTAGCAGCCTTCTTGGTGGCGGACTTCTTGGTCGCCTTCTTCGCGACTGCCTTTTTGGCAGTTTTCTTCACTGCTTTCTTGGCGGCCTTCTTGACGGCCTTTTTGGCGGCAGTCTTCTTGGTCGCCTTCTTTGCGGTCTTCTTCACTGCCTTCTTGGCGGCAGTCTTTTTGGTTGCCTTCTTGGCAGTCTTCTTCACTGCTTTCTTGGCGGTTGCCTTCTTGGCAGTCTTTTTGACGGCCTTCTTGGCAGCAGTCTTCTTCACTGCTTTCTTGGCAGTTGCCTTCTTAGCGACCTTCTTGGTCGCCTTCTTGGCGGCGGTCTTCTTCACTGCCTTTTTGGCGGTGGGTTTCTTTTTCGCAGCTTTTTTAGTGGCCATGTAATTGGCTCCTCGTCAGTGAACTATGGAGGTGAAACGCCCAGTTGAACCAAACCCCGCGTCGGCATGCCGTCGTCGGGTACCGTCCGCAGGTAATGCGCGACGGGACGGATACAGAAACACCCGCATCGAACGGCGACACGGGTGCGTAGTCGAAACGACAACTGCTTTTTTGGAGAGAAGCGGACCCGACTCCACCATTGAGTGTGCTTCGGTGGACGTCTTGAACAAGCGTGTCGGCTCGATGTCGATTCTGCTCACTCTCTTTCGCAGCAATGTCTGCTGGGCGAAACCTAATCACGCTTTTTTTTACTGTCAACACTCTTTTGCATTTTTTTTTCAGCCGACCATCGCCACGTTCGCCATCGACGTCCGGCAAACGCACCGCGCGCGGCTAGCTGGATGGGTTGGAAGCGCGCGCCCACGCAACAGCGTTAGCGAAAAAGCACTTCTTTTCCGCTGTTTTCTTCAAGCGCTCTAAATCCGCACGATGCAGGCCGCGGTAACGCTGCGACGATGCGCTGCGCGTTGCGGCATCGCTTGCCGCCTGTCCGCCAGCTGAAAATTTTTTATCCGACAACTCCGCTTCCGACGTCGTACGAGCAGAAATGCGCAAACTTATTGCGCCGTTCGATCGCCATGCAGGTGCGCTTGCGCATCGCCGACAGCGTGTTGCGCAACGTCGATCGGTCATCGATGCATGTTGCGAGCGTCGAATTTTTTTTCACCGAGCACACCCCAGACCCTCACGAGCGACTCACGTCAGAAATCCGGCGCACCGGGATGCAGGCGGTTGTGCGGCGACAGGTCGCGCATGGATGCCTCCACGCGCATCGCGTCAGCGCATCGCCAACCGCCTTTCCAACCTGCGAGTGTCAGCACCGTGCAGGTGGCTGCCCCACCGCCCCCTCGATCTCGATCTCGAACGCACACCGCACGGCGGCGGCGCGCCAAAAAAAATGGCCGCTCTGGGAGCGGCCATCGGTGCGCAGCAGGGAAGACGGACTCAGTGGTCGTCGTCTTCGAGCAGCTCGGCGTAGTCGTCGGGCGACAGTAGATCGTTGAGCTGCTCCTTGTCGTCGAGTTCGACAACGAAGATCCAGCCCTCGCCATAGGCATCTTCATTGATGGTTTCCGGCTTGTCGCTCAGCGCGCCGTTGACCTCGACCACGGTGCCGCTGACCGGGCTGTAGACATCGGATGCGGCCTTGACCGACTCGACCACCGCCGCGCCGTTGCCGACCTGCACGGTGTCGCCGACGCTCGGCAGCTCGACGTAGACCAGGTCGCCCAGCAAGCCCTGCGCGTGGTCGGAAATACCGACGGTCACGCGGCCGCTGCTTTCGACACGGGCCCACTCGTGGGATTTGAGGAACTTGAGGTCGCCAGGAATCTCGCTCATGGGTGTGCTCCGGGGAAACTGGGGTTGGGGACAGGTGGTTAGTTTAGACCGCGCGACAAGACAGGTGCACGCATGTCGGTATGGCTGGGTTGCATGCGGTGACAGGAGACCGGCCGACGGCGACCGGCGTCATGCGACTCAGTCACCAAGAACGCCGGGCTGCGCCTGACCGTCGCGCACGAACGGAAATTTCACCGCGCGCAACGGCACCTGCTTGCCGCGAATGTCCACGCGCAGGTCGTCGATGCTGCCGGCCGGCACGCGTGCGAATGCGATCGCCTTGCCGAGCGTCGGCGAGAAGGTGCCGGACAGGATCTCGCCTTCGCCGCTGGCGGTGAACACGCTCTGGCCGTGGCGCAGCACGCCCTTCTCATCCATCACCACGCCGATCAGTTGACGCGGTGCGCCCTGTGCCTTTTGCGCTTCGAGCACGGTGCGACCGATGAAGTCGCGGCCTTCGTCCAGGGTGATCGTCCACGCCAACGCAGCCTCATAAGGAGTGACCGCGTCGTCCATGTCCTGCCCATAGAGATTCATGCCCGCTTCCAGACGCAAGGTATCGCGCGCACCCAGACCGGCCGGCTTGACGCCCTGCGCGAGTAGCGCATTCCAGAACGCAACCGCCGCGTCCTGCGGCAACACGATTTCGAAACCGTCTTCGCCGGTGTAGCCGGTGCGCGCAACAAACAGGTCGATGCCATCGCGCGAGCGCGTCTGCAGTGCGGCGAAACGGCCGAGCTTGCTCGCTGCCGTGGCGTCGGCCGGATCGACCAGTTCGATGACCTTGGCGCGTGCGTTGGGGCCCTGCACGGCGATCATCGCGAAGTCAGCGCGCTCTTCCACGCGTACATCGAAGCGTGCGGCCTGTTCGCCGATCCACTGCAGATCCTTTTCGCGGGTGGCGGCGTTGACCACCAGACGGAAAAAATCTTCGGTCATGAAATAGACGATGAGGTCGTCGATCACCCCGCCCTGCGGATTGAGCATGCAGGTGTACAGCGCCTTGCCGGACACCTTGAGCTTGTCCACCGAGTTGGCGAGCAGGTAGCGCAGGAACTCGCGCACGCGTGCGCCGCGCAGATCGACCACGGTCATGTGACTGACGTCGAACATGCCGGCGTCGCGACGCACCTGATGGTGTTCGTCCAGCTGCGAGCCATAGTGGATCGGCATATCCCAACCGCCGAAGTCGACCATCTTGGCGCCGAGCGCGCGATGGGTGTCGTTGAGGATGGTCTTCTGGGTCATGGGCGCCGGTCCAAGGGAAAGATCCCCATTATCGCTGCCTGGCCGTGCTTGCGGGTAACCGCGTCACTGCGCAGACGCAGCACCGGCCCAACCGTGCAATTGGGCACAAGCACGCCGCACTGCAGCAATGTGCGGCCGGGCTGCTCGCCTTGCTCGGCGATCAGCTGGTGGCTTGCACCTGCAAGGTCATGCCATCGACGCCGACGATGCGCACCGGCGCGCCGGCGGGCAGATCCGGACCACTGACCACCCAGAACGCATCGTCGACCTTGGCGCGACCGCGGCCATCGTGGATGGCTTGATCGAGCAGCACACGACGGCCGATCAATTGCTCGGCACGTCTGTTGAGCAAGGGACGATCGCTCTGCCGCCCCTTGCCGCGGAACCAGGTGCGATAGACCTGCACCGACACAAAGCTGAGCACGACGAACGCCACAATCTGCACCAGCAGCGACATGCCCGGCAGCGCCAGCACGAGCACGCAGACGGCGGCGGCGGCAATCCCCATCCACAGCAGAAACGCGCCGGGCACCAGCGTCTCTGCGGCGATCAATAGCAGCGCCAACACCGCCCAGATCACAACGTCCCAGCGCATGGCTCAGCCTCCCGCGCGCGGCGGCATCGGCGGCATGCGTACGGCTGGCGCGTCGGGCTTGCCCATCGCTTCCTTGGCCAGTTCGGCGATGCCGGCAAGCGAGCCGATGATGCCGCTGGATTCCATCGGCATCAGCACGAACTTCTGGTTGGGCGCGGTGGCCAGTGCCTTGAACGCCTCCACATACTTTTGTGCGACGAAATAATTGATTGCCTGCACGCTGCCGTTGGCGATCGCATCGGACACCACCTGGGTGGCGCGGGCTTCGGCCTCGGCTAGACGCTCGCGGGCCTCGGCGTCGCGGAAGGCGGCTTCCTTGCGGCCTTCGGCTTCGAGCACGGCCGCCTGCTTCTCGCCCTCGGCGCGCAGGATCTCCGATTGACGCGAGCCTTCGGCTTCCAGAATCTGCGCGCGCTTTTCGCGCTCGGCCTTCATCTGCCGCGCCATCGAGTCGATCAGATCGCGTGGCGGCTGGATATCGCGAATTTCGATTCGCGTGACCTTGATGCCCCATGGGTTGGTGGCCTGGTCCACCACGCTCAGCAACTGCGCATTGATGGTTTCGCGCTGGCTCAGCGATTCGTCCAGATCCATCGAACCGATCACGGTACGGATATTGGTTTGCACCAGCGCGATGCTGGCGATCTCCAGATTGGAGACTTCATAGGCGGCCTTGGCGGCATCCAGCACCTGGAAGAACACCACACCGTCCACGCGTACCACCGCGTTGTCCTTGGTGATGACGTCCTGGCTGGGCACGTCCAGCACCTGTTCCATCATGTTGATCTTGCGGCCCACGCCGTAGACCACCGGCACCAGAAAGTGCAGACCCGGACTCAGGGTGTGGGTGTAGCGGCCAAAGCGCTCCACCGTCCACTGAAATCCCTGCGGCACCATGCGCACGGTCTTGAACAACACGATGACGCCAGCGACCAGAACGGCCATGGCCAAAAACGAAGTCGGAAACATGTGCATCCCCTTGCATATGACGAGTCGATCCTTGCAGCAGTATGCACCCGCGCTGCCCGTCGCCGGCTTGGGGATGCAGTGCAGGAATGCGCTCGCGACCATTGCCGCGTCGGGCAGCAAGCGCCTCGGCGCACGCGGATCACACGACCGCCAGGCTCAGACGTTGCGCGGCGCGAACATGATGACGGCCATGCCGAGCAGACAGCAGGCAGCGCCGAGCAGGTCCCATCGCGTCGGAGTGATGCGGTCCACCCACCACAACCACAGCAAGGCACTGGCGATATAGACCCCGCCATAAGCGGCATACACGCGTCCGCTGGCAGTCGGATGCAGACTCAACAGCCACACGAAGATCGCAAGGCTCAGCGCGCTGGGCAGCAGCAGCCACGCGCTGCCGCCTTTGCGTAGCCATAGATAAGGAAGGTAGCAGCCGACCAGTTCGGCCACGGCGGTGGCGACAAACAGCAACAGTGTGGTCAGCGCGGCGCTCATGCGCCGGGCACGGCGCCGGCATCCGGCACCGCGGCGGCGGATTCGTCACGCTTGACCTGTTGCCACAGCGCTTCCTGCGCGCCCAGCGACAACCCATCCAGGGTGGTGCCCTGCGCGTGCGCCTGCGCTTCCATCGCACGGAAGCGCCGTTCGAATTTCAGATTGGCATGCCGAAGCGCGGCGCCCACATCGACCTTGGCGTGTCGCGCGAGATTGGCGCAGACAAACAGCACATCGCCCAGTTCGTCTTCGAGGCGCGCCTGATTGTCGGCCACCGGGCCGCGGGCAAATTCCACCCGCAGCTCCTCGATTTCTTCCTGCAGTTTTTCCAGCACCGGCGTCGGACCAGGCCAATCGAAGCCCACCCGCGCCGCGCGCGACTGCAACTTGGTGGAACGCTGCCACTCGGGCAGCCCGCGCGCGATGCCGGCCAGTGCAGAGTCGTCCTGGTGTCCTGCGGCGCGGCGTTCTTCGCGTTTGATCTGGTCCCAGTTGGCGCTCACCGCCTGCGCATCGTCTGCCGCTTGCGCCGCGAACACATGCGGGTGCCGGCGCACCAGCTTGTCGCTGAGTGTGGCGACCACGTCGGCAAAGTCGAACGCGCCCTGTTCGGACGCCATCTGCGCATGGAAGACCACCTGCAGCAGCAGATCGCCCAACTCGTCGCGCAGCCCGGGCAGGTCGTTGCGATCGATCGCGTCGGCGACCTCGTAGGCTTCTTCGATGGTGTACGGCGCGATGGTGGCAAAGCTCTGCTGCACATCCCAGGGGCAACCGTGCTCACGGTCGCGCAGGCGCGCCATCAACTGCAGCAGGCGGTGGATATCGCCGGTGGGCGGAGTCTGGAGCATGGTGTGTTCCTGGAGCGATGTTGGAAGGCGCATTCGCGGCGAGAGCGCTGACGCAGTGCGGCATTGCGCGTGGCAGCAACTCCGACGCGCGATGCCGCCGCAGTGTACCGGTCAGCCAATCAGGACCTTGCACATCCGCGTTGCCTGGCGTGCGACATTCGCACGGCAGGCGGGCATGCTCAGGCCAGCCAATCGCGCCAAGGCAGATTGGGATCGCCCAGCGCGATGAAGTCGCCATTGAGCAAGGTGTCGCGGCGGTTGTAGCGGAACGGCTTGCCGGAACCGCCGGCCAGCAGCACACCGCCGGCGGCGTGCAACACGCATTGGCCGGCTGCGGTGTCCCATTCGGAGGTGGGGCCGAAGCGCGGATAGACATCCAGGTCGCCTTCGGCGATGCGGCAGAACTTCAACGACGAGCCTTGCGCCAACACGTCGATCTCCCCCATGCGCTCCAGCGCGGCCGCCGTGCGCGCGTCGCGATGCGAGCGGCTGGCAGCGACCCGTAAGGGTGTGGCGGCCGGTGTGCGGGTGTGCAGCATCTCGTCGCGGTCGCCGTCGCGGCGGAACGCGTTCTCGCCGCGTGCGGCGTACCAGACCCGGCCATCGACCGGCGCCTGCACCACGCCCAACACCGGCGCGCCCATGTGGATGAGGGCGATGTTGACGCTGAACTCGCCGTTGCGTTTGACGAACTCGCGGGTGCCGTCCAGCGGATCGACCAGCCAGTAGCTGGTCCAGTACTGCCGCTCTTCCCAGGCCACGTGCGCGGATTCTTCCGACAGCACCGGCACGTCGGGCGTGACCCGACGCAGGCCATCGACGATGACGCGATTGGCGGCAAGGTCGGCCTGGGTCAACGGACTGGCATCGTCCTTGATCTCGACCGCGAAGTCCTGCGCGTACACCTGCATGATGGCCTCACCCGCTTCGCGAGCAATAGCGATCACGGTTTCGCGCAGTTCCATCGGGATACGGATCATGGGTTGCGCTCCAGCCACTCGCGCGCAATGAACAAGGCGGCCAGCGAGCGGCCTTCGGAGAAATCGTCGCGCAGCATCAATTCGTCCAGACGAGCAATTGGCCAGGGCACCACTTCCATCTCTTCCGGCTCATCGCCGACCAGGCGCTCGGGATACAGGTCGCGCGCCAGCACCAACCAGGATTGGTGACTCATATAAGTAGGAGCGAGCGTCATCGCGCGCAGCACCTGAACCTGGCGCGCGCCGTAGCCGGCTTCTTCCTTGAGCTCGCGGTCGGCCGCCTGCTCCGGGGTCTCGCCGGCATCGATGCGCCCCTTGACCAGACCCAGCTCGTAGCGGTGCACGCCGGCGGCGTACTCGCGCACCAGCAGCACGGTGGTCGCGTCGAGCATCGGCACCACGACCACGGCACCGTGGCCCTGGCTGAGTTGCCGTTCGTAGAGGCGGCGCTGCCCGTTGGAAAACTCCAGATCCAGTTGCTGGCGACGGAACGGCCCGTCGCCAAGATCGGTGATCTTGTGGATGGTCGGCAGACGCGGGCTCATGCGTGGCACGCAGCCGCGGAGCGGACCGATAGAATAGGCAGATGCATCGACATGTTCATGAGCCCGAAATCCTAGCAGACCCTGCAGCCTCCGAAGCTGCCGAACATTGGCGGCAACGCGATCTTGCGGTGCTGTGGCACCCGTGCACACAGATGCGCGAGCATCCGCACACGCTTCCGCTGGTCCCCATCGCCGGTGGCCAGGGTGCGTGGCTGATCGGTCATGATGGCCGTCGCTATCTGGACGCGGTCAGCAGCTGGTGGACCAACCTGTTCGGCCATGCCGAGCCGCGCATCGGCGCGGCCATCGCGCGGCAGGCCGGCACCCTGGAGCAGGTGATGCTGGCCGGCTTCACCCACGCGCCGGCAGTGCAGCTGGCCGAGCGCCTGCTGGCGATTGCGCCGCGCCAGCCCGACCGCGCACCGCTGTCCAAGGTGTTCTATGCCGACAACGGCTCGGCCGGCGTCGAAGTGGCCTTGAAGATGGCCTTCCATTATTTCCACAACCGTGGCGAGCATCGCCGCACGCGTTTCATCGCGTTGGAAAACGGGTATCACGGCGAAACCATCGGCGCACTGTCGGTCGGCGACATCCCGTTGTATCGGCGCGTGTATGCACCGCTGTTGTTGCAATCGCTGTTTGCGCCATCGCCCGACGCTTACCTGGCAGAGCCGGGCCAGAGCGCGGAAGACTACGCACTGCAGGCGGCCGATGCACTGCAGGCACTGTTCGAACAGTCGCCCGGCGAAATCTGCGCGTTGATACTGGAGCCACGGGTGCAATGCGCCGGCGGCATGCGCATGTATCACCCGGCGTATCTGCGCCGCGCACGCGAATTGTGCGATGCGCATGGCGCGTTCCTGATCGCCGACGAGATCGCCACCGGCTTCGGACGCACCGGCACCCTGTTCGCCTGCGAACAGGCCGGCGTGATGCCCGATCTACTGTGCCTGTCCAAGGGATTGACTGGCGGCTTCCTGCCGCTGTCGGCGGTGCTGGCCACGCAGCAGTTGTACGACGCGTTTCTGGACGATTCGCGCGAGCGCGCGTTTCTGCATTCGCACAGCTATACCGGCAACCCACTGGCGTGCGCGGCGGCATTGGCGACGTTGCAGATCTTCGCGGACGACGACGTGATTGCGCGTAACCAGCACACCGCCGCGCGCATGAGCGCCCTCGCTGCGCAGATCGGCGAGCACAGCGCGGTGGCGGACGTGCGCCAGGCCGGCATGATCGTGGCCTTCGAGTTGACCCAGGGCGGCGACAAACGCACTCCCTTCCCTGCTGCGGCACGGGTTGGATTGAAGGCGTATCGCGCGGCGCTGGAGCGCGGCGTGGTGCTGCGCCCGCTGGGCGACGTGCTGTACTGGATGCCGCCGTATTGTGTGGATGAGGCGCAACTGGCCTTGCTTGCCGCAACCACCCGTCACGCCATCGACGAGGCCGTCGCATGCGCCTGACCCGGTCCCACGTTGCGCTGCCGCTGCAGTGCGACCAGGAAGTGACCCTGCCCGAAGAGTCCGCCAATCATCTGCTGCGCGTGTTGCGCCTGCGCGAGGGCGATGCCTGCATCCTGTTCAATGGCGATGGCAGCGACTACCACGCGCGAATCACCGTGGCTGGCAAGCGCGAAGCGCGTGCGCTGGTCGAGCGTGCGGAAGCGCTGTCCAACGAATCGCCTTTACGCATCACGCTGCTTCAGGGCATCGCGCGCGGCGAAAAAATGGACCTGATCCTGCAGAAAGCCACCGAGTTGGGCGTCACCGCCATCGTGCCGGTCAACGCCGAGCGCACCGAGGTCAAGCTCGATGCAGCGCGCATGGAAAAACGCATCGCGCATTGGCGCAGTGTGGTGGTGTCGGCCTGCGAACAATCCGGCCGCGCACGCGTGCCGACCGTCGCCGCGCCACTGGGCTTGCAAGAGGCCGCGCAGGCCAGCGACCCGCAGGCGCGACGGCTGACCCTGGACCCGCAGGGCGAGCATCGCCTGTCCACCCTGAGTGCGGATGCCGACCAGGGGCTCATCGTGGCGATCGGGCCGGAAGGCGGCTGGTCGCCACGCGACCGCGCCACGCTCGCCGCTGCCGGTTTCACCGGCCTGCAGTTAGGCCCACGCATCCTGCGCACCGAGACCGCCGGCCTGGCCGCCATCGCCGCGTTGCAGGCGCGGTTCGGGGACCTGTAGGTTCAAGGACTTGTTAGGACATCGCGGCTGCTGATGCGGAGTGCGGGTAGTGTCGCGCCTCGTGTGACCGAACGATTGGCGATCCCCCACGGTGGCGGCAACCCACGTAGGAGCGCACCTGGGCGCGAGAAGCCTTACCGGTAACGCCCTATCGCGCCCAGGTGCGCTCCTACGGAATGCGGCGATGCGATTGCCGAGAGGCCCGATACAGCACGAGTGGAATTACTGCAAAGACGCACGACGCCCGGCCAATGCGTAGGAGCGCACCCGGGCCGAGAAGCCTTACCGGTAACGCCCTATCGCGCCCAGGTGCGCTCCTACGGCGTGCGGCGATGCGATTGCCGATAGGTCCGACACAGCACGAGTGGAATTACTGCAAAGCGCACGACGCCCGACCACGGCGTAGGAGCGCACCCGGGCGCGAGAAGCCTTACCGGTAACGCCCTATCGCGCCCAGGTGCGCTCCTATGGTGTGTCGTGCGTCAGCGGCCGTGCTGCAAAAACCAGCTGGCCGCGCCGATGACGCCTAGCTGGCCGTGTTCGACGATGCTGACCGGCACCTGCTCCAGGGCAGGCCGCAGCGTGCCCTTGTCGAGCAGGCGGGCGGTGAAGTCGCTGGAGGCAATGAACTCGGCGATCTGCGGCAGGAATCCTCCGGCCAGATAGACGCCGCTGCGGATGCCGTAGAGCAGCATCATGTCGCCGACCACGCTGCCCATGAACCCGCAGAACGCCTGCAACGCATCGCGCGCGAGAACGTCGTTGCCGGCCAATGCGGCGGCGGTGACATCGGCCGGGCCTTGATGCAGGGCAGGCTCGCTACGCAGCGCGGCCAACGCGGTGTAAAGGTTCAACAGGCCCGGACCGGACAACAAGGTTTCGGTGCCCACATGCGTGCGCGTGCGACGCAGTTCCTGCAGCAAGGCCACTTCCAGATCGCTGGCGGCGGCAAGCGCGGCGTGGCCGGCTTCGGTCGGCAGCACCATCGGGTGGGCGCCGTTGGGAATCCACACCGCCGCACCCAGCCCGGTTCCGGGACCGAGCACCAGCGCCGGGCCGGGCGCGCCCTGAGCGGGGCCGGACAGCTGCATGACCTGATTGCCGGTCATGTAATTGGCCGCGTAAGCGACCGCTTCGAAATCGTTGACCAGATGCAGCGCCTGCATGCCGAGCTGGCGGCGAATCTGTTCCGGCGCCAGCACCCACGGCAGGTTCGCGGTGATCACGCTACCGTCTTCCAGCGCATAACCGGCACTGGCGATCACACCGCGCCGCACTGGCGCGCATCCCATCTCGGCAAAGAACGCGGACATGATCTCGGCCAGGCCCGGATAATCGGCGCAGCGGTACTTGCGATACTCCAGCACGGTGACCGGCTTGCGCGTATCGGTGCTTGCGCAGACCAGCGCCAGGCGCACATGCGTCCCTCCCACGTCTGCGGCAACGAAGGTGTCGGGGCGCGGAAAGGCCACCGCTTCCATTGGGCTGCTTGCGCTCACGCATTCTCCTGATAAGTGGCAGCGGGCTGGCGTCATGTCCCGTTGTCCGACGAACGGCAGCGGGTAGACAACGTTGTCAGTAATCGCCCTGTAACGCAACCGTGGCGGCGACGATCAGGGCATTCTCCCGCACCGCCCATCATCCACGAAAAATCCGCATGCATCACGGGGATTTCCGCATAAAAACCGCGCATGTGCCAGTGGAACACCGTCCAGCCATAGAAGCCGCCAATTGAGGGTTGGCGACGGAATCCCGCATGTGCGCACGCTCTCAGCGACTTCGACGATCACGTCGCAAAAAATGCTGCATTGCAGCGCAATCGCAAGCGCTTCAGAGATCTGTGACGATGTGTTGACAACGCTGTCAACGCTACGCGAGACTCGATCCAAATCGGGGTTCTGGCAGGAGGGGCCAGCAACTGTTCGGTACTGAAGAACGGCGCTTCCCTCGCCTGCCACGCCAGATTCGTGAGTGGCGCGTCATCCGACGTTCGACTCGCCGATGTCGCATTCGCTCCACCGCTTCACCACACGGGGGACACCTCCTCTACCACGCGCATCGACGCCACCTGCTGCCATTGCGGAGCACGGAGTGCGATCACCGCGATCGGTCAGGGCGTGTTGTTTTGCCGGCCACGCCGAGCGCGTTGTGCCCACTACGGGCCATGCGCACTCACAGCACTAACCAATGAGGTTTAGCCATGCACAGCCGCACCACGACGTTAGCACTCTGTATCACCGCCGCTCTGTACTGCTCCGGCTCTGCAATGGCTGCCGGACAAGAACAACAAGCCCCGGCTGGCGCCACGCCGTCGGCCACCACCGAGCTGGACACCATCACCGTCACCGGTTACCGCGCATCGCTGGAGAAGAGCCAGGCGGTCAAGCGCTCGGCCAACTCCATCGTCGATGCGATCAGCGCCGAAGACATCGGCAAGTTTCCGGACATCAATGCGGCCGAATCGCTGTCGCACCTGCCGGGCATCAGCGTCGACCGCCAGTTCGGCGAAGGCGAAAAGGTCAGCATCAACGGCACCGACCCGGCGTTGAACCGCGTGCTGCTCAACGGCCAGACCATCGCCTCGGGCGACTGGGGCGGCAATCCCACCGACACCAGCGGCCGTACCTTCAACTACACCCTGCTGTCGCCGGAAATCATCGGCCTGATGGAGGTCTACAAGACCCCTGAAGCGCGCATCGACGAAGGCTCGATCGGCGGCACCGTGATCGTGCACACCCGCAAGCCGCTGGACCTGCCCAAGAACACCATTCGCGGCTCGGTCGGCTACAACTACAACGACCGTTCCGAAGAAGGCAATCCGCGCGGTTCGGCGCTGTGGAGCTGGAAGAACGACGACGAAACCTTCGGCGCGTTGATCTCCGCCACGCACGACAAGCAGGACCTGGCACGTGCCGGTATCGAGTACTTCGGCTATACCACCGGCGCCGGCATTCCGCCGACGGCCACCATCACCGGCGACGGCAGCGATGTGGCCACCGCCCGCGTGCCGGCCGGCATCAGCAGCGCGTTCTTCCAGCAGACCCGCGAGCGCAGCGGCCTGCAGGGTGCGTTGCAGTGGAAGCCCAACGAGCAGAACGAGTTCAACCTGACCGGTCTGTACATCAAGGGCAAGTACAACAACTTCAGCCAGGCGCGTTATGTGTGCCCGGCCTGTAACGACGACCGCCAGAAGATCACCCAGGCCAATGTGCAGAACGGCGTGGTGACCTCGGCCACGGTCAGCGATGGCGCAGCCGGTCAGCCGTACGCGCAGCTGGATGCCAACTACCGCGAGAGCACCGTCACCACCAAGAGCCTGAACCTGCGTCACGACTGGTCCGGCGAGAAGTGGGTATTCACCACCCAGGCCGGCTACACCGAGGCCACAGGTGGCAAGAACCCCGAATACCTGATGAAGTACCTGATGCAGGACGGTGGCTACAATTACGCGTTCGACGGCAGCAATACGTCGGTCAACTACGACAACGGCGGCGCCTCCAACTGGGCACTGCCGGGCAACCCCGCCGGCCTGGCGCCGGGCCAGGAAGGCAATATCCCGGGCACCACCACCGGCATCATGCAGGCCGGCGGTATCGCTTACCAGAAGAGCAAGGACGACGAAAAGTACTTCCAGTGGGATGCCGCGCGCGACCTGGAATGGGGCCCGTTCACCAAGCTGCAGTTCGGCTACAAGTACATCAACCACAACAACGGCGTCGACGCGCGCGGTAACCGCATCAACACCACCGACCCGGTGTCGCTGACGCAGTTCAACCCAGGCACCACACCCAGCAGCCTGTACGACGGCCTGGGTGCCAGCGGCGACTTGACCACCTGGCCAACCGCCAACCTGGGCGCCGTGCGCAGCTACTTGCTGTCGCAGCCGCAGGGCCCATACCGCACCGATTTTGGCGCGTCGTTCGACGTCAAGGAAATCACTCAGAACGTCTACACGCAGTTGAACTACGAGACCGGCAAGTGGCGCGGTAACGTCGGCGTGCGCCTGGTCGACACCACCGACAAGTCGCAGTTCTGGCAGAGCAATGACGGCGGCACCAGCTTCCAGCGCGTGGCCGAAACCAATGACTACCGCAAGGCGTTGCCGAGCTTCAACATCGCCTACGACATCACCGACGACACGGTGCTGCGCTTCTCGGCGGCCAAGGTCATCGCCCGTCCGCGTTACGCCGATCTGGCAGGTACGTTCACTGTCAACAGCGGTAACGGCAACCTGACCGCCAACGGCGGCAACCCGGATCTGAAGCCGTACGAGTCCACCAACTACGATCTGGCGGCCGAGTGGTATTTCGCTCCGTCCAGCATGTTGTCCGGTGAAGTGTTCTATCGCGACATCAGCTCCTACATCGTCAACACCACGGTCACCCAGCAGCTGAATCCGGCACCGCCGGCCATCGCTGGCCTGTACCAGGTGACCACACCGGTCAACGTGTCCGATGCCAAGGTCAAGGGTGTGTCGGTCAATTACCAGCAGAGCTTCGGGCTGGGCTTCGGTTTGCAGGCCAACTACACCTTTGCCGAGTCCGACTCCAGCTCCGGTCTGAATCTGCCGTACCTGTCGCGCGATACCTACAACGTGATCCCCTACTGGGAACACGGCGACTGGATGGTGCGTGTGAACTACAGCTACCGCTCGAAGTACTTCACCCAGATCGGTCGTCTGGAGTCGCGTGACTTTGCAGATGCTTACAAGCAGCTGGATCTGAACGCCTCGTACCAGATCACCGACTACATGGGCATCACCGTCGGCGCGACCAATCTGCTGGATTCCACCTACCGGGTCTTCAGCAACACCCGCGATACCCCCACGGCGTTCTACAAGAACGGCCGCGGCTATCAGGCCCAGCTCAACTTCAAGTTCTGATGTAGCACCGGCGCGCCACCGACCCTCCACGGTGGCGCGCTTTTTTTTGACCTGTGCGTTGCATGCAGCGCACAGGTCGATGTTGTACCAAGGAGTGGTACTGGCCACGCCCCTTCGCGGTTGAGGGAGCATGGCCAGGCCCGCTTTTGCCATCCACGTGCCGGCTGCATGCGACCGACACGTTTCGCTTAGAGGAGCAGTTCCCATGACGACCGATAGCCGCATCCATGCGGCTCCATCCCGCCGCCACGCCGGAGCTGCACCCAGAACGCGAATGCTCGCGCTCGGTCTGCTGCTGGCGTTGCCTGCTGCCACGCTCAGCGCGCAATCGCCCACTGCAGCCACGGCCACCACGCTCAGCCCCGAGGTCATCGACCAGCAGTGGCTCGATGCCACCGCCAAGTACGCGCCCGAACGCGAGCGTCTGGTGCGCGAAGCCGAAGCCGGCGCGCGCAAGGGCCCGTTCCGCCCCGACTGGGCTGCGCTGAAGGCGTATCAATCGCCTGCGTGGTACGACAATGCCAAGTTCGGCATCTTCATCCATTGGGGCGTGTTCTCGGTGCCGGCGTTTGGTAGCGAGTGGTATTCGCGCAACATGTATCTGCAAGGCTCCAAGGAATTCGCCCATCACGTGGCGACCTACGGCCCGCAAGCGACCAGCGGCTACAAGGATCTGATTCCCAAGTTCACCGCGCCCAAGTTCGACCCCACTGGCTGGGCCAAACTGTTCCGGCAATCCGGCGCGCGCTACGTGGTGCCGGTGGCCGAACACCACGACGGCTTTGCGCTGTACGACTCCAAGTTGTCGGACTGGACCGCAATGAAGATGGGGCCCAAGCGCGACCTGCTGGGCGAGCTGTCCACCGCAATCCGTGCGCAAGGCCTGCACTTCGGTTTGTCGTCGCACCGCGCCGAACACAACTGGTTCTTCGACGGCGGGCGCAAGTTCGATTCGGACGTCAACGACCCGCGCTATGCAGCGCTGTACGGCCCGGCGCAGGTGCGCCTGCCGGGCAAGGACGACGGCGATGTCACCAACGACTGGACGCCGGTGTCGCAGGCCTGGCTGGACGACTGGCTGGCGCGCACCACCGAGTTGATCGATACCTATCAACCGGACCTGATCTATTTCGATTGGTGGATTGCCCACCCAACGTTCCGGCGCAGCCTGCCGACGATGCTGGCGTATTACTACAACCAGGGCGCAGCGCGCACCGAGGCCGATCGCGGCGTGGTGGTGAACTACAAGCTCGGCGCGTTTCCGGAAGGCGCCGGCACGCTGGATATCGAACGCGGCCAGCTCACCGGCATCCATCCCACGCATTGGCAGACCGATACCTCGGTCAGCAATGCCTCGTGGGGTTATATCGAAAACGACACCTATAAATCGCCCACTTTCATCATCCACATGCTGGCCGATGTGGTGGCCAAGAACGGCAACCTGATGCTCAACATCGGCCCGCGTGCCGATGGCTCGATCCCCGACACCGAGCGCGGCATCCTGCTGGCGATCGGCAAGTGGCTCAAGACCAACGGCGGCGCGATCTACGACAGCAAGCCGTGGCGCGTGTATGGCGAAGGCCCGACCGAAGTGGTGGGCGGCACCTTCCAGGACGTCAAGACCAAGCCATATACGTCCGACGATTTCCGCTTCACCACCCGCGATGGCGCACTGTATGCGATCGAGTTGGGTTGGCCGACCGATGGCGAGGCGGTGATCCGCTCACTCACGCCGGCCGATGGCGTGCGCGGGGTCACTTTGCTGGCCAACGGCAAGAAGATCCCGTTCGAACAACGCGCCGATGGCCTGCATCTGCGCCTCCCCGTAAAGCCGGTTGGCGAGAGCGCCTATGTGTTCCGCATCGACCTTTCTCCCCCTACTCCCTGACGGATGTTGTCCTCCATGAGCAAACGATTGACCTGGATGTTGCTTGCGCTGGCATTTGCCTGCGTCCCGGCCCTGGCCAAGAACCCCACGGCGTTGTTCTATCTGATGAACACGCAGAAATCGACCAACTCGTTCATTGCCAACGTCGACAAGATCGATGTGGTGGTGCCGACCTGGTATGGCGTGGATCAAAACGGCCTGGTCAACGGCACGCCCAATATGTACCTGTACGACATCGCCAAGCAGAAGAAGCTGCGGGTGATGCCGATCCTGTCGATGACCACCGGTCGCGACGGCTTCCACAAGCTGATGCATGACGAAGCGGCCAAGAAGCGCATGATCGAATCGCTGTTGATCCACGGCAAACAGCACAAGTACTACGGCTTTCAGTTCGATTTCGAGAACATCGCCTGGACCGATCGCGACGCCTACACCTTGATGGTCAAGCAGACCGCCGATGCGCTGCACAAGGCCGGTTTCAAGATGTCGGTGGCGGTGGTACCCAATGCACCGGGCCACGCCGAAGGCGGCCAGTTTTCCAAGTGGATGTGGGAATACTGGCGCGGTGCGTATGACCTGAAGGCGCTGGGCCAGGCGGCGGATCTGGTCAGCATCATGACCTACGACCAGCACACCCGCTGGACCACGCCCGGCCCGGTCGATGGCATGGTGTGGATGAAGAAGCATCTGGATTACGCAATCACCCAGGTGCCGAAAGAAAAGCTCTCGCTGGGCATCGCCACCTATGGCTACCGCTGGTTCACCGGCAACCCGGTGAAGGAAGACGGCACCGAGGCGTCGAATATTTCCGCAACCTACATCGATGCCGACGAATCCTTCCCGCTGGCGATCGAACAGAACGCTACCGTGCAGTGGGATCCGGTCGAACAGGAATCGTGGTTCTACTTCTACCGCGACGACATGCGCGAGTGGGTGTTCCGCCCGGACGCGCGCAGCTTCAAGGCACGCTACGAGATGGCCAAGCAATACGGTCTGGAAGGTTTCAGCTGCTGGGTGCTGGGCGCCGAAGACCCGAAGGTGTGGGACGAGCTGCCGACCGCGCATCGCTGATCCCTGTTGCATGCCTGGTGCACGCCGATGAAGCGTGCGCCAGTGCCTGTGTGAGTCGCTGCGGCTTTGCTACTGTGCGTGGCTGCCGCGCATCGCCATCGTCGGCATGACCGAGCGGTGGTGTCGATGCGATATGGTGTTGTTCCATTTGGCTGCGCGCATGCAACCGCGCAGCGACACGCTCTCCGCTACTTCGGGATGTGATTGCATGATGTCCAACACCAGTCGTACGCCACGCATGTTGTTGTCGAGGGCGCTGTTGTTGGACATGCCGTTAGGCAAGAAGCCGTTATCGATGCAGTTGCCGTCGCGGTTGCTTGCACTGTCGTTGGCCGCACTGGCGCTCACCGGTTGCGGCAAACGCGACGCAGCTACGGCACCGGCAGCGGTTAACGCAGGCGCGACGGCGGCGTCACCTTCCGCAACTGCGCCGCTGCCGCTGATTCCCGCACCGGTGGAGGCCAAGCGCAACGCCAGCAGTTTCAGCGTGGGCACCGGCACGGTGATCTCGATCGTGGCAGGCGACGCCGATGCGCGTCGCAGCGCCGAGTACCTTGCCGGCCTGCTCAAGCGCACACGTGGGCTTGCACTGGAAGTGCGTGCAGAAGCCACGCCCTCGCCGGCCAGCATCCGCCTGGAACGCAATGCGCAGGCAGCGGTGACGCAGAAAGAAGGCTATCGCCTGGATGTGGACGCCACCGGTATCCGCATTGCCGCGCGCGATGGTGCCGGCCTGTTTTATGGCGCAATCAGTGCCTGGCAATTGATGACCCCGGATGCGCGCAAGGGCGCGGTGGCGGTGCCCGGCGTCAGTATCCGCGACTGGCCGCGCTTTGGCTGGCGTGGTCAGCATCTGGACGTGGCCCGCCACTTCCACGACGTGGACACCGTCAAGCATGTGCTCGATGCGATGGCGGTGCACAAGCTCAATGTGCTGCATTGGCATCTCACCGATGACCAGGGCTGGCGCATCGAAATCAAGCGTTACCCCAAACTCACCGAGGTTGGTGCTTGGCGCACGCCGCCGGGTGCCGGCAGACACGGCACACCGGAGCGCTCCGGCGGCTTTTACACGCAAGAGCAGATCAGCGAAATCGTCGCGTATGCGGCGCGCCTGCACATCACCGTGCTGCCCGAGCTGGACATGCCCGGCCATGCGCAGGCGGCGGTTGCCGCCTACCCGGAAGAGGTGGGCGTCCCCGGCGTGCGCACCCAGGTGGGCGTGGACTGGGGCGTCAACCCGTATCTGTTCAACACCAGCGAACGCAGCCTCACCTTCATCACCAATGTGCTGGACGAGGTGCTGACGCTGTTCCCGTCCACCTATATCCACATCGGTGGCGATGAGGCGGTCAAGGATCAATGGGAAGCCTCGCCGGCCGTTCGCGCACAGATGCGCAAGCTGGGCGTCAAGGATGCCCATGCCATGCAAGGCTGGTTCAACGAACAGCTTGCGACCTACCTCACCAAGCACGGCCGGCGCATGATCGGCTGGGACGAGATTCTGGAAGGCGGCGTGCCGGCCAGTGCGTCGGTGATGTCGTGGCGTGGCGTCGAAGGTGCGGTCACCGCCGCCAGACAGGGACACGATGTGGTGCTGGCACCGGGCGACTGGCTGTACCTGGATAACCTGCAGACCACGCGTAGCGACGAGCCCAACGGTCGCCTGACGGTGCTGCCGTTGTCGAAGGTGTACGCGTTCGATCCGGTCCCGAGCGACCTCACCACCGAGCAGGCCAGGCATGTGTTGGGCGCACAAGGCGCGTTGTGGTCCGAATACATCCCCTCGCGCTGGCATATTGATCACGCGCTGTTCCCGCGTCTGGCGGCGGTAGCGGAGATGACCTGGTCGCCGCCGAGCGCACGCGAGTGGAAAAACTTTCTGGCGCGGTTGCCGGCGCAGTTGCAGCGCTACAAGGCACTGGACATCGCCTACAGCGACGGTGCGTTTGCTGCCGATATCGCGCTGGAAAACGGCCCCAACCCGGTGCTCTCCGGCAGCCCGGCCAAGGTAGCGTTGAGCACGCAGACTGGCGCAGGCGCACTGCATTACACCGTGGACGGCAGCGACCCTAGCCCCACATCGCCACGCTATGAGGCACCGTTTGCGATCAACCTGCCGACCACGGTCAAGGCCACCGCATTCACCGCCGACGGCGCGCCGCTGGCCGCCACGCGCAGCCGCACCTTCGACCGTGCATCGCTGTTGCGCGTGGACACGCAAGGCCTGCGCGATTGCGTGGAGACTGGCGCGCTCGGCCTGCGCCTGCCATTGCTGCCGGAGATGACCGGCGCCGATACGCCGGTTTACAACGTCGATCTGTTTCATGCCTGCCGGCTGTATCCGCAGGCACGCCTGGATGGCATCGGCGCGATCCGCATCGAGGCCGCGCGCCTGCCCAACAACTTCGGCCTGGCGCACGAGCAATCCAAGGTGGTGCAGTACCCGGCCAAGACCCGCGGCGGCGAGCTGGAAGTGCGCCAGGGTTGCGACGGCGAACTGATCGCCAGCGTGCAACTGCCCAAGAGCGACACCCTGGGCGAACAATTCACCCTGGAAACGCCGCTGCCTGCACGCACCGGCACCCACGATCTGTGCCTGCGCGTCACTGCGCCGATTCGCGGCCCGTTGTATGCCATCGGCGCCGTCCAACTGATTGAAACCACCGCGCAGGCGCCCCCCGCCGCCACGCGCTGATCCATCCAAGGAGACTCACCCATGCCCCTGTCGCACCGCACTGCCCCCGCACTGTCCCTGCTCACCCCCGCCCGGCTCGGGCTTGCCCTGACCTTTGCACTTTCGCAGGCCTGGGCGGCACCGCCTACGGCAGTGACCCTGGACAGCGGCTGGCAGGTGCGCCTGGTGCCGGGGCAGGAACAGGCCAAGACCTATCCCAAGGCGGCCAGCTGGATGCCGGCGCAGGTGCCGGGCGTGGTGCAGACCGATCTGATCGCCGCCAAGGTGGTGCCGGACCCGTTCCTGCGCGACAACGAGGGCAAGATCCAGTGGGCGGGCTTAAGCGATTGGCAATACCAGACCCGCTTCAACGTGGATGCGGCCACGCTCAAGCGCGCGCATGTGGAGCTGGTGTTCGATGGCCTGGACACGCTGGCCGAGGTCACCCTCAACGGCAAGAAGCTGCTCAGCGCCGACAACATGTTCCGGCAGTGGCGCGTGGACGCCAAATCGCTGCTCAAGCGCGGCGACAACGTGCTGGAAATCACCTTCTTCTCGCCGATCAAGAAGATTCAGCCCTGGCTGGCAAAGCAGCCGTATGCGCTGCCGGGCGCCTACGATTCGGCGTTCGGCGACGAGCCGGATGGACGCCACAGTTCCACCTACGTGCGCAAGGCGCCGTATAGCTACGGCTGGGACTGGGGCCCGCGCATGGTCAATGCCGGCATCTGGAAAGATGTGCGCGTGGAAGCATGGGATGCCGTGCGCGTGGACGGCTTGCATATCGACCAGCAGCGCGTGGACGCTGACAGCGCGCAATTGCAGGCGCAACTGGAACTGCAGGCTGGCCGCAGCGGGCCGGTGCAGGTAACGCTGGATGTACTGGGTCCGGATGGACAAAAGGTCGGCCAGTTCACCCAAGACGCGGTGATCGACCCGGGCCAGAACCGCATCGATCTCGCAGTTCGGATTGCCAAGCCCAAGCGTTGGTTTCCGGCCGGCTACGGCGCGCAGGACCGCTACACCTTCGTGGCCACCGTGCGCGATGCCGATGGCGACAGCCAGCAGATCAAGCGCGTCACCGGCCTGCGTTCGGTGGAGTTGCGCCGCGAAAAAGACAAGTGGGGCAAGAGCATGGAGATCGTGATCAACGGCATCCCGATCTTCGCCAAGGGCGCCAACCTGATCCCGCTGGATGCGTTCCCCTCGCGCGTCAGCCAGGAGCGCATGCGCAGCACCTTGCAGGATGCGCGCGATGCCAACATGAACATGCTGCGCATGTGGGGTGGCGGGCATTACCAGGACGATCACTTCTACGAGGTGGCCGACGAGCTGGGCATCATGATCTGGCAGGACTTCATGTTCGGTGGCGCGGTGCCGCCGTACGACGTGGAGTTCCGCGAGAACACGCGGCAGGAGGCGATCGAACAGGTCAAGCGCCTGCGCGACCATCCCAGCATCGTGTTGTGGTGCGGCAACAACGAAGTGCAGACCGGCTGGGAAAACTGGGGCGATCGGGTCAAGTTCAAGCAGTCGGTGGACCCGGAAGAACGCACCCGCATCGAGCGCGGCATGACCACGCTGTTCGGCACCGTGTTCCGCGAAGTGGTGGCCACCTACGATAGCGACGTGCCGTATTGGGCCACCTCGCCGGGCACCGATTTCGACGGCGGTGCCGACCAGGCCAACGATGGCGACATGCATTATTGGAAAGTGTGGGGCGGCCCGGCCCTGCCGGTGACCGAATACCTCAACGTCACCCCGCGTTTCATGTCCGAATACGGCCTGCAGTCGTTCCCGGACATGCGCACCTTGCGTGTGTTTGCCGATGCCGCGGACATGGACCCGGAATCGCCGGTGATGCGCGCGCATCAGAAGTTTGACAAGGGTAATGGCAACAAGCGGCTGATGCTGTACATCCGCCGCGAGTTCGGCGAGCCCAAGGACTTCGAAAGCTTCGTGTATCTGAGCCAGTTGATGCAGGCCGAAGGCATCAACCTGGCCGCCTCGCATCTGCGCGCCTCGCGTCCGCAATCGATGGGCTCGCTGTATTGGCAGCTCAACGATGTGTGGCCGGGTGCGTCGTGGTCCAGCGTGGATTACTACGGCCGCTGGAAGGCGCTGCAATACCACGCGCGCCGCTTCTATGCGCCGGAGATGATCGCCGCGCTGCGTAACGACAAGGGCCAGACCCAGGTGTCGCTGGTGTCGGACCGCACCACCGGCCTGGATGCACGCTGGCGCATGCGGGTGATGAGTATGGACGGCAAGGTGCTGAGCAAGCGCGAGCAAAAGGCCAGCGTCAAACCACTGAGCAGCCTGCAGGTGGGCAACTTCAGCGATGCGCAATTGCTGGGCAAGGCCGACCCGAAGCGCAGCTATGCGGTGTTCGAGTTGTTCGATGGCGAGAAGCTGTTGTCGCGCGAAGTGGTGTTCTTCGCGCCGGCCAAGCAACTGGCGTTGCCGACCGCCAAGATCGACAGCCAATGGCGCGCCGATGGCGATGGCTACGCGCTGACCTTGCGCAGCGACACGCTGGCGCGCGAGTTGTGGTTGTCGTTCGGCGATCTGGACGTGAACGTGGCCGACAACGCCTTCGACCTGTTGCCGGGCGAGCCGCTGACGGTGCACGTGTCCAGCAAGCTGCCGCTGGCGCAGGTGCAGGCCGCGCTGCAGTTGCGCGACCTGGCCAGCACGCTGGCCGGCGCGCCGCCGGAGCCGGCCGAAGCGAAGTGATGCGGCCCTCATCCGCCCTGCGGGCACCTTCTCCCGCAGGGCGGGAGAAGGAACGTATGGCGATTGCAGGGCGATCAACTGCAGGACGATCAACAGAACGAGTGGATCGCGTTTCCCATTGGCACCCGAACACCTTGCCACCCGAACACCGAGAGCATCTCCTTCTCCCGCCTGCGGGAGAAGGTGCCCCGCAGGGGCGGATGAGGGCAACGCTGTCCGTAAAAAAGTAATCCCCCTTGTTGCCCCCGCCTCAATAACAAAAACAAAAGACGCATGGCCGCAGCGCCACTGCGCAGGAGTGCATTGATGTCATCCGTGTTTGTATCGCCCCTTGCCATTGCGCTGGGCCTGAGCCTTGGGCTGCCGTGCATCGCGCACGCTGCCACCGCCGACCGCAGCAGCAGCCCCGAACAACGCGCAGCCGCACTGGTGGCGCAGATGAGCCGCGACGAAAAAGTGGCGCAGGCCATGAACGATGCGCCGGCCATTCCGCGCCTGGGCATCCCCGCCTACGAATGGTGGAGCGAAGGCCTGCACGGCATCGCGCGCAATGGCTATGCCACGGTATTTCCGCAGGCAATCGGCCTGGCCGCCAGTTGGAACACTGCCCTGATGCAGCAGGTGGGCACCGTGGTGTCCACCGAGGCGCGCGCCAAGTTCAATCTGGCCGGCGGCCCCGGCAAGGACCACCCCCGTTACGCGGGGCTGACCATCTGGTCGCCCAACATCAATATCTTCCGCGACCCACGCTGGGGCCGTGGCATGGAAACCTACGGCGAGGATCCCTTCCTCACCGGGCAGCTGGCAGTGGGCTTCATTCGCGGCCTGCAGGGCGATGATCTGAACCATCCGCGCACCATCGCCACGCCCAAGCACATTGCCGTGCACAGCGGCCCGGAACCGGGCCGGCATGGTTTCGATGTGGACGTGTCGCCGCGCGATGTCGAAGCGACCTATACCCCCGCCTTCCGCGCGGCACTGGTCGATGGACAGGCCTGGTCGGTGATGTGCGCCTACAACTCCCTGCATGGCACACCGGCCTGCGCGGCCGACTGGTTGCTCAATGGCCGCGTGCGTGGCGATTGGGGCTTCAAGGGTTTTGTGGTGTCCGACTGCGATGCGGTGGACGACATGACCCAGTTCCATTACTTCCGCCCGGACAATGCCGGCTCGTCGGCCGCATCGCTCAAGGCCGGCCACGACCTCAATTGCGGGCATGCGTATCGCGCACTGGGCACCGCCATCGAACGTGGCGAAGTCGACGAAGCGCTGCTGGATCAATCGCTGGTACGCCTGTTTGCCGCGCGCTATCGGCTGGGCGAACTTGAGGCACCGCGCAAGGACCCGTATGCGCGTCTGGGCGCCAAGGACATCGACAACACCGCCAACCGCGCACTGGCCTTGCAGGCCGCTGCCGAATCGATCGTGCTGCTGAAGAACAACGCCAATACCTTGCCGTTGAAAGCCGGCACGCGGCTGGCGGTGATCGGCCCCAATGCCGATGCGTTGGCCGCACTGGAAGCCAACTATCAGGGCACTTCCTCCACACCGATCACCCCGCTGCTCGGCCTGCGCCAGCACTTCGGTGCGCAGCAGGTGCGCTACGCGCAAGGCGCGCCGCTGGCCGCCGGTGTGCCGGGCATGATTCCGGAAACCGCGTTGCGCAGCGACGGCAAGCCGGGATTGCGCGGCGAATATTTCGACAATGTCGATCTGGACGGTAGCCCACGCGTAGTGCGGCAAGACCGCACCATCAGCTTCAACTGGGATCAGGTCAGCCCGGCCAAGGGCGTGCCGGCCAATCGCTACGCGGTGCGCTGGAGCGGCGAGCTGTTGCCGCCGGGCACCGGCGATTACACATTGGCGGTGCGCGTGGCGCGCTGCTTCGATTGCGCCGGGCATGACCCGGTGCGGCTCTACATCGACGACAAGCTGGTGGTCGCCGGCAACGCCGAAGACAAGCACGTGCCGGCCGGCATGCACAACGCCGATGGCCGCAGTGTGGAAACCGTGCTGCATTTCGACGACACCCGCCCGCGCAAGATCCGTCTGGAAATGGAGCATCGCGGCCAGGACCAGGGCCTGCGCCTGGAGTGGCTGGCACCGGCCGCCGCGCAACTGGCCGAGGCCGAACAGGCGGTGGCGCAGTCCGATGCGGTCGTGGCCTTCGTCGGCCTGTCGCCGGATGTGGAAGGCGAGGAACTGCGCATCGACGTGCCCGGCTTCGACGGTGGCGATCGCAACGACATCGCCCTGCCCGCCCCACAGCAAGCCTTGCTGGAACGCGCCAAAGCCTCCGGCAAACCGCTGGTGGTGGTGTTGATGAGCGGCAGCGCGGTGGCGCTGAACTGGGCCAAGGCCAACGCCGACGCCATCGTGGCGGCATGGTATCCCGGCCAGTCCGGCGGCACCGCCATCGCGCGCGCACTCGCCGGCGACGACAACCCCGGCGGGCGCCTGCCGGTGACGTTCTACCGCTCCACCAAGGACCTGCCGCCGTACGTCAGCTACGACATGAAGGGCCGCACCTACCGCTACTTTAAGGGCGAGCCGCTGTTTCCGTTCGGCTATGGGCTGAGCTATACGAGTTTTGCCTACGACGCGCCGCGCCTGTCCACCAGCACGCTGCAAGCCGGCAGCACGCTGCAGGTGACCACCACGGTGCGCAATACCGGCAGCCGCGCTGGCGATGAAGTGGCGCAGGTATATCTGCAGTATCCGGACCGCCCGCAATCGCCGCTGCGCAGCCTGGTCGGTTTTCAGCGCGTCCACCTCGCGCCCGGCGAACAACGCGAACTCACCTTTTCGCTGGATGCGCGTGCACTGAGCGATGTGGACCGCAGCGGCCAGCGCGCGGTGGAAGCCGGCGATTACCGCGTATTTGTCGGTGGTGGCCAGCCGGGGACCGGCGCAGCGGGTGAGGCGGCGGTATTGTCGATTTCGGGGCGCTCGCCGTTGCCGAAGTAAGAGTTACTAACGGGTTTACCCTGGCTATCACGGACCTTACAAGAAAGCCGATCGAGGCCCTGATGATTGCTCATGTCCGAGCGAAGGAAGTTCAAAGCGGAGTTCAAGCGTGGTGCGGTTGCGCAAGCCATTCAACCCGGCGTCAGTTGTGTCCAGGTCGACGCCCCCCGATTTTGAGTAGCGCCCCAGTTTGGAGTCCAATTTCCTATCCCGAGGAGATTGGACGTGAAGAAGCGTTTTTCCGAAGAGCAGATCATTGGCTTCCTGCGCGAAGCTGAAGCGAGCGTGGCCATCAAGGACCTTTGCCGGCGGAATGGCTTCAGCGAGGCCTCCTATTACCTATGGCGCAGCAAGTTCGGCGGCATGAGTGTGCCCGATGCCAAGCGGCTCAAGGACCTTGAGGCCGAGAACACGCGACTGAAGAAGTTGCTAGCCGAGCAGCTATTCGAGAACGACCTGATCAAGGATGCACTGCGAAAAAAGTGGTGAGCGCACCGGCACGTCGTACGCTGGTGCGCGAGTGGATCGATCGTGGTGCTAGCGAGCGTCATGCGTTGGCAGTGATCGGCATGAGCGCCAGTGCACTGCGTTATCGCCAGCGCGAAGATCGCAACGTCGAACTGCGCGAACGCATCGGTGCGTTGGCGCATCACCATCGCCGTTATGGCGTGGAAATGATCTATCTCAAACTGCGACAGGAGGGACGCCTCGTGAACTACAAACGCGTGGAGCGGTTGTACCGCGAGCAGCAGCTACAAGTCCGTTGCCGCAAGCGGAAAAAAGTACCGGTGGGTGAGCGCCAGCCGCTGCTTCGGCCGGCGCGGGCCAACCAGGTGTGGTCGATGGATTTCGTCTTCGACCGCACCGCCGAAGGCCGGGTGATCAAGTGTCTGGTGATCGTAGACGACGCGACACACGAAGCAGTGACCATTGAGGTGGAGCGTGCAATCTCGGGCCATGGTGTGACGCGGGTGCTGGACCGGCTGGCCCTCAGTCGTGGCTTGCCTCAGGTCATCCGTACCGACAACGGCAAGGAGTTTTGCGGCAATGCCATAGTCGTCTGGGCGCATGCCCGTGGCGTGCAGTTGCGACTGATCCAACCAGGCAAACCGAACCAGAACGCCTACGTCGAATCCTTCAACGGCCGGCTACGCGACGAATGCCTCAACGAACACTGGTTCCCAACACTGCTGCATGCGCGCACCGAGATCGAACGCTGGCGACGCGAATACAACGAGGAACGACCCAAGAAGGCAATCGGCGGCATGACGCCGGCTACTTATGCCCAACACTTAGCAAACACCCATATCATCAACTCTGGACTCTAAATCCGACCGCTATTCACGGCGGGGGACGTCGAGCCCTCAAAATTCTTGACCTGCTGTAGGTACGCATCGGCTTGTTTGCGAGCTTTCGACAGAGTGACCTCGAACCCTGAAGGATCTGGGTACACGGCCATGATGGATTGGTCCCGGAACCATTGCAGCGAGAAGTCGACATCTTTGTCCGCCATGGCAGCCCATCCCTGATAAGCGGTGCTCGACTGTGGGGCCTGTTGCGCGCTAGCAGGGGAAAGCATCTCGGACCCGAGCACCAAGGCGGCGCAGAAGACAGAAAGTACGCGGCTCGAAGACGGGCGGTGCTTTGGAACGGATGCCATTAGATGAGAGCCTTGATAGATCAGGTAGGTCAGGCAGGATCCATGCCAAGCTCTTCCGCGACAGATGTTATCCCTACTGGTCGCACGGTGTCCGCGGACGTCCGAGGGGTGTCCGCCTGTCCGCAGGTAGACGCGCCACAACAGTTCCGCATACTTATTGAGGAAAGTCTCGCGCCTTTTGCAGCCGGCCGGGTCAGGCCAGCTGCATGAAGGCATTGGTCAGCGTAATCCGCCGGTGACCAGGATCTCCTCACCGGTCACGAATCGGGCATCGTCAGATGCAAGGAACGTCACCACGCTTGCGATGTCTTCCGGCTGGCCTGCACGTCCAAGGGGCGTCTGCGCCACGATGCCACTTGCCATTTCCGAACCGACGATGCCGGCAGTGATCGTTCCTTCAGTGATTACAAATCCTGGGCTGACGACGTTGACCCGAATCTTGCGGGGGGCAAGTTCCTTGGCTAACACACCAGAAACTGCGTTCACGGCCGCCTTGCTAGCGGTGTACAGCGATGTACCTGGCGATCGCAAGGTGGTGATTGAGGAGGAGATGTTGACGATGCTGCCTTCATCTTGAAGATGCTTGATGGCGGCCTGTGTGGTCATGACCATGCCTAGAACATTAACGTCGAATAGGCGACGGTACTGATCCTCTGTGACGTGCTCTACCGCTCCCACATCCCAGACCCCAGTGTTGTTTACCAGTATGTCGAGACGCCCGAACTGCGTCACCGCAGATTCAATAAGTGCCTGTGCTTCGATGGCGATGGAGATGTCTGCCCGGACTGCAAACGCATTGCCGCCTGCTGCGGAGATAGCCTCAACCACGGCATCTGCTCCCGCCTTGCTCGACGCGTAGTTGACCACTACTGATGCGCCTTCTGCCGCCAACGCCTTTGCGATGCCAGCGCCGATCCCCTTTGAGGACCCCGTCACCACTGCCACCCTACCTGCCAGCTTCTTCATGTTGCTATCCTCGGTTGTTACTTTTGACATCGACATTGACCAGAGCTGCAGAACGCACACCATAGTCCCGTAGTTCGGATATTATGAACTATGGCCACCAAGGTCAAGCGCTGCAGAAAATCACCATGAGACCCTTACTTCATCCTGCTATCGAAGACGTTCGACCCGCCGCGATTCTCCATGCGCTGTCGGACCCCAACCGTGCGGCGATCCTTGCCAAGATCCTCACTGACGGCCATGTCGAGGCGTGTGCTTCTGTCGCCGAGCTGGGCGATCGCGTGATTCCGAAATCATCGCTGTCGAATCATTTCAAGATCTTGCGCGAGGCTGGACTGATCCGCAGCGAGCGTCACGGTGTTGAGATGCGGAACCATTCGAGATTTCCAGAAATCAACGCCCGCTTCCCAGGGCTGGTAGCAGCGATCATCAACGCCTATGCATCGGACAACGCAGATGGCGCGCCTAACTTGAAATCGTAGGTCAAGATCCTACGCTGCGTGAACCAGCCGCTGGTCAGCGACCGCGAGCGGCGGCTGGTACGCATACTGGAGTGGAACAATATCAGCCTAGCCAGTTCGTGCATTCATTATCAGTCTCACTCCTACACACGGCCTTACCAGCCCCGGAGAAGCCAGCGATCTGCAGCGCTTCAGTGAGCAGCTGCAACTGATATCAAGCATTGAACAGCAACACGGCGGGCGCAGTCTTTTAAACGCTCCCTAACCCCGATAAACATAGATGTGTCCACTTCAAGTGCGAGCGTTCGTCGCGCTCGTTGCGGACAAGATTGGCATGCATCGCGCCATCGCTCCGGACGCAGGTCTGCGGCGGCGGCTCGGCCCACTCTGCCACGCAGGACAGCACAGGCATAAGAAGGTTACTCAGTGTTTCGAACGAAATTCATCTCAACCGTGGGCTTCCTGGTCGGCACGTGCCAGCCCAGGCCATTATTTCAACGCCAAGCGATAAATGGTTAAGACGAATCGAGCTCGCCAGTAAAATTTGCACGCCAAATCATTAGTCAATCATTATCCAATATGCAGTCACGTATTTTTTTACGAAGCTCTCATGTAGCAGTGACGATTATAAATTTTATTGCGCTTCCAATAATCTTGAAACATTCGCTTCGCGGTTTCAATTTGCGTTACTAGGCAACAATATGATCAACGAAGATGTACGTTAGCCAGCTCATTAGTCGCCGGTCCGCTCCCCATGTCTGACCCATCCGCGCCCGATCATCTACAGCGCAGTCTTTCCAACCGCCACTTGCAGCTAATCGCCATTGGCGGGGCAATCGGCACCGGCTTGTTCATGGGTTCGGGCAAGACGATCAGCTTGGCTGGGCCTTCAATCCTGTTCGTCTACCTGATCATCGGCGCAATGCTGTTCTTTGTTATGCGTGCCATGGGCGAGCTGCTGTTGTCCAACCTCGAATATAAGTCGTTCATCGACTTTTCCACAGATTTGCTTGGCCCATGGGCGGGCTTCTTCTGTGGATGGACCTATTGGTTCTGCTGGATCATCACCGCCATTGCGGATGTCATCGCGATCGCTGCTTACGCACAGTTCTGGTTTCCGGACCTAGCGCCGTGGATTCCAGCGGTGATTTGTGTATTACTCTTGCTTGCGTTGAACCTGGTGACAGTGAAGCTCTTCGGCGAGCTAGAGTTCTGGTTCGCACTAGTTAAGATCATCGCCATCTGCGCATTAATCATTACTGGCGCGGGGCTGGTGATGTGGGGGTTCCGTTCGCCTTCCGGCAACCTGGCATCGCTGTCCAATCTGTGGAATGACAGCGGCATGTTCCCAATGGGAATTGGCGGGTTCTTCGCCGGATTCCAGATCGCAGTGTTCGCCTTTGTCGGCATCGAGCTGGTCGGCACCACTGCTGCAGAAACCGCCGACCCGCATCGCAACCTGCCTAAAGCGATCAATTCAATCCCTGTCCGAATTCTGATTTTCTATGTGCTTGCCCTGATCGCTATCATGGCCGTGACGCCCTGGCGGCAGGTAGTGGCCGGCAAAAGTCCGTTCGTGGAGCTATTCGTACTTGCCGGAATACCAGCGGCGGCAAGTCTGATTAATTTTGTAGTGCTCACCTCCGCCACCTCGTCGGCTAACAGCGGTCTATTTTCGACCAGTCGCATGCTTTACGGCCTTGCCGAAGAGCAAAATGCACCAAAGGGATTTGCGAAGCTCTCTCGTGCAGCAGTGCCAGCACGCGGCTTGCTGTTCTCCTGCGTTTGCTTGTTGTTGGGCGCCATGCTGGTGTACCTAATCCCCAACCTAATCACCGCCTTTACTCTGGTCACGACATTGTCGGCGGTGCTCTTCATGTTCGTGTGGTCGTTGATTCTGTGCGCTTACATCGCCTATAGGCGCAAGCGCCCGGAGCTACACGCAGTGTCAGCTTTCAAGATGCCCGGCGGTGTGCTGATGTGCTACGTATGCCTCGCGTTCTTCGCCTTCGTAATTGTCTTACTGACCTTACAGACCGACACACGCCAGGCGCTGTTGGCCAGCCCGATGTGGTTCCTGATACTGGCCGTCAGTTATCTAGCCAAATCGCGCAGCGCAAGCGAAAAGAAATGATAAATTCATCAATAAACGCAAGTATTCCTACCAAGGAGAGAGCACGCCTGCCGATTAGCATGAATTTCATTAATTTGTTTTGAAGAAGCCGCATTTTCATAAAATGCCTTTATTGGCTCCGCGCTTAACAAGCGCGGAGCTCTTATTTTTTCGTTGAATTCCCAATATATGCCTTGAATGAAATGGCATTCGGCGACCTAATGATACCCTCAGCCCCATAAGGAAAACTAATTTTGCGGCATTTTTTCCACACAAAGCAAAAATGGCTTGCGATTTCTTGCAAACACAGTCATGTCAAAATATAAATAATGAAACTTATTGAGGATGAGTTATTAAGTCCTGCGGATCGATGGCGTCTAGCCATTCAGCGGCTCCTGCGTCTTGCGGGCTTGAACTACGCTCCCGCGCATAGTATTTCGCACCCTACAATAATTTTCTAATATTTTTTTAATAACTTTAGATATAAGCCAAACATCGCGTCCACCTCTCCAAGGCAATCACTGTGCGATACATCCTGCAAGCTGCCATCACGTTGACTTTGATCAGTACTTCCCTGCCTTCCTTGGCTCAAGGGGGGGCTGCTGCCCAACGCAGATCAAGCTCGCCGGTGAGCACGGTTACGACCCAGTTGCCCCGTTCCGCTAGGCCCACGCATTACGCGGTAGAGATAACGCCGCATGCCGATACACTTACCTTTGATGGCAAGGTGACCATTGACGTCGTCGTGCTGCAACCCACTGACAGCATCACGCTACATTCGGCCAAGCTCACCTTTGTCAACGCCACGCTCACCCAGCGCAAGCGTGGCACGCCGCAGCCAGCCATGGTCAGCGCCAATGATGAGGAACAGACTGCCAGCTTCACTTTTGAAAAGTCGCTGGCGCCCGGTAACTACGTGCTATCCATCGCCTATAGCGGGGTGATAAACACCCAATCCAACGGACTGTTTGCTGCTGATTACCCGACACCGCAGGGCCCACGGCGTGCATTGCTTACTCAGTTTGAGGCGGCCAATGCGCGCAACTTCATTCCCTCCTGGGACGAGCCCAACTTCAAGGCCACCTTTGATCTGGCTGTGAATGTACCGGCCGCGCAAATGGCGATCAGCAACCTATCGGTGGCCAAGTCCACCGCGATCGCCGGCGGATTGAAGCGGGTGGTGTTCCAGCGCACGCCCCCTATGTCCACGTATCTACTGTTCCTGGGTGTTGGCGATTTTGAGCGCGCCACGATCAAGGCCGAGAATGGCACCGAGATCGGCGTGGTGGCCCAGACCGGCAAGCTGGGTCAGGCGCAGTTTGCGCTGGAGTCGTCGCGCAACCTTCTGCATGAATACAACGCATATTTCGGCGAGCCTTACCCGTTGCCAAAGCTAGACAACATTGCCGCACCGGCACGCTACAACGCAGCTATGGAGAACTGGGGCGCCATTCTCAGTGCCGAAGCTTATCTGTTGCTGGATCCGGCAGTGGCTGGCATTGACGACAGGCAACGTGCCTTCGGCGTGGCCGCGCATGAAATCGCGCATCAGTGGTTTGGCAACCTAGTCACCATGGCCTGGTGGGACGACCTGTGGCTCAACGAGGGCTTTGCCAACTGGATGGGAGCGCGTACGACGCAGAAGCTGCACCCGGAGTGGGACAGCAACAACATGTTTCCAGCTCTGCGTAGCCGCAGTGCTATGCAGGGCGACGCATCTGCCACCACTCACCCGGTGGTGCAGCACGTGACCACGGTGGAGCAAGCCGATCAGGCGTTCGACCAGATCACCTACAACAAGGGTGAAGCGATCATTGCGATGCTGGAAGATTACCTTGGTGCCGAGCAATGGCGCGATGGTGTCCGGCGCTACATCCGCCAGCATCGCTACGGCAACACCACCACCGATGACCTTTGGCAGCAATTCGATGCCGTAGCGCCAGGCAAGCAATTCACTCACGTGGCGCATGACTTCACCCTGCAACCGGGCGTGCCCTTGATCAAGGTGCGCACCACCTGCACTGTGGGCAGCACCACGGTTGATCTGGAGCAGGGCGAGTACACGCTGGATCGCCCGAACAAGACGCCGCTGCGCTGGCGCGTACCGGTGGCTGTACGCGGTGCCAGTGGCACGCTCACGCGTGTGCTGGTGGACGGCACCGCGCAACTACAATTGCCTGGGTGCGGTGGGCCTGTTGTGGTTAATGCCGGGCAAAACGGCTACTTCCGCACGCTTTATTCGCCCGCTGATTTCAAGGTGCTGCGCACAGGTTTCTCCACATTGCCGGTCGTGGATCAGATGGGCGCACTGATGGACACCAGTGCGCTTGCCACCAACGCCCTGCAACCGGAGGCCGACCTGCTCGATCTCACCACCAGCGTGGCATCCACGGCACCACCAGACGTGTGGCAGGTGGTGGCCGAGCTGTTCGACGGAATCGACACGGTATTCGATGGCGCGCCCAAAGAGCAGGCCGCATGGCGTAGCTACGCGGCGTCGCGGTTGACGCCAGCTTTTGGCAACCTGGGCTGGGACAGCCGCGTCAACGAGCGCAGCCAGGTGAAGCTAGCGCGCGCGCAATTGCTCAGCGCGCTGGGCGCCATGGGCGAGCCTGCCATCGTCGCAGAAGCGCGGCGCCGCTTTGTCGCGTTTGAATCCGATCCCGATGCATTGCCGCCTGATCTGCGTAAGAGTGTGTTGGACATCGTGTCCCGCCATGCCGACGCCGCCACATGGGATCGTCTACACGTTCTGGCCAAGGCACAGACCAGCAACACGCTGCGTACGCAGTACTACGTGCTGCTTGCGAATACGCAAGATGCTGCGCTGGCACAACGTGCACTTGACCTAGGCATGACCAGCGAGCCTGGCGGCAACATCGGCATGCGCATGATTTCGCAGGTGGCACGCCAGCACCCGGACCTGGCGTTTGACTTCGCAGTCGCGCATCGCGAACAAGTAGACACACTGATCGGCGCAACCTCCCCCAGCGGCTTCTACACGCGCCTGGTTGCCACCTCGGCCAACCGGCAGACCGCCGACAAGGTCAAGGTGTACGCAGACCACTATCTTGAGCCAGACGCACGCAGCAATGCAGAAAAAGCCATCGCCGCCATTCAAACGCGCGTCACGCTGAGAGAGCGACGGGTTCCGGAAATTGAAGCTTGGCTGAGAGGGCGTAAAGAGTGAGTGCATTTACAGATGCATCGTTCTGTTGCTGCTCGCCCCATGCCCTCAGTCCAAATCAAGTGGGGCTGAGGCTGGTTGATGGACTAAAGAGCGATCTAGCGCTTCACCCTTTGTTTCCATTTACATTCAATTAAAATCGTCTAAAAAAATATCTATTCAACGCAAATTACGAGTCACCCACCTTAACGACAACGCACAATTAGTCCGGAAAAATGCTATCAATAGCATGTATTGCTTTTGGTAGTGCAGCTCTTTATTGCTAGCGCAATCTTTTATTAAAAATCAACAGGCCTGATACAAAAATCATGGATTCATATAGAAAATACTTGAATTATTCAGGCGTGATTTGTCGAGCGCAGTTTTTTTACTAGGTCGCGCCTGCCCAATGCTCCAATGATCTCAACAACATGGCGCGGCATCAATCCACAGCAAAACAGGCTTAGCTCGGGCCGGCTGAGGCTTGGAATCCGGGCAACGAGCAAGCGCTTGCCGCCGACTCGTTGCTACCTTTTTTTCGACAGCGTAGTGATTGATGAAGATAATGGACGTCGCTGGCGCATTCGTATTGCACGTCCATGTGTGCAGCCACCCAGCCGCGGTTTTCCGTCCCTGTGGATGCTGGACGGTAACCGGGCGCTTACCCACTTCGATACCGTCTTGCTGTGCCGGTTGTCGCAGCTGCCGGCGCCGCCCGTGCTGGTGTTTATCGATGCCGACCACGACCTGCTGATCGATTTGCCTACCCGCGCTCGCGATTATACGTTCCAGCCGGCCGACCATCCGTTTCTTAAAGCTCCCGATGCGCCAGACGGGCTAGTAGGTGGCGGCGCGCAAGCATTGCTCAATGCTCTGCTGCTGAAAGCAATGCCTGCTATCACACACCACGTGCGGTTGGATCACAGTAGGCAGGCGCTGTGGGGACACTCATTGGCCGGACTGTTCGTGTTGCACGCGTTGTATGCCGGCGACGGCCTGTTCACCGATTTTGCCACTGCCAGCCCATCACTATGGTGGGGGCAAGGCGCACTGTTAGGCACGCCCGAGGAGCACTTCATTGCAGGCGGGTCGCACTATCCCGCGCGTATATGGATATTTCTCGGTGGAGCAGAGCGAGCCGGCCAGATCGATCCGCGTAGCCGTGAACGTCCTGATCACACAGACTTATTGACTGCAATTCAAGGCGCGCCAGCTGATGCAGCATTGCATCTGGCAAGGCGCCTGGCGACGCTGCCAGGTCTTGCAGTGCGCTACCGCGAGTTCCCCGCCCTGCATCATGCGGCAATGTTCCATGCTTCATTGCGCGCGGTATTGCAACACATTGTCGGACTCCCGAGCCGGGGGCCTCGTAACCGCGGGTTATGAGTCGGTCGGGCTGTCGATGGCTACTACTGGCAAGCAAGTCAAAGCCGGCATGTCCCACACAGCTGTACTAAACGGCAATCGTGCGCTTCGCGCATGCAGCGGGAACTTTGCGGACGGCAGGAACAGGCGATTCTCCGGCGCGTGGATGTCGAATCGGCCAGTCTCTTGAAGCTTCGCCAGCAACTCGTTGTTCTTAAGCGTCTGCTGCTCGATGTTGTGGTGATCTTGAAAAAGCGTCCGGTAGTTCGGCATGACTCAGGCTCCTTCCTATTGGCTCGCGGCTCGCTTCAACGGTTCACGACGTCGTAGAACCAGAGGCCGTCCGATTGGCCTTCGTTGCCAATCCCCGCTGCCTCAACAGCGTCCTTGAACACCCGATCGCAAAAAACACCGCCATGGAAGGGAAGCCTGAAAACGTGGGCCTCTCCAAGCACGTCCCGTTTAAAAGCCAAACGACTCCCACCGGCCAAGCTGTAATACCTTCCGTCCTCATAGTCATCGCTGATCTTGATATCGAGCTCGGAGGCTTCCTCGTCCAAGGCATCCAACGTCCGCACGACATCGCAAAGGAAGACGGTCGGCCCCCTGGAGCCATCGATCAAGCGATAGTCGGCGTCAGTGAAAACGAAGGCATCTGCGTCCACGGACTCCATCACTTGGCGAAGCCGTTGGGAGACCAACCAGTACCCACTGAAGCCACCCTCCAGATCCTGCGGCAATCCCCCTTCGCTGGGGATATAGACCAGGCGCGGAGTCTCGTGCAGTGGGGGAAACCCACCCTCGTCTGGCTTCAAGATGAGCCGCGGAGGCGACAGCAATGCCTTCTCGTTCTCGAAGACCACGCCGTGACCTTTTCCACCTCGGCGGGCATCGGGACGCAACTGGAAGAACTCACCGACCTTGGGTTCGTTGATCGTCTTCTTTTCCATGTATCCGGTCTCCTCCATGTAGCCGCCACCCCATTTTTCTGCGCAAAAGTTTACCGCTCTAACCTTGTCCGTGCGACGCCCACAGTCCTGGATAGCGACTGGATCCAGAACGGCTAACACCCCCTCCTTGAACAATGTCTTTTAAGTATTTTGTACGCATGATCTGCAACAGGAGTCGGATGCCGTTACCGGCGCCTGCTGGGTTATTGACACGTGTTGCGCTGCATCGCATGACCGCCATATCGCTGCTGTGCGCGGCCGAATTGGTGCGCAATCGGCAAGCAACACGATGATGTCCGCACATACTTCACACCTGCTTGACAGACCCAAGCATGAGGTCTATCACTGGCTGCGGTCGGCAGTCCACGCCATCGGCGATCGGTACGACTCATCGACGGCAAAAGCGTTTCCACGCGGCACGCACACTGGGAGAGGATTGTATGCAGCAGCGTCGTATCCACCCGCGTATCCGCGTTGCCGTGATCGCTGCCCCGAGGGTGCAGCGCGCATGACCAAGCACTACAAATTGAGCGCCATGCGCTCGCGTTCCAAATGCATCGCCGGCTACTCGCCGCCACGCCACTGACGCCTGCAACGCTGTTCTAGCTGGCAGACGCTCCGGCGCACTTCCCGTTCGGTCTTTCGCACACGCATCGCGCGTGGCGTTTATTGCCGTGCGCGTGTATTGCCGTGCAGATCGTCTGCACTGACACAAGGCATCGCAAGGCCGTTACCCCCTGGTAACGCGGCCCAGCATCTGGCGAGGTGGCATGTGCACAAGCATGAGCGTTTGACCCGTAAGCAATTGATCGTAGCGATCCTGGCCGTGACCGGCATGGCCTCGGCCGCAACTGCGTTGGCGGGCACGGTGGAGGGAACCCTCAAGGAACGCAGCAGCGGCAAACCGGCTGCCAATGCGAACGTACGCATCGCCGGCACCGCGTACAGCGCGGTGGCCGATGCGGGCGGGCACTTTGTCATCCACGACGTGCCAGCCGGGCAGTACGCACTGAATCTGGACTACCCCGGTTTCAGCGCAGCCGACACCAGCATCCAGGTCGGCGACAGCGGCACCGCTGCGGTAACCATCGCACTGGACGAGGTCAAGCAACTGAAGGCGATCAGCGTGGTGAGCAACCGCTACGACGCCAGCGATCTGAAGATCAATGCGGCCAATACCGTCGATGTGCTGTCGGCCAACGATCTGCAGCGCACCGCTGTGCACAACGTGGCCGAAGCGCTGGGCCTGATCGCCGGCATCAACATCACCAGTACCGGCTCGGGATACTTCGGCGGCATCGATGGCGCCGCACGCGGCGAAGGTATGTTCGCCTCAGTGCGTGGGTTGCCGTCCGAATACAACGTCAACATGATCGACGGCGTCACCGTGGCGCAAGGCATGCCGTATAGCCGCAGCGTGCAACTGAGTTTGTTGCCGCCCACCGGCCTGCAGACCATCGTCGCCAACAAGACCTCCACCGCCGATATGGACGGCGATGCGATCGGCGGCACGCTGGATTTCCGCACCCCCACCGCCTACGACTTCAAGGACGTGAGCAGCGGCAGCGTCACCGGTAGCGGCCGGGTGGAAAGCCGTGCGCGCGATTACGGCGGCGATGGATTGGGCGGCGGCTTTGGCGGCGAGTTCCAGCACAAGTTCGGCGACGCGCAGCAGTTCGGCGTGTATGCCAGCGCCTACTACGACTACCGCACCACCACCAACAGCGAAGTGGCCGCCGCCACCAGCGCGCTCAACGATGGCTCGTGGGAGTACTTGAACACCGATGCCGACGGCGGCAACGCGGCCGGCTTCGATCCGCAACACAACCTCACCAGCACCGGCATGAATGTCGGTATCGCCGCGGGATGGGAGCGCCGTTACGGCGGCAATGCCTCGTTCGACTGGCATGTGGACGACAGCCTGTCGCTGTACGCACGCATGACCTACGCCTACGCCAAGACCGAGCAAGGCACCACCTTCGTGCAGTTGCTACCGCAAGATGTGCGCTACGTACCGAGCGGCACGCCGGGAGGTTTCACGCCCGACATCGGCCGCATCGCGGCGCGCTTCTGGTACGAAACCAATCCGGAAATCGCCGACCTGGCGACCTTCCAGATCGGCGCAAGAAAAACGGCAGGCGGCTGGACCTTCATGCCCAACCTGTTCTACAGCTTCGGTGACAACGACCGCCCCGACCATGTCGAAATCGACGGGCGGCAAGACAAGTTCACTCAGGACAACTACGCCTATTCCGGCAACACGTTCGTGCGCTACGGCGGCGGTGCGTTCCCGTATCCGCAGCTCACACCCGCACTGCTGGCGCAGGTCAACAATATCCCCTCGTTGTTTGCCAGCAGCTATGGCGAGCAGACCAAGATCTACTCCGGCCAGAAGAAAGGCGGCGCACGTTTCGATACCCGCTACGACTTCGAAGATAGCGCGCTGCGGTCGGTGCAGTTCGGGGTGAAGTACAGCAAGAGCAGCCGCCGCTACACCAATCGCGACTGGTATACCGGCGGCGTGGACGGCACCACCACGCTGGGCGATCTGGGCATCTTCACCGGCACCTATGCATCGATCTTTCCCGGTAAATACGCCTGGAACACACCGCGCGTGAGCGAAGCGGCGGTGGCCGGCGTGATCGCCCAGCACCTGACCGACGACGACCTGGACACCTGCGGCAGCGCGTTCTACGTCAACAACTTCAACTGCAACACCATGCGCGGCACCGAGGCGGTCAGCGCCGCCTATGCCACCGCCACCTTCACTGTGGGCAATCTGGATATCGTGCCGGGCGTGCGCTTCGAACACACCGGCATCGACAACACGTTCTGGGTGAGTCCGGTGGATGCGGACGGTAACCAGATCGTCGGTTACTTCGACCACAACAGCACCTCCTACAACGAACCGCTGCCCAGCGTGTTCCTGACCTGGCGGCCGAATCTGCGCACCGCGTACCGTGCGTCGCTCTGGACCAGCTACACGCGCCCGGCGTTCGTGCAATTGGGCGGCGGCAGCCAGATCGACATCTCCAATGGCGTCACCACCATCACCCAAGGCAATCCGGATCTGAAGCCGATCGAATCGACCAACCTGGATCTATCCGGCGAATGGTCTACCGAACGCGGCGGGTTCTTTTCGCTGGCCGGCTTCTACAAGCAGCTGCGCAACTACATCTACGACGCCGGCTCGGCCCAGGCCAACGGCAGCACCACCGGCAGCGGCACGGTGCTGTACCACATGCCCACCAATGGCGGCGACGGCAAAATCTACGGGGTGGAACTCAGTGCGCGGCAAAAGTTCCAGGACCTGCCGGCGCCGTTCGACGGCCTGGGCATCAGTGCCAATGCCACCCGACAGCATGCGCGCGCCGACCTCGGGCTGGACGGCTTTGACAACGAACACATGCAGTCGGCGCCGTCGGCGATGGCCAACCTGGAACTGTTCTACGAACACAGCGGTTTTTCGTTGAACCTGAGCTATCACTTCAGCAGCTCGTACCTGCTGGGCTACGACTTCCTGCATGAAGGCGCGCCGTGGAACGACCTGTGGGCCCGCCCGACCCGGCGCGTGGATCTGCACACCGGCTACCGCTTCGACAACGGCGTGAGCATGGACGTATCGATCTCTAACCTGACCAAGGAATACAGCTACTGGGCGCATGTGGGCCGCAGGAATCTGGCGATCTCCGACATCGTCGATGCCGGCAGCACGGCGCTGTTGACGGTGAAGTACGCGTTCTAGCGCAGCGGTGCATGACGCCGTGTCGCCGGTGGCGGCGTGGCGACGCCTTCCCTTTCGGCTGGAGAGACGATGAAGCGCAGGACCTTGTGCACGTTCGGCCTGTTCGCCCCGTTGGGATTGGCGGCCACACCAGCGCTGCGATCGCCGGCGCGCACCGCGCTGCATGCGCCGCTACCGGATGGGCAGCCGCATGCGTTTGGATTCGCGCACGGCCACTTCACCCTGGACGGGCAGCCCTGGCAGCTGCGCAGCGGCGAAATGCATCCGCTGCGCATCGCGCGCGCCGATTGGCTGCACCGCATCCGCATGGCCAAGGCGATGGGGTTGAACACCATCGCGTTGTACCTGATGTGGAACGCGCTGGAACGCGAACCGGGGCAGTTCGATCTGGACACCGGCGAGCGCGATTTCGCCGCCTTCATCCGTCTATGCCAGCAGGAAGGGATGTGGGTGTATCTACGGCCCGGTCCATACGTCTGCGCCGAGTGGACGCTGGGCGGGCTGCCGCCGTATCTGCTGCGCGAGCCGGACATGCGCCTGCGCGATGCCACCGACGCGCGCTACATGGCTGCGGTGCAGCGCTACATCGACGCAGTGGCGCCACGGATCGCACCGCTGATGGCCAGCGCGGGCGGCCCGGTGCTGATGCTGCAGATCGAGAACGAATACAACATGCACGGCACCGATGTGGGCTACCTGCAGGACTTGGCCGCGCTCTGGCGCGCGCACGGCATCGCCGGCCCATTCTCCTTGGCCGAGGGTCTGAAGGATCTGCGTCGCCGCAAGGCGTATCTGCCTGGTGCGGCACTGGGCCTGGATGGTGCGGACATGGCAGACCTGCAGGCCGCCAAGCAGTTCGCAGGCGACGCGCCGGTCTGGGTGGCCGAAGGCTATCCGGGCTGGTTGACGCATTGGGGCGACGACGACGTTGCACGGCGCGATTACGCGCCGATGCTGCGGCAACTGATGGCCGCCGGCGACTCGTTCAATCTGTACGTAGTGCACGGCGGCAGCAACTTCGGCCTCAGCGCCGGTGCCAATGCAGAAGACGATGGCTCGCAATTCCAACCCGCCCTGACCAGCTACGACTACAGCGCTCCCATCGACGAAGGTGGACGTGCCACACCCGCCTACATGGCGCTGCGCGGGATCATCGCAACGCATCTCGGCACATCGCTGCCGCCAATACCGGCTGCACCGCCGCGCGCGCGTTTTGCATCAGTCACTGCCCGCCCGGTGGCCGCGCTCTGGGACAACTTGCGTGTCGACCCTGTACACACCGAGCGGCCCACCGACAACCAGACCTTGCTCAAGCAGAACCTTGGGCTGGTGGTGTACCGGCGTCGCATCGCGGCCGGTGCGCAACTGCACCTGGGGCAAGTGCACGACTACGCGGTGGTGCATCTGGACGGTGCCGAACTTGGGCATGTGTCGCGCATGCAGCACGCACGCCTGCACAGCGACCCGCAGCTGGCATTGCCGCCGTCCACCGCTACCGAGCGCACGTTGGAGGTGTTGGTCGACAGCTTCGGGCATATCAATTTCGGCCCGGCGTTGGGCGATGCAAAAGGCTTGCTCGGCCCGGTGCAGCTGGATGGCAAGGAGCTGCGCGACTGGCAGGTGCAGGGCCTGCCGCTGGACGGCGACCACGCGCCGACGCTCCGCCCGCTGCACGCAGCACCCACCCGGCCCGGCCTGTTCTTCGCTGCCGACATCGCGTTGGAGACGGTCGGCGACATCTACCTGGACATGGGTCAGTGGCGCAAAGGCTATCTGTGGATCAACGGCCGCCTGCTCGGGCGTTACTGGAACATCGGCCCGCAGCAGTGTCTGTTCTGCCCTGGCGCGTGGCTGCAGCCGGGCAACAACGCGGTGCTGGTGCTGGACCTGCATCAACTGCAGCCCACCGCCATCCACTGCGCCGATGGGCTGACCTCGGCACACAACGCGCCCCCTGTCGCGGCACTCGCACACCCAGAGCGCTGCGCATGTTGACCGCCCCCATCGCGCCACTATCAGCCACGCCCGTCGCTGCACCGCCGCGCACGCTCGGCGTGTGGAGCGCGCTGTCGGCCAACCTGCTGAACATGATCGGCATCGGCCCGTTTATCACCATTCCGCTGGCGTTGTCGGCGCTGGCCGGGCCGGCGGTGTTGCTGGGCTGGGTCGCCGGTGCGCTGCTGTGCCTGTGCGATGGACTGGTGTGGGCCGAACTGGGCGCGGCGATTCCACGCTCGGGCGGGCCGTATCACTATCTGCGCGAGGCCTATGGGCGCGAACACTGGGGGCGGCTGTTCGGCTTTCTGTATCTGTGGCAGACGCTGTTGACCGCCCCGCTGTCGGTGGGCTCGGCGGCGGTGGGCTGCGCGCAGTACCTGGCCTTCCTGATGCCGGGGCTGGGCCATGCCCAGCTCACCGCGATCGCGATGACGCTCTGCGCGTTCAACACGCTGCTGCTGTATCGCAAAGTGCGCTCGGTGCAGGTGCTGTCGCTGCTGGTCAGTGCGGTGGTGATCGGCGCTTGCGTGTGGATCATCGGCAGCGGTGTGCTGCATTTCAATGCCGGCATCGCGGCAGAGTTTCTGCACGCACGCCCTGCGTCGCCGCATGGGTTCTGGTTGGGCTTCGGCACGGTGGCGCTGATCGCGGTCTACGACTACGGCGGCTACAACAACGTGTGCATGCTCGGCGGCGAAATCCGCAGGCCGCGGCGCACGATTCCGCGCGCGGTACTGCTCTCGATCCCGATCGTGGCGCTGCTGTACCTGGGCCTCAACATCACCCTGCTCGGCGTGCTGCCGTGGCAACAGGCCGCGCAGTCGAAGGCGGTGATGGCGGACTTCATGCAGACCATCTACGGCCCCATCGGCGCCACAGTGGCGGTGGCACTGATCGCGCTGGCGGCATGGGGCTCGGCGCTGGTGGTGCTGCTGGGCTATTCGCGGGTGCCGTATGCAGCCGCTGCGGCCGGGCAGTTCTTCGCGGTATTCGCGCGGCTGCATCCGCGTGGTGGATTTCCTACCGTGTCGCTGCTGTTCGTCGGCGCAACCTCGACCCTGGCCTGCCTGCTGTCGCTGGAGGATTTGATCGCCACCTTGATGATCATCCAGATCCTGTTCCAGTTTCTGGCGCAATGCCTGGCGGTGGTGCTGCTGCGGCGCAAGCGTCGCAGGCGTGCGTTTGCGATGCCGCTGTATCCCTGGCCGCTGCTGATCAGCGTCGTGGGCTGGCTCTACCTGCTGGCCACCAGCCCGGGACGGCGCCTGCTCGCGGCAGTGTTGGCGCTGTGCGTGGGTAGTGCGGTGTATCTGATCCAGGCACGGAGGGAGCGCGCATGGCCGTTCCAGCTGCAATGAGCACTGCGCAGATCGCGGTGGTCGGCGAGGTATATCTCGACCATATCTTCAGCGGCTTCGCACGCTGGCCGGCACCGGGCGAAGAAGCGTTCGCGCAGCACTACCGGCGCGAACTCGGCGGCGGCACCGTCATCACCGCCTGCGCACTGGCGCAACTGGGCTGCAGCGTGCGTGTGATCGGTGCGATCGGCGCGCACGATCGCGCACTGTTCGTGCAGCGCCTGGGCGACTTTGGCGTTTCGGCCGACGGGCTGATCGACTCGCCCAGCGGTACCGGCGTGACCACCAGCGTCTCGCTGCAGGACGACCGTTCGTTCTTCACCTATGCCGGCGCCAATGCGGAGCTGCCCGCGTTACTGCTGCGCGAAGACACCATCGCCGCCCTGTGTGCGGCCACGCATGTGCATTTCGCGCTGCCGTTGCCGGCCGTAGTGGCACGCACGTTATTGCCGCAGCTGGCGCGCGCCGGCTGCAGCACCTCGCTGGATGTCGGCTTCAGCCCGGCCTGGCTGACCGACCCGGCCAACCGTGCAACCTGTAGCGCGGTGACCTGGTTCCTGCCCAACCAGAAGGAAGCCGCACTGATGGGCTGCGGCGACGGCGCCGACGCCTGCAGTGCCTGGGCACAGGCGCAAGGCCTGCATCAGACGGTGATCAAGCACGGCGCTGCCGGCGCGATGGTGGTCGATGCCGACGGCGCACGTCTGATTGCCGCCCCCCAGGTGCAACTGCGCGACAGCACCGGCGCCGGCGATGCCTTCGATGCCGGCTTCATCGCCGCGCGCCTGCATGGGCTGTCGCTGGATGCAGCCGCCGGGCACGGCTGCCGCAGCGGCGCGGCGTGTTGCAGCTCGCTGGGCGCACTGGACGGCCTGGTTTCCCTCTCTCCCCTTTTCTCCCCCACTGAGGACGTTCCATGAGCAGTTCTGTCGACAATCGCAAGCTGACCTTGATCGGCGGCGGCGGCGTGCGCACACCATTGGTGGTGTACGGCGTCAACGAAGCCGCCGAAGCACTCGGCGCCCGCGAGATCGTGCTGTACGACCCCGACCAGGAGCGGCTGGCCTTGATGGTGGCGATGGGCCGCGCCATCGTGGCCGAGTCCGGCGGCACGCTGCAGGTGCATGCCGCAACGTCGTTGGAAGCGGCCATCGAAGGCGCGCACTTCGTACTCAACAGCATCCGCATCGGCGGCATCGCCCAGCGCGCCTCCGATGAAAAAACCATCATCGACCATGGTTATTCGGGCCAGGAAACCACTGGACCCGGCGGCGTAGCCAAGGCGCTGCGCACGGTGCCGGTGGCGATCGAGCAGGCGCGCATGATCGAGCGGCTGAGTCCGGACGCATGGCTGGTCAGCTTCACCAACCCGGCCGGGCTGGTCACCCAGGCCATCACCGCGCACACCCGCGCGCGCGTGGTCGGCATCTGCGATACGCCAGTGGAGCTGTTCCACAACATCGCGCGCGCCCTGGGCGAGCCGGCGGCCGATGTGGAGTGCGACTACGTCGGCCTCAATCACCTGGGCTGGATCCGCGCGGTGCGTTTGCGCGGGCAGGACATCATGGACCGCATTCTCGACGACGACGCCATCCTGCGTCAGCTGTATCTGGCGCCGCTGTTCGATTTCGAAATGCTGCGCGCGTTGCGGCTGATCCCCACCGAGTACCTGTATTTCTTCTACGAACGCCGCCGCGCCCTGGACAACCAGCGCGCCAGCGGGGCCAGCCGCGGTGGCGAGATCGAGCGGCTCAACCGCAGCCTGATCGCCGACCTGCGCAGCCGCCTGGAGGCAGGCGACAACGCCGGCGCGGTGCAGACCTATGCTGCCTACCTGGCGCAGCGCTCCGGCTCGTACATGAAGCTGGAGGCCGAAGCCGGCTCGGCGTTCGCACCGGATCTGGCGCCGCAGCCGGATCCGTTCCGCGCCAGCACCGGCTATCACCGCATCGCGGTGGACGTGATGAGCGCATTGACCGGCGCACGCCCGGGCCGGCACGTGGTCAACGTGCGCAACCGCGGCGCGATGGCCGAGCTGGCCGACGACGACGTGGTGGAAATCGCCGCAGACATCGACCGCGACCGCATCGTGCCGATTCCCGCCGCGCCCCTGCCGGACGCGGTGCATGGCCTGGTGCGTGCGTTCAAGGCCTACGAGCACGCCGCGATCGACGCCGCGCTCAGCGGCAGCCATCGGGATGCCTGCAAGGCCATGCTGATCCATCCGGCGATCGGCGAGTGGGGCCCATCGCAGCGCCTGCTGGACGCCTTGTTCGGGCACGACCACGACGACGGCCAATGCGCCGGCCCGGCACACTGGCGCGGGCATGCGGCCGGGTGATGGAGCCGGCCTGCGGATATCGGCCTGGCCGGCACCACGCCGACGCTGGACGCCTTGCACGATCACGACCATGACGACGGCCAGTGCGCCGGCCCGGCGCACTGGCGCGGGCGTGTGGCTGGGTGATGGAGCCGACCTGCGGATGTCGGCTTGCCGGCACCACACCGACGCTGGACGCCTTGCACGATCACGACCATGACGACGGCCACTGCGCCGGCCCGGCGCACTGGCGCGGGCATGCGGCTGGGTGATGGAGCCGGCCTGCGGATATCGGCGTGGCCGGCACCACGCCGCTATCCGGAGGTGTTCCAGCCAAGCCGCGCCGCCACGGCCTGGCAGGCATCCGGCGGCGCGCGCACCCCCAAAATTGTGCGAGCGCACTATGCAGTTTCGACGCACACGTTGTATGGTCATCGGGAATTGGTCATGCATAGGTCTCATCGCCCAGGCTGCCGTCTCGCAGCCGCCAGCGCAGGGAGCACCGTCATGCGGATCGCAGGTCGAATCCATGGAGTCTTGAGGTCATGCATACCCGCCGCGACATCCTTCAGCTAATGGGCGCCAGCGCCGGTGCCGGCCTGCTGGCCAGCGCCCTGCCCGCGTTCGCGGCAGCGCCTGCCGCCGGCGCTTCCACGGCCGGCGGCGCCTTCGTCAGCAAGCGCCCGCCCAAGGCGCAGCGCCGCTTCGTCAGCAAGGCGGTCGAGCAGCAGATCGTGCAGATCAAGGCGCAGATTGCCGACCCGGAACTGGCCTGGCTGTTCGAGAACTGCTACCCCAACACGCTCGACACCACGGTGGAAACCGGCACCCGCAACGGCAAGCCGGACACCTTCGTCATCACCGGCGACATCCATGCGATGTGGCTGCGCGATTCGTCCGCACAGGTGCATCCGTACGTGCCGTTGGCCAAGCGCGACCCCGCGTTACGGCGCATGTTCCATGGCCTGATCCAACGCCAGGCCGCGTGCATCCGGCTCGACCCGTATGCCAACGCCTTCCTGCCCGATGGCCAGACCCAGCGCCTGAAGTGGTCGCTCAACGACATCACCGAAATGAAGCCCGGCGTGGGCGAGCGCAAGTGGGAAATCGATTCGCTGTGCTACCCCATTCGCATCGCGCACGAATACTGGCGCGCCACCGGCGACACCGCTCCGTTCGACGACGACTGGCGCGAGGCGATGCACGTAGTGGTCAAAACCTTCCGCGAACAACAGCGCAAGGACAATCGCGGCCCGTACGTGTTCCAGCGCCCCTCCCCGCTGGCCACCGAAACCCTGGTGCTGGAAGGCTACGGCCAACCGACCAAACCCAACGGCATGATCCACTCGATGTTCCGTCCGTCCGACGATGCCTGCGTGTTTCCGTTGTTCGTACCGGCCAACCTGTTTGCGGTGGCCTCGCTGCGGCAGTTGGCGACGATGAGCAACGCGTTGCATCGCGACACCGCCTTCGCCGCCGAGTGCACCGCACTGGCCGATGAAGTGGAAACCGCAACGCGCCAGTTCGGGCAGTTGCGCGATACCGATGGGCAAGCCTATTGGGCCTTCGAAGTGGACGGCTTCGGCAACCAGTTGTTTATCGACGACGCCAACGCCCCCGGCCTGCTCAGCCTGGCGTACCTGGGCTGCTGCGATCGGCGCGACCCGGTATTTTTGCGTACACGCCAGCTGGCCTGGAGCGAACGCAACCCCTATTTTTCGCGCGGCACCGCGGCCGAAGGCGTCGGCAGCCCGCACAGCGGCATGGGCACCATCTGGCCGATGTCCATCGTGCAATACGCGCTGGTCAGCGACGACGACGCGCAATTGCGCCAATGCCTGCAGTGGCTCAAGACCACACACGCCGGCACCGGCTTCATGCACGAAGCGTTCGACAAGGACACCCCGAGCACGTTTACCCGCGACTGGTTCGCCTGGGCCAATACCTTGTTCGGCGAACTGATCATCGATTTGCATCAACGCAAACCCCAATTGCTGCGCAGCGCCTGAACACCGCGCAGCGCTTGATTGCTATCCGAAGCACCTGATTGCTACTCGAAGCGCTTGATTGCTATCCGAAGCGCTTGATTGCTACTAGAAGCGCTTGATTGCTATCCAAAGCGCTGGATTCCGTCCTTCTCCCGCCTGCGGGAGAAGGTGCCCGAAGGGCGGATGAGGGTGCCCCGGCATCGGCCCGTACATTCAGAGACAACACCCCATGGCAACACGACGCGGTTTTCTCCAAGGCGCCATCGCTGCAGCATTGTTCGGCAGCGTGGGCCTGCCCGGCGCAGCACGCGCACGCGGCGGCAACTACGCGCTGCCCGCCGATGCGCGCACGCGTGCCGAGCTCACCCGCCATGTCGATGTATTCATCGGCACCGGTGGTCATGGCCATACCTTTCCCGGCGCCACGCTACCGTTCGGCATGGTGCAGCTGAGCCCGGACACCTACAACGCGGTGTGGGATTCGTGCTCGGGCTATCACGAGTCCGATGGCTCGATCATGGGCTTTTCGCACACGCATCTGTCCGGCACCGGTATCGGCGACATGCTGGATTTTCTACTGGTGCCCGCCACCGGCGAGGTCAAGCTGGTGCCTGGCTCGCTGGATAACCCGGATGCCGGTTACCGCTCGCGCTTCGATCATAGCGACGAAGCCGCCTCGCCCGGCTATTACCGCGTGCGACTCAAGGACAGCGGCGTGCATGCCGAGCTCACCGCCACCGCACGTGCAGGCCTGCACCGTTACCACTTTCCCAAGGGCAAGCCGGCGCACGTACTGCTCGACCTGTGCCACGGCATGCAGGACAAACCGGGCATTCCCACCCGCGTCAGCGATGCACAGTTACGCGTGGTCGACGCGCAAACCCTCACCGGCGGGCGCCGCGTCTACCAGTGGGCTAAGGGGCGCTACATCTACTTCGCCATGCGGCTCTCGCGGCCGTTTGCACGCGTGCAGCTGTACAACGAAGACCAGTCGCTGGCAGCCGACACCCGTAGCCTCGATGGCACCCATCTCAAGGCTGCGCTGCACTTCCCGGATGCCTCCGAGGCCCCGCTGCTGATCAAGGTCGGCATCTCTGCCGTCAGCGCCGACAACGCGCTGGCCAATCTCGACGCTGAGCTACCGGACTTCGACTTCGCACGCGTGCATGCGCAAGCCGTGGCGACCTGGGAAAAAGAACTGGGTCGTGTGCGCATCGACAGCGATGACGATGCGCAACGCCGCATCTTCTACACCGGCCTGTATCACAGCCTGCTCGCACCCACGCTCTTCAGCGACGTGGACAACCGGTACCGCGGCATGGACCTGCAGATCCACACCGCGCCCAAGGGCTACAACAACTACAGCACTTACTCGTTGTGGGACACCTACCGCGCCGCGCATCCGCTGCTCACCCTGGTGCAGCCCGAGCGCGTGCCCGACCTGGTGCAATGCCTGGTGCGCGGCGCCAACGAATGCCCGGACGGCGTCGGCATCTGGCCGCTGCAGGGCGTGGAAACCGGCTGCATGATCGGCTACCACTCCGCCGTGGTGCTGGCCGAAGCGCACGCCAAGGGCTTTACCGGCATCGACTACGCCGCCGCGTGGCCGGCCTACCGCAAACGCGCGATGGACGACACCACCCACGGCCTGGCGTACTACCGCACGCTGGGCTACATCCCCGCCGACAAGGTGGACGAAGCGGTCAGCCGCACCCTCGAATACGCCTATGACGACTGGGCCTGCGCGCACCTGGCGCAGGCCGCCGGCGCGGTGGACGATGCACGCGCGTTGCGCAAACGCTCGCGCAACTACCGCAACGTGTTCAATCGCGACAGCGGCTTTGTGCAGGCGCGCCTGGAAGACGGCAGCTGGGCAAAACCGTTCGACCCGCGCGGCATGGGCCACATCGCCAAGTGGCGCGATTTCACCGAATCCAACGCCTGGCAGGCCACCTTCCTCAATCAGCATGACCTGTACGGTTACATGGAGCTGTACGGCGGCCGCGATGGCTTCGTCGCCAAGCTCGACGAACTGTTTTCCACCAGTTCCGAACTGCCGGCCGATGCGCCGCCGGATATCGACGGCCTGGTCGGCCAGTACGCGCACGGCAACGAGCCCAGCCACCACGTGGCCTATCTGTTCGCCTATGCAGGCCAACCGTATAAAACCCAGGCGATGGTGCGCCGCTTGCTGCGCGAGCAATACCACGACGCGCGCAATGGCCTGTCCGGCAATGAAGATTGTGGGCAGATGAGCGCCTGGTTCGTCCTCAGCGCACTGGGCCTGTATGCGGTGGACCCGGTCAGCGGCAACTACATCGTCGGCAGCCCGTTGTTCAAGCGCGCAGAACTGGATGTGGGCAAGGGCCGCACGCTGCGCATCGTGGCCAATAACACCAGCGCACAAAATGTCTATGTGCAATCGCTGACGTGGAATGGCAAGCCGATCAATCGCGCCTGGCTGCGTCACGCCGATCTGGCTGCCGGCGGCACGCTGGAATTCACCATGGGTGCCAAGCCCAATCCAGCCTTCGGTGCGAACAAGGAGGATTTGCCGCCGTCGTTCGCATAACGCACTTCCCTGGCGTCGCGCTCACCGCAGCGGGAGCATGCCCTTCCCTTCTCCCGTAAGCGGGAGGCTTGCTTCTCCCTTCTCCCGTAAGCGGGAATCTTGCCTTTCCCTTCTCCCGCATGCGGGAGAAGGTGCCCGAAGGGCGGATGAGGGCCAACACGCAAGCGGCCTCACGCAAAAAAAGCACCGCTGCCGCCATCTCCACTCGTCACTCGTCACTCGTCACCGCCGAGAATCGCCCATGTTGCGCACCACCCTCAGCCCCCTCGTCCTGGCCCTCGCGTTCGCGCTTCCCGTCACCGCCATTGCCGCCGACACCGAGCGTTGGCCCAGCGTCGGCACGCAGGGCACGCAGTTCGTCCGCGACGGCAAGCCGTATCAGATCCTCTCCGGCGCCATCCATTTTCAGCGCATTCCACGCGCGTACTGGAAGGACCGTCTTCAAAAGGCGCGCGCGCTCGGCTTGAACACGGTGGAGACCTACGTGTTCTGGAACCTGGTCGAACCGCAACAAGGCCAGTTCAATTTTGCCGGCAATAACGACGTGGCGGCCTTCGTCCGCGAAGCCGCGGCGCAAGGCCTCAACGTCATCCTGCGCCCCGGCCCTTACGTCTGCGCCGAATGGGAAGCCGGCGGTTATCCCGCGTGGTTGTTTGGCAAGGACAACATCCGCGTGCGTAGCCGCGACCCGCGCTTTCTCGGCGCCAGCCAGGCGTACCTGGATGCAGTGGCAAAACAGGTGCAACCGCTGCTCAACCACAACGGCGGCCCCATCATCGCCGTGCAGGTAGAAAACGAGTACGGCTCCTACGACGACGACCACGCCTACATGGCAGACAACCGCGCCATGTTCGTCAAGGCCGGCTTCGACAAGGCGCTACTGTTCACCTCCGACGGTGCCGACATGCTCGCCAACGGCACCCTGCCGGACACCTTGGCGGTGGTGAATTTTGCGCCAGGCGAAGCCAAGAGCGCGTTCGACAAACTGATCAAGTTCCGCCCCGAGCAACCGCGCATGGTCGGCGAATACTGGGCCGGCTGGTTCGACCATTGGGGCACGCCGCACGCCAGCACCAATGCCAAACAGCAGACCGAAGAACTGGAGTGGATCCTGCGCCAGGGCCACTCGGCCAACCTCTACATGTTCATCGGCGGCACCAGTTTCGGCTTCATGAATGGCGCCAATTTCCAGGGCAATCCCAGCGACCATTACGCGTCGCAGACCACCAGCTACGACTACGACGCCATCCTCGACGAAGCAGGCCAGCCCACGCCCAAGTTCGCATTGATGCGCGATGCCATCGCACGCGTCACCGGCGTGCAACCGCCCGCGTTGCCGGCACCGATCGCCATGGCCGCACTACCGGACACCCAACTGCGCGAATCCGCGTCGCTGTGGGACAACCTGCCCGCACCAATCGCCATCGACACCCCGCAACCGATGGAACATTTTGGCCAGGATTACGGCTACATCCTCTACCGCACCACCATCACCGGCCCGCGCAAGGGCGCGCTGTATCTGGGCGAGGTGCGCGATCTGGCGCGGGTGTATGTCGATCAGAAGCCGGTCGGCAGTGTCGAACGTCGGCTGCAGCAGGTCTCCACCGACGTGGACATCCCGGCGGGCGAACACACGCTGGACGTTTTGGTCGAAAACAGCGGCCGCATCAACTACGGCACGCGCATGGCAGATGGCCGCGCCGGCCTGGTCGACCCGGTGCTACTGGACAACCAGCAGCTCACAGGCTGGCAGGCCTTCCCGCTACCGATGCGCTCGCCCGACAGCATCCGCGGCTGGACCCGCAAGCCCGTGGACGGCCCGGCGTTCCATCGCGGCAGCCTGCGCATCGGCACGCCCACCGACACCTATCTGGACATGCACGGCTTCGGCAAGGGCATCGCCTGGGCCAACGGCGTCAATCTCGGCCGGCATTGGTCCATCGGCCCGCAGACCGCGCTGTATTTCCCCGCCCCGTTCCAGCGCAAGGGCGATAACAGCGTGGTGGTGTTCGACCTGGAAAGCACCGCCAACCCCAGCGTGCGCGGCCTGAAACAGCAGGTGTGGATCAAGCCGAAGAACTGATGACGTCACCTTCGCGCAGATCCAGAAGGTGGTAAGTAACTGCAACACTCAACTCAAAGCCCCTCTCCCCTCGGGAGAGGGGTTGGGGTGAGGGCACTGGGCGGGCCGCATGTATCAGATGAAGGGGCGCCGCACGCGTCAAACCCATCAGCGCTTTAAACCCACCAGCGTTCGCGGGCAAGCGTGCCGTTCCACAAAGCGTTTGTTCGACAACCAGACGAAGTTACGCCGCACCCTCATCCGCCCCTGCGGGGCACCTTCTCCTGAGGGGAGAAGGGAAATCAAAGCCACTCTCCCTTCGGGAGAAGGCGTTGGGGTGAGGCTACGGGGCAAGCCGCACGCACTGCAGGGCAGCCTGCATCGCTCGCCACCGCCAAACCCACCGCCAACCAACTCGGTGCAAGGCGCCTCAACTGCCGCCCCTTCAGACCGCGCCTTGCGCGCCGTTATCTGGAAGTCCGGTGCACCTGTACCGCCCGTTGCCGTCCTGGTATCGGGCGGACCATATTCCAGGCAAGATCACCGGCTGACACCGTTACGGGGGCGCTTTGGTTGCTACGTAGACGGCCTGATTGCAGGTTCCAGGAGCGTTGCATGTCGTCGTCCACCGTTGTTGCCCAAGATTCCACCTCCGTTGCCCCGGAGCACACCCAGCACGCGTTTGCAGAGCAGGTCCAGAGCAAGCCCATGGGCAGCACCGAAGCGGCGCACATGATGACGTTCCTGTGCCAGACCCAGTCGGCCAAGAAACCGCAGACACTGTTGCCGCCACAGGTGCGCGACGAGAACGCCGCCTAAGCACGGCCCGACGCGTGCGCCGCTGCCGACTGCGGTGCACACTTGCCAACGCCCAGCCCGCAGCGTTATTCAAACGCGTTGAGCACCGTCGGCAGGCTGCTCAGGTATCGGACACGCCTGCCTGCGCAACCGTCTCGGTGGCATCGGCTAACGCCGTGGTATCCACACCGTAAATCTGCATCACGCCCTGGTTGGTCGCGGCCTGCGCCAGCGTGTTCTGTTGCTGCTGCGCCGCTACCGCGTTCTGGAACAGGATGCCGGCCGCTTGGGCCATGCTCTGGTAGATCGTGCCCATTGCCATGGCAGGCGCCTCGCCGATGACCTTGACGTTGGAGTGGGTGACGGCATCGGTGATCTGATTGTCGGCTGCGGTTGGAAAAGCCATGCTGCGCTCCTGCGTGAACGAACGCACGGCGTTACGTGCCCCGGCAGCCAAGCTCGGCGGCTGTCGACCGCATCGCGCTCCACAGACCAGGCCGCAAGACACAACACACCATGCCCTCCCGATAGCGGCGTGCAGTCCCGCGCCTGAACCCTCGCAGCGCAGCTTCGCAACGGACGTCGCAGTCACCTCTGCAACGTTTTGCGCAATGGCTCAAGGCAGGGTCAGCGCGCTGAGGCCAAAGGCGGCCAGCCAGCGCAACGGGCAGAGCGGGCGCGACGACATCGCGGGTCCTCGCAGTAGAAGGCGACCAAGGCCGCCTGCGATGACCAGAGCACATGGTATTTAAGAGATAATAAATAGGTATTTTTAAAATCCGCACAGGACTGGACCACGATGGCTTCGCCACGCCTGCTGATTGGCCTGATTGCCAGCCTTGCCGCCTTTATCGCCGGGGCACAGGCGCCCGCCTCGCCGCCTTCGCCGATCGTGCTCAGCGAGTTCATCGCCGACCCGGCACCTACCCCGCAGGCGCATGCCTCCACGTTATTGGAGACCCGCGATGGCCGCCTGCTGGCTGCCTGGTTCGGGGGCGCGCACGAAGGCGCGGCCGACGTCGGCATCTGGCTGACCCAGCGCGACGCACAGCACTGGCAGCCACCGCGTCGCATCGCCGATGGCACGCGTGCCGGCAAACAGGGCGCGACCGTGCCGGCCTGGAACCCGGTGCTGTTTCAATCGACCACTGGCCTGGTGCAGCTGTTTTACAAGCTCGGCCCCAACCCGCGGCAATGGTGGGGGCTGCGCATGACCTCAGCCGACGATGGAACGCATTGGTCTGCGCCACAGCCGTTGCCTAACGGCATCCTTGGGCCGATCAAGAACAAACCCGTGCAACTGCCGAGCGGGCGCATCCTGGCACCAAGCAGCAGCGAAGATCGCGGTTGGCGTGCGCATCTCGAATGGAGCGACGACGACGGTGAGCACTGGCAGCGCGGCATGCCGCTCAACGACCCCAGCGTGATCGGTGCGATCCAGCCCAGTCTGTTGCTGCACACCGATGGCCGCTTGCAGGCGCTGGGCCGCAGCCAGCAGAACAAACTCTTCAGCACCTTTTCGCACGATGGCGGCCTGCATTGGCAGCCGATGCAGTTGCTCGATGTGGAAAACCCCAACTCCGGCACCGATGCGGTGACGCTGCGCGATGGTCGCTCGCTCCTGGTCTATAACCCCGGTATTGCCGGCAAGGACTGGTGGGACGGGCGCGGTACCCTGGCCGTGGCGGTGTCCGACGATGGCGTGCGCTGGCAGCGCGTGTTGACACTGGAAGACAGCGCAAAAGACGAATTTTCGTATCCGGCGGTGATCCAGACCCGCGACGGGCTGGTGCACATCAGCTACACCTGGAAGCGTCAGCGCATCAAGCATGTGGTGGTCGATCCGGCGCGGCTTGGTGGCGGCGAATAACACGCAACAAGCGCGGTGGATGCGGCTGCGTCGGAGTCGCTATCGATAAGCACTACCGTGGTGTTGCGCGCTGTCTGCTGTGTTCTCAGCGTCACTTCAAACACGTTGAATGCACGTCGTGGCAGGTAAACCGCGAACGTGACTACCCCCACCCCAACCTCTCTCCCGAGCGGAGAGAAGCTCTGCCGAGGGCAACGGAGTTCTGATCCTTTCTCCCCTCGGGAGAAGGTGCCCCGCAGGGGCGGATGAGGGTACGGCGTAGCTTGGCGTGCCTGGCGAACACGCGCGTTGCAACGTTGGGCGAGTGCCTGCAAGCGCTGCCGGCCTCAAAAAGATAATGGGGTTAACGCAGGCAGCGCGCTGCGAGCTGGTGCCGGCCGATCGCCTCGTACCCTTATTACCCCGCCCACTTTTCCCAGCGGGAAAGAGGCACATCGGCATTGCCCTTGATGGTCTGTTCCGCGCCAGTGTTCCCAAGAAAGAAGGCAAAACAATCTACGCCCCCTCCCCCGCTCGCGGCGCTGCTGCCCAACCCGCAGCGTGAGATGTTGTCATCGATAACGCACATCAGCTACGCACAACGCACGCGCAACTCACCCGCGCAGCAACGCCACGAGACGCCGCACACGCTCCACATCCGTGCGTTGGTAATCGCCACCCAGGTCGCTGATGTAGGCATGCGGCGCATGCACCTGTGCGGCCACCGGCCCGCGCAAGGAGGCATGAAATTCATGCGCGCCAGTCCGCGCACGCAAGGCTGCAAGGGTGTGCTCGGACACCCCGGCTCCGGGCATGATGTCGATGCGGCCGGCGGCCTGCGCCACCAGCGCAGCGATGGTGTCGATGCCCTCCAACGCACTCGCCCGCGCGCCCGAGGTCAGCACGCGCTCGCAGCCCAGCGCGATCGCGTCTTCCAGTGCGCGTGCCGGATCGGCACTCACATCGATCGCACGATGGAAGGTCACGCCCAGCGCTCCAGCCGCTTCGATCAATACACGCATCGTGGCCATATCGACCTGTCCGTGCCGATCCAGCGCGCCCAGCACCACGCCATCGCAACCCAACCGCACGCACTGCTCCACATCGCGCTGCATCGCCTCGACCTCGGCGGCATCGAACACGAAGTCGCCCACGCGCGGGCGAATCAAGACATACAACGGAATCTGCAAGCGCTCACGCACCACCGCCAACGTGCCGAACGAGGGCGTCAAGCCACCGCCATCCAGCCCGCCGCAGAGTTCCACACGCATCGCACCGCCCTGCTGCGCGGCCAGCGCCGAGCCCACCGAGTCGGCGGCCACCTCAAGCCCCATCGCCACCGACTTGTCAGCTGCGCTCATGCCGCAGGCTCCTGGGTGTAGTGGCTTTCGCCGGGCACCAGCAGGTCCTGCCGCGTCGCATCGCATACCGCGTAACTAAAGCCTTTCTGGATCGCAAACGCTCCCACTTCGCCACGTTTGTTCATCGCCAAAAACCCGACCTGCAACGTACGCGTCAATTCCGGCTTGCGGTGGATCAACCGCATCACCACCTCGCGGCAGGCATCGGCCGGCGACTTGCCTTGGCGCATCATTTCCACCACTGCAAAACTGCCCACGTTACGAATCACTTCTTCGCCCACGCCAGTGGAGGTCGCGCCGCCCACCTCGTTATCCACGTACAGGCCGGCACCGATGATCGGGCTGTCGCCAACCCGGCCATGCATCTTCCACGCCATGCCGCTGGTGGTGCAGGCACCGGAGAGATTGCCGTGCGCATCCAACGCCAACATGCCGATGGTGTCGTGATTGTCTTTACCGCCGGGCAATTTGGCGTCGCGCCATGCGCGGTTTTCCACATTGGCTTCGGGCGAATACTTGGACGTCTTCAACCACTGCTTCCACGCCGCTTCCGAACTTGGAGTGAGCAGCTTGGTCTTAGGAAAGCCCTGTTCCAACGCGAACTGCCGCGCACCATCGCCGACCAGCATTACGTGCGGGGTTTTTTCCATCACCGCGCGCGCCACCGAAATGGCATGCACCACATCTTCCAGCGATGCCACCGCGCCGCAATTGCCCAGGTGATCCATGATGCAGGCATCCAGCGTCACTCGACCGTCGCGATCCGGATACCCGCCCAGGCCAACGGTGGGATTGGTCGGGTCCGCTTCTGGCACGCGCACACCTGCTTCCACTGCATCCAGCGCGATACCGCCGGCACTCAGGATTTGCCACGCGGCCTGATTGGCGGCCACGCCGAAATCCCAGGTCGAGATCACTCGCGCCGCGCCCGCCGGCAAGGCCGCAGGGCGTGCTGCTGCGGTGGATTTCGCTGCGGCCTGCGCACGTGCGCCCCACCCGGCCAGACCGGAAGCAATGGCGCCCAGCGTGGCGCTCTTGAGGAAATGACGACGTTGAATCATCCAGGCGAACTCCATGACGGAAACAGATGCCGCGCACTGCGCCGCAGCCTCCCATCATGCGACAGCGCTGGCTGCGGATAAACCGCATTGCCGTGCGCAACCGGTGCGGATCCATGCACAACCGCGCCTGGCTTAGCGCGGCGAGCCAAAAGTAGCGAGTGGTCGTCAGGTAGAGGCGGATGGCGCGCTCCGAGCCGGAGTGGACAAGGGGCATGCCGCACCGGGCACCGGTCGTGGCCGCCTGGTGGTGAGCGAAGTGGTTGTGTTAGCCACTCCCTCTCTGGCTGGTATCGATGCAATTGCTGAGCGTGCTGGCCACTGCACGCGCCAACGTCCATCGGACAGAGCACCGGGCCTGAGGAAGACCTGCACACCTCCCGGCGGTCCCGAAAAAGGCGTTTTCCTTGCCCAAGGGAAAGGGATTGCGGTGGGCGGACCAGACGTCCGCAGGCGGCAGCCACGAAGCAGCACCAGCTATCGCCAAACCCAATCGCAAGCCCATCGCAAAAAATCTTTCTTCAGTTAACCCCATTTCCCGCGCTGGCCCGTTTTACCTACAGAGGCGCAGTGCACGGCGACCTCGGGCTGTCTGGTTGTTACCCACTTCGTCATCGCCACGCAAAGGATTCCCATGCCACGTCACAGCCTTCTCGCGCTCGCCCTGCTGCTGAGCGCCTGCTCGCACGAGCCCACCGCACCCGTCGTTGGCGACCCGCCGTCATCGCCCCCCTACACCGGCGAGATCGCGTATACGCCCGCAGCCAAACCCGAACCCCAACCCGCGCGTCCACCCGTGCTCGCGGATCCCGCACCGATACAACCAAGCCAGGCTGACATGGTCTATGCGCCCAGCCCGCCAGCACCCGCGGCGCCGCAGAGTGCCAATGGCGCACTTGCGCGGCAAGCACCTGCGGCCACGCTGATGGCCAAGCACGCACTGCCGGATCGGTCCATGCCCGCACCACCCATTGCGTCGATAACACCGGCCGAGAATCGCGAAACCTACCAGACCCTCAGCGACAACCCGGTCGTGCAGGCCGCAGACAATCCGGTGTCTACCTTCAGCATCGACGTCGACACCGGCAGCTACAGCAATGTGCGGCGCTATCTCACCAGTGGCAGCCTGCCGCCGGTCGATGCAGTGCGTGTGGAAGAGATGATCAACTACTTCCGCTACGACGACCCCGCACCCCGCGACGGCCAACCGTTTGCCGTGCGTACCGAACTGGCGCCCACGCCCTGGAACAAGAACAGCGTGCTATTGCGCATCGGCATTACCGGCCGCGATGTCCCCGCGTCCGCCATGCCGGCAGCCAACCTGGTGTTCCTGGTCGACGTCTCCGGCTCGATGGATGCGCCCGACAAGCTGCCGCTGTTGCAGTCCTCGCTCAAGCTGCTGACACGCCAGCTGCGCGCGCAGGACCGCATCACCTTGGTGACCTACGCCGGCAACACCGCCGTGGTGTTGCCGCCCACGTCAGGTAATCAGCAAGCACGCATCGTCGAAGCCATCGACAGCCTGCAATCGGGCGGCGGCACTGCCGGCGCCAGCGGCATCGAGCTGGCCTACAAGGCAGCGCAGCAGAGTTATCTGCGTGGCGGCATCAACCGCATCCTGCTGGCCACCGATGGCGACTTCAATGTGGGCGTCACCGACTTCGATACGCTCAAGGGCATGGTGGCCGAAAAGCGCCGTTCCGGTGTGGCGTTGTCCACGCTCGGCTTTGGCACCGGCAACTACAACGACACCTTGATGGAGCAATTGGCCGACGCCGGCGACGGTGCCTACGCCTACATCGATTCGCCGCTGGAAGCGCGCAAGGTGTTGACCCACGAACTGGGCGCCACGCTGGAAACCATCGCGCGCGACGTCAAGATCCAGGTCGAGTTCAACCCGGCCACCGTGCAGGAATACCGCCTGATCGGCTATGAAAACCGCGCACTGCGCCGCGAAGATTTCAACAACGACCAGGTCGACGCTGGCGACATCGGCGCAGGCCACAGCGTCACCGCACTGTATGAAATCACCCCCGCACGCGGTGAAGCCTCGGTCGACCCGCTACGGTATGCCACTAAAGCCAAACGCCCGGCCGCAGACAATGGCAACGAGCTTGCCCATCTCAAGCTGCGCTACAAATTGCCGGACGCGCACCGCAGCCGCCTGCTGGACACCGTCATCCGCAGCGACCAGCAGGTTGCGCTGGCCGCCTCCAGCGACGCGTTCCGGTTTGCGGCAGCGGTCGCTGGTTTCGGCCAACGTCTGCGCGGCGGCAACCAGTTGCACGGTTGGGATTATCCGCAGCTGCGCGCCTTGGCAGCAGGCAGCATCGGCAAGGACCGCTTCGGCTATCGCGCCGACTTCCTGCGCATGGTGCAGCAGGCCGAAACGCTGAGCAGCCGGCCGGTCGCCACCACCGACTGATGCGCGCAGCGGTTGCCTATACTGCGCGCATGCATCCTGCCGATCTTGCGCATCTCCCCGACGAGGAGCTCATGCTCCTCGTCGCCAATGGCTTTGTCGAACAGCCGGCCACCGAGCTGTTCAAGCGGCATAACCGCGCCTTGTTCAATTTTCTGGCGTGGCAGTGCGAGGGCAATGTCGGCGAGGCCGAAGACCTGGCACAGAAGACCTGGCTCAAGCTGATGACCCGCTGCAGCGACTACCGCCCCGAGCAAGCCGCCTTCAGCAGTTTTCTATTCCAGATCGCGCGCAATGCGTGGATCGACACCCGCCGTAGTGCTTACGTCGCCACCTCGGTGCCGTTGGACGACAGCCATCTGCACCTGCCCGACGACGACCTGTCCACCGAGCAGCTGGCAATGCTGGGTCAGCAGCAACATCGGGTACGCAGCGCGGTGATGGCCTTGCCCGATGCGCAGCGCGAAGTGATCGTGTTGCGGTTCTTTTCCGGCCTGGCCATCGAAGACATCGCACAGGTGGTCGGCGAAGGCTTCGAGACCGTCAAAAGCCGGCTGCGTTATGCGTTTGCCAAGTTGCGCCTGAGCCTGGACGCCGCGCAGTGAGCACACTATTCGAGCGCTTTATTGCTGGCGAAGATGGCCTGGCCGCGTTGCTACGTGCATTGCCGGCCTACGCGCCGCCCGACAGCATGCAAGCGTGGTTTGCGCAGGCCGCTGCGCAGGCCGACAGCACGCGCAATACCGCTGCGCCTGGATCGGCGCAGACAATATCGGCAGACGCAGCAGACACCTTGCAGTTCGAACCACCAGCGACGATGGGCGCCATCTTCGCTGCCGCTGCCGCGCAGGCGGAGCAGGCGCAGGCCGCACAGCGCGCCGCCATCCACGCACGACTGGCAGACGGCGACGACGCGGCGCAGGCACTGGGTGCGCCGGTACACGACAGCACGCGTGCGTGGTTGCAGCAGCAGCTTCCCGTTGCGTCCACAGCCACGCATGCCGCCACGCCTGCGTTGCGAGAGAACGATGGCGCCGATGCGTCTGTGGGTGATGGCACTGCGCCAGTGGAGGCGACGCAGAAGGCGAGTCGCTCGTCCTCCAGCGTTGCACCAGGTGATACGTCGCTGGCTCCAGTGCTGGCAGCGGCGACGTCACCGATCACCTCGCATGCCGCGCAGAACAGCGATGCAGCACAAGCAACCGATGCAACGCGCGCGCATCCCCCTGTCGCGCGTCGCGCACGACGCCAGCGCTGGATGCCGGCATTGGCGCTGGCGGCCTCGGTCACCCTGGCGGTCGGCGTCGGCCTGCAATGGCAAGCGACTACGCCGCCGACAACATCGATGGAGGCTGCGCCGGCTGCGGCTATGCCAGCCGATCAAGCCCAGGCGGACGCAGAAAAGCTGACAAGATCGGCCCCGGACAATCAGGCACCGCTGCCTCAGATTCCGCAGCCAGAGCCCGCGCCCGCATCAGCGTCAGCGTCAGCGTCAGCGTCAGCGTCAGCAGATTTTGATAGCACGGTCGAAGAACGCATGCATCAACCCGCTTCTGCCCCGCCGCCGCCAGCGTTTGCGCCACCGCCGATGCCCGCGCCCGCGCAACCTGTGGAGTCGTTGGTTGTCGTTCCGACTCCCCCGGCGCCGGCCGCAGCACCTTCCGAACCCGCGCCAATCGCAGCAGCCCCTGCCGCCGACCTCGCGCTGCCGGCGCTACCTGCACCGGTTTCGCCGTCCGTCAGCGCATCAGTCGCCGAGATGCCGTCTCCGTCCGCAAATCGCAACGCCGCTGTGCCGGATACCGCCAACGCCGCGCAGGCACGCGTACGCAGCAAACCGAAGCCGGCAGCTGCGCCTGCGTTTGCCGCTGCGACACCGGCAAACGACATGCAGCCATTCGGGCAATTGGACGCGGGGAACCCTGCGCACTCCACGCCAGCCGCTGCAGTGGTCTCCCGGGCGCCTCAGGATGCACAGCTGTCGCGTGCGCCCTCGATCAAACGCGCACCATTGCAGAAAGACGCTGCCACGCAACAACGCGTGCAAGAACACACCGCAGCGCAGGCTCCCGGGCCGGTATCGACAGTGGCTGCTCCGCAAGCCAGCGCCGCAGACGATGCTGCAAGATCCTCCAAGCCGGTGCACTTGCTTGCGTTGACGACCTCGCCGGATACGTGGCTCGACCACGCGCTGCCTGCCGGACAACGTGGGCCGGTGCAGCTGCGAATCTGGACGGCAGATCCCGAGGCGAACGCGTTCCGACAGTGGCTCGATCAACTGCGCAAGGCATACAGCAAGCGCAATGTATCTGCGCAACTGGACATCGCTCGCGACCCACGGCTGCCAACCGACCGCGTGCGCGTCGAAACGGTGGGCCCAACGCAACCGAAGTGAGTGCAGCCAAAAAAGCGCAGCGAGCAGACGTCAGCCGGCTGTGGACGGCGCACAGGACGCGGAGTATCAACGTGGTCCATGTCGACTACGACCACCGGTCGCGCCGGTCGATGCCGCGCTATCGCAAGCATCCGCTATCGCCAGCAGAAACGCGGCGCACCTCACTCCGCGCCGAACTCCCCGTCTTCGCGCAGCAGGCTGGTCAGCACATGATCGCGCCAGACACCGTTCAACTGCAGATAGCGTCGCGCGCGGCCCTCGATCTGGAAGCCCAGCCGCGCCAGCACCTGCGCGCTGCGCACATTGTCCGGCACGTATTGCGCCATGATCCGATGCAACCCGAGCGGCCCGAACACGAATGCGATGCCCTGCGTGGCGGCCCACTGCATCAACCCGCGCCCCTGATGGGACGCATCCAGCCCGTAGCCGAGATGACAGCCCTGAAACGCCCCGCGCTGAATCTGGGTGAAGCCCACCGTGCCGATCACGTCTGGCCCGGAACACAGCACCAGTTGCAGTTCGCGCTCACCGGGCACCGACGCGCGGTAGGCGATGCACAACCGGCGCCAGCCTTCGACGGTGTAGAACGCAGGCGGCCGCAGCGGCATCGCCTCGATCAGATGGCCGCGGTTGCGCGCGTGATAGTCGGCCACTGCGGCGGGGTCGGCGTTGGCCAGATCGGACAACACCACACCGTCCGCATGGCACACGGGCTTGAAGGCGGGCAGGCTCATGACGTCACTCTACAATCGCGATATCGCGCATCGTATCGATCAGCGCCAGCTGCGCAGCGCGATGCGAAATCCACAACGCTGACGCCGAACCATCCACCCGCCGCGCTCACGCATGCGCGCGACCGCAGACGCATCGCCTGGATTCCAGTCGTTTCAAGCGCGGCGATCCACACGCTGCGTGCATGTCCCGCTTGGATCTGGAGATCACACAGAGGCTGCACTCTGCGCGCACGCCCTGCCGAAGGAGAGCACCGCACACGTCGGTCCGACGGCTGCGGTGTCGCTGTGACGGCTGCTCTAGGCGGCGGCAGCCGAGGCAAGCGCCTGCGCCACCTGCGACTCGATGGCGTCCAGATTCGGCAGCAGCGCGCTCTGCTCACCGAGCAGCACACGCATGTGCACGCCGTCCGGCAGCGCGTCTTCCGAGGCGTCGGCCAGCAAGCCGTCGCGCGGCACCGAGATCAGCTGCGGGAACGAGGCAGTGAGCAATGCGAAGTACGGCAGCACGGGATTGCCGCCCAGCGCCTTCAGCACGATCACCTTGTTGTTGACGGCCGTAGGTTCGTCGCCCAGGCCGCTGAGGCGTGCGAACGACAGCAGCGGCACCTTCCAGCCGTACCAGTCGATGCGCCCAACCACCCACCGCGGCATGTCCGGCAGCGCCTCGACTGCCACGCGCGACATCACCTCGGCCACCGTGGCGTTCGGCAGCAGCACCCGCTCGGTGCCGGCCTGAATCAGGACGCCGCGGATTTCGTCATTGTTGGCGTAGCTCATCGCACCATTCCGAATCTGAGAGGGAGCGCCCGGCTTACGCCGGCCAACGCTGTGCCAACGCCTGCGCCAATTGCGCGGGATCGCCGGTCAAAATGCCTTGTCGTGACAGGCGCGCCGCAGCGGCCGGGTCGTAGCAACCGTCGGCGGACTGACCGGCCAACCAGCCACCCTGCTCGGCCAATGCCAGCGATGCATCCACCAGCGTCTCGTTGGCGCCGCTGAGCATCAGCACTGCACTGTCGGTGGCCGGCAGCGCCGCGATCAGCGCAGCAGGATCGCTATGCGCCACGAAGGCCAGTGCACCTGCGTGTTGCTGCAGGCCAATTTCGTCGGACAACACGTAGACCTTGCTCGGCGCGACCACCTGTCCCGGCTCACCCAGCTCGACCGGCAACGCGGAGACGCGCCCCATCTGCCGCACCAGGTTGCCGTACTGGCCACCATCGAGGGTCATGCGCACCAGTACCGCGCGCGGGAAGTTAGGCGGCAGCGCCGCCAGCAGCCGGCGGATCGCATCCGGCCCACCAATGCCGGCCATCACCAGCACCGCGCCGGTCACTTCGCCGCTGTGTTCCAGATCCACCAGCGACAAGCCGCCGGTCGACAGCGCTGCCACGTCCACTTCGGTACGCGGGCGCACCACCACGGCAACCTCGTCGACCAGACCCCAGGTACTGGAATCGCCCAGCGTCGTACTCGGCTTATCGGCAGCGGCAGCGGCAGGCGTCTGCGCGTGATCGACAGCGCGCGTAAACATGGCATCACCCGGCATGCTTTCGAAGGCATGCGCGGCCGCTTCCAGATGTTGATCGAGTTGCAGGTCCGAATGCTGGCGCGGGGCGAGCGTCAGACCCGGCTCGGGTTGCAGCGAGGGCTCGCTTTCGGTGCCCGGCGGCAACACATCGGCATGGCCGTGCAGCTTGGCGGCCAGATGGCGTACCCAACGCTGCGCTTCCCAGCCCTCGCGGCGCACCGTGAGTTCGGCTTCGTCGAAGATCACCGTCACACCAGGCATATTGAAGGCCGGCTCCAACGCCTCCAGCGCGTCTTCGATCGACGGTTCCAGCGAGACCAGCACCGCTACCGGCTCGGCATCGCGCAGCATCTGCACGTCTACCGCCGACGGTTCGTCTTCCAGCACGACCTGCGCACCGGCCAGGCCGAGCGCTTCGCGCAGACGCTCGCGCGCCTCACCCGGCCGGCCCAGCAGGGCGACCGGAGTTCCCATTGCGCCATTAGTCTCGGACACGAGCGATCCCCAGCAGGTCATACACGTTGCGCATCAGATCCAACTCTTGGTAAGGCTTGCCCAGGTAGCGCTGCACGCCGATCTCGAAGGCGCGCTGGCGATGCTTCTCGCCACTGCGCGAGGTGATCATCACGATCGGCACCGCCTTGAAGCGTGGGTCGGCACGCATCGCGGTGGCCAGCTCGTAGCCGTCCATGCGCGGCATTTCGATATCCAGCAGCATCAGATCCGGAACGCGCTCTTCGAGCAGTTCCAGGGCCTCGACGCCGTCGCGGGCGGTGGTGACATCCAGGTTGTGACGTTCCAGCACGCGGCTGGTGACCTTGCGCATGGTCAGCGAGTCGTCGACCACCATCACCAACGGCACCTGGCGCTGCGCTTCGGCTGGGGTTTCCAGCGTAGGACGCGCCGGCTGGCTGAGGTAACGACGTACCAGCGGCGCCACGTCCAGGATCACTACCACGCGGCCATCGCCGGTGATGGTGGCGCCGTAGATACCCGGCACCGAGGCGATCTGCAGACCCACCGGCTTGACCACGATTTCGCGGTTGCCCAGCACCTGATCGATCGCCACTGCCGCGCGCAGATCGCCCGCACGCACCAGCAGCAACGGCACCTGCGCCTGACCGTCGGCACGTGCAACGGGCTGGCCGACCAGCGAGCCCAGATCGTGCAGCACATACTCTTCGCCGGCGTAGTGGTAACCGCCCTCGCCCGACTCGTAACGGGTGCGCGAGATGCGGCCGATACCGCTGACCGAACCCACCGGCACCGCGAACGTCGTCTCGCCGATGCGCACGAACACCGCCTGGGTGACCGCCAACGTCTGCGGCAGGCGCAGCGTGAAGGTGACGCCCTGCCCGCGTACCGAGTGGATGTCCACCGAGCCGCCGAGCTGACGCACTTCGTTGCGCACCACGTCCATGCCCACACCACGGCCGGACAACTGACTGACCTGTTCGGAGGTGCTGAAACCGGAGGCGAAGATCAGACCATCGAGTTCGGCCTCGCTGAGCTCCTGACCCGGTTCGATCAGGCCGCGCTGCTCGCCACGGCGACGGATCGCCTCGCGATCCAGCCCGGCGCCGTCGTCGGCCACTTCCAGCACGATTTCCGAGCCTTCGCGGCGCAGCCGGATCGCGATATTGCCTTCTTCCGGCTTGCCTGCGTCGCGCCGCTGTTCCGGCGTTTCCAGCCCGTGCGCAACCGAGTTGCGCAGCATGTGTTCCAACGGCGCGACCATGCGGTCGAGCACGTTGCGGTCCAGTTCGCCCTGGGTGCCTTCCAGCAGCAGATGCACTTGCTTGCCGGTCTCGCTGGCCGCCTGGCGCACTACACGGCGCAGACGCGGCACCAGGCCGTCGAACGGCACCATGCGCGCACGCATCAGGCCGTCCTGCAGCTCGGAGCTGACGCGCGACTGCTGTTGCAGCAAGCCGTCGTACTGACGCGAAAGGTCTTCCAGTACACCTTGCAGACCGCCCAAGTCGGCCGCCGATTCGTTCAGCGCGCGGCTGAGCTGCTGCAGGGTGGAGAAGCGGTCCAGTTCCAGCGGATCGAAGGTGCGATCGCCCTGGTCTTGTTCGCGCTGATAACGCGCCACGATCTGCGCTTCGGTTTCCAGATCCAGACGCCGCAACTGGTCGCGCAGACGGGCGTTGGTGCGATCCAGTTCGCCCATGGCGCCACGGAATGCACCCAACTGCTGTTCCAGGCGCGACCGATAGATCGCCACTTCGCCGGCATGGTTGACCAGGCGGTCCAGCAGGTCGGCACGCACGCGCACCTGTTCCTGCTGTGCACGCGGCATCAACTCTTCTTCGACCTGGCCTTCGACCGGGATCGGCGCCGACAACGGTGCCTGCTCCACCGACGCCTTGGCGATCGCGCGGACATCGGCGTCGCTGGGCGGGGCGGCATCGCGGCCACGGGTACGGGTTTCGAATGCTTCCACCAGGTCGGTCGGCATCGACACCGCGCGGTGCATGCCGGTGCGGGTCAACAACTGATGCAACCGGTCGAAGCCGCGTTCGAACAAGCGCACGTCGTCGCGATCGATGTCGGTACGGTTGGCCGCCACTGCTTCGAGCAGCGATTCGATCGCATGCCCGAGGTCGCCGATGGCGTTGATGCCGGCCATGCGCGCGCCGCCCTTGAGCGTGTGCAGATCGCGCTGCAGTCCGTTGAGGACCTCGCGGTCTTCCGGCACTTCGCGCATGCGGGCGATAAGACCATCGCAATGGTCCAGCAGGTCGCGGCCTTCTTCGACAAAGATGTCGATCAGCTCGCCATCGAGCCGATCGAAGTTGAGCGGACCGATATCGAACGCGGCGCCCACTTCGTTGGTGGCCGTCTCGACCGGCGCGGCGTCTTCCACCGGTGCGCTGAAGGCCGCGGCTGCGGTGGTTTCATGCTCGGCGTCTGCGTGCTCGGTGTCGGGTGCGCTGTGGTCTGCAGGCTCGCCGGCATCGACGTGCTCTGCATGCTCCGGGTGTTCGAACTGATCGCGCATTGCGGTCGCGTCGTCATGCTGCGCATGGGCGTCGGCCGTCGCGATCTGGTCATGCAACTCAGGCGCAATCTCGGACTGCGGATCACCCGATTCCTCGACCTGATCGGCCGCATGCGCCATTTCGAACGCCTGCACCGACTCGATGGTCTGCTCCGACACTGCCTCATCGGCGTGCACCGTCTCGGCCTGCTGCGCGTCGGCGTGCTCGGCCTCTGCGTGCGCTGCGTCCAAATGCTCGACGTCCGCCTGCGCGGCTTCGTCGACAGTCTCGGCAGTCAATGCATCGTCGTGCGACAGCTGGTCCGGCTGCGCCTGTTCGATCGCATCCAGCTGCTCGCTCGATTCGCCTTGCGCGTCCGACTGCGACGGTGCGTCGTACGCCGGCTGTGCTTCGGAATGCGCAAGCTGCTCGGCGTCCACATGGTCTTGCGACCCTGCGTGCTCGTCCGCTTGCGCGGCGTACTGTTCCTGTTCGCTGACCTGCGCACCGGCGTCGTGCGCCTGCTGCGACTCGGCGTGCTCTGCGGCCTGGTCTGCGACGTGCTCGGCGTGCTGATCCTGCGCACCGGCGTCATGCTCGGACGACGCAGCAACGTGGTCGAGGTGGCCCTGATCGGCGTACTGACCCTCCTGATCGGTCGAGACGCTGTCCAGCGCCGCGGTTTCCGGGGTCCAGTCCTCGGCGATTGCCGCAGGCGCTTCGTCGGCGACCGGCGCATCGGCGTGCACTGCTTCCAATGCGTCGATGGTTTCGACAGTCGCTTCGTCTGCAACCGTGTCGGTATCGGCCGCTGGCGCTAGCGTCTGCGATTCGCCCAGAGTGGCTTCTGCCTCGGCCAGCTCGTCTACCGCAACGGCATCGTCTGCGTGCGTGCCATGTTCTGCCGCGTCGGACGCAGCGGAAGGCGTTGCATCGGAAGCGACGTCCGTTTCAGTCGCTGCAGCTTCGGCATGGTCTGCAGGCTGCAACGCCGTTTCCGCTGTCTCGGCGTGCTGCAGTTCGGTGGCATCCCAGGCGTCGGCTTCGACCGCCGGCTCATCGGAGGCGTCGTGCGTCGCGGCGGCCTGCAAGGGCGCTTCGTCGTGCTGCGCGGCATCGCCATGCAGCTGTTCGGACTGCTCTGTGTGCGTCACCGCTGCGGCGCCATCGCTGGACGCGGCATCGGACGCGACAAATGCAGTGTCCTGCTCCAGCGCTGCGACGTGTGCATCGCTCGCTGCAGGTGCTTGCAGCGATTCGTTCGCCTCGGCCTCGGCCAGCTCGTCCACCGCAATCGGTGCATCAGCGTGTGCGTCGGCGTCTTGCGACTGGTCGGACGGATGCGTCGGTGCGGCGGTATCGGCCGGCAGTGCGCTGGAGTCCAGGTACTGCGACAGATCTTCCACGCCGGTGAGTTCGACCGCTTCGCTGGCGGCAACTTCATCGCTGGCAGCGTCGAGATCGTCCAGCTCGTCCAGGAACGCCTGCGGCGGCCACTGCGCTTCGGGAAGCGTGTCCACCAACGCGCGCAAGCGCTCGGTCAGGGGCGCAAACGATGGAATCAACGGCGCATCGGCGCGCAGTGCGGTGACCGTGGTGGCGATCGCTGCGGCCGTGGCCGTGATCGCATCGATCCCGTCCTGCGATGGCGTTTGCGACGCCCCCAGCAGACGCTTGACATAACTTTCGGCCGGCGAGGTCACCAAGGTGATTTCCGGCACATCGGTCATCGCGAACGCGCCACTCATGGTGTGCACGGCGCGCAACAATTCTTCGGTTGCCAGTTGCGGCTCGGCCTGGGTGGCCTGCAACCAGGCGTTGACCGTTTCCAGATGCGTGGCGACTTCGGCTTCGAGGATCTCGCGCAGCACGCTGTCCACCGATGCGGGGGTCCCGCCGCTGGCGACAAACGCACCGGCAACCGCAGGAATCGCAGCAGTCTCGGCCGCCACCGGCGTGACCGGTGCGGGCACGTAATAGATCTCTTCGCCGGCGGCAACCCGCTCGGCGATTGCCTGGATTTCCGGCAGATCGGCACTGATGCGGCCCTGGTCGCGCAGCGCTGCATTGAATTGCGGCAGCACCTCGTAGGCCAGCTCGACCATCGCCACGACCGCCGGGCTGGCCGGGCGCGAGTTGTCGAGCACGCGGTTGAGCATGCTCTCGACCTTCCAGCTGAACTCGCCGAGCACATTGGCACCCACCAGACGCCCACTGCCCTTCAAGGTGTGGAAGACGCGGCGGATCGGGCGCAGATGTTCCGGGCTATTCGGCGCAGCGCGCCAGACCGGCAGCAACTGCCCGAGGTTGACCAGCTCTTCGTCGAATTCTTCGAGGAAGACATCGCGGATATCGTCGTCGATATCGCTGTCGCCAAAGCCGCCGAAAATGCCGGCATCGGCATCGGCATCGGCAGCAGCGGCCGGAGCCGGTTCGCTCGCGGCCTGCACCGGCGTGGCGTCGGACGCTGCGTCGCTGCGTGCCGATGCATCCTGCGGACGCTCCACGTCGAATTGCGCGGCGGCAGCGTCGAGCTGTGCCAGGAAGGCAGACGATGCATCGTCCAGTTCGAACTCGCTGACGGTCGCCTGCTGCACACGCGCAGCGGTCTGCTCGGCAGTGGCGTCGGTCGGCGCATCCTGTGCGTCATCCGGCGCGGACTCGACGAACGGATCGTCCAGTTCCTGCGGCGGAGCCGGCGGCGGCGAGAACGCATCGTCGATGCTGATCTGCGCGCGGCGCGCTTCGTTTTCTGCAATGAAGTCCAGCGGCGCGTCGACCTGGTCCGCATCGCCCGGCAGATCGATCTGCTCGATGTGCAGCGGCGTCGTCTCGACCACCGCAGGCGCAGCGGCCTGCTCCTGTTCCAGCGCGCTCAGATCCACGGTGTAGCTGACCTGTGCGGCCTCGCTCGGCGCGTGGCTGTCCTGCTCGGCCGACACCGGGTCGAACGCGGACGTGGCGATCGGTGTGGCCTGCTCGGTAGTTTGCAGCTGCCAATCACCCGGCGCGTGCGCACCGTCGTCGGACAGATCCAGCGGCGCAACCGTAAACGGCACGTGCGCCTGCCCGGAGAGGGTTTCTTCCGCGGCCACCGGGTCGAACGAGAACACCGTATCGGTGGCCGCAGCGCCGGTGTCGTGCACCACGCTGGCCGCGAACGGCGTTTCGACCACGGTTTCGTTAGCCCATTCCAGCGACGCGACAGGCGCCGCATCGTTGGATGCTGCTTCCGGCGTGCCGGCGTGCGGGGTAAGCGACGCAGCGACCGGCTGCGACTCAGCCACGTTGCCCGGCTGGTCGGCGCCGACCGGCAATTCGGACGGTTGGCCCGACGGTAGCGGCCAATAACGCAGTGTTTCCAGGCTGTTGCGGGTGATGTCCAGAATCTCTTCGCGGCCGGGACGGCGCTCGCGCAGGGCTTCCAGGTAGTACTCCAGGCTGGCCATCGCGTCGGCCAGCGTATCCAGCTGGCGGCCGCTGGGCACGCGCTGCTTGCCGATCAACTCCAGATCGACGTAGCGACGCACACCTTCAAGATAATCGGCAGCCTGCGGCAGTTCGAGGATGCGCAAGGCACCACCGACTTCGCCGAGCAGATGCGGCACATCGGTCAGACGCGCGTGATCCCAATTGGTTTCGATAAAGGCGACGAAATGCTCGCGCGCCGCACCGAAATTGGCGATCGCTTCCTGCGCCAGCACATCCACGGTGCGGCGCACTTCCGCCGAGGTGGCGCTGTTGCCGGCCTCATTGCCGTCGCCGATGTCGGCACCAAGACTGGCGACCTGATCGTCCAGCGACGCATCCACGTACAACAGCGCGCCGGCGATATCCAGCAGCACGCCTTCGTCCATCTGCACCTGGCCATCGACCACGCGCGCCAGCGCATCGCGCTGCTGCACGACGACGTTGCGTGCCACGCCCAGACCCATCATGCCCAGGGTGTCGGCAACGCTGCCGAGGTCCTTGACCTGGGTCTGCAGCTCGGCGATGTCGCCGCCGGTGCGCAGGTGCAGGTCCAGCGCGTCTTTCACGCGCAGCAATTCTTCCTTGACCGCACTGCCGACAGTGTCGAGCAGTTCGCGGTTGCGGCCAGACAGGCTGCCGCGCGCGTGATCCAGCTCGGCTTCGGTGGCAACACCGGCCTGCGGGTCGAATGCGAACAACACGCTCTCGTTGAGACCCGGCTGGCCACGAGTGGCGCGGATTTCATTGAGCAGCGGCAGCAGCACAATCGGAATATCGCGGTGACCGTTCTGCAGACGCTCCAGATAATCGGGCAGCAGCACGGTGCCACGCATCAGCATGGCGCAGGCTTCGTCGCGGTCGGCCACTTCGCCGGCCTGTACGGCCTGGGCGAGCAGCTCAAGCTCCTCGGCCACCATCGCCGGCGCGTACAACTCGACCATGCGCAAGGTGCCCTGCACTTGGTGCAGGTAACCGGCGCACAGCCGCATCCGACTGGTATCGGACGGTTCTTCGGCGAAGTATTCGATCTCGTTGCGCGCCTGGCGCAACGTTTCGTCCAGCTCCGGCTTGACCCAGCCCAGTGCGGCGTGGCTCATCGCATCGCGAAGCGCACTCATTGCAGCCCCCTGACAACGGCCGGCTCACCGCTTGCGCGGTCACCGGTCACTTCCTGCATCGACGTAATGCGACTACGCGCCATCTGCTGATCCTTTCCCATTCCGCGTCGTGGTCACGCCGGCAGCTTGAAGTCGGCGACCGAACGGCGCAGATCGGCAGCGAGCTGAGCCAGGTTGCCGATCGAGTCGGCCGTCTGTTCCGCACCCTGCGATGTCTGGCTGGTGATCTGACGGATCACGCCCATGGTCTGTGTGATATCGGTGGCCGCCGCCGACTGCTGGTGTGCGGCGATGGAGATGTTCTTGATGAGGTTATTCAGTGCGTTGGACACGCGCTCGATTTCGGTCAGCGCGGTGCCGGCGTCTTCGGCCAGGCGTGCACCGGACACCACTTCGGAGGTGGTCTGCTCCATCGAGCTGACCGCCTCGTTGGTATCGGCCTGAATGGTCTGCACCAGGCCTTCGATCCGGCGCGTCGCACCGGAGGTGCGTTCGGCCAGGCGTTGCACTTCGTCGGCCACCACAGCGAAACCGCGACCGGCCTCGCCTGCCGAGGCCGCCTGCACCGCGGCGTTGAGCGCCAGGATGTTGGTCTGCTCGGAAATGTCGTTGATCAGTTCCACGATCGAGCCGATTTCCTGGGTCGATTCGCCCAGGCGCTTGATGCGCTTGGAGGTTTCCTGGATCTGGTCGCGAATCTGGTCCATGCCCTGAATCGTTTCGCGCACCACGCCGGCACCTTCGGCGGCGATGACCACCGAGCGCTGCGCCACTTCGGCCGACTCGGTGGAGTTGCGCGACACCTGTTCGATGCTGGCAGCGATTTCGCTGATGCGCTCGGACGCGGTGGTGATCTGGTTGGCCTGCTGGCCAGCGGCTTCGGCCAGCTGCATCGCAGTGGCCTGGGTTTCCTGGGTCGACACGGCCACCTTGGCCGAAGTGTCGTTGATGGTGGTCACCAGGTGACGCAGTTCGTCCACGGCGTAGTTGATGGCGTCTGCGATGGCGCCGGTCATGTCTTCGGTCACCGAGGCCTTGACGGTCAGATCGCCTTCACCGAGCGAGCTGATTTCGTCCAGCAACCGCATAATCGCCTGCTGGTTGCGGCTGTTGAATTCAACCTGTGCCTGGTAGCGCACGTCCTGCTCGCGGGTCCGTACGCGCACCGAGCTCCACACGAAACCGACGATGGCCAGCAACGCGATAAGGCCGGAGACCACACCCAGCCAGAAGTTCGGAAACAGGCGCGTATCGCGCACCGAACCGAAGGCGGAGAACGCATCGAACAGCTTCTTGCTGTCGTCCAGCATCTTGCTCGAACCGGCGGTCAGCGCTGCAGCCGACGACTGCGCGGCGAACAGGTTGCGCGAGCTGGCGAGGATGGCGTCGATGTCCTTCTTCATCGTCGTCCACTGCGCCTGCGACTGCTCCAGCGCCGACAACGCGGCCGGATTGCGCACCGCGGCGATGCCCATTTCTTCGTTACCTGCGCGCAGGCCTTCCAGCATCTGCGTGAACACCACCGAGTCGCGTGCCAGCGCGTCGCCCGAGGCGGCGGCATTGGCGCCACCGGCGCGCATTTCGGTGACCCGGCGCGCCATGGTGCCGGCAACCACGACCTGCTGCAGCGTGTTGTAGATCTGCGATGCGGGTGCGCCGCTGACCGTCATCGCGCGCACCACTTCATTCAACTGCGCCTGCAGCTGCGGCACGTTGCCGGAAAAGCGTTCGGCGTTGCCGGCCAGACCGAGCACCGCCGGTTCGCTGGCGATGACCTGGTCGGCGTTCTTGCTGAGCGGCACCCAGGTCGCCTTGAGTTGCGCCATCGAACTGGCCACCGAGCCTTCCTGGCCGTAGCGGCCATCCAGTTCGCTCACCGTGCTGTCGATGCGGCCCTTGGTTTCCTTGAAGGCCGCAAACGCCTTGGCATCGCCGGACACCGCTTCGCGGCCCTGGTTGGCCAGCTGCTGCGAGAGCACCTGCAAGTCGGCCGCGCCGGTGCCGGCACCGGCAAGACGACTGCCTTGCCAGGTCGCGACGCCGGTATTGGCGCCAAACACGATCATCGACAACACCAGCAAGCCAAGCCAGAAGCTGGTGCTGACGCTGCCGAGCTTGTTGGTCTTGCGGGCGTCCGGGGCGGTACTCATGGTTCGACCTCGATCTGTATGACGTGGCGGGGTCGCGGCTTAGGCCGCGGCCTGCCGGAATTCAGGAGTGCGCGACAGCAACGCCAGGGAGAACACACCCCAGTCCTGCGTCTCGTTGCGGAAGGCACGGCCGATAAAGTGCGCGTAGCGGCCCTGGGCCAACTCGCCGGGCTCGACCGCCTGTGACTGTTCGAAGCTGCGTTGGCCGTACAGCTCATCGATGGTCAGCGCGACGTCGCCGCCGCTCTGCCGCATGATCAGCACACGCTGGCCTTCCTGCAGCACCGTGCGACGGCCCTCCAGGAACTGCTTCAGATCGATCACCGGAAACAGATTGCCGCGCAGGTTGCCCACGCCCAGCAACCAAGGCTGCCCGCCGGGCACCGGCGTCACCGGCGGCATCGGCACGATTTCCGCCACTTCGCGGAAATCCGACACCAGTCGCCGGGTACCGACCCGGTAGCCGACGCCACGCCAGATATCGACCGAGAACTGGCGTTCCGGCAGCGGCGTGGCATGCGCAAGACTACGACGCTCGTAGTCTTCAAGAATATCGAATGGAGAACGCATCAACGCACCAGTTGTTTGATGCGTGCGATCAGATCGTCTTCGCGCGGCGGCTTGACGATGTAGTCGCTGGCACCTTGTCGCAAACCCCAGGCCTTGTCGGTTTCCATGCCCTTGGTGCTGACCAGCAGCACGGGGATGTCCTTGGTGGCCTGGTCGCGTGCAAGTGCACGCGTTGCCTGGAAGCCGCTCATGCCGGGCAGCACCACATCCATCAACACCAAATCGGGCGCCTGGCTGCGAATCAGCTCAAGTCCCGCTTCGGCGTTGTCGGTGGCGACAACCGTATGGCCAGCTTTTTCCAGCCATTGACTGAAGACTGCCCGATCGGTGGGCGAGTCCTCGATCAATATAATTCGAGCCATGTTGCCTTTCCCCCTGGTCAGGCGTGGACGTACGTGCGGATCGCGCTCAGTAGTTCTTCACGGGTGAATGGCTTGGTCAGATATTGCTCGGAGCCGACGATGCGGCCGCGTGCCTTGTCGAACAGGCCATCCTTGGAAGACAACATGATCACCGGCGTCGACTTGAAGAGCTGGTTGCCCTTGATCAACGCACACGTCTGGTACCCATCCAGGCGCGGCATCATGATGTCGACGAAAATGATCTGAGGTTGCTGGTCCGCAATTTTGGCCAGTGCCTCGAAACCATCCGTCGCTGTCACTACTTCACAACCTTCCCGCTTCAGCAGCGTTTCGGCGGTGCGGCGAATGGTCTTCGAATCATCGATCACCATCACCTTCAGTCCTGCGAGTTCCCCACCCGCAGCAATGTTTTCACTCATGCAAATATCCCCGGACGCGCAACGCTTCATCCCTTCCGACGTCGCTACGAAACTGCATGTATATCCCAAGACCCGCATTGACTGTCAAGGGCGCATTGCCGGGCCCCCGCCAGGCGGACGTTCCGACCGCGTCTGGGTGCGTCCGGACCGGCAAGTCGCGCATTTGCGACCCGCCAGACACGCCATCGCCCACCGCTTGAAGTTACCATCGGCAGCTTGTTCGAAAGGTTTAGCCCCATGTTGCTCGACGTCGTTGTGGTGATGGATCCCATCGCCTCCATCAAGATCGCCAAAGACACCACCTTCGCCATGCTGCTGGAAGCCCAGCGCCGTGGTCATCGCCTGCATTACGTGCGCCCGGGCGGACTCAGCCTGCGCGAGGGCCGCGCGGTGGCGCAGGTCGCGCCGCTGAGCGTGCGTGAGGATAAAGCCGGCTGGTTCACCCTGGGCGAGTTCGCCGAACTGGCATTCGGCCCCGGCCAGGTGGTGCTGATGCGCAAGGATCCGCCGGTGGATGCCGAGTTCGTCTACGACACCCAGGTGTTGAGCGTGGCGCAGCGCGCCGGCGCGCAGATCGTCAACGACCCGCAGGGCCTGCGCGACTACAACGAGAAGCTGGCGGCGCTGCTGTTTCCGCAGTGCTGCCCGCCGACCCTGGTCAGCCGCGATGCGGCGGCGCTGAAAGCCTTCGTACTGGAACATGGACAGGCGGTGCTCAAGCCGCTGGACGGCATGGGCGGGCGTTCGATCTTCCGCAGCGGCACCGGCGACCCCAACCTCAACGTGATCCTGGAGACGCTGACCGACGGCAACCGCAAACTGACCCTGGCGCAGCGCTTCATCCCCGACATCACCGCCGGCGACAAGCGCATCCTGCTGGTGGATGGCGAGCCAGTGGACTATTGCCTGGCGCGGATTCCGCAGGGCGATGAATTCCGCGGCAACCTGGCCGCCGGCGGGCGTGGCGAAGGCCGGCCGTTGTCCGAGCGCGACCGTTGGATCGCCGCGCAGGTCGGCCCGGAAATGCGCCGGCGCGGCATGCGCTTTGTGGGCCTGGACGTGATCGGCGATTACCTGACCGAGGTCAACGTCACCAGCCCCACCTGCGTGCGCGAGTTGGACGCGCAGTTCGGCCTGAACATCGCCGGGCTGCTGTTCGACGCGATCGAGGCCGGCGCCGCGCAATGAGCACGGCCGCGGCGCAGCCTGCTGCGATGGATGAGCGCCAGCGCCTGAGTGCGATGCTGGTGATCTCGCTGTTGCTGCACGCCGCGCTGATCCTGGGCGTGGGTTTTACGATCAGCGAAGACGCGCCGCTGGTACCGACGCTGGATGTGATCTTCAGCCAGACCAGCACGCCGTTGACGCCCAAGCAGGCCGACTTCCTGGCCCAGGCCAACCAGCAGGGCGGCGGCAACCACGACACCGCCCAGCGTCCGCGCGACAGTCAACCTGGCGTGGTGCCGCAGGACCGCACCGGGCTTGCCCCACAGGCGCAGCGCGCAACCAGCGTGCAGGCCCCGGAGCCGACCCAGACCCGCGTGGTGAGCAGCCGTCGCGGCGAGCAGGCGGTGCCGACGCCACAACCCAATCCGCAGACCGATCCGCTCACCCCGGCCGATGCGCAGCGCGTGCAGCGCGATGCGGAAATGGCCCGGCTTGCGGCCGAAGTGCATCTGCGCTCGGAGCAATACGCCAAGCGCCCGAACCGCAAGTTCGTGTCGGCCAGTACCCGCGAATACGCTTACGCCAACTATCTGCGCGCCTGGGTGGATCGCGCCGAGCGCGTGGGCAATCTGAATTATCCGGACGACGCGCGTCGGCGCCGACTGGGCGGCAAGGTGGTCATCAGCGTGGGCGTACGCCGCGACGGCAGCGTGGAAAGCAGCCGCGTCCTGATCTCCAGCGGCGTGCCGGCGCTGGACGATGCCGCGCTGCGCGTGGTGCAGCTGGCCCAGCCCTTCCCGCCCCTGCCCAGGACCAAGGACGACGTGGACATTCTGGAAGTCACGCGCACCTGGTTGTTCCTGCCCGGCGGCGAGCTGCACGACGACCGCTGAAGGTGCGGTGGAACCCGACCGATCTGCGCGGGCCATGCGAGGTGTTGCGGTTCGGGCACGATGCGGATTTTCACCCTTGGGCTGGTGCGGCGTCCCTTCAGGCGGGTGCGACCTGCAGGCCGGCGCGATCGCGTTGCCCGCGTTGATTGAGCGGAGCATTGACAACGATCACAGCCGGCTGCGGCCGCCAGTGTGTTCAGCCAAGCGGTCGCCGTAAGTCAGGCAACCTGCGCCGCGGCATGCAACTGGTCGGCCAATGCCACAATCTCGGCAGCATCCTGGACCCGCTCGCGCCAGGCGGCCGGAATGCCGTCGACGCCGTAGAACGCGCCGGCCAGCTGGCCGCAGATCGCAGCGGTGGTGTCGGCATCGTCGCCCAGGTTGGCCGCGCGCAGCACCGCATCGGCGAACGTCTCGGTGGTGGCGAAGCACCAGAGCGCGGCCGACAGCGAATCGACCACATAGCCGGTGCCGCGGATCTGCGCCGAGGGCACGGACGCGTGGTCGCGCGCAGCCAATGCGCGCACTGCCGGCGTCACCAAACTATCGCACTGCGTTTGCAGCACTGTCTTACGATCGCCACCGAGCAGCGCGGCGCGCAGCTGCAACGCGAACAGCCGGCAGGCATCCAGCGCTTCGGCGGCGGCATGCGTGGTGCGCGAACTGTCCGCGGCACGCGCGCCCAATTCGTCGGGGCGATGCGCGTAATACATCGGCACCGGGGCCAGCCGCATCAACGCGCCGTTACCGGCCGTGCGCGGGTCCTCGCTGCCGCTGAAGGCCGGTCCGCCATCCAGATACCGCTCCAGCGCCTGCCGCACGGTGCCGCCAATATCGAAACAGGTGCCGGTGCTGCTGAGGTAACCGTGCTGGTACCAGTTGCAGTAGCGATTCATCTGATCGGCGGCATCGAATCCGTGCCGATACAGCAGGCTGTGCGCCAGGCACAGGGCCATCGAGGTGTCGTCGGTCCATTGCCCGGCACGCAGCGCGAACGGGCCACCGCCGCGCATGTCGTCGATCGGGGTAAAGCTGCCGGGCGCGCAAAATTCCAGCGTGGTGCCAAGCGCATCGCCGACCGCCAGACCCAGCAGACAGCCGCGAAACCGCGCGCGTTCGCTATCGCCGCGTGTCATGGCGCGGCTAAGGCTGCGGCTGCCTTCGCTGCACGTGCGGCCTGTTGCTCGACCAGCGTCAGTGCGACGTTATCGCGCAGATAGGCAGGCTCCACGCGTTCCGGCGCCACGCCTTCGCCGCGCTGCAACGCCGGTACCGCCAGCGTGAGCAGGTCGGCGGCATGCGGCAAGGCGCTGGCATCAACGCTGCTCAACTGCGTTGCAAAACGCTGCTGCAGCAGACCATCGGCGGCAGCGAACCCGGTGCCCACTCCGGCGAAGTAGTGCTGTGTTTCGGGCACGACCAGCGTATCGGGCGTGCAAACCACTTCCGGCGCCAGTTCCAAAAACCCATTGCCATGACGCGCGAAGACGCCGGCATACACCTCGCCCATACGCGCATCGATGCAGGCCAGCACATGCGTGGCATCGGCAGGCGCACGCAGCGCCAGCACCTGCAGCGTGGAGACCGCAAGCACCGGTCGATCCAGACCCAATGCAATGCCCTGCGCGATGCCGATGGCCAGGCGCACGCCGGTAAACGCGCCGGGCCCACGACTGACCGCAATCGCATCGAGCTGACGCCGCGTGATGCCGGCTTCGGCCAGCAACTGCTCGGCCCACGGCAACGCCAGTTCCGCATGGCGACGTGGCGCCAGTTCGAAACGCTCGATGACGCGCCCGTCTACGGACAGCGCGACGGAACAGGCTTCGGTAGAGGTTTCGAATGCGAGAACGTTCATGGCAGGGCCGCAACAGGAAGAAGGAGAAGGATCAGCCGTCGCCGAACGGCAACGTCAGTCCGGCATTGTCACCCAGCGGCGCGGAGACGCCAAAAAACGCCCGCACATCGGCGATTTCACGCGTGCGCGCAAACGGTGGCAGCGACTTCATGAAAGTGCGTCCGTAGCTCTTGTTCACCAATCGCGGGTCGCACAGCACCAGCACGCCACGGTCGGTCTCGCTGCGAATCAGCCGCCCAACACCCTGCTTGAGCGCGATGACCGCCTGCGGCAACTGCTCGTCGCGAAAGGGGTTGCCGCCCTCGCGGCGGATCGCATCCAGGCGCGCTTCGAACACCGGGTCGTCGGGCGCGGCAAACGGCAGTTTGTCGATCACCACCACGCTCAATGCATCGCCGACCACGTCCACGCCCTCGCGGAAACTGGCCGACCCCAGCAGCACGCCGTTGCCGGAATCGCGAAAGCGCTGCAACAGCGTGGCGCGCGGTGCTTCGCCCTGTACGAACAACGGCCACGGCGCACCACGCAGTGCTTCGGCCGCTTCGCGCAGCGCGCGGTGCGAGGCGAACAACAAGAACGCGCGGCCGTTGGAGGCGTCCAGCACCGGGGTCAACGCCGCGATCAAGGCGGTACCGAAACCGCGCGCGGCCGGATCGGGCAGATTGGGTGGCAGGTAGCACAACGCCTGACGTTCCCAGTCGAAGGGACTGGGCTGCAGCAAGGTCACCGGGTCGCTCAAGCCCAATCGCAGCGCGATGTGGTCGAACTCGCCGCCCACCGCCAGCGTGGCCGAGGTGAATACCCAGGCTGCCTGTGATTTTTCGCGGTGCTCGCGCAGCGGCCCGGACACGTCCAGCGGCGTGCGCTGGCAGCGGAATCCACGCGGACTGAGCTCATACCAGAGCACATCGTTGTCGACGGCCTGTTCCGGCAGATCCTGGGCAAAATCCGCCACCGGCACGTCTTCGCCCAGCCAGCGCGACAAGCGGTTCAGCGCTTCCTGCGCACGTGCGGTGCAGCCATCGAATCCCGGTGAGGCCTCGCGCAACGGCAGCAGCGATTCGCCCAAGCGCGCCAACGCCGACAGCACCGCATCGAACCCTTCGCGCACCTGCGGTTTGGCCAGCGCACGCCATTGCGTGCCGCGCGGCGGCAGGCCTTCCATGCCGGCGCGCAGGCCGCGCAAGGCCTCGTCCAGGGCGAGGATCGGCTCTTGCAGACTGGCCTGCGCACCGGCGACCAGACGCGCTTCGACCATGCAATCGCGCGCCAGCTCCTGCCACGGCCGCATGCCGAAACTTTCGCCAAAGAAATTGGCTGCCAACTCCGGCAGCTGGTGCGCTTCGTCGATGACAAAGGCCTGCGCGCCCGGCAGGATCTCGCCGAAGCCTTCCTGCTTGAGCGCCAGATCGGCCAACAGCAGATGGTGATTGACCACGACCAAATCGGCGGCCTGCGCACGCTGGCGTGCCTGCACCACGAAGCACTCGCTGTAGAACGGGCACTCGGTGCCGAGGCAGTTGTCGACGGTGGAGGTCACCATCGGCAGCAGCGGCGAATCGTCCGGCAAGGCTTCCATCTCGGCCATGTCGCCGTACTGGGTGCGTCCGCTCCAGGCCACGATGCGCTGGAATTGCGACACCTGCTCGGGCGTGGCGAAGCGCGGCTCGCCACGCGCCTGCTGGGTGCGGTATTTGCACAGGTAATTGGCGCGGCCTTTCAACAACGCACTGCGCAACCCGATGCCCAACGCGGCGCGCACGCGCGGCAGATCGCGGTGGAACAGCTGATCCTGCAGCGCACGCGTGCCGGTCGAGACGATGGTCTTGAGCCCGGACAGCAATGCCGGCACCAGATACGCATAGGTCTTGCCGGTGCCGGTGCCGGCCTCGGCCAGCAGCACGTCGCGCTGTTCGAACGCCTCGGCGATGGCGCCGGTCAGGCGCAACTGCGCATCGCGCGGCGCAAACGCATCGAGCTGACGCGCAAGCGCCCCGCCCTCGCTGAGCGCCTCGATGCTGGCAGTGGCAAGTTGGGACATGAGACCGACGGATGCGGAAGAAGAAGCACGACAGCCTAGCGCGTGCGCGGTGATGCTGCCTGGATCGGGTCTGCAGCAGTCGGTAAACACTTCATCGCGGTAAGGCGACTGCGGCAGACGTGAGAGGGTGATGCATCGATTTTACAGCTGCGTTGTGCCATGCGCGGCTGATGCCGATTGCCAGCGAGGCCCAGGCGCCTTCGATGCAGTTGGCGCGCGCTGATCGCTGCGTCATCCGTGCGGTCCGATGCGCTGTTACGTTTTTGTCGCTAGAGATGCGCTGCCCCATCCGGACACAGATTGCATCCCGATCGGCGATGCAAACTTCGTCACCCAGCGGCTTGGTTGGCATGAATCGGCGACTTGCAGACAACAAGGCAGATTGCCCATGCCACGCGCGTGGTCACACATCACCCAGAAGCGGCCAAAGGCACGCAACCACGAACGCATAGCACTCGAACACCAGACCTGCTGCGGACGAGGCAGAGGGTGCTGTTATCGAGTGACCTATAAGAGGCCCGCTTACGAAACTACTCGCTCAACCGCGCATGACGCAGCCAGCCGAACCGGCCGCGCTGCTGGCAGCGCAACCGGTATTCCACGCACTCAGTACCGCTTCACGCCCGGCACGGTGCAGCCGGCGATCTGCGACTTGGCCGAGGCAGCATTTTCCTTTTCGCCACGCGCCAGCCGCGATTGTTCGATGGTGGCCCAATGGCGCCGGCACAGCGGGCCGGTCTTGGAGCCAAGCTCCACAGCCTGGTTGGCAAAGCGTTCGGCGGCCGGCCAATCGGCCTGCAGCACGGCCACTTCGGCACGCTCCTGCAGGATCGCCGGGTCGCCGGACACCAGCCCCAGGGCCTGATCCAGCGCCGCCGCAGCGCCGGGCAGATCGCCGGCCTGGCGCTTGGCCTTGGCGCTCTCGCGCAGATCGTCCACCTGCGGGTCGCGCAGCGGCTGCACCGACAACTCGGTGTCGTCCACGCCGGCTTCGCGTTCGATCAGCAACAGCCGTTGGGTGGGCGTGGTCGGGTCCACCGGGGTCGGCGGCGGCGCGGGCGGCGCACTGACGCAGGCAGTGACTGCGGCGAGCACGCCGATCAGGACAACAAGGCGGTGCAATCGGATCATGGGGTCACTCCACTCAATGTGCAGGGGGCGCCGACGCAGGCGCCGGGGCGGGTTCTTCCGGCTTCTTTTCCAATCCGAAGAAACGCCGCCAGCCGCCACCGCTGGATTGCTCGGCGGGTGCGGATCCATCGTCCGGCACGTCTTCGATGGAGGGCGCATTACCGGCACACGGCGCATAGGCCGGCGTGAAGCCGACCACGAACGGGAACTGGCGTGCGCCCGGGCAGCCAGCATCGGTGACGCCGGTGCCGGCCGCATCTACCGACTGCCAGTCCAGGCCCTTGCCGCTGACCTTCAACGGTGCGCTGGGCAGGCGCGCGAAGATGCTCGACCACACCCGCATCGCGCCGGTCGCGCCGTACAGGCCGGTCTGCTCGTTCTGATCGTTACCCATCCAGATCACCGCCAAATGGTCGCCGGTGTAGCCGGCATACCAGCTGTCGCGGCCGTCGTTGGAAGTGCCGGTCTTGCCGGCCGGCGACAGGCGCCCGAGGCCATCGCCGAGCAGCTGACGCGCGGTCCCGCCACTGACCACCTGCTGCAGAGCGACGCTGATCAGGTTGGCCGCCACCGAATCGCCTTCCTGCGCTGGCGCCGGGGTCTTGTCATAGCGCTTGAGCAACTTGCCCTGCGGGTCGAGCACGCCACGCACCGCATGCAGTGGCTGGATCTCGCCACCGGCGGCCAGGAACTGGTACAGCTGCGCCATGCCGTAAGGACTCTGATCGGTGGCGCCCAGGATCAGCGATGGGTTCGGGTCGGCCTTGATGCCGGCCAGCACCTGGATCAATTGCGCCACGCGGTCGGCGCCGACCTGCATGCCCACCCGCACCGTGGCCTGGTTATAGGAATGCGCCAGCGCATCGATCAGGCGCACCGTGCCGTGGCTGCGGTTATCGGAATTGCCCGGCGACCAGGTCTTGCCGCGACTGAGCTGCACCGTCACCGGTGAATCGTCGACCCAACTGGACAACGCCCAGCGATCCGGCGAGGCCAGCGCCAGCAGATAGACGAAGGGCTTGAGCAAAGAACCCACCTGCCGCTGCGCTTCGACTGCGCGATTGAAGCCCGGCTTGGCGACATCGCGGCTGCCGACTACTGCCAGCACATCGCCGTTGTGCACGTCGGTCATCACCAGACCCGCCTGCAGCGGCGGGCGCTTTTTGTTGTCCAGCCGCTTGATGGTGCCGGTCACCGCGCCTTCGGCATAGGCCTGCGCGGACGGCGACATGCCGGTGAGCACGCTCATGCCGGCGCCCTGCAGCACGCCTTCGGGGTAATCGTGGGCCAGCTGCCGGCGCACCAGATCCACATAGGCCGGGAAACGGTTGGCCGCGACCAGACCCGGCTCGGTGGGCACGCCCAGCGGCGCAGCCAGCGCGCGCTTGTATTCGGCGTCGTCGATCAGCTGGTTCTCGTGCAGCTTGCCCAGCACAAAGTTGCGTCGATCCAGCGCGCGCTCCGGATTGCGCCGCGGGTCATAATACGACGGCCCCTTGACCAACCCGATCAGCAGTGCGATCTGCTCGGTGGTCATCGAATTGAGCTCGCGACCGAACCACAGCTCGGCACCCGATGACACGCCGTGGATGGCCTGCCCGCCGCGCTGACCCAGATAGACCTGGTTGAGGTAGGCCTCCAGGATGGTGCGCTTGTCGTAGCGCGCCTCCATGATCACCGCGTACAGAATTTCGTTGAATTTGCGCGTGACCGTCTGTTCCTTGCCAATGCCGAGCAGCCCGCTGCGCGCCAGCTGCTGGGTCAAGGTGCTGGCGCCCTGACGGACCTGGCCGCCGGAACGCACCATGATCCACGCCGCACGCACCATGCCGCTCAGATCGATGCCGTGGTGGCTGTTGAAATCGCGGTCTTCTACCGCCTGCAAGCCGGTGACCAGCAGTTCCGGCACTTCTTCCATGCGCACCAGTCGGCGCTCTTCCTGCTTCTGGCCATACAGCGTGGCGATACGCGCCGGATCCAGGCGCGCGCTCTTGAGCGTCTTGCGGTCGGCAGCATCGCGCAGGCTCGCCACGCGGCCACCGGTCAGGCTGACCTCGATACGTCGGGCAGGCACGCGCCCGTCCACATCGTTATAGCCGCGGCTGGCGATGGTGAAGCGGCTGCCATCCTGCTGATAGGTGCCGGCCAGCTTGGCCTGGCCGTCGTCGCGGTAGGACGCCGCATCGAGCTCGGTCTTCAGCGTGGCCGCATCCAACGCTTTGCCGGGCACCAGCACCAACGGGCGCCCGTACACACGGGTCGGGATCTGCCAACGCAGCTCGCCGAAGCGTTGCGTGACCTGCTTGTTCAGATACACGGTGTAAGGAATCAGGAAACCGAGCGCCAGCGCGATCGCGGCAAATCCCCAGACAATTAGCCTGCGTTGCCAGCGGGGGCCTTGCGCGTTGGAGTCGTCCTGAAAGTCGTCGGAATCGTCGTGGTCGTAGCGTCGGGGCACAGGGATGCGAGAATGTAGGGTCGGGCGAGTCTAGCGCAGCGCTGTCATGGTTGCGGCCCGCTGGCCCCGCCGACTTAAGCGCGGCTAACAAACGTCCACGCTCACCGCCACGCCGCCGCGGCCGGTGCTCGGCGCGGCCAGTGCTCCTCGGTACACTGGCGGCGGTTGTCTGCCGGCTGCGCCATCGCACTCCCTGCTGACTCCATTCACCCGTCTCTCCGCTGGAGTTTCAACGCAATGTCGATGTCCCTGGCCGATGCGCGCTATCTGTTCAATCGCGTGCTCGGCCTGATCCACCGCAGCGTGGCCAGCATGCGTACACGCGGGTGGCGGGCCACCTGGCAGCGCATTCGCGTACACACGCAGGCACCGCCGGTTGCGCTCGGCACACCGCTATGGCTGCCCGATGCCGCGCCATTTGCTGCATTCGCAGTACCGCACAGCGCCGTGCCGCGCGTGACGGTGGTGATCCCGGTCTACAACCACATCGCCCATACGCTGGCCTGTCTGCGTGCGCTGGCTGCACATCCACCAACGCTGGAGGTGGAGATCATCGTGGTGGACGACGGCAGCAGCGATGCCACCGGCGTGCACTTGCCGCAGATTGCCGGCCTGCACTACCACCTGCGCACCAGCAACGGCGGCTTCATTGCTGCCTGCAACGACGGGATTGCGCTGGCGCGTGGCGAATACGTGGTGTTGCTCAACAACGACACCATTCCGCAACCCGGCTGGCTGGATCGACTGATCGGCACCTTCGCCGCGCATCCGAACGCTGGCCTGGTCGGCGCGCAATTGGTGTATCCGGACGGGCGCCTGCAGGAATCCGGCGGTGTGGTCTTCGGCGACGGCAGCGCCTGGAGCTACGGCCGCTTCGAGTCGGCCGACGACCCGCGCTATGCCTATGTGCGCGCGATGGACTACTGCTCGGGCGCGGCGATCGCGCTGCCACGGGCGCTGTTGCAGACGCTAGGCAGGCTAAAGGGGTGCGATACCTCATCGGATTGGGATGCTGCCGACCTGGCCTTTGCAGTGCGCGCCGCCGGGCATCAGGTTCTGGTGCAGCCGGCCAGTGTGGTGGTGCATGACGAAGGCACCAGCAACGGCACCGACACGCGCACCGGAGTAAAGGCCTATCAGGTGCGCAATCAAGCCGTTTTCGCAGAAAAATGGCAGCAGGCGCTGGCGACGCAGTTGCCGGTCGGCACGGTGCCCGGGCCGGCGCAACTGCATCGCGGGCAACGCCAGGTGCTGATCCTGGACGAAGGCGTGCCGCACCCGGATCGCGATTCCGGCTCGTTGCGGCAGTTCAATCTGATCCGGCTATTGCGCGAAGAAGGCGCCCATGTGGTGTTCGTACCGACCCGGCGCGAACATGCAGGACGCCACACCCAGGCGCTGCAGCAACTAGGCGTGGAGGTCTGGTATGCGCCGTTCCTGGACGGCATCGGCAGCTGGTTGCGCGCGCACGGCCCGCGCTTTGCGGTAGTGCTGCTGGTGCGGCATCACGTTGCCCACGCCTGCCTGCCACTGTTGAAACAGTACGCGCCGCAGGCACGCACCTTGTTCGACACCGTCGACCTGCATTACCTGCGCGAGCGCCGCGGCGCCGAGCTTGCCGGCGATGCCAATCTGCTGCGCAGCGCCGAACGCACCCGCGTACGCGAACTGGAAATCATGGCGGCCACCGACGTCACCCTGCTGGTGTCTGCTGCCGAACAGGCGCAATTGCGCGCGGACGCGCCGCAGATCCGCACTGCCCTGCTCTCCAACCTGCATGAGGTCGCCGGCAGCGGCCACAGCTTCCTGCAACGCCGTAATCTGGTGTTCGTGGGCGGCTTCCGCCATCCGCCCAATGTGGATGCGGTGCAGTGGTTCATCAGCGCGATCTTCCCGCAGGTGCGCGCGCAACTGCCCGACGTGGAATTTCATTGCATCGGTGCGGATCTGCCGGCGGCGCTGAAGCTGCTTGCAGACGAATGCCCCGGCGTGCGATTGCATGGCCATGTGCCGGATCTGGTGCCGTTCATGGACAGCGCCCGCATTGCGGTCGCCCCGCTGCGCTTCGGCGCCGGCGTCAAAGGCAAGATCAATCTAAGCATGGCGCATGGTCAGCCGGTGGTCGGCACCACCTGCGCGGTGGAAGGCATGCATCTACGCGATGGCGACGATGTCTGCGTGGCCGACGAAGCCGATGCCTTTGCCAGCGCCATCGTGCGGCTGTATCAGGATGCAGCGCTATGGCAGAAGCTGGCCGACAACGGGCTGCGCAACGTGGCCGAGCACTTCTCGCTGGACGCAGCGCGCGCGACGGTCCGCGAGCTGTTTATCGCGGACTGAGGTGGCGCCCCTGGTGACTCACGGGTGCGTTGCGGATCGAGCAGTGGTCGTCGTACCACGCAGATCATTGCGGGCTGCATCGATGTCTTGGCGCGCAGGACGCGGGACTTCGCACAGTTCGCTCACCGCGACGACGAACGCGCACATGAATCGCCAAGCTTCGCTCGTACCCTCATCCGCCCTTCGGGCACCTTCTCCCGGTGGGAGAAGGGAGCAACAATCGGTACGGACTGCGAGCAACTAACAAAACTACTTTGCTGCGCCAGGCGAGCGCGTCCGGCACTCGGAATGCTCATGTATCACGCGCACGCTCCGGTTCTGAGCGCGCCGTCCACACCCACCTGTCAACCGCGCACTACGTCTTGCTAGCCGCTCTGAGGTCATCTTCTGCGCGACAGGGGCAGTGCTGCGGGTGCGGCCAGCCGCCATGGTTATCTCGCCCTGAGCAATCGCCTGATGCGCCCAAGCTGGTCGGCCATTGCCTGCGGCGAAGATGACGTCGAAGCGCTCCTGGATGTCTCCGGTCTGATCACCATCCACTACCGGCATGCACAGGCCAAACGCCGACCAAAACAGCGCACGCCTCAGCGCTGCTCTGCCACCGCTCTGACCCGGCGGGTGAATTCGGCCAGCTCCGGCAAACCAGGATCCAGTTGCTGCGCTTCGTCCTGGGCACGGCGCGCGAACGCCGCATCCTCCTGGCCCAGGCGCTCGCTACCGACCGCGACCCAGCGCTGGGCCAAGCGTCGACGCGCGCCGGGTAGCGCATCGCCATTCGGCGTCAGCGCCTGCCAGGCATCCAGGCAGCCGCGCGCGGCACGCAGACGGTTATTGCGCAGCTCGTCTTCGAAACAGCGCTGGCTGGCCGGCACCACGCGTGCGGCAGCCTGCAGCACGCGTGGATCGCGCGGTGCTAGCGCTTGCGCCGCACGCACCGCGTCGTAGGCGCTGGCACCGGGCGGCGTCATCCATTGCTGCCGCGCTTCGGCGTCGGCGACGCGTTGCAACAGCAGGCGCAGACGGCGCTCGCGCACGCCGCGCGATAGACCGGTTTCCGGGCTGCGCTGGGCGTCACGTGCGCGGGCGATGGCCTGCTCGGCCTGGGCGATGGATGCGGCGCCGGGCACCAGCGACTGCGCTTGTTGCAACGACTGCATCGCCGCGTCGAACTGAAAGTCCGCGGCCTGCCGGCCTGCCTGCGCGGCGTATTCGCTGGCCACCCGTTCCAGCCCGCGCTGCGCGCCGACATCGGCCGGCTCGGCCGCCAGCACGGCGTTGAAATCGCGTGCAGCGGGGGCCAATCGACCGCGTCGCAGCAATGCCTCGGCACGTTGCCGGCGCTGATCCAGCACACGGTGATAGTGCCCTTCGGTCGACGGCACGTCGGCATGCCCGGCGTCGTAACGTTTGGCCGCTGCCAGCAGGCGCGCCGCCTCGCCGAGTGCGTCGCGCGCCAGCGCGTGACGCGCCTGCGCCAAGAGATCGGTCAAGGCATCTTCGCGCCCTTCCAGCGCGTCGGTGCGGTCGGGCGCCAGGGTCAAAATGCGCTGATACAGCGGCAGCGCGCTGTCGGGCGTGCCATCCAGGCGACTTTGCTGCTGGGCGGCAACGGCCTGCGCCAGCAAGGCATCCAGCCCGGCGCGGCGCGCCTGCAGTTGACGCAGCCGCAGCGCAACCGGCGCCACCTGTGCCTGCGGCACCTCCAGTGCAGTTGCCAATGCCAGCGTGCGCTGCGCGGCGTCCGCATCACCGGCCGCGATGGCGGCGCGCGCCTGCACCACGGCAGCCACGCCGGTCCGGGCCAACCCGACACGCGCCTCGCTACGATCGTTGTCCAACGCAAGCGCCGCGGTAAACAGTTCGCGCGCACCGCTGCCATCGGCGGCACTGAGCTTGCCGCGCGACAGCGCAACATCGCCACGTTGCAGCAGTTGCTGGATCCGGGTATCCGGCCACAGCACATCGCCCAGCGGCTTGCGCAGCGCGATGACGCTCAACAGCAGACAGGCGGCCAGCGCCAGCACCACGCGCCACAGTGCACGGCTGCGCAACGGCGCCCAGAGGCGCGGCGACCTGACCCAGCGCGGCAGCGGGAACATACGGTAGCGTCCATCCTTGGCGCGACCTGACGGGGGCGCGTTCACGTGCGCATGGTAGCTGGCCGTGTTGCGAAGACGGTGTAGGGGCGGGATTGGCGGATTCGGAATTGGTCAAGGCAAGCGCTGCGGGTGCGGGTGCGCTGTCCGGACTGCTCTGGTGCATCAATGCATCGTCGTGGCAGTTGCACGACGCCTGGGGTGGCTGACACGTGGGGCCCGCAGCACGGAGACCGCGCAAGCGACTCCCGAAGCGCAGTACACCGAGAGTCAGCCGATGCTCTGCGCCATCCCAAGATGATGTGCGCCACCCCAACCACCAGCAGCATTCGCCAAAAACACGCAACGCCGCTTGATCGCGCTCAGCCCAGCCGCCGCACCTCGTTCACGCCGGGCAAGGCATCCAGCTTGCCAAGCAGGGCGGACAGCTGGTCGTAGTCGCTCACCTTGAGCCGCAGTCGCAGCTGCGCCCTGCCGGTGTCGCGCACGTTGTCGCTGTTGATTTCCAGCACGTGGGCATCTTCCTGCGCGATCAGGTTGGTGATGTCCTTGAGCAGCCAGCGGCGGTCCACCGCGCGCACCTGCACATCTACTTCATACCCGCTGCCGGCCTTGCCCCACTCCACCGGCAACACGCGTTGCGGGTGGGCGGCCGCCAGCCGTGCCAGTGCCGCGCAGTCGGTGCGGTGCACGGTGATGCCGCGGCCGCGGGTGAGGTAGCCGGCAATCGGTTCGCCGGCCACCGGTTGGCAGCACCGCGCCAGTTGCACCAGCAGATTCCCCACGCCCTGCACGGTGAATTTGGATTTCCCCAAGCTCTCGCGGCGCGCAGTCGGCCGCGGCGGCGCCGGCACCGCAGGTTGCGAGGCCGCGCGCTCGGCTTCCAGCAGCGCACGGCTCACCTGGTTCGGCCCGGTATCGCCCAGCGCCACCTGGATATACAGATCGTCGACGTTTTCAGCATGGAACTTGCGCGTCGCCACGCTTAGATCGGCATGCTGCAGACCCAGACGCTTGAGCTCGCGATCAAGCAACTCCTTGCCCGCCTGCACATTGCGCGCGCGGTCGAGCTTGTGAAACCAGGCACGCACCTTGTCGCGCGAACGCCCGCTGGCCAGAAAGCCGTTGGACGCCAGCAGCCAGTCGCGACGCGGGTCGGCTTCCTTGGCAGTCATGATCTCCACGCGGTCGCCGCTGCGCAGCCGATAGGTCAGCGGCACGATGCGGTCGTTGACCCGCGCTCCACGGCAGCGGTGCCCCACCATGGTGTGCACGTGGTACGCAAAATCCAGCGGGGTGGCGCCCTGCGGGAGATCGATGACCTCGCCCTTGGGCGTCAGCGCATACACGCGGTCTTCGATCAGCTCGGCATCCAGCGCACCGGCCAACTCGCCGTGGTCGCCTTCCTGCACCTGTTCCAGCAACTGGCGCATCCACAGGATCTTGCGGTCGAAGGCTTTTTCGGCGCCCTTGCCGCCTTCCTTGTACTTCCAGTGCGCGGCCACGCCGAGCTCGGCCTGGGCATGCATCTCGTGGGTGCGGATCTGGATTTCGATCGTGCGCCCCTCCGGGCCGACCACCGCGGTATGCAGCGAGCGGTAGTCGTTAGCCTTGGGCCGGGCGATGTAATCGTCGAACTCGCTGGGCACAGGCGCCCACAGCGAATGCACCGCGCCCAACGCCGCGTAGCAGGCCGCCACGTCGTCGACCATCACGCGCACCGCGCGCACGTCGTAGAGCTGGTCGAACGACAGCCGCTTTTTCTGCATCTTCCGCCAGATGCTGTAGATGTGCTTCGGCCGCCCGCTCACCTCTGCGCGCAGGCCCTGCCCTGCCAATGCGCTCGACAAGGTGCGCTTGACCGCCTCGATATAACGCTCGCGCGCCACCCGGGTTTCGTCCACTTCGCGCGCGATGCGGCGATAGGTATCGGGTTCCAGGTGCCGGAAGGCCAGGTCTTCCAGCTCCCACTTCACCTGCCAGATGCCCAGCCGGTTGGCCAGCGGCGCATGGATGTCGCGGGTGAGCTGGGCCAGCGCGCGGCGCTGCTCCTCGCTGAGGCGGTCGCCCACGCGCATGCGCGTCAGCTGCCGCGCCAGCAGGATCGGCACCACGCGCAGGTCGTGGATGATGGACAACAGCAGGCGCCGCAAGCCCTCGCTGTTGCGCCCGGCCTCGCGCCCGGCATGCAGCGCCCAGACCTGATCGGCCGCATCCAGGCCATCCAGCAATCCTTCCACTGCCACGCGCCGCTCCGCCGGTTGCCAGGGCAAGCCGGCCACCGCACCGCGTAATGCCGGCAGATCGAACAGCAAGGCCGCAATCACCGTGGCCTCGTCGGCTGCCAGCGACGCCAGCACGTCCAGCGTGTCGGCCAGCAGCGCCCACGGCACGCTGTCGGCCTGCGCGGGCGGCGCCTCCTGCCAGGCCTGCGCCAATGCATCGCGTAATGCCGGTGCGATCGACGCAACGGCCGGGCGCTGCAGCAAGGCATGCAGGCGTTCGAATGAGGAACTGGTCACAACGGTGGACACGGCGGCCGGCGATCACTGGGGTCTGACAGCTACGGTAACGTGCGCGTCACCTTCTCTACAACGCGCAGTTTCGGCGCAAATGCCGGCCGGCAGCATGTTTGCGCTTATGGTCGGTTCACCCGCCAAGGTCTTGATTCGCAACCGCTCTGCGATGGATAGGCGCTGGCGCGACGTGCCAATTGCGACGCAATGCCAGCTTTTTACAAGCTCTTTACAATTGGAATAAACCGGCTGCCTATGCTCGGCTCACGTCATCGCTGCATTGCGCCGCGACGGCGTTTTTCCACCCACTGCGAGGTAGCCGATGAAGACCTGGAAGAAGCCTGTCGTTCGTGAAGTCAACTGTGGCGCCGAAATCAACTGCTACGTCTCTGGCGAGTTTTGATCCGGCACGTCTCAATCGCACCAGCCGCCCTTCCTTTTGATGCATGACCGGCAACTGCCGGCAGAGTAGGTAACAGTTTCCATGCGCATCATCGTTTTGGGATCGGCGGCCGGCGGTGGGCACCCGCAGTGGAATTGCCATACACCCGCAAGTCAGCGGGCCTGGCAACAAGCAGACGGTGCCCAACGTCGTACCCAAGCCAGCATCGCGGTCAGTGCCGACGGCGAGCGCTGGGTTCTGATCAATGCGTCCCCCGATTTCCGTCAGCAGATTCTCGCCACACCCGCGTTATGGCCGCAGCACAGCCTGCGCCATTCGCCGATCGAAGCGGTGCTGCTGACCAGTGGCGAGATCGACCATATTGCCGGATTGTTGTCGATGCGCGAAAGCCAAGCCTTCTCGCTGCATGCCAGCAGCCGCGTGCTGGACCTGCTGGCACAAAACCCCATCTTCGACGCGGTGAATCCAAACTACGTGACACGCCAGCCATTTGCGCTGGACACGCCGGTGTCGCTGCTCGGCCTGCAGCTGACGCCCTTCTCGGTGCCAGGCAAGGTGCCGCTGTTCATGGAATCGCGCAGCGGCGGCGATCTGGCTGGCTCCAACGAAGAAACCCTCGGACTCACCATCGACGATGGCCAGCACCGCGTGCACTACATCCCCGGCTGCGCGGCGATGACCGATGCACTGCGCGCGCGCCTGCAAGGAGCCGAATTGGTCTTTTTCGACGGCACGCTGTGGCGCGACGACGAGATGGTGCAACTTGGCATCAGCCAGAAGACCGGCCAGCGCATGGGCCACATGAGTATCGATGGCGCCGACGGCACCATCGCTGCGTTCGCGCCGTTGAATGTGGAACGAAAGATTTTCATCCATCTCAACACCACCAATCCCGTGCTCGACATCCACTCGCCGGAGTACGCCAGTGCGCGTGCCAGCGGCTGGAACGTTGCCCACGACGGCCTGGAGATCACGCTGTGACCGCCCTGCTCACTCCCGACCAACTGGAAGCGGATCTGCGCGCGATCGGCGCACGCCTGTATCACGACCAGCATCCGTTTCATGCGCTGCTGCACGACGGCAAGCTCGATCGCGGCCAGGTGCAGGCCTGGGCGCTGAATCGCTTCGAATACCAGCGCTGCATTCCGCTGAAAGATGCGGCGATCCTGGCGCGCATGGAAGATCCGGCGCTGCGGCGAATCTGGCGCCAGCGCATCCTCGACCACGACGGCAATAGCGCCACCGATGGCGGCATCGCACGTTGGCTGCATCTGACCGACGCGCTGGGCCTGGATCGCAGCCTGGTCGAATCCGGGCGCGCCTTGCTGCCCGGCACGCGGTTTGCGGTGCAGGCCTATCTGCACTTCGTCCGCGAAAAAAGCCTGCTCGAGGCGATTGCCTCCTCGCTCACCGAACTGTTCGCTCCCAACATCATCGGCCAGCGCGTGGCCGGCATGCTCAAGCACTACGATTTCGTCTCGTCCGAGGCGCTGGCGTACTTCGAGCATCGCCTGACCGAGGCGCCGCGCGATTCGGATTTCGCGCTCGATTACGTCAAGCAGCACGCCGATACGGTCGAAAAACAGCAGCTGGTCAAGGCCGCGCTGCATTTCAAATGTTCGGTGTTGTGGGCACAGCTGGATGCCTTGCACGTGGCCTATGTCACGCCGGGCATCGTGTGGCCGGACGCGTTCGTGCCCGACCGCGACGCCCGCCGGGCCGCTGCGTGAGCGACATTACACGCGAGAGTCAGCCAGCACTGCGCGCAGGCGTGCGTCTGCAGCACGACCGCACACGCGACCAGTGGGTGCTGCTTGCGCCCGAACGCGTGGTCGAACTCGACGAGATCGCCCAGGTGGTGGCGCAGCGCTTCGATGGCGCGCGTTCGCTGGCGCAGATTGCGCAGGAATTGGCCGCAGAGTTCGATGCCGACGCCGCCGAGATCGAAGTGGATGTGATCGAACTGACCAACACACTGCACCAGAAACGTCTGTTGCGGCTATGAACACTGCACCGCCACCGCTGTCGGTCCTGCTGGAGCTGACCCATCGCTGCCCGCTGGCATGCCCGTATTGCTCCAACCCGATTGCACTGGCGGCACTACGCGAAGAAATGGATACCGCCGGCTGGCGTTCGCTGCTGCAGCAGGCCGCCGAGATGGGGGTGCTGCAGGCGCATTTTTCCGGCGGCGAACCGATGTTGCGCAAGGATCTGCCCGAGCTGGTGGCGCATGCGCGTGAGCTCGGGCTGTACAGCAACCTGATCACCTCCGGCGTGGCCGGCGGCGAACCGATGCTGGACCAACTGCAAGCCGCCGGACTGGAGCATGTGCAGCTGAGCGTGCAAGACGTCGACCCGGACGGCGCCGACCGCATCGCCGGGTATCGCAATAGTCTGTCGAAAAAGCGTGATTTTGCCGCGGCTGTGCGTGCACGCGGCCTGCCGCTCACGATCAACGCGGTGCTGCACCGGCACAACGCCGACCGCGTGCCCGGCATGATTGCGCTGGCGCTGGAATGGCAGGCCGAGCGCATCGAAGTGGCGCACACCCAGTACTACGGCTGGGGCCTGCGCAATCGTGCTGCGCTGATGCCCAGCCGCGAGCAGCTGATGGACACCATTACCGCAGTGGAAACCGCGCGGCGCGAGCTCGGCGATCGTCTGGCGATCGACTTCGTCACCCCCGACTATTACGCGCGCCTGCCAAAGCCCTGCATGGGTGGCTGGGGCCAGCGCTTCGTCAATATTTCTCCACGCGGCGACGTGCTGCCCTGCCACGCGGCCGAAACCATCGACGGCATGCGCTTCGACAACCTGCGCGAGCGCTCGCTGGCCGATATCTGGAACAACGGCGAGGCGTTCGTGCGGTTTCGCGGCACCGCCTGGATGCCCGAGGTCTGCCAGGAGTGTCCTAAACGCGAGATCGATTGGGGCGGTTGCCGCTGCCAGGCGCTGGCGCTCAGCGGCGATGCCGCCACGCTTGACCCGGTCTGCGAACGCTCGCCCGACCATGCGCAGGTGCGCGCGATTGCCGACACCGAGGCGGCTGCGTCGGCGCCGGAATTCATCTATCGCCGCCCGGCCCGCCCCGCGAAGGCACCATCAGCCGCTGCCGATCGCGTGGACTGACCGGCGCCGGCTGGCACGGCACAGCGTCTACACTAGCCACCTCTTCCCTGTCGGATGGCTTCCATGTCGCTCGTGCGCCGCATTCCCCTGCTGGTCTGCCTGTCTCTTGCATTGACCGCCACCCCGGCCCTGGCGCAGCGCGCAGTCCACGGCGATCTGCAGTCGCAGATGAGCGCCGAACAGTTCAAGGCTGCTGGCCTAGACAAGCTCGATGCCAGCGAACTGGCTGCGCTCAACGACTGGCTGCAGGGCAAGGTCGCCAAGGAAGCCGCCGTCGTGGTCGAACAGGCCAAGGAAGCCGGCCGCCAGGAAATCATCGTCAAGAACCGTGGTTTCTTCGACTTCGGCAGCAAGGAGCCGATCGAGAGCAACATCGTCGGCGAGTTCAAGGGCTTCTCCAAAGGCCGCGTCTATACGCTGGCCAATGGTCAGGAATGGGAACAAACCGATGTGGCCAGCCTCTCCGGCGTGCGCAAGGAGGCTCCCAAGGTCAAGATCAAGCCCGGCCTGGTCGGCGTGTGGTATCTGCAGATCGAGGGGTACAACACCCCGGCCAAGGTGCGGCGGATCAAGTAAGCGCGGCCAACAAAACGACTGCGCTCGCCGTCAGGCGGGCTTAGCCGGTGCTAGGTGCTTGGTGCGGCATGGGCCCGTCGTACGCTTCGGTGCTGAGTACGCCGTCAATGCATCGCTGACGGCCGCTCGCCGCGTTTTTTAGCCCTTGCAAGTGTTAGCCCGTACAAGCAGTGCGGATGGCGGAAAGGTGCTGCAGAAGCAGAGAAACGCAGCCCCTTGCCGGCGCGCGCGGATGTGCGATGAAGACTGGCCGGCACTGTCCGACCGCTTGTAAGCGCGCTTCTGCGAGAAGCTGGTAAATCAATGGAGCGGCCTCTGTTCGCCGACAGCCCTGACTTCGTTTTCGCCGGCATCTGGTGTGGGCACTGCAAAGGATGGATGCGTCGTACGTGCCAGACTGGCCACCGACAACGGGTTTGATCTGCGCGTCTGGCGCAGGCCGGACCCTTGATCGCGCTGCCCCCCAGCGCCGCTGACGGAGAATGCCGATGCGCCTGATGACACGCTGCGGGATTGCACTGCTGGCCTTGATCGCAGGGCCAGCACTGGCGTCCACTGCTACCGAACGCTGCGCCACCGCGCCCCAGGTCGGGTTTGATCAGGCCCTGATCTGCTATCGCGATGCAGTAGAACAGCAGCCGCTGGTCTACACGCGAGGGGCCACCAGCCGCATCGCTGGTGTCGAGCGGCGCGAGTACCTGTTGACCTCGCAGACATGGTCGCCTGAAGGGCTCGTCACCCCGGCCACCTGGCAGCATGACGTGGCGATGTATGTGCCCGACGATGCGCTGCCGACGCGCGCGTTATTGATCTCCACCAATGGCACGCGTCATCCGGTCGCCGGCAGTGCGGTACAGCCGGCCAGCGAGTTGCCGCCGGAAGCGCTAGCGGCGCTGGCGCAACGCAGCCGCACCGTGGTCATCGCGCTGAGCGACATCCCCAATCAGGCGCTGCAGTATCAGGGCGATTCCGCCCCGCGCCGCGAGGACGACAGCGTCGCCTACAGTTGGTCGCTGTTTCTGCAATCGCCACAGCAGCGCAAGACCATGCCGCTGCATGTACCGATGGCCGCGGCGATCGCGCGAACCATGAGTCTGGCCGAGCGCGAGTTGGCACCGCTGCAGATCCATCGCTTCATTCTTGCCGGTGCATCCAAGCGCGGCTGGGCCAGCTGGCACGCCACCATCGCCGACCCACGCGTGGACGCTGTGGTGCCGTTCGTAATCGACATCCTCAACATGCCGGCCGTGCTGGACCACATGTATCGGGCGTACGGTGGCAACTGGCCGATTGCATTCAACGCCTATGCGAAGCAGGGAATTACCGCGCAATTGCAGACCCCGGCGTTCGCGCAACTGGTGCAACTGCAGGACCCGCTGAGTTATCTGCACACGCCCTATCGCAAGCGCTTGAGGGTGCCCAAGTACATCGTCAACGCCAGCGGCGATGATTTTTTTCTGCCAGACAACACGCAGTTCTTCTATGACGCGCTGCCTGGCAGCAAGGCCTTGCGTATGGTGCCCAACAGCGCGCACAACGGCATCCGCACATCGATCGTCGATAGCTTGGTGCCGTTTCTTGCGCGGCTGCAGCAGCAGCGCTCGCTCCCCAATGTGAGCGATACATTGCGCGCAGGCGACGCACCGCACATTCGCTTCCGCTCGTCGGAACGACCGACGCAAGTGCGGCTGTGGGCGGCCACCAATCCGCAGGCGCGCGACTTCCGCTATGCCTGCGGCATCCGCTACCACGCCACCCCGATTGCGCTTGCACGCGGCAACGCCGTCTCGGTGCCGGTGCAGATTCCAGATGCCGGTTGGAGCGCCTATTTCGTCGAAGCCACCTATGCGGATGGATTCGTCGCCACCAGCCAGACCTATGTGCTTGGCAAGCAGCAATATCCCTCTACAGCACCGCCCACCGACAATGCCGCGTGCAGCACGTTGCCCGGACTTGCGAGTCGCGCTGCTGCGGGTTGAACGGTAATTGCTTTTGCAGTGAGCGCGGGCAACGCATCGCGCGGCGCGCCGTTCGGCATCGTCCATAGCCAACCTTGATCCGCAAACGGCAGTGACGCTGCGTGACGCTGGGCATGCCAATGGCTTCGGCTTTACTAGGCAGTAGTTCGCGATGTCGTGTAGCGCTCCCAAATAAAGACAGGTGGTCGGTGGACTCGCACCTCACTGGCACCGCGTGCATGCGCACCAGCTGAGCACGCCTGCACACCGTCACCGCGCCAACTGCAAGCGCACCGACTGCACCGTCTTGTCCACTTTGCGCAATGAAGTCCGCATAGAACCGGTCCAAAGCGCGGTTTTTGCACTTGAGCCTGCCAACAAGATCGATCCAACCCGACTGGACCATTGACATCGTTGTCACCAACTTCTAAACAGGCCGCTACGCGCTGATGGCATCGGCTGATCAGACGGACTAAGGACTGCATGTGGCTGCGACTTCGCGTTCTGCTCACGCTTCTGCCACGCCTGCTGCTGCGGCCACCGGCTTTATCGCGGCCGATGTCGGCGGCACGCATGTGCGTCTTGGCCACGTGCTGCAGCCAGAGGGCGCAGCGATTGCGCTTGCCCACTACCGCACCTATCGCTGCGGCGACTACGCCAGCCTGGACGCCATCCTGGCCGACTTCCTGCCGCAGGTGAGCCGTGTCGAGACGGTCGTGATCGCCAGCGCTGGCGTTGCGCTGGACGACGGCAGCTTCATCAGCAATAACCTGCCATGGAGTATCTCGCTCAGCCGCCTGCGCGCCGCGTTGGAACTGCGCAACTTGCATCTGGTCAACGACTTCGAAGCGGTCGCCTATGCGGCGCCGCAGATGGAAGCGCGTGCGGTGCTGCAACTGAGCGGTCCCACGCCGCGGCATGCACGCAGCGCCGGGCCGATGCTGGTGGTCGGCCCCGGTACCGGATTGGGCGCGGCGGTGTGGATCGATGCCAAGCCGCGCCCCATCGTGCTGGCGACCGAAGCAGGCCAGGTCGCGCTGGCCAGCACGCACGCGCACGAACAGCAGTTGCTGCGCATCCTGCTGCGCGACCAACACTATCTGCCGCTCGAGCACGTGTTATCCGGCCCTGGACTGTTGCGGCTGTATGCCGCGGTGTGTGCGCTGCACGGTTCGCCGCAACGTCATCAGCAGCCTGCGGCAATCACGCATGCGGCATTGCATGAAGACGACGCACTGGCGCGCGAAACCCTGCACGTGTTCTGCGCCCTGCTCGGCCACGCCGTCGGCGACATGGCGCTGGCCTACGGCGCTGCCGGCGGCATCTATCTGGCCGGCGGCATTCTGCCGACGATCGGACACTTTCTGGCGTCCAGCACGTTCGGCGCGCGTTTTCTGGACAAGGGCAACATGCGCGCGGTGCTCGAACGCATCCCGGTCAAGCTGGTCGAGCACGGGCAGTTGGGTGTGCTCGGTGCAGCCAACTGGTATCTGCAACACCACGCTGACGTGTCGTAAGCGTTCCGCCGCGCGTTTTCCCGAACGTGCGGTTACTAAAAGTGGCTAACAAAACGTAGCGAGCAGTCATCAGGTGGGTGTGGACGGCGCGCTCAGAACCGGAGTGTACGAGGGGTACATGCCGATTCCGAGCACCGGCCGCGCCCGCCTGGCGGTGAGCACAGTCGTTTTGTTAGCTACTTTCAGTCCCCGCATCCGGCGAGCCACGGCCCGCCATCCATCCCTGTGCGTGATGAGGAGAGACATCATGAAATACAGCACCACCCTGCTGTGCAGTGCGATTGCGTTGTCGTTGGCGGTCACCGCGCAAGCCCAGGACAGCCCTGGCCGGCAAGCCACCGAGCTGGACGCCGTCCAGGTGGTCGGCATCCGTGCCAGCCTGGAAAAATCGCTGGATACCAAACGTAACAACACCGGCATTTCCGAAGCGATCACTGCCGAGGACATCGGCAAGTTTCCCAGCACCAATGTGGCCGAAGCGCTGTCGCAGATTCCCGGCGTCACCCTGGACCGACGCTTCGGCCAGGGCGAGCGCGTCAGCATCGACGGCACCGACCCGAGCTTGAACCTGTCGTTCCTGGATGGCCACCCGGTGGCGCAGGCGATCTGGTTGTACGGCGAGCAGCCCAGCCGCGGATTCGATTACACCTTGCTGGCGCCGCAGATCCTGGGCCGCGTGGAGATCCTCAAGTCCTCCGAAGCGCGGCTGACCGAAGGCAGCCTCGGCGGCACGGTGCTGATGCACACGCGCCAACCGCTGGATCTGAAGGCCAACGAGATCGCCGGCTCCATCGGCTACAGCTACAGCGACCAGGCCAGCAAGGGCAATCCCAATGCGGCCCTGCTCTATAGCTGGAAAAATCCCGCAGAAACCTTCGGCATTGCCGTGTCCGCGCAGCACTACGAAGAACGCGTGGACCGCCGCGGCATGGAAGTATTCGGCTATGCGCCTGCCAGCACCTTCGCCAACGCCGCAGGCACGGTTCCGGCCGATGCAGACGTGCCCAACTCGATCAACGCTGCGTGGTTTCAGCAGGACCGCGAGCGCGACAGCGCAGTGGTCAACCTGCAACTCAAGCCCAGCGACGCGTTGGAATTCAATCTGAGCGGCGTGTACATCAACGAGAAGTTCGACAACTACAACCAGTCGATGTACAGCTTTTTGACCTGGAATGCCGGCACGGTAGCCGCGGTGGACCAGCTCGGCGATGTGCGCAACGGCGTGGTGACCAGCGGCCATTCCAGCGCCAATGCCGATCCGCTTGGCGGCACGGTGATCTACGACAACAACGTGCGCGAATCGGAAGTCACCACCAAAGGCCTGGATCTGCGCGGCGCGTTCCGCGGCGATGGCTGGGGTGTGAAGGGACAGGTGGGACAGAGCAAATCCGAAAACAAGGATCTGTCGCAATACTTCATCGAGCCGTTCTACAACGGCGGCTTCCGTTGGGACACGCGCCGCGGCATCCAGTTCGATGACCCTGCGCGCGCACGCGACCCGGTCAATTGGGGCTCGGCCGGCGGCTGGTTCGGCAACAACGGCATCTTCTCCACCGAGAGCAAGGACACCTACGGCCAACTGGATCTGGATGTGCAGTTCGATGGCGTGTTCAACCAGTTACTGCTGGGCGTGCGTCATGGCAAACATGAGGAACGTTTCGAGCTCAACGTCTACGGCGGAGTGACCCCTGGCACATTGGCCGATGTTGGCACGATCGGTCTGACCGACCTGCAGGATTTTTATCCCGACCACGGCCAGCACGTGCAGGCCGGGCGCAACAATGTGCTGAACTGGATCCGCAACAGCCCGGTCGATTACAACGCGCCGGATCCGGCAAGTTATCTCAACAACAGCTGGGCGCTGGAGCAGACCAATAACGCGGCCTACGCGCAGTTGAATTTCTCCGGCGGCGGTCTGCGCGGCAATCTGGGCGTGCGCTATGTGGACTCCAAGACCGAGGGTAGCGGCTTTGTCTATAGCGGCACACCGTCGCTGGCCAACGCCGAAAGCCTGTGGCAGACGCGCACCCGCAAAGAGGACTTTCTGCTGCCGTCGCTGACCGTGTCCTACGACGCCAGCGAGGACTGGGTGTTCCGCTTCGCGGCTGCCAAGGTGATCGCCTGGGCGCCTTACAACCAGATGGTCAACAACACCTTCCTCAACGACACCACGCTGACCGGCAGCGGCGGCAACGCCGAGCTGTCGCCATATGAATCGTGGAATTTCAATTTATCGGCTGAGTATTACTTCGCACAGCAATCGGTGGTGGCGTGGTCGGTGTTCTACAAAAAGATCGACAACTACATCGACACCAGCGCCAGCGTGGAGCGTCAGTACAACGCGCTGCGCGATACCGCACCGCAGAGTTGGGCGCAATTGCTCGGCAGCAACGGCTGCACCGCCGACGGCTACTGCGACTACAGCGTGCAGCGGCCGCGCAATGCCGGCGACGGCAAGGTCAAGGGCTTCAACCTCTCATTCCAGCAACCCTTTGGCGACAGCGGCTTTGGCCTGACCGCCAACTACACCTACGCCAACGGCGAAAACAACACCGGCGATGCGCTGCCGTACCAGTCACGCAACAGCGTGGCCTTCAGCCCGTACTTTGAGAAAGGCCCGCTCAACGCGCGACTGACCTACAACTGGCGCGACAGCTATCTCGCCGGCGGCTATGTGGCCGGTGCGGCACCGGCCAGCGTGGACGACTACGCCGAACTCGGCGCCAGCATCGGCTATGCATTCAGCCCGAACTGGTCGCTGCAGATCGATGGGCAGAACCTGCTGGATGAAGAGTATCTGCAGTATCTCGGCGACAAGGACCATCTAGCCGGCCGCTACAAAAGCGGGCGACGCTATATGGCGAGCCTGCACGTGAAGTTCTGAGGCTGCGACGTTCTGACGCTGGCGTCTTCGTGGGTGCGGCCACTGCCATGTGGCCGCACGCGCGGGGAGCGCTGGAAACCTGCATCGACTAGTACTGTTTGGCGAGGCGTCGGTGTACGCCACACATCGCTCGTCCACGCAACATGATCTAGACGTCACGCATGGCAAGGCAAGCGACCGACATGCCATTGCGGCGGCCAAGCGCATGGCCCATCACTCGTCGCCAGGTAAGTGCGAACGGATCACGCTACAGCGGGCTGCAAGCAGCCGTACGCAATCCGCCGACAACTCATCAGCGCAACGCCGCCACCCGCTGCGACAATTTCTTTGCCGACACGCCGGACCTGGCACCGAGCTCCTGCGCGAACACCGACACCCGCAGTTCTTCCAGATCCCAGCGCAGCGCCTGCCAGTCGGCACGCTGCTGCAATCCACGCGCAGCCGCATCGCCCAACGCATCCACAAACGGCTTGAGCTCGAGCATGCGCGACTGATCGCGCGCCGGGTCGCGCTTGGCACGCTCGGTCCGCAGGATCATCGCCTTGAGATAGCGCGGATAATTGGCCAGCGCCTCTGCCGGTGTGTCACGCAAAAAGCCCGCATGCACCAGTGCGCGCAACTGCTGCTCCATGTCGTCCAGATTGCCGCGTGCCCAGCCCATCAGTGGCGCTTCCAGCAACGGTTTGAGCTCGGCAACGGCGCCCAGGATGCTCTCGGCCAATTTGAGCCGTTCCATCGCTTCGCCGAACAGGCGCTTGGTCGCATCGTCGCGGCGTTGCGCAAACGCACCCGGGTCGCGGATCGCGCCCAGCCCATCGGCCAGCACCGCATTGAGCGCGGCATCAACCAGATCGCCGCGCAGGCGCTCCTGCGATTCGATCGCTGCGTACAGCAGACCGGTTTTGGGCGAGACCGGCAACTGTTTGCGCGCGTGTTTGATCTTGTCGGCCAACGCGATTTCCAGCAGGCGACGCACGCCGCGTGGATGCGCCTGCGCGGCGTCGTTGCGATCGGCAAAGATACGCAAGGCAGCATCGTCGCCCTGATCCACCAAGGCCGGGTACGCCGGCACACCGGCCTCGCCGGCGACCTGTTCGGGAATCGGCGTGGCGGGGAAATCGCGCAATCCTTCCGCAGCCAACGCGCGCCCGGCACGCGCAGCAAACGCCTGCCCGGCGCGTTCGCCGAAGCGCGCACGCAGCCCGTCCAAATCGCGCGATTCGGCAAGCACCTTGCCATCGTCGTCGCGCAGACGCAGGTTCATCAGTAGATGCGTGTCCAGCGATTCTTCGTCGAAATCCAGCGCGGCGACCTGCACACCGGTGGCCTTGGACAGAAAGCGCGCCAGCTCGCCACGGATATCGTCGGCCGACGGCAGGCTGTAGGCCTCGTAGAACGCACGCCCGAAATCCGGCGCCGGCACAAAATTGCGCCGCTGCACCTTGGGCAGGCTGCGGATCAGCGCCGATGCCTTGTCGGCGACAAAGCCAGGCGCCAGCCATGACAGGCGCGCCGGGTCCAGCGCATTGAGCAGGTGCAGCGGCACGTCCAGGGTGACGCCGTCATCGATCGCACCCGGCTCGAAGCGGTACTGCAACGGCAGCCGCGCATCGCCGAGCGGGAAATACTTCGGAAAGCGATCGGCTTCGCTGCCTTCGCCAGGCAGCAGATCGTTCAAGGTCCAGTGCAGGCCGCGGCGCTTGTCCGGCGGCAAGGTTTTCCACCACGCATCCAGGCCGCTGGCCGAATGCAGCTCGGCCGGAATGCGGTCCAGATACCAGCGCGCCTGCCAGCCTTCGTCGGCCACGATACCGGCACGGCGCAGCTTGGCCTCTTCCTCACGCGCCTGTTCCAGCACCTTGAGGTTGTCGGCCACAAACGCCGCGCGCGTATTGATTTCGCCGGTCACCAGGGCTTGCCGCACGAACAGATCGTGCGCGGCGGCCGGGTCGATCTTGCCGAAATGCACCGGCTTCTTCGGCGCCAGCACCAGCCCGAACAGGCTGATCTGCTCCGAGGCCACCACCTGCCCTTGGGCGCGCGACCAATGCGGGTCGAAATGCTTGCGTGCCAGCAGATGCGGCAACTCGGCGATGGCCCAATCCGGCTCGATCGCGGCGTTGGTCATGCCCCACACTTTTTGCGTGTCCAGCAAGGTCGCCGCAAGAATCCACGGCGGTGGCTTGCGCGCCAGTGCGGAACCCGGGAACGGCACGAAGCGGCGTTGCCGCGCCGCCAGGAAGTCGCCCTTTTCGGTGCGATGGCCGATCTGCGTGGGTAGGCCCGCCAACAGTGCGCGGTGCAGCGATTGGTACGCGGCAGCGCGTTCGCGCTCGCTCGCGCGCGCCGATACTTCCGCGGCCTCGGCCTGTTTGTTCGATGCCGCCGCAGCAGATTGCGTCGGTGGCGCAGTCGGATCGGATTTGCCTTCGCGCGCAAGACGCGCGGCGCGATGCAGCTGCCCGCGCGTCGGCCGGTTGGCGTTGTGACCATCCTCGCGCGCAGGCGCACTGGCGCCCGCCAGCAGCGGCGCCAGCATCACGTTGGCCGGCTCTTCGCTCCAGCCGAGTTCTTCGCACAACAGGCGCAACTGCCGATGCAGCTCGCGCCACTCGCGCATGCGCAAAAAGCCCAGAAAATGCCGGTTGCACCAATCGCGCAACTTGGACTGAGTGAGGTCTTCGTGCACCTGCCGGTACGCGTCCCACAGGCGCAGGATGCCGACGAATTCCGAGCGCGCATCGGCAAACAATGCATGCGCATTGTCAGCCGCCTCGCGCGCTTCCGGCGGGCGTTCGCGCGGGTCCTGGATGCCCAGGAACGCGGCGATGATGATCATCTCGCGCAGGCAGCCGTGCTGCTGCGCGGCCACCAGCATGCGCGCCAGCTTGACGTCCACCGGCAGGCGCGCCATCTGCCGACCGATGGCGGTCAGACGGCGCTCGGCGTCGATCGCCCCCAGCTCCAGCAGCTGCTGCCACCCATCGGCCACCGCGCGCTCGTCGGGCGCTTCCAGAAACGGGAAGTCTTCGATCCGCCCCAGCCCGAGTTGCAGCATGCGCAGAATCACGCCCGACAACGACGCGCGCCGGATTTCCGGATCGGTAAATGCCGGCCGCGCGGCAAAGTCCGCTTCGGCATACAGCCGGTAGCAAATGCCTTCGGCGATTCGCCCGCAACGGCCCATGCGCTGATTGGCGCTGGCCTGCGAGATCGGCTCGATATGCAGGCGGTCCAGCTTCTGCCGCGGGCTGTAGCGCTTGACGCGCGCAAAGCCCGGGTCAACCACATAGCGGATGCGTGGCACCGTCAACGAGGTTTCGGCCACGTTGGTGGCCAGCACCAGACGCCGGCGCGGGCCTGGGTTGAACACGCGGTCCTGGTCGGCCGCCGACAGCCGCGCATATAGCGGCACCACTTCGGTCTCGCGGTATTTGCGCCGTTCCAGCGAATGATGCGCATCGCGGATCTCGCGCTCGCCCGGCAGGAACATCAGCACATCGCCACGTGGATCGATGCGGGTGATCTCGTCGATCGCCGCCACGATCGCATCGTTGACGCTGCGCTCGCCGTCGCGGCCGGCATCCTGCGCATCGTCGCCGCCGCTTTCGCCTTCGAGCGGGCGGTAGCGCACTTCGACCGGAAAGGTCCGCCCTTCCACATTGATCACCGGCGCATTGTCGAAATGCTGCGCAAAGCGCTCGGTATCGATGGTCGCCGAAGTCACGATCAACTTGAGATCAGGGCGTTTTTTCAGCAGCTGCTTGAGGTAGCCGAGCAGGAAGTCGATGTTGAGGCTGCGCTCGTGCGCCTCATCCACGATGATGGTGTCGTAGGCCGACAGCCAGCGGTCGCTGGCGATCTCCGCCAGCAGGATGCCGTCGGTCATGAACTTGATGCGCGACTGCTCGCTCACCCGGTCGGTGAAGCGCACCTGGAAGCCCACCACGGTGCCCAACGGCGTCTTCAGCTCGTCGGCCACCCGCGCGGCCACCGCACGCGCGGCGATCCGGCGCGGCTGGGTGCAGCCGATCATGCCTGCGGCACCGCGCCCGGCGGCCAGACACAGCTTGGGCAGCTGGGTGGTCTTGCCGGAGCCGGTTTCGCCAGCGATGACCACCACCTGGTGGTCGCGGATCAACCCGATGATGTGCTCGGCTTCGCGTGCGATCGGCAGTTGCGTGTCGAGCGTGATTGCGGGCTGCTGCTCGGCACGCGCCTGCCGCTCCGTCAGCGACGCCGCCAGCGCCTGCTCGAACGCGTCGCGCAGCTGCGGGTTGCCGGGTTTGCCCTGCCAGCGCGACCATAGGCCAAGCAGGCGGCCCCGGTCTCGGCTCATTGCGCCATCCACGGCATGGCGGCGCTCACGCAGCAGCGTGGCAAGGTCGGTGTCGATAGCGCTCATTGATGGAAAAATGTGAAAGATTGAATGACGTTTGATCCTTTAGCCTGTCTATTGTGACGCCATATCTGTTCCATCAGACATCCACTTCCTCAGAAGGGCCATCCCATGTCCAAGAAAAAGAACGCCAACAAGCCCGTCGTCATCAACGATGCCCTGCCGGTCGCTGCCGCGTCGGCGCCGCATATCGATATCGGGATCAAGGACGGCGATCGCAAGAAGATCTCCGACGGTCTGGCCCGCTACATGGCTGACGCCTTCACGTTGTATCTGAAGACCCACAACTTCCATTGGAACGTCACCGGGTCGATGTTCAACTCGCTGCACACCATGTTCGAAACCCAATACACCGAGCAGTGGGCTGCGCTGGACGAAGTGGCCGAGCGCATCCGCGCCCTGGGCTATAACGCACCGGGCTCCTACAGCGAGTTCGTCGCATTGACCTCGATTCCGGAAGAGCCGGGCCTGAGCGACAGCGCCGACTGGCGGGAGATGGTGCGTCAGCTGGTCAGCGGCAACGAAGCGCTTTGCCGCACCGCGCGCAAGGTGCTGGGCACCGCGGACGATGCCGGCGACGACCCGACCGTGGACCTGCTGACCCAGCGTCTGCAGACCCACGAAAAGTACGCCTGGATGCTGCGCTCGCTGCTGCAGTAACCCCTTGGGCTTGGCCCCTGCGGATTGCCCAAGGTTTCGCTGCGCCGAAACCTTGGGCGCCTGCTCACTGCCTGCCTCACCCAGCGCCTTCGGCGCGCCCCCTGACTCAGGGGGTGCGGCCATCTCCGCTTCGCGGACATGTCCCCCAACGTTTGCTCTGCAAACGGCGGGCCCCGCTACGCATCTCCACACCCCGCGCCTTCGGCGCGCCCCCTGACTCAGGGGGTGCGGCCATCTCCGCTTCGCGGACATGTCCCCCAACGTTTGCTCTGCAAACCTCGGGCCCCGCTACGCATCTCCACACCCCGCACCTTCGGCGCGCCCCCTGACTCAGGGGGTGCTTTGTGCTGTCAGTTGTTGAGCCCCTCTCCCTCCGGGAGAGGGGTTGGGGTGAGGGTACGGTGCGAAGCCTCATCCAGCTCAACCTCACAAGACCTCACACGCCACTGATACACCACCACCGCATCACGGCAATCCCCGACCCGCTATCGGACAACACTGCCGGCATGACACCGACCAGAACTTGACCCGCACGGTATCCTAGGCGGATGTCTTCCCCCGCCCACGAACTGCTCAGCCGCGTCTTCGGTTACGACGACTTCCGCGGCCCGCAACAAGCCATTGTCGAACATGTTGCTGCCGGCAACGACGCCCTGGTACTGATGCCCACCGGCGGCGGCAAGTCGCTGTGCTACCAGGTGCCAGCGCTGTTGCGCGACGGCATCGGCATCGTGGTGTCGCCATTGATCGCGCTGATGCAGGACCAGGTCGAAGCCCTGCGTCAGCTGGGCGTGCGCGCCGAATTCCTCAATTCCACGCTGGATGCGGAAAACGCGCAACGGGTCGAACGCGCCCTGCTGTCAGGCGATCTGGATCTGCTCTACGTCGCACCGGAGCGCCTGTTGACCCAGCGCTTCCTGTCGTTGCTGGAACGCAGCCGCATCGCGCTGTTCGCCATCGACGAAGCGCATTGTGTGTCGCAATGGGGCCACGACTTCCGCCCCGAATATCGCCAGCTCACCGTGCTGCACGAGCGCTGGCCGCACATCCCGCGCATGGCCTTGACCGCCACCGCCGACCCGCCCACCCAGCGCGAGATCGCCGAGCGCCTGGATCTGGTGGACGCACGCCACTTCGTCAGTTCCTTCGACCGCCCCAACATCCGCTACACCGTGGTGCAGAAGGACAACGCGCGCAAGCAGCTGCAGGAGTTCCTCACCCGCCATCGCGGCTCGGCCGGCATCGTCTATGCGATGTCACGGCGCAAGGTCGAAGAAACCGCCCAGCAGCTGTGCGCGCAAGGCTTCAACGCCCTGCCCTATCACGCCGGCCTGCCCGCCGAAGTGCGTGCGCAGAATCAGCGCCGTTTCCTGCGCGAGGACGGCATCATCATGACCGCCACGATTGCTTTTGGCATGGGTATCGACAAGCCGGACGTGCGCTTCGTGGCGCATGTGGACCTGCCCAAATCGCTGGAGGGGTACTACCAGGAAACCGGCCGCGCCGGCCGCGATGGCGACCCGGCCGAAGCGTGGCTCTGCTACGGCCTGGGCGATGTGGTGCTGCTCAAGCAGATGATCGAACAGGGCGAAGCGGCCGAGGAGCGCAAGCGCCTGGAACGCGCCAAGCTCGATCACCTGCTCGGCTACTGCGAATCCATGCAGTGCCGCCGCCAGGTACTGCTGGCCGGCTTCGGCGAGACCTATCCCAAACCCTGCGGCAACTGCGACAACTGCCTGACCCCGGCAGCGGCGTGGGATGCCACGGTAGCCTCGCAGAAAGCGCTGAGCTGCGTGTACCGCAGCGGGCAGCGCTTCGGTGTCGGTCACCTGCTCGACATCCTGCGCGGCAGCGAGAACGAGCGCATCAAACAGCTTGGCCACGATCAACTGAGCACCTACGGCATCGGCCGCGACCTGGACGAGCGCACCTGGCGCGGCGTGTTCCGCCAGCTGGTGGCGGCCAGCCTGCTGGAAGTCGACAGCGAAGGCCACGGCGGCCTGCGCCTGACCGATGCCAGCCGCCAGGTGCTCAAGGGCGAGCGCCAGGTGATGATGCGCCGCGAGAACCCGGCCGCCGGACGGGATCGCGGCGCGCAGCGCACCGGCCTGCCGGTGCAGCCGCAGGATCTGGTGTTGTTCAACGCGCTGCGCGGTTTGCGCGCGGAACTGGCCAAGGAACAGAACGTGCCGGCCTTCGTGATCTTCCACGACAGCACGCTGCGCAATATCGCCGAGCAACGGCCCACCAGCATCGATGCGTTATCGCGGGTCGGCGGCATCGGTGGCGGCAAACTGGCCCGCTATGGTGCGCAGCTGATCGAGATCGTGCGCGAGCAAGGCTGATGCAACAGCGTGTGTCAGCGCCATGCCTGTCTCGACACAACAATCGGCCGAATCGACAGCGCGCATTCAATCAGCCGTTGCTAGTTTCACAAGGCGAGCTGGCACGCGCTGCCAGTCATTCCTATAGAGTCCAACCGATGAAACGCAGCCTGCTTCTCCTGGCCACTCTATTTGCCGCCGGTGGCGCGCTCGCCCAGACCGGCGATGTCAGCGCCGAACCGGCCACCGCCCGCTCGCTGGACCTGAGCGTCCCCCAGGCACCTCTCCAATACCGCTCCGACCCGGAGTACAGCACCGACCCGCCCGGCACGTTTTACGGCGACAAGAGCGGCCCCCGCCCGGCGCTGGCACGCCCCAGCGCCGCATCGATCGCGGCCGAACGCGCCGAGCAATGCCAGGGCAAGCTGCATGGTGCGGTCGAGACCGGCATGGGCTATTCCAACCGCGGCGGCAACAGCAACTGGCAGGCGGTCAATCTGAACTCCTGCAAGACCTATTACGACGACGACGGCAAGGCGCATCAGATCGGCGTCAGCATCAGCGTCGGCCGCGGCGAAGGCCCGGTATTCGGCCCACGCTACGCACCCGGCGGTTATGGCCCCGGCCCGTTCGGCTGGTAACCATACGGCTCCGTCTGCGTTGACGGGGGGTTCACTGCCGCATCGCTGAAAATGTGGCTTGCCTTACGAGACGTGCTCATGTCACAGAACAAGGAACGGCCAGTTGTATTCGTCGTTGAAGACGGCGACGGCACCCGACAACTCAGCTGCCTTGTCCTGGAAAGTTACGGCTTTACCTGCCGCAGCGCCGGATCGGTCGAAGAAGCCCTGACCCTGATCGACAGCGACCCGCGCGTCGATGTGTTGTTTTCCGATATCCATTTCCCCGGTGGCCTGACCGGCGTGGATCTTGCGTTGAAGACTGCGTATGCGCCATACAACCTGCCCGTGTTGCTGACCTCCGGTCTGGCGGTGGAGTACGTGGAAGAGATCCTGCCTGACGGCGTGGCCTTCCTGGAAAAGCCCTACACCCCCGAACAACTGCTCACCGCGATCCGCAGCGTGATGGCGAAACGCCGCGTGCTCGCCACCCCAGGCGTGTAACGCAGACGGCCGCAGCTGGACGGCGGCCCACAATCCCGGTATGAAATGCCAGCCGCCGCGCGATGCGGCGGCAACGGGGATTGATCACGACATAGCTGTGCCAAGGCCGCGGTGCAATGCCCGCCTGGTGCCGCTGTGCTTTACGCCAGGGGACAACATGAAACAGCTAGTGACCGCAGCCATCGCCATGGCTGCGTTGAGTGGTTGCGCAACGGTGATGAACGACGCGACCCAGCCGATACGCGTCGATACCAAGACCGCCGACGGCCAAACCATCACCGGCGCCGACTGCGCCATCGGCAATGACAAGGGGCGCGTCACCCTGAAGTCCGGCCAGACCGCGCAGGTGCGCCGGTCCGCGCACGATCTGGAGGTCACCTGCGTGCTGCCCGGTCAGCGCGATGCGGCAGGCCGCTCCATCTCGCGTGCCAACATGGGCATCTGGGGCAACATCCTGATCGGCGGCGCAATCGGCGCCATCGTCGACCACAACAAGGGCACCGGCTACACCTACCCGAGCTGGATCCAGCTGGTGTTCGGGCAGACGCTGAGCTTCGACCGCCGTCGCGAGGAACGTGGGCAGCCACTGCAAGGCGAGACCGCGCAAGGCGGTGGGGTGGCGGCAAGCGGCCGCACGCACAACGAAGCGGTGACAACGCCGCTGGCAAGCGATGTCCCCTCCGCTGCGCCTGCCCGCGTTGCGGCATCTCCCGTCGTCGCTGCGGCTCCGACGACCACTGCAGGCCCGGCGATGTCGAGCGAATCGTCCATGGCACGCGCTCAAAGCATCAGCAGCGGTTTGAACTGCGGCCCGGTGCAGGCGGCTGGCCCCACCCGCTTCACTGCGACTTGCCAGAGTGGCAGCACGGTGCAGATCGATTGCGCCGGCTTCCGCTGCACGCCCGCTTTTCAGTGACCTCCGGCGACTGCGCTCCGCTGCGAGCGCAGTCGCACCAGCATGGTTGTCGGGAACACCCCGACAGCCTGTGGGCGCGCCCCCGATTTGCGTGATGCAAGTCTCATTTAAACTGCAACCACCGGACGCGAGGCCTGTTGGGCCGCTCAACTCGCGAGGCGCTGAGCACGCCCCTGCCGGGACATTGCTGATGCAGACCTGCCGTGGCGCAGTGCTGTCTTGCATTGGCCAACGCGCTCGTCAGACCGTTGCGACGCGATGAGCGCGCTCCGTTGGCTTTTCATCTGTTTGCCTGCGTGCGTCGTTTCCGTGTGCCAACAGTTGCGTCTGCTGATGGAAACCTGCACTTCACTGGATGTCGCGAAGCGCGTCCAGCGATGCGAACGGCATCATTGCTGCAGTCGACACACGTGGCGACCATCGCTGGTTTGCTGACTGATCCAGTCGATCTCGTCTGCTGGCCGATCTCATTGGTGCAGTACGCATCCTGCTCGCGCCTGCGTCGCACGGTTCAAATGTCGCTGGCTGCTGGTCGCAGTAGCGCAGCTGCTGACACGTCTGTCTGAAGTTGGTTGACTTGCAATGGCTCTGACTGCGCACGTGGCCTCCGTGCTAGTTGCACCAAACGCCGCAGAGCAAGCGCCTCCACTGCAGCAATGCACTCCTAGCCGCACGACAGTGCTCCTGGCCTTCGAGCTAAGTAAGCGTGCGTCGATGCATGCGTGCTTGCACTGGTGCGTGCTTGCAAGCAAGCAAGCGCATTTCACGCGATCACGCAGACCGCTCGCTAGGCTAACGCCAGTGCAGCGCTTCGCTGCAATGACTTTCAGGAGATTCTCATGGGCGACAACGCGTTTCTGACACCGGCATTCGCCATCTTGGTCATCGGGATCATCGCCGTGGTGTTCTGGCTGGTGACCCGCGCCAAGAAAAGGCGCAACAAGAAGTAAGCGAACCAAGCGTCAGCCTGCGACGTCCTTGCGCGGCGCGCATCGCTACGTGCGATGTGGCCGGTCGGGCGTCGGCCGACGTGAGTCGGCGTGTGCTTGGTACACACCTCATGATGTTAGATGCCGACATCGCGAAGGCCGCAGCAAAGACGCTTGGGTTGCCTTACAGCAATCCGCGTTTGCCGAAACGCATCGCGGTGTCGATGCGGCCACTGTAGTCAAGTGCGCTACGTGCAGACACCGTACGCGCACTGACCAATACGTCTCTTAGAAACGTTCGCCCGACGGCAGATAGCGCCACTGGCCGATGGCCAGCTTGCCCAGCGACACGCGACCTACGCGCAGCCGGCGGATGCTCACCACGTCCAGCCCCACCTCGCCGCACATGTAACGCAGTTGGCCTGGCTGCACATGCTTGATCGCAAAGCGCAGCCGCTCTTCGTTCTGCCAGCTCACCTTGCACGGCGGCAGGCTGCGCTGCTGATACACCAGACCGTGCGCCAGACGCGCCATGCCATACGGGCGCAGCTCGCCGCGCACTTCCACCAAAAATTCCTGCTCGATCGAGCTGGCATCGGCCGTCAGCCTGCGCAGTACGCGGCCGTCCTGGCTCAACACCAGCAAGCCGCTGGCGTCGTCTTCCAGTGGCAGCGGCGCGCTGAGGCGCAGAAAATGCCGCTTGAGCACGCGCAACTCGGCGTTGTCCAGCTCGCTCCGGCTTGCCGGGTTGGCCAGCGCCAGCGCAGCGTCGGCGGTCATGCCTGCCGGCTTGTGCAAGAGCAGGGTGGCAGGCTCGGCAGGTTCAAGCACTGCATCCGGTGCAAGCGTCACCTGCACGGCGGTTGCCAGGGCCTGCGGCTCTTCGACAACGACCCCGTCCACGCTGACCCAGCCACCCTCGATGTACTGCTGCGCCTCGCCACGCGAGCAGCCGAACTGCGCGGCAACGCATTTATCGAGACGAATGGGATCGGACATCGGGCAGGCTCAGCATCAGGGCACGGCAGTGTACGTGCTGGGTCGCCGAATGCGTGAGGCGAGCGCCTTTCCAGTCACCCGCTCCACAGGTGGGCCACGCCACAAAAACCGCAAGGACGCTGCGGCATTGCCTGGGGTCACCTCATCGACGCGCCTTCATCCATGCATGCTTCTGCCCAGCAGCACAAAGTGGGAAACTCAGCGCTCACACAGGAGCTCGCAGATGTTCATCAAGTTCGGCACCACCCGGGTCCGCGTCACCCATATCTCCGTCATCAGCGATCCGTTCAACGCTGGTGAAAGCTTCGGCTCGTATTGCCACTCGGTCCGGGTCGGCATGATCTCTGGCGAAGAGGTCTTCGCGCGGTTCAACAGCGAGTCCGATGCACGACAGCTGCACGCCGACGTGCTGGCTGCGCTGGAAGCCTGATGCCGGTTGGTAGCGCGGCGCGCGTGCTCGGCTGCTGAGGTTCGCCTCGTCACCAGATGCAGTGCGCGCTGCCGACCTGCTTAACGCTCCCAAGCAGTGCCCTGCACTGGGGGCACTGGCGCAACATCGATCGACGCAGGTTGACCGCATCTCTCGCTATCGCTCCAGCGAATCTGCGCAAGGTCCATTGCAGGTAGTAGGCAAGACGCAATCCGACGCGCCTACCAGCGTGTCACGCGCTGCAGAACGAACGTTCTGCAGGTGACACGCATCGATCCAGTCAGACGTTACAAGTGCGACTAACAAATGGCGCGCGCGATCAGTTATCGATGCGGATTCCTGCACATACGCTGCGACGACATGCGTATTGCGAGCACTATTTCCAGCATCGGCAACATCTATTTAACGTGCACGCAAAAGCGGCGTTAGCTGCGCTCCATGCCTCTGACGCCATCAAGATGTCAGGCGCCGATGGACAGCTGTCGGGGAATCTCTTCCGCGCAATGAATCCGCTGTAACTATTACAGAACGGAAGGCTTTAGCACACCCGTCTCCAGCCGCTAGCTGGGCAAGAGGCTTGAGTGGATGCACCCCGCATCCACTGGCCCCTTCAGCTGCGCTAACTGGATGCGGTTATGAACGATTATTTGCAACGCTTCAATGTCGGTCGTCGCTTGGGCATGGCTTTCGGCATTTTGATTCTCTTGTCGGGTCTGCTTGTGGCGACCGGCCTGATCACCATGTCCAACGCCCGTTACGAGCTGGATACCATCGTCAACAACAACATGGAGCGGATTCGCCTCTCGAGCGACATGCTCGATGCCAATACCAACGTGGCGATCGGCTTGCGCGACATCGTGATGGTGTCGGGCGATGCAGCAAACCGCAGCGCAATGGAGATGGTCCAAAACAATCGCGCGCGTTACAAGGAATCTCAGGCTGCACTGGCGGCCATGCCCAGCAGCGACGTAGAAAAGGCTGCGCTCAAGCTGGTGCAGGAAAAACGCGACATCTCGGTCAAGTTCAACAACCAGATTCTCGACTACGGCATCCACGACCAGAACCAGGAGGCCCTGGGCTTGTTGCAAGGTGCGGCCGCCACTGCGATGAATGAGCAGCAGGCCGCCATTCGCGACAACGCCGCGTTGGAGCGGCGCCTGAGCAAGGAAGCGTATGCCGCGGCCGTGCAATCCATGCATCGCGGCAAAGTCATCCTGGCAAGTGGCGGCATCGCGGCATTGGTGATCAGCACCTTGCTGGCGTGGTTGATCACGCGCAGCCTGACCACACCATTGAGCCAGGCCACACGCACCGCCGAAGCCATCGCCGCCGGCAACCTGCACAACGACGTCCACACCACCGCCACCGACGAAACCGGCCGTCTGCTGCAGGCCATGGACAAGATGCAACTGCAGGTGCGCAACCTGATCGCTGCACAGACCGATATGGCCAGGCATCACGACGCCGGCACGATCAGCTTCCGCATCGATGCTTCGGCATTCCCCGGCGACTACGGCCGCATGGCCAATGACACCAATCTGCTGGTGGCCTCGCACGTTGCCGTACAGACCGATCTGGCACGCATCATGGGCCGCTATGCCGTTGGCGAACTATCCGAAGACATGCAGCCGTTGCCCGGTGAAAAAGCGGTGTTCAGCGACACCATGTCGCAGGTCAAGCTCAACCTCTCGGCGATGAATCACGAGATCAAGCATCTGGCGCAGTCGGCCGCCAACGGCGACTTCAGCGCGCGCGGCGATGTCGAGCGCTTTCAATTCGACTTCCGCATCATGGTCGAAAGCCTCAATCATCTGATGTCCACCGCCGACGGCAATCTGCAGTCGTTGTCGTCGTTGCTGCAATCGATCGCCGCCGGCGATCTCACCGCGCGCATGAGTGGCGACTTCCGTGGCGTGTTTGCGCAAATGCGCGACGATGCCAATGCCACCGCCAGTCAGTTGGCGCAGATCGTCGGCAACATCCAGCAGTCGGCGGTATCCATCAACGCGGCTGCCAGCGAGATCGCGGCCGGCAACCAGGATCTGTCGCAACGCACCGAACAACAGGCGGCCAATCTCGAAGAGACCGCAGCGTCGATGGAAGAACTGACGTCCACCGTCAAACAGAATGCCGAGGGCGCACGCCAGGCCAATCAACTGGCGATCGGTGCCGCACGCGTTGCCTCGCAAGGTGGCGAGGTTGTGGGCAAGGTCGTCGACACCATGAGCGGTATCGAAGCCTCCTCGAAGAGGATCGCCGACATCATCAGCGTCATCGATGGCATCGCGTTCCAGACCAACATCCTCGCGCTGAACGCAGCGGTGGAAGCCGCACGTGCCGGCGAACAAGGCCGTGGCTTTGCCGTGGTCGCCTCCGAAGTGCGGACGCTCGCACAACGCTCCTCCGGTGCGGCCAAGCAAATCAAGGATCTCATCGACGACTCGGTGCAGCGCGTGGCCGATGGCTCGGCGCTGGTCCACAGCGCCGGCAAGACCATGAGCGAAGTGGTCGCGAGTGTGCAACGCGTCACCGACATCATGGGCGAGATCTCCGCCGCCTCGCAGGAACAATCGGCCGGCATCGAACAGGTCAATCAGACCATCACTCACATGGACGAAACCACGCAACAAAATGCAGCGCTGGTGGAAGAAGCCACCGCCGCCGCACGCTCGATGGAAGAACAGGCAGCGCAGCTCACCGATGCGGTGGCCATCTTCAGAATCGATGCACGACAGGCGCAAGACACCAACATGCGCACGGCTGCTCCGGTCGCACGGCTGCTCCACAAAGTCGCCAACGCCTGATCGATCCGCGGCGGCAAGTTCGCCGCGATATCTCCAGCACCGCCGCGTGCAACATGTCAGCAAAAGAGCGCCGCCTGGCGCTCTTTTGCTTTGGCTATTCACGCATCACGCCATCGGCAAGCGCTGGCGCGTGACACCGATGCGCGAGCGCGAGCGAACCTTCGCTATGGCGCATCTGCTCGACCAAGCACGCGCGCGATAGGCACTGCCTAACAACTTCGCAATGCCGCAACCGTCGACGCAACCACTACTCCCGCTAGCGACACATGGCATCGCCCTCACCCCAGCGCGCGTCACCGGCGCGCCGTATCGCGCTTCGCTTATGACTTCACAAGTTCGCACCCTGGTGCGCCTGCGGTACAGATGTGAAACATCATCATTACTTCATCAGTTGACCTTCGAGAAGTGGTTATTTATTTCCTATCACTGTGAACAGTCATTGCATTACAGATAGGTATTACCTAACACGCATGACTGGGACGAATGCCGTGCAGCAGAAGCCGCTGGATTGCAGGCTCCGACGCTCTCCGCCGATGGCTGCACACCCCGCACGATGACCGGCTGATAGTGCTGCGCGCGCGACGTTCCCACCCATGCTCATTCCGACGGCCCCGACCGTCATCCCCCTGCCGCTTGCCCAGGGCGTCATGTAGCGAGGTCTTTACATGGAATTGCGAGTCAACATCGGCACGGCATTGGGCATCGCCCTGCTGGCCACCGCCGGCGCTTCGCAGGCGTCCCCCTTCGGCACCCATCCGGCCCGTGGCACGGTCTTGTCGAGCAACGTTCTGACCAGCTACACCCGCGATGCCATTGCGAACATGCTGCGCGACGACCCATCGCATGAGCAGCCCAGTTGCAACGTTCGCGTAGCGGAATTCACCTACGCCACCATCGGCGTCGAAGGCGAACCGGCCACCGCCTCGGCCGCGCTGCTGGTGCCGGGCGGTCCACAGTGCCAAGGCCCCTATCCCCTGCTGGCATGGGGCGAAGGCACCCAGACGTTGCGTAGCACGGAGCAGGCCAAGGACATCCGCGACGCGCGCGGGAACGATCCGTTGGTCACCCGACTTGCCAGCCAGGGCTATGTCGTCGTCGCCACCGATTATCTCGGCCTTGGCAAGTCGAATTACCCGTATCACCCCTACATGCACAGCGCCTCGCAAGCCAGCGCCATGATCGATGCGATGCGCGCCGCGCGCAGCGTCCTGCGCCGCTTGAACACGCCGCTGTCGGGCAAGGTGATGCTCTCCGGCAACTCGGCCGGCGCCCACGCCGCACTGGCAACACAACGCGAGATCGAAGCGCACATATCGCAGGAGTTCAACCTGGCGGCCAGCTCGGGGATCTCCGGACCTTATGCGCTAAGCGAATCGGTGCTGGATGATCTGACCGGGCGTAACACCGTGGCCGAAAGCACCTTTGCCTTGGTCTTTTTGAGCTACGCAATCACCTCCATGCAGCGCACTTACCACAACGTCTATCTGGCGCCCTCGCAAACGTATCAAGACCCCTGGGCCGCACAGGTGGAAGCGTTTTTCCCCGGTACGCGTAGCGTGGGCGATCTGGTCACCACGTTGCCGCCGGTCGGCAAGATCAAGGACTACTTCACCGCGGCCTTTCTTCAGGACGTCGCAAACAATCCGTTCAACCCGTTGCGGCAAGACTTGCAACGCAACGACCTGCTCGACTGGCGCCCGCGCACCCGCACCTTGCTGTGCGGCTCATCCAACGATGCGAGCGTGCCGTTCAAGAACGCCACCAGGGCGATCGACACGTTCAAGCGCAATGGCAGCAACCAGGTGACAACGCTCGATCTGGGCACCGGCAAGCGAGAAGACAACAGCGCCTTCGTGCATCTGGCAGTCGAGGAAAGCTGCATCGTGGCCGTGCGCCAACAGTTGCTGGACCGTAGCCGCTGACGGTTGCGAATACGCGCGTCTGCGCCTTGCCACCATCCCGCAGGCAGCTGCGGGATGGTCGATCATGATTGCTTACTCAGGCCGCAGCTGCGCCAGCGCATCCTTCAGGTCGCGAAACTGAAAGGGTTTTTGTAACCCATGCCGATGGCGGAACTTCTCCGGAATTCCGCTTTTCGCATATCCGGTTACGAAGATGTAAGGCACTCCGCGCGCATCGAGTTCTTCTGCGATCGGAAAGGACAAGGTTCCACCCAGGTTGACGTCGAGCACGGCCAGATCCAGGTTGCCCTGCTGTACCACCACAAGCGCGGTATCGACATCGCCTACCGTCGCGGCAATTTCATACCCCAGCTCGGACAGACAATCTTCCAGCAGCATGGCGACCAGCGATTCGTCCTCGACCAACAACACACGCATGGTCACGGACGCACCTCGGCGAGCTCGATCGGCAGCGGAATGGACACGCAAAAACGCACGCCCGTCGGCTCGAACGAAAGCTCTACATCGCCCTTGAGGTCGTGCTTCAAACCGCGTTCCAACATGCGCGACCCAAAGCCCTTGCGCGTGGGCGGTTGCACAGCCGGGCCACCGGACTCCTGCCAGATCAGCTCAAGCATCTCTTGGCCGTCTTGGGTGTGGCGTTTCCACGCAATCTGCACAGCTCCCTCGGCCGACGACAGCGCACCATATTTGAGGGCGTTGGTGCACAGCTCATGCAACGCCATCGAGAGCGCCAACGCGCGCCGCGGATCAAGACGGCAGGAATCGCCCAGCAGCGTAAAGCGCTGACTGTCGCGCGGTGCGTGCAGCGCCGCCGCATCGCGGGTCAGCTCCAGAATATCTGCGCTAACCCAGTTCTCGCGGGTCAACGTGTCGTGCGCACGCGACAGCGCGAGCAGACGCGCATCGATTTTTTCCTGCGCATCGGCCAGGCTGTCGGCATTGCTGAACGACTGACGCGCCAACGACTGCACCATCACCAACGAATTCTTGACCCGATGGTTGAGCTCGTTGATCAACAACTGCAGATGCTGCTCGTGCTGTTTGTGCTCGGTGATGTCGCGCGTGGCGCCGGCGATTGCCTCGACGTTGCCATCCGGCCCGAACACCGGCGTAAAGATGTAATCGTAGACCCGCAATCCCTTGACCGTATGCGGAAACGGCACCTCGCCCCGAATCGGCTGACGCGTGGCAATGACGCGCTCGATCTCCTCGTCATGCATCGCGGCATGCCACGGCTCGTAGCCCAGCTCCAGACACGTCTTGCCGCACGCGTCTTCCCAGCGCATGCCCCACATCGTCAGTAGCGCATGGTTGGCGTAGACGAAGCGATGCTGGGTGTCGAACACGTATAAAAGGTCCGGCGTGGCCTGTAGCAAAGCCTCGTAAATACGCGACTTTGCGGCGTCTTCCTGATACTCGGCCATTCCCGTCATGGTCCTGAAGTTGGATCGCACAATAGAACGATTGCCGTGAACGCTCGATCATGCCGGCACCGGGATCTTGCCCACCCCAAAATGCATACCTGCCGCGCGCCTTATGCCCGGCGAATCAGACAGATACGCCAACTGCCGCGAAGCGGCCCCGACCAAGGCATGCGCCGGCACCGCTGTGCCAGAGGTTGCACGCACTGAGGTTTGGCGCGACCTCCACGCCAGCTTCGCCCTGCCATCCAGGTAGTTGAAAGGTCTGACGGATCAGCACCTGGACGCCCGGACGCGGCGGCTTGCGCTGCGATCGCCGTCGGGCGATGAACACCGGAATAACCCATTCGATTCGCAAACCCACGGTCACCGGGGCGTCTTATGCACCCCGTAGCCTCCCGCCGAAAGTGACCAACACCCCCACCCTTCCATCACTCGAATCGGCCAGACCATGTCTTCGTTCTCACGCAAAAACTCCCTTCGCACCTCGATGCTGGCGTTCGCAATCATCCTCTGCTCCAGCGTGGCCACGACTGCCGCTGCAACATCGCTGCATGTCGTCTCCCGCACCGAGCAGATGACATCGTTCACCCACACCGGGCCGAGCAGGACCGAGGTGTTCAATCAGCAATGGGCGGACAGCGCCGCGCAATGCCGCGACACGTTTCCGCAGACCACCTCGGTGCAACTCGGCCAGGTCAATACGCGTGCGATCAACGCAAAGACCTTCAAGGTCACCGGCAAGTGGATCTGCAGGGGCTGATCGCCGCGGCCGGCAAGCAGTGCTGATTCAAGAGTCAGCCTGCTTCAGGCGTAATCGCCAGTCGGGAAAAAAACATCGCGGCGACTGAGCATTCCATGCCTAGGCGCACGTCATGAGAACGCACGCCAGCCGCTAATCGCGGGGCGGATGAGAGATTGCAGCGCGGGGAGTTTGGTTAAAGCGTTGATGTAGATGGTGGGCCGTGATGGATTCGAACCATCGACCAAAAGATGAAAAGTTGGCTTTGCTGAGCTTACGAATCAGCAATTTGCATGGCTTACTTTTCCTGGCGGCTAGCGCCGGAGGCCTAGTGCGCGCTGGGGCGTCCTGCAAATTTTCCCGATCCTTGCGGGCACTTACCTCGCGCTATATGGATCGAGCACTCGGTCTCCGGGTTGTAACTGCAGCTCGGATCCTCACCTGGTGCCGCGCGGCCCACATGGCGGAGGCCGCACAGCGCAAATCGGAAATCGGAAATCGCCTGTCTGGATCGGGTCGCGCGCGCCAATCTGATTCCATGTGGCGAAGACAGGCTGTGCGCAGAGCTGGAGAAGAAAGGACCACGCTATGGTGATAGCGCGCAATATCGGGCCATCATCTTGCGCCCGTCCACCCCGCAATAAGAACCGCGCCGCCACATGGGACGGCTCGGTGACTTCGACCACAGGGCTTTCAAACGGTCGCGGACAACGGCGGCATATTGATCGGTCATCTTGATGCCGACCGCCTCGTCACAGCTGCCCAGATGTTGCTGAGCTCCTGTAGGTAGACGATGCCCGCAAGCAGGCACTGAACGCACAGCGGCCACATCGCAGCCTCGCCCCAACTTGATCATCGCTGCATCAATTGTGACAGTGCGGTACTTGCCGCGTTGCGCCGAAGCCGACGTCGCACTAGTCGCCGCCTTCGTTGCACGACCCCACAGTTCGTAGGCAAGCAGCGCGGGCCAGGCGATGACGCAGATGATTTGGTTCTTAGAACAACGACCAAGAAGTTAAGGCTGGGAATGCCGATCATCTTGTGCGTTGGCGGCACCAAGGATGGCGATATGGGGCACCGTTTCGATCCTGCTACTGCAAGGACGCAACCTATCTAAAGTTCGCGCATGGGACTCGCGTAACACCACTTTCCCAATCCCGACACCCCTGAGAAAAACTCGATACCTGATGAAGAATCTATTGCTGCAAAAGCATGCGGCAGCCCTGGCAATTGGCATTGCAACCATCCTTGCATCCTCCGTCGCCACCGCTCAAACCCCCGGCATCGTGGCGCCTCGAAATCCCGATCGCGCGGTCCTCCCGGTTATCTCCGGCTCAAAAGTCAGCGTTCCCTTTGGGTCATGCACCGTAGGTGCGGTACTGGTGCCCACGAGCATCTTTCACAGACTGACGCCTTACCAACGTGCAACGCGATGGATCGTACTAGCTAAGCACTGCGCGCCCATGTACGCGAGCATCCACGTGGGTACGGATGCCATCGGCAACGTTGTGTGGCAGTCGGCTACCTCTGACATTGAGCTTGTGCGGGTATCGCCCCAGCAGAATCAGGCCGCAGTGGTGTACTGCTCTTCCCACAGCAGCGCAGCCTTTTGCAATCCAATCCAGTCCTACACTCCTCGGGCGAACAACCAAGTCTTCATGCCGCGTGCCGGGCGGGAGGCACGGCTTCCTGTTACCGGGTGGTCGAACGCACCGGATGGGCAGTTCTGCACAAGCGGATGGCGCACTGGCGTCCGCTGCGTATGGCAAGGATTCTCGCTCGTACCGGGAATTTGGAGACCGGCTTATGAGCACATCAGTACGGCCCACTCGTCCGAGCTCAATAGCATTGACAACGGCGACTCCGGCGGACCAGTCGTCACCTATGACCGGCATCTAGTCGGGATCATTTCCTCCGGTGAACCTGAGGGCCGTTCGATCGTCTACTACACGCCGATGCAGCAGGTGCTGCACGAGCTGTATAGCTACACCCTCGCTCCGGCCAACCTGCCTACCGCTGCCGGCGACGACAACCCGCTTTCTCCGGGTGGCGAAAACGCTGGGTGGGAACTGGCACCGGCCGACGGCTGAGGCGAGCGGTTGACGTCTAATGCCGAATGGAGTGGCACAGGTCAGCAATCAGGAAATCGCCTGTACCGTCAGCATCCCGTGTGGCATTCGGGGTAGCTCTTCAGATAGTAAGGCGCCGCCTCCGTGCGGCGCTTTGCTATGGGGCGTCCAGCGACCGCCTGCACGGCTCTCAGTTGCTAGGCCGCGCTCTTGCAATATCAGCGTAAAGCGAAGTCATCTCCATACCTGTAAGACCGTAGCCCTCCACCTGCGCCGCCACCAGGGTCGTTCCGCTTCCGGCGAACGGATCTAGCACCCGTCCTCCGGACTCACAGATCCGGACCAACTGCCGCATCAACTCCGTTGGTTTGCCTGTTAAGTGATGCTTGTCAGTCTTGCGCACTGGCTCGCGGATCACTCCCGGCAGCACGGGCGCGCGACGGTCTAGCGGCATGTTGCCCTTGCTGCCCCACACGATGTACTCGGCCTGGTTGCGGAAGCGGCCCAACTGCGGCCGCACGCCTTCGGTCTTGTCCCAAACAGTGATGCCGCGCCAAGTGAAGCCGGCGATCTGCAGCGCGTCGGTGGTCAGCGGCACCTTCCGCCAGTCGGTGAACAGCAATACCGGCGCGCCATCCCTGAGCACGCGTGCGCACTCGGACAACCACAGGTGCATCCACTTCAGGTGCGAGCGCTGGTCGCGCTCGTCTCCCACAAAGTCGGCATGCAGTTGCGCACCACTGCCCTGGACGTACTTCTGCGATGGTGGCTTGGCGCGTGCCGCAGGGGTGAGGCCACCGTTCGCATAGGGCGGATCAGTGATCAGCGCGTCGAACGAATTCGCGTCGAGCGTGGGCAGGATGGTCAGGGCGTCGCCCTGCAGCAGCTGGTTTTTCATGGTGAGAGCCTTCTTGGATTCGCTCGCGGCGATCGGAGGTGAGGCTCTCGGCCTTCATGTGATTGAGCGTGCCGCAACGCGGGCACTGGATCTGGATTTCATCGAAGGCGCCGGCCTTGCACAGCAGGCGGGCGCCTTCGCCACAACGGAGGTTCTTGAGCATTGCGTGGTCTTGCAGTGGGAAAGGATTACGCGGCCGCTGGCGGCGCATAGGCGGCGAAGGCGATCACCTCATCGCCCACTCAATCGTTATGAACTGAAGCACCGGGGCATCACGGATACCGAGGGCACGCGTGCCGACAAGCAGGAAGCTGCCGGCCACAGAACGCAGAGAATGACGCAACATTATTCCCACGATGTGCCAGCAGTGAAGCCGCCTCGCCGGCCTTGATCGGCCGTGGTCTTCGACACAATTGCGGCCGAGGAACGCATCTCCGCTCAGTTATTTTCCCGGCAATTTTCCCGGAGACACAAAAAAGGCGCCTACGGCGCCTTCTAAGGTACTGATTTAGTTGGTGGGCCGTGATGGATTCGAACCATCGACCAAAAGATTAAAAGTCTTCTGCTCTACCGACTGAGCTAACGGCCCACTGACCCGACTTTGCGTCGGGGTGCGCATTCTACCCTACACAAGCGTCAAGACGAAATCGCGTAATGCGTGGGGTCCTGAACGCCGGCGTCGGCGAAGCCGGCGGCGCGCAGCCGGCAGGCGTCGCAGTGGCCGCAGGCGCGTCCGTCGGGGTCGGCGCGGTAGCAGGACACAGTGAGGCCGAAGTCCACGCCCAGGCGTACGCCTTCGCGCACGATGTCGGCCTTGCTGAGGAACTGCAGCGGTGCGTGGACGCGCAAGCCGGCGCCTTCCACGCCGGCCTTGGTGGCCAGGTTGGCCAGCACTTCGAAGGCGCGCACGAATTCGGGGCGGCAGTCGGGATAACCGGAGTAATCCACCGCATTGACGCCGCAGAACAGGTCGTTGGCGCCGACCACCTCGGCCCAGCCGAGCGCCAGCGACAGCATGATGGTGTTGCGCGCGGGCACGTAGGTGACCGGGATGCCGTCGCCGCCGGCATCCGGCACCTCGATGTCGTCGGTGAGCGCCGAGCCGCCGATGCTGCGCAGATCCACATCGACCACCTTGTGCGCGACGACGCCCTGCGCCGCGGCAACGCGGACGGCCGCATCCAGTTCGGAGGTGTGACGTTGACCGTAGCGCACACTCAGCGCGTACACGGCAAAGCCCTGCTCCTGCGCGAGCGCAATGACAGCGGCGGAGTCCATGCCTCCGGACAACAGAACGACAGCTTTTTTCATTTCAGGGCAGCATCGACAACAGAAGACGCAAAGGCTAGCAGGGTCGGCGCCGGGCCGCGATGGCGAGCGGTCTGTTCGGCACGCTCATCAACCGAGGCGACACAACGGAGGCGCTGGAGACTGTTTGGTAGCCGAGGTCAGAATGCGGGCGCTAATGCATCAACAGCGCGCCGCTGCCGATGACCAATCGCGCCTCGCCTACTTCCAGCGCCATCGCGTTGATCGACCGGCACCATCCGTCACGACGACCATGCGCGTGCGTCCCTTCGGCATGCCGTTTTCCAAGCAGATTGCAGGGCGTCTGTGCGGACCACTGTCAGCTACCGATACGACTCAAAGCACCACCTCGCGATTGCTTCTGAAGGCACGCATGCTGGTTGGTGCCGCGCTAGCACGGGAGACGTCGGATGTTGCAGCCGCTGTGGAGACAGCCTCCTTGCTGCCATCCCCGCGCCAACGCGTCTGCAACGCAACCGGCGTACTCAAGACGGCCGACAAACCGGAGCGAGCAGTCGTCAGGTGGGTGTGGACGGCGCACTCAGAGCAGGCATGGAAGCGTGGTCCATGCCGCGCCAAGCGCCGGCTGTGCCCGCATGGCGGTGCGCGCAGTCGCTCTGTTAGTCGCTCTTAGCGGCCCGGCTCGTCGTCCCAGAGAATCTTGTGCAGCTGCATCTGGAAGCGGACCGGCAGGCGGTCGGCCACGATCCAGTCGGCGAGCTGGCGCGGCGTCACTTCGCTCTTGCTGGGTGAAAACCACACCGTGCAACGGCGGTCGAGCGCATGCGTCGCCACGATCTCGCGCGACCATTCGTAATCGGCGCGGCTGCAGATCACGAACTTGATCTGGTCGCGTGCGGTCAGCAATGCCAGGTTGTCCCAGCGGTTGCGCGGCTCTTCGCCCGAGGCAGGCGTCTTGATGTCGACTACACGCGAGACGCGCGCATCGACCTCGGAAACATCCAGTGCGCCGGAGGTTTCCAGCGACACATCGAAACCGGCATCGCAGAGCTTCTGCAGCAGTACCAGGCAGCGTTTTTGCGCCAGCGGCTCACCGCCGGTCACGCAGACATGCCGCACACCATGGCTGGCGACCTCGGCCACGATCGCGTCGATGTCATGCCACTGGCCGCCGTGAAAGGCGTAGGCGGTATCGCAGTAGTTGCACCGCAACGGGCAGCCCGTCAGGCGCACGAACACGGTTGGCCAGCCAGCCGCTTCGGCTTCGCCTTGCAGGGACAGGAAAATTTCGGTGATCTTCAATCGCGGCAACGGCGACTGGACGATCTCGCTGGGGACGGCGGCGGCGTTCATGGGCAAAGTATGCGCCGCGCCAACAGGCGACGACACGCGGGCTCAGCGCAGTTGCTGGCCGAGACGGATGGACTGCAGGCGTTCCTGGGCGACACGTGCTGCGTCCGAGCCCTGGTACTGCGAGACGACCTGCTGCAAGGTCTGCTGGGCTTCGTTGTTCTTGCCTTCGCCGTACTGCGACAGGCCGAGCTTCAACAGACCGCCAGCGGCCTTGTCATGCGTGGGATAGCGGCTGACGAGATCGCGGAACTGCGCCTCGGCAAGCTGGAAATTGCGGGTGGCGTAATAACTCTCACCCAGCCAATACAGCGCATTGGGGGTGTAGACACCATTGGGATAGAGCTCGAGAAAGCTCAAAAACAGCTGCGACGCGTCGTCGTATTTGCCGTTCTTCAATGCATCGAACGCGACGTTGTAGGCAGTGCGCTCATCGTTACTGACAGCCAGGGTGCCTGCGTCGCCATGGACGGACGGCGGCTTCTCGGAAGTGGCCGCCGCTGCAGGCCGCGCGGCCGGAGCCGGGGCTGGGGGGACGCTGCCGGTGGCAGAAGGCAGCGGAGGCGTTGCGCCACCTGCACCTTCCAACCGGTTCAGACGTCCGTCCAGGTCCAGATACTGGTCCTTGGACTGTTGCTTGAGTTGCTCGTTGTCGTGCTGCAGCTGTTCAACGGTCGCACGCAAGCCCTGCAGGTCCGAACGCGCCTGCTGCAGCTGGTTGAGAAGATCGTTGTTGGCCTGACTGTTGGCCTGCTGCTGCTCGAGTACCGCCACACGATCAGCGAGACTGGCTCGCTGGGCGTATGCCGGCGCGGCGACCACAAGGGCCGCCGCGACGAACAGAGATGTCACTCGAAAGCGCATCGTTTCTTACTGAGCCGTGTACACGATTTCGACGCGACGGTTCTGCGACCAGCAGCTTTCGCTGGTTTCGGTGCAGACCGGACGCTCTTCACCGTAGCTGACGACGGTCAGCTGGCTGGCCGAACCACCGGCAGCCTGCAGCGACGACGACACAGCATTGCCGCGGCGCTCGCCCAGGCCCATGTTGTACTCGCGCGAACCGCGCTCGTCAGCATTGCCCTGCAGGGTGATGCGCGAGGACGGACGGTCGCGCAGGTACTTGGCGTGGCACGCCATGATGGCCTGGAATTCCGGCTTCAGGGAGTCCTGATCCAGATCGAAGTAGACAACGCGCTGGCGCAGGCAAGCATCGGTATCCAGGTCGCCCGGGCCGTACAGGCCAGAGGTGGCCGGGCCGGTGGGAACGGAGGAACCGGCGGTGGTGTCGGTTGCAGGAGGCGGAGTTTCCTTCACCTTCTTCGAGCAACCAGCCAGCACGGCAACGGACAACAGGGAGACAAGCAAGACGCGGGTGGACTTGTTCATGGGATACCTATGGAGGCTCTGGGCCAATGAGTGGTTTAACGCAGCGAAATATTAACATTAATGCGCGGTTCGGTAAGGCCCCCAAGCGGGTTCTCTCACATCACCATCGGCCAGAACCAGACGCTGGCGAACCCGAGCGTCGGCGGATACGGCGTAAAGCACGCCCCGGCCACCCTCACGTGCGGCGTACAACACCATGCTGGCGTTGGGCGCAAAGCTCGGCGATTCGTCCAGCGAACCCGGCGAGAGCGTGCTCCAGCTGGGCGAACCCAGGCTGCGATCCATCATGGCGATGCGGTAGCTATTGCCACTGCCCTGCGCCACGGCAATCTTCTTGCCGTCGAACGACACGCTGGCGGTCGCGTTGTAATTGCCCTGGAAGGTCACGCGGTTGGCGCTGCCGCCGCTGGCAGCCACCTGATAGATCTGCGGACGACCGCCGCGATCGGAGGTGAAATAGATACTGCTGCCATCCGGCGCCCAGGTCGGCTCGGTATCGATGCCGAAGTGGTTGGTCAACTGGGTCAGCTGCTTGCTGCCCAGATCCATCACGTAGATCTCTGGGTTGCCGCTGCGCGACAGCGCCAGCGCCAGGCTACGGCCGTCCGGCGAGAACGACGGTGCGCCATTGATGCCGCGGAAGCTGGAGACCAGCTCACGTGCGCCGGTGGCGATGTCCTGCAGGTAGATCGAGGAATTGCCACGCTCGAAGCTCACGTAGGCCAGCTTCTTGCCATCCGGGCTCCAGTTCGGCGACAGCAGCGGCTCGGCCGAGCGCACGATGGTCTGCGGGTTGTAGCCATCCGAATCGGCCACCATCAGCGCGTAGCGCATGGCGCCACCCTTGCCGCTGGCGGTCACGTAGGCGATACGGGTCCAGAACGCGCCGCGCACGCCGGTGATTTTTTCGTAGATCGCATCGGCCATCTGGTGCGACACGTCACGCATCGCATTGGCGCGCGCGGTCATCGCCAGACCGAGCATGCGCTCGCCCTTGGCCACGTCAAACAGTTCGTACTCGACGCGATACGCGCCCTCGCCCGCATCCATCACGCGGCCGACGACGATGTAGTTCTGCTTGAGGGTGCGCCAGGTCTGGAACTGCACCTCGGTACCGCGGGTGGGCTTTTCGACGATCTGCGCTGCCGGCAACGTGCGGAACTGGCCGGAACGATCCAGGTCGGCGCCGACGACGGCAGACACATCGGTCTGCGGTGCGGTGCCGGAGCCCTGGTAGGGCATGGGGATGACGGTGATCGGCGTCGCCGAGGCGCTACCGCCCACGATGTCGATGGTGAGCCCTTGCTGTTGCGCGAGTGCGCTCAGCGGCAACAACAGGGCGGTCAAGGCAGCTAGCCAACGCAGCGGTTTTTTCATGGACGGCTCGGATCGGGCAGGAAAAGTGTGCAAGGGATACCAATCAGCGAGTGAACATACTCGCAATCATGAACGAGACAACGTGAAAATGGAGCGAGCGGTCGAGCGGCGAGGCAACTTCGTAAGGCCTGAATCTGGTCGGGCGCTACCAAGCCGCAATCGACGCCGGCAAGACATTAAGACGACAACGCATTGACCCGGTTGTCATCCCGGGCCTCGTCCCCCGGTGCAGCGCTCGCAAGCTGCCGCACCGCGATCCACCCAACGATTACTGATCCTGCGCGGTGAATACGAAGGTCAGATTGCGCTGGAACACCGATTCGAACCCGCGATACGGCAGCGGCTGTGCGCTCAACACCGCGGCCTCGATCGAGCGCTGGCCGGCCTCGTCGTACGGGCAACCCGGCGCGACCTTGGCCTCCATCACGCTGCCACCGGGCAACTGACGGATGTTGATGGTGCACTTCTGCCCCGGCGGCACCGATGGCGGGCGCACCCACTGGGCAAGCACCTTCTGCTGGATCGCGGCGGCGTACTTGGCCGACAGGTCGGTACTGGTGCCGCCTTGCCCCGCGGTCGGCTGCGCACTGGTCGCTGCCGCGGCAGAGGCCTGCTGCGCGCGCGCAGCCGCAACCTGGCGCAGCTTCTGCTCGGCCAGCGTAGCCTCCTTGGTGGCCTGCTCACGCTGGCGGCGGATGTCGGCGATCTTTTTCTGGCGCTCGACATCGGCAGCCTGCTCGGCAGCGGCCTGCTTCTTCTTGGCGTCGGCCTCTTCCTGCTGCTTGGCCAGGCGCAGTTTCTGCTCAGCCTCGTCCTGACGCTTACGCTCGGTCAGGTCGATCTGCTCCTGGCGGCGCTTGGCTTCCTGTTCCTGCTTGGCTTTCTCTTCGGAAATGGCCAGCGCATCGACCTTGTCCTGGTCGACCTTGTCCGGCTGGGCAACGCGTTCCTGCGCCTGTGCCTGCTGCTGCGTAGGCGCATCCTGCGGGCGCAGCTCCGGGATCGGCTGCGGCGGCGGCACACTTTCTTCCGGCGCGGGCTCGGGCAACGGTGCCGGCGGCGGGGGGGCTTCCACCGGCGTGGCCTTCAGCGCCTGACGCGCGACGCGTGCCTCGGCGGCGGAAACGTCCAGCGAGGCTTCCATACTGGGATCGCCCGCAGCCGGTTCGACCGAGCGTTCGGGCGACCACAGCCAGCCGGCGATGAACACCAGCGCGACCAGAATATGCACGACCAAGGCCAGCATGACCGGTCGCAGCCAGCCATCCTCGCGCGCGCCCTGGGTGGGGAGTGCGTCAGCGTGCATCGCTGCCTGCAGTGCCGCCGGAGTCGGAGATCAGGCCGACCTTCTCGACCTTGGCCTGCTTGAGCACGTCGATGGCGTCCATGATCTTTTGATATGGCGCGGCGCGATCGCCAGCCACCACCACGCGTGCATCCTTGTCCTGCGCCACGATGGCGGCCAGCTGCGCCTGCAGCGCATTGACGTCCATGGCCTGCGGCTTGCCCTTGGGCAGCTGCAATGCCAGTTGGCCATCGGCGGCAACCACCACCACGATCGGGTCCTGCTTGCTTTCCAGCGCCTTGGCGCGCGAGCTCGGCAGGCTGACGTCGGTACTCAGGGTCAACAGCGGCGCGGTCACCATGAAGATGATCAGCAGCACCAGCATCACGTCGATGTATGGCACGACGTTGATGTCGGATTTGAGCTTGCGCTTCTTACGGCGGGAAATACCGGAAATCATCGCGAAACGTTCCTAATTAATCCCTCGCACAGACGTGTGCGACCTGTCGCCAGTGGCTCGCCTGTCCAGGTGCTGCAGACCAGTGCGTGCGCATCGGCGGCGGACGTATCCAGCCGCCGCGCGGTGCAGGTTCCTGCAACGCGCGCGCGCAGGCCAGAGAGCTTGCGAGAGAGGCGCATTACTCGTCCGCGCCAGCCTGGCGCTGCAGGATGGAGCTGAACTCGTCGGCGAAGGTTTCGTAGCGCACCGACAGCCGTTCCACGCGGGTGGTGAAGCGGTTGTAGGCCCACACCGCCGGGATCGCCACGAACAGGCCGATGGCGGTGGCGAACAAGGCTTCGGAAATACCCGGCGCCACGGCCGCGATACCGGCCTGCTCGCCGCTGCTGACCATGTCGTGCATGGTCACCATGATGCCGAACACGGTGCCGACCAGGCCGACGTACGGCGCGGTGGAGCCGATGTTGGCCAGCAATTCGAGATTGCGCTCCAGCTGATCGACCTCACGGGTGAAGGCGGTCCGCATGGCGCGCTGTGCGCCTTCGAGCTGCACGCGCGCATCCAGGCGGCGGCGATCGCGTAGCCGCGAAAATTCGCGAAAACCGCTTTCGAACATCGATTCCAGACCACCGACGGTGCGGTTGCGGTCGGTTGCCGAAGCGTAGAGCTTGGCAAGATCGGCGCCGGACCAGAAGCGGTTTTCGAACTCATCCGCCTCGCGGTTGGCCTGCTTGAACGCACGCGCCTTGCGGAAAATGATCACCCAACTGATGAACGAGCCGATCAACAGCAACAGCACGATGATCTTCACCGGGATGCTGGCGCGCAGGATCAGATCAACATAGTTGATGCTGCTGTTATGCGCCGCCGTGGCGGTTTGCGCCGCGGCCGCGGTGACTTCCTGCGGTAGTGCTTCCACTACCGTGTCCTGCAGGGCCAGGAGCAATGCAATCGACATCCGTTGGTTCCTCAGTAATCTGATTCTGGGGTTTCTAAAGCTTTCAACACGTCATACAGCGCATCGTCCATGCCGCGCGGGCGGAAGTCGCTGGTGCCGAGTGCGGCGATGCGCACCTCGGCAGTCAACAGCACCTCGCCTTCGCGACGGACCGACTGCGCAAACAGCAGGCTGGCCCGTTTGCATTTCAGCAATACCGCCGACACAGACAGCGCGTCGTCGAGCCGGGCCGGCTTGAGGAAATCCAGTTGCATCGAGCGGACCGCAAACACCAGACCGTGGTCCTGGCGCATCAGATCCTGCCCGTAACCGACCGCGCGCATCCACTCGGTGCGCGCGCGTTCCATGAAAGCAACGTAGCGCGCGTGGTAGACCACCCCGCCGGCGTCGGTATCTTCCCAGTAGACGCGTGTCGGCCAACTGAATACAGGCGGGGAATCGGGAGACGGGAATCGGGAATCGGTGGTCATGGGGACGGATTGTTGGTCGAGACGGCCTGAGCAAGCGACAAGCGGAGCGTCATCAGAACAGGTCTCCCGGCTCGCCGATGGCTGGTGCGCGGTCGCGCGGCGGCTTCAGGCCCAGGTGCAGATAGGCCTTGGTGGTGACCATGCGGCCGCGCGCGGTGCGGATCAGAAAACCCTGCTGGATCAGGTAGGGCTCGATCACGTCTTCCAGCGTGCCGCGCTCTTCCGACAACGAGGCGGCCAAGGATTCCACACCCACCGGGCCGCCGTCGAAATGTTCGACGATGGTGCGCAACATGCGGCGATCGAGCTCGTCGAAGCCTTCCGGGTCGACCTTGAGCATCTGCATGGCGGCCTGCGCCACCGGCAGATCGATATGGCCGGCGGCTTTGACCTGGGCGAAATCGCGCACGCGGCGCAGCAGCCGGTTGGCGATACGCGGGGTGCCACGTGCGCGACGCGCGATTTCGGCGGCGCCGTCGGGCGTGCAGTCGATGCCCAGAATCGCGGCCGAGCGGATCACGATGCGGGTGAGCTCTGCCGGCGAATAGAACTCCAGCCGCTGCACGATGCCGAAACGGTCGCGCAGCGGCGCGGTCAGCAGACCGGCGCGGGTGGTGGCGCCGATCAGCGTAAACGGCGGCAGATCGATCTTGATCGAGCGTGCGGCCGGGCCGTCGCCGATCATGATGTCGATCTGGAAATCTTCCATCGCCGGGTACAGCACTTCTTCCACCACGGGCGACAGCCGATGGATTTCGTCGATGAACAACACGTCGTGCGGCTGCAGGTTGGTCAGTAGCGCGGCCAGATCGCCGGCCTTTTCGATCACCGGCCCGGAGGTGGAACGCAGGTTGACGCCCAGCTCATTGGCAATGACGTGGCTGAGCGTGGTCTTGCCCAGGCCGGGCGGGCCGAAGATCAGCACGTGATCCATCGCCTCGCCACGCGCCTTGGCAGCCTGGATGTAGATCTCCATCTGCTCGCGCACCGGCTGCTGGCCGAGGTAATCGGCCAGGCGCTTGGGGCGGATGCTCGCATCGGCGGCATCGTCTTCGCGGGTGGCGCTGCTGGCGATGATGCGCTGTTCGGTCATCCCGCCATCTTCGCATGCCGCGCGCGGGCGGCGCAGCTTCTAGAAATCAAGATCGGCCTGCCGCAGCACGCTGAAGAACGCATCGAAGCTGGGCGCGCGCCAGGTCGGGACCAGCCCCTCCCATTTCTCGAAATAGACGACTTCCGGCTCGCCCTGCGGGCCGCGCGCGCGATAGTCCAGGCACAGCAGGCAATCGATGTTGTGGCACGACAGCACCAGCACCTGGTCCAGGCCGGCATGCAGGCACGCCGCCGCACTGAAGTCGTCAGGGTCTTCGAAGGCCGCGGCCAGGTCCAGCAGGCTGCCGATCTGCGCAAGCGGCGATAGATACCGATCCACCAGCACGCATTCCCAATCCACGTAATGCGCGGAAGCAAAGCGCGTGCGCGGCACCCAGCACCAGCCCGTGTCGCCGCCGTCCTGGACGCTATACAGCCGCTTGAACAACGCCGGCAAGCGCACGCCCAGCCGCGCTTCGGCAGCGGCCAGCGCACCGGCATCTGCGGCCGCTGCGGTGTCGTTCCAATGCCCGGGGCCGCTCCAGAAAGTGCGCAATGCCGGTGGCTGAGGCTGCCAGTGCACCAGCTCGTTCTCATCGTGCTTGGCCTGCAATGCAGGCGACCAGTGCACGACATCGACAAGCTGCGACAGCAGAGCGTCCACGTTCTCGAACACGATCAACCGACGGTTCCCGCCGGCATCGACATAGACCAGGGTGGGCTCGGCGCCGGGCACGGAATAATCCAGACACAAGGCCCGGCTGGGTGAGCGGTGGTCGGCGGCGATGACGATCAGGCGGCGATCGTCGCCACCGGCGGCCAGACCGGCAAATGCATCATCGCGGTAGTCCTCGCGGGCACGCACCTGCGCGAAGGAAAACAACTCCGCGCTGCCAAGCAGGCGCGCGCGCGGGATCAGCCATTCGGCCTTAAGCCAGTTGTCCGGCTCATCGAGCGACTGACCACGCGCCATCTGCACCGCGCCGCCGTCATAGCGCGCATACAACGTGCGTAGCCACGTCGGCAGATGCACCTCGAGCCGCGCTTGCGCGGCGGCGATGGCGGCCTCGCTTGCCGGTGCACGCCCAAGATTCAGCGCTTCGTCCCAGAAGGTATCCAGGCTCGGCGAGCGGCCGTAGACCATCCACTGCAGACCAGCCACGCTCAGATCTCCACTTGCGCGCCCAACTCGACCAGGCGGTTACCGGGAATACGGAAGAAGCCGGTGGCCGGGGCGGCGTTGCGATGCATCAGCGCGAACAGCTTGTCGCGCCAGATCGGCATGCCGCGGTTGGCGCTGGCCACGATGGTTTCGCGGCTGGCGAAGAAGGTGGTGTCCATCGGGTCGAAATGGATGCCGCCCTGGTCGCAGGAGCGCATCAGCGCCAGCGGCACGTCGGGCGTTTCCATGAAGCCGAAGCGCACGTAGACGCGGTAGAACTCGTCACCGATCGATTCGATCTGCAGGCGCTTGTCTACCGGCGCATACGGGATCGGCAAGGTGTCGACGTTGAGGAAGATGTTGCGTTCGTGCAGCACCTTGTTGTGCTTGAGGTTGTGCATCAGCGCATGCGGCACGACCATCGGATCGGCGGTCAAGAACACCGCCATGCCCGGCACGCGCGCCGGCGGCGCCAGCATCAGGCCCGGCAGGAAGCTGTCGATGCGGATGCCGTCCTTGCGGATCTCTTCGCGCAGCAGCGCGCGGCCACGCCGCCAGGTGCGCATCAGGGTAAACACCACGATGCCCAGCGCCAGCGGGAACCACGCGCCCTGCAGCAGCTTGGCGCCGTTGGCGATGACAAACGCCAGCTCGATGATGAAGAACACCACGCACAGCGGCAGCACCCAGTTGCGCCAGCGCGGCCACAACGACCGCGCCACCAGGGCCAGCAGCAAGGTGTCGATCAGCATCGTCATCGAGACCGAGATGCCGTACGCCACGGCCAGATTGGTGGAGCTGCGGAAGATCAGCACCAGCGCGATCACCATCACCATCAACAGCCAGTTGATGCCGGGCACGTAGATCTGGCCGATGGTGGTGCGCGAGGTGTGCTTGATCTGCATGCGCGGGATGTAGCCCAGCTGCATGGCCTGGCGGGCCACCGAATACGCACCGGTGATCACCGCCTGCGAGGCGATTACCGCCGCCAGCGTGGCCAGGATGATCATCGGGTACAGCGCCCAGCTGGGCACCGCTTCGAAGAACGGGTTTTTCAGTGCGGCAGGGTGATTGAGCACCAGTGCGCCCTGGCCCAGGTAATTGAGCAGCAGCATCGGCAGCACGAAGAAGTACCAGCCATGCCGGATCGGGCGCGCGCCGAAATGGCCCATGTCCGCATACAGCGCTTCACCGCCGGTCACCGCCAGCACCACCGCGCCGAGGATGAACACCCCGTGCCAGCCGTGCTCCATGAAGAAGCGGATCGCCCACCACGGGTTGAAGGCTTTCATCACTTCCGGCGCATCGACGATGTTCCAGATGCCGATCGCGCCCAGCGACAGAAACCACAGACAAGTGATCGGGCCGAACACCTTGCCGACCGTTTCGGTGCCGAAGCGCTGCACCATGAACACGATCAGCAGCACCACCACGGTGATCGGCACGATGAAGGGGTGCAGGCTGGGCGCGGCGATCTCCAGGCCTTCCACCGCGCCCATCACCGAGATGGCCGGCGTGATCACACCGTCGCCGAAGAACAGCGAGGCGCCGAAGATCCCGAGGATGCCAACCACGTACGCCGATCGCGAGCCCTGTTTGAGGGTGCGCTGGGTCAGCGCCATCAGCGCCATGATGCCGCCCTCGCCCTCGTTGTCGGCACGCATGATGATGGTGACGTACTTGAGCGTGACGGTGATCATCAGCGCCCAGAACGCCAGTGACAGCACGCCCAGCACGGTGTCGTGATCGCTGGTCAACCCGTAGTGCGGCGAAAACGCCTCCTTGAGGGTGTACAGCGGACTGGTGCCGATATCGCCGAAGACGACGCCGATGGCGCCGACGACCAAGGCCATATGGCTGTTGGCAGGCGCGTGGCCGTGGCCAGCTGCGGGAGTGGAGGTCTGTGACATTGAGTGGGCAGGTTATCGCTGAAGGGCGTGAAGAATGAGAAAGGCCGAGCTCGCTTAACGCAGCGCGGCCTGGAGTGCCTTGCGAATGACCGTGGCGACTTCGTCGCCTTCTGCCCCGGCCTCGCGTGCCATGCGTGCGGCCTCGGCCGGCTTGTAACCCAGTTGCTGCAAGGCGACCGTGGCTTCGGATACCGCATCCGGACCCAGCTGGCCGGTGATCGGCGCGCCGCTGCTGAAGTCGGCGGCGCGGTCGCGCAGCTCAACCACCATGCGCTCGGCGGTCTTCTTGCCAATGCCCGGAATGCGCGTCAGCGCGGTGATGTCGCCGCCGGTGACCAGGCGGGCGAACTCGTCCACGCTGACCCCGGAGAGCACCGCCAGCGCAATTTTGGCGCCGATCCCGGTGACTTTTTGCACGTCGCGAAACAGCCGCCGCTCGCCCTCGCGCAGGAAGCCGTACAGCGCGACGCTGTCTTCCTTTTGCGCGTAATGGGTGAACAGGATGACGTCGCGACCGACATCGGGCAGATCGTAGAAGGTGCTCATCGGCGCCTCCAGCTCGTACCCCACCCCGCCCACGTCGATCACCAGCCACGGCGGCTGCTTGTAGGCCAGGATCCCGCGCAGACGGCCGATCATTGGGCACCGCCTTGGCGGTGCCGGGAATGGGGAATCGGGAATGGGGAATCGAAACAGCACGCGCCGTTGTGGACTCCGCTCTCGGCGTTTCCGATTCCCGATTCCCGATTCCCGATTCTCATTTCTTGCGGCTCCAGGCCTGTTGGGTAGTGACGCCCAGACGCTGCGCGGTGGCGCGGACGTGGGCGTGGGTGATGGCGACCGCCAGTGCATCGGCGGCGTCGGCCTGCAGCTTGCCTTTCAGGTTGAGCATGATGCCGACCATGTGCTGCACCTGCACCTTGTCCGCGCCGCCCTTGCCGACCAGCGCGAGCTTGATTTCAGTGGCAGCGTACTCGTGCACCGGCAGATCGCGCATGACGACCGCGCAGATCGCCGCGCCACGTGCATGGCCGAGCTTGAGCGCCGAAGCGGCACTTTTGCCCATGAAGACCTTTTCGATCGCCACTTCATCCGGCCGGTAGGTCTCGATCAACTCGCCCAACCCGTGCAGCAGGCGCTTGAGCCGCTGCGCAAAGTCGCCCTCGCCCAGCAGCACCAGCGGTGCGTGATGCACATGCCGGCTGCGACCGCCCTCGTCGATGTCGATGATGCCGACCCCGGTGCGCTGGGAGCCGGGATCGATGCCCAGGATGCGGGTCATCGAGGGGCCGGGAATCGGGAGTCGGGAATCGGGAATGGGTAAAGCGGCCTACTGGCGTGCTCGACGTCGCCGAGCACCGCAGGATGCAGTCGTTTCGATTCCCGATTCTCCATTCTCAATTCCCGGCGCCTACGCGCCGAAACTCGATTGATCGACGTTCGAATACACGTCCTGGACATCGTCCAGGTCTTCGAGCAGGTCGAGCAGCTTGCGGACCTGCAGGGCCGTGTCGCCGTCGACGGCGATGTCGTTTTCGGCGCGGAAGGTGACTTCGGCGTGGGCCGGTTCCAGGCCGGCCGCAGCCAGGGCGTCCTTGACCTGGGCGAAGGCATCCGGGGCGGTCAGCACGTCGATGGCGCCGTCTTCCGGGTACACCACCACGTCGTCGGCGCCGGCTTCGATGGCCGCGTCGGTGAGGGTGTCTTCATCGATGCCGGCGGCAAAACTGAGCACGCCCAGGCGCTTGAACATGAAGGCCACCGAGCCATCGGTGCCCATGTTGCCGCCGCATTTGCTGAAGGCATGGCGCACGTCGGCCACGGTGCGCACGCGGTTGTCGGTCAGGCAGTCCACGATCACCGCCACGCCGCCGGGCGCGTAGCCCTCGTAGCGCACTTCTTCGTATTCCACGCCTTCCAGCTCGCCGGTGGACTTCTTGATGGCGCGTTCGATCACGTCCTTGGACATGTTCGCCGACAGGCCCTTGTCCATGGCGGTGCGCAGGCGCGGATTATTGGACACATCGCCGCCGCCGGCGCGCGCAGCGACGCTGATCTCGCGGATGATCTTGGTGAACATCTTGCCGCGTTTGGCGTCGGAGGCGTTCTTGCGGCCTTCGATCGAGGGGCCTCTACCCATGGGTGATTCCAGACTGGCTTGGATGACAGGGCGCGGATTTTACCTGATTGCTTGCACTCACCGGGGCCGCGACATCCGCCAGCGGATGTTCAAGACGAAAAGCGGCCGCTGCGCAGGAAGGCCAACGCCTGCCGGGCGGCCTCGGGCGAGCGCAACAGCCCGCTGTGGCTGGCGTGCACCACGCAGTGGTCGCGCAGCCCCGGCAGACGGGTTTCGGCCAGCGCCACGGTGCCGTCCGAGCCCTCGGCCAGCGGCGCCAGCCAGCGGCCGACCCCGCGCGGCACGCACCCGGCGACCTGGCCGATCTCGACCGGGCCGTCCCAGCGCGCAAACCCTTGCTGCAGCAGGGCGGCGCTGCGCCCCATCGCCCAGACGCCCCCGCGCCGCGCCAGTCCGCGCGCAGCGGCGCTGCCGCACAGGGGCGAGCCCAGGCAGACCACGCGACGCACCGGTAGGTCGGGGGCATCGCACAAGGCCTGCAGGGCCATCAGCCCACCCAGGCTGTGGCAGACCAGCAATTGCGCGCGGCTGGTGCGCAGGCGTTCGATCAAGCGCGGCACCGCCTGGGCCGGCCCGCCGAGCACGCTGGCATAGCCGAACAACGCAGGCGCCAGCCCATCGGCGCGCATCCGGCGCGCAAGCGGCAACAGCCAGTGCGCGGTATTCCAGATGCCGTGCACCAGCAGCACATCGGCGGTGGCGGTGGCGGTGGCGGTGGCCGCGTGCTTGCGCGGACTGCGCCGAGGGATGACAGGGATGGCCGACGATGCGTTGGACAAGGACGTGGTTACCGGAAGGGAAGGTGAGCGTCAGGCGAATGTCTGACGCGCATGGGGTCTGCAGCACCGACTGCGCGATTGCGATCGTAGGCCCGCTGCGCCGATCTTGCGGCAAGCGCAGTCGCGCCTGGGCAGAACAGAATGCCTTGCCGCGCTGCCACGGTTAGGCAGCCCTGGCTTGGAGCCGCGAATACACCGTAGCGAGCGGCTGCCAGGCGGGCGCGGGTGGCGCACGGGAGACGGCCTGCCCGAGCGACACATGCCGATTCCGCGGCACCGGCCGCGCTGGTCCGATGCGCGTGCAGTCGTTTGGTCGTCGCTTAGTCGGCCGCCAGCACCGGCTTGCGGCGCAGGATGAACTCGCGGTCGACGATCTTGCCCACCGGGAAATCGTATTCGCCGATTTTTTCGAAACCGTAGCGGGCGTAGAAGCGCTGCGCACCGAAATTCTCCGACCACACACCGATCCACAAGGTGTGTGGGCCGTCGCGTTCGAGCCATTCCAAGGCAGTTTCGAACAGCCGGCTGCCCCAGCCGCTGCTCTGGTAGTCCTTCAATAGATACAGGCGCTTGAGTTCCCTGTCGCCGGGGCGCACCTCGTCGTGCGGCAAACCGCATGGGCCGGCGGCGGCGTGGCCAACCAGCAGGTTGTCCAGCTCCAGCAACCAGATCGCGTAGTCCGGATGCGCCAGCACGATACGCGCACGCTCCACCGCATAGGTCTCTTCCAGAAAACCGCGCAAGTCTTCTTCCGGATACAGATGCCCGAAGGTTTCGGTAAACGTCTGCGCAGCCAGAAGCGACAGCGCTTCGGCATCGTCCGGCGTGGCGCGGCGGATGCGGGTCATGCGGGCCTCTCGTGCCGGGTGGACGTGGCAGCTTCTCGCATGCGGCGGCGGTTCTGCAAGTTGGGGAATCGGGAATCGGGAATCGGGAATCGGGCAAGCATCTGCGATGCGTGGATTACCCGTGTGCGGGATTCGGTGTGGGCGCTGATGGTTTTGGCGAAGCGCGCGACGCTGGCTGCGCACCGCAGCGCGTCGGAAAGATAACCACGACGTGCGAGTCGCGGCCATGTACTGGCGCAACGCCGGTCGGTTCGGAACGGACCTGCAGGCAAACCGCCGCCGGTTGATCGGCGGCGATTGGATGGCCGTGATACATGCACAGCCTCCGGCCCTGGGGCTGACGGTTCCGCCAAAGTGCGCAGCGCTGGCTGCGCTGGGCGCCTTGTACAGATGACCACGCATAGCGCGGCCATCTGCTCGCGCAGGTCAGACCTGCTTGGGGCGCACCTGCACGTGCACTTCGGCCAGCTGCTCGGCGGCGATCGGCGACGGGGCGTCGGTCATCAAATCCTGCGCGCCGGTGGTCTTGGGGAACGGGATCACGTCGCGAATCGATTCGGTGCCGGCCATCAGCGCGGCGATACGGTCGATACCGAAGGCGATGCCGCCGTGCGGCGGTGCGCCGTAGTTCAACGCATCCAGCAGGAAGCCGAACTTGGCGCGCGCTTCTTCCGCGCCGATGCCCAGCAACTCGAACACCGCGCTCTGCATGTCCGGGCGGTGGATACGGATCGAGCCGCCGCCGATTTCATTGCCGTTGAGCACCATGTCGTAACCGCGCGACACCGCAGTGCGGGCGTTGGTGCGCAGGTCGGCGATATCGTCCACCGCCGGTGCGGTGAAGGGGTGATGCAGGGCGACGTACCGCTGTGCTTCGTCGTCCCACTCGAACATCGGGAAATCGGTGACCCACAGCGGCGCCCAGGTATCGGCGACCAGCTTGAAGTCCTTGCCGGCTTTCAGGCGCAGCGCGCCCATGAAGTCGGACACCTTGTTATAGCCGCCGGCACCGAAGAACACGATGTCGCCGTTGCTTGCACCCACGTGCTTGAGCAGCGCGGCGAACGCTTCTTCGGAAAAGAACTTGGCGATCGGCGAGCTGACTTCGCCGGTTTCCGACAGCTTGATGTAGGCCAGCCCCTTGGCGCCGTATTTGGCGGCGTGCGCGGCGTACTCGTCGATCTGCTTGCGCGACAGCGCTGCGCCACCGGGAATGCGCAGTGCTGCCACGCGGCCGTCGGCATCGTTGGCGGCGGCGGTGAACACCGGGAATTCGCTGGATTTGACCAGCTCGGCCACATCGATCAGTTCCAGCGCGATACGCAGGTCCGGCTTGTCCGAGCCATAGCGACGCATCGCCTCGGCCCAGGTCATGCGCGGGAACTGCGCGGCCAACTCGACGTCCACCACTTCCTTGAAGATGGCGCGGATCATGTCTTCGACGAAATCCTGCACATCGCGCTCGCGCACGAAAGCGAATTCCATATCGAGCTGGGTGAATTCCAGCTGGCGATCGGCGCGCAGCGCTTCGTCGCGGAAGCAGCGCGCGATCTGGTAGTAACGGTCGAAGCCGGCCACCATCAAAATCTGCTTGAACAGCTGCGGGCTCTGCGGCAAAGCGTAGAACTCGCCCGGATGCATGCGCGCCGGCACCAGGAAGTCGCGTGCGCCTTCTGGGGTGGCCTTGGTCAGGATCGGGGTTTCGATATCCAGGAAATCGCGCGCATCCAGATGGCGGCGCAGCGCCTGCACCAGCTTGATGCGGGTGCGCTGCATGCGCTGCATTTCCGGACGGCGCAGGTCCAGATAGCGGTACTTCAGGCGGGTTTCTTCGCCCGGATTTTCGTGCGCATGGAACGGTAGCGGCGCCGCCTTGTTGAGGATGGTGATGCGGGTGGCGATCACTTCGACCTTACCGCTGCGCAACTTGTCGTTGACCGCATGCCGCGCACGCACCACGCCTTCGACCTGCAACACGTCTTCGTAGCCCAGGCTGGCGGCCACCGGGAACACCTCGGCGTTCTCCGGTTCCACCGTCACCTGCACGATGCCTTCATGGTCGCGCAGGTCGATGAAGCAGACGCCGCCCAGGTTGCGGGCCACGTCGGTCCAGCCGGCGAGAGTGACGGTTTGGCCGATCATGGTCTCGTCGACCAGGCCGCAGAAGTGGGTACGCATCGAAAGCTCCGCTGAAAACCCGACGCAGGCAGCGCCGGAAAGCCGGATATTCTGGGGCCGGCGGGCGGCAGGAGCAAATGCGGCGACGGTCACCGGCGCTTAAGTCAGCGCCCGGCTGAATAGGCGCCACGCCCCTCCCGTACCAAGGACGTCACGATGCTGCGCACCGCCCTGCTGATCTCCGGCTTCAGTCTTGTCGCCCTCGCCGGCGCCCTGGTCAGCCGCCCCGCCGCCGCGCAGGACCGCGGCTTCAACGGCCCCAGCATCACCTGCTCCAGCAACGATAACCGCCGCCGCGAGTGCGACACCCCGTTCCGGGGGCGCGCCGCGCTGGTGGAAAACATCTCCGGCACCCGCTGTATCGAAGGCCGCAACTGGGGCAGCGACCGTGGCCGCGTCTGGGTGGACAACGGCTGCCGCGGCCGCTTCGTCGAGGCCCGCGGTGGCTGGGGCGGTGGTGGCTGGAATGGCGGCGACGACCGCCCCGGCAACGCAGCCGCCGGCACCGTGCGTTGCGAAAGCCGCGACCAGCGCCAGGCGATCTGCAACACCGGCTGGCGGCGCGCGACGATCGTGCGTCAGCTCTCCGGCACGCCCTGCGTGGAGGGCCGTAACTGGCACCAGGAAAACGGCCGGATCTGGGTGGATGACGGCTGCCGCGCCGACTTTGCGCAGGCCCGTGGCGGCGGCGGCTGGGATCGCGATGACGGCTATGGCGGCCGTGACGATCGCCCGCGTGGCGACTACTCGGTGACCTGCAGCAGCGACGACCGTCGCCTGCGCAGCTGCGACTGGGACGTGCGCGCAGGTCGCCCGGTGCTGACCCGCCAGTTGTCGAACACCCGTTGCGAAGAAGGTCGCACCTGGGGCTTCGACCCGCGCCGCTCGGCGGTCTGGGTCAACGATGGCTGCCGCGCGCGGTTCGACGCGCGCTGAGGTTTCCAGGCTTGGTGTCTTTATGTGTTTGTCGCAACAGGCCGGTTCGTGGTGAGCCGGCCTGTTTGCGTTGGCGCTTTGCGGTTTTGCAACAAGATGAGCGGCCGCGCTATCTGAGCGGCAGATTGGCGGTGGCAGGACCGAGGACGCTATTTACCGCCGGCCGGGCGGCTCAGTCACGCGTAACCAAGCCTCGCTATCCACTCTTGCGATCGGCCGACCAAACGTAGCGCGCCGTTGTCAGGTGCGCTTGGACGGCTTACGGGAGCCAGAGTCTGCGCGTGGCAATAAGGATGCCGGGCACCGGCAGCGTCCGCATGCGGTGAGCGCCATCGTTTTGTCAGCCGCTCTTGGCCGGCTCTCAACTTCCCCACGGCGCCGGAGGCAAGGGCACCGGCCGGGTGAGATCGAACTCCACCCGAAACAACCGCCCGCCCGGGCGACTCAGCTCGTACACCACGCTGCGCCCGGGCTGGACCTCCATCGCCCAAGTGTTCTGCAGCGAGGCGGTGGCGCCCAATCGCTTGAACAAGGCAATCGACTCGGCATCCACCGGGAATTCCTGACGCGTGGCACTGCCCGCGTCACGGCTGTCGCCGCCGTACTGGGTCAATGCATCCGCACTGCCATCGGCATGCCGATGATCGTGTTTGAGGCGTAAACCGGCCTGCGTGCGGGTCAGCACCCAGGTGCGCGAGTGGTCGTCGCCCACATGGAACGGCACCCGCAGCTCGCGGCGCGGGTCGGCGCAACCGCGCACATGCATCACCAGCGGCTTGCCAGCGAACGGACTCGGCGTTGTCGATGCGGGCGTGTCGACCAGCACACGACCGGCAAACGCCTGCCCGCAGTGCGCCGCAAGCGCGGAGAGAAAGCGGTCGGCTGGCACGACGGCGGTGCTGGGCGGCGGTGCGGCGCTGGCGCAGCCGCTGATCGCGATGGCCAGCAGCCACGGCGCCAAGCGCGACATCGTGCTGACAACGCTGCCGCGCCTATCGACCATCACGCCGCGCCGGATGCCGGCTTTGCGGCGGGCGCGGCCGGTGCGGCTGCGGGCTTGCTGTCGCTGGCCGCCGCCGGCTTGGCATCGCCGCCGCCTGCGCTGCTGCTCTCGGTGAGGTTCTTCTTCTTTTCGCCAGCCGACTTGAAATCGGTCTCGTACCAGCCGCTGCCGGATAAGCGGAATGACGGCGCGGTGACCTGGCGCTTGATGGTGGCCGCAGCGCAAGACGGGCAGGTCTGCGGATCGGGGTCGGCCATCTTCTGCAGGCGGTCGAACGAGTGGCCGCAGGTGGTGCACTGGAACGCGTAGATGGGCATGACAAATTCGCTGAAGACGATGCAAGGGCGCCGATTCTAGACGGATGCGGGCATGTCGGCGCAATGATCGAATCGCGCGCTGGCGCATGGCCGGGCTGGCGGGAGAGTGCTGGGCAGTGACCGACGCATTGCGGATGCACGTGCGGTGCGTCGGGCCTCTTGGCACGCTGGGGCGTCTCGCAGGCTGGACGCTTGAGGCTGCTGGCTGCTGGCTTCTGGCTGTTGGCTTCTGGCTGTTGGCTTCTGGCTGTTGGCTTCTGGCTGTTGGCTTCTGGCTTCTGGCTTCTGGCTTCTGGCTGTTGGCTGTTGGCGGTTGGCGGTTGGCGGTTGGCGGCGACATCGAGACGAGTAGCGGATTCGCTGCGTCAACGAAGACGCTTTCGGCCAGCTCGTCAGTTACGGCCTGAAAGGCTCTCCTCGTCTATAGAGCGCGGCTTAGCCATGCCATTTTGATCCGGCACTTCCGGCGGCTCTCCTTCACCAGCGCGGACCTGGCCTCAGAGTAGCTAACAAAACTCCTTCGCTCACCGTCAGGCGGGCGCGGCCTGTCCGCGGAATTCTCATCTACCACTCGTACACACCGGTTCCTGCGCGTCGTCCGCACCCCTTGACGACTGTTCGCTACGTCTTGTTGGCCGCTCTAAATGCACGCCGGCCCGCGTCTCCGCCAACACATGGTGATAGCGCAACCCCATTCCATCGGCAGCGAGCTGCTCAGCCATCGCCACCTGATCGCGTTATGCGAGCCACATCGATCGAGTCGCAGCAGCGTGGCTGCTACACTCGATCGCGTGATCGACGCGCCTTTTCCCCCACGAGGGCCGCATCCATGTTGCGGCTGACCGCCCTGTTGCTGGGCGTTGCCCTGCTGCTGACCGGCAGCGGGCTGCTCGGTACGTTGCTCGCCGTACGCGGTGGTCAGGCCGGGTTCGATGCGCGTGCGCTGGGCCTGATCATGTCTGGTTATTTCGCCGGCTTTTTTCTTGGCACGTTTTTCGCGCCGCCGTTGATTCGACGCATCGGGCATATCCGCGCATTTGCGTTCTACGCATCGCTGGCGGCCATTGCCGTGTTGTTGCATCCGATCTGGCTCGACCCCTGGGGTTGGGGTGTGTTGCGCCTGGTCACCGGCGCTGCCCTGGTGGGCTTGTACACGGTGATCGAAAGCTGGCTCAACGCCGAGCCGGATGCACGCCGACGTAGCCGTGTTTTCTCGGTGTACATGGCGATCAATCTGTCGGCGCTGGCGCTGGGCCAGATTCTGCTGACTGCAGGCGACGCGCGAGCACCGGCCATGTTCACGCTGACCGCCATCCTGATCTGCGCAGCGGTAATGCCGGTCGTCACCACGCGCTTGATTCCGCCGGAGGTGCCGCAGGTGTCGCGCCTGCGCCTGAAAACGCTGTATGCGCTGGCGCCGGTCGCCACCGTCGGCGCCGGATTGTCGGGATTGGCGATGGGTGCGTTCTGGGGCTTGCTTCCGGTGTATGCCAACCGCATCGGACTGGATGCCGATGGCGTGGCGATGTTCATGCTCACCGCAATCGTGGGCGGTGCCGTGCTGCAATGGCCGATCGGGCGCATCAGCGACGGGCACGACCGACGCATCGGCCTGGTCACGGTGAGCGTGCTGGCCGCCGCCATCGCCATCGCTGCTGCAGTGCCGATGGTGCAGTCGCAGACCACCGTCTTGTTCATGCTGTTTTTCGTGTACGGCGGGCTGGCGTTTTCGCTGTACCCGTTTGCGGTGGCGCACATGCTCGATTACCTGCCGCGCGAAGACCTGTTGTCCGGCTGCAGCAGTCTATTACTGGTGCATGGCGTGGGTGCTGCCATCGGCCCGGCGCTGGCGGGCGGGGCGATGCAGAAGTTCGGCCCTGCGGCGCTCCCGGTTTATTTCGCAGTGATGTTATTGGCGCTGGCCGGCTTCACGCTGTCGCGCTTGCTGCGGTTTGCACGTCGTCGCACGCATCCCATCGCGTTCCGGCCGATGCTGCGCACCACGCCATCGGCACTGGAATTGATGCCGGAAACCCAACAGATCGAAGCAGCGCCAAACGCCAAGAAGCGCTGAGAACGCGATGTCTCGGTCGTAAGCTACCGACGCTGGTGCGATACGCGGGATACAGCTCGCAGCGGCATGTATCTTTCGCACAGATCTGGTCTGCGTGAGATGCCCACACGCCCTGCCGGTTGCTCGCGATGTTTTGTCAGCAGCTTCAAGACTTGGAGCACGCGTTGTGGTGCGGCTGGACGCTTTGAATGCGTTGAGTGCAGAGCGGTGGATCTGCGCTTTACTGCAGGGCCCTTGCCCGCCCACCATCGCAGGACACGCTGCAAGTACGTCCATGTAAGCTCTTTGGCGGCATGGATGCCGCCACGGAGCGTCCATGGATGGATTCACAGCGTGTCCCGCAAGCGGTGAGGACATCGCGCCCTCGACCAACCGACCACAGCTTGCGCATCCCCAAACAGCGTTGAATCGCGCGCGGTGAGAACACCGCATCTCGACCAATCGTAAATGCTGCTTACGCACTGCAAATAGCGCTGAATCGCACTCCGCCTAGGGGTAGAGAAGCTGCGCACATCCACCCAGTGATCGCAGCCCATCTGTAGCGCGGTCATCATCACGCAATGCAAGCACGGCAGTCTGCGGCCACCTCCCCCGCTCGTTGGATTGCAATGGATTTGACCACCTGCCCGCGCGTGCGACATCCGGCCACGCTTGCCCTGCTGCTGGTTCCATTCGCCCTGCCCGCCTACGCGCAGCAGGCACCGGATGGCGCCACACCGGCAGCGCCGAGTTCAGAAGTGCTTGCCAGCGGCGAGCAGGTGTCCACGCTCGATCAGGTGCAGGTGGTCGGGCAGGCAATGACGTATTCCAAGACCACCGTGAGCAAGGAAATGCTCGACCGCCAGTTCGTGCTGGGCAGCGTCAACGACGCGCTCAACGAACTCCCCGGTGTGGTGGTCACCGAAGCCGATGCATTCGGCTCGTCCGATTGGGGCACGCAGATCAGCATGCGTGGCTTTGTCAGCAACCGCGACACGCAGCAGATCGGCACCACCGTCGACGGCGTGCCTAACGGTGGCTCGGCGTATGGCGGCGGCTCCAAGGCCAACCGCTTCATCGACATGCCGGACCTGGAAACGGTGGAAGTGAGCCAGGGCACTGCCGATATCGCGTCGCGCTCGAACGAGGCGCTGGGCGGCACCCTGAATTACCTCACCGGCGAGCCGCTCGAAGAACAGCGTGTGCGCGTGATCGGTGGCATCGGCGACAACCAGGCGCGCAAGTATTACGCGCGCTACGACACCGGCCTGCTCGGCGGCAACACGCGTGCCTGGATTAGCGGTTCGTCGGCGCGCAACGACGACTGGATCGACGGCAGCGGCCACACGAGCCGCGACCATCTGGCCGGCAAGTTCGTCAGCGCGTTGAACAAATGGACGCTGAGCGGCTACGCGTCCTACGACGATGCCGACGAATCCGAATACACCAGCGTGACGCCTGAGCAGTTCGCGCGCGACCCGGAACACGATTTGTTGACCGGCACGCTCACCGGCATTCCGTATCTGGATCAGAACTACCGCTCCGGCTCGCGCGCGCTGCGCAAGAACACCTTCGGTTATTTGCGCGGCGCCTTCGATGGCGGCAATGGCTTCAAGACCACGCTCACCGGCTACGCGCATCGCATGCAAGGCCGCGGCGACTGGATTCCGCCGTATCTGGTGGACGTCACCAACGATGGCGCGGGCGCGCCGGAATCGGAGGCGCGCGGCGGCAACACCGTGTATGCCGGCAGCGACCTGGGCAAGCTGTATTACCTGACCCCAGGCGGTGCGGCGGCAACGCTGCTGGCCGGTTGCGCCGACAGTGCGGCGGTGCCGGCCGAATCCAATCCGGCCTGCTATCCGGCAGGTTCGGTACCGGTGCAGTCGTATCGCCATAGCCATTACGACAATCACCGCACCGGTGCGATGGCCGATGTGGAATGGCGCCACGACCTGGGCCCGATCGACAACACCGTGCGTGCCGGCGCTTGGCTGGAACGTTACGACCGCAGCGTCACCCGCGACTGGCATCGCCTGCTCAACGTCGGCACCAACATCAGCTTCGACCATCAGCCGTACTGGGTGCAGTTCAAGGACAACTACCAGACCGACGAGCAGATGTATTACGTCGAAGATGTGATGCGTTACGGCGCTTTCGCCTGGCGCGTGGGTGTGAAGCAGTTCTTCCTCGACCAGACCCGCGACCGCCGCATCGGCGATGCGCAGCATGTGGAGTCGGATGCGCACTCCGACCCGCTGCTCTCGGCGGGCCTGACCTGGACCACGCCGGTGCAGGGGCTGGAAGCCTTCGCCGGGTATTCGCAGAATTTTGCCGCGATTCCGTCCGGCGTGCTGGGCGAAACCGACCCGGTCGCACTCAGCCGCGTGCAGCCGGAAACTGCCGACAATATCGAGCTTGGCCTGCGCATCAGCCGCTGGCCGTTGACCGGCAGCGTGACCTTGTACGACATCCGCTTCGACAATCGCATCGTGTATGTGCCGGCCAACTTCGTCAGCGGCATCGACTATCTGGGCGAGACCGACGGCGTGTATGAAAACTTCGGCGGCGTGCACGCGCGCGGCGTGGAAGCGGCGCTGGGCTACGGTTGGGACAACGGCTGGCGCCTCAATGGCGCCTACACCTACAACAAGGCCGATTACCTGGGCAGCGGCGATGCCGCGCGCGATACCGCCCTGGATATCACACCCGGCGCGCAGGTGATCGGCCAGCCGCGCAACACCTTGGTGGTCTCGGCCGACTGGCGTGGGGAAGCATGGCGCTTCGGTGTGTCCGGTCGGTATCTGGGCAAGCGCTATCTGGATGCATCCAACCGCGCCGCGCTCGATGGGGTGACCACCTTCAATGCGAATCTGGGCGTGGAGCTGTCGCAGCTGTCGGCGCAACTCAAGGGCCTGCAACTGGCGCTCAATGTCAGTAACCTCACCGACAAGCGCTATCTGGAAGGCGTGGATGGCAGCGATAGCGCCTTCATCGCCGCGCCGCGCACGCTGGGGCTGACGCTGACGCTGGATCTGTAACGGCCACCTGCCATGCTGACGTGCACGCCGGGACTGTCTTCCTCTCCTGCTTTGCGGGAGAGGGCTGGGGTGAGAGCACAGCGCCCCCATCCGCCCTTCGGGCACCTTCCCCCGCAGGCGGGGGAAGGCACTCGGACGGGTTCAGCCACTCAGAGGTGACACGATGATCGACCTGCCCCGCCGCCGTTTGCTGCAAGCCGGCCTGACCAGCGGTGCGGCCGCGCTGTTGCCCAGCATCGCGCGCGCCGCTGCCATCGCGCCGGACCGCCGCAGCGGCACGCTGGAGGATCTGCAGCACGTGGTGATCCTGATGCAGGAAAACCGCGCTTTCGATCATTACTTCGGTGCGCTGCCCGGCGTGCGCGGGTTCGGCGATCGCTTTCCGATCCCGGCCCGACCGCTACCCGGCGCGCCCTCGCGCACGGTGTGGCTGCAGCCCAGCGAAGACGGCATGCAATGGCTCACGCCGTTTGCATTGGATACCGCAGCGCAATTCGGCTTCATGCGCGTCAAGGGCACGCCGCATAGCTGGCCGGATGCACAACAGGCCTGGGATCACGGCCGGCTCGGGCAATGGGCGGCAGCCAAGCACAATCACGCGCTGGGCTACTACGGACGGGCGGATATTCCCTTCCAATACGCGCTCGCCGATGCGTTCACCATTTGCGATGCCTACCACGCCTCGATCCAGACCGGCACCAATTCCAATCGCGTGTTCCTGTGGACCGGCGGCAACGATCCGCACGGGCGCCATGGCGGGCCGGTGATCGGTAACTCGCACGACAACTTTCCGGAGCTGGGCGGGTTTGCCGAGCCGTATCGATGGACCAGCTATGTGGAACAGCTGCAGCGCGCGGGTGTGAGCTGGCAGATCTACCAGGACATGGCCGATAACTTCACCGACAACCCGCTGGCCGGGTTCGAGGCGTTTCGGCAGGCTTACAGCAACGCGCCCGGTCACGATGCACAGCTGCGTGCGCGCGGCATCAGCACGCGGGGCGTGGAGCAGTTGCGCGCAGACGTGATGGCCGATCGGCTGCCGTCGGTGAGTTTTGTCATTGCCGATGCGGCCGGCAGCGAACATCCGGACCCGTCCAGCCCGGCGCAAGGCGCGGCCTACACCGCACGCGTGCTGGATGCGCTCACCGCCAATCCGGCGGTGTGGAGCCGCACTGCATTGCTGCTGATGTTCGATGAGAACGACGGCTTCTTCGATCACATGCCTCCGCCTGCACCGCCATCGCCGGACCCGCGCGCAACCGGCGGGTTTGCCGGCGCTTCCAGCGTCGCCACCGACGACGACTACCATCACCAGCCTGCACCCGGTGAGCAGAAAGTGGATCTGCCCGCACTGCACGGCCGCCCCTACGGGCTTGGTCCGCGTGTGCCGCTGTATGTGATCTCGCCGTGGAGTCGCGGTGGCTGGGTGGATTCGCAGGTGTACGACCACACCTCGGTGCTGCGCCTGCTGGAACGACGATTTGGCGTACAGGCGTCGGAGATCACGCCATGGCGGCGCGCGGTATGTGGCGACCTGACCAATGCGTTCGATTTCCGCAACGCCGATGCACGCCCATTCGTCGCATCGCTACCCGATGTGGGCGATGCGGCAGCGCGCGCAGCAGCCTTGCGCGAGCACACGTTGCCGCCGCTGCCGGCCACGTTGCAAGCGCCCGAGCAACCGTTCGGCGTGCGCCGTTCGCGCGCCGTGCCGTATCGCCCGAGCGTGCAACTGGCGCATGTGCAAGCGCGCGGCGAGGTGCAACTACGCCTGCGCAACAGCGGCGCGGCGGCGGTGCTGCATGTCTACGACCGCTACGACCTGGCGGCGATCCCGCGCCGCTACACGGTGGGTAACGGTGCCACGCTGGACGGCGACTGGACCACCTACGATGGCCGCTACGATCTGTGGCTGATCGGCCCCAACGGATTCCATCGCCACTATCGCGGCGACCTGAGCGCTGCATTGCTGCTGGCCGACATCACCCAGGCAGCGGACGACCCGGCGGCGCTGTCGTTGTCGTTGCACAACACCGGCACCACGCCGATCCAGATCGCACTGCAACCGGCCGCGTATGCGCAGGCGCAACCGCGCGAGCAACTGCAGCTTGCGGGCGGCCAGACCTGGCAACGCAGCTGGAAAGCGGCAGCCAGCGGCGGTTGGTACGACCTGTGGATCGAACACGACGGCGCAAGCCAACGCCTGGCCGGTCGCATCGAAACCGGCGCAGACAGCGTCAGCGACCCGGCGATGGGTGGGCCGGCGCGGCTGCAGCAGGACAGGCCTATCGTGATTGGCCCATTGGGCTGAGCCGTGCGGCCTTGCGCCGTGCGAAGGCTGCGCGCAGTGCGGGATCGCGAGCGAAGGTCACTCCGTGCAAGCAGGGCAGCGGGGGTCAGTGCCCTGCGGCCGGGGCCAACACGCCGATAGTCCCCAGCCACGTCTCCACCAGACTTGGCCAGTGCGCGATCGGCAGCTCCTTGGCGCGCAGGCCGAAGGCATGCCCGCCCTGCGCGTAGAGATGCATTTCCGTCGGCACGCCGACCTGCTTCAGCGCAACGTAGTAAGCCAGCGACTGCGTTACCCCATCCACCTCGTCGTCCTCGGCCTGCAGCAGAAAGGTCGGCGGGGTATCGGCGCTCACGGTGATGTCTGGACGCAGCTGTAGGTGGGTTGGATCGCGCTTGGCATGATCCTCATCTTCGTGCGCCCACAGATGGCCCGGATAGACCGCGATGGCAAAATCGGGACGGCAACTTTCCGCATCCGCCGCGTCCACCGGCTGATAGGTGCGCTTTGCGAAATGCGTGCTGGCCGCGGCGACCAGATGCCCGCCGGCGGAAAACCCGATCACCCCGACCTTGTGCGGATCGATCCGCCACTCCACCGCATGCAGGCGCACCAGTCCCAGCGTGCGCTGCGCGTCCTGCAGCGCGGTCTGTACCTTCGGATAGTAGCGGCCGCCGTTGACCCAGGTCGGCCCCGAGTTGGGTACGCGGTACTTCAGCAACACACAAGTGATGCCGCGCGAGGTCAGCCAATCGCAGATCTCCGTGCCTTCCAGATCCATGGCCAGGACTTGATAGCCACCACCGGGGAACACCAGCACCGCCGCACCGGTGTTGCGGCCCGTGGGCGCATACACCGTCATCGTCGGCCGGCTGACATCGTTGGCCCTGGGCCACCACGGACGCCCCGGGCCGGGACCGACCGATTCCGGTTTCGGATGCGGCAACCCATTGGGCACCTTGCCAGGCCAGATCGGCACCTGCACATGGCCCGGTGCCGGTTGCCAGATCTGCGCCTTCGCCGATCCATGCGCGAGCGCAAGTGCGGCGGCGACGACCGCCAAAAAGAGGGGAGTACGCATTGTGCTGATCCAGTGGGTGGCGAGGATGGGATAGAAGCGGATGCGATGCGTGGAACGCGCGGGAGGTGCGACCACAGGCCTGGCCGCGCATGCGCCGAGGACTGGATGTCGTGATCGGCAACGCGGGCGCGGCTACCGCGCACGGCGGGCAGTGCGCGATGCCGCCAGCCAGCGGCGGCATCCACTGGACTGCCACGCGCGCCGAACGGCGCGATAGCGACACCCCAACCGCGCGGAATCGCCGCGTCGCGGCACTCAAGGCGCGAGCGTCTCCCGCACCGCCACCGCAACCGCCTTCAACGCCGCATCGCGCCCAGCATCGTCGACCTTGGCGCCGTTCAAATACGTCGTCAGCAACAGCGGCGCCCTACCCTTTGGCGGCCACAGGATCGCGATGTCGTTGCGGGTGTCGGTGCCGTTGCTGCCGGTCTTGTCGCCGATCTTCCAGTCGCGCGTGAGCCCTGCACGCAGGCAATCGTCGCCGGTGCGGTTGTCGATCATCCAGTCGGTCAGCTGCTTGCGCGAGGCAGGTTGCAGGGCATCGCCGAGCAGCAGCGTGCGCAGCGTGGACGCCATTGCCGCCGGGGTGGTGGTATCGCGCGGCTCGCCGGGGGCGAACCCATTCATCTCCGGCTCGTAGCGGTCACTGCGGGTCTTGGCATCGCCGATGCTGCGCAAGAAGGCGGTCACGCCGGGCGGGCCGCCGACCAGTGGGAACAACAGGTTGGCGGCCGGGTTGTCGCTATAGATCATCGTGGCCCGGCATAGTTCGCCGACACTCAGCGCGCTGCCGACATGGCGCTCGGTCACCGGCGCATGCGACAGCATGTCCGAGGCACCGATCTTGACCGGTTGCGCCAACGGCAGCTTGCCGCGGTCCACCTGCTGCAATACCGCGGCAGCCAATACAAATTTGAAGGTGCTGCACATCGGAAAGCGCTCGTTCTCGCGCTGCCCGATGCGCCATCCGGTGGCGCTGTCGAGCAAGCTGATGCCCAGGCGACCGCCGGTGCCACGTTCGATTTCCGCCCATTGCGCCCGCAGCAGGCCGTCCACCGTCACCACCGGGCTGAGCGCCCGTGCGGGCCGGGACGCCGCAAACAGCATGCCCGCGCCAGTTGCGCATAAGAACTCTCGCCGATTCACCATGTGTCTGCTTCCTTGAGGGAGCCCGCAGTATCGATGCGCACGAAGCAGCCGACCATCGCGATGTTTCGATCCCTGACATGAATTGAACTAATCTCTACGCATGCCCCGCCCTCGCCTTCCACTCAATGCCCTGCGCGCCTTCGAGGCGGCCGCACGTCATCAGAACCTGACCCGCGCAGCCGGCGAGTTGTGCGTGAGCCAGGCCGCGCTCAGCCACCAGATCAAGGCATTGGAACAGCAGCTGGGCACCAGCCTGTTTCACCGCCTGCCACGCGGCGTGGCGCTCACCGACGAAGGGGCGGCGCTGGCACCGGTGCTCGGCGAGGCCTTCGACCGCATCGCCGCCACCCTGGAGCGCTTTGCCGATGGGCGCTATCGCGAAGTGCTCAGCGTGGGCGTGGTGGGCACCTTCGCCACCGGCTGGCTGCTGCCGCGATTGCCGGCGTTTCATGCCGCGCATCCGGATATCGAATTGCGCCTGTCCACCCACAACAACCGGGTCGATCTGGCCGGCGAAGGACTGGATCTGGCAATCCGTTTCGGCGACGGCGACTGGCAGGGCCAGATCGCGCAGGCGCTGATGGAGGCACCGTTTGCACCAGTCTGTGCACCCAGCATGGCGCGTGGCTTGCGCACGCCGGCCGATCTGGCGCAGCTGCCGTTATTGCGCTCGTACCGCCTGGACGAATGGCCGCAGTGGTTTCGCGCGGCGGGCGTGGCCGAGGTTCCCGCACGCGGGGCGATGTTCGATTCGTCGTTGACCCTGGCCAGCGTGGCGGCGGCCGGGAGCGGCGTGGCGTTGCTGCCGTTGCCGATGTTTCGCCAGGATCTCGACGCGGGGCGCCTGGTGTGCCCATTCCCGATCCAGATCGACGCCGGGCGCTACTGGCTCACCCGGCTGCGCTCGCGCCCGGAGAGCGATGCCGACACGCGACTGCGCGATTGGCTGATGGCAGAGCAACAGCGCTCCGGTTAAGCGAGCTCAAGGTGCCGCTCAGCGGCGCGCCGCCTCGATCCCCTGCACCGCCACGCGGCGAAATGCCTCGTAGTGCGCCTGGTCGGCGAACCAGTGCGGGGCGAACAGCTCGAACAAGCGGTCGTTGTGATACAGCAGCAGCACGCGCTCGTTCTCGCGGTAGCGGATGTAATCGGACCAGGGCCGGCGCAGCCGCCCGTCCACCCAGGTGATCTCCAGCCCGCTCTCGTCCCACGCAAACGTATAGGCATACCGCAGCGAGGCCTGCTGGGCGTGCAGGCGTTTGATCTTTCGCGGCAAGCCCCACGCGTGCAACACGGCCAGGCCGATCAAGCCGCCGCCACCGCCGCCGAGCAGCACCGACCCGATGATTTCGCTGGCCCCGATCAGTTGCAGCATGCCCGCCCCGATCAGCAGCAGGACCACCAGGATCACGATCAACAGCTTGCCCGTCTGCCGCGCATGCAGGCGCTGTGCGGCCAGGTGGTCTTCCAGACTGATGGTGGCGCTGATCATGTTCGCTCCTTCCTTGTGCTTGGCCCGACACGCATCGTAACGCCTGCGCGTTACGCGCCCTCGATCAACTCCATCCACGCCGCTTCCGCTGCGGCCAGCTGCTGCGCCGTCGCCTCACGGTCGCGGCCCAGCACCGCCATCTTGTCGGTGTCGGAGTAGTTCCCCGGGTTGGCAAGTTCGCGGTCGAGCTCTGCCAGCAGCGCTTCCAGCTCGCCCACACGCTTTTCGGCGCTGGCCAGCTTGTGCGGGTTGACGGCTTTTTTCGGCGGCAGTGGTTTGGTCGGCGGCGGCGGGGTCGGTGCCACTTCGGCCATCTTCTGCTTGGTGCCCTGCGCGGCCGGGCGGCTGCGCAGCCAGGCGGCGTATTCGTCCAGATCGCCATCGAACGGCTCGACCACGCCATCGGCCACCCGCCAGAAACTGTCGCAGACCAGGCCGATCAGATGGCGGTCGTGCGAGACCATCACGATGGCGCCTTCGAAGTCGCTCAGCGCCTCGGCCAGGGCCTCACGCATCTCCAGGTCCAAATGGTTGGTCGGTTCGTCGAGCAGCAGCACGTTGGGCTGTTGCCAGGCGATCAAGGCCAATGCCAGACGCGCACGCTCGCCACCGGAGAAGCCATCCACCACTTCAAACGCACGGTCGCCGGCGAAATTCCATTTACCCAGGAAATCGCGGAACGCCTGATTGGAACCATCCGGCGACAGATCGCGGAAGTGATCCATCGGCGACTGACCTTCGTGCAGCGACTCCACCGTGTGCTGGGCGAAGTAGCCGATGCGCAGGTCCGGATGCGCGTTGCGCTCGCCCGCCAGCGGCGCCAGCTCGCCGACCAGGGTCTTGACCAGCGTGGTCTTGCCCGCGCCGTTGGGACCGAGCAGCCCGATGCGATCGCCGGCCTCCAGGCCGAATCCGACGTCGTGCAGAATCACCGAATCGGCGCCATAGCCGGCTTCGATATGGTTTAGCCGAATCAGCGAAAACGGCAGCCGATTGGGCTGCGCGAACTGGATGCGGAATTCGCGCTCGGCGCGCACCGCCTCGGTGCCGGCCATCTTGGCCAGGCGCTTCATGCGGCTCTGCGCCTGCGTCGCCTTGCTGGCCTGCGCCTTGAAGCGGTCGATGAAGCTCTGCAAATGCGCGCGCTCGGTCTGTTCCTTGTCGTGCGCGATCTGCTGCTGGCGCAGGTGTTCGATGCGCTGGCGCTCGAAATCGGTGTAGCCGCCGACGTACAGCTTGGCGGTGCCGCCATGCAGATGCAGCGTGTGGGTGGCCACGTTGTCCAGAAACTCGCGGTCATGGCTGATCAACAGCAAGGTGCCCGGGTACTTGAGCAGCCATTGCTCCAGCCACAGCACCGCGTCCATGTCCAAGTGGTTGGTTGGTTCGTCCAGCAGCAGCAGGTCGCTGGGCATCATCAGCGCGCGCGCCAGGTTCAACCGCACCCGCCAGCCGCCGGAGAACGACGACACCGCGCGGTGGTGCGTGTCGGCCGGAAAGCCCAGGCCGTGCAGCAGCTTGCCGGCACGCGCTTCGGCATCATAAGCGCCGAGTTCGGCCATCTTCTGGTGCGCATTGGCGACCGCTTCCCAGTCTTCACGCGCGGTGGCTGCCGCTTCTTCCTGCAGCACCGCGGACACCTCGATATCGCCGCCGAGCACGAACGACAGCGCCGGGTCCGGCAACGACGGGGTTTCCTGCGAGACGCTGGCGGTGCGCACCTTGCCGGGCAGATCCACGTCGCCCTTGTCGGCCTCCAGTTCGCCCTTCACCGCGGCGAACAGGCTCGACTTACCGGTACCGTTCCGCCCCACCACGCCGACGCGGTAGCCGGCATGCATGGTCAGGTCGACGTTGGACAACAGCAGACGCTCGCCGCGTCGCATGGAGAAGTTGCGCAGGGAAATCATTGATGGACAGTCCGATAGAACGAAAAGGAATGAGCAGATGAGCAGCATTCCTGCGACGCCATTCTAGCGTTAACGAATAATTAGCGCCTTCAGGTTGAACGACACGCGCGCTTCGCACGGCCGTGATCGCCACCCGCCCAGTCTAGTTGGCCCCGCTTGGGCTGCCGTTTTCGGAGTTGTCATGAACCACCCCCTGTCCTTGCTTGCGACCGCCGTGGTCGCTGCACTGCTTGCTTCTCCCGCCCTGGCGCAAGACGCCGCGCCGGCCACCGCCAATACCCTGGATACGGTGATCGTCACCGGCACCCGCGTGGCCGACCGCACCGTGGCCGAGTCGCAATCGCCGATCGACATTATCAGCGCCGAGTCGCTACAGGCCACCGGCACCCCGGAACTGGCGACCGCGCTGGCGCGCGCGCTGCCGTCGCTGAACTTCCCGCGCCCGGCGCTGAGCGACGGCACCAGCGCGATCCGCCCGGCCCAGCTGCGCGGCCTGTCGCCCGATCAGGTACTGGTGCTGGTCAATGGCAAGCGCCGCCATACCTCGTCGCTGCTCAATCTCAACGGCACCATCGGCCGCGGCGCGGCGGCGGTGGATCTGAACACCATCCCGGTGGCGGCGATCGCGCGGGTGGAAGTGCTGCGCGACGGCGCGTCGGCGCAATACGGCTCCGATGCCATCGCCGGCGTGGTCAACATCGTGCTCAAGGGCGCGGAAAAGGGCGGCAGCCTGCAGGCCGGGTTCGGCCAGTATTCGGCCGGCGACGGTAACAACTACGAGCTGTCCGGCGACACCGGCGTGGCCTACGGCGGCGACCGCGGCTGGCTGCATGTGGCCGCCCAGCTCAATCAGCAGGACCCCACCGACCGCGCCCGCGGCTATGCCGGCGCACCCAGCGTGTCGCAGCCGGCCGTGGGCCAGAAGGCATTCAAGATCGGCGACCCCGACGTCAATGCGCAGGCCGCCTCGCTCAATACCGAATACCAGTTCAGCGACAGCATCACCGGCTACGCGTTCGCCACCGCCAGCAACCGCGATATCACCTCGTTCGCGTTCTTCCGCGCGCCAGGCAGCAGCCAGAACATCCTGTCGATCTACCCGCAGGGCTTTTTGCCGGAGATCCAGAGCTATGCCAAGGACCGCTCGCTGGTGGCCGGCGTGCGCGGCTCCACCGCCAGCGGTTGGGACTGGGACGCCAGCTACAACTACGGCTACAACCGCATCGATTTCCACACCCGCAACACGCTCAACGTGAGCCTGGGGCCGACCTCGCCGACGTCGTTCTACGACGGCGCGTTGGAGACCACGCAGAGCATCGTCAACCTGGACGTCAAGCGCGGTTTCGACTGGGGCCTGGCGTATCCGGTGACAGTGGCCTTCGGCGCCGAATACCGCAACGAAAAATGGAACCAGTCGCCGGGCGAAGTGGGCTCCTACTTGCAGGCCGGCACGCTGGCCGGCGGCGCGCAGGGCTTCGGCGGATTCGCCCCCAGCGTGTCGGGCCAGTATTCGCGCAACAGCTATGCGCTGTACGCCGACCTGGAAGCCGATTTCACCGACAAGTTCTCCGCCGGCCTGGCCGGCCGCTACGAAGACTATGACGACTTCGGCAGCCAGGCCTCGGGCAAGTTGTCGGGGCGCTATGCGTTCACCGACAAGATCGCGTTGCGCGGCACGGTGGCCTCGGGCTTCCGCGCACCGTCGCTGGCGCAGCAGTATTTCCAGTCCACCAGCACCACCTTCCTGGCCGGCAACCCCAATCCGTTCGAAATCCGCACCTTCCCGGCCGACAGCAACGTGGCGCGCGCCTTCGGTGCCGAACCGCTGGATGCGGAAACCTCGCTGTCCTACAGCCTGGGCCTGGTGTTGCAGCCCACCGATGCGCTCTACCTCACCATCGATGCCTACCAGATCGACGTGGACGACCGCATCGTGCTGTCGTCCAACCTCACCGGTGCCGGCGTGCGCAGCCTGCTGGAAGCACAGGGCATCTTCGGCATCAACGGCGGGCGCTACTTCACCAACGCGGTGGATACGCGCACCCGTGGTGTGGACGTGGTCGGCAGCTACCGCTGGCAGCTGGCCGCCAGCAGCGTGGACCTGACCGCCGGTTACAACTACTCCGAAACGGACGTGCGCAATGTGGCGGCCAATCCGGCGGCGTTGTCGGCCAACGGGCTGAGCCTGGAGCGCATCGACCGCACCGAGCGTGGGCGCATCGAAGAAGGCTTCCCGCGCGACAAGTTCCTGGTCAACGGCAGCTGGAATTCCGAGCACTGGACGCTGGCGCTGGGCGCCACCCGCTACGGCGAATACAGCACGCGCCCGGCGGCGGCGATCAACGACCAGACCTTCGGTGCCAAGTGGGTGGTGGATGCCTCGGCCAGCTATAAGGTCGATCGCTGGACGCTCACGCTGGGCGCAGACAACCTGCTGGACGAGTATCCGGACGAGAACAACTTCGCCAACTCCACCAGCGGGCAGTTTGCGTATAGCAATCTGTCGCCGTTCGGCTTCAACGGTGCCTATGTCTACGGGCGGATCAACTACCGCTGGTAAACACGGCCAACGCCGCTAGCGACGGCTGACGATGGAACGCGCTGCACGCTGATGCTGCAGTACCGACATCGATGTTCGACCACACGCCCCGGCCAGCCCGGGGCGTGTGTGTTTCTGCGCTTGTGCGCTTATGACAAACACACAAGCAGGCGCAACCGCTCACCGAATACCGCTCTGCGTTGCATGGCATATGCACGGCGCGCGTACCGCAGGCTTGCCATCAAGCTTCGGTGCGCTGCCTGGCTGCCATGCGTCCACACAGCTCAGGCAACGCAATGACGAGGCGTACGCCCGGTGCGTGCTAAGACCGGTGCTCCTGTCATTGCCGGAGCACGCCAATGGAAGCATCGCAACTGTGTCGCGGCCGCTTGATCGATCACCTGCATCTGGTGGTGCACGACCTGCCGGCAAGCCGCCGCTTCTATCAAGCCGTGCTCGAAGTCCTGGGCATTCCCATCGGCGGCGACGGCGATGGCTACTTCTGGGCCGACGAACTATTCGTTTCCAACCGCGACACGGTGGCGCAAGGCGTGTTGACCGGCCGCCATCATCTGGCCTTCCAGGCGCGCGACGCTGCGATGGTGCAGGCGTTCCATGACGCCGCGCTGGCCAACGGTGGGCGCGACAACGGCGCGCCGGGTTTGCGCCCTTATCACCCGAGTTATTACGCGGCGTTTGTGCTCGACCCGGATGGCAACAACATCGAGGCGGTCTTCCACGGTCCTGCGCAACGCAGTGCCGATGCGGTGCAGATCACGTTTTGATGCACAAGTTTCATAACTGGTATCGATGCCCAAAATGGGGCAACGCAATCCGTTGCCCAGCGTAGGGAAATGCTATCGACGCCTCACTTTGGTGCACGATGACAACGTTGGCATAAGCATACGTTCGATGACAGTTGCATGCGGAACGTAACCAAAATTTGACATGTGGTTACGCGTGGTTAATGGTTGAGAACGTACCGCAGCTGCCGCAACGGACGCGGCCTGGGAGGGGGCCCACTGCGCTGCATCCGTTCCCCACTCGGAGTTGTTACCGCATGAATTGCAAGTCCAGTCCACTCGCAGTCGCTGTCGTTGTTGCCTTGTCGTTTTCCGCTTCAACCGCAGTTGCGCAGTCGCAAGCTCCCACCCAGAAAACCCTCGACACGCTGATCGTGACCGGCACGCGCGTGGCCGACCGCACCGTGGCCGAATCGGCATCGCCGATCGACATCATCTCGCCACAGGCACTGGAATCGACCGGTACCACCGAGTTGGCTACCGCGCTGTCACGCGCGATCCCCTCGCTCAATTTCCCCCGGCCCGCCATCTCCGATGGCTCGGATGCGGTGCGTCCGGCACAGCTGCGCGGCCTGTCGCCCGATCAGGTGCTGGTGCTGGTCAACGGCAAGCGCCATCACAGCACTGCGCTGATCAATCTCAACGACACCCAGGGCCGTGGCTCGTCGCCGGCCGATCTCAACACCATCCCGATCGCTGCGGTGGAGCGCATCGAAGTGCTGCGCGACGGTGCGTCGGCGCAATACGGCTCCGATGCGATTGCCGGCGTGATCAACATCGTGCTCAAGGGCAGCGGTGAAGGTGGCAGCGTCAATGGCCGCTACGGCAAGTACAGCGCTGGCGACGGCGAGCAGTATCAGCTGTCCGGCGACGCCGGTTTCAGCTTCGCCGGCACCGGCAAGGTGCATCTGGCGGCGCAGGCCGGGCATTCGGATCAGACCAACCGCGCGTTGCCGTTCGGCGGCCGCGTGGAGCAGCGCTACGGCGACCCGGAAATCGACCAGGGCGCCATCTCGTTCAATGGCCAATACAGCCCCACCGATTACCTCACCTTCTACTCATTCGGCATGGTCAGCCGGCGCGAAGTGCTGTCCAACGGCTATTTCCGCTTTGCCGGCGACAACCGCAATCGCCCGGAAATCTATCCGGACGGCTTCCTGCCGCAGATCTACAACGTCAGCAAGGACGTGTCGTGGGTCGGCGGCTTGAAGACCTCCACCGAAGGCGGCTTGAACATCGATCTGAGCTACAACTACGGCCAGAACAATCTCACCTTCGATGTGCGCAACAGCTTGAACAACAGCCTGGGCGTGACCAGCCCAACCGACTTCCATGCCGGTACGCTGGAAGTCACCCAGAACGTGCTCAACGCCGACTTCACCAAGACCCTCGATTGGGGCCTGGCCTACCCGGTCACGCTGGCCTTCGGTGCGGAATGGCGCGGCGAGAAGTTCAACCAGTCGCCTGGCGATGCGGCTTCGTCGGCCAACGGCGGTATTCCGTCTGCAAACGGCGCGTTGATTCCTGGCGCGCAGGTGTTTCCGGGCTTCAAACTCTCCGATGCCGGCTACTACGACCGCAACAGCCATTCGGCGTATGTGGATCTGGAAGCGGATCTGACCGAGAAGTTCTCGGCCGGCCTGGCCGGGCGCTACGAGAAGTACAGCGACTTCGGCGACACCGCCACCGGCAAGCTGTCGCTGCGCTATGCGTTCACCGACAAGGTGGCGCTGCGTGCTACCGCCTCCACCGGCTTCCGTGCGCCGTCGCTGCAGCAGCAGAACTTCCAGTCGATCGCCACGCAGTTCCTCAACGTGGCCCAGCCCAACGGCTCGGTGACGGCGATTCCTTTCGAGATCGGCACCTTCCGCACCGACAACCCGGCCGCCATCGCGCTCGGCGCCGAACCGCTGAAGGCCGAGGAATCCAAGAACTACGGCCTGGGCGTGGTGTTGCAACCGGTCGAAAACCTGTACATCACCGTCGATGCGTACCGCATCGATATCGATGACCGGGTCGTGCTATCGGAGAACCTGACCTCCATCGCCGCGCGTAACTATCTGCAGGCCAATGGCTTCCCGGGTATCGGTGGCGGGCGCTATTTCACCAACGCGGTGGACACCAAGACCCAGGGCGTGGATGCGGTCGGCACCTACCGTTGGAACCTGGATGGCGGCAGCGCGGAGCTGACCAGCGGCTACAACTACAACAAGACCGAAGTAGAGAAGATCGCCGACAACCCGGCAGCGCTGGTGGCGATCGACCCGAATGCAGTCCGCATCGGCCGCGCGGAACTGGGCCGTATCACCGAAGGCACGCCGCGCGACAAGTTCTTCCTGGGCGGCACCTGGGCGCCGGGCAACTGGTCGTTTACCGGTACTGCCACGCGCTGGGGCGAGTTCAGCACCTTCGGCACCAACGCCGGCAGCGATCAGACCTACGCGGCCAAGTGGACGCTGGATCTAGCCGCCTCCTACAAGCTGGGCGCCTGGAACTTCACCGTCGGTGGCGACAACGTGCTCAACGAGTATCCGGACCGTCAGGAAGCCGGGCTGGGCACGCGCACCTACCTGCCTTACAGCAGCGCCTCGCCGTTCGGTTTCAACGGTGCGTTGGTGTACGCCAACGTGAACTACAAGTGGTAATCGCAGGCGTCGGTCGCTAGCGACCGATGCTTCCCTTGCACGGCAGCGCAGTACAGCGCGTTGCCGACTGCAGCGGTCTTGCGCCTGCACTCTCGCGACGGGGAGTGCGGGCAATCGAATCTTCGTTTCGCCGCTTTCGCAAGGACGCCCCGCAAGGATGCACAACGCGCTGCATGGCGCGTTGCAGATCGCCGGTATTGCCACGCCTGCCGCTTTGCATCTGCAAAGACCCAACGTGCATGCCCGATCACCCCACGCAGTTGTCTTCTCCCGGTTACACGCACTTCACCGCTGCGTCCTTCATCCCCTTTGAGCCTTGATTCCCATGCACACCTCCAACGCACTCTCGCTGGCGATTTCAGTCGCACTCACCGTCTGTTCGTTCGCTGCCAGTGCGCAGTCGCAATCGACCCCGCCGCAGAAAACCCTGGACACTCTGATCGTCACCGGTACCCGCGTCAGCGACCGCACCGTGGCCGAATCCGAATCGCCCATCGACATCATCACCGAGCAATCGCTGCAGGCCACCGGCGCTACCGACATCGCCACGGCATTGGGCAAACTACTGCCGTCGCTGAACTTTCCGCGCCCGGCGATTTCCGATGGCAATGACGCCTCGCGCCCGGCCACCCTGCGCGGGCTGTCGCCGGATGCGGTGCTTGTGCTGGTCGATGGCAAGCGTTATCACACCTCTTCGCTGATCAACTACAACCCGTACGTGGGTCGCGGCTCGGCGCCGGCCGATCTGAACTCGCTGCCGATGTCGGCGATTGCGCGGATCGAAGTGCTGCGCGATGGTGCATCCGCGCAATACGGCTCCGATGCCATCGCCGGCGTGGTCAACATCGTGCTCAAACACGGCGCCGCTGCGGGCAGCAACAGCATCTCGGTCAACGGCGGCATCATGGACAAGGGCGATGGCGAGCAGAACGGCATCGACGGTTCGGTGGGCCTGGCCTTCGGCGGCAGCGGCGGCGACACCGCGCCGGGCTGGGTGCGGCTGTCGTGGAACTACCAGAACACCATGAGCACCAATCGCGGCGAAAACACCAACCGCGCCACCACCGTGCCGGGGACGCCCAATCCGGGCGGTGTGCCGTATCAACGCCATGGCGACCCGGCATCCAACTTCTATCAGGGCCTGGCCGCATTCGGCTATGAGTTCTCGCCCAATGTGGAGCTGTACGGCCACCTGAGCATGAGCCGTCGCGAAGTCACTTCCAACGGCTATTACCGCGCCGCCGACAACACCGCGCGCAATGTGCAGGCGATCTATCCCAACGGCTTTCTGCCGCAGATCTACAACCCCACCAACGACCGCTCGGCCGTGTTGGGTCTGAAGGGCAGCACCGAGAACGAATGGAATTGGGACGTGTCGGCCACCTACGGCAAGAACGACATGACCTTCAACATCCTCAACAGCATCAACACCAATCTGTACTACACCACCGGCGCCTCGCCGACCAACTTCAACTCCGGCGGCTTCGAAACCGAGCAGGGTACGGTCAATGTCGATGTCAACAAGTCCTTCGACTGGGGCCTGGCGTATCCGGTCAATGTGGCCTTCGGTGCCGAGCACCGTCAGGACCGCTATGAGATCACCGCCGGCTCGCCGGCTTCTTACTTCTTCGATCCCAACACCATCAATCCCGACACCGGCGCGCCCTACCCCGGTGGCGCGCAGGTGTTCTCCGGCCTGGAGCCCTCGGTGGCCGGCCGCTTCGGTCGTCATAGCAATGCGGTCTACGCCAACCTGGAAGCGGACATCACCGACAAGCTCTCCGGCGGCATTGCCGGGCGCTTCGAAAACTACAGCGACGCCGGCTCCACGCGCTCGGGCAAGCTGTCGGCGCGCTACGCCTTCAGCGATACGTTCTCGTTGCGCGGCACCATCTCCAACGGCTTCCGCGCCCCGTCGCTGGCGCAACAGAACTACGCTTCGGTGGTCACGCTGATCCAGAACGGCGAGCTGGTGCAGGTCGGCACCTATCGCACCTCCGACCCGGTGGCTGTCGCATTGGGCGCCCGCCCGCTGAGCCCAGAAAAATCCACCAACTACGGCCTGGGCGGCGTGTGGCAGCCCACCGCCAACTTCACCTCCAGCCTGGACGTCTACCAGATCCGCATCTGGGACCAGATCCTGTATTCGGATCAGCTGCAGCTTGCGCAGCCGATCGGCCAGGTGGCGGCAGTGCAGTTCTTCGTCAACGGCGCCACCAGCCGCACCCGCGGTGTGGACTGGATCAACAGCTACCTGGCCGATCTGGGCAACTACGGCAAGCTCAATCTCAGCGCCAGCGCCAACTACAACAAGACCACCATCCTGGAGCTGTCCAACCCCAACTTCGGCCGCGCCAGCCAGGGCCTGCTCACCGATGCCACGCCGCGCACCAAGTACATGGCCGCCGCGGACTGGTCGATCGGCGGATTCGCGCTGAACTTCAACGCTACCCGCTACGGATCGATCAAGCGCATCAGCGACCCTGCCGATGGCAGCCAGGACCAGACCTATGACGCGCGCTGGCTGCTGAATCTGGCCGCCAGCCAGACCTGGGACGCGTTCACCTTCACCGTGGGTGCGGACAACATCACCAACCAGTACCCGACCAAGGCGCAGCTCACCACCGCCTACGACGACCGTGCCGGCGGCCTGCAATATTCGTCGCTGTCGCCGTTCGGCTTCAACGGCCGCTACTGGTATGGCCGGGTCACCTATCGATTCTGATTGGGGACGTGTATTGGCTGTTTAGCGCCCGCGCTGATCGCAGATTGCGATCAGCGCGGGCGTGGCACAGACATCGCCGATCGCTTGGCGATGCCTGTCGCTGTCATCGCATCCACGCGTGTGCCAAGTCCCAACGCGCGGCTCGCGCAAGGCAGCACGCGTTGCCTCACCACGACGCCGGCAAGGCATCCACGCCGCGCAGATTGGCGCGGTCATTCCATGTCAGCGTCTCGAGTTGCTCCAGGCGCAACGCCGGCAACTGCTCCAGCAGTGCAGCAAGCGCTGCCTCCATTTCGATCAAGGCCAGCCGGTTGCCCAGGCAGTGGTGAATACCGCCGCCGAACGACAGCGCACGCCCTTGCTGTCGGCGGATATCCAGCACCTGCGGGTCGCTGAATTGCACCGGGTCGTGATTGGCCGCGCCCAGCATCAGATACACCATCTCACCTTCGCGCAACGCGCTCCCAGCGATCTCGAAATCCTGCAATACCGTGCGCGTGGCCATCTGTACCGAGCTGTCGTAACGCAGGCATTCGAGTACAGCGTTGGGCAGCAAGGCCGGGTTCTGCTGCAGCAGTGCCAACTGCTCGGGATGCCGATGCAGGGCGACCAGTGCATTGCAGATCATGTTGGAGGTGGTTTCGTGGCCGGCGAAAAACAGCAGGATCACATTGGAGACGATCTCGTCGCTGCTCAGCCGCTGACCCTGATCCTCTGCACGGATGAAGCGTGAGATCAGATCGTCGCCGTCGCTGCTTCGACGCGCTTCGATCACCGCATGAAAGTAGCTTTCCAACTGCAGATACGCCGCGCTGGTGGCTTCCAGCTCTTTGGGCGTCATCAACGGGTCGAACACCTTGGCCAGTGCGCTGGTGGCCTGCCCGACCGTGATGGCGTCGGCAGGATCGATGTCGAGCATGCGGCAGATGATGCTGATGGGCAGCGGAAACGCGAAGTCGCGCAACACATCGCACTGGCCCTGTGCGCGAAAGCCGGCAATCAACACCGCAGCGGTGTCGCTGGCCACCTGACGCATCGACTCCATCTGCCGCGCATTGAATGCCTGGGTCATCAGCCCGCGCAGACGCGTGTGCACCGGTGGATTGACCATCAGGAACATGCGGCTCATGCCCTGAAACAGCGGCATCTCCACGGCGGCCTCGCCATAGCGCAGACGGATACTCTGCAGATAATCGCGGCCGACGCGTCGGTCGCTGAGCAGGCTGTCGACCACCGCGTAGTGGCCGGTCATCAAACGGCGTTCTGCCACTTCCACCAGCGGCCCTTCGGCGCGCAGGCGTGCATAGGTCGGATACGGGTCCTGACGAAACTGTTCTGTTGCGAAGTCGCTGAGATGCATGACCTGGGCTCGTGAAGCCTGATCGCGGGGGAAGCGATAGAGGCGTGGCATGGGGAGGGAGTGCAGACCGCTTGCGCGAAGCGACGCCTGGATTGTCAGCCGTCGTTGCGCATTTGCCTGACACAGGCGCGAAGCCGTGTCGTCAAACTTCAAACCCTGTGCGGCGGCGCCGTTGCCTCATCGCGCGTGCGCATCGATGACAGCGCGCAACCCTCTCCACGATTGCCGCGTTGCATGCGCAACGTCGCACGCGTTGCGCATTGCGAGACACGCGCGTAGCCGCGTAGCCGCGTAGCGATCGATTCGCGCCTGTTGCAGGCAATGGCCAGCGATGGCGTGCACACGCAAACCACTGCCTGTGCGGGTGACCTGGGGACGTGCAATCGGCCATGGTTACGCGGCGCGTCGTCACGACGCTATTCAGCGCTGCGGCACAGTCGCAGTGCGCTGTCGATGGTGGCCGATGTCGATGGATGTGCTGTCCGGCGACGCCGCGGCCGCAGCGGTCCGTCGGTTGGCAGTGCTGGCATCGGTTCGAGCGACCCGCATCACCGTCGCCAACGGATTGCCCCTCGCGGCCGCATGCGCTACGTGTCGCATCGCGTTAATCATGCGCTGTGTACTATGGGCGTCCGGCCAACCGGACCGCTCTGCGGCCCTGGTCCCCCGCGCCGGATTCCAGCACTTCATTCGCGATGCCCGCAGGCGCTGCCCGGCGCAGTTCGTTTGGCTGGTCACGCCGTTTCATCACTTCGGACACTCTCACAACGGATTGGAATGCACCACGACACCAGCCTCATCGACATCATCGCCGTCGGCCTCGCGGTCGCCTTCATCCTGGGCACGCTCGCGCAGAAGATGAAGCTCTCGCCGCTGGTCGGCTACTTGTTGGCTGGCGTCTGCGTTGGGCCGTTTACACCGGGATTCGTGGCCGATCAGACCATGGCCAACCAGCTGTCCGAGCTGGGTGTGATGTTGCTGATGTTCGGGGTGGGCCTGCACTTCTCGCTCGAAGACCTGATGGAAGTGAAGTGGATCGCGGTGCCCGGTGCGCTAGCGCAGATCGTGGTGGCCACGCTGCTCGGCTGGGCGCTGGCCTGGAGCATGGGCTGGCCGTTGATTCATGGCCTGGTGTTCGGCCTGGCGCTGTCGGTGGCCAGTACAGTGGTGCTGTTGCGCGCGCTGGAAGAACGCCGCCTGCTGGACACCCAGCGCGGCCGCATCGCGGTGGGCTGGCTGATCGTCGAAGACCTGGTGATGGTGCTGGCCCTGGTGTTGTTGCCGGCGCTGGCGGATGCGCTCGGGACCGGTACGCCAGCTGCGCACGACGGCGCGTCCAGCTCGCTGCTGGCCGCGCTCGGGCTGACCTTGCTCAAGATGGTGGCGTTTGTCGCGGCGATGCTGGTGATCGGTCGTCGGGTGATTCCCTGGTCGCTGGAAAAAGTGGCTGCGACCGGCTCGCGCGAGCTGTTTACCCTGGCCGTGCTCGGTATCGCGCTGGGTGTGGCGTTCGTGTCGGCCACGTTGTTCGGTGTGTCGTTTGCACTGGGCGCGTTCTTCGCCGGCATGCTGCTCAAGGAATCCGAGCTCAGCCATAAGGCCGCCAGCGATTCGCTGCCGTTACGCGACGCGTTTGCGGTGCTGTTCTTCGTGTCGGTGGGCATGTTGTTCGACCCGATGATTCTGATCGCGCACCCGTGGCAGGTGCTGGCCACCTTCCTGACCATCACCGTGGGCAAGTCGCTGGCGGCGTTTGTGATCGTGCGCGCGTTCGGCCATCCCACCGGCACGGCGCTGACCATTTCCACCAGCCTGGCGCAGATCGGCGAATTTTCTTTCATCCTGGCCGGGCTGGGCGTGCAACTGGCGATCCTGCCGGAGACCGGGCGCGATCTGATCCTGGCCGGCGCGTTGTTGTCGATCGTGGCCAACCCGTTCCTGTTCTCGTGGCTGGACCGTTGGCAGGCCAAGCAGGCGCAGGATGCACCGGCCAAGGTGGAGCCGGAACTGCCGCCCGGCCCGCCATTGCCAGCCGACGGGCATGCCATCGTCATCGGCTACGGCCGCGTGGGCAGCGCGCTGGCGCAGCTGCTGCGCAGCCGTGGCGTGCCGGTACTGGTGATCGACGACAACGGCGACCATGTGGCCAAGGCGCATGCAGCCGGTATCCCCGGCATCCGTGGCAGCGCAGCGGCCGACCGCGTCCTGGCCGAAGCACGTCCGGAGAACGCGAAAATCGCGATTCTGGCGATCCCGCAACCGCTGGAAGCCGGCGAAGCACTGGCCAAGCTGCGCGCGATCAACCCGTCGCTGACCTTGCTGGCGCGCGCGCATAGCGATGCCGAGGTCAAGCATCTGCTCGAACACGGCGCCGACGGCGCAGTGCTGGCCGAACGCGAACTGGCCTACTCGCTTGCCGAAATGGTGATGTCCACGCCGCCGTACCGGGCGTTGAACGTGCCGGCGTCGTAATCGCCGCCGGGCGGCGAAGCCGACGACACTGCAGATAAAGCCATTGGGTAAACGTAGACATCGCGCCGCAGCACCACAGGTGCGATGCGCACCGGGCGCTAGATTCCTGCGGCAACTACCCCGGCCGAAACTCCAGCCGCTGCGACGGCCCATTGCAGGAGTGGATGTCGGACAGACCTGCGCTCGCTACGTCCGCCGAATTTGCAGGATGAATGGTGCGGCCGGTGAACTGGTGAGTGACGCAGAATATCAGCGCGGCCTTACTGGCCGATATTGTCGTCGGTCGCCATAGGCTGCGCCCTTTGTCTCGACATTGGCGCAGAGCCTGCCGTCGCATAGGGTGACATCGGCTGCGTTGTAGGCGCGCAGTAATTCGGCACGCAACTGATTGTCACGAATCTCATCGCGATACTGGGTCAGCAACCATGCGCCACCAGCCAGTAAGAGCAGCAGACTCCCGATAACGACGGCCGCACCCTTCCACAACAACACGCGCTGCCCGCGCTCGATGCGCTTAAGTTGATCGGACAAGGAGTGCGCGCCTTCACCGATCAAGTTACCAGCCTGCTGCAGCCGCTTCTCGAAACCGGCGACGGGTTGCTCCATTCCTTGCTGCATGCTCCGAATCAATGTATCGGGCACACGCTGCAGCGTCTGTTCCGCCGACCGGGTCATCACGCCAGGCAGCGACTGCGCAACTTGCTCCAGCTGTTGCGCGAGGCGGTTCTGCTGCTGTTCCAATTCGATGCATCGGCGCTCGAACTGCTCCATGAGCGAGGCTGCCTTGCTAACCAGCGCAAGCGGATCTTGTGCGTTCATCGTGCGTCCTGCCTTTCTCCTGATGACGACTACAGGCTGCGCGCGCCGACGCGCATCGTTTCCTGCTGTTGTGTCTCTGCCTGCTGCCGCTGCGCCTGCATCGCTTGCTGCGCGGCCTGCTGTTCGTGCTGGTTCACCGCCTCGACGGCTTCGGCGCGTAGCGCACGGCCGGGCGGCTCGCTGGCCAATACCTGGGTCATCTGCCGGAACTGGTCGCGGTCACCGCTTTGTGCAGCAGCTAACATGCGATCAAGGAACGCGCCTGGATCTTCCCGCACCGATGGAGATCCGCGCCCCTGCGGTGCTAGCGCTCGATCAACTTGCGCATCCTCCCTCAGCGGAACCTGCCATGCCTGCGGTGCATGGCTACGCTCGCGGTCGCGCTGAAACTCCTGCATCTGCTGCTGCCAGCTCGGCGCCTCCATTTCCAGGCGCCCAACACCCGGCTCCACCGGACCACGCAGGTGGTCAACTCCATCGCGAACAAGGCCCGGCACGCCTCGCGAATACAACGTCAACCCTGAGCGCATCGCTTCTACGTCATCGCGATACTTTGCGATCATCGGCGCGTATTGCCGTGCCAGCTGTTGTGTTGTCGGGTCTTCCAGCACGGAGCGATCTGGTTTGCCAGCGCCATCGACCGGAAGGAAGTTGTGCATGCGGTGCGACTCGCCCAACCTGACTGCAGCAGACAAGGGATCGCGCGCGTCCAGCACACTGTTGTCGTTGGCGTAATCGGACTTTTTCAGCGTAGCGATTTCATTCGGCGTGGCATAGATCTCGACCCGCCCGTAGTGCAGGCTGGCAGCGCTGACCGCATCGCCGGCCATGACGTGATTGATGACGTCATTTCCACCTTCCGGAATCCGCCGATCCAGACTGACCGCACCGTAGGCGTCGAAGGTCTGGCCCTTGAGGCCGAAGTGATGCGCAGTAACCTGCGCCAAATTGCCGCCGAGCGAGTGGCCTGCAACCGTCACATCGGACGCTGGTTGGCCGGTACTGACATGCTTTTGTTCTGCGTATTCCAAGGCGTCCTTGGTGAACGCGATGGCGTCCGCTATCTGCGCACTGCGGCGAGTCGCGACCATTCCACCGTCGGCGAGTGCGCCGTCCAGGATGGGCTGGCGATCAAACTCGCTTCCTCGGTGGACAACTACCATTTCACCGGTGTCGGCTCTTTCGTAGATCACGCCTTGATAGCCTGACGGCTTGTCTACATAGTCCAGCCGCCTACATGGAATACCACCAATATTTACGATAGGGCTTTTCGGCCCCACGTTATCCGGCTTTTGGTATGCATCATAAGCAAGCGCAGCGTATTCCTGACTGGTCAGGCTCATTGAACCAACCTCTCTGCCTTGAGAGTCACAACAAATAGATTTCTTCGGTTTGGCTCAGCGTAATTCTCGGCAGATGGCTTTCCTGTATCCGGGAAGTCATCGACGCCACTTCTGGGATAACCACCTTTCCAAAAGTAAGTTTTCTTTGAGGACGACTGCAGGATCTGCTCTTTCTCCAAACTAGGCGCGAAGTCAGTCTCCTCGTGTTCTCCACTCGCTTTTAGCGACATCCCGACCCCCGTCAACTCCCAGTGGCACACACCCTTTCCATAATAATCCGCGTCAATCATGCCATCTGCAAAGATCGTCGCCACGTAGGTCGTCGCGTCGACATTTTGGAAAACCGCGGGAACGCTGTCTTCCTTTTGCTTGAGCCAAACCCCAGCAATCGGCTCTATCGGGGTGCATTGCTGATGATTAGAAATTTGATAAAAGGCGGCACCGTCCACGAAACCAAACGACCCCGGCGCATCATCGATAGTCATCGTAATCCGATAAGCCTGCTTGGGATGCGGATTCTTCTGGTAAACAGGATCGCCGTCAGCGTCACTCACCTGCTTATCCTGTGACTGCATGCTCGTCTCCTTTAAACCGCAAGCGCCCAATGTCATGACAAGGGATACGCAAAGCAATAGGGCGTAGTTGCGACACATGGTGTTTTCGCCAATCAGCATCCTTTCGCAGGAGCCTACGCCGCTTCCATGAAGCATGCAAGATTCACTAACTATTACGTCTTTCCTGAGGTCTTTTCGGCATCAATTACACAGGTGTTATATCTCCAACACCCGGAATGCATTCATCCACGTGACGTTTGGCTGGAAAACGCAAACTATGGCGATAGGCCTAGAGCTCGCAACACTCAAACCAATTGCTACAGTTAAATCATGCTGCCACTCGTGTATGGCGATGCAACACTATCCAACGAATAGAGCGCATCTGTTTGGGTTCAACCGCTGCCAGAAACGCTGATCTTCAGACTCCCTGCATCGTGGAGCCCAGGGACAATGGCAACGAGCGCAAGTGTCCTAGTCACGAAAAGTAACCACCCAACACACTTGATAATCATTCCCATCAAGAGCAGGATGAGCGCCCGTTTCCTTGGCAGCCTCTTCCATGGCGTATGCGGTTGGCGTTCTGAATGCATTGCCCAGCGTGCAGCTGTGCGAGCTGCTGGGCCGCATTGGCTATGGGTTTGTGGTGCTGGACCTGGAGCACGTGTTGCGCGCGCCGGACGAGCTGGAACACGCGATCCGCGCCTGTGAGCTGTCCGGCTGCGAGGCGTGGGTGCGGGTGCCGGAGGTGGACGAAAAACTGATCGGCCGGGTGCTCGATGCCGGCGCGCGCGGCATCGTGGTGCCGCGTGCCGAATCGGCGCAGCAGATGGCGCGCGCCGTCGCCGCGGCGCGGTTCCCGCCGCTGGGCCGGCGCGGGATCACCGGCGGCCGCGTCACCGGCTTCGGCAACGTCGATCTGCCCACGTATATCGCCCAGGCCAACCGCGATATCCGCATCGTGCCGATGATCGAAAGCGCCGCCGGCGTTGCCGCGCTTGCCGAGATTCTCGCTGTGCCCGGCGTGGCCCTGGTGATGGAAGGCGCGCTCGATCTTGCACTGGACCTGGGCCTGGGCCCGCAGCCCACGCATGCACAGGTATGGGACTTGCTGCTGCAGCTGCACGCGCACTGCCGCGCCGCCGATATGCCGTTCTGCCCCAATCCACGCACCGATGCGCAACGCGCGCACTGGCTGCAACAACCGGATCTGCGCTGGCTACTCGCCGGCGAAGATCGCGCCCTGATTCAACGCGCGCTGCGCGGCCATCTGGCCACCTTCGACGCGCCCGCCTCCCTACCCGCTTGCAGGAGCACGCCGTAGATGTCGCCGATCCGTTTGCACACCCTGACCCTCGCCATCGCCGCGGCCTGCTGCGGTCTGCCGCAGGTGGCGCTTGCCACTGATGCGCCGGCTGCCAACGAAGCCACTGTCGTCGATGGTCAGACACCGATCCGTGCACTGGATGCGATCCAGGTACAGGGCAGCCTGCTTGGCCGTTCCAAACCGGATGACGTGCAACGTTACGCGGGCAGCCGCCAGGTGATCGATCGCGAGCAGCTGCGCACTGGCGGCAATCGTTCGCTCGACGATGCACTGCAACGTGTACCGGGCATCAAGATCTTCGACGAAACCGGCACCGGCGCACTGCCGCAGATCATGTTGCGCGGCCTGTACGAAAGCCGCAGCGGCCGCGTGCAGGTGCTCGAAGACGGCATCCCGCTGGCGCTGGCGCCGTATGGGCAGACCAGCTTGTCGTTGTTTCCGGTGGGTCTGAATCAGATCGATCGCATCGACATCGTGCGCGGCGGCGCGGCCGTGCAGTACGGGCCGAACAATGTGGGCGGGGTGATCAATCTGGTCAGCAAGGAGATTCCCAGCGAGTGGAGCACCACGCTGGCGCACAAGGTCACTGCCGGCGGCCAGGGCCAGTTTCTGCAGGACAGCGCGCTGAGCAGCGGCGGCTATCTCACCGACAATTTCGGTCTGCAGGTCGATGCCAATCGCACCTGGGGCGAGTATTGGCGCGCACATAGCGATACCGACATCAGCAATCTGCGCGTGCGTGCGGAGTGGTGGCTGGACGACACCAAGTTGATCAAGGCCAGCGTGCAGCGGTATCTGGTGGACATGGATCTGGCCGGTGCGCTCAGCCCGGACGATTATCGGCGCGACCCGCGCCAGTCCACGCGCCCGCTGGATAGCTTCAACGGGCGCACCACGCGTGCATCGTTGAGCTATGAGCAACTCTTGGGCGATTGGGGGCCGATGAAGGATGTTCGGTTGTCCTGGACCAATTTCAGCGCGCGCAGCAGCCGCAATTTCATCGTCGGCATGCGCCAAGCCGCCACCGAAACCTGGCGCTCGGACCTGCCGCCGCAACTGCGCCAGACCGCACCACGGGACTTCCGCGTGGTGGGCAGCGAGCCACGGCTGAACTGGAGCATGGGCGATGCCGGCGGCGTGCGTCAACAGTGGACCGCTGGCGTGCGCGCGGTACGCGAGGACATCGATTTCCTGGTTGGCAACCTACGCTTGCGCGATGGCCTGTTCACCAGTGTGCGCGATTGGCAGTTCGAAGACCGTGCGTTGGCCGCCTATGTCAGCAATGCGATCACGCTGCCGGACGAGCGCATCACCATCACGCCCGGATTGCGCTACGAGCGCCTGGATTCGCGCTATTTCAACCGCACCACCGGGGTGAGCACCCTCAACCAGACGCGCGACGTGCTGCCCGGCCTGACGGTCGGCTTCCAGGCCAACGCGCAGTGGTTCTTCTATGCGGACGGGCAGCGTTCGATGCGCGCGCCGCAGGTCACCCAGATCATCTTCGGCAACAATCTGGATGCCGAGCTGGCGTGGAATTACGAAGCCGGCACACGCTATCAACCCAATGACCGTACCCGCATCCAGGTCGGTGGCTACCTGATCGACTTCGATCAACAGATCCAGCTGGACAACACCACCCGCGTGTTCCGCAATCTGGGCAAGACCCGCCATCAAGGTGGCGAGGTGGAGCTGCAATGGAGCCCGGAACAGCTGCGTGCGCTCACCCTCAACGCAGGCTATGCCTACCTGGATGCCAGCCAGGAATCAGGGGCGTTCCGCGGTTTCCGCGTGCCCTACACCTCGCGCAACCAGATCACCCTGGGCGGCAACTACGCGCTCGGTCATACCACTGTCGCGCTCTCCGGCTACTACTTCAGCAAGGCCTTCAGCGATGCGGCCAACACCGTGCAGGAGAACGCCATCGCCTCGGTGGGCCAGTTGCCCGCCTACATGGTCTGGAACACGCAGGTGAGCCATACCTTGTTCGAACGCGATGGACAAAAATTCAGCGCGTCGCTGGCGATCAACAATCTGTTCGACCGGCAGTACTGGTTCCGCGGCGTGGACACCAGCCCATGGGGCCGTCAGGCCGCACCCGCACGCACGTTCACTGCAGGTCTGGAGTACACGTTCTAACCGCGGTGCGCACGGCAGGCGGTAGCAACCAGCAAGTGCTACTCGCGCAGTTGTTCGTCGCCGCCACGCGCACCTGATCGAGGGTTGCACCGTTTTATCAGCGTCACGCTGCACGGAGCAGCAGCGGCACCACACGACCGATGTACAGGGGCATCGGTCGCCCACGACGGCAACGGCGATCCCGCTGTGGCCGCCGCCAGAAACACGGCGTGCACGAAGCACGCATCAGCGCCGCAGCACGCGGCATTGCGATCACTGCATCGCAGGCCACCCAACGCCGATCATGGCGCCAGGCAGCCCGTTTCAGTACCGGTTTTTCCACCGCCCTGTCGAACGAGAACTGCCATGACTGCAACATCCGCTGCACCGTTGGTGATCCTCACCCATGTCTGCCACCCGGCCATCACCGACGGCTTTCTGCCGGCCGCGCACGCGCAAGGCGTTCCGGTGTGGTTGCTGACCGACCATCGCCTCGATCACCTGGCCTATTTCCGCGACCACCCTGCGCAGGCGCCGCAGCGGGTAATCGAATGCGATGTCTTCAATCCGCTGGGCGTGCTGGACGTTCTGCATGACGCCGGCATTGCGCCGCGCGCGGTGTTCAGCAACAGCGATCATCTGCAGACCAGCACCGCGCTGGTGGCCGCCGGATTTGGGCTGCCGGGCAAGGACTGGCAGGTGTGTTACGCCGCCAAGAACAAGGCGGCGATGCGGCAACGCCTGCGTGCACGCGGCCTGCCCTGCCCGTGGTTCTGCACGCTGACGTCGGGCGCCGCAGTGCCAACGGATATCCCCTGGCCGGTGGTGGCCAAGCCGCGCGAAGGCGTGGCCAGCCTGGATGTACGCCACTGCGCCGATGCTGCGCAATTGCAAAGCTATCTGGACGACCTGTGGCAGCGCCACCCGCAGCGCACCGTGTTGCTGGAAGGCATGTTGCACGGACCGCTGTTCACGCTGGAAACGCTGGGCGATGGCGACACGCTGCATGCCATCGGCGGCTTCAAGGTGCGGCTGTCGCCACCGCCGTATTTCGTCGAATGCGAAGCGCAGTGGGATGCGCACGTACAGACCCCGGTGATTGCGCAGGCACTGCAGCAGCTGCGCGCCTTCGGCGTCGGATTTGGGCTATGCCATAGCGAATTCATCCTCACCGACGATGGTCCGGTGCTGGTGGAGATCAACTACCGCAGCATCGGCGACCGCCGCGAATTTCTGCTCGACGGCATGTTTGGCGGGCAATGGTTTTCCGCCGCGCTGGCGCCGCATCTAGGCCAGCCATTGCCGCAGCTGCGCAGCGACCGCGCGCATGCCTTGCTGCGCTATTACGTGGCCGAGCGCGACGGCGAGCTGGTCACCGCCAGCGAAGACCGCCGTCATCACGATGCACACAGCGACGTGCATTACCGGCGCATGCGTGCACCGGGCGAACGCATCCAGCTGAGCCATTCCAACAAGGATTACCTGGGCGTGTTGAGCGCCGTGGCCAGTGATGCACAGGCGCTGCAACAGGCCGTGGTGCATGCCGAAGCGGGCCTGCACTGGCGCATCGACAACGCGCAGGTGCACGCATGAGCAGCACCGCCGACCAGCGCTACATCGCCACCCGCATCATCGATGCCTGCCTGCGCGAGGACCTGCGCGCGATCGTCAGCCGTGGCACGCCAGCCACGCCCGACGCGAGCACATTGGCCGCCTGGACCGACCCCAGCCCGGTGGACGGCTGGTGGCGCATCGCGCATCTGCCCAACGGCTCGCTGTGGTTGCCGATCCATCGCCACGGCGTGCTGCAGGACATCAGCGCCTGCGGCGATCGCTGGATCGTGCAGGGTTCCGACGCTGCGTATGTCGAACAGGGCGCGCGCGCATGGCTGCAACGCATGAGTGCCGAACTGGATTTGGAAACGCAGGAACTGCACCGTGCCTACGCCGACGAAGCCGAGTGCGCCGCCGCGCACCGTGGTCTTGCGCAACAGGCGTATGCCGCGCAGGCGCCCGCATTGGCCAAGGCGCTGCAGCATGACGATGCCGCCGAACGCGCGTACCGCTGCGACCAGCTGGCCAGCTACCGCGATCATCCGTTCTACCCCACCGCACGCGCCAAGGCCGGCCTGGACGCAGACGAACTGCGCCACTACGCACCGGAATTTGCGCCCACCTTCGCGCTGCGTTGGTTGGCGATTCCGCGTGCACTGGCCAGTTGCACCAGCGCACCGCCAGAGGCGTTATGGCCGGACTTCGCTACCCTGGGGCTGCCGCCCGCGCTCGCCGCGACGCACATCGCCTGGCCGGTGCATCCGCTGGTCTGGGCGCGTATGGAACAGCCGCACTTTGCGCTTCCACCCGGGACGCTGCGCGCACCGCAGGCCTGGCTGGAAGTGCGCCCCACCCTGTCGGTGCGCACGCTGGTGCCGCTGCAGCATCCGCATCTGCATCTCAAGCTGCCGATCCCGATGCGCACGCTGGGCGCATTGAATCTGCGCCTGATCAAACCTTCCACGCTGTACGACGGGCACTGGCTGGAGCGCGCGCTACGCCGTATCGATGCGCACGACCCCGCATTGCAGGGGCGTTGCGTGTTCGTCGACGAGTCGCATGGCGGGCATGTCGGCGACACCCGGCATCTGGCCTATCTGGTGCGGCGTTATCCGCCGCTGGACGCCACCACGCTGGTCCCGGTGGCCGCGCTATGCGCACCGATGCCCGACGGCCGGCCGCTGGCGCTGCATCTGGCCGACCGGTTCGCGCACGGCGATGTGCAGGCCTGGTGGCGCGAATACACCGAACTGTTGCTCGCGGTGCATCTGCGGCTGTGGCTGCGCTACGGCATTGCGCTGGAAGCCAATCAACAGAACAGCGTACTGGTTTATGCGCATGGCCAGCCCACGCGCCTGTTGATGAAGGACAACGACGCCGCGCGGATCGCGATGCCGCAATTGCGTGCCCAGCTGCCGTACATCGAGACCCTGGGCGCGCTGCAGGACGCACGGATCGCGGTGAACGAGACACACGCGCTGGCGCAGATGTTCTGCACCATCGTGCTGCAACTGGATCTGCAGGCGATACTCGAAGGTCTGGCCGACTGGCAGCCGGCCTTGCGCGCGCCGCTGGCTGCGCAACTGCAGGACCAGGTTGCGCAGACGCTGGCAACGCTGGATGCCGATGGCATCGACACCGCGCCCGCGCGGCGCCTGCTGGCCGCACCACGGTTGCCGGTGAAGTACCTGCTCAGCGCCGGCAGCCTGCTCAGCAAGCAGCTCACCGGTGCGACCGATATCAACAAGTTCTACGGCGACAGCGCGCCCAATCCGTTCGGCACCACGTTTGCGCACACACAGCCGCAGCCGCGTCGCCATGCCGGTGGTCAGCGATGAAACGCATCCTCGCCCCGGTGCTGGCGGCCCACTATCTGGCGGCCTTCACCGCCCTGGGCATGCCGCTGTTTCTGCCGCAGGTTCTGGCCGAACTGGCGCCCACCGCGGCGGTGGGCTGGAGCGGCGTGCTGTATGTGTTGCCCACCTTGTGCACTGCGTTGACGGCGAGCACCTGGGGGCGATTGGCGGACCGCTACGGACGCAAACGCTCGTTGCTGCGCGCGCAACTGGGGCTGGCATTGGGCTTTGCGATTGCCGGCTTCGCACCCTCGCTGACCTGGCTGGTGATCGGCCTGATCGTGCAAGGCACCTGCGGCGGCTCGCTGGCGGCGGCCAATGCGTATCTGGCCAGCCAACCGCAGGCCGGCCCCTTGGCGCGCGCACTGGACTGGACGCAGTATTCGGCGCGACTGGCGATGGTCAGCGCACCGGCGTTGCTGGGGCTGGCCCTCGCCTTGGGTCCGGCGCAGTCGCTCTACCGCGCGCTCGCGTTGCTGCCATTGCTTGCCTTTGCATTGACCTGGCGATTGCCGGCGGATCAGCCCAACGCGCGTCCACTTGCATCTGCGACGACGTCATCAGCTACCGAACCTGCAACACACCCGTCGGCCACCACAGCATCGTTGTGGCCGGCCTTGTTGCTCGCGCAGTTTCTGTTTTGCTTCGCGATGGTGGTGACGTTTCCGTACTTTATTCCCTATGCGCTTGAACGCGGTGCCGGTCACGACGCGCTTGCCGGCCTGCTCTACAGCCTGCCGCATCTGGTCTATCTGGTGGTGTTGCCGTGGTGGCGGCGCGGCGATGGCGAGGCATGGCTGATCCCGGGGCTGCTGCTGTTTGCGCTGGCCTGCCTGTGGCAGGCGCTGTTGCACGACGCCGTCGCGCTGGCGGTGGCGCGGCTGCTGTTCGGCGTTGGCATGTTGTTCGGCCTGCGCGGGCTCAATCGCAGCCTGGCGCTGGTCGCCAGCGGCCAGGGCGCCGGCCGCCTGTTCGGCCGTTTCGATGCCTGCGGCAAGTGGGCCGGCGTGGCCGCTGGCGCCGCAGCCGGTGCGCTGGCTCAGGCCGCCGGCCCCGCACTTCCTTTCCTGGCCGCCGCCGTTGCTGCGGCTGGCGCTGCGCTCACCGTTGCGGTGCGCTTTCCTTCAAGGAGAACTGCCGATGTCGCTGCACACGATGCATGACCCCTGGTACGACAGCATGGCCGATGCACAGGCCTGCAGTTGCTGGTTGAACTGCTACCTGCGCGAGTTTGCCATCCCGCAACGCGCAGCCGATTTCGATTACCGCGGGCTGGATCGCCCCGGGCCGCGCATGGCCGAGCAACGTTGGCTGCGCATCGACCTTGGCGATACCGGCGCGGTGTGCGTGCGCATTGCCTACGCAGACCGTTTGGGCCGCTGCCGCTTCGCGTCCACACCGTTTCTCAAAAGTGCCGGCCAACCGTGGCACGCGCTCGACGCGCATGCGTTGGCGCGCTGCCTGCTGCAATCGCTGGGCAGCACGCAGGCGGTCAACCCGGAGCTGCTTGCGCAAAGCGCCAACAGCGTGGCGATCACCGCAGCGATGCTGCGCCAGGCACAGCGCACCGCACCCACCGGCGATGCGATGATCGATGCCGAGCAATCGATGCTGTGGGGCCACGCGCTTCATCCCACACCGAAAAGCCGCGAAGGCGTGGCGCTTGACCACGTGCTCGCCTGTGCACCGGAAGCGCGTGCGGCATTTCAGTTGTTCTGGTTCCGTATCGACCCACGCCTGCTGCGCGTGCAAGGCAAGAACGTGCGCGCCAGCCTGAGGCAGCTGTCCGGCAGCGACGATCTCTACCCCTGCCATCCGTGGGAGGCGCAACGCCTGCTCGACGACCCGCTGCTGCGCACCTTGCAAGCGCGCGGATGGATCACGCCGGTCGGCCTGCGCGGCGATGTACTACGGCCCACCTCGTCGGTGCGGACGCTGTATCACCCGCAGCTGGATTACTTTCTCAAGTGCTCGGTGCATGTGCGGCTGACCAATTGCGTCCGCAAGAATGCGTGGTACGAACTGGAAAGTGCGGTCGCGCTGACCGACCTGCTGGCGCCCAGCTGGCAGGCACTGGCGGCGCAGGTACCGGGCTTCGACGTGATGCTGGAGCCTGCCGCCACGTCGCTGGATGTCGCGCAGATCGACCGCGCCCTGCACGATGCCGACCCGCAGGCCGCACGTGCGTTGTCCGAAAGTTTCGGCATCCTGTATCGCAAGACCATTCCTGCTGCGCAACGCGCACGTTGGCAGCCGCAGGTGGCCGCCGCCCTGTTTACTTGTGATGCGCAGGGCAACAGCGCGTGTGCCCAGCGCTTGCAGGCGCTGAGCAGCGCACAGATGGACCGCCATACCGCCACACTGCTGTGGTTCCGCGCTTATGCAGGCCTGTTGCTGGATGGCGTGTGGAGCGCGCTGTTCCAGCATGGCATCGCGCTGGAACCGCATCTGCAGAACACCGTGATCGGCTTTGCCGACGGCTGGCCGACGCGCGTGTGGATTCGCGATCTGGAAGGCACCAAGCTGCTGGCCCACCATTGGCCGGAAAGCCGCTTGCAGGGTGTGGGCGAACGTGCGCGGCAATCGCTGTATTACACGCCGGAACAAGGCTGGAAACGCGTTGCCTATTGCGCGCTGGTGAACAATCTGGCGGAAGCCATCTTCCATCTGACCGAGGGCGATGGCGTGCTGGAAGTGCGGCTGTGGCAGTGCGTGGGCGAGCTCGCCGCACGCTGGCAACAACGCTACGGCGCGCAACCCGCGCTGCAAGGCTTGATCGACGGCGCCCCACTGCCGGGCAAGAACAATCTCGGCACGCGCCTGCTGCAACGGGCCGACCGTCAGTCCGACTACACCCCATTACCCAACCCGATTGCACACATCGCCACCGCGCGGCAGGTGGCCGCGTGAGCCTGCGCATCGACACCGCCGCAGTGATCCACGCGCTGCCGCAGCTACGGGCGAGCAGCGATGGCCCGCTTTGCGCGTACCTGTACGATTTGGCCGCACTGCACGCGCATGCGGCCTGGATGCGCGCGCAGCTGCCGGCGCAGTGCGAGCTGTTCTATGCGGCAAAAGCCAATGCAGAGCCGCAGATTCTGCAGACGCTGGCGCCGCATGTGGATGGCTTCGAAGCCGCGTCCGGTGGCGAACTTGCCTGGCTGCATGCGCAGCAACCGCAGGCAGCGCTGCTGTTTGGCGGGCCGGGGAAACTCGACAGCGAGCTGGCCCAGGCCGCTGCCCTGCCCGACTGCACCGTGCACGTGGAAAGCATCGGCGAGCTGCAACGGCTGGCCACCATCGCGGCACACGCCGGCCGCTGCGTCCCGGTGTTTCTGCGCATGAACATCGCCGTGCCCGGCGCACAGAGCACGCGGTTGATGATGGGCGGGCAGCCCTCGCCATTCGGCCTGGACCCGCAGGATCTGGACGCCGCCATGCAGCTGCTGCGCACCAGCCCGTCGCTGCGACTGGAGGGCTTTCATTTCCATCTGATGTCGCATCAACGCGATGCCGGCGCGCAACTGCATCTGGTTGCTGCGTACTTGCGCACCGTGCAGCAATGGCGGCAGACCTATGCGCTCGGGCCGTTGCGGGTCAACGCGGGCGGCGGCTTCGGCGTGGATTATCTATCGCCGGAGTCCTCGTTCGACTGGGCTGGTTTCTGCGCCGGGCTGCCCGCGTTGCTGCACGAACACGGCAGCGCGCTGCGTCTGCGCCTGGAACCGGGCCGCTACGTCAGCGCCAACTGCGGTTGGTATTTGATGGAGGTCCTGGACCTCAAACGCAGCCACGGCGATTGGTTTGCGATCGCACGCGGCGGCACCCATCACTTCCGCACACCGGCCGCGCAAGCGCACGACCACCCATTCCGCGTGCTGCGCGGGACGCACGCGCCGGTCATCAGCGACACACCGGTGACCTTGGTCGGCCAGCTCTGCACGCCCAAGGACGTCCTGGCGCGCAACCAACCCGTCGCCGCACTGGCCCCGGGCGACTGCCTGGCGTTTCCGCTGGCAGGCGCTTATGCGTGGAATATCTCGCACCAGCAATTTTTGATGCATCCGCCGCCGCAGAAGGTGTTTCTAACTGAGGGGCATTGACTTACCGATTGCGGACGAACAAAGCTTAGGCCTGGGTCAGTAGGCCCGCATGCAGATGTGCTGTTGCCGCAATTTCATGAGGTGACTCGAAGTAGCTGTGCAGAAATTTCGTAGAAGTTAGCCAATCGGATCGTTGTCCAGTGGCAATTCTCCTAGGGAGGTCTGAACGACCCACCAAACCTCTCAAATTCCAGCTTCTTGCATGTCAGTGAAGAACAACATGTCGCGTTTGGTGCGATGTCTGCAACTTTCTAGCGGTTTTAGCTGCCACCAAGCAACATTACCCCCGGGCCGGCAGCAATTGCCGGCGCACCATCCATCAGTTGGCATCTGGCTCGGCTCTTGCCTGTGCCCTCAGACCCCGGCCAAGGATGAGATCGCGGCATGATTGAGTTCGACCCGCACCATCGTATAGATCTGAACGGCCCTCGGACCGGTTCTATTTCCTCGGTGATCGCCTGATCACTTCCGGAAGGTCGCGAGCTGCTCCCGGAAGATTTGGCCTGGCTATCGCTCACCGCGTGCCAAGCGCAGGAATGGCTCCGGATGCTGGAAGCTGCACGCTCGGAACCGTTGCTCAACCGCACCGCGCTTGAACTCGGCACTGAACTTACTATGCTTTGACATAAATACTCATCACGGCCTGAATCCACCTTCCTGTAAGTGTCCGTGAAAACGGGGTAGAACCCCCACTGCCATCCTGGAAGGCTAAGCTATGGCACGTAGCCGCTTGCATAGGGTCACGACAAGAATTGCACGAAACCGTATGTCCGGACCAACGAATGGAGAACGATTTTAGATGAAGAATTGGCTGATCGGCTTAGTAGTCACCATGGCATGGACTAGCCCCTGCCTTGCTCAAATCGCCCCTGAGTTGCTTGGGGGCGCGGATCCGGATAAGCCGATGTTCAGCGAATCCTTCTTCAAAGGGGTTGAGGGCAATTGGGTGCTGGTACGCGAACCCGTCAACACCGGTTACCACTGCTCGGTTAATTTCATCACGCCAGATTCCACCTTGTCGCTTCGCGGTCCCGCCGACGCTGGGATGGCGAGAAAGGGTAATGGCAGTCTTTGGCTCATCAGCGAGAAAATCCCCCCGGTGACAAAGACCGAGATCGCTCCGATCACGTTGTCATCTACCAACCACCCTACGCAGAATGTTCAGGCCGCCCATGTGAGCATGCCTGGCCAGAGCAGTGGGGCGTTGTTGCTGACCATCGACGTGCAGAAATCGGTGCAGGAAAAGCCGGACAGTAATGAGCTCGCCGTCCAGCTTCAGGGGAAAGAGGTGTTCCGGTCAAAAGTTGTCCAGTTGCAGCTGGCGTATCGCCAGCTTTCGGCTTGCATGAGCGCGGCTCGAAAATAGACCATGATTTCAGCCGTTTGGCACGTTCAAGATGTCGGTGCAGGCGCGCCCTATCCCACTTGTGTCGCCACTCGTCTGAACGAAGATATTCACATCGGCAACCCTCAGCATCCCGGCGCTGTCCGGGATCAGCACATAGCGGACGTTGCAACTTTTATAACCGCCGCCATTGTAAGTCGCGCCAGTCACGAGATTCTGCCACATCACGCGATTGTCAAAGGCCTGCCCATAAGAGAGCGTCCGCGCGATCCCAGCCTGACGGATAGCTGGGTTGCCGTTCGCGGCGACGACCTCTTGCTCAGTCTTACCCGCCCACACCTGGATCAGGAGCGATTCACTGCGTGTTAAACGCCTTTTTCCCCGGTATTCAGCGGCGGTCCGAATAAAATCCAGATTGGCGTCCATCGTCGCCAGCTTGTCCTGCACCTCCCCCTGCGCTTCGGTTACTTGTTGCTGCATTTGGGCCAATTTTGCATTGAGCGCTGCCGATTCTGCTGGCGTCAGCTTGCGGCCGTTATTGATCGCGGGCTTCGGTACATCGGACCACAGCGTTTCCCAGGTAAAGTCGGCAAGCGAACTCATTGACAGTCCATCGGGAACCAGTTCCAGTCCATTCAAACCAATGGCTGCCAGTTTCGGTCGCAATGTGTCGGACTTAACCACACGGTTGACCGACGCAGCTTCTTTGGCGCCGTTAATGCTGTCACTGTTGCAGGCTACATTCCATGCCTGTCGCATCGTGTAGCTGGTCGTACTTTGCCAATCGGTGGGCTGGAGATCAATGATCGCCGGATCCTGTTTCATTGTCTTTGCGCCGCTGGCCAGCCGGAATTCCACGGAATCCGGCGTTTCCAATATGCCGGTTGAATCAGCCTTGTGCTTGGGTGCGCCACGGCCGCGCCGAATCGACTTGGGGCATTTGAACTGAAGTTGATATTCCAACCATAGGGGTTGGTTGACCGCTTCATAGACCATCGTCAAATCAATCTGAATGACCCGGTTTGAGTCAGGATTTGCGAGATCATCATTGATCGGTGTGTGGTCCATAATTGCGTCACTGGCGTAGACGTTGACACGATTTCCGGCTGCACCTTGCATATCGATCAGAAACTTGGTGGCCCCGACTTGCGTCGTGATAGCCATGATGCCCACACCGATTACGAGTTTTGTGATTTGTCGTGTCATGAGCGCTTCCTTACCCGTTATACCAACTCGCGCTCTACCGCGCACGTATGCTAATGCTATCAAGACGTTCTCAAAATTTGAGCACGCAATTTTTGAAGCTTCTTCCGGAACCAGCCGCTTCCAGGTCGATTGTGCTGCAGCGACATCGGAAATGCTAAGCCTTGTGGCGGAACGCCCTCATTAGGCTTGTAGACCAAGCGCGGAACTTCTCTAAGTGCCGGGAAGCCACGAGCGACGCCGGTGTTGCACCTGCGCCGGAGAACGCAGCAGACAACGCACGCTGACGGATGCCGGTGGTAGCAGCGCCTAGGGATGCTCTGAGCAATCACCACGGAGTGCTGAATTTCCAGCATCTGAGTGGTCCGGACCCATCAGGCGCATGCGATTGCCATTGCTTTCTGCCCTCGAGGTGCCCTTGTTGGCACCTCGGGACGGAGTAACCCCTACGTCGGCAGCAACTGCCGGCGCACCATCCACAGGTTGGACAGCGCAAACAGGGTGAGTACCTGCGCGGTGTTTTTCGCCAGACCTCGATAACGCACCTTGGTGTAGCCAAACTGCCGTTTGATCACGCGGAACGGGTGTTCGACCTTAGCGCGTATGCTGGCTTTGCAACTCTCCCAGCGCTCAACCTGCTTTCGCTCCCGTGCGTTGCCGATCGCTTTCACCTTTGAGCGCTTGGCAGCGATGAAAAACGTCGCCTTGCAGTCGGACAGTTCAGCACGTTTGTCTGCACCGCTGTAGCCGCTATCGCCGAACACACCGGCTTCCTTGCCGTGCAACAGCGCGTGGGTGACTGTGACATCGCCCACATTAGCTGCCGTGCACTTCACGTGGTGCACCAGACCGGAAAATTCGTCAACGCCGATATGCGCCTTCATCCCGAAGTACCACTGGTTGCCCTTGCGGGTCTGGTGCATTTGCGGGTCGCGCGACCTGTTGGCGTTCTTGGTGGAACTTGGCGCGTTGATGATCGTGGCATCTACGATCGTGCCAGCACGCAGGCTTTGGCCCTTGCGGGCAAGGTGCGCGTTCACCGCTTCGAGCATCTTTGCCGCAAGGCCGTGCGTCTCCAGCAGACGACGGAAGTTGAGGATCGTGGTCTCATCCGGAATCGCGTCAAGGCCGCTGAGCCGCGCAAACAACCGCATTGAGGCGATCTCGTGCAGCGCTTCCTCCATGCCAGGGCCGCTCAATGCATACCACTGCTGCAGCAGGTGGATGCGCAGCATCGTTTCCATTGAGTACGGCGGCCGACCCACGCGGCCCGAGCGCGGGTAATGCGGCTCGATCTGGGCCAGCAACGCCTTCCAGGGGACCACCTGTTCCATCTCGGCTAGGAAGATCTCGCGTCGGGTCTGCTTGCGCTTGCCCAGGCCCTCGGCATCGCCGAATGTCAGCTGCATGGATGGCTCCTCAACATGTACCGTCATTGTCGCTCAGACTGCCGGCCAGCGGCCGGCACTACCCAGGGACTTGTTCAGAGCATCCCTAACAAAAGGACTGTGCTCACCGCCAGGCGGGCGCGACCGATGCTCGGTGCAGCATGGACCACGCTTACACTCCGGTTCCTCCGCACCGTCCACACCCATCTGACGACTGCTCGCTACGTTTTGTTGGCCGCTCTGAAAGCAACTCAGCGAGCATGTCGGCCCTGCGCGTGCAGATGTTTCGCGCGCAGGCAACAGCTTGCACAATCGCTCTGCAACTCAGCTACGCGTGCGGCACTGCGTCCGTCACCTCAACCACGCGTTTGGGTCGCCGCCACCGGCACCCGAATATCGGCGCGCAGAATCGCTTCGGGTGTTTCTTCCGGATCGTCCAGATACAGGTAATGCAGCGGTGCATCGCGCAGCAGGTAGCCGCTGCCGGGCAGCCAGGCGGCCAATAGCTGGTCCAGCGCATCTTCCAGCCCGGCATACGAACCCACATGCCGCAGGACGGCGTGCGGTCCGCCGTCCAGACGGCGCAACTGCAAGGGCGCTGCTGGCATGGCCACTGCGTCGAAGCCCACACCGCATTCGAACAGATGCGCGTGCGCCGGAACGTCGCGGTGATCGCTCAGCGGCAATCCCACCAGACATTGCAGGCTGTCGACGATGCCGGCGCGCGCCGCCCAGGCCACAATCCGGCCGAAGCCGCGATCCAGGTCGTCGAATGCGCCGCGCTTGCGTAGCACCACCAATTCGAATGGCTCCAGCGTCTGCACGCTAACCTGCAGCGGTGCTGACGGGCTGTTTGCCAACGTTGCCGGCGTCGATAACTGCTGCAGCTTGCTGGCCCGCAATGCGGGCGCCGAGCGCAAGACGGTGGGACTGGCCTGCAGTGCGCTGCGGCAGGCACGCGCCAGCGCCTGAGGTGTCTGGTAACCGACTGCGAGCGCGACCTCGGTCACCGACGCATCGTCGCTGCCCAACAGATGCAGGGCTTGGCTCAACCGCAAGCGTGCCACCGTGTGGCCCACGGTCTCACCGGTCAGGGCGCGATAGACCCGATGGAAGTGATACGGCGACTGGTGCGCGATGCCTGCCAATTCGGCCAGATCCGGCAATGCGGCGCCGCTGCGAATGCTGGCCTGCAGATGCGCGATGACGCGCTCCACGCCGCGTTGCCAACTGCTAACTGCTGAGTCTGCTGCATGCATGGTGTTGGCTCCCTGGTGACGGCATCAGCATCGCCTGCATCGCGTGCCTGCGCGGTCCCGATCTTGCGGAATGTTGCACCCCGTTGCACAACGTGCGGCTCAACCCAGCCACAGCGCCAGCGTCACTAGCACGGCCGTTTCAGTCAGTTCCACCAGTGCGCCGCAGGTATCGCCCGTCATGCCATCCAGGCGCTGCATGCAGGCGCGGCGCCATAGAACGAAGACCAGTGCAGCACTACCGAGGCACAGAGCCGCGCTCGCCATACCGGCAGCGACGCAGACCACGGTCGCCAGTATCAACGCCAGCCACAAGCTTGTGCGTGGTGCGGCGACCAGCGCGCTGCCCAGGCCGCCAGCGCGCACGTACGGCGTGGTCAAGAACGCCGCCACCACCGCGGCACGTGCCAGCAATGGCGCCAGCCACAGCGCACCCGGTGCGTGCGGCAGCAATGTGGCCAGTGCGGCGCATTTGAGCAGCAAGACCAGCACCACGGCGGTCACTGCCATCGGTCCGCTGGTGGGGTCTTTCATGATCGCCAGCGTGCGCGCGCGGTCGCCCATACCGCCGACCCAGGCGTCGGTCATGTCGGCCAGCCCGTCCAGGTGCAGGGCGCCGGTCAGCCAGGTCCATGCGCTCAACAGCAATGCCGCGCCCAGCAATGGCGCGACATCGCGCAGGCACCACGCCAGGCTACACAGCAGCGCACCGAGCAGCAGGCCGACCCCCGGATACCACGGCAACGAACGTGCCTGCACGCCCGGCCGGGTGAACACCGCACCGGGCACCGGAATGCGGGTCAGGAATCCGATCGCCGCGAGCAGCCCATCGATCATCCGGCGTCGTGTGCAGACTGCGGCGCTGCTGCAGGCACCGATGGCAGCGCTGCAGCAACATTATCGGCCGGTGGCCAGACCAGTGGATGCAGCGAGGCGTGCGGCACCGCCAGCTCGGTCATGCGGCCGAATCCATTGCCAGCCACCATGCACTGCACTGCACGGATGGCACCGCCATGGGTGACCACCAGCACGCGACGCGCCGGGTAGGTGGCGACCACCGCATCCAGCGCCGCGGCGAGCCGCGCGCAGAACGCCTCGAACGGTTCTGCCTGCGGCGGCGGGTGGTGCAGCGGGTCGGCCCAGAAGCGGCCAAGCGCTTCGCCTTCGTCGCGATCGATCTCGGCCACCGGCACGCCTTGCCAGCGGCCAAAGTGATACTCACGCAGCCGTGCGTCCAGCTGCAGCGGCAAGCCGCGCGCGTCGGCCAGTTCGGTAGCGAAGGCTGCGCAGCGCTGCAAGGTGGACGACACCACCACATCCCATTCGCCCTCGGCGGTGGCCGCGCGCAATTGCTGCCAACCCAGCTCGGTGAGCGGGTCGTCGAGCTGGCCGCGATAGCTGCGCTGCCCGGTGTCACCGTGCCGCAGCAAGGTGATCTGCGTGCTCATGCGTCTGACACTCCCGCTTCGGCAAAGGTGGCCATGCCGTTGTGCAAGGCGCAGGCGCTGCGCAGCAGTGGAATCGCCACCGCTGCGCCACTGGCTTCGCCCAGGCGCAGGTCCAGTTGCAGCAACGGCTCGGCATCCAGGGCGCGTAGCAAGGCGGCGTGGCCGCGCTCCTGTGAGCGGTGTCCGAACAACAGCCATTCGCGCACGCCGGGATTCAGACGGGTGGCCACCAGCGCCGCAGCGGTGGTGATGAAGCCATCCACCAGCACCGGAATGCCGGCCTGCGCGGCGGCGATATACGCGCCGACCAGGGCGGCGATCTCGAACCCGCCGAGCCGGCGCAACCGTTCCAGCGGCGTGGTGGCGTCGGCGTGCAAGGCCAATGCGCGGCTGATCACCGTTGCCTTGTGCGCGATGCCTTCGGCATCCAGGCCGGTGCCGGCGCCAGCCATCGCCTGCGGAAACTGCGACAACAGCGCGCAGCCCAACGCGGCAGCGGCGGTGGTGTTGCCGATGCCCATTTCGCCGCCGACAAACAACTGCGTGTCGCAATTTTTGGCCTGCGCGATGCTCTCCGCACCGGCGGCCAGCGCGTCGCGCAACTGGCTGGGGGTCATCGCCGGTTGCTCGCAGATGTTGGCGCTGGAGGGTGCGATCCAGGCGCGACGTACGCGCGGCAACTCGCCGGGGTCGTTGACTACGCCCAGATTCACCACTTCCAGACGCGCACCGAGTTCGCGCGCCAACACCGCAATGGCCGCACCGCCGCGTGCGAAATTGCGCACCATCTCGCCGGTGACCGCCTGCGGAAACGCCGACACGCCCTCGGCGGCAACGCCATGGTCGGCCGCGTACACCGCAATCCAGACCCGCTGCACGGTCGGCTGCGCGGTGCGTTGCCAGGCCGCCAATTGCACGGCCAGTTGCTCCAGCCGGCCCAACGCGCCGGGCGGTTTGGTCAGTTGTTCCTGCCGTTCCAGCGCAGCCGCGCGCACGCGCGCATCCGGCACTGCGCATGCGGCAAAGATCCAGTCGCTACTCACAGCTGCTCTCCCTTCAACACCATCGGCAAACCCGCCACGACAAACACCACACGCTCGCACTGTAGCGCCAATGCCTGATGCAGCCGGCCGGCTTCGTCGACGAAACGACGCGTGAGTTCGCCCAGTGGCACGATGCCCTGCCCCACTTCGTTGCTGACCAGTACGATCTGCCCAGGCAACTGCGGCAGCGTTGCGAGCAGTGCGTCGCGTTCGCGCGTAAATGTGCCCGCATCCGGTTGGCCCAGCAAGTTGCTCAGCCACAGCGTCAGGCAATCGACCAACACGCAGCGATCAGGTGCGGCCAACGCCTGCAGCGTGGCGGCCAAGGCGATGGGTTCTTCCACGCACTGCCAATGCGACGGGCGCTGGCTGCGGTGATGGGCGATGCGTTGCTGCATTTCGTCATCGAACGCCTGCGCGGTGGCCACATAGCACACGTGCTCGGCCGCGCTGGCGGCAAGGCGTTCGGCCAGTGCGCTCTTGCCCGAGCGCGCGCCACCCAGAATCAACTGCCGCATGCCGGTTCCTTGCTGGTGAGCCGCGTCAGCGCGGCGGTGTCTAAATGCGTGTGCACCGCATCGGCAAGACGGTCGAGCGTGGCCTCGCGCAACGCCGCCAGATCCAGCGGCGTTGCCTGCGCCAGGCCGGCCCATGCGAGTAACGCGGCCAGTGCCTGCGGGTGATCGAAGATGCCGTGCAGATAGGTGCCCAGCACCTGGCCGTCGTCGGAGATGGCGCCATCGCTGCGGCCATCGTCCAGCTGCACCAGCGGCCGCGCCAACGCAGCGCCGGTGCTGAGACCGCAGTGAATTTCATAGCCGCTGGCAGCCACGTCGCCGAGCGCCAGCAGCCCGTGTACGCGGTGCAATTGCTTGTGCGCGTGCAACTGCGTGTCCAGTGCCAGCCAGCCCAACCCGGCACTGCTGCCGGCCGGGCCTTCGATGCCATCGGGGTCGTGGATCTGCTCGCCCAGCATCTGCAGACCGCCGCAGATCCCGAGCAGCTTGCCGCCATACCGCAGGTGGCGTGCGATGGCGGTGTCCCAGCCGTGCGCGCGCAGCCACTGCAGATCCTGGCGCGTCGCCTTGCTGCCGGGCAGCACGATCAGATCGCAGGGCGGTGGCGTCTGGCCCGGGCCGACCAGTTGCACCTCCACCTGCGGATGCGCCAGCAAGGCATCGAAATCGGTGTGGTTGCTGATCCGCGGCAGCACCGGCACCACCACGCGCAGCTGCGCGTGCGGCTTGTGCAGCGCCTGCCGTGGCAGCGCATCTTCGGCCTCCAGCTGCAGGCCGTGCAGATACGGCAACACGCCGAGCACTGGCTTGCCGGTTTCGCGTTCCAGCCAGTCCAGGCCCGGTTGCAACAGCGCCAGATCGCCACGAAAGCGGTTGATGACAAACCCGGCAACGCGTGCGCGTTCGCTCTCCGACAGCAAGGCCAAGGTGCCGACCAGATGCGCGAACACGCCGCCACGGTCGATGTCGGCAATCAGGATCACCGCGCAATCCACCGCCTCGGCATAGCCCATGTTGGCGATATCGTTGGCGCGCAGATTGATCTCTGCCGGGCTGCCCGCGCCTTCCACCAGCACCACGTCGAAACGCTCGACCAGCCGTGCGTGCGAGGCCAACACCGCGGCAAGCGCGGTGGCCTTGTAAGCGTGGTAGCCCACCGCATCCAGCGTGGCGACCGGGTGTCCATGCACGATCACCTGCGCCCCGGTGTCGCTGTTGGGTTTGAGCAACACCGGGTTGAAGTCGGTGTGCGGCTCTAGTCCGCAGGCTTGCGCCTGCACCGCTTGCGCGCGGCCGATCTCGCCACCATCGACGGTGACTGCCGAGTTCAGCGCCATGTTCTGCGGCTTGAACGGCGCCACCGCCACGCCCTGGCGATGCAGCCAGCGGCATAGCGCGGCCACCAGCGTGCTCTTGCCGGCATCGGAGGTGCAGCCCTGCACCATCAACACGCGTGCGCTCACGCCAATACCTCGCCCAGTGCCGCATCCAGGCGTGCTTCGGCGGCCGCATCGGGCGGCAGGCCGAAGCGCAGGCTGGCCGGGGTATCGAACAGGCGGGTCAGGATGCCGCGTTGCGCCAGCGCCGCATGCAACACCGCCGCATCGTCGCGCCGACACCATTGGAAAAACGCAGTGCCTGCGGTGGGTGCGATCGCATGACTGCGCAACAGCTGCGCAAGCCGCTGCGCTGCCGCGTGCAGGCGTTCGCGGGCCTGCGCGTGCCAGTGAGTATCTGCCAACGCCTGCTGCAGCGCCCAGCGGGTGGGGCCGCTCACCGTCCATGGCCCCAACTGCTCGCGCAGTGCATCCAGCAACTGCGGCTGCGCGCACACGAACCCGGCCCGCGCACCGGCCATGCCGAAGAACTTGCCGACCGAGCGCAGCACGATCAAGCCCGGTTGCAGCGTCTGCGCGCACACGCTGTCGTGCGGCGTGGCATCCATGAAGGCTTCGTCGATCACCAACCAACCGCCGCGTGCTGCCAGACGTGCATGCAGCTGCAACAGCACTTCGCGATCGAAGGTCTCTGCGCCTGGGTTATTGGGATGGATCAGCACCACCACATCGAAGGTCTCTGCCGTCTGCAGCAACGGCCCCGCCGGCAGCGGTACGACGGTGTGGCCGGCGCGTCGCCACGCGTGTGTATGTTCGGCATACCCCGGTGCCAGCACGCCCACCCGGCTGCGGCTGCGCAACAGCGGCAAGGCCTGAATCGCCGCCTGCGAGCCGGCGACCGGCAATACATGCGGCGCGCCGTAATAGGCCGCGGCGCTCTCGGCCAGACCATCGTCGTCTTCCGGCAGGCGCTGCCACGCCTGCTCCGGGATGGCAGGCACGGGCCAGGCGAACGGGCTCACCCCGGTAGACAGATCCAGCCAGTGCGACAGCGCAATCCCGTAGGTCTGCGCGGCGCGGCGCAACCGGCCTCCGTGTTCAAGCATGAGCGACTCCACGAGATGGTGCGTGACTGCACAGAGATTGCCGATGGTCGACGCAGCGCCTGCGCGCAAGGGGTTGGCGGCCGGTCATGGCGTCACCAGCGCCAACGCCAGTGCACCGAGCAACAACCACAGCAGCACCCCGGCACGCACCAGCAGCAGCGCACGGCGCACGCTGCCGGCGCTGGCCGGCAGGCCCTCGCCCAGGCGCGGCCGTGTCTGCCAGTGGCCGTGGTACGGCGCTGGCCCACCCAATTGCACCTGCAGCGCGCCGGCACCGGCCGCCATCACCGGGCCGGCATTGGGGCTCTTCCAGCTGCGCCCCTGCTGCCAGGCGCAGCGCATGCCGGTACGGCTGCGGCCGAGCAGCGCGTACGTCGCGGCGGTGAGCCGCGCGGGCACCCAATTGAGCACATCGTCGATGCGCGCCGCAGCGCAGCCGAAGTTGGTGTAGCGCGGCGTGCGATAGCCCCACATCGCATCCAGCGTATTGGACAGCCGATACAGCACTGCGCCCGGCGCGCCGAGCAGCACACCCCAAAACAGCGCGGCAAACACCGCATCGCTGCCGTTTTCCAGCACCGACTCGGTCGCTGCGGCGGCAACCTGCGTGGCATCGAGCGCGGCGGTGTCGCGGCTGACGATGCGGCCCACGGCAGTGCGCGCCGCTGCCAGGTCGTCGGCCTGCAATGCGTCGATCACCGGCTGCGCATGTTCGCCCAGGCTGCGCAATCCCAGCGCCAGGTACAGCATGACGGCGGCAAAGACAGTTGCCGCCCACGCCGACCACCACCACAGCAGCGCTTGCAACGCGGCTGCCAGGAGCGTCCATGGCACCACCGTCGTGCACCAGGCGAGCACGCCTGCACCGCGACGATCGCGGTACAGGCGTGCTTCCACGCGCTGTGCCCAGTGGCCGAACAGCACCAGCGGATGCGCGCGCCGCGGTTCGCCCAGCAGCAGATCCAGCAGCACGGCCGCCGTGGCAATCACCAGCGCCATGGTGGGCGTCCCTGCGTCATGACAGGACACACGCCGATGCAGCTGCAGGCAATTGCATGCGCGTGGTCATGCCTACAACTCGATGCCGAGCTGCGCCTTGATGCCGGCGTTGAAGGCATGCTTGATCAGGCGCATCTCGGTGACGGTGTCGGCGACCTCGATCAACCCGGCCGGCGCACCGCGCCCGGTGATCACCACATGCTGCCCGGGCGGACGCGCAGCCACGGCTGCGAGCACCTCGTCCAGCGCGATGTAGTCTTTGACCAAGGCGATATTGAGTTCGTCCAGCAGCACGAAGTCGTAGCGCGGGTCGGCCAGCATGCCGCGCGCCAGTTGCCAGGCGGCCTGCGCAGCGGCGATATCGAGTGCACGGTCCTGGGTTTCCCAGGTAAAGCCCTCGCCCATCACGTGGTAGTCGAGCAGATCCGGAAAGCGGCGGAAAAACGCTTCTTCGCCGGTGGAAAACGTGCCCTTGATGAATTGCACCACGCCGCAGTAAAGGCCATGCCCGAGCGAGCGCGCCAGCATGCCGAAACCGGACGAACTCTTGCCCTTGCCATTACCGGTATTGACCAGCAGCACGCCACGGTCGATGACCGCGCGTGCGATGCGTCGGTCCACCAACTCCTTCTTGCGCTGCGCGCGTTCGCGGTAATGCGCGTCGTCGTGTTCAGGGGTGCTCATGCGCTTGCTCCAATCGGATGACGTGCGACGATGCCACGTAGTGCAGCCAGCAGCGCGAAAGCGACGCCGACATAGCCTGCCAGCGTGCCGAGTGCGTGCGGATAATAGTCAGGCACGCGCGCGACAAAACCGCCAAGCGTGGCCTGCGGATAACGGCCGGACAAGAAGTAGAAGCCGCCCTTGGAGAGCAGATACGCCAGGCTGCCGCTTAGCAGCACTGCGCACAGCAGGCGGGCCGCATCGCGCCACACGTCGCGGTGCAGCTGCATGGCATACACGCGCCCACCCAACCACAATGCCGCATACGCCAATGCCAGCGCCCAATAGGCCGGCGACAGACACCAATCGCTGATGCTGCCGGAGACCAGGCCGATCAGATCCAGCGCAGACGCCACCCCGAACAGCAGCGGCAGCATCCACCGCGGGCGCAGCAAGGCACCAGCCAGAAAAAACACCGCCCAGGATGCGCTGGGCAATGCATCCACGCTGGCGAAATGCTCGCCGCGCGTGCACACCATCAACAGCACCAGCGCGCTACCGCACATCCATGCGGCGGTGCCTTGCAGTGGCGCGCGTGCCGGCGTGCGCGTTTGCCGTGCAACCGTCATGACCGCTCCAACGGGGCCGATAACGGCGCTGCAGTGCGCGCGGCACGCCAGCGCAATACACACCACGCGCCGGCAAGCGCAACCGCCAGATACAGCGCGGTGGTGCGCACGAACAACGGGCCCCACTGCGCTGCGCGCTGCAGATACTGCGCCCAATGCGGCTCGGCATAGCGCCCGCCCCACCAGTAGAACGCGCCGTTGGAGATCAGGAACGACACCACAGCGGCCAAGGTGCCCAGCGCCCACGCAATACACATCGACCTTGCATCCGGGCGAAGGTGAGCGTGATAGGCCCGGCCGGCGTACCACAGCACCCCGTACGCTAGCGGCAGCGCCGCATAGGCGGCGGTGATGCAGAAGTCGCTGACACCGGCCACCGTGACCGCGGCCCAATCGATCGCCACCGACAACACCAGCAGGGCGACAAAAAACGCATGCCGTCGCACTGCCAGACCACCCAGAAAGAACACCGCCATCGATGCATCCGGCAGATGCAGCCAGTCGCTGACGTGATGGAAGCGGGTGACAGTCATCACCAGCATCAAGCTGATGAAGACAGCGCGTTCGGCGGGACGGGAGAGCGGGGTCATCGGTGTTCCTTCGAGTACAGACGCAGATGCGCTAGCAGTGGAGACAGGCAAACGGGAGATGCTGCAGTGTACGAGTGGCACATTGCTGCTGATGCTGCCGGGTCACTGGCCGTCCGGCTGCAGCCGATTGCTCAGTGGAGCGTTGGAGCGACGCACTGCCACCAGTGCGAAGAGTTGCGCGATGCTGCGGCCGGTCGCTATCGGCCGGATGCATCCCGCCATCGCACATGCCATCGACCGCCCGCGCGTTACTGCGCCGCCTGGTAGCGGAAGGTGAGCAGATAATTGCGCCCCGGCTGCGCATACCAGCGTGCGGTCTCGTACTGGCGGTCGAAGATATTGTTTGCGGTGAACTGCACCTTCCAGTCCGCGTCGATCGCATAGCTCACGCGCAGATCCAGCAGGCCGTAGCCGGCCAGCCGCTCGGTGTTGGCCAGATCGTCGTAACGCTTGCCGGAACCGAACAGGCTGGCGCCGACGCTGAAGGCACCGAAGCTGCGGTCGGCATCGATGCGCCCGCTCTGCCGCGCGCGCCGCGGCAACCAGTTGCCGTGATTGACCTCGCCATCGGCCTGCGGCTGTAGCCAGGTCAGCGCGCTGCGCACGGTCCAGCCGGCCAGCTGGGTGTCGTAGCCGGCTTCCACACCGCGAATGCGCGCCTGGTCGATGTTGTTCGGCTGCCCGAACGGATGGGTGGCATCCACCAGCGAGGCGTCGTAGGCGATCAGATCGTCGATGCGGGTCTGGAAGGCATTGAGCGTCCAGGTGCCCCAGTCGTAGCTGCCGCGCAGCCCCAGCTCGGCGCTCTTGGAGGTCTCCGGCCCCAGCAACGGATTGCCGTAATCCGGGTAGTACAACTCGTTGAAGGTGGGCGCCTTGAACGCAGTGCCGTAGCTGGCGGTCACGCGCAAATGCTCGGCGAAGTCCCAGCCCCACAACAGGCTGCCGGTGGTCTTGCCACCGAACTGGCTGTTGTCGTTGCGACGCAGGCTGGCCTGCAGCGACTGGCTGCCGAAGCTCTGCTGCCACTGCGCAAACGCAGCGCGGTCGATGCGGCTATCGGCATCGTAGGTGTCGCTGCTGGCGATGGCGTCGCGCTGCCAGTCGAAACCGACCGTGAGCAGGCCCGGCCCGGTGTTGACATCGGCCTGCAGCGAGCCCTGCTTGCGGCGTGTGTCGTAGGTCGACAGGTACGCACCCTGGTAATACGCGTCGCTGAAATCGGCGCTGCTGCCCAGGCTGGCGGTGAAGGTCAGCGCATCGCTGGGCGCATAGCGCAGGCGCCCGCCCACGGCCTGCTGCACGCCCTTGGACAGATTGCCGCCGAAGGCTGAGCCGTCGTATTCGTTGCGGCTCTGCGCACGCAAGGCGTGCACGTCCGCATCCCACTGCTGATTGAAGCGCCAGCCGCCCTGCGCGCTCAGCGAATCGTTGCGGTAACCGTCGCGGTCCGGATCGTAGGCACTCGAGCTGGTGTCCAGATACGCATTGATGCCATCGGTTTCGTCATGCACGGCGTTGACCGAATACCAGCCGCCGGCTTCGCTCAGATCGCCCTGGCTGCGTCCGGCGACACCGGCGCCATAACGGCGCGCATTGTCGCTGCCGGCCGCCACGCTCAGCGTCGGCACGAAGCGGCCTTGCGGGCGACGGGTAAAGATCTGGATCACGCCGCCCAATGCTTCGGAGCCATACAGGCTGGAAAACGGCCCGCGCACGATCTCGATGCGCTCGATCTGCTCGATCGGCAGATCCTGTAACGCCGCACCGCCGGCGGTGGCCGAGCCGATGCGCACGCCGTCGATCAGCACCACCAGATGATCCGATTCGGTGCCGCGCAGGAACAACGAGGTCGCCTTACCCGGACCACCGTTATTGGCCAGCGACACCCCGGCTTCGCCTCGCAGCAGGTCCTGCAGCGAATTGATCTGGCGGCGCTCGATCTGCGCGCGGTCGATCACCGTGACCGGCGCCAGCGTCTGGTCCTGGGTCTGCGCGGTCCGCGAGGCGGTGACCACCACTTCGTCGAGATCGATAGCGGCTTCGGCCTGGGCCAGATTGATCACGCACAGCGACAACCCCGCGGCCAACACAGCGCGACGCGGCAAAACGGAAGAAAGGGACATCTACTGCTGCTCCTGAAACCGCGCCGACCCGCGCGGGGGCAATGGGGCGACACGCAGCAACGGGCCAGCCGCCCGACGCAGCAGCATCGGACGCGCAAGGCCACGCCCACCGCGTGCCGGGTCAATCCCTCAGGCCGGTCTCCGGGCTTGCGAGCGGAAGCGGATGCTTCCCGGGTCTGCGCCTTCCCATGCAAAGCACAGTGGCGTGACGTGCAGACCCTTGTCTCGCCCACCGTTGCGGGGGCAGCTCCGGAATTGCGACTCGCCCAAGGCGATGCGCGCACCGGATTCCCGTTTAAACCACCGGCCAGCCGGCAGTCACCTCAGGGGCGCGCATGGTAGCAGGATTGGCTGGCGCCTCAGCGGTCTGGTGCGACCGGCCAAGCGCAGCGCGTCGCCACGCGCCGGGATGGTGTGACTACTGATTGCTTCTCCCATCGGGAGAAGGTGGCGCGCAGCGCTGGATGAGGGGACGGAGCGCAGCCTCATGCCATGGATGCAAGCAGCATGCTGGGATTACTTGTATGTCCGCCACCGAGCTTGATCTCGCACATATGCGTGGGCTTCGCCCCCGTAATTGAGCCCGCGATCCCTCCCCCCGCTCCGCGCCCCAGCCCACGCTTGCGCTTGCGGCGCGTGCGCTCCAAGGCCACCCGCGCCCATCGCGCGCAAGCTGTTCCTCCTCGCCCCGACGGGAGAGGGGCGAGCCGTTCCGGGCGGCAGAAGGGCTTCAAGCCAAGCGTCATTGGCGTGTTCAAGATGTCCGGGTCATGGAAGCGACGTCCCGAGGCGGCAGCGCGGCTGGGGATTGGCGGAGAGCGGCACAAGGATGTGCCGCGGCGGCGAGTCAGACAGGATGTCTGACCGAGCCGAAGAGCCAATCCCCAGNAGCGCGGCTGGGGATTGGCGGAGAGCGGCACAAGGATGTGCCGCGGCGGCGAGTCAGACAGGATGTCTGACCGAGCCGAAGAGCCAATCCCCAGCCGCGCTGCCGCGCTCACCGAAGCCAGTACCGGCGGACATCGCGCTGCGCCATACCCACCCCCGCTCCGCTCCGCGCTAGCAGTACGAGCGCACCAAGACACGCGCGACGGTGGCGCGCACGCCGTGCCTTGGTATCCGACGGGAGCGCTGTTCCAAGAGTGGCCAACAAAACGTAGCGAGCAGTCGTCAGGTGGGTGTGGACGGCGCGGAGGAACCGGAGTGGACGCGTGGTACCTGCCGCACCGAGCACCGGCCGCGCTCGCCTGGCGGTGAGCACAGCCGGCTTGTTGGCTGCGCTAAAACCTCACGCTCCCTGTAGCGCCTGCTCCAGATCCGCCAGCAGATCGTCGATATGTTCGATGCCGATCGACAGGCGCACGGTGTCTTCGCTGACGCCGGCATGTTCCAGTTCGGCCGGATCGAGCTGACGGTGCGTGGTGGATGCAGGATGCGTCGCCAGCGATTTGGCATCGCCGATGTTGACCAGCCGCGTGAACAACTGCAGCGCATCCAGAAACCGCGCACCCGCCGCACGCCCACCGGGCAGGCCGAAGGTCAGCACGCCCGAGCCGTGCCCGCCCAGATACTTCTGCGCCAGCGCATGCTCGGGGTGATCCGGCAACGCGGCGTAATTGACCCAGGCCACCCGCGCGTGTTGCTGCAGATACGTCGCAATCGCCAATGTGTTGGCATTGATGCGCTCCATGCGCAACGGCAGGGTTTCGATGCCTTGCAGGATCAAAAACGCATTGAACGGCGACAACGCCGCCCCGGTATTGCGCAGCGGCACCACGCGCGCGCGGCCGATGTAGGCGGCCTCGCCCAACGCGTCGGTATACACCACGCCGTGGTAGCTCACGTCCGGCTCGTTGAGACGCGGAAACCGCGCCTTGTGCTCCGCCCACGGAAAGCGCCCGCTGTCCACGATGGCGCCACCGATACTGTTGCCATGCCCGCCGAGATACTTGGTCAGCGAATGCACCACGATGTCCGCGCCGAAGTCGATCGGCCGCAGCAACGACGGGGTGGCCACGGTGTTGTCCACGATCAGCGGTACGCCATGCGCATGCGCCACGGCCGCCACCGCTTCGATATCGGTGATGTTGCCGCGCGGATTGCCGATCGACTCGACGAACACCGCCTTGGTACGGTCGTCGATCAGGCCGGCAAATGCTTGCGGATCGCGATAGTCGGCAAATCGCGTACTGATGCCGAACTGCGGCAGCGTATGCGCGAACAAGTTGTAGGTACCGCCATACAACGCACTGGACGACACGATGTTGTCGCCCACCTCCGCGATGGTCTGGATGGCGTAGGTCACCGCCGCCTGCCCCGACGCCAGCGCCAGTGCGCCGATGCCGCCTTCCAACGCCGCGACGCGCTGTTCCAGCACATCGTTGGTCGGGTTCATGATGCGGCTATAGATATTGCCCTGCACCTTCAGATCGAACAGATCCGCGCCGTGCTGGGTATTGTCGAAGGCGTAGGCAACGGTCTGGTAGATCGGCACCGCCACCGCGCGCGTGGTCGGATCGGGGCGATACCCGCCATGCACGGCGATGGTTTCGGGCTTCCACTGCGGGTCGGTCATGGTGCGGCTCGGTCGGGAGAAAACAAGGACGATACGCGGCTGCTGCCATGCCCCTCATGACAGAACGCCATGACGACATCGCCAACTGTCAGCTCCTGCAACGGCGCACCCGCGCGCGCAGTGATGCCGGCAACGCTGCGTCCTCCAACCGTCGATCAACGCACCGGCTTGTGGTAAACGTCGTGCAACATTTTTCTGTACTGCTCCATGGGAGGCAGTCCCATGTGTTGGCGACGCACATCCAGGCCAGCTTCGTCCTCAGTGGGCTGCAACGACATGCGGCCATCCGCATCGGTCTGGAACTGGGTGCCGTAGCGCTGAGGCTTGCCTTGCGCGCGCAAGACGCGATCGGTGAGCAGCGCAACGTCGTCAGGTGCCACATCCTGCCTGGCAAGCGCCGCCTCCATCAGTGCCAACACCTGCGCCTGAAACGCTGGGTCGGCGTCGGAGTGCTGTATCAGTGTCCATGCTGCATTGGCGCCATCTTCGCCCACCAGGCGCCGTCCCGGCCACCCCTGCGTTGCGACGACTTGCTTGAGCCATTCGGTATTTTCGCGCGTCACCGGCACGATAGATGCCCAGTCGGCTGGCTTGCCCCCAGCAGCGATTGCTGCATTTTGCGCTTGCTGATCCTTCTCCACGCGCGCAAGCAATTGCTGCCGCAATTGCGGATTCTGTGCCGCCTGCTGCTGCGCATTGATGCGTTCGGCCTTCGCCAAAAGTGCAGGCCACCCGCGCATCTTTCTTAGACGATTCAGGCCAGGTCGATCCTTGCTGCGCAAATCATCGATGGAAATGCGCCCTCGTGGAATTTCATCATCGAGATAGCGCATCGCCTCATCGGTCCGTTCTGCTGCCGCCAGGCATTCTGCGCGCAGGAGTTCGCCATTCTGTGGCAGTTCGCCGGATGAGCGCTGTAATGCGTCCATTACCTCGGCACAGCGCGCATAGTCTTTTGCCTCGTAGGCATTGAGCGCGGCGAAAACATCCGGCACTTCCCCTGCGTGCAGGGCACCTGCCAATCCCGAGGCGACGCCGAGGTAGATCGGGACATACGCAATACGCATCTGAAGTTCCTTGCCAGATGAGACGTTCGACTGGAGAAGAGCGCGACGGTTCGCCACGCTCCAAAACGACCTGAATGATGCAGACGACGCCTCGCATCCTGCGGGACGACCCGCCCTTCAATCAAGCCTTTCCAAACGCCAGACGCCCGCCCTCGACACGCACGCGCACCGTGTCGCCGCTGATGTAATGCCCGGACAGGATCTGCTGGGCCAGCGGGTTTTCCACCTGCGACTGGATCGCGCGCTTGAGCGGTCGCGCGCCATACACCGGGTCGAAGCCGACGTTGCCGAGCAAATCCAGCGCGGCATCGTCCAGATCCAGCTTGAGTCCGCGTTCGGCCAGGCGTTTTTCCAGGCCCTGCAGCTGGATGCGCGCGATCGATTTGATCTGCGCCTTGTCCAGCGGATGGAACACCACGATGTCGTCCAGCCGGTTGATGAACTCCGGGCGGAAATGCGCCTGCACCACGCCCATCACCGCGGCCTTCATCTGCGTATAGGCCTCGGCACTGTCGTCGCCGGAGAGCTCCTGGATCTGATGCGAACCCAGGTTGGAGGTCATCACGATCACGGTGTTACGGAAGTCCACGGTGCGGCCCTGACCATCGGTCAGACGGCCATCGTCGAGCACCTGCAACAGGATATTGAAGACATCGGCATGCGCTTTTTCGACCTCGTCGAGCAGGATCAGCGAATACGGGCGGCGACGCACCGCTTCGGTGAGATAGCCGCCTTCTTCATAGCCCACGTAGCCCGGAGGCGCACCGATCAGGCGCGACACCGAATGTTTCTCCATGAACTCGCTCATGTCGATGCGGATCATCGCTTCGGTGCTGTCGAACAGAAAATCCGCCAACGCCTTGCACAGCTCGGTCTTGCCCACGCCGGTCGGGCCCAGGAACAGGAACGAGCCACTCGGACGATTGGGGTCGGACAGGCCGGCACGCGAGCGACGCACCGCATCGGACACCACCTTGATCGCCTCGTTCTGGCCGACCACGCGGTGATGCAACTCGTCTTCCATGCGCAGCAATTTGTCTCGCTCGCCTTCGAGCATCTTGTTGACCGGAATGCCGGTCCAACGCGACACCACTTCGGCAATTTCTTCGGCGGTCACGCGGTCCTGCACCAGCTTGAAGTCGTGATGCTCCACTTCGTTGGCCAGCAGCATCTGCTTTTCCAGCTGCGGCAACACGCCGTACTGGATCTCGCTCATCTTGGCGTAGTCCTGGCGACGCTGCGCCGCTTCCAGTTCCAGCTTGGCGTGCTCGATCTGCTCCTTGACCTTGGTGGTGCCCTGCAGCGCGGCTTTTTCCGACTTCCACAGCTCGTTGAGGTCGTAGAACTCGCGTTCGAGCTTGTCGATATCGGTTTCCAGATCGGCCAGGCGCTGACGTGAAGCGTCGTCTTTTTCCTTCTTCAACATCTCACGCTGGATCTTGAGCTGGATCAGCCGGCGCTCCAGGCGGTCGAGTTCTTCCGGCTTGGAGTCGATCTCCATGCGGATGCGCGATGCGGCCTCGTCCATCAGGTCGATGGCTTTATCCGGCAACTGGCGGTCGGTGATGTAGCGGTTGGACAAGGTGGCCGCCGCCACGATGGCCGGGTCGGTGATCTCTACACCGTGGTGCACGGCGTAGCGTTCCTTCAAGCCACGCAGGATGGCGATGGTGTCTTCCACCGTCGGCTCGCCCACAAACACTTTCTGGAAGCGACGCTCCAATGCCGCATCTTTTTCGATGTACTTGCGGTATTCGTCCAGCGTGGTGGCGCCGATGCAATGCAGCTCGCCGCGCGCCAGCGCCGGCTTGAGCATGTTGCCGGCGTCCATCGCGCCATCGGCCTTGCCCGCGCCCACCATGGTGTGCAACTCATCGATAAACAGGATGATCTGGCCTTCGTTCTTCGACAGGTCGCTGAGCACCGCCTTCAAGCGCTCTTCGAACTCGCCACGGAACTTGGCACCGGCAATCAGCGCGCCCATGTCCAGCGACAGCACCCGCTTACCGCGCAGGCCTTCGGGCACTTCGCCATTGATGATGCGCTGGGCCAGGCCTTCGACAATCGCAGTCTTGCCGACGCCGGGTTCGCCGATCAGTACCGGGTTGTTCTTGGTCCGGCGCTGCAACACCTGGATGGTGCGGCGGATTTCTTCGTCGCGGCCGATGACCGGATCCAGCTTGCCGCTCTCCGCACGCGCGGTGAGATCGATGGTGTATTTCTCCAGCGCCTGGCGCTGCTCTTCGGCATTTTCCGATTGCACGGTTTCGCCGCCGCGCAGTTTGTCGATGGCCGCTTCGATCTTTTTCTTGTCGCCGCCGGCCGCGCGCAGTGCCACGCCCAGCGGGCTGGCATCGTCGGCGGCGGCCAGCACAAACCACTCGCTGGCGATGAAGGCATCGGCATGTTGCTGAGCGAGCTTGTCGGTCTGGTTGAGCAGGCGATTGAGATCGTTACCGATCGACAGGTTGCCTTCCTGCCCGGAGACCTTGGGCAAGGTATCCAGCGCCTCGCCGAGACGCTCGCGCAGCGACGGCACGTTGACCCCGGCCTGCGACAGCAGCGGGCGCGTACTGCCACCGCTCTGGTCGAGCAGCGCGGCCAGCACGTGCACCGGCTCGATGATGTTGTGGTCGCGGCCCACGGCCAGCGACTGTGCGTCGGCCAGTGCCTGCTGGAACCGCGAGGTGAGCTTGTCCATCCGCATGGGAAATCCTCTGAACGGGTGGCCGGCAACGCCGGCGATACCGTGCAGATGCGGCTGCCGAGCGGGGTTTCAAGGTTTGATCGGCACGGAACGAACCGAGACCAAGGCCCCCGAGACCGCCTTATCCGGCCCCAGAGTGTCGTTGCAAGCTGCGGGCAGCGCGGTCTGGCATCGGCCACGGGGCCGACCAACGGACGATTGCTACACAATCCGTCGCAACGGCACTGCCGCATGCAAAGCGCTGCCACCGCCAGCGATGCCCTGCCCCGTATCACCCTGCGCGGGAGTTGTGGCCGCACCCGCCTGCCCAGCGCCCAGCAGACGCGACAGCACCTGCGCCTGGATCGCGGCAAGCGCCGGCAAGCCAGGCGCGCGCGGATGCGCCACCGGCACGACCACATCCAGGCCGACCTGGCCCTGCTCGATCACCACGATGCGGTCGGCCAGCGCGCTGGCTTCGGCCACATCATGGGTCACCAGCACCAGGGTGAAGCCGTACTGCCGCCACAGCTGCACAATCAGCTGCTGCATCTCGATCCGCGTCAACGCATCCAGCGCGCCCAGCGGCTCGTCCAGCAGCAACAACCGCGGCCGATGCACCAATGCGCGCGCCAGCGCAACGCGTTGCCGCTGCCCACCGGACAACGCCGCCGGCCAGTCGCCGCCGCGCGTGCCCAGCCCCACCGCGTCCAGTGCCGCCTGTGCCTGTGCGCGCCCCACGCGACCCAGGCCGAGCGCCACGTTGTCGATCACCCGCTTCCAGGGCAGCAGCCGCGCATCCTGAAACATCAGCCGCACCGCATCGCGCCGCCGCGCCAACGGTGCATCGCCACTGTCCACGCGACCGGCATCGGCGCGCTCCAGACCGGCGATCACGCGCAGCAGCGTGCTCTTGCCGCAACCACTACGGCCGACCACCGCCACACAACTGCCGGCTGCAATCTCCAGATCGATGCCGCCCAACACATCGCTGCCGCCATAGCGCTTGCCGATACCGCGCAGGCTCAGCGGCAACCCATTGCCTGCCACCGTCATCGCGGCACCTGCGCGCGCCGTTGTTGCGCCGGATGCCAGCCCAGCCACCAGGCTTCGAGCCCGCGTGCGGCCAGATCGGCCAGCTTGCCGAGCACCGCATACAGCACGATCGCCACCACCACGATATCGGTCTGCAAGAACTCGCGCGCATTGGTTGCCAGGTAGCCAATGCCGGAGCTGGCCGAGATGGTTTCGGCCACGATCAAGGTCAGCCACATCAGCCCCAATGCAAAGCGCAGCCCCACCAGAATCGACGGCAGCGCGCCGGGCAGCAGTACATCGATAAACAATTGCGGCCCACGCAAGCCGTAGTTGCGTGCCATCTCGATCAACGCCGGGTCCACGCTGCGGATGCCGTGATAGGTATTGAGATAGATCGGAAAGAAGGTACCCAGCGCCACCAGAAACAACTTGGCGCCCTCATCGATGCCAAACCACAGGATCACCAGCGGAATCAGCGCCAGATGCGGCACGTTGCGCAGCATCTGCAGGCTGCTGTCGAGCAGGCGCTCGGCCACGCGCGATACACCGGTCAACAGACCCAGCGCCAGGCCAAGGCTGCCGCCGATGGCCAGGCCCACGGCGGCGCGCCAACTGCTGATCGCCAGGTGCTGCCACAGCTCACCGCTTTGCACGAGCGTGGCCGCCGCACGCAGCACTGCGTCCGGCGCCGGCAGGATGCGCTGCGGCAGCCAGCCAACCAATGCAGCGCCCTGCCATGCCGCCAGCACCGTCAATGGCAACACCCACGGCAGCAGCCGGTTGCCCCAGCGCCATGCGCGGGCGCTCATTGCATCGCCTTCGCGTTGCCGGTGTGCAGCGATGCAGCCGTGCGCATCACTTGCCTGCCGCTCGCGCGGCAACCGTGGCCGGCGCGCGCCACACTGCCGGTGCCACCAGCACGCGCTTGGGCAATAGCCGCTGCGCATAGAACAGGTCGGCGGTGGCCTGCTGCGCCTTGATGACTTCGGCGCTGAGCGGTTGCACGCTGGCCGGCGGGCGGTGCGCCAAGGTGCGCTCCACCACCGCAGGCGACAGCCCACTCACCTGCGCCAGCACCTTGATACTGCCGGCACGGTCGCGTTCCAGCAGGCCGTCGGCCTGATTGAGCGTGCCCATCACCTGCTGCACGAACGGGCCCCATGCCGTGGCATAGCGGCGCGACGACAGAAAGAACCCGCCGGTCAACCCCAACCCTTCGCCGTTGGCGAGCAGGCGCGCACTGCCATCCAGCGTCAACGCCGAATACCACGGGTCCCAGATCGCCCAGGCATCCACCTGCCCGGCCGCAAACGCAGCACGCGCATTGGCCGGCGACAGATACAGCGGAGTGATATCGCGCAGGCTCAAGCCGGACTTGGCCAATAGACGCAGCAGCAGGTTATGCGCGCTGGATCCTTTTTGAAACGCAACCCGCTTGCCCTTGAGATCGGCCATGCGCCGCAGCGTGCTCTTGGCCGGCACCAGAATGGTTTCGGCCTTCGGCGTCGGCGGCACCCAGCCCACGTACAACAGATCGGCACCGGCTGCTTGCGCGAACAACGGCGGAATATCGCCGGCCCCGCCCAGATCGACGCTGCCCACGTTCAAGGCTTCCAGCAATTGCGGCCCCGCTGGAAATTCCACCCAGGTAATGTTGGTGCGCGGGAAGCGCTGCTCCAGCAGACGGTGCTGTTTGGCCAGTACCAAGCTCGACACCGCTTTTTGATAGCCGATACGCAGCTGTGCGGGGTCGGCCGCAGACGCGCACGGCAACCACGCGGCAGTTATCAACAACATCACGACCCAGGCCACACGCATGCGCATCGACGATCTCCTCATTGCCAATCGGTTGACGGTTTTTCCCACAGGTTGATGCCGCCCTCGACCGCAAAGCGATCGATCTCGGCCAACTCTTCCGCGCTGAAGTTCAGGTTCTGCAATGCCGCAACGTTTTCGATCAACTGTTCCGGCCGGCTGGCACCCAACAACGCCGAACTCACGCGCGCATCGCGCAGCACCCAGGCCAGTGCCAGCTGCGCAAGGCTTTGTCCGCGCTTTTGCGCAATCGCATTCAATCCACGTGCGCGTTGCAGGTTGTCGTCGGACAGATGCTCCGGCCGCAGCGATTGCCCACCAGGGCGATTGACGCGCGCATCGGCCGGCACGCCATCGAGATACTTGCCGGTGAGCAGACCTTGCGCCAGCGGCGTGAATGCAATCACCCCGGCACCGATGTCTGCGGTGGCATCCAGCAGCTCGTGCTCAAGCCACCGGTTGAACAGGTTGTAGGCCGGTTGATGGATCAGCAACGGCACCTTCCACTCGCGCAGCAATGCCGCAATCTCGCGCGTGCGCGCCGCCGAATACGACGACACGCCCACGTACAGCGCCTTGCCTTGTTGCACGGCGCTGGCCAGTGCGCCGGCGGTTTCTTCCAACGGCGTGTCCGCATCGAAACGGTGCGAATAGAAGATGTCCACATAGTCCACGCCCAGCCGTTGCAGGCTCTGATCCAGGCTGGACAGCAGATACTTGCGCGAACTGCCGCCCTGCCCGTAGGGGCCGGGCCACATGTCCCAGCCGGCCTTGGTGGAGAGGATCAATTCATCGCGGTACGGCTTGAAGTCTTCGCGCAGCAAGCGGCCGAAGTTGCGCTCCGCGCTGCCATACGGCGGGCCATAATTGTTGGCCAGATCGAAATGGGTGATGCCCAGATCGAAGGCGGTGCGCAGTAGCTGCCGCTGGGTGTCGATCGGCGTGCTGTCGCCGAAGTTGTGCCACAGCCCCAGCGACAATGCGGGCAAGACAAGGCCGCTGCGGCCGACACGGCGGTAGGCGATGCGGTCGTAACGATCGGGATGTGCGAGATAGGTCATGGGTGTGTCCGGTAGATCAGCGGGCGCTGAAGCGATTGACGGGGCGTATCAGCCCCAGATGATCGCGCAAGGTGCGCCCTGCATATTCACGCCGGAACAGTCCACGTCGTTGCAGCTCCGGTACCACGTGCGTGGCCACATCGGCCAGGCCACCGGGCAGGTGCGGCACCAACACGTTGAAGCCATCGGCTGCGCCTTGCTCGAACCATGCCTGCAACTCGTCGGCAATCTGCGTTGGCGTACCGATCAGGCTGTAATGCCCGCGCCCACCGGCGATACGCCGACCGAGCTGTGCAATGCTCAACTGCTCCTGCCCGGCCAGTTCGGTGAACAACTGCTGGCGGCTGCGCTGGCCGGTTTCGGTGAGCGGCAATTCCGGCAACGGGCCGTCCGGCGGATAGCCGGACAGATCGAAGTTGCCCAGCATGCGCGACAGCAGCGCGATGCCGACCTCAGGCTCCACCAGCTCCTGGAATTGCTCGAATTTTTCCTGCGCTTCGGCCTGGCTTTGCCCCACCACGATGAACACGCCCGGCAGCACCTTCAATGCATCGCGCGTGCGGCCAACATGTTCCAGCCGCCCTTTGATATCCGCATAGAACGCCTGTGCCTTGGCCAGCGACGATTGCGCGGTGAACACCACCTCGGCGGTTTCTGCCGCCAGCGCGCGCCCGGGCTCGGACGAACCGGCCTGCACCAGCACCGGATGCCCTTGCGGCGCGCGCGCGATATTGAGCGGCCCGCGCACCTGAAAGTGCGTGCCGCGATGATCGAGCACATGCGCACGCGTCGGGTCGTGATGCAGGCCGGCCGCCTTGTCGGCAAAGAACGCGTCATCGTCCCAGCTGTCCCACAGGCCGGCGACCACCTGCTGAAATTCGCGCGCCCGCGCATAGCGCTCCGCATGCACGTAATGCGCATCGCGATTGAAGTTGAGCGCCTCATCGGCGGCGTCGGAGGTGACCAGATTCCACCCGGCCCGTCCGCCGGACAGATGGTCCAGCGAGGCGAACTTGCGCGCCACGTGATACGGCTCGTTGTAGCTGGTGGTCATGGTGGCGATCAAGCCGATGCGCTCGCTCACCGCGGCCAGTGCGCTGAGCAGCGTGAGCGGCTCGAACAGGCTGGAACGCGCCATCCGCGGTGCGATCGGCCCGCCGGCTGCGGCCAGGCTGTCGGCCACGAACACCGCGTCGAACTTGGCGGCCTCGGCGATGCGCACCATCTCGCGGTACTGCGCAAAATCCAGCGTGTCTGCGCTCGCCTGCGGGTGCCGCCAGGCCGCGACGTGGTGCCCGGTCGCCATCAGGAAGGCACCCAGCGACAGTTGCCGTGGCGCGCTCATCGCCGACCACCCAGCAGCATGCGCTGTGCGTGCTTGATCTCACTGTGTAAACCCATCGATTGCATCCTCAAAAATCCTTGTGCACTTGCACGCCGACGTAGCGCCGGTCGTCGCGCGGGACCAGGCGGTAGACATTGCCGGTGGCATTGGCCAACAGCGGCGCATACGTGCGATCGCCCAGGTTGCGGCCCAGCACCGCCACCCGCCAGCCATGCGCGTCGTCGGCCAGCGCAATGCTGGCGTTCCAGATCGCATACGGGCCCTGCAGGGTTTGCGCGGTCTGGCTGAGGTCGTACTGCACGCTGTCCTGCCAGCTCACATCACCGTTGAACTCCACGGCCAGGCTGCCACGCAGCGGCACGCGGTAGCCGGCACGCAGATTGCCCTTCCAGTCCGGCGAAAACGGCAGCGGTTTGCCGTCGACATTGCAGTTGGCCGCCGCTGCCGCCGGGCACGCAAAGCGTTGGATACGCGCCTGCGTGTACGCCAGCGATGCGGCCAGGCTGAGCCGCTCGGTAGGCCGGTAGTCCAGATCCAGCTCCAGGCCTTGCGTGCGCACCTGCCCGGCATTGATCAACCGCGTGACCACCTGCCCGGCCACGGTGTCGAAGAAGTTGGCCTGATAATCGGCATAGTCGGTGTGGAACAGCGCCACATTCGCACTGAGCCGGTCGTCCAGCGCGCGCGTCTTCAACCCCAACTCCCAGGCGTTTGACGTCTCCGGCTTCAGCGCCGGCGTGTCGCGCGGCTGCATGTTGAAGAACACGTTGTAGGCCGGGCCCTTGTAGCCACGCGAATAGGTGAGGTAACCGGTGGTCTGCTCGTTAATGTCGTACTGCAGGCCGGCGCGCCCGGACACGCCATTTTCGGAGGTGCTGCCGCTGCTGGCCGTGGAGGGCTGAATCCCGCTGACCGCTGTTGCCGCGCTGGACACGCGCTGATGCTGATACTCGAGCGTGTCGCGGGTGACGCGCGCGCCCAACAAGGCGCGCAGGTCCGGGCGCCAATGCCAGGTGGCCTCGCCGAACAGCGCATAGGTCTGCGCGCGGGTGTCGTAATCGGCCACACCCACATTGCTGGCGGTGGGCGTGGTCACGCTGCGGCGGTAGGTTTCGTCGCTACGGGCGTGCAGGTAGTACAGACCGGCCACCGCTTCCACTGCACGGTCGCGCGGCGTCTGCACGCGCAACTCCTGCGAATACTGCGTGTAGCCCAGCTCGCCACGATCGTGCGATGCCGGAAATGACGCACTGCGCTGGGCAGTGCGGTCGCCGTCCTGGAACTGCGTGTTATCCCATTGCCGCCATGCGCTGATCGAGGTCAGCACCACCTCGCCGATATGCCGGTCCAGTTGCAGCGACGCGCCCTTGTTGATGTCGTCCAGAAAGGTCGGGTAATCGCTGTTGATCTGGCGGTTGTCGGCACTGCCACGCACCGGCGCAAGCGCAGCGGCAAAGTCGGCGCGTGTGCTGGCAACGACGACGCCGCTGGGCGCATCGCTATGCGATTTCAGGTAATCGGCAAGCAAGGTCGCGCTGAAGTCCGGGCTTGGCGTGAGGTCCAGCCGCACGCGTGCGCCGGCGCGCCGGTAGCCATTGACGGTCTGCCCGTCGGCCACATTGCGCACGTTGCCGCCGTACTCGGCCCACAGCGCCGACACGCTGGCCTTGAGCACCTCAGGCACCAGCGCACCGCCGATGCTGGCACGCACGCGGTCTTCGTCGCCGCCGCCGAAGTGGGAATAATCCACATAGCCGCCAAACACCTCCGGCGCCGGCTTGCTGACGATATTGAGCACGCCGGCCGAGGCGTTCTTGCCGAACAAGGTGCCCTGCGGCCCACGCAGCACTTCGATGCGTTCGACATCGAGCAGGTCCAACGTGGCCTGTCCCGGGCGGCCCAGCACCACGCCATCGATTACCGTAGCCACGCTGGGCTCCACGCCCGGCGAGGTGGAAATGGTGCCCACGCCACGCAGGAACAACGAGGTGTCCTTGTTGGATGCGCCGCTGCGGAAGGTCAGGCTAGGCACCAGCGCCGGCAGGTCGGCCACGCTGTTGCGGTTCTCGCGCTCCAGGGTCTGGCCCTGTACCACCGACACCGCCACCGGCACCTGCTGCAAGGTCGTTTCGCGGCGGGTGGCGGTCACCGTCACCGCGCCCAACGTCTGTGCCGCGCTCTCCGGTGCTGCTGCTTCGCTCGACGCGTTGGCCAGCGTCGGTGCGCATGCCACCGCAAGACTCCACGCCAGCAACTGCGGTGTTCCCAACAACCTCGAAGCAGGAGCGATCCCCACAGGGATCCGGTGTTGCACAGGCATGGAGGTCCTTCGTGTGGACTGGAGCGATCAATGTGAAAGGTGGTGACGCGGCGATTCTGGTGGGTTGCACGCTGTGCAACCGCGCGTTGGCCACGAAGCCGCCTCGACCGCCAATGGCGATACGGCATGCTGTTTGCCAGCGCCATGAGCGTCAAATAACCAATGTTTAGGTGGTTATTCACTCATGCGCGGTCTCGCGTGCACTGGCCGGAGATGCGACCTTGCGACAGCGCGCTGCACAAGCGCGGCATCCACGGCGATAATGCGCAGATGGATGCGCCCAAGCCCTGGTATCTCTACTTGCTGCAGTGTCGCAACGGCAGCTATTACGCCGGGATCACCAACGATCTGGAGCGGCGCTTCCAGGCGCATGTGCGTGGCACCGGGGCGCGCTACACGCGGGCCAATCCACCGCTGCACATCCTCGCGAGCCACCCCTACCCCGACCGCGCCAGCGCCTCGCGTGCGGAGTGCGCAATCAAGCGGCAACCGCGTGCGCGCAAGCTGGCCTGGCTGCTGGCGCAGCCGCCATGCAACGCTGAGTCACATCCCGCTGACACCCCGATCACACTCGCCTAGCCGCCCGCTCCCTACGCTGCAGCGCCAATCCGATACCGGAGCAGCGCATGCACTATCAGCTCTATTACTGGACCGGCCTGCAAGGCCGCGGCGAGTTCGTCCGCCTGGCACTGGAAGATGCCGGCGCCAACTACACCGACGTAGCGCGCATCGACGGCGACGAGGTCATGACCGACTTCCTGGACGGCAAGCACACTGGTGCACAACCGTTCGCACCGCCTTTTCTGAGTGCAGGCGAGGTAGTGGTTTCGCAGGTGGCAGCCATCCTGCATGCCATTGGCCCGCAATTGCAGCTGGTCCCAGAGTCAGAGGCGCAGCGCCTGCAGGCATTGCAGTTACAGATGACGATCACCGACCTGGTTGCCGAGGTGCACGACACCCATCATCCCATCGGCGTCGGGCTGTACTACGAAGATCAACAAGCCGAAGCGGAAAAACGCGCCAAGGATCTACGCGACAACCGGCTACCCAAGTTCCTCGGCTACTTCGAGCAAGTGCTGCAACAGGCAGGCGGCACGCATGTGCTTGGCACCCATTCGTACGTGGATCTATCGCTGTTTCAGCTGGTCAGCGGCCTGGAGTACATGTTCCCCAAGCGCATGGCGACGTTGTCGAAGACGTTGCCGGGGCTGAAGGCCCTGCAGCAGTGCGTGGCCGAGCGCCCGCGCATTGCCGCGTATCTCGCATCCGAGCGCCGCGTGGCGTTCAACACCAACGGCATCTTCCGCCACTATCCGGAACTGGACGCGGCATAGGCGATGCCCCCGGCATCACACAGCGCGCGTGTGCCGGTCAGCTTCAATTTCGGTCAATGCATGGCTGACGCGCGCAAGTCGCTTCTGCTGCGCGTTAGGTGCTACCGCGACTTGCCCGCGTCATTGGGCACCGGCACGCGCCCCAGATATCGCCGATGCAAGGCCGCACAGATGCGGCTTTTGATTTCGACGCAGCCGAACCGCCAACCTCAACGTCCCTGCAACAACGCTGTGCGAATGGCCTGCAACTGCACCTTCACTGCGGCAGCCTGGGTTGGCCCCAGCCGCAGCAGTGCCTTCTGCCCGACCGACGCAGATTCCAGCGCGGGATCCGCAAAGAGATAGCGGCCACGCGCATCGCGCACCACCGCAATTGGCTGGCGCGGCTCCGGCGTGCGCAGCAGATGATCGATCACATCGATCACGCGGTCGTTGAAGTAACGGTCCGGCGCGCCGAGGTTGGCATAGGCCTGCTGAAACAATGGATAGAAGCGCACATAACTCCGCACCAGCGCCTGCGCATCCACGCTGGTAAACGCGGCGACATAGGGCGCATAGCGTGCTGCGTTGGTCTGGTCGATCACACTGCGATCGGCTGCGCTGGCGACCTGCAGTTCGCCCGCCACCGGCTGCAGCACCGAGGCGCGACGGCTGATACTGGGCTGGGTGAGGTTGTCGACCATCACCACCACGCGTTCGATCAGATGCCCGCGCAACACGATCGACAGCGCGTCGTCCTGCTGCACCAGGTCCAACAGCGCTTGCCATGCGGCGGCGTCGCTCTGCGCCAATGCCGGAATCGCCGCATCTGCGGCATCGGGCGATGGCGTCTGCACCGGGTGGCGCGGCGCGGCGGGTGCAGGCGGCGACGGTGCGACGGCCGCGGCCACCGCGCTGGCGGTCTGGCTGATCGGCGCGGGCATCGCACCAGATGGATCGGACGGCCCGCGGAACAGCCACCAGGCGGCGCCGGCAATGAGCGGCACCGCCAACAGCCAGGGCCAGCGCGAGGACTTGGTTTGCATCATGGGACTCCTGACATCGACAACATCAGGGTGTGACCATGAGATGGTGCGGTGGTTCCATCAATGTGGGGCCGCAGCGCATTCATCGACCGTGCGGGCGCATGCCGAGGCGAGGCAGCGTCACGCACGCGAGGCAGCAAGCGCCTGATCGGCGCGCGGGCATCAGGCAGCCACGCGCCCGCAGCCGATCCGGCTCAAACGAAACACGACGCAACACTGACGCAAAAAACGAAGCGCCACGTACGCCAAACCGCGCTCAATTGGCGAAGTCCAAGCGCGCATTCACCCAGGCCGCCACGATTGCAGCGGCAGCCTGATCGGCCTGTTTTGCGGGCAGCTGTTTTTCGCGCACCAGCCACGCCGCGGTGTCCGCGCGCACCTTCGGCAACAACGCGCGCACCGCCTTGCGGTCTGCTGCCGGCCACTCGCTGTCATCGCCGTCCCAGGCGGCGATGGCCTGGTCCGGATCATCGCCATAGCGCTTGCGCAAAGACGGTTGCAGGTACAACAGCGGCGATACCGAGGCGCGCAGCGCAATCACGCCCCACTCGGCGTAGCTGGCATAGCGGATGGTGCCGGCGTCCTTGCTCAAGGCTTCGATCAAGGAATCAAACCCGTCGTCCAGCTGCTTCCAGCTGGCCAGCGCAAACAACCCACCCGGCGGCTCGCACACCGGGGCAAACGAGTCGCGCGTGGAGCCATACAGCGGCCCGAATGCCTCGTACGCAGGCTCACCCACCGCTGCAAAAATGAAGCAATGCACATAGGGCCGATTTCCGCTGCCGTCTTGCTCGATCCACATGCGCAGCAGCATGAGCACGCGTTCGGGCTGTGGCGTTGCCGGCGTACCGGCAGCGTCATCCAGCAACGACGCCGCAAAATCATCGATCTTGCGCAGGGCCTTGCGCGCACTTTCAAAGCGCGCGTTCGCCAACGCGGCGCCCACACCGGCGGCGGGCACGAACTGATGCAGATACGCCAGCCATGCCGAAGCCAATGGCGCGTCGTAGGCCTGCAACTGCCGCGCAGCCTCGGCAGGCTTGCCGGGGATGCTGGCGATGATGCGGTCCAGCGCCTGTTGCTGCGCGGTGAGCGCCTTGGCCAGCACATCGGCCCTGGCGCTGAGGCTGCGCTGCAGGCAGCCGTCCGGCTTGGCGTCCTGCGCGCAGGCGTTGCGCTGCCGCAGCCAGGCGCGCTGTTGCTCGCGCACACCGGCCACCGCAGCGCGCGGCGTGGTTTGCATCAGCGCCTGGTAGCTTTCGTCCAGTTGATCGTCGAGCAGACTGAGTGCGGGCACCGCGCAGATGCGTTTTTCTACCGGCGTACTGGCCTGTTTGCAGTCGAACGAGGCCGCCCATGCAGTGCCGGCGCTCAGCACCAGCGCGCCGCCAAGCAGCAGTCGACCGACACGCGCCTGATATTTCATTGCACTGCCTCCTTGCGTGCCGGCAGCAGCGACAGCAACAGCAACGTCAAAGACAACGCGACGTAGGCGCCGACAAATTGCCAGCTGATCGCCCGGGCCAGGCCCTGCAGCGACCAGGGCAGATAGATGCCGCCACGTGGGTCCACCGAATGGATCAGTCCGAACAGCGTCAAGCCCGCAGCGACCAGCAGAAACACCGCAGCGCGGCGCAGCCGGCCATCGATCATCGCCGCCACCGTAGCGATCCACAGCATCGCAGTGATGATGAACCCGTTGCCCAGCGCGAAGATCACTGCCAGCTCCGGCAGGCCGTGGCCATCCACCTTCGTGGTCAATGCTACCAGTTGCTCCGGTGCGATCCAGCCCGGTGCCTTGATGGTCAGCAGGTACGCCACCGACGGCAGAAACCCCAGCACCATCGCGCCGGCGTGGTGCCTGGGCGTGGCCTGAAACGCCTGTGTGGTGATGTCGATGGACACGTACACGATGATCGGTGCCAATACCGCCAGCGGCAGCCATTGCACCAGCCCGCTGATCACCCCGAGCATGCCGCCGATGCCGACAAACAGGCCGGTGAGCAAGGTATAGCCGCTGCGTGCGCCCATGTTTTTATACGCAGGCTGGCCGATGTACGGCGTGGTCTGTGCCACGCCGCCGCACACGCCGGCCACCAATGTGGCCAGCGCCTCCACCAGCAGGATGTCGCGGGTGCGGTAGTCATCGCCGGCCGCGCGCGCGCTTTCGCTCACATTGATGCCGCCCACCACCATCAACAGGCCGAACGGCAGCAGCAATGGCAGGTAGGTCACCGTCGCCGGCAGTCCTTCGATAAAGCCCAGATTCGGTAGCGGCAGCACGATCTGCGGCGCGGTCCACGCAGGCACTGCAAAGCCCGGCGCACCCAGGCCCGCCAGTCCCAGCCCGTAATACAGCGCCGTGCCGATCACGAAAGCCACCAGCACGCCCGGCAGTCTGGTCGGCAGGCGGCCCTTGGCCAACAGCACGTACAGCAGCAGTCCCAGGGTGACGAAGCCGGCCACCGGCGAACGCAACGTCTCCAGCAACGGCAACAGGCCCATCAGCACCAGCGCGATGCCGGCGATCGACCCGAGCAAGGCTGCGCGCGGCAGCGCACGCGTCACCGCCTCGCCAACGAACGACAGCACCAGTTTGAGCAGGCCCATCACCACCAGTGCGGCCATGCCCAGTTTCCAGGTGGCGATTGCCGCCGCCTGCGGATCCAGCCCTTGCGCCTTGAAGCCGGCAAACGCCGGGCCCAGCACCAGCAACGCCATGCCGATGCTGGTGGGCGCATCCAGGCCCAGCGGCATCGCGGTGACGTCGTCGCGCCCGGTGCGTGCGGCCAGCCGCCGTGCCATCAAGGTGTAGAGCAGGTTGCCCACCAACACGCCGAATGCAGTGCCGGGAAACATGCGCCCGAACACCACCTCGGCCGGGAACTGAAATATCCCGATCAGCGCCGCAGAGATGAAGCCAAGAATGGAGAGGTTGTCGACGACCAGGCCGAAGAAACCGTTGAGGTCGCCGGCGACGAACCAGCGCGGCGAGGCCGCAGGACACGAAGAGGGAGCGGACATGGAGGTCTGCAAGACGTGGGGACAGGCGATGGTAGCCGCTGCCCGGCACCGGTGACAGCGGACCGGTGGAACGGGGTGTTGGCGCGCATGGGATGGGGAACACGGCCATCGGCAAGCGCCTACGCATGCCGATGCAGCACGGCGACATGCGACACGGCAGCGCGCGCGTCTCGCGTGCGCGCAGTTCGACGCGCGCGCAGGCAATGCGATCCGACCTCACCAACAACGGCCATTAGCGGCGGCTGACAAAACGTAGCGAGCAGTCGCCAGGCGGATATGGACGGCGCACTCGGAGCCGCAGTGCACGAGTGCCGGGCACTCGCTGCGCCAGGCTGGTGGCTGCGCAACAGTACTGTTTGGCCGCTCTTAGCGGCGGTCATGCGACCGCGCACAGCATGCCGGCGACGACACAGAACGGATGCCACAACCGATTCAAGATGCCGGCCGCGCCCACATGACAACCGGCACCGGTTATTGCCCGCTGCCAGCGGAAGCGGCATCCACCGCCACCCAGCCCACCACCTCGCCCGCCGTGGCGCTGCGGTAACGCAGCTTGATGCGCATGCCATCCGTGCTGACATCCAGCGCATCGGCGCGATCGCCCTGCACCAGATACCGCCGCGTGCTGGCCGCGGTTGGCGTGGCATACAAGGGCAGCCGTGCCACCTGCACCCGCAGTTGCACGGGCATCGGCGACTCCAGCGTTTCGCCGATGGTGGTGGCGATCACACCACCATGCGCGTCGAAGGTGGACCACACCGACAGCGGATAGGCGTCGTCGCCATCGCGCCCCAGCAGCGACTGGATGTCGGGCGATTCGATCGGTTGCTGCGAGCGATACACATACAGCCGGCCATCGCTGGCATAGCGATACTGGTCGCTGTACCACATCGGCCCGCTGCGGCAGGCGCTGGTCAGACTGCGGTCCTTGGCGTCGGGGGTCAGATTCCATAGCCCGTCGCACTGCACCGCCGGGCGCGTGGGCGCGGCCAGTGGCCGGAAGCGCCGTTGCACCGGGTCGAACAGGAACAGCAACGTCGCCTCGTTGACCTGGCCCAGCATCGCGGTGACCGCAAGATCACGGTGCCCATCGAAGTTGTAGTCGTCGCTTCGGACGCTAACGCCGCCCTCGCCGTCATCCACATTGGCGTCCAGCCATTGCTCGCTGCCGCCCGGCGACAGCACCACGTGCAGGCGCGCGCCCACCAGGCTGGCGGTTGCGTGTGTCGTCGCATCGATCGCCACCTGCACCTGGCCGTCTGCTGCCGTCGCGGCAAACCCCAGCAGGCCGAGCGCTGCGCCCAATGCCACGCGCATGGCCGCGCTATCGGGACGCAGCCCGTCGCGCCCTTGCATCTCGCGCATGCGCACCGCGCGGCTCAGAACGACACATCCACCGCCTGCCGCGACCACAACACCGACTGATGCCCGGTGGCCTGCTTCCAGGCCAGCCGAATCGCTTCGATGTCGTTGCGCCGCTGCGGGGTGTCTTCATGCAGGATCACCAGCACCTTGGTGCCGAGCCGGTTCGGCTCCTTGGCGCCGCGGAACAGCCACTGGCCGTAGGCATCGAACACCGTCAGCCCATCCGGGAAGCGTGGGGTTACTTCCTTGTCCAGGAACGCGCGCCACTGCGTCTCGTCGATGGTGCGGGTCTGCGGACGATCGGCGGGGCCGGTTTCTTCGCCCACGCCAAAGTAGAGCTCGCTGCGAATCCAGCCACGCGCGTCGCCGGGACGTTGCGCATCGCCCTGCATGCTGGCGGTGGTAGTCGCCGCAGCGGGCGTCTTGCCCGGCATGGTGGCGCAACCAGACAACGCCAGCACGGCGGCGATCAACACGGACGGCAGCAACTTCATCGAGTTCTCCAACGGTTTTAGGGGGACTAAAAAAAGCAGCGATACACAGGTGGCGCGCCGCAGTCGGCGCGCACAGTGGCGGGCGTCATGCGGCAAGTGTACGAGCGGCACTGCTGCGGGCGTTACGCCAGTGGCGCTGGCGCTCATGCGGCCGCGCTATCAGCACATGCAGGGGCGCGCACCGCGCTATCTCGCGCAGGCCTGAACAACGCGATAATATCTCTCCATCCGGATGAATGTGGAACAGTCCGACCCCTTGCGCACCAGTCCGGCCGGACGCCGGCCCTGCGGCGCGTTTGCAGTTGCAGGAGAGATAGCATGACCCGACCCACCCTTTCGATGATCGGCCTGGCTGTAGCCGCTGCATTGAGCGCCAACGCGCAGGCTCAGCAGGCCGATGCCGGCGCTACCACTCTGGACACGGTGATCGTCACCGGCACCCGCGCCAGCGACCGCACCGTGCTGGAATCGACGGTTCCGGTGGACGTGCTCACTGCCGAAGACATTCGCAAGGCCGGCGTGGTCAACGGCGAGTTGGGCAGCGCGCTGCAGGCGCTGCTGCCGTCGTTCAATTTCCCGCGCCAGTCCAATTCCGGCGGTGCCGATCACATCCGCGCCGCACAATTGCGCGGGCTCTCGCCCGATCAGGTGCTGGTGCTGGTCAACGGCAAGCGCCGCCACACCTCGGCATTGGTCAATACCGACAGCAAGATCGGCAAGGGCACCACGCCGGTGGATTTCAATTCCATCCCGATCAACGCAATCAAGCGCATCGAAGTGCTGCGCGACGGTGCCGGCGCGCAATACGGCTCCGATGCCATTGCCGGTGTCATCAACGTGATCCTGGACGACAACCCTGAGCGCGGCGAACTGGAAGCCAGCTTCGGCGCCTACAACACCGATGTGGCGCCGATCGATCGCCGCGTCACCGACGGCCAGACCAGTTACGCCAGCGCCAAGGTCGGCTCGCTGCTGGGCGATGACGGCGGCTTCTTCAAGGTCGGCCTGGAATTGAAGAATCGCGAAGCCACCAACCGCGCCGGCTTCGATCAGATCCCGCCGTTCGAAGAGCAGACCCCGGCCAATCTGGCCCTGGCCGGCCGGCGCAATTACGTGCTCGGCGACGGCGCCACCAAGGGCCTGAACGCTTGGCTCAATACCAAGATTCCCTTCAGCGCCAGCGGCGAGTTCTACGCCTTCGGTACGTACAACCAGCGCGACACCGAAGGCGCCAATTACTTCCGTTACCCCGACAGCAGCGCCAACTGGCGCGAGATCTACCCCAACGGCTACCGGCCGATTTCCGAAGGCGAAAATCGCGATCTGCAACTTGTTGCCGGCGCACGTGGGCAGTGGGGCAACTGGGATTACGACGCCAGCGTCAACTACGGCCGCAACGACTTCACCTACCGCCTGCGCAACTCGCTCAATGCCTCGCTCGGCCCGGGCAGCACCACCGCGTTCAAGACCGGTGATTTTGCGTTTTCGCAGACCGTGGGAAATTTCGATCTGACCCGCGTGTTCGACATTGCCGGCGCCACCCATACCTTCGGCACCGGTGCCGAATTCCGCCGCGAGCAATACCGCACCCATGCCGGCGACCCGGCCAGCTACGCCGCCGGCCCGTTCACCGACCGCCCCACCGGCTCGCAGGCCGGCGGCGGGCTCACCCCACAGGACGAAGCCGATCTGTCGCGCAATGTCGCCAGCGCCTATGCCAACGTCTCCAGCCAGTTCGGTGAAAAATTCTCCACCGACCTGGCCGGTCGCTACGAGCATTACCAGGACTTCGGCAGTCAATGGACCGGTAAATTGGCCGCGCGCTATGCGTTCGCCCCGGCATTCGCGCTGCGTGGCGCCATCTCCAACAACGTGCGCGCGCCATCGCTGAGCCAGATCGGTTACGAAGCCACTTCCACCGGTTACGACGCCGCCGGCCGGCTGACCCAGGGCCGCCTGCTGTCGGTCAATAACCCGATCGCCCGCGCCCTCGGCGCCACCGATCTCAAGCCGGAAAAGTCGGTCAACTACAGCCTGGGCTTCACCAGCAAGCTGGGCGACCACTTCGACCTGTCGCTGGATTTTTTCCAGATCGATATCGACGACCGCATCGCGCTGTCCGAAGACATCACCGGCGACGCCTTGACCAGCTTCGTGCAGCAAAACTTCGGTGTCACCGGCGTGCAGAGCGCCAGCTATTTCCTCAACGCCGCCGACACTCGCACCCGCGGCGCCGAGCTGGTCGCCAACTGGCGCCAGTACGCCTTCGGCGGCGATCTGCTGCTCACCGGCACCTACAGCTATGCCAAGACCGAGCTGGAAAACATCATCGCAACGCCCGCGCAATTGCTGGCCTTGAACCCGGACTACGTGCTGTTCGGCGTGGAAGAAAGCAACACGCTCACCGATGCGGCACCACGCACGCGTGCCGCGCTGGCCGCCAACTGGAACAACCAACACTGGAACCTGCAGACGCGCGTGAACCGCTACGGCAGCGCCACCCGCGTGTTCGACTTCGGCGGCGGCTTCGTTCCGCGCCAGACCTATGGCGCCGAATGGCAGCTGGATCTGGAAGCCGAATATCACCTGGGCACACAGTGGACGCTGGCCATCGGCGGGCAAAACATCCTGGACAACTATTCGGACCGCTCCATCGACGATATCGCCTACTTCGGCAACCTGCCCTACGACGTGCTCTCGCCGATCGGCAGCAATGGCGCGTACTGGTATGGGCGGGTGCGGTATACCTTCTGAGCAACAGCGCAGGCTGCAAACCCCCTTTCCCCTCAGGAGCGTGCTCTAGCTCCTCTCCTGCGGGAGAGGGGTTGGGGGTGAGGGTACGGAGCGAAGCCTCCGTGTCGTTCCAACTGCACGAGGCTTCGCCCGTACCCTAAGCCGGCGCTACGCGCCATTTTCTCCCGAGGGGAGAAGGATAGGCAGTTGCACGTGTCTACCAACACCCACTGCCGTTCCATAACCTGAATCTCACACCGGTTTGCGCACACTAGCGCAATGGCAGACGCGCATTCCCCCCTTCCGTCGCCGCCATTGCTGGACGATGCCTGCGCATTGTTTCTGGACGTGGACGGCACCCTCATCGACTTTGCCGACAGCCCCGAGGCCGTACGGCTATTGCCCGAGGTACGCGAAGCAGTCGTCCAGCTGAGCGAGCGCCTCAACGGTGCCATCGCCCTGGTCAGCGGACGTCCGCTCGCACAGCTCGATGCCTTGTTCGCACCACTGCTGCTGCCGGCCGCCGGCCTGCATGGGCATGAGTTGCGCAGCGATGTTGCCGCACGTGCCGCCATGCCGCAGGACACTTCTGCATTCCTGCATGGCCTGCATCAACGCGCTGCGGCGCTGACGCACAAACACGCAGGCGTGCTGGTCGAAGACAAAGGCGTCAGCGTTGCGCTGCATTGGCGCGCGCAACCGGATGCCGGCCCTGATGTGTTGGCCTTCGCGCAGGACGAGATCGCCCAGCTCTCCGGCTATCGCCTGCAGCCGGGCGACCACGTGGTCGAATTCGTGCCCGAAGGCAGCAACAAGGGCCTGGCCGTCGAACAACTGATGCAGACCGCCGCATTTGCAGGCCGCACGCCAGTGTTTGTCGGCGACGACCTAACCGACGAATTCGGCTTCGATGCGGCCAATCGCTTAGGCGGCTGGAGCATTCTGGTCGGCGATCGCGCACAGACCAGCGCGCGTTTTCGCGTCGACGGCACTGCCGCTGTGCACGCGTGGCTGCAACACAACGCGCGCTACGCATCACCGTAGGCGCGCTTCCTTTCGCTACTTACAGGATCGTTTGCACCTCATGACCGAGCCAAATCTGGATCTGGGCGTCATCGGCAATTGCAGCTTTGGCGCATTGGTCGATCGGCAGGCACGCGTGGTGTGGAGCTGCCTGCCCGCCTTCGACGGCGACCCGGCCTTTTGCAGCTTGCTGTCGCCCAAGACCGAAGGCGGCGATTTTGCGGTGGAGCTAGAAGACTTCGTCAGCAGTGAGCAGCACTACCTACCCAACACTGCCGTGCTGCGCACCGTCTTGCGCGATAGCCACGGTGGCGAAGTGGAAGTCATCGACTTCGCACCGCGCTGGCGCAATAACGGCCGTTTTTACCGGCCCGTCAGCATCATCCGGCAGATTCGCCCGCTCGCTGGCAACCCGCGCATCATCGTGCGTGCGCGCCCGCTCGCCGACTGGGGTGGCCGCACGCCCGATACCACCTGGGGCAGCAACCATATCCGTTGGGTGTTGCCGGAATTCACCTTGCGCCTGACCACCGACGTGCCGGTGCGCTTCGTGCGCGACGGCTTGCCGTTCGTACTCAGCCACCCGGTGAGCCTGGTGCTGGGCGTGGACGAATCGCTGACCCGCTCCCTCACCGGTTACGTGCAGGAAGCGCAGGAACGCACCGAAGAATATTGGCGCGAATGGGTGCGCTATCTGTCCATTCCGCTGGACTGGCAGGAGGCGGTGATCCGCAGCGCGATCACGCTCAAGCTGTGCCAGTACGAAGATAGCGGCGCGATCATTGCTGCGATGACCACGTCCATTCCGGAAGCGCCGAATACCCCGCGCAACTGGGATTACCGGTATTGCTGGCTGCGCGACGCCGCGTTCGTGGTGCGTGCGCTCAACCGGCTCGGCGCCACGCGCACGATGGAGCAGTTCATCGGCTACATCTTCAATATCGCCACTGCCGACGGCACCCTGCAGCCGCTGTACGGCATCGGCTTCGAATCGCAGCTGGAAGAGCACGAAGTCGACACGATGGACGGCTACCGTGGCATGGGCCCGGTGCGGCGCGGCAACCTGGCGTGGATCCAGCAACAGCACGATGTCTATGGCAGCGTGGTGTTGGCCTCGACGCAATTGTTCTTCGATCTGCGCCTGAAGGATCAGGGCGACGCCGACACCTTCCGCCGGCTCGAACCACTGGGCGAGCGCGCCTATGCGCTGCACAACGTGCCCGACGCCGGCCTGTGGGAATTCCGCGGCCGCGCCGAAGTGCACACCTACACCGCCGCGATGTGCTGGGCCGCATGCGATCGCTTGTCGAAGATCGCCGACCGACTGGCCTTGCCCGAGCGCAGCGTGTATTGGCAGCAGCGCGCAGACAGTATTCGCGAGCGCGTGTTGGCCGAAGCCTGGAGCGAAGAACGCGGCCATTTCACCGACACGTTCGGTGGCCATCGTCTGGATGCCTCGCTGCTGTTGCTGGCCGACATCGGCATCGTGGATGCCGACGACAGCCGCTTCGTGCGCACCGTCGAAGCGGTCGGCCGGGTGCTCAAACATGGCGATGCGCTGTATCGCTACATCGCGCCCGACGACTTCGGCGAGCCGGAAACCAGCTTCACCATCTGCACGTTCTGGTACATCGATGCGCTGGCCTCCATTGGCCGCAAGGACGAGGCACGTGAATTGTTCGAGCGCATTCTGTCGCGCCGCAATCACCTCGGCTTGCTCTCGGAAGACCTATCGTTCGAAGACGGCGAAGCCTGGGGCAACTTTCCTCAGACCTATTCGCATGTCGGTTTGATCATCGCAGCGATGCGCTTGTCGCGGAGCTGGCAGGAGGCGTCATGAGTCGTTTGGTGGTGGTATCCAATCGTGTTGCAGTGCCCGGCGAAAACCGTGCCGGCGGCCTTGCAGTCGGGTTGTTGGCAGCGCTCAAGGAGCGCGGCGGCATGTGGTTCGGCTGGAGCGGCAAGACCGCGCGTGGCGACAGCGGCGGCATGCACGAGCAGACCGAAGGCGACATCACCTTCGTCACCATGGACCTCAACAAGCGCGACATCGACTCGTACTACAACGGCTTTGCCAATCGCACGTTGTGGCCGTTGCTGCACTTCCGGCTGGACCTGGTCGATTACGACCGCGCCAAGCGCGAAGGCTATCTGCGCGTCAATCGCCTGTTCGCAGAAAAGCTGGCGCCGCTGCTGAAAGACAGCGACACCTTGTGGATTCACGATTACCACATGATCCCGCTGGGCGCGATGCTGCGCGAGCTGGGGGTGGGCTGCAAAATGGGCTTCTTCCTGCATGTGCCGATGCCGTCGGCCGATTTGATGCAGGCGATGCCCGATCACGCACGCTTGTTCAGCACCTTTTACGCCTACGATCTGGTCGGCTTCCAGACCCAACGCGATGCAGAGCGCTTCAAGGCGTATGTACGCCTGTTCGGTGGCGGCCGCATTCTGGACGGCGATCTGGTCGAAGGCCCGGGCGGGCGGCGCTTCACTGCCTCGTCGTTCCCCATCGGTATCGACACCGATCTGATTGCCAATCAGGCAAAAGCATCCGTCAGCAAGCAAGCCGTGCGCGATCTGCGCGAGAGTCTGCGCGGGCGGCAGCTGGCCATCGGTGTGGACCGATTGGATTATTCCAAAGGTCTGCCGGAACGCTTCCAGGGCTTCGAGCGTTATCTGGAGCGCTACCCGGATCAATCCGGCAGCCTGACCTATCTGCAGATCGCACCGGTATCGCGCGGCGATGTCACAGAATATCGTCAATTACGCGGGCAGCTGGAACAGATCGCCGGCCATATCAATGGTGGACATGCGGGCCCGGACTGGACGCCGCTGCGCTACGTCAACCAGAACTTCAGCCATGCGACATTGACTGGTTTCTATCGGGCCGCATCGGTGGGCCTGGTAACGCCATTGCGCGATGGCATGAATCTGGTCGCCAAAGAATTTGTGGCCGCGCAGGACCCTGAAAATCCCGGTGTCCTGGTGCTGTCGTTGCTGGCCGGCGCGGCGGACGAAATGAAGGAAGCGCTGCTGGTCAATCCGCACGATCTGGACGGTGTGGCCGATGCCATTGCGACGGCAGCAAGCATGCCGTTGGCAACACGTATCGAGCGGTGGCGAGCGATGATGGATCATCTGCGCAAGAACAACATCAACCACTGGCGCCAACGGTATCTGCAGGCGCTCGCAGACGCCTAAGCTTTCCTCGGTGCGGGGCAATGTACGCAGACTCGCTGCGTGCATTGCCTTCTTCCCGCCAGAGGCTGGAGACATTCTTCTTGCGAGAGGCTGGATACATTCTTCTTGCGAGAGGCTGGATACATTCCCTTCTCCCCCCGGGAGAAGGTGCCCGAAGGGCGGATGAGGGTACGGCAGTCACGCGAGCAATCCGACATTGTGCTCGATGGACTGTCGCAGCCCTGGCTTGAGCGCTGTGCTTTGGAGCGAGCGACGTACTCTGGATTGAGCACTGTGCTCTGGATTCACCGTGGTGCTGAAGTGCCCGCATTTTTTTGCCAATCCCAAATCCCAAATCCCGGCTTCAAACGCCGTCGCCTGACGCAATCCGGCGCGATACGGCCGCACCGGTGCCCTGCGCTCTTCGCCATGCGCGGCACGGCGCTCAAACTCTCCGCATGCATTCCCTTCTCCCTCCTGGAGAAGGTGCCCGAAGGGCGGATGAGGGTACGGTTACAAGGGATTTCCGGCAGGTGCGCTTGTCGCCATGCGGGAATTTCAAGCCCAGCTTTAAGCCACAGCGCTCTAGGGCACAGCGAAGTCAAAGGCTTCCACGCCCTTCAGGCGCGGGTGGCCTCTTCGGCCACGCATGACTGCGGTGCTCGGCTTGCTTTAAGGCGACTGGGTGAGTCAAAAGCAAAAAACTGAGCTAAGCAAAGCAACGGCAAGGCCAATGCAGAGCAAGCCGAACAAAAAAAGCAATTCGAAAGCGACAGCGCCTCGCGCGTGCATCACTGGTCAGGTATCACCGCGCATCACCCGAAAATGTCAGTGCCCTTCGCTGCACTGCTCAAATTCCACGCAAATTCAGTACATCCGAGTTGCAGGTTGGAACAATGGTTCCTATTCCGTCACGGACAGGCGGCGCTCAGGGGTCTAAAATATTCACATGAGTAGCGCTGAGGACCCTGGGAGGGGCTGCGCGTTCATATCCAAGGTCGCCGGCAGCCTTTGCCAACGGGCGACCTCTCTCCCTCCACGACTTGTCGCCGGTGCATGCCGCCCAAGTCCTTCCTGATATCTCAAAATGACTGATCAATCCTCAAAACGTGGGCTAGGCACCTGGTTGCTGGTGGCCTATGCAGTGGTGATCGCCGTGCTCGGTGCGGTGCTCGCCTACGAAGGCGGCCGCCTGGTCGCCGTCGGCGGTTCCTGGTACTACCTGCTCGCGGGCATTGCGCTGCTGCTGGCCGGCGTGTTGCTGGCGCTGGGCAAGCGTGCCGGCCTGTGGCTGTTTGGCGCCACGCTGGCCGCCACCATCGCGTGGGCGCTGTGGGAAGTGGGTCTGGATGGCTGGGGCCTGGTTCCGCGTCTGGCCTGGATGTCGGTGCTGGGCCTGGTATTGCTGCCGTTCTGGGGCGTGGCGCGTCGGCGCATGCAGCCGTTGTCCGGTGCCGGCTATGTCGTGGTGACCGGCGTGCTGCCGATCCTGGGCGCAGCGCTGATCCTGTGGCCACTGTTTATGCCGCGCAATGTGGAACTGGCCGACGCATCCAAGCAGCCGGCCGACAACGCCACCGCCTTCAGTCGCGGCAGCGTGCCCAGCCCGGACGGCAATGTCGCTGCCAATCACGACGCCAGCAACTGGACCGCGTATGCCGGTTCCAACCTGTCCAATCACTACACCCCCGGCGCGCAGATCACCCCGGACAACGTGAAGAACCTCAAGGTAGCCTGGGAATTCCATACCGGCGATCTGAAGCCGAAGGATTCCAAGCTGGGCTACGCCTTCCAGAACACCCCGCTCAAGATCGGCGACCTGCTGTACATCTGCACCCCGACCCAGAAGGTGATTGCGGTGGAAGCGGCCAACGGCAAGGAGCGCTGGCGCTTCGACCCGCAGACCAACCCCAAGGCGATGGCCGGTGTGGCCGCCACCACCTGCCGTGGCGTGTCGTACTACCAGGCGCCGGAAGGCACTGCCGACTGCCCGACGCGAATCTTCTGGCCGATGGTCGATGGTCGCCTCGGCGCGCTGGACGCGCAGACCGGCAAGCTGTGCGCCAGCTTCGGCAACAACGGCTATGTGGACCTCAATGCCGGCACCGGCAACACCAAGCCGGGCTTCGTCGGCCCGACCTCGCCGCCGGTGGTAATGCGCGGCGTGGTGATCCAGCCGACCGGCCAGGTGCGTGACGGCCAGGAAGGCGATGCGCCGTCGGGCGTGGTGCGTGGCTTCGATGCCCTCACCGGCCAGCTGCGCTGGGCCTGGGATCTGGGCAACCCGGCGATCACCGCCGAACCGCCCGCTGGCCAGACCTACACGCGTTCGACCCCGAACGTGTGGTCGCTGATGGCGGCCGACGACGAGCTGGGCCTGGTGTATCTGCCCACCGGCAATGCGTCCGGCGACTTCTTCGGCAAGGGCCGTACCCCGCAGGATGAGGAATACACCGCCTCGTTGGTCGCCGTGGACGCGGCCACCGGCAAGGAGCGCTGGCATTTCCGTACCGTCAACCACGACCTGTGGGACTACGACATCGGCCCGCAGCCGAACCTGGTCGATTGGCCGGTCGCCGGCGGCGGCACGCGTCCTGCGGTGATCCAGGCCACCAAGTCCGGCCAGGTGTTCGTGCTGGACCGCGCCACCGGCGCGCCGTTGATGCCGGTCAAGCAGATGGCCGTGCCGCAGGGCACTGACCATGGCGACTGGACCGCTGCCACCCAGCCGATCTCGCCGGGCATGCCCAACACCGTGGGCGCGCCCAGCCGCGAGGTCGAGACCATCATCGAATCCGATGCCTGGGGCATGACGCCGTTCGATCAGCTCGCCTGCCGTATCCAGTTCAAGCAGCTGCGCTACGAAGGCATGTTCACCCCGCCGACGCTGCAAGGCTCGCTGGCGTTCACCGGCAACCACGGCGGCATCAACTGGGGCGGCGTCTCGGTCGATCTGCAGCGCGGCATCATGGTGATGAACAGCAATCGCCTGCCCTACACCTTGCAGGTCTATACCCGCGAGAAAATGAACGAACTCGGCGTCGTGTCGGTGTTCGACGGCAAGAGCAAGACCCCCGGCTACATGGCGCAGAAGGGCCTGGCCTATGGCGCCCGCAAGGAGCCGTGGATGTCGCCGCTCAACACCCCGTGCGTCGCCCCGCCGTGGGGCTACATCTCCGGTGTGGATCTGCGCACGCAGCAGGTGCTGTGGCGCCGTCCGCTGGGCACCGGTTACGACCAGGGCCCGATGGGCATCCCGTCCAAGACCAAGTTCGAGATCGGCACGCCCAACAACAGCGGCTCGCTGGCCACCGCCGGCGGCGTGACCTTCATCGGCGCAACCCTGGACGACTTCATGCGCGGCTTCGACACCCGCACCGGCAAGCAGGTCTGGGAGACGCGCGTCCCAGCCGGCCCGCAGGCTGCCCCGCTGAGCTACACCATCGACGGCAAGCAGTACATCGTGGCCGCCGTGGGTGGACACGACCGCATGGAAACCAAGTCCGGCGACAGCGTCATCGCCTGGGCCTTGCCGGACGCTGCACCAGCGGCGCCGGCGAAGTAATCGCCAGCCCGTTCGGGCAGTGACACAACAGACCGGCCATCGCGAGACGGCCGGTTTTTTTATGGGCGCGGCCTGTCGATTGGGCGAATCGTCGTTGCCCAGAAGGGTGGAGCATGTGGTGTGCGGTCGGAATCCGTGGTTCTGGCAGCACGCCTGAATTGCACGGTGTTGCATCCGCTCATGACAGGTGTGCCGGAACTGCGGTTTGACCGACCGGCCATCTGCATCGCACCGAGCCGTGTCGGATGGAGGTCTTTCCGAAATTCTTCGGGTCGCTGCCTTGCAAGTTCTCCTGCTGCGATTTCCCGACACGAGGTGCACTGCCATGGCGGTGGTTTGTGCCCACTCTAATTTCAGCGCAAACCCGACACCGACACCGGCAACAGTGCAACGCGCGCTAGTCGCCGCTGCCAGATCAGAGGGAAGCGAACCGCCCATCTGCATTCCATCGGAGCGCGGAATTGCGCGACCTCACAACAGCCAAAATTCACGTGAAATTTACAACCAAGCACACCGCTTCCGAGCAGCAGCGCGCTGCTCAAAACATACGCACCGCAACTGAAAACGCTTCCAAATCAACCACATCAGCTTTTTACGTGGTCCGCAGCACGCATTCCGACAAACGGTCCTTTCACACCATCATGATTCGGGCTCGGCCGCCGATACCCCATTGCAGCCCACTCCTGCCGCACACCGTTCCCCCTTTCCCAGAACACTAGTCGGACTCAGCCTATGTTGCCTTCACACGATGCCGCACCCGTTTCCCGCCCACCGGCGGACGCAAACGTTGCGCGTACCACCTGGACTGCATGGATGCCCGCTGCCGCACACCTCGCGCTGCTGGCCTTGCTGACGTTCTATGCCGCCACGCTGGTGCCCGGCGGCGTCGGTAGCGCGTTCGCGAAGCTGTTCCCGGCGCTGCTGGTGCTCGGCGCGGCCAGCGTCGGCCTGTGGTGGTGGGCGCGTCGTCGCAGCAGTGCGCAGCTGCAGCAGGCAGTGAGTGCCGTCGCTGCGCTGGGCGAAGGCCGCTTTCAGCGCCTGGACGCGCGTACCGCCTCCGGTGAACTGGCACCGCTGCTGCGCACGTTGCAGGCGACCCAGGACAAGCTGGCCATCCGCATCGACGTGATGGAACAAGGCCTGCGCCACGGGCAGTTCGTGATCAAGGCACTCGACGATCTGGATACCATGATCCGCATCGCCGACGACGACGGCCAGGTGCTGTTCGCCAACCGCAAGCTGCTCGCGATGCTCAAGCTGATCGAGCCGGATGTGCAGAGCTTCCGCCCCAGCTTCCATGCCGAAGGATTCGTCGGCGGCAGCATCGGCGACATCTACCCGGACAGCCAGGCTGCCATCGACCGCATGCGCGCGTTGAACGCGTCCAAGGCCGTGCGCGCCCCGTTCTTCGGGCGCCAGATCGACTTCGTATACAGCCCGATCATCGCCGCCGACGGCACCAAGCTGGGCACCATCGCGCAGTGGATGGACGTCACCGCGCAGGTCAACGCCGAGCAGGCGCTGATCCAGATCATCGATGCGGCATCGGCCGGCGATTTCAGTCGCCGCATGCAGGTCGACGGCATGGATGGCGTGCTGCTGTCGCTGGCGCAAGGCATCAACCGCATCTACGACTCGGTGGAAACCCACCTGGCCGCGTTGGCACGCGTCATCAGCGCGATGGCCGAAGGCGATCTCACCCAGCGCGTGGACGGCGATGCGCACGGCATCTTTGCGCGCCTGCGCGACGACACCAACCAGACCGTCGCCCGTCTGACCGAAATCATCGGCGGCATCCAGACTGCATCGGACACCATCCGCCAGGCGGCTGTGGAAATCGCCGCCGGCAATACCGATCTGTCCGAACGCACCGAGCAGCAGGCGGCGAATCTGGAAGAAACCGCAAGCTCGATGGAAGAACTCACCTCGACCGTGAAGCAGAATGCCGAAAGCGCGCTGCAGGCCAACCGCCTGGTGGTGGGCACTGGTGAAGTGGCGCAAAGCGGCGGCCAGGTGATGGACGATGTGGTCGCCACCATGAGCCAGATCAGCACCGCCTCGCGCAAGATCGGCGAGATCATCGGCGTCATCGACGGCATCGCGTTTCAGACCAATATCCTGGCGCTCAATGCCGCAGTGGAAGCAGCACGTGCCGGCGAACAGGGCCGCGGTTTTGCGGTCGTCGCCTCCGAAGTGCGCGCATTGGCGCGGCGCTCTGCCGATGCGGCAAAAGAAATCAAGACGCTGATCGCTGATTCCACCGACAAGGTGGAGCTGGGCTCGGGGCTGGTGCATCGTGCCGGCGCGACCATGCGCGAGATCGTCGGCTCGGTCAAACACGTCACCGACATCATGAGCGAGATCACCTCGGCCAGCGCCGAGCAGTCCAGCGGCATCGAACAGGTCAATCGCACCGTCGCACAACTGGATGAGGTCACCCAACGCAACGCCGCGTTGGTGGAAGAAGCCACCGCCGCCGCACGTAGCCTGGAAGAACAGGCGGTGGAACTGGCCGATGCGGTCTCGATCTTCCGCCTGCAGCCCGCGCACAGTGGCAACTCGAACGTCGTGCGCGCAAGTTTCGGAAACGCGGCGGCATAAGCCGTAGGAGCGCACCCGGGCGCGACGAAGCATCACCGGTAACGCCCCATCGCGCCCGGGTGCGCTCCTACGCAAAGTAAGCGTGCGTGTCTGCCATCGTTGGTCCGGCACGCGCAGCCGCAAACAACACGCCGAATCGAAGAGCCATCGCACAGATGAGCCAATCTTCGTAGGAGCGCACCCGGGCGCGACGAAGCTTTATCGGTAACGCCCCATCGCGCCCAGGTGCGCTCCTACGCGGGGATGGCTTCGCAGCGGAGAGGGCTAATTCAGGAACCGCGCACGCTGCTCGGGTGTGGGCAGCATGCAGTGCTCGGTACGCCCGAACCAGCGATAGCGATTGCGCGCGATCAGGCGATAGCCGATGTCGCGCAAGCCACGTGGGACCACGCGCAACACTGCAAACAAGCGCCAAACGCCACCCAAACCGGCCAGCACGCGCACGATCGCATCGCTGTCGGTCCATGCACCGGTGTCGTCCACCAGCAAAAACGACAGCGGATCATCGGGATCCAGCCCGTGCTGCTGCAACAGCGCGCGCCCGGCGTGCCCCTGCATCGCGGCAAAGCGATAACGCCCACGTCGATCGTGGCGCAGCAGCAACGTGACCCAGCCATTGCACAGCAGGCACACGCCATCGAACACGATGGTTGCCGGCGCACTGCGCGCATCAACCTGCGGTGATTCAACCTGGCGCAAGCCAACCCTCGTAACGAATGAACGGCCCGACCAGCGGCAGGTGCACGTCGACGAAAAATCCATAGCGGCCAGCGTCGGCATGCTCGCGGCAACGCACCTGCTCGAACCAGCGCGCAGGCAGCGGGATCCAGCCGAATGCCCACACGCGCGTGGCCTGCCAGTACAACGCGTCGGCATCGGCACGCAGCGCGAATTCGAAGCGCACCGCGCCCAGGTGCTCGCGCAGTGCGCCGCCCTGCCGCCACAACCGCGAATACATCGGCAACCCGGCAAACCGCCGGTGCCAGCGCTCGCCGTGCGCATCGACCAGAAACTCCACTTCGACATCCACCTCGCCAGTGCGCGGCAAGCGGCTCAGCAACGCCAGCAACGGCACCAAGGCATGACGACCGCGCTGAATCTGCGCCCTTCCGCCAAAGGTCTGCCGCTGCTGCACCGAGTGCAGCGCGCGCACCGGCGCAGGCAGCTGCGCGAACGCATCCTGGCCGAGTACCTGCGCAAACAATGGCGTGTTCAGGGCGCGATCCAGGCCAGCGTGGCCATGCGTCCGCTGCGACGGTCGCGGCGGTGCGAGAAGAAGCGTTGCGGATCGGAAATGGTGCACAGCCCGCCGCCATGGATCGCGCTGGCCGGCACGCCGGCACGCTGCAAGCGCTGGCGCGCCAATGCATACAGATCCACCCGCCAATGCCCCGGCCGCGTGGCGATGAAGGCGTCCTGCGCCTGCGCATCGTCGGCGACGAAGGCATCGAAGACGTCCTGCCCGATTTCATATGCCTGCGGCCCCGCTGCCGGCCCCAGCCATGCGATCAACCGCGACGCAGGCGTACGCATGGCGGCCACGCTGCGCTCCAGCATGCCGTCGGCCAGCCCGCGCCAACCGGCATGCGCGGCCGCCACTTCGCTGCCATCGGCCGCCGCCAGCACCACGGGCAGGCAATCGGCAGTGAGGATCGCCAGCACCACGCCAGGCACAGCGGTGACAGCCGCATCGGCAATGGGTTCAAACGCAGCTGGCGCGAGATCGCCCGCGCCATCCGACCGCGCATCGGATGCAAGCAGCGACGCGTCGACGCGCACCACCTCCACACCGTGCACCTGCCGCAACCAATGCGGCGCGCTCGGCAACGCCAGCGCTTCGACCAGCAGTGCCCGGTTGCGCTCCACCTGCTCGGGCGTATCGCCCTCGGGGCTGTTGCGGTTGCCCAGATTGAGCGTGTCGAACGGCGGCAGTGAGCCGCCCAGCCCGTAGCGCAAGGTGGTCAGCGCCTGGATGCGTGGCGGCGCAGGCCAGTCGGCCGGCAGGATGCAAGGCGCGGCCACTGTCACTTCAGCGGCGCGCCAGCTCGGCGGCACGTGCGCTGTCTTCGCGCAGCGCGGTCATCAGCCGCTGCAGGTCGGCCGGCACCGGTGCGGTGGCGCGCACCGGCTCGCCGCTGACCGGATGCAGGAATTCCAGCGTTTCGGCATGCAATGCCTGGCGCTTGAAGGTGCGCAGCTCGTGCACCAGCTCGTCGGTGGCGCCCTTGGGCAGCTTGAGCGCGCCGCCGTACAGCGGGTCGCCAACGATCGGCGACTTCAGATGCGCCATATGCACGCGAATCTGATGGGTGCGCCCGGTTTCCAGGCGGCATTCCAGCGCGGTATGCGCACGGAAGCGTTCGCGCAGCCGGTAATGGGTGACCGCGTCGCGGCCGTCGTCGCGCACCGCCATCTTCAGGCGATCGCGTGGATGGCGGTCGATCGGCGCATTGGCGGTGCCGCCGGACACCAGCGCACCGACCACCACCGCCAGATACTGGCGATGCACATCGCGCGCGGACAGCTGTTCCACCAGCGCCGTCTGCGCCTGCACGGTCCGCGCGACCACCATGACGCCGCTGGTTTCCTTGTCCAGACGATGCACCACGCCGGCACGCGGCACCGCCGACAACGCGGGGTCGCGGAACAGCAGCGCATTGACCAGGGTGCCGTCCGGATTGCCCGCACCCGGATGCACGACCAGACCGGCCGGCTTGTCGATCACCAGCACCTGGTCGTCTTCGTACAACACGTTCAGCGGGATGTCCTGCGGGGCCGCATGGGTCTGGGTTTCCAGCACCACTTGCAGCTGCACGCTCTCGCCGCCGCGCAAGGTGTCGCGCGGACGCGCCATTTCGCCATCCAGCAGCGCATCGCCGGACTTGATCCATTCCGACAGCCGCGAGCGCGAGAATTCGGGGAACAGCTCGGCCAGCACCGCGTCGAAACGGCGCCCTGCGGCGTTATCGGGCACGATGGCCTGACGGATGGACGGGTCGATGGGGTCGGCAGATGGGTCGGACATGGACACTGGCACTCAGGCAAAAACGGGAATTTAGGGGTCCGGGAGGCAGGAGTCAGTCGCCGGACAGGCCACTAGGCTATCATCGCGCTTTCGTTTTCCTGACGCGTCCTTCCCAGACCCATGATCCGACGGTCCACGTTTTCCGCGCCTGCGCGCCTGATTGCCCTCATGCTGGTCATGGCGTTCGTCGTCACCGGCTGCCACCGCGGCGCCAAGGACAAGAATCCCGATGAGGGCATGCCGGTCGAGCAGCTCTATGGCAAAGGCCACGGCCTGATGGAGAAAGGCAACTGGGCTGGCGCCGAAGCCAGCTACAAGCGCCTGATCGCCCAGTACCCGTATGGTCCGTACACCGAGCAGGCGATGATCGAAAGCGCCTATGCCCAGTACAAGGCCGGCAAGCACGACGACACGGTGTCCAGCGTCGACCGCTTCATCCGGACCTATCCCACGCACCGCAACATCTCGTACCTGTACTACCTGCGCGGGCTGGCCAACAGCAACCGCGACACGGTGTTCCTGCGCCGGGTGTGGTCGCTGGACCCAAGCCGCCGCGATCTGTCGTCGCCGCAGCAGGCCTACAACGACTTCAATACGGTCACCGACCGCTATCCCAACAGCCGCTACGCGCCCGATGCGCGCAAGCGGATGATCGAGCTGCGCGACGTGTTTGCCCAGCACGAGCTGGATAACGCGCTGTACTACCTGCGCCGCAACGCCTGGGTGTCCGCAGCCGGCCGCGCCAACTATCTGCTGGAAACCTACCCGCAGAGCGCCTATCAGTACGACGCCGTTGCCGTGCTGGCGGAGGCCTACACACACCTGGGCAACAAGACCCTGGCCGCAGACGCACGCCGCGTGCTCGAACTCAACAGCCCGCAGCACCCGTGGCTGACTGGCAATTGGCCAAAGTACCCCTGGGCGATCCGCAAGCTCAACCCGTTTGCCGGCGAGAAGTCCGCCGCGACCGGTCAGCGCAATGCACAGATGAGCCGCGACTAAGACTTGCAGTCACTGCCGAATACATAAGGGGCCGAAAGGCCCCTTTTTCATGTCTGAGAGGTCGATACGGCAAACCACCGCAGCAGTGAACGCTCCCCACTGCGGTAGCGTCTGTGCGCGTGTACTCGCTCCCTGTGCCGGCGTATCGCAAGCCCGCGCGCGCGTCCCGTAACCGGCGCCAGATCACCGAACCGGCGCGCTGGCCTGACTATACTCAAGCCTTAGAGCAGCTAACAAAACGACTGTGCTCATCGCCAGGCGGGCGCGGCCGATTCTCGGAGTCGGCATGTACCACGCATACACTCCGGTTCCTCAGCGCCGTCCACACCCACCTGACGACTGCTCGGGACGGTTTGTTAGCCGCTCTTAGGAAGATCCGACTCCCCGCCGGCGCCAGCCAAGGAGGCCGCATGTCTCGTCTTATCGCCCTATTTTTGCTCGCGATGTCGCTGGCAACACTGAGCACGGTCTCAGTCGCGGCCCCGATCGTCTACGGCGTCAACGCCCACGACAATCGCCCCGGCTACCCCATGAACCAGGCCGAGGCACGCTTCAAACTGCTGGCCGCGCGCAATCTGCGCAGCTACCGCTTCGATGTGGATCCGCGCGATTACGCAACGCTGGATGCCTTGGTCCCACTGGCGCGTCAGTACGGCATCACGCTACGCCCGATGGTCTACCCGATGTCGCGCGAGATCGGTTACCAACTGGCACGTCGCTACGCGGCCGACATCAAGGTCTGGGAGATCGGTAACGAACAGGACCTGGTGCGCGCCGAAGCCGATGCCCGCATCGCCGCGATGACCACCATGTATCTGGGGATGCGCCAGGCCTCAAACGAACTGGGCGCGGGCCTGCGTTTCACCATCAACATCACTGCCTGCAACAGCGACGACCGCAGCGCCAACGCGCGTTGCCCGGGCGACCGCAATGGCTCGCTATGGTTTCTTGCCAAGGCCAAGGCCGCCGGTTTCGACTTCGACCACATCAGCTTCCACTACTACGCCTTCCACCACGATGCCGGCTACTGGACGGACTTGTACCTGGGCCAGCTACGCACCGCCGCGCAGACCTACAACACGCCGGTGTTCTTCAACGAGCTGAACTGCGCCGAGGTCTACACCGGCAACACCACCGGCGGCGCGGAAGGCGATCGCGGCTGCTTCGACAGCCTGGCGCAGCTGCTGCGCAACGTGCGCGCCAACTATGCCGACGTGGTCGCCGAGATCAATGTCTACGAGTTGCTGGACCAGACCACCATCCAGGGCGCAGAAGGCCATTTCGGCCTGATGTACGACCTGACGCGACCCAAACCGACTCTTGATTTGCTCACCCGCTTCGCGCAACCGCCGGCCACCGCAGCGATGGCCGACGCGCCGGGTTACTGACCGGAATACCCGTTGGTGATCGGGTAACGCCGCTCGCGACCGAACGCGCGTCGCGAGATCTTCGGCCCGGGCGCGGCCTGATGGCGCTTCCATTCGTTGATCCGCACCAGGCGCAGCACGTGTTCGACGGTGTCGGCCGCATAACCGGCGGCAACGATCTCGTCGCGCGACTGCTCCTGGTCGACATAGCGGTACAGGATGCCGTCCAGCACATCGTAGGGCGGCAGCGAATCCTGGTCGGTCTGGTTGTCGCGTAGCTCGGCCGATGGCGGGCGCGAGATCACCGCCGGTGGAATGACTGGCGCACCGCCGACGGTATTGCGCCATTTCGCCAGGCCGAATACTTCGGTCTTATAGAGATCCTTCAGCGGCGCGTAGCCACCGCACATGTCGCCGTAAATCGTGGCGTAGCCCACTGCGTATTCGCTCTTGTTGCCAGTGGTCAGCAGCAGCCCGCCGAATTTGTTGGACAGCGCCATCAGGATCACGCCACGGCTGCGCGACTGCAGATTCTCTTCGGTGACATCCGGCTGGGTGCCTTCGAACATTGGACCCAGCGCAGCGAGCAAGCCTTCGAATGCCGGCTCGATCGCGATGGTTTCCAGCTTCACGCCCATCGCACGGCATTGCTCCTCGGCCAGATCGTTGGACAGACCGGCGGTGTAGCGCGACGGCAGCCGAACCGCGGTGACGTTATCGCCACCCAGCGCATCGACCGCCATCGCCAGCACCAGCGCCGAATCGATGCCGCCGGACAGGCCCAGCCACACCTTGCTGAAGCCGTTCTTGCGGCAGTAATCCTGCAGGCCACGCACCACCGCGCGCCAGGCGAGTGCGTCCATGCTCTCGTCGCCATCGTCCACCCAGACCACCGGGGTGAAGCGGCGTTCGCCAGCGGCGTAGTCCACCACCAGCCATTGATCGACAAAGGCGGCGGCGGCCGGATGCACGGTGCCGTCGCCATCGGCCACCACCGAGGCGCCATCGAACACCAGCGCGTCCTGGCCGCCAACCACGTTGAGATACGCAATCGCCGCCCCACTCTCGCGTGTGCGCTCGGCCAATAGCGCATCGCGCTGCGCGTGCTTGCCGCGCTCGTACGGCGAGGCATTGGGGACCAGCACCAGCTCGGCGCCGGCGTGCACGGTTTTGGCCAGCGGCTCGGCGAACCACAGGTCTTCGCAGATCACCACACCCACCTGCACGCCCTTGACCGTGACCACGCAATTGTCGCCATCCGGGTCCACATCGAAATAACGACGCTCGTCGAACACCGCGTAGTTGGGCAGCTCGCGCTTGCGGTAGGTCGCTTCGATGCGGCCATCGCGCAACACGCTGGCCGCGTTGTAGACCACGCTACCAGCGCTCTGCGGCCAGCCGACCACGGCGACGATGCCGCGCGTACTCGCCGCAATGCGCGTCAGTGCTTGTTCGCAGTGCGCCAAGAACCCCGGACGCAGCAGCAGATCTTCCGGCGGGTAGCCGCTGATCGCCAGTTCGGGAAACAGCACGATGTCCGCCTCGAACTCATCGCGCGCTGTGGCAATGAACTCGATGATGCGATCGGTATTTTTTGCCACCGCCCCAACCGGGAAGTCGAACTGGGCCATGGCGATGCGGAGGATCTGGGACATATCGGCAGCCTTTTGCGGTTCCTACCGGATGCCGGAAGGAGGGAAAGAAGAACGGGCAACGCACAAACCTTGCGCAATCGCGTTGCACACATCGTCAGTGCGCGCCAGCACCGCATTATTCCAGAAGCGCAGCAGCTGGAAGCCCTCGCGCTGCAGGAAGGCGTCGCGTACTGCATCGGAGCAGGCGTTCAGATGCTGGCTGCCATCAAGTTCGATGATCAATGCGCAGTCCAGACAGGCAAAATCGGCGATGTACGGCCCGACCGGACACTGCCTGCGAAACTTGAAGCCCAGCAAGCGCCGATCACGCAGCCGGTACCAAAGCGCGCGCTCGGCGTTGGTCATCTCGCGTCGCAAGATTTTCGCGAATCGAATTTTTTCGCCAGCGCGCATTGGATGCATCGGGTTTTTGTCAGATCACAGCGTGTTATGGAACTGCCGGTGCCAGCTATCGGTTGCGATCGATTTGGGGTGTAGGGGAAAGCTGCCCTCACCCCTACCCCTCTCCCGCAAGCGGGAGAGGGGAAATCCAAGGCACGAAGCTAAAGCAGTCCGCCTCTGCTGCAACTGCTGCGGCAACTGCTGCTGCAACTGCTGCTGCAACTGCTCCTGCAACTGCTCCTGCAACTGCTCCTGCTCCAGCACCTGCCCCTGCTCCTGCTCCCGCCCCCGCCCCCGCCCCTGCCCCTGCCCCTGCCCCTGCCCCTGCTCCTGCTCCTGCTCCTGCTCCTGCTCCTGCTCCTGCTCCTGCTCCTGCTCCCACCATCTATCAGCCACGCAACTGTCTGCGTCACTCCCTTCTCCCGCATGCGGGAGAAGGTGCCCGAAGGGCGGATGAGGGAAGAACTACCCAACCATAAAAAAAGGCCACCCGAAGGTGGCCTCTCTCAACTCGCAGACTTGCGCGCAGCGCGTACTTACTTCACCAGCGCAGCAATCGCCGCACCCAGATCGCCCGGCGAACGGACGGTCTTGACGCCAGCGGCTTCCATCGCCGCGAACTTGCCTTCGGCGGTGCCCTTGCCGCCCGATGCGATCGCACCGGCGTGGCCCATGCGCTTGCCGGCCGGAGCCGACGCACCGGCGATGAAGCCGACCACCGGCTTCTTCACGAACTGCTTGATGTACTCGGCACCGGCTTCTTCGGCGTCGCCGCCGATCTCGCCGACCATGATGATGCCTTCGGTCTGCGGGTCTTCGTTGAACAGCTTGAGGCAGTCAACGAAGTTCAGGCCGTTGATCGGGTCGCCGCCGATACCGATACAGGTGCTCTGGCCCAGGCCCACTTCGGTGGTCTGCTTGACCGCTTCATAGGTCAGGGTGCCCGAACGCGACACGATGCCGATCTTGCCCGGCTTGTGGATATGGCCCGGCATGATGCCGATCTTGCACTCGCCCGGGGTGATCACGCCGGGGCAGTTCGGCCCGATCAGCACGGTGTCCGGATGCGAGCGGGTCAGCACGTTCTTGACGCGCAGCATGTCCAGCACCGGGATGCCTTCGGTGATGCAGACGATGACCTTGATGCCGGCCGCAGCCGCTTCCAGGATCGCGTCGGCCGCATACGGCGGCGGCACGTAGATCACCGACGCATCGGCGCCGGTGTTCTGCACGGCGTCGGCCACGGTGTTGAACACCGGCAGATCGATATGCGTGGTGCCGCCCTTGCCGGGGGTCACGCCGCCGACGACCTGGGTGCCGTACTCAATCATCTGAGTGGCGTGGAAGGTGCCCTGCTGGCCGGTGAAGCCCTGCACGATCACCTTGGTGTTCTTGTTAATCAAAACGGACATGGATAGTTCCTTCGGTGTCGTGAATCAGGCGGCGTTCTTGACAGCTTCAACGACCTTCTTGGCACCGTCGTTGATGTTGTCGGCCGGGATGATGGCCATGCCACTGTCGCGCAGCAGCTGCTTGCCTTCTTCCACGTTGGTGCCTTCCAGGCGCACCACGACCGGAACCTTGACGCCCACTTCCTTGACCGCAGCGATGATGCCTTCGGCAATCATGTCGCAGCGGACGATGCCGCCGAAGATGTTGACGAAGATGCCTTCGACCTTGGCCGAGGACAGGATCAGCTTGAACGCCTCGATGACGCGCTGCTTGTTCGCACCGCCGCCCACGTCCAGGAAGTTCGCCGGCTCGCCGCCATTGAGCTTGATGACGTCCATGGTGGCCATGGCCAGGCCTGCGCCGTTGACCATGCAACCGATGTTGCCGTCCATGGTGACGTAGTTGATGTCCAGCTCCGAAGCAGTCACTTCGGTCTCGTCTTCCTGCGTCTTGTCGCGCATGGCGATGAGCTGCTTCTGACGGAATGCGGCGTTGTCGTCGCTGTCGAACTTGCCGTCCAGCGCGTACAGGTTGCCGTCGTCCAGGATCGCCAGCGGATTGATTTCAACCAGCGCCAGGTCCTTTTCGTTGAACAGGCGGTACAGGTTCACCATGATGCTGGCGAACTGGCCGGCCTGCTTGGCGTTCAGGCCGAGCTTGAAGCCGAAATCGCGACCGTGGTAGCCCTGCACACCTTCGACGAAATCGACGTTGAGCGAGTGGATCAGCTCCGGCGTTTCGGCAGCGACCTGCTCGATCTCCACGCCGCCTTCGGACGAGGCGATGTAGGTGATGGTCTTGGTGCCGCGGTCGACCAGGATCGACAGATACAGCTCCTTGACGATCTCGCCGGCGGTGGTCACCAGCACCAGGTTGATCGGCAGCTCGACGCCGGCGGTCTGGTAGGTCGACATCTTGGTGCCGAGCATCTTGGCCGCTGCGGCCTTCACATCGTCGGTGGTCTTGCAGAACTTGACGCCGCCAGCCTTGCCGCGGCCGCCCGCGTGGATCTGCGCTTTCACCATCCAGGGGCCCTTGCCCAGGGAATTGGCGACTTCAACCGCTTCGTCCGGGGTCGCCGCGACCTTGCCGGCCGGAACGGGGATGCCGTACTCGGCAAGCAGCTGTTTTGACTGGTATTCGTGGAAATTCATGCGTCACCGTGGGAAAAGGAAACGACCGCTGCGTGTAACGCAGACCGCCGGGGCGGCACGTCGAAAGACGCTAACGGGCCGCCTATTGTGGCCGACCACGCCGTGCGGCGCAAAATTCGCCGGCATTGCCTGTCCGATCGCCGCGCTTGCGCGCCGGCCGACAATGTGCACACGCAATGTGGGCACGCGCTGTGCCCAGGACCGCACCTGCCTATACTCGCGGCTTGTTCCGGCGGGGAATCGGCTTGACCTCCATTGCATCGCTCATCGCCCGGGTGCAGTCCGCGCCGCAGCGCGAGCTGTACTTCTTTTCGTTGTACCGGGTGCTGGTGGCCGGCCTAATCGCAGCATTGGTGTTCAGTCCCTTGTCCGACGCCATTCCCGAGCCGCGCTACCCGCGTCTGGCTGCCGGAGTGGCGATCGGCTACCTGTGCATGGCCATCCCGCTGTTGTTCTGGGGCCGCAGCGAACGCCGGCTGACCGCCACCGTGTTGTGCGCGGTGGTGGCCGACATCCTCGCCGCCACCCTGGCCACCCACGCCCTGCCCGGCGCCAGCGCCGGCATCGCGATGATGCTGCTATTCAATGTCGCCGCCGCCTCGATTCTGCTGCGGCTGCGCTACGGCATGAGCGTGGCGGTGCTCGCCAGCATCGCCATCGTGCTCGAATATCTATGGACGCTGCTCGAAGGCGGCGCCACCCGCCCGCTGGCCGAGCTGGCGATGTTTGCCACCAGCTACGTGGCGGTGGCCTACATCTGCCAGCAGATCGCCGCGCGCGCGCGCAGCAACCAGGTGCTGGCCGAAGAACGCGGCGCGCAGGTCGCCAATCTGTACGAGATCAACGAGCTGATCATCCGGCGCATGCGCACCGGCGTGCTGGTGGTCGACACGCATAACCGCATCACCCTGGCCAACGAAGCGGCACTGGCACTGCTTGGCGATGGCGACCAACGCAATGCGCCGGCGGATCTGTCGCTGGCCGCGCTCACCCCGGAACTGGCGCGCAGGCTGCAGCGCTGGCGCAGCGGCTGGCGACAGGAAGAAGCGCCGCTGCAACTCGGTGCCGACCGTCCGGAAGTGCAGCCGCGCTTCGTGCGCCTGCTCGCCGACAGCGACCTGGTGCTGGTGTTTCTGGACGATGCCACCGTCGTTTCACGCCGCGCCGAATCGCTGACCTTGTCGGCGATGGGGCGGTTTTCGGCCAGCCTGGCCCACGAGATCCGCAACCCGCTGGCCGCGATCAGCTACGCCTCGCAATTGCTGGAAGAATCCCCCGACATCGGCGATGCCGACCGCCGCCTGCTGCAGATCATTCATCAGCAATGCCAGCGCACCAACGGCATCGTCGAAAGCGTGCTCGGACTGGCCCGCCGCGAACGCGCCAGCCCGGAAAACCTGGATCTGGCCGCGTTCGTGCGCCGCTTCGTGGTCGAATATCGGCAGACCCTGTCGATGGAAACCGACATCCTGGAGGCCAGCATCCAGGGTAGCTCGGTACACGCCCTGGTCGACCCCAAGCACCTGTATCAAATTCTCACCGCCCTGGTCCATAACGCGCTCAAGTACGGCCGCGTCATGGACGAACCGGCTCGGGTAAAACTGCGCGTGGAGCGGCAGGAGCGCATGGCGGTGATCGATGTCGTCGATCGTGGCCCCGGCATCCCGGAGACGGTGGCCGCGCAACTGTTCCGCCCGTTCTACACCACCTCCGAACACGGTACCGGGCTCGGCCTGTACATCGCCCAGGAGCTGTGCCGCGCCAACCAGGCGCAACTGGACTATGTACCGGTTCCCGGCGGTGGGGCGTGTTTCCGGATTGCCTTGCAGGGGCCTAATAACTTGCAGGGTAAGAGCAACTAACAGAAGGACTGTGCACCCGCCAGGCAGGCGCGGCCGGTGCTCGAAGTCGGCATGAACACCAGTACGCCCCGTTTTCCTCCGCGCCTTCCGCGCCTACCTGACCTGACGTGCTCGCTATGTTTTGTGAGCCGCTCTAAGTGAGTTTGCCGATTCGGGCGTTTCGCGATTGCGTGTGTGGGCAGCGTTGGTTCGCCGCTGCTGTATTGCGCGTGGGCATGCGTCCGATGTGCGGCGACGTCCACACTGCATCTGGTCTATGGGCGATGCTTTCGAGAACAGCATGCCGATGATCAAACGCTTGAAAACGGCTGAAAAAGCAGCTGCCACTCGAACAAAGGGCCGCGTGTGAATCAGATCGCATGTGCCCGGGAAGCGCGCCCAGACCTTGATGGCCGTCCGACACCTCTGGCCCGCGTCCCGCCCGATCCGTTGAGCCACCCTGCCGCGCCATCGTTGCAGGTAATTGTCGATTGTCATCACGCTGGGCTATCGTGCGCACCATGAGCGAACCCAAAAGTGCCCTGGTTGTCGATGACGAGCGTGATATCCGCGAGTTGCTTGTTCTCACCCTGGGCCGCATGGGCCTGCGCATCAGCACCGCCGCCAACCTGGCCGAGGCGCGCGAGCTGCTGGCCAGCAACCCCTACGACCTGTGCCTGACCGACATGCGGCTGCCCGACGGCAACGGCATCGAACTGGTCACCGAAATCGCAAAGCACTATCCGCAAACCCCGGTCGCCATGATCACCGCGTTCGGCAGCATGGATCTGGCGGTGGAGGCCTTGAAGGCCGGCGCCTTCGACTTCGTCAGCAAGCCGGTGGACATCAGTGTGCTGCGCGGCCTGGTCAAGCACGCGCTGGAACTGAACAACCGCGACCGCCCTGCACCGCCCCCGCCGCCGCCCGAACAGGCCAGCCGCCTGCTCGGCGATTCGACCGCGATGGAGAGCCTGCGCGCCACCATCGGCAAGGTCGCGCGCAGCCAGGCGCCGGTGTACATCGTCGGCGAATCCGGCGTGGGCAAGGAGCTGGTCGCACGCACCATCCACGAGCAAGGCGCCCGCGCCGCCGGCCCCTTCGTTCCGGTGAACTGCGGCGCCATTCCCGCCGAACTGATGGAAAGCGAGTTCTTCGGCCACAAGAAGGGCAGCTTCACCGGCGCGCATGCCGACAAACCCGGCCTGTTCCAGGCCGCGCATGGCGGCACGCTGTTTCTGGACGAAGTGGCCGAGCTGCCGCTGCAGATGCAGGTCAAGTTGCTGCGCGCGATCCAGGAAAAATCGGTGCGCCCGGTCGGCGCCTCCGGCGAAACGCTGGTGGACGTGCGCATCCTCTCGGCCACGCATAAGGACCTCGGCGACCTGGTCTCCGACGGCCGCTTCCGCCACGACTTGTATTACCGCATCAACGTGATCGAACTGCGCGTGCCGCCGCTGCGCGAGCGCAGCGGCGACCTGCCGCAACTGGCCGCCGCCATCATTGCGCGCCTGGCGCGCAGCCACGGCCGGCCAATTCCGCTGCTGACCCAGTCTGCCCTGGACGCGCTGGACACGTACGGTTTTCCGGGCAACGTGCGCGAGCTGGAAAACATCCTCGAGCGCGCCCTGGCCCTGGCCGAAGACGACCAGATCAGTGCCACCGACCTGCGCCTACCCGCTCACGGCGGCCACCGTCTGGCCGCGACGCCGGGCAGCGCAGCGGTCGAACCACGCGAAGCCGTGGTCGATATCGACCCCGCCTCCTCCGCGCTGCCCTCCTACATCGAGCAACTCGAGCGCGCCGCGATCCAGAAGGCACTGGAAGAAAACCGCTGGAACAAGACCAAGACTGCCGCGCAGCTGGGCATCACGTTTCGTGCGTTGCGCTATAAGCTGAAAAAGTTAGGGATGGAGTAGCTGAAAGGCCGGGATTGGGGATTCGGCAGCGGGATTCGTAAAAGCGGGCAGCCGGCTTCGATCATGCTTGCCGGCGAGGTCGCGATGACTGAAGCGTCGCAAGCGCGGTAGTCGCTGCTAGCGATGGCTAAAACACAAAAAACTGGAAAGTGTGTTTCCCAGGCTATTCCGATTCCCCAATCTAATTTCCGCTCCTTGCCCATGCGGATGATCTCGGACGGGGCGATCATCCCAATGCGCGGCCGTCCTCATACCCAGCAGCGCAACCCCGATAGCAATCCAAAGCTGGTATTTAACCAACCACCAAGCGGACGACGCGCTGCGGTCGGCGCTCTTTATAAATCCCCAATCCCGATACCCAATTCCGCGCCCACTCAATCCTTCGTCACCGGATTGATCTCGGTCAGACCGGTCACTCCCTGTCAAACCTTCAACATCGAATGAAGCAGGCCAACGACGCAGATCTGGGACTCAATTAGCCAAAGATCAGGGCTCTTGCGAACCCCCAACCACGGCTCCCGGATCCCCGCTCACTCAGCCCTTCGTCACACGATTGATCTAGGCAAGGCCGGTCACTCCATGTCAAGGCTTCAACATCGAATGAAGCAGGTCGACGACGCAGATCTGAGACTCAACTAGCCAAAGACTGGGGCTCTTGCGAATCCCCAATCACGACTCTCGAATCCCCGCTCACTCAGTCCTTCGTCACACGATTGATCTCGGCCAGGCTGGTCACTCCATGCGAAGCCTTCATCAACGCCGACTGGCGCAGATCGCGGATGCCGATTTTCTGCGCGGCCTCGGCAATCTGCATCGCATTGCCGCCTTCCAGCACGATCGCGCCGATCTCGTCAGTCATCGGCATGACCTGATAGATACCGGTACGACCCTTGTACCCCTCGGTACACTCATCGCAGCCCACCGCCTCATAGAGCTCGATGTTCGCGATCTGCTCGGGCGTAAAGCCTTCCGCCAGCAGCGCATGCTCCGGCAGCGTCGACTTGCGCTTGCAGTTGTTGCACAGCCGCCGCGCCAAACGCTGCGCGATCACCAGCGTGACCGACGAAGTGATGTTGTACGGCGCAATGCCCATGTTCATCAGACGCGCGATGGTCTGCGGCGCATCGTTGGTATGCAGCGTCGACAGCACCATATGGCCTGTCTGCGCCGCCTTGATCGCGATCTCGGCCGTTTCCAGGTCGCGGATTTCGCCGACCATGATGATGTCCGGATCTTGACGCAGGAACGAGCGCAAGGCCGCAGCGAACGTCATGCCACGCTTTACGTTCTGCTGCACCTGATTCACACCCGGCAGCCGGATTTCCACAGGATCCTCGGCCGTGGAAATATTACGTGTCTCGTCGTTGAGGATGCCTAGCGCGGTATACAACGACACCGTCTTGCCCGAACCGGTCGGCCCGGTCACCAGCACCATGCCGTAGGGCTTATGGATCGCATCCAGGAACAGCTTCTGCTGGTCCGCCTCGTAGCCCAGCTTCTCGATCCCCAGCTTGGCCGCACTAGCGTCCAAAATACGCAACACCACCTTCTCGCCGAACAGCGTCGGCAAGGTACTCACACGGAAGTCGATCTGCTTGGTCTTGGACAGGTTGAGCTTGATGCGCCCGTCCTGCGGCACCCGCTTCTCGGCAATGTCCAGCTGCGACATCACCTTCAGGCGCGCCGCAATGCGCTGACTCAACTTCACCGGCGCCTTGGCCACGTTCTTCAGCAAGCCGTCGATGCGCAAACGCACCCGATAGTCGTCTTCATACGGCTCGAAATGGATGTCGGACGCTCCCCGCCTGATCGCATCCACCAGCATTTTGTTGACGAACTTCACCACCGGCGTATCGTCCCCCTTGGCATCGACCCCAGAATCCCCGGCGGCGCCCATGTCCTCATCCCCGGACGACACGTCCAGGTCACCGATGTCGTCATCGTCATTACCCAGCGATGAACCTAGCGACGCATTACTGGCCTGCCACTGCTCAAGCGTTCGGCGGATCTGATCCTCATCGACCAGAATCGGCTCGACCACCAGATTAGTGTGAAACTTGATATCGTCCAGCGCCCTGGTCTGGGTCGGGTTGCTCACCCCCACGAACAACCGATTGCCGCGCTTGAACAGCGGCAGCACCTGGTACTTCTGGAGCAACTCCTCACTGACCAGCTTGACCGCGTTCTGGTTGGCATCGAACACAGACACATCCATCAGCGGCATGCCGAATTCCACGGCATTGGCCGCCGCCAGCTGCGACGCCGACACCAGCTTCTTCTCGGCAAACCACTGCGGCAGCGGCACCTTGGCAGCGGCCGCCTGTTCCATCGCCGTCCGCGCAGCGGCTTCTTCCAGGGCGCCATCCTGCACAAGGCGACGAGCGATGCCGGTGATGCCAACGAGGTTGGTGGTAGCTACTGAATTCATCGTTTGATTCCCGCTGATGTCCCCATCTCCCCGATCATCGGGACGATGCCCCATATTTATACTCGGTCAACATTCTCAGATCAGTATTGACCTCGACTGGTCGCCCGGCCCGCTCTTCCACCACATCAACGCCTACGAGATCGGCCGCGGTGACCTTCCGCACAGCGGCCACATCAGACGCATTGGCCGGATTAAAGACCGGCCGGCCATGCATTCGGGTCGCGTAAATGGCTTCGCCACCAGCGCGAAGCGTATCGCGGAAGTCGCGCCGTGACATGATGACACTGTTGCCAAACAGATAGGCCTGCGGAAACTCAGAAGCTGCCGTCTTGAGAACCTCTGGAGACCCGGTGGCATTCACCAACGCTACGCCTGAATCGGACAGATGCGCGCCAACCAAGCGAAAGAACTCCTGCGAGAGAAGCATCGTCGCACCAGAACGCCAGTGGAAGGTACTGTTTACCACGACCGCATCGTAGCGCCCGCCCCCTTGTGCCCTCAACCAGCGACGACCGTCGTCGATATGGATGTGGACACGCGGATCCTGCAGGATCGGTGCAACTTGTGGGTGACCGGCGATCAACTCGAGATAGCCCGGATGGATCTCGACAACGTCCACGCGCTCCACAGTCGGGAATGATGCAATCACACGCGTCCAGCTGCCGCCGCTAAGACCGATCACGAGCACACGCCTGGGATTCGGCACAGCCGCCATGACTGCATAGACACGATCGATCTTGTTGCTGTTCAGTCGCAGATCGATGTTGATGCGCCCGTCGTACACGTTGCCGCCAAATACGATGTCTCCTTGTGGGTCGGCGATCGTATGGATGATTCCTTCCTTGCGCTCCAGCAACCAGTCGGCCTGAGCCCCCCCCGTCGCCATCACGATACGGCTGGCAAGCGCCGGCAAAGCAGGCTGGAGTGAAAGTGCCGCAATCGCGACCACCACTGCAGGCACCGCCAGTAAGCGAAGGCCGGCCAGCCACATCCCTGCCACCGCGGTGACAGTGGCGACACCGACGAAAAGCTGCTCCATCGCCATCACGTCCATCAGCCAGAGCGTGACGATCAGTGGACCGAGGGTACACCCCGCGACATTGGCGAAGTAGACCTTGGAGAACGACCCCCCTTTCCATGCCACTGCATCATTGCTGCCCAGATGGTGCACCACCGGGAACAATGCACTCTTCAGCGCAGCGGTTGCGATCACCAGAGGCAGCATTGCCACAGTTACGGGAAGAAAACCGATCCCCCAAGAAAACAGGAAAGGGGCGGCGATATCGACCAGCGTGGACAGCAACAGCACGAGCGACGCGCGACGCCTGATGTCCAAGACCCGGCCAACGCACAGACGACGCCCTAGCTGCGCTCCTACCGCGATACCCAGAAGATACAACGCAAGGATCATCGCGAATGTCTCTGGCAGACCACCGGTCGCGAATCCCGCAAGCCGCACCCACAGCACCTCCTGCACCAGACTCGCCGCGCCCACAAGGAAAGCAACACCCCGCGGCATCCATTTCAAGCTCATGCCGCCGCCCTCCTTACCAGAAACCATCCGCCGAGGGCGACCGTTGCATTGATGGCTGCCGCAAGCCAGGTGACCTGCCGCAAGTCCATGATATGAAAAAGATAAAGACCGGTCCCGATGGCCCCCGATGCCGCGCCCATCGTATTGGCAAGATAAAGCGAACCCGTCGCCTCACCTACGTTGCGGACAACACGGTCCAGCAGGATCACCAGGATCGGCAAGGTCATCCCCATCAAGGTTGTCGGCACGATCAACGCAAACAGTGCACCGAACACGACGACCCCATGCCCAAGCCCACCAGCATGCATCATGACCAGATCGATCACTGCGACACTACATACGCCATAACACGCAATACCAAGCTCCACTGCGAGGAACCATCGCAGTGGACTGGTGGCACGGTCCGCGGCCCAGCCCCCGATCAGCGCCCCGAGCCCAAGCCCTAGCATGAACACCGAGACGATGACCGCGACAGACAGCGTGTCCGCTCCCAGACCCGAAAAAAGGACACGCTGCCAGCTCACCTGGTAGATCAATGCCGCAGCACCGGAGAGGAAAAACAACACGCCCAAGGATGAAATCCACCCCGTTTTCCCGGACACATTCGTTGATGAACCGTTCAATACGGACTCCTGTTCAGTGACAGCGGGGAACATCGAGCGGCAGCGACGCGATATCGAGCGGAATACCAGGCTCTGCCGAGGAAAAATCGTGCGATTGGCGGTAGCCGGGCACGTCGATACCCGCCAATCGGGTCGTGGTGTCGAAGACCATGGAGGTGGATAACATCTTTTCTGCATTCGCACGAAGATTCCGGACGGCCTCCGGCGCGTGCTTGAGGTAGGCCTCCGATCCCCACCACACCGCAGCGACATGATGGGTCGCTGGTGATGATTGACCGTGCCCGCTTTCGGCGCGACAGTCATCGAACAGCGCCTCGCCGTGATCGGCAACATAGAACATCCAGGATGCAGCATCAAATTTCCCGAGCTGACCGATCAGGCCATCAAGGAAGCGATCGGTGGCGCGGATCGAGTTGTCGTATCCATTGACCAGGTATTCCTTGTGATCCGGGTCATACAACCTGGCATTGCCATGTTCCGGCTTGTCCGGCAGGAAGACCGCATCCTCGGGGCGGTACCGGTCCCGATAGCGGAAGTGACTGCCCATCGTATGGATCACCAGGAACAGATCGCGCTGGTCGGCGGCAAGTAGACGCCTGACGTGCGGCAGCAGATCCTCGTCGCGGACGCCTGCATGGCGATAGTCGACCGGGCTGACAAAGCGCACCTCATCGGCATCCTTGGCCAGAACCGTAATAGGCGAATCATGGAACCCCATCGGCGCCTGATTGGAGAGCCATACCGTGTGGTAGCCGGCTTCGCGGGCCGCCTGCAACAACGAGCGCTCACCGAAGGTAGCTTCGACCGAACCCGGGGGCTTGCGGCTCAGAATCACGGGTACCGACAGCCGGGTGAAGGTGGCCCGCGAGTAGAACCTCGTAAAGCTGATCAGGTCATTGCGACGCGAAAGCCGAGGCGTACTGTCACGACTGTAGCCGTTCAGCGCCCAATGATCGGCTCGACCTGTCTCGCCGATCACCAGCACATGCACACGCCGTGGCCAGCCCACCACCACCGAGCGGCTGGCTCCGAACCTAAAGCTTTCAAGGCCGGCATCAGCAGCGACCAGTTCTCGACGCTGCCGGAAATACTCCCAGATGACCAACGGCATCCCCGTCGGGTACCCCCGCCGCAAGGCCTCCATGCGCTCCAAGGATGGCTGATCGAAAGCAGCACCCACTGGCGTCTCGTGCAAGCCTTCGAATGCAACGACGATTGCCAGCAGCGCCGCACATACCCCACCGCCGAATAATGCAAGCCGCCTGCCCGGCCATCGCAAAAGTTGAGGCGGCCATAGCATCAGCCCTCCCCAGATCACAACAATCAGTCCCCAGCCAAACAGAAGGCGTACAGGCACTGAGTGCAGTAACGGCAAAGCTTCGCCACTGGTGGTCTCGGAGACCAACGCGAGCGCGTTGACGTCCACCATTCCCCCGAAGCGTAGCAGCATCTCCACCTGCAGAATCGCGCCGGCACTGATGAGCGCCAACCAAGTGCAGGTCAGGCGCGGTAGCCTCCGCAGGGGCGAGACCGAAACAACCAGGCCCGCCAACGCATACAACGCAGATATCCCGACGTCATCGCCCCCGTTCACGATCAACATGACAACGGGGGTCAAACTGACCGACACGAAAAAAGTCGCCCCTACTAGTGCCCGTTTGCCCCGCAACACGATATGCCCCCAGAAAAAAAGAGGCCCCGCGTTGCGGGGCCTCTAAAAGCTACTCGTCTGAACCTATCAGGTGCCCGAGTTACGGCACTCCGCCGGCAGGTACTTGACATTGATGGCGGAAGAGCAGGTCCACTTCAGCTGGCCACCACCGACATCAGTCGGGGTCAGCAGGAGGGTACCGGTTGCGTTCGGCACGGTGGAGGTTACAGCGACTTGGCCCGTAGCACTGGTGATGGCGACGCCGCTGACATACTTCGTGGCACCCGGGAATGCGTAACCCGAATTTGCCGCAGTAACCTGAGCAAGGCCACCGAGCGACGATGCAGTCTCAGTTACCGCAAGCTTGGCAGGCGCCGACATCGTCAGCGCTTCAGTGAGCTTAGCGCGAGTGGTGTAGTCCTGATAAGCCGGCAGCGCGATGGCGGCCAGGATGGCGATGATCGCGACCACGATCATCAGTTCGATAAGTGTAAAGCCTTGTTGCTTCTTCATGGATGCATCCCCTAGAGGTTGTGAGTTTACCGAAATCTCCGGCCCGGGCACTTGGTGCACCCGAGCAGGGCGCGTGTGCAAATCGGTACATGCAGATTACGTGCCAATCAGCAATGCCCGTTCGCTTCTTCTCCCCGGGGCAATGATGCCAGGCATTTCGGCAAATGAAAGCTCCTCTGCCTTCAAGTGCGATGGGGATGACCATATGACGCGCAAGGTCAGATTCCGACTACGAGTGGTCACTTCTCAAGACGCCGCAGGTCCATCGATCGATATGATGCCCTTGCCTAGCAAACACGCTACCATCACTGCGTACTCCGGCCTGGGGATGGCTGGATTTGGGGAGCTCAACATGTCAGTCGCGCGTAGCGCCATCAAGAAGCAACCGGTCGACCGGAACACAAGCATGCTGCAGACCTTCATTTGGGAAGGGGCTGACAAGCGTGGCGTGAAGATGAAGGGAGAGCAGCCAGCCCGTAACGCCAATATGTTGCGAGCAGAGCTGCGCCGTCAGGGCATTGTGCCCAGCATGGTGAAGCAAAAGCCGAAGCCTCTTTTCGGAGCGGCAGGCAAAAAGATCACGCCAAAAGATATTGCATTTTTTAGTCGCCAAATGGCGACTATGATGAAGTCAGGCGTGCCGATCGTGAGTTCTCTCGAGATCATCGGCGAGGGGCACAAGAACCCACGCATGAAGAAGATGGTGGGCCAAGTCAGGACTGACATTGAGGGCGGCTCGTCGCTCTATGAGTCAATCAGCAAGCATCCAGTTCAATTCGACGAGCTCTACCGCAACCTTGTCCGCGCGGGCGAAGGCGCTGGCGTACTGGAGACAGTCCTTGAAACGGTCGCTACCTACAAAGAAAACATTGAAGCCCTAAAGGGCAAGATCAAAAAGGCACTGTTCTACCCTGCCATGGTGGTTGCGGTGGCAATCATCGTGAGTGCGATTTTGCTCATCTTCGTGGTGCCTCAGTTCGAAGAAGTATTCAAGGGCTTCGGTGCCGAACTACCGGCATTCACTCAGCTCCTCGTCAACGCATCGCGCTTCATGGTCAGCTATTGGTGGTTGATGCTGGTGGTCGCAATTGGATCTGTCCTTGGCTTCATGTTTGCCTACAAACGTTCTCCACGGATGCAGCATGGACTCGATCGATTGATCCTCAAGGTGCCCGTAATCGGGCAGATCATGCACAACAGTGCGATTGCACGCTTTGCACGGACGACTGCAGTGACATTCAAAGCAGGCGTTCCTCTAGTGGAGGCACTTGGGATCGTAGCGGGCGCTACTGGCAATAAGCTTTATGAGGAGGCTGTTTTCAGGATGCGGGACGATGTGTCTGTGGGTTACCCGGTCAACATGGCGATGAAACAGGTGAACCTATTTCCACACATGGTTATTCAAATGACTGCGATTGGCGAAGAAGCCGGCGCGCTTGATGCAATGCTCTTCAAAGTGGCTGAATACTTTGAACAAGAAGTCAACAACTCCGTGGACGCTCTTAGCAGCTTGCTCGAACCACTGATCATGGTGTTTATTGGCACGATCGTAGGCGGCATGGTCATCGGCATGTATCTTCCGATCTTCAAACTCGGCGCAGTGGTTGGATAAGACGTAATGGCATTTCTCGACCAGCATCCCGGTCTCGGCTTTCCTGCCGCGGCCGGACTGGGACTGCTGATCGGCAGCTTCCTGAACGTGGTGATCCTGCGCTTGCCCAAGCGCATGGAGTGGCAGTGGCGGCGCGATGCGCGCGAGATCCTGGAACTGCCGGAGCTGTATGAGCCGCCGCCGCCTGGGATTGTGGTTGAGCCGTCCCATGATCCGGTCACCGGCGACAAGCTCAAGTGGTGGGAGAACATTCCGCTCGTCAGTTGGTTGATGCTACGCGGCAAGTCGCGTTACAGCGGCAAGCCGATTTCCATTCAGTACCCGCTGGTCGAGCTGCTCACCTCTATCCTTTGCGTGGCCAGCGTATGGCGCTTCGGCTTCGGCTGGCAGGGCTTCGGCGCGATCGTGCTGAGTTGTTTCCTGGTGGCGATGTCGGGCATCGATCTGCGCCACAAGCTGCTACCCGACCAGCTGACCCTGCCGTTGATGTGGCTGGGCCTGGTCGGCTCAATGGATAACCTCTATATGCCGGCCAAGCCCGCCCTGCTGGGTGCGGCGGTCGGCTATGTGTCGCTGTGGACGGTGTGGTGGCTGTTCAAGCAGCTCACCGGCAAGGAAGGCATGGGCCACGGCGACTTCAAGCTGCTGGCTGCGCTCGGTGCGTGGTGCGGGCTGAAAGGCATCCTGCCGATCATCCTGATCTCTTCGCTGGTCGGCGCCATCCTCGGCTCGATCTGGCTGGCGGCCAAGGGTCGCGACCGCGCCACGCCGATCCCGTTCGGCCCCTACCTGGCCATCGCCGGCTGGGTGGTGTTCTTCTGGGGCAATGATCTAGTGGACGGCTACCTGCACTTCGCAGGCCTGCGTTGACCGGAGCACGACGATGAGCGACTTCATCGTCGGTCTCACCGGTGGCATTGCCTCTGGCAAAAGCGCGCTGGCCGCCGAGTTCGAGAAACTGGGCGTGCCGGTGATCGATGCCGATGTCGTTGCGCGGCAGGTCGTTGCGCCCGGCCCGCTCCTCAATGCAATCGTCGACCGCTTTGGTCCAGGCGTTGTGCTGCCCAACGGCACGCTGGACCGGCTAGCCTTGCGCAACATCGTCTTCTCCGATCCAGCCCAACGCAAGGCGCTTGAGGCAATCACCCATCCCGCCATTCGTGCGGAGCTACAGCGCGCGGCACAGGCAGCGGACGGCGCTTATTCCATCGTTGCCATCCCTCTTTTGGCCGAAGCGGGCGGCCGGGCGGCCTATTCGTGGCTTGACCGCGTCCTCGTTGTCGATACACCGGTCGAGCTGCAACACGCACGACTGATGCAACGCGACGGCAGCACGCCCGCATTGGCGGATCAAATGATTGCCGCACAAGCATCTCGCAACCAACGGCTGGCGATTGCCGATGATGTCGTATGCAATAGCGATCAGCTGGAGCAACTCGCGGCGGCAGCGGCCAGGCTGGATGCGGGCTATCGGGCGCGATGCTCGAGGTCACCTGAGTCAGTTTGATCTCTGCAAGCTGCAGTAGGTCGTTACCTTGGGCATGGCAGTTACGCTCTGTCGCCTGCTGCAGCTAAAGCTGTCCGCGCACTGGCCCTGGCTGCCTTGGCGCTTCTGCTGGCTTATTCGCTATACAACTTCGCAGTACACGCCAGCTCAGCTCATCAACACCACGATAAGCAGCGATGGAGCGACTACATCGATACGGCGCGCCGCTGCGATCTTGACGGCCACCTGCAGATAACCAAATAAATCCGTCGACACAGAACAAAGCCACGACTAGCTTTGGCGCGCCTTTGCTTCGGAGCACTCGCGCCAGAGATCGCCGGCCACATGAGGTAAAGAACCCAACTCCGCTGAGCACTGCAATTTGTTAGCCTGCGAATTGCCGGTTTTCAGGGCATGCGGCTAAGAGCGGCCCACAAAACGTAGCGAGCAGTCGTACGATGGGCGTGGACGGCGCGGAGGAACCAGAGTGTACGCGTGGGACATGCCGATTCCGAGCAGCGGCCGCGCCCGTGTAGCGGCTGCGCAGTACTTTCGTTAGATGCCTTAAAGTAAATACAAGCTTGTAAATTACGACGCGCGAACGTGGTCCCACTGAAGAAAAAAACTACATGTTCTGTCTAGCATTGTTTGCTGGTGTAGGCATTACTGATGAGGTTCTGGGTAAAGCCCTCGCGCCCAGGTGCGCTCCTACACAAGATTTCACTTGACGGTATCGTTAGCGCGCTTTTAGCGGTGGACTTAACGATGGAAGGCGAGCGTTGCGATGACGCCGCGCTCTTGGCCTGGGCGCACGCTCACGCGCCAGCCGTACAGGTCGCATAGGCGGCTGACGATCGACAGACCGATGCCGCCGCCTTGCGAGTGGCCTGCGTGGGTACCGCGGTAACCGCGCTGGAAGAGTTTGGCTGCGTCTTCTTCGCTCAGGCCGGGGCCGGAGTCGATGACTTCCACGCAGTCCCCACGCACGCGTACGCGCACCTGGCCGTCCTGGGTGTACTTGACGGCATTGCCGATGAGGTTGCCCAGCGCCACCGACAGGGCGGATTCCGGTGCGTCGATGACCAGGTCGCGCTCGCCTTCCAGCAGTAGCTCCAGCGGTTTGCCGCCGAGCTGGGCGCGATGCGAATCAATCAGTTGTTCGGCGACCTTGGCCACATTGCTGCTGCCCTGCCCGCGTTCGTTGCGCGAGAGCAGCAGCAGCGAGCCGATCAGATCGCTGCACTGCAGTTCGGCGCGCTGGATGCGCTGCAGACGCTGCAGCACCTTCTCATCCAGATTGGGCTTGGTCAGCAGCAGTTCGGTGGCACCCCGGATCACCGCCAGCGGGGTGCGCAGCTCATGGCTGACGTCGGCGTTGAATTCGCGGTCGCGCTGCACGACCTCGGTCAGGCGCGCCGAGTAGTCGTCCAACGCTTCGGCGAGCTGGCCGACCTCATCGTCCGGAAAGTGCGCTGCCAACGGTTTGGGTTCGCTAGTGCCGCCACGATAGGCGCGCAGGCGGGCCGCCAGATCCGACACCGGCCGCATCACCTTGGACGCCGACCACCAGCCGATCACCAACGAAAACCCGCTGAAGACGAGCACTGACAACATCAAGGTGCGCTTGAGTTGAATCTCACCACGCAGCGTCTGCGTCATGTCGTAAGCGAGGAAGAACCACTCGCTGGGCGTCTTGCGCACCGCCAGTTTGTACGAGTACGCGTTGCCACTTTCGTCCACGCCGGAGATGGTGTGGATGCCATCCGGAAACTGGTACCACTCCGGCTGCTCAAGGCGCAGCGCTTCGAACTTGTCGCTTTTGACCACACGCCCGCGCATCTGCTGCACGGGCAGATCGGGATTGCGCAGCGGGTCGGAATAGAACCGCTGTGCAAAGGCGTCGATGTTGCGATTCATCACGTCTTCGACCAACTGGTTTTCCACACGCGCGCGTGCCCAGTTGGTGGCGAAGGCGAACAGTGTTGTCAGGCAAAAGCCCAACAACACGAACGACAGAATGATGCGGCTGCGCAGGCGCCGCCGGTAGCGGCCACGCCTACGGGCGGGCCGCACGCTGCTGTTACTTTCAGGCATCAGGCGAAGCGATGCGATAACCGATGCCGTGACGGGTCTGGATCATCGGCACGTCGAACGGCTTGTCGACCACTGCACGCAGGCCATGGATATGCACGCGCAGCGAGTCGGAATCGGGCAGTTCTTCGCCCCAGACACGGGTTTCCAGCTCTTGCCGCGTCACCACCGCCGGGGAGGCTTCCATCAGCGCCTGCAGGATCTTGAGCGCGGTCGGGTTGAGCTGCAGCAGCTTGCCGCGGCGACGCACTTCCAGCGTGTCCAGGTTGTATTCCAGATCGCCGGTTTCCAGCACGCGGGTATGCACACCCTTGCCGCGACGCGACAAAGCGTTGAGGCGTACTTCCACTTCCTGCAGCGCGAACGGCTTGATCAGGTAGTCGTCGGCACCGGAGTCGAAGCCGGCCAGCTTGTTGTCCAGCGAGTCGCGGGCGGTCAGCATCAGCACCGGCGTCTGCTTGCGCGCTTCGTTGCGCAGCTTGCGACACACCTCGATGCCGTCCATGCCGGGCAGGTTGAGGTCGAGCACGATGGCGTCGAACTCATGCACCACTGCCAAATGCAGCCCGGTCACACCGTCGGCTGCGAAGTCCACGGTGTGACCACGGTCTTCAAGATAGTCGCCCAGATTGGCGGCGATATCGCTGTTGTCTTCAATTACTAGAATTCGCACTGGAACCTCGTTGGTAAGCTATTTTTAGCGCTGGCGCCGAGAAATTTGGTCTTGACTCACAGTCGTCTGACGGCGGCGCTCGGCGGCTGTCATGCACTGCTTCGTACTCATCTGCGAACCAGTTGCGCGCTCGCGCCGACAGATCAGCCGGCTATCTTCGCCCGCCCGGGTCAAAATTCTGGTGACAAGCTCTTGATCGTTACGCACGGCCGCCTGTTGGTCTGGCTGCAATGCTCGGACGTCAGGCTGCGCGTCGAGCGCCCTGTCCATCCGATCAAGTGCCGCAAACACCTTAGCGCGCTCTTCCTGACTGATCTCGGAGTACTTGTCGCCCTCTTCAAGATCAGAGCGCACTTGCGTGGCCTGTGGCTTGAAAGGCTTTTCAGCATCGATCACTGCTGCCGATGCAGAACTGCAAGCACAGATGGCGAGAAGCAACACCAGAACGCCTAATTGCCTTGCCATGCGGACGCTTCCTTATGTCTGACCCGATTTAACATTTAACAAATGTAGACGCGAACCCCGAAAGCGGCAAGCCACGAATAAAAAGGCCCAAGTGCGACACCGCACTTGGGCCAAAAGTTCATCCCGATCACCGTCACTGCCGAGAGCGGAGCTACGGTCGACAGAGGCTAGCGAGCAAAGGATTAGATTTTCGTTAATTTTTCGCTAAAAACAGTTGATCTCCGATCAACGGGCCGATTCCTCAAGATGCTGGATGATGCTGGCGGCCACATCCACGCCACAAACGCCTTCCACGCCCTCAAGGCCAGGGGTCGAATTGACCTCCAGGACCAGCGGCCCGCGCTTGGAGCGGATGAGGTCGACGCCGGCCACCGCCAGGCCCAGCGCGCGCGCCGAACGGACCGCCACCTGCTGCTCCTGCTCGGTGGCCTGGGCCACCGCAGCGGTGCCGCCAAGATGCAGGTTGGAACGGAAATCACCTTCGGCCGCCTGGCGGCGCATCGCTGCGACGACGCGGTCGCCGACCACGAAGCAGCGCAGGTCTGCGCCTTCGGCTTCGCCAATGAACTCCTGCACGATAAAATTGGCATACAACCCGCGCAGCGCCTCGACCACGCCGCGCGACGCGCTGGCCTTCTCGGTCAGGATCACTCCGGCGCCTTGCGCCCCCTCGTTCAACTTCACCACATGCGGTGGCGGGCCGAGCATGGAGAGCAGGTCCTGGGTGTCGTCGGGGTTATCGCCGAACACAGTGACCGGCATGTCGATGCCCTGCGCCGCCAGCAATTGATGCGCACGCAGTTTGTCGCGCGAACGCAGGATGGCGTCCGAGGGATTGGGCGTGTAAGTGCCCATGAATTCGAGTTGGCGCAGCACCGCGGTGGCATAGCGGGTGACCGAAGCGCCGATGCGTGGAATCACCGCATCGAAGCCGGTGATCGGCTTGCCCTTGTAGTGCAGGCTGAAGCCATCGGCGGCAATGCGCATATAGCACCGCAGCGGATCGAGGATACGTACAGTGTGGCCACGCTTGCGACCGGCCTCGATAAGCCGTCGGGTCGAATACAGCTTGCTGTTGCGCGAAAGAATCGCGATTTTCATCGCAGCAGGGACACGGCGCGGCCTGGACATTGTCGGAGTCTGATGACGAGGTGACCCAAGCCCGTACGTCTGCAGGCCGACCGCGCGGGCGGGCGCGTTGTGCGCTGCTCGCAACGGTTGAACTGGTGTGCGACGGCCCCGAGGATGGAGACGCGATAGCGCCTCGGCACGTGCTGCAACCGCGCATGGGTGCGCAGCTGCAACCAGATCGATGCTAGCAGGGCGCACGCGTAGCGCTCAAGCAGCGGGAAGCCGCGCTGCATTCACCACTGCGCATTGTCATGCCGACGCGGCATCGCAGTGCTCGTCCATGATCGATAGGGGCCACGGTCGCCACAAGCGAACGCCGCCGCTGCGCCAGATCACAGCGCGCTGCGTGGTGCGAAGCCTCGGCGGCGCGCCATCACGCCATACCCGTGTCGCCGTAACGCGTTTTGCACAGCAACAACCGCAATGCTTGCGTCCCCTCAATGCCGGCATGCCGGCGCACCCGAGACTCTCCATGCGACGTCCAGCAAGCGCGGCCTATGCCAACCCCTCCCGCATCCGCCAGGGACGCCCGTTTCCCCGCGGCGCCGTCTTCGATGGCAAAGGCATCAATTTCGCGCTGTTTTCCGCGCATGCCACGCGGGTGGAACTGTGCCTGTTCGACGAACAGGGCAACGAAACCCGCGTCGACCTTCCCGAATACACCAACGAAATCTGGCACGGCTATCTGCCCGATGCCAAGCCGGGCCAGCGCTATGGTTACCGTGTGCACGGCCCCTACGCGCCGACCGAAGGTCACCGCTTCAATCACAACAAGCTGCTGCTGGACCCGTATGCCCGCGAGCTCGAAGGCGATTTGATCTGGGCCGACGAACTGTATGGCTACACCGTCGGTCATCCGGATGGCGACCTGAGCTTCGACGAGCGCGACAGTGCGCCGTTCATGCCCAAGTGCGTGGTGGTCGAAGACACCTACGACTGGGGCGACGATGCGCGCCTGCTCAAGCCGTGGAACGAGACAGTCATCTACGAAACCCACGTGCGCGGCTACACCATGCGCAACCAGCAGGTGCCCGAAGCGGTGCGCGGCACCTTCGCAGGTCTCGCCCAGCCGCAGGTACTGCAGTACATCAAGGACCTGGGCATCACTGCCGTCGAACTATTGCCGGTGCATGCGTATCTGGATGATCAGCATCTGCTGGACAAGGGCCTGCGCAATTACTGGGGCTACAACACCATCGGCTTTTTTGCGTTGAAGTCGCGTTACCTCTCCAGCGGCCACCGCGACGAGTTCCGCGACATGGTCAAGGCCATGCACAAGCAGGGTCTGGAAGTGATTCTGGACGTGGTCTACAACCACACCGCCGAAGGCAGCGAGCTGGGGCCGACCCTGTCGTTCAAGGGCATCGACAATGCCAGTTATTACCGGCTTGCCGAAGACAAGCGCTATTACATCAACGACACCGGCACCGGTAATACGCTGAACCTGAGCAATTCGCGGGTGATCCAGTTCGTCAACGATTCGCTGCGCTACTGGGCCGGCGAAATGCACGTGGACGGTTTCCGCTTCGACCTGGCGACGATTCTTGGCCGCGAGCCGAGCGGTTTCGACCAGCGTGGCGGCTTCCTGGATGCGTGCAATCAGGATCCGCTGCTATCGGAAGTCAAACTCATCGCCGAGCCGTGGGACTGCGGCCCGGGCGGCTATCAGGTGGGGCATTTCCCGCCGGGCTGGTCGGAATGGAACGACAAGTTCCGCGACAACGCGCGCGAGTTCTGGAAGGGCGAGGATGGCAAGCTTGCAGAGTTCGCAACCCGGTTCACCGGCTCGGCCGATCTGTTCGATCGCCGCGGCCGCCGTCCGTGGGCTTCGGTCAACTTCATCACCGCGCATGACGGTTTCACCCTGCGCGATCTGGTGAGCTACAACGAAAAGCACAACATCGACAACGGCGAAGACAACCGCGACGGATCGTCCAACGATGGCTCCTGCAACTACGGCGAAGAAGGCGAGACCGACAACGCCGACATCCTGCAACTTCGCGAGCGGCAAATGAAGAATCTGCTTGCGACGCTGCTGCTGTCGCAAGGCACGCCGATGATGCTCAGCGGCGACGAACGTGCGCAATCCCAGGGCGGCAACAACAACACCTATTGTCAGGACAACGAGATCACCTGGCTGGATTGGGAAAACGACCCGACCGATGGCCGGCTCACCGATTTCGTCAAGGCATTGACCGCGCTGCGCAAGCGCTACCCGATTCTGTCGCGCGGACGCTTTCTCAATGGGCAATACAACGAAGAGGCTGGCCTGCGCGATCTCACCTGGCTCAATCCAGGCGGCACCGAAATGGAAGACGCGCATTGGACCGATGCGGGTGCACGCTCGGTTGGCCTGCTGCTGGAAGGCAAGGCGCAGACCTCCGGCGTCAAGGAGCTGGCCAACGACGACACCTTGCTGATCGTCATCAACGCCTACCACGAGGGTGTGACCTTCACCCTGCCTGCCGCTGATGAACCGGTGCATTGGAAGCTGGTGCTGTCGACCGATGAAGCGCTGGAAGTGGACATGATGCCGGCTGGCGCCAGCGAATTCCTGGCCCCGCCGCGCAGCGTGTCGGTCTTCGAGTGTAAGAGCGATCAGTAACGATTGAGCAGTAATCAGGCTCGCTGTCCGCCAGCATGGTGGGCGGCGAGCTTTTTGGTGTGCTGCGGTGTTTCGTTCGCGAAACGAGGAGGTGGGACGTGTCGGCGAGCAGCCGTGTCATGCCAGGGGTGATCGCACTGGCACCAACTCGCGGGCGCGCTTGCAATCTTGCTGCGCGACATACGTCGACTCTGCGATGCCGTGCCTTGTCTGAATCCGGGTATTTCCGCAGAAGCATGCAGATCTCCGGCGATCAACACGGCGATCTGCAGCGCATGACCTATGTGCTGATTGGCGCTTAGCGATCGATACATCGAACACGCCGTCTCACTACCGGCCAACGTCCGCTGACATTCTGATTGCGTCATCCGCTCGCGCCCACAGCGACGCTTATCGCGAGCCGGTCAGCTCACGCATTCACTGCAACCGATCAAACGAAAGGCCGAATCGGCAGTCGCCCCCAGCGCAATACTGCACGCATCGAGTAGGTAAGCACGCAGCTAACCGACGCGGCTCGCATTGAGAACGCCACAAGCACGCCAAATCCGCGAAAAACTCACCCCGGATAGAGCGGGAAACGCTTGTCCGGATGCTTGGACTTCCATTCCTTGTAGGAACTGGTGCCTTCCCAGGCCTTGAAGACACGCGGTGTGCGGCCACGGCCGGACCAGGTCTCACCAGAATGCGGAATCCAGTATTTGGCCACCACCTCACCAGTGGACGACAGCGGCCCCTTGGACTTGCCGGTCATGGCGAGCGAGGCGATCTGGGATTTCTGCTTTGCGTTGAATCGGCCGCCGAACTGGGTCAGCACCTCGACGACCTGGTCAAAGGCTTCCAGGGTCTGGGCATATTTGAGCTGCGCCTCTTCCTGCTCAAGCTTGCGCAGCTCTTCCAGCAATTGGGCTTTGGCGGCGGCAGAGGGTGAAGCGGGCGGAACCTGGCGCATTGACGAAACTAAGGTTGGACGGGTCAGCGAGTATTGCCCCTACGCCGTCTAGCGTAAAGCGCCCAGCCCACACCGGGTCTGCTGGCGCTCAGCGATGACGCAGCAAGGCGTGCTCCCGGGCCATGGTCAGCACCGGCCCAATGCGGCCTGCCCGGATCAGCTCGCTGCAGTGTTTGCCGACAAATTCCACCCTGGGGGCGGTGAACCACTGCACCACCCGGTCTAGCTGCCCGGCGTTGATCGACCACGCGTGACAGACCGCCTCGCCCAGCTCCTCGACCCCAACCAGTCCGATCTGGCGGACCTGGTCGGCATCGAGCTTGAACATCTCAATCACCTTGCTGGCATCGTCCGGCGTACCACACACATGCGTCTGATCCGCCCCCCCGGTGCGATAGGCAATCGAGGCGACACGCGCAGATTCGGCGCGACGCATGCCTTTGATCAAAGCACCAACCAGCTGGGAGTGAGTAGTCTTCATGGTGTCCGCTCAATGATGCAGTCACTATGGTCGTCATGGGACGCGTTCTCAATCAGGAGGTTCCTGACCCTGCGGAAGAAAAAGACGAAGCTGTGGCGCACTTTTTGTATCGATTGCAAGCCTGCAATCGATGTCATTGACACCACATATCGAAGCGATAGGGAAGAACTGCCTGGGATCACCCGCAGCGCGGCACGCCTGCGACACGGGTTGAAAAGGTCCCATCAGGGTGCGCCGAACCGATCGCCACTCATCTTGAAATCGGGCTGGGTCCGCCACCGTGCTGCCAGAGACTGCGCCTGCACATGCAATAGGTCCCACCCATCCCTGAATCAAAAACTCGGTGAATCGGCCTGACGAAAGTTGCCAAGTCACACCTCATCGTTGCAATGAATCACCGCACTATGGAACCTCTGAACAACTCTTCAATGCGTGTTCGACCAACAACCTAGGCCACCGAGACTAAGCGGCAGTGGTTGATTTTCAGCAGGGTGAGCGCCTGGATCCAACGAAATTTCATTTCACTCGCAACGCCGTAAGTTGTTCACACCTTCTCTAACGACTGCTCCACATCCTTCAGCATGCGCCCATACGAAGCTCGCTCTGCCGCACTGAGAAAACCTTGCTCGCGTACAAGCTTAGGAACGTCCGCAGCAATCTTTGACAGGTACTCCGTCAGTTTTTTCGCGCGTACGGGCGTCATCGACTTGCTCTTGCGCGCATCCGCAATCGCGCTACGCAAGGTCTCTACCCGCTCGGCAAAATACAGTTGCTGCGCCTGATTGACCCGCCAATGGTCATCGGCCGGCCCGGCTTCGAGGCCACTGCCACGCACCGATTCAATGAAGGCCTGATCGGCGGTCAAGGACCCGGTCAGTCCAGCGGCACGCTTGCCTTGCAACAGTGACGGATCCACTTCCACCGCGCATCCGGTGACGTGGGCCAACTCCTGCAAACGCTCGTCGAGGCGCTGCGCAGGCAGCGAGACAGCAAACGGCCCGGGCTGGCAGGCCGCAAATACCGGCGCCGCACAAATGATGGCACCCAATGCAACGATGATCGAAGGCAAACGATTGCGTGCGACAGACATGACAGCATCCGGAATACACGGACATCCGTGCGCTGCGAACGCTAGACCGCCGATCCCGAACGGCACTGAAATCGGCGTCGGGCGGCGCCCTTATCGCCAACGCGTCCGCGTCGAGACATCGGAATAGCGCCAAGCGCCTATCAGGCGGTCTCCATCAGCACGTACTGAAATGCAACGACGCCGTCGGCCAGCGCTGTCGCAACTAAACCGAACCACATGCATGCCGCGGCCCTTGCGCGATGACGTTGCAAGGCCCCGATACGCACAACGTGCATCGCAACCAACAGCGCAGCGCGGCCATCTCAGATGAGTGTGTTCAGTGGGGACGGAACTCCACCCTGCCCCATCGGTTCATGGTTTGGCCGGCAACAGGGCCTTGTCGATCTTTGCCGCTACTCCCACGCTGCGGCCGGCCAGGTTCGGGATGCTGTAGTGCAGCGCTGTGCCCAGCACCTGCGCGCTCTGCGAAAGCGTCAGCCCGTAATCCTGCTGGAGCCACTGGACCATGCCGGTACTAGCGGACTTCAGCGCCTCGTCGAGCGATCCCGCCTGACCCAGCACCATGATCTGGGTTGGCGACTCGACCCGTGGCATCGACACGCTGCGCCCCTTGATAAGGTCAACAGTGACGGTCACGTCCATCGACGTTTCCAGCGCATATTGCGTCGTCTCGCCGTCCCCCTGAAGCGCATGGGCGTCGCCGAAATAGAGCAGCGCGCCGGGTTGCTGCACGGGCAGGTAGACGGTGTTGCCTTCCACCACTTCGTTGAAGTCCATATTCCCTCCGAAGCGTCCCGTGTCCCCGGTCGAGATTGCCGGCATCCCGAAGCCCGGCGCGACCGCCATGCCGCCGAGCATCGGCTTTATTGGCACCGAGTAGCCGGCGAGCGGGCCGGTCGCGTTTTCAGGACGTGCACGCCCCGTCTCGCGGTCTAGCCGCCACTTGACCGGCTTACCCAGGGCGGCGGCTTCCGGCACCAACGCTGTACCGAGCGCACGCCCAACGATCGTGTCGAGGCTGTCGGCCCAGTCGCGGTTGAGCTTCAGGCGGCGGATATGCACCGCCAGCGTATCGCCGGGCTGTGCGCCTGCGACGAAGAACGGGCCGGTCTGCGGATTTCCGAACAGCGCCCTGGTTTTTCCCTGCGCGTCGACTCCGCCGGAATCGACCGTCGTCGTGTGGATCGTATCTCCCGGCCAGACGATCAGCACCGGTTTGCGATCAGCATTCCACGTGTTGGAATAGTCGGTCGGGCTGAACTCCACCGTGCGCGGTCCGCCATCGCGATCGGGCACACGCCAGCCCGTCACCGCATGGGTGGCGCGCGCGGCGGGATCGTTGGTGTCCGGCCCCTCCGTCGTGCCGGTCAGCTCCTTGCCCTTGAGGCGCAGGACGTAGCGCGACGTGCGCTGCTGGCGATCGGTCGCAGTCAGCGTCAACCGATCGCCGCTAGCGCCACCGTCGATCGTGTCGCCGTCCAGGTCGCCGCTGATCCGGTTTCCCGTTCGATCAATTGAGAGGTTCGAAAACGCGGGATTTCCCCATAAATCGGTGCGGACGATCCACGTCTCTGCGTGCGTCGTGCCCGCTATCGCAGCGGTCGATGCGGCGAGGAATACAGCGGTAAGACGGGGGATCGGCATGAGATGTTTTCAGTGGACGAGACATCGCGATACTAGCGGACACCGTCCCTGGTAACTCGATAACAACGTGTCCCTGAACTTGGGCACCCTGCAAAGCGACCAAACCCTTGAGGTCAACGCGCAGCTTGCAACATTGAGCACGCCTGGCGGACGATGAGTTCAAGCACTCCACGCATGCAATGCCCCTCCTGATTCCAAGCGGCGCGCTAAGTGGAGTTCTATTGCCCCACCCCGCAGATGACGATCCAGGGCAGGCGTCTGCGCCTCCAAGCCATGTGAGCAGGAACATCGCCATGAAACATAGTCGCCCCCTCCGCGCTTTGACGTTTGCACCACTGTTTGTCCTCTCACTTGCTGGGTGCATGGCGTCGGGCGCCGGTACTAATCACCCCGTTGAAGGGCCTGTGCGGCTGGGAGAGATTGCAGCCGTCGACGGCCCCAGGGTGCGCCCCGACCGCGTCATTGAGGACAGCCGTTGCCCGGCCAACGTTCAATGCATCCACGCTGGACGGATAATTGTCAGGGCGACCGTGTTTGGCGGCGGCTGGTCCACGCAAGTCGACCTTACGTTGGGTATTCCGGTCCCTGTGGCCGATGGCATGTTGACGCTGGTGGACGCAACACCTTTGCCCATCAGTGGGAAGGCCGTCCCAGCATCCGTTGCTCGTTTCACATTCAAGTTTCAGGGCGGCCGTTAGACAAGCGTACTCAACTGCCAGCGCCTTGGACGTTTTTTTTTTGCTTGGTTCGTCAGTGCTGATGGGCCCGTGCCAAGCCAAGATCACGTCGAGACATCGTCCGGCGAATCCAGCATCTTTCGACATGCGTGCTCTCGATTCAATGCGCTGCGCCATGCCCGCGAACGTGCGCGAGAAATGGCCCCGATCAGGACTCGACGCCCGCAATGTTGGTATCGCCCCACCTTGTCGCCCACCAGAACAGCAGTGCAAAAAGACTGACTGCCGCGCCTAGCACGCACACACCCTGCCAACCTGCTCGGGCATAGGCGACCGTCGCGCCGATTGCACCCAGTCCGCTGCCGACGGCATAGAACAGCATGTAGAGGCCAACCAACCGACTGTGCGCCTCAGGCCTGGTGCGGAAGATCAAGCTTTGGTTCGTGACATGTAGCGCTTGCCCGCCCATGTCGAGCAGCACGATGCCAATGACCAGCGCCCACAATGACCATTCCATCAGCGACAGCGGCCACCAAGCCAGCAGCAGCACCGTGAGCGCTACTGCACTGGTGCGCTGCGCATGGCCCTGGTCCGCCCATTGTCCAGCGCGCGCAGCGACCAAGGCACCCACCACACCGACCAGACCGAATGCACCGATGACCGTATGAGAGAAGCGGTAAGGCGGCATGCTCAACGGCAGCACCAGCGCACTCCAAAAGATATTGAATGCGGCGAACATCAACAGCGCCAGCATGCCGCGCACTTGCAAGATCCTTTCCCGGCGCAGCAGCGTCAGCATCGAAACGATCAAACGCGGGTACGTCATCGTCCGGGACGTCGACGGCAAATCTGGCAGCGACCGCCACAACGGCAATGCAATCGCAACCATCAGCAAAGCAGCGCAGAAATACACTCCGCGCCAGCCGGCCAAATCGCTTACACCACCGGCAAACACCCGCGCCAATAACAGGCCAATGAACACACCACCTTGCGCTGCGCCGACCACGCGGCCCCGCTCATGGGGCGCGGCGGCAGTGGCCGCATAGGCAATCAGTCCCTGCGTCATCGCTGTGCCCAATAAGCCTACGACGAGCATGCCTACCAGCAGTGCAGGCGCAGATCGCGCCATGCTCACAACGGCAAGTGCGATCACCAGCGCCAGGAGCTGCATCGACATCAGGCGACGACGATTGACCAAGTCGCCTAGCGGCACCAGCAGCAACAATGCCAGCGCACAACCGATTTGAGTGGCTGTAATGACCCCGCCAATCGCCGCATAGCTGATGCCAAAATCTCTGGCCAGCGCGTCGAGCAGCGGCTGAGCGTAATAGACATTTGCCACGCTCAGTCCGCTTGCGACAGCAAACAGCCAAACCAAGTGGCGGGGCATGTTCGCAGAAGGAACCGTTGAACAACCGAGTGACGGTAGCGGTGATGCAGAATAAATCCCCGTGGTTTCAGCCACATTCAATCCAGTTGCAAATCAAGACTGCTTGAATGCTAGACAATCCGGTTTTAAAGTGCAACTTGATTGATCCACTATTGACCGGCCGCGGAGACGCTATGCCCCCCCGAAAACGCTTTGATGACGAACACTGCCCGGTTGCACGTTCGGTTGATCTCATCGGAGATCGCTGGGCGCTACTGATCGTGCGCGATGCCTTCGATGGTGTTTGCCGCTTCGGCGATTTCCAGCGCAGCTTGGGTGCGGCGCGCAACATCCTGTCCGATCGGCTGCGCAAGCTGGTCGATGCGGGCATCCTTGAAATGCAGGATGCATCTGACGGCACGGCTTATCAGCAATACGTGCTAACAGCACAGGGAGAAAACCTGTTCCCCGTCGTGGTGGCATTGCGACAGTGGGGCGAAGACCATCTGTTTGAGCAAGGCGAACGTCATTCGGTGCTGATCGACAAGCGCACGGGCAAGAAGGTCCCACGCATGACGCTCCAGGCAAAAGACGGCTCTACGCTGCTGCCTGTTTCTACCCAGGTTCGTAAAATAATCTGAGGAAGAATTTTGATTGCCAAAAATTTCTTCGATGACGATGAAGTATTCGCCCCATGTCTCCGACGTTAAAAAGCCGAGATTTGCAGGGCTTTTTAAATCTCACGTTCAAGCGCCAATCATCGCGCCTGGAGGCACGATTGCTCGTTCGGCAGTCATCTATCCGGGGCGCTTACGCCCGCGATGGTTTCCCAACGAGCGGACAAGATAGCGCTAGCCAATCAGGGCTCGAAGATCGGTGGGGAACAAAGAAAAGCACAGACAAGCCAGCCGAGCGCGAGATCATCAGAGGCTTGGGCAAGGTTGATACCTTGAGGGGCATCGCCCGGAATCATCAATCGGCCGAAGTATCCAACCCAGTCAGGCACTTAGAGACTTGGCGGAAGCAGTTGGAGCGGGCGAAGGGAATCGAACCCTCGTCAGTAGCTTGGGAAGCTACAGCTCTACCATTGAGCTACGCCCGCTTGGCGTGGGGAGAGTTTAGGCGGGTGCAGGTGTCTGGCGCAATGCGCAGACGTGACGAAGGCCGGTTGCCCGGCCCTCGTCTCTTACCTCAGTGCTACCAAGCCAGTCGGCGCAATCAGAAATTGCCGCTGAAGTTCACGAACAAGGTGGCATCGCGGGCGCTGCGCTGAGCAGTGGTGGTGCTCAAGCCCACGTTGCTCTGCAAACCCCAAAGGCCGGTACGCGCGCCCAGTACCACAGTGGCGTAGTTGCGGTCGAAGTTCTGGCCCGGCACGGTGTACATGCCCACTTCCGGCATCGACTGCAGCCAGGCGCTGGCTTCGCCGCCGTCCTTGAACTCGTGGTCGTAGGTCGCCTGCACGTACGGCTTGACCGCCGCGCCGTCAAGGCGCACCTGGAAGCCGATACGGCCGACCAGCGAGTCGATATCCTGGTCGGCATACCCCAGCGCGGTGGAGCTCTCGTTGCTTTCGGTGTAGCCGTCGAGCTTGAGCTTCTGCCAGGTCAGGCCGACCACCGGGCCGTACTTGACGTTGCCTTCGCCCAGCGAATAGCCGGCGTTGACGGCGGCGGTCAGGTTGCTGCCGTCCGGCGATCCGCTGTGCACACGCGTGGCTGGCCCGAGCTGGACTTCGCGGTCGACGTCGTAGCTCAGCCAGCTGTAGCTGACCTGCGCGTTGACCCACACCGGACCGGTGTACCAGCCGAAGAAGCCGCCCAGGGTGGTGTCGTCCTGCTTGAAGCTGCCGTTACGGTTGCCGAAGTCGGCGTCCATGCGGCCGAAGCCGGCAAAGCCGCCGAACACCATGTCGCCAGCGCTCCAATCCACGCCGAACAGGCCGGCCGGCGCCATGCCGTCGTACAGATCGGCGTGGTCGTAGCGCTGCATGTCGCCGCGCACGCTGCCCCACCAGCGCAGACCATCCGCGTCCGGCTTGCCGTCCAGATGCCAAGCCACCTGGTCGGCGCGCGCGCGGCCACCGGCCTGCGCCGAATGGGTCAGCACCTGCTGCAGACGCGGCGCTTCCAGCAGCGAGATCGCGTACTGGCCCAGGATCTGATGGACCGCGGTGGTCGGGTGGATGCCGTCGGCGAACACATAGGTGTTCTGCGCGTTGGCCGCGACCAGGCTGGTCGGGTTGCACGCAGGCAGCGGCACGGCCGGGTTGCAGGCGGTGTTGGTGACGTTGGTGAAGCCGAAGGTGCCCGGTGCGGCGACGATTTCCTGCAGCATGTGGAAGGTGTCGACCGGGATTACACGCAGACCGGCCGACTGCAGGCCGTTGAACAGCGCGGTGTTGTACGTGGTCGCAGCGGCGGTGCCCTGGGCCATTGCGACGGCGCCGCCAGCGCGGAAGCGCGGGGTGATACCGACGTCCGGAATGGTCGGCACCATGACGTAACGCGCGCCGGCATTCTGCAAGGTCGCCACGGCGCCGACCTGAGCGGTCACTGCACTGCCGATGATGGCCTGCGCCTGTGCCGGCGCGGCGGCTGCGGCGAGCAGATCGTTGGCGCCGCCCCACACGGTGTAGAGCGCATTCGGGTTGGCACGGCCGCCGTTGGCGGTGAGGTAGGTGTTGATCTGGCTGGTCACCGACGGCGCGGCGCCGAGCGCGCTGACCGAGCTGGCCTGGATGCGCGCGCCGCCGGCAGCGTAGTTGTCGCCGGTCTGGCCGTTGCCGTTGGGCGCAGCGTTGGTGCCGAAGTGGTCGCCGACATACTCGGCCCACACCCAACCCGGGTTGGTGGTGAACTTGCCGGTGACTGCGCGCGAGGCGGCCGGCAGCAGCGGGTTGTAGTAGCCGCTGTCGGTGAGGCTGTCGCCGAAGAAGACGGTCTGGTCGAAGGCCGACTCGGCCATGGCCGGGGTGGCCGCGATAGCGATGGCAACGGCCATCAGGGAGCGGATCGGGCGAAGTGTTGAAGCCATGGGAGTGCCTGCTTGAAAGTGGATGGGACCGGACCGGGCTGCATACGTACGCCGGCGAATGGCAATGGTTTCACCCTCGCCGCCTGTGCTCACGCTGCACCGCCGCATAACGCAAAAACGCGCGCCCTGACGGCGCGCGATGCCACAATGATGACATGAACATTCAACTCAACGGCAGCCCGCGCACGCTTCCCGATCACCTGCCGCTCGCGGCCCTGCTGGACCAGGAGGGCTTGGCACAGCGACGTGTGGCAGTGGAGGTCAATGGCGAAATCGTGTCGCGCGGACGGCATGCCGAGCATGCGTTGCGCGAGGGCGATGTGGTGGAGATCGTGCACGCATTGGGTGGCGGTTGATGCCTTGCGCGGCCGGCGCATCCGCGCCCGATCGGTGATAATTGCCGGATGACGAATCCCGCCCCCTCTGATGCGCTGGTCATCGCCGGCAAACGCTACCGTTCGCGCCTGCTCACTGGCACCGGCAAGTTCAAGGATCTGGACGAAACCCGCCTGGCTACCGAGGCCGCTGCCGCCGAAATCGTGACCGTGGCGATCCGCCGCGTGAACATCGGCCAGGACCCGAATGCGCCCAGCCTGCTCGACGTGCTGCCGCCTGATCGCTACACGCTGTTGCCCAACACCGCCGGCTGCTACACCGCCGAAGACGCGGTACGCACCTGCCGGCTCGCCCGCGAGCTGCTCGACGGCCACAACCTCACCAAGCTGGAAGTGCTGGGCGACGCGCGCACGCTGTACCCGGACGTGGTGCAGACGCTCAAGGCCGCCGAGCAATTGGTGGCCGATGGCTTCGAGGTGATGGTCTATACCTCCGACGACCCGATCCTGGCCAAGCGCCTGGAAGAGATCGGCTGCGTGGCGGTGATGCCGCTGGCGGCGCCGATCGGCTCGGGCCTGGGCATCCAGAACAAGTACAACCTGCTGGAAATCATCGAAAACGCCAAGGTGCCGATCATCGTCGATGCCGGCGTGGGCACGGCATCGGACGCGGCGATTGCGATGGAGCTGGGCTGCGACGGCGTGTTGATGAATACCGCCATTGCCGGTGCACGCGATCCGATCCTGATGGCCAGCGCGATGCGCAAGGCGATCGAGGCCGGGCGCGAGGCGTTTCTGGCCGGGCGGATTCCGCGCAAGCGCTATGCCTCGGCGTCGAGCCCGGTCGATGGTGTGATCGGATGAGTGGGTGTGCTGCGTTGATATTGCAGTCGACTCGCAGTGATTGGCCGTGTGACGTGCCGGATGTTGCCATTGCTGGATCGCGCGTTGCTGCGAGTGCCCTCGGCACGCCGTACCCTCGCCCCAACCCCCGCTCCGCGCCCCGGCCCGCGCCTGCGTCGCGGGCGCTCCTATGCACGCGCGCCTACGGCGCGCAAGCTGTGCCTCCTCGCCCCGACGCGAGAGGGGCTTTTGTTTTCCGATGTGACTGACATTTCATGACCGACCCGTTTACCAGCGACGGCGCCAAGATGCCGCCCAAGCCCTTCACCATCGAAGAAGGGCGCCGCCAGGTGCGTAGCTTCGTATTGCGCCAGGGCCGCTTCACGCCCGCGCAGCAGCGCGCCTTCGACGAGTTGTGGCCGCGCTTCGGGCTGGATTACACCGGGGAGCGTCGCGACCTGGATGCCGCGTTCGGCCGTCCTGCACCCAAGGTGCTGGAAATCGGCTTCGGCAACGGCGCCGCGTTGCGCTTTGCCGCGCAGCACGACCCCAGCCGCGACTACATCGGTATCGAAGTGCATGCGCCAGGCGTCGGCCGGCTGCTCAATGCGCTGCACGATGACGGCGGCACGCATGTGCGTCTGTATCACCACGATGCGGTGGAAGTGCTCGAGCACGAGATTGCCGATGGCGCGCTGGATGAAGTGCGCATCTACTTCCCCGATCCGTGGCACAAAAAACGCCACAACAAGCGTCGCCTGATCCAGCCTGCCTTCGCGCAGCTGCTGGTGCGCAAGCTACGCGAAGGCGGCCGTTTGCATGCCGCCACCGATTGGGCCGACTACGCCGAACAGATGTGGGACGTCCTCGATGCCACACCGGGACTGATCAACCGCGCCGGTCCGCGCGGCCACGTCGAACGCCCCGCCTGGCGCCCGCAAACCCACTTCGAAACCCGCGGCCAGAAACTCGGCCACGGCGTCTGGGATCTGCTCTACGACCGGGAATCGGGAATAGGGAATGGGGAATCGCAAGGGCACACGCCAGCGGCGCCCGGATAATTTGCCAGCGTCAGCGTCTTCGCTTTTTCCATTCCCTATTCCCGACTCCCCATTCCCGGCCCCCAATGGATACCGCGCTGACACTGACCAACGATATGAAGCTCGTCCTCGGGCTGGTCGGTTTCACGATGGCGATGTTTCTGTTCGAGCGCATCCGCGCCGATGTGGTGGCCTTGATCGTGCTGGTGGTGCTGGGCGTCACCGGGCTGGTGGCGCCGGAAGAACTGTTCGGCGGCTTTTCCGGTAATGCGGTGATGAGCATCATCGCCACCACCATTCTTGGCGCGGGGCTGGAACGCACCGGCGCCTTGAACCGGTTGGCGACCTGGCTGCTGCGGCGTTCGCATGGCAGCGAGCAGCGCTTGATGATGATGACGCTGGCCATCTCCGGCTTGAACTCATCGTTCATGCAGAACCCCTCGGTGATGGCCTTGTATCTGCCGGTGGCTTCGCGGCTGGCGGCGCGCACCGGGCTGACCCTGCAACGCATGTTGTTGCCCATCGCTGCAGCCATCGTGATGGGCGGCGCACTCACCATGGTGGGCAATTCGCCGTTGATCCTGCTCAACGATCTGTTGGTCTCGGCCAACAACAACCTGCCCTCGGGCATGGCCAGCATCGAGCCGTTGACGATGTTCGCGCCTTTGCCGATCGGCCTGGCCTTGCTGATCGCCGCATTGCTGTACTTCCGCTTCTACGGCGATCGCAAGCTGATCGAAGAGGAACGCCTGATCAACGAAGGCGTCACGCCGTCGCGCACCGAAAGCTATTTCGCCAAGACCTACGGCATCGATGGCGACGTGTTCGAGCTCACCGTGACCGCCGAGAGCCCATTGGTCGGCATGACCCTGGGCGAAGCCGAAGCCATTCACGACGCGCCGCTGCTGCTGGCCCTGAAGACCGGCAACGACACCCGCCTGGCGCCGCCGGCGGACATGCGCATCTGGGTCGGCAGCGTGCTGGGTGCGATGGGCCAACGCCAGGAGGTCGCCGATTTTGCGCAGAATCACTTCCTGCGCATGTCCTCGCGGCTGCGCAACCTGGGCGATCTGTTCAACCCCAGCCTTGCGGGTATTTCCGAAGCGGTGATTCCGCCCAACTCGCGCCTGATCGGCAAGAGCGCCGGCGAGCTGCGCTTGCGCAAGCAGAGCGGCATCAGCCTGCTGGCGATCAACCGCGACAAGCAGGTGATCCGCGAAGACGTGCGCAACGTGCCGCTGCGTGCCGGCGACATGCTGGTGTTCCACAGCATCTGGCAGGACCTGGCGCAGGCGGCGGAAAGCCGCGACTTCGTGCCGGTCACCGACTTTCCCAAGGGCGAGCAGCGTCCGCACAAGTTCAAGATCGCGATGGCGATCTTCGCCTTCACCATCCTGATCGCGCTGACCTCGCGCCTGCCGGTGGCGCTGACGCTGATGACCGGTGTGGCCTGCATGCTGGTCAGCGGCGTGCTGCGCATGGACGAGGCTTATGCGTCGATCAACTGGAAGACCATCTTCATGATGGCCGGCTTGATTCCGCTCGGCTGGGCGATGGACAGCAGCGGCACCGCCGCCTGGGTAGCCGGCCACACCATCGACCGGCTGCCCGAAGGTGTGCCGGTGTGGGCGCTGGAAATCAGCCTGGCGTTGTTGACCACGGCATTTTCGTTGGTGATCAGCCACGTCGGCGCGACCATCGTGATGGTGCCGATCGCGGTCAATCTGGCGCTGGCGGCCAACGGCAACCCCACTGCGTTCGCACTGATCGTGGCGTTGTCGGCGTCCAACAATCTGATGACCGCCTCCAACCCGGTGATCTCGATGGTGGCCGGCCCGGCCAACTATCAACCGCGCGAGTTGTGGCGCGTGGGCGCACCGCTGTCGCTGATCTACATCGTGGTGATGGTGTCGATGATCAATCTGATGTTCTGGTGGGCGGCGCGCTAAGGGGCGGCGCGTTGCGGGTTAACGATCTAACCGCGCGTGCCGGCATCGACTGCCATGCTGCGCACACACCAACCTGCCTGCAATGGCACGTCGTCGATCTGCATCGCAGCAGGCACCGGCCGCGCCCGCTATCGGGCTGCAGCGCGACCGCATTGTCGGCCGTTATCCGAGCAGCACGTGCTCGCCGTCGATGCGTACCGGCACTGCCACCAACGATTGACCACGACAGGGGCCGCTGATGCATTCGCCCGCGACGAGCTCGAACGCGGCGCCGTGCGCAGCGCAGACCAGATGGCCATCCTTGGTCTTGAGGAACTGACCCGGCGCCCAATCCAGCCTGCGTCCGGCATGCGGGCAGACGTTCAACCACGCACGCACCTGCGCACCTTCGCGATACAGCACCAGCGACTCCGGGCCGTCTTCCCACGCGGCTTCCACTTCCAGAAATCCGGCATCGGGAATCTGCGCCAAGCTGGCGAGCGTGGTCGGTGAGGACGATGGCATGGGCAACGACTGCGCAAGAACGATCGCCGATTGTGGCATGCGCCCGCACCGCCGCTGCGCGAGGCGCAACGCCGTGTCGATGACCGCGCCATCTGCGAGCTGACCAGGTAGCGACGGCGATCCGGGCACGACCTCAGACCCCGGCCAGCACATACAACGTGATGGATTTAACAAAACGCTGATCGAATTAACGAACTTTTCACTCAATGACATGAAACCGCAACGATACTGCGCGCTTGTTTCCTGCCCGGCAGCCCACCGCCATGCCTGCACGCTTCTTCCAATTCGGCAACCTCCATCACCTGTTTGCGCCACGCAAGCCGCGCCACCCGTTGGTGCGCGTTGCGGCGGGTCTCGCCGGCCTGGTGATCCTTGCGGTGCTGATCTTCTTCAGTGTGTTCGTCGGCGCGGCGATGATTCTGGGCGGCGTCGCCTGGAAACTGTTGAGCAAGTCGAACCGACGCACGCCGCAGCAAGCGCGCGTGGTCGAGGCCGAATACCGCGTGGTGCGCAAACCCGCGCTGCCGATGTCGCACTGAGCGCGTTGCGCTTGTGCGGCACACCCGACGCACCTCGCAGCGGGTTCTACATCGTCGACACATTGAATCGGCATGTCTGCGGGCATGCCGATGTGCGTTTTGGGTTGCCGATCGGCCGAAGATATTGAGCTGCGAACGGGTGCTTTGCCGCTCACTTCAGCACTGAAGGTTCCGTCGTACACGGCCAAGCGGCTAGACTCACGCGTCCCGTTCCGAGGATGCGTGCATGACTGACGATGTGATTCCCGCTGCCGATGTTCCGCGCATTCCGGTGGTGGGTGGCGGCAGCTTTCCGGTGCACCGCATCTACTGCGTGGGCCGTAACTTTGCCGATCACGCGCGCGAGATGGGCGCCACCGCGCCAGCGTCCAAGGCCGAGCGTGGCCAGCCCACCTTTTTCATGAAGCCTGCCGATGCCATCGTGGTTGGTCACGGCGACCAGATCCCCTACCCGCCCGGCACCAAGGAGCTGCACCACGAAGTGGAGCTGGTGGTGGCGCTGGGGAGCGATGCGCCAGCTGGTGAGTTGCCCGTGGATCAAGCCGAAGGCCTGATCTATGGCTATGGCGTGGGCCTGGATCTGACCCGTCGCGATCTGCAGGCCGCGGCCAAAGCCAAGGGCCTGCCGTGGGACACCGCCAAGGGCTTCGATCACTCCGCACCGATCAGCGAGTTGGTGCACGCCGGCGAAGTGGGCGCACTGGATGCGTTGAACCTTTCGCTGGAAGTCAACGGACAGGTACGTCAGCAATCGTTGCTGGATCAGATGATCTGGAACGTGCCGGAAATTCTGCATGAGCTATCCAAGCTGTATGCACTGCGCGCAGGCGATCTGATCTTCATGGGTACACCGGCCGGCGTCGGTCCGTTGCTGCCGGGCGATCAGTTCAGTGCGCGCTTGGAAAATGTAGCCGAACGCCACGGCATCATCGCGGGCTGACATCGGCCGGGCTAGGATCGGCACAGCGGCAGTCGGTCCGCGTCCGCCTCTGGAGTGCGTTATGGGAATGGTCAGCGAATTCAAGCAATTCGCGATGCGCGGCAACGTTGTCGATCTTGCGGTCGGTGTGGTCATCGGCGCGGCGTTCGGCAAGATCGTCACCGCGCTGGTGGAAAAAATCATCATGCCGCCGATCGGCTGGGCCATCGGCAATGTGGATTTTTCGCGGTTGGCGTGGGTGCTCAAACCCGCCGGCGTCGATGCCACCGGCAAGGACATTCCGGCCGTGGCGATCGGCTACGGTGACTTCATCAACACCGTCGTGCAATTCGTGATCATTGCCTTCGCGATCTTTCTTGTGGTCAAGCTGATCAATCGCCTCACCCAGCGCAAGCCGGACGCTCCCAAAGGCCCGAGCGAAGAAGTGCTGTTGCTACGCGAGATTCGCGACTCGCTGAAAAACGACACGCTCAAACCGCCGAGCACGTTGTAAGCGGACACATCCACCGTGCGCTTCGCGCACAAGGATGACTTTTCGCACGCCGACGGGGGACCTGCCGCTGATAAGCTCGGGGTCCCCCTTGTCGTTGGAGCCGCCCTGCATGCGTCGCCTCGCTGTTGCCATCTCCGCCCTGCTCGCCTGTTCCCCCGCGCTTGCCGCACAGACCACCCTTGCCGACAGCGCGCTGCGCACCGCTGCGCAGTTGCGCGAGCAGGCCCTGGCCGACACCACCGGCTTTGCAGTGGTGGAATCGCTCACCACCGAAGTGGGTCCGCGCATTGCCGGTGGCGACGCCGATCCGCGCGCGGTGGCGTGGGCCAAAGCCAAATTCCAGTCGCTGGGCTTCGACAAGGTGTGGACCGAGCCGGTGACCTTTCCCAAGTGGGAACGTCGTAGCGAACACGCTGCGGTGCTGGGTGCACACGCGCAACCGTTGACCATCACCGCATTGGGCGGCAGCCCGGGTGGCAGCGTCGAAGGTGAGGTAGTGCGCTTCGACACCCTGGCCGCGCTGCAGGCAGCGCCTGCAGGATCGCTGACCGGCAAGATCGCGTTTGTCGATTACCAGATGGTCAAGGCCCGCGATGGCAAGGACTACGGCAATGGCGGCGCGGTGCGCAGCAAGGGCCCGTCCGAAGCGATTCGCAAGGGCGCGATTGGCTTTGTGATGCGCTCGGCCGGCACCGATTCGCATCGCGTGCCGCATACCGGCATCACCCGGTTCGATGAGGGCCTGACGCCGGTACCCGCCGCCGCCTTGTCGGTACCCGATGCCAACCAGCTGGCACGTCTTGCCGCGTTGGGCACCACACGTATCCGGCTGGCGCTGGATTGCGGTTGGAACGGCACCGCGACCTCGTACAACGTGATCGGCGAGATCACCGGGCGCAGCAAGCCCAAAGAAGTGGTGGTGATCGGCGGGCATCTGGATTCCTGGGATCTGGGCACCGGTGCGATCGACGATGGCGCCGGCGTGGCCATCACCATAGCCGCCGGGCATCTGATCGGGCAGCTCAAGCAGGCGCCCAAGCGCAGCATCCGCGTGGTGGCGTTCGCCAACGAAGAACAAGGGCTTTACGGCGGCAAGGCTTATGCGGCCGCGCACGGCAAGAATGCCAAGGACATGGCGCTGCATCAGATCGGCGCGGAGAGCGACTTCGGTGCCGGGCGCATCTATGCATTCAACACCGGCTCGGCTGCGCCGGAAGCGTCGCGCGCAGCAACCAAGCAGATTGCCGAGGTGCTGGCACCGCTCGGCATCGCGTATGAGCCGAGCAAGGGCGGCCCCGGCCCGGACGTCGGCCCGATTTCTGCCAAGGGTGGCGCGTGGGCATGGCTGGCGCAGGACGGCACCGACTACTTCGACCTGCACCACACCGCCGACGACACGCTGGACAAGATCGACCCGAAGGCGCTCGCGCAGAATGTCGCCGCCTACACCGTGTTTGCGTATCTGGCGGCCGAAGCCGATGGCGATTTCGGCAGCCGCGCGAAAGTTGTGCAACCGCCGAACGAGTAGTCTGGCAACGCAGCGCTGCGAACGCGTTTTTTAAAGCGGCTAGCAAAAACGTAGCGAGCGGTCGTCAGATGGGGGTGGGCGGCGCGGAGGAACCGGTGTGTACAAGTTGGTACATGCCGTACCGAGCACCGGCCGCGCCCGCCTGGTGGCCGCGCAGTCCTTTTGTTAGCTGCTCTTACTCCAGGACGAGCACACACGATGGCGGTCAAGCGGCAACTTAGTGCGAACACCGCGGCGACGTTACTGGATGTCGCCAAACATGCCGGCGTCTCGCCGATGACTGCCTCACGCGTCATCAACCGGCACCCGCATGTCGGGCAGGACATGCGGGTGCGCGTGGAAGCTTCAGTGCAGGCCTTGGGCTACCGGCCCAATCTTGCCGGCCGCTCGCTGCGCACCAGCGGGCTGTTGCGTATCGGCGTGCTGTACAGCAACCCCAGCGCCGCGTATCTCAATCAATTCATGCTCGGGCTGCTGGAGCAAAGCAGTCTCAATGGCAGCCAGGTGCTGGTGGAAAAATGCGGCGCCATCCGTAGCCAGCGCGCAGCGACCGAGCGTTTGCTCGCGGCCGGCGTTGACGGCGTGATCCTGCCGCCACCGTTGTGCGATTCGCGTCAGACCATCAGCGAACTGGATGCACGCGGCATCCCGGTAGTGGCGGTAGCCAGCGGCGCGCCGATGGCGCAAATCAGCTCGGTGCGCATCGATGACTATCAGGCCGCGCGCGCCATCGTCGCGCATCTGATCGAACTTGGGCACCGCCGCATCGCGCTGATCAAGGGCGACCCCAAACACATACCAAGCGCGCTGCGCGCCAACGGCTATCTCGACAGTTTGCAGGCAGCAGGATTGGAGATTACAGAGACCCTGATCGCCGACGGATTGTTTACTTATCACTCGGGATTGCTCGCCGCGCGCAGCCTGCTGGCACACCCCAAACCACCGACGGCGATTTTCTGCAGCAACGACGACATGGCGGCTGCCGCGGTTGCGGTCGCGCATGGACTGGGCTTGCGTGTACCGGAAGATGTTTCGGTGGCCGGTTTCGACGACACGCCGGTGGCAACCACCATCTGGCCAGAACTCACCACCGTGCATCAACCGGTGACCGCGATGGGACGCGCAGCAGTGTCCTTGCTTGCAGATGCGATTCGTCAGCGGCGCAAGGGCGATGCCGCGCAGGGCGTGCATCAGGTGATGAAGTACACCCTGGTCAAGCGCGGCTCGACGGCTGGGCCACCCCGGGAATGACACGCTGACGCGCGAACCCGGAGCGGTTTGGCTGACGCTGGATGCTGCAAGCGTGGCGTGTGCCTGTTCGCGCTATCGGCAGCACCTTTCGGGTCTCTGAACCGTGCCGCTGCAATGCGCTCGCTGCGGCGTGCACGCAGGCAAGCAAGCGAGTTGCGTAACGCTAGCAACGCACGACATCGACCTCAGACACACCGAGCAGCCCCGCCAACGGCACCTGCGCCTGGCGCTGCCGTGGGCTGACAGCCAATCCCTGACGGCGGACGCTGTCCAATAACTGCTCGGCCAGCGGCATCACCATGTGCCTGCCCCAACAGCGCTCCGACGCGTGCCCGAACGGGAGATAGCCGGGCTGATGATCGGGATCCAGCTGATCCCAGCGCTCCGGACGAAATTCATCGGGTGCATCCCACAGCGCAGGATCGCGGTGGCTTAGGAGTGGCAATACCAACACATCGTCCTGCACACCGATGCGGGGATCGAGCAGCGGATATTCCGGCGATGCGTTGCGCAAGATGTTCCAGGAGGGCGGCAACAGACGCAGCGATTCGTAGATGATATTTCGGCTGGAACTGGCAGGATCGAATGGCGATCCCAGCCACAGTGCGTTGGCGACCAAGGTGGAAATGGTGAAGCACACCGGCGCGGCGGTTCGTCGATACAAGCCCATGGCGAAGCGGCGCGCATCGTAGCCGTCTGCGGCCGCAGTCACTGTCGCAAGCGCCGACGCGTTGGCCTGCAGCGTGAGCGGCCTGATTGCGCTTGCCGCGATAAGCGCCCAGGTCAACTTGGGTGTCAGCTCCAGGGTGCGGTCCATCAACAGACGCAGGCGCAGCGGGTCGCCACCCAACAGCAGATCGCGCAGATACACGTGCCCAACATGCGGCCATGGGCCGGACAGATCCACGTCTGCGCTAATGGGGCGCTTCAACGCCTCGCGCACATCGCGCCCGATTGCCTGCATCAGTTTGGAGGCATGCGTGCGTGCGATCGAATGCCCTTGCAGCGGCTTGAAGGTTGGCCGCTCACCTTCTGTTGCCAGACGTGCAGCCAGCAACCGATGCGTCAACAGCGGCCCGGCAACACCGACGGTATCCCCATCCAGCCGAAATACCTCCTTGCCCATGTGCTCACGCAGCAGCGCCAGCAACCGCGGCGCGAACACGGTCGTCCTGTCCAAACCTGCGTTACTGACTGAAGACATGACGATCGCCTTGCTATCGTTGACGCCCGCGTCCGGCAAAACGCTTACCTCGCGCGGGCGAGCATGACCAACATCACACTGAGAACACGGCGACTTTTACCGCGCTTGTCAGTGCGCTCAGTACCAGATGTACCAAGCGTAGGACTTCAGACTTTTCTTGGAAGCCAACAGGTTTTTGAGCGAGAACAGCATCTTCATGAGCGACATCCTGTTTGGGGAGGGGTTTGCCCTGATGGGCGTTCGCACAATCGGTCAAGCGTGACGCGAGCGACCATGGTGACGCTCGCCACACCAAGCTACGCCCCGAGATCAGGGAAGAACATTGCGTGCGCGCACAGATTCCTCACCCTGCAGCAACGCATTGCCGCACTGCACGCTTTGACGTACATGACTTCGCATTTCGCACAAACGACCATGGCGGCCAGATGGCCGCCATGGGTTCAACACATCATCAGGTCACCACAGCGATGGTGTCATCGCGGCCACGCGTGCCGCCCATGACGGGTGGACACCGGCGTACCGGTGTCCACCGCGCACATCACCTGGTCGGCTTGGCACGCACCACAGCCGATGGCGCACTGGTCCCGGCCGCGCTGTTTGCAGTGACCACGTAGTCGTAGTCCGCGCCATTGGCGACGGACTGATCGACATACGAGGCCGCTGCAACATTGGAACCGACCGTGGTGAACGCACCCGCGGCACCTGCGCGACGCAGCACCGTGTAGCTGGTTGCTCCCAGCACCGGCGACCAGCTCAGCTTGACCCGGCTGTCGCCGACGGTGGCGGTGAGGCCGCGCGTTGCGCTCGGCGCCGCGATCGGTGCAAAGGTAGCCACCGCGGTGCTGGCGGTTGCGATCACCGGGTAGGCGTTGTTCACCAGCTCGACGAACTGGTTATGGAACCACGCGCCGGAGATCGGCGCGCCGGCGAGTGAGCCGGTCAACACGCCATCGGCCGTGGTGTAGGTCGGGTCGCACATCCGATCGAAGCCCTTGCCCTCGTTATTCGAAATGAGGGTACTGGAGCCATCGGACTCACCCGGCGGCTTGACCCACGCATACGCATCCAGATGCGGCCCAGGCGCTGCGACGGGGAGCACCCCGATCCCTGCTCCGCTTTGATTGCACCAGTTGCCGCGATGGAGGCGACGATCGATGCGACCGGTATTGACGTACGTATTGATGTCGCTGCCGGACGCGCTGGCAGGACGATTCGGACCGCCCCAGCCATTCCGGCCGGTATCGACGATAAAACCGATCGTGCTGGGCCAACCCGCGCCGACAAAACCGTTGTACAGCGCCTGGGTAAAATCGGCCTCGTCGAAATACGGATTCCATTCGTAGTATTTCGACGACTTGATCGGCTGCCCATTCACGCTCAAATCCGGATTGGGTAAATTGGGTTCGTTCAATGGCGTGGTATTGGCGGTATTGGTGACAAAGCCGTCGACGCTTGCCAGCCCGGCGCTCGTTCCCTGGACCACACGGGTATATAGCGAAATCGACGGACCACGGTTGCTATCCCAACCTAACCAACCCGAGTGACCGATATCCAGGTAGTTGTAGGTATTGGGAACCGCGTGCAGCTTATTGAGTGCGTACTTGATGCCTTCTTCGTAAATTCCCGTGGAATTGGCCAGCGCGCAACGCATGTCATTCAAGTTGGTGACCAGATTGGGCAGGCTATCGGGCTCGATCACATTGACGATGCGGATATCCTTGTATTTCGGGTCCGCAAAGATCGCTGCAATGACGTCGATATATTCTTTCTTGTAGCGTTCCAGCGCCGCCGGGGTCAGCGGCAATTCGCCGTTGGACGCCAATGCGTGACAATCGCGGCCTGGCAAATCGTAGATGACAAAGCTGGCAGTAATCGGCGTGTTGGCTTTTTTCTGTGCCAATGCGGCATCCAGATGCCCCCTCAAGCCAAGCCGACCGGCATTCTGCGATCCGCCGGCAATCGCGGCAATGCGATCCAGCCAGACTGCGGTGGGAACGGCCTTCACCACGCCCATCTTGGCTTTCAGCGGTGCGCCCTTCACCTTCGCAATCGATGCATCGACTTTCTTGGCGTAATCGGGATTCACATAACCACTCGCGCCGACGAAGGGGTTGTCGACATGCACCTGCGCACAGACGCTGGCGACAAATAACGGATTTAATGCCAACAGCGATAACGCCATCGAGCGCGTGAGGTTATGACGGATGCCCTGACTGGATTTCATGAGATTCACCTTATTTTTATCGGATGGTTTTTATTCGAAAATCAATGAAGCACTGCCTTTTTGGCCTGCTTTGTTCCTCTTCAGGGCACCCATCAGAGATGTCTAGAGCCAATCAAACACGCTCCGTCGGCGTCCCGCCGAAGAGCATTTGCATGGCATGACGTCGGTAATGTCCACACAAAGACACTCAAGCCAATGGCTCGCTTGTGTCCCGAGACATTACCTAAGACCTCGGATTCGTTGGAAGCTAACGCACTCGCATCGATATTCTCGTTGCGACAGTTGCCTCCGTGATTTGCGGAGTATCTCCAGGGAGCGAATGAGCGATCAGCATGGGATGCTGTGCCTGCGAACGGGGTGGTGAGTTCGCCATGCGGAAACTACGCTGCATATCTGATAGACGCAATCGCCAAACATTGCGTTTGGGCACAGATCCAGATAATGCCCGCACTCATATTTCGACTGCAGGCATTACTACACAAATGTATGTGCCATCACGCACAAAAAAAACGGCCGCATCGCTTCCCGACGATGCAGCCGAATGGGAGGGTGCTCGACGTTGCCGTCGGGCGTCTTGCAGCACCGGCACGCCGGTGACGGGAAGAAAGCGAAATGACCGCTTGGAGAGGGACAACAGAAGATCATGTGCGACACGACGCGGGGGTGCGCCGTGTCGCACATCGGGACATCACATCAGGACATCACATCAAAAGCGCAGACGCAGACCTGCGTAGTAACGACGCTCGAAGATGTTTTGATCGTAGTAGTGGTTGGTCCACTGCGCGTAACGCCGCTCGCTTTCGCCGGTGAGGTTGGTGGCCTGGGCGTACAGCGTCAGATGATCGTTGACGTCGTAGCTGAGGGATGCATCCAGATAGCCGACATCGTCGTTCCAGATCGCCAGCTCGTCGCCCCACGCACCGCTGTTGACCTGACTGAAACGCTTGCTGCGCCAGTTGTAGGCCACCCGCGCCTGCAACTTGTCCTTCTGATACCACAGCACCGCGTTGGCCTGATGCTTGGAGTTGTCGCCGATCGGAAGCGTGTTGCCTTCGATATCGGTGTTGTCGGTATCTGCATCGGAGAAGGTGTAGTTGATGTTGGTACCGAAACCGCTCAACCAACCCGGCAGAAAATCGAAAGCCTGTTGATAGCCGATTTCGAAGCCCTTGATCTTGCCGCCACCGCCATTGACGATGCGCTCCACCGGGCCGCCAAGCCGCGCCACGCCATCGGCGTCGGGCAACAGTTCGATGTTGGTCACCGTGGTGGGGAACGACTTCACGTCGATCAGGAACGCGCCCACGCTGAGCAACGACGCATCGGAGAAATACCATTCCCACGACGCGTTGTAGTTGGTGGCGCGGTACGGATCCAGGTCCGGATTACCCGAACGGCCATTGAGGAAAAGCACCGCATCGGAAGGCAGCGACGGGTTACGCGGCGGCGTGCCATTGACGGCGTAGAAGCTCACCAGGCCGCGGCCAAGGTCGGGCAGATCCTGACGCGCCACCGCCTTGTTGTAGGCAAAGCGCAACTTCTGCGCGTCGGTGATATCCAGCGACAGGTTGGCGGTGGGCAACACGTCGGTGTACTGACGATTCAGACGATTGGTACCGATTGCCGGGCTGACGCCGTTCCATTCGACATTGCCGATAAACACATTGCCGCTGCTCAGATACTGATCGATGGCGAGTTTGGTCTGCACGATGCGTGCGCCGATATTCGCGGTCCACGGCACTGCACTGCCGGTACCGCCCTCCAGATTCGCCAGAAAATACGCCGCGGTGCTTTTTTCGGTGACCTTGTACGAATCGGCAGCCTGCTGATAGGCCACGTTGCCCGGATACAGGCTGTTGAGATACGCCACCGGGTCCTTCATGACCTGTGGGTTGATCGCCGGCAAGCCTTGGCTGCCCAGGCCGGTGACCTTGAGCGGATCGAAGTCGTTGAAGTACGCCCAGTAGCCGGGAATCGAATTGAACGGCAGCAGGCGCGCTTCGGACACGCCGCTGCAGGTGTCGACAATCAGCGGGTCCTTGAAGTAGTACAGCGAGCGGTTGGGGTCTGCACAGGTAGTCGACACCGGCGACAGGTAGCGATAGGTGTCCAGCTTGACCTCACGCTCGCCGTAGCGAATGCCGAACTGGAAGCCGCGCACCACGCCTTCGTCGAACTCGAAGGTGCCATCGGCGCGGAATGCATCCATCGTGGCTTCGATCTTGTTGCCCTGCGCCCAGGTGGACATCAGCTGCCAGTTGTCCGGGTTGGACACATCGGTGCCGAGGTTGACCGCCGGGTAGCTGCCGCGGAAATCCACCGAGGCATCGACCACCGGCAAGCCGTTCGCGTTCGCCCATTGGGTGACGCCGCCGGCACGCGTGATCTGATCGCCACGTGTCACCACCGCATCGGCGCGCGCTTCGTCGTAAGTCCGCTGCGCATCGCCATGCACCCAGCGGAACGACGCACGGAACGGGCCGCCGTCATCGAAGCGCAGCTCCAGATTGGTATTGAGCGAATCCGAATCGGCGACGCCCGCCATCGAGTGCGCCTGGAAGCGGTTGTAGCGGAACTGGCCGTACTCGAGCACGCCATTGGAATCTACCACCGATCCCGGCTGCAACTGATTGGTTGCCCAGCCGGTGTGCAGCTGCGCGGCCACCGACGTGTCGTGGTCTTCGAGCTTGGTGTAGGCCGCATCGGCCAGCACCGTCCAGGAGTCGTTGATGTTGAACTGGAACGAGCCGTTGACGCCGGTGCGCTGACGATCGGTGCTGCGGTTATCCAGTTCGGTGGCGACCCAGTTGTAGAAATAGTCGCGCGGCAGGTTGGACGGATCGGTATTGCTGCCGATGCGGCCGTCGCCGTTGAAGTCGAAGCCTACGTTCTGCTCGGTCGATTTTTGCGCGCCGTTGGAATACACGCTGGGGTGCTTGTTTTCCAGCGTGGCATCCGAGTACGACACCGCCAGCAACGCACCCCAGCGTTCGGTGCGGAAGCTGGCCAGCCCCGAGTACAACTCGTTGAGTTCCTGCACGCGATCGCCGTAGGACCCTTCGGCCTGGCCGCTGAAGGTCCAGCCTTCGGGCAGATCGAACGGGCGGCGTGTCTTGAGCGACACCGTGCCGCTGATGCCGCCATCCAGATCGGCGGCGGTGGGCGACTTGATTACATCCACGCCGCTGAACAGCGTCGGCGGGATGTCGACAAAGTCCGGTTGGGCGCGGCCGATATTCGGTTGGCCGAACTGGTCGCCACCACCGGCGCTCAGATACAGTTCGCCGTTCATGGTGGTCTGCACCTGCGGCATGCCGCGGATGTTGAGCTGCGAACCCTCGCCGGCCGAGCGCCGGATCTGTACGCCGGGCACGCGCTGCAGCGAATCGGTGATGGTGACGTCGGGCAGCTTGCCGATATCTTCGGCCGAGATCGAGTCGATGATCTGTGCGGCGGTGCGCTTGTTTTCGATGGCCTCGGCCTGCGCACCGCGCACGCCCTTGACCATGACCTTGTCCAACTCGGTGACGCCGGCGGTGCTGCCGGCTTCCTGCGCTGCGGCAGTTGCCGCGACCAAAGTGAGTGCAGCGGCCAGCGCGGCGGCCAGCGGGGTGTGACGCGTACTGCGATGCAGCTTGTTCATGGTCCCCTCCCAGGGATGACGACAATCCACGAGCGTTTCGAATGGCAATGCCGGGGGGCACTGCAGTGTTGGATGACGCGCCGATCGGCGCGTCAGTGCAGACGCCGTGCACGTGCACGGCGTGGCAACGTGCTGGCGCTGCTACGGAAGCCCGTTGGCAGCGCCGGTTGATGGTTCGACATTCCAGCCACGCACTTGCAGCGTGGCGTTGCGCAAGGTGTCCGCAGACGGGCCACGGATCTCCACCTCGCGCTGCTCGCCCGGCACCAGGCTCAGATAGTTGTCGCTGTAGTACGCCGGCAGGATGCGTTGGCCTTGCGCATCCACCAGGGTCAACTTGGTGTTGAGTGCCACCTGTTGCGATGCATTGCGCACGCTGGCGCGCAACACCGGCTCGGCCGCGTCGCGTACTTGCGTAGTGAGCTGCACCGGCACCTTGGCCAGCGCATCCAGCTCGCGCATGGCGGCAGCATCGCGCGCCACCCAATAGAAGTTGCGCGAGCGCACCACCGCGTCACGGTCGAGCAATTGCAGGCGCACAAACCCCAGGCCATTGGTGTCCTTGAGCAACGGTGCCAATTGCAGCACCGGCGCAGAGACCGCAACTGCGGCCGCATCCAGCGCCTGTTCGCGCTGCTGCAGCAGTTTGCCGTCGCTGCCGTAGACCTCTGCACGCACGCGCAAGCCGCGCACCGGCTCGGCCGCGTTGTTGACCACCACTACCTCGTGACCAGGCAGATTCATCTGCACATGCAAGGTTTCCGCCGCGTTGCGCACGCCGTAGTACGCGGCGTGGGTGTCGTAATCGTGGCTATAGATTTGCCACATGTTGCTGGGCCACGCCGGGTGACTCATCCACAACAGGCGCCCGCTGTTCTTGGTCCACAGCTGTGCGTTGAAGCCTTCGAAGATGGCGCGGTGGGTGTCGTAGTTGAGCAACTGCGCCTTGCGTTCGAAGTCTTCCAGGCTGGTCGGTGCGCCCAGCTTGTCGGTGAGCGACCGCATGAAACTTGCGGTGTCGCCATTCCCGGACTGATGCCAGTCGTGATACGCCCAGGCATCGCTGATCGGCCACTGATCGCCGACTGCAGGCACCGAGGCCTTGAACGACTCCAGCGTGGAGAACGACGGCGTGCCCACTTCCACCGAAAAGCCCTGCGCCAACGCAGTGAAGTAGGCCACCGGCTCGCGATAGTTATACGGCCCGCTGCCCTGCAGATTCACCTCGTTGGAGCTGCCGGTGTACCAACGCGTGCCATCGAGATCGGCAACCAGTTTGTCCAAGCCTTCGTTGAGGATGGGCGCAGGCACGCCCTCATTGCGGCCGAACCACAACACGATGGACGGATGATTGCGGAAGCGCTTGATCACCTCTGCGGCGTTGTCCAGGAACAGGGCCGCATCGGCCGGCTCCATGTTGTAGTTCTGGGTGGACTGCCAGAAGTCGTTGAGCACCAACATGCCGTATTCGTCGGCTAGATCGAAAAAGCTGGCTTCGGTGTTCTGCCCCACCCAATTGCGCACCACGTTGAAATGCGCGTCGCGTTGCAGGCGGAAGTACGGCTCCAGCCGCTCGCGCGAGACGCGCTTGCGCCAGTCGTCCATGCCCCAGTTACCACCCTTGACTGCAATACGCACACCGTTGATGCGCAGCACCAGATGCGGCGCCAGCGTGGTGTCTTGCAGTTGCTGCACTGCCGGCAAAGCCAGTGCGCCCGGATACAACGATTGCGCCTTGCCGCCCGGTACCGCGCGGATCGCCTCATGCCGTACATCGACGATGCGCTCGCCAAGTTGGCGTGCCTGGTTGAGATCGACCAGCACCCGGCGCAGCACGCCGTCTTCGTCGAACAGGGACAGTTCGTAGGTCACCTCGCGAATGCCGAAGCGCAGTTGCTGTGCGTCCGATCGCGCACCGGCCGCATCGACGCCAACCTGCAGCGAATACAGCGCCGGCTCGCCATAACCGTTGGGCCACCACAAGCGCGGATTGGCGATGACCAGCTGCGGCGTGTCGGCCGCAGTGAACTTGAGCGTGCTGTCGCCAGCAGGCACGTTGACCTGACGCTGGATGCGCACATCGCCGATGACCAGCTGCACATTGCCTTGCACGGCAGCGCCGCTCTCATTGCGCAGCGGCACAGTGACTTCGAGTTCGGCACGACGGTGATCCGGCGCCAAGCGCACCGTCACCACCTGGGTATCGCCGATGGTCACCGGCCCGCTGGCGCGCAGTTGCACGTCCTGCCACAGACCAGCGTTGCGATCGCGCACTGCGGGAATCCAGTCCCAGCCCTCGCTGGCGATAAACGTGGGACCGTCCAGCGCCTGCATACCGCCGTTTTCGCCAACGCCCGCCGTCATCGATTGCTCGTGTGCGATACCCGGATGCGGCGGCGGCGAGACGCGCACCGCAATGATGTTGCGACCGGCTCTGAGCTGCTTGCTGACATCGAAGCGACCGCGTGCAAATGCACCGCGGGTGCGCCCGACCTGGGTGCCGTTGACCCAGATTTCGCCTGCATAGTTGATGCCGTTGAACAGCAACTCCAGCCGCTTGCCCTGCGCGGCTGCAGGCAGATCAAAACTGCTGCGGTACCACCAGTCGTGCCGGCTCAGCGATTCGGGAATGGCCATGTTATTGAGGCCGATATCCGGGTCCGGATACACGCCGCGATCGACCAACGTGGTGAGCACCGTGCCCGGCACCGTCGCCACACGCCAGGCCGCATTGCCGGCGTCCGCATCGCTGCGCGACAGCGTCGCACCCGTTGCCTGCCCAAGCTGCGGCGCAGCGGCCAACTGCCACGCACCAACGCGCCAGGCTGCATCGTCCAGCGGCTGCAATGCAGGCGCGGCCTGCGCCGGCTTGGCAAGCGTCGCAGAAAACGCAGCGGTGCTGCGCGGCAAGGTGGATGCGGCCTGCGGCGCCAACTGGCCGGCCATCTGCTTGACCTGCACCGGCCAAGCCGGCGATGCATCTTCAAACCGTTGCAGCGCCGGGTCGGGCGCGTGCGCTGCAAGCTGCGCAATGGCCGCTGTCTCCAACGCGCCAGATCGCGCGACGAAGTCGGCAATCTCACCACCGAAGTGTTGCGTGTACGCCGCAGGTTGCTCGCGCGGGCCAAACATCAGCACCGGTGCAGCCGCCGCTTGACGCACTGCACCACTGGCGACCTGTCGCCCATTGGCATACAGCGTCAAACGGCCACCTTGTGCCACCGCAGTCACGTGCGTCCACGTGCCTAAAGACAGCGCCTGCTTGCTGCGCAGCACGGTGTCGGCGCCCTGCACAAAGCCAAGCGTGCCGTTGTCGATCGCAAAGTAACGGCCCGCACCATGCGGATCGCCAATGCCGGCAATCAACGCTGCGCCGGTCATTGCACGCGATGGGCGCACCCAGCCCGACATGCTCCAGTCCGCGTTGGCGGCGAGCAATGGCGTATCTGCGGCAAACTTCTTTACCAACCCCATCCCGCCCCCAAGCACGCGAACATCGTAAGGACCTGGCGGGGCCATCTCGGCAGGGGCAGCCTCCACTGCGGTCCAACCAATGCACCCACACAACAGCCACAGCGCTCCACGGCGGAACGCCTTGCGAACCATCAGCATTAGAGGCCTCTCCCAAGCTCTACTGCCACACAACGGTGCACACCACATCTGTGCAACCGGCATACATCCAATCGACGTAGCGCAGTTGTATCCAGTGATGCCGCCCGTGGCTGCCGCCCCTGTTTCAGCGACCATGGTGCGAGGTAACGTTACCCCAAGGCGATATCGACGACAACACTTTCTGCGTTAGGGTTGGCGTTCCCAGGAGGAGGGACTTATGCGAAACCTGATCCAGTCCGCACTACCGGCGGCATGCGCATTGCTGTGTGTGATCGCAACGCCAGCAACCGCACAGAGCCTGCGCGTGCAATCGCCCGATGCACGTACCGAAGTGGAATTCACGCTACGCGACGGTGGCGTCCCCAGCTATCGTGTGCTGTACCGCAACACGTTAGTGCTCGACGACGCACCGCTCGGACTGGATCTTGGCAAGGCCGGCAAACTTGGCCGCAACATGACCGTGCAGGGCAGCAGCACCGACACGCACGACAGCACGTTTACGTTACCGGTTGGCAAGACCCAACAGGTGCGCGATCACTATCGTCAATTGCGCGTGCAGTTGACCGATCAACAACAACGTCACCTCACCGTGGAATTGCGCGCGTACGACGATGGCGTGGCGCTGCGCTACGTGTTGCCCGATGCCGGCGAGGTACGCATCCGCGACGAACTCACCAGCTTTGCGTTTCCGCGCGACTACCCATGCTGGACCTTGAACCTGGGCCGGTTCGGAACCAGTCACGAGGGCGAGTACGACGCCATCGCCGCGTCCAAATTGCGCCCGCACAATCTGCTTGAGTTACCGCTGGTGTGCCAGATCGATGCACGCGGCACCACGCTGGCGATCGGCGAGGCGAATCTGCGCGACTACGCAGGCCTGTATCTCACCGGCCGCGCCGATGGCGGCTTGGGCGTGTCGGCAAAGTTGTCGCCGCGCCTGGACGAACCGAAGATGGCGGTCATGTTCGACGCGAAGGGACGCGATTTCGCAACGCCGTGGCGCGTGATCATGCTGGGCGACAGCCCGGAGAGCCTGATCGAATCCAACCTGATTTCTGCGCTCAACCCGCCACCGGCCTTCGATGCGCGCTGGGTGCGTGCGGGTAAATCGGCGTGGGATTGGTGGTCGGGCAACCTTGCCGGCGGGGTGGAACACCCTGGCATGAATACCGCCACGATCCAGCGTTACATCGATCACGCGCAGCAGTTGAAGCTGCAATACATGTTGATCGACGACGGCTGGTATTACGGCAGCACCGGCGACGGGCAATACAACAGCGATGCCGATATCCGTCGCCCCGTAGAGCAACTCGACCTGCAGGGTCTGGTGACCTATGCACGCAAGCGCGATGTGGGGTTGTGGTTATGGGCGCACTGGCGTGCACTCGATGCGCACATGGACGAAGCGCTGGCGTGGTACCAGCAACTCGGCATCAAGGGCATCAAGGTCGACTTCATGGACCGCGACGACCAGCAGATGGTGGACTTCTATCACCGCCTGCTGAGCAAGGCCGCCGAACACAAACTGCTGGTGGACCTGCATGGTGCGTATCACCCGACCGGCCTGACCCGCACCTATCCCAATTATCTGACGCAAGAAGGCGTGCTTGGCGCCGAATACAATAAGTGGACCACGCGCATCACCGCCACGCATAACCTCACGCTGCCGTTTACGCGCATGTTGCTTGGGCCGATGGATTACACGCCGGGTGGCTTTCGCAATGTGCGCCCGGCCGAGTTCAAGATGCAGCACATCGCACCGCAAGTGATGACCACACGTGCGCAGCAGCTGGCGATGTATGTGGTGTATGAGAGCCCGTTCGCAGTGGTGGCAGATAGCCCCGAGCAATACGAAAACGTGCCCGCAGCGCAGTTTCTGCGCGATGTCCCGGCAAGCTGGGACGAAACACGCGCACTGGAAGGTGCGATCGGCGAGCACATCGCGCTGGCACGACGCAGCGGCAAGGACTGGTACGTGGGCGCGATGACCAACGAGCAAGCACGCACGTTGAGTTTGCCGTTGTCGTTCCTGGGCAAGGGCAGCTGGACCGCAACGATCTACGCCGACGGCCAGGCGCCGACCGAGGTCCGCATCGAGACCCGCAAGCTCACCCGTGACGACAGCCTGCAACTGGAACTGGCTGCAAGCGGCGGCGCAGCGGTACGGCTGCAGAAGAAATAAGCGCAGCGCTCGGGGCGCGATGCAACACCACCCCCTCTCTCATCTTGAGAGGGGGTGAGTGAGGATACGACGACGCTATGCAGCGACGATTCCCGCAGGTGCGCTCGACCTGTGGGATGACAGATCGATAGCAGCCGGGCATTGCTGCAACACCACAGCTCAACACCCGTGACCGTGACCGTGGACACTGTTGCGCAGAGGCACTGCACCGCATATCGCCAAGTACATGTTTGCACCGGACATCCGCTTAGCGCATTGCGCTTGCCGTGTGCCTGGCGTCACGCAATCAATATCTTCGAATACTTTTGCAAAGCATACGTTTTAGGATGCGCGCACCTTCACCGCAGGTGTGCGTTGCCAGCTATTTCCCGGCTCGCCCTGTGACGTGATGGCGCGGCCTGCATGGTTCGCCGCATGCGGGGCCGTTTCATTCCGGCGCCAGGAAATACTCCCATGACGTTTCGTTCCAAGCGACCGATGTCGATCGGCCGCGCCGTTGTCGCGCTTGCCATTTGCACCGCAGCGCCCGCGAGCCTTGCAGGCACATTGCTATCGCCCTCCATCTCGGCTGCAGATGATCAACGTATCGATGCGCTGATGCCGCCGCTGCTGCGCACACCCGCCACCGCACGTGTTGCGCCCAAGCAGCGTGCCGGCATGCAGCACAGCACTGCTGCGGTATCGCGTGCATTTCCGTTGGTCACGCAAGAATTCAAGCAATTTTTGGATGCGCAGGCACAGCGCAGCTACGCCACGCGCGAGGTCACCGCCAAGGTGCGCGACCCAGCGGCCTTCGCGCAGATGCAGCGTTATCTGTTCAATCGCTACAACGGCCTGACCGTGCTGCGCAGCGTGCATCAGCGCGGCAAGGTGTTCGACTGCATCCCGCTCGCGCAGCAGCCCGCGTTGCGCGATGGCGGCGCGCTTGCCATGCCGCCCAGCATTGCGGCCGGCGTCAGCAGCAGCGCTCCACTCGATGCGGCGCAACGCTGCGATGCTGGCAGTGTGCCGTTGCAGCGCATCGGTCTGGCTGACATCAGCCAACACGCAACGCTGCGGGCGTTCTTGCGCGGCACCACACCGCAGGCGACGACACCCGACCGCCCCACTCTGCTACCCGCCGCGGAGGATGCCGCGTCGGTGGTGCATTACTACTCCACCATTTACCTGGACACCGCCGGCTCGCCAGTGACCGGCGCCGGTGCCGATCTCAACACCTGGGTGCCGGCCGTGCGCGCCAACGATGCGCAGTCGATCAGCCAGATCTGGCTGGCTGGGTACACGGCGCAACGGCAGATCCAGACCCTGGAGGCCGGTTGGCAAACCCAACCTGGCGCAGGCTGGGGCAACACGCCGATCCTGTTTATCTATTCCACGCAGGACGGCTATATCAACACCGGCTGCCATAACCTGGATTGCGCCGACTTCGTGCAGACCAGCACGGCGAATGTGCTCGGCGCAGCGCCAGCCGGCGGCTTCAGCACCGCGGGCGGCAAGCAGGCCATGTTGCATGTGGAATTCCAACGCAATGCCGACGGCTATTGGTGGTTCGGCTTGAATGGCGAATGGATCGGCTACTACAAGGCCGAGCTGTATGCCGGCGACATTGCCGAAGGCAGCGCCAACATCTTCATCTCGGCCGGTGGCGAAATTTCCACCTGGGATGGTCGCCCCAGCACACCAATGGGCAGCGGGCGGTTCGCATCGGCCGGCTACCGGCAGGCCGCGTTCCAGGCCAACCACTTTTATCGCGATGCGGCCATGGCCACCTGGCCTGCACAACGGTTGTCATCGATGAGTGTGGAGCAGCCGTCGTGCTACACGTTGGCGATTGCCGGCTACAGCTATCCGTATGCGTTGGGAGCCGGCGTCTCCCGCACCAGCCTGTCGCCGGAGATGCAGAACGGCGGCATCTACTTCGGCGGGCCGGGCTGCGCCCGCTGAGTTGCTGCGAACGCGCGCACTGCTGCAGCGCGCGCGTTCGCTTGTTGGCCACGACACGAACCCGCATGCAGTTGCGCCGTTGTGCGGTGCATGCTGAAACGTCAGAACTGCCAGCACCACTGCAGCGTGCGGCCAAGTGGTGTTGGCTTATCGGCGTGCCGAATGCAGAGTGCTCATCACGGCAGGCGCGCCCACGCTCTCTGGTAGTCCTTGCAAGCGACACACAGCCAGCAAGGACTCACCACGCCACTCGCCGTGGCAATGGATGCCGGCTTACGGCAAATCCACGCCTGCGCACACGGCCGGGCGCGCGTCCTTGATCTGCTGCACGCCGCGCGCATCGAACTGCAGCGCCGCATGTTTCGGCGCAAATGCCGGCCATGCAGGCAAGCCCTTGGCGTTGGGATTCCCACGCTGCACGAATGCCGCCCAATAGCGTTGCAGGCTAACCGGCGGCTGGCCGATGGGCAGGTCCTTGAACAGGAACGGCAGTTCGGCGCTGTGAGTCACCTGCCCACCCGGCGCTGCGGTGTCGAACACGTAATGCCACACCGGCACGCCGAGCGCGGCCTGGCGCTGCGCCACTGTCACCGCCGGGCAGCGAAAAGTGAGATCGGTGGACAGCTGCATCGCGGCATTGCCCTGACGCTCGGCACGTTGCGCCGCATGCTTACGCTGCGCCTGCAACACTGCCTCGGCACGGTCGGGATAATCGCGACGCAGACGCGCCTGTGCGCCCTGGTCGCCGCCGTAGGTAAGCTCCTGCACCACGTAGCCGATCAACAGCGGCACCTTGGCCTGTGCGCCACTGGCCAGCAGCTCGGCCGGGGAGCGCGGCAGCACGCGGCCATCGACAACGGCTTGCAACCAGATGTAGCCATCGTCATCCAACGCTGGCACATCCACGCCCTGCCCGGCCTTGAGCAACTGCTCCACCGGCAACGCGCGCAATTGGCTCAGCCGCGTCGCTGCATCGTCGATACCCGCACGTTTGGCGATGGCAACGCCCAACGCGCGATTGTCTTCCAGGCTGCGCGCCGGCAGCCCGAAACCAGCGGTGCCGCTTTGTTCGATTGCTGCAGAAAACAGCCCGCGCGCGAGTGGGCTGAGCATCAGCAAGCCCACATCCTGGCCACCGGCCGACTGCCCGGCGATGGAGACCCGCGCAGGGTCGCCGCCGAACTGCGCGATGTTGTCGCGCACCCAGCGCAGCGCGGCGATCTGGTCGAGCAACGCGTAGTTTCCGGCCGCTTGGTTGTCGCCATCGCGCAGTTCCGGCAGCGACAGGAAGCCCAACGCGCCCAGCCGGTACTGCAGCGTCACCACCAGCATGTTCTGCGCGACAAGATTGGTGGGCAGATGCCCATCTGCACCGCCGGCGACATTGGCGCCGCCATGGATCCACACAAACACCGGCAACGGGGTTGCCGGCTTCAGCGTGGGTGTCTGCACTTCGACGTAGAGGCAGTCTTCGCTGCCGCGCCTGGCCATCGCATCGTTCCAGCCCAGCGCGGGCTGCACGCACGGTGTGGCCGCCTGCGTGGCGTCACGCACCTGCGTCCATGCGGCAACCGGTTGCGGCGGGCGCCAGCGCAATGCGCCCAGCGGCGGCGCCGCGAAGGGGATGCCACGAAACACCGCACTGCCGTCGGCCTGCCATTGCCCACGCACTACACCGTGATCGGTGCGCGCTTCCGGCGGCGTCGCAGGAAGCGTAGACGCGGCAGCAAACGCGCTGCCGCTCAGTGTGCAGAGGGCAGCAAGCAACCAGGCCGATGGACGCATCACAGCGCTCCGGTGTCGACGCGGGCGCGCCAGGCCGCCTGAAACACGGCGGTGGCCGACGCCACATTGAGGCTTTCGACCTTGCCGCTGCCGCGGATGGATAACTGCAGATCGCACTCGCGTGCGAACTGGCGATCCATGCCTGCGCTTTCTGCACCCATCACATACACCAGGCGCTGCGGCAACGCGGCGGCAAAGACATCGTGCCCACCGTCGACCAGCGTGGCTGCGATCGCGAAGCCGGCCTGACGCAGCTGCGTCATCGCCACTGCGGTCTCGGGCAATTGCACCAGCGGCACGGCTTCGGCACCGCCTTCGGCAACGCGCGCGGCGGCGCCGGACAGGCCCAGCGTGGAGCCGGCCGACAGCAGCAAACCGGCCACGCCGAAATGCGCCGACGAGCGCAAGATCGCACCGAAGTTATGCGGGTTGCCCACGCCATCCAGCCACAGCGCCAGCACCGGGCCATGCGGCAATGCCGCCAGCCACTCCTGCAACGGCTGCGGCGATACCCGCAACACCTCGGCCACGATGCCTTCGTGATGCGTACTGGCGGCCAGCTTGGTGAGGTCGGCCTCCTCCACCACGCGGTAACCGATGCGCTGGGTGACGCACCAGGCCAGCAAGGCCTTGAACTGCGGAATGCGCGCCTCGGTCAGGTAGAGCTTACGCAGCGCCTGCGGACGCGCGTCGAACATCGCCTGGATGGCATTGATGCCGTACAGGCGCAGCTCGCGTGCGGTATTGGCGTTGGCAGCGGCCGGTGCGGCGGCGGCGGTGCGTACCGCAGCCGGTGCCGGCGCACGCGGCGCCGCGCGGCCCCAGGGGTTGAGCGGCGCAGCGCCGCTGCCGGTGTTGTCGCGTGGCGGCCGTGCGCCACGTCCATCATGCTGTTTCATCGTTGTGTCCAGAAATCCGCGTTCTTGATGCCGAGCGACACCGGATCGAAGACCGGATCCAGCCCCTGGCGTTTTTGCCGTTCGTAATCCTTCAAGGCCAGCATGGCCGGCTTGTGCAGGATCAGGATGGCGATGATGTTGAGCCAGGCCATGACGCCGACGCCGATGTCGCCCAGCGCCCAGGCCAGCTGCGCATTGTGGAACGCGCCAAAGATCACCATGCCCATGATGCCCAGGCGCAGCAGCAGCACGGTGAGCGGCCGGCGGCGGCTGCCATTGATGTAGCTCAGGTTGGTTTCGGCCATGTAGTAATAGGCCATGATGGTGGTGAAGGCGAAGAAGAACAGCGCCACCGCCACAAAGCCCGCGCCCCAGCCCGGTAGCACCGATTCCACTGCCGCCTGCGCATAACCTGGGCCTTCTTCCACCCCAATCAGGCCGGCGTACAGGCCCGGCTTGGCACCGTCGGGCGCGTACACGTTGTACTTGCCGGTGGTGAGGATCAGGAACGCGGTGGCGGTGCACACCATCATGGTGTCGAAGTAGATCGCAAACGCCTGCACGTAGCCCTGCTTGGCCGGATGCGACACCTCTGCCGCTGCCGCAGCATGCGGCCCGGTGCCCTGCCCGGCTTCGTTGGCATAGATGCCGCGCTTGACGCCCCATTCCACCGCCAGCCCCAGCAAGGCGCCGAACGCGGCATGGCTGCCGAACGCACTGCTGAAGATGGTGACGAACATGTCCGGCACGCGCTCGGCGTTGAGCACCATGATGACCAGCGCCATCAGGATGTAGCCCATCGCCATGAACGGCACCACGATTTCGGCGAAGTTGGCGATGCGCTTGACGCCGCCGAAGATGATCACCGCCAGCATGCATGCCACCAGGATGCCGATGCCCAGCTTGGCCGCATCGCGCATCGGCAGGCCCATCCACTGCCCGTCCATCGCACCGCACAGGCTGGTGCCCCGGCAGGCGTTGATGGCGCTGTCTGCAATCGCGTTGGCCTGGACGCCCGGCATCAGAAAGCCGGTGGCGATGATGGTGGCCACCGCGAAGGTGAGCGCGTACCACTTCAGACCCATCGCCTTTTCGATGTAGTACGCCGGGCCGCCGCGATAGCGGCCATCGGCATCCTTGATCTTGTAGATCTGCGCCAGCGTCGATTCCACGTACGACGTGGACGCGCCGAGAAAGCCCATCACCCACATCCAGAAGATCGCGCCCGGCCCACCGAAGGCGATGGCGGTGGCGACGCCAGCGATGTTGCCGATGCCGATGCGCCCGGCCATCGACATCGCCAATGCCTGGAACGAGGACACCCCGGCATCGGACTTCTGCCCGCCCACGGTGAGGCGAATCATTTCCACGAACCCGCGTACCTGCATGAAACGGGTGCGGATGGTGAAGTAAACGCCTGCGCCCAGGCACATGAAAATCAGTGCCTTGCTCCAGACGATGCCGTTGATGCCATTGATGAGTGCTTCCACGCAATCTCCCCGAGTGCTGGATCGTGAACCCCAGCGCCGTGGGGAGTGGGTCGATTCTGGCCGAAAGCGCCGCTCGATGCGACGTGCATGCGAGTTGCGCCGTCAGCGCGCGACAACGTGCCGGCGGCGCATGTGCGAATCGTGCGCACCATCGTGGGGCATCGGCGCTGCACGCCGCACGCCCTGTGCAACGACGCCAGTGGTGTTCGCGAGCTTGGCCGAGACCGGATGCACGTCGCGAGCGGTCATCGGATAGCGGTGGACGGTGGGTTCAGAACCGGCGTGTGCGCAGGGCACATGCCGGTTCCGAGCAGCGACCGCAGCCGCCTGGCGGCCGCGCAGTCGCGTTGTTGGCCGCTTCTGGCGCTCAGCGCTTGGCGGTCTGCGCCTGCTTGAGCGCGGCGCACAAGCGGATGGTTTCGCCGGTCTGCGCCAGGCCGCGATCGGCGCCGCTGAGTTTGGCCAGGCGCGGCTGGAAGAAGGCATCCAGGCGGTCGGCCTCTTCCACGCTGCAGCCACCGGATGCGCCGAGCGCCGGCAGACCGCCGCCGTCGAACGACCCGCTGCGCTGCACGATGCGATCAAAGTTAGCGGTGAACCACGGCCACATCGACGCATGCGGACCCTCGTAGCTGTTCCCACGCGTCAGCATGCTCTTCATCTCGCCGACCTTGATGGCATCGGTCAACGCAAAATCGCGCACCTGCTTGAGCAACGCCGGGTCCTGCACCGCACCCAGTGCAGCGATCATGGCGTTGCGCTGTGCGGGGTCGGCGTGCGTGCGCAATGCCGCGATCAGGGTCTGCACCGCGGGCGCGCCGCGTTCCTGCGCGGTGACCGCCAGCACGGTGCCGAGCAGATCCGGGTTGGCCGCGGAAAAGTCCAGCGCCCCGTTGCCACCGGCCAGCACCGCATCGCCCTGGGCAAGCAGCGCCTTGCGCACTTCCGCGTTCTGCAGGCGTAACCCAAACAGCCCGGCCAGCGACGACCGCAGCGCGGTGTCGTCGACCGATTCGCCGCTACGCCGCACGTAACCCAGCTGGCGCAGACGCGGCAAATACGCCTGTTCGGCGGCCTTGCGCAACGCGCCGCGCTGCGCCTCGGTGCTGGCCTGGTAGCGCCAGATCCACCCGAAGCGATCCACCAGCGCGGTCGAGACATCGGCCGATGCGGACGGCGCCAGCTGCTTGAGCGCCATCAACACTGCATCGCTGTCGGCATCGCCGTGGCGGTAGGCCGCATCGATGGCATCGGCGTAGGCCAACTGCTCGTTATCGTCGAGTTGAGCGACCTGCTTGCCGAGTGCGGCCAGCTGCTTCTTCGGCAGGCTGAAACGGTAATAGCCGGCGCCATGCGCGTTCGGGAACACCCAGGTGTTCTTGCCGGCGCCGTCCAGCACGATGCTGCCGCTGCCGTCTTCCAGCAACTGGCAGGCGGTACCGACCTGGTTCTTGCCCTTGCCGTACTTCACGCATACCGGCACGCCCCACTGCTGCGCGGTGGAGCCGGTCGAACCCAGCGGCAAATACCGCTGCTGCTGCAGCTTGACCACAGTCTTGCCGCCTTCGCGCGCCACCTGGGTCTGCAGGTACGGCACACCCGGCTGATTCAGGAAGCTGCGGAATGCCGCCTTGAAGTCTTCGCCCTTGCCGGCGGCTTCGGCGATCGCATCGACCAGATCGTCGGCGGTGGCGCTGCCGAACTGATGCTTGGCGATGTAGGCGCGCATGCCTTCGCGGAACACGTCCTCGCCAACGAAGGCTTCGAACATCGCCAGCACCGCCGCACCCTTCTGATAGGTGATGCCATCGAAAGCGGTTTCGATATCGCCGTTACCGGTGATCGGCTGGCGGATCTTGCGTGCGCTGACCAGACTGTCGTTATTCATCGCGTATTGCGCGCCACCGATGCGATCCAGGTTGGCGTGATACTCCGGGTGCAGCTGCATGGTGATTTTTTGCTGCATCCAGGTGGCGAAGGCTTCGTTGAGCCACAGGTCGTCCCACCATTCCATGGTCACGGTGTCGCCGGTCCACTGATGTGCCAGCTCGTGCGCGTTGGTGTTGAAGGAGCGCTGCACGTTTTCGGCCGGCGAATCCTTGTCCAGCAACAGCAACCAGTCGCGGAAGGTGACAAACCCGGGGTTTTCCATCGCGCCGGCGCTGAAATCCGGTGCGGCGACCAGATCGAGTTTGTCGAACGGATAACCGAAGTCGTAGTAGTCCTCCAACGCGGCGATGATCGCCGGGGTCTGGTCCAGCGCCGGAGTGATGCGCGGGCCCTGGCCCTGGGCGGCGATGCCGCGCAGCGGCGTGGCGTTGGGGCGCTGCGGGGTGGCCGGCATGGGCGGCACGTCCACCACATCCCACGGGCCGGCGGCGTAGGCGACCAGGTAGGTCGGCAACGGCACGGTCGGCGCAAAGGTCACCGTCTTCCAGCCCTTGCCGGCCGGTTTGGTGGAGGTGGCGATGGTATTGGCCAGCGCCTGATCGTCGCTGGGCACGGTCAGGCTGAGGTTGAACGGGGTCTTGAAGGCCGGCTCATCGAAGCCCGGGAACGCGTAGCGCGCACTGATCGGCTCCATCTGCGTCATCGCATACGCCTTGCCCTGGTACTTCACCTGATACAAGCCCTGCAGCTGCTGGTTAAGCGGCGCGCTGTAGGTGATCTCCACGGTGAGCGTCTGCGGCTTGAGCATGCGCCCGAACTCCAGACGAACCACACCGGTCTGCGCATCGGCATCCACATAGCGCGCGGTGAGCGCCTTGCCCTTAGCCGGCTTGACCGTGGCCTTGCTGACCTTCAGCTCCTTGCCGTGCAGCCACAGATGATCGGATGCCTGCTTGAGCTGCACGCGGATGGTGGTGCGGCCACTGAACTGCGCCTGCTCGGGGTCGACCTTGATCGCCAGGCTATAACGCTCGGGCACCGCCCAGATCGGCAACCGGCCATTGGGTACCGGCTCGCCGGACGTCTGCGCGAGTGCGTTACCGCAGCACAGCGCAAGGAGGGAAGGAGCAAGCAGGCAGGCAAGACGACGCATGGGCAATTCCGGTCAGGGTAACCGCCGAAGTCGACCACAGCCGGGGATGACTGTCATGTGACCTTAGTCACTGCACCAGCGCAGCGAAGGCTGTCGATGCCGACGCTGGCGGCTGCGATAAACGCAGTGGCCATACTAGGCACAGTTGCGCTACAGGCGTGACCGTGACTGGCACGCATGCGCCGCGTGCAGCCATCCGCACACGCGCACAACGTAGCGGCGCCCGGCATCCGGGTCCTGCAGCCAACATCGCCAATCAGCGGAACTGCGGGATGCCGATCACTCGCGCAGGCGCAATGCTGCGACCGCGCACGCGTGTCGAGCAGCGCTTAGAGCGGCTAAAACGCCTGGCGCGCAGTCGTCAGGTAGGCGTGGACGGCACGCTCAAACCCAGAGTGCATTAGTCACACATGCCGCGCCGGGCACCGACCACGCCCGCCAGGCGGCGAGCGTAGTCGTTTTGACGGCCGCGCTTACGCGTGCCCGCCCACCGATGGCGTGGTTGCCTCCAGGGTTTCCAGCTCGCGTGCGACCGCTTCCGGCGACTTGGTGTACGGGGCGATCAGGCTGTAGAACGCCGGCACCACGTACAGCGACAGCAGCGTGGACAGCGACACACCGAAGATCACTACCACGCCGATAGTGGCGCGGCTGGCCGAGCCGGGCCCGCCGGCCACCACCAGCGGAATCGCGCCAACCACAGTGGCGATCGAAGTCATCAGGATTGGGCGCAACCGCACCGAGGCCGATTCGACGATGGCCTGATGCACGCTGCGGCCTTCGTCGCGCAACTGATTGGCGAACTCCACGATCAAAATGCCGTTCTTCGCCGCCAGGCCCACCAGCATCACGATGCCGATCTGACTGAACAGGTTGAGCGTGCCACCGGTGAGCCACAAACCGACCAATGCACCCAGCACCGCCAGCGGCACGGTGAGCATGATCACCAGCGGATGCGCGAAACTTTCGAACTGCGCAGCCAGCACCAGATACACCACCAGCAGGGCCATGCCGAAAGTCAGCAACACCGCGCTGCCGGATTGCTGGTATTCGCGCGATTCGCCCTTCCAGTCCAGCTGCGCATATTCCGGCAGTTCTTCCTGCGCGGCCTGCTGCGCCCAGGCGATGGCATCGCCCAACGGGTAGCCCGGCGCCAGACCGGCGGTGATGGTGATCGCGCGCAGGCGATTGAAGCGGTTCAAGGTGCCGGCTTCGGCCACTTCGCTCAAGCTCACCAGGTTGGATAGCGGAATCAGCTCGCCACGGGTAGAGCGCACGCGGATGGCGGTAAGGTCCTCCGGCGACATGCGACCTTCGCGCCCGGCCTGCAACATCACGTCGTATTCCTCGCCGTTGTCGACGAAAGTGGTGACGCGGCGCGAGCCCATCATCGCCTCCAGCGCGCCACCGATGGCGGTGACCGGTACGCCCAGATCGGCTGCGCGCAGGCGGTCGATGTTGACGCGCATCTGCGGGCGGGTTTCCTTGTAATCCGAATCCGGGCCGACCAGACCGGGGTTGGCTTCCATGCGCTGCAGGATGCGGTCGCGCCACTGCGCGATCTCGGCATAGTCCGGGCCACCGAGCACCAGTTGGAATGGTTGGCCGCGGCTGCGCACCAGGCCGCCACTGACCTGCGTGCGTGCGCGCACGCCACTGAGCACGCTGAGCTTTTGTTGCAGCTCATCGGCCACTTCGGTGGTGGGGCGTGTGCGTTTTTCCCAGTCCTGCAAGAACACGCTGACGCGGCCGGTGTGCATTTCCTCGCTGCTGCCGAAGCCGCCGGGTACGCGCGGGTTGGCACGCACGATGGGTTTGTCCGGTCCCACGTACGGGCGCAGGATGTCTTCGACCTGATGCATCTGCCCGACGGTGTAATCGAAGCCGGCGCCTTCGGGCCCGTCGATCATGATCTGGAAATTGCCGCGATCTTCCGCCGGCGCCAGTTCGGACGGAATACGGCTCATCAACCAGGCGCTCGCACCCAAGGCCAGCAGCATGAGCAGCGCGAAGATCCAGGTGCGGTGCACATGCCGCTCCAGCGAGCGCCCGTATGCGCCGGACACCGCCTGCATGCGCCCGTTGAACCAATGATGGAACCGATTGGGTTTGGCCACGCTGTGCGAGCGCAGCAGCTTGGACGACATCATCGGCGTCAGCGTCAGCGCCACGAAAGCCGAGATCGCCACCGCCGCAGCCAACGCCACCGCCAACTCGCGGAACAAGCGCCCGGTATTGCCTTCCAGAAATCCCACCGGCAGGAACACCGCCACCAATACGGCGGTGGTCGCGATCACCGCGAATGCTACCTGGCCGGTACCGCGCCTGGCGGCCACCAAAGGCGGCTCGCCCAGATCGATGCGGCGCTGGATGTTTTCCACCACCACGATGGCGTCGTCCACCACCAGACCGATACACAGCACCAGCGCCAGCAAGGTGAGCAGGTTGATCGAGAAATCGAACGCGTACAGCGCAATGAACGCAGCGATCAGACACACCGGCACGGTGACCGCCGGAATCAGCGCTGCACGTGCGCTGCCCAGAAACACCCAGATCACCACCAACACCAGCACCACCGCTTCGACCAGGGTGTGATAGACGCGCTCCACCGCCGCATCGATGAAGGTGGTGGTGTCGAAGGCGACAAAGATGTTGGTGCCCTGCGGCAGCGACTTCTGCACTTCTTCGGCCTGCGCGCGCGCTTCGCGCGCCACATCCAGCGCGTTGGCGGTGGAATTGCGCACGATGCCCAGGCCCACGTTGGGCACGCCATTGCTCTGGAAATAGGCGCGCCGTTCGGCCGAGGTCAACTCCACCTTGGCCACATCGCCCAAGCGCACCACATAACCGCCCTCGCCCTTGCTCAACGGCAACTTGGCGAAGTCTTCCGGCTTGAGGTAGCTGCGCTCCACACGCAAGGTGAAGTCGCGCTGCGCCGATTCGATGCTGCCGGCCGGCAACTCCACGTTTTCGTTCTGCAGCGCCGTTTCGACATCGGCCACGGTGAGTGCGCGTGCGGCCAGTTGGTCGCGGTCCAGCCAGATGCGCATCGCATAGCGCTGGCGTCCGCCGATGCGCACCTGCGCCACGCCATCCAGGCTGGAGAAGCGGTCCACCACATACCGCTCGGCGTAGTCGGACAGCTGCAGCGTGTCCATCGTGCTGGAGCTCATGTTGAGCCACAGGATGGGATCGGCGTCGGCTTCGACCTTGGAGATTTCCGGCGGGCGCGCCTGGTCGGGCATGCGGTCGGAAACGCGGCTCACCGCATCGCGTACGTCGTTGGCGGCCGCTTCCACATCGCGCGATTGCACGAACTCGATACTGATATCCGACGAACCGTTACGACTGCGCGCTTCGATGGTGGCGATACCTTCGATACCGGCCAGCGCGTCTTCCAGCACCTGGGTGATGCGGCTTTCCACCACCGCTGCCGAGGCGCCGGTGTATTCCACATCCACCGAGACGATGGGCGGGTCGATCGCCGGCAGTTCGCGCAGGGTGAGGCGGGTGAACGACATGACTCCCAGCACGATCAGCAACAGGCTCATCACCACCGCCATCACCGGGCGGGTAATGGACAGGTCGGAGAGTTTCATTGTGCTGCGGCCTGCGGGCGCGTCGACGCGGGCGCGGCCTGGTCGACCACCTTCAGGCCCGGACGCAGCTTGCCGGTGCCGTCCACCACGATGCGCTCACCAGCCTTGACGCCCTCCAGAATCTCCACCTTGCCATCGCGCCGCTCGCCCAGGCGCACATCGGCACGCTCCACGCTGCTGTCGGGTTTGACCCGGAACACGTACGACTCGCGGCCCACCTGCACCACCGCAATCTCCGGGATCACCACCGCCTGCCGCGCCGGCTGCAGCAGCCGCACATCCAGCAGCATGCCCGGGCGCAGGCGGCGATCGTCGTTGGGGAAGTCCGCACGCACGGTCACCGAGCGGGTGGTCTCGTCGATGCGCGAATCGATCGCGGCAACGATGCCGTCGAAGCGCGCACCCGGATACGCCGCCGCGGTGCCATTGACGGTATTGCCGAGCTGCACCAGACCGAACTGCGATTCCGGCACCTGAAAATCCACGTACATGCGCGCCACATCGTCCAGCGTGGCGATCACGGTGCTCGAGGTGATCAACGACCCGGGGCTGATCTGGCGGATGCCCAGCACGCCGGAAAACGGCGCGCGCACTTCGCGGTCGGTGATTTCCGCGCGCATCTGCTGCACCCGCGCCTGCGCTGCATCGCGCAGGGCGCGCTGGGTGTCGACCGTGGACTTGGCGACCAATTGCTGCCCAACCAGGCTCAACTGGCGACGATAGAGCTGGTCGGTTTCCTCGAAGGTGGCTTGCGCGGCGGTCAACGCGGCCTGCTGCGAATTGCCGCGCAGCCGCAGCAGCAACTGCCCGGCCTTGACCTCATCGCCGCTGTCGAAATTGACCTGCTCGACCACATCGCTGACCGCTGCGGTGAGCGCGACCGATTCGCGCGCACGTACGGTGGCGATCGATTGCACGGTGGAGTTCCAGGGCTGCACCGCAACCGGCTGCACGACCACCGGGATGGGCTTGGCAGCGGCCGGCGCGCTGGCCTGACGGGCACAACCGGACAGCCACACGGCCAACAAGAGCGCGGCGCAATTGCGCGCGCTGGGCAGAACAAGCATCAGAACATCCTGGCGGGGTACCGCGAAAGTTTACCGACCTCACCGCCAAGCGTTGACAGAAAGGGCGCGCTTTGCACCATGACCAAAGACCCTTGCCGTCGTCGTCATGATGCGCTGGTCGGCGCGGCCCTCGACACTGCAACCACCGCCCGGGAAAGCCCGATGGCGCAAACCCGCGCGGTCACTCCACGATAGGGTCTGCCGCCACGCGCACTACGCGGGAGACTGGATGCCACGTCCTGATGCCTGCGCTCAGCGTTCCAGCCCCAGAAACTCGAGCACGTGGCGCGCCAGCGCCTCTACATTCTCACCATCGGCGTGAAGATGGATCTCCGGCGTCTCGGGCGCCTCGTACGGCGAGTCGATCCCGGTGAAATTGGGAATCTGCCCGGCCCGCGCCTTGCGGTACAACCCCTTCACGTCGCGCGCCTCTGCAACCGCCAGCGGCACATCCACGAACACTTCGACAAACTCGCCCGTATCGAAACGCTCGCGCGCCAGTTGCCGCTCGGCGCGGAACGGAGAAATAAAACTGACCAGCACGATCAGTCCCGCATCGGCCATCAGGCGCGCCACTTCGGCCACGCGGCGGATGTTTTCCACGCGGTCTTCGTCGGTAAAGCCCAGATCGCGGTTGAGCCCATGGCGCACGTTGTCGCCATCCAGGATGAAGGTGTGATAGCCCAAGGCATGCAGGCGCTTGTCGACCAGGTTGGCGACGGTGGATTTGCCCGCCCCCGACAGGCCGGTGAACCACAGCACGCGCGGCGCCTGGCCCTTGATGCGCGCACGGGCACCGCGGTCCACGTCCAGATGCTGCCAATGCACGTTACCGGCGCGGCGCAACGCAAACTCCAGCGTGCCCGCGGCCACGGTGGCATTGCTCTGCCGGTCGATCAGGATGAACCCGCCGAGCACGCGGTTGCGGGCGTACGGCGCGAAGGCGATGGGTTCGTCCAAGGCGAGATTGCAGTAGCCCACTTCGTTGAGCTCCAGCCGCTTGGCCGCCAGCCGCTCTTGCGTATTCACATCGACCTTGTGCTTGATCTCGCTGACGCTCACGGTGACCGTGCGGGTGCCGATCTTGAGCCAGTACGGGCGGCCGGGCAGCAGCGCGGCATCGTCCATCCACAGCAAATGTGCAGCGAACTGGTCGGCCACTTCCGGCGGGTCGTCGATGGCGGCGATGATGTCGCCACGGCTGATATCGATCTCATCGCGTAGCGTCAGCGTCACCGCCTGCCCTGCGCGTGCGCTGGCCACCGCGCCATTGGCATCCAGCACCGCAGCCACCTGCGAACGTCGCCCCGATGGCACCACCACCACCGCATCGCCCACGCGCACCTGCCCCGCCGCGATGGTGCCGGCATAACCGCGGAACTGTGAGTTGGGGCGGTTGACCCACTGCACCGGCAGGCGCAGGCCGCTGTCGGCGTCGGGCGGCTCCAGTTGCACACTGTCCAGATGCTGCAGCAAATGCGGGCCGCTGTACCACGGCATGCGGGTGGAGGCGCTGGACAGGTTTTCGCCAGCCAGCGCCGACAACGGGATGCACTGCACATCGGCAATACCCAGCTGCGTCGCCAGCGCGCGGTAGCTCTCGGCGATGGCGCTGAAGACGTCGGCGTCGTAGTCCACCAGATCCATCTTGTTGACCGCCAGCACCACGTGGCGAATGCCCAGCAACGACACGATGTAGCTGTGGCGGCGCGTCTGCACGAGCAAGCCCTTGCGCGCATCCACCAGCACCACTGCCACATCGGCGCTGGACGCGCCGGTGGCCATGTTGCGCGTGTACTGCTCGTGGCCTGGGCAGTCGGCGACGATGAATTTGCGTTGGTCGGTATCGAAATAGCGATACGCCACATCGATGGTGATGCCCTGCTCGCGTTCGGCTGCCAGCCCGTCCATCAGCAACGCGTAATCGATACCCTCGCCTTGCGTGCCATGCCGCCGGCTATCGCTTTCCAGCGCCGCCAGCTGATCGTCGAACAAGCGCTTGCTGTCGTACAGCAAGCGCCCGATCAAGGTGCTCTTGCCATCGTCCACGCTGCCGCAGGTGATGAAGCGCAGCAGCGGCTTGGATTCGTGCTGCTGCAGGTAAGTGTCGATGGTGCCGGGAATCGGGAGTGAGGAATCGGGAATGGCACAAGCCGCATCCTCGATCGATGTAGACGCAGCGAACCGCTGTTGCGATTCCCCATTCCCGATTCCCGATTCACTGCCCATCAGAAATACCCCTCAAGCTTTTTCTGTTCCATCGACGCACCGGGCGCATGATCGATCATGCGGCCCTGACGCTCGGAGCTGGTGCTGACCAGCATTTCGGCGATCACCGCTTCCAGGGTGTCGGCGGTGGAGTCGATCGCGCCGGTCAGCGGGTAGCAGCCCAGCGTGCGGAAGCGCACCGAGCGCAGCTGCGGGATTTCGCCCGGCTGCAGCGGCAAGCGTTCGTCGTCGACCATGATCAACGCACCGTCGCGCTCCACCACCGGGCGCGCTGCGGCGAAATACAGCGGCACCACCGGGATCTTTTCGCGGTAGATGTACAGCCAGATATCCAGCTCGGTCCAATTGGACAACGGAAACACGCGCACGCTCTCGCCGGGTTTGGTGCGAGCGTTGTAGAGGTTCCACAGTTCCGGACGCTGGTTTTTCGGGTCCCAGCGATGGCGTGCATTGCGGAACGAAAACACCCGCTCCTTGGCCCGCGACTTTTCTTCGTCGCGCCGTGCCCCGCCGATCGCCGCATCGAACGCGCCGTGCTCCAGCGCCTGCTTCAGGCCCTGGGTCTTCATGATGTCGGTGTGCACCGCGGCGCCGTGGCTGATCGGACCGATGTCCTGCGCGATGCCATCGGGATTGATGTGCACGCGTAGATCCACCCCGGTTTCGGCCGCGCGGCGGTCGCGAAAGGCGATCATCTCGCGGAATTTCCAGCGCGTGTCCACATGTAGCAGCGGGATCGGCGGGGGCGACGGCGCAAACGCCTTGAGCAACAGATGCAGCAGCACCGAGCTGTCCTTGCCGACCGAATACAGCATTACCGGTGCCCGAAACTCGGCGGCGACCTCGCGCAGGATGTGGATGCTTTCGGCTTCGAGCCGGTCGAGATGGGACAGCGGTGGCAAGGTCATCAGGATGTCGGGAGCGGCGGCAGGCAAGACCAGCCGATGGTAGGCCAAGGCAGCGCAGTGTGTGGCGGGCAGATGTCTGCTTGAAATAAGCGGCCGGCATAACGCGATAACCGGTGATCCTTTCTGGACCAGCGAACGCTTCCCTAACATCGTTCATCCAATCCCCGCCCCTGGATCCGAATGACCGCCGCCAGTTCCGCGCTACCGCCCAGCCCCTTGCCCGACGAGCGCAAGGCGCTGCTGGAACGGTTGGTCGACGGCCTGGATACCGCCGCGCTGTGGTGGCTGTCCGGCTACACCGCCGGGCTGGCGCAGGGTCACCCGCCGCGCTCGTTGGCGGTGCTGCCGGGCGGGCAACCGCAGGCGGCCGCGCAGGATAGCCAGCGCTTGACCGTGGTGTACGGCAGCCAGACCGGCAATGCGCGCCGCCAGGCCGAGCAGCTGGCCGCCGATGCCGAGGCCGCCGGGCTGAGCGTGCGGTTGCTGCGCGCCGATGCCTACCCCACCCGCGAACTCGCCAGCGAACGCCTGTTGTACGTGGTGATCAGCACCCAGGGCGAAGGCGACCCGCCAGACGATGCGATCGGCCTGGTTGAATTCCTGGCCGGCCGCCGCGCGCCCAAGCTGCCCGACCTCAAGTACGCGGTGCTGGGCCTGGGCGATTCCAGTTATGCGGAGTTTTGCGGCATTGCGCGGCGCATCGACGACCGTCTGGCCGAGCTCGGCGCCAGCCGTGTGCAGCCGCGCGGCGAAGCCGACCTGGACATCGACAGCATCGCCGACCCGTGGCGCGCGCAAGCGCTCAAGCATGCGCGCGAGCAGCTCAAGAGCGCCCCGCACTCGGCCACGGTCACGCCGCTGCGCAGCAACCCGGTGGCGCCGGTGTGGTCGCATCAGCATCCGTTTGCTGCCGAGTTGCTGGCCAACCAGATCATCAGCGGGCGCGACTTCAAGGGCCCGGGCTTTCGCGCCTATGCGCAGCCCGGCAAGCGCGTGCGGCATCTGGAATTTTCGCTGGAAGGCAGCGGCCTGAGTTACGAACCCGGCGATGCCCTGGGCATCCGTCATCGCAATCCGCCCGCGCTGGTGGATGCGGTACTGCAGACCTTGCAGCTGGATGGTCATGCCGCGGTCACCGTCGGCGAAGAGACTCTGGCCTTGAACGAGTGGCTGACCACCCGGCGCGAACTGACCAAGCTGTCGCGGCCATTCCTCACCGCCCATGCCGAGCGCGCACGCGCAGACGACCTGCAGGCGCTGCTCACCCCCACCCAGACTGCCGGCCTGGCGTCGTTGCTCTCCGATCATCAAGTGATCGACGTGCTGCGACGCTGGCCGGCGGATTGGGACCACGCCAGCCTGCTGGACACGCTGCGCCCGCTCACCCCGCGGCTGTATTCCATCGCCTCCAGCCGCAAGCGCGTGGGCGATGAAGTGCATCTGGCGGTGGATGAACTCAACTATCAGGCGCACGGGCATGCGCATTTGGGTTCGGCCAGCGGCTTTCTCGCCGCGCTTGCCGAAGGCGATACCGCCCCGGTCTACATCGAACCCAACACACGCTTCCGCGTGCCGGCCGACGCGGACCGCGACATCCTGATGATCGGCCCGGGCACCGGCGTGGCGCCGTTCCGCGGTTTCGTGCAGGAACGCGCCGAAACCGGCGCCAAGGGTCGTAACTGGCTGTTCTTCGGCGCCCAGCATTTCAATACCGATTTCCTGTATCAGGCCGAGTGGCAGCAGGCCTTGCAACGCGGCGAGTTGCACGCGCTGGACCTGGCGTTCTCGCGCGACCATGCCGAAAAAATCTACGTGCAACACCGCCTGCGCGAACACGGCGCCGAGGTCTACGCCTGGCTGCAGGGCGGCGCGCATCTCTATGTTTGTGGCGCCATCGGCATGGGCAAGGATGTGCACGCCGCATTGCTGGACATCGTCACCACCCACGGCGCCCGCAGCGCCGAAGACGCCGCCGCATATCTCACTCAGCTGCAGGTGGAGGGGCGATATGCGCGCGATGTGTATTAGTGCCGGGAATCGGGAGTGGGGAATCGGGAATTGGTACAGCCCTCACCTGACTTTTCCTGGCAGACCAGGCAGCTTTTTACGATTCCCTATTCCCCATTTCCGATTCCCATGAGCCACTCTGTCGAAGACATCAAATCCGAAAGCCGCCGTCTGCGCGGGTCGCTGGAGCAGAGCCTGGCTGATCCGATCACCGGGGCGCTGCGCGAGGACGATCAGACGCTGATCAAGTACCACGGCAGCTACCAGCAGGACGATCGCGATATCCGCGATGAGCGGCGTCGGCAGAAGCTCGAGCCGGCATATCAGTTCATGATCCGCACGCGCACGCCGGGTGGGGTGATTTCGCCCAGCCAATGGCTGGCGCTGGATGGCATCGCCACGCGGTACGCCAATCATTCGCTGCGCATCACCACGCGTCAGGCGTTCCAGTTCCATGGCGTGATCAAGCGCGAACTCAAGGCGACAATGCAGGCGATCAACGCCACCTTGGTCGATACGCTGGCGGCGTGCGGCGACGTCAATCGCAATGTGCAGGTGGCGGCGAACCCCTTGTTGTCGCAGGCGCATGCCACGTTGTACGCCGATGCTGCGCGCGTGTCCGAGCATCTGCTACCCAACACGCGTGCGTACTACGAAATCTGGCTGGACGAAGAACGCGTATCCGGATCCGGCAGCGAAGACGAGCCGATCTACGGCGACCGGTATCTGCCGCGCAAGTTCAAGATCGGCTTCGCCGCACCGCCGCTCAACGACGTGGATGTGTTCGCCAACGATCTGGGCTTCATCGCCATCCTGCGCGACGGCGAGCTGCTCGGCTACAACGTCAGCATCGGCGGCGGCATGGGCGCCAGCCACGGCGATGCGGAGACCTGGCCGCGCGTGGCCAACGTCATCGGGTTTATCACCCGCGATCAGTTGCTGGATCTCGCAACCGCCGTGGTCACCACGCAGCGCGACTTCGGCAATCGCGCAGTGCGCAAGCGCGCGCGCTTCAAGTACACCATCGACGATCATGGCCTGGACACCATCGTGGCCGAGATCCAACGCCGTGCCGGTTTTTCGTTGCAGCCTGCGCGGCAGTTTGCGTTCGACCACAACGGCGACCGCTATGGCTGGGTTGCAGGCGAAGACGACCTGTGGCATCTGACCCTGTCGCTACCGGCCGGCCGCATTGCCGACACCGACACTGCCGCGCATCTGAGCGGGCTGCGCGCGATTGCGCAGTTGAACGTGGGCGAGTTCCGGATGACGCCTAACCAGAACCTGGTCATCGCCGGCGTCCCTGCACAGCAGCGCGCGCAGATCGATGCGCTGGCTGCGCAGTACGCGCTGGATGCGGGCAACCATGCCGGCACCGCCTTGGCACGCGGCGCGATGGCCTGCGTGGCACTGCCGACCTGCGGCCTGGCGATGGCCGAAGCCGAGCGCTATCTGCCCGATTTCAGCGCTGCGCTGCAGCCGTTGTTGCAGCAGCACGGCTTGGCCGACACGCCCATCGTGCTGCGCCTGTCCGGTTGCCCCAATGGATGTTCGCGACCGTACTTGGCGGAGATCGCACTGGTGGGCAAGGCGCCCGGTCGCTACAACCTGATGCTGGGCGGCGACCGTCGCGGCCAGCGGCTCAACACCTTGTATCGCGAAAACATCACTGAAGCAGAGATCCTGGCCGCGCTGGAGCCACTACTGGCTCGTTACGCCGCAGAACGCGACCAGGTAGGCGATGAAGGCTTTGGCGATTTCCTGCACCGCAGTGGCCTGATCGCCCTGCCGCCCTACCCCACGCACCGTCACCTCGACCTGGAATTGCTCGCATGACCGCGCTGCCTGTCGCATCGATCACCTCTTCCGCGTTGGACGATCTGGACGCGCTCAACGCACACCTGGAAACCCTGCGTGCCGACGAACGCGTGGCGTGGGCGCTAGAACATGGCCCGCAGGACGTCGCGCTGTCGTCCAGTTTCGGCGCGCAATCGGCGGTGACGCTACATCTGCTCACCCGGCAACGTCCGGACATTCCGGTGATCCTGATCGATACCGGGTATCTGTTTCCGGAAACCTATCGCTTTGCCGACGCGTTGACCGATCGGCTCAAACTCAATCTCAAGGTGTATCGCCCGCTGGTCAGCCGCGCCTGGATGGAAGCGCGCCATGGCCGGTTGTGGGAACAGGGCATGGTCGGCATCGACCAGTACAACAACCTGCGCAAGGTCGAGCCGATGCGCCGCGCACTGGACGAGCTCGACGTCGGCACCTGGTTCACCGGCCTGCGCCGCAGCCAGTCCGGCGGACGCGCACAGACGCCAATCGTGCAGAAGCGTGGCGACCGCTACAAGATCAGCCCGATCGCCGACTGGACCGACCGCGATGTCTGGCAATACCTGCAGGCGCACGACCTGCCGTATCACCCACTGTGGGAGCAGGGCTACGTCTCGATCGGCGATTTCCACACGACTCGCCGCTGGGAACCGGGCATGCGCGAAGAAGACACCCGCTTTTTCGGCCTCAAGCGCGAGTGCGGGATTCACGAGGACATCTGAGTTGAGCTACGCATCGCGCGCTATGTAGAGCGCCGCGACGCGAGGTGTCTGGTTTCTGCGTGCTGTGCGCATGGAAGACAGCGCAACGCCTGGAGATCTTTCTGGTGGGCTGGTGGCCGTAACACGTGCGAGGCATCGCGCCGTCGTTGCAGCAAGATCGCAGGATCGAGAAAGGCGTGATCTTTGCCGAAGAGCGCGGCAATGCTGGTCCCGGCACCGCGAACACAGACGACATCGACGTGAGCTGTAGCTACAGCTACAGCGGCTGAGAGATGCAATCGCTACATGTGCAGCGATAGCGACACGCGCGGCCATCGCATCACGCCACGGCATTCGCTTGCACGCGCTGCATCCAATAACGATCGAACAACCACATCAGCAACAACGACAGCCCGACCAGCGGAAAGAGTAATCCGCACAGCACCAGCAGCACTAGCAACCCGCGCAGGGTGCGTGGGTCGGCAGGCAATGGCGGCACGCCCAAGCCGCCCACCGGCCGCCGCTTCCACCACATCACCACGGCACTGACGCACAACAGCACGATCAACGCGCACGCCAGCAGCAGGATCAGCTGATTGGCGGTGCCGTATTGCTGCCCCAGGTGCACATTGATGCCCCATTCCAGCGTCTTGGCCACCGGCCCGTAATCGCGGTAGCCCATGTCCAGCAGCACCGCACCGCTGTACTGATCCAGATGGATCACCCGCTGTTGCTGCAGATCGGCCGGATACACCGTCGCGGTATAGACACCGCGCACGCCACGCGGCGGCGACACGCTATAGCCCGACGCAATGCCGAGCGCATCGAACCGCGCCATCGCCGCATCCAGATCAATCGCGCCCATCCCCGGCGCAGCGACACTGCCGGCACCACCGTGCGCTGCATGGACTGAATATTCTGACTGGCGTGAATGTTCTGAGTGCGCCGAATGTTGTGAGTGTTCCGAATGCTCTGAGTGATCTGAATGTTCTGAGTGATCCGAATGCTGCGAGTGCTCCGAATGTTCCGAATGTTGTGCATGAGCATGGTCGAAGTTAGCCCCTCTCCCCTCTGGGCGAGAAGGCACTGTTTGTGCGCCACTGGCGCGCGTGCCTTGGAGCTCCCACGCCGCTAGCGCGGACCTGGGGTTGGGGTTGGGGTGCGGGTCGGCCGCACGCATCGCAGCCGCGTGCAGCCCACCCGCTTGGCCGTCATGCAATCGCTCATCCAGCGCAGCAGGCACAGGCACAGCAGATTCCGGCAACCGCGCCTGCCGCAGCGACCACGCAGGCTCGCCACTGTCGGTCAGGCGCTGCTCCGACATCGGCTGCTGCACACGCAGCCCGGCCGGATACCCAAAATCATGCCCGTTGGCCCAACGATTAACCTGCGCACCCCACAGCCACGACCACGGCATGCCGGTCAGCGCCAGAAACAACAGGATCGCACCCACACCGGCCCCGGTCACCGCGTGCAGGTCGCGCCAGAACAGCCGCTGCGTCGGCGTGCCACGGACGTTGACCACACCACCACGCCGCCCGCGCGGCCACCACAGGTACACACCTGTGAGCACCAGCACGATCGCCCACCCCGCCGCCATTTCGATCAGCCCCTGTGCAAACGGGCCGATCAACTCCAGGCTGTGCAGCCGGCGAATCGTCCAGGCCAGCGTGCCGTGCTCGGGCAAGCGACCCAGCACACGCACGCGATACGGGTCCACATACACCACCGTGCGGGTGCCATGCGCGTCCACCAGGCCGATCTCGGCACTGGCATCGGCACGTTTGGGCGTGGTGTAGCGGAACAATGTCCCGCCATCCTCGCGCTGCGCCACCTCCACGAGTTGCTGTACGGACGCGCGGGCCGCACCCACCGGCACCACCTTCAACCCATGGTGCACCGTGCGATCGATAGCGTCCTGATACAGAAACGCCGCGCCGGTCAGCGCCAGCCAGATGATGAAAGGCAGCACCAGCAGCCCGGAATAGAAATGCCAGCGCCACACGGCCCGATAGAACCGCCAGCGGCCATCCCGCTGCGGTACGTCGACGCTGGTAGTGCTTGTGCGTGTCCGCATCAGAAACTCCAATCCCAGGACACCGACAGCGCGCGGCCATCGCCTGGCGAATAGCCGGAACTGCCGCTGTCGTACCACGCGTACACATAGGCGCGATCGGTGACATTGCGCAGTTGCACGCTGAGCGCGTTGCGCGCATCCACGTTCCAGCGCGCGCCAAGATTGAGCAAGGCATAGCCACCGGTGCGGCCTAGGGTGTTGCTGCGCTCCAGGTAATAATCGCCCTGCGCATTACCCCAGGCGCTGAGCTGCACGGCTGCACTCACCTGCCACTCCAGCCCGGCGGTGGCCAACCAGTGCGGCACGTTCTCGATCTCCTTGCCACGCGTGGCCGGCGCGCTGGGGTCAGGCGTGGCGATGCTGGCCTTCTGCCGCGAATACGACATCCACGCACGCCAATGCTCGGCAGGCTGCAGGTTCAGTTGCGCATCCCACCCGCGCCGCAGCGTGCGGCCGACGTTGGCCACATCGCCGATGCCGGCCACGCCATTGACACCAAGAATGGTGGCCACTTCACCGGACGCGCGTTGTTCCCAATACGCCACCCGCCCATCCAGCAGTGCCGACGGGGCGAATTTGAAACCGGCTTCCCAGCCATCGTTGATCGATGGCCCAAGATTGCCTGGCTGGCGACGGTAGGCACCATCGCCGCTGCCGATCTGGAAGGTGCGTCCCCAGTTGGCGTACATGCTGCTCTGTTCGCCCACACGGTAGCTGGCACTGAACTTGGGTTGCTTGATGGTGCCGTAGTCGTAGCTCGGCGCCCAGATACCGGCCAGCAGGTCGTGCAAGGTGCCATCGACACGATCGATGCGATACCCCGGCACCAGTTGCAAACGGTCGACCGGGCTCAGCACCGCCTGCACATAGGCACCTTGGGTGTGCAGATCGTAGTTCCAGTCGCGCAGTTGCGCGCCGCGCACGCGTGCGACGGTGCGGTAGCGCTGCGACTGGTTGTCCTGCCACTGCGCATCCGCACCGGCTTCCAGCGCCGCATTCCACACGCCCCAGTCGGGCTGCCAGTTGCCGCGCAGCAGCACGCCGCGATGGGTTTCATCGGTACCGCGCTCCTGCTGCAGGCCGGCGGCGGAAAAACGGACCCAGCGTTGATTGCGGTAGTCGTTCTGGTAGGCCTTGGCGCTCCAATGCGCATCCGCGCCCAGCGTGCCATCGGCATGCAATGCGGTCTGACGCACACGGCGCTCGCTGCGATCGTCCTGCGCATAGGCCGGCGAACTGCGCGGCGCCGCACGCGCGCTGGCCGCGTCCAGATACCCCGCCTCCAGCGCGTGATTGTCGTAGTAGCGCGTGGTCAGCCCGGCACGGAAGGCGCCATCCGGGTCGGTGTAGAACCACTTGCCGGCGACGCTGCGTTTGCGCGCATCGGCGTGCGCGCGATAGCCATCGGAATCGCGCCAGGCCAGCACATAGTTCTGGCTCCACGGACCCCGCTCGAAGCCCTTGCCCAGCTGCACTTCGCGCGCACCGAAACTGCCCGCGGTCACGCTGAGGCGGCCATCGTTGCCACCGGTGCGGGTCAGCACATCCACGCTGCCGGCGATGGCGTTCAAGCCATATCGCGCATCGTTGGTGCCGCGCACGATTTCGATCGCACTGATGTCCTGCGGAAACACCGCATCCAGATAGGGCATGCCACCGGCGTTGTCGTTGCTGGGGATGCCGTCGATCAGCAGCTTGACCGCGTTGATCCGCCCCTCGCCGTTGAAGCCACGGAACGAAAACCGCCCTGCATCGGTGCCCATGCGGAATTGGGTCACCTGCACGCCGGGCGCACGCATCAGCAGTTCCCAGCTGTAATCCACGTGCTGATCGTGCAGCAGCGCACCACCGATCACGTCCACCGAACTCAGCACGCGCGCGGTACTTGGCGTGCGCTGCACGTACTCACTCACCTGTACCTTGCCCAGCGTCAATGCCGCATCTTGCGCCTGCACCTGCCAGGGGTGGCCACACACCAGCGCCAACGACGGCGCGTACCACATCGTTTTCAACAACCGTAACCGCATGACCAACCCTTCGCCGCGACACCACGGCAATGCCGCCGTGCGCCGCCCCCACAGGGCAAGCACCGGCTTCATTCAAAGAATGCGTCGTCCATCGAGTGTGCGCAGGCACGCCAACGCATCAGGCGCAGACAGGCTGCAGCAGCACGGACGCCCGCAACGGGGCAAGGCTCAGGCGTACAACGGTGGCCCACGCGCTCCGAGGGCGGTCCAGCGCAAGGCCGACCATGCCCGCACCGCGGCGGGCAGCGGCATCGGCACCGGGCGTCGTTGCAGCAGACACAGCACCAGCAGTGCCAGCCAGGGCAGCAGACGCGCGGCCAACATGCAGTAGTCGCAGGCTTCGCCATGCAGCGCAGCGTCATGGTCGCCGGCGCGTTGCGGGGCACCGGGCATGCCGTGATCCCGAGGCACTGCGCTGTGCGCAGGCGCGTGGCTCGCATGCACTGCAGCGCTGGTGCCAAGCGCCGGGCCGCTCATGCACATCGGCTCGAGCATGCGCGCCTGGCTCCAGCGGCTGATCAACGGCGCCAACAGCATCAGCGCCACTGCCAGGCAGGCGAGCAGGTGCAACAGATGATGGCGATGAAGCGCGGGCATCGCCGCAGTGTAAGCCGCCATGTCGGCAGGAGCGATGGGAGCGGCCGGTGCGCGACCGGATGTCGCACCCAAACCCGCGCAGGCGTCCGGGCGACCGGCATCGCCCGCTGACGCCTGTCGAGCTGCGCCCCATCAGCCATCGCCACGGCCGAGTCGATGAAGCGCAGCCCATCACCTGGATATCACTGCCGCCCCATTGTCCAGGCCGGCAGTCACAGTTCTACCGATGCGTATAAGACCGCGCGCATGCGAGGCGTCGCCATGCCCTATGCTTGGGCGTCATCCCATTCATCCAGCGCGCGCATGAGTCCTGTCCTGTCCGATCCAGCGGCTGAGCCACTTCCCTGCGCGCCCAAACCGCCCAGCGAGGCGCTGCGCCTCCAGGCCCTGCGCAGCTACGGCATCCTCGATACGCCGCGCGAGGCGGCCTTCGAAGACATCACCCGGCTTGCGTCGATCATCTGCCAGACCCCGATCGCCCTGATCAGCCTGGTGGACGCGGACCGCCAGTGGTTCAAGAGCGAGCTCGGCATGGGCGAGCGCGAGACGCCGCTGTTCAAGTCGATGTGCGCGCATGCGCTGCTCGACAGCGACGTGCTGGTGGTGCCCGATACGCGCGAAGACATCCGTTTTTCGCGCAACCCGCTGGTGACCGGCGAAGCGCCGCTGTACTTCTATGCCGGTGCGCTGTTGAAGACGCCGGACGGCCTGCCGTTAGGCACCGTCTGCGTGCTCGACCGGCAGCCGCGCAAGCTCACCGACGAACAGGTCGAGGCGCTGCGCGCGCTAGCGCGCCAGACCATGGCGCAGCTGGAATTGCGCCGTGCGCTGCTGATTGCGGAAGAATCCGACCGCTATCGCAGCCGGCTGATGGCCATTGCCGGGCACGATCTGAAGACCCCGCTGCGCACCGCTGCCTACGCCATCGACAAGATGCGTCGGCATGCCAACGTCGATTCCATCCCGACCTTGGTGACTGCGCGCGACGCGATCAGCCTGGTCGGTCGCAGCCTGGACGAACTGGCCACGCTGGCCGCCGCAAGCAAGTCCGCCATGCCGGATCTGCAGCCGCTGCAGCTGGAAGACGTGCTGCATTCGGTGCTCGGCGTCTGGCGCCAGCCGGCCATCGACAAGTGCCTGTCGCTGCGCCACGTACCGACCTCGCTGCGCGTGCGCAGCCACCCGACGTTGTTGACCACCCTGATCGGCAATCTGGTCGGCAACGCGATCAAATACACCGAGCGTGGACGCGTGCTGGTCGGCACGCGCCGCCGCCCCGGCTATGCGGTGGTGGAAATCATCGACAGCGGCATCGGCCTGAATCTTGAGCAGCCCGAGCAGGTCTTCCAGGCGTTTCGCCAGGCCGACCCGCGCAGCGACGGTCTGGGCATCGGGCTATGGATCGTGCACCGCACCGCCGAGACGCTGGGGTGCGAGGTGAAGGTACGGCCACGTTCGGAAGGCGGGACCTGTTTTTCGGTTCGCATTCCGTTGGCCTGACGCAGTCCCGCACGGCTGCGTGGCGATGTGCGACCGCGCAGCTGTGCAGCAGACCTGGCGCACGTCGCTTCACAGGCGTTGATTCAAGTCCCTGGCGCTCGCCAAGAGCGGCCAACCCAGCTCGGCCGCCGGCGCATGCTGCGCTTGTTTCGGCGAAAAATCGGCCAAAAAAAAGGCGGACCCGAGCTCCCGACCCGGATCCGCCGCCAAACACGCCAGGCCTCTCCCCAGGGACCCGGGTGCGCCAGCCGCGCTGTGTGCGCAGCCTCGCGCAACAGTGATGCGACAGCGCTAGCAACCTTTCGACGACACCACTGATCACACCGGTGAAGCGATACATGCATCGCCGGTCCTGCGCCGTCCACCCCTAGACGTCCGAAGTGTCGCGTCATGGTTGCTATAAGGGTTTACGACAGCGCCGCGCCCAACTTGATGGGTGTCGACAACGCGGCTAAGGCGGCCCTGACACGTGTAGGGAGAATCACTGACAGCAACACGCGCGGCGCGTCGGCCAGCGCTCGCATGGCATTGATTGCAAAGAGGATTTGCGGGCCACTCTACACTGCAGTGCAACATGCGATTCTGCGTTAGCGGACACGACAACAAGAGCATGCAACACACCCAGCGCACGACGACGTGGCAGAAACCGCTGTTAGGAATTCCAACTCCCTAATCTCCAATCCCGGCCTCATCCCCCTGCTGCGCAAACCACGCCGCCGAATGCACGTCCTCGGCCGCCACTTCCAGTAGCTGACGCAACACGGCCAGCGGAATCTGCACCGGCGTTGCGCCGGCCTGCAGCGCCACCCACAGCGATTCGTCCTGCGGGTCGGCCAGCACCGTCAGCATGGCGTGCTCGCGTCCGTCGATGTTTGCCGACAGTTGCAACGACATGCCGCCATCGGGTTCGGGCGACCACAGTCTGCTGAGCGACGGACGTACTGGCTCGGTCATCGCGTAGCGCTCAACTGGTGATGGTCTGGGTCAGCGATTCCCAGGTCGGCGGCAGCGGCCAGTTCGGCGCCTGATTGCCGTCCAGTACGCGGCGCAGGTCGCGCTTGTCGATCTGCGGCGCCAGCACATGCACCAGATCCAGCGCGTAGTCGCGCAGCACCCGGTCGCGCGGCAGCACCGCCCAGGCGATGCACTCGGCGATCGGCGCTGGCGCTGGCCAGGAACGCAGGTCCTCGTCCTGGGCGTTGACCGCCATCTCGGCCACCAACCCCACACCGAGCCCGGCGCGCACATAGGTCTTGATCAGGTCCGCATCCAGCGCAGTTAGCGCGATGCTCGGCTCCAGCCCGACCTGCGCAAATGCCCGCTGCAGCGACGAGCCCGGTCGGGTGGACGATTCGTAGCTGATCAGCGGGTGCTCGGACAGCGCCTGCATGTCCGGCGCCACCCGCGTGTCCAGCGCATGCCCGCGCGGCACCACCACCAGCCGCCGCCAGCGATACAACGGCACCGCAATGCCGGCACTGGGCTCGCCGCCGGCGGTGCTGACCACCGCGATATCCGCATCGCCCTGGCTAAGCAGATCCAGCGCCGCACTTTCGGCCGCCTGCTGCAGATGCACGCTCACCTGCGGGTAGGCGTGCTTGATCTGCGCCACCGCCGGCGGCAACACGAAGCGCGCCTGGGTATGGGTGGTGGTCAAGGTCAGCTGGCCCTGGCTTTCGCGACGCTGGTTGGCGGCGTAGGTACGGATGTTGTTGGCTTCCGACAGCACCGCGCGTGCCCGCTCGATCACTTCCACCCCGGCCGGCGTCACCGCGTCCAGGCTGCGTCCTTTACGCACGAACAACAAAAAGCCCAGCTCGTCTTCCAGCTGCTTGAGCTGCTTGGACAGGCCGGGCTGGGTCGCGTGCACACGCGCCGCCGCCAGCGTGATGTTCAGCTCGGCATCGGCGATGGCCACCAGGTAGCGAAGTTGGGTCAGCGTCATGGGCTTATGTCCAAAAAAGCGCGAGGCGCCACAAGGACTTGGACTGTAGAGGAGTTCGACGGCTCAGCTTATAACCGAACGCTATTTTTAGGGCGCATGAAGTCATTTCCGACGGCTATAAGCCGGCGTTACGGTCTGGCCCTCCCTTTCGATGCCCCGGTCCGTGACTTCTGCGTTCCCGCTCCTTGCCGACCTGCGTGGCCGTGCCGTCCTGGTGGTCGGTGGCGGTGCCGATGCCGAACGCGCCACCGCCAACCTGCTGCAGGCCGGCGCGCTGCCGCTGGTTGGCGCCCCGCAACTGACCCCACAGTTGCAGCAGTGGGCGCGGGCCGGCCGGCTTCGATGGCTGCACGGTCACTTCGACCCCGCCTGGCTGGCGCTGCCGGATGCCCCCGTCTGGCTCACCATCGCCGCCAGCGAGCAGCCGGAACACAACGATGCCCTGCGCGCCGCAGCGAGCAGCCAGCGCTTGTTGACCCACAATGCGGCGCCGGCCGTATCCGCAGCTGCGCCGGCGCCCTCCCCCGCGCCGCAGGCAGGTATCGCGCCACTCTCCCCCGGCAGCGTGACCCTGGTCGGTGCCGGCCCGGGCGATCCCGGCCTGCTCACGCGCCACGCATTGCGCGCACTCCGGCAGGCCGAGGTGGTGCTGTACGACCGTCTGGTCAGCCCGCAGATCCTGCAACTGGCCCGCCGCGACGCAGTGCGTGTGGAAGTCGGCAAGGCCGCGCAAGGCCATAGCACCCGCCAGGAACAGATCCATGCGCTGATGCTGGAACATGCCCGCGCCGGGCGCCGGGTGGTGCGACTCAAGGGCGGCGACCCGTTCGTGTTCGGCCGTGGCGGCGAAGAGCTGGAATTCCTGCGCGCGCACGGCATCGGCTTTCAGGTTGTCCCCGGCATCACCGCCGCCATCGCCTGCGCGGCCTATGCCGGCATCCCGCTCACCCATCGCGATCACGCGCAATCGCTGCGCCTGATCACCGCGCACTGCAAGGATTCGCTGGACACGCTGGACTGGCACGCGCTGGGCCAGGAGCGCCAGACGCTGGCCTTTTACATGGGCGTGGCGGGCCTGGACGGTATCCAGCAGCGCCTGCTGCAGGCCGGCCGCGCACCCACCACGCCATTCGCCCTGGTGGAAAACGGCTCGCGCCCGCAGCAGCGGGTGATCACCGGCACGCTCGCCACCCTGGCCAGCACCGCACGGCAGTTCAAGGTACAGGCGCCCGCTCTGCTGATCCTGGGCGAAGTGACCGCACTGGCGCCGACGCTGCATTGGTTCGGCGCTGCACCGCTCAGCGCGCCGCTGCCACACTCACCCATCGCAACGCCCGACACGCCCACACTCGCCCACGCAGCCTGAATTCGACGGAGACCCCATGGCCCTGTACGACAACATCCTCGACACCATCGGCCGCACCCCGGTGGTCAAACTTCACCGCCTCGCCCCGGACAACGTCACCTTGTACGTCAAGGTCGAGGCGTTCAATCCGGGCGGCTCGGTCAAGGACCGCCTGGCGCTGGCGATCATCCTCGACGCCGAGCAGCGCGGCCTGCTCAAGCCCGGCGATACCATCGTCGAAGCCACCTCCGGCAACACCGGCGTGGCGTTGGCCATGGTCGCGGCCGCGCGCGGCTACAAGTTCGTCGCCACCATGGTGGAAACCTTCTCCATCGAGCGCCGCAAGCTGATGCGCGCGTACGGCGCCAAGGTCATCCTGACCCCGGCCGCCGAGCGAGGCAGCGGCATGGTGCGCAAGGCCAAGGAACTGGCCGAGCAGCACGGCTGGTTCCTGGCCAGCCAGTTCGCCAATCCGGCCAACCCGGCCTATCACCGCAACACCACCGCCGCCGAAATCCTGCGCGACTTCGCCGGCCACCGGCTGGACCATTTCGTCACCGGCTGGGGCACCGGCGGTACGCTCACCGGCGTGGGCGAAGTGCTGCGTGTCGCCCGCCCGGAAGTGCGCATCACCGCCAGCGAACCAGCCGGCGCCGCGCTGTTGCAAGGCCAGGACTGGAAGCCGCACAAGATCCAGGGCTGGACCCCGGACTTCATCCCCGAGGTGCTCAATCGCGAGGTCGCGCACGAAGTGCTGAGCGTGGAAGACAGCGATGCGATCACCATCGCCCGCCGTCTGGCCGCCGAAGAAGGCATCTTCACCGGCATCTCCGGCGGTGCCACCGTCTCCACGGCGCTGCGCGTGGCCGAGTCCGCCGCACCCGGCGCGGTCATCCTGGCGATGCTGCCCGATACCGGCGAGCGCTACTTCTCCACCCCGCTGTTCGCCGACATCAATGAAGGCTCGGATGACGATTGGCTGGCCGGCCTGCCCTGAGCGGACGGTTGGTTGGCACGCGAGGGCCGCGCGTTCAGCGCGGCCTTTTTTGTTCTGGGACCGCGGACCTGGGAAGCGAAGTCGATCGACAGACCCCCGCATCACTGCTTGTTTCATCGCGGCAGCGGACTGAGCACAGCCGGATCGCCATTGCGATTGAGCACCCAGCAGTGCATTGCGAAACCCATGCTGGGCGGCACGGTTACCGAAGTAATCGCACCATGGCAACAGCGCCCAGCGCACCTGATTGCGTGCGCCTTTCGGCAAAGACAATCACAGCCGAACCGGGAACAACACATCAGGCAAGCACCGCAGTGCGTTCGCGTCGCCGCCAGCCACACGCAGCCCGCCGCATCGGCGCCGTACCGCGAGTGACCGCCGCCACACCCTGATGGCGGGCAACGCAATCAAAAAACGCGACGCGCCCGCTGATTGATCGCCGCAACATGGCCTCACCTGATTGAAGACGCTGCATTGCGCGTGCACGTCATACGAGCAGCGCTCAACTCCTAGTAAAGAGCGCACAACCGTACCGCGCCGCGACGGAAACGCGCTTTCCGGCTCCCCAAGTCTCCGGCCCTATCCCGTTCCCCCGCGACACATTGCATTGCGATGGATGCACTCCCCTCCTTGTCAAGGAAACGTTAGGATGTCCGCCGTTCTGCAGGGAGAGTGTGGTGAGCAAGCAATCGTATGGGCACGGCGGCACACGCAGCGCACGCGCGCCGTGGCTGGTGAAGATCACGTCGCCCGTGCACTTCGCTGCGACGCTGGCCCTGGGCGCCTGGCTGCAACGGCGGTTCGATCTGCCCTTGCCGCCGCCAGACCTGTTGGCCTGGATCGAACTGCTTGGCGGCATCGTCGCCTGCCTGGGCTTGGCCCTGGCCATCAATTGCTTTGTGCTGTTCGCGCGCCGCCGCACCACCATCCTGCCCAGCGGCCATCCCTCGCAGCTGGTCCTGACCGGCCCGTACCGCTTCACCCGTAATCCGATGTATCTGGCCCTGATCCTGAGCTATCTGGGCCTGACCGTGCAGATGGGCTATCTATGGGGCGTGCTGTTGCTGCCGCTGCCGTGGCTGGCGCTGCAGTTCTACCTGATCCCGTTCGAAGAAGGCCGCCTGCGCGCCGAATTCGGCCGCGCCTACACCGCGTACTGCACGCGCGTCCGCCGCTGGCTCTGACGCGCAACGCGCGGGCCGCGCCGCGTCGCGCAATGCGGCGGCGGTTTGGCAGGCAGGGGCGCCGGTAACTCCCTGCCGCCAGCGATAAATTCTTCCAATCGTTGCCGCGACTGTTTCGTCCGAAAACCCGATTCTGGCTGATCTTTTGCTGCGCCTCCGGCACCGTCGTGGGTTGTCGCAGCGTGTGAGATGAATGGGCCCTAGCGTGTGGCTCCGCAACGCCTGACCCCATCACGCGTTCATCATTCAAATCCCATAACTATCGCGCTATGAGAATCGAAGTCTGGCAAGGCGACATCACCGAACTCGACGTTGACGTCATCGTCAACGCCGCAAACGAATCACTGCTGGGTGGCGGCGGCGTCGATGGCGCCATCCATCGTGCTGCTGGCCCACGTCTGCTGCACGCTTGTGAAGCGCTGCCGCAGGTGCGCCCAGGCGTACGCTGCCCCACCGGCGAAATCCGCATCACCGAAGGCTTCGATCTGAAGGCGCGCCATGTGTTTCATACCGTGGGCCCGGTTTGGCGCGACGGCAAGCACAACGAGCCGGAGCAACTGGCCAACTGTTATTGGCAGTCGCTCAAACTTGCCGAGCAAATGATGCTGCATTCGATCGCGTTCCCGGCCATCAGCTGCGGCATCTACGGTTACCCGCTGTACCAGGCCGCACGGATTGCCGTGACCGAAACCCGTGACTGGCAGCGTTCGCACAAGGTGCCCAAGCACATCGTGCTGGTGGCCTATAACGAGGCGACCTACAAGGCGTATCAGCAGGCACTGGCAACGCAGGACACCGCGGCCGCCTGATCGCTACGCAATGCAGGTTGCACTGACGAGCGCCGCAAGGCGCTCGTTGCGTTTCGGTCAGTGGAATCCCGTCGTCGTCTTTCAACCGCGCCACTACTGTGCAGCAGTCCTGATGCACAGCCTTAGCTCGCCCGATCGCACCAGGAGCGGCTGACAAACGGAGAAGGCGTCAGGCAAGTGCGCACAGCGCCGAGGAACTACGGTGCCCGCATCGGTGCATGCCGATCCAGGCACCGGCCGGTCATACCCGCCCGGCGAAGGCGCAGTGTTTCGTGCGTTGCGGCTGCGTTGCGCCGAGCTGGTCCGCACCTGGGCGCAGTCAACCCGCACGTCGACACCCAATAAAAAACGCCGGCATCGCTGCCGGCGCTTTGGTCTTACCGGCGATGCAGCCTTGCGGCCGCCATCACTCGATCAGCCCTTCCACTTGCCCAGTGCCGCCAGGCCGTTTTCCTTGGCGCGCTCATAGATGATCTGCTGCGCCTTGGCGAAGTTGCCGGTCATGTCCTTGGCCCACAGCTTCAGTGCGGCCTGCTGCATCGCGCGGCCGTAGGAGAAGCTCAGCGGCCACGGCAGATTGCCGAGCTGGTGCATTTCGTTGAGGTGCGCGGTGGACTGCTCATCGGTCTGGCCGCCGGACAGGAACACGATGCCCGGCAGGATCGCCGGCACGGTCGACTTCAGGCACATCACGGTGGACTCGGCCACTTCCTCGACGCTGGCCTGCTCTTCGCAGCCCTTGCCGGAAATGACCATCGAGGCCTTCAGGATGGTGCCTTCGAGCACGACGTTCTGCTCATACAGCGCGCCAAACAGCGAACGCAGCGTGGCTTCGGTCACTTCGTAGCAGGTCTCGATGTCGTGGCTGCCGTCCATGATCACTTCCGGCTCCACCATCGGCACCAGGCCCTGCTCCTGGCACAGCGCGGCGTAACGCGCCAGCGCATGCGAGTTGGCCTCGATGCAGGTGCCGGACGGAATGTCTTCGCCGATGTTGATGACCGCACGCCACTTGGCGAAACGCGCGCCCAGCGTGTAGTACTCCTCCAGACGTGCACGCAGGCCGTCCAGACCTTCGGTGACCAGTTCGCCCGGCATGCCGGCCAGCGGCTGCGCGCCCTTGTCGACCTTGATGCCCGGGATGATGCCGTGCTCGGCCATGTACTTGGCGAACGGCACACCGTCCTTGGTCTTCTGACGGATGGTCTCGTCGAACAGGATGGCGCCGGAGATGTAATCGCTCAGCTTGGGCGTGGTCAGCAGCAGTTCGCGGTAAGCGCGGCGGTTTTCTTCGATGTTCTCGATGCCGACGCTGGCAAAACGCTTTGCGATTGTGCTGGTCGACTCGTCGATGGCGATGATGCCCTTGCCCGGGGCGACCATGGCCTGGGCGGTTTCGGCAAGCTGTTCGATGCTCATGTAGTTCCTGTGGCAGCTGCGGGGGAGGACGAAAGTATAGCGACGAAAGTCGTACACATTCCTTCACGGAATGCCTGCAACCGATTACACCTTGCCTGCGTGACAGGATGTGTGGCGCCGCTCGCATCGCGCTGCACAAGGCGCCATCGCTGTGGTGTGTGGTTGCCAACGCTTGCACAAGCGCATGCGGACGCAACGTCTGCATGCCAGCGCGCGATGCTGCAAAAAGGTCTGCACATGCGCTGCGATCACCCTAGCAGCGCGCGTGTAGCGGTAGATCTGCATGCCCCACTGTGTGCGCAGAACCTGAGGGCATCGCAGTTGCCGCGTCGATCGATCACGTCAACACGTGGACGGGCGCAGGTCGTGTCCCCAGGAAGACGTGCCGCGCGACAGCAGCTTTGTCGGCAGCATCGCCGCCACTTGGAGCGCGATGGCAGCCAAGCAGATGCCACCGACGATCCAGGCCTGTTGAATCACGCCATGCACGATGGAATGCGTGATGTGGTGAGCGACATGCAACGCACCAGCGGTGCGGACGCCAGACAGCGCACGGTCGGTGCATGCCGAATGCCACGACGCCCGACGCACCGAACCGCACACAGCACAACGGCGACCCGAAGGCCGCAGCTGTGCAGGATGCGCGCTGTTCAACCCGCCGCGGACGTCAATCGACATCCGCGAATGGCCGGCAGTGCGTTACAGCTCGCCCAGACCGGTGGCGCGGCCGTCTTCGCCCACTTCCAGCAGACGCAGCGTGTTGGTGGCGCCGTGCATTTCCATGTGCTCGCCGCTGGTGAACACCACGCGGTCGCCCGGGCCCATGCGCTCGTTTTCCACCAGCAGGCGGATGGCCGCACGTGCGGCTTCGCGCGGGGTCAGGCCGCGGCTGTCGAAGCTGATCGGGAACACGCCGCGCATCATCGCCATCTGGCGACGCGCGCCATCGTGACGGGTGAAGGCGTAGATCGGCATGTTGGAGCGGAAGCGCGACAGGAAGCGCGGCGTGCCGCCGGATTCGGTCAACGCCACCACGCCGCCCAGACCGATGTGCTCGGAAAGGAACATGGTCGCCATGGCGATCGCCTGATCGGCGCGCTGCAGGTTGCGTTGCGCCGCTTCGAAGTCGGTATCGAATTCGAACTGGTGCTCGGCGCCCAGGCAGATACGTGCCATCGCTTCCACCGCGCGCACCGGATAGGCGCCGGCGGCGGTTTCGGCCGACAACATCACCGCGTCGGTACCGTCGATGACCGCGTTGGCCACGTCCAGCACTTCGGCGCGGGTCGGGATCGGGCTTTCGACCATCGACTGCAGCATCTGCGTGGCAGTGATCACCACCTTGTTCTGCGCCAGCGACTCGCGAATGATCTTCTTCTGCAGACCGGGCAATTCGGCGTCGCCGATTTCCACGCCCAGATCGCCGCGCGCCACCATCACCACGTCAGAGGCTTCGACGATTTCGACCAGATTTTCGATCGCTTCGGTGCGCTCGATCTTGGACACCAGCTGCGCATCGCAGCCGTGCTGCTGGGCGATCTGACGCGCGTCGTGCATGTCCTGCGCATTGCGGCAGAACGACACCGCGATGAAGTCCACGCCGATCTTGGCGACGATGCCGATCAGCTCCTTGTCGCGCTCGGTCAGCGCGCCCAGCGACAGGCCGCCGCCCTGCTTGTTCAAGCCCTTGCGGTCGGACAGCACACCATCGTTGAGCACGGTGGTGACGATGCGCGCGCCTTGCACGTCGGTGACCTGCAACTGCACCAGGCCGTCGTCGAGCAGCAGCACGTCGCCGGCCACCACGTCCTGCGGCAGACCCAGGTAGCTCACGCCCACCTGATTCTGGTCGCCGGCCGGCGCATTGACATCGGCCACCAGATCGAAGCGCGCGCCCATGGTCAGCTTGATCTTGCCTTCGGCAAAGCGCTCGATACGGATCTTCGGGCCCGGCAGGTCGGCCAGGATGCCCACTTCGGCACCGGCGCGCGCAGCGGCGGCACGCACTTCGGCGGCGCGCTTGGCCTGGCCCGACGGGTCGCCGTGGCTGAAGTTGAGGCGCACCACGTTGACGCCCGCCTTGAACAAAGCGTCCAGCACACCGGGCGCGTCCGTTGCCGGTCCGAGGGTGGCGAGGATCTTGGTGCGGCGTTGACGTTCTTTCATGATGGCCTCCCTGTAAAAGCCGCGAAACTTAACACACACGTCACGTACCGAGGATGGCATTGCGGCATAGCCACCCTCTTATTCCGGCATGTCTTACAGACAGTGCGGGACAGTACGTCCGTTTACGCACGCGTTGCACCGGGCAACGCGATGCGGTCGCCACCCTAACCCGGTGGCAGTGAAGAGCAATCTGTTGCATCACGTTGCGCAGCGCGCCGGCGGCGACCAAGCGAGCGCCACCGCCGATGCGCAGCGCTCACGCGTGGATCAACTGGGTCAGTTGCGCCGGGGTGTGTGCAATCGCGCCGGCACCTGCGGTGCGCAGTTCGGCCTCGTCGCCGAAGCCCCACAGCACACCGATGCTGTGGATACCGTGGTGATTGGCGCCATCGATATCCATGCGACGGTCGCCGATCATCACGCAGCCGGCCTTGTCGATCTCAAGGCGGCGCAATGCTTCGGCGATCAGGTCCGGCTTGAAGCGGCGTTCGCCATCTTCGCTGGCACCGATCACATTCTCGAAGCACGCACCAAACGGCAGGTGCTCGACGATGCGGCGTGCGTAACGCTCGTTCTTGGAGGTGACCACGGCCAGGCGATGGCCGGCGCGTTGCAGGCCGGTGACCACCTCGCCGATGCCATCGAACACGCTGAGTTCGGTCCAGCCCACCGCGTCGTAGCGCTCGCGGTAGAGGCCCAGCGCGCGCTGCACCAGCTCCGGGTCCTGCGGAAAACACTCGGTAAAGCTGTCGCGCAACGGCGGGCCGATCCAGGCACGCAAGGTCTGCGCCGATGGACGCGGCTGGCCCACGGCATCGAAGGCATGCACGATGCTGGCGACGATGCCCGGTTCCGAATCCACCAGCGTGCCGTCCAGATCGAAGAACAGCGTGGCTGCACTCACTTGCCGCGGGCCTCGAGTGCGGCCACCGCCGGCAAGGTTTTGCCTTCCAGAAATTCCAGGAACGCACCGCCACCGGTGGAGATGTAGGTCACGTCCTTGGCGATGTCGTACTTGTCCACGGCCGCCAGGGTGTCGCCGCCACCGGCGATGGAAAACGCCTTGGATGCGGCGATCGCGCGTGCCAGGGTTTCGGTGCCGTGGCTGAAGGGCTCGAATTCGAACACACCGACCGGGCCGTTCCACACCACCGTGCCGGCATTGGCGATCATCTCGGCATAGTGCTGCGCAGTCTGCGGGCCGATGTCGAGAATCAGATCGTCCGCCTCGACGGCATCGAGCGACTTCACCGTGGCTTGCGCATCGGGCAGGAACTGCTTGGCGACAACCACGTCGGTGGGCAGCGGAATCTCGGCGCCGCGCGTTTTGGCATCGGCCACGATCTGGTTGGCGGTCGGAATCAGATCCGGCTCGTTCAAGGACTTGCCCACCGCATACCCGGCAGCGGCGATGAAGGTGTTGGCGATACCGCCACCGACGATCAGCTGGTCGACCTTGTTGACCAGGTTGGAGAGCAGCTCCAGCTTGGTCGAGACCTTGCTGCCGGCCACGATCGCCAGCAGCGGCTTGGCCGGGTTATCCAGCGCCTTGGCCAGCGCATCGAGTTCGGCCATCAGCAGCGGGCCACCGGCGGCCACCGGCGCGAAGCGGATCACACCATGCGTGGACGCCTGCGCACGATGCGCGGTGCCAAAGGCATCCATGACGAACACATCGCACAGCGCGGCATATTTGCGTGCCAGGGTCTCGTCGTCCTTGCCCTCGCCGACATTCATGCGGCAATTTTCCAGCAACACCACCTGGCCCGGCGCGACCTCCACACCGTCGACCCAGTCGCGCACCAGGGTGACTTCGACACCCAGCAAGGTGGTCAGCCGCGCGGCGACCGGCGCCAGTGAATCGTCTTCGCTCCAGCTGCCTTCCTTCGGGCGGCCCAGGTGCGAGGTGACCATCACCGCCGCGCCTTTTTCCAGCGCCAGCTTGAGGGTGGGCACCGAAGCGGTGATGCGCTGCTCGGAGGTGATCTGGCCGTTGTCGATCGGCACGTTGAGATCCTGGCGGATCAGCACGCGCTTGCCGGAGAGATCGAGGTCGGTCATACGGACAATGGACATGGGCTTGGCTCGCTAAGTCTGGAGATTAGGGAATCGGGGATTGGTACACGGCGCCGCGCCTGCGTTGGACGCGTGCGTGCACGCTCTGTGCGCGGAGGAAATCACGCTACTGCGCCGCCTTGACGGGGCAGCGCCTTGCAAAGATGCCGCCATTGCAACTGCGGCCGACACGAACGGCAGTCGACCGGAGACGACGGGCAATGCGACCGCCTTGGCGGCGGGGATTGGGTCATCAGGAGTCGGGATCGGCGCGCCGTACCGCAACAAGGCAGTGCGCTGGACGGGCGCTGCCGCACATGCGGATGGCGCCAACTGTGATCGGTCGAACACGACGGGCAATGCGGCTGCCTCGGCGACGGGGGATACCCATTGTCCGGCCTTCGCAGCAAAGCGGCAAACCCGCATCACCTGCACACCGCTGGCGACAGCGCGACAGCGCGGCGTTACAGCGGCCGGTCCGTACCGGATTTGCGCAGCAGACTGACCGCGAAACCGCCCACCAGCAAGGCGCCACCGACCAGCAGCGCCCAGAGCAGCCATTGTTTCCAGTCGCGCGGCGTGGCGGCCGGCTGCAGTGCCGCATCGCCGGCAAGCGACTGTGCCTGCGCGGCCATGCTGGCCTGCACGGGCTGCCACTGCATCCCGCGCTCCTGCCGCAGCGCCTGCAGCATCGAGGCCAATGGCGCGTCGCCACGTTGCACGCGCGCGCTGCCAGCGACGAGCGCATACGGCGGCTGCCCCTGCGCAAGAAACATCAATCGCTCCGGCTGATACCCCGCGCGCAAGGTCGGCACCGCGGTGCTGCGGCCCTGGGCAGCCACCAATCGCCACTGACGATCGCGCACGAGTGCGGACAACAGCTGCGGTGGCGAGGCGCCATTGCCAAGCCGATACGCCAACCATGGCCCGGCGCGACGCGACCACGGTGCGTCGTCGGCATCGCGGCTTTCCACGATCCATTCCACCGCTTCGGCCAGACCGCCGCCCACATCCAGCTGCGTGATCGGGAAGCGACCCGGCACGACATAGGTCACGCCGGTGTCCTGGGCAGTGCCCTGCAAGTCCAGCCAGGACAGTTGGGTGGGCGCGACAACGCCATCCACTTCCGCATCAACCGCACGCAGCGTCGGCAAGCTGCCCGATACCGGCACGATGCGCAGGTACTTTGCGCCGTCGTCTAGCGCAATGCGGCGTTGCTGCAGCCGCTGCGCCTGATTGTCCAAGGCCATGACTGTTGCATCGGAAGCGAGCACACGCCAGTCGCGCAGATCGTCGCTGCCCTCCACACGCAGCTGCGCCTGCACCGGCGTATTGCCCTCCCAGTCCAGCAACAACGCACGCGGGCGATCGCGTAATGCGCTGGCGTCGATCAACCAGCTGCCACCGACGCCGGGCGCTGCGGGTGCACCGGTTGCAAAGCGGCCTTCCAGCCGCCGCACTGCCCCGCTGGCATCGCGCTCGGCGATCAACTGCAGATCGCCGTTGGCCGGCGCAGCGCCTTCAGGCAATGCGAACAACGGCAACCGCTGCCGACGCGATGCGGATGGCACAGCGGCGACGGGCAGCGGCGCGGTGGGCATCTCTTCGCCACGCGCGTCGATCACCGTGACATCGCCTAATTCCGCATCGACTGCGCTGCGATAGACCGCTTCGTTCAAGGTCAGCTGATACATACCGGCGTCGGAGCCGGCCACCTGCAGCGACCACTGCTGCCGATAGTCCTGCCGCACATCGGCCGCCTGCGCCATCAGCGGCACCAGCAGCACCCATCCCCAATGTTTCGTACTCATGCCTGATCCTTTGCCGCGCCATCGTCGTCGACAGCGCGCTCTTCAATCGCCGGACGCGGCGGCGCCGGCGCCAGATACCCCACCACCGTACACAACAGGCCGTAGGCCATGAACGAGCCGATGCCGAGCAGATTGCCCAGGTGCTGGCGATCGACCAGCACCAGCTTGGCCAGCACCAGGCCCATCAACAAGGCACCGCCCAGCCACAGTCCGCGCTGCCCGCGACGCGAGCCCACCACCCAACCCAGCACACCCAGCACGCTCCAGACGATGGTCAGGCTGGTCTGCGACACCGTCGCGCCCACCAACGCGGCATTCCACGGCACATCGCCCCAGTGATGCACGCTGTGCAAGGTGCTGCCGGTGATCAACACCCAGCCCAGCACACCGAGCGCAGTGACGCGCCGACCTTGCAGGATCGCCGGCGCGTCCGTCGACCACGCCCAGCGCGCGACCAAGGCGAGCACCGCCAGCTGCGCCAGTTCGGCCGGATTGAGCAATGGCACCCAGGGCAGCGGCGCGGCGCTGACCGGATCCAGCAATGCGAGCAGCCAACCGATACCCAACACCGCGAACACGCAGCTCAGCAACCCGGTGCGCGCAGGGTCGAAGCGCGCCCCCTGCGGCCAGGTCAGCCACGGCCAGCGCAGCAAGCCCACGGTCGCCACGGCAAGCCACGGCACCGCCAGCAAGGCGCAGCGCCAGCCGTTGGCAAGGGCAAACGCATCGGCCAGCCAAGCCGCACCCAACGACACCACCGACGGCCATAACAGCCACCAGATGAACTGCGCGACCACGGCGCCTGCGCCAGGCTGCATCCGCAGGCACCACAACGCCCGCGTGCCTGCCAGCGCAAACGCCAGCCAGGCCAGAGCACCCCAATGCGCGAAGGGCTGCGTATGCGCATGGTTCTGCCACAGCGCCAACGGCGCGGCCAGCGCCAGACCCGCCATGACCGTCCACACCAATGCAGCGGCAGGGCGACGGCGGTGCACCTCGGCCGCCAGCCACACGCTGAACGCGACGAAGCCCAGCAGCAGATCCGGCTCGCTGCGCAGATCGCCGGCAAAGCGCAGGATTTCGTGTACCCCGCACATGGTCCACCAGCCCAGCCCCCACAGATACGCCACCAGCGCGCTCCGCCGATAACCCGCATCGCGCAGGAACCAGGCACTGGCCCAGCCGGCAATGGCGATCAGCAAGCTGCTCATGCAGGTGGCATTGGCCACCGCCACGCTGTCGTAGCGCCACGCATCCACACCGAAGGCCACGCCCACCGCCGCAAGCAGCTGCAAGGCCACACCGCTGATCTGCGAGATGCGTCGCTGCTGACGCAGGCCCAGCCACAACAACCCCACGCCTTCCAGCGCGAACACGCTGGCGGTGGCACGCGCCGACAACGCCAACGGCACTGCCAGCGTCGCAAAGCCGACGGCCAGCATGGCGTGCGCCTGGCCCAGCAAACGTGTGGAGGCACGCCGCAGCAACCAGCTCGCAAGACCTGCATACAACGCCGCCACGGCGACGGCGCACAACGCTAATGGCAGGCGATCGCCTTCCAGCAAACGCGCCTGCAACGCAAAGGCGACCAAAGGCGTGCCGAACAACAGGCTGCCATCGATGAGCTTGCCCGCACTGCCGTCGCCGCGTCGCGCATGCAGCACCGGAATCGCGACATACATGGCGAAGAACAGCAACAAGAACGGCTCGGTGCTGGCGAATTTTGCAGGGGTGTACTGCAGCGCGCCCCACAGCGTGCCGATGCCGAAGGTAAAGGCGAATCCAAGCAGGTTGAGCACCCGCCACGGCCGCGTCCACGCTATCGCCACGATGCCGGCGTTGAGCAAGGCGTAATACGAAAACAGCCCGACATGATTGCCGCTGCCGGTGGACAGCCAGATTGGCGCAAGAAACCCGGCCAACACACCCAACACAGCCAACGTGCGCGAGTCCTGCACCACCGCCAGCACGCACATGCCGGCAATCAGCACCACGCTGATGCCCATCGCCAGGCCGGCGCCCAGCAAGCTGTACAACTTGAATGCCGCAAACACCGTCAGCAACAAGCCGCCGATCGCACCGCCCTGCAACGCCAACGCAAACCCGGGCCGCTGCAACCGCTGCTTCCAGCCGAATACCAGACCGGCCAGCGCCAGCACGCTGATGCCGGCCAACCGCAGCTCGACCGGCATGCGCATCCAGCCCTGATCGCTGGCGTACTTCAACAACGACGCCACGCCGGCCAGCAACACCAGCATGCCGACCTTGACCGGCACATTGCCTTCGGTAAACCAGCGCTTCACCGCGCCGATGGCGCGCGTGATCGGGTCCGGTTGCACTGGCAGCGCAGGCAATTCCTGCGCTTGCTGTGGCAGTCCTTGCGGCTCCGACGGCGACGATTGCGCTTGCCAGCCGGACGCAGGCGCATCTTCCGCTGTTGGACTGGTTACCGACGCTGCAGGCGCGTCTGCGGGCAGTGTTGGTGGCGTCTGCATCACAGACGCAGACGGCGAAATGCGACTCGACGCACTCGGAAAATCGAATGCGTCAGGCACCGCCGCGTCGGAAGTGGAGGTGTTCAATGCGGACGTGTCGCCCGGCTGCGCCCATGCGTCCGTCGGCGCAGAGGCCTGCCTCTCGGCCGCACGCGCTGCCGCATCCGCAGGCGCATTCCCCGCCTGCCAGTACGCAAGCCGCTGCTCCAGCGCATCCACCCGCCGCCGCAGCCCGGCAATCCACACCAGCGCGATCACAACGCCCACCGGCACTGCGAGCAGCACCAGGGCCACCAGCACGATTATCGTTTCCAACGCCTATCCCCTAGCCGGCATCCGGCCGACTCTAGCGCCGCCATGCTACTCGGCGTACGCACGAAAGTCGGCATCGCCACGCATAAGCGCACGACAAGACGCTGTGCCCAAGACGACCTGGACGGTAAAGCAAGCGGCTCGCGTACCAGGTGCCTGCATCTTGCAGTAAAGCCAGTCGCGCAGCTTGCGCATGCCATGGGGCGGACAACACGTCTCGGGGACACCTACGGCTTTACATCCACGCCCGACCGGCCCTGCCACCGGAACGAGCGAAACGCCCATAAAAAAACCCCGGACTAACCGGGGTTTTTTGCACGACGTCAGAACTTACTTCGCAACAACACGCACCATTTCCAGGCACTTGTTGGAGTAGCCCCACTCGTTGTCGTACCAGGACACCAGCTTGACGAACGTCGAGTCCAGCGCGATGCCAGCGTCGGCGTCGAACACCGAGGTGCAGGTCTCGCCGCGGAAATCGGTGGCCACGACCTTGTCTTCGGTGTAACCCAGGATGCCCTTCAGCGCGCCTTCGCTCTGTGCCTTCACTTCGGCGCAGATCTCGGCGTAGGTGGCCGGCTTTTCCAGTTCGACCGTGAGGTCGACCACCGAGACATCCGAGGTCGGCACGCGGAAGCTCATGCCGGTGAGCTTCTTGTTGAGCTCGGGAATCACCACGCCCACAGCCTTGGCAGCGCCGGTGGAGGACGGAATGATGTTTTCCAGAATGCCGCGGCCGCCGCGCCAGTCTTTGTTCGACGGGCCGTCCACGGTCTTCTGCGTGGCCGTGGCCGCGTGCACGGTGGTCATCAGGCCGCGCTTGATGCCCCACTTGTCGTTGATGACCTTGGCCAACGGCGCCAGGCAGTTGGTGGTGCACGAGGCGTTGGAAACGATCGCCTCACCCTTGTAGGTCTTGTCGTTGACGCCGTAGACGAACATCGGTGTGTCGTCCTTGGACGGAGCCGAGAGGATCACCTTCTTGGCGCCTGCGTCGATATGCTTCTGCGCGGTTTCCTTGGTCAGGAACAGGCCGGTGGATTCGATCACCACGTCGGCGCCCACGGCATCCCACTTGAGGTTGGCCGGGTCGCGCTCCTGGGTCAGGCGGATCTTCTTGCCGTTGACGATCAGGGTGTTGCCGTCGACCGACACCTCGGCCTTGAAGCGGCCGTGCACCGAGTCGTACTGCAGCATGTAGGCCAGGTAGTCGGGCTCGAGCAGGTCATTGATGGCCACGATCTCGATGTCATTGGCGAAGTTCTGCACCGCAGAGCGCAGCACGTTGCGTCCGATGCGACCGAATCCGTTGATGCCAACCTTGATTGCCATGTTCACTAGCTCCTGCGGCCGCGACAGCGCGGCGGATGGAAAGGGGCTGACATTCTAACAGCGTCCTCCCTGGACGGCCGTGCTGTTGCGTGTGGGCGGGGGTTCGGGATCGGTCATTGCCTGCCTTCAACCCGTCCGCGGTGCCCCTTGTCCAGTTCGGCGGACGCCGGCGCACGGCGTTCTGCGTTGCGCTTGATGTCGCGACTTGCTCGCCGACATTGTCCACTGCACCACCCCTGGAGCGTCCCACGCGCAAATCGCGTCATCGGGGCCAAGCGCCATCCAACGCACCGGATCAATGCATACTCTTTATTTTCCAAATACTTACAATTCAACTAAATACGCCGAAAAGCGTATTCATGCATATGCCGAACAGCAGCATTTCGGCGCTCCGTGGATTTCGATACTGGCTCTGCCTGCTGAGGCACCCAATCAACTACACGGAGATTTCCATGCGTCGCACCCTGTTCTCTCTGGCTTTGGCTCTGGCTGCCACCCCGGCGCTGGCCGCTGGCGTGATGCATTACACCGAAAAGGCAGCGCTGCCCGTCGACGGTGAAGCACGTGAAGTCGCCGCACTGTTCGACACCTGGAACGCTGCACTGGCGACAGGCAACCCGCACAAGGTGGCCGATCTGTACGCGCCGGACGGCGTGCTGCTGCCGACGGTCTCCAACGAAGTGCGCGCCTCGCGCGAGCAGATCGAAAACTANAACCCGCACAAGGTGGCCGATCTGTACGCGCCGGACGGCGTGCTGCTGCCGACGGTCTCCAACGAAGTGCGCGCCTCGCGCGAGCAGATCGAAAACTACTTCGAAATGTTCCTGACCAAAAAGCCCAAGGGCGTGATCAATTACCGCACCGTGCGCGTGCTCGATGACGACAGCGCGGTGGATGCCGGCGTCTACACCTTCACGCTGACCGACAAGAGCGGCAAGAAGAGCGATGTGCAGGCGCGCTACACCTTCGTCTACGAGAAGCGCGACGGCAAGTGGTTGATCATCAACCACCACAGCTCGGCGATGCCGGAAGTNGACCGACAAGAGCGGCAAGAAGAGCGATGTGCAGGCGCGCTACACCTTCGTCTACGAGAAGCGCGACGGCAAGTGGTTGATCATCAACCACCACAGCTCGGCGATGCCGGAAGTGGATGCGCCGCAGGTCGCCAAGGCCAAGTAAATGCGGGCGCCTCGGAGTACGCCGCCCGCTGTCTGCGGCCTCCCGAGCGCCACCGTCGGCACACCTCCCCCGCCGACGGTGGCGCGGCCCGCAGCGCATTGCACATCCGACCTGCGACCTGCATGCGATGACCGCCACGGTGCGCTGCGCTGCTGCCATTGCGCAGCGACGCTGCAGTCCACGCATGACCACCCGCATCGCGATGCCCCGGCGCGTAGTGGCCTTGGTTTGATCAGGATCAAGGCGGCAGCCGCGCAAACCTACAAGACTTCGTCCAACCCCTGCACACAACGAGAATCTCTATGCGTATGCGCTCTACCCTTCTGCTCGCCGGCCTGGCCGCCAGCCTTGCCAGCGTCCCCGCACTGGCTCAATCCAAAGGCGACTGGACCGTTGCCGTCGGCGCGCACCAGGTTGCTCCTAAATCCGACAATGGCCGCCTGGTCGGCGGCACGCTCGAAGCGGACGTGGGCAAGGACATCAAACCGACCTTTACCGCGGAGTACTTCATCGCCGACAACCTGGGCATCGAGGTACTGGCAGCGCTGCCGTTCGAGCACGACATCGCTCTGCGTGGGCTGGGCCGCGTCGGTAGCACCAAGCATCTGCCGCCGGTAGTGTCGCTGCAGTACCACTTCAACAGCCAGGGCAAGGTGTCGCCGTTCGTCGGAGCCGGCATCAATTACACGCGGTTCTTCAGCACCGACACCCGCGGCGCGTTGGCCGGCAGCCAGCTGGAACTGGACGATTCGTGGGGCCTGGCCCTGCACGCCGGGCTGGACTTCAAGCTCAGCGAGCGTGGCGCGCTGCGCGTCAATGCACGCTGGATCGACATCGACAGCGAAGCACGCCTCAACGGCACCCGCATCGGCACGGTCAACATCGACCCGCTGGTCTACGGCGCGGCGTACGTCTACCGGTTCTAAGAGCAGCTAACAAACCGACTGTGCCCACCGCCAGTCGGGCGCGGCCGGTGCTCGGTGCGGCATGTACCACGCGTACACGCCGCTTCCGAGCGCGCCGTCCACACCCACCTGACGACTGCTCGCCAGGTTCTGTTAGCCACTCTAAGTCACAGCAGCAAGCGCGGTGCATCTCTGGCACACTTGACGTCCAGGGACGTGCATCCACCGCCGGAGTTGCGGACAGGTCAGTCACGTCGAACGCCTGTCCGACCTACCGGGGATTCCATGAGCATGTTCATCCGCACCGCCCTCGCCATCGCATTGGCCGCTTCGGCCACTCCCGTGCTTGCACAGTCGGCCGGCCACTGGACGACCGGCTACGGCGCGGGCTATGTCTCGCCCAAGTCCGACAGCGGCAACTTCGGCGGCGCACGCGCCGAGATCAAGGGCGCGCCCGCGCTGTCGTTCACCTACGAATACTTCATCCGCAACAACCTCGGTATCGAGGTGCATGCCGCTGTGGCAGGCAAGCACGATCTCGAGCTGGAAGGCGTCGGCAAGGTGGGCAGCTATTGGTCGGTGCCGCCCAGCGTGTTGTTGCAGTACCACATCAACGGCTACGGCACGGTATCGCCGTTCGTGGGCGTGGGCATCAACTACACCACCTTCCTGGGCGAAGACACCGAGCAAGCGTTCGGCAATAGTGAGCTGCGGTTTGGCGACTCGGTCGGCGCCACCGCGCATGTCGGTGTGGACTTCATCTTCAACGACCGCAGCGGGCTGCGCGTGGATGCACGCTGGACCGATTCGCGCAGCAATGTCGATTTCAACGGCACGCGGCTTGGCAAGGCGCGGGTCGATCCGTTGACCTATGGCATCTCGTACCTGGTCTATTACTGATCGCGCTGCCACCGTCGCGTTGATGCGCGGCGACGTGGCAACAACAGCCATCAAACCGTCCCGGACGGTTGCGTACAATCGGGGGATGAAGACGTTCTCCCCCTCTCTTGTTGTGCTTGCCGTGGCGCTGACCGCGGCCATCCAGCCCGTTACCGCATTCGCCTGGGGCCCGCAGGGCCACCGTCTGGTGGCACGCGTTGCCGAAACCGAATTGAGCCCGCAGGCGCGCGCGCAAGTGGCGCAATTGCTTGCCGGCGAGCCGGACCCGACATTGCATGGGGTCGCGAGCTGGGCCGATGAATTGCGCGAACACGATCCGGATCTGGGCAAGCGCTCGGGGCCGTGGCATTACGTCAACCTCGCCGAACACGACTGCGGCTATGCGCCGGCGCGCGATTGCCCGGATGGCAACTGCGTGATCGCCGCACTCGACCGCCAGACTGCCGTGCTTGCCGACCGTCGCCAGTCGCTGGACGCGCGTCGTCAGGCGTTGAAGTTTGTGGTGCATTTTGTCGGCGATATCCATCAGCCGATGCACGCCGGTTATGCGCACGACAAGGGCGGCAACGATTTCCAGCTGCAGGTCGATGGCAAGGGCAGCAACCTGCATGCGTTGTGGGATAGCGGCATGCTCAACGACCGCCACCTCAGCGACGATGCCTACCTGCAACGCCTGCTGGCGCTGCCTGCGGCCACGGCGGTCTCTCCCGTGCTGCCGCCGCCTGCTGCGGCGTGGGCGCAGGCGTCGTGCAAGATCGCCATCACGCCGGGCGTGTACCCGGCAGCGCACGTGTTGCCGGCCAGCTACATCGCCACCTATCGTCCGATTGCCGAGACGCAGTTGCGGCTGGCAGGCGACCGACTGGCCGCCGTCCTCAACGCCGCGTTGGCCACTCCCTAACGTGGAGACAGCGATGCAGCCCGAGGTTCTTGCGTTCTTCCATGCCGACAGCAGCACCTTCACCTACGTGGTCGCCGATGCGGCGTCCGGCGCGGCGGCGGTGATCGATCCGGCCCTGGACTATGCAGCGGACACCGGCGTCATCGGGACCCACGCCGCGCAGGCCATCGTCGAGGCCATCCGGCAACGCGGCTGGCACGTGCACTGGTTGCTGGAAACCCACGCGCATGCCGATCATCTGTCGGCCGCGCAGTGGTTGAAGCAACAGTGGCCCCAGGCACTGGTCGGGATCGGCGAGGGAATTCGCCAGGTGCAGCAGACGCTGGCGCCGCGCTATGCATTGCCGCAGCACTTTCGCCCCGACGGTTCGCAGTTCGACCATCTGTTTGCCGATGACGAACGCTTTCTGCTTGGCGACATCGAGGTGCGCGTCATTGCGGTGCCTGGGCACACCAGCGACAGCATTGCGTATCTGATCGGCGATGCGCTGTTTCCCGGCGATTCGTTGTTCATGCCCGACGCGGGCACCGCGCGCTGCGACTTTCCCGGCGGCGATGCGCGGCAACTGTACGCATCGATCCAGCGCCTGTACGCACTTGCCGACGATACCCGCGTGTTCGTCTGCCATGACTACGGCCCCGGTGGCCGGGCAGTGGCGCATCGGACCACCATTGGCGAGCAGCGGCGCAGCAATGTCCATGTGCGCGATGGCGTCGATGTCGAAGCATTCGTTACCCAACGGCAGGCACGCGACGCTACCCTGCCCGAGCCGAAACTGATCCGGCCCGCATTGCAGGCAAACCTTCAGGCGGGCCGCTGCGAGGACGTGGCTCCGTAGCGCCCGTTGGCCTTCGCCACGCCGGTCGGGCGCAGCCGCTATGATCGGTGCCTTCCCTCGGCTGGACATTCCCATGCGAACGATCGGTTTCTGGCAGCGCGCCCTGTGTGCGTTGATGCTCGCTTTGCCCGTCCTGGCCGCTGCGCAGACCCCGCCGGTCACCGTGTTCGCCGCCGCCAGTCTCAAGGAGTCGATGGACGAGGCCGCCGCCGCCTATGAAAAAGCCTCCGGTACGCCGGTGCGGGTGTCGTATGCGGCGAGTTCCGCATTGGCGCGGCAGATCGAGCAAGGCGCACCGGCGGATGTGTTTTTCTCGGCCGACCTGGAATGGATGGACTACCTGCAGCAGCGCGGCCTGGTCGTGCCGGCGCAGCGCCGCAACCTGCTCGGCAATACGCTGGTGCTGATCGCACCGGCCACCAGTAAGGCACGGGTAGATCCACGCACACCCGGCGCCATCGTCAAGGCGCTTGGCGAGAATGGACGCCTGGCAGTGGGCCAGACCAACAGCGTGCCGGCCGGCAAGTACGCCGCCGCCTCGCTGCGCAAACTGGGCCAGTGGGATGGGCTGAGCAACCGCCTGGCCGAATCGGAGAGCGTGCGCGCCGCGCTGATGCTGGTCTCGCGCGGCGAAGCGCCGCTGGGCATCGTCTATGGCTCGGACGCACGCGCCGACCCCAAGGTGCGCGTGGTCGCCACCTTCCCCGCAGACAGCCACGACGCCATCGTGTATCCGGTGGCGGTCCTGAAAAACAGCAGCACACCCGATGCCGCCAAGTTCGTGCAGTGGCTGAGCAGCAAGCCGGCCAAGGCGATCTTCGTGCGTCGCGGCTTTTCGTTGAAGGATTGAGGCACACCGCCTGTCGATGTTCACCGCTGAAGAAATCACCGCGATCGGCCTGAGCCTGAAGGTCGCGCTGGTTGCCGCCATCGCCAGCCTGCCGCCGGGCATCGCCTGCGGCTGGCTGCTGGCGCGGCGCCGCTTTCCGGGCAAGGCGCTGCTGGACGCATTGCTGCATCTGCCGCTGGTGATGCCGCCGGTGGTCACCGGGTATGCGTTGCTGGTGATGCTGGGCACACAGGGGCCGATCGGCAGCTGGCTGCTGGAACACCTCGGTGTGCAGTTTGCGTTTCGCTGGACCGGTGCAGCATTGGCCTGCGCGGTGATGGGATTCCCGTTGATGGTGCGCGCGATCCGGCTGTCGATCGAAGCCACCGACCGCCGCCTGGAAGCGGCCGCCGCCACCCTCGGCGCTGGCCCGTGGCGGGTGTTTTTCAGCATCACCCTGCCGCTGGCGTGGCCGGGTCTGGTGGCCGGCATGGTGCTGGCGTTCGCCAAGGCGCTTGGCGAATTCGGCGCCACAATCACCTTCGTTTCGAATATCCCAGGCGAGACGCAGACGCTGTCGTCGGCCATCTACGGCTTGATGCAGGTGCCGGGCATGGAATCGGGCGTATGGCGCCTGGCTGGCGTGGCGCTGGCGATCTCGCTGGCGGCGCTGTTGTTGTCCGAGTGGTTGGTGCGCAGACAGTACCGACGCGAGGACGAGTGATGCTGGATCTCGATCTGCATCTGCAACGCGGCCATTTTCAGCGGCGTATCCGTATCCAGGACGACGCACGCGTGGTGGCATTGGTTGGCCCCTCCGGCGCCGGCAAGACCACCGTGCTCAATGCGATCGCCGGCCTAGTGCGTCCGCAGGCCGGGCATATCCGCATCGATGGGCGCTGCCTGTTCGATCACGCGCTGGGCGTGGACGTGCCGACGCATCGACGCAGCATTGGCTATGTATTTCAGGATGCGCGGCTGTTCCCGCATCTGGATGTGCGGCGCAACCTGCACTACGGTCGGCATGCGCGCGGTGCGGCGCCGTTCGGATTCGACGACGTGGTGGCCTTGCTCGGCATCGGCCCGCTGCTGCATCGCCGCCCGCGCAACCTGTCCGGTGGTGAGGCGCAGCGTGTGGCCATCGGCCGTGCATTGCTGTCGCAACCGGACATCCTGTTGTTCGACGAACCGTTGTCCGCACTGGACCAGGCGCGCCGCGAAGAATTGATCCCTTACCTGCAGCGCGTGCGCGACGAGATCCGTCTGCCGATGCTGTACGTCAGCCACAACCCGGATGAAGTGCAGCGCATTGCCGACAGCGTGCATGTGTTGGAGTGAGACGTGATGGGCGATACGGCGGCGGTGCGGACTGTCCGCTGTATGCGGCCGGCACTCGTATTGAGCCGACACCCATCACGGTGATCCGCGAGTTATCGTCTGCACGTTTTGGATGATTGCCGCGCCATAGAGCGGCCTATAAAACGTAGCGAGCAGTCGTCAGGTAGGTGTGGACGGCGCGGAGGAACTGGAGTGTACGCATGGTACATACCGCACCTAGCACCGGAAGCGCTCGCATGGTGGTGAGCACAGTCTTTTTGTTAGCTGCTCTTGGCCAAACCAGCGCCTACAGGATGACCGCTTGAACGTCATTGCTGCGCGACAGCTGTCACCACGCACGCCGAAATCAAGCGTCGCAATCACGCCCCTTCAATGCGCAACCTTGCCGGTACGCACGCTCACCTTGCCTTGCCGCACTTCGAAGGTAAACGCGAACGACAACGTCACCGGTACGGGTTCTTCATGCGTCGCGCCGGTGCAATCATCCAGTGCCGCAGGCTGTGCGACACCCGGTGCATACGTGCACAGTGCGGCCGGCACGAATTGCCAGTGCTGCACGGTTGTGCGCACGGCCTGCAGCAGGTCGGCGTTCTCCGGCAGTCGCCCGGCCACGCACTCGTCGCGATCGGACAGGGGGTCCACGCGTTGCACTGCGCCGTCGCCGGCAAGAATCACGTGTGCGCATACCGTGGTTGGCGGCAAAGTCTGACGTGGCGAATCGGCCGGCAGCACCGGCGCCTCGCTGCGCAAGGCGCGCGGCATGCGAAACCGCTGCGTTTCCGCCAGCGTGTACGGAGCTATCGCAGCAGCGCCACCACCACCCGATTGCGGCGGCAGCATGCGTTGATCCACCGAATCTTCGCGCTGACTGCGCTCCTGCTCCGCCATGCGCTGCGTTGCGCATCCGCACAGGCTCAGCGCGACGACGCTGCACCATGCCAGACCGTACTTCATTGCAGTGCTCCTTTTTTTGCGCATCCTGCGGATGCCACGCAGTCATCGGTGCGACTGGATTGCGACGCGAGGCGCTGGTCGCCGCCAACATCGCTGAATGCACCCGCCTGTTCCGGCGGATCCAGCTCGAACCGGACCGGCACGCGTACCCGGGAAGCTACTGGCTTGCCGTCTGCAATCGCGGGCTTGAAGCGCCAGTGACGCGCTGCCTCGAGCACGGCCTGATCGAACACCCCGGCCGGCTGGCTGTGCACGATCACGACGTGGTCGGGTGCGCCGTTCGGGCTGACATCGATCTGCAACTCGACAAGGCCCGCAAGGTTTGCAGCGATCGCTTCGGCTGGATAGCGGGGCGGCGGCATCGTGCTGAAATCCACTGCATTGCCTGGCGTCGGTGTCGCGCTCAGACGCGCAGGCTGGATGACCCAACAGGCAAGACTGGCGACGGTCACAAGCGAGACCACCATGCGCACGTTCCACCGTGCACGGCGCACCTCCAGCGCAGGCGCACGTAACGCGGCGATGCGTTGCGTCAACGGATGCGTCGCGGCCCAGTGGCACGCCAACGGCGACCATCTGTCGCCCAGCTGGCATTTGAGCATCGCGCCGGCATAACTGCGACGCTTGTCCGGATGGCGCGCAAGCACGGCGGCATCGCACGCCAGCTCCTGATCCAGCCGGAATGCACGCCATGCCAGATGCAGGAGCGGATTGAACCAGCCGATGCACAGCAGCACGGTCGCCAGCAGGTTGGCGTGCAGATCGCCACGGCGCAGATGCAGTCGCTCGTGGGCCAGGATCAACGCACGCTCGTCGGCGCTATAGCGCGTGGTGAAATCCATCGGCAGCACAATCCGCGGACGCCAGAGTCCGAGCGAGGCCGGCAGCCCGACATCATGCGTGGCCAGCCACAGCGTCTTGTCCAACGCATGCAGCGGGCCGAGACTGCGCATGAAGCGCCGCTGGCCACGCCACATGATGACCGCGCTCAGTACGGCGCCCGCCAGCCACACCGCGATCAGCCATTGCTGCACACCTGGCGCGCCAGTGCCGGTATCTGATGCGAACGGGATGCCAGCCAGCGCCGGCAGCTGCACTACCACCGCGCCCATCGGCGGACCGGGAAGTAGTGCCGCCAGCAACGCGGGCGGCACGCTGGCCCAGAGTGCATAGGCTGCCGTGGCGCCCAGCCAGGTACGCAGCGGACGGCGCAGCAGCAGGCACGCCAGCAACGCAACCGTGGTGTAGAGCGTGGCGCGCAGCCACATCAGCGCATCAGGGCTCATCGTCCAACTCCTTGAGCAGACGCTTCAATTCGGCAACGTCGGAGGCGCTGAGCTTTCCGCGTTCGCTGAAGTGCGCCACCAGCGGCGCAACCCGCCCACCGAACAGACGTTGCAGCAACCCTTCGCTTTGTTGCTGCACCCAGTGGTCGCGCTGCAACAGCGGCGTGTAGAGGTATTTGCGCCCCTCTTTTTGCGCTGCGATGGCGCCCTTGTTGAGCAACCGGTTGAGCAAGGTCTTGACGGTTGGCTCGGCCCAATGGGTCTTCGCCAACGCGGCAACCACCTCGTCCGCCGTGCGCGGCGCACGTTCCCAGAGCACCTGCATCACCACCGCTTCCGCATCGCTGATCGACATGCGATTACATCCGTAATTTTTTGCGATTACATGCGTAAACCGAATATCTGTCAAGCGGCATGGCTGCATGGCGTTCCGGCGGCACCACCATTGGCGAACACCCATTGCAAGGCGGGCAGCGCGGCATCGGCTCGGCTACTCTGCACGGATGACCGAACATCTCACCGACCTCCCTTCCGCCGTGCAACGGATCCTGCAACGCATCGACGGCCCGTTGCGGGTGGGTGCACCGCTGGGCATCGGCAAGCCGCATCGGCTGTTGAATGCCTTGTACGCGCAGATCGAGAACACGCCCGCACGGCCGCTGGCGTTGTATACCGCGCTGTCGCTCAATCCGCCCAGGCCGGGCAAGGGGCTTGAGGCGCGCTTTGCGGCTGGGTTCATCGCACGTCACTTCGGCGAGGACTTCCCGCGGCTTGCATATGTCGATGCCATGTTGCGCGACGCCTTGCCGGCGCATGTGCAGGTGGAAGAGTTCTACATGCAGTCCGGCGGTCTGCTGCAGTCCACGCAGGCGCAAGCCGATTACACCAGCTTGAACTACACGCATGCCGCGGCCGCAGTGGCGCAGCGCGCGCCGAATCTGATCGTGCAGAAAGTCGCGCGCGAACCCGGTGGTACGCGGCTGTCGCTGTCGTGCAACAACGACATCACCCAGGACACGCTGGACGCCGTGCAGGCATTGGGCCTGCCACGCCCGCTGCTGGTGGCCGAAGTGGACCCGCAGCTGCCGTGGATGGGTGGCGCTGCCGCGGTGGATGCAGCGTTCTTCGATCTGATCATCGACCTCCCCGGCCCTTCGCCGCGTCTGTTCGGCCTGCCGCGGCAACCGGTGACGACCGTCGATTACGCCATCGGCCTGTATGCAAGCACGCTGGTGCGCGATGGCGGCAGCTTGCAGATCGGCATCGGCACGCTGGCCGACGCATTGAGCCATGCTTTGGTGCTGCGGCATACCGACAATGCAACCTATCGCCGCGTGCTGAAGGCGCTGGATCCAACCCTGGAGGCGCACCCCAGCGTGCGTGCCAGCGGCGGCCTGCAGCCGTTTGCGATTGGCTTGTATGGCTGCAGCGAAATGCTCAACGAAGGCTTCAAGCAATTGGTGGACAGCGGCGTGATTCGTCGCAAGGTGCATGACGATCTATCGCTGATGCAGCGCATCGCCGATAGCAGCGCTGATGCCGCCGATCATGCGCGCCTGGCAAACGAAGGCGAGTTCCTGCATGGCGCGTTTTATCTCGGCTCGCCGGACTTCTATCAATGGCTGCGCGATCTGGATGCCGACACCCGCAATGCCATCGGCATGCGCCGCATCAGCGAGATCAATCAGCTGTATGGCGGCAATGAAGCGCTGGAGCGGCTGCAGCGCCGCGATGCACGCTTCTTCAATTCCTGCATGATGGCCACCGCACTCGGTGCGGCGGTCTCCGACGGCCTGGAAGATGGCCGCGTGGTCTCCGGCGTCGGCGGGCAATACAACTTTGTCGCAATGGCGCATGCCCTGCCGCAGGCACGCAGCACCTTGATGCTGCGCGCCACCCGCGATGCCGGCGCAGACGCCGCAAGCAATGTGCGCTGGAGTTACGGCCACACCACGATTCCCCGCCATCTGCGCGACATCTACATCACCGAGTACGGCATCGCCGATCTGCGCCACAAGACCGATCAGGCGTGCGTGGTGGAAATGGCCGGCATCTGCGATGCGCGCTTTCAGGACGCGCTGCTTGCGCAAGCCGCCCAGTCACGCAAGCTGCGCACGGCACCCGTGTTACCTGCGCGCGCACAAAACAACACGCCCGACGCGCTTGAACAGGCGTTGGCGCCATTTCGACGCGATGGCAGCCTGCCCGATTATCCGCTCGGCAGCGATTTCACCGCGGTCGAACAACGCTTGCTACGCGCACTGACATGGCTCAAACGCGCCACCGCCAGCAAGGGCGCAACACTGGCGACGCTGGCGCGTGCGGTGGCATCGCGCGCTACCGACACGGCTGATGACGCGGCCTGCCTGCAGCGCATGGCATTGGAAACACCGCGCACGGTTGGCGAGCGTCTCCAGGCACGATTGCTGGCCTATGCGCTGCGCCAAACAACACCACAATGAAACTAGTCATGTAGAGCGGCTAACAAAAGGACTGCGCTCACCGCCAGGCAGGCGCAGTCGGTGCTCGGTGCTCGGTGCTCGGTGCGGCATGTACCACGCGTGCATTCCGGTTTTGAGTGCGCCGTCCGTACCCACCTGACGACGGCTCGCTACGTTTTATTAGCCGCTCTTAGTGATTCACTAGATTCGCCTGCACGCATCGAAGCGACTGACGCACGACGGCAACACTGCGGAAAGATGCGCGTCAAGCTGCGCCCGGATGATGACGACCACCTTGTTTCCTGGCGTCGCCGCATGGGTTTTGTTCCGGTTTTTTCCGCACGTTGTTCAGCCATTCACCGCAAAGCGAAGCAGTCGCGCATCGAACGAAGCAAGCTGCCGCACGCTGCACTGTTTGCCGCCTTGCTCATCAGCAATCTTGCGCTAGCTGCTCCGCCGCGCCTCACCGACCTGCAATACGTCGGCAGCCACAACAGCTACCACGCCGGGTTTGCACCCAGCGAAGCCACGCTGCTGAAACAGCTCAATCCCGTGTTGTTCGCGGCATTGGATTACCGCCATCCGTCGCTGACACAACAACTGGACGATGGCGTTCGGCAACTGGAACTGGACGTATTTGCCGATGCCCAGGGTGGTCGCTACGCACACCCGGCGATCGCCGCGCAGATTGCCAAGGCCGGGCTGCCGCCAGCACCGGCCAGCGCACCCGCCGGCGTGATGGACACACCCGGCTTCAAGGTCATGCACGTGCAGGACGTTGACCAACGCAGCACGTGCCAGCCGCTGATCGCCTGCCTGCAGCAGGTGCGCGACTGGTCCAGGCAACACCCCGGGCACGTGCCGATCTTCATCCTGCTGGAAACCAAGCAGGCGCCTGTGCAGCTGGGCTTTCCCAGCGTGCAGCCTGAGCCGTTCGATGCAATGGCCATGGATGCATTGGATGCAGAACTGCGCTCGGTCTTTGGACCGGGCGAATACGTCAGCCCCGACCAGGTGCGTGGCAGCGCGCGCACGCTCAACGCGGCGGTGCTTGCGCATGGCTGGCCGTCGCTGGCCGAGACGCGCGGCAAGGTGGTGTTTTTGCTCGACCAACGTACCGCCGGTGCGAGCTATCTGCCGGGACATCCGTCGCTGCGTGGCCGGGTCTGTTTCACCAATGCCGTGCCTGGCGAAGACGATGCCGCATTCACCGAACTCAACGACGGGCCTGCCGACACGATCACGCAGCTGGTGAAAGCAGGCTACCTGGTGCGCACGCGAACCGATGCAGACCTCAAAGAAGCACAGCAACACGACACCACCCGCCGCGACAGCATGCTGGCCAGTGGTGCGCAGCTGCTGAGCACCGACTTTCCCGCGCACGAGCCGGCCAATACCGGTTACGAGGTGCGCCTGGATGGCGATGCGGTGGCGCGCTGCAATCCGCAGCGGCCGCCAACGCACTGCAAGGGCGTCGATCTGAGTCACTGATCTGCGCCACTGGCATTGGCGCACATCGCATAGATGCACACAGACCCGCCGCAATGGAAGGCATCGGCACTGCACGCCTGCGCCCGCGTCACGGCCAGGCGTTCCTTTCACTTGGAGCGGCTAAAAAAACGTAGCGAGCAGTCGTCAGATGGGTGTGGACGGCGCGGAGGAACCGGCGTGTACGCGTGGTACATGCCGCACCGGGCACCGGACGCGCCCGCCTGACGACTGCACAGTAGGTTTATTAGCTGCTCTTACACGAGCCCCCCGTATGCACACTCCCCGCACCCTCCATCGCCTGAGCTGCGCCATCGCATTGGTGCTGTCTGCACCCGTATTGGCCGAGACGCCCGAGCTGGCCACCACCACGCTGGATTCGGTCAACGTGCAGGCCAAGCATGCTGCCACGCCCGGCTCGCTCAACGAGCAACGCCTGTCCAGCAGCGTCAACAGCGTGATGAGCAAGCAGCAGATCGACGCCATCCCGTCCGGCGGCATCGCCGATGTCGTGGCGCATCTGCCGGGTCTGTCGTCGTACAGCGACATGCATCTGGGCCAGGCCACCACCGGCGAGAACGCCTACGTCAGCATCCGCGGCATGGACGCCAGCTATAACGCTTACACGCTCAATGGCTTCGGCATGCCGGAAACCGATGCGTCGACGCGCGCGATCTCCTTGAACATGCTGGCGCCGTTCGGTATCCAGTCGGTGCAGGTGTCCAAGTCGCCCACACCCGACATGCCTGGCGATGCGATTGGCGGTGCGATCGACATGCGCACGCCCAATGCGTTTGATTTCGACCAGGACGTGTATGCCAAGAGCACTGCGCAAGGGCAGCTCAACACGCTGGCCTCGCACCTGGGCGGCAAGCACACCGGCGGCACATTCCAGCAGGAAATCGCCTGGAAATTCGGTAGCGACCATGCGTTCGGCGTTTACGCATCGGCCTATTACGGCAAGAACAACAACATGGCGCAGGCACCGGCGCCCAACAGCAAATACGTGCCGGCCGATCCCGCACTGGCCAATGCAACCGATCTGCGCGCTGTCGGCCCGTTGATCAGCACGCGCTACAAATACAGCGTGTACACCAGCCAGATCGAACGCTATGGCGGCAACCTTTCGCTCGATTGGCAAGGCGACAGCAGTGCGCTCTATGCGCGCGCCATCTATGGCAGCTACGGCGTCACCGGGCAGCAGGATCAATCCAGCGCGCGCCTGGAAACCTATCTCAACCAACCCACGGCGGTGCGCGGCGGCTACTTCAATACCCACGACATCGACGAGAAGCTGGCGACCTTGCAGCTTGGCGGGCAGACCACATTGGACCGTTTGCGCTTCGACTACGGCGCTTCGGTGGGGCGTGGTACGCGCAGCCGGCCGGACTATGTGTCTGCCAGTCTGTATGGCTTTACCTCGGGCAGCTTCGCCTTCGACCTCAGCGACCCAACCTACCCCAGCATCGGCCCCAGTTCGGCGGCGTTGAAGGACTTCTTCTACAACCTGGATTCGTCGCTGCTGTGGAAAGTGCAAGGCCACGATGCCGGCAGTCACGACAACCGCATCAATGCGCATACCGATATCACCTACCAGGTCGATGGCGATGTGCTGGACAGCGTCAAGGTCGGCCTGTCTGCCGATCACTCCGACCGCGGCGCCTACGATCACCCGTTCTTCCACAAGGACGGCAACTTCGTCACCAACGGGCCGTACTTCGGTGGCCCCAATTACGCATTCCCTACCGCAGGCGGACCGCCGCTGAGCGCCATTCCCGGCCGTCTTACCTACAACGCCTTCGACGGGCATTACGCAGGTCCGTTCAAACTGCTGGATCGCAACTGGATGCGCGCGCAAGCCCTGCCCTACAAATACATCGACGACCCGAACGGCGCGGGCGCCTATACCGCCAACGACTACAACGCCAACACCACCTCCAGCACCGAAGCGATCTATTCGGGCTACGCGATGGCCGCGCTACACATCGGCCAGGTCAGCATTCTGCCCGGCGTGCGCTATGAGTTGACCCGCTACTCGGCCGATTCCTGGCAATCCAGCGGCGACGGCAACAGCGGCAATTTCGTCGGCACCGGCAGCACCTATGGGCAAGTGTTGCCCGGCATCAGCATCAACTATCGGCCCGACGATCTCACCGTCTACCGCGCCTCGCTACGCCGCAGTTTCAGCCGCCCGGCCTTCGGCCTGATTTCCGGCGAGACGGTGTACACCATCGACGACACCCAGCGCGTGGTCGGCATTTCCAAACCCAACCCCGAGCTGCAGCCGAGCAAGGCCGACAACGCCGATCTATCGGCCGAGTTCTACGACCACAACGGCGGCGTGCTCAGCGCCTCGACCTACTACAAGCGCATCACCGGCTTCATCTACACCTCGCAGTCGGCCACCAGCAACGACAACACACTCGGCGGATTGGTGCCCACCGGCACCACCTTCGAAAACGGCGTGCCGGTGACCATGCCGCAGAACGGCGGCACCGCCACGCTGTACGGGCTAGAGCTAGCCGGTAGCAAGCGTTTGCAGGACTTGCCGGGCATCTGGAGCAACCTTGGCGTCACCGCCAACCTCACTCTGCAGCGCAGCGAAGCGGACAGCAAACGGGCCGATCAGCCGAAAAAAACCTGGTTGCCGCGTGCACCCGAGCGCATCTACAACCTGGATCTGTTCTACGACGATGCGCACCTGCGCGCAGACCTGAGCTACCACTACACCGGCCTGCAATTGCTGGGACTGACCAGCGACCGGCTCAATTACTACCTGCAGCCGGTCAAGTCACTGGACTTCAGCGCCACCTATCACCTGCCGCACCACGTCGACGTGGGCGTGTCGGCCAAGAACCTGCTCAATGCCGCCACGTTCTACGAAACCCAGGGCAAGTCCGATCGCTACATGGCCTACGACCCCGGCGCCGATGGCGCTTATGTGCAGACCGGACGGGCGTACCTGCTGACACTGGGCTATACCTACTGACGACCAAGCGTGTGCGGCACGCGGCCAGGTGCGTGCACTCGCACGTGGGCGCACCAGTCATCCGCCGATTGTCTGCGCATGAGGCAGGCGGTCGATTTCCGGCTGATGGTGCGGACTTGCACATGCGCAGCTATCCGCGACACCACGCGCAACGTGGCGGTGTCGCGCGGGCGGTCGCGCGGGCGGTCGCGCAACGTAGCACCGTATCGTCGTGATTGGCCACTGGCCGCAGCGACACTACGTCTCAAGTCAGTCAACGTGCAGCCATTTCACGCAGAGAGCGCAGCCCGGTCGGGCAAGGTGCGCGCATGCCTTTCCCGGATCTGCACATGCCATCACGCTCTTACGCTCGCGTTTGTTTGCTCGCTCTGTCGTTGAGCGCTTCGCTATCTGCGCTGGCACAGGCACAGCAACCCGCACCTGTCGCCGCACCTGCGCCGACGGCTACGTCTGCCGCAAAAGCCGTCGCGACCGGCGCACGCTCGGATCTGCATGCACAGGTACTGCTGGACCGCGCGCATTTTTCGCCGGGCCAGATCGATGGCGAACGCGGCTCGAATCAAAAGCGCGCGGTGTCCGGGTTTCAGGCCGCGCACAACATCAAGGTGACCGGCGAACTGGACGACGCCACCTGGCAGGCACTGCAGGCCGACAGCACGCCGGCACTGGTGCAATACACACTCACCGATGCCGACGTTGCCGGCCCGTTCCAGCCGATTCCCAAGGGTCCCGCAGAGCAAGCCAAGCTGCCTTCGCTTGGCTATACCTCGGTGGATGAGTCACTGGGCGAGCGCTTCCACGCCGACCCGGCGCTGCTACGCCAGCTCAACCCCGGCGTGGAGTTGAGCAAGGCCGGCGGCGTGATCCAGGTTCCCAACATCGACGGCGTTGCGCCGCTGGCCAAACCGGCCAAGCTGGTCGTGGACAAATCCGATTCGACGCTGCGCCTGTTCGATGCCGACGGTAAGGTCTACGCACAGTTCCCGGTGTCGTCGGGCAGCAAGCATGATCCATTGCCGATCGGGCGCTGGAAGATCCTGGGCATCTCGCGCGAACCGGTATTCAAGTACAACCCCAAGCTATTCTGGGACGCGAAAAAAGGCGATCAAAAAGCCACGTTGCCGGCAGGTCCGAACAATCCGGTTGGCCGGGTGTGGATCGACCTGTCCAAACCGCATTACGGTCTGCACGGTACGCCGGAGCCCGGCCATGTCGGCAAGACCGAATCGCACGGCTGCGTGCGTCTGACCAATTGGGACGTGGTCAATCTGGCCAGCGTGGTCGGCCCGTCGGTTCCGGTGGTAATGCAGGAGTAAGCATGAAACTGCTGATGATTCTGGTTGCAGGCGTGGCAATCGGTGCAGGCGGCTATTGGTGGCTGGAACGCGGCGCGCCGGAGGCAACGGTCACGCCGTCGGCGAGTGCGCCGACGGTGATTGCGCAGCCCACCGACACTGCAGTGGTTGCTGCACCTGCTGCGCAACCCGCACCAACATCGCTGCCATCGGATGCTGTGCCTGCACAGCAAAGTCCGGCCGCGCCCGCACCGCCTGCTTCTACTCTGGCAGCCAATATGACATCAGCTGGCACCGGTCTGCTGATCCCGGTACAGGGCATCGACCGCAGCAAATTGCAGGACACCTTCACCGACGCGCGCAGCGAAGGCCGCGTGCATGACGCCATCGACATCCTGGCGCCGGCCGGTACGCCGGTACTTGCGGTGGCAGATGGCACGGTCGAAAAACTGTTCGACAGCGAACGCGGTGGACTGACCGTGTACCAGTTCGAGCCCGGCGGCACGTACTGCTACTACTACGCGCATCTGGAACGCTACGCCGATGGTTTGGCCGAAAAACAGTCCATCAAACGTGGCCAGGTCATCGGCTATGTCGGCAGCACCGGCAATGCCAATCCGGCCGCACCGCATCTGCACTTCGAGATCCATCGCCTGGGGCCGGAAAAGCAGTGGTGGAAGGGAGAGGCGTTGAACCCCTATCCCGTATTGCATGGCGATCAGCCCCTGCAGTGAGGCAACGACGCAACGCCTGGCATACATCGCCGCGCATCGTCATCGCGCTCCCCGCAATGCGCTGGCTTGCAAGCGGTGATGTCGTCGAACGGCATCGCCGCACTGTCTGACTCATCAAATCAGATCAACATCCCGCCCGAGACCTCGATGCGTTGTGCATTGATCCATCCGGTGCCGGGTGCGAGCAACGCTGCCACCACCGGCCCGATGTCGTCCGGCAGGCCGGGCCGGCCCAGTGCGGTGACCGAGGACACCATCGCATTGACCTGCGCGTTGTCGCGCACGCTGCCGCCATTGAAGTCGGTCTCGATGGCGCCCGGCGCCAACGTATTTGCGCGAATACCACGCGCGCCCAACTCTTTTGCAAGATAACGGGTGAACACTTCCACCCCGCCCTTCATCATCGCGTAGGCCGACGAACCCGGCAGCGCGAAGCGCGCGAGGCCGCTCGACACGTTGAGGATGCGCCCACCATCGGCGATCAGCGGCAGTAGCGTCTGGGTGAGAAAGTACGGCCCCTTGAGATGGATATCCACCAGCGCATCGAACTGCGCGGGCGTGGTATCGGCAATGGCCGCATGCAATCCGGTGCCGGCATTGTTGACCAAGGCATCGAACTGCGTGCGCCCCCAATCGGCGAGCACGTCCTTCAGCTGCGCGGCGAATGCGCTGAAGGTCTCGGCCTGCGCAACATCCAGCGGCAACGCATGCGCGCGCCGGCCCAGTGCCTGGATCTCTGCTACCACGGCGGCGGCTTCGTCGGCCTGGCTGCGGTAGGTCAGCACGATATCGTTGCCTGCGGCAGCGAGCGCAAGCGCGGCATTGCGGCCAAGGCCGCGACTGCCGCCAGTGATCACGGTGATGGGTGTGGTGGTGGTCGACATCGGCACGCTCCGTAGTGGGTGTGGCCCAGGCTATTGCGCTTGCTGCGCTACATAAATCGGCTCACGCTGATTGCACCGTTCAAGATAATCGACCAATCGATGGACACCCTGGAATCCTTGCGCGCCTTTCTGCGCGTTGCCGAGCTGGGCAGTTTCACCCGCGCCGCCGACACGCTTGGCTTACCCAAGGCCAGCGTGTCGACCGCCGTGCAGCGGTTGGAGGCATCTCTCGGCACACAGCTTTTGCATCGCACCACACGGCGTGTGCAACTCACCGGCGACGGCACGGCGTTCTATCAGCGCAGCCGCGACCTGCTCGACGACATGGACGAGTTGCACAGCATGTTTCAGCGCGAGCATGGGCAGCTGCGCGGGCGTCTGCGGGTGGACATGTCGGCGGGCATCGCGCGTCATTTCGTGATCCCCGCCCTGCCCGCGTTCCTGGCACGGCACCCACAACTGGAAGTGGAAATCAGCGGCACCGACCGCCGCGTGGATGTGGTGCGCGAGGGGTTCGACTGCGTGCTGCGTGTGGGCACGCTGGAAGACACCAGCCTGGTCGCGCGCCCGCTGGGCGCGTTTCGCATCGTCAGCTGCGCCAGCGCCGAGTATCTTGCGCGCCGCGGCATGCCAACCTGCCTGGACGATCTGGCGCAGCACGATCTGGTGCATTACGTGCCAACGCTTGGGCAACGCTCGCCCGGCTTCGAGTATCACGATGGGCAGCGTTACCAGCTGCTGCCCATGCGCGGCCCCGTGACGGTCAACAATGGCGATGCGTATCTGGCTGCTGCGTTGGCGGGGCTGGGCATCATCCAGGCACCGGCCAGCCCGTTACGCCCGCATCTGGACAGCGGCGCACTGATCGAAGTGCTGGCCGATCTGGCACCCGAGCCGATGCCCGTCACGTTGCTCTACGCGCAACGCCGCCATCTGCCGCAGCGCGTACGCGCCTTCATGGACTGGGTAGCCGAAGTGATGGCACCGCAGTTGCAGCCTTTGTTGCCTTGGGAGAGTGCGATTGAAGTTGCGATTGCGATCGCGTGAAGAAGATGCTGCGTTTCGATCGAACGGTGAAACTCGCGCATCACTCCTGCAGCGCTGTCACTGCATTCCTGGCAACGGCTGTAAACAGCCTTTGCGGCATGCTGCGCGAATTTTCCACCGCCACCGCAAGCTCCGCGATACATCAGCGCAGAGCGACCCGACACACAAAAAAACACAGGCACCCTTGCAGGTGCCTGTGTCACTTCAGCAGGATCGAACGTCAAACCAGCTGACGTCGCCCTCGATCAGAACGCGTAGTTGAAGGTCAGCATGCCGTTGCGCGATGCGCCCCATGCGCCATAGCCACCATTGAATTGCGCGTAATAGCGCTTGTCGAGCAGGTTATCGACGTTGAGCTGCACCGAGAACTGCGGCGACAGACGGTAGCGAGCGAATGCACTGACCAGGGTGTAGGCACTCTGCTGGAACGTGCCGTACACCGGGTCCACGTAGTACGAACGGTTCTGCCAATTGATACCGGCGCCCACGGTCAGGTCGCTCCACGCACCTTGCGGGGTGTAGCTGTTGAACAACTTGATGGTGGTGCGCGGCAGGTGCGTATTGATCGACGTGCCGCTGTCGTCGCGGGCGGTGTAGTGCGAGGCACCGAAGGTCGCATTCCAGCCAGTGGCCAGACGGCCGGACAGCTCGAAGTCGAAGCCTTCGCTGACCACGCCACTGGCCGCCTCATAAGCAGACTCGCTGCTGCCCGGCACAAAGCCGCCGGTGGCCACGCCCAGGTTGTCCTGCTCGATGCGGAACAGCGCCAGCGAGGCATTGAGCTGGTCGTCGAACCAGGCGGCTTTGACGCCGGCTTCGTAGCCCTTGCCGCTCAGCGGATCGAGGTAGCCGCCGTTGGCATCGCGCAAGGTCTGCGGGTTGAAGATCTCCGTGTAGCTGACGTAGGTCGACCATACGTCGTCGATGTCGTAGACCAGACCGGCGTACGGGGTGACTTCGGTCTGGCTATCGGAGAACGGCACCAGCCCCTGCGCCGCATCGGCGTTGCGGCCATCGATTTGCCAATCGGTATAGCGCGCGCCCACCAGCAGCGTCAGCGGCTCGGCCAGCGAAAAACGTGCGGCCACATAGGCGGCCTTCTGCTTGATGGTGCCTTCGCTCTGCACCGTGCGCGGGCTCCAGTTGGGTTCCGGATACGCGCCGTTCCAGCCGAGGTAGCTGTCCAGCGGCGCCGGGAAATCGAAGGTGCCGTTGTTGACGTACTCGCGGCGGTTGTAGCTGGCGCCGGCCACCAGATGATGCTCGCGGCCAAACAACTGGAACGGACCTTCCGCGTAGACGTCGGCGCCATCGGCCTTGCGCTCGGTCTGGTAGTTGCCCGAATACGGCACCACGCCACCGCCGGTGGCGCGGTCGAAGCCGAAGATCGTATAGAACGGATAGAACAGGTGATTGGACGCTTCGGTCTTCTCGTGGCTCACGTTGGCCTTGAGGGTCCAACCGTTGTCGAAGCTCTGTTGCAGGCTGGCGAAGATACGCTGCAGACGCGTGTCCCAGAACGTCCAGTCGGCGGCGGGATTGAACGAGCGGTCGTAGTTGGTGCGGGTGCCATCGCTGTAGAACAGCGGGAAGCCGCCCCAGGTGACGTCGTCGGATTCCTTCTTCTGGTATTCGTAGCCCACGCTCAGCAAGGTGCTGTCGGTGAGGTCGGCATCGATGATCGCCGAGCCGATCTTCTTGCGCAGGTTATAGCGATCCATATCGGATTCGCCGTCCTGATACACGCCGACCACGCGTGCGCGCACGGTGCCTTCAGGGCTCAACGGCACGGTGACATCGGCCACGCTGCGGGTCTTGTTGAAGTCGCCACCGCCTACCGACACGGTACCGGTGAAGTCGCGGCTCACCGCATGCTTGCGTACCAGATTGATCGAGGCCGACGGGTTGCCCGAGCCGGTCAGCAGGCCGGTGGCGCCACGCACCACTTCCACCCGGTCGTACAACGCCACGTCCAACGCCGAATCGCCATAGCTCCAGGCCTGCTCCATGTACGCCGGAATGCCATCGAACTGGTAGTTGTCGATGTAGAAACCGCGCGCATAGAACTCCAGCCGTTCGCTATCGCTCTGGGCCACCGAGATACCGGAGACGTTGTTGAGCACATCGGTGATGCTCTGCAGGTTCTGGTCGTCCATGCGGTCGCGCGTGATCACGCTGACCGACTGCGGAATCTCGCGCAGCGACAGGTTCATGCGCGTGCCGGCGGTGGTCTTTTCCACCGTATAGCCCTTGACCAGCTCGCCCTGCACGTTGAGCCGGTCCAGCGTGGTGACCTCGGCATCGCCGGTCGGCGTTTCGGCCATGGCCTGACCTGCCGACAATGTGCACAGCGCGGCGAACACCGCATGCGACAGCGCGCGCGGGCGCGGCCCAATGAGAAGAAGACGCATTACGGCAAGACGATTCATCACAACTCCAGCGCAGACAGTCGAGGGCAAGCCGCCACGCGAAGGCGGCGGTATACAGGGGGAGGACGCACCGCGAAACCGCGGCAGTGCAACATTTTAATGGGAATGATTCACATTTTAAATAGGCAACGCCAGGGTCGGCCGGCAGAAAGGCCGGCCCAAGCGAACGCCACAGCAAGGTTTTGCGCCTGCCAGCGGCCTCGACCGGTACACGCTCCTCGGTCAAGCGGACAGCACATCGAGGCGTCACTCGCATGCAGCACGCACACATCGGCGCACTGAACTGGCTGCAGCGCTAGCGCGCGAAAGCGGTGCACTGGTCGGCGACGCTTACGGAGCGCGATCACAACGGCCTGGTCAGCACGGCCATCGCCACCGCTGACACCTGCGCCGCATCGCCTTGCCATCGCAGACCCCAGTCCCACGCGAGTCGCAAACTGATCAGCGTAGTGGCGTGTAGGTACGAGCGAGGACCAGCGATCAACCGATAGATCGCGCACTGCTGCGATCTGCATTGCAGCAGGACTCACGCTGCGGTGATACTCGGATGAGCGCCGCAGGACTGGCTTTGCGTAGCGCAAACACGCAGCACCACGAGGGATCGCATGAAGAAGACTTGGAAGGGTGGCGCGCTGTTGCTGCTTTGCGCCTCTGCTGTCGTCGACGCACACGCGGAAGAAGTCGCAGTGAGCGCTGCCTGCCAGCAGCCGGGTACCAGTGTTGCGGAATCCGGCCTTGTGCAGATCGGCGGCATCGCGCAATGGGTCACCATCGACGGGCAGGATTGCCGCAACCCGGTCGTGCTGATCGTGCACGGCGGGCCGGGCAACCCCAATACGCCCTTTGCGCAGCAGTTGTTCGGCAGCTGGACGCAGCACTTCACCATCGTGCAATGGGATCAGCGCGGCGCAGGCAAGACCTACGCTGCCAGCACGCCGGCCGATGGCGACACGTTGACCGTGCAACGGCTGAGCGAGGATGGCGTGGCGATCGCCCGCTATGCCGCGCAACGGCTGGGCAAGCGCACGTTGATCCTCATGGGTGGCTCATGGGGGTCGGCGCTGGCGGTCAACATCGCCATGGCGCAACCGGACCTGTTTCAGGCCTATGTCGGCACCGCGCAACTGGCCAACTACCAGGACGACATGGCGGCGAGTTACGCAAAGACATTGCAGCTGGCGCGCGCGGCCAGCGATACCGAGGCCATCGGCAAACTGGAAAAGATAGGCCCTCCGCCGTGGATCAACCCACGCAACTTCGGCATCCTGCGGCGTCTGACACGTACCTACGAAGCGCTGCAGACCGAGCCTGCGCCCGCGGGCTGGTTCACCTTCGCGCCGGACTACGACACGCCGGAATACCGCGCCGCGTACGAGGCAGGAGAGGATTATTCGTTCCTGCAGTTCGTCGGTCTGCACGGCGACGGCATGGGCCCGGGCATCGATCTGCGCACACTGGGAACCCGCTTCGCCATGCCGGTCTATCTGTTGCAGGGCGACCAGGACCTGGTCACGCCAGCAGAGGTCAGCAAAGCCTATTTCGATGCGATTTCTGCCCCGAGCAAGGCGTTTTTGCCGCTACCGCGCACCGGGCACGACCCCAACCCGACCATGATGGACGCGCAGTTGAAGGTACTGGAACGGATTCGTGCAGAGACGCTGGTGAAGCACGCGCGCTAGGAGCGGGACGCCACTACTGCACGGCCATCCGGCGGCCTGGTGCTGCGTGGTGCAGCACTCTTGCATCACCGGCATGCCGCGACTGCTTGCCCCACGCGTAGACGCGTTCTGCAACGCAGACCCGCCACCTGGGCATTGCGCCCTCTCAGCATCACAAGGGCCGGGAGCCGCAACCGATTCCGCAGCAATGCGCGCATCCAACGATGACGTCACTGGCAGCCACAACGAAAAACGCCGGCATTGGCCGGCGTTTTTCTTATCCGCAACGCTGCGCGCTTACAGCGCCTTCGCCGCCTGCACCACGTGCTCGGCGGTGATCTTGAAGTACGCGTACAGCTGATCGGCCGGGGCCGAGGCGCCGAAGGTGTCGATACCGACCACATCGCCATCCAGGCCGACATACTTGCGCCAGAAGCCAGTCACACCCGCTTCCACCGCCACGCGCTTGCGCACTGCATTGGGCAACACCGATTCGCGATACGCCGCATCCTGGCGATCGAATACATCGGTGGACGGCATCGACACCACGCGTGTCTTCAAACCGGCCGCATCCAGCGTCTTCTTGGCTTCCACCGCCAGGCCCACTTCCGAACCGGTGCCGATCAGGATCACGTCCGGCGTGCCGCCTTCCGCGTCGGCCAGCACGTAGCCACCGCGTTCGATCAGCTTGATCTGCTCGGCGCTGCGCGGCTGGTGCTGCAGATTCTGGCGGCTGAAGATCAGGCAGCTCGGGCCGTCCTTACGGGTGATTGCGGCCTTCCAGCTCACCGCCGACTCAACCGCATCGCCCGGGCGCCATACATCGTTGTTGGGGATGTAGCGCAGCGATGCCAGGTGCTCCACGGGCTGATGGGTCGGGCCGTCTTCGCCCAGGCCGATCGAGTCGTGCGTGTACACGTGGATGGCATGCGCCGGATTCAACGCGCTCATGCGCACGCCATTACGCGCGTAGTCGCTGAACACCAGGAAGGTGGCGTCGAACGGAATGAAGCCGCCATGCAGCGCCAGACCATTGGCAATGGCGGTCATGCCGAACTCGCGCACGCCGTAATACACGTAGTTGGCATCCGGGTCGTCGGTGGCCACCGACTTGCTGGCCTTCCACAGGGTCAGGTTGGAATGCGCCAGATCGGCCGAGCCGCCGATCAACTCGGGCAGCAACGGCGCAAACGCTTCGATCGCCAGCTGCGAGGCCTTACGCGAGGCGATGGTCTGGCCGTCTTCCTGCGCCTTGGCGATGTAGGCATCGGCCTGGGCGATGAAGTCGGCCGGCAGCTCGGCGTGCGAGCGACGGGTCAGTTCGGCAGCTTCGGCCGCGTACTGCTTGCCGTACTTGTCGAACAACTGCTCCCACTCGGCCTGACGCAGCGTGCCAGTGCCACCTGCGCGCCAGCCGGCGTAGATTTCTTCGGGAATTTCGAACGGACCATACGGCCATTCCAGCGCCTTGCGGGCACCTTCCAGCTCTTCCTTGCCCAGCGGCGCGCCGTGCGAGGATTCCTTGCCGGCTTTGGTGGGCGCACCGAAGCCAATTTTGGTGCGGCAGCAAATCAGGGTTGGCTTGTCGCTGTTTTCCAGCGCCGCTTCAATCGCCGCCTTGATCTTGTCGGCATCATGCCCGTCCACATCGCGGATCACGTGCCAGCCGTACGCTTCGAACCGTGCCGGTGTGTTGTCGTTGAACCAGCCATCGGTGTTGCCGTCGATGGAGATATGGTTGTTGTCCCAGAACGCGACCAGCTTGCCCAGGCCCCAGGTACCGGCCAGCGAGGCGGCTTCGTGCGAGATGCCTTCCATCAGGCAACCGTCGCCCATGAACACCCAGGTCCGGTGGTCGACGATCTGCAGCTCCGGACGGTTGTAGCGCTGCGCCAGCAACTTCTCGGCCAGCGCAAAGCCCACTGCATTGGCGAAACCCTGCCCCAGCGGACCGGTGGTGGTCTCCACGCCGGGGGTTTCGCTGCGCTCGGGGTGGCCGGCGGTCTTGCTGTGCAACTGGCGGAACTGCTTGAGCTGCTCGATCGGCAGGTCATAGCCGGTCAGGTGCAGCAGCGCGTACTGCAGCATCGAGCCGTGGCCGTTGGACAGCACGAAGCGGTCGCGGTTGAACCACTGCGGGTTGTTCGGGTTGTGCCGGAAATAATCGTTCCACAGCACTTCGGCGATATCGGCCATGCCCATGGGCATGCCGGGATGGCCAGACTTGGCGGCTTCGACCGCATCTGCGGCGAGAAAACGGATGGCGTTGGCCAGCTGGCGGCGGGTGGGCTGGGTCATGGGCGTCTATGGAAGCGGAGGGGAACACCGCTGGAAGCGGAGACCCCTATTCTCCCACAGAGCGTGTTAGCGGGGCCGGGATTGGGGGGTGCGGGAATGGAGAATTGAGAATGGGGAATCGGATGCAGTGTTGCAGCTTGGCGGCTAACGCCGCTCGCACCGCAGTCACCGCTGCGACGGAACCTCACATCACCCGTCCCGATCGCACCAGCCCGCTCTTCCCCATTCCCCATTCCCTATTCCTCGCCCTTGGCCACCAGGGTCGTCAACGCCAGATCGCCAGTGACATTGAGTGCGGTGCGGCACATGTCCAGGAAATGGTTCACACCCAGGATCATGCCGATGCCGACCGGGTTGACCCCGACCATGGCGCAGATCAGCGCCACCACCGGCAGCGAGCCCGACGGCACGCCGGCGGTGCCGATCCCGCCCAGGATGCACACCAGCATCACCATGAACTGCTGGCCGATGCTCAGGTCGACATTGAAGAACTGCGCCAGGAAGATCACGGTGACGCCCTCGAACAGCGCGGTGCCGTTCTGGTTTGCGGTGGCGCCGACGGTGAGCACAAAGCGCGACACGCGCGGCGGCAGGCCCATTTCATCGGCCACGCGCAGGGCGGTAGGCAGGGTTGCGTTACTGGAGGCGGTGGAGAACGCCATCATCGTGGCCTCCTGGGTCTGCTTGAAGAAGCCCAGCGGCGAGCGCCCGGCAAACTTCACCGCCAGCCCGTAGCTGACCACCATGTGCAAGCCCAACGCCAACACCACCACGCCCACGTAGGCGCCCAGGCGGATCAGCAGATCGAACCCGAACAGCGCGGCCAGGTTGAACATGAAGCAGGCCACCGCATACGGGGCCAGACGGATCACCAACCCGATCAAGGTCATCGAAATTTCGAAGATGCCTTCGATGCCGCGCTTGAGCGTGGCGACCTTTTCGTCGGCGGTCAGCACCATGCCGACGCCGAACATCACTGCAAAGAACATCAGCGACAGGATCGCGCCATTGCTCGAGGCGGCCGCGACTACGTTGTTGGGAACGATCGACAACAGCATGTCCATGCCCTGCGGCTGGGTGCCGGAGCTGGAGATGATCTCGCGGGTGCGTTCGGCGTTTTCCTGGATCAGCTGATTGGCCAGCTGCGGGTCCACGCCCGCACCGGGCTTGAGCACATTGACCAACACCAGACCGAGCAGCACCGCGATGCCGGACAACACGACGGTGTAGCCCAGCGTGCGCCAGCCCACGCGGCCTAGCGCGCGGATGTCGCCCATCTCGGAGATGCCCATCACCAGTGCCGAAAACAACAGCGGCACGATCAGCATGAAGATCAGATTGAGGAAGATCTGCGAGAACGGCGTGGTCACGTACTTGGTCGCCAGGCGCACCCACTCGGCATCGCTGCCGGCCAGATAGTAGACGGCCAGACCCAGCAATAGGCCGACGGCGAACCCAATGCCCATCTTCCAATGCAGGGGCAGGCCCGGGCGGCGTGCGGCTGGGGATGCAGTCATCTGGTGGGCCTTGATCTGGACACAAAGGCCGGAGCTTAACAAACGCCATCGAGGCAGCCACGCCGCGCTGCACCTGCCCGAGGGTAGGTGTACCTCTCAAGGGCAGTTGCTGCGAGCGTTGCGACGGCAACACACGCATCGCGCGCAAGGCCTGGCAGGTCCGGCCAGTGACCGGCTCGGCTTGAATCAGGAAGCGATTCCCCTACTGCTGCACGCGCTTGTACTGCAGCACGCGCTGGTGGGTTGCTTTGTCGAATGCTCGCGCTTGGATGCTCGTGTCGATGCAGGCTGCCATTGCGCTTGGCGCTTGGCGGTTGGCGCCGGGGCCTGGGACTTTGGGCTTGGCATCAACTCATTTCACTGCGGCTGAGGCTTTGAGCTTTGACACCGGATAACTCTTCTAAAGCCAAGCCGGTCGAGGGCGCGATGCCCTCACCACTTCCGGGACACGCCGTAAATCCGTCCTTGGAGGCTCGGTGGCAGCATCCATGCCGCCACACGGTCCCGCAAGCGGCAAGGACACCGCACCATGACGTTGGTCGGTGTTTGCCTGAAAAAGCTGATCGCAGCGCGTGGCACGCTAGCTTGCCGATGCAAGCAACTGCGTTATCGACTTCAACAAACGTAGGCGCAAAAAGGTAGCGCTAGCGAGCGCCATGGATCGCAGAGCGAACTTACGCATTGCTCGCCCATGCACACCGACCGACGCAACTGGCCCTTGCCCGCTTACCGTCGCGGGACCTTTGGCGGCATGGATGCCGCCAAAGAGCCTACACGGACGTACTTGCGGCGTGTCCCGCGATGGTGGGTGGGCAAGGGCCCTGCAGCGAAGTGGCCGTTGATCTGCTTGCGTTGGAAGGATGACAAAACTCGCCGTTATCCGAACGCAGGCGTCATACCTTGCTTGCACCATGCACACCGACACTATTGATTGGTCCTTGCCCGCTCACCGTCGCGGGACCTTACGCGGCATGGATGCCGCGTAAGAGCTTACAAGGACGTACTTGCAGCGTGTCCCGCGATGGTGGGCGGGCAAGGGCCTCGCAGCCAAATCGCAGCCGCAACGCCTTGTTTTCGGCAACGCAGCTGATCGCAGGAACCAGGAGCTGCAAACAAAACGTAGCAAGCAGTTTTCAGGTACATGCGTCGACGACGCGCTTAGAACCGAAGTGTCCGAATGAGACCTGAGTTCAGAGCGCCAGCCGCACCGACTGGCGACTGCACACGCGTTGTTAACTGCTCTGAGAGCCACAGCGATGCACAACTAAGGCGCCGCTTCATGACCTGTCGGCCTGCGCCGATGCCGCGCAGGCGATCAAGTCGCTGGCGGATACAACGGCGCCAGCACCTCAGGTTCTGCAGCGCTCGCGTGCCGCCAGCGAGGCCCCTTGGCAAAGGCCTCGCGCAATGCCGCACGCGCGCCCGCCACATCGCCATCGCCGCCCCAACGGGCGCGCTGCATGCGTGCCACCGCAACGCGCTGGGCAGGATCCGCCAGCGCCGACAACACGCTGTCGATATCGGCCACGCCAGCCATGCCGCACAGCACGGTAGCCACATCGTCCATGCCACCGCTATCCAGCGCGCGGCGCAACTCGGCCACGCCATGCGTCACGCGCCGGCCAGGCGCGGGCGCATCGCCGCCGTTGGCACTGGGAGCACTGTGCAAGCCACCGCGCTTACGCAACAACGCCCACACCAGCGTGACGACCCATAGCAACGCAAAACCCAGCGCCGCAGCGATCCAGCCCCATGGCCGTTGCGCGGGCAGTGGTGGCTGCAAACTCAGCGTGCCAGCCGTGGGCACGGGCGCTGCAGCAGTGCTCGACGGGCTTGCGGCGGGCGCAGGCGCAGGCGCCGCGAAAGCGCCACTCCCCGCGGCCACGTCCAAGGTCAGATCCGGCACCGAGGCCGTCTTTGCCGCGCCCGCACCGACGTCCCACCACGCCACCTGCAGACCGGGCACGACCAACGGGCCGGCGCGGTTGGGCACGATCGAATAGCGACGGGTCAGCCGCAGCTGCGGCGAGCCGTCCACAAAACGTTCTTCGTATTGCGGCGGCTCGGCGAACACCTGCGCATCGGGCACGCTCGGCGTGGGCAACTCGGGGAACTGTGCCTGGGTAGCGCCACGCGCGCTGGCTTCCACCACGAACTGCGTCGCTTCCCCGGCGGTTGCGCGTTGCGGCGTGGCCGTATAACGCAGCTGCAGGCTACGCAGCGGCAGCCACGGCTGCGGCGCAGTGGCCGGCTGCGCGCGCACCTGCAGCGGAATGCTGGCGCTGCGCGCACTCAGTTCGCCATTGCCACGACCGAAATAATCATCGAAGAAACCGCCCGCCGAGCGGCCATTGAAGCGCGCCGACGGCAACAGCAAGCGGCCGCTGCGCTCGGGCACCAGCAGATAGCGCCGCTCCACCACGTTGTACTGCCGTCCGTTGACCAGCTTGACCGAACTGACGTCATCGCCGATGCGTTGCAGCGATGCGCCATCGGGCGCTTCCAGATCGAGCTCGCCGGAGGCCAGCTGATTGGCGAAGTACAACCGCACCACCACGCCCACACTTTGCTGCACGTAGGGCTGCGGGTCGTCCACCTGCGTCTGGACGAAGACCTCTTCATTGCCCTGCGCTGCGCTTGGCTCGCTGGCAGCAGCGCTGCCGTTGCCGTTGCCACCACCACTGCGATTTCCAGTGCTATTGCTTGCCGGATCGTTCGCCGAGGCCACCACCTGCAGTCGCAGCGGCTCGGTGCGTTCGTTGCCGACCCGGATCGCGGGCACGATCAGCTCGCCGCTCTTGCGCGGCGTCAACACCACGCCGAATAACGCGCGTACCGTTACCGACCCGTTGGTCACCTGCATCTGCTGATTGGCGCTCTTGGCGCCCAGCGCAAAATCGTTGCGCAACGGTGTGTAATCCGGATCGACGCCGCGCTGGTCGGTTTCGATATTCAACATGACCACGTCGCCGGCATTGGCGCTGTCGCGGTCCAGCCAGGCGCGCGTGACCGCACCCACCGGTGTGCAAACGAACAACATCATGCTCGCCAGCATGCCGATCGCACCGCGGCGCAAGTGGTGTGTGCCGATCATCGTCCGTCCCGTTGTCTGCGTTCGTATTCCAGCCTGAATTTGGTGCGCAGCAGGCTGCCCGGATCGTCCGGCACCCGCCGTAACCACGCATCCACTGCCTGACGTTGCTCGCGCTGCTCCGGCGTCTCGCTTGCCATCGCGGCCTCCGGCTTGCCTTTCGCATCGGCGCCCTTGTCGCCGGCCTGCGCCATGGCTTGCTGCATCTTGCGACGCTGCGCCTCGTCGGCCTGCTGCTGCGCCTTTGCATCGGCCGATTGCGGTGGCGTGTCTTGCTTGCTTTGCTCGCCCTTGCCGTCCTTGGACGATTGCTGCTGCGACTTGCCGTCCTGCGGTGTCTGCGCGTCGGACGGTGGATCCTTGCCGTCCTGCTTGCCTTGCTCACCTGGGGTGTTCTGCCCATCTTTGCCGGCGTTTTTAGCGTTCTGCTGGTCTTGCCCGGACGACTCCTGACCGGGCTTGTTCTTGCCCGACTGGTTCTGATCCTTGGACTGGCCTTTGCCATCCTTGTCGTTCTGCTGCTGGCGCTTGCGCGCTGCATCGACCGCCGCGCGATTGGCGATCGCATCGGCCTGCTTGGGATGCTGCTTGAGCGCACGATCGTAGGCCGCAATCGCCTCGTCGTACTGGCCTTGTCGCGCCAGCGCATTGCCCAGGTTGTAAAGCCCCTCGTCGGTCGGCACGCTTTCGAATGCCTTTTGCGCAGCGGCAAAATCGCCCTTGCGGTACGCCTGCACGCCGGCATCCAGGCGCTGCTGCTGCACCTGATCAGCGCGCTGCCACAAGGTGCCGTCGGCCGCCTGTGCAGGCTGCGCCAGCGGCAACACGCACATCAACGCGACCATCGCCACGACTGCGCGGCGTCGAAACGCCAACAGCGAAAACAGCATCACCGGCAGCACCAGCCAGTAGCCTTCGTCGAGCCAGGTCTTGCCGCCGTTGGCTTCTGAGGTTTCATCGGCCAGCGGCTGTTGCGCGGGATCGAGCACCCCCAGCGCTTGCAGATCGGCGTCGTCCGGCGCGATGCGCGCGTAGCGCCCGCCGCCCTGCCCGGCCAGGTCGCGCAGGCTTGCCTCATCCAGTTTTGCCTGCGCGATCTCGCCGCTGCCGGTGCGGTAGGCGGCGCCACGTGGGCTGCCTACGCCGAGTGCGGAAACATGGAACCCACCTGCGCGTGCGGTGCGTGCGGCGCTTTCCGCCGAGCTGTCGGCGCTATCGCTGACCAGCAGGATATCGCCCTGTTTGAAGCCCGCCTGCTGCAACAGCCGGGCGGCTGCATCGATGGCCCTGTCGGCACGTTTGCCGTCCACCGGCATCACCGATGGCGACAGCGCATCCAGAAACAGCGCCACGTTGGCCGCGTCTTCGGTCAATGGCGCAACGGTAAAGCTTTCGCCGGCATAGACCAGCAGCGCCACGTCGCCGCCAGCGCGCTTGCGCAGCAGCGTGGCAAGTTTGGCGCGGGCCTGCAGCAGGCGCGATGGCGGCAGATCGGTCGCATTGCTGCTGGACGACAGATCCAGCACCACCACCAACGGCATACTCGATTGAAACACCGGGCGCTCGATCTGCCGCCAGCTCGGCCCGCTCATCGCCACCACCGCAAGCGCATAGGTCAGCGCGGCCAGCACGAAGCCCCACCAGCCCCGCCGGCCACCGGCAACCAACAAGGCCGGCAACAAATGCGCGTCCACGCTGTTGCGCCACACATTGGCGCTGCGTCGACGCAGGTGCCACAGCAGCGCTGCCGGCACGATCAGCAACAGCGCCCACAGCCAATCCGGGCGCAGCAGATGCAGTGTGGCCAGTCCTTCCGACAGCGCGTTCATCGCCATCTCCGCGGCAGTACGTAAGCAAGCAAGGCAATCAGCAAGGCTGCGCCCAACGGCCAGTAATAGCGCTCCACACGCGGCTGCACCGACGGGCCGACCGCCTTCACCGGCTCCAGTCGATCCAGCTCGGCATAGATGCCGGCCAGCTCTTCGGTATCGCGGGCGCGGAAGAAGCGCCCACCGGTCTGCTCGGCAATCTTGCGCAAGCCCGCCTCATCGATATCGTCGTTGCCGCCTGCCGGGATCGGCACGCCGAACAACGAGTAACCGCCGCGACCGCCGAAGGCGATGGTGTGCACACGCACGCCCTCTGCCTTGGCCAATTCGGCCGCCTTCAACGGATTGAGCACACCGGCGGTATTGACGCCATCGGTGAGCAACACCACCACGCGCTGGCCCTGTTTCTGTTCGCGCAGCCGTTTGACCGACAACGCGATCGCATCGCCAATGGCGGTCTCGCGCCCGGCCAGCCCCACCACGCTGTCGGCCAGCTGGTCGCGTACGGAGGTCAGGTCGGCAGTGAGTGGTGTGAGCGCATAGGCGCGCTGGCCGAAAACCAGCAGGCCGACGCGGTCGCCGTTGCGCCGATCCAGAAAGTCCGACAACACCGCCTTGGCGGCGGTGAGGCGATCGACCACATTGCCGCCAAGCACCATGTCCGGCTCGCTCATGCTGCCGGACAGATCCACCGCCAGCATCATCTGCCGCGCCTCGCGCGGCGGCTGGATCACCTCACCCAATTGCTGCGGACGCGCCAGCGCGGCGCACAACAGAAACCAGCCCAGCCATGCCAGCCAGCGCGGCATGCGCAAGGCGGGCACGCGCCGTGCCTGGGCGACTGCATGCAATTGATCGGCATACGGCACACGTAGCGCGGCCGTGTCGGCACGGCGCTGCGGCCAGAACCACATCAGCAGCGGCAGCGGCATCAACCACCACGCCCATGGCCACGCGCAATGCGCCAACGCGTCCTGCCATTGCGACCACTGCAGCCAGTTCATCGCTGGCCCCGCATCAGCCGCAAGAAACGTTGCCGCGCCAACGCCTGCACGGCATCCAGATCGGTCACTGCCGGTGCGCGTTGAAACCCACCTTCGAGCAAGGCCCGTCCTGGCCCCTGCGAAAACGCCTGGGTCTTGCTCTTGCGCCCGTCCAGAAACCGCAACCACGCCTCGCCCTGGAAGCGGTCGGCCTGCGTATCCACCGTGCGCGCCGCGCGGCGCAACAGCATCGACAAGGTCGCCAGGCGCTGCGCAGGCGTCGTCGCACGCTGCAGCTCGGCATCGAAGGCAGCCAACCAGCCGCGCTGCTGCCGACGACGACGCCACCACCAGAACCACGCACCAACCAGCATCAGCACGACCACAGCGATCACCAGCCACCACCCCGGCGCCAACGGCCACCACGACGGCGACGGCGGCAGATGGACATCGCGCAGCGGAAGCGACTGCGGTGCCATCGTCATGCGCCCCGCATCAGCGTACTGCCGCTCAACCACGCATCGCTGGCATCGTCGGTAGACAGCCGATGCAAGCGCACGCCACGCGATCGCAGCGTCGTGGCCAGCTGTTCCAGCGGCGCGACGAACTCGGCCTGCCAGCGCGCACGCGCGGCCTGGCTTCCGAGGTCCACCGCAATGCGCTCGCCTCGCACATCGAAGCTCAGCGCCCGCGCCGGCGGCGACAGTTCCAGGGGATCGACCAACACGATCACCACCACCTCGTGATGCAACGCCAGACCAGACCAGCGCGTCGCAGAAATCTTGCTCGCACTTCGCGCATCGGCCAGCACCGTCAGGCGCGCACCAGGACGCAGCAGGCGCGCCGCATGGTCCAACGCAACCTCCAGCCCGGCATCGCCAGACGGCGGCTGCGCATACCAGCGCGCCAATGCATCCAGCACCGGCAGCACACCGCGCTGACCCGACCGAGGTGCAATCGGTGCTTCGCTGGCGGTACCCCGCAACGCGGCAATCCGGTCGCCCTGCCGCTGCGCCAGCCATGCTGCCACCGCGCCAGCGCGCGCCGCCTGCACCGACTTGTAGCGCACCCGCGTCCCGAAAAAGAGCGCAGGCGAGGTATCGGCAACGATCAGACTCAAGCGTTCGCGCTCGGCCTGAAACAATTTGGTATGCGCACGCCCGGTCCGTGCGGTGACGCGCCAATCGATATGCCGCGCATCGTCGCCGGCGACATATTCGCGCGACTCGGCGTACTCCATCCCACGCCCGCGGGTGGTGGCCGGCACTGGCCCCACCAACCCATGTCGGCCACGCCCCGGCTGCCCGCGATGCAACGCAGTGCCACGCAATGCGATCAACTCGGCAAGGCTTGGGCGCAGGCCATCGCCGGCAACGGACGAAGCGGGATGTGCGGGGGAGGAAGACGGCATCGAAGACATCGGAGTCGGGCGAGAGGGCAGCATCCCTCGGCAACCCGCTGCCCGATCAGGGCAGCGGAATCTTGTCCAGCAACGCAGCAACCAGGCGTTCGCCATCCCAGCCTTCCGCCGTGGCTTCGTAACTGGGCAACACGCGGTGGCGCAGCACGTCCGGCGCGATGGCGCGAATGTCGTCCGGGGTCACGTAGTCGCGCCCGGCCAGCCACGCACGCGCACGCGCGCAGCGCTCCAGTGCAATCGAGCCACGCGGGCTCGCGCCCCAGGCAATTCGCCGCGCCAATGCAGGGTCGTAACGTTGCGGATCACGCGAGGCCAGCACGATTTCGATCAGATAGCGCTCGAGCTGTGGCGCCAGATGCACATCCAGCACCACACGTCGTGCGGCGAAGACGTCTTCCAGCGGAATCTTGTCCGGCACGGTCTCGTGCTTTTCCAGCGTGTCGCGCGCCGCTTCGCGTGCCAGACGCAGGATTTCCGCCTCCGCGTCGGCCTGCGGATAACCGATGCGCACATGCATCAGGAACCGATCCAGTTGCGCCTCGGGCAACGGGAACGTGCCTTCCTGCTCGATCGGGTTCTGGGTCGCCATCACCAGGAACAGCTGCGGCAACGCATAGGTATGACGACCGACAGTGACCTGCCGCTCCCCCATCGCTTCCAGCAACGCAGACTGCACTTTGGCGGGCGCGCGATTGATCTCGTCGGCCAGCAGGATGGGATGGAAGATCGGCCCTGGCATGAACTCGAAACGGCTGTCCTGCGGACGCCAGATCTCGGTACCGGTCAGATCGGAGGGCAGCAGGTCAGGAGTGAACTGCACCCGCGCGAAGTCGGCTTCCAGTCGCGAGGCCAGCGCACGGATCGCGGTGGTTTTGGCCAACCCTGGCGCGCCCTCGACCAGCAAATGGCCATCGGCCAGCAAGGCGATCAGCAGCCGCTCGACCAGCGCAGACTGACCGACGATGCGCTGCGCCAATGACTCGCGCAGAGAAGTGAATTGACGATGCAGCCGGTCCTCGGCGGGCGCGGCAGCGGCTTCGGGGGGCAATAGCGGCGGTGCGTTCATAGGACCAGTGTGACCGATTCGAACGCAATTGGTTCACTTGCCGATGGCGAGAGGTTCAGTGAGTGACCGGGGTCATGCTCCTACCCAAGCCATAGCGAGCGTGACCATTTACCGGTTAACAGCGCAGGGCAAACCTGAGAAGCAGAGATCTGGATAGATGATCACACGATCATCAGACTATGCATACACCGCGCTCGGATGCGCGCTTGGCAGCACTCAAGCAGTCTCTAAAAAGTAGACCCTGAAAAAGAAGAAGGCCGCTTTCGCGGCCTCCTTCATGCATTGCGTTCAGCGCGCTGCGCTTGCCACTCGCAATACCTTTGGGGTGACAAAGACCAACAACTCGGCCTTCTCCTTGCTGCGCCCACGCTTCTTGAACAGATTGCCCAGGAATGGGATATCGCCCAGAAACGGCACCTTCGACACGCTTTCACGATCTGTGAATTCGTATACACCACCGATCACTACCGTCTCGCCATCACCCACCAATACTGCCGTATTGACTTCCCGACGGTTAATTTCCGGCACGGTACCGTACTGCGGCAGGTCGATAAATCGCGCAACCTCATCCTTTTTGACATTCATATTTAAGAACACGCGATTGTCGTTCGTAATCGTCGGCGTGACCTTCAGTTCAAGCAGGACTTCCTTGAACTGCACGTTAGCCTGCGAGCCGCCGCCTGCAACACCTGCACCGCTGATCGTTACATAGCCGATTTCGCGACCCTGCTTGATCACACCCTCGCGCTGGTTGGCGGTCACGATGCGCGGATTGGAAACGACTTCGCCGCGCCCTTCTTCCTGCATCGCCGACAGCTCGATATCCAGGTTGAAGTTAGAACCCAACAAGGTATAGGCGAGACCCGCCGCACCACTGTTCGTGAAGCCTCCTGCCCCAAGATCGAGATTCAGCCCGGACGGAAACAGATGCGCCGGCAACGTCGTCTGTGTGCCGCCATTAGCACGCTCCAGGCGAGCTTGCGCAGAAGTGTTGAGGTAGTTGACGTTACTTTCCAGCGAGCCGCTGAGGATACCCCGGCCAGTCGCGCCCGTGACACCAAAGCGCGCACCAAGATCCCGCGCAAACGTATCAGTCGCAATCACGATCCGGCTTTCGATCAGCACCTGATCCACCGGGCGATCGATATGCGAAATCAACTCGCGCATCTGCGCGACCTTCTTCGGAATATCACTGATCATCAAGGTGTTGGTGCGCTCGTCCGCCACCAAACGGCCGCGCGGTGATAGGAACCCATTGTCCTGCTGACCGCCACCGCCACCGCCACCACCCTGACCGCCACCACCACCACCGCCACCAATCCCCTTCGCCTCAGTCAGCGCTTTAAAGATCACAGCAGCATTGTGGTAATTGATCTGCACGTAGTCGGTGATCAAATCCTCGCGGTTTTCGATCGCGATGCGGGCGTCTTCCTTGTCCTGCTCGAACTTGGCCAGCTCCGGCTGCGGGGCGACCCACACCACGCCACCGTCGCGGCGCTTGTCCAGGCCCTTGGCCCGCAGCACGATGTCCAGCGCCTGATCCCACGGCACGTTCATCAAGCGCAGCGTGACATTGCCCTGCACGGTGTCGGAGGCGACGATGTTGAGATTGGATTCCTCGGCGATCAGCTGCAGCACGGTGCGCACCGGCACGTCCTGGAAGTTGAACGTCACCGGGCGACCGCTGTAGCCGCGCGCTGCAATCTGCGCGGCGGCCTGGGTCACCGCTGCCGAGCTCACGCCGCCGACGGCCGGCTGGCCCTTGCGCGGGGTGATCTCGACCACGTACTCGTTACCGGTCTGGTAGGCCAGCGAGTCGAACGCACCCTTGGTCGACAGCACCAGCTGCGAACCCGAGCCAGACGGCTTGACCTCCACCCGCTGCACCGGCGTTGCGAAGTCGGTGACGTTGAGGGGGCGCTGCAGTTCCGGCGGAAGCTTGGCGTTGCTGATATCCACCAGCACGCTGTCGCCCTGGGTGCGCAGGTCCGGGCTGGCGCCCTGACCGTCGAACTTCAGGATCAGACGGCCAGCGCCATCTTCGCCGCGTTTGAAATCGATCTTGGACACCGTCAGGCTCGCCGGAGCGGCCTTGGCCGGATCCTGCGCAGGCTGGGTCAGCGCGGCGGCTGCGAACGAGCTGCCACTGGCCAGCGCCAGCGCTAATCCCAACGCGCAAGCCTGGAGCATCGCGTGGCGCCGAACCGGACGCAGCCGCTGTGCATTGGAAAACGTCATCGTGCTATCCCCTATCACTTTATTGATCATCCAATGCGAGTGCGGCCGGCCGTTCAAGCCATCCACCCGCACCGTCCGGCACAAGTTCAATCAGCTCGATGCGGTCTTCGTAGACCCCGGTTACCCGGCCATCGCTCTGTCCCAGATACACACCCGGCCGCACCCGGTACGTCACCTTGTCCGGTGCCATCACCAGCGCGATCAGACCCGAGCCGCCTCCAATGGTCCCCACCATGTCGAGGGCGTCGAGCGGGAAGGCTTCCAACGGTTCCTTGCGCCGGTTCGGATCGGGCCGCGTGCCATTGCTGCCTTCCGCAGTCACCCACGCATCGCTGAACGGGTCGCGCATCACTTGTGCTGCGTATTCGAATGTCTCGAACTGCTGCATCACCGGCAGCGGCTCCAGCGGTGGCGCAGGACGCGCACGCACTTCGGCCACCCAGGCATCTAGATTCGGCGCATCGCCGGGCGTGCTGGTCACGCCACGCGTACACGCCGGCAATACTGCAATTAGCGCCACGCAGGACAATATCTTGAGCAATTTCATGGTCATTGGCCGCCCTTCTTCGCAGCGTCGGCCGCAGCCTTCTCCTGCACGGCCATTTCCTCATCGTCTAGATAACGATAGGTCTTGACCGTGCCGGACAGCTCCAGTGCACCGCGCGGCGTGATGCCGGCCTTGGCATCCCTGGGCTTGAGGTTGATGTCGTGCATGGTCAGGATCACCACGCGCGGCAGCGAGGCCACGCCGCTGACGAAGGCACCGAACTGGTGGTAGCTGCCCACCATGCGCAGAGCGATCGGCTTCTCGGCGTAGAACTCCTTCGGCGATTCCGGACCAGGCTGGAACAACTCGTTCGACAAGCCGCTGGACAGCGCGGTCTGCGAAATGTCGATGATCAGATCCGGCATTTCGGTCTTGCTGGGCAGCTGACGCAGCATCTGCTGCAGCACCTGTTCCATCTGCGCGAGCTGCTGTTTGAGCGGCTCCAGATTCACCGCCCGCCCCTGCTGGGTCTCGAACTCGGTGCGCAGCTGGGATTCGGTGCCTTCCAGTCCTTCCAGTTCATCGCGTTTGCTGCTGATCAACAGGAACCAGGCCAACACCATGATGAACAGCCCGACCAGCACACAGAACACGATGCGCGCCTGCTGCGGCCAACCGCCGATGTTGTTGAAGTCCAGATCGCTGAGCTTGAATGATTTCTTACTCATGACGCCGCCCCCTCCTGCGGCCGATTGGCAGGCGCCGGCGCTGCCTGCGGTGCAGCTGCAGGTGCGCTCGGCGGCGTTGCTGGCGCAGGCGCCGCTGCCGGAGCAGCAGGCGTCGTACCGGCCGGCGTTGCACCTGGTGCGGCAGTACCCGGCGCAGCCGGATCCACCACCGCGGGCGCGGCGCCGTTCTTGTCAGTCTCGTTCGGGTTGGCCAGCTTGACCTTCAGCGTGAACACGTACGGCAACGCCTTGGTGTCCATCGACGAAGCCGCAGGCTGGCCCGCCGCCTTGTCCTGGCTCTTGGCCTCGATGATCGACAGGTCCGGATTGGTCATCCAGCCCGAGCCTTCCAGATTGCGCATGTACGCACTGACGCGCGCATTGGACTGCGAGCGACCTTCCAGGGTCAGGATGTCGCCGTCCTGCTTGATGTTGGTCAGCGCCACGCCATCGGGAATGGTGCGGACCAGCGAATCGAACAGGTGCACCATCTGCGAGCGGTTGGCCTGCAGTTCTTCGATCACCTTCTTGCGGGCGAGCAGACGGTCCTTTTTCTTGTCGAGTTCCTTGATCTCTTCGTTCTGCGCCTTGACCTTGTCGATCTCGGCGGTCAGGAACGCATTGCGCTCGGTCTGCCCACTGATCTGCCCGTCGTAGTAGAACCAGATCAGCGCCGACAACAACACGCCGCCCAACGCGGCGAAGCCCAGCATGGAATAGAACTCACGCTCGCGCGCCTTCCGGCGCTCGGCGCGCCAGGGCAATAGATTGATTCTTGCCATCAGTCAAAGCTCCTCAGGGCCAGGCCGGTGGCGATCATCAATGCAGGCGCATCCAGCGCCAGCGCGTGGGCCTGAACCTTCGGACCCAGCGTCATCTGCGCGAGCGGGTTGGCGACCACGGTGGTCACGCCCAACTGCTCTTCCACCATCTCCGGCAGGCGCGACAGCGCGGCGCAACCGCCAGCCAGCACGATGCAGTCGACGCGATTGAACTCGCTGCCCGCATAGAAGAACTGCAGCAAACGGCTGATCTGCTGCACCGTCGCTTCCTTGAACGGCTCCAGCACTTCGACCTCGTAGCTCTCCGGCAACCCGCCCTGACGCTTGGCCAGGCCGGCCTCTTCGTAGGTCAGGCCATAGCGGCGCATCACTTCGTCGGTGAGCTGCTTGCCGCCGAACACCTGTTCGCGGCTATACAGGCTACGACCGGAGCGCAGCACGCTCAGCGTGGTCATGGTGGCGCCGATGTCGACCAGGGCCACCACCGCATCGGCGGCCACCGGCAGTTCGCTAGCGACCAGGGCAAAGGCGTTTTCGACCGCGAAGGCCTCCACGTCCATCACCTTGGCGGTCAGACCACCGAGTTCCAGCGCCGATTGGCGCAGTTCCACATTCTCCGAGCGCGAGGCGGCCAGCAGCACCTGGACCATGTCCGGGCTGTTGGGCATCGGGCCGAGCACCTCGAAGTCGAGATTCACTTCCTCGATCGGGTACGGAATGTAATTGGTGGCTTCCAGTTCGACCTGGGCCTCCAGATCGCTGTCGTCCAGATCGGCCGGCATCGGGATCAACTTGGTGATCACCGCCGACCCGGCCACGGCCGCAGCGGCATTCTTTGCCTTGCTGCCGGAGCGGTTGATGGCGCGGCGAATGGCTTCGCCCACCGCCTCCACTTCGACGATGTTCTTTTCCACGACCGCATTCGGCGGCAATGGTTCCACCGCGTAATGTTCCACGCGATAACGGTTCCCGCTGCGCGACAGCTGCAAGAGCTTCACGGCAGTAGAACTAATGTCGACACCAATGAGTGGCGACTGACTCTTGGGTAAAAGCCCCACGGTAACTCCCCTGCCGACGGGCACTTGGACGCATGTCTGCGCCCTCGTATTAATAATCAAATTTTAACAGTTGACAAGCCCTTCACGCGCCAGGCAATGACCTCGCGAACGTGACCCCAGTGCTGTCTTCTGCGATCCCCAGAGTTCGGCCCCAGCCAAACTCGGCGTCATCTATACTCTGTGGCCAAGAAATCTGCAATCGGAATCTCTCTTACATGCCCCGTATTCGCCGTTGGCTGGGCTGGATCCTGGCCACGCTCGTTGTGCTCGCACTGCTCGGCGCTATTGCTGCCGGCGGCCTGTATTACGCCATTTCCTCGAAGTTGCCGGACGTGCAGTCGCTCAAGCAGGTCGAGCTGCAGGAGCCGATGTACGTCTACTCCAGCGACGGCCGGCTGATGGCCGTCTATGGCGAGACCCGGCGCTACCCGATCCAGATGAAGGACGTGCCGCTGCGCTTGAAGCAGGCCTTCCTGGCGACCGAGGACGCGCGTTTCTACGAGCACGGAGGCGTGGACTACAAGGGCATCGCCCGCGCAGTGTGGCTGCTGGCCAGCACCGACGCCAAGCGCGTGCCGGGCGGCTCGACCATCACCCAGCAGGTGGCGCGGCAGTTCTTCCTCAGTTCCGAATACAGCTACACCCGCAAGCTGGCGGAGATCCTGCTGGCGCGCAAGATCGAGAGCGAGCTGAGCAAGGACGAGATCTTCGAGCTGTATCTCAACAAGAGCTTCTTCGGCAACCGCGCCTATGGCGTCGGTGCCGCCGCCGAGTACTACTACGGCAAGAAGATGAGCGAGTTGAGCCTGGACGAGATGGCCTCGCTGGCCGGTATCCCCAAGTTCCCGTCCAGCGGCAACCCGATCAGCAACCCCGAGCGCGCGCGCGAACGCCGCGACTACTACGTGCTGCAGCGCATGGCCGACCTGGGCTTCGTGACCCAGGCCGAGTCCGACGCCGCCAAGGCGGTGCCGATGCACGCCAAGCCGCACGAGCCGCCTGTCGAGGTGTACGCCCCGTACGTGGCCGAGCTGGTGCGCCAGGAGATGATCGCCAAATACGGCGGCGATGTGCTCAACAAGGGTTACCACGTCACCACCACCATCGATTCCACCTTGCAGACCGGTGCCGATGCTGCGATCAGCGAAGGCCTGCGCCTGTACGACCACCGCCACGGCTGGCACGGTGTGGAGCAGCATTTCGATGTTGCCGCCGATGCGGATGCGCCGGCATTGGCCAAGCATCTGTCGGGCGTGTTTACTCAGGGCGGCCTGCGCGCAGTGATCGTGGCGCGCACCAATGCCGACGGCGGCGTCACCGTCGTGCAGAGCGACAAGACCGAGCTGACCCTGCCGGCCAGCGCCAGCCGCTGGACCAACAAGACACCGGCCAAGTTGCTGACGCGCGGCGACCTGACCCGCATCCGTGCCGGCGAGAAGGACGGCGAATGGATCATCGACCAGCTGCCGCGTGGCCAGGCGGCGCTGGTGTCGCTGGATGCCAACAGCGGCGCACTGCGCGCCCTGGTCGGCGGCTTCAGCTTTGCCGGCAACAAGTTCAATCGTGCCACCCAGGCGCGGCGCCAGCCCGGCTCCAGTTTCAAGCCTTTCGTGTATGCCTCGGCGTTCGAAAAAGGCTTCAACCCGGCCTCGATCGTACTGGATGCGCCGGTGGTGTTCCGCGATCGTCGCGGCAAGACCTGGTCGCCGCAGAACGACGGCGGCGGCTTCCGCGGCCCGATGCGTCTGCGCGAGGCGCTGGTGCAATCGCGCAACCTGGTGTCGGTGCGCCTGCTGGATGCGATCGGCGTCGACTTTGCACGTAAATACATCAGTCAGTTCGGTTTCCAGGAAGCCGAGTTGCCGCCCAACCTGTCGATGTCGCTGGGCACCGCGTCGCTGACGCCGCTGTCGGTGGCGCGCGGCTACGCAGTGTTCGCCAATGGCGGCTCGCGCGTGGACACCTGGATCGTGGACGAGGTGAAAGATCGCGACGGCAATGTGGTGTTCAAGGAAGTGCCGGCGGTGGCCTGCCGCACCTGCGCGTTGCAGGGCGGCACCGCCGCGCCGGTGAGCCAGGTAGTGGACGGGTTCAACTTCGGCGCGCAGGCGCCGGCCACGCCGCCCGCGGCTCCGGCTGCCGATGCAGCACCGACGCCAGCAGAAACCGCGCCAGCGGCAATCGCCGAAACCAAGATCGCACCGCGCGCCATCGATGCGCGCACCGCTTACCAGCTGGTGTCGATGATGCGCGACGTAGTCCAGCGTGGCACCGGCACGGCGGCCAAAGTGCTGGGACGCGAAGACGTAGGCGGCAAGACCGGCTCGACCAACGATCACCGCGATGCCTGGTTCTCCGGCTTCGGCGGCCCGTACGCCACCACCGTGTGGGTGGGCCGCGATGACTTCCGTTCGTTGGGCTATCGCGAGTACGGCGGCAAGGCCGCACTGCCGATCTGGATCGACTACATGCGCGTGGCACTGAAGGACAAGCCGATCGCCGCCAACGACCCGCCCGAGGGCATGACCCAGGCCACCATCAATGGCGCGGTCGAATGGGTCAAGAACGAAGATCTGGATCGCCTGCAGGATTACGACTACGGCCTGCAGGAACAGCAAGACGAGAAGGCCTTCGATATCTTCTGACGGCGGGGATCGGGAATCGTGAGTGGGGAATCGTGACGGCGTGGCTGTCCGGTTCCCCATTTTTTTGGGCGCACATTTTTGGGTAAGTAGCTCAAGCTGCACGAGTCACCCGTGAGTGGCGCTGGAGCAGGGCGCGACGCGCTGCTTAGTTACCAGTCCTGGCTGGGCGGACATAGCCGGCGACGCTACACACTGTCCCTTGCTACGCACCAGCCCGGTCGCCAACGCACTGCCCGGACCGATCTTTTGCGCGAGCCGGCAAGGCCAGCAGCTGTTCGACCACGCACTATCGCGACTCGCTGCAGGCCTGGTTGCCGGCGCGGCAGCGCCTGCATCTCACCGGTTGATACCCTCCTCCCGAAGCCGCGGCCGTGCCCTCCGACACGCAAGGTATCGGCATCGCGCTGCTACGCGATCGCTTCCTCGGAGGGGCCGGGAAGCATTCGCCACGTTTTCATGCGGCTGTTGTAGAGTCGAGCTCAGGTTCATCAGGGGAGCCCGGTCATGCATCACGCACGCCAACACGCCGATACGCGCACCCGAGAACGCCGTCATCGGCTCGCCCACGAGGCCGCCAGATTGATGGCAGAAGGCGGTATCCGCGACTTCCACCAGGCCAAGCTCAAGGCTGCCAGCCGGCTCGGCATCCATGACGACGCATCGCTGCCGCGCAATCGCGAGATCGAAGACGCACTGCGCGAGTACCAACGTCTGTTCGCCGGGCCAGACCACGCAGCGCGGTTGCGTCAACGCCGAGAAGCCGCCTTGCGTGCGCTGGATTTTCTCCGCCCATTCCAGCCGCGGCTGACCGGCCCGGTCCTGGATGGCACCGCCGATGCGAACGCCCCGGTACAACTGCAGCTGCACAGCGACGATCCGGACGCGGTGCAGCGGTTTCTGGAAGAACACCGCATCCCTGCCGAGGCGCGCACGCGCCGTCTGCGACTGGACCGCGAGCGTAACGGCGACTTCCCGGTCTGGCTGTTCAGTGCCGAGGAACTGACCTTCGACCTGACCGTGCTGCCTTACGACGCCCTGCGCCAGGCGCCGCTGTCGCAGCTGGACGAAAAACCGATGCCACGCGCCTCGGCTGCACAGCTGCGGCAGTTGCTTGCCGAACAGGAGAGTGCCGCCTACCAGCAGCGGGACTGAGCGCACGCACTCCATTGCTGAGCGCGCCATCAGCACTCACCCGAAAGATTGCGCGCTACGTTTTTCCAGCCCTTCTTGGCAAGCGCGCCCTGTTCCACTAAACGCACCAGGCCACAACGAAAACGCCCCGCAAGTGCGGGGCGTTCGTTTACGCAGACGACTTTGAGCCGATTAACGCTTGGCGCTGTCGGTGTAGTCGCGCTTGTCGTAGCCGGTGTAGATCTGGCGCGGACGGCCGATCTTCATTTCCGGGTCGACCTGCTGCTCCAGCCAATGCGACACCCAACCGGCGGTGCGCGCGATGGCAAACATCACGGTGAACATTTCCACCGGGATATTGAGCGCCTTGTAGATCAGGCCCGAATAGAAGTCGACGTTCGGATACAGCTTGCGCTGCACGAAGTAGTCGTCCTTCAATGCGGCTTCTTCCAGCTTCAATGCCACTTCCAGCAGCGGATCGTTGACGCCCAGCTCACCCAGCACCTTGTGGGTCATCTCGCGGATGATCTTGGCGCGCGGGTCGAAATTCTTGTAGACGCGATGACCGAAGCCCATCAGACGGAACGAGGAGTTCTTGTCCTTGGCCTTGGCCACGGCCGACTCGACGTTATCGGCAGTGCCGATTTCTTCGAGCATCTTCAACACCGCTTCGTTGGCGCCGCCGTGTGCCGGGCCCCACAGTGCGGTGATGCCGGCAGCGACCGACGCATACGGATTGGCACCGGTCGAACCGACCAGACGCACGGTCGAGGTCGAGGCATTCTGCTCGTGATCGGCGTGCAGAATGAACAGCAGGTCCAGCGCCTTGGCGACAACCGGGTTGATCTCCAGCGGCTCGCTCGGCACTTCGAACATCATGTGCAGGAAGCGGTCGACGTAGTTCAGATTGTTGCGCGGATAGCGGATCGGCCAGCCGATCGAGTAACGATACGCCGCAGCCGCCAGGGTCGGCACCTTGGCGATCAGACGGATGGCGGCCTGACGGCGCTGCTCCGGATCGTTGAGGTCCAGGGTGTCGTGGTAGAACGCCGACAGCGAGGCGACCGAACCGGCCAGCATGGCCATCGGGTGCGCATCGTGGCGGAAACCGCCGAGGAAGTTCTTCAGCGACTCGTGCATCATCGTGTGATGCGTCACTTCGTGGTCGAACTTCTTGAATTCGTCCGCCGTGGGCAGTTCGCCGTTCATCAGCAGGTACGAAACTTCCAGGAAGCTGGACTTCTCGGCGAGCTGTTCGATCGGATAGCCGCGGTACAACAACACGCCGTTGTCGCCATCGATATAGGTGATGGCCGACTTGCAACTGGCGGTGGCGGTAAAGCCCGAGTCGTAGGTGAACAGACCGGTTTCTTTGGTCAGCTTGGAAATATCGACGCAATCATTGCCCAACGTGGGCTTGAGAACCGGCAGAACAACCGACTTGTCGCCGGCGTTGAGCGTGACCTGATCAAGATCGGACACTGTGTACGCTCCTTCAGTGGAAGGCGCCTGATCCCACATGGGCAGGCACGTGATGGAAGTCCAAGGCATCGCCTCGGATCACGTCATTATCGCACAGCAGCATTTTGGCCGTCGCTTGGACAGAAGTCGTAGACGCACCTGTCGGGACCACGCAAACGAAGCGCCCACGCCCCAAAAAACAACGGCCGCGCAATGCGCGGCCGTTGTCGGTACAGCCCGTCCTGCAAGTTCAGCGCGCGTAGCGCTTCTGGAACTTGTCGATACGGCCGCCGGTGTCGATCACCTTGTGCTTGCCGGTATAGAACGGGTGCGACGCGGAGGAAATTTCCACCTTGATCAGCGGATATTCCTGGCCGTCTTCCCACTTCACGGTCTCTTTCGAGCCCATGGTGGAACGGGTCAGAATCTTGAAATCGGACGTCACGTCGTGAAAGACGACGTCTTTGTAGTTGGGATGCACGTTATCTTTCATGGACTTGGCGCCGGGCTGCCTGGATAAGCCGGTCATTATAGCGGCCTGCATCCGCCCGGCGCAAGTTGGCCCTAGACGCCCGCCAATGCCGCCCCGACCAGGCCGTAGAACCGCTGGCGGTCGTACTCCAGCAGCAGATTGGCATTGTCGGGCGAGCCGCCCTGCCGGTTCCAGTCCACCAGGGTCATGCCGCGGGTGTGCGTGCCGGACAATTCGATATGCACCGGGCGCTGCTCCAGACGCTGGGCGCCGTCCGGGTGCAGGGCGAACGCCATCGCCAGTGCGTCGGCGGCGTACCAGTACTCGCCGCGGCTGTCTTCGGACCACAGGCGGGTCTTGCGCGAGATTTCTTCGTAGAAGCGGGCGCGAGCGCTATCGGCGGCCAGCCATTGCTCGACATCGCGATGCAGCAGGCCGTGCGCGATGGTGGCTTCCCAGTCGGCCACGTCGAAGTGCGGGAAGCCACGGAACACGATGTGTGCGGCCTCCGGGTCGAAGCCGATGTTGAATTCAGCGGCAGGCGTGATGTTGCCGTGCCCGGTCAACGCCCCACCCATCACCACCAGCCGGCCGACGCGCTGCGGCAGGCTCGGGTCCAGGGTCAGCGCCAGGGCCAGATTGGTCAGCGGGCCCAGGGCGACCAGCAACAGCTCGCCCGCGTAGTCGTGCGACAGGCGCAGGATGGCGAGCGCAGCATGCTCGGCCTCGGCGCTGCGCTTGGCCGCCGGCAGGCCGACATCGCCGAAGCCATCGATGCCGTGCACGTGCGCCGCATCGACCGAGGGGTGCAACAGCGGCTGCGGGCAGCCGGCGTACACCGGCACATCCGCGCGGCCGGCGACCTCGCAGACCTTCAAGGCGTTGCGCACGGTGTGCTCCAGCCCCACGTTGCCGGCCGCGATGGTCAGGCCAACCACCTCGTGACGGGTGTCGTTGAAGGCCATCAGCAGCGCCAGCGCGTCATCCACGCCCGGGTCGGTGTCGATCAGCAGCGGTATCTTTTTTGTCATGGGAGTCGGGATTGGGCATTCGGGATTCGTTGCAGCATCTTCGCAAGGATCGGCCGGTCACGCGAACGCCCAGGATATACAGGCGGCGGCAGCGCTTGCTTTTACGATTCCCGATTCCCGATTCCCGATTCCCACCACTCAAGCGGCGGCATACCGCACTGCGCTGCCGATCCAGCGTGCAACGACACGGTCGGCAATCTCCGGCGCTTCGGCCAGCAACCGCTCGGCCAGCACCTGCACGCGCGGCAGCAACCCGGCGTCGCGGGCCAGGTCGGCGATGCGGAAGCTGGCCAGACCAGTCTGCCGGGTACCGAGCAATTCGCCGGGACCGCGCAATTCCAGATCCTTTTCTGCAATCACAAACCCATCGTTGGTCTGGCGCATGGTTTCCAGGCGTTGGCGCGCCATCATGGACAGCGGCGCCTGATACAACAGCACGCAACTGGACGCTGCGGCGCCGCGGCCGACGCGGCCACGCAGCTGATGCAGCTGCGCCAAGCCGAGACGCTCGGCGTTTTCGATGATCATCAGCGAGGCGTTGGGCACGTCCACGCCGACTTCGATCACCGTGGTGGCGACCAGCAAATCGCTGCGGCGCTGCTTGAAATCGAGCATGGCCTTCTGCTTTTCGGCGGGCTTCATGCGGCCATGCACGAGCGCGACGCGCACGCCGGGCAACTGCGCCGATAAGGCCTCGAAGGTGACTTCGGCAGCCTGCGCTTCGATGCGCGGCGGGCCAGCCGGTGCGGCCTTGCCGGGGTCTTCGCTTTCTTCGATGAGCGTGCACACCCAATATGCCTGCCGTCCTTCGGCGCAGGCGGCGCGGATGCGTTCGACCAGATCGGGGCGCCGTTCTGCGCTCAGGACAATGGTCTGCACCGGCGTACGGCCGGGCGGCAGTTCGTCGATGGCCGACACGTCCAGATCGGCGTAGGTGGACATCGCCAGGGTGCGCGGGATCGGCGTGGCAGTCATCACCAGCTGATGCGGCACGCTGCCGGCGCCCGCCCCCTTGTCGCGCAGTGCCAGACGCTGATGCACACCGAAGCGGTGCTGCTCGTCGATGATGGCCAGCGCCAGGTCGTGGAAGACCACCGCTTCCTGCATCAAGGCATGCGTGCCGACCACCACCTGGGCCTGGCCGGAGGCGACCTCGGCCATCGCCGCAGCGCGCGCCTTGCCGGTGACCTTGCCAGCCAGCCAGACGATGCGCACACCTAGCGGCTCGAGCCAGCCGCGCAGGTTGGTGAGATGTTGCTCGGCCAGCAGTTCGGTGGGCGCGGCCAGTGCGACCTGCTTGCCCTGCTCCACCGCCAGCATCGCTGCCAGGGCCGCAACCACGGTCTTGCCGCTGCCGACATCGCCCTGCACCAGCCGCAGCATCGGCGAGGGCTGCGCCAGGTCGTGCGCGATCTGTTCGAACACGCGTTGCTGCGCACCGGTGAGCTGGAACGGCAATGCGGCGCGCAGCCGCTGCACCAGCGTGCCGTTGCCGGGCAACACAGGCGCATGGAACCGCTGCAGGGCGATGCGTTGGCGACGCAGGCTGAGTTGGTGCGCAAGCAGTTCTTCGAGCGCCAACCGCTGTTGTGCCGGGTGCCCGCCGGCGAGCAGCTGCTGCGGGTCGGTGTTCACCGGTGGGCGGTGCATGGTCAGTAATGCAGTGCGCAGCGAAGGCAGGTGTTCGTCCTGCAGCCAATGCGGCGGCAGCAATTCCAGTGCGGCTTCTGGCGGCAACCGCTCGAGCGCCTGGCCGATGAATTTGCGCAGCGTGGCCGGGCCGACGCCTTCGAGCACCGGATAGACCGGGTCCAGGCTGTCGCCCAGTTGCGCGTCTTCATCCGCCGCCAGCACGCGGTAACTGGGATGGACAATTTCCCAACCGTTCTGGCCGGGCTTGGGCGTGCCGAACACGCGCACGCGCGTGCCGACCGCAAACTGCGCGACCTGCGCGGCGCGAAAATGAAAGAAACGCAGCACCACGCTGCCGTGCGAGGCGTCCGAGATCGCCACGCGCAGCACCGGACGGAAGCGGAAGCCGCGCTCCACCGCCTCCACGCGCCCCTCGATCTGCGCCGGCACGCCGCTTTGCAACTGCGCGATCGTGGTCAGCCGGGTACGGTCTTCGTACCGCAGCGGCAGATGCAGCCACAGGTCCTGCACGCTCAGGATGCCGCGCGCGGCGAACTTGTCGGCCACTTTCGGGCCGACGCCGGGCAGGCTGGACAGCGGAGCCTGGCCGGCGACGGCCAGGCTCGGCGTGGCGACGCGCGCTCGCGGCACGGCGGGTCGGATCAGTCGCGCCGGATCACTCGAGCACCATCACCGCATCGACTTCGAAACCGGCGCCCTTCGGCAGGCCGGAGACTTCGATGGTGGAACGCGCCGGGAACGGGGCCTGGAAGTAGTCCTGCATCACCGCATTGACGGCGGCGAACTGGCCCAGGTCGGTGAGATACAGACCCAGACGCACGATCTTGTCGAGCGAGCCACCGGCGGCTTCAGCCACGGCCTTGAGGTTGTCGAACGCGCGGCGCGCCTGCGCACCAATGTCGCCCGGCACGATCTCGCCGGTGGCCGGATCCAGCGGGATCTGCCCGGAGAAATACACGGTGTTGCCGGCGCGCACTGCCTGCGAGTAAGGGCCGATGGCGGCAGGCGCCTGGTCGGTATGGATGATCTGGGACATGGCGACTCCGTCAACACTGAAAACGAACGCGCATTGTATCGGCGCATGCCGTTGACGGGCGAATGGGAGGATCTGCGGTGACGGCGCGAGGGCGGTGGCTGGTGGCGTAGCGGCGGGTTGCGTGGTGGCTTGGGTATCTTGCGATGGTGGTAATGGTGATGGTGGCCGTGGCTGTTTGTTTTCGCCTACGCGCGATGGTTTCGGTGCGGCTGTCCGTGTGCGTTGTTGGCGGCTGCGTGACATGGCGGATGAGGCTGCGCACGTACCCTCATCCGCCCCTTCGGGGCACCTTCTCCCGGCGGGAGAAGGGAACAGTGAGCCCTCACCCGCCACGAGGGCATCTTCTGCCGATTGGAGAAGGGAAGTGGCGAGCCCCTTTGTTGCTGGGAACGCTAGGCCCTCTTCTGCGGGAGAGGGTTGGGGTGAGGGTCCGGGCGAAGCCCCGTTAAGTGACTGGCGCCATGGCGCGGCAAGCGCTGCGTCGCTGCGATGCTCCAGGGATGCGAGAGATGGCGCGCAGTCGTCACGACGCGCGGATGCGCTCACGACACCGAAGACGCGTAGCACCACACCGCCCACACCGACTCTGCACGGTCCACACCGACTCTGAAAAACCGACCACGCCTGCGCGGCAGCGGAACAGTCGCGCCAAGGGCTGTGTCGTGCCGCTGCCCGGGAACGCAGAGACGCGCAAACCAGCAGGATTAGGTAATCGGCGCCGGATTGAACAAGGCCAGATCGTTATGCAGGCGGTGATGCTCGGTCCAGGTGGGCTGGCCGCTGGCCACGTCCAGATAGCGCTGAAACAACTCCCAGCCCAATTGCTCCAGCGTCTTGGCGCCGGTCGCCACGCCGCCGGCGTCGATGTCCATCAGGTCGGACCAGCGCTGCGCCAGTTCGCTGCGGGTGGCGACCTTGATCACCGGCACCATGCCCAGGCCGTACGGCGTACCGCGCCCGGTGGTGAAGACATGCAGATTCATGCCGGCCGCCACCTGCAGCGTGCCGCAAACGAAATCGCTGGCCGGGGTGGCGCAGTACTGCAGCCCGCGTCCTTTGACGCGCTCGCCGGGCGGCACCACGCCATTGATCGGCGAGGCGCCGGATTTGGCGATCGAGCCCATTGCCTTTTCGACGATGTTGGCCAGCCCGCCCTTCTTGTTGCCGGGCGTGGTGTTGGCGCTGCGGTCGGCCTGGCCGCGCGCCAGGTAGGCGTCGTACCAGGCCATTTCGCGCACCAGCGCCTTGGCCACCTCGGCAGTGGCGGCGCGCGGCACCAGCAGGTGGATGCCGTCGCGCACTTCGGTATTTTCCGAGAACATCACCGTAGCACCGGCGCGCACCAGCAGGTCGGCAGCCACGCCCAGACCCGGGTTGGCGGTGACGCCGGAAAACGCATCGCTGCCGCCGCATTGCATGCCCACCACCAGTTCGCTGGCCGGCACGGTTTCGCGGCGACGCAGGTCCAGATGGCGCAAACGCTCTTCGGCCATGGCCATGATCGAGCCCACCATGTCGGCAAACCCCAGGCTGGCTTCCTGCAGGCGGTAGACGGCGCTGTCGTCGGCGCTGGCATCGTCCGGCAGCAGGCGCTCGGGTGCGAGTTTTTCGCAGCCCAGGCCCACGATCAGCGCCTGCCCGCCGAAGTTGGGGCTGCGCGCGATGTTGCGCAACGTGCGGATGGGGATGATGGCTTCGGGCGCGGTGATCGCCACGCCGCAACCGTAGACGTGATTGACCGCCACCACGTCGTCGACATTGGGATACTTGGGCAGCAACTCGGTGCGAATGCGGTCCACCGCGTGACCGAGCACACCCACCACGCACTGCACGCTGGTCATGATGCCCAGGATGTTGCGCGTGCCGACGCTGCCATCGCGGTTGCGATACCCCTGGAAGGTGTAGCCCTCCAAGGGCTCGGGTGCGGGCGCCGCTTGCAGCGACAGATCCAGCGCAGCCAGATCGGGCGCTTCGGGCATGTCCAGCAGGTGCTCGCTCACCCAGGCGCCGCGCGCGATGTCGGCATTGGCGGTGCCAATCACTGCGCCCAGGCGGATCACCGGCGCGCCGGCGGGCAGGTCGAGCAGCGCCATCTTGTGGCCCTGCGGAATGTGTTCGATGGCGGTGAGCCCGTCCGGAAAAGTGGCACCGGCCGGCGCGCCATCATCGTTGACGACGATGGCGACGTTGTCGCGCGCATGGGCGCGAATGCTGAGCCAACGAGTGGGTTGCTGGGTTGCGGACATCGTGGGGCTACCTTGCAAAACGGGGATGGAGTGCATTACCGGTCGGGGCTGTCGAACTGACGGCGGTACTGCAGGATCAAGCGGTTTTCATCGACATTGCGCTGGTAATTGGAGCGGAAGGTGCCGTTGAACCAAATGACGCTCACATGCTTGAAGCGCTCGCTCTGGAATTGATAGGTGGTCAAGACATCCCGGGCCCATTCGCGGCCTTCGCCGGCATAGGTTGCCGGCTGTGCATGGTCGCCGCTGATGTAGCGCGCCATGACGCTGAGCCCGGGGATGCCGATGCTCTTGCCATCGATGCTGTAACGCAGCTGCCAGCTGCGCTCGCCGCGTTCGAGAAAGTCGTTGATGAAGGTCCAGTTGAAGACATTGCCATCGGTGCCGCCCGGCCAGGGCATGGCACTGGGGCCGGATAGGCGTTGATAGCCGGCGCCGAATTCCTGCCCACCCGTGCGCCAGGACAGCATGCTGCTGAACATGCGGTTGTCGATCGGCCCGGCACGCGATTGGCCGATGTCATCGGTGCGGAAATAGCGCAGGTCCACACGCAACTGATCCTTGCCGAATTTATGGGTCTGGATCAGGTTGTAGAGCTGCTGCCGGTAGATGTCTTCCATCACCGCGCCCTGATAGCGCAGCTGCGTGCCGGGTGCAACGCTGTAGGTAGCCGAGACCAGATTCAACGCATCCGAATCCGGCGTGCCCAGAAAGCGACGGTTCTTGTTGGTCAAGGTGATCGGCACGCGCGAGTCGCCGTCGCGGTACCAGGCGCTGGTGAAGCGGGCCAACAGCAGATCGAGCTTGGGCACGTCCTTGGATTCCAGCGTCACGCCTTGAAACGTCTCCGGCATGATGCGGGTGATGCTGGCGCGCACCAGCGGCTCGTTGGGAATGAAGCTGCCCCACTTCAATTCGGTCTGCGAGGCACGCAGTTTGAGCGTCGGCGCCACTCGCGTCAGTGCATGTTGCGCGGTGCCGTCGTCGTTATTGGGCAGCAGGCCGGTGCCGCCTTCGGCGCGCACGCCATCGAGCTTCAAATCACCGATGCCGAGCAGATCCAGCCCTACTCCGATAGGGCCGTGCGTGTAGCCGCTCTTGGCATCCACCACGACGCCCTGCGCCCATTCGGCACGCTTGCCCTGCCCTTCGCCGCTGCGGAAATCGCGGTTGTAATAGAAGTTGAGCGCGGTGACCTCGGCCGTTGCGCCATTCCAGAATCCTGCGTCCGGTTCCTGCGCACGCGCACGTCCGCCCGCACCGACCGCCAGCAGCGCCGCGCTGCCGAGTGCCATTACATGTTTCATCGACCAGCTCTCCACCTGCCAGACCTCTTGGACGCAGCCGCTGCATGCCGTGCATTCGGCTGCAGCCACCGCACGGTTAGCGCACCAGGCACGGGCGCTTGTTGTCGAAGGTCCAGTTGGGAATCAAGGCCTGCATCGCGGCAGCATCATCGCGCGCGCCCAGGCTCAGATTTTGGTAAGTGCGATGCGCCGCTTCCAGCGCATCCATATCGAGTTCGACACCCAAACCGGGCTTTGCCGGCACCTGGATCTGGCCACCGACGATCTGCAACGGGTGATGGGTCAGGCGTTGGCCGTCCTGCCAGATCCAGTGCGTGTCGATCGCGGTCACCTGCCCCGGCGCTGCGGCGGCCACGTGGGTGAACATCGCCAGCGAAATATCGAAGTGGTTGTTGGAGTGCGAGCCCCAGGTCAGGCCCCAGTCGCGGCACAGTTGCGCCACCCGCACCGAGCCTTGCAACGTCCAGAAATGCGGGTCGGCCAGCGGGATATCCACCGATTGCAGCTGGATGGCGTGGCCCATCTGCCGCCAGTCGGTGGCGATCATGTTGGTGGCGGTCGGCAAGCCGGTGGCGCGACGGAACTCGGCCATGATCTCGCGGCCGGAATACCCCTCCTGCGCACCGCACGGGTCTTCGGCATAGGCCATCACGCCGTGCATGTCGCGGCACAGGGCAATGGCCTGATCCAGCGACCACGCGCCATTGGGGTCCAGCGTGATGCGTGCCTGCGGAAAACGTTCGTGCAACGCGTGAATGGCATCGATTTCGTCTTCGCCACGCAATACGCCGCCTTTGAGCTTGAAGTCGCGAAAGCCGTATTTTTCGTAGGCCGCTTCGGCCAGGCGCACGACCGATGCCGGCGTCAAGGCTTCCTGGTCGCGCACCGCCTCCCAGTCATCGCGGGCACCGCTGCCGTCGCGATAGTCGAGCCCGGTTTTGCGCCGGTCGCCGATGAAGAACAGATAACCCAGCACATCCACCGCGTCGCGTTGCTGGCCTTCGCCGAGCAGGGCAGCGACCGGTTGATCGAGGAATTGCCCCAGCAGATCCAGCAACGCCGATTCGATGGCGGTCACCGCGTGGATGGTGATGCGCAGATCGAAGGTCTGCAGACCACGTCCGGCGCTGTCGCGGTCGGCAAACGCGGTGCGCACCTGATTGAGGATGCGTTGATACTCGGCGATGGAGCGGTCGCGAATGAGCGGCGCCGCCTCGTGCAGCAAGCCGGCGATGGCCGCGCCGCCAGGCACTTCGCCCACGCCGGTGCGGCCGGACGAATCGCGCAGCACCAGCACATTGCGGGTGAAATACGGCGCGTGCGCGCCACTGAGGTTCAGCAGCATGCTGTCCTGGCCGGCGACCGGTACCACGCGGATGTCGGTGATGCGCGGCGTGGCGCCGATGCTTGCAGGTGCGGTGTGGATATTCATCGAAAATCTCCGAAGACGGTCACAGCGGTGCGGGCACGGGCATGGACGGGCCGCCGGGCGGCGCCTTGAGTTCCACGCGCTTGATTTCGCCCACCACCACCAGATAGGACACCACCGCCAGCAAGGCATTGAGCCCGACGAACACCAGCGCCCATTCGAAGGTGCCGGTGGTGGACACGATGTAGCCGATCACGATCGGCGTGGTGATGCCGGCGATGTTGCCGAAGGTATTGAACAGGCCACCGGACAGGCCGGCAATTTCCTTGGGCGAGGTGTCGGCCACCACCGCCCAGCCGAGTGCGCCGATGCCCTTGCCGAAGAAGGCCAGCGCCATCAGCCCCACCACCATCCATTCGGCCTGCACGTAGTTGCAGCCGATCATCGTCACCGACATCAACATGCCGACCACGATGGGCGTCTTGCGCGAGACGGTGAGCGAATAGCCACGCCGCACCATGCGGTCGGACACATAGCCGCCCAGCACGCCGCCGATAAAGCCGCACACCGCCGGCAAGGAGGCCACAAAGCCGGCTTCCAGGATCGACATGCCGCGCTCCTTGACCAGATACACCGGAAACCAGGTCAGGAAGAAGTACGTCAGCGTGGTGATGCAGTATTGGCCGATGTACACGCCCAGCAACATGCGGTTGCACAACAGCTGTTTGGCGTAATGCCATTGCGTGCCCTTGGGCTGGCTACCGGGCTTGTTGCCCTGCTCCATGTCCACCAGCGCGCCGTTGCGCTGGATATAGTCCAGCTCCTGCGCGCTCAAGCGCGGATGTTCGCGCGGGGCATAGATGGTCTTGCGCCATACCAGCGCCAGCAACACACCTGCCGCGCCCATCACCAGAAACACGTGTTCCCAGCCCCAGGCGTGCACCAGCCAACCCATCAGCGGGGCGAAGGCCACGGTGGCGAAGTACTGCGCGGAATTGAAGATCGACGCGGCCAGGCCACGCTCGGCGGTAGGAAACCACGCCGCCACGATGCGGCTATTGCCCGGGAAGGACGGCGCTTCGGCAATGCCGACCAGAAAGCGCAGCACGAACAAGGTGGTGACCGCCCAGGTCACCGGCACCCAATCGATAAAGCCCTGCAAGGCGGTGAACAGCGACCAGATCAGCAGCGACAGGCCGTACACGCGCCGCGAGCCGAAGCGATCGAGCAACCAGCCGCCGGGAATCTGCCCGGCCACATACGCCCAACCGAACGCAGAAAAAATGAAACCCATCTGCAGCGCGTCGATGCCCAGCGCATCCTGGACTGCGGAACCGGCGATGGACAAGGTGGCGCGATCTGCATAGTTGATCGTGGTCACCACGAACAACATCAGCAAGATCAGGTAGCGCCTGCGCGGAACCGTCGTTGAATCGACTGTCTTTGAATCGATAGCCATCATCGTTCCTCACCTATGACGATGGAAGCGCACTGCGCTCCGGTACTCCAAGTGGCGCCTGCAGATGGCGCACCGGACCCTCCTCCGGCACGCCTCAGGCATCGTTGCCGCCGCTGCTGTCAGTCGTGTCCCAGCGCGCCATCGACGCGTCGCCACAGTCCGAGTGGGTTGCCGTGCGCCACTGCAGCGGGCAATAGCGCGGCCGGCAGATCCTGGTAGCAGACCGGGCGCAGGAAGCGATCGATCGCCAGCGTGCCCACCGAGGTGCTGCGGCTGTCGGAGGTGGCCGGGAACGGGCCGCCATGCACCATCGCGTGGCAGACCTCCACACCGGTGGGCCAGTCGTTGACCAGGATGCGCCCGGCCTTGCGTTCCAGCACCGGCAGCAACGCGGCGGCCAGGTCGGTATCGGCTGCATCCATGTGCAAGGTGGCGGTGAGCTGGCCTTCCAGGTGCTCGCTCAGCGCGCGCAGCTGATCGATGTCCTTGCAACGCACCAGCAGCGAGGAGGCACCGAAGACTTCGGCCTGCAGCGCCTCATCGGCCAGAAAGGCATCGGCGTCGGTGCCGAACAATGCGGCCGGGCAGCGACCCGCTTCCGGTGCGGCGCCACGTGCCAGCGTGCTGACCTGCGGATGCGCGGCCAGACGCTGCACACCCTGCGCATAGGCCTGGCCAATGCCTGCGGTGAGCATTGCTGCCGGCGACACCGCGTGCAGCGTTTGCGTGGCCGACGCGATAAACGCATCCAGCGCCGGTGAATCGATCGCCAGCAGCAAGCCGGGGTTGGTGCAGAACTGCCCCGCGCCCAAGGTCAGCGAGCCGACGAACGCTTTGCCCAGATCGGATGCACGCGCCTGTAGCGCCTGCGGCAGCAGATACACCGGATTGATCGCACTCATCTCCGCATACACCGGAATCGGCTTGCGGCGTGCGGAAGCGATCTTGACCAACGCCATGCCGCCAGCACGCGAGCCGGTGAAACCCACCGCCTTGATGCGCGCGTCGGCCACCAGGTGCGCACCGATCTCGATGCCGGCGTCGAACAGCAGCGAGAACACGCCTTCGGGCAGCCCGCACTGCGCCACCGCCGCCTGGATCGCACGGCCCACCAATTCCGACGTGCCCGGATGCGCACTGTGCGCCTTGACCACCACCGGGCAACCGGCCGCCAATGCCGACGCGGTATCGCCACCGGCCACCGAGAATGCGAGCGGGAAATTACTGGCGCCGAACACCGCCACCGGCCCCAGTGCGATATGCCGCTGGCGCAGATCCGCGCGCGGCAACGGCGTGCGTTGCGGCAGCGCGGGGTCGATGCGGGCCTGCAGCCAGCTGCCTTCGCGCACCACGTTGGCGAACAGACGCAGCTGGCCAACGGTGCGTCCGCGCTCGCCTTCCAGACGCGGGCGCGGCAGGCCGCTTTCGCACATGGCGCGTTCGATCAATGCATCGCCCAACGCCAGAATCTGCTCGGCGATGGTTTCCAGAAAGACCGCGCGCGCTTCCAGCGGCGTTTCGCGATAGGTGTCGAACGCCGCCTGCGCCAGCGCGCAGGCCTGCTGCAGATCCTGTGCACTCACCGAACCGAACGCCGGCTGCAATGCCGCGCCGCTGGCCGCATCCACCGCATGAAATTCCGCCCCGGCGCCGCGCACGCTGCGCTGCCCGATCAGCGATTCGCCCTTGAGGGTGTGCATCAGCGGCGGCCTCCGATCAGTTGTTTGAGCTGCGCGAATTCGTCTTCATTGAGATCAGCCAATGGCGTGCGTACCGGACCGGCCGGGCGGCCAACCGCGCGCATGCCGGCCTTGACGATAGACACCGCATAACCGGCGCGACGATTGCGCAGCACCGTGTACGGCAACACGAAGTCGTTGAGCTCGCGGTAGATGGTGGCGTGGTCGCGCGCGCGCACCGCCGCATAGAACGCCAGCGCCCACTCGGGCAGGAAATTGAAGATGGCCGACGAATACGTGGTCACGCCCATTTCCAGATACGGCAGCGCGAAGGTTTCGGCGGTGGGCAGGCCGCCCACGTACAACAGCCGGTCGCCCAGCCGCGCATAGATGCGGGTCATGCGATCCACATCGCCGATGCCGTCCTTGTAGCCCACCAGGTTGGGGCACCGCTCGGCCACGCGCGCCAGCGTCACATCGTCGAGCTTGGCATTGGCACGGCCGTAGACGATCACGCCCAGGCTGGTCGCCTTGCAGACGCGCTCGACATGGTCGGCCACTCCGTCGGCATCGCACTCGGTGAGGTACGGCGGAAACAGCAGGATGCCGTCGGCATCGTTGCGCTCGGCGGCCTGCGCCATCTCGATCGCAATCGCAGTGCCATAGCCGGCCGGGGCGATCACCGGCATGCGGCCGGCAGTCTCGGTGACGGCTGCGCGCACGGCGCGGTTCACTTCGTCCAGCGTCAGCGAAAACAGCTCGCCGGTGCCGCCCGCCGCAAACAGGCCGGCGGCCGGATGCGAGGACAGCCAGTCCAGATTGCTGCGATAGGCGGGTTCGTCGAAGGCCAGGTCGGCATCGAAATGGGTCACCGGAAACGACAACAGCCCGGCGCCAAGCGCTTGGGCCATTTCGGACGGGGTGTATCTGCTGCTCATCGGACAAACGCTCCTGGGCGGGGGATGCGGTTGATCCTAGAAACGCAGATCGTTGCTGGTCCAAACCAAAGGACGTATTGTTTGATACATAAGTTGAATCAATCGCATCACAGACTGACGTAGTGCGCCGCAAATGGCTGCTTTGCAACGCTTTTTCGACGCGACGTAATTATGGGTGGTTGCGTCCGCCAGCGTCCTTTCTGGCCGAGCGTCGCCTATTCATTCGTGCTGGCCGCGCCGGGATGTTGCGGGTGCAGCATCCGATTCGTGTGTTTTTGCAATGCGAGGCCCGCCCGCCATGTTCGATCTGCAACAACTGCGTTGCTTTGTCGCCGTCGCCGACGAACTGCACTTTCGGCGCGCAGCCGAGCGCCTGAACATGACCCAGCCGCCGCTCAGCCGCCAGATTCAGCTGCTGGAACACAGCGTCGGCACCGCGCTGCTGGAGCGCAACAGCCGGCATGTGCGGCTGACCCAGGCTGGCCGCAGCCTGCTGGCCGAAGCGCGCGCGATCTTGCGCATGGCCGAAAATGCAGGCCTGCGCGCGCGCCGGATCGGCACCGGCGATGCCGGCAGCGTGTCGGTGGGTTTCACCGCCGGTGCCAGTTACCGCTTCCTGCCCGAGGCCATCGCGCGGTGGCGCAGGCAAGCGCCCGATGTGGATCTGCAACTCAAGGAGATGGTCAGTCTGGCGCAACTGGACGCGCTGGATGCCGGCCGGCTGGATATCGGCCTGCTGCGCCCACCGATCCAGCGCCAGGGTCTGCACAGCCGCTGCGTGGCACGCGAACCGCTGATCGCCGCGCTACCGGAAGACTCGCCACTGGCGCAACACGACAGCCTGCGCCTGCAGGATTTCGACGGGCAGCCGCTGGTCAATTACGCACCCGATGAAGCGCGCTATTTCTACGATCTGCTGGCGCAGTTGTTCGGTGCGCGCGGCATCGCGCCGCGCTCGGTGCAGTACGTCAGCCAGATCCACTCGGTGTTGGCGCTGGTGCGCGGCGGCATGGGCATGGCACTGGTGCCCGAAGGCGCCAGCGGCCTGCGTTACGCCGGCATCGTGTACCTGCCGCTGCGCGATGAAACCCCTGCCACGCCGGTGGAACTGCATCTGGTGTGGAAGCAGGACAACGACAACCCTGCGCTGCGTCGCTTGATCGCCTGATCGCCTGATCGCCTGAGCCAGGCAACACGCTTGAGCTGTCACACAGCCGCTGCAGCGCATCCACTGCCCAACGCAACGATCCGATTTAGAGCGGCTAACACCAGGTAACGAGCAGTCGTCACGTGGGTGTGGACGGCGCGCTCAGAACCGGAACATACGCGTGGTACATGCCGCACCGATCACCGCCTACATGGCGGTGAGCACAGGCCTTTTGCTAGATGCTCTTACTGGCGTCCCACGCTCTGCACCACATGCAGGCGCCGCAGCCGGCGCATCACTTCGGCCAGATGGCGGCGGTCGCGCACCTGGATATTGAAGCGCAGCACCGCCGCATTGAAGTCGCGGTCCAGGTAGTCCACACGTTCGATATTGGATTTGCTTTGCGCGATCGCTGCGGCCAACTGCGCCAGCACGCCGGTGCGGTTTTCCACTTCCACCACCAGCGCGGTGTCGTAGTCGCCGGTGACGTTGGAGTCCCAATCGATCGGTACCCAGCGCTCGGGCGATTTGCGCAGCTCGGCCAGGTTGGGGCAATCCAGGCGGTGCACCACGATGCCCTTGCCGGCAGTGTGATAGCCCATGATTTCGTCGCCGGGAATCGGCTGACAACAGTTGGCGAAACTGATCACGCCGCGCTCGCTGCCGTCGATCAGAATCTTTTCGTGCGAGTGCTTAGAGTGCCCGCCGCCGCGCAATTCCGCGTACGCCATCAAGGCCTGTGCCGCCTGGGTAGGCATCCAGTTGCCCAACGCGACATCGGCGAGCAGCGCTTCCAGCCGCGGGTAACGGTGTTCGTTGAGGAAGGCATCCAACCGGCCCTTGGGCAGACGTTCCAGCGAAGAATCCATCGCTTCCAGCGCGCGATCGAGCATGCGATGACCCAGCTGCACGGCATCTTCGTGTTCGAGCTGCTTGAGCTGGTGGCGGATCGCGGTGCGCGCCTTGCTGCTGACCACAAACTCCAGCCACTGCGGCTTGGGCGTGGCCGAACGCGCGGTGATGATTTCCACTGCCTGCCCGCTGACCAGCTTGGTGCGCAAGGGCACCAGCTTCTTGTCCACGCGCGAGGCCACCGCGCGGTTGCCCACGTCGGTATGCACGGCGTAGGCAAAATCCAGCGCGGTGGAATTGCGCGGCAACGCCAGGATCTTGCCCTTGGGCGTGAACAGATAGACCTCGTCCGGGAACAGGTCCACCTTGACGTTGTCCAGGAACTCCAACGACGAGCCGGCAGCGCGCTGCGAGTCGATCAGCTCCACGATCCAGTCGTGCGCGCGGCTCTGCGCACTGTTGGGCGAGGCCGAGCCCACCTTGTAGGTCCAGTGCGCAGCCACGCCGCGCTCGGCGATCAGGTCCATTTCTTCGGTCCGGATCTGCACCTCGATCGGCGAGCCGTAGGGACCAAACAGCACCGTGTGCAGCGACTGATAGCCGTTGGCCTTGGGGATCGCGATGAAGTCGCGGAAGCGCCCGTCCAGCGGTTTGAAGGTGGCATGCACCGCACCGAGTGCGTGATAGCAATCGGCCACGGTGCGCACCACCAGCCGGAAGCCGAACACGTCCATCACCTGGTCGAAGGATTTGTTCTCTTCGTGCATCTTGGAATAGATGCTCCAGGGCGTCTTGATGCGGCTGACCAGCCGATGTTCCAGCCCTTCCTTGGCCAACCGCTGTGACAGCTGCACTTCCACCTGCGCCATCGATTCGCGCCGCACCACCGGCTGGCTGCGGATATGTTTTTCGATGATGGCGTGACGCCACGGATACAGCGCGCGGAAGCCCAGGTTCTGCAACTCGGACTTGATCAGGCTCATGCCCAGGCGCTGGGCGATGGGTGCGTAGATTTCCAGGGTTTCGCGCGCGATGCGCCCGCGTGCCTCGGTGCTCTGCGCGCCGAGCGTGCGCATGTTGTGCAGCCGGTCGGCGAGCTTGATCATAATCACGCGCAGATCGCGCGACATCGCCAGCAACATCTTGCGGAAGCTTTCCGCCGCCGCTTCCTGGCGGTCGCGGAACTTGAGCTTGTCCAGCTTGGTGACGCCATCGACCAGCTCGGCCACCGCTTCGCCGAATTCGGAGGCCAGCTCTTCGCGCGTCAGCGGCGTGTCTTCGATGGTGTCGTGCAGGATCGCGGCGATCAGCGATTCCATGTCCAGGCCCAGCTCGGCAAGCACGCCAGCCACGGCCACCGGATGGGTGATGTAGGGCTCGCCGGACTTGCGGGTCTGGCCGGCATGCGCCATGGCGCCGACTTCCCAGGCACGGCGCAGGATCGGCAGCTGCTCCTTGGGAAGGTAGCTGGCAGCGCGTTCGAGGTGCAGGACGTAGTCGGGGATAGCCGGGTCGGAAGACGGGGACGTCGCCACGGTCGCCTGGGCAGTGGGGCCTGGGTTCATGCGCGAAGACTATGCCAGTGGCCGGTTTGCGGCAACGCGGCATGCGTGCCGCACGCGCTGGCGGCCGGCGATCGGTCGCTGTGCGGCCGCTTCACGCCAGCCGCAGCGGCCACAGATGCGCTATCTGCAACTTTGCCCAGCGAAGCGACATTTGCCCGACTGCTACACTCGGGCCCGCGTTAGTCCAGGGACCACACCCATGCTCGCTCCGCCCGACCTGCTGATCTTCGACTGCGACGGCGTGCTGGTCGACAGCGAGCCGTTGGCGTGCGCGGTACTGGCCCAGGCACTGCAACAACATGGCGTGGACATCGACATCGACGGGGTCCAGCAGCACTTCCTCGGGCGCAGCCTGGGCAGCGTGCGCGCGCATGTGCAGACGCTGGGGCGCACCCTACCGGACACCTTCGAGCGCGACCTCAATACCGCGTTGCTGGCCCGCTTTGGCACCGAATTGCAGCCGATCCCGGGCGTGGCCGCGCTGCTGGACGCAGTGCAGACACAGCGGTGCGTGGCCTCGTCCAGCCATCTTGAGCGGGTTCGCCTGTGCCTGCAGGTCACCGGCCTGGCGGGGCATGTCGGCGCGCACATCTACACCGCCGAGCTGGTTGCCCGTGGCAAGCCTGCGCCGGACCTATTCCTGTTCGCCGCCGACCGCATGCAGGTGGCGCCCGCGGGCTGCCTGGTGATCGAAGACAGTCCCAGCGGCGTGCAAGCCGCATGCGCGGCCGGGATGCAGGTGTGGGGATTCACCGGCGGCGGCCATCACCGCGCAAGCGCTGCGGCCGCCGCGCTGCTCGTTGCCGCAGGCGCATCGCAGGTGTTTGCAGACATGCCGGCCATCGCCACCGCACTGGGCGCCATCGGCACCAAGCGCCTGGGCACTACGTTAGGCTGAGACTTCCACGCAGACAGATGTGACGATGGCCAACCCCGATAACGACACCAGCCGACTCGATGCCGCAGCCAGAGCGGGCTGGCTGTACTACATCGCCGGCAACACCCAGGACGAGATCGCGCGCAAGCTCAAGGTCTCGCGCGCCACCGCGCAGCGCCTGGTGTCGTTGTGCCTGAGCCAGCGGTTGATCACCTTCCGGCTGGAACATCCGATCGCCGCCTGCATGGATCTGGCCGCGCAGTTGCAGGACCGTTTCGGCATGCGCTATTGCGAGGTCGCGCCCACCGATCCGGCCGACCCGCACCTGGTCACCGGTGTCGCCGAACGCGCGGCAGCGCTGCTGGAATCCACCTTGCGCAGCGATAGTCCGAGCATCATCGGCATCGGTACCGGCCGTGCCATGCGCGCGGCGGTGGAGCGCATTCCTGCGATGCAAACGCGCAATCATCAGCTGGTTTCGCTGGTCGGCAACATTTCCCCGGATGGCTCGGCCAGCCCGTTCGACGCAGTGGCGCGCCTGGCCGATCTGACCGGCGCGCAGCACTACCCGATGCCGCTGCCGGTGTTTCTGTCCTCGCAGGAAGAACGCGAAACGCTGCTGGGGATCGAAGCGGTGCGCCGGGTCCGCGCGATCGCCGCAAAGGCCGATCTGCGCCTGGTCGGTGTTGGCCAGCTCGATCAGACCGCGCCGCTGCATGTGGACGGCTTCATCAGCCGCAACGAACTGCTGGACCTGATCCGGCTGGGCGCGGTGGGGGAGGTGATCGGCTGGGCGCTCACCGCAGCCGGCGACATCATCGATGCAGGCACCAACCTACGTTTGACCAGCGTGCCGCATCCGGTGCCGGCCACCAGCCTGTCGATCGGCGTGGCCGTGGGCAACGCCAAGGTGGGCCCGATCAAGGCCGCGCTGAAGGGCCGCATCCTCAACGGCCTGATCACCGACGAGCACACCGCCAAGGCCTTGCTCGCCAGCTGAGCTGAGCGCATCGCAGCGGGCGTAATGGCAGTTCATTGCTGAAATTTCCCGGCATGCGCGGGCGCCTTGGCGTGCGCCGCGATGCTGCGCTGCAAGATCGAAAGTGCTTTACAGCGTGGCGACGTCGTGGGCATATGCGCATCACACGGGCATTTGCTCAACCAACCTCAAGCTGAGGCACCGGTATGAACACTTCGATCAAGACCCTGATCTGCGCGGCACTGAGCGCATCACTGGCGGCATGCGGCGGAGGCGCGAACAACAGCGACGCTGCGTCCAAGCAGGACACCCTGGTCATCGCCACCGTCAACAACGGCGACATGATCCGCATGCAGAAGCTGACCTCGGATTTCACCGCCACCCATCCGCAGATCAAGCTTGAGTGGGTCACCCTGGAAGAGAACGTGCTGCGCCAGCGCGTCACCACCGACATCGCGACCAAGGGCGGCCAGTTCGATGTGCTGACCATCGGCACCTACGAGGTGCCGATCTGGGCCGAGCGCGGCTGGCTCAAGCCGCTGACGTTCGATGCGGACTATCAGGTAGACGATCTGATCCCGCAGATCCGCGATGCGGTCAGTCACAAGGGCCAGCTGTATGCAGCGCCGTTCTACGCCGAAGGCTCGATGCTGATGTACCGCACCGACCTGCTGCAGAAGGCCGGCCTGAGCATGCCGGCGCAGCCCTCGTGGAGCTTCGTGGCCGAGGCCGCCCGCAAGATGACCGACAAGCAGGCCGGCATCTACGGCATCTGCCTGCGCGGCAAGGCCGGCTGGGGCGAGAACATGGCCTTGATCAGCTCGATGGGCAATGCCTTCGGTGCGCGCTGGTTCGACGAACAATGGAAACCGCAGTTCGACCAGCCGGAATGGAAGGCCGCGCTGCAGACCTATGTAGATGTCATGAAAGACGCCGGCCCGCCGGGTGCTGCGTCCAATGGCTTCAACGAGAACCTTGCGCTGTTCACCGCAGGCAAGTGCGCGATGTGGGTCGATGCCACGGTGGCCGCATCGTTCATCAGCAACCCGAGCGAATCCAAGGTGTCGGACAAGGTCGGTTTTGCCGCGGCGCCGGATGCCGGCAAGGGCAAGACCACCGGCTGGCTATGGGCGTGGAATCTGGCCATCCCGGCAAGTTCAAAAAAGGCCGACAAAGCGCAGGCATTCATCGCCTGGGCCACCAGCAAGCACTACACCGAACTGGTGGCCGGCAAGGAGGGCTGGGGCAATGTGCCGCCGGGCACGCGCCAGTCGCTGTACGCCACGGCCGAGTATCTCAAGGCCGCACCCTTCGCCAAGCAGACGCTGGCCGCCATCCAGGGCGCCGACACGCATCACCCCACGGTCAAGCCGGTGCCTTACGTCGGCGTGCAGTACGCGGCCATCCCCGAATTCCAGTCGATCGGCACGACGGTGGGCCAGCAGTTTTCCGCGGCGCTCACCGGCTCGATCAGCGTGGATGAGGCATTGAAGAACGCGCAGGCCGCCACCGAGCGCGAGATGCAGCGGGCCGGCTACCCCAAGCGCTAAGCGCAGCGCTCGCTACGTTTTATCAGCTGCTCCAAGTACAGGTCCGCTGGGCCGGGCACCCTGCCCGGCCCGCCCCTGGCCACAGCCATGCTCCGGCGTTACGGCGCCGCACCTTCCCACGAGGCAATCGATGAAGATCAGGCACACCACACCTGCGCTGACGATGTTGCTCGCCGGCCTGGCCTGCACACAGGCCAGCGCCCAGGCATTCGATCCGGACAAACACATCGGCGGCGACTGGGGCGGCCTACGCAGCAAGCTGGCCGATGACGGTATCCAGTTCAAACTGGCGCACTTCAGCCAGACCGCCCACAACACCTCCGGCGGGCTCCGCGAGCGCACCGCCTATGCCGACCAGTTCTTCCTGGGCGGGTACTTCGATCTGGAACGGCTATGGGGCTGGTCCGGCGCCGATTTCAAACTGGAGATCACCAATCGCAACGGCGAGTTGATCAACAACACCGCCGGCATCCCCACGCTATTGCAGTCGCAGCAGATCTTCGGACGCGGCGATGTAACGCGCCTGACCCAGTTCTCGCTGACCCAGCGCCTGTTCGACGACAAGCTGACGCTGAAAGCCGGCCGCCTGTATCCCAGCGCCGATTTCTTCGCGCTCAACTGCAACTACCAGCACCTGACCTTCTGCAGCGGCGGCTCGTCCAACTACATCAGCAACAACTGGTATGGCGACCCGCTCAGCGCCTGGGGCGGCGTGGTCACTTTCAGCCCGGACAAACGCTGGTTTTTCCGCGTAGGCGGCTACGATGCCAACCCGCAAAACCGATCCACCGACCAAGGCTTGAAGCTTGGCACCTCCGGCGACGACCATGGCACCCTGCTGGTAGCCGAAGTGGAGTACAAGCCCGACTACGGCAATGGGATCGATGGCGACTACCGCATCGGTGCGACCCGCAACAGCAACGATCAACTGCGCGTCTACACCCGCTCGGGCGTGCCGACCAGCCTCGGCACCGATCCGGCCGCGCTGCAGGACACCGATCGCGCGTTCTACGCCAACTTCGAACAACAGGTCACCAGCAATGGCGCCGGGGGTGGCTTGCGGCTGTTCGCAAGCGTCATCGACGCCGACGACGAGGTCAGCACCGTGGGCCAGGTGCTGGCGATCGGCGGGTTCTGGAAAGGACTTTCCGCTGCGCGACCGAACGACCGCATCGGCGTGGCCGTCGGCCGCAATGCGCTCAGCGATCGTTTGCGTACGGCGCAAACCCGCTACAACCAGCGCTTGCCCGCGGGCGCGGCGGCCATTGGCGTGCAGCGCTACGAATACCCCATCGAGCTCAATTACAACATCGCCGTCAGCCGCGGGATCGAAGTCATGCCCAGCGTGCAGTACATCCGTCATCCGGGTGGACTGGATGGCGACAACGCCACCATTGTCGGCCTGCAGGTCAGCCTGAATTTCTGACGACCACCCGGCCGTGCGTTCGACGCCTATCCCTGCGTCGACGCATCCGGCCGCTGCCATGCATTGCAGGCGCGCTGCCTGCCCCCACCCTGGACCTTGCCGATGGCCACCCATCAAACGCAAAAACTCGCACGGTTCCTGATCGCCCCGTCGATCGTGCTGTTGCTGGCCTGGATGATCGTGCCGCTGGCGATGACGGTGTGGTTTTCCACGTTGAACTACAACCTGCTCAACCCGGAACAGACCTTTGTCGGACTGGGCAATTACCGCTACTTCCTGAGCAACCCGGCGTTTCTCTCTTCGCTGGGCAATACCTTGTTGCTGGTCGGCTCGGTACTGGCGATCACGGCCGTCTTCGGTGTGTTGATCGCGCTGCTGCTGGACCAGGTGTTCGTGGGGCGCCGCATCGTGCGCTTGATGCTGATCGCACCGTTCTTCGTGATGCCGACGGTGAGCGCGCTGATCTGGAAGAACCTGCTGATGCATCCGGTGTCCGGGTTGCTGGCATGGCTATGGCAAAGCGTTGGCCTGACCCCGATCGACTGGTTCACCCAGTACCCGATGTTCTCCATCATCGTCATCGTGGCCTGGCAATGGTTGCCGTTTGCGGTGCTGATCCTGCTGACTGCGCTGCAGTCGCTGGATGAAGAACAACAGGAAGCCGCGCTGATGGATGGCGCCGGTGCGTTCGACCGCTTCTTCCATCTGACCCTGCCGCATCTGGCGCGCCCGCTGACTATCGTGGTGCTGATCGAAACCATCTTCCTGCTCACCGTGTTCGTGGAGATCTACGTCACCACCGGCGGCGGGCCCGGCCTGCAAACCACCAATCTGGCGTACCTGATCTATTCGCAGGCACTGCTGCAGTACGACGTGGGCGCCGCATCGGCAGGCGGATTGATCGCCGTGGTGCTGGCCAATATCGCGGCCATCTTCCTGGTGCGCATCGTCGGCAAGAACCTGGAGACCTGAGATGGCACGTCGTACCTCAACGCTGCAGATCCTCGTCACCACGGTTGCCGCATGGGTGGTCGGCGGCGTGATCTTCTTCCCGATCCTGTGGATGCTGCTGACCAGCTTCAAGACCGAGGTCGATGCATTTTCCAGCCCGCCCAGCTTCGTGTTCTTCCATTGGACGCTGGAAAACTACGTCGCCGTGCAGGGACGCAGCGACTACTTCGCGCATGCCTGGAATTCGGTGGCGGTATCGCTGGGGTCAACCCTGATCGCGCTGGTCATCGCCATCCCTGCCGCGTGGTCGATGGCGTTCTCGCCCACCAAGCGCACACGCGGGATTCTGCTGTGGATGCTATCCACCAAGATGCTGCCGCCGGTGGGCGTGCTGGTGCCGATCTATCTGCTGTACCGCGACTCCGGGCTGCTGGATACCCAGCTGGGCCTGATCATCGTGCTGTGCCTGAGCAACCTGCCGATCATGGTCTGGATGCTGTTCAACTACTTCAAGGACATCCCCAAGGACATCCTGGAAGCGGCGCGCATGGACGGCGCCACCATCGGCAAGGAGATCCTCTACATCCTGGCGCCGATGGCGGTTCCCGGCATTGCGTCTTCGCTGCTGCTCAACGTGATCCTGGCCTGGAACGAGGCGTTCTGGTCGTTGAATCTGTCCTCGTCCAAGGCCGCACCGTTGACCGCGTTCATTGCGTCGTATTCGAGCCCGGAAGGCCTGTTCTGGGCCAAGTTGTCGGCCGCCTCGACGATGGCCATCGCGCCGATCCTGGTGCTGGGCTGGTTCTGCCAGAAGCAGCTCGTGCGCGGGCTCACCTTCGGCGCAGTGAAGTAGATCACTCAACTTTGATAGGTGGTTCATGGGACGCATCACACTGCAAGGTGTCAGCAAATCCTTCGACGACACACAGGTCATCCACGGCGCGGATCTGGAGATCGACGACGGCAAGTTCGTGGTCTTCGTCGGCCCCTCCGGCTGCGGCAAGACCACGTTGTTGCGCTTGATCGCCGGGCTGGAAGATGTGAGCGGCGGACGCATCCTCATCGACGGCCAGGACGTGACCGGCCTGGCGCCGGCCAAGCGTGGCTTGTCGATGGTGTTTCAGTCGTATGCGCTGTATCCGCACATGAGCGTGCGCAAGAACATCGCGTTCGGCCTGAAGATGGCGCGCGTTCCCAGTGCCGAAATCGAGCGCCGCGTGGCGCAGGCCGCCACGGTGCTCAACCTCACCGATTATCTCGACCGCAAGCCCGGGCAGTTGTCCGGCGGCCAGCGCCAGCGCGTGGCGATCGGCCGCGCCATCGTGCGCGAGCCCAAGGGCTTTCTGTTCGACGAGCCGCTCTCCAATCTGGACGCCGCCTTGCGCGTGCAGATGCGCCTGGAAGTCACCCGCCTGCAGAAGCAGCTCAAGACCACCGCGGTGTATGTCACCCACGATCAGGTCGAAGCGATGACCATGGCCGACGAGATCGTGGTACTGCAGGCCGGACGCATCGAACAGGTCGGCACGCCACTGGAGTTGTACGAGCGCCCTGCCAATGTATTCGTGGCCGGCTTCATCGGCTCGCCGCGCATGAATCTGCTGCAGGGCGAGGTAGCCGCGCGCCATGGTGCGGTCACGCTCGGGGTGCGCCCGGAGCACATCGCCGTGCAGCGCGGCAGCCCCGCAACCGGCACCGGCGATGCCTGGCAAGGCAGCGTGATCCAGGCCGAGCATCTGGGCAGCGACACCTTCGTGTACGTGGAGATCCCCGGCGTGGGCACGGTCGATGCGCGTTGCACTGGCGATCTGCGTGTGCACGTCGGCGAGACGGTGACCCTGGTCCCCGACCCGCAGCACCTGCACCGCTTCGACGCGCAGCAACAGGCCATGCGCTGAGCGCGCGCTCCCTCCCAAACCTCCCTCCCCCCTCGTTCCTCCCCCGTTTTCGTTCCTCCCCCACGATCAACACCAGCAGGAGACATGCCGATGTATCTGGACAAGTTCAAACTCGATGGCCGCGTGGCGGTCGTCACCGGCGGCGGCCGCGCGATCGGCCTGGCGATTTGCGAAGCGCTGGCCGAAGCCGGCGCCAAGGTGGTCATTGCCGATCACGATGGCGCTGTGGCCGAGCAAGGCCTGGCCACCCTGCGCAGCAAGGGCCTGGATGCAGAGTTCGTGCAGATGGACGTGACCGATTCGGCACGCGTCACCAGCGTTGCCGATACATTGAACGCCCGGTTCGGCAAGGTCGACATCCTGGTCAACAACGCCGGCATCGCCCGTAGCCAGACCCCGGCCGAAACGGTCACCGACGAGCACTGGCTCAACGTCATCGACGTCAACCTCAATGGCACGTTCTGGTGCTGCCGTGCGTTCGGCAAGCACATGCTGCAAAGCGGCGATGGCGTGATCGTCAACGTTGGCTCGATGTCAGGCTTCATCGTCAACAAACCGCAGGCGCAGGCCTACTACAACGCCTCCAAGGCAGCGGTGCATCACCTGACCAAATCGCTGGCTGCCGAATGGGGCGCACGCGGCGTGCGCGTCAATGCCGTCGCGCCGACCTATATCGCCACGCCACTCAATGCTTTCGTCAAGGAAGACCCGGCGATGTACGACGCCTGGATCGGCGGCACGCCGATGGGACGGCTGGGCGAAGTGGAAGAAATCGCCTCGGTGGCGCTGTTTCTGGCCTCCCCTGCCGCCAGCCTGATGACCGGCAGTATCGTGCTGGCCGACGGCGGCTATACCTGCTGGTAAGCCATGCAACCGACCAACGAGGCGATCTATATCGGCGTGGACGTGGGTACCGGCAGCGCCCGCGCCGGGTTGTTCGACGCGCGCGGCCAGTTGCTCGGCACCGCGCGCCATGCCATCCAGACCTGGTACCTGCCCGGCGAGATGGTCGAGCAATCTTCCGCAGACATCTGGCAGGCCTGCGTGCAGGCGATCCGCGCCGTGCTGGCACACACCGGCGTGGACGTCGCGCGGGTGGCGGGCATCGGCTTCGATGCCACCTGCTCGCTGGTGGCGGTGGCCGCCGACGGCGGGCCGGTGTGCATCAGCCCCAGCGGCCAGGCCGACCGCGATGTGATCGTGTGGATGGACCACCGCGCCATCGCCCAGGCCGCGCACATCAACGCCACCGACGAGCCGGTGCTGCGCTATGTCGGCGGGCAGATCTCGCCGGAAATGCAGACCCCCAAGCTGCTATGGCTCAAGCAGCACCTGCCCGACAGCTACGCACGCGCGGCGCATTTCTTCGACCTGGCCGACTGGCTGAGCTGGCGCGCCACCGGTAGCACCGCACGCTCGCTCTGCACGGTGACCTGCAAGTGGACCTACGTGCAGCACGAAGGCGGCTGGAGCCGGCGTTATTTCGAACGTATCGGCCTGGCCGACCTGCTGGACGATGCGGCGGCGCGGATCGGCAGCGAGGTGGTGCCGCCCGGCACCGCGCTGGGCCAGGGGCTTTCGGCGCAGGCTGCCGACGAATTGGGCTTGCGTGCCGGCATCGCGGTAGGCGCGGCGTTGATCGACGCGCATGCCGGTGCCATCGGCACGCTCGCCAGCCCGTCCGCAGATGGCCAGCCGATGCCGCTCACCGCGCGGTTGGCCTATATCTTCGGCACCTCGGCCTGCGTGCTGGCCAGCACCCAGACGCCCTGCTTCACGCCGGGCGTCTGGGGGCCTTACGGCTCCGCACTGGTCCCGGGGCTATGGCTCAACGAGGGCGGCCAATCTGCGGCGGGCGTGGCAATCGACACCCTGGTGCGCTCGCATCCGGGGTATGCCGACGCCAACGCACAGGCGACCGCGGCAGGCCAGGATGTGCTGCAGTGGCTGGAAGAACGCGTGCTGGCGCGCGTCGGCAGCGCGTCGCAGGCCGCCGTACTGGCGCGCGGGCTGCATGTGCTGCCGGACTATCTGGGCAACCGCTCGCCCGATGCCGACCCCAACGCTCGCGCCATGATCGCCGGGCTGACCATCGACCACGATCTGCAAGGTCTGGAAGCGCTGTACGTGGCCGGTGTCTGCGGTCTGGGCTACGGGCTGGCCGACATCATCGATGCGCTGCGCGCGCAGGGGGTGAGGTTCGACAGCGTGATCATGAGTGGCGGCGCCAGCCACAGCCGCCTGGTCCGCCAATTGATGGCCGATGCCTGCGGCGTGCCGGTGCAGGTTGCCGCCACCGCCGAACCGGTGCTGCTGGGCAGCGCGATGCTGGCCGCGGTGGCCAGCGGCGGCTTTGCCGATCTGCCGGCAGCGATGTCCGCCATGAGCGGCCTGGGCGCGAGCACCACCGCGACGCCGGTGCCCATCGCGCGCCTGCATGCCGCAAAGCGACGTGGCTACCAGGCCATGCAGGCGCTGGACCGGAGCCTGCGTGATGAGATGGCGCAGCTGCCGGCGGACGACAACTAATTCCTGCGACGCGCGATCCACCAGCGGCCTGGCGGCAGTTGGTGCAGACATGCCCACCAGCGCGCCGGCCGGGGGCTGCACCGTCGCCCGCGACACGAGATAGCGCAGGTGTTGGCAGACAACTCCTGAAGCGCGCGCCGCGCGATCGGCGAGTCTATGCGGCGCATCGACGTCGATGAAAACTGCCGACGCACTGCGGCGAGCAGCCGTCGGGCAGCGCCTGCGACGCGCGGGAACCGGAGGGCATGCGCGCCACACGGCGATGCAGCGCGTGACGGCCGCACACGTTTCACCGAAGCGCAAGCATCCTGTTGCTCACACCACAGGCCTCAAAACGCAAACAGCCCGCACGAAGCGGGCTGTTTGGACATCGTCATCGTCGGCCACCGCAGTGGCGGGTGACGATCAGTCGTCGTTCTTCGACATGTCTTCGTCGGCGACCACTTCGGCGGCTGCCCATTCCAGCGCTTCGCGCTCGGCACGCTCGCGTTCGGCCTTCTCGACTTCATCGATCAGGGCATTGTCGATCCGGCGGGCAGCGATCTCGCGCAGCGCCATCACGGTGGGCTTGTCGCTGGCGTCTGCGTTTTCGATCAACGGCTGCACGCCGTTGGCGAGCTGACGGGCGCGCTTGGAGGCCATCATGACCAGCTCGAAACGGTTGTTCACGACTTCCAGGCAATCTTCTACGGTAATGCGGGCCATGCGGGCTCCCGGCGACCAGCAACGGCCGCGCATCGAATGAGGGAAAGGGGGCGGAGTGTACGCCCGCGCCGCTGGCCGGGCAACCGGCGGCCATTCAGTTTGCTTTGGAATCAGCTACTTGGACCACATCGACCAACCCGCACCGGCGCCCCGGTGCGCAGAACACCCCTGCAGGTCCGGCCGCTCAGCCGCCAGCCCAGGTCATTCACAACTGCACGCATGCCGGTCGTCGACCTGCCGCGTTATGGCGTCGGAGCAAGCGCTGCGGGCAGCGTGCATCACGCGCGTGCAAGCGGCCACCCGGCGGCGGTCTCAGTCCAGCAATGCCTGGATCAAGCCGGCATGCCGCTGCTGCTGCGCCTGCCGACGCAACCGGCTGGCGGTGAAGATGGCGCACATCTCCGAGACCGCGGTGTCGAAGGTCTCGTTGATGATCACGTAATCGAACTCTTCGAAATGCAGCATTTCTTCGCGTGCGGCGGCCAGCCGCTGCGCCATCACGTCTTCGCTGTCCTGCCCGCGCTTGCGCATGCGCTCGTCCAGCGCCTGGCGCGACGGCGGCAGGATGAACACGCTCACCGCATCGGGCACTTTCTGGCGGACCTGGCGTGCGCCCTGCCAATCGATCTCCAGCAGCACATCGTGGCCGGCGGCCAACTGCGGCTCAACCGACTGCCGCGCAGTGCCCTTCCAGTCGCCATGCACCCGCGCATATTCGAAGAAATCGCCCGCTTCGATCATGCCCTGGAACTCGTCTGCCGACACAAAATGGTAGTGCTCGGCATGCCGCTCGCCCGGCCGCGGCGCGCGCGAGGTGAACGAGATCGACAACGCGATCTTCGGGTCGCGCGCCAAGGTGGCGTTGACGATGCTGCTCTTGCCGGCGCCCGAGGGGGCCGCAACGATATAGAGGGTGCCGCGCATTTTAGGGAATAGGGAGTCGAGAATAGGGAATGGGGCACCGCGCGGAGCAAGCAGGCCGTGGGGAATCGTACCTGCTTTGACGATTCCCCATTCCCGATTGCCTATTCACGGCTATTCGATGTTCTGCACCTGCTCGCGGATCTGGTCGATCAGCACCTTCAGATCCACCGCGGCGTTGGAGGTGCGGCTGTCCACCGACTTGGAGCCCAGCGTATTGGCTTCGCGGTTGAACTCCTGCAGCAGAAAGTCCAGCCGGCGGCCGACCGGTTCGCGCTGCTTGAGCACGCGGCGGATTTCGGAAATGTGGCTGGACAGACGGTCCAGTTCCTCGTCCACATCGAGCTTCTGCAGCCACAGCACCAGTTCCTGCTCGGCGCGGCCCGGGTCCACCGGATGCGGCAGATCGGCCAGGCGTGCAGCCAGCTTGGCGCGCTGCCCCTCGCGAATCGCCGGGATCAAAACGCGCACCTCGGCGGCGATGCGTTCGATCGCATCCACACGCTCGCTGATCGCCTCGGCCAGCTTGCCGCCTTCGCGCTCGCGCGCAACCACAAAACTGTCGACCACTTCGTCGAGCAAGGCCAGCGCCTGGGCCTGCAGCGCGGGCGCATCCACGTCCTGCACCTGCAACACGCCGGGCAGCTGCAGCAGATCGGTAAAGCCCACCTGCAACTTGGGAAACAGCCCGTCCAGCCGCGTGGCCAGCGCACCTAGTTCCTGCAGCAGCGATTCGTTGACCGCCAGCGTCTGTGCGTTGTCCGGCGCGCGCAAGCGCAGCGTCAGGTCCAGCTTGCCGCGGCTGTTCTTGGCTGCCACGCGTTCGCGCAGCAGCGGCTCCAGCGCACGCAATTCTTCGGGCAGGCGCACGCCCACTTCCAGAAAGCGGTGGTTGACCGAGCGCAGCTCGCAACCAAGCGTGCCCCAGGGCGTGATGCGTTCGCCGCCAGCAAACGCGGTCATGCTTCGGATCATCGTGAATCCCGTGCCGTCAAAGCGCGAATGGTACCCTAGCCGCCCACACCGGCCGGCTGCTGCCCGCCGTGCATTGGCGCCAAGACCCACCTCCCGACTTCCGGACTCATCGCATGACCTTTTCCCGTCCCAGCGGCCGCATGGCCGATCAGCTGCGCCCGGTGCGCATCGAACGCTCCTTCACCCGCCATGCCGAAGGCTCGGTGCTGGTGAGCTTCGGCGACACCCGCGTGCTGTGCACCGCCAGCGTGGAAAACCGCGTGCCGAACTTCCTGCGCGGCAAGGGCGAAGGTTGGGTCACCGCCGAATACGGCATGTTGCCGCGCTCCACCCACACCCGCTCCGACCGCGAAGCCGCACGCGGCAAGCAGGGCGGGCGCACGCTGGAAATCCAGCGGCTGATCGGCCGCGCCTTGCGCGCCTGCGTGGATCGCAACGCACTGGGCGAGCGCACCATCACCCTGGACTGCGACGTGCTGCAGGCCGACGGCGGCACCCGTACCGCCGCGATCACCGGCGCCTACGTGGCGCTGGCCGATGCGGTGAACCTGCTGCTCAAGCGCGGCGACATCAAGAAGCATCCGTTGATCGGCGCCGTCGCTGCGGTGTCGGTGGGCATCTATCGCGGCGAGCCGGTGCTGGATCTGGATTACCCGGAAGACAGCGACTGCGACACCGACATGAATGTGGTGATGAACGATGGCGGCGGCTTTATCGAGCTGCAGGGCACCGCCGAAGGCCACGCGTTCCGCCGCGAAGAACTCAATGCGCTGCTCGCCCTGGCCGAAAAGGGCATGGGCGAACTGTTCGCACTGCAACGCGCTGCACTGGCCGGATGAGCCGGCGCATTGCCCTGACCACGCTGCTGGTCGCCGATTACGATGCGGCCATTGCCTGGTACACCGGCGCGCTGGGCTTCCAGGTGCTGGAAGATCGCGCGTTGGGCGACGGCAAACGCTGGGTGGTGATCGGCCCGGGCAGCGCGCAGGATGCCGGCTTGCTGCTTGCGCAGCCGGCCGACGCCGCGCAGCAGGCGCGCATCGGCGACCAGACCGGTGGGCGGGTGGATCATTTTCTCTACACCGACGACTTCTGGCGCGACCACGCGGCGATGCAGGCGTTTGGCGTGGAATTTCTGGAAACCCCGCGCGAAGAACCGTACGGCACGGTCGTGGTGTTCCGCGATCTGTACGGCACCAAGTGGGATTTGCTGGAGCCCAAGCAATGAAACAACTGGTCCTGGCCAGCGGCAACGCCGGCAAGCTGGAGGAACTGCGCGCGATGCTGGCCGCACTGCCGCTGCGCATCGTCGCGCAAGGCGAACTCGGAGTAGAGGACGTGCCGGAAACCGGCCTGACCTTCGTCGAGAACGCGTTGATCAAGGCACGCCATGCCAGCGCCGTCACCGGCCTGCCCGCGCTGGCCGATGACTCCGGCCTGATCGTCGATGCGCTTGGCGGTGCGCCCGGTTTGTACAGCGCGCGCTATGCCGGCAGCCCGACCAATGCGCAGGCCAACAACGCCAAGTTGCTCGATGCCATGCGCGATGTGCCCGCCGAACGCCGCAGCGCGCGTTTTTACGCGGTGATCGTGCTGCTGCGTCACCCGGAAGATCCGCAGCCGCTGATCGCCGAAGGCAGCTGGGAAGGCGTGATCACCACGCAACCGCGCGGCGATGGCGGCTTTGGTTACAACCCGGTGTTCCTGGACCCGGTCTACGGCCTGACCGCGGCGGAAATGGACAGCGAGCTGAAGAACCGCTTGAGTCACCGCGCAGTGGCGCTGGCCACGCTGCAGCACAAACTGCACGCGCTCGCGCTGTAACGGACGACCTCACGCAGTGTCCGACCTGATCCCGCCCCCGCTCTCGCTCTACGTGCACCTGCCTTGGTGCGTGCGCAAATGCCCGTATTGCGACTTCAATTCGCACGCGGCCAAGGGCGTATTGCCGTTCGAGGACTACGTGGATGCATTGATCCGCGACCTGGATGCAGATCTGCCGCTGGTATGGGGACGCGTGGTGCATTCGGTGTTCTTCGGTGGGGGCACGCCCAGCCTGTTTCCGGCCGAGGCGATCGACCGCTTTTTGCAGGCCGCAGCGGCGCGGCTGCGGTTTGCGCCGAACCTTGAAATCACCCTGGAAACCAACCCGGGCACGGCCGAACATGGCCGCTTCGAGCACTACCGCGCGGCCGGTGTGAACCGGCTGAGCTTCGGGGTGCAGACCTTCGATGATGTGGCATTGCAGCGGCTGGGTCGCATCCATGACAGCGCCGACGCCGAGCGCGCGATCAAGCTGGCGCAGGATGCCGGCTACGACAATTTCAATATCGACCTGATGTATGCGTTGCCCGAGCAGACGCTGCTGCAGGCCGAGCACGATCTTGAGCGCGCCTTCGCGCTGCAGCCCACCCATATGTCGCATTACCAGCTCACGCTGGAACCCAACACGGTGTTCTTCGCGCGGCCGCCCAAGGGCATTCCCGACGACGATGCGGCCTGGGATATCCAGGAACATTGCCAAGCGTTGCTCGCCGAAGCCGGCTATGCGCAGTACGAAGTCAGCGCCTACGCCAAACCCGGGCGGCAGTGCGCGCATAACCTCAATTACTGGCGCTTCGGCGATTACCTGGGCATCGGCGCCGGCGCGCACGGCAAGATCAGTTCCGGTGCCGAGCAGCACGTGCTGCGTCGCTGGAAGCACAAGCACCCGCAAACCTATCTGGCCAGTGCCGGCACCGCCGCGTCGATCGGCGGCGATGAAGTCGTGCCGCGCGAGCGTTTGCCGTTCGAATACATGCTCAATCTGTTGCGGCTGCATGAAGGGTTTCGCCTGAGCGATTTCGAGGCATCGACCGGCCTGGCTGCCGCGGCCATCGCTGCGCCGGTGGCGCGTGCGGTGGCACAGGGGTGGCTGATCGAGCAGCAAGGACGTGTGGTGCCCACCGAACTGGGCCGCCGCTTTACCAACGATGTGGTCGAACTGTTCCTGAGCTGACCGCGCACGTCGCTCTGCAGGCGTTGTCGGCAACACGCTGATACGACGGCTGGCAACGCTGCAGCCACCGGCGCACGCTCCTGCCGACGTACACGCACAGACAGCGACGCATCGACTGCCAGCGCCCACAGGGTCGCTGGGCAGTGGGAAAACATGCTACATAGCTCACGCTTCGCATCGAGCCCACCCTCCCGGATGTCCACGCCCGTTTCTTCCCTGCAGCCCACACTCAGCGGCCCGATCGCCGAGGCACCCGTGTCCGCGCGTGGCCGTCGCCTGCTGGGCATGCTGCATGCGCACTGCGTGCAGGCGCTCAACGGCTCACTGCGGTTGACCATCGTCGAGCTGGAGCGCGAACTGCTGCACCGGGCCGAACATGCGCGCAACAGCCAGATTCAGGCCGATACCTACGCGCAGATGCGTGGGCTACGCGATCACATCGACCAATTCCCGCAGCTGTTCCTGCAGCACCTGGCGCAGGATCTGGCCCTGCTGCGCGAACGCCCCACGCTGGTGCCTCCCGCCGAGACAACGGCCCAGCCGCAGATGCTGACCCTGGTGGAAGACACCGATATCGACCGCGATATCGTGCTCAGCGAGATCGCCCGCCGCGAAACGGCACGCCGTGCCGATGCGCTGCAATTGCTGGCACAGCGGCTGGCGGTGATCGGCGCGGTGCCGGAGTTCGAGCTGGACGCCTTGCCGCTTGGCCCCTACGCGCTCTGCCGGATCCTGCGCGAGTGCGGCCAGCTGCTGGGCCTCAACCTGGATGGTCAACTGGCGCTGTACAAGGTGTTCGAGCACCAGGTGATGGACCGCCTGGGCGACCTGTACGAGAGCGCCAACGCCACGCTGGCGCAGGAAGGCATTCTGCCGGGGCTGATCTACCACCCGTATCTGGTCAGGCCCACGCAGGTGCAGACACGCCGCACCTTGCCGGACAGCGCAGGCGCGCCCAGGAACGCTGCCACCTCTGGCACGCCCGGCGCCGCGCACCCCGGCGCGCGCCCGGCCACCGCATGGGCCGGCCAATCCGCGCCAACCGCATGGCAGAGCGCGCTACTCGATGCGCACGGTACGTCCGCGGTTGTGCCCACCGCAGCAACAAGCGCGCAAGCGACCTCACCCGCGCTGGACGACGCCGCACACGCGCTGGACAGCCTGATGTCCTCGGCCCGCCAGTCGCAGGCAGCAGCCAGCGCTGGCATACATCAGCGCGGCGCGCCGGGCAGCCTGGTGCAGGCCGCCGCTGCGCAACCGTCTGCACAGCCCTCTGCGCAGCCCTCCGGCCCTGCCCCGGTCAGCGTGCCCAAGGCCGCGCTCGGCGAGGCGCTGGCCAGCCTGCAAGGCGCGCTGGGCGCGCAGCCAGCTGCAGCGTCGCAGGGGTCCGGCATCGATGCGGTGCAGCGTCAGGTGCTGGCACTGTTACGCGCCGAGCACGGCGCGGATGCCGCGCTCTCGCCGCAAGATAACGACACCTTCGACCTGCTCGGTCTGCTCTACGCGCAGATGCAGCGTGAAGTGCGCGAGCACACGCCCGCGCAGGCCCTGCTCGCCAAGCTGCAGGTGCCGGTGGTGCGCGCCGCGTTGGCCGACACGCACTTCTTCGTGCGCGACCAGCACCCGGTGCGCGAGTTGCTCAATACCGTGGCCGAGTCCGGCGCGGTGTGGCTGGGTGACGACGATGTCGACCCGCAGCTGTTGCACAAGCTGGGCAGCGCAGTCGACACAATCGTCAACAACTACCAGGGCGACGAGGCGGTGTTTGCAACCGCAAACGACGATATCCAGACGCATCTGCGCAACCTGGCGCGCAAGGCCGAAGTGGCCGAACGCCGGCATGTGGATGCCGCACGCGGCAAGGAACGGCTGGAATCGGCCAAGCAGCAGGCGCAGGCGCGCATCGAGCAACTCTGCGAAGACAGCGCGCCGCCGCGCTTCGTGCAATCGCTGCTGCGCCAGGCGTGGTCGGACGTCCTCACGCTCACCCTGCTGCGGCAAGGCGAGCAATCGCCCGAATGGGACGAGCGCCAGGCCCTGACCGCACGCATCGCCGAAGTCACCTGCCGCAGCAAGGGCTTGCCGACCGACATCGCGCTGGGCACCGACGTCGAAACCGCGTTGCTGCAGGTCGGCTATCACCACGATGAAGCGGCAGCGATCGCGCGACGCCTGTCCACGCCCGGTGGCGACGATGCGCTCACCTCACGCACCGAGCTCACCGCCAAACTCAAGGCGCGCGCGCGGCTGGGCGACCAGGGCGACACCGCCGCGCGCAAGCCGGCCATCACGCCGCGAACGCCGGACGAAGAAGCCTGCTACGTGCAGCTGCGCAGCCTGCCTTTCGGCACCTGGTTCGAATTTGTGATCAATCAACAAGGCGACCTGCGTCGGCAGCGCCTGTCCTGGTACAGCCCGATGACCGGCAACGCGCTGTTCGTCAATCAGCGCGGACAAAAGCTCGGCGAGCAATCGCTGGATGGTCTGGCGCGGCTGATGGCCAGCGGCCAGGCACGCTTGCTGGTGGAAGAAAAATCGCGGCTGATCGACCGCGCCTGGCATGCCACCGTGCGCACGCTACGCAGTCTGGCTGGCCACTCCCCCACCGAGGCCTCTGCATGATCCAGGACACCCGCCGCGCCCCGCGCCGCCAGCCCAGCGACATGGTGCCGGTCGTCGACATGCTCAGCGACGCGCAGATCGGCCGGGTCGGCAATGTCTCCGAAACCGGCATGTTGCTGCTGGCCTCGGTTCCGTTGCACGACGACGCGCTGTATCAGCTGCGTTTCAGCCTGCCCGAGCGCATCGGCCGCGCCACCGAAATCGATGTCGGCGTGCACTTGCTGTGGTCCGAGGCCGCACATGCGCCGGGGCAGGCCTGGGCCGGCTTTCGTTTCCTGAGCATGTCCGAGCCGCATCGCCTGCGTCTGCGCGCATGGATCGCCGAAGAACACATGGTCGGCTGACCGATTCACAGGCTTTGCGGCAAACTTGCGCCCTGCCTTGCATCGCGACCGAGTTCCGCATGACCCAGCCTTCCATGAGCCGCCTGTATTCCGACCACCTGCGCACGCTCACCGCGCGCACGGATGAAGCGCTGCAGCGCGGCGGCTTTGATCACCTGGTGGTGCCCAGCGGCACCACGCACTACCAGCTGTTCGACGACCGCGATTACCCGTTCGCGGTGAACCCGCAGTTCAAGACCTGGGTGCCGCTGACACGCATCCCCAACAGCTGGCTGATCTACACCCCCGGCCAGCGCCCGACGGTGCTCTTCTATCAGCCGTTCGACTACTGGCATGTGGTGCCCGACGCCCCCAGCGGCTGGTGGGTGGAGCATTGCGACATCCACATCATCCGCACCCCGGACGAGGCGTTGAAGCTGCTGCCCGCGCGCAGCGCACGCTGCGCCATCCTGGGCGAGGCGCAGAGCGCGTTGGGCGCCTACGTGCCCAACAACCCACAGCCGGTCATCGATTACCTGGACTATCAGCGCGCCTTCAAGACGCCGTACGAACTGGCGCTGATGCGCGTCGCCCAGCAACTGGCGGTGCGTGGGCATCGCGCGGCCGAAGCGGCGTTTCGCGCTGGCCAAAGCGAATTCGGCATCCATATGGCCTACTGCGCAGCAGTGGGCCAGGACGCCAACACGCTGCCCTACGGCAACATCATCGCGCTCAACGAACATGGCGCAGTGCTGCATTACACCGAGCTGGGCCAACATGCGCCGCAACCGCTGCGCAGCTTTCTGATCGACGCCGGTGCCTCCGCAGACGGTTACGCAAGCGACATCACCCGTACCTACGCCGCCGACATCGGCAGCGAGTTTCAGGCGCTGATCGACGCCGTCGATGCCGCACAGGTGCGCATGGGCCAGAGCGTGCGCGCCGGGGTGGATTACAAGCAACTGCATGTGGACGCGCATCTGGCCCTGATGGGCATCCTCAAGGATTTCGGCATCCTCACCGTGTCGGCCGAAGCCGCACTGGCGACCGGCGTCAGCGCCGCGTTCTTCCCGCACGGCCTGGGCCATCTGATCGGCCTGCAGGTGCACGATGTGGCCGGCTTCGCCGCCAGCGATCGCGGCGGCCGCATCGAACGCCCGGCAGGCCATCCGGCTCTGCGTCTGACCCGCGTCCTGGAACCCGGCATGGTGGTGACCATCGAGCCCGGCGTGTACTTCATCGACATGCTGTTGGACGAAGTGAAAAAGAACGGCCACGCCGCCAGCGTCGACTGGCAGCGCGTGGAGCAGTTCAAGCCCTACGGCGGCATTCGCATCGAAGACGAAGTGGTGTGCACCGATGACGCACCGGAAAACCTGACCCGGCCGGTGTTTGCCGCACCTTGATTTAGAGCGGCTCACAAACCGACTGCGCAGCCGCCAGGCGGGCGCGGGCGACGCTCGGTGCGGCATGCACCACTCGTACACTCCGGTTCTGAGCGCGCCGTCCACACGCACCTGACGACCGCTCGCCACGGTTTGTTAGCCACAATTACACTGCACAGCACGGAGCATCGCCATGAACGATCCACGCCAGACCTCGCACCCCGACCACCCGATGTATCAGCAGATCGAACGCGGCGTGCATGCGATCGACGCCGCGCATGGGCGCGACCCAGACCAGACCAGCGCGCGACTCACTGCCGCCTTGCTGCCATTGGCGAAGGAAGGCGGGCTGTCGCGCGTGGATCACGTGCTGATGAGCGAAGCGAACAAGACCGGCGTGCACGGCGGCGAAAACGTGTTCGTGGTGCAGGGGGATCCCGCCAACCCGACACATCTGCGCGCGCACATGAAAACCGAGCAGGCACTGGCAACGCCCGAAGAACAGTCATTCGAGCGTGCGCGGCAGATCGCCGCACCTGGCGAGGCACTGCAACAGCCAGAGCGCACGCAGACACCGCAGCTGGGCTAGTGACACTGCTGGCGCGTTGTGGCGACGGCGCGTCAGGCAAAGTCACCTCGATGGCGCACGCGCTGGTTGGAAGCACGCTCGGCGCGAATCATTGAGATCGGCTCACACAACGCAGCGAGTCGTCGTCAGGTGGATGAGGACGACGCACTCAGAAACGAAGTGCACGCGCGGTACATGCCGCACCGAGCACCAGCCAAGCCTGCCTGGCGACTGCACAGTCGTCTTGTTAGCTGCTCCAAGTCCATCGCGCATCTTGAGTTGCGTGTGCGGTTGCGCCGGCCGACCAGCCGATTGCGGTGACGCATCGCAATGCCAAGCGTCCAGCGTCTGTGTGGAAGGTACTGACGGCAACGCGGCTGGCGATCCAGACAATCGACCTGCCAGACGCTCGACCTGTCAGCAACTACACACTGACCCCAGCCATCTCCGCTTCGATCTCATCGGCGCTGCGCGCAAGCGCATCGGTGAGCACGCGATGGTCATCGGCGGTGATCAGCACATTGTCTTCGGTGCGGATGCCGATGCCGCGCCACTTGGCGTCCACGCTCGTATCGTCGGCGGAGACGTACAGCCCAGGCTCGATGGTGAACACCATGCCGGGCTCCAGCAGGCGCGAGTCGCCGGCCAAGCGGTAATCGCCAACGTCGTGCACATCCAGGCCCAGCCAATGCCCGGTCTTGTGCCGATAGAAGCGTTTGTAATGCTCCTCGGCAATGTTGCGCTCCAACTTGCCCTTGAGCAGGCCCAGGCGCAGCAGCCCCTCGGTCAGGGTTTCCACTGCAGCCAGATGGCCGGCCTCGTAAGGCACGCCAGGACGCGCCTGTGCGAGCGCAGCCGCCTGCGCCGCACCGACCAGTGCGTGCAGCGCGCGCTGCGCGGGCGTGAAGCGGCCGTTGACCGGGAAGGTACGGGTGATATCGGCCGCATAACCGCGGTATTCGGCACCGGCATCGATCAGCACCAGCTCGCCTTCGCGGCTACGCGCATTGTTGGCGCGGTAATGCAGCACACACGCGTTGCTGCCGGTGCCGACGATACTGCCGTACGCCGGCCATGCATCGGCAGCGCGGAATTCGCGCTCCACCTCCGCCTGCAGTTCGTACTCGTGCACGCCCGGGCGCGCCAGCCGCATCGCCGCACGGTGCGCGCGCACGCTGATGTCGGCCGCCTGCTGCATCAAGGCGATTTCGTCGCGCGATTTGAACAGGCGCTGCTCGTGCAGCAGATGCCCAAGCTCCAGAAATTCGTGCGGCGGCTGCGCGCCATGACGCACCTGCTCGCGCACCCGCTTGAGCCAGCCGATCAACTTGAGATCGAAATCGACATCGCGCCCGAAGTGGTAATAGACCCGGGTGCGACCCTCGAGCAGACCCGGCAGGATCTCGTCCACGTCGTCTATGGGGTACGCATCGTCCATGCCGTAGCGTTCCACCGCCCCTTCCTGGCCCTCGCGCGGGCCATCCCAGGCTTCGCGCTCGGCATCGCGCTCGCGGCAGAACAGGATCGCTTCGCCATGCTTGCGCCCGGGCACCAACACCAGCACTGCTTCCGGCTCGGGAAACCCGCTCAGATACCAGAAGTCCGAATCCTGCCGATACGGGTAATGGGTGTCGTGGCTGCGGATGCGCTCGGGCGCAGCCGGCAGGATCAGGATGGCCTGCTCGCCGGCCATCTGCATGAGCTGCTTGCGCCGGCGCGCGTATTCGGCCGCGCCGATCCCGGTGAGCTTTTTCATATCGGCGCGGCGATCAGTTCAAGCGTTGACGGAAACGCGGCCCCATCACGCAGTCGCCATGCAGCAACAGCACTGCCACGCGCACGAACTCTTCGATCTCGGCCAGCGCGGTGTCGTCTTCTTCGCCGGCATCGAAGTCGTCGCTAGAGGCCTGCGCCAGACGCGCCAGATCCTGCAACGCTTCCTCGCCCTCTTCGCTCAGCGCCGGGCGCTGCTGCGCGGCCAGCCCGAAACCGCCCAGAAACGCGCGGCACCAGTCGAACAAGGCATCGGTGCGCGCCGGCAGCGGGGCGCCGTCTTCGACCAGCAGCAGCTCAAACGCGAAATCGCGATCTTCCAGCTGCGCCACCGTGACCTGGCGCATCTGATCCAGCGCGCCACCCTGTTTGGGCGACACCTGCGCGGTGTCGGCCAGGATGCGCGCCAGCCAGTCGCCGCTGTCGGCACCACCGCCGGACAGCCATCCACATAGCCCGCCATGCAACTCAGCCGCAGAGGACGCCAGCTCGAGCTGACGACTTTCAGTTTGCACAGCGGTTACGTCAGGCAGATCCATCGACTCATCCAGGCTAAGGGCAGAAGGCGCCCACGCATGCGCGGGCGATCAGACTTCCCAGTGTATCAAGGCACCCCGTATCGGCTGCTACCGCGACGTTCCATGCAGCGTTCCACGCGCGCTACGCCGGACTGGCGCGATCTGGCCCAAGGCCTTGGCGGGCTTGGCCTGACGGCACGTAAGCCACCGGTCGTCCGGCGCTTGACCGCCGCGCGCACGCGCCCCTATCGTGAGCGCATGGATAACGCTGCCGCCCTCGCTCAACTCCGCGCACTTGCCGCCCGCGTGGAGGCGCTGGTCGAGCGAACTCAACGGCTGACCGACGAAAACCGCAGCCTGCGGCACCAACAGGAACAGCTGATCGGCGAGCGCTCGCAGCTGCTGACCAAGAACGAGCAGGCCCGTTCACGGGTGGAAGCCATGATCGTACGGTTGAAGTCATTGGAGCAGCACACGTGAGTACCACCGAGCCGGTCAGCGTGCGTATTCTGGATCGTGAATACACGGTTGGCGTGACCGCAGAAGAGCGCGAGAGTCTCACCGCCGCAGCGCGGCTGCTGGATCTGCGCATGCGCGAGATTCGCGGCAGCAACCGTATGGCGGCGGTGGATCGCGTCGCGGTGCTGGCCGCACTCAATCTTGCGCACGAACTGCAGCAGGTGCGCGATCAGCAGGCGCTCTACGATCGCGAACTGGCCAACACGCTCGACACCTTGAATCGTCGTCTGGACAGCGTTGCCGACACGCCGCGTTGAGGCCTACGTCGCAGTGTCGTCGCAAAGATGAACTTTGCAGGGCGCGCGCCGACGAATGGGCTAGCCATCGCGCAACAGAGGTCTATAATTCGATTGCGTTCTCTGCTGTAAACGACAGCGTGCAAAACATTCGCCTTGTCCCTTAATTACGACCATGGGGGCGCGACGAAGCCGGGTGTGCAAGTCCGCCTTGTAGCGGGAAGCCCGATGGCCTCACAACGTCCCCACTTGAACCCCGGGTTCAAGGTCGTTTCGCCCGCATCGTCACGGCGGAGAATGCAAATCTGAAACGGCGCCTTCGGGCGTCGTTTCTTTTTGTGCGTTCGAAGCCTGTCCGTTTGTGCATCCACTTGTGCATCCACCGCTTGCAGCTGAGGCGTGAGCATGACCTTGCGGCAGTGCTGCGATGTGCGTTCGCACGCTATCTGTGCTCGCGCAGCTATGCCCTGGCGCGTTTACGCCGATTGACACCGCACTGGTGCGACGCGTCGCCGGATTGCCGCGACCATGCCACTGCCCACGGACTCCGTGCTGGGATCGCAGGTGCGCGAACCCGAACCCAACATCACCGAATCGGCACCGTACGCCGATTGACACCGCACTGGTGCGACGCGTCGCCGGATTGCGGCGGCCATGCCGCTGCCTACCGACTCCGTGCTGGGATCGCAGGTGCGCGAACCCGAACCCAACACCACCGAATCGGCACCGAAGGCGATGCGTGCGCCTTGCACTGATGCACTTAGGGCTGGCCGCGCCTGAACTCATCTCCTTTCATTGGTTCGATCTCCAATAAAACCAGTTGGCGGATCCGCAGCGCGTGCTCTTCCAGTGACGAAGCCAGATCCTTGCCGCGCGCAGCGGTCCAACCCATCGCGCCACGCGCTCCTGCGAGGATGGTCCACGTGCCGATGGCGCGACCGCATGCATGACCACCCACGCATGACGTCGCGCACGCGATGGAATGACGTGACATGCCGTGAGAGTGATCCGTACGACGACACAGCCAAAAAGATCGGCTTGCGTGAAACGCGACGGGCTGCCAACACGCCCTTCCGGACACACCGCTAGGCAGGTGGACGCCTGCCACCGACAATGTGCCTCCCTCACTGCCGCGAGACCCCAATGACCGAGGACCGAGAGGCGTTGCGTCAGCAGCTACGCGCGCAGCGGCGCAGCCTGCCGGCCACGCAGCGCTTGGCCGCTGCCGATGCACTGGCCGAGCAGTTGCTGGCGCTGCCGTTTGCGCCGCATACCGGCGCGGTGGCCGGGTATTGGGCGATGGATGGCGAGATCGCCTTGCATCGCTGGCAACTGAGCTTGCCAGCGGGGGTGCGCTATTGCCTGCCGGTGCTGGACGGCCGCGTGCTGCGCTTTGCGCCGTGGCGGCCGGGCCAGGGCCTGGTCAGCAATCGCTACGGCATTCCCGAGCCGGACGTGGAGCGCACCGAGCTGCTTGCACCCGAAGAGATGGCGCTGGTGGTGACCCCGCTCACCGGTTTCGACGCCGCGTGTCGGCGGCTGGGCATGGGAGGTGGCTGGTATGATCGCAGCTTCGCGTTCCGGCATCGCCAGGCGCCACCGCCCTGGCTGGTCGGCGTCGGCTTCGCTGCGCAACAGGTGCCTGCGTTGCCGACCGAATCCTGGGACGTGGCGATGGATGCCATCTGTACCGAACACGCCACTTTCCTGAAAGACGACACCCTCTCTGTATGACTGCCCGCAAGCGCTATTGGTTGATGAAGTCCGAGCCGGACACGTTTTCCATCGATGATCTGGAGCGTGTGGGCACCGAGCCGTGGAACGGCGTACGCAATTACCAGGCGCGCAATTTCATGCGCGACGGCATGCAGGTCGGCGATGGCGTGTTTTTTTATCACTCCAACTGCAAGGTGCCCGGCATCGTCGGCATCGCCAAGGTGGCGAGCGCGGCGTACCCGGACGACACCCAGTTCGACCCCAGGTCCGATTACCACGACCCCAAGGCCAGCCGCGAAGACCCGCGCTGGATGCTGGTGGACGTGGCGTTCGAGCGCAAACTCAAACGCACGATTTCGCTGGACGAGATCAAGCAGCACGCCGATGCGTTGGGCGAAGGCTTCCCGCTGATTGCGCGCGGCAACCGCCTATCGATCCTGCCGGTGACCGCCGCGCAATGGAAATTGTTGCTGGCGATGGAGTAGCCGGGAGTAGGGATTCGGGATTTGCGAGTTGCAAATCCCGGCCCGGCCCAGCCGCTCTTGCGATTCCCGATTCCCGACTTCCTAATCCCGAGCCCAAACATGTCCGAAGCAAAACGCCTGGCCGCCGAGAAGGCAATCGATTACGTGGAAGACGGCATGATCGTCGGTGTCGGCACCGGTTCGACGGTGGCCTACTTCATCGATGCGCTGGGACGTATCGGCCATCGCATCAAGGGGGCGGTGTCCAGCTCCGAACAAAGCACCGCGCGCCTGCGCCAGCACGGCATCGAGGTGCTGGATCTCAACCACACCGGCACGCTGTCGCTGTACGTGGACGGCGCCGACGAGTGCGACCCGAACCGCTGCCTGATCAAGGGCGGCGGTGCGGCGCTGACGCGCGAGAAGATCATTGCCGAAGCCAGCGAGCGCTTCATCTGCATCGTCGACCCCAGCAAGCAGGTGCCGGTGCTGGGTACGTTTCCACTGCCGGTGGAAGTGATTCCGATGGCGCGCAGCCTGGTCGCCCGCCAGATCCTGGCAATGACCGGCGGCCAGCCGGTGTGGCGCGACGGCGTGGTCACCGACAACGGCAACGTGGTGCTGGACGTGCATAACCTGCAGATCACCGACCCGGTGGCGCTGGAGCGCAGCTTGAACCAGATTCCCGGCGTGGTCTGCGTGGGTTTGTTCGCGCGCCGCCCGGCCGATGTGGTGATCGTCGGCGGCGAACCGCCTCGCGTGCTCTGACGCGACTGGCCGTTGCCCGCCTACCGCACGGGACCTTCTGCGGCATGGATGCCGCATCCGCGCCTTCCTGGATGGATTCACAGCGTGTCCCCTGCCGGTAGGCGGGCAGCGGCGCAGCAGCCAAGCCGCAGATCAACCGCCGAATCGATCTCGGCGCGTGCGCGACCAACACGCACGTACCCATGCACCGGCTTGACGCACGCCGGTGCATGGCAGAAGGTGCGCCATCCCTCGCCCCGTCGGTATGTCGCATGCGCCCTGTCCGCTTCCTCGTTCTTGCGTGTCTGATCCTGCTCGGCGGCTGCGCCAGCAGCGGTCCCTGGGTGGAACTGGCCGGCACGCGCTATCAGGTGGAGCTGGCGCAGAACGATGCCGACCGCACCAAGGGGCTGATGTTCCGCGATGCCATGGATGAAGATCGCGGCATGCTGTTCATCCACGATCGCCAGGAGCCGATGGCGTACTGGATGAAGAACACCAAGATCGCGCTGGACATCCTGTATTTCGACGACCAGCGCCGGCTGGTGTCGCAGCAGCGCAATGTGCCGCCCTGTTCGGCCGGCGATGCCTGCCCGCCTTATCCCAGCAAGGCGCCGGCCCGCTATGTGCTGGAGCTCAATGCCGGCCAGGCGGCCAAGCTCAACCTGCAGGACGGGGCGGAACTTGGTTTCAGTGCGGATATTCCCAAGCTGAAGTGATTCACAGCGATGCGGTGTCTCCTGTCAGGAAGTACCGGACTTGAACCCCGCGCCGCTTGCCGACACTCTTGTCGGCATGGTCGACATGCTCCCACTTCCCCATTGGACCGCGCTCGCCAGCCTGGACGACGATGCGGTGCCGTTGATGTCCACCGCGCTGCTGATCGCGCGCGACGAATATCCGCAGCTGGACGCCGAGCTATACGACACGCTGGTGCAGAGCCACGTCGAGCATCTGCGCCGCGAAGTGGATGCGATCGATCTGTGGCCGTTGAAGATGGCCGCGGTCAATCGCTATCTGTTCGATGAGCTGGGCTACTCGGGCAATCACGACGAGTACTACGACCCGCGCAACAGCTATCTCAACCAGGTATTCGAGCGCCGGCTGGGCAATCCGATCTCGCTGGCGATGGTGCAGATCGAAGTGGCCCGGCGTCTGGGCATCCCGCTGGCGGGCGTATCGTTCCCGGGACATTTCCTGGTGCGGCTGCCGGTGGACGACGGCGTACTGGTGATGGACCCGTTCAATGGCGGTCGCCCGTTGGGCGTGGACGAGCTACGCGAACGCGCGCGCCCGCACCTGGGGGGCGAAATTCCCGACGACCGCGCACTGGCGCAGATTCTCGACCCCGCCCCACACCGGGCGATCCTGATCCGCATCCTGCGCAATCTGCACGGCGTCTACGCCGATGCCGAACACTGGGACCGCGCCGCACGCAGCGCCGACCGCATCCTGAAGCTGGTACCCGACCAACCCGAAGCGCTGCGCGACCGCGGCATGGCCTACCTGCACCTGGGCCACCGCAACGGTGCGCGGCATGACCTGACGCGTTATCTGCTGCTCAACCCCAGCGCGCAGGATGCTGCAAACCTGCACGAGCATCTGGTGGAATTGAACAGCCAGCGCGCTCGCTCGCACTGACTATTGCCGTCGGGAAACAGCCCCATCCACTAGTGGGGCTTGCCTTGAGCCGACCGTGGCAGCTGATACGCGGTTATATACTCGCCGTTCGCGCCATATATAACGATATTATTATAATTGGCATCACTGTAAACCATGTGCGCATGGCAAGGACAGTATGCCTGGGCTGTCAGCGTTCCATTCGATTGCAGAGTGGCGTCTTGCGCACTCGTTGCTATGGGCAGTCGGGATGCTGCGCCTGGCACAAGCGATAGCACCGCCAGCACATCGTCATTCAGCGCGTTGATCTGAAGAAATTTAAGCCCAGCCTTTTCGAAAACATAGGCTTTGAAGCGCGGTGACAGGCTCAGATTCGCCTTACCCGTCGGCAACCGCTCACCCAAGCCCTGAATCAGGGACGGTTGGTCGGCCGTGGACGCACTCGCCCCGAATGGAGCTGTAAGGGCCAAGGCCAAGAACGTCGCCCGCGGCGATATCTTCAACATAAAAATCCTTTTTAGTATTGAAACGATTTCGGAACCTTGCCCAGCACAGGTACCAACCGAAAAGCAACGGAGGTTATTGCAGCGACTGCTGGCTACCCAGCGAGGCTACTCTTGTGAAATTCGGATTTCCAATTCCGCACAGCTCTTATCCAGCGAGATCATTCCATTAGTCTCCAAAGATAAGATCAATAAGATTTCTCTGTCAGCGTCTCTTCAATCGATCTCCACCATCTCGAAGTCTTCCTTGGTCACGCCGCAGTCCGGGCAGGTCCAGGTGTCGGGCACGTCTTGCCAGGCGGTGCCGGGCGCGATGCCTTCTTCGGGGATGCCGTCGGCCTCGTGATAGAGAAATCCGCAGACCACGCACATCCAGGTGCGGTAGGTGGTGGTGGATGTGTCGCTCATTGGATAATCGCGGTCACGCAACGGTGGGACCTGCATTGTCCCATCCCACCTACCGCTTTCGGAAGCGCTGCCATGCCCCAGCTGCAAGACGCCCGCGGCGTCTACCTGATCACCCCCGATGACGCCGATACGCCGCGCCTGCTTGCGCGTACCGCGCCGCTGTTGTCGGGCATCACCTGGCTGCAGTACCGCAACAAGCAGGCGGACGCGGCACTACGGCTGCAGCAGGCCAGCGCCCTGCGCGAGGCCTGCGCCGCCCATGGCGTGCCGCTGATCATCAACGACGATGCGCCGCTGGCAGCGCAGGTCGGCGCGCACGGCGTGCACCTGGGCGAAGACGATGGCGATGTGGCGGCGGCACGCGCGCTGCTGGGGCCGCAGGCGATCATCGGGGTGTCGTGTTACGACGAGATCGAGCGCGCGCGCGTCGCAGCGGCCGCAGGCGCCAGCTACGTCGCGTTCGGCGCGTTTTTCCCCACCACCACCAAACAGACGACCCGTCGCGCCACGCCCGCGCTGCTGCAACAGGCAGCCAACCTCGGCGTGCCGCGGGTGGCAATCGGCGGGATCGCGCCGCCGCAGGTTGGTGAGCTGGTCGCTGCAGGCGCCGCGTTGATTGCCGTGGTCAGCGGCATCTATGCCGCACCCGACCCAGTTGTTGCATTGCAGGCGTATCGAGCAGGGTTTGCGCAATAGCGTCGCTGGCAGATGACAGCGTTACGGGCGATACGCGCCACTCCAGACAGAAGTAACGTCTGGAACACGTGTGCGACCGCGCTTGCGAAGCGTTGCTTTGTCTGGATGCGATCGAATGCCAGCGCAACACCGCAGTGGCGAGGGCACGGTGCGCTCGCCATTCCAGACAGAAGCTAGGGTCGGGAATATGCGTAAGACCGCGATGTCCAAGCGTCGCTTTGTCTCGGTGCCATCGAATGCCAGCACAACAGCGCAGTGTCGAGGGCACGGTGCGCTCACCATTCCAGACAGAAGCTAAGGTCTGGAACATGCGTAAGACCGCAATGTCGGAGCGTGGCTTTGTCTGAAGGCGATCGAATGCCAGGGCAACACCGCAGGATCGAAGGCACAGTGCCCTCGCCATTCCAGACAGAAGCTAGGGTCGGGAGTATGCGTAAGACCGCGATGTCGAAGCGTCGCTTTGTCTGAAGGCGATCGAATGCCAGGGCAGCACTGCAGGATCGAGGGCACAGTGCCCTCGCCATTCCAGACAGAAGCTAGGGTCGGGAGTATGCGTAAGACCGCGATGTCCAAGCGTCGCTTTGCCTGGATGCGATCGAATGTCGGGGTAATACCGCAGGATCGAGGACACGGTGCCCTCGCCAGGACGATGGTCGGTGCCTGGATAGAAAGCTGATTGCAGCACCTCGCGCCGGCTGCCCCCTGTGGGTCGCATCGTCATCGCATTCAACAGACGCTGGCGCAGAGAGGCCTGAAGCTGGCACCCATCGCATACGCATAGCAACGCAGTGCACCGCTCGCACCACGCACACCGCCCCTCTCGACAGGTCCTTGCCCGCCCGCCCTCGCGGGACCTTTGGCGGCATGGATGCCGCCAAAGAGCCTACAGGGACGTACTTGCGGCGTGTCCCGCGAGGGTGGGCGGGCAAGGGCCCTGCAGCCAAGCCGCAGATATACCGCTCTACCATTGATCTCTCTGCGCAACCAAACCACGCACTGCCAAGACAATCGCACTTCGCATCGTGCGTCATTCAGATGCAATCCATCGCCGAATCAACAATGCAGCAAGTCGAGCGCGCGGCGACTCGCCGCTTACCGGACACGCAGTGCTCCATCCGTGAAGCCCCCGTAGCCGCATCCGTACCACCACAGGGTTCCGCGAGCGTCGAGGACAGCGTCGAAGACACCACACCGTGCACTTGATCGGTGACTGGTTGGAAAGCCAATTGTTGTGCAGACCGTGTCGAGTTGCTGTGGCGAGTCGCTAGTCAGCCCGGAAGATCGAACCCACTGAACACCCTATCGCCCCAACGAAAAACAGCGACGCGTACAAAACGCGTCGCTGCCAGAACACAGTTCTTCGAAGCTATCGCTACGAGCCGCTAACAACGCTACTGCGTCGCTACCAGGCGGGTGCAGCCGGTACTCGGAGCGGTATGTACTGCGCGTACACCCGCTTCTGAGTGCGCCGTCCACACCCGCCTGGCAACTGCTCGCTACGTTTTTTAGCTGGGCTTAGAAGTCGTAGCTCAATGTCACCCGGCCCGAGCGCGGCGCCTGGTACGCCACCACCTGATTCCACAGCGGGTTGGTGGTGTTGTCGGGCAATTGCGAGAACGGGTAGATGTTGGTTGCGGTCTGCTCGTTGGTGATGTTGAACACATCGAAGCGTAGCGCCAGCTTGCCGTCGGCAAACGCCGGCTTGTAGGTCACGCCCATGTCGAGCTGGGCGATCCAGCCCAGGCGGCCCTGCGAACCGGGGGGCGATGCACTGCCGGTGCCGGTTTCCGGGTTGTAGCAGTAGTGGTACGGCCCGCCAGTGATCGCACTGCCGCCATAGCCGGCCGGATCGCGGCCGCTGTACTCGGTGCCGTAGTAGTTACCCAGGCAGTTATGTGGCGCACCGGAGATCAGGCTGAAGTTGGCCGAAGCGCCCCACTGCGGATTGAACTGGTAGAAGCCGAACAGCTTGAGCTGATGACGATGGTCGTTGGATTGATCGCCGTTAAAGTGCTCCATCAACGCCGCATGGTCCCAGCTCTGCGTGGTCGACACCGAGGCCTGGCCCTGGTAGCTGCCCAACGCGCCGCCGGTGCGCCACAGGTCCGAACGCACCTGGCCTTCGGTGGTGCCGTAGCTATGCGACCAGACATAGTTGACCTTGGCGTACCACTGACCGTCGAACGGGCGCTCCAGGTTGAATTCCACCGCCGAATAGTTGCGCTTGAACTTCGGGAAGCCCGCCGCCTCGCGGCTCACCGATACCTCGTGGAACTGGCCGTCGGTACCGATCACGCCCCAGGTATTGGTCTGGCCCGGATTGATCAGCGATGCACCGGCAACTTGCGAGAAGTCGATGGTGACGCCTTGCGCCGCCGCCGCGTTGATCAGCGCCGTGTTGGAGACGTCGTAATTCTGGTCGTCGATGCCGGCATTGAGACGACGATGCGTGCCACGCACGCCCAGCACCCAGCCACTTTCGAGTTGCTTGGTAAAGCCGAGGATGACCTCGTCCTGATTCTCGCCTTCGATGTCCTTGGCCACCGCAGTGCGCACATCGGCGATGCGGCCGAAACGCGAGTTGGCCGACACCGCAGAACCCAGTTGCTGCGCCAGCACCGGCGTGCCATCGGCATTGATGCCGCTGTAGGTGAAGTAGGTGTCGGTGGTGGTGGCGGGGGTGAACAGGCTCACCGCCGACAGCGGCAGACCGAGGTAGTAACGACCGAGGTTACCGAACACCTTCAGGCTGGAATCGCCGTTGACGTCCCAGCTGAAGCCCAATCGCGGTGCCCAGGCATTGTCCACTTCGATATAGGGGTCGCCGAACGGGGTGTAGTTGGTGAACTCGTCCTTGCGCAGGCCGATGCTCAACAGCAGGTTGTCGGTGACCTGCCACTTGTCTTCGATGTAATACGCGCGTTGCTTGGCTTCGTACGAGTACAGGCTGGTGTTGATGTTGCGCACCGCGTAATAGCCGCTCGAGCCGTTGACCGGATCGACCAGGCCGGGGCTTGGTGCGCCGATGCCGCCGGCTTCGTTGGCCGACTGGCTGACCAATCCGCCGGTCGCCAGTCCGTTGGGATCGTTGGTCTGGCCGTAGGTCCACGCAAAGCCGGGGCCGGACAGCACCGAGCCGACATCGATGCCTTCGGACTTCTGGTTGTCGATACCGAAGTTGAGCGTGTGGTGGCCGAGACGCCATTCCAGATTCAGGCGCTGATTGTCTTTTTTGTACTCGCGATCGGGCGAACTGACCGAGGTCACCAGCTGATTGCCAATGCGCGGGGTGCCGCCGGTATACGCCGGATTCTGCAGTGCGGCGCTGTTGATGACAGGGCCACCAGCCGCGTCGTAGTTGAACGGGGTCAGTTCGTCCGGCGTTGTCATCTTGCCGTACAGCGCGGTCACGGTGAGGTTGTCGCCGAGGTAGCCGGTGTACTTGCCGGTGAACAGCGTGGGGCCGGTTTTCCAGGTGGATTCGTCGGTGAAATAGCTGCCGCGCTGGCGGTCGACATAGTTGTAGCGATAGATCGAGCCGTTGGTCTCTGCCTTGTCGCTGGCACCGGTCACCTCGATCAGGTGGTTGTCGGTGATGTTCCAGTCCACCTTGGCGTACCAGCGCTTTTGCTTGTAATCGTAGTCGGTGAGGCCACCGGTGCGGCCGTTGTCGGTGTCGCGATTGGTGCCCACGCGCACGCCGTCCGAATCCACCTGCTCGGCGGCCAGGAAGAAGAACAATTTGTCCTGGATGATCGGCCCGCCGACGTAGGCGCTGTAGGTGGTCTGGTTGGCTTCGGCCTCGCTGGCCGGCTGGTACAGGCCGTTGGCTGCTCGCGCGTAGCGGTAAGCGGCGTTGTTGACGGTGCTGCCCTGGCTGTCCGGGCGCCAGTAGATATCGCGCTGATTGGCGCGCAAGCCGTTCGGCTCCCAGATGACCGCTGCGCCGAACTTCCATTCGTTGGTGCCGCGCTTGCCGATCTGGTTGATCACGCCACCATTGGCGCGACCGTATTGCGCGCCGTAGCCGCCGGTGAAGATTTCCTGCTGATCGATGGCGCCGTACGGCAGGGTCAGACCACCCAGGTTGTTGCTGATGGTGGTGGTGTTGAAGCCGTTGAGGTAATAAGCGTTTTCGCTGGCGGCCGAGCCGCCGAAGCTGGGCAGCGAACCACCGAGCGGACCGTTGTCGAAGCCGCCGCTGTTGACCACCACACCCGGCGCCAGCAGCGCGATCGCTTCGGCGGTGCGGCCCAGCGGCAGTTGCTGCAGCTGTTCGGCGGTGATCACGGTGCGCGTATCCACGCTGCTGACGTCGATGGTGGTCAGGCCGGCGGCGGTGACGGTGACACTGTCCATGGTCTGCACGCCGCTCCCCGCGGCGTTGGCGGCGGCAAACGACACATCGGTGTTGGCGCCGACGGTGATGCTGACGTTCTCGCGGGTTTCCACCACCGCGCCATCGCGCTTGACCGTCACCTTGTAGGTGCCCAGCGGCAGGTTGCCGGCGGTGTAGCGGCCGCGCGCATCCACCGGCACTTCGCGACTGAGGCCGCTGTTGTTTTCCACCACCACGCTGGTGCCATTGCCCTGCCCCACGCTGCCGACGATGCTGCCGGTGGTCGACTGCGCGTGTGCACTGCCGATGGCCACAACCAGCGCCAACGCCAAAGCACGCTTCTGGATACTACGGTTCATGCGTTCTCCCCAAGATGGAAACTGCCGGCAACGCGGCTAAATGAACGGGGCCAACGGCCACCGCAATCACACTTTCTGAACATCGGCAGCGGGGCGCCAATGACCGCACGCCATCAGCTCATACCCAAACTGTCGATACCGTCGCGTTCGATCATAGGCAGCCAAGTTCCCCTACCCGGCGGCTCCGACGGGTAGGCGGGCCTCTGCCGGGTAGGCGCGCGAGGCCGCAGGCCTGACAATGGCGGACGCGATGCCCGTTGCCGGGCGTCGATGCCCCCATCGGTATTCCTCAAGGATCTGCGCGCATGAATCACACCCGCTCCCACGCCCTGTTCGCCCAGGCGCAGACCCTGTTGCCCGGGGGCGTCAATTCACCCGTGCGGGCGTTCAAGTCGGTCGGCGGCGAGCCGTTCTTCGTGGCGCGCGCCGATGGCCCGTATCTCTATGACGTCGACGACAATCGCTACATCGATTACGTGGGCTCGTGGGGCCCGATGATCGCCGGCCACAACCACCCTGCCGTGCGCGACGCGGTGGAACGGGCAATCCGCGATGGGCTGTCGTTCGGTGCGCCCTGCGCGGCCGAGGTCACCATGGCCGAAACCATCACCCGGCTGGTGCCGTCGTGCGAGATGGTGCGCATGGTCAACTCCGGCACCGAAGCCACGCTGTCGGCGGTGCGGCTGGCGCGCGGCGCCACCGGGCGCAATCGCATCATCAAGTTCGAAGGCTGCTATCACGGCCACGGCGACTCGTTCCTGGTCAAAGCCGGCAGCGGCATGCTGACCCTAGGCGTGCCCACCTCGCCAGGCGTGCCGGCGGGCTTGAGCGAGCTGACCGCCACGCTCAGCTTCAACGACTTCGAAGGCGCCACCGCGCTGTTCGACGAGATCGGCGCCGACGTGGCGGCAGTGATCATCGAGCCGGTGGTGGGCAACGCCAACTGCATTCCGCCGCTGGCCGGCTACCTGCAGCATCTACGCACGCTGTGCACGCGGCATGGCGCGCTGCTGATCTTCGACGAAGTGATGACCGGCTTCCGCGTCGCACTGGGGGGGGCGCAGGCGCTGTACGGGGTGACGCCGGATCTGACCACCTTCGGCAAGATCATCGGCGGCGGCATGCCGGTGGGCGCGTATGGCGGCCGTCGCGACCTGATGGAGCAGATCGCTCCGGCCGGGCCGATCTATCAGGCCGGCACCTTGTCGGGCAATCCGGTGGCGATGGCGGCGGGCCTGGCGATGCTGGAGCTGGTGCAGGAGCCGGGCTTCCACGCACGTCTGAGCGAGGCCACCAGCGCGCTGTGCGAAGGCCTGGAAGATGCCGCCCACGCCGCCGGAATCGCGGTCACCACCAATCAGGTCGGCGGCATGTTCGGACTGTTCTTCACCGACGAAATCGTGGACAGCTACGCGCAGGCCATTGCGTGCGACACCACCAGCTTCAATCGCTTCTTCCACGCGATGCTGCAGCGGGGCGTGTATCTGGCGCCGTCGGCGTACGAAGCGGGCTTCATGTCCAGCGCGCACGATGCGGCGGTGATCGACGCCACGCTTGCGGCGGCACGCGAGGCGTTTGCGGACGTTGCGCGCTAAGCGCGCCTTCGCCGACCCGCGTTGCCAGCATGATCGCCGGCCGTGGCCAGCCCACGCCGGCGACCGACCAGGGCATCGACGCCGCACGGGCAGTTGCAAGCGTTGATGAGCCGCTGCAGTCCGGGCAGCGCGCCTGCGCGGCAAGCGTCGCATCTGCACGCAGTGAACCTGTGCTGCCCGTTTGCTTCTCAGTTGCAACCGTTGATGCGCCGCTGCAGGCCAGGCAATGCGCCTGCGCGGCAAGCGATGCATCTGCACGCAGTGAGCCTGCACTGCCCGTTCGATTCGGCCGCTTTACGCGAACGTGCCTAGTTTCCCAGCTGCACCGGAGGCAACTGACAAGGCTCCGCAGCGCCCGCGCGGCGATGCGAATCGGAGTGACCGGCCGGCGCTCGCAGAGCAGCCGACGCACGCTGGCTGCGATGAATAGGCCCTACCACTCTCCTGCCCCTCCGCACGGAACAGCCCAACGGGGCGAACAGTGCTTGACCCAGCGCACAGCCTGCACGGTCGCCTGCGACGGCCACCGCAGTTAGCCCCAGCACACTTTGCTTTTGTCTTACGGCTGTCATACCTTTCTGAAAGGTGCTCACGGACGGGCATGGGTGGGGACCCTCGAAGCAGCCGATCTGTCGTTGTCGCCGTTGTGGTGACAGGCTGGCCGTCGCCGCTGTTTCACTCTGGTTGTGCAGCGTGTCGAGCCGGCGCGCTGCTGACGCTTGTCAGGGCCGCCCTCGCCTCATGTTCAAGCCTGTTGCGTTGCTCACCCCGCGCCCGTCGCCATCGCGCGACCATGCGCTTCCCGATTGGCTGCTTGCCAGCAAGCTGGAACCGCCACTGCCGCGCCCGGGTGCGGTGGTGCGCGAGGTCTTGCTGACAGCACTGGATCAGGCGCAGCTGCGGCCACTCACGCTGCTGCTGGCCCCGCCGGGGTTCGGCAAGACCACCTTGCTTGCGCAATGGCATGCGCGCAGACGTGCGCACGACGATGCGGTGGCGTGGCTGTCGCTGGATGAAGAAGACGCCGATGCGGCACGTTTTCTCGGCCACCTTGCGCTGGCGCTGCAGGGCGCGGGTGCAGATCCGGCGCTGTGTGCCGGCGTGATGCACAACCGCGACCAGGACCCGCGCGATGCGGCCACCGTGTTGATCCGCGCGCTGCGCAGCGCACCGCGGCGCATCAGCGTGATCCTCGACGACTACGACCGGCTCGGGAATGGCCCGGTCGATGAGCTGGTGTTGCGACTGGTCGAACACAGTGGCGGGCGCCTGCATCTGTTGCTCGCCACGCGTCGCGTGCCGGCGTTGCCGCTGGCGCGGCTGGATCTGCAGGCGCAACTCAGCCGCCTTGGCAGCGCGCAATTGGCGCTGGACAACGACGAAGCGCGCGCACTGCTGGGACCGCACATCCCGGCACCGGTGGTCGACGAGCTGTTGCGCTACACCGAGGGCTGGCCGGTCGCCTTGCATCTGGCGCGACTGTGGCTGGAAGGCAATGCGCAACGTCAGCAGGAAGTCGCCGCACGTTTTTCCGGGCGCAGCACGCAGATTGCCGCGTATCTGGCCGAACAGGTCGTCAACGATCTCGATGCAGACACGCGCGATCTGCTGTTGCGCACCAGCCTGCTCGATCGCGTCAACGCCGCGCTCGCCGATGCCGTGCGCCAACGCGACGACAGCGGCCGGCTGTTGGCGCGACTGGACCATTTCCATGGCCTGCTGGTGCCGCTGGATGGCGAGCGCGAATGGTTCCGCTATCACCCGTTGTTTGCCGATTTCCTGCAGCAGTTACTCGATCGCGACCATCCCGGCCAGGCCGTGCAGCTGCATCAGCGCGCGGCGCGCTGGTTCGGCGAGCACCAGCATCTGGCCGACGCCGTGCGCCATGCCGCACGTGGCGAGTGCGGCGACCTGGCCGCCAGTTACATCGCGCGCGCCGGTACCTGGCAATTACTGCTGACCCACGGCATGCATGAAGTGCGCGCGTTGCTGCGCCATTTCGAGCACCGCAGCATCCGCGACACGCCTGCACTGAATCTCACCCAGGCGTATCTGCATCTGAAACTGGGCGAGTTCAGTCATGCGCGCCTGTTGCTGGAACGCTTCCGCGATTTCCCGGCCGCCGTGCGCGAGCCGCTGCAGCGCGACTACACCGTGGTGGTGGCATTGCTACGCGATCGCCTGGACGAGATCTGCGGCAATCCGCATGGCCTGACCCAGATTGCCGCGCAGGCGAGCGCATTGGACGAAGACGATCATCTGGGCCGCGGCACCTTGCTATGCATCTGTGCGACGACCGCGCTGGCACAGGGCGGGTTTGCCGTGGCCGAGCGGTATGCCCTGGCTGCGCGCGATGCGATGCACCGCGGCGGCAGCGATCTGGGTGCCAGTCAGGCGTTGCTCTCGCTCGGCCAGAGCTTTTTCTACCGCGGGCGGCTCGGCGACGCCGAAGCCTGTTATCGGCAAGCGCTGAGCTGGTGCGCACGCACGCCGCAACTGGACCGCGTGCTGGAAGCGGCCGGCAACTGTCTGCTCGCGCAAGTGCACTACGAGCGCGGCCACCACGACGATGCCGCCGACCTGCTGCATCCGGCATTGGAACTGCTCGAGCAGCACGATGGCGGCGTGGACGTGCTGGCGGCCGCGTACGACACCACGCTGGGTCTGGAACGCGTGCGCGATCACAGTGGGCGCAGTGCGCTGGTGCTGCTTGAGCATGTCGAGCAGATCGCGCATGGGCGCAAGCTGGCGCGACTGTCAGAGCTGGCGTCGGCATGGCGCTTGATGTTGCTGCTGGAGCACCCCGGCAACGCTGCAATCGATGTGGTGATCGCGCGCACTGGCGGCGAGTCCGGGCTGGCGCACACCCTGCGCTCGGCGCATCGCTGGCGCGATCGTGCGGCGATGGGCTTTGCGTTGGCACGTTGGCATCGCCTGGCCGGACGCAGCCATGCGGCGCTGACCATTCTCGGCCAGATCGAGCAGGCTTGCCTGAGTAGCGATAACGCCTGCCATCTCGCGCGCACCCGCGCCCGCATCGCACTGGTGCTGCAGCAGCGCGGCGAACTGCTCGCTGCCCTGCCGCATTTGTACAGTGCGCTGGACCACGTGGCGCTGACGCAGAGCTGGCAGGCGATCATGGAGCTTGGGTTGCCGGCAAAAGCGATGTTGCGCTCGCTGCGCCAACACGACCCGCAAACGGTTGGCGGCACCACGCGTGCATTGACCATCCAGGCGCTGCTCGAACGCCTCAGTGGTGACGAGGATCCCGCCAGCGATGTGTTCAGCGAACGCGAACTGGAAGTGCTGGCGCAACTGGCGCGCGGTTATTCCAACAAGCAGATCGCCCGCCACCTGCACCTTTCGGAAAACACGGTCAAATTCCATCTGAAGAATCTGTATCGCAAGCTCGACGCACGCAGCCGCGAAAGTGCATTGGCGCAGGCGCTGCAGCGCGGAGTGTTGCGCGGCGAGGACACGCAGCAGACATCGGATACGCCGCCGCGCTGAGCGGCGTGCACATCATCATGCATCGCGCATGCGCACGCCTGTGATCGCGAAGAACAATTGCGCATGCGTGGCGATGCGGTGGCTGTCGCCTGATCGATGCGGCTGCGTCAACGCGGCGAAGGGCGCTGGAGACAGACTCCAAGCGCCCCACCATCACCCAAACTTCAACGTGCCTTTCATCATCGCCCAGTGCCCGGGGAACGAGCAGAAGAACGTGTAAGCGCCGCCCTTGGTGAGTTTGCTGGTTGCAAAGCTGACCGTGGTGCTTTCGCCGCCACCGACCACCTTGGTATGCGCGATCACACGCGCATCGGCCTTGGGCAGATAGCTGTCGGCAATGGTCGAGCGCATGCCGTCATTGGCCACCGCCTGGAAATCGGCGGACTTGGTCAGCACCCAGTTGTGCCCCATCACCGTGGCGGCCATCTTGCCGGCGTGCTTGAGCGTTACATCCACTTGAGTGCAATCGGGTGCAATCGTGATGGCGCTTTGATCGAACTTCATCTGATCGTTGCCGGTGATGGTCACCGCGCAGGTCCGCGCCCAGGCCGAGGGCGCCATCGCTATCAAGCCAAGCACAGCAATCGTCGAAAACAGCTTCAAAGGCAGTCCTCCTGCAATAAGAAAGCGCGGTATGTGCAAGCGACCGACGCTCGCGCCTGCGCCAGTGCGGTCAGAGTACCGCCTTGCCGTTGCCGATGCAGTGCTGCGCCGCCGCACAATCCACTGTGCGCGGCGATCGAGATGCGCCGACGCTAAGAGCGGCTAACAAAACGTAGTGAGCAGTCGTCAGGTGGGTGTAGACGGTGCGCTCAGAACCGGAGCGTACGGGTGGTGCATGCCGCACCGAGCACCGGCCGCGCCCGCCTGGCGGCTGCACAGTCGTTTTGTTAGCTGCTCTAAATATCCAGCGCATCAGGCGAGAACCACACCGGCAGGATCACTGCGCGGCAGTCGCGCAGACGAGGCTATGCATAGCGGAAGAAGTCCCGCATTGGGTCGTGCACATCGGCTGCGGCCTGCGGCAGCGGCAGCGGGCCGCGCTTGCCGGCCATCACCTGCACGAACGCCTGCTTGAAGCGTGCCATCTCCGCCTCGGTTCCCACGGTGATCCGCGACCAGGTGGGCCACACCGGCCAACTGCGGCCGATGAACACGCCAAAGGTCGCCATGTCGTCCTTGAAACCTGCTGCGGGCCGCTTCACATCGACCATGAAGCAGTTACTCTCCGACGCCGTGCACGCGTAACCCTGCTGACTGAGGAAGTCGATGACGTCCTGCCGCGTAGCAGCGGTGCGTGCACGGCGCTGCGGCACCAGATCGGGGTCGCGCAAGCTGGCCAGACCTGCAGCGGCCGCCGTCACCGGCAAGCTGTTGACGCTGTAGAACATCAGCTTGGCAAGCAGCTCCGGGCGCGCGGCCGCGTACCCCAGCCGGATGCCGGCCATGCCGTAGAGCTTGGAGAAGGTGCGCAACACCACCACGTCCTCGCCGGCAGCCACCATGTCCACCACGCTGCGGGTACTGCGCGCGAAGTGGATATAGGCCTCGTCCACCACCAACACGCTGCCCTTGGGCTTGTGCGCCAATGCGTACTCCAGATCCTTGCGTGCGGTGACCGAGCCGGTGGGATTGTTGGGGTTGCAGATGTAGATCACACCGGCATTGGCGTCGGCGGCGCACATCGCCTGCACGTCGTGCGAAAAATCCCTGCGCAATGGCACCTTGATCAACGTGGCGCCATTGCGCGTGGCAGCGCGCCACCCCGATTCGTATGTCGGGTCGGCAGTGACCAGCGCGGCACTGGGCGAGGTGAAGGCCAGCATCGTGTAATCCAGCGGCTCGGTGGAGCCGGCGTAGGCCATCAGATGGTTCACCGGCAACTTGAGCTCGGCCGCCAGCGTGGTCATCAGTTCCATCTGGACCTCGCGCAGATAGCGCCCGCCCTGCGGTGCGATCTGCGCAATGGCCCTGACCGCTGCCGCAGACGGGCCATCCGGGAACTCGTTGGAGCCGATCATCACCGGCGACAGCGTGCTGGCGGTGATTGGCACAACGGCAGCGGTGCGTTCGGCGGCGCTGGCAAACAGCGGCAATGCACCGGTCCCGGCGGCGCCGGCAAACAGGGCGGAATCACGCAAAAATCTGCGGCGCGACAGCGGGGTATTCATGGTGACCTCCTGCAGGGCGGTGAGGTGAACTCAAGGACGCACGGCGACCACTTCGATCTCCACCCGATACAGCGGATTGCCCAGCGCAGCGATCTGGAAGGCCGAGCGTGCCGGCAGATTGGGCTGTTCCTTGGTGCCGAAGAACTGCCGGTAGCCTTCCATGAATCCGTTGAAATCCATCTTGCCGCCCATCGCCGGGTCGCCGACCAGAAACACCTGCATCTTCACCACATCGCCCATGCCCAGGCCGAGCGATTTGAGCTGGTCCTGGATCTGCTTCAACACGCTCACCGTCTGCGCCTTGGTGTCGCCGTAGGCGGCTGCAGAATCCTTCGGTGCGCTGGTGTCCACCACTGCCGGCACTTTGCCGCTGACATACACGGTGGCCTTGCCGGCCGGAACTTCCACCGCTGCGGCAATGGGGAAATCGCTGTTGGGAATCTTGTGGCGGATCACCTCGGCAGCAGTTGCAGCGCTGAGGCCTGCAGACAACACGACGGTGGCAACGAGGGCATTGACGGCGGGACGGAACATGGCAACTCCTTGGAAGAGAGAATCAGTGGCGCAGCAGCTTGACGTCGTCGGCGGTGACACGCTCGGCATGGTCGTTGCCGAAATGGGTGCGCACATAGCTCACCACTTCGGCCACCTGACGATCTGTGAGCATGTCGCCAAATCCCGGCATGCCGGCGTTGCCGTCGAGCACCATCATGGTGACGTAGGGCGCAGCCGCCAGCTTGGGATTTCCCGCAAGCGCCGGGTAGTCGCCGGCACCCTGCGCACCGCTGCCGGCCGGCATGTGGCAGCCCTGGCAGACCGCACGGTAGACATGCTCGCCGGAGGCGGTGGCGAACCCCTTTTGTGGATACAGCGCGGTGGCGTCGGAACTTTGCGCCTGCGCATCGCGCAGACCGGGCGGAAGCAGCGCAGTGCCGATGACCAGCGCAACGGCCGCAACACACACACGTGGCAACAGACTCATGCGCGACCTCCGCCGGCAATGACCTTGCGATGCAGGCGGCCGACGACATCGTGTGCCGACAGGATCGCGCCCTCCTGCCAGGCCGGGATATAGGACACATGCTCGCCCGCCAACGCCAGGCGGCCGTCGATCTGACAGAGCGGCTCGTAATGTTCGGCACGCGCCTGCTCGCTCCACATGCCGAAGCAGCCATGCGTGAACGGCACACGATGCCAACCGACCGCAATGCCGTTTTCGAATTCGCGCGGATATTGCGGGTGCAATTGCGTGCCGTATTCGACGGCCTTGCGCACACGCTGCTCGGGACTCATCGAAGTGAATTGATAGGCATCCAGCCCCCACACGTAGGCACCGAGCAGCACCCCCTTGCCGGCGCTGTGATAACCGGTGCTGGGATAGCTGATCAAGGTGATCGGCAGATCGGTGTAGCTGATGCCGCCGTAGATGGCCTCGTCCTCTTCCCAGAAACGTCGCTTGAATTGCAGGCCCACCTTGACCGATGCGGCATACGGCACCTTGCCGATCGCGGTGGTCATCGCGTCGCTGGCGGTGGTGGGAATCCGGCTGAGCACCGACAACGGAATCGTGCAGATGCACCAGTCCGCACTGGCCACGCGTTCTTCGCCACCGCGGGTGGCGTCCTGCCAGGACACGCGCACGCCACTGCCGTCCTGATCGATCTTGGTGACCTTGGCGTTGTAGGTGATGGCATCGCCGAGCTGGCGCGCGAACGCCTTGCCGATCTGGTCCATACCGCCCACCGGCTGAAACATGGTGGTCTGCATTTCGTAGTTGTTGCCGGCCGCCAGCGTGGTCCATAGCCGCGAACGCAGCACGTCCTGCACGCTGAAGGGGTCTGAAAATTCCGGTTTGCCCGACAAGCCACCACCGGGGTAGCGCGCAAAGCCACGCCGCTCGCTGCTGTCCTTGCCTTTGACGTAGCCGAAGTTGCGATCGAGCGCCCCCCAGGTACGTAGCGATTCCAACAGCACTTCCTGATCCTCGCGGCTGACTGCCGTATCCAGTGCGTGCTGCTGTGTGCACTTGGCCAGCAACTCGGAGACATGGCCCTTGTAATCGGCATCGATCGCGCGGAACCGCTGCGGTGTGCCATCGAAGCCTTTCTGGCTATGCAGCAGCGCGTTGTAGTTGACCTGGTTGAACGCTTCCAACGCCACACCGAACTGCTTGCAGTAACTCAACACCGCCTTGTGGTGATGCGGAATGCGCCACGGCCCCGGATTGAGATACAACCCATCGTCGAACTGGCAGTGCTGGGTTGCGCCACCGAGTTCGGTGTAACGATCGCCGCCACGCAACGTCCAGTTACGGCCACCGGGGCGGCCGTTGTATTCCAGCAGCTGCACGCGATAGCCGGCCTTGCGCAATTCGAAGGCCGCGGTCATCCCCGCCAGGCCCGCGCCCAGAATCAGCACCGATGCGCCCTTCGGGTCGCCATCCAGCTGCAGTGGGCCGGTAAAACGCGATTCGGCCGCCATGCCCAGGCTGCTCATCGCCTGATACATCATCGCGCCGCCAGCGGTCATGCCGATGCGCGCCAGCAATTGCCGCCGCGTCATCGCCCCAGTGTGATTGCCTCGCATCAACGCACATCCCCTGCATGTCATGGACAGTCGCGCGGCCGGCCGCAATGCCAGCCGCGTCGATCACTCAAAATCGGTAAGACAGGCTTGCGAACAGCTGGCGCGGCGCGATCAGCTGGTAGGAGCCAGAGCTTTCGTTGGGAAACACCGCGCCGATCGCATCGTCTTTGTCGAACAGGTTGTAGGCCGACAATTGCAAACGACCACCGGCAAGAAACCCGGCAGCGCCGCCTTGATACCCAACGCTGCCATTGACGATGAAGGTGGCATCCACCTGATCGGTATTGAGCGTGTCGCCGTAGCGCTTGCCGGTGTATTTGGTATCGAGGTTGGCGAAGAAGTGCTCGCCTTCCCAACCGCCGTTGACGCTGAACATCAGCTTGGGCGCATCCGGTACGTCGTTGCCTTCCACCTGCACCAGCGCGCCGCTGACCGGGCCGAAATAGTTGTCCTGGAACTCGGAGGTGTTCCAGGTCAACGATGCACCGAGCCGCCAGCCCGGCGCCGGCTTCCACATGCCGGACAGTTCCGCACCATAGGTCTGTACGTCGCCGACGTTGGCGTACACGGTGGGCGCCACCACCAGCGGGTCCGGGTCGGTCAGCGCGATGATGCGGTTGGAATAATCGATCTTGTAGGCGGCCAGATAACCGCTCCACTGCGTGGATTCGGCACGGATGCCGATATCGATGTTGGTGGATTCTTCCGGCGCGATATCCGGATTGAACGCACCGGAGGTCAGCGCCAACCGCGGCGCGGAACTGAAGTTTTCCGCGTAGTTGGCAAATACCTGCACGCCCTCGGCCAGCTGGAAGCTTGCACCGACCTGCGGCTGAAACCAGTCGCTGTTCTTGATGGTCACAGATCGGCGCACACCAACGTTGAAGTCGTCCAGATTGGCGATCCCGTTGTAGTCGCGTTTGACATCCAGCCCCTTGGCGCCGAATTCCATCGTCAACCGATCATCCAGCAGACGCAGCGTGTCCTTGACGTAGAGCTGCTTCACCTCGGTGGAGAAGTGGTTGTCGTAGTAGATGACGATGGGCAGAGCGTTCTTGAGCAAGGCGCCGGTGGCCGGGTCCAGGTTGTACAGCGGGCGCACCTGATCGAAGTCGTAACTCTCGTACCAGGCGCCCACTTCCAGCTTGTTGTGCTCGGTCTCCCACGCCACGGCCGTGGTCAAACCGTAGCGATCGCCGCCCATGATTTCTTCGCGCCGCGTCATCGCACCGACGCGGATGACATTGCCAGTGGCATCGACAATCTGCGGGTCGTTGATGGCGACATCGGTGCGCCCTGGGGTGCCGGCAATCGCATCGTTGTAGAACCCGGTAGCGGTACTCGGCGGCGTGCCGCCGACGCCGTAGCCGTGCTTGTTTTCGTAGTAACCGGTGAAGGTGACGCCGATGGCGTCGTTGAACATGAAATCGCCGTGCAAGCTGAGCAGCGAATCGCGGCGGCCGTTCTGCCATTCGCTGTAATGCTCGGCATCCACTTCCGGATTGCCGGTGATGCGTTCGTGCAGATCCCACGACACCGAACCGTCGGAGTTGTACGACTGCACGTCGTAATCCTTGCGGTTGTTGTAGATCCAGCCCAACGTCAGGCTGCCGGCATCCCAGGCCTGGCGCACCTTGGCTTCGAAGTGATCGCTCTTCTGTGTGGCCGGCTCCATGTCCCACACCCCGCCCTGCGTGCGGGATGCGGAGAGGTAGGCACTCGGCCCGCCGTCCCACCACTCCGGCGTATCCAGACGCACAAAACTGCGTACCAGATCGTCCGAGCCGATGGTCTGGGTGAGATTGCCGCTCCAGCTATCGCCGCCCTTGGGTGGCAGACTGGTGTAGCGGATCGCGCCACCGAGTGCGTGATAGGAGGGCTGGGTGACATCGCCCGAGCCGGCGGACACCGTGACATCGAGCAGGTTTTCGCTGGAGACGTAACGGGTGATCGGCCCGCCTTCGCGGGTGTCGAAGGTTTCGATCGGAATGCCGTCCAGCGTCACGCCGATCTGGTTGGCGGAAAATCCGCGAATGGTCATCGAATCGCCGAACTCGTACAGCCCGAACGGGTCGGTGGTCTGCACGTTGACGCCGGGCAGACTGGCCAGCAGCTGTTGCGGTGCCACGCCCGGTACCTGGGCCTGGATCTCGTCCATCGAAATGGAGGCAGTGGTGCGCGTGGAGCCGGTGCCAACCACGCTGACCGCATCCAGAGTGCGTGCGTCCTGCGCCAGTGCCGGCAGGCTATGCGCACCGGACATCAGCAGGGTCATCGAGGCGAGCGTGTGGCGACGCGTGGCGGCGGTGAGAATGGCGGCCATCGCGGTCGCCAACCGATCGGTGTTCAAGCGCTTAGGCATGCAATCGACCCCTGGAAAGTGCTGCGTGCTGAGTGACCGGACCCGCTCCCCAAGACCGGCTGATACCGCAGATACGGCATGGATCGACCATACCCAGCGAGGTTGCGCCGCAGACGCGGTGCGGAGGGTAGGGTCTGCGCGTGCGGGTAGGTTCTTACCGAGCTAGAACCTTTGAATCCGTAGCGCAGACACTCAGGTTGGCGTGCCCGTGGACGCGCAGGGCTTCCGCAATAAGGCGTGCGCGACCGCCGTACGCGGGTGTGAGACGTCGCGCGCCACGCGCCTACCCGTTCACGCGTATCCGGGCATAGGAGATCCCGCATGCTTGCGATGCAGCGGCAGATCGACAACGCTGCGTGCCCACCTCATGAGCACGCCCATGCCGTCTATACGCCCGTCCTTGCTGCTGCTCGATTTCGATGGCGTGTTGGCCAGCTATTCGCGTCCGCGCCGGCTGGCCGCACTGGCGACTGCAGCTGCATGTCCGCCGCAGCGCGTGCAGCAGGTCCTGTTCGAACAGGGACTGGAGCGTGCCTACGATGCCGGTGAGCTCGACACGCAAGCCTATCTGACGCAATTGAGTGACAGGCTAGGACATCCGATCGACCGCGCCACCTGGATCGCGGCACGCGTGGCAGCGTGCTGCGCGGATCCCGCGGTGGTAACGCAGGTGCTGGCGGTGTCGGCGACGACCGCGGTGGCGGTGCTCACCAACAACGGCCCATTGATGGCGGAGGCGATCGCGCAACTCGTGCCGTCGCTGTTTCCGTTACTGCAGGGCCGCGTACTGTGCAGCGGTGCGTTAGGCGGCAGAAAACCGCAGCTGCAGGTGTATCAGCGTGCGCTTGCGCAGCTGGGTGCGGAACCGGCACGCACCTTGTTCGTCGATGACCTATTCGTCAACGTCCGCGGCGCCCGCGCCGCCGGATTGCATGCCGATACCGTGCGCGATGCGCGCGCATTGCGACGTGTGTTGAAGCGGTATGGGTTGGGGTGAAATTGGGAATTGGGAATTGGGAATTGGGAATCGGGAATCGGGAATTGGGAATCGGGAATTGGGAATGGGGAGTCGGAAGTCGGAAGTCGGAAGTCGGAAGTCGGATCAGCGTTCGCCGACCTGCGTGAGAGATCAACGCTGTGCCGAGCGACCAGAGGCGGCTACATCTGCACGCGAATGCGCTGCCAAGTACCACGCCCCCCCGAGTGGACGCACGCTGGCCACGCTGCGATGGATCAGGCCAAGTACGCCGTCATCGATATCCCATCCGCCCGCGTGCCCTCCTCTGCGCACGCGCAAGAAAACACGGTCAATCGTGCACAAATACGCAACCAGACCAGTCGCAGCAAAACCCAACTGCACCAACTAGCCCCTCTCCCGTCGGGAGAGGGGTTGGGGTGAGGGTACGGTGTTGCGATACAGGGCCGTCACCTAGACACCGCCTTACGCAATCCACAAACGCACCGGCTCACGCCTTACCAGCCAGCGCCCTACCAGCCACCAACACGCAACCGACCAAGCAACCCATCACCGCTGCGCGGCGTACTCGGCAATCGCCAGGCGTAGACGCGCCAGGCCGTCGGCCAGCTCGGCATCGGTCAGATTGAGTGCCGGCACAAAACGCAGCACATCCGGGCCGGCCTGCAATACCAACAAACCATGCTTGGCTGCCAGATCCAGCAGCGCACCAGCCTGCCCGGCATGCGCCGGTGCCAGTACCGCGCCGAGCATCAACCCACGCCCGCGCACCTGTGCGAACAGGCCGAACTCGGCATTGAGCGCGTCCAGGCCCGCACGCAACGCCGCCGACTGCCGCTCCACATTCTCGGCAATCTGCGGCGAAGCCAGCTTGCGCAGCGCCACGCGCGCCACCGCGGCAGCCAGCGGATTGCCGCCGAAGGTGGTGCCGTGCGCGCCGAACTGCATGGTCTCGGCGACCTTGGGGCCGGCCAGCATCGCGCCGATCGGGAACCCACCACCCAGCGCCTTGGCCAGCGTCACGATGTCCGGCGTCACCTGCTCCTGCCAATGCGCGAACAACGTGCCGGTGCGGCCCATGCCGCATTGAATTTCGTCCAGCACCAACAAGGCATCGTGTCGATCGCACAGCGCGCGCACCTGCGCCAGGAAGCCCGGCGCCGCCGGCATCACCCCGCCCTCGCCCTGGATCGGCTCCAGCATCACCGCGGCTACGTCGCCGCTGGCCATCGCCGCTTCCAGCGCCGCCACATCGTTGAAATCCACATAGCGGAATCCGCCCGGCAGCGGCTCGTAGCCTTCCTGATATTTCGGCTGCGCGGTGGCGGTGACCGAGGCCAGCGTGCGTCCATGGAAGCTGCCACGGAACGTCACGATGACGCGCTTGTCGGCTGGGCGGCCCTGATTGCTGGCCCACTTGCGCACCAGCTTGATGGCCGCCTCGTTGGCTTCGGTGCCGGAGTTGCACAGAAAGACTTTTTCGGCAAAACGCGACGCGCCGACCAGTTCCTCGGCCAGCCGCAGCGACGGCTCGCTGTAGAAGATGTTGCTGGTGTGCCACAGCTTGCCCGCCTGCTCGGTGAGCGCGGCGACCAGATCCGCATCGTTATGGCCCAGCCCGCTCACCGCGATGCCGGAGGACAGATCCAGATATTCGCGCCCCGCGTCATCCCATACGCGACTGCCCTGACCGCGCTCCAGCACCACCTGGCGCGGGCGATACACCGGCAGGTAGTAGTGCGCGAGGGACAGGGGCGAATCGGCAGCGGTGCTCATGATGGTGGGTCGCAGAAGCGGAGGGAGAACCCGCATTCTCGCGCATTCGCCGGCCTGCGGCACAATGTGCGCATGCGCCCTTTCTCCGATCCTCAGCTCACTCCCGCCACCACCGACGGCTGGCGCCGGCAGTGGTTCGACATCATCTACCGCCACGACACGCGCCCATCGCGTAATTTCGACCTGATGCTGGTGGTGGCGATCCTGACCAGCGTGATCGTGATCATGATCGATAGCGTGCCGCGCATCCATGCGCATTCGGCGCACTGGCTGGTGCCGCTGGAATGGGCATTCACGGTCCTGTTCACCATCGAATACGTGGCGCGCCTGGCGGTGGTGCGGCGCCCGCTGCACTACGCGCTCAGCGTGTGGGGCGTGATCGACCTGCTGTCGATCCTGCCCAGCTATCTGTCGTTCTTCGTGCCGGGTGCACAGACCCTGCTGGTCGTGCGCGTGCTGCGCATCCTGCGCCTGTTCCGCATCCTCAAACTCACCCGCTATATCCAGGAAAGCGGGCAATTGGTGGACGCGTTATGGCGCAGCCGCCGCAAGGTGCTGGTGTTCCTGTTCACCGTGCTCACTATCACCGTGATCGCCGGCGCCACGATGTATGTCATCGAAGGCCCGCAACACGGTTTCACCAGCATCCCGACCAGCATGTACTGGGCCATCGTCACCATGGCCACGGTGGGCTTTGGCGATCTGGTGCCGCAAACCACGCTGGGCCGCTTCGTCACCTCGGCACTGATTCTGATCGGCTATAGCATCATCGCCGTACCCACCGGCATCTACACCGCCGAACTTGCCACCACGCTGCGCGAAGGTGGCCACACCGGTCGGCGCGACGTTCGCAACTGCGCCCGCTGCGGGCTGGAAGGCCACGCATCGGACGCGCGCTATTGCCGGCAATGCGCCGAGCCGCTGCCGGATATCGCCAACGGCTGACGCAAGGCGGCAGCGCGCAGGCGTCGACGGGAGGCAAATTACGTGGTGGGCATCACCACCGTAAGCTGTGTGACCGGTGAGCAGGCAATCGCCGCTCACACTGCCGCAGCACGAGGTTGGCGCAGCCGTCTCGCAGCACAGTGGCCAACCGACAACCGGCGCGCGATCGCCGGCACGTTGCGGACCGCATGACCGAAGCAACCCACGTCCTGCCAATGCAGCCCTGGCACCCGAAAGAGCGCGCCAGGTGTTGAGCGCAGCCGCTGCATGTCGCGCTTACTGCGACATGCGGTTACTCATGTCGATCAGATCGTTGTAGCTGGCCAGCACTGCCTGGCGCGTGCCGCCCGGTGGGATCGAGCCGCTTTCCAGCAGCATCTGCTCGCTCTTGCTCAGCGGGGTGTTGGTGCGGATGCGCTCGACCAGACGTCCGGACTCGCGCGCCAGCTTATCGGCAGCGCGTTCCATGTGTCCCCACATCGCATCGCCCTGGCCCACCTTGGCTTTCTGCGCCTCTTCCAGAATGCTCTGGTAACGCGCGAGCTGGCTTTGCGCTGCCGCAAGATCCGGTGCATTGCTATCCAACACCTGCACCAGATGCTTGCCTTCGCCGGTGATCTTCAAGTGATACCACGACGCGCTGCGGCCTTCTTCCTTCTCGATCGCATCGATCCGCGCCTGACGCCGGGTGTCTTCGTTACGGTCCAGCGCCGCATTCATCGCGTCGCCCGCATCGAAGAACGCTGCGTAGGCCTGCATCAATGGCGCATGCAGCGCACGCATGCCCTTGCCGTCGTCGCGCAGATAATCCTCGCGATCGTAATACCGCACCGCTTCGCCGATACGCTCATTGAGCGTGGCAAACCGCTGCTGATACGTCGTCGCTACCGGGTCGAGTTCGGCGTTGGCCGGTTGCTGCGCCAGTGCGGCAGTCATCGGTGCGCCGCAGGCCTCGACCCGATGCGACAGCACCGTTCCCGGTGCACGGATATTCTCTTCCTTGCCCGTTGGCCCGGCCTGCGGGTCCTTCATCCAGCCGGTGTAGGTCTGGTAACTCTCATGCAGTGGCTGCTGGACACCGTTGAAGCAGGCGATGTAGGCATTGATCTTGTCGGCATCGGGCGCAGCCGCAACCGGCGCATCTTTCTGGCAGCCGGCGAGCAGTGCGGCAAGTGCAACCGCTGCGCTGAGCGGTGCGTAACGACGTGGATGGCGCATGCGGTAGTTCCTGTGCGGTGGTGAAGAAATGAGGTGAGGTGAGGTGAGCAACGGTCGATCGCGTGCGTTGTCGTCAGCGCCCGGCATATGGCCGCACGCGCTGCATCGTGCGATGAGGCTGGCAACTACTGTCGATTGCTCTCGGACACCAACGCGTTGTAGGTATTGAGCAACTTGCGCGGCGATCCTTCCGGCGCCAGCGAGGGGCTATCGAGCCAGCCCTGTTCGATGCGGCTGTAGGGCGTCTTGTCGACCACGCGTTTTACCCGCGCCTTGGCCTGCCTGCGGAAGTCTTCCGCAGCGGTTTCGAAGCTGTTCCATTTGAGTTTATCCGGCTCCTGGTCGGCCACCTTGGCATGCGCCTCGTCGGAGAGGCGGTTGAAGCCCTCCAGCAGCGTGTTTGCACGCGCGGTGTCGAACTGATCTTCCTGCAGTACGTCGGTCAGTTGCTTGGCATCGAGCATCATCGACAGCCGGTAATACTCGCGCGTGCGTCCCTCCTCGCGCTCCAGCGTCTTGAGCGTTTCGCGATGCGCTGCATCGTTCTGCGCTTCCAGCTCGGTACCGAATGCGCTGCTGGCCTCGGCATAACGCTCCAGCGCCGCCATCAACGGCGCGTGCAGTTGCTTGCCCTTGGCGAACTGGTCGTCTTCATCATCCTGACGCGCGTAGTAATCGGCCACCTGGTGACTGATCGGCCGCAGCGCCTGCAATGCCGCGTGATATTCCCGAGCCGCAGCATCCAGTGCCGGCAGCGACGGTTGCGCCGCAGCCGCCGCGCTGACCGGCGCATCGCACTCCTTCATGTCGACGTCGCTGATGTCGTAGGGGCCGGCCACGCGCGTTTCGCGCCCGCTGGGGCCGGCGGCTGCATCGTCAATCGAACCGATGTAATGCTTGGCACCGGTATGCACCGGCAGATCGACGCGGTTGAAGCAATCGATATACGCACCCAGTTTGGCGTTGAGCGCATGCTGCGCATCGCTCGGCGCATCGGCGCTCTTGCTTGCCGCCGCGTTGCCGGTCGGCGTGGTCTGTTTGCTGCAGCCGGCGCAGAGCGCAAACACGAACAGGGCGGGCGCAAACGCGCCGGGCTTCAGGAACACGGGCAAACGTCCTTGTTGGAAACGATTTCAGCCGCGCACGATAGCAAACTGCGGCGTGAAATCATCGTGCTCGGCAGCGAAGTGGACGGCGGCGTTCGTCTGCGCGGCAGGCGGTGATGCGCACAAGGTCAATCCGGCTTTTCGTGGACGAATGACTCGCAGCGTCTGCATCGATGTATCGGCGCACGGCCGCCTGCACCGCGCTTGGAGCTATATAAACCAGAGCGAGCAGTCGTCAGGCAGAGGTGGACGGCGCGCCCAGCACCGCAACGGATGAGTGGCACACACCGCATCGAGCACTCGCCTTGCCCGCTTGGGGGTGAGCACAGGCGTTCTGTCAGCCACTCAGTCGAGAAACAGATCCGGCAACAGGCTCCGCGACGGATCGACCGCATAACCGCTGAAGTCGGTGACACCGGCCTGCGTCAGCACCGCTTCGTCGATCAGAAACTGCCCGTGGAAACCGGCCGCAGTGCGGGTCAGCACCGCATGCGCCGCATCGGCCACGATCTCGGGGCGACGGCAGGCAGCGGCGTCCACGCCCGGCAGCATGTTGACCGCATCGGTGGCAATCACTGTGCGCGGCCACAACGCATTGACCGCCACGCCCTGCGGGCCGAACTCAGCGGCCAGCCCCAGTGTCACCAGACTCATCCCCATCTTGGCCAGCGTGTAGCCGGTATGCGCGCCCCACCACGCCGGGTTCAACGATGGCGGCGGGGCAAGGCTGAGGATGTGCGGATTGGGCGCCTTCAACAGATGCGGCAGGCAGGCTTGCGCGCACACAAAACTGCCGCGCGCGTTGACCTGTTGCATCAGGTCGAAGCGCTTCATCGGCGTGTCCAAGGTGCCGCGCAACCAGATCGCACTGGCGTTGTTGACCAGGATATCGATGCCGCCAAACGCTTCCACGGTGGCGGCAACGGCGGCGTGCACCTGCGCTTCGTCGCGGATATCGCATTTGAGCGCCAGCGCCTTTCCACCTGCCGCAACGACTGCTGAGGCAGCGCTGTGAATGGTGCCGGGCAGCTTGGGATTGGCCACCGCCGATTTGGCCGCGATGACCACATTCGCCCCATCGCGCGCCGCCCGCAACGCGATCGCCAAGCCAATCCCACGCGAGGCACCAGTGATGAAGAGCGTTTTGTCTTTTAGCGTCATGGGAATCGGGAATCGGGATCGGCAATCGCAAGAGCTTAGCGCCTTGAACGTCCAGCAGCCGACAAACAATCAACTCACGCGATACGCTTTTGCGAATCCCCAATCCCCAATCACTGATGCCCAATCCCGGCTCCTCAGGGCTTCGGCCCCTGCCCTTCGTTGTCTTCCCAGTGCAGGATGCGCCGGGTCACAAAGCGGTAGACCGGTTTGCCGGTGGCGAACCACAGCTCGCGCACCCACGACCTGCGCTTGAGCACGCGACGTTCCACTGGCGTGATCGCGGCCGGGCAGTACATGCGTTTGTGCTTGAGCAGGTGACGCAGGTCTTCGCGTGCAAGCAGACGCATCCAGCGCGCGCGCGGGTGGCCGCGCACCGCCAGCTGGAAATCGATCACCGCCGGGCTGCCATCGTCCTGCACCAGCCAGTTGGCTTCCTTGGCCAGATCGTTGTGGGCAACGCCACACCGATGCAGCTGCTGCAACAGCCTGCGCGCCTGCCTGAAATACGCCAGATCACCGCGTGGCGGACGCTGGTACATCGCATCGCCGGCCAGATAGCTGCGGTCCAGATGGCGCCCGTCCCAGCGCAACAGCCGTGGTGTGTGTGGCAGGCCATCCAGCTGCCGCAGCGCCAGCGCTTCGCGACGTGCCAGCCACCAGGCCACCCCACGCAGAAGCCATGGCGCCACGCTCAGGTCGCGCCGCACGAACACCCGGCCAGCGTCGCGGATCAACAAAATGCGCCCGAACGTATCGGACTTCAGCGGGAGATTGTCGGCGGGCTCGTGACTCATTCCCCATTGTAGGCGGGCAGCCCGCATCGCCGTACTGTCGTTGCAGCGCGTGCCGATGACACACACCCGCACCGTGGCCTGGTTGCAACCTCAGGTGAAGCCAACCGGCCGATGTGAGCATGGCGCAAGTCAGTCGTCGCCCTGCCCACTTATAATTCGGGAATGAACTCATGGATCGACGCCACGCTGGAGTGGATCGGACACCACCCCACCTTGGCTGGCGTGGTGATCTTTGCCATCGCATTCTGTGATGCGGTGATCGTGCTCGGTGCCATCGTGCCCGCGCTGCCGCTGCTGTTCGCCATCGGCGTGCTGATCGGGCTCGGCCAGATCAACGGCCCGTATGCAGTGGTGTGCGCCACCCTGGGGGCGTTTATCGGCGATGCGTTGAGCTTTTGGGTGGGCCATCGCTGGGGCCACCAGTTGCACACGTATTGGCCGTTTCGGCGCTATCCCCAGTTGCTGGAACGCGGTGAGCTGCTGTTCCGACGCAACGCCTTCAAGAGCATTCTGATCGCGCGCTATGTCGGCGCGGTGCGGCCGTTCGTGCCCGCCATCGCCGGCATGTCGCACATGCCGTTCAAGCGCTATCTGTTCGCCAGCGGGCTGGCCTGCGTGTCGTGGGCGCTGCTGTTTCTGGTGCCGGGCTGGGTGTTGGGCACCGCCTACGACGCGGTCGCTGCAGTCGCCGGGCGCCTGTTCGTGGTGGTCACCCTGCTGGCTGCGGTGATCGGCCTGGCCTGGGCGGTGGTGTTGTATTCGTACCGCTGGTCGGCAGGCCATCTGGATGCCCTGCTGGCGCGGTTGCTGGAGTGGTCGCATCGGCACCCGGTGCTGGGCAACTGGTCGGTCAGCGTGTTCGACCCACGCCGGCGCGAATCGGTCCCGCTGGCGATGATGGCGCTGATGCTGTTGCTGCTTGGCTGGGGTTGGTTCGTGTTGCTGATGGTGGTGCTGGCGCATGGCGAACCCCTGCGCGTGGACCTGGCCGTGCACGACCTGATGCTGGCGCTGCGCAACCCGCTGGCCGACTACCCGATGGTGGCGCTGGCCTCGCTGGGCGATTGGCAGGTGTTGTTGCCGGCGATCGCCGCAGCGATGGGTTACCTGGCCTGGCGTCGGCGCTGGATGGCGGTGGCGCATTGGGTCATCGCACTGGCATTTGGCCTGGCCCTGACACAGTTGCTGGGCGCCACCGTGCAGGTGGTGCGCCCGCCGGCCGCCAGCAGCGGTTTCGGATTTCCGTCGGTGGCGGTCACCATGGCCACGATCGGGTTCGGGTTTTTCGCGCTGTTGATCGCACGCGAACTGCCCGGCCGCCGCCGCGTCTGGCCGTATCTGGTCAGTGGCGCCATCGTCTCGCTGATCGGCTTCGCACGCCTGTACCTGGGCGCGCATTGGCTCAGCGACGTGGTCGGCGGCATGTTGTTCGGCATCTTCTGGCTGCTGGTGCTGGGCATTGCGTATCGCCGCCGCGCCACGCGCGCGTTCTGGGTCAAGCCGGTGTCGTGGATCTTCTACGGCGTGTTCGTGAGCTGCGCGATCTTCTTTGCGCCGCGTAATCTCGGCACCAAGCTGGCCAAGTTCGAACCGCCACCGCCGCTGCTGATGGACCTGCCCGCCAGCGACTGGTGGGAGGGCCAATGGCGGCTACTGCCGGCACGTCGCAATGAATTCGACGACGACCAGCGCTGGCCGCTGGACGTACAAGTGGCCGGCCCGCTCGCGCCGCTGCAACGCCAGCTCGAAGCAAGCGGCTGGCGGGCACAACCGCAGGCTGGCTGGGAACAGGCACTGCACCTGCTGGATGTCAGCGGCCGCCCGGACGAAGTGCCGATTCTGCCGGCCACGCTGGACACCCAGGTCGAAGCCTTGTTGATGGTGCGTCATGCCGCGCCAGGGCACGTGCATGTGTTGCGTCTGTGGCCTGCAGCCGCGCGACTGCAGCCCAGCGCACAACCGCTGTGGGTAGGCAGCACGCAGACTTTGCGCTACAGCCGCCACTTCAGCCTGATCGGCCTGTGGTACCCATTACGCGGCGTGGACCCTGCACTCAGCGCGCTGCGCGACGCACTCGGCCCGCTGCCGCATCGTGTGGAGCAGCGTCGCCGCTCGCAGGTGCCAGTGATCTTGATCGACAGTACGTCGGGAAATGCGGTGCGGCGAGAGGACAAAGACAACGCCGCACCGCAGACCGAAACCACTGTGTCCGACCCGGCTGCATCGGGTCAGCCACAACAGCGCCGTTGATCGATCGGGTAACAGCGGCGATCGGCCGGCGAACGCGCAGTCCGGTTGATAAGAACTGCTAGTAAAACGTTTTGAACGCTGTCTCGATGGTGGCAACGCGTTGCATCGCTTAGATGCAGCCGCATGTTTAGGTCAACAGCCTTGGTGAGAGCGGCTAACAAAACGTAGCGAGCAGTCGTCAGGTGGGTGTGGACGGCGCGCTCAGAACCGCAGTGTACGAGTGGTACACGAGGATTCCGAGCACCGGCCGCGCCCGCCTGGCGGCTGCACAGTCCTTTTGCTAGCTGCTCTTAGTCGAGGGCGCGGCGCCCTCGCCGCTCGCGGGACACCGCACCAGGACGTTGGTCGGTAGCTGCTTAAAAGAGCTGGTCGTCTCGCGAGTCGCAGTGGCCTGCTGATGCGGATCGCACACACATGTGAGCTAGCAAAGTAGAAGCACATCATGCATTGCTTGCACCAAGCACACCGCCCATCTCGACTGGCCCTTGCCCGCCCACCGTCGCGGGACCTTACGCGGCATGGATGCCGCGTAAGAGCTTACAAGGACGTACTTGCAGCGTGTCCCGCGATGGTGGCCGGGCAAGGGCCCTGCACCCAAGCCGCAGATCAGCCGCTCTACAACCAACGCATCCGCACCATTCCATTACCTCTCAAGGTGACCGAGAGCTTGTGCTTCAGCGCCGTTTGGATGCGCACAAGCCGCATTGGTCAAGCGCGCAACACCTCACCACAACACCCCATCCACCGGCTGCATCGGCTCCGGCGCGGGTTCGCCAATCGCCTGCAGGGCATCGATCTCAACCGTGCGGCACATGGTGTCCAGCGGCAGATCGTGGATGGTGTTGGCGAACGGGTCGACCAGCTCATCGCCGATCTTCAGCACCGCCAAAAACATCAAGCCGGCGACCGTCGATCCTACCGGCGTGGCGTATTGCAACGTTTCCACCAGACCGATCGGCAACAGCACGCAAAACAGCCGTGTAAACAGGTTCGGATAGAAGCGGTACTGATATGGCAGAGGCGTATTTTTCAGCCGCTCCATGCCGCCCTGCGCGTTGGCGATATCCACCAGAATGCGCTCGACGCTGGCCTGCTGGATGCTGTCGATCCAGCCATCGCGACGCGCCTGTTCCACGGCACGGCCAGTCGTATCGAGCAAGCCATTGGCCACGTTCGTACGCGTGATCACCGCTGCCACTTCGTCGGCATCCAACCGCGACTCCAAGGCCATCGCCACCGGCAACCGCCGCAGCTGGCAGCGCAATGCATTGACATAGGCGATCTGCCGTAGCGCGATCGTGCGCCCCAGCGCTAAAGCTTCTGGTGCAGACAGGATACTGACGCTCAGGCGTACCAGATTGCGCGATGCATTGATCATCTGGCCCCACAGCACGCGGCCTTCCCACCAGCGTTGATAGGTGGAATTGGCGCGAAAGCCCAGGAATAACGCCAGTGCCGAACCGAAGATGGTCAACGGCAATGCCGGCGCGCGGAACGGCAGCACGTAATAGATGATCGTGATCAACACGTCCCAGACAAACAACACCGCCAGGGTCCGCCAGACCTGACTGAACACATCCGCCACACGCGGTTTCACATCGATGATCAAGGCACACTCCCTCACTAAAAACGCGTATCGCCCTTGCGCGCATCCAGTGCATGGATGCCATCGCTAGCGCACTCAAGCGTAAGAAGTCTGCCGCCACGCCGGTGCAAGTGCGGTGATGGGGCGATAAAAGCAGTGCCTCGCGAGCGCAAAACACTTCTGCGCGATCATTGACTAGGTGCGGCCCATGCCCCGAAGCGGCATGCAGTGCCTATCCACGTTCGCTTCCTTCGCACCCGATGCGCAGCGGCGCCTGCTGATTGGCCGCGCTACGTGATTGCCCGCGCTCAGGGCATCCAGGCCAGCAACTGCTCCAGACGCTGATGCGGGTCGTCCTGCTGCAACAACGACAAACGTTGCTGCTCGGTCAATGGCAACAACTCGGCCAGCCGCCATCCCACCCATGCGGACTGATCCAGCAACCCCGGACCGACCGAGGCAAATTCGCCGCCCACCTGTTCGAGCATGCGCTCGAGCACGGTTGCCAACAGGCTGTGCTCGGGCCGCAATTCGTCGTCGGGGTCGGGCTCGCACCAGCTCACCTCGCCCACCAACAAGCCGTTGTCGCGGATACGCGAGCGCTGCACATGAAAGCGACGCGTGCCACGCAGGCGCAGCACCAGCACGCCATCGGCGCCGACATCGAAATCCTCGATCCGCACTTCGGTGCCGAACGCCGCCGGCGTTGCCGGTACGCCTACCTCATTGCCATCCAGGATCAGACACACGCCGAAGCTGGTGCCGTTGCGCCCGCATTCGCGCACCAGATCCAGATAGCGGCGCTCGAATACGCGCAGCCCCATCGCCGCGCCCGGCAACAACACGCTGTGCAGCGGAAACAGCGACAAAGCGCTGGTGTCGTCAGTGTCCGCGATCGACGCCATCACGACAGCTGCGCCAGAAAGCGACGCGGCGCGCCGTCGAATCCGCCATTGGACATAAACACCACATGGTCGCCCGGCTGCGCGATGTCGCCCAGCGTCTGCAGCAACGCCTCCACGTCATGCGCCACGTGTGCCTGCCCGCGCACCTGCGCAATGATCGGTGCCGCATCCCATGGCAACTCGGGACGATGCAGGAACACCACCGCGTCGGCATCGTGCAGCGACGGCGCCAACGCCTGCGCATGCGCGCCCAACCGCATCGAATTGCTGCGCGGCTCCATCGCCACCAGCACACGCGCCGCGCCCACCTTCGCACGCAGCCCCTGCAAGGTGGTCGCAATGGCGGTGGGATGATGCGCGAAGTCGTCGTAGATGGTGATCCCTCGTGCCTGCCCCAACACTTCCAGTCGGCGTTTGACGCTCTGAAAGTGCGCCAGCGCCGGCATCACCGTTACCGGATCCACGCCCACCGCATGCACAGCCGCCAGTGCAGCCAATCCGTTGAGCACGTTGTGCCGGCCCACCAGCGGCCACTGCACCTGGCCGATCTCCACGCCGCGATGCGCGACCGCAAACACGCTGCCATCGGCGGCCACCAAGCGCGCGCTCCACTCCAGCGCCGCATCGAAACCGAAGCGCTCCACCGGCGTCCAGCAGCCCATCGCCAACACCTCGGCAAGCCGCGCGTCTTCGCCATTGACGATCAGCCGCCCGCGCGCCGGTACGGTGCGGACCAGATGATGGAACTGCCGTTGGATGGCGGCCACGTCAGGGAAAATATCGGCGTGGTCGTATTCGAGGTTGTTGAGGATCGCCACCAGCGGCCGGTAGTGCACGAACTTGCTGCGCTTGTCGAAGAAGGCGGTGTCGTATTCGTCTGCTTCCACCACGAACGCGCGCCCCTGCCCCAGCCGTGCCGACACGCCGAAATCCTCGGCCACGCCGCCGATCAAAAAGCCCGGCGCGCGCCCGGCCGCCTCCAGCAGATAGCTCAGGATGCTGGTGGTGGTGGTCTTGCCATGGGTACCGGCGACCGCCAGCGTGTCGCGGCCCGGCAGCACCTGCTCGGCCAGCCATTGGGCGCCGGAGCTATAGCGGCGGCCTGCATCGAGCACCGCTTCCACAGCCGGATTGCCGCGCGACAAGGCATTGCCGATGACCACCTCGGTGGCGTCGGCGGAGATATTGGACGGCTCGTAGCCCTGGGCCAGCGAAATCCCGAGCGTTTCCAGCTGGGTGGACATCGGTGGATAGATGGCCTGGTCGCTACCTTCTACCTGCCAGCCCAGCTCGCGTGCCAGGGCGGCCACACCGCCCATGAAAGTCCCGGCGATGCCGAGGATGTGGAGTTTGCTCATGGAGCACATTGTCGCCGATCACCGGAGTTGCAGGACATTCCGATCCGCACCCGGCGCCGCTGTCAGGAAACTCCTACCGTACTGTCGGGAATTTCCCGATATGCGAACTGCGTCACATCCCTCACTATGCTGAACGCCAGTCGCAGCACCCTTTGGTTCTACTCCCCAAGAGACCAAATCCCCAGGGAGCTCATGCTGTTGGGGCTCTGAGCAAGCTCATTACTGGCGTTATTCTGCCCCGGTCATCTTGTATGGCCGGGGTTTTTCTTTTCCAGGGTCTTGATCTGCAGAAGGCGCGGCCAACAGGCACGCGGTAAACACAGACCGGGCGTTGCGCCCGGTCCGGGTGACTCAGCGGCCGAGCGCCTTGCTGATGCGTTCCAGCACTTCGTCCAGCGACCCAACGCCATCCACACGCGCCAACTTGCCGCGCTGCTCGTAGAAGCCGATCACCGGCGCGGTGGAATCGGTATAGACCTGCAGACGCTTGCGCACCGATTCCGGGTTGTCGTCCTCACGGCCTTCGGCCTTGGCACGCCCGGCGATGCGCTCGACCAGCAACTCGCTGGCCACGTCCAGCTGCACCACCGCATCCAATGGCTGACCGATCTTGCTGAGCAGGTTGTCCAGCGCATTGGCCTGCGCCACATTGCGCGGATAACCATCGAGGATGAACCCCTTGGCGACATCGGCCTGACCAAGCCGCGACTCCAGCATGCCGAGCAGGATGTCGTCGGACACCAGATCGCCGCGTGCCATGACTTCCTTGGCCTTCAGGCCGAGCGGCGAGCCGGCGGCCACTTCGGCACGCAGCAGGTCGCCGGTGGAAATGTGCGGGATCTCAAATGAATCTTTGAGACGTGTCGCCTGGGTGCCCTTGCCCGAACCGGGCGGTCCCAACAGAACCAATCGCATCAGTGGACTCCACTTTCGAATAAAAACGCGTTGCGGTTGGCGGCGTTAGACTCAAGCCTTCGCCGGCACTGACCGTATGGTCGTGCAGCTTACCCCATCCGGGGAATGTCCCGGCACTGTCCCCTGCGCCATGTTTCCATGTGAGGAGTCCGTCCCCCTATGTCCACTGGCAACTTGTTGTATGCCCAATCCGGCGGCGTCACCGCCGTCATCAACGCCACCGCTGCCGGCGTTATCACCGAAGCGCGTGCGCGCAAGATCAAGGTGTTGGCCGCCCGCAACGGCATCCTGGGCGCGCTGCGCGAGGAGCTGATCGATACCTCCAAGGAATCGGCGTCCGCGATCGCCGCACTGGCGCAGACACCCGGCGGCGCGTTCGGCTCGTGCCGCTACAAGCTCAAGTCGCTCGAACAGGACAGCGCCAAGTACGAACGCCTGCTCGACGTGCTGCGCGCACATGACGTGCGCTGGTTCCTCTACAACGGCGGCAACGATTCGGCCGACACCGCATGGAAGGTCTCGCAGCTGGCCAAGGCCTACGGCTACCCGCTGCACTGCATCGGCGTGCCCAAGACCATCGACAACGATCTTGCGGTAACCGACACCTGCCCCGGCTTCGGCTCGGCGGCCAAATACACCGCGGTGTCGGTGCGCGAAGCCGCACTGGATGTCGCCGCGATGGCCGACACCTCCACCAAGGTTTTCATCTACGAAGCGATGGGCCGCCACGCCGGCTGGCTTGCGGCCGCAGCGGGGCTCGCAGGTCAGGGCCCGGACGATGCACCGCAGATCATCCTGCTGCCCGAGCGCGCCTACGACCAAGCCGCGTTCCTGGCCAAGGTGAAACAGGTCGTCGAGAAGGTCGGCTGGTGCGTGGTGGTCGCCAGCGAAGGCATCCAGGACGCACACGGCAACTTCGTCGCCGATGCCGGTGGCGCAGCCGACTCATTCGGCCACGCGCAACTGGGCGGTGTGGCCGCATTCCTGGCCGCACAGGTCAAACAGGAACTGGGCTACAAGGTGCACTGGACCCTGCCGGATTACCTGCAGCGTTCCGCGCGCCACCTCGCCTCCAAGACCGACTGGGAACAGGCCCAGGCCGTCGGCAAGGCCGCCGTGCAATACGCACTCAAGGGCATGAACGCGGTGATTCCGGTGATCGAACGCGTCAGCGACGCCCCCTATCGCTGGAAGATCGTGCCCGCCCCGCTGCACAAGGTGGCCAATCACGAAAAGAAGATGCCGCCCAGCTTCCTGCGCAAGGATGGCTTCGGCATCACCGACCGCGCCCGCCGCTATTTCGCCCCACTGATCAAGGGCGAAGCCCCGCTGGCCTACGGCAACGACGGCCTGCCGAAGTATGTGACGTTGAAGAACATGGCGGTGGCGAAGAAATTGCCGGTGTGGGAGGGGTGAGGCCGCCAAGGCGACGGCTAGCAGTGTGAGACGTCGCCTTGTCCTGGATCGAGCCCGAGCTATGAACGCGGCACATATGTTGTGCGCGCCGTCACAGTTGCGATAGGCTTGAGACGCACGCTGACCGCAACGGCCAGCGCTGCATCCAGGGGAAACAACAGTGCAGGGAACGCCGTCTCATCCATTAATCGTGGGCGTCATTTTTTTGCTCGCATTGCGACTGTTGGGCGATGGCGCGTATGCAGAACAGGCGTCTGAACCTAGACGTGCTTCATGGCATTTGTCAGCGCCACCATCTCCCGTATCTTTCGGCATCCAAACGCCAGGGTCTGACCAAGCAAAATCTTCCGCTTCCGTCATTCCGGAAGGAACATCGGTGATCGTTGAACTCACCGAAGTCCTGTCGTCATCGACGCATCGGCGCGGCGATCGCTTTCGACTGCAGTTGGCCGAACCACTGGTCATTGATGGACAGCAGGTACTCGCTGCGGGAATCGCTGGCGTGGGGGAAGTGGTGCATGCCGCAGTGGCTCGCAGCGGCGGTGCAGCGGGAGAACTGCTACTTGCCGCACGCAGCCTTCAATGCAACGAGCAGACCATCGTATTACGCGGCTTCAAATTGGGCGCCACCGGAAAAGACCGTAGCGCGCCCGCGATTGGCGTTGCCACGCTGGGCGGGCCGCTGGGAATGTTTATCCGTGGCGGAGAGATCGAAATCCCGTCAGGCACGCGTGGCACTGCAAAACTGGCAGTCGCAGTACCGCGCGCAATATGCGCACCTCAAACCTTTCCCTCTACCACTTCTTAGGAGCAACCATGCGTCAACTGTTGAGCATCACCTCACTGGCCCTCTTGCTGACGGCGGCGCAAGCCTCAGCGCTCCCCGTCAACGCAGTGAGTACTGCTACCACCGAGGCCGCCGCTTCGGCCAACGCCGGTTTGATTGGATCCGCTCCAGCAGACAAGGCGCAGATTGTGTTTTTCAGACCATCAAAGTTTGCCGGCGGAGCCGTCGGATTCAAGGTGCGCGAGGGCGAAACCGAATTGGGCAAACTGCGTAGCGGAAAGTATTTCGTGGCGCTGGTGCAACCGGGGACGCATCAATACGCCGTGCATTCCGAAAAGAAAGACATCCTGAACATCGAAGTCGAGGCGGGTGAGACCTACTACGTCCAGGGTGGCATCACCATGGGCATCCTAGCTGGCCGTCCGAATCTCTCACCCTCTGATCAAGCGACATTCGAAGGCATGGCTGCCAAGCTCGAACGCGCGGAATAACGCCAAGGTTCGCAATGGGCTTGCATAGCGCGTTGCGAACACGACTTCCTACTGACAAGCCTTACCTTCGACCGCCATCTGCGCAGCAAACATCGGCACCTGCGGAATCTTGCCGGCGGCCGCCTGTTGTTTGGCATCTTCCAGGTAGATGCGTGACTGGCCTTGGCCGTCGAGCTGCGGTTTGGCATCCACCGGTTTGCGCCACACGCGCACGACCGCCTGTTGACTCGGGCAGGCCGCGCTTGGGACGCGGATCACGTCGTTGAAGATCCAGCCCGACGCAACACTCGGTGTTGCCTTGGCGTAGTCCACAAAGCGCGCACGTGGCTGACAGGTGGGGCTGCTGCGCACGACCGAGAACGTGTAGGGCTGTGCAGCATTGCCGGTGAACACACCTTCTAAGCGGGCACAGGCTTCTGGAATCTGTCGCAAGGTGTGTACTGCACCGACGGCTTGCGCAGTGCCAGGCGGGCGGGCCTTCAACTCCGGCGTTGGATCTGCAGCGATTGCGCTACCGGTAAACAGCATGGCGGCCAGCACAGCGGCGCACCTGGACGCGGCATCGTTCGACATAGTTACTCCTGGATCGGCTCGGTCACGTTGGCCGCAGGCTGTCATGTCGCGACTGAACGACGCGCCAAAGCCGCGGTGGTGGCACCCCTGCAAGCTGCGGCGCATACTCGATCGCGATCCGGCCACCTGAACATCGCGACGCGCATTACGGCCCTTGTGACCGTCGAGTTCGTATTCGTTGTCACTCGCTGCGTGCGTCGCCCTTGGTTCGTCCCGACCGGATGACATCCATTCTCTTGGGAGGGGTCATGCTGGAACACTACGGGTTAGGGCTTGCGCTGGGCTGTGCGGTATTGGCAATTTTGTACGGGATCGTGTCGGCGCGCTGGGTGGTCGCGCAGCCAAGCGGTAACGCGCGCATGCAGGAGATCGCGGCGGCGATCCAGGAAGGCGCCCGCGCCTATCTCAATCGGCAGTACCTCACGATTTCGATCGCCGGCGGCGTGCTGTTCGTATTGGTCGGGCTGTTTCTGAGCTGGTACACGGCGATCGGGTTTGCGCTCGGCGCGGTGCTGTCGGGGTTGGCCGGCTATATCGGCATGAATGTGTCGGTGCGCGCCAACGTGCGCACTGCCGAAGCCGCACGGCATGGCATCGGCCGTGCGATGGATGTGGCATTCCGGGGCGGCGCCATCACCGGCATGTTGGTGGTGGGACTGGGCTTGTTGGGCGTGGCCGGTTATTACGCCGTGCTGCAGGCCATGGGGTTGCCGCTGGAGCAGAACCTGCATGCCTTGGTCGGCCTGGCGTTTGGCTCATCGTTGATCTCGATCTTCGCGCGTCTGGGTGGCGGTATTTTCACCAAGGGGGCGGACGTGGGGGCGGATCTGGTTGGCAAGGTCGAGGCCGGCATCCCCGAAGACGACCCGCGTAATCCTGCGGTGATTGCCGACAACGTCGGCGATAACGTGGGCGACTGCGCGGGCATGGCAGCGGATCTGTTCGAGACCTACGCCGTCACCGTGATCGCCACCATGCTGCTCGGCAGCCTGACCCTGGCCGAAACCGGGCCGCATGCGGTGCTGTATCCACTGGTATTGGGCGGTGTCTCGATCATCGCATCGATCGTGGGCGCGGCCTTCGTCAAGGTCAAAGCAGGCGGCTCGATCATGGGGGCGCTCTACAAAGGCGTGATCATCTCCGGCGTGCTGGCTGCGCTGGCCTATTGGCCGATCACCCAGACACTGATGCGCGACAACAGCCATGGCGCGACCTCGCTCTATGCCTGCGCATTGATCGGCCTGGTGCTCACCGGCTTGATCGTGTGGATTACCGAGTACTACACCGGCACCCAATACGCACCGGTGCAGCATGTCGCCTCTGCCAGCACCACCGGACACGGCACCAACATCATCGCCGGCCTCGGTATCTCGATGAAATCCACCGCGCTGCCGGTGATCGCGGTGTGCGCAGCGATCTGGGGTGCGTTTCACTTTGGCGGCTTGTATGGCATTGCGATCGCTGCCACGGCGATGCTGTCGATGGCCGGCATGATCGTGGCGCTGGATGCGTATGGCCCCATCACCGACAACGCCGGTGGCATCGCAGAAATGGCCGAACTGCCACCGGAAGTGCGCGCGATCACCGACCCATTGGATGCCGTCGGCAACACCACCAAGGCGGTCACCAAAGGCTACGCGATCGGCTCGGCCGCTCTAGCGGCGCTGGTGCTGTTTGCCGACTACACCCACAACCTGCAGGCGGCCAATCCCACTGAAGTCTTCGCCTTCGATCTGTCGGACCACACCGTGATCATCGGTCTATTGATCGGCGGATTGATCCCCTATCTATTCGGCGCAATGGCAATGGAAGCGGTGGGCCGCGCGGCGGGCGCAGTGGTCGAAGAAGTGCGACGTCAGTTCCGCGAGATCCCCGGCATCATGGCCGGCACCGCCAAGCCGCAATACGACCGCGCGGTGGACATGCTGACCCGCTCGGCGATCCGCGAAATGATCGTGCCCTCGCTGTTGCCGGTGGTGGTCCCGATCGTGGTCGGGCTGTTGCTGGGGCCACGGGCACTGGGTGGATTGTTGATCGGCACCATCGTGACCGGGCTGTTCCTGGCCATTTCGATGACCACCGGCGGCGGAGCCTGGGACAACGCCAAGAAGTACATCGAAGACGGCCATTTCGGCGGCAAGGGCAGCGAAGCGCACAAGGCGGCGATCACCGGCGACACCGTCGGCGACCCGTACAAGGACACCGCAGGGCCGGCAATCAATCCGTTGATCAAGATCATCAACATCGTGGCGCTGCTGCTGGTGCCGCTGTTGTAGCACGGCATGCCCGCAGGGATCTCGGACCTGCGGCCATAGGGCCGCAGGTCATTGCGCGGGAAAGCTGGCTATCGCGTCGGACAATACTGACGTCACTGTCTTCGCAGCGAACGTATTGGCGGTCGTTTGGCGTCCCTGCGGCACTGCGAACGTGCGCCGTCATAACGTGGCAGCAACGACACCCGCCTTTGCCATCTCTCAAAGACAGCCAATCTCAAAGACAGCCAATCAGGCCGTCGTAGATCGGCGGCGCGCCGCCCGGCAGCGGCTCGAACAAGGGGTTGGTTACCGCAAGCACACGGTACATCTCGTCCAGGCGCGTGCCGGCTTTCAGGGGCGCCGTGCAGCGCCAGACCCGGCTGTCGGAGCGGAGATAGCCGCTACGCGGATCGACGCTGATCTCGCTCGCACCGAAGGTCCAGATGCAACTGCGCACCACGCCGGTGACGCGGTGGACCGAGCAACGAAAGCGCAGCGGCTGGTAGTCGCTGAATTCGCCTCCGCAGAAGGTGTCGCCGCAGATATTGTCGAAATCACGGTCCAAGCGCTGCTCCAGATCGACGAAGGCCTCCCAGCCCTCTCCATTGGCCGGCCAGTCCACCGCGTCCACGTAAGTGGGTAGTGGCGTTGCCGCAGCGGCCACCTGGGCCGCGAGGGACAGCAGCAGTACGACGAGCAAGCGTGCGAGCCTGAACATGGCGTTTCCCCGAGCAGTGGATGAGCCTGCAGCGTGCCCGGTGCCCAGAGAAGCAGCGATCAGCGAGCCACCCGTGATGAATGCAGGCTATGCCGCATCGGACCCTCAGAAGATTGCCCATTCAGTGTCGCTGCAGCGCAACAGCCGAACGCGTAGAATCGCGCTCCACACACTGCTGACGCTTCGGAGCTACCCGCATGGGCCTTGAACTGGTCACCTCTGGCAAGAATCTGCCGGAAGAAATCAACGTCGTCATCGAAATCCCCAAGGATTCGGAGCCGGTCAAGTACGAAGTGGACAAGGCCAGCGGCGCGATCTTTGTCGACCGCATCCTGTCGACCCCGATGCGTTACCCCTGCAACTACGGCTATGTGCCCAACACCCTGTGCGGCGACGGCGATCCGGCCGACGTGCTGGTGGTCCTGCCGCTGCCGCTGGTCCCGGGGTCGGTGGTGCGCTGCCGTCCAGTCGGCGTGCTGCGCATGAGCGACGAGGCCGGCAGCGACGAAAAGATCCTGGCGGTGCCGATCGAGAAGATCTTCTCCGGCTACGCGCATATCGAAGATATCAACCAGGTGTCCAGCCACTGGATGGAGCGCATCGGTCACTTCTTCGAGCATTACAAGGATCTGGAGAAGGGCAAGTGGGTCAAGCTCGACGGCTGGGGCGGCGCGGCCGAGGCCAAGCGCATCCTGGTCGAATCGGTGGAACGCTATAATTCCGACGCGCCCTGAGCCGTTGGCCGTAACACTGCTCCGCACTTGCGGAGCGACCGGGATCACGCTTTTGCCGTGATCCCGGTGACCGCCGCCGGTAGATTGGGTACATTGCCGAGTTGCGTTTGGCCGGCGTCTACCGTCGGTGACTTCTGGGGAAGTGTCTTGCGTATTCTGTTTGTTGGGGACGAAGCCAGTCTTCCGTCCGACCTGGTCGACTACGTCGCCGATCTCGGCGACCAGTGGCAGGCGCAGCAGGTGGCCGATGGAAATTCGGCGATCGAAGCTGCCGCGTTGTCGCCATTCGATGCCGTCATCGTTGCCCCGGTGTTGCCGGACCTGACTGCTGCCACGTTGCTGGGGCAGATCCGTACGCTGCGCCCGGACACCATCCGCATCGCGCTGATCGATGCCCAGGACGGCCAGCGGACGCCGCCGGCCCGCATCATCGGCGTGGCACATCGTTTCCTGCCGATGCCGCTGGCGCCGGAAGTCCTGCTCGAAGCCGTCACCAGCCTGGAAGAACTGCGCGACCTGCTCAGCAATCCGCGCTTGCGCGCGGCGATCGGACGTATCGAAAAACTGCCCTCGCCGCCGCACCTGTATCTGAGCCTGATGCATGCGCTGGAAGAAGACGATGGCGCCGATGCGGCCGACATCGCCAAGCTCATCGCCGGCGACCCGGCGATTGCGGCCAAGGTGCTGCAGCTGTGCAATTCGGCGTTCTTTTCCGGCGGACGCAGCATCACCGACCTGCGCACGGCGGTCACCCGCCTGGGCGTGGCGACGCTGCGCGACCTGGTGCTGGCCAGCGAAGTGTTCTCGGTGCAGACGCTGACCCCGGCCGAGCGTAGCGCGATGCAGCGCCGTGCCCTGCTCTCTTCGCGACTGGCGGCGAAAGTGTTGCCACCCACCAGCGCCGAACTCGGCTCCACCGCCGCCTTGCTGGCCGACATCGGCCTGCTGTTGCCGGGCGTGCGCGATGAGCGCGAACCGCCACTGGAAGGCGGCGACGAGCGCCTGGGCCATACCGAAGCCGGCGCGTATCTGCTTGGCCTGTGGGGCCTGCCGATGCCGATCATCGAAGCAGTGGCGTTCCACCGCCATCCGCAGCGCTCCAGCCTGCGCAGCTTCTGGGTGACCGGTGCGGTGCATGTCGCCACGGCACTGGCCAGCGGCGAGACGGTGGACGAAGAGTATCTGTCCAAGGTCGGCGTCATTTCCCGACTGCCGACCTGGCGCGAGCAGGCCGAGACGTTGCTGGGGCTTGCCGAGGCGTGAGTGACCGCACCACTTGGTGCGAATAGTGAAACGATGGAGGCGCGAGAGATTCGCGCCTTTTTCTTTGGCGTTGCAGATAGCGCGGAGGGGTGCAGCAGCCCTTTGCAGCGTGCAGCTTTCGCATGGTTGCCCTGGACACCGGGATGCGCCCTTCCAGATGGCTATGCAGGTTTCTACGCAGCGCTGGCGCACGACACAACGTCAGGAGCGCTGCGTTCGTCGCATCCCGGCACCAGGAATGACGGACATAAAAAAAGCGGGCCTTTCGGCCCGCTTTTCGTTACGACGCTTCGATGATCAGAAGCGCTGGTTGTACTGCACGAACAGGAAGCGGTCGTAATCCAGCATCGGATCGATCGCCGCAGTGCTGCTGTTGGTGATCGAGTAGGTCACCGGCGGCTGCTTGTTCCAGATGTTGCGGGCACCAACGGTCACGCTGCCATCCCACGGAGCCTGCCAGGTGACAGAGACGTCCTGATAGGAGATCGAGCCCTTCTTGTTGGAACCGGTACCGCCGCCCCAGCCCGGATTCGGGGTCTGGTAGTTCGGGTTGTTGCACTCGATGCCTGCCGCTGCATCCCAGCAGTAATCGCGGAAGCCGCCGTAGTAACGCAGGTTCCAGTTGGCCGACAACGCGCCCAGCGACCAGTCCAGACCCAAGGTGGCACGCACGCGCGGGAAGTTCCAGTAGCCGGCGGAGTTTGCCCACTCGGCACCGGCTTCTGCCTGCGACTTGTAGGTCGCCAGGTAGTTGGTGTCCAGGTTGACAGCGAACTTGCCGTACGCGGTTTCCGGCATGCGGTAACGCACACCGAAGTTGTAGCCTTCGGTTTCCAGACGGCCCAGGTTGACGTTGCCGCGGCTCAGCGTGGTGACCTGGCCGGTGACCGCGTCGCGACCGTAGTCGGCGCAGTAGCTGGCCAGATTGTTGAGGTAGCAGTTGTTCAACACATCATTGGCCGTCAACGCGGTGATGATGTTGGAGATCGAAATGCGGTACCAGTCCAACGAGAAGTCCAGGCCCTGCACCCAATGCGGGCTGTAGACCATGCCCACGGTGCGGGTGATGCTGTACTCGGGTTCGAGTTCGGCATTGCCCACGCCAGAGTTGAACGGTGCGTTGCCCTGCACGTCGCGACGCGTGACCGCGTTGCCCGCGGTATCGGTCTGACGGAAACCAGCCGGCAAGCCTTCGCCAGCGCAACGTGCTGCCACGCCCGCGTTGCCCAGCGAGCCGAAGGTGGCGTCGCACGGATCGGTGAAGGTATCGAACGTCTGCGAGCCGCCACCGAAGGTGTCCGACAGGGTCGGCGCACGGAAACCGGTGCCGTAGGTACCGCGCACCAGCAGGTCGTCGATCGGCTTCCAGGTGAAGCTGAACTTGCTGTTGGTGGTGTCGCCAAAGCGGCTGTAGTTGCTGTAGCGCGCGGCCACGTCGAACGACAGTTCCTTGGCGCCCGGCAGATCCTTCAGCACCGGAATCAACAGCTCCAGGTAGGCTTCGTTGGTCTGGTAGCGACCTTCGGTGGCCTGTGCCGCCAGGTCGGTGGTGTAACCGGCGCTGGACAGCTGATCCGGATAGTCGTAACCGCTGATTTCGCGGTGCTCGACGCCTGCGGCGAAGCCCAGCTCACCGGCCGGCAGATCGAACAGACCACCGGTGACGTTGGCGGTCCACTGCTTGCTCAGGCTCTGCTGCGTGGCCTGACCCAGCGCATTGATGTACTGCAACGCGTTCGGCGTGGAGGCCGACGGGCCACCCAGGATGTTGAACGGGGTGCACTGGCCCAGCGCATTGCTGGTACCTAGCGCGATCGGAGCCGCTGCGGTACCGCACTGCACTTGACCCTGTGCATTGAGGAACGACGGGCCCAGTGCCTTCTGCAGCGCCAGCAAGTTGATGTTGCCGCGCGAAACCTGCGTCACATCGTACTTGTTGTAGTTGAAGCCAACGTCCCAGTTCCAGCCGTGGCTGCCGACGTCGAACACGCCTTCCAGCGCTGCATCGAAGTGCAGGGTCTTGACGTTGCTTTCGGTGGTACGCGGCAACTCAACCGTACGGCGGAACCAGCTGTTGATGTCCTGGCCAACCGGGTTGTAGTAGCTGCTGCCACTGATCGCCACCGGGAACTGCGGCTGCGAAGAAGCTTGCAGCGGGTAGCCGGCGATCTGACGGTTCGAGTCGCGCTCGGAGTACATCGCGGTCGACTTGAAGGTCACGCTGTCGGTCAGGTTGTAGCTGCCGGTCGTGAAGATCGACTTGTTGCGGCTGGACTGCTGCAACATCATCTGGTCGACGGAATTGAAATAGTCGTCGGTGGTGATGTCGTTGTGGTAGTTGGCGATGTTGCGCGAATCCGCGCCCACGCCACGGCCGTCGAACGAACCGGTGTGGTTGAGGATGTAGGTCTGGTCGTTGGAGGTGAAGCGACCCCACGGGCCGGTTGCACTCAGACCATCTTCGATGTGGTTCGGGCCGGCCGAGTAACGGGTCAGCGCGCGGTCCTTGGCCCACACCGGGTCTTCGTTGGTGTAGTTGACGCCGAACACCAGCGAGGCGCGGTCGGTGGTGGTGCCGGCGGTGAAGGAGTACTGCTCCTTGGAACCGTCGCCACGACCGTTCTGGCCGAAGTACGCCGAGGCTTCTGCACCGTCGTAGTTCTGACGCAGGATGATGTTGACCACACCTGCAACAGCGTCGGAGCCGTAGATCGCCGAGGCGCCGTCCTTCAGGACTTCGATGCGCTCGATCAGCGAGCTCGGGATGGTGGACATGTCGGTCAGGCCGTTCAGGCTGCTGGTCCAACGCTTGCCGTTCACCAACACCAGGGTACGGTTCTCACCCAGGTTGTAGAGGTTGACGTACTGGCCGCCCTGTTCCGGATCCGAGGTCAGCACAGCAGCCTTGCTGTAAGTCTGCGTACCGGCAATCGACAGGTTCTGGAGGATGTCACCAACGCTCACCAGGCCGGACTTCTGAATGTCCTGCTGGGAGACGGTGAAGACCGGCTGTGCGGTTTCGACGTCGACCGAGCGGATGCGCGAGCCGGTGATTTCGATGCGGTCCAGCGTCGTGGTCGACGGGGCGGACTGCTCTTGTGCGTTGGCGGCAAAAGCCGGCGTCAACGCGATCGCAATACCGGCGGGCAACAGGCCCAGCCGCACTGCGGAGGTGCGAAGGTTCATCAATCTCTCCAGGGTTCGTTAGTGGCGCGTTAAGCGCCCCCGTGCAAATTACGTTTGCGTGAACGCCGTCGCTTTGCGCGTCACGTTCCGTGGCTTTGCCGAATCTGGCGGATTGGTCGTCTGCTCGCGATAACGCGATGCAGAGACGCCAAAACGCGCACGAAATGCGCGTGCGAAGCTGCAGCAATTGTCGAAGCCGCTTGCGGCCGCAACCTCACCGATCATCATCGAGGTATCGCGCAGCAAGTCGGAGGCTCGCTCCAGCCGCAAACGTGCCGACAACGCCTGCGGGCTTTCTTCGTACAGGCTCTGGAATGTCTTGGAAACGTACCAACTGGAGAAGTTGGTCAGCTGCGCCAGTTCGCTGATGCGCACCACGCGGTCACTGTTGCCTTCCAGATAGAGCCGGGCGCGCTGCATGCGGCCGAACACTTGACGGCGGCGGCTACGCGAGCGACCCGGGCAACGCTGCTCCTGCTCGACAAAGTCGCGCTGCATCGCCGCCAGATGCAGCAACAACGGGCGCGCCGATGCGCTGCCGCTCTGCAAGGCCGCGTTACGCCACAGCCGCAGCGCAATGCGCAGGTCGCTGCGCGACAACTGACTACGGCCCGGGTACAGCGTGGCATCGGTCAACTCGGCCAACGACTGCAAGCTGGTGCCATCCAGGCTGACGCCAACGCACAGCGCGCTGCGATCTGCCTGCACGGTGGGATGCGAGTCCTTATCGAAGGCGATCCAGTCGCCGGCGCGCAGCCGGAAACGACCTTCCTTGGACTCCACCCAGGCGCGACCCCGCAACTGCACCCACAAGGTGAATGTCGCAGCGGCGGTACGGATGCTACCCAGACGCGAGACGGCCAGACAGGTGGTCGATGTCGAGTCGCTGGCACCGTCCAGGCAGAGTGCGAGCCCGCGATCGGCAGTGATGACCTGTTGCATGTTGGCAGCCCCTTGTACAAAAGAGGGCGTAGTGTTTTGCCGAATCTGGCGTGAGTCAGGACGTTTCGACGAAGCTCTGCCGAAATTGCCACGAAGCCTTTCCGAAGGAGTTACGAGGCTATTTTTCTCAACACCATCAACAGGTTGGAGATGAAGCCGACGGACACCGATGGCTGCTCCGGCAATGCCATGTAGGCGATCGCGCTGCCGTCTTCTTCGGCCAGCGCCACATACATCGCACCGCTGCGCTGATCCAGGCTGAAACCGTTGATGGTGGTGAACTTCGCCGCGTCCAGGCACTGCGCGCGACCGCCGCCGAGCGCACTGTCGTGCGTGGCGCAACTGTCATTGGACGACAGGTAATGCACCTGACCCTGGGTTCCCGGCGCCCAGCTGCGATAGCGCCAACGCGATGGTTGCTGCGCGTCCACCGGCTGCACGGTATCGGCGGCCAGGGTTGGCGCGATCTGCCATAGCCCTGCCCCGCTCAGATGCGTAAACAGCACCTGCCCACTGATGCGATCCAGGCGCACCTGCGAGACATCCTGCAGCGTGGCCAGCGCGCGCCAGGGGCTGCTGCTGCGGTCGTATAGCGTGGCAAAGGTATGACCATCGTCGGCCGCAGCCACGACCAGCAACCGGTTGGGATCGGGAAGATGGATCGCCTGCAATGGCCGCGCTTGCGGTACCGGCAGGCGTACCGTCTTGCCGGTGCTCGGAGTCACTTCAAAGAGCGCAGCGTGTCCATCCGCGTCGCTGCCGCTGACCAGCACTTGCTGCGAATCGGCCGACCAATCGGCAGCCTGTCGCGCATCCGGCCGAATCCCTTCGATCAACCGCACCGAGCCAGGATTGGTGACATCGCCCCACCACAACCCATACGCACCGGAGCGATTGGACGCGAAGATGAGCTGACGCCCGTCGGGCGCAATCATTGGTTGATCGTCGCGCCCATTGGAGGGAAACAGGCGGCGCCGGATGTAGCCACCATTCATGGGGTCGTGGATGACCTGATACACCCCAAATTGCGGCTTGCGCTGCACAAAGACCAGATGCCCGTGCGCCACGTCCGGCGCCTGCGCATCGTCCACGCCCAGATCGTGCAGGCTACGAGCGACCAGATCGAGCCGATACAAACGCGCTTCGCTATCCACGCGACGCCCGAAGATCAGCCCACTGCCGTCCGGCAACCAGCTCCAACCACGGATATCGGCATTGTCGTGCGTCAATCGCTCCGCGCTGCCGCCTTGCGCGGGTATCCGCCACAAATCACCCAGCTGCGGATTGCGCAGAAACACAATCCATTGCCCGTCCGGGGAATAGCGCGGTGCGTAGTCGAAGTCGGTCGGTTGCGCGCTGTACGTCAATCCCTGCCATTGCCCGGTCTCAAGATCGAGACGCCGGATTCGCGCTGCGCCTTGCGGGCCGGTCATGCTGCCGAACAACAACGCGCGGCCGTCGGGCGACCAGCTGAAACTGAGCATGTCCGCGCCATCGCAGCGCACCACCTCGCGGGCTGCAGACTCACCTGCCGCAGCAGCGATCATGATCCTGCAACTTCCATCCGGCGATTGCCGGGAAAACGCGATTTCGCGCCCATCCGGCGACCAGGCGGGCAGTCGATCCGAGATGCCGGGCGCAGGCGCTTCCAGCACGCGCGGATACGCGTTGTCGGTCGTCTTGACCAGGATCGAGGTCCCCTGCCGATCGCTGGTCAGCGAGGCGTAGGCCACCCTGCTGCCGTCGGGCGAGAGGCTGGGCGTGAGGTCGAATCCGCCGCCTGCGGTGATGACCTGGTACGGCCGCTTGGGGCTGCCCGGAACAGCTGCCGGCGTTGCGCCCTCGGTTGCCGGGGCACGCAGCCACAGCGTGCGTGCCGCGAGGCCTAGCACCACCACCAACGCCAGGCTGGCCACAGCCAGCGTCATCCAGCGGCGTCGGCGCGGCGTCATTGCTGCAGCAGGCAACGGCGCTGCAGCTTGTTCCGGCGTGCGATGACTGGCCTCAGCCGCAGTGCTCACCGCATCTGTAGCGGACGGCGCGTTCTGCACGGACTGCTGCACGCCAGGCGACGCCGGCGTGGATGCGGTCTGCGCCTGCATCGCCGACACATCCGCGTACGCCTCCCACGCCACCGGCGCCATCAGGCGGTACCCGGTCTTGGCAATCGTCTCGATGTACTCGGAACGCTGACTACCGCTGCTGGCAAACGCTTTTCGCAGCTGCGTCACCGCCTGGGTCACGACATCGTTGGTGGGCAGGGTATCCGGCCACACCTCGGCGAGCAGCTGCTCGCGCGTAACCACCTGCCCTGGCTGTCTTGCCAGGGTCAGCAGCACCGCCAACGATTTGGGAGGCAATCGCAAGGCCCGCCGCGCGCCCGGTGCGTGCACTTCGCGCGAGGCAACGTCGACCACACACGGCCCGACACGCAGCCGGCCAGATGACATTGCAGTAGCAGGAGGAACACTCATCGGCAAAGACACGCATCGGCATGCAAGGACTACAAAGACGCATCGCACTGAGTGCGAAACGCCAAATTCAGCAAAGGACCACGACCAACTGTGTCATGCATCCAATTGGTGCAAATTTTACTCTATGCCTCGTTGCTTCCTATGACAGGCGGCGACGTCAGGCTCTCTCTCTCTCGCCGACGAATTCAAATAATTACGATGTTCCCTTCGCGCCTTCTGGCGCGATTTTTTTATCTGCGATTCAGCTAAAACGCCGCAAAGCCTTATCTGTTGTAACCGCTTGCAGCGCGATCGCATCGCGGCACTTGCGCGCAGCGATGCGATCTGGTCAACCAAAGCTGAATTTTTGATAAGCGGGCCGTGCGCTACGGGCAACCCAATGCAGGTCTGCGGACTAGGAGGCGCGATAGACCTGCGCACCCTGCGCCAGAAACTGCGAGGCCTTCTCTTCCATGCCAGCCGACAAGGCGTGCTCTTCGCCCATGCCATGTTCGGCCGCGTAGTCGCGCACATCTTGGGTGATCTTCATCGAACAGAAGTGCGGCCCGCACATCGAACAGAAATGCGCCAGCTTGTGCGCGTCCTTGGGCAGGGTTTCGTCGTGAAACTCCTTGGCCTTTTCCGGATCCAGCCCGAGATGGAACTGGTCGTCCCAACGGAACTCGAAGCGCGCCTTGCTCAGGGCGTTGTCGCGCACCTGTGCGCCTGGATGTCCCTTGGCCAGATCGGCCGCATGCGCGGCAATCTTGTAGGCCATGATGCCGTCGCGCACGTCCTGCCGATTGGGCAGGCCCAGATGCTCCTTGGGCGTGACATAGCAGAGCATCGCGGTACCGAACCAGCCGATCATCGCCGCGCCGATCGCGCTGGTGATGTGGTCGTAGCCGGGCGCGATGTCCGTGGTTAACGGCCCCAAGGTGTAGAACGGCGCTTCTCCGCATTCGCGCAGCTGCTTGTCCATGTTCTCCTTGATCAACTGCATCGGCACATGCCCAGGCCCTTCGATCATGGTCTGCACATCGTGCTTCCAGGCGAGTTTGGTCAACTCGCCCAGCGTTTCCAGCTCACCGAACTGCGCGGCGTCGTTGGCATCGGCGATGCAACCCGGACGTAACCCATCGCCCAGCGAAAACGCCACGTCGTACGCCTTCATGATCTGGCAGATATCCTCAAAGTGCGTGTAGAGAAAGTTCTCCTTGTGGTGCGCCAGACACCACTTGGCCATGATCGATCCACCACGCGACACGATGCCCGTCACCCGCTTCGCAGTGAGCGGCACATAGCGCAACAGCACACCGGCGTGGATGGTGAAGTAGTCCACGCCCTGCTCGGCCTGCTCGATCAAGGTGTCGCGAAAGATCTCCCAGGTCAGTTCTTCCGCACGACCATCGACTTTTTCCAGCGCCTGATAGATCGGCACCGTGCCGATCGGCACCGGCGAGTTGCGGATGATCCACTCGCGCGTTTCATGGATGTGCTTGCCGGTAGAAAGATCCATCACCGTGTCGCCGCCCCAGCGGATCGACCACACCAGTTTTTCCACTTCTTCTGCAATGCCCGACGACACCGCGCTGTTGCCGATGTTGGCGTTGATCTTGGTCAGGAAATTACGACCGATGATCATCGGTTCGCTTTCCGGGTGGTTGATGTTGTTGGGCAGGATCGCGCGGCCGCGGGCGATCTCATCACGCACGAATTCCGGCGTGATGCGCTGCTGGATCGACGCACCAAACGATTCACCGGGATGTTGCTTGCGCAGCATCGCATCGGTGACGGCCTCCAGGCGCTGGTTCTCGCGGATCGCCACGAACTCCATCTCTGGGGTAACGATGCCGCGACGTGCGTAATGCATCTGGGTGACATTGGCACCGGCGCGCGCCACCCGTGGCAGGCGCCTTGCGGGGAAGCGCACCGCATCCAGCCGCGCATCGTGTTCGCGGCCGCGCCCGAAGTGCGAACTTAAGGTGTCCAGCGCCACCGTATCGCCACGTTCGGCAATCCAGTCGGCGCGCAACGGCGCAAGGCCGGCAGCAAGATCGATCGCCACCTGCGGATCGGTGTACGGCCCGGAGGTGTCGTAGACGCTGAGCGGCGCATTGTCTTCGCCGCCGAACAGCGTCGGCGTGCGCGTCAATACGATCTCGCGCATCGGCACCTGCAGGTCGGTACGCGAGCCGGAAACGAAGATCTTGCGAGAGCCGGGGATCGGCTGGGTCACAGCCTCGGATAACGATTGGGCTTGTTGTTGCAAAACGGTGGGCGCGGCATTCATGGCGTTCGTCCTGTGTGCTGGAAAACCAGCACCAAGGGCGCTGGCTCTGCGAAGAAGTCGCAGTGCGGACGAAGCGGCGGCGCTCAACACTCAGGTGCCCGTGCAGTCACGGACCCTCGCATCTAACGAAGCTTCCCTACGCCGGTATGAGCCGGATCAGGTTCGAAGGGACTATCTCAACCGCAGCGCACTGCGGTACCCCCACTTCGGCGGCGATTAAACCACATCGCCGATACCGGCAGCATGCGCGGTTGCGTGCATGCAGCACTGACGCGCCGCGCGGAAGCTACCCGATGAACGCAGGAGTGCAGCTGACATGCCCAGACATGTTCACGGCACATCGGCTGGCTAGCGTGGCCGCACAACAACCAGAAAACTGCTCTCTCTCCATTGCCGCCGCACTCCGGCGGCATTTTTTATCGGCCACTTGCAGCCGCCGGCCACGTTTCGTTATCGTCGCGTGAAACACAGGGATGGACGACGCGAATGCAATGGATGCAACGGTGTGCGTGGATCGCAGTAGTGCTGATCGGGACGGTGGGACCTGGCGTGGCGGCCGAGCCGCTACCGGCGGAAGCATTCGTCGAATCCGGCCCAATCTCCTCGCCCGCGATGTCGCCGGACGGCAAGCACCTGGCGGTCAGCGCCGATCTTGGGGATGGCAGCTACGCGCTGGTGGTGTATCGCATCGCCGACATGCAATCCACCACCATGCTGCGCTTGCCGCGCTACGAGTTGCCGGTGCGCATTGCCTGGGTCAGCGACCGGCGGCTGGTGATCGGCAAGGGTCGCAAGCTCGGCTCGCTGGAAGAACCTGTGCCGATGGGCGAGATCATCGCCACCGACCTGGATGGCGGCAATCAGCGCTACGTCTACGGCTACCAGCAAAGCACGCGCAATGCCGGGCTGGAGCGCGGCTTCGGCTACATCGAAGGGCTGCCGAGCCGGCGTAACGGGCACTTCTACATGCGGCGGCTGTCGCTGGATTCGCGCCATTCGATGCTGTACGACGTGGACGCGAGCACCACCACCCACCGGCTGATGGCCGACATCGACGTGCCGCGCCTGAGGTTCGTGCTCGACAACGATGATGTGGCGCAGTACGCCTACGGCACCGATGACGACGACAATTCGCTGCTGTTCCGCCGCAACGGCAACGGCTGGACGCCACTGACGCAGGTCCAGGCCAATTGGCGCCCAATTGCGTTTGCCGAACAGCCCGGTCGTGTCTATGGCTGGTACAGCGTCTCCGGCGGCCCGGCGGCATTGGTGTCCAGCGATCCGGACGGCCAACAGCGCAGCGTACTGGCGTCCGACCCGTTCTACGACGTGGATGATCTGCAATGGAGCCCGGCACCCTATGCACCGTTCGCGGCCCGACTGGGACCGGGCCGGCCCGCGCTGCGCTATACCGCGCCCGACAGCGCACCGGCGCAGTTGCATCGCAGCCTCAGCGAGACCTTGGCGGGTCAGTACGTGGATTTCGTCAACTTCACCGAAGATGGCAGCGCCGTGCTGCTGAAGGCCTATAGCGACCGCGATGCCGGCGCCTGGTACATCTTCAATCGCCCGACCAATACGCTCAAGCTCGTCATCAAGGCCCGTAGCGCCCTGCCCGCGGCACTGATGAGCGAGCGGCGCATGGTGCGCTTCCAGGCTCGCGACGGGCTGGCGCTGGACGGCGTACTAACCGTTCCGGCAGCGGCCGGCCAGGGCGCGCCCCTGCCGATGATCCTGCTGCCACATGGCGGCCCGCATGCCGACGGCGACGGTTGGGCATTCGATACCGATGCGCAATTTCTCGCCAGCCGCGGCTACCTGGTGCTGCAGGTCAACTATCGCGGCGGCACCGGCCGCGGCAATGCCTTCGAACGCGCGGGCTACCGCCAGTGGGGAGAAAAGATCCAGGACGATCTGGTGGATGGCGTGCGTTGGGCGATTGACCAGGGCCTGGCCGATCGATCGCGCATCTGCAGCTACGGCGCCAGTTTTGGCGCGTACGCGGCGATGATGGTGCAGGTGAAGGCACCGGACCTGTTCCGCTGCGCGGTGGGGGTGGCCGGCATCTACGACCTGCAGATGATGTACACCAAAGGCGATATCAATCAGAGCGCGTCCGGCACCAATTACCTGCAACGCGTGATCGGCCGCGACGCAGCCGACCTTGCCGCGCACTCGCCGGTTTCGCTGGCCGAACGCATCAAGGCACCCGTGCTGTTGGTCCACGGCGAAGAGGATGAGCGTGCGCCCTTTGCCCAGGCCAAGAGCCTGCGTGCTGCGCTCACGCGTAGCGGCAACGCGCCCGAATGGATGGCGGTGCCCAAGGAAGGCCACGGGTTTTACAAGGACGCCAACCAGATCGCCTTTTACCGCACCCTAGAAGGCTTCCTGGCCAAACAGTTGGGTAATCCGACAACCGCAGCGGCGGGCGGCACCACGCCGACCACGCCGCAGTAACGCCGGCTCACGTCACTCCAGCGTATAGCCCACCCGCAGGCCGCCCCAATGCTTGCGGCCGACGAAGATCGGGGCAGACAGATCGAACATGATCTGGCCGGTATCGCGGCGGTAGACCTGCAGGCGGTATGGGTCGGTATGCGCGCCGACGCTGCGGCCAACGCGGTCGGAGAACTTGCGCTTGGTGCGGTTGCCGACCAGATCGCGCTTGGGGTCGCCGGTCAGTGGCTGGGTGAAACGGAGATTGTGGGTAGGCACGTAGCCGTCGGGATTGGCGCAGATCGCAAACACGATCCACGGATGCGCATCCAGCAAGGGCTCCTGCAACGGAGGCAGCACGTGATCGCACACCGCGTCGAAGTCGGTGCTGAACTTGGGCGGCTCCACACCGGCAATCGGGGTGTAGGTACGCGCGAACAACGCCGCTTCGTCGATCTGCCCACGCGCGATGGCCTGTGCCAATGCAATGCCGATCTTGCCCGCCGTGGCGACGGCGAGTTCCTTGACGCGCGCGTGCCTGGGCACCTGCAGCGGATCGGCCGGCAGGCGGAACAGACCCACGCAGTCGCGCAAGGTTTCGGTGCCGCGTTCCAGCGCTTCGCTGCGTTCGGCCACGTGCGCGGCGTGCTGCAGATTGCTGCGGCCCAGCGCCACCACCCCATCCACGGCACGCTCGATGCCGCGAATTTCGCCGTCCTGTGCCTGGATGCGCCCGGCCACCGTGGTCATCGCGCTACTGGCCTGCCCAAGCACACGGGTGATGCCATCGAGCACCGCCTCGGTGCCGCGCGCGGAGGCAGCGCCCTCGCCCACTGCAGCGCTGGTTTCGGCCAGGATCGCGCGCACATCGCGCGCCGCCGCAGCGGCACGTTCGGCCAGACGGCGAATCTCGGTGGCGACCACCGCAAAGCCGCGCCCGGCAGCGCCGGCATGCGCCGCTTCGATACTGGCGTTGATCGACAGAATATTGGTCTGAAACGCCACCGAGTCGATGACCTCGATGACCTCGCCGGCACGTGCCGCGCGGCGTTCCACTTCGTGCATGGCCTGGCCCAGCGCATGTGCCGCGGCCACGCCTTGCCGCGCGCTTTCATCGGCGCTGGCGGCCAGCGCGATGACCTGGGCCAGCTCGGCATTGACGTCCTGCAGGCTCGACGACAGCCGCTCCACTGCAGTGCGTGCGCCGTCCAGCGCCTCGGTTTGCGCCTGCGACTGGCGCACCATCTCGTCGTTTTCGGCCACCAACGGCGGCACTTCGGCGGCGATCTGCACCGACAGCGCCACTGCCTGTCGGATCGCTTCGGCCAGATTGCCGAAGCCGGCCTGCAGCCGGCGCCCCATGTCGGTGTCGGCCAGACCGGGCGGGAGCAGCAGTTCCAGTTCGCAGCCAGCCAACGCCTGCGCGGTGCGCTCCAGCACGGTGCGGTCTTCGTGTTCGGCCTGCAGGCGTGCCACCAAGGGCTGCAACAGCGGGGAGATCGGCACCGGGCGGCTACCGTCGGCCAGCCGCGTGGCTTCGCGCAACAAAATGGCGGTCTCGACATGCGGCAACGACAGCATCCAGCCGCCGTACTCGCGGTCGCGGACGTAACGCACGCGCCGGGCCGGGTCGTCGCCCGGCGCAGCCCACACGCCTTCGTCGCCAACCAGATCGGTGGCGCTCAATCCCCACAGCACGGATGCCGGCAGACCGTCCAATTCAGTGGCGGTCTTGCCAAGCACGTCGAGGCCGGCGCGGTTGCAGGCCACCACACACGCCTCCGCCGACAGCCGCAGCAAGGCAACCGGTGCGTCGGGAAGCAGGGCCGCACGCGTGTGCGACGGCAGGTCGGGCGATTGCATCGAGCTCATGGGGATTCCTAAACCATCAGTGTCATTAGCGGCGCGCGGTGGGCAGAATTGAGCGGCGTACTCATCCGTGGCGGCTTGCTCAGTAGCCGGCGGCCTGCCCGTCCTTGCGGCTTTCCGAGGCGCCGTAATACACGCCGTTGGCCGGGTCGCGCGCGATCGCCTGATAGCCGCCATACGGGCCGTCGGCAAAGATCACCCGGTGGCCTTTGCGCATCAACGCGCGAATGGTGTCGTAGGAGAATCCGGTTTCCAGATTGAGCTCGCCGCCATCGCTCATTGCGGTGGCCTGGCCGGTCGGCTCGGTGGAGCCCTCGTGCTGGATGCGTGGCGCATCGCCGGCTTCCTGCAGATTCATATGAAAGTCCACCAGGTTCATCACGATCTGCACGTGCCCCTGCGGCTGCATCGCCCCGCCCATCACGCCAAAGCTCAACCACGGCTTGCCGTCCTTGGTGACGAACGCCGGGATGATGGTCTGGAACGGCCGCTTGCCCGGCGCATAGCCGTTGGGGTGGTCCTTCTTCAACACGAACATTTCGCCGCGGTCCTGCAGGATGAAGCCCAGCCCCGGTGGCGCCATGCCGCTGCCCATGCCGCGATAGTTGGACTGGATCAGCGACACCATCATGCCGTCGGCATCGGCCACGGTCATGTAGATGGTGTCGCCTTCTTCCAGTTGTTTGGGCGTGCCGGGTTGCACTTCCTTCAAGGCCTTGTCCATGGAAATGAGCGACCGGCGCTGGGCGGCGTACTCCTTGGACACCAGCTTGGCCAGCGGTGCCGGCTGGAAGGCCGGGTCGGCGTAGAAGCGCGCACGGTCGGCAAAGGCCAGCTTTTTGGCCTCGGTGAACAGATGCACGTGCTCGGCCGAGCCGAACGGGATCTTGGAAAAATCGTAGCCTTCCAGGATGTTGAGCATCTGCAACGCCGCGATGCCCTGGCTGTTGGGCGGCAGCTCCCACACGTCAACGCCGCGGTAGTTGGTGCTGACCGGCTCCACCCATTCGCCCTGATGGCTGGCCATGTCCTCGTAGCTCAGGTAGCCGCCATTGGCCTTGAAGTAGGTGCCGATGGTGCGCGCGATCGGCCCCTTGTAGAACGCATCGCGGCCGCCGTCGGCGATCTGCTGCAGGGTGTTGGCCAGGTTCGGGTTCTTCCACAGCTCGCCCTTGCGCGGGGCGTGCCCGTCGATGGTGAACTGCTCCTTGAAGCCTGGGTATTGCGACAGCCGCGGCACCGAGCGGTCCCAGTAATAGGCAATGGTTTCGGCCACCGGGTGGCCTTCGCGCGCGTAGCGGATCGCCGGCGCCAGGTTCTGCGCCATCGGCTTGCGCCCGAAGCGCTCGTGCAATGCGAACCAGCCATCCACCGCGCCCGGTACCGACACCGGCAGCGGCCCGGTCGGCGGAATGTCCTTCAGCCCGCGCCGCTGAAACTCGGCCAGGGTCAGCGACTTGGGCGAACGGCCCGAGCCGTTGTAGCCGTAAAGCTTGCTGGTCTTGGGATCCCACACGATGGCGAACAGATCCCCACCCACCCCATTGCCGGTCGGCTCCATCAAGCCCAACGCCGCATTGGCGGCGATCGCCGCGTCCACCGCCGAACCGCCGTTTTTCATCACATCCAACGCGATCTGGGTGGCCAGCGGTTGCGAGGTCGCCGCCATCGCATGCGGGGCGATCACTTCGGAGCGGGTGGCGAAGGCTTGTCCGGTGACACGGTCGGCGGCGCCAAGAGGCGGCGCAAGCAGCGCCAGAGCAGACACCAATAAGACGGGTACGCGACGCATGATCAAGAGCTCCCCCACGACACAACGAATGAAGCACCAACCATAACAGCGGCCTCCGTCGCAGCGTTCGATCCCGGTCGCACTGAGGCAATAAAACCGCGCAGTTGGTGATGCAGGTTGGCGTTATTGACACGCCGCCGATCCGGTTTCAGCAGAAACCATGCTGCTGCCATGCGGCTTCGCGCTGAGCGCATGCTGCCAATACAGATGTTTCACCCGCAAGGGTTGACACCTCACCGGCGGCGATGGTTATCTCAGTCCATGCCGCACCGCCCCACCACCTCGAACGCTTTGATGTCCGCGCCCTCCGGCGCGTTGGCAGCGTCGCTTCTCGTGCTCGTACTTATTACCTCGCCAACCGATGCGGGACGAGACTTCGTGTAGGCAACAGACACACAAGGCTTCGATCAGACCCCGCACCGGCAACGGCGCGGGGTTTCGCGTTTCAGGGACCCCCAAAAGTTTCGAATGACATGAACGACATCACTGACATCGCCGCACCGCCTTCCATCAGCGCCAGCCATTGCGCTGCTGCAAGCGTCTGCATGCGCAGCGTTTTCGCTCATCCCCGCTTTGCTCGGCCAACCAGCGTCCGCGCTGCCAGCTGATCTCTTTCCCACTGCCAACCCCGCAAGGATTACTTCATGAGCAACGACACCCAACCGAAAATCGCGATCATCGGCTACGGCAGCCAGGGCCGCGCGCATGCGCTGAACCTGCGCGATTCCGGTTTCGACGTCACCGTCGGCCTGCGTCCCGGTGGCCCGACCGAATCCAAGGCGCAGGCCGATGGCTTCACCGTGGTGGCGCCGTCCGACGCGGTGAAGACCGCCGACCTGGTCGCGATCCTGACCCCGGACATGGTGCAGAAGAAGCTCTACGAAGAGGTCATCGCGCCGAACATGAAACAAGGCGCCTGTCTGCTGTTCGCGCATGGTTTGAACGTGCATTTCGACATGATCAAGCCGCGCGCCGATCTGGACGTGGTGCTGGTTGCGCCCAAGGGCCCGGGCGCGCTGGTGCGTCGCGAGTATGAAATCGGCCGCGGCGTGCCGTGCATCTATGCGGTGTACCAGGACACCAGCGGCAAGGCCGAGCAGTTTGCGCTGACCTATGCCGGCGGCCTGGGCGGCGCACGTGCCAACATCATCAAGACCACCTTCAAGGAAGAGACCGAAACCGATCTGTTCGGCGAGCAGGCCGTGCTGTGCGGTGGCGCCTCGTCGCTGGTACAGGCCGGTTTCGAAGTGCTGGTGGAAGCTGGCTACCAGCCGGAAATCGCGTATTACGAAGTACTGCACGAACTGAAGTTGATCGTGGACCTGTTCTACGAAGGCGGCATCACCCGCATGCTGGAATTCGTGTCCGAAACCGCACAATACGGCGACTATGTCAGCGGCCCGCGCGTGATCGACGCCAGTACCAAGGCGCGCATGAAGGACGTGCTGACGGACATCCAGAACGGCACCTTCACCAAGAACTGGGTGGCCGAATATGAAGCCGGTCTGCCGAACTACACCAAGTTCAAGCAGGCCGACCTGGAACACCCGATCGAGGAAGTGGGCAAGAAACTGCGCGCCAAGATGGTCTGGCTCAACGGCGAACAGCAAGCTGCTGCCACACCGGCGAATCAACAAGCGGCATAACGCCGCCGCATCCCCCACCGCTTAACACCGAAGGTTCGCAACGCATGAATACCTCCGCACACAGCACGCCCCGCAATGGCGCGCGCTGGCTGACGCAGGCCCTGGAAGCCGAGGGCGTGGAAACGCTGTTCGGTTATCCGGGCGGCACCATCATGCCGTTCTACGACGCCCTGGTGGATTCCAGGCTCAAGCACATCCTGGTCCGTCACGAACAGGGCGCCGCCCTCGCCGCCAACGGCTACGCCCGTGCCAGCGGCAAGGTGGGCGTGTGCGTGGCGACCTCCGGCCCGGGTGCGTCCAATCTGGTCACCGGCATCGCAGACGCGATGCTCGACTCGGTGCCGATGGTGTGCCTGACCGGCCAGGTCGCCACGCCCTTGCTGGGCACCGATGCGTTCCAGGAACTGGACGTGTTCGGCATGACCATGCCGATCGTCAAGCACAGTTTTCTGGCGCGCAGCGTGGACCAGTTGCCGGAGATCGTGCGGGATGCGTTTCGCATCGCGCGCGAGGGTCGCCCGGGCCCGGTGTTGATCGACTTGCCGAAGGACGTGCAGATCGCCGATGCCTCGCATCTGCCCGAGCATGTGCCGGCCGCAGTGCTGCCGCCACCTGCACCGTCGGACGCGAAACTGGCCGACGCGCTGGCAGCCATCGCCAGCGCCGAGCGCCCGGTGGTCTACGGCGGTGGCGGGATTGCACTGGCCGATGCGGTGGAAGCATTCCGGCGCTTTGTCGAAGCCACCGGCATCCCGACCGCGCTGACCTTGCGCGGGCTGGGTGCATTGCCGCACGCGCATCCGGATTACCTGGGGATGCTGGGCATGCACGGCACGCGAGCAGCCAATATGGCCATCCAGGAATGCGATCTGTTGGTGGTGGTCGGTGCCCGTTTCGACGACCGTGCCACCGGCAAGTTGAGTGAGTTCGCACCGTTCGCGCGCGTCATCCATCTGGATGCCGATGCGTATGAAATTTCCAAGCTGCGCACTGCCGATATCGCCGTACCTGGCGATGTGGCAACCAGTCTTAAGGCGTTGAGTGCAGCACGCGGCAACTGCCAGGCATGGCGGACACGCTGCTTTGCCAATCGCGAAAAATTCGGTGCGCGTTACGACGCGCCCGGTACCGATATCTACGCACCGGCGCTGCTGAAGCGCCTGAGCGAAGTGGCGCCGCCCGATACCATCATCGCCTGCGATGTGGGGCAGCATCAGATGTGGGTGGCCCAGCATTGCCGCTTCAACGATCCGCGTAATCACCTCACCAGTGGCGCGCTCGGCACCATGGGCTTCGGCCTGCCAGCGGCGATGGGCGCGCAGTTCGCCTGTCCCGATCGCACCGTGGTGCTGGTCTCCGGCGACGGCAGTTTCATGATGAATGTGCAGGAGCTGGTGACCATTGCACGCTGCAAGCTGCCGGTGAAGATCGTGCTGCTCGATAACAGCTCGCTGGGCATGGTGCGGCAGTGGCAGGAGTTGTTCTTCGCCGAGCGCTACAGCGAGATCGATCTGTCCGACAACCCGGATTTCGCCGCGCTGGCGCAAGTGTTCGGTATTCCGGCCAAGCGCATCATTGCGCGCGGCGATGTCGATGCAGCGCTGGCGGAGTTGCTGGCCCAGCCGGGCCCCGGCCTGCTGCATGTGGCCATCGACGCACGCGCCAACGTGTGGCCGCTGGTGCCGCCCAACAACGCCAACAGCACCATGCTGGACAGCAATCCCGCACACGCGGTCAAGGAGACGACACATGCGTTACCGGCTTGACCTGGTGCTGAAGCCGGCCGAAGGCGCATTGGTGCGCGTGATCGGCATGACCGAGCGCCGCGGGTTTCGCCCGTGCGCCATCCAGGGCGCCGCCGCGCCCGACGATGCCGGGCGCTGGCATTTGCAGCTGGACGTGGACAGCAGCCGGCCGCCGGAAACACTGCGCCTGCAGCTGGAAAAGGTCTACGACTGCGAGTCGGTAGTGATCACGGCGCTGGAAACGGTCGAGGCGGCCGCATGACCACCCAGACCTCGGGCATGCAGACTTCGCGCGACCATCAGACTGCCATCCGGAGGTGTCTTCTTCCGGATCGGCCGCGCGCGTGCCGCAATGCCTGATTCCGGCCGCTCCTCTTCGCAGGAACCAGACGTAAGCGACGTGGCCGTCAGCGTGGCCGACGTGCTGGCCGCACAGGCACGTCTGCGCAAATATTTGTCGCCGACGCCACTGCACTACGCCGAGCGTTTCGGCGTGTGGCTGAAGCTGGAAAACCTGCAGCGCACCGGCTCCTACAAGGTGCGCGGTGCATTGAATGCATTGCTGGCGGGACTGGAGCGCGGAGACGAGCGCCCGGTGATCTGCGCCTCGGCCGGCAACCATGCGCAAGGTGTGGCGTGGTCGGCGTATCGGCTCGGTGTGCAGGCCATCACGGTGATGCCATATGGCGCGCCGCAAACCAAGATCGCCGGCGTCGCGCACTGGGGCGCCACCGTGCGCCAACACGGCAACAGCTATGACGAAGCGTTTGCGTTTGCGCGCGAGCTGGCCGACCAGAACGGCTATCGCTTCCTGTCGGCCTTCGACGACCCGGACGTGATTGCCGGCCAAGGCACGGTCGGCATCGAACTGGCCGCGCACGCACCGGATGTGGTGATCGTGCCGATCGGTGGCGGTGGCTTGGCCTCCGGTGTGGCGCTGGCGTTGAAGTCGCAAGGCGTGCGCATTGTCGGTGCGCAGGTCGAGGGCGTCGATTCGATGGCGCGTGCGGTGCGCGGCGACTTCCGTGAAATCACCCCCGTCGCCACGCTGGCCGACGGCGTCAAGGTCAAGATTCCTGGCTTCCTGACTCGCCGCCTGTGCGCGAGCCTGCTCGACGATGTAGTGATCGTGCGTGAGGCCGAGCTCCGCGAAACCCTGGTGCGTCTGGCACTGGAAGAACACGTCATCGCCGAAGGCGCTGGCGCCCTGGCATTGGCCGCCGGTCGCCGTGTTGCAGGCAAACGCAAATGTGCGGTGGTCTCTGGCGGTAATATCGACGCAACCGTTTTGGCCGCACTCTTGTCCGAGGTGCGGCCGCGTCCGCCACGCAAACCGCGGCGTCGCAATACCGAGCGACTTCGCAACGAACGCAGCGTCAAGCCTCCACCCCAAACACCCGCTCTTTCCCGCCCATCCGCAGTCGCTTCAACGCCTGTCACCGCCATCGCCGTAGAGGAGTCTTCCTGGTGAACACGACCGTATCCAACCAGACCCCGCGTATCCGAATTTTCGACACCACCCTGCGCGACGGCGAGCAATCCCCCGGCTGCAGCATGACGCCCCAGCAAAAGCTGGTCATGGCGCGCGCGCTGGACGAACTCGGCGTGGACATCATCGAAACCGGTTTCCCGGCCAGCTCGCACTCAGACCGCGAAGCTATCGCGATGATCGGCCGCGAGCTGCGCCGCCCCACCCTGGCGGTGTTGTCGCGCTGTCTGCAGGCCGATATCGAAACCTCGGCAAAGGCGCTGGAAGCTGCAGCCAACCCGCGCCTGCATGTGTTCCTGTCCACCAGCCCGCTGCACCGCGAGCACAAGCTGCGCATGAGCCGCGAGCAGGTGCTGGAGTCGGTGCACAAGCACGTGACGCTGGCGCGCGGTTACATCGATGACGTGGAGTTTTCTGCCGAAGACGCCACCCGTACCGAAGAAGATTTCCTGGCCGAAGTCACCCGTGTGGCGATTGCGGCCGGGGCCACCACGATCAACCTGCCCGACACGGTGGGCTTCACCACGCCGGAAGAAATCCGCGGCATGTTCGCGCGGCTGATCGCCAGCGTGGAGGGTGCCGACAAGGTGATCTTCAGCGCGCACTGCCACAACGATCTGGGTCTGGCGGTGGCCAATTCGCTGGCAGCCATCGAAGGCGGCGCGCGTCAGGTGGAGTGCACCGTCAACGGCATCGGCGAGCGCGCCGGCAACTGTGCGCTGGAAGAAATCACCATGGCGCTGAAGGTGCGTGGTGCGTTCTACAACATCGATTCGGCGATCAACACACCGCGCATCGTGTCGACCTCGCAGTTATTGCAGCGCCTGGTTGGCATGCCGGTGCAGCGCAACAAGGCCGTGGTCGGCGGCAACGCCTTTGCACATGAATCGGGTATCCACCAGCACGGCATGCTGCGTCACCGCGGCACCTACGAAATCATGCGCCCGGAAGATGTGGGCTGGGAATCGTCGCAGATGGTGCTGGGCCGCCACAGCGGCCGCGCAGCGGTCGAGCAGCGCCTGCGTGCGCTGGGGTATCTGCTGGAAGAGGAAGAGGTCAAGCTGGTCTTCGAACAGTTCAAGGCCTTGTGCGAGAAGCAGCGCGTGGTCACCGATGCCGATCTGCAGGCATTGATGCAGGACGCGACCGTGCAGGAAGGCTACCGTCTGGCTTCGATGACCATCAGCGACGTCGGCAGCCGCGCGAACGCGTTGGTGGAGCTATCGGATCCGGATGGCAATCGGGTGGCGGAAACCGCGCAGGGCAATGGCCCGGTTGATGCCTTGTTCGGTGCATTGGCGTCCGCCACCGGCGTGAAGCTGGAGCTGGACAGCTACCAGGTGCACAGCGTGGGCATCGGCGCGGATGCACGCGGCGAAGCCAGCCTGAGCGTGCGCCACGATGGTGTGGAGTACGAAGGCACCGGCACCAGCAAGGACATCATAGAGGCCAGCGCACTCGCTTGGCTGGATGTAGCCAACCGACTGTTGCGCCAACGCGAGCGCGGCGTGGTTGCTGGCAAGACGGCTGCGGTGGCATAACGCCGCACCGACTGACAGTTTGCAAAAGACCTGACGGCCAGCGGAGCGATCTGCTGGCCGTTTTGGTTTTGGTTTCGGTTTTGGGTTTTGGTCTATTTTTTCGTCTCCGGCCTTGCCCCTCGCTATTAACGCTTGGCGCGTGGTCGTTCAATCTTGTGCTGGCACAGACAGTCAAGGTGTTTTTGCTCTTCGATCCGCAGCATTGAAATGAAAGCGCGGTGTCGTCTCTGGGGTCGGGACCATGTGGCGGCATGGATGCCGCCACTGAGTCTCCACGGACGGATTCACGGCGTGTCCCGGCACCGGAGACGGCACCGCGCCACCGGCATATCGACACACGAAGTCTGTCAATTCTGGGCGGAAGCAAAGATTTACTGAGGGGCGCTTGCACGCGCACCGCCGTGGGACACGCCGCAAGTACGTCCATGTAGGACCTCAATCCGCGACCGTTGATCGGTTTCCTTGGGGCGTGTCCCGACACCGGATGAGGCGCCGCGCACCGATAGACCCCGCAAAAACGAAAGCGGCCATCGCCCAAACAGGACGATGACCGCCAGTACGTTCGACAAAACGATACATCCAACCAAAGCTTTACAGCGCAGCCACCACCGCATCACCCATCGCGACCGTACCAACCTTGGTCGTGCCTTCTGACCAGATGTCGGCGGTGCGCAGGCCCTGGTCGAGCACCTTGCCGACGGCCTTCTCGATCGCATCCGCAGCGGCAGCCTGCGCGAAGGTGTAGCGCAGCATCATTGCCACCGACAGGATGGTGGCCAGCGGATTGGCGATGCCCTGCCCTGCGATATCCGGCGCCGAGCCGTGACACGGCTCGTACATGCCTTTGCTGTTGGCATCCAGGGAGGCCGAAGGCAGCATGCCGATCGAGCCGGTGAGCATCGACGCCTGGTCGGACAGAATGTCGCCGAACATGTTGTCGGTCACGATCACATCGAACTGCTTGGGCGCGCGCACCAATTGCATGGCCGCGTTGTCCACATACATATGCGATAGCGCGATGTCCGGATAGTCTTTGGCGACTTCTTCCACCACCGCGCGCCACAACTGGCTGGAGGCCAACACGTTGGCCTTGTCGACCGAGCACAGTTTCTTGCCGCGCAACCGCGCCATCTCGAAACCGGCTTTGGCGATGCGACGAATCTCGCTTTCGCTGTAGGGCAAGGTGTCGTAGGCCTGACGCTCGCCATTTTCCAGCGTGCGATTGCCGCGCGGCTGGCCAAAGTAGATGCCGCCGGTGAGCTCGCGCAGGATCAGCAGATCCAGTCCCGCAACAACTTCCGGCTTGAGCGTGGAGGCATCGGCCAACTGCGGATACAACAGCGCCGGACGCAGGTTGGCGAACAAACCCAGCTGCGAGCGGATCTTGAGCAACCCACGCTCCGGGCGCAGCGATGGATCGATGCTGTCCCATTGCGGCCCACCCACGGCGCCCAGCAGCACCGCGTCGGCAGCGCGCGCGCGCTCCAGCGTTTCGTCAGCGAGCGGGCTGCCGTACTTGTCGTAGGCCGCGCCACCCAGTTCGTCGTACACCAGGCTGAAACCCAGGCCATGTTGTGCGTCGATCCGCGTCAACACCTTGACCGCTTCGGCCATGATCTCCGGGCCGATGCCGTCGCCAGGAAGAATCAAAATCTGCTTGCTCATGCAATCCTCGTGAGTTGGTGCCGTAGCAACCTGAAAATCAACGTGCTGCCCATACCACCAGCACGTCACTGCTGAAGGAGCCATCGGCTGCAATCTGAAAGTAATCGCGTACCTCGTCTACCGCCGCGTCCTGCAACCCGCGAATGGCTGCGCGCAACACCTCTGGCGTGCGCATGCGGTCGACCCAGCTCAGATAGTCCAGCTGTAGCCGTTGGCGATGATGACGCTGCACCCGCAAGCCGGCATCGCCCAGCATCTGCAACCACTGCGCAACACTGTAGTCGCGCACATGACTGGTATCGCGCAACACCTCGATCGCCTGCAGGTGCGTGTCCAGCAATGGCAACCCCGGCGCCACCACATCGATAAAGGCAGCAACGCCGCCGGGACGCAACACGCGCCGCACTTCGCGCAGTGCCTGTCCCACGTCGCTCCAGTGATGCGCCGAGTAGCGGCTGACCACTGCATCCAGGCTGCCGGTCTCGAACGGCAAGCACTCGGCAACGCCTTGCACAGTGCGCACTTGCGTCAGCCCACGCTCGGCGGCGGTGGCCGCCACGACGGTGAGCATATCGGCAGACAAATCGTAGGCCACCACCTCGGCCATCAGCGGCGCCACCTGGAAACTCACATGCCCGGCACCGCAGCCAAGGTCGAGCAATCGCCCATTGCGATGACCCGCCAGGCCAGCGCGGAGCTCGGCGAACTCGGCGCCTTGCGCATGCACGTCGCTCTGCAGATACGCGTGCGCCTGCGGCCCGAACTGCGCAGCGACATGTTCGCCCAGCGCCCCCGTATCGGCGGTGTTGGCAATCGCGTTCACTGCAGTGCGCCGAACAACCACGGTTGGCGCGCGCGATGGCCTTGTTCGAAGCGGCCGATTGCATCGGCGTCCTGCAAGGTCAGGCCGATGTCGTCCAGCCCGTTGAGCAGGCAGTGTTTGCGGAATGCATCGACCTCGAAGCTGTACTCCACGCCATCGGGGCGGCGCACGCGTTGTGCGGCCAGATCCACGGTGAGTTGATAGCCCTCGGTGGAAAAGCATTGCTCGAACAAGGCGTCGACTTCTGCTTCGGTCAGCACAATCGGCAGCAGGCCGTTCTTGAAACTGTTGTTGAAGAAGATGTCGGCAAAGCTCGGTGCAATCACCACGCGAAACCCATATTCGTCCAACGCCCAAGGCGCATGTTCACGCGAGGAACCGCAGCCGAAATTCTTGCGTGTCAGCAACACGCTGGCGCCTTGATAGCGCGGGAAATTGAGCACGAACTCCGGGTTGATCGGCCGCTGGCTGTTATCGCGCCCAGGCTCGCCGATATCCAGATAACGCCACTCGTCGAACAGGTTCGGACCGAAGCCGGTGCGCTTGATCGACTTGAGGAATTGCTTGGGAATGATCTGGTCGGTATCGACATTGGCGCGATCCAGCGGCGCCACCAATCCGGTGTGTTGCGTGAAAGGAGTCATAGAAAGGCCGAGAATTGGGAGTGGGAAATAGGGAATAGGCAGAGCGGAACGGGGCGTGGCGATTCCCTATTCCCGATTCTCGATTCCCTGCAGCTCACGCACATCGACAAAGTGGCCGCTCACCGCCGCCGCTGCAGCCATTGCCGGGCTGACCAGGTGGGTGCGTCCGCCGGCGCCCTGGCGGCCTTCGAAATTGCGATTTGAGGTGGAGGCGCAATGCTCGCCGCTGCCGAGCTTGTCCGGGTTCATCGCCAGACACATCGAGCAACCCGGCTCGCGCCATTCGAAACCGGCCTCCAGAAAGATCTTGTCCAGGCCTTCGGACTCGGCCTGCGCCTTGACCAGACCCGAGCCCGGCACCACCAGTGCCTGCTTGATCGTGGACGCCACCTTGCGGCCCTTGGCCACTGCGGCGGCGGCGCGCAGGTCTTCGATGCGCGAGTTGGTGCACGAGCCAATGAACACCCGATCCAGACGGATGTCCGTAATCGACTGATTGGCCTTCAGGCCCATGTATTTGAGCGCGCGCTCGATCGAGTCGCGCTTGGTCGGGTCTTGTTCGGCGGCCGGGTCAGGTATCTGCTGATCCACCGCCAGCACCATTTCCGGCGAGGTGCCCCAGCTCACTTGCGGCTTGATGTCTTCGGCACGCATCTCCACCACGGTGTCGAAGTGCGCCCCCGGGTCGGAGACCAGCGTCTTCCACAGTGCAACGGCGGCATCCCAGTTCGCATCCTTGGGCGCGAACGGGCGGCCTTTGACGTATGAGATCGTCTTGTCGTCCACCGCCACCATGCCCACGCGCGCACCGGCTTCGATGGACATGTTGCAGATGGTCATGCGCCCTTCCATCGACAGCGCTTCAATGGCGCTCCCGGCAAATTCCAGGGCGTGCCCGTTGCCACCAGCCGTGCCGATCTTGCCGATTACCGCCAGCACAATGTCTTTGGCAGTCACGCCGAACGGCAGCGTGCCGTCGACACGCACCTGCATGTTCTTCATCTTCTGGGCGATCAGGCACTGCGTGGCGAGCACATGCTCGACCTCGGAGGTACCGATGCCGTGCGCCAGCGCGCCGAACGCGCCATGCGTGGAGGTGTGCGAATCGCCGCAGACCACGGTCATGCCCGGCAAGGTGGCGCCCTGCTCGGGGCCGACCACATGCACGATGCCCTGACGCGCGTCGTTCATCTTGAACTCGAGGATGCCGAAGTCGTCGCAGTTCTCGTCCAGGGTCTGTACTTGCAGGCGCGAGACTTCATCGCTGATCGACTCCAGGCCGCCCTGCCGCTCGGCGCGCGTGGTCGGCACGTTGTGGTCGGGTGTGGCGATGTTGGCGTCGATGCGCCACGGCTTGCGGCCGGCCAGACGCAGTCCTTCGAAGGCTTGCGGCGAGGTCACTTCATGCAGGATGTGGCGGTCGATATAGATCAGCGACGAACCGTCGTCGCGGCGCGTGACCTCATGCAGGTCCCACAATTTGTCGTACAGGGTCTTGGCAGTCATCGCGGCGATCCGATGGAGTGGCGGTTGGTGGGTGCACCACCTGGCTGCGTTCGATGCTAGGAGCTTGCCTTCGATAACGCAAATTCATATTGTTTATTCAACAAATGAAATTCAGGAATGGCATGGATCTGGCGAGTCTCAGCGCTTTCGTCGCAATTGCTGACAGCGGCAGCTTTTCGGCGGCCGGTGAAGCGCTGCATCTCACCCAGCCTGCGGTGAGCAAACGCATCGCCTTGCTGGAGGGGCAATTGTCGGCTCGGCTGTTCGACCGCCTGGGCCGCCAGGTGGTGCTGACCGAGGCCGGCCAAGCCTTGTTGCCGCGCGCCCAACGCATCCTTGCCGAACTGGAAGACACGCGTCGTGTGCTGGAGCACCTGGGCGCGTCGGTTGGCGGGCGCCTGAGTCTAGCCACCAGCCACCACGTCGGCCTGCATCGGCTTCCTGCATTGCTACGCAACTTCGCCGCGCAACACCCGCAGGCCGCACTGGACATCCAGTTTCTGGATTCTGAACTGGCCTATGCAGCGGTGCTGCGCGGCGAGGTGGAATTGGCGGTGACCACGTTGGCGCCGGACACGCGTGCACCGCTGCGTGCGCAACCGATCTGGCACGACCGCCTGCAATGCGTGGTGGCCCCCGACCACCCGTTGGCCGCATTGCGCAAGGTGACGCTGGACGATGTGGTGGCGCATCCGGCGGTGCTACCCGACCCCGGCACGTTTACCCATCGCATCGTCGCCGGCCTGTTTGCCGAGCGCGGCCTGGTGCCGCACCTGCGCATGACCACCAACTATCTGGAGACGATCAAGATGCTGGTCTCGGTAGGGCTGGCGTGGAGCGTCCTGCCCGAACGCATGATCGATCACCAGATCGTGGCGCTACCGCTGGCCGATGTGGCGCTATCGCGCGAACTGGGATGCGTCACGCATGGCGGACGCACCTTGTCGCGGGCGGCACAGGCGTTTGTTGCGTTGTTGCAGTTGCAGGCGGAGCGGCCTTAGGGCGCCCGAACCAACCTCGAATGCGTTGTTGAACGCTCAATCATTGCGCGGCAATAGCCCGGCCTTTTGGTACCAACGAATGCAAGCACCCTCCAACACAGCCCCGACAATCAAGACAGGAAGAAACAGTGCGCCATGCCAGAGAGCGTGCCGACGCAGAGCGGAATCACACCGAACCAGCAACACCACTTGTCAGGCAGTGGCAACACTTTGTAACGCTCGCCCTTTTCCGGACTCCGGCGAAAATCCGCCTTGTTGAGCACAGCGAGCAGCCCCAAGATTGCAAAATAAGTAAGCACGATCCATAGGAGCAACATAAGTTCTCTAGCCTTCACGGTTCGATACACCACCACGCGCCTGAAACTTACGCACCGGGGTCACAGCGCCATCTTCAACGCACCACCGTGCCATCGCACGACCGATCGACCAATCGATCGCGCCCCTGCCGCTTGGCCTGATACAGCCGACGGTCTGCCAACGCGAGCAGTTCGCGTCGGGTCGGCGCTTCATCGCTCATCGCCATACCCATGCTGGCGGTGCACCGCACCGTGATGCCTTGCGCATCGACGTCGATTGCCGCAAGACGCTGCCGCATGCGTTCGAACAGCGCGCGCGCCTGCACGGCATCCAGCCCGGTGACCGCCAGCAGAAATTCTTCGCCGCCATGGCGTGCAGCGAAGCACTGCGCCTGATCCTGGTCGCTCAATGCCTCGCCCAGCGCGCTCAATACCGCATCGCCGACATCATGGCCGTACTCGTCGTTGATGTGCTTGAAGTGGTCGATATCCATCAAGGCCAGCGCCAGCGCGGCACCACCGCTACGCGCATCGTCGAACCATTGCTGCAGCACGCGCTCGGCTTCGCGCCGGTTGGGCAATGCGGTCAGCACATCGTGGCTGGCGCGGTATTCCAGCTGGCGCATCAAGGCTTCGCGCTCCTGGCTGGCCTGTTGCAGCGCGAGATTCTTGTCGCTCAGTTCGCGGGTGCGCTTATCGATCACGGTATTGAGTTGGCGCTGGCTGCGCCGATAGCTGGCCGTGCGCCACAGATAAAATCCGTAGATCAGGCTCGCCAGCGCAAGGATGCCCAATGCGATCACTTCGCCACGGCGCCACCAGGGCGGCGCCAACGCGATGACCAGACTGGATTCCCCCAGCAGCGCGGTCTGACGCCAATCCACCGGTAGCGACATCGCCTGCACGCGGAAGCGAAAACGGCCTGGCGGCAGGTTGGTGTACACCGCCTCGGTTGCGTTGTCGGCATCCACCCAGTCCGGGTCGAAGCCGTCCAGGCGATAGCGGTAACGCACCTTGTCCGGGCCACGGAAATTCAGGCCGGCATAAGTGATTGCAATGCGGCGGGTCTCTGCGCCGAGCTGATGCGGGCCGCTCAACGGTTGCACCATGCCGTCGACCAGCAAGCGCTCGAACACGATCGGCACGCGATGGCCTTGCAAGGTGCCGACACGCGCCGGATCGATCACGCCCAGCCCGGCCGAGGTGGGAAACAACAACTGCCCGGTCTGTGTCAGCCAGCCAGCGGGAGCGCTGCTGCCGTTGCCTTGATTGCTGGGCATGCCATCGCTGCGGTCCACCACCTCCACACTCAATTGTTCGCGGGTACCGGCATCGATCTGGTCGAAGTCGTTGCGCGCGATGCGGAAGACGCCGTGGTTGCTGGATAACCACAGATAGCCGTGGCCGTCGTCGATCACGCGGAACACCTTGTCGCGCGGCAATCCGACGCGATGGTCGTAGACGCGGAAGTGGTCGCCCTGCAGGCGCAGCAGGCCGCGATCGCTGGCGATCCAGAGATCGCCACCGGCATCGCGCAAAAAGTCGAAGGCGTTTTGACCCGGGAAATCCTGTTCGCCCAGCCACGCTCGCGTGCTGCCGCCCGGCGACAGCCCGGTCATACCGCGATCGGTGCCGATCCAGATGATGCCCTGCGTGTCGCGATACAGCGCCTGCACCGAGCCGTCGGGCACGCCATCGGCGGCGGTGTAGCGGCGCGCCTTGCCATGCCGCCAGCGCACCAACCCGCCGGTGGTGCCGATCCACAGATCGTCGCCATCGGGCAACACCGCGCGTACCGACAACGACGGCAGGCCATCGCCCGCGCCGATGCGCACCAGCACCTTTCCTTGCGCATCCAGCCGCAGCACGCCCTGACTGTAGGTACCGGCCCAGACCCCGCCGTCGCCGGCATCGGCCAGCGACAACACCGACTGCTCCAGCACACGGCCGCCTTCGGCCGGCGACAGCGATATGCGGCTGATTTGATCGTCGCGCCAACGGTCCAGACCCACCGCGCTGCCCACCCACACCGTGCCGTTGCTGGTCTGCAACACGGTGCGCACGTAATCGGAGGCCAGGCCGTCCTCATGGGTCACGCCGTGCGCGGCGCCTTCGGCAATCCGGAACAGGCCATGCGTACTGCCGACCCAGATCAAACCTTCGGCATCTTCCAGCAATGCCGGGCTGGCGACGCCGGTGATCGAAATCTGCTCGTCCGGCACAGCCACCCCGCTGTGCACCACCAACGTACCGGTGGGCATGCTCATCCACAGATGCCCGCGCCGATCCAGTAGCAGCGCATCGACCCGCTGCCCCTGGCGAAAACGCTGCAGCCCGCCGCCGCGACTCCACCACCACACACCGTCATCGCCGGCGACCAGCAATCCGCCCTGGCGATCGCTGGCAAGCCGGCGCACCGGCACCGCCTGCATGCCATGCATTGTTCCCCAGGCCTCGGCGGCGGCGCCATTGCGGGGCAGACGGTACAACCCGACCTCCGTGCCCACCCACAGATCGCCAGTGTCGTCGGCCGACAACGCGGTGATGCGTGCACGTGGCAGGTCGGTCTGACGCCCAACGTCGACCAGGCGCCCATTCGCTTCGAGCCGATACAGCGTCTGCGGCGTGCCCACCCACAGGGCGCCGTCGGCACGACGCAATAGCGCGCTGACCGCCAGATGGCGCGCCGTAGCGTCCCCCAGCTGCTGCCAGTGGCCGTCCTGATAGTGATAGACCCCGTCGAACGCGGTGCCGAACAACATGCCGCCGGTGCTGTCGCGCACCACCACGAACACGCCGCCCAATTCGGCGCCCGGCGTGTTCTGGCGGTCGTACACGGTGAAATCGCGGCCGTTGAAGCGCGCCACGCCTTCCCAGGTGCCCACCCAGATCAGCCCGTCTTCGCCCTGGGCCACGGCGTGCACCAGGTTGTGCGGCAGGCCGTCGTCCATGTTCCAGCGCGTGACGGTGTGATAGGCGGTGTGATCGAGCGCCTGTGCGCCAGCCTGGGACAGTCCCAGAACCCCGCAACACAGCCCAAACCACAGCCACACAAGGGCCGCCCGCAGCACGCGTGTGCTGCGAACGCAGCTTACATGCGTCTGCGCCCCGACCCCGTCCACGTTCCCCATTCCCCTCATCCGTGCCCGCTGACCATGCGTGCCGGTATGTACCGACAGGCCTGAGGCAATCTATCACCGGGGTTTTCGGGCCGCCCTAGGTGGATTCCCCACAGCTGCCGGGCCAACCATGACACCGGGAGCATTCAACTGAAACAATGAATGCCCATCATCATCGGCATGGCGTTTGGGCATTGCGCCCACAGTGTCGTCGCTTCGCTGCGGCTAGTCCGTTGCCTCGATCGCTCCCAGGCTCGACCAGTTGAAGCACCCGCGCGCTGATGCATTCAGGCCGTCGAGTATAAATATAGAACCCGATGGTCTAGTATTGACCGTATGTCCAGCTCGCCCCCCCTCAAGTCCAAGGCCAAGAGCAACGGCCCTGGGCGTCCCAAGGATCTTGGGAAACGTGCCGCCATCCTGGGTGCTGCCCGCGCCCTGTTCATGGAGCTAGGCTATGCCGGGGTCAGCATGGATGGCATCGCTGCTCAGGCCGGCGTCTCCAAGCTCACCGTCTATAGCCACTTTGGCGACAAGGAGAGCCTGTTTTCCGAGGCGATCCGTGCGCAATGCCAGCAGATGATGCCGGACGACCTGTTCGACCACGCGCCCGAGGGTGCGCTGCGCGACCAGTTGGTCGAAATCGCGCATGCGTTCTTTGCCATGGTCAGCACCGAGTCGGCCATTTCCACCCACCGCATGATGATGGCGCCCGGCACCGGCGATGTGCATGTGCGCGAAATGTTCTGGGAAGCCGGCCCCAAGCGAACCCAACAGGCATTGGCGGATTTCCTGTCGGCGCGTGTGGCCGACGGCCAGCTCGACATCGCCGATCTGGCGCGCGCGGCCTCGCAATTCTTCTGCCTGCTCAAGGGCGAGCTGTATGCCTTGATGATGTGCGGCCTGCACGGCCAGCCCACCCGCGCGCAGGTGGATGAGCACATCCAATCCAGCGTGGACTTCTTTTTGAGAGCGTATGCGCCCCGTTGATCGCCCCGGGCCTTTGGTGGCGATGACTTCCGGCACTGCGCCAGCGGCCGGCGCGCAGCGATGCTAGATGCGCCAGTTGCCCCGTGCACCGGTAAAATGTTCGCCCCACCGCGTTGGATAACCGCACCATGACGATCGATTTCACCCAGGCCCGCGAAAAGATGGTCGAACAGCAGATCCGGCCGTGGGACGTGCTGGACCTGCGCGTGCTCGACGTGCTGGCGCGCCTGCCGCGCGAAGCCTTCGTGCCGGAGGCCTACAAGACCCTGGCCTATGTCGACGTGGAAATTCCGCTGTCGGCCGGTCACAAGATGATGAAGCCGGTAGTCGAAGGCCGCATGTTGCAGGCGCTGGATCTGCAGCCGGGCGAAGACGTGCTGGAAATCGGCACCGGCAGCGGTTTTTCCACCGCCTGCCTGGCCGCACTCGCGCGCGAAGTGGTCAGCCTGGAGATCGATCCGGCACTGGCAGCGGCAGCACGCGCCAATCTGGACAGCACCGGTGTGGGCAGCAATGTGCGCATCGAAACCGCCGACGTGTTCGGCTGGCAGAGCGAGCGTCGTTTCGATGCCATCTGCGTGACCGGCGCGGTCGATACGCTGCCGACGCAGTGGCTGCAGTGGTTGCGCCCGAACGGCCGGTTGTTTGTGGTGCGCGGTCACGCACCGGTGATGGAAGCGGTCCTGGTGCGTGGCGACGTCAACGCCCCGCGCATCGAATCGTTATTCGAAACCGATCTCGCTTATCTCCAGGGCGCCGCACCGACGCCCCGATTCCAATTCTGATTCCCAAGGAAGCTTCCCCGATGATCCGCCGATCCCTCGCCCTGGCCCTGGCCGCCGCCCTGTCACCGATGGCAGCGCATGCCACCGATCTGCTGCAGGTCTATGAAATGGCCCGCAACGGCGACCCGCAGCTGGCCGTGGCCGAGTCCACGCGGCTGGTGAATCGGGAGGGACAGGTGCAGGCGCGTGCGGCGCTGTTGCCGCAGCTGGACGGTAGCGCCGGCTACACCCAGGCACATCGCGAGCTGGAAGGCGTGGATGGTCGCTCCACCACCAAGCAGCGGCAGTACACGGTTCAGGGCAGCCAGACCATCTTCAACTGGGCGCAGTTCGCCAATCTGCGTGCGCAGCGCGAAGTGGCCAAGGCCGCAGACTTCACGCTGGCATCGGCCAACAACGACCTGATCACCCGCACCTCGGCGGCGTATTTTCAGGTGCTGGTCGGTATCGAGTCGCTGGCGGCGGCAGAAACCAACGAAGCGGCGGCCAAGAAGCAGTTCGACTACGCCGACAAGCGCCTGGAAGTAGGCCTGGCGCCGATCACCGACGTGCACGAAGCGCGCGCGCAGTACGACCAGGCGCGTGCCGACAGCATCAACGCACGCAATACGCTGAAGGATTACTACCAGGCGTTGACCGAACTGACCGGCCAGCCGGTAGTCGGCCTTCGTGCGCTGCCGGAAGACTTCCGCCCGGAAGTGCCGGCTGCTTACAGCAACGTCGATCAGCTGGTATCCGCCGCCATCGCCGACAACCCGGCGCTGAAGGCACAGCAGCTGCAGGTCAGTGCAGCCGAGGCGCAGGTCAATGCGGCGCGTGCCGGCCATTACCCCACCTTGAGCCTGGGCGCCAATATCGGTCGCAGCAATAGTTGGGGCGGCCAGGGCACGGTCGATCAGGCCGCAGGTAACTTCACCACCGCGGGCCGCGATATCGATACCGATTCGGTCGGCATCACGCTGTCGATCCCGATCTTCGCTGGCGGCGCAACGCAGTCGGCCGTGCGTCAGGCGCTGTCGCGTCGCGATATCCAACAGGACACCTACGAGCAGCAGAAGCGCGCGCTGGACCGCAATACGCGCAATGCCTATCAGACCGTGGTCGCCGGTATCAGCGAAGTGGAAGCGCGCCGTTTGGCAGTGGTCTCCGCGCAAGCCGCCTACGATGCCTCGCAGGTCGGCCTGGAAGTCGGCACGCGGACCGTGCTGGACGTGGTGCAGAACCAGCGCACCCTGTTCCAGGCGCAGTTGAACTACGCGCAGTCGCGCTACACCTTCCTGCAGAATCGCCTGCTGCTCGGCCAGGCCATCGGCAAGCTCGACATCACCGACCTGCAGGATGTGAATCGCCTGCTGTCGCAGGATGCCGAAGCCAGGCTGCAGGGCAGCGGCTCGCTGCAGTAAAGCGAGCGGATAGGTCACTAAAAAGGCGGGCGAAGGCCCGCCTTTTTTATGTCCGATGCAAGCGCGTACCTGGCTGCGTGCGATACCTGCGATGACTGCCGCATCAGCGGGTGATCTGCCGCTTGGCTGGAGTGCCCTTGCCGCCCGCCATCGCGGGACACGCCGCAAGTAGGTCCTTGTAGCGGCATTCATGCCGCGTAAGAGCCCGCGACGGTGGGCGGGCAAGGACCAATCAAGATGGTCGATGTGCGTAGCTCTTCTCAAAGCAAACCACACCCTGTCTGGTGCGGTGTCCTCGCCACTTGCGGGACCGTGTGGCGGCATGGATGCCGCCACCGGGCCTCCACGGACGGATGCACGGCGTGTCCCGCGAGCGGTGAGGACGCCGCGCCCTCGACCAATGCGGCTTGAGACTCTCCAGATGACGCCAAAAAGTGGCTAACAAAACGACCGCGCGATCGCCCCGTTTGATTGGTCGCTCCAAGACCACTTGATGATGTGACTTGGCATGACTGCAACAGGTTCTGTGCAACGATGCAGCACGCACGCAGTTAGATCTTTCAAGACTCCACACCATCACCAACCACCTGCGGCAAATCAGGTGCAATCTGCACCAGCGTGCGTGCCACTGCGCCCTTGCCGTTGGCGACCAGCGCCAACCCTGCGGCAGCCATCGCCTCACGCCGGGCCGGGTCGCCGAGCAGACGCGCAAGATCGCGATAAACACAGTCGGCGTCCTCGCAGATCGCGACCGCATCGGCCTCGCGCATGCGCCGCGAAATTTCCGAGAAATTATGCAGATGCGGGCCGGTCACTGCCGGCGTGCCAACCGCTGCCGGTTCGAGCAGGTTGTGCCCGCCGATCGGCTGCAGGCTGCCACCGACGAAAGCAACCTGCGCGCATGCATAAAAACTCATCAGCTCGCCCAAGGTATCGATGACGAAGACCGTATCGAGCGCTTGTGGCCACTGCTGCGCTTTGCGTGTCGCCACGCGCCAGCCGCGCTCGCGCGCCAACGCCTCGACCTTCGGAAACCGCTCGGGATGGCGTGGCGCCCACAGCAGCAGCAGGTCCGGAAACTGCACCAGCAACTGCGCATGGATATCGGCCACCGCCGCCTCTTCGCCCTCATGCGTGCTGGCGGCAATCCACACCGGCCGCGTTGCCGGCACATGGGTACGGAACTGCGCGACCAGCGCCTGTAACTGTTCGGGGGCGGCGATATCGAATTTGAGATTGCCCAGCGCCACCACTTGGTCCGGACGCGCGCCAAGGGTGATGAAGCGCTCCGCATCGTCCTGCGACTGCGCCGCCACGCAGGTCACCGTGCGCAGCGCGCGGCTGATCAAGGGCGCCAGCACGCGGTAACCGCGCAAGGAGCGCGCCGACAAACGTGCGTTGAGGATGTACAGCGGAATCTGGCGGTCGCGGCAACCGAACAACATGTTCGGCCATAGCTCGGTTTCCAGAATCAGCGCCAGCCGCGGGCGAAAATGTTCCAGAAAGCGCCCCACGCTGCCGGGCACGTCGTACGGCAGATACACATGGTCGACCGCATCGCCCCACACCGCGCGCACGCGCTCGGAACCGGTGGGCGTGATGGTGGTGATGACCCAGCGAATATCCGGGCGTTGCGCGCGCAAGGCGTTGACCAGCGGCGCGGCTGCATTGACCTCGCCCACCGACACCGCATGCACCCACACCCGCGGGCGGCCGCAGGCATGCGTGTACGACGCATAGCGCTCGTTCCAGCGGTTGAAGTATTCGCGCACGCGAAAACCGCGCCACACCAGGTGGTACACCGTGACCGGCAACAACAGGTAGAGCAGCGCCGAGTACAGCCCGCGCAACAGCCATTCGATCGGGTCTTTCCGCATGCATGCAGGATACGGGAGCGCCTGCACGTGCGCATGTGCACGCTGCCCGATGCGCCCGATCCCTTAGAATCGCACCATGTCCGAGTCCGCCAACGTCGCCGTCCGCCCCTCCCTGCGCAACCCCAAGCATTGGCCCATGTACCTGGGCCTTGCGGTGATGGTGCTGGCCGGGCGCCTGCCCTGGACGCTGCAACGCGCGGTGGGCCGTGGCGTGGGCTGGATCGCGATGCGCGTGGCGGGCACGCGTCGGCGTGCTGCCGAGGTCAACCTCAGACTGTGCTTTCCCGAGCAGGACGATGCATGGCGAGCGCGACTGCTGCGGGATAGTTTCGACGCGCTGGGCGTGGGCCTGTTCGAATTTGCGCGTGCGTGGTGGGGCAGCATCGACGCCATTCGCCCAGGCGTGCAGATCGAAGGACTGGAGCATCTGCAGCAGCTGCAGGAACAAAAGCGCGGCGTGCTGCTGGTGTCCGGCCACTTCATGACACTGGAAATGTGCGGGCGGCTACTGTGCGACCACATACCGCTGGCCGGCATGTACCGCAAGCACCGAAACCCCGTGTTCGAATGGGCGGTCAAGCGCGGCCGCTTGCGCTATGCCACGCACATGTTCGCCAACGAGGATCTGCGCGCCACCATCAAGCACCTCAAGCGCGGCGGTTTTCTGTGGTACGCGCCGGACCAGGACATGCGCGGCAAGGACACCGTGTTCGTGCCGTTTTTCGGGCACCCGGCCTCGACCATCACGGCTACCCATCAGCTCGCGCGGCTGACCGGTTGCGCGGTGGTGCCGTATTTCCATCGCCGCGAAGGCGGCCGCTACATCCTCAAGATTGCGCCGCCGCTGGCAGGCATTCCGTCGGAGGATGTGATCGCCGATACCACGCAGGTCAATGCGGCGATCGAGGACATGGTGCGCGAGGCGCCGGATCAATACCTGTGGATCCACCGCCGCTTCAAGCGTCAGCCAGGTGGGCGCAGCGCGTTCTATCAGTGAGCTGTCGCTGCAGGTGGCGCGCCGATGATGGCGTGTGGCACGCAGGTCTCCCCTGCCCGGCACCCGCGATCACGATGCCAGCGGCTCAGCCCAGCGGCGGCTGATCCGCGTCGTCGTTGAGCAACGCGCCGGCATACAACCCGGCCAGCATCAGACTCAAGCCGCCCCAGAAGCTGGAATAGAACGCCAGATGGGTATTGAGCGGGAAAACGGTAGCCACCAACGCGATCATCGCAGGCCGCGCCTGCTCGCGTGCGGCTAGACTCGAATAGCGCCACGCACGCCACGCTTGCGCCGCACCGGCCAGCCATAGCAGCAAGCCGATCACACCGGTTTCGGCCAGGATTTCCAGCACGATCTGATGCGCGTGGAAGGCCGGGCCATCGCCCCAGGCGGGCGCCTGTGCAGGGGCCGGATTGCAGGCTGGATATGCCTGTCGAAACCCGCGCGCGCCCACCCCATTGAGTGGATGCGCGCGGATCATGCACAGCGCTGCGCCCCAGATCTGGCCGCGTCCGGACAAGGCCTGATCCACGCCTTGCTCGCCATTGCCAAATGCCAGAGTGGTGCGCTGGATGCGCTCGCGTGCCTGTGGTGCCACCGCTACAACGCCACCAGCCAGCAGCACGCCGGCCACCGCCACTGCCAGCAGGCGCCGGCCGCCCAATAGTTGCCACCCGGACAGCAGCACGATCACGCCGTAGGTGATCCACGAGGCGCGCGACCCCGCCAACACCAGCACCACGCCGACCGCGGCCGCCGCGCCTGCCCAGGCCCAGACATTGCGCCGCCCCAGTGCCAGCAGCAGGAACGGCGACAGGCTGGCCAGGGTCTGCCCGAACTTGAGATTGCACGGCCCCAGCACGCCGCTGAGGCGGTCGGCCAGCGCCAGCTCCTGCGGCGTGCACAGCCCGTGGCCGCTGATCAGCTGCTTGAGTTGATCCAGCGCGAAGAACAATGGGCTGCTGCCGATGGCAGCCTGCAATAGCGCGTCCAGCGTCCACACCCCGCCGATCACCGCCAGGCCGATGAAGGTGCGGCGTCGCCGCTGCGCATTGGCGACCGCAATCGCGCACAGCCACATGAAAGGCAGATAGCGCAGATCGGTGGCTGATTTGCGCAGGGCGCGACCGACATCCATCGCATCGAACGCGGACAGCATCTGCGGCAGCCAGTACGCAAAGAACAACACACTGGTCAGCGCCCAGGCCGCACCGCTGAGCAGGCGTGTGCCGCCGCGAAAACGTGCGTGCAGCAAACGGTACGCCGCGAACAACGCGCCCAGCGACAGCACGGTTTCGGCCAAGCCGGGCGTAGGCCACAGCGCGACAAACAGGAGCACCCATAGCGGCGCCCAGCGCCCGGCATCGGGCGTCAATGCGGGCGCGCTTATTGGAACGTCAGCGGCGGAGTTCGTCATAGATCTTCAAGGTGGCCGATTGCATGGCCTGCAACGTATAGGGAAGGACCGCCGGCGGTGTGGGCGGGTGCTGCAGAAGCTGCAGTGCCTGAGCGCATAGCGCATCGGCATCGAAGGCCGGCACCGCACCGTCGGGCTGCAGCTCGGCAAGCAATTCGCCAACGCCGCCATGCTGCCAGCCCAGAACCGGCCTGCCCACCGACAAAGCCTCGACCACGGTACGGCCGAAGGCTTCGGGCTTGCGCGACAGCTGCAGCACCAGATCGCTGGCGGCATAGGCATCGGCAATGCGCGTGGTGGGCTCGGTGAAGGCGACCGCCTCGGCCACCTCCAACCGCGCTGCTTCGGCTTCCAGCTCGCGCACATACGCCTCGCGCCCGGGTTCGCGCGCACCCGGCAGCCACAGCCAGGCCGGCACGCCGGCAGCGCGCACATCGGCCAGCAGTTGCAGACCATCGGCATGGCCCTTCAAGCGCGTGCCGCGCCCCGGCAGCAGCAACAGCGGTGCGTCGGACGGCAGCCCAGGCAACAGGGTCTGCGCCCAGCTGCGCGCGCGCCGATCCGGTCGCAAGCGGCGCGGAAACTGGGCGATGTCGACGCCACGCGGAATCGTGCGCAGATGCGCCGGATCGGTCTGCGGATAGTGCGTGCAGACATAGTCGCGCACGGTTTGCGAGACGCAGATGACGCGTTCGCCATAGGTCATGACCGCGCTGTAGCGGCTGGGCGAATTGAGCCCGTGCACGGTGGTGACGAAGCGCGGGCGCGTGGCTGCGGGCATCCCGCGCAGCGCGTACCACCCCAGCCAGGCCGGCAGCCGCGAACGCGCGTGCACGATGTCGGCACCGAGTTCGGCAAACAGACGACGCAGGCCGACCACGTGGCGCAGGGTCAGCAGCGACTTGCGGCCGATGTCCAGGGTGAGGTGCTCACCGCCGGCTTCCAGCAACTGCGGGACCAGGCGCCCGCCAGCCGATACGACCACGGCGCGATGGCCAGCGCGCACCAGCGCGGCAGTCACTTCCAGGGTGGAGCGTTCCACGCCGCCGGACTGCAGCGCCGGCAGCAATTGCACCACGGTCAGGCGGTGCATGCAGCCAGGATCAGTCGGCGAGTACGAACAGCGAGCCGCAATACGGGCACTTGGCTTCGCCGTTGGGTTCGTCTTCGATCGGCAGATACACGCGCGGATGCGAGTTCCACAGCGCCATCTGCGGCGTCGGGCAGCTCAGCGGCAGGTCTGCCCGCTGCACGGTGTAACGCTTTTCGGCATTGGCGGGCGCGGTGGCGGTCTGGCTCATGGCGGTGCGATCGGTAAACGAAGACAGAGCCCGGATTCTAGCAGCCTGCCTGCATGCGCAGGGCCGCGCCGTTGCGCGCGTTTTGCTTGCGCATGCGATTGGCAGCCGGGAAGACGGGCGTGGCCCACATGAATGAGCGTGAGTTGCCGAGCCAGAGGCGGCATCGGCATCGTGGGGTTGGGAGCGCTAACAAAGCGCACCGGAGGGCGCCACCCGGGAACGGATGACCGAATCGTGATGCCCAAACGGTGCCGCGTACCAATGCACCTCGCTGCCGGACGCGCAGCGCGATTGATGGTCGCTCGCGTTGATGCAAGGCAGAACTGCTTGCCCACCACAGAGTCGTTACGCAGGTCTCGCCGTTGTCGGTAGCAACCGGAGCGGTCGAGATGTGCGGTGCCTTGCATGGTGAACGGTCAACGGTGAGCGCTCATCAAGGTGACTGCGCAAACGTCGACATGGAAGAGCGGCATTTGGATGACTCTCTCACCTCCCGCACGCCCAGCGGCGCAGCATCCAGCGCACAGCTCGCTTGCGTGCGCTCAGTGTTTTGTCCACGATCGGCCGGCACCCGAATCTGTGCGGATCGAACAGCACGCATCCCTCTCGCCCGCTGCCGGCATTGCAGCGCAGCGTCCATGCGACGCAACCTGGGCGGCGATGAACGCGCTGCTGGTCCGCCATCAAGGAGACACCACCACGTGAGTCTGTCGGTCGTTGTGCGGCGTTTGCCGTTGGTTGTTGCGTTGGCACTCGCATCTGCGCATGCAGGTGCGGCAGGCGGGTTTGCCAGTTCCTTCGATCAAGGGCAGCCCATGCCGGTCCAAGCGATGCCTGGCGATGTGCGGATCGCGGTCGGCAGCGGCCCTGCCGCGCCCTACGCGGCCAAGCCCAGCACCGGCTACAGCGGCGCGCATGCGCTGCGTTACGACAGCAGCGGCACGGGAAGGCGCACCTTGTTTGCCACCGACATCGTGATCGATGCGCACACCACCTTGTCGTGGATGGTGCTGCCGGAGAGCGTCGGCACCGATCATGTCGCCTCGACCTATGTGTCGCTGGATCTGGTGTTTGAAGATGGCACGCGGTTGTCGGCGAGCCAGGCGCACGACCAGCATGGCGTGGCGATAGGTGCGCGTGCGCAAGGACAGTCGAAGACCTTGTACCCGCAGCAGTGGGCACGCAAGGAAGTGCGACTGGGTGAGGTGGCCGGCCTGCATGGGCGACGCGTGCGGGTGATCGAGCTGGAGCTCGCACCGCCCGCGGGCGCATCAGCGGCCGGCTGGATCGACGACATCGCGCTGGGCGATGTGCCGCTGCCGACGCCGGCACGCCCGTCGGATTGGGTATTGACCACGCGGGGTACGCAGTCCAACGGCACGTTTTCGCGCGGCAACAATTTCCCCGCCACGGCGGTGCCGCATGGATTCAACTTCTGGACGCCGGTAACCGATGCGGGAACGCTGACCTGGTTGTACCGCTGGAACGAGCAGAACGATGCCGATAACCGGCCACGCCTGCAGGCGCTGGCGCTGAGTCATCAACCCAGTCCGTGGATGGGCGACCGGCAGACCTTTCAAGTCATGCCCTCACTCGGCGCGGGCGTGCCCGAAGCCGATCGCGGCAAGCGTGCGCTGGCGTTTTCGCATGCCAATGAAATAGCGCGCCCGTACCGCTACGCGGTGCAGTTCGACAATGGCCTGCACGCCGAGATCGCACCGACCGACCATGCGGCGCTGTTCCGCTTTCGCTTCCCGGATCACGGCGATGCCAACCTGCTGTTCGACAATGTGGATGCGCGCGGCGGGCTACGTCTGGATGCCGCGACGCAGACGCTGTCCGGTTACACCGATGTGCGCAGCGGGCTGTCGACCGGTGCGACACGCATGTATGTGGTTGCGAGCTTCGATCGGCCGTGGACGTCTAGCGGTCGCGTCGATACCGGGCGGCCCACCGGCTGGATCAAGTTCGATGCTGGTAAAGCGCGTCAGGTGCAGATGCGCATCGCCACCTCGTTGATCTCGCTGGAGCAGGCCAGACACAACCTGGCGTTGGAAATCGCACCGCAAGCATCCTTCGAGCAGATCGCCGCGCAAGCGCAGGACGCGTGGGACGCATTGCTGGGGCGGTTCGATGTGCCCGATGCGACTGCCGACCAGAAAACCACGCTGTATTCCAATCTCTATCGGCTGCATCTGTACCCGAACTCCGCGCATGAAAACGCAGGGAATGCAGATGCGCCCGACTGGCGTTACGCAAGCCAGAACAGCTGGTCGGACGACAACATCGACGGCAGCGCGGTGCGCAGTTTTGCACCGATCCGCGACGGCCGGGTTTACGTCAACAATGGGTTGTGGGACACCTTTCGCACCGCGTGGCCGGCCTATGCGCTGTTTGCGCCCGACGCTGCCGGAACCTTTGTGCAAGGCTTTATCGAGCAAGCGCGTGCGGGGGGATGGATTGCGCGTTGGTCTTCGCCCGGCTACGCCGACCTGATGGTCGGTACCAGTTCCGATGTGGCGTTTGCCGATGCCTGGCTCAAGGGCGTACAAGGCTTCGATCCGGCCGAGGCGTACGCCGCCGCGCTCAAAAACGCCACCGTGGTGGCACCGGATCGTCACGTAGGCCGCAAAGGCATGGCGCGTTCGACCTTCCGCGGCTACGCCGATACCGATACGCGCGAAGGCATGTCGTGGTCGATGGAAGGCGCGCTCAACGACTTCGGCATCGCCAACATGGCCGATGGATTAGCCAGGCAGGCGACCAACGCGAACGTGCGCGAGCGCTATGCGACCGAGGCGATGTATTTCCGCCAGCGTGCGGCCGGGTATTCGGCACTATTCGATCCGGCAATCGGTTTTTTTCAAGGGCGAAACGCGGATGGACGCTGGCGGGTGGATGCGGCGCACTACGACCCGCGCGTCTGGGGCAATGACTACACCGAATCCAGCGGCTGGACGTTCGCGTTCACCGCGCCGCACGATGGCGAAGGGTTGGCCTCGCTCTACGGCGGGCGCGCCGCATTGGCGGCAAAACTCGATACTTTCTTTGCCACCCCGGAAACCGCCGAGGCAAAATTTGCCGGCTCTTACGGAGACACCATCCACGAAATGACCGAGGCGCGCGACGTGCGCCTGGGCATGTATGCGCACAGCAACCAGACCGCGCACCATATTCCGTGGATGTATCTGTTCGCTGGCCAGCCGTGGAAAACCCAGCAACTGACGCGCGAGATCCTGTCGCGCCTGTATCTGGGAAGCGAGATCGGCCAGGGCTATGCCGGCGATGAAGACAACGGCGAGATGTCGGCGTGGTATCTGTTCGCAGCGCTGGGGCTGTACCCGTTGCGCATGGGCGCACCGGAGTATGTGATCGGCTCGCCGCTGTTCAAGCATGCCAGCGTGCGGTTATCCGATGGCGGTACGCTTGTCGTCAATGCGCCGCAGAACTCGCCGCAAAATGTGTACGTGCAATCGCTCAAGCTCAACGGCAAGCCGTGGCACAAGACCTGGTTGGCGCATGCGGACATCGCCAACGGCGCGACGCTGGAGTTCGTGATGGGCCCCACGCCATCGCGCTGGGGGAGCGAACCGAAGGATGTGCCGCCATCGTTGACGCCGGCCGGGCAGCGCCCTGCCCCGTTGCACGATCTGCTGGGTGCTACCGCGCGCATTGTGATGGACGATGGCCGAGATATCGCGGCGCTGCATGATGACGATGCAGGCACGGTCAGTGCGCTATCGGCCGTGTCGACGTTGACGCTGAGTGGGCTCGAACCTGGCAAGGCGACGCTATATACCTTGACCAATGGCAGTGCGGCGATTGCTGCAGCTGGCTGGACGTTGGAAGCGCGCAATGCAGGTGGTGCGTGGCGGGTGGTCGATCACCGCAGCGACGAGCGTTTTCAGTGGGCGTTACAGACGCGTCCGTTTCGGATTGCGACGCCTGGCGCGTATGCGGAGTATCGGCTGCGGCTGACAATGCCTGCGCGCGCGCAGTTGGCCGAAATCGAGCTATTGGGTGCTGTTCCGGATGCGCGTTGAGAAGGGGATGACTGCTGGTGTGATCGCTTTTGAGTGACGAAGGAACGCGAGGCGTTGTTGCTTGCGTCGTTGATCAGCGTTTCAGTGGGTTGCAACGCTGATTCGCTGCTGAGGGTGGATCGTACCCTCACCCCAACCCCTCTCCCGAGGGGAGAGGGGCTTTCAGGCAGTGACTGCGCACTGGGTGTTGCGCTGCTTGATGTCTTGTAGCAACAAGGTTCTCGACAGGTTTCCGTCGTTGCCCTGTCGACCGAGCGCTTGCCACTTCGGATCAACTGTTGCTTGTCGGCTGACTGCTGCCACTTCAGATCAACTGTTGCTTGTCAGCTGACTGCTGCCACTTCGGTTCAACTGTTGCTTGTCGGCTGACTGCTGGCACTTCGGATCAACTGCTACTTGTCGGCTGACTGCTGGCACTTCGCTCAGCCATTGCCTCGTCGGCTGATTGCTGGCACGTCGATAGCCGTCGCCTTGCGGCCGACTACCAACACTCGATCAACCAATGCCCAGTTGATCGAATGCTTGCCACCCCAGCCCAATCGCTACCGCATCAACTCAAGCGTTGCCCTTTTCAGCCGCCGCTTTTTCCGCATCGCGTTGCCTGCGGATTTGCGCATCTACCGCGGCGATCGCGGTCATGTTCATCACCCGGCGCGAGGTAGCGCTGGTGGTGAGGATGTGCACCGGCTTGGAGATGCCCATCAGGATCGGGCCGATCGCCACGCCGTCGGTGAACACGCGCACCAGGTTGTAGGCGATGTTGGCTGCTTCCAGATTCGGCAGCACGAACAGGTTGGCGCGGCCCTTCAAGGTGCTGTTGGGCATGATCTGCTTGCGCAGCGCTTCGTCCCAGGCGGTGTCGCCCTGCATTTCGCCGTCGATGTTGAGCTCGGGCTTGCGCTTGAGCAGCGCCTCGCGCACCTGGCGCATCTTCAGCGCGTCGCGCGAGTCGTGGCTGCCGAAGTTGGAGTGCGACAGCAGCGCGATGTTGGGTTCGATACCGAACAACTTGAGGCGATAGGCGGCCTGCAGGGTGGCTTCGACCACCTGTTCGACAGTGGGGTCTTCCTGCACGTGCGTGTCCAGGAAGAAGAACACGCCCAGCTGGTTGATCACCCCGGTCATCGCCGAGGTGGAACTCACGCGCGGCTCAAGCGGGATCACGCTGCGGGCGTAGCCCAGCTTCTTGTGGAAGCGCCCCACCACGCCGGACAGCATCGCATCGGCTTCGCCGCGCGCCACCATCACCGCGGCGATCAGGGTCGGGCGTGAGCGCATCAGCTCCTTGGCGGCAGTGACGGTGACGCCGCGACGCTCGGTGAGCGCGTGGTAGTACTGCCAGTATTCGTTGAAGCGGGGGTCGTCGAGAATATTGGTGATCTCGAAGTCCACGCCGGCGGTCAGGCGCAGGCCCATCCGCTCGATACGCGCTTCGATCACATCCGGGCGGCCGATCAGGATCGGGAAGGCCAGGCCTTCGTCGACCACGTTCTGCACCGCGCGCAACACCACTTCTTCCTCGCCTTCGGCATACACAACACGCTGCTTGTCGGCACGCGCGCGGTCGTAGACCGGCTTCATCATCAGGCTGGTGCGGTAGACGAACTGGCTGAGCTTATCGCGATAGGCCTCCATGTCGGCGATCGGGCGCGTGGCCACGCCCGAGTCCATCGCCGCCTGCGCAACCGCCGACGACAGCTCTACCAGCAGACGCGGGTCCAGCGGCCGCGGAATCAGATACTCCGGGCCAAAGCTCGGGGTCTCGCCGCCATAGGCCGCGCCCAGGTCGGAGGCCTCGCGGCGCGCCATCGCCGCAATCGCCTTGACGCAGGCGATCTTCATTTCTTCGTTGATGCCGGTCGCACCCACGTCCAGCGCGCCGCGGAACAGATATGGGAAGCACAGCACGTTGTTAATCTGGTTCGGATAGTCCGAGCGGCCGGTGCCGATGATGCAATCCGGACGCACCGCCTTGGCAGCTTCCGGGGTGATCTCCGGGTTGGGATTGGCCAACGCGAAGATCACCGGCTGGCGCGCCATCGTGGCGACCATTTCCGGCTTGAGGATGCCGGCCGCCGACAGGCCCAGGAAGATATCCGCACCCTCGACGATCTCGGCCAGCGTGCGCTTGTCGGTGTCGCGTGCGTAGCGCTGCTTGTCCGGATCCAGATCGGTGCGGCCGGTGTGGATCACGCCGTCACGGTCCAGCGCCAGGATGTTCTCCGGCTTCAGGCCCAGCGAGACCAGCATGTTGACGCAGGAGATACCGGCCGCGCCCATCCCGGTGGTGGCCAGCTTGACCTCTTCGATCTTCTTGCCGGTGACCACCAGCGCGTTGAGCACCGCGGCGCCGACGATGATCGCAGTGCCGTGCTGATCGTCATGGAACACCGGGATGTTCATGCGCTCGCGCAGCTTGCGCTCGACGATGAAGCATTCCGGCGCCTTGATGTCTTCCAGATTGATGCCGCCGAAGGTCGGCTCCAGGCTGGCGATGATGTCCACCAGCTTGTCCGGATCGTTCTCGTTGATTTCGATGTCGAACACATCGATGCCGGCGAACTTCTGGAACAGCACGCCCTTGCCTTCCATCACCGGCTTGGACGCCAGCGGGCCGATGTTGCCCAGGCCCAGCACGGCGGTGCCATTGGTGATGACCGCCACCAGATTGCCGCGCGCGGTGAGCTCGCTGGCCTGGGTGGGTTCTTCGACGATCGCCTCGCAGGCGAAGGCCACGCCCGGCGAATACGCCAGCGACAGATCGCGCTGGGTCAGCATCGGCTTGGTCGCGGTGACCTTGATCTTGCCGGCCGGCTGCTGGCGGTGATAGTCGAGGGCGGCCTGTTTGAAGTCGTCGTTGGACATCGGCTGTGTGAGTCTCGAAGGCGCAGGAGGGCTGAATTCTACCCTCCTGCCTGAACAAGGGCCTGTCGCGCAGCTGTCAGCGCGGCAGGGAGATTGCATGCTGCAGCGCGTCGTGCGCGGCGGCCGGTGTTGGCTGGAACCGAAAACGGCCCTGCACCCCGCCGGATACACCGACGGAGAACAGGGCCGTAGGAAGCATCAGCGCGCGCTGATCGGGGCGACGACGCCGGCCGAGGCCACCGGCGCCTGCAACGGCGGCTCGCCGCCATCCAGCACCAGCTTGAGCTGGTCGCGGTCCAGCGCGTTTTCCCAGCGCGACACCACCACCGTGGCCACCGCGTTACCGATGAAGTTGGTCAGCGAGCGGCACTCGCTCATGAAGCGGTCCACGCCCAGGATCAGCGCCATGCCGGCCACCGGCACGTCCGGCACCACCGACAGCGTGGCCGCCAGGGTGATGAAGCCGGCACCGGTCACGCCGGCCGCGCCCTTGGAGCTGAGCATCGCCACTGCCAGCAATGTGATCTGCTGGCCCAGGGTCAGGTCCACGTTGGTGGCCTGGGCGATGAACAGCGCCGCCAGGGTCATGTAGATATTGGTGCCGTCCAGATTGAACGAATAGCCGGTCGGCACCACCAGGCCCACCACCGACTTCTCGCAGCCGGCCTTTTCCATCTTTTCCATCAGCGACGGCAGCGCCGACTCCGACGAAGAGGTGCCGAGCACCAGCAGCAACTCGGCCTTGAGGTAGCGGATCAGCTTGAGCACGGAGAAGCCGCACAGACGGCAGACGATGCCCAGGATCACCAGCACGAAGAACAGCGAGGTCAGGTAAAACGAACCCACCAGCCAGGCCAGATTGACCAGCGATTCCACACCGTACTTGCCGATGGTGAAGGCGATCGCACCAAACGCACCGATCGGCGCGGCCTTCATCAGCATGTGCACCAGGCGGAACACCGGGGCGGTCAACGCTTCCAGGAAGCTCAGCACCGGGCGGCCACGTTCGCCCACCAGCGCCAGCGCAATACCGAACAGCACCGCCACGAACAGCACCTGCAGGATGTTGCCATCGACGAACGCGCTGATCAGCGTGGCCGGGATGATGTCCATCAGGAAGCCGACCAGGCTCAGCTCGTGCGATTTCTGCACGTAGGTGTTGACCGCGCTCTGGTCCAGCTCGGCCGGGTTGATGTTCATGCCGGCGCCGGGCTGCACCACGTGCGCGACGATCATGCCGACGATCAGCGCCAGCGTGGAGAAGAACAGGAAGTAGGTCATCGACTTGGCGAAGACCCGGCCCACCGTCTTGAGGTGGGTCATGCCGGCGATGCCGGTAACGATGGTCAGGAAGATCACCGGGGCGATGATCATCTTCACCAGCTTGATGAAGGCGTCGCCCAGCGGCTTGAGGCTTTCGGCGAAGGCCGGCTCGAAGTGGCCCAACAGGGCGCCGAGGACGATCGCCACCACCACCTGGAAATACAGCTGGCGGTAGAAGGGCACGGACGCCGGCACCGGGCCGGCAGGCTTGCTGATGTGCATGACACCACTCCGAAGGAACTGGAGGGTGCCTGAGCAGGCACCCGGTGCAGGCATTCTGGGCGCACGTCACAGGCAGGGCCGATAACCCATTGGTACTACGCACTGTCGGCAGGCTGAACGTCGCCTTACACTTCAGCCGCGCCGCCGCCGGCCGTTAATTCCATTTAACGCAGATACCGACGTTTCTGTGCAGTCGCCGCCCGGACCTGCGCGCTTGCTGAAGCTGTTCACCGCGATCGCCATGGCAGGACGCCCGACCCCTTTCATTGCCGAAGACCATTCCCTATGCGCCTCAATCTGCTTGTTCTGGCGTTGGCTATCGCCATCGTCCCCGCCGCTGCCAATGCAGCCACCTCGATCGAAAACTGGCCGACCAAGTACACCTTCGGTGATGGCACCGAGCTGGGTCTGACCGGCAACTACGCCTACGACGACAACAACTTCTCCGGCGACGACCGCCTGGAAGACCGCAACGATTTCCGCCGCAAGGAATTCGGCGCCACCATCAAGAAGAAGGGCGTTTATGACGCCATGGTGTATTTCGACTTCGAAGCCAAGCTGTGGCTGGACGTGTTCTTCCGCGTCGAGACCAAGGCGCTGCTGGGCCAGGATTACGGCCGCGTGCGCCTGGGCTACATGAAGGTGCCGGTGGGTCTGGAAGCGGTGCAGAGCTCGCGCGCGGGCAGCTTCATGGAGCTGGGCCTGCCGGTGCAGGCAGTGTTCCAGGGCCGCCGGACCGGCGTGGAATGGACCCTGGAGCGTCCGCAGTACTTGCTGCAGGCCGGCGCGTACGGCGGCAAGGATCTGCAGGGCGACAATCCCGGCACCACCCAGGCCGTGCATGCGGCATGGACCCCGTTCAAGGCCGAAGGCGACGTGCTGCACCTGGGCATCGCCGGCTCGGTCGAAAACCCGCGCGGCTTCAGCGATGGCCGCGGCGTGTCCTTCAGCCCGCGCGTGCGCCTGCGTGCCCGCCCGGAAGCCGGCCTGACCGATGTGCGCCTGATCGACACCGGCACCATCCTCGATGTGGACCACGTGATCCGTACCGGCGTGGAAGCGGTCTGGATCCATGGCCCGTTCTCGCTGCAGAGCGAAGCCCTGCGTGCCGAAGTGGCGCGTAATGCCGGCCAGCCGCACTTCATCGCCCAGGGCCAGTACGTGTACGGCACCTGGTCGCTGACCGGCGAGTCGCGCAGCTATGCCGGCGGCGTGCCGGGCAACATCAAGCCTGCACACGACTACGGCGCGGTCGAACTGACTGCCCGCTACAGCCGCCTGAATCTGGAAGACAACAACATCCACGGCGGCCGTCAGCACGACACCACCATCGGCGCCAACTGGTACCTCACCAGCCACTTCAAGTTCCAGGCCAACTACAGCTGGGTGGACTCCTCGCGCAATGGCGTGCATGAAACCCCGCACGTGATGGAGCTGCGCGCACAGGTGCAGTTCTAAGCATCGCTGACGCAACCCAGCGCGCGGGCAATGTACTGCCGCGCACTGGTGTGATTCACGCGCTGCTGTCGTCTTAGACAGCAGCCGGTGTTCCGATACGGCCGCATCCTGTCACGGGTGCGGCCGTTGTCGTTTTGGCGCGCGTATCTGTCGCGCGATCGGGCGATGGCTGCGCGTGCGGGAGCGGAACGCCATACTTGCCGCATGTATGTCTCGCATCGCCGCCGTCTGCTGCTCACCCTGGTCATCGTGCTGGGCGGAATGGTCGTGGCCATGCTGGCGGCCAGGCACTTTGTCGAACAGAACGCGCTGCGCGAGGAAAGCGCCACCGTGCGCCGGCAGCTGCGTCTGTATGCGCAAGCGCTGCAACAACGCATCGACCGCTATCGCACGCTGCCGCAGATTCTGGCGCTGGACCCGGAGCTGCGCGCGGCGGTCTCCGGCCCGCTGTCGCCCGCGCAGGTGCAGCAGCTCAATCGCAAACTCGAACGTGCCAACAATGTCACCCAGTCGTCCACGCTGACGCTGATCGACCGCAGCGGCATTGCGCTGGCGGCCAGCAACTGGCGTGCGGTGCGCAGCAATGTTGGTGTGGATTACGCCTTCCGCCCGTATTACCAGCAGGCGCTGGCCACCGGCAGCGGCAGTTTTTACGGCATCGGCATGACCACCAGCGAGCCAGGCTATTTCCTGTCGCAGGCCATCGTCGATGCTGCCGGCCAGGTGCAGGGCGTGGTGGTGATCAAGATTGCGTTGGCCGCACTGGAGCGCGAATGGCTGCAGACGCCGGACATCGTGCTGGCCTCCGATGCGCATGGCGTGGTGTTTCTGGCCAGCCGCGCCAGCTGGCGCTACCGCATGCTGGCGCCGCTCACCCCGCGCGACCGCACCGAACTGCAGACCACCCGCCAATACGCCAATCAAGGGCTGCTGCCGCTGCGTCGACGCTTGATCGAGCAGACCGGCAACGGTGGCGTCCTGGCCGAGGTGCGCGACCCGCCACTCGGCGCGCCAGTGCTGTGGCAAACGCTGGAAGTCCCGGACAGCGGCTGGCGCCTGCATCTGCTGCACGACACCCGCGCCAGCGCCGCCGCCGGCCGCGCCGCAGCCATCGCCGCTGCGGGTGCCTGGCTGGCATTGGCCTTGCTGTGGTTGTTCGTGCAACAACGCCGGCGGCTGTCGGCGCTGCGTCAGCGCAGCCGGCATGAGCTGGAAACTCTGCTGCAACAACATGCCGAAGAACTGCGCACCGCCCAGGACGGCGTGGTCACCGCCGCGCAACAGTCCAACGCCGGCCTGAGCCGCAGCCTGGAACATCTGCCGCAAGGCGTGGTGGTGATCGACGAGGCGCTCAATCTGGTGGCGTGGAATTCGCGCTATGTGGAGCTGTTCCGCTTCCCGCAGGAGTTGCTCAAGATCGGCCGCCCGATCGAAGACCTGTTCCGCTTCAATGCCCGCCGTGGGCTGCTGGGGCCGGGGCCGATCGAGGCGGCCATCGAGCGACGGCTCAATCACCTGCGCAGCGGCAAGCCGCACATGCGCGAAAGCGAGAAAGAAGACGGCACGGTGCTGGAAATCCGTGGCAACCCGCTGCCCGATGGCGGGTTCGTCACCAGCTACGCCGACATTACCAGCTACAAGAACGCCGCCCGCGAACTGCGCTCGCTGGCCGATGCACTGGAACATCGCGTGGCCGAGCGCACCCGCGATCTGGCCGCCGCCAAACGCGAGGCCGAGAGCGCCAACCGCTACAAGACCCGCTTTGTCGCCTCGGCGGTGCACGACCTGCTGCAGCCGCTCAATGCCGCGCGCATGTTCGTGTCGGTGTTGCGCGGGCAGCTGCGCGAGCCAGGCAGCGCGCGCGTGGTCGACAACATCGACGGCGCACTCGCAGCGCAGGACGCCATCCTCAACAGCCTGCTCGACATCTCGCGCCTGGAAGCCGGTAGCCTGAAGACGCAGGTCCGCGACTTCGCACTGGCTCCCTTGCTGGAAACGCTGGCGCGCGAGTTCGGCATCCTGGCCGAAGACCGCGGCCTGGTGCTGGAGTGGGTGCCGACATCGGTGGTGGTGTTGAGCGATGCAACCCTGCTGCGCCGCATCCTGCAGAATTTTCTGTCCAACGCGATCCGCTACACGCCGCGCGGGCGTGTGCTGATCGGCTGCCGTCGGCGCGGTGGCTGGCTGCGCATCGAAGTGCATGACCAGGGCCCCGGCATTCCGGATGCCTTGCAGCACGAAATCTTCGAAGAATTCCGCCGTCTGGACGATGGCGTGGCCAACGACCGCGGCGCCGGGCTGGGGCTGGCGATTGTCGAACGGATCGGCCGCCTGCTGGGACACCGCATCGGCCTGCATTCAACGCTTGGCAGCGGCAGCGTGTTTTCGGTCACCGTACCGATCGGCGAACGCGCCGCCATCGCCACGCAGTTGCCGCCGCCCACCGCCGAACACGGCAACGACCCCATCCTGCACGGTTGCCGGGTGTGGTGCGTGGACGACGACCCGCGCGTCTGCGAGGCCACCCGCGCCCTGCTGGAACGCTGGGAATGCCGCGTGGATTTTTCCGGCGGCCCGGACGAAGCGCTGGCCCATGCCAGCGCCGACGAAGCACCGGAATTGCTGCTGCTGGATGTGCGCATGGGCACGCACTACGGCCCGATGCTGCTGCCGCAATTGGTGAGCCGCTGGCAGCGCGAGCCGCGCATCATCCTGGTCACCGCCGAGCCCGACCCGGCCCTGCGCGAACACGCACAGGAATTGGGCTGGGGCTTTCTATCCAAGCCGGTCCGCCCGCCTGCACTGCGCGCGCTGATGACGCAGATGCTGCTGCGGCGTGGGTGATTCGGTGGCGGCTTCGTGCATCGGTAAAGGCACCAGCAGCTGACCAATCGCGTTGTCGAGGCCTGCGTGTTGGCACGGAAAGCGCTGCGGGCGCGCGCGTGATCGTGCGGAATCCATCGCGCACCGGTTCAACCCATGTTCGGTACGTCGCCCTTTGATGCAGGCAGCCGCATGCGTGGGCATGCGAAAGGCCTGGATATGCGCGATGCCTGCACTGCCAGCGCCTCGCTCCGGCACCGCAGCACTGCTGCCGACGCACGCGCATGCGCGCATCGCGTTGGACTGACGCGCCAAACGGCGAGGCTCACGCCTGCTAGACTATCGATAATGATTCCCATTTGACTATCGTCTTTTTTGCGTTGCCCTGCATCTGCTGCATCGATGCCGAGTGCGTTTTGGAGTGCTTTGCCCCATGAAATCTCCCCTCTCCGGATCGGCCGGCGTGCCGCTCGTTGCGACCCTCTGCCTGCTCGCGTCTGCCAGCGCATCCGCACAATCGGATGTCACCGATACCCTGGATACGGTGGTGGTGGCCGCCTCGCGCTCCAGCATGACCGTGGCCGAATCGCCGCAAACGGTGTTGATCATCGACAAGGCGCAGATCCAGCAGCAGCTGACCATCTCCAGCAACTCGTCCGACGTGCTCGCCAACTTGATTCCGTCGTACACGCCCAGCCGCGGCAAGATGAACGGTAGCGGCGAAACCTTGCGAGGGCGCACACCGTTGATCCTGATCGACGGCGTGCCGCAGTCCAATCCGATCCGCCCCACCGGGCGCGAGGCGCACACCATCGACTACGCGATGGTCGAGCGGATCGAGGTGATCCAGGGCGCCAACGCCATCAACGGGCTGGGCGCCACCGGCGGCACCATCAACATCATCACCCGGCGTCCGCAGGACGGTGAGCTCAATCAGCACGTCGACGTGCAGGCCACCGCACCCACCTCCCAAACGCGTGCAGAAACCGCAAGCGTCGAGACCCGCTACCGCGTGGACGGCCGCACCGACAAGCTCGATTACCTGTTCTCGGCCAGCTACAGCGATCAAGGCCTGTATGTGGATGGACAAGGCCGGCCGATCGGTGCTGACAACACCCAGGGCGACCTGATGACCTCCAAGAGCTACGACGTGCTGGCCAAGCTCGGTTACGCGCTCACCGATGCGCAGCGCCTGAGCGTCAGCGTCAACCGCTACCGCATCAAGAACGACAACGACTACATCGGCATCGCCGGCAACCGCGCGCAAGGCCTTCCCACCACCTCGGTGCGCGGTACGCCGCAGGGCACCGCGCCGTGGAACGACGTGCTGACCTCCAGCCTGTCCTACACCAATGATGACCTGGCCGGCATGCAGCTGAGCGCGATGGTGTTCAACCAGGAATTCGAAGGGCTGTTCGGCGCGGATAATTCGTCCACGTTTCAGGACCCGCGTATCGCACCGGTCGGTACGCTGTACGACCAATCGCGGTCGGTGGCCTCCAAATGGGGCAGCAAGGTCAGCTTAACCAAGGACGATCTGTTCGACAGCCGGCTCAAGCTCACCGGCGGCATCGACCTGCTTGCCGACACCGGCAAGCAGGATCTCTACGGCACCGGACGCACCTACGTGCCCGAGTCGGACTACCGCAACCTGTCGCTGTTCGTGCAGGGCGAATACAAGCTGCTGCCCACGCTCACCTTGCACGCCGGCGTGCGCCGCGAAGAAGCCGAGTTGAAGATCGACAGCTACCAGAGCTTGTGGCGCTACAACCGTGTCGATGTCGAAGGCGGCACGCTCGACTTCAACCAGACCCTCTACAACACGGGGCTGGTCTACACACCAGTCGAAGGCGTGAGTTTCTTCACCAGCTATTCCGAAGGCTTCGGCATGCCGGATGTGGGCCGGGTGCTGCGTGCGATCAATACGCCGGGCACGCGTGTAGCCAACCTGAGCACGCTGGAGCCGATCCTGACCAAGAGCGTGGAAGCCGGCACCCGCCTCACGCGTGGCGCGTTCGATGCGGATCTGAGCTACTTCCAGTCCAATTCGGATCTGGGCACGCGCGTAGTGCCGATCAACGGCGCTTTCATGATGAGCCGCGAGAAGACCCGCGTGCAGGGCGTGGACGCCAGCCTGGGCTATCGCCTGGATGCCGCACATCGCCTGCGCCTGTCCTACGCGTACACGCGCGGCCGCTACGACAGCGACAACGATGGCCGGCTGGATGCGCGCCTGGACGGGCTCAACGTGGCGCCCAATCGCGTGATCGCTTCATGGTCGGCGCAGTGGACGCCGAAGCTCTCCTCGTTCGTGCAGGCCCAGCATGCCTTCAGCCAATCCTTCGACGAAGCGGACAAGCGCTTCAGCGGCTACACGCTGGTGGATGCGACGTTCAACTACGCGCTGCCGCGTGGTGCGCTGCGCATGGGTGTGTCCAACCTGTTCGACAAGCAGTACATCACCTATTACTCGCAATCGGCGCTGGTCGAGCCGCTACGCTATTTCGCCGGGCGCGGCCGCACGCTGACGCTGGGGTATTCGCTGGATTTCTGATGGCGTCGCGTGATTGTCAGCAGCATACGCACGGTACGCCTGCGCAAGCGTGCTGCTGCGCGCGGATGCCGCCATAGAGCCTGCACACGTACTTGCGGCGTGTCCCGTGGAGGTGGGCGGGCAAGGAGCTATCGCTCAGCAACCGACGTGTCTACATAGTTCAATCCGCTCACGGCGATAGCGATAGCGATGTTGAGTCGTGGCGTCGTTTAGATGCCGCCAAGTCGGTCGAATGCGCGGTGCCCTCGCCGCTCACGGGACACGCCGCAAGTACGTCCTTGTAGGCTCGGTGGCGGCATCCATGCCACCACACGGTCCCGCAAGCGGCGAGGACACCGCACCAGAGAGTGAGTCGGTTGCTTTGCTTGAAACCAGACGCACCGACCATCTCGACTGGTCCTTGCCCGCCCACAGTCGCGGGACCTTACGCAGCATGGATGCCGCGTAAGAGCCTACAGGGACGTACTTGCGGCGTGTCCCGCGACGGTGGGCGGGCAAGGGCCCTGCAGCAAACTCACAGCGTCGAGAGTTCTGCAATGACACCGCATCAGACAGTTTGCTAACTGTTTTATCGAAAGCTATGCACACCGATCAACTCGACTAGCCCCTGCCCGGCTACCGTCGCGGGACCTTACGCGGCATGGATGCCGCGTAAGAGCCTCCAGGGATGGATTCACGGCGTGTCCCGCGATGGTGGGTGGGCAAGGGCCCTGCAGCAAACTCACAGCGTCGAGAGTGTGGCGATGACACCGCACCAGACAGTTTGCTAACTATTTTATCGAAAGCTATGCACACCGATCAACTCGACTAGTCCCTGCCCGCCCACAGTCGCGGGACCTTACGCAGCATGGATGCCGCAGAAGAGCTCACGTGGACGTACTTGCAGCGTGTACCGCGAGGGTAGGCGGGCAAGGGCACTGCGCAGCGAAGTGGCAGATCTTGGCGTCTTGGTCGCTCACTCTCCAACCCAACAAGGCGCACCGCCTTGTCTCTGATACGCGCCCCCACTGCCGGGGCCGTACGACCGCTGCATGCGTGATCGTTGACGCGTTGCACTCGACGTGGCAACGCCCTGCGCACATCGAACCGAACACTGCAGTGCACAAAAGCCACTGCGGCTGCGGCTGCGTGACGATGCTGCGTTGACGATTCGGACGATCAGGCAAGGATGCCGGATCACCAGGCTCACGCTGACTCACCGGCCGGCGGCACAGTACATCGCATGACGCACGACACCACTACCGGGAGATACAACGCATGAGTCAGACACTTTCTCTGGACCACTATCGCCTGCTCGGCCGCTCCGGGCTGCGCGTCTCGCCGCTATCGCTGGGCACCATGACCTTCGGCGAGGAGTGGGGATGGGGCGCGGATGCAGGCGAAGCCAAGCGCATCTTCGATGCCTACGCAGATCGCGGCGGCAACTTCATCGACACCGCGGTCAATTACACCAACGGCGGCTCCGAGCGCATCGTGGGCAGCCTGATCAAGCCGCGTCGCGAGCGCTTTGTGGTCGCGACCAAATTCACCATGGCGCGCGATGCAGACAACATCAATTCTGGCGGCAATCACCGTCTCAACCTGATCCGCTCGGTGGAGACCAGCCTGCGTCAACTCGACACCGATCGCATCGACCTGTTGTATCTGCACGCGTGGGACTTCACCACCTCGCCGGACGAAGTGATGCGCGGGCTGGAGCATCTGGTGCAGTCGGGCAAGGTGCTCTACATCGGCATCTGCAACACGCCGGCATGGCGCGTGGCGCAATTGCAGACGCTGGCCGATCTGCGCGGCTGGTCGCCCTTGGTCGCGCTGCAGATCGAATACAGCCTGGTCGAACGCACCGTCGAACATGAGTTGCTACCGATGGCGCGCGAGCTGGGACTTGGCGTATTGCCGTGGTCGCCACTGGGCGGCGGCATCCTGACCGGCAAGTACAGCCGCGCGGATCTGTCCGACGACAACGCAGCGGATGTGTCCACTAGCCGCAAGGGCGTGATCGCCTCGACCGGGCATCTCACTGCGCGCTCGCTGGAGATCGCCGATGTGGTTGGCACGGTGGCCGACGAGTTGGGCGCCTCGCGCTCGCAGGTGGCGCTTGCCTGGACCTTGCGTAATCCGGCGGTCGTTTCGCCGGTGATGGGCGCACGCACGCTGCAACAGGCCGAAGACAACTTCGGTGCGCTGGAGATCGTGTTCAGCGACGACCAGCTGGCGCAGCTGGATCAGGTCAGCGGCCTGGCGCCGATCTTCCCGGAGCGTTTCATCGGCCGGCCGATGGCGCAGCAGCTGATCTACGGCACGCACGCGCTGCAACTGCGCAGCTGACGCGAAGGAGCACAACATGACCAGACCATCCGCCATCGCGGCAACACTGTTCATCGCCGCCAGCGCGTTCACCGCAGCCGGGGCAATCGCTCCGGTGCCCACAGCCGCCGCCGACAGCTGCGCCGGCACATCGCAGCAGATATGCAATACGCAACGCGTCGATGCCGCATTCGCACGCTGGCAGGCAGGCGGCACCGGATTCTTCGAAGAACTGCTGTCGCCGGACGTGGTGTGGACCATCCACGGCTCCGGCCCGAGCGCCGGCACCTTGCGGGGCCGCGACACATTGATCGACACGGCCGTGCGCCCATTGACCCAGCGCCTGGCGTCGCCGCTGCGCCCACTGCAGCGGCAGCTCTGGGCCGATGGCGAACACGTCATCGTGCAATGGCAAGGCGCCGCCGACCTGCCCAACGGCGGTCGCTATCGCAATCATTACGTGTGGATCCTGCGCATGCGCGACGGCAAGGCCGTGCAGGTCGATGCGTACCTGGATCTGGCCGCCTACGACGCGGTGCTGCAGCGTGCACCCGCCCAACTGCAACGCAGGACAGACACATGACCGATACACGTATGAGCGCCGCTATTGCCGTTGCACTCGGCGCAGGTGCCGCCGTGCTCTGCAACGCCACACCGCTTGCTGCCACTGCACGCCATGTGGCGGCGACGCCGTCCCCACTCCACAGGGATACGCCCATGCAACAGCATTCCTACGTCGGCATGTGGGTCACCCGCGATGGGCAGATCCGCCAAGCCTTGTTGGCCAACGGCCGTTACGACGAAGCACGCCATACACGGCAAAGCGCCTACCAGGGCCGTTATGAAGTGACCGGCAACACCATCCATTACTGGGACGACAGCGGATTCACTGCCGACGGCCGCTTTGTCAGCACAGACGAGTTACACCACGGCGGCATGGTGTTCTATCGCCAGCGAGCGGACTGACATGCGTCATGGACGGCACCTCGCATTTCGAGATCGCGGTGCGCCCTGCCGCGTCGATCTTCAGTCCGCGGCCTGCCCTGCTCAACCAAGAACGGCCAACACAATGACTGCGCGGCCGGTGCTCTCTGCGGCAGGCACCACTCGCACACTTCGATGATGAGGACGCCGTCCACACCCGACTGACAACTATTCGCGACGTTGTTTGCCGCTCCAAGCCCGTCAGCGATGCAGCGCCCTCAGCCCTCGCCTTCCGGCTCCAGCGCCTTGACCAGTACCGCGGCCTGCGTACGGCTGTAGCAGTCGAGCTTTTTCAGGATGGCGGTGACGTGCACCTTGACGGTATTTTCGGCCAGGCCGAGTTCGTGGGCGATCTGCTTGTTGAGCAGGCCATCGGCCAGGCTCAGCAGCACGCGGAACTGTTGCGGGGTGAGCTGGGCGAGTTTGGAGGCCAGCTGCGCGTCGGCCTCCGAACGTTCGGCGGTCATGGGCGGAAACCAGGTGCCGCCATCCAACACGCTGGCCACGGCGGTGCCGATGGATTCGGCCGGCGTGGATTTGGGAATGAAGCCGGCCGCGCCAAACTGCTGCGCACGCCGGATCACCCGCGGATGATCGTTGGAGGAGATCACCACCACCGGGATATCCGGATGCTCGCCGCGCACATGCAACAGCGCCGAGAAGCCGCGCGCGCCCGGCATGGCTAGATCCAGCAGTACCAGCTCGGCCTGCGGGTGCGAACGCAGCATCGCGCTCAGCGTGGCGGCGCTGGAGGCTTCCACGACCTGCGCCTGCGGCAGGGTCTGCTGCAGCACGTGGATCACGGCGGCACGGAACAGCGGGTGGTCGTCGGCGACGAGAATGGTGAGATCGGCCATCTGCCAAGTCTGGCACATGGGCGCGTCGGTGTGCCGCACCTGCGCCTGGCTGGCTGCCCACGGCTGGTGGCTGAGGCCCGCTGACACTGTGCGGAGCAGGCGACCACTGTATCGGCATTGCGCGACCGCCGATGATGCTGGCCGGCAACGACCACACCAGCATGACGCTCTGCGTCACCGCGAATGCCATGCCCTACCGCGGCGGCTGCGTACTCGCACGCCACGCTTCCAGGAACTGGCGGCGTTTGAGCTTGTCCAGATACACCAGCAGGCCGGGGCCGAGCGGAATCGGCCGGAACGGCGGTTGCGCCGATCCGCCACGACCACCGGCGGCCGGCAGGATCGGCATCAGCCGCGCTTCGCGCGAGAGCACCTGCTGCCCGCGTGGCGACAGCAAATAGTCGAGAAACCTGCGCGCTTCCGGAGCGTGCGGTGCGGTCTTGGGAATCACCGCAGTGCGCAGCGCCACCAGCGTGTAGTCCTGCGGCTGCACGATGCCCAGCGGCGCACCGGCATCGATGCGCGCCTGCGCGTAGGAACCGAGCACGTTGTAGGCCAGCAGCAACTCGCCACGACTGACGCGGTCGAGCAAGGTGCCGGTACGCTCTTCCAGCTTGACCTGATTTGCGCCCAACGCGGCCAGCAGCGCGCCGGCAATGCTGCCCACCTGCCCGTCCTGGGTGGCGAACAGATAGCCCACCCCGCTGCGCGCCACATCGTAGGTGCCCACCTTGCCGCGCAACGGCGCATCCGGCGCACGCAACAAGGCCAACAGCTGGCGTCGCGTGCGCGGGACGCGTGATGGGTCGAGTTTGCGCGTGTTGTAGACGATGGCCACCGGCTCGTAGCTGATGCCGAATACCTCGTGCCGCCATTGCGCCCAGGCGGGCAGCGCTTCGGTCTGCGCGGAGCGGTGGGCCAGCGCGTGCCCATCGTTCACCAGCTTGGTCTGCAGATCCATGCTGGCGCTGATCAGCATGTCCGCCATCGGCGCACCGGCACCCGGATGCAGGTAGCGCGCATAGATGTCCCAGGCAATCACATCTTCGTAGATCACCTCGGTGCCCGGATGCAGGCGCTGGTAGTCCTGAATGACCGCGCCGAACACTTCCAGATCGGTGGACCCTTGCACGCGTAGCTGCGCATGCATCGGCCCCTGTGCGGGGAAGCGCCGCACATCGCCCGGCGCTGCCCAGGCCAAACCGTGCACCAGCAGCAACACCATCGCCCACAGCCTGCGCATCACGCGGTTCCTCCGGGGAAATGCAACGAGGCGATCAATCCGCCACCGATGCGATTGGCCAGATCGATACGCCCGCCATGCGCTTCGACCACGCGCTTGACGATGGCAAGCCCCAGGCCCGCGCCGCCCGCAGGGGCATCCGGACCGCGCACGAAACGCTCGAACACACGCTCGGCTTCGGCGGCCGGAATGCCCGGCCCGTGATCGGCGATGGTCAGCACGTGCTGATTGCCATCGCTGGTCAGCGCCACCTGCAGCGGCGCGCCCGCGCCGTATTTGCAGGCGTTGTCGATCAGGTTCTTGAGCGCTTCGCGCAGCAGCAACGCGTCGCCGCGCAGCAGCGCCGGTTGCGGGTCGATAGCCAATTGCACCCGTGGCGCGCCTTCGCTGCGCGGCAGCGCTTCATGCAATGCCTGGTGCAGCACCTCGGCCAAGTCCACCGTGGCAAAGCGCTGCAGGTTGGAGCGATGGATCACGCTGGCATCGCTGAGCAATTGATTGAGCAGGCGGCTCATGTGGCTGGCGTTGCGCTCGATCGCGGCCAGGCTGCGTTGCATGTCGCGCGGATCGTCGTCGTCCATGGCCAGCTGCGCCTGCGCACGCAACGCGGCCAAGGGCGTGCGCATCTGGTGCGCGGCCTCGGCCATGAACGCCCGCAAGGTCTCGTTGCTGGACGACAGCCGCGCCATGAAACGATTGAGTGCGGTCACCATCAACTGCATTTCCTGCGGCGCCGGCACGTTGAGCGGCTTCAGATCCGATGGCTCACGGCGCGACAGGTCGCGCTCGATGCGCTGCAACGGCCGCAAGGCGCGGTACACGCCCAGCCACACCAATCCCAACGCCAGCAGCGACAACACGCCGATTGCGACCAAGGCATTGAGCACCACATCGCGCGCCACCGCATCGCGCGCGCGCCGGGTCTGTCCCACCTGCACGCGCACCTCGCCCTGCCCCGAGGCCGAGGCAACGCGATGCATGACCACCGCAAAACGCACCGGCTCGCCGCTGTACTGCGCATCGAACAACAACGGGCGCTCATCGCTGGGGGCGCGCGCCGGCAACGGTAACGTGTCTTCGCCGGTGATGGTGCGGCCCTGCGCATCGAATACGCGGTAGAACACGCGATCTTCCGGCGCCATGCCAAGTAGATCCAGCGAGGCGTAAGGCAGATCCACCTGCCAGTCGCCACCGACCAGCGCCACGCTATCGATGATGGACAGCGCCGAGGACACCAACAGGTGATCGTAAGACCGGTTAGCCGCACGCTCGCCGTAATCGCGCGCCGCAAAAAACAGCACCACCGCGCCCAGCAGCGACAGGCTGCCCAGATACAGCAGCAAGGTGCGCCGGATCGACGGCACCACCGTCAGCGGCTCAGCCATCGCTACCCGGCTCCACCGGCGCATGCGGGTCGGCTTCTTCGAGTTTGTAACCGGCACCGCGCAAAGTGACGATGTGTAACGGCGCACTGGCCAGCTTGCGGCGCAGACGGCCCACATACAGTTCGATCGCATTGGGCCCGGCATCGTCGTCGAAGCCGAATAGCCCGTTGCCGATTTCGTCCTTGCCGACCACCTGACCCAGCCGCCCGATCAGGATTTCCAGCAGGCGGTATTCGCGATTGGGCAATTCGATCGGTGCACCGTCGAGCATCACGGTGTGCGCAGCGTTGTCGAACACGAATCCGCCGATCTGCACCACCTCGCTGGCCTGCCCGCGATTGCGGCGCAGCAACACACGGCAGCGCGCTTCGAATTCGCGAAAATCGAACGGCTTGCCCAGGTAATCGTCCGCGCCCACGTCCAGCGCCTGCACGCGGTCTTCGATGCCGTCGCGCGCGGTGAGCATCAGCACCGGCGTGGTATCGCCACGCTCGCGCATCCCGGCCAGCACGCGCAGCCCATCGAGCTTGGGCAGCCCGATATCCAGCACCACCAGATCGAAGCTCTGATAGCGCAGCACGCTGGCCGCCGCCAACCCATCGGCCTGCCAATCCACCGCATGCCCGCTACGGCGCATGCGCCGCACGATGGCATCGGCGAGATCGGCATTGTCTTCGACTAGCAGCAGGCGCATTGGGCGGGGAATCGTGAATAGGGAATGGGGAATGGGGAATCGGAACAGCATGTTGTTGCGGCCGGAAGGTAACAGGCTAGGCAGACAAAAGCTCTTCCGCTTTGGCGATTGCGCTGTTGCGATTCCCCATTCCCGATTCCCCATTCCCACGCCCTGACAGGTCCATGACAGCTTTGCGGGACTAGGCTGCAGCCAACGCGCCACGGCAGTCGTCGTGGTGCATCGCTGAACGTGATTCACACATGTACCTGGGAGGGTCTGTGATCAACGACACTTTGCGTCTGCGCGCCTTCACCGCCTACGCGGCGATCTGCCTGGCACCGGCGGCGCACGCGGCCGATGACGCGGGCCCGGTCACTGCCGAGGTAGGCGGGCGCGTGCACTGGGATTTCACCGTGTTCGACAACGACGAACGCGGCACGCCCGAGCGCAACGACACCCAGTTCCGCCGCGTGTGGCTGGATGTGGCAGGCAAGTTCTATGGCTTCAATTACAAGGCCGAGGCAGAATTTGCTGGCCTGCAGTACGAATCCGGCAGCCGCGGCATCCTGGCGCGCGATGTCTATATCGCCAAGAAGTTTTCTGCCGGCACGCTGACCGTGGGCCAGTTCAAGCAGTACTTTTCGCTGGACGACCGCACCGGGTCCAACTATGGCCCGTTTCTGGAACGCGGCTATGCCTCCACCACGCTGGCGCCGATCTATCGCAAGGCCATTTCCTGGCAAGCCAATCGCCCCGATGCCACTTGGTCCACGGCGCTCTACAGCCTGGAAAGCATCGACAACTCGTCCACCAAGGGCGGTGCGCTGGGGACACGTCTGACCTTTGCGCCGGAGATGGGCGAAGCGCGTCTGCGTCACCTCGGTATTTCATTGGCGCATGAGCGCTATTCGCATCCGGGTAGCGATGGAGCGGCATCCCTGTTGATCCGCCCGCGCCCTGAAAACGATCTGGCCAACAATAGCCGCATCACCTTGGCGCGGTTTGCCGATGGCCGCGATACCGACTTCGACAAGTGGTCGCTGGAATATGCCGAAGTGCTGGGCCCGTGGTCGTGGCAGAGCGAATTCAGCGGCGGCCTGCTCGACGATGGCAGCCAGCATGCCAAGGTGTTGGCAAGCTATGGTCTGGTCAGCTGGTTCGTTACCGGCGAATCGCGTGGCTACGATCGCAAGACCGGCCGCTTCAGCCGCATCAAGACGCCCAATCGCCCCAGCGGCGCGTTCGAGCTGGCATTGCGCTACGACTACATGCGCGGCGACCAAAATCTGGATGGCCAGCCAAACTTCATTGATGCCAGCACGCAGTCGTGGACGCTGGGCGGCAACTGGTATTTCAAGCCCAACCTGCGCGTGATGCTCAACGTGATCGACAGCCGCAACCGCGACCGCACGATGAATGCGGTGGTCGATCACACACTGGCGGTGACCGGCCGGTTTCAGTACGACTTTTGATGCGCTGCTGCGACGCGCCAGGTTTTCAAGGTGTTTTGGCGTGCGTCGCAGCGATGCAGCGCGAGCGCCTTACACGCGCAAAGGCGTTCACCTTTGCTGTTCTGGCAGCCGCGCAATGACTCGCGTTTCTAGGTTTTCGCATCACCACCGCAGCGCGCCCTGCGCAGCGGTGCGCTCCACCCTCTCCCTGCTGCACGCCCCAAAGGATTTGCCCGCATGCTGACCGCGCTCGGTTTCGGAATGGTGATCACCTTCATGTACCTGATCATGAGCAAGCGGCTGTCGCCGCTGGTGGCTCTGATCACGGTGCCGATTGTGTTCGCACTGCTGGGCGGCTTCGGCACCGGCATCAACGACATGATGCTCGAGGGCATCAAGAAGATCGCGCCCACCGGCGTGATGCTGATGTTCGCCATCCTCTACTTCGGGGTGATGATCGATGCCGGGCTGTTCGATCCACTGGTCGGGCGCATCCTGCGGCTGGTCAAGGGCGACCCGCTGAAGATCGTGATGGGCACCGCGATCCTGGCGATGCTGATCTCGCTCGATGGCGACGGCTCCACCACCTACATGATCACCGTGTCGGCGATGCTGCCGCTATACCAGCGCCTGGGCATGAATGCGCTCAATCTCACCTGCGTGACCATCTTGGCCAGCGGTGTGATGAATCTCACTCCGTGGGGCGGCCCGACCGCACGCGCCGCTACTGCCCTGCACGTGGATGCGGCCGATGTGTTTGTGCCGCTGGTGCCGGCGATGTTGCTGGCGATTGCCGGCATCATCGCGCTGGCCTGGTATCTGGGCATGCGTGAGCGCCGCCGCCTGGGCGTGGTGCGCCTGCCGGCCGATGGCAGTTGGCTGGACACCAGCATTCCCGAAGACAACGACGCCTTGCCGCGCGTGGAAGACACCGAGGACATGAAGCGTCCCAAGCTGCTGTGGGTCAATCTGATCCTGACCCTGGCGCTGATGGCCGCACTGGTGGTGGGCATCCTGCCGATGCCGGTGCTGTTCATGATCGGCTTCGCGCTGGCACTGATGATCAACTACCCCAATCTGGCCGAGCAACGCCGCCGGCTGGTCAATCACGCCGGCAATGTGTTGTCGGTGGTGTCGCTGATTTTTGCCGCCGGCATCTTCACCGGCATCCTGTCCAACACCGGCATGGTGGAGGCGATGTCGCGCAGTTTTCTGGCAGTGATCCCGGATAGCTGGGGACCGTATCTGGCGGTGATCACGGCGATCGTCAGCATGCCGTTTACGTTCTTCATGTCCAACGACGCGTTCTACTTCGGCGTGCTGCCGATCCTGTCCGAAGCGGCCGGCCACTACGGCATCACTCCGGTGGAAATGGCCCGCGCCTCGCTCGCCGGCCAACCGGTGCATCTGCTCAGCCCGTTGGTGCCATCGACCTATCTGCTGGTCGGCCTGGCCAAGGTCGACTTTGCCGACCATCAACGCTTCACGCTCAAGTGGGCGGTGCTGATTTCGATGCTGATGCTTGGCGGCGGGTTGTTGTTTGGTCTGTTTCCGTTGGCGCGCTGATCGCGCGCCGGGAATGGGAAATCGGGAATCGTAAGAGCGGCGCTGTGCCGTCGTGACGGTTCCTGACTTCCACATGGAGAACGCAGGCCGCAAAGGCGGCTCCTGCTCTACCGATTCCCCACTCCCGATTCCCGATTCTCCATTCCCAACTCCAAAGGAGTTACACCAATGACGCTTCGCATTGCATACGTCACCAGCGGCATGGGCAGTGTCGGCACCGCGATCTGCCAGAAGCTGGCGCGCAGCGGGCATACCGTGGTTGCCGGTTGCGGGCCCAATTCGCCGCGTAAATCGGCCTGGTTGCGCGAGCAGCGCGAGCAGGGCTTCGACTTCGTCGCTTCCGAAGGTAATGCCGCCGATTGGGATTCCACGGTTGCCGCCTTCGCCAAGGTCAAGGCCGAAGTCGGCGAAATCGATGTGCTGGTCAACAACGCCGGCGGTAGCCGCGACACCTTGTTCCGGCAGATGACGCGCGACGACTGGAATGCAGTGATCGCCAGCAATCTGCATTCGCTGTTCAACATCTCCAAGCAGGTGGTGGATGGCATGACGTCGCGTGGTTGGGGCCGCATCGTCAACATCGGCTCGGTCAGTGCGCACAAGGGGCAGATCGGGCAAATCAACTTCGCCACCGCCAAGGCCGCGATGCATGGCTTCAGCCGTGCGCTGGCGCAGGAAGTCGCCTCGCGCGGGGTCACCGTCAACACCATTTCGCCTGGCTATATCGCCAGTGCATCGATCAGCAGTTTTCCGCCGGACGTACTCGATCGCCTGGCCACCTCTGTGCCGATGCGTCGGCTGGGCAAGCCGGCTGAAGTCGCTGGCCTGTGCGCGTGGCTGGCGTCCGACGATGCCGCTTATGTGACCGGTGCCGACTACGCGGTCAACGGCGGCCTCTACATGGGCTGACACAAACCGTGGGCCGCAAGCGCTTGTCGGAGTGCACCCCGGCACACCAGCCGCGATCACGCAACGCGACCAACCAAACGACTTCGCGACCAGCAAAAAGGAGCGGCCGATGCTCGGCATCGGGAGGTATGAGGCGTCACACTCCAGTTGCTGTGCACCGCCCACACCTGTTTGGCAGCCGCTCGCTCCGTGTTGTTGGCGGTTCCTGGGCCCGCACGTGCGGATGCACAATGACGCGCTGCCCAGCCGCAGCACCCTGCGAGCACGCGACACCCAACCGCGATCACAAAGCTAGGACCCGTGTGCGCGATGGCGTTGCGCCGTTGCGCACAAGCGGCCGCCACTACGCGAACAACCCGCCTCTAGTGCGAACTGATTACACTCTGGCTTTTCCGCAGTGCGCTGCCATGGCCAAACCCTCAGAACGCACCCCGCAGAATGCACGCCCGCAGATGGCCGACATCGCCCGCATGGCGGGCGTGTCCGAGTCCACCGTGTCACGCGCCCTTGCCGGTAGCCCGGTGGTGGCAGAGCGCACCCGCGCCTACATCAAGCAGATTGCCGCCGATGCCGGGTATCAGGTCGACCCGGTCGCACGCAGCTTGCGCGCCAAACGCTCCAACACGGTGAGCGTTGCGGTGCCGATGATGCACGCACTGGATCAACCGCTGTCCGATCCGTTTCTGATGACCATGCTGGCGTTGCTGGCCGAAGAACTCACCGGGCGCGGCTACAGCATGCTGCTGTCCAAGCTGGACCGGCACCAGGATGGTTGGGTGGAACAGCTTGCGCGCGGTAGCCGCTCCGATGGCGTGATCGTGCTCGGGCAGAGTTCCGAACATGCCGCGCTGGACGAAGCCGCGCGCGATGGTCTGCCGATGGCCGTGTGGGGCAGCCGCATCGATGGGCAGGCCTACATCAGCGTGGGCAGCGACAATTTTCAGGGCGGCGCGCTCGCCACCGAACACCTGATCGCCAGCGGCCGCAAGCGCATCGCGTTTCTGGGCGACGACCAGTTACCCGAAGTGGCGCCGCGTTTTGCCGGTTACCGTCATGCATTGGAGCAGCACGGGCTGGAATTCGACACCCGCCTGCATGCGCGCAGCCATTTCGTCAGCGAAGACGCCTACCGCCTCACCCGCGCCATGCTCAAGAAGACCGACCCGCCGGATGGGCTATTTGCGGCCTCCGACGTGATCGCCGTGGGCGCCATCCGCGCCCTGGTCGAAGCCGGCCATCGCGTGCCGCAGGACATCTCGCTGGTGGGCTTCGACGATATTCCGCTGGCCGCCTACAGCCAGCCACCGCTGACCACCGTGCGGCAGGATCTCGGTCTGGCCGCGCGCTTGCTGGTGGACCGGCTGCTGGCGCTGATCGCGGGCGAGGCGGTGCAATCGGTTGAAATGCCGGTGAAACTGGTGGTGCGCGAGTCGGCGTGAGGCTGGGAATCGGGAATCGGGAATCGGGAATCGTAAGAGCGTGCGTCCTGAGCGCGCTGTGCGGCGGCGGCCGCGCACTCATACTCGCTACTGTGCCGGCATAACAACGCAAACGCAGCGGTTACGCCGCTACAGCCTTGGGCTTGCGAATACGCACGCATAGCATTGCTACCGCTGCGGCAAGCATCAACGCACCGGCCAGACGGATCACGTTGCGCGGGTCGCCGTGCAGCAACCGCTCGTAATACAGCGGCAGGGTGACGATCTGAATCAGCATCGGCAGCACGATAAACAGATTGAACAAGCCCATGTACACGCCGGTGCGCTCGGGCGGAATGCTGTCGGCGAGCATCAGATACGGATTCCCCATCATGCTGGCCCAGGCCAGCCCGATGCCGATCATCGGCAACAACAACAACCAGCGATTTTCGATGCCAGGCAACAGCCACATACCGACGCCGGCCGCCAGCAGACAGGCTGCGTGCGTGTACTTGGGGCCGAAGCGGCGCACCACCGGCACCATCGCAAAGGCCGCCAGAAACGCGATGAAATTGTAGAACCCACCGATCTGCCCATTGACCAGACCAGCCTCGCGAAACCCGTGCGAGGTGGCGTCGGTGGTGCCGAACAAGGTGGTCGACAGCGACAGCACGATGTACTGCCAGTAGCAGAAAATCCCGTACCACTGGAACAACATCACCGGCGCCAGCTGGCGCATGGTCGGCGGCATCGCGCGCAGGGCGCTGACGATTTCGCGCACGGTCGCGCCCAGGCGGCCGGCACCGGTCTGACGCATGCGCGCAATCTCGGCCGGCGCAATCGCAGGCTCGCGCACGCTGCGCGCGGTGATCAGGATGGACGCGGCCGAAAACCCCGCGCCGATCACGAACGCAGCAATGGTGATGTACGGAATATGGTGCGCGTTGGCGGCATCCTGATTCATACCGAACCACACCAGCAACGGTGGAGTGAGATAGGCCAGCGTCTGCGCCAGGCCGGTGAACGCGCTCTGCGTGAGATACCCGAGTGGCCGCTGCGGTGGCGCGAGTACGTCGCTGACCAACGCACGGTAGGGCTCCATCGCCACGTTGTTGGCCGCATCCAGCACCCACAGCAGGCACACCGCCATCCACAACGCGGTACTGAACGGCATCGCCAGCAGACACAGGCTGCACACCAGCGCACCCAGCACCATGTAAGGCATGCGGCGGCCCCAGCGCGTCACCGAGCGATCGCTCCACGCGCCGACGAACGGCTGCAGCACCAGCCCGGTGATCGGCCCGGCCAGCCACAGGTACGGCAGGCTGGCGTGGTCGGCGCCCAGGTAGTTGTAGATCGGGCTCATGTTGCTCTGCTGCAACCCGAAGCTGTACTGCACACCGAAGAAACCGGCGTTGAGCGCCAGGATGCGCGCGAAAGAAAGCGGAGGAGCGGTCGACGACATGCAAGGCCCTGGGCATCGGTGCGGCTCCCAGTGGCCGCAGCGCACTGTACCCTGCGGCTTATGCAATCGATTGTAACGCTGCGCCGCAACACGCAGTCTTTAAGGAAATTGAGACTCGTGAATCAGATTCAAATGCTGCAACGCAAGATTGCAATCGATTGTATTCGAGCGTATTACTGCGCTCGCACTGCAGGCCGCACGGCCATTCCCTGGGAGGGGACGATGCAGGCGTCGGCATACCACCACCTGTGAGAGAGAGAATCGCGATGTCCACCTTGCACACCCTGCGCCTGCATGCCCTGGCCTGCGCGGTCGTTTCCTGCCTGTGCGCGCCCGCCGCGCTGGCCCAGGACGCCGCCGCCGCGCCCGCCACTCCGCCGGCTGCCGACAGCGCCGCGGTCAATCTGGATTCGGTGTTCGTCACCGGCACCTCCACCGCCACCACCAAGTTGAAGTCCAGCGTGTCGGTCAGCACCGTCGGCGCCGAGGCGATCGAGCAATCGGCGCCGCGCAGCACCGCCGAAATCTTCCGCAACATCCCCGGCATCCGCTCCGAATCCAGCGGTGGCGAAGGCAACGCCAACATCGCCGTGCGCGGTCTGCCGGTGGCCTCCGGTGGCGCCAAGTTCCTGCAGCTGCAGGAAGACGGCTTGCCGGTGATGGAGTTCGGCGATATCGCTTTCGGCAACGCCGATATCTTCCTGCGCTCGGATTTCACGATGGATCGCATCGAAGCCATCCGCGGCGGCTCGGCGTCGACGTTCACCAGCAATGCGCCCGGCGGCATCATCAACTTCATCAGCAAGACCGGCGACACCGAAGGCGGCAGCGTCGGCGTCAGTCGCGGTCTGGACTACGACAACACCCGCATCGACTTCAATTACGGCGCGCCGTTCGCCGAGCATTGGCAGTTCAACATCGGCGGTTTCTTCCGCCAGGGCGACGGCGTGCGCGATGCCGGCTACACCACCGACAAGGGCGGCCAACTCAAGGCCAACCTCACCCGTCTGTTCGAGAACGGCTACGTGCGTGTGTACGGCAAATACCTCAACGACCGCGCCGCCGGCTACCTGCCGGTGCCTACCTCGGTGCGTGGCCGCGACGGCTCGCCGGACCTCGGCGGCTTCCCCGGTTTCGATCCAGGCAACGACACCTTGTACAGCCGTAATTTCCGCACCGATGTCGGCCTTGATGGCAATAATCAGCCGCGCCGCACCGACCTGGGCGACGGCATGCACCCGATCTCGCGCACCATCGGCGCCGAAGCCTGGTTCGACCTGGGCAATGGCTGGAACCTGAGCGACAAGTTCCGCATCGCCGACAACAGTGGCCGCTTCGTCAGCCCGTTCCCGGCCGAAGTCACCGATGCCACCTCGCTGGCATCGTCCATCGGTGGCGCCGGCGCGCAGCTGGTGGAGGCCGGTGGCCCGAATGCCGGCCAGGCCTACACCGGCAACGCCATCCGCACGCATCTGTTCAACGTCGCCATCAACGATCTGGGCAACGTCACCAACGACCTCAGCCTCTCGCGCGAGTTCGATGGAGACGGCCGCACGCTGAATCTGCGCATGGGCTATTACAGCTCGCGCCAGACCATCGACATGGACTGGACCTGGAACTCCTACGTGCAGAGCCTGGGTCGCGACTCGCGCCTGCTCAACGTGGTCGACGCGGCAGGCGTGTCGCGCTCGCAGAACGGCCTGTATGCCTATGGCACGCCGTTCTGGGGCGATTGCTGCATCACCCGCAGCTACGACGTGCGTTACGACGTCAATGCGCCGTATGTCGCGCTCACCTTCGACAGCGGCAAGTTCAGCATCGACGGCAGCCTGCGTTACGACATGGGCGATGCGCGCGGCAGCTACAGCGGCACTGCGATTGCGCAAAACCTGGACGTCAACGGCGACGGCGTGATCCAGCCAGTGGAACAGCGCGTAGCCACCGTGGACACTGCCAACGCACGCCCGGTGGACTACGACTGGAACTACCTGTCGTATTCGTTGGGCAGCAACTATCTGATCAGCGACGATCTAGGCGCGTTCGCCCGCATCAGCCGCGGTGCGCGCGCCAATGCCGATCGCCTGTTGTTCGGCGTGGTGCGCGACGACGGCTCGGTGTCGTCCGATGAAGGCGTTAACGTGGTGCGCCAGGCCGAAGCCGGCCTGAAGTGGCGCCGCGACGGGCTGAGCCTGTTCGCCACCGCCTTCTCTGCGCGCACCCAGGAACAGAACTTCGAAGTCACCAGCCAGCGCTTCTTCAACCGCAGCTACCAAGCGCACGGCGTGGAGCTGGAAGCCAGCTACCGCTACGAGGGCTTCACCGTCAACGGCGGCCTGACCTGGACCGATGCAGAAATTTCCCGCGACCAGATCACCCCGGAAAATACCGGCAATGTGCCGCGTCGCCAAGCCGACGTGATCTGGCAGCTCACCCCGAGCTATCGCGGCGACGGCTACCAGTTCGGCGTAAATCTGATCGGCACCACCGATGCCTATACGCAGGATTCCAACCAGCTGAAGATGCCCGGCTATACGCAGGTCAACCTGTTCGGCGACTACCGCGTGACCGATTCGCTCACCGTCGCGCTCAACGTCAACAACCTGTTCAACACCTTTGGTCTGACCGAAGCCGAAGAAGCCACGATTCCGGCCAACGGCATCATCCGCGCGCGCTCGATTGCCGGCCGCACCACCAGCATCAGCCTGCGTTACGACTTCTAAGGACCCCGCGCCGGGCCCACGCCCGGCGGCTTCCAATGAGCACCTCCCCCATCGATCCCACCGCATCACGCGCGGCCTTTGCCGCGCCGCTGGATGCACGGCGCGCCGAGCCGTTGTTGGCGCGTTTTGACGAACATGCACCGCGTCTGCTGGATGCACTGCAGTCGCTGTATGGGCAACGCCCCGATTACGCAGCGTGGTTGACGCAGTGGTTGGGCGCGCTCGGCAGCAGCGCGCAACACCGCCCGCAGGCATTGCAACAGCTCGATACCACCCGCAAGCCGGGCTGGTTCGGCGCACAGCACATGCTGGGCTACAGTGCCTACGTGGACCGCTTCGCCGGCACCTTGCAGGGCGTGGCCGAGCGCGTGCCGTACCTGCAGGAACTGGGCGTGCGCTATCTGCATCTGCTGCCGTTTCTGCGCGCACGCGCCGGCGACAACGACGGCGGCTTTGCGGTCAGCGACTACGGCCAGGTAGAGCCGAGCCTGGGCAGCAACGACGACCTGATTGCGCTCACCACGCGGCTGCGCGCATCGGGCATCAGCCTGTGTGCGGACTTCGTGCTCAACCATACCGCCGACGATCACGCCTGGGCACAAGCCGCAAGCGCTGGCGATGCACGCTATCTCGATTACTACCATCACTTCGCCGACCGCAGACTGCCCGATCAATACGAAACAACGCTGGCGCAGGTGTTTCCGCATACCGCGCCGGGTAACTTCACCTGGGTGGACGACACCGCACAATGGATGTGGACCACGTTCTATCCCTATCAATGGGATTTGAACTGGAGCAACCCGGCCGTGTTCGGCGACATGGCGCTGGCAATGCTGCAGCTGGCCAACCTCGGAGTGGAAGCGTTCCGCCTGGATTCCACCGCCTATCTGTGGAAGCGCACCGGCACCGACTGCATGAACCAGCCCGAGGCGCATACCTTGCTGGTGGCGCTGCGTGCGGTTGCCGACATCGTTGCGCCGTCGGTGGCGATGAAGGCCGAAGCCATCGTGCCGATGAGTCAACTGCCGCCCTACTTCGGCAGCGGCGCCGATCAAGGCCACGAATGCCACCTGGCCTACCACAGCACGCTGATGGCAGCCGGGTGGTCGGCACTGGCGCTGCAACGCGGCGACATCCTGCATCAGGTCATTGCGCACAGCCCACCGTTGCCCACCAACTGCGCGTGGCTGAGCTACGTGCGTTGCCACGACGACATCGGCTGGAATGTGCTGCAGCACGAAGCCGCGGGCAATGCCATGCAACCGGCGTTTTCGCTGCGCGATGTCGCGCGCTTCTACGCCAATGCGCTACCGGGCAGCTACGCGCGTGGCGAAAGCTTCCAGAGCAGCGGCGATGGTGTGCACGGCACCAACGGCATGGCGGCCGCACTCGCCGGCATCCAGGCGGCGCACGATACGGGCGATGCGTCGGCATTGGCGATGTCAGTGGACCGGCTGGTGCTGCTCTACGCGGTTGCCCTGGCGATGCCGGGCGTGCCGCTGATCTACATGGGCGACGAACTCGCATTGCCCAACGACATCAGCTACCGCGTGGATACGCAGCGCAAGCACGAAGGCCGCTGGTTGCATCGCCCGGCAATGGACTGGCAGCGCGCCGCGCAGCGCCACGACAACAGCAGCGTGAGCGGGCAGGTCTATCAGCGGTTGCACGCACTGATCCAGCAACGCACGGCACTACCGGCACTTGCTGCGGATCAACCGTTGGGCAGTGTGGCGCTGGATAACGTCCACCTGTTTGCGCTGACGCGTGGCGACAGCTTTGTCGCCGTCCACAACTTCAGCGATCAACCGCTCGACGTGGCGCTTGCAGGTAGGTTGAGTGGCCGTTGGCAGGTGTTGGCCGACAAGCACGATGCAGTTGCAGAACCGCTAGGCGATGATCTGCGTCTTGCGCTGCCTGGGTATGCGGTGCGCTGGTTGCAACGTATCGACTGATCGATGCGGGTGCGGGGTGCTGGTCGATGACCTGCGCTCTGCACTGCCTGCAATACGGGGCCTAGTTGAAACATGTTGCTTGAGTAAGGCACTTGCGGTTCTTGGTCGATGACCTGCGCCTTGCGCTGCCTGCAGTGCGGGCGCTGGTTGGTACGTTTTGCTTGAGCGATGCGGATACGGGGTCTTGGCGATGCGTCAACCGTACCCTCACCCCAACCCCTCTCCCGACGGGAGAGGGGCTAGCGTTACTGCATTGGTACCACGTGTGCTTACGTCATCGCGCGGGTGTGTCTTAAGCCACTGCGCTGGAATGGTTTGAGCCGCTGCGCTGAAGTGTCTTGCGCGGGAATGGCTAGGCCTCCCAGTACTCGGCAGCACCCATGCAGAGGTGCCGATTCGCTATCACGCATGCAATAGCGTTACTTGCTCAGCCGAGGCTGAGTTTGCGGCAGCGACACGCGTCCGCGAACGCTGCTGCACAAACCACACACACCACTAATACAGCGCTTCGACAACGCTTCGACGGCTAAGAGCAGACAACAAAGCTAGCGTGTAGCCGCCAGGCAAACGCGGACGGTACCCGGAATCAACATGCACCACTCGTACACGTCGGTTCCTACGCGCCGTCCACGCTTGACGACTAGTCGCTACGCTTCTTGGCCACTCTCACTCAACCCTTCAACAGCGTCAGCAGGGTTTCTGCAGTCTTTTCCGACGACGCCGGGTTCTGGCCGGTCACCAGAGTGCCGTCGGCAATTACATGTACTGCCCAATCGGCCTTCTTTTCGTACTTTCCACCGAGTTCGGTCAGCACGTCTTCCACCAGGAACGGCACGATCTTGGTCAGACCGACGGCCTCTTCTTCGCCATTGGTGAAACCGGTGACGCGGCGACCGTTGACCAGCGGCTTGCCATCGCTGCCCTTGACGTGACGCAGTGCGCCCGGCGCATGGCAGACCAGGCCGTGCGGCTTGTCGGCTGCGGCGAAGGCTTCGATCAGCGCGATCGACTGCTTGTCTTCGGCCAGATCCCACAGCGGGCCGTGGCCGCCCGGATAGAACAGCGCATCGAAATCGTCGGCTTTGACGTCGGCAAGACGGTGCGTTGTGGCCAGCACCTTCTGCGCATCACTATCCTGCTTGAAGCGCTTGGTGGCCTCGGTCTGCGCATCGGGCTCGTCGCTTTTCGGGTCCAGCGGCGGCTGTCCGCCTTTCGGCGAGACCACGGTGATGTCGGCGCCAGCGTCCTTGAAAACGTAGTACGGCGCGGCGAATTCTTCCAGCCAGAAGCCGGTCTTCTTGCCGGTATCGCCCAGCTGGTCGTGGGACGTGAGCACCATCAAGATTTTCATCGCATTGCCTCGTGTTATGGCCCAGAACGGGCGAGGCGTGCAGTGTGCAGTCCGGTTCGTTGCAACATCGTGTAGAACGCGCGGCCTTGCATGCGCAGGTTCACCGACGCGATCAACATGTGATCGCGCACGCGCATTTCATCGAACGCTGTGTGCCATCTCAGACATTCATCGCCGGCGGTTGCAACTGATCCATGCGGATGCGATTGGCGAACAACGAAAACGCCAGCATGCCGGCCAGCCCGCTGATCCGGCTCACCCACGGCGGCAGCCAGCGCGGCGCGACCAGCACCCCGCTGTCGAACAAGGGTGCAAACCGCGCCACATCGCCCAACGCCATCTTGCCGGCGAATAGATAACGGCATAGCTGCAGTTGGTCGCGCTGCAAGGCATGCCGGAAGAAGGTGTGCACCGCGACCAGGCCGCGCAGGTAGACGGTGTCCTTGGTAAACGCACCGCCGCCTTCCGTCGGCACACCGCGGAACACGCGTTGCGCCGAGGAAAAACTTTCGGTTGCGCTCTGCCCGCTCTCGGTGAAATAGCGGAACACCTCGATGAAGTCGGCGCCCGAGCGCGCCATCGCAATCGCTTCGATGCGCAGGCTGATGCGCTTCATGCGTTCGATATCGATGCTGCCGGTGATCTGCTCCGCAAACGTCGCCAGGCCTTCCTGAGTTGCGGTGGTGCGTGGCGATGAAATGCCCAGGCTGGGCAGATGCACCTGCGCGCGGCCATTGAGCGCAGTGAGCGAATGCACCAGCGCCTCGTGATGAAACAGCTGCGCACGGTCGTAATCGCTGAAGGTGGCGCCGGTGCGCAAACGGATCCGGTGCGCGCCTGCCGCGGCCTTGGCGAGCAGATCCGGATCGAGCGTGACAGTGATGACGCGTCCTTCGAAGAACGCATCCAGGTCGTTCTGCAGCTGCATGCGCAAGGCGGTGGCTGACACCGGCACCTGCTCTTCCGGTGCCAGCAGCTCACGATCGAGTTCCTGCGCGATCTGGATGAAATGCCGCGCCGCTTCGCGCGTGGTCGGGCCGTTGCCCGGCATCGGGTCGTCGGGCACGCCGAACAACTGCGCCGAATAGTCGCTGACCGCGCTGGTGCCCAGCGATTCCAGCAGACCGGCCGCCAGGCTCCAGCTATGCGTCGAATCGATCAGATACGCGCCGATCGGGTGATGCGGGTCGGCGGCTTTCGCAATCGCGGCCAGCTCGCGCCGGGTGTCGCCAAAATCCAGCGCCGGGTAGTCCACCTGCGGCAGCTCCGGCTGCCCGCGCGCCACACTCTGCAGAAACGGCTCCTGCAGCGAGCGCGGCCAGCTCGCCAGGGCGAGCAGGCGCACCCCGCGCACGGCCTTGACCAGGCGCGCATCCAGCGCCGCGTGATGGACGATGTCCGGCGGCCCCTTGCGCGATGGCATCAGCGCCGTCCGGGACGATCGACGCTGGCCGGGCGCTTGCCCGAGCCCTTGCCGCGGTTGTTCTGCGCAACGCGGGTGGCGAGCTTTTCGGCCGCGCTGGCCACTTCCTCGCGCAGCTTCATGTAATTGGCCACACGCTCCGGATCCAGCGTATCGGCCTCGATCGCCGCGCGCACCGCGCAACCGGGCTCGGCGATATGCGCGCAATCGTTGAAGCGGCACTGCGCCGCCAACGCTTCCACATCAGAGAAACCGCCTTCGGCCAGGTCTTCTTCACCGGTTGGCTTGAGCTCGCGCATGCCGGGCGTATCGATCAGGCAGGCGCCGGTTGGCAACGGGATCAACGCACGGTACGTGGTGGTATGCCGGCCACGCGAATCGTTTTCGCGCACCGTATTGGTCTTCATCTTCTGCGTGCCGAGCAAGGTATTGGTCAGCGTCGACTTGCCCGCACCGGACGAGCCCACCAGCACCGCCGTGCGCCCGTCGCCCAACCACGGCCGCAGCGCTGCCACGCTCTCTGGATCCTTGGCATTGACCGCACGCAGCGGGATGTTCTGCGCCTCCAGCTCTTCCAATACCGCCAACGCATCCTCGGCGTACTCGGTCTGATCGGCCTTGGTCAGCACCACCACCGGCTGCGCGCCGCCGCCGCCCACAAGCAGCAGATAGCGTTCGATGCGGCGCGGATTGAAGTCCGCATCGAGCCCGCACACGATGAACACCGTATCGATATTGGCTGCGATCACCTGCTGGTGGTAATGCTCACCAGCCGCCCCGCGCTTGATCGAGGTGCGCCGCGGCAGCAGCGCCACGATGCGCTTGCCCTCCATCAGCACCCAATCGCCCACCGCCGCCCGCTCATGGCTAGGGAAGCGCGGCCGCTGCCACTCCGGCAGCGACTCGGCCTTGAGACTGGCCTCCGGCGTATCGGCCACCACATAGCCGGTACGGTGCTGCTCCACCACCCGCGCCGGCAACGCCTGCGGATGCGCGGCAAACACCGCCTGCCAGGCAGCCTCCTCAGGAGGACCGGGCCATGGCCAGCCGATGGATTGGAGGGTGGGGTAGTTGGGGGATGTGTCGCTCATCGGGGGATTCTAGCTGGCTGGACGCAGGGGCTTGTGCAATCGACCTGCAGCCGGGCTTGAAGCCCCACTTGACATCGTTGCCGATGCAAGCATGTCCGCTTGTCATATTTCCGCTACCATGCCAAGCCTCACGCCTACAACCGGCCCGTCGCATGTCCACTACCCCGCAAAAGCCGCTCGCCATCCGCGAGCGTCTGTCCGAAGTCCGCTACGAGATCCGGGGCGAGCTGGCGCGACGAGCGCGGGAGTTGGAGGCGCAGGGCCGCAAGCTGATCAAGCTCAACATCGGCAACCCAGGTGCATTCGGGTTCCGCGCGCCGGAGCATCTGCAGCGCGCGATTGCCGACGACATGGGTCGCACCGATCCCTATACCCATCAGCAGGGCCTGCCGGAAGCGCGTGAGGCGATCGCCAAAGCGTATTCGCGTCGTCAGCACCCCGATGCCCACCCTGACCGTATTTTTGTCGGTAACGGGGTCAGCGAGCTGATCGACCTGTCATTGCGCGCCCTGCTCAACCCCGGCGACGAAGTACTGGTGCCTTCGCCTGACTACCCGCTGTGGTCGGCTGCCACCATCCTCAACGATGGCCGCCCGGTGTATTACCGCTGCGCGCCGGAGAACGGCTTCCAGCCGGACCCGGTGGAGATCGAGACGCTGGTGTCCTCACGCACCCGCGCCATCGTGCTGATCAACCCCAACAATCCCAGCGGCGCGAGTTATTCGCGCGAGTTGCTGGAGCGCATCGTGGCGATTGCGACCAAGCACAACCTGCTGCTGATGGTCGACGAAATCTACGACCAAGTGCTGTACGACGGCGCGGCTTTCGTGCCGGTGGCGCCGCTGGCCGGTGCGCACCCGTGCATCACCTTCGGCGGACTGAGCAAGGTGCACCGCGCCTGCGGCTGGCGGGTGGGCTGGGCGCTGCTGTCGGGCGAGCAATCGCGCATCAACGATCTGCGTAACGCGATGGACCTGCTCGGCGCCTTGCGCCTGTGCGCCAACGTGCCGGGCCAGTACGCCATCGATGCCGCAGTCAACGGGCCAGACACCATTTCCGCGTTGTGCGCACCCGGTGGCCGTCTGTACGAAACTCGTCGTGCGGTGATCGAGGCTTGCGCGGCCAGCGAGCATTTGCAGCTGGTGGCACCGGCCGGGGCGCTGTACGCATTTCCGGCGGTGGTCGGTGCGGCCGCACGCAATTTCGACGATCACGAGTTCGCGCTGGACCTGATGAACGAAGAAGGCGTGCTGGTCGTGCCCGGCTCCAGCTTCAACGTGCCGTACCGCCATCACTTCCGCGTGACCTTGATGCCGGAAGCCAGCGTCATGCGCGATGTATTTGCGCGCATCGACCGCGCACTGGCACGCCGTGCCGAGGCCGTGACCAAAGTGGTGCCACTCAAGTCGCGCAGCGTCGCTTGATGGCGGCGCCTGGTACGCCGCTGCGCTATCTGGCGCTGGGCGATTCGTACACCATCGGCGAAGGCGTCGAGCCTGCGCAGCGCTGGCCGATGCAGTTGGTCGATGGTCTGCGTGCCCACGGTTGGAACGTGGAGCCACCGCAGATCATCGCCACCACCGGCTGGACCACCGACGAATTGCAGGCCGGTATCGACGCGGCCGCACCGCAGGGTACGTTCGATCTGGTCAGTCTGCTGATCGGCGTCAACAACCAGTACCGCGGGCGCTCGCTGGACGAATACCGCAGCCAGTTCGATACGTTGTTGCAGCATGCGATCGGGTTTGCCGGTGGTCATGCCGCGCGCGTGGTAGTGCTGTCGATTCCGGATTGGGGGCTGACACCATTCGCGCATGCGCAAGGCGGCGATGCGGGGCTGATCGCGGCGCAGATCGACGCTTTCAACAGCGTGGCGGCAGAGCGTTGCGCAGCGCGCGCCGTGCGGTTTGTCGACATCACTGCCATCAGTCGCGACGGCGGCGATGCTGTCGACATGCTGGTCGACGATGGTCTGCATCCCTCTGGTGCGATGTATGCGCGTTGGGCAGCGATGGCGCTGCCTGCAGCGCGCGATGCGCTGGGCGCTGTCGGATCTGTGGACACGCCTGCCTAAAGCGCCACGACGCGCAGCCGCGCATCGCGAAACCGCCAACCGGGCCTACCGCAATCGGGGCGACTGGCTCTAAGCTAGCTGTGCAGCACGCCTGATTGCCAAGGAACGACATTGCACAGCACCGCCACCCAACCGATGAGCCGCGCCCAAGCGCTGGCGATCGCACGCGCTTTTTTGCCCAAGCATCCGCTCGGCAACCGCTACGATTACTACTACACGCAAGCCAAGCTGCGCACTGACCCGTTGTATCCCGGCGTGCTGGCCGAGCTGCGCAGCACCACTGCGCCGGTGCTGGATCTGGGCTGCGGGCTGGGCTTGCTGGCGCATGCATTGCGTGCCGATGGCCAAGCGCTGGCGTATCACGGCGTGGATGTGGATGCTTCCAAGATCCGCCGCGCGCAGCACATCGCGCAACGCTCGCATCTGGGCAATACCAAGTTCGAAGTGGTCGATCTGAGCATCGCGTGGCCGCAGCATCAGGGCAGCGTCACCATTCTGGACGTGCTGCAATATCTGCAATCGGACATGCAGGCCAGCCTGCTGCGCAGCGTGGCGCAGATGCTCACGCCCGGTGCAAAGCTGGTGATTCGCAGTGCATTGGGCGATGCCAGCGGCCGTGGACGCACCAGCCGCGTGACCGACGTGCTGGCGCATCTGAGCGGCTGGATGCAGCGCATGCCGCGCAGCTACCCCACCCGCGACAGCCTGCAGGCCCACCTGGATGCGGCCGGCCTGCGCGCGACCTTCGCGCCGCTGTACGGCAACACGCCCTTCAACAACTGGTTGATCGTGGCCGAGCCGCGCTGAGCACTGCCGTCTTGGCGACAATGGTGCAAGCAGATGCGCCCTCTGCATGCACCGTCTATCGCTGACGTGCGCACGCGACACACGCAACGTGGTGCCTGGAACTCCCTTGGCTCCGACTTCGTAGCGGTTGCCTTCCAGCAGGGCGAGATAGCAGCCACCACGGTCGCGGTTGTTCCGTGGTTTGAAGATGCGGGTGTAGCTGACCTACAGCGCATGGCGATCGTGCAGATCGAACATCAGACCGGCGTAAGGCGTGGTGCGGCCGCGGCACTCGGACGAATTTGCCGACACAAGCTGATGGGTGTTTTTCCCGTCGGTATCGCTGTCAATACGCAGGCGCATCGCCTACCCGCCTTCGCGCGCAGCCACCCCGTCGAAAACGGCCGCGCAGGCCGTGCCTGGTAAGCCGCGCGCGATGCAGCGCATTCGACCGGGATAGCCGTCGCGTGCAGCGGCGGAAACGGCCTTGGAGGACGATCGTCGCAGGATGTCGATTGCAGGATGTCGACTGCATGGTCAGCGATGCTGACGCAGCGCATCCGCTGCGCGGTTGACACGCGACTGCCGTCTGTCCGCCATCGCTACGCCTGCGCGAACAGCCGTGGCATGATCGCGCCCTCACACGCCGGCCGTCCTACGGCACGGGATGCCGGGACAACAAGGGGATGTCTCGTATCGGTGTGGATCGGACTTTTTGCCCACCATGGGGCGCTCGCGGAAGGGGCCGCAGGCGTAGGTGTGCCGAATGGACATTGGCTGCATTCGAGCGAGGATGGCGAGGATGTTCAGGATCTGGTTGTTCGGTTCGGTTTCCGTTGCCCAGGACGAAGGACGCGCAGTTGCGGTCTCCGGACGTTGCGGCAGTCTGCTGGCCTATCTGGCCATCGGCCAGCATCGGTATTTCAGTCGTAGCGAGCTCATTGCCAGCCTGTGGCCCGAACGCGATGCCGGCGCGACGGCGGGATCGTTCAATACCGCCCTGTGGCGCCTACGCCGCATCGTCGAATCCCCGCCACTGGATCACGGCGATCTGATCGTGTGCGACCGGCGCGGCGCGATCGGCCTGGATGGCCCGATGGACGTCTGGCTCGATGTCGCCGAATTCAGCAAGGACATCGCGCCAGGCCTGAGCAAGCCACCCGAGCAGATGACCGAGGCAGAAATCGCCGGACTGCAACGCGGCGTCGCGCTGTACCGCTCCGACATCCTGATGGATGTCTCCGACGATTGGGCGCTGCGCGAACGCGAAAAACATCGCCGCAGTTATCTCAACGCGCTCTGGCGCCTGGTTCAGATCGCCACGATCCGGCGCGACTACGGCGAAGGAATCCGGCATGCACAAGCGATTCTGGACAGCGACGCGCTGCGCGAAGATGTGCACCGCGCACTGATGCAATTGTTCGTGCTCAACGGACAGCGCGCACATGCCTTATGCCAGTTCGAGCGCTGCCGCGAGCTGTTGCGGCGCGAGCTGGCGATCCAACCGATGCGCGAGACGATGACGCTCTATCACCGCATTGCCGACGGTGCCATCGGGACGAGCGTAGAAGACACGGTGCCTGCACCTGCTGCACGCCCCTTCGCGTTTGCCGACAGCGCCGGCCAGCACGCACAGATGCTGATCGAAAACGCACGTCGTGGCCTGGCCGCGGCAGATGCGCAACTGCAATTGAGCCTGCAGTTTCTGGAACCCTGAGTTCTCCAACACTGGCGCACGCCGCGCTGCCCGATGCCGAGCGCGTAGGTATCTGCGTGTTCGTTGCGGCGCCGCGCTGCTGCAACCAGCTAGGTCCATCGCGCGTAGCGGCCTTGCTGCACCACCGGCGAGCCCGGCGCATGGCGTACGAAGTGCGGCCTGCCGCATAAGGCGAATGCCGCCGTCCCGGCGTGCGACCCGGCCGAGGTGCCGCTGCTGCGCGATGCGCGCGGCCGGCCCTCTCTGTAACCGGCGTTGCCCGACTGGGACACCGGCTGGAGCCACCGTGGCGACTAGCTGGTGACGCGCCACCACTTCCGCACGCTGTCCCTTTTCCAACCCGTACGCGCCCCGGCAACCAGGCGTGTGGACCGGCGCTGCCTGCGCTGCACGTCGCAATGCATCACTGCTGCATCACACGGGAAGACGGCGCGGTGATTCACCGGTGATCTGGCGGTGATGCATCGGTGATGCAGGCGGCCTAGCGTGAATCCACCTCACCCGGAGCGCGGGCATGGCACTGCTGGAGGACCGAACCGCCGCCTTCATCGTCCGGGTTTGGGGAGAGCGTGGCGACGGCGACGACACGGTACGGGAGTGGCGCGGCTCGATCGAGCACGTGCAATCCGGTGAACGCACGTTCTTCCGTCATCTCGAGCAGGCCATGAGTTTCATGCAACCCCATCTGGAGAGTATCGGCATCGACACCCAGCAACGCTTCTGGGAACACATCGCGACCGACATCGACAGCGCTCCGAACACCGCTGCAGCTCTGCCCGCTTCTCCCGTCTCCACGCCACCGCCGCACGCCGCTCTTCCACCCCGCAAGCGCCGCTAGGAGTTCCGTATGGCCCGCATCCGCGCCACCCGCGACAGCGTCAACGACCGCTTCAATGTGCTGAGCTTCAGCGTGCGCAGCGACACCCCGCTGTTCGAGATCGGGCTGGCCACCGACCCGGAGTTGCTCAAGCCGGAAAACCGCGCCCGCCGCACGTCGCGCACGTTCTTTTCCAGTCTTGTGCAGCCCGGCACCAAGGGGCGCGATGCGATGTATCTGGTACCGCCGAGTGTGGTTGCGCGCTTTGTCGGGCAGCCGCGGTTGTACTTCGGCTTGGCGACCTACAGCGAACGCGACCGCGCGCGGCCAATCGAGGTGCAGATGCCCGATCGCGGCAATATGTACGTCTCGCTGTCCGGGCTGACCGAACGCAGCCTGCGACGTACCGCGCGTAGCGATGGCAACAACGGCTACGGCGGCGACAGCGCGTCGCTGGCATGGGGCGCCGATGCGGTGGTCGGCGCGGCGCCCGCCGCGGCGGTTGCGCCGGCCACCGATCCGGGCCGCGGCGGCTACAGCGATGGGTACTCGGATGAGCTGTGGCAAACCCCTGCCTCCGCAACGCCGCCCGCGCAAACTACTCCGGCCGCCACCGTGTCACCAGAGGCATCAACGCCTGCCGCGTCCTCATCGCCCGATGCCGCAGCAGCAACCGCAGCCGCGCAGAGCTGGCGCCCCGCATCGCAGGCGGTGCCGACGCTGCGCTCGGCGCCAGTTGTGCGCGCACCTTCCTCGACGCAGACGCCGCGTCATGGCTCGGCCCCAGTCAACGCACTGCGCGTGATCGATCAATACGACAGCCCCACAACGTTGGGCGAAGCGCTGCTGGCGCAGCTGGCGTTCTTTGCCAGCAGTGCGCGCTGGGTGTTTGGCGTCGTCAATACCACCGTTGCGCCCTACAGCGCGATCTGCCAGGTGCGACGCCTTAATGACAGCGATGAAGGAGAACCGGCGGGCACCGCATTCTTCATCGCGCCGCGTCTGCTATTGACCGCCGCCCACGTAGTAGATGGCAAGCGTGCGCTGATCATCGTGCCCGGCAAACACGATGCAGGAACAACCAGCGAAAGCGAGCCGTTCGGGCGCTTTCAGGTCACTTCGGATGCATGGGTCATCCATCCCGCATACAACGCATCCCAACGCGATTTCGATATGGCGCTGATTCGCGTGCCGGAGGCCAACGCGGTTGCCTACCCGCAGTACTTCGACATTCTGGAACAGCTGACCCAATCGCGCGAAGAACAGATCGTCGTGAGCGGCTATGCAGCGCGTTCGCTCGATAGCAGCACTGCAGGCACCGTGGTCAATGCCGTCATCGACCCGGATCGCCAGCATATGCATGGTGGGCGCATCCGCCAGCTCCCGACAGACGACACGTTTGCCTACGATGTGCAGTCGTTGGGCGGCACCAGCGGCTCGCCGGTGTACTACATCGACACCACCGAGGCACCGCGTGCCCACGTGGTCGGCGTGCATGTGGCCCAACATGACGCCACGACCAACCTGGGTTGCCGCATGACTGACGCAAAGCTGGCCTGGATCCGCCAGCAAGCACTGGACTGGAGCCAGGCGGTCAGCTTCTCGCTGGGCGTACAGGACTCGCAGAACGGCGCCACGCCGCGTCGGTCGGCCTCCGCCATGCAGACCGGGCAGGCAATGTCCCCACCGCATGCGCGACCCGCACCACCACGCAGCACAACCAACGCCCGCGCACTGATCATCGGGCCGGACGATGTGGAACGCGCCCAGCGCTACGCGCCGCAGTGGGCCGATCTGTTCAATTGGCGCGCACCGGCCGCGGTGGAACAGGCCGTCAGCGCACGCGGGATGTCGGTTCAGCGCATCGCAGATGCACAGGGCGAACTCAGCCTGGACCGTTATGAAGTGCGTTGCGAGCGTCTACCCGATGGTTGGACCGGTCCTGAGGTTCTTGAACACCTGCGACTGCATCTCAACGATTTTGTCGATACCGCCTACAGCGAATTCATCCCGTACGACAGCGGTGTGGACGACATTCAATGGGAGTCGTCCACTCCCGTCGGCACCGTCTTCAAAGTCAATATCGGTGGTCCCGACAATGCGTCGGTTGTCGTAAGCCTGGTAGAGCCGACACGTTGGCGCTTCACCACTGTGCATACCGAATGGTCCGGTGATCATCCAGTAAGCGGTCACCGCGAATTCGGAATCCGCGATGACAACGGCACCACCGTGTTCTACACCCGTGGTGCCGACCGGTGGACCGGTGGGCCGGGCGCGTTTATCGGCTTTTTTGCTGCCGACCGGCTCTGGAAAAGTTTCCAGGACAAGCTCGTTAGCTGGCTGATGGCCGGCGATGGCGGCGGCAGCGCCAGCGCACCTGCTCCCTTCAGCGAACGCTTCCATCCGGAGGTGGTGCGCATCCTCTACCCGACCACTGCGCAGTCGTTGTCCACGCGTTCGCTGAGCGATGCGCCCGTCCACGAATACGACGTGCCCTTGATCGCGCAACCGGACAAGCGCACCTGCTGGGCGGCGGCGATGGCGATGCTGTTGTCGTATCGGCGCCACGCGTCGATCGACCCGGAAACGCTGGCCAACGAGGTCGGCACCACCCTGTCGACGTCCTATAGCTTCGAGTTACTGGACGCTGTCAGACAGCGCTACGGCTTTAACGCCATCGAACAACCTTCCAACACCAGCCTGTACCACACGCCGCAACAGTGGGCGGACTGGTTGAACCGGCATGGCCCGCTATGGGTGGTCATCGTGGGTGCGCCGCATGCGGTGGTGCTCAGCGGTATCTCTGGCGATCTAGCCGATCCGTCGAGCGCAATCGTCAACATCCTCAATCCCTGGGATACGCGGCAGACCTTCGACAACGATCCGGTCGTTTTCAATCCAACCAACCAAGGCTATGCCGACTGGTTGCCGTTCCAGGAATTTGCAAGCGCATTCGGTGAAATGGCTGCCGACGACTATGGCGACTGGCGTGTGCTGTACCTACCGGCAGCGAGCACGCACGCCGCATCGCTTGGCGGTGCTCAGTTGCGCCTGGCCAGGCCGCCAGCAGCGGTGCACGCGCAGGCATTGGAGACAACGTCTGCCACCGGCGAACAGCGCGAGCCAGTGACGCCCAGCCGGGTGGCCGGTACCCGCATGAGTGTGGTGCGCGGCAGTGCGGGCGCTTGTCGCTGGACCCTCGACCAGCTGGAAGGCCGCAAGTCTGCCGTGTCCACGCTGATCGATTCCGGCAACGCCGCCATCGATGTCCGTCTTGTGCTCGACGACTGGCCGGCGCTGGAGGGTGCAGCGACTCCGCTGCCGATCACGCTGGAGTTTGTTGCCGATCACGGCAGCGTCGGCGAGGTTCGCATCACTGCCGGCACCCCGCCCCTGCTGAGCCATGGCGTCGAGGTGACGGCGCGTATCGAAGATGCAGATGCGGTGAGCGGTGTTGCGGCGCTGGCCGTCATCGTGGACTACCGCTTCAGCGGGCTCGCACAGGGCAACCCGCAGGCGCGGATCGCCTTGCGTCTGCTCGGCGATGGGCGGCATGAGCGCAGCAATACCTGGGTGGCGCAACCGGCCGACGCCGTGGTCGCGGGCTGAGCGGGTCATGAGCGCTCCAGGCCACCGCAACCTGATCTTTCCGCAGCGCCCCACTGCGGCGGCAGCGCGTGCGCTGGCCGGACCGACCGCGGCAACGCCGTCGGCTGGCGAAGCAACGGCAACGGCCACGGTCAAGCCTCAGGCGACCGAGACCATCGCGCGACGTACCGGTGCGATGGTCAATGAGGTGGATTTTCCGGGCTTCGTCGCGCAACTGGTGCACGGCACGTTCGACGCCATCGTGGATGCCTCGATCCGCCAGATGGAAAGTTATTCCAGCATGGTGGCAGCGGTGTCCAAGACGGTGGATCAGTTCACCGAGGACAACGTCTCGCTCAATCAGGCGCGCGATTGGCTGGCCACGCACTATCCCGGCGATATCGTCTTGCTGCTCCCCGATGGCGGCGCGCGCACCGTGCCGGAGCTGGTGCCACGCACGACTGGCAGCCAACCCTTATGGCTGGCCGACTATGGGCTGGCCGACGAGGAACTCACCGCCGAATTGCTCGAACAGCGCGTGCTGCCGCAGGTGCGGTTGAAGGTCGGCAGCGAACGTCAGCAACTGCTGGCAACGATGGTGCTGCTGGGCATGAACCGGGTGGTGGTGCGCGATGGCAGCATCAGCAGCAAGGTGATGTTTCGCGCCGCTGCACAAGATGTGGCCAAGGTCGGCTATGCCACCGGCAGCGATCCCGCACAGGCAGACAATTGGGGCGAGCGCGGCTCCTCCAGTTATGCCGGGCAGACCTCGACCATGGTGTCGACATTGCAGGTCAATGCACAGAACGAATCGAACGTGCGCGCCGATCTGTTCGGCGAGGTCAAGCTCAATTTCGTCAGCGAGACATTGCCGCTGGAGCGCCTGGCAGATGCCGCCAAGGTGGCGCTGGTGCAACGCAACGCACCCGCCATGCGTGCAGCCGCCGGCAACCTCGTGCCCGCCGCGGCGGCACCGGCTGCATCATCGCCCGCTGAAGGAGCGGCGTGATGTTGCGCGAACTGTCCGGATTGCTGGAAGAACTGCACGCTGGCCTGGTGGCGATCGAAGACCGCGCCGGCATGCAGTTAACGCATGTGGAAATGCGGCTGCCGCTGGAGCTGCGCCCGATCCTGCGCGACGGTGGTTGCCGCCTGCTGGCCGATGTGCCACGCAGCCTCGCCGTCAATCACTGGAACGCTGCGCCGTCGCTGCTGCATGTGGTCTGGCAGCTGGGAGATCAGTCATGAGCGCGCAACTGCCCCCGTTGCTGCAAACCCTCGGCGTTCCACTGGACCTGTTCATCCAGGCATTGACCGAGCAATTGGACAAGGCGCAGGCGGCGATGACGATCAAGGCACGTGTTGGCAAATTGCCGCTGACCTTTGCGGTGAAAGACGTGACGCTGGATTTGCGCGTGTTCGTGCAGATGCTCGACGACGATGTCTATCTGCGCCCGGCCGGTCCCGGCGAAAGCGAAGCCAGTACCGTGCGGCTGGCGTTGACCACGATCACCAAACCGATGATCGAAGAAAACGCGGCAGATTTCCGCGCCGACGAATCCGAATTCAGTCTCAAGACCGCGCTTGGCGACCAGTTCTCCGATGAGGAACAACGCCAGCTCGAACGGATCGGCGTGCGCACCGTTACCCAGCTCAACGAGCTCAAGGAAACCGCGGGCGCCGATGTCATCGCACGGCTGTCGCGAATGCCGGTCAATCGCCTGCAACAGGCGCTGCTACGTGCCGCAGCACCGCGTGTGACGCGTGTGCAGGCGAGCGATGGCGATGGCAACAGCGGCACGCGTGTGCACCTGAGCGCACCGGGACTGCGCAGCAGCAGGCTGCCGCTGGTGCGTGCGGCGGGAATCGACATTCCCATCGTCTCGGCCGACGACGGACAGCTGGTGCTGGCACCGTTGGCCAGCCAACTCGGCTGCGATGCGCAGCTGGACTTCGAGGATGGGCGCAGCGCCTGCGTGCCATTGCGCGCAGGCAGTCTTGGTCAATGGAGTGCGCAGACATGACCGCCTCACATCACGCCGCCTTGCTGCCACGCCGCCTGCTGCTGACGCTGCGACTAGGCGAAGTGCCCGAGCATCTGCCGGGGCTGCGTGCGGTGCAAGGCTACGGCACACCGATGAGCGACGCGGTGGACCACGGGCCGATCGACCGGCTGTTGCGTCACCACGGCGATGCCTTCCGCGCGGTGCGTCTGCATAGCGCGCGCCTGGGCCGCCAGCAAAGCCGCCGCAGTGGCGCACAGCGCTTCGATGCTATCGAGCAACTGAGTGGTGTCGCGCGGGTCTTGCGGGTGGAATTACGCGATGGCGCCCGGCTACCTGCGCTGTTGCGGGCGTTGGCCGAAATCCCGGTCGTGGAGCGGGTCGGTGCCGATTATCTGAGCAGCACCCCACGCACGCTTGCGGGCCCGACAGCGCACCTGGCCGCACACGAGAGCTGGGCGCAACAGGCCATTCGTTTGCCGCAGGCCTTGCAACTGGAACCGGGCGATCCGGCGGTGCTGATCGGCCTTGCCGACACCGGCGTGGCGCTGCAGCACCCCGAACTGGCCGGACACTTGCGCGCAGGATTCGACAGCGTGGATCTGGACCCGGCAACGGTCGGCGGGTTGTCGCTGGTCGGCGACTATCGCCGTGCCGGCGAACGTCCGCAGGACGAAGTAGGCCATGGCACCGGCTGTGCCGGCATCCTGGTGGCCAGCGGCCGCCAGATCGCCCCCGGTGGCGCAGGCGCATGCGGACTCACCCCGGCGCGCGTGCTGGGCGCCGCGCTGGAGGCTGGCGATCGCCGCGTCGGCGTCGGTGCGCTGGACAACATCGATGCCGGCATGAAGCGTCTGATCGATCTGGGCGTGAAAGTCATCAACATGAGCTTCGGCACGCCGGAATCGGCATTGCTGCCGGATGCGCCCGCACCGCACGAAGAGACCGTGCGCTACGCGCTGGCACGTGGCGTGGTGCTGGTGGCCGCCAGCGGCAACTCCGGGCTGCATGAGCGGTTTTATCCCGCTGCACACGACGGCGTGATCGCCGTGGGCGGTATCGATGCGCACCTGGTGCCCGCCAGCTTCAGCACGCGCGGCGCGCACGTTGCCCTGTGCGCGCCGGGACGCGACATCCGCACCTGTGCCCTGGACGGCTACCAGAGCGCCTCGGGTACCAGCTTTGCCGCCCCCTTCGTTGCGGCGGCGTGCGGCTTGCTCGCAGCGCGCGCGCAACGCCGCGCCTGGCCACTGGATGGCGCAACCGCCCGTCAGTTGCTGTGCGATAGCGCGCGCCCGTTTGGCGGTGCCGGCGTCGCCGACTGTGGTGCCGGCGTGCTCGATGCGCATGCGGCGCTCCGCGCGCTCGATGCCTATCTGGACCTGCAACTGCGCGACGAAGACAGCGCAGCCGATTCCCCCACCGTCCCGGCGTCGTCCACGCCGGTGGCGGCCTGACCTCCCACCCGCTGCCGAGGAACGTTCGATGGCGACCCAGCGCACTACCAAGAAGTCCACCCCTAAGACGGTCGCCCCGGCAGCCAAACCACGCTCCAACGGTCGCAGCAAGGCGGCCGCGGCCAGCAGCACCGCCTCCAGCAAAGCTCCTTCACCCAAACCGTCCGATCCCGGAGTGAACACCATGAATCGCATCCTGCTGGTCGATCTCGGCGAGCGCGAAACCAAGAAGCGCCAGGAACTGCGTGCACGCCGCCAGGTGCTGCAGACCATCGACAAGACTGCCGACACCAGCGGCGGGCTCAGTCCGCGGCAACTCGACGAACTGGCGCAGATCAAGACCAAGCTGTCCAGCGACGTGGTGGTCGATCCGTTCTACCAGCTGGTGACTGCGACCCAGCAACAGAAGGACTGGAACAAACTTGCCTGTGCGACGGAAAACGTCCACAAATACGGCCTGATCGGCTCGCAACGCTCGCCCAAGGAATTACGCGGCCCGCTTGGCTGCGACGAGCGCGAAATCATCGGCATCTGCGGGCTGCTGCAGCTCGATGGTTACACCGACGCCAGCCTGCGCGGATTCGTGCAACGCGTCAGCGCCGCACAAGGCGAGTACCGCGAAAACCGCGCCTTGTTCGACGCCGCCTTCGAGCTGCTGGTGCCGCGTTACCAGGTCACCATCCAGTCGCAGATCGCCTCCGGGCTGATCGATGCGGATATCGTCGGTTGCGAGTGGCCCGACGACAATCCCGAAGACCGACGCGACCGCTACAGCACCGACACCGATTTCCGACCTTCCGCAAAAGACACCGTCTGCGCGTTGAGTTCGCGCAATCTTGCCGCCACCGTGCGCCGGCTTGCCAGCAACGGCATCGGTGCCGATAACGCCTGGCTGGCCAGTCACCTTCAGAACGGGTACGAGATGCAGACCGGCGTGGTGGCCGGCGCGCCCCCGTCGGCTATGGAAATCATCCTGCCCGATCTGGAAGATTCCACCGATGTGGAAATCGTGCGTGAGAATCTCAACGCCGTGCAGGCGATCTACTTCGCCTACATGCTGGAAGAGACGCGGATGCCGCAGGTGGTGGAACGCATCGTCGAATTGTTCCGCAGCGGCATGTTGCCGCTGGGACGCGGCAAAGCCGGCGATTATCTGTTCCGTTACTACAAGACGGCCGCCGAACGCATCACCGAAGGCGAGCGCCGCGACCTGTACATGCGCTGCTTCGGCGCACCTGGTGGCGACCCGAACGGAAACGAACCCAATCGCGAGTTCAACGAGCTGTGGTTGCGCTTCCTGTCGGCGGTGTCTTCGTTCGGACGCCAACTGAGTGTGGACCGCATGCTGCGCACCAACGTACCGGTGGCGGTCTCGCAGGAGCAGGTGCGCAAGGCCGCACGCGATCTGGGCGCCAGCCTGTCGCGCAGCGGCTACGGCATCGCCTACTTCGCTGCCACCGAGTTGCAGCAGATGATCCTGGAATACCGCGACCTGCTCAGCGACCCGGAAGTGCGTGGCGCGTTCGGCGCACGCGACATGTGGCAGGTGATCGACCAGGTCAACGCCAATTACCTGGGTGGCCCGCGCAATACCAGCCGCTTCCGGACCCAGGCCCGCGCCGGTGCGGTGATCATTCGCTGGATCGCCAATACGCGACAACGCCTGGAAGGCCGCTATGGCGAAGTCATTTCGATCAGCGCACTCACCAACCCGCAGCTGCGCGGCAGCGACCAACCCACTGTCGATCCCACCGATTGGGATCTGCTGCAGGCGTGCGAACAATGGCTTGCGGTGGGCGGCGTACAGGACAACAGCGTGGAGCAGTACGCACAACCAGCCGAATCGCCGGTGATCACCAGCCGTCCGATCGAGATGCCGCAGGCCGCGCGCGATCTGCTCAACCAGGCGGGCATCAGCCTGCCCGGTCTATAAGGAGCACGCGCATGCGCACTCATGACGATCGCCCGCAGGCGGTCAAACATCTGGTCCGTCAATCGCTGCGTTCGGCGGCCAAGGCGCTGGGCACCCGCGACCCGCTGCCCTACGTCGATGGCTTGATCGACCGCACCTTCTACCTGCCCGACGACGATGTGTCGTACGCACGCAACTCGCTCACACCCGGTGCGGTGCCCTACGAACCCTCGTTTTCCGAATCCGAACCCAACCTGTTGCGCTTCACCATCGAACCGTTGGGCCCGGAGGCCTCGCCGGTGGCACGGCGCGATGAAGCCACCCGCGAAGCACGCAGGTTGATCGCGCCGATCTTCGGCCAGGATGCCTTGCGCTGGTTCGACAGGCGCAGCGAAGCATGGCGCGGCTTCGGCGGCTTGAGCTGGATGAACTACGGCGCCTGGTTCGGTAGCGCGTTCGATCAGGATGGGCTCTACGCCACCAAGATCTACTACGAGCTGCTGCCCAATCAGATCGATGCCTTGGCGCCCGCGTTGTCGCGCTTGACCAAGCTGGCCTGCGACGAACTGCCCGGACTGGTGCCGATCTTCACCTCGATCGGCTGCAAGCGCGATACCGGTAGTCAGCGGGTGACGTTCTTGCATCGCGGCGCATTGGCGGTGAATGGACTAGGCCCGTTGATGAACCGGCTTGGCATCGGCCATCAATTGCCGGGGTTGATGCGCGTGGTTGGTGTCGCCCTGGGCGGGCGCTTCGAACTGCCGGCCGGTGGCGTGCTGATCGGCCTACGCGATGCGCCCGATGGTGCGGAGTTGAAACTGGAAGTCCTGCTCGCTGCCATTCCGGACCTGCCGGCGCGTTTTCTGGATCTGCTCAAACTCGGCCTTGCCGAGCGCCCCCGGCAACTGGCTGCGCTAGCGCGCTGGCTGGATGCCTTCGGCATGGACGATGCCGAGCAACAAGGGCATTTCTCTGTGCTCAGTATCCGGGTGACGCCGAATTCGCCGGCACGCATCAGCCTGTACGTACGACCGATCGAGTTTGAAATGCGCGAAGCCATCGAAGACGCGCGCGCCCTGCAGTGAGTCGCATCACCTATCGCCTTTCCATCGCCCCCCTGTCGTGCAGGAGTTGCCATGAGTGCCATTTTTCCCGCAGCCGGATCCAGCGCGCGCACGGCCACACCGCCTGGCAACCGCGAAACACACGACGCCGCACGCCTGGCCGTACGTCAGTTGCTGGAACGCAGCGACGCGTTTCATGAGCTGCCTGCCGACAAGCGCGCAGTGTTGGCGAAGGGGCTGGTGCAGATCGGCGCCTATCTCGCCGAACCTGATGGCGTGCGCCTGAAACAGCAGAGCGCGCCCGTGCGTGCGATGGCTGGCGAAGATTCCACGCCATTGAAACAGGAAGACCAGCCAGAGTTCGGACAGGCTCTGAAGACCGGCGTACAACAGGCCGGCGCATTGATGGCAGCGGTCAATTTCCCCACTTTCGTCTCGGGACTGATCAATGGCGTGTTCCACTCCATCGTCACCTCGTCGATCGAACAGATGGAGGCATATGCCAAGTTGGTCGCCGACGTGTCCAAAAGCCTGAATCAATTTCGCGACGACAACACCACCCAGAATCAGGGCCGCGATCATCTGGTGGAACAGTTTCCGGACATCTTTCAGCTGCAGATGGGAGACGATGCATTCGGCGATTTCGGTGGCAGCAGCGACACCGGTGCGCCACCGCAACCGCGCGTGGTGATGCGTCAGGATGTCGACGAACGCGCCGCCATCGCACGCGTCAATCAATCGCTGCCGCTGGACAAACCGGTCACCACGCTCAACGACGATCTGGTCGAAGCGGTATTGGTGCCCGCTGCACGTACCCAGATCGCCACCGGTCGCCAGCAGTTGCTGGCCACGCTGGTGATGCTGGGCATCAACCGCATCGTGGTCACCGATGGGCGCATCTCGGCCAAGGTGCTGTACGACTTCCAGGCACGCGACGACAGCCGCTATCGCTACAGTGCCAGCAAGATGGATAACCAGAAGGATATGTTCGGCAACGTGCAGAAAACGCGCGGTTACGAAGGCGATTACGACTACAAGAGCGATGGCGGCACCTCTAGCCAGAGTGCCGACGGCTCCAGCGACAAGCGCGATGGCAGCTACTACGCCAAGGGCAGCTACAAGTACAACGAACAGCCCATCATCAAGATGATGAGCACCTCGCAATTACAGAGCGATTCTTCGCTGCAAGCCAAGGCAAGCCTGGCAGGACAAGTCGAGGTGAACTTCAAGAGCGATTATCTGCCGCTGGAAAAACTGGCCAATCCCGAGTCGATTGCGGCGATCCAGATGAATGCGCAACCGGGCATGGTGAAATCGTTGGCCACCAACCGCCCTGGCAGTAACACCGCTGCTGCGCCCTCCGCTCCACCTGCGGCATGACCTGGGATCACCACTGCCATGCATGCACTTGCCACAGACAGTTTCAGTGCGACCTCCGGTCATCCCGCCTGGCTCGACGACGACACCCTGGCGGCCGTGCGGCCGCAGGTGCGACGCCTGCTGGAATCCTCGCCTGGCTTCCGCCAGTTGCCAGTGGCCGAGCAGCAGGAAATGGCACGCAATATGGTGCGCGTTGCGTCCTACATGTCCAACCCCGACGGACTGGCAAAACAGGAGCTATCCACCGATGGCGGCATCCTTGCGCGCGACACGCCGCCAAGCGCGCGCGCACTCGCCGACCCCGTCGGCCAGGCCAAGAACAAGGCATCCGACAAGATCGGTACGTTTGCCGGTAGCGACTTCACTGCCGCCTCGGTGGAACAAGGCGGCGACAACTTCAAGAAGTACATCGGCTCGGTGGATTTTCCTGCATTCGTCGGCGGGTTGATCCAGAACGTGTTCCAGGCCATCGTCGATGCCTCCATCCAGCAGATGAATGCCTACGGCGAATTGCTCAAATCGGTGGCGCAGACGGTGGATCAATTCGCTACCGACAACATCAGCATGAACAATGCGCGCGACTGGCTGGTGGAACGCTTTCCGGAGGCGCTGACCATCGAGACCGATGGCGATGCCGGCCCGCGCGTGGGCGTGCGCGACGAAGATCAGGCCGGCGCGGTGCTGACGCAGATGAAAGACGACATGCAGCTGGCCCAGCCCATCACCGACCTGTCCGACCCGGAGCAGGAAACACGCCTGGTGCAAGGCGCGCGGTTGCAGATGGCACGCAGCCGCCAACAGCTGCTCTCGTCGATGGTGATCCTGGGCATCAACCGCATCGTGGTGACCGATGGCGCGATCAATGCCAAGGTGGTGTTCGACTTCCGTGCCTCCGACTCTGCGCAGCGCACCGCGGGCGCTTCGTTGTACGACACGCAATCCAGCTACAACCGCCGCAAATCCGGCGCCGGCATCAACCTCGGCTGGGGGGCTGCAGGCACCGTCAACACTAATGTGCAGCGGCACATGACCACGGTGCAATCCTCGGTCAACGAAGAGTCGTCCTCGGATCAGGAGATGAAGGCAAAACTGACCGGCGAGGTGCGGGTGAACTTCAAATCCGATTACTTCCCGATGGAAAAACTGGCCTCGCCCGGCATGATCGCCAGCATCCAGGGCAATGCCACACCGTTCAACCCGAATCCGCCGCCGGCCGCTGGTCGTCCTGCCGCTGCACCGGCCGTCTGAGGAATCGCCGCATGCGCCCGCCTTCTGCACCCCGCATCGCTGCAGCCTGGCCGCATCCCTACGCGACCTTGCTGCAGGCGCTGGCCTTGGCACAGGCAAACGTGGCGGTGCACGACGCGGCGCTGGCCCGCACATTGGCCGAACTGGGCGAGATCGACCTGCCGCCCGGCGCACCGAATGCGCAGGATCGGCCGCGCCTGCTGGCAGTTGCACCACTGTATTTTGCCGCTGCGCTGGAACAGGCTGGCGTTTTGCCCGCCGCCGAGCAAATCGCCGCGCTGTTTGCCAGCGGCGCGATCACCCAACCGCTCGGGCCTGGCACGCAATCGCTGGCCACATTCTGGCGCAGCCGCCGCGAACGACTCAGCGCGGCCGAGCGCAATGCGATCTTCCAGCGCGTTTTCGAACAACCGCATTTCGATCGTCTGATGCAGGCGTTATGCACTGCGATCGTCGCCGAGGCAGATGGCCGCGACATGCGCGAAGACGTCGCCCTGGCCGCCACCGCGCAGGCGGTGGGCGAGTTTCTGTCGCAGCGTGCCGATGCGATGGCGGCGATGGCCGCGCGCGAGATCGTGGACAATCTCAACGCTGCGTTGGGCATGCTGCGCGACCGCCAACTGCAACTGGCCTTCGGCGTGCAGTCGCTGTGGATGTTGATCGGCGTGGCCAATCCCGGCACTGCGCACTCACAGGCCTTCGCCGAGCAGGGGCGCAACGGCCAGCAGGTGCTGGCATGGCTGGCCGCACAGGACCTTGCCATGCCGCTCGGTCTGGAGGCCGCACGCGCCGAAGATGGCGCAGTGATGGCGGCGGCGCAGCGCTGGTTGCTGTCGCTTCCGCAGCCGGCGGCCTAGGCCTGGAGGCCCCGTCATGCCTGCCGCCCACATCCTGCCGCCGATCTCGCTCACCGCATCGAGCATGCCGCCAGGGCATGCGCCGCAGCCCTGGGTTCGCGCAGCCGTGCGCGAGGTGCTCGAACGCGCGCCTCACTACCAGGCACTGACACCGCACGACCGTCAGGCGCTGGCACGCTCCATGGTGACCGTGTCGGCGTTGGCAGCCGATCTGCTTGCCGAGGAACACGCCGCCGATCAACAGATCGCTCGGACCGCGCCTACGGTATTGGCGCGCGCGCAAGAGCAGCAACCCGCATTCGGCGACGCTGCGCAGCGGATTGCCGACACCACGCGCGGCGTGCTCAACGCGGTGTCGTTTCCACGCTTTGTCACCGATCTGATCAACGGCGTGTTTCGCGCGATGCTCGACTCCAACGCCCAGCAAATGCAGCAATACGTCGAACTGCTGGGCGCCGTTTCGGCCTCGGCCAGCGGTTTCGAGCGCACCCAATTCGGTCTTGCGCAGGTTCGCCAGTGGGTGGCAGAGCATTTTCCCGAAGCGATCGAGTACGACGCACCGGATCCAGCCGACATGCCCGACCCGGACGAACAGGACCAACAGCGGCTCCGCCTGCGTTCCGGCGCCAGCATGCCGGTGGCCGACGACATCCGCGCAACGCTGGGTCTGGCCGACGACGAATCGGTGGACGCCTCCAACCCGGAGCAGCTGGTTCCACTGGCACGCCGTTACCTGGCCCGCCAGCGCCAGCAGATGCTGGCCACGATGGTGGCGATGGGCATGCAGCGCATCGTGGTGGACAGCGGCCGCATCAATGCCGCGATGCGTTTTCATATCGATACGCGCAGTGCCGCCAATGAAGACCGCGGCAGCCAGTTCAGCATGCAGAACCGCGTCAAGGCCTCGGGGAAATTCGGGATGGGGGCGTGGGGCGCGAGTGCGGAGATCGAGAACAACATCGGCTATGTCTCCACCCAGCGCTCGCAGCGCACCGAAGAAATGAATACCGATCTGGATCTGAGCTCTTCGGTGGAACTGAACTTCCACAGCGATTATCTGCCGCTCAACCAGATGGCCGCGCAAGCCCAGGCGGATCGCATTCGCAGCACCACCTTGAATCCCTCTGCGGACATCCCCGACCCCAGCGCGGCGCGTACGGCGCGCCTGCAGGCGCAACTCACCGGCGAGCGCGAACGGCGCAGCGGCATGGACACCGCGATCGCCGGCAGCACCGCGCCACGCCCGGCAAACCCGTCGCCGACCAATGCCACACCCGCGCCTGCGGCGGCACGCCCGCCACCTACCGCACCGACAGCTCCGTCTGCGGCCGCCGCACGCAGCCCTGCCGCGGCTGCGCCGAGTGCAGCCGCCACCACGGCAGGCGGCAGTCGTGCACCCACCGGAGCAAGCGCAGCGAGCAGCATGCCGGCCGGTCGCCAGTCGCCCACACCCGCGTCCAGCACAACCACGCCTCCCGCAGCGGCGACGCGCCCGGCTCCAGCAGCAGCGGCACCCAGCGCCTGATCCAGCGCCATGCAGATGAGGCTACGCCATGCTTGATCCGGTTCAACGCCATCGCATCAACAGCAGCGCCCCGCAGCACACCCGCACACAGCTTGCGCGAAGGCGGGCCATCGTCACCGCCACCGCCACCGCTGAATCTGAGGATGTCGCTCAGCTAGGAACTGTGAGAGTCGTTGGAACTGCTCGACGCCCTGGCCATCGGCACGATTCCCACCAGCCCACGTAGCCGCATCGCGTCCAGCACGCCACGCAGGATGGTCAGGTTATGGCCGTGCGCGGCGCCTTCGTGCAGCAGCACGATCGCGCCGGGGCGCAGGTCGCGCACGATCCGCGCCACAGTGGCGTCCGGTTCGCAGCGCACGCCGTCGAAGCCGCGCGCGCTCCAGGCCACGCGGGTCAGCCCGTGCGCACGCAGCGGCGAGGCGACGAAGGGGTTGGTCATGCCGACCACCGAGCGGTACAGCCGCGGCGCCTGCCCGGTAATACTGGCCAGGGTGCGCTGCGCCAGGCCGATTTCCTGCGCCATACGGCGCGGCCCCAACGCCCAGAACCAGGCCTGCGGATGGGTATGGCTGTGGTTGCCGATGCCGTGCCCGCGGCGCACGATCTCGCGCACCAGCTCCGGTCGCTGCTCGGCACGCGCACCGACCACAAAGAAGGTGGCCTTGGCATCGTAGGCATCGAGCAATTCGAGAATGGCCGGGGTGTCGTCGGACGGGCCATCGTCGATGGTCAACCAGACCTGCGGCGCGTGACCGGGCAGCCGCGCCACCACCGGCGCGTACAAGCGTGCGCGCGGCAGGAATACCGGCACCACGAATACCGCATGCGACAGCAGCAGCGCAGGCAGGCCCCAGGCCCAGCCCAGATGCCACCACAGCACCGCCACCGCCACCTGCGAGAGGGCAAACAAGCCCACCCAGCGGTAGGGGTGGGAGGGGATGCGATACAGCGTTTCCGGCGTGGTCATGCCGCATGATGCCACGCGGCGTAGAATGCCCAGTCTCCACGCTCTCACCGAAGTGCTGCCATGTCCCTCGACCCCGCCCTGCGTTCCCGTATCGATACGCTGCTGCAATCCAGCCGCGTGGTGCTCTTCATGAAAGGCCAGCCCAGCATGCCGCAGTGCGGTTTTTCGGCCAAGGCAATCGGCGTGCTGGACGGACTGGGCATCGACTATGCCCACGTCAACGTGCTGGCCGACCAGGAGATCCGCGAGGGCATCAAGGCGTACGGCGACTGGCCCACCATTCCGCAGCTGTACGTGGATGGCGAGTTGATCGGCGGCAGCGACATCATTTTGCAGATGGCCGACAGCGGAGAGCTGAGCACGATGCTCGGCCTGCAGGCGCCGGATCGCAGCCCGCCGAAGATCACCATCACCCCGGCCGCGGTGGACATGCTCAAGGGCGCGCTGGCCGATGCCCCGGATGCGTCGCTGACGCTGGCCATCGATGCGAATTTCCAGCCGAACTTCCAGCTGGCGCCGACCAACCCGAACGCCATCGCGGCCGAATCCAACGGCCTGCGCGTGCAGTTCGACCTGGCCAGCGCGCGCCGCGCCGACGGCATCACCATCGACTGGGTGGACGACATCCGGGGCCGTGGCCTGGCCATCGACAATCCCAACGCGCCCAAGCCGGTGCAGGAGCTGTCGGTGCGCGATGCCGACGACCGCCTCAAGGCCGGCAGCCTGACCCTGGTGGATGTCCGTCCGGCCGACGAACGTGCACTGGCGACGGTCAATGCACCGTTCCGCACCCTGGATGCGCACGAGCGCCTGGCGATCGAGCAACTGCCCAAGGACACCCCGCTGGCGTTCCTGTGCCATCGCGGCGGGCGCAGCCTGCAGGCGGCCGAGCATTTCCGCGGCCTGGGCTTCAGCAACGTCTACAACGTCACCGGCGGCATCGACGCCTGGTCGGACGAGGTGGACAACGGCGTGGCGAAATACTGAGCGCGGCCAGGCACGCCACGCACCACTGCATACCGAAACGGGCGCTCCTTGGAGCGTCCGTTTTTTCATGGATCAACACCCACAAGGACCCCGCCGCAATGCAAACCTCTCTGATAACGCTCGCCCTGGCCGCCCTGTTGCCGCTGGCCGCGCAGGCCGCCGAACCCGCGCGCGCTGTGCTGCTGGTACAGACCTACGACAGCCAGCCGTCCGAGGATCCGCTGGAATACATTCCGGTGTGGCTGGGCAAGACCGTGGCCAAAGACTCCACCATGCCCAAGTCGCTGCTGAGTCAGCCGCTGCAGGCCTTCGATAACGGTGTCTCCACTGCCAACGTGCGGCTTGCTGCACTGACCGTGGACGACAACAGCATGTGCGGCGGCACCTCGAAACTGCGCTTGAAGGGCAACCCCGCCCTGTCGCACTCGCCGCTGTTGTCGACGGTGGATCTGAATCCGGGCAAGCGTTTTGCCGGCCGCGCCGCCACCGCTGCCGAACAGACCGAGTTGCTGCGTCAGGCCGGCGACACCGCGCAGTTGCGCAAGACCGTCAAGCCGGCGGAATTGTCCAAAGCGCTGGCGGCCTTCGCTGCGGACCGTGCGCAGGACACGGCGTCATTGCAGATCGTGACCGATGCACAGCAGCCGCAGCGGCGCGTGGCGGTGCTCACCTCCAACCACCCGACCAAGACCGGCAACCCGGACAACCCGACCGGCGTGCTCGTCGTGCTGGCGATCTTCGAACACGACGGCAACCGCTGGCAGTTCCGCCGCGGCAGCGCGGCCAGTGGCTGCGACGATTGCGAGGACCTGCCACTGCGCACGCACCTGCTGCAGTTCGGCGATATCGACGGCAATGGCACGCTCGACTTCGTACTGTCGGAAAGCGGCTACGAAAGCTACGGCTTCTATCTGCTGCTCGGCGAAGGCACCGGCTGGCGCTCGGAAGGATTGCCGGGCGGCTGCTGATCGGTTTTGCTGCCCCCCTGCGCGATGCCGGTTGCGGCATCGCGCAGGGGGCGCAGATTCGGTCTCAACGTACTTGGCGTGGACAGGCCACGCCGGTGCTCAACCGGCAAATCCACCGTCATCGAGAAATTGCTGTTCTTCGGCCGTGGTCTCGCGCCCCAGCACCGTATTGCGGTGCGGAAACCGCCCAAAGCGCTGGATGATCTGCTGATGCTCCGCCGCCCAGCGCGTGGCTTCCGCATCGTCCAGTGCAGCGGTCAGTTGCATGGCGCGCGCCTGCTCCTGCAGATCCTCTGCGTGCCCGAACGGCAGATAGAAAAACAGCCGTAATTGCGCCGAGACCTGTTGATCGAACCCCTGCTCGAGCGCCTGCTTGGCGTAACGCAACGCCAGCCCGTCGGTAGCGTAGGCGTGCGCACTGCCCCGGAACGCATTGCGCGGGAATTGATCCAGCAGAATCAACAGCGCCAGTGCGTCTTCGGCACGCGCCATCCAGTCCGCGTAGTCGCCGCGGGCGGCGGCAAAATGCTGCTCGCTGAAGTGCTGGCGAAAGTTGGCATCGAACGCATCGTTATGCGTGAACCAGCGCGCGGAGCCGGCCAGTTCCCAGAAGGCCAGCACCACATCGGCCTGTTTGTTGCGCTCTGTTTTGGCAATCATCGACGTTCCCCCTGACGAATACGGCACAGCATGCACGTGCGCATGTGATGAGGCCACCGCTCCCCGACGTCCAGCACTTGGCAAGTACGGCGCTGGCGGCTAGGTTTGCGGCCTACGCTTTCGTTTCACCGGGGAAATCCATGCGTTCCATTCTGTTCGCCGCCCTTGGCGCGGCGCTGCTGTGCGGGCCTGCGTCTGCGGCATCGCGGTTTGTGCAAGACCCCTACCCCAGCACCTACCACGCGCTCGCGTCCGGTCCGGTGCTGATCCAGCACGCCACGGTGCTGACCGGCACCGGGCAGCGGCTGGACGATGCCGACGTGCTGCTGCGCGACGGCAAGGTGGCCGCGGTGGGCCGCGCACTCGAAGCGCCCGCCGACGCGCGCCGCATCGATGGCACTGGCAAGTGGGTCACCCCCGGCATCATCGACGTGCACTCGCATCTGGGCGTGTATCCCAGCCCCGGCGTCAGCGCGCATAGCGATGGCAACGAGATGACCGCACCGGTCACCCCGAACGTGTGGGCCGAGCATTCGATCTGGCCGCAGGACCCGGGCTTCGGCACCGCGCTGGCTGGCGGCATCACCTCGCTGCAGATCCTGCCGGGCTCGGCCAATCTGATCGGCGGGCGCGGCGTCACGCTCAAGAACGTGGCTTCCACCACCTACCAGGGCATGAAGTTTCCCGGCGCGCCGTGGGGCCTGAAGATGGCCTGCGGCGAAAACCCCAAGCGCGTCTACGGCGAAAAGGGCGGCCCCGCCACGCGCATGGGCAATGTGGCCGGCTACCGCGCCGCGTTCATCGATGCGGCCGAGTATCTGCAGAAGAACGCGCCTGAAAAGACTACCAAGAAGCGCCACTGGTGGAGCAGCGGCGGCGACAACGACAGCAGCGGCGATGCCGGCGGCAAGCGCGACCTCAAACTCGACACGCTGGCCGGCGCCATCAACGGCGATATCCGCGTGCACATCCATTGCTACCGCGCCGACGAAATGGCGACCATGCTCGACCTGTCCAAGGAATTCGGCTTCCACATCGCCGCCTTCCACCACGGCGTGGAGGCCTACAAGCTGGCCGACCGGCTGGCGCAGGAAAACGTCTGCGGCGCGCTGTGGGCCGATTGGTGGGGCTTCAAGATGGAAGCCTTCGACGGCATCCAGGAAAACATCGCCATGGTCGACCGCCCGGCCAATAGCTGCGCCATCGTGCATTCGGATTCGGAAGAAGGCATCCAGCGCTTGAACCAGGAGGCCGCCAAGGTGATCGCCAACGCACGCCGCAGCGGCACCGAGATTGCGCCCGAGCGCGCCATCCGCTGGCTCACCAGCAACGCCGCCAAGGCGCTCGGCATCGAGCAACAGACCGGCGCGCTGGAGCCGGGCAAGATGGGCGATGTGGTGGTGTGGAACGGCAATCCCTTCAGCTCCTATGCGTTGGCCGAACAGGTGTATATCGACGGCGCGCAGGTCTACGACCGGCATAACCGCGCCCTGCAGCCGGTGTCGGACTTCATGCTGGGCCAGGAGGTGGCACGATGAGCCGCGCCTGGTTCGCCCGCCCGCGTCTGCGCGCGTTGACAGTGCTGGTCATGGCCGCGCTGGCACTGCCCGCCGTCGCACAGCAGGTGCTGATCCGCGATGCCACCGTGCACACCGCCACCGCACAGGGCACGCTGCAACACACCGACGTACTGGTGCAAAACGGCGTGATCCGCGCGATCGGCAGCAACCTCGCCGCGCCTGCCGATGGCCGCGTGGTCGATGCCAAGGGACGTCCGCTGACGCCGGCCTTGTTCGGCGGCATCACCGAGATCGGTATCGAAGAAGTGTCCGGCGAAGACAGCACCGTGGACAGCGGCCTCAAGCTGACCGAGCAACCGATGCGCCCCGAGTTCGACGTCACCCTGGCCTACAACCCCGACTCGGTGCTGGTGCCGGTGGCGCGTGTGGAAGGCATCGGCTTCACCGCGCTCGGCGCCACCACCAGCGGCGCCTTCATCGCCGGCCAGGGCGGCATCGTGCGACTGGACGGCAGCCCGGACCCGGTCGGCCCGCATGCGTTGTTCATCCGTATTGGCGCGGCAGCATCCGATCTCACCGGCAGCTCGCGTGCGGCGCAATGGATGCTGCTCGATCAGCTGGTGGCCGAAGCGCGCGGCCGCGTGCCGGCGGATTCGCCGCATGCCTTGCTGACCCCGATGGGCCGCAGCGTGCTGGCCAAGTATCTGGCCGGGCAAGGCCGCATTGTGGTGCAAGTGGAACGCGCCGCCGACATCCGGCAGTTGTTGCGCTGGGCGCAGCGCGAGAAGGTCCGCATCGCCATCGCCGGTGGCGCCGAAGCCTGGAAGCTGGCGCCGCAACTGGCGCAGGCCAAGGTGCCGGTGTTGGTGAACGCCTTGGCGGATCTGCCATCGACCTTCGATCAGATCGGCGCCACGCTGGAAAACGCCGCGCGTCTGCGCGCCGCCGGTGTGGAGGTCAGCTTCACCCAGAGCGGCGATGCCTCGCACAACGCGCGCAAGCTGCGCCAGCTGGCCGGCAATGCGGTGGCCAATGGCCTGCCGTGGGAATCCGGCCTGGCCGGGCTGACCCGCGTGCCCGCGGAGATCTTCGGCGTGGCCGATCGTATCGGCAGTATCGCAGTGGGCAAGCAGGCCGATCTGGTGCTGTGGGACGGCGACCCGCTGGATGTGGCGCATTACGCCGAGCAGGTGTGGCTGGGCGGGCGCGAGATGCCGATGCGCTCGCGTCAGACCGAACTGCGCGACCGCTACATGCAGCAGGCTGGACCGCTACCGCGTGCGTATTTGAAATAAGACCAGCGAACACACCAACTGGGCGGCCGCTAGGTGCGCGCGGCCGGTGCTCGGAATCGACATGGACGCCTCGTACACTGCGATTCTTCTGCGCCGGCCACGCTCAGCTGGGGATCGCTTGCTGCACATTTCACTGCCCCACGTGCGTGCCGCCTGTGTGGATGCGTGTCGTGTATCGCAATGGTTTCGCCAGCGCAGGCCCGCGCATGCGTCGGCCCGCGCATCCACCCTCGCCGGCAGCGTGCCGGCACCATTTGCAAGGACTGCCGATGCGCCTGCCGCGCCGCCTGATGCCATCCATCATCGCTGCCTCCCTGGGCTTGATGCCGCTCTCGGGCATGGCGCAATCGGGATGGATCAACGCGCAGGGCGAAGCGGTTGCAGAATCGCCCAGCCGCAAGACCGTGCAGGACATGGGCGCCAGCCTGCTACTGACCTCGGATGCGGACTGGCAACAGAAATGGAACACGCCCAGCGACACCGCTCCGCACTTCAACGAGGTCGACCACGTCGCCACCGGCGACACGCTGTTTGTGCTGATCTTCCTGTCCAACCCGGGGCTGGATGCGCAACGGCGCGCCGATGTGGTGTGCAGCATCCGCGTCATCGACCCTACCGGGCATGCCGAGCAAAACACCGTCGATGCGCCGTGTCTGCAGACGCAGATCGAGGGCGACCCGCGCCATGTTTATCTGGCGCAGGTCAGCCTGGGCGTGCGTGCGGAGGCCAGCGACCCGCCCGGCCGCTGGCAGGTGCAGGTCACCGTCAACGACCGCCAGCGCGGCATCCGCATTCCGCTCGTCAGTTCCTTCACCATGGGCCGTCAGCGGCCGGCCGCAAAAACGCCATGAGCGACCTGTCATTCCGCGCGCGTGCGGGCTACGTGTTGGTGGCCGTGGCGCTATTCCTGATCGAAGTGGCGATCGCTGCGGGATGGATCGGCGGTGCGTGGGTGCGCGGCAGCCTGGGCGATGTACTCGCCGTGGCACTGGTCTACTGCGGCCTGCGTGGCGTGTTTGGCTGCCCGCCCGGATGGGCCTGCCTCCTGGCCGTGGGCATCGGTTGCGCGATCGAAGGCTTGCAGGCCATCCATCTGGCCGACCGGCTCGGCCTGCGCCCAGGCAGTGCGGCCTACATCGCGCTCGGCAACACCGCAACGCTGCACGATGTGCTGATGTATGCCATCGGCGGCGCGATGTCCTTTGGCTGCGATGCGCTGTTGCGACCTCGACGCCGCGCAATGCCTGCAGCGCCCCTCATTGATTGATGCTGGTTGATTGATGCTGGTTGATTGATCCCGTTCGCCCTGGACTGCCATGCCTACCCCTCTGGTTTCGACCATCACCCGCTGCGCCGCCCTTGCCACCGTACTTGCGCTGGGCGCATGTGGACGCGATACAACGCCTGCACCGCCCTCGAGTGCCGGGGCGATCGCTGCTGCCGCCACGACGCCTGCCCGCACAGCACTGACGCTGCACTGCGAAGATCTGGACGATGCAGCGCAGGAAACCGCCGCCATTGCCGCAGGCGCCGGCGATCGCGTGCGGCGCGTGGGGGCGCATCGGTTGGAAGTGAAAACCGATGCGGGCACGCAGGTGTTCGACGACAGCCCACCCTACGATGAGCCGCTGGATGGCGCCGAGTACCGCTATTGCGATCGCCACGATGCCTACGTGTTGCTGCATCACCGTGATGGCGACAATTTTGGCGGCGTGTTGATCGACACCCGCAGCGGTAAGCAGCTCCCCGGCGGCACCCAGGTGGTGATTTCGCCGGACCGCAGCCGCTATCTGGCCGTTGTACAAGTCGACGGCATGGACGGCGAGCAGTGGCGTGTCCTGGATTTCAACAAGCGCACGCTGATCTCCACCACCAGCATGCTGCTCAGCCAGGATGCCACCACCGGTATCGCCGAACTGAGCGCACCGCAGTGGTTCGGCACGCAACTGCAGGCCACGGCAACCTGCCTCAGCGACGACACCCAGCACTGGCAGGTCCGCCTGGCCAACGCGCAAGGTGCATGGGATTGGCAGCCGCACCGTGCTTGCGATGCCGCCGACCCCTCCCAGTGACATGATGTTTGAAGGCGGCGGCTTGCGCTCGATCCAGCGCGTGGTATTGCGCCAGGCACCGGCCAATCTGCAGCGCGGGATCGAGGCGGTGGGCGGACGCCTGATCCTCACCGCCAACGCGCTGTTGTTCCAGCCGCACGCGCTCAATGTGCAAACGCGTTCGCTCACCGTTCCGCTGAATCAGATCGTGTCGCTGCAACCGCGCTGGACACGGCTGTTCGGGCTGCTGCCGGTGGCACCGACGTCGCTGGCGGTGCAGGTGGATAACGGCGACGAGCACCGGTTTGTGATCGGCAAACGCGACCAATGGATTGACGCCATCGCCAGCGCACGTGACGCGTTGAGCCAAGCCGAGCAGCCCTGAAACAGCTGCGACCAAACGCAGCCATCGCGGTCATGCAGCAAGGCGCCGTCTCCAGGTCGCAGTACAAGCGTGACCCGCACTTGGATTCATTGCTGAAGTTTGAACCGGGCGCACGCTCTGCATCTTCGACGGTCGCAGCCAAGGTCCAGCCCGCCTAGCATCGCGCATCGGCATCACGGCCACGTCCTCCCCTCAACTAAACGCGGCTAACACAACGTAGCGAGCAATCGTCAGGTGGGTGTGCACAGCGCACTCAGAACCGGAGCGTACGAGTGGGACATGCCGCTCCGAGCGCCGGCCGCACCTGCCTGGCGATTGCACCGTAGGTTTATTAGCTGCTCTAAGGAACTGAACATGCGCCACTCCATCCTGCGCACGCTGGCATGCGCGCTGTGTCTGTACGGCAGCGTCAGCGCGCCTGCCATGGCCGCCTTCGGATTCACCCGCAGCGGCGACCGCGTGGTGGTGGACACCGGCGCCGAGCTGGTGTTTTCGGTCAACGCCAACAACGGCGACATCGTGTCGATGCGCTACCGCGACAACGAGCTGCAGACCACCGAATCGAAGGGCTCGCATATCGCCTCGGGACTGGGCAGCGCCAACGTGGAGGCACGCGTCGTGGGCGGGGCGATCGTGGTGTCGGCCAAGGCCGGCGATTTGACCCATTACTACATCGCACGCAAGGGCCGTAATGCGATCTATATGGCCACCTATGCGCCGACGTTGCTGCCAGTGGGCGAGCTGCGCTTCATCGCGCGCTTGAACGTCGCCAAGTTGCCCACGGCGCAGCAGGAGCCCGACTCCAATGTCGGCACCGTGATCGAAGGCGAAGACGTGTTTTTGCTGCCGGACGGACGCACCAGCTCCAAGTTCTATTCGGCGCGCCGCATGATCGACGACCAGGTGCATGGCGTCAGCGGCTCGGGCGTTGCAGTGTTCATGCTGATGGGCAATCGCGAGCGCAGTGCTGGTGGCCCGTTCTTCAAGGACATCGCCACGCAGAAAACCCGCGTAACGCATGAGCTCTACAACTACATGTATTCCGACCATACCCAGACCGAAGCGTTTCGCGGCGGCCTGCAGGGTGTGTACGGCCTGTTGTTTACCGATGGCGGCGCACCGAGCAGTGCGCAGCTGAGCACCGACTTTGTCGACGCCACGCTGGGATTGAGCGGCTATCTGGCCGGCAGTGGGCGTGGTGCGGTGAACGGGCGGGTAAGCGGCGTGCTGTCCGGCCAGCCGGCCGTGATCGGCCTGCGCAACGAGCAGGCGCAATACTGGGCCACTGCAAACGGCAGCGGCGATTACCAGATTGCCGGCGTGCGGCCGGGCCGCTATCGCATGACGCTGTATCAAGGCGAATTGGAAGTGGCGCAACGCGATGTCGAAGTATTCGCCAATGCCACCGCGCAAGCGGCCTTGCAGGCAGTGACTCTGCCGGGCACGGTGAAATGGCAGATCGGTGTGCTCGACGGCACGCCGGCCGGATTTCGACATGCCGAGTTGTTGCCGCGTGCCCACCCTTCCGACACGCGCATGCGCTGGACACCGGTCACCTACACCGTCGGGTCGAGCAGCGTGGGAAGCTTTCCGGCTGTGCAGTGGCGCAGCATCAACACGCCCAGCCGCATCGACTTCACCTTGGCCTCCAATGAACTCCGCAGCTATCGCCTGCGTATTTTCGTGCCGCTGGCGCAGGTCAGCGCGCGCCCGCAGATCGCCGTCAACGCGCGCTGGAATGGCCCGCTTCCTGCCGCACCCAACCAACCCAAGACGCGCGGCATCACCCGTGGCACCACGCGCGGCAACAACACGCTGTATGAGGTGGATATCCCCGCCTCGGCGCTGCAGGCCGGCAGCAACCGCATCGAGATCGGGCTTGCATCGGGATCGCCGGACAACGGCTTCCTCAGCCCCGCGGTGGTGTTCGACAGCATCCAGTTAGTGGCGCTCTAGGAGCGGCCAACAAAACGTAGCGAGCAGTCGTCAGGTGGGTAAGGCACGCCCAGAACAGGAGTGGACGCTGAGTACATGCCGCTCCGAGCACCGGCCGCGCATGTCTGGCGCTGATCACAGTCGTTTTTAGTTGCTCTAAGACTGGCTACAAAATGCAGAGAGCAGTCGTCAGGTGGATGTGGACGGCGCGCTCATAACCGGAGTGCACGCATGGCACATGCCGCACCGAGCACCGGCCGCGCCTGCCTGGCGGTGAGCATTGTCGGTTTGTTAGCGGCTCTAAATCGCTTGCGGCCTGGAAGCACCTACATGACCACCACTGCACACACGCACGTGCAGTGGTGACCATGACTCAAGCTGTTTGTGTCATCTTTTGAGGCGCCGCATCAGGTGGCGCACACACATACGCCACGTTGCGCGACGCATGCATCGACTACGTCATCGCCACATCGCGTCGATGGAGAGTGGTCGCAGTTACTTGGCCGCAATCGAGCCGGTCAGCGAGACTGTCCCCATCCCGCCGGTCACCTCGAAACGGCCTTCCACCACCTGCAGATACAGCTCGCTGCTGTAGCGACCATCGCCACCGCGTAGCGTTTGCAACCTGGTCAAAAACGCCTTGACGTCCACATTGAGGTTGCCCTTGGCCGGAAGCGCGTTGCTGTTGCCGGCGCTGCCATGTGGGATGAAGGTGTAGACGTAGTAGCCGGCGGCCGAGTTATTGCCTTCCCACAGATCGTAGGTCACGCCGCCAGAGGTGAATGCATTGGACGCGGTCAACGTGCCCAGCGGGTACGAATTGTTGGCGCCCCAGATCATCACTTCCAGCTGCGGATTGCCCTTGCTGGTGTCCTTGCGGAAAAACAGATCGTAGGCAAAGTCGCCGGTCTGCCCGCTGCCCTTGGTGGTGAAGGCCAGCGTGCCGCTCAGGCTGCCGACCTTCGAGACCTGATGCGGGAAATAGCTGTCGGTGGCCGGGTTCATCGTGTAATGCCAACCGCGGCAGATGGCCGGATAACCGTACAACTGCCCACTGGGCAAGTTGTAGGAGACCGTCAGGCTGGGCGTGCTGCCAGACCCGAATGTCGCCTTGATGTTGTTGTTGCTGTCGTTGAAATTATTGTTGTAAGCGTATTGCGTGCCGTAGACCTTGGTCTCGCCGGTCGCGGCGCTGGCGCTGGAGGCAACCAGCACCAAGGCCAGCGTGGTGGCGTGCAGAAGTAAGCCGCGACGCAAGGGCAAACGGAAACGTTCGTGCACGTGCATGAGGTGAACTCCGATGATGGATAGGCGGGCCACGCTCGCCCGCTGGCAACACGCCAGCGGGTGGGCGATGACCGTGGATGCATCCGGCACAACGACGCCTTCGCGCCGCACCGGATGCCCGCGCACTGACGGGGCGCGGACATGGACATCCCTGCAGACCGATCACCGTGGCCTCATCCGATGCGCGACACATGCGTTGCATGCGCCGCACAGACGACCACGTCATTGTTGCGATGCGACTGAATCCAGTAGCAGTGCAGGTAGCAGCGCGCGGGCGGCGGTGCATACCGTGAACGACACACCGCTGCATGGACCGACCGCATCGCTGACGGTCCATGCGCCGCTCATCAGGGGCTGTTACTTGGCATCCATCGTGGCGCTGACCTTGGCCCAACCATTGCCGCGCACCACTTCAAAGCCAGCTTCGGCCGCATGCAGATACATGCTGTTGTTGTAGCGGCCATCCTTGGAGCGATTGTTCTGCAGCCAGGTCAAGAACGGCTTGGCATCGATGTTGAGATTGCCGCTGGTCTTGAGCGTCGGCTGGCCGGCGGTGCCGGTCGGGATGAAGGTGTAGACGTAGTAGCCGGCACCGGAGTTGAAACCTTCCCACAGATCGAACGTGCGCCCGCCTGCAGTGATCACCTTGGTGGCGGTCACCGTGCCGATCGGCCAGGAGTTATGGTCGCCCCAGATCATCACTTCCAGCTGCGGATTGCCCTTGGCGGTATCCCAGCGGAAGAAGATGTCGTAGGCAAAATCGCCTGCCAGATTGGTGCCGCCGGCGCTGTAGTTGAACTTGAAAGGCAACGAGTTGATCGAGGAAATCTGCTTGGGGAACAGCTTGTCGCTGGTCGGATTCCAGTCGTAGTGCCAGCCGCGCACGATCGCCGGATATCCATACAGGTTGTAGTCGGCGAAGTTGAAGGTGACGGTGAGCTCCGGCGTGCTACCGGTGCCGAAGGTGCCCTGGATGATGTTGTTGGGATCGTTGAAATTATTGACCCACGCATAGTGATTGCCAAAGATCTTGTACGGCCCGGCCAGTGCTGCCGGTGCCAGCGCCACCAGGCCGATCGCCAGCGCGGCCTTCCACCAGCGCGATGCGCGCCGCCGTGTGGGGGGCGCCTGCGCACCGGTCTGTGTGAGGGTGTTGGATGGGGTGGTGTGCATGTGGACTCTCCATGGTGTTCAGCGCGGCGGCGCCAGTGCGGCGCTCCCGGGACCCGCCCTGCAGCGGTTGCGGCCGACCCTAGCAGCGGCACTGCGGCAGGAGCTATAGCGATTCCGGCAGGACAGCCGTGCCAAGCGCGATAGCGGGCGCTACCTTGCACCCCGAGCGTGCCCTGGTCCTCAGTTCGCACCCAACTTCCTGTCGGTCCGGCATGTACCGCTCAGGTGCGTGGCCTGGCGCCGCACGCAAATGGTGCAGAGCCACATGCCCGTGTGGTCGTGTCGATGCCGGTGGCCGGAGACTGCGCTGGACGGACGCTGCCGTCTCTTTGTTCCTGCGTGCGAGGCGCTGTCCCTGCCAATCCACCTGGGCCGACCATGCCGTCTCCAACCTGCCCAACCACTACACGCCCAGCGCGCAGATCACCGCGGGCACCGTAAAGAACCGCCCTTCGATAGACAGGTTTGGTGCCGCTGGCCGCCTCCCGGCATGGCCGGTCCGACCGCTGGTCTACGCGCGGCGGCGGTTTTGCGATAGCGTTCGTAGTTGGAAACGACGCAATAGCCGGAGGGGGCGACGATGCGCATCGGAATCGTGGTGGACAGTGCGTGCGATTTGCCGCAGGACTTCATCCAACGCAACAACGTGATCGTGCTGCCGATCAGCGTCCGTATCGGCGAGGCCGTGCTGGCCGATCATCGCGATGAAGAAGCCACGCTGAGCTTTTTGCAGGCGCATGTGGCCGAGCGCGGCCACGAGGCAGAAACCACACCGTTTTCGGTCAATCAGATCCGCGATCTGTTTCTGCAGCGTCTGGTCATCGATTACGACCACGTGTTCTGCCTGACCATCTCCAAGCTGCGCAGCCAGATCTACGACAACGCCATGCAGGCCAGCTTCGCGATCCTCAACGACTACAAGCCGATTCGCCAGGCCGCAGGTCACAGCTCGCCATTCGCATTGCGCGTGATCGATACCTTGAACCTGTTTGCCGGCCAGGGCATCACCGCGGTGGAAGCGGTACGCCTGCGCGAGCAAGGCCAGGGTGTTGCAGCGATCCGCACGCGCCTGGAACAGTTGGCCGAGCACACCTACGGCTACATGATTCCGCGCGATCTGTATTACCTGCGCGCGCGTGCACGCACCAAGGGCGATCGCAGCGTGGGCCTGATCGGTGCGGCGCTGGGCAGCGCACTGGATATCAAGCCGGTGCTGCGCGCGTATCGCGGCGTCACCGAACCGGTGGCCAAGCTTAAGGGCTTCGAGCCGTCGGCCGAGAAGCTGTTCGGCTTCACCGTGCGCAAGCTCCGCGAGGGCCTGATGACACCCACCGTGTGCGTGGGCTATGGCGGCGAGCTGGCCGAGCTGCATGCCCTGCCCGGCTATGCCGCGTTGCAAGCCGCCTGCCAGAGCCATGGCGTGGAATTGTTCGAAAGCGTGATGAGCCTGACCGGCATGGTCAACGTGGGCAAGGGCGCGCTAGCGGTGGCCTTCGCAGCCGAACCGCACAGTTTTTCTGCCTGAGGCAAGCGCGTCACGACGCATGGCCTTCGACGGCGTTCTCACCCGCCCTCGGCTAGTGTGCCGCCGTCATTCAACGGAGTGTGTCCATGCCTGTCAGCTACTCGATCAGCCTGCCCGACCCCAAGCTCGCCCGCGGCAGCGCGCCGTCGGTGAGCTTCACCGCCAACGGCGCCGAGGCCTTCGCCGAACAGTTGCAGGCCGCACTGCGCGACCCGGCCTGGTTCGATCGCTGGCGCCAGCTGCAGGCCGACCCGGACGAGGTGGACCCCAGCCTGGGCATCACCGATCCGTCGGCCACCGTCACCGGCAAGCAGGACGATTTGCGCATCGACCTGGTCGCCACCACCAGCATCCCCGGCGATCTGTTCAAGCAGCGCATGCAGGCCCTGGCCGGCCATCACTGGGAAATGCGCGACGTGCGTTGACGGCGTACATCGGATAGGCAGACACGCTGCGCAGCAACTGCGCTACTAGGTACAGTCAGAGGCATCGTGCCGCTTAAAGCCCCTCTCCCACAAGGAGAGGGGTTGGGGTGAGGGTACGGCGCGAAGCCACGCATGCAATCACTCTCTGCACCAAGCTGCGGCCCGTACCCTCATCCGCCCCTGCGGGGCACCTTCTCCCAGCGGGAGAATGGACATCGGGTCGCCGCTTGATGCGTGGCACCAGAACGCACAACACAGCAACGCCACGCCACGCGCACCACCGTGCGTCGCCCTATCGCACACGCACCACTACTCACTCAGCCAACTACTACTTACGCAACGAAACACTCACCCACGCAATGCCGCAGCATGATGCGCAATATGCTCGCCGATAAAGCTGGCGATGAAGTAATAGCTATGGTCGTACCCCGGCTGCATCCGCACGGTCACCGGATACGCCGCAGCCTTGGCAGCGTCTTCGAATAACCCGGTTTTCAGCTGGTTTTCCAGGAACTCGTCCGCCCCGCCCTGATCGATCAACAGCGGCAAACGCTCCTGCGCCTGTGCGATCAGCGCGGTGGCGTCATACGCCTTCCAGCTGTCGCGATCGTCGCCCAGATAGTGCCCAAACGCCTTCTCGCCCCACGGCACCTGGCTGGGTGCCACGATCGGCGAAAACGCCGACACGCTGCGATAGCGGCCCGGATTCTTCAACGCGATGGTCAATGCGCCATGGCCGCCCATCGAGTGGCCGCTGATCGCACGCGCACCGGTGGTGGCGAATGTCGCTTCGATCAACGCCAGCAATTCGTTCACCACATAGTCGTACATGCGGTAATGCGCTGCCCACGGCTGCTGCGTGGCATCGACATAGAAACCGGCGCCCTTGCCGATGTCGTAGCCCTCCGCGTCGGCCACATCGTCGCCACGCGGGCTGGTGTCCGGTGCCACGACGATCACGCCGTATTCGGCCGCATAGCGCTGCGCGCCGGCCTTGCCGATGAAGTTCTGTTCGGTGCAGGTCAGGCCACTGAGCCAGTACAGCACCGGCAACGGACCCTCGGCGGCCTGCGGCGGCAGATACACCCCTACCGTCATGCTGCAATCCAAGGCCTGCGATTGATGCCGGTACACGTCCTGCCAACCGCCAAAGCAGGCGCGATGTTCGATACGTTCCATGGAATTCCTTCGTAAAGAAGACCGCGCAGCCGGCATCACCGGCTGCGCGGCGGGTGGGTCAGTGCAGCAGACCCTTCTGACGCGCCACCTGGGCCGACAACGCGTCCATCAACCCCGGCGACAGGCAATCGTACGGCTGCAAGCCCAGCTCGGTCAGCCGCGCGCGCACGCCTTCCATCTGCTCCGGCGGCGTACCGGTTTCGATGATGGACGACACGAACGCCGCAAAGCCCGGCGGCGACCAGCCCGACTGCTGCGACAGTTCGGTGTGGATGAAATCCAGACCGTAGAACGCGTGATCCTTTTTCTCGATGCGGCCGATCATGTGCACACCGCAGCCGGTGCACGCATGCCGCTGGATCGTTGCACTTTCATCGACGATCTTGAGCTTCTCCGCATGTGCGGTCACCGTGATCTTGTCGCGCGGCGCCACCGCGATCACGGAAAAGGTCGCCCCTTCCGGCTTCCAGCATTTACTGCAGCCGCAAGCGTGGTTGTGCGCGGTCTGCGCCGCCACGTCCACGGTTACCTTGTCGCTGGCGCAATGGCATTGCAGGGTTCCGCCTGCAAAGCCGCCGGCCGCCCCACGCGCTACTCCACTGTCCACCGAAGGATGAATCGACACGGTAGTCATCATGCCCCTCCCGGGTATCGGGTACTGCGTGCGCGGAAGCGGCCGCGCGCCGATCCTGGCCGTACGGTCAGAAATGAATCACGGTGCGGATCGACTTGCCTTCGTGCATCAGATGGAAGGCCTCGTTGATCTCTTCCAGCGGCATGGTGTGGGTGATGAACGGGTCCAGATCGATCTCGCCCTTCATCGATTGCTCCACCATACCCGGCAATTGCGTACGTCCCTTGACACCACCGAAGGCCGAGCCGCGCCACACGCGGCCGGTCACCAGCTGGAACGGACGGGTACTGATTTCCTGGCCTGCACCGGCCACGCCGATGATGACGCTCTCGCCCCAGCCCTTGTGGCAGCACTCCAGCGCCGAACGCATCACGTTGACGTTGCCGATGCACTCGAAGCTGAAATCCACGCCGCCGTCGGTCAACTCGACGATGACTTCCTGGATCGGCTTGTCGTAGTCCTTCGGATTGATGCAATCGGTGGCGCCCATGCTGCGCGCCAGGTCGAACTTGCCCGGGTTGGTATCGATGGCCAGGATGCGCCCGGCCTTGGCCTGCACCGCGCCCTGGATCACCGCAAGACCAATGCCGCCCAGCCCGAACACCGCCACGCTTTCGCCCGGCTTGACCTTGGCGGTGTTGTGCACCGCGCCGATGCCGGTGGTGACGCCGCAGCCGAGCAGGCAGACCTTTTCCAGCGGCGCTTCGGGATTGACCACCGCCAGCGAGATTTCCGGCACCACGGTGTATTCGCTGAAGGTGCTGCAGCCCATGTAGTGGAAGATCGGCTCGCCGTTGTAGGAGAAGCGCGTGGTGCCGTCCGGCATCAAGCCCTTGCCCTGAGTGGCACGCACGGCCTGACACAGGTTGGTCTTGCCGGACAGACAGAATTTGCACTTGCGGCATTCGGCCGTGTACAGCGGGATCACGTGGTCGCCGACCTTGACGCTGGTCACGCCTTCGCCGATCTGCTCGACGATGCCGCCGCCTTCGTGGCCCAGCACCGACGGGAAGATACCTTCCGGGTCATCGCCGGACAGCGTGAAGGCATCGGTATGGCACACGCCGGTGTGGGTGATGCGGACCAGCACTTCGCCGGCCTTCGGCGGTGCGACGTCGATCTCGACGATTTCCAGCGGCTTGCCGGGTCCGAATGCGACTGCTGCACGGGATTTCATTGGGATAGCGCTCCTGACGAGGATGTTCGAGGACGGGCGCGGCATGCGCCGGCCCGGTGGGAGTTCATTTGAGGTAAGACCGGACCAGGCCGAGCAAGTCCTGTACCCGCTCGGCGCGTTGTGCATCGGACGCAGCGGCATGCCCGAAGTCTTCACGGATATGCGCTTCAAGCACCTGCGACATCAGCCCATTCACTGCCCCCCGGATCGCGGCGATCTGCTGTAGCACTGGGGCGCAGTCTGCGCCCGACTGCAACGCACGCTCAAGTGCATCGCACTGCCCACGCAATCGCCGTACTCGCGCCAACGCGCGTTTCTTTTCCAGCGGCGAATGCGGCATGCCGGCCCTCGACCCAAGATACTGGGGGGCAGTATAGGCATCTGTATGGAAAAAGCGATGCCGAGGGCTGTTGAGCAGTCGACACACACACTGCACGCAACAGAAGGTGACCGCGCTCACATCATCGCCGCGCTGCCTTCGCGTCACATCCAGGCGTTGCTGCGCGCATCACCCTGCTGCATTGCCGCACGCGATTGCGCAGCAGCGCATGGCCGATGCCTAACGGTGCGCAGGCTCGCCCCGCTCCAGCTTGAACTGCAGGCAGGCGTCGTGAAAGCGCTGCAGATTCGGCGAAAAAAACTTGTCGCGATGCGCGATCAGAAAGAACCGCCGGGTCAGTCGCGGCAGCCCGCCACTCAGCGGCTTCAACTTCTTCGTTGCGATCAGCTCATCCACCACCCAGCGCGACAGGCAACTGACGCCCAAGCCCTGCACCACCATGTTCTTGATCGCTTCGGAGCTGCCGATCTGGCGGGTATCGGACAACGCATGCAGATGCCGCAGTAGCAACTGCTCGACCTCTTCACGCGTGCCCGAGCCTGGCTCGCGCAACAGCCAGTCGGCGTCGCGCAGGTCGGCCAGCGCGACCTTGGGCTGCTTGGCCAACGCATGTCGGCGACCGACCACGACCAGCAGTTCGTCCAGCAACCAGGGCTCCGCACGCAGCTCCGGCAAATGACAGGGCCCTTCGATCAACCCCATGTCCAACTCGAAGTTGGCCACCTTGCGCGCGATCGCGCTGCTATTGGCACTTTCCATATCCACGCGCAGCGCTGGCGCCTGCTTGCCTAGCGCATGCAGCACCAGCGGCAACACATGATTGCCGATCGTCGTACTGCAACCGATTTTCAAGCGACCTGTAGCGGCAGCGGTGCCTGGTTCGAAGCCCGCTTCGATCTCGTGTGCGCCATCGAGCAGCTTGCGCGCCTGCGGCAGCAGCGCGGTGCCGACATCGTTGAGCACCAGGCGTTTGCCGACGCGATCGAATAACTGCGTGCCCAATGCATGCTCCAGCTCATTGAGCGCCGCGCTGGTGGCCGACTGCGACAACGCCACCACCAGTCCGGCACTGGTGGTGCTGCCATGCTGGGCAATGGCGCAAAAGATCTGAAGTTGCCGCAGCGTCAGACGCACAATCTACCTGCCTTACAAGTATTGATTAGCGATATTACCCGTTTTACAGCTATAGACTGGCGCTCGACACTGTCGCCACTGCCTTCCCCATTGCGTCACATGCCGCCATGTCTACCGTCACTGCACTCCCAGTCACCCAGTGGCTGCGCCCCTTCAAGGCACTGTCCGGCCCGCGTGAGGTCATCCGTCAATTCACCCCGAGCTGGTTCGCGGTCACCATGGGCACCGGCATTTTTGCCCTGGCGCTCGGGCAACTGCCATGGCCTGTTCCAGGCTTGGCGGCGATCGGCGCGCGCCTGTGGATGTGCAACGTTGCGCTGTTTGTCGTCTTCGCACTGCTGTATGCCGCGCGTTGGGTGCTGTTCTTCGATGAAGCCAGACGGATCTTCGGGCACGCCAGCGCGTCGATGTTCCTGGGCACCATCCCGATGGGCCTGGCGACCATCGTCAACGGCCTGTTGCTATACGGCATGCCACGTTGGGGCAGCGCCGTGCTGCCGCTAGCCGAGGCCCTGTGGTGGGCGGATGTGGCGATGGCCGTGGCTTGCGGAGTGGGCGTGCCGTATCTGATGTTCACCCGGCAGCAGCACCGCATCGAGCAGATGACCGCGGTGTGGCTATTGCCGGTGGTGGCGGCCGAAGTGGCGGCGGCCAGCGGCGGGCTGCTGGCTCCGCACCTTGCCGATGCAGGCAGCCGGTTCGCGGTGTTGATTGCCAGCTATGCGTTGTGGGCGTATTCGGTGCCGGTGGCGATGAGCATCCTGGTCATCCTGCTGCTGCGCATGGCCTTGCATCAGCTGCCGCCGGCCAGCATGGCGGCATCGAGCTGGTTGTCGCTTGGCCCAATCGCGACCGGTGCGCTGGGCATGCTGGTGATGGGCGCCGACGCCCCGGCGATCTTCGCTGCACACGGGCTGGCCGAGCTCGGGCAGATCGCGGCGGGCATCGGCGTGATCGGCGGCGTGCTGTTCTGGGGCCTCGGCGCCTGGTGGCTGCTGCTGTCGGTGCTGATCACCGCACGCTATTTCCGTGCCGAGGTGCCGTTCAATCTGGGCTGGTGGGGTTTCACCTTTCCACTTGGCGTCTACGCCGTGGCCACCTTGAAACTTGGCGCGCTAGTGCAGCTGATGTTCTTCAATCTGCTCGGCGTCGCCCTGGTGGCCGTGCTTGGTGTGGTCTGGGCAGTCGTCGCGGCCAGGACGCTGGCAGGCGCATATCGCGGCAATCTATTTGTGTCGCCCTGCATTGCGGAGCTGCACAGCGAAACGACCGCGCCGTGAGTGGTGCAATAGGAGTGATTGATCGATTCGTTGCCATTGGATTTCGGCATCGCTGCGCTGTATTTAGCCAGCGACTAATCGGTCGTACATTGCATCCATTCGACATCGTGACTGTGAGTACCAAGCAAGCCTGGCAGCGTGCAGGCGCGATCGAATAGCGGGGTCAACTGCGCAGCATCAGTAACGCTGCAACCTTCCGATGGCAGCGTCCGCTTGAACCCACGCACGAGGAAGATGCGCATGCCGTTGATGAGCAACGGCATGCAGTCGTAACGACCACAAGCGCTGACAAGCGCGCCAATCCCTCAACGATCGACCACTACCGGCGCAATGCCGACAGCATGTTGCGGCGCATGCTCCGGCAGCGACGCCAGTACCGCGCTGCGGAAGCGCGCTGCAAAGGCGGCATCGTTGGCCTGATAAAACGCACGCGCATTGGCCGACAGCGTGTCCAGCGCGGCCTGCGGCATGGCGAGCGCGGTTTCCACCGCCTGCGCGATGCCCGCTGCGTCCACGTAGTAATACGACGCCAGGCGTCGCTGGCGCACGTCGCCCACCGGAATCAATACGCCATGTTCCGGTTTGACCAGCTCGTTCATCGGCTCGCCATCGGTGGCCAAGGTCACCGCCCCCACGCTCAGCGCTTCCATCAGGTAGTGGCCGAAGCCTTCGGCCTCGGAGGGACAGATGTGGAAGAGATGCGCGTTCTGCAGCCGACGTAACTCGGCATCGTCGAGATAACCGACCCTGTGATCGATGTTCGGCGCCACCACTGGTTTACCGGCGGTCCGCGGGTTTTGCACCACTGTCAGCAGCGGCCACTCCGGATGCTGCTTCCAGGTCTCCAGCAGCACGCGGGTGCCCTTGGCGGTGCTGCGCCCGGCCAGATGGAAAAACGCACGCTGGCGCGGCACCTGCGCATCGTGGCGATCCGGGCTGGTAAAGCCGATGAAACGCGTGGTGCAGCCCAGGCTCTGGAAAATCCGCTCGGCATGGTGGGTCTTGCACAGCACCGCGTCGAATTTCGGCAGCAACGGCAGCCACTTGGGCAGCAGCCATTCCGGATTGGGCACCAGCAGGTTGATCTGCCCCAGCGGCAGGCAGCGCGCATACACACGCTCGGAAAAGATCTGCAGCGGCACCCGCCCGAACAGCGCGCGACTGGCCCATAGCCGCACTTCGCGCCCGGTGTCCTGCAACCGCTGGCTGGTGAACCCCAGCTCCTGCACGGGCACGCCGCCGGCGCGCAAGGTCTGCGCCATCAGTACCATGTCGCGGGTCAGGCCCACGCCGTTGTCGCGGCTGATCACCCGCATCATCGGAAACGCCTTGTCATGCACGCACCCGCCATCGGGATGGCGCAGTGTCGAAGCGATGGTGTCCTGCGTGATGTCCCGTCCCGTCATGTTGCCTTGCACGTGTGCCAATAGTTGACAAATTTGATGTTTATGATGTGAGTTCCAGCCTTGCACCTGCGAGCACCATGTATCCGGTAGCCACCACCCTGCGCGGGCCGACCTCCGCGCCACCGACGATGATTCCCATGGACATGCAACAACCCCGCGTTCTTGTGGTCGACGACGACCCGGACCTGCGCAAGCTGATCGGCGAGTTCCTCGGCGCGCATGGCTACCAGGTGGACGTTGCCGAAAACGTGGCGGACATGCGCACGCGCATGGCGCAACGCCGCCCGGACCTCATCGTACTCGACGTGATGATGCCGGGAGAAGATGGGCTGAGCGCAGCCCGAGCCCTGGCCAGCGAACGCGGTTCGCCGGCGGTCATCATGCTCAGTGCGCTGGGCAACGACACCGACCGCATCATCGGCCTGGAAGTGGGCGCCGACGACTATCTGGCCAAACCCTGCAACCCGCGCGAACTGCTGGCGCGGGTGCGCGCCTTGCTGCGCCGCAGCCAAGCCAGCAACGAGCAGGCCGACCAGCGCGGAAATGTCTACGAATTCGCCGGCTGGCGCCTGGACGTGGTGCGCCGCGACTTGCGCGACCCCACCGGCATCTTCATCAATCTCTCCGACGGCGAATTCGCGCTGTTGCGCACCTTCGTCGAGCACCCGCAGCGCGTGCTCAGCCGCGACCAGTTGCTGGACTATGCGCGCGGCCGCGATACCGACGTCTACGACCGTGCCATCGACAGCCAGATCAGCCGCCTGCGCCGCAAGATCAACGAGCGCGTCCATACCGAACTGATTCGTACCGTACGCAATGAAGGCTACATGCTGCTGCCGGGCGTCTCGCGTCTGTGAGTAAACCGGCACGTCGCGGGCTGTCGATCTTTGCCCGCACGTTCGTCCTGCTGGCGGTGGCGCTGCTCACCGCCCAGGCCATCGGCATCGCCCTGCTGGTGATGCGCACCCCCGTCTACGAGCCGCCGGTGCACCCGCCGGAAGTGGTGGCGCTGCTGTCCACGCGCATGCCCGCCGGCACCCAGACCCTCAAGGTGCACGACAGCGTGCAGGTGCCAACGGCGCCGCCTGGCCAGGTGCGCGACGCCTTCGCAGAAATGCTGCTGGCCCACTGGCTGGATGTCGACGCGCAACGCGTGCGGTTCTATCGCAGTGCCGACGACCGCGAAAGCCCGCAGCTTGCCGCGGACCGACCGCGACGGCAGCACGCGGCCAGTGCCGCGGACAGCGACGGTATCCGACGGATGTCGCCGGAATGGGCGTCCGGCCGCCCAGCTGGCGACCCGCCGTTCGGCAATGGGCTGCGCATGGACCAGGCGCCGGACGATTGGGAAAGCGAACGCCTCACCCCCGGCGTGCCGCTGCTGGATGGCTTCACCGCCGCCCTGCAGCAGCCCGATGGCCGCTGGCGCACGGTGGAGTCACCGCGACGGCGGCTGTCGGCTGAGTTCAAGACCCATATCGTGCTGCTGTTCCTGGCCGGCCTGCTCGCCAATGTGCCGCTGGCATGGTGGTTCTCGCGCGCACTGTCGGCGCCGATCAAGCGCTTTGCCGAAGCCGCCGACCGGCTGGGCCGCAATCCCCACGCCGCCGCCTTGCAACGCAGCGGCCCGCCGGAGATCGTCCGCGCCGCCGATTCGTTCAATGCGATGCAGGGGCGTCTGAACCGGCTGATCAACGAACGTACCCACATGGTGGCGGCCATCGCGCACGACCTGCGCACACCGCTGGCGCGGCTGTCGTTTCGACTGGACGGCCTGCAACCGCCACTGCGCGAAAAGGCGCTGGCCGATATCGACGAAATGAAGGCGATGATTTCCGCGGCGCTGGATTTCATCCAGAACGATCGCCATCGCGGCGAACGCGCGCCGCTGGATCTGCGCCTGCTGGTAGAGAGCGTGGTCGACAACGCCACCGATATCGGCGCCGACGCGGTGCTGCTGCCCGGCCCGACCATCACCCTGGACGGCGACCCGCTGGCATTGCGCCGCGCGCTGATGAATCTTCTCGAAAACGCCCTGAAATACGGCAAGTGCGCGCGCCTGCAGCTCACCCGCGATGGCGAAGATGGTGTGTTGTGGATCGACGACGACGGCCCCGGCATCGACCCCACCCAGCGCGAACAACTGTTGCTGCCGTTCGTGCGTGGCGAGTCTTCGCGTAACCGTGGTACCGGCGGCATCGGCCTGGGCTTGTCGGTGGCGCATAGCATCGTGCTGGCGCATGGCGGCGACCTGCGCCTGGACAATCGCGCCCATGGCGGGCTGCGCGTAACGGTGCGCCTGCCGTGCATGCCGGAGCGGCGCTGAGCGCAGACCGGAACCGACGGGGACAAGGGATCAGCGCGCACGACCAGCAGTGGCCTCATCGCGCGCATCACGGGGCAACGTATTCCGCTGGCGACCAGGCTGTCGCGCCGAGCCAGGGGCGGTAACGCGCTCGTCGGTCACCCACGCGGAGAATGCGCGCGACCGTGCGCATCAGGGCCCCAAGGTGCAATCAGCACGCAACCAGGGCTTCACTGCTGACAGCTAACCGCTCACGCACTGACCCACAGCAACACGCGCCGCATCACGGCGCGTAGTCGACCGCACATCACTCAATCAGTACGCAAACTCACGGAATACACGGTCGATATCGCCGTTCCATGCGCCGTGATACAGCGCCAGCTTGCGCTCGGCGGCAGTGACGCCGCTTTCGGCAATCTCGGCGATCACGTCGACAAAGCCGGTTTCGTCCTGGCCATCGCCATTCAAGCGCGCGCGTCGGCGCAGGCCTTCGCGGGCGATGTTGACTGCCTCCACCGCCAGGTCGCGCACGGTACCGTTGCGGAACGGCAGGCCCAGCGCGTGCTTGGGCACGCCGTCGCGCAAGGCGTGGCGTTCGGTCGGGCTGAAATCCTTGACCAGGTCCCAGGCCGCATCGAGCGCGGTCTGGTCGTACAACAGGCCCACCCAGAACGCCGACAACGCGCACAGGCGATTCCACGGGCCGGCATCGGCGCCACGCATTTCCAGATATTTCTTCAGGCGCACTTCCGGAAACGCGGTGGTCATGTGGTCCGACCAATCGCGCAGCGTCGGCAACGCACCCGGCAACGCCGGCAGCTTGCCTTGCATGAAATCGCGGAAGCTCTGCCCGCTGGCATCGACATAGACGCCGTTGCGATACGAAAAATACATCGGCACATCGAGCAGATAATCGACGTACCGCTCGTAGCTAAAGCCGTCTTCGAACACGAAATCCAGCATACCGGTGCGATCGGCGTCGGTATCGGTCCAGATGTGCGAGCGATAGCTCAGGTAGCCGTTGGGCTTGCCCTCGGTGAACGGCGAATCGGCGAACAAGGCGGTGGCGATCGGCTGCAATGCCAGCGACACGCGGAACTTCTGCACCATGTCCGCTTCGGTGGCGTAATCCAGATTGACCTGCACCGTGCAGGTGCGCGTCATCATGTCCAGGCCGAGCGAGCCGACCTTGGGCATGTAGTTCTTCATGATCTGGTAGCGGCCCTTGGGCATCCACGGCATCTGGTCGCGACGCCACTTGGGCTGGAAGCCCATGCCCAGGAACCCAAGCTGCAACTCGCCGGCCACCTGTGCCACTTCGTCCAGATGGGTGCCGGTTTCCACGCAGGTGTCGTGCAGGGTTTCCACCGCCGCGCCGGACAGTTCCAGCTGTCCGGCCGGCTCCAGCGTCACCGAGGCGCCGTCGCGCAGCAGCGCGATGGTGTGGCCGTTTTCCTGCACCGGCTCCCAGCCGAAACGGGTCAACCCGGTCAGCAGGGCTTGGATGCCACGCGCGCCTTCGAAGGTGGGCGCGCGCAGGTCATCGAGCTGGAAGCCGAACTTCTCGTGCTCGGTCCCGATCCGCCAGTCCACACTGGGCTTCTCGCCGGAGGCCAGCACCTGGACCAGTTCCGCGCGTTCGGTAATCGGCGTTTCGGCAACGTGGCTGGGACTCGACAAGGGCAGGCTCGCAAACGTGAAGGGGTGGGACGATGTGGGGATACTTCCCAGCCACCGCAAGGCCCGCACTATACCCGCAGGGCATGCAAGTATTGCCGCCATCGGCCGGGCCTGAGATTTCCATCCATGCGCATGCCGCAGGATGAGCCGCAGTGCGCATCACCGCAGTCCACCGCTCCGCCTATGCGCCAGCCGGCCGCAACCGGTACACCGGTCGACCCTGGCTGCCGACAGGCCCGTGCCGACCGGCGCACACGAAGACGGCGAGCACTGGCTCGCCGTCTTGCATTGCATCAAAGGGCCGCGGCCGTGGCGGCCGCCAGGCATCACTCGGCCGCGGGCGTTTCCACACCCAGGCCCAGCCAACCGCCGACGATGCCGCGCAGTTCGTCCACACCCTGGCGCGATTCGCCGGAGTAGGTCTGGACGGTCACGCTGTCGCCGAAGCGCGAGGTCACTTCCTTCTTCACCTTCTGCAGGGTCTGCATCTGCTGGCCACGGCCGAGCTTGTCGGCCTTGGTCAGCAAGCCGTGCGCAGGCAGGCCGCGTTCGGCGGCGTAGCCCAGCATCTGCAGGTCGTAATCCTTGAGCGGATGGCGGATGTCCATCACCACCACCAGGCCGCGCAGCGCCTCGCGGGTGCGGAAATAGCGGTCGATGAAGGCCTGCCAGTGCGCCTGCAGGTCCTGCGGCACCTTGGCGTAGCCGTAACCGGGCAGATCCACCAGATAGCGCTCAGGCTGGATTTGGAAGAACACCAGCTGCTGGGTGCGACCGGGGGTCTTGGACACGCGGGCGAGCGCGTTCTGGCGGGTCAGCGCATTGAGTGCGCTGGATTTTCCGGCGTTGGAGCGGCCGGCGAAGGCCACCTCGTAACCGCCATCGTCGGGCAATTGCCGGGCGTTATGGGCGGACAGGTGGTAGCGGGCTTGTTCGATAAGGAGCGACATCTCACTAGGATCGCACGTTCGGGCCCGGCGGTTTTGCTGCACTGTTCGTTGACCCTGGCGCAAAGGCGTGTCGATAATCCAAGCATGCCTGCCACTGCCAGCACCCAACGCGCGCGGGCCGGGTCCATACGGAGCTTTAGCTGATGCGCCATGCTCGTGTGCTAGTCCTCACCGCCCTCGCCGTGCCGGTCATTGCCGCCGTGGCGTTTGCGCAATCGGCGGTCACGCCGATCCCCGATCCACCGCCCGTGCGCGTTGCGCCGCTGGAGGTGGATCTGGCCAAGACCACCTGGGGCGATGCCAAGGCCGGGCAGACAAAGGCGGCCGCCTGCGCCGCCTGCCACGGCCCCGACGGCAATCCGGCGGTAGCCATGTACCCGCGCATCGCCGGGCAAACCGAGCGCTACGTTGCGCATCAGGTGGCCCTGATCGCCAGCGGCGAGCGCAATAGCGGGATGTCGGCGGTGATGGTGCCGTTCGTCAAGGACCTCACCGCGCAGGACATGCGCGACCTGGGCGCCTACTTCGCGACCCAGAAGGCGTCCGCCGGGGTCGCCGACGACGCAGTGATCGCCGAGGGCCCGTATCAGGGCATGAAGTTCTACGAGGTCGGCGAAAAGCTCTACCGCGGTGGCGACATCGCGCGCGGCGTGCCGGCCTGCATGGCGTGCCACGGCCCGTCCGGTGGCGGCAATCCGGGCCCGGCGTACCCGCGCCTGGGTGGCCAGCATGCCGACTACGTGGCGCGGCGCCTGAAGGACTACCAGGCCGGCACCACCCAGGAGCGTAATCCGGCGCTGTTCAATATCATGGCGCAGGTGGCACGCCCGCTGAGCGAGCAGGAGATCCAGGCGCTGTCCAGCTATCTGCAAGGTCTGCACGACCGCGCCGACGATGCCGCCGCTGCACAGACGCCTGCCGGGACACCGGCGCGCTCATGAGCTGAGGCGCCCACCTGCTCCACCGTGTCACGACGCCGGTCCCGCGACCGGCGTCGTCGTTTCCCGCCCCCTCTTGAGATCCCCACGGAGCCTGCATGAATCTGCTTTCCCGCCTGTCCCTGCTGTTGTTGATCCTGGTGCCACTGGCGGCCTGCGCCGCCGACAAGACGGCGCCGCCGGTCGAAGGCGAGGACTACACCCTGATCGACGGCGGCCAGCCGTATGCGCCGCTGGCCGGCAAGGTCGAAGTGGTGGAAGTGTTCGGCTACACCTGCCCGCATTGCGCGCACTTTGAGCCGACGCTGGAAGCCTGGGCGGCCAAGCAACCGTCCTACGTGCGCTTCACCCCGGTGCCGGCAGCCTTTGGCGGGTTCTGGGACGCGTTTGCGCGTGCCTACTTCGCCGCCGACATCCTCGGCGTAGCCAAGCGCAGCCACCGCGCCATGTTCGACGCCATCCACGAAAAGCAGAGCGTGCCTTCCCAGAATGTGGCACCGGAAGAACTGGCGGCGTTCTACGCCGACTACGGCGTGCCGCAGCAGCGCTTCGTCGAGACCTACAAGAGCCAGGCGGTGGACGCCAAGCTGGATGCCGCGCGCGACTTCGCCAAGCGCAGCAAGCTGCCCGGTACCCCGGCCATCATCGTCAACGGGCGCTATCTGATCGGCGCGCGCAATTACCCGGACATGCTGCGCGTGGCCGACTACCTCATCGCCCGCGAGCACGCCGCAGCTGCCAAGCGCTGAACCGCGTAACCGCCACCGACGGCGGCCCGTGGCATCATGCGCCCCGCGGCCGTCCGGCCCTTTCCTCGCCCCACGCTGGAGATCCAATCCGATGAAGACCCGCTTCGCCCTGACGCTGATGGCGCTGCTGCCGATCCTGGTCGCCTGCAAGGCCCAGGACGGCTCGTCCGACACCGCACCTGCCGCCGCAACGCCGGCTGCCGAGACGGCGTCTGCACCTGCCGCTGCCCCGGCTGCCGATCCGGCCGCCCCGCCTGCGGTTGGCGAAAGCGCCACCACGCCGCCCGCCGCCGCGCCCAGCGCCGCTCCGCGCGCACCGAACGGCCCCGAGCCGGTCGCCGGCACCGACTATGTGGACATCCAGGCAGCCCAGCCGTACCAGCAGGCTGCCGGCAAGATCGAAGTGGCCGAGGTGTTCGGCTATGTCTGCCCGGCCTGCAACGCGTTCCAGCCGCTGATCGGGCCGTGGAAGGCCGGCCTGCCGTCGGACGTGCATTTCGTCTACGTCCCGGCGATGTTCGGTGGCCCGTGGGATGACTATGCGCGCGCGTTCTACGCCGCCGAGACGCTGGGCGTGCAGGAAAAGACCCACGAAGCGCTGTACAAGGCCATCCACGTCGACCAGACCCTCAAGGGCGAGCGCGGCAAGGATTCGGTGCAGGACATCGCCGCGTTCTACGCCAAGTACGGCGTGGACCAGAAGACCTTCATCGACACCATGAGCAGCTTCGGCGTCTCGGCCAAGACCAACCGCGCCAAGCAGTTCGCTACCCGTAGCCAGATCACCGGCACGCCGTCGCTGATCGTCAACGGCAAGTACCTGGTCAAGGGCAAGAGCTTCCCGGACATGCTGCGCATCGCCGATCACCTGATCGCGCGCGAACGCGCCACGCTGGCCAAGTGATCGGGGCGACCGCCGCATCGTGAACGCTTCGGACTCGCGCACCCTGCGGGTGCTGACCGCCAATATCCAGGCCGGTTCCAGCACCCGCCGTTACAGCGACTACGTCACCCGCAGCTGGTCGCACGCGTTACCGCTGGGGGCCAAACGCACCAGCCTGGACAGCATCGCCAAGCTGGCCGGCGACCGCGACATCGTCGGCCTGCAGGAGGCCGACCCAGGCAGCCTGCGCTCGGGCTTCACCAACCAGACCCACTATCTGGCCGAGCGTGCCGGCTTCCACTACTGGAGCCACCAGCCCAACCGCCGCATGGGTGGGGTGGCGTCCAGTGCCAACGGCTTGCTGAGCAAGCTGGAACCGCTGGAAGTCCAGGACCACGCCCTGCCCGGCCGCATCGGCGGGCGCGGCATCCTGCTGGCCAAGTTCGGGCAAGGCCGCGATGGATTGGCCGTGGCAGTGGCGCATCTGTCGCTGGGCGCCAATTCGCGCATGGCCCAGTTGGCCTTCATCGCCGAGCTGCTGTCCGAGCATCCCAACGCGATGCTGATGGGCGACTTCAACTGCGTGGCCGACCGGCCGGAGATGCAGGCGTTGTATCGGCATACGCGATTGCAGCCGCCGAGCTGCGTGGTGCACACCTTCCCAAGCTGGCGCCCGGACCGGGCAATCGACCATATCCTGGTCAGCGACAGTCTGGTGATCGAGCACACCGAAGCGATTCCTGCCGCGTTCTCCGATCATCTGGCAGTGGGCATGGACATCCGCGTTCCGCTGCAGTTGCTGCGCTAGCGCACGCAAAGTGCCGACGGGTTCGCACTGGCGAACTCGACCGACGACACCCCCTAGACACCGCCTGTGCGATAACGCAGGCGGTTTTTCGTTGGGAGCACGTCACGTGATACGCATCCTATGAGTGCGTTGGTATGAGTGCAGTCGAACCGCAGCCGTTGCCGGTGCGCACCTTGCGGCCGGTGTTTTTGTTGGCGGCGACGGTGGTGTGCACATTCGCCTTGCTGGTTGCGCTGTTTCCGCTGGACGCAGGGCGCGTGCTGCTGGATGCGCAGACCTGGGCCTCGCGCAATGTCGGTTGGTACTACCTGCTGGCGATGACGCTGTATCTGGTGTTCGTGCTGGGCACTGCGCTCTCCAGTTACGGCAACATCAAGCTCGGCGCCGATCACGATGAACCGGAATTCAGCTATCTCTCCTGGGCCGGCATGTTGTTCGCGGCCGGTATCAGCATCACGCTGTTCTTTTTCTGCGTCTCCGAACCGCTGACCCATTATCTGCAGCCGCCCCAAGGCGGCACCGGCAGCGGTGAAGCGTCCGCACGTCAGGCCATGCAATTGCTGTTTCTGCATTGGGGCCTGCACGGCTGGGGCGTGTTCGCGCTGGCGGCCATGGCGCTGGCGTATTTCGCCTTTCGCCACAACCTGCCGCTCGCATTGCGCTCGGCGCTGTATCCACTGATCGGCAAGCGCATCAACGGGCCGATCGGCTACACCGTGGATGCGCTGGGCATCGTCGCGACGGTGTTCGGCATTGGCGCAGACATGGGCTTTGGCGTGCTGCATCTCAATGCCGGGCTGAGCACCTTGTTCGATGTGCCGCACACGCATTGGGTGCAGGTCGCGCTGATCGTGGCGATGATGGGCGCGGCGATTGTGGTGGCAGTGTCCGGCGTCGAAAAAGGCGTGCGCTGGATGTCGGACATCAACATGCTGCTGGCAATCGCGCTGCTGTTGTTCATGCTGTTTGCCGGCCCCACGCAATACCTGCTCAATGCCTTGATGCAGAACCTGGGCGACTACCTGGGCAGCGTGGTCGGCAAGAGTTTCGACGTCTATGCCTATGGCGGCCGTGCCGACTGGTTGGGCAACTGGACGGTGTTCTACTGGGCGTGGTGGATCGGCTGGGCACCCTTCGTCGGCTTGTTCATCGCGCGCATCTCGCGCGGCCGCACCATTCGTGAATTCGTGCTGGGCGTGTTGCTGATCCCGCTGGGATTCACCCTGGCGTGGTTGTCGATCTTCGGCAATAGCGCGCTGGATCAGTTGCTGCACCATGGCCAGGGCGCATTGGCGCAACAGGCCATCGATGCGCCGCAGACGGTGCTGTACTCGCTGCTGCAAAACTACCCGTGGAGCCGTACCGTAATCACGGTGACGGTGGCGATCAGCTTTGTGTTCTTTGTCACCTCTGCCGACTCCGGCACCGTGGTGCTGTCCACGCTGTCCTCGCACGGCGGCGAGCCGCACGACGACGGCCCGCGCTGGCTGCGCGTGTTCTGGGGCGTGCTCACCGCCGTGGTCACTGCAGGTTTATTGCTGGCCGGTAGCATGGACGCGCTGAAATCGGCAGTGGTATTGGCATCGCTGCCGTTTTCTGCGGTGTTGCTGCTGATGGCCTGGGGTCTGTCGCGCGCGCTGAGCGAAGAATCGCAGCGCAAACGTGCGCAGCTCTACAGCCCCAGCCCGCTCATCGGGCAATCGCGTCATCACGGTGGCTGGCGGCAGCGCCTGGGCCAGGCGATGCACTTCCCGGCGCGCGATGAGGTCTACCGCTTCATGCACGACCAGGTGCGCCCGGCGATCGAAGCGGTGGCCGCACAGTTGCAGGAAGAAGGCTGGAAGGTCAGCAGCCGCGTCGACGACGGCGACATGGAAATCAGCGTCGATCACGGAGAACAACAAGGCTTCCGCTACCAGGTGGTGATGCGCGGATATCTCACTCCGTCGTTTGTGGCGCAGCGTTTCCGCAACCAGCGCTATTACCGCGCCGAAGTCTATCTGTACGAAGGCAGTCAGGACTACGACCTGGTCGGCTACAGCCGCGAACAAATCATCAACGACATCATCGATCAATACGAGCGTCACCTGCAGTTTTTGCACCTCACACGCTGAGTTGCGTCGCTGCGGCGACCGTCCCAAGGAGGTTTGTCATGCCACGTTTCCCCGACCAGCTGCTGTACATCGGCGGCCGATATGTTCCCGCCCGCGGCGGCCACACGTTCGAAGTGATCAACCCTGCCACCGGCGAAGTGCTGGCCAATGTGCACAACGCTGGCGCCGACGATCTGGACGCCGCGGTCGATAGCGCCAAGGCCGGCCAACGCGTGTGGGCGGCGCTGACGACAGTGGAGCGCTCGCGCATCCTGCTGCGCGCGGTGGCATTGCTGCGCGAGCGCAACGACGCGCTGGCCGAGCTGGAGACGCTCAACACCGGCAAGCCGCTGAGCGAAACGCGCAGCGTGGACGTCGTCACCGGCGCCGACGTGCTGGAATACTACGCCGGCGTATCGCAGGCGCTGCAAGGCGTGCAGGTGCCGTTGCGCGAAGGCAGCTTCTTCTACACGCGGCATGAGCCGCTGGGCGTGGTCGGCGCGATCGGTGCGTGGAATTACCCGATCCAGATCGCACTGTGGAAGGCCGCGCCCGCGCTGGCGGCTGGCAATGCAATGATCTTCAAACCCAGCGAGGTAACGCCGCTTACCGCACTCAAGCTGGCCGAAATCTTCACTGAAGCCGGCCTGCCCGATGGCGTGTTCAATGTGCTGCCCGGCGACGGCGCCAACGTGGGCACCGCACTCACCGAACACCCGCAGATCGAAAAGATCAGCTTCACCGGCGGCACCGCCACCGGGCGCAAGGTAATGGCCAGCGCATCGAGTTCGTCACTGAAAGACGTGACCATGGAGTTGGGCGGCAAATCGCCGTTGATCGTGTGCGCCGATGCCGATCTGGATCTGGCCGCCGACATCGCGATGATGGCCAACTTCTACAGCTCCGGGCAGGTGTGTACCAACGGCACCCGCGTATTCGTGCCGCGTGCGCTGCGTACCGCCTTCGAAGCGCGGCTATTGGCACGCGTGCAACGCATCCATATCGGCGACCCGCTCGATACGAACACGACGTTTGGTCCGATGGTCAGCGCCGCGCACATGCAGCGCGTGCTGGACTACATCGACCAGGGCAAGGCCGAAGGTGCGCGCCTGCTCTGCGGCGGCGAGCGGCTACGCGACGGTGCACTGGCGCAAGGCTACTACGTGGCACCGACGATCTTCAGCGATTGCACCGACGTGATGGCGATCGTGCGCGAGGAAATCTTCGGGCCGGTACTGAGCCTGCTCACCTACGACGACGAAGACGAAGCGGTGACCCGTGCCAATGCCACCACGTACGGGTTGGCCGCCGGTGTGGTCACGCCCGATCTGGCGCGTGCGCACCGGCTGATCCATCGTCTAGAAGCGGGCATCTGCTGGATCAATACCTGGGGCGAGTCGCCTGCACCCATGCCGGTGGGCGGTTACAAGCAGTCCGGCGTGGGGCGCGAAAATGGACTGGCGACCCTGCAGGCGTATACGCGCACCAAGTCGATACAGGTCGAGCTGGAACGCTACGCATCGGTGTTTTAAGCGGCCCACGCCGCAACGCACGCAATCGATGGATGCATGCGTTGCGCCCAACACACGCGCTGCGTGCACCGGCACGTTGCCGCGCACAGAACAACGACTGCGCAGTGCCTTGACTGCCGCTGCACCGCACACGCATCAGGAGACCACCATGCAACGCGAATACGACTACATCATCATCGGCGCCGGCTCGGCAGGCAACGTGCTGGCTGCCCGTCTGACCGAAGACCCCGGCGTGACGGTGCTCTTGCTCGAAGCGGGCGGGCCGGATTATCGGCTGGATTTCCGCACCCAGATGCCGGCCGCACTCGCGTTTCCGCTGCAGGGCCGCCGCTACAACTGGGCCTATGAAACCGAGCCGGAGTCGCACATGGACAACCGGCGCATGGAATGCGGGCGCGGCAAAGGCCTGGGCGGTTCGTCGCTGATCAATGGCATGTGCTACATCCGCGGCAACGCGCTCGACTTCGACCACTGGGCCAAACGCCCGGGTCTGGAAGACTGGAGCTACCGCGACGTGTTGCCCTACTTCCGCAAGGCCGAGACGCGCGACATCGGCGCCAACGATTATCACGGCGGCGAAGGCCCGGTCAGCGTGGCCACGCCGAAGAACGACAACAACGTGCTGTTCCACGCGATGGTCGATGCCGGCGTGCAGGCAGGCTATCCGCGTACCGACGATCTCAATGGCTACCAGCAGGAAGGCTTCGGTCCGATGGATCGCACCGTGACGCCACAGGGCCGTCGTGCGAGCACGGCGCGCGGGTATCTGGACATGGCAAAGCCGCGCGATGGCCTGCACATCGTCACCCACGCCACCACCGATCGCATCCTGTTTGCCGGCAAGCGCGCGATCGGCGTGCATTACCTGGTCGGCAACAGCAGCGAGGGCATCGATGCGCATGCACGCCGCGAAGTGCTGGTCTGTGCCGGCGCCATCGCCTCACCGCAGCTGTTGCAGCGCTCCGGCGTCGGCGCACCGGATCTGCTGCGCGCACTCGACGTCCAGCTGGTCCACGACCTGCCCGGCGTCGGCCAGAATCTGCAGGATCATCTGGAGGTCTATATCCAGTACGCCTGCACCAAACCGGTGTCGTTGTATCCGGCGCTGCAATGGTGGAACCAACCCGCGATTGGCGCCGAGTGGCTGTTTGCCGGCACCGGCACCGGCGCCAGCAATCAGTTCGAAGCCGGCGGCTTTATCCGCACGCGCGATGAGTTCGACTGGCCCAACATCCAGTACCACTTCCTGCCGGTGGCGATCAATTACAACGGCAGCAATGCGGTGAAGGAACATGGGTTTCAGGCGCATGTCGGCTCGATGCGCACGCCCAGCCGCGGGCATGTGCACGCCAAGTCGCGCGACCCGCGCCAGCATCCGTCCATCCTCTTCAACTACCAGTCCACCGATCAGGACTGGCAGGAATTTCGCGATGCGATCCGCATCACCCGCGAGATCATCGCGCAGCCCGCGCTGGACCCTTACCGCGGACGCGAGATCAGCCCCAGCGCCGATTGCAAGACCGACGCCGAGCTGGACGCGTTCGTGCGCTCACGTGCAGAGACCGCGTATCACCCGTCGTGCTCGTGTGCGATGGGCACCGATGACATGGCCGTGGTGGATGGACAAGGCCGCGTGCATGGCATGGAAGGCCTGCGCGTCATCGATGCCTCGATCATGCCGCGCATCATCACCGGCAACCTCAACGCGACCACGATCATGATCGCCGAGAAGATCGCCGACCGCATGCGGGGACGTGCGCCATTGGCGCGCAGCACGGCCGATTACTACATCGCCGGCGACGCGCCGGTGCGTCGATAACGATCGGCCACGAGTGAAGGCTGCGGATGCACAGGTGCGTTCTGACGCATCGCGCATCCGCAGCCCATCGCAAGCATTGCGCCATCGTCGAAACAGGCGCCTTGCCATGACGGACAAGCCACGCTGCCCCACCCCGCGACAGCCCCAGTCACGCGGTGCCATCGCCCCACACGCGTGGGATATGCTTCGAGCATGAACTCGGACATCCACCCGGAAGCCGCCATCGCGCCCGGCTATCTGGCCAACCATGCCGCGCGCGTCTTCAATCGCAGTGTCGACGCGCGCCTGCGCGAACACGGGCTGACGCTTGCGTTGATTGCGCCGTTGCTGCTGCTGTCGTGGAAAGGCCCGATGCTGCAGCGGGACCTGGTGCGCCACTCCGCAGTGAAGCAGCCTGCGATGGTGGCGCTGCTGGACAAGCTTGAAGCGATGGCGCTGATTGCGCGCGAGGCGTTGTCCAGCGACAAACGCGCCGCCACTGTTCGGCTGACCGATGCCGGTCAAGACGCCGCTGCCACCGGGCGCACCGCGCTGCTTCACTTCAATGCCGTCGGCGTCTCGGGCTTTTCCAGCGAGGAAGCCGCGCTGCTGACCGTTCTGCTTGGCCGACTGATCGGCAATCTGGAAACCGCCGCAAGCGAATAGCATCACGCATGATATTTAAGTATCATGCGTGATATACATTCACTGCAGGAGCGGCACCATGTCCCGTCGGATTCTCATCAGTGGCGCAAGCGTCGCCGGGACCACTGCGGCATGGTGGCTCGATGCTTACGGAGTCGAGGTCGACGTCGTCGAACGCGCGCCGGCGTTTCGTAATGGCGGCCAGAACGTCGACGTGCGCGGCAATGCGCGCGAGGTGCTGCGCCGCATGGGACTGGAGGCGTGTGCATTCGAACGTAGCACCAAGGAACTCGGCACCGATTGGGTGAGCGAAAACAATCGCGTCATTGCGCGCTTCAAGGCAGACGAGTCCGACACCGACGGCGGGCCCACTGCCGATCTGGAAATCCGTCGCGGCGACCTCGCGCGCATCCTGTATGACGCCACCCGCGAGCGCGTGCCCTATCGCTTCGGCGACAGCATTTGCGACCTCGCCCAGGACCCAAACGGCGTCGACGTCACCTTCCACAGCGGCCACTCCGCACGTTACGACGCTGTCATCGTCGCCGAAGGCGTTGGTGCGCACACGCGTGAGCTGGTGTTTCCCGGCGAGAACGTGCCGTACTGGATGGACATGACAATTGCGTACTTCAGCATCCCCCGACTCCCGCACGACAGTGCCTATGCCAGGCAATACAACACGGTGGGTGGGCGCGGCGCGACGTTGAAGCCTGCCCTGGACGGCAAGCTGGGCGCCTATCTCGGCCTGCAGAAGCGGCCCGAGGGCGAGAACGCATGGAGCCCGGAGCGGCAACGGCACTACATGCAAGCGCAATTTGCCAACGACGGCTGGGAATTCCCGCGCATTCTCGAGGCGATGAAGGATGTCGACGATTTCTACTTCGAGGTGCTGCGACAGGTGCGCATGCCGCGCTGGTCCGCTGGCCGGGTAGTGTTGACCGGCGATGCCGCGTGGTGCCCCACATCGCTATCGGGCATCGGCACGACGCTGGCGATGGTGGGCAGCTATGTACTGGCGGGCGAACTTGCCCAGGCCAGCGCACCGACGCAAGCGTTTACGCACTACGAACGGATCATGCGCCCGTTCGTCAAAGAGGGGCAGAACGTTCCCAAGATCGTCCCTCGCCTGCTCTGGCCGCACTCCACTGTCGGGCTGACGCTGTTGCGCGGCGCGATGCGCTTGGCAGGCACCCCGCTTGTCCGACGCGTCATCAACAACAGTTTTGCGCGCGATTCCAACAGCATCGCCTTGCCAGACTATCGGCAGCTAGAGCCGCGCTGAAACAGTCGTTGTCGCCAATCGACGACAACGACTGCACGATAACCCGCCCGCGCTGCAGTGCCCCGCTGCGATACGCCGGCAACCGGCACCTGCGCATCACCTGCCATAACCACGCGCGGTGCGACGACCACTCATCTGCGTCGCCGCGATCACCCAATCAGCCTGCGTGGTTCTCACTGAAGAACCACGCAGCGTCCGGCCGCCCTAGAACTTCAAATCCACACGCGCATACCAGAAGCGCCCACCGGGAATGTCGTAAGTGGACGCGTCATAGCCGTTGAGTGAGCACGACAGGCAGAGCGGAGGATCCTTGTCGAACACGTTGTTCAAGCCAGCCGTGAGTTGCAGCCCCTTGAGCCAATCGACGCGATACCCCACCTGCGCATCGTGATAGGTGATCGCGTCCAGACGATTGGTGCCCACGGCAGGATTGGAGCACACCGCAAATTCCACCGCATCGCCGCACTGCTCGGTGAGCTTGGAGATGTGGCGCGCCGTCCACGATGCGGTCCAGTGACCCAGCGACCAATCCAGCACGGCATTGCTGGTCCACTCGGGAATCGCACTGTCGACGACTTCGATGCCCGGCCCCTGCGGCTGCCGCTGTCCAGCCGCACCCAGCGCTTCGTAACGACCCACGAAGGTGTTTTGCCACGACAACTTGAAGCGGCCAAGCGCGCTTTCCGGCAGCGTCCAGAACAGATCCACATCCCAACCATCGGTCTTGATCGAACCCAGATTGGTCAGCCGGTTGTTGAAGGCATTGATGCCGCCGGTGGACGCGCGGCCGATGCCGTCGCAGTACAGCGCATCCAGCGTGTCCACACACAGATCCAGCTGCGTCTGCGCATTGATGGCCTGGATCGCGCCGTCGACATGATGGCGATAGAACGTCACTTCCATGTCCAGCCGGTCGGACCAGCTGGCGTTGCTGGCAAAGCCCGGGCTGAAGACAAAGCCGGCACTGAAGCTGCGCGAGCGCTCCGGGTCCAGCTGCTCGTTGCCGCCGGTGGTGACCGAGATCTGCTGGTTGGCCTGCTGGTAACCACCCGGCACGCCGAGTGCGGCGCAGTTGGCCGCACTGCCGCGCGGGGCGGTGCCGCCCAGGCCGATCGAGCACGGATCGGATAACTGCAAATCGGCGCGCGCGGCCGAACCGAACAGCTCGCCGATGGTCGGTGCACGGAAGCCTTCGGCGTAGCTGGTCCGCAACACCAACTCGTCGGTGACCTGCCAACGCAGGCCGTACTTGGGCGTGAATTCGCCGCCGAAGGTGGAGTAATCCGAATAGCGCCCGGCGATATTCAGATCGAGTTTGTCGCCCAACGACGAGTTGGCGAAGATCGGGATATTGAGTTCGAGATACGCCTCGTTGACGTCGTAGCTACCGGAAGTCGGCAACGACGGCACGCCGTTGTAGCGGCCGGCCACGGTGAGCGGATCGGGCTGATATGAGCCCTCGTACTTGCGGTATTCGTAGCCGCTGGCAAACGACACCGCGCCGCCCGGCAGCTGGAACAATTCGCTGCTGAGGTTGGCGGTGAACAGGCTCAACTCGTTCTGGCTGCGGTCGCGCACCACCGGCTGGATCCAGCGCAACATGTCCGGCGTGATGCTGCCCGCACCGCTAAAGATATCCAGCGGCACGCAGCCAGCCACCGCCGCGCATGCGGCCGGATCGCCCAACGCCAGATTGATGTTGAACAGGTTGTAGCTGCCGTAGTTGGTCTGCTCGGCCTTGTTCTTGCTGTACATGCCGTTGACGTCCCAATACCAGGTGCGCGCGGCCGCTTCGAAGGTGCCCACCAACCCGGTGCCGAAGTACTGCGTATCCACCTGCTGCTCGTAGCGACGCGGCCCGCCTTCCACCGGACGTCGGCCGATCTGGATCAGGTTAGTGGCCGAATTCAGATCGAAGCCGAACGGATTGAACGGATTCAAGCCAGAAATCACGATGTTGTCGGCGAGCGGATTGCCGGTGCCGGCATCGGGGCCGAGAAAGATCGGCTCCGGCGCGGCCTGGTTGGTCGACTCGCGCCGATTGCCCAACGCCTTGACGTACCACTGCACGTCGTCGTTGAAGTAATAGCGGAATTGCGCAAACACGCCCTTGCGCTCGGACGGTGTCAGCAGCAGGTTCTGTTCGGCGAAGTTGTAGCGGTCTGCGGTGCCGAAGCAGTGGTAGTCGTCGCTGCGCGTGCAGCCCGCGCTGCCGTCGTATTGCGGCGTGCCGACGCCGGCATTGGGGGTGAGGTTCTGGCGCGCGCCGGTCGTGGGGTCGACGAATTGAAAGCGCCCATCCGGTGTGGCCGAGCTGCCGAAGGTCAGGCCGGTGCCCGGGATCGGGAAGCGCGCCTGTGCACGGTCGCGCGCATAGATCGGGTCCTGCTTGACGTAGCTGGCGCCTAAAAACAGGCTGAAATCCTCACCGCTGGTGCCCCAGGCCAGATCCACGCCCTGGTTGGCGCCATCGCCCTTGCCGTACTGGCCGTAGTTGAGCGTGACCTGTGCACCGTCGAAGCTGCGCCGGGTGATGATGTTGACCACGCCGGCAATCGCATCGGAACCGTATAACGACGAGGCGCCATCTTCGAGCACTTCGATGCGTTCGACGATCGCCAGCGGAATGGTATTGAGGTCGGTCGACGAGCCCACACCCGAGGCGGACGACTCATTGACCCAGCGGATGCCATCGACCAGCACCAGCACGCGCTTGGAGCCGAGGTGGCGCAGATCCACCTGCGCCGAACCCGCGCCCACGCCGCCGCCGTCGGGCGGAAAGCCGAAATTGCCGGACGAATTGAACTTGGCGTTGAGCGCCGAACCGGACGCGGTGAGTTCCTGCAGCACTTCGCCGATCGAGGTCAGGCCGGTGCGCTCGATGTCGGCGCGGTTGAGCGTCTGGATCGGCACCTGGCCTTGCAGCTCGGCAGTCCTGATGCGGGTGCCGGTGACTTGCACGCTATCGAGCGTGCGCGTACCGGGGGTCGCCTCGGGCTGTTGCGCCCAGGCCAGCGTGGGAATCAGACACAACGACAACTGCACGGCCAGGCATGACCGAGACGGGCCAATCAGACGCTTCATCCTTTCTCTCTCCAGAAGGATCTTTAAGTGTCCGCACGCCCCCGTGCCCTGCGGTCCGGCCCAAGTTGTAAACGAAACCTTAACGCACCGCAATCTGGCGGTGCAGCACTGCGATGCGCGTCGCAGTGCATGGTGTGAGCGCAGATACCGATAGAGACGCGCAAGCGCATCGTCCAGACGACGAACGCACAGCGGCATCGATAGGGCATGCGCTGTCAGGCGCGATGCGTATTCACTCAAGCGCTCAGGCGTGCTTCGGTATAGTCGCGCGATGACTTATTTCCCGCGTCTTGCCACTGTTTTCGTCGGCCTGTTGTGCCTTGGCAGCACTGCGCTGCATGCGCAAAGCCTGGATCCGCAATTGACTGCCATGCGCGATGCAATCGCCGCCGCAGAGCGCGGCCAATCCGATCCCGCCCAGCTCTCGGCATTGAGCCGCCATCCGCTGTACGGCTGGCTGGAGTACGCCACGCTCAAGCGCAACATCGACAACGTCTCCAACGCGCAGGCGCAGGGATTCTTGCAGCGCTACGCAGGCCAGCCAGTGGCCGAGAGCTTCCGTAGCACCTGGTTGCCGGCGGTCGCGCGCCGCCAGGACTGGACCACGTTGCTGGCCAACTGGAAGAGCACCGAGAACGTAGGACTGCGCTGCGCGCAGCTGACCGCGCGCCAGGCCACCGGCAAGCTGGACGCACAGTGGAGCCGCGATGCGCTCACCCTGTGGCGCAACGGCAAGGCGTTGCCGGATGCGTGCGAGCCGGTGGTGGCGGGGCTGGAGTCGCGCGGCGAACTCACCCCGGCACTGCGCTGGGAGCGTGTGGAAGCCGCTGCCGATGCGCAGCTGCCTGCAGTGATGCGTGCGGCGGCGCGTGGCTTGCCGGCGGCTGATCTGGCACTGGCCACCGATTACGCTGCCTTTCTCGACAAGGTCCACCCGCGTGCACTGGGTTGGCCAAAGACCGAGCGCAGCCGCAACATCGCCGTCGATGGCCTGGCCAAGCTGGCCAAGACCGACCCGGATGCCGCCGAGCAACAGTTGCCGCAGCTCGCCAGCGCGTTGGGTTTCAGCGACGCGCAGCGCGGGCAGGTGCTGTATCAGATTGCGTTGTGGACGGTGGCGTCCTACCTGCCGGATTCAGCGCGCAGGCTCAACGCGGTGCCCGATGCGGCCTACGACGAGCGCCTGCACGAATGGCGCGCGCGCGAGGCAATGTCGCGTGGCGATTGGCCTGCGGCATTGGCCGCCATCCGCAAGATGCCGGCCAGCCAGCGCGCCGATTCGCGCTGGCAGTATTTCGAAGCGCGCCTCACCGAGAAGACCGGTTCGGCGGCGGCAGCACAGCCGTTGTATCGCGCGGCGGCACAGTCGCCCACCTTCCACGGCTTCCTGGCCGCCGACCGCCTGCAGCAGCCGTATCGGCTATGCCCATGGGAGCCCAAGGACAGCCCGCAGGCCAAGGCCGCGGTGGCGCGCGACCCGGCATTGACCCGTGCAATTGCGTTGTTCCAGATCGATCGCCCCGGCTGGGCGGTGGCGGAGTGGAACGATGCCGCCAGCCGCTTCGACGACACCCAGCGCCGCCTGGCGGTGGAGGTGGCCAGCGACAACGGCTGGTTCGACCGCGCGGTGTTTGCGCTCGGCAAACAACCGGACGAGCAACGGCTGTATGCGCTGCGTTTCCCGTTGCATCACGATGAGAGCATTCGCCGCGAGGCCGCCAAGAACGCCATCGATCCGGCCTGGGTCGCTGCAGAGATCCGCGCCGAAAGCATCTTCAATCCACGTGCACGTTCGCCGGCCAATGCGATGGGCCTGATGCAGGTATTGCCCGGCACCGGCGCGGCAGTGGCCAAGGGCATCGCCCTGCCCGGCTACGCGGGTGCCGCCAGTCTGTACGAGCCCGACACCAACATCGCCATCGGCACCGCGTACCTGCGCCAGTTGCTCAATACCTATGGCCTGCCGTATCTCACCATCGCCGCGTACAACGCCGGACCCGGCCCGACCGGCCGCTGGCAATCGCAACGGCCGGGCTTCGAACCGGACTTCTGGATCGAGACCATCAGCTACAAGGAAACCCGCGAGTACGTTGCGCGTATCCTGGCTTTTAGCGTGATCTACGACTGGCGCCTCAACGGCGACATGCTGCCGCTGAGCGACCGACTGATGGGCAAGCTGGTGGACAAGCGTCAAAAGCCGGTGTGCACGCCGGGCCAGAGCGCGAACAACGCAGCGCAGGACTGAATGCACCTTGCCGACGCGTCCCGCCGCTTGCTGCGGCGGGCGCGGCTGCGCCGTTGCGTCTGTTCTCGGCCATGGATTAGTTGAAGTGCGATGCGCTGGCCGCTTGCGGGCCGCATCGCAAGTCCGTCTTTGGACGCGTGGCGGCAGCGTGCTATCGGGTCTTGGCTTCGCTGACGATCCCTAAGGAGGGCATCCAGACCTCGATCGGCACATCGTGCAAACGTACAACGCCCGCATCGCTGCGGGCGTTGTGTGATGACGGACAGCGCTGCAACCCTTGCAGCGCTGCATGCAGCGGCAGTTACAGCTTGCCTGCGCCGGCCTTGGCCTTGACGTCCGCAGCCACCTTGTTGGCAGACAGCAGATTGTAGGTGTACGGCGGCTTCCAGCCGATGTTGCTGTTCCAGGAGCAGCTCAACGCCTTGCCGTTGAGCAACGACCCCTGGTCGCGGTACACGCTGCCCTTGTAATCGCCGGCAATCTTGTCGCAACTACTCACACCGCTGATGTCGAAGGCATTGTTCTCGGAGAAGATCTTCGATTCCTTACCCACGCCATGCGCGTGCGAGAACGGGTAGACCTTATTGCTGGTGCTGCCCACGTGGTAGTTGTTGTACAGATGCACCTGGCCGAAACGTACCCGCGGTGCACGCGCGGAGATGTTCTCGAACAAGGTGTTGTGGATGGTCACCTTGAGCTTGCCGCTATCGGTGCTGGAGGCGCTGTCGCTGGAGCCGATCAGGCTGTTCTTCTCGTGCGACTTGAAGGCCGAGTACGAGATGGTCACGAAGTTCGCGCCCTTCTTGACGTCCATCGCGCCGTCATGATGCTGCTTGGGGCGACCATTGGCGGTGCCGTTCTGATCATCGGTGCGGCGACCATCGGTGAAGGTCACGTGGTCCACCCATACATTGGTGGCGCCTTCCACGGTCAAACCGTCGTACTCGGCATTCCAGTTGCCGTTGTCGCCATCGTCGGCATCCCACTTCGGTTCCGGATCCCACGGATTTTCGATGGTGAGGTTGCGCACGATGACGTCGTTGGCCTTGATGTAGAAATAGCCTTCGCGGATTTCCGCGTTGGTGCCGACGCCGATCAAGGTGGTCTTGGTCGGAACATCCAGGCGCGCACGCGTCTTCATGTCCGAGGTCTTGGTGTAGGCCTTGCCTTCGCTGATGTCGATGACACCCTTGACCTTGATGATGCGCCCGTTGCTGCCAGCGCTGGCCTTCAGTGCGGCCTTCAATTGTGCTGCGTTGCTGACGGTATAGATATTCGCTGCCGCCGCCTTGGAACCGCCTTTTGTGCCGCCGTTCTGGGTGGCCCAGCCGGTGGTGGCAACCTCCAGCGCAGGGTCGGCTGCGTAAGCGGTGGTCGACAACAACGCGGCGCTCAATACAACGCCCACAACGGTACGTCCCACAACAGTCGATGCGTTCGACATGGTGATGAAATCTCTTAAATGAGTGATGCATGACACGCCGCTACGCGACGTGTTCCCCGTGCGTTCGCCCAGGCCAACAGGCCAGTCCCCTAGCGAACCCGACCGATGCTAATGCTTATGTACATTATTTAAAAGTACATTTTCATCATGTTGCACCTGCGTTTTTGGAATGACCGCGAGCCACGCGCAGCGCACGTTTTCGTGCACTGCGCGTGGCAACGCTTTGCAGCAGGTGCTGTCGCTTACAGCTTGCCGGCGCCGGCTTTTGCCTTGACGTCCGCAGCCACCTTGTCGGCCGACAGCAGGCTGTAGGTGTATGGCGGAGTCCAACCGATATTGCTGTTCCAGGAGCAGCTCAAGGCCTTGCCATTGAGTAGCGAGCCCTGGTCGCGATACACGCTGCCGCCGTAGTCGGCAGCGATCTTGTCGCAGCTGCTCACACCACTGATGTCGAACACGTTGCGCTCGGAAAAGATCTTCGATTCCTTGCCCACGCCATGCGCATGCGAGAACGGGTAGACCTTATTGCTGGTGCTGCCCACGTGGTAGTTGTTGTACAGATGCACCTGGCCAAAACGCACCCGCGGTGCACGAGCGGCAATGTCCTGGAACAGGGTGTTGTGGATGGTGACTTTGAGCTTGCCGCTGTCCAAGCTTGAATGACTGTCACTGGAACCGATCAGACCATTCTTCTCGTGCGACTTGAACGCCGAGTAGGAAACGGTGACGAAGTTGGCACCGCGCTTGATGTCCAACGCGCCGTCGTGATGCTGCTTGGGGCGGCCGTTGCCGGTGCCGTTCTGATCATCGGTGCGGCGACCATCGGTGAAGGTCACGTGGTCCACCCATACGTTGGTAGCGCCTTCCACGGTCAGGCCGTCGTACTCGGCATTCCAGTTGCCGGCGCTGCCGTCATCCGGATCCCAGACCGGCTCCGGGTCCCATGGATTTTCGATGGTGAGGTTGCGGATGATGACGTCGTTGGCCTTGACGTACATGTAGCCTTCGCGGATTTCGGCATTGCTGGTGATGCCGATCAGCGTGGTCTTGGTCGGGATATCCAGACGCGCGCGCGCCTTCATGTCCGAGGTCTTGGTGTAAGGCTTGCCTTCGCTGATATCGATGATGCCGCTGATCTTGATGATGCGTCCGTTGCTGCCCACGCTGGCCTTCAACGCATTCTTCAACTCCGCAGCATTCTTGACGGTGTAGATATTGGCGGCGGCAGCTTTCGAGCCGCCCTTGGTACCGCCGTTCTGCGTCGCCCACCCGGTGGTCGCTGCTTCCAGCGCAGGATCGGCGCTTGCAACGCCGGTGAGCAGCAACGACCCGACAAACAGCGACGCGGCGGCCGCCGTCGAAAATTTCGGCTTCATCTTGATGTCTCCCTCGAATGGGTTCGATGCGCCGCGCGGCGGCACATTCCTCGTCTATCGACTGCGGAACGTACTTTTCATCTCTGTAATTTTCAGCTCCGCGACACGGATACTAGGAGCATCGCAATCGCTTGTATCTAAGCAATGCCTCGATGTGCACGCGCAGTCACGCAAACGGTTGCGGGACACCAAAGAGAAGACAAAACGCTGTAATCAAGACACGCAGAGACAGCGCCAGGGACACTGCAGCGCAGCATTCTGCAAGTCGCATTGCAGTTGGACATGCCTTCAACACACCATGCTGTTGCGATCACATGGGCGTTTTTTTTTCGCAGCGAAAGCATCCATTGCAACGTGCTGACTGGATAGCGCGTGCAAGACGTACATGCGCTTGATGCGTCGGCACGCACGCAATCCAGCAAGCGGGAACCGACACGAACGTGCGAGGTGCGGTGCACAATCGCCGAGCGCACGTAGAACAGGCATGACGCAGGCGATCAACTGAGCGATACACCTGCATACATGCACTGCGTGACGCGAGCCGTGCGCAAGACATCGTGATCCAAGACCAAGCGTCAATCGATGGCGCTATTGGCGTTACTGTGTGTCCAAGAGCACACGCCACGTGGCGCTGGTTGCGCACACAGTCAACCCGTACGCGTGCAGCGTGCAGCGTGCAGACGTTACCGGCTATCCACAGCAGCCTGCGCGCACGCGCAAGCAAGCAAGCAACCTCATGTTTTTTGTACGCGCGCACCCATCCACGCACTCACGCACAACGCCATGCGCGCGATCGTTACCTGCAATCGATTCGATGATGGGCAGCCCGCGAAGGCGAGGCTGCCGCAGCGCTCAGGAAAACCCTTCGAAGAACAACTCGATCGCCATCACCAACGCATCTTCGCGTCCGGTATTGGAGGGGTAGTAGCGCGGGCGCCGCCCGATCTCGTTGAAGCCTTCGGAGTGATACAGCGCAATTGCCGAAGGATTGGACGGGCGCACTTCCAGAAATGCGCGTCGCGCGCCGCGGTCGCAGGCGCCCTTGATCAAAGCGCGCAACAACACGCGCCCGTGTCCTTGCGATTGCGCTTCCGGCGCGATGCAGACGTTGAGGACATGCGCCTCGTCGGCGGCGATGCTGATGATGCCGTAACCGATGACCTGGCCGCCCTGCTCCATCACCCAACCCGGGTAGCCCGCCTGCAAACAATCGCGAAAGATGCTGCGCGTCCACGGGAACGGATAGGCACGTTGCTCGATCTCCATCACCGCGTCCAGATCGCTTTCGCGCATGGCACGCAGTGGCGCGGGCAGCGGCGCGTTCATTGCGCTCACGCCGGGCCCTGACGGCGACGCAACGCGCGCAGCTGCGGCCACAGCGCGCGCTTGGCGGCCGGATTGCCACGCAAGTCAGCCAGCGGCCAGGAGGCCATCAAGGCTTGCGTCGAAGGGTCGCCCGGGTTGCAACCGGACGCGCGCAGCAACGCCATCTGCAAACGGTCGGGCAGACCAACGCGGCCACGCCGTTGCGGCGCAGCTGCCGAACGTACATCAGACGCACGCGACTCGGCCGGCGCAGTCGGCGCCGAGCGACGCGCCGCCGGTACAGCAGCCGGAGCCGCTTGCGCGACACGCGGCGCACGCACTGGCGCAGACACCGGTGCGTGGTCGACCACCTCAACCGGCGCAGGCAAGGCATCGGGTGTGTCGCGATCCAGATACACGGTGTGCCCCATCGCCTGCAGGCACGACACCTGCAGGTCCGACCACACCGGTTCGTACGCTGGCTCGCTCATGGATGCCGGCTCATGGAAGCTCGGGGACACGCCGCCAACGCCGCCACAGCCACATCATCGGGCCGGACAACGCATACAGCACGCCGATCACCAGCAGCGACCGCGCCAGGTCGATCACCAACAGCGCAATCACCACCGTGGCAACCGCCAGTGCCAGAAACGGCACGCGGTCGGCACGCGGGCCACGCGCGCCGCCCTTGAAGCTCCAGAAGCGGATCCGGCTGACCATCAACAGCGCCGACACCACCGTGACTGCCAGCGCCACGTAGCGCAGCTGCTCGCCGTCGAAGCCCAGGCTGTCGTCAGCGAACGCCCATACGAAGGACATCATCAGCCCGGCCGCTGCCGGGCTGGCCAGACCAATGAACCAGCGCTTGTCGACCACGCCGACCTGGGTGTTGAAGCGCGCCAGCCGCAGCGCCGCGCAAGCCGCATACAGGAAGGCGGCCGACCAGCCGACCCGTCCCATCACGTTGCTGTCGTATTTCAGCGCCGACAGCGACCAGTGATACATCACCAGTGCCGGGGCCATGCCGAAGCTGACCAGATCGGCCAGCGAGTCGTACTGCACGCCGAATTCGCTGCTGGTATTGGTCAGGCGCGCAACCCGGCCGTCCAACCCGTCCATCACCGCCGCCACGAACACCGCCATCGCCGCCTGGACGAACTGACCATTGGCGGCGGCGATGATGGCGTAGAAACCGGAAAACAACCCGGCGGTGGTGAACAGGTTCGGCAGCAGGTAAATCGTGCGCGAGCGCGGGGGCGGTCTCATTTCATCCATCCGACAAGTGTAGGGCCTGAGGTCCGTCCGGCGGTAGCGCGCCCGCATCCCGCAGCGCGCTCACTTGCCAGCGCGGGCCGTGGATGCTGCAATCGCGGCGGGAATCATCCAGGGGAAGCCACATGCACCTGTCGTCCGGGCTTTGCGCCCTGTTGCTGCTGGTCAGCGCCACTGCAGGCGCTACCGATCTGTATAAGTGGAAGGACGCCAAGGGCGTGACCCACTACACCGAAACCCCGCCGCCGACCGGCCAGCGCTACGAATCGCGCCGGATCGACGCGCGCAGCGGCACTGCGGCCATCGCCGCGCCAGAGACCGCCACCCCGGAATCGGCCGACTGCCTCACCGCACGCCGCAACCTGGAGCTGCTCAGCGGCAAGGGCGAGGTCACCATGGGCGCCGGCACCGACGGCAAGCCCGGCACCCCGCTGGACCCGGACGCCCGCGCCGCGCAGCGCAATCTGGCCGAAGCCGCCGCCAAGGCCTATTGCAAGCCGGCAGCGACTGGCGGCCCGACCACCTGAGTTCGAGCTGGACAGCGTGAGCGGCCGTCACGCCGCTGGGCAGTGACAAAACGCGCCGCGGCGGTGGCGCAGTGCGTTTCGAAGGCGGCGTGACCTCGCTTCCAGGACTGTGGTCGGGCTCACACCGCAGGCCGACGATCCGGCGTTACGACCGCCTGACCAGGCAAGCCGAACGCATCCATCCCCCGCCGCGCGGGTATGCGGCCATGACCGGCAGGGCGCGACACTGGCAAACTATGGGCTTTCCGCCCAAGCGAAGCCCGATGCGTCTTTCCCAGTTCCACCTGCACACCACCAAGGAAACCCCGGCCGACGCCGAGCTGGTCAGCCACCGTCTGATGCTGCGCGCGGGCATGATCCGCAAGCTGGCCTCCGGGCTGTACACCTGGTCGCCGCTGGGCCTACGCGTGCTGCGCAAGGTCGAGGCGATCGTGCGCGAGGAAATGAACCGCGCCGGCGCCGTGGAGGTGCTGTTCCCCACCATCCAGCCGCGTGAGCTGTGGGACGCCACCGGGCGTTGGGAAAAGTTCGGCGGGCAGTTGCTCAAGATCAGCGACCGCAAGCAGCAGGAGTTCTGCTACAGCCCCACCGCCGAAGAAGCCGCGGCCGACTTCGCGCGCCAGGAGATCAACAGCTACAAGCAGCTGCCGCTCAATTTCTATCAGATCCAGACCAAATTCCGCGATGAAATCCGCCCGCGCTTTGGCGTGATGCGCGCGCGCGAATTCCTGATGAAGGACGCGTACTCGTTCCATCTCACCGATGCGGACATGGCGCGCGAATACGACAACATGCGTGCGGCCTACGCCCGCATCTTCACCCGTCTGGGGCTTGAGTTCCGCGCGGTGCAGGCCGACTCCGGCGCGATCGGTGGCGATGCCTCGCAGGAATTCCACGTCATCGCCGACTCCGGCGAAGACTCGCTGGCGTTCTCCACGGCCTCCGATTACGCCGCCAACGTGGAAACCGCCAGCGCTGCGCTGCCGGGTCCGCGTCCGGAAGCGACCGAGAGCATGCGCCAGGTCGAAACGCCCACCCAGAAGACCTGCGAAGACGTCGCTCAACTGCTGGGCATCGCGTTGCAGCGCACGGTCAAGTCGGTGGCGGTGATGACCACCGCCGGCTTCGTGCTGGTGCTGGTGCGCGGCGACCACGCGGTCAACGAGATCAAGCTGGGCAAGGTGGCCGGCCTGGCCAACTACCGTCTGGCCAACGAAGCCGAAATCCGCGACCACCTCGGCTGCGAGCCGGGCTTCCTGGGACCGCTGAAGACCGCCCGCCCGGTGCGCGTGGTGGCCGATCGCGATGTCGCGGCCATGGCCGATTTCGTGGTCGGCGCCAATGTACCCGGCGCCCACCTTGCCGGCGTCAACTGGGGCCGTGATCTGCCCGAGCCGGAGACCGTGGCCGATGTGCGCAACGTCATCGACGGCGAACGCGCTGCCGATGGCGGCGAGCTGCGTCTGGCCCGCGGTATCGAAGTGGGACACGTGTTCCAGCTTGGCAGCCAGTACGCACAGGCGCTGCAGGCCACCGTCATCGACGAAAACGGCAAGGCCGCGGTGATGAAGATGGGCTGTTACGGCATCGGCATTTCGCGCATCGTGGCTGCGGCAATCGAACAGAACCATGACGAGGCCGGTATTGTCTGGCCGGCGCCGATGGCGCCGTGGCAGGCGGTGGTGTGCGTGATCAACCCCAAGCAGGACGCCCAGGTGGTCGCTGCTGCCCAGGCGTTGCTGGACGAATTGATCGCCGCCGGTCTCGATGCCGCACTGGATGACCGTGGTCTGCGTCCGGGCGCCATGTTTGCCGATATGGAACTATTGGGCATTCCGCATCGGGTGGTCGTCTCGGAACGTGGATTGGCAGCCGGCACATTTGAATATCGCGCCCGCACCGCCGAATCGGCAGAAAACCTGGATAAGGCCGGATTATTCTCCCGTCTGGGGTGCTGATCAAACAGGGCAATTCCGCTCCAATCGGATGAACACAAGGCGCCGAATTATTTCGGCGCATTTGTCATGCGGGTTTTCTGACATTATGATGGCCGCCGCTGCCAAGGATCGGCATTCTTTCTCTCTCAATCTTCCGGAGTCGCGATGTCGATCGATCTTTCTGGCCTGTCGGCCAAGCAGTTGGGCGCACTGATCAAAAATGCAAAGAAGCAGCAGACCGTGGTTGCCAAGCGCGCCCCGATCGCCAAGGTCCGCACGCAGCTGACCCGCGCGGCGAAAGCGCAGGGTTATTCCATCGAAGAATTGTTTGGTACCGCCGCCAGCGCCGGCCCGGGTCGTCCGGCCGCTGCCAGCAAGCCGGGTCCGCGCGCCGGCCGCAAGCTGGGCAAGGTTGCACCGAAGTACCGCAATCCGTCCAATACCCAGGAAACCTGGACCGGTCGCGGCAAGCAGCCGCGCTGGCTGGCCGAACTGACCGCTGCTGGCAAGAAGGTGGAAGACTTCCTGATCAGCAAGATCGGTGGCGGTGCAAAGAAGGCATCGGCAAAGAAGGCCGCGCCACGTAAAACGGTCACCAAGCGCGCCACCAAGAAGTCCAAGGCCGCTTGATCCAGACCAATAAAAACGCCGGCATTGCCGGCGTTTTTATTGGGTGATTTTCTGGCCGCTCATAAATTCTTGCGCGCCGGAATCAGCAAATTGCCAAACAGCAAACCGGCCATCAATGCCATCACAATATTGGTGACCGCCAACAATGCGGCTTGTCCGACACTGACATCCTGCTGTTGCACCAGGGTCAAAAAACCCCGCAGGCTGACACTACCGGGAACCAGCATGATGATGCCCGGCAATCGAATCAGCGCACCGGGTTTGTGCACCACCCGCCCAAACAGATTACCGGCGGCGGTCAATGCCATGGCCGAGGCAAATACTCCGGCCGGGCCACCCCAGGCATGCCCGGCATAACGCGCAATGACATAACCGGACATCGCTGCGGCCATGATCCATAAATAATCGCGCCGATTGGCCTTGAACAACACCGCAAACGCATAAGCGGCCACCAGCAACGACGCCCATTCCACCCAGCCGGCCTGCGGACGCAAGGCAGCCACCTGTGGGTGCAAGCCCACCAATTGGGTCAGCGTCACCGCGATCACGGCGCCTACCGTGAGCTTGAGCACCGTGGTCACCGCACCGGCCAGACGCGCCGTGCCGGAGACCCAGTGCTGACTGGCCAGCTCGTTGAATGCATTGGTCAGCGACATGCCTGGCAGCAGCACCACCAGCGAGGCAATGATCACCGTATTGAGATTCAACGGCCCGACCAGCGATGCCACCAGCGCGGCGACCACGCCAGCCAGCAGGCCGGCCAGCGCTTCGCCGGCTTCCTTGGTGGCGGCGCGCTTGTCGGTGTATTGGGTCAGCAGGCCGATCGACATGCCGATCGCGCCAGCGGTGGCGATATCCAGCCAGGGCAGCTTCCACAACCCGGCCACGCCGGCCGCGGCCAGACCGAAGGCCAGCACCTGCAAGGTCTTGCCGCGCCGATCGACTTCACGGTCCAGGCGGCGCAGCGCGGTGTGGCCCTGCGCAATGCTCATGCGCCCGTTGGCCACGCTGTCGGCCACGTAGTCGGCCACACTGAGCTTGTAGAGATCGTTCTCGCCCGGTGCCAGCCGGATCACGCGGGTGATGTCGCTGGAACCGATCGCCTTGGTCGGGTCGCTGAAGCTCAAGATGATGCCGGTGGGATTGGACCAGGGCTCGCAATCCAGCCCCAGCTTTTGCGATAGCCCGATCACCGCGGCCTCCAGGCGCTGCGCTGTTGTGCCATAGGAATGCAGACGCCCGGCGATTTCCGACACAAAGGCGACGCGCTGGGCGTAGGTGGCACTGGCGGACGGGAGGACGACGGTGGCAGCGGACATGCGTGGCGGGTCGGATCGGAAAAACGCCGTACGGCGAGGACGTCAGTGTATGCCGCAGCGCGCGTGGCCGGCGCGCCCTCCGTCCATCCGAGGCCGTCGCAGCGAAGGCGCCCCCATCATTCGCTCACACCGGCCCTGTATGCTGGCGCCACGGACAGGCCACCCAATGATCAAACCGCAACCTCCACGTATCGAACAAGACTCGCAGGATCAGGCACAGGTCCGACTCGCCGGCAGTTGGGTCCTGGCGACCGCCCTGCCCCAGGCCGAACTGCTGCAAGCGGTGCCCGACGGGGTGCGTCGCATCGACGCGCGCGGCATCCAGCAACTGGATTCGGCCGGCGTGCTGCAACTGTTGCGCTTTGCCGGCCGCATGGGGCTGAAAGAAGACGCCATCGATTTCCGCGATGAACACCAGGCGCTGGTGTGCACCATCGAAGAACTCAACGACGAGCGCCCCAAGCCCAAGCGCGATTACGGCTTTGTCGCCGCACTCGACCGCCTGGGCCGTACCACCCACGGCGTCGGCCAGGGCATTCTGGAACTCAACAGTTTTCTGGGCGAAAACCTGGTCAAGATCATGCGGCTGATCCACGAGCCGCGCCGCTTCCGCCTCACCTCCACCGTGCATCACATGGAGCAGGTCGGGCTGGATGCGGTGCCGCTGGTGGTGCTGCTGTCGTATCTGGTTGGCGCGGTGATCGCGTTTTTAGGCTCGACCATCCTGCGCGACTTCGGCGCGGAAATTTACGTGGTCGAGTTGGTGTCCATCGCCTTCCTGCGCGAATTTGCGGTACTGCTGACCGCAATTGTGTTGGCCGGGCGCACCGCCAGCGCGTTCACAGCGCAGATCGGCGCGATGAAATCACGCGAAGAGGTCGATGCCATCCGCACGCTGGGGCTGGACCCGATCGACCTGCTGGTGATCCCGCGTCTGCTGGCGCTGATTTTCACCCTGCCGCTGCTGACCTTCATCGCGATGATCGCCGGCCTGGCCGGTGGCGTCACCGTAGGCGCATTCGATCTGGATATCCCGCCGCAGATGTATCTGGCGCGCATGCACGACACCATCCAGTTGCGACACTTCCTGGTCGGCTTGTCGAAGGCGCCGCTGTTTGCGCTGGTGATCGGCCTGATCGGTTGCCTGGAAGGGTTGAAGGTCAGTGGCACCGCGCAGTCGGTGGGCGAACGCACCACCTCGTCGGTGGTGCAGACGATTTCCTTGGTCATCATCCTCGACGCGATTGCGGCGTTGTGGTTCATGAAGATGGGGTGGTGATGGAGCCGAGATTCGATCGTCGGGGTTTGGGAGTCGCGCAAGGCAGCAGCGCTGTTGGCGCCCTGAGATGTGGGAGTGCGGTGCTGTGACCAATCTCGAATCCCCAGTCACCAATCCCGGCACAGAGACGGACGACGACGACCAGCTGGCGATCTCCGTGCGCGGGCTGACCAACCGGTTCGGTAGCCAGGTCGTGCACGAAGAGCTCGACCTGGACGTGCGCCGTGGTGAGATTCTGGGCGTGGTCGGCGGCTCGGGCACCGGTAAATCGGTGCTGATGCGCAGCATCCTGGGCCTGCGCGAGCCGGATGCTGGCAGCATCCAGGTGCTGGGTGCGGATGCGCGCTCCGGGCGTTTTGTCGACCGCCAGCACATCACCCGCAACACCGGGGTGCTGTTCCAGGACGGCGCACTGTTTTCGTCGATGACCGTCGGCGAAAACGTGCAGGTGCCGCTGAAGGAACACCACGGCGAGTTTCCGGAGCGCTGGTATTTCGAACTGGCGCTGCTGAAGATCAAGCTGGCCGGCTTGCCAGCCGATGCGCTGGACAAGCTGCCCTCGCAATTGTCCGGCGGCATGCGCAAGCGCGCTGGCCTGGCGCGCGCGCTGGCACTGGATCCGCCGCTGCTGTTTCTGGATGAACCCACCGCCGGGCTGGACCCGATCGGCGCGGCGGCCTTCGACCGCTTGATCCGAACGCTGCAGCAGGCGCTGGGCCTGACCGTGTTCCTGATCACCCATGACCTGGATACGCTGTACGCCATCTGCGACCGCATCGCGGTGCTGGCCGATCGCAAGGTGATCGCCAACGCGCCGCTGGCCGAGGTCGAGCAGATCGATCACCCCTGGATCCAGGAATATTTCCACGGTCCGCGCGCACGCGCCGCGCGCGCGGCCAAGACCGACTCCACCGAGACCGCCTGAGCATGGAAACAAAAGCCAATTACGTCCTGATCGGCGCCTTCACCATCGTGGCAGGCCTGGCCTTGCTGCTGTTCGGTCTGTGGGCCGCCAAGTACTCCTCCGATCGCACCTGGCAGCAGTACCGCGTGGTGTTCCGCGAGGCGGTCACCGGCCTGTCGGTCGGCAGCCCGGTGCAATACAACGGCATCGCGGTAGGCTCGATCACCGAACTGACGCTGGCCCCGAACGACCCGCGCCAAGTGGTCGCACACGTGCGCGTCAACTCCACCACACCGATCAAGAGCGATACCCGCGCCAAGCTGGCCATCACCAGCCTGACCGGCCCGTCGATCATCCAGCTCTCCGGCGGCACGCCCGAGGCGCCGACGCTGACCACCATCGACAAGAGCGATGCGCCGATCATCCAGACCACGCCCTCGGCGCTGCAGAACATCACCGACACCGCCAACCGCATCGTAGAGCGCATGGACGAAATGCTCTCCGACAAAAACGTGGCCAGCATTTCGGCCACGCTGCAGAACCTGGAAAAGATCAGCGGCGGCATCGCCGACCGCGACGAAGGCATGCAGGCGCTGATCGTCAGCGCGCGCGATGCCGCGCGCAATCTGGACACCACCCTGACCACCACCAACGGCACCATCAAGCGGCTGGATCAGAACCTTGTGCAGCAGCTGCCGGGCATCTTGAACAAGCTGGACGCAACGCTGGTCAAGCTGGATTCGGCCGCAGGTAACGCCGACAACATCCTTGGCGAAAACCGCGCAGCCATCAACAGTTTTGCCAACGATGGCCTGGGCCAGCTCGGACCGACACTGACCGAATTGCGCGGCCTGATCCGCGACCTGCGCCGGGTCAGCGACAAACTGGACAACAACCCTGCGCGCTACCTGCTTGGCCGCGACGCACCCAAGGAGTTCGAACCGAAATGACTGCCATGCGCCTGCTGCGTCCCCTGCTGTGCGTCTCGTTGCTGGCGCTGGGCGGCTGCTCGGTCCTGACCGGTGGCGACCAGAAGCCGGCCACGATCTACGCACCCACCGTGCGCGTCACGCCCAATCCCACCTGGCCGCAGGTGACCTGGCAGCTGTCGGTCGCCAAACCGAGCGCTGCCCGCATCATCGACAGCCCGCGCATCAACGTGCGCCCGACCCCGGGCGAGTTGCAGGTCTACCACGGTGCCGGCTGGGCGCAACCGGCCACCGACATGCTAGAAGACAGCGTGGTGCGTGCGTTCGAAGACTCCGGCAAGATCGCGGGGGTTGCGCGCATCGGTGCCGGGATCCGCTCGGACTACAAGCTGGCGATCGACGTGCGCCGCTTCGAAGCCGATTACGCCGGCCAGTCGGTGCCCTCGGCCACTATCGAACTCAACGCCAAGCTGCTGCATTCGTCAGATCAACGCGTGGCCGCTTCGCGCACCTTCCTGGTCGCACGCCCGTCCGCCAGCACCGACACCGCTGCGGTGGCCGTCGCCTTCGAGCAGGCGCTGACCCAGGTCACCACCGAGCTGGTCGGCTGGACGCTGACCACCGGACAACAGGACAGCCAGAACTTGCCGCGTTCCTTGTAAGTGCAAACGACGGACTTGGAGCTGCTGACAACACTTAGTGAGCAGTCGTTAGGTGGGTGCGGACAATGCGTGGAACCGGAATTTACGAGTGGGACATACCGACTCCTAGCACCGGCCGCGCCCGCCTGTTGGCTGCCGCAAAGCGGCTGATCTGCGGGCTGGCTGCAAGGCCCTTGCCCGCCCACCATCGCGGGACACGCTGCAAGTACGTCCTTGTCAGCGCTTACGCGGCATCCATGCCGTGTAAGGTCCTACGAGGGTGAGCGGGCAAGGGCCAGTCGAGATCGTCGGTGTGCAGGGTTTTAAGGAACTACCGATCAACCCTCTGGTGCGGTGTCCTCACCGCTTGCGGGACCGTGTGGCGGCATGGATGCCGCCACCGAGCCTCCTGGGACGGGTTCACGGCGTGTCCCGCGAGCGGTGAGGGCACCGCCACTCAACCCACTCAGCGTTTGACCAGGGCTTCTGACTGCATCCACCAAGATGCAGACGACACAACCACCGCACTCACCACCAGGCGAGCGCTCGCTACGTTATGTGAGCCGCTCTTATCGCTGGAACACGCGCACCGCAATCTGCCGAAAGGTCAAATTGATGCGCTCCCCCACCGGGCGCGCGGTGCGCGGCAGCGCATGCTTGTAATGCTGCTGGGTCTCGCCGGCCATCAACAACAGATCGCCGTGGCCGAGTTCCAGCGTCTGCTTCAATGCCGCATCGTCGCGATGCTTGAAGGCGAACCGTCGCGCCGCCCCCAGGCTGAGCGATGCGATCACCGGTTGCGCGCCCAGCTCCGGCTCGTCGTCGCTATGCCAGCCCATTGCATCGGCTCCGCTGCGATAGCGATTGACCAGCACGCTGTTGAACGGGCAACCGGTTTCATGCTGCAGACGGGCGCGCACGGGCTGCAGCGCCTCCAGCCACGGCTGCGGCGCAAACTCTGTCCCCGAGTAGCGATAACTGGCATCGGCATCGCCGATCCAGCTGCTCAGACGTGGCGAATCCACCACCCGCCCGAACATGCGGATGCGATGCACCTCCCACTGCACCTGTGCCAGCAACACCCGCATCAGCGCATCGGCCTGCGCGGCCTGCAACCAGCCACGACACCAATGGATCTGAGCTCCCGGCAATGCAACGCGCAGTTTCATGCGCAAACGCTAGCATGCGCGCGCCGGAGCACGCCGGCAGAGGCTGATGAATCAACGCGATTTGCCGCCATCACATGCAATCCCGGAAAATACGCCCCAGCCATCGAGCCAACGGGAGCGGAGCAATGTCGGAAGCGGGAATCGGCGCGCAAGCGTCAGAGACGGTCGAGCGCGACGTCATGGAATACGACGTCGTCACCGTCGGTGCCGGTCCGGCCGGGCTATCGTTCGCGATCCGGCTCAAGCAGCTCAACCCCGAGTTGAGTGTGTGCGTGATCGAAAAGTCCAGCACCATCGGCGCGCATATCCTCTCCGGCGCGGTGATCGAACCCGGCCCGCTGGACGCGTTGCTCCCCGGCTGGCGCGATAACCCGCCGCCGATCTGCGTGGCCGCCACCGACGACGAATTCTGGTTCCTCGGCAAGGACAGCGCGCTCAAGTTCCCGGTGGTACCGCCGGGCATGCGCAACCACGGCAACTTCATCGTCAGCCTGGGCGCGATGTGCGCCTGGCTCGCTCCGCAGGCCGAAGCGCTGGGCGTGGAAATCTACCCCGGCTTTGCCGCCGCCGAAACGCTGCACGACGACAGCGGCCAGGTGGTGGGCGTGCGCATCGGCGATATGGGCGTGGCCAAGGACGGCTCGCACAAGCCCGGCTACACCGCCGGCATCGATATCCGCGCCAAGGTCACCGTGCTGGCCGAAGGCGCGCGCGGGCATCTGACCAAGCGCCTGCTCAAGCGCTTCGACCTCACCGCAGAAAGCGACCCGCAGGGCTATTCCATCGGCATCAAGGAGTTGTGGCAGGTGCCCGAAGGCCGCGTCACGCCCGGCAAGATCGTGCACACCATCGGCTGGCCCGCGGACAACCGCACCTACGGCGGCAGCTTTCTGTATCACCTGGACAACAACCAGATCGCGCTTGGCTACGTCAGCGGACTGGACTACAGCGACCCGAAGTACCAGCCGTGGGAAGCCTTCCAGCAATGGAAAAACCACACGCTGATCAAGTCGTTACTGGAAGGCGGCAGCGTCCTGTCGGCCGGCGCGCGCGCCATCGTCACCGGCGGTTGGCAGTCGCTACCCAAAGTCGAGATGCCCGGTGCGCTGCTGATCGGCGACACCGCCGGCTTGCTCAATGTGCCCAAGATCAAGGGCACCCATCAGGCGATTCGCAGCGGCATGCTCGCCGCCGAACACCTGGTGCAATCGCAGCTAGCCCCGCAGGGCTTCGATGCAAAACTGCGCGCCTCGGACGCGATGGCCGAGCTGAAGGAGGTCCGCAACATCAAACCCGGCTTCAAGAAAGGGCTGTGGTTCGGCCTGCTCAATGCCGCTTGGGAAACCGCACTCAAGGGCGCCTCGCCCTGGACCCTGAAGAACAAGGCGGACTGGTCGGCGCTGCACAAGCTCGGCGAGTACGAGCAACCCAAGCGCGACTACGGCACCCGCGAACTGGCCCCGCGCGACCGCCTGCAGGCGGTCTACTTCGCCGCCACCGAGCACGACGAAGATCAACCGGTGCATCTGAAAGTCCTGGACACCGATGTCTGCGCCACCCGCTGCGTGGAGGAGTACGACAACCCCTGCACCCGCTTCTGCCCGGCCAACGTCTACGAAATGGTCGCAGACACCGCCAGCCCCACCGGCAAGCGCCTGCAGATCAACGCCGCCAATTGCGTGCACTGCAAGACCTGCGACATCAAGGACCCCTACGAGATCATCACCTGGGTCACCCCGGAGGGTGGTTCGGGGCCGAACTACCAGAACCTGTAGAAATCAGGGGCCATATCGGCCCCTGATTGTTTATGCGGCTTTGAACTCCACGCCAGTCTTGGCGCGCAACTCTTCCAGTTCCACCCCATCGGCAGCCTCCACCAAGACCAATCCGTCGGCGGTGACATCGAACACGGCCAGGTCGGTGATGATGCGGTCGACCACGCCCACGCCGGTCAATGGTAGATCGCATTCACGCAGGATCTTGTGGCTGCCATCCTTGGCCACGTGCTCCATCAACACCACCACGCGCTTGACGCCGGCCACCAGATCCATCGCGCCGCCCATGCCCTTGACCATCTTGCCGGGCACCATCCAGTTGGCCAGATCGCCGCGGTCGGTGACCTGCATCGCGCCAAGAATCGCCAGATCGATATGGCCGCCGCGGATCATCGCGAACGAGTCATGGCTGCCGAAGTAACTGGCACCGGCACGCGCAGTCACCGTCTGTTTGCCGGCATTGATCAGGTCTGCGTCCACTTCATCCTCGGTGGGGAACGGGCCGATGCCGAGCAGGCCGTTTTCCGATTGCAACCACACGTCCACGCCGTCGGGGATGTGATTGGCCACCAGCGTCGGCAGGCCGATCCCCAAGTTGACGTAGGCGCCGTCGGTCAATTCGCGCGCCGCGCGTGCTGCCATCTGATCTCTGGTCCAGGCCATTACTGCTGTCCTTCGCGCACGGTGCGCTGTTCGATGCGTTTTTCCGGCGCCGTGTTGAGCACCAGTCGGTCGACGTAGATCCCCGGCAGATGCACGTGGTCCGGATCGATGCTGCCAAGCGCCACGATCTCTTCGACCTCGGCAATGCAGATGCGACCGGCCATGGCGCAGGCCGGGTTGAAATTGCGCGCGGTCTTACGAAACACCAGGTTGCCGGCGGTGTCGGCGCGCCATGCCTTGACCAGCGCAACATCGGCATGCAGCGCTGTTTCCATCACGTAGTGCTTGCCGTCGAATTCGCGGGTCTCCTTGCCCTCGGCCACGATGGTGCCGTAGCCGGTGGCGGTGTAGAACGCGGGAATTCCCGCACCGCCTGCACGCAGGCGCTCTGCCAGGGTGCCTTGCGGATTGAACTCAAGCTCGAGCTCGCCAGCCAGATATTGGCGCTCGAATTCCTTGTTTTCGCCCACGTAGGACGAAATCATCTTGCGGATCTGCCGGGTGGCCAATAGTTGACCAAGCCCGAATCCATCGACGCCGGCGTTGTTGGAAACCACCGTCAATCCGCTGACCCCGCTGTCGCGTACGGCAGCGATCAGGGCTTCGGGAATCCCGCACAAACCAAAGCCGCCCACCGCCAGCGTCTGGCCATCGGCCAACACGCCATCCAGCGCCGTCGTTGCATCGGCATAGCGTTTACCGCCTGCCTTACCCTCTTCATTGCTGCGCATCACCGCCCTCACCTCGCTGATGTGAAACGGCCATTCTATCCGCTGACTGTTCCCTGTCCCCGGTCGCAATTCCGCCACACCCAAGACACGGCGCACCCGCTAAACTCGGGTGTCCCCCACTTCAGGAATTGCCCATGACGCTACCCGCCTTCAAGGCCTACGATATTCGCGGCCGCGTGCCGGATGAACTCAACGAGGACTTGGCCCGTCGGATCGGCGTGGCACTGGCGGCGCAGCTGGATCAAGGGCCTGTGGTCCTGGGCCACGATGTGCGTCTGGCCAGCCCGGCCTTGCAGGAAGCGCTGTCGGCAGGCCTGCGCGCCAGCGGCCGCGAGGTGATCGACATCGGCCTATGCGGCACCGAGGAGGTCTATTTCCAGACCGATTACCTCAAGGCCGCCGGCGGCGTGATGGTCACTGCCAGCCACAATCCGATGGACTACAACGGCATGAAGCTGGTGCGCGAGCAAGCGCGGCCGATCAGCTCCGATACCGGCCTGTTCGCGATCCGCGACACGGTCGCTGCCGATACCGCTGCAGCCGGCGAGCCTACCGCAAGCGAGCAGAGCCGCACCGATAAGACTGCCTACCTGGAGCACCTGCTCAGCTACGTCGACCGCAGCACGCTCAAGCCGCTCAAGCTGGTGGTCAACGCAGGCAACGGCGGTGCGGGTCTGATCGTGGATCTGCTTGCACCGCACCTGCCCTTCGAATTCGTGCGCGTGTTCCATGAGCCGGATGGCAATTTCCCCAACGGCATTCCCAACCCGCTGCTGCCGGAAAACCGTGCCGCCACCGCCAAGGCGGTCAAGGAACACGGCGCTGACTTCGGCATCGCATGGGATGGCGATTTCGACCGCTGCTTCTTCTTCGATCACACCGGCCGCTTCATCGAAGGTTATTACCTGGTCGGTTTGCTGGCGCAGGCCATTTTGGCCAAGCAGCCGGGCGGCAAAGTCGTGCACGACCCGCGTCTGACCTGGAACACGGTCGAGCAGGTCGAAGAAGCCGGCGGCATTCCGGTGCTGTGCAAGAGCGGCCATGCCTTCATCAAGGAAAAAATGCGCAGCGAAAACGCCGTGTATGGCGGCGAGATGAGCGCGCACCATTACTTCCGCGAGTTTGCCTACGCCGATTCCGGAATGATTCCGTGGCTGTTGATCGCCGAGCTGGTGTCGCAGTCCGGTCGTTCGCTGGCCGATCTGGTCGAATCACGCATGCAGAAGTTCCCGTGCAGCGGCGAAATCAACTTCAAGGTCGCCGATGCCAAGGCATCGGTCGCCCGCGTGATGGAACACTACGCCGACCTGTCGCCCGAACTGGACTACACCGACGGCATCAGTGCGGATTTCGGCCAGTGGCGCTTCAACCTGCGCAGCTCCAATACCGAGCCGCTGCTGCGGCTGAACGTGGAAACGCGCGGCGACGCCGCACTGCTGGAAAGCCGCACGCAAGAGATTTCAGACTTGCTGCGCGACTGATCTACCATTCTCCCCCACCTTTGACGCACTGGAGTTTCCCCCGCTCATGAGCGACGTCCTTCCGATTATTCTGTCCGGCGGTTCCGGCACGCGCCTATGGCCGTTGTCCCGCGAGTCGTATCCCAAGCAATTCCTGCCGCTGGTTGGCGACAAGAGCATGTTGCAGGCCACCTGGTTGCGTTCGGCGCCTGTGGCCGGACATTCACCTATTGTGGTTGCCAACGAAGAACATCGCTTCATGGCCGCCGAGCAGTTGCAGCAACTCGGCGTAAAGCCGTCCGCGATTCTGCTTGAGCCCAAGGGGCGGAACACCGCACCGGCGATTGCTGTTGCCGCGCTTGAAGCCACGCGTGACGGCGCTGATCCGCTGCTGCTGGTGCTGCCCTCCGATCATGTGATCCGCGACGAAGCCGCCTTCCAGGCTGCTGTGACCGTTGCTGCCGCCGCCGCAGAGCAAGGTAAGCTGGTGACCTTCGGCATCAAGCCGACAGCGCCCGAGACCGGCTACGGCTATATCAAGGCCGGTAGCGGTACCGGCGCCAGTGCCGTTGAGCGTTTCGTCGAGAAGCCCGACCTGGCCACCGCGCAGGGTTACCTCGCCAGCGGCGAGTACTACTGGAACAGCGGCATGTTCCTGTTCCGTGCCTCGCGTTACCTGGAAGAACTGCGCAAGTTCCACCCGGCTATTGCCGATGCCTGCCAGAAAGCCTGGGAAAACGGCAAGCGCGATGCCGACTTCACACGCCTGGACAAGGACGCATTCGCGGCCAGCCCGTCGGATTCGATCGACTACGCGGTGATGGAAAAGACCGCCGATGCGGTCGTGGTCCCGCTGGATGCCGGCTGGAACGATGTCGGTTCGTGGTCGTCGCTGCTGGACGTGTCCGAGCAGGACGCCCACGGCAATGCGCATCATGGCGACGTGATCCAGGTGGACTGCCGCAATACCTATGCCTATGGCTCGCGTCTGATCGCCATGGTCGGCCTGGAAGACGTGGTCGTCGTCGAGACGCCGGACGCCGTGCTGGTCGGTCACCGCGATCGTATTCAGGAGGTCAAGGACGTGGTTGGCCGCATCAAGGCCGACGGCCGGTCCGAAGCCACCTGGCACCGCAAGGTCTATCGTCCGTGGGGCGCCTACGATTCGATTGACATGGGCCAACGTCATCAGGTCAAGCGCATTACCGTCAAACCCGGTGCAGTGCTGAGCCTGCAGATGCACCACCATCGCGCCGAACACTGGATCGTGGTGAGCGGTACCGCTGAAGTCACCCGTGGCGACGAGGTCCTGCTGCTGACCGAAAACCAGAGTACCTACATCCCGCTGGGCGTGACTCACCGTTTGCGCAATCCGGGCAAGTTGCCGCTGGAGTTGATCGAAGTACAGTCCGGCAGCTATCTGGGCGAAGACGACATCGTGCGTTTTGAAGATACCTACGGGCGCGCCTGATCGGTCGCCTGCAGGATCTGTTTTAGAAAAACAGCCGGGATTCCCGGCTGTTTTTCATTGCGGGTCGGTTGCGCAGTATCACACCGCCACCTGATCGCTGCGGTTAGCGTTTGGCCACAGCCAACTCGGCAATCACCTGCTGCAAACCGACCTGCCACTGCGGCAGCACGATGCCGAAATCGTTCTGCAGCTTGTCGATCGATAACCGCGAGTATGCCGGCCGCTTTGCTGGAGTCGGGTAGTCCGCCGTGGTGATGGGCACGACACGCGGCGCGCGCGCCAGCAAACCCGCCGCGACGGCTTCCTCGAAGATGGCCTCCGCAAACCCGTGCCAGTTGGTCTGGCCGGCAGCAGTCAGGTGCCAGGTGCCCGATGTGCCGGGGCTGCGTTGACGCAGCAGCTGCGCGGTGACATCGGCAATCAATGCCGCCGGCGTTGGTGTACCGACTTGGTCGGCAACCACGCGTAGCTCATCGCGCTCTGCACCCACGCGCAACATCGTGCGCAGGAAGTTGGCGCCATGCGAGGCGTACACCCAGGCAGTACGCAGGATCAGATGCTGAGCGCCTGACGCGCGGATCGCCTGCTCACCAGCGAGCTTGGTTTCGCCATACACACCCAGCGGCGAAGTTCTCGCGTCTTCCAGATAGGGCTCGCTGCCCCGCCCGTCGAAGACATAGTCGGTGGAGTAATGCACTAGTGCCGCGCTATTGGATGCACACCACGCTGCGATCGCGCCGACGGCATCCGCATTCACTCGCCTGGCCACGATGGGATTTGATTCCGCACCATCCACCGCAGTGTAGGCAGCAGCATTCACGACACAGGACGGGGCCAGACGGCCGAGCACTTCCTGCAAACGCTCCGGATGATCCAGATCGGCAACCACGCATGGTCGTCCGTCGGCGAGCATGCCGTCACGCGTTGCAAACTGCAGCTCGGCAACTCCATGGAGTGCACGCTGAAGCTCGCGACCGAGCTGCCCGTTCGCGCCCAACAGCAATATGCTCATACCGAGTGGTAGCGAGGAAGCTGCTCAACGGCCACCTGATCCAAAAACGGAGCAACTGCATCTTTCTTCGAAAGAATTGGATCACTAATCGGCCAATCGATTGCAAAGCGCGCATCATCCCAGCGCAGCCCGGCATCAGCCTCTTTTACGTAGACATCGGTACACAGATAATTGAAAACAGCAGTCTCCGAAAGCACTGCGAAGCCGTGAGCGAAACCCTCAGGAATCCAGAATTGCCGACGGTTCTCGCGACTCAGCACCACCGCCTCCCATTGACCGAAGGTAGGCGAGCCAACGCGGATATCGACCGCAACGTCATAAACCTCACCTTCCAGGACGCTGATCAGCTTTCCCTGCGGCCGAGGCCACTGATAGTGCAGTCCGCGGATTACCCCCCTCCCAGAGCAGGACACATTGCTCTGGACGAACTGCATGTTGAGCCCATGCTGTTTGAACCGCTCGTAATTCCAAGCCTCGAAAAAAAAACCGCGATCATCCGAGTGGACTACGGGTTCGATGACGTAACAGTCTGCTAGTGCGGTGGAAATCACATTCACAACTTGGCTCCTCGTAGAGCCAGTTCTTTGAGATAACGTCCATACCCATTCTTGAGCAGTGGCGCGGCCAGTGCCTCAAGCTCGGCAAGATCGATCCACCCTTGACCGAAAGCGATTTCCTCCGGACAGCAGACCTGCAACCCTTGCCGCGCCTGGATCGTTTCAATGAAGTTGGATGCTTCGTGCAGTGACTGGTGTGTCCCTGTATCCAACCATGCATAACCACGTCCCAACGCCTCGAGATGCAAATCACCCTCATCGAGATAACGCCGATTGAGATCGGTGATCTCCAGCTCGCCACGCGGCGACGGCTTCAACTCTGCCGCATAGTCTGCAGCTCTGCCGTCATAAAAATACAAGCCGGTAACAGCGTAGTTTGAACGCGGCACAGCGGGCTTCTCTTCAATGCCCACAACCTTTCCGTTCGTGTCGAACTCAGCTACTCCGTACCGCTCTGGATCATTGACCCAATATCCAAAGACAGTGGCACCTTCGTTACGCGTGTCTGCTCGGCGCAACATATCCGTCAAGCCATGACCATGAAAGATGTTATCGCCCAACACGAGACAGCTCGGCTTGTTGTCAACGAAGTCGCGGCCAATCAGATAGGCCTGCGCGAGCCCATCCGGACTTTGCTGCACGGCATATGAAATAGACATTCCCCACTGAGACCCATCACCAAGCAATGCTTTAAATAGCGACTGCTCATGAGGGGTATTAATAATCAACACCTCACGAATGCCTGCAAGCATCAGCACGCTAAGCGGATAATAAATCATCGGCTTGTCGTACACCGGCAGCAGCTGTTTGCTGACGCCTTTGGTGATGGGATAAAGACGAGTGCCGGAGCCACCGGCCAGGATGATGCCTCGACGTTGCGTCATATGGTTCTCATAGGTTGTAGAGGACGTGCTCATTCATGAGTGTCGGCCATGGCACCAAGACGTTGCATACGGTAGCTACCATTCAGCACCCCGTTCACCCAGTCCTGGTGACCCAGATACCACTCCACGGTTTCGCGGACTCCTTGTTCAAAGGTGTATCTGGGCTGCCAACCCAATTGTGTCTTGAGCTTTGATGCGTCAATTGCATAGCGACGATCATGACCAGGCCGATCAGCCACGTAGGCAATTTGGCTTTCGCGTGGCTGGCCGTCTTCGCGAGGACGTAGTTCGTCGAGTAATGCGCAGATGGCGCGCACAACTTCGATGTTCTCCCGCTCAGCATTGCCGCCCACGTTGTAGGTTTCACCGACCTCGCCCTTCGCCAGAACGGTCCGAATGGCCTCGCAATGGTCGCTGACGAACAGCCAGTCGCGTACCTGTTTGCCATCGCCGTAAACCGGCAGCGGCTCGCCAGCCAGTGCCTTCGCGATCACCAGCGGAATGAGCTTTTCAGGGAAGTGATACGGGCCGTAATTGTTCGAGCAATTGGTCGTCAGCACCGGCAAGCCATAGGTGTGATGGAACGCACGCACCAAGTGATCCGATGCTGCTTTGGATGCCGAATACGGCGAATTCGGCGCATAAGGCGTGGTCTCGGTGAACTTGCCGGTCTCGCCCAATGTGCCGTAGACCTCGTCAGTGGACACGTGCAGGAAGCGAAAGCGCTGCTGCGGTCCATCAGGCAATCCCTTCCAATAATCGCGAACGGCTTCGAGAAGCGCTAGGGTGCCGACAACATTGGTTTGGACGAACGCGCCAGGTCCGTCGATCGAGCGATCTACGTGGCTTTCTGCTGCAAAGTTCAGTACCGCGTCAGGCTCGTACTCAGACAGCAGTCTGGCGACCAACGCGCTATCGCCAATGTCGCCTTTGACGAACACATGGTTTGGGTCTCCATAGAGCGACGCCAGCGTATTGAGATTCCCCGCATACGTAAGCGCGTCGAGATTGACCACCCGCACACCGCGAGAGACGGCTTCCAGAACGAAGTTGCCGCCAATGAAGCCGGCGCCGCCGGTTACAAGCCAAGTTGCCACTGCCCTCTCCTAATCGCGCGGTCTGCCGCGCTCCGCTTTTTTAAGCCACACAGGATATACGCTGCGCGCAATTCCGGCCCGCGTGACTGGCCCTTGAGCTTCACCAGTGCTGCGCTGCACCACCATACGCCATCGCATGGTGGATGCTCCCCGGTTAGAATGGGCGCACTCCCGAGCCTGCCGCCGCGGCCGGGCCTTCCCGCAATAGCTGAAGGATCTCGTACACGATGAAAATCCTCGTCGCCTACAAGCGCGTGGTGGACTACAACGTCCGCATTCAGGTCAAGCCGGATGGCTCCGGCGTGGTGACCGACGGCGTCAAGCTCTCGCCCAACCCGTTCGACGAAATCGCCCTGGAAGAAGCATTGCGCCTGCGCGATGCCGGCATCGCCACCGAGGTGGTGGTCGCCACCCTTGCACCGGCCGATGCTGCCGCACATCTGCGCAACGGCCTGGCGATGGGTGCCAACCGCGCTATCCATGTGGTAACCGATGCTGCCATCCAGCCACTGACTGCAGCACGCGCGCTGCTGAAGCTGGTCGAAAAAGAGCAGCCCGATCTGGTCATCCTGGGCAAGCAGGCCATCGACGACGACGCCAACCAGACCGGCCAGATGCTGGCCACCTTGTGGGGCCGCCCGCAGGCGACCTTCGCGGGCAAGCTGGTGGTCGCCGATGGCAAGGCCACGGTGACGCGCGAGGTCGATGCTGGCCTGGAAACGCTGGAGGTCGACCTGCCAGCGGTGATCACGACCGATCTGCGCCTGAACGAGCCGCGCTTCATCAAGCTGCCGGACATCATGAAGGCCAAGAGCAAGCCGATGGAAACCCTGGCATTCGCTGATCTAAGCGTGGACGCGCACGACAGTCTCACCACCACCCACTATGCGGCGCCGGCCAAGCGCAGCCGCGGCGTGATGGTCAAGGACGCCGCCGAACTGGTGGCCGCACTCAAGCAGAAGGGGTTGTTGTAATGGCCAAGATTCTTGTCGTCGCCGAACACCTCAACGGCCAGCTCAATGCGGCCACCGCCAAGACCCTGAGCGCTGCCCTGGCGGTATCGGCCGAGTCGATCGACGTGGTCGTACTGGCGGCCGACCCGGCCGCCGTTGCAGCCCAGGCCGCACAGCTGGCCGGTGTCGCCCGGGTGCTGACCGTGGCCAACGCCGCCAACGAACACGCGCTTGCTCAGGTGCTTGGGCCCCAGATCGCGCAGCTGGCCGGCCAGGGTTACACCCATGTCTTCGGTCCCTCCACCACCTTCGGCAAGGACCTGATGCCGGTCGTGGCCGCGCTGCTGGGCGTGAACCAGATTTCCGACCTGATGACCGTCGAAGGCGCCTACACTTTCAAGCGCCCGATCTACGCAGGCAACGCCATCATTACGGTGAAGGCTCCGGCCGACCAGATCGTCGTGGCGACAGTGCGTAGTGCCTCGTGGCCGGAAGCGGCTAGGGGCGGAAGCGCAGCAGTCGAGCCCGTTAGCATCGAGGTCGCACTGCCGACCCATACTCGCTTCATCGACCTGGCAGCAGGCAATTCCGACCGCCCCGACCTGCAGAGCGCCAAGCGTGTGGTGTCCGGTGGCCGCGGCGTGGGCTCGGCAGAGAACTTCAAGCACATCTACAGCCTGGCCGACAAACTCGGCGCCGCCGTTGGTGCCTCGCGTGCGGCAGTCGATGCCGGCTACGTCCCCAACGAGCTGCAGGTCGGCCAGACCGGCAAGATCATCGCGCCGGAACTGTACGTGGCAATCGGCATCAGCGGCGCCATCCAGCATCTGACCGGCATCAAGGACGCTGGCACCATCGTGGCGATCAACAAGGATCCGGAGTCGCCGATTTTTGAGATTGCGGATATTGGGTTGGTGGGAGATTTGTTTACGTTGCTGCCTGAGTTGGAGGCTGCGCTGAGCTAGCTCCTGCCGGAAGCTCCCCACGGCACTGAAATTTTGCCGTTGGCCGATATTGCCGCCACCCTCTACAATCCTACGCAAGTATTATTACAGACAAGCGCAACGATGCAGAGCCTTTCCGACGCCATATCACTACCACCACGGGTTTCCGTGGTGGTGCCTGTGTACCGCGGTGCACTGTCAATTGGCAATTTACAACAACGACTGGACTTGGCATTGAGCGGGATGCAGGGCGGCCATGAGATCATATTCGTGGACGACCGTGGCGGTGATAACTCTTGGGAAGTGATTCAGGCCCTGAGTAATTCATACCCTCATGTCAGTGGCATCCGGCTCAGCCGAAATTTTGGCCAACATGCCGCAACACTATGCGGCATTTCCAAAGCTCGCGGAGAATGGATTGCGACAATCGACGAAGATTTGGAGCAACCGCCCGAGTCATTACCGGCAATGCTGGCCAAAGCCGAAGAAGGGTATTCGGTCATCTACGGCGTTACCGAACAGCGTAGTCACGCAAAATGGCGCAACTTTACTTCCGAAGTTGGGCGCAGCCTTTTTAAATTCGCCATTCCTACACTTAATCGAGAATACACATCCTTCCGCGTGATTCACCGTTCAGTGGCAGCAGGACTTGATCGATTTCAGTCACCCTTTACCTTCATCGACGGTTATATCTCATGGATAACACATGATTACGCCACAGTAATCGTGCCACATGACGAAAGAACACACGGCACCAGCAGTTACAATCTGCGAAAACTGATCGCACATATGATTAATATATTTGTGACGTTTTCAGATTTACCCTTGCGTGTTGCAACATGGCTAGGGGTAGGAGCCTCCGTTGGTGGAGCCATCTGGGGCCTCACCATCCTGATTGCAAAGCTGACGGGCGCGCTGGGGGTAAGTGGCTATGCTTCAATCATGGCGGGAATGATGTTTCTTGGCGGCATCCAGCTGCTTATTCTAGGAATATTTGGCGAATACCTCGCTCGTATCAATTTTAAAACTGCTTCGATGCCCCTGTTCTTGGTCGAGCAGGAGACTAAGAGTTGAAGCCTCTATTGATCATTGGTGCATCCTCATTTGGCAGGTTGCTTCTTGTACTCGCGGAGGATGCGGGCCGTCGAGTGAAGGGTTTCGTCGACGATTTCACCACAGGCAATGAGGTGCATGGCTGTATTGACGATTTAGGACAAACTCTATCGCCAGCAGACTATGAACTTGTGATGGCGATCGGCTACAACCATCTTGAGCGTCGATATTCACTTTTCAATCAGTTATCAGCTGCAGGTTTCTTTTTCCCAGTGCTCCAACATCCTGCTGCCCACGTCAATCGCACCGCAATCGTTGACGCTGGCACGATGATTATGGCCGGGGCGAACGTCGACGCTTTCGCAGAAATTGGTCCCGCTTGCGTTTTATGGCCTGAGTCGACAATCAGTCATGATTGCCGTATCGGCGCCAACACATTCGTCAGTCCGGCGGCCACACTCTGTGGATTCGTCGAGGTAGGGAACTCAAGTTTCATTGGTGCAAACAGCGTCGTTATCGATAGCTCAATCCTGCCATCCGCGTCATTCGTAAAAGCCGGCAGTCGCCACAACAGCAGACCCCAAAAGAAATGAACTCCATCAAGCGAGTTGCGGTATTACAGTCAAGCTACATTCCATGGAAAGGTTACTTCGACATCATTCATGATGTTGATACCTTTATTTTCTACGACGACGTGCAATTTACGTATCAAGACTGGCGGTCGCGCAACCGCATAATCGCTAACGGTGCGCCATTGTGGCTGACCGTACCAACTGGTAGTGACATTAAGCGTCTGATCAATGAGGTGAAGCTACCGAACGCGGCCTGGCAGCGCAAGCATTGGTCGACGCTGCGCCATGCTTACACTAAGGCTCCGCACTTCAAGCAGTTCGCCGAACTCTTCGAAGAGCTCTATCTGGGCCGCGAATGGATGTCACTTTCGGAGATGAATCAGCATCTGACCCGTGTTATCGCGCGAGAAATCTTGGGTATCCAAGTGGAATTCCGTAGTTCCACCGAATTCTCGCTCAATGGCAGCAAGCTTGAACGCCTAGTGGATCTAGTTCGCCAATCCGGCGCTACTCACTACTTGTCGGGACCTGCAGCCAAAGCATATATTGAACCCACTGCATTCGAGAAGATCGGCGTAGCCCTGCAGTATAAAGACTATGCTGGATACCCCCAATATAGGCAACAAAGCGAGACGTTCGAACATTCCGTGAGTGTATTGGACCTGATATTCAACACAGGCGACAACGCTTCAGACTTCATTTGGGACTGGCGCAACCGGTCTTGACTTTGCTCAGGTGCGTGCTTACTTCGTCACGGTGTCCGCCCGTGCAGATCCAGCCAAGCTTCCCGCACTCGAACGTTTGTCTCCCTTGAGCAGATAACTATGGCTTATTTTTTCGTCGCGCTGACCATCATGCTCACGGTATATGGTCAATTGGTACTTAAGTGGCAAGTTGGTCTGTACCCCCAACTGATCGGCCATCCATTTAGCCTACACAACATTGTCGCCCTACTACTTAAGCCTTGGGTCCTATCCGCTTTTGTCGCTGCGTTTGGTGCTTCGATTTGCTGGATGGCTGCAATCAGCAAGCTCCCGTTGAGTCGAGCCTACCCCTATATGGCGGTCAATTTTCTCTTGGTCTCATTGATGGCCTCCTGGCTTTTTCATGAGCAGCTCAATGGCTACAAGCTAGCAGGCACTGCGCTAATCATGCTGGGAGTCCTCGTCCTTTCCCGCTCCGCTGGCTGACAACACCAGCTCCCTCCGTTCCTGTGAAGAGTGCTCCATGATTCCGTTCAACAAGCCCTATATGACTGGTCGCGAGCTTTCGCTGATCGCCCAAGCCCATAGCAACGGACATCTCTCCGGTGATGGCCCGTTCACCAAGCGCTGCCATGCGTGGCTGGAGCAAAACACGGGAGCAAATCGCGCATTGCTGACGCATAGCTGTACTTCGGCCTTAGAAATGGCCGCGCTTCTTCTGGATCTGGAAGAAGGCGATGAAGTCATCATGCCCTCTTATACTTTCGTTTCCACCGCCAACGCCTTTGCCTTGCGTGGCGCGAGTCCGGTATTCGTTGATGTACGGAACGATACGCTGAACATCGACGAGCGATTGATCGAGGCAGCAATCACCCCCCGAACCAAAGCGATCTGCGTGGTCCATTACGCAGGAGTGGCGTGTGAAATGGACGCAATCATGGCGATCGCTGAACGCCACAACATAGCTGTGGTCGAAGACGCTGCGCAAGCCATCATGTCCACCTACAAAAGTCGCCCCTTAGGCACTATTGGTGAAATGGGTGCGTTGAGTTTCCATGAAACGAAAAACATCATTTCTGGTGAAGGTGGCGCGCTACTTTGTCGAGACCGCACCCATGCCGAGCGTGCCGAAATCATTCGGGAAAAAGGCACCAATCGGAGCCGTTTCTTCCGTGGCCAAGTAGACAAGTACACCTGGGTCGATGTGGGCTCTTCCTTCCTTCCTGGAGAAATCACTGCCGCGTTTCTGAGCGCGCAGATGGATGCAGCTGAACAAATCACCGCGCAACGTTTGTCTATCTGGGACAAGTACCACGCCTGGGCTGAAACGCATGAGCGTAATGGTTTAGTGCAGCGTCCGACTGTGCCCTCGCATTGCACCCACAATGCCCATATGTACTACCTGCTGCTGCCTTCACTGGACGTACGTACCCGATTCATCGCCGAGATGAAGCAGCGGGACGTGCAGACAGTGTTTCATTACATCCCGCTGCACTCATCCCCGGCAGGCTTAGCGCACGGTCGTCGCGGCTCGGAAATGACGGTCACCGACGACATCAGTGCCCGTTTGGTACGCCTTCCATTGTGGGTAGGCGTTGGACAGCATATGGATGCCATCCTGCAGCATGCCGACGACGCGCTAAATGTAGTCCAGGGCTAACCGGAATCCCTGCCCAGGCAACGCAGCATTGCCTGGGTAAGCCGCAAGATTCGCTCACCTTCCATTTCCTCATACAGCTTGGTCATTGCTGACCTATCGTTACATTTAGAAGGTAAATTTTTCTTTATCTAGTCCGCACCTGTCGCGTGTGGAAGTTCACCGTAGCGTTGCCTGTGTAACGTATTCTGACGAGAAAAATTCTAAACGAACTCGGCAGCAGGCAATCGTGCAGCAATGCCCACACAGTCAAAGCTTGACAAGCCACGACCCCAGCTGTTCATTATTGCCTGGTGGAGGCACGTCAAAAGAAGATTGGCGCGCATCCACCACAAAGGTACGCCAGTTCCGCTTAATGGGTGTAACTTGGGTCCAGCGTTGATGCAAGCGTTGACCGTCACTAGATCTGCCGCCTGGGCTTGCATGGCTCTGACTTAATGCGTGATCATCGGTATGTCCGCTCAGTGAGCGTATACCTATTAGCTCCCTCTTGAAGGATCCGAGATGGCTCAGAAGACTACCGGCCTCCATGCAGTTTTGTCGGCCCCCTGGGCCTATGACCTGTTGCAGAATTTACTCGGGGCACACAGGGGGAGAACACAGCTGGTGAGAGATCACATTCGCCCTGGCCAGGAATTCACGATCCTGGATATCGGCTGTGGGACCGGCGAAATCGTTCCACATCTTCCCGGAGACAGTAGCTACCACGGCTTCGACCTTTCGCCTTTGTACATTGACTCTGCGAAGCGCAGATTTGGCCAACGGGCCACTTTCCACTGCATGGACATTGCGGACTACCAACCCACGGACAACAGCAAGCTGGCAGATGTTGTGCTCGCGATAGGCATTCTTCACCACCTTGATGATGGGATCGCTCATAAGTTGATAGAAGGTGCACGTAGCAAGCTCAAACCAGGTGGACGACTCATCACCATGGATGGCGCCTTGGTCGAAGGTCAATCTTCAATGGCAAGAAGCCTTATTCTGCGAGACCGTGGCCAGAATATCCGTACGCCGGATGAGTACCTTGCGCTGGCCGGAAAAGCATTTGATCGTATCAAGATGACCATCCGGCACGACATGATCTATGTCCCTTATACACACTGCATCATGGAATGCAGTGCCTAACAATCTATTTTATGCGTATGTCCATCGCCCACCATGCCACCCGCGCTAGGGCGCGGCTGACATGGCGAGCTACCGCTAGGGAATAGGCGAGAGTGTTACACCCTTGTAATTAACTATACCTTCACCATTGCAGATAACCCGAAGTTCCAGATTCTGCACTGGCTGACTTAAGCTAAATTCAATGACATAACTGCTTTGATCATTAGCCACGACGGCCATTGCACCTAAGGTCTGAGTGCCTCCCCCGGCAACGACATCCACTGTTGCGACTGCCGGCTTGCCGCCCTCAGTTTTACCTGATACGTCAAAGGAAGCGCGATAGCGCCCACGCCCCAACTGCATGTAAGGTCCAAACTGGAGAAAGCCAGACTCACCTAGACGCGCCTGCAAAGCTCCCTCCGCCTCTATCCATCGACCCACAGTCTTCATGCCATCAGGTACGGCCCAGATGCGCTGAGGACCATGCAAACGAATACCCCACCCTGGCAAATTTCCAGACAAATTATCCTTAAAAACAAAGACATGCATACCCTGGACCGTGGCCTCCCGCACAGGTTGGCCCACATAACGGGTCAGCGTGCTCCAATCAACAGCACTAACCTCTGCATCTGTGAGAAGCAGGAACGTCTCACCCTTCCACGCTTCCGGCTCATACCAGCGATTGGAGGAAAGGTGACGCATGGGCAGCGGCAAGCCCTTGGGAATAAGGATTTGGCGCACTTTGAGTTCGTTTCTGCCTAAAACAGTAAGCGCTCCTGCATTCCAGTAACTGGCATAGCCATAGCGAAGTCCCATGCTTTTCAGCTCATCGACCAGTTCCTCGCGTTGCAGATTCTTCCAACCCGGATGGATCAGCGAGTTTGGGTTGATGCGAACTATGCTATTAGACGCAAGAAGTACACCCAGACCAACAACCATCATAGTTTCGAACCAGGAAGCTTGTTTGAGTGGTGTGCAAAACAACACCATTAGGCCCAGCACCAACGCCGGAGTCAGATAACGCGCTGAAACCAGGGGATTGTTCATGTCGGGCACTGTAGTCGTGACTTGCAGGAACAAGAAACACAGCGCGAGTCCTGCAACAGCACCGCCAATGTAACGCGCTCTGGGAGCCTGATTGCTACACAGCTGGACAACCTTGCATGCAATCAACACGAGAACGATCAACCCCGCTATCAATCGGAGCGCAGCATAAATACCCGAACGGGAAATGACATCGCCATTGACTACCGGCAGGGCTCCCAGCAACCCCATCAAGCCATGGATCGCCTGCAGGGCGTTTCGCGTCATGCCATTGAAATCGAGCCAGCGCGCAGCGCCTGCTCCGGCATTATTATTTACATGACCCAATGACCAAAAGCTGATCACTGATCCCAAGATGAAACCGGCTATCGTCATCACAATCACCGGTCTCATCGCGAGCAGGCGATCCTTCCATCCATCACCCCACAGATAAGCCGCTAACCCGCAGTAAAGCGGAAGAACATATGAGGCTGCGGCACGCTGTGGATTGCTCCATGTCACCAATGTCGTCAAGGTAAACAGCAATATCCACCAAACGGGACGACCCCTGCTCACGGAGGCCATCGACCTCCAACTAAGCATAATCATCAGGCATGTTAGTGCTAGCAGAACACCGTATGCTGCCTGTCCGAACATGTCCTCGGCAAACGTAGTGGAAACACCTCCGGCGAGCACAGCCAGGGATAAAAGTCGCTGCCCTAAAGTGGCACCTAGCAGACTAGTAAACCACCATCCGCTACCGAGGACGAGCAATCCTGTAACAACACCAGCCACAGCAAAGAGTGTGTAGCTGTTGTCAAAGAAGAAAAGTAAACCCCATACGAGAAGGTGAGGAAAAACCACCATCAGATCTTTATTGACATAGTTCCAGTCTTGCGGAAAGAAACTACCTGTTTCATGCATTTCCTGCGCGAGCAGATTACGGACCGATGAATCGGAGTGAAAGTAACCCCGGTAGTATGAAAACAAAAACACACAAAGCAGCATCACGTTCACCGCAAGCAATATGCCGGCAAGTGATGTACGTACTGAATTGCTGGATAACACAGAGCGAAGTAGCGCGACTGATCGCTCGACCCTAAAGCGCATCCCCGTAACCGACTTTGAAGATCCCTCAATCACTCGATTGCCCCGTACATCCAAGACAGAGTGGAAGAAAAGTCGAACTTCGGCAATGCCTCCACTACTGACCTCAGCTTATTGTTAGAACCGCGCAGTGATTTAACTTCGTTGGCACGAACGAAGGACGGATTGACCCGAACCTTGATAGCGTGGCCGGACAGATCGCGTAAAGTGTCGATGACTTGCTCCAAAGACCATTCAACGCCCGAGCAGACGTTGTAGACTTCTCCCGCAGCTGGTAGTGCCAGCAGGCGTCCATATAGCTGCGCAACATGGCGAACATCGTAGAAATCACGTGACACGTCCAAATTGCCCAGTTCGATGACCTCGTCCCGGCGCTGAAAATGCGACACGATTTTCGGGATCAAAAACCGTTCGGATTGGCCCACGCCGGTGTAATTGAAGGGGCGCACGATCGTAATCGGCAGCCGATCAGCCCAGAGTTGAGCCATTGCCTCCATTGCCATCTTACTTACCGCGTAGTCATTCTGTGGAAACAGAGGTGACTGTTCGTCCAAAACACCTCCAATATTCCCATAAACGTTTGCGCTACTGACCAACAAGATATGCGACGGAGGCGACGGCAATTCGGCCAGAGCCTCGAGCAAATTTCGGGTACCGACAATGTTTACCCGATAGATCTCCTCCGCATCGCCATGGGCGACGAACGAAATCGCCGCCAAGTGAACGACCGCATGCGGTCGCAGAGTCTGCAGTACGTCGCGCAGAGCGTCGCGATTTAGCAAATTGACAGAACTGGAGGTTGTCGTGCCGGTAGATGACAGTTGCACCACCTCCCAACCTTCGGCTCGCAATTGGTCAATAACGTAGCGCCCGGTGAAACCGGACGCTCCAGTGATCAGTACCCGCTTGCCCAAACCCTCAGAAGGAGAAACCACGTTCATTCCTTTTGAGATCGGCTTCGACCATCATCTGGCACAGCTGTTCCAATGTGGTCTGAGGCTTCCAGCCCAGAACGCGCTCGGCCTTCAGCGGATTACCAATAAGTAAATCAACTTCTGCCGGGCGATGAAACTTGGGATTGATCCGCATCACAGTCTTGCCGCTGGCAGCGTCGACGGCGGTTTCATCCTGATCCTTACCGCGAAACTCTATATCGATTCCGGCACCCTTGAAGGCCATCTGCACAAAATCGCGAACGGTTTCGGTGCGATTGGTCGCGAGCACGAAGGTATCCGGCTCGTCGGCTTGCAGCATGCGCCACATACCTTCCACATACTCCTTAGCGAAGCCCCAGTCGCGCTTCGCATCCAGGTTGCCCAACTCCAAACAATCAAGCCGACCCAACTTGATCTTAGCGACAGAGTCAGTAATCTTACGAGTGACGAACTCCCGTCCGCGCAGCGGGCTTTCATGATTGAACAAGATGCCGCTGGACCCAAAGATGTTGTAACTTTCACGGTAGTTCACCGTGATCCAGTGTGCGTAAAGCTTAGCCACACCGTATGGGCTACGTGGGTAGAAGGGGGTCTCCTCGATCTGAGGAATGGCCTGTACTTTCCCGAACATTTCCGAAGTCGATGCTTGGTAGAAACGGGTCTTTGGATTGATCAAACGGATTGCTTCTAGCAGGTGCAGTGCGCCCACGCCGGTGATCTGCGCGGTAGTCGTGGGTTGCTCGAAGCTAACGCCAACGAAGCTTTGCGCTGCCAGATTGTAGATTTCATCCGGCTGGATCCGCTGCAACATCGCGATAGTAGTACCAAGATCTGTCAAGTCGTACTCGACCAGCTCAAGGTTGGGATGATTGGTAACGCCAACCTCGTCGAGACGCCAAAAGTTAACCGAGCTGGTGCGACGATAGGTACCGTAGACCTTATATCCTTTCTCTAGCAACAACTCTGTCAGGTAAGCGCCGTCCTGCCCAGTGACGCCGGTAATAATTGCCTTTTTCATAATCTTTCTTCTTCTTCAATGATAAGTGAGGGTTAGAGAATCTAAATACTCAGCCGCAGCTTTGCGGCACACGATGGTCATGGACTCGATCCGTGCGGCGCTTCATTCAGAACACCTGCTGCAACTAGCCAATCAGACCAGGCGACCTCAACCACACCTCTCCAACGTAGATGACGCTTAGCAGACTCAGCCGAGGGCGCGCCAGCGGAGAGGATGAAAATATCGCCGACACGCGCATCAACTGGCTCATCACATAGCATACTCGTCGGGCAGCCGAGCAGCTCTAAAGTGAACTGACGGGCATAACTGTAAATTCCATCGTCTGAAACTATGACCGGCTCAATCCGCCAGCCTACTGGGGGCGCGAGCAACAAATCGCGTAGGGCATCCCGACCAATCGCGACACTGCGTTCGGCCAACGCTACAACATCGACGAATACCTGTTTCGCAGGTTGCGGCAATGATGAGTTCCATGCCAATGCCTGACCCAAAGCTTCTTCGTTGATCACATTGCCGCCATCAGCCAAATAGCGCCCAAGAGACGACATCAACTGCTGCTGGGAGCCCTGAACTGGTACGTAGAACTCTTCAATCGTTTGAGCATAGGCATCTGCACAGCGCCGCGGCTGGTGGTGCTCAGTCATCAGCGCCTTGGCGGCCGCGGACAACTGCGCTCGTAGCACCTCATCTTGATAGAGAAGCGCTAATGCATCCCGCAAAGCACTATTGTCAAAGTCGTTGGGCAGTTTGATGACCACATCATCAGGTAGGTCGTCCATTGAGCCATTCGCATTAACGATCGTCGCTAGTCCATAACTGAGAGCATCCAGGACGGCTGCCGAAGTCTCTCCCCGGGACATTGTGCGCAGCTGTACAGCGACATCTGCCGCTTGCAGATAACCGCGGAAGTCATCCTGCGTAACGAACCCCGTTATGCGGATGCGTTCACCTGCCGAAGTTGAACGAATCTTCTTATCCAGTGCTAGTCCGTATTCGTTTGGATCTGCGCCGCCGACGAAGACAAGATAACAACGGTCGTTGTTGGCCAAAGGAGACGCTAGCCATGCGTCAACCAGCTCAATATTCAGCTTGGTTGGTGCAGTGAAGCCAAAACTGCACACCAAAAATGCATCCGACGGCAAATCAAAATTATCTCGCACAGCAGCCCGGGATGAAGGAAGTTGCGCAGGTGCACGTAAGAGAGGTACCTCTTTCCAGCGTAGCGTGCTGCTATGTGGGTAATACTGACAGGCCATACGGGTCGACACGGCCGAGTGGACAATCAGACCAAGTGCCGCTGCGAGAACCGTAAAGTTGCAGGGATAATTCAGTAAAACGGGTTCATGTTGCCTAGCGGCGAGTGCAGGCAGAGGTGCATAACCGTGTGATCGATATAACACATCAGACCAGGATCCCTTCACGCCGAGCATGAGCTCGCGATAAGCAAACATTCCGCTCAAGAAGAAATCGTGCAGCACAACGACACCCGGGACTCGCTCGAGCATCTCAACCATGTGGACGTGGAATTCGGAGTTACCGAAATGATAGACGACCCGATCATAACTACGCCCATGAAGCTCGAACCAGGCGAGATCGCGTATACGAGCTGCGCCCGCCACAGCCGGGTTATCGACACTGGGCTGCGCTACGATTACATCAATCTCGTAGTGTCGTGCTAGTTCAGGAATCAGGTCCGCACTATAGTCCGCAATACCACTTCGTTCCGGGGGAAGGGGAGAAACATAGGCAAGCCGCGGACGCATAAGTGGGAGCGGTCGCGTGCAAGCCTCCTCCATTGCGTTGAGGGCGCGGATTGCGCTCGCGTCCCACGAGAACTTCGTGGCTTGGCCCGGAGCATGCGCAAGGAGACGCTGCCGAAACGGCTCATCAGTCAAGCCCTGATGCATTTTTCCCATGATGGCATTTTCATCACGCGGATCAAAAAGAGCCTCTTCTAGACCAATCACTTCAGGCAGGCTCGATGTGGACGCGCCGATAACCGGTGCGCCACATTGCATTGCTTCGAGAGCGGGCAGACCAAAGCCCTCATGCCACGAAGGAAATACGAACAAGCGTGCCGCGTTGTACAGCTTAACCAAATCTTCGTCAGGCACGAACCCAGTAAGAACAAGCTCATCGTCACGTAGGCCAGAGTCACGCGCCAACCTTTTCAACATCGCACGCGCATCATCATTTATCGAACATACGATGGCCAGCTGATGCGTGGCGCGCACGTCCTTCGGAAGCAGCGCGTAAGCCCGTATTAGCCCTTCTACATTCTTCCGATGATCAATCCCGCCCGTATACATTACATAAGGCAGGAAAAGCGAATACTTACCAAGCAGTGCCTGCTTATCCCATGAACCAGCCGGCAGGCATTTGAAACCATCATCGATTGCCGAAGAAATATTGACAACTTTATCCGTTTCGAATCCAAGATGATCGATAGCTTCCTGGGCTGCGGAAGCGGAAATACCTAGAAGCAGATCTGCACGCCGCAAATGAGCAATTTTTCTAAAGTACCATTGCGCCATCTCCGGGTTATCCAGGTAGCGCTTCTTATAAATCATAGGAATAAGATCAAACAACGTCACCGCAGTCCGCAGTGGCTGCACTCCAGAATTAATACATGTGATCGCACAATCACTCCAGCCTTCAAACAAACTGGAGACGTGCACGATGTCCGGCTTCAACGAAGCGAAGAAAGCTTCGCGAACACGCCCTTCAACCCCTTCGTCTACAGCCATCCCCTCCGACGATGACATCCATATGTGGAAACGCCAGGAGGGAAGCGAGTCTCCAAATGCAGCTCGGATGAGCTCAATACTGTCGCCCAAGCGCGCATTGAGTGCTACATGGATCTCGTGCGAGCCGGCGTTACGCACCATCGCCAACGCCAAGGACAACGAGTAGCGCCCAATGCCGCGAAAGCGACTACCGGTCTGTGCACCCTGAAGATCGATAACGATACGCACTAATACTTGCCTCTCGTCGCGGCATAGCGCAAACGCAACAAGCTCTGACGCGCATATGCGGAAATGCCCTTAGGCAGAGGCTCGGATAGCTTCTGCGACACTGCACTGACCTCACTTTCAGCTAATGTTTTCTGCCGATAATCCACTACTTCAGGGCCCACCGACGCTCTGTGGAGTTGACGAACGCGCATTCCGAGACCGGGACTTGTCGCAAGCACACGCCGCACTAATCTCCGCATTATCGGAGAACGGGCCGCGCGCCGCGTCACGCCATGCACGAAGCGCCCAGCATCGGCCTTAACTTTGCCAGACAGTCGACGCAGAGCTAACGTCGGCATTTTAATAACCCAACGTACCAGACGCGACAATGATCGCAGAGGACCAGTTACAAGCCAAGAGGTACTAGAATGGATAGCCCTTAGGTCGGCATATAGCCTTGCTACATCGTCAACCGCAGCATTACGTTCTCGCTCTAATCGTTCTTGAAGTGCATCAGCACCAGCCATTATCTCTGTCTGTCGGATAAGTAGCGTACGTTCACGCTCAGCTGAATCAATACGTTGTTGAAGGAGGACATGCTCAAGCTGGACGATGGAGTCACGTGATGACGCTTGCTCAGCCTGCAGGCGGGCATTTTCGCCTTCGATCAACCACAGATTATGGCGCGCACTAACAACATCCTCCTTCAGCTTCGCGGCGAAGGTAGACGTTGCGGTACCCGCCAAGGAGAAACGATCGAATACGTTGGGACCAACACGGAACGCATCTTCGATCCATGGATGCATATCATTGACATAGAAGCGGTTCAATCCATCAAAGTAAACGAAGCGGTATCCCTTACTCGTGACCAAGGCTTCCCATTCATCATGGTTTTGCTCTTGACTCATAGGCTTGGTGCTTTCGATCACAAGTATCCATGGACGGCGATTTCCCTGCCAGCCCTCAAGTACCTGCCGTTCGGCTCCCTCAACATCTATCTTCAACCAATGGATGTCGCCATCGACGATCTCAAGCACCTTATCAAGAGACACTATAGGAACAACTTCACGCCTGACTTCACGGCCGTCGCGCTGATAGTCTTTGGCCAAATCTTCACGAGAGGTGCTCAGCCCCGTCCCCGACATAGCGAAGAACTCGCCGATCCCCTCATCCGATCCGACCATGACTTGCAGAACTACATCGCCAGGACGCTCGTTGCGAAGCTGATCCGCATAAAACGACATCGGTTCGACGTGGACTCCTTTCCAGCCATGCTCATGAAAAGCACGACTTACAGAATCTTCGAAAGCACTTTGTGCGCCCACATCCACGTAGTTACCGGCAACAACGCCTCCAAGCGCACGCCACAACATCACATCTTCGAAGTTCTGCGCGTACGAAATGATCCCCTCGGTCACGCGACACCTCCGCGGCTATCCAAGTCCTGAGCTCCTTCACGATCGATCGAGAATCTGGCATCCAACCAACTAGTACCGATGAAAACATCACGATCGACATTCACCACATCGAAAACCAGTAAGTTATCGATCCACTCATAGTTATTCTCGAGATGATTGTCTCCGCTTACCAAAGCAGGGGACACAGAGTAGGATCCCTGGCCGAGGGTGCATGTAAATTCCAACGAAAAAACAACGGAATCACCGGCAACAAGTTCCCGTTCAACCTGCCCTGTATGCCAAGTGTTAGTCCCCCAAACAACATGCCCGAATTTATCGCGCAGCATGTATCCGAGCACCAATCGCTCCACATCGACATGAACTCCAGCCACAAGTTTGAGCTTCACCTTTTGACCGACCTTCGCCACACGGATCGGGCTACCGTCAGCATCACACAGTGCAAGCGATTCGCACGTCACCTCACGCGTTCCACTACGTGTCTGCAACCAACCGTCGTCTTCCCGGCGTTGTTCGATATGGAGCGTCTCGTTTTCCTTTTTCGCTACAAGCGCGTTGTAAAAATCAACGACTTCATCAGGCGCCCCATCTTTCAGCACACGCCCTGCGTCAAGCAAGATAACGCGATCACAGAGCGTCTTGACTTCAGACATACCGTGCGAGACGAAAAGGATGGACGTTCCCTGCTCACGAAAAGTACGAATACGGTCAAAGCTCTTGTGTTGAAAGTATGAGTCACCGACCGACAGCGCTTCATCCACGATTAGTATGTCTGGCTTAAATGCCGTTGCGACACTGAAAGCGACGCGCATCTGCATTCCGCTGGAATAAGTGCGTACTGGCTGATCAAAATATTCCCCGATTTCAGCGAATGCTTCGATATCAGGCATTGCCTCAAGCACTTGCGAAACCTCATAACCCATCAATCCTGAAGCATGAATGACGTTTTGGCGCCCAGTCAATTCAGGATTAAAACCCATACCTAGCTCTAGAATCGCTGCGATGCGTCCATTGTGATCTGCACTACCAACCGTGGGCCGCACGGTGCCCGTCACGATTTTAAGCAACGTACTCTTGCCCGCACCATTCTGACCGATCAGACCTATTGTCTCACCAGCACGGACATGCAGATTTATATCGTTTAATACCCAATGCTCTTCAATCGGCTGCGTCGGAAATCCGAGCCACGATGCAATACGCTTCCATTCACTACCCCAATTGCGATATGCCTTGCCGACACCGGAAAGAATCAACTCACCGTTCATAACACGTCCACCATTTCTGAACTTGCACGACGAAACAAGAGCAGCGCTATTGGACCAACGACGAGCGTTATTACCAAAAGCCATGTTATCCCTCCCCATACGGGAGGCTTATCGTAAAGCAGAACGTTTTGGTAGCTAGTCACAAGTGGGTAAAGAGGATTCAGTGCAAAAATACCCTGAACATGCTCCGGCAGTATACGAATGTTGTAAACAATTGGAGTTAACCAGAACAATGCCTGCAGCACAACCGGCACCACCTGTCCAATATCGCGCATGAAGACGTTCAACACACCAAGAAGAAGGCCAATTGACATTGCGAATGATAAGGTAATTAGCATCAATACCGGCAACCATAACGCATTAAGACCAGGCAGGTGACCTAGCGCAGCGAAGACTAAGAAGATGGCGAAAAGTAATAATATGTTATTGACCAACATGGTCCCGCCCGCGATAAATGGCAAGCAGATTCGGGGGAACGACATTTTTTTCATGAGGTTACCGCTGTCTACGAATAGCGTGACGCACCTACTAAGTGTCTCAGCGAACAAACTCCAGCACAGCGTGCCCGACATAAGGTAAAGCGCGTAGGCGTACTTATTATCTATACCAGGCAACTTCGCCGACAACACTGTGGACAGGATCGTTGCGAAGATCAACACCTGGAGCAACGGATGGATGATCATCCACAAACCACCAAGCTTGCTACGCACGAACCTTATCTTCAGGTCGTTCCGTATGGAAGACAACACAAAATGTCTATAGCCCCAAAGGGCTCGCAACATATCATTCATTGAGACGCCTCACCGGCACTACATGTGGCCACCGCAAAAGATCGCTGCGGAGGAAAAGACTTAAAAGGATCGACATTATTTAAAACATCTTGCTGCGAAAGACCGCACTGTATAGAAGCCCCGCGCGTTATTTTTGAAGATAAGTGAATTGCACGCAGCATATTCCGGAGACGAATAGACGGCGATACCCCAGCCTGCTCTTGAGCTTCTGCAAGCGAGCGACGCGGAAGAATTGCGGATATGTCGACGACCCCACGCCTGCGCAATGCATTGAGACCATCTACATCCGGTACAAGAACGCGGGCGCAGTGCCTGACTTGAGTAAGCAATGAATCCGACCATGCAACAATGTCTTCATCATTCTCCAACAGCAGCACGATGCTCGTCCGTCCCACTCTTAGTTGCGCCAATAGCAGCTCAAGTTGATCTTGCGCTATTAGTCCTATTTGGTAGTGAATGAGCACCCAAGTTGGATTCAAAGCTTCTATTTCGGCCAACAGGACTTTCGCGCAATCTATTGATTCGCCGCGCCAGCATGGCAGGGATTCCACTTTCATTTCGACGTTGTTGACATCAAGTTCGGAAAGGATCCTCACCTCATATGGCAGTCCATGGATGAGCTCACTGACTGCAATAGAGGCACTTCGCTTGCAGTCGAGCGAGCCCACCCAGGCAACCTTGGGCATTGAATCATCTTTTGGCAACCTCGAAACATCGCTGGCGAAATGCAGCAAACGATGCGCAGCAGCGGACCATGTGAAGTGCTCACTCAGCAGACTCTGACCACGCTTGGTGCGGAGACTGCGTACCTCTTCAGGCAGTTCCCAGACCTCCCTTAGAAGCCGAGACAGGTGCTCCGGGGATGGCTCTGCCCACACGGAATCCGGCAGGTCAAAAATAGTATCTGCTTTCGCGAACTCATAATCGATCAACCACGAAGTCTCTGGAGTACAGAAATCGCACTGCCCTCCCCAGCCAGTGGTGATTACCGCCAAGCCTGACATCATTGCCTCAGCCAATGGCAATCCAAATCCCTCCGCGCGACTTGGAGCAACCATGACATGACATTGTGCATAAAGGCTTTTCAATTGAGCACTGTCGACATCCTGTTCAATGAAGATGACATGAGGAAAGCGCGCGTTATTTTTTTGCAGCTGATGTAGAAGATGCCTGACGTTTTGCTGAGGGTTAGCAAATGTTTTGATAATCAGCGTTACATCATCAGCATCGTTAAATACCTCAGCGTATGACTGCAACAGAACGTCTACACCTTTTCGAGGTAAGCAGGATGAGACGTGGAGAAACCGAAAGCTACGAGCATTCAGTGGAAACACGCCATCGTCCGAGACTCGACTCCAGTGATCAACGCCCGCCCCACACACCCCAATAGGCAAGCCAACCCCGTTGTCGATCAGTACTTTGCAGACATGAGACGAGAGGGCACTGATGCCTTGAAGGAACTCATTGAAATCTTCGATCCATGCAGACGGGATTTCGGATTCCTCCCATGCATAAGCGTGTAGAAAGTTAAAGCGTGAATCCATGTCGGCGACACGGGGTGGGTAGAGGAGGCGGCTGCTGACGTCAGCCTGACGGGGTATCAGCCGAGCAGCCTGGGCGTGTAGCTTTTCGAGTTCGGGAACCGACTTCATGAACTGCGGGTCCGGGAGAATGTCCCCGATACCATCAGTAGAGTGAAGAGCAACATGCAGACCCAAATCATTCAATGCTTTTGCTAACTCACGATTCACAAGAGCCAGGCTGTAGCTGCTATCGAAGGGACCTTCGACTCTCCACGAAGGCTTAGCAGCCAACGGCTCGCGGTGACGATAGGCATTCCTGATCATCTCTTCGTTTGCCGCCAATGCGGCGGCAGCAGACATCAGATCATGGTCATTGGCAGCAACTGACGCGCTATCCACATCCACCAACTCACCGATAAGCACACACCTGTCGGCGCCTTGGGTGTCCAGCATGTGCGCCCATCCTCCTATCGCCTCCCCTGTCCGAGCGCGGCTCTCAAATGCATCTAGCGCCCGCGAGGCGCTTGAGGCCCAAGAAAATTCATGAGACCTCCGTAATCCATACTGCCGCAGATCTTGTGCAAAGGCAGGCTCACACAGTACTCGCTCGATTGCCACCGCAATCGCCGAGGGATTCTTCGGATCAAACAGAGCATCACGTCGCGCGAGCACCTCAGGAATGCTAGTAAGGTTTGAGCCAATAACAGGCGCACCACATGCCATCGCCTCAAGAATGGGGAGCCCAAATCCCTCGTGCAGCGACGGAAACACAAAGAGTTCAGCGCCGCTATATAGTTGCGCGAGCTCTAGATCCGAGACATGTCCCACCAATACAAGGCGATCCGGTGCGATGCATAGTCGATTCGCAATCAGCCCTAACCGGTCACGCTCCAATGAGCTCAGCCGCCCGCTGACGACCAACTGGCAACGAGCTATTGAAGCTGCTGAGAGCATCGAATACGCGACAAGCAGGCATTCTAGATTTTTGCGAACATCCATTGCCCCGCTATACATCATGTAGGGACCAAGAATTCCATAATCGATTGAGAAGCGTTGTCGAATTTCAAAGTCAACAGGAATTGGCTTGAAAGTGCTTGCAGCAGCGGATGAGATATTGACAATGCGTTCTGCAGGGATAGAGAGCATCTCCATCGCGTCTGATCGAACATAGTCGGAAATTGCCAACAACAAGTTGGCACGCTTTAACGAGGCCAATTTATCCTGATACCACCGCTCCGCCCAGGCGGCAGAAAGATATTCAGAGTGATGCATCGGGATGAGATCATAGAGCGTCGCTGCAGTAAAAACGGATTCCGGGCTAGCCCCGATCGACGTCACGGCGCAATCCTGCGAACCCTCCATCAAGCTCGACACATGGACGACATCAGGTTTAAGGGCGCGCAGGAACGCTTCCCGCGCACGCTCAGAAGCCATGCGGCGCCAGCAATTCGCCGAGTCCTGCCAATGCGTGGATTGCAGGGTTCGAAAAGAAACTCGCCGTTCGGGTGGCACCAGAACTGCTATATCACCTAGATCAGGTGGGGCGATATCAGCGTTCGTGACAATCCAAAACTCATGATTGCGCGGCTGACGCAACATCGCTTCCGCCAAGGCGAGCGAATAGCGACCTATTCCACGATCCCGGCTACTGGTTTGAGCACCCTGCAAGTCAAGGACAATGCGCACTTTTAGCCCTGCCTCTTGGCCATAGCCTTGGACAGTTCACGATATATTTGGGCTTCGCGCACCGAAAGCTTTCCCTGCCGCAAGAGATTTTGATGGCGTGCATGTATTGTCAAGTGTCCAGGCCCCATGGATTGTGCAAGTCCGGCACGGACGCCAAATCGTTTCAACGACAGCGACAGGCCCGGCACCATCGCCAGTAGCTGCATGACCGGTTTCTTAAGGGTTGGTCGCAGCAACACGTAACGCATGCACTTGGCAATCCAGCTGCGCAACCGTCCTTCAGATGAGTGGCTATCAACCATGATAGTCATGGGCCAGGCACACATGTGGCAGGCTATCCCGATACGTCGACCAATCCACAGCCGTCGTCTCAATAGTTAAGAGCACGATCCAAATCCCCACGCAAATCCCCCACATCCTCAACCCCCACACTCAACCGCACCAGCGCATCGCTGATACCGAGTTGTTCGCGGCGGGCTACTGGGATGGAGGCGTGCGTCATGACGGCGGGATGATTGACCAGGCTTTCCACGCCGCCCAGCGATTCGGCCAGGGTGAACAGTTCGGTCTTTTCGCAGAAGCGCTTGGCTGCGTCGAAGCCACCCTTGAGCACGATGGAGACGATGCCGCCGAAGCCGGACATCTGGCGCTTGGCCAGTGCGTGCTGCGGGTGCGAGGCCAAGCCGGGGTAGATCACCTTTTCAATGGCGGGATGGGTTTCCAGCCACTGCGCCAGCGCCAGTGCGTTCTCGCAGTGCGCACGCATGCGCAGCGGCAAGGTCTTCAATCCGCGTAGGGCGAGGAAGCTGTCGAACGGGCCTTGTACGCCGCCGATAGAGTTCTGCAGGAAGGCCAGTTGTTCGGCAAGCTCGGCGTTGTCGCCAACCACCGCGATGCCGCCGACCATGTCGGAGTGACCGTTGAGGTACTTGGTGGCCGAATGCACGACGATGTCGGCGCCCAACTCAAGCGGGCGTTGCAGCATCGGCGAGGCGAAGGTGTTGTCGACCACGATCAGCAAGCCGTGCTTGCGGGCAATGGCAGCAATCGCTGCGATGTCGACCAGCTTGAGCATCGGGTTGGTCGGGGTTTCGATCCACACCATCTTGGTGTCGGGGCGGATCGCGGCTTCGAAGGCGGCCGGGTCGGTCAGGTCGACGAAGCTGAAATCCAGGCCGGCGGTGCGGCGACGCACGCGCTCGAACAGGCGGAAGGTGCCGCCATACAGGTCGTCCATCGCCACCACGTGGCTGCCGGCATCCAGCAATTCCATCACGGTGGAGGTGGCGGCCATGCCCGAGGCAAACGCGAACGCGCGCGTGCCGCCTTCCAGCGCGGCAACGCAGCGCTCGTACGCAAACCGCGTCGGGTTATGAGTGCGCGAGTACTCGAAACCCTGATGCTCGCCGGGGCTGGACTGCGCGTAGGTGGACGTCGCGTAGATCGGCGGCATCACTGCGCCGGTGCTCGGATCTGGCGACTGCCCTCCATGGATCGCCAGCGTTGCAAGCGCCAATGCGCGCTCGCCATCGTGGCTCTTGGTAATGCGGTTGGACATGGAGGTTCCCGGAAAAAGTGGGCGATTGTATCAAGCAGGTCTGAACGGCCAATGCCGCGCGTCTCACTGACACGCGCGGCCTTGCGCGATCACTGCACGCGGCGACGCAGGTAGTTGAGCAGATCGATGCGGGTGATCAGGCCCAGGAATTGCGTGCCGTCCATGACGATGGCGACCTGGCCGCGGTCGAACACCGGCAGCAGCGCTTCGATCGGGGAAGCGACATCCAGGCGATCGAGTTTGCTGACCATGGCAGTGGAGATCGGATCGCGAAAGCGCGCTTCATCGCCATACACATGCAGCAGCACATCGCTTTCGTCGACGATGCCGACCAGTTGGCCATCATCGATCACCGGCAGCTGCGACACGTCGTAGAGCTTCATGCGCTGGTAGGCGGTGGTCAGCAGGTCCTTCGGACCCACGACGACGGTGTCGCGCTTGTTGTACGGGCGCAGGATCAGGTCGCGCAGGTCGCCATGTTGCGGGCGCTCCAGGAAACCGTTGTCGAGCATCCAGTAGTCGTTGTACATCTTCGACAGATACTTGTTGCCGGTATCGCACACGAACACCAGCACACGCTTGGGCGTGGTCTGCTCGCGGCAATACTTCAGCGCTGCGGCCAGCAACGTGCCGGTGGACGAGCCGCCGAGGATGCCTTCTTTGGCCAGCAGCTCGCGCGCGGTGTGGAAGCTTTCGGCATCGCTGATCGAATAGGCCTTCTTGACCCGCGAAAAATCCGAGATATCCGGCAGAAAATCTTCGCCGATGCCTTCGACCAGCCAGCTGCCGGACTTCTCGCTGACGGTGCCTTCTTCGATGTACTGGGTCAGGATCGAGCCCACCGGGTCGGCCAGCACCAGTTCGGTGTGCGGCGAGGCGGTGGCGAAGGCGCGCGACAGGCCGGTCATGGTGCCGGAGCTGCCGCAGCCGAACACGATCGCGTCCAGCTGGCCGTCCATCTGCGCCAGGATTTCCGGGCCGGTGCCGAACTCATGCGCAGCCGGGTTGTCCGGGTTACCGAACTGATTGATGAAGTACGCGCCGGGGGTTTCGGCGGCGATCTTGGCAGCCAGGTCCTGGTAGTACTCCGGGTGGCCCTTGGCCACGTCCGAACGGGTCAGCACCACATTGGCGCCCATGGCCTTGAGATTGAAGATCTTCTCGCGACTCATCTTGTCCGGCACCACCAGAATCAGCTGGTAGCCCTTCTGCTGCGCCACCAGGGCCAGACCCAGGCCGGTATTGCCGGCCGTGCCTTCCACCAGCGTGGCGCCGGGGCTGAGGTCGCCGCGCTGCTCGGCCGCTTCGATCATCGACAGGCCGATGCGATCCTTGATCGACCCGCCGGGATTGTTCGCCTCCAGCTTGAGGAACAGCTCGCAGACGCCGGTGTCCAGGCGCTGGGCCTTGACGATCGGCGTGTTGCCAATCAGTTCGAGTACGGAGGAATGAATCGCCATCGGGATATCGTCGCTGCGCCGCGCGGGCTAGGCCGATCATTATCCGACGAACGGCCGGGGAATGCTCATTCAGGCGGGAAACGATCGTGCCCGCCCATGAACGAGCGTGCTCAACTGCTCACAAAGAGCAGCGCGTCGCACAGCAGGCCTATGCCAAAACGAAAGACGCGGACGGTGACAGCCGACGAGGAGGCTGCCACCGCCCGCGACGGTGAACTTGTTCTAACGGTGGGGAAGGATCAGTGCGTGAGCTGGTCGTACATCCGGGTGAGTTTTTCTTTGGCCTGCAATTTTTCGCGTTTCATCTGACCCAAGGTCACGTCGTCGATGGGGAGTACCCCAAGTTCGGCATCCATGCATTTCTTGTTCAAGAGCTTGTGGCGTTGGTACAGCTGCTTGAACTCGGGATCGGACTTGATCAATGCGTCGATTTCGGTCTGCGGTTGCCCTTCGAACATGGCGTTACCTCCTTCACTTAAAACAAGAACGCCCCGGCCGCGGACGGCACAGGGCGCTGCTTGGGAATGGAAGACCCACGAGTCACGTTGGCAAAGGTCACAACGGCAGACGCACTGACGAAACCACCATCTGTTCCAACCGCTTGCGTCGCTGCGTGCCCTTGCGTCACTGGCCCGGCCCTCCGTACTTTCCGGGCGGCGGAGTTGCTGCCCGGAGGTACGACCCTACGCCGGTCGCGGAGGGGGTTCAAGGCCGGAACGGCTGCTTTTGCCGTTCCTTGGCGCAATCAGTGACCGCGGTTCAACCGGGCGTCATGCCCGGGTTAAAAGACCTTAACTTCCAACCACTTGCACTACGGCGCTACAACGACCTCGGCCGCACGCGTTTTGCTGGCGGCACCCTTGCCACCACTGACCTGCAGCCGCGATGCCGCGACACCGCCAGCGACCAACGCGTCGCGAAGGGCCTCGGCACGCTTCTTGGCTGTGCCCGCATCGCTGTCGAAGCCGACGATGCTGACCCGCCCCTTCTTGCCGATGTTCAGATACTCGGCCAACGCCTTGGCCTGCCCGGCCGCATCGCCGGACAAGGCCGCCTTGCCACCGAACGCGCCGCTGCCCAGCGAGAACACTTCGCCGCGGCTGTCCACCTTGGACGACGGCAGCTTGGCGCCGGCCACCAACTCGGCTTCTTCATGGGCGAGCTGGATGGCCTTCTGCTGGGCGGCATTGAGCTTGGCGGTCTGCTTGCCGGCCACGCTGGTCAACGCCAGCTCGGCATCCTGGCGGGCCAGGGTTTCCTGTTCGGCGGCCTGACGCATGCGCTCGGCCTCCTCGGCCTGGATCTGCGCCTGCACACGCAGACGCTCGGCCTCCTGCCGGGCGCGCGAGGCGTCACGGCGGCTGGCTTCGATCAGCAAATCGTTGCGAGTGCCTTCCAGGCGGTCCAGCTCGCGCCGGGCCAGTGCGGTGCGGGCGGTGAGCTCGGCGATCTCGACCCGGCGGTCGGCCAGAAACACCAGCGCATCGCGGTCGCGGCGCTTGGCCTCGGCCAGTGCCGCCACGCTTTGCTGGGCCTGCAGCCGCTCGTAGCGGGCCAGATCACTGGTCTGCGGGTCGTTCTGCAACGCTGCCAGCCGCCGATTGAGCGCGTCGGCCTGCGGGTCGTCCTTGGCGGCCATGGCCAGCGGAGACAGCGTGGCCAGGCTCAGCGCACCGATGTAAAGCAAGGGACGCAGTTTCATCGGCCGTTCTCCCCGGTGTTGAGGGTGTTCTGCAGCTGCGCCACTTCCTTGCGACGTTGCTCCAGCTGGGCGCTGACCACGGCCTCTTCGCTGCGCGCTTTGGCCAGATCGGCATCGGCGGCGGCGCGCAGGGCGATCTGCGGCACCTCCTTGCGCTGTCGCTTGTCCAGTTGCGCCTGCTGGGCCTGCATCAATTCCTGGCGGGCCAGGTTGACCAGATCCGGGGCGTATTGGTCGGCATCGGCCTGGGTGGCGCGTTGTACGGCCTGTTCGGCGGCAGTGAGCTCCGGTGCCACCTGGGCGGCGGCCGGAGAGGAAAGAACCATGAAACAGGCGATGCCATACAGGGATCGCCGCAAGTATGCGAAGCTAGCCGTCATTAGGGGAGCCGTAGCGAGGAAGTCTCGAGCACGGCCATTGTCGGAAGCCTGCGGCGGACTTGCAACGAGACGCTGCTGTTTGTTGGGGAACCATTGCGCATGGATATCGGCTACTTCCTGAAGCTGATGACCGAAAAGAATGCCTCGGACATGTTCTTGACCACCGGCGCGCCGGTGTACATCAAGATCGAAGGCAAGCTCTACCCGCTCGGCAACACGGGGTTGCCGCCGGGGATGGTCAAGAAAATCGCTTACTCATTGATGGACGAGGGCCAGGTGCCGCAGTTCGAGCGCGAGCTCGAGCTCAACATGGCCATCGCCCTGCCCGATGCCGGCCGCTTCCGCGTGAACGTGTTCAAGCAGCGTGGCGAGGTGGGCATGGTGATCCGCGCCATCCGCAGCCGGATCCCGAGCATCGAAGAGCTCAACCTGCCGCAGGTGCTCAAGGACGTCATCATGACCCCGCGCGGGCTGGTGCTGGTGGTCGGCTCGACCGGCTCCGGCAAGTCGACCTCGCTGGCGTCGATGATCGACCACCGCAACAGCACCACCACCGGGCACATCCTCACCATCGAGGACCCGATCGAATATCTGCACAAGCACAAGATGTCGATCGTGAACCAGCGCGAGGTGGGCCTGGACACGCACGCCTTCCAGAGCGCGCTGAAGAATGCGATGCGCGAAGCGCCGGACGTGATCCTGATCGGCGAAATCCTGGATGCCGAGACCATGGAGGCAGCCATCGCGTTCGCCGAAACCGGTCATCTGTGCCTGGCGACGTTGCATTCCAACAACGCCGACCAGACCATCGAGCGCATCCTCAATTTCTTCCCGGAAAGCGCGCACAAAAACGTGCTGATGAACCTGGCGCTGAATCTGCGCGCGGTGGTCTCGCAGCGTCTGGTCAAGGGCGTGGACGGCCGCCGCCGCCCCGCCACCGAAGTGTTGCTCAATACCCCGATGATCCGCGACCTGCTGCGTCGCGGCCAGGTGCACGAGGTCAAGGCGGCGATGGAAGAGTCGTTGGAAGAAGGCATGCAAACCTTCGATCAATGCCTGTTCCGCATGGTCAAGACCGGCGAGATCGAGCAGGAAGAAGCGCTGCGTGCAGCCGATTCGCGCGATGGCCTGGCGCTGAAGTTCCGCCTGTCCGAAGGCGGCTCCGGCGAGCACGACCCGTATGCGGATTACGAGGCAGCGTCGGCGCCGAAGATCAGTCACGGGTTTATTTGATTGGGAATGCGGCAGCGCCCTCATCCGGCGCTGCGCGCCACCTTCTCCCGCGTGCGGGAGAAGGCCATGGGCCTTGACGCGCGCGGTGATGGCGCGCTGTGACTGATCTGCTTCTGGCGCGGCCCGCTGCGACTGATTTGTTTCCGTTGCGGCCCGTGGCTGGGGTTTGGCGCGGATCAGGGCTGTCGTTCAAGCCCTCACCTTACTCTGCACCGCTTCAACACTAGGCACCGCTTCAACGCGCCGCACGTTTCCTGCCTGTGAGGGACGGTGGCCGAAGGACTGCTGCCACCGTCGAACATCTCGCTGCACTCACACCGCCGCGTCGGGTTGGGCTTCTGGCCGGGCAGCGTCGAATTGCGGGAGTGCCAGGCACTGTCGTTCGATCCGTTGCAAGGTGGGATACGGTGTCAGATCGACCTCGAACCGACGCGCGTTGTAGAGCTGCGGGATCAGCACGCAATCGGCCAGGCCCGGCGTCTCGCCATGGCAGAACGTCCCGGTGCGCGGGTCTTGCGCAAGTTGCGCTTCCAGCGCGCTGAAGCCGCACTGCATCCAGTGCTGCGTCCACTGCTGGCGTTGCGCCGCGTCCAGCGCAACGCCGCGCTCCAGGTAGTGGGTGACGCGCAGATTGTTGAGCGGATGCACATCGCAGGCGATGACCTGCGCCAGCGCGCGCACGAGGGCGCGGTCGGCTGGGGCGGCTGGCAACAGCTGCGCACTATCCGCAAAGGCCTCTTCCAGATACTCCAGAATCGCCAGCGACTGCGGAATCACCACCGCGCCGTGGCGCAGCGTCGGCACCAGCTCCTGCGGATTGAGTTGCGCGTAGGCGGCGGCATGCTGCTCGCCGCCGTCGCGCACCAGATGCACCGGGTGCGTGACATAGGCCAGCGACTTCAGGTGCAGCCCGATGCGCACGCGATACGCCGCGCTCGAACGCCAGTACGAAAACAGCTCCAGCGCCGCGCTCATGCGCGGCCGCCAGTGACCGCGCCCGCCGGCAGGACGCTGCGCGTCATGGCAATGGCTGCCGTTCGACGCGCTGCTCGATCGCGCCGAAGATACTGGCGCCGCTGGCATCGAACATCTCGATCCGCACCACATCGCCGAACGCCATGAACGGCGTACTCGGCTTGCCATCGCGCAAGGTCTCGACCACGCGCTGTTCGGCAAAACACGACGCGCCCAGCGTGGTGTCCTGATTGGCGATGGTGCCGGAGCCGACAATCGTGCCGGCTGACAACGGACGGGTCTTGGCGGCGTGGGCGATCAGCTGGGCGAAATCGAACTGCATGTCGTTACCCGCTTCCGGCGCACCGAACCAGGCACCGTTGACGTGGGTCACCAGCGGCAGATGGACCTTGCTGTCGCGCCACGCATCGCCCAGCTCGTCGGGGGTGACGAACACCGGCGACAACGCCGAGCGCGGCTTGGACTGCACAAAGCCAAAGCCCTTGGCGAGCTCGGCCGGAATCAGGTTGCGCAGCGAGACATCGTTGACCAGGCCGATCAGCTGGATATGCGCGGCCGCCTGTTCGGGCGAGACCCCCATCGGCACGTCGTCGGTGATGACCACGATTTCGGCCTCCAGATCGATGCCGTGGTCTTCGCTGATCACCTTGATGGCATCGCGCGGGCCGTAGAAGCCGGCACTGGTGGCCTGGTACATCAGCGGATCGGTGTAGAAGCTCTCTGGTACCTCGGCATTGCGCGCGCGGCGCACCCGCTCCACATGCGGCAGGTAGGCGCTGCCATCGACGAATTCGTAAGCGCGCGGGAGCGGCGCGGCCAGCGCCTGCAGATCCAGATCGAAGACGCCATCGGCGCTGCCGTCGTCGAGCGAGGCAGACAAGGCGTTCAGCCGTGGCGCGACGTTGCTCCAGTCTTCCAGCGCGCGCTGCAGCGTCGGCGCGATGCCGGTGGCCTGCACGGCCTTGCTCAGGTCGCGTGAGACCACGATCAGGCTGCCATCGCGGCCGCCTTCCTTCAGGGAACCTAGCTTCATGACGATCCTGTTGCTGTGGCTGATCGGCCGATTGTACGACCTGTTGCAACAGTGGTTGCACCTGAAACAACTGACCCGTAGCCCAACCGCAGACGCGGTCTTTTGTGCAGCGCGCCAAACGCGCGTACACTTGTCTGGTCTGCATGCGGCCGTCCGTTTCCCTTTGGGACCGCCGGCGAGGCCAGGATCGATCGATCCGCTCGCCCGCCCCACCCGACGCCTTTCGTGGTGCCGACAAACCCATCGCTTCTTGATCGGGTTGTTCCACCATCTCGCAGCGCGGTTCACGGGAACGCTCCGAGCCTCACTTTTTGCATCTGCAATGCGTTTGCGCTCCGGGCCTGGCCTGGTGGCGACGCTTTACTTGGAGCTTCCTGATGTCTTTTGAATCCCTGGGCCTTGCGCCCTTCCTGCTGCGCGCGTTGGCCGAGCAGGGCTATGAAACCCCCACTGCGATCCAGCAGCAGGCGATCCCGTTGGTGCTGGCCGGTCACGACCTGCTGGCAGGCGCACAGACCGGTACCGGCAAGACTGCCGCATTCGGCCTGCCGCTGCTGCAGCACCTGGGCACCACCCCGCAGCCGGTCAATGGCCCGCGCAAGCCGCGCGCGCTGATCCTGACCCCGACCCGCGAGCTGGCCACCCAGGTGCACGACAGCCTGCGCGGCTATAGCAAGTACCTGCGCATTCCCAGCGCGGTGATCTACGGCGGCGTAGGCATGGGCAACCAGCTCGACACCCTGCGTCGTGGCGTGGACCTGCTGATTGCCTGCCCGGGCCGTCTGATCGACCATATCGAGCGTCGCAGCGTGGACCTGTCCGGCATCGAAGTGCTGATCCTGGACGAAGCCGACCGCATGCTCGACATGGGCTTTTTGCCGTCGATCAAGCGCATCCTGACCAAGCTGCCGCGCCAGGACCGTCAGACCCTGCTGTTTTCGGCGACGTTCGAAGAGAACATCAAGCAGCTGGCGCTGGAGTTCATGCGCAACCCGATGCAGATCCAGGTCACCCCGAGCAACACCGTGGCCGAGAGCATCACCCACCGCGTGCACCCGGTCGATGGCGCGCGCAAGCGCGATTTGCTGCTGCACCTGTTGGCGCAGGACAGCCGCGAGCAGACCCTGGTCTTCGCGCGCACCAAGCATGGCAGCGACAAGCTGGCGCTGTTCCTGGAAAAGTCCGGCATCAAGACCGCGGCGATCCATGGCAACAAGAGCCAGGGCCAGCGCATGCGTGCACTGAGCGACTTCAAGGCCGGCCGCGTGACCGTGCTGGTGGCCACCGATATCGCCGCGCGCGGTATCGATATCGACCAGCTGCCGAAGGTCATCAACTACGACCTGCCGATGGTGGCCGAGGACTACGTGCACCGTATCGGCCGCACCGGCCGTAACGGCTCTACCGGCGAGGCGATCTCGCTGGTGGCGCAGGACGAAGCCAAGCTGCTGCGTCAGATCGTGCGCATGCTGGGCCGCGACGTGGAAATCCGCGACGTGCCGGGCTACGAGCCGCAGACCCCGATCCGTTGGGGCAACAGCGCCCCGGGCCGTGCCGAACAGCCGGGTGGCGATCGCGCACCGCGCAAGAGCCACGCGCGTCGTCCGCATGGCGATGCACCGCGTCAGGCGCATGCGCATGCCGGCCCGAAGAAGCCGGGTGGCCAGCGCAGCGCTGGGCCGCGTCAGGCCAATGCGGGCGCAGGTGCCGGCCGGCGCGACAGCCGTGGCGGCGCTGGCCGTCCGGCCAACCGCGGCGCCTGATAGACAGCGTCTGCTGAGAACAAGGGCCGCCATGCGGCCCTTGTTGTATCAGGCCCGCTTTGTATTCAGGCCTGTTTTGTATCGGGCCCGGCCGGTCCGGACCCTTGCGTGATCCGGCACCACGCCGGCACCTGCCCTTCCCTTTCGTTACTGCTTGCCGATCACCGTCATGGATATCTTCAAAGTCTTTACGCTCGAAGCCGCGCATCGGCTTCCCAATGTGCCGCCCGGCCACAAGTGCGCCCGGCTGCACGGCCATTCGTTCCGAGTCGAGCTGCACGTCAGCGGCGAACCGGGTGCCGACACCGGCTGGATCATGGATTTCGGCGATATCAAGGCGGCCTTCCAGCCGATCTACGACCGCCTGGACCACCATTACCTCAATGACATCGAGGGGCTGGAGAACCCGACCAGCGAACGGCTGGCGATCTGGATCTGGCAGCAGCTCAAGCCGGCCTTGCCGCAGTTGAGCGAGATTGTGGTGCATGAAACCTGCACGTCCGGCTGCCGCTATCGCGGTTGACCGCATGCGCACTGTTTGACCCGAAGCCGCCTGATGGGCGGTTTCGTCGTTTTTGACGATCATCTAACCGTTTGAATTGCAAAGCTTTCCAACGAAGTTTGGGAAAACTTCAGGAAACGTGTTGCATCGCAACAATATCCGCGTATGCTGCAACGCAACAAACGGTCACGGCTTTCCCGAAGGGGTTCGCAATGTCGGCGCAGTTCGAAAACAGCTTTACCAGTCAGTTCGCCTCCGCTGCAGCACGTGCCAATCAGTTGGCATTGGACACGCTGGAGCAGAACGTCACCGCCACCACCAGTTTCTTCGGTGAGTTTGCGCAGGCACGCGACCTGGGTGCCTACCAGACGCTCTGGCCGAAAGGTCTGCAACTGGCCCGCGACAACCTGGAACGTCTGGCCTCGGCCAACCAGGAAGTGGTCGGGATGGGTTTGAAGATGTCCAGCGAGCTTGGGCAGTTTGCCAAGCAGCAGTTCGACACCGGCAGCGAGCAGGCCGGCGCAGCAGGCAAGACACGGCGCAGCTAAGCGCCACCAAAAATTCAGCGTCTTTGCATGGGTCCCTCCCCCCATGCAATCCGGCCCGACAGATCCCTCCCTCTGTCGGGCTTTTTTATTGTGCGTTTGCCGGCCATCTGTCGCCGCGGCTTGCGCGCGGCGAGTGGTACTGGCGTGCTTGCCGCCTGGGCGCTACTAAATCGGTAGCCGCAGCTCCTGCGCCTGGCTGGCGGCATCGGCGCCCGGGCGCCAACGGATCCGCCCCCAGCACGGCATCGCCAAACGCTGATGCAGCATCTGAATGTTCTCTTCGACGCGCTCCATCTGCGGGTCGATTGCGTTGGCGATCCAGCCGATGCACTCCAGCCCGTCGGCGGCGATGGCTGCAGCGGTCAGGCGCGCGTGGTTGATGCAGCCCAGCCGCACGCCGACCACCAGCACCACCGGCAGTTGCAGCGCGCGGACCAGATCGGCCTGGTCCAGATCGGCGCTGAGCGGGGCGGCCCAACCGCCGACACCTTCGACCACCACCACCTCGGCCTGGCGACGCAATTGCGCAAACGCCTGTGCAATTGGGTCCAGCGACAGGGTCACGCCGACATCGGCGGCGGCCAGCTCCGGTGCCAGCGGTGCGGGAAAGGCGTAGGGGTTGAGGGTGGCGTAGTCCGGCTGCGGGTCGCTGGCCGCTTGCAGCGCCAGCGCGTCTTCATTGCGCCAGCCATCCGGCGTCTGTTCGCAGCCACTGGCGACCGGCTTCATCCCCACCGCGGTGTGCCCGCGCGCGCGCAACGCATGCAGCAACGCCGTGCTGCCCATGGTCTTGCCGATGCCGGTGTCGGTGCCGGTGACGTACAACGCAGGGTGCTGCATGCGTTCGATCCTGCGGCCGGGCCGCCATTGCCGAGAGGGCGCGCAGCATAACGTGCGGATCCGAACGCGCGGCTGAGTCGCAATGCCGCTGCGGATGGCCGCTGCTAAACTTCGGCCATGTTCGCCACCTCGTCGCTGACCGGCAGCAAGCCGGAACAATATGCCCAGCTCACCGCCCAGGCCAAAGCCCTGGTGCACGGCGAGCCGGATCGGATCGCCAACGCCGCCAACCTGGCCGCACTGATCTTCAATTCGCTGCCGTCGCTCAACTGGGCCGGCTTCTATTTCTACGATGGCCGCGAGCTGGTGGTGGGTCCATTCCAGGGCTTGCCGGCCTGCGTGCGTATTCCGCTGGACAAGGGCGTGTGCGGTGCGGCCGCCAGCACCCGACAGAGCCAGCGCATTGCCGACGTGGACGCGTTTCCCGGGCATATCGCCTGCGATTCGGCATCGCGCTCGGAGCTGGTGATTCCATTGGTCAAGGGCGATACGTTGATCGGCGTACTGGATCTGGACAGCCCGGAGCTGGATCGCTTCGACGCCGACGATCAGCAGGGCCTGGAGGCCATCGCGCAGATTTTCGTCGGTGCGTTGACGTGACCACCGAACGGCTGCGCAACATCGGCCCGAAAAGTGCGGCGTGGCTGCGCCAGGTCGGTCTGCGTACGCAAGAGGATCTGCAGGCAGTGGGCGCGGTGGGCGCCTTCGTCAAAGTCCGCCGCGCCGGTTTCAAGCCCAGCCTCAATCTGCTGTATTCGCTGGAAGGCGCGTTGACCGATTGCCATTGGCAGGACGTGCCGGAAGCGCGTCGGCATGCCTTGCTGGCGGAATACGAAGTGGCCAGTGCGCTGTTGCCAGTGCGCGGCCGCGCGGTCGCGGGGCCGGTGGAAACCGTGCACTACGCGCGGGCGGACAACGACGATACGCATGGCGACATGCTCGAAGGACACGATGACGCTGCGGACCTGAGCCAGACGCGCGAGGACTGAGGCCACACAGTGGGTGGAGCGCAGTTGCGGCGTCTGGTATCGGCGCAGTGCGGCAGTACCTGACACGATGGCTGCGAGCGTTGCGCGCAGGGCTTGGTCACAACGTCAGCGGCACACCACGCAAAAACCCTGCTGCGAATTCCAGCTAGCGCACCCACTCCGCTGTCGACCGCATTATCGTGTCGCGCCGTACACCAGACGCAGCTAACAGCAGCTACGAAGCGATCGTCGGTTGGGTGCGGACGCTACGCTCAGAACCGCAGGTAAGGAAACAGGACGCGCTGCACCGATCACCGATCACGACCGCCTGGCTGCCGCGCGGTCGTTTTGTCGGCCGCTCTAGGTCAATGCCAGCAGCTCGCGCATGTCATCCATGATTGCCACCGCGCCGGAGCTCTGCACATCGAAACCGCGCAGATAGCCGTAGCGCACCATCGCCAACGGCATTGCCGCTGCGTTTGCGGCCGCTGCATCGGTGGCCGAATCACCAACCATCAGGCACTGCTGCGGTGCATGCTGGAATTGCCTGGCCAGGTGCAGCAGCGGCGCGGCATCGGGTTTGCGCTGAGGTAGCGAATCGCCACCGAGCACGCTGCTGAAATGCGCCGCGATGCCCAGATGCTCCAGCAGCGGCGCGATGAACCGCGATGGTTTGTTGGTGCACAACGCCAGCGTGGCACCGGCCTCGCGCAGGCCAACCAAGGCCTCGCCGACACCGGGATACAGCTGCGGGTTATGCAGCAGGCTGGCTTCGTAGTGACGCATCATCACCGGCATCGCGGTATCGGCATCGTGCGTGCCGCCGGCTTCGCGCAAGGCAGTGGCAAGCAGCACGTGCACGCCTTCACCGATCCAGCCGCGGATCGTCGCCTCGCTGAACTGCTGCAACCCGAGTTCGTGCAAGGTGGCGTTGAGCGCTTCGGCAATATTGGGTGCGCTGTCCACCAGCGTGCCGTCCAGGTCGAAGATCACCAGCGGATACGGAAACATGCACAACGCCTCGTTGGGGAGCGGACTGCAGTGTACGAGCGGCTGGATTCAGACCGTGTCAGCGTGCGCGATGCAGATGCGTGATGCAGTCATCGCTGAAGGCTGCAAGCTGAGAGCGGCTAACACAACGTCGCGAGCAGTCATCAGGTGGGTGTGGACAGCGCGCTCAGACCCGGAGTGTTCGCGTGGTAATGCCGCACCGAGCACCGGCTGCGCCCGCCCGGCGGTGAGCACAGCCGTTCTGGTAGCTGCTCCACCACACGGCATCGCAGGCACGACCTCACTGCGCCTGCGACATCTCGCCGAACAACTCTCCCTGCACCGCGCCCTCTTCGACATCGCTGAAACCGCTCAACCCCACTCCGACCAGGCGATAGCGTGTGTCGTCGGGCAGCTCCACGCGCTTGGTCAGTGCAAGCGCAATCTGCGCCAATGCATCAAAGGAAGCCGGTGGCTGATCTGGCGTGTACGAGCGGGTCAGGATGCGAAAGCTTGAGGTCTTCAGTTTCAGTACCACCGTGCGCCCGATCCGCTCGGTGCGACGCGTGGCGAGCCAGGTTTTTTCGGCCAGGCGCAGGATGTGCGGGTCCAGTGCATCGAGCGCCAGATCCTCGCTGAAGGTGTCTTCCGAGGACACCGACTGCACTTCCTGGTCTGGCTCCACCGGGCGGTCGTCGATGCCGCGCGCACGGCGATACAGGCTGTGTCCGAAGCTGCCGAAATGCGCCTGCAATTCTTCCAGCGGGCGCAATCGCAGATCGGCCACGGTGACAATGCCCAACGCCGCCAGCTTGCCGTCCATCACCTTGCCCACGCCTGGGATGCGATTGACCTTGAGCGGCAGCAGGAACGCATCCACGCGACTGGGTGCAATGACGAACTGGCCATCGGGCTTGCGCCAATCCGAAGCGATCTTAGCCAGGAATTTGTTTGGCGCGATGCCGGCCGATGCGGTGAGCCGGGTTTCGTCGCGGATCTGGGTGCGGATCAGTTGCGCGATTTCGGTGGCCAGCTGCATGCCGGTCTTGGCGTGCGTGACATCCAGATAGGCTTCGTCCAGCGACAACGGTTCGACCAGATCGGTATGCCGATAAAAGATCTCGCGCACCTGCCGCGACACCGCCTTGTAACGCGCAAAATCCGGCGGCACGAACACCGCATCCGGACAGAGCCGCTCGGCGCGCAGCGCCGGCATCGCCGAGCGGATACCGAAGGTGCGTGCCTCGTAGGAGGCCGCGCAGACCACCGAGCGCGCGCCGCGCCAGGCCACCACTACCGGCTTGCCGCGCAGGCTGGGATCGTCACGTTGCTCCACGGACGCGTAGAACGCATCCATGTCCACGTGCACGATCTTGCGCATCAAGCTGGTGTCTCTTAACAGGGCTGTGGCCATGATAGAGCAGCCGCGTCTCACGCCTTGATCCAGTACTCACGGCAAAGCGGCACGAAACGGGCGCGACCGTCGCCGGTTCTCGCCTTCGCCATCGCGCTGGACCGTCATGGCGGCGTCCCGATGTCGCTGTTGCCGACGGCTGGATTGCGTGTGCCAGGCCGAGGTGGCGACGCCCCCCATTGCGTGCCGCAGCGCGCAATCGTCTGAAAACAGCACGCATGCGTACGGATAAAACGTTTGATTGAACCGCGCCGGCTCATGCACCCTTGCCGGCTTCGCCATTCGCTCCTTGCAGGAAACGTTTGTCATGACTCGTCAAAGTGCGTATTCGCGCGACCAATTGCTGGCCAGCGCGCGCGGGGAATTGTTCGGACCCGACAGCGGCCGGCTGCCGAACGACCCGATGCTGATGTTCGACCGCATCACCGAGATCAGCGACACCGGCGGCGCACACGGCAAGGGCGTGATTCGCGCCGAGCTGGATGTGCGCCCCGACCTGTGGTTTTTCGGTTGCCATTTCATCGGCGACCCGGTGATGCCCGGTTGCCTGGGGCTGGATGCGATGTGGCAGCTGACCGGCTTCTTCCTGACCTGGATCGGCGCTGCAGGCCGCGGCCGCGCGCTGGGTTGCGGGGAGGTCAAGTTCACCGGCCAGGTGCTGCCCAGCGCCAAGCTGGTGAGCTACGAGATCGATGTGAGCCGCGTGATCAACCGCAAGCTGGTGATGGCGCAGACCGATGCGCGCATGCTGGTTGACGGGCGCGAAATCTATACCGCCAAGGATCTGCGCGTGGGCATGTTCACTTCGACGGAGAACTTCTGATGCGTCGTGTCGTCGTCACCGGAATGGGCATCAATTCGTGTCTGGGCAATGACCTGGACACCGTCTCCACCGCATTGCGCGAAAGCCGCTCCGGCATCACCGCCCTGCCTGACCATGCCGAGGCCGGTCTGCGCAGCCAGGTGGGCGGTGCGGTCACGCTGGATCTGGAAGCCCTGATCGACCGCAAGCTCAAACGCTTCATGGGCGACGCCTCTGCGTACTCCTATCTGGCCATGCGCGATGCGATTGCCGATGCGGGCCTGAGTGCCGAGCAGGTCAGCGATGTGCGCACCGGCGTAATCGCCGGTTCCGGTGGTGGGTCCAGCCAATGGCAGGTGGAAACCGCCGACCTGCTGCGCAACCGCGGCGTGCGCAAGGTCGGCCCGTACATGGTGCCGCGTACGATGTGCTCGGCGGTGTCGGCCTCGCTGGCGACCGCGTTCAAGATTCGTGGCCTGAGCTATTCGCTGTCGGCCGCCTGCGCGACCTCGGCGCACTGCATCGGCGCGGCGGCGGATTTGATCCGGCATGGCGCGCAGGATGTGATGTTCGCCGGCGGCGGCGAAGAACTGCACTGGACCATGAGCGTGATGTTCGATGCGATGGGCGCACTGTCCACCGGCTTCAACGATCGCCCGGCAGTGGCCTCGCGCCCGTACGATGCGCAGCGCGACGGTTTTGTCATCGGCAGCGGCGGCGGCATGCTGGTGCTGGAAGACTACGACCACGCCATCGCACGCGGCGCACGCATCCATGCCGAGCTGCTCGGCTATGGCGTGACCTCCGATGGTGCGGACATGGTGGCGCCCAGCGGCGAAGGCGCGGTGCGCTGCATGCACATGGCCATGCAGGGGCTGGATCGGCCGATCGATTACCTCAACACGCACGGCACCTCGACACCGCTGGGCGATGTCACCGAACTGGGCGCAGTGCGCGCGGTGTTCGGCGACAACGTACCGCCGCTGTCGTCGACCAAGGCGCTGTCCGGTCATTCGTTGGGCGCAGCCAGCGTGCATGAGGCGATCTACAGCCTGCTGATGCTGCGCGATGGTTTCATGGCCGGCTCGGCGCATATCGACGAACTCGACCCGCGCGCCGAAGGCTTCCCGATCCTGCGGCAGACACAGGAAGCGACCTTGAACACGGTGATGTCCAACAGCTTCGGCTTTGGCGGGACCAACGGCACACTGGTGTTCGGGCGGGCGTGATGGCTGCATGCGAACGCGCGTGAGCGCGTTGTGCTGCCACGCGGGTACGGAGAGTCGATCCGTGTCCGCGCCGTGCAAGGGCTTGCCCCTCGTCCATCAGTGGAAAGACGGGCGGTGCAACTTCAAGCAACCGCGATGCACCAGAACAGCGTTGCCAGCGCGCATGTTGACGACATGCCTATGTGAAAGCAGCGACGTGCAATCACGCGTTACCGCCCTGCGCCAAGGCGCAGGTGCGGTGCCTTATTCGTCCCGCAAGCGGTCGCAATCTTCCATCGAGGTCCCACTACTGGCGGGCTGGCCATTCGCGTCCCTGGCAGCGCTTTGCTCTTGTGCGCGCTGCCTGCTGCGGCACGCCGTGCGGGCCTGATCGCGCTTGAACTGCAAGCTCCTGGCCGCATCGATCTCGGCTCGCTCGCGGTTGGTCCGTTCGGTAGTTACGCGTGTCTCCTGCTTGGCGCGTCTTGCGATGGAGGGGTCGCCGGTTTGCGGCAGGCCCTCACCGGGCGCAAGCACTTCCAGCGCCGGCGAGTTGCCGGGTGAATGGTCGCGCCACAGCGCGCGCTCACTCTCAACGGTCCATTCGCGGCCGCGGTAATGCGCATCCCAATAAGTGTCCAGCGAGAACTCGATTTTTGGCACCACGCGGCTCAGATCGCCGCGCTCCAGTGCGATCGCTTGCGCAGGCATCCAGCCGCGCGCATCCGGCGTACGCACATCGCACCATGTGCCGTTTTTCAGGCACCCATAGACCGTGAGCGCGTTGCCGGCGCTGGCCTCGCCCACGCGCCGGTATTCCTCGCCCGGGCCTGCGCGCAGGCCAGCCAGACTGCTGGCGTGACCGGCGTGCTGCGCCGCGGCCGGTACCGCCGCGGCAATCAACACCACCAAACTCCATGACAGACGTTGCTGCATTGCACGTTCCTTGATGTGCTGATCCAGTCGCGCATCGGCCACCTGAGTGACCGCGCTGCTGCGCTTAAACGACAACCCACCTCACTGCATTGCGAACGCTTGCATTGCGAACGCAACGCCTGCCAGCGATGGCAGGCGCACGACTGGCCCGCTCAGCCCGCCATGCCGTTATGCCGCAGCAGCGCATCGATGCTGGGCGCGCGACCACGGAAGGCGCGGAAGTTGTCGGCAGCGCTACGGCTTCCGCCACGCGACAGCACCTCAAAGCGAAAGCGCGCACCGGTCTCGGCAACTTGCTCGGGTGCTTCTTCGAACGCGGCATAGGCGTCGGCGCTGAGCACTTCGGCCCATTTGTAGCTGTAGTAACCAGCCGCGTAGCCGCCGGCAAAGATGTGGCTGAACTGATGCGGGAAGCGATTCCACGCCGGCGGGCGATTGACGGCCACCTCGTCGCGCACGCGCTCGATCAGCTGCAGCACGCTGTCCTGAGCCGGATCGAAACTGATGTGCAACTGCATGTCGAACAACGCAAATTCCAGCTGCCGCACGGTGAACATGCCGCTCTGGAAATTGCGCGCGGCCAGCAGCCGGTCGAACAGATTGCGTGGCAGCGGCTCGCCGGTTTGCACGTGCGCGGTCATCGCCTGTACGCGCTCCCATTCCCAGCAGAAGTTCTCCATGAACTGGCTGGGCAATTCCACCGCGTCCCATTCCACGCCGTTGATCCCGGCCACACCCAGCTCGCCGATCCGCGTGAGCAGCTGATGCAGGCCATGGCCCATTTCATGGAACAGCGTAGTGACTTCACCATGCCGGAACGTGGCCGGTGCATCCCCGCTGCCACGGCCGAAGTTGCACACCAGATACACCAGCGGCGTCTGCACGCCATTGGCGGTCTCGCGGCGGTTGCGGCAATCGTCCATCCACGCGCCACCGCGCTTGCCTTCGCGCGCGTACAGATCCAGATAGAACTGGCCGACCAACGCGCCTTGCGCATCTTCGAGGCGGTAAAAACGCACATCCTCATGCCAGACCGGCGCGCTGTCGGGCTTGACGCGCAGGCCGTACAAACTGTGGATCACGTCGAACAGGCCGGCCAGCACTTTCGGCTCGGTGAAATACTGCTTCACTTCCTGCTCGGAGAAACTGTAGCGCGCCTGCTTGAGCTTTTCGCTGACGTAGGCCAGGTCCCAGGCCTGCAGGTCGTCCAGGCCAAGTTCGTCGCGCGCAAAGGCTTCGAGTTCGGCGCGGTCGCGTTGCGCATAGGGCTTGGCGCGCACCGCCAGGTCGCGCAGGAACCCCATCACTTCATCCGGGCTTTGCGCCATCTTGGTGGCCACCGAATAGTCGGCATACCCGGCAAACCCGAGCAGCTGCGCCAGCTCTGCGCGCAGGGCGAGAATGCGATCGATATTGGCGCTGTTGTCCAGCGCGGCATCGCCGAATTCGGACGCGCGCTCGGCGTTGGCGCGATACAGCAGCGCGCGCAGGTCGCGGCTATCGGCATCGCTTTGCACCGGCAGATAGCACGGCATCTGCAAGGTGAACTTCCAGCCCGGCACGCCATCTTTCTCGGCGGCAGCGCGGGCGGCGGCGATCACTTCGGCCGGCAGGCCGGACAACTGGGTGTCGTCTTCGGTCACGTACGACCATGCGTCGGTGGCGTCGAGCACGTTCTGCGAAAACTTGGCCGCCAACGCAGACAGCTCTTCCTGGATCTGCGCAAAGCGCGCCTTGGCCTCGTCGTCCAGCTCGGCGCCTCCAAGACGGAAATCGCGTAGCGCGTTATCCAGCACTTTGTGGCGTGCGGCGTCGTAATCGGCCGCTTCCGACGATTGCGCCAGCGCCTTGTACTGCGCGTACAACGCCAGGTTCTGGCCCAGCGCGCTGCCGAAGCGGCTCACCTTGGGCAGATTGCTGTTGTAGGCCTCGCGTAGCTCGGGCGTGTTCATCACCGCCTGCAGATGGCCGACCTGGCCCCACGCGCGCCACAACCGCTCGGTGGCATCGTCCAGCGGCACCACGAAGCTGTTCCAGCTCACCGGGCTGACCTGCTCGGCCGCCTTCACCGCCGCTTCCGCCTCGGCCAGCAGTTGGTCGATCGCCGGGCCCACGTGCGCGGGAAGGATGGCATCGAAGGACGGCAGTCCGGACAGGTCGAGCAGCGGGTTGGTCATGAGGCGCTCCGGCGGTGGACTGGATCAGGGATGACGAAGATGTCGGGTGACACCTGCCGACACGCGGCGCGCGTCAGCAGGCTCCCGATATGGCGATCATTCCAGCGCAGCACAAGGCAGCTGCGGCAATGCGCCGCCGTTGACCGCGCCGGCAATGGCCGCATCGCTGTCGGTGACATCGATCGCGCGTTCCACATACCAGGCCGGGTTGTAGTAACTGTGCGCGTAACGCTCGCCGGCATCGCACAGGATGCTGACGATGGAGCCCTGACGGCCTTCCTCGCGCATCCGCTGCGCGGCGTGCAGCACGCCGATGAAGTTGGTACCGGTGGAACCGCCCACGCGACGGCCCAGGGTGGCGCTGACGTGACGCATCGCGGCCAGGCTCAAGGCATCGGGCACCTTGATCATTTCATCCACGCAGCTGGCGATGAAGCTCGATTCCACCCGCGGCCGGCCGATGCCTTCGATGCGCGAGCCGCCGGTGATCGCCAGCTCCTTGGGGCACTGCCCGTCCACCGCGCGGCAATAGCCGTCGAAGAACACCGACACTTCCGGGTCCACGCACAGGATGCGGGTGTGATGGCGGCGATAGCGCACATAGCGCCCCAAGGTGGCGCTGGTGCCGCCGGTGCCGGGGCTGCAGACGATCCAGTCGGGGATGGGGTGCGGTTCTTCGGCCAGCTGCTTGAAGATCGATTCGGCGATGTTGTTATTGGCGCGCCAGTCGGTAGCGCGCTCGGCGTAAGTGAACTGGTCCATGAAGTGCCCACCGGTCTCGCGCGCGAGCTGGTGCGAGGCGCTGTCCAGATCGCAGGCACGCTCCACCAGATGGCAGCGGCCGCCCTGGAATTCGATCGCGGCGATCTTTTCCGGCGAGGTCGAGGCCGGCATCACCGCGATGAAGGGCACCCCCAGCAAGCGCGCGAAATAGGCTTCGGAAATCGCAGTCGACCCGCTGGACGCCTCGATCACCGGGCGCCCTGCACGCAGCCAGCCATTGGTCAGCGCATACAAAAACAGCGAGCGCGCCAAGCGGTGCTTGAGGCTGCCGGTGGGGTGGCTGGACTCGTCCTTGAAGTACAGGTCGATGCCCGGATAGCCCGGCAGGCCCATCGGAATCAGATGGGTGTCGGCCGAACGATTGAAATCGGCCTCGATCTTCTGGATGGCGGCGGCCACCCACTGGCGCTGCGACATGGGCACGGACGTGATGCGAAAGAGACGCCGATTCTACCGCCGCCAGGCGCGCACCCGGGGCGGGCAGTCATCGGGCGGACAGTTGCGGGCCGGTGGTATGCTCGCAGCGTCCTTTGCCAGCCCCGACCGCCCGTGCTGCGTTGCCTGTTCCGCCTGCTGTTATGCCTGTGCCTGGTCGCCAATACGGCCACCGGCGCGTGGGCGTCGGTAGGCATGGCGATGCCGGACATGGCCAGGCCGCAGGTAGCAACGCACGCGATGCAGGCGCGCATGACAGCAGCAATGCCTTGCCATGACGCCATGCCAGCGCCCGATACGGCGCCGTTGCCCGACAAGACCCAACACGCGCACGCAAGCGACTGCTGCAAGCTGGGCAGCTGTGACTGCCTGCAACACGGCAGCCTGGCCTTGCTGACCCTGCCTGCGGTTCCGGCAGGGCTGCTCGGTCATTCCGCGGTGCCTGCCGCCCTGGACGAAGGCCGTGCCAGCCCGGCACACGAACAACCGGTTCGACCTCCCATCGGCTAACGGCCGATACGACACGACGCGCTTCATCAGCGCTGCGTCGCCGCTGCTCAGCATCGGCAGGGGCTGCGCGAACGCTTCGACGATCCGTGCGTCGTCCGTCTGATCCGACGATCGCGCGCCGCGTCCATCGGCCATTCCACGCATGCTTCGCCCCGCGTCCTCGCACGCGGGATTTCCCAGCGATGCGCTGCGTCTGCCTGCTGTTGCAGACGCGCCGGAGGTGACATGTCTTCCGATTCCCCTGTGTTCGATCCAACATCCACACCCACCCTCAGCCGGCGCCGTTTTGTGCAAGGCCTGGCCCTGGGCGGGCTTGCCGCAGGCGCCGGGCTGTGGCGCACCGATGCGCGTGCGGCCGGCGCGGTCTCCACGCCGGTCCTGCGCGGCAGCAGCCAGTCGCTGCAGATCGGCCGCCTGCCGGTCAATTTCACCGGGCGCACGCGCCCTGCCATCACCGTCAATCAGAGCCTGCCTGCGCCAACGCTGCGCTGGCGCGAGGGCGACACGGTGAGCGTGCGTGTGCGTAATGCGCTGACCGACCAGCCCACCTCGGTGCATTGGCATGGCCTGCTGCTGCCCGCCAACATGGACGGCGTGCCGGGCATGAGCTTCGATGGCATCGCGCCGGGCCAGGAATATCACTACCGCTTCGCGCTGCGCCAATCCGGCACCTACTGGTACCACAGCCACTCGATGTTCCAGGAGCAGGCCGGCCTGTATGGCGCCATCGTCATCGACCCGCTGACACCGCCGCCGTACCGCCACGATCGCGAACATGTGGTGCTGTTATCGGACTGGACCGATCTCGACCCGGCGGCGCTGTTCCGTCGTTTAAAACAGATGCCCAGCCACGACAATTACGCGCAACGCACGGTGGGCGATTTTGTGCGCGATGCCCGCGAAGACGGCTTGCGCGCGACACTGGCCGACCGCGGCATGTGGGGGCGCATGCGCATGACACCCACCGACCTGTCGGACGTCAACGCCAACACCTACACCTATCTGCTCAACGGCGTGGCGCCGGCCGGCAACTGGACCGGCTTGTTCACTCCCGGCGAAAAGGTGTTGCTGCGTTTCATCAATGGCTCCTCGATGACCTACTTCGACATCCGCATCCCCGGCCTGCGCATGACCGTGGTCGCCGCCGACGGCCAATACGTGCATCCGGTCAGCGTGGACGAGCTGCGGATTGCCGCGGCCGAAACCTTCGATGTGCTCATCGAACCGACCGGCCAGGACGCGTTTACGTTGTTTGCGCAGGACATGGGCCGCACCGGATTTGCCTGCGGCACGCTGGCAGTGCGGCATGGCCTGCGGGCGCCAATTCCCACACTGGACCCACGCGCGATCCTGACCATGCAGGACATGGGGCATGGCGATGGCATGGGACATGCCGATCACTCTATGCACGCTGACGATGCCATGCAGGGCGACATGCATGCCGGACATGCGATGCCGATGCCGGCCCAGCATGCGCACACCCCGGACAGCGCATCGGACAAGGCACCGCACCACTCCGCCAGCGAAACTGGCAATCCATTGATCGACATGCGCAGCAATGCCACTGCACCGCGACTGGACGACCCCGGCATAGGCCTGCGCGATAACGGCCGCCGCGTGCTGTGTTACGGCGATCTGCACAGCCTGTTCGACGACCCGGATGGCCGCGCGCCTAGTCGCGAGATCGAGCTGCATCTGACCGGCCACATGGAAAAATTCGCGTGGTCCTTCGACGGTATCGCCTTCGCCTCGGCCGACCCGCTGCGGCTGCGTTACGGCGAGCGGCTGCGCATCGTGCTGGTCAACGACACCATGATGCAACACCCGATTCACCTGCACGGCATGTGGAGCGACCTGGAAGATGCCGACGGCAATTTCCAGGTGCGCAAGCACACCATCGACATGCCGCCCGGCACGCGCCGCAGCTACCGCGTGCGCGCGGATGCGCTCGGCCGCTGGGCCTACCACTGCCATCTGCTGTACCACATGGAAGCGGGCATGATGCGCGAAGTGCGGGTGGACGCATGAGCGCGTTACGTCTACGCCCACTGTTCGTGAGCACGTGGTTGCTCAGTGCATCGTTGGCCGCACAGGAACATGTGGATGCACAGAGCAACGACGCAGCGCACGACACGCATGTGCATGCAATGCAGATGACGGCCGAAGCTGACGATGCCGATTTGCACACGGTGACAGCGTCGGATGCGGAGTCGACAACTGCGCAGGACACGCCTCCTGCCATCGAGATGGCCCACGCGCACAAGAAGCACGTCGGTCAGGCGTCATCGCCTGCAGAGACTGCTCACCACGACGCCGCACAACATGCAGCACACACCGATGTACCGGCGCTGCAGCATGCCGAGACGCAGAAATCCGCATCAAAACCGCCTGCCGATCACAGCCACATGTCGCACGCGGGCATGGAGCATGGCTCCATGGATCACGCGGCGATGAATCACGCTTCCATGGATGAAGCCCCAGCGCAGCAGATGCCGATGGATCACACACCTATGGACCATGCGCAGATGCATCAGGACGCGCCTACAAACGTGCCGATGCAAACGCATGCATCCATCCACAGCACCGCACTGCCACGCGAGCCGATTCCAGAGCCGACCGCCGAAGACATCGCAGCGGCCTTCGCCCCGTTGCAGAGCCACGCGATGCATGGCACGGGAGTCAACCGGTACGTGCTACTCGATCGACTGGAGGCCTTCGACAGCGATCGCGGAAGCGGCCAGGAATGGGAGGCGCGCGCGTGGATCGGTGGAGACATCAACCGGCTCTGGCTACGCAGCGAAGGCGAGCGACAACAGGGGCGCACGCAAGATGCGTCGGTCGAAGCGTTCTACGGCCACGCCGTTTCGCCCTGGTGGGATGTGCTGGTTGGCGTGCGTCAGGACATCGGCACCGACCATCGCAGTTGGGCAGCATTCGGCGTGCAAGGCCTGGCGCCGTACAAGTTCGAAACCGAGGCCACCCTCTTCGTGGGCAGCGGCGGTCGCGCGGCCCTGCGCCTGGAAGGCGAATACGACGTGCTGCTCACCAACCGCCTGATCCTGAAGCCGCGTGTGGAAGCAAACACCGCACTGAGCGAGGATACACAGCGCGGCATCGACAGCGGACTGGAGCAGCTCGAAGCGGGCGTGCGACTGCGCTACGAAATCACGCGCCGGTTTGCGCCCTACATCGGCTGGGTGCATCAGCGCAACTTCGGCGACCGAGCCCAGCGCGCCACGATGGATGACGAACCGGCACGCGACAGCCGCTTCATCGCCGGCGTGCGCATCTGGTTTTGAGATGGACACAGCCGTGCGCATGGACCTAGCCGCTCCGGCCCATGCGCACGGCCTGTACGCAGGCAAACGCAGACATAAAGCAATGATCGACTACAGCGCGTTGCGGCCAGATCACCGACGCGCGTAATGCAGACACGCCGACAACCATTGCCTCGCTAACATCGGCATCCACTGCAGCACTGACCTGTGCCCCGGATTTCAACAAGGAACCCAACATGCCTCTGACCGATCTGCAACACGTTCCCGGCGCCAGCACCGCGCCCGCTGAAACCAGTGGTTTCGTGTTCAACCACACCATGCTGCGCATCAAGGATGCGCAACGCTCATTGGACTTCTACACGCGCGTACTCGGCTTCCGCCTGCTGGATGCGCGTCACTTCGCCGAAGCCCAGTTCAGCCTGTACTTTCTCGCACTGCTGCTGGAAGGCGTAGCGATTCCCGACGACGACGCAGCGCGCCGTCTGTGGATGGCCGGCATCCCTGGCGTGCTGGAACTCACCCACAACCACGGCACCGAAACCCAGGACGGCCCGGTCTATCACGACGGCAACAGCGACCCACGCGGCTTCGGCCACATTTGCGTCTCGGTACCGGACATCCACGCCGCCTGCGCACGCTTCGACAGCCTCGGCGTGGCATACCAAAAACGCCTGCAAGACGGCCGCATGAAGCACCTGGCTTTCATCAAGGACCCGGACGGCTATTGGGTGGAGATCATTTCCAATACACCGCTGGCGTGAGCACGCAGGCCGCTCGGCACCACTAAGGTTTCAGCGGACGGGTGATGCAACGGACGAGGTGCAGGCCTAAAACCCCACACCTCCGCTTACCCCGAAGCCCCATGTCCAGCGGGCATCCTGCCCCCGCAATGCTCGGCGCGACGACTGGACACATCGCCGCGCTGGAGTAGACTTTCGCCGCCCTCCGCAATGGATGCACCCTATGCTCGTCAGGAAGATTCCACTGATCCTTGCGCTAGCGATGATCGCCGCCTGCAAGCCGGCGGCAACGGACGCCACACCTCCGAAGACAGCCGCCACCGCGGCCAGCGCCATCCCCAAACCTTCAGACAAGGATGCTTCTCCCATGCAGGATGCAACCCAGGGTTCAACCCAACAGCTCCAGCCCCCCCGTCCGGATAGCGTGCTCTACTTCATCAGCAACCTCGATGGCGACGGAGCAACTTCTTACGAAGTCGCCAATGGCAGCTGGATCAATTACTGGTACGGCTTTCAATTTGAACTCGGTGGTACGCGTTACTACACCGGCTTCGCCTGGGAAACGCCCGAGCTCTACGGTGCCGAGCGCGAGAATCACTACCCTGCGCCAGACACCAAGGTGACCTTGGCACAGGCCACGTTCGTGACTAGCGAGCCTGGTAGCAAGTCGCCGTGGAAGCTGCGAGGCGTAGAACCCTACATTGGTGAATTCGGGGGCAGCGAAAAAGGCAACGAGGTTGATACCGAGCGCAAGCCACAGACCTGGAGCACACCCTCGGGCGACATGCTGCTGGCGTTACCCACGTGGTATCTGGTCTCGGGTGTCCGCATGCGGACGATCGAGATCCTGCTATTCAATCCGCACGAATTGACAAAAACCGATGAAAACATGTGGCGCTACGTTGCAACGCTTGAGGCCGGCTCCAATAACGACGCTAGCTGCGGACCTGACTCACCCGGCTCCATCCCTTGCGTCGACGTCACCGGCAAGCTAGCAATCGTGCCGCAAGATGGTAGCGACATGCCGCTGTTGCGGGTGAGCGTTCCGGGAGCAGCCAGCCAGGGTGACACTGTGACCGAATACCTTTACGATGTGGCGCAGAAAACCTACCGGTCGACCTCCCGGTAAGGGCCAAAGGATTGGCTCAGGTCGACTTAACGCGGCAGCATATGCTGCCGCCTCAATCGCATGGAGAACGCGATGGCACGTGACTACACCCGCGCTGAAGTACTGGACATCATCGAACGTGAAGCACAGCAGCGGAATATTCCGCGCGACGACTTTATGCGCTTCGCCTACATCGAAACCGGCGGCCAGTTTAACGAACAGGCATCCCGCGGCCCTGATAGCGCCAAAGGTTTATTTCAGTTCGTACCCCAAACGGCTGAGCAATACGGCATCAAGGGCCGTGAGTTGGATGCTGTCGCTAACACCGATGCGGCTGCACAACTGTATCAGGACAATCGTCGCATTCTGGTAAACCGCCATAGTAACAACGGCATGCCCTATCTATCGGGCAAAGAGCAGCCGGATGGAATGGACCTGTACATGGCGCACCAGCAGGGTGCAGACGGCTATCGTTCGATCCAGTCGGCGATCACACACGGCGAATTCATCCGCCCCGATACCCGCGCGAAGATCATCAACAATGTCTCCAGAGAAGACCTGAAGGAAGTTACAGGGGTCGACTACGATGCGTTTAAACGTCTTCCTGACAAGGAAATGGCACAAACGTTCAGTCAATACTGGGATAGTAAGTTTGATCGAATCCGAATCCCTGAAAAGGGCATCGAACCAGTTAACGATGCACCTTCACGCGTATCGACGCAGACACAGGGCACTCCTGAACAAGCACGGACGCCGGCAGCACAGCAGAAGGGTCCTATCGAGCTAAGCGCTGCCTACGATTTGACGGAGAAGTATGACCACGTCAAATACGCGATGAGCGGCAAGCACGCAGGTGTGGATGGTAAGCACCCGGAGCAGGGATATGTCGATTGTTCTGGCTGGGTAGCCACGATGCAGAACGCAACCATGAAGGAGATCAACGCCAAAGCTGGGCATACCGTGTTCAGCAAAAATGACGAATTCAAGCTGGCAATTGACGGTGCGGCGATGATCCTGGAAAAGGCGAAGGAGCGATCCGGCGTGCTGATTGAAGGCAAAGACGTCACTGCCCAGACCCTCAAAGAGGGCATGATCATTGGCGAGGACAATGGTCCCCAGAGTTGGGACAAGGGGCGCTACAAGGGCATCGACCACATCACCATGGTGGTGCGCGACCCCAAGGATGGCGAACTCAAGATCAGCCAGTCGCGTGGTGGCGAGGGCGTCGAACTCAGTTCACTTGACACCTACCTTGAACGCAAGCACGCCAAGGGCGTCAAGCTCTATGCCAGCGACCCGCTGTCCGAGGCGCGCGAGTTGCTGCAGGACCGCAGCCAAAGCAAGCAGCAGTCTCACGACGGCAACGCACACAAACCGGCGCATGCGCAGGCTGGGGCAGAAACATCCGGGGTGCTGCGCGACAAGGCGCACGGCACTGAGGTTTTGAAAGTGCAGCAGACCTTGCAGCAGTTGGGCTACAAGGACGCAAAGGGCAATGCGCTCGACGCCGACGGCGCCTATGGTCAGCGAACGGGTGAAGCGGTCAAGGCCTTTCAGCGTGCACACGGGCTACAGGATGATGGCGTAGTGGGTGGCGATACGCTCAAGGCACTGAAGCAGGCCGAGAAGACGCCGTTGCTGTCGGAAAAAACCAATCCCGATCATCCGCTGTACAACCAGGCCGTTAGCAAGCTGGAACAGCTGGGTCCGAATGCATTCACCGACCGTCGTGCGTTGGAAAATGCGGCGGGTTCATTGGCCTTCGAAGCCAAGGTCAGCGGTCTGCAGCGCATCGACGCGGTCATGCAGAGCAAGGACGGCACCGGATTGTTCGCTGTACAGGGTCAGCCGAGCGACCCGGCGCACCAACGGATCTATGCGGACAAGGCCGCCGCTGCAGAGCGCCCGTTGGAGCAAAGCAGCAATGCCGTGCGGCAGGACGCGCAGACGCAGACGCAGGCTCAAGATCAGAATGAGCAGCAGCGTAACCAGGCGCGCAGCGTAGGCTGATCGTTCTGCAATAGGAAGACACAAGGGGCACTGATCGATGGATCAGTGCCCCTTGTGGTTTAGGGATGCATTTCCCGTGATTCTTGTCGGATTACATCAGGCGTCGGATATCCGGCGTCGACAGATTTGGCGATTCAGTTGGACGCCGCAACAGCCGCTCTGTCGGGAAACCACTGCGGCAACCGCTCGGCGAATTTCGCTGCGCATTCGTCGCTATAGGCTTGTGCGGCCTCTTTGACCAATGCGTAATCGTTGGCTTCCCACTCTTCCAACGAGGCGGTGCGCGGTGTGGGCGTACAGTCCAGACTGACTGGGCTCGCCTTGCGCTTGAGAAGGCCCGTGCGTTCCCCGCCGATCGTCACTGCGTAGCGTAATTCGTAGGGCGATTTGGTGTCAGCCAGGCTCTGATAAACCAGCAGCCAGTCGGACATCAGCACCTGCAATGGGAACCGATCCACCGGCAGCGCTGCCGGATGCCCGGTGAAGTAGGTCTTCAAATGCGCGTTGACCGCATCGCGCTGCAGTTGATAACCGGGATTGCCCACACCTTCCATCTTCTCGCCTTTCAGCTGACCCTTGCTGAAGGCAGATACAGTAACGCCGCGTGCAAACAAGCTGGTCGCGATCTGCAACCCCACTAACGCTCCGGTATGCCCGCGCCGCACCACGCGCAACATTTCATCGCCGTTGGGCAGACCGTTCGAGCCTACCCGCATGCTGGAATGTAACGGAAGCTGCAAGGCCCAGTCAGACGACGGTGTAGTGACATCCTCTACATCGGCTGGTGTTTGCGTCGATGGCTGCCCTTCTGCCGGCGCAACCGCAATCGTCCCCGCTTCAGCCGCCGCCGCATAGGCGATTGCCGTGGAAAAATCACCGCCCGCCAACGCAGGTACCACCGCAGCGGCTTCCGTCACGCGCGCAGGCGTACAAAACGTGGCAGCTGCCCGCATCTGCGCTGCATGGAAACCGATGCCGTTTGTCTGATGCACCACGGCATCCTTGCCGTACTGCTCCACCAGCTTGGCGATCACCGCATCCGATGGCGGTTGCTGTGCGCAAACCTCGGCAGCGGCGATGCGCGACCAGGCGAACTGCAGTGCAGGATCCCAGCCCATCGCATCTTCGCCCACGAAGCCGTGGTCGTAGTGATACGCATAGATGGCAGGGTCGATTTCCTGCAGCGTCATTCCGCCCTCACCGGCATAGCCCGGCGGCAGGTCTTGTGCAATAGCAAGCCCAGGCAGTGCCAACAGCACCGCCGCGATACACGTCTTCATGAATCCACGTCCCTCTGGATGATTGCGACGCGCAGCATGTCCCCCATGCTGCGCGCACGATGCGCCGCAGCGCATCGACGCTACGACGATCAACACTGCAGGGCATTGATCATGGGGGTAATGGCACTTACCCGGCGGATCTGCCTGCCGGGGTAGTGTGCGCGCAGACGCGGGCAATCGCAGTCGGGGCGGACCCGACGCGTGTGTCGGGACCACCCCTGCCCAGGCTCACTGCTCAGGCATGCAAGATCCCGCCCGCTCCAGGTTGCCAATTGGGTGGCGTGCGTAATGCAGCAAGGATGCGGACCAACTCGCGATAACTGTCGGCCAGTTGCGCGAACAGGCTTGCATCACTGCAGCGGGTGTCGGCGACGTCGGAATAGGCGCCGCGGCCGAGATCGATGAAGTAGTCCACGCTGACCCGGCGGCGTTGTGCCAGGCCGGGAAACAACCCGGCAATCAGCAGACAGCCGTCGCCCACATCCCGCAACAAATCGGCACGCACACTGCCGACCTGCTCCTGCGCGTGCAACCACGCCAATGCCTGCGTGCGCGACAGCAGATGCGCATCGCGCTGAAAGCGCAGCAATACGAAGACCAGATAATGCTCGCGCGACTCGTCCAGCGGACGTGCGATCCGCTGCCCCGCCTCGCGCACCAACGCCTGCCACAATTCGGCCGGCGCCCCCTGTTTGAAAGACTCTTGCATACGTCCTCCTGCGTGGTGTGGACCCTCGCAAGAAGCTTATGCATAACCTGGGCCAAAGCGTTGGCAGAGGCTGTGCTCGAGCGCCAGAAACCGCTGACCAAGCTGCTGCCGGCCGTCAGGCAAGTATGGTCGTTGCGCGAATCGACCCGCGCCACTCGCAACAGCAGAGATGTCTGCGCCTCGCGACTACTGCGCAACCACGGCGATGCACGCTCCACTCGCAATCGCTGCCTTGCCGATCGCATCGCATCGCAGAATGATTCCGTCACGAGGGCGGAGGGAAGCGAACGATTCCGCAGCGCGATGCGGCAGCGGGCGACCACCCCATATCGCCTTCACATGTCTCAAAGAGTGACTTGGCTCCCGCAGCGAGACATTGGAACCAAGCGAGCACGACTGTGTGACATCTGTTCGCATTCAAACAGCTGCGCATCTCTAGGATGGCCGCTGCTCGGCGAGCCCCACGCCACTGAGCATCATGGTTCTGCGGTTGTAGCAGGCGCATGCGCGTGTGCGATGCACCGCTGTCGTCATCCAGCAATAACCGTTGAACCGTCTTGCACGATCCTTGCGCAACGCATCGCGTGGTGGTCGCACGTTCCGGAAGCCCTTCGCTTCCGCATCAGGAGTGATCCGACATGGGTGTAAAAACCTCCAAACTTACGGCCTTTATCGCAGCGACGCTTTGCGTTGCCAGCACTGATGGCAGCGCATCCCAACGGCCTGATCTGGGCGCTAACCAAGCGCGCACGGGAGGCGCGGCTTCTCCTGCATCGCTTGCTTATCCACGGCCTGACGAGGTGCCGCCAGGTACCGCAATGACGTTCTGGGCATCGCAGCCGGTCGATCGCAACGAGACGGTTGTCGTGAGCGGCGGCAATCTCAACCCAACCGCCACAGTGCGCCTTACCCGGCTCGACGATGGCGCAGTAGGCAGCCCATTGGATGTCGCCGACAGCACCAACAGTGGTTGGATCAACGTGGTGCCGAGCCAAGCCACCGAGCAATCACTCAAGTTTCAGCTGCCTGATCGTGCGCGCGGCGTCTACGCGTATCGGATAGTCACCGGCATCGGGACCGGTGCGACAACGCTGGTGAATGCGCCGGATATCTGGTTCGTGCAAGGCAACGTCGGCGGTGGTGCGTCTCCAGGCGGCAGACTCAACGTCTTCGGCACGGCACTGGGCAGAATGTCGGCATCGAGCCAACCGGTACGGATCGCATTGGTCAGAAACGGAAGCGTGCAGCGAATCCTGAGCGCAGATCTCTCCAATCCGAAGGAAGGCATGTATGTGCAGAGTTTTGCCATTCCCGCCGACGTGCCGCAAGGCGATTATGAGCTGTATCTACACAATGGCTCCGGTGGCCCAAGCGCATGGAGTCGTTATCAAAACTTCGGCAGCGGACCGGATCGCACGGCGCCGCGCACTACCATCACCAGTATCAACATCGGGTATGCAACCAATTGGCCGCAAACCCGATGCAATGTCGCGCCGCCCATCGGCAACGGCGCTTCGGACGACGCCAGCTTTGCGGCCGCATTCGCCTGCGCGGCCAATGCAAAGGGTGGCGTGGTGTCCATTCCTGCGGGCAGCTACACCTTGTCCGGCCGAGGCTTCGACAATATCCCCAACCACACAGTCATCGCAGGTGCGGGCAAGCAGGCAACCGTGCTGAACTTTCCGCAGGTGGTCGGCAGAAAGGATGCGCCGGCGGTGATCTTCAAGGGTGGCTCCACTGCCTACAACCAGGCCAAACAACCTAAATGTGGCCGCCCGATCAATTATGCCGCTGGCGTGTATGGCATACGCGATCTCTCCATCAATGCGCCGAATCTGCGCGAAGGCAGTGCAATCCTGTTCGAACACATGTCCGTCGAGGACCTGCATTCGATTCCGTTCGTACGCGACTCAATCATCACACTCGGCAAGTCGTCAGATCGGACAAGAACCGATCCGCACACGACCGGCATCAAGGCCATGGATACGTCCAACTTGCAGATCTCCGGTAACGACATCACCAGTAGCAAACCGATTTTCATGGACAGCAATGTTTATGGCGTGACAGTGCAGGGCAATACCTTGCGTTGGCACGAGACGGCGCTGGCGTTCAACCACGACGCGCAGAACGCGCTCATCACCCACAACAGGAACATTTCTGCAGGGGCACCCTATTACGGCACACCGTCGGAACTGCAATTCAGCGCGCCAAGCCGGGATGTGTATTACGCCAACAACGCCAATCAATACCCAGTCGACGCCGAGCCCCCACCGTGGCAGCTCACGATGGACGAAGGCACGGGCAACTACTTCGGGAAGGCTGCTGCGGTCTCGGGGAAGCAACTGACATTGGCAAGGCAAGCCATCGATCTGGCGTACCGCTGCAATGCCGACGGCAACTCAGCGATGATCGTTGCTGGAAAAGGCACCGGACAGCAGCGCTACCTGACAGGCAACCCGCTGACTCTCGGCAACACCGTCACCCTAGACAGCGCCTGGCAGATCCCCCCTGATCAGCAATCGGATCTGAGCATCGTGACGACCAATGGCAGGATGCTGTTCGTCAACAACGATTACAACGGGTCCGGCCCTGTCACCAACTTTTATCCATCCGCTGATGTGATCCATGCGTACAACCGTTTTAATCGCTTCGGCGGGAGCCTGGTGCAGCCGAACGGTTTTTACACCGATGCCCAGGCGCTGCTACCCGGTTGGCATTCGCAAATGCTCAACAATGAAGTCACCGCCGAGGCGACGACGAATCCATTGTCGTCGCAAGACTCGACCGCAACGTTTACCGTACATGGCGGCAATCGGATGATCAGCCAAGGCGAAGATCTGCAGAACCGCACGTACACCGGCTCCGTTCTCAGTACCGCCATCATCCGCAACAACCGGTTTGCCACCGGTGCGAGCGGCAGCGTTGGGCTGTGGGATCGGGTGAGCAATTCGCTGCTGGAGAACAACATCGTCCCGGCGTTTCGAATTCAGAATGAAAACGTCAAAGACTCGCTGATCCGCGCCAATCGCACTGCGGGCGGAGGCGAACCGCAGCGCTTGATCAATGAGCCCCGCCCTGGCAACGGCAACATGCTTTGCACAAGCACTGACGCCAGCACCTGCGCAGCACTCAACCGCTAGCGCGCACTCCCGGATGGACGCCGGCGCTGCACGCAAGCAGCGCTGGCGTTACTCCACCGTCACCGACTTGGCCAGGTTACGCGGCTTGTCCACGTCGGTGCCGCGTGCCAGTGCGGTGTGATACGCCAGCAGCTGCACCGGGATGGTGTGGATCACCGGCGACAGCACGCCGGCGTGGCGCGGGGTGCGGATCACGTGCACGCCTTCGGACTCGCTGAAGTGGCTGTCCTGGTCGGCGAACACGAACAGCTCGCCGCCGCGTGCGCGCACTTCCTGCATATTGGATTTAACCTTTTCAAGCAGCCGGTCGTTCGGTGCGATCACCACCACGGGCATGGCCGCATCCACCAGCGCCAGCGGGCCGTGCTTCAATTCGCCGGCCGGATACGCTTCGGCGTGGATATACGAGATTTCCTTGAGCTTGAGCGCGCCTTCCAGCGCGATCGGGTAATGCAGGCCGCGGCCGAGAAACAGCGCATTTTCCTTCGGTGAGAAGCGCTCGGCCCAGGCCATGATCTGCGGTTCCAGATTCAAGGCGTGTTGCACGCTGCCGGGCAGGAAGCGCAGCTGCTCCAGATAATCGGCTTCTTCAGCCTCGCTGATGCGGCCCTGCAGCTTGCCCAGCACCATGGTGAGCTGGAACAGCACCGCCAGCTGGGTGGTGAACGCCTTGGTCGAGGCCACCCCGATTTCGGCGCCGGCGCGTGTGTAGCAAACCAGTTCGCTGGCGCGCGGGATCGCGCTCTCGGGCACGTTGCAGATCGACAGCGTATGCAGATGGCCCAGCGATTTTGCGTATTTCAGCGCCTCCATCGTGTCCAGCGTTTCGCCGGACTGCGAAATGGTGACGATCAGATGCTTGGGATTGGCGTACGCAGCGCGGTAACGGTATTCGCTGGCGATCTCCACGCTGCACGGCAGCCCGGCGATGGCTTCGATCCAGTAGCGCGCGGTCATGCCGGCGTAATAGCTGGTGCCGCAGGCCAGGATCTGCACGCCTTCGATCTCGCGCAACACCGCTTCTGCGTTGGCACCAAACAGCGACGCCGGGAAGCCCTTCGCATCGATCGCCGCTTCGATGGTGTCGGCCAGCGCACGCGGCTGCTCGTGGATTTCCTTCTGCATGAAATGGCGGAACGGCCCCAGCTCCAGCGATGCCAGCGACACATCGGACAGATGCAGCGGGCGCTCGACCGGCGCGTCGTTGGCATCGAAGATGCGCACGCCCTCGCGACGCAGCTCGGCGGTATCGCCTTCTTCCAGGAAGATCACCTGACGGGTGGCCTGCACGATGGCCGAGACATCGGAGGCGACGAAGTTTTCGCCCTCGCCCACGCCGATCAACAACGGGCAGCCCATGCGCGCGCAGACAAACCGCTCCGGCTCGGCCTGGCTCATCACCGCCAGCGCGTAGGCGCCGGTGAGTTCCTTGACCGTGCGCTGCAGCGCGCTGAGCAAATCGCCCGCGTCGGCCAGATGGTGATGGATCAGATGCGCGATGACTTCGGTGTCGGTCTGCGACTCGAAGCTGTAGCCGAGCGCACGCAGCTTTTCGCGCTGTTCTTCGTGGTTTTCGATGATGCCGTTATGCACCAGCGCCACGCCGGCACTGATGTGCGGGTGCGCATTGGCTTCGGTGACGCCGCCGTGGGTGGCCCAGCGGGTATGGCCGATGCCCAGCGTTGCGCCGAACTGTTCGGCCTGCGCCGCCTGCGCCATCTCGACCACCCGCCCGGTGCGCCGCACCCGCCGCACCTGCGCGCCATCGAGCACCGCAATGCCGGAAGAATCGTAGCCCCGGTATTCCAGGCGCTTGAGTCCTTCGATCAGGACCGGGACCACATCGCGCCCGGCGATCGCTCCGACAATGCCGCACATAGGGACAGCTCTTTAGGAAGAAGGCCGGCATTTTAGCGTGTCCGCTGTTGTCCACTGCATGACCGTGCCCGGACAGCGTGTCCGCGTCGGTGTCCGCGGACACTGCGGACACGCGCCCATCCGGGATGAATGTCTTTTATTTCAGCCACTTGGCAGTTGGCACGCGCCCTGCTTTGTCAGCGTGACGCCACCGAGCACGCCGACCATGATTCGCGACACCTCTGCCCAGGACCAGGTTCTCCGTACCCCCGCCCACCACGCGCCATGGCGCCGTTGGCTGTGGCCCACCGTCGCCACCGTGGCGGTGCTGGCCAGTATCGGTTGGGCGATCAGCGCGTGGAGCGCCGGCAGCAGTTCGTTCGATGCCAGCCGGGTGCGGATCGCCACGGTGAGCCAGGGCGATCTGGTACGCGACATCGCCGCCGATGGCCGGGTGATCGCCGCCAACAGCCCGGTGCTGTACGCCATCTCGGCCGGCACGGTGACGCTGAGCGTGGTGGCCGGCGATGTGGTCAAGCAGGGCCAGGAGCTGGCGCGGATCGACAGCCCGGAACTGCGCAGCAAGCTGGCGCAGGAACAAGCCACCCTGGCCGGACTGGAAGCCGAGTCCAGCCGCGCAGGGCTGGACGCCACGCTTGCCCGTGCCAACGCCAGCAAGCTCACCGACCAGGCCAAGATCGACAAGCAGGCCGCCGCGCGCGACCTGGAGCGCTATCAGCGCGGCTACGACGGCGGCGCGGTGCCGCAGGTGGAGCTGGCCAAGGCGCAGGACACCTTGAAGAAAACCGACATCGACCTACAGCACGCCGAGCGGGATGCGTCGTTGAAGAGCCAGGGTGCGGATCTGGATTCGCGCAACAAACGTTTGCTGGCCGACCGCCAACGCGCAGTGGTGGCCGAGGTGCAGCGCCAGGTCGACGCACTGACGCTGCTGTCGCCATTCGATGGCCAGGTCGGCCAGGTGCAGGCGGTGCAACACACCCAGGTCGCAGCGAACGCACCGATCCTGGGTGTGGTGGATCTGTCCAAATTTGAAGTGGAGATCAAGGTGCCGGAAAGCTTCGCGCGCGATCTGGCGATCGGCATGCCGGCCCAGCTCACAAGCGGCAGCGGCGAACCCTTCCCCGGTGCCATTTCGGCGGTGTCGCCGGAAGTGGTCAACGGCGAAGTCACCGCACGCATCCGCTTTACCGACAAGCAGCCGCCGGGCCTGCGCCAGAGTCAGCGCATGAGCGCGCGCGTGGTGATGGACACGCGTCGCAATGTGCTCAAGGTCGAACGCGGCCCGTTTGTCGAGCAATCCGGCGGCAGCTACGCCTATGTGATGGATGGCAACACCGCAGTGCGCCGCCCTGTGCGCACGGGTGTCAGCAGCCTGGGCGAGGTGCAGGTGCTGTCCGGGCTGCAGGTCGGCGACCGCGTGGTGGTGTCCGGTGCAGACAATTTTGGTGACGCCCCGCGCGTCACCGTTCACTGATTCATTCAATCCTCTTCGTCGCACTCTCTTTCGCAAAGGAATCGGCAATGCTCAAGATGCAAGCGGTCTCCAAGGTCTTCCGCACCGAACAGGTGGAAACGCACGCGCTGCGCTCGCTAGACCTGCATGTGCGCGAAGGCGAATTCGTCGCGGTGACCGGGCCGTCCGGCTCGGGCAAGACCACCTTCCTCAACCTGGCGGGACTGCTGGAAACCTTTACCAGCGGCCAATATCTGCTCGACGGCGAAGACGTCAGCCATCTCTCCGACGACGCGCGTTCGCGGCTGCGCAATCAGAAGATCGGTTTCATCTTCCAGGGCTTCAATCTGATCCCCGACCTCAACCTGTTCGACAACGTCGACGTGCCGCTGCGCTATCGCGGCATGCCCGCGTCCGAGCGTAAGCAGCGCATCGAAGACGCCTTGACCAAGGTCGGGCTGGGTTCGCGCCTGAAGCATTACCCCACCGAACTGTCGGGCGGCCAGCAACAGCGCGCCGCCATCGCACGCGCGCTGGCCGGCAGCCCGCGCCTGCTGCTGGCCGACGAACCGACCGGCAACCTCGACTCGCAGATGGCACGCGGGGTGATGGAGCTGCTGGAAGAAATCAACAGCCAGGGCACCACCATCGTGATGGTCACCCACGACCCGGAACTGGCCGCACGCGCGCAGCGCAACGTGCACATCGTCGACGGCCAGGCCACTGACCTGGAACGCAATCCCAGCCTGATGCGCGCGCCCAATACCACTGCAAGCCTGGCCGAATAAGGACCGCCCCCATGTTCGGCTATTACTTCAATCTCGCGCTGCGCAGCTTCCGTCGCAACAAGGTGCTCACCGCGCTGATGGTGCTGGCGATCGCGCTGGGCATCGGCGCCAGCATGACCACCTTGACGGTGTTCTATGTGCTATCCGGCGATCCGTTGCCTGGCAAGAGCCAGACGATTTTCATCCCGCAATTGGATGCGCGCTCGCGCGATCACCGGAGTAAAGAAGCACTCGAGCAGTTCACACGGTTCGACGCAGAAGCCTTGCTCCGCGAGAAGCGCGCAGATCATCAGGCGATGATGAGCGGCGGAAAGGTGGCTTTGGAACCCGACAATGCATCACTACGCCCATTTTCGATCGATGCGCGCTATACCTCGACCGACTTTTTCCCGATGTTCGACGTGCCCTTTCTGTATGGCGGCGCCTGGTCGACCAGCGATGATGGCAGCCGCGCACGCGTCGCAGTGCTGTCGGAGGCGCTGAACAAGCAGCTCTTCCACGGCGAAAACAGCGTGGGCCGAACAGTGCGCGTGAATCGCAACGCGTTGCGCGTCGTCGGTGTCCTCAAGGACTGGCGTCCTACCCCAAAGTTTTACGACATCAACACCGGCAGGTACTCCAAAATCGAACAGATCTTCATTCCCTTCAGCACAGCAGTCGAGCAGAAGTTCGCAACGACCGGCGCGCGTTCCTGCTGGGGTAACAGCTCGGGGTCCAGCAATGAAGAAAAAGGAATTAATGAGCCCTGTGCCTGGGTCCAGTATTGGGTACAGCTGGACAGTCCACAGAAAGCCGTCGCCTATCGCCAGTACCTGGAAAACTATTCCGATCTGCAACGGCGTGCTGGTCGCTTCGAGCGACCCAACAATGTAGAGCTGCGTAGCCTGATGGAATGGCTGGACTTCAAGAAAGTGGTGCCCAGCGATGTCCGCCTGCAGACCTGGCTGGCATTCGGGTTTCTACTGGTCTGCCTGGTCAACACCATTGGTTTGATGCTGGCCAAATTTTTGCGGCGCAGCGGGGAGATCGGTGTGCGCAGGGCGCTTGGCGCGACCAAACGCAGCATCTTTGCGCAAGCGCTGGTGGAAGCCGGGACGATCGGGTTGACCGGCGGCCTGCTGGGTCTCGGCCTGGCCAGCCTGGGGCTCTGGGGCGTACGACAACAGCCCAGCAGCTACGCCGATCTCGCGCATCTGGATCCAGCCATGTTGCTGAGCACCTTTGCGATGGCCCTGCTCGCCAGCATCCTGGCTGGAATGCTACCGGCATGGCGTGCCTGCCAGGTCGCTCCTGCCATTCAACTCAAGTCTCAGTGATGCCTTGTCGGCCGATACGACCTTCGTCGCGTCGGCCGCAGCCAGCAACCAGAAAGGACACGCTCATGGAAATCCGCCCCATCCTATCCACGCTGCAACGGCACAAGACGGCTGCCGCATTGATCGTGCTTGAGATAGCACTGAGCTGCGCCATCATTTCCAACGCGCTGTTCCTCATCGGCAACCGAATAGAGCGTATACAGCGCCCCAGCGGCCTGGCCGAAAACGAAATCGTCAGCATCAGCATCGCTGGCATCGGGGAAGATCAAAACGCCAATGCATTGACCGAAACCGACCTGGCTGCGCTGCGCGCCATTCCAGGGGTGAAGTTCGCCTCCTCGGTCAGCCAGGTCCCGTTCGGCGATAGCATGTGGGTCACCGGTATCAAGCTGACCGCGGATCAACGGGTCCCGACCGTTGACCTCAATACCTACCATGGCGATTCCCAGACGCTCGATACGCTCGGCCTGCGGCTGGTGCAGGGGAGGCGTTTCACCGAAGGAGAATTCAGCTGGAACAATGACGAGAAGGCCACAATTCCCAGCGTCATCATTACCAAGAGCGCAGCGGAAAAATTGTTTCCCGGGCAATCGGCATTGGGTAAGTCGATCTATACCGAAGAAACGCCTAGCAAGATCGTCGGCATCGTGGAGCACTTCGCGCGTGTCAACGACTATGGTGGAGAGGCTTCCTATGACGACTCGATGCTATCCCCTGTCAAAATTTCCTACAACGATGGGCATCGTTACCTGCTGAGAACCGATCCGGATCGACGCCAGGAGGTACTGCGTCAAGCGGTCGCGATCCTGGAGAAGAACAGCAACAGTCGCATCATCGAGGAGAAGAAGACGCTGGAAGAGATGCGTCGCGACTTCTATCGCCAGGATCGTTCGATGTCCTGGCTGCTCGTCACCATGAGCATCGCCCTGCTGATCGTCACCGCACTGGGCATCGTCGGTCTTGCCAGTTTCTGGGTACAACAGCGCACCAAGCAGATCGGCATTCGCCGTGCACTCGGTGCCACGCGCGGGCAGATCCTGCGCTACTTCCAGATCGAGAATTTTCTGTTGGCCTCGGTCGGGATCGTGCTCGGCATGTTGATGGCTTACTCGATCAACCTGTGGTTGATGGCGCGCTACGAATTGCCGCGCCTGCCGTTGATCTACCTGCCGATCGGCGCGCTCACGCTGTGGATGCTGGGCCAGATCGCCGTGTTCTGGCCCGCACGTCGCGCGGCGTTGGTGCCGCCGGCAGTCGCGACGCGCAGCGCCTGAGCACACCATGGGACGCTGCCTCAAACCCATCACCACACCCTGGCGCCCGGCGATGCCGGCCGCTGGTCAGCTGCGCATGCCGACAAACCGCGATACTTCCCTCCCAAGGACTCTCTCCCTATGCGTCCGATCGTCCATCCCCGTATCGTCGCCGCTGTACTCGCCATCGCTGCGATGAGCGGCACGCTGCATGCCGGCAGTGGCGCCTCCGTGCACCCCACAACGCAGACGCGTAGCGAAGTGACTGAGCGCACCACGCTGCGTATCGACGATCATCAGCTGCACTGGCAACACAACGCACAGACGCTGGCGCTGACCGCCACAGCTGCCGGCCTGCTGGTCACGCAGGCCAGCGATACGCTGGTACTGCAGCTGCGCAAGGGCGATACCCTGCGCGCAGCCGATGGCCGCGGCATCGCCACCGTGGAAGAACTGCTGCACGCATTACGCGCTGCCGCCGGCCGTCCAGTGCAGGTCCAGGTGGCACGCGGGCAGGTGCCCTTGAGCCTGACCTGGACCGCGCAGATGTATGCATCGCTGCTGCCACCGTTGCCGCCCGCGCCACCGACACCACCACAAGCGCTGCGGTAGCCGTCGCTTGCAGCCGGGGCACGCACGCGCGCCAGCCTGTCACACGTCCAGCGCCAACTACGCCGGCGCACTGCCCAGTCGCAACGTCCGTTGCTATCGCCATCGGCTTGCGGCACGCAGTGTGCGGCGACACCGGCTGGCGCCGTATGCTGTGGCAAGTACTTCCCCAACACCTTTCGCCTTTCGAGCGCGCAATGCCGCATATCCTGATCATCGACGACAACACCGCCGTGGCCACCGCGCTGGAGGTGCTGTTTTCCTTGCACGACATCGAAACGCGGCATGCGTCATCGCCGCAGGCCGGATTGGCCCTGCTGGACGAGCAGGCGTTCGACCTGGTGATCCAGGACATGAACTTCACCGCCGACACCACCTCCGGTGAAGAAGGCGAGGCGCTGTTTACCCAGATCCGCCAGCGTCATCCGGATCTGCCGGTGATCCTGCTCACCGCCTGGACCCATCTGGGCAGTGCGGTGGGCCTGGTCAAGGCCGGCGCCGCCGACTACATCGCCAAACCGTGGGACGACACCAAGCTGCTGACCACGGTCAACAATCTGCTCGAACTCTCCGAGGCGCGCCGTGAACTCGCGCACCGCCGCGAACGCGAGCACCGCGGCCGTGAGCAACTGACCCAGCGCTACGATCTGCGCGGCGCGGTCTTCGCCGACCCCGCCAGCGAACGGGCCATCGCGCTCGCCTGTCAGGTCGCACGCTCGGAGCTGCCGGTGCTGATCACCGGCCCCAACGGCAGCGGCAAGGAAAAGATTGCCGAGATCATCCAGGCCAACTCGGCAACCAAACATGGCCCCTTCATCGCGCTCAATTGCGGCGCTCTGCCGGGCGACTTGATCGAGGCGGAATTGTTCGGTGCCGACGCCGGCGCCTACACCGGTGCCAACAAGGCGCGCGAAGGCAAATTCGAAGCGGCCGATGGCGGCACGCTGTTCCTGGACGAAATCGGCAACCTGCCGCTGGCGGGCCAGATGAAGCTGCTGCGCGTGCTGGAAACCGGGCGCTATGAGCGACTGGGTTCCAATCGCGAGCGGCATGCAAAAGTGCGCGTGATCAGCGCCACCAACGCCGACCTGCCGTCGATGATCCGCGATGGCAGCTTCCGCGAGGATCTCTACTACCGCCTCAATACCGTGGAGATCGCGCTGCCGGCACTGGCCGAGCGTCCGGGCGACATCGCGCCACTGGCCGAGCATTTCCTGGCGGGCGGCAAGCCGCTGTCTGCACAGGCGCGCGATGCGCTGCAACGGCACGCGTGGCCGGGCAATGTGCGCGAGCTGCGCAACGTGCTGCAACGTGCGTCGCTGCTCGCGCAAGGCGCGCGCATCGAAGCCAGCGATCTGAACCTGCCACGCGCCGCCGCGGCGCGGCCAGTAGCAGCAGTCGCTGGCGAGCCCGATCGCGCGCGCATCGAACAGGCGTTGGCGCGCGCGCAAGGCGTGATCGCGCAGGCCGCCGCCGAATTAGGATTGAGCCGGCAGGCGCTGTACCGGCGCATGGACCGTTACGGCATCAAACCGGAATGAATCTCCGCATGCGGCATCGCTCCTTCACGTTCGCCCTGTTTTTACGACTGTTACCGGTGCTGGCACTGGCGGCCGCGCTGCCGTGGTTCATGGCGTACTGGCTGGATCGCGGCTGGCAGGTGACTGCGATTTCGGTCGTCGTTTTGCTGGCCGCAATGTGGTTCAGCCTCAACCGCGCTACCGCACCGATGCGCTCGCTGTTTCGCGCACTGGCCGGCACCACCAGCAGCTACCGCGATGGCGAATACAACTTCGGCGTGCACTGGCGCGGCACCGACGAACTGGCGCAGTTGGTGCAGGCACATGCCGAACTCGGCGACGTGCTGCGCGCGCAACGGCGCGATCTGGTGCAGCGCGAATTGATGCTCGACACCATGCTGCAAAACACGCCTGTCGCGATGCTGCTGGTGGTGGCCGGCGGCGATGGGCTGCGCCGCATCGGCTTTTCCAACAATGCCGCGCGCAAACTGCTCTACGGCGGACGCAAACTCGAAGGCCAGCATCTGGACGACGTGCTCGAACGCATGCCTGGCGAGCTACGCGACGCATTGGCACGCGGCGGCGACTGCCTGTTCGCCGTGCGCGAGGACGGCGACGACGAGGACGACGAGCAGATCTACCACCTCTCGCGGCGCAGCTTCCACCTCAATGGCCGCGGCCACGAGTTACTGCTGATCCGCACCCTGACCACCGAATTGCGTCGGCAGGAAGTGCAGACCTGGAAGAAGGTCATCCGCGTGATCAGCCACGAATTGAACAACTCGCTCGCACCGATCGCCTCGCTGGCGCATTCCGGCGCCGAACTGTTACGGCGCGAACGCACCGACCGCCTGGGCACGGTTTTCGAGACCATCGAAGAACGCGCGCGTCATCTGGAAGGCTTTATTCGCGGCTATGCGCGCTTTGCCAAGCTGCCGCAGCCGCAATTGCAGACCATCGCCTGGGCGCCATTTCTGGAACGCCTGCAACAGCAGATTCCGTTCCAGGTGCAAGGCGACCTTAGCGATGTCAGCAGCCGCATCGATGCAGCGCAGATCGAGCAGGCCATGCTCAATCTGCTCAAGAACGCACACGAGGCCTGCAGCGAAGCGCAGCCGCCCAATAGCGACGTTGCGGTGCGCGTGACACGCGTATCGCAGTGGCTGCGGATCGAAGTGCTAGACCGCGGCAATGGCATGAACGAAGCGGTCTTGCACAATGCCCTGATGCCGTTCTATTCGACCAAACGCAATGGAACCGGGCTGGGGCTTGCGCTCACCCGCGAGATTGCCGAAGCGCATGGCGGGCGTATTTCGCTGCACAACCGCGAGCATGGCGGCCTGTGCGTGACCTTGTTGCTGCCCTCGGCATCGGCTGCTTAGGCATCCACTCGCGACACTGTGTTGCCCGTTCGAACGCGCGAGCTGACGCTGCTCCCTGATCGATTGCCGAGCTGGCAGGACCACTTCCGCCGCGCAGACAGTGACTGAAAAAATGCGCGCAATCACTTTATAAGTGCAGCGCCGTCAATCGGGCTTCAACGTACCACGCTCTGCAATGCGCGGCCGTTTGAGCGCACCACATGCATCGTCTGCACCAGTGGTACGTGTCGCATCAATGGCGCGGTAATACCCGATGCCCACGGTGTTGCCAACAAACTCACCGCCCTGCGAGGGACACTCGCCATCGGCTTTGAACCAGTCGGAAAACGCGGCGTATTTGCCAGCCCTGAGAAAGTGATTACCGCTGACATAGGTCTGGTCGGACGCATCGCGCGTGCGTATTGCATCGCCGTTGACGTCCACAAACGTATTGCCCTCGATCCGGTTACCAGACGAGTGCCGCGCCAGATACAGCGCGTGAATAAAGCCCGAGGTGTCGGTATCGTTTTCGATCGACTCAAAGCGATTGTGTTCGATGCGGTTGTCGCGTGACTGTTGCAGCCGGATCGCCGCAAACGAATACGCGGCCTCGGCACTGCGGCCGTAGCGCCCACCGATCCGTGCGAACTGCATGTTGCGGATCGTGTTGCCACCATTGCCGTCTTCATCGGTCTTGCTGCTGCCCAGATCCAGCGCCATCCAGTAATTGCTGACCTTCAACCCATCGAAGGTCAGGCGCGTCGGTGCATTTCGACCACCTTTCAATGCGAACCAGGTCGCGCCGCCGCGTCCGTCGAAGAGCGGCGGCGTGGCAGCGCCGGGAGCGGCGATAACCCGGATGGGCGCGCCATTGGCAAAGGTCCATTGCACCGACTGTTGAAGATAGGTACCCGAGGCGATCACCACCTCCACCGCCGCTGCCGGCCGTCGCTCGACCAGGCGTTGCTGCGCAGCACCGAGACTGCGCAATGCGGTCGAAGGCTCGGTGCCTGCCGCCGCATCGTTGCCATCGGGCGCCAGATACAGCCGATAACTTGACGCCGCTGCAGTGCCCGGCTGCAGCATCAGCACGCCAAGAGCAGCCAACAACACGTAGCGCGCAATCGTCAGATGGGTGTAGCCGGCGAACGGCAATCTGCGATTGGCCCATGCCGCTTCCGAGCAACGACCTCGCCCGCCTGGCGGCTGCGCCGTCGTTCGATCAGCTGCGCCATGTAGCAGGATCATCACCGTGTCTGGTCGTAGCTGCATCGTGCACCTTCCGTCATGACCTGCAACGCAGTCCACCATTGCAGCAGAGCACAACTGCTGTCTCATGCGTCCGCACCGCGATAACGCTCCATGCTACTTCTTGGTCGGCCGCTCCCAGCCTTCGATCACGGTCTGACGCGGGCGCGCAACGCTGAGCTGGCCAGCCGGCGCGTCGCGGGTGATCACCGAGCCCGCACCGATGGTCGCATTGGCCCCGATCTCGATCGGCGCCACCAACGCGCTGTTGGAGCCGACGAACGCGCTATCACCGATGGTGGTCTGCGACTTGTTCACGCCATCGTAGTTGCAGGTGATGGTGCCGGCGCCGATATTGACCTTGCTGCCGATCACCGCATCGCCCAGGTAAGTGAGGTGGTTGGCCTTGCTACCCACCCCCATCGTGACCTTCTTGGTCTCGACGAAGTTGCCGATATGCACCCCATCGGCCAACAGCGTGCCCGGACGCAACCGCGCGAACGGGCCGATCATTACCGCACCCTCGGTCACCACACCTTCCAGATCGCAGTGCGCACGTACCTGCGTGCCGGCACCCAGCGTCACATCGCGTAGCCGTACGAACGGGCCAATCACCACGTCATCGCCCAGCGTCACATCGCCTTCCAGAATCACATCGATGTCCAGTTGTACATCCCGCCCCACCTGCACCGTGCCGCGCTGCTCCACGCGCGCCGGGTCGGCCATGCGCACGCCCTGCAGGCATAGCGCACGCGCCGCACGCAGCTGCCAGGCGCGTTCGAGCTGAGCGAGTTGCCAGGGGTCGTTGGCACCTTCCACATCCTGCGGGTCGCCCACATGCACCATGTCGGCCGGGGTGAAATCGCCGGCGGCGCTGGCAAACACGTCTGTGAGATAGAACTCGCCCTGCGCATTGTTGTTGGACAAGCCACCCAGCCAACGCCGCAGTGCAGTGGATTCGGCGGTGAGGATGCCGGTGTTGATGGTGCGGATGCGTCGCTGCTCGTCGTTGGCGTCCTTCTGCTCGACGATCGCCGCCACCTTGCCTTCGGCATCGCGCAGGATGCGTCCGTAGCCGGTGGGGTTGGCAAGCTCGGCGACCAGCACCGCCATCCGGCCGGGCGCATGCAGCAACTGCAGCAGGCTCTCGCTCTGGATCAGCGGCACATCGCCGTACAGCACCAGCACGGTGGCCGCATCCGGGATCGCATCCATCGCCTGCTGTACCGCGTGGCCGGTGCCCAGCTGCTGCTGTTGCTCGGCCCACTGCAGATCGGCCTGCCCGGCAAATGCGGCACGCACCTGATCGCCGCCATGCCCGTAGACGATATGGATCGCGGCCGGCTGCAGCTGCCGTGCGGTGGCGATGACATGCGCCAACATCGGCTGGCCCGCCAACGGCTGCAGCACCTTGGGCAGGGACGAGCGCATGCGCTTGCCCTCGCCCGCAGCCAGGATCACGACGTGCAAGGGCAGGGTCATCAAAAATTCCAAAGGCGGGAGATGGGCTAAATTCTAGTCGCAGCCATGCAAAACCGCGTGCTCGATCGATGTCTTAGAGCGGCTAACAACACGTAGCGAGCAGTCGTCAGGTGGGTGCGGGCGGCGCGGAGGAACCGGAGTGTATAAGTGGTACATGCCGCACCGAGCACCGCCCGCGCCCGCCTGGCGGTGAGCACAGTCGTTTTGTTAGCTGCTCTTAAACACGCGATGACAACTTTTTTAGCACTGCGGCCGCTAGGATGGGCGCACTTTCTTCGTCCCCGGCACGCATGAGCCTGTTTCGCCAAGGCAGCCAGTTCACCCTGATTGGCGGCCTGCAATTGGCTGTGGATTGCGGCATCTTCATCGCCGCCACCGCCGCCGGCATGCCGACGGTGCCGGCCAATCTGCTCGGGCGCATCAGCGGCGCGGTGCTGGGGTTCTGGCTCAACGGCCGCTACACCTTCGCCCAGCAAGGCGGCGCGCGGCTGGGCTGGCAGCGTTTCCGCCGCTTTGCGGTGATGTGGCTGGCGTTGACGTTGATCAGCACCTGGCTGCTGTCGGCGACGGTGGATCTGGTCGGCCTGCGCCAAGCCTGGCTGGCCAAGCCACTGGTCGAAGGCGGGCTGGCGATCGTGTCGTTCTTTCTCGGCCGGCATGTGGTGTATCGCTGAACGCACGCGGGCGACCAAGGCTGGAGCGCGCGTCGTTGAACCAAGGCAGCCGACTGTTTCCCGCTTAAGTCACTCAACAAGGCGCGCACTGCAGGCGTCCACCAAGCGTGCGCCGTCCACACGCTGACGAAGCTTAAGAGCGGCATCTGCCAACGCGCCGCCTTTGCGCACCACGGCGACAGCACACCCCATCTGTTGCAGGAAAACAGCAGCCAGCAAGCGATGCACATTGCCCCGCTGCCGGCTTCATCACCTCGATTGCGTTTTACAGGCGGATTGCGATCGAGGTGGAAGCCGCGCGGCACTCTGCGGCGGATTGGTTCGCATGGAACTGCGTCGACCTTGCTGAAACATCATTACGGCAGTCGCCTTGCGCCACCGTGCCTTGTGCCGACCACACCGCGCTAGCTCTTGGCGGGTACCTGCTGGCAAAAGTCGCCCAGGCCACGCACCAGTGCTGCACGATGCAAGGCATCCAGCTGCCATTGCCCAGCGTAATGTGCCGCCGCACGTGCCGTGCTGGCCGAGCATTGCGCCGCCGAGCGCGCCGCTGCGACATCGGCCAGCGCGTCGAGCAACTCGCCCTGCAACTGGTCCAGGCGCGCGCGCAGCGCGGCCAGATCCGGGCGTACAGTGTCCGGTGCCCGTCCACGTTCATGCCAATGGTTCAACAGCGCGTATTGCACCGATTTATTGGCCTCGATCTGCGCCGCAAAGAAGCGCGCCGCGTCGTCGGCATCCAGTCCGTGCGCCGGCGCCTGATCGCGCACGCTCTGCAGCACCGCCGCTTCGCGTGCCTGGTCCAGCACCGGCTTGCCGCTATCCCACTTGCTCAGCGCCACCGCATCGCCGATCGCATTGCGTTGCACGATGCGATCCAGCAACGGATCCAGCGGCGGCTGGCTGCGTACCGGAAGCGCGCAACCCAGCAGTGCAACTGCAAGCGTGCACGTCAGTGCATAACCGCGTAAGCCATCGATCGAGCGGGTCATGGGGTGTCCTCAATGTCGGGGGTGACCATGCCATGGCGCAGCGAAGCGAAGCGCTGCATGGCAACCTGCCACGCAGTGTGCGCGCTGTCCACAACACGCGGCCTTGTGCCACGCAAGCGCATCTCCCAAAACGAAAACGCCGACACGAAGGTCGGCGTTTCCAATCCACATCTGCCTGCGGCATTACAGCTGAAGCATCTCGCTTGCCCGCAGACAATGGGGCAGGCAATCGATCAGTGCTTGAGGGTGCGGCGCAACCGCTCCAGCGCCTGCAACTGCACCGTCGCCTCGGCCAGCTGACGCTGCGCCTGGGCCACGTCCACCGTGTCGCCACGGTTGGCCAGCAAACGCTCGGCTTCCTCCTTGACTTTGCGGACCGCGGCCTCGTCGATGTCCTGCGCCCGTATCGCGGTGTCGACCAGCACGGTCACTACCTGCGGCTGCACTTCCAGGATGCCGCCGGAGATGGCGAAATCCAGCTGTTCGCCGCTGGCGGTGGTGACCACCACCTTGCCCGGCTTCAGGCGGGTGATCAACGGCGCGTGCTTGGGCGCGATGCCCAGCTCGCCCAGTTCGCCGGTGGCCACGACCAGCGTCGCCTCACCGTGGAAGATTTCCTTCTCGGCGCTGACGATGTCGCAACGAATAGTGCTCATGGTGCCTACCTTGTGAGGTGGGGATTAGGGAGTCGGGATTGGGGATTAGCAACAGCGCATTCGCCGCCACGACCACCAATCACGCTCCCGCTCACCGCCGTACCAAATCCCGAATCCCGAATGCCAAATCCCGGCCGTTAAGCCTTGGAGCTCATCTTGTTGGCTTTCTCGACGGCTTCTTCGATGTTGCCGACCATGTAGAACGCCTGCTCCGGCAGGTGGTCGTATTCGCCATCGCAGATCGCCTTGAAGCCACGGATGGTGTCCTTCAGCGACACGTACTTGCCCGGCGAGCCGGTGAACACTTCGGCCACGTGGAACGGCTGGCTGAAGAAACGCTCGATCTTGCGTGCGCGCGACACCGACTGCTTGTCTTCTTCGCTCAGCTCGTCCATGCCCAGGATCGCGATGATGTCCTTCAGTTCCTTATACTTCTGCAAGGTCTGCTGGACGCGCTGGGCGGTGTCGTAATGCTCGTTGCCGATCACCAGCGGATCCATCTGACGGCTGGTGGAATCCAGCGGATCCACGGCCGGGTAGATGCCCAGCGAAGCGATGTTACGGCTCAGCGTAACGGTGGAATCCAAGTGGGCGAAGGTGGTCGCCGGCGACGGGTCGGTCAGGTCGTCCGCAGGCACGTACACGGCCTGGATCGAGGTGATCGAACCGCTCTTGGTCGAGGTGATGCGCTCCTGCAACACGCCCATTTCTTCGGCCAGGGTCGGCTGGTAACCCACCGCCGACGGCATACGGCCGAGCAGCGCGGACACTTCGGTACCGGCCAGCGTGTAGCGGTAGATGTTGTCGACGAACAGCAGCACGTCCTTGCCCTTGCCGTTCTCGTCCTTCTCGTCGCGGAAGTACTCAGCCATGGTCAGGCCGGTCAGCGCCACGCGCAGACGGTTGCCCGGCGGCTCGTTCATCTGGCCGTACACCATCGCGACCTTGTCCAGGACGTTGGAGTCTTTCATCTCGTGGTAGAAGTCGTTGCCCTCGCGGGTACGCTCGCCCACGCCGGCAAACACGGACAGACCCGAGTGCGCCTTGGCGATGTTGTTGATCAGTTCCATCATGTTGACGGTCTTGCCGACGCCGGCGCCGCCGAACAGGCCGACCTTGCCGCCCTTGGCGAACGGGCACATCAGGTCGATGACCTTGATGCCGGTTTCCAGCAATTCGGTGCTGGACGACTGGTCTTCGTACGACGGTGCGGCGCGGTGGATTTCCCAATGGTCCGCTGCCTGCACGTCGCCGGCTTCGTCGATCGGACGACCCAGCACGTCCATGATGCGGCCCAGCGTACCGGCGCCGACCGGCACCGAAATAGCGCGCTCGGTGTTGGTCGCCAGCAGGTTGCGCTTCAAGCCGTCGGTGGAGCCGAGCGCAATGGTGCGCACGACGCCGTCGCCGAGCTGCTGCTGCACTTCCAGGGTGATGGCGGTGCCTTCGACCTTCAGCGCGTGATAGACCTTCGGTACTTCGTTGCGCTGGAACTCGACGTCGACGACCGCGCCGATGATCTGAACGATCTTGCCCTGACTCATTTGGATAACTCCACTAATGTCTGTTCGATTCTTGTGTCGGGAATGGGAAATCGAGAATGGGGAATGGGAAGATCAAGAGCACCGAAGCCTTGCCTATTCCCGTTTCACGATTCTCCATTCCCGGCTAGACAGCGGCCGCGCCGCTGACGATTTCCGAAATTTCTTGGGTGATCGCCGCCTGACGTGCCTTGTTGTAGATCAGTTGCAAGGTGCCGATCATCTTGTTGGCGTTGTCGCTGGCGGCCTTCATCGCCACCATGCGCGCGGCATGTTCTGACGCGACGTTCTCCAGCACGGCTTGGTACACCAGCGACTCGATGTAGCGCGTCATCACGTGCTCCAGCACGGTCGCCGCATCGGGTTCGTACAGGTAGTCCCAATCGTGATGCGCCACCTTGTGCTCGGCGGCCGGCAGCGGCAGCAGCTGATCGAAGCTGGCCTTCTGCGTCATGGTGTTCACGAAGCGGTTGTAGACCAGATACACGCGGTCCACCTTGCCGTCGATGAAGGCATCGATCATCACCTTGATCACACCGATCAGCTGCTCGACCTGCGGGCTGTCGCCCAGATGGGTCACGCTGCCAACCATGTTGACCTTGATGCGACGGAAGAACGCCGACGCCTTCTGACCGATGGTCACCACGTCGATCTCGGCGCCCTTGTCCTGCCACGGGCGCACTTCGCCCAGCATCTTGCGGAACAGGTTGTTGTTCAGACCGCCGGCCAGGCCGCGGTCGGAAGAGATCACGATGTAACCGACCCGCTTGACCTGCTCACGCTCGACCAGAAACGGATGCTGGAAATCGGTGCTGGCCTGCGCCAGATGCCCGATCACCTGCTTCATCGCCTGCGCATACGGACGCGAGGTCTTCATGCGCTCCTGCGCCTTGCGGATCTTGGAGGCCGAGACCATTTCGAGCGCGCGCGTCACCTTGCGGGTGTTCTGCACGCTCTTGATCTTGGTTTTGATTTCGCGTCCGCCTGCCATTGCTCGCTCCGCTCGTGAGAATCGGGAATCGGGAATCGGGAATGGCCAGAGCCTCCCGCGTCCCACTTCACGACTCTCTAATTCCTAAATCTGGGATTCGGCAGCGGTGATTCGACATGGGACAACGCCCCGAACCACCGCTCCTACAAATCCCGAATGCCCAATCCCGAATCCCGGCGCCTTACCAGGTGCCGGTGGTCTTGAACTCTGCGATGCCCTTCTTGAACGCGGCTTCGATGTCGTTGTCCCAACCGCCGGTGCTGTTGATCTTGGAGATCAACTCGCCCTGGGTGTTGGCGAAGTGCGCATGCAGGCCTTCTTCGAACGCCAGCAGCTTGTTGACCGGCACTTCATCGAGGTAACCCTCGTTGACGGCGTAGATCGACAGCGCCTGGTTGGCGATGGACATCGGTGCGTACTGCTTCTGCTTCATCAGCTCGGTGACGCGCTGACCGCGCTCAAGCTGCTTGCGGGTGGCTTCGTCCAGGTCCGAGGCGAACTGCGCGAACGCCGCCAGCTCACGGTACTGCGCCAGCGAGATACGAATGCCGCCGGACAGCTTCTTGATGATCTTGGTCTGGGCCGCACCACCGACGCGCGACACCGAGATACCGGCGTTCACGGCCGGACGGATACCGGCGTTGAACAGGTCGGTTTCCAGGAAGATCTGGCCGTCGGTGATCGAGATCACGTTGGTCGGCACGAACGCGGACACGTCGCCGGCCTGCGTTTCGATGATCGGCAGCGCCGTCAGCGAGCCGGTCTTGCCGGTCACCGCACCGTTGGTGAACTTCTCCACGTATTCCTCGGACACGCGCGCTGCGCGCTCCAGCAGGCGGGAGTGCAGGTAGAACACGTCGCCCGGGTAGGCTTCACGGCCCGGCGGGCGCTTGAGCAGCAGCGAGATCTGGCGGTAGGCCACGGCCTGCTTGGACAGATCGTCGTACACGATCAGCGCGTCTTCGCCGCGGTCCATGAAGTACTCGCCCATGGTGCAGCCGGCATACGGGCTGATGTACTGCATCGCGGCCGATTCGGACGCGGTCGCCGCCACCACCACGGTGTGCGCCAGCGCGCCGTTTTCTTCGAGCTTGCGCACGATGTTGGCAACGGTCGAGGCCTTCTGGCCGATCGCCACGTACACGCACTTGATGCCGGTGCCCTTCTGGTTGATCACCGCATCGATCGCCAGCGCGGTCTTGCCGGTCTGACGGTCGCCGATGACCAGCTCGCGCTGACCGCGGCCGATCGGGATCATCGCATCGACCGACTTGTAACCGGTCTGCACCGGCTGGTCGACCGACTTACGCCAGATCACGCCCGGCGCAACGCGCTCGACCGGTGCGGTCTGGGTGGCGCCCAGCGGGCCCTTGCCGTCGATCGGCTCGCCCAGTGCGTTGACCACGCGACCCAGCAGTTCCGGACCCACCGGCACTTCCAGGATGCGACCGGTGGTCTTGGCCACGTCGCCTTCGCGCAGGTTTTCGTAATCGCCCAACACCACGGCGCCGACCGAATCGCGCTCCAGGTTCAACGCCAGGGCGAAGGTGTTGTTGGGCAGTTCGATCATTTCGCCCTGCATCACGTCGGCCAGGCCGAAGATGCGCACGATGCCGTCGGACACGCTGGTCACGGAGCCTTCGTTGCGCGACTCCGCGGACAGCTTGACCGTCTCGATGCGGGTCTTGATCAGGTCGCTGATTTCGGAGGGGTTGAGCGTGGTTGCCATCGTTCAGTCCTAGGTGCCGGCCGCGAGGGCCATGCGTTTATGTGAATTCAGTGGGCGAGCGAGCTTTGCAGACGCGCGAGCTTGCCCTTCAGCGAGCCGTCGATGACCACGTCGCCGGTGTCGATCACCGCGCCGCCGATCAGCGATGCATCTACCGCGGTGGTGATGTCCACCTCGCGGCCAAAACGCTTCTTCAGTGCAGCGGCGATCGTGTCCAGCTCGGCCGGCGTCATCTCGGTGGCCGAGGTCACGGTCGCTTTGACGACATGCTCGGCCTCGGCACGCAGCTGTTCGTACAGCCCCGCCACTTCCGGCAACAGCGACAGCCGATGCGCATCGGCAAGCAGGCCGAGGAAACGCAGATAGTGTTCGCCAGCCTGCGGCGGCGCCAGCAACGTCACTGCCTGTTCCTGGCGCAGGGCCGGGTTGAGCAGCAGCGCAGCCACGCGTGGGTCGCCGGCCACCTGCGCCGAAAACGCCAGCGCATCGGACCAGGGCGCGAACGTGCCGCCCTCACGCGCGATTGCAAACGCGGCACGGCCGTAGGGACGGGCAAGTGTGAGGGCCTGACTCATCGGTTAAATCTCCGCCGCCAGCTCGTCGAGCAGCGCCTTGTGGGCGTTGGCGTCGATTTCGCGCTTGAGCAGCTTCTCGGCGCCGCTGACCGCCAGCACCGAGATCTGCTTGCGCAGTTCTTCGCGGGCACGGGTGGCAGATGCGTCGATTTCGGTCTGGGCCAGATCCTTCTGACGGTTGGCTTCGGCAATCGCCTCGAGCTTGGCCGCTTCGATGATCTGATTGGCGCGCGCATGGGCCTGATCGATGATCTCGTTGGCCTTGGTGCGTGCGTCTTTCAGTGCTTCGTTGACCTTTTCCTGGGCCTGCGCCAGATCCTTCTGACTACGATCGGCGGCAGCCAGACCTTCAGCGATCTTTTGCTGACGCTCTTCGATCGCCTGCAGCAGCGGCGGCCAGATTTTGGTCGCGACGATCCAGATCAGACCGGCGAAGGCCAGCGCCTGGGCAAAGATGGTAAGGGTGATATCCATGGGTCGCTCAATCGCTGTTTAGGGGTGAAAGCGCCGCCGCAGTGGCGACGCTTTCCGACCTTCATCCGCGGGCGCAGCCGCACTGGCTGCATCCCACATCCTGCTACCGCTGGATCAGCCGGCAGCCTGCGACAGACGCTCGATGAACACCTGGGCCAGCGGGTTGGCGAAGGCGAACAGCAGGCCGACGGCGACGCTGATGATGAACGCGGCGTCGATCAGGCCGGCGGTGATGAACATACGCACCTGCAGCACCGGAATCAGTTCCGGCTGGCGCGCGGCCGATTCCAGGAACTTGCCAGCCATGATGGCCAGACCGAGGCCGGCACCCAGCGCGGCCAGGCCGATCATGATGCCGACGGCGAGGACGGTGGAGCTCTGGACTTGAGCGAGGTTGGTCAGGACGGCGAGGTACATGGTGATCTCCGAACGAAAGTTTCTAAGGGTGATGGATGAATCGAGATGAAGCGTATGAAGGGTGTAGCGAAACTCAGTGACTGTCTTCCGCAAGGCTCAGATACACGATCGACAGCATCATGAAAATGAAGGCCTGCAGCGGAATCACCAACAGGTGGAACAGCATCCAGCCAAGGCCGAATACGCCGCCAGCGACCATGCCGGCGATGCCCGCACCGCCCAGCACCCAGATCAGCAGGAAGACGATCTCGCCGCCGAACATGTTGCCGAACAGTCGCATCGCCAACGAAATCGGCTTGCTCAGCCACTCGACGATGTTCAAAAGCAGGTTGAACGGCATCATCCATTTGCCGAACGGCGCCGTCAGGAATTCCTTGGTCATGCCGCCAACGCCCTTCGAGCGCAGCGAGAAGACGATCATCAGGAAGAACACGCTGATCGACATGCCCAAGGTGGCATTGACGTCGGCGGTGGGCACCGGCTTCCAGGCGTGGATGCCTGCCCAACCCAGCGGAATGGCGATGAAATCGGCCGGGACCATCTTGAGGAGATTCATCAACAGGATCCAGAAGAAGATGGTGATCGCGATCGGCGTCACCAGCTTGCTGCTGCCGTGATAGGTGTCCTTGGCCTGCCGGTCGACGAACTCCAGGCAGATTTCCACGAATGCCTGCCACTTGCCCGGCACGCCGGCCGTGGCATTGCGGGTCGCCGTCCAGAACGCCAGCACCATGACCAGGCCCATCAACACGGCCATGACCAGGGTATCGACGTGGATGGTCCAAAACGTGCCGCCACCCTCGCGAACCGGATAGATCAGGTTCTGCAAGTGATGCTGGATATAGGAGGTAGGTGTTGCTGCCTCGCCCGCCATGTGTCTGGAGCCCTTTAAGTTCGAATCAACGCCTGGCCAGAGCCAGAACCTGAAAAATCAACCCGATGGCAATACCTGCCAACAGAGCCAGAGGAGGCAACCGCCACAGGGCAAAGCCCAGCGACAACGCCGCAAATACCAACACCCACTTCAGCACCATCGCCAGCACCAACCGCACCATCGCGATGCCGGCTGCCTGGATGCCGCCGCCGAGCGCGGTGCGTGCCGCAACCCAACCGCCCAGTACCGTCGCAAACCCGGTCAATGCCAGACCGGCAGAGTAACGGGGACCGACCAACAGCAACCCCAGACTGGTTATAGCTACAGCAGCAAGCGGATATACCGCAGCGCGCAGCATCAACCGCCGACCCGCGTCAACGGAGTTCAGCACTACGGTTACCTTACGTGTGAATGAGGGGGGAAGCGCAGTTGCGCCTCGTCGAGCCGCGAAAGTATAGCAATGGGACAAATTGCGAGACAACCGGCAGAAGTCATTCGCTGCTGCAATGCACCAAGGATGCGTCGTGGCGGCGGGTGGGAACTTTGCCACAAACCGACGGTCAGAACCTGCGAGGCCTGCACATCCTCGTCGAAAGGTACCGCCGCAGGTCGCGTATGGGAGCCCTGGGAGACCGGGGCTCCCGCTTTTTACGCATTTTGTCGCACCCTGACACTTTCCCATCCGCGGTCCAATCCGCCGCACTGCACGATGTTTCGATCTGTGCAGTGCCTGGGTTCGGGGCACAGCAACGTGTGAAACGTCGTCCGTTGCGCAGTTGGCGGCCGTGACCGTACCTGATGGTATGCACTGCGACACACTTTGCGCGGGTCGTCTTCGACCCTGAATCTGCCGCGCCCTGCGCGCGATGCCCATGCCTGTTGAACTTGCGGACCGTTTTGTCCGATTGCTATATCGGCCTTCACATGTGCGCGACGAGTTCTTCACTTTTGAAAGACGCCGCCTTATCGATAGTGCGCGCCACTGGCCCATCGGCCTGACCATTCCAAGATTACGGAGCTCCCCATGAAACACCTTCTCGCACTGGCGATCCCGTGCGTTCTGGCCGTCGCCTACGTCGCCCCCGCGCACGCCGAAGATAGCGATGACCGCTTCCAGATTCGCCTCGGTGCGATGAACGTGGACAACGACAACACCATCCGTGGCAACACGCTGGTGGCAGGCAACAATGTGTCGGTCAACGAAGATTTCAAGCTGGGCGGCAAGGAATGGGAGCCGCGCGTCGATGGCGTGTTCCGCATCAGCACCCGTCAGCGCCTGATCTTCGATTACTTCAAGTACGACAAGGATCGTCGCGAGACCCTGACCCAGGATCTGAGCGCCGGTGGCGTGACCGTGCCGACCGGTAGCTTCATCAAGGGTGAGCTGAAGTATCAGGTCGCGACCCTGGTGTACGACTACTCGGTGATCGATTCGCCGGAATTCAGCCTGGGCCTGCAGATCGGTGCCGAATACGCCAAGGTTGAAGCCAATGCGTATGCCGATCTGGGCAGCGTGTTCTCCGGCGATGTGCTGGACGAGAAGGCCGATGGCGTTGCGCCGGTGGTTGGCGTCCGCTTCACCGCGCGTCCGAGCGAGCATTGGCTGTTCAACGTGCAGGGCCAGTACCTCAACACCAGCTGGGGCAACTTCGACGACTACGAGGGCGACCTGAGCCGCGCCAACGCGATTGCCGAATACCGCTTCACCAAGAACTTCGGCATCTTCGCCGGCTACGACTGGTTCAAGCTCGATGTCGACCAGCGCGGCAGCGATGGCCTGATCGGCCTGAAGCAGGAGTTCAAGGGCCCGGTGGCAGGCGTGACGTTCGCGTTCTGATCTGCGCCACTGTTGCAAGCGAACGGCCCGCCCTGTGCGGGCCGTTCGCGTTTCAGCTGCCGGGCGGCGTCGACGGCACCGGGAACAGCTGGGTGGCCACGCACACGTAGTCGGCCAGCGGCATCTCGTCCATGCCGGCGCGCAGTACGTCCACCTGCGCCGGATCGGCGATCGGCTTGGATACCCAACGTCCCTGCTCTGGGATCAGTTGGCTGCCGTAACGCTGCGGCGTGCCGTTCGCGATGAGCACGCGATCGGTCAGCAACACCAATTGGTGCGCCGACACCTCGCCACTGCGTGCGCCATGCCGGGTCAGCGTGCCCAGCACGCGCTCCTGCAAGGCCGGATCGGCGTCGGCATGCTGCACCAGCAGCCAGGCGGCGGCCACGCCGTCGCGTCCGACCTGCGCCACGCTGGGCAAACCATCATGATCGGCGACGATGCGACGCATCTGCGGCAGATGCTCGGCGTCCATCGCCAGCATCTTGCCCATCGCTTCCTGCGACCAGTCACCGTTGCGGACCTGTTGATCCAGGCGCTCCATCTCCAGCAACCGCGCGCGCAATGCGGGGTCGCTGGGAGCCGCCGTCGCCTCGGCAGGCGCGGCGGTCGCGGCATCCGCCTTGGCCTGCTCCTGCGCGCGCACGAACGCCGCCGCGCTTGGGCATTTGGCCAGCGCCGCCGCCATCTCCGGATCGTCCTGCGTGGACGCAGCTGCGGCGGTCACCGTCGCGAGCATGCAGCTCATCCATAGTCCGAGCACGGCCTTGCGCATCGATCGACACTCCCTGTGATGGACTGCGTGGCCGGACATCCGGACAGCTTCCACCTGCAGCATGCCCAAGCCACGCTGCCTCGTGCAAGACAGGGCGCTGAGGTCTTGCAGAGGCCGAGCGGACGCCTGCGCTGTTGGCAGCGTGCGCAGACGTGGCCGCCCTCAGGGATGTCATCCACACCCGGTTCCGAGTAAGGGCGGCTAACAACACGACTGCGCTCACCGCCAGGCGGGGGCGGCCGGTGCGCGCTGCGGCATGGACCACGCGTTCACTCCGGTTCGTCCGCGTCGTCCATACCCACCTGACGACTGCTGGCTACGTTCTGTTAGCCGCTCTGGRGCGCGGTTGCGCAGSMACGCCATCGGCCCGCTTGTGCCGCCATACCCACCTGACGGATGCTGACTACGTTCTGTTAGCCGCTCTGGAGCGCGGTTGCGCAGGAACGCCATCGGCCCGCTTGTGCCGCCCATGCCGCCCTTGCCTGCGGACGCGCGGTTTTGCGTGCTCTTTCCAGTTCCGATCGCGTTGCCACGCTACTCGATGAGTCGCTTGTCGATCAGCGCACCAACGACGCGCGCATCGTCAACCAGCGGCACGCTGCAGCTACGCACCGGCGAGCGCCAGGGTGCTCACTCGGCGACGCGTTCGCCGCCCTTGATCACACCCTCTACCTGCCGCAGCACGGTGACGTCCTGCAGCGGATCGCCGCTGACCGCAATCAGATCGGCGTAGCGGCCCGGGGCGATGGCGCCGACGTCACTGCTGCGCCCCAGGGCCTCGGCTGCATCCACGGTGGCGGCGCGGATCGCTTCCAACGGCGTCATGCCCCACTCCACCATCTTGGCGAACTGGCGGGCGTTTTCGCCGTTGGGATACACGCCGCCATCGCTGCCGAACACCAGCTTCACTCCGGCCGCGTGCGCGGCGCGGAAGGTCTCACGCTGCTTGCGCCCGATCTGGCGCTCCTTTTCCAGCGATTCGGCGAACAGGCCGTTCTTTTCGCCCTCGGCCAGAATGTAGTCGTCGTTGTAGATGTCCATCGAAAACCAGGTGCCGTGCGCCTTGGCCAGCTTGAAGGACTCCGCATCGGCCAGGCTGGCGTGCTCGATGGTGTCGGCACCGGCGCGGATCGCATCGTTGATGCCGGCGGTGCCATGGGCGTGCACGGCGACCTTCAGGCCCAGCCGGTGCGCTTCGTCCACCAGCGCGCGCATTTCCTCCAGGCTGTATTGCTGCCCGCCGACGCTGTCGGTCTTGGACAGCACTCCGCCGGTACCGCAGAACTTGATCACTTCTGCGCCGTATTTACGCAGCGTCCGCACCGCGGCGCGGATCGCGTCCGGACCATCGGCGACACCGGGGCCGGTGACCTTGACCGAGGGCGGGAATTCGGTGGCATCGCAGTGGCCACCGGTCGCGCCGATGCCGTAGGTCGCCGGCACGATGCGCGGGCCGGGCACGGTGCCGCGCTCGATCGCCTGCTTGAGTGCGACATCGTCGTAGTTGAGCGAACCGACATTGCGCACCGTGGTGAAGCCCGCGCGCAGCGTTTTTGCGGCATTGGCCACGCCGACCACGGTCCAGAAATTGTCGGTGTACTCCAGGCCCTTGTAGCCGCCCAGGGTAGGGTCCACGGTGAGATGCACATGCATGTCGATCAACCCCGGCAACAGCGTGCGCTCGCCCAGATCGATGCGCTGCGCATCGGCCGGCAGCGGATCGCCCTGCCGACCGACGCGGGTGATACGGCCAGCGGCCACTTCGATCTGCGGTTTGTCCACATAGCGGCCGGTCTGCACGTCCAGCAGGCGCGCGGCGGTGATCACGGTGGTCTGTGCGTACGCACACAGCGAGGCACACAGGCAGCCAGCAGCGGCGAGCAGCGCCGGCAAACGCATCTTCGACATCGGGGTCGTCCCTGAGCTGCGAACGGCGTGTCCGCGACCCGATGGTGCAAGCGCGCTGCGGGCTGTGCAAGCGCCATGGAGATCGCACTGTGGCAATGCCATGCGCGGCGGCGTCAGCCCTGCCTAGCGCGCGCAATGCACGGGCGCCACGCGCCCAGACTGGATACTGCCGGATGACCTGCGAAATCGGCTTGCAGGGGTCAGCATTGTCGACGCATGCGATCGAGTGCAGCCGCCAAGCCAGGTCGCCATATGCGGCTAAGCACCACGCTGGAAACCCCGGAAAAATCCGCGCGTGCGCAGTAGCGCCGCATGCACTTGCCCCCTACCACACGCATGGCACGGCACCGCAACTGCAACTGCAACGACCACAGCAAAAGCGATCCCGCGCACTGAGCCCCATCACGACAACGCCCCGCACAAGGCGGGGCGTTGCTGACAGCAGCCGAGGCGAGCCGTTACTTCTTCTTCGGGATGTACAGGTCGGTGATGGTGCCGTCGTACACCTCGGCCGCCATGCCGACCGATTCGCTCAGGGTCGGATGCGCGTGGATGGTGTGGCCGATGTCTTCGGCTTCGGCACCCATCTCGATCGCCAGGCCGATCTCGGCCAACAGGTCACCGGCATGCACGCCGACGATGGCGCCACCGATGATGCGGTGGGTGTCTTCGTCGAAGATCAGCTTGGTGAAGCCTTCGGTGCGGCCGATGCCGATCGCGCGGCCGCTGGCGGCCCACGGGAACTTGGCCACGCCGACCTTCAGGCCCTTGGCCTTGGCTTCGTTCTCGGTGACGCCGACCCAGGCGATTTCCGGGTTGGTGTACGCCACCGACGGAATCACCCGCGCCACCCATTCCTTCTTCTCGCCGGCAGCCACTTCAGCGGCCAGCTTGCCTTCGTGGGTGGCCTTGTGCGCCAGCATCGGGTTACCGACGATGTCGCCGATGGCGAAGATGTGCGGCACGTTGGTGCGCATCTGCCGGTCCACCGGGATGAAGCCGCGCTCGGTGACGGTGACGCCCGCCTTCTCCGCGCCGATCTTCTTGCCGTTGGGCGAGCGGCCCACGGCCACCAGCACGCGATCGAAGGCAGTCGCCTGCAGGCCGGGCTTCTCGCCCTCCACGGCCGCTTCGAAGGACACGGTGATGCCGCTCTTGTCGGCCTTCACGTCGGTAGCCTTGGTCTTGAGATGGACTTCGACGCCCTGCTTCTTCAGGCGATCGGCCAGCGGCTTGACCAGGTCCTTGTCGGCGCCCGGCATCAGCTGATCCATGAACTCGACCACGGTGACCTTGCTGCCCAACGCGCTGTACACCGTGGCCATTTCCAGGCCGATGATGCCGCCGCCAACCACCAGCAGGGTCTTGGGAATGTCGTGCAGTTCCAGCGCGTCGGTGGAGTCCATCACGCGCTTGTCGTCCCACGGGAAGTTGGGCAACTTCACCGCCTGCGACCCGGCGGCGATGACGCAATGCTCGAAGCGCAGCAGCTGCGTCTTGCCGTCGTCGCCGACGATCTCCAACTCGTTGGGCGAGACGAAGCTGGCCACACCGGTGACGGTGCGCACCTTGCGCTGCTTGGCCATGCTAGCCAGGCCGCCGGTGAGCTTGCCGACCACTTTTTCCTTGTACTCGCGCAGCTTGTCCAGGGTGATCTTGGGCTGGCCGAAGTCCACGCCGAAATCGCCGGCATGGGCCACTTCGTCGATCACCGCGGCGGCATGCAGCAGCGCCTTGGACGGGATGCAGCCGACGTTGAGGCAGACGCCGCCGAGGCTGGCGTAGCGCTCGATCAGCACCGTGTCCAGCCCCAGGTCGGCAGCGCGGAACGCGGCGGTGTAGCCGCCAGGGCCGGCGCCGAGCACCACCATCTTGCAGTCGATGTCCGCGGTCCTGCCGCTGGCCAGCGCCGGCTTGGGCGCTGCCGGCTCGGCCGGGGCGCGGTGCGACGGCGTCACCGGCGGCTTGCTGCCGGGTGCGGCGGCCGCGGGAGCTGCAGGCGCGGCGGCCTTGGTCTCGGCCTTGGCGGGCGCAGGCGCGGCGGCCTCGCCTTCGGTTTCCAGCAGCAGCACTACGGCGCCTTCGGACAAGTTGTCGCCAATCTTGACCTTGAGCTCTTTGACCACACCGGCAGCCGAAGACGGCACTTCCAGCGTGGCCTTGTCCGATTCCAGCGTGACCAGGCCCTGGTCCTTGGCCACGCTGTCGCCCACGGCGACCAGCACTTCGATGACGGGGACATCGCTGTAATCGCCGATGTCAGGAACCTTGATTTCAATGACCGCCATTTGCTTCTCCTGTGGCTTAACCGGCCGTGCCGGCAAGCGTCTGCTGGAGTTCATCCAGCGACGATTCGATTTGGGTCCAGCGCTTGTCGCGCTTCTTTTCCTTGCCGTCGCTGGCTTCGATCAGCAGCGCGGCCTGTTGCAGCAGCAGTTCGCCAGCGCCGCAGCTCGGGCGCGTGCCGCTGTAGCGCACGCCCTCGACCTGGAACGACAGCACTTCGCCCTCGGTCACCGGCGCGGTGCGGCCGCTCGGTGCCAGCTGGGTCAAGGCCGCGGTCCAGTTGCTGACCAGCCGTTTGGCCAACGCCGCCGGAATCGGGATCTCGACCGTTTCAGGCGTCTGCTCGGTGCGGAACTGCACACTGCCGCGATCGCTCTGGCTGACCCAGCTGTAGACGCGCTCGTCGGCGCGGCTGTGGCGCAGGGTCCAGTCGGCGCCGTCCTTACCCGGCACCAGCGACACGCCGCTTTCCACGCCACGTGTGGGCAGGGTCAGCAACGACAATGCCGGCTTGTTGCCGCCGTCGAGCAGCGTGCTCACCGCGGTGCCGTAGTTGCCCACGGCCGGTGGCCAGCCGCGCCCCAGCGTGCTGTCGCACTCGCGTGCCGTCGCGCAGGTCCACGGCAACACGCCGAGCACGGCGATCGTCAGCAGTGCAGTCCTCACAGCAGGACGCGACGCATGTCGGCCAGCACCTGGCTGAGGTAGGTGGTGAAGCGGGCCGCCAGCGCGCCGTCGATGACGCGGTGGTCGTAGCTCAGCGACAACGGCAGCATCAACGTCGGCACGAACTCCTTGCCGTTCCAGACCGGCTGCATCGCCGACTTGGACACGCCCAGGATCGCCACTTCCGGCGCATTGATGATCGGCGTGAACGCGGTGCCGCCGATGCCGCCGAGCGAGCTGATCGAGAAGCAGCCGCCGCTCATGTCGGCCGGGCCCAGCTTGCCGTCGCGCGCCTTCTTGGCCAGCTCGCCGCTTTCCTGGGCGATCTGCAGCACGCCCTTCTTGTCGACGTCGCGGATCACCGGCACCACCAACCCATTCGGCGTATCGGCGGCAAACCCGATGTTGATGTACTTCTTCAGCGTGAGGTTTTCGCCGGCCGCATCGAGCGAGGCGTTGAACTCGGGGAACTTCTTCAGCGCCGCGGCGCTGGCCTTGACCAGGAAGGCGAGCATGGTCAGCTTGATGCCGGCCTTCTCGTTTTCCTTGTTCAACGCCACGCGCAGTGCTTCCAGGTCGGTGATGTCGGCCGATTCGAACTGGGTGACGTGCGGAATCATGGCCCAGTTGCGCGCCAGGTTGGCACCGGAAATCTTCTTGATGCGCGACAGCGGCTGGGTTTCGGTCTCGCCGAACTTGCTGAAGTCCACCTTCGGCCAGGCCAGCAGGTTCAGGCCGTTGCCACCACCGGCCGGTGCGGCACCGGCTGCGGCAGGCGCGCCACCAGTGAGCGCGGCCTTGACGAAGCGCTGCACGTCTTCACGGGTGATGCGGCCGCCCTTTTCGCTGCCCTTGAGCTGGTTCAGATCCACGCCCAGCTGGCGTGCGAACACGCGCACCACCGGGCTGGCATAGGCCACCTTGGACGGCAGCACGCTGTCGGCGTCGAAGGTCACCGGCGGGCTGCTCGGGTTGCCGGCCGATGGCTGGCTGCCTTGCGAGGCGTCGCTGGAACGTGCGCCCTGCACCTGCGCGATCTCGCGCTGGGCCAGCTTGTCCGGCTCGGCCGACACCGCGACCGGCTCGACCTTGCCGGCAGTTTCGGCGGTGTCGGTGGTGGGTTTGGCCGGAGACTGCGCCGCACCGGCGCCGCCATCGCTGGCAGCGATGATCGCCACCACATTGCCCTGCGACAGGGTGTCGCCGACCTTGACCTTGAGCTCCTTGACAACGCCGGCGGCCGAGGACGGCACTTCCATCGTGGCCTTGTCCGATTCCAGCGTGACCAGGCTCTGGTCCTTGGCGACGGTATCGCCGACAGCGACCAGCACTTCGATCACCGGGATGTCGGTGTAGTCGCCGATATCGGGCACGCGCGCTTCGACCAGACCGCCTTCGGCGGCGGGTGCAGCCGGCGCGGCCTTGGCAGCAGGTGCCGGTGCAGCAGCGGGCGCGGCCTTGGCCGGAGCAGCAGGAGCAGCTGCTGCGGGCTTGGCCGCAGTGTCGGCGCCGGCATCGGCCACTTCGATCAGCGCCACCAGGGCGCCCTGCGACAGCGAATCGCCGACCTTGACCTTGATCTCCTTGACCACGCCGGACACCGACGAGGGCACTTCCATCGTGGCCTTGTCCGATTCCAGCGTGACCAGGCTCTGGTCCTTTGTGACCGTATCGCCGACCGACACCAGCACCTCGATTACCGGGACGTCGCTGTAGTCACCGATATCGGGGACAAGTGCTTCCTTGATTTCGGCCATACGGGGGAACTCCGGCAACAGATGGGGAAACCCCTATTGTGGCCGGCCACGGGCCGCAGCGCCAACCATTGGCGTCGAAAAAATCGCACGGCCCGCAGGATGCAGCGTCCGCGCACGCAGGTGCATGCTTATTTCGAGGCGCTTCGATCCACCTGCAACAGATGCAGTGGCTCGCCCGAGGGCAAACGATACGCCAGCGCATTGTCCAGCCCATCCAGCGCTTCGACGCGGTCACACAAGCGCTGCGCACGCGGGCGCAATGCACGCGCCTGCGGCTCGACCAGACGCTCGATGCGCGCTTCCAGCCCATCGAGCGAACGCAGCTGCATGTCGTTGCCGGTGAGCCCGGACTGCACCGCACCGGCGATCACATCGCCGATCAACTGCGGCAATACCTCGGCGACCAGCGCGCCGATGTCGTCGTCGATATTCACGGGTGTGAGCTGGCTTTTGCTGAAGCTCTGCTTCAAGCGCAGATCGATCTTTTCGCGCACGCTGGCTAGTTGCGCGCGGGTCGCCTCGGGACTGCGGCTGAACCCGGCCGCCACTTCGCCGAGCGCGGTGACCGCGATGTCGGCGGCCTCGCGCCCGACCTCCTGCGCCAGCGGCACCACCTCACGGGTCTGCCGCTCGAACTGGATCAGGCGGGTACGGTCGTCGGCACTCAGCGTCACCCAGCGATCGTCGACGAACAACGCGCCCTGGCGCATCACCAGGCGCTGCGGCGTCCCGGCGTTACGAATCAGGATGAGGCTGCGCGGATTGAGCGTGAGGTCATAATCGCTGCTGACATCGCACTGCATCTCGTCGGCAAGCGCCGCATCCGCTGCAGTGAACATACCCAGTGCGAGCGTTGCCGCCATCGTCATTGCATGTCTGATCGTCATCGCGGTGCTCCTTCATGTGCTGCCTGCACTGTGCGGCCACGCGCTGCGGGCTGCCTGTGCCGGACGCTGGCATGACTTATGGCGGCAGCTGGCGACGTGCTGGTTGCATGCGCACGCGCTGACGGGCGCGCATTGCGCAGACACGCATCATCGTCGGCGATTCATTGACGTGGGCCAGGGCCGCATCACCCCAACGCTTCGCGCACCGGTTGCCATGCGGCGCACAAACGCGGCAACGACCAAGCGGCGTTGGCCGGACTGGTGGACGGCAAGGCCAGCAGCGGTACGCTGCGCGCGTCCTGCGACAACAGCGGCCGTACATGGCGATGCCAGGCCTGCGCCGCCGCGGCGCCATTGCAGGCCACCATGCGCAGCTGCGGCAAACCTGCCAGCAACGCAGGCAGCGGATTGACCACCACACTGTCTGCGACGATCGCAGCATCCAGGCTGCCGCGACGCGCGCATTGGCCGATCACATCCCATAACCCGACACCCTGTGCGTTCAATGCCTGCATGCGTGCGGCATACATGGCAGCAGCATCAATACCCAAGAGGGCATGCATCACTGGCCAGAACCGATTGCGTGGATGCGCGTAATAGCGGCCCGCCTCCAACGAGGCGATACCTGGCATCGAGCCGAGTACCAAGACACGGCAATCGTTAGGAATGTGCGCTGGCAAGCCGTCACGCACGGCGTTTTTCGTCACGGCAATCGCATCTGCGTGAATGTCTTTTTCAGCTTGCATGTCGCAACCACGGCCTTCTTGGGAAAGTTCCTGAACAAACGAAATTTTAGCGGGTCGCAGGTGGGCGTGGATTCAGATTTTCAGGAATAGCTTTGGCGCGGCCCACTCCACGGGCCTAACAAAAATTATGCGAGGAGACCCCCAATGCGTGCCATTTCCATCCTGAGCCTGGCTGCTGTATCCGCACTTGCGATTGCACCGTCCGCGTTCGCGCAGGACACCACCTATACCGGCGATACCTCCTCGACTTCCACCAGCGCTGAGAGCGCGTCCGGCAAGCATTGGGCAGTGGTCGGCGGTGTCGCCTTGATCAAGCCGAAGAACGATCCGGCTCCGGGCCTGGACGTCGATGGCGGCCCGGCACCGACGCTGAGCGCCAGCTACTACATCAACGACAACTGGGCTGTTGAAGTGTGGGGCGCTGCCGACAAGTTCAATCACCGCGTCAACGCCGATGGCGTGGGCAAGGTGGGCACCGTCGAGCAGCAGCCGATCGCCATCAGCGGCCAGTACCACTTCGGCCAGGCCGACAATGTATTCCGTCCGTTCGTGGGCGTGGGCTACTACGAGTCGAACTTCAGCAACGAGAAGATCGATGCGGCGTCGACCACCGGTCAGCACGTTGGCCTGGATACCGCCAAGGGCGTGATCGGCACCGTCGGTGTTGACATGAACATCAACTCAACCTGGTTCGCACGTGCCGACGCCCGCTACATGCGTTCGCGTCCGGAACTGCGTGTCGGCGGCCAGGGCACCGGCAGCGAGCTGGAACTGGATCCGTGGACTGTTGGCTTCGGTGTCGGCGCGCGCTTCTAAGCACACCGATTGACTAAGTACCTCACCGAACAGGCCCGCAAGGGCCTGTTTTTTTTGATCCAAACCTCAGTTCGAAGGGAATTTTACGTCTAGGATTTCGTTGCGGGGGGGATAGATCGCGTAGAAATCAGCGCGACTTCTTCAGTTAAATATGGAGATACCATGAGCATAAGATGCCATGCAGCAGCGATATTTCTTCTTGCACTCGTTTCCTTTGGAGCTCAGGCTCAGACAACCGTCCCTACCACAGGACTTGGAACCTGCATTGACTTTATAACTTCCCAATCAACGACACTTACCGGACAAATAAACAGCAGCACCACTTTCAAGATCGCTTACGGCTCGGCCAGCTATACGGACATGCCCAATAAAGTTGTATATATCCGAAATTATAGCTGCGCGAGTCAAGATATGCCGGGCATGTATTTTACAGTCTCAGCCCTAGCCCATGAATTTGGTCATGTGAAATTCAATTATTCGTTTGCCAAAACGACTCGGCAAGCATATATAGATGAAGCATGTAAGATGGAAGGACTTGCCGTAACAAATAACATAGTTGCAAGGAATGAAATTTGGAGTTCCACTCAAAATAGCATAGACATTAAACTTGCAGCATCAAATCCCGAACAGCTTTTCGGGGCTTACTCTGCTGGAGGACCTAATGTCGTATCAAACGTTGGAAAATCCTTCTGCGCGAACAACGTAACCTCAACCACAGGACAGAACTACAACGTATATTATGGAGAGCAGTATGACAAACTTCCTTAACAGACTATCATATTCCCGCCTTACAATAACGCTAATTGCTGCCCTGATTGCACCTTCATTATATGCAACTAAAATTACAGCAGCGACAGCAGCGACAGCAGCGACAGCAGCGACAGCAGCGACAGCAGCGACAGCAGCGACAGCAGCGGATGCTGCTCGTACGTTTGAATTAGCCGAAGAAATTTCGAGAAATCTCAAAAAATCACCCTCTGAATTTATTAATTCATGGCCTGGAGCCAGAATTTCGACGCCGAATTTGAAAAACGAAGGAACGTATAAAGTTAGCGGAGGAATATTAAAGATAGGCGACCATCTGACTGCCAAGGACTCTTTCATATCAATATCAGCCGATAAAAAAAATATTGAATCAGTCCTACTCAGTCTGGAAGGCTCCTGTGTCTCTCGCCAGGACTTTAAAAGCCGCTACCCGAATTATCTGATTTCAAATATTCCGAGAGGACAGAGTAATTCAGAAACATTAACTTTGGCCGTCGTTAAAAACCATGAGAAGATGGAGTTCTCGTTCCCGGAAACCTCTCCAGATTGCCTAAGTGCCATCCGCATAGCACCAGCAGACGCGCAGATGCTCAAAGCTGCGGAAGCATTTAATTAATTAGGCATACTTGAAATTGTTACTGCTAGCACCGAGAGGGCTGGCAGTAACAATGGTTACACCTTAATACTACTCATCCTGACCGGATAAATGGTACCTAGTGAGACACAATCTGAGCACTTCTTGAAAGTCGAGGTTTGTAGAAACGCCAGTTATTTCGGGATTGTGAGTTGGTAAGGCTTCAATTTAAGGATCACCGCCAGTAGACGCTGCCGCGCAGGCGCGCGCTGCGCCAGCGCCACCACAGCAAGGTGGCATAGGCGAGCGCATAGCCGAGCAATACGCCGGCCGCGCCCAACAGGCTGGCGTGACTGAGCCACCCTTCCGAGGGCCAGGCAGCACCCTGCCAGGTGCTGCGCCACCCCTGCACCATGCCGGCGATCACGCGTGCCGCCACCAGCGCGGTCAAGACCAGCACCAGCCACAGATTGGGCCGGTAGAACAGCCCCTGCTGGGTGCGCTCGAAGCGGGTCAGACGCAGTGCCAGCAGCCCCAGCGCCAGCCCGCAGGCCCAGCCGAAGGTGGCATGGCTGATCGCGCCGGGCCAGAACGCGGCGGCGATCAACACGAAGATCACGAACAACACGGTGGAAAGGCCGGCCGAGACCAGATTGATCATCAACAGCCAGCCGCGTGCCTGCCGCCGCGCGGTACCGACACGAAAGCGCTGCACCAGCGACAACGGCAACAGCACCGCGAACACCGCCAGGGCGATGATCACGGCCAGCGGTATAGCGAGGAGAAGTGGCATCACATGCTCGTTGGCGGCGAAGGGTGGTTGGCAACACGTAACGAGCGGTCGTCCGGTGAACGTGGACGGCGCGCAGCAACCAGCATGTCCGCGGGGTGCATGCCGATGCCGAGCATCGACCACACCAGCCTGGCGGTGAGCGCAGTAGGTTTGATCGCCGCTCTTAGAATGCCGGCAGTACCGCGCCTTTGTACTTCTGTTCGATAAAGGCCTTCACTTCCGGGCTGGTCAATGCCTTGGCCAGCTTCTGCACGCGCGGGTCGTCCTTGTTGTCTGCGCGCGCCACCAGGAAGTTCACGTACGGCGACTCCTTGCTTTCGATCGCCAGCGCGTCGCGGGTGGGATTGAGCCCTGCATCGAGCGCGTAGTTGGTGTTGATCAGGGCCAGATCGACCTGATCCAGCACACGCGGCAACATCGCCGAATCGAGCTCGCGGAATTTCAGCTGCTTGGGGTTGTCGACGATGTCGCGCTGGGTAGACAGCGCGTTGCTCGGGTCCTTGAGTTTGATCACCCCGGCCTTGTCGAGCAGGATCAGCGCGCGGCTGTTGTTGCTCGGGTCGTTGGGGATCACCACGTCGGCGCCGCTCGGCAGATCGGCCAGCGCCTTGAAGCGGCGCGAGTACGCACCGAAGGGCTCGATATGCACGCCGACCACGGTCACCAGCTGGCTCTTGCGGTCGCGGTTGTAGGCATCCAGATAGGGCTCGGTCTGGAAGTAATTGACGTCGATCTGCTTCTGCACGACCTGGTCGTTGGGCTGTACGTAATCGTTGAATACGCGCACGTCCAGCTTCACGCCCTGCTTGGCCAGCAGCGGTTCGACCACTTCCAGGATTTCGGCGTGCGGCACGGCGGTGGCGGCCACGGTGAGGGTGTCGCCGCCACTGCCACCATTGCCGCCGCAGGACGCCAATGCCAGCGTGGCCGCAGCAAGAAGGGAACGAAACGCAAATGTGCTCATGAAAGGGTCCGTGGGAGGAGGAATGCGGACGGGCCGCAGGCGTTAAACCTAGCAGACCGCAGGTGCAGCGGCGATGCGGCGGCCCGCACGGGCTGTGCCTGCAAGACACACACCGGGGCGATGTCAGCGCATCCGCCTGCAGCCCGCAGCGGCGATGCACGCCGCAGCGGCATGCAGCGGCGCATCCACCAGCCGCGCGCAGCGACGCGACTGGCTCAGCGGCGGCTGTAGCGGGCCACCAAACGGTCGCCCAGCATCTGCAGCAGCTGCACCAGCACCAGCAAGGCGATGACGGTGATCAACGCGACGTCCGCATGCGAGCGCATATAGCCCTCGCGGTAGGCCACATCGCCCAGACCGCCGGAACCGATCGCCCCGCCCATGGCGGTGAACCCGATCAACGCGATGGTGGTGACGGTGGCGCCGGCGATCAGGCCAGGGCGCGCTTCTGGCAACAGCACCCACAGCACCAGCTGGCGGGTGGTGGCGCCCATCGCCTGGCTGGCTTCGATAATGCCGCGGTCCACCTCGCGTAATGCGGTTTCCACCAGGCGCGCATAGAACGGCGCGGCGCCCACCACCAGCGGCAGGATCGCGCCGCGCACGCCGAGCGAGGTGCCCATCAACGCCAGGGTGAGCGGAATCATCGCAATCATCAGGATGATGAAGGGCACCGAGCGCAGCAGGTTGATCACCAGCGCCAGCGCGCCGTACAGCACCGGGCGACGGCGCAGCTGCGGGGCGCCGCACAGGAACAGCGCAACCCCCAGCGGCAGGCCGATCAGCAAGGTCAGCGGCAGCGCGCCGGCCAGCATCAGCAAGGTGTCCAGGGTCGCCTGCCCGATGTCGCCCCACTTGGCGGCATCGAGATTGCGGAAGAAGCCGCCAGCGGCGGCGATCGGCAGCAGGTTCATACGCGCAGGTCCTCTACGTGCACGCCGGCGGCGACGAAGCCGGCGCGCGCTGCATTCTGGTCGCCACCGGTCAGGGCGACGATGAGCTGGCCATACGGCGTGTCCTTGATGCGGTCCACGCGCCCGGACAGGATGTTGTAGTCCACCCCGGTCTCGCGGGCGATGCGGCCCAGCACCGGCTCATAGGTGCCGTTACCCAGGAAGGTCAGCCGCACCACACGTCCGCCGACGGCGGCGAAATCGCGGTGCAGCTCGGCCTCGTCCACGTGCTCGGCTTCGGACACGAAGCGCCGCGTGGTGGCATGTTTGGGATGCAGGAAGACCTCGGTGACCGGGCCGGTTTCCACCAGTTTGCCGGCGTCCAGCACTGCCACGCGGTCGCAGACGCGGCGGATCACGTCCATCTCGTGGGTGATCAGCACGATGGTCAGGCCCAGCTCGCGGTTGATCTGCGCCAGCAGTTGCAGCACCGAGGCGGTGGTCTGCGGGTCCAGCGCGCTGGTGGCCTCGTCGCACAGCAGGATCTGCGGGCGGGTGGCCAGCGCACGCGCAATGCCCACGCGCTGCTTCTGGCCGCCGGATAGCTGCGCCGGATACTTGTTGGCGTGCTCCTGCAGGCCGACCCGCGCCAGCAGCTCGGCCACCCGCGCATCGATCTCGGCGCGCGCCGTGCCGGCCAGTTCCAGCGGAAAGGCGACATTGCCGGCCACGGTGCGCGAGGACAGCAGGTTGAAGTGCTGGAAGATCATGCCGATGCGCCGGCGCAAGCCACGCAGGCCCTGGCTATCCAGCGCGGTGACGTCTTCCTCGCCGATCAGCAATCGCCCACCGCTAGGCTCTTCCAGCCGGTTGATCAGCCGGATCAGCGTGGATTTGCCGGCACCGGAATGGCCGATGATGCCGAACACCTCGCCGGGGCCGATCCGCAGATCGAGCGGGTGCAACGCCACGATCTGGCGACCGTCGACGGAGTAAGACTTGTGCAGGCCCTGAAACTGGATCACAGCGGGTGGCCGATTGGGGGGTCGTGAAGCCTACCAGTCAATGTTTACGGCCGTCATTCCATTCGGTTCTATGGTTCGGGATTGGGGAGGCGTAACAGCGCAGCGCTCTTGCCCTTGCGAATCCCGAATCCCCAATCCCCACTCACGGCCGCTCAAGCGGCAACGGACGATCGGTCTGGCGAATCCGCTCCCGGCGCAGCAGATACAGGCCGCTGGCGACGATGATGCCGGCGCCGGTCCAGGTCCAGCCGTCGGGCAAGGTCTGCCACAGCAGCCAGTCCCAGCCGATCACCCAGACCAGGCCGGTGTATTCCAGCGGCGCGATCATCGAGGCTTCGCCGCGCAGGAACGCCTGGGTCAGCGCAATCTGCCCCAGCGCGCCGGCCAGGCCCATGCCGGCGATCAGCCAGCCGTGGCTTGCCCGCAGCGGCACCCAGTCGGGGATGGCCAGCACCCCGGCGCCGATCGCCATGAACAGCAAAAACCACACCACCATGGCCTGCGGCGTATCGGTGCGGGTCAGCAGGCTCACCGTGACCGCGGCGATGGCGTAGGCCGTGGCCGCCAGCAGCACCATCAGGCCAGGCAGCGAGACCAAGCCGCCCACGCCCGGGCGCAGCACCACGATGACCCCGACCAGGCCAATGCCGATCGCCGTCCAGCGCCGCGGCCCCACGTGCTCGCCCAGCAGCGGCACCGACAAGGCGGCCACCAGCAACGGCGCCACAAAGTAGATGGTGTAGGCGGTGGACAGCGGCATGCGCTTCAGGCCGTAGACGAAGCAGCCGATCATCACCATGCCCAAGGCCCCGCGCAGCAGATGCAGGCCCCAGCGCACCGGCAAGATGGCACGCGGCCCGGCTGTGGCGAACACCCACACCAGCACGAACGGCAGCGACGCGGCGCCACGCAACAGCGTCACCTGCAACGGCGGGTACTGCGCAGCCAGCAGCTTCATCGCCGCATCCATCAGCGAGAAGCAGGCCACGGCGGCGACCATCCAGGCGATGGCGGGGAGCGGAGAACGGGTGCTGGGCATGGGCGCATTATCGCCGTCGCAGCGCGCCGACCGCCATGCGTCGATGACGGCCATCGCGGCACGATGGCCTAGAATGGCGGCTGTTTTCAGCCAACAGGAGCTTTGCATGCCTTCCTTCGACGTGGTGTCCGAAGTCGACAAGCACGAACTGACCAATGCGATAGACCAGGCCAACCGTGAACTGGACACGCGTTTCGACTTCAAGGGCGTGGAAGCCAAGTTCGAACTGGAAGACGGCAAGGTCATCAACCAGTCCGCCCCCAGCGACTTCCAGCTCAAGCAGATGACCGACATCCTGCGGGCGCGGCTGTTGGCGCGCAGCATCGATGTGCGCTGCCTGGACTTTGGCGATGTGGAAACCAATCTGGCCGGCGCGCGGCAGAAGGTCACCGTCAAGCAGGGCCTCGAGCAGAAGCAGGCCAAGCAGCTGGTGGCCAAGCTCAAGGAAGCCAAGCTCAAGGTCGAAGCGCAGATCAACGGCGACAAGCTGCGCGTCACCGGCAAGAAGCGCGACGATCTGCAGGACGCGATGGCGCTGCTGAGAAAGGCCGATTTCGAGCAGCCGCTGCAGTTCGACAACTTTCGCGACTGAGCGTGGTTGAGCGATGCCGGTGAGTGCGGTGACCGACGCGCAGTGGGGCAACCGAGGCCTGCGGCATCCCTGCGTGGATCACCATCGCCGCAACGGGCTGCAGGGCTAGCGGCCCCGATGCGCTCGCTGCTCACCCGCTTGTTGCATCGCCTGCACGCCCGGCAGGCGAACGCGTCTGCCGCAGGCGGTGTGCAGTCGACCAAGATCCACGCGCAACCGCAGATCGAAAGCGGCTCGACGCTGCACACCATCGCCGGCCTCGATCCGGTGGCTGCAGCGGCCTTTGCCGACGCCTTTGCGGTGGAGATCGAACACGCCATTGCGCGCTGCACGCTTGGCGATGCCGACACCAGCCAGGCGCAGGCGCTGGAACAGATCCACTCGTTGAAGAACACTATCTCGTTGACCGGCTCGCAGCAGTTGCTCAAGGCCTGCGACCAGCTGCGCGGCGAGGTGGAACGCGACGCGCTGAGCGACACGCTTGCGCACCGCTTCACTGCCGTGGCCACTGCCGCAGGTCTACTGGTCAAGCGCTACCGGCGCACCCTTCTCATCGACGACGCGGACCCTCATGCGTAGCACTCCCAACCACGCAGCGACCGGCCTGATTCTGGCGGCCAGGCAGTTGCGCAACGACAGACTCGTGCGGTTGTTCGAGTCGTTTCTGGAATACCGCGCCTGCGTCGGCCGGGTGATCGTGCAGACCATGGTGACCCTGTGGTGCCTGGGCTGGCTGTACGGCCCACAGCCGGTGCTGGTCAAGGATGCGCACAACGTCTTCCCCACCGCAGTGACCGTGTGGGTCGTCTCGGTGGCATGGATGGTGCTCGTGCGGCGCCGGATCATCCCGCCGGGTGAGTGGCTGGATGCGATGGGCTTTGCGATGAGCCTGTTGTTCATCGGCATCCAGACCACGCTGGCCTTCATCCTGTTGATGTCGTTGAACGCCTTTCTGCCGTTCATCACCATCGCTGCGGTGGCGCGCTATGGGCAACGCGCCACCTTGCCGGTGCTGCTCAGCACCTTCGTGCTGATGCTGTTGACCGCACCCAGCGGCTACTGGCTGTCGCGGCCGGCGTACTTTGTGTATGCGGTGGCGCTCAGCATGGTATTGCCGCTGCTGGTGGCGCGCATCGTGCTTGCGATGCAGGAAGTGGCGCTGCAGGCGCTGGCCTCGCGCGATGCGCAAAGCCGCTTCATCAGCACCATGAACCATGAGCTGCGCACGCCGTTGAATGCGGTCATCAATTGCGCGCAGCTGATCGATACCGACGGCATGCCAGCCGAACAGCGCGACCTGATGCAGGCGGTGACGGTCAATGCGACCGCGCTGCGCCATCGCGTCAATGAAGTACTGGACGTGGCCAGCATCGACGGTGGGCGGCTGCAGCTGCAGAGCAAGCCACTGAGCATGCTGGACGTGCTGACCACCGTCAAAGCGGTCTGCGCGACCGCCGCATCCACCAAGGGCGTGTCGCTGAGCGTGCGCATGGAGGCACCGGAGACGCCTCATGTGCTGGGCGACGAGGGCCGCATCGAGCAGGTCATCAGCAACCTGGTCATCAATGCGATCAAGTTCACCCCGGCCGGTGGCGCGGTCGAGTTGCTGATCGAAGCCACGCAGCTACAGCAGCGCTGGTCGATCGCCGCGACGATCACCGACACCGGCATTGGTGTGCCCGACGACAAGAAGGCCTACATCTTTACGCCGTTCACCCAGCTCAGCACCGGATTCAGCCGTGCCGAGGGCGGCGTCGGACTGGGGTTGTATATCGCCTTGTCGGTGTCCGATGCGATGCACGGCAGCCTGACGGTGAGCGACAACCCCGACGGTGGCAGCATCTTCCGCTGGATCTTCGAGCTACCCGTGGCCGCGGCCGACAGCAGCCGCACGCTCGGCCTGCGCGATGCGCTGGCGCACCACGCGCAGACCGTACCACCGCTGCATTGCCTGGTCTTCGAGGACATGGACACCAATCGCCTGGTGATCGGCAATCTGCTAACGCGCGCAGGGCATCGGGTGAGCTTCCATGTCGATGGCACCGATGCGGTACAGCGCATTGCCCAGGCCGCGCCGGATCTGGTGTTTCTCGATCTGCACATGCCCGGCACCTCCGGCTGGGATGCATTGGGCCAGGCCCGCGATGCGATTGCCGCGCTGCCGCCAATCATCGTATTGACCGCCGATACGCGCGCCGATTCGATACGCGAAGCGGCAGCCGCCGGCGTGGCAGGTTATCTATCCAAGCCGATCAACGCCCACGAACTGCTCGCACTGCTGGCCCACCATGCACACCAACGACAGCACTGAGTTGAAGCCCGGCAATGCGGCGCGCTGGCATTGGCGCAGCGCTGCCCAGACACGCACCGCCGTGGCGCTGCTGTTCCTGCATGGGTTTTCTGCAAGCCCGGGCGAGGCCGGCGCGCTGCCCGAACAGATGGCCGATGCGCTGGGCGCCAACGGCTACGTGCACCGCTGGCCCCGCCATGGAGGCAGTGCACCTGATGCGATGCAGGGGCTGACGACGGCGGCGCTGCAACGCTCTGCGCTGGAGGCGCTGGCGCAGGCGCGGCGGATGGGCGAGCGTGTGGCAATTGTCGGCTCATCAATGGGCGGCACCTTGGCGCTCTGGCTTGCGGCGCAGCATCCCGAGCAGGTTGCAGCGGTGGTGGCATGGTCGCCAGGCATCCAGCCGGTCAATGCGGGCTTGCTCGATCGGCTCTGCGACGCCGATGCGCCGATCGCCGACCCTTACCCGCGCAGCGCTGAAGAACTGGCGTATTGGTCGGACACCATCCATCCGGACGGTTTTCGTAGCTTGCGCGGCCTGTTCGACACACTCGCCGCCGCGCCGCCGTGGCCACAGGTGCGCTGCCCGGTGCTGCTGGGCTATTACCGCGCGCCCAATGGCGACGAAGATCAGATTGCCTCGGTGCCGGCGATGCTGGCCATGTTCGATGCGCTGGGCACGGCTGCCCCGCTCAAGCAGGCGATCGCCTTCGACAGCGGCGCACATGCCATCGGGTCGCCGCACAAGACGCCACTGGCCGAGTACGTCGCCCAGGTGTCGGTGGAGTTCTTGCGCACGCATGTCGGTGCGCACGTGGGCGAGGCGCCGCGCAGCGACGACAGCGACACACGCTGATTGCGCGTGCGCGGCAGCATGGCGCCTGGCAGCATAGGTTGCGTCTGTTGCGTCTGTTGCGTCATCGCTGGTGAATCAGCCCGCGCGGCCGCTTCGGCAACGATCGCATACACTGGCGCGCCATCACGCCGCCGCCACGATGACCACCACGCCTGCCACGCCCGATCCGTTGACCGCTACCCGCACGTGGATCGAACGCGCGGTAATCGGGCTGAACCTGTGTCCGTTCGCCAAGGCGGTGTACGTCAAGGAACAGGTGCGGCTGGTGCTCAGCGATGCCAGCACGCCCGAGGCGCTGCTGGAACAACTGGCCGAAGAACTTGTCCTGCTGCGCGACACGCCGGCCGAGCAGATCGACACCACCCTGATCGTGCATCCGGACGTGCTCACCGACTTCCTGGATTACAACGACTTCCTCGACAATGCCGACGCGGCGGTGGAAGCGCTGGACCTGCAAGGCATCCTGCAGGTGGCCAGCTTCCACCCCGACTATCAATTTGCAGGCGCCGCGCTGGACGATGTGGCCAACTTCACCAACCGCTCGCCCTTCCCAACCTTGCACCTGCTGCGCGAGGACAGCGTGGAGCGTGCGGTGGCGGCGTACCCGGATCCGGACGTGATTGTCGAGCGCAATATTCAGACGTTGGAACGGCTGGGCCGCGCGGGCTGGGAACGCGTGTTGAACGGCGCCCAACACTGAGCCTGCGCCCTGCCGCGCGCCAAATGCATGCAGCAGGGGCCGAACGCCGGCACCGTGCGGCGGCGGCAATCCGTTGAAATGCCCATGAAAAGCGCGGTCGCGTCGCTACCGTAGGCGTCGCCGGTGTTGCTGTAGCACTGACATGGCGCGCGCTACAGTGCCGCACCCTTTCGTTATGCGCACACGCCATGGCCCTGATTCCCGCTGTTTCCGCATGGAACCCGTCACCGCTGCAGGACCGCGTGGTGGTGATCACCGGTGGCGCGCAAGGGATTGGACGCGGCATTGCGCAGGCCGTGCTGGGTGCCGGCGGCAGCGTGGTGATCGGCGATCTGGACGCCGCTGCCGGAAAGGCCTGTCTGCAGGACTGGGCGCTGCCGCAACGCAGTGCATTCGTGCGTTGCGATGCAGCGCGCGAGACCCAGGCCGCGCGTCTGATCGCCACGGCGCGCAAGCGCTTCGGCCGACTCGATGGCCTGGTCAATAACGCCGGCGTACCGGATCCACACGTTGCGCCATTGCCGCAGCTGGAGTGGGATGACTGGAATCGGCGCCTGGCAAGCCTGCATGGCGCGTTTTTATGCAGCAAACATGCCTTGCCTGCACTGGCGCAGGCAGATGGCGGTGGTGCGATCGTCAACATCGCCTCCACCCGCGCCTGGCAGTCGGAGCCGCATAGCGAAGCCTATGCAGCGGCCAAAGGTGGCCTGGTTGCGTTTACCCACGCATTGGCACTGAGCGAAGGCCCGCAGGTGCGCGTCAACAGCATCAGTCCGGGGTGGATCAGCACCGATGCCTGGCGTGCACCGCAACGTCGTCGTGCGCCCAAACTGTCGCGACGCGACCATGCGCAGCATCCGGCCGGACGTGTGGGCACGCCGGAAGACATCGCGCAGCTGGCGGTGTACCTGCTGTCACCGCAGCTATCCGGATTCGTCACCGGGCAGGACTTCATCGTCGACGGCGGCATGTCGCGCAAGATGCAGTACGTGTGACGGCGTGCTGCTCTGATACGACTTAGGTGATGCGCTTTGCAGCGCGCTGCTGCGACGCGGGGACGCGCGTGCTTGCCGGTCTGTAGTGTTCGTCATGCACGACATCGACGTTGGGATCGGTGAGGCGGAAGCTCGGAGACCGGCGCGCGTCGTGCATCCGCAGCGGCGCTTTGGGCGTTGTCCATGCGTAGTGTGGCGTGAGTCGGTTGCTCGTGCCCTCACCCCAACCCCCGCTCCGCGCCCCAGCCCGCGTTTACGACGCGGGCGCTCCAAGGCACGCGCGCCAGTGGCGCGCAAACCGCGCCTTCTCGCCCGACGGGAGAGGGGCTTTGATGGTTGCGCACGCAGCGCCCGCGCGTGGTGGACTGATCGCCAGCGCGTGCTGCAGCGCCTGTCATTTGGGCGCTGCGTTCCAGACGACTTTCCGGAGGCTTTTTCGGACGCTAATCCACACCCGCTGATCAACCCGACAGTTGCGCTTCCAGCAGGCGCTGCGCATCGCCCAGCGAGGGCATGATGCGATGGCCCAACGCGCGCACGTCCGCATCGGGTTCGAGCAGGTCCGGGATCTGGATCGGGGTCATGCCCGCCGCCAATGCAGCGCGCACGCCGGTCGGCGAGTCTTCCAGCACCAGGCAGTGTGCAGGCTCCACGCCCAGCGACTGCGCTGCCAGCAGGTAGATATCCGGCGCCGGCTTGGGATGCTGCACATCGCTGGCGGTGCACACCGCATCGAAGCGCCACAGCAGATCGGCTGCTTTGAGCTTGCGCAAGGCAAGCGGGCGTTGGGTGGAGGTCGCCACCGCACGTGGCATGCCGAGCGCAGCCAGATACTCCAGCAGCGCAATGATGCCGGGCCGGTGCGGGATGCCGCGTTCCGCGACGGCGTCATAGAGCAGTTGGGCGCGCGCCAGCATGCGTTCGGCAGCGGCGTCGCCGACGCGTTCGCCAAGCAGACGGCGGCAGGCCACATCGCCGGTACCGACCATCTGCAACCAGAACGTCGGCTCGATTGTCAGCCCCTGCGCATCGGCCGCCTGCGCCAGACAGGTAGTGATGGCGCGCTCGCTGTCGAGCATCAAACCATCCATATCGAAGATCACCGCCTGCGGGCGAAACGGCAGCGGCGTGGCCGCCGTCATGCAGTCGCTCCGCGCCCGAACAGCACCTCCAGATCGCTTGCCTCCAAGGCACGCCATTGGCCCGATGGCAGCGCGTCCAGCGACAAGCCGCCGATGCGGCTGCGATGCAATGCCGCCACGTGATTGCCGGCGGCGGCGAACATGCGACGCACCTGGTGATAGCGGCCCTCGTGCAAGGTCAGGCGTGCCTGGCGCGCGCTAAGTACCTCAAGCTCGGCGGGAAGCAATGGCTTGGTTTCGCCTTCCAGCAGCAGCTCGCCGCTGGCAAACAGCGCCGCTTCATCGCCGCGCAGGTCTTCGGCCAGGCTGACCTCGTAGACCTTGTCCAGTGCGGATTTGGGCGAAATGATCCGGTGCAGCAACGCGCCATCGTCGGTCATCAGCAGCATGCCGCTGGTCTCGCGATCCAGCCGCCCCACCGGCGCCAATACTGGCGCACGCGAGCGAAAACGCAGGGGCAGTAGCTCGTAGATCAACCGGCCGGTGTCCTTGGTCGAGCAGGTGTAACCGCTGGGCTTGTGCAGCAACAGGCTGAAACCCGGCGGCGGGTCCAACGGCTCGCCATCGATGCGGATGGCATCGTGCTCCACCTGATCGTCGGCATACAGCACCTCGCCCTGCACATCGGTCACGGCGCCCTGGCGAAACAGCTGGGTCACCTGCTTGCGGCTGCCATAGCCGAGATTGGCGATGTGTTTGACCAGCTTCATGCGCGTGCCGCCTTGCCGCGCACGGCAGCGATCAACTTGAAGCCGCCGCGCTCGGCGGCCACGCGGACCTGACCGAAGCTTTCGTTGAGCACCTGCTCGTAAGGCAGATGCCGGTTGGCCACCAGCAGCAGCTGCCCGCCCGGGCGCAAGGCCTGCGCGGCCACAGCGATGAAACGCTGGCCAATATCCGGGCGATCGGCGCGCGAGGGCGTGTGGAATGGCGGGTTGCTGACGATGAAGTCGTACTGCGCCGCCAGCCCGGCGGTGACGTCCTGCCAGAGGTACTGCAGCTGCGCCGGATGCGCGATGTCCTGCAGATTGCGTCGCGCCAGCGCGAGCGCACGCGCTTCGGCTTCGTACAGATCCAGCGCAGTGACCTTGGCGCAGCGCGCCAGTACTTCGGCCGAGAGATACCCGAACCCCGCACCCAGATCGGCACCGTGCCCGGCCAGGGTGGCGGGCAGGTGCTCGACCAGCAACGCCGACGCAGGATCGATGCGATCCCAGGCGAACACACCCGGTCGACTGACGAAGCGTCCATCCAGAATCTTGCGCGGCGCATCCAGCGCCGCCCAGCGCGCCTGCAGCGCGGCATCGGTGTCGGCGGGCAGCGGCGCGGTCCAGTAGGTGCGGCAATGGTGCTTGGTCAGGCTGCCGGCCAGACCGGCAAGCTGGCGCAGATCTGCCTCGCCTGAGCGGGCGCCCTCGTTGTTGGACTGGCATGCCACCACCCGGCCACCGGGCGCGGTCAGCGCCAGCGCGCGCGCAAACAACGCGCGCGCTTCTTCGCGCTGCCGCGGCGGCAGCACCAGTACCAGCGCGTAGCGGGTGCTGTCGGCCTCGATCTCGCTCTCTTCGCGCACGCTCCAGCCACTGCCCTCCAGCGCCTGCGCAAACGGGCGAAAACTCTGCTCGCAGGTCAGCGCATCGGCGGACGCGTGCTCGCGCAGCGGAAAGCCGTCGCGCGCACGCAGAAACAGCACAGGGCCTGTCGGCCACGGCAGCGCGCCTTGGGCGAAGGGCAGGAACAGGGCTTGAAGCGGGGCATCGTGCGGGCCAGCCATCGGATCATCAGGTCGGGAACAGGCCGCCATTGTAAGGGAGCCCTGCCTGCCGCCCGTGCTCGCCACGCGATCCGTGCTTGCCATGCGCTGACGCGGGTCATCCATTGCGTGACCTGCGAACGGATTGCCTTGCGCTGTTTATACGGACCGTTGATGCGCACGCAACATCTGCCGGCCTAGGCTGGAAGCCAAGCCCACACCGGAGATACGCGATGCGAGCCCTGTTCGTAGGTGGAGTCGTCGACAACAGCGAAATGGACCTGGACGACACCCCGCCACCCATGCATTACCCCGAAAACACCGGCGCCGGTCGCCCCCGTTACCGCCTGCATCAGGTCGGTGAGCGCGACGACGGCAGCGTGGCCTACGCGGTCTACGGCGCGCCAGAAATGGCCGACGCCGACGTCATCCGCATCACCGAAGAGCGCGGCTACGCACGCCGTTTCAGTGCATCGCCAGAGGCGCCACGCTGAGCATGGGTCTTTGTGCAGATGGCAGATGATTGAACTGCGTGCGGTACGTGTTGGCATTAGATACGTGCGGTATCAGCTAACGGTTCGGCTAGCAGCATCTTGCTGAAATCTGGCTAGCGGCTGTTCGTCGATACGCGCATAAGAGCTTGGCGCGGCAGGCATAGACGCGTCCGCTGTGCTGCTTCTATTGACGATGTGGTGTCCCCATTGCATGCCGCCGCATCTACGTTGCATGGCCATGGTGTCCGCGCAGTATGTCCACCAAGAACTGGGCAAATGTCCAGTTTTTCTGGCCGCCATTGTTGCGACCACCCATGTCTCCTGGTGGCCAAACACGGCTGAACGGAGAGAACCGTCACCTCGGAAAATCCTGCCCCCAAACAGGAAAGCGGCGACAAATCAAAGTCTCTCCTTCATCGGGAGAGGAGTTGGAATGAGAGTGCGGGGCGAAGCCCAGTACGCAGCAAGTCTACGGGGCTGCGCGCGTACCCTCATCCGCCCTTCGGGCACCTTCTCCCGACGGGAGAAGGGACAAAGCCCCTCTCCCCTCGGGAGAGGGGTTGGGGTGAGGGTACGAGGCGAAGCCACGCTATGCGGCATGTCCACAAGGCTGCGCACGTACCCTCATCCGCCCCTGCGGGGCACCTTCTCCCGCCGGGAGAAGGGACAACGCCCCTCTCCCTCGGGAGAGGGGTTGGGGTGAGGGTACGGGGCGAAGCCACGCTGTGCGACATGTGCGCGAGGCTGCGCACGTACCCTCATCCGCCCTTCGGGCACCTTCTCCCGAGGGGAGAAGGGACAGGGACAACGCCCACGAACTCCCGAGGGGAGAAGGGACAACGCTCACGAAACACCTCCGCTTACCGCGCCTTCGGCGTCACACGCCAGATCACGTTGCCCACGTCATCGGCCACCAACAGGGCACCGCTGTTGTCGGGTGCAACGCCCACCGGGCGTCCCTGTGCGTTGCCTTCGGCGTCCAGAAATCCATCCAGCACGGTGATCGGCGTCCCGCTGGGCTTGCCGTCGACAAACGGCACAAACAGCACCTTGTAACCACTGGGCGGGTCGCGATTCCACGAGCCGTGCTGACCGATAAAAGCGCCCTGGCGGAAACGCTCCGGCAGCAAACTGCCGCTGGCGAAGGTCAGGCCAAGCGAAGCGGTATGCGGGCCCAGCGCGTAGTCCGGTTTGATCGCCTTGGCCACCAACTCGGCATTTTGCGGTTCCACCCGCTCATCCACGTGCTGACCGTAGTAGCTGTATGGCCAGCCGTAGAAGCCGCCATCGCGCACCGAGGTCAGGTAGTCCGGGACCAGATCGCTGCCGATTTCGTCGCGTTCGTTGACCACCACCCACAGCGATTTGCTCTGCGGTTCCCACGCGGTGCCCACCGGATTGCGCAGCCCGCTGGCGAACACGCGGCTGCTGCCGGTGGCCGGATCGATCTCCAGGATCGCCGCGCGGTTAAGCTCGGCCTCCATGCCGTTTTCGGCCACATTGCTGTTGGACCCGACGCCCACGTAGAGCTTGCCGCCATCGGCGTTGGCCAGCAGCGATTTGGTCCAATGGTGGTTGAGCCCGCCGGGCAGATTGGCCACGAACGTGGGCTTGGCGCTGATGTGCGTGTCGCCCGCCTTGTAAGGAAAGCTCACCAGCGCATCGGCATTGGCCACGTAGAAGCGGTCACCGACCAGCGCCATGCCGAACGGCGAGAACAGCCCGCTGATGAACTGCGTGCGCACCTCCGCCACGCCGTCGCCATCGGCATCGCGCAGCAAAGTGATGCGGTTGGCGCTGGGCACCACGGCGCCAGCTTTCTTCATCACTGCGCCCTGCACTTTCTTGCGCAGACCACCACCGCTTTCGGCATCTTCAGGCTTGGGCGGTTCGGCGGTTTCGGCCACCAGCACATCGCCGTTGGGCAGCACGTACACCCAACGCGGGTGATCGAGATCGCGCGCAAAGGCATTGACCTGCAGATCGTCGGCCGCCATGGGTTTGGCGTTGGCGGCCCAGCGCTTGACCGGGGCCACTTTTACCGTGGGAATCAGGCGTTTGACCGGCTCGGGCAATTGCGGGTCAGGCCCGGTCCCCTGTTCGATGGCCAGCGTGGCGGTGTCGCCGCATCCGGCGAGAACGGCAACCGCCAGCAACGACAGCGGCCAGCGAATGAGCGGGAGCAGGGGTGCATGCATTGCGAGCCAATCCTGAACAGTTGCGACAGTCGGCCATCATGCCGGCAACCGCCCAGGAAGAAGTAAATACATCGTCAACACGTCCGCGTCACGGCATCACCTGTGGATCGTCGCCCAGTGGCAGCGGGTGCACGGCCACGATGCGATCCATCCAGATCCAGTGCGGCGCCTGGGAGGCATCCAGCTGATCCAGCCGCAACTGCCCATTGACGCCTTCGTTCTCGTTGTCATCGAGATAGGTCTGGATGGTCGGGCGCACTGCGACGGTGCCGCTGAGCATGCTGCCGTCGTCGAGCTCGATCCGCACACGCTCCTGTCCGTTGAGCAATGAGACCCAATGTTCGAGCGTGGCGATTTGCACGTGTTCGGAATACACGTGCGGGGCGTATTTGGACATCGCGATGTCTCCCTGGGCGGAGCGCATCACGCTAGGCCATCGTGCGTGAACGATGCAGCAAACGCTGCACCTGTGTTTTGCCTGAGTGCGCACCGCGCATGCATGGGCGGCGATCTCACGCGGTCCGCTCCCAAACCGAGCGACCCGTGCCTATGGCGACACCTTCCTTCAGCTGCGCGACGTTGCCGCCGCGTCGGCATCACTCCACCGCTTCGCGCGCCGCACGGACCGCGGTGACCAGCTGCGCCACGCTATACGGCTTGGCCAAGTGTTCCTGAAACCCGGAGTCCAGCGCGCGCTTGCGATCGTCGTCGCGGGCCAGTGCCGTCACCGCGACCGCCGGCAGTGCATGGGCATCCAGACCCAGGTTATCGCGCACGGTGCGGATCAATCCGTAACCGTCCATGCCAGGCATGCCGATGTCGGTCAGCATCACGTCGAAGCGTGCGTGGCCGCGGTGATCGATCAATGCCAATGCATCGGTGGCGCTGCCGGCGGTGACCACTTCGGCGCCCTGCTCTTCAAGCAGGCGACGCAGGTAATCGAGCATGTCCGGTTGATCTTCCACAGCCAGCAGGCGCAGGCCGTTGAGCGCACGCGCTTCGACGATCTGTTCGGACATCAGGCGCCGACGCAACTCGCGACGCGGGCGCTTGGCCTGATCGGGAATATGCTCGGGCAGACGCACCGTAAAGGTGGCGCCCTTGCCACGCCCGCCACTGGTGGCGCCGACCTGCCCACCGTGCATTTCCACCAGCTGCTGCACGATCGCCAGACCCAGCCCCAGGCCGCCGTGCTGGCGGGTAGTGGTGCCATCGGCCTGACGGAAGCGGCCGAACAGGTGCGGCAGGAACTCGGCCGCGATGCCGTCGCCGGAATCACGCACAGAGACCAGCAGGTGCCCGTCGTCGCGTTCGATGGTGACATCGATGCGGCCGTGCGCCGGGGTGAATTTGATGGCGTTGGAGAGCAGATTCCACAACACCTGCTGCAAGCGGGTGGCATCGCCTAGCACCAGACACGGTGTCGGCGGCACATGCAGTTCCATGACCTGATCTTTGCCGTCGGCGGCCAGTTCCTGCGTGCTCAGCGCCTCGCGCACCTGCTCGGCCAGGTCCAGCGATTCGACTTCCAGCTGCACCTTGCCCAACAACATGCTGCTGAGGTCGAGCATGTCCGAGATCAGCCGCTTCTGCGCGCGTGCGCTGCTGGCAATCACCGACAGGCCCTTGTAATTGGGATGTCCTTCTTCGACCCGCTGCAACAGCAACTCGCTCCAGCCCAGGATGGTGGTCAGCGGCGTGCGCAACTCATGCGACAGCGTGGCCAGGAACTCGTCCTTCAGCCGCGCCATGCTTTCGGCTTCGTTACGCGCACTGCGCTCCGATTCCAGCAGTTGCTCGCGGGCCAGTTCGATTTCGCGCTGCTCGGTCACATCCGGGCTGCTGCCGGCCAGGCCGATGAAACGCCCATCGGCCGAATAGCGCGGTGTGGCGGTCATTTCGATCCAGCGCCACTGCCCGTCGTGGCGGCGCGCACGCACCAGCGCACGCAGGCCGCGTTGTTCTTCCAGGGCGGCGGAGAGCTCGAACTGGAAGACAGGCAGATCGTCGGGGTGCAGCAATTCGCTCCATGCCGATACAGTGCCGCTGGAAATATCCAGGCCGAAGAATTCGCCGTAGGCGCTGTTGACGAAGCGCACCACGCCCTGCGCGTCCAACACCCAGACCGGCATCGGCAGGCCGTCCGCCAGCGCGGAAAAACGCGCCTCGCTTTCGGCCAGCTCGCGCTCCACGCGTTTGCGCTCGGTAATGTCCATGAACAGCACCGCGACCCGCGCCTGCTCCGGCTGACCGACCCGGAACGCGTCCACCGAATACCAGCGGCGCAGCGCTTTGGCCTGCATTTCGAAGTGAATGCGGTTGCCGGTGCGCGCGACCTGGCCGTAACGGTCGAACCATTCCTGCTCATGCTCGGGGAGCATGTCGCGAATGGACACATTGAGCGCATCGGACAGACCGGTATAGCGCTCGAACGCGCCATTGGTCGTGCGGATCACGTAATCGACCGCCTGCTCGCCCTCGAACACCATGTCGATGACGCAGAAACCGGCATCGATGTTGTGGAAGATCTCGTGATACATCGCCGGATCGAGAAACGGCTCGGCGATGACGGCCGGCAAGGCGGCGGCCAGATCGGGGCTGGAAGATGAGGTGCTCAAATCGGAAACCACGGATGCTGCCGGAGCGGATGACGGGCAGATGAAACCACGGCCGATGTCGTCAGCGGGTGCACAGGGGGCCGGTCTGGTTCACGCGGCCATTGCAGGGCGCCATTCCGCCCCTGTGTCGCAGGCTTACCACAGCGTGGCTGCGGCCAGGGCGATGCAGGTCGCCAGCACCACGATGCCGGCGATCACCCCGCGAAATACCCACTCGCCCTCACGGCGCAACTGCTCGTCCATCCAGCGCTGCGCTTCTTCGCGCCAGGCGGTGGAGCGTGCGTAGTCGGCATCCAGCAGTAGCAGCCTCACCCGCGACAACCCCAGTTCTGCGCACTCGCCACGGCAGCGCTGGCTGAAGCCGTCGTCGCCGGTTGCCACCTGCGCCCCGAGCGGCAGTTCCAGTTCCAATTCATGCCTGGACATAACGCGGGCGCTCCTGATCAAGCTCGTTTTCCAGCGCCATGCGCGCCAGCTGGGTGTAATTGGCACGCGGCCCTTGTCCACGGCCGGTGAGCATTCCCTGGTAATCCAGGTCCTGCCAGATCCGCGCAGTCCACTCGACACAGTCCTCGGCGATCACCAGCATCAGCGAGTAGCGATAGGTCAGACCCGTCGCGGCGGTGTAGGCGTACACCGGCGGAAACTGCACTGCCACATCGACCTGACGTGCCAGCGCGGCCAAGTGCTCGCGCAACGCATCGCGCGGGTCGGTACCGGGCTCCATGTGCAAAGCGCGCGTGGCCAGGTCCAGGTCCACCTCGCTTTGTAGGGCGACGAAGGCGGCGGCCCCGGTGGCGGGGTTGTGGCCGTGCTGTTTTGCCCAGTCGATGAACTGCAGGCGCACGTCCGCCGGCATATGTGCCGGCGCCGAAGAAACTGACTTTGTGCGAAAAGAGTGGGTGTCCATGCGAGCGATCTTCCGGCCTGTGCCGTGAAGCGCGGGCGCAGGCGCAGTGAACTCGCCGTCATGGTCGCTGCGGTGCGGATTAACCGGGCGGCAACGCAAGACGCCCCCGCGCGCAGCGTGCGTTGCGGGCGGCCTGGTGCAGCCCCACACTGCTGTAACAGCGGGTACGCAACGTACCTTCCGCTTGGAGGCTTTCCATGAAACTTTCCAGTGTTTCCGGCGCCGGCCTGTTGCTGGCAGGACTGCTCGCGGCGACCGGTGTGCAGGCCCGCGTACGCAACGTCACCGACCCGCAGGCGCCACGTGCGCTGAGCAGCGATGGCAAGGTGGACGTGCGCTGGACCGACCCGGCCGATTTCTCCGAAGTGCGCTTCAGCGGCAACCGCTGGGAAGCGCAGCGCGGCGATTGGGTAACCCAGCTGGCGACCCATTTCCAGCAGAGTGCCGCCCGCAAGCTCCCCGACGGCCAGCACCTGAGCGTGACCATCACCGACATCCGCCGCGCCGGCCAGTACGAGCCCTGGCACGGGCCACGCATGCAGGACGTGCGCGTGGTCAAGGACATCTACCCGCCGCGCCTGAGCTTTACCTACACGCTGACCGGTGCCAACGGCGAGGTGATCGACCAGGGCGAACGCAAGCTGGTGGACTCGGCGTTTTTGATGAGCGGCCCACGCCTGACCGACAGCGACCCGCTGCGCTTCGAGAAAGCGATGATCGACGACTGGGTACGCAAGCAGTTCCGCGGCGATCGCAGTACGGCTGGGTTGTGAGCTGACGCTTCGAACCCCTCTTACTTCGGTAGAGGGGTTGGGGTGAGGGGACGAGCGAAGCACGCGTAGCGCCCAGCCTGCACGAGGCTTCGGCCGTCCCCTCATCCGGCGCTACGCGCCACCTTCTCCCGCCCGGCGGGAGAAGGCCAAGCTGTCGAGCTGCTGCTCAGGCACCTCTCCCCGCGGGAGAGCGAAGCACTCGTATCGCCCAGCCTGCGCAAGGCTTCGCCCGTCCCCTCATCCGGCGCTGCGCGCCACCTTCTCCCGCCCGGCGGGAGAAGGGCAAGCAGTCGAGCTGCCGCTCAGGCCCCTCTCCCCGCGAGAGAGGGGTTGGGGTGAGAGACGAGCGAAGCACTCGTATCGCCCAGCCTGCATGAGGCTTCGCCTATCCCCTCATCCGGCGCTGCGCTTGCCCTTCTCCCGCCCGGCGGGAGAAGGGCAAGCGGTCGAGCTGCTGCTTGAAGCCCATCTCATCTCCTCTCCTCTCGGGACAGGGGTTGGGGTGAGGGGCGAAGCACTCGTGTCGTTCACACTGCTGCAGCTTCGCCCACATACACCCGGGGCACACGCTTGAGTCCGCACAGCAACTGATACGCACTGACGTTGCACTGCGTCGCCAGCGGACTGACGCGTGGCGCATCGCCCCAGAGCTGGACGCTGGCACCGATGTCGGCCTGCGGGTGATCGGTGAGGTCCACGGTGAGCATGTCCATCGACACGCGCCCGATCAGCGGGCACACCTGGCCATCCACCAGCACCGGGGTGCCGTTGGGCGCGAACTGCGGGTACCCGTCGGCATAGCCCATCGCCACCACGCCCACGCGCGTCGGCCGCTCGGCCACGAAGCGCGCGCCATAGCCCACCGGCTCGCCGGCCGGCAGGTCGCGCACCGAGATGATGCGCGAGCGCAGCGTCATCACCGGGCGCAGCTGCGTGGTGATCTCGGTGTCCTGCGGGAACGGGTTTGCGCCGTACAGCATCAGGCCCGGGCGCGACCAATCGTTGCGCAGCGCCGGCCAGCCCAGCAGACCAGGCGAATTGCGAATGCTGGTTTCCGCACGCATGCCGCCAGCGGTGAGCGCGAACGCCACCGCCTGTTCGTCGGTGCGGCTGCATTCCAGCTCGTCGGCGCGCGCCAGATGCGTCATCAACACCAGCGAGGCGATCTGCGGCAGCCCGCGCAGACGCAACCAGGCGGCGCGAAAATCCTCCGGCGACAGCCCCAGCCGGTGCATGCCGCTGTCCAGCTTCAGCCAGATACGCAACGGGCGCGGGCTTTGGAACTCGGCCAGCGCGCGTACCTGTTGCGGCGTGGCCACCACCGTCCACAGGTCATGCTCGGCGATCAGGCGCAGCTCGTCCTGCTCGAAAAAACCTTCCAGCAGCAGGATCGGTGCGCGGATGCCGGCCTGGCGCAGTTCCAACGCCTCTTCGATGCATGCCACCGCAAAGCCGTCGGCCTCCGGCTCCAGCGCCTGCGCGCAGCGCACCGCGCCGTGCCCGTAGGCATCGGCCTTGACTACCGCCAGCGCCTTGCCGCCGCCCAGCTGCTTGGCCAGGCGGTAGTTGTGACGCAATGCATCCAGATCGATCGACGCTTGCGCAGGACGCACTACGCGGCCTCCCGCTGCGGGCGCTGGCTGCGCGTGGACAGGTAGCGGAATACGTCCAGGCCCTCGGTATCGATCTCGGGCGTACGGCCCTGCATCAGGTCGGCCAGGTAACGCCCGGAGCCACAGGCCATGGTCCAACCCAGCGTGCCATGGCCGGTATTGAGGAACAGGTTGGCGTACGGGGTGGCGCCCACCACCGGGGTGCCGTCCGGGGTGGCCGGGCGCAGGCCGGTCCAGAACTCGGCCCGGGCCAGATCGCCGCCGCCGGGATACAGGTCGTTGACCACCATTTCCAGGGTGGCGCGACGGCGCGGGTTCAACGACAGGTCGAAGCCGGCCACCTCGGCCATACCGCCGACGCGGATACGGTCGTCGAAGCGGGTGAGCGCGATCTTGTAGCTTTCGTCCAGCACCGTGGAGGTCGGCGCGCGCGCGGCATCGACGATCGGAATCGTCAGCGAATAGCCCTTGAGCGGATAGACCGGCAAATGCAGGCCGAGCGAGAGCAGCAGGTCGGCCGAATAACTGCCCAGCGCCAGCACGTAGCGGTCGGCGGTGTCGAGACGGCCATCGATCTGCACGCCGGTGACGCGGCCGCCGCTGTGTTCCAGCCGCTCGATCTGCTGCCCATAGCGGAACTCCACCCCCGCCTGCGCAGCCAGCTCGGCCAGGCGCTGGGTGAACAGGCGGCAGTCGCCGGTCTGGTCTTCGGGCAGGCGCAGCGCGCCGGCCATCTGTGCGCCGCCGCCGGCCAGGCCAGGCTCGAACTGCGCGATCTGCGCCGGGCTCAGCAGCTCGTACGGCACCCCGTATTGGGCCAGGATCTCGATGTCCTGCGCGGCGGCGTCCAGTTGCTGCTGGGTACGGAATAACTGGGTGGTGCCGAGCTGGCGGCCTTCGAATTCGATCCCGGTGCTGGCCCGCAGCGCGTTCAAGCAGTCGCGGCTGTAGTCGGACATGCGCACCATCCGCGCCTTGTTCACCGCGTAGCGCTCGGCGGTGCAATTGCGCAGCATCTGGCTCAGCCACGTCAGCTGGCGCAGGTCGCGGGTGGGGCGGATCGACAGCGGGGCATGCTGCTCGAACAGCCACTTCATCGCCTTGCCTGGCACGCCCGGCGCGGCCCACGGGGAGGTGTAGCCGAACGAGAGCTGGCCGGCGTTGGCATAGCTGGTTTCCAGCGCAGAGGCCGGCTGGCGGTCGACCACGGTGACCTCGCAGCCCGCCTGGGCCAGATACCACGCGGTGGTGGTGCCGATGACGCCGCTACCGAGAATGAGCACCCGCATGTCGCTCTCCTGAAAGGGTATTCCCCCACAAGCAAGCGCCGAGGGAGACAGTTAGACGCAGTATATTGCGATCCAGGCAGTGCGATTGCTGGAATCGGCTCGCCTTTACAGTGAAACTTCCTGTCAAAGCTTGTGGAGACAAACCCCATGGCCACCCGCGCGCGCGAGCTGGACAAGATCGACCGCAAGATCCTGCGCATCCTGCAGCAGGAAGGGCGGATTTCGTTTACCGAACTGGGCGAACGGGTCGGCCTGTCGACCACGCCGTGCACCGAGCGCGTGCGCCGGCTGGAGCGCGATGGCGCCATCACCGGCTACTACGCGCGGCTGGACCCGCACTACCTCAAGGCCAGCCTGCTGGTGTTTGTGGAGATCAGCCTGGCTTACAAATCCGGCGACATCTTCGAGGAGTTTCGCCGCGCCGCGTTGAAGCTGCCCAACGTGCTGGAGTGCCATCTGGTGTCCGGCGATTTCGATTACCTGCTCAAGGCCCGCATCAGCGAAATGGCGTCCTATCGCAAGTTGCTGGGCAGCACCCTGCTCACCTTGCCGCATGTGCGTGAATCCAAGAGCTACATCGTGATGGAAGAGGTCAAGGAGACGCTGGCGCTGCCGATTGAAGGCTGAGATTGGGGATTCGGGATTGGGGATTGGGGATTCGAAAGTGCGGTTTGCGAGGGCCGGTAGCAAGGCGGGTGGAGCAGTGGCCGGCTCGGTTTGGTGTTTGGTGTTTGGTGTTTGGTGTTTGGTGCTGGGTGGCTGGCGGCAGATGTGCGGGGAGTGTGTGGCTGAGCATCTGCCTGCTGGATGGCCGCTGATGGGATAAGCACATTCACCCTGCGGCGCTGACCACGTTGCCACTGCATGCCGGCGTTGCCACTGGCTGACAGTCGGCAGGCACCACTGCCGCTGTCAGCGCACCACGCGCATGCCGTCGCCGGCCGGGACGGCGTCGTAGTAGCGCCCGGTTTTGGTATCCAGCACCCGGTTGGGGCCGGCCGGCTGCATGCCTTGCAGCAGACGCCCGTTGCGGTCGTAGACCATCGGCGTGGCGGTCGGTACCTGACTGCCCACTGGCGCAACCGGCGTTGCGGCCGGGCCACGCGTGGGGATGCTGGGAGCGGCCGGGCGCTGGCTCAGCTGTGACGGCACCGGGCTCAACGCATTGGATGGCTGCAGCGCGCGCGGCGGCGCCACCTTGGGCTGCGCGGGGGCCGGCGTCGCGATGGGCTGCAGCGTGTTCGACGAGCGCGTGCTGGTGGCGGACTGCGCCAGGGCAGCACCGGCAATGCCGAGCAGGGCGCAGGCCATCAGGGCGCGCGTGGAAGGATGGATCGCCATGTCAGCCGCCGCAGTGAGTAAGGACACTCACGGAGTGGGGGCGCCACCGTTGCGTGGCAATGGATGTGCCCGGCCGGCACATGAACGTCGGTGCTCGAAAAACCATCAAGGTGCCGTGAAGCGGACCTATCCGGGCGCGCAACAGAGGTGTCTGCGACAGCGGATCCCGATCAGGCATGGGAACAAGCGTTGGCAGACCCTGGTGCTCACTGTTCCATCCCTTGTCGGCAATGCTCCCCTGCCCCGCAAGCGCCCCGCAGGTGCGCATTGCCGCTACGACAGTTCGGCAGAACGACCGATGCAACCACGCCGATCCCCGCAGGTCTGCGCGAAGACTTGGCGAGCGTGTGCCCTCGCCTGGGAGCGCCTGCGGGGCAGCGGCGACCGGTGAACGGGTCGGCCAGCGTTGCGCTCCCGCTCCCGGTTCACCGCTCCCCGTTAACCGTTAACCGTTCACCGGTCGCTGGTCCCTGGTCCCTGGTCCCTGGTCGCCGCCAGCCAACACGGTTGAACCGGGCCCGCCGTGCCCATATCACCTGTGCAGACGCCGGTACGTCGCCAGCGCGCGCATGCGAGAGCCCTATGAGCCAGTTCGACCTGACCCCTCCCTCCCCCGCCCAGCGCGATGCCTTGATCGCCGGGCTCAGCGACGAGGAACAGCGCGTGCTGCTGCACCATGGCACCGAGGCGCCGTTCTGCGGGGTCTTCCTGGACAACAAGCTCGACGGGGTCTACACCTGCCGGCTGTGCGGGTTGCCGCTGTTCCGCTCCAGCGCCAAGTTCGAATCCGGCACCGGCTGGCCGAGCTTCTTCGCACCCTACGATGTTGCCCATGTGCGCGAAATCCGCGATATCAGCTACGGCATGATCCGCACCGAAATCGTCTGCGCACGCTGCGATAGCCACCTGGGGCATGTGTTCCCGGACGGCCCGCCGCCGACCGGCGAGCGGCATTGCCTCAACTCGGTGTCGCTGGGCTTTACCGAAAACGGCCAGGCGCTGCCCAACCCGCTGCATCGCGATGGCGCCGAGGCACAGCCGGCCTGATGGAAGCAATGGGTACGGGAGCGTGGCTGAGGCAGTGCCGCATCCCGGCTGGTGCCGACCGCAGCTAGCAACACGTCGGCCTCTGCTGCCACCGCCCACTCCGCAGACGCAGTGGGCTGGCGCTGCGGCGAGCGGGCGATCGCCGCCCGCTTCGATCCGGCCACCGAGCGGTGCAGCTGATCTTCGCCGGCCGCATGCTGGCCCTGCTCGGTGCCCAGGCCGCCTCCGGCATGCGGTTTGCCGACGCCCAGGGCAATCGATTCCGCGAATATGCCGGCGACGCGCCGCTGCCGCTGACAGGCGGCGATGCGCTGAAATGCGTGCATGAGGCCGCCACGACAATCGGCTGAGCGTTCAGTTACAGCGCACATCTTCACGCCGTGCACTTCAAGAATCCGCCGCGCAAGCCGAAACAACTAGCACTCCCAGCTTGCTTCCGGCTTCGCCATGCTCATCATCGTTGGCTTCATTGTTGTCATCGTCAGCGTCCTCGGCGGCTATGTGCTGTCGCACGGAAAGCTGGGCGCGTTGTGGCAGCCGTACGAACTGATGATCATCGGCGGCGCGGCATTGGGCGCGTTCCTGGTCAGTACGCCGGCCAAGATCGTCAAGGAGACCGTCGCCGACGTGCTGGGCGTGTTCAAGGGTCCGCGCTACAAGTCCGACGACTACAAGGACACCCTGAGCCTGATCTACGAGCTGTTGAACAAGGCGCGTCGCGACGGCTTCATGGCGCTAGAAGACCATGTCGAAAAACCGCAGGACAGCACCATCTTCGGCAACTACCCCAAGGTGGTGGCCGACCATCACCTGCTGGACTTCATCACCGACTGCCTGCGTCTGATGATCGGCAGCAACATCGAGCCGCACGAACTGGAACCGCTGCTCGAACTGGAGCTGGAAAAGCACCACCACGAAGCGATGGCGCCATCGCATGCGCTGAGCAAGGTGTCCGACGGCCTGCCCGGCTTCGGCATCGTGGCGGCGGTGCTCGGCATCGTGATCACCATGGGATCGATCGGCGGCCCGATCGAAGAGATCGGCCACCACGTCGGCGCCGCGCTGGTCGGCACCTTCCTGGGCATCCTGCTGGCCTATGGCTTCGTGGCGCCGCTGTCGGCGGCGATGGAAGCGCGCGCCGATCAGGACGGGCGCATGTACGAAGCGGTCAAGACCGCGCTGCTGGCCTGCCTGCGTGGCTACAACCCGAAAATTGCACTGGAATTTGCGCGCAAGACCCTGCCGTCCAACGTGCGCCCGAGTTTCGGCGATTTCGAAATGCACCTGAAGACGATCAAGTAGGACCGCGGTCATGGCCGAGGGCAAATCCACCGTCGTCATCCGACGGGTCAAGAAGGTGCAGGGCGGCGGCCATCATGGCGGCGCCTGGAAAGTGGCGTTTGCCGACTTCGTGACCGCGATGATGGCCTTCTTCCTGGTGTTGTGGCTGATGGCCGCCACCACCAAGGAACAGCGCGCGGCGATCTCCGAGTATTTCCGCAACCCCAGCCCGTTGTCCGGCAAATCGCCAGCGCCTTCGCCCGGCATGAACGGCCCGGGTGGCGCCAGCACCTCGATGATCAAGCTCGGCGGTACCGCCGACATGGCCAAGGGGCAAAAGGACGAGATGGGCCGCAAGCGCGACAACGCGGCCGATACCGACGTGGACAGCCGCGCAAAGGACAAGAAGCGCCTGGAAGCGCTGATGCAGGACCTCAAGGAAGCCATCGACAAGAGCCAGGCGCTGGAGCCGTTCAAGGACCAGTTGCTGCTGGACCTCACACCCGATGGCCTGCGCATCCAAATCGTGGACAAGCAGAACCGCCCGATGTTCGACATCGGCCGCGACCAGCTCAAGCCGTACACGGTGGACATCCTGCGTGAGCTGTCCAGCTTCATCAATCAGGTGCCCAACCACATCAGCATCACCGGCCATACCGACACCACCGCCTACAGCAGCGATGCCGGCTACACCAATTGGGAACTCAGCGCCGACCGTGCCAACGCCGCGCGGCGTGCGCTGGTGGTTGGTGGCATGTCCGATGCCAAGGTGACCCGCGTTGTCGGGTTGTCGTCATCGGTGCTGTTCGACAAGACCGACCCGCAGAACCCGATCAACCGCCGCATCAGCATCGTGGTGATGACCCAAGACGCCGAACAGGCGGCGCTGGCCGGCGCCGGACAGGGCGTGGCGCTGGGCAAGTCGGTGCACGACGCCGACACCCAGGTACCGGACCTCAGCGCCGCTGCTGCTACCGGCACGGCCACGGTGGGCGCGCCAGCAGCCGGTGCTGCGCCGGCTGCGGCTGCGTCGGCTACGACGCCACCCGCTGCAGCAAAGGGCGCCGCGGGGGCGACTCCGGTGCCGGCCAGCACGGCCGCTGCACGCCCGGCCGCACCGCGGATGTCGTCCAGCGCACAGGTGGCTTCGGCCGCTGCGCTTGCCAAGGCGGCCGAAGCGGCGGTAGCCGCGCCGCGGGTGGCGGTGGAGGGGCAGTGATTGGTGCTGGGGATTCGGGATTCGGGATTTGAGCTCCAGAATCTGCCAGGCAATCGCACCTGGGGCGTGGACTCCGCCTGGCCCGTGACCCCGCCGATTCCCACGACTCATCGCATCGTGCGGCGCACGTTCTAGAATGGCCGGCCATTCCCAGCGTCGAGAACACCGTGTCCCGCAATTCCAAGGCCAAGCGCGACAAGCGCAAGAAGCAGCTCCCCAAGCGCCCCATCGTCCGTCTGGGCCAGGCGCCCCAGGTCACCAACCACGCCGTGCTGCAGGACGCCGACGGCCGTGTCGTGGCAGCGATCGGTCTGCAGGGTGGCAGCGAGTGGATGCTGTCGATCGGTGGCCAGACCATGGGCAGCGCCGACAACCCGGTTCCGATGCTGGCCATGCTCAAGCACCTGGCCAACCTGCAGGAAGCCGAAGGCAAGACCATCTCGCTGGAATATTCGACCCAGCTGCAGCAGATGATCGACGACCTGGCCGCCGAAGAAGGCCAGACCGCCGAGGAATATCTGACCACGCTGGTGGCCGAATTCCAGAACGCCGATGCCGATGAAGACGGCGAGGCCGAAGACGCAGCCGACGATGCCGGCACCGACGCCGTTGCAGAAGAGGCGACTGGCGACGACGCTGCCAGCGACGACGACAGCGCGGCAGACGCAGACGCCAGCGCCGACGCAGAAACGGACGAAGCCGACGGCGAGAACGCCGCTAAAAAGCCGAAGAAATCCAAGAAGGCCTGATCCGGCCGATGGCTGTCTACATCGACGATGCAGTGCATCTGTGGCGCGACCAGCGCTGGGCGCACCTGCTCGGCGATACGCTGGACGAGCTGCATGCCATGGCGGCGCGGTTGGGCATTCCCCGCCGCGCCTTCCAGAACAAACTCAGCGGTGCGCACTACGACGTGCCCGCATTGCTACGCCTGGAGGCCATCGCCCTGGGCACCATCCCCATCTCCCGCCATACCGACCGCGCACTGCTCAAGGCGCTGATCGCCAATGCACGTGCGCAGGCGCGCGGTGAGGTGCCGTAGCGCCGATCCAGCGATCGCGCCAGTCACGCGACAGGCACAGGCACCGCCGAATGCGCATGGCCGCAGCCATCGCGCGAGACTGGCAACGGTGTGCGTTGGCTGACAGCAGTACGCCGGCGTCTCCAGGTGTTGCAGCGCCACATCAAACCACAAGCCGCACACCTAACGCCGCAGACAGCAGCGAGCATCGAGCATCGAGCAGCGCAGATCAGCACGATGACGCAACCAACGCGAGTCGTGCGCAGGCGAAACACGCATGGCACTGCAACTGCGCATCATGCTCACGCATACAACGCATGCATCCTTGCAACCCGATGACGCCTGTGGCGCACACACCCGTGTGACCGGCAAAGCCGCTTCCGTGCCCACGCACAAGCCTGTCACTATCGAAGCGACCCATCTTCCGGAGCCGTTGCATTGCCTGTTCGCGTCCTGCCCTCCGAGCTGCCGTCCATGTTGCGCGTCGCCGTTCTTGAAGACGACGATGTTCTGCGCGAAGAAATCCTGATTCCCGGCCTGCAGGAGTTCGGATTCGCGGTCAGTGGCGCCGGCACCGCCGGGGCGCTGTACCGGCTGATGCTGGAGCAGACCTTCGACATGGTGTTGCTGGACCTTGGGCTTCCGGACGAGAGCGGCCTGAGCGTGGTTGCGCATCTGCGTTCGCTGTTCACTGGCCTGGGCATCGTGGTGCTCACCGGCAACCGCGGCCGCTCGGACCACGTGCATGCGCTGAGCAGTGGCGCCGACGCCTTCCTGCGCAAGCCCGCCGACCCGGAGATCCTGGCGCTGACGCTGCGCAATCTGTCGCGGCGCTTGCGCCCGGCCGATGCCAGCAGCGTGGAAAAACCGGCGTGGCGCCTGGAATCGGATGGCTGGTGCCTGGTCGCGCCGGATGCGCGGATTGTCGTCCTGACCTCGCTCGAACGCTGCCTGATGGCTTGCCTGGATGCACAGCGCGGCCAGGCGGTGGAGCGCGATGCGCTGGTGTCGGCATTGGAAGCGTGCGTCGGCGATTTCGATCTGCATCGGTTGGAGATGCTGATCCATCGCCTGCGGCGCAAGGCCGCGCGCATCACCGCAGCGGATGCGCCGGCGTTTCCGCTGCTGTCCTCGCGCGGAATGGGTTACCTGCTGGCTAGCTGATCGGCACGATTGACTCGCTCCGGCGGCGCCGCAGCCGGTAACAACAGGCGGATACAGGCACCATCGCCCGTGTTGCCGACCTCCACACGCCCGCCGGCGGCGATGACGATTTCGTTCACCACCGACAGCCCCAGACCGGTGCCCTTGCCGGCCGGTTTGGTGGTGTAGAACGGCTCAAGAATGCGCGCCAGCAGCTGCTCGGGAATCCCCGGGCCGGTGTCCGAAAACTGCAGCACCACCATGCCGGCCTGCTGCTCGCCGTCGATGCGGAACAGCCCCTGCCCTTCCATCGCATCGCGCGCATTGGCGGCGATGTTGAGCAATGCCAGTTCCAGTTCGTCCAGATCCATCGCGATCCACAGCGGCGGCCCCGGCGCGATGCCTTGCAGGCGGATCTCGTGGCCGAACAGTTGCCTGAGCGTGGGTTCGATCTCCAGCAACGCGTGGCGCGCATCGAACAGGCGCGCAATGCCGGGTTCGGCACGGCCGAAGTTGAGAATCCTGCGACTGACAGTCAGCGCGCGTCGCGATGCGGCTTCGATGCTTTCCAGCGTCTTGAGCAACGGCGCCTCGCCACGGCCTTCCAGCGCGTCGCGACGCTGCGCAAAGCCGATAATCACGTTGATCAGATTATCGAAATCGTGCGCAACACCGGAGGCCAGGCGTCCCAGCGCTTCCATCTTCTGGGTGTGCAGCAGCTGCTCCTGCACCCGCTCGCGCTCTGCCATTTCGCGCACCAGCTTGCGGTTCACCGCTTCGAGTTCGCGGCGGCGGCGTTCCGATTCCACCAGGCTGTCGCGCAGCGCGGCGATGGTGCGATCGAGCATCAAGGTGATCAGCAGATACACCGCAACCGTCAGCAGTCCCAGCCCGACATTGCCCCAGGTCGAACGCGATGGCGGGAACCACAGCAATTGCGCGGCCAGCGCCATTGCGCACACCGTCGCCAGCAGCGCAAACACGCGCCATAGATTGCGCCGACCGAGCACCATGCCGGCGAGCACCAACGCAATCACCGGCATCGGATTGGTCAGCAGGTCGAAGATGTCGACCCGCACGTAAGTGACGAAGGTGCCGAGCAACGCGGCGGCAATGAAGACCTTGACGCCTGCGGCACTGCGGCCGCGCCGGATCATCGGCACGCCCGCCAGCGCGCCGAACGCGGTGAGCACAGTCCCGGCCAACGCACAGGCCAGATCGGGCCTGGCCTGCAAGCGGCTCAATCCCGCGACGTAGAGAAAAAATCCGACATCGCCCAGGTTGTACAGCGCGATGGCGATCAGCAGCAGCTGCAGGAAGGCCACCTGCCGTCGGTCGATCGGCTCCTCGCGCCAGCGCGTGGCCAACCAACGCGACACGAACCTGGATTTTGCGGCAGACAGCATCACGACAGGACGTCTTTGAGTGTTTTTGCATCCTCACATTCGTGGTGAGTGGATGCAATCGTGGCTTGGTGACACGTGGCGGAGCGCATGACTATGTTGCGTTGTCCCGCAACATGAAATGTACGGAATTCCAAGACACGTGGGGATGTCTGGGAGCCGATGTGCAGCGGTCGACCACTCCATCCACGCGCCAGGGAATCTCCATGAGCCAGATTGATCGCTTCTCGAACCGGGCCTGCGCCCGGCACGCGACCACCACCGCGCCGCACCCCCATGCCGGCACACGTCCGCAGCGCGTGCTGCTGCATGCTGCGGTCCTGACCGCGCTGCTGCTCAGCAGTAGCGCGGTGATGGCGCAGGGCGACGCTGCCGCCGCTGCCGCCACCGATGATCAGACCGGTACCGATGCATCCGCCATCGCGGCCGACCAGGACACCACGGCGCAAGCCGATGCCGACCAGGACGATGCTGCCGACACCGGCAAGCATTTCCATATCGTCGGCGGCGCCGACGCCACCACCGATGTGGGCGCGTTCGCCGCTGAGCCGTATGCAGTGGCGATCGGCGAAGCAAGCAATGCGCTCGGTGAGGGCGGCATCGCACTGGGCGCCGGTGCCACGGTCACCGAAAAGTTCGCCATTGCCGCCGGCTACGCGGCAGCGGCCACCGGCGAATCGGCGGTTGCGGTGGGTGGCACCACCGACGTGTTCGATTACGACGACGGCGGCAATATTCTCGCCGTGCACGCCGAGTCCACCGAAGCCACCGGCTTCGTCTCCACCGCGCTCGGCGGCGGCGCCAAGGCGCTGGATGCGATGACCACCGCCGTGGGCAGCGGTGCCGAAGCCAGCGTCTTCGAGGCCACTGCACTGGGACATCGCGCACGCGCACTGGAGCAGGGCGCCACCGCCATCGGTACTCGCTCGCAGGCGATCGGGCTGGGCAGCAGTGCGCTCGGCAACGGCGCGCGCGCGGTCGCCGACAGTACCGTGTCCATCGGTTTCAATTCCTTGGCCAGCGGCACCGACAGCGTGGCGATCGGCGGCATCAGCACCGCTGCGGAGAGCGCAGGCAACAGCATCGGGATCGCGGCAGCCACCGGCACCGGCGCGATCGCCCTGGGCGCGGGTGCGCAGACCCAGTCCGACTACGCCATCGCCATCGGCTACAACGCCAACATCTTCCCCAACCTGCCGGGCAACACCGATTCGGTGGCGATCGGCCACAGTGCCGGCACGTTCGGGGCCAACACCGTGTCGCTCGGCGGGTTTGCGTTGACCCACGACGCCGACTCGGTGGCGATCGGCCACAACGCCGAAACCTACGCCGTCAACAGCGTGGCGCTTGGCGTCAATGCCAAGACCTCCTGGTTCAACCCCAATGGCACTGCGATTGGCAACGACACCGAAGCCAATGGCGTCGATGCAACCGCCATCGGCTATGGCGCCAAGGTGGGCAACTGGGTCGACGACTCCTGGAACCGCTCGGCCAGCAGCGCGGTGGCGCTGGGTGCGTATTCGCATGCCACCCGCAGCAATAGCGTGGCGGTTGGCGATGTCGCGTCCGGGTTGACCCGGCAGATCACCAGCGTGGCCGCCGGCAGCGAGGCCACCGACGCGGTCAACCTGGCACAGCTGCGCAGCGTGGCCACCGCCCTGGGCGCCGGCAGCGCCTTCGACCCTACCGGCAATCTGATCAGCGGCAGCTACCTGGTGCAGGGCGCGAGCTACGGCAACATCGGCGAGGCGATGGGCGCCATCGATGCGGCTTTGACCGGTTTCGATGGCCGCATCGGTGCCTTGCAGAATGTCACTGCGGGCAATGTGGCGGTCGGCGGCGGCAGCTTGGCGCCGGTGGTCGGCAGCGGCACCAATGCCGTGGCGATCGGCTCGTCCGCCACCGCCAATGGCGAGAACGGCCTGGCGGTCGGCGCCGACGCGCTGGCCTACGGCCCGCAGGACACCGCGCTCGGTGCCAATGCCAAGGTCAACGCCGACGGCAGCACCGCAGTCGGCGCCAATACGACCATCGCCACCGCCGCCACCAACGCGGTGGCCGTGGGCGAAAGCGCCAGCGTTTCTGCAGCCTCGGGCACCGCGCTCGGCCAGGGCGCGCGCGTGGACGCCGATAACGCAGTCGCGCTGGGACGTGGTGCGGTGGCCGATCGCGCCAACAGCGTCTCGGTCGGCAGCGCCGGCAACACGCGACAGATCACCAATGTCGCCGCCGGACAAAGCGACACCGACGCCGCCAACGTGGCCCAGCTCAACGCCGGCAACAGCCGCACGCTGAGTTCGGCCAACAGCTACACCGACAGCCGGGTGTCGGCGCTGAGCGACAGCTTCACCCAACTGCGCGACGGCAGCGAACGGCGCTTACAGACGATGGATCGCCGCATCGACCGCATCGGCGCAATGAGCGCGGCGATGCTCAACATGGGCATCAATGCTGCCGGCACCCAGAGTGCCCGCGGTCGCATAGCCGTCGGCGCGGGGTTCCAGAGCGGCGAACGCGCGCTCTCCATCGGCTACGCCAAGAAGGTGGGCGAGCGCGCCTCGTTCAGCCTCGGCGGCGCGTTCAGCGGCAGCGACTCGTCGGCAGGCCTGGGCTTCGGCGTGGACTTGTAGGTCCTGCGCCGCGCCGTGCACGTCTTCCCCTTACCTCCATCGATTCTTGCGAGAGCCATCCCATGAACAACGCTTCGCTGCCGCTCAAGCCCCTGCTATTGAGCGCAATCCTGGCCACGGCCACGTTTCAGGCCCATGCGGCCACCGATCAACTCAGCCTGCGCGGCCTGCCGACGGCCACTTCCCCTACCGCACTCCCCGCCCGGCTGATCGTCAAATACAAGAGCAGCGTGCCGTCCGACAGCTCGCGCCTGTCGATCCTGTCTGCAGCCGCCAACCGCGCCGGTGTCCTGCGCGCGGCCAGCGGTGCCGCGCGTGCCACGCCGCTCAACGCACGCGTGCTGCGGCGCACCGGCACCGGCGCCAGCCTGCTGGACCTTGCGCGCACGCTCAGCAGCGCCGACCAGGCCAAGTTGCTGACCGAACTGCGCGCCGACCCACAAGTGCAATACGCCGAGTTCGATCGCATGCTGCGCGCGGTCGATGACGTTGCCGGGCCCAGACTCAAGGCCGCTGCCGTCGCAGCGACGCCGCAGGCCACCGCCACCGCCGTGACCCCCAACGACCGCCTGTATGCCGGGTTCCAGTGGCATCTGCAGGACAGCATCGGCGGCATTCGCGCTCCGCAAGCCTGGGAGAGCTCCACCGGTGCCGGCGTGGTGGTGGCGGTGCTCGACACCGGCATCCTGCCCGACCATCCGGACCTGAAGAACAACGACCACATCCTGCCGGGCTACGACTTCATCAGCAACGCGGCGATCTCCCGGCGCGACAGCGACGCCCGCGTGCCGGGCGCGCTGGACTACGGCGACTGGACCGAAGAGGACAACTTCTGCGGACTGCCGGCGCGCTCCAGTAGCTGGCACGGTACCCATACCGCGGGCACGGTCGGCGAACTCACCAACAATACGATCGGCGGCGCCGGCGCTGCCTACGACGCGCAGATCCTGCCGGTACGCGTGCTCGGCCAATGTGGCGGCACCGGTGCGGACATCGCCGATGCCATCGTGTGGGCCTCCGGCGGCCATATCGACGGCGTCCCGGACAATCTCCATCCGGCCGAGATCATCAGCCTGAGCCTGGGCGGCCCAGGCTCATGCGACAGCACTACCCAGAGCGCCATCGACACCGCAGTGGCCAATGGTGCGGTGGTGGTGGTGGCGGCTGGCAACGAGGCCAGCAACGCCTCGCAGTTCAGCCCGTCGAGCTGCGGCAACGTGATCACGGTGGGCGCCACCCGCATCACCGGCGGGATCGCGTTCTACTCCAACTTCGGCAGCAGCGTGGACCTGTCCGGCCCCGGCGGCGGTGCCAGCGACGACACCGGCAACGGCGGCTGGGACGGGGTGGTGCTGTCGACCGGCTACAGCGGCAAGACCACGCCGACCTCCGGCGAGTACGAATACGTCGGCTTTGCCGGCACCTCGATGGCCACGCCGCATGTGGCCGCGGTGGCCGCCCTGGTACAGAGCGCGCTGGCCGCCTCCGGCAAGACCCCGCTGGCCCCTGCGCAGATGGAAGCCATGCTGCGCCAGACTGCGCGCACCTTCCCGGTCAGACCACCGACAGGTCGCCCGATCGGCACCGGAATTGTCGATGCCACCGCGGCACTGGACTACGTGCAGAACAGTTGCAGCGGCAGCGCCTGCATACCGGTCACCGTGAGCCTGACCAACCGCGATGCCCTGACCGGCCAGAGCGGCGGTCAAAGCGAGGAAAAGACCTACCGCTTTACCGCCAACGCCGGCAGCGCCTTGAATGTGCTCAGCTTCGGTGGCGGCGGCAACGTCGCGCTGTATCTCAGCTACGACGTCGAGCCGACCACCAGCAGCTACCAGTTGAAATCCGCACGTACCGGCAGCGCGCAGACGCTGCGGCTGACCGCACCGCAGACCGGCACCTACTACATCAAGTTGGTCGGCGGCACAGGGGGGTTCAACAACGTGTCGCTGATGGCGCGGCAGTAATCGGCAAGCGTGTCGGAGGTGGTACACGCCACCTCCGGTACCAGGCGTGCGGCTGGCTTGCAGCAGCTAACAAGAGGACCGTGCTCACCGCCAGGCGGGTGCGGGTGCGGGTGCGGCCGGTGCTCGGTGCTCGGTGCTCGGTGCAGCATGGACCACGCGTACGCTCCGGTTCCTCCACGCCGTCCACACCCACCCGACGACTGCTCGCTACGTTGTGTTCGCCGCTCTTAGAACGCCTCGTTGCCCAGCCGCACTTCCACGTCCAGCAGCGAGGTCAGTGCCAGCATCGCCTCGTCGTCGCGACTCAGCGCGATCCAGCCAGCATAGGCATCGCCGCCGGTGTTCCAGTTCCACAGCGAATAGCCATGCTCGCGCAGGCGGTCGAACGCCACCGCCATCAGGTCGGGCACGCCAAGGCCGTTGGCGAAGTCTTCATCGTCCAGATCGCCGCCCCACGCGATGCGCAGGTTCCAGCGCGCGCTCAGTTCGTCGATGGCGGCAATGAACGAATCGGTATCCTTCCAGTCGACATAAAACCCCGAGCGCCAGTCGATCGCGTCCTTCAGCGCCCACAGCCAGGCATCGTCGCCCTCATCGTCGTCCGCCTCGGCCTGCGTTTCGCGCCAGGCGTCGAACTGCCCCAGTGCGGTGTCTTCGTCGCCCGGGTTGATCAGCACCAGCAGATTCCAGACCCGCGCCGGATGGTCGTCGACATCGTCTTCGTCGGTCTCGGGCGGCAAGCCTTCGTCGTCTTCGTAATCGGCACTGTTGTCGGGCATGGCGGTCTCGCTCAAGGATTGCAGGTGCGAAGTGTGACGCCTCACGCGGCGCAAGCAAACCGGCGGGCGAGCGCGTCTGTGGCATCAGGGCTGGTCTTCCCGGCACAGGCCCGTATCCTGTGCGGCCGAAGACGGCTATCCCGGTCCGTCATGACGCCTTTCCCATGAGCGATACCCCTCCCGATCATCTGGCCATCGACCCACGCAGCCCGTTCCACGATGCCGACGTCCTCAATCGCGGTATCGGCGTGCGCTTCAACGGGGTCGAACGCGACAACGTGGAGGAATACTCGGTGAGCGAAGGCTGGATCAAGGTGCAGGTCGGCAAGGCGCGCGACCGCCGCGGCAACCCGATGACGATGAAGGTCAAGGGTGAGGTGGTGGCCTACTTCCTGGACACCAAGAGCGACGCCCAGCCTGCTGCCGAGTAAGAGCGGCCGACCACACTACTTCAAGCTGTTCTATTGCAGAGCTGCTCAGCTGCTGAGCTGCGAGTTTGCTGCAGGGCCCTTGCCCGCCCACCATCGCGGGACACGCCGTGAATCCGTCCCTGGAGGCTCTTACGCGGCATCCATGCCGCGTAAGGTCCCGCGACGGTGCGGTGTCCTCGCCGCTTGCGGGACCGTGTGGCGGCATGGATGCCGCCACCGAGCCTCCACGGACGGATTCACGGCGTGTCCCGCAAGCGGCGCGGGCACCGCGCACTCGACCCACTCCAGCGTTTGACCTGGGCTTCCGACCGCACCCACCAGGATGCAGCCGACAAAACCACTGCACTCAAGCCTTGAGCCGATAACCACTACGGAAGATCGCCGCCACCACGCCCAGGCACACCACTAGAAACAGCAACGTCATGCCGGTGCTCACCGCGATATGCACGTCGGCCTTGCCGTAAAAGCTCCAGCGGAAACCGCTGATCAGATACACCACCGGGTTGAACAAGGTGACCTTCTGCCACAACGGCGGCAGCATGTTGATCGAATAGAAACTGCCGCCCAGGAAGGTCAGCGGCGTCACCACCATCAGCGGGATCACCTGCAGCTTTTCAAAGCCGTTGGCCCAGATGCCGATGATGAAACCGAACAGGCTGAAAGTCAGCGCGGTGAGCACCAGAAAGCCCAGCATCCACACCGGGTGGGCGATTTCATACGGCACGAACAGGCGCGCGGTGAGCAGGATCAACAAACCCAGCATCACCGACTTGGTCGCCGCAGCGCCCACATAGCCGATCACGATTTCCCACCACGCCACCGGCGCGGACAACACCTCGTAGATAGTGCCGGCCCAACGCGGCATATAGATGCCGAACGAGGCGTTGGAAATGCTCTCGTTGAGCAGCGACAGCATCACCAGCCCGGGAATGATGAAGGCGCCGTAGCTGATGCCGTCGATATCGCCCATGCGCGAGCCGATGGCCGCGCCGAAGACCACGAAATACAGCGAGGTCGAGAGCACCGGCGAGGCGATCGACTGAGTGAGCGTGCGGAAGGCGCGCGCCATTTCGAAACGATAGATCGCTGCAATCGCATGCCGGTTCATGCGCGCACCTCCGCGTTGCGTGCGCCATGCACCAGGTTGACGAAGATTTCTTCCAGCGAACTCTCGCTGGAATGCAGGTCCTTGAAGTCGATGCCGTGCTCGTTGAGTCGGCGCAACAACGCACCGATGCCGGTCTGCTCGGCCTGGGTGTCAAAGGTGTAGATCAGGCTGTTGCCATCGGCCGACAGTTCCAGCGGCAAGTCTGCCAACGCAGCGGGCAGCGTGTGCAATGGCGATTGCAGGCTTAGCGTGAGCTGCTTTTTGCCGAGCTTGCGCATCAGCGTGTGCTTGTCTTCCACCAGCACCAGCTCGCCGCGATTGATGACGCCGACGCGGTCGGCCATGTCTTCGGCCTCCTCGATGTAGTGGGTGGTCAGGATGATGGTGGTGCCCTGCTCGCGCAGGCGCCGCACCATCTGCCACATGTCGTGACGCAGTTCCACGTCCACACCGGCGGTGGGCTCGTCCAGAAACAGAATCCGCGGCTCATGCGCCAGCGCCTTGGCGATCAACACGCGCCGCTTCATGCCGCCGGACAGCGTGGAAATCTTGTTGTTGCGCTTGTCCCACAGCGAGAGCTCGCGCAACACGGTTTCCAGGTACTGCGGATTTGCCGGCTTGCCGAACAGGCCGCGACTGAAACGCACCGTGGCCCACACCGTTTCGAACGCGTCGGTGGCCAGTTCCTGCGGCACCAGCCCGATGCTGGCACGCGCGGCGCGATAGTCGCGCACGATGTCGTGGCCATCGGCCAGTACGCTGCCGGTGCTGGGGTTGATCAGCCCGCAGATGATGCTGATCAAGGTGGTCTTGCCGGCACCGTTGGGGCCGAGCAGCGCGAAGATTTCGCCGCGCTGGATGTCCAGATCCACCTGTTTGAGGGCCTGGAAACCACCGGCGTAGGTCTTGCTCAATCCCTGGATGGAAACGATGGGCGTCATGGGTTTTGTACGGAAACGATAAGCGCCCAGGGTAGGCGGTGTGCCGTGACGATGGGAGGGGGGCAGATGGGATGGTGTCTCCCGAGGCGCCGTGATGGCGGGAGTGGGTGTGGGTGTGGGTGTGGGTGTGGGTGTGGGTGCGGGTGCGGGTGCTCATACGATTCCCGCTTCACCGCGCGCATCCACACGTACGGCTCAGTCGCGCCCAGGTGCGCTCCTACGACCGGCGTGCCGTTGCCCGGCTCTTGCGAATTCCTACTCCCGACGCCCTAGTCCCGTTCCTCAAGCCCGCTTACGTGACTCGATCAAATCCAGATTGCGCACCAGCCTGCGCGACAGGTCGTCGGAGATCTCGCGACGGCGCGCAAGCTTGAACAACTCGTTCCGTTCGGCCACCAAGGCCGCGTGCCGGAATTGGCGCAAGGCCTGCTCGTAAGCACCGGCTTCTTCAGGGTCGGTTTCGGCCATGTCCACTGCGCCCAGCTTGCGTTGGTAGCGTTGGCTGACCTGGTTGGCGGCGGCGTTGTAGCGCTCGGCATGGGCACTGTCTTCCACCAGTCGCTGACGCAGCTTTTCCACTGCCTCCAGCGCTGCCTGCGAGGCCGCCTTCACCGCCAGGTCTTCTTTCTGCTGCTCGTCTTCTTCTTCCGGCAATTCCAGTCCGCGCAGCAGGGGCGGCAGTGCCACGCTGGCCACCAGCAACGACACCAGGATCACCGAGGCGGCCAGGAAGATCGCCAGCTGGCGGGCCGGAAATGGCGAGCCATCTTCCAGCATCAACGGTAGCGTCAGCACGCCGGCCAGGGTGATCGCGCCGCGTACGCCCGCCAGCGACACCGCCACCACAATCCGCCACGGCGGGCTGACATGCTGCTCGCCGCGCCGCTGCGCCTTGAAGATGTTCCAGCGCAGCGACAAAAATACCCACACAAAGCGCAACGCCATCAGGCTGGTGCTGATGGTGGCCACATATACCGCCAGCCACCAGGGATTGAGGTGCCCGGCCTCCTGCACGCTGCGCACTGCGCCATCCAGGATGCCCGGCAACTGCTCGCCCAGCAGCACGAAGATGATGCCGTTGAAGGTGAACTGCACCGTGTCCCACACCGCCGAACGCTGCAGCCGCATGTTGCCCGGTGCGTTGCCGGCCATTTCCACGTAGCTCATGGTGATGCCGGCCGCGACCGCAGCCAGGATGCCGGAGGCGTGGAAGGCTTCGGCCAGCAGGTAGGCGGCAAACGGCGTGAGCAGGTTAACCAGGATCGCCGAACCGGGTTCTTCGCCGAAGTGACGCCAGATCCAGGCCTGGATCCGGCTCAGCCCAAAGGTAGTGGCCACGCCCAGTGCCAGCCCGGCCAGCGCCACCCACAAGAAGGTCAGCGAAGCGGTCGCCACCGAGAAAGTGCCGGTGAGCACCGCAGCCACCGCGAACTGGAAGCACACCAGGCCCGAAGCGTCGTTGAGCAGCGACTCGCCTTCCAGGATGTGCATCAGGCGCTTGGGGATCGGCACCTTGGAGGCGATCGACGACACCGCCACCGGGTCGGTCGGCGAGATGATCGCCGCCAATGCAAACGCCACCGCCAACGGCATCGCCGGGATCAGCCAATGGATCAGCAACCCCGCCCCGACCACCGTGAACACCACCAGGCCCAGCGCCAGCTCCAGGATCGCCGCCTTGTCGCGGAACAGGCCTTGTTTGGGAATGCGCCAGCCGTCCAGGAACAGCAGCGGCGGCAGGAACAACAGGAAGAACAGCTCCGGCTCCAGCTCGTGCCCCGCATCGAACACACCGGAGACCACCGCGCCTAGCGCGATCTGGACCAGCGGCAACGGCAGCGAGAACGGCAGGATGCGGATCAGATAACCGCTGGCCGCGACCGCCAGCAACATGGCGAGGACGACATCGATCGAATGCATAAAAACCCGGAAGAAGAAACGGCCGTACGTGCGGCATCGTCATATTGCGACGCACAACCACGTACTGACGGGACCATACCGGTTTGCAACCGGTGATGAAACCACTGCACCGCCTGGGCCTGGGCGTGGTCCTGTGCATGGCCGCCACAGGGGTGTGGTGCTGCAGCGCTGTGGCGGGTGTGCATCGATCAGCCACTGTGGCTGCCGGACGGACAGGACGACACAACGATGCGGCGGTGCTTCGTCAAGACAGATGGCCTGTAGGACGATGGACCGCTGCGCCATCGTGGCGCAGCGACAGGCCAGTCAATGCGCCTGCGCCTGCGCGTTGCGGGCAGTGGGCAGTGGGAATGGGAATGGGCAGGCGATAGATCCATCGCCAACGCCAACAGTCGCTCGGTCGCCTGGAACGCAGTGCCGTCGAACGCAGCCGGCAACGTGATCGTTCACGATGCGACGCATGCCGACGGCATGCGCGCGCAGATTGGCCGACCGAGGATCAGCTGTGGTGCACGTGCCTGTTTGCGTGCGGCGTCGATTGCCGAGCGCCCTCGACCGGGACCAGGAAGGTCGCTTCATGCAGTTTCAGCTTGGAGTCGTAGTGACTCACCGTCACCTTGACCGCCGTGACCTTCTTTTTGAAGGCGTACGGCCATTGCGCGCCCAGCATCTCCTGCCCGGGCGCCTGACCGTCAGCGTCTCCGACGAGCTTGATACGCACGGGGTAATTGCCTGCGCCGCCGTTGTCCGCATCGTTGGCATCGGACACGTCGATATGCGCTTTCGAAAACGCCAGCGTCGACGGGCCGCCGTCCTTGTAATTAGCGCTGTCGTCGAATCCGATGTTCTTGTAACTATAGGTCAGCAGGATCACTTGCGTGGGAACCCACGAGCCGCCGCCGTGGTTGGGAATCTTCACCTTGGCCACGCGCGCAGAATCAACCGTGAATTCCCACTCCCCCGGCACAATCCATTTCTGCCCTGGTCGATAACTGTCACTCGCAGGGACTGCAGCGGTCGCTGATGGCGCAGGCGTTGGCGTGACGGCTGAAGCGTGTGCAATGCCGAATAACGCCAGCGCGCCTGCCACCCACACTGTCGGCAGCACCAGTCGATTGAATTCACTATTTTGGGACTTCATGGTCTACAGCGCCTTAGAAAGGATTATCACGCAAGGGCGTCAAGACTAATCGCACTGACCGATGTCGCTTTTTCCAATCGCGAACATTCGTGCAGCATTAGGGAGGTCATGCGATAGCGGCGACGCCGCTGGAATTAGAGTGGCTAACAACGCGGAGCGAGCAATTGTCGGGTGGGTATGGACGGCGCGGAGAAACCGCAGTGTGCGCGTGGCACATGCCGCACCGAGCACTGGCCGTGTCCGCCTGGCAGCTGCACCGTCGGTTGGTTAGCTGCTCTTAGTGACAGCCGGATCGCGCGTCCTGCATTGCAGTTTCGCCAAGGAGTTTTTCAACCGTCGGTCGGAATGTGCGGGCATTGCTGATCGAACAGACTCAACCACGGACCATTCGATCGCGGTTTGCTACTGGGGATTATGACAACGGTGCAGCGCAGCATCCTTATGTAAAAACCACGTGATGCATCCGCGCCGCATCTGGCCGCGTATCAAGATCCACGATTGCCATCCAGGTAATCGCTCACCCAAAGGATCGATGCCTCATGAAGACCTCATTCCAGTCGCTTGCCATTGCCACCGCTATTGCCCTCACCAGCGCGATGGCTCCCGCTTACGCTGCGTCCAATCCGATGGTGGGTGGCGCGCCGATGCTGGCGACCAAGGACATCGTCGACAACGCGGTCAACTCCAAGGATCACACCACCCTGGTGGCAGCCGTCAAAGCGGCTGGCCTGGTCGACACCTTGAAGGGCCCGGGCCCGTTCACCGTCTTCGCCCCGACCAATGCTGCGTTTGCCGCATTGCCGGCCGGCACGGTGGACACGCTGCTGAAGCCCGAATCCAAGCCGATGCTGACCAAGGTGCTCACCTACCACGTGGTACCGGGCAAGGTGGACGCGGCCTCGTTGATCGCCAAGATCAAGGCCGGGGGCGGTAGTGCCACGCTGACCACCGTGCAGGGCGAGCCGCTGACCGCAAAGCTCAATGGCAAGAAAGTCACACTCACCGACGCCAAGGGCAACACCGCCACCGTCACCATTGCCGACGTCAACCAGAGCAATGGCGTGATCCATGTGATCGACAAGGTGCTGATGCCGTAACTGCAGGCACGTCGCTGGCGCATGCCCGGCTTTCCCACCGACGCAAACGGCTCGCATGTTCGTCGGTGGGCGCTTAGCGACGCATTCGCTGATGCGTGATTGCATGGCGTCGGTGGGCGATCGTTGTGGGCACGAGTTGGTCGTGTCCACTGGCCCATCGACGCGCCGATTCATGCGCGTGCAGTTGCAAGACGCGCGACCCAACCGCGAAGCGGCGGTAACGAGGTCGCCGGCATGCCGGCGACCTCTCTTGGTGGCTTGTTCTCCGACACCATGCGCGTGCATTTGCACGCGCTTTTTTTATGCCTTGGCCAGATCGCTTGCCGCACTCGGCGGCGCCAACAATAGCCGCAGGTCCTCCACAAAGCCGCGATAACCTTCCTCGCGCGCCGCCTCGGAGCCTTGTCGCAGCACCCAAGACGGATGCACCGTCGCCAGTACCGGCGTGCCGTCGCCCAGCCGTTGCCACTGCCCACGCTGCTGCATCAAACGAAAGCCCCGCCCCAGTACTGCCTGTGCCGCAGTCGCTCCCAGACAAACGATGTGTGCGGGCCGCAGCTGCGCGCGCTCGGCCTGCAGCCAGCCACTGCATGCCTGCACATGCGCACGCTCCGGATTGCGATGCAGGCGCCGCTTGCCGCGTTGCTCGAAACGAAAATGCTTGACCGCATTGGTCACGTAGAAGGCCTGGCGATCCACGCCCAGTTCGTCGAGCGCCATGGTGAACAGACGCCCGGCCGGGCCCACGAACGGACGCCCGCTGAGATCCTCTTCGTCGCCGGGCTGTTCACCGATGACCATCACCGATGCATCGTCCGGCCCTTCGCCAAACACCGTTTGCGTCGCCGGTTGCCACAGCTCGCAGCGGCGACAGTCGCGCGCGGCCGTGCGTAACTGCGCCAGACTTTGCGTTGCAACTTCCACGGCGGGCGCGGGCGCCGCTGGCACGCGCCGCCGCACCGGCTCGGGCGCACGCTCGGCCATCTCGCGTACGCGCACACCCGCCTCGCGGATCAACTCCGGCAACAGCGCCGCTTCGGGCAGGTTTTTCCAGTATTTCTGCGGCATTTCCTGCCGCATCATGGTGGGGTTGAGCCGCGCAGGATTGAAGATGTGCGCGTAGTACGTGCGCCACAGGGTTTCCTGCGCGTCGTCGGCCGGCACCTGCGACCGTACCGCCGCATCGCCAAACGACAACGCCTCGCCATCCCAGCGCACGCTGCGGTATGGCGTGAGGATCGCCCACTGCATGCCGGCAAACCGCCGCGCGAAGAACGGCGCCACCCGATCCACGATGCAATGCTCGGGTTCGAACCAGGCCACAAAATCTTCCTCTTCTCCAGGCAAACGCCGAAAGCGCACGAATGCCTTCATCTTGTGCGTATCGCGCTGCACCGCCTTTTGCCATTGCCGAAGCCGGTGTACATCCACATCGGTGGCGCGCTCCAGCAGCGCCTTTTCGCCAGAAGCGATTCGCCACAACAACCGATACAGCACCGCGTGCCGCTGTGGATCGCGATGACACAATACCGATGCAGCCAGCTGCATGAAGTCCGCCGACACCCGCGGCGGCGGCACGGTCAGCGGCAACTCCAGCAACCCCTGCCCCATCAACAACCCACCCTGCGCCCCACCGTTCCATGCCACATCGTCCGGTTCCACCTGCGCACACCACCCCGCCCGCGCCAACGCACGCCACGCCTCGAAACTCCACGGTGGTTCGACCTCAGCGCTGAACATTACGTATACCTGACCTCAAGATTTCCGATCCGGCTGTCGCTTCGTCGCCGGCACTCTGGTTGTGTCTTGCATCTTTACTGCTGCTTTTTTTCAGTTGTTATCGCTGCTATCGCTTTGTCGCTCCCGCGCAGGATCGCATCGGGCGATGGCGGTTTTGGTGACGTCTGCCAAGACACATCACCCGCGCCGCAAGGTACCCAAACGCTTGGAGCAGGAATTCGGCGACCGAAGTTGGAGATTCGTGGCAGCCATCAAGAACGTCCAGCTCATACCTGCGGGCGCACCCTCATCCGCCCTTCGGGCAGCTTCTCCCGATAGGAGAAGGCAGGAGCATCAATCGAACAAACTTGCCTGCCGCGGTGCGGGCGCCAACTGCGCACGTAACCGTGCCGGATCGTCCAGGCGCTGTCTTGGATGATGATCCAGCACACTCACAAACGGCAGCAGCTTCTTCATCGGCACCCGCAGCCGCGCCAGATCGCCCACCCGCAACCGTGCATGCCGGCGCGACAACAGCAGCCGCTCCACATTGCGGGTACCCAACCCTGGCACCCGCAACAACATCTCACGCGGCGCTACATTCAGATCCACCGGAAACCGCTCCGGGTTACGTAGCGCCCAGGCCAGCTTGGGGTCCACGTCCAGGTCCAGCATGCCGCTGGATTGTGCAGGCGCGATTTCCTCTACCGAAAATTCGTAGAACCGCAGCAACCAATCGGCCTGATACAGCCGATGCTCGCGCTGCAACGGCGGCGCCTGCAGCGGCAGCTTGGACGATGCATCCGGGATCGGGCTGAAGGCCGAGTAATACACCCGCCGCATGCGGTAATTGCCGTAGAGATTGTGGCTGGTGTCCAAGATGGCGCGGTCGTTGGCATCGTCGGCGCCAACGATCATCTGCGTGCTCTGGCCTGCCGGCGCAAAGCGCGGCGGCTTGGCCCGGCGCACCTTTTCGGCCTTGCGCTCCAGCTGGTTTTCTTCGATGCGCCAACGTAGCTCGCCCATCGCCGACCGAATGCCGCCAACGCTTTTTTCCGGCGCCAGCAAGGTCAGGCCCTGCTCGGTCGGCAACTCCACATTGATGCTCAGACGGTCCGCATAGCGGCCAGCCGCAGCCAGCAGCTCGGGCGCGGCGTCGGGAATGGTCTTGAGATGGATGTAGCCGGCAAAACGATGCACCTCGCGCAACTGCCGCGCCACTTCCACCAGCTGTTCCATGGTGTAGTCGGAGTTGCGGATGATGCCGCTGGACAGGAACAGGCCTTCGATGTAATTGCGCTTGTAGAAATCCAGCGTCAGCGTGACCACTTCTTCAGGCGTGAAGCGCGCGCGGCGCACATTGCTGGACACGCGATTGACGCAGTAAGCGCAGTCAAAGATGCAGAAGTTGGTCAGCAATATCTTCAGCAGCGACACGCAGCGGCCATCGGGCGTGTACGAGTGGCAGATGCCCATGCCCTCGGTACTGCCGATCCCGCCGGTACCGAGCGAATTGCGCTTGTTCGCCCCACTGGAGGCGCACGAGGCATCGTATTTGGCGGCGTCGGCGAGGACGGCGAGCTTGTCGAGGATTTTCAAGCGGGCAGCATGCAGCCAGGGCGTCTCAGCCTATGAGACTGCACCGCAGCAGATCGTGAATGCTTCAGAGCGCTGCGGGGCAGCGGTGATGCCTCAACGCTGCGGTGTTGTAGTGATGCCTCAGCACTGAGGTGTTGTAGTCATGCCTCAGCACTGCGGTGTTGTGGTGATGCCTCAACACTACGGTGCCGCGGTGATGTCGTCAGCGCTGCGGTACGGCCGAATGCGCTTATCGCTGCGGCGTAGCACTACTGCACCCAACGCTGCGGCACGGCAGTCACGCCGTTACCGCCGTGTGTCAAAGTGCCGCCCTTAGTGCTCCAGTGCCGCCGCGTTAGCGGCACTGCCTTCACAACCCGATCAAGCGGCAATCGCGGCATCACCGTCGAAGCGATATAGATCCATCGCCAGAAAGCCCAGGTCGATCCCGGCATCGATCCGCTGCGCGCCGAGTTGGTCGCCACCGGCCGCACCCATCGCGACATAGAGCGGCAACAGGTGCTCGTCGCTGGGATGCGCGCGCTCGGCATACGGCGCCTGTCGGCGATAGTCGAGCAGCGCGGGGATGTCGTTTTCCAGCAGTTTGCGCTCGGTCCATTCGATGAAGGGGCGCACATACGGCGCCTCGCGCTCCACGCTATACCCGTGGCGAAAATCGTGCAGGTTGTGGGTGATGCTGCCCGAGCCGATCACCAGCACGCCGTCGTCGCGCAGCGGTGCCAGCGCGCGCCCCACCGCAAACTGGTGGGCAGGGCCGAGTTCGGGCTGGATCGACACCGACACCACCGGGATGTCGGCCGCCGGGTACAGCAAGCGCAGCGGCACCCACACGCCGTGATCGAAGCCGCGTTGCGGGTCCAGCTGCGGATGCAGGCCGGCCTGTTCCAGGCGGCGGGTGATCTGCTGCGCCAGCGCAGGCTCCCCGGGCGCGGGATACTCCAACTCGTATAACGGCGCAGGAAAACCGCCGAAGTCGTGAATCGTCGCCGGCCGCGCGGCAGCGCTGACCAGCGGGCGACGGCCCAGCCAGTGCGCGGTGGCGACGACGATCGCGCGCGGCCGTGGCAGCAGCTGCCGCAGTTCTTCCAGGCGCAGCCCGACCTGGCCAGGCTGCAACGCCGTCATCGGCGATCCATGCGAGATGTACAACGATGGCATGCGGCTCATGCGTGTCTCCTTATATGACAGGCTTCAAAATGACAGGCTTCAGCGCGCCGGCTTCAGCGCAAGCGCGCCATCGCCCAGCAGCGACTGCACGATCAGTAACACCGCCCACAGCGCCGGATACTCCCAACCGCCACCCGGGTTGGAGAAACCGAACCCGTTGGCGCCATGCACGCTGACGATGGTGCCCAGCAGCAGCGGCACGCCGAGCAGCGCCACCCAGCGTGCGTAAAGGCCCAACAGCAACGCCAGGCCCAGGCCGAGTTCCAGCGCCATGCTGAGATAGGCCAGCGCGGCGGGCAGGCCGAGCGACTGGAAGTAGCCCACGGTGCCGGCCGGGGTGAACACCAACAGCTTGGTCAGACCATGCACCAGAAACAGGGCGCCCAGGCTGATACGCAGCAGTGCCGCGCCGTAGGCAGCAGTCCCAGGCGGTGCGAGGTGGGTGGACATGACGGGCACTCCGTTGAGGACCCACACAGCCTATTACTTACTAAAATCTGATAAATACATCGGATTCGGATAATTTATTGCAACCAAAGAAACAATCGGAACGGCCATGGATACCCTCGATGCGATGCGTGTGTTCACCGCGGTGGCCGAACGCAGCGGCTTCAGCGCCGCCGCCGATGCGCTGGACCGTTCCACCGCCAACGTCACCCGCCAGGTCGCCGCGCTTGAACAACGCCTGGGCACGCGCCTGCTCAACCGCACCACGCGCCGGGTCAGCCTGACTAGCGCCGGCACGGCGTACTACCAGCGTTGCCTGCAGTTGCTGGCCGATCTGGACGACCTGGAAGCCACCATCGGCGCGCAGGCGCTGGAGCCGTCCGGTGTGCTGCGAGTCAATGCGCCGGTGAGCTATGGGATCGAGCGTCTGGGCGCGCTGCTGCCCGGCTTTCGCGCACGCTACCCGCAGGTGGAGCTGGACCTGTCGCTGACCGATCGCCTGGTCGATATGGTCGAAGAAGGCTTCGATGTGGCCATCCGCATCACCCGCCAGCCGGCGCCGATGCTGATCGCGCGGCAACTGGGCAAGGTTCGGCTGCTGCCCTGCGCAGCGCCGGCGTATCTGGCGCGCGCCGGTACGCCGAAGCATCCGTCCGACCTGGCCGGCCACGAATGTCTGCTGTACCAATACTCGCCCAGCGGCGACGAGCTGCGCTTCCATGGCCCGGACGGCGATGTCGATGTACGCATCCACGGCGGGCTGCGCGCCAACAACGGCCACGTGCTCAATGCGGCGGCGCTGGCCGGCCAGGGCATCGTGATGCAACCGGACTTCCTGGCCGATGCGCATATCGCCAGCGGTCGCCTGCTGCGCATCCTGCCCGACTACCAACTCGGCGAGATCGGCATCTTTGCGGTGTACGCCAGCCGCAGCCATCTGGCGCCGAAGGTGCGCAGCTTCATCGACTACCTGCTCGAATGCCTGGCCGAGCCGGCGGCCGGCTAAGCGCGGTCGGCAACACGCGTCAGCTATCGTCGGTTGGTGTGGCAGCGCGCCTGGCACACGCCGCACCTAGCGCCGGCGACTGGCTAAAGCGGCGGCCGGCAACACGCGTCAGCAATCCTACGTTGGTGTGGGTGGCGCGCTCAGAACCAGGACATGTGAGCACAGAACGCCGGCTGCGCCTGCCCGGTGGCTGTGCAGTGGTTGTATTGGCCGCCCCAAGCGGCCGCGGCAACAGTTCGTCCCGCACGTGGTCATTCATCTGTCGCGGCTGGTGTGCGCACAATCGGCCTCCCTCGTTCAGCAGGAGCGTCCATGAGCAAGATCGCCATCGTGTATTTCAGCGGCTACGGCCACACCGTCAAGCAGGCCGAAGCCGTGCATGCAGGGGCCGCCAGTGTCGGCGAGGCCACGCTGTACCGCATCGACCAGGACGGCAAACTGCCCGACGACGCCTGGGAGGCGATCGGCGCAGCCGACGCGATCATCTACGGCAGCCCCACCTACATGGGCGGGCCGGCCTGGCAGTTCAAGAGGTTTGCCGACGACAGCTCCAAGCCGTGGTTTGCGCAGGCATGGAAGGACAAGGTCGCCGCCGGCTTCACCAACTCGGCCTCGGTGAACGGCGACAAGTACGCCACCATCCAGTATTTCTGGACCTTGTCGCAGCAGCACGGGCAGGTCTGGGTCGGCACCGGTCTGCCGCCGTCCAACACCAAGGCGCACGGGCCGCAGGACATCAACTGGACCGCCGGTTGGGGCGGCGCGCTGGCAATCTCGCCCTCGGACGCATCGCCGGACGAAGCCCCGCGCAGCGGCGATCTGGAAACCGCAAGGCTGCTTGGCAAGCGCGTCGCCGAGTTTGCCAACAAGCTCAAGGGCTAAGGCCACCATCGCAGCGCCCGCGCGTTTGGGCCGGCTTGAGGCGGCCCGATACGCGCGGGCGTTGGTTTGTTTAACGATGCGGTTGCAGGCGTGGCGCCGAGAGAACGCGTGCAGGTTGGCCGATGTCGTTGGCATTGACTGCGTCGTGTGACCACTGGCGGATCGCTGGGGCTGCGCGCACTGCACTCAGTGATACCTAAAGCGCGTGGCAATGCGAGATCGTGCCGTGCGTCGACAACAGCATGATGTTCCGCAACATCGCACGCGCAGTCTTCGGCACCAGGCCAAGCCAGGCTGCCGATGGCGGCGTCGGCAACACGTCGCGCGCGATGGGCGATACGGCAAGCGCAACGAGACGCAGACGCTGTGTGTCGCCAAAGGTCATCGAATGCTGCAGCAAACGCTGTTTACTACGCGACGCTGTCGTGTCATCAGTGCCTTCAACAACTGGACCCTTGCTCAGCGCATCCGCTGTTAAATCCGTGGAAACTGCACAGCGCTGCAATTCCAAAGAAAAAAAGCATCGCCCCCCACTCACCGGCCTCAAGCATTCGCGCGTGGGCCACATCGCGCTAACGCACGCCGCGCCACTCTCCCCGCCTACCTCGCTGCACGGAGCTTCCCCCACCATGCAAACCCGCACACTTGGCCGTTCCGGCCCCACCGTTTCCGCACTCGGCCTCGGCTGCATGGGCATGAGCGCGTTCTATGGCGACCGCAGCGATGAGGCTGCGTCGATCGCGGTGATCCATCGCGCGCTCGACCGCGGCATCAGCCTGCTCGACACCGCCGACATGTATGGCCCGCACACCAATGAAGTGCTGGTGGGCAAGGCAATCGCATCCCGCCGGCACGAGGTGTTTCTGGCCACCAAATTCGGCATCAAGCTCGATCCCAACGACCCGTCGGTGCGCGGCATCGATGGCAGCCCCGCCTACGTGCAGTCCGCCTGCGAGGCCAGCCTGCGCCGTCTTGGCGTGGAGCACATCGATCTGTATTACCAGCACCGCGTGGATCCCAACGTGCCGATCGAAGACACGGTCGGTGCGATGGCGCGTCTGGTCGAACAGGGCAAGGTGCGCTTTCTCGGGCTGTCGGAAGCGGCCGCAGCCACCATCCGCCGCGCGCATGCCGTGCACCCGATCACCGCGGTGCAGACCGAATACTCGCTGTGGTCGCGCGAGCCGGAAGACAACGGCGTGTTCGCCACCGTGCGCGAGCTCGGCATCGGTTTCGTGCCGTACTCGCCGCTGGGCCGCGGTTTTCTCACCGGCGCGTTCTCATCGCCCGACGACTTCGACGCGGATGATTACCGCCGGCATTCGCCGCGTTTCCAGGGCGACAACTTCACCCGCAATTTGCAGTTGGTGGAGCAGGTCAAGGCGATCGCCACCGACAAGGGCATCACACCCGGGCAACTGGCACTGGCCTGGGTACTGGCGCAGGGCCAGGACCTGATCCCGATCCCCGGCACCAAGCGTGCGGCATATCTGGACGAGAACATCGCCGCGCTGGAGGTGGCACTGATGCCCGACGAACTGGCGCGCATCGATGCGATTTTCCCGGCGCAGGCTGCGGCCGGCACGCGTTACCCCGAAGCGATGATGGGCGCGGTCAACCGCTGAGCCATAACCGCGAGACCGCAGCAATCGCTGCGGTCTCGCGCTGGGCGACTGAAAGCGTCTGTGCACAGCGCCGGCACGAAGAAATACGAGCGACAGACATGCGCGCCTCGCCCCGACGGCCACGTCCAGCCGAGCACGCTATGGCTGTGCCGATCGCATGCACTCACGCCATCGCACCACCGGTGCTTGCACACTCGGCGCATCGTCGCTCACACCACGTCCCATGCTGTCCTTCGTGATTCCCGCGCATAACGAGGCTGCACTGATCGGCGAAACGCTGCAGTGCCTGCATGCCTGCGCACAGGCGATGCACCTGGACTACGAAGCGATCGTGGTGGCCGATGCTTGCGAGGACGACACCGCACGCATTGCGCGCGACAACGGAGCACAGGTGCTGGAGGTAGAGCTGCGGCATATCGCTGCCACCCGCAATGCGGGCGCGCAGGCCGCACAAGGCGAGCGCCTGCTGTTTCTGGATGCCGATACCTTGATCAACCCGCAGGTTGTCGGCGCCGCACTGGCCGCGCTGGAGGCCGGCGCGGTGGGCGGCGGTGCGCAGGTGCATCTGCAGGGCGACCGGGTGTGGTTCGAACGTGCAGCGCAGGCTGCGTTTGGCTGGTTCTTTCGCGTTACCGGCATCGCGCCCGGCTGCTTTCTGTTCTGCACGCGCGTGGCCTTCGTCAGCGCGGGCGGCTTCGACACGCGGTACTACGCCGGCGAAGATGTGGCCTTGAGCCGTGCACTGGCACGCTGCGGGCGCTTTGTGATCCTGCGCCAGACCGTGCACACATCAGACCGCAAGCTGCGCAGTTTTTCCAAGCGCGAGCACCTGGGCTTGCTGCTGCGTTTCCTGTGGCGTGGGCGCCGCATGCTGCAGACCCGCGACGCGCTGGGTTTTTGGTATCAGCGACGGCGCTGAACCGAGCGTGTCCACAACGCGCCAGGATGCATAGGCGCCTGCCCTCAAATCGGGACGTGGCACCGCATGCCACTTACACTGCGGTCCTTGTTTCTGTTTCCGAGTTGCGCCGCATGGCTTCTTTGCACCGCCCTGTCCTGATCGCTGCCATGGCTGCTGCGGCATTGACCACTGCAGCCTGTCACCGCGATGGCGCGGCACCAGCGGCCGACACCCGCACCACGCCCGCCCCCAGCACGCCCAAGCTCGGTGATTTCGGCTTCGATATGGCAGGCATGGATCGCAGCGTGGCGCCGGGCAACGATTTCTTCAGCTACGCCAGCGGCAACTGGGTCAAGACCACGCAGATTCCCGACGACCGCTCCAGCTTGAACAGCTTCGTCAGCATCGCCATCGACACCGAGCGCCACAGCCGCGACATCATCGAAGGCGCCGCCGCCAACGACCGCGTCACCGGTGAGGACAAGCAGATCGGCGACTATTACGCCGCCTATATGGACGAAGCCAGCATCGAGACCAAGGGCGTGCGGCCGGTGCAGCCGGAGCTCGACGCCATCGCGCAGCTGGAAGACAAGCAGGCGCTGGCACGCACCCTGGGTGGGCAGCTACGCGCCGATGTGGACCTGCTCAACTCGACGAATTTCTACACCGACCGTCTGTTCGGCCTGTGGGTCTCGCAGGATCTGCACAACCCCGGCCGCTATGCGCCGTACCTGGTGCAAGGCGGCCTGGGCATGCCCGAGCGCAGTTTCTACCTGGACGGCGGGCGCATGGCGCGGCTGCGCGATGCCTACCGCGCCCACATCGTCAAGTTGCTGGAACTGGCCGGCATCGACGATGCTCCGGCCAAGGCCGAGCGCATCCTGGCACTGGAAGTCGCAATCGCGCGCGTGCACGCCACGCCCGAGCAGACCAACAACGTGCAGGCGGGCGCAAATGCCTGGAAACAGGCCGATTTTGTGCGGAACGCTCCCGGCCTTGACTGGCCGCTGTTCTTCGATGCCGCCGGTCTGAAAGCGCAACAGGACTTCATCGTGTGGCAGCCGCAAGCCGTGCGCGGGTTGTCGGCGTTGGTGCAGTCCGAGCCGCTGCAGACCTGGAAGGACTATCTGCGTTTTCGTGCGCTGGATCGTGCATCGCCGTATCTGTCCAAGGCGTTTGCCGATGAGCAGTTTGCGTTCTACGGCACCACCCTGGAAGACACGCCGCAACAACGCCAACGCTGGAAGCGTGGGATCGATGCCACCAACGCCGCCTTGGGCGAAGCGGTCGGCAAGCGCTATGTGCAGAAGTACGTCAGTGCGCAAACCAAGACCCGCGTCGAAGAGATGGTCAAGAACCTGATCGCTGCATTCGGCAAGCGCATCGATGCGCTGGAGTGGATGACGCCGGAGACCAAACAGCACGCCAAGGCCAAGATCGCCGGATTGACCGTGGCGGTGGGCTACCCGGACAGCTGGCGCGACTACAGCGCGCTCGACGTACGTCGCGACGATGCGCTGGGCAACGTGGAACGCGCCGGCCTGTTCGAGTATCGCCGCAACATCGCCAAGCTGGGCAAGGCGGTCGATCATCGCGAGTGGTACATGCTGCCGCAGGAGGTCAACGCGTTGAATGTGCCGCTGGAAAATCGCCTGCTGTTCCCGGCCGCGATTCTGCAACCGCCGTTCTTCGACCCAGCCGCCGACGATGCGGTGAACTACGGCGCGATCGGCGCGGTGATCGGGCATGAGATCAGCCACAGTTTCGACAACACGGGCGCACTGTTCGACGAACACGGCGAGCTGCACAACTGGTGGACGCCGCAGGATCTGAAGAAATTCGAGACCGCCGGCAATGCGCTTGCCGCGCAGTTCGGCGCGTACAAGCCGTTTGACGATCTGGCGGTTAACGGCAAGCTGACGCTGGGCGAAAACATCGCCGACGTCGCCGGCCTGGCCACCGCGTACGATGCGTACCAGCTGTCGCTGCAGGGCAAGCAGCCGCAGACCATCGATGGCTTCAGCCCGGATCAGCGCTTCTTCCTCGGCTTTGCGCAAGCCTGGCGCGGCAAGTACCGCGACGCCGCACTACGCAACGCCGTGCTCACCGATGTGCACGCTCCCGGACGCTTCCGCGCGCAGACCGTGCGCAATCTGGATGCGTGGTACCCGGCTTTCGATGTGACGCAGGACCAACAGCTGTATCTGGCGCCCGAGCAGCGGGTCAAGATCTGGTAAGTGTTGGTGCCGGTCGTGAAGCGGTGATGTAACCACAACTGTCAGCGTGCCTGCCATCATCGGACGGTCATACTGCTCAATCGGCCATCGCCCACAACGCGGCCCGTGTAGTGGGTTGCAGTGTCGGCCTGATGTCGGCCCGACATGCCTGGCGTTGTCGCCCCACGCGCGCTGTTGCCTCACCCAAACGCATCTCTCGTTGGGAGAGGGTCTTCGCTGCCGATTGCTCTTTACTGGCGTTGTCGCCCCACGCGCGCTGTTGCCTCACCCAAACGCATCTCTCGGGGGAGAGGGTCTTGGCTGCCGATTGCTCTTTACATGCAGGTCAATCACCGCGAGAGAAAACGTTGCAGGCCGCTCGCTCGGGCACGCCGCAGGTCAAATCGCTGCGTGAGACAAACTTGGTGCCGGATGCGCAGACACATCGCAGGTCATTCACTGCAGGATTGATCGGTTATTGCAGCCTTGCGAGAAGGCGCCGCAGACAAGCCCCTCTCCCACCGGGAGAGGGGTTGGGGTGAGGGTCGGTAGTCGTGGCGATGTAACCGCACCCGCAGCACCATGCAGCACTAAACCAGTACGCAAGCCACACACAAATCCCACCTGCCAAACCGCTACTCAGGCCACTGCAGCAACGTCGCCGGTTCCAACTGCATGCGCCGGCAGGCACGGGCCGATAAGCCGTCGCGCAACGCGGTGCGGAACAACGGCGACAGGCTACGCAGCAGGCGGGCGGATGCGCGTGCCTGTGCGCGCTGGGTGGTGGTGCGGCCCAGCATGTCGCTGGCCCAGCCCGGCAACAACGCAGTGCCGGCACCGAGGAACACGCCGCGCGACAGCCCTGCCGCAGGCACCGGCAGCTGGATGCTGGTGAGGATGTCGAGCACCTCGCGCGAGCGTGCGTCCATGCGCAGCTCGCCGCGCACCGACGCAAAATACGCCTCCACCGCGGCCTCGCTGGCGGGCACATCGGTCGCGCCGAGGGCTTCGGCCACGCGTCGCGCTTCGTCGTAGTAGCGGTCGGCAATTGCGTCCGGTACATCACGGCAATAGCGCCGGCAGCCCTGCAGAAACCCGTAGGCTTCGGTGACATGCACCCAGGTCAGCAGCGCAGGATCGTTGGCCTCGTACGGCACGCCGTCGGCGGTTTGGCCGCGGATATGCGAATGGATACGCCGCACGCGCGCGATCAGCTGTTCGGCTTCGGCCTGCGGCGCGTAGGTCGTGCCGGCGACGAAGTTAGTGGTGCGCCGCAGCCGACCGACCAGATCGGCTCGGAAGTTGGAGTGATCGTAGACCCCGGCCAGCGCGCGCGGGTGCAACAGTTGCAGCATCAATGCGCACAACCCGCCGGACAACATGCCGGGAAATTCGGAGTGCACGCGCCAGGTGACGCTGTCGGGCCCGAAAATGCCGGGATCGCCGAGCGGCTGATCGTATTCGATGGTGCTCTGGCCACGCGGAAACGCGCCCAGCACCCAGCGGCGGATCTGTTCGGCGGCGGGGGCAGTGAGGGTACGCAGGACGGCTGACATGCCACCATGATACGGATGCGCCTGCACGATCACGTCAGTGCGGGACTACCCTCCCACAGCTGCCTCATCCACCGGTCAGCCACAGCGACGCGCCGTCGTTCTTGTTTAGCCAGCTGCGGGGGCGCAGCGCCCGCACTTGGAGCCACCATCACCTAATAGCGCAGTCGTCAGGTGGACGCGGACGGCGCGGGCGAGCCGTCTCGTCCGCAGGGGAGTTCCGATGATGAGCACCGGCCGCGCCCACCCCGAGGCCGCGCCGTCGTTTTGGTAGCCGCGTGCCCACCCCCGCCGACGCGTCCCGATCCCCAGCCTGGCTAAGCCAAGTCACGCGCGGGATCGCCGCAGTAGCAAGTGTGCAGTGCAACAAGAGTGGCGATGCAATGCGCGCGCGATGCCATGGCATTGCAGACAAACCGCCTGAATTCAGCGTTTTGTGCGCAAGTGCGCAACTTTGCGCGGCCACAGGTTCGCCGCAGGCATTGCCATGCACAGCGAAAGTGCTAGAACTAGAGCCGTCCGACCTTGTCATGCAGCGCAAGGCGCGTCGGTCGCTCCAGGGCACCAGCAACCGCCGGTGCAGCAAGTCGTTCGTACCAGTCATCCGTTAGGAGCTTGTCATGATCGCTTTGTTTCAGGGTTTAGGCCTGCTATTGCAGGACAACGCACTCCATCGACGCTCCTTCGACGAGCAGGTCGTCTACTGGCGCGACAAGACCGACACGCAGCTCGACGAAGAGCTCGATCTGCTCAAGGTGGCCAAGAAGCAATGGGTGATCGCCTCGATCATCGGCTGGCAGGCGATTTCGCTGGTGCTGCTCGGCGTGATCACGCATCAGCTGTGGCAGAACGACTACCACCTGACCTTTAGCCGCGTGGTGATCATCTTTACCTCGTGGGCGTCGATCCTGTTCATCATGTGGTACATCGCCGATCTGTTCGATCACAGCGCCGGTTTCGAGCGCTGGTTGCGCGCCTTCAACAGCCGCGCGCGGGTGGCGCCGGATGCAGACTCGGTCGAGTGCGTTGCCGACGCGCTGGACATGACGCGTCGCTACCCGGAAGTGCTGCACTACAAGCAGGAAGTGACCTCCAAGCGCGAACTGCGCCACGAGGACATCGTCAATATGCGTGAGATGGGCCGCCTGCGCCGCTACACCGAATTGCTGCGCGACCTGGACCGCTTCGATGGCGCACCACGGTTGGTCGTCAACGCCTAAGCGACCAGCGCACCGCTGCAGCGATGGATGTTGCTGCAGCACGCCGTGGGTAGACGGTGACTACTCCAAACAAGAACGGCCGGTGCGCAGTGCACCGGCCGTTTTTTATGTCATCGGATCGTGGCGAATATTCCAGTGCGATCGGCTGGCAACGTCATCGCAGGCGGGAACCCCGCTACGATCAAGCTCCATCTGCACTATCTGCTGCGCGCAGCGGTCTCCAACCCGCATTCCGCTGACACGCCCCACTCAAGCCCGCGCCACCGCCTGCTCCACCGACGGGGTGCGCCAGCCGCTGCGGACGCCCCAGATGTAGAACACCACGCCGACTGCGGCGACCACCGCCAGGTCGGTACCGTAGCTGAGGTAGCCATGGCCGCCGAAATCGCTGCTGCCGGCCCAGGACAGCAGCGCAATGATCGGCAGGTAGCAGATCATCCAGGCCGCGCCCTTGAGATTGCGGCGCAGATCCGGCCAGCCCTGCTTGGCCTGGTAGTAGCAGTACACCGGCAGCGCCACGACCATCAGCAGGATGATCTCGCCGGTCAGCGGCCAGCGCGCCCAGTACAGCAGCTCGGTCGCCATCACGAACGCGACGCCGGCCAGCACCGGCAAGGCGGCGATGCGCAGCGGGCGATGCAGTTCCGGCGCGTGGCGACGCAGCGCCATCGCACTGATCGGCCCGGTGAGATAGGAAATGATCGTCGCCACCGAGATCACCGCCGCCAGCGTGCCCCAGCCGCGGAAGAAGAACAGGAACACGAACGACACCGCCAGGTTGAAGAACATCGCCATGCGCGGCACGCCCCACACCGGGTGCAGCTTGCCCAGCGCGGCCGGCATGGTGCCGTTCTTTTCCATGCCATAGACCATGCGCGCGGTGGTGGCGGTGTAGGTGATGCCGGTGCCGCTGGGGCTGACGAACGCATCGATGTACAGCAGCATCGCCAGCCAATGCAGGTTGACGATGATGGCCAGCTCGGCGAATGGCGAGCGGAAATCGATGCCGTGCCAGCCGGCCTTGGCCAGCAGATCCGGCGGCACCGCGCCGATATAGGCCACCTGCAGGATCACATAGACCACCGTGGCCAGCGCGATCGAGCCGAGCACCGCGAACGGAATGCTGCGGCCCGGGTTACGTGCCTCGCCGGCCAGATTCACCGGGCTCTGGAAGCCGTTGAAGCTGAAGACGATGCCTGCGGTGGCTACCGCAGTGAGCACTGCCGCCAGGTCGATCACGTGGGCATCGCCATGGATGCCGACGCTGAAGTTTTCGCTGTGGAAGCCGCTGGCGATCAAGGCCACGCCGGTCGCCGCCGGCACCACCAGCTTGAACACGGTGATCAAGGTGTTGGAGCGCGCAAACAGCTTGACGCTCCAGAAATTGAGGAAGAAATACACCAGCACCAGCACCGCCGAAATCAGCAGCCCGGGCACCGACAACTCGCCAGCTCCGCCAGGTGCCTGCACATACAGACCCTGCGCCCAGGCCCACGGCCAGGAGGCCATGTACTGCACCGAGGCTTCGGCTTCGACCGGGATGACCGAAACGATCGCGATCCAGTTCGCCCAGCCGGCGATGAAGCCCACCAACGAGCCGTGCGAGTAATGGCTGTAACGCACCATGCCGCCGGATTCGGGGAACATCGCGCCCAGTTCGGCGTAGGACAGCGCGATGGTGGTGATGATCGCCGCACCCAGAATCCAGGCCCAGACGGCGCCCGGACCGGCCAGCCCAGCCGCGCGCCAGGCGCCGAACAACCAGCCGGAACCAATGATCGAGCCCAGCCCGGTAAGCATGAGCGCAAAAGGGCCGACGTCGCGGCGCAACGAATGTTCGGACATGAAAAGCCTGACAGTGAGGGCGCCGCAAACCGGCAACAAGCCGACAATGATCGCAGAAGCGGCCGCTTGTCGTCAGTGCGTATTCAGGCTCTACGCGACGCCGCGATGCGACGGCGCGCGCACCCGTGCGCCCGTCGCAGTTGTTGCTTGCACTACGCAACACTGCCGCGCTGCCGCGCTGCCACGCTGCCACGCGCCGCGGCTTACCCGTGGCACTCGGCAGCGGGCACGCTGCGGTCCACGCAGGTGTGGGCTGCCGCCGGAAGACCGCGCAGCGCGCGAACCTGACCGGGCAGCAGCGCAAAGCTGTCCAGCGTCTTGCGCGCACACACCGGCGCCGGCGTGCCGCCGCTGGCCGTGGCGGCGCTCGTGGCAGTCGGGCACTGCTCTTCATAGATCAGGTAATGGCACAGGCCGCTGCTGCTGGCCAGGCAATGCACATTGGTCTCGGCGTCGGTGACCAAGGTCTTGCTGAAAAGCACGTCGCGGCCATCGCTGGTGGCGCGGGTGATCGAAGTGGTGCCGTTGCGTTCGTGGCAGCCGGCCAGGGCGAGCAGGCAATACACCAGGGAGGCGATCAGGCGCATGGAAGCAGTCCTTTCTTGTCGATGCGGTATGGGGGAGACGGGGGATTACATGCCGCGGAACAGGCTCATAAACGGCTGGCTGACGGTGAGCGTTTCGCTGCGCCCGCGCAGGGCCAGCCGGCCCTTGCCAGTGTCGTCGCGCACTACCGAAGCCACCGCCTTCATGTTGACGATGGTGGAGCGGTGGATCTGCTTGAACACCTGCGGGTCGAGCACATCGAGCAACTCGCGCAGCGGGGTGCGCAGCAGCGCCTCAGCGCCGGCCGTCATCACCGTGGTGTATTTCTGATCAGCCTGGAAATACGCCACCTCATCCAGTGCGATCAAACGCGTCTCGCGGCCGCTGGTGGCAGTGAGCCAGGCCAATGGCGGCGCGACGCCGGACGCTGCCGGGCGTACCGACAGGCGCTGCAAGAGCGCTTCCAGCAGGCTGCCGTCCGGCTGCCCGGCGGCGGCGCGTTGCTGCACACGTTGCCAGGTGGCCTGCAGGCGTTCGCGGTTGATCGGCTTTAGCAGGTAGTCCACCGCACCGTGTTCGAACGCATCGATGGCGTATTGATCGTAGGCGGTGACAAACACCACCTGCGTGCGCGGGCTGACCTCGCGCATCGCGCGTGCCACCTCGATGCCGGTGAGGCCAGGCATGCGGATATCCAGAAACACCACATCCGGCTGCTGAGTGGCGATGGTCTCCAGCGCGCTGGCGCCGTCTTCGCATTCGCCGACTACCTGCAGTTGCGGGCACACCTCGGCCAGCAGCGCGAGCAAGGACTGCCGCAGCAGCGCTTCGTCTTCGGCAATCACCGCACGTAGCGCGCTCACGCCTGCACCTGCTCGGTGGTGGCGGCGTCAGGCAGCGGCGGCGGGCGCGGCGCGGCCGGTTGCGCCGGCAAGGGCAGCGTGAGCGTGGCCGCCACGCCGCTGGGGAAATTGGACACGATGGCAAAGCTGGCGGTGCCGGCATAGATCAGCTGCAGCCGCTCGCGCAGATTCTTCAGCCCGATGCCGGTGCCGTGGCTATGGGTGTTGAACCCCTGGCCATCGTCGGCCACGGTCAGCGTGGCCTGGCGCTCGTCCAGGCAGCGCGCCAGGATCCACACGGTACCGCCGCCGGGCTTGGGTTCCAGTCCATGTTTGATGGCGTTTTCCACCAGCGTCTGCAACATCATCGACGGCACCTGCAGGCCGCGCAGCTCGTACGGCACTTCCACCTGCAGCGCCAGCCGCGTGCCCATGCGGATGCGCAGGATTTCCAGGTAGGCCTGGGTGCGTTCGAGTTCTTCGCCCAATGTGGAAGTGGCATCGTCCGCGCTGGGCAGCGAGCGGCGCAGGTACTGGATCAAGTGGCCGATCATGATGTCGGCGCGCGGCGGGTCGGTGCGCGCCAATACCTGCGCGCTGGCCAGCGTGTTGTAGAGAAAGTGCGGCTCCACCTGCGCATGCAGCAGGTTCAAACGCGCCACGGCCAGTTCCTTTTCCATCACCGATTGCTCGGCGGCGGCCTGCTCGTCGCGACGCTGCTCGCCGACCCGGCGCACCACCGCGCGATTCATCGCTTCGGCGTTCTCGAAGTTACTGCCTTCGTCCACCGCAAACAGGTCCACCCAGGCGCCGGCATCGGGCTCGCACAACACGGTGACGCTGCTGGTGCCCTGCCCCGGCGCAATCGTCACCAGCACCTGGTTGTGGGTAATGGCAAAGCGCGCAAACAGATTCCAGCGCGAAGGCTTGCGGCCTGCATATGGGTCGAAGCGGCGGATCTTGGCACGGATCAGCAGGCTGCCCGGCGCGCATTCGACATCCTGCACGCGAGGCAGCGCACGCACCGCCTCTTCCACCACCGCAAAGCTGGCCTGCGCCTCCAGCGGCACTTCGATCTGGCGGCGCTGACGCGTAGACAAGGTGTCGTGGTCCAACCGTCCGGCGATCAGGCGGACGCGCCGCACATGGGTGATCGCGCTCATCAACGCCAGCGTCAACAGCACCATGCAGATCAGGCCGAAGAACGCGCCGGTAGAGCCGAACAGCTGTGCCCACATGCTGCCCGCCACCACCAGCGCGGCAGCCCAGGCGAACACGATACGCACGATCAGAAAGACGCTGGCAGACACGGCAGGGACTCGTCGGAGATGGGACGGGAGCGAGCATAGCCGGCACGTGCGGCTGCGAAAGCCCCGGGCGACGAATGGCCGTCAGCGCCACCTCAAGTACCGGGATCGCAGGACGAAACCCGACCTGGCCGGTCGGCAGGCCAAGGCCTGCGCGGTATGCTCGACACACGCAAGCAACAGACCGCTTGCCTGGTTGCCGTAAGGCAAGCGGCCTAGCACGCTGTCGTGCCAGGTCGGCGTGCGTTGCCATCGGGTGGCCCCGCTGTGTTGCTGCGGGACGCCGGCGCGTCTTACATCGCAGTCGGTCGACCACCCTCCACACCACCGCGCAGGAGTCGCATGCACCGCCGTCATTTTCTGCACAGCGCAGGCCTTGCGCTTGCGGCCGCTTCGACCGGCAGTTGGGCTGGCACCGGCAAGGCGGCCATTGCGCCGTCCACACCGCTGCCGCCGCCCGATGCCTTGCCGATTCCCTTCGCTGCCGCGCCCGCACTGACGCCGATGCGCGCATCGGTCGATCGCATCATCGCCATCGACGGCTGCACGCGGCCGTTCCGTGCGCAGGGTCCGCGCATCGAGGCAGAACGCATCGGGCGCAAGACGGTGGTGCACAACTACGGGCACGGCGGCAGCGGTTGGTCGTTGTCGTGGGGCGCAGCCGAACACACATTGCGACTGGTGCGCGCGGCCGATGCAAACGTGCGCGAGCTGGCAGTGATCGGCTGTGGCGCGATTGGGCTGACCACGGCGGTGGCAGCGCAAAGCGCCGGCCTGCGCGTGCGCATTTATGCCCGCGAGCGGCTGCCGGACGTGCGCTCGTTCTATGCCACCGGCGTGTGGTCGCCGGATTCGCGCGTCTGCACCAGCGAGCACGCCACAGCCGATTTCAAGACGCGCTGGGAAGAGATGGCGCGGATCTCGTTTCGCCGATATCAGACCCTGCTCGGCCTGCCAGGCGAGCCGATCGAATGGCGCGATGGCTATGCCTTGTCGGATGTGCCGTTCGATCAACCGGTCACCTCGGCCGAGGCGCACGAACCAGACTACCCGCCACTGGAGCGCACGCTGCTGCACGACCTTGGCCCGCGCTCGCAAGCGTTGATTGCCGGCAGCCACCCGTTCCCGGTGCCGTTCGTGCGGCGCTACAGCCAGCTGACTTTCAACATCAGCGCATATGCGCGACTGTTGCTGCAGGATTTTCTGCAGGCTGGCGGCGAGCTTTACACACGCAGCTTCGACGATCCGCGTCAGTTTACCGACCTGCGCGAAAAAATCGTGGTCAACGCCACCGGCTACGGCGCGCGTGCACTACTGGGCGACGACAGCGTGATTCCGGTGCGTGGGCAGACCGCGCGCCTGATCCCGCAGCCGGAGGTCACCTACGGTCTGGTCTGGCGCGGCCACAATCTCAATGTGGTGCCGCGTCGCGACGGGCTGCTGGTACAGGCGCAGGGCGCCAACGACTTCAATAATGCCGATGCAACTCCCGACCGTGCCGCAACCGAAGTGGCAGTGCGCACGCTGGCGCAGTTGTTTCCGACGACCTGAGCCAAGCGGATCATCGCGCTGCTATGCACGGCGCCTTGAGCACCTCACCCATCGTCGAGCGAAGCATTCAAGGCGATGGCCAGTGCGGCATCGCCGTTGACCAGCGCGTCCCAGCGCAAGCGCACGCCCTTGCGTTTTCCTTTCTCGACCAGCTTCAACCCGTCGCGGTCGATGATCAACGTATACGCCTGGTCGCCGATCTGTAGCTCACGACGTAACGGTTTATCCAGCGGGGTCATAGGACATCTCGTGCAGGCGTGTGAACTGCGTTGTAGCGCATCCGTCTATGCCGCATGCACACACGCCACCCACATGCATGCCATCGCCGATATGTTGCCTGCGCATGGCCTGTCGTTATCTCAGTAAGACGGCATTCGTAGTAATGCCGCGTCGCATCTGTACAGACCGATGCGGGCGACCGCGATGTACGCACGCTCACGCAGAAACATCTGCTAGCCAGCTGGCGTGCTCTAACGCGCGCCTACTTGAGCGATGCGTGCACGCACTCGTTACGGCACAGGCCGCCATCGCATCGGGATCACCGTTTCCACTAATCGCGCTAACACTCGCAAGACTAGCTTAGCGATCACGCGATACGGCCTGAGGCCAGACGCTTTGGCCGGCTGGCTAATCACGTATCAGAAAACCATCGTGCTCGCGTTTGTCGAACGCGAGCAACCAAAACGCGTAACCGCCAGGCGGCGAACGCGACATTTCAAACCTCTGACCAACAACGGGAGCCACCCATGGCGATCAAGACGATCGAAGAACTTTTTATCCACGAGCTATCGGACATCTATAGCGCCGAAAAGCAACTCACCAAATCGCTACCGCGTTTGGCACGTGCTGCGACCGAGCCGAAATTGAAAGCCGCGTTCGAAACCCATCTGGAAGAAACCCAGGGTCAGATCGAGCGGATCGACCAGGTGGTCGACGTGCTGGGCATCAAGCTCAAGCGCATCAAGTGCGCGGCGATGGAAGGCCTGGTAGAAGAAAGCCGCGAAGTGATCGATGAAATCGAAGCTGGCCCCGTGCGCGATGCCGCACTGATCGGTGGCGCACAGAAGGTGGAGCATTACGAGATCGCTTCGTACGGCACCATTGCGGCAATGGCCAAGCAACTCGGCTATAGCGATGCGCTGCCGCTGCTGCTTGCCACACTGGAAGAAGAAAAGGCCACCGACGAAAAGCTGACCCTGCTTGCCGAACAAGGCGGCAACCAGAAAGCAGCCAGGACCAGCAAGGCGGCCTGATCAACCATGCGGGGCGGCGCTATTGGCGGGGGCGGCGCCGTGCATGAAGGACAGCACCGTACCGTCAGTGGAATCGGCCCGCGCTCGGTACCAAGGCACGCGCGCACTTCAGCGCGCGTGCCTTGGCTGGGTTCGCCACTTGGCTGCTTAGCACGGTCACGGTGCGGATCGCTCGGCGTCCATCGCTCTTCAGTTTGGCGATAGAAACTCTTTGCTGGACGATTCAATCGCTTGGTCGGCGTCACTCAGCTCTTTGAGATTGACTGCAAACGTCGGTGGGGCATACCCAGCTCGTTTCCAGTATCTGCACAAGGTCACTATCTACCACTGCATCGCGCGGACAGACCAACTCCCCGCAGGTCCTAAGCTTCCATGTCCTGAAACAACACCACCTCGCCACGCGAAACCTCCGACCAGGAGGGCGGTTATACGAGTAGAGCCAACGTTGAGACATCGATGGGTTGGCATTTAAGGATGCACTGATCTGCACGCGCAGCGCCTCCGCATCGACACGACTGCTAACCATTACCAGATCGCAGACCCAGCACATCCAGTCAGAAGAGCACGACGGATCAGTTGTCGTCGGGTGGCGATGCTGCCGGCGGTGCCTCGGCGTGCGAGTCGTCTGCCAGTTGCTGGGCACGCTCTTGTTCGCCCAGCTGGTTGAGCAGTTCAGTGGCGGACTGATGCGCGTTACGCAGCGTTTCCATCGGCTTGGAGGTGTCGCTGCGCAAAGCGTACAACGCAAAGCCCATCACGTTGAGACGGTTACGCAACTGATGCAGCAGCTCGCGCTGCCGTCCCTGCAATGCAGCGTCCGTCACTACGCGTCCTTGTCGCTCAACCGGTTGTGCAGCGTCCGCACGCTGATCCCCAACTCGCGTGCCGCCGCCTTCTTGTTGAAACGCGTACGCGCCAGGGCCGATTCGATCATGGCGTCCTCGGCCTGACGCATGGTCCAGCCGGCCGGAATCAATAACCCGTCTTCGTCGGCCTGCGGCACGGTCTGCTCCACATCCGGCGCAGCCAGCAGATCGCCGTCCGAGCGCAGATACAGATAGTGGATGAACGAGCGCAGCTCGCGCACGTTGCCCGGCCAGGTGTGATACGCCAGATAGCGCAGCAGCGACTTGGTCGGCAGCTTGCGTTTGCCATATTTGACGTTGAGTTCGTTGATCACGCGCAGCCCCAGCACACGCGCATCACCACGGCGTTCGCGCAGCGCCGGCACCTGAATCGGGTACTCGTTGAGACGGTAGAACAAATCCTCGCGCAGCACTGCGTGCTCGCGCTGCACATGCTGATGCGTGGCCGCAACCACGCGGGCATCCAGCGCAATCTCTTCGTTGCCACCAATACGCATGAAACTGCGCGATTCGATCGCCCGCAGCAGATAGACCTGCAACCGCTTGGGCATTTCGCCGATCTCGTCCAGAAACAGCGTGCCATCGGCGGCCTGTTCCAGGAATCCGGCGTGACGACGGTCGGCGCCGGTGAAGCTGCCGCGCTCGTGGCCGAACAGCTGGCTGGCCAGCAACTCTTCCGGAATCGCACCGCAGTTGACCGGCACGAAGCGACCGCGACGGCCGGACACCCGATGAATGGCACGGGCGACCAGATCCTTGCCGGTGCCGGTCTCGCCGGTCACCAGCACATTCAAATCGGTCGGCGCCACGCGCACGATGTCCTTGCGCAACAGCACGATGCTGTCGCTATTGCCAATGATGCCCAGATTGCCCTGCTGAGCCTCACGCAGGCCGCCCAGCACGCGCTCCAGGCGCTCCGGCGCGAACGGCTTGGTCAAGAACTCGCTGACGCCGAACTGCTGCGCGCGGCCCTGGGTTTCATAGGCGTAATCGCCCGACACCACCACGATCTTCGGTGTGTGGTCCGGGTCCAACCGTTCGATGAGATCGAAACCGCTGCCGTCGGGCAGGCCAACGTCCACGACCAATAGATCGGGGAAATTGCTGTCCAACCAACGGCTGGCTTCGCCAAGAGTGTGAATGCCCTTGGCACGGAAGCCGCTATCGGTGGCTAACTCCACCACCTGATCGCAGAACTCCACGTCGTCGTCGATGATGGCGCAGGAAAGACGGTCCATGAGCGCTTCTGTCCGCAATGACTAGTACATGTTCAGTTGAGAATTGTGACGGCGGCGCGAAGAGTGCGCCTGCGTATCACCACGAGATTGCACGCTGCAGTCACGACCATCGTGATCGAACGGCGCCCTTCCCCCTAAGTCGAGCTCGCCGCGTCATACGCGAAGTACGCACGGCCGGGCCTGAATTTGCCAGTGCCAAGCGTCATGGTCGGGGTCGGTCGCCGCGCCGGGCATGCCGAAACGCCAAACAGTGCAAGGTTTGCCAGCACGGTTGCCGCGCATTCTTGGAGTGCGCAGCCGGGCTGAACTCAATAGATCAGTTCGCTTGTGCTGTTGCATCGCAACCAGTGGTTTGGCCGGAATTGATGTGAGCTGATGCCGAGTGCTGTATTAGACCAGTCGGCCAGTGAACGTAGCGGCCTGAGACGTGGTCCACTGCCGGCGCGTGCCGTGTGGAGACGGCGTGCAGGCCATCCTCACAGCAACGTACTTTCAACGCGCAAACATTGCTCCCTGACCTAGCCGAGCGAGGTGTCTCATGCATGCAGTGTCGGTACATCGCCACGCCGATGTGCAAAACGAATTGACGTATTGGCGGGACCAGCATCGGCGTGGCCAGTTGGGCTATCACTCCTTCGATGGCATCCCCGAAAGCACGGTGCGCGCCGTCTGCGATGCCTACAACGCGCAGCCGGATCTGACCGAACATCAGGCGATCAAGGCAGTGCGCGATGCATTGTGTCTGACCGCGGGTTCGACCAATGCGGCCCTTGCCGACTGGCTGGCACCACGCTGCCTGCGGCATTTACGCAGCGCGTAGTCGGCGCGCCGTTGCAGGCAAGCCTACGGCAGGCACGCGGATAACGGGCGCGGCAACGCGGCACTGCCACCTTGCAGTTGCGCTCGCTACGCCGGATCACCCTTTAGTGCCGCATGCGCACACGCTTGCGGTCCGCGACATGACGCAACGCGATAGCGCAGCGCTTTCCCGAGATGCTGACGTTGTACGTCAGCCCCGATCCACGATCACGATCACCAATGACCATCACCTTTGCCACGCCAGTGTCGCCGTGAACGTACCCACGCTCGTCCGGCACTAGGGAGATCCCTGTGGAAGCGCTGTTGTTGTCCCGCATCCAGTTCGCCTTCGTCATTTCGTTCCATGTGTTGTTCCCCGCCTTCACCATTGGCCTTGCGAATCTGCTGGGCTTTCTGGAATGGCGTTGGCTACGCACACACGACGAGGGATGGAAGCGGCTGTACTTTTTCTGGTTGCGCATCTTCGCCGTCTCTTTCGGCATGGGCGTGGTCAGCGGCATCGTGATGGCGTTCCAGTTCGGCGCCAACTGGCCGGAGCTCAGCCGCATTGCCGGCAGCGTGATCGGGCCGCTGCTGAGCTATGAAGTGCTCACCGCATTTTTTCTGGAAGCGAGCTTTCTTGGCGTGATGCTGTTCGGCTGGGGTCGCGTGTCGGAGAAGCTGCACTTCTTTGCGACCTGCATGGTGGCGATCGGTACGCTGGTGTCCACCTTCTGGATCCTGTCGTCCAACAGCTGGCTGCATACGCCGCAGGGCTACGCGATGGTCAATGGCATCGTGCATCCGGTGAGCTGGATGCAGATCATCTTCAACCCATCGTTTCCGTATCGGCTTGCGCATATGGCGCTGGGCTCGTTCATCACCACCTGCTTCGTGGTGGGCGGTGTGGCGGCGTATTACTTGCGCAAGGGCGTGCATCTGACCGAGGCGGCGCGCATGTTGCGGCTGTCGGTGGCGTTTGCGGCCATCGTGCTGCCTATCCAGGTCATGGTCGGCGACCAGCACGGCCTCAACACGCTCGAACATCAGCCGCTCAAAGTGGCGGCCATGGAAGCGCACTGGCATAACGAGAAAGCCGGCGCCGGTGTGCCGCTGGTGGTGTTTGCGTTGCCTAATTCCGAGGCCGAGCGCAACGACTATGAAGTCGCTATTCCGCGTCTGGGCAGCCTGATCCTGACCCACAGCACCGATGGCGAGATCACCCCGCTGACCTCGGTGCCACGCGATCAGCGGCCACCGGTGGCGCCGGTGTTCTTTGCGTTTCGCATCATGGTCGGCCTGGGCATGGCGATGCTGTTGCTGTCGTGGATTTCCGCCATTGCCTGGTGGCGCGGCCGGCTGCATGCAAAAGCGCTGATCCTGGCCTGGAACGTGATGCTACCGGCCGGCTTTATCGCCCTGGTCGCCGGCTGGTTCGTTACCGAGATCGGGCGACAGCCGTGGGTGGTGTATGGACTACTGCGCACCGCCGACGCGGTGGGCCCGCAATCGACCGCGACCGTGGCGGTGTCGCTGCTGGTGTACGTGCTGGGCTACGCGTTCGTGTTCGGTTTCGGCATCTTCTATCTGACCAAGCTGGTCCGCGCCGGCCCGCACCCCAGTCACGACGGCCCGGACGTGGCCGGTGGCGAACACACCCCAGCACGTCCGTTGTCGGCAGCAGACACCGCGTTGGAGCAGGAGAACGCACCGTGGAACTAAGTTACTGGTTACCGGTGGCGTGGTTTGGCGTCATCGGCTTTGGCGTGCTGATGTACGTGGTGCTCGATGGCTTTGTGCTGGGGTTGGGCATGTTGGCGCCGTTCGCACGCGACGAGCAGGAAGTGGACCTGATGATGAACACTGCCGCGCCGATCTGGGACGGCAACGAGACCTGGCTGGTGCTCGGTGGCGCAGGCTTGTTCGCGGCATTTCCAGCCGCGTACGCGGTGATCCTGTCCGGGCTGTATCTGCCGGTGCTATTGATGGTGATGGCGCTGGTGTTCCGCGGTGTGGCCTTCGAGTTCCGCTTCAAGGCGCAGCGCTCGCGGCGGCTGTGGACGCTGTCGTTCATCGCGGGCTCGATCCTCACTGCATTCGCGCAAGGCATCATTCTGGGCGCGCTGGTGGAAGGCATGGCGTTGGAGAATGGGCGCTATATCGGTGGGGTGTTTGGCTGGTTCAGCCCGTTCACCATGCTCACCGGTGCGGCCTTGGTGTTTGGCTATGCGCTGCTCGGGAGCACCTGGCTGATCCTCAAGACCGAGGGGCGCACGCACACCCTGGCGCGTCAGCTGACCAAGCCGTTGGTCGGTGTGGTCGTGACTTTTTTGGTGCTGGTCAGCGCGTGGCTGCCGTTCCTGAGTTCGCACGTGATGGCGCGCTGGTTTGCGCATGGCAACTTCTGGTGGTTGTCGCCCATTCCGGTGGTGACTGCGGCAGTAGCAGTGGCGCTGTGGCGCAGCAGCGATAGCTCACGCAGCGATGCATCGCCGTTCTTGCTGACGCTGGCGATCTTCGTGCTGGGCTTTATCGGGCTGGTGCTAGGCATGTGGCCGTATCTGGTACCGCCGAGCTACACCATCTGGCAGGCGGCCGCGCCACCGTCGTCGCAGATCTTTCCGATGGTTGGCCTGGTCGTGCTGTTACCGCTGGTGTTGGGGTATACGGTGTGGTCGTATCGCGTGTTCCGCGGCAAGATCGCGGCAGATGTGGGCTATCACCATTGAGCCCGCTCCAGCGCTGCGCGGCGTGGAGTGCGGGCATGACATCGCAGCGCGGCAGATAGCACAACGTCAGCATTTGCGGGCGCTGTCCTATCCAATTGCGAGAGATCTCAGCGCTTTTCCGATCCGTCCGGCCGTTCGTAATCGTGCTCCGGGTCGGCCTTGTTCACGTCACGGTCCTCGTCGGGCATGTCGTGCACTTTCCAGTCCGCATCTTCGTTGCGTTTTTCCTGCGGCGTAAATGGCTTGCTCTGATCGGCGTCAGGGCCCCATGGTTTTTTCGGTTCAGTCCCCATCTGCATCTCCTGCGTCGCGGTGTGATGTCACGCTAGGCAAAGGCACATTGCAGTGCGGTGAACGACGTTGTGTGATGGCGTGAAGTGCTCTCTAGCGGGTCCGCCTAGTACCTGCGCAGGGGGCTTGCGACCACCATCATCCGCCGGTTTGCGAATGTGGCGCCTCGACCGGTTTGGATTGTGGCGAGTCCTTCTGGCGCAGCCAGATCGTCAAGACCACCAGTGAAAACACCGCCAGAAATTCGCTTTGCCAGTTTTGCATCGACTCGAACCAGAACCCGGCATCGGTGAAATGGTCGAGCACGCTGATCGGCGACAGGCCCTTCTGTGCACGTTCCAGCAGCTCCAGCCGCCAGCTGCCGATCAGATGCAACACAAAACTCATCAGGAACAGGATGCCAAACGCGATCGCCAGCGAATGCTGGTACAGGCGCAGCCACAGCCCACCGGCACGTACCGGCCACGGCGCAGGGCCTGGCTTGATCGACGTTGGCTCTTCATCGGGGTCGAGCGGGCGCGATTCCGCAGATCCCACCTGACGCAACTTGACCGTCAGCAACACGTACATGCCCATCTGCAAAAATTCGCTTTCCCAATTCTCGAACAGCGCAGACATGAAGTGCGGGCTGTGCAGATAGGCCACCAGCTGCAGCGTCGGCAATCCATGCTCGCGCAGCTCCGTGTTGTAGGCGTGGAGCCCGGCATAGATCTGGCAGCCGATGAAAAACAAGGTCAGCGCAAGCAGACACAACGACAGCCCGTTACGGCGCAAAAACATGGTGGATCTCCTGACAATGCGCTCAGTATCGAATGCAGTGAGCAAGAACACATGAAGCTCGCAACGACGCGCACGCTAATCAATGCAACTCCGTAACCGAACAGACAGCTGCGCCACCCACGCGTGGGTCGCCAGCACACGCGCTGCCGACATCGCCTAGTCCTGATGTTTACGTTTGCATGCCCACACTGGCTTTCACCGCAGCACTTGCGCGCTGCACGTCAGCGAACCCACCGTCAGGAGACGATCATGCCCGTACCCAATTACCCGCGTCCGCCATTCAAGCCCCAGCAGCAAAGCTTCCCGGGCCGCACCGAAATGATGGACCCGCGCCCGGACCACGGCGAAGACAGTTATGTCGGCCATGGGCAATTGAAGGGCAAGCGTGCCTTGATCACCGGTGGCGACAGCGGCATCGGTGCGGCCGTTGCGATCGCCTATGCTCGTGAAGGCGCCGATGTGGCCATCGCATTTCTGCCCGATGAGCAGGAAGACGCTGCCAAGATCGGAGCACTGATCGAGAAAGCCGGCGTCAAGGCATTGTTGGTGGGGTGCGACATCAGCGACCCTAGCCAGGCAGCCGCATTGATTGACAAGGTCAACAGCACCTTCGGCGGCCTGGATATCCTGGTCAACAATGCCGGCTATCAGAAATATTTCCAAAGCTTCGAAGACATTACGTTGGACGAGTGGCGCAAGACCTTCGACACCAACGTACACGCCGTCTTCAATCTTGTGCGGCTGTCTGCACCCTTGATGAAAGATGGTGGTTCCATCATCAACACTGCATCGGTGCAATCGAAGAAGCCGACTCCCAACATCCTGCCTTACGCGGCCACCAAGGGTGCATTGGCCAATCTCACTATCGGCCTAGCCGGCGTACTTGCCGAAAAGAAGATTCGCGTTAACGCAGTGCTGCCCGGCCCGATCTGGACGCCATTCATTCCCTCCGGCATGGACGAAGAATCGGTGGAGAATTTCGGAGCGCAGACACCGATGGGACGTCCTGGGCAGCCGGTGGAATTGGCCTCGGCCTACGTCATGCTCGCAGCCGACACAGCCAGCTACACCTCGGGCACGCTGCTGACGATCTCCGGCGGCGCTGTCACGCTTTAACGCGCGCGTGATGTGATCGCGCCCGCGCCATCCGTAGGGGATGCGGGTTTGTTCGACCGCGATAGGGTTGCCGCTGGCTTCGAATCATGCCGGCACCTGCGCGACAGCATGAGAAACACATTATTCGGCTTGCCGATTCAATCCAACGCAAGACCGCACTGCGTCAGTTGCGCCAGGTGACTACAGTGCGCAGTCGCGCACCATACTTCAGTCAAAAAGACAGGCAGCTTTGGCTGCCTGTCTTATCTACGTTGCGCGATGATCAACTTGGAATTCAATGTTCGCGCCCACCAGACACATTACCCAGTATTCAAGGCGCCCGCCTGAGTCCCTGGTCAAACATCACGTTGTTGCTGGCTCTATAGCGGCTAGCAGAGTGTTACTGGCTTCTGTCAGATGGGCGTGGAAGGTACTTTCAGAATCGGTTGTACAAGTGGCACATGCCTCATTGAGCGACCATCACGTCTGCCTAGCCACAACGCAGCCGTTTATTAGCTGCGCTGCAGCACTGCTAGCTGATCTCAGTGCGGCTGGGTCTGCTTCGCGCTGAGTGCCTTGGCATGGTCCAAATGCTCGGCGATGGTTTCGCGCGTGCGCTGCAGTTCCTTACCCAGATCGCTGGAGCCCAGCTCGCTGCTCAATTGTTTGTCCAGCAGTTCCAGTGCCTGCGCGTGACTGCGCACGGCAGTTTGCAGATACTGAGTTTCGAATGCCTGCCCATGCAACGCTTGCAGCTGGTCGCGTGCGCTCTTGGAACGCGCAGATGCGGCCTGCCCCAGCGGCCCGCTGCGGTCTGGTGCGAAACGGCTGAGGTCGGTCAGTGCAGCGCTATGCGCTTCATCCATCTTGCGTGCGAAATCCAGCAGCTCGCCTTCGACGCCCTTGACCACAGCCAGCTGCGCTAGCGTGCGCTCTTGCTCGTTGAAGATGGCCAGCACGCCCAGCGCCTGCTGGCGATCGCGTGCATCACCAACACTGGCGCGCAGCGGGTCGCCATGCGGCGGCGTGGTCCCCATGGCAGATTGCGCGGTTTGGCGATCCTCCTGTGCGGCCTGCTCGACTTGCGTGTCCGCTGCCAGACCCTGACTACGCTGCCAAGCCTTATATGCCACATAACCCACGGCGCCGGCCGTCACCATCTTGAAAAGTCCCATGCCTATCTCCTGAGTGATCGCACGTGGCGATCATGAATTGTCGGGGGTGCATCACCGCATCCGCGTTGCAACGCAGTGCTGCGCGTGAAATCAGCCTGCGAGCGCGCGGGTTATCCAGACGTGACATGCGCATCAACGCGATGTCGTCGAGCAAGCACGTGCACACCGTGCGCACGCACCGTGCTGATTGGCTTAACGACCGGATGCAAACACTGCTCTGCGTTGCCGCGCCCCGTCGGCCTTCAGGAGATCCACATGCTTGCTCTCAACTACCACGGCTCACGCGATGTGCGGGTCGAAACCGTACCGGACCCGGTTCTGGTCGAACGCGATGATTTGATCTTGCGCGTCACCGCCACGGCAATCTGCGGCTCGGATCTGCATCTGTACCGCGGCAAGATTCCGGACCTGCGCCATGGCGATATTCTCGGCCACGAGTTCATGGGCATCGTTGAAGAGGTCGGCCCGGACGTTACCGCAGTCACGCCAGGCGACCGCGTAGTGATTCCGTTCGTGGTGGCGTGTGGGCGCTGCTTCCACTGCATGCTGCAAGAATTTTCTGCGTGCGAAACTACCAATACCGGCAAGGGCGCCGCGCTGAATCACAAAGACATGCGCCCGCCTGCGGCCTTGTTTGGTTTCAGTCACCTCTACGGCGGCTTGTCTGGCGGGCAGGCCGAATTTGTTCGTGTACCCAAGGCCAACGTCGGGCCGCTGGTGGTGCCGGATGCGCTGCATGATGAGCAGGTGTTGTTCCTGTCCGACATCCTGCCGACCGGGTATCAGGCTGTTGTCGATGCGGGCGTCAAGCAGGGCTCCACGGTGGCGATCTTCGGCGCCGGCCCGGTGGGCCTGATGGCTGCGGCGTGCTGCCGCATGCTGGGCGCAGAACGCATCTTCATGGTCGACCGGCATGCGTACCGTCTGGACTTTGCATCCAAGGCCTACGGCGTGATCCCGATCAACTTCGACGAGATCGACGACCCGGCAGATGTGATCGTGTCGCAGACCGACGGCCGTGGCGTGGATGCCAGCATCGAGGCGGTGGGCTTTGAGGCCGAAGGCAGCGCAATCGAAACCGCGCTCACCAACCTCAAGCTGGAAGGCAGCAGCGGTGTGGCGATCCGCCAATGCATCGCGGCTACGCGGCGCTGCGGCGTGGTCAGCGTGCCCGGCGTGTATGCCGGATTTATTCACGCTTTTATGCTGGGCGATGCCTTCGACAAGGGGCTGAGCTTCAAGATGGGCCAGACGCACGTGCAAAAACACATGCCGTCTCTGCTGGAGCGTATCGGCAACGGTGAGCTCAAGCCCAATGCCATCATTTCGCACCGCATGCCTTTGGCCGATGCAGCGCAGGGCTACGCGTTATTCGACAAGAAGCAGGACGACTGCCGCAAGGTGGTCCTGACGCCGTAAGCGTCGCGTCCAACTACATGAACCAGGAAGGCCCGATCACTGCCCGGGCCTTCCTGGTTGTGATCGCCACCAGCGTTCATCACTTCTCAGCAGCTGGGGTGTCGTAATCGCCGCGCTCAGTCCAGCGGTTTGGCCGGCACGAACGGCGATACCGGGTCGCTGGCCGGGAAGGTTTCTTCCGCCGCCTCGTCCTGCAGCGCGTCCTGCTTCTGCTTGGCGCTGTGGTCCTGGTCGTGACCTGCGGGCTGGTCGTGCGCGGATGGATGCTGCCTGGATGTATTCATGGCGGTGCTCCTGATGCGTGCTATGGACACCACCACGCTACGGCGCGCCATCGATGGCACAAGTGAAACCCGTCTTCGCACCGGCGTGACAAAGGCAATGCGGCGCGGGCCTGTTCTTCAGGCCAGTTGCTTAGCGACCGTGACGACCAAGGTCAGCACAGCGAGTCACCTGCATCGATCAAGCGGCGCGTCCAGGCGCCAATGCCGCCAGTCATCTCGGTGCATCCGCGCTTTGCCGAGTCGCCGGCGTGCGTTGCTGCCGGCGGGCAACTCGCCGAGACGCGCCGCTCAGCCCGCACGTCCCTTGGTGCGCGGTCAGAGCGGGACCTGCGGGCGCCGGTTCACATCCGGCCGCGCGCAGGGTGTATGGTGCAAGTGCGGCCGGAGCCCGGTGTCGCCTTCACTTCAATCTGGCCTTTTCCATCAAGAATCTCTGCGAACGCTGCGATGCCGTCTGTTGCCGGCTCACCGTCATGGTCGATCCAACCGACCGTATCCCCGAGCATCTGACCAGCGTGACACCGCAAGGCTGGCACGTGATGGCGCGCGATGAGGAAGGTTGGTGCGTGGCGATCGATTCCGCGCGCATGTGTTGCTCGATCTATGAAACGCGCCCGGCGATCTGTCGGCGTTTTGTCATGTCCGGCCCGTACTGCCGCGACGTGCGTGCCACCTACGACGATCAGCGCCGGCGGGGCATCCCCTTGACGCTCTACAACGCATGAGGATTCGCGATGAATAACTCCCGCCGCCAGTCGATGACCGTGAGCAACCAACCGGGCAAGCCGCGTTTGTCCGAACAGCGTCTGGCTGCCGACCTGGAAGCGTTTCAGCAATCCGGTGGCGCGATTGAGCGCCTGGGCGACACGCCGCTGCGCCGCGAGAAGAAGCGCGGCGCGCCAGACAATGCCGTGGTCACACCGGCCAAAGCGCCCGCCGACGCGGAGTAAGCCTCACCTGCCAAGCGCACGGCATTGTGCTTGCGCTTGCGTTCGCCTTTAACGCCGAGCATTCGCTGCGGATGTCGCACCACACGCAGACCCGCGAATCCTTGAGTCAGTGAATCGACCGCGCCTTGTCTAGCGCCCGTCCGCCGCATGCACACGACCGCTCCACAGCCAACACGCTGCGCGTTCTCCGCTTGGACAGAAGTGTGTGTCTCACGTAGAAAGCGGCGCACTCGGCCGGCGCCACCGTCATCACGCCAGCGCCGTCTTCGCGCACCCGTTGGTCACGTCGGCGCCCTTGCCTGCGGCGGCTTGCTGCCGACGTGTCGCCAGATAGCGACGCCATTGCGAACCCAGCGCTGCATACACCTCATCTGCCGCCAGCGCCCCATGCACGCAAGCCAGATTGAGCTCACGGTGCCAATGAATGCCGGATTGGCCGCCCGGCCAGGGCGTCATGCGATACCCCGCCGGCAGCATCACGCCCGGCAATGATGTGCCACATAGCATCTGCCCATCGTGCGGGCCGCCAACCAGATGCACACGCACGCCTTCGACTGTTTCGCTCACACCTTGGCTCCTCAACAAGGTGCCGGATTACCGCATCCGGCACGGGTTGGGGGCGCCGCTGCATTGGCGGGCAACGCAGGCGCGTCGCATCTCCACTGCCCAGCGCATTGCGATAGCGCCCCGACCGACACTGCGTGACCGGCGAAGATCACGAACGTGCCATCGATGCGTCAACCGTAAAAATGCGAACAGCAGGCGTGCGTGAAAACGATAGAAAGATGAGGTGAGCACGCGGATCGTCACGCATGCGACGGTGGCACAACGTGCACGGTGCAGTGGCGGCAGCCGCACGCCAGTACCAGACCGCGAAAAGCAGTTACAGCAGCTGCGCGCGATCGATGGCGCCGAGCCCTTGTGCCAGTGAGGCCATTTCGTTGGCCAGATTGATCATGTTGCCGCCGGCCTGCGCCGCCACGCCCATGATGCGTTGATAAGCGTCCCAGAAGTCCGGTCCACTGCCATAGGCGTCGTGGAACCCTTGCAGCTCCAAGACCAGCAGATCGGACACTTGCATGTCGGAGTGGTCCATTGCGTTCCTCGTTGGGGTGTTCCCCGGCCGGCAGCTTATACCCGTTCACCTTACAAAACAGAAGTAATTCGGCGACAGTGCGCGACAACCTGAACTGGTTAGAGAAACACGTACAGAGGCAGCTGGAACAGTGTGTCCATCGCGCCCAGTCTCGCCCAACGGCACGGTTTTTATACTGCGTAAAGCAGTGCACAGCTCAACTGCACGGTCGTGCTCGTCAGTGTGCGATCACCGGCACACGGTCGTCAGAGACACACATGGCAGGTGATCTGGCGCTGCCCGACCTGCATCGGTATCGATGCGGAAAACTTCCAATCAAAGCGACTAACACCACGTCGCGAGCAGTCGTCAGGTGGGTGCGGATGGCGCGCTCAGAACTGCAGGTACATGCGCACCGAACACGGGCCGCGCATGCCTGGCGATGAGCACCTTAGTTTTGTTAGTTGCGCGCAGTGTCAGGTGCGCTCGATCGCACGCACAGCAGCTACCGCATGGATGCATGCGTCCGCGGCTTGATGCATCGCCTCCATCGCCAACCCAACGCGCGATGGCTCGCTGACGGCATTGGCGCCGGTGCATACACCGGCCGGCGCCACACCGCTTTTTTTTTCTGCACTTACCCCGTTCTGCGCGGCAGCTGCGCCAGCAGCTTGTCCAGCGTGATCGGATAGTCGCGCACGCGGATACCAGTGGCGTTGTAGATCGCATTGGCCAGCGCCGGCGCTACGCCGGTCAAGCCCAACTCGCCCACACCCTTGGCCTTCAGCGGCGACATGGTGGGGTCCACCTCGTCGATGAAATGCGCCTCCAGATGCGGAATATCCGCATGCACCGGCACTTCGTAGCCGGCCAGGTCGTGATTGACGAACAGGCCCAGCCGCGTATCCACCGCCATCTCTTCCATCAACGCCGCGCCCACGCCCATCACCATGCCGCCGATCACCTGGCTGCGCGCGGTCTTGGGATTGAGGATGCGTCCGGCCGCGCAGACCGCCAGCAGCCGGCGCACGCGGATTTCGCCGGTGTCGGCGTCCACCGCCACCTGCGCAAAGTGCGCGCCGAAGGTCTGCTGCGCGTACTGCTGCTTGAGCGTGCCGTATTCCATGGCGTCCTCGGCGACCAGCTCGCCATGCTCGGCGGCCTGCGCCAGCGGGATGGCGCGGCCGCCCACGTGCACCATGCCATCGGCAAACCGGGCCTGGTCTGCGGCAATGCCCAGGCGCTGTGCCACTGTCTCGCGCAGCTGCATGCAGGCGGCATAGACCCCGGCAGTGACCGAGGCAGCGCCCTGCTGCCCGCCCGAACCGGGCGTTTCCGGAAAGCTGGAATCGCCCAGCCGCACCACCACCTGCTGCAGCGGCACGCCGAGCAGTTCGGCCGCGGTCTGCGCCACGATGGTGTAACTGCCGGTACCGATATCGGTCATGTCGGTTTCGATGGTCAGCGTGCCGCTGCGGTCCAGCCGCGCACGCGCGCCGGCCTTGGAGATCGGCGCGCCGCGAATGGCGCTGGCCATGCCCATGCCGATCAGCCACCGGCCATCGCGCACGCTGGCGGGGGTGGGATTGCGTTGCGACCAGCCGAAGCGCTGCGCGCCGCTGCGCAGGCAGGCCACGAACGGCCGCGTGGAGAACGGGCGCTGCGGCTGTTCCGGGTCCGCCTGGGTGTCGTTGACGATGCGCAGCTGTACCGGATCCATGCCCACGCGTTCGGCCAGTTCGTCCATCGCCACTTCCAGCGCCATCATCCCCGGCGCCTCGCCGGGCGCGCGCATGGCGTTGCCTTCGGCCAGATCCAGCACCGCCAGCCGAACCGCAGTCATCCGGTTGGCACCGGCATACAGCGCTCGGGTGGACAAGGTGGCCGGCTCGCTGCGACCGCCGCGCAGATTGCCCGACCAGCTCTCATGCCCGATCGCGGTCAGCCGCCCGTCGGCGGTGGCGCCCAGGCGCAGGCGTTGGATGGTGGCGGGCCGGTGGATGGTGCTGTTGAACATCAGCGGACGCTGCAGGGCCAGCTTGACCGGCCGTGCGGTGATGCGCGCAGCCAGCGCGGCCAGCACCAGATCCGCCTGCGCGGTGCCCTTGCCGCCAAAGCCACCGCCAATGAACGGCGACAGCAGCCGGATGCGCTCCTTCGGCACGCCCAGTGCCTTGCCCAGATCGCGCGTGCCCCAGTTCATCTGCTGGATGGCGGTGTGGCAGATCAGCTGCTCGCCTTCCCAGCGCGCGATGGTGGCGTGCGGTTCCAGCATCGCGTGCGCCTGGTCGGGGGTGCGGTAGGTGGCATCGACGGTGAACGGCGCGGCGGCATAGGCGGCGGCGAAATCGCCTTGTGCGGTCTGTGGCGGCCCACCGAACGGGGCCTGCGGCGCCACCGGGGCGCTGGCCTGCTGGGCGGCCAGGTCGTACTGCCCGCGCTCGCGCGCGTAACGCACCCGCACCAGCGCCGCACCCGCACGGGCCTGCTCGAAGGTGTCGGCCACCACCACGGCCACCGCCTGGTGGTAGTGGTCCACCTGCGGCGCTGCCAGAAACCGCTGCACGTAGAACTCGCCGGTGCCCAACGTGGGCACGTTCTGGTAGGTGAGCACAGCAATCACCCCGGCCGCCGCCCGTGCGGCGGCGGTGTCCATCTCGGTGATACGGCCCTTGCCGATCGCCGCGCCGACGATGTAGCCGTATGCCATCTGCCCGGGCTGGTCGTGCCATTCATAGGCGTAGCGGGCCTGCCCGGTCACCTTGAGCGGCCCGTCCACGCGGTCGACCGGCTGGCCCAGCACCTTGAGTTGGTCGCTGGGGTTGGGTCCTGCGGGAGTGTCGAACTTCATGCGGATGCTCCTGAGGGGTGCGGGCGGCCTGCGCCGCAGCGGCAGGTCTGCGATGGCGTCAGATCCGGCGATCTAGTGCCTGGCGCGCGACGGCAGCCTTGCATGGCGGGCGCCGGCTGCTCTGCTGTGGTTGTAGCAAACCCGCGCGCCGCGCGTTGCCATGTAGGCGGCATGCGGTCATGAATATCGTTCATGAATCGGCGCAAGCGCAGGCGCCGCAACCGTCTCACCTGACGCTGCCGGCTCGACCGATTGCAGCGGCCGTCTGCGCTGACAACGCTCCGGCCAGTCACCTGCCGCCATCGCCCGACTCCCGAATACCACCCTGACCGCAGTTCTGTGCCCAACCATGAACGTCACCAGCCACCGCAGCGCACGCCTGGTGTCGCCGGCCGACCCGCTGTCATTCCCGTGTAAAATGCGCGGTCTTTGACCGGAACAATGGCGAAAGCTGCTCCACGGGCGCCCCTCTCGGGCCCGGCGTTCATTCGCCTGCTCGCACGCCTCAGCGATGTCCGCGTCGCCCAGTCCAACCATGCGCTGGCCGACCGGCTGAGCCAGTGGATCGACTGGACACGCGCCGTGGCCGTGTCCAAGGCGCTGGATGGCAAGCTGCCCGAGACCGACGACCTGCCAGAACCGCGTCCGCTCGATGCCGACGCCTGCGCCCGCGTGCGCGCTGGCCTGGCGACCAGCAGCGTGGCCGATCTGGATGCGCTGGTCGCGCGGTTGCGCAACGAGGCGCGCGCTACGACGGACACGGAGGCAGCGCCGCCGGTGCCCGACTACGCGCCGTTCCGGCAGCACTACCTGGCGATGCAACGTGCCATGCGCACCGCCACCGGCGATCTGCGTGGGCGGCTGCGCGACCTGCTGGCGCTGGTGTCCAGCGACATGGCACGGCTGGCCGAAGTGGATGCGGTGATGGAGCTGACCTTGAGCCCGCGCGAGCAGACCTTGTTGAACACCGTGCCGGGCCTGCTGGGCACGCATTTCGACCGCCTGCGCGAGGCCGCGTATGCGCACAGCGCGCCAACCGATCAGGAGATCGCGCCGCGCGCGGTGTCCGATGGCTGGCTGGATGTATTTCGCAAAGACATGCAGAGCGTGTTGCTCGCCGAACTGGATGTTCGTTTTCACCCGATCGAAGGCCTGCTTGCAGCGCTTCGTACCCGCTAACTGGGACGTCATGTTCAAAACTCTTGTACACGTGTGTGTGTTTCTTGTCGGCCTGTTGGCGGTTTGTTGGGTCGGGTTCGGCTATCTGGGTAACAACCCGTTGGGTGCCTGCGTCGCGGCGCTGATCGGCGCGTGTTATCTCGCCGGTGCGCTGGAGCTGTATCGCTATCGTCAGGCCAGCGCCACGCTGGATACCGCAGTGACCGGGCTCACCGCCGCGCCGTCGGCGCTGGACGCGTGGCTGGAGCAGTTGCACCCGAGCCTGCGCAATGCGGTGCGTCTGCGCATCCAGGGTGCGCGTGTGGCGTTGCCGGCGCCGGTGCTGACGTCGTATCTGGTCGGTCTGCTGGTATTGCTGGGCATGCTCGGCACCCTGCTCGGCATGATGGCCACGCTCAAGGGCACCGGGTTTGCGCTGCAAAGCGCCACCGACCTGCAGGCCATTCGCGGCTCGCTGGCGGCACCGGTGGAAGGCCTGGCATTCGCCTTCGGCACCTCCATCGCCGGTGTTGCCACCTCGGCCATGCTGGGTCTGTTGTCGGCGCTGTGCCGCCGCGAGCGACTGCAGGCCGTGCAGCGGCTGGATCTGAAGATCGCCTCCGAATTGCATCCGCATTCGGATGCGCACCAGCGCGGTGAAGTGTTCAAGCTGCAGCAGCAACAAAGCGCGTTGATGCCGGCGTTGATCGATCGCCTGCAGGCATTGATGGGCAGCATCGAGCAGCAGAGCATTGCCGCCGACGAACGTCTGGCCGCACAGCAGGCCGAGTTCCATGCCAGAACCGAAGCCGCCTACACGCGGCTGGCCACCTCGATGGAGCAATCGCTGCAGGCCGGAGTGGCAGACAGCGCGCGCGCGGTTGGCGCGGCATTGCAGCCGGCGATGGAGACCACCATGGCCAGCATCGCGCGCGACACCGCCGCGCTGCACGCGCAGCTTACCCAGGCTGTGCAACAGCAGCTGGACGGCATCAGCAGCGGATTCGATCGCAGTGCCAGCAGCGCCGCGCAACAGTGGACCACCGCGCTTGCCGCGCAGGAACACGCCCAGCTGGCGCTCGACACGCAGCTGCAGACCACGCTGACGCAGATCGCCCAGCACACCACTGCATTGCAGGAGGGCGTGAGCACAGCGGTGCAGCAGCAACTGCATGGCCTCGACGCCGGCTTCAAGGACAGCGCACGCACTGCGGCCGAGCACTGGCAGGCGGCACTGGCCGCGCAGGAGCGCGCGCAGCAGGCGCTCATCGAGCAGATGCAAGCCATGCTGGCGCAGGTCGAGCAACGCAACTGCGCCCTGCAGGACAGCGTCGGCACCGCCGTGCAGCAACAGTTGCGCGCACTCGATGACGGCTTTGCGCGCAGCACCGCCGCCAACGCCGACACCTGGGCGTCGGTGCTTGCCGAACAGCAACGCACCACCCAGTCGCTCGGCACGCAGTTGCAGGCCACGCTGGAACAGCTTGCCGAGCAGACCACCACGTTGCAGCACGGCGTGCAGCAGGCGGTGCAACAGCAGCTGGACGGCTTGACCAGCGGCTTTGAGACCAGCACCGCCGCCACGGCAGCCACCTGGACCGCTGCGGTGGCCGAGCAGCAGCGCGCCAATCACACGCTCACGCACGACTTGCAGAATGCACTGACGCAGTTCGCCAGCACCTTCGATGCGCGTTCAAACGCGCTGGTGGATGCGGTGTCCAAGCGCATGGAGCAGTCCAGCAGCGAGACCGCCACTGCCTGGAGCGACGCGCTGGCACAACAGCAAGACGCCAGCGCCGCGTTGGCCACCCAGCACCAGAACGCGCTGGCCGCCGCAACCGCCAGCTTCGATACGCATGCCGCAGACCTGGTCGGCACCTTGCAGCACTCGCACACCGAGCTGCAGGCCGCGCTGGAAGCGCGCGATGCGCAGCGTCTTGCAGTGTGGAGCGAGCGCTTCACCGCGATGAGCGCCACCTTGGCCACGCAGTGGGAACAGACCGGCGAGCGCGTCACCCAGCAACAGCAGGCCATCTGCGACACCCTGGCCAGCACTGCCAGCGAACTGTCCACGCAGGCGCAGGCGCAAACCAGCGCCACGATTGCCGAGGTCTCGCGCCTGATGCAGATCGCCTCCGAAGCGCCCAAGGCCGCGGCCGATGTGGTGGCCGAGCTGCGCCAGAACCTGTCGGAAAGCATGGTGCGCGACACCGCCATGCTGGAAGAACGCAGCCGCCTGCTGGCCACGCTGGACACCTTGCTCAACGCGGTCAATCACGCCTCCACCGAACAACGCGAAGCCGTCGATGCGCTGGTCACCACCTCGGCAGATCTGCTGCAGCGCGTGGGCAGCCAACTCACCGAACAGATCGGCAGCGAAACCGGCAAGCTCGGCGCGGTGGCCGCGCACGTCAGTGGCAGCGCGGTGGAAGTGGCCAGCCTCGGCGAAGCCTTCGGCATGGCGGTGCAGTTGTTCAGCAGCTCCACCGGCGAGCTCAACGAACGTCTGCAACACGTGGCCACCGCACTGGATGCTTCGCTGGCGCGCAGCGACGACCAGCTGGCGTATTACGTCGCGCAGGCGCGTGAAGTGGTCGACCTCAGCATGCTGTCGCAGAAGCAGATCATCGAAGAACTGCGCCAGCTTGAGGGCCGCCGCAGCGATGCCGGCGCAGCGGAGCCGGCATGAGCGACGAGATCGAAAGCGACGGCGAATCGGGCACCCCGATCTGGGCCGCATTCGGCGACCTGATGTCGGTGCTGCTGGGCGCGTTCGTGCTGATCCTGGTCGGGGTGATCGGCGTGCAGCTGCAGCTGTCCAGCCGTCTCGATCAGGAGGTCAAACAGCGCCAGGCCGAAGCGCAGCGCCGCAAGACCCTGGAACAGGCGCTGGCCGCGCCGCTGGCTGCCGGCCGCGTCACCCTGGTCGATGGTCGCATCGGCATTCGCGGCAACGTGCTGTTTGCGTTTAACTCCGATCAACTGCAGCCGGAAGGACGCGAAGTGTTGAAGTCGCTTGCGGCGCCATTGGCGCAGTATCTGAGCGCGCGCGAGGAACTGCTGATGGTCAGCGGCTTTACCGACGACCGCCCGGTGCTGGGCGGCAACCGCCGCTACGCCGACAACTGGGAATTGTCCGCGCAGCGCGCACTCACCGTGACCCGTGCACTGATCGCCGAAGGCGTGCCGGCCGCATCGGTGTTCGCTGCGGCGTTCGGCGCGCAGCAACCGGTGGACTCCAACGCCGACGAGGCGCGCCGCGCCAAGAATCGCCGTGTGGAGATCGCCCCGATCGCGCGCCCATCCGGTGCGCAGCGCGCCGCGCCCACGCAGGCCCCCGCTACACGATGAGCACACCGGCATCCGCACGCGCGCGCCTGGAGCGTTGGCGCAGCCAGGGCGCCGATCGGCTGGACCCGGTGCGCTTCCATCTGATGCAGACCCTGGCGACGCGTGCCGAAACGCAGGCCGATGCAGTGCGTGCGGTACTGGAACAAACGCTTGCCGGCCTGGTCGATGCGTATGCAGCCACCGTCAAGAAAACTGCGCGCGGCACGAAGCCCAGCGTTGCGTCGCAGCCAACGCAGCGTAGCCCGCTCGGTGCCCTGACCGACCAGCTGGCAGGCCACGCCGCGTTGATGGAAGTGGACAGCAGAAAGACCGCGGCCGCCGATGCGCAGCTGTTTCCGGAGCTGCCGGCGCTGGACGATTTCCGCCGCACCTGGACCACGGTGCGCACTGCCAGCCAGGTGCGTCAATCGCTACAGGACGCCCCCAAGGATGCCGGCCCACTCAATTCCAGCGTGCTGGTGCATCGCTGCATCACCCTGATGCGCGAACGCTCGCCCGGCTATCTGCAGCACTTCCTCGGCTATGTCGATGCGTTGTCGTGGCTGGAGCAGATGCAACACGGCGGCGTGCTGGCCGACGAAACGGCCGCACCGCTGGCCGCCGGCAAGAAGCGCAGCCGTAGTGGCACCTCGAAGCGGCGCAGCGCTGGGTGATTGCGGTGCTTGTGTCATTCACTGTGCAAGGTATTTACTCACCACCACATGTCACGCGGCACTGCTGCGCTAGCGTCAAAGCATCTTGATCGAGCCGCCGACGCTGCATCGTCTACGCGGCTGATAGAGACACCGACCGATCGAGAGATCGCATCGAGGTGCATCGTTAGGCCCCCGCATACCTTCCAGGACGCGCAACGCATGTGCACGTCCCGGCGACTACTGGGAGCGTGTAAAAAGCCATCGTCGGGTGAGTGTGGACGGCGCGCGTGGAACCGGAGCCTGCGAGTTGCGCAAGCCACACCGGGCATCGACCGCGCACGTCTGGCGCGGAGCGCAATTGTTTCGTTAGCCGCGCCTAGCTACCCTGCAGCGCCGGCTTGGCGGCAGCATCGAAACGCGGCGCACGCGGGAAGTCGTCGCGTGTAAACGGCCGGTCGCGGAACAGGTACCCGTAATAGAACGTACGCAATGCCTGGTGATAGGCGCGAATGCGATCCTGATAGGCCAGTTGCGCCTGCAGATCGGTGTGCGCCAACCGCGTGAGCGCGGCCTGCACCGCCACCGGCGGCAACACACTGGCCACGCGCCGCGCGAGCGCTTCGCGGCGCAGCAAGCCCTGACGATAGGCGGCGACCTGCGGGGCGACCTGCTGATCGCCGTTTTCGTGGAAGGCGAAATACCACTTGTAGTGAAACGCAGCGGTCATCGGCGGCGAATCCGCCCACTGTGGATTGCCTGCGTAGAACCGCTGCAACGTGGCCTGGCGAGGAATATCCCACGCATGGTTCACCGCCTCGCGTTGCAGCCGCGCAATTTCGGTGCCCTGATTGACCGGCACTGCCTGATTGATCGCCACATGCGCCAAGGCCGGCGCCACCAGCGCCAGCACCACCCAACAGGTGGCCAGCGCTGTCGCATGCGCGGCCGGCCGCCAACGGATGCGGCCCACCACCACCGCCAGCAGCACCCAGAACAGTAGATAGGCGCAGGTCAGCGCCAGTACTGCCAGTTGCTGCAGCAACGGCACCGCATTGAAGCTTGCAGCGATCGCGAACGGCACGCACAAACACGCCAGCACCGCCACCGCACGCACCACCACGCGGCGCACCAGCAAGGCGGTGCCCGCGCCTGGCAATGCGGCCAACACGCGCGCACGCCCGGCCTCGCGCTCGCCGGAGCGCAGATCGAACAGCAACGCAATCACGAACAGCGGCAACAGAAACACCAGTACAAAGGCGTAATCGAAACGCCCGGCCAGCGCCAGCTCGGGGTTATAGCTGTCGCCATCGTAGATCTGCGCTTCCAGACCCAGCGCGCGTATCCGCAAGATGTACGGCGACACATCGCGCATGCCCACTGCGGCGAAGGCCAATGACGATGGCGTGTCCCAGGTCGGGTGGAAACTGTAGTACGCCGCGCTGCCGGCATCGTTGGAGCGCGCGACATACGCTTCCACTGCCGCGCTGTCTTCCTGTTGCAGCGGTGCGATGCGTGCGATGTTGGCGCGTTGCGCGTCGATGACGTGCTGCCCGGAGAGCAGGCTGCACACCGTCAGCAGGGTGAGCAGCAGCAACCCGGCCACGGCCGCGCGTGCGCGTAGCAACAACAGCGCTTCGTATTTCCACAGCACCATCAACGTGCCACTCCCACGCGCCGCCCGGCGGCCAGCAATATGCACAAGGCGGCCAGCATCCAGGCCGCGATCAGACCCAGCGGAGCACCTGCCGCGCGTACGACGTCGGCATTGGACGCCGGGGTAAAGGTAAAGACCGGAATGCGCTGCCAATGCGCCGACGCAATGCGCTTGCGTTGATCGGCACCGGCATCCTGCGCGGTGTCGTCGGCCATGCTCACCGCATCGGCCTGCAGCTGATTGAGCTGTTGCACCAGCGTGTAACGGTAACGCTCGGCCTGTGCGAGAAAGCGTTCGTGCGCGCGCAGATCGGTTTCCGCCAGGGTCATCGAAACCTCGCGCAACGCCACCGTCGGGCTCAGCAAGGCAAACGTGCGCACCAGCAGATTCTGCTGTTGCTGGATGCGTGCATCGCGCGCCGCGTAGCGCTCGAACAGGCTGGCGGTGAGCCGCTCGCCTTCCAGTGCCAGCAACCCTTTGTAATTGACCGGCAGGTCTTCCACCCGTTGCACGCCGTAACGCGCCAGCACCTGTTGTTTGAACTGCGCAAAGTGCGGGTCGTCCGGGTTGTGGCTGTCGCCGAGCGTGCGCAGGTCGCGCTGGATCGCCACATCGGTTTCCAACCGCGTGGGCAGCCGGTACGCTGCACTGGCCACATCCGGCGCCACGCGCGGCACCAGCAGGGCCAGCCACACCCACAGCGCCAGTGACACCAGCAGCGCATCGCGGCCGCGCCGGCACAGCATCGACACCGCCAACACCAAGCCACACCACACCAGCAGATACACGCCATAAGCCAGCACCAGCAGCGCGACCAGCACCGCCTGGCCCGGCAACAACGCGATCGGTATCAGGCCGACCAAGGCCGGCAACAGACAGACGCCGGCCACGGCGGCCAGCGCGAGATATTTGCCGCCGAGCAGTTGCCGGCGCGTGGCGCCCTGCAGCAGCAACACGCGCAGCGTGCCGGTCTCCTGTTCGCGGGCCACCGCGCCATACCCCAGAAACACCAGCATCAACGGTGCCAGCACCTGCAGCACGAAGGCCGGTGTCAGTTGACCGAAGCGCACCAGCAGCGAGCTCTGACGCACATCGCCAAAGTTGGCGGTGTTCTGACGATGACCTTCGAGAAACATGCTGTTGCCGGTGAAGGCATCCACGCCCGAATCGAAAGCAGCCAGGGCCGGCAACGGGCGATAGATGAAATGACCGTAGTGCACCACCCGATGCGGGTGACGGTCCGGTTGCGCGTCGAAGGCCTGCTGCGCGGCCTGTTGCTGACGCGCACGGAATTCGGTGACCTCACGCTGGTGATGCGCGGCGGTCAAAGCCGCCACCAAGGTCAGCAGCATCAGTAGCACCACGCCGATGGCGGCGGAACGATTGCGGGCCATAAAACGCAGCTCTTCGCGCGCGACCAACCACACAGGGCTCATGCACGCACGCTCATGCAGCGCGTTCCTGTGGCCGTGCAAAGCGTGCGTGCAAGGTGCGCACATCGAAGCCGCTGTCGCCGGCGCCGAGGTCTTCGACGATGCGGCCGTCTTCGAGAAATCCAATCCGGTCAGCCACGTCCACCGCACCCAGCAGATCGTGCGTGACCATCAGCACCGCGCCGCCGCGCTCGCGCACGCCGCTGACCAGTTGGTTGAAGTCGGCAATGGCGCGCGGGTCCAGACCGGAGGTGGGCTCATCCAGCAACAGCACCGGCACCTGCCGCAGCGTGGCAACGGCAATCGCCACCTTCTGGCGCATGCCCTTTGAAAATCCGGCCAGGCGCTGGCTCCAGGCTTCGCGCTGCAAGCCTGCGGCCGCGAACGCCTGGCCGATGTCGGCCTGGCTGCAGCGCTGCCCGGCGAGCGCAAGCAAGTAGTCGGCATTTTCCAGCGCGCTCAGATGCTCGTAGAGCGCGACGTTTTCCGGCAGATACGCCAACCGCGCGCGTGCCTTGCCGGGCGCAGCGACCGGGTCGATGCCGTCTACCCGCACGCTGCCAGAAGCGGGTTTGACGAAGCCCAGCAGCGCCGACAGCGTGGAGGATTTGCCGGCGCCGTTGCCGCCGAGCAGCGCGTACACGCTGCCGGGCGCGATGTGCAGATTCAGCCCTTTCACCACCGCGCGCCCGGCATAGGCGACGTGCAGATCGTGGATGGAAATCGCGGCGTTTGGCTGCAGGTTTGGGGGCATGGCATGGGGTGGGCGAGCAAAGTGATACGTTATCACATAGCTCGGATTGCTTGAGTTTGTGGTTGCTGGACTGCGTTGACGCGCATGTCGGCAACCTTGATTTGAGGATGGTTAGGCGTCACGCGCAGTAAACGTTGCATGAGCGGGCTTATTGCAGCGTTGGGGCTTTGCGATAGCGGCGCTCAAAGCGCTTATCTGCGAGCGATTGTCTGCTGGCCGACGGCCTCTTACCCCAAACCTTCTCCCAGTGCAGAGGGAGCTTGGCTGCGATTGCTTCGAGGCAATTTGGTGTGCGTGCGTGGTCGCGAAGTGAGTCGGATGTGCCGTCCGTGAGATTCCAGCTGCAGTGCCGCTGCCTTGAGGGTGTCGACATATTTGTTACAATATTACGCAAAGACCACCGCGCTGCGCTCGCATTTCCAGGCATCGTTATAGCCGCCATGCAACGCGCTTGGTCAAGGCCGACACGCTTGATCAGGACAGCCGCTGTCCATCGCGCCCAATGTCCTTGCGCAGACCGCTACACCCGTCTCGCGCGTCATCACTGCAGCCTCTACCAACGGAATCACGACGCCCCACATGAGCCCCGATCCACGTACGACCGCTGTGCATCCTCCTTTGTTCGACGCACTGGCATCGCAACCGAGCACGTGCCCTGCGCTCAATCGCGCTACGCGCCGCATCAACGCTGCCTCCGCCACCGTCCTGCTCGCAGCGCTATTCAGTGCCGCACAGCTCGGCGCGCAGCCCATCGATACCACCGCGCTGCTACCGCCGGTGCGCGCGTGGCAGGGTGCAAGCGAAGCATTCATTGCCGGGCCAGGCGATCCGTGGCGCACCCCGGTGGAACGCAGCGATTTTGCGAGCACGCCCAGCTATGCGCAGACGCGCGAATGGCTGGAGCGCCTGGTCGCCGCCTCGCCGGTGTTGACGCTGGAAGTGTTCGGCAAAACGGGCGAAGGGCGTGAGTTGCTGCTGGTCCGTGCGCACAAGGGCAAGCCCGGGAAGCCGGTGGTGTTGGCGCAGGCCGGCATCCATGGCGGCGAGATCGACGGCAAGGACGCGGGATTGATGTTGTTGCGCGATATCGCACAGCGCGGCAAGGACCACCTGCTCGACGATGTGGATTTTGTCTTCGTGCCGATCCTCAATATCGACGGGCACGAACAGCGCGGCCCGCTGATTGGTGCAGCACTGCGTGGCCCGCAACAGATGGGCTGGAACAGCACCACGCGCGGCCTCAACCTCAATCGCGACTATCTCGCGCTGGAAGCGCCGGAAACGCGTGCGATGGTGGCGCTGCTGCACGCACTCGACCCGGCGTTGTATCTGGATCTGCACGTCAGCGATGGGCTGGATCATCAATATGACATCACCTTTACCTACGCCGGTTGGGGCACCTACGCGCGCTCACGTGCCACCGCCGACTGGCTGCAGCAGCGCTTCACGCCGGTGGTCAGCGACGCACTGCGCAAGCTAGGCCACTCCCCCGCCATCTACCCCAGCCTGGTCGACAAGGACAACCCGCGCTCCGGGCTGCGCCACGCGCCGGAAGGCCCGCGCTACTCCACCGGCTACGGTGACTTCGCCGGCATTCCCACCGTGCTGGTGGAAAATCACCACCTGAAGTCGTATCGGCAACGCGTGCTCGGCGATTACGTGCTGCTGGAAGCGGCGCTGCAGTTGGTCGGCCGGGATGCGCATGCCATCGCGGCAGCCAAGCAGGCAGATCGCGCGGCTCGGCCGCAGGAGCTGATGGTGGCATGGGAACGCCTGCCGCAGCCGATAGCGCAGGTACCGTTCAAGGGAGTGAGCTATACCCGTGCGCTGTCGCCGGTTTCCGGTCGCCAGGAGCTGCGCTGGGAAGGCCGCGATGAAACTTGGACGATGCCGGTGATTGGCTACCGGCAAACGCAGGCGGTGCAGTATCCACTAGCGTGGTGGATTCCACCGCGCAACGACGATGTGGTGGACCTGCTCAAGGCCCACGGCATCCGCCACGAGCGTCTGTCGCAGCCACGCACACGCATGGTGCAGCAGATCCGCATCCTCAAGGACGCCGACACGCAACAAGCGCATCCAAGCCGCGTGGAAGAAACCTTCCCGGCGGGGAGCGTTCGCGTGCCAGCCGATCAACCGATGCGCATGTTGGCCGCTGCATTGCTCGAACCGCAGAGCAGCGATTCGCTACTGGTCAGTGGGCGCTTCCGCAATGCCGGCAGTCCCGACAGCGGGTTGTATGGCACCGAGCTGGTGACTTTCACCGAAGGGCTGCTGCAACACGACGCCGCACTGCGCGCCGAATTCGACCGCAAGCTCACCAGCGATGCCGCATTCCGCGCCGATGGCGATGCACGCCTGCAATGGATCTACGCGCGCTCGCCGTCGCGGCGATCAGCGGCTGGCGTTATCCGGTCCGACGCGAACTGGCAGAGTAAGACAATGGGATTGGTCATGCGTTGAACTGGCTGCCTCGTGCGCAGCGCACGATTGCGTCTCCACGGTGCGTGCGTGTTCTCACGATGGGGCGCGTGCGTCCGGGCCTGCGTCGCTGTGTGCAAGTTGCAGATGAGGTCAAATCATCGCCTCGACATGTCGACTGTTGAAACGGAACGTCAGTCGTAGGAAGTGAGCTTGAACGCATACACCAGCGGCACCTGCATCAGACCCGCCAGTTCGTAGGCGCCGCCCAATTTTCCATGAGACGTGAGGCAGCGCATGCCCCGCGCCATCGCTCTTGCGTAAACCGAACGCATCACGCGCGACTCAGCGCAAACTCGCGCGCACCACATGCACATGCGCGGCCATCAGCTCGATCACCCAATCGATGAACACCCGCAGTTTGGCGCTGACGTGGCGATTGGGCGCAAACGCGATCGACAAGGGCATCGGCTCCAGCTGCCAGTCTTCGAACACCGGTACCAACTCGCCGTTGGCCACGTGTGCGGCAGCCATGTACACCGGCAGCCACAACACGCCCATGCCGGCCAGCCCTGCGGCGAGATAGGCATTGCCGTCGTCGGCGGCAACGACATGCCGGCCGTGTACGGTCACCGCTTCATCGCCACGTTGCATCGCGTAGGGCACGGTGGTGGTGGTGCCCCAGCGCATGAAACCGACGCAGCGGTGGCGGGTGTTTTCCAGCTCGGAAGGATGCGCGGGCGTGCCCAGCCGTTGCAGATAACTCGGCGCCGCATACACGCCGGTTTTCAGATCACCCACCCGCCGCGCGATCAACGACTGGTCAGCGATGGTACCGCCGCGCACCACGCAATCCACGTTCTCGCCGATCAGATCCACGCGCCGGTCGCTGACGCCCATATCCAGCTGGATATCCGGATAGCGCGCATGAAACGCCGGTACAGCCGGCATCAGGATCAAGCGCGCAAACGGGCTTGGCACATCCACGCGCAAGCGTCCGCGCGGTAGCGTCGATGCATCGGACAAGCTGGTTTCGGCATCGTCCATGTCCGCCAACAGGCGGACCACGCGCTCGTAATAGGCGGCGCCGTCGGCGGTCACGTGCACCCTGCGGGTGGTGCGGTTGAGCAGCGTCACGCGCAACCGCGCTTCGAGTTGCTGCACCAGGTGGGTCACGCTGGCCCGGCTCATCTCCAGCGTGTCTGCCGCCTTGGTGAAACTGCCGGTCTCAACCACACGCGCAAACGCCTGCATCGCATCAAACCGATCCATCGCCACTCCTGCGCCAAGATTAGTTGGATTCTACAAACAGTGTTGCTCAAGGCTGCGGATTTATCGCGCGCGGCCAGGCGCTTAGGGTGGGCATCCGTTCTGTCGCACTTTGAAGGAGAGTCCCATGGCCACACGTGACGTTGTTTTTCCGCAGGGCCGCCACGCGCTGTATGAGCGTCATCGGTATTCGCCCGCGGTGCGTGCCGATGGCTTGATGTTCGTCGCCGGCCAGGTCGGCAGCCGCGACGACGGCTCGCCCGAGCCGGAGCTGGACGCAGAGATCGCGCGTGCGTTCGCCAATCTCGATGCCATCCTCAGCGCCGCCGGCTGCACATCGCAGGACGTGGTCGATGTCACCTGGTTCATGGTGAACCCCGAGGTCGTGTTCGATGCGGCGTGGGAACGCTGGGCCAGCTACTGGGGCCCGGCGCCCTACCCCGCAGTCACCGCCGTCGGTGTGACCTGGCTGGCCGGCTTCTGCTTCGAGATCAAGGTGGTGGTCAAGTTGCCGACTGCCAGTCAGTAAGCTCGTCCAACGCGCGCTGCGGTCGGATCTGCAGCAATCGCGCTCGGTTGATGGCCGCAGCGGCACTGGCGAAAACGGATGAGTACCGTTGATCGATTGGTGGAAAAAGCCATGGCCGGAGCACGCGCGATGGAAAAGCAGTCCGGCACGTTGACGCAGTTCCAGCTGGAGCCTGCAAGCGGACAGCACCTGGAAAGAAACGTCGCATAGCGCGTCGACTGCTCGAACGGCGTGTCTCACGACACGCGCAAACGCCCCTCTTTCGCACGGACTGCGGAAGGGGGGTTTTTGTGTCTGCCGACGCGACGATGTGGTGATGCGGCGCCGTTGCCAGGCGAAGCGCGCGTACTTGGTGCGTCGATGACCTTCGCGGTGTGGAAACCGATCGTGTCCACGCACCAGAGGGTACGGACGCCACTGCCGACTCTCGGCGTCCCTGGCTACCCAGACGCCAATCGCGGCGTGCTTGTCGGCCCGCGGTGTGAAGTGTGAAGCGTGATCCAGTCGCGTATGCAGGTGCTCCAGGCATAACCGAAGGCTTATCACCTGCGCGACGTATGCACGGAAATGTGTGATCCCTATCGCACCTTCATCGAAAAAAATGGTGCAAGTGCACATTCCTCACGCTTACGTCACCAACGAGAAACATTTGCATGCGATAGCTGTTGTGCTCGCTAGACACCGAGCCAACCTGTCCCCCGACCAGCGCACTTTCCGCTGAACGTCGATCTGCTCTATGAGCAATCGGCGGTGGCGTTGTGCGTCCGAACGATTCCTAGGAGATTCACTCCCATGCGCTTCAGGACCCTGCTTGCCGTTCTGCTACTCACCGGTTTCAGTGCCGCGGCCCAGGCACAAGTCGTCACCCTCAATAAGGGCGGTTACACGCTGCGCTACGACTGCACCAACCACACCGCGCTGCGCTACGAATACGTACTGCAAGCCGACACCGGATCGGCCGCGCGTCCATCCAGTTTCAATCTGGACACCGAGCTGCCCAGCGGTTGCGGCGGACAGACCACTGCAGCGTCGTATGCCAGCGTGCGCAGCGGCTACGACCGCGGCCATCTGGTGACCTCCAACCACATGGATTACAACGCGACCTACATCCGTCGCGCCAACCTGATGTCCAACATCGTGCCGCAGGTGTCCAGCTTCAATCAGGGCATCTGGGTGCGTGCGGAAAACGTGGCCGAGTGCTACCGCGATATCGCCAGCGTGCAGGTCTACGGCGGGGTGATCTACAGCGACACCAGCAACGACTACTTTCTGAGCAGCCACGGTATTCGCACGCCGGATTTCTTCTGGAAGACCATCATCACCGCCAACCCCGGCGGCGGCACGCGCGCCATCAGCTGGCTGATTCCCAACAGCGCCAATCTGGGTTCGCTGGACAGCTACATCGTCAGCATCGACGAGCTTGAAGACCTGTACGGTGCCAGCACCATCGGCATCACCGCACCGGCAGCCGTCAAGGCAATGCTGCCCACCACCACCTGGCCGCAGCCGAGCAACTGCGACCTGGGCTGAGTCGCCTACGCAGGCAGCAACGGCCCAGCCCGGCGGCATCAAGCTGGGTCGTTGCAACTGGTCGCGGCTGTGCGTGTGGCTGCTTGCGTACTGAGCCGACAGGTTCTTGCGAGGTTGCGCCACGCGGATATGCGCAGAGCCGCGCGGCACTGCCATCGCTGCGGTTCCGTCGCCTCTGTTATCGATCACGCTCTGCAGCATATTGCCGCGTGCACGCTAATGCGCGGCGTCGAAATCATCAAACCAGTCCGCATACGGCGTGTTCTTGACCAGATGCCGAGTGAGGTCGTCGGCACCGTCTGTCCACCACACCGGGCCGCGCTCTCCCAAGGCGATCTTGGCGGCATCGACCTCGGCGCGTGCGCGCGCCAGCTGCTGCGCATCGTCGTGACGCTTGGCTGCCTTGACCGCACGACGTGCATCCATCAGCTCGGCGACCAACCTCGCGCGCACCGCTGCGCTCAGCTGTGGATCGGATGTGCGCCACAACCGGCCACGTACGATCAGGTAGCGCCCGTCGGGCGTGGTGAGCGGCGCTTTGGCCGTGCTCATGGCTGTCTTATCAAGCACATGCAAGCTAGCGCATCACGACACACGCCGATCACGCCACCGGCGCAAAGCGCGGACGCATCACGCCATCCACGTCCACCTGTTGCATGAACATCGCGTACGGCCGCACCCACAGGCCGATCTCGCTGTCCAGCGGCCGATACAGCACCAGCGGCTCCAGGGTTTCACTGCTGCGCACAACGCCCAGCACTTCGTAACGGCCACCCTTGAAGTGGCGATATTCACCCAGTGCGATTGTCGGTAATGGCGGCAACGTTTCCATGGCACTCAACAGTCTGGAAGGCTGTGCAGTGTAGGTCGGACGCTGCGTGCTTACGAGTGAGGTCGATGCGCACATGGCGGCTGTCGTATCCGCGTCCCATGCTGCACTGGGGATGCCAGCGGCGCAGCACAGACGGGCGAGAGGCCGATGGCGGCGTCTGGACCGTCGCAACAAGATGTATCCGCAACAGCGGGCGGCGACATCCATGCAGCGGTGCTTCTCATCGATCACGCCTCCGCTGCACGTGTGCACGACGCGGTGCAGCACCACGCCGTGCAGCACCACCCGCCCAGACCTATTGGTCTTCGTCGCCATCGCCATCGATGCTGTCGTCGTCATCGATCTCGCTGTCCTGCGCGGGGCCATCCTGCAGCAGATCATCGTTCTTGCCGGGCGCCTTGATCCCGGCAGGCGGGCTGGGATCGTCGATCCGGACGTTATCGTTCTCTTGAGTGCGCATGTACGTCTCCTGCAGCAGAAAGCCGTGTAGCCACCTTCCTCCCGCAGCCGTGACGCGCACGTGTGGCTTGCGCACGGCGGCGGGAGCGGCATGCAGCGTTATCACGTGCACGCGCTGGCGAAGGCGCGGGCGCTGTGCACCCAACGGTGGGCGGGCGCGAGAAGCCGAAGAGGCACACGGCCGATGTTGATTGCGATGTCCCCCCGTCGGGGGCGACTCGCCGCGCTGTGGCTTTAGAGCCGCTGACAAAACGTTGCGAGCAGTCGCCAGGTGGATGTGGACGGCACGCTCAGAACCGGCGTGTACGCATGTCTATACCGTACCGAGCAGCGGCAGCGCCACCTGGCGTTGAGCGCAGTCGTGTTGTTAGCCGCTGTTAAATAACCGAGTCAGCCTGCAACACAACGGTCTTGCATCCGTCCGCTGTCAGCCGCCGTAGGTACAGAACGCCCATCGGAGAACCTCCCCATGCCGAGCCTGCTCTGTGACCTGGAAGACCTGCTCGCCGCCTGGAAGGCGGAAGCGCACACCTTCGACGCCTGCAACATGCCGGCCTCCGCACTTGCCCTGCGCGACTGCCACCGCCGGCTCACCGCGCTGATGGCCGCGCATGCGCTTGCGCCACACCCATCAGACACCGCCGCGACAGCCAACGAACGAGCCAACTCGCCAGCTGCCGTGTAGTGACACCCGCGTAGGCGCACGCGCGTCGCGGTGCACGCACTGGCCGGCGCGTGTCGCGTGGTCGTAGATGCCGCGCATCGCAGCACTGGTCGGCGCAATCCAGCACTCACGCGAGCGCACTGGGTTCGGCCCACGGCGTCAGTCGTCGCCGCTGGCCCGTTCGCCCATCAATTCGCGCTCGCGCTTCTCCAGCTCTTCGGCGTAGCGCTTGCGCACGAAGCCTTCGGACAACACGCCCAGCACCCGGCGGTCGGTATCGATCACCGCCAGCTCGTCGGCCTGCGTCGCATCGAAGACCTTCATGATCGCCACGATGTCGGTGTCTGCCAGCAACGCCGCATCGCGATGTCTGGCGTAGTCGCTCACCGGCGCATCCGGTTGCACGTTGTCGGCATACAGCACCGCCAGCGGCACCACACCGGCATAGTGCCCGGCCGCATCTTCCAGCACCACGCGCTGGGTCGAGCCCAGCGGAAAACGCCGCCGGAATTCGCCCACGCTGATGTCGTGCGCGGTGTGATTGGCATCCTTGCGCATCATCTTGCCGGCCGACAGATTGCGGACCCAGCCCACGTCGCGTGCGCTGCGGATGTTTTCGCCACGCAGATGTAGCCGCCAGGTCGAGAACGAATAACCAAACACCTGACGCACTACCGTATTGGCCACCAGCACCGCCGCCATCACCGCGCTGGCCAGCACAAAGTCGTGCGTGCCCTCCAGGATCAGCATCGCCATGGTCATCGGTGCACCCACGATCGCCGCCGCCAGTGCGGCCATACCGACCAACGCGGCGCTGGTCGCGTCCACCACCGCCGCGCCTACCAACAGGTTCACGGCCACTGCGAACAGGCTGCCGACCAACGAGCCCATGAACAGGGACGCAAAGAACAAGCCGCCACGGAAGCCGAAGCCCAACGAAATGCCGGAAGCAATGCACTTGAGCACCAACAGCGTAGCCAGTACCTGCAAGGTGGTGCTGCTGGTCATATCCAGGTGCAACGCGCCGTGGCCGGACGACAGTACCTGTGGCGAGTACATCGCCAATGGAATCAGCAGCAACCCGCCGATGACCGGGCGGCCCCACAGCGGCAAATTGATGCGCCCCACGCTGCGTTCGATGCCGGCCACCAGGCGCATGACGGCGATGCCGATCAACGCGCACACCAACCCCAGCGCAACGTAGATCGCGTAGTCGCGTGGCTGCAACTGGTACGCCACCGCCGCCGGTAACGAATAGGGCGCTGCGCCAAGCGCGCTGGCCATGAACGCACCGGCCAATGCCGCAGCCGCCACCGGTGCCAAGGCCGATGGCGTGTAGGCGCCGATCACGATCTCGAACGCGTAGAACGCACCCGCCAGCGGCGCACCGAAGGCGCCCGCGATAGCACCCGCCGCACCGGCACCGACCAGGGTGCGCATGTCCGCGCGGCGCACCCGCAGGATGCGACCGAGCTGCGAGCCGGCGCCGGATCCCATTTGCGTATACGCCGCCTCCAACCCGACCGATGCGCCGAAGCCGTTGGACAACAAGGTCTGCACCGCAACGATCAGGTTATCGCGCATCGACATGCGCCCGCCGTGCAGCGCATTGGCTTCCACCGCATCCACCAGCGGCCGCTTGCGCCGTCGCGCCATCAACGCCACCAGTCCCACCAGCAGCCCGCCCAGCGGAAGCACCAGCAATTGCGTGGGCGTGATCGAGGTTGCCGTGCTGAGCCGCGCATCCGGCCCCAACCCGTACAACCAGGCCTGCAACGCGTGCGCGATCCCGGCCTGCAGCACCATCAGTGCAGCAGCGACCAATCCCACCAGCGCAGCCAACCCGATAAACCACAGGTCGTTGGCACGCAACTGCCGGCGCAACCACTCGACGGGTCGGCGCAGCTGCGCGGCAGTGGACGACTGCGCAGGAAGGACATTGTGAGACTGTGGCTGCATGGCACCAGGGGTTCGCTGGATCGGCACGTCGCCAGTAGCGACCTCAACCGTGAAAATTAGAGTGGTTAACAAAACGACTGCGTAGCCGCCGAGCGGGTGTGGTGGTTGCTCGGAATCGGCATGTACCACTCGTACACTGCGGTTCTGCGTGCGCCGTCCACACCCAGCTGACGACGACTCGCTACATTTTTGCCGCTCTTAGTGTGCATCAGCTTCGCTGACCTGACGCAATCTGGCAGCCACAGCGCCCCTGAATGCTGCGCGCTGGATGCGCGATGGCCTGTGCCACATGCGGGGTTGCTACAGTCGGCGATGGCACCGAGTGACTGCAGTCCCTCGCCATACCCCGCAGCAGTAGCCGATACACGATAAGGAGCCTCAATGTTCAACCTGCTGCTGGTAGTGATCGCGATCGAAGGCGTTCTATCGATCAGCTGGAACCGCATGTACTTCGGTTGGGGATTGCCGGTGTTCCGGCGCCGGATTCCGGCAAGCCGTCAGGCACTGGACTGTTTTTCATTGGCACAGGTGGAACAGGCGCTCGATCAGTCGCGCTGGCCGGAACTCAGATTCCATCCGTTGTCCGAACATGTCTACGCGTTTCGCGAGACGTTTCTGGTGATCATCGGCCCGATGTACCCACCGATCATGCGCGGGCACATCGCAGTCGACCGCAGGCACCGCGAGATCATTATCACCGGCTACTGCAACTGGACCATGGTGTATATCGTGGCTGGGATTCTGGTCCCCGCAATCATCATCAAGCCAGGCGTAACGCTGATGTTCTTGGCGCTGCTCATGGTGGTTTATCTGCTGCAACGCAGACGGTTTATCGGTGTCGAAACAACCGTACAGACGCTGCTGCAGACCAACACCACTCCGCTCATCCCACGCCTCCCCGACGGGTCCAGGCGCGCATCGCCAGAATGACAGCCGCCGCGTGCCGCGCGTTGCCGTGCATCACTCCACCGGGCACAGCGGCTTTTCGTCGGGCCGCAGCGTGAGCACACGCACGCCGGTACGCGTCACCGCCACCGTGTGCTCGAACTGCGCCGACAACTTGCCATCGCGGGTGTACACCGGCCACTGGTCAGGCTGCGAACGGATCGCTGCGCGGCCCTTATTGATCATCGGCTCGATGGTGAACACCATGCCTTCCTGCAGCGTCAAACCGGTGCCTGCGTGGCCGTGATGCAGGATCTGCGGGTCTTCGTGCATCTCGCGCCCGATGCCATGCCCGCAATACTCCTTGACCACGCTATAGCCGTGGTCGCGCGCATGCCGCGCAATGGCCTGCCCGAGATCGCCCAGGCGCGCACCGGGCCGTACCGCAGCGATGCCTTTCCACATCGCCTGATAGGCAGTCTGCACCAGCCGCCGCGCCGGATAGGCAACCTCGCCCACCAGATACGTGGTGCTGGAATCCGCAATAAAACCGTTCTTTTCCAGCGTGATATCCAGATTGACGATCTGCCCGCCGCGCAGCACATCGTCGGCCGACGGCACACCGTGGCAAACCACATCGTCGATCGACGCGTTGAGCACGAATTCGAACCCGTACTGCCCCTTGCTTGCAGGCCGTGCGTCGAGCGCATCCACAATCATGCGCTCGACAAAGGCATTGAGCTCCAACGTACTGCGCCCTTCCAGCGGCAGCCGATCCAGCGCATGAAACACCTGCGCGAGCAGCTGCCCGGAGATCGCCATCAGTGCGATCTCATCCGGCGACTTGATCATGCACGCCCTGGTTTTGCCGCGGGCGGCTTCAAGGCTTGCGGCCGCACTCCCGCCGCGCGCAGCTCTTGCGCCACGATGTCCTGGAACGAGGATTCCGGATGCATCTCGCACAACATGCCGACCTTGATCCAGAAAGTGGCCTGCGCATTGATCGACCGGCTGGTGACGGTACAGGCGCGCCGCAATTGATCGTGCAGGTCGTCATCGATATTGACGATGCCCATGGTGGCTCCAGGCTTGGAATATACACATCGTATATGAATCGTATATTCGACGACAAGCCGCGCGATGGGATGAGCAGTGCGTGCGGCAGGGTTCGGTACGCATCGGCGGTGGCCTGAGGGCGCTCACCCATAGAGCCCTGCATGCCGACGCAGGATCAGACCTGCGGCTGGCGCACGCGCACTTGGCCGACGCCCCACAGCAGTACCGGCCACAGCATGAAATGCACAACGGCAGAGAGTGTTGCAATCACAACCAACACGATGCATGGCAACATCGCGCCGAACACGAAGGTCATGCCCAGCACAAAACCGAACAGATACTCGGCGCGGTAAGCACGGGCGACCACGGTGCAAAGCAGGACCGTCACCAGCACGCCAAATGCCGCCGACGCATCGCCTTGCCGCATCGCGTGCGCACAGCTGACATAGAATCCGCAGTATGAGACAGCGGCGGACACCTCTACGCACATTTGCCTGGTTAGCCATCATGGCTGCCATGCTGATGGCTGTGGCACCGGTTGTCTCACGCTTGGCGCAGGCGGCTGCCGTCGCACCTCCCATCGTCAGCGAGCTTTGCCACCACGGCGAGACAGCAGTTGCCGCGATTGCCGAAGCGGCCACACCCACTGCACACGCACGGGGCGGCGCGCCAATCGGCAGCGACCACACCCGGCAACACGATGCATGCGATTACTGCGCATTGGCGGCGCGCATGCTGCCGGTGCTGCTTGCCGTATGGTTGCCGCTTGCTGCGCCCGCTCCGCCAGTGTTCGCCTCGCCCGATACGCTGCCGATCGTTACCGGGCGATTCCGCTACGCGCACGCTCCACGCGGGCCGCCGGCCAGCGCTTAAACGTCCAACCGACAGGGATGGCATCGGCGGCACTCGTCGCCGTCCATGTGTCGCTGCCCCGCGCGTCCGAACACACCATCGTGGTGCCTGGCTGCCTTGTCTTGCACACGGGCTCCAGCACAGGCGGCAGCACTCGCGTACCTGTTTCTTATTCGATACCGGCACCCGTCACGGGAGCCGCTTGCCTGGATCTGTCCATGCACACCGACCTGCCCCACCCGCACCGCCTTTCCATGGCGCTGCGCAGCGCCATGGCCGCGCCACTGCTCTGCACTGCGTTCTGTGCAATCGCACAGGACACGCCCAACACGCTGTCCACCATCTTCGTCAGCCAGGACCAAGCCGTACGCGACACACCTGCATCGACTGGAACATCGCTGGGACTGAGCCCGTTCCAGACACCGGCCAGCCTGGACGTCATCACCCGCGATCAACTCGATGCACGCGGCGACAGCAACGTCACCGACGCCATTACCCGCGCCGGTGCCATCAGTGCCATGGCGCATCCAGGCAACGGGCTGAGCGCGCTCTCCACTCGCGGCTTTACCGACAGCGCATCGGTCATGCGCCTGTATGACGGCCTGCGCCAATACGGCGGCGTGGGCGTCACTTTTCCATTCGACACCTGGTCCATCGAACGCATCGAAGTCCTGCGTGGGCCGGCCTCGGTGATCTATGGCGATGGCGCCATTGGCGGCGTCGTCAACATCATCCCGAAAATGCCGAGCGCCGGTGCCATTCAAAACGATATCCAGGCCACCATCGGGACCCAGGACACCGCACGCCTGGCCTTCGGCAGCGGCGGCGGCCTGACCGATGCCCTGTCCTACCGCATGGATGTCAGCGGCAATACCACCGGCGGTTGGGTAGACCGTGGCCGCGCCGCAGATGCCACTTTTTCCGGCGCACTGCGCTGGCAGATCGCCCCCACCTTGCACACCACCCTGCGTTACGCCTACGGCTATCAGACCCCGATGCGCTACTTCGGCACGCCACTGGTGGATGGACGCCAGCTACCCGCGCTGCGCCATAAGAATTACAACATCGGCGATGGCGTCATCCGCTTCCGCGACCAGTGGACCCAGCTGGACACGGTGTGGACGCCCACCGCCGCACTCACGCTCAGCATGCGCCTGTACCACATCGACAGTCAGCGCGATTGGCGCAACGCCGAAGCCTATCTTTACGACACCGCCACGCGGCTGATCGACCGCTCCGACAACACGGCCATCGGTCACGACCAACAACAGACCGGGCTTACCGCCAATAGCGTCGTGCGAGGACGCGTGGGAGGGTTCGACAACACGTTCTCGTTCGGTGTCGATGCCAATGACAGCCGCTTTCAGCACACCAACAACACCTACGTCGGCAGCGCCGGTCCGGTGGACCCGTACGCACCGGTGCCCGGGCGTTTCAGCAGCGACATTCCCACCATTCCGCGGTATCGCAACAGTGCCCGGCAGTACGCGTTGTTCCTGGAAAACCGCCTCGCACTGAGCACGGCCTGGTCGGTGCTTGGCGGGATGCGCTATGACCACGCCACGCTCGATCGGCAGAACCTTGTCGCCGGTACGCAGGCCTTCAGCACCACGTTTTCCAACGTTGGCTGGCGTATCGGCACGGTCTACGATCTGCAGCCCGGCTTGGCGCTCTACGCGCAATACGCGCGCGCCGCAGACCCGGTCGGTGGCTTGCTGATGCTCAGCCCGGCCAACAGCCGCTTTGCGATGTCGCAAGGCCGGCAAACCGAGGTGGGCCTGAAACAGGCATTTGCGCAAGGACGCGGCGAATGGACGCTGGCCGCGTATCACATCCGCAAATCCGACTTACTCACCCGCGACCCCGTCGACCCCGATCTGCGCGTGCAGGTCGGTGCGCAAAGCACGCGTGGCATCGAAGCAGCGCTCTCGCTCGCCACGCACAACGGCTGGCAACTGGATCTCAACGCAACCGCATTACGCGCCCGCTACGACGACTTCACCGAGGCCACTGGTGCCCCTGCAGTTGCGATCTCGCGGGCAGGCAACGTCCCGCCCAATGTCGCCGCACGGCTCGCCAATGCATGGCTCAGCTGGAACTTTCAGACCGATTGGACGGCCGCCGCGGGCCTGCGTTATGTGGGCACGCGCTATGCCGATACCGCCAACGCGCTGGCCCTGCCCGGCTACACCACAACCGATGTATCGCTACGCTGGCAGGTACGTCAGGACACGGCGCTGACGGCACGCATCTATAACCTGTTCGACAAGGCGTACTTCACTACCGCGTACTACACCGAAACGCAGTGGCTGTACGGCCCGGATCGACGCATGGAGTTCACCGTGAACCATCGCTTCTAGGCAACCTGCCGCGCAGCATGTGGCTGTAGTCCAGCCACATGCTGTTTGCAGGTATCGATCGACGCGCTACGTTGCTCGCTGCTTTGGGTTTGCAGCTGTCGACGCATCAACCGTTGGAATCGCCCGACGACACCGCCCGCATCTGCAGACCATGCCGTGGCGCTTGTGCCAAACGCTTACTCAAGGTCTGGCAAGCGGGCAGACCGCTGCAATCTCCCGCATGCTCATTGCCACGCCATCCTTCGGTTGCGTCACCGCAACAGTGTCTGCTGGCAGCGATTCGCCCCATTTTCGCAGTGCATCGAAGACGCCATGCAGCCCTTCACCCAATGGCGTGAGTTCGTACACCACGCGCGGCGGCGTCTGCGCATACGCGGTGCGCGCCACCAGACCGGAGGCCTCAAAGCGCCGCAGGTGACTGGTCAATGTATGTGCGCTGATGCCCTGCAATAGCTGCCTGAGTTCGGTGAACCGGCGCGGCCCCGCAAGCAGCTCGCGCACGATCAACGACGCCCATGGCCCCTCCAGCAACCGGAAAAAACGCGCGACACCACAACACGGAGTTGTTGATCTTTCCATCGGCTGGCTGATCCTGGCAGTGAACGACCCCTGGCTGCCAGCACGCCGCCGTGCTGGCACATCGATTCCCAACGACACTGCCTAGTGCATATGCTGGTCATGCGATTCGGCATCGGGCGCCGATGCGCCGATGGGACGAACGTCGAAGTGCACCTCGACGCGTGGCGCATGCTCGAACACCAGCGTAGCCACCACCGGCTTGCCTTGTTCGAATGGCGCGTGCGGTGCGATGAACATCAGATGCGTGCCGCCGCTACCAAGCACCACGTCTTTTCCAGGCGGCAAGACCAGCCCCTGTTCCAGATGGCGCATTTTCATTACACCCGCATCCATCGTCATCTCATGGATTTCCACCTGTGCACTGGCCGGCGATTCCACCGCCACCAGGCGATCCGGCGTTGCCGACTGATTCCGCAAGGTGAGGTAGCCGCCCGCTACCGGCGCACCCGGCGGCGTTGCGCGCGACCATGCGCCGCTCGCCACCACCACAGGCGCTGCAGCCGGCGCTGCGGTCGACGCAGGTGCCACAACAGCGGGGGCCGGGCTGGCCTCGGGCGCAGGTGCGCGCTCGCAGGCCACCATCGACAAAGCAGACAATGCACTCACCATCAACAGATGCAATTTCATTTCGTTCTCCTTGGGTCGAGCCGTGCGTACGCCACAGCGCATTGCATCGCGGTCATCGACGTTGAAATTCGGGAAGCCGGCAGGTCGCTCTTACGTCAGTTAGAGCACTTGCCGGATATCGTGCACAACCGAGTCCACCGTCTGCTCGTGGGCCAGACCCACGCGCAGCTGTCCGTCGCGATCAAAAAGAAAACTGCGGGTGGAGTGATCGATGGTGTATGTCGGCCCCATCGGCACTTTTGCATAACTCACTTTCAGATTGCCTGCCGCCACCCGGATGTCGCCCTCGCTACCGGTCAAGCCGATAAAGTCCGGATCGAATGCCTTCACGTAGGTCCTGAGCACGTTTGGCTTATCGCGTTGCGGGTCCAGCGTGGCGAACGCGAATTGCACCTTCGCCGCATCCGCACCCAGCTTGCGCTTGACCTGCGCCGCACGCGCCAGCGTCGTCGGGCACACATCCGGGCAATGGGTGAAGCCGAAGAACAACACCAACGCCTTGCCACGAAAACTACGCAATGGCCGTGGCGTGCCTTCGGTGTCGTAAAGGTAAAAATCCATTCCGCGCGCCATCGCGCTGAGGTCTGCGCCATTGGGGGCGGACCCGCCGCCCCATTGCCCACATCCGGCCAATACGCAGACCAGACACCCCAGCATCACGTACGACAGTCGTCGCTTCCACACAGATCGCATTGCTTGCATCCTGATTCCCATCCATCCATTAAGAGCGGCCTTACGTTTGCCGCTCTATCGCGCGCCATTGATTGCGAATCGGCAGCAATCGCAGCCCTTGCTGCACACATTGGTCCGCCGTGTCATTCACCGGCGCTCCTGCGGTTGTACGCCAACTGCCTGGTCGCAGTGCTCCGCGTTCGGTACGCCATCGCTCGAAGCAGTCCGACTCGGCTGTTGCGGTTCGCCTGCAGTCAGCCGGCGCAACTGGGCAGGGGTAATCAACGCCAGTGTCGGCACCAGCGTCAGAAGGGCAAGGCAAGGCGTCGCCGCCGCGCGGGGCGGCAAAGCAAAGTAGGTCATCTACATGCTCCAGAACATCCAACATCACACCCGCTGACGGGTGCGGCTCTCCATCCGATGTTTCAGGCAAACAGCGGTGGGCCGCGTGGCGCATGTGCCAGCCAGCGTGCGGCTGATGGAGCCTCAGCGGCAAGACGCTCAACTGCACGCCGACCCCGACGGAGCGCAAACAGCACGCACGCCATCAGCAGCCAGGGCAGCAGCCGCGCGGCGAGCAGGCAGTAATCGCAGGCAAACGCATGGCCGCCATCGGTATGGTGCAGATCGTGTTCGGTGCTCGGCCACCGCTTGGCTGTCCCTGCCTGGGCATTTGCTGCCAACTGCGCGGCATGTACACCGACGGCATCGGCCGCCTCGCCAGCTGGCCAGGGCTGACTGTGGCAAAGCGGCCCGTCCAGAACGCCGGAGGCGTTCTCGAGCGTGCGGCTGACCAAGGGCGCGACCAACAGCAATAGCAGCGCCAGGCAAGCCAGGCGCTGCATCATGCTGAACAAGGGCGAGGGACGGAGGCGCACCCGCAAAGTGTAATGAAAAAACCGCACGCCACCTGCGACCCTTCGTCGCAGCCGGACACCTGGGTTCGCGCGGCGGAGCGCACTGCATGCACTGCGCACCTCGCCCGGGCCAGGCGTATCCCGCGCGGCAATCGGTCTGCACCATCAGCACCGGGCGCCACGCGCGCGCCGTTGTCTCACTGACCCTGCAGATACTCCTGCGTGGATCGCACTGCCGCATAGCCAAACTGAAACGCCGCCATCATTGTCGCGTGCACGTGGGCCGCAGGCACCTTGGTGCCATCGAAGTCCAGGTCCATCGTGGCGCAGGCATCGTGCAGCACTGTCACTGTATAGCCCATGTCGGCGGCAGCGCGCACACAGGCATCCACGCACATGTGGCTCATCGCGCCGACAATCACCACGTCCGTCACACCGTGTTGCTGCAGCTGCTGCGCAAGCTGCGTCTCGCGAAAGGCGTTGACGTGCTGCTTGACGATGACCACTTCGCCATCCTGTGGCGCAACTGTGTCATGGGTCTGTGCGCCCTGCGAACCGGCCACAAGAAACGGGGCACCCGCAGCCGCCTCGTGACGCACATGCAACACCGAAACGCCAGTGTCGCGCGCATTGGCGATCACCGACAACGCATTTGCTGCGGCCGCTTCGATGCCGGTCAGTGGCAGCTTCCCACCGGGGAAATAATCGTTCTGCAGATCGATGACGATGACGGCCTTGGTCATGATGTTTCTCGCGTTGAATACCATGCATCAGCATGCGCCTGCCCGGTGATCACGACGAGTGGCACCGCCGACATCACCGGGCCGTTAGCGACATCCCACCGCCGCTCGACGTGCTGGAGACGCGCGTCGAAGAAGAAAGTGGCCGGTAAGCTCAGGTCGCCCTGGCACTGCTTGCACCCGCAAACCGCTGCCGATAGTCGCTGGGCGACAGTCCAAGAATGCGTTTGAACACCTTACGGAATGCCGCCGCATCCTGGTAACCGACGTCCCACGCAATCGCATCGATAGTCATGGCATTTTCTTCCAGCAAGGCACGCGCCCGGCCGATCCGCAGCCGCTGGCAATACTCCGTGCTGGTCATGCCGGTCGCCTTCTGGAACCGGCGCAAAAAGGTGCGTGCTTCAAGCCCCGCCTGTGCGGCCAGACGGGTCAGCGCCACATCCTGCGCACCGGTCTCCTGCAGCCAGTGCTGCACCCGCAGGATGGCCGCGTCGCCATGCGTCAAACGTGGCGAAAACACGCTGTAATAGCGCTGCTGCCGGCCCGGCGGGTCGACCAGCAGCACGCGTGCGGTTTCCAGCATGACCGCCGGCCCCAGCAGGCGATCCACCAGCCGCAGACCCAGATCGGTCCACGACATCACGCCACCGGCAGACATGACATCGCCCTCGTCGATGAGCATTTCGTCCGAATCGACCCGGACCGCCGGAAAGCGCTGCTGCAATGCGTCTGCATGCAGCCAGTGCGTGGTCATGCGACGTCCGTCCATCACCCCGGTACCGGCCAGCAAAAACGCACCCGCACACACCGAGCACAGCATGACACCCTGGGCATGTTGCGCGCGCAGCCAGCTAATCAGGCTGCCATTGCGCTCCTCATCCGGCGCATCGCCCAGACTTGGCGGCAGGATCAACGCACACAGGCGCGCACCAACGTGTGTATCGCTCCCAACTACACGCGACGGCGCAATGCTGGGCGTTGCCTGCTGCCAATGCGTGACCTGGATCGATGCGCCCTCGGCTGCACCGCTCGCGCCTGCAAGCCGGTTAGCCACCGCAAACAGATCGGTAAGGCCAAGCACGGCCGCCTGCTGCGCATTGGCATACAGCACCACACCAACCTCGACCCGTTGCCTGGATGTCATCTCGTTCTCCACGCCGACTTGCATTCAGCAGCGCGCCATTAGTGCAGTTGAAGTAACCGAAGTACGCCGTCCATGCTCCTGCGCCACAGCTTCCCTCTCACGTCCACAGGAGTATGCCAATGACTTACATCATCCATGGTGCCACCGGCGCACAAGGCGCCCCGCTGCTCAATGTGCTGTTGCAGGCCGGCAAGCAGGCCGTGGCCGCAGTGCGCAACGCCGACGCGGTCACCGGCCCCTCGGTGCAGATCGATAATGGCTCTGTCCAATCATTGACCGATGCCTATCGCGGCGCGCAGGGCGTCTTCATACACCTGCCTCAGGCGCCCGAGGACGTGCGCGTGGCCTACGCCACCAATATCGTCCAGGCCATCGACACCGCAAAGCCCGCGCGTGTGCTGATCTCCACCAGCGGCAGCATCGTCGACGAACCGGGCAACGCATTGCAGGCAGCGCCCGACTCGGCCATCGCCCTCCTGATCGATGGCGTGCAACGCAGCGGCGTCTCCAGCGCCGTCATCGCCCCACGCCTGTATCTGGAAAACCTGCTGCTGCCCATGGTGATCGGCGGCGTGCACGCCAACGGCGTCCTCGGTTATCCGATCCGGGAAGATTTCCCGGTGTCCTGGAGCTCGCACCTGGACATCGCCGACGTTGCTGCACTGCTGTTCGATCAGCCTGCCATCACCGGTGTGGTCGGCGTCGGCCAGCTACCAGGCCTGCTGGGCGCAGACCTCGCCGCAGCAATGGCCAAGCACTTCAAGCGCGATGTGCACTTTCAACCCGTGCAACCCGAAGCATTCGGCGAGCAATTGCAGCCCCTGCTCGGCCCCGCTGCCATGGCCGTCGCCGGGTTCTACCAGGCCCTTTGGCAAACCCCTGCCAACACCATCAACCCCGCCACCAGCGCCCAGCAATTGCTCGGCAGCACGCCGCGCAGCGTTGAGCAGTGGTTAAAGGATCTGCTCGGCTAACGATGACGGCTAGTGCAGTGACTACCCGGCTGAGCCGGCGGCGCAGCACAGGCATCGCTTAAGCCTGTACTGCGCCAGCACTGCGTGATCGTGAGAGCGAGTCATTGGCTGCCGATAGAAGGCTGCGCATTCTTAAGCATTGCGGCCGAGCCGAGGTACGGGCACGGACGTTCATACCTGCGGTACCGCCGCGTTGCCGCGCCTGCCTCGTAGCTGCACACAGCAGCGTGTGCTTCGTGCAGCCCTAAAGTCCGGGCCACACCTCAGAAGCGGTTGCGGTCTGGCTCAACCGCAGTGCAGGTTTCCTCGGAGGTGTCCGAGCCTTTCATCGTCATGAATCTACTGTGCCGATCTCTCGAAATCGTTGGCACATACATGCCATGGAACTTGAAGGCAGCTTGGATCCGGTCCGGCGTGATGCTTATCGGCACTACACCTGACGAAACCGCTTGCATCGCCTGGTGGCCTACCAGGATTTGAACCTGGAACCAAAGGATTATGAGTCTGTCGTCAAATCACCACGCCTAGGAAAATCAAGCGTAAGGCAACGTAAGCAACAGAACAAAAAAGTAAGCTGCGACAGCAGTTTAGCGCAGCTTGGCGAAGACGGGCAAAACTCAGCTCTGTACCGTTGGAGTACCACTATCGGAAACAATCTTGAACCCATAGACGTTCATGACGACTGCTCCCACGGGTTGACCATTGCCACTCCTGTCGGCTGGAAATCGGCCGCGTTGCGCGTGACCACCGCCATACCGTGCACCAGGGCCGTCGCCGCGATGAGCGCGTCACGCTCGCCGCGCTTGTCTGGTACGTGCAGCCGAGCGCAGCGTTGCGCTACAGCGGTATCGATAGGCAATGTTCGCCCAGAGAACTCGGGTAATACATGCTGCTCCAGCCAAGAGCGCAATATGGCGCCCTGGGGGGCGTCCCTGCGTTCAATCGACAGAACGCCGAGCTCAAGCTCCATGATGGTAATGGCCGATACGAAGAGGTTGGCGGCATCAACACTTTCGCTCCACGCGGCCACATTCGCATCGGCCTTGCCAAGGCGTATTTTGCGAAGCTCCGACAGCACATTGGTATCGAGTACGTACATCATTCCAGGTCAGCCGGCCGGGCTCCCAGGGTCACGCGCGGCGGCTCAAACTCGATCTCTTCTACACCTGGCATCGCTAGCGCATCGGCAATGTTGCGTCGCTGCTTAGTCAGCCGCTGGTAGTCCTCGAAGCTCAACAGCACGTGCGCAGGCTTACCGCGATCGGTGATGAACACCGGCCCTTCTTTGGTAGCCTTCTTTGCTCGTGTCACGTCCTGGTTCAGTTCGCGACTCGATACGGTTGTAATGGTCATAGCACGCCCCGAAATCACCAAATGTAGTAACATTACTACAAAAGCACCTAGAAGTACAGAGACTGCGCAGGACATCGACACCCTGAGCTGACGAAAAGCGTGATCGAAGACCATTTCAGGCCAATGGGGCCTTGAAACTCCCAAAGACGGCATCGCACTCTCAGTAAAGAGGGACACAAGCTGGCGGCCCATCGAAAACATCGCAACAGGAATTGCACATGGACTACTGCGGGCCAACCGAACAGGACTACGACCGCCTCAGCATCGCGATAGCCGTCGCCGCAGGACTGCACACACGCCCCCAAGATGTGGGTGAGCGCATGGCCGCCGGCTATGGCGATACGGGGAACGGAAGAGCGACAAGCGCCCGTATCTGCCAGCCAAACCGCGATCACAACACTAAGGCCTGACTGACGAATGCGGAAAGATTCACTTGCCTACGCCGGCTACTGGCGCAACTCGCTTGCAGATGCTGACGCGGGACATGGGGCTCTGAAACCTGCCGACACCGAGAAATTTCAGAACCTGTCCTATGCGGAACTGGACGCTGGCCGAGTGAGCCAAGGCCTCATTGATGCCTACTTCGCCAAGGAGGCCAAGCAAACCGAGTTCGTCGAAGTAATAATCCGCCCCAAGGTGTACATGTCTCGCATCGAACATGGCAAACAGCGGGGCACCCGAACGCCGGCCATTGTGACACCCCTCATTACACACGCAATGCTGGCACGCGATGGAAGGCTTTATCCGCTCTCTCGAACTATCGTGCCCCGCGACATTCTAGAACCCTTGGAACGCGGTACGTTCGCCATCGGCGAAGTATCCGATCAGGATGCCTATCTCACTACTAACACCATTGACGGGATAAGCGTTGCGACGAATGACGGCGAGCCGCTCAGCGATGCAGAGTTCGAACAGCAATGGGCAAACCACAGGGCTGCTTGCGATCAGCTGCTGGAACAGGTTGGTCAGGGCTGGCCTGGTGCTGAGGACGAATACGAACTTGCCAAGCATGGGTATCTCCTGAAGAAGGAGTCTTTCTCGGGCAGCCAGCACATCCTCGCCCTTTATGACCATATCCGCACCGATTCGCCACCTGCCCCGCTGTTCGACCGTTACGCCAGTACCGATATTTCTTCTCCCGAGCCACGCCTGCCTGACAATGCCGCGTTCTCCAAGCGGTTGGCGCATGCCAGCGACAAGTTTTCACTAGCGGCCGCGCAGCGCGATGCTTTGGCTCACTTGCTGGCTGCAGAGACAGGCGAGATCCTGGCGGTCAACGGGCCTCCCGGCACCGGAAAGACCACGCTGCTGTTATCGGTGGTCGCCACGATATGGGCCGAAGCAGCGATCAATGACGATGAGCCGCCGATCGTGGTGGCGGTCTCGACCAACAATCAAGCTGTCACCAACATCATTGATGCGTTTGGGAAGGATTTTGCAACCGGAGAAGGTCCGCTCGCCGGCCGCTGGCTGCCCGATGTCAACAGCTTCGGCGCCTACTTTCCTTCGGCAGGCAAAGAGGCCGACGCATCAAAAAAGTACCAGACCAGCAAATTTTTCAAGGCAGTGGAGTCGAAAGACTATGTTGCCAAAGCGCAGAAGGCATATCTGGTCGCCGCTTCCGACACATTCCCCAACATCGTCAAGGAACAGCTGCAAGTCAAGGTGGTTGTGGATGCCTTACGCGCGTCGATTCAAGCCGAAGCAAAGAAACTCGCCTCCATCGAAAACGCCTGGTCAGCACTACTCACCGCACGCTCAGCACTTCGGGCAGAGTTGGGCGAGGAGCCTGCCAACAGTTTGGCGCAACGCCGCCATCTGCATGAGAAGGCACTGGCTGAGAAACGCACGACAGACGAATTGTCCGAGCAATGGGAGCGCTATCTCGCGAAAGAGTCTCTCGTCTATACCTTTTTCTCGTGGCTTCCGCCTGTCACCAAGAAGCGCATGCGATTGGCTCGCCTGTTCCTGAAATCGATCTGGCCCACCCACTACGCGCAAGACGCTTGGGAAACTATCGATCAGATCGAATCCGCCATTAAGGCTGTCGCCAGCAAAGCCGACCGGAACCTAAGCGAGCAGGCCCATAGCGTCGAACGCGGCGAAGCTGTCCTTAAAGCGGAACGCGATTGCCTGACGCATTGGCAAGCCGCGCTGGTTCCGCTCGACGTATCGGACCAGGCAAGCAACTTGTCCATTGCTGATTGCGATTCGCTTGCCGACATGCGCATCCGCTTCCCGATCTTTCTGCTGACAACCCATTACTGGGAAGGCCGATGGCTGCTGGAGATGCAGGAACTTCTGCCAACGTTAGATGAAACGTTGCGGCAAAGGAGACGTACTGCAGTAGAACAACGCTGGCGTCGCTGGATGAAGCTGACGCCCTGTATCGTCTCGACGCTTTTCATGTTGCCGAAATACATGATCTTTCGTAAACGGGGGGAAGGTGGCCCAGCTGACGACTACCTCTATGACTTTGCCGACCTCCTCATTGTCGATGAAGCCGGACAAGTGCTTCCGGAAGTCGCTGGCGCTTCATTCGCGCTGAGCAAAAAAGCCTTGGTGATCGGCGACACATTGCAGATCGAACCGATCTGGTCGGTTCCGCCAAGCGTTGACATCGGCAACCTACACAGTGCCGGGCTGCTTTCAAACGAGACCTACGAGGATAGCTACGATCACCTTTCAGAGATCGGCAAGACCGTCGCTGGTGGCAGCGTGATGCGGATAGCGCAAACGCTGACGCGTTACCACTACGACCCAGATCTTGCACGGGGTATGTTTCTGTATGAACACCGCCGCTGCTTTGACGAGATCATCGCTTACTGCAACGCGCTATGTTATCGAGGCAAGCTCATTCCGACCCGAAAACTGAAGACCGAGGCACCCGCCGATCAACGGGATGGGCTGCCGGCAATAGGCTACCTCCACATCGACGGGATCTGCCAGAAGAGCGGCAGTGGCAGCCGGCATAACCTGCATGAAGCGGAAACCATCGCCGCCTGGATTTCAGAACACCGCGCTTCGCTGGAAGCTACTTACGGGCAGCCACTGCACAAGATTGTGGGGGTGGTGACCCCCTTCGGCGGACAGGTGCAAGCCATCTCCAATGCCTGCCGCAGCGTGGACATCAAGGTCGGCAAGGAGGACGACGGCATGACTGTCGGGACCGTGCACTCACTGCAGGGCGCCGAGCGCCCGGTAGTGATCTTCTCTCCGACATACACCAAGCATGCCAATGGCGGCTTCATCGACCGCAGCGCGAGCATGCTCAATGTTGCAGTTTCCCGAGCGAAGAATACGTTTCTGGTATTCGGCGACATGGATGTTTTCGAGTCAGCTCCTGCGGTGTCGCCGCGCGGTCTATTGGCCACCTATCTCTTCCGTGATTCCACCAATGCTCTGCACTTCGAGCACCGGATACGACAGGACCTCCGGAAGGTGGATGCTGTAATTCATACCCTACGGGAAGCGCAGGAACATGATGCATTTCTACTGGAGGCTCTCGCTCTAGCGAACCGCGAAATCCATATCGTGTCACCGTGGATCATCCTGGATCGCATTAAGGAGATCGGCGCTCTCCAGGCCATGAGCGCAGCAATTCAGCGTGGCGTGAAAGTAACCGTCTACACAGATCCAGAATTAAACACCGACGGCAGCCTCGATGGACGCGAAAAGAAGCGTAGAGCACTACTCGCCACCGCCGAAGCCCTGCAAGATGCTGGCATTCAAGTGGCTTTCGTCACCAGAGTCCACAGCAAGGTGCTGATCGGCGATGACGAGCTGTACTGCGTCGGTTCGTTCAACTGGTTCAGCGCCAGGCGGGACGCGCAGTATGCGCGCCACGAAACCTCTCTGGCGTATCGAGGAACGGGGCTGAAAGACGAGATCGACGTCATGCGAGCGAGCTTGCGGGACCGCATGACGCACCATTGATATTGCATCAGTAATCGAACATGTTGAGCTGCCAATCACAGCCGCAGATACTGCGAATAAAAGCCTAATGAGCGGTCATCGAGTTGGAGCCGCTCAGGAACTCAAGTGCATGCATGTGGATGAAGGCTCCAGGACTCATCCACACGTCCCGCGAAAGCCCAGACATCCAGACAGATACTGTTCGCTCGGCGCCAGCAGAGATGGATGTGGTGTCCCAACATCTACGAACATCTAGTCCAAGCCACTGATTCACATACGATCTTTAAGTTGTTGATTTCTCGATTACAAAGAATTTCTGCAGTTTGGGTCTCAAGGTTTGTCGAGGTCTTCTTTAAAGCCAGCAACAGGCCAAATCTCAGCCTTGTTGCTCCGTAGGTACCGTTGAGGCAGGCGTTGATGAGGCAGCCACCCATACCCCCTGCTGATCTTCAAAGGCTTTGTCTAGACGTATGCGCTCTGAGAGCTTTTCCTTGAGCCATGCCACCGTATTACTCTCCGAATCAATCGTTGGGTCGAGTCCTACCTGCATGCGCAGCCCCACTGAAATGGCGGCCGCATGTAGGCCAAGCTCTGCGTACTTCCTCTGACGGTCGGCAAAATACCGATCCTCATCCAGGTTGTCCGCCATGAAATCGAGATATCGCTGAATATTCTCTAATTTTCGAGGAACAGAATGCACCTGATCAAGAAGCGCTCCGGGGAGAGCCATCCAAACAACTTCAATGTTTGCATAATCTAACGAAGGGGTAGCAACCTGAATGGTTAGCTCTCCATCAGGACCCTTTTGACCGCGACAGGTGCCATCGTCGCCCGCGACATCCGCGCATTCCGCAATGAAACTCTCCAAAATTCCTGAGATTGTCACAGCCAAATAGAGCGCATCGGCAGAGCGCTTTTGCTCGCGAGCTAACTGCTCTCTACGAGCGACAAGGTGTGCACCGATCCATACCCCTCCTAAGGAACCCGCGAGCGTCCCAGCCAACTGGAGCAGAGATCCCCACAAAGGGGCGGAACTGCTGGCTACTTGCGCGGCGGTGCTGGCAGCTGTCAGTAAAGTGACCTGGACCATAGCGATGTCGTATCTCACTATTTGATGGAATATAGGAGCCCACCTGACTCCGTAGAGTCAAGCTCCGCAATCCTGCGCTCCGCCACAGAGCTACAGGCCGCGCGCAAGCACAGCCCCGCCAAGCCTGGGCAATTCATCAGATAACGCAGGTTACAAGACGGCGAAAATACTTAACGATCACGAGGCTATACAAATAACCAGGCAGTTGGATAGCGGCGCCAAACGAACTGGACACTGTAGCTAGCCAGTTGGACACTTGGGATGGCACCGATGTCCACTTTCGGCCACAAGCGGACATGGCGATCCGAGTCAGGCCGCTCCGATAAGGACTGCCACGGCCGGCTAGCAAGCCGACGTGCAGCTCGAGCCTACTCTGGACCTGCGGCGCTGGGCGGCTCTCCGCATGGCGGGGCTTCTACTTCATCTGGGCCGGGCACGTCGGCAGCCCTGGTCCGGAGCAAAAAGGGCATCCAGAGCTGCGGCGGGAACGGCGTCCTGAAGTGACGACATGCCATCGCGATCACCACCCAAGGCCCCTGCTTTACCGCGGAGAGCGTATCCAGGCTGACGATGGCCTTGGACTCAGCCTTCTTTATGTCTGCTCGCAGCAGATCGCCAATCTGTTCGGGGAACTTAAGAAGCGCCTCCGTCGTGCCGCTTTCGTACTGAGCCGGCTGCCGGTAGATCACCGACTCGGTGAGGTCATCGGCGTACCAGAGCTGCAGGCAAACCCTATCGAAAGCCGAGCCATGGCGCTCGCGCAGGGATTGGTAGACCTCATCGTGACCCAAGATGAGGCTCCAGTACATCAGCGTCGGCACTAGAGTACTTAGGTGGCGCAGCTTCTCCACCTGGTCCTCAGAGAGCTCGCCCACCTCCATCGCTACCAGGTCATCGAACGCGTCGGTCGCAACAGGGAAGTGCTGCTTGACCTTGAACGCGAACGACACGCGGGAAGCCAGGTCGTCTAGCCATTGCTTCGCCGCCTCAGACTTGTCCGTGAGAAACAGCAGCAAGAAGGCCAGGGACAGTTCGATCGCATTGCCATCGTAACGAGGCGAGCCCGAGGAGGAATTGTTCCTAATGACGGCGATCAGCGTATCTGCGACCACATTCGCTTTGGCCGTCGCCACCTCCTTGCCTTCCCCTAGTGCCATCTCAGCATGGTGTTGTTGCATGAGACCTATCTCGGCCAAGATTCCGATCTGCTCGAAGACCTTGTCTGTGACCAACGCATTCTCTCTAGCGAAACCGGATAGCCCATCCCTTGCCATAAAGAAGGGTTCAAGTTTGTCAAAGTAGGCCACACAGATGCGATCTTGGATCTGATAGATGTCCCGGAAAGCTGAGGTCGCAGGGCGATACTTGAAGAGGTCCCGGGCCCGGATCGCCTCCCACGCCCAAAGGCAGCAGCGCTCTCCCATCTTGAACGCATTGAGCAGGTTACCTTCCTCATTTGCCCAGCGAAAAACAATCTCCAGCACCAACGCCAGGGTCTTCATTTGACGAATGAATAGCTTTCGCCGGGTGTTGTTTAGCGCCTGGGTCCCGTCGTGACTGTCGATCAGCAATACCTGGGCGATCTTGTACGCGTGCCGCAGGTCATAGTCCCTTGAACCAATCAAGGCAATGGCACGACGAAGGTCCGCCCGCTGTGACGGATCGATCGCATACTCATCCAGCAAGTGCGTATCGACCATGTCCGCCAGGTCGTCACCAGACCAGAACTCGAACCCTAGGTTCGAGGTGGTGTGTCCGTTGATGTAACCCGTGTAGTCCTGCTGTACTTCCTGCTTAAGCTCGCCGGTGGAGCAGATAACCACCTTGACCGGCAATGCTTGGTGCTCCTCGCGCACCGAGGTATGCAGGTAGGAGTCCTGAATCTGGTTCAACGTTGCACGAACCGCATTGACGCCGCCATCCCAGTCACGACGTCCCAGATCGCCAACCTTAAGCACGAACAGATAGAGCGTCTTGATGCCGTTCTTGTCCTTGCCGACGGCCGCTACGTCCACTCCATTCTGGCGCACACCTACCTGTGCCCGACTAATCGGAATGAGCTTCATGCGTGCGAGCAGATCCGGAAGAAGTCGGTCCAGCTCCCCCGACTCGCGAAGCTGGCTCAGGAATTCCTTAACGATGAGCTTCATGCCCGGTCATCCTCCAGCTTGCCCAAGATGAACCGGCGGCGCTGCATATCGCTGCCGACTTTATCGATCGCCTCGCTACGTGGCACCGCAACTGAGTGCGATGCTGACATCATCGGTGTCGTCTCTCCGACTTCTCCATCTCGCATGAGGAACATGGACCGCCCGGCTTTAAGCGGAATCGACGTGGCGACCTCTCGGAAGAAGGAATGTTTACTCGCTTCTTCCAACGCCTCATTCATCAAGCGTCCCCGCTCCTTCTCAAAGCGAATCTCCTGCTCGGATGAGGGCCTCAGTTCTTCAACCACCGGGAGTCCCTTTAGCGGGTCGTAGTACGCGCGCATCGCCTCAAGGATCTGCTGAGCCAATCGAGTCTGCGCATCACCTGCGCCCGTCGCGACTAACAGCTCCAGGTGTTCCCTCGTCGCGACGGGATAGTCGTACCCTATGAACCGGGCCATGACTTCAAAGACAAGCGTAAACACTCTTGTCTCGGCATCGTGCGTGCGTATCATCGACCAGACCAGTGAGACGCGCTGATGATCACACACGACATTGGCCAACGTTCGCCGCGCCAGATGCAGCAAGCCGGCCGCGCTGAGCGCGTCCAGAGCGGATACCGAGAAAGCAGTACCCCGCACCTCCCTCAGGCTCAGCTCATCTAAAATCTTCCGAGCCATTCTTTGGTAACCGATGGCGTCGGCTATCAGCCATGCGACCAGCAGGGCTCCCAGCGCTTCGCCGTCACTCACGATCTGCGCGAACAGTTGAGGGAACTCTCCAGGCACTGACGGCGCCCGTTCCGCATTGGTGCGCGCCCATGTCTCCACCCAAGCTAACACTCTGGACTTGTTCCCTGAGGTGTACTCTTGGGCCAGGATGTGGTCGATGCCATGTCCCGCACCGCTCTCCTGCCCTGTCTTAGCCGCAAGTAGATCAATCTTGTCCAGGTACCAAGGCTGCGCTCTGGGCTCATTCGCGCCATAAGCGAGATGGTCTCCGATCATCTGTACAACATCGAGACCCTCCAGCGCTGCTATTTCGTCGATCAGTGCGTGCCGATCAGGTGCGGTGTCCACCAAATAGAGGCCCGCTCGCGCAGCCGTATTACGCACGGCCTCGTCGCCAGCCTGCAGCTTCTCCCGAATCACCTCCACCGCACGATCAATCTCGGCCGCGTCGATGTCGCTCCAATCAATGAAACCCAACGCTTCAAGCGCCGGCAACGCGACCAAAGGATCCGGCGCACTCACCAAGGTGTGCACACGTGCCAGCCACGGTTCCTTGTCGTTCTGAACCCCGACAGTGAGACTGGTACGCAACAGCGGCACCAACGTCAAATGGAGTGCCGCAAGGCACCCCTCAAACACGTGCTCGATCTCTGCCGGGTGGCTCTTCATCCAATTTCCTATCGCAGGCGCTAGGAATCCCTTTGCTTCCAGGAGGCGCACCAATATCAAGACATTGGGAATGTCGAGTGCATCCAACAGCGGTATGACGTCTGCAACGAGCCTGCCGATTCTGTACGGATGCCCATCACCACCACCAAAGGCGTCGATGCCAAGTTGCGCTACATCAACGCTACCGTTGTTGTGGAGCTCTGCAAGCGCAACGGCGGGAAGATTGTCACCGCGTCCCGCACCGGAGGCCGTCTGGCACCGCAAGAGGCCATCGAACATCTCGGCGGGCGCTTGTAGCTTTGGCTCAATGACAGCTGCCTGGAGGTACCCTACCGCGCGAGCCCTGGCCTTCTCAGGGTCAACAAAAGATGGCGTACCGTCTATCATCTGGCACTCATTGACCAGATCCTCTGGTGTTAGCCCTATATCGTCTAGCTTTATCGACTCGGGCTTTGTCAGACACAGCCACGCGAGCTGATCCAGCTTGGCTTCCTTATCGTCCATGGCCTATTTCTCCCCATGTTCTCTTAGCTTAAAGACGGCTCAAACGGCGCATTCCACGGCGCTCACGCCTCGCTGCCGATGTTCTTGGATGTCCCTGCGCATATCTATTTGATGTCTTCGTCGATCAATGCGAACCATTCGATTCGTAGTCGCCAATCTTCATATCGTTGTGGTGAGCTGTCCCCTTGATAAGGGTTGATCTTAGGGTCGCTAGGCCCGGCCAACAAGCCGACGTACAACCGGACGCACAAAGGCAGTGTCCAAAGCTGCGTTACCCGGCTTTGTCCCGACGGTCGCGCCCCTGATCGGGTGAGCTAGACCCACCCGTTCTTCAACCGAGTAGGCCTTTCCCCTGATGTCCGCTTTGGGTCGAAAGCGGACGTTAGCACCGGGCCAGCCGCCAGGTGGTCCCGATGTCTGCTTCCGGCCAAAAGCAGACCTAGACGCTTAGTTGGTTTCCGCCAACAACACTGAATAGTGATCTGGGTCTACGCGCTCCAATGCCCGCATAACCCGCTCCACCATTCCTCGCGACATTGCGGGGAAGTCGGAAAACTCCAGCAGACGGAGCGTTGATGCGCTATGCGATCCCTCGTCTACGTACCTTGCAACTGCGCCTCGCTCCACCTCGTCGTCGAACAACACGTCAAGCTTGGTCAAGTATCCTTTCGGTGTAGGCCGCCGGAAGCCTAGATACATCTCCAAGAACCGCCTGAGCAAGTTGGGGCAGCTCAGATAGGCATCAACCTCTTGGTTAGTACTCGCCTGGAACTGGCGCAAGCAGTAGAAGACGTGGTGATAGTCGGAACGGAACTTCGCCAAGTGTCCTGGAAGCTCTATCAGCTGGCTGGCGCCGTCACGCTCTCGGTGGACGAGGTACGCGGCGTGGTCCTTCTTGAACTTTCCACGATCACTCCAATCCTGCTTGATCGTGTTGAAGAACTCCGAGTTGTGCGTCGAAATGAAGAGCTGCCGACACGCCTTTAGGCTCGTGATGAGGAGGTAGGCCACGTCATAGATATGGTTGGCGTCCAAGCTGCAGATCGGGTCATCCACGAAAACGACCAGATCTTCAAGCCGCTGACCGTGCTGACCCAAGCTCACTAGGAAGTACGCCAGCGAGATCGCCGTCCGCTCACCGTCGCTCATATTGGTGGCCGGCTGACCTTCGCGGATGAACTGGATCCGATTGTCCTTAGCCTGCTCGACCGAAATACGCGGCCCAAGCAATCGCTTCAGCAGTCCGTTGATCTGGCTTGCCGCAACAGAACTACGCTGTAGCTCAGTATTCGCCGTCATCGCTTGCGCTGTGATCCTCTGCCCACATACCTTGATTCGCCCCAGCTCCGCTTCAACCTGGTTCAAGAACGCGATCGCTTCCGTCGCACCGGTGTCTAACACAAAGCGGGCTGCAAAGTGCCCCTTCACTTTCTCGGCTGCCCCCCGACGTCTGGTAGCAAGTTCGTCACACGCGCGGTTGTGGTCGTCCTTGGCCTGATGCAGCTCCGCAAGGATGGCCGTCAACTCGGGAGCTCGATCTTCAACCGCTTCCTCGGTGAACGCCGTCTCCATGTTGGCGAGCTTCTCCCTCAGCAGGCCAGCCCAACTCGCACGGATCTCAATTTCTCGAGCTTCCCAAGCCGCGAACTCAATTAGTGCCGCCTGCACCTTAGCCCGAACATCGGGAACCCACTCCTTCTCATGGGGAAAGGTGTGCGTCTGTCTAGGCTGTTCCAGCCGTCCGATTGCCGCCGTGATGGCAGCGTGCTGCCGACGATATTCGGCGGAGAAATGGTTCGCGTACGCTTCCAGCGCTTGCGCTGCATCATTTCCACAAAAGGCACAGGCCGTACTGTGCTCATGAAATCGAAGACCGGTGCGTACCCAATCGCTCAGCGCAGGGTCGTCAGCCAAGCGCTTGATCGTGTTCTGCCTAGGCGTCTCCTTCAACAACCCAGCGATGCCATCAACCCCACGCTGAAGTGGAGGCACCACTGGCAGGTTGCTAATGGGAGCGAACTCACTCTGGTCTCTTGCCTGGTTGACCATTGCTTGCAAAGTGGCAGCGTCGAGAAGATGGTCGGCCGGCGCGGTCAGCCGTTGCTGGATACCTTTCAGATTGGGTGCTCTAAAGTCGCGGACACCGAGCATAGTTCCGCAATCTCTGGCTAAGTCGGTTGCCGCCTTCTCCCTGGAAGCACTGATCTCACTCTGCTTCGTCTGGACAGAGCGATACATCGCCGCCAAGCGGTCCCGCCGCCGGGACAACGACGCGATTCGGTTACTCAGCCGGATGTTATCTTCGCCCACGACAAACAAGGCAGGCGCTTGCGTGTAATTGGCCTGCTGCAGGTTCGCATCGATGAAATCCCGGTTGAATATATACACAGGGATTCGTCCTCGATCTTGCTCTTTCCGGCTATCCAGCACTTCCTGTCCCACGCTGATACGCACATGTGCGCCGGCCGGCAGCCGACTTGCGGTCGACCCGCTCAATAGTCCAAAGACACGAGACAGGGTTGTCTTGCCGGAAGCGTTCCAGCCATAGATCAGGTTGTGGCGCGCGAAGTCGGGCGCTGCACTCGTTCGCCCGTCGTAGCCGTCCCAAACGGCCGCCTGTGAAATGGATTCAATTCGCCGAAGCATGCTCCCCCCAAGCCCTGGCTCGTCATGAGCACCTATCCCCCAGACAATCTACCGCAATGAACCCTACCTCTTCTGCCATCAGACTAACCATAACGTTGATGACTTCGCTCTGACACCTCTCAACGGCCGTGGCCGTTCAGACCTCTTGGAGCTTCTGGATGGCCGGGTGGGGAGTGGCGCCACAATCGTCGCTGGACAGATGCCGATCTAGAACTGGCATACCTTCATCCATGATCCTGCGCTGGCAGATGCGATCTTGGATCGCTTGATCCACAGCAGTCACAAGCCTGAGCTGAAAGGCAAGTCGATGCAGAAAGAGGACTCGGGTGACTAATCTCAAGGCTCCCAGCGACGCGGGAGGCGGCCAACTACATTGGCGACGCTGTCCAGTCTATTTGGCGCCAGTGTTCGACAATCCTGGCTGCCAATGTCCAACTACTTGGCGTTTCGTAAGCTACGTTTGCGACCCACGTCCGAGCCGCCGGCGCAACATGCCGAAAATTGGTAACGGAGCGCCCCAGAGCAGTCTCCATAGCGCCACAGTTAGCCCCCCCTGCTTCACAGACAGACCGCCCGTTGCCATAGAATCTCGGGGAGACAAAGGAATCAGCAGCGGTCCGCGGCACTACCGTCCACGATGGAAATCACTATGAACGATGAGGCAGCAATCCCCGTCACCGTCGCAAGCGACTCGCACTTGGGGGAATTTTTTGTCCTCCGGCCAAGCTTCCGGGGCAATGGTCAGAGCACTGGCTTGAAGATTGCCAACGAAGAACTGCTTCTGCCCCCTGGCATGAACACCATGGACCCTCCCAATGGTGATCCAAGCCAGTATCCGGTGAAACCACACCTAGTGCAGGTGCCGGGACAGCAAGAGATGCCGCGCGATTTCGAGAAGCTGGCGGGCATCTGGATTGTTTCGGAAGCCCTGAAGCAGGTGTTCGACGCCGTCGATCCCGAAGGCTTCGCCTTTGCGGCTTGCGACTTCACCCTTGCTGATGGCACGCAGGGTCCTCAGTACTACCTCTGCAGCGTGACGCGTTGGCTTGATGCGCTTGATGAGAGTGAATCGCGGGTCCAGATCGAGATCGAACACGATTACGAGACCGGAGAAGACCTCAACTTCTACAGCGTATCCGGCGGTGCAAGCCTTGTATTCAAGCGGGAAGTCGTTGGTAGCGCCCACATCTTCCGTCAATCACGCCTAGGAACCGAGGCCATTTGTGACCGTGTTCTGTTCGACGCCTTGAGCGCAGCCCAACTTAGCGGCCCTTCGCTGCGAGACGCCGCAGACCTCTGACGCGTCAAACCCTCGATACGGATTTCTGAGCGGGAGTTGCACCGATGGCTGACACACCAGTTTTCCAAGGACACCATGTCATTGAGCAAGCGGCTTTCAGTGAGAGCCGGTTGCTGCAGTCGCTTTCGAGAAGCGGCCTGTTCGATCTGCATGGTCCGCGCAATATCCTCAATCTTCCCGCTGACCAGGCGTTGGCGGCAAGGATGGGTTTGTCGCCCCACCCTGGTGGACCTCTGGGGGCGTATTCGGAGGAGCTTGCAAACCGGCTTGAAAGATTGGAGCTGTCACCCGACGGACAAGCGACATTGCGCGGCGATCAGGCGGCCGCTCAACGCATCGCGGCTAGAGTCAACGGCCTGACCGACACGCTGAAAGTGGGCCTGGTCAATGGCGACCTTGTAAGCAATACGCCGCAAGGCATGACCCCACAGCAGGCAAATGCACGGATACGCGCCTTTCATGGTGATCTCCCCGCGTACCAACAGAGTCATGCTGCCCAGATTGCCGAAATTGGCCAGATGTCGGCAGCGGAGTCGCGCTGGGCAGGAGTCACGCAGTCAGAAGGCAATGTCAGGCTAGCATTAGACGCCATTGACCAGCCCGGCTTTTCGACGCTCAGTGATCGCTGGGGTGGGCGGCAATCGCTCGGCACCGCGATTGCCGATGCCAATCAAGCTGGCCGATTGCCACTCACCGAACCGGTAGAAGCGCGCCTACGCCTTTCCTTTGCCCAAGAGATGCCTCCGGTTCTCGTACGGCCACCGGCTGGGCCGCGGCTTCCAGGCGCCCCAGGGGAAGGCGGTATTGTTGCGGGCGAAGGGCTTGCAGCGGAGGCTGCCGGAGCACGGGGGCTTTCTGGTGCTCGTGTCGCTGGTGCGGCCGGCGTAGCGCTGATGGCCTATGACTTCGCCGTGACCGGCCACCGCATTGTCCAGCTAAGTGCGCAGGGCAATGACACCGGCGCCGCTTCGGCAGCCACCCACTTCGTCGGCCGCAATGCAGGCGGCATCGTGGGCGGCTTCTTGGTTGGTGCAGGCTACGGCGTCGCCACAGGCTCGTGGACGGGGCCGGGCGCGCTGGCGACTGGCTTGGTCGGCGGCGTGGCCGGCGCCTACCTTGGCGAACGTTGGGCCGAGAAACGGGACATTGACCGGATCTACACACAGCCAGACCGCAGTGGCAACGAGTGGACGCGTAACCCGGAAGATCCCCAAGGCACCTGGACGCGCACGGTGAGCGCACCGATGCCAAACGGCAGTTTTCAGGAAACGCGGCTGGTTGCTGCTGGCCGCCTTGCCGATGAGCTGAATTACCGCGCGGCTAACGACTCGTATTCGCTCGGACTGGCAAATTCGCCAAAGCCACAGGATCCGTATCGCCTAGATGCGAAAGCCGAAACGCATCCGCCACGTGAGCCATTCGAAACTGGCCGCGACTACGTGCGCGATGCGCAGACGGGCGGGTGGCAGCTTGAAATTAGGGAAAACATTGACGGCAAGATACCAATCACGCGTAACGCGCCGGTCAGTGCGGAGCGTGCGAGTGGCTTGGAGCAACAGTCGCAGACAATCATCGCGCAGAACGCCGCCAACACTCCGGAAGCAACAGCTGCCCGCTACCAGATCGCCTACAACCAGTTCGGCTGGAATGAGTTCGCCAATCGCGAACCGGTGCCGCAGGCCATCACGAACGCACGCACGCAACCGCAGCCTTTACAGGCTTCTGACGGTAACTCCTACACCCGAGACACCAACGGCGAATGGACCACGCCCGGCACGTTCTACGGCACCAATGCGGCCACCGGCAACACGCGCGAGGAGTTGAACCGCACGTGGCAGAGCCAACAGGCCGGGCTTCAAGACATGGCGTCTATGGCGGAGGTCGCCCGCAGCAATCCCACCCCGACCCAGAGCGACCTGCACAGCCAGGTGGCCGGGATGTACGCACGCGCCGGCATTACACGCACTGACGCGCAGATCGATGCCGCCACGGCAGCAGTTACACAAGACCATGCGCGCGACACAGGCAAGCAGATGCCCTTCTTTCTGCAGCTGCAGAAAGATGGCTCAATTGCAACGGTGGTTGGCCAGAACGACGACCGCATGGAGGTTAGGGCGACCACGACGGCAGAAGAGATATCGCAAGCAGAGCGGCAGCAAGCCATGCCTGCCAACGCCACCTCGCCCAATCCCCCTGCGCAGTCGCCTCAGACGCAACAGCCTGCAGCGCCGCCCGCACAAACCCCCGTGCCCAGCGCGCCGTCGTCGCAGACAGCGCCGGGACGTTCGTCCGCGCTGGATGACGACCACGTGCAAGGGCGTGCGGCGTCCACGACCACAGCACAGGTCAGCGCGCCGGGAATGCAGATGGGTGCGCGTTCTGTTGCATCGCAAGATGCTCGTGAAGACGAGCAGCCATCTGTGAATCGTCAGAGCGCCGCCGGCCCGAAGCCGCAAGATGCTGTATTGGTGGAGCAACTACGCTCATCCATCGCAAGGCTCGATGAAAGTGCCAACAAACCTTGGGATGAGCGGAGCGATCGCATGGTTGCGAGCGCGTACAAAATGGCTGTGGATGCGGGATTTAAGCCCGGCGACAAGGTGGACGTTGCACTGAACGTCCCGACCGACAAGCTTCCAGGCGGGGTGACGATGTTCGTGATGCGCACAGGCCCAGGCGCATCCCCGGATCCTTTCGCCAATCGGGCGCATATGCCAACCAGCGAAGCGCTCGCGGCGGCACCGGAACAGCAATACCTAGCTGCGAGCCAGACCCGTGATGCTCAGGAGCAGACACGATTGCAGGAGCTGGCGCAGGCACGCGACCACACCCAGGATGATCCGAGCAGAAGCGGGCCGAGAATGTCATAACCGGTCCTTGTATAGGATCTCGCGCCTGCCGGTCTCCGGATCCTTCCTACAATGCGTAATCTTGCCTATCACTTCCAGCAAACGCTGAGCAATGCGATCAAACGCGGCGCGGATCGCCTTGGTCCTGGCGATTCCGGGATTGACAGCTTTGCACCCCGCGCGGTGCTTTTAGATTTTCGGGCCGGTTTGAACGGGATCACCGCATCGTCTGCAAATACTTTGAGATCTAGATCAAGACTTGAACTCGTCATTCGATGTTCCATCGCTCTTGACTGGCTCGTATTGCTTCGCTCACTTTCTTCGTGTGAGCGTCAATGCGATCGGCAATGATCCTAATCTGCTCGATCGTCAGATTTGCTTTTCGCCCTTCGTTTAGCCGCCGCGCTATCTGGTTCAAACTGCGCCCCCATGCCAATAACTGGTAGTTCGACTCTCCCAAGACATCGACCTCCTTCGTTCCAAACTGTGGCTCGCCAGTTAGACCGGCCCGCACAGCATCGATGACCCATCGAGCCATGGAGCATCGCTCAATGTTTGCTCTTTCGCGGACGGCAGCTTTCTCCGATGAGGTCATTAAGACCTCGAACCGCTCCTTCGGCTCCATCGCTGGATTCTGCTTGGTTTGGCGATATTGCTTTGGGGTCTCTCTTGGTGCTGCCGCAAGCGTGTGCTCGATCGCCTCCCGAATCGCAGCGCCAGGCGTCTTGCCACGGTCTTCGCAATAGGCATTCCACCGGGCTTTCAGGTCCGGGCCTAGATGCAGATTGATGGCTCGCCCGGGCTTCTCCAAAGGCTTCTCCAATTGAAATCAAACAAAAGCAGGGGCACACCCTGCGAATAAACTGTGCGCACAGTTTACCGGCCTACGGCCTATCCTGCATTGTCCATTCTTCGCTTTTTCGATCTCCTTGCTTCGCTCGTCGAATCACTTAACGCCACATCTGACTTGCACCAGCGCTGCCACCCGCTCTGCTATCACTTGCCAGGAATTTCGTCATGACGAAATTTTTTAGCTGGATTTTCTATGCTCATGCTCATCAGCGCTCTAAGCAGACCCTATGTGAAACCACCTCGGACTCACCAAGTACGTCCGTGTTGTAGCCTTAAAATTTCGTCATGACGAAAAAATAGAGCGCTCGACACCGGCCATGTTGAGCCCAAGCTTTACCAGCAGCTGGCATGGCTCATCACAGTTACGCCAGTTCGGCGCTGAATCTGTCTTGCACTTTGGATGATAAATCCAAGCTCAAAAAATTAGGCTGCCAGTCAAAGAAAAGCCCCGACTAAGCGGGGCCATTCCATCATTCACCTTGAATTTTGCCACCTCTAGCTCGGCCCCAGTTCCTCCCCACATTGGTCAATACATGTTGTCGATATGATGGGTTCCATGCTGTGTTTCCCGCAATAAGGTGATTGGTTCTCCCAGCCGTCACCATCATGCCCGACTCAAGATCGCGGCGAGTTGAAATGGGGTTGACCGCACCAACCGCAGCAGACCCAATTCCCGCTGCCCCGGCAGCCAAGCTACCCAAGGTGATTGCCGCCGAGGTCATGCCTCCTCCGAGTGCCCCGCCTTTCTGGTACGCGACATACATGACCCACAACATCACTACAGTGATAAAGATCAGTCGCATCGAGTCAAAAAACGGGCTCGCGTCTGGACTGTCGATGTTGGTAGCGGAGACCACCGCAACGAAGACCTTCATAGCAAAGCCCAGCACAGCACTTACCAGAGTAATTTGCAGGATGATGGTCATGACTTCACTAAACCAGCGATCGAAAAATGCTTTGGTGAATGGCCACATAAGCAGCATGACGAAGAGCGGTCCGATACCCAAAAGCAATTCAAGCAGCGTTTTCGACGCCACAATCATTGCGCCCGCAGGTGCCGCAATAATCAGCGTTGCCGTCGCAATGATGATCGCCTCGAAATACTCACCAAACATCATTCCGATTTCGGTCATGCCTCTATCCGACGCCCGGTTCCAAAGCTCGCCGGCCAAGTCCCAGCCTTTTCCAACCGACTCATCAACAACTTGATAGACAGTTGTCGGGTTGGCGCCATTTACACCTGAAAACGCCTGCGTAATGCCCGTTTCCAGATCGTGCCCGGTTGCAACCACAAATTTCATATAGCTTTCGGCACTCAGAGCAATTGCGCTTATGAGAATGAACTTTCCGGCCGAGAGCATCAACTGCGAGAACGGGCCATCGACCCGACCAAGGGCCATCAAAATTCCCATGACGGAATAGTAAAGCGTGCCCATGAGTACAGCTGTTGCAGTGATCTTACCGATCACCACGGGGACAGTCGTTTCCACGTAGGTACCCATCCCACTGGTGATGGAATCGCCTATGAATTGAAAAATCATCGGGTCGGACATGGCTAGTTCCCCATCTTGACAGATGGCAGCGGAGAGTAGCCGCGACGCGAATTGGCTATTTCGTTCTCCGCCTGTTGTGCGTTGATGCAGTTGGGCGACAGTGCCTTTTCGCCGGGGTTTTTTTTGCAGGTCGCCAACATCGAAAGGCGTTGCTGCTTGTCGGCCTTAAATTCTTCCACAGTACGTGTGGGCTGGCTGTTGTCGCAGCCAGCCAACAGGAGCATCGGCAAAACGATAAAGGAAAACTTCATCATGACTACATCCTCTTAATAACGCGCGGGGCTTGCACGAGCGCGGCGGATACTTCGGAAGCAACAATGATTTGCCGTGTTGCGAGCCATCTGAGTGCGGCTTCGGGCATGCCCGCCCGCGTGGCGTCTAGAAAGCGCTGCCGGCCGTTCACGAAGGCTAGTGCCAGGCACGCCGCCGTTAGGACGAACGCAACAACCTGGGCCTCCCAGCTCGCCAGGTCTTTAACGCCGGGAATAGCGATTCCTAACGTGTCGTATGCGATCCAATAGCATGCTGCGAACCCGAAGAAGACTGCAACTAAGTCCAGGCAAAACATATGCGCGTCGCTGCGCAGAGCATCATTGAAACGGGAAGTGCCGAATTTCCGAACCGACAGCCAGAACCGTACGGGGAAGTTCACATACCCGAAAACCAGTAGTAATTCGATGAAGTGCACCATATATCCCTCCTTAGAACTCGACCGGCTTCAAAGGGGAATAGCCACGGCGTGCATTCAACTGGGCATTGATTTCGTGTTGCCGTTGCTGCTGAATTTTATCCTCTGCCTGCGCGATCATCTGGAACAACTGGAGCTTGGTCTGTTCGTTGGCGATCATCGCTTGCTCAGACGCGATGCGTCCTTGCAGTTCGGCGATCGCCTTCGGGTCTTGCGTCTGGTTGATCTGGCCCATGAGCGAATTGATTTGATCCAGACGCGATTTCGCGGCGGTATACGCGTCGCCAGCGAACGCTTTGTCCTGCGCAGGCTTCACTGCTGCGGCTTCGCACGCGTTGCGCTGCGCTCCGGCTGCCATACGCATGCAGGCATCGAAAACCTTGTTGGCGTCGTAGATGGCAGCTGCGGAGCCGCTAAGGCCGTTGTAGCCACCCTGCCGCATCGAATCGTAGACACTCTGCCAGTCGGACGGCAGGTAGTCGCGCAGCGCAGGGTTGTTCATGATCTGACCCAGGCCGCGCGACCCGGTGACGGACGTGTACTGCTGCTTCATCTGGTCAATCTGGCTGACCATTTGATCGTACTGGGCCTTCCACTTGGCCATCGTCTCGATTTGGTTGATGGTGGAAGGAACGTCGGCCACGACAGTGACCGGAACACCGGCGTAGGCATAGCCGCCGATTAGCAGCTGGCCTACGAGAAGAAATGATCTATTGATGTGCATGAGTGCCACTCCTGTTGCGTTAGGAGGGACGAGGCCGACTGTTCCGGCTGGGTCAGGAGGGCCTTAGCCTCCGCAGCTTCGCCTTTTGGCGGTTAGCTCACTATGCGGCCATTCTGTTCATGGCTGTCAGGGCCTTCTTTTCAGCCCGGCACCCGGTACGCACAAAGCGTTCTTGGGGCAACTCGACCCAGGGTCTTGGAAACGTATCGTCTTTACCAGTTGCTTCGGACGATGATTAGATTTTCGCTCAAATACGGTACATCTGTCAGATCTTCCAAAGCCTGATCGACGGTGCGGAACCATAGCTGCATGCCATACCTATCGACAACTACTCGGGATTCGTTTCCGTCGTCGATACGCATTGCGTATCCCCTCTTTCGTTCGGCATGCAAGATCACCTGGATTTCCCCTCTTCTTTCCAGACTGTCACAGTAGTCTTCGAGGTTATGAAACGATAAAGATTTATCAGGCGTCTTGGTGCTCATTAGCGTTTACGTTTTCACCCTAAGCATTGCACCTATCTGATCCATGTACGGCTTGCTGGCCCCTGGTGACGATCGCTGAAGGCTAGGAACTGACTCGATCGCTTTCTTCTCGCTCACGCTCCTTCTTGCTTCCGATACGGCCACTCCAGCTACTGGCTCAAATTCACCTCTCTCGTAGCGCGAAACGATGGCTCTTAGCCAACGTTCTGGGGTGGTCTTGATGCTGTTGGTCGAAAGCACTCCGGCAAGTTCGTCCAAGAGAAGCTGTGCTTCGTTAACGTCGATTCCAGCCATCAAAATTTCCACTGCACGCCTTTGTGACGCGTTTAACGAGCGCGGCCAGAAAAGTTCTCTTCCAACCGGGACGCCTGCATCTGCGTCGCCATCGTTTTTACCGTTGATGACTTTGCACGCAGTAGGTTGTAGTGGTTTTTCATCAATAGTCTTAATTAAGTTGGTACTGCTCTTCTTGGTACTACTTGCACTTGGTTTACACCCCTGTGCACCAAGGCCTGACAGTCCATTGGATGAGTCATCGTGCCTAGGACAGCCATACCCCGGTTTTTGGGGGTATGGTTTAGGGTCTGATGTAGTCGTAGCGATATGCGGCTCAGGCGTATCTGTCACAACTTGCAACCACTTTATTTTTCCTTGCGAATCACGCTCACGCTTTTGCTGGAAGTAACCAGCAGCTTGCATTTCTCTCCGAGCGCGAAGCCACTGCTGCTCGCTCAACTTGAAGGTCTTACGTACATGCCAAATATTTAACTTAAAATCAGAACTTCTCCCAAGCATCCAGGATAGTACGACACGTGCCGTCCATCCCAATCGGTGGTCGGTCAAGATGTCATCAGGCACTACCGAAAACGCGCGACGCTTGATGCTGATAAATTCGCTCATAACTAGACTAGCCTGCAACGCTGTCGGCAGGTACTACTTCTCCGTCAAGTGACAATGCATCCTTGACTTGAAGCGTTCGGAAGTAGACACGCCTCCCTACACGCAACATTGTGGGCCTGAGTTTTCGAGAAACCTCGTTATTCGAGTACAGCGCCACGCGCATTCCGTCGGGAGAACGTCCTAGAAGTGCGGCAACGTCAACCAGCTTCATGAGCGGCCCATACTTCTGCAGCAGATATTCTTCAGTTGTCATAGGATTACATGTACCTACGGTTTATTTCTGTAGATGCACATCCTCGTGACTTCGAATCCTCTGGTCAAACATTCACGGAATTTCTGAAAAACCAAGATGCTATATATTGGTTTTTTTGACGGGCACCGTCTGATCTTCTGACAACCCACTTTCGGCTAAAAATAGGCCTGATAACAATGGAAAACAGAGGTACAACAAGTCTTCTTTCTCTTTGCGCACACCCTTAATGAAAACCAAATTGATATGCTTTGGCCGTGCTCCCATAAAGTGTATTTAGAAGAACACAGCGCATCTAGAGCGAAGTTATCAAGCGGTAGACGATATCTCCCTACCCACGTATCAGCTAAGCAACCCCTCTTCCGATTCGGTCCAACTTTGATACGAGATCCTCAGCTCGCAGATGTGTGTATCGCCGCAACATTTGCATAGATTTGTGCCCACTGATCGCAGCAACTTCCTGGTCTGAAAGGCCGGCCTCCACAAGTCGACTGATTGCCTCATGCCGTAGATCATGAAAATGTAGATCTGCCATGCCGGAATCGCGCTTGAGCTTCATCCAGGTGGGATTGAATTGGTAAGAGCGCCGCTTGCCGTCTCGCCCAGGCTCGCCGTAGAACAGCAGATCGGTGTCGATAGGACGTACAGGGTTAGCCAAGGCAACTCGCAAAACTTGCACAGCCTCCTGGGTCAACGGGACAGTCCGTGAGCTGCCGTTCTTTGTCTGCTGAAGACGGGCCACGCGGCGCACCAAGTCAACTTGGCTGCGGCGCAAGCCCAACAGTTCGGAAGCGCGCATTCCCGTTTCCAAGGCTAAGCGTACGATCCAACCGAGCATCGGATTTGAGTGGCCATCTACCGCACGAAGCAAGCGCTGCTCTTCGTGCGGAATCAAACGGCGATCTCGTCCAGGGCCAGGTGGCGGGCGCCGAATTCCCAGCACAGGGCTGTGGACGAGCCCTAGACCCCACTCCTTCAATGCCACCGTAAACATGTGCCCGAGCAACGCAAGTTCTAGACGCACGGTATTGTTACTGCGCGGCCGGCGTTGACCGCGCGCATCTAGGTCTCCGGCCAGGCGATCGTCGCGAAAGCGAGCAACGATCTCCGCGGTCACCGCCGCCAATGAATAACAGCCAAGATGTTTGATCAAAACTTCAGCACGGCGCACTTCACTGATCTGCGTGACAGGTCGCTTGCCTGGTGTGACTTCAGCCAGGTATCGCCGCATCGCAGCTTCAACGGTGGTGCGCTCGGAACCGGCGCGGCGGATGTACACACCGCGCACCATCTCATCCTCGGTGCGCCGAGCCCAGTCCTCGGCATCACGCTTGGTGCGGAATGTCTTGATCGCAGGCGGCCATCCAGTCTTACGGATGACGGCCTTCCAAGAACCTGCGGGGGTTTTTACGAGTGTTGCCATAGGTCTCTACTTCCCGGACTGTACCGAAAATGTACCTTTGGCCTCTCTCTTAAGATGAGACGCGTCAGCAAATCATTGATTTAACTGGTGGGCCCACCAGGATTCGAACCTGGAACCAAAGGATTATGAGTCCTCTGCTCTAACCGTTGAGCTATAGGCCCTGCTGCACAGCGCTCGCTGGTGCCGCATGCCATGCGTCGGGCCCTCAGGAGTCGAGCAAGTTTACCTGTCTGTCCGCGAGCTTGTCTGCTGCGGCACCGTCTTCTCTGCGGGTTCGTATCTGCGCCCGCTTGCTGCGACTCTGCAGGTGTCTGGTGTCTGGTGTCTGCTGGACGCTTGGTAGATAGATGCCTGCAACCCACACCATCAAGCATCCACTGTCTGACGTTGCTTATCGATCAACTGGCGACCTGCGCGAAACCCCTGCGCGATGGCGTCCTGGTAGGTGTCCCAGGTCTGGGTCCCGTCGTTGATGCGTGGCAGACGGGTGCCGCCGCCGTCAGCGTACACATCGACCCACGGTGTCCACTTGGCTGTCGGCGAAGCCTGTTCGACGCGTACACGGATTTCATGCTCGCAGTACGTGGTGGTTTCGAAGCGGCTTTGTCTGCTCATCGGACGGTCTCAGGTTCCTGTCGCGCTCGAAGGTAAGGCGCCGGTTGCAATCTCGCGTGAGATTGAAGGAAACATCCACTTAATAGTGCGTTGCGGTGCGGCTTCGTCGCAAAGGCGTGAAGCCACGCCGTCCGAATCTGCGCCGCTGCTGCCCGGCCAGCATCGCCGGGCAGGTGCCTGAAACGCAACAGCCCCGCATGTGCGGGGCTGTTGTGCGACGACTATCCAGCAACGACTAGGGTCAGTCGATGTCCAGGAACGAGCGCAACTGTTCCGAGCGGCTGGGATGACGCAGCTTGCGCAGCGCCTTGGCTTCTATCTGCCGGATCCGCTCGCGGGTGACGTCGAACTGCTTGCCGACTTCTTCCAGCGTGTGATCGGTGTTCATGTCGATACCGAAGCGCATCCGCAGCACCTTGGCTTCGCGCGGGGTCAGGCCGGCCAACACGTCACGCACCGTCTCGGAGAGATTGATGTTGGTGGTGTTGTCGATCGGGGACTCCACATTGGTGTCCTCAATGAAGTCGCCCAGATGCGAATCCTCGTCGTCGCCGATCGGGGTTTCCATCGAGATCGGCTCCTTGGCGATTTTCATCACCTTGCGGATCTTGTCTTCCGGCATGTCCATTTCCTTGGCCAGTTCCTCCGGCGTGGCCTCGCGGCCGAACTGCTGGAGCATCTGACGGGAAATGCGGTTCAACTTGTTGATCGTTTCGATCATGTGCACCGGAATACGAATGGTGCGCGCCTGATCGGCGATCGAGCGGGTGATGGCCTGACGGATCCACCACGTCGCATACGTAGAGAACTTGTAACCGCGACGGTATTCGAACTTGTCCACGGCCTTCATCAGGCCGATGTTGCCTTCCTGAATCAGGTCCAGGAACTGCAGGCCGCGGTTGGTGTACTTCTTGGCGATGGAGATGACCAGACGCAGGTTGGCCTCGACCATTTCCTTCTTGGCCTTGCGCGCCTTGGCTTCGCCATAGGCCATCGCACGGCTGATCTCCTTGATCTCGCCAAGGGTCAGGTAGTTGGCCTTTTCCATCTCGATCGAGCCCTGCTGCTCGGACACGATCTGGTCCTTGACGTCGCGCAGCGCGGACGACCACTTCTGCTTGCGCTTAAGTGCGTCTTCCACCCATTCCAGGTTGGTCTGGTTGCCTTCCCAGGAGCGGATGAAGTCCTTGCGCGGCATGCGTGCCACGGTGGTGGCCAGGTGCAGCACCTTGCGCTCGTGGTCCTTGATGCCGTTGACCACGCCACGCAGCTGGGTGACCAGCGCGTCGGTTAGCGGCAGCGGCAGCTTGAGCGTGGTGAAGATGGCGGCCATGTCTTCGCGCGCCTTGACCACCAGCTTGTGCTCGGCGCCGTTCTTGGCATAGATCTTCTTGAACTTGGCGTATTCGTTAGCCAGGTTCTCCATGCGCGTGGCGACTTCGACCGGGTCCGGACCGGTCGGGCCGGCCTCTTCTTCGGCAGCGTCGTCGTCGCCATCTTCGGCGTCGTCGTCGTCGGCAGCATCGTCTTCGGAGACGGCAACCGGGCCGGCGGCGGCCAACGCGGCAGCGGCGGCATCGGCTTCTTCGATCAGGTCGTTGAAGCCGACCACGATCTCGGCCAGACGCTTCTTGCCTTCCTTGTGCGCTTCGTAATCGGCGAGCAGCATTTCGGTCGACAGCGGGAACACGCCCAGTGCTGCCTGGACCTGGCTCAGGCCTTCTTCGATGCGCTTGGCGATGGCGATTTCGCCTTCGCGGGTCAGCAGCTCGACCGTGCCCATTTCGCGCATGTACATGCGCACCGGGTCGGTGGTACGGCCACCTTCGGTATCGAGCGCGGTCAGCGCTGCGGCGGCTTCTTCGGCGGCAGTGTCGTCAACCTCGCGGTTGCCGGTGTTGCCATCGTTGAGCAGCAGGGTTTCGGCATCGGGGGCAACTTCATGGACATCAATGCCCATGCCGTTGATCATGCTGATGATGTCTTCGATCTGCTCCGGGTCGACGAGGTCGTCGGGCAGATGGTCATTGACTTCGGCGTAGGTCAGATAGCCCTGTTCCAGGCCCTTGCTGATCAGTAGCTTGATGTCGGATTGCTGGGCAGGACGTTCGTTGGCCATGAGTGCTCGCGCCACCGGCTTTGAGATTGGAAAGAGAACCTAGCATTATACCAGCGTGAAGCCCGGTCTGCCGGAATCAAGACAGGACCGCTGGTAGAACTGCGCTGGCTAGGGTCTGAGAAGGAAGGTCACCGGGCCGTCATTGACCAGGTCGACAACCATATGGGCACCGAAGCGCCCGGTTTCCACCCCGGCTTGGTGATTTTCGCGGCAGATCGCCACCAATTGATTGAACGCCCGTTCAGCCTCCAACGGCGGTGCCGCAGTGCTGAAGCCTGGCCGGTTACCGGAACTGGTGTCGGCGGCCAGGGTGAACTGGCTGACCAGCAACAGGCCGCCGGCAGTGTCGGTGAGCGAGCGATTCATCTTGCCGGCATCGTCGCCGAACACCCGGTAGCTCAGCAGGCGCTCGGCAAGGCGCCGGATCTGCGCGTCGCTGTCGCCGGGCTCCACGCCGACCAGCGCCAGCAACCCGGGGCCGATTTGCCCGACGACCTGGCCCTCGACACTGACCGAGGCGCGGGTAACGCGTTGAATCAATGCAAGCATCGGCTTTCTCGCCCAGCAAACTGTGTCGCGCAGCATGCCCAGCGCTGCCCGCACTGTCACGCGCGGGCCTTCGCCGGCTGCGCTGTTTAGAATTGCGCGGATGAAACCTGATGTCCGCGCTCGACTGCTCTATGCCACCGCCGCCACCGTGGGCCGCCTGCCGTGGCCGCTGCTCAAACGCGTGGCCGATGCGCTGGCCTGGAGCTGGCGCAAGCTCAACGCGCGCGAAGCCCGCGTGGCACGCCGCAACCTGGAACTGGCCTACCCGGAATTACCCGCCGCGCAGCGCGCGCAGCTGCACGCGCAGATCCTGCAATCGACCGCGCGCCAGACCCTGGAAGTGCTGCGTACCTGGACCCGACCGCCGGCCGACAACCTGGCGCGCCTGCAACGCAACGGGCAGGAGCTCTACGACGCGGCGCTGGCCTCCGGACGTGGCGTGATCGTGGCGGCGCCGCACTTCGGCAACTGGGAGCTGCTCAACCAGTGGCTGTCCGAGCGCGGGCCGATCGCCATCGTGTACCGGCCGCCCGAGTCGGAGGCGGTCGACGGGTTTCTGCAGCTGGCGCGCGGCGGCGACAACGTGCGCCAGGTGCGTGCCGAAGGCCCGGCGGTGCGGCAGTTGTTCAAGGTACTCAAGGACGGCGGCGCGGTCGGCATCCTGCCCGACCAGCAGCCGAAGATGGGCGATGGTGTGTTTGCGCCGTTCTTCGGCATCCCGGCCTTGACCATGACACTGGTCAACCGGCTGGCCGAGCGCACCGGCGCCACCGTGCTGTACGGCTGGTGCGAACGCGCTGGCGGGGACCTGCAGTTTGCCCTGCACGTGCAACCGGCCGACCCGGCAGTGGCCGACCCCGACCCGGTGCGTGCTGCCAGCGCACTCAATGCCGGCATCGAACAGATCGCCCGGCGCGACCCGGCGCAGTATCAGTGGACCTACAAGCGCTACACGCTGCGCCCACCCGGCAGCGGCGAGGCCAACCCCTACGCGACCGAGCGGCATCCGCATTGATCGTCGCGCCGCTCCCGCCTGATCGCGCGCGGCAGCCGGGCCGGGTGCGTCAGTCGTCGTGCGGGTCTGCAGGCGTCGCCAGAATGCGTTGATAGAACGCCAGATCCAGCCAGCGCCCGAACTTGAACCCGGCCTCGCGCACGGTGCCGGCATGGGTGAAGCCGAACTGTTCGTGCAGCGCGACACTGGCCTGGTTACTGGCATCGATGCCACCGACCAGCACATGCACGCCACGCTGCTCGGCCGCGGCGATCAGCGCTTGCAACAACGTGCGCCCCAGGCCTTTGCCGCGATGGTCCTGATGCACATAGATCGAATGTTCGACGCTGTACTTGAACGCCGGCCAGGCGCGAAAGGTGCCGTAACTGGCAAAGCCCATCAGCGTGCCATCGGCATCTTCGACACCAATCACCGGAAAGCCGCCCGCGCGCTTGGTGGCGAACCAGCCGACCATGCTCTCCGGCAGACGCGGCCGGTAGTCGTACAACGCGGTCGAGTTGGCGATGGCCTCGTTGAAGATATCCAGGATCGCGCTGGCGTGACGTGCTTCGCTGCAGTCGATAAGACGCATGGGATCCGCTGAGCTGAGAGGTGATCGAATTAGAAAGCATTGCCGGGCGCTGAACAACGCGCGCGGCGCACAACCAATCGGCGCCTGTGCTGTCACTCAATCGCATCCGCTGGATGCAGCGTTCCACCCGATGCTGGCAGCCGCCAGTTGCGAACCACGCGACAATGGCGACATGCGGCCGGCACTGGCGCGGCGGCGTCCGCCTTGAAGCGGCCGTGGCAATCCCCATCTGGAGTCGTGCATGAGCAGCCCCGTCCCCTCCCCCAGCGCACAGGCCTTCGGCGACCCGGCAGCCATCCGCTGCGAGCGCGCCGCGTCCGAGTTGCGCGCCGGCCGGCCGGTGCTGTTGACCGCCGCCGATGGGCAGGCGCGTGCGGTATTGGCGTTGGACAGCAGCACGGCGCAGTCGTATGCCGCGTTCGCACGTGCCGCGCAGGGCCGTCACTATCTGTTCGTCACGCCGACCCGCGCCCAGGTGCTGGGGCTGACCGCGCCGCAGGGCGCGCGCGTGGCCCTGGCCGACTACAGCTACGACCAACTCGCCGCACTGGCCTATCTGCGCGACACCGCGGTGCCGGCGCAGTGGGCGGCCGGCGATGCGCTGGATGCCGGTGGGGTGGAGATCGCGCGACTGGGATTGCTGTTGCCGGCGCTGCTGGCCGTGGAGCTGCGCGACGTGCACGCCCACGCCGCCTTTGCCGGATGCCAGTCGCTGAGCCTGGACGATCTGAGCAGTGGCTGCGCCAAATCGGCCGCGGCCGGCTACGAACTCGTCACCCGCACGCCGGTGCCATTGCGCGGCCTGGGCATGAGCGAATTCGTGGTGTTCCGTGGCGGCGTCGCGCAGCGCGACCAGGTGGCGATCGTGGTGGGCCAGCCCGACCTGTCGGGCGCGGTACCGGTGCGCGTGCACTCGTCGTGCCTCACCGGCGACCTGTTCGGCTCGCTCAAGTGCGACTGCGGCGACCAGCTGCGGCACGGCCTGGCCAAGTTGAAGGATCTCGGCGGCGGTGTGCTGCTGTATCTGGATCAGGAGGGCCGCGGCACCGGCATCGCCGCCAAGATGCGCGCCTACGGCTACCAGCATGCCGGCCTGGACACCATCGATGCCGATGCGCAGCTGGGCTTCGGCCCGGACGAGCGCCGCTACGGCAGCGCGGTGGCGATGTTGCGCGGCCTGGGCATCGGCCGCATCCGTCTGCTGACCAATAACCCGGCCAAGGCCGAGCGGCTGCGCGCCGCGGGGATCGCTGTCGAAGATCGCATCCCGATCACCGGCGATATCACCCCTGAAAACGAGCAGTATCTGCGCACCAAGGCCGCGCGCGCCGGCCATGCGCTGGATGTGGATGCGCTGATTCTGGCTGCGCAGTAAGCGGCGCGGGCAGCAGGCTGCCTGGCTGGGTGTCACCGGCACGCAGGCGGTGCGTGCCGGGGCCGATGCATCCGGCCATCGGCGCCTGATGCGTGCCTACTTTTGACGTCTGCCTGATCAATGTTGCGCGTTCGATCGCCATCGCTGCGCGCCATCGGCGTGGGTGTCGGCTTGGGTGTCCCAGCGCAAACACGCGCGTGACGAAGACCGGCTAACAAAACGACTGCGCAACCACCAGGCGGGCGCGGCCGGTGATCGGTGCTGCATGCACCACTCACTCCGGTTCTGAGCATGCCGTCCACACCCACCTGACGACTGCTCGCTAGGTTTCGTTAGCCGCTCAAAGAGCAATCTCGACTCCCGTGCGTGGTTGCCGGCTGCACCACGACGTCCTCTGTCAGCCATCCAACCCAGTTCCTCGCAACCCAAGGCCAGAGCGGATGCGCCCTGACCGGGCACCCGGCTATGCTTGCGCACCGCTTCTGCAGGCACGCCTCGTGCACGACGCTCCACCGCCGCACCCCGACATCCTGGTCAGCGCCGCGCCTGCCGACACACCGCCGGTGGACCACGCGCACTGGCAGCAGTTGCCACGCCGTGGCGCCTACGTGGCCGCGGTCAACGGCGCACTTGGCGGTGGCTGTGCCGGCCTGATCGCGGCCGGTGTCATCGTCACTGCGCTGCATGCCTGGCACTACTGGCCGGCGGTGCTGGGCGTAACGCTGGTGCTGGCGATGCTGTGCGCATGGCTGGCAGTCAAGCGGCACCGGCTCACGCTGTGGAAACTCGACCAGCATGGCCTGGCGCTGCAACGCGGGCATCTGTGGCAGAGCGACACCCGCGTGCCGATCTCGCGCGTTCAGCACGTGGATCTGCGCCGCGGCCCGATCGAACGCGCCACGCGCCTGACCACGCTGGTGGTGCACACCGCCGGCAGCCGGCTCAATGCGGTGGCGCTGTCCGGTCTGGATCAAGCCGACGCCGAACATCTGCGCGATCGCCTCGCCCGCCAGCTCGATCACCACGACGACGCGCTGTGAATGCCATCGAACACCCCGGCCACGACGAGCAGCGCCTGCATCCGCTGTCATGGGTGTTCGTGCTGCTGCAGCAGATTCGCCAGTTCCTGATTCCGTTGGTCGCCTTGGTCGTGTTCGGCAGCCGCGACGGCAGCCGCGATTTTGCCGACCACATCGCCACCGCCGTGGTGATCGCCGTGCTGGTGGCGATTTCGGTGCTGCGTTACTTCACCTATCGCTATCGCATCGGGCAAGACAGCGTGGCGATCCGCAGCGGCCTGCTGGAGCGCAGCCGGCGCGACATTCCATTCGCCCGCATCCACAACGTGGTGGTTCATCAATCGCTGCTGCATCGGTTGGCCGGCGTGGCGGAAGTGCGGCTGGAATCGGCTGGCGGGCACAAACCCGAAGCGGAAATGCGCGTGCTGCGACTGGATCAGGCGCTGGCGCTGGAAGATCTGATACGGCGCCGCGCCCACAACGCCGATGCAGCTGCAGCTGCCGTGCAGACCGACGACCGCACCACCTTGTTGCGCCTGCCGATGGGCGAAGTGATCCGGCTGGGCCTGATTTCCAACCGCGGCATGGTGGTGGTCGCGGCCAGTTTCGGCGTGATCTATCAGATGATTCCGCGCCGCGTGGCGTCCAGCTTTATCGAGACCAATGGCGAGCTCGCATACCGCTACGTCAGCCAGATCCATCCGGGCGCGGCGGTGACCACGATCCTGGTGGCGATTGCCGCCGTGGCGGTGCTGCTGGCCATGCGCGCGCTGTCGGTGGCCCTGGCCGTGGCGCAATACCACGGCTTTCATCTCAGCGAATCGGAGCGGCGCCTCACCGTGGAGCGCGGCCTGCTGACGCGGATCCGCAGCAGCGTGGCACTGCGGCGGATCCAGTCATGGACGGTGTACGAAAGCCGGCTGCATCGCCTGTTTGGCCGCCGCCAGTTGCGCGTGGATACCGCCGTGACCAACACCGGCGACAACCACGATAGCGCGCTGAAAGAGCTGGCACCGATCGCCGAGCCGCAGCGGTGCGATGCCTTGCTGCAGCGTCTGCTGCCGGGTATTGCGTGGCCGCCGGCGCAGTGGCAGGCGATCGCCACGCACTGCTGGTGGCGGCTGAGCCTGCCGACGCTGCTGATGTTGCTGCCGCTGGTGGCCGGGCTAGCGTGGCAGTTCGGCAGTCAGGCTGCGTGGCTGCTGCTGTGGCTGCCGTGGAGCGCCTTCAAGGCGCATCGCCAAGTGCACCGCATGGGCTATGCGGTGGACGCGCGCTATGTGGCGGTGCGCGGCGGCTGGTGGAAGCGCTGGTGGCGGCTGGCCGAACTGGACAAGCTGCAGGCGCTGCAATTACAACGCTCGCCGCTGGATCGCCTGACCGGCACCGCCACGCTGTGGCTGGACACCGCCGGCGCCAGTCCCACCGGCCCGGCGCTGCGCTTGCGCTTTGTGCCATTGGCGCAGGCGCAGGCGCTGCAAACGCAACTTGGCGCCGCGCTGGCACGGCGCAAGCTGCGCTGGTGATTGCTGATTGCTGATTGGCGATTGCTGATCGCTGGTTGGACCAGCCTCGCTGATCGGCAGGGAGATCGCCCACGACCGACGATCAGCGCTGCGCCGGACCCCAATAGCCGAGTTCGCGCCGAATCTGCAGCCCTCGCCACACAGCGCCCAGCGGCTTGCGTCGCAGCGTGCCGAGCTTGCCGGCGATGAAATCCTCGGTGGCGGCAATCACCCGTTCGGACGATCTGCCATCGCGATACGGATGGATCGCATCGGCATAACTGGCCAGCGCGCTGCGTAGTTCGGCATCCGGCGCCAGCGCACGTGCCAGCTGCTGCGGCAACTGCGCCGGCTGCTGAAAGTCCAGCATATGCGGCTGCGGCACGCGGTTGCGGAAGGTCACCACCGGTTTGTGCTGCACCACGAACTCGGAAACGATCGACGAGGTATCGGAGACCAGCACATCGGCCGCACGCTGCGCCGCCACGACCTCTTCGGGCTCGACAAACCGCGCATTGGCACCAGCCAGCGCGCGATATCGGTCGAACAATTCCGGCGCGCATTTGGGATGCAAGGTGAGCAGCCAGTATTGCGCACCGCGCGCGATATCGGCGGCGATTTCCTCATACAGCACAGGTGCCGCGCTCAGGCGCTCGGTAAAGGTGGAACCGAACAGGATCACCGGCCGCCCGTTAGCGGGCGCACGCAGCGTGGCGCTGTGTCCGCCGTCATCGCGAAACACCGGATCGAGCTTGGGCCAGCCGGTCTCCACCACCGCAAAATGGCCCTCGCGCGCCGCCAGCGCACGAAACGGCGCAGTGGTGGCCGGGCCTTGCGTGCAATACAGATCGAACAAGCCGCGCACGCGAAAATGGCCGCGATTGTCCTCGCGCTTTTGCACGTTGAAGCCATGGAAGAGCTGCACCTTGGCGCCGGAGATAAACGGCGGCACCCAGTTGGCCGCACTGAACACCGCACGCGGACGCAGGGCCAGCGCCTCGCGCAACCCCACTTCGCGTACGCCCGGCAGCACCAGTCCGCGCGCACCGCCTTCGTACCAGGCGGCAACCGTGTCGCCGCGGGCCTGTAATGCCTGCGCCAATGGCGCCAGAATAGGCAACGCGTAACGCTCCGTTGCGAACAGCAGGTAATCGGCCATCACATGTCCTCTTCGACCGCACCCGACGAACGGCCTCGCATTAGCGCCTGCATTATCGCGTTCAACGAGGCCGATCGCCTACGCGACTGCCTGACCTCGCTGGCGTTCTGCGATGAGATCGTGGTGGTGGACTCCGGTTCCACCGACGCCACTGCTGCCATTGCCAGCGCGCATGGCGCGCGCGTGCTGCAACGCGCCTTCGATGGCTACCGCAGCCAGAAGGCGTATTGCGTCGCGCAAGCCGGCCACGACTGGGTGCTGTGCCTGGATGCGGACGAACGCATCAGCGACAGTTTGCGCGCATCGATCCTGACGGCACGCGATGCCGGCTTTGCCGACGCGGCCGGCTACCGGTTCGCGCGGCTCTCCGAGTATTTCGGCCGCTTCTTGCGCCACGGCAATGCGTATCCGGACCGCGTGCTGCGCCTGTTCGACCGACGCCGTGGCGGCTGGCGCGGCAAGCGCGAGATCCACGAAGCGGCCAGCGTCGATGGTGCCGTGGTCACCTTGCGCGGCGACCTGGTCCACTACCCCTATCGGTCGCTGATGCAGCAGCTGGCCAAGACCCAGCGCTACGCACAGATGATGGCCGAGCACGACTACGCCCGCGGCAAGCGCGCGACCTGGAGCAAGCTGGTGTTGGCACCGGCCTGGCGCTTCTGGCGCGGCTATCTGCTGCGCGGCGGGTTTCGCGATGGCTGGCACGGGCTGATCTACGCCTACGTGCGTGCCAACTACGTGCGCCAGAAGACCATCATGCTGTGGCTGCTACAGCACAACCAGCCGGTACAGGACCCGCCGCGCGCCGCGGATCAACGCAGCGACTGAGCGCGGTCAGCACGGCTGCTGCGCTCATCGCCAGGCGGCGCGACCGATGCGCTCGGTGGCCACGTACTCGTCGCACAGATGAGTCGCTTCGCATGGGCGGGCAACCGCATGACGGCTTGCGAAGGTCTTGATGCTTGTTGGCCGCACTCAGCCGATCAGGTTCCGAACACGCGAAGCGTCTCCAACTCACCACCGCTCGCTACGCGTTGCCGACAGCCTTCGGCATTGCCGGCTGTGCCTGACGTGCGGCCAGGCCCACCAATATGCCGACCATCGCCGAGTAGAAGCTTGCCGAGACCTGGTGCGCGAACATCGACTGGGTCAACCCGCACAGCGCATAGCTGATCACGATCATCACCCCGGCCGCCGCCGGCCCGCGGAACTGCACCTGCCCGCTGCGTCGATGCAAGCGCACGAACACCCACAGCGGCACGCCATAGACCGCAATCAGCAGCAACAGCCCGGGCACGCCCTGGGTGGCACCCCATTCGGCCAGATCGTTATGCGCATGGCCCAGATGGCAGCGCAGCAGCCAGGTGCCGCTGGAACAGACCGGCAACTCGCGCATCGCATCATCGAACCGACCTACACCGACGCCGGTCAGCGGATGCGCGCGCAAGGTATCCCAGGCCACATGCAGGCGTTCGATGCGGGCCCCGGCAGACGAATCGCTGTCGCCCACTTCGTAGCGTTGCAGATCGCTCTGCAACTCGCCCAGGCGCATCTGGTCGGTCAATGCGGGCACGCTGACGACCACGCCCACCGCCAGCACCGCACCGCCGACGAAGGTCAGCAGCCGCATGCGCGCGCTATGCCACGGCGCGCCCCAGGCCAGCACGCCCACGGTGGCCAGCAACGCCAGCCACACGCCACGGCTGCCGCTGAGCACGATCACCACCACCGCTGCGACCCCCGCAGCGACCAGCCAGCGCACAGCGCCGACCGGACGACAAAACGCCACCACCACCAGCAACATCAGCGCGATGTCGGCAAACACAATCGCATTGGTAAAGCCTTCTGCACGGTCGGCGCCATTCATCACCTGCAGCAATGCGATCAACATGGCCGCAAACACGCCGGCCAATGCGCCCCGCCACAGCCAGACCTGGCGTGGTTGCAAGGCGTAAGCCCATAACGCTGCCCAGGGCAGCACCAGAAAGCGCGAGCGGTTGTCGACATCGCGCAGGCCGTGCTCGAACAAGGCGATCGACAGCAGCGACATTGCGATCACGACCACCGTCAGCCACCCCACCGCGCGCAACGCACCGCTGCGCGCCGCGATGCCGGCACGCAGGCTGCGCCAGCCGACCAGCGAGCCAAGCAACAAGCACAGGCCGAACGGCAGCAAGCCGCTGGGCATGCTCACCACCAACGCGGTCAGCGTGAACACCCCCAGCTCGGCGATGCCCACGCCCGCGCGCGATGCCACGGGTGCGGACTGCGGGAGCGAAGTGGGCTGGGTACGCAGTGAATTCATTGAAAGATCGGTGGCGGAAGGGGGCGAGACAGGCACTGCACGTCAGCAACGCCGACCAAGCTAACGATGTCCCGCATGAATGACTGCTAGACAATCGCCAGTCACTGCAGTGGCCTGATGCAGGCAGGACCTGAAATGCGCGCGTGAAGGGCTCATTCGACGTCCAGGTTGCCCTGCTCTTTTTCTTCGACCGCCCGCTCCGTGGAGCTGGCCACGCAGTCGCCGCGCACCGCATCGCCCGGCACCAGCCACCAACGACGGCGATTGGCCACACCGACCAGCTGGCTGCGACTGCGGTCTACGCAACCCAGCAGCGCCGTCTCCTGCGCCATCAGCCAACGCTGCCCCGGTTGCTCGGCCTGCCAGGCCACGCCGCGTCGCAGCTGTTCTTCCCATGCCACCTTGAAGCCGAAGGTCTGCGCCGGGCGGTCGGCCATCAGCAGGTTCTGCTCCTTCCACGCCACCAGGCCGAGCTGGGCATCCGGGCCGATACGGCGCCCGACCTCGCGCATCACCGCACCGGCCGAACTGGAATCGTTGAAGATCGGGTAGCAGACCAGCCCGAACGCCACCCACCACGCGCCCAGCAGCGACACCACCGCCAGCGCGGAGCGGCGCACGCGCAACAGCAGCAGGCTCGCCACGCCCCAGGTGCCCACCGCCAGCAGAAGCCAGCCCAGCGGGTCGGTGGCTTCGCTGCCGACCCCGCGGCTGTCCATGATCTTCTGCTCGAATCCGGGGTGCCCGATCAGCATCGCCGCCCCGCCTGCGGCGAAGACCACAGTCAGCAGCAGCGCAAAACCGAACAGCACCCGCTGCACCCCGACCCGGCGCAGCAAACCCGCGGCCAGCGGCGCCAGCGCCAGACAGAACATCGGCAACGCCGGCAGGATGTAGACATCGCGCTTGCCGCTGGGGATGGTGAAGAACACCAGCACCAGCAACCACCACGCCAACGGCAGCAGATAGCGCGCATCGCGCCGGCGCAACCGCCGCCGCCACGCCGGAATCGCCCATGGCAACAGCAGGACGGTCGGCATCCACATCGTGGCCATGCTCTGCAGGTGGTACCAGATCGGCTGCGCGTGATCCCACGAACTGGCGTAGCGCTTGGCGGTCTGGCGCAGCAGGATGTCGTTGAGATACACGCGGTATTCGGGCTGGCCGGCGGTCAGCGCGGTGACCATCATCGGCACGAACCACAGCGCGATCGCCACGAAGAAGAACAGCGGCCCGAGCCAGAAGCGGCGGTCGCGCACATGCACGCGCACACCCGGCCAACCGCGTGCGGCGGCAATGCCGGCCGGGATCAGCATCAGCAGCGCGATGATGCCCACGCCCTTGGTGATCACACCCAGCCCGGCGGCAAACCAGCCCAGCGTCCACCAGCGCCAGGCCGGGCCCAGCAACAGATGCCGCAGCAGCCCGTAATTGGCCAGGGTGATCCAGAACACCACAAGCGGGTCGATCTGCGCCTTCTTGGCCTGGAAGGTGAAGTGCAGGGTGAACAGCAGCAGCCACGCGGCATACACCCCCACCCGCCGGGTCCATAGCCGCCGTCCCAGGTCGTACACACAGGCCAGCGTGCCCAGCGCCGCGAGCAGCGACGGCAGCAGGAACGCCACCCGCCAATTGCCCAGCAGCGTGTAGAACAGCGCCTGCAGCCACATCAGCATCGGCGGCTTGTCCGAATACAGCTCGTTGCCGCGATGCGGGAACAACCAGTCCCCGCTCAGCACCATCTGCTTGGCGACCAGCGCAAAACGCGGCTCGTCCGACGGCCAGGGGTCACGCAACCCCAGCCCGGCACCGATCACCAGTACCGCGGTGATGGCCAGCAACCAGAAATCCTTTGAAGCACGGGTCTTGAGCATGGCAGGCGGCAATGGGACGCGAAAAGGGAGCGCCGGCATCGGCGCGCGATCAGGACGCTTTTAGCAAAAGCGCGTAGAAGAAACCGTCGCAGTACTGCTCGCCGGGAAACCGCTGACGTCCCGGGCCCGCCGCATGGCCGAACTGCGCAACCAAGGGCTGCGCCTGCGCATCGGGCGTGCGTTGCAGGAAGGCCTCGACCTGCCCCTGGTTCTCGCGCGCCAGCAGCGAGCAGGTGGTGTAGAGCAGCTGGCCGCCCGGACGCAACGTGCGCCACGTCGCATCCAGCAAACGCGCCTGCAGGGCGCACAGCGCATCGATGTCGTCGGCGCGGCGGTGCAACAGCACATCCGGCTGACGACGCACCACGCCGGTGGCCGAACACGGCGCATCCAGCAGTACCGCATCGAAGGGCTGACCGTCCCACCATGCCGCCGGGTCGGCCGCATCGGCCGCATGCAGCGCGACCTGCGCGTTCGGCACGGTGCGCTGCAACGTCTGTTGCACACGTTCCAGCCGGCGCGCATCCACATCCAGCGCGGTGAGCTGCAACTGCGGGTAACGCTCCAGCAGATGCGCCGCCTTGCCACCGGGCGCAGCGCAGGCATCGAGTACCCGCGCTGCCGGCGTCAGCGTCAGCGCGTCGGCCACTTGCTGCGCGGAGCCGTCCTGCACCGAGACCTCGCCTTCGGCAAAGCCCGGCAACTGGCTCACCGGCACTGCACTGTGCAACCGCAGCGCATCAGGCAGCACCGTGTCGATCTGTGCGGCGATGCCCACCTCTGCCAGCCGCGCCACGTAGGCGGCTGGGTCGGTGCGCCCGCGATGCACGCGCAGCCACATCGGCGCCATCTGCGCGCTTGCGACGAAGATCGCTTCGGCCTGCTCGCCCCAATCGGCACGCAGCTGCTTGCGCAACCACGACGGCCAACCGGCATCGTCCGAGACCGCCGGAAATCCTTCGCGCTGCGCACGCCGCAGGATCGCGTTGACCATGCCGGCCTGGCGCGGCCGGCCCAGCGCGCGACACGCCTCCACGGTGGCCGACAGCGCCGCGTGCGCGGGCAGTTGCAGCACGTCGAGCTGAGCGAAGCCGGCCATCAACAATGCCTTGAGTTCGGCATCGCGCGGCGGCAGCGGGCGTTCCAGCCACTGCCGCAAGGCGACGTCGTAGGCCGGGCGGCGCCGCAGCACCGCAAAACAGATCGCCTCCACCAGCGCACGATCGCGCGGATCGGCAATCCCAGGCAGCGCAGCGGTCAGTTCGGCCTTCAACGAACGGCCCTGGTCGAACACGGCCGTGAGCACCTTCGCGGCTGCCAGCCGTGAGGCGACGCCGGCCGCCGCGGTGTCGGCGGCCATCAGCGCAGCGCCGGCAGGTCGCGGCGCGCGTTGAGGTAATCGGCGGCGGTGATCGCCTTGCCGCCCTCACGCTGCAACACGCGCACCCGCAGCGCGCCCTGCCCGCAGGCGATGTCGATGCCCTGCTTGCTGGCGGCCAACAAGGTGCCCGGCGGCTGTTGATGGGCCAACTCGAGCGCCACCGCGCCATGCAGACGCACCCGCTCGCCGGCCAGCGTGGCCTCGGCCACCGGCCACGGATTGAACGCACGCACGCGCCGCGCCAGTTCCTGCGCCGGCTGCGCCCAGTCCAGCCGCGCCTGCGCCTTGTCCAGCTTGTGCGCGTAGGTGACGCCCTCGGCCGGCTGCGCTTGCGCCACCGGGCGAATGCCGGCACGCAGCAAGCCCAGGCCATCGGACAGCACCTGCGCGCCCAGCGCGGCCAGGCGGTCGTGCAGCTGGCCGCCGGTTTCCTGCTCGCCGATCTCGATGCGTTGCGACAACAGCACCGGGCCGGTATCCAGACCGGCTTCCATCTGCATCAGGCAAACACCGGTTTCGGTATCGCCGGCCTCGATCGCACGCTGGATCGGCGCGGCGCCACGCCAGCGCGGCAGCAGCGAGGCATGCACATTCCAGCAACCGTGGGTCGGCGCAGCCAGCACCACCTTGGGCAGGATCAGCCCGTAGGCCACCACCACCATCAGATCGGCATTGAGTCCGCGCAGCGTGGCCAGCGCCTCGGGCGAGCGCAGCGTCTGCGGCTGGTACACCGGAATGCCGCGCGCGATCGCCTCCAGCTTCACCGGCGACGGCGTCAGCCCGCGACCGCGACCGGCCGGCCGATCCGGCTGCGTGTAGACCGCCACCACTTCATGTCGTTGCGCGGCAACGCGTAACGAGGCGACAGCGAAGTCCGGCGTACCGGCGAAGACAATTCTCATAGGGCTGGGATTCGGGAGTCGGAATTGGGGATTAGCAACCGCGGGTGACGCAGCCGAATGGAATCGGCGGGCCGATGAGTGGGGATTGGGGAAGTGGGATTGGGAATTGGCAACAGCGGTTGGCTGGTGCTTTCAGTCGCCGGGATAGACAGGCCGGACTTCAAACCAGGTCTGTGCAGAGACACACGACCTCGCGCCCCATGCATGACGCCGTCAATCAGGTTTGTTGAACAAACGACCTGCACACCGGCATCAACACGTGCACGGGGACCGCATTTGCCAATCCCCACTCCCGAACCCCAAATTCCCGCCCTCAAGCCACATGCTTGCGCATTTTGGCCAGCTTCTTGCGCACCATTTCGCGCTTGAGCGGCGACAGGTAATCCACGAACAACTTGCCGTCCAGGTGGTCCATCTCGTGCTGGATGCATACCGCCAGCAGCCCATCGGTGCTCAGCTCGTGAGGCTGCCCATGGCGGTCGAGATAACGCAGGGTGATCGCATCGGCGCGGCTGACATCGGCAAAAATGCTTGGCACCGACAGGCAGCCTTCCTGATACACCTGCTCGCCCTGCCTGGTGATGATTTCCGGGTTGACGAACACCTGCGGGGTGTTCTTTTCCTCGCTGACGTCGATCACCAGGAAGCGCTTGTGCACATCCACCTGACTGGCAGCCAGGCCGATGCCGGGCGCCTCGTACATGGTCTGGAACATGTCATCCAGCAGCGTCTGGAACGCCTGGCTGGTGACTTCGGTCGCATCGACCGGCACGGCTTTGGTGCGCAGCCGCGGATCGGGAAATTCGAGAATAGGGAGCAAAGCCATGGGGTTACCCGTCCAGAAACACCGGCGCGGCGCCGGCAAGACGGGGGCATTCTAGCGCAATGCTTGCGTGGCGCCCCGGTTTCTGGACTATAGTGCGCGGACCTGTTGGGGAATCAGGCAAGAAGGCACTCATGTTGAACCGACTTCGTACGGTCGTCGCTGCGGCGATGCTGACCGTCGCGACCTACGCTGCCGCGCAAGCGGTGGGCGAGCATCCAGACACCTATGTGGTCCGCAAGGGGGATACCCTTTGGGACATTGCTGGGCGTTTTTTGCAAAAACCATGGCTGTGGCCAGAAATTTGGCAAGCCAATCCACAGATCCAGAATCCGCACCTGATCTACCCGGGTGACGTGATCAGCCTGGCCTACCTGGACCGTGTAGGGAAAGGCACGATCCAGCCCGGCCCGCGCCAGGAAGCGCCGATCAACGCGATTCCGCTGGCTGATGTCGAGCCGTTCCTGAAGAATCTTCGCGTGGTCGAAGACTTCGACGAGCTGCCCTACGTGGTCGGCCTGGAAGGCGGACGCTCGCGCGCCACCACCGGGCAGGTCGCTTATGTGGTCGGTCTGGAAGACGCGCAGCCGGGCCAGCGCTTTGCGGTGGTGCGTCCAACCGTGAAGTTCAGCCTGCCCAAGCCCAACGAAGACCTGGATATGGCGGGCAATATCACCGCCGGCTCCGGCAACATCTGGAAGAACTTCATCGCGCCGAGCACGCGCCGTGAGTTCCTCGGCTATGAGATGGCGCAGGTCAACGTCGGCACCATCACCCGCAGCGCGGCGGGCGGCAATTCCAAGGCGGCGACCTTGCTGCTGCAGGACAGCGGCCGCGAAGTGCGCGCCGGCGATCGCATCGTGGCAGTGGAAGCGCAGCCGTATGATCTGCAGTTCATCCCGCATCCGCCGTCCGACCAGGCGCTGCAGACCGAGCTGCGCGTGCTGGCCATTTCCGACGCCTTCATCGTTGGCGGTACCCGCGACGTGATCGCCATTTCCGGCGGCGCGCGCGAAGGCATCAACAACGGCACGGTGTTCTCGATCTGGCGCAAGGGACGCACCGTCAGCGACCGCGTGAAGCATTCGCGCTTCTCGCGTACCGATGACGATTTCAGCGGCCCGTCTGGCTCCACCGTCGGCCTGCCCGATGAATATGCCTCGCACGCGATGGTGTTCCGCACCTTCGACAAGGTCAGCTATGCGCTGGTGATGGAAAGCGTCAAGCCAACCGGCCTGGGCTACTTCGTCAAGCATCCTGACGCGCAGTAATCTGAAAGTCCGATGCGGTAACGCGACGGCGCCTGAGGGCGCCGTCGTCGTTTTCGGCCCAGGCTGTGCGCATGGCTCCCACCTCTCCCGATCTGCGCGCAATGTTGATGTTGCTGTTGGCTGGCGGCCGCAGCCCACCGCGTCGCGCGCTGCTGAGCTCTTTCGCCAGCCTGTCCGACGTTCTGACTGCCGGGCCCGGCGCCTGGCGTGCGGCCGGCTGCGACGACCTGCAATCGGAACGGCTGCAGACGCCCGACCCGCAAGCGCTGGATGCGGCGCTGCGCTGGTGCGAACAGCCCGGCCACCACCTGATCGGCTGGCAAGACCCGGACTACCCGGCACTGCTGCGCCACATCGCCAACCCGCCGCTGGCGCTGTTCGTGGACGGCGACCCCAACGCACTCTGGCATCCCGGCGTGGCCGTGGTCGGCAGCCGCTCCGCCACCGCTGGCGGACGCGACCACACCCGCGCCTTCGCATCGAGCCTGGCATCTGCAGGCCTGGGCATCGTCAGCGGGATGGCCGCCGGCGTGGATGCAATCGCACACGACGCCGCGCTCGCCCAGCCTGACGGCATCACAGTGGCGGTGGTCGGCACCGGTGCCGACGTGGCTTACCCCGCGCATCACCAGGCATTGCGCGATCGCATTGCCGCACGCGGCGCAGTGGTCAGCGAATACCTGCCCGGCACCGGGCCGGTGGCCGCGCATTTTCCGGCGCGCAACCGGATCATTGCCGGGCTGGCGCTGGGCACCTTGGTGGTCGAAGCGGCGATGCGCTCGGGCGCGCTGATCACCGCGCGCCTGGCGGCCGAGGCCGGGCGCGAGGTGTTCGCCCTGCCCGGCTCGCTGCACAACCCGCTCGCGCGCGGCTGCCACCACTTGATCCGCCAGGGTGCAACGCTGGCGCAGGAACCGGCCCAGGTCATCGAGGGACTACAGCTGCTGTCGGGCGAGTTGGCCACCGCCTTGCGCGAGCGCCTGGCCGCCCCCACTCAGGTGCCCAGGACGACGCGCACCACCACTTCCACGCGCCCGGACCCCGACTACCAGCGCTTGTGGCAGGCACTAGGCCACGACCCTACCCCTATGGATTCCCTGGTCGAACGCACCGGATTGACGGCCGCCGCGCTGTCCTCCATGCTGCTCATCATGGAACTGGAGGGAGACGTGGTCACCGAGCACGGTCGCTATACCCGCAATCCCTAGTTTCTTCACCTCCACAGCGTCGCGCGACGCAGGCCGAGGGGCAATGAAAGAGAGCATTCTCGATGTACTGCTGTACCTGTTTGAACATTATTTCAGCGAAGACGCGGACCTGGTCCGTGACCGTGACTCGCTTCAGAATGGCCTGATCCAGGCCGGCTTCAGTCCCGCAGAAATCAGCAAGGCGTTCGACTGGCTGGACGCGCTCTCCGAGCAGCGCCCAAGTGTGGCGCGTCCGCATGTCGATGGCCCCGTGCGCATCTATCACGGCCCGGAGCTGGACAAGCTCGATGTCGATTGCCGTGGATTTCTGCTGTTCCTCGAACAACACCGCATTCTCGATGCCGACCAGCGCGAGTTGGTGCTGGACCGCGCCATGGCGTTGGACCAGGACGAGCTGGATCTGGACGACCTCAAATGGGTGGTGCTGATGGTGTTGTTCAACCAGCCGGGCGCGGAAGCGGCCTATGCCTGGATGGAAACCCAGATGTTCCTGGACGAGCCTGAACCCGTACACTGAAGGCTGAAGCCGCCACGGACGTGCGTGCGAGGGGACGGGGATGAGCAGTTGGTATTACGCCGAAGGCAACCGCCAGCGGCGTGGCCCGGTGGCCGACGAGGTTCTGCTGGGCCTGTATCGCGATCGTCAGATTGCCCTGGACACGCTGGTCTGGCGCGAAGGCCTGGAGCAGTGGATGCCGCTGGCCGCCTGTGCCGACGCGCTCGGCCCGCCGATCTCCACCGATCTGCATGCCGCTACGGTCCCGCCGCCATTGCCAATGGCAGCAGCGGGCGCCCCGCCGGTCAACCCTGCGTCACCGCACCTGCGCCAACCTGCCAAGGGGCCAGCATGGCCACTGCTGTTGGTGTTGGGCGCGGTGGCAGGCTTGTTTGTGGTCGTTGCCATGATCGGCATCCTCGCGGCGATCGCATTGCCGGCCTACAAGGACTATCAGACCCGCGCCAAGGTCACCGCGGCAGTTGCTGCATTGGCGCCACTGAAGCCGCAGATCGCCGACTTTCTCGCGCGCGAAGGCCGCTGCCCGGAGAATGGGGATACCGGCTTCCAGACGCCCGAGCACTACGCCAACGGCACCCTGACCAGCGTGCAGATCGGCCGTTTCGACACCAGCGCCTGCGGTGTCGAGGCCATGCTGCATGCTCCCGGCTCGCCCAAGATCGACGGCAAGGCGCTGTGGCTGGATTTCGATGCGGATGCCGGCACCTGGCAGTGCAGTTCCGAGATCGACGACAACCAACTTCCGCAGGACTGCCGCGGCTGACCGGTCGCTGCACGCACAACGCATCATCCAAGGGGACATCATGACGCAGTGGTACTACGCCGACGCACAGCGGCAACGCCAGGGGCCGGTCGACACGGACACGCTTGCCGCGCGCCTGTCGCAGGGCATCATCGATCACACCAGTCTGGTCTGGCGCGAAGGTCTGCCGCAGTGGGTGACCCTGAGCGAGGTTGCGTCCGAACTGGGCCTGGACACGCTGGCGCCAGCATCCCCGCCCATTGCAGCCGATGCGCCGATGCCCGAACAGGGCGAGGCTGCGCCGGCCGTCGCACTGCCTGCTGACACCGCGCCCCGGGATGCGGCACCGGTTGCCGCAGCCCCGGCGACGGACCTCCCGTCGCAGGCCTGGTCGAGACAAGCAGAGCCTGCCGCGGCTGATGCTAATGCGGATGCGCTGCCCGGACCCGGACCATCTCCGACTCACTCCGACGCGACGCCGGAAGCCGTGTCCTGGACGGGCGCGCCTGTGGACGCCGCAGACCATCCGCCGCACACGGCTGAGCACGCGCCAGCCAGTCAATTGACCGCCTCTGCGCCGGTCGCGTCCGAGGGCAACGAGTCGTGGCCCGGCACGCCTGCCGCTGTGGATCCCGCCGTGCATGCGCCAACCCCAGCGGCGACCGCTGCTACCACCCCACCGCCCACAGCCCCGGCCGCCAGGCCGTTGCCAAGTGCCTGGGACACCCCGGTAGCGGCATTGCCCGCTGCTGCAGTCGTCACCCATGACGCGCCAGTGGTCTACGCGGGCCTATGGCGGCGTGTGGCGGCCAGCATCCTGGATAGCCTGATCACCACCTTCGCGGTCTATCTGATCGTGATTCCGCTGGTGTTCGTCGTGGCGCTCGGCACCAGCATGGGCGATTCCGCGTCGTCGATGGACGACGGCAGTGCGCTGGGCATCGCCATTGTGGTGATGTCCTACGGCATCGGCCTGGCCATCCCCACGCTGTATTTCGCCTGGATGCAATCCAGCCGGCTTCAGGCCAGCCTGGGCAAGCTCGCCTGCGGCATCAAGGTCGTGCGCGCCGACAGCAACGGAGCGCGGGTCGGGTTCTGGCGCAATGTGTTGCGCTATCTGGCCTACATGCTGATCAGCGTGCTCACCCTGGGGATCGGCGCGGTCGTGGCGGCCTTCATGGCCGGCATGTCGCAGCGCAAGCAGACTCCGCACGACAAGATCTGCGACACGCTGGTTGTGGACCGCTGGGCCTTCACCGACCGCCCGGAGCTGCAATCGCGCGGCCTGGACACGGTGTCGATCGTGGTGCTGGCCATTTACGGGGTGATGCTGGTGTTGTCGATCGTGGTCGTGGTGATCATGCTGGCGACGATCGGAATGAGCCAGAGCTAGCAGTTCGCCGCGCCCGCCGCTTGACACGGCGGCGTCCGCCGTGATCTTTCTAATAAGAGAACTGAACGCCCGGGAGTACTCCCCGGGCGTTAACGTGTGGGAAACGGCCGATCTGCTTCCCTCAACCGGCCAATTAGGCCACGCTACCTGCCCCCCGGGCTCTGCCCCAAGAATTTGCCACCATGCCCAAGCACCTGCTCATCGTCGAATCGCCCGCCAAGGCCAAGACGATCAATAAATACCTCGGCAAGGACTTCACCGTCCTGGCCTCGTATGGGCACGTGCGCGACCTCGTCCCCAAGGAGGGTGCGGTCGATCCGGATAACGGCTTTGCGATGCGTTACGACCTGATCGAGAAAAACGAGAAGCATGTAGAAGCCATCGCCCGTGCCGCCAAGAGCGCCGACGACATCTATCTGGCAACCGACCCGGACCGCGAGGGTGAGGCGATCAGCTGGCATATCGCCGAGATCCTGAAAGAGCGCGGCCTGCTTGAGAACAAGACCATGCAGCGGGTGGTGTTCACCGAGATCACGCCGCGCGCGATCAAGGAAGCCATGCTCAAGCCGCGTGCGATCGCCGTCGATCTGGTGGACGCCCAGCAGGCCCGCCGCGCACTGGACTATCTGGTCGGCTTCAACCTGTCGCCGGTGCTGTGGCGCAAGGTGCAGCGCGGGTTGTCGGCCGGCCGCGTGCAGTCGCCGGCGCTACGCATGATCGTCGAGCGCGAAGAAGAGATCGAAGCCTTCATCGCGCGCGAATACTGGTCCATCGATGCGCATTGCCGGCATCCGTCGCAGCCGTTCAACGCCCGCCTGATCAAGCTGGACGGGCAGAAGTTCGAACAATTCACCGTGACCGACGGCGACACCGCTGAGGCTGCGCGTCTGCGCATCCAGCAGGCCGCGCAAGGCGTGCTGCATGTCACCGATGTGGCCAGCAAGGAGCGCAAGCGCCGCCCTGCTCCGCCGTTCACCACCTCCACACTGCAGCAGGAGGCGTCGCGCAAGCTCGGCTTCACCACCCGCAAGACCATGCAGGTGGCGCAGAAGTTGTACGAAGGTGTGGCGCTCGGCGACGAAGGCTCGGTCGGTCTGATCAGCTATATGCGTACCGACTCGGTGAATCTGTCGCAGGACGCGCTGGCGGAAATTCGCGACGTGATCGCGCGCGATTTCGGCACCGCGTCGTTGCCGGATCAGCCCAACGCCTACACCACCAAATCCAAGAACGCGCAGGAAGCCCACGAAGCAGTGCGCCCGACCTCCGCGTTGCGCACGCCTGCGCAGGTGGCGCGTTTCCTGTCCGACGACGAGCGCCGCCTGTACGAATTGATCTGGCGCCGCGCAGTGGCCTGCCAGATGATTCCGGCCACGCTCAATACCGTCAGCGTCGATCTGTCGGCCGGTAGCGACCACGTGTTCCGTGCCAGCGGCACCACCGTGGTGGTGTCGGGCTTCTTGGCGGTCTATGAAGAAGGCAAGGACACCAAGAGCAGCGAGGACGAGGACGAAGGCCGCAAGCTGCCGCTGATGAAAGCCGGCGACAACATCCCGCTGGACCGCATCGTCGCCGATCAGCATTTCACCCAGCCGCCGCCGCGCTTCACCGAAGCGGCGCTGGTCAAGGCGCTGGAGGAATACGGGATCGGCCGTCCGTCCACCTACGCCTCGATCATCCAGACCCTGCAGTTCCGCAAATACGTGGAAATGGAAGGCCGTAGCTTCCGCCCGACCGACGTCGGCCGCGCGGTGTCCAAGTTCCTGTCCGGGCATTTCACCCGCTACGTGGACTACGACTTCACCGCCAATCTGGAAGACGATCTGGATGCGGTGTCGCGCGGCGAAGCCGAGTGGATTCCGTTGATGGAGAAGTTCTGGGGCCCGTTCAAGGAACTGGTCGAGGACAAGAAGGATTCGCTGGACAAGACCGACGCCGGCAGCGTGCGCGTGCTTGGCGCCGACCCGGTCAGCGGCAAGGAAGTCAGCGCGCGCATCGGTCGTTTCGGCCCGATGGTGCAGATCGGCACCGTGGAAGACGAAGAAAAGCCCACGTTCGCCTCGCTGCGTCCGGGCCAGAGCATCTATTCGATCTCGATCGAGGACGCGCTGGAACTGTTCAAGATGCCGCGCGCGTTGGGCCAGGACAAGGAGCAGGACGTCAGCGTCGGCATCGGCCGGTTCGGGCCGTTTGCACGCCGTGGCACCGTGTATGCGTCGCTGAAGAAAGAAGACGACCCGTACACCATCGATCTGGAGCGTGCGGTATTCCTGATCGAAGAGAAGGAAGAGATCGCGCGCAACCGGGTGATCAAGGAATTCGACGGCAGCGACATCCAGGTGCTCAACGGCCGCTTCGGTCCGTACATCAGCGATGGCAAGCTCAATGGCAAGATCCCGAAGGACCGCGAGCCGGCGTCGCTGACCTTCGAGGAAGTGCAGCAGTTGCTGGCCGACACCGGCAAGCCGGTGCGCAAGGGCTTCGGCGCCAAGAAGGCAACGCTCAAGAAGAATGCAGTGAAGGATTCGGCCAAGGTGGCCAAGGACGCCGCCGCGAAAGACGCCGCAGCCAAAAAGACTGCGGTGAAGAAAGCGGCCACCAAGACCGCTGCGAAGAAGGCGCCGGCCAAGAAGACTGCGGCCAAAAAAGCCGCCAAGCGCGTGGTCAAGAAAACCGTGAGCAAGGCGGCAGGCTGAGACCCCGCATGGATCACACGCTAGGCCTGGAAAGCGCCGTCGCCACCCTGCAGAAGGGTGGCGTGATCGCCTACCCGACCGAAGCGGTCTGGGGGCTGGGCTGCGACCCGGCCCAGGAGGCCGCCGTGCTACGCCTGCTGGAGATCAAGCGGCGCCCGGTCGACAAGGGCGTGATCGTGGTGGCATCCGGCATCGAGGTGCTGCGCGACTGGGTCGATCTCGACGCGCTGGAGCCGGCCCGCAGGGATGAAGTGTTGGCCAGCTGGCCCGGCCCACATACCTGGATCCTGCCAGTCACCACCCGTGCGCTGCGCTGGGTCACCGGCACGCACGATGGGCTGGCCGTACGCATCAGCGCGCATCCGGTCGTGGCGGCGCTGTGCGCGGCCTGGGGCGCACCACTGGTATCCACAAGCGCCAACCTGGCCGGCGAGCCACCAGCACGCAGCCGCGAGGCCCTGGACCCCGCGCTGCTGGCGACCATCGATGGCGTGGTGGCGGGCGATGTCGGCGAGCTGGCGCAGCCCACCCCGATCCGCGATGCCCGCACCGGTCAGAGCCTGCGCGACTGAGCTTGGGGTATGTGGGCGGCCTCTGGCACCGCAGCAGCAGGCGTCTGGCGGGTGAGAGACGACCGGCACCATGAAGATCGTGCACGGCGCCTACGCGCCGACCGAAGGTCACCGCTTCAATCACAACAAGCTGCTGCTGGCGTGCACCGACGTGATGTCATGGCGAGGGCGCTTTCAAACCCGCGTACACAGATCGCCGTGTCCCAGGTCTAGCGCCAGCGCTCACTGACAACGTCACGCAACAGGCCGCCGACCGGCCACATCGCCACGCCCCAGACGCAGAATCCATTGGCCCGCCCGCTTTCCCGCACGTGGGCCTGAGCAGCGCCCGTCCGCACACTTTGCTGCGCGGCCGCCAAGCGCGCACACTCGGCGCATGCGCACTCTTCCAACCTTTTTGTTGCTGGCCTGCGCGCTGCCTGCCTTGGCAGCGAGCACGGCCGCCAAGCCGGACCCGAACGTGCGGGTCTACCGCTGCGTCAGCAGCACCGGGACCGTGGCTCTGCAGGATGCGCCGTGCAGCAGCGGTCGCCAGCAGGTGCTGGACATGCAGCGCCCGCAGGACCCACCGCCGCGACCGCAACGCGTGGAGGCACCTGCCCCGGTTCCGGCTGCGCCGCCGCGCGAAGTGCGCATCGTTACCGTGCAACCGCCGCAGCCGATGTACGAGTGCACCACCGAAGACGGCGAGCGCTATACCAGCGACAGCCCGGAAGGCAATCCGCGCTGGGTGCCGACCTGGGGGCCGGCCTATGTGGGCAATGCGGTTGGCCCGCCGATCAGCGGCGGCGGCATCCAGCGTCCACCGATCTCGGTCAACCCGCGCCCGGCGATTGCGGTGCAGGGCGGCGCCGGGCGGGGCAGCATCCGCGGCAGTGCCAGCTTTGGCGGCGGTAGCTACCAGGGCGGCTATCAGGACAGTTACCACGGCGGCGGCTACGGCGGCACGGTGATCGTGCCTTACGGCAATGTGCAGATCCGCGACGAGTGCCATGCCCTGCCCGAACAAGAGGTCTGCGCGCGGCTGGCAGACCGCCGCTGGGAGTTGATCCGTCGCTACAACAGCGCGCTGCAGAGCGAACGCCAGGACCTCAGCCGCGAACAACGTGGCATCGAAGCGCGTCAGCAACGCGACTGCGGCGGCGCATGAGCCGCGCCTTGTGGCTGATGCTGTTGCTGGGTTGGGTACCGGGCGCCAACGCCCAGGACGTGGCCATCTACCGCTGCACCGATCCCTCCGGGGCGCTCACCGTGCAGAACATGCCGTGCCCGAAGGGCATGCAGCAACAAAAGAAAATGATGACCGCACCGGCGGCGGTGCCGTTTGCACCGGGCGGCACGCCTGCACCCGCACCAGTACGTACTGCGCCAGCTGCACGGCAGCCGCCCGCTAGTCCCGCTGCCGTGCCTGCTGCGCCGGCAGCTGCATCGACGCCACCGCCGCTGACGCCCACCTCCACGCTGCCTCCGCCGCCGTTGTTCGAATGCACCGCACACGACAATGGCCGCTACTTCACCGAAGACCGAGAACCGGCCACACGCTGCCTGCCGATGCAGACCACCAATTTGGCCGGCGGGCCGGCAACCGGTGGCGGCAGCGCCTGCGAAGTGGTCACCGACCGCTGCGCACCGGTGCCGGATCAGAGTCTGTGCGAGGCCTGGCGCAAACGCGCCGAGCAGGCTGAGGCGACCTGGCGTTTCTCCGACGAGGCGCAATCGGCAGAGCGCAAGCAGCGCTACGACCAGATGCGCCGGGTGCTGGACGAAAGCCGCTGCGCCAATCCATCCGCTGCGCCCTGACTGACTCTGCAGGGCTGCGTGCCGGAAGGCGATCGATGGCGAGTGCGTCATGCCTGCACATGACCGATGCCCCCATCCGCCCTTCGGGCACCTTCCCCCCGCGATGTGGGGGAAGCGATGCATCTCCTGCCGACGCGGGGTTCCTTCTACTTACGTAGCAAAGACTCCCCTCACTCGCGGCAACATCCGGCCAACGTCTGCCATCCTCACAGCGCGCAAGGAGCTGACAGGCGTCACGCGAGCCCGGGCTTGCGGCCGGCACCGGTTGGTGCGGAAGGCGATCGATGGCGAGTGCGTCATGCCTGCGCATCACCGATGCCCCCATCCGCCCTTCGGGCACCTTCCCCCGCGATGTGGGGGAAGGGATGCATCTCCTGCCGACGCGGGGTTCCTTTTGCTTACGTAGCAAAGACTCCCCTCACTCGCGGCAACATCAGGCCAACGTCTGCCATCATCACAGCGCGCAAGGAGCTGACAGGCGTTACGCGAGCCCGGGCGGCCGGCACCGGTTGGGTGCGGAAGCAGATCGATGGCGAGTGCGTCATGGCTGCACATGACCGATGCCCCCATCCGCCCTTCGGGCACCTTCCCCCGCGATGCGGGGGAAGGGATGTCTCCCGTGCCAGTGCATCCCGTGCCGACGCAGAAATCCTCTGGTTGCGCGCGTTGCGGATTACGCGCCCTTCTCTGGTTAAGCGTCTTTTCGTTTACAAGCCGTTGCCAGATCGGCCGCAGCCGCCTGACAGTGGCCGCATCGTGTGCCGGTGAGGCTAGAACCCGTAGCGCAGAAACCCGCCATCCACCGCGATGCATTCGCCGGTGATGTAGCTGGCGGCAGGCAGGCACAAAAAGCCTACGGCTGCGGCGACTTCTTCGGGTTCGCCAATGCGGCGCATCGGGGTGCGGTCGATCACCTGTTCGTAGTAATCCGGATCCGACAACGGGCCGGAGGTGCGCCGCGTGCGGATGTACCACGGCGCGACCGCGTTAACGCGGATGCCGTCCTCTGCCCATTCCACCGCCAGATTGCGCGTCATCTGCTGCAGCGCGGCCTTGGTCATGCCGTACGGCGCGCCGCTGCGCACATGGGTGATGCCCGAGACGCTGCCCACATTGACGATGGCCGAGGCGGCATGCCGGGTCAGCAGCGGATGCGCATACCGCGACAATTCGAATGCGGAAAACACGTTGGTTTCGAAGATGCCGCGCCACTCGTCTTCGGTGTAATCGATCGCGGCGCGGGTGATGTTGCCGCCGGCATTGTTGATCAGCAGATGCAGGCCGTCGGCGTGGTCTTCCACCCAGTCCAGGATCGCGCGACGCTCCTCATCGTCGGACACATCGGCCGCCAGCCCATGCAGCTCGCGCTCGGGAAATTCTTCGGCCAGTTCGTCGCGTGCCTGCGCCAACGCATCGGCATCGCGCGCCACCATCAGCAGATCCGCCCCGAAGCCGAGCAGTTCGCGTGCGATGGCCAATCCAATACCGGCACTGGCGCCGGTGATGAGCGCGGTCTGTCCATCCAGCCGCCAACGCTGCGTTGTCACGTGGGTGATCCTCTTTCAAAACGCGGAAAAACGGTCGCTGCAGCGCAGTTGACGCGCAGCTGCGGCACCGGCGTTAGGATACCGCCACCGCTCGCGAGGTCACGACGATGAAACTTCACTGGATGCTTGCCGCCGTTTTAACGTTGCCGCTGGCTGCCTGTCAGCGCCCGCAACCGGCGCCCACCGACCAAAAGCCCGACCCGCAGGCCACCGCCTTGCGCGACCACATCCAGCAGCCATTGAACAAGGCGCACGCGGTGCAGGCCGCTACCGACCAGGCTGCGGAAGATCAGCGCAAGGCCATCGACGCCGCCACGCAGTAAGCGCGAGGCGCGATAGGCGCGATCAACACCGTAACGCCGCTGTCAGGCCGCTCGCATGAGCTGAGCATCAGGCATCAGGCGACACAAAAACAACGACGCCGGCACAAGGCCGGCGTCATCGCTACAGTCAGTGGCGTGGTTTGCCGCTTCAGAACCCGCAGAAGCAATACGCCAGCGCCTTGACCGGCGTGCCACCGGCCTTGCTGTCGTGCACGGCGCTTTCGACGAAACGCAGCTGCGTGTCCACTTCCGGCAGCGAACGCGCCAACATGGCGCGCGCCATGCCCGAGTCGCTCAGCATCCACGCACCCATGCGGCTGCCGGCAAATCCGCTCATGAACTGCGAGAACGGCGTGGCCGGCTTTTCCACGTAGTGCACGCGGAACTTGCCCTTGCTCAATTTGGCGCGATTGGCCGCATCGGCCACCGCGTCCTGCATGCCGCCGAACGCATCCACCAAGCCATGCTGCTTGGCCTGCGCACCGCTCCACACGCGCCCGCGGGCGACCTTGTCGATGGCTTCCACCGACTGGTGACGCGCCTGTGCGACCTTGCCGGTGAAATCGGCATAGCCCTTGTTGATCACCGCCTGGATGACCTGCCCGGCGGCAGGGTCCAGTGGACGGGTGATGTCGAACGCACCGGCAAACCGCGTGGTGCCCACGCCGTCGGTGTGCACGCCGATCTTGTCCAGCGCGCGGGTCAGATTCGGCACCATGCCGAAGATGCCGATCGAGCCGCTGATGGTCGACGGGTCGGCATAGATGCGATCGGCGTTCATGCTGATCCAGTACCCGCCCGAAGCGGCCAGATCGCCCATCGACACCACCACCGGCTTGCCGGCCTGCTTGAGCGCGACCACTTCGCGACGGATCTGCTCGGAGGCGAACACTTCACCGCCCGGTGAATCCACGCGCAGCACCACCGCCTTGACCTTTTCGTCGTCGCGCGCCTGGCGCAACAACGCGGCGGTGGATTCGCCACCAATGCGGCCGGCCGGCTGCTCGCCGCCGCTGATCTCGCCGGCCGCCACGACAACGGCCACCTGCGGACGGCTGTCCATCGGCGAGCGCTGTGCCTGCAACTGACTCAGATAATCGTTGAAGCCGATATTGCGGAAGCCGCTGTCGGCATCGCTATCGGCCACGCCACGCTTGGTCAGCAGCGCATCGACGTCCTCGCGGGTCTTGAGCCCGTCGACCAGTTTTTGCTGCAGCGCGAACTTGGCCAGATCGCCACCTGCCGCCACCACGCCTTCAGGCAGCGTGTCGATGCCGGCGGTCAGCTGCGCCGGCGTGAGCTTGCGCGCGGTGCCGACGTCGGCCAGGTAACGCTGCCACACGTCGTTCATCCAGAACAGATCCGCTTCCTTGGCATCGGCCGAGGCCGCGTCGAGGATGTATGGCTCTGCAGCGGACTTGTATTCGCCCACACGGAACAGGTGCACGTCCACGCCGAGCTTGTCCTGCAAGCCTTCGCGGAAGTACTGGCGATAGCGCCCAAGGCCTTCCAGCAGCACGCTGCCCATCGGATCCAGATAGACCTCGTTGGCCTGCGCGGCGAGCAGGTACTGGCCCTGACTCATGCTCTCGCTGAAGGCCACGATCTGCTTGCCGGAAGCACGCAGCTTCTGCAATGCGGCGGCCACTTCGCGCTGCGAAGCGAAGCCGGACGGCTGCAGCTTGTCCAGATTCAACAACACCCGTTCGATCTTGCGGTCCTTGCCGGCCGCTTCGATCACCCGCACCAGGTCGCGCAACTGCACCTCTTCGGCGCTCTTGTCGCCCACGGCCTTGGCCAGCGAACGGCTCACCGGGTCGGCGCTGAACTGCTCGACCAGCGTGCCTTCGGGGTTGATGACCAGGGTGGTGCGCTCGGCCAGCGGCTTGGTGCCGTCGCCACGCGCCATCGCTACCACGAGCACCAGCAGCAACAGGAACAGGAAACCGAAGAACACCAGATTGAAGATCAGGCGCCGGGTGAAATTCATCACGTCCCACAGGCCGACGAAGAAACTGGCGATGGGACTGCGACGCACAGGGTGGTTCATGGAAAACTCCGTCGAAAAGACGCTGCATGTACGTAATGCTGCCCAGCATACCGGCTGCGCACCGCCCACGGCATGCGCTGAAAGTCAGGGGGTCGCGTCGGCAGTCAGCCGCCGGCTGGTCTGCCGGAAACGCAGACCCATCAGAATCGACGCGGTGGTCAGGCCCAGGATCAGGCCGATCCACATGCCTTGCGGCCCCCAGCCCAATCCCAGGCCGAGCCCGGCGCCGATCGGCATGCCCACGCCCCAATACGAGAACATCGCCAGGAACATCGGCACGCGGGTGTCCTTGAGCCCGCGCAGCGCGCCGGCCGAGAGCACTTGGATGCCGTCGGGAAACTGGAAGGTGGCGGCAAACAGCAGCAACACCGACGCCAGCGCGGCCACCGTCACATCGTTGGTATACACACCGACGATGGCGTCGTGGCCAAGCAGCAGCGCACTGGCCGACAACGCCTGCGTACCCAGCACGATGGCGTAACCGGCCCAGGTGGCACGCCGAATGGCCAACGGATCGCCACGCCCCACCGCGTGACCGACGCGCACGGTGGTGGCCTCGGCCACGCCCATCGGCACCATGAAGCACAGCTGCGCCACATTGATGGCGATCTGGTGCGCCGCCGCTTCGGTCGAGCCCAGCCGGCCGATCAACAGCGCAGTGACGATAAACAGGCCGCCTTCCATCAGCACGGTGATGCCGATCGGCAGCCCGGTGCGCAACAGATCGCCGATGGCGCGCCAACGCGGCCCTTCCAGATGGGTGAACAACTCCAGGTGCGCAAAGCGCCGCGCGCGCCATAGATACAGCGCGAATACGCTGGCCTGCACCCACATGGTGATGGCCGAGGCCATGCCCAGGCCTTCGGCACCGTGCTCTGCAAAGCCGAACTTGCCGTAGGTCAGCACATAACCCAGCGGCGCCAGCACCAGCAAGCCGCCAAACCCCAGCAGCATGGTCGGCAGCGTCCAGTGCATGCCTTCGCTGAGATAGCGCATGCAGAAGTAGAACGTCAGCGCCGGCACGCCCCAGCGCACCGCGTGCAGAAAGTCGGTGGCACCCGGCACGATGTCCGGCGCAATCCCGAAAGTGGGCAGCAGCGGCGGCACCACGCTCAGAAACGCGAACATCAATGCGCTCAGCCCCAGCGACAGCCACAACGCCTGGCGAAACAACGGGCCTATCTCGCGCTCGCGCCCGGCGCCGCGCAATTGCGACACCGAGGCGGTCAAGGAAATCAGCGTCCCGATCGGCACCAGCATCGGCAGCCACAGCAGCGCGGTGCCGATGGTCACCGCCGCCAGCGTCGCAGTGCCGTGGTGGCCGGCGATGACGTTGTCGACAAACCCGATCAAGCCGGTAGAGACGTGACCAAGCACCAACGGCAAGGCCAGCAGGCCGGTGGTGCGCACTTCCGCGGCGAAGCCTGGCGTCGCGGACGCGGGGGCAGGAGAAACAGACATGACACACCGATTGCTGCGCGGACTACGGCCGTGCCGGGAGGCGCTGGCACCGGGTCGCGTGGGGCCGCTATCTTACGCGTACTTTCCGATTGCGCCCTGACGCGCGCCTGGGCAGTTCTCGCCGCGCTCGCTGCTATGTGCGCGGCAACAAAAGCAGCTGCCGATGTTTCCAGGCAGCCGCATGCTGACGCTGTACCGTGTGCCAGGCGTGGACCTTCGCGGTATCGCATCGGGCACACGACCTCTCCATCACCGCCAACTGGACCTGGCTCATGTCCCTGCACCCGACCGCGTTGCATCCATCGGACTGTGAAAACTGTTCCACAGCATTGCAAGGCGCGTTTTGCCACGCCTGCGGGCAAAGCGCGCATAGCCCGGTGCGCAGCGTCGCGCACGCGGTGGAAGAAGTCTTCGAGTCGTTCTGGCACTTGGATGGACGGATCTTCCGCACCTTGCGCGATCTTCTGGTTCCCGGCCTCGTGGCGCTGCGGTTCCTGAGTGGGCAACGGGTGCGCTATGTCGCGCCGATGCGGCTGTTTCTGGTGGTGAGCCTGTTGACCTTTTTCATTGCACGCATCGCAGTGCATGCCTCTGACGAGGACGTCGCGGCGCCCGGCACCACGCACAGCGCCGTACCGAAGGACTTCGCGCATGCGCGCACGCCGGCGCAGGTGGAAGCAGTGCGTGCGCAGATCGTCGGCACGCTCACCCAGACCCGCAAGGTAGTGCCGGCAGGCATCGCGCGCGACGGCGTGGATGCCGGCATTGCCCGCGCCGAGAGCGAGGCGCGCAAGCGGCTGGCGCAACTGCACCAGGGCGCGCGGCTGGAAAGCGCCGCGCCGGCGGTCGATGCCCCAGACAACAGCACGTTCTTTTCGCTGGGAGGCAAACCCTGGGACCCGGTCAGCAACCCGCTGACCGTTGCGCCGTTGCCGCAGTTCGCCAACCGCTGGCTCAACGTGCAGCTGGACCACATCCGCGCCAACCTGCCGCGCCTGCGCAGCAATCCGCAGCTGCTCTACAACGCGTTCTTTGCGGCGGTGCCATCCACCTTGCTGGTGCTGGTGCCGTTGTTTGCGCTGTTGTTGCGCGTGTTCTACCTGCGCAGCGGGCGGGTGTATCTGGAGCATCTGGTGGTGGCGCTATATAGCCATGCGTTTCTCTGCCTGAACCTGCTGGCGATGCTGCTGCTGTCGCTGCTCAGGGAATCGGTGGCGCAGGTGGCTCCCCCCATCGCCTGGAGCATCGGCCTGCTCCAGTTCGGGCTGGCAGTGTGGATGCCGCTGTATCTGCTGGGGATGCAGCGCCACGTGTACGGCCAATCGTGGTCAGCCACGGTGCTGAAATACCTCGGCCTGGGCAGCATCTATTTCGTCGTGGTCACATTTGCTGCCGCGTTCTTGATGGTGGCGAGTCTGGCGCGTCTTTGACGCTGCGCACTGCAACTGCGGCGCTGCAGTCGCACGGGCCAGACAGCGCGGTGCAATCCGGGATGCGCGGCTGACAGCCGCGTTGTTCGCACAACGCAGGTCGATGAGCACTTGCCGCGCCAACGCGCGGCAATGCACCGCGCATCGGCGATCAGCGCGCCAGTTGCCGCTTCAGCCAGGCGCTGCGGGTGGCCGGGGCTTCGGCCAGCAAGGCGTCGCGTAACCCATCGCGGTCCTGCGGCGGGGTGCGTTGGGCGAGGACCGCCAGCTGTTCCAGCTGGCCGGCATCCAGGCTGCGTAGCACCGCCAGCAGGCGCTCGCGCTGGTCGACCGGCACATAGCCGATCAGCGGCTGCAGCTGCGGATAGAACGCGCCCACCTGCGACCCCAGACGCCAGCCATCGCGATGCAGGCGATCCATCGCGCTGAACTGGGTGCGCAAGGCGCGTTGCTGGTCCTCGGGCAGGCCGTGCAGCCGTTCGCGCGCCTGCCGCAACACCACACGGTCGGTGGCGGTCAGGTCCTTCCACGCGGCATAGCGCGCGCGCAGGTCGGCCTGCTGTGCCGGCGTCAGTGCCGCCCAGCGCGCGCGTTGCTGCGCGGCGCTTGGCGCTGCCGACAGGGCGGGGGCGCTGGCAGGTTCGGTGTGCCCGCTTTCGTCCAATGCCGCTGGCAGGGCCTGCGCGCCGGCGATGCCGGTACTGGCGAGCATCAGCAGGCCGAACCACTTAGTTGTCGTCATCGACCGTCTCCAGAGGGGCGGAAGGCTGCTCAGTCGCGGTGGCATGCGCGCCGGATTCGTCCGCCGGCACCGGGTGGCCGGCGGCGTACCAGGCGTAAAAGTCTGACGCACGCGCCAACTCCAGGTCCGGGTCGGCCAGCATCGTCTGGTCGCGCGGATCCATGCCCGGGGCGGCAGGAGCCTCCGGCAGGTCGGACGCCGGCAGTTCTTCCACCACCACTGGCGCGGCGTCGGTGACATGCAGCACGCCGGCCGGCGCCTGCGAGACCGGCTCAGGCGGCAAGCTGGGCCGTCGGTGGGTCCAGCACCAGCCCAGCACCGTCAGCAGGAGCGCCAGTGCGAGTCCCCCCAGGGCAATACCGGCATGGCGCCGATCCAGCTGTGGCCACTGCCACTGCCGCCTGGGGCGGACCTGTGCCGGGGTGGCGCGGCGTGGCGCGGGCGGCGCCTCTGCCGGGATGGCGGGTTGCAGCGCGACGCCGGCCAGCGAGGCGTCGCGCAACTGGCTGAGCCGGGTCAGCTGGGACGGGGTGAGATCGCGCAGCTCCGTTTGCGCCGCCTCGGCCAGCACGCGCCACGCCTGTGCATCGGGATTGCCGGCCGCATCGCGTGGACAGGCACGCGCCAGCGACTGTCGATAATCCGCCACCGCGATGCCCTGTACGTCGCTGGCGGCCTCCTCTTCCAGCCCGGCCACGATCCGCAGCAGCAGCGCCAGCCGGTCGGGGGTCTGCATCCGGCCCAGTGCGGTGAAGGGCGGCAGCCAGGTGCCAGGCATGGGCTCGCGGCGCAGTGGCGGGGCGGTTGCCAGCAGGCTCCAGAAGCGCATCGGCCAGCCAGCCATCGGCCGTCCCGCTGCCTGGCTGCTGAAAGCGCGCAGGGCAGCGGCCAACGCCCGCTCGGCTGCCGCCACGTCGCCGCATTGCAGCTGCGCCAGTACCAGGCCCCGGCGTTCCACACCCCGCAGAAAGGCTGATAGTGCGGCGGGGGTAACGGGGGCGTCGGGGACTACGGTCATGTGAACTCCAGCATCGGCCGGCATGATACCGACGCACGTCCGCCACGCCGACCGCTTGACAGATCGCACGACCCTCGATCCGGTCGCGAGCGCTACCCGCGTACGTTGTGCACAGCGGCAGACACACCGATACGCGACCGTCTGTCAACTGTTGTTTTTTCTTTGTTGCAATCGTGTTTCACGCCTAAGCTATTGATATATATTAAATTTCGATGTGTGGCGAAAAAATGTCCAAGAGGTTGCCAAGGCAAGTGAATCCGCCTTCACCGCGTGGAGCACGAGACTAATTCACAGGCTTATCCACAGGCAGTGTGGATAAACCCGTTTCCTCAGGCCTCACATAGGTTTACGTCGTATTTATCACTTGGGTCACAGAAAGGCGCTGCAAGTGATCACACCGTCTTCACGAGTGAAATTGCGCAAGTCGGGGGTGCTGGACAGTGTCGGTAGACTGAGCGCATGCCTTCCACTGTCCTCACTTTGCGCGTCGCCCTGCCGGTGCCGCTGCCCCAGCTGTTCGATTACCTACCACCTGCCGACGCCCCGCTGACCGATCCAACGCGGGTCGGCTGCCGTGTGCGGGTTCCATTTGGGTCGCGCGAGTTGATCGGGGTAGTGGTAGAGATCGGCCAGCTGGCATCGGCCGATGGCCTGCGCCCGGCACTGGCCTGGTGCGACCAGGCGCCGCTGCTGGTGGATGAACTGGCCCGCTCGCTGCAGTGGCTGGCCCGTTATACCCATGCTCCCCTCGGCGAGGCCCAGGCCAGTGCCCTGCCCGGCCCGCTGCGTCGCGGCGAGCCGCTGGCCGACACCCATGCCTGGGCCTGGCAGCTCACCGAGGCCGGGCGTACCGGGGCAAGCAGCCTGCGTGCGGGCAGCCGGCCCGCCCTGCTCGCCGCCCTGTTGCAGACCGGTGCGGTGGGCGAAGAACAGCTGGACCCGCTGCTGCCGCAGTGGCGCGAGGCCGCACGCAGCCTGGCCAAGCGCGGCCACGCCGAACGCGTGGCGGTGCCGGCCGATGCCATCGCGCCACGGCCCGGCACTGGTCCCGCACTCAACGACGAACAACGCGCCGCCGCCGCCGCGATCCGGGCGCACACCGGCTTTGCTACCTATCTGCTCGACGGCGTGACTGGCAGCGGCAAGACCGAGGTCTACCTGCAGGCGATTGCCGACTGCCTGGCCGCCGGCAAGCAGGCGCTGGTGCTGGTCCCGGAAATCGGCCTGACCCCGCAGACGCTCGGCCGCTTCCGCGCGCGCCTGGGCGTGCCGGTGCATGCGCTGCATTCGGGCCTGTCCGATGGCGAACGCGCCCGCGTCTGGGCGGCGGCCTGGCGCGGCGAAGCCAAACTGATCGTCGGCACCCGTTCGGCGGTGTTCACCCCGCTGCCCAACGCCGGGCTGATCGTGATCGATGAGGAACACGACGGCAGCTACAAGCAACAGGACGGCATCCGCTACCACGCCCGCGACTTTGCTCTGGTGCGCGGCAAGGCGCTGGACGTGCCGGTGATCCTGGGCAGCGCGACCCCGTCGCTGGAAAGCCTGCACAACGCCTATTCCGGCCGCTACCAGCACCTGCGGTTGTCGCAGCGCGCCGGCGACGCCCGCCCGCCGCGTGTGCGCGTGCTGGACGTGCGCAAGCGCCCGCTCAAGGACGGCTTGTCGCCGGAGGTGCTGGCCGGCATCGGCGCCACCCTGGCGCGCGGCGAGCAGGTGCTGGTGTTCAAGAACCGCCGCGGCTATGCGCCGGTGCTGCTATGCCACGACTGCGGCTGGACCGCTGCCTGCCAGCGCTGCAGCACGCCGCTGCACCAGACCCCGATGACCGTGCACGCCGGCGGCCGCCGCCTGCAGTGCCACCACTGCGGCGCCCGCCAGCAGGCGCCGCTGGCCTGCCCGGCCTGCGCCAGCCTGGCCTTGCAGCCGCAGGGCATCGGTACCGAGCGCCTGGAAGAACGGCTGACCGAGGCGTTTCCGGCGTTCCCGGTGGTGCGCATCGACCGCAGCACTACCCAACGCCGCGACAGCCTGGAAACCCAGCTCGCCCGGCTCGGCACCGATGCCGGCATCCTGGTCGGCACCCAGATCCTGGCCAAGGGCCACGACCTGCCGCGGTTGACCATGGTGGTGGTGGTCGGCATCGATGAAGGCCTGTTCTCAGCCGACTTCCGTGCCGCCGAAAAACTCTCTCAGCAGCTGATCCAGGTGGCAGGGCGCGCCGGGCGCGCCGATCGCCCCGGCGAGGTCTGGCTGCAAACCCACCATCCCGAACATCCGCTGCTGCAGACCCTGGTCAACGGCGGCTACCACGCCTTCGCCGATGCCGAACTGCAGCAGCGCGAGGCCGCCGGCTTTCCGCCGTTTGCGCATCTGGCGCTGTTCCGCGCCGAAGCCAAGGATGTCGCGGCGGCCAACCAGTTCCTGATGGCGGTGCGCGAACTGGCCACGGCCGACACCAGCGCGCAATCGCCCGCGTTTGCAGAGGTGGAGTGCTACGGCCCGATGCCTGCACCGATGCCGCGCCGCGCCGGTTTCCAGCGCACCCAGTTGTTGCTGTCCGCACAGCAACGCTCGGCGCTGCATCGCCTGCTCGATGCGCAGCTACCGGCCATCTATGCGCTCCCGCAGGCGCGCCGCGTGCGCTGGTCGCTGGATGTGGACCCGATCGATTTGTATTAGCGCTGGGCGTATCGCATACGGAGTTGCAGCCAGACGCACGTGGCGCGGTGTACCCAGGCTCTGTAGGAGCGCACCTGGGCGCGAGGGTATTCCCGGTCACGTTGCGTCGCGCCCAGGTGCGCTCCTACGACAACGCGCGCTATCAGGCCGCGCGATGTACAAGGCCCACTTCACTGGAGAAACGTGTGAAGTCGGCGGCGCGTTCGGTGCCTGCAATAAACAACGCTGGCCTGAGCGGTGGCTCGAAACTCAGGTCAGCGCCGTCATCACGCCGCGTTGGTATGAAGGCCGTGTGCGCAAGCGCTGATACCACGCGTGCAAATGCGGCAGCGCAGGCCGCTCGATCGGCATTTCGAACCATGCATAGATGAAACTGCCCAGCGGAATATCACCCATCGCAAAACGCTCGCCGGACAGATACGGCTGCTGCGCCAATGCCGCATCGGCGCGTGCCAGCAGCTCGCCCGAGTGCGCCAGCGCCGCGGCGATACGTACGGCATCGCGCTCGGCCTCGGGTGTGCGCAGCACGCCCCAGAACAGGTCGCGGAACACGTTGGCAAAGGTCGAGGTGGTCCAGTCCATCCAGCGATCGCCCACTGCGCGCTCGGCCGGCGATGACGGATACAACGCCGGTGCGTACTGCGCGGCGAGATACCGCACGATCGCATTGGATTCCCACACCACCACCGCGCCATCCTGCAAGGTCGGTACCACGCCGTTCGGATTCAGCGCGCGATAGGCCGGCGTGTCATTGCCGCCGAAGGCGCCGCCCACCTCGATCGACGTATAGGCCACACCGGCTTCTTCGGCACACCACAACACCTTGCGCACATTGCTGGAATTGCGACGCCCCCAGAGCGTGATCGTCGGCTGTGCGGATGCCATCGCGTCGTGCGTCATCGTCATTTTCCGGAGGCAGGTTTGGCTGTTGCGCGCGCTGCACGCTTGAGGCGGGCTTGTGGTTCCGGTGCAACGGCAGGCACGGCAGTTTTCGCACGGTTGTCGCTGCCCTTGGGCGTATCGCGTACCCACAAGGCCTGCTCGTCCAGCTTGAGCTCGAACAGGCCGATCGCGCGCACCAGATCGCTGAGTTTGCGATAGCCGTAATTGCGTGGATCGAACGAAGCCTGGTTAGCCACCTGCTTGCCCACCGCACTCAACAACGCCCAACCATCGTCCTCGCATGCGCTGACGATGGCGTTGCGCAGCATCTGCACCAGGCGTGTATCGCTGCGCAACGCGGTGGCATCCTTGCGCCCGGCAGCGGTATCGCGGGCCGCGGCGGCTTGCTCGCCCAGCGCTTCCACATAGGTGAATTTGGAGCAGGCATTGACGAACGGCGCCGGGGTTTTCTTCTCGCCAAAGCCATAGACCTTCATGCCATCGGTGAGCAGGCGCATCACCAGCGGGGTGAAATCCGCATCGCTGGAGACGATCGCAAACCCATCCAGATTGCGCGCGTACAGCAGGTCCATCGCATCGATCACCATCGCCATATCCGAGGCGTTCTTGCCGGAGCTATAGGCAAACTGCTGGATCGGCCGAATCGCATAATCGTGCAAGGCCGCTTCCCAGCCTTTCAGGTGCGGGCTCTTCCAGTTGCCGTAGGCGCGGCGCACGTTGGCCACGCCATAACGCGCCACTTCCGCCAGCACCACATCGATCTTGCCGGCCGGCGCATTGTCGGCATCGATCAACAAGGCGATCCGTTTGTCGGGATTGTCGGTCATGCGCGTTCCTCCAAAGACGTGCCCGCGTCGGTTTGCATCTCCGATTCGGTTTCTATTTCCGATTCGGTTTCTATCTCTGATTCGGTTTCGGTTTCGGTTTCGGTTTCGAGCTCGCTATCGTCAGCGGCCGGCAGCGCGAAGTGCCTGCCATCGCGCATGATGAGTTCTCCGTCGGTCAGAATCTCCTGCTCGGAGTCGGCACTGACCCAGGTGGCCTGCACGCGGCCGGCGCCGCGATCGCCTTCCACATTGAACACAAACTCCTCGCTTCCCTGCGCCAGACTCGTGCGGTACAGATCGACCCGCATCGTGTGGATCTGGCCGATATGTTCCTGCACCACAGCGTCGGCTTGCAGTGCAGTACGCGCCTGATCGGTAAATAGCGACCAGCCGATGCCGAGCAGCCACACGCTCGCTGCCAGGACCACGATCCCGAACAGCGTTGCGCAAGCCAGCACGCCGATCAGCCCGATCGCCACGCTGCTGAGCTTTTTCCTGGCCGCGGGCGCGGGCGGGGCAGCCGACGTTGCAGTAGGCATGGCGGCTGGCGACAGCGGCGGCAGGGGCGGTGGCAATGAGGACATGCGATGGCCGTCAGAAGTGGATGCGACATGATGCCGCAGCCACGCGGCGCCAACGCGTCATGTTCATTGGGAATTTGGCATTCTGTCGTGCCCGCGTTGCCTTCCATCGGACCTACGATGACCTCATCTCCCTCCCCCGCTCCCTTGCATCTGGTTGTGGTCGGCGGCGGTTTCGCCGGCTTGTGGGCGACCCGCGCGCTCGATGACCCCGCCATCCGCATCACCTTGATCGACCGGCAAAACCACCATCTGTTCCAACCGTTGCTGTACCAGGTCGCCACCGCCGGGCTGTCGGCACCGGATATTGCCGCACCGCTGCGCCATATCCTGCGCGAGCAGCGCAATGTGGAAGTGCTGCTTGGCGATGTGGCCGAAATCGCGCCAACCCGTCGCGAAGTGGTACTGACCGATGGCAAGACGCTCGGCTACGACATGCTGCTGCTGGCCACCGGCGCCACCCATGCCTACTTCGGCAACGACCAGTGGGCCGAACATGCGCCCGGCTTGAAGACCCTCTACGACGCGCTGGTGCTGCGCCGCAAGCTGCTGCTGGCCTTCGAACGCGCCGAGGCCGAATCCGACCCAGCCGCGCGTGCGGCCTGGCTGAGCTTTGCGGTAGTCGGCGGCGGCCCCACCGGTGTCGAGCTGGCCGGCACCCTGGCCGAGATCGCCCGCCACACGCTCAAGAACGAATTCCGCCACATCGACCCGCGCCAGGCGCGCGTGCGCCTGGTCGAAGCCGGCCCGCGCGTGTTGCCGTCGTTCCCGGACGATCTCACCGACAAGGCGCGCAAGCAGCTGGAGCGGCTTGGCGTGGAAGTCCACACCGGCACGCCGGTGACCCATATCGATGCGCTGGGTTACCAGCTTGGCGACAGCTTCGTCCCCGCGCGCACCGTTGTGTGGGCCGCCGGCGTGGCCGCCTCGCCGCTGGCGCGCACGCTGGGCGTGCCGCTGGATCGCGCCGGCCGCGTGCTGGTGGCGCCGGACCTGAGCGTGCCCGGCCATCCTGAGATCTTCGTCGGCGGCGATCTGGCGTCGGTGCAGCAGAACGGTCGCCCGGTGCCGGGCGTGGCGCCGGCAGCCAAGCAGATGGGCAAACACATCGCCAAGGCGATCCGTGCGCGCCAGCGCGGTCAGACGGCGGCCGCGTTCCGGTATCAGGACTTCGGCAACCTGGCCACCATCGGCCGCATGGCCGCCATCGTGCACGTGGGCAAGCTCAAGCTGTCCGGCATCGTGGCGTGGTGGTTCTGGCTGGCCGCGCACGTCTACTTCCTGATCGGCTTCCGCAACCGCTTCGTGGTGTTGGTGAACTGGGCGATGGCGTACTGGAGCTACCAGCGCGCCGCACGCATCATCTTCGGTGGCGCAACCGACGACCCGCCGCCCAACACCAAGGACGGATGACAGCGCCACCGGCCGTGCGCGATGCTGTGCGGCCTGATTCGACGGTCTACGTGTGGCAACTGTCCTGTTCCTGCTGGATCTGCTCGGCACCTTCGTGTTCGCCCTCAGCGGCGCGACCGTGGCAGTGCGCAACCGCCTGGACCTGTTCGGCGTGCTGGTGCTGTCGTGCGCGGCCGCTGTCTCCGGCGGCATCGTGCGCGACGTGTTGATCGGCGCCACCCCGCCGGCGGCACTGGTCCACCCGCAGTATCTGCTCACCGCCTGCCTGGCCGGCGTCGCCGGGTTTTACTGGCACGCGGCAGTGGAGCGCCTGCGCAACCCGGTGCAGATTTTCGACGCAGCGGGTCTGGCGCTGTTTGCGGTCTACGGCACCAGCAAGGCGCTGGACTACAACCTCAGCCCGCTGAGCGCCACCTTGCTGGGCATGCTCAGCGGCATCGGTGGTGGCATCGCACGCGACCTGCTGGTCGCCCGCACGCCGGTAGTCTTGCAAGCGGAGTTATATGCGGTCGCCGCGCTTGCCGGCGGCGGCCTGGTGGCCGTCGGTCATGTACTCGGCGTGCCGCAAGCCTGGTCGCTGGCAACCGGTGCCGGCGTGTGCTTCGGCCTGCGTTTCATGGCGATCCGTTATGGCTGGCATCTGCCGGTGGCCCGCTTGCCGGAGTAGTCGTCATCGGCCAAAGCGATGATGCCGGCCGCATTGCCTGGACAGTGCGTCAGGTTTCTGGAGTCTGTGGAAACCGCACACCGCCAACGCAAACGGCCCGGATCAACCGGGCCGTTCGTGCAGCATGTACCGCGTGATCGAACCGATCAGGCGACGAACAGCGCCTTCATCTTCTTCAGCGCGTTCGCCTCGATCTGGCGGATACGCTCGGCCGACACGCCGTATTCGTCAGCCAGCTCCTGCAGCGTCACCTTGGATTCCGAATCCAGCCAGCGGCGCTTGACGATGTCGCGCGAGCGCGTATCCAGACCGGCCATGCCTTCGCTCAGCAACTGCAGCTGGTTGTCTTCGCTGTCGTGCCGCTCATAGGCCTGCGAGGGATCTTCTTCGTTGGCCACCAAGTAGCTGACCGGCGACGGCGGACCATGATCGTCATCTTCATCCGACGACGCGTCGAAGCCGATATCGCGGCCGGACAGGCGCGACTCCATCTCCATCACTTCGCGCTCGGAGACGTTCAGGTCCTTGGCGACCGCGGTCACTTCGGAGGCGTTGAGCCAGCCCAGACGGGTCTTGGACTTGCGCAGGTTGAAGAACAGCTTGCGCTGCGCCTTGGTCGTGGCGACCTTGACGATGCGCCAGTTCTTCAAAATGAACTCGTGCATTTCGGCACGGATCCAGTGCACCGCGAAACTGACCAGGCGCACGCCCATCTCCGGGTCGAAACGCTTGACCGCCTTCATCAGGCCGATATTGCCTTCCTGGATCAGGTCGCCCAGCGGCAGGCCGTAGCCGTTGTAACCGCGGGCCACGTGCACCACGAAGCGCAGATGGGAATGGACCAATTCACGCGCTGCGTCCAGATCCAGCTCGTCGCGGAAGCGGCGGGCCAAATTCTGTTCCTCATCGACCGACAGCACCGGAATCTGGTGCACGGCACCGATGTAGGCGTCCAGCGAACCGAGCGCACTGGGAATCGGGAGATTGTTTGCCACAAGGGCAGTCGAGGTAGTCTGGTTCATAGGCACCATCTTAGCAGTCGAACTATTGGACTGCCGGGTACAGAAAGAGTTCCCAGCGTTCCATTTATAGGACGTTCGGGCTTTCAGCCTTGGCGGCGTTCTACCGCACAGCTCCCCGAATTCAAGCCCTACGCTACCACTGCGCCCCTGCCCAGACCGTGACAAACCTGTGGCGAAATGCGCGTGCGCAAGGGTTGTTCAGCCGGCGGCCGACGTTGTATCCAAGGCGTTGCGCGGCGGCAAGGACCAATCGACCGGCTGGATGCCGCGACGCTGCAGGTGCTCGTTGGTCTTGGAGAAATGCTTGCATCCCAGAAAGCCGCGATGCGCCGACAACGGCGAAGGATGCGGCGCCTTGAACACGCGGTGGCGTGCCTGGTCGATGACCTTGCCCTTGGACTGCGCGTAGCTGCCCCAGAGCAGGAACACCAGGCCTTCGCGCTCGCGGTTGAGCGTCTCCACCACATGGTCGGTGAAACCTTCCCAGCCCTTGTTCTGGTGCGCGCCGGCGCGGCCCTGCTCCACCGTCAGTACCGCGTTGAGCAGCAACACCCCCTGGCGCGCCCACGGCATCAGATAGCCGTGATCGGGACGCGGGATGCCGAGGTCGTCCTGGATTTCTTTGTAGATATTGAGCAGCGACGGCGGCACCGGCACGCCGGGCAGGACCGAAAAGCACAGCCCGTGCGCCTGGCCCTCACCGTGGTACGGATCCTGGCCCAGGATCACCACCTTGACCTGATCGAACGGGGTGGCATCGAAGGCGGCAAACATCTGCGGGCCGGGCGGAAACACCCGCGCGCCAGCCGCCTTGCGCTGGCGCAGAAAGGCCGACAGCTCCTGCATCTCCGGGCGCAGCAACCAGTCGCCCACCTTTGCCTTCCACGACGGTTCCAGCTGGATACGCCCTTCCACTTCGGTCATAGGGTGATGGCCTGGTCTTCCAGGCGTGCCAGCCGCAATTGGAACAACACCTTGGTCACCAGCAGGCGCTCTTCGATGGGTTTTTGCACCAGGTCGTTGGCGCCAGCGCGCAGCAGTTCGGACTGGTTGCGCGGATTGGTGTCGCCAGTCATCACCAGCACCGGCAGGCGGCGCTTGCCGTAGGCGAAATCGATGCGGATGCGCTCGACCACATCGCGGCCGTTGAGCTCGCCTTTCAGGGTCACGTCGGTCAGCACCACGTCGATACGGCGCTCGGTGCGGCCCAGCGATTCGGCGGTGAGCAGCGCAAACGCATCCTCGGCGGTGAGCACGTGCACCACTTTCAGGCTCTGGCGCTCGAGCATGCGCTTGGTCGCCTCGGCCACCACGCGGCTGTCTTCGATGTAGAGCACGGTGGCGCCCACCACCGGCTCGGGCTGCACATAACCGCGGATAAAGGTCGCCAGGGCTTCATGGCCCAGCGCCTTGTCGAAATAGTCGGTGACGTACTCGGTAAAACGACGCTCGACCAGATGCTGCTGCGCATCGCCGGACACCACGATCACCGGCACATAGGCCTGGCCGGCCGCTTCGCGCACGCTGCGCGCCAGGGTCAGGCCATCGCCATCGGGCAAGGACAGCGAGGTGGTCACCAGATCCACCGCACCGGACTCCAGCGCAGCGCGCGCTTCGGCAATGCTGGCGCAACCAATCACCTGCACATTGGGCAGGTCGCGCCGGAGCACGTCGGCAATGAGCTTGCGTACCAGCTTCGAACCATCGACGACCATCACACGTGGTGCGTCGCTGATCAGGTGTTTGAGATCTGGTGGATGCATGGCAGGCCTCAGGTCTCGGTGGGACGGGTCTGACGAAGGAAATGGCCGGTCACCAGCCAGGCGCCCAGCCAACCCAGCACCAGGGTGCCGATCAGCACCATCACAGAATGCAGCAGATCCAGCCCGTGCAGGGTAAAGGAACTGCCGTAGCTATCGGCCAATGTGGCCAATGGCGCGCGCAATGCCAAGCCCGAGGCAGCGATGAGAGCGAGCGCAACAGCGCCGGCGCCCAGCCCGTACCACGCACCCAGATACAGGAACGGGCGACGGATGAAGCCATCGCTGGCACCGAGCAATTGCAGCACGCCGATCTCTTCGCGCCGCGACTGAATGTCCAGCCGCACCGTGTTGCCGACCACCAGCACCGCGCCGATGCCAAGCAGCGCCGACAGCACCTGCACCAGGCGTTCGCCGAAGTGCAGCCAGCCATCCAGACGCTTGCGCCACAACGCGTCGTGCTGCACCTGGTCGGTCTGCGGCAAGGCCTGCAATGCGCCGGCCAGCTGCGCATCGTCGGCCGCATCGGTGGGGGTGACGATCAACAGCGTGGGCAGCGGATTCTCGCCCAGGGCATCGGCGGCTTCGTCGAGTTTTGCGCTCTCGCGCAACGCGGCCAACCCCTGCTCGGGCGTGCGCAGCGTCACCTGCGCCACGTCGGTGCGCGCACGCAACTCGCCGGCAAGCGCTTGCGCGGCATCGGCGGCGACATCGACCTTGAGGAACAGATTGATTTCGCGCGACTGCTGCACGCTGCCGGCCAGCAGCTTGACGTTGTCCAGCGCGATCGACAGCCCCAGCGGCAGCGCCAGCGCCAAGGCCATCACCACGATGGTCAGCAACGTTGCCCATGGCTTGCGCATCGCGCGGCCCAGGCTGAAGGCGATGCTGTGCAGGTGGTGGTCGATCCACACGCCGAAACGCGATGGCGCCACGGCTTCGGTATTGGCGAGCTTGCTCATTCGGCCAGATCCTGCGGCGAGATGTCGTCGACCAGGCGGCCGTGATCCAGGATCAGCACCCGCTTGCGCATCTGCTTGAGCAAGGCAAGGTCGTGGCTGACCACCAGCACGCTGGTGCCGCGCGCGGGCAGTTCGGCAAACAACTGCATGATTTCGGCGGCCAGTGCCGGGTCGAGATTGCCGGTGGGCTCATCGGCCACCAGCAGGCGCGGCTCACCGACGATGGCACGCGCAATCCCCACGCGTTGCTGCTCGCCCGCCGACAGCTGCGACGGCAAGGCTTTTTCGCGATGAGCCAAGCCGATGCGTTCCAATGCAGAGCGCACCCGCTTGCCGATCTCGGCGCGACGGGTGCCGCGCAGGATCAACGGCAATGCCACGTTCTCGGCGATGCTGCGGTCGTTGAGCAGACGATGGTCCTGATAGACCGCGCCTACCTGACGACGATGCAGCGGAATCTGCCGGCCACGCACCTTGAGCAGGTTGCGCTCGCCCAACAGCACGGCGCCCTGGCTGGGACGCTCGCTGAGGTGGATCAATTTGAGCAACGTACTTTTGCCGGCGCCGGAGTGGCCGGTCACGAACAGCATCTCGCCATCGGCCACTTCGAAGCTGACATCGGTCAGCGCCTGGTGGCCCCCGGCGTAGTGCTTGCTGACGTTGTCGAAACGCAGAACGGTCATCCAGCGATTATGCCGGAGCGCCAGCGCTTACGTCGCATCGCCGAAGACCGGCGATGCGATTGATGCCGCCAGTGGTCAGTTGCCCGAGACCAACGAACGCAGACGGCGGCCGATCCTGCTCAGCAGCGACGGGCTGCCGCCCGGCTTGGCGGCGGCACGCACTGGCTTGGCGACCACCTGGGTCGGCTTGCGCGGCGCGGCGGGTGCGGGCACCGGCGTGGATGCGACCGGCTCGGCGCCTTCGACCGGACGGCCGTTGCGACGGCGACGACGCTTGCGCGGTGCGCGCTCGCCCTCGACGTCGATGGTGGACGGTGCAGCCGCTGCGGCGTCAGCAATCACCGGTGGGACCGCTGCAGCTGCTGCAACAACTGGAGCCTCGCCCTCGACGCGCGGCTTGCGACGCGGACGCGGCTTGCTATCGGCACTGCCACCGTCGCGACGGCTGCCGCCACTGCCACTGCGCGAGGCGCCGCCCGGACCGCTGCGACCGCCGCCGCGGCGCTGTTCTTCGGCCGCACGCTGCTCGCGCGCCTCCCGGAAAATGGTGCCCACGCTGTCGCCAGCGTCTTCATCGACCTCTTCGCCTTCCACCGCCACGCGCGCCGCACGCGGCAACGGTGTCAGCAGCTCGGTGGTCACCGGCTCGACCGGGATCTTCTGATCGATGTAAGCCTCGATGTCCGGCAGGCTCATCGCGTAGCGCTCGCAGGCGAAGCTGATCGCATCGCCCTCTTCGCCCAGGCGCGCGGTGCGGCCGATGCGGTGCACGTAATCTTCGGCATCGAACGGCAGGTCGTAGTTGTAGACGTACTTGACCCCATCGATATGCAGGCCACGCGCGGCCACGTCGGTGGCGACCAGGATCTCCAACTGGCCCTTCTGGAAGCGGTTGAGCAGCGACTCGCGCTTCTTCTGCGGCACGTCGCCGGACAACACACCGACGCGATAACCGTGGCGTTCCAGGGTGCGTGCCACGCGCTCGACGAACGCCTTGGTGTTGACGAACACCATGGTGCGCGCACCTTCGCTGCGCGACAGCAGGCCCAGCAGCAGCGTCTGCTTCTCTTCGTCAGACGGGAAGTAGATGCGCTGCCGTACGCGTGCGGCGGTGATGGTTTCGGTCTCCACCACGAGCTTTTCCGGCTCGTTCATGTGCTCGTAGGCCAGCTCCAGCACGCGGTGGCTCAGCGTGGCCGAGAACAGCAGCGTCTGGCGGGTGCCGCGCTCGGGCATGCGCCGCAGCAGGAAGCGGATGTCCTTGATGAAGCCCAGGTCGAACATGCGGTCGGCTTCGTCCAGCACGCAGATCTCGCAGGCATGCAGCGAGACCACCTTGTGCTGCTTGACGTAGTCGATCAGCCGGCCCGGGGTGGCGATGATCACGTCCACACCCTGCTGCAGCAGCTCGCGCTGCTTGTCGTAGTCCACCCCGCCGTAGACCAGCGCAAAGCGCAGGCCCAGGTCGGCGCCGAACTTGACCGCGTCCTTGTGGATCTGGATCGCCAGCTCGCGGGTGGGCGCCAGGATCAGCGCGCGCGGGTCTTCCGGCTTGCGGTCGGCCAGCGCCGGGCGGATCAGCAGGCGGTTCATCACCGTCACCAAAAACGCCAACGTCTTGCCGGTGCCGGTCTGGGCCTGGCCGGCGACATCGCCGCCCGGCAGCGCGACCGGCAAGGTCAATGCCTGGATCGGGGTACAGCGGGTAAACCCGGCGCTCTCCAGCCCGGCAACCAACGCCGGCTGTAGGTCGAACGAGGAAAAAGTCAAATCGGTCAGCGGTTTGTCGCTCATTATTCCGTCTTCGTGAGGCGCCCTGGGCAGCCCGGGCGCGGCTTGCATCGATGCCGACAGCGTCGCAAACTGCGGCTCTTGTGGCGGACAGCGCGGCTTCAGGACTGACACTTGATTCAGTCGCGCAATGCCCCAGTTTAACGCAATGTGGCGGCCTGCCCGATCCGGGTGGGCCGTTTGGTTTCCAGGAGACCCAACGTGAGCGACAAGGTTCAACATGTCGGCGATGCCGACTTCGATACAGCAGTACTGCAATCCGGCGAACCGGTCCTGGTGGATTTCTGGGCCGAATGGTGTGGCCCGTGCAAGATGATCGCACCGGTGCTGGACGATCTGGCCGATACATACCAGGGCAGGCTCAAGGTTGCCAAGGTCAATGTGGACCAGAACCGCGCCCTGGCCATCAAATACCACGTGCGCTCGATCCCGATGCTGTTGCTGTTCAAGGACGGGCAAGTGCAGGCGAGCCAGATCGGGGCGGTCGGCAAGGGCCAGCTGACCCAGATGATCGACAAGACCCTGGGCGGCGCGGCTGCCTGAGTGAACGGGCGTCCAGCGATGGGCGCCCTGCGGTTCGCCGGTAGTTAAACCCTGCCAAGGCGGACGCTTGCGCGGTTGCGCGTCGCGGTGATAGTGTCAGTTGGTCCGGCACACGTTCGTGCGCCGCCGTACCCCTCTAGAAACTTCTTCTAGACTCCCATCTACCAATAGTTCGCCCCCCAGCCGGGCGCTCGCACCTTAGCGAGGAATCACGCACTTGTCCGATCATCCTTCCTCCGATACCGGGAGCAGCGTCGACGCTCCCGTCGAGAAGCGCGTGCGCAAGCCGCGCGTGAGCAAGACCGCCGCCTCCCATGACGATGCCGGCGCACAGCAGTCCAATCTGCCCTTGCCCGCCAGTCCCGCACCCGACGCTCCACGCGCCCCGCAGGCACCGTCGCACGCTGCCAATTCGGCATCGGCGCAGACGTTCGGCGATGGCGCAGGCGCCGGCAGTTCGCCCGGTAACAGCGGTAACAGCCAGGGCGGCGACAGCCACGGCGAGCCCCGCGAAGGCGGCCAGTCGCAGCAGCAGCGCTTCAATCAGGCGCAGCAACAGCAGAACCAGAATCAGGCGCAAAGCCAGGGCCAGCCCCAAGGTCAGGGTCAAGGCCAGCAGCCGGGCCAGGGCCAGAACGCTGGTCAGAACCAGCAAGGCCAGGGTCAGGGGCAGAACCAGCAGGGCAACCGCCGTGACCGGTTCCGCAACCGCCGCGACCGCGGCCCGCGCGATCGGTTCGGCAACGAAAGCGGCGGCATGCCCTCCTCCGATGGCAGCAACGAGCCGTTCATCGCGCGTCCGCATCCGGCCGTGCCGGAAGGCTTTCCGGTGTATTCCCTGAGCGATCTCAAGCGGATGCCGGCGCAGAAGCTGCTGGACATCGCAGATCAGCTCAACATCCAGGAAGGCGTGGCGCGCGCGCGCAAGCAGGACGTGATCTTCGCCCTGCTCAAGGTGCTGACCCGCCATGGCGAAGGCGTTGCCGCCGACGGCGTGCTGGAAATCCTGCCGGACGGCTTCGGTTTCCTGCGTGCCGCCGAAGCCAGCTACCTGGCAGGCCCGGACGATACCTATATCTCGCCCAGCCAGATCCGCCGCTTCAATCTGCGCACCGGCGATCATTTGTCCGGCCGCATCCGCTTCCCCAAGGATGGCGAGCGCTATTTTGCGCTGTCGATCGTGGACACCATCAATGGTGAGCCGCTGGAAGCGAGCAAGAACAAGGTGCTGTTCGAGAATCTGACCCCGCTGTTCCCGCGTCGCCGGTTCCGTCTGGAACGTGGCGATGGGTCCACCGAGGACATCACCGGCCGCATCCTGGATCTGATGGCACCGCAGGGTAAGGGTCAGCGTGCGCTGATCGTCTCCCCGCCGAAAGCCGGTAAGACGATGATGATGCAGCAGGTGGCCACGGCCATCACCAGCAATCATCCCGAAGTGCACATGATCGTGTTGCTGATCGACGAGCGCCCGGAAGAAGTGACCGAAATGCAGCGCACCGTGCGCGGCGAGGTCATCTCCTCCACCTTCGACGAGCCGGCCGCGCGCCACGTGCAGGTCGCCGAGATGGTGATCGAGCGGGCCAAGCGCCTGGTCGAGCATAAGAAGGACGTGGTGATCCTGCTCGACTCGATCACCCGCCTGGCACGTGCCTACAACAACGTGGTGCCCAGCTCCGGCAAGGTGCTCACCGGTGGTGTGGACGCCAACGCCCTGCACCGTCCGAAGCGTTTCTTCGGTGCGGCACGTAACGTGGAAGAAGGCGGCTCGCTGACCATCATTGCCACGGCGCTGGTCGAGACCGGCAGCAAGATGGACGAGGTGATCTACGAAGAGTTCAAGGGCACCGGCAACAGCGAAGTGCATTTGAACCGTCGCATCACCGAAAAGCGCGTCTACCCGGCGATCGACATCAACCGCTCGGGCACGCGTCGCGAAGATCTGTTGATCGAGCCGGAGCTGCTGCAGAAGATCTGGATCCTGCGCAAGCTGCTGCATCCGATGGACGAGATCGCGGCGATGGAATTCCTGCTGGACAAGATGAAGACCACCAAGTCCAACGACGAGTTCTTCAGTTCGATGAAGCGCTGAGGCCGGTCTGGATTAGCGCGACGAGAAAGCCCCGCACTGCGGGGCTTTTTTGTGGGCGGCGTTCGCGTGAGAAAGCACTTGGTCTTCCAAGCTCGCTCGAACTGGCGCGCGGTCGTTGCCGATCAACTGCCGTGTTGACCGAGAGCTCGACGGCCGTATGTGGTGCAAGCGGCCGTCGGAGGGCTGATCTGAGAGCGGGCCGACTGCGCAACACCCGCCGCGCCGATTCAGAACCGCCAGTCGTCTTAGCCTTCCTGCAGCGGCGTGATCAGGCGTACGCCTTCGCCGCGGACGGAAAACAATCCCGATCCCGGCAGGGCGTCCGGGCTGTCGGTCGTGGCGGCTGCGTCATTCTGCATTCGCCACGACGCGGTCTGACGCGGGCCCGGCAAATACGACTGCCATTTTTTCTGCTTGGCATCCAGGTCCTTCTCGGACGCTGCGATGTCGAACGTCACCGGCACGCGCATCTCCCAGAACGGCGCAGTGCGCTCAGACCCGGCAGTGGCCGCAGTGAAGGTCCAGCTGCGCGCCTTGGCGATGGAGGCGTCGGCAAATTCCTTGCGCCAGCGCGCACGCTTGGACTCGGGAACCAGTGCGGTGAGGTTGACCTGTTCGGCAACCACATCTTCCACCTTGCCATCGCGTCCGATCTTGAGCAGCAGGTAGACCACACCGGTAGCGCCGCCCCTGAAGGCATTGACCGGATAGGGCGGCGGCGCCATACCGTTGGGTTGTGCGCTGACGCCCTGCGGGGTCTGGCCGCCGAAATGCGCGCTGCGGATCGACACCCGATATTGATTGTCATCGCCAGGCTTGGCGACCAGCAGCAAGCTCATCGGCAGCCGCGCCGGCAAGGCATTGCCATCGTCCTTGACCGGATCGAACCGCCACGCGGCCACCGAGTGCTTGATCCGCTCGCGGACAGCTGCAGGCAAACGCTCCTCGTCGACGAGCGCCACTGCGGTCACGGTGCCGTCGGGGGTCAGCGTCAACTCGCCGGTGACATTCATGCTCGCTTCGATCTGCGCACGCGCAGCGTCCGGCTTGGCGTGCGCAACGCCCATCGCTGCCAGCGAAAAAAGGATGCCCAGACCTAACCGTTGCTTCCACTGCATTGTCTTACTCCATTGGTTGATCGCACGTTTTACCAGCCTGCCGCTATAAACGAAACGGCCTAGGCAAGCCGCCGCGACTCCGCATACGGCGGAGTGTCCGGATAATCGTCTTCGCGCAGCCGGGCTTGCAGGTTGCGCCACCACTGCGCGTCGAACAGTTCCGGGTGGATATGTTTGACCGCCTCCAGTTGCGAGGCCGGCAAGCCCATGAACAAGGCGAAGCGCTCGGGAAATACATCGCGTGGGCCGACGTGGAACCAGGGTTCGGCGGCGAGTTGTTCTTCGTAGGTGGTGGGCGTGGGCCAGTCGCGAAAGGTGCAGTCGGTGATCAGACACAGCTCGTCGTAGTCGTAGAACACCGCGCGCTGATGGCGGGTGATGCCGAAGTTCTTTAGCAGCATGTCGCCGGGAAAGATGTTGTTGCGCGCCATGTCCTTGATCGCCTGGCCATAGTCCAGCGCGGCGGCATGCGCGGCTTCGGGTAGTTGTTCGCGCAGGTACAAATTGAGCGGGCGCAGCCGCCGTTGCACGTAGCACAGCGCAATCAGGACATCGTCGCCGTCCTCGCTCAGGCTCATCGCGCAGCTGGTCTGCAGTTCTTCCAGCAGCGCTGGCGAGAAGCGCGCCTTGGGAAAGCGCAGAAATCGATACGGCTGTGCGTCGAGCAGGCGGCCGATGCGATCGAGCTGGAAGACCAATTCGTATTTCCCTTCGACCTGCGCGCGGCTCATGGTCTTGGGATAGGCGAAACGGTCGCGAATGAGCTTGAACACCAGCGGATAACTGGGCAGCGTAAACACCACCATGACCATGCCGGGCGTGCCATCGGCATGCACCAGCTGCTCGGACGGCTGCGCCTGAAAATGGCTGAAAAACGTGCGATAGCGCTCGGTCTTGCCTTGCTTGGCGCGGCCCAGCATGGTGTAAAGCTCGTCGACCGGCTTATGGGTCAGCAGGCTGCGCAGAAACACCACCGCATCGCCGACCGTGGACAGATCGGCCTGAAAATAACTGCGCGAGTTACTGAACAGTTGCGCGACATCGCTGCGCTTGGTCAGCACCGCTTCGGCGCGCAAGCCGGCACCGTCGTTGATCAGCGCGATGACGCACGGCGAAAACCGATGCTCGCCGAACACACGCCCGACCAGATACGCGCGACGTTCGCGATAGAACACCGTTTCCAGCAGTTCGACGCTGCGCACCGGGTGCTCACCCCAATGCGCCAGATCGTCGAGCAGACGCACCGCAATGGCCGCCGCGCAGCGGGTGCGGTGCGCATACGGCACGGCGAATGCGTAATCGCCCAGCACGCGCACCAGCATGTCGGTCAGCCGGCCCGGCGACACGGCGTAGGTATGCCGTGCGACCGGCACGGTGATGGCATCGGTGGGCTCAATATCCAGCGCGATGAATTCGATATCGGCATCCACGCCATGAGTGCCGAAGTAACGCCGCGTCAGCGTGTTGTAGAAGGTCTTGTACAACTCCTGATCGATCAACCCGGCCAGCAGCGCGGCGTAATGACCGCGTGCGCGCATCCACAACGCGCGGTCGTGCGCCTGCCCCAGCAGCACGGCGCGCAGGCGCAGCATGCATTCGGTGATGTACTGATCGTAGAGCGCGATACGTGCGACGGCGTCATCGCGCGCAGCGCTCCAGTCGCGCGTTTCGAAGCGCTGCTTGGCACGTGCGGTGATCTCTGAAAACCGTGCGTGGTAATCCTCGAACGCTTCGTACACGGCGTGGGCGATCGCCAGCGCGCGGCGTTCGGATTGCGGCGGTAACGGGAGCTGGCTCATGGCGGCAGTGTACTCAGCGCTTGCGGCGACGCGGGGTGGGCAGCGCAGCATGCGGGGCGACCGCTGCCTGCTGCGCGTGCGCAGCATGTTCGCGCGCCTGTGTTTGCAGCCATGCGCGAAACGCGAGAAAGCCGGTGTGTGCGGCCGACCGTGGCGGGTACACCAGGTAATGCGACCAGCTGGTCTTGAGCCGTTGCGCGGACAGCGCCACCAGTTGGCCGGATGCCAGCAACAGGCGTGCGCGCGTCACCCGCCCCATCGCCACACCGACGCCATCCAGCGCCGCGCGGTGATGGGACTCGGAGTCGTCGAGCACGGCGGCATAGCGACGCGGCGGCTCGCCACCGAAGGTTGTAAACCAGCGCGGCCAGTCGCCATCCGGGTCGCCCAGCAGCGGCCATTGCTGCAGCGGCTGCGCATCGATGCCGCCCATGCGCGCGATCAGCGCCGGGCTGGCCATCGGCACCAGCCATTCGTCGAACAACGGTTCGGCGATTACGCCCGGCCATTGCCCGGCGCCGATGCGCATGGCCGCATCCACGTCCGGCTGGCGCTCGAAATCCACCAGTCGCTCGCTGGAAAGCAGATTGATCTCGATGGTGGGATGGGCTGCCAGAAAATCGCTCAGGCGCGGCACCAGCCATGCCGAGGCCATCGACGGGGTGATGCTCAGGGTGAGTGTGTCTTCGCGGCGCGCGGCGAACGGCTGGAACGCCTCGGCAATCGCATCCAGATGCGGTGCGATGCGGTCGAGCAACTGTTGCCCCTGCGGCGTGGCGCTGACGCCGCGCGCGTGCCGCTGCAGCAGCCGATAGCCCAGGCGCTGTTCGAGTGCACGCACCTGGTGACTGAGCGCGCTGACGGTGAGATGCATCGACGCGGCAGCGCGCGACAGATTGCCCAGACGCACCGCACTGACGAAGCCCTGCAATGCGTGAAGCGGCGGACGCGACATGGCTCACCCTTGAATGGAATTCAATACAGACTTGCAAAAGCCTCGCTTTTGCAGGGCCAAGCCTGCGCCTACTGTGGCTTCCACTCAAGTGGGGGCAGGATCATGCGCATCTTTACCGAGTTGCTGTTCCAGCACGGGCACATTGCCGACGTGGCGCTTGCACGGCAATTGGCAGAAGCCGGCACGGCAGTGGAAGCCAAGGCCAAGGCCAAAGCCGAGGCCGAGGCCGAGGTCGAGGTCGAGGCCGGAACCGGAACCGGAACCGGAACCGGAACCGAAATCGAAGCCGAAATCGAAGCCCAAGCCGAAGCGGCAGGGCAGACCGCGCGGCGCGCGGCGGTGGCGAGCGCGGCGACACCTCAGCAGCACGCCGAGCACCGCATGGCGCGGCGCGCACGCCGCTTGGTCCGGGCAATGACAGCGCTGTCGCCCTTTCGATGAAACGACAAGGCCCGCCTGTCAACGAGGCGGGCCCTGCATATCGCACTGACTACACGCACCGCCATGCGGTGCGCGGGGATCAGGCCTTCAACGTCGCCAGTACGTCATTGAAGGTCTTGCTCGGGCGCATCGCCTCGCTGACCTTGGCCAGGTCCGGGTGGTAGTAGCCGCCGATGTCCACCGGCTTGCCCTGTGCGCCGTTGAGCTCGGCCACGATGGTGGCTTCGTTCTCGGTCAGCGCCTTGGCCAGCGGTGCGAACTTGGCCTGCAATGCGGTGTCTTCGGTTTGCGCGGCCAGGGCCTGCGCCCAATACATCGCCAGATAGAAATGGCTGCCGCGGTTGTCGAGCTCGCCCACCTTGCGCGCCGGCGACTTGTTGTTGTCCAGGAACTGGCCGTTGGCCACGTCCAACGCCTTGGCCAGCACGGTGGCCGACGGGTTGTTGTAACGGTTGCCCAAATGTTCCAGCGACGCGGCCAGCGCCAGGAATTCGCCCAGCGAATCCCAGCGCAGGCAGTTCTCTTCGACGAACTGCTGCACGTGCTTGGGCGCCGAGCCGCCGGCGCCAGTCTCAAACAGGCCGCCACCTGCCATCAGCGGCACGATGGAGAGCATCTTGGCGCTGGTGCCCAGCTCCATGATCGGGAACAGGTCGGTGAGGTAATCGCGCAGCACGTTGCCGGTGACCGAGATGGTGTCCTGGCCCTTGCGGATGCGCTCCAGCGAGAAGGTGGTGGCTTCCACCGGCGGCAGGATGCGGATGTCCAGGCCGTTGGTGTCGTGATCCTTGAGGTATGTCTCGACCTTGGCGATGACCTGCGCGTCATGCGCGCGCGCCTTGTCCAGCCAGAACACGGCCGGGGTATCGCTCAGGCGTGCGCGTTCGACCGCCAGCTTCACCCAGTCCTGGATCGGTGCGTCCTTGACCTGGCACATGCGCCACAAATCGCCGGCTTCCACCGCATGCTCGAACACCGTCTTGCCATTAGCATCGGTGACCTTGACGGTACCGGCAGCCGACAGCTGGAAGGTCTTGTCGTGCGAGCCGTATTCTTCGGCCTTCTGCGCCATCAGGCCGACGTTCGGCACCGAGCCCATGGTGGACGGGTCGAAAGCGCCATGCGTGCGGCAGTCGTCGATCACCGCTTGATACACGCCGGCATAGCAACGGTCCGGAATCACTGCCTTGGTGTCTTGCAGCTTGCCTTGCGCATTCCACATCTGGCCGGAGTCACGAATCATCGCCGGCATCGAGGCGTCGACGATGACGTCGCTGGGCACATGCAGACTGGTGATGCCCTTGTCCGAATTGACCATCGCCAGGCCCGGACGCTGCGCATATTCGGCCTGGATATCGGCCTTGATCTGCGCCTGCTGCGCGTCCGGCAACGCGCCGATGCGGGCGTACAGATCGCCGATGCCGTTGTTGGGATCGAAGCCGACCGACTTGAGCGCGTCGGCGTGCTTGCTCAGCGTGTCCTTGTAGAACTCGCCGACCACTACGCCGAACAGCACCGGGTCGGAGACCTTCATCATGGTGGCTTTCAGATGCACCGAGAACAGCACGTCGCGGGCCTTGGCATCGGCGATCTGCGCATCGATGAAGCTGGCCAGCGCGCGCTTGCTCAGCACGGCGGCATCGACGATCTCGCCGGCCTTCACTGCAACCTTATCCTTGAGCACGCTGCTGCTGCCATCGGCAGCGACGAATTCGATCTTCAGCGTGCCGGCCTCGGCCAGCGTGGTGGACTGTTCGCTGCCGAAGAAATCGCCGTCGTCCATGTGCGCCACGTGCGACTTGGAGTCGCTACTCCACTTGCCCATGCGGTGCGGATGCTTGCGTGCGTAGTTCTTGACCGACAGCGGTGCGCGGCGATCGGAATTGCCTTCGCGCAGCACCGGATTCACTGCACTGCCCTTGACCTTGTCATAGCGCGCCTTGATGTCTTTTTCCGCGGCGTCCTTGGGCTCGTCCGGATACGCCGGCAACGCATAGCCCTGGGCCTGCAGTTCCTTGATCGCGGCCTTGAGCTGCGGCACTGAAGCGCTGATGTTGGGCAGCTTGATGATGTTGGCTTCCGGCGTGGTGGCCAGTTCGCCCAGTTCTGCGAGGTCGTCGGCGATCTTCTGCGCGTCGGTCAGGCTCTCGGGGAACAACGACAGAATGCGACCGGCGAGCGAGATATCGCGCGTTTCGACCACGATCCCGGCGGTATCGGTGTAGGCATCGATGATCGGCAGCAGCGACTGCGTGGCCAGGAAGGGAGCTTCGTCGGTGAGCGTGTAGAGGATCTTCGGTGTCTTCGACATGAGGTGCGATGGCTCTTGTGGTCGGGAGGAGCGCCGATGCCCGGCGACGTTGACGTTGGCGTGCACGACGGGGGTCGCTAGCGGCACGCCGATCGGCCAGCGCGGCGGACGCGGCATTGGATCAGCACGGCATTGTCGCGTCTGAGCCGCGCCCGGGTAAAGCGACCACAGGCGGACGCTTCATCCCGCCACACGGCCAATCGACATGGATGCAGCTGTAACGAATCCATTGCCGAATGAATGCATAGCAAAAAGGCGCAATCTTGCGATCGCGCCTTGTGCTGCGGTTTGATGCAGGCGGACGTTGCCGGCTGCGGACATGACGGCGCTCACGTAGAGAGCCGTCGCCACAGGTGGCTGCCAATTACGACACTTATTTGACCGTAATGGTCTGCGCGCTACCTGCCGGTTTACTGTCGACCATGACCTGCGCGGTGTACGTGCCGGCGGGCCAGCCATCGGGCTTGCTGAAGCTGAGATTGGTGGTTTCTGCACCCGTGGTGGTCAGCGTGGCGTTCTGCTCGCCGGCCACCTGGCCGTCCTGATAGGTGAGCTTGGCCGAGACCGCTACGTTGTTCGCGCTGCCATCGGTCTTGACCGACACGATGATGGTGTCCTTGGCGCCGACGGTGGCAGACGGTGTCACTGTTTTGTCAGCGGCGGCCTTGGTCCCGACTACGACGCTGGAGACGCTCACCGCAGAACCCATCGCGGCTGCGGTGTCGGTGCTGGCGGCGCCGGTCGCGGTGCTCTGCCCGGCTTGGTCGCTGGCCGGCGGCGTGGCAGCCGGACCTGGCATCGCCTCAGTGGCAGCGCCGGAGGTGGGATCCTTCGAAACGCTGGCGTCTTCGTCCTTCTTGCAACCGGATAATGCGAGCACGCCGGCAAGCGCAATCACGAGCGTGCTTGAAACAGATTTGGTACGCATGGATCAATCTCCGATGATCGAAAAGATCGTTGTTTCTGGAATGTTTTTGCAAGACGCACACGCGTCGTGCGACGCGCCTTGCAATGCAGTGGCGATCGCGCGGGCAGCTACGCTTTGTGCGGCAAACGCAGGACCTGACCCGGGAAAATCTTGTCCGGATCCTTAAGCGTTTCGCGGTTGGCTTCGAAAATGCGCGGCCACAATGCGCCATCACCCAAGTGACGTTTGGCGATGCTGGACAGACTGTCGCCTGCCTGCACAGTGACCGATTCCTCGACCAGCTCTGCGGTGCTTTGCACGCTGGTGCGCACGTTGGAAAAATCCGGCGCAGGCGTCACGTCGGCGGTGCTATCGACCGACGACGTCACATTGGAGAAATCTGCTTTTTTATCGGCACTCATTGCTGCGTTCCTTCGTGCATCACGAGGATTGCAGGGTGCGCGGAGCGCTGTTAAGCGTGGATCGCGCCGCCGTGAAGCTGGCGCGATCCTCGAACGCGAACGATTACTGGCGCAAATCGCGAAAGATCGACAGCGGCGTGGGCACGCTGGGCGAGCTACGCAGCGGGTTGATATCCAGCCCGCCACGCCGGGTGTAACGCGCCTCGACCACCAGCCACTCAGGGGCGCAACGGGTCAGCACGTCATTGAAAATGCGCTCCACGCATTGCTCATGAAACTCGGCGTGGTCGCGGAAACTCACCAGATAGCGCAGCAGGCCTTCGCGGTCGATCGGCGCGCCCCGATAGCGCAGCGTGACGCTGGCCCAATCCGGTTGGCCGGTCACCGGGCAATTGGATTTGAGCAATGCCGAGGTCAGCATTTCTTCCACGGCCGCCGCTGTCTGCGCACGCAGATACGCCGCATTGGGCGGGCCGTAATCGTCGATGCTGACATCCAGGGTATCGATCGACTCGCCTTCGCCCACCGCATCGATCGGCGGCAAACCGAATTCCACCGATACATCGGCGCCGGCACGCGTGGACAGGTCGGTGACGATGCGCGTGCGCACCGCTTCGGCACTGTTGAAGCGCGTGGCATTGAGCGAGTTGAGATACAGCTTGAGCGATTTGGATTCGATCAACGACGGCGAATCGAAGGGCACATGCAAGGTGGCCGTGGCCACGCACGGCTTGCCCTGTGCATCCAGCCAGCTCAGCTCGTAGGCGTGCCAGCGATCGCGGCCTATGAACGGCAACGCGCCGGTCAGGCCGATCGCCTCGCGACCGGCCGCGCGCGGAATGGGAAACAGCAGCGACGGATCGTAGCCGCTGGGGTAAGCGACCTCACGACCGAGGGTGGAATCTTCTGGGGTATTCATCGCGCCATTTTAGGCCGAGCCGACTGGCCCTGAGCTATATGGCGAACGCTGGAGCACCGAACTGGCGACGGCAGCAGCGGATCTTCAAGCAGCCCGCCGACCCACTTGATTGGCAACGGTCAGCGGGAATCGTGCAACGGCACACGATTCCCGACTCCCGATTCAGCCTGTCTCAGCTTGATGCAGATAATCCAGCGACACCTGCAACAGCGCGCGCAGGCCCACGTCCAGCGAGGATTCGTCCAGCAGGAACTGCGGCGAATGGTTGCTGGGCGCGGTGGCCGGGTCGATGCCCTTGGCGGTGGAGCCGACGAAGAAGAACATCGACGGCACCTGCTGGGCGTAGAACGAGAAGTCTTCGGCGCCCATCTGCAGCGGCGGCTCGTACACGTTGTCGACGCCCACCACGGCCTGCAGGCTGGGCAGCATCTTGGCGGTCAGGGCCGGGTCGTTGACCGTGGCCGGGTTGCCGTCCTGGTCGGGCACCTTGGCATCCACCTTGGCGCCGTGTGCGGCGGCGGTGTGCTCGGCCACGTTTTTGAGGTCGGCAAAGATCTGCTGGCGCATGCCTTCGTCGAAGGTGCGGATGGTGCCGACCATTTCCACATCGTCGGGGATGATGTTGTAGCGGATGCCGCCCTTGATCGCGCCAAAGCTCAACACCGCCGGCTGCTTGGACAGGTTGGCGCGGCGGCTGATCACCGTCTGCGCGGTGGAAATCATGTCGGCGCTGGCCACGATCGGGTCGATGCCGTTCCACGGCGCCGAACCGTGGGTCTGGCGGCCGATCATCTTGATCGCAAAGCGGTCAGAGGCAGCCATCAGCGGACCGCTGCGCACGGCGATCTTGCCGGCCTGCACGCTGGAGAACACATGCAGGCCGAACACCGCCTGCGGCTTGAAGTCGGCAAACAGGCCTTCCTTGAGCATCAGCGAGGCGCCGCCTTCTTCGTTGCCGGGCGCGCCTTCTTCGGAGGGCTGGAAGATCAGCATCACTTCGCCAGGCAGCTGGTCGCGCATGCCCACTAACGCTTCGGCCACGCCGAGCAGGATGGCGGTGTGGGCGTCGTGGCCGCAGGCATGCATCACCCCGACCTGCTCGCCACGGTACTCGGCGGTGGCCTTGGAGGCGAAGGCCAGCCCGGTCTGCTCTTTGACCGGCAGCGCGTCCATGTCCGCGCGCAGCGCGATCCTGGGGCCGGGCTTGCCGCCCTTGATGATCGCCACCACGCCGTGATGGGCAATGCCGGTGCGCGGCTTGAGGCCGAGCTTGCGCAGCTGCGCGGCCACGGTGGCGGCGGTGCGCTCTTCGCGGTTGGACAGCTCCGGGTGCTGGTGGAAGTCGCGGCGCCACTGCACCACCTTGGGCTGCAACGTGCTGGCGACGGTCTGGACCTCGGGCCGTGGCGCGGCCTGTGCGGCGGCAAGCGTAGGCAGGGCCAGCAGCAGCGCGCTGGTCAGCAGGCGGGAATGGCGCATCGAGAATCCTCCAATGAGTGGCCTTCACTGTAGTGCACCGCACCGCCAGAGCGCAGCGTGGCCGGTGGCGAAGGCCTGGTTGGCTGGTGGCACCGGCTCCCGGGCCATGGTGGGGACCGATTCAGCCCGGCGGTCAACCGCAGCGCCTCTGACGCGTTGCCGCTGCACGCATCCGTGAACCAAGCGGGCGTTTCGTTCGATGAGCCGTTACTTCAGTAACGCTCAATTGCCCGGACGCAACGATATGCTTCGCAATGCCGCCCCACGGTCGCCCCAAGCGCCCGGCCCGCCCTCAGGAGTTGTCGCATGTCGCGTTTTTGGAAGATCACACTGCTGGTCGTAGCGGTGCTCGTCGTGGTGTTTGTCGCAATGCGGATGATGGGCGGGGGCAATCGCGGCAAGCAGGCGGACGCGCCGGATGGCAATGGCACCGAAAACAGCGGCCCGGTGCCGGTGACGGTGGTGCCCGCCACGACCCAGGACGTGCCGGTGTACGCCAGCGCGCTGGGCACGGTGACCGCGCTCAACACGGTCACGATCAGCCCGCAGGTCGGTGGCCAGCTGATGAGCCTGAATTTCAAGGAAGGCCAGGAAGTGAAGAAGGGCGAGCTGCTGGCCCAGATCGATCCGCGCACCTTGCAAGCCAGCTACGACCAGGCGCTGGCGGCCAAGCGGCAGAATCAGTCGCTGCTGGCGACGGCGCGGGTGAACTACCAGCGCTCCAACGACCCGGCCTACAAGCAGTACGTCTCGCGCACCGACCTGGATACCCAGCGTAACCAGGTGGCGCAGTACGAGGCGGCGGTGTCGGCAAACGATGCGCAGATGCGCTCGGCGCAGGTGCAATTGCAGTTCACCCGCGTGACCTCGCCGATCGACGGCATTGCCGGCATCCGTGGCGTGGACGTGGGCAATATCGTCAGCGCCAGCTCCACCATCGTCACGCTGACCCAGATCCGCCCGATATACGTGTCCTTCAACCTGCCCGAGCGCGAGCTGCAGGCGGTGCGCAGCGGCCAGGCGGCCACCCCGCTGGATGTGGCGGCGCTGGACCGCGGCGATGCCCATGTCATCAGCGGCGACGGCAAGCTGGATGTCATCGATAACCGCATCGCCGCCGATAGCGGCACCTTTGGCGCGCGCGCGATCTTCGACAACACCGACAACGCGTTGTGGCCGGGGCAGTTCGTCAACGTGCGGCTGCAGCTGCGCACCATCTCCGGCGGCACCGTGGTGCCGACCCAGGCCGTGCAGCGTGGCCCTGAAGGCGATTACGTCTACGTGGTGGGCAACGACAACACCGCGCAGATGCGCACCGTGGTGCAGGGCGTGGAAGTGGACGACAGCCATGTGCAGATTACCAAGGGCCTCAAGCCCGGCGAGCGCGTGGTCACCGAAGGCCAGTTCCGGCTCAAGCCGGGCAGCAAGGTCAGCGCGCTCAAGCCGGGCGAAACTCCGCCCGAGCCCACCGAAGCCGAACTCAAGGCGGCGCAGGACAAGCAGAAGGGCGGCGGCAGCGGCGGCCGACGTGGCGGCGGCCCGCGCTAATGCCTGACCACTGGCGACGGGACACCCCGTCGCCAGTGCGCGTCGGCGCCCTGCGCGCCGGCACCGATTGACGTCTTCAGCAAGGACTCCCCCGTGGGCTTTTCGACCATCTTCATCCGCCGCCCCATCGCCACCTCGTTGTTGATGGCGGGCGTCCTGCTGCTGGGCATCCTGGGCTACCGGCAATTGCCGGTGTCGGCATTGCCGGAAATCGACGCGCCCAGCCTGGTCGTGACCACCCAGTACCCCGGTGCCAACGCGACCACCATGGCCTCGCTGGTGACCACGCCGCTGGAACGCCAGTTCGGGCAGATCTCCGGCTTGCAGATGATGACCTCCGACTCGTCGGCGGGCCTGTCCACGATCATTCTGCAGTTCTCGATGGACCGCGACATCGACATCGCCTCGCAGGACGTGCAGGCGGCGATCCGCCAGGCCACCCTGCCCTCGTCGTTGCCGTATCAACCGGTCTACAACCGGGTCAATCCGGCCGATGCGGCCATCCTCACCCTCAAGCTCACCTCCGATTCGCTGCCGCTGCGCGAGGTCAACCGCTACGCCGATGCGATCCTGGCCCAGCGCCTGTCGCAGGTGCCAGGCGTGGGCCTGGTGTCGATCGCCGGCAACGTGCGCCCGGCCGTGCGCATCCAGGTCAACCCGGCGCAGCTGTCGAACATGGGCCTGACCATGGAGTCGCTGCGCAGCGCACTGACCCAGACCAATGTCAGTGCGCCCAAGGGTTCGCTCAACGGCAAGACCCAGTCCTACAGCATCGGCACCAACGACCAGCTCACCGATGCGGCGCAGTACCGCGAGACCATCATCAGCTTCGCCAACGGCGGCCCGGTGCGGCTGGCCGATGTGGCCAACGTGGTGGATGGGGTAGAAAACGACCAGCTCGCCGCGTGGGCCGATGGCAAGCCGGCGGTACTGCTGGAAATCCGCCGCCAGCCCGGCGCCAACATCGTGCAGACGGTAGAGCAGATCCGCAGCATCCTGCCGCAGCTGCAATCGGTGTTGCCGGCCGACGTGCATCTGGAGGTGTTCTCCGACCGCACCGAAACCATCCGCGCCTCGGTGCACGAGGTGAAGTTCACCCTGGTGCTGACCATCGCGCTGGTGGTGGCAGTGATCTTCGTGTTCCTGCGCCGGCTGTGGGCCACCATCATTCCCTCGGTGGCAGTGCCGCTGTCGCTGGCCGGCACCTTCGGGGTGATGGCGTTCGCCGGCATGTCGCTGGACAACCTGTCGCTGATGGCGCTGGTGGTGGCGACCGGGTTCGTGGTCGACGATGCGATCGTGATGATCGAAAACATCGTGCGCTACATCGAACAGGGCAAGACGGGCCCGGAAGCGGCCGAGATCGGCGCCAAGCAGATCGGGTTCACCGTGTTGTCGCTGACCGTGTCGCTGGTGGCAGTGTTCCTGCCGCTGCTGCTGATGCCGGGCGTCACCGGTCGGTTGTTCCATGAATTTGCGTGGGTGCTGTCGATTGCGGTGGTGATCTCGATGCTGGTGTCGCTGACGCTGACGCCGATGATGTGCGCCTACCTGCTCAAGCCCGACGCCCTGCCCGAAAGCGAAGACGCGCACGAACGCGCAGCAGCGGCGGGCAAGACCAATCTGTGGACACGCACGGTGGGCGCGTACGAGCGCAGCCTGGATTGGGTGCTGGCGCATCAGCCGCTGACCCTGGCGGTGGCGATCGGCGCGGTGGCATTGACGGTGGTGCTGTATGTGGCGATCCCCAAGGGCCTGCTGCCCGAGCAGGACACCGGCCTGATCACCGGCGTGGTGCAGGCCGATCAGAACGTGGCCTTCCCGCAAATGGAGCAGCGCACCCAGGCGGTGGCCGCCGCGCTGCAGAAAGACCCGGCGGTGACCGGCGTGGCCGCCTTCATCGGCGCCGGCACCATGAACCCGACCCTCAACCAGGGCCAGTTGTCGATCGTGCTGAAGACGCGCGGCGACCGCGACGGCCTGGACGAGGTGCTGCCGCGCCTGCAAAAGGCCGTGTCCGGCATTCCGGGCGTAGCGCTGTTCCTCAAGCCGGTGCAGGACGTCACCCTGGACACCCGCGTGGCCGCCACCGAATACCAGTATTCGATCTCGGACGTGGACAGCACCGAGCTGGCCACCTGGGCCGGGCGCATGACCGAGGCGATGCGCAAGCTGCCCGAGCTGGCCGATGTGGACAACAACCTGGCCAATCAGGGCCGTGCGCTGGAGCTGACCATCGACCGCGACAAGGCCAGCATGCTCGGCGTGCCGATGCAGACCATCGACGACACGCTGTACGACGCCTTCGGCCAGCGCCAGATCTCCACCATCTTCACCGAACTCAATCAGTACCGCGTGGTGCTGGAAGTGGCGCCGGAATTCCGCAGCAGCACCGCGTTGATGAATCAGCTGGCGGTGGCCAGCAACGGCAGCGGCGCATTGACCGGCACCAATGCCACCAGCTTCGGCCAGGTGACCTCGTCCAACTCGTCCACCGCCACCGGCGTGGGCAACCAGAACACCGGCATCGTGGTCGGCGCCGGCAGCATCATTCCGCTGGCCTCGTTGGCGCAAGCCAAGGTCACCAACACGCCGTTGGTGGTGAGCCACCAGCAACAGCTGCCGGCGGTGACCATCTCGTTCAATCTGGCGCCGGGGCACTCGTTGTCGCAGGCGGTGGCAGCGATCGAACAGGCACGCGAAGACCTCAAGATCCCGACCCAGGTGCATGCGCAGTTCGTCGGCAAGGCGGCCGAATTCACCGGCAGCCAGACCGATATCGTGTGGTTGCTGCTGGCCTCGATCGTGGTGATCTACATCGTGCTGGGCGTGCTGTACGAAAGTTACATCCACCCGCTGACGATCATCTCCACCCTGCCGCCGGCCGGTGTCGGCGCGTTGCTGGCGTTGATGATGTGCGGGCTGAGCCTGTCGGTGGACGGCATCGTCGGCATCGTGCTGCTGATCGGCATCGTCAAGAAGAACGCGATCATGATGATCGACTTCGCCATCGACGCCCGCCGCGAAGGCGCCAACGCGCACGAGGCGATCCGCCGCGCCTGCCTGCTGCGTTTCCGCCCGATCATGATGACCACCGCCGCCGCCATGCTGGGCGCGTTGCCGCTGGCATTGGGCACCGGCATCGGCTCGGAACTGCGTCGCCCGCTCGGCATCGCGATTGTAGGTGGCCTGCTGCTGTCGCAGCTGGTGACGCTGTACACCACACCGGTGATCTATCTGTACATGGAACGCGCCGGTGAGCGGCTGCGCGCCTGGCGTGCGCGCCGCGCTGCACGCCGCGACGGTTTGCAGCCCGCACCCACCTCGGAGCGCCCTGCATGAGGACTGATGCAGCGATTGCTGATCGGATTGCCGGCCTGCGGCCTCGCCTGCCCACACGCGCACCCGGGCGTTGCGTTGGCCTTGCTTGCCGATTCCCGATTCCCGACTCCCGATTCCCGGCGCCACAGGCATGAACATCTCCGCGCCCTTCATCAAGCGCCCGATCGGCACCTCGTTGCTGGCGATCGGTTTGTTCGTGATCGGATTGATGTGCTATCTGCGGCTGGGTGTCGCGGCATTGCCGAACATCCAGATCCCGGTGATCTTCGTGCACGCTACGCAGTCCGGCGCCGATGCCAGCACCATGGCTTCCACCGTCACCGCGCCGCTGGAACGCCACCTGGGCCAGCTGCCCGGCATCGACCGCATGCGCTCGTCCAGTTCGGAGAGCAGCAGCCTGGTGGTGCTGGTATTCCAGAGCAATCGCAACATCGATTCGGCCGCACAGGACATCCAGACCGCGATCAATGCATCGCAATCGGACCTGCCTTCCGGGCTCGGCACGCCGATTTACTCCAAGGCCAATCCGAACGACGACCCGGTCATCGCCATTGCCTTGACCTCGGACACCCAGTCGGCCGATGAGCTCTACAACGTGGCCGATTCGCTGCTGGCGCAGCGCTTGCGCCAGATCACCGGCATCAGCTCGGTGGATATCGCCGGTGCGTCCACGCCGGCAGTGCGCGTGGACGTGGACCTGCGTGCGCTCAACGCACTCGGGCTGACCCCGGACGACCTACGCAACGCAGTGCGCGCCGCCAACGTCACCTCGCCGACCGGATTCCTGTCCGACGGCAACACCACCATGGCCATCATCGCCAACGATTCGGTGGCAAAGGCCGCCGATTTCGCGCAGTTGGCGATCTCCACCCAATCCAACGGGCGCATCGTGCGGCTGGGCGATGTGGCCACCGTCTACGACGGCCAGCAGGATGCGTATCAAGCCGCCTGGTTCAACGGCAAACCGGCGGTGGTGATGTATGCCTTCACCCGCGCCGGCGCCAACATCGTCGAGACCGTGGACCAGGTCAAAACCCAGATTCCCGAGTTGCGCGCCTACCTGCAGCCCGGCACCACGCTCACGCCCTACTTCGACCGCACGCCCACCATCCGCGCCTCGCTGCACGAGGTGCAGGCCACGCTGATGATCAGCCTGGCGATGGTGGTGCTGACCATGGCGCTGTTCCTGCGCCGGCTCGCGCCCACGCTCATTGCCGCGGTCACCGTGCCGTTGTCGCTGGCCGGCTCGGCGCTGGTGATGTACGTGCTGGGCTTTACCTTGAACAACTTGAGCCTGCTGGCGCTGGTGATCGCCATTGGCTTTGTGGTCGACGACGCGATTGTGGTGATCGAAAACGTCATGCGGCATCTGGACGAAGGCATGCCACGCCTGGAGGCCGCCCTGACCGGTGCGCGCGAGATCGGCTTCACCATCGTGTCGATCACTGCCTCGCTGGTGGCGGTGTTCATTCCGATGCTGTTTGCCAGCGGCATGGTCGGCGCGTTTTTCCGCGAGTTCACCGTGACCCTGGTGGCGGCGATCGTGGTGTCGATGCTGGTATCGCTGACCTTGACCCCGGCGCTGTGCAGCCGCTTCTTGTCGGCGCATACCGAGCCGGAAAAACCCGGCCGTTTCGGCGCCTGGCTGGACCGCATGCACGAGCGCATGCTCGCCATTTACACCGTGGCGCTGGACTTTTCGTTGCGCCACGCACTGCTGCTGTCGCTGACGCCGTTGCTGTTGATCGCCGCCACCATTTTTCTGGGTAGTGCGGTCAAGAAAGGCTCGTTTCCCGCGCAGGACACGGGCCTGATCTGGGGCCGCGCCAATTCCAGCGCCACGGTGTCGTTCGCCGACATGGTCAGCCGCCAGCGCCGCATCACCGACATGCTGATGGCCGACCCGGCGGTAAAAACCGTGGGCGCGCGGCTGGGTTCCGGCCGCCAGGGGTCGAGCGCGTCGTTCAATATCGAGCTGAAAAAACGCAATGAGGGCCGCCGCGACACCACCGCACAGGTGGTCGCACGCCTGAGCGCCAAAGCCGACCGCTACCCGGATCTGGACCTGCGCCTGCGCGCCATCCAGGACCTGCCCAGCGACGGCGGTGGCGGCACCAGCCAGGGCGCGCAATACCGCGTGTCGCTGCAGGGCAACGACCTTGCACAGCTGCAGCAATGGCTGCCCAAGCTGCAGGCGGCGTTGAAGAAAAACACACGCCTGCGCGATGTCGGCACCGACGTGGATACCGCCGGGCTGCGCCAGAACATCGTGATCGACCGTGCCAAGGCCGCGCGCTTGGGGATCACGGTCGGTGCGATCGACGGCGCGTTGTATGGCGCCTTCGGCCAGCGCTCGATTTCCACCATCTACTCCGATCTCAACCAGTACAGCGTGGTGGTCAACGCACTGCCCTCGCAGACCGCCACGCCCAAGGCGCTGGATCAGATCTTCGTGCCCAACCGTGCCGGGCAGATGGTGCCGATCACCGCGGTGGCCACCCAGACCCCCGGCCTGGCGCCGCCGCAGATCATCCACGAAAACCAGTACACCACGATGGATCTGAGCTACAACCTCGCCCCGGGCGTGAGCACCGGCGAGGCGGATCTGATCATCAAGTCCACGGTGGACGGATTGCGCATGCCAGACGGCATCCGCCTCAGCGGCGACAACAGCTTCAATGTGCAGCTCAGCCCCAATTCGATGGGGGTGTTGTTGCTGGCTGCCGTGCTCACCGTTTACATCGTGCTGGGCATGCTCTACGAGAGCCTGATCCACCCGGTGACCATCCTGTCCACACTGCCGGCCGCCGGCGTGGGCGCGCTGCTGGCGTTGTTTCTCACCAACACCGAGCTGTCGGTGATCTCGATGATTGCGTTGGTGCTGCTGATCGGCATCGTCAAGAAGAACGCGATCATGATGATCGACTTCGCCTTGGTGGCGCAGCGCGTGCACGGCATGGATGCACGTGCAGCCGCCCGCGAGGCGTCGATCGTGCGCTTCCGCCCGATCATGATGACCACGATGGTGGCGATTCTGGCGGCGGTGCCGCTGGCGGTGGGCCTGGGCGAAGGCTCGGAACTGCGCCGCCCGCTCGGCATCGCGATGATCGGCGGCCTGGTGTTTTCGCAGAGCCTGACCTTGCTCAGCACCCCAGCGCTGTATGTGATCTTCTCGTGCCTGAGCGAACGTTGGAAAGCGCGCCGCGCGCGTGCGCGCGCACGCCGTGCCGAACGCGCGGCGGCACGGCGCCCGGCAGCGTCGGCGCACTGAGCCGCAACTGGCAAAAGACTGTACCCGCCAGACGTGTGCGGTCTTTTTCTGGGTCACAGATCGCGCTGTTTTTTTTCCAAGCTCATCGCCAGGCAGATGTCACAGGCTTTTTGGTTCCCATCAGCACACGACCACGTTGGCAGGTGCGATGCCCTCGCCGATTGCGGGACCGTGGCGGCATGGATGCCGCCACCGAGCCTCCAGGGACGGATTCACGGCGTGTCCCGCCAGCGGTGAGGGCATCGTGCCCTCGACGCACTCGGCTTCGGAACATCCAAGCGACGCTGAAGCTCAAGATCCCGGTCGCTTTGAGAGGTAATCGAACGGCGTGGAGATGCCGTCGGGCGCAGAGCAGATGGTCTTCGGCTGCGTTGCAGGGCCCTTGCCCGCCCACCATCGCGGGACACGCTGCAAGTACGTCCTTGTCAGCTCTTACGCGGTATCCATGCCGCGCAAGGTCCCGCGATGGTGGGCGGGCAAGGACCAGTAGAGATGGTCGGTGTGCGTGGTTACAAGCAGGGGATGGAGCGCGGTAGTTCGATTAGGTGCGGTCTGATCAGCTTAGGTCTATCCGATCGATGTCACTTCCCTCCAACACCAACTCATTCGTCAAAGCAGGGGCGTGTGGCCAACACGCTGCCGCTATCGAGACAGCGTTGATAACTTTATCAGTCGCCCTTCGTCGTGCGTGCAGTTGGGCGATATCGCATGCAGCAACTGAAACTGCGGGATACCGCTACCTCACACACCCACCCGATACCGTCGATTGGTGCTGCCTTACACCACCAACGCCAGCAACGATGCGCGTTCCAGCTGCGCATACAGCGCGAACTCGTCATGCACCTGCGCGCCCAACGCCTGCTCGAAACTGCGCTTGCTCGAATGCGCGGCGTACGCGCGTTGCTCGGCACCGCCCAGATTGGACTGGAAGATGCCGGCTGCGCTGACCGGCAAAAAATCTTCGTAGATGATCGGATCGGCACTGACCAGGCCGAGCGCGATGGCGGTTTCCGCAGGCATTGCAGCTACCTGGGCCGGATCGGCGCGGCCGGCATCGGTCAGCGCGTAGCGGAAATAGCCCAGCCCTTCCTGACGCAGCAGCGCCTCGTCATCGGGAAAAGCCACGAACGCGGTTTGCAGGCGTGTGGCGTAATCGACACCGGTGCTGCCGGCACCCTCGGCATCGCGTGCCTGCGCCAATAGCGCGTCGTACAGCGCGCGGCCCTTGGGCGTCAGCGCAAGCCCGCGCTGTTCGATCTCGCCAAAGCGCGCGGTATGCGTGCCGTGCTCGGGCTGCCCGCCGTCGCCGACAAAGCCCACCGGCTCTTCCAACGCCTTGAAACTGGTCTGGCGCAGCAGGATCGGCACGCGCCGACGCGGCGGCCCTTCGATCACCGCCTTCGCATCGATACCGGCGCGCTGCATCTGCGCCTGCGCCGCATCGATATCCAACGTCCGCGGCGTCAGATGATTGATATGTGGGCCGTGGAAACTCACCACATCGGCAATCAACTTGTGCGCATCGCTCAACGCGCGGTAGGTGGGCAACGACACTGTGGCATCGCCATGCCAGCGGAAGGTTTCCAGCGCTTCGGCCACGAAGCGCCGCGCCTGCTCGGCATCCAGCCCGCCGACACGCTCGCGCTGTTCGATCAACTCCACGACACCGCTGGTGAAGATCTGCCGCTGCTCCAGGATCTGCGCGGCCTGCGCGCGCAACGCGGCGTCCTCGATCAGTTCCAGCCGCAGCAGCGAGGTGAACACGCGGAACGGATTGGCCGACAGCGCGGCCTCGTCGATCGGGCGGAACGCGGTGGAATGCACCGGCACGCCTGCCACGGAGAGGTCGTAATAGCCCACCGGGTGCATGCCCATCACCGCGAACAGGCGACCCAAGGTGGCCAGTTCGGCCGCCGTGCCGACCCGGATGGCGCCGTGCCGCTCCAGATCCAACCGTGTGCGCTCATCGTTGCGCTGCAGCCGCGCCGCCAATGCCGGATCGGCATCCAGTACCTGCGCGTTGACCTGCGCCACCAGCGTCATCAGGTCGCCGTACAACGGCACCTCGGTGCGATACATGTCCGACATCGCCTGCGCGAACAGGCTGCGAATGTGATCGGGAGAGACAAACACGGTATCGCGCATGGCGTGGTCTTGGCAGAGGCCGGCCGATGCCAGCGTTAGCGCATTCTCGCCGACCACGCCCTGCGGCGACCAGCTGCACGGCAGCATCGCATCCGCGCGTTGGCGCGTAGACAGCCCGGGGTGCGCCTGGGCCGGCGACACGTCTTGCGCGTTACAACCCCGCCTGCGCTGCGGCGTCGGCCGCTTCGCTGGACTCGCGCGCAGCCTCCAGCCGCTGCGCATGATCGCCGAGCTGGCGACGCAACAGCGCGTCCAGGGTGATCGGCCGTTCCCAGCGGTCGTAACTGGCGACAATGGCATGCCGCAGCGCGCGGACATGCGCGCTATCCGGCTCCACCGACAGCCGTGTGATCACGCCTGCCCACCCGTCATGATGATCGCGCGTGTAGGCGCGCACGCTGTCGCGGCACGACAGCTGCACCGTGTGCGCCCACGCACAGGCGAAATAGATGTCGCCGGCATGCCAGCCGTGCACCTGCAGCAGTGCCTGCACGTAGCCGCGCGGGGTCTGGGTGTAGCGCGCCACCTCATCGATAAAACTGTCGGGGTAGCGCTGCGCGTAGCTCCCCATGTCGGCCAGATGCTGGTCCACCCAGGCATCGCCGGTACCGGGCATCACCGCCGGCGCGGCCTCCTGCGCCTGGCTACCGGCAGTAGGCGCAGGCACGCCCTGCGCGAGCGCCAGCACCGGAACCAGCAGGGCCGCCAGCAATGGCAGCGATCGCAACCGAGGTGAACGTAAGACAGGCATGCCCCGATGATGCCGCATGCTCGCGCCGGTGTCAGGCCATACGCGTGTCAGCGCAGATCGTAGAAGCCGATGGTGCGCACTTCGCGGCAGCCGCTCAGATCGCAAGAACCCACGTAGCCGGGACCGATGTACCGCTGGCGCGCATCGCGATTGTGCGGGCTGCTGTAAGGGTCCGGCCCATACAGGCCGTTGCCGTAGTAGATCTGCCCATACGGACGGTTGCGCGATGCGCCAAACCGTAGTTCGCGGCCATAGCCATAGCCGTAACCGCTATAGCCACCGCCGTAGCGGACGTCGGAATATCGATCGGCCGAAAACGCAGAACTGCGGTCACTTGCAGTCGGGCGGGACTGCAATTTCGCGATGCTCTCACCGTGCGCATCCACATAGCCTTGTTCGCTGTCGAAGCGGACGGTGCGGAAATACACGATCTCCCCACCCACCTTGCGCGTGCGAAGACGCACATAGTCGCCCGCATCTTCGTAGTACGGCTGCCCGTCGCGAAAGATCACCTCGCTGGGGTTGATGATTTCTTCTTCGAGCTCGGCAGCCGCAAGCGGCGTGGTGCCGGCGAGCAGCCCCAGCGCAACGGCCAGCACTGCACGATGGGTGACGGACAACATGTTCATGGGCAATCCCTCCAAAGTCGGCCATGCACGCCTGCTGGCCGGAACGTCCTGTTGACGGGCACTGCAATGTGCCCGCATGTCGATTCATCGCATCTGCAAACCGGCGCCTGCGTAGCAACCACCCTGGCTTGTCCAGCAAACGTGGAAAATCCAGCCAGTACCACGGCAGTGCAACCACTGAAGGCACGTCGGCACGGAGCACGTATCCCAAGCGGTCGCGACCGCTCCTTCTAACCGCAGACGCGTGCCGCGGCGCTTAGCTTAGCGCGTGCCGCCCAGCCAGCGCATCCAGCGCATGCACGGCGGCCGGCCAGCCTGCGGCATCGGGCACTTCGCGCATGCGCGGCTCGTCGGCAGCGACGCTGTGCTCTTGCTCATGCGCCCAGGTCACCGCGTAGGGGGTGTAGATGCCCCAGCCGCCGATCGCCAGTACCGGCTCCACATCGGAGCGCAACGAGTTGCCGATCATCACGAAGCGCTGCGCCGGCAGGTCGAATTCGCCGAGCACGCGCGCGTAGGTCTGGGGGTCCTTTTCGGACACCACTTCGACTCGCGGGAACAGATCGGTCAGGCCGGACTGCGCGATCTTCTGCTCCTGATGGAACAGGTCGCCCTTGGTGATCAACACCACCGCATAGTCCGCGGCGATGGCGCTGACCGCCTCGCGCACCCCGGCGATCACATCTACCGGGTGCTGCAGCGTGGCGCGTCCGATCTCGACGATGCGCTGAATGTCGCGCGCGTCGATGCGGGCGTCGGTCAGTTCGATGGCGGTTTCGATCATCGACAGCGTCATGCCCTTGGCGCCGTAGCCGAACACCTTCAGGTTGCGCCGCTCCACCGCCAGCAGGTGCTGCTGCATGCCACTGTCGCCCAGGTCGAGATAGCCGGCCAGGATCGCTTCGAAATCCGCTTCGGCGCTGCGGTAATAGTCCTCGCTTTTCCAGAGGGTATCGTCGCCATCGAAGCCGACCAGTTGAATCGCCTGGCCGTCGCGCTGTGCAAAAGAAGTCATCGCGCAAGTCTAGCAGCGCACCAGCACGCTGCTGCGGTCAGTCGCCCGCGGCGTCGCCCGGTCCGGGTTGATAGCTGGCAAATTCATCGCGCGACAGGCGTCCGTCGCCGTTGCTGTCGAAATCGCCGAACTTCTCGCGCAGGATCGGGTCGGCAGCGGCCTCTGTCGGCGTCAGCGAGCCGTCGGCATCGCGATCCAGGCTGCGGAAGCTGCGCGGCGCCAGCGTCCCGGCAGGCGACGCCACCGAGGACTCGGCACCGCTCCGGGCGCGGGGCGGACCAGAGGGATCTGTGGGTAACAGCGGAGTCGTTGCAGGAGGCGGCGGCTCGATCGGCAAGGGCGACATGGCCGGAGCATTGCTGCCAGGCGGCACAAGCGGTTGCTGCGCGGTGGCCGGCGGCAACTCCGGCGGCGCGGCGAACGCGAGCAGCGGACTGCACAGGCCGGCCAGTAAGGTAACGCGCAGCTGCAGCATAGGAAGAAGGCCAGAGTTGGACCGTGTCACCGTAGCGGGGATGACGTAAAGAAAACGGGAGCGACCCTGGCAGGCCGCTCCCGTGTGTCCATCCTGTTCGATGGCGCGCCTGCTCTACGGCACGCGGCTCATTCGCTATTTCTCATTTAGACGCCACTCCTCTTCGATCGGTGCAAATCCAAGGGGTGTATCGCGGCAGTGCCGATCAGTTTCCCTGCGAGCCGGCTGCGCCACCACCCTGCTGCTTGGCGACGAATGCCTTGTACTCATCCGGGGTCAGCTTGCCGTCGGTGTTGCCATCGGCCTGGTCGAAGATCTGTGCGAGCCCTGCGTTGACCTGCGCTTCCTGCTTGCTGATCGCGCCGTCGCTGTCGGTATCCACGCTGGCCCAGGTCTGCCCACCACCGCCGGAATTCGAACTACCGGTCGGAGCCCCGGTTGCCGAACTTCCCGACTGCGCTGCGGCATCCTGAGAGGTGCTTTGCGCCATGGCCGGCAGCGCCAGAGCGGCAGCAAGAGCGGCAGTGGCGGCGAGCAGCGAGATGCGGTTGCGATTCTTCATTTGGGTGGTCTCCTTGGCTTGGGAATGCACGGTGTCGCCGCACATGGCACCACACTACCCATCGCAAATGAACGCTCAACCTGCGCTAATTTCCCGCAAAACATCCTTTTAACCACAGCGCCGAGCGTTGTGCGTAGCCGCCTGTTAGCGGCTGGTGAGTCAAACAGAAGCAGCGCATTCAACGTGGAAATTTTTGCGAACTGCGCCGCATTTTTTCGATACGCCTCAGGCGTTCGGGGTGTCGTCGTCCCAGCTTCCAGAACTGAACAGTTTCCAACCCACGACAACGCCGGCGATTGCACCGGCCACTTCGAGGACGACGCGCGAGCCCAGTTCGTTGGGGTCGTGAATCTTTGCCAGTGCAAGCCGCGCATACAACGGCGACTCCAGCCGGACGATGCTGGTGTAGACGAGATTCCAGATGTCGTAGCCGGCACCGATGGCCACGGCAAGCAGGCAGGCGATTCCCAGCGTGTGGCCGTGGGTGAATTGCAGGCGTCGGCCGATGTACTCGACCGCGGCGAACAACAGCACCCCAAGCACCAGCGCGATCAGGCCGGCCTCCAGCGAACCAAGCAGGCCGAAGTGCAGGGGCAGGTTCATCGTGACGATCCAGGCAGCAGGCGCGCCAGTCTAGCGGCTAAGGGCAAGAGATCCGGGTGCAAGCCGAATTGGTGGACGAGCGCGCGAACGAGGCAGCGGCGACTGCGTGCCAGGCGCCTGCATGAAAGAGAGTACGGCAGGTCACCCGATCTGCTGCCTCTGAGAGCAAAGGTCCGGTCGGCAAGGCCGCTTCAGTCGTCCTGACCACGCGCGGTCACCTGCGCCTCGCCATCCTCGTCCCATTGCACGTTGACCGAAATCGGCTTGCAGCACACCTGGCAATCTTCGATGTACTGCTGATCGCCACCGCTAAGATCCAGCGTCAGCGTAATCCACTCCCCGCAATACGGGCAGGCAATATCCAAAAAGCGTTCCGGGTCGGACATGACGATTCCTCAAGCAGCAGGCGCAGCGTGACGGTTGGCCGGCCAAGCGGCAAACACCGCGCCAAAGACCGCAGTGTACGAGTGATGGACCGACTGCACGCGTAGAACCAGACCGGCAGCCGTTGCGGCTGAGCGTGGGCGCGCTCAGTCCACCGGTACATCGTAAGCGGTATCAGGCGTGGGCTCGGGACGGAAAGTGAAATGCCACCATTCCATCGGATAGTTGGCAAATCCCTCGGCGGCCATCGCACGCAACAGGCGCTGGCGATGCGCACGCTGCGCGCTGCTGATCTCGGGTGCATCGGTATGCGCACGCGGATCGAAGAAATCGAAGTCGGTGCCCATCTCCACCGCATCACACGCACCGCGCCGGCAGTCGAGCAGGCCCAGGTCCAGGGTCGCGCCGCGGCTATGTCCAGAGGTCTCGGCGATGTAGTCGCCCAACAGCGCCCGCTTGTCCACACGTGGGTAGTACTGCGGCTTGGTCGATTGATCCTGCAGATCCGCCGCCCATGCCACGAATGCATGCACCGCACGCACAGGCCGATAACAGTCGAACACCTGCAAGCGATATCCCGCTGCCTTGAGCGTACGCGCCACCTTGGCCAACGCCTCGGCTGCCGGGCGTAACAGATAACACCGCGGCGCGAGATACCCAGGCACCACGCGTCCGGTGAAGTTGTCGCTTCCCGCATAGCGCATGTCGACGGCGATCTCCGGCGCAAGCGTGCGCACATCGATCAGGCCAACTTCTGCAGCAGTGGTCGCCGGCGAAATGACCGGCGCTGCGGTGGCAGCGAAGCATGTGCTTACCAACGACCCTGTAAGTAACAGCCACGGCAGTGCAGGCTTTTGGCAGCCCGAAGGCACCGTTGGAATGTGGACTGGAGGGGTGTACGCCATTTGCGAAGCATAGGCGATCGATGCATCAACAAACGCCTGAGCAATCTATTCCTTGAGAAGGACAGATACTGACAGAAGGCACTTGAGAGCCTAGCGTCGCGCAGCGGGATGGTCGTGAAAGACACGAAGGTGCTCGAGCAGTGCTCACTGATCCAGCGGCGGGGTGTACTGCTGTTTGGACGCGTCGAAGGTGTAGGTCACCGTATCGGCGGCGTCCAGGACACGGACCTTGCCTGGACCGGAGACGGCAGTGCCTGTCATGAGAACGCGCAGCGTCGGCATGGAACCAGTCTTGTTCGGCTCAAGGCTCAGCGTACCGCTGCTGGAGGCGCATTTCATCGTCCCGCCGTCGTCGCACGCTGCACTGTTGTCTTCACCGGTCGCAACGGTACCCAAGTAAACCCAGCCCTTGTAATCGCCGAGGTCGTTCTTGTTCGGGTCGAAGCTGAAAATAGCGAAGCCCGGGATGCTGACGCCGGTTGCGAACCGTGTGGTCGGCACCGCCAGAAGCAGGTGGCCGTCCTTGGTTTCGGTGCTTTGCGATTTGCGCTTCTCATCGAGCGGATCGGCCTTCTCGTTCGCGCCGAAATCGCCGGCCCACTGCTGGGCGTGGAACAGCGTCCAGGTCGGCTTGCCGTCCACTGCGTCCAGCACATACGTCGCTTGGCTAATGCTGACCCCAACGCCGGGATCTGGGCCGTCGCTTTCCTCTGCCTTGCCATACTTTCCGGGCCCGGCATTGGCGAAGCCGGTGTAGTAGTGCTTGCCGCCCAAGTCGAAGCGATAGCCATACCAGAAAGTGGCCAGAGCACCGTTGTCGACGGTGTAGGACGCTGAGCCGTCGCCCTTCATTCCATAAACGTCGTTCAGCACTTGCCCAGCGGCCGGCACCTCGGCGGTAACTTGCTGGGGCTGCGCTGCGGGAGACGTCGTCGGTGTTGCGGCTGCCGTCTCGGTAGGCGCAGGCGGCGCGCCGGCCTGAGCCGTGTCGCTGGCCTTGTCCGAACAACCGCCAAGGACCAGCATCGTTGCCGCACACAGTGCTGTCTTCCTGAGACTCATCACGCGACATCCTTTCAATCATTGGCAGGGGAAAACCCTATCAAGAATGCGCTGCAGATCCAGTGGATTTACAAAACCGCCTCAATCACGAAAGGCACCTAACTCCTTCCACACCTAACGCGGCCCGCTCTGCCGCCAATGGAGCCCGCCTTCCCACGCGCTGATGCACCGCGTCACTTGGCTTCGAGCTCGCCCGGAGTCAGTGGCACAGCGGGAGAAGTGGTGAGTCGTGTCAACGCATGCAGGATCCGCAAATCCTCGGCATCCAGCGTACTGGCGCTGTTGCCGCGATAGTGGTGATGGAAGGCCTGCAGCGTGGCGGCGGGGTCGTCGAGGCTATAGCCAAGCAACGCAAGCGCCTGCCAGGGATCGAAGCCTGCCGGTGCTGACGGAGCGTCCGGCGCGGGCCAGCGGCCGTAGCCGGCATCGGCCAGGCGTTTCCAGGGAAACAGCGGGCCCGGGTCGTTCTTGCGTGTAGGAGCGACGTCTTCATGACCGACGATATGGGTGCGCGGGATCCGCAGACGCGTGCACAGGTCTTGCAGCAACACCAGCAGGCTGTCGATCTGCGCTGGCGCGAACGCTTCGCTGCCGTCGTTGTCCAGTTCAATGCCGATCGAAGCCGAATTGATGTCGGTGATGGTGCCCCAGCGACCGGAGCCGCCATGCCAGGCGCGCTGCGCGTCGCTGACCAACTGGTAGCGCTGCCCATCCTCGCCGATCAGGTAATGCGCACTGACGCGGCCGCCGCTGTTGCGCCCACGCAGCGTGCTCAGGCTCTGCTGCACCGAGTGCTGGTCGGTGAAGTGCAGCACGATCAGAATCGGCCGCCGGGTGTCGTAATTGGGCGACGGCACCCACTGCGCAAGCGGGTTGCGTTGCGGTGCATGCGCGCAAGCACCTAGCGACAACGCAGCCAGGCAAACCAGTGCCCGCAGCCAGGCCGATGAACACGATTGGGAAATAGGCGACATCGGGTTTCTCTTGACGGGCATTCAGGGCGGCTGACACCAGCTGGCAATCAGTCGCCAGATGGACACAGATGCGGACAACTGCAGTGTACGAGAGGCGATGCCGATTCCGCGTCGTGGCCGCGTCCGCTGACAGCCACTGCAGTTATGTATGACTGGTCGCAAACCTTCGCCCGCGACCGGTGCGGCATGCAGCTTCCGGCGACGGTATGGTCTGCCGAGTGCCGCAGGTGCGGGTGGCAAGACAACGCGTCAGCGTTGGCGCGGCGGCAAGGCGCGCGGCAACGACCACTCGACCGAGGCGTCTCCCATGGCAGCGGCACGTCATCACACACCAGGCAATCACGCGCCTTTGCAAAGCGATCACCGCTGGCAGTCTCCGCACCGCGAGGCGTCCCGCGTACACTCCCGATCAGTCTCGCAGTTGCAGCAAATGGAAGCCGGCACGCTGTTGTTCCCTCCACGCTGCACTGCACGCCACATGCATTCATCGAGAGTTTTTCATGCCGCCACTGTTGCGCCGCCTGCTGACGTTGCTGCTGATCGCACTCGCGCTGCCGTGCGGAGGCGCACCCGCGAGCATGCCCGCTTCGCAAGCGGCACCCTTCGCCGTCAGCGACACGCAACTGACGCCGGACTACTGGATCCAGCGCAGCAGCAAAGCGCAGGCGCTGCACTTGAACGCCGCACAGATCGCAACCTTCAATGCCCGCCTGTTGCGCGACGATGCGTCCATGCACGATCTGTCGCAGCTGCCCGAGGTCATGCCCGGCGCTGCAGTGCGAGCGCGGATCGAGGCGCTGTCGGCGCCACCAACCCGTGCGTTGTACGGTATGGATGGACAGCGTATCGACGCAGCGCGCCTGTCGGAGCTGCGCCACACGCTGGCATTGGACGCAATTCCTGAAAACGTGGCGCCGCACTTCGCACTGGTCGTCCAGCGCGCGGCACTGCGCACCTTCCCCACCTCCCAGCGCGTGTTCATCAGTCCCGACGATCTTGATATCGACCGCTTTCAGGAGTCCGCGCTGTATCCAGGCACGCCGGTGGCCGTGCTGCATACCAGTGCCGATGGCGCGTGGCGGTTTGTGCTTGCGGCCAACTACGCGGCGTGGATCGCTGCCGACAAGATCGCCGAAGGCAGTCGCGAGCAGGTGCTGCAGTACGCACACCGCAGCCCACGCATACTCGTCACCGGTGCACGCGTGCAAACCGCGTACACCCCCGAACTGCCTGCCCTCTCGGCACTGTCGCTGGACATGGGCACCAGCCTGCCCCTGCATGCCGATTGGCCACCGCAACAGCCGGTCAACGGACAACTGCCGCTGGCGGCCCACGTGGTGCAACTCCCAGTGCGCGATGCCGATGGTGGCTTGCAACTGCTGCCTGCCCTGATCCCGCGTGGCGTCGATGTGCACATTGGCCCCTTGCCCGCGACCAATGCCGCATTGCTGCGCCAGGCGTTCAAGTTTCTCGGCGAACGCTACGGCTGGGGCAACGATTACGACGCCCGCGATTGCAGTGGGTTTGTGCTGGATATCTATCGCAGTCTGGGGATTGCGCTGCCGCGCAATACCGGCGATCAGGCGCGCAGCCCGGCGCTGCGCACTGCTGCGTTCGATGCACGCGCGCCGCGACCGCAGCGTCTGCAGCAGCTGGCGCTGCTGCGCATCGGCGACCTGATCTATATCCCTGGCCACGTGATGTTGGTGATCGGGCATGAGCGCGGCACACTGTGGGTGATTCACGATGTAGCCGGCGCCAACTATCGCGCTGCCGACGGCAGTGTGCAGCGCGCGCGCTTGAACGGCGTGTCGGTGACGCCGCTGTTGCCGTTGCTGGCCACCGATGGCACACCATTCATCGATCACATCACTCGCATCCAGCGCATCGCGCCGATCGGCTCCCCATGAAGATCACCGGCTTCCGCCTCGGCATGCTGCGCGTGCCATTGAAAACACCGTTCAAGACTGCGGTACGCACCGTGCAGGCGATCGAAGACGTGGTGGTGCTGCTGCAAACCGATAGCGGACATATCGGCTATGGCGCCGCGCCGCCCACCGCGCCGATCACCGGCGACACGCACGGCAGCATCATTGCCGCGATCCAGCAGTGCATCGCACCGCGTGTGATCGGCCAGGATGTAGCCGATCTCAATCGGCTGTGCGGTCTGGTGCAGCATGCGCTGGAACGCAATACCAGCGCCAAAGCCGCGGTGGAAATCGCGCTCTACGATCTATGGGCGCAGTCCTTCGGTGCGCCGCTCTATCAGTTGCTCGGTGGCGGCACGCCGCGCATCACCACCGACATCACCATTAGCGCCGATCGCATCGACATCATGGTCGCGCAGGCGCAGGCGGCATTGGCGCGCGGCTATCGATCGCTGAAGATCAAAGTGGGTAAGGACAGCGCATCGGATGTCGAACGCGTCAAGGCGATCCACGCAGCCGTCGATGGGCGCGCATCGCTGCGCCTGGATGCCAACCAGGGCTGGACACCCAAACAGGCGGTGCGCAGCATGCGCGTGCTGGAAGATGCCGGCATCGTGCTGGAATTGCTCGAACAACCGGTCAAGGCCGCCGATATCGATGGCCTGGCCTTCGTCACCGCGCGTATCGACACCCCGGTGATGGCCGACGAAAGCGTGTTCTCACCATCGCAGGTGATCGACCTTCTCCAGCGTCGCGCGGCCGACATCGTCAACATCAAACTGATGAAGACCGGCGGCCTGTCCAATGCCATCCGCATCGCCGATATCGCTGCGCTGTACGGCGTGCCGTGCATGATCGGGTGCATGATCGAATCCAGCATCAGCGTTGCGGCAGCCGTGCATCTGGCGGTAGCAAAGGCCGACAGCATCACCCTGGCCGATCTGGATGCGCCGGCGCTGGGGCAGTTCGACCCCACCGAGGGCGGCGTGCAGTTCGATGAGGCGCAGATCCATATCGACGATTCGCCGGGTCTGGGTATCCGCCGTATCCGCGGGTTGGAGCTGTTGCCCGATTGACCTGGCCGTTGCAAGCGACATGTCGGGCGGCAAGCAACCGAGCAATCGATTAGGAACATGCGCATTTCCCAACCAGCCGCTTGCGCGATCCATGCCGTAGAAAAACGACGCACGCAGCGATCGTGATTCCAGCGCAGCACTGCAAAGACACACATGCAGTCGACATCGCCATGCGCCACACACGCGCATTGCTGGGTACAGTAGGCCTGCCCCACCCGACACCATCGGTTACGGTAGGCGTGCCGTCATCCACACAGATGCATCGCCACTCTCACCAGTTCGTCCCCTGCCGTCCGGAGCCCGCATGCGCCTTGCCATCCTGTTGCGATCCACCCTGCTCCTGGCGCTGGCACTGTGCAGCAATGGCGCCGCCGCAGGCGAACCGATCGAGGCGCTGCAGCAGGCACGCGCGCTGATCGTGGTAACCACGCCGGACTGGAACAGCACGCAGGCGCGGCTGCAGACCTTTACGCGTGTCGATGGCCAATGGACGCCAGCCGCGCCAGGCTTCGCGGTCGCACTCGGCCGGCATGGCAGCGCCTGGGGCGAAGGTCTGCACCCGGCGCAATCGCAAGGCCCACAGAAGCGCGAAGGCGATGGCCGCAGCCCGGCCGGGGTCTTTGCCATCGGCCCGGCATTTGGCTATTCCGCCAGCATCGACAGCGCCATGCCGTATCAGGCCATGAGCGCCACGCATTACTGCATGGATGTGCCCAGCTCGCCGCTTTACAACCGCATCGTCGATGCCGCGCTGGTCGGTGAAGCGGCGGTGGCCGGTTCCACCGAGCCGATGCGCCTGGACCTGCGCCATCCCGGCGATGCGCGGTATCGCGAAGGTTTCGTCATCGCGCATAACCCCAACAATATTGCCGGGCGCGGCAGCTGTATCTTTGCGCATCTGTGGCGCACTCCGGGACAGTTCACCGCCGGCTGCACGGCGATGCAGCCTGCCGACATGCAGCATCTGCTGGCGTGGTTGAAACCCGCGGACAAGCCGCTCTTCGTGTTGCTGCCGCGCGCCGATTACGCACGCCTGCAAGCGCAGTGGCAGTTGCCCGATCTGGTCGAGGCCGCACCATGAGCACGCCCGCGCCCCCGTCCGATAGCACCGGCCTGGTGCGTGTGGTCAGCCGCTGGCAGATCGTCGGTTTATCGATCAACGATGTCATCGGCAGCGGCATCTATCTATTGCCCGCGGCCACCGCGGCGCTACTGGGGCCGATGAGCCTGTGGGCGGTGATGCTGGCCGGGCTGGCGGTGGCCTTGCTGGTGCTGTGTTACGCGCAGGCGGCAAGCTATTTCGATACGCCCGGCGGCAGTTACCTCTACACGCGCGAGGCGTTTGGCCCCTTTGTCGGGTTTCAGATCGGCTGGATGATCTGGCTCACCCGTATCAGTTCGGCGGCGGCGTTGAGCAACGGGCTGGCCGATGCGGTGGCGCGGTTCTGGCCCACCGCTTCCACCGATGCATGGGCGCGCACCTTGGTCGTGGTCGGCTCGCTCGGTGTGCTGACCGCGATCAACGTCATCGGCGTCAAGTCGGCTGCGCGCACCGGCATCGTCCTGGTGATCGGCAAACTGGTGCCGTTGCTGTTGTTCGTGGCAATCGGGCTGTTCTATGTGGACTGGTCGTGGGCGTTTGCCGGCAAATCTCCTGACCTGCGCGACCTGGGCAATCTCGGCGAGGCCGCCCTGCTACTGCTGTTTGCGTATGCGGGTTTCGAAAACATTCCTGCAGCGGCCGGCGAATACCGCAACCCGCGCCGCGACGTGCCATTTGCGCTCATCACCATGATCGTCACGGTGACCGTGATCTACGCCGCCGTACAGGTTGTCGCGCAAGGGACGCTGCCCAATCTGGCGGCCTCGCCCACCCCGTTGGCGGATGCGGCCAGCGGCTTCGGCGGCGAGGCGCTGGCGCTGATTCTAACCGTGGGCGCCACCATCTCCATCCTGGGCACGACCAGCAACACAGTGATGCTCGGTCCGCGCTTTCTGTTCGCGCTCGCGCAGGACGGCTACGGACCGGCGTTTCTGGCGCGCGTGCATCCGCGCTTTCATACTCCCGCAGCCGCGGTGCTCACCCAGGGCGTGTTGTCGCTGGCGCTCGCGTTGTCGGGCTCGTTCACCCAGCTGGCACTGCTGTCGATGGTCACGCGCTTGTTTGCCTACATCGGCACGGCGGCGGCGGTGATCGTGCTGGCGCGCCGCTATCGGCAGCGCACCGACACGCTACGATTGCCGGGAGGTCCACTCATTCCCGTCGCTGCGTTGTTACTATCGCTCGGCTTGCTGGCCAGCGCCAGCTGGCAAAATCTGGCAGCTGCGGGCGTGGCATTGCTGGTGGGCTGGGCGTTTTACCTGTTTCCGCGCAAGACGGTGTAGCAGCTTCGCAACACGCTCGCGCCGCGCTCACGCAGGTCTAACCGGGCACGCCCAACGCTGCACTCTCACTTGCATGGGAGCTTGCGATGAAACTGCGTCGCGTCTACAGCACACCCGATCTTGAAAGCGCGCAACGCGTACTGCAGTCCGCACGCAGCGCCGGCATCGACAATGAGGCGTTGTCGCTGATCGCCCGCTCGGATATCGAACTGCACGACGTACCGGACGAGCGCAAGGACGCCAAGACCGATTTTGTGCCGGCCGCAGCACGCGGCGCGGCCACCGGTGGCGCGGCCGGGTTGGTGGCAGGCCTGGTGGCAGTCGCTGTGCCGCCAATCGGCCTGACCCTGGCCGGCGTTGGCGTCATGGCACTGGCCGGCGCGCTGGTGGGCAGTTGGTCGTCGGCCCTGATCGGCGCCACCGTGCCCGACCCGGTGCGCCGTCAGTTCGAGGACGAAATCGAAGCCGGACGCATCTTGGTCGTCATCGATGCCGACGAACAGGCGCTGCAGGCCGCGGAGCCGTCAATCGTCGCTGCCGGCGCCAAACCGCTGCCGTATGAGGCAGCGTCGGCAGCGGTATGAAAGGCATCGCACGCGGATAAACGCAGCTCGCCTGTTTAGAGCGATGCATGAGCGCAGCTGCAACGTCGCCTTGACCCAACCATCACCCCGCGTGCCGCGCTGTTAACACCCCGCTGCCTAAGTTGGTTCGCACATTCGCAATGACGGAGACGAGCATGAACGTGCCGTATCAGATTCCAGGCCGCGCGCCGGACGAAGACCGCAGCCAGAACGTATCCAGCTATTGGCGTGAACGTTTTACCGAAGAGCCGTATTACACCGAAGGCGACCGTTACGAAGATTACGAAAGCGCTTATCTGGTCGGGCATGAAGCACGGATCCGCGAGAATGCGCGCGCCTACGATCAGGTCGAAGCCGAACTGCATCGCGATTGGGAAGCCAAGCGCGGCACCGATGGTTTGAGCTGGAGCAAGGCCCGACACGCCGTCAAGCGCGCGTGGGAAAACGCAGCGGATTTCGTCTCGGGCGACAGCAAGCCAAAGCCGTAAACAAACAACGCCACCGTCGAGGTGGCGTTGTTGTATCAAGGAGAGTCGCCCGTCAGTCGAGCGGCGGCGGTGCGACACGCGAGGTGTGCTGGGTTGCGTCTGCATCCATCGCATCGCGCGTATTTTTCTGCACGGCGACTGCGCCAAACAGGCTCAACGCATACGCCATTGCATAAAAGCCTTTTTCGCTCAGCAGCAACGTTGCGTTGATCAGGCCGATCGCCAGCAGCACCAGGGCGATGATCAGCGAGAACCAGCAGATGGCATAGTAAAGACCCGTCACCGGAATCCCGTCCGCGCGGTCACGCACGCTTTTTTGCAATGACACCGAGGCGAACAGACCAAACAACAGCAGCGTGAAGTAGTAGCCCTTCTCGTTGAGCAACATCTGCGCGTTCCATAAGCCGATCAGATACGCAGCGCTGCCTGCCAACAAGGCAGCCCACGACGCAGCGATAAAGGCGGGCGAGGTTTTTTGCGTGGCCATGGAAACTCCTTTTCATGGTGAAACTGCAGGATGAAACAACGATGTGAGACGCGGCCGACCTGCGGAGAGTGATCTGCGACAGGGCGGCCCCGCTAGCGTCGTGTAAGGTACTTGAAAACCCGACGCGGAACACGTTGTGGGAGGGCTGCAGCGTGACCGTGCCTATCCCCTGGAGGACCTCATGTCTATCCGTCGTCTGCTTGCTCTGGCCTGTTCGGCCACCCTGTTCGCCACCGGCGCCGCACTGGCCGCACCTGCGGCCGCCCCGGCCGCCTCCATTCCCAAGGCGCAATGGCCATTCCAGGCCACCACCGTAGCCGACTTCGACGAACCCTGGGCGATGACCTTCCTGCCCGATGGCACGCTGTTGGTCAGCGAAAAGCGCGGCGCTTTGATGCGTCTGGACCCCAAGACCAATCGCAAGAGCGCCGTGACCGGTGTGCCAGCGGTCGCTTACGGCGGCCAGGGCGGGTTTGGCGATGTTCTGGCCCATCCGCGCTTCGCCAAGAATGGCTTGGTCTATGTGAGCTACGCCGAACCGGGCCAGGGCGACATCCGCGGCGCGGCAGTCGCGCGCGCCAAGCTCACACTGGATGCTACCGGTGGCGGCACCTTGTCCGACCTCAAGGTGATCTGGCGTCAGAGTCCCAAGGTGTCCGGTAATGGCCACTTCGGCCACCGGCTCGCGTTCGGCCCCGATGGCAAGCTGTGGATCACCTCCAGCGAGCGCCAGAAGTTCGATCCGGCGCAGGACATGAAAGCCAATCTCGGCAAATTGATCCGCCTTAACGACGACGGCAGCGTACCGGCCGACAACCCGTTCGCCGCGCAGGGTGGCGTGGCTGCACAGGTGTGGTCGCTGGGGCATCGCAACATCCTGGGCATCGCATTCGACGGCAGGGGCCGGTTGTGGGAACACGAGATGGGCCCGGCCGGCGGCGATGAGCTCAATCTGATCCAGCGCGGCGCCAACTATGGCTACCCGATCGTCTCCAATGGCGACCACTACGACGGCAGGCCGATTCCCGACCACAACACGCGCCCGGAATTTGCCGCGCCCAAGATCAGCTGGACGCCAGTGATCTCGCCGGCAGGTTTTGTGATCTACAACGGCGCGCAGTTCCCGGCGTGGCGCGGCCAGGGCTTTATCGGCGGCCTGTCGTCGATGGCGCTGGTGCAGGTCTCGCTGGGCGATCAGCCACGCGAAGTGGCCCGCTACGACATGGGCGCACGCATCCGCGAAGTGGAGCAAGGTCCCGACGGTGCGCTGTGGTTACTGGAAGACGAAGCCAGTGGCAGCACCGGGCGTCTGCTCAAGCTCACCCCCAAGAGTAAGGCTGCGGTCGAAAACGACGCGTAAGCGGCGTGAGATAGGTCAATACCGGCACTGCCTGCGCATCGATGCGCGCAGGCAGTGCACCGCGACATCTCGGCGCGCGTTCTGCAGTGCTCAACAGTCACATCAATGGCGGCAATTCTGTCTCGCCGGCGCGCGGCATGCGCCACGAACGCAATCTGTCACTACCCGCGTAAGCCTGTGCGCTATCGCGCTGGGACGCGCTCGTCTCCGCAGCGACGGTGGCCTCAACGCGTGATGCATGGGTGCGTCGATCTCAACACGCACCTGCGGTGCGACAGCAGGCCAGGCCAGGCCACGCTCCCCCTGCCCCATCACGCGCTACCTGCCGCTAACAGCACAAGCGGCAGTCAGTGGCGTTGGTCACGTCTTGCACGCGCTCTCATTGCAGCAGACCGCTTATCGACGCGACGGCACACCACCGCCTTGACCAGCGCGCTCAGGCGCCAAGCAACTCGAACGTCACCGCTTCGCCACTCTTGGCCGACGCGCACACCCACACATCGAACACGCCGGGCTCGGCACCGAACACGCCCTTGGGATTGGTAAACGCCAGCGCCTCGCGCGTCAGCGTGAACACCACATCCTTGTGTTGGCCGGGTTGCAACAACACCTTGCGGAACCCCTTGAGCTCGCGCACCGGGCGCACCCGGCTTGCCACGCGATCGTGCACATACAACTGCACCACTTCTTCGCCGGCCACGGTTCCGGTATTGGTCACGCGCGTGGTGACGGTCAGCGTGTCGTCCCACCCAAGTTGCGCGGCGCTCAACTGCGGCTGCGCATAGGCAAACGTGGTGTAGCTCAGGCCATGCCCAAACGGATACAGCGGTTCGTTGGGCATTTCGCGCCAACGCGCCTTGTATTCGGACAAGGTCGGCAGCTCGGGACGGCCGGTACGCAGATGATTGTAGAAATACGGCTGCTGTCCGGTGACCTGCGGAAAGCTGATCGGCAGACGCGCGGACGGGTTGTAGTCGCCGAACAACACATCGGCCACACCGGTGCCGGTCTGGGTGCCCAGATACCAGGTCACCGCAATCGCCTCGGCGTCGCGTACCGCGCCATGCAGCGCCAACGCGCGGCCGTTGCGCAACAACACCACGATGGGCGTGCCGGTGGCGGCAACCGCTTCGGCCAGCGCCTGCTGCGCCGGCGGCAAGGTGATCTCGGTACGCGACTGCGCCTCGCCACTGAAGCGCTGCGGCTCGCCGAGTGCCAGCACCACCACATCGGCGGCCTGTGCGGCATCGATGGCCGCCGAAATACCGCCCGGCAGCGCCTCTTCCAGGCCACAACCCTGCACAACGCTCAGATCGTCGGTGCCAACCACGGCGCGCACGCCCTGCTCCAGGGTCACGTAACGCGCCTTGTCGCCGAACAATGTCCAACACCCTTCGATGTTCTCGCGGTCCTGCACGAACGGGCCGATCAACGCGATCCGCTGCCCGCTCTTCTTCAGCGGCAGCAGCGCGCCGTCGTTCTTTAGCAACACGATCGAACGCCGCGCCGCATCGCGCGACAACGCATCGTGTGCAGGCAAGTGAGCGTTATCGGCTTCGCGCGCCGGGTCCAGCGAGCGATACGGATTGTCGAACAGGCCAATGGCCTCTTTCAGCTGCAACATGCGACGCACGCTGGCATCCAGCGTGGCCATCGGCACCTCGCCGCTTTCCACCAGCGACGGCAGATGCGCGGCATAGAAACCGCTCTGCATGCTCAGGTCCAACCCGGCCAGAAACGCCTTCTTGGTCGCATCGCGCTCATCGGCGGCGTAGCCGTGCGCGATCAATTCCATGTCTGCGGTGTAGTCGGAAATCACCACGCCCGGAAACTGCCATTCCCCGCGCAGGATCTCGGTCAGCAACTCGTGGTTGGCGCTGGCCGGCACGCCGTTGATGTCGTTGAAGGAGGACATCACCGTCAATGCGCCGGCATCGAAGGCGGCCTTGAACGGCGGCAGATGCACATCGCGCAGCGTCTGCGGCGCGATATCGACGGTGTTGTATTCCATACCCGCCGCCACCGCGCCATAGGCGGCAAAGTGCTTGGGCGTAGCCAGCAGGCAATCGTCGGCGGTGAGGTCGCTGCCCTGAAAACCGCGCACGCGCGCGGCGGCAAATGCGGCACCCAGTAATACGTCTTCGCCGGCGCCTTCCGCGCCACGGCCCCAGCGCTGATCGCGCGCGATGTCCACCGCCGGTGCGTAGGTCCAGTGCAGGCCGGCGGCGGTGGCTTCGATCGCGGTGGCGCGCGCGGTGCGCTCGGCCAACTCGGGCTCGAAGCTGGCCGCTTCGCCCAACGGGATCGGGAACACCGTGCGCATGCCGTGAATCACGTCCGCGGCCAGAATCACCGGAATGCCCAGGCGGCTTTCTTCGACCGCCACCTTCTGGATCTGCACGCCTAGCGCGGCGCCGACGCCATTGAACAGCGAGCCCACCCGGCCCTCGCGGACCTGCTGCAGCACCTCGTCGGCGTTGAGCACATTGGCTTCGGGATTCACGTCCGGTGCGAACGGCCGCACCATGTCGGCGAACACACCCAACTGTCCGACCTTCTCTTCGACGGTCATCCGGGCAATCAGGGTTTCGATGCGATCAGCAGCCATGAGATCCTTGAGAAAACGTTTACATGGCCGGCAATTCTAGCCTGACGCGACCGCGATGATGCAAGTTTCGGGAGCGGATATTCGGACTTGGAGACATCTAGCGCACGCTTTGCGGACGCATTGTCGCTAGGAATCGACGTCATCGCCTGCCCGCAGTCCGCTATGAGTGGTCTGTCATCTTCAGGTTCGGGCGTGCGCGCTCGATGATCACGCCCACCGCCTGCGCGCCACGCACCGCGCCGGGCTTGCTCAGCTTCAGCCGCAGCCAGTGCACGCCAAACTCGTCCAGCACGATCGCCGCGCAGCGCTCGGCCAGCGTTTCGACCAGCCCGAAGTCGGAGGCCTGCACGAATTCGATCAGGCGCTTGCTCACCGCCTTGTAGTTCAAGGTGTCGGCAATGTCGTCGCTGGCCGCCGGAATGCGGTTGTCGAACCCCATCTCCAGATCGAACCGCAAGGTCTGCCGGATCCGCCGCTCCCAGTCGTAGATGCCGATCAGCGCATCGATGTCCAGACCTTCAATAAACACTTTATCCATGGGGAATCGGGGGTCGAGAATGGGGAATGGGGAGGGGCAAGAGCACGGCGCACAGAACGGACAGGGTCGGAGTAAAGCTGTTAACTATTCCCGATTCCCTAGTTCCGATTCCCGCGCCGCCAGCGGCGGCAAGCTCGCCATATCCCAGCGCGGCGTCACATGCACCTCGGCCCCGGCACGCTCGCCGGCCTCCAGGCGTAGCGCGCCGGCGAAGGCGATCATCGCACCGTTATCGGTACACAGGGCCGGCCGCGGGAAGCAGACCCGGCCACCCCGACGCTGCGCGGCTTCGTGCAGCTGCGCGCGCAGGCGCTTGTTCGCGCCCACCCCGCCGGCCACCACCAGCGTAGTGCAGCCGGCCGCATCCAGCGCGCGCAGGCATTTGATCGCCAGCGTCTCCACCACCGCATCTTCGAAGCCACGCGCAATATCCGCCCGCGTGGTGTCGGATTGGTCGCTGGCGCGCCAGGCCAGCAGCACCTGGGTCTTGAGCCCGCTGAAACTGAAATCCAGGCCCGGCCGGTCGGTCATCGGCCGCGCGAACTTATAGCGTCCCGGCGTGCCGGTTTCGGCCAGCGCCGCTAGCTGCGGCCCGCCCGGATACGGCAGGCCCATCATCTTGGCGGTCTTGTCGAAGGCCTCGCCCGCCGCATCGTCCAGGGTCTCGCCCAGGACCTCGTAATGCCCGAGCGCCTTCACCGACACCAGCTGGGTGTGCCCGCCGGAGACCAGCAGCGCCACGAACGGCGGCTGCGGCGGGTCGTCTTCCATCAACGGCGCCAGCAGATGGCCTTCCATGTGATGCACGCCGATCGCCGGCACGTCCAGCGCCCAGGCCAGCGAGCGCGCCACGCCGGCACCTACTAAGAGTGCGCCTACCAGGCCAGGGCCGGCGGTATAGGCCACCCCATCCAGTTCGTCGATGCGCAACCCGGCCTCGTCCAGGGTCTGACGGATCAGCGGCAGCAGCTTGCGCACATGGTCGCGGCTGGCCAGCTCCGGCACCACGCCGCCGTATTCGGCATGCAGCGCGATCTGGCTGTAGACCGCATGGGCGCGCAGCGCCGGCACGCCGGACAAGGCGGTGTCGTAGACCGCCACGCCGGTCTCATCGCACGATGATTCGATCCCAAGGACTTTCACGGCAGCTCGGCAGACAGAACAAGCGTCTATTTTCGCAGCTTTTATGCTGCGCAGATGCGCCGCTGGCGATATGCTGCGCGCCCGCATCCGCAGCGCCGGAGTCGGGCGCAAGCGCACGCTCTGGCGGGCTTCTCGCCACAAATTTCGGCAGGGGCTTGCAGGTCGTTGGCAAGTCGTTATAATGCGCGGCTCGCCGGGGCAACCCGGAAATTCCGTCACGCGAGTCCGCTCGCACCCGCCCGGGGCTCCCGGACGGAAATCCCATTATCTGGAGAACCCATGCCCAGCGTTAAAGTCCGCGAGAACGAGCCCTTCGAATTTGCGCTCCGCCGTTTCAAGCGCACCTGCGAAAAGGCCGGCGTGCTGGCCGAAACCCGCAAGCGCGAGTTCTATGAAAAGCCGACCCAGGAGCGTAAGCGCAAGGCTGCCGCTGCTGTGAAGCGTCAGTTGCGTCGTTCCTCGCGCGACGTCACCAAGCGCCAGCGCTTGTACTGATCGAACGCGGTTCTTGCCGGTGGGTCTGCGCTGTAGGCGCGACTCATCGAAAGAGAACCCAAGAGCCGGCACGCGCAAGCGTCGCCGGCTTTTTGTATTGGTCCGCTGACCGGATCGAAATCCGTCATGGGCGATGCGCCGCCGGCCCCGCGCCGGGCACAGCCATCTCGCCCGCCCCATCTGTTTCGCCGGTGCGCGTTGCCAGCCGCAGCGCGTCGGCACCCCCTCACCACGTAACCAGGAGTCACCACATGCCCCTCAAGCAGCAGCTCACCGATGACATGAAGGCCGCCATGAAGTCCGGCGACAAGCACAGCCTGGGCGTGATCCGGCTGATCAACGCCGCGATCAAGCAGAAGGAAGTGGACGAGCGCATCGAGATGGACGACGCCGCAGTGATCGCCGTGCTCGACAAGATGGTCAAGCAGCGCAAGGACTCGGTCACCCAGTTCGAAGCCGCCGCACGTGAGGACCTGGCGCAGATCGAGCGCGAGGAAATCGTGGTGATCGAACGCTACCTGCCGGCCAAGATGGGCGAAGCCGAAATCGTCGCCGCCATCCAGGCCGCCATCACCGAAACAGGTGCCAGCAGCCCGGCCGACATCGGCAAGCTGATGGGCGCACTCAAGCCAAAGCTGGCCGGTCAGGCCGACATGGGCCTGGTCTCGACCCTGGTCAAGCAGCACCTGGCAGGCTGATCCACGCGTCCGCACTGCCCTGCGCCAACGGCCGGGGCACTGCGGACGGCGTGTGGTGTCGGGCTGTAACGCGTCGGTGATGCGTCATCGGCCGGTTTCACTTTGCAGATGCTGGCCCCAGTTGGGTTGCCGCAGTCCGGGTTGGCTCCCCCGCGTCACCGCCGTTGCAGGCATCGCCCGCCAAACACCGCGTACGTCGCAGCCCCAGCGCTGTCGCCAACGACGCGACCCAGCGGCTGCATCGCATGCTGCGCCCACGCATCGCGCGCAACCCCACTCACGCAGCACCGCCACGCGCGCGCTTTCACCCCTCCTTCGAGCAGGCCCTGCTAGAACGGGTGCGCCAGCGCAGGCGTGGGCAAGGTTCTTCCGCATACCGACCTTGCTCCGACCCACCTGCGCGCACAACGGTATGCGCCAAGGATGTTCCCGCCGGTGACGACGCTTTCAACCGCCTATCTGCACAAGCATGTGAGCCGTCTGCAGCGCAGCGTGCCGATGGCCCTGCTGAACCGCTTTATCGAAATCGACGTCATGACGCAGGCCGCGTCGTTGTCGTTTTACGCACTTTTGTCGCTGGCACCACTGCTGGTGCTGCTGTTGTGGCTGACGGCCTCGTTGTATCCGCCTGCGCAGGAGGCGTTGGTGCAGCAGGTTGCGCAACTGGCGGGCAGCAGCGCGGCCGAAGTCGCGCAGACCATCATCCGCAACGCCACCGCTCAGCCCGGTGTGGGTTCACTGGCGGGCTTGTGGAGCACGCTGCTGCTGTTCATCGGCGCCACTGCGGTGTTTGCGCAGTTGCAGAACGCGCTGAACCTGATTTTCCGTACCGACAAAGAGCGTCTGGACGGCCTGATGGCGTGGCTGAAAAAGCGCGTGTTCTCGTTCGGCGTGATCCTGGCGTTGGGCTTTTTGCTGATCGTGTCGATGATCGCCACCACTGCGTTGCAGGTGGTGTTTGCGCGCCTGCCGTCGGTGCTGCCGGCCGTGGGCTACGTCACCACGCTGGCCCTGTATTCGTTGGCGTTCGCGTTTTTGTATCGCTATCTGCCCGACCGTACGGTCGATTGGCGTCAGGCGTTCTTGGGCGGCATCATCACCGCACTGCTCTTTGCGCTGGGCCGTTATGCCATTGGCGTGTATATCGCCACTGCGGCGCCCGGCAGCGCGTACGGCTCGATGGGCACGCTGGTGATCCTGCTGGTGTGGATGTATTACGCCTCGGTGGTGTTCTTCGTCGGTGCATTGATCACCGCAGTGATCGACGAGCGGGTACGCTCGCATCGCAAGTTGCGCGAAGCAGGCGTGGACCCGGAGCACCCGCCGATCATCGTGCCGCCAGCCGATGCGCAGGCGGTTTCCGTAGCCCCGCATCCGACGTCGTCGCAGCACAGCTGAGCGTTAGCTGATGCGGGCATCGCTAGCGCATACCGACGCCCTCTAAAACAAGGCGGCCGCTGGCCGCTGCGATATCCTAGCGGGATGGCCCGCATCCCCGACGCATTCATCGACGAACTGCTTGCACGCACCGACATCGTCGAAGTGGTGGGCGGCCGCGTGCCGCTCAAGCGTCAGGGCAAGGAGTATTCGGCGCGTTGCCCGTTCCACGACGAGCGCTCGGCCTCGTTCACGGTTTCGCCGACCAAGCAGTTCTATCACTGCTTCGGCTGCGGCGCGCATGGCACGGCGATCAGCTTTTTGATGAATTACGACCGCCTCGAATTTCTCGATGCGGTCGACGAGCTGGCCAAGCGCGCCGGCATGGAAATTCCGCGCGATACCCAGCAGCGCACGCCGCAGCAGCAGGACGACAGCCGCGAGCTGTATTCGGCACTGGAAGCGGCCACCAAGTTCTTCCAGCGTCAGCTCGAAGGCAGCGCGCGCGCGGCCGAGTATCTGGATGGGCGCGGTGTGGACGCCGACAACCGCGCGCGTTTCCAGATCGGCTATGCGCCCGATGGCTACAGCGCATTGAAGGACACCCTGGGCACCGATGCGCGCCGCATGAGCGTGCTCGAACGCGCCGGGCTGTTTTCCAAAAACGACCGCGGCCATGTCTACGACAAATTCCGCGATCGGGTGATGTTTCCGATCTTCGATCGCCGTGGCCGTGTGATCGCCTTCGGCGGTCGCATCATGGGCGCGCCGGCCGATGGCCGCGACCCGGGACCGAAGTACCTCAATTCGCCGGAAACCGCACTGTTCCACAAGGGCCGCGAGCTGTATGGCCTGTGGCAGGTGCGCCAGGCCAACCAGAAGATCGAGCGGCTGATCGTGGTGGAGGGCTACATGGACGTGGTCTCGCTGTTCCAGTTCGGCGTCACCCAGGCGGTGGCCACGTTGGGCACTGCCACCACGCCCGAACATGCCGAACTACTGTTCCGCAATGCGCCGGATGTGTACTTCTGCTTCGATGGCGACAACGCCGGGCGCAAGGCTGGTTGGCGCGCGCTCGAATCGGTGCTGCCGCGCATGAAGGACGGCCGCCAGGCGTTCTTCCTGTTCCTGCCCGATGGCGAAGACCCGGACACCATCGTGCGCAAGGAAGGTGCGCAGGCCTTCGATCAGCGTCTGAAACAAGCCACGCCGCTGTCGCAGTTCTTTTTCGACGAAATGTCGCGCGAGATCAATCTGCACACGCTCGATGGCAAAGCGCGCCTGGCCGAGCGTGCCAAGCCGATGCTGGCGCAGATTCCCGAAGGCGCCTTCGGCGATCTGATGAAGCAGGAACTGGCGCGCATGACCGGCGTCGGTGCGAGCATGTCCGCGCAGCAGTCCTCGTCCAAAGCGCGGCCGCCTGCGCGCATGGCGGCGCCCACGCAGAAACGCAGCCTGGTGCGTGCGTCGATCGCCATCCTGTTGCAACAACCCTCACTGGCGATGAGCCTGGAAGGCGACCACGATTTTTCCGGGTTGCGCCTGCCCGGCATCGAGCTGTTGATGGAGCTGCTGGCGCTGGTGCGGCAACGGCCGGAAATCAGCACCGGCGCGCTGCTGGAACACTTCGCCGACCGCGAGGAACTGGTTGCGCTGCAGAAGCTGGCCGCGCAGGAGCTCCCCGGCGACGAGCACAGCTGGGCGATCGAGTTGCACGACGTCGTCGCCCAACTCGACAAACAGTTACTGCGTCAGCGCGTGGAAGAACTGCAGACCAAACAGCGCGCGCAGGGCCTGGACAACACCGACAAATACGAAATGCGCGAGTTGCTCAAAGCGCTCGCAGCGTTGTGATGCTCCAGTGCCTACGCCATGCGGCCTGGTGCATTGCGCTGCTCAGCGGCGCCGCGTTCGCGCAGACAACACCCACAGGCACCGCTCGCAATCTCGTCAGTTCCGGCCAGCCCACGCAGGCACACCTGCGCGCTGCCGCTGCCCAGGGCGTCACCACCGTGATCGATTTGCGCGCCCCCGAGGAGCCACGCGGTTACGACGAAATCGCAGCCGCCGACGCACTGGGTCTGCGCTATGTCCGCCTGCCGATCCGCAACGCCGATGCACTCACGCCAGAGGCCGCACGCGCCTTGCAGCGGGTGCTCAATCAACAACAGCAGGGCACGGTGTTACTGCATTGCGCCAGCGGCAATCGCGCCGGCGCGCTGCTGGCCCTGCTCGCCGCACGCGAAGGCGCCAGTTCCGAACAGGCGCTGCAGATCGGGCGCGAAGCCGGCATGCAGCCATCGCTGGAAGCGGCGGTACGCAAGCAACTCGGCGTCGAACCGCAGCGCTGAGACCCCGCGGGGACACCGGCGGCAACAACGACTCAGGCTTAGAGCGGCTAACAACACGTAGCGAGCAGTCGTCAGGCGGGTGTGGACGACGCGCTCAGAACCGGAGTGTCCGAGTGGTACATGCCGCACTGAGCACAGGCCGCGCCCGCCTGACGGCTGCGCAGTCGTCGTGTTGACCGCTCTTAGGCAGCGCCCGCACGCGTCGTAGAATGATCCGCTCCCCGCGCACGTTCGCGCGATACCGTCGGATCTCGATGAAGAAGCTGCTGGCGCGGTTGCGCATTGACCCTTTCACCCTCGCGCTGCTGTGCACGGTCACGCTCGCCTCGTTGTTGCCGGTCTCCGGCGCTGCCGCCGCGATCATGGACGATGTCACCGATGTGGCGATCGCTGCGCTGTTCTTCCTGCACGGCGCACGGCTGTCGCGCGAAGCGGTCAAGGCCGGCGCGCTGCATTGGCGCCTGCATCTGGTGATCCTGGCCTGCACCTTCGTACTGTTTCCATTGCTCGGCCTGTTGTTCAAGCCAGTGGCGCATATCGCACTGACGCCGGAGCTGTACATCGGGGTGCTGTTTTTGTGCGCACTGCCGTCCACGGTGCAGTCGTCGATCGCTTTCACCTCGATGGCGCGCGGTAACGTGCCGGCCGCGGTGTGCGCGGCCTCGCTTTCCAGCTTGCTGGGCGTGTTTTTCACCCCGTTGCTGATGGGCGCGATGGTCGGTAGCCAGGGCGCGATGGCGCACCCGGCCGAGGCCATCGGCAAGATCCTGCTGCAGCTGCTGGTGCCGTTTTTGGCTGGCCATTTCATGCGCCCGTGGATCGGCGGTTGGGTCGAACGCCATCGCGCGGTGCTGCGCTATACCGACCAGGGCACGATCCTGCTGGTGGTCTACACCGCCTTCAGCGCATCGGTGAACGAAGGACTGTGGCAGAAGACGCCATTGCCGGCATTGCTCGCGGTGCTGGGCGCTGCGGCGCTGTTGCTGGCAGTGGCCATGCTGTCGATCACCTTCCTTGCGCGCCGGCTTGGCTTCAACCGCGCCGACGAAATCGCCATTGTGTTTTGCGGCTCGAAAAAGAGCCTGGCCACCGGTGTGCCGATGGCCAAGGTGATGTTTGCCGGTGGCGGCCTGGGTGCGATCGTGTTGCCGATCATGCTGTATCACCAGTTGCAGCTGATCGTGTGCGCGTTCGTGGCTGCGCGCTACGCGCGTAGCGCGCCGGGCGATCCGCCGCCGGCCACCGGCCGCCACTGAAGCGGGAACCCCGGCGATCAGGCGGCGCCGATGCGACCGCCTGCGCCCGCACGATGGGCCGTGCGCTGGCCGTCGAACGCACCCAGACCGGTGCGCTGCGCGTAACAACAATTCGCATCGGATGCCGTTGCCGGCGTGTGTGCAGAGATACAACGGTCATGACCTCCATCGGCGCGGGCGCAGCCCCGCTCGCCAGAGTCGCTGACCCATCCCCTGCCGCCTCCCCTGGTGATCCCATGAAGCTGTCCCGCCGACGCCCTTCCCCGTCCTTGATCGCACTGCTTGCGGTGCTTGCGACCCTGACCGCCTGCGACAAGCCCGCGCCACCGTCGGCACCCGCACACATCACACCCGCCGCCGCACCTGCCGCAGACACCGGGATCGCCTGGCACGAAGGCGATGTCGAAGACGCGTTTGCCGAAGCCAAGGAAAGCGGCAAGCCGATCCTGCTGTACTGGGGCGCGGCCTGGTGCCCACCATGCAACCAGTTGAAGGCCACCTTGTTCAAGGATCCGGCGTTCATCGCACGCACGCGGCAGTTCGTCGCGGTGCACCTGGATGGCGACTCGCAAGGCGCGCAGGCCTGGGGCGAGCAATTCGGCATCAAGGGCTACCCCACCATCATCGTGCTACGCGCGGACCGCAGCGAAATCACCCGTCTGGCCGGCGATAGCGACAACGCCCGTCTTGCCGATGTGCTGCGGGTGGCCGCCACCAGCACCACCACCGTCAAACAGCTGTTGGACAAGGCGCAGCGCGCACCGCAGGAACTCAGCGCGGACGACTGGGCCGTGCTCAGCAACTATGCCTGGGGCATGGACGACCGGCTGATCAAGGCCGATGACGCCGCCGGGTTGCTCGCACGCCTGTCCAAGGCCGCCCCGCAACCGGCACTGCAACACCGGTTTGCGCTCTCGGCGCTGGCCGCAGCAGAAAAGCCCCCCGCGCCAGACCCGGCCTATCGCACCCTGCTGGAAGCGATCCTGGCCGATCCGGCCGAACTGCGCGCGAACCTCGGCACGCTGAGCTACGTCGCCGCGCGTCTGGTCGGTGCGGCCAGCACCGACGCCGGCGAACGTGCCGCCCTGTCGACCAAGCTCGATCAGGCATTGGACACCGTCTATGCCGATACCAGCGTGTCGATCAGCGACCGCCTGGGCACTGCGTACGCGAAGATGCAACTTGCACGCCTTGCGCAAGGGCAGCCGACCGAGACCGAGCCGAAGGGACCACAACCGCCGTTGCCGGCAGCGGTGGTCGCTGCCGTGCACCAGCGCGTGCAAACGGCAGTGGACGCCGCCAAGACCGCCGAGGAACGGCAATCCATCATCAGCGGCGCGGCTTCGTTGTTGAGCGGGGTAGGCGACAGCAGCGCCGCCGAGCAATTGCTGCTGGCCGAACTGGGACGCAGCAAGACCCCGTACTACTACATGGCGGAACTCTCCCAGCTCGCCGAAGAACGCGGCGATCGCAAGACCGCGGCGTCCTGGCTCAAGAAGGGCTATGAAACTGCCGACGGCCCCGCGACCCGCATGCAGTGGGGCGTGATGTATGTGGACGGACTGATCCGGCTTAGCCCCGACGACACCGCCGGCATCGAAGCAGCCGCCACCCAGGTGATCGGCGATCTGGCCACACAGTCCGATGGCTACCGTCAGCGCACCCGTCAGCGCTTCGACCGGCTGGGCGCCTCATTGAAAACCTGGAGCAAGCAGCATCACCAGGAAGGCAACGCGGTGCTGGCACGACTCCGGCAGAAAATGCAGACCAGCTGCGACAGCAAGAACACCAGCGCGTGCAGTAGCTGGCTAAGCTGAGCCAGCACAACCCGGCAGGCATCTGCGCAGCGGCAATCGGGCTGCCTCAGATGTCTGCCGCGGTTCTCACCGCACCCACGGCAACAACAGGTGATCGACCATCAAGAAGGCGAACAACGCCATCAGATACACGATGGAATAGCCGAACATCTTCATCGAAAACAATTCGTCCGGCGGGTCCAGCATGCGCCACGCATACCAGAGAAACACCGCGTTGAGCACCACCGCGCCGCCGAGATAAAACACACCACTCATGCCCACTGCCACCGGCAGCAGCGTCACGATCGCCAACACGATCGTGTAGATGAGGATCTGCTTGCGCGTGTGCGGCACCCCGTGGGTCACCGGCAACATCGGGATCGCCGCCTTGGCGTAATCGGCACGGCGGAAAATCGCCAGCGCCCAGAAATGCGGCGGCGTCCAGATGAAGATGATCAGTACCAGGATCGAGGCATTGATCCAGTCGGCCGTGGTCGGCAGCCCGGTGACCGCCGCCCAGCCCAGCATCGGCGGCGTGGCGCCGGCCAGCCCGCCGATCACGATGTTCTGCGAGGTCGCCCGTTTCAGGTAGACGGTGTAGATCACCGCATAGCCGATCATCGAAGCGAAGGTCAGCACCGCGGTGATGACGTTCACCCAGACCACCAGCATGGTCATGGAGATCACGATCAGTACGCTGGCAAACACCATCACCTGCCACGGCCGTACCTTGCCCACTACCAACGGACGCCAGGACGTGCGCGCCATCTGCGCGTCGATCTTGGCATCGAGTAATTGATTGATTGCCGCCGCCGCCGAGGCGGCCAGCCAGATCCCTACAAACCCCAACGTGCCCGCACGCACCTGTGCCCAGGTCGGTACGCCGGGAATGGCCAGGAACATGCCCACCAGCGCGGTGAACACGATCAGTGCCACCACCTTTGGTTTGGTCAGATCCCAATAATCGCGTGCACTGACAGCCATGCTCATTCCGGCGCGCGCAGCCGCGCCAATAGCGACACCAGCACGAACAGCAATGCCACCGCGCCACCGTTATGCAGCACCGACACTTCCAGCGGCAAGGCCAGCTTGACGTTGAGCATGCCCAGCGTCACCTGCACCGCCACCAGCACCGCCAGCGCCGTCGCCCACACGCGCATCCCCGGCGAACGCGACAAGCGCCACGCCAGCCACCACAAATACAGCGCGGTCGCGATCGCCCACAAGCGATGCGCCATCTGGATGGCGATACGCGCCGCGCCATCAAGCACGCCGCCTTCGTAATCCACACCGATCCCGCGCCACAGCGTGAAGCCTTCGCGGAAATCATGCGTCGGCCACCACTGGCTGACGCAACGCGGGAAGTTGTCCGCAGACCAGCTACCGCCGCCGCAGGCCAGCGCCGCATAGTTGGAGCTGACCCAGCCGCCCAGCGCGATCTGCAGGCCCAGCACCGCCACGCCCAGACGCAGCAGCCACTTCAGCCGCGAGGCGTCGGCCAGCGTGATCGGCAAATGGGTCGCTCGCCACGCCATCCACACCAGCAGCGAAAACATCAGCATGCCGCCGAGCAGATGGCCCATCACCACGATGGGTTTGAGCAGCAGCGTCACCGTCCACATGCCCAGCAGCGCCTGGAAGATAACCACCGCCAGCGTCAGCACGCCGGCGCGTGCCAGATCGATATTGCTCCAGCGCAGCGCCGCCAGCAGCAGGATCGCCTCGCCCGCGGCTGCCACACCCATCGCCAGCGTGTGCCAGCCGGACATGTACAAGGGGATCGAGAGCGCCACCAGCGCCGCTGCCGACACGACCTGCGCAATGCCCATGCGGCGGCGACGCGCGGCCAGCAGCGCCAGCACCAACACTTCCACGCCCAGCGCGCCGGCCAGGAAGCGGTGCACCTGCTCGCGCCAAGCCTTGTGCGATTCCAGCGGGCGAATCTTGCTGGCCACATGCGTGTTGGCTTCGTCGGCAGTCTGCGGCCAGGTGACGCGGCCATAGCAGGTCGGCCAGTCCGGACAGCTCATGCCGGCATCGGACAGGCGCACGAACGAGCCGAACAAAATCGTGCTCGCAGTGAACAGCGCCGCAAGCCAGGCCATGCGGTGGAAGTGGCGGAACAATGCCGGTGGCGCAAACAGATTCATCGAGACGGGCTCACATCAATTTCAGCAGCTTGACCAGATCCGCACGCAAGCCGGCCGGGTCGAAACCCGGGGCATAGCGCAGGATCACGAAGCCGTTGGGGTCGATCACATACACCGGCACGCCGGCCGCATCGTTGCCACGCGGCAGTGCGCGCCGCAACGAGGCGTCGTCACGCAGGACGCGCAAGGCCGGCATCTGCGGCAGACCGGCGGGCGGTGTGCCGATCCACAGCACCTCCACTTTGTCGGCGCGATGCCCAAGCAGCTGCCAGACCTTGTCCAGTTCCGCGGCCAATGCCACGCATTGCTGCGCGCAGTCTGCCGGTGGTGCGAGCGCGATCCGCCAGATGCGCTCGCCAGGCGCCCACGCGTACGGTTTCCCGTCCGCACGCATCGGCACCAGCGCACGCAGGTCGGCGGGCGGATTGAGCAATTGTCCGTTGTTGCGCATCGACGCCGGCTGCCAACCGGAGAAGCGCAGCACGCCGGCCAGCAACATCGAGCCGAAGAACAGCACTGCCAGGGCAATCAGCATCCTGCGGCCGCGTTTGACCGAGTGCGGCGTGGCCGTTGTAGGAGAGGTCATGCCGGCGATTTTCTCATGCCGCGCGGGTCAGTGCCCGCGCCGCCGACGGCGCCGCGCACGCCACGTCAGCAGCGTTGCAGTGGCCAGCACCGCCGCGGCAAGACCGAACCATTGCACCGCGTAACCCAAGTGCCGCGCGGGTGGCAACGTGTTCGGCAGCATCTCCAGATCGCGCTCGTAACCGACCGGCACCACTGGATCCAGGCGCAATACCTGCGACGAAATGTCGCGCCTTCCCAGGGTGCTGCGCACCGCCTGCACATCCAGCCGTGTCGCCAGCCAGGTATTGGACGTGGCGGTGGGCGCCAGCGCCGGCCCGATTGCCAGACCGGATGACGGCGGCGCGCTCAACAGCCCCTGCAGGTCGCGCGTACCTTCCAGTGCAGTGATGCTCGGCAGTTGCCGATTCGCCGGCAGCGGCATCCAACCCAGGTCGACCAGCAGCGTATGCGATGTGCCTTGCGCCGCGGCGAGCTGGTAGACGCGCACACCGGCACGTCCGGCATGCAATTGATTGTCCAGCAGCACCTGCTGCGGCAAGAACCGTACGCGTCCGCTCACCCACGCCAACTCCTGCCGCGCGGCCACTGCCTGCACCAGGGTCAACGGTGTCTCGCGCACATGCGCGGCGCGTTCCAACAACGCTTGCTTGCTGTGCATGCGCTGCAATTGCCACTGCCCGAGCGCAACAAACTCCGCGCTGACCAGCACGGCCAGCGCCCAACCCAACACCGCCGTGTGCTTGCGCGTCATGACAAGCGACGCAAAAAAGCGTGCAATGCCCGGACCACGTCGACGACCACCGGGGCTGTTGTGAACGATTCGCTCAAGACGCTGCTGATTGTCGCCTTCCTGATCGTGATCCTGTGGAACCTGGGTGCCGGTCTGTATTACCTGCTCACCGACCGCGGCCAGACCAAACGCACCGTCAACGCACTGACCTGGCGCATTGGATTGTCAGTCGCATTGATCGCCATCGTGATCATCGGCATCTACACCGGCTGGATCAAGCCGCATGGCATCGGACGCTGAGGCGGCCGGGAATGGAGAATCGGGAGTAGGGAATCGTAGAAGCAAAAGAAGGCTCGCTCTGGCGATTCCCGATTCCCGATTCTCAAAGCACATACACGAACAGGAACAGCGCTAGCCACACCACGTCGACGAAGTGCCAGTACCAGGCGGCCGCTTCAAAGGCGAAGTGGTTATCGCGGCTGAAGTGGCCCTTGGCCGCGCGTAGCCACATCACCGCCAGCATGATTGTGCCCAGCAGCACATGCATGCCGTGGAAGCCGGTGAGCATAAAGAACGTGGAGCCGTAAATTCCCGAGCCCAGCGTGAGATTGAGTTCGGTGTAGGCGTGGATGTATTCCTCCGCCTGCAGGAACAAAAACACGCAACCCAGCAGCACCGTCAACCCCAACCACAGCAGCAGCGCACCGCGCCGGCCGCCTTTCAGTGCGTGATGCGCAATGGTCAGCGTCACACCGGAGGTGAGCAAAATCAGCGTGTTGATCAGCGGCAATCCCCAGGCCGGAATGGTCTGGAATTGCCCGCCGATCGTGCCCGGACCATTGGTCGGCCAGGCAGCGGAATAGCCGTTCCACAGCAGCTCGTTGGTCATCACGCCATCGCCTTCGCCGCCCAGCCAGGGCAGCGTCAGCACGCGCGTGTAGAACAAGGCGCCGAAGAAGGCGCCAAAGAACATCACCTCGGAAAAAATGAACCACACCATCCCCATGCGGAACGAGCCGTCCACCTGGCGGTTGTAGTTGCCGGCGTTGGACTCGCGAATGACATCGCCAAACCACATGAACAAGGTCGCCAGCAACATCGCCATGCCGGCGAAGAATGTCCAGCGCCCCCAGGCCGCGTCGTTGAGCCAGCTGGCCACGCCGATCATCATCACGAACATCGCAATCGACCCGACAAAGGGCCATTTGCTCTGGGTCGGGACGAAATACGCATCGGCGTTGGGACTGTGATCGGCCATGGCGTTGCTTCCGTGTCGTGGTGCAGGTGGATGAAGGTTACGGCGCCGCGCGCGGCGCGCCGGAGACGGCGCCGCCCTGCAGTTCCGAGGTCAGCGCATCGTTGCGATAGAACGTGTAGGACAAGGTGATCGTGGTGACTTCCGCAGGCAAGGCAGGGTCCACGATGAAACGCAGCGGCATGTCGCGCGTCTCCCCGGCCTGCAGCGTCTGCGCGGTGAAACAGAAACATTCGGTCTTGTTGAAGTAGCCCGACGCACGTGCCGGCGCAACCGACGGCACTGCGCTACCCACCACCGCCCGCTTGCTGTCGTTGCGCGCGAAATACAGTGCCTCGTTGAGTTCGCCCGGCACCACGTCCATCGTCATTTGCTCGGGATGGAACGTCCAGGGCAGTTTGGAATTGACCCCGGCATCGAACTCCACCCGCACCGTGCGTTTGCCAGCGCCCACCGCATTGGATGCACCCTCGCGGGTGCTACCCGGTGCGCGCTCCATGCGAATGCCGAAGACTTTTTCGCACGCGATGCGGTACAGCGGCACCAGCGAAAAGGTCAGCACGAAAACGCCTAGCACCACGCCCAGCAGCTTGAACAAGCCGGCGGTTGGCGCATGCGTGGGCGCGCGCGCAGTCATCGGCCGATGACGCCCGAGGCAATGAAGCCAGCATAGATCAGCAACGCAATGATCCCCACCGTGATTGCCGTGCGGCGTACCGCGCGGCGCTGCTGCGCCTGCCGCTCGGCAGCGGAAAGTAGACGCGTCACCGCCGGCTCCGACGCCGATTCAGTGGCCGATGTCTTCATGCGCAAGATCTCCAGGCTTGATGACCGGCGGCACTGTGAAGGTGTGTGCAGGCGCCGGCGAAGGCACCGTCCACTCCAGACCCTTTGCACCTTCCCAGGCGCGCGCATCGGCGCGGGCACCGCTACGTAGCGACGCAAGCAAAATGGCGGCCATCAGGAACGGCGTAGCAAACATGCCGAACGCACCGATCGAACTGACCAGATTCCAGTCGGCAAACACCACGTTGTAGTCGGGGATGCGCCGCGGCATGCCGGCCAGCCCGAGGAAGTGCTGCGGGAAGAACAACAGGTTGACGAAGATCATCGTCCACCAGAAATGGAACTTGGCCCAGGCCTCGTTGTACATGCGCCCGGTCCACTTCGGCCACCAGTAGTACACCGCTGCAATCAAGGCAAACACCGCGCCGGTGACCAACACGTAATGGAAATGCGCCACCACAAAATACGTATCGTGATACTGGAAGTCTGCCGGCACGATCGCCAGCATCAGGCCGGAAAAACCGCCGATGCTGAAGAGGATCACAAACGCCACGGCCCACAGCATCGGCGATTCGAACGTCAGCGAGCCTTTCCACATCGTGCTGACCCAGTTGAACACCTTCACCCCGGTCGGGATGGAGATCAACATCGTGGCGAACATGAAATAGATCTCACCACCGAGCGGCATGCCCACGGTGAACATGTGGTGCGCCCACACAATGAAGCTCAAAAACGCGATCGCGGCGATCGCATAGACCATCGCCTGATAGCCGAACAGCGGCTTGCGGCTGAAGGTGGGGATGATTTCGCTGACCACGCCGAACGCCGGCAGGATCATGATGTACACCTCCGGGTGCCCGAAGAACCAGAAGATGTGCTGGTACATCACCGGGTCGCCACCGCCGGCCGCGTTGAAGAAGCTGGTGCCGAAGAACTTGTCGGTCAGCAACATGGTGACCGCACCGGCCAACACCGGCATGACCGCGATCAGCAGGAACGCGGTGATCAGCCAGGCCCAGCAGAAGATCGGCATCTTGAGCAGATCGATGCCCGGCGCGCGCATGTTGAGCACGGTGGCGATGATGTTGATCGCCCCCATGATCGAGCTGACACCAGCCACGTGGATCGCGAACACGCTGAAGGCCACGTTGTAACCACCCTGCAGCGACAGCGGTGGATACAGCGTCCAGCCGCCGGCTGGTGCGCCACCGGGCAGGAACAGCGTCAACAGCAACAAGGTAAAGGCGACCGGCAACAACCAGAACGACCAGTTGTTCATGCGCGGCAATGCCATGTCCGGCGCGCCGATCTGCAACGGAATCATCCAGTTCGCCAGACCGACGAAGGCCGGCATCACCCCACCGAAGATCATCACCAGCGCATGCACGGTGGTCATCTGGTTGAAGAATTCGGGCTTGACGAACTGCAGGCCGGGCTGCATGAGTTCGGCGCGGATCACCACGCTCATCGCCGCGCCGATGATGAACATCACGAAGGAGAACAGCAGGTACAGCGTGCCGATGTCCTTGTGATTGGTCGAAAAAAACCAGCGCTCGACGAAGCCGGGCTGATGGTGTCCGTGGTGATCGACTGCGGTATGCGCCATGACGGAACGACCTCTGTGAAGCGGTGCGGTTGCGAGCGGTATTAGAGAGCGGCGGTCGGTGCGGCAGCTTGTGCTGCGGGTGCAGCCTCACCGGTAGGTGCTGTCGCTGGTGCTGCGGGCGTGGGCGCTGCTGCTGGTGCTGCTGCCGTCGATGCCGCGGGCGCTGCAGGTGTGGCGCTGCGACGCGATGCCAGCCAACGCTGGAACTCGGCCTTGGGCAGCGCTTCGACCACGATCGGCATGAAGCCATGATCCTTGCCGCACAACTCCGCGCACTGCCCGCGATACACGCCCGGTTGCTCGATATTGGTCCACGCCTCGTTGACGATGCCCGGGATGGCATCCTGCTTCCAACCCAGTGCAGGCACCCACCATGCATGGATCACGTCGTCGGCAGTGATCACGAAGCGGATCTTGGTATTGACCGGCAGCACCAGGCGATTATCGACATCGAGCAGATAATGCGGTTGCGACGCTGCGGTAGGGCGTTCGCCGCTCTGCCGGATGCGGTCCGATTCGCGCGCCAGACGGCTGGTGAATTCCACGCCCTGGCCCAGATATTCGTACTTCCACATCCACTGGTAGCCGGTGACCTTGACGGTCATTTCCGACTCGCGGGTGTCGTACATCGCGATCAATTTGGCCGTTGCCGGCCACGCCATCGCAATCAGCACCAACACCGGAATCACCGTCCACAGCACCTCGGCCCGCGTGTTGTGGCTGAACTGTGCAGCCACCGCGCCCTTGGACTTGCGGAACTTGAACATCGCATAGCCCATCGCCCCGAACACCAGGACGCCGATCACCACGCACACCCACAGCGCCACCATATGCGCCTCGTAGGCCATGCGTGCGGTCTGCGTCACCCCGCGGCCCATGTTGAGCTGCCATTCCTTGGGATCAGCCGATTGCGCCCAGGCGCCCGGTGCGCCGACCAGCGCTGCCATCGCCAGGCCCAACTTTGTGTACGTCGACTTCCAGCTGCTGCGTTGCGTCATTGCCTAGACCCTTACGTCATCGGTGACGGCCATTGGCGGCCGCGAGCAAGCGTTTCAGGGTATCTGCCAGTTCCACACGTTCGGCGGGCCCGAGAAAACTTCCGATCTCGATCTGCCTGCCGCTGCTCACCAACAGCACCCTGTCGTCGCGTTCCATGCATAACCGCACCCAGTGCGGATGTGCCTGAAACGCTGGTGGCGCATGCCCGGACGGAAACACCTCAACTGCGGTCTCCCCTACCCGGATCGCTTCTTCGCGCTCGCCACTTCGCCACAACTGACGTAGCGCCAGCGCCACCATTCCACTGTGCAACAGGGCGAATACCGGCGCGAATACATTACCGGTCCACCACCCCAGGCCCGCAAAGACCCACATCGTTCCGGACAGAACTGCGAACAACAGCACGAATTGCCTGGCCGACAGCGCCCGCGGAGGTCGCAACCGCAATTGCGTCCCAACCCCTTCGGACATCAACGGCAGCACTTCGATCATTGGCAACACGCAGCGGACTGCGGGAACAGCCCGATGGTAGACCCGCGCGAACGCATGCGGCAAGCGTTTCCGCCGATCAGCAAATTGCTGCAGTGCAGCTAAAAATGCGCATAAATCAAATACTTCACTCAAACAGCGGACGGCACAGGCCCGTGAGCGGGTCCACCATCACATCCGTGGGCGACCTGCACAAAACGGCGGGAAAGCTGCCGCTTCCACACAAGTGTGCGGGTGCTCCGGCTCTCTAGAATGCGCAAAGATTCCCAGGCACCTTTCGCATGAACGCTCAGCTCGACTCACTTGCCTCCACCGCCGCCGAGCACCCGCTGCTTGCGCCCGAGTTACCGGCCGCGCCCGGCGCATTGCGCGCTGCCATCACCGCTGCCTGGCTCAAGGACGAAGCCGAGCACGTGCACGAACTACTCGATCAGGCGCGCTTGCCGGCCGCAGAGCAGGCCAAGGTGCAGGCACTCGCCGCCGATCTGGTGACCCGGGTGCGTGCACGCGCACAGGATCAGGGCGCGATCGAAGCCTTCATGCGCCAGTACGATCTGGGCAGCGAGGAAGGCGTGCTGCTGATGTGCGTGGCCGAGGCACTGCTGCGCATTCCCGACCAGGACACCGCAGACAAGCTGATCCGCGACAAGCTCGGCGATGCGGACTGGAAGAAGCACATGGGCGGCAGCGACTCGGTGCTGGTCAATGCATCGACCTGGGGCTTGATGCTCACAGGCAGGCTTGTGCAGCTCAACGACCTTACCCGCGCCGATGTGCCCAGTGCCTTCAAGCGCTTGATCGGCCGCGTCGGCGAGCCGGTGATTCGTCTGGCCGTGCGGCAGGCGATGAAGATCATGGGCCACCAGTTCGTCATGGGACGCACGATCGGCGAGGCGTTGTCGCGTTCGCGCAAGGGCGACAACGCCGACTATCGCTATTCGTTCGACATGCTCGGCGAAGGCGCATTGACCATGAAGGATGCGCAGCGCTATTTGCAGGCGTATCGCGATGCCATCCATGCGATCGGCCGCAGCGGCAGCTTCGTCGGCACCGATGTGTTCGCCGCACCCAGCATTTCGATCAAGCTCTCTGCGTTGTATCCGCGCTACGAGCATGCCAAGCGCGCACGCGTGATGGCCGAACTTGTGCCCGGCGTGCTGGAACTCGCGCAGCTGGCCAAGTCGTATGGCATCGGCTACACCGTCGACGCCGAAGAGGCCGATCGCCTGGAGCTGTCGCTGGACATCATCGAGGCCACCTTTTCCGACCCGTCGCTGGATGGCTGGGAAGGCTATGGCCTGGCGGTACAGGCGTATCAGAAGCGCACGCCCTATACGATCGACTTCCTGGCCGACCTGGCGCGGCGCGTTGGCCGACGCATTCCGGTGCGTCTGGTCAAGGGCGCCTATTGGGATGCGGAGATCAAGCGTGCGCAGATCGAAGGCCACCCCGGCTACCCGGTGTTTACGCGCAAGCAGAACACTGACGTCTCCTACCTGGCCTGCGCACGTCGCATGTTTGCGCACAGCGACGCGCTGTATCCGATGTTCGCCACTCATAACGCGCAGACCATCGCTGCGGTGCGTGCGATTTCAGCGGGTAAGACGTATGAGCATCAGAAACTGCACGGCATGGGCGATGACCTGTATGCCGAGGTGATTCCTGCCGATCGTCTGGGGCTGCCGTGTCGTGTGTATGCACCGGTCGGCTCGCATGAAGATCTGCTGCCTTACCTGGTGCGTCGCCTGCTCGAAAACGGCGCTAACTCCAGCTTCGTCAATCGCATTACCGATGAGGACGTCGCCATCGAAGACCTGATCCGCGATCCAGTCGAAGCGGTGTCGTCGTTTGTCTCCATCCCGCACCCCAAGATCCCGCTGCCGACCGATCTGTTGCGCAGCCAGAACCAGAACAGGAAGAACTCCATGGGCGCCAATCTCGCCAACGACAACGATCTGCGGCAGCTGGCCGAGCAACTCAACGCCGCCGTCAAACCGTGGAAGGCAGCGCCGCTGGTCCCGGGTGCGGTGATCAGTACCCAGAGCGAAGCAGTGCTGAACCCGGCCGATCGCCGCGAGACGGTGGGGCACTGGCAACCGGCCGACCCTGCAACGGTGCAGAAGGCGCTGGCGTCAGCAGCTGCAGCCCAACCGGGCTGGAACCGCACCCCGGCGGCAAGCCGCGCCACCATCCTGGAACACGCCGCCGACTTGTTAGAGGCGCGCATGCCGGAGTTCATGGCGATCTGCGTCAAGGAAGCCGGCAAGACGCTGCCCGATGCTGTGGCCGAAGTCCGTGAGGCAGTCGACTTCCTGCGCTACTACGCCGGCCAGGCACGCGCACAATTTGGCGCACCCGAGCGCCTGCCCGGACCGACCGGCGAGTCCAATGAACTGCAATTACACGGTCGCGGCGTGTTCGTCTGCATCAGCCCCTGGAATTTCCCGCTCGCGATTTTCCTGGGCCAGGTCGCCGCCGCGCTCGCTGCCGGTAACAGCGTGATCGCCAAACCCGCCGAGCAGACCAATCTGATCGGCTATGCGGCATTGAAGCTGCTGCACGAAGCCGGCGTACCGGAAGCCGCCGTGCAATTCCTGCCTGGTGACGGCGCCACCGTGGGTGCTGCACTGACCAACGATCCGCGCGTGGCGGGCGTGGCGTTCACCGGTTCCACCGAAACCGCGCGCATCATCAATCGCACTCTGGCCGCGCGCGATGCCGCTATCGGCGTGCTGATCGCCGAGACCGGTGGCCAAAACGCCTTTATCGCCGACTCGTCATCGCTGCCCGAGGCCGTGGTGAAGGATGCAATTTCCAGCGCCTTCATCTCCGCCGGGCAACGCTGCTCGGCGGCGCGCGTGTTGTTCGTCCAGGACGACATCGCCGACAAGGTCATGACCATGCTCGCCGGTGCCATGGGCGAGCTGAAGATCGGCGACCCTGGCTTGCTTTCGACCGACGTTGGCCCGGTAATCGATGCAGATGCGCTCAAGATCCTCGACGATCACGCATCTCGTATGGACCGTGAGGCACGCCTCATCGGAACCACTAAGCTGGAAGACGTCACCGCGCACGGCAGCTTCTTTGCCCCGCGTGCCTATGAGCTGACGTCGCTCACCCAGTTGCAACGCGAGGTTTTCGGTCCCGTTCTGCATGTGATTCGCTGGAAAGCCGACCAGCTCGACACCGTTATCGACCAGATCAACGCCACTGGCTATGGCCTGACATTGGGCGTGCATTCGCGTATCGACGACACCATCGAGCGCATTACATCGCGCGTCGCCGTCGGCAACGTCTACGTCAACCGTAATCAGATTGGCGCCGTCGTCGGTGTGCAGCCCTTCGGCGGTCAAGGCCTTTCCGGCACCGGCCCAAAAGCCGGCGGCCCGCACTATCTGCTGCGCTTCGCCACGGAGAAGGTTGTCACCGTCAACACCACCGCAGCAGGCGGCAACGCCTCGCTGCTGACACTGGGTGATTGAAGAAGGGCTGGTTGATCCACAGCCAGGCAAGAAAAACCCCGCGAGAGCGGGGTTTTTTTATGCCTGGGAGAGAAACAGGTCGATCAAGTGCCGCCGATTCACGTATGAAGCGGCCAGCAAGCCAGGCGCCTTGGGTCGCCAATCGAGATTGGCGTCGTTGAATGCATCGGGTCATCCGGTCATTGCGGCCTGGTTTCGCGCCACCGTTCGGCACGCCCTTGTTTAAGAATCCCTTTAGCCGGAGAAATGCCGGCAGCAGCCTCACCGCTGTCGGGATTCGACCCAATTCAGCGGGATTGATCAGTAAAGCTCGTTTGATCGATGCTCATTCGTCTGCCTCGAAGCTTCGATGCCTCAGTTCCTCAGTGTCAGTGTCAGTGTCACACGCTATGCCGAGCTCACTCGCCGGCATGTTGGCAGCGGCAGCGTCACCTTCCGCTGGCATGAGTCGCCCCTTGCAGCGCGGGCGGCGCCTCACGGGCAGCACCTCTCTGTTTGCAGGTCGCGTGCGGCTGGAGGTCGGCATGCAGAAAAGCAATCGAGCGGCAATCAGTCAGCCACCAGATAGCGGTCTCCAGGAGCACAGGCGAGGGTTTGTGAGCGACACATATCGTGTACGTCGTCGTCACCTAGCTGCGCGTGGTTCGAGCGCCATGTAACGCAATGAAGATTGGCTGGTACGTGCGTGCGGGTCGCCGCGCCAGGCAGGNAGTCAGCCACCAGATAGCGGTCTCCAGGAGCACAGGCGAGGGTTTGTGAGCGACACATATCGTGTACGTCGTCGTCACCTAGCTGCGCGTGGTTCGAGCGCCATGTAACGCAATGAAGATTGGCTGGTACGTGCGTGCGGGTCGCCGCGCCAGGCAGGCGTACGCGTGTCGCAGGCCTGCCATTTGTAGCGCGACACGCGGTCCGGCGCGGGTTTGGCGGGTTGCGGAGTATTTTTCTAACGACCAGGCAAAAAGAAACCCTCAGTCCAGTTGGACTGAGGGTTTCGGGTAAAGCCCCTGGCGATGACCTACTCTCGCATGGCTTGAGCCACACTACCATCGGCGCAGCTGCGTTTCACTTCCGAGTTCGGGATGGGATCGGGTGGTTCCACAGCGCTAATTTCACCAGGGAGACGGTTGGAGTGTCGCCAGTCGGAGCTTCGTGGCAAACGGATGCAGGTTAGTGCAARCGTTTGCGTTGAAGCGCCTACGGCGCTCGTCTCGCATAGTTAACTTGTGACGTAGCTTGCGTTTGCGGATCTACCAACGTTCGTTGGGACCAAGGCAACTTGAGGTTATATGGTCAAGCCGCACGGATCATTAGTATCAGTTAGCTCAATACATTGCTGTACTTACACACCTGACCTATCAACCACATAGTCTATATGGTTCCTTTAGGGGGCTTGTGCCCCGGGAAGTCTCATCTTGAGGCGCGCTTCCCGCTTAGATGCTTTCAGCGGTTATCGCTTCCGAACATAGCTACCCGGCAATGCCACTGGCGTGACAACCGGAACACCAGAGGTTCGTCCACTCCGGTCCTCTCGTACTAGGAGCAGCCCCTCTCAAACTTCCAACGCCCATGGCAGATAGGGACCGAACTGTCTCACGACGTTCTGAACCCAGCTCGCGTACCACTTTAAATGGCGAACAGCCATACCCTTGGGACCGACTACAGCCCCAGGATGTGATGAGCCGACATCGAGGTGCCAAACACCGCCGTCGATATGAACTCTTGGGCGGTATCAGCCTGTTATCCCCGGAGTACCTTTTATCCGTTGAGCGATGGCCCTTCCATACAGAACCACCGGATCACTAAGACCTACTTTCGTACCTGCTTGATCCGTCGATCTTGCAGTCAAGCACGCTTATGCCTTTGCACACAGTGCGCGATGTCCGACCGCGCTGAGCGTACCTTCGTGCTCCTCCGTTACTCTTTAGGAGGAGACCGCCCCAGTCAAACTACCCACCATACACGGTCCCTGATCCGGATAACGGATCTAGGTTAGAACGTCAAGCACGACAGGGTGGTATTTCAAGGATGGCTCCACTGCAGCTAGCGCCACAGTTTCATAGCCTCCCACCTATCCTACACAGACGAACTCAACGTTCAGTGTAAAGCTATAGTAAAGGTTCACGGGGTCTTTCCGTCTTGCCACGGGAACGCTGCATCTTCACAGCGATTTCAATTTCACTGAGTCTCGGGTGGAGACAGCGCCGCTGTCGTTACGCCATTCGTGCAGGTCGGAACTTACCCGACAAGGAATTTCGCTACCTTAGGACCGTTATAGTTACGGCCGCCGTTTACTGGGGCTTCGATCAAGAGCTTCGCCTTGCGGCTGACCCCATCAATTAACCTTCCAGCACCGGGCAGGCGTCACACCCTATACGTCCACTTTCGTGTTTGCAGAGTGCTGTGTTTTTGATAAACAGTCGCAGCGGCCTGGTTTCTGCGACCCTCTTCAGCTATAGCTCGCATGAGCCACCAAAAAGGGTGCACCTTCTCCCGAAGTTACGGTGCCATGTTGCCTAGTTCCTTCACCCGAGTTCTCTCAAGCGCCTGAGAATTCTCATCCTACCCACCTGTGTCGGTTTACGGTACGGTCTTCGTGAGCTGAAGCTTAGGAGCTTTTCCTGGAAGCGTGGTATCAGTGACTTCGCCATAAAGGCTCGTCTCGGTGCTCGGTCTTAAAGAATCCCGGATTTGCCAAAGATTCAAACCTACCGCCTTTCCCCGGGACAACCAACGCCCGGTACACCTAACCTTCTCCGTCCCTCCATCGCACTCACGCGAGGTGCAGGAATATTAACCTGCTTCCCATCGACTACGGCTTTCGCCCTCGCCTTAGGGACCGACTAACCCTGCGTCGATTAACGTTGCGCAAGGAAACCTTGGGCTTTCGGCGTGCGGGCTTTTCACCCGCATTATCGTTACTCATGTCAGCATTCGCACTTCCGATACCTCCAGCAGACTTCTCAATCCACCTTCGCAGGCTTACGGAACGCTCCTCTACCGCGCATAAAACAAGTTTTATGCACCCCAAGCTTCGGTTCACTGCTTAGCCCCGTTAAATCTTCCGCGCAGACCGACTCGACCAGTGAGCTATTACGCTTTCTTTAAAGGGTGGCTGCTTCTAAGCCAACCTCCTGGCTGTCTGTGCCTTTCCACATCGTTTTCCACTTAGCAGTGAATTTGGGACCTTAGCTGTGGGTCTGGGTTGTTTCCCTTTTCACGACGGACGTTAGCACCCGCCGTGTGTCTCCCGGATAGTACGTACTGGTATTCGGAGTTTGCAATGGTTTGGTAAGTCGCGATGACCCCCTAGCCATAACAGTGCTCTACCCCCAGTAGTATTCGTCCGAGGCGCTACCTAAATAGCTTTCGAGGAGAACCAGCTATCTCCGGGTTCGATTAGCTTTTCACTCCTAATCACAGCTCATCCCCGTCTTTTGCAACAGACGTGGGTTCGGGCCTCCAGTACCTGTTACGGCACCTTCACCCTGGCCATGACTAGATCACCCGGTTTCGGGTCTACTGCCCGCGACTATGCGCCCTTATCAGACTCGGTTTCCCTTCGCCTCCCCTATACGGTTAAGCTTGCCACGAACAGTAAGTCGCTGACCCATTATACAAAAGGTACGCAGTCACTCTTGCGAGCTCCTACTGCTTGTACGCACACGGTTTCAGGATCTATTTCACTCCCCTCTCCGGGGTTCTTTTCGCCTTTCCCTCACGGTACTGGTTCACTATCGGTCGGTCAGGAGTATTTAGCCTTGGAGGATGGTCCCCCCATATTCAGACAGGGTTTCACGTGCCCCGCCCTACTCGTCTTCACTGGAGTGGCCCTTTTAAATACAGGGCTATCACCTTCTATGGCCAATCTTTCCAGATTGTTTTTCTAAAGCCATTCCAGCTTAAGGGCTGTTCCCCGTTCGCTCGTCACTACTTAGGGAATCTCGGTTGATTTCTTTTCCTCCGGTTACTTAGATATTTCAGTTCACCGGGTTCGCTTCCAGCAGCTATGAATTCACTGCAGGATACTGCCGAAGCAGTGGGTTTCCCCATTCGGATATTGCCGGATCAAAGCTTGTTGCCAGCTCCCCGACACTTTTCGCAGGCTACCACGTCCTTCATCGCCTCTGACCGCCTAGGCATCCACCGTGTGCGCTTATTCGCTTGACCATATAACCCCAAGTTGCCTCGGAGCTACATGTACGTGTTGTGTGGGGTACAAAGCCACCAACGCGAACATACGACTCAATTACTTAGGGACTCGAAGTCCCCGCCTTAGCCTCAACGACACGTTTAGATAGATATCTCAAACGCTCGCTACGTCACAAGTTATAAAAGAACATGTATCAGCCTCAACGCTGACCCATATAAATTCTTAAGTGTGCACTACATTCAGAGTGGTGGGTCTGGGTAGACTCGAACTACCGACCTCACCCTTATCAGGGGTGCGCTCTAACCACCTGAGCTACAGACCCGAAGTCTTTTCACTCAATATGGTGGAGCCTGTCGGGATCGAACCGACGACCCCCTGCTTGCAAAGCAGGTGCTCTCCCAGCTGAGCTAAGGCCCCAAAAGGGACTTCGCATACCGACCTGTGCCGGTATGAATCTCTGAATGCAGGTAATTTGTGAGGACGCCCGACAGGACGAATGACGTCATGCTCAAAAGGAGGTGATCCAGCCGCACCTTCCGATACGGCTACCTTGTTACGACTTCACCCCAGTCATCGGCCACACCGTGGCAAGCGCCCTCCCGAAGGTTAAGCTACCTGCTTCTGGTGCAACAAACTCCCATGGTGTGACGGGCGGTGTGTACAAGGCCCGGGAACGTATTCACCGCAGCAATGCTGATCTGCGATTACTAGCGATTCCGACTTCATGGAGTCGAGTTGCAGACTCCAATCCGGACTGAGATAGGGTTTCTGGGATTGGCTTGCCCTCGCGGGTTTGCAGCCCTCTGTCCCTACCATTGTAGTACGTGTGTAGCCCTGGTCGTAAGGGCCATGATGACTTGACGTCATCCCCACCTTCCTCCGGTTTGTCACCGGCGGTCTCCTTAGAGTTCCCACCATTACGTGCTGGCAACTAAGGACAAGGGTTGCGCTCGTTGCGGGACTTAACCCAACATCTCACGACACGAGCTGACGACAGCCATGCAGCACCTGTCTCACGGTTCCCGAAGGCACCAATCCATCTCTGGAAAGTTCCGTGGATGTCAAGACCAGGTAAGGTTCTTCGCGTTGCATCGAATTAAACCACATACTCCACCGCTTGTGCGGGCCCCCGTCAATTCCTTTGAGTTTCAGTCTTGCGACCGTACTCCCCAGGCGGCGAACTTAACGCGTTAGCTTCGATACTGCGTGCCAAATTGCACCCAACATCCAGTTCGCATCGTTTAGGGCGTGGACTACCAGGGTATCTAATCCTGTTTGCTCCCCACGCTTTCGTGCCTCAGTGTCAGTGTTGGTCCAGGTAGCCGCCTTCGCCACGGATGTTCCTCCCGATCTCTACGCATTTCACTGCTACACCGGGAATTCCGCTACCCTCTACCACACTCTAGTGACCCAGTATCCACTGCAATTCCCAGGTTGAGCCCAGGGCTTTCACAACAGACTTAAACCACCACCTACGCACGCTTTACGCCCAGTAATTCCGAGTAACGCTTGCACCCTTCGTATTACCGCGGCTGCTGGCACGAAGTTAGCCGGTGCTTATTCTTTGGGTACCGTCAGAACAATCGGGTATTAACCGACTGCTTTTCTTTCCCAACAAAAGGGCTTTACAACCCGAAGGCCTTCTTCACCCACGCGGCATGGCTGGATCAGGCTTGCGCCCATTGTCCAATATTCCCCACTGCTGCCTCCCGTAGGAGTCTGGACCGTGTCTCAGTTCCAGTGTGGCTGATCATCCTCTCAGACCAGCTACGGATCGTCGCCTTGGTGGGCCTTTACCCCGCCAACTAGCTAATCCGACATCGGCTCATTCAATCGCGCGAAGCCCGAAGGTCCTCCGCTTTCACCCGTAGGTCGTATGCGGTATTAGCGTAAGTTTCCCTACGTTATCCCCCACGAAAGAGTAGATTCCGATGTATTCCTCACCCGTCCGCCACTCGCCACCCATAAGAGCAAGCTCTTACTGTGCTGCCGTTCGACTTGCATGTGTTAGGCCTGCCGCCAGCGTTCACTCTGAGCCAGGATCAAACTCTTCACTTAAAATTACATGTCCGAAGACAAATTACTTTAGCTGCAGAAGTTCAACCACTGACAACTTATCGCTTGCAAAGCAATTAATATGTTGCTTTTTGATTAAACGTCTGCAAGATGGACAATCATCCTTCCTGCAGGCGTCCGCACAAATTACCTGCGCACACTGTCAAAGAACATTGGGAAGTGGCCTCAGCGCCGTTCCCGTCAGCTTCGTCGTTTCCGTCGAAGCGAGCCGCCCATTATAGCGGACTTTTTCTTGCCGTCAACACCTTGTTTCCGAGGTGGTTGACGCTGCTTCGTTTCAACCCGAAGGTTTTCTGCGAAGCGAGCMGGCCATATTAGCAGGCTTTTCATCTCCGTCAACCCCTCGTGAAGAGGAAGTTGCCGCCGCTGCACTTCAATCCGCCGTAGCGTCTTTCCGTGTAGCGAGCCGCCCATCATAGCCGGCTTTTCCGTTTCGTCAACACCTTGAAGAGGAAGTTGCCGCCGCTGCACTTCAATCCGCCGTAGCGTCTTTCCGTGTAGCGAGCCGCCCATCATAGCCGGCTTTTCCGTTTCGTCAACACCCTAATTTCAGGGGATTTTCCAACCCTTTCGCTCTGGTTCCGCGTTTGCGAAGTCCGTTGCGTCGGGGGAGGCGAACTATATGCCTACGAAGCAATTTTGGGAAGCCTTTTGTGAAAAAAATTTCACGGGATTGCCAAATGCTTGCGCTGGCACTGGTTTGGTCTCGCAGGACACATTGAAAGGCAACGCATGGGTCGCGACTCACATATATAGAGTGTTGCGACAGCGACCCAATGTTGCGGCTGTGCAGCAACGCTGCCGCCGGCTCACGCAGCGACCAGCAACACCCTGGCGAAATTGCGCTTGCCCACCTGGATGACGGCTTCGAATCCTGGGCCGAAGACGCGGCCGGCATTCTCTATCACCTCGCCGTCGATCTTGACCGCGCGCTCCTTGAGCTTGCGATTGGCCTCTGAGTTGCTCGGCGTAAGCCCGGCAGCCGTCAGCAGGCTGGCAATCCGCAGTCCTTCCGCCGGGACCACGACCTCCTGCAGCGGCAACAGACTGGTGTCGCCCTGCCCTGTGACCACGGCGTGCCAGCCGGCGATGGCCTGTTCGGTTGTCGCTGCATCGTGGAAACGCGTCGTCAGTTCGCGGGCCAGGCGCAATTTGACATCGCGCGGATGCAGTTCACCGGAGGCGACCTGCTCTTTCAAGCGTGCCGCTTCGGCCACGCCGATGTCGAAGGACAACAGATCGATCCAGCGCCAGGTCAGCTCGTCGCCGATCTTCATGGTCTTGGTGACGATATCGATCGCCGGCTCATTGATACCGATGTAGTTGCCCAGCGACTTGGACATCTTGGCGACGCCGTCCAGCCCTTCCAGCAACGGCATGGTCAGCACGACCTGCGGCGCCTGGCCGTAATGCTCCTGCAGACCACGGCCCATCAACAGGTTGAACTTCTGATCGGTGCCGCCCAGTTCGACGTCGGCCTTCAACGCCACCGAGTCGTAGCCTTGCACCAATGGATAAAGGAACTCATGGATGGCGATCGGCTGCTGGCCGGCGAAGCGCTTGGCGAAATCGTCGCGCTCGAGCATGCGCGCCACGGTGTGCTGGGCGGACAGCTTGATCATGTCGGCGGCGCTCATCTGGCCGAACCACTCGGAGTTAAAGCGTACTTCGGTGCGCTCGCGGTCCAGGATCTTGAAGACCTGCTCTTCATAGGTGCGGGCATTGGCTAGCACATCGTCGCGACTGAGCGGTTTGCGGGTGGCGTTCTTGCCGCTCGGGTCGCCGATCATGCCGGTGAAGTCGCCGATCAAAAAAATGACCTGGTGACCCAGCTCCTGAAATTGCCGCATCTTGTTGAGCAACACGGTGTGACCCAGGTGCAGATCCGGCGCTGTGGGGTCGAAGCCGGCCTTCACCCGCAGCGGGACGCCCGACGTCAGGCGGGCTTCAAGCTGATCGAGCTTGAGAATCTCGTCGGCGCCACGGCCAATGAGTGCGAGGGATTCTTCGATAGTGGCCAACCACAGACTCCAGCGGCGTTTGCCGTCAACAACGTGAATGATGTTAAACGCGGGTTAATTCCGCGCCAAGTGAAAATAATGAACAGGCTCAATGGTTTGACGCGCTGTTGCAGGCTGTCTATGGTACCGGCGATTGGGCTCGCACTTCGAGCCAGCGAGGAAATCCAACGATGCAGAACTCAGAGCAGGGCCGTGCACGCAAGCGGCGCTTTCAAGAACGCCTCCACGTCCTCCACGACACTGCACTGCATCGCAAGCTCAAGCAGCACCTCCCGGCCGCGTTCAACGACCGTTGGACGCGCCGTCACTGGATCCACGCCAGCCTGTTCGCGACCATCGGCGCGATGGTGGCCACGATCGTGCCGGGCTTTTCCAATGCCATCGACACCCCGCTCTCCAGCCATTCCACGCTGGCATTGCCATTGCCTCCCCTGGTGCCCAGCCGCAAGCAGCTGGCGCCGAGCACCGAGTGGGAAATCCTGCAGGTCAAGTCGGGACAGACGCTGAGCACCTTGTTCGGGGAGTTGGGAATCCCGACCGCGGTGATGTATCAGGTGCTGGCGCATCCGGGTACCAAGGAGGCGCTGACCAAGCTGCGCCCGGGGACCGAGATTGCGTTCGATCTGCCGACGCCGGGTGAGTTACGAGCACTGCGCTTTGATCGCGACGACAGCCATCGGGTGGAATTGCGCCTGTTGGGCGACAGCGTGCGCGAAAAGGTGACCGAGCGCGCGACGACCACGCGCACCGTGGTGGCCAGCGGAGAAATCAGCAGTTCGCTGTCCGCATCGGCCGGCAAGTCAGGGCTGTCGCCAGCTGCGGTGGCGATCATGACCGACGAGATCTTCAAGTACGACATCGACTTCGATAAGGATCTGCAGCCAGGCGACCGTTTCAGCGTGGTGATGGATGAAACCTGGCGTGAAGGCGAGCGGATCAACACCGGCGACATCCTGGCGGCGACCTTCACCACCGGCGGCAAGACCTATACCGGATTCCGCTTCGAGCGCGCCGGCAAGCCGGCCGAGTATTACGACATCACCGGCCGGCCGTTGAAGAAGAGCTTTATCCGCATGCCGGTGGCGTATAGCCGCATCAGCTCCACCTTCGGTGCGCGCAAGCATCCGGTGCTGGGCACGATGCGCATGCATAAAGGTGTGGATTACGCGGCCGCGTCGGGCACGCCGATCATGGCGGCCGGCGATGCGCGAGTGGTGTTCGTCGGCACCCAGCGCGGCTACGGCAATGTCGTGATCCTGGATCACGGCAAGAACTACAGCACGCTGTACGGGCACATGTCGCGCTTCGGCAAGGTCAAGGCGGGCCAGCGCATCAATCAGGGCACGGTGATTGGCTATGTCGGCATGACCGGCCTGGCCACCGGCCCGCATCTGCATTACGAATTCCGCGTCGCCGGGCAGCAGCGCAACCCGATGTCAGTGACGATGCCGCCGCCGGAGCCGCTGCAGGGCGCCGAACTGGCCGCCTTCCGTGCACAGACCGCACCGGCCATGGCGCGCATCGAAGGCATGGAAAAGATGATCTATGCCGATGCCAACAAACCCGCCAAGAACAAGTCGCGCGGCTGAGGACTGCGGCGGGCATTAACCGGTGCGGGTAGCACTGGTCCGCGTGCCGCCGTGCCGAGCGACTGCAGTTGCGCGAGTTCGCTTGAGATCTGCGGGGCGCTCTTGGCAGTCGCCTTGGTCGGCAGGCGTGTCCGCGCCGACCAGCACGTCAGCAAACTGTTGCAATCAGCGGAAGCGGTGAAGACGTCAGCGGCGCATTGACAGCAGCTGACAAAACTGCGGTGCAGCCAACAGACGGGCGCGGACGGTGCTCGGTGCAGCAGCTCACCCTCTTACACTCCGGTTTTCCGCGTCGTCCATCCCCACGTGACGATTGCTCGCGACGCTTTGCTCGCCGCTCCTAGATGGTCGCGTGGATTCCTGCCTGCTGGTGGCCTTCGCTTGTAAGGGTCACCGCCCTTCCGGGCCAGCCCATCGACAGGCCAGTTGACTGGCCTCCCTGAGCTGCACAAGCTGGGTGACCGCTGCGCAATTGGCTTTGGCATGACTGTTCTGGAACACGAAAACTCCCCGCTGTATCTGGGCCTGATGTCGGGCACCAGCGCCGATGGCATCGATGCCGCGCTGGTGCGTTTTGCCGATGACCGCCACTGCCGTTGCGAACTGGTGGCAGGCATGACAGTGCCGTGGGCACCGCAGCTGCGCGAGACGTTGGTGGCGCTGGGCCAGGGCGCCGAGACCATCGCCATCGATGCGCTGGGGCAGCTGGATGCGCAGGTAGGCCTGGCCTTCGCGGACGCGGCCAATCAATTGATCGACACCTGTGGCATCGCGCGACAGCACATCCGCGCAATCGGCTCGCATGGGCAGACCATTCGCCATCGGCCGACCGGCGACCCGGCCTTTACCTGGCAGATCGGCGATGCGAGCAGGATTGCCGAGCACACCGGGATCACCACGGCGGCCGACTTCCGCCGCCGCGATGTGGCCGCCGGGGGCCAAGGCGCGCCGCTGATGCCGGCGTTTCATCTGGCGATGCTGGGGGCCGGAGATGAAGACCGCGCCGTGCTCAATCTGGGCGGGATCGGCAACCTGACCTTGATTCCGCGCGATGGCACAGTGCTGGGCTTCGATACCGGCCCGGCCAATGCGTTGCTGGATAGCTGGTGCCTGCACCATCGCGGCACGGCGTTCGACGCCGAAGGTGCGTTTGCTGCCAGTGGCAATGTGGATGCGTCGTTGCTGCAGGCGTTGCTGGCCGACCCGTGGTTTGCGCTGGCGCCGCCCAAGAGCACTGGGCGCGAACATTTCCATCTGGCCTGGGTGCGGCAGGCGATGGGCAGCGCGACGCTGCAGCCCGCCGATGTACAGGCGACCTTGCTCGAGCTCACTGCCGCTACCGTGGCCGATGCCTTGCTGCGCCTGCAGCCGCAGACCCGCCGCGTGCTGGTGTGCGGCGGCGGCGTGCGCAATCCGGTACTGATGGCGCGGCTGGCGGCGCGGCTGCCAGGTGTGGTGGTGGAATCCAGCGCGCGACACGGGCTGGACCCGGATTATCTCGAGGCGATGGGATTTGCATGGCTGGCGGCCGAATTGCTGGCCGGGCGACCGGCAAATCTGCCTTCGGTCACCGGGGCTGCGGGGCCGCGACTGCTGGGGGCGATCTATCCGGCGTGAATCGCCACACGACCAACGCTGGCGCCCTAAGCCAGGGGCCCGCGCTGGCGCCACGCGCCAGGTTGCCAAGGCCAACGCAGCGAGGTGGTTCTGAAAAACACGCAAGCTTGCCGGCCGCTATCGAGCCTTAGCGCTTAGCGAGTGATGCATGTTCAGTAATCCATGGCCGCTGCATACATAACGACTGGCCTGGCCTGCGCAACTGGATGCATCGATTGAGCTGAAGCTTTACGACAAACACCTTGCAAGGCGCGCAGGTAGAGAGTGACCGCGGAGAGCGGCTAACAAGACAACTGCGCGCACCACCAGGCGGGCGCGTGCAGTGCTGGCAAGCCTGGCTTACCACTCGCAACTGCGATTCTGAGCACGCGTACGGCACCCATCCGACGACTGTCCGCGCCGGTTCTGTCAGCCGCTCTAAGGCGTGTTGCCGGCCGGCAGCGCCTTGAGCGCGGCGATGGCTTCGGCCAGGGCATCGACTTCCGGGTGCTGCAGGCCACCGGTGACTTCGAACTCGCTGGCGAACAGGCCTTGTTCGAGCAGATGCATGACGGTCTGGTGCTGGGTCCAGCCGCGTGCGACGGAAATGCGGCGGATGCGGTCTACCAGCACCGGATCGATATCACGCAACACCAGATCGGTCATGCCCTTCCTCGTGCGATGGATTGCCCCGCCGGCATCATCGGCAACCTTGGCGGACGTTTCAATCCGGCCGCCGGTCGTGTGCCAGCAAGCGCGGCCATAGCCAGGCCAGCAATGCCAGGGTGGGAATCACGGTGAGCGCGCTGAGGATGAAGAAAGTGCTGTATGAGGTGGCCTGGACCAGGAACCCGGACACGCCGCCGGCGAACTTGCCCGGTAGATTGGCCAGCGACACCAGCAGTGCGTACTGGGTGGCAGTGAAGTTGCGATCGGTCAGCGACGACATAAAGGCCACCAGCACGGTGGCAGCAAAGCCCTGGAACAGGTTGTCGGCACTGAGCGCGGCATAGAACGCCCACAGCTTGCCCGGGTTGTGCGCCATCAGCAGGAAGGCCAGATTGGACAGCGCCACTCCCAGCGCGGCCACCAACAACATGCGGCGAAAGCCGAACGCCGCCACTGCGGCACCACCGGCGAAGGCACCGGCAATGCCGATCCAGACACCGAACAGCTTGGAGACGGTGGCAATGTCGGCCTTGGTGTAGCCGGAGTCCAGATAGAACGGGCCGGCCATCACGCCGATCACCTGGTCCGGGAACTTGTACAGGCCAACGAATAACAGCAGCACAATCCCCAGCGCCAGGCCATTGCTGGAAAAGAAGCTGGAAATGGGCTGCCAGAACGCACCCGCAACGTCGACGCGGCGTACCACGGTGGCTTCGGGGCGGTCCGGCTCCCGGCATACCAGGGTGGTGATGATCGGCAGCACCATCAACGCCGACATGCCCAGATAGGCCCAGGTCCAGTCGAGGTATTCGGCCATGTACAGCGCACCCGCGCCGCCCAGGATCAAGCCGACGCGATACCCAAGCGTGTAGGTCGCGGCCAACGCGGCCTGTGCGGTCTCCGGGGCGATCTCGATGCGATAGGCATCCACAACCGAATCCTGGGTGGCGCCCCAGAACGAGGCGAACAGCACCCAGCTCACCAGCCCGGTGACGCTCAGGTCCGGCCGCGAAAACGCCAGTGCGACCAGGCCGATGGTCACGCCGATCTGCGCGACCAGCAGCCAGGACCGGCGACGGCCCAGGAAGGCGGTCAGCGGAAACGCGTAGCGGTCGATCAGCGGCGCCCACAGGAATTTGAGCAGATAGAAGAAGCTGGCCAGGCTGATCAGGCCGATGCTGCCCAGGTCCAGGCCGACATCGCGCAGCCGGGTCGACAACGTCTGCGAGGCGATCAGCAGGAATGGCAGCCCGCTGCCGAAACCCAGCAGCGCCATGGTCGCCGCCGATGGGGTGGCGAATGCCTGCCGGATGCCGCGCAGCCCTTTGTATTTTGGCGCGGGCTTGGTCATGCGTGCAGCCGGTGGAAGCGGTTGGCGAGCGATACGGCCGGTGGATTGTCAGCGGCCGGCGCGCAGGCCGAGCTCCCGGAGGCGAGCAGGCCGGTCCAGAGGGGATGCGCAATACCTGCACAGACCGGACCCCAGCAGCGACGTGCTATCCACATGCTGGTCCTCATCGCAGCCATGTCTCTGTTGGTTGCAGGCACTGAACCAATCGTCCGTCCATCCTTACCGGTCGCAGCGCCGGCCGGCTGCACGCGCTCACTCACTGCGCGTAATCCACGATATACGGCGCGTGATCGGAAAAGCGCTGCTCACGATAGATCGCGCAGGCCTGCAGTGCGTCGCGCAGGCCGGGGGTGACCAGCTGGTAGTCGATGCGCCAACCGACGTTGTTGGCGCGCGCCGCGCCGCGATTGCTCCACCAGGTGTAGTCCTCGCCCTGCGGATGCAGGACGCGGTAGCTGTCGACCCAGCCACGGCCGTCGGCGGCGCTGGCTTCGCTTGCCGCGTCGGCGCACAGGCCGTTGAGCCAATCGCGCTCGGGCGGCAGGCAGCCGGAATTTTTCTGGTTGGACTTCCAGTTCTTGATGTCCAGCGCCGAGCGCACGATGTTCCAGTCGCCGCACAGCACGTACTGGCGACCACTGGCCAGCCACTCGTCCAGGATCGGCCGCAGCCATTCCATCACCTGGAACTTGTAGCCCTGGCGCAGCTCGCCGGAAGACCCGGACGGGATATAGAAGGACACGACACTCAGATTGCCGAAGCGCGCTTCGATGTAGCGGCCTTCTTCGTCGAACTCCGGCCAGCCCAGCGCGGTGCGCACTTCGTCGGGCGCGCGCTTGGCGTAGATCGCCACGCCGCTGTAGCCCTTCTTGGTGCTCGCATCGCGAAACCAGGCCTTGTAGCCAGCGGGCAGGAATTCCGGCCCGGTCAGCTGATGCTCCTGCGCCTTGGTTTCCTGGATGCACAGCACGTCCGCGTCCTGGGTGGCGAACCACTCGAAGAAACCTTTGCTGGCGGCCGAGCGCAGGCCGTTGGCGTTGAAACTGATGATGCGCATTGGGGGCCGGGAATGGGGAGTCGGGAATAGGGAATGGTAAACGCATCGCGCACCAGCAGCCTTCCTTGTGCGGCTGGGGTAGGCTTTACGATTCTCCATTCCCTATTCCCCATTCCCGTCCAATGACCGACCACCGCACCCGTTTCCTGCAGCTGGCCCTGGGCGCCGATGCCCTGCGCTTTGGCGAGTTCACGCTCAAGTCCGGGCGGCTCAGCCCGTACTTCTTCAACGCCGGGCGCTTCGATTCCGGGGTCAAGACCGCGCAGCTGGCGCAATGCTATGCCGATGCGATCGATGCGGCCGGGGTGGAGTTCGACCTGCTGTTCGGCCCGGCCTACAAGGGCATCCCGCTGGCCACCGCGCTGGCCTGTGCCTACGCCGGGCGCGGGCGCGATCTGCCGCTGGCGTTCAACCGCAAGGAAGCCAAGGATCATGGCGAGGGCGGCACCCTGATCGGCGCGCCGCTGGCCGGGCGCAAGGTGCTGATCGTCGATGACGTGATCACCGCCGGCACCGCGATCCGCGAGGCGCTGGGCATCATTCGCGCGGCTGGCGGTACGCCGTCCGGCATCGTGGTGGCGCTGGACCGGCAGGAGATCGCCTCCGAGCAGGACCGCCGTTCGGCGGCGCAAGCGGTGGCGGCCGAGGCCGGCATCCCGGTGATCGCGGTGGCCAACCTGGCCGATCTGCTTGCTTTTGCGGCAGGAAACGCCGACCTTGTCGGCTACCGGGAACCGCTGCTGGCCTATCGTGGCCGCTACGGAACCGACACCACAGGCTGACGGCAGGCGACAGGGGGCTGCGATGATGCCGAAACACAGACGTTTGGCGTTACTCGCTGCCGTGACCGTGGCTGTCATGGCCGTGCCGGTTGCTGCGCAGGACAAGCCGGCCGCAAAGAAGTTGTACTGCTGGAACCAGAACGGCGCGCGGGTGTGCAGCGATACGCTGCCACCGGAGGCGGTGAATCAGGCGCGCGACGAGTTCAATGTCAAAAGCGGCATGCGCAGCGCCGAGGTACAGCGGGCGATGAGCAGCGACGAGCGCGCTGCGGCTGCGGCCAATGAGCAACAACGCCAGGCCGACCTGGCCGCCGAGCAGATGCGCCAGCGCACCGATCAGGCCATGCTGATGTCGTATCAGAGCGAGGACGACCTGCGCCGGGTGTTCAACGAGCGCATCGCCATCGTGGACAACAACATCCACACCGCACGCTTCAATGTCACCAGCCTGCGCGAGGGCCTGGTCAGCATGTTACGTGCCGCCGGCGACCGCGAGCTGGCCGGCCAGGCAGTGGCCGACAAGCTGGCCGGCGACATCCAGCAACGCCATCGCGAACTGATGGCGCAGTTGCGGCTGCAGACCAGCTTCGAGCAGCAGCGCACCGCGCTGGACGGCGAAATCGCCGACATCCTGCAGCGCTACCGCGCCATGAAGGAACCGCCCGGCGCCACCGCGCCCACCGGCTGAACCGCACAGGCGGCATTCCCGCTCGCCCGCTGCGCCGCCGCGAGCGGCATTTCCCGATCCGACGCCCTGCCCGCATAATGGCCGGTCTTACTCCTTGCCCACGAGGCTCTCCCGCATGGCCCGGATCATCGCCATTGCCAACCAGAAAGGCGGCGTCGGCAAGACCACGACGGCAGTCAATCTGGCGGCCGGCCTGGCGCGCGCGCCCAAGCGTGTGTTGCTGGTGGATCTGGACTCGCAGGGCAACGCCACCATGGGCAGCGGCATCGACAAGCGCGATGTGGCCGCCTCCACCTGCGATCTGCTGCTGGGCGAGAACACCGCTGCCGAGATCCGGGTAACCGCGCCGGAAGGCTTCGACCTGCTGCCGGGAAACATCGACCTGACCGCTGCCGAGATCCAGCTGATGGATCAGGGCGAGCGCGAGCAGCGGCTCAAGCGCGCACTGGCGCCGATCCGCGACGAGTACGATTTCATCCTGATCGACTGCCCGCCGGCGCTGTCGCTGCTGACGCTCAATGCGTTGACTGCGGCCGACTCGATCATCGTGCCGATGCAGTGCGAGTACTACGCACTGGAAGGGTTGACCGCGCTGTTGGAAACCATCGAAGCGCTGCGTGCCAACCTCAACCCGGCGCTGGAAATCGAAGGCGTGCTGCGCACGATGTTCGATATCCGCAACAACCTGGCCAATGCGGTGTCGGCCGAGCTAACCGAGCATTTTGGCGACAAGGTGTTCCGCACCATCGTGCCGCGCAACGTGCGCCTGGCCGAAGCGCCCAGCCATGGCCAGAGCATCCTCGGTTACGACCGCACCTCGCGCGGTGGCGTGGCGTACCTGGGGCTGGCCGGCGAAATCGTGCGCCGCCAGAACGACCGCAACAAGGCCGTCCGGCCCGTGGAGACCGTCTGATGAGCAAGCCGCCCCTGGCAAAGAAGCGCGGTCTGGGCCGTGGCCTGGAAGCGCTGTTGGGACCGAAGGGCGCAGCAGCGGCAACGGCACCTGGCGCAACCAGCGAAGACGCGCTGCAGCCGGGCGACACCCTGCGCCAGTTGCCGGTGGGACAACTGCAGCCGGGCAAGTACCAGCCGCGCCGGGAGATGGACGAGGTCAAGCTGGCCGAGCTGGCGGAGTCGATCAAGGCGCAGGGCGTGATCCAGCCGATCGTGGCGCGCGCGTTGGGGCCGGCGCAGTTCGAGATCGTGGCCGGCGAACGCCGCTGGCGCGCCTCGCAGCTGGCCGGGCTGAGCGAAGTGCCGGTGGTGGTGCGCGAGCTGGACGACCGCACCGTCATCGCGATGGCGCTGATCGAGAACATCCAGCGCGAAGACCTCAACCCGCTGGAAGAAGCGCAGGCGCTGCAGCGGTTGATCGACGAATTTTCGCTGACCCATGCCGAGGCCGCCGAAGCGGTGGGCCGCTCGCGGGCGTCGGTGTCCAACCTGCTGCGGCTGCTGGAATTGCCGGTGGCGATCCGGGTGCTGCTGGAAACCCGTCGCCTGGAAATGGGCCATGCGCGTGCGCTGCTCACCCTGGCGCCGGAACTGGCCAGCAAGCTGGCGCAGGAAGCGGCCGACCAGGGTTGGTCGGTGCGCGAAGTCGAACACCGCGCGCAGCAGTTCGCCGCCGGCAAGGTGCCGGGCTCGCTGCGCAAGGGCAAGCCGGTGACCGCTGCGCCGCAGGCCGATATCGCGTCGCTGCAGACCGAGCTGTCCGAATCGCTGGGCACCAAGGTGGTGTTCAATCACGGCCGCGGCGGCAAGGGCAAGCTGGTGATCCATTACACCGACCTGGACACCCTGGAAGGCGTGCTGGAACGCTTGCGAACCCGCAAGGGGTGATGCAGCCAGCGCAGGAGAATTAGCGATGCATCCCGCCAAAGTGGACCGCGCGCATCTGCTGCGCCTGACCGACTTGCCCAACGTCGGGCCGGCCTGCGAAAAGGATCTGCAGCGGATCGGCATCCGCATGCCGGCGCAGCTGCACGGCCGCGATGCCTACGACATGTACGCGCAGCTCTGCCTGCGCACCGGCGTCACCCATGACCCGTGCGTGATCGATGTGTTCCTGTCGCTGGTGCGCTTCATGCAGGGCGAGCCGGCACGCAATTGGTGGGACTTCAGCGCCGAGCGCAAGGCAACGTTGGCAGCCGAGCGCGCAGAGGCGCCAGCCACTGCACCGCTGCCGGCGCGCCGTGTCGCCAATACCGGAACCGGCAGCAGCAGCGACGGCAAACACCGCCCATGAGCCACGCCGACGAGACGATCAGCCCGTCCGGCAGCCCGATCCTGCATCACGCGCAGGCCAAGGACTTCGAGCCGGCACGCGGCGAAGAAAGCATCGAGCAGATCAGCGCGCATATCGAGCAGCACCTCGGGCCGATTGCGAACGTATTTCATGAAATCCTCTCCGACACCGTGCATCTGGACGTGCACATCGTGCCGCCCAATGCGCACTCGCCGTCCCTGCGCCTGGTGACCTCGGGCATGAGCGATCTGCCGATGACGCTGCCCGACGGAGTGGAGGCGCCGCGCTACATGGAGCTGATGCTGAGCCTGCCGGCCGACTGGCCGATGGACCAGCGCGACTTCGACGACGAGCGCCACTACTGGCCCATCCGCCTGCTCAAGAACCTGGCGCGGCTGCCGCACAAGTTCGACACCTGGCTGGGGTTTGGCCATACCGTTCCCAATGGCAACCCGGCCGAGCCGTATGCGCCTGGCGTCGCTTTCGACGGCGCGATCGTGCTGCCACCGCTGAGCGCGCCGCCAGAATTCGCGCATCTGCGCATCGATGCCGACAAAACCATCGCCTTCATGACGGCGGTGCCGTTGTATCCGGAAGAAATGGCGTTGAAGCTGAGCCAGGGCAGCGATGCACTGCTGGACCGCTTCGATGCCAGCAAGATTCAGGACAACATCGACCTGCGCCGCCGCAATGTAGCGAAGAAGCGCTTTTTCGGGCTGTTCTGAGTGCTGCTTCCTCGCCTCCCTTTGATGTTTTCAGGACCACTGCCATGACCATCCTCGTCACCGGCGCCGCCGGTTTCATCGGCGCCTACACCTGCCGCGCACTGGCTGCGCGTGGCGAGAACGTGGTGGGCCTGGACAACTACAACAGCTACTACGACCCGCAGCTCAAGCGCGACCGGGTGGCGGCGTTGTGCCCGCAGATCGACATCCGTACGCTGGACCTGACCGACCGCGAGGGCCTGGCGGCGCTGTTCGACGAGATCCAGCCCACCCGCGTGGTGCATCTGGCCGCGCAGGCCGGGGTGCGTTACTCGCTGGAAAACCCGTCTGCCTATGTCGACAGCAACCTGGTTGGCTTCGTCAACATGCTCGAGCTATGCCGGCACCGCGGCGTGCAGCACTTGGTGTATGCGTCCAGCAGCTCGGTCTACGGCGATTCGGCCACCCCGCCGTTTTCCGAGGACCAGCGCGTGGACCAGCCTCGCTCGTTGTACGCGGCCACCAAGGCGGCCAACGAATTAATGGGCTACACCTATGCGCAGCTGTACGGCTTGCGCGCCACCGGGCTGCGCTTTTTCACCGTGTATGGCCCGTGGGGCCGGCCGGACATGGCGCCGCTGATCTTCAGCCGCGCGGTGCTGGCCGGACGCCCGATCGAGGTGTTCAACCACGGCAAGATGCAGCGCGACTTCACCTTCGTGGCCGATATCGTGGCCGGCGTGCTGGGCGCGTTGGACACTCCCAGCGGCGAGGCGATCCCGCACCGGGTGTTCAACCTGGGCAACCACACCCCGGTGGAACTGGAATATTTCATCGACGTGATCGCCCAGGCCGCTGGCCGCCCGGCCGAAAAAGTCTACAAGCCGATGCAACCAGGCGACATGATCCGCACCATGGCCGACACGCAGCGCGCGCAGGCTGCGTTCGGCTTCGATCCGGCCACCCCGGTGGAGCGCGGCTTGCCGCAGGTGGTGGAGTGGTGCCGCAGCTACTTCGGCGAGCGTGCCTGAGCCCATCGCAGCCGCGTGGCACTCAGGCAGCACGCGCCTTGCGTGTGTTCGTACACTACGATGTGGTGAGTCCTGGGGGCCCGCCGACGGATGCAGGCTTGCGCCGTTCGATAGCCGCGTTGATTGCCTGCTACGAACGCTACAGGCCGTTTTGCGCGCGCTCCACTGCACATAACGCGCCTCAGCTTCATGCCTGGCTCAGACGGTCAGGGCACAATGCGCGATCTTTTTTGCTCAGCCATCATCGGGCCACCACGAATCCATGAGCCAACCTCAGCTTTCCGTCGTCGTCCCGGTGTTCAATGAGCGCGATAACGTCGCAGCCCTGATCGGCGAAATCGTCGTCGCCTTGCGCGGCCTGGTGGCCTTCGAGATCGTCTACGTCGACGACCATTCGCGCGACGACACCCTGGCGGTGCTGCAAGGCCTGAAGACCACCACGCCGGAACTGCGGGTGCTGCACCACGTGACCCAGAGCGGGCAGAGCACCGCAGTGCGCAGCGGGGTCAAGGCCGCGCGCGCCAGCTGGATCGCCACGCTCGATGGCGACGGCCAGAACGACCCGGCCGACATCCCCAAGCTGTTGATCGCGCGTAGCCAGGCCGAGCCGCAGGTCAAATTGTTCGCCGGCTGGCGGGTCAACCGGCAGGATTCCGGGTCCAAGCGCTGGGCCAGCAAGTGGGCGAATGCGATCCGCTCGCGCATGCTGCAGGACAACACGCCCGACACCGGCTGCGGCATCAAATTGTTCGAGCGCGAGGCGTTTCTGGACCTGCCCTACTTCGACCACATGCACCGTTACCTGCCGGCACTGATGCAGCGCGCCGGCTGGCGCACGATCAGCGTGCCGGTCAACCACCGCCATCGCACCGCCGGCGTGTCCAAGTACAACAATCTCAATCGCGCGCTGGTCGGCATCCGCGACCTGCGCGGCGTGGCGTGGCTGATCACCCGCAGCAAGCGCACCGTGGCGGAGGAGCGTTGATGGAACCGACCTTTCTCGACCAGCAGCTGACCTGGCTGTACTGGACCGGCATCCACGTCACCGGCTGGAAGTTGATCGGCTATGTGGGCGCGCTGATGTTCGGCGGGCGCTGGCTGGTGCAGTTCGTCGCCTCCAAGCGTGCCGGCAAGCCGGTGATTCCGCGGATGTTCTGGTACATGAGCGTGGTCGGCAGCCTGATGACGCTGAGCTACTTCGTGTTCTCGGCCAAGCAGGATTCGGTGGGCGTGCTACAGAACATGTTCCCGGCGTTTACCGCGTTCTACAGCCTGTATCTGGATGTGAAGCATCGCGGCTGGAAGCGGGATCGGGCGGAGCATTGAGGGCTGGGATTTGGGATTTGGGATTTGGCTAGCGGCTAGCGGCTAGCGGCTAGCGTGTTGAGTGGATGCTGTTGTCGTCGCAAGTGATGCTTTTGGTTCTGTGCGACCGGCTGTGCCCGCAGCAGCGACGACAATCGATGCGTTTGTCCGGACATGGCGATACGCGATTGACTGACCTGAGACCGCGCCGGTGGCCGATGTCGCTGCGCTGAGGCCGTGGGCACGCTGTGGTCATGCCCAGCGCACTGCTCCACCGACCGTTTGCCGTGTCCGCCCCTGCCGCACCGCATTGGCACGTGCGTCTGCACACGCATCAGCAGGTACCGCTGTTTTCGGACTGGCGCTGCGCGCGTGCAGCGGCCGCGATCCTGGCGATGCCACGCAGCTGGCTTGGTGCGCAGGTGCTGTGTTGGGTGTTGCTGCCAGAGATGTGGTGCGCCTTGCTGCAGGCGCCAGATAAACCCACCGTACTGCAGGCAGCGACTGCTGCACGGCAGGCCGCCGGCGAAGCGGTCAATCGGGCGCGCGGGCGCGCGGGCGCGGCGGCACGGTCTGGCAACCGGAGATGGAAGCGAGCGCGCTGGCGTTGCAGGTCGATTGTCGGCAATTCGCCCGCAGCCTGATCGCCCTGCCGTTACGTGCCGGCCTGGCGGAGCGGATCGGCGCGTACCCGTACTGGGACGCAGTGTGGCTGTTGCCCGACGACCACGCTGCACGACAGAAACCTGCGCCGCATGCCCCCGCGTGCCTGGCAAGCGCGGGCGGCACAAGAACGTGACCGTGCATGCTCGCTCGATATCCGGCGGCAAGCGCCGAGTCGATGCGCGGCGGTTCTGCCGCGCATCATGCAACCCAGCTGACCGTGAGCGCGGCCCACGCGGTGGGCGCGCTTACCTCAGCGTGCGCGGCTCAGAACCCCAGCGGGTGCTCGGGCAGCAATGCCTGCAATTGGCTGCGGAACAGCGCGCGGATGCGCTCCAACGCAGCGTCGGTGTCGGCTTCGAAACGCAGCACCAGAATCGGTGTGGTGTTGGACGCACGCACCAGGCCCCAGCCATCGACAAAATCCGCGCGCAGGCCATCGATCGTCGACAAACGCGCCGATTCGAAGGGCGACTCGTCGCCGGCTTGCGCGCGCTCGACAAAGCGCGCCACCAGCGCATGCGCATCGCCTTCCACCGGCACCTTGATCTCCGGGGTGGACACGCTTTCCGGCAAGGCATCCAGCACTTCGGACGGGGTTTCCTCGCGCTGGGCCAGGATTTCCAGCAAGCGCGCAGCGGCATAGATGCCGTCGTCGAAGCCGTACCAGCGTTCCTTGAAGAAGAAATGCCCGCTCATCTCACCGGCCAGTTCGGCATCGGTTTCGCGCATCTTGGATTTGATCAGCGAATGCCCGGTCTTCCACATCAGCGGGCTGCCGCCGTTGCGCAGCACGTAGTCCGACAGCTTGCCGGTGCACTTCACATCGTAGATGACCAGGGCGCCGGGGTTGCGCTGCAGCACGTCGGCAGCGAACAGCATCAGCAGTCGGTCGGGGAAGACCACCTTGCCTTCCTTGGTGACCACACCCAGACGGTCGGCATCGCCATCGAAGGCCACGCCGATGTCCGCATCGAAGCGCTGCACCATCTTCACCAGATCGTCGAGGTTGTGCGGCTCGCTCGGGTCGGGGTGATGATTGGGGAAAGTGCCGTCGATATCGCAATATAGCGGCACGACCTCGGCACCGATGGCTTCCAGCAGACGCGGCGCAATCTCGCCGGCCGCGCCGTTGCCGGCATCCACCACCACCTTGATCGGGCGGTCCAGCTGTACGTCGTCGGCGATGCGCTGGATGTAGGCATCGCTGATGTCGCGCTGTTCCAGCTCGCCCGGCGTGGCTGCGCTATGCAGGCGGCCTTCGTTGATGCGCTGATGGAGCTCGGCGATCGCAGCGCCGGACAGCGTCTCGCCGCCGATCACGATCTTGAAGCCGTTGTAGTCAGGTGGATTGTGGCTGCCGGTGACTGCCACGCAGCTGCCGGCGCGCAGTTCATAGGCGCCGAAATACACCACCGGCGTGGGCGCCAGGCCAATGTCGGTCACGTTGCAGCCGGCACGCCGCAGGCCTTCGATCAGGCCATTGGTCAGCTCCGGCCCGGACAGACGCCCGTCGCGCCCCACCACCACATCGCGCAGCCCCTGCGCCTGCATCACGCTGCCGATGGATTGGCCGATCAACGCGGCAACGCCGGGATTGAGGTCTTTACCGACCACGCCGCGGATGTCGTAGGCGCGGAACATCTCGCTGGCGATCTGCACCGCCGGTACCAGCGGCGGCGGCGCAGGCGCTGTCGTCTCGTCCAGCGCGCGCACGTCACTGGCAAGGCTGGCGTCGTGCTGCAGGCTTTGACTGAAGGTCGGTTCGTCGGTGGCCGACTCGCCGGCAACGCGGCGACGCGGCAGCGCCACCCGGCCACGGCTAGCCAGCACCAGCAACACCGCGACGATGACCAGCAACGCGGCGACGATGGCGCAGCCAAGCGCGCCCAGGCCCAGTGGCCCGCTATCGCTTTGCGGGACCGCAGCAGCCACACGCAGGCCGCTGGAGCCGAGTGGTTTTGCCAGTGTTTCGGCCGCATCGGCCAAGCTCACGTCGCCCTGCTGGGCCACGTTGTAGCTGCCCTGGCGCAATGCCAGGTAGGCGCTGCCGGGCACCGCGATCGCATCCAGCGGGCCGGTCAGGCGCAGCACCGGCAGCCGCGCATAGGCCACCGCGGGCTGTGCACCCAGGCGCACCGCGGCGGCTACACCCAGACGCACCTGCTTGGCATCGCGCACTACATGCACTTGGGCACGGTCGGCCACCAACGCCGATTCGAGCAGACTCAGCCGCGCATAGCCGAAATCCTTGGGGTTGGCATAGGCCGCCGCCAGATCGCCAGGCAGCACCTGCACGTCCTCGGCGCCCTTGAAGCGCTCGCGGATCGCCGAGGCGGCCGCCAACGCGTCCCCATTGGCCAACGCACTGGCCACCGGCGGCTGCTTGAGCACGGCATCGAGCTGGGTGGCCTGCGCCGCCATCGCCTTGCCGACGTCCTGCACGGCGCGGTCGCGTGCCTGTGCCAGGTTCTGGGCGGCCGCATCCTCACGCCATTGCGCGTAGCTGCTCCAACCGAACCAGGCGGCCAGCAGCAACAACATGCCTCCCAACACCGGACCACTCGTACGCACGCTCGACATCCCCTGCCTGCGCTCGTTCGCCTTGCTCATGAGACTCCCCCGTCAGCGCACGCCGGTGTGGCCGAATCCACCCGCTCCCCGCGCGCTGTCCACGAAAGTATCCACCACTTGCAAGCCTACGCGCACGATCGGAAGGATCACCAATTGCGCAATCCGGTCGCCCGGCTCGATGGTGAAGGCCTCGCGGCCGCGATTCCAGGTGCTGATCAGCAGCGGGCCCTGGTAGTCGGCATCGATGAGCCCGGTGCCGTTACCCAGCACGATGCCGTGGCGGTGGCCCAGCCCGGAGCGCGGCAGGATCACCGCGCACACCTGCGGGTCGGCCAAATGGATCGCGATACCGCTGGGAATCAACGCCGCATCGCCCGGTTCCAGCGTCATCGGCGCTTCCAGCGCGGCGCGCAGGTCCATGCCGGCGCTGGCTTCGGTGGCGTAGGCCGGCAGCGGCCAGACATCGCCGAAGCGTGGGTCGAGCAACTTCACCTGCAAGGAGTGGGTCGGGTGGCTCATGCCTGCAATCTCTCCGCGATCAGGGCCAGCAGTTGGTCGGCCAGTTCGGTCTTGCTGCTAGTGGGAAACGCGCGCTCGCCGCCCTGCCAATAGGCGGTGGCGGCATTGTTGTCGCTTTCGAAGCCGCCGCCGACGATCCCCACCTGGTTGGCGATGATCAGATCCAGCCGCTTGGCTGCCAGCTTGCCACGCGCGTAGTGCTCCACATCGTGCGTTTCGGCCGCAAACCCGACCACCAGCTTGAGCGCGCCGGTCTGCGCGGCGACCTCGGACAGGATGTCCGGGGTGCGCACTAGTTCCAGGGTCAGCGTTTCGCCGGTCTTCTTGATCTTCTGCGCAACCACGCGCTTGGGCGTGTAGTCGGCGACCGCAGCGGCGCCGATGTAGATGTCGGCCGGGAACGCACCCAGCACCGCATCGCGCATCTGCGCAGCCGAGCGCACGTCGATGCGCTGCACGCCGACCGGCGTGACCTGGTGCACCGGCCCGCTGACCAGCACCACCTCGGCGCCCTGGCGCGCAGCGGCGGCGGCCAGCGCGTAGCCCATCTTGCCGCTGCTGCGGTTGCCGACGTAGCGCACCGGGTCCAGGTCTTCGAAGGTCGGGCCGGCGCTGATGACGATACGCAGGCCGTCCAGCTCGGCGCTGCTGGGCACGAAGGCGGGCGCGGCAGTGCCCGGCGCTGCATCGGCGGCAGGCGCAGTGGCAGCCAGCGTGGCAATGATCGCCGCCGGCTCGGCCAGGCGGCCGGGACCGGACTCGCCTTCGGCCAGCGGGCCGTCGTCGGGGCCGACCACCGCCACGCCACGCGCGCGCAGGGTCGCGATGTTGGCCTGGGTCGCTGGGTGCAGCCACATGCGGTGGTTCATCGCCGGGGCCACGGTCAGCGGCGCGGTCGTGGCCAGGCACAGCGTGGTGACCAGGTCGTCGGCCAGCCCGTGCGCCAGGCGCGCGAGCAGATCGGCGGTGGCCGGGGCCACGATCACCCGGTCGGCCCAGCGGGCCAGTTCGATATGCCCCATCGCCTGCTCGGCGGCGCTGTCCCATAGCGTGGTGCGGGTCGGTTGCCCGGACAGCGCCTGGAAGCTCAGCGGGGTCACGAATTGTTGCGCGCCGCTGGTCATGGCGACCTGCACCTGCGCGCCGGCGTCGCGCAGGCGACGGACCAGTTCGAGCGATTTGTAAGCGGCAATGCCTCCGCCGACGCACAGCAGCAAACGCTGTCCGTCCAGGGGGCGGGCCTGAGTGGAGCCGATCACGTCGGAGTCGTCCTACGGTTACAAGGACAACTAGATTAGCCGATGCCCCCGCTTGGCCTGATGGGCGTCGGCGATGAGCACCGGCAATCTCGCCATATGCACATACACGACTGGCCCACCAACGAACGCCCGCGCGAGAAACTTCTGGCGCGCGGGGCTCCTGCCCTCTCCGATGCGGAGCTGCTGGCGATCTTTGTCGGCTCCGGGCTGCGCGGCCAGGATGCGGTCCAGACCGCGCGCGATCTGCTGCATCGCCACGGCCCGCTGCGCCTGTTGCTGGATCGCCCGGCCAAGGCCCTGGCGCGCCTGCCTGGGCTGGGGCCGGCCTCGGCGTGCAAGCTCAGGGCCGCCATGGAACTGGCGCATCGTCACCTGATGAGCGAACTGGAGCGTGGCGAGGCCCTGAGCGACCCGCCCAGCGTGGGCCGCTATTTCTCGCAGCGGCTGCGCGCGCGGGCCTACGAAGTGTTCGCGGTGCTGTTTCTGGACAACCGCCATCGCGCGATCGCCTTCGAGGAGCTGTTCACCGGCACCATCGACGGCGCAGACATCCATCCGCGCGAAGTGGTGCGGCGGGCGCTGCTGCACAACGCTGCGGCGGTGATCGTCGGGCACAACCATCCGTCCGGCAATCCGGAGCCGTCCGAGGCCGATCGCGCGGTCACCCAGCGTCTGCTGCAGGGCCTGGAGCTGGTGGACATCCGCCTGCTCGACCACTTCGTGATCGGCGATGGCCGCCCGGTCTCGCTAGCCGAGCGCGGCTGGCTGGAATGAGACCGCTGCGCCGACCTGAACCATCGGCCGGACCGTGTGCCGCGCGGTCGGGTAAAATCGCTGGTTTGGTTCCAAGCAGATCCCACGTGAAAGCCCTACTCCGCGCACTGATCGGCCAAGGCATCGAAGCCTTGCGCGCCAACGGCACCTTGCCCGCCGACACCCTGCCGCCGGATTTTGTGGTCGAGCGGCCCAAGACACGCGAGCACGGCGACTTCGCCACCAATGCCGCGATGCTGCTGGCCAAGGCCGCGCGCAGCAACCCGCGCGCCCTGGCGCAGGCGCTGGTAGCCGCGTTGCCGGCCAGCGACGACGTCGCCAAGGTCGAGATCGCCGGCCCCGGCTTCATCAATTTCCATCTCGCGCCCACCGCGTATCAGCGTGAAGTGGCGCATGTGATCAAGCAGGGCCACGACTATGGTCGCGGGCTGGCCGGCAACGGCCGCTCGGTGGGCGTGGAATACGTCTCGGCCAATCCGACCGGCCCGCTGCACGTCGGTCATGGTCGCGCCGCGGCGATCGGCGACAGCCTGGCGCGCGTGCTCGATGCCAATGGCTGGAACGTCAAGCGCGAGTTTTACTACAACGATGCCGGCGTGCAGATCGAGAATCTGGCGCTGTCGGTGCAGGCGCGCGCGCAGGGGCTCACCCCCGACAGCGCCGGCTGGCCGGAAAACGGCTACCGCGGCGACTACATCGCCGATGTGGCCACTGCCTATCTAGCCGGCGACAGCGTCGACCTGGAAGGTCATCTGGTCAGCGGCACCAAGGATCCGGCCGATCTTGAATCGATCCGTCGCTTTGCGGTGGCGTATCTGCGCAACGAGCAGAACCACGACCTGGCCGCGTTCCGCGTCGACTTCGATATCTATTTCCTGGAAAGCTCGCTGTACAAGGACGGCAAGGTCGAAGAAGCGGTGCGGAAGCTGATCGCCTCCGGCCATACCTACGAGGAAGGCGGCGCGCTGTGGTTGAAGTCCACCGACTTCGGCGACGACAAGGACCGCGTGATGCGCAAGTCCGATGGCACCTATACGTACTTCGTGCCGGACGTGGCTTATCACCTGACCAAGTGGCAGCGCGGCTATGAGCGCGCGATCACCGAGCTGGGCGCCGACCACCACGGCTCGCTGACGCGCGTGCGCGCCGGCCTGCAGGCGATGGAGCTGGGCATCCCGCAGGGCTGGCCGGAATACGTGCTGCACCAGATGGTCACGGTGATGCGCGGTGGCGAAGAAGTGAAGCTCTCCAAGCGTGCCGGCAGCTACGTCACCCTGCGCGACCTGATCGAAGAAACCAGTGCCGATGCGGTGCGTTGGTTCCTGATCGCGCGCAAGCCCGATTCGCAGCTCACCTTCGATATCGATCTGGCGCGTGCGCAGAGCAACGACAACCCGGTGTTCTATGTGCAATACGCGCACGCACGGGTGTGCAGCGTGCTGCGCCAGGCGCAGGAGAAAGGCTTCAAGTACGAGCAGGCCAATGGATTTGCACAGCTCGCCCGGCTGGACGACGAGCATTCGCTCAACGTGATGCTGGAGCTGTCGCGCTATCCGGAAGTGGTGGAAATCGCCGGCCAGGCACTGGAGCCGTACCAGATCGCGCAATACCTGCGTGAATTGGCGCATGCCTTCCACACGTGGTATCACAACACCAAACTGCTGGTGGACGATGCCGCAGAGCGCGACGCAAAACTCACCCTCGCTGTCGCGACCCAGCAGGTGCTTGCCAACGGCCTGGAATTGCTCGGTGTCAGCGCCCCGGAAAAGATGTAAGCCACTGGAAGTCGCCAGGCAGGCGTGAGGCGCACGCCTGCCTGCGCAGTGAGCAGCGGTATCCACCATCGCCCGCGCATCCGTTGCACCGCACGCGGCAGACGCAGCGGCAGCGATCGCCGCACCAAGCCGGGCGCACCGCCCGCAACGACACGATTCGGAGAAGTGGTAGATGGCAGCACGACGCGGTAAGAGCCAGGCACGACGTAACACCAGCAATGGCACCCCCGGTTGGGTGTGGTTGGTGGCGGGCGCCGCGATTGCGGCAGTGATCTTCCTGGCCGCACCCAACCTGTTCAAGAAGGACGGCGACGGCTTCCTGCGTGTGGGTCCCCGCGCCAATCCGGATGCACAGCCCGAACCGGTGGCCGATGCAGACACCGATACGCCGGCCGAGTTGCCCAAGCCCAGCACGCAAGCGCCCAAGCCGCAGCCCAAGCCGGGCGATGCGCAGACCCAGTACGACTTCTACACCTTGCTGCCCGGCAAGGAAGTGCAGATGTCCGACGCCGAGCTGGCTGCCAGTGCGCGCGCCGAAGAAGCCGCACGTGCGCGTGCTGCGCTGGAAGGCAAGCCCATCGCGCCGGCGCCGGGTGCAGCAGCCAGCGTCGCGTCGGCCGTACCCGCAGCCAGCGTGCCGATGCCCTTGAAAGAAACGACCGCCAGCGCGCCCAAGCCGTTGCCGGAAGCCGCCCAGACACGTCCGGCGGCAACGCCGGCACCGGCCAGCACCGCGGCACTCACCACGCCGGCCGCTGCGGCACCGAAGCCTGCGGCCGCGACGGCAACAACGCCGATAGCCCCGGCCGCCACCGACAACACCCGTTACATCCTGCAAGCCGGCTCGTTCGGTGCTTCCGGCGATGCCGAGTCGACCAAGGCCAAGCTGGCGATGATGGGCCTGGCCGCGCGCGTGGAATCGGCCGACATCAGCGGCAAGACGGTCTACCGCGTGCGCATGGGGCCGTACGGTACCGCAAGCGAACTGGCCGAAGCGAAGCAGAAGCTCACTGGCAGCGGATTGCCTGCCATCGCGATCAAGGCGCAGTAACCGCAGTGATGCGCCGCATCGCCAGCGCGTTGTTCGGACTGCTTGCGCTGATCGGCACGGCCCAGGCCACCGAGCAGATTCCCGACCACATCCAGCTCGATGGCCAGCAGGCACTGCTGCTGGCAGAGCCCCTGTCCGGGCAGCTGGACGACCCCGCTACCTGGAAGCGCTTCGTGGCACAGGCGGGTAGTTCCCTGGGCGGCTGCAGCGCCAACTGGCGTGGCTATCAGGCGTTCTGGCGCGTGGACGCAGAGCAGCTGGTACTCGATCGCGTAGTGCTCGGTGCTTGCGCCGTGGCGCCACCGGAGCTGCCGCTGTCGGTGCTGTTTCCCGGCCAGCGCGCGCCGGTACCGGTGGTGTGGGTGGATGGCGAGCTGATCGCCGCGCTACCGGCTGCGGAGAACGCCACGTCCGACGCGCCCGCCAGCTATGTGTCGCTGCGGCTGCGTCGAGGGCATGTGGTCGCCCGCGAACCGCTCACCGCAGACATGCTGCGCGCACGTCAGGCCGCAGCCGCACGCCCGGTTCCTGTGCCCTAAGCGCGGCTGACACAACCACTGCGCTCACCGCCAGGCGGGCGCGGCAGGTTCTCGGTGTGGCATGGACCACTCGTACACTTTGGTTCCGAGCGCGCCGCCCACATTCACCTGACCAGCGCTCGCTATTTTCTAGCCGCTTGAAGCATCCCCCATCCCCTGGAGTTCCCATGTCCAAGACCGTCCTGATCACTGGTGCCACCTCCGGATTCGGCAGCGCCGCGGTGCGTCGCTTTGCCGCCGCCGGCTGGAAGGTCATCGCCACCGGCCGGCGTGCCGACCGCCTGGACGCACTGGCGGCCGAACTGCCCGCAGGCCAGGTGCACACCGCCGCGTTCGACATGCGCGATGCGCAGGCCTTGTCGTCCGCCATCGACGCGCTGCCGGCCGCATTCGCCGATATCGATGTGCTGGTCAACAACGCCGGCCTGGCACTGGGCACCGCGCCCGCGCAGCAGGCCGACCTTGCGCAGTGGCAACAGATGATCGACACCAATGTCACCGCGCTGGTCACCCTCACTCACCGCCTGCTGCCGGCGCTGATCGCGCGTCGTGGCACCATCATCAACATCGCCTCGGTCGCGGCGACCTACCCGTACACCGGCGGTAACGTCTACGGCGGCACCAAGGCGTTTGTGCAGCAGTTTTCGTTGGGCTTACGCGCGGACCTGCACGGCACCGGCGTACGCGTCACCTCGATCGAACCAGGCATGGCCGAAACCGAGTTCACCCTGGTGCGTACCGGCGGCAACCAGGCCGCCTCGGACACGCTGTACCGCGGCGCCACCCCAATGACGGCCGAGGACATCGCCGAGCAGATCTTCTACGTCGCCAGCTTGCCGGCGCACTTGAATATCAACCGGCTGGAAATCATGCCGGTGACGCAATCGTTCGCAGGATTTCAGGTGGCGCGCGACGCGCAGTGAGGAAGCGACACTGGCCTGAGAGGACGCGCAGTGAAGATGCGCTGCCCCATCCGCGGTGTGGCAGCGAAGGATCCAGCGCGTGGTGAGCGATCACCCATGGCGTGCTGCCGATCTACTGCAGACACAAGCGATCCTCGACAGCCGCGCACTGCGCGGCTTCTCTGTTCAACGACTCTGTTCAACGATTCCGCAAGCTGCGCTACGCCGACTCGGGCATGCCGCGCGATCCCGCACGGCTGCGCAGCAACACACCACGCAGCCGCAGGAAGGGGCGCTCCACGCTGTAGTGCAGCAACGCGCCCGCCAGCAGCGCCACCGCGCCATAGACCGCAAATGCCAGCACGCCACGGCCCTCCAATGCCGCGCCGAACCAGGTCTGGGTCACATGGAACATCGCCTTGTGGGTCAGATACAGGCTGTAGGAAATCGCCGCCAGCCATGCCGCGCCGGGCACCCGCAACCGGCCAAACGCGCTATTGGCAGTACCTGCCAGCACCAGCAAGGCCAGCCCGAACGAGAGCACCGGCCAGCCCAGCGCATTGCCGATCAGGCCGGTGCGCTCGCGGAACAGCCACAGTGCCAGCACCATGACCACAAGGCCGGCAAGCAACCACGTGTTGCCGCGCTGCTGCAGGCGTTGCCAGACCTGCGGACGAAACACCTTGAGCACCGCGAGCACCACGCCGGCCAGCAGGCCGTCGAGACGGTTCCAGGTGGGGTAATAGAGATCTTCGACAAACCAGTTGCGCTGCTGCCCGCCGCCCACCTGATCCAGCGCCGTGTTGTGCAGCCACACGCTGGTACGCAACGCGATGCCGGCCACCACCACGGCCACGCATAACGCGATGAACCGCCCAGCCGACGGACGCCGCAACAACAGCGTGGCCAGCAGCGGAAACACCAGATAGAAATGCTCTTCCACGCACAACGACCAGGCATGCGAAAACGCTGCCTGCTGGCCGTAATCGACCAATAGATTCAAGGTGAAGGTGGCGAACATCCACCATGGCGCCAGCCCAGGCGCTTCGCGCACACCGGGCAACGCGATGTACACCAGCAACACCACCGCAAACGCCGGCAGGATGCGCAACGCGCGCCGCAGATAAAAATCCTTGAAGTCCAGCCGCTGCCCGCGCGCCAAGGGTGTCAGCACCTGGCTACCGATCAGGAACCCGCTGAGCACGAAGAACAGGTCCACCCCCATCCAGCCATAGCGCGACAGCCACGCCCAGTCCGGCCCCAAGCCACCGACCACAAATGCGTGGAACAGCATCACCCAGACGATGGCGATACCACGCAACAGGTCCAGGGCGGGATAGCGCATGTGGGCGATCGGCAATGAGAAAGACCGATTGTGCCGCATGACACACACCCATGCGTAGGTTGCGCAAGGTGTGCGTGGCCGGCGGCGCTGCGGGTAGGCAAGACCGAAGGTGACAACCCAATAAGTGCTGCCTCACGCACCGGAGGCAAGCATGGGCATGCAAGGCGTCGCGGCAGTCAGGTGACAGACACCGTACTCAACGGCAGGCGATCGCTGCGACCAACGGACACAGACACAACCGCGTGGTAGCGCGCGATCGGTGCGGTTGGCAACGTTGCCCTGACGTCACGGCGTGTTGCTGCACTTGCGCGGCTTGGCGAACGTACACAGACACAACCGCGTGGTAGCGCGCGATCGGTACGGTTGGCAACGTTGCGCTGACGTCACGGCGTGTTGCTGCACTTGCACGCTTGGCGAAAGGCGCATCGCCATGCGGCGGCGATGTGGTTGGACGCTGCGGCTGACGCGGGCCGATGGCAGCCTTGCGTTCAACGCACTGCCTGCCACCCAGTTGCATCACGCCGGCGATGTGGAGCGGTTAACGACACAGAGCGAGCAATCGTCAGGCGATGTGCACGGCCCGCTCAAAACCAGCGTGTACGAGTGGCACATGCCGCAACGAGGACTCGCCGTGCCCGCCTGACGGCGAACCCAATTGGTTTGTTCGCCGCGCTTATCCTGCTGGCGCATCGTGCTCCCCTGTCGGCGAACACGATGCACGGCTTGACGCCGATGCAGCACTCTCGGCCTCAGGCCATCGCCGCCTGCGCAATCCGTGTCACTGGCGCTGCCGCGTTCAACAGCCCCCAGGCTTCCAGTTGATCGACCGCGTTGCGCACGCCGTCTTCGTCGCGAATGCGCTGGCCCAGCGCGCGTGCCGCCGCGCGCATGGTCGGCGTGCTGGCCTGGCGCAGGGCCTCGGCCAGCGTCTCCGGTTGCAAGCCGACACGCGCCAGCGCTGGCGGCGCCACGCCACGGCCGGCCATGCAATACGCCCAGAACGGTTGGTCGTAGCCGAACGGCAACACCACCGACGGAATCCCCGCCGTCAGCGCCGCGCCGGTGGTGCCGGCGCCGCCGTGATGCACGGCCGCCGTCACGCGAGGAAACAACCAATCGTGCGGCGCCTGTTCCAGATGGAAGAAGCGCTCGGCGTCATCCGCAGCCGCGGTGTCGGTGGCCGCCAGCCCGCCCCAGCCACTGGCCAGCAATGCGCGTTGACCGGTCAGGCGCACGGCAGCCTTGACCGTAGCGGTGAGCTGCATCGCATCGCTGCTGGGCATGCTACCGAAGCCGATATACAGCGGCGGCGGCCCGGCCTGCAGAAACGCCTGCAACGCGGCCGGCGGTTGCCACTGCGGCTGCGGCAGTTGCCAGAATCCGCAGATCTGCGCGCGTTGCGGCCAGTCCGGCGGACGTGGGCACAGCTGCGCGCTGTAGCCGTAGATCACACGTATCGCGGTGCGGTCCGGACCGCGCCACGGATACGCCGGCAGCCCCAGCGCCGGACGCACGATGTCGTTGAGCGCCGGGCGCATGAATTGCCAGCCGGCAAACCGCACCGCGTGGTGCAGGGCTACATTCACCCGCCCGGGCAGACGCACATTGGGCATCATCATCAACGGCAGATGGCGCGAGGCGGTGAGCGGTTGCAGTTGCGCGAAGCACACCGGCAGCCCAAAGGCCTGGCCCAGGCTATGCGCCAGAAAACTTGCGCTGCCGACGCCCAGGATCAAGCCGGCATCGGCGCACGCCGCACTGCCCTGCGCTGCCCAATCGGGTGCCCAGCTCAGCAGCTGCGCGCGCAAGGTGCCCCAGATGCCACGCCAGCCGCCGCGCATTTCTGCGACATCTGGGTTGCCTTGCAGCAATTTCTGGTGGTCGCCGCTGAGCGGGAAAAACTCCAGACCGTTGGCGCGAATCAGCGCTTCGAAGTTGCTACTGGTCAGTACCCGCACCGTGTAACCGCGCTGCTGCAAACCGCGTCCCAGCGCGATGATCGGGCGCACATCGCCGTGCGTGCCCAGGGTGGCGATCACGATCGGGCGGTTGGCTGCAGCGGATGCAAGAGACTCAAGCATATTCGGTCACCCCGTCGTTGGCACTGGCGATGCGGGTATTGCGATGCGATACCTGTGCGCTGGCATCGTGCAGCAGTGCACACAGCGTTGCCGAGTGCGCGGCCGACAGCATCGAGTGGTGGTCGCTGTCCAGGGCGTGCAGGTGCAGCGTGCGCACAAAGGGGCGCCATGCCTGCGGCCGGTAATCCACCCACTGCGCATCGTCCCCACCGGAACTCATCCGCACGGCTGCTTCGACAAACAGCACATCCTGATTCAATGCGCGGGGACGGTGGCGTCGCGCCAGATGCAGGTGATGCTGGGTCACCGCGCCCAGGTCGTCCAGCAGCGTGGGGCGTTGCTCCAGCAATTGACGCACCGCCGGTACATCGTTCAGTCCGTAGTGATCGCACAACAGGCTGGCCAGCTGCGCCACCGTGGTCGGCATCGCTTGGTCGTGCGCCAGTGTCAGCCCCAGCGCATGCACCGATGCGCGCACGTTTTCCGCTTCGGGCAAGGCAGCGGCCTGCTCCAGGTGCGGATAGCTGTCGAGCATCGCCAGCAGTTCGACCTGTTCGCCAAGGTCGTGCAGCTCGGCGGCGATGGCGTGCGCGATCAAGCCACCCAACGACCAGCCCATCAAGCGGTACGGGCCATGCGGCTGCACGCTGCGCAGACGCGCCAGGTAGTCGCGGGCGATCGCTTCGATGCTTTCCGAACGATGCTGCGAGTCGCTCAATCTCGGCGACTGCAACACGTACACCGGCCACTGCGGATCGAGCTGGCCAAGCAAGGTGAGATACGACCAGCCCAGGCCGATGACCGGATGGATGCAGAACAACGGCGTGGCACCCGCGCTGCCGGCACGCAGCGGCAACAGCACGCTCAGCGGGTCGTTCGTTGTCTGCGCGCTGCGTTTGATCACTTCGGACAGACCGGCAATCGTCGGCGCATGGAACAGCGCGCCCAAGGGCAGGTCGACGCCGAACAGTTGCGGGAAACGTGCCGCCATTTCTGCCGCACGCAGCGAGTCGCCACCGAGCTCGAAGAAATTATCGTCCACCCCCACCACCTCGATGCCCAGCACTTCCTGCAACAGGGCTGCAAGCTGCTGCTCGAGTGCGTCGCGCGGCGCCACATGCGCAAGCTTGGGCAACGCGCCCGGTGCAGGCAATGCGCGGCGATCCAGCTTGCCATTGGCTGTCAGCGGCAACGCCGGCAATGGCATCCACAGGCTCGGAATCATCGCCGCCGGCAAACGCTGCTGCAAATGGGCGCGCAGCAATTCGCTCGACGGCGTGTTGCCATGCTTGCCCACGACGTAGGCGAGCAGCTGCACGGTGTTGTCGCCATCGCTGTGTGCAACCACCGCTACCTGTGCCACCTGCGCATGCAGCAGCAGCGCATTTTCGATTTCCGCCGGCTCCACGCGGTGACCGCGGATCTTCAGTTGCGCATCTGCGCGGCCGATGAATTCCAGCAAGCCGTCACGGCGCTGACGCACGCGGTCGCCGGTGCGGTACATGCTGCTGCCGTCATTGGCAAACGGGTCGCGCAGGAAGCGCTCGCTGGTGAGTTGGCGCTTGCCGCGATAGCCCTTGGCCACGCCCGCGCCGCCGATATAGAGCTCACCGACCGCACCGGTCGGCAAGGGTTGCCGCTGCGCATCCAGCACGTAAACGCGCGTATTGAGCAGCGGCCTGCCGATCGGCGGTGCGGTGGCATCGGCCAACTGCAGCGGCATGATGGTCGACCAGATAGTGGTTTCGGTTGGTCCGTACAACTGGGTCAGGCGCCCAACCCGGCTCAGCAATTGCGTCGCCAACTCGGGCACCAACGCCTCACCACCGACCAGCGCATGGATGCGATCCAGCGACAGATCCTGATTGGCCAGCAGGATGCGCCACAGCGACGGCGTGGCCTGCACCAGACTGATCTGCTCGTGGGCAATCAGGCGCGATAGACCGCGCGGGTCGTGACTGATGCCGGCCGGTGCGATGACCACGCGGGCACCCACCAGCAACGGCAGATACAGCTCCAGCCCGGAGATATCGAAGGTGATGGTGGTGACCGCCAGCACGCGGTCGCGCGGACGCAACGCCAGCTCGTGTTCCATCGCATGCAGGAAATTGAACAGGTTGCGATGGCTGATCTCCACGCCCTTGGGCGTGCCGGTGGAGCCGGAGGTGTACAGCACATACGCCGTCCCATCCGGGGTCGCCATCGGGGCGATCGCCGCTGGCAAATGCGTCGGGCGCGGGTCCAGCCACACCATGCCGCCGAGCAGATAGCGCTCGCACAATGCCGGCTCGCAGACCAGCGCAATGGCGCCGGAATCGTTGAGCATCTGCCGATTGCGCGCCGCCGGGCTTTCCGGATCCAGCGGCAGATAGGCCGCGCCGCTCCACATGATGGCCAGCAAGGCCACCAGCAGATGCTCGCTGCGCGGCAATGCAACCGCAACCACATCGCCGGGGCGCACCCCATCGGCCACCCACTGCGCAGCGATCCGCGAGGCGAGCTCGCACAGCGTGGCGTAATCCAGCGTGCGGTTGTCGTATTGCACGACAACGGCCGCAGGCATCATCTCGGCCCGCTGCAACATGCCGTGCAACAACGTGGCAGCTTCCGGCAACGGCGCGGCGGTGTGATTCCAGGTGTGCAGCAAACGGTGGCGCTCTTCATCGCCCAGCACGTCCACCTCGCCCAGCGCGCATTCCGGGTTTGCCAGCACGGCATCGGCCAGATGGGTCAGACGGCGGCAGTGTTCGGCCAGCTCGTCGCTGTCGTACAACGCCGGATTGGCGTCCAGATCGAAGCGCAGGGCCGCGCCGTCGCCACGCTCGTAGCAGAAGATAGTCAGATCGTCGGCCGGGCCGTTGCACAGGTTATGCGGTATCGCATACGCCTCGCCAAACCGCAGAGCGTAATCGAAGGCTTCGATATTGACGGCAAGGCGTGCGAACTTCTGGTCGATACCGAACATGCCGATGTCGCGACGTACATCCTCGAAGCGATATTGCTGATGCCGCAAGGCATGCCTGACCACCGACGCGACCTGTGCAAACAACGCATGGATCGGCTGCTGCGGGTCCATCTTCAGGCGCAGCGAAATCACATTGGCCACCAGCCCGGGGGTCTGCCGGTAGCGCGCATTGATGCGGCCGGTCACCGGCATCGCCAGCACCATATCTTCGGCACCGGTGCAGCGGTAGTAATAGGCGGCGATCAGCGAGATCAGCATCTGCGGCAAGCTGGCGCCGTAGTGCTTACCCATCGCGCGCAGACGCACCACCTGCTGCGGCGAAAACTGCCCGGTGCCGCGCAACAGCCCGGTAGACAGATGATTGCCGGGGCGTGCCAGGGTTGCCGGCGGCGGCAGATCGGCCAGCTGCTGCATCCAGTACTCGCGATCGCGCTGGAAGCGGTCGGAGGCGCGGTACTGCTGCTCCATCTCCACCAGCGACAACGCGCTGCCGTACTGCGCAGGTTCCGGCTCCAGCTCTGCGGCGTACGCGTTATATAGCACCGACATGCGCTGCATCATGATCGATGCGCAATAGCCGTCCATCACCAGATGGCTGACGCACTGCACCCACATATGGTGATCTTCGCCGAGCCGGAACACCGCGCAATGCCACAACGGCCCATGCTCCAGGTCTTCCGGTTGACGGATTTGTTCGTCCACCCAGTGCTCGGCGGCATTGCGCGGCGCGGGATCTTCGCTGACGTTGAAGTAAGGAACCGGCGCGGTGTACTCGGGCAGGATCACCTGCTGCGGCACGCCATCGTGCTCCACGATGCACAGCCGCAGCGTGTCGAACTCGCGCGCCAGCTGCAGGGTGGCGCGGATCAATAGCGCAGGGTCCAGCGGACCAAACATTTCCAGTGCTTCCGACAGCATCAAGGTGTTGTCGGTATGCAACTTGCTGGCCACCCACAGGCCGCGTTGCGCTCTGGTCAAGGGAAACAGTGGGGCGACATCGGCGTGCATTGCAAGCATCCTTTTGTGTGGCGCGCGGTCGCCCGGCGGACCCTGGCCGCGTTGCGGTCACAGTGACGCCGGATCAGCACCTAAGTAATAAAACGCAAGATAGAAAGCACCATCGACTGTCGGCAGATGCCGGCAATACACGGTGGAAACGCACAATGGGCACGCACAACGAGGCGACAGGCACAATCGAAACTTCGACGTGCAGATGTCTGATTAGAGCAACTTGTATCCCGACAAGTTAAACGAACACTAACAATTCGTTCGCGGGCAGAACCGTGCAAAAATCACGAATTGCATGTGATGTGCAAAAATTTTTAACCGAAGTGTGATTTCAACTAGTGTTCTGGATGCATAGCGGCAGGCAAATGCGATGCGACAACGATCCGCATTGGAAGAAAACACCGCGAATACAGCACCCAATGCGCCAACGCTCTGCGCCCGGCAGCGAACAGACGCTGCGCTTATCGCGTTACTCGCAGCGAGCACCGCGCATAAGACCAGTGCGCTCGCCAGCGTTGATACGCCTGCATTTCGTGCGAATCACTGCGTAAAACAGCAGGTATTTGGCAACACGCGCTAGCTGCAACGGCGGCGCATGACGTGCAGATCACTTGAGCGCAACGAAGGAGGGGATGCGGCGTTCGCGCCACCTCTAAGGATCGCAACGCATAAGACCAGTGCACATGCCAGCGTTGATGCGCCTGCGTATTGTGCAAATCACTGCATGAAACGCGGTGTTTTCTGCAGCAACGCAGCCGGTGGTCGCACGATCACGCAAGCGTCGTCTGCTTGTCATCGGCACGCAGCGTCGCTGCGTTTTGCTGATGTGGCGCTGCGCAGATCGCAGCCCATGGTGCGGCTGAGCTTGCCTGGTACGGGCTTACGCCTAGCCGCCATCAAGACAGCAAGGACGGCTGCCTGGCGGCCAGCTATGCGGTCAGGATCGAGTGAGACGCGGCGGATGCCGGTCGCAGCAGTGCGCTGTTGGGCAGTGCCGCCGCCACGTGCTCTGCGCGGGCTTCCACGCCTGCAGCGCACGACGCGGATTGTTTGAAAACAGGATCAGCGCGCTGCGGTAAAGGCCTGCAGCGCGCGCCATGCATCAGCCCAACGGTTCATCGGACAGATAGGTATAGCCGGTTAGGCCCGCCTCCAGGGCGTCGTGCAGTTCCTGTGCGCGCGCGGGCGGCAGTTGCGCTGCAGCGATGCGTTCGGCATAGGTCGCGCGCAGCGTCTCCAGCTGATACCCCACGTAATCCAGCATCACATCGGTGGTATCGCCGCGACGCTGCTGCACGATGCGATAGCCATCGCCGTCCACGGCCACTTCCACCGCATCGGTATCACCGAATAGGTTATGGATATCACCCAGGATTTCCTGGTAGGCACCGACCAGAAAAAACCCGATGCGGTAGCTTTCGCCCGGATTCAATGCGTGCAACGGCATCGAGCTGTCCAGGCTTTCGTTCTCGACATAGGTCTTGACCATGCCATCCGAATCGCAGGTCATGTCGGCGATGATGCCGCGCCGCTGCGGCGCTTCGTTCAAGCGTTCGATCGGCACGATTGGAAACACCTGATCGATCGCCCACACGTCCGGGATCGATTCGAACACGCTGAAGTTGACGAAGTACTTGTCCACCAGACGCTCGTTGAGCTCGTCCAGCACCGGGCGGTGGCTCTTTTCATCGAAACTTAGCCGCGCCCGCACGCCATGCGCGATGGCATAGAACAGGTCGTCGATACGTGCGCGGTGGGTCAGGTCGATCTGGCCCAGTGCGTAGGCGCTCAAGCCTTCGGCGTGGAAGTGCTGGGCTTCCTGGAACAGTTCCACCGCCGGGCGCACATCGAGCTCGTCATGGATCTCGCGCAGGTGGCGAATCGCTGCCGGCTCGTCGTCGTGCGCATCCGGCACGCGGCCTTCCTGGGCCTGCTCCACTTCGGACACGTTGGCGATCAGCACCGCATGGTGCGCGGTCATTGCGCGGCCGCATTCGGTGACGATGCGCGGCGGGGTCAGGCCGTGTTCTTCGCAAGCGCTGGCCAGCGGCTGCACGATATTGCTGGCGTACGAATGCAGGCCGTAATTGATCGAACAATAGCTGCGCGAACGCGTGCCTTCGTAGTCGATGCCCAAACCGCCGCCGACATCCACATGGCTGATCTTGGCGCCCAGCCGCGACAGTTCCACGAAATAACGCGTGGCCTCGCGCATGCCGTTGGCGATGTCGCGCACGTTGGAAATCTGCGAGCCCATATGGAAGTGCAGCAACTGCAGGCTATCGGCGTACTCGGTGTCGCGCAGCGTCTTCCACAGGTCCAGCACCTGACGCGGCGACAACCCGAACTTGGCCTTGTCGCCACCGCTGTTCTGCCACTTGCCCGCGCCCAGCGACGCCAGCCGCATGCGCACGCCGAGGCCTGGCTTGACGTCCAGCGCGCGCGCCTCTTCCAGCACCAGCTTCAGCTCGGAGGGCTTTTCGATGACGATGAAGGTCTGCAGGCCGAGCTTGCGCCCGATCAGCGCCAGGCGGATGTATTCGCGGTCCTTGTAGCCGTTGCAGACGATCAGCCCGCCCGGACGCGACAGCGCCAGCACCGCCATCAGCTCCGGCTTGCTGCCCGCTTCCAGCCCGAAGCCGTCTCCGTGATGGCTGGCCAGGGTACCGGCCACGCCGCGGTGCTGGTTGACCTTGATCGGGTACACAGCAGTGTAGCCGCCGGCGTAGTCCCACTCCGCTTGCGCCTGCGCAAAGGCCGCCTGCAGCTTGCCCAGGCGCTGGCCCAGGATGTCGGGGAAGCGCACCAGCAGCGGCAGCTTGGCGCCAGCCGCGCGCGCGGCGTCCACCACTTCGGGCAGCGACACCGATGGGCCGTCGACGGTAGGCGTGACCACGATGTGTCCGGCGGCGTTCACATCGAAATACCCATCGGCCCAGTGTGGGATCGAGTAGGTCTTGCGGGCTTGGTCGAGGGACCAATCGCTCATTTCGTTGTCTCGGCAGGGGCAAAAGGGCGTGAATTGTAACGCCTGACATGCAGACGGTCCGTTACAATCCGCGCCGACTTCACGCCCCTCTCCTGCTGGAGCGGGGTGGTCTGCGGGGTCGGCCGCCGCGCAGTTTGGCTGCACGCGGCTGCGCCCTCCCCTCATCCGGCGCTTTGCGCCACCTTCTCCCGGTGGGAGCAGGGACAGCCCCTTCTTTTAGGACTTTGCATGAGCGCCAACGACAACTGGTACATCGAACACTTCCAGCCGACCGGCTCGGCGATTGGTTTTCGCATCAGCGGCAAGCTGGACGAGGTGCAGTCCCCGTTCCAGAAGATCGAGATCTACCAGACCACCGATTGGGGCAAGCTGATGCTCATCGACGGCGCGGTGATGCTCACCACCCGCGACAATTTCTTCTATCACGAGATGATCAGCCACCCGGCGTTGTTCACCCACGCCGCGCCCAAGCGCGTGGTGATCATCGGCGGCGGCGACTGCGGCACGCTGCGCGAGGTGCTCAAGCACCCGGGCGTGGAAAGCGCCACCCAGTGCGATATCGATGAGCAGGTCACACGCATGTCGGAGAAGTATTTCCCCGAGTTGTGCGACTCCAACCACGACGCACGCGCCGAGCTGTTGTTCGACGATGGCGTGGCCTACATGGCCAATTGCCCGGCCGGCAGCGTGGACATCGTGATCGTCGATTCCACCGACCCGGTGGGCCCGGCCGAAGGCCTGTTCAACAAGGCGTTCTACGACAGCTGCTTCAGGGCGCTGAAGGACGACGGCATCCTGGTGCAGCAGTCCGAATCGCCGCTGGCGCTGCTGGACCTGATCAACGAAATGCGCACCGAAATGGGCAAGGCCGGCTTCCAGTCGTTCAAGACCCTGCCGTTCCCGCAGCCGTGCTACCCCACCGGCTGGTGGAGCGTGACCATGGCCAGCAAGCAGCCCAAGGCCGACTTCGCTTTCCGCCAGGCCGATGCGCAGGCCAAGGGCTTCGACACGCTGTATTACACCGCCCACCTGCATACCGGCGTGCTGGTGTCACCGCCGTTCGTGGCCAAGGCGCTGGGCGAGTAAGGCAGCCCGACCACCGCGAGCGCGGCATTGCGCTTGCGGTGGTGGTTGATTACACGATCCGCAGCCATCGCTTCGATGACGGCGCTGCCACACCTGGCTGCGCTGGTGGGAAGATCGTTGCGATGAGGCAACCGTTGCACCGACGGTTGAGCGCACTGCATTGCGCCAGCGCAGCGGCGCGACGAAGCGCGGATGACAACACTGCTGCGCTCACCGGCAGGCCGGCGCGTTCGTCGCGCGCAATCGGTCTCTGCCGTGCGTCCAGGCCGGTTCCGAGTGCGCCGTCCGTTTCCACATCACGCCGGCTACTTTCTATCAGCCGCTTCTAGGCTTACACAGGCGGCCTCGCGTATCCGATCAAGCGTGCGCGCAGAGCACGCAGCTCATAGCCGCGCCAATACCTCGGCCTTCTTGGCATCAAATTCCTGCTGGGTGACCAGCCCGGCATCCAGCAATTGCTTCAACTTGCCCAGCACCTGCACCGGGTCGTCCATCGCCGGCGGTTGCGCTGCCGGGGACGCTTGCAGGTGCGCTGGCGGCGCATGCACCACCACGCCACCGGCCGCCACGCGCAGTTTTTCGATTTCCAGCTGCTGACGTTTTTCGTAGGCCACCTCTTCCACCTGCTGGGCGTAGGCGTAGATGCGTCGCGCCTGCCGCTTGGGCAGGCTGTCGATCGCCGCAATACGGCCTTGCACGGTGCGGCAGGTGATGGTGGCGCCCAGCATTTGCTCGCTCAGGTGCACATCCTGGACGTCGCGCCACGGGAAATCCTGGAACGTCATGCCAAACAGGGTTGGTCGCACCACGATGAATCGACGGTTGGTCAGCACCACCGCATCGGGCGACAGATTCATCACCATCTTTTTCTGGATCCCGAGATAGGCGACCTGCTCGTCTGCGGTCAGCAGCTCGGTCACCTTGGGCAGGATCTTGCCGGCGGCCACCGGGTCCTGTTCGTCTGTCAACAACTGCGCCACTGCGTTCATCTGCTCTCACCACCGGCTGATCACCGCGTTGCGCACGACACTACAGCAAGCTGCATGGACGCCTCTGCAACGCAGGCTGGCTAGGTGAGGCACGCGTGCTACGCGTGTCCAGATATCGCTGTCAGGATGCGTCGCCGGAACGCAAAAGAGCGGACGTTGCCGTCCGCCCTTTTGCGAGCATCCACTTCACTCAGAAGCGGACCTCGGCGCCGACGTTGAACACATCGGCGCGATTGATGGTGATGTCTTCGTCGGAATCGTAGTAGTCGTTGGCATAAAGATAGTTCGTATAGAGCACGCTCAAACTCGCATGCCGGCCAATATCTACGCCTAATCCGGCACCGGCATACCCGCCGGAAACCCGTTCATTGGATTCGCCATTGGAGTTGGCCGACCAGTAGCCTAGGCGCACCACGGCGAACAGTGGACTGTCGCCAAAGTTGAAACGTGCCATGGCGCCCAGACTTCCGAACTCAACGCTAGGGACGTAGGCGCCGTCGTGATCACTGATACGGGCCAGCTTCCCAACTGCCGCCTCAATGCCGACCAGCGTCGCCGGACCCGCCCTCCAACGATAGCCTGCGTTGAAGCCGAGCATGTCTTGGTCGATGCCTTCGTACACTTTGCCCTGACCGCCCTGCACGCCCAGAAAAACGCCGCTCTTCAGACGTTGATCCTCTTCGCGCCGCATTGGCGGCACATAGGCCGGTGCAGGCGGCGCATCCACCGCAGGCGTCTGCGTCGTGACGGTGGCAAATCCGCCAGTCTCCTCGGCCACATTTGCGCTTCCGCTTCCACCGACGGCCGTCGGAGCGCCGCCGTTGCCGGCGTGCGAGGGCCGCGACAGCGGCGCGGCCGGTGCAGAGTTGCCCTGCGTGCCTGCCTGCGGTTGCGTTTGCTGTTTCCGGTAGCTATCCCAGCCGCGCGACAACGATTGCGCCGAGGCCTGTGCCGTGACGCCAAGTGCCGTGCAGGCCAACAGCAGTGTTGCAGTCTTTTTCATCGCATTCCCCATGAGTGATCCTCCCTCGTTCCCGCATCCGTGCGCACGCAGGCGGACCCGACGGCGTCTGGAAGTGGCGCAGTTGCCGTCATCTTTCCGGGAGCGTCCCCGCATCACTGCACTGCCCAAGGCACCGGCCGTGGCACATCGGCGTGGATGTGCGCGACGCGCGCGTGATGCAGCCCCCTGACCGCAGCGCGCACAGTGTCTGGAGTCTCATTGCCTGTCAAGAAGCGCTGAGACGCGCGTCGACAGACGGTCCGCCGGAGTGCGGCTTTGACGTGTTCCAAACCGAGGCCGACAACCCCGCCAACCGATCGCCACCTCCCGTCCCGGTCTCGCGCGGATGGCGACTGGGCGGCTATGTCGCACGTGCCGGCACTTGCGGAGTGGCGCTTCCGCAGCGCGCGGCAGCCCAGTGATTTTGGAAGGAACTGAGCGCTTCAACCGACTGAATTGCAAGGGCGTTCCATGTCCGGAACATTTCATTTGTTAAACAAATGTAATTTCAATACTCGCAAGTTCTAAAATTGTGTGGTCCCGATCCCTTGTGATCCCCTTGGACCTGCGTCACGCGTGACACCTCCGCGCCGCCAGGGTCCGGAGAACTGTCATGCATTACCAACCGCTGGATGTGTCCAGCCTGCAGCTCGTCACTCCCGTGTTGCTCAAACAGGGCACACGGCTGCTCGAGCCCAACGTCTACCGCACCCATCTGGACGGGCAACTGGCCGTGGTCAAGGACTACGGCCGTTATCGCCGCACGCTGCTGGCACCCATCGCCCGGCTGATGGTTCACCATGAAGCGCGCATGCTGCGCCGCCTGCACGGCTGGCGGCATGCCCCGGCCCTGCTCGGTACGTTGGGCGGCCTGGCGCTGGGGATGGAGTTCATTCCCGGCGACACGCTCAGCGCCAGTGCGGTGGTGGGCCAGGAGGTCTTCCAGCAATTGCAGCAGGCGCTGCGTCGCCTGCATGCGTTCGGCATCACCCACAACGATCTGCACGGCACCAACGTGGTGGTCAGTGCCGGGGTGCCGGTGCTGATCGATTTCACCTCGGCGTGGCGGATCCCGCGCTGGCTGCGGCGCGGCACGGTGGCACGCCAACTGCAACGCAGCGACGTGGCCAATTTCCAGAAGATGCGCCAGCGCCTGGCCGGTATCGCACCCACCGCCGACGAGGCCGCACGCAGCGCCGAGCCGGGCTGGGTGCGTGGCCTGCGCGGTGGCTGGACGCGGCTGTATCGCCGCCTCAAACGCGACGCGTAAACACCTAAGAGCGGCTCACAAAACCTGGCGTGCAGTCGTCAGGTAGCTGCTTATGGCGCGGAGCACCGAGTATCCAAGTGGCATATGCCGCACCGCGCAGCGGCCACGTCCGCCTGGCGGTGAGCACAGTCGTGTTGTTGGCTACTCTTAATCGCCCGCAGCGCCGTCAGTGCTCTACCGCTGCCGATCCGACTGGCACCTTGTAGGCGATCAGCGTCGGTGCGTCTGCCACGAAGCGGTCGAGCACCCCATCGGCAATCTTGACCGGCCCACCGAAGCGCGTGGCGCCGGGAATCGAGGGGACGGCCGCGGCCTTGGCGGCCACTGCGGCAGCATCGGCAAACAACGCCGGCGCTGCGGTATCGCCGCGATTGGCGGCATCCAGGCCGGCGGCGGTCTGCTGCAGCGCGCGGCCCCAGCTTTCCATCGCGTCGAGCCAGGGGCGCGATTGCTCGGCAAAGCCCTTGTCGGCCACGCCGTCGCGAATGATCTGCGGCGCGGCGGCGATGTCGTCGGCGGTGCGCGCCAGCGTTGCAATGGCCTGAGTACGCGCCGTGGCATCGCCCAACGCGATCGCCTCGCGCACCTGGTCGAGCACGGCCTTCAGACGCGGCGCCTGCTCCTGCCACGGCTGGCTCCCGAAGGTGGGCGCCAGATGCTGGGTGTCGAAGAAGGTCAGCAATGCTGCCGTCACGCGCGCATCGCCACCGGCCAGATCGCGCGCTGCCGCATGCCAGGTGCGCTGCGCGTCGTAGCCTTTGTCGTTCCAGGCGAACGCAGTCAGCCCCATCACCGCGACGCGGCTGGGCACTTCCTGGTTCATCGGGTTGGAGACGATGCCGGACAGTTCAGCCGACAGCCCGGCCTCGCGGCGCGCATACGGCGCCATCAGCAAGCGCCCGGCGGAAGTTTCGAAATCGTTGACCGGGTAGTTGTCCCACAGCAACGTCTTGCGCCCGAATGCCTTAGTCGCCGCGCGCGCATCCGGGATGGAAATGGCCGGCGGCACCACGTCGGTGCCGGTCCACTGCACCACGACCTTCGGGTCCAGATGCTTGCGCAGCGCTTCCTTGTACGGGCTTTCCTTGGCGTCGTAATACTCGGTCGGCACCATGATCAGCTCCGACGCAGCATCGTGGCGGGCGACCAGATCGGCCTGCACCAGATTGAGCAGATGCGACTGCGCGATGCCCGCCGCCTGCGCACCGGACTCGCCGAAGGTGGTCTTGTCGCGCTCGCAGTTCCACTTGGTGTATTCGATATCGTCCAACGCCACATAGAAGCTGCGCACGCCCAGCGCGCGGAACGCATCGAACTTGCGCAGCAACGCCTTGGCATCGGCCGGATCGGAAAAACACACACTTGGCCCGGGCGAAATCGCATAGACGAAATCGACATGGTTGCGCTTGGCGGTGGCCGCCAACGTGCCCAGCGCCTTCAAGGTCGCTTTGGGGTACGGATCGCGCCAACGGTCGCGCGCGTACGGGTCGTCCTTGGGGCTGTAGATGTAGGTGTTGGCCTTGGTGCGCGCCAGAAAATCGATGTGCTTGCTGCGGTCGGCCATCGACCACGGCGCACCGTAAAAACCTTCGATCGTGCCGCGGATCGGCATGGCCGGGTAATCCTGGATGACCAGCGCCGGGATGGCCGGCCGCTCGAGCAACTGACGCAGGGTCTGCACGGCATGGAACAGGCCATCGCTGTCGTGTCCGGCCAGCGTGATCAGGCTGCCGCCGCCCAGCGCAACGCTGGTCAACGTATAGCCTTCGGTATGGGTGTCCTGCGTGGCCTTGCTGCGCGTCAGTGCATCGCGCACCACCGCCGCCTCGCCGGTGCCAATGACGATATGCGGGCGATCGAACGTGGTCGGCAGGCGCGAGGCGGTCGCGATCTTGCTGACGCCGGCCGACCCGAGCAGGCTGCGCACCAACGCGACCGAGGCCGGGTCCGCGCCCGGCGCGACGACCAGCACCACCGACCGGCCCAAGCTGATCGTCTGCCCATCCAGCACGATCGATACCGGGGTCGGAAACAGCGCCGGCTGGGTGACCGGCGCGGCCAGCGCAGGCGCGGCCAGCCCCACTGCCACCAAGACCGAGAGCAGGCGCAAGCCCGACTTCCTGTTGCGTCGCTTCATGTCCGAACTCCGGTATTGGAATGGTATTACGGCCTAGAGTAGGCAAGTCGCTGCGTGGCGACAAGCGTGGCTTGGTCTTGGAGGGTCGAGCCTGGTTTTGGCCGCGATTGTTGCCAGCGAATGCGCCGTCCGGACCGAAAGGAACTAGGCGCGCCGGCCATGAGCTGCGGTATTGAAATGGTATGAAACGCGGGGCGATTGGCTTAGTCAGGACCATGGTTGCGGTAGCAGCGAGTCCACATCAAGCGACGGCGAGACGGCCATATCGCCAGATGAAGCATGGGCGTACCTGACACTCGACCAGCGCGCGGGGGCCATGACGAGAGCCGCCAAGACGCCACGCTGGCGCCGGAACCGACCTGAGTCGTGAAACATCGGATGTAGCGGTCGCGCAGTCAGACTCGCATGCGGTCCACCGTGACAGGCGCGCGGCAATTATCCCCACCGTTCCGTTTTGCCCCTAACGCGTCATCGCCGCGTGCATCAATCGATCGGCGCGCGTGGTGTAGGCGTCGCAGAAGTCCTGATGCGCGCGTCGACAGCGCCAGAACTTTCAGCATGCGGCGGACGCCGACGCTACGTCAGTGACAGTCGCATTGCAGCCATTCCGTTCTGCCTGCAACACGGCCTTGCCCAGCGCATCAATCGATCGGCGCATGCGCTGTCAGCGTTGAAAAAACCCTGATGCGCGCGTCAATGCCGTGAGCATCTTTCAGCACGCAGCAGAGGCGCCGCCACATCGAGGCGCCCCGCGCGAACGGCCTTACAGCGCGTCGCTATCCAACTCGCCGGTGCGGATGCGCACCACGGTGCCAAGGTCGTAGACAAAGACTTTGCCGTCGCCGATCTTGCCGGTGCCGGCGGCGGCCACAATGGCTTCGACCACGCGCTCGGCCTGGTCGTCGGTCACCGCCACTTCGATCTTCACCTTGGGCAGGAAATCGACCACGTATTCGGCGCCGCGATACAGCTCGGTGTGGCCCTTCTGCCGCCCGAAGCCCTTGACCTCGGTCACCGTGATGCCCGCCACGCCGCAGCCGGCGAGTGCTTCGCGCACATCGTCGAGCTTGAACGGTTTGACGATGGCCATGATCATTTTCATCGGTGCAGATCCCAGGGCATGACGGGCGCGCAGCATACCGTGGACGGCTGCAACACTCACCCATGCTTAGAGCGACTAACAAAACGTGGCGAGCAGTCGTCAGGTGGATGCGGACGGCGCGGAGGAGCCGGAGCGTACGCGTGGTACATGCCGCACCGAGCACCGGCCGCGCCCACCTGGCGGTGAGCACAGCCGTTTTGTTCGCTGCTCTTAGCCGCCGTCACCGCGGCCCACAACCGAATGGGACTATCCTTACCGCCTGCCGACTGCCTTGCCGATGTCCCGTGTGTCCCGGCCTGCACTAGGCTTCCTACGGACCTGCGGAGAACACCATGATCGATTTCAATCAGCTCGACGACCTCGCCCGCCGCCTCAGCGACCTGGTGCCGCCGGGCCTGCGCCAATCGCGCGAAGAACTGCAGAGCACCTTCAAGGGCGCACTGCAGGCCGGCCTGGGCAAGCTCGACCTGGTCACCCGCGAAGAATTCGATGTGCAACGCGCGGTACTGCTGCGCACGCGCGAAAAACTCGACGCGCTGGAGCAGGCCGTCGCCGCACTGGAAGCGCGCGCACCGGGCGCATCGCCCAGTGCGGCGCCCGGCTCCTCCGACACCCCCTGACGAGCCCTCCACCATGAGTCTGGCGCTGGTGCACAGCCGTGCCCGCGTGGGGGTGCACGCGCCTGAGGTTAGGGTGGAAGTGCATCTCTCCGGCGGCCTTCCTTCCACCCAGATCGTGGGCTTACCCGAGGCGGCGGTGCGCGAATCGCGCGAACGCGTACGAGCCGCTTTGCTGTGCGCACAGTTCGAATTCCCGGCACGGCGCATCACCATCAATCTGGCGCCGGCGGATTTGCCCAAGGACGGCGGCCGCTTCGATCTGCCGATCGCGCTCGGCATCCTGGCTGCCAGCGGGCAAATCGACCGGCAGGCGCTGGCCGATTACGAATTCATTGGCGAGCTCGCGCTGACCGGCGAGTTGCGTGGCGTCGATGGCGTGCTGCCGGCTGCACTGGCTGCCGCGCAAGCCGGGCGACGGCTCATCGTGCCGCTGGCCAATGGCGCCGAGGCCGCCATTGCCGGGCACGTCCAGGCTTTCACCGCACGCACGTTGCTGGAAGTCTGCGCCGCCCTCAATGGCACCCAGCAGGCGCCTGCTGCCGAGCTAGCGGTGGCAGCGGTGGGCGCACGTGCCCTGCCCGACATGGCCGACGTGCGTGGCCAGCCGCACGCACGCCGCGCACTGGAGATCGCCGCAGCCGGTGGCCATCACCTGCTGCTGGTCGGCAGCCCCGGATGCGGCAAGACCCTGCTCGCCTCGCGCCTACCTGGCCTGCTGCCGGAAGCCAGCGAAGCCGAAGCCCTGGAGACTGCCGCAATTACCTCCATCAGCGGCCGCGGACTGGACCTTGCCCGCTGGCGGCAGCGCCCCTACCGCGCTCCTCATCACACCGCCAGCGCCGTCGCCCTGGTCGGCGGCGGCACGCATCCGCGCCCCGGAGAGATCTCGCTGGCCCATAACGGTGTGCTGTTTCTGGATGAACTTCCAGAGTGGCAACGACAGACGCTGGAGGTGCTGCGCGAGCCGTTGGAATCGGGTCTGGTCACCATCTCGCGGGCAGCGCGTAGTGTGGATTTCCCGGCACGGTTTCAGCTGGTGGCGGCGATGAACCCATGTCCTTGCGGGTGGGCAGGCGATGGCAGCGGGCGGTGCCGCTGCAGCAGCGACAGCATCCGCCGCTATCGCAGCCGCATCTCCGGGCCGCTGCTGGACCGCATCGACCTGCATGTCGATGTGCCGCGGTTGCCGCCACAGGCATTGCGCAGCGGCAACCTGGGCGAAGACAGCGCCAGCGTGCGTGCGCGTGTGGTCGCCGCGCGGCAGCGCCAGCTCGCACGCAGCGCGCTGCCCAATGCGCAACTCGATCAGCCGGACACCGATCGCCATTGCCGGCTGCACAACGACGACCAACTGCTGCTGGAACGTGCGATCGAGCACCTGCAGCTGTCCGCGCGCTCGATGCATCGCATCCTGCGCGTGGCGCGCACCATTGCCGATCTGGACGACAGCGCCACCATTGCCACACGCCACCTGACCGAAGCGATCGGCTATCGCAAGCTGGATCGCGCACTGACTGCCGCCAGCGCGGCGTAGCGCGGCGCGGCGCGGCGAACAAACTGTAGCGAGCAGTCGTAAGGCGGGTGTGGACGGCGCACTCCAGAACCGCACGTAGACTAGTGGCCCATGCCGCACCAGAGCGCCGGCCGCGCCCACATGGTGATCGCGCAGTAGTGGTGTGAGCCGCACCTGGCTGGCTGCGCCGACAACGGTCGATCGCGCGCCACCGGGCAGAAGCAACCAACAGCTTATGCACGACGTCGACAACAGACAGTCGCCGTCAGTGGCTGCTTGAGCGATGGCGCGCATCTGACAGCCGGTCGCGGCGCGTCCCAACATCCACTTCATGGCCATGCACGTACAACGTTTGCCATCCCCTTGCGCAGAGGCCGTCATGAGCCGATTTCCCGAATTGATCACCGTTGCGTCGCTGGATCTGAACCGCTATCTCGGCACCTGGTACGAGATCGCCAGATTGCCGATCCGCTTCGAGGATGCGGACTGTACCGATGTGTCGGCGCACTACTCGCTGCAAGACGACGGCACCGTGCGCGTGCAGAACCGCTGCCTGACCGCGGCCGGCGCGTTGGAGGAAGCGGTCGGTCAGGCGAGCGCCATCGACGCGACAAACGCCCGGCTCGAAGTGACTTTCCTGCCCGAAGGCCTGCGCTGGATTCCCTTCACCAAAGGCGATTACTGGGTGATGCGGGTCGATGCGGAATACACCACCGCATTGGTGGGCAGCCCTGATCGCAACTATCTGTGGCTGCTGGCGCGCCTGCCGCAGCTGGACGAAAACATCGCCCAGACCTACCTGGCACATGCGCGCGAACAAGGGTTCGACCTGGCGCCACTGATCCACACCCCGCACACCGGGCGGCTGACCGAGCAACCGCTTCCCTGAGGATGCGTGATGATCACTGCTAGTGCACGACGCACGTCAGCCGCGGCCTGGGTATGCACTCCGCAAGGTGCGGCTGGTCCTCGAATCCCCGTACACCGCTGATCAGCGCGCGGCATGCACCACATGCCGGCAGCACGCCCACACGCGCTGAGCGCGACGTGTTGTTAACGAAGTCGTCCTGCATCGGGCCCACAAGCCAGGCATCGGTGCAAGCTGCCGGCAGCATTGCTAACTGAGGGCAGCTAACAAAACGACTGCGCCGCCATCAGGCAGGCGCGGCCGGTGCACGGTGCGACCTGGACCACTCGCAAACTCCGGCTCCGAGCGCGCCATCCATACCCAACTGACGACTGCTCGCCACGGGTTGTTAGCCGATCCAAAGCGCCACTGCGATCGAGCACTCCGCTGCAGACAGACCCGGAAACTCAACCCCATACAACAACGGCCGGAGCATGGAAACCGCGCCGCACTAAGCTGCGCCGCCTCTCCGCTCCGGCCGCTTCAACTCCGGCGATTACCGGGGCGACCAGGTCGCCCGTTGCCATCAACCGTTGCAATCAACGGCCCTACTCAGCCGTTGAGCGTGCCCAGATCCTTGGCAGCAGCCTGCGCGCCTTCCAGGCTGTCGAAGGCCACGCCGGTGTCGCCGACCACGTACTTGACCAGTTCGCCATCGCGCGTGGTTTCGTGCATCTTGAAGATCGGTACCGCATCGGTGCCGCCGACGCGTTCTTTCTGCGTTGTCATGGGTGATTCCTCCAGTGAGAGCGCCTTGCAGGGGACCGGGTGGTCCCGCAGCCCGCGTTGGCGAGCGCAGACGTACCGACCCTAACGCGCATCTGCGTGCAGGCGCGTGAATCCATTGGCTGTGGCAACTGCCGCAGCGCACATGCACCTGGCGGCAGAAAAATCACGTCGACTTCGCTCGACGGACGCGCGCAATGCACTCGTGTGTCGTACATTCGCGACGTGCAGCCTCATCCGTCCATATCTGTGGTCCACATCACGCCGGTACGGCGCGCTACGGCGCGCGGTAATCCGGCCGTGGCGTACGCGCAGATCGTGATCCACCGCCCCGGTTACAGCAGGCCGCGCGCATGAGCTGGCCCCCATGCCGATGCGGGTGGTGACGTGAAGCGTCAACGCATCATCAGTCTGACCGTGCTGCTGGTGCTGCTGTGCGCAACGCTTCCGATCGGCCTGTCCTACTACCTGGCGTGGCGGCTGGCGTTGTCGCGCGAAGAAAGCAGACTCAGCCAGCTGGCAGCGCTGTCGATCCGGCGTACCGAAACCGCCTTCGACGAAGCGCATGGTGCCTTGCTGAGCATGGCCACCTCACGGATGCCGTCCTGCTCGCCGGCGCATCTGGCGCAGATGCGCGCGCTGGTGCTGACCAACCACTACATCGTCGAACTGGGACATTTCCAGCAACGCCGCTTGCGCTGTACCTCATGGGGGCAGCTGCCCGACAGCATCCCGCAGACCAGCCCGGACTTCGTGGTCAAGCGCGGCATCGCGGTGACCACCCGGCTGTTGCCGCTGGCCAATCCGCAGCATCCCTTGATGGCGCTGCAGCTTGGCGACTACAACGTCCTGATCAACCCGAACACGCTGACCGACATCAACATCCCGCCCGGCCTGCAGCTGGCGATCGGCACGCCCGACGGGCACCTTCTCAGCAGCACCGGCACCGCCGCCGAACAGTTGCTGGTGCCGCCAATCGACACCAGCTACACCGACATCCGCAGCATCGCCGACGCGCAGGTGCTGTCCGGCCGCGACCGGCGCGGCGACTGGGCCGCGGTGGTCACCGAGCCTGCCGCCTATCTGCGCGGGCCGCTGGCCGCCGCACGACTGCAGGTGGTGCCGGCCGGCATCGCGCTGGCGGTGCTGCTGGTCGGCCTGGTGCTGTGGGTCTCACGACGCCGCTTGTCGCCGCTGGCACGGCTGGAGATCGCGGTGCAGCGCGGCGAATTCATCGTGCACTACCAGCCCATCATTGCGCTCGACGACGGCCGTTGCGTCGGTGCCGAGGCGCTGGTGCGCTGGCAACAGCCGGACGGCGTGCTGGTGCCACCGGATGCCTTCATTCCGCTGGCAGAAGAAAGCGGCCTGATCCTGCCGATCACCGATCTGGTAGTGGCCGAAGTCATCCGCGACCTCGGCCCCACCCTGGCCGCCGATCCCGCGCTGCATGTGGCCATCAACGTCTCGGCCGGCGACATCAAGAGCGGCCGTGTGCAGTCGGTACTGGCGCAGGCGCTGCAAGGCACCGGGGTGAACAGCGGGCAATTGTGGGTGGAGGCGACCGAGCGCAGCCTGATGGACATCGATGCGGCGCGCACCACCATCACCCATCTACGCGGTGCCGGCCATACGGTGTCGATCGACGACTTCGGCACCGGCTATTCGAGCCTGCAGTATCTGCAAGGCTTGCCACTGGATGCGTTGAAGATCGACAAGTCGTTCGTGGACACCATCGGCACCCACTCGGCCACCAGTTCGGTGACCGCGCACATCATCGAAATGGCCAAGACGTTGCAGCTACGTACGATTGCCGAAGGCGTGGAGCGCCAGGAGCAACTGGATTACCTGCGCGCACACGGCGTGGATCTTGCGCAGGGCTGGCTGTTCTCGCGCGCGCTGCCGGCGACCGGCTTCATCGCGTATCACGCGCAGGCGCGCAGCGTTGCGGCACACGGTTTCAAATAGGCAACCACTGCATTCAAGGCATCCGGCAAACCGCTTCGATGCCTTGAAGACCACACGCAGGATCTAGGCTGCACCATCGCGATGCTTGGCTCCGCCTGGCACGATTGGGACGCTCAGGCTCATCACCGTCATCGGGCTGAAATCCTGCAAATCGCTGCAATAATTCACGATGCGGCCTGGCGTCGAAGTGACGTTCGCAACCACGGCGCTGTCGCTGGGTCCACCTCGTCAGTACACCGGAGCGGTGTCCATCGCTCGCCTGGCCGATGACGCGCGTGCGTCGCATGCAGAAGCGTGGCCTTGGACGAAAACATCACCCAGGCCTACCTGGCACATGCGCGCGAACAGGGGTTCGACCTGGCGCCACTGATCCACACCCCGCACACCGGGCGGCTGACCGAGTAACCGCTTCCCTGAGGATGCGTAGCGATCACTGCTAGTACGCGACGCACGTCAGGCGCGGCCTGCGCATGCACTCCGCAAGGTGCAGCCGGTCCTCGACTCCCAGTACACCGCTGATCAGCGCGCAGCATGTACCACATGGCCACAGCTCGCCCATCAGCGCTAACGCACAAGCTGGCCTGCTGTCGAAGTGGCGATCGCAAGCACTGCGCTGTCGCTCAGCCACTCTCGCCCGTGCACTGGATCCGGATCCATCGCTCGCCAACGCCGACCACACGCGTGGGCCGCATGCAGACGCGTAAGCGCAGCGCTCACCCACCACTTCTTGCTGCATTACTTGCCGTCGCGACGATTGACCCACATCAAAAAAAAGGCCGCCAATGGCGGCCTTTCTCGTATCACTCAAGCGCTTTGCAGCGCAGCGCTGCGTTGGCGCACCGGCTTGGGCCGGCTCGGGAAGGCATGCCGCACGATCCGCCACATTACCTGGCCAAACTGACGCGGCAGCGAGCCGGTGTTGTAGTGCTGCCCGTAGCGCGCGCAGATCTGCTTCACCTCGACCGCAATCTGTGCATAACGATTGGCCGGCAGATCCGGATAAAAATGGTGTTCGATCTGGTGGCTCAGATTGCCGGACAGCACGTTCATCAGCTTGCCGCCGGTCAGATTCGACGAGCCGCGCAACTGACGCAGATACCAATGGCCGCGCGACTCGTTACGGATCGACTCCTTCGGGAACACTTCCGCATCGGCCGTGAAGTGGCCGCAGAAAATGATCACGAAGGTCCAGATGCTGCGCAGCATATTGGCCGCCAGATTGCCCAGCAGCACGGTCAAGAAGAACGGGCCAGCCAGCAGCGGGAACACGATGTAGTCCTTGAGCATCTGGCGGCCGATCTTGCGGCCCACCGGCAGGAACGACGCGCGCAATTCGGCGGCCTTCATCTTGCCCGCGAACCAGCGGCCCAGGCGCAGGTCCTGGATGGCCACGCCCCATTCGAACAGCAGCGCAAACACCACCGCGATAAACGGCTGCACCAGGTAGAACGGGCGCCAGCGCTGCTCGGGGAAGATGCGCAGCAGGCCGTAACCGATATCGTCATCCATGCCGCGCACGTTGGTATAGGTGTGGTGCTTGAAGTTGTGCGTCTTGCGCCAGTTGTCGCCGGTGGCAACGATGTCCCACTCGTAGGTGTTGCCGTTGAGCTGCGGGTCGCCCATCCAGTCGTACTGGCCGTGCATGACGTTGTGGCCCAGCTCCATGTTCTCCAGGATCTTGGACAGCGTCAGCAGCACCACGCCGGCAATCCAGGCCGGAATCAGCACGCTATGCACGAACGCACCCAAAAACAGCAGCGCGCGGCCGGCTACGCCGGTCCAGCGCACGGCAGCCACGATGCGGCGGATGTAGCGCGCATCGGCGGCGCCCACCTGCCGCTGCACGCGGGCGCGGATGGCATCGAGTTCGTCGCCAAACGACTGTAGTTCGGCGGCGGACAGGGCACGGTTATGAACTCGGCTCATGAAGATTCCTTACAGATCCAGGATCAGGTCAGTGCTCGGGGCACTGATGCACAGGCGCACCTGTGCGGTGGGTTCGTTGCTGCGCTCACCGGTCAACAGGTGACGCGTGGTGCCGGACTGACGCGCGCAGGCGCAGCTGTTGCAGATGCCCATGCGGCAGCCGTGTTTCGGGCGCAGGCCTTGCGCTTCCAGCCCTTCCAGCAGCGACTGGCCGCGCGGCAGGGTGAGCGTACGGCCGCTGCGTGACAGCTGGACCTGGACGTCGCCGGTTTCGCCGTCGTCCAGCGTCGGCACGCTGAAGGCTTCGGCCTGAAACGCCGCTACCTGGCCTTCCAACCGTGCACGCGCCGCCTGCACAAATCCGCCCGGGCCACAGGCCATGACGTGGCGTGCGGACAGATCGGCGATCTGCTCCAACGGATAGCTGTCAACGCGCGCCGCCGGCGTCGCACCCTCGCGGGTGGTCAGCACCTGCACGCGCAGACGCGGATGCGCGGCGGCCAGCGCCTCGAATTCGTCCAGAAAGCAGGCTTCATCGCGCTGACGCACCCAGTACAGCAGGCCCACATCCACCGGCATGCCCGCGTGCGCGGCCGCACGCAGCAGCGCGCGCATCGGGGTGATGCCCGAGCCTGCGGCCAGCAGCAACAGCGGGGTGGGCGCGGCCGGCAGCAGCATGTCGCCAAAGGCAGGGTCCAGCGACACCACCGTGCCCAGCGCCGCATCGTGCGCCAGATAACGGCTCACCAGCCCGCCTTCGATCGCCTTGACGGTGATCGCCAGGCGGCCATCGGCCAGCACGGTGGGGCTGTAGCTGCGCAGCAGACGGCGGCCGTCGATCTCCACACCCACGCTGACGTGCTGGCCGGCCTGCAGGCCCTGCCAGTGGCCATTGGCCTGAAATACCAAGGTCACCGAGTCGCGGCTGGCGGTGTTGCGTTCGACCAGACGGGCCATGGGCCGATCCAGCGTCCACAACGGATTGATCCGGGTTGCCCAGAAATCGAACAGCTGTGGCGACACCAGCCGGCGCGCCAGCCGTGTGGGCAGCGGGGACTTGCTCTTGGGAGTGGGTGCCAGGCTCATAGGTTGCACTATAAGCATGCATGCACACGCGTGTATACAGTTGTATATCGACCAGAGGGGCTATGATTCATCCCCACGCCCGGCTGCTGCCTCATGACCTCCATCGCCCTGCCTTCCCACGACGCGCCGCCGTCACGCAAGCCGGCGATTTCACGCGAGGACCTGATTGCCGCGGCGCTGTCGCTGATCGGCCCGCACCGCAGCCTGTCCACGCTGAGCCTGCGCGAAGTGGCACGCGAAGCCGGCATTGCGCCAAACAGCTTCTACCGCCAGTTCCGCGATATGGATGAGCTGGCGGTGTCCTTGATCGATCTGGCCGGGCGCTCGCTGCGCACCATCATCGGACAGGCGCGCCAGCGCGCCACCTCCACCGACCGCAGCGTCATCCGGGTGTCCGTGGAAGCGTTCATGGAGCAATTGCGCGCCGACGACAAGCTGCTGCACGTATTGCTACGCGAAGGCGCGGTGGGCTCGGACGCCTTCAAGCAGGCGGTGGAGCGCGAGCTGACCTACTTCGAAGACGAATTGCGCGTGGACCTGATCCGCCTGGCCGCCGCCGACAACGCCAAGTTGCACGCGCCAGCGCTGGTGTCCAAGGCGATCACCCGCCTGGTCTTTGCGATGGGCGCGGTGGCGATGGACTCGCCACCGGAAAAAGACCCGGAACTGATCGAACAGATCTCGCAGATGCTGCGCATGATCCTGACCGGCGCGCGCACGCTGGGCACGCACGGCGGCTGAGCGCGGCTCACTGCACGTCGCGCGCAGTGGTCAGATCAGGTGTCGACGGCGGTGCTCATCACCGCGGCGGATGCGTGGCGCATGACGCACCAATCGCGTTCGCCTGGCGCTGAGCTCCGCCGGTGCATTCGCCGCGCGCACTTGGTACGGCAGCCTGCTGCCAGCGCCCGGGTTGCGCCTTTCGTAGTGAATGACCGGACGCGCAGTTGTGCGCGGCAGGCGCGCGACTGGCACGAGGTCGGCAACGGCAACTGCCTTACATCATGGTTGCGACCGCACATTCCCAGACGCCACTAACCGCGCACCATCGGCCACGAGTGCAACTGCACGCCCGACCGCATCCGTGTAACGGGAATCCCTTTTTTTTGCACAGCCGCGCATCGACAGTTCCTGTGCAACGTGTGTCGATGATTATCCAATCGACCCAAACCTTCGCCATTCGGAATCTTCACTTTCAATCCGCACATTGCCAGCACCCCAAAAAAACATAATCAATTATTTTCATAAAGTGCTTGCATATCCAAAAACCTGAAGGTAATGTTCGCGCCCTACGCAGCACTGCCTGCACCCGGACCTGACCCACGCTCATGCACACCAGCCATTTCATCGAACGCAATCGACTGCCCGGCGCGCTTCGCGCGGCATCGTTTGCGTGCACGGCCAAACAGGACGTGCGCACCATCATCGGCTGATGTCCTGATTCAAGGAGATCGGTCACCCGATCTCCGAGGCACGCGAACGCCCTCGGATACTGCATCCGGGGGCGTTTTTCGTTGTGCGTTCGTCGTGAACCTGTGGATGACCGCAGTTGAAACCCGGGCACGGACTGCCCGACAACAGGGATGTTGGATTGCCACGAGGCGCGATAGCGCTGTGCCCAGGTTTCGGGCACGGGTGGTGTGTGGTCATGCACCGACTGAATGACCGTTTGAATAAAACGGCCATCGGAAACAGTGCGAAAGATCGTCAGCGGACTGGAGTTTATTCCAGCTGGTGCGCGCGGCTGTGCCGTGGCGTATACCGATCATCTTTCTGGTGTTTCTCGTTTTGGGTATCGGCTCGTGGTCGAGCGGCGGCACTATCCGCAGGCGCGGTTCAATTCCGCATTACCCACCACTGGATAGCTCAGAGGTTAGAGCAACAGATTCCTAATCTGTCTGTCGCGGGTTCGACTCCCGCTCCAAGCAATGACCTTCCCGGTCATCTCGGGGACGCAAGTCCCTTTACGGAAACGCCCATGCTGCGTGCATTCAAGCAATGCATCGCGTGAATGCACACAGCAGCGGCGACGTCGCCGGGCGCTTGCCCTGGACGCGTCACCCTGTGCTCAGCCCTGCCTTCGCAAACCATCGCGCAGCTGCGGCAACGCATCGGCAGGCGCCAACAGCGCAGCGTGCCCCGCACGGCCGCCGTCACCGGCGTTTCCACCTTCCAACGCCGCGTTGCATCGGCACACGTTTGGCCATCAGTCCGATCCGGGCGGCAAAACGGCAGTACCTACGGATCGGACCACCAGAGCCAACCCAAGGAGAAGTGTCATGTTCTGGACCAAGAGGGTCGTGATCGGCGACGGCGAGCGCGGCCTGGTGTATCGGAATCGCCGGTTCGAGCGCGTGCTCGTGCCCGGTGTCTACCGCCTGTTCGACCCGCTGAGCCGTACCGAAGTCAGCGTGCACAACATTCACAGTGGCGACGAGGTCGGCCGCGATGCCGACATGCTGATTGACACGCTGGGCGCCGCATTGCCGCAGCACTTCGTGCTGGCGGACATCGGCACCGCGCAAGTGGGCCTGCTGATCCGCAACGGCAAGCTCGACCAGGTCCTGCCACCGGGCACCCGCGCGCTGTATTGGCGCGGCGCCGCCACCGTCGAGGTGCAGAGCTTGCCGTTGGGCGATGGCCTGCAGGTGCCAGGCGATGTGCAGCGGCGCCTGCGCCAGCTCGGCACCGTGTCGCGCGTGGCCGTGTGCATGGACGTACCTGCCGAGTCGCAAGGGCTGGTGTTCGTCGACGGCAGGCTGATGGCACCTTTCGGCCCCGGCGCGTACGCGTTCTGGAATTTCCAGAAGAACGTGACCACCGAGGTGATCGACCTGCGTGTGCAATCGGTGGAGGTCTCCGGCCAGGAATTGCTGACGCGCGACAAGGTGTCGTTGCGAGTCAATCTGGCAGCGAGCATGCGCGTCACCGATGCGGTGGCAATGCGGACGCGTGTGGCCAAGGCGGGCGACTACCTGTACCGAGAATTGCAGTACGGGTTGCGCCGCGCGGTTGCGGCCAAGACGCTGGACGAATTGCTGGGCGACAAGGCATCGCTGGACGCGGATATCTTCGGCTACGTGCGTGGCAGCGTGGGCGGTTTCGGCATCGACGTGCTCGGCGTTGGGGTCAAGGACGTGATCCTGCCCGGTGAGATGCGCGAGATCCTCAATGCGGTCGTGCAGGCGGAAAAGCAGGCGCAAGCCAATGTGATCCGCAGGCGCGAGGAGGCCAATGCCACCCGTTCCTTGCTCAACACCGCCAAGCTGATCGAAGACAGCCCGGTGCTGATGCGATTGCAGGAGCTGGAGGCGCTGGAGAAGGTCACCGAAAAGATCGACAAGCTCACCGTGTTCGGCGGCCTGGATGGCGTGCTGAAGCAGTTGGTGACGCTCAGATAATCATGCGGGTGTGCAGCGAAAGGATTGGCCGCACACCCGCGCAAAGGAATGAACAGCATGAGTACTTCACAACATTTCGAATGGCTGCATGCCGAAGGCAGCACCACCCCGATCAAGGGCTGGGTGCGCGGCGTGCCGCTGGAAGAACAGGCGCATGCGCAGTTGCGCAATATCGCCGCCGTCCCGTTCGTCGGGCCGTGGGTGGCGGTGATGCCCGACGTGCACCTGGGCAAGGGCGCAACCGTGGGCTCGGTGATCCCGACCCGCGGTGCCATCATCCCGGCCGCGGTCGGGGTGGATATCGGCTGCGGCATGGCCGCGGTGCGTACCACCCTGCGTGCCAGCGACCTGCCGGACAACCTGGCGCAACTGCGCTCCAGCATCGAGCGTAGCGTGCCGGTCGGAAACGGCCGTGGCGGCGAGCATCGCAACCTGCCCGACAGCATCGACACGCGGATCGCGCAGTCGGGGCTGGTGCAGCGCCTGGAAGCGATCAAGCAGCAGCACAAGCGCATCCGCACCGACAAGCTGGCGTGCCAGATCGGCACGCTAGGCGGCGGCAATCACTTCATCGAACTCTGTCTGGACGAGACCGACGCGGTGTGGGTGATGTTGCACAGCGGCTCGCGTGGCACCGGCAACCTGATCGGCACCTACTTCATCGAGCGGGCGCGTGAGCAACTGGCACACCGCGTGCTGGGCTTTCATCTGCCCGACAAGGACCTGGCCTTCTTCATGCAGGGCGAGCCGTTGTTCGATGAGTATGTGGAAGCGGTGTCGTGGGCACAGGATTACGCCCGCGAAAATCGTGAAGCGATGATGGCGCGGGTGTTGGCGGAGATGCGTCACCGCCTGCCGAAGTTCCAGCTGGAGAAGCTGGCGGTCAACTGCCACCACAACTATGTCCAGAAGGAGACGCACCATGGCGAGGAATTGCTGATCACCCGTAAGGGCGCGGTGAGCGCACGTACCGGCGAGCTGGGCATCATTCCCGGCAGCATGGGCACGCGCAGCTACATCGTGCGCGGGTTGGGCAACGCAGAGAGCTTCCATAGCTGCAGCCACGGTGCGGGACGGGTGATGAGCCGAACCGCAGCGCGTGCACAGATCACGCTGGCTCAGCACCGCGAGGCGACTGCGCATGTGGAATGCCGCAAGGATGCGGCGGTGATCGACGAATCGCCAGCGGCATACAAGTCGATCGAGGCGGTGATGGCCGCGCAGCAGGATCTTGTCGAGGTGCTGCACACGCTGCGCCAGGTGGTGTGCATCAAGGGATAACCGAGGGCCGCAGTCGCGGCCCTCTTTCGTCATGTTTTTAACGATGTCGCGGTTGCAAGCTGTCTGCGACCTCATCTGCACATGCGAATGCACAGTTCAGTCATGTCGCGATGGCACTCACATCAAAGCACAAGCGTTTCACTCTTGCGCCGCCATGGTTGCGCCACGTTCGCAGCCTGTCTTCGCAGGCTGCATCCATCAGGTAACCGGAGGCGGCATGAGCAATCTCGACAAGCAGGAACGCAAAGCAGACGCACAGGATTTGAACCGCGACCCGATCTCCGGTGCCCCGGGCTCGCATCCGGTTGGCGTGGGTGTGGGCGGCATCGCTGGCGGTGCGGCGGCAGGCGCACTGGCAGGCACGGTGTTTGGTCCGCTGGGCACGTTGATCGGCGCGGCTGCCGGCGTCGTGGCAGGCGCAGCTGCCGGTAAAGGCGTGGCCGAGCGCCTCGACCCGACCGTAGAAACCGAATACTGGCGCCAGGAGCATCAAAACCGTCCTTATTACAAAGAAGGCACCGACTACGACCGCGACTACGCCACCGTGTATGGCTTTGGCCTGCAGGCACGCGAGACGCGCCCGACCAGCACCTGGGAAGAAACCGAAGCCACGTTGGCGGGTGAGTGGCCGCGTCATCGTGGCGAATCGCGCCTGGAATGGGATGACGCACGTCTGGCTGCACGCGACGCGTGGGATCGCGCCGATCGCACCCACACCGTGTATCGCGATGGCGACACGCACTATGCCGGCCGTTTCGACAGCGCCAGCTACCATGACAGCGAGTATTCGTATGACGACTATCGCCCTGCCTACCGCTACGGCATGCAGGCGCGTCAACAGCATGCCGGCCGCCAGTGGGACGACCACCTGGAACGCGACCTTGGCGATGGCTGGGACCGCTTCAAGGCCGACTCGCGTTTGACCTGGGAAAAGGCCAAGCACGCTGTGCGTGAGGCGTTCGATTCGGACCATCATGGCGATGCGGCACGTCGCAACCCGACCGATCCACGCGTGTGATCCGTAGCTCGTTTAGACCGCGGCGCATTGGCCGCGCTAAACGCCAGTGATCCGCAGTAGACCAGACGGGCCCGCGAGGGCCCGTTTGTTTGTGTAGGTTGCGGTGGGCCATAACCTGCAGCGCCTTCGTAGCATCTTGCGGCATCACGACGCATTGCGCGTTCCGCATGGTCGGGATGGCCGCGCAACATGCTGCACCACGTGTGCCTGCATGACGAGGCAAACGCGCGGCAGATCAACCGGACGTGTTTTCCACCGCCCGGATATCGCCGCGAAACGCCAGCGCGTCCTGCCCCGTTGACGCTGCGTCGCCCTGCTGCTTGAGCAGTTGCTTGCGTGCAGCCACCACTTCCTTGGCCAATGCAATCCGGCGGCCCACCACCATTTCGGTCAACCAGTCGATCAGCGCGCGGGTGTATTCCTGCTGATGCTCCTTGACGCTCAACGCATGGTCGGCGCCGGCAATCACGCGCGCGGTCAGCGAACGCGCATTGACGAAGGCATCGGCATAGTTGCGCAGCACCGGATGCGGCACGATGACGTCGTTCTCGGCTTCGACCAGCAATACATCGCCGGTATACGCAGCGCAGGCCGCCAGCGCGATGTTGTCGTCGGGTGTCAGGGCACGTTGGCGGTATGCGGTCAGATCCGGATCGGCATTGAGGCTGACCTTGGGCTGGTCCCAATGCGCGTCCTTGTACAGCGCGGGCGAGCGCAATGCCAGCCACTCCACCGGGCGCTCGCGCGTCAGCAGCGCCGACAGGTAGCCGCCATAACTCAAGCCGACCACGGCGATCGACTGTTGATCCACATACGGAAGACCCGCCAGCTGATCGTAAGCAGCGATGATGTCCTGCAGGTTCTGCGCGCGAGTCACGGTCTGCCGCATCGAGGCATGGCCTTCGTGACCGCGTAGATCGAAGGTCAGGCAGATGCAGCCCAAGCCCACCGCCTCGCGCGCGCGCACCAGGCTGTGATGCTGACTCCCGCCCCAGCCATGGACGAACAGCACCGCCGGAATGCCGGTGGGCGTGAGCAAGGTGCCGCTGAGCGCGTCGTGATCGACCGCAATGTCGATGCTGGAAAGTTTGGCTTCCATCAGTCGGTTGAGACCCTTCGGTATTTGTAGCGCGGACCGGCGCCGGGCTGGGTTGCACGGTAATACACCTGCGCATCGGCCGGTGGTTCGCCCTCGTAGAGTTCGTGCGTGGATGCGTGCACCCAGTGCAGGCCGGCCTGCTGCTGGAAACAGGCGATCGCCGCCAACTCGGCCGGCGTCGCACCACCAATCCGCCAGGATTGCTCCAGCACGCCGCAGACAGGCACCGCATGCGCATCTTCGCCACTGACCACATCGTAATTGCGCCGCGAAATGTGCAGGCCGGCAATGGCATTCGTGATGCAACGATCGTAGCGGCACGCTTGTTCCACAACGCGCCGCTGCAACGGCGGTAATGCAGTGGCCAGCAGCGCTTCCAGCGAGCCACGATGCACGTGCAGCGACGATCCACCGTAGACCTCATCGCCCTGTGCATTGCGCACACTGCATTGCGTGCCGTAATACGCGATCTGGATACCGGCCACGCACAGTTCGCCCACGCTATGCGTCAGCGGCTGCAGGATATTGCGCTCGAGCACAGCGCCATGGGTGCGCAGGTAATCTGCTGGCAGACTGTCCAGCGCCTGCACCAATTCGGCGGTATCGGCAATGCGCCATTGCCCACTCCCACCCACGCCGGTGGGCAGTTTCAGCCGCACCCCGCCGTCGGCCAGCAACAGGTCCAGCGCATGCAGCGCATCGTCCCGAGAAAACACCGTATAGCCCGGTAAGGTGGCCGGCACCAGCGCGGTCGCCAGCGCCTGATTCCAGCCGTCGATTCGCGTTGCCGTCTCGCTGATCAATGGATGGCCGATGACCTTGGTAGCGATAAACGCGTGCGGCACAATGCCACCCAGCAAGCCGCCGGCATCGTGAATTCCTAATGCGCGGGCCTGTTCGGTGGTCAAGGTGTCGTCGGGCACGTGCAAGATGCGGTGCCCGATACCCTCATCGATCATCGCAACATCGGACAGACCGCCATCATGTGCGCCCAGCAGGCGTGCAATTTCGCTGCACACCCAGGTATGCGTGGCGCGCTCGTGTCCATCGGCAGACACCATGCGTGTGGTGTATCCACGCACCCATCCATATGACGGATCTGCCATCACATCTCCTTGCGGCAAGGCCGCATCCCGGCGCCAGCCTCGTTGCGGCCGAGGGGCGCAGTGCGATGTTGCAGGTACGCGTCTGCGCTTATTTCAAGGCCAGATAGAGGGCCACCACGATCAGCACCACCACGATCAAACTGATGGCCATTCGCCCACCGCGCAGTTCCAATAAGGCATGCCACCAAACGCGCGCTTCTGGTGTACCACTGGCATGGCGCGGCTTCCCACTACTGCTTTCACTCTCCTGCATCCTGTCTGCTCTCTCCATTACGTCATTGCCTACCTTACGGATCAGACGTTACACAGGTGTGGAGCGGTTCAGAATCTTCCGTAAAATGCGGCACCGCACGCCTGTTTTTGCACCAAAAGCAGGCGCATTGAAAGCGCCAATACGGTAGCGACTGACACAGTGCGCATCGCTGCGCTGCCGCCCATCGATTGCGCGTGGCCGATCAGCACGCAACGCTGGCGTCTTGGCAAGCGGCATACATCGCACCGATGCCTGTGCATGCAACGCGTGTAGAGAGGCGAAAACAAGCTGACCAATTAAGCGTCGCTCGTTGAAATCGCAGGCAATGGTTGCGTTCGATGATCATTCGTTGACATACCCGCAGTTACTCTGCACGTCAAGTTTGTTTAATCCCGGAACGCACCAAGTCATGAGCAGAGACCCATCCGTCATCGATGTACAAGCCGAAATCGCGCATTGGCAGGCGCGGCACGCCCAAGGAAATCTGGGCGCAGGCAAGTTCAGCGAATTGTCACCGGTGGTGAAAATGGCCTGCGATATCTATCTGCAGGCACCGCGTTCAAGCGATCAGGAACGTCTGCGTCTGTTTCGCGACCGCCTTGAGCATCACTTCATTTCATCCAGTACGCAGTCCAACTACGAACAGTTGGCAACCGACTGCTGGCAGCGCCTGGGCGCGCGCAACAGTTGAGCACACACGTAATACGCAAGACCCGTTATTCATTGGAGATCGTCATGAAAACCCCGTATCAAGTGCAGCAGGAGCTGGAACGATTGGAGCGGTTGGTACCGCACATCATCAGCGACCAAGGCGACCGCGCGGAGGAAATCCTTGGCTTCCATGTGGCCAGTCTGTTGGGCAGCGCGCCTATCAGCGAACACGCCATGATTCGCGAGCGCACGACGCGCATGGCGCGACAATGCCGCACCGCGCAGGACGCAATCCGCACACCGATCAGACCCCTGGGCATGACACCGCTCGCCCAGCCGCAGTGGGCCTGACCAACGCACTACCGGAGCCGCGCAGCGGCTCCTTTACATTTCACCGTCGGCACTGCCGACTCAGCCCGAGACATTCATGAAATCCACTTTTGTTGCTGCATCGTTGCTGGCCATGCTGACCCTTACCGCCTGCGATCGCCCCGGTGGCGATACCTCGCGCACTGCACCGGCAGTGTCGCCGGAACCCACCGCCGCGCCGGTGAGCGGGAGCGGGGCCACCGAACTGGCCAAGGGCGATGGCGGCGCGCTGGGCGTGCTGGCTGCGATCGATGAGAACGAGATTGCGCTGGCCAAGCAGGCCATCGAGCAAGACCTGGGCGGCGCCACCGGCGAGTTCGCCCAGCAGATGTTGCACGACCACGAAGCCAACCTCGAGAAGACCAAAGCGCTGGGCGCCAAGGACAGCCCGCGTGCGGACGCGCTGCACGCCAAGGGCAAAGCCGCCGTAGAGGCATTGTCCAAGACGCTGACCCTGCCGGACGGCAAGGATGCGTATCGCAACGCCTTCATGCGCACCATGGTCATCGACCATGGCGACACCATCAAGATCATCGATTCCGAACTGCTGCCCGCCGCAGAGAGCGCACCGGTCAAGCAGCACCTGGAAGAGACCCGTCGTGTGGTGTCGGCGCACTTCGAACGTGCCCACGCGGTATCGTCGTCGAGGTAAGCGCACCGCCCTTGCACCCTGCAACGCGCCGGCCTGTCCGGCGCGTTTGCGTTTGGCGGTAGCGGTACGTCGATCCCGCTGCATCGCGCTGCTGCATCACCGTGCTCGACACCCAGCCGCGACTGCATGCGCCCGCATCGACGCCACCGTCCCGATCCAGCTGCACCAAGATATCGGCCACAGCATCGGCAAGATTCCCAGCGCTCCGCGTGCCAGCTTCACTTCGCTTCGGTCTGCCCTGGCCTATGGTGCCGCATCGACTCGGCCCAGGAACCTCCCATGCGCTTGCTCATCACCGGCGGCACCGGCTTCATCGGCCAGGCTTTGTGCTCCGCGCTGCTGCACGCCGGCCATCAGGTCAGCGTGCTGACGCGCGACACCCGTCGCGCCAGCCGCACCCTACCCGGCGTGACCGCTGTCGACGCGCTGGACGGGGTGCAGGCCGAGGCCGTCATCAACCTGGCCGGCGAACCGCTGGCCGCCGGCCGCTGGACCGATACGCGCAAGCAACGCTTTCGCGATTCGCGGCTGGGCATCACCCGCCAACTGCACGACTGGATGGCGCAGCAGGCACCCGAGCAGCGGCCGTCAGTGCTGATCTCCGGTTCGGCGGTGGGCTATTACGGCGAGCGCGGCGACACGGTGTTGACCGAAGCAGATGCCGCGGGCGACGACTTTTCGGCGCTGCTGTGCCGCGACTGGGAAGCGGAAGCCGCCCGCATCGGCACGCTTGGCCCACGCGTGAGCTGGGTGCGTACCGGCATCGTGCTGGACCGCGATGGCGGCGCGCTGGCACGCATGCTGCCGGCGTTTCAGCTGGGCGGCGGCGGGCCGTTCGGCAACGGCCGGCACTGGATGAGCTGGATCCACCGTGCCGACATGGTGGCGCTGCTGGTCTGGCTGCTGCAGCACGGCCAGCCCGGCGCCTACAACGCCACCGCGCCCAACCCGGCCAGCAATGCCGAGTTCGCGCGCACCCTGGCCAAGGTGCTGCACCGCCCGGCGCTGCTGGCGCTGCCGGCCGGGCTGCTGCGGCTGGGCTTCGGCGAAATGGCCGACCTGCTGCTGATCAGCCAGCGCGTGCTGCCGCAGCGCGCGCTCGACGCCGGATTCCGCTTCCAGTACCCGCAACTGGAGCCGGCGCTGCGCGCGATCCTGCAGCGCTGAGCTAACCGCCGGCCCAAGCGCCCCCGGGCGTGCCGGCCGCCCATCGGGTACGCAACCGCGCCGGACGGGGCATGCACTAATATTTCCCTAACGCGCATCTTCGACAGTGCTGCGGATCTCGGATTGCCCGATACCCGGCGGACCCTATATGCACCTGCTCCTTGTCGAAGACGACACCATGTTGGCCAATGCCATCTGCGACGGCGTACGCCAGCAGAGCTGGACCATCGACCATGTCGGCAGTGCCAACGCGGCCAAGACCGCGCTGGTGGATCACCGCTACACCGCGGTGCTGCTGGATATCGGCCTGCCCGGCGAATCCGGGCTGACGGTGATCCGCTTCATGCGCAGCCACTACGACGCCACCCCGGTGATTGCCTTGACCGCGCGCGGCCAGCTCACCGACCGCATCCGCGGGCTGGATGCCGGCGCCGATGATTACCTGGTCAAGCCCTTCCAGTTCGACGAGCTGATGGCGCGGCTGCGCGCGATCACCCGCCGCAGCCAGGGCCGCGTGGTGCCGGTGCTCAACCAGGGCGATGTCTGCGTGGATCCGAGCAGCCGCAAGGTCACCCGCGCCGGTACCTGGGTGGCGTTGAGCGCGCATGAATATCGCTTGCTGCTGGCATTGATGGAACGTGCCGGACGCGTGGTCACCAAGGACCAGCTGGAAGAAGGCGTGTATGGCGGCCCGTCGGAAGGCGGCAGCAACATGATTGCGGTGTATGTGCATCAGTTGCGGCGCAAACTGGGCGACCAGCTGATTTCCACCGTCTACGGCCAGGGCTATATGGTCGGCAAGGCGCCCGAATGAAATCCTTGCAGGCGCGCATGCTGGCGGCGCTGACCGCCATCGTTCTGCTGAGCTGGTCGACGTCGCTATGGATTCTGATTGCGCTGGTCACCCAGGGCCATCACAGCGTGGTCGAGCAGGAACTCAATCTGCTCGGCGACCGCTTGGTCAGCACCTTGCCCGATGCGCTGCAGCACCACTTCGACACACCCGCAACGGCATCCAACGGCGCGGACATCGATACCCCGCTCGGCAATGCCTCCTCGCGCATAAGCTTCAAGCAGACCCTGATTGCGATGGTGCTCAACACCCTGCAGCTGGGCATTCTTGGCCTGTTGGTGTGGTGGGCGGTGCGTACCTCGCTGCGACCGTTACGCAGCATTTCGTGCGCCATCGCACAGCGCACCGGGCTTGAAACCGAACCGGTGCCGCTGGATCAGGTACCCGATGAAATCCGCCCACTGATCGCTTCCTTCAACACCCTGTTGGCACGTGTCGAAAAAGCGGTGCAGGCCGAGCGCGACTTCGTAGCCGATGCCGCACACGAGTTGCGCACGCCACTGTCGGCGCTGCACGCCTATGCAGAAGTTGCCCTGCGAGCGCCCACGCTGGAGGCCAAGGACGCCGCGCTGCGTCAGCTGCTGGAGACCGCGCGCCGCAGCAACCGCCTGGCCGAGCAGTTACTGGATCTGGCGCGACTGGATGCCGGCATTAGTTCGGCTGCCTATCACCAAGTGGAGATGGGCGAACTGATTTCGCATGTACTGGACGAATTCAGCGTGCAGGCCGACGCGCGCCAGATCAATCTGCATGTGGAGGCATCGCCGTGTCTGGTGCGCTGCGATGTGGATGCGGTGGGCATCCTGATCCGCAATCTGGTCGACAACGCCATCCGCTACGGGCGCAGCCGTGGCACGGTGGAAATCAGTTGCGGCTACTGCCTGCGTGCCGATGTGCTGCACCCGTTCGTGCAGGTGAGCGACGACGGCCCGGGTGTGCCGGAGTCCGCACATGCATCCATTTTCGATCGCTTTTATCGTGTGCCGGGCAGCGAGGTGCAGGGCAGCGGGATCGGGCTGTCGTTGGTGGCGGGCATTGCGCGCCTGCATGGCGCGACGATCGAAACCTGCGAAGGCAACGAAGGACGCGGCCTGTGTGTCCGCACGGTGTTTGCCGGCGATGGCGCGCCGACTGCCAAGAACAACTGAAACAACCTGGCAGGCGGCTGCCACGCGAGTGTGGACGGCGTATCGAAAGCGGGATGCATGCTTGGTCTTTGCCGATTCCGTGCGCGAGATGATCGGGATCGAGCCAGCAAAACAGCACTGCCGGACGCAGCACACAACGCTATCGCCGGTTGTAGATCACCGCGCCCATCTGGTGGGCGCGCACTGGTTTTGGTGATCGCGCCAATAGACCAGGCGCGATGTTAGCGGCGTTCTGCTCGCTTCCAATAACTTTCTAAACCTGCCTACTTAGAGTGCACTCACCGCACGCATCCAGGATGCATGGTGATGATTCGCTCGACCCGCTCCACCCCACGCGCTCCAACCGTGCTGTCGCAATTGGCCATGCAAACCGCGGCCAACGACAGCGTGATCGCGTCTACCACTACGTTGGTCCCGGCGACGGAATTTCGCTGCGGCCGCACCGGCACGCGCAACCGCGACATCTGGTGCGCGTTGCCGGATATCCGCAGCGCGCGCCAGATACGCCGTCTGCAACGTCGAGCCACACGCAGCGTGTTGTTCACTTCCGCGAGTGCGGCATTTGCACTGGCGCTGCTGCGTTGTCTGCTGCATTGAGCATGCGCGCACGTGCTGTTGCCCCATCGTTTAAATCCCTTATAGGCCGTTTTCATGTCCGTTCGTTCCTTCGCCCGTTGCTGCACGCTTGCCGTTGTCGGCATCACCCTGGTCGGCTGCGCCAGCACCCGCCCCATGCCATATAGCCAATTGCCTTCGTCCAGTTATCTACGCCCGCATGACGGCAGCCGCGGCGACCGCATGCCGTATGCGTATCACAGCGACGTGGATTGGACGCACTACCGCACAGCGATCGTCGAGCCCGTCGCCGTTTACCGCGGACCGGATGCGCAGTTCGACAACGTGCCAGAGCAGGACAAGCGCATGTTGGCCGACGTCATGCAGCAGGAATTTGGCAACGCCATCGCGCGGCGCTGGCGCCCGACGACATCGGCTGATCGCGACACCTTGCGCGTCCGCATCACCCTGACCGGCGCCAAGCCCAGCAAGCGCGTACTGGGTACCATCATGAAGGTGGATCTGGGCGGCGGTTCGTACAACGCGGTGCAGGCCGCACGCGGCAAGGAGGGCGCGTTCTCCGGCTCGGTCAGCTATGCGGTGGAGATTTTCGATGCGAAAAGCGATCGTCTGCTCGCCGCTTATGTCGAGAAGCAATATCCCAGCGCAATGAACATCAAGGCCAGCCTGGGCGCGTATGACGCGGCGAAGGCAGGCATTCGCAAGGGCGCCGAGCAGTTGGTTGACGGGATCGAGTAGGTGCGAGACGAAGCCTACGCACTTCCCTTCTCCCACCGGGAGAAGGTGCCCCGCAGGGGCGGATGAGGGTACGTGCACAGCCTTGTGCAGTTGGAAGCAACACGCAGCTGGAGCAACGCAAGCTGCAGTCGAAACACCTGGAGCGCTTCGCTGCCTACCCTCACCCCAACCCCTCTCCCGCAGGAGAGGGGCTCAAGCGCACGTCCCTTCTCCCACCGGGAGAAGGTGCCCCGCAGGGGCGGATGAGGGTGCGTGCGCAGCATCGTGCAGCTGGAGCAACACGCAGCCGGAACAACACGAGCTGCAGTCGAAGCATCTGGAGCGCTTCGCTGCCTACCCTCACCCCAACCCCTCTCCCGCAGGAGAGGGGCTCAAGCGCAGTTCCCTTCTCCCACCGGGAGAAGGTGCCCCGAAGGGGCGGATGAGGGTACGTGCGCAGCCTTGTGCAGTTGGAAGCAACACGCAGCTGGAGCAACGCAAGCTGCAGTCGAAACACCTGGAGCGCTTCGCTGCGTACCCTCACCCCAACCCCTCTCCCGCAGGAGAGGGGCTCAAGCGCACTTCCCTTCTCCCACCGGGAGAAGGTGCCCCGAAGGGGTGGATGAGGGTACGTGCGCAGCCTCGTGCAGTTGGATGCAACACGCAGTTAGAGCAACACGCAGTTAGAGCAACACGCAGCTGGAGCAACGCAAACGCATGAAAAAGGCCGACGCTGTACGACAGCGCCGGCCTCTCTCGATACGTTTCAACGTCTACGCACATCTCAACGTGTAGCGCACATCCGCGCTTCCAGCACGAGCGGCGCCACTCAATGACGCCCTCAGCCGTCAGCGCGTGACGCGCTTGACCGCCTTCTTGCCGACGGCCTTGCGGGCGGCGGTGGTCTTGGCCACTGCGCGCGTTGCCGGGGTCTTGGTGACCTTGGCCGCCTTCTTCAATGCGGTCTTGGTCACTGCCTTCTTCAACGGGGCCTTTTTCACTGCGGCTTGCTTGGTTGCGGCCTGCTTGGCGACCGGTGCTTTCTTGGCGATGCCTTTGGCGACCGACTTCTTCAGCGACGCCGATTTGGCCGCGGCCTTCTTCGCGGCCGTGCGCGCGCTCACCGTTGCCACGGCGGTCTTGCGTGCCGCGCTCTTTGCGGCGGTCTTGGCGCTCAGCGCCGCCGCCTCGGCCTTGGCGTTGGCCTTGGCGGTTTCCAGCTTCTGCTTGGTGTTGGCCTTGGTATCGGAGATCTTTTTCTTGGCCGCGGCGCTGGTGCTGCTCAACTTCTGCTTGGCGGCATCTTTGGTCGATGTCAGCTTTTGCTTGGCCGCATCTTTGGTGGAGAGCAGCTTCTGCTTGGCCGCATCCTTGGTCGCCGTCAGCTTGTCTTTCGCAGCGTCCTTGGTCGCGGTGAGCGAGCGCTTGGTCTTGGCCACGCTGCGCTTGACCGCACTCGCCGCCTCGCTAGCCTTGCTGACCACGTTCTTTTCGGCCTTGACCACCGCCTTGCGGGCCTTGGCGACGCGCGTCTTGACCTCCGCCACTGCCACCCCAGCCGCTTCCTGCATGTTGGTCACCGCCTCGCTGGTGGTGCTGGCGATGGTGTCGGTCAGCTCAGTTGCGGTGCTCTTGACGCTGTCGACGGCGTCGGACAGGGTTGCGGTTACACCATTGCCGTTGCTCATAGACCCTCCTTAAGGGCATCAGTTCGATAAATTCGGGCGATGCGCGATGGCATGCGTATGCTGAACAGGCATCGGAACAAGCGGACGCTACGCCCGGCTCGACGGGCTGTCAACGCAGTGGCGGCAAGGCATGCGCGGCGCTTTCACCGGCAGTTAAATTGCTGGCTGGCACTCTCGTTCAGCTTGATTTACGTAGCCAGACACCTTATTCCCTTTCCACCGCGTAACCCGGAATCCGTTCCATGCGACCGCTTCCCACCTTGCTGACGCTTTCCCTGGCCGCCGCCTTCGGCGGTTTTGCCGCCACCGGTATCAACGCGTGGCTGGACAACCGCGCCGACGCCGCGCCGGCCGGCGCTACCAACTTCACCCTGCCGGCCGCTGCTGCGCTACCGGCCGCCGTTGCCGGGCAACCGGTGCCTTCGCTGGCACCGATGCTGCAACAGGCGATGCCGGCGGTGGTCAGCGTCAACACCAAGCAGGTGGTGCGCGTGCGCAACCCCTTCTTCAACGACCCGATCCTGCGCCGGTTGTTCCCGCAGGTTCCGCAGGACCGCATCAACGAATCGCTGGGCTCCGGCGTGATCATCGATGCGCAAAAAGGGTATGTGCTGACCAACCATCACGTCATCGAAAATGCCGACGACGTGCAGGTGACGCTCGGCGACGGGCGCACGGTCAAGGCCGACTTCATCGGCTCCGATGCCGACACCGACATCGCGCTGATCCGCATCAAGGCCGACAACCTCACCGACATCAAACTGGCCGACAGCAATCAGCTGCGCGTGGGCGACTTTGTGGTGGCGATCGGCAACCCGTTCGGCTTCACCCAGACCGTCACCTCGGGCATCGTGTCGGCGGTGGGACGTAGCGGTATTCGCGGGCTCGGCTATCAGAACTTCATCCAGACCGATGCCTCGATCAATCCCGGTAATTCCGGCGGTGCGCTGGTCAACCTGCAAGGCCAGCTGGTCGGCATCAACACCGCCAGCTTCAATCCGCAGGGCAGCATGGCCGGCAATATCGGCCTGGGTCTGGCGATTCCCTCCAACCTCGCGCGCAACGTGGTCGAGCAACTGGTGACCAAGGGCGTGGTGGTGCGCGGCACGCTCGGACTGGAAACCCAGAATCTCACCCAGCAGATGCTGCAGGGCCTGGGCGTGGATTCGCTGCGCGGTGCTCTGGTGACACGCGTGTTGCCAGGCGCTGCGGCGGCCGCAGCCGGCGTGCAGCCGGGCGACGTGGTCGTGGCTGCCAACGATCAACGCGTGGACAGCGCCGAGGCGCTGCACAACTACGAGGGTCTGCAGGCGGTTGGCAGTGCGGTGACGTTGGACATCCGTCGCGACGGCAAGCCGCTCAAGCTCAAGGCCACCTTGAAGGAGCAGGACCGCGCAGTCACCGGCGACATGCTGGACCCACGGTTGAGCGGCGCCACCTTTGTGGACCTGCCCGAGTCGCTGCGTCAGTCCGGCATTACCGGGGTCATGGTCAGCGAGGTCAAACGTGGCGGGCGCGCCGCGGCCAACGGCCTGGTTTCCGGCGATGTGATCGTGGCCAGCAGTGTGGGCGAGTTTGCGGATCTGGCCAGCTGGCGTGCCAATTTCCAGCGCAAACCGCAGCAACTGGTGGTGCGCATCCTGCGTGGCAACGCGCAGTACGACGCGCTCATGCGTTGACGCACTGTGCACTGCACGCGGCTCCCACTAACGCCTCCTACACCCCCCCGATGCTATTGCTACTGCACGACCGCACGTGAGTGGCGGCTGCCATCAATGACCGAAGGAGATATCGCATGAGCCCCACCAATACCGATCAGCTGAAGGAAAACCTGAGCGACGCCGGCACCCACCTGAAGTCGGCCGCCAGCGCCGCCGGTGAAGCCGTCAAGGGCGCCACCAGCGCTGCGGGCGACGAGCTCAAGCTCGGCCGTGCCAACGTCAAGGCCGAGTTGTCCGACACCGCGCTGTCCGGCATGGCGGCTGCGGAGTTTGGCGGCGCCGCTGCCAAGGAGCAGATGGACGTGCTGGTTGCCAAGGGCAACGACCTGCTCGACAGCGCCACCGACCTGATCCGCGAGCGTCCGCTGGCCGCATTCGGCGTTGCGTTTGCAGCTGGCTGGGTCATCGCCAAGCTTGCGCGTAGCAACGATAACTAAGTCGTGGTCGATCAGGCTTCTACAGCTGCCGGTTCCGGCGCGCCAGACGCGCGTCCGGAGACGCCGGGACTGGACGAAAGCGTACGCGCGGTCGGCGCTGCCGGCCGCGCAACGCTGGGCTCGGCCCACGAGACCAGTCGCGCCCTGCGCCGGCTGGTCTCGGCCGACCTAAAACTGGCACGCAGTGCATTCGGGCGTGGCTTGGCGTGGGCATGCGTGGCCGTTGTGTTCGGCGCGTCGTCATGGTTGTTGCTGGCAGGCGCCATCATCGCCTTGCTGCAGCGCGCCGGGTTGTCGTGGTTTCAGGCGATGTTTTTTACTGCATTGGCCAGTCTTCTGGTCACCGGTATCGCGGCATGGCGGGTGTTCTTCTACTTCGATCACACCGGCATGAATGCAACGCGGCGTCAGTTGGTCAAGCTAGGTATCTTCGACGATTCCAGCGATGACGACACCGCTGCAGCGACTGCCAGTGGAGGCAAGTCATGAAGTTCGGCACCTTGTGTCAGCGCGTGGAACGCGCCGAAGTTTTAGTGGAAGGGCGCGCGCAGGAGACGCGCACGCACTGGGGTGAACTGCGCCAGACCTGGCGTGCGGGCTGGTCGCCGGCACGCATCATGATGATCGGCTTCGGGCTGGGCTTTGTGACCGGCCGCAACGAGCCGCAGGCCGCGCTAGGCAGCATCGCCGGCAAGCTGGGCGGCATTCCCAAGATTCTGCAGATGGTCAGCACGATCTCTGCCTTGTTCACGGCCCACCGTGCCCAGGAAGCCTCCGAACAGGCCGAACGTGCCGCCGACAATGCCGAAGAAGTGGCGGCCGAACCGACCGTCACCGTGGTACAGGTGCCCCCCGAGCGCGCCGCCTGATTTTTTAGGTTGTCTTGAGGTTGTCTGCGGCGCTAAGGCGCCGTCACCGCGCATGGTCGAGACCGTCAGTCGCCTGCAACGGGACTGACACCGCACGCACAGGTCCTGTGCGCGCCGTTGACGCGTTGTGCCGATAATGACCCATCGCTGGCAGCACGCCAGTCTGCTGCCAGGGCGCGCATGTCTATCTCCGTTGAGTCTTTGGATGCTGCCATTCCGGCAGATCCGCTTCCGCCGCCTCCGGCACCGCGTCCGCGCGCACCGGCTTCGTTGGTGGTGCTGGCAACACTTGCCGTCGGTTACACCTTATGGGCGGCGCAGACGATCATCCTGCCGGTGATGCTGGCGGCATTCTTCGCACTGATCGGCAACCCCATCCTGCGCGGACTGCGCAAGCTGTATATCCCACGCTTTCTCGGTGCCTTGCTGGTGCTCTGCCTGGGCCTGGCCGGCACCGTCACGTTGGCGGCGCAATTAGCCGGCCCTGCCGCCGAATGGGTGCAACAGGCACCGCGTCAGATGCGCCAGATTGCACGCGATGTGCGCGATTTCACCAAGCCGGTGATGCAGGCCAACCAGGCGGCGGAAAACTTTGCACGCGCCGCTGGTGGCGAAGGCCAGCGCGGTGTGCAGATCGTGCGCACGCAGATGGACGACCCGTACAAGGCGCTGGTGCGCACACCCAAGCTGGCCGCCTCGGTGCTGGCCGTGGTGCTGCTGACGTTCTTTTTCATGGTCTATGGCGAAAGCCTGCAACGGCACGCGATTGCGTTGTTGCCCAATCGACAGCAACAGCGCTTCACCACCGAAATCATGCTGGACATCGAGCGTGAGGTTTCGCGGTATGTGCTCACCATCAGCGTGATCAATACGCTGGTCGGGCTGGTTTTTGCAGGCATTTTGTACGTACTGCAGATTCCGCTGCCGGAGGCCCTGCTCTGGGGCACGGTCGTGGCGCTGCTGAATTTCGCGCCTTACGTCGGCCCGCTGATCGGCGTCATGCTGATGCTGTTGATGGGCTTTGTGGAATTCCGCACCCCCTTGTCGGCGATGCTGCCGGCGATCCTGTATCTGGCGCTGCATACCATCGAAGGCCAGGTGGTCACCCCGATCGTGCTGGGCCGGCGCATGGCGATCTCGCCGCTGATGCTGATCCTGGCGCTGATGCTGTTCGGCTGGCTGTGGGGCATGGTGGGCCTGCTGCTCGCGGTGCCGCTGCTGGTCTGCATCAAGATGGTGCTGAGCCGGGTGGAAGGGATGCAGCGCTGGGCACGGCTGCTTGAGTAGCCGGGAATCGAGAATCGGGAGTCGGGAATGGGTAGAGCGCAGCTCCTGCCCTTGCCATTCCCCACTCCCGATTCCCCAATCCCGACGCAAGACCGTAAAATCTTGCGATGAGCTTCCACATCAGCGCCATCACTCTCGACCTCGACGACACGTTGTGGCCCTTCGCAACGATCGGTGCGCGCATCGATCAAGTGCTGTACGACTGGATGCGCGAGCACAGCCCAGTCACCGCCGAGCGGTTCCCGGTGGAGGCGATGCGCGAGCTGCGTGAGCGCAGCTTTGCCGACAACCCGCAGCTGCATCACGACCTCAGTGCGCTGCGCCGGTTGACGCTGGAAATGGCCTTGCGCGAGAGCGGCGGCGATCTGGCGCTGGTGGAACCGGCCTACGAAGTGTTCTATGCCGCGCGCAACCAGGTGGAATGCTATCCGGATGCGCTGGACGCACTGGCACGCATCGCCGCGCATGTGCCTGTGGCCGCGCTCAGCAACGGCAATGCCGATCTGCAACGCATCGGGCTGATGCACCACTTCGCGTTTCAGCTGGGCTCGCGCGAACACGGCAGCGCCAAGCCGGAGGCCAGCATCTTTCTGGCTGCATGCGCGCGTCTGGACGTGCCGCCCGCACAGGTGCTGCATGTAGGCGACCACGTGCGCATGGACGTGCTGGGCGCGCTGGATGCCGGCCTGCGTGCATGCTGGATCAATCGCGACGGCGCGGAGTGGTCGCATCCAACCCAGCAGCCGGACCTGGAGTTCGACAGCATGACCGGGCTGGCCGACTGGCTGGACGCGCAGCAACCGCACCCGGGCGCCGCGCGCGACGGCATCTGCATTCCCGCCTGAGTTCAACCCGACGGCGCACACCGCCATTGAAGGATGTCCATGTCGCACCTCACCGGTTTCACCGATCCCGCCGCCGCCGCGTTGCCGCTGTATGTGCTCGACCGCGAGGGCTTTGCGCGCTGGTGCGCCGAGCAGCCCACGCGAGTGTTGTCCTGGGCACAGGCGCAGCGTTTCGATGCCGCACCGGGTAGCGTGTTGTTGTTGCCCGGCGAGCAAGGGCTGGCCGGCGCGATCGTGGGTATCGGCGACCGCGCCGACGCGTATGCCTACGCGCACGCACCGATGGCGCTGCCGCCGGCCAGCCGCTGGACGCTGGCCAACAGCCTGAGCGATGCCGAACTGGCACTGCTGCACCTGGGGTGGGGGCTGGGCGCCTATCGCTTTACGCGGTATCGCAAGGTGCCGCGTGCGCCGGCCGAGTTGGCGGCCACGCCTTCGGCAGCCACGCACGCACTGATCGCGGCGTGCCTGCAGGTGCGCGACTGGGTCAATACGCCGACCGAAGACATGGGCCCGCAGCAGCTGGAAGATGCCACGCGCGCAGTGGCGCAGGCGCATGGCGCGCAGGTAGAGGCGATCGTGGGCGATGCGTTGCTGGCGCAGAACTTCCCCACCATCCATGCGGTCGGCCGCGCCTCGCATCGCGCGCCACGGCTGATCCAGCTGCAATGGGGCGATGCCGCGCATCCGCATCTGGTGCTGGTCGGCAAAGGCGTGTGCTTCGACACCGGTGGGCTGGATCTCAAGCCTGCCGATGGCATGCGCAACATGAAAAAGGACATGGGCGGCGCGGCACATGCGCTGGCGCTGGCCGGGCTGGTCATGGCGCAGCAGTTGCCGGTACGGCTGACGCTGCTGATCGCTGCGGTGGAAAACGCGGTTGGCCCGGATGCGTTCCGCCCGGGCGAGGTCATCACCACGCGCGCCGGGGTCACGGTGGAAGTGGACAACACCGACGCCGAAGGCCGCCTGGTGCTGTGCGACGCGCTCAGTTACGCCACCGAACAACGCCCGGACCTGATCCTGGATTTCGCCACGCTCACCGGTGCCGCGCGCATCGCGCTGGGCCCGGATCTGCCGGCCTTGTTCGCCAACAACGATGCGCTGGCACAAGCCTGGATCAGCGCCGGCGAGCAGACCCGCGACCCGGTCTGGCGCATGCCGCTGTGGCGCCCCTACCTGCGCTATCTCAACAGCCACGTGGCCGACATGGCCAACGCCGGCTCGCGCATGGCCGGTGCGGTCACCGCCGCGCTGTATCTGGAGCGCTTCGTGGCGCCGGGGCAGCAGTGGGCGCACCTGGACGTCTACGCCTGGAACGACAGCGACCGCCCCGGTCGCCCCGCCGGTGGCGAAGCCCTGGCGCTGCGCTCGGCGTTTGCGATGCTGCAGGGGCGTTACGGCGGCTAGGAGCCGTCGATAGAGCCTGGCGCTTGCCGCCAGGCGCGGCGTACCGGAAGTCGGAAGTCGGAAGTCGGAAGTCGGAAGTCGGAAGTGATGTAGCGCGCCACCTGCGGTTGCTGCACGCCCGACTGCGCGGCGCCGGCCATGGACGGCTCCAGCATCAAGCGCGGTGCAGAACCGTTGCTCGGCTGGCTGGCAGCGACACCGCCATGCAGTGCCGGCATCGCCGCTGCGCATGGGCGATTAGAGGTCGGGTGCCTCCCCGGTGCGGTAACGAGATATCACGCGCCGGAGGCAGCCCATTGCGGATGATGTTGTGCAGACGTGCTCGGCCGCAGCGATGAGGCTTGGCCATACGACCGTCGACACGCCGTCCATCGCATCACATCGGAGCCAGCCATGACGTTGCCACCTCCCTCGCCCCAGCGCACGCGCAGCCCCGTGCTGCCGTTGCTGGGCATTGCCGCGATTGCCGGTGGCATCGCCATCGCGTTTGCCTGGACCGCCGGCTGGATCGGTGGCGACCGGCTCACCGCTGCGCGCATGACCGACACCATCGAATCCAGCGGGCCGCCGCATCCGGGCTTTCGCCGCGCGCATAGCAAGGGCGTGTGCGTGAGCGGGCAGTTCCAGTCCAGCGGCAAGGCGACCTGGGTGTCGTCGGCGCGCATCTTCAGCCAGGCCAGCACGCCGGTGTTGGGGCGCATGTCGATCGGCGGTGGCGACCCGCACGGTGCCGATGGTGCGGCGCGCGTGCGCAGCATGGCGCTGTTGTTGCGCAGCGACGACGGGCAGGAATGGCGCACCGCGATGAACAGCTTTCCGTTCTTCGTGGTGGCCACGCCTGCCGGCTTCCAGGCCTTGAATGTGGCCTCCAAGCCGGACCCGGCCACCGGCAAACCGGACCCGGAGAAACTGGCTGCCTTCGGCAAGCAGTATCCGGAGGCCGCCAAGTTTCAGCAGTGGGCTAAGACCGCGCCGTGGTCGGACAGCTGGGCCAATACCCAATACAACGGCGTCAACGCGTTCCGCGCGATCGCCAGCGATGGTCGCGAGCGCTATATCCGTTGGTCGATGCGCCCGCATACGCCGTTCAAGGAATTGAGCGCCGAACAGCGCAAACAGGCCGATGGCGATTTTTTGGCCACCGACTTGGACGCGCGCCTGGCGCAGGGCTCACTGCGCTGGGATCTGGTGCTGACCGTGGCCGAGCCGGGCGATCCGGTGGATGACCCCTCGCAGCCCTGGCCGGCCAGTCGTAAACAGATCGTGGCCGGCACGCTGTCGCTGGAGCATGCGCAACCGCAAGCCACCGGCCCCTGCCGCGACCTGAATTACGACCCGTTGATTCTGCCCAAGGGCCTTGCTGGCTCCAACGACCCGATTCTGGCCGCACGTTCGTCGGTGTATTCGCAGTCGTTCAACCGACGCGAGCATGAGATCGCCAACGGCAAGGGCAGCGACGCTACCGGCCAGGGAGCCCATCAATGAGCCGCCACACCCACTTCAATTTGCCCGCGCGCGTGCTGCACTGGCTGATGGCCGCGATGATCCTGACCATGTTGTTTGTCGGCGTGGGCATGGTGGCCTCGGTGACGCAGCGGCCGTGGTTGATCGACCTGCATCGCCCGCTAGGCATTGCGATCCTGATCCTGGCGGTGCTGCGCTTGATCAACCGCCTGCGCCATCGGCCGCCGGCCTTGCCTGCGGATCTGCCTGCTTGGCAGAAGGCCGCCGCGATCGCCTCGCATTGGCTGTTGTATGCGTTGATGCTGGGCATGCCGCTGATCGGCTGGGCGATGCTGTCGGCCGGCGGGTACCCGATCGTGCTGTGGCCCGGCGCGAACTTGCCGGCGATCGTCCCGCACGACCCAGCGCTGTACGCGTGGCTACGCAGTGCGCATGGCTGGTTGGCGTATCTGTTGTTCGCCACCGTCGTTGGTCATCTGAGCGCAGCGCTGTTCCATGCATGGGTACGCCGCGATGGCGTGTTTTCCAGCATGGCGCGCGGGGAGCGCTCTGCGCGTTGATGGGTTTGGTTGGGTGTTGGCAGACGTCTTGCACGGAGTGATTTGACTGCGCGGACGTACCCTCACCCCAACCCCTCTCCCGCCGGGAGAGGCTGCCCACGCAGGGGCGTATGAAGGTACGGACGAAGCCTCTGATTCCCCGCCATTTGCAGTGACTTTGCCCCCATACCCTCACTCCTCTCCCGCAGGAAGAGGAGTGAGTGCTTAACGCTGGCGTTTTGTTTTGGCCGCTGGCTCTGAGGCTTGGATGCCCTTGCCGGTCGCGGCCCAATAGATGCCGCCGTACAGATGCTCCAGATAGCGCGGGTCGTTGTAGGCCTCGGACAGATGGCCCAAGGCGGTAGCGAAGACGCGGCCGCCTTCGAAGTGGTGATACCACGCCACCGGGTGCTGTTTGCCCATGCCCTTGGCGACCTGGCCCGGCCAGATCAGCGTGGGGTCGTAGCTGGTTTCATCCACCGTGAGTAGCGTGACCAGATCGTCGCTGTAGGGCGGATCGTATTCGTACCACTCATCGCTCCACACCCAGCGCTTGGGCAGGCCGGCGGTGGCGGGGAAGTTGGCGTCCACCACATCGACCATCGCGGTTTGCATGTACGGGTGGGTGCGGAACGAGCGGCCGATCAGATGGTCGTACCACTCCCACTCGCCGCGCTTGATCGCAAACGCCTTGTGCACCGCGACCACGCCGCCGCCATTGCGCACGTATTTTTGGAAGTTGGCGCGCTGGGCCGGATCCAGATCCGTGGCCGGGGTGTTGAGCAGCACGATGGCGGCGTATTGCGAGAGATCGCCATCGAAGGCCTTGGCATTCCACGCCCACACCAGCTCGACATACTGCTTGCGTGCCATCGCTTCGAACTGCGGCTTGGCCACCGGGATGTAATCGTGGTGATACTGGTTGGGAATGGCCGCCACCAGAATCTTGAATTGCTCGGCCGATGCGTTGAATGCGCAGATCAGCAGCAAGCCCAACAGCCACACAGATTTCATGCAGTTACTCGCGATGATGACGATCGCCCGGCAGTGTACCTGCGCGGCGACGGCATGCCTTCGCATGCATTTGGAATAGCTGTTGACCTCTTCGCAGTGCATGGCCGATGCACGCCGTTGCGTATCGAAGCGATTGCAAAGCACGCACGCACGACGTGCAACGTCGCAGTGCGCTTGCTTACAAGATGCCGCACGCGTGCGCACGCCATGCATGGCTGCAGTAAAACCACCAACCGTTCGCATGAGCTCTGACGATTGAACGCCCTGGCCGCGCCCGCTTTGCGATCAGCAGCGTTCGATGGGCGCAAGCTGAAACGCGTCAGTAACGATCACACACCGCACCGCCTGCAGGCACTTAGAGCGGCTAACAAAAGGCGCGGAGGAACCGGAGTGTACGGGTGGTACATGCCGATTCCGAGCACCGGCCGCGCCCGCCTGGCGGCTGCACAGTAGTTTTGTTAGCTGCTCTTACAACCAGCCTTTCTGCCGCGCCAGTCGATACGCTTCGATGCGATTGGCCACGCCCAACTTGCCGATGCATTCGGACAGGTAATTGCGCACGGTGCCGTGCGAGAGCTGCAACCGTTGCGCGATCTCGCTGGCCGAGCGGCCTTCGCCGGCCAGCCGCAGCACAGTGCGTTCGCGCTCGCTCAGCGGATCGGCTTCCACCCAGGCATCCATCGCCAGTTGCGGGTCGATCACCCGGCCGCCGCGATGCACCTGACGCAGCGCGTTGACCAATTGTTCGGCCGGCGCATCCTTGAGCAGATACCCTGCCACGCCGGCATCCAGCGCGCGCCGCAAAAAGCCCGGGCGCGCAAACGTGGTGACGATCATCACCCGCACCGGCAGCGCCTGGCGCTGGATGCGTTGCGCCAGTTCCAGGCCGCTCAATCCGGGCATCTCGATATCGGTGACCAGCACATCCGGCTGCAGCCGCTGCAGCTCGCGCCAGGCGGCTTCGCCATCGCCGGCGCTGCCGACCACCTCGATGTCGTCTTCCAGTCCCAGCAGGGCCACCAAGGCGCCGCGCAGCAGTGCCTGGTCTTCCGCCAACAACACCCGGATCATCGCTCGCGCTCGCATCTGTGCAACGGCTGGGCACCATAGCAGTGCTGACACACCGCGTGCCACGGCAGCGCTGTGCCAACAGGGGGCGCGCTCAGCGCGATTGCGGCATCAGCGGCACCGGCAATGGCGGACTCGCCGGCTCCAGCACGGGCTGCGGCACCGGCATGCTGGCGCGCAAGCGCATGCCGCGTGGCAACGCCTCCACCTCCAACGTACCGCCCAGGCTCTGCACGCGTGCGCGCATGCCGTCTAGGCCGTTGCCCGGCACGATCACCCCGCCGCGGCCGTCGTCGGTGATTTCCAGCAGCGCCTGTTGCCCGTGTGCACGCAGGCTCACCCGCACCCGCCGTGCCTGCGCGTGACGTTGCACGTTGGTGGCCGCCTCGCGCACCACCAGCGCCAACGCGGTTTCGTGTTCGGGCGGCAGCGGCAGCGCCTCCAGTGTGTGCTCCAGCGCAATGCCGTCCATGTCCAGCAACACCTTGGCCGATGCCAGCTCGGCCACCAGCCCGGCGGCGCGGATGCCGGTGACCGCGCGCCGCACCTGCGCCAGTGCGTCGCGCGAGATCTGCGCCACCGCATCGATCTCGCTCCGTGCGGCCTGCGGGTCGCGCTCGATCAAGCGTGCGGCCAGATCGGATTTGAGCGCCACCAGCGACAAGGTATGGCCCAGCAAGTCGTGCAGATCGCGGCCGATGCGTTCGCGTTCGGCGGTGGCCGCCAGGCGGCGGACTTCGTCTTGCGATAACCGCAGCAGCGCGTCCTTGCGTTCGTTGATGCTGTACACCGCGCCGACCGCCGCCATGCCCAGCACCGACACCGGCAACCACACCAGCGACTGCCAGCCCAGCCCGAGCCAACGCGCCCAGCCCAGGTACAGCGCGTTCATCAGCAACAGCATGGCGAAGTGCCGCCACAACGCGTACCGCGTGGACGGGCGCAGACTCAGGCAGGCAAATACGAAGTAGCTGATACCCGAGGCGTATATCGGCAGCAGCGCGGCACTGAGCACGCCCATCGCCCAGGCATAGCGGTACAGGGTGCCGCGCGGTGCCAGCAACATGCGTGCGTACAACAACAGGAAGACCGGATACGACAACAGCGTGCACAGCCACCACGTGCTGTCGTACCCGCGCGAAGAAAACACCGGCACCACAAACACCCAGGCCGACCACAGCAGATGCACGGCATCCATCCATGGCGATTGGCCCTGCGCCAGGCGCGCGGCCACTTGCGAATTGGCGGCCGGACGAAGCCAGGCCGGGAGACTCAGGTGCATCGGGATGGATCCGTAGGGGTGAGCGGATTCTGCCACTGCCGGGTTCGACTGGGCGCGCCACGTGGCAGGTCGCGGCGGACGAGCGGCCTCATGCATGCGGGTCACCGCCGCTGGTGGATGGCGTGCGATGTGATGATGCAGCAGCAGGGACGTCGACGTCGGACTGGCGGAGACAGCGCATGGGGATTTCGGCAATCAGGCGGTGGCGCAAGCGTGGTCGCTTGCAGCCGCTGCGCACAGTCGCGCCAGTCATGGCGTGCAGGTGACACCTGTCACTGGTCGATACGGCGGCCTTGGTCGCATGCTGCGCAGCACCTTGCAGTTGCGCCGGCCCGGCCTACCGTTGGTCGCCTCGCTGCAGTTGGTGACTTCCGGCAGCTTGCGGCGCGCCCTGCAGGCAGTCACATTCTGCGCAGCCTTCTGTCCTGGTTATCGATGAACACATCCGCCGATCTGCTCAAGCAACTCCGCATCGACCGCCAGCGTCCTGCCACGCCGCCGCCCGTGCGCCGCACCGGCTGGATCATCGCCGCCATTGTCATTGTCATCGTGCTGGCTGCGGCCGCGTGGTGGTTCACCCGCACACCGGTGATCAAGGTGCAGACCGCGCCGGTGGTGGCGATCAGCGCCGGCAGTAGCAGCGCCTCGGTGCTGGACGCCTCGGGCTATGTGGTGGCGCGGCGCATGGCCACGGTGTCGGCGCAGGTCACCGGCAAGGTGCGCGAAGTGATGATCGAAGAAGGCATGCGCGTCGAACAGGGCCAGGTGATGGCCACGCTGGACCCGTTGGATGCCGATGCGCAGCGCACACTGTCTGCATCGCAGGTGTCGGCCGCGCGCAGCCAGGTCGACAACATACAGGCGCAACTGGCCGTGGCAAACACCGATGCCACGCGCCTGCAATCGCTGGTGGGCGCACAACTGGTATCGCGCTCGCAGTACGAACAAGCCACCGCGCAACGCGATGCATTGCGTGCGCAGTTGCAGAACGCACAGCGCAACGTGCAGGTGGCCTCCGATCAACTGGCCATTGCCGGCATCCGCTCGGACTTCAACGTGGTGCGCGCACCGTTTGCCGGTGTGGTCACCGCCAAGGCGGCGCAGCCGGGCGAAATCGTCTCGCCACTGTCTGCCGGTGGTGGCTTCACCCGTACCGGCATCGGCACCATCGTCGATATGGAATCGCTGGAAATCGAAGTGGAAGTCGGTGAGTCCTACATCGGACGTGTGCAGCCGCAGATGCCGGTGGAAGCGGTACTTAACGCCTACCCGGAATGGAAGATTCCCGGCGAAGTGATCGCCATCATCCCCACCGCCGACCGCGGCAAGGCGACGGTGAAGGTGCGGGTGGCGCTCAAGGTCAAGGACCCGCGCATCGTGCCGGAAATGGGCGTGCGGGTGAGTTTTCTGGAGCAGGCCAAGCCGCAGGAAGCGGCCAAGCCGCAAGGCGTGCGCGTGCCGGCAGCGGCGTTGGTCGAACGCGACACGCGCACCGTGGCCTTCGTGGTCGGCGAGCGCAATGCGGTCAGCGAGCGCGCCGTCACCACCGGCATGACGATGGGCGAGGATCGCCAGGTGGTCTCGGGGTTGAGTGCCGGCGACAGCGTAGTGGTGAATCCGCCAGCGACCTTGAAGGATGGCGACACCGTGGCCGAAGCGGATGCCGACGCTGTGCAGTAACGGCTGGCCCGGCACGCACAACGCCGTTCCGCGGTATCGCTTGTAGTGCGCGGCATCGGTGTTGCCATCATCACGCTGCATCGAGATGGGCTTGTTGCAATGAAACATCGTCGTTAGAGCGGGAGGCGATCCAGCCCATCCGCTTGTAGCAGGTGTTATGTGCTGTTTGAGGGGGTCTCGAATGGCATCAAACACGGGGAGTCGCGCGAGTGCGGCACACGGCGATCCGTCTAGCTCGCCGCGCACACCGCACAGCACCACTCCGCTGATGGATCGCTTCACCGTCATCGTGCCTCGCATCGCCGCTCTTGCAGTCGCAGTCGCTGTGCCGCATCGCTTCCTTATCCCATTGCATCATCAGGAGTCGCCATGACCGCTCTCGTCAGCTTGCGCAACATCACCAAGACCTATCAACGCGGCCCGGAGCAGGTGCAGGTGCTGCACGGCATCGATCTGGAAATTGCCGCAGGCGATTTCGTCGCGTTGATGGGCCCGTCCGGCTCGGGCAAGACCACCTTGCTCAATCTGATCGGCGGGCTGGACAGCCCCAGCGGTGGCGAGATCGAAATCGAGGGCGAGCGCATCGACCGCATGAGCGGTGGGCAGCTCGCCACCTGGCGCAGTCACCACGTCGGCTTCGTGTTTCAGTTCTACAACCTGATGCCGATGCTCACTGCGCAAAAGAATGTGGAATTACCGCTGCTGCTGACCTCGCTCAACGCCGCGCAGCGCAAGCGCAATGCGGAGATCGCCTTGACCCTGGTGGGCCTGCAGGAGCGACGCAGCCACAAGCCCAGCGAATTGTCCGGCGGCCAGCAGCAGCGCGTGGCGATTGCGCGCGCCATCGTGTCCGACCCCACGTTTCTGATCTGCGACGAACCCACCGGCGATCTTGACCGCCACAACGCCGAAGAAATCCTGCGCCTGCTGCAGGAACTCAATCGCGAACACGGCAAGACCATCGTGATGGTCACCCACGACCCCAAGGCCGCCGAGTACGCCACGCACACCATCCATCTGGACAAGGGCGAGCTGGCCGACGCGCCACTCGCGCTCTAAAGGAGCGCTGCCATGAAGTATTTCTCGCTGGTGTGGGCGCAATTGTTTCGCAGCAAGACACGGACCTTGCTGACGCTGTTGTCGGTGGTGGCTGCGTTTTTATTGTTCGGCATGCTGGATTCGGTGCGTGTGGCGTTTACCTCCGGCGGCAGCGTCAGCGGGGTGAATCGCCTGGTGGTGGCCTCGCGCCTGTCGATCACCCAATCGCTGCCGATCCGCCTGGAAGCGCAGGTGCGCAGCGTGCCGGGCGTGCGCGATGTGACCTCGGCCATGTGGTTCGGCGGCATCTATCGCGACCCGAAGAATTTCTTTCCCAACTTTTCAGTGGCGCCGAACTTTTTCGACGTCTACAGCGAATACGCGCTTCCCAAAGACCAACTCAAGGCCTTTCAGACCACGCGCACCGGTGCGGTGGTCGGCGAAACCCTGGCCAAGCAATTCGGCTGGAAGATCGGCGACACCATCCCGCTGCAAGCCACCATCTTTCCGCGTGGCGGCAGTAACGATTGGCCGTTGCAACTGGTCGGCATCTATCGGATGAAGGATCGCACCGTGGCGGCCAATCAGGAACGCCAGTTGATGATGAACTGGAAATACTTCGACGAATCCAACGACTACATCAAGAATCAGGTGAGCTGGTTGACGGTGACCCTGAGCAACCCCGACCAGGCTTCGCGCGTGGCGCAGGCCATCGATGCGCTGTCGGCCAACTCCGATCACGAAACCAAGTCGCAAACCGAATCGGCGTTTCAGCAGGCCTTCGTCAAGCAGTTCGCCGATATCGGGCTGATCGTCACCTCGATCATGGCCGCAGTGTTTTTCACCCTGTTGCTGCTCACCGGCAACACCATGGCGCAGGCGGTGCGCGAGCGCATTCCGGAGTTGGCCACGCTCAAGACGCTGGGCTTTCAGGACCGCACGGTGCTGAGCCTGGTGATGATCGAATCGGTGTTGTTGATCAGCCTGGGCGGGTTGATCGGCATGGGCTTGGCGGAATTGGTCATCCCGGCGGTATCCGCGCGCAGCGGCGGGCTGATGCCGACCCAGACCGTGCCGTTGCAGACCTGGCTGGTGGCGTTCGGCCTGATGGCCGGCATCGGCATCGTAGTGGGTGTGCTGCCGGCGTTACGCGCGCAGCGCTTGAAGATCGTCGATGCCCTCGCCGGCCGCTGACAGGAGCATGCACATGCAACGCAAATGGAAAGATCGTGGCGTCACCTTGTTGTCCGTGGTGCTGCTGGCAGTCGGCCTGGGGCTGTGGATCGCGCTGCCGTGGATGTGGTTGCTGCCGATCGCGCTGCTGCTGGCGGTGTGGTTGGTGGTCACGCGCAGCGGCCGCCTGTCGCTGGCCGCCGCGCGCATCGGCATCGCCAGCCTGCCGCAACGCTGGGGCTCCACCTCGGTGATCGTGGTCGGCATTGCCGGCGTGGTCGGCGTGCTGGTGGCGATGCTGGCGATGGGCCAGGGCTTCCAGGCCACGCTCAACAGCACCGGCGACGACACCACCGCCATTGTCTTGCGTGGCGGCTCGCAGGCGGAGACCAACTCGGTGATCACCCGCGACCTGGTGCCGCTGATCGGCAGCCTGCCGGGGATCGCCACCGATGCCAACGGGCGCCCGATGGTGTCGCCGGAGTTGTCGCAAGTGGTCAACATCGCTTCGCGCTCCGATGGCACCGATGTCAATGCGCAATTGCGTGGCGTGGGCGAGCAGGCCTGGGGCGTGCATGACAAGGTCAAGATCATGCAGGGCCGCCGCTTCACCACCGGCCTGCGCGAAATGGTGGTCGGCAAAGGTGCGTTGAATCAGTTCCGCGGCCTGGAGCTGGGCAAGACGCTCACCCTGGGCAGCCAGCAATGGACGGTGGTGGGCGTGTTCGCCTCTGGCGATGCGCACGATTCTGAGATGTGGACCGATGCGCAGACGCTAGCCACCACCTACAACCGCCGCGCGTACCAGTCGATCACCGTGCGCACCGCTGGCAAGGCCGGCTTCGATCAGTTCAAGACGGCCATGGCGGCCGACCCGCGGCTCAAGCTGGATGTGGAAACCACCCGTGCGTATTACGGCAAGCAAGGCGGCGGGTTGAACCGCCTGATCAGCATCCTGGGCACGGTGATCGGCGCGATCATGGCGGTGGGCGCTGTGTTCGGTGCGCTCAACACCATGTATGCGGCGGTGGCCACGCGTGCACGTGAGATCGCCACGATGCGGGCGATCGGGTTTCGTGGCACGCCGGTGATCATGGCGCTGATGCTGGAAACCATGCTGCTGGCGCTGCTGGGTGGGCTGCTCGGTGGGTTGATCGCCTGGGCGGTGTTCAACGGCTACACCGTCTCCACACTGGGTAACAACTTCAGCCAGGTGGTGTTCCAGTTCAAGGTGTCGCCGGAACTGCTGTGGAGCGGTTTGAAGTGGGCGCTGGGCATTGGCCTGGTCGGCGGGCTGTTTCCGGCATTGCGCGCGGCGCGCTTGCCGATCACCACCGCATTGCGCGAGGTGTAGGCACTCCTTTGGAGTGCCGGGATTTGGGAGTGGGAGTGGGGATTGGTCACGGCGAAGGCGCGATGCCGGTGGCGGCGGCATCGTGGCTTCTCCGGTTTCAGTTGGTTGTTGGACCGCCTGGGGCTGGGCGTCGGGATTTGAAGTCGCCGCCTCCGTCGCCGCAGCGCTGCCTGCAGTAACTGAATGTATTGCAGGCTGTCATCGTTTTGTCACCGCAGTGCGGTAGATGCGCGGGCCGGGCAGGCCGTAGCCTGTTCGGCCGTTTGATTCAACGATATGCCGCTATGACGCGCCTGTTTCTGCTGGCCTGCGCCTGCCTGTGGCTGGCCGGCTGTTCTTCGTCCTCCACCTCGCTCAGCGAGCGCCTGGTCGCGCCCGGTGGCGTGTCGCCGTTGCTGGACGAAGAACGCATCGCCGCCACCATCGCCACGGTACCCAACCGCAGCGGCCATGTGGTCACGCGCGATGCGGTGCCGATCTTCTGGCGTGCGATCGATCCGGGCCAATACGCCATGCACTACCGCTACCTGGGCCAGCGCAACGACCCGGCGCATGCGCTGGATATGGACTTCAGCTTCAGCGTGCCCCGCGTGCCGCCACCGACGCCACGCGGCACCGTGGTGTTGCTGCACGGCTGGATGATGGATGGCGATTCGCTGCTGCCGTGGTCGCTGGAATTGGCACAGGCCGGCTACCGGGTGATCACCATCGATCTGCGCAACCACGGCCATTCCGGCGGCGGGCCGTCGGGCTATGGCACGCGCGAGTCCGACGACGTGATCGACGTAATCAACGCACTGCAGCCGCGCGGCGAAATCCACGGGCCGCTGTATCTGTTCGGCATTTCCTATGGCGCGGCCACTGCGCTTTTCACCGCCGACAAACTCGGCCCGCGCGTGGCCGGCGTGGTGGCGATGGAATCCTTCGCCAATGCCGGGCGCGGCATCCGCGACATGGTGCCGCACCTGCTGACCAGCCAGCCCAGCGGCTGGCGCGGCCACGCGGTGGCAGCGTACGCACGCTGGCGCTATGCCGACCAGAATCTCGATGCGGTGATCGCCGCCGCCGACAGCCAGCTCAAGCTGGATCTGGACCATGTCGATGTGGCGCAGGCGCTAGCCGACACGCGCAGCTGCGTGTTGCTGCTGCATGGCGATGCCGATCAGCACATTCCGGTGGCGCATGGCCGCGCCCTGGCGCTGGCCAGCACGCGCGCGCATTACGTCGAGTTGCGCGGCGAAAATCATCTAAGCCTGCCGCTGCGGCTGGACCTGCTGGGCGCACCGATCGACCACTGGCTGGCGCAGGTTCAACAGAGCCCCGGCCACTGCCCCGCTCCGCAGGCACTGCCGGCCTCGACGCTGGCGGTTGCGTTGCCGGTGCCGGTGCCGAGTAGCTGATCGAGCACTCGCTGCGTCCTTTGCACAGGACGCAGCCGGCACGCGCTCAGCTCAGCGCACCGCCACCGGCTGCCGCGCGCGCAGCACGCTGTCGCCGACAAACAACAGCAAGCCAACCCAGATCGCAGCAAATCCGATCGCACGCCCCTGATCGAACGGCTCATGGAAGAACCATACGCCCAGCAACAGCTGCAGGCTCGGCCCGATGTACTGCAGGATGCCCACCAGCGACAGCGGGATCCGCCGCACGCCATACGCAAACCCGATCAGCGGCACCGCCGTGACCACGCCACCAAAGATCAGCAGCAGATCGGTGCGCAACTCCCAGCCGCTAAAGAACGCGCCGCCGTGGCCCTGCTCGCCCCAACCCGCCAGCAGCAGCGCCGGCACGAACAGATACACGCTTTCCACGCCCAGGCCGGCGACCGCGTCCACCGCCACCAGCTTGCGCAGCAGGCCATACATACCGAACGACACCGCCAGCCCCAGCGCAATCCACGGCGGCGCACCGGCATCGATGGTCAACCACAGCACACCGATTGCGGCGCACACCACGGCCAGCCACTGGATGCCGCGCAGGCGCTCTTTCAGCACCAGCACGCCCAGCAACACGCTCAGCAATGGATTGATGAAGTAGCCCAGGCTGGCTTCGATCACATGCCCGGCGTTGATCGCCCAGATATACAGGCCCCAATTGAACGCGATCGCCACGCTGCTGCCAGCCAGCATCCACAACGCGCGCGGCTGCGCGGCAATCGTGCGCCACCAACGCAGGCCCGAGGTCGCCACCAGCCACGCCACCACCAGCACCGTGCTCCACACGATACGGTGCGCAATGATCTGCAGTGATGGCACCGCCTTGAGCAGATGCCAATACAGCGGCACCAGACCCCAGATCACGAAAGCCGAGGCGGTGATCAACAGACCGCGCCGCGCGTCCTCCGCCGGCACCGGCACAGGCGTGCTCATCGCCGTGCCCTGGCCAGGGTGACCACCAGCACGCCACCCAGAATCACCGCCATCGCGCCAATGTCGTGCGCGGTGAATTGCTCATGCCCCAGCCACGCCCCCAGCGCCACCGCAATCACCGGATTGACGTAGGCATAGCTGCCGGCCAGCGCCGGGCGGACGTGATGCAGCAGCCACACATACGCAGTGAACGCCACGATCGAGCCGAACACGCACAGGTACGCCACCGCCAATAGTCCCTGCGACGTCGGCCAGGCCTGCGGGCGCTCGCCGATCAGCAGGCCGGTGCTCACCAGCAGCACACCGCCGCACAGCATCTGCCCGGCGGCGGTCATGAAGGGCGATGGCAGATCGCGTCCACGCGACCACACCGAGCCGAATGCCCAGCCGATGGGCGCGATCAGCAACAACACCAATCCCCCCGGCGTTGCGGTGAGACTGCTGCCGGCGTTGAGCCACACCACGCCCAGAAATCCGATCACGATGCCCAGCCATTCGCCGCCGCTGGCATGCTGCCCGCGCAACGCGCCGAACAACGCCATCCACAGCGGCACCGACGCCACCGACGTGGCCGCCAAGCCCGAAGACACGCTGCGCTCTGCGAGCACCACCATGCCGTTACCCAGCAGCAACAAGGCCGCGCCCATCAAGGCCACGTTCTTCCATTGCGCACCCGTCGGTGCCGCCACGCCGCGCCAACGCAGCACGCTGTAGAGCACGCTGCCGGCGATGATGAAGCGCGCGCCGGACACCATCGTCAGCGGCTGCGCGCCGCCTTCCAGCGCAAACCGGATCGCCAGATAGGTCGAGCCCCAGACTACATAGACCAGCAGCAACGCGAGAGCGACCAACCCGCTGCGCGCAGGCGCGGCAGCGTCGTGAGAGGAAGACATCGGAACAGGGCCAAGTGCAGCGGAAGCGGTCATTCTAGAGCACCTACCCAAGCCCAAAAACGGCTGACGGCACCTGGCAGCCACGTATCAGGCGCGTGGACGGCGTGCACCAACACCACTGCACGCGTGGCATGTTGCTGGTGCGCCACGGCTGCGTCTGTCTGGCCGCAACCTAAGAACGGCTGCATGCGGGTATGGACGGCGCACAGGAACTGGCGCCTATCTGACACATGCCGATGCCGAGCACCAGCCGCGCGTGTCTGCTGGTCGCGCAGTCGCGGCGCGGGGCGCTCCAAGGCGTTACATGCATGCCCTTCGCCGCCTTGCGCGCTATGGTGCAACTCACCCCTCATTGCGGAGCGCAGATGCAGCGTCGCCTTCCCTGGCTGGCCATGGCCGCCCTGACCATTCTCTCCACCACCGCAGCGGCACGCACACTCGAGCCGTGGGAACTCAGCGGGCGCAAGTTGATCGAGGCGGGGCTGGATGGCTCGCTGGCGCCGGAGATCAACGCACCGAACCAGCCCGAACTCAAGGTCATGGTCTCGGCCAGCCGCGCCGGCGCCTACGTGCTTGGCGTGGCCAGCACCAGCTATCGCACGCAATGGTGCATGCCTGCGGGCAAGGCCGGCCCGCCGGATCTGCTGCCGATCATCGCCGATATCACCGCGCTGCCCGATGCGCGCCTGGACGAAGCCGCTCCCGGCCTGATCATCGAAGCGCTGCGCAAGCGCTATCCCTGCGGCAAACCCAAAAAATAAAACTGCAGCCGACGCTCCGCGCTTTAGAGCGGCTAACAAACCGTRGCGCGGAGGAACCGGAGTGTACGGGTGGTACATGCCGATTCCGAGCACCGGCCGCGCCCGCCTGGCGGCTGCACAGTAGTTTTGTTAGCTGCTCTTAGCGGTTGGATGCGCTGCGCACGGGCATCGCCAGCGATGCAACGCCCGGCCCGGTAACACCGCAGCGGGCGTTTGACCCGTCAGGCCTTACTTGCGCGCGGCATCGCTCTTGGCGCGGATGGCCTTGAACTCCGAGCCATCCTGCCAGCTCGGCCACTGCCGGCCATTGGCCAGCGCCACGCCTACGTCGTAGACCAGCGTGGTATCGGCCGCATGTCCGGTGGCATCCCATTGCGGAGTCCAGCGGTCGCAGGGCTGGTGATAGCAGTCGGCGAAGTATGTATCGCGCAATGCCTTGCCCGCCTTGACGCCGCCCTTGAGCATGTCCAGTCCCGGGCCAGCGGTGATCGCCGGCACGCCCATGCGCGCGAAGGCGAAATGATCGGCGCGGTAAAAGAAGCCCGCTTCCAGATTCGGGTCCGGCGAATAAGTGCGATCGCGCGCTTTGGCGGCCTGTTCCAGATCGCCTTCCAGCGACACGCGGCCACGGCCCCACGAGGCGATATCGCGCGTCGGGCCGTCGGGGCTGAACATCTCCATGTTGAGCACGGCCACGGTCTTGTCCAACGGCGCCAGCGGATGCGCCGCGTAATAGTTGGCGCCGAGCAAGCCCTTTTCTTCGGCGGTCAATGCAATGAAGTACAGCGTGCGCTGCGGCTTGGGGCCGGCGGCGAACACGCGTGCCAGTTCCAGCACGCTGGCCACGCCGGTGGCGTTGTCCACCGCACCGCGTCGCACCGTATCGCCGCTGGCATCGGCCTTGCCGATCCCGAATGCATCCCAGTGCGCGGAGAAAATCACCGTCTCGTCCGGATGCTGGGTGCCGGTGAGCTTGGCCACTACGTTATGCGTAACCACGCGTTCGCGCTTGAGCTTGAAGTCCACCGACAACGTGGCATCGCCCAGCGCCATCGGTGCGAAGTCGCGCTGCTGAGCACGCTGCTTGGCCTGTTCGAAATCCAGCCCGGCCTGCGTGAATAACGACGCTGCCAAGCTGCGCTGCATCCAGCCACGCACCGGCACGTGCTGCGCACGCGCATCGGCATCGCTGCGTTCGATATCGAACAGCGGCGACAGGCCCGAGCTCTGCACCGTGGCCCAGCCATACGCGGCCGGCGCGGTCTCGTGCACGATCAACACACCGGCGGCGCCGCGGCGCGCGGCTTCTTCGTACTTGTAGGTCCAACGGCCGTAGTAGGTGACCGCCTTGCCGTCGAACGCGCCCGGCTGTGCGGTATCGAAGTCGGCGTCGTTGATCAGCACCACTGCGATCTTGCCGCGCAGGTCCACGCCCTTGTAATCGTCCCACTGCCGCTCCGGCGCACTGATGCCGTAGCCGACGAACACCAGCGGCGCATTCTTCAACGCCACCTTGTCGATCGGCCGCAGGCTCTGCAAGGTCACATCGGTGCCGTTGACCAAGGACTGCGTCTTGCCGCCCACACGCAGCGTGGCGCTGACCGGGCCCTCCACCTGCGCGCGCACCAGCGGCACGGCCTGTGTCCAACCGCCCTGCTCGCCACCCGGCTGCACGCCGGCGGCCTTGAACTGCTCGACCAGGTAATCGACGGTGCGCTGCTCGCCCGCGCTGGCCGGCGCACGGCCTTCGAATTCATCCGATGCCAGCAAGCGCACGTGCCGCGACAACGCCTCCGCATCGATGCCGCCACCGGGCAGATCGTTGGCGGCCTGCGCCACACCTCCCACAAACAGGCAGGCGGACAACAACAGGATGCGCATCGGATTCACGGCGTGGCCTTGCAACAGATAGATGACACACAGTTTACAAGCGTGGGCCAACACCGGAGCGCAACGACACGAGACTGCATTCAATTGCATGGACTGCATGCCTGGCTAAGGGCGGCTAACAAAACGTCGCGAGCAGTCGTCAGGTGGGTGTGGAAGGCGCAGAGGAACCGGAGTGGACGCGTGGCACATGTCACACCGAGCACCGGCCGCGCCCGCCTGGCGGTGAGCACAGTCCTCCGACTTACTTTCTCAAGGCGTAGGTCAGCTTGAGAGCTAATCGAATTGTTGACGGCATGCACGCGGCCATTGATGCAGCGTTCTAGAGGTTTTTTTGTAAGCCGCTCCAAGCGCGCTAACTGGTCCGCGTTGCGCGATCCAGCCAACACGCCAGGCCCTGGGCGTTGAGTTCGATATCGGTGGCCAGCAGCTGCGCCACCGCCGCATCGTCCAGGCGACAGCCGTGTAGGCGGGCGCGCTCCAGATACAGTCCGGTCAACCCCGCCACCATGCAGCGATGGCGGTCCGTATGCTGTGCGCAGCTCAGTGCGATAGCGGTCATCGCATGGATCTGCTCGATCAGCGCCTGCGCCAATGGCTCCGGCGAAGTGACCCGCCCGTAATGGGTCAGATACATCGCCTGCGGCGCGGTCTCCATCAGCCGCGCGATCGACTGCAGCATCGCCTCCGGCTCGAATTGCACCGGCGAAGAGGTCGGCAGGATAAAAGCACCCTGCGCGCTATCGAGCTGGCGATACGACAGCCCGAAGGTGTCGCCAGTGAACCAGCTGCGACTGCGCGCATCCCACACGCATAGATGATGGCGCGCGTGTCCCGGCGTATCGATCGTGCGCAGCGCGCGTTCGCCCAGCAGCACCGCTTGGCCATCGACCGCTTGCACCACGCGCTCGGCCGGCACCGGCACGATCTCGCCGTAACTGCGCGCCATTTCCGCCTCGCCATACACCGCGGTAGCACCGGCAATCAGCCGTGCCGGGTCGATCAGATGCGGCGCACCACGCGGATGCACCAGTACGCGCGCATTGGGCAGATGCTGCAGCAAGGCACCGGCACCGCCGGCGTGATCCAGATGCACATGGGTCAGGATCAACCACTCCACCTGCGCAGGTGTCAGCCCGGCGGCCCGTACTGCCGCCAGAAGATGCGGCACCGACAGCGAGGTCCCGCAATCGACAAACGCCCCGCGTTGCGCCTCGACAATCAGATACGCCGCGTCGAACTGCACGCCGCCAAAGCCGGTATCGATGGTGTGGATGCTGGGATCGTTCAATGCGGTCATTCTTACTCCGTGACGATAAGAGCAACTGACAAGACGACTGTGCGGCCGTCGTTCGTTACGGCATGTACCACGCATACGCTCCGATCACTACGCGGCGTCCACGCCCACCTGATAACTGCTCGCTACGTTTTGTTAGCTGCTTTAAAAGAAGACAGCCGCAGTGTAGGCGCACGCAGTGCGTGCGCGGTGTGCCGGTGGTTCCAGGCAACGATGCATGGGCACGATGGCTTCAAGCACTACGCAAGCGTCTTGTTGGATCTCGGCATTGCACCTGCGATGCAATTCCCCACGCGCGCAAGGCGGTTGCCGCAGCTTGCGCATCCGCATCGATTACGCCTCGCGCAGCACCCGCATCGCCGCAAGGATCGCATCGACTTGGACCTGTGCATGCACGCCCGGCAGCTGCAGATCGCTGGCCTGCTCGGCCTGTTTCAGCCGTGCGATCAACTGGCCTGCATCGCGTGGCGAGGCAAAGCCGTCGCTCTGCAGCAGCAGTGCACCGGCACTATCGGTTAGCTTGAAATAGAACTGGCCATCGTTCTCGCGGTACTGCTTGAACACCGGCAAGGCGATTTTTTCACCCGCCTGCGCGGCCGCAGGACCCGCCTGATCGGATAGATCGCGCAGACCCACCGCACTGCGCAGCTCGGCCAGCAGCGGCGTGGCGTAGCGCGCACGCAAGCGTGCACCGCCGGCGCGCAGAATCGCTTCGATCTTTGCCGGATCGGCCATCAGCGTCTCGTAACGCGCGCGCAGCGGTGCGATCTCCTGATCGATCCGCTCGAACAACTGCTGCTTGGCGTCGCCCCAGCCGATGCCATCGGCAAATGCCTGCGCAAAGGCGGCCGTTTCCTGCGGCGTGGCAAACGCCTGATACAGCTGAAACAGCGCCGATCCCTGCGTGTCCTTGGCTTCGCCCGGCGCACGCGAATCGGTCAGGATCGAGAACACCAGCTTGCGCAGTTCCTCGCGCGGGGCGAACAACGGAATCGTATTGCCGTAGCTCTTGCTCATCTTGCGGCCGTCCAGGCCCGGCAAGGTGGACACCTGCTCGTCGATCACCGCATCGGGCAAGGTAAAAAAGTCGCGTCCATACACATGATTGAAGCGCTGCGCGAAATCGCGCGCCATTTCGATGTGCTGGATCTGATCGCGCCCCACCGGCACCTTGTGTGCGTTGAAGATCAAAATGTCCGCCGCCATCAGCACCGGGTACATGAACAACCCGGCGCTCACGCCGGCATCGTCGTCCTCGCCGTCGGCGCGATTCTTGTCCACCGCCGCCTTGTAGGCATGCGCGCGATTGAGGATGCCCTTGCCGGCCACGCAGGTGAGCAACCACATCAACTCGGTGGTCTCGGGCACATCGGACTGGCGATAGAACCAGACCTTGTCCGGGTCCAGGCCACAGGCCAGCCAGCTGGCGGCGATTTCCAGCGTGGAGCGTTGCGTGCGCGCCGGATCCTGCGCCTTGATCAGGCTGTGCAGGTCGGCCAGGAAATAGAAGCTCTCCGCATCGTCGCCGGCGCTGGCCTGGATGGCCGGGCGGATCGCGCCGACATAGTTGCCAAGATGCGGTGTGCCGGAAGTGGTGATGCCGGTGAGAACGCGAGTGGTCATCTGCGTAATGCCAGGGAGTCAGCGCGCAAGTTTAACGGTTCCGGGTGCTGCCCATTGCCTCATCCCTGCATGCGCGTGGCCAGACGCACAACGGGCCGCACATGGCGGCCCGTTGCGTGCATCGGTGCTCAGCCGCATCGCTCACCGTTGCAGGAGCGATGCCGTGCGCAGATCAGGTGTCGTCGCGCAGCGACTTTTCGAATGCGCGGACCTCGGTCTGGGCACGGTCGCGGTCCCAGCCATAGCGTTCCTGCAGCTTGCCCTGCAGATATTCGGCATTGCCTTCGGCGACCTTGAAATCGTCGTCGGTAAGGTCGCCCCACTTGGCCTGTGCCTTGCCTTTGAGCTGGGTCCACTTGCCGGAAATGATGTCGGTGTTCATTGCGTTGACTCCGCTGATGCGGCCGCGATTGACCGTGCCGGCAGATTGCCGACGCGGGCGTTTGCTATGCATCAAGAGGTGTCAAGCCGGCAATCACCCCACTGAACAGGCCCATCCGACGTGTTACGGCACGTGCGCGCGACGCATTGCGGTCACGCCCTGCACATCGGTTGGGCCCGACAACTACCGGACAAAAAAACGGGCCTTGCGGCCCGTTTTTTGTTGCATGCGGCGTCAGATCACTTACGCGCTGCGTCTTCCACTTTCTCGCCAGCGCCCTGCACGTCCTTACCGGCACCTGCGACGGTGTTGCAACCCGACAACATCGCGACCGAGAACATCGACAGCACCAGCAGCACAATTGCACGCTTCATAACAGACTCCTTCGTGGGTAAAGCGGCGCGTTGCCGCAGATCAATCAAATCAAACAAACGCCACCCAGCGGTGACGGATCAGCACTTACCGTCGCTGCATTTCTCGGCGGTCTTTTCGACCTTGCCGCCCGCGCCCTGCATATCTTTGCCGGCGCCGGCCATGGTGTTGCAGCCAGTCATCACGCCGGCCGAGAACAGGCCCAGCACCATCAGTGTCAGCAGTCGCTTCATTGCTCTTCCTCGGTCTGCGCCCGGTGCCAACGCACCTCGCTTGGCGCCAAATCTGACTGCGCGGACGTGGATTTGATGTGAACGAGGGCCAGCCTCGTTCAGCGCTGGATCAATCTCGCATCAGCGTCGACTTGCCGAACAGGCTTTCGACCAGATCCACCGCCAACTCGGCGGTGGCATTGCGGTTGTCCAGCACCGGATTGAGCTCGACGATATCCAGCGACCCCATGCGCCCGGTGTCGGCAATCATCTCCATTACCAGCTGCGCCTCACGGTAGTTGGGGCCACCAGGCACCGTGGTGCCCACGCCCGGCGCGATGCTGGGGTCGAGGAAGTCCACATCGAAGCTCACATGCAGGTGGGTGTCGGCGCTCATGCCCTGCAGCGCGGCTTCCATGGTGCGCTTCATCCCGGCTTCGTCGATGTAACGCATGTCGTAGACGTCGATGCGGTGCTGCTTGATCAGGCGCTTCTCCTCCGGGTCCACCGAGCGGATGCCGATCTGCCGTACCTGCTCGGGGAGCAGCGCCGGCGCGCTGCCGCCCAGATGCGTCAGCGCCTGCGGGCCCAGCCCGCACAGGCAGGCCACCGGCATGCCATGCACGTTGCCCGACGGGGTTACCTCGCTGGTGTTGAAATCCGAATGCGCATCCAGCCATAGCACCCGCAGCGGGCGCCCCTGTTCACGGCAATACCTGGCCACGGCAGTGATTGAACCGATGCCCAGGCAGTGGTCGCCGCCCAGCATGATCGGCATGCGTCCGGCCTGCAGCTCGGCGTAGCTGGCGTCCATCAGCGCCTGGTTCCAGGCGACGACTTCGTCCAGATGCCGGTAACCGGCCTGCGGCAGCTGCCAGGGATTGCGCGGGCCATCCAGATTGCCCAGATCGCGCACCTCCACGCCACGGCCGACCAGGGCCTCCTGCAACCCGGCGATGCGCAGCGCCTCCGGCCCCATCCGTGCGCCGCGGTGGCCGGCACCGATATCGGTGGGAACGCCAATCAGGGAAACCGGCACGTACTGCGTTGCCATGTATTGCTCCAGCATCGATAAAGCCGTGCAGTCTAGTGGCGCGCCCTCGCAGTGACGCGCGGCAGCGCAGCACGGCATGCCGTTTGCATCTGTCTGCGGGCAAAACGAACGGGTTTAGATCTGCCTTGTCGCGCCGCTACAGTGACGTGCCACGACACTTTGTGGCCCGCTGGACTTTGCAGATTCTGCTTGTCTGACCGCCCAGTTAAGCGCCTGAGGCTGGTGTGACTGCGCACTAATACCTCGGTGGTATGGTGCGCCGGCCAGCGCAGGACACACGCATCACGTACGCGCTCGGGCCATCAGCAACAGGGGAGTTTCATGCCGCATAACGCCGTCAACCAGGTCGTCAAGGCTGCCGTGGGCGAAGTCGCGCGGGCGTCGCATCAGTACGACCTGCACCGGATCGGGCGCGAATTCGCACAGACCATCGAACGCGAGCCGGGGATTCGGCTGTTGATGCTGTCCACCGCCGATGGCCGCGCCATTACCGAACAATCCAGCTTGGATGTGGACGGACGTCGCTTAGCCGCGATGGCCAATTCGTTCCTGACCCTGGGCGAGACGCTGGCCCGCGAGTCGAGCCTGAGCGAGGCCGACTACGCGACCATCAGCACGCGTGGCGGGCAACTGGTGCTGATCCGCATCCGCGCCGACAAGCCGCTGACGCTGACCGCCGTGGGCGGCTCCGATATCAATGCCGCCGCGCTGCTGTTCAATGCGCGCGACTGCGCCGGGCGCCTGGCCACAGCCCTGGCGCAAGCGGCCGGCTGATGCCGTTGGCACTGTTCGTGCTTGGCATGAGCTCACCGATTTTTCTCACCGTTTGGAAGGGGACCACCGATGTCAAAACTCAATCTGGAACAATTGCATTCGCTCGCCGGTTTCGTCGGCGCCGCGCTGGTCGACAGCGATAGCGGCATGGCCCTGGGCATGACCGGCGGCACCGAGCTCAACCTGGAACTGGCCGCGGCCGGCAATACCGAAGTAGTGCGTGCCAAGCGCCGTATCGCCGAGCAGCTCGGCCTGCAAGACACCATCGAAGACATCCTGATCACGCTGTCGCGCCAGTACCACCTGCTGCGTCCGCTCGAAAGCAACGGCACGCTGTTTCTGTATGTCGTGCTGGACCGCGCCAAGGCCAACCTGGCCATGGCCCGCCACGAGCTCAAGGCGTTCGAAAAGACCCTGGATTTCAGTTGATGCCTGTCCGGCGGCGCACCCGCGTCGCCGACCCTGCCTGCCGGTGCGTACCGGCAGGTGTTGTCGTTCTTCTGCGCCAAAACGGCGCCATCTCATGACCACACCCATTCACGCCATGCGGGTCGCCACGGCCGGCCTGGATCTGCTGCACACCACGCGCCTGAAACTGGCGTGCTCGCTGCTGCTCGCCGAGCGTATCGACGTGCAGTTGGGCGAATGGCCGCAGCATGCGGCCGACGTGGTGGTGCTGGGCCTGGAAACGGCCGACGGCCTGGCCGCATGGCAGGCATTGCAAGGCCAGCCGGTGCGCGTCTTGGTTGTCTCGCGCACGCCTGTCGCTGGCGCCTGGCTCAAGCACGGCGCCACAGTGCGCGAACTCAACGAGCAGATGCGTCTGCTGTTGTCTTCGCCACATACCGCCCAGGTGGCCGAACCGGCGCTGCTGTTGCGCCATTGCCGCGGCGAACTCGGCGCAAGCCCGGTGCTGCTGCGCACTGCGCACCTGCTGGTGCGCGTGGACCCATCCAGTCGCTGCCTGCACCTGGCGGCCGGCGTGTCGCTATCGGAGCTCGTTGCCGCATTGGATCGCCCCGGCTGGCAGCGTGTGACCGGCGATGCCGATGCCGCACTGACGCAGCGCCTTTCCTTCGAAGCGCTGTACTTCGCCCTGCCCGAGCACCTGCGCCCCGCACTGCCGGCGGTGGAGGCCAGCCGTGCGTTGCAGCTACGGCAGTGGCCGGAGCTCAGCGCCGACACCAGTTCGCCTGCGCAGCTGCTCGCCATTGCCCACCTGCATGCGCGCCCGTGGCGCCCGCAGGCGCTGGCCAATGCTTGCAAGCTGCCGCTGCAGACGGTGGAATGCCTGTTCGCCGCCGCACTTGCCAGCGGCCTTGCCCAGACTGCGGAGATCCCCGTGCCTTCAACGCCGCGTCGCCCGGACAGCAGTAATTCCCGGTTCTTCTCCTGGGTCGCACGTCGGTTTGGCCTCTCTCTTTCTCAGGCGCAGTCATGAGTCTTCCAGCCAACAAACTGGTGTTCGTTGGCGGCATGGGCGCCGGCAAGACCACCGCGGTGCGCGCCATCTCCGACGTGGAGCCGGTCAGCACCGAAATGCCGCTCAGCCAGGATGCCTACGGCGACAAGACCTACACCACGGTCGCGCTGGACTACAGCTCCATCGAGCTGGAAGACGGCGAATTGCTGCACGTCTACGGCGTGCCCGGCCAGAAATATCTGGATTTCATGTGGCCGCTGGTCTGCGACGGCGCGCTCGGCGTGATCGTGCTGAGCAATGCGCGCGACCCGCAGATGCTGGAGGCGACCCTGGCGTTGCTGCGTGAGTTTTCGCAGATCGCACCGGACGCCAGCCTGGCCGTGGGCATCACCATGACCGACGAGGTCGAAGACTTTCTGCTGCCGCCATTCCGCGATGCGCTGGTGGCCGAAGGCTTCCGCATTCCGGTCATGCGCGTGGATGCGCGCTCGGCCACCCAGATCACCTTTTTGGTGAAATCGCTGCTGTCTTATCGCTACACCTCGGCAAGCTGATCGCCTGGGCGCGGTACGTGTACGGCGGCGGGCAAAACGCCAGAAAAATAAACAAGGAATCCGGTCACGACGGGCCTAAGAGGGCGTCACGCGGGGGATGCCGCCTCTAGGGTGGCGGCGACGCGTCCTTCTTCCTTGAAGCCAGAAACGCGACTCAGTCGTACTACAAATGAGCGCTGTGTCTGACTTATTCAGTATGCCCAGCGGACAGAAGCGGTGACATCAGGACATTCCTGACATCACGCAAGACATACCCGTGATACTGAATCGGCAATAGCGGCAGCGCCAGGGAACGCGGCGGCCGGGGAACCTGTGAAAAAACCGCGGTATCACGCGTGAACCGCACTGTCGGCGCAGACGCAGTGATCGCCGCTGCACACAACCAAAGACTGATGTCTTGAGGCGATTGCCGCGCGTGGCGGCGCACGGGAGAGCTGTCCAGACCCTCGCCGATACGTCCACTCGGCACCAGATGCACCGTCGATGATGTTCGAGGGCGGGTTGTGTTCGAACGCTTGCAGCTTGTGCATGGCGGATGGCGGGACGCGCATGCACTGCCCAACTTGCCCAGCAAGCGTGGCGCGATGACGTGCCAGCGCGGCGCCGCCATCGTCGCCGTCCTGCGCAACGTGCTCATGTGGGATGAAGGTCGTCGCGTGCTGTCACGCCATGCCATTGCGTGATCCAGCGCCCCGCAGCAATGCAGGGCGCACGCCCTGCAAGATCGCCAGCGACGGATCCATTGCCATGATCGGATAAAGTAGCGCGATGACAATCGAACTGAAGCCCGGCGGCTTGCTGATCGCGATCGAAGGTATCGACGGCGCCGGCAAGACCACCCTCGCCCGCAGCCTGGCCAACGCACTGGAAGCGGCCGGCGCCCGCGTCGTGCTGAGCAAGGAGCCGACCAATGGCCCCTGGGGCACCCAGCTGCGTCAGTCCGCCGCCACCGGCCGCCTGAGCGCGGACGAAGAAGCCGAGCTGCTGATCCGCGACCGCCACGAACATGTGGACACCCTCATCGCCCCCGCATTGGCGCGCGGCGACATCGTGATCCTGGACCGCTACTTTCCGTCGATGGTCGCCTACCAGGGCGCGGCCGGCCTGCCGCTGGACGATCTGCTGGAACGCAATGCCTTCGCACCGCGCCCGGACGTGCTGCTGCTGCTCGATCTGCCGCCACCCACCGGTCTGGCCCGCATCCGCGCCCGCGGCGACGCACCCAACCACTTCGAAACCCAGGACAACCTGGAACGCTGCCGTGCCATCTTCGCCGCGCTGCAATTGCCGGGTAAACACGTCGTGGACGCCAGCGCCGATGCAGACAGCGTGTTGCGGCACACCCATGCCATTGTCGTGGCAGCCCTGGCCGAACGCTTGAGCGGCGACGCCGCACAGTCCGACGCCGGCAAGGCCGTGCTGGAACTGCTCTCGGCTGGTCGCCCGGCCTGACCTACCAAGCGTCCAGCCGCGCAGCCAGCACCACCGCTGCGCGATGCCGATTTTCGAGCTGCGAGCTACGCGCGACTTACCCGCACACGGGAGCTCGGCACGCTTGCTGAGGAGCGCGGTTGCGCTGAGGGCACGGCCAGTCAGGTGTCCCGACGAAGCCGCTGCCGCATCAGACGCGTCGCGCCATCACGCCCCGATGGCGGAGATGGCAGCGGGTCACCGCTCTTTGCGCAGTCGCATGCAGGCGGTCGCTATCGCTCGGCAACCCGATACCGCCGCCGAAATTCCGACGGCGTGCAACTCACTTCCCGCCTGAAAAACTTGTTGAAGTTGGTCGCTTCGTCGAAGCCCAGTTCCTCGGCGATTGCGGCAACCGGCAGGGATGTGTGCACCAGCAGGCGCTTGGCTTCCAGATTGATCCGTGCGGCAATGAAGGTCTTTGCGGTGGTGCCCATCGCCGCTTGCACTGCGCGCGCCAGGCTCTTTTCCGTGCACCCAAGTCGATCGGCGTAGTCGGCAACCTGATGCCACTGTGCAAAATAGTCTTCGACAAGCTGCTGGAACCGGTGGAAGCGGCGCAGCGCCGCAGACACCGCAACATCGCGCACGTGGGTACGGCCATGCAAAATGCTGAGCCGCGTCAGCAACGCATGCAGCTGATGACGCAACAGGGCGTGCACGTCTTCTTGCGGCGCCTCCATCTGCGTGTCCTGGCGCATCTGCACGATCACATCGGTCAGCCGCTTCAAGTCATCGCGACCGAGGTGCACGTGATCCGGCAGTTTGCCCAGATCGAAGGCGAGCTTCAGATCGCCCGGCGTTGTTGCTGCCGGCAGCACGAACTCCTGGCGGAAAATCACGTTCCAACCATCCCAGTCGTCCTTGATGCCATAGCTGTGCGCCTGGCCGGGCCGCACGATCACTAGCGAACCTGGCTCGCAGGCGATCGCCTTGAAGTCGATCAGCTGGGTGCACACGCCCTGGGTCACGCACAACAAGGTGTGGAATCCGTAACGGTGCGTCGCCTGCACTTCTTCCGGGGTTGCACGGGTTCGTAGATCGGCAACCGTGAAGACTTCTAGGTCGAGACCATAGGGGCCCTGCGGGTGATAGGCCAGCGGCAGGATCTGCGACCTCGCCTGCGCCTTCGCAAAACGGGTGCGCCCGGAACTGGTCATCTGCCCGCGCCAGTTGAAAGATGTCCGGAAATGATCATTAGCCGTCCACTTTGGACCGCTCGCGTCGGCGAATCAAGTCCAATAATCACTCCCACAGCACGCCCCCCCACTTTCCTGAGAAGACAGACGATGCAAGCCGATATCGAACAGATCACCCAGGCCATTCTGGCCGTGGACAACGGCATCAACGAACGCTGGAACAAGGGCGACGTCGATGGCGCACTGGAGGTCTACAGCGACGACGTGTCGTATTTCGATCCCCTGACCGCGCTGCGTCTGGACGGTCATGCGGCGGTGGAGGCCTACTTTCGCAAAGTATTCGAGGGCAAGCTCAAGATCCTGCGCAACGACTACATCCAGCCGGTGGTAATGGTCAGCGATAACCGCGACATGGCTGTGCTGCACTACAACCTGCAGAACATCCTCGCCGACGGCCAGGGCGGTGAGAAGCCGGGTACTCCCTGGAATTCGACACAGGTCTTCCGCTACATCGAAGGACGCTGGCGCGTCGTGCACGTCAATTGGTCGATCACGTTACATCCCGGCGCCCAGCAAAGCCTGATGTCCTGATCTATCACCGCTGACCGCACCGCGCTTTACTCCCACTAAAGATCGGCCAACCAGGCACCCGCGCCTGCAGGCCTTACACGCTGACATTTCAACCAACCAAGGAAAACACCATGAACAACATCGACACTGCCAAGTCCTACATCACCTCGGTCCAGACCGGCGACCACGCAACGCTGGGCAGCCTCATTTCGCCCGACGTGATCTGGCACCAGCCCGGCAACCATCAGTTCTCCGGCACCCACCGCGGCATGGCGGTCGTCGGGCCGATGCTGGGCAAGATGATGGAGGTCTCCAATGGCACCTTCGCCATCAGCCGTGCCGATGACTACATGGCCAGCGGCGACTGGGTGGCCATCACGCTGGAATTTTCCGGCCAGGCCAACGGCGTGACGCTCAAGCAGGCCGGCGTGGATCTGCTGCGCATCGAAGACGGCAAGATCGTCGAAGTCCGGTTGTTCTCGGCCGATCAAGTTCAGGAAGACGCATTCTGGGGAAGCTGATCGCCAAGCCCGGCAGCGGGCGGGCCTTTCCGGGATACAGCGGAAAGGCCTTCGTGGTGCCGGCACCCGGATTCAAGCCCCCTTGTCCTGCAAGGGTTTCCGGGAAGTCTGGAGAATTCCTGCTAAGTCACCGCCTGCGATCCGGGTGATGTGGCTACCCAGAAGTCAGCTGCCCCTGGCGGTCGCCGTCAGCGATCTCAGCCCGGCGAACCGCCGGAGCGATCGGCTACTCGGGCGGCAATCCAGTCGTCGATCTCAGACTCCAGCCAGGCAACCAACGTGCCCAGCGGCACCGGCTTGGGAAATGCACCCTTCTTGATCCGGTCATAGATGGTGGTCTGGGACATGCCTACCCGGTCCTTGACCTGCGCAATGCGCAATAGGCGAGGCCTTCCATCAGATACAGGCGGCACGTATTGCTGACGCTCAATGGACGACAGTGAAGCCGACAGACTTGGCTGGATCTGGGCCACGATTTTCGCCGCAACGGCTTCACCGATCAGATCAATCAATCCTGCGAACTGCTCGTACGGCAGGCCAGGTCGCGAGGGGCTGCTTTGTCTATGGTGATAGCTCATGACCCGAGACTAAAGAACGCTGTCGCAGGGGATGCGATTACGAGACGACTGCGCGATTTCAATTCACTTGCCCGCAGAGCAGATGCAGATTGTGTTCTGTGCTGTAATCGGCCTCAACTGGATAGAGGCGACAAGTAGTGTCGAAACTGTGCCTATCCCGGGATGAGGTGAAAGAGCTTTGCCGCAGTCCGCAAAGGGCGCCTCAGGCATGTTTCCTGCGCCGGAACGTGATCCGGCATTACCTTGATGCGCATGGATGGCCTGTCGCCCTGCGATCTGCAGTTGAGCAATCCGCCCTCCGTCCTCCGGCTATACAAGTCTGGACGCCCAATAAGGGCTAGGGCAGGAACCACCGAAGGCAGCCTTGAACAGCACTGCGTAACAAACATTGCCGGAGCGGAGGGGGCTTAAATGAACGACACACCCAGTGAGGTGCCTTGGGAACTTCGAACCATCAATGCGGAGGCGGTCGGGCAATTGCTAAGAATGGCACCCAGGACGGTGCTTGAGCGCGTCGCTTGCCGGCCTGACTTCTCGGTTCGCCTAACAATGCGTCAGACAACTTGGGTTGCGGGAGAAGTGTCGGCGTGGCGGGACCGTAATCGCGTAGGACTTCCGAAGGGAAGAAGAAGATGACTCCAAGCCAATATCGGCTCAGCAACTACCCCCTCACAACTTGATTCTCTGGAATGTAGGTGGAGATGCCCCGCCCATAAGCCTTCCAGCTTCCATCCGCTGCCTTCAGCACCCGGGATTGTCGCTTTGTAAGATAAGTCGGCGCCGCTCCGACCATCTCCTTTGGCTGAACGTGAGGTTCGCACCCGGGGTGGTATCGATTGCGGAGACCTGCTTTTTTTCTACAGAGAGGATCGCCCGGCACCGTGTCGTAAATGTAGCCGTCGTACTCCAACCACATGTGGGTTGGCGTGACGTCGTCATTCGAATCAAACACACCATAGACAATGCATTGCTTGTTGTGCTTCGCAGGAGGACTTCTCTGCAACGTCAGAAAAAAAGCAACCTTCTCATCGAACGATTTTTTCTTTGCTGAAGAAGTAAGTGAAAGTTTCGTACCCAGGGTTGCAATGCTGTTGTTGAACGCACTAGATATTGCTTCGTCCTCCCAACCATCAATTGCCCATACGCGACAGCTGCATGAATTGATGAACTTATCACCTTCAGCTTCGCTCATTACAGCACTCATGTCGCCTCCGATAATTTTTTCGCAATAGAAGTAGCAAAAGCCACGGGGCATACCCGACAATTCGTCTCAAAGTAAAAATTTAGAAATCGTGTTGCATCAAAGTTACAGAAAGCAGACGAAGCTGTCTTGCGCTTAAGTCGATCATTGAGCTTACATGCCGCACACCTGGGTTGTACCGACTTCAGTTTTCGAAGCATGTTTAACGCATACTGCCGCAAAGTACATAGGATCTACTGTGTAGATATATGGCGAGTTACCGCCTCAAAATAATGGCAGGGACTACTCGGCCCTAACTACAAAAGTCCAAGAGATTGGGTCGCCTTGGTGGTGTTATTTAGATGAAACATAGCTCATCGGCCACATTGACAATGTCGCCACAATTCGCGACGTCTTGAAACGCTATATCGAGGAAAAGTAGTCACGGGCCATAACAACAGGTCAATCCAATTATCCAGCGCGCTGCTCAGCTGCAGCGCGCCGGATTTCCTCAGTACCAGATGTAGCCTAGAACGTAGTTATTGATTGCACCCACCTTGTCCCAGCCTTCGCAGGTCGGGTCAACGCTATCGAAGTGGTCATCCCATGCCGGATAGTCACAGCGGTAGAGCGGCGTGGTGCCCTCAAGCTGCGTATTGGCAACCCAGCCCAAGATGTACTGATAGGTGTTTTTCCCCTGACCTTCGCAATTAGGGTCCGTCGAGCTGAAGTGCTCGGCCTTATCCGTCTTTGTTCCGAGCACAAAGCAACTGTAAACCGCATGCGAGCCAGCGAACGGAACGAAGCTCGCGTAACCCATTATGCCCTCGACCTTCCAGCGCTTCACATTGCCGCCCGTCGGAAGTTCGTGACTGGTGATGCGGTCCCGCTCTTGGGGCCAAATGAGGCGATACATCGAGATCAGCTGCACATCCGGAGGTACCGCAAGCGCGGCTGCAGATGTGCGGGTATCGAGCTTCAGACTCTCATACTGTCGCGGAATTTCCGGCACGAGTTGCTCACCGGCGTGTGCCGCACCAATGAAAGCTCCCGACAGCGCCATCGCTGCAAACGCAATTTTCTTCAACACCACTGCACGCTCCTTGTAATCCGAAGAATTTTCGGAGGCGAGAGTATGTCGCAGCGGTTGGGCCCTAAAGCTTAGGTCTAAACCTCACAGTTCCGTCAGGGAATACCCACATGCGGCTGAGTCCGGCAACGATCTATCAAAGTGAGTGCCGGCTCGACGCTACTCAAGCGCCACGCGGTGTGAGCAGCCATCTTGGCACCGCAACCGGCAGAGTTAGATTGGCAGCGATATGGGATTTCACATGTCGGGCTGTTCCACGCCAAAGTATCGGGGAAGCCTTACCGGTCGAAGAAATAACCCACGAGCTCGACGACCACGTTGCCGGCGGCCAACGATACGACGCCGCCGAGCAGGCCAGTGGTCGAAGCGAGCATAGTCATGGACTGATCGCTGTCCAAGCGCAGCTGGAACGTGAGGTTATTGTTTGGTGCCACGTTGATCGGCCGATTGGTGCGGGATAGCGTGCCCATCGCCGGCCGGCCGATGTAGGCCGTGAGGTTGGACAGGTTGCTGACCTTGAGCTCCACCACCGATGCCGTCGGAGGAATGAATAGCGTGAGGTTGATCGTCTGCTGCGCAGGCGTAGCCAGCAGCGTGATCGCCGGGTTTAGCGCCATCGGCGGCGTCTGGAACGAGGTGGTCGAGTAGTCGAGCAAGATGTAGTTGCGGCATGTACCGACATTTTTACGTGCCGGCCTCCGCGCAACTTGCCGACCGCCACCGCGATCCAGCACGCGTCACAACTTCCGCCTCATAGCGTTTCAGGGCTTCATCGAAAGTCTTGTCGGGCAGTTTTGTGCCACGCAGTTCGGCCTCGCGCTCCAATGCCCATTGAGCAGCCTCCTAACGCGCTACCTTCTTGGTCGAGTCACGCACGCCGTCGATGTAGACCTGCACGCGGCACTTATTGCCTGTTCGTTGGATGCTGGCCATGACCGCATCGTATGGGGAATTTCTGGGGAGTGGTAGTGACGAACCGTTGTGATACCTGGCGCCCAAGTTCTACACCGACCCGACGAAACCCTTACTACATGGGCGTTTCCGGGCGACCGGGGCTTTGCGGAAAGGCCTTCGTGGTGCCGGCACCCGGATTCGAACTGGGGACCTACCGCTTACAAGGCGGTTGCTCTACCAACTGAGCTATGCCGGCAAAGGCAGGCGCGTTGCGCGCCGGTGCGCATTCTAGCGCAGCGCGGAGCAATCTAGCGATCGTTGCCGCGTTGCGCCTGCGGCGCTCTGCAACGCAGCGGCCGTCGCCGTACTGCGCATATCGACCCACCAGCGCGACTGGCCGCTGCCGCTGGGCACCAACTGCGCGGGAAAGCCCGCGCTCACCAGACTGGCCTGACGCCGTTCGGCGCGCTCGCGGCTCTGATACTGCCCCAGCGCAACGGTGTTGTCTTCGCCCTGGGCAATCACGTAATAGTCGCCGATGCCGGCGGCAGCAATGCGTTTGACCAAGGCCTGCGCCGTGGCGCGGTCGCCCACGTTGGGCAACATCACCCGAAACGTGCTGATCCCGGCATCGGCGTCCTCGCGCACGCTGGCGCGGCTGGCCTGGCCGCGAACGCGCGACAGCGCAGCATCGGCATCGCTGCGTGCCGCATACGGCCCGACGCTGACACAGCGCTCCGGGGCGGCCGGCGGCGCCGGCACTGCTGCAGGCGTTGCGGCAGCGGTGGCTTCATCAACCGATGTGGAAGCGGCCTTCGCTGCCGCTGCAGGCTCGGCCGGACGGGGTGCTGTCTCGACCACCGTTGGCGCTGGCTTCGGCACAGGCGTCGTCGCTGCAGTCGGCGCATTGGATGCAACCGTTGCACCGGCATCCGGCGTTGCAGCGGTTGTCACTTCGGGACGCGGCACCGCTGCTGTCGCCTTGGTCGGCAACATCGGCAGCACGTCCAATCGGGCAACACCGGGCGGTTGCGGTGGTGCGGCCGGCGGCGCCGGCGGTGGCTGCAACGCCCACCACAGTGCCACCCCGGCATTGAGGATGATCAGGACAACGATGAGCGCGCGTACGTACATGCGCCGATTTTAGAGCCTGTCATGGGGCTTGGGGGAGTGCGAAGCGTCCGGTGCCGCGACGGGACAAGGCGCGCAACGCACTCTCGGCGCCCCCGATGGTCGTTTCCGTGCATTGGCCTTCGGCAGCGCGTGCACCAGGCAGCTCTGCCTGGGCTCTACAACGCCGGTGTGCCGAGCACACCGCTGCCGAATGTCGAAGCCAGCCCAACCGGCGCCACAGCGCATCCGCTCCACGCCGCTGGCGGCTAACGCCTCTCGTCCAACCCGCACAAGACGCTCTACGGCGAGGACGAATGCATCGCCCAGGTCGCCAGTCCATCCAGCACCAAGGCCGCGCGAAAGCTGGCATCGGGCAACAACGGCAGCAGCGGTGGCGCGCCGCCGCCGTGCACCAGCAGCCGCACCGGCACGCCCAGGCTGCGCTGCGCGTGGTGCAGGCTGCGCTCGATCAGCGCCACCGCCGCGCCGTCGCAGCCGGAGGTCAAGGCATCGTCGGTGTCGTTGGCCAGCTCGACATACTCTCCACCGCTGGGCGGCAACTGCACCGCACGCGCATGCAGCGCTTCGCGCATGGTGGTGGGCGAGGCGGCGATCCGCCCGCCGTGATGCTGCCCATCGGCACCGAGTACATCGATGGTCAGCGCAGTGCCCACCCCGGCCACCAGCACCGGTGCGTCGCCACGCGCACCCAGCAAGGCCAGAAAACGATCCACCCCAAAGCGGCTCGGGTCGGCATAGGCGATGCGGATGCCAGCGCATTCGGCTGCGGTCCGCACGATGCGGACCTGCTCGAAACGCTCCTGCAGGCAAGCGATCATCCGCTGCGTCAATGCGGGCGCCGCCACGCTGGCCACGTGCGCAATGCGCCCGGACGGCAACGCCGATAACGCCGCCGCATCCATCGCCTCGGCACCGTGCGCCCACGCCCGCACGTCGCCGGCGCGGTTGCCGTGCAGCGGGGCGTACTTGAAGCGCGAATTCCCCAGGTCGAACAACCACTCGCTCATGCAGGTCTCACGCTGACTTCTCCGGAGTGGAACAGGCGCATCGTTTCGCCCAGTTGCACGCGCAATGCACCATCGGCGGCCAGGCCAAGCGCCACACCACGATGCAGGGTGCCGCTTTCTTCAACCTGCACGGTGCGCCCGCTCAGCACATCCAGCGCCGCGTAGCGCGCCAGAAACGGCGCCAAGCCCTGCGCTTCGAACAGATCCAGTGCCGGCAGCAGGCTGGACAGCACCGCTGCCGCCACGCTGTCGCGCGACACCGCGCGCCCGGCCAGGGTGTCCAGATCCACCCATGGTTGATCGATCGCCGCGGCGGCGGCCGGCGGCATGTGCACGTTCAAGCCCAGCCCGATCACCGCACGCGCATTGCCGGCCATCTCGCCGCCGCCTTCGATCAACAGACCGCCCAGTTTGCGCTCGCGCGCCAGCAGGTCGTTGGGCCACTTCAGACCGACATCGGCAAACCCGCACCCGCGCAGGGCTTCGGCCACGGCAACCCCGACCGCCAGGCTCAACCCGGCCAGCTGGCCCAGCCCGCCGCTGAAACGGCGCGATGCCGACAGATAGATGTGTGCGGCCAGCGGCGAGGTCCACTGACGGCCGCGGCGACCGCGCCCGCCGGTCTGACGCTCGGCCAGCAACACAGACACGCCGTGTTCCGGTGCCGGGCGCGCCAGCAGCGTGGTGTTGGTGGATTCCAGTGTCCAGGCCACCTCCAGCGCGACCAGGCCCGCCACCGCGTCGGTTGCCATGGCCGCACGGATCCGCGTGGCATCCAGCAGGTCCAGCGGCGCGGCCAGGCGGTAGCCATCGCCTGCCCGTCCGTCGATATCGACACCGGCAGCGCGCAAATTCTGGATGCGCTTCCACACGGCGGCACGGGTCAACCCGGCATCGCGCGCCAACGCATCGCCGGACAGCCGGCCGCTCGCAAGTTTGGCCAGCAACGCGCGGTCATCCACGGCAACGGTTCCCAAATCGATCCGCGAAAGTATGCGCCAAGCCTTCGCGGCCGCCCAGCGCGGCTTGCGTGAGGGAGTGAAAACCGCGTTATGATCGGCGACTCACGCCGCTTGCCCTGGATGTGGACGATGCGCCGACTCACTGTTTGCCTGCTGTTCTTGTTGGCTCCGCTTGCCGCACTGGCATCGGACCAGTTGGTCGACGGCGATCATGAGAGCTGCGTCAGCACCAACTCGGCCGCACGCGGCAGAACCCCAAATGGCGACGCGGCAGCACCGGCGCGCGCGCCGCAACACAAGCCTGCGCCGGCAACCGGCGGTGGTGGCAGCGATGGCGACAGTTTGTTCCCCCGCATGCGCATGATGCCGCGCTGGCACAGTTTTCTGCCGGGCATGTTCCGCTGATCCAGTGGTTGACGCGCTGGCTGCGCCGGCCGCCGCTCGAGATTACTGATGCGCTTTGGCAGCCGGTGTGTGACCGCTGCGCCTGGGTTGCTGCGCTCGATGCGCAACGCCGGCAACGTCTACGTGCGCTGACCGCGCAGTTCCTGGACCAAAAAACCATTTCGCCGGTCGATGGATTGCAGCTGCAGCCGCACGACCACGTGTTGCTGGCTGCCACCTGCTGCTTGCCGCTGCTGGAAATCGGCGCAGCGGGATGGCGTGGCTGGTCGCAACTGATCGTGTACCCGGACGCCTTCCGCGTGCGGCGCACCCAGATGGATGCGGCCGGCGTAATGCATGCCTGGGACGACACCTTGATCGGCGAGGCCTGGGAACAAGGTCCGTTGATCGTCAGCTGGGCCGATGTGCAAGCCGATCTTGACGACCCGCAGGCCGGCTGCAACGTGATCGTGCACGAGATGGCGCACAAGCTCGATGCACTGGACGGTGCGCTCGACGGCACGCCACCACTGCCGCGCGATCGGCAACGCCGCTGGGCGCGCGATTTTCAGCACGCCTTCGCTGCGTTCTGCCAACGCGTGGATGCCGGCCAGGACACCGAGATCGACCCGTATGCAGCAGAGGCTCCGGAAGAATTCTTCGCGGTGGTCAGCGAATATCACTTCTCGGCGCCGCAAGTGCTGCAGCGGGTGATGCCGGAGGTCGCCGCGCATCTGGTCAGCGTGTACGGGCCGTCGCCGTTCGCGTCGCAGACGGCACGTTGATGGCGCTGCGCGATCATTGCGTCATGGTTTGAATGCATGCGCGACGCGGCTTGCATCGCGTCGGTCGCGTGGATCTGATCGTGTTTGGGCGTGTGCGCACGGTTAAACGTTGGCGCCACGATGCGGTGAGTGCTTGCCTCTCACCGTCGTCGCCACGCGCACATGGCAATGCAGGAAGATGCAGCGCGCGGATGAGCAGGTGCAGATACCGCGCACTACGCTGAGTGGCCCGACACGAACGCAACAGGCGCGATTGATCGCGCTCACACCAAGCCAAGATTGCGCGGTGTCGCACCTGGAAACACGCGTTCCAGCTGCGTCGGCGACAAACCCCACAAGCGCTGCAACAGGCCGCCAAACAAACTGCGGTAATTGCTGAGCACCGGGTAATCGCGATTTTGCAGCAGATGCGCTTGGTCCACCGCAACCTGCTCGCCGGCGATGCGACCGCCGCGCACGCCGCCGCCCAGCACCCAGTACGTGGTGCCATGCCCGTGATCGGTCCCCTTGCTGCCGTTCTCGCGGAAGGTGCGGCCGAATTCGGAAATCACCACCACCACGGTGTCGTCCCAGGCCGGGCCCAACGCATCGGCATACGCGGCCAGCCCTTCGCCGAGATTGCGCAAGTTGTTGGCCAGCCCGCCTGCCACACTGCCCTGATTGGCATGCGTGTCCCAACCGCCAACATCCACAAATCCCAGCCGATACCGCTCGCGCATCAAGCTCGCCATGCGCCGGGTTTCATCGGCAAACGTACGTGCGCTGGCGGCGCCACGGCCGGCCTGCTCCATCTCTTCGCGCAGCTGCGCGGTAACCTGCTGGCGCAACGCAAGTCCTTCGCGCGCCGCCGCCGCCAATGGCGTGGCATCGTACATCTGCGACAGGATCTGCGACTGACGCGCATCCAACCCGCCCTTGCCGATGCCCCGCAGCGAGACGTTGGGCAGGTCGCCGCCGCCTTGGAAGGTCAGCGGCAACGAATCGGTGAAGGCAATCGCCGGCACGCCACTGAGGACACCCGACAGCCGCGCCATGAACCCGGAACGATAGTCGCGGTGCTTACCGGCTTGCCCGGATTCGATATCGTCCTGGGTTTCGAAGTGGCTGCGCGACACATCATCGGTGCCGGCAAATGGCACGAACGCCAGTTGATTGCGTTGCCACAACGGCAGCAAGGCATCGCGCATCACCGGGTTGAGACCCCATTGCGCGTCCAGCGCGATGGCGCTGTCGGGATTGGCCGGGTCCGGCCGCGCAATCGCCAGCGTGGGCCGCGACTGGTAATAAAAATCACTGCCATGCGGCACCAACAGATTGTTACTGTCGTAGCCGCCGCGCAAGAACACCACCAGCAGGCGCGCACTGTTGCGCGGAGCGGCAAACAGGCGACCAGCCCAGGGCAGACTCGCGGCGGCGGCGGCAGAAGCAAGCAAAAATTGACGTCGTTGCATGGTGTACTCCCACGGCGATGCCTGCATCGCACTCGGTGATCAGCGTCGGTGAATCAGCGATATGAATCAGCGGTAGTTGAAGTCCGGCGATGCCAACAAAAACCCGTTCCATTCCGCCGGCGAACGCGCCTGCTCCAGCGCCTGCTGCGTACCTGTCGCAAGCGATGGCGCAATCCAGCGATAGGACGCGCGCGTGTCGATGCGCGTTAGCGGCGGAATCGGCGTGTCGTTGTCGCCATCGCGCCGGAACAATTGCTTGGGCCCACTGCCCAGCGCGCGCGCCACCTCGAACCTGCGCGCCAGTTGCCCGGAGCTGGTCCAGGCCTGCGATTGCAGCGACCACCCATCCGGGGTGATACGCCCGAACAGCGGCTCGCCAAGTTGCTGTACCCAACTGGCCATCGGGCCGGCATTGATCACGGGCTGGTCTTCATAGGCCAGCCGCATCGCCGAGACCACAAAGCGATTGGGGTCCTTGAACTTGCGCGGTTGCGCCTGTGCAAACTCTGCAGAATTCACCATGGTCTGCATGACCTTGGCGATATCGCCATCGCTGCGCTGGAAGTTGCTGGCCATGCGCGCGACCAGTGCCGGCGGCGGTGTGTCGCTGACGAAGTACTCGGCCATGCGCTGCGAGACGAAGCGCGCACATGCCGGCTGGCGCACCAACAGTTGCACGGCACGTTCGATTTCATCCAGCCCACCGCCGGCAATCTGCTGACCCAACAACACCTTGTCGCCGGGTTGATGGCGCGCCGGATTGAATTCGAACACTCCCTTGCGCACCACCTCCGGCTGGCCACGCACGGCCGCTGGCACGGGCGGCGCACCTGCGGCCTTGATCGGCACCAGGCCAGCGCCGGTGAGGATCAACGCCAGCTGCTGCACGTCCTGCTGGGTGTAGCCCCCATGCACGCCGAGGGTGTGCAGTTCCATCAGTTCACGCGCGTAATTTTCGTTGACCTTGCCCTTGGCATTCTTGGCGTTGTCCAGATATTCGAGCATCGCCGGACTTTGCAGCGTCGCCATGACAAGATCCGCAAACTTGCCGGTGGCGTTAGGGCGGATAGCGTTTTCCATGTAATCGGCGGCCATCCACTTCACGCGGCCTTTGTCGGCATACACGCTGAAGTGATTGAGCCAGAACCACACCAGCTGCTCGCGTAGCTGATCCGGCGCGTACACCGCGCGCAGTAATTGCGCCTGACGCGCCTGGGTGAGCATCTGTCCGCCGCGCGCTTGCCAGTCCTTGCGCAAGGCGACTTTCTCATCGCCGTCGGGCATGGCCTGCAACCGGATCTTGTCGGCCTCGTAGCGCGTCAACAAGGTTTCCAGCGGGGTGTGCAGTGCATCGAAGCCTTGCAGCTGCGCGCGTACCGGTGCCGGTAACACAGCGTCGTCACTGGGTTGGAGCAGCAATGCGCCATAGCGCTTGGGGCCAAGCCGTTGTAACTGCGCGGCGCCATCGGTATCCACACCGTAGGTGGCACGTTGCAACCAGCGCGTCTGGGTTGGCGTCAACGGCGCTTCGGCAGCGTGGCCGAGGGCGGCAACCGCACCACCGGCAAGCAGCAACGCAAGGCGCCACCTGCGCGGCCATCGCCGGGGCGAAGGCTGCGTTTCCGCGCAAGAGACCTGTGCAACGCGCTTGATCATGCGGCTCTCCATCGCAACTGCCTGCAATATCGCAACTGCCTGCAATCGGACCAGTATGGTCAAGCAAACGTTCGAGGCGTTAAACGGTTGTCGGAGCAGCGCAGGCCATTGCCAACGGGTTCATCCGGACACGCAGACGTGTCACAGACCCGGAGGCAGGGTCACATCGAAGCGGGCGCCGCCCAGTTCCTGCGAGCGCACCACCTGCAGTTCACCGCGGTAGGCCTTGATCAGATCCTGCACGATCGACATGCCGATGCCATGCCCCTGCACGCGCTCATCGCCACGCACACCACGCTGCAGAATCTTGGCGACATCTTCCGGCGCAATGCCGGGGCCGTCGTCTTCCACCGACAGGATCAGGCCGGCACGCCGGCTGCCGGTGGTCGGACCCGGCTGTGCGGTCAGCAGCACCCGGCTGCGCGCCCATTTGAAGCCGTTTTCCAGCAGATTACCGAGCAGTTCCTGCAGATCGCCCGGCTCGCCATGAAAGCGCGCATCCGGCGAAATATCGAACTCGCACAGCACGCCCTTGATCGAATACACCTTCTCCAGCCCGCGCACAATTTCTTCGGCGGACGGCTCGATCGGCAAGGGCGCGGCAAACAACTTGTGACCGCTGGAGGCCGCACGCGCCAACTGATACGACACCAGATCGTTCATGCGCCGCAGCTGTACATCCATCTCTTTATGCAGATCGTGCTCGGAGGCGCCGCTGTCGAGCTGCGTGCGCAGCACCGCGATCGGCGTCTTGAGGCTGTGCGCCAAATCGGCCAGCGTATTGCGTTGGCGCTCCAGGTTGTCGCGCTCGCTCTCGATGAAGGCGTTGATGCTGTCGGTCAGCGGCTCCAGCTCGCGTGGATGCTGCTCGCTCATGCGCTGAATTTCGCCGCGCTGCACCTTGGTCAGCTCGTTGATCACGCGCCGCAGCGGGCGCAGGCTCCATTGCAGGATGAACGCCTGCAGCACCAACAACACCACGCCGGCACTGCCGAGGTAAAACCACACCGCGCCACGGAAAACACGCAGCTGCGCGCCCATTGAGCGCGCGTCTTCCATCACATAGATGGTGTAAGGAATCTCGCCGCCGTGTTCGCGTTCGACGTAACTGACGCCCAGGCCATAGCGATACAACTGGCCCAGGCTGCCATCGATCTGGGTCATCTCCAGCGGGCCGATGAATTCTTCCTGGCGCGGCTCCAGCATGCGGCCATGCGGAATGTTCGGGCCTTCGGCCGACATCGAGGTCCAGCTTTCGTCGGGACGCACGACTTCCACATACAAGCCGCCACCAGGCACATCGAAGCGCGGGTCGGGCGGTTGCCCGCCGATGTAGATCGAACCGTCGCGGACAAAGTCGATGTTGGCGGCGTAGGCAGAGGCGTAGTTCTTCAGCCGCTCACGCAGGTTCTTTTCGGCGGTATCGGCAAAGGCGACATCCAGCGCGTAGCCCGCCAACGCCAGGAAGGCCACCAAGCTGAGGCTGGCGGCCAACAGCTGGCGGGCCTGCAGGGAGCGCGGCCGCCAACGTCTGTACCACTTGGAGCGGCCCGGCACCTGATCTTCCTGTTTACCGACGCGCGGACTCAGCCTTCGGTACGCGGGATGGCGAAGCGGTAGCCCCGACCACGCACGGTCTCGATGGGCTTGAGTTCACCATCCGGGTCGAGCTTCTTGCGCAGACGACCGATGAACACTTCGAGCACGTTGGAGTCGCGATCGAAGTCCTGCTGATAGATATGTTCGGTGAGGTCGGCCTTGGAGACCAGTTCGCCAGCATGCATCATCAGGTACTCGAGCACCTTGTACTCATAGCTGGTCAGATCGACGTTGGCGCCGTTGACGCTTACCGTCTGCGCCGCCAGATCCAGTGCCACCGGCCCGCATTCCAGCGTGGGCTTGCTCCAGCCAGCGGCACGGCGCAGCAGCGCGTTGACGCGAGCCAACAGCTCTTCGACATGGAACGGCTTGACCAGATAATCGTCGGCGCCCTGCTTGAGGCCTTCGACCTTGTCCTGCCAGCTCGAACGCGCGGTCAGGATCAACACCGGGAATTTCTTGCCTTCGTCGCGCAGCGCCTTGATCAGCTCCATGCCCGACATCTTGGGCAGGCCAAGGTCGATGATGCCGACGTCGAACGGCACTTCGCGGCCCATGTACAGGCCTTCTTCGCCGTCTTGTGCAGCGTCGACCGCAAAGCCTTCACGCTTCAGACGCGCGGCAAGGGTCTCGCGCAGCGGAGCTTCGTCTTCGACCAAAAGAATACGCATGCACTCTCCCTAGTAACGTTATCGGCCAACAGCCGGGGAATTTATGAGACTGAACGCAGAACTATCTACGTTCAGTGGTTATCGCTGCGTGGTGGCGCTGGCGGATCGGGCGGGGCAGCGCTGGGCGGTGGAGCGGCCTGCGGCTGCTCTAGCTCGTCCACAGTGTGGACGCGCCCGTTCTTCATGTACTTGACCCGATTGAGGTTGCCGCCATCGTACGGCACACGCTCGGCAGCCAAAATTTGTCCACCGGTAGACCGCTGAACATGGCGAATGGTGTCCGACAAGGTGCGGCTATTGCCGCGTGCCGATGCCGGCATGCCCTCGCGACCACCCTGCACCATGGGATACCCCTGACCCCACGCCGACGGCGCGGCCAGGACACCCCAGAGGGCGACCAGGGCGACAGAGCGAGCGCGGCTGAGCGGATGGGTCACAACTGGATCCTAGCGGGTTGTTCAGGAACATTCAAAATTCGTAAAACCGAGCATGCATCACACAATGCCTGGGTTCCGTAAATTGAGCCAAATTCTTGATTTTTGGGGGTGAATCCGATCTGAACTTTTTAGCTTCGTGTTAACGCCATTCAGCCAAATGAATGCCACGAAGGGGCAGACGCCCTGCCAGCAAGGCTTTCGCGCTCGATGCCGGGCTCCGAGATCGCGATCAACAACGGTCCTGGCCTGCCTGTTCAGCTAATGCAAGCGCTGGGCCAATCAGGCAACGACGCGCCAGAGCTGGCTGTCGGTTCGCTGCAATGCCTGCTCGACCAGCTCCCAGCCAGCGCCTGGACGGTGTGCGCCCTCGCTCAGCACCTGACGGAACGCCCGCCCGCCGGGCTGCCCATGGAACAGGCCCAGCACGTGCCGGGTGATGTGCTTCAGCGCCAGACCCTGTTCCAGTTGGGACTCCACGTAGGGACGCAGCGCCCGTAGCAGCGTCTCGCGCGACTGCGCCGGGCGTTGGGTCAATGCGGCATCGAGCTGATGCAGGACATACGGGTCGTGATATGCGGCGCGACCGAGCATCACGCCATCGGTCTGCTGCAGATGCGCCAGCGCGGCGTCGACGGCGGCGATGCCGCCATTGAGCACCACCGGCACGTTGGGACGCTCCTGCCTGAGGCGATATGCCCAGTCGTAGCGCAGCGGCGGCACCTCGCGATTTTCCTTCGGCGACAGGCCCTTGAGCCAGGCATTGCGGGCGTGCACTACCACCATCGCCGCGCCGGCTGCGACGACTTGATCGACGAAGCGGGCGAACACGGCATAGTCGTCGTCATCGTCCACGCCCAGGCGGCATTTGACCGTGATCGGCAGATCGGTGGCCGCGCACATGGCGGCGACACACTCGGCCACCAGCGCCGGCTCGCGCATCAGACAGGCGCCGAAGCGCCCCGCCTGCACGCGATCGGACGGGCAGCCGCAGTTGAGATTGATTTCGTCATAGCCCCATTCCTGCGCGATACCGGCCGCCTGCGCGAGCAGGGCCGGATCGCTGCCGCCGAGCTGCAGCGCCAGCGGGTGCTCGACCGGATCGAACCCGATCAGCCGCGTGCGATCGCCATGGATCACCGCGTTGGCATGCACCATCTCGGTATACAAGCGTGCGGACGGCGCCAGCAGGCGGTGGAACACCCGGCAATGCCGGTCGGTCCAGTCCATCATCGGGGCAACGGACAGGCGTAGGGAGGCGGCGTAGCGATCGGCAGAAGCGGTCATCGACGGTTGGCCGCAGCGAGCGGCCATTGGAATGCGAAGCAGGATCAATAGCTTACACGGGCGTCGATGAATCTGCGGCAGTGTGGCCTGGCACGCTGATGCAGCGTGATGCCGGATCCTGCTGCACGATCACCTGCTTGCTGCGCTAGGTGACCGACCGCTATCAACTGGCCGAATTCGAACATGACGCGCGGTTATGGATCCCGCTGGTGGCGCGCTTTGGCGGCCAGCATCACGGCTATTTTCTGCCGTCGGAAAGGGCGAACAACATCGCGTTGGCGCTGTTTTCGTTTCCCTCGCGCGCCGAGTACGGGAGCTATCGGGTGGCATCGCTGCAGGATGCGGGGTGTCTGTCGGCGTTCGCCTATGCGGAGCGAACGCGGTGCATCGTCAATGACGAGCGCAGCTTCTTTGATCCGGTACTGGCGTAACGCTGCGCGCGTTTCCGGACGTAGGTGCGATTACGGGTTGCGGAAGCCCACACGCTCTTCGGCGCTCAGCGGCTTGCCGAGGGCGTGGTAAGAGGCAGCCAGGGTGATCAGGGACGTGCCCATCACCGCATAGAAGCTCCACGAGGTAGCCAATACGTGCACCTGGCCGAACACCAGCGCGACAACGGCGGTGGCGGTGCACAGCACCATGGCGAGCAGGGACATCAGGAACGGGATGGAGGGATCGAGCTTCATGGCCGGGGGTTCCAAGGTGCGATAGCTCCAGCATCGGCGTTCCCGACCCGTTCTTGAACTGTTTTTTGCGCTTTTTTCGAACCAATTTCAAGCAAGTCAGCGCGCGCTCAGTTTTATGTCAAAGCCTTGGCGCACAAGGGTTTCGACGTCAGAAATCTCCTGACGGGATGGCGGAAAAATCATCACCACCGCCAGACTTCCAACGCAGGCGTGGCGGAAAACCGACGGGATGGCCATCACGGTTTGGCGTGGCCGCATCCAGGTCGCTTACGTCACGATCGTGTGCTGTCGTTGCCCTGCTGATTTGCGCGCGACACACGGAGGTGATCGCGCCGGGCAGCCCCGGATGCAAGCAGCAGCCCGGTCAAAGACGTGCCCCCCGCGCGCTTGCCGGAACCGTGAGACATCGTGGCCAGGGCCGTGCGGAGCCATCCGGACGCATCGGTGCTCTGGGCTGGATGCCCTACTCGTCGTCTGTCCACAACAAGCGCGGGGACCAGGAGCGGTTAACACCACTGGCGGGCAGTGGTCAGGTAGGTGTGGACGCCACGCTCAGAGCCGGAGTGGACGAATGTGGCCACGCCGCACTGAGCAACGGGCGCGCCGTCTGGCGGCTGCACCATCGTTTGGTGAGCCGCGCTAAACCTGCCTACGTACTCTCCATGCGTTGACCGCGTGCCGAGCGCGGCCATCGAGCGCTATCGAAAGTCCTGCGACTGGCTGACAACGCTAGCGACCAAGGATCGCGTAGATGCTGACGCTACGGAGCTAATGCAGCGTCCGCGTGGTCGATGCCGAATTGGGGAATCGGCCGCGCCGATCTGAAAGGCTTCGCGGCCGTGGCTGGGCGATGGCCTTGTTGGCCGCTTGCGCGCGCCAAGGTTGCTGCCGTTCGGAGCATTGGTAGCGTGATGGCAAAACACGCATGGCACATGTTGCTGCGGACTACTGTGAGCGCTCCGGCCTGTGGCGCACCCTCAAGAACAGCTTACGCAGGCGCGCAACTTGCGGAGCATGCACGGCCGCAGGTCGCGCTACCGAACACGCTCAGCGTGCCGGGGCGGTGGCGAATTCGCCGCGCTGCAGCTTGGTCACATCGTTGCCCTGCCCGTCCTTGAGGCTGAGGTCTGCGCCCTTGGCGGCCAGGTCCTTGAGCACGTCTGTCCGCTGGAACAGCGCTGCATACATCGCCGCGGTCTGGCCGGCGTTGTTGCGTTGGTCGGGGGCGCAATCGGCCTGCATCAGCCGCTTGGCGATGCCGAGCTCGCCTTTGAAGATCGCGCCCATCAGCGCAGTGTTGCCGCGTTTGTCCTGCGCGCAGGGGTCGGCTCCTGCGCTCAGCAACTGCTCTACCGCCGGGCGTTGGCCGTGGTAGGCGGCCAGGATCAGCGCGGTATAGCCCTTCTCATCGCGGGCATTGAGGTCGTAATGCGAGCGGATGAACTCGGCCAGCATCTCCTGGCGGCCTTCGCGCGCGGCATCGAAGAAGTACTCACGTAGCTGCAGCTTGATCTGCTCGGGGCTGGACGTGGATGGGGTGGTCGCTGCGGGCGTGGCAGACGGTGAGGCAGCGATGGCTGGCGCGCACAGGGCGCTCAGCATGATCAATAGCAGAGTGCGCATATCGCTCTCCCAAGACGGGGACGGCACCGCGGCGTGGCCGCGATGCCGTCGGATGGATCAGTCCTGCAGGCTGGAGGCCAGCTGCTTGACGCGGGCCAGGTCGCCCTTGGCAACACGGGCCACACCGGTGCCGTACTCCGGGTCGGCTTTGTACAGGAACGACAGGATGATGTGCTTGCTCTCGGTGTCGGTGTTGGACAGCGACTCGCCGAAGCTCTGCACCAGATCTGCACGATCCTTCTTGCTGTAAGAGCGATACAACTCACCGGCCTGCTTGAAGTTCTGCTCGCGGGTGATCTTGGCCTGCTGGGTGGTACCGGACAGCGGCAGTTCGCTGTAGCGCGCGGCGGTGTCCTGCGGACGCGGCTCCAGGCGGCTCGGCTCGTAGTTCACGCCGCTGCTGGTCTGACCGATGTTGCCCTGACCATCCTGGTTGCCGTTATTGACGGCCACGCGCGGGCGGTTGACCGGCAGGCTCAGGCCGTTGGCACCGATGCGATACAACTGGGTGTCGGCGTAGGAGAAGATGCGGCCCTGCAACAGGCGGTCTTCAGACGGTTCGATACCCGGCACCAAATTGGCCGGCGCCATCGCGACCTGCTCGGTCTCCTGGAAGAAGTTGTCGACGTTCTTGTTCAACACCATCTGGCCGACCTTCTGCTCCGGCACGTCCGGCCAGATCTTGGTGGCATCGAGCGGGTCGAAATCGAACTTGGCCAGGTCTTCCGGCTTGAGCACCTGCACATACAGGTCCCACTTCGGGTAATCGCCCTTCTTGATCGCACCGACCAGATCGTTGGTCAGGTGGCTGTAGTCCTTGGACTGGACGGCGGCAACCTGCTTGGGATCGAGGTTCTTGATGCCTTGCAGCGTCTTCCAATGGAACTTGACGTAGTGCACTTCGCCCTGCGCGTTGACCAGCTTGTAGGCGTGCACGCCGTTGCCATCCATGAAGCGATAACCGGCCGGCGTGCCTTCGTTGGAATACAGCAGCGTCAGCGTGCGCGTGCCTTCGGGCACGTGCGAGAAGAAATCGAAGCGGCGCGAGTCGTCGTCAAGATTGGTGCGCGGGTCCGGCTTGAACGCGTGGACCATGTCGGGGAACTTGATCGCATCGCGGATGAAGAAGGTGGGGAAGTTGTTGCCGACCAGATCCCAATTACCTTCGCTGGTGTAGAACTTGGTGGCGAACCCGTGCGGGTCGCGCAGCGTTTCAGGCGAGTGATTGCCATGCACAACGGACGAAAAGCGCACGAACACCGGTGTTTTTTCGCCGGCGCTGAATACCTTGGCCTTGGTCAGGGTGGACAGATCGGCAGTGGCGGTGAACTCGCCTTTGACCCCGGTACCGCGCGCATGCACGACGCGCTCGGGAATGCGCTCGCGATCGAAGCGCTGCAGCTTCTGGATCAGCTGCACGTCCTGCAGCAAGGTCGGGCCGTTGGCACCTGCCGTCTGCGAATTCTGGTTGTCGCCAACCTTGGCGCCGTTGTCGCGGGTCAGTACAGATTGGGCGAAGACCGGCGGAGCGATCAGCGTGGGGGCTAGCAGGGCTAGCACCATGAGGGATCCAGGGCGCATGGCGTCAGCTCGTGTTGAAGGACCTGAATCATGGCGAGCGGGCCGAAGTGTGAAAAGTCATTAGTTATGATCGCAGCGATAGGCGAACATGATGATGACTGCGTTGCGTGATATGCATCGCTTTTCGTGTGGCAGCGTGTTGCAGATAACGCGTCTGTTTCAGCTTCAAGCGTCTCGTCTGCATTCGCATCGCATGACGTCACTACCGAAATACGTAGACCGATGCTGCACTGCAAGGCGATGCCATGCAAAAAAACACTGCATCTGCAGCAACCGATGCGATGCCTGGCAAGCAACTGCGCCCGCGTGCATGAGGTGACACAGGCTGCGCATGATCGCTCGCGGCGGCATGCCGGATGACGACGCTATCGTGCGTGGCAGTCGCTATGCAGTGCTCAAGTACAACCTTGTCGACCGAGACCGAGCGGTCGACATCGCTGATCGCTCGATATCACTGAGCGCTGCATTGGGAGGCCACGTGCCGATGCACTCAGCGCCCGATCACCCGCTTGAACGGCGGCAAAGCGTCGATGATGCGTTTGCCGTAGCGACGCGTCAGCAGGCGCGAGTCGAGAATGATGACGCGGCCGTGGTCGTTGGAGCTGCGGATCAGCCGCCCTGCAAACTGGGTGAGCGTGCGTAGCGCATGCGGAATCGCAATCAGGTTGAATGCATTGTGGCCGCGGCTTTCCAGCCACTCGCTCAAGGTCGAGGTCTGCGGGTCGGTCGGCACCGCGAATGGCACCTGGGTGATGACCACCGTGGTGCAGGCATCGCCGGGCAGGTCCAGGCCTTCGCCAAAAGAATTCAAACCGAACAACACCGAGCCTTCGCCAGCAGCAATACGGCGCATGTGTTCGGTGATCAATTGCGACTTGTTGCCTTCGCCCTGCACCAGCACACGGTTACGCTGCGCTAGCGGCATCAGGTCGGCGACCTTTTCCATCTTCCAGCGCGAGGTAAACAGCACGATGCTGCCCTTGGCGTTCCAATCCAGTTCGCGCACCAGATACTTCGCCACTTCCTTGGGATGCCCTTCGCGGTCGTCCGGGGTGACCGGAAAATTGGGCACGATCAGTTCGGCCTGATTGGGCAGGTCGAATGGCGAGGCCAGCGAGGCCATTTCGGCGTGATCGGGCAGGCCGTTGTCGATGGCGAAGGATTGGAAATCGCCACCGCCGGTGAGCGTGGCCGAGGTCATCACCACCGAATCCACTTCGTTCCAGATCATCGTGCGCAGCACTTGCGCGGCCGACACGGGAGAGCAGTGGCAGATCAGATCACCCTCGCGCGAGAGGGTGATCCAGCGCGCCATCGGCGGCTGGCCTTCCTTATCTTCGCGCCGCCAGCCGCTCCACAGATTGTGTTGCTGCTCGGCCATTTCCAGCGCCAGGCCCAGGTTGCGTTGCAGGCGTTCGCGTGCGGCATCGTCCTGCTTGCCCTTGGCGATCGCACTGTGCGCGGCATGCACCCAGTTGAACAGCGCGCGGGTTTCTTCGCCCAGTTCTTCGATGGCCGGGCCCCACTGCGGCGGCAACTTGCCGTTGGCGGCACGCCACAACGGATCGCGCTCGCCAGGCTCGGGCTTCCACACGCGCTCGACTTCAGCATGGAAGGCCTTGAGCAGTTTGGACACCCGCGCAGCCACCTCAATGGCTTCGTTGGGCAGCAGGTTGCCGACCTTGTCCTTGTCCACCGCGCGATACGCCGCGGCAATGAGAATCTGCATGCGGCCAGTGCGCTTGGCCATCTCGTCCAGCGGCAGATTGGCCGCGCCCTGGTCGATGGCCACGCCGGCGATGTGATGGCCTTCGTCGAGCACCAGCAACATGTCCGATGGCGGCGCGATCAGCGGCTGGCCGTTTTCGGCATCGCCCAGCGACAGCGAGGACAGCAGCAAGGCGTGGTTGGTGACCACGATCTGCGCTTCGCGCACATCGGTACGTGCCTTGAGCACCGGGCATTGCGCGGCATAACTGCAGCGGCGCCCCGCACAGCCGGAGGCGGGCGTGGTGATGCGCATGCGCAACGGCACCGAGACCTGCTCGGGGGCATCGTCCAGGTCGCCGCTCCAGGTGCGCGCGGCGTAGGCCTTGGCCAGCCGTTTGGCCAGATCGGCATCGACGGGGCTGAGCGGGCGATCGTAGAGCGCCTGCTCGTCTTCGAACATGGCGTTCTGGCTGGTGTCGCCTTCCAGCTCGGCGGCATTGCGCGTGCACAGATAGCGGGTGCGGCCCTTGGCCAGGGCGACGGTCGCTTCCAGGCCGGTGGCCTTGAGGAAGGCGGGGATATCGCGCTCCACCAGCTGCGACTGCAGCGCCACGGTGCCAGTGCTGATCACCAGCTTCTTTTTGGTCGCCAGGGCGATCGGCACGCCGGCGGTGAGATAGCCCAGGCTCTTGCCCACCCCGGTGGGCGCCTCGGCGATGCCGATGCCGCCGGAGGTGGCCAGCGCACGCGAGACCAGACCGATCATCTGACTCTGCGCGCGACGGGTGGCAAAACCGGGCGTATTGGCCTGCAGCTTGGCGTAAGCATCGCGGATGCCGGCCTTGATCGGGTCGGTCAGCACACGCTGGGCGGGGACGGGCGCGGACGGCGCAGCCGGTGGGGCAAGGTCACTCATCGCGCTATTTTCGCACGGACCGGCGCAGCGCCTGCGACCGATACGCGCGGCAGCTGAACCTGTTTGCCGGGTGCCGTTTCGCGGTTTGGGGACCGATGTCCGGAGCGGATGACACAAGCGCGCACATCAGCAGATGGCGGCGAATGCTGCACGCGGGATCTGCGTGCACGCTGCGCTTGCCGCTTTCGATCAACCCGGGTCCTTCTGGGCGCCACTCAGAGTTGCGTTGGCGGTGCTCGAAGACCGGCGACCGCCGCGGACACCCCACAGCTGGCCTCTGTGGAATGTTGGATCAACCGCGTCGCGGCCAGGCGTAGCGCGCCCAGACCACGCCGATCACGGCCATGGCCACGCCCATCGCCAGCATGCCGATGCCCACACCGGCCGGACCGAAGCGTTCGTACAGCAGTCCGCCCCGGTTGACGGTGGCCAGCGCCTGCGGATGCAGCAACGTCCAACCGCCCTGCCCTGCACAGATCAGCCCGACCAGAACGAGCGCCAACGCCTTGAGCGGGATCATGCGCGCGGACCCGCAGCAGGCGGCAGCCGTTGCAGGCTGCGCGCCAGGGTCCAGACCAGCACGCCGATGCCGACGCCTTGCACGGCGGTCAGTACGAAGCGGCCGACGCCCATCACCAGACCAATCTGGCGCACGTTGCCTTGCTGCAGCAACAGCATCGGAATCGCCTGCAAGGCCACCTCGGCCAGCACACAGCCCAGCAGCAGCCACAGCCCGGCCAACGCGGCACGCCGCAGCGGCCCGTGCGGGGCGCGCCACAGCAGCACCAGCCCCAGCAACAAGGCGATCAGCATCGGCACCCGCGACAGCAGGCTGGTGATCAGGCTGAGCAGGATGTCGGTGGTGGTCATGGGCAACGGCTCAGTCCGCGCTGACCAGCACGGCGTCGCGCGCGCGCAGCGCGGCATAGACCGGGTCGGTGTCCGGACGCACGCCATGCCACAACGCGAAACTTTCCGCGGCCTGCTCCACCAGCATGCCCAGGCCATCGATGGCGTAACGACAGTGCGCCGCGCGTGCCCAGGCCAGGAACGCGATGGCGGTTTCGCCGTAGTTGAGATCCACCGCGGCGGTCAGGCTGTTGACCAGGCCCAGCGGCAGTGAGAACGCACCGGCGTCGCGGTCGCGCCCGGCGGCAGTGGCGTTGACGATCAGTTCGAAGTCGCCCAGTTCGCGCAGGTCTTCGATGTAGCGCGACACCACCCGGCCGGGTTCGCCCAGCGCATCGCACAACGCGTCGGCGCGCTCGGGCGAGCGGTTCACCACCACCATCTCGGTGATGCCGGCATCCAGCAGCGCCGGTGCCACCCCGCGTGCGGCGCCGCCGGCGCCCAGCAGCAACACGCGACGACCGCGCAGATCCAGGCCGTGGCGATCGGTGAGGTCACGCACCAGGCCAACGCCGTCAGTGTTGTCGCCCTGCCATTGGCCATCGTTACGCACCAGCGTGTTCACCGCTCCGGCCAGCTGCGCGCGATCGCTCAGGCTGGCGGCCAGCGCAAAGGCGGCCTCCTTCAACGGCAGGGTGACGTTTGCGCCCTTGCCGCCTTCGTCGGCGAAGCGCTGCAGCGTGCTGGCGAACGCGTCCGGCGGCGCATCGATGGCGGTGTAGTCCAGCGCGATGCCGGTCTGCTTGCCGAAGTCGGCATGGATGGCCGGCGACAGCGAATGGGCGACAGGGTGACCGAACACGGCATAACGGGATACGGGCATGAAACGCTCTCTGGTTGACTAGACTGGGCGCGACTTGGAGCAGGAACACCGCATGCAACTTCGATGGACGCCGCTCGCGCTGGCGGCGAGTTTACTCTTCGTCCCGTCCGCGTCGGGACTTGCCGAGTTCGGCATCGAAGGCATGGGTGTGGTGTCCACGCCGGCCAACGAGGCGCACGCCACGCTCAGCCCGGACGGGCAGCGCATCGTCTGGGCCAGCGACCGCGCCGGCGGCGCCGGGGGTTGGGACCTGTGGCAGGCGCAGCTGCGCGGCGGGCGCTGGCAGGACGCGCAACCGCTGCCGCTCAACACCGCCCAGGACGAGATCACGCCGCTGTTCAGTGCCGATGGACGCTGGCTGTTGTTCGCCTCGTCGCGGCCCGGTGGCGCCGGTGGCAGCGATCTGTACCGCGTGCCGGTGGATGCGCAAGGCGGCCTGGGCGCGGTGCAATCACTGGGTGCGGCGATCAACAGCCGCGGCAACGAGCGCGCACCGAGCCTGTCGCTGGACTGCACGCGCCTGCTGTTCGCGAGCGATGGCCACGGCGGTGCCGGCGGCCTGGACGTGTTTGTGGCGCGCTGGGACGGCCGCGCGTTCACCGCGCCTGCCCCACTGCGCGACATCAATACCGCGGCCGACGAACTGGATGCGGCCTGGCTCGGCGACGGGCGTGGCCTGGTATGGGCGCGCGGTGCTGTCGATGGCCCCAGCCAGTTGCTGCTGGCCGCATGCAACAACGGGCACTACGCCCAGGGCCAGCCGTTGCCGCTGTCGTTCAACGGGCCGCAAGAGCGCACGTTTGCGGCGGTGGTGGATGCGTCCAAACCGGGCGAACTGCTGGTGACCGGCAGCGCACGTGCACCACGCGCGGGCCAGCTGGATCTCTACCGGATGAAGGTGCCGGCGGTGGAGGGCGATGCCAGCTGCCGCTGAGGGCGGATGGATGCGCGAAGTCAAACTAAGAGCCGCTGGCAAAGCACTTCGCGCTGGTCTATTTCAAAGCGGAGGATGTGGGTCTTCAATGCAGCGCAGCTGCGCTGCGGCTTGGTTGTGACTTGCGGCTTGATCGGCGGCGTGGCTGCAGGGCCCTTGCCCGGCCACCATCGCGGGACACGCTGCAAGTACGTCCTTGTAAGCTCTTACGCGGCATCCATGCCGCGTAAGGTCCCGCGACGGTAGCCGGGCAAGGACCAGTTGAGATGATCGGTGTGCATGGCTTTCAGCAAAACAATCAGCAAACTCTATGGTTCGGTGCTCTCGCCGCTTGCGGGACCGTGTGGCGGCATGGATGCCGCCACCGAGCCTCCAAGGACGGATTCACGGCGTGTCCCGCGAGCGGTGAGGGCGCCGCACACTCGACCAACCAGGCTTTGATATGTTGTTAGGGAAGCTCTGAACAACTCTTTCATAGGCTTCCGATCGACGCCTTGGACAGACTAAATCACGCGCAAGTGCTTGATTTTCAGCGACGGCGATTGTCGTGATCAGGCCAGATTGCAAATTTGTCTCGCTGGGTCATGAGTTATTCAGAGGTTCCTTAGCCCCTCCAAGGCTGCGACGCAGTGGTCATGACTGCGCTCAGTACACATCGCGCCGATAGCGGCCCGCTGCAGTCAGCGCGTCCACGCGGGTGTCGCCCAGCAGTTCGCGCAGCGTGACGTCGACCGCGCGCGCCATGCTGTCCAGGCTGCCGCAGACATGGATCACCGCACCGCGATCGATCCAGTGCCGTAGCGCGTCGCCGGCATCGCGCAATTGATGCTGCACGTAGCGCTTGTGCGGCTGATCGCGCGAGAACACCCAGTCCAGTTGTTGCAGATGACTGCTTGCCTGCCAGGCATGCAGTTCGTCGGCCAACAGCCGGTCGTGTGCGGCATTGCGTTCGCCGAACAGCAGCCAATGCCCGTGCACGTTGGCCAGCTCGGCCTCGCGCAACAAGGCGCGCAAACCGGCGATGCCGGTGCCGTTGCCGATCAACACCATCGGCGCCGCTTCGATGCGATGGAAGCCGGGATTGGTGCGCAGCCGCGCGCGCACTGCCGCCCCCATCGGCGCATGACAGATCAACCAGCCCGAGCCCAGCCCTGGACTGCCATCGCTACGGGTGGTCAGGCGCACCACCGCCGTGGCCACGCCATCGGCCGGCACGCTGGCCAGCGAGTAGTCGCGCGTGGGCAACCAGTCGCAGGCATCCAGCCAGGCCTGTGGATCCGGACACGGCGCGGGCGACGTCGCGGGCGCGGGCGGCAGCACACGCTCGGCAGCGGCCTGATGCAGCGGCAGCAACTGCGCATCGACATGCACCAACGCATCGGACGGCAGGCCCCACGCTGCCAGACACTCACGCACCTGCGCATCGGCGTGCGCAGGCTGCACTTCGAGGATATCGCCCGCCTGCCAGTGCGCCTCAAGCGGTGGCTGCAGGTCGATGCGCCAGATCGGCGCGCCCTCGCTGCCCGGGTTGAGATGGGTGCGCGACGACAGCGCCCACTGGCTCAGGCGCGGACGCGTCAGCGCAACCGCGGCCAGCGGCGCGCCGGCAATCTGCGCCAGCTGCGCATGCCATTGCGCCAGCGCCTGCGGATCGGCGTTGTCCATTTCCACGGTGGGAAACAACGCGCGTGCACTCTGCGCGTCCAACCACTGCTCGATACGCCGCGAAAACCCGCAAAACTGCGCATATTGGCGGTCGCCCAATGCCAGCACCGCGTAAGCCAGCTGCGGCAAGCCGATGCGTTGGCGCATCAGTTCGCGCTCGAACGCGCGCGCCGCATCCGGCGGCTCGCCATCGCCGAACGTGCTGATCACCAGCAAGGCGTGCCGGGTGGCCCGCAGTTGCTGCGCATCCACCTGCGCCAGCGCGCGCACCTGCACCGGCAGGCCGGCCGCTTGCAGATGCCCGGCCGCCTGCCAGGCCAGCCGTTCGGCAAAGCCGCTCTGGCTGGCGAAGGCGATCAACCACGGCTCGGCCTGCGAGGCCGGCGGTGCGCTCTGCAGCACCACGCGTGCGGCGCGCAACTCGCGCTTCTTGCGGCGGCGATCCAGGTACAGCATCCAGCCGCTGATGAAGAACACCGACATGCCGAGGCTCGCCAGCATCACCACGATGCGCCCCGGCAAGCCGAAGAAACTGCCCGAATGCAGCGGGAACATGCTCACCAGCCATTGCTGGCCGCGCGGCAGCCGCGCGTAATCCTGGCGCTGCAGCAAGGCGCCGCTGGCGGCGTCGATTTCCAGATTGTCGTAGGCGCGATCGTGGTCGGGCCGGTCCGGCAAAAACCGCACGCTCATTGGCTGCCCGGCACGGGTGGGCACCCGCAGATCCAGCGCGGCGTGATGGGTGCCCGGGAAACCGTCCAAGGTGCGCTGCACACGTGCGAAATTCACCGTCGCCGGCCGATGGTTGCCCCCGTCGCCGCGCATGGCCGGCTCCTTTCCGAGCAAGGCCACCATGCCGTCGCGGTACCAGTCGTACGACCAAGTCAGCCCGGTCAGCGCGACCAGCAGATAGACCAGCAGACACCAGGTGCCGAACACCGCGTGCAGGCTCCACAGAAAACTGCGCCCCTGCCGCCGCCATTCCACCACCCACCAGGTTCGCAGGCTCCACCAGCGCCGCGGCCAACGCAGATACAGCCCGGACGCGCAGAAAAACAGCAGGATCAAGGCGCACGCCCCGGTCACTGCCTGGCCGCGCTTACCCGCAGTCAGATTGCGGTGCAGGTCCTCGATGAACGCAAACGCCCCGCTCAGGCGCGGTGCGGCGACACGCGCGCCGGTGTAAGGATCGAAGTACACGCGCCCCCCGCCCTTGCCCGCCAGACGTGCAGTGGATGGCCGCGCGCCGGTGGGATCGATCAGCATGCGCGTCACCGCCTGCTGTTTTCCTGCGTCGCGCGGCAGCAAGTCGAGGCGCTGCAGCAACACATCCACCGGCAACACACGCTCGCCGGCCGCATGCCGCACCGCCAGCTGCGCGATGGCCGGGTTGGCCAGCCGCACGATTTCGTTCTCGAAGGACATCAGCGCGCCGGTCACGCCCATCACCGACAGCACCAGCCCGGCGGTGATGCCGAGCAGCCAGTGCAGTTGGAACAGAACCGTCTTGAACACGCGCGAACAACCTGAAGCAACAAGGCCCGCTATTGTAGATGAGAATCGTTATCGCAGCTGACGCACTTGGTTCGATCGCGGTTGCGTGGTCTCGTAGGCGGTCTGCCCGATGACGGCTCCTGCGCATCCGGATCAATGCTTAGTTGTCGGCCTGTGTTGTCAGGCCGGCGCCGTGCCAGGTGCGGGAGGTCGATCGCATGGCATCAGATCAATCGCTGCAGCGCGAAGCAGGCCGGGCTTACCGGTCCGTGCAAACACGCGGAAGATCCGAGCGAAACGATCGACGACCTGCTTCACTACATCGCATCCACCTGCAGCGGCATCCACGAAAGATGCCGCCACAGCGCCGCTCCACGCAGCACGTCTGGTTGCGCTCAGCCTTCGCGCAACCAGCGCGCCACTTGCGGCGCGAAGTACGTCAGCACGCCATCGGCGCCGGCGCGCTTGAAAGCCATCAACGCTTCCAGCACGCACTTGCGTTCGTCCAGCCAGCCGTTGGCGGCGGCCGCCTTGAGCATCGCGTACTCGCCGCTGACCTGGTACGCAAAGGTCGGCACGCGGAATTCTTCCTTCACCCGGCGCACCACATCCAGGTACGGCATGCCCGGCTTGACCATCACCATGTCCGCGCCTTCTTCCAGGTCCAGCGCGATCTCGCGCATGGCCTCGTCGCTGTTGGCCGGGTCCATCTGATAGGTGGTCTTGTCGGCCTTGCCCAGATTGCCGGCGCTGCCCACCGCATCGCGGAACGGGCCGTAGAACGCCGAGGCGTACTTGGCCGAATACGCCATGATGCGTACGTTGAGATGGTCGTCGGCATCGAGCGCGCGGCGGATCGCGCCGATGCGACCATCCATCATGTCCGAGGGCGAAATGATGTCCACCCCGGCCTGCGCATGCGACAGCGATTGCTTGACCAGCGCCTCGACGGTGATCTCGTTGAGCACATAGCCCTTGTGGTCGATGATGCCGTCCTGGCCGTGCGTGGTGTAAGGGTCCAGCGCCACGTCGGTCATGATCCCCAGCTCCGGGAAGCGCGATTTGAGCGCGCGCACCGCACGCTGCGCCAGACCGTCCGGATTCCAGGCTTCGGCGGCATCCAGACTCTTGCCCGCCGGGTCGATCACCGGGAACAGATCGATCACCGGAATGCCCAGTTCCAGCGCGTTTTCCGCCTCGCGCAGCAGCTCGTCCAGCGATAGCCGCTCCACGCCCGGCATCGAGGCGATGGTCGCGCGGCCGGATAACTCATGCACGAACACCGGCCAGATCAAATCATCGGTGGTCAGCGTGTTTTCGCGCATCAACCGACGCGAAAACGCATCGTGGCGCATGCGACGGGGGCGATAGTGCGGATGGGCCATGACACGGCTCCTTGAGATAGCGCGTCAGTTTACGCCCGCCATCGCGCGCGGGACGCGCTGCGACGCAGTGTCGCAGCGCTGCAACGGCATGGCACGCCGCTATCGGCGTGGCCTATCTGCAGGTCGGGCAGCGCTGCCAAGGCTGGGGATGCAAACCCTGCCCGATGCGTGCGTCGACAACCCCCGGCGCACATGTGCCTCGCCGCCTTGTCGAAAGCGGCCTAGATCACCCCGCCACCCAGGCTCAGGCGCATCACTCCAACCACGATCACCAGAGCATTGAGCAGCAAGCCGGTCTTGGCCCGGCCGCGGTTGCCGGCCGAGGTGAACAACAGCGCGATCGCCGCGATCAGCGCACCCACTGCCGCGAACGGAATCAGGAACCAGTTGCCCCATCCCAGCAATGGAATAAAGGCCAGCACCATCCACAGCAGCGCCACAATGCCCCAGAGCAGGCTGATCAATCCCACGTGCCACCTCGTCTATCGAAGAAACACCGAGCTTAACGGGGCGGCTGCCAAGACGCCGTGGGCGGGTGGTCACCCTGACCAATGGCGGCTTGGCAGCAGCCTCACATGGGCGTGGCTAGGGTGCGACGAGGCACGGAGCGATCCAGTGCGACTGACAAACCCATTGGGCAGCCGCCGCCAGGTGCCGCGGGGGGCGCTCGGTGCGGACTGGACCGCCCGTACACAGTGGCTCCTCCACGTCGCCAGCACCCATCTGACGGCGGTTTGTTACCTCGTGTTAGCCACTCTTCAGTCCGGGCGCCGGATCATCGCCGTCATCACCATCATTCAGGGGGCCACATCATGAACAGGCATTTCGTCGTCGGCGCTGCACTGGCCCTGCTGCTGGCCGGCTGCGCCAGCAGCTCCAAGGTGATGCTCGGCCAGGCGCGCGCGCCGATCGACCCCACCCAGGTGCAGGTCTATTCGCACGCACCGGTCGGCTCGATGGAGATCGCCCAGCTCGAATCCACCAGCGCCGCCGGCTTCGGCACCCAGGGCCAGACCGATGCCGCCGTGCAACGGCTCAAACGCGAAGCCGCCAAGCTCGGCGCCAACGGCGTGGTCATCGTCGGCGTCGGCTCCGAGCGCTCCGGCGGCGGCCTGTCGGTCGGCGGTGGCAGCTACGGCGGCCGCGTCGGCGGCGGTTTGGGGATCGGCATTCCGACCACGCAAAAGCGCGCGGCTGGGATGGCGATCTGGGTGCCGGCGGGGGCGGAAACCGGCGCCATGCCGGCCGCACCACCTCCAGCGCGCTAACCGTCCAACGGCTTTAAACAACGCAGGCATGAGGCGGCTGACGACCGCTGCCGCATGCCAGTGTTGCGCCTTGTGCTCAGCGCTTGTTCTGCTGCGCCGGAACGAACTGCGTCTCCACTGCCTTGGCCAGCTGGTCCGGCGGGAGCAGGCCCTGGTCGAGCAGGAAGTTGTTGAACGCCAGGCGGTCGAACTTCTTGCCTAGCGCCAGTTCGGTGCGCATGCGCAGTTCGAGGATGCGGGTGTACCCGTAGAAGTAACTGCCGGCCTGGCCGGGGGCGCGGACGGTGTAACGGTCCAGTTCCTGGCGGGTCATCGCCGGCGAAAGGCCGACGTCGTCTTCCAGTACCTGGCGGGCGCGTTCGCGGTCGATCAGGCCCAGGTTGAGCATGGGGTCGAGCATGGCGCGGGCGGCGCGCAGCAGGCGGAACTGCAGGGCGATCAGCTGCCCGTCGAGCGGCTCGTACGGGACCATTTCGGCTTCGGCATACAGCGCCCAGCCTTCGACGTTGACCGAGTTGAACGCGAACATGCTGCGCGCCAGCGAGACGCCGCGTTCGACCATGGCGGTGAACTGCAGTTCGTGGCCAGGGCGGCCTTCGTGCGCGCTGAGCGTCCAGGCGGCCGAGCCGAAGTTGAAGTCGTCGTACTGCTCCTTCTTGGCGCCGTCGGCGGTCGGGTTGCCCAACGGCAGCACGAACTGGCCTTGCTGACCGGTATTGCCGATCAGCGGTGCCGGCAGGAAGTGCGGTGCCGGTTGCGCAGCGCTTTCGGCGGCACTGCCCAGGCGCATCTGCATCGGGCGGTTGGGCACATCGACGATGCGCTGCTGACGAATGATCGGGTCGATCTGGTCGATCACGCCGCGGTAGTAGGTTTCCAGCTGGTCGTCGGCGATGGTGTTGCCCTTGAGCGCACGGATCACCTGCACATAATCGCTACCCTGCACGCCCTTGGCCTTGGCCACCAGCGGGGCGAGCTGGCGCATGGCTGAGCGCGTTTCCATGAATTCCAGCTGCGCGCGCTGGATCAGCACCTGCGGGGCGATATCGATGCCGACCTGCTTGAGCTGGAACGCATACAGCGGCTCGGGCAGACGGGTGTCCTTACGCGCCTTGGGCAGCACGTTGGTGCGGGTCCAGCTGGCGTAATCCTTGAGCTGGGTGGACATGGCCTTGAGCGCTTCGTCGGTGCCAGCGATCTTGTACTTGGCGAACAACTCGCCGATGCCTGCGACGTAGGTGTCCACGTTGGCCAGCGCCTGTTCCACTTCGCGCTGGGTGGGCTGCAGCAACGCCTTGTTGCTCAGCTTTTCCTCGTAGCGCTGGCGCGCTAGCGTGGTGGTGGGCGTGCTCCCCGGCACCAGGCCGACATAACGCTTGAGGCGGTCCAGCGCTTTGGCGCGGCGCTCGGGCACAGTCTGGTCGGACAGCAGACCGTTGAGACCACTGAAGACCGCCTCAGGCGCGTCGCTCCAGGGCAACAGATAACGCTCGTTGAGCTCGCTGCCTTCGATGTTCTGCTCGGCAGCGCCGATCATGATCTGCAGGTCCTGGCGCACGTTGGCATCGCGCTCGGTGGCGAGCTTGGTTTGCAGCGTGGCGCGCGCCTTGCGCATGGCATCGCGATAACGCGCGGCGTTGTCCGGCCCCAGGTCGACAACCTGATCGTCGTAGCCGGGCACACCGAAGAAGCTGGCGTATTCGGGCTGGAACGGCGCCTGCGCGTTGAGCAGAATCTGCGCATAGCCGTTGCTGGTCTGCACCCAGGCCGGGCTGGCGGGTTGTGTGGGCGCGGTCTTGCCCGTCTGTGCCTGCAACGGCAACGAAGAACCGAGCGCCAGCGCAACGGCGAGAACGAGTGGCTTCATGAGGCAGATCCGCAAATTGAGTAGCGCGACCCTACGCATCTGCGGCGGCGGCAGCAATCCGCCTTAAGTCATGGCGTACGGGGCTGCGACTGCGCGGGAACTGCAGACGTCGCTGGCGACAGGTTGATCGGGTCGCCGTGTGGACCGGCAAACGTCAGGGTCTGGTAGGTCCAACGGCCGTGCATGCGCGTGGCATCCACTTGCACGTTGCCGCTACCGCGCGGCCCGTGCAGGCCCACGCTGAAATGCGTCTCGCCGATGTCGCCGACATAACTGATGCTGCCATCGGGCAGAAACGCTTCGGTGATGGGAGTGCCCAGGGTCTGCACGACATGCGTGTCGGCCTTGGCGATGCGCAGCGCGTCGCGGTACACATCGCTGGATTTCACTGCCGCAGTAATCACGTAGATCAACGCGCCGATCACCAATGCCAGCAGCAGGAATAGCGCCACGCCGATGCCGGGAACGACCCACTTCCAATGCCGGCTCCAGAACTCGACAGAGCGCAAACGATGCGGCGATGCAACGGGAATGGGGGGCGGCAGCGACATGGCACTCCGTGTGCGAACGCAGGGGAAACCGACAGGCGATACGTCTAACGCAGCGGCAGCCGTCTACTGCTGCGACGGCATCAGACAGCGCTGCAAAAACGCCTCGGCGGTCTTGTAACGGTGCAATGCATTACTGCCGGATAGCCCGTGCTTTGCGCCTGGATACGTCATCAACTCGAACGGCGTGCCGCGCTGCTGCAGCTCGCTCATCAACGCGGTGGAGTTGGTGAACAGCACATTGTCGTCGGCCATGCCGTGGATCAGCAGCAGCTTGGCGTGCAGGCCATCCAGATGGGTGGCGACGCGCGCGTTGCGATAGCCATCGGCGTTGCCGGCTGGCAGGTCCATGTAACGCTCGGTGTAGTGGGTGTCGTACAGACCCCAATCGGTCACCGGTGCGCCGGCCACGCCGCAGACATAGGCGTCGCTGTGTTTGGCCAGCAGCATCAGCGTCATGTAGCCGCCGTTGGACCAGCCCTGCACGCCGATGCGCGCCGGATCCACCCAGCGCTGGGTCTTGAGCCAGGCAACGCCTTGCAGCTGGTCGTCCACTTCCACCGTGCCCTGCTTGCCGTACAGCGCGCCACCGAAGTCGCGGCCGCGTCGCGGGGTGCCGCGGTTATCCAGCGAAAACACCACGTAGCCGCGCTGCGCAAGATATTGATCGAACAACGCATCGCCACGGCTGGGCCACACATCGAGCACGGTTTGTGCAGCGGGGCCGCCATAGACATAGACGATGACCGGGTAACGCTTGCTCGCATCGAAGTTGTCCGGCTTGGTCAGCCGGTAGTGCAAGGGTGTCTTGCCATCGGCGGCGGTGAGCGTGCCGAAATTGATCGGGCGCTGTGCGTCGCGGTACCTGGCATACGGATGGTGCGGATCGGCCAAGTCGTTCTTGAGCAATGTGGCGATTTTTTCGCCATTGGCACGAAACAGCTCGATCTGCGGCGGTGTGGTGGTGTTGGACCAGGTGTCGACATACACGCTGGCGTTGTTGGCGAAGCTGGCCGCATGCGTGCCATTGGATGTCGAACGTTTTTCAATGGCGCCGCCGGCCAGCGGCACTGCGTAGAGGTGGGTCTGCGTGGGCGAGTCCTTGCTGCCGGCGAAGTACACCAGGCCGGCCTGCTCGTCGACGGCCAGCAGCGCGTCTACCACCCAGGCGCCGGACGTCAGCGGCGTGAGCGTGGCGCCGTCTTCGGAGGCGAGGTACAGATGTTCGTAACCACTGCGCTCGGAATTCCAGACAAAGCGGCCGTCCTTGAGAAAACGCAGATCGTTGGTGAGTGGCACCCAGGTCGGCGAGCTTTCGGTGATCAGCGTGCGTTGCTTGCCGCTGGCCAACGTGGTTTCAATCAGCTCGAGCCTTTTTTGATCGCGCGATTGACGCTGAAAGGTCAGCCGCTGCGCATCGCGCCAATCCACACGTGCCAGGTAGATGTCCGGCTGCTTGCCCAGATCGATCCACGTCGGTACGGCGGCGGCGCGCGGTGCGATCACGCCCAGCTGCACGGCGACGTTCGGTTGGCCGGCCTGCGGGTAGCGCTGACTGATCACCTCGGTGTGGTCGGCATAGACCTCCGGGCGTTTTTGCACCGGCACCTGCGCTTCGTCGATGCGCGCGAAGGCGATCGCCGAATCGTCCGGCGCCCACCAGTACCCGGTGTGGCGATCCATTTCTTCGTCGGCGACGAATTCGGCCACGCCGTTGCCGATGGTCTCGCTGCCGTCGCGGGTGAGCTGCAGCTGTTTACCGCTGGCCAGGTCGATCACCCACAGGTTGCGCTCGCGCACGAAGCTGACAAAGCCGCCCTTCGGCGAGAGCTTGGCGTCGGTGGCGAAGCCTTCGCCGTGGGTCAGCTGGCGCACTGCGGCGGCGCCGGTCTTGTGCAGGTCGTACAGATACAACTCGCCACCCAACGGGAACAACAGCGCCTGCGCATCCGGCGCCCATTGGTAATCGACGATGCCGGTGAGCGCGGCGATGCGTTGGCGCTCGCGGCGGGCCTTTTCCACATCGCTGAGCGTTTCGGTGCCGGGCAACACCACTTTGGAATCGACCAGCAGGCGGGTCTGACGGCTGGCGATGTCGTATTCCCACAGATCCAGCTGGTTGCGGTCGCTGTCCTTGCCGCGCAGGAAGGTCACGCGCGAGCCGTCCGGGGCCACCTTGGGCTTGAGCAATGTCGGCCCCGACAGCGGCAACGGGCCGGTGATGGCCTCCAGGGTGAGTTTTTCGGCGTGGGCCATGGGGACGGTGCTGAGCATGAGGGCAAGGGCGGCGAGCAGGGCGCGCATCGAAGATCCTGTCTGAAGACAGCGCACAGGATGCGGGCGCGTGGAGTGTTTGAGAAGCGTGGCGATGATGTGTGCTCGCCACGGGATGGTGCGCGCGTGGTTGTGTGCGTGTGCTGCAGGGCTGTGCTGGGGGTGTGATCGCTCTGCTTTGGGCAAGCAGAAGTGCGTTTGGGCTGGCGGTTGCAGTTGGCGCGCTGCCGATAGTGCCTACACATTTTGTGCAAAGCAGATTGCGGGCCGCGGTAGGTCTGATGCTACTTGCGTACCCTCACCCCAACCCCTCTCCCGGGGGGAGAGGGGCTCGATCAGCCGCGTTCGATTTGTCGCGTGCGGTTGATGTGCGCGAGTGCCGCTGCTAACTCTTTGCTGCTGCTCGCTCTTGCTGCTCGCTCTTGCTGGTTGCTCTTGCTGGTTGCTGATTCTGCTTGCTGATGCTGCTTGCATTTGTTGTTGCTGCGCAGTTGCAACAGTCGCCGCGATCGCCGCGTGTACTGCTGCGCGAACGCTCCTACCGCTTTGCCTCAGCGCTTGCCGAACAGGTGCTTGCGCTCTTCGTCGCTGAGCGGCTTGCCGGCGTTGGGATTGACCTGCTCCTTGAGCGCATACGCACGTTGGGTGGCCGGGCGGGCGGCGATGGCGGTGTGCCAGCGGTGCAGATTGGGAAACGCTTCGAAGTCGGGCTTGAGGTCGCCATACACCTGCAGCCAGGGGTAACTGGCCATGTCGGCGATGCCGTAATCGTTGCCGGCCAAAAACGCATGCTCGGCCAGGCGCTTGTCGAGTACGCCATGCAGGCGGCGGACTTCGGCGTTGTAGCGATCGATGGCGTAGGCAATCTTTTCGGGTGCGTAGACGTTGAAGTGGCCCATCTGGCCGGTCATCGGGCCCAGCCCACCCATCTGCCAGAACAACCACTCCAGTGCAGCGATGCGGCCGCGGGCGTCGCGCGGCAAGAAGCGGCCGGTCTTTTCGGCCAGATACAGCAGGATCGCGCCGGACTCGAACACCGCCTGCGGCGCGCCGCCATCCGCGGGTGCATGGTCGACGATGGCCGGCATCTTGTTGTTGGGCGAAATCTGCAGGAACGCCGGCTCGAACTGGTCGCCCTTGCCGATGTTGACCGGCTTGAGCGTGTAGTCCAGCCCGGCCTCTTCCAGGAACAAGGTGACTTTGTGGCCGTTGGGGGTGGGCCAGTAGTACAGATCGATCATTGGTTCGCTCCGGTGCGTAAAGGGTGATTAGCGCGGCTGACGATGGGACCACGGCAGGCAAGTGGTCGGCAGGCCTGCGAGGCGCCGAGGTCGCCACCCGCCCCCGCCCTGCTGAACCTGCCTGCCGCACCTACGCGCCAACTCCGCTCGGCTGAATGTGCGCAGTCGCCATGTCGGTCGCCCAGGGATAGCTGCCACTGCGTCATCGACGCCCGATGGTACGACCAAGCGATCGAGTGCGGCTGCATCAAGCGATGTGCGTATTGGAACGATGTGTGACGCCATTGGCTTGCGGCCGATGCTGCACTGCAAATTGACTTTGTTAAGCCAGCGCTAACAAATGCGCGATTGCTGTTCGACCTTTGCCTGTCCCGTTTGGGGCCGGCTTTCTTTGCTTGGGGATGGAATCATCGTGAGAGAGCTACGCACCCTGCCGCGCACGCGGCGCTTGACGTCTGCCTTGTTGTTCGCATTGTCGACGCCGCTGGCCGCGCAAACCGCGCCGGCGCCGCAGTCGGCCTCGACCGTTCCCGGCTCCAGCCAGGCCGACCCTGCCACGCTCGATACCGTGCAGGTCAGCGGTATCCGCGGCAGCCTCACCTCGTCGATGAACGTCAAGCGCGACGCGCAGGGCATCGTCGACGGCATCGTGGCCGAGGACATCGGCAAGTTCCCCGATACCAACCTGGCCGAGTCGCTGCAGCGCATCAGCGGCGTGTCGATCGACCGTTCGCTGGGCGAAGGCTCGCGCGTCACCGTGCGTGGCGTCGGCCCCGACTTCAACTTGGTGTTGTTGAACGGCCGGCAGATGCCGGGCGCCAGCATCGAAGAATCCAATGCCTCCAACTCGCGTGCGTTCGACTTCGCCAACCTGGCGTCCGAGTCGATCTCCGGCATCGAGGTGTTCAAGACCAGCCGCGCCAGCACGCCCACCGGCGGCATCGGTGCCACCATCAACATCAAGACGGCCCGGCCGCTGGACAACCCGGGCATGCATGCCAACGTGGGCCTCAAGGGCGTGCACGATGCGTCCAACGAGAACCTGCCCGGCCGCCTGCAGGGCGACTCGCTGACGCCGGAAATCTCCGGCATCTTCAGCACCACCTCGGCCGATGGACGCTTTGGCGTGTCGTTGAGCGGCAGCTACCAGGAACGCGACTTTGGCTACAGCCAGGTCGGCGTGCCTAACGGCTGGCGTTCGTTCCGTGGCGATTCCACCGCCTACGGCACCATCCCGCAGCCGGGTGCGCCGGGCTCGGAGAACATTGTCAACCGCCCCGGCCCGAACGATATCTACTCGGTGCCGCAGAACCTCAACTACCGCGTGGTCGGCGTTGAGCGCCAGCGCACCAACGGCCAGCTGGTACTGCAGTACAAGCCGCTCGACAACATCACTACCACGCTGGATTACACGTACTCGGAAAACAAGATCCAGCAGCAGCGCAACGAAATGTCGGTGTGGTTCAACTACGGCCCCTCCGCCAGCGCCTGGACCAATGGTCCGGTGGCAGGTCCGATCACCTACTCGGAAATCGTCAACCCGGCTACCAGCGATCTGGCTACCGCCGGCTCCAACGCCGCGACGCGTAACCAGAACAAGTCGCTGGGCTTCAACGTGGATTGGGCGGTGAACGATCAGTTCAAGCTCAACTTCGATATCCACCGCTCCACCGCCGAAGCCGGCGCGGACAGCCCGTACGGGTCGAGCAATTCGCTGGGCGTGTCCGGCTTCTACCGCGGCACCTCGGTGGTGGATTTCAGCAAGGATTTCCCGGTGTTGCAGCAGCAGCTGGGCTTCGGCCTGAACGGGCTGGACCCCTCGCGCACGTTGGTCACCGGCTCGGCGTTCCGCAACAGCTACATGAAGTCGGAGATCGACCAGGCGCAGGTCAACGGCGACTTCACCTTCGAAAATTACTCGCAGTTGAAGTTCGGTATCGGCAGCACCGAAGTGAAGAATCGTTCGGCGTTCTCCAACGTGCAGCGCGATACCTGGGGCGGCAACGGCACCGCGGCTGATTACCCGGACGATCTGTGGATTCCGAGCTCGTTCGCGCAGTATTTCGATGCGATCGGCGGCAGCGGCAACCCGGCGCAGTTCAACCAGTTGTTCCTGTTCGACTTCGAGCGCGCACGCCAGGCCGCCGCGCAAGCTGCGGGCGATGACGCGCTGTACCGCATCTCGCCGGTGTTCAACACCGACCGCCGAGTGACTGAAAAATCCAAGAACGCCTACCTGCAGTGGAATAACAGCTGGGACGATCTGCGCGTGCCGATCAGCCTGGCCGCCGGTGTGCGTTACGAAGAAACCAAGGTGGACGCGCAGGCGCTGGTGCCGGTGGCGGTCGGCATCGATTGGGTCGCCAACAACGAGTTGCCGATCCGTCTGGCCGACTCGGCCTTCGCCGGCGGCAGCGGCAAGTACGAATACTGGCTGCCCAGCCTGGACCTGAGCTTCAAGCTCACCGACGACCTGGTGCTGCGCGGCAGTTACGGCGAAACCATCGGCCGTCCCGGCTGGGGCGACATCCAGGGCGGGCAGACGCTCAACCAGATCGCACGCCTGGAAGGCGGCACCGGCCAGGAAGGCAACCCCGGCCTGAAGCCGCTGCTCTCGCACAACATCGATGTTTCGCTGGAGTGGTACTACAGCGATGCCAGCTACGCCTCGGTGGGCTTTTTCCGCAAGAACATCGACAACTACATCGGTGTGACCACGCGCAACGACACCGCGCTGGGATTGAACACCCCGGTGGGCGGTACGTACTGGAACGAAGCGCTGGGCAACGGCTGCGCCTCGGCCGACCTGACCTGTATCCGCAACTACATCTTCCGCAACCGCGGCGGCGCGCCCGGCGTGGTGCGCGGGGCCGACGATGCCAACGGCAACGCCACCGGCGTGATCAGCGGGCAGCCCGGCGACCCGGTGGCCAACTTCGCCATCACCGCGCCGGCCAACCAGCGCTCGGCGTCGCTGGACGGGTGGGAATTCAACCTGCAGCACATGTTCGGCGTCAGCGGCTTCGGCGTGTCGGCCAACTACACCATGGTCGACTCCGGGCTGACCTATAACAATGCGGTGATCGGCGAGCAGTTCGCGCTGGAAGGCCTGAGCGATTCGGCCAACGTGGTCGGCTTCTACGACAAGGACAAGTGGCAGGTGCGTGCGGCCTACAACTGGCGCGACGAGTTCCTGGCCGCGCGTTTCGACGGCAGCGGCCAGCCCAACCCGGTCTACACCGAAGCCTATGGCCAGCTGGATTTGAGCATCGGCTACCAGTGGAACGAGAACCTGTCGCTGAGCCTGGAGGCGATCAACCTCACCGACGAAGTGCAGCGTCAGCACGGCCGGCAGAAGAACCAGATCGTCTATGCCACCCAGACCGGCCCGCGCTACATGCTGGGCCTGCGCTACAAGTTCTGGTGATGTAATTGCGGCACCGAGCGTCCCGGCAGCGCGTCTGCCGGGACGCTTGCACGACCTTCCTGCGACAGGTGCAGCACGACAGCGGCACTTGCCGCGCGAGGGGTAACTGTCCAAGCATGGGCCACGCGCCCCCGCGTGATGTGGCGACCCCCATGACCAATGCTGTGTTGTTGAACAATCTCGATCACCGCGATCTGCGCGTGATCACCGCCTATGGCGCCGCCTATGGCGATGACGTGATGTCGGCGGCGACGTTTCCGCAGGAATTCCGCCAGCTGCAAGGCCAATACCCAATCGTGTTCCACCGCAACGATAGCGGGCGGTTTCAACCGCTGGCCCTGCTGGGATTACGCCTGGGCGAAAACCTGTTTCTGGATGGCGCGCGCTGGGATGCGCCGTATGTGCCAATGGCGATCCAGCGCCAACCGTTTCTGATCGGCCAGCAACCGGAAGGGCCGATGGTGCACGTGGACCTGGACAGCCCACGCATCAGCACGCAGGACGGCGAGCTGCTGTTCCGCGAACACGGCGGCACCACCGATTTTCTGTATCACATCAGCCAATTGCTGCGCACGCTGCACGATGGGCTGGCGGCGAGCGACGCCTTCGTCGAGCGCCTGCTGCGCTACGAGTTGCTGGAACCGTTCGTGTTCGAAGCGACCCTGGATAACGGCCTGGACTGCCGGCTGGCCGGCCTGCATACCGTGCACGAAGAACGCCTGCGCGCGCTCGGCAAGACGGCGCTGCTGGACCTGCACCGGCATGGCGATCTGGAGCCGCTGTACATGGCGGTGGCTTCGGTCGCGCAATTCCGCCACCTGCTCGAACGCCTGAATCGCCGCCATGCCGGCTGAGCCGCGCGCCATCGACGAACGCCACGGCCTGGATCCGCAGCAGCTGGATCCTGCGCTGCTGCGTTCGACCACGCCGCTGGTCCTGCGCGGGCTGGTGCGCGACTGGCCGTTGGCGCAAGCCGGTGCGCAGTCCGCGCAGGCGGCCGCCGCGTACCTGCGTGGATTCGATCGCGGCGAAGCGGTGGTGGCGCAAGTCGGGCCACCGGAGATCGGCGGGCGGTTCTTCTACAACGCGGACATGAGCGGCTTCAACTTCCGCCCCGAGCGCGTGCCGCTGACGGTGGTGCTGGACACCTTGTTGCGCGACCTGCACAACGCGCAGCCGCCGGCGATCTATGTCGGCTCCACCACGCTGGACACCTACCTGCCCGGCCTGCGCGCGCACAACCCGATCGCGCTACCGCAGGCCGAGCCGCTGGCCAGTATCTGGATCGGCAACCGCACGCGGATCGCTGCCCATCAGGACCTGCCGGACAACCTGGCCTGCGTGGTCGCCGGGCGCCGCCGCTTTACGCTGTTTCCGCCCGAGCAGTTGAGCAATCTGTACATCGGCCCGCTGGATCTGACCCCGGCCGGTCAGCCGGTCAGCCTGGTGGATATCGCCGCGCCGGACCTGCAGCGCTTTCCGCGCTATGCGCAGGCGCTGGAACATGCCGTGGTCGCCGAGCTGGAACCGGGCGATGCGCTGTTCATTCCCAGCATGTGGTGGCACCACGTGGAAGCGCTGGAAAGCTTCAACGTGCTGGTCAATTTCTGGTGGCGGCAAAGCCCGGCCTACATGGATTCGCCGATGAACGCGCTGATGCTGGCGTTGCTCACCCTGCGCGACCTGCCGCCGGAACAACGCGCCACCTGGCAGGAGGTGTTCCGGCATTACGTGTTCGAAGCCGATGAGAGCACGGCTGCGCATGTGCCCGACGCGGCGCGCGGTGTGCTGGCCCCGATGGACGACAACCGTGCCCGCAGCCTGCGCGCGCGCTTGCTGCAACGCTTGAACCGCTGAGGATTGACGCATGTCGTACACCGCCCCCTTGGACCCCCAGCAGCGCCCGGTGCGGCGCGTGGTCATCGCCGGTGGCGGCACCGCCGGCTGGATGGCCGCCGCCGCACTGTCCAAGCTGCTGGGCCGGCAGTTGCAGATCACCCTGGTGGAATCGGATGAGATCGGCACGGTAGGCGTGGGCGAAGCCACCATCCCCAGCCTGGTCACCTTCCACCGGCTGCTGGAGATCGACGAAGCCGCGTTCATGGCCGCCACCCAGGCCACCTTCAAACTCGGCATCGGCTTCGAGCATTGGCGCGATGTGGACAAGCACTACATCCACTCCTTCGGCCACACCGGCACCGATCACTGGAGCGCGGGGTTTCACCACTTCTGGTTGAAGGGCCGCCAGCGCGGTGTGGCGCGCGACTTCGGCGACTACTGCCTGGAGTTGCGCGCCGCCCAGGAAGGCCGCTTTGCGCATCTGCCCAACGGTGGCATGAACTACGCCTACCACCTGGATGCGGGCCTGTATGCGCGCTTCCTGCGCCGCTTCAGCGAAGGCTTTGGGGTGCAGCGCATCGAAGGGCGCATCGGCGAGGTGCAGACCGACCCGGACAGCGGCTATCTCACCGCGCTGACGCTGCAGGACGGCACGCGCGTGGAAGGCGACCTATTCATCGATTGCACCGGCTTTGCGGGGTTGCTGATCGGCAAGACGCTAGGCGTGGGCAGCGACGATTGGTCGCGCTGGTTGTTTGCCGACAGCGCGCTGGCGGTGCAGACCGAATCGGTGGGCCCGCCGGTAACCTATACGCGGTCGCGCGCGGATCAATCGGGCTGGATGTGGCGCATTCCGCTGCAGCACCGCGTGGGCAACGGCATCGTGTATTCCAGCCGGTATACCGATCAGGACAGCGCCCGGGCCGTGCTGGAGCGCAACCTGCAAGGACGTGCGCTCACCGAACCGCGGGCGCTGCGCTTCACACCCAATCAGCGCCACCGCGTGTGGGAAAAGAACTGCGTGGCGTTGGGGCTGGCCAGCGGGTTTCTGGAGCCGATCGAGTCGACCAATATCCATCTGATCCAGCGCGGCATCGTCCGCTTGCTGCAGACCTTTCCGCAGACGATCAACGCGGTCGACATCGCCGAGTACAACCGCCAGGCGGCCGATGAAATCGCGCATATCCGCGATTTCGTGATCCTGCATTACCACGCCACCGATCGCCGCGACACGCCGTTCTGGCGCGACTGCGCAGCGATGGACATTCCCGACTCGTTACGCCACCGCATGGAGCTGTTTCGCCAGAGCGGGCGCGTGTTCCATCAGGGCAACGAGTTGTTTGCAGAGAACTCCTGGGTGCAGGTGATGCTGGGCCAGGGCATCACCCCGCAGCAGCACCACCCGGTCGCCGACCTGATGGGCGATGCGGAGCTGCGCCATTTTCTGGAAAGCATCCGCCAGCGCGTGGACGCGACCGTGGCCACGTTGCCGCCGCATGCGGACTTCCTGCGTCACCACTGCCCCGCCCCGCCGCTGCCCGACCCGGCCGCCCGCGCGCCGTCCGATGCGGCGCTGGCGGCCCCGGCAGGATGAATTTCGCATCCGGCTGCGGCAACCCTTGGCTTACACCGCCCCAGCAATGCTAGATTGCGGCATTGCCGTCCATTGCGGGAACAATGGCCGGCGCTCGCCGTAGCAACGTTATCTTTCGCACTCGGGGTAAGGGGGACGCATGTTGGATCTGACACAGGGCCGTATGGCACGCCGGATCGCGCCGGTCATTTTGCTGGTTGGCCTGGCTGCCTGCTCCAAGCAGGAAGACAAGGCCGCTACCACCGCGCCTGCCACCGGCACTACGCCGGCAGCATCGGCGGCGGCACCGACGCCCGCCACCGCGGTGTCGCCGCAGGTGCAATCGATGGCCGCCGATCAGTTGCGCGAATCGGCTACCAAGGCGCTGCAGGACAACCGCATGTACGCCCCGGTTGGCGACAACGCGGTGGAGTACTACCTGGCCCTGCGTGAGAAGCAGCCGCAGGACGCCACCGTCAACAGCGCGCTGACCGACCTGTTGCCGTACACGCTGATCGCCGCCGAACAAGGCATCAGCCGCGAAGAGTTCCCCGAGGCGCAGCGCCTGATCGCGCTGATCGAAAAGGTCGACCCCAAGGCACCGGCACTGCCGCGCCTGAAGTCGGGCCTGGAGACGGGCATGAAGACCGCCGCCAACCGCTCCGAGCAGGATGCCGAGCAGGCCAAGAAGTTGGTCGAGGACAAGGCCAAGCAGGCTGCCGAGCAGAAGCGTCTGGCCGAACAGCAGACCCGCGAAGCCGCCGCTGCCCAGCAGATTGCCGCCCAGCAGGAGGCCGCCCGCCAGCAGACCGCCGAAGCCGAGCGCCAGGCCGCTGCCCGCCGTCAGGCGGAAGCCCCTGCCCCGGCCGCACCACGCCCGGCACCGGCCGCCGCCGCCGCAGCGGCGCCCGCTGCGCAGTCGCTGCGCCCGATCAGCACCCCGGCACCGCGCTACCCACCCGAAGCGCTGCGCGCCGGCACCTCCGGCGAAGTGCTGGTGGAGCTCACGGTGGGCACGGATGGCTCGATCACCGCCTCCCGCGTGCTACGCGCCAACCCGCCGCGCGTGTTCGATCGCGAAGCGCTCAACGCCGTGAAGCGCTGGCGCTTCGAGCCGGTTGCCGCACCGGTCACCACCCGCCGCACGCTGTCGTTCAATCCGGGCGGTTGAGGCACTGATGGGGGAGGGCGTCGCTGCTTGTCGACGCCACCCTGGATCCCACGCCCCTCGATACCGGCACGCTGCACTAGGAGCGCGCCGGTATCGGCACGGGACGTTGCGGGATCGGAGATCGCCCGCACCGGGATCAAAGGCGTCTAGGACTGCAACCGGCGTGCGCTTCCGCACTTCGCCGCTGCTGATTGACGCAACAACTATTGGAAACGCAAAAGCCCGCAGCGATGCGGGCTTTTGCGTTGTGGAGCATGCGTGGCTGCACGTGGATGTGCGACAGCGACGTCACTCATCGAGAGTGTTACTGGGGCGTGCTGGCCGTACCCTCATCCGGCGCTACGCGCCACCTTCTCCCGATGGGAGAAGGGAGCTGCTTGGCTTTGTGTGAGAAGAGAGCTGCCTGGCTTTGTGTGAGAAGGGAGCTGCTTGGCTTTGTGTGAGAAGAGAGCTGCTTCGTGCGATGGGAGAAGAGAGCTGCTTCGTTCAATGTGAGAACGAAGCAGCTCCTTTCGATGACAGAAGGAAACTGCTTGGCTCGATCAGAAACGCCGCGCCTGCCATCGCAAGCCACCGATCACGTGACCGCGCATGCCCCTCTCCCGTCGGGAGAGGGGTTGGGGTGAGGGTACGGTGTCACCAAATCCACGCAGCGGCCAGCCGATCAGCAACCCCACCAACCATGCCCACCGAACAGCCAGTCGTTCGCCATCATGTGCGTCCCGTCATCCACTCGCTACGCACGACGCACCAAGAGCGACCAACAAACCGTAACGAACAGCCGTCAGGCGGGTGCGGACGGCCCGCCCATAACCGGAGTGTGCGACTAGCCTATGCCGATTCAAGGCACTGGCCGTGCCCGCCTGGTGGTCACGCCGTAGTTGTATTGGCCGCTCTAAGCCAAACGCACGACGCGCAAACCATCGCTGCCATTGCACGCTTGTCGAGCCACTTATCCCGAAATCGCCAAGCGCTCCTGGTGATAACGACGTACCGCCGCATACCACAACAGCCCAGCCACGCCGAAGCCGGCCAGCAGATACACCGCCCAGGTCTGCGCGTTGATGGTTTCGTGGCGGATCACCTTGAGCAACATCTGGTTCTGCGCCAAAAACGGCACCGCAAAATGCCATAGCTGCGTCTTCAGCGGATACGCCATCAATGCGTAGCCGGGCAGCATCGGCAGCAGCAGCAACCAGGTCATGTGCGCCTGCGCTTCCTTCATGCTTTTGGCCGCGGCGGCCAGATAGGTCAGTAGCGAGGTGCCGACAAACAGCATCGGCACCAAGATGAAGAGCATCTGCAGCATCGGCACGAAACCCACATTGAGCTGGCGCCCAAGATTGGACGAGGACAACTGCGCGCTCAACTTGAAGGCCAGCAAGGTCAGCAACAACGACACCATGCCGATCACGCAGGCGGCGGCGATCTTGCCGCTGACAATCGCACTGCGTGGTGCCGGCGTTGCCAGCAGCGGTTCCAGCGACTGCCGCTCACGCTCGCCGGCGGTGGCGTCCAGAATCAACGACGCGCCGCCCAGGAACGAGGTGATCACCAGCAGCACCGGCAACAGCATCGCCATCATTTGCCCGCGCTTGGCTTCGGCAGTGGCCAGGTCCTGCGCGGCGATTTCCAGTGGCCGGCTCACCTGCGCATCGATGCCACGCGCCAATAGACGCAATGCGCCGACCTGCTGGTTGTAGCCGCTCAATGCTGCCTGCAAGCGCAGGCTGGGCACGTCGGCCTCGCGGCGGGTGCTGTCCTTGATGATTTCCACCAGCGCCGGACGGCCTTCGCGCCAATCGTCGGCATAGCTGTCGCTGATGCGCAGCGCCACGTCCACATCCTGGTTGCGAATGGCCGTCGTCAGGTCGGCTGGCGCATCCACGGCGTTGAGTCCCTGCGCGGCGAGAAACCGCACCAGATTAGGTGCGTGTTCGCGGCCGAGCGTGGGGATGTCCAACGGCTTGTCGATCTGTGTGCGCACGCGGCTTTCGCTCAAGGCGCCCATGCCCAGGATCAGGATCGGATACAGCAATGGCGACAGCAGCAACGCCAATGCCAGGGTGCGGCGGTCGCGCGAGATGTCGCGCAGTTCCTTGCGCAGCACCGTCCACCACGTGGCCAACAGGGAGCGCTTGCTCATGCGTGCAGTCCTTCTTCCGAGCCGATCGACTTGACGAAGGCGTCTTCCAGGTTGTCTTCACCGGTGGCGGCACGCAGTTCGTCGGCGCTGCCGGACGCCACCACCGTGCCCTTGGCGATGATGACAATGCGATCGCACAGCGCCGCCACCTCTTGCATGATGTGACTGGAAAAGATCACGCAGCGCCCTTCCGCACGCAGCTGCTGCAGGAAGCCACGCATCGCGCGCGTGGTCATCACGTCCAGGCCATTGGTGGGCTCGTCCAGAATCACATTGCGCGGGTCGTGCACCAGCGCGCGTGCAATCGCGGTCTTGGTGCGCTGGCCCTGGCTGAAGCCTTCGGTCTGGCGATCGAGAATATCGTCCATGTCCAATGCGCTGGACAACACGCGCGTGCGCTCGGCGATCTGGCTGCGCGACATGCCGTGCAATTCGCCGAAATAGGCGATGTTCTCGCGTGCGCTCAAGCGCTTGTAAACGCCGCGCGCATCCGGCAACACGCCCAGCGCACGGCGTACCGTGACCGGGTCGTGCGCGGCGTCCACGCCATCCACGGTGACGCGCCCCTGGTCCGGCGACATCAAGGTGTAGAGCATGCGCAAGGTGGTGGTCTTGCCGGCGCCATTGGGGCCGAGCAAGCCGGTGATCTGGCCGTCGGCGGCGCTGAAACTGACTCCATCGACCGCATTGACCAGACCGGTTTTGGTCTTGAACGATTTGTGCAGATTCTCGACGACGATCATGCGTGCGCCTCCGTGGCGTGGTCGATGCGGCTCATGGTTCCCATCCGTTGAACGAGGTGAACGCTGGCACGTTGTTGAGGCTGGCCACGCAGCTGGCATCCAGCGCCTTGGCGTCGGTGGTCTGCAGAAACTGGCTCAGCACCTTGGGCATGCAGCCGAGCCGGAACACGCCATGCCCCTGCCCCGGCGCGATGATGTGGCGGCCGTTGGGCAGACCCTGCAAAACACGTTGCGCGTAGCGCGGCGGTGTCACCGGATCGAGCTCGCCGGACAGCAGCAGCACCGGCAGCGTCGATGTGAACGGCTTGGCTGCATCGGCCGGTGCCGGTTTTGCGGGCCAGACCTTGCACGGGGCGAAGAACATCTCGGCCACCTCATTGCCCAGCAGCGTGGCGTCCTTGTCCGTGGGTGCGCGGTAACGCCCGGCATCCTCGCTGCACAACACCGACCATTGCATTGCGCGATTCATCTGATCGGACATGTCCGACGCACTCATCTGCGCCAACGCCATCAACGACGCATAGCGGCCTTCGGCGGCTTCGTCCAGCACCAGCGGCAGCAGGGAGGCGGTTTCCGGTGCATACGAAAATCCAAACGCCAGCCCCACCACCGTATCGGCGGTCACCTGTTCGTGGCGCAGCGCGCCGGTGCGCGGGTCGCGGTAGTCCACTGCCACCGGCGCCTGGCGCAAACGCTCGACCACCTGCCGCAGCTGGGTGCGGGTATCGACCGTGAAGCGTTTGGCGCATGCAGGCGTGGACGCGCATTGCTTGGCCTGCAGCGCAATCGCATCTTCGAAGGTGCGCGCAAACTCGCCGCCGATCACCAGATCGTTGGGTGCCACGCCATCGAGCACCACGCTGCGGGTGTGCTGCGGGTAATGCATCGCGTACTGCTGCGCCACGCGCGTGCCGTAGGAGCCGCCGATCAGATTGAGCTGCTGCACGCCCAAGGCCGCGCGTACCGCATCCAGATCGGCGATGGCCTCGGTCGTCGTGAAGTAGCGCGGGTCGGCGTCGTTGCGCAAGCCGTCCGCGCACTGCCGCGCATAGTCGGTGAGCTGTGTCACGCTGGCGGCGGCGCCACCTGGCATCTCCAAAGGCTTGCCGGCGCCATCGCGGCATTGCAGCGGATGCGATCCACCGGTGCCGCGCTGATCGACCAGAAAAAGATCGCGCTGTTTGCGCACCTCGCGCAAGCCCATGTCCACGATTGCAGCCACCTGCGTGGCCGACTGGCCTGGGCCGCCGGCAATGAAGAACACCGGGTCCGGCGTGCTGCCCGCACCGGCGTTACTCTCCAGCCAGGCGATCTTCAAGTCGAGCATGCGCCCATGTGGTGCCGCCGGGTTTTCCGGCACTTTCAGCTGTGCGCACTGCGCTTCGATATTGCCCGCCGCGCTGCCGGAACTCAGCGTACACGGTGCAAATTGCAGGCTGCCATAGCGATTGCCGGCCGTAGTGTCTTGATGCGTGTTTGCAGCGCCCGGCTGCGTTTTGCCCGGCCCGGATGCGCCGGCGTTGCCTGCAGCAGGCATCTCTGCGCGTTGGCATCCTGCGGCCAGCAGCGCGGCCAGCATGGCGGCGGCCACATTCAGTTGCTTCAGCATGTCCATCCTCTCCTAGTGCCCATTCCCTGACGTTGCCGACGGTCGGTTGTGACCACCGCAACTACTGATCATCGTCATACAGAAACACGTGCTCGATCGGTTCGCCGAACAAGCGTGCGATGCGAAACGCCAATGGCAGGCTGGGATCGTACTTGCCGGTCTCCAGCGCATTGATGGTTTGCCGCGACACGCCCAGCTGCTCGGCCAACTCGCCTTGCGACCAGCCGCTGGCTTCGCGCAATGCACGTACCCGACTCTTCATTGATAGCGGCGTGCATTGATGGCCTTGGTGAAGCCATAGGTGATGCACAGCACCGGAAACACCCAGATCATCGCCGCCGCTGCCGGCACCGCGATCAGCTGCGCCGATTGCAGGAAGCCGGCGGTCATGTACGCCAGGCTCACCAGACCCGCGGCAATGGCGATCGATTCCAGCTCGATGCGGCGTTGCATTTCATCCGAATCATGTACAAAACGCGCCACCGCACGGACCACGAACATCAGCAGCAAGGCAGGCAGCAGCGCAATCAGCACACGCATCCAGTTGGCGTCCACACTGGCCAGCAGATGCCGCCAGCACAGCATGACCACGACGTAGGCCAGCATCGGCGGCGCGAGCTCCGTGTGATATCGGCGGACCAACGCAGGCGGCGCACTGTCGCGAAAGCTGCCGCACGAGACGTGCAGCATCAGCGCCACCAGCCAGCCGCCCAGGCCGACGCCGATCAGCAGCCCCTGGGCGTAATCGCTCACCTGCCATGGCAGCCAGCGCCGCAAGGCACCCAGCAGAATCAGGACAACGCTGCAGACCGGCAGTACACGCAGCGCCACTGTCTTGGCGCTCATCGTGCGCCCAGCGATGTCGTGGACGCCTGCGCGTGGATCGCTGTGCACTGCATGGCAGTACAAGCAGATTCCTTGAGCATCACAGCACTGCAAGGCAATGCGTGCACCGGCGACATGTTTGCGCTGCTGTTCACCCCACACCCCTGTGTCAAGTTCCCTTGACACGCAGAGTGCGCGCAGATTTGGGGCGTGTCAAGCATCCTTTACACCGATGTGGAGCGGATGCGTAGGTTGATCCGTCATCGTTGCGGATGCCGCTGTAGCGACACTCCAAGTCGGTACGCATAAGACATAGCGCACACGATATGGAGCGATCATTCGCCTCCTATCCGTGCCGCGTATAGAGGTGAATTGGCCAAGATGGTGTTACTCGTGCACTGAGATGCCGCTTATTGTGTGCATCGCATGCCAGCACTGCGCCATCAGCGAGCGCTGGCTAAGGTGTTGGAAAGAGCGAAGCGCAGCACTGCGCACCTTCGTGGCAAGACGCGCGCCTAGCGACCAGAGGCTTGAGCATTCCCGCTTTGACTTTAGCGCAGCTAAAAAAACGACTGTACTCACCACCAGGCGGGCGCGGCCGGTGCTCGGTGCTCGGTGCTCGGTGCTCGGTGCTCGGTGCGGCACGGTCCACGCGTACACGCCGGTTCTGAGCGCGCCGTCCACACCCACCTGACGACTGCTCGCTACGTGGTGTTAGCCACTCTTCATCGGTTGCAAAACAGTACGGATGGATGGAACAGAGGTTCCATCCACCCGCAACCTGGCGCCTTGTGATTAAAGCTTTACGAAGTTCTGTGCAGAGAGCGAGCCGAAAGGCAGCGATGCAAGCGTCCCGCCGACATCGAGTGATCCGAGGTCGACCGGCGCAAAGCCCATCGCGTCGATGAGCGCGTGTACCTCGGCCTTAGCGGCAGCGTCGTCCCCTGAATAGAACAGCACGCGCTTGCCGCCGGCTACTTCAGGTTCGGCCAGGACGTTGACGTCGAGGTGATTGAACGCTTTGACAACCCTCGCCCCTGGCACGAAGTGCTTGAACACCTCGCTCGAATGCTTGCCCGCCAGATCCACGGCCTTGATGCCGTAGGCCGCCAGTGGATTGCTGGGATCGTTGGCGTCCGCAGAAGCCGGGTCGATAAACTCCACCGGATTGGTGCCATCGATCACGATGCGCCCATTCCACGCTGGCAGGCCGGTCATGACTTTCTCGGCATCGACCCAGCGTACCGCGGCGATCACGATGTCGGCGCTCGCCGCTTCGGCAGCGGTAACCGCAGTAATCGAGGGACCAAGCTCATCGACCAGCGCAGCGAGCGAAGCCGGTCCACGGCTGTTTGAAATCGATGCTGCAATCCCTTTCTTGGCGAGTGCACGTGCCACGTTGGCGCCAAGCGCGCCAGAACCAATAATGCCGATGCTCATGATCTATTCCTGTTGATGTGATTGAAGTTGAGGGGTTCTAAAGTGAGAGAGGTTGCCAGCACCCCAAAACACTGGCGGCTCTGATGTCGACGTGACCTATCGATATATATGTGTGTGTCGTCGACTTATCGACATTTAAGCTAAAAAATTACCAGACCAGAGGGATCGAGAAGTTTCCCAACCGAGCGACGTCGGTGGCCACATCTGCGATGGTGGTTTTTCCGAGTTCGCCTTCAAGTGCTCTGCGAGCTCGGGTCAATGTCGGTTCAAGCGCTGCCAGGATGTTACCGCCCACCGCACAACTCTTGCAGGGCGGCGTCCGATGCACCGCAAACAGCTCCGTATCCTCCACCGCCGCATAGACATCGAGCAGTTTGATCTGCTTGGCCGGTTTGGCCAGCATCGCGCCACCGCCGGCGCCAAGTTGCGAACGCGTCAGCCCCGCATCGCTGAGGCGCGACAGCAGGCCACGGATGACCACAGCACCGGTATTGGCCGAATACGCCAGGTCCTCCGAACGCATCGGCGTGCCATCGCCCACTGCAAGCGCAGTCAGGATATGGGTGGCGACGGCGAAACGGCTGCTGGTGGGCATGGGTTGAAGTGGATCTAGTGAATGTGTGTAACAAACACTAATACATATATTTGAGCGTGTCTATCTTTTTGTTCGATCTCTGACGGTCTGGGCGCCATTCGACGCACCAACCGTCCAATGCCCCGCTAGTCCGGGAGGTCCGTGGCGACCTGCCGGCCCCTGGTGCAATGCTTTAGACGCTCAATCATCCAGCGGCCTGCAGGGCCCGGCGGCGCGCTGAGGCGGTAGATCGCCGAGATGGGCATGTGATATCCCCCGACCGGTGTGGCCTCGATCGGAAGCACAACAAGTCGTCCTTCGGCGATGTCGTTGGAGACCGCGTGAAACGGCATGCCACCCCACCCCAGGCCACTGAGAAGAAAAGCATGCTTGGCAAACAGGTCCGCCAACCGCCAGGTCAGGGGAGACAGCACACCGAACTCCTGCCCTTCCGAGATGCTGGAGCGGTCCGTCAATACCAGTTGCACATGCTTGGCGAGCTCCTCGCGCGGGATCGGCCCGTCATAAGCGGCCAGCGGGTGGTGACTGGCCGCCACGCTGACAAAGTTGATCGTGGCAATTTGTTCCGACTCCAGGCCACTGGGCAACATCTGCAAGGACCCGACAACACCAAAGCTGGCGCGGCCATCGACCACCGGCTGCATCGCGCCGCCAAGCGCCTCGACAAATAACCGCAGCGGCGTGTCCGGGAACTGGACACGAAATTCGTGCGCGGCTTCTGCCATGGCAGTGATCGGGAAAAAGACGTCGATCACTGCGACGAGTTCAGGCTCCAGGCCGCCGGATATCCCTTTCGCTCGGGCTTTCAGGTTCTCGACGCCTGCGATGATGGATCTTGCATCCGAGAGCAGCACCTTCCCTTCCGGGGTCAGCTTGGGATACCGGCCCTGCCGATCGAACAGGCGGACGCCGAGACGCGTCTCGAGGTTATTCATTGTTTCGGAGACGGCGGATTGGGTACGTCGAAGGCGTCTGCCCGCCGAGGAAAAGCTCCCCTCTTCGGCTGCGGCGACAAAAGTTCTCAATTGATCGAGCGAAAGACCATCCAGCATGTTGGCGCCTTATGTGATTTTTGCTTACTTGCCCATCCAACGGATTAAACGATGGATCGCATCGAAAAATACAGGCTTGTTGGCAGTAACACCCAGGTGTCAGCATCGCCGCCACCTCTTCTTAAGCCACTCTCGATGATCGATCGCAACGACGCTGAAAGCACCGGCAAGGATCTGTCGCAGCCCCATTCCAATGCGGCAGGCATCATCGATACATCAGGTGCTACCTACGATCTGATCATCGTTGGTGGCGGGTCCGCCGGCGCAGTATTGGCCAACCGTCTGAGTGCCGATGTATCGCGTCGCGTGCTGTTGATCGAGGCAGGCGTGGCCTATGCACCTAACGCGTATCCGGACGCAGTACGGCGCCAGGATCTGGTGGGCGGCGATCCACAACACGACTGGGGCTTTCAATCAGAGCCTGGCCTGCTCGGCAGGCGCATGCCACTCAATCGCGGCAAGGTGCTGGGGGGCTCGTCCGCGATCAATGGCGCAGTGGCGATGCGGTTGCCAAAGTCTGACCACGACCGCTGGGCCCAGGAACACGATCTGGCGGCACTGAGCTGGGACGCTACACAGACGTTCTACCAGTCGCTGGAGCGTACCTCCGGGACCGGTGGCACTGGCCATGACGGCCCCTTCCCCGTGCATCAGCTTGGCGACGAAGAAGTGTCAGACCAGCACCGCGCCTTCATTGCCTCCGCGGTCGCTGCAGGCCATGAGCGCTCGGCCGGGTTTGCGACCGCGCACCCACTGGGCGTCGGCCCCTATGTCATGAACACCCGCATGGGCGTGCGGCTCACGACCGGCATGACCCTGCTGAGCGAGGCGGTGCGTGCCCGCGCCAACCTGACCATCCGCGACCAGGTGCTGGTCGATGCCGTCGTGCTGGAAGGTACGCGCGCCACCGGAGTCCGTCTGGCCAGTGGCGAAGTGATCAGCGCTGACACAGTCGTTTTATCGGCAGGCACCTACGCCAGCCCGGCGATCCTGATGCGCTCGGGGATCGGCCCTGCCGACACGCTGCATAACCTCGGCATCGACGTGGTGGCCGATCTGCCGGTGGGCCGTCGCCTGCAGGACCACCCGCTGGTTCCGACCGTGTGGTCGATCAAGAAGGAAGCCGTCGGCCTGCCGTATCCGCCCATTGGCGCCATGCTGTGGACGCGATCGCAGCATGCCGTCGGAGATGAGGCCGACCTCAACATCAGCACTGCGGCGCTGCCCGACGATGGGCAGTCATCCGACAACGCCATGTTCCTGCTGTTTGCGGCGCTGGTGCGCCCGCGATCGGTTGGCTCTGTGACCATCGCCAGTCGCGACCCGCAGGCGGCACCGATCATCGATCTGGGTTTCCTCAGCGATGCGGGCGATCGGGAGCGCTTGATCGACGGCGTGGAATTGATCAGGAACATCGCGCGGCACACGCCGTTTGCAGATGTGGTCGGCGGCGAGCTCGCGCCGGGCGCAGCTGTGAGCGATCGCGCCGCGCTGGATGCCACCCTGCCCGCCAGCGTGGCGACCTACCAACATCCAACCTCCACTGTGCCGATGGGAGGACAGCGCGACCCGACTGCCGTGGTCGACATCGATGGCCGCGTCCGCGGGATTGATGGATTGCGTGTTGTCGATGCATCGATCTGGCCCGACGTGCCTTCGGTGGCGACAGCATTCCCAACCATGATGCTGGCCGAACGGATCGCATCCAACTGGATCTGGCCAAAAGCCTGACCACACCACCAACCCACCGGAGCAACGCATGAACACACCAGGCACCCACACCGCTGTCCAACTTCTACAACGCACCTTGGACACGTTTCTCGCCAAGGATATGAAAGGTTGGTCCGAACTCTGCGACGAGAACGTGGTCGTTGAGTTCCCGTTCGCACCCGATGTGTCGTCCAGGAAACTGGTAGGTCGCGCCGCTATCTACGAGTATCTGCGCAATTACCCGAACGTGATTGACGTCAAGACCATCCCGAGCCTGAAGATCCATGCCACCGATGATCCCAACGTGGCCATCGCCGAATGGAGTGCGTCGGGCACGGTCATCTCCAACGGCAATCCCTATGAAATGAGCTATGCCACGGTGGTGACGTTCAAGAATGGCCTGGTGGTCAATTACCGCGAGTACTGGAATCCGATGGCGTTTCTTGCAGCACTGAGCGACGCAAAGTTCTAAGCGCGCGCTCGGTTGGGAGCGGCCATGGTGGCGCCTGCGGTCAAGGCCACACGTGGCCAACCGCGACTTCGAGCGGCTAACAAACCGTAGCGGCTGCACAGTCCTTTTGTTAGCCGCTCTTAGCGTTGGGTAGATTGTCGCAAGGCTTCTCGCTCGACCAGCACGTCCACAAATGCGCGGACCTTGGTCGGGCGATAACGGGCGGCAGGAAATACCGCATGGATACCGCCCAAAGGCAGGCGCCAATGCGGCAACACTTCAATCAGGCGCCCTGCAGCGAGGTCCGCTGCCACTACATAGTCTGGAAGCACGGACAAGCCGGCACCCTGGCACACCGCTTCGCGCACCGCCATCGTGGCATCCAGAAAAATGGATGCCTGCGCGTGTACCACCTGGGTCTGTCGCTGGTCCGACGAGAAGGTCCACCGCAAATGATCACGCAACGCAGTGTTGGCGACAAAGGGCAACGAGAGGATGTCGGCCGGGCTATCGAGCGTTGCGAGCTCCGCTGCCATGGATGCGGGAGCGACAAGCAGTTGGCGGAAGGTGCCAATTTTTCGCGCTTGCTCGCTTGTTTCGGCCAGCCATCCGACACGGATGGCAACTTCGATATGAGTGGACATCAAATCCAGCGTTTGGTCGCTGAGCACCGCATCCACCTTGCACAGGGGATAGCGCTTGGTGAATGCAGCGATCGCAGGCACTACCACGCCCACGCCATAGTCGAACGGTGCAGTGAGCCGCAACATCCCCGACGGCTCAGCGGATCGATCGGCCAAGCCGTCAAACGCATGCTCGGCCTCGCGCAGAATCGATGCGCAGCGCGCGTAAAACTCCTGCCCCACTTCGGTGGCTTGCACTTTACGCGTGGTGCGCACCAGCAGAGAGGTTCGGAACTCGCGTTCCAGTCGAGCCACTTGTTGGCTCACTACCGCCTTGGTAATGCCCAGGCGCTCGGCCGCAGCGGTGAACGAGCCGGTTTCTACCACGGCAACGAAGTACGCCAGGCGGCGGAGATTGCCGAGGTCGCCGGGTCCGTCTCCCATTTGATTGGATGCTTTCAACATACGATGCATTTACCACGTATGTATTTATCGATCAATGATCGATCCCTAGGATGGGTCCCACAGTCACAAGGAAAGCGCATGAACACCACTTTGCACTATCTGTTCGACCCACTCTGCGGCTGGTGCTATGGCGCAGCGTCGACCATTTCCGCACTGGCCACCGCGCCTGGCATCGCTGTTCAATTGCAGCCTTCCGGATTGTTCGCCGGCAAGGGTGCACGAGCGATGGACGATCAATTCGCCGCGTTTGCCTGGGCGAACGATCAGCGCATCGAACATCTGACCGGGCAGCGTTTCACTGAGCGCTATCGCCAGCAGGTTCTCGGCGATCGCCAGCATCAGTTCGACAGTGGTGCAGCCATATTGGCGCTGACCGCTGTGTCCCTGGTAGCACCGGCACAGCAACTGACGACGCTGACGGCCATTCAACAGGCCCGTTACGTCGACGGGAAAGATGTGACCACCACTGCCGGGCTGGTCAGGCTTCTAGAAGATCTACACCTTGCGGACGCCGCCACACGGCTGGCGCAGGCAGATGCCGAGCTTCTCGCCGTGGATCGGATGCGCATTGAAGGTGCGCAAGCACTGATGCGCGAGTTCGGCGTCCAAGGCGTACCGACGTTCATCGCAGAATCCGGCGGGAAGCGATGGCAGATCGATGCACATGCCGCCTATACCGATCCAAGCGCATTCGTACGTCAACTTCAGGCCGCTTGAAAACACCGTTGCATCTTTCCAAAAGGAACCAACCATGACGACACGCAGAGAGCTCATCAAAACCATTGCCGTGGCAGGTATCGCCTCAGCCGTGCCCGCCGTCAACACTGCAATGGCCGCACAGGCGCCTTTAAAACTGCAGCATTTTCCCGCGGGTGAAAACGGGTTTTTTCGCGCGCCGGTCCTGATCTCCGGCGCGCGCGACGCGGTGCTGATCGATGGCGGCTTCACGCTACCCGATGGCAAAGCGCTGGCTGATGCAATCAAGGCCGGTGGCAAAACGCTGACCACCATTTACGTCAGCCAAAGCGACCCTGACTATTACTTCAGCCTGGGCCCGATCAAGGCCGCGTTTCCTGATGCACGCATCATCGCCGCATCTGCGACCGTTGCGGCCATCAAGCGTAGCGTCGAGAAAAAGCTTGCAACCTGGGGCCCCCAGCTCAAGGAGAACGGGCCGCAGACACTTGCAGACATCGTCATGCCGGACGCATTCGATGGCAACGCAATCACGCTGGAAGGCCAATCCATCGCCATTGTGGATGCAGACGGCCTGGCCAACCGCCGTTACCTCGCACTCAAATCGCTCGATGCAATCTTCGGTGGCGTGCTGGTGTTCTCTGGCGTGCATGTATGGACGGCCGACACGCCGAGTGCGGAAGGTCGTAAGGCATGGATCAAGACACTGGATGCGATGGCGGCCCGCAAACCGGCGCTGGTGATTCCTGGACATATGGCACCGGGCGCCGCGACCGACGTGTCGGCGATCCACTACACGCGCGACTACTTGTTGGCATTCGAAGAAGAACTGGGCAAGGCGTCCGATAGCGCCGCGCTCATCGAGGCCATGACCAAGCGCTATCCGGGAGCCGGCATGGGCACGGCACTGCAGATCGGTGCGAAAGTCGCCAAAGGCGAGATGAAGTGGGGTTGATCCGATGAAGACCAATCTGGACATCATCAGGGCAACCTATGAAGGCTCTTCCGAAGAAAACGGCAAACACCTGTCCGCAGCGCTAGCGCCTGAGGCCACCTGGACAGAGGCGGCAGGCTTCCCTTACGCGGGGACCTATACCGGCCCCGCAGAAGTCTTCGAACAGGTGTTCCATCGGCTGGCGACCGAGTGGGTGGGCTACAAGGCCGAGGTTCACACGTACTTGGCCGACAAGGATTACGTCGCAGCATTTGGCGCGTATTCCGGCACCTACGCAAAGACCGGAAAATTCATGCGCGCAACCTTTGCGCATCTGTATCGGCTCAAGGACGGCAAGATCCAGAGCATGGAGCAGTATGTCGATAGCTTGATGGTTCACCAGGCGATCGCAGTCGCCGAAGAACCGCAGGGTTAGCAGCAGATCTGCGGACGTGTTGGTGCGGGCAGTGGTCTTGACGATGTCTGGCATCGTCAAGACCATGTTCGAAAGACCACGGCCGATTGCAGCTGCGCACCCTAGTCAGCCAGATTGCATTGGCCAAGTGGTCCACGCTGGCGATCGCGATGATGTAGCGCAGCTAGCAAAACGACTGTACTCACCGCCAGGCGGGTGCGGCCGGTGCTCGGTGCGGCATGTGCCACGCGCCCACTCTGGTCCCTACGCGCAATCCACACCCCCGACGATTGCTCGCTAGGTTTTACTAGCTGCTCTTAGGTGCTCACGCGCTGTAGCGAAGTCGATCAGCTGCGACAGGGTCCCGGCAGCGGCCGCGCCGATGTGCGGCACCGCTGCTGAGTATTCTTTCTGCCAAGCGTGCTAAGACAATCTGCACTCACACACAATCGCACCGCGCTGCTGCAATGGCGGCGCCGCTGCTCGCCTCCTGCAACCGATGCGACCGCTAACGAACGCGACTGTGCGCATTCCTGCGCACGAACATCCCACGGCTAGCCGCGATAGTCAGCACACGCATTCCGTTATTCTTGAGCGCCCGGCGACGGTCACCTGCAAAATGCCTGCACGCGTCATCGCGCACGGGCGTTTGCATAGGCCGCTGCACATACCATCAGGAGAGACGATGCGGTTACCCATCTTGCTTGCGATGACGCTGGCCTGCAGCACGGCATTACCGGCGCCGGCGCATGCCGCCGCACCGCGCGACATTGCAGTGGATCTCTCCACCGCCGGCAAGCCGGTGGATCGCTTCGCCACGCTGTCGGTGGGCTCGGATTTTCCGGGCACGCTGATCCGCGCCGACACGCAGGCGCATCTGGTGCCTGCTGTGCAGGAACTGGGATTTCGCTACATCCGCTTCCACGATGTCTTCCACGATGCGCTTGGCACCGTCAAAGAAGTGGACGGCAAGCTGGTGTACGACTGGACCAAGCTGGACCAGCTGTACGACGCATTGCTGGCCAAGCGCATTCGCCCGTTTGTCGAGCTGGGCTTTACCCCAGGCGCGATGAAAACCTCCGAGCAGACATTGTTCTACTGGAAGGGCAACACCTCGCACCCAGATCCGGCCAAGTGGACTCAGTTGATCGATGCGTATGTGCGGCACATCCGCGACCGCTACGGCGCCGATGAAGTACGGCAGTGGTACTTCGAGGTGTGGAACGAGCCGAATTTGAAGGACTTCTGGGAAAACGCCGACCAGCAGGCTTACTTTGATCTGTATGCCAACACCGCGCGCACCATCAAGGCGATCGACCCGCAGCTGCGCGTCGGTGGTCCGTCCACTGCCGGCGCGGACTGGGTACCGGAGCTGCTGGCTTTCGTTGCCAAGAACACACTCCCCATCGATTTCGTCACCACGCATACCTATGGCGTGGACGGCGGCTTTCTCGATGAAGACGGCAAGCAGGACGTCAAGCTGTCCGCATCGCCGGATGCCATCGTGGGCGATGTGCGTCGCGTGCATGCGCAGATCAAGGCATCGGCGTTTCCGCAGTTGCCGCTGTATTTCACCGAGTGGAGCAGCAGCTACACGCCGCGCGATTATGTCCACGACAGCTATATCAGTGCGCCCTACATCCTGACCAAACTCAAGCAGGTGCAGGGGCTGGTGCAGGGCATGAGCTACTGGACCTATACCGATCTGTTCGAAGAACCCGGCCCGCCGCCGACGCCGTTCCATGGTGGGTTCGGGCTGATGAATCGCGAAGGCATTCGCAAGCCGGCCTGGTTTGCCTACAAATATTTGAACGCGCTGCAGGGCCGCGAGATTCCGCTACCCGATGCGCATGCGCTGGCAGCGGTGGATGGCAAGCGCATCGCCGCGCTGGTGTGGGATTGGCAGCAGCCGGTGCAGGCGGTGAGCAATACGCCGTTCTATACCAAGCTGGTGGCCGCCACCGAGAGCGCACCGCTGCAGTTGCGCATGACCAACGTGCCCGCAGGCAATTACACCTTGCAGGTGCGCAAGACCGGCTACCGCCGTAACGACCCGCTGTCGCTGTACATCGACATGGGCCTGCCCAAAGCCTTGGACCAGACCCAGTTGACCCAACTGCAGCAGGCCACGCGCGACACGCCCGAGCAGGACACACGCATCCGTGTCGGCGCCGATGGCCTGGTGGAGGTCAATGTGCCGATGCGTAGTAACGATGTGGTGCTGGTGACCTTGCAGCCGCGCTGAGCGATGCATCGCCGATGTTGCCAGTCACGCCATCGCCGTGGCTGGCAGCGCGGATGGATGGACGCTGCGATTGGCGCCGCTGCGCAGGTAATCCGCGCACGGTATCAGGCCAGCAGCGGCGTCACTTCAGATAGGTCTTGAGGATGGCGGCGACATCGTCGACCGCCAGCTCCCGGTCGCCCAGCGCATCCGGCGCGGCCACGTGATGCTTGAGATGTTCGCTGAGCAACTCGACCATCAACCCCTGCGCCGCACCACGGAACGCGGCGACCTGGGTCAACAGCGCGGTGCAGTCCACGTCCTGCGCCAAGGCTTTCTCGAGCCCTTCCACCTGCCCGCGGATCCTGCGCACGCGCGCCAGGAGCTTGGATTTATCGTGGTTCAGATGTGACATTACCCTATACCCCATGGGGGTATCTCAGATACCCCATGGGGGTATCTCAGATACCCTGTGGGGGTATCGTAGCCAGAGCTCACACCGATGTCGATCACGCCCACCGCGCCCCACTGCGCGCAGTCGCACCGCTTTGCCAGCACCAACCCGCTGGCCGAGCGCAACACCCGCAAGGCCGTGATCCTGACCGTGGTGATGATGGTGGTGGAGATCGTCGGCGGCTGGACACTCAATTCCATGGCCTTGCTCGCCGATGGCTGGCATATGAGCTCGCATGCGCTTGCATTGGGGCTGGCGTTGTTCGCCTACCGCTTTGCGCGGCGGCATGCCACCGACCCGCGCTTTACCTTCGGCACCTGGAAGGTCGAGGTGCTGGGCGGCTACAGCAGCGCGCTGCTGTTGCTGGGCGTGGCCGGCCTGATGGCCTTCCAGTCGGTGGAACGGCTGTTCTCGCCCCAGCCCGTCCAGTATCAGGAAGCCACGGTCATCGCGGTGATCGGCCTGCTGGTGAATCTGATCTGTGCGTGGTGGTTACGCGACTCGCATGCGCACGGGCACGATCACAGCCATGGGCATGCGCATCATGGTCATGGTCATGGTCATGGTCATGGTCACGCGCATGGTGAGCATGATCACCACCACGACGGTCACGCCGATCTGAATCTACGTGCCGCGTATCTGCACGTGGTCGCCGATGCCGCCACGTCGGTGCTGGCGATCGTGGCCTTGGTCGCCGGCATGCATTGGGGGGTGACGTGGCTGGATCCGCTCATGGGCATCGTCGGCGCGGTACTGGTCACCGTGTGGGCGTGGGGACTGCTGCGCAGTACCGGCCGCGTGCTGCTGGATGCGGAAATGGACGCGCCGGTGGTGGCGGAAGTCAGGCAGGTCATCGCCGAGCTTCCGCATGCGATCACCATCGCCGACCTGCATGTGTGGCGCGTCGGCAGCGATCGCTACGCCTGCGTGCTCAGCCTGGTCACTGACGCAGACATCGATGCGGACCTGGTCCGCGCTGCGTTGCAGATTCACGAAGAACTGGTGCACATCACGGTCGAGCTGCAACGCCCGCCACTGCACACAGCGCGGGCATAGCCTCGCGCGTGTGCAACCGCAGGCACGCTGCATGACGGTGCAGCGTGCCTGCGGTTACCGGCGCCATCGCGGCGGCGCCGGCGGTCCTCAGGTCTTTGCCGGTGGCGGACTGACGTATTTTTCGCGACGAATCTGCGCGTTCGGCAGACCGGCGGTCTTCAGTGCCTCGACGCAGGTGTCCACCATGTCCGGGTTGCCGCAGAGATAGGCGATATCGGTCTGGGCATCGGGCGCGAATTCGGGCAGATGCTGCTGCACATAGCCGTGCCGCACATCGGCATGCGGCGAGTCAGGCAGCTCGCGCGACAAGCACGGCACGTAGCGAAACTGCGGGTGCGCGTCGGCAAACGCGCGGAAATCCTCGCCGTACAGCAGCTCGGCCGGGGTGCGCGCACCCTGCAGCAGGACCACCTGCACGCCACGGCTGGCGATCGCCTCGGCCAGCAACGGCAGCATCGACCGGTACGGGGTGACCCCGGTGCCGGTGGCGATCAGCACATAGCGCTGGTTGGCATCGCCCGGCCGCAGGCAGAAACGGCCATACGGGCCGCTGGCCTGCAACTGGTCGCCGATCTGCAGGCCTTCGAACAGCGCGGTGGCCGAGCCGCCGGGCACGAAGCTCACCGCGATATCCACCGCCTCGCCCGGTCCCAGCGCATGGTCGTGGATGGTCGCCAGCGAATAGCTGCGCTTGGTCGGCGTGCCATCGGCGCCATTGAAGTGGATCTGGATGAACTGCCCGGGCTGGAAATCCAGCGGCTGCCCGTCGTCACGCACGAACTGGCAGTGGGCCACGGTGGGCGCAATCATGCGCCGGTCGACAAGCTTGAGGGGAAATTGAACAGGCACGAACGTATTTAGGACAGTCTGTGATCGGGGCTTGCCCCCGCGGGCTTCTATAATAACGGCCTGCAACTCGCTGCGCCGTCACGCTGACGCGAAGGAACACCTTGAATTCCCCATCTCCGATCACCGCACCCGCCCTGCGCGTGTGCGATCTGCGCAAGACCTACGACAACGGCACCCAGGCGCTCAAGGGCGTGTCGCTGGATGTGGCGCCAGGCGATTTCTTCGCCCTGCTCGGCCCCAACGGCGCCGGCAAATCGACCCTGATCGGCATCATCAGCTCGCTGGTGAACCTGTCCGGCGGGCAGGTGGAAGTGTTCGGCACCGATCTGGTCGCCCATCGCAGCGAGGCGATGCGGCTGATCGGCCTGGTGCCGCAGGAGGTCAACTTCAACCTGTTTGAAAAGCCCTTCGACATCCTGGTCAATTACGCCGGCTTCTACGGCATGCCGCGTGCGGAAGCCGAGCGTCTGGCCGAAGTGGAGCTGCGCCGCGCGCACCTGTGGGAAAAAGCCCAGGTGATGAGCCGCACGCTGTCCGGCGGCATGAAACGGCGGTTGATGATCGCCCGCGCGATGATGACCCAGCCGCGCCTGCTGATCCTGGACGAGCCCACCGCCGGCGTGGACATCGAGATCCGCCGCGATATGTGGCGCGTGCTGAAAGAGATCAACGCCGCCGGCACCACCATCATCCTGACCACGCATTACCTGGAAGAAGCCGAGCACCTGTGCCGCAACCTGGCCATCATCAACCACGGCCAGATCGTCACCCAGGGGCCGATGCGCGAATTGCTGGCCAAGCTCGACGTGGAAGGCTTCCTGTTCGACATCGACGGTGACCTGCCCGCTCAGCTGCCGGCGATCGAAGGCACCACGCTCACCGCCATCGACAGCCACACGCTGGATCTGGACATGCCGCGCGCGATGGACCTCAACCGCGTGTTCGCCGCGCTAGGCGATGCCGGCATCCGGGTGCGCTCGATGCGTACCAAGAGCAACCGGCTGGAAGAATTGTTCGTTCGTCTGACCGGACCCGGCGAGACCCTCGCCGACCCGGCTCCTGCTACAGCGGCGCCCGTGCGCCCGGCAGGTCACCCATGACTTCCCCGGAGCCTTCGATGTCCGCTGTTCCCGCAACACCCCGCCAACGCAACTGGATTGCGCTGGGCACCATCGTGCGCCGCGAAGTGCAGCGCATCCTGCGCATCTGGGGCCAGACCCTGGTGCCGCCGGCCATCACCATGACGCTGTACTTCCTGATCTTCGGCGGGCTGATCGGCTCGCGCGTGGGCGACATGGGCGGCTACACCTACATGCAGTTCATCGTGCCGGGCCTGGTGATGATGAGCGTGATCCAGAACAGCTACGGCAACATTTCGTCCAGCTTTTTCGGCGCCAAGTTCGGCCGCCACGTCGAAGAACTGCTGGTCAGCCCGATGCCCAACTGGGTGATCCTGTGGGGCTATGTGTCCGGCGCGGTGCTGCGCGGGGTGATGGTCGGTGCGCTGGTGCTGATCATCGCCATGTTCTTCACCCCGGTCCGCATCCCGCATCCCTTCGTGACGCTGACCACCGTGCTGCTGGGCGCGATCATCTTTTCGCTGGCCGGCTTCGTCAACGCGGTGTACGCCAAGAAGTTCGATGACGTGGCGATCGTGCCCACCTTCATCCTGACCCCGCTGACTTACCTGGGCGGTGTGTTCTATTCGGTGAAGTTGCTGCCCGGCTGGGCCGAAGCGGCCACGCATGCCAACCCGATCTTCTACATGGTCAACGCCTTCCGTTACGGCCTGCTCGGCAGCTCCGACGTGCCGATCTGGGTGGCCTACGCGCTGATGCTGGGCTTTGTCGCGGTACTCAGCGCGCTGGCGCTGTGGCTGCTGCGCCGTGGCGTGGGGTTGCGGAGCTAACGCCGGGCGCGGATTTTATTGGGAACGCCGGTTGCTGGCGGACGCGCTTCCCCCCATCCGCCCTTCGGGCACCTTCCCCCGCCTGCGGGGAAGGGCAAGACTAAATTGACTGAGGACAGATCACTTCATGCGCATGCTCATTCTCGGCGCCGGCGGTACCGGCGGCTACTTCGGCGGACGTTTGGCGCAGGCCGGCGTGGACGTCACCTTCCTGGTGCGCGATGCGCGGGCGGCGCAGTTGCAGGCCGATGGCTTGCGCATCCGCAGCCCGCTGGGCGATGCGGATCTGCAAGTGGCGCATGTCACCGCCGCTGCATTGCCGGCGCTGGTAGCGCAGCAGCCGTTCGATCTGGTGATGCTCAGCTGCAAGGCCTACGACCTGGATAACGCGCTTGAGGCGATTGCACCGGCCGTGGGCGAACACACCACGGTGCTGCCGATCCTCAACGGGCTGCGCCATTACGCGGCGCTGGACGAGCGCTTCGGCGCGGCGCGGGTGCTGGGCGGGCTGTGCTTCATCAGCGCGACCAAGGGCGAACACGGCGAGATTCTGCATCTGGGCAAGCCGGCGGCGATCACCTTTGGCGAGCGCGATGGCAGCGCAGACTCGGCGCGCGTGCAGGCGTTTGCCGCAGCATGCACGCAGGCGGGTATTGACCATGTGGCCAGCACGCAGATCGCGCAGGAGCAGTGGAATAAATACAGCTTCCTCACCGCATTGGCAGCGGCCACCTGCCTGATGCGCGCACCGGTCGGCGCGATCGTCGCCACCGACGATGGGCGTGCGTTGATCAACGGCGTGTACAACGAATGCCTATGGGCCGCCGATGCGGCCGGTCAGACGATTCCCGAGCCGGCGCGTGCAAAAGCTTTGCAGACCTTGTTGCAGGTGGATTCGCCGTTGAAGGCGTCGATGCTGCGCGATCTGGAAGCCGGCCAGGATGTGGAAGCGGCGCAGATCGTTGGCGACATGCTGAAACGGGTGCGCGAGACCGGTCGCAATGCACCGCTGCTGATGGCGGCGAATGTGCATCTGCAGGCGTATCAGGTGTTGCGGCATAGCTGAGGCTGTTGGAGTGCGTGCGAGCGGTTGGGCTACGTGTAAACCGCACCCCCATCCGCCCTTCGGGCACCTTCCCCCGCAGGCGGGGGAAGGGAGCGGAGAGCGGAGAGCAGAGAGCGGAGAGCAGAGAGCAGAGAGCAGAGAGCAGAGAGCAGAGAGCAGAGAGCAGAGAGCTAGGATGATGGTAGCTACACGGCACTGGGCCGATGGCCTCCGTCTCCACTACACCTCGTTGCTCTGGCACGCCCCTTCTCCCGCACGCGGGAGCTACACCTCGTTGCTCTGGCACGCCCCTTCTCCCGCACGCGGGAGCTACACCTCGCTGCTCTGGCACATCCCTTCTCCCGCTCGCGGGAGCTACACCTCGTTGCTCTGGCACGTCCCTTCTCCCGCTTGCGGGAGAAGGTGGCGCAAAGCGCCGGATGAGGGCGCGCCGGGTTCGCGTAGCCTTCGCGCTGCAACGACGCGTTGCGCACGATGCTCTGCGTCCCATCACCCGCGTCGCCTCCCATGAAGCTGCTCAGCCACCTGTTCCGTGCCGGTCACTTCGTGATCCTGGCGTTTTTCGTGCTGTGCGCAGCGGGGCTGGTGGGGATGGCCGGCTTGGAGTTGTGGCATGGCTTCACCCCGGGCGGCGACATGGTGGTGCGCGACCGCTTCAACGTGGTGCTGGAAGCCATCGGCCTGCTCACCGTGGCATTGGTGACGCTGGAGCTGGGCCAGACCATCTTCGAAGAAGAGATCCTGCGCGACGTCAAGGTCAGCGGCCCCACCCGCGTGCGCCGCTACCTGTCGAGGTTCTTCGTGGTGATCGTGATCGCGCTGGCGATCGAAACGCTGGTATCGATCTTCGAGCTGATGCACGAGGACCCAGCCAAGCTGCCGTATGCCGCTGCCGTCGGCCTGTGCGCTGCGCTGTTGCTGATCGCCTGGGGCGTGTTCGTCAAACTCAATCGCAGCGCCGAAGAACTGGAACCCGAAGCGATGGAAGAAACCAAGCGCGAGGACCGCGAGGTCCAGGAATAACAGCGGCGATCTGGCAACTGCGCAAGCATCGAGCAGGTGTGGCGGCGGCGAGCGCTGGGTGCGCGCTTCATCGCCGCTCGCATCCGACGAGTGCTCGCGACGCTATGGCCGCGCTGGTCCTGATCAGCTAGCGCCAGCAGCTGGCAACGGCGGCACCATCGTCGGCTTGCCATCGGCATCCAGGGCGATCATGACGAAGTGCCCTCGTGTGCACAGCTCGCGCGCGCCGCTGAGCAGGTCTTCGGCGATCAGCTCCACTTCCACCTTGATCGAACTGCGCCCCACCGACACCACCCGCGCGATGGTTTCCACCATTTGGCCCTGACGGATCGGCAGCTTGAAATCCACCTGGTCCGAGCGTGCGGTCACCACCGCACGCCGCGCATAGCGCGAGGCGGCCAGAAACGCGGCCTTGTCCATCCACGCCAACGCCTGCCCGCCGAACAGCGTGCCCATGTGATTGGTGTGGTTGGGGAACACGATTTCGACCATGCGCACTTCGGTCGGCGGAACGGGTGTGGCGCTGGTCATGAAGGCGGTACCGGAAAAGGAAGGAAAGCCAGCCCGATCAGCTGCGCAGCGTCGGCAGGAAACTCAGGTCCATGTGGTAACGCGCCGGACGCTGCGGATCGACGAAGATGCGCAGCGGTTGCCCATCTGTGAGGAACGGCTGCGGATCGGTCCACAGGTTATCGCTGCGATACTCGGTCAAGGTGTTATGCGTGCGGTCGTGGCGTTGGGCCAGGATACGGAACGGGTGCACACCGTTGACCTGCAAAGACGCATTGTGTTCGATGCACACGAAGCGCGCTTCCACCACCGTGCCATGCCGGCGCAACCACGCAGCACGCCGCGCATGCCATCCGCGATAGCCGAGGATGCCGCCCCCCACGCCGCCGAACGCCACGCCCAGCAGTAACAGGATCCAGCGCGCCTGATCCGGCAACAGCGCCGCACCGGTCAACAACCCCAGCCCCGCCAGCAGGAAGCTCCAGGCGACGATGGTGATGGTGGCGTTCATCGCCGGGCGCCTCGCATCGACCGGGCGCCCGTCGCCATCACAGGCCGCTGCGGACCGCCGCTTCCACCTGCGCCGGCGACTGGAAGCCGGGCAGACGCGTCACTTCGGCGCCGTCCTTGAACAAGGCCAGAGTAGGCGTCTGCCGCAACCCCAGGCTGCGGAAGAACTCCTCGCCAACCACTTCCAGCTTGACCTTGAGCAGTGCGACGCCTGCGGCGTCCTCGCTCGCGGCGAACTTGGTCAGCGACATGTCGAGCATCTTGCAACCCGGGCAATTGTCCTTGTAGTAGTCAACCAGCAAGCGCGGATGCGCAGCAAGAGCGGCAACGTAGTCGTCAGGTGTGGAGGCGTGGAGCGTCTGCATGGGAGGTGTTCTCGAACGGTGTGTCGGTAAGAGCAAGAATGGTGTCGGTCCAGTGTTGGATCTTGGTGGCGTCGCGTTCGCCGTGGGGCATTTGTTCGATCTCCAGCCGCGGATAGCGCGAGCCGAAGAACGCGGCGATGCGCCGGGCGGCACCGCAGTAGTTCTCCTCACCCCATTGCGTCTCGCCGGTGCCGAACACCGCCAGCCGCTCCGGCTTGCCGACCGCGTTGACGAGCTGTTCGATGAAGCGCTTCATCTCCGGCGGCGTACGCCCGGCGTTGATGCTCCAGCTACCGAGGATGTAGAGATCATGTTCGGCGCCATCCGGGCACGCCTGCGCCAGCGTCTGGATATCGGCATCGATCCAGGTTACCGCATGGCCCAACTCTTCGCAGCGCGCGCAGATCGCACGCGCGACATCGCGCGTGTTGCCGCTGAGCGAGGTGTGGGCGAGGAGGATGCGCATATTAGTAATTGATTCTTTTCAGTGCGCGCTCATATGTAAGGGCAGGATCAGAAAGTAGGCTTTAATTCCAAACTGTTCTTAATCCCCTTGACCAAGCAAGCGACGAGCTTGATCAAACAGGAACGTCCTACCCTCCGATGTGTTCACGAATTTCCAAGTTGAACCAAGGAAACGATTTCCTGTCATCTTTGCCCACATTCCTTTGGGATATACGCGAGCACTACTTTTAAACTCTTGAAACTCAGCTTGTATTTTACTTAGTTGCTGCTGGGTGAGCGACAGCTGCTCTTTCAAATCAACGAATTCTTTAAAAATCTTGTCGAACCGCTCATCAACAGCTTCCAACTCTTCTTCGGAGAAAAGTGCATTCGGATCTTCAATTCGCCCTTCAATGCTTTCATTCAATTTAGCTCGAAGCTCTTCTAAAGGATCCCTGGATGGGATAACCGCGTAGAGATCCGCACGAATGTTGTTGCACCATTTTGGTATTTCTCGAAGGATGTCACCCGGCTCGCTGATCTCAGTTTCGATCTGAGTCTTAAACTCTCCCGGTGAAAGTCTAAGGAGATATGCCGTATGTACTACCTGTTGAGTCCGCGACTGTTGAAAATACTTAGTCTCGACAGTAACGCGCTCCTGCTTAGTGGTCTCGGCCAAAGATAGAAAATACTCCGACTTGTGAGAGAAAACTATCTTTACAAGAACTTGACCAGCCGTCGGTAGCTCAATTTCAAAGTCTTGAGGTGTGAACTTTGATTGTTCGAGCGCCTCTCGAATATTCAAGACGAAGGAAGGCTTAAGGCGAGACATACCGACTCCATTCCATTGAAAAATGAGGCACTAAAGTCTTTTAAAGATCATCAAACCCATTATCCGAATTGGTCTTCTTGTACGACGCATTGCGCATTTCGAAGAAGTCGGTCTTGGTTTCGGTGAAGTTGTCGGCGTAGGCCTTGATCCACGGCATCACGTTGTCGTTGGCGCCTTCGTACAGCTTCTCGATGCCGAGCATGCCGGCCATCTTGTTGGCGCGGTACTTCACGTAGCGGATCATCTCGTCCACGTCGATGCCGTCGATGCCGTCCAGCACTTCGGCGGTCCATACCGTTTCCAGATCGATCGCGTGCTCGAACGCCTTGTGCACGTAGTCGGTGAGCTGGTCGCCCTGCAGCGCCTGGTTCTCGCCGATGATGGCGCGAATCAGCTCGCTGATGAACTTGGAATGCGCCAGCTCATCGCGATTGATGAAGCTGATGATCTTGCCGGTGCCGGTCATGCGGTTCTGGCGGACCAGATTGTAGAAATACGCAAAGCCGGAATAGAAGTTGATGCCTTCCAGGATCGAGGACTGGATCAGCGCGCGGATCAGCGTTTCGGCGGTCTTGTCGCGCAGGAAGTCGTCGTAGGCGCCCATGATCGGCGCATTGCGCTTGATGATGGTCGGGTGCGTGCGGGCAAGCTCGAACACGCGGTTCTGATCGGCCAGGCCGGTGATCGAGGCCAGCACGTAGCTGTAGCTCTCGTTATGGATCACTTCCTGCTGGCCGATGATCGCGGCATTGGCATGCGCGGCCGGGTCGGTGATGTATTCGGCGACGTTGTAGATGAAGCGCGTCTGCGGCGAATCCAGCGTGGCCAGCAAGCCGATAATCGAATCGTAGGCATTCTTTTCGCGCGACGACAGCTCGTTGTACTGGCGCGCATCGCCCTTCATGTCCACCTCGTCGGGGATCCAGAAGTTGGTCGACAGCTCCTTGTACGCCCGATAGAAGGACGGGTACGGAATATCGTTCCAGTTGAGGATGCCGGAGGTCTGACCATTGATGATGGCAGTGGAGCGGTTGGGGTGACGCGGCTCCAGAATCTTGATGCGCTCAAGCGGTGTTGCGGACATGGGTTTCTCTACTCGTGTTCCGGGTCTAGCTCGCGTGTGGAGCGGGACGACGGCGGCAAAATCGCGCTGGAGGAAAGCCCCCTAAGTTAGGGGGCGCGCCGAAGGCGCGGGGTGTGGGAGCTGGTGAAGCAGGGTCCACGGTTCGCAACGCGAACCGTGGAAGCGAAGCGCGAATGCGCTTAGCTACTACACCACTCGCACTCACTGATATCGATGTCGTTGGAGCGCACGTAATACGTGGTCTTCAAGCCTTCGCGCCAGGCGGTCATGTGCAGATCCAGCAACGTGCTCGCACGGATGGTGCTGGGCACGTAGAAGTTGAAGCTGATCGACTGGTCGATGTGGCGCTGACGACGCGCGTTCTGGCGCACGCTGGCGAACTGGTCGACCTTGTAGGCGCCCTTTTCGTAGTACGGCCAGGTTTCCAGCGACAGGCCCGGAGCGGCGACCGGACGACGGAAGTCCTTCTTTTCTTCGTAATAAAACGCGCTGTAGATCGGATCGATCGACGCGGTGGAGCCGGCAATCTGTGCGGTGCTCATGTTCGGCGCCACGGCCAGCATCCACGCATTGCGCACTCCATTGACCGACACCTGTGCCGACAACTCCAGCCACTGCGGGCTGTTGTAATCGCGCGCACGGAAGTACTCGCCGTTATGCCAGTCGCTGCCGCGGAACACGCTGTAGGTGCCCTTTTCCTTGGCCAGCTCCATGCTCGCCTGGATGGTCAGGTAGTTGATGCGCTCATACAGTTCGTCACTGTAATCCTCGGCTTCCTTGGCATTCCAATGGATGGCCTTCTGCGCCAGCAGGTGATGCCAACCGAAGGTGCCCAGGCCGATGGCGCGGTACTTCTGATTGGTGATCGTGGCCTGTGGCACCGGCAGCTGATTGAGATCGATCACGTTGTCGAGCATGCGCACCTGGATCGGGATCAACCGCTCCAGCACGTCGGCGCCCAGCAGATCGGCCTGGTCGTCCTGCGCGATGATTGCGCGGCCCAGGTTAATCGAGGACAGGTTGCACACGACGAAGTCGCCCGCCTTCTTGGTGGTGACGATCTGATTGCCGCTGATGATCTCCTGCATCATCCGCGTCGGGCTCATGTTCTGCAGGATCTCGGTGCACAGGTTGGACGAATAGACCATGCCCTCGTGCTTGTTCGGGTTCTTGCGATTGACTTCATCGCGATAGAACATGAACGGATTGCCGGTTTCCAGCTGGCTGACCATGATGCGCTTGAAGATTTCGATCGCCTTGACGGTCTTGCGCGTGATGCGCTCGTCGGCAACGACTTCCTCGTACTTGCGACGGAAGCTGCTGTTGGCGTCGCCCTTCTTCTCGTCGTAGAAATCCTGCAGGTACCAGCCCTTGACCCGCTTGACCTCATGCGGATCGAACAGATACCAGTCGCCGCGACGCTCGACCGCTTCCATGAACAGGTCCGGGATGCACACCGAGGTGAACACGTCGTGCGCGCGCAGGCGCTGGTCGCCGTTGTTCAGGCGCAGATCCAGGAACGACTCGATGTCGCGGTGGAAGATGTCCAGATAGACCGCGATGGCGCCCTTGCGCTGGCCCAGCTGATCCACCGACACGGCGGTGTTGTTGAGCTGCTTGATCCACGGCACCACGCCGCCGGACGAATTGGACACGCCGCGGATCGCCGAACCGGACGAACGCACATAGCCCAGGTACGCACCCACGCCGCCGCCGTGCTTGGACACGCGCGCCACGTCGGTGTTGGAGTCGTAGATGCCCTGCAGGCTGTCGTCGACGGTGTCGATGAAGCAGCTCGACAGCTGGCCGCCGACCTTGCCGGCATTGGCCAGCGTCGGTGTGGCCACGGTCATGTACAGGTTGGACAGCGCCCAGTAGGCCTCGCCCACCAGCTGCATGCGGCGCTCGCGGCTACCCTTGCCGGTGCCGATCTCGTCCTGCATCAGGTACAGCGCAATCGTCAGCCAACGCTCCTGCGGCAGCTCGAACACGCCGCGCGAGTTGTCGGTGGCCAGGTAACGGGTGGCCAGCAGGTACAGGCCGTTGTAGGCAAACAAGGTGTCGCGCTCGGGCGCGATCATCTTGCCGGCTTCGATCAGCTCGTCCTTGGAATAGCGGCGCAGGATGTCGTTGGAATAGACATTACGGTCGGCCAGGCTTTCCTGCAGGCCGACGAACGAGCCGTACTTCTGGCTGGCGTCGTAGAAGCGGTTGCGGCTGGCGCGCTTGTACAGGCGGCGCAGATACAGACGCGCAGCGAAGTGCTCCCACTCCGGGGTGGTCAGATCGACGCGGGCCTCGGCCTCGCGGATCAGGTGGTCGACCAGGTCGTCGGCATTGACGCTGTCCTTGCGATCGACAAAGCCGAACACCGAACGCTTGTAGTCGGCCACGTCCAGCTGCGGGAACTCGGCATGGATCTGATCGATGGCGCGCTCCAGGCGCTCCGGCTCGAACGGAATCTTGCGATTGCCGGCTTCCTTGGTGATCCAGGTGGAAACGGTTTGTTCTTCGATGGTCTGTGCGTGCATTGCAATGGCTTGGCGGGGGGGCGGCACGACGTCCGACGGGTCGGTCAACTCCGGCGCGCTACGGGCGGGCGCGCTGACACTGGCGGGAACGCTGGTGTTGGTTAGGGTACCGGCGGCGATCGCGGCAAGGGTGTCGTTGGTGGTCATGCGTCCTCCATGCGTAGGCACACGAACCCGCTCGGGGACGGGCTACGACCGGTTCCGGACTCCCTGGACAGCGATGACGGTGCGGGACGACCAGCACGCAAGACACGCAGTCTGCGGCGGCATCGCCATCACCAGCCATCTCCTTACCGGAGATTCCACGGCCGCCACCGCGCGGTGTGCTGTCGCGTGGTGGTCAGTGGCGAAACAACCGCAACCCCATCGGCCCACGCAGTCCGCTCCACGGCACTGCCCTGGATGACTGGATGAAACCGAATGCGGTTGCGGCGAGGAGGCTGATCGACCGCGTACCTACCGCAGTTCGTGCTCTTTCAGGTCCAGCTGCTTGGGGCAGCCAACCACCGACTCCCCCAAGATAGTGGGGTAGCTGGGAGGGGTCAACACCAAATGTAGGAAAAAACCGCAAACCCTTGTGGCACAAAGCACTGTCTGACGAACGGTCGTCGCCAGGCCGCAGGACCCGCCAATTCGACTGCGCAGTCAAGGCCCAAACGGGCATTTTTGCTGACCAGTTGGGTTCGGTTGGGTTGGCTGCGACACGCATCAATGCTGAAGCCGGTCACAGTTGGCCGCGTCACTGCCTCAGCCGGCACCGCACGCTTGGCGCGCTGCTCTAACGGCGGCGTATCCGCAACACGCGCCAACGCACTTCATCAGTACAGAGCCCCACAACCAAGCATCGCCCGGGCGATTGACCGGCGCGGAGCGATGTCGCGCGGCACGCCCGGCAACACCAGGAGCGCGCCACTGCCGAATCCAGGTCGAGCGCGCGGTGCCCTCACCGCGTGCGGGACACGCCGTGAACCCGTCCCTGGGGGCTCGGTGACGGCATCCATGCCGCCATACGGTCCCGCAATCGGCGAGGACACCGCACCAGAACGTTAGTCGGTGCTCGCGTAAAAGCCGCTTATAGCGCGCACCATCTCGACTGGTCCTTGCCCGCCCACCGTCGCGGGACCTTACGCGGCATGGATGCCGCGTAAGAGCCTCCAGGGACGGATTCACGGCGTGTCCCGCGATGGTGGGCGGGCAAGGGCCCCGCAGCAAACTCACAGTGCGAGGGCAGGCAAGGGCCTTGCAGCCAAAACACAGATCTAGCAGCGCCCGTCCAATAGACGCGAAAGCGCAGTCCGGCCGCTCTCAAGTGAACGGCGTGACGCCCTGCGCACAGCCGGGCGGCCTCAGATCTCGGTCGGGCCGATGTGGTGGCGCTTGCGGTAGCGGATCGACGACCACACCGAGGCGACGATGAAGGCCACGCCGATCAGGCCGGTCAGCACTTCCGGCACGTGGTAGACGGTGCCCACCAGCATGATGATCGCCAGCACGCCGATGGCGTAATGCGCCCCGTGCTCCAGAAACACAAACTCGTCCAGCGTGCCCTTGTGCACCAGGTAGACCGTCATCGAGCGCACGAACATCGCGCCGATCGCCAGGCCCAGCATGATGATGACCACGTCGCGGGTGATGGCGAATGCACCAATCACGCCGTCGAACGAGAACGAGGCGTCCAGCACCTCCAGGTACAAGAACGCGGCAATGCCCGAGCGCTTGGCCGGGCCCATGCCGTCTTCGCTTTCTTCGGACTCGAACAAGGCATCCACACTGCCCACCAGCAGATACAGCAGGATGCCGCCCAGACCGGCGAACAGCACGCTCTGGAAGATCGCCTCGGGCAGGAACAGCTTGGTGCACAGCAGGACCGTGACCGCCACGATCACCGACATCGCATCGGCCTTGCCCAGCTTGCCGACCAGCCGCTCCACCGGGCCAAGCCAGTGCAGCTTGCGCTCCTGGTCGAACAGGAAGTTGAGGAACACCAGCAGCAGGAACATGCCACCGAAGGCGGCGATGGACGGGTAGTTGTCGGTCAGCACCTGGCTGTAGCGCTCCGGCTCCTTGAGCGCCATCTGCATCACCGGCACCAGGTCCATGCCGGTCGCCACCGACACGATCACGATCGGGAACACCAGCCGCATGCCGAACACCGCAATCAGGATGCCCACGGTCAGGAACAGCTTCTGCCAAAACGCGTTCATGTGCTTGAGCACGCCGGCATTGACCACCGCGTTGTCGAACGACAACGACACCTCCAGCACGCTCAGCACCAGGCACAACCACAACGCCTGCCACAAACCCATTGAGGTGGTGTGACCCCACCAGGCGGCGACGCCCAGGCAGACGGCGGCGACCAACAACGACATTCTGAACTCGCGAAACATTGACACTCCCAGGCGGGCCGAGACGACAGCCGGAACAACGGGCCAGGGCAAAGCCCGGCAGATCCGGCGTGCGGTGGAGGATGGGGGACCGCGGCGTGACGCAACGTCAGGCCGGGCGCGGCTCGCCCATTATAGGGAGTGTCACCGCCATCAGGGTCGCATCGTCCGGATCCGGGCGTACGCCAAAGCCCAGGCTCTGGCACATCGCCAGCATGGTGCGGTTCTCGCGCAGCACCTGGCCTTCGATCTGCTTCAGGCCCAGCCAGCGTGCGTACTCGATCATGATGCGCATCAGCTGCCAGCCGATGCCGTGGCCCTTGAGGTCGGAGCGGATCAGGATGCCGTACTCGCCACGCTCGTAATCGGCGTCGGCATGCAGGCGCACCGCGCCAAGCATGTCGCCGGTCTTGGGGTCGATGGCCACCAGCGCGATCGAGCGGGCGTAATCGAGCTGGGTCAGGCGGGCGATGAATTCGTGGCTGAAATGCTTGACCGACTGGAAGAACCGCAACCGCAGGTCTTCATCGGTGACCCGCGCGAAGAAGGCGCGGAACAATGCATCGTCTTCCGGGCGCACCGGGCGCACCAGCGCGTGGGTGCCATCGCCAAGCGCGATCTGGCGCTCCCATTCCTTGGGATACGGGAAGATCGCAAAACGCGGATGACCGCGGCCCTTGTGCAGCTTGCGCGCCGGCGCCACCGCCACGCGGGCATCCAGCGCGATCACGCCATCGCGGTCGGCCAGCAGCGGGTTGATATCCAGCTCGGTGATTTCCGGGATGTCGGCGGCCAGCTGCGCCAGCTTGACCAGCACCAGCGCCACGGCGCGCTCGTCGGCGGCCGGCACGTCGCGATAGGCCTTGAGGATGCGCGAGACGCGGGTGCGGCCGATCAGCTCGTGGGCCAGGCGCAGATCCAGCGGTGGCAACGCCAGTTCGCGGTCGTTGATCACCTCCACCGCAGTGCCGCCACGGCCGAACACGATCGCCGGGCCAAACACCGGATCGTCGGCAATGCCGGCGATCAACTCGCGCGCCTTGGGCCGCAGCACGGTGGGCTGCACGATCACCCCTTCGATGACCGCGTTCGGCAGCGCGGCGCGGGCACGCGCCAGGATGCCGGCCGCCGCCTCGCGCACCGCCGCCACGCTGGACAGATTCAGGCGCACGCCATCCACGTCGGACTTGTGCGCGATGTCGCCGGACAACACCTTCAAGGTGACCGTGCGCCCCATTGCCAGCAGCGGGTCGGCCAGCAAGGCGGCCTCGTTGGCGGTGGTGGCCACCTGCAACGGCACGATCGGGATGCCGTAGGCGGCCAGCAGCCGATTGGTCGCCACCGGGTCCAACCAACGCCGGCCCGCAGCCAAGGCTTCATCGACCACCGCGCGCGCGATGCCGGCATCCACCACGAAGTCTTCCGGCAGGCTGGGTGGGGTTTCCATCAGCGCCGCCTGCGCCTCGCGGTAACGGACCAGGTGGGTGAAGCCGCGCACCGCATCCGATTCGGTGGCGTAGGTGGGCACGCGCGCGGCGTTGAGCGCGGCGATCGCCGCGTCGTCCTGGCCCAGCCACACCGCGAACACCGGCTTGTCGCGCTGATAGCGGTTGCGTTGCTCCAGCGCGCGGGTCAGCGCCTTGGCCGCGTCGGCCGAGGAAGTGAACGCGGTGGGCACGTTGACCACCAGCAAGGCGTCGTTTTCGGGGTCGTCCAGCAGCGCTTCGATCGCCGCGGCATAGCGCGCGCCATCGGCGTCGACAATGATGTCCACCGGGTTGCTGCGCGACCAGCCTTCCGGCAGCGACTGGTCCAGCCGCTCCAGGGTCTTGGCCGACAACTCGGCCAACGTGCCGCCACGCAGCACTAACTGGTCCACCGCCAGCTGCCCCACCCCGCCTCCATTGCTCAGGATGGCCAGACGCCGGCCCGGGAAGCTGCCAAGCCGGCCCAGCGTTTCGGCCGCGGCGAACAACTCGTCCAATGCGCCGACGCGCAGCAGCCCGGCACGCGCGAACGCGGCGCCATACACCGCATCCGAGCCGGCCAGCGCCTGCGCGTGGGTATCGGCATTGGGATTGATGCGGAACTGGCGGCCGGATTTGACCACCACCACTGGTTTGGCGCGTGCGGCCGCACGCGCGGCCGACATGAACTTGCGCGCATCGCCGATGCGTTCGACGTAGAGCAGGATGGCGCGGGTGCGGTAGTCGGTGGCGAAGTAATCGAGCAGATCGCCGAAGTCCACATCCAGCGTATCGCCCAGCGACACCACCGCCGAGAACCCGACCGAGCGCGCCACGCCCCACTCCACCAAGGCAGCGGCAATGGCGCTGGATTCGGAAATCAGCGCCAGATCGCCGGCCTGTGGGCAGTGCGCGGCGATGCTGGCATTGAGCCGCGCATGCGGGGCGATCACGCCCAGGCAATGCGGGCCGAGGATGCGCATGCCCTTTGCCCGTGCGGCCGCTTCCATGCGTGCGGCCGGCGAACCAGGGCCACGGCCCAAACCGGCGGTGAGGATGATGGCTGCTGCCACCCCGCGCCGCGCGGCGATGGAGACGATGCGCGGCACGATGCGCGCTGGTGCGGTGATCACCACTAGGTCGGGTACCCACGGCAGATCGGTCAAGCGCGCCACCGTGCGCACGCCATCGATCTCGCTATAGCGCGGGCTCACCCAACCGATCTGCCCAGGGAAGCCGGCCGCGCGCAGATTGCGCACCACCGCCCGCCCGGCCGAGCGATCGCGCGGACTGCCACCCACCACCGCAACGGTGCTGGGGCGGAAGACCTGTTGCAGGTGATAGGTACTCATTGTGCGGGGAAGAACACTGCCATCGCGCTACGGTACACGCACTGATGGATCCAGGCATGGGCGTGCTGTACAGCACGCGTGCACCAAGCCTATGGACCTACCGCAACCGGGGGTGCGCTAAAGGCGTTGCCACATCCGACGATCCGCCATGCTGCTGATCTGATACGCCAGGGACGAAGTCATCGATATCCGTGCGCGCAGCGCGCAGACATCACCCTCTCGGTCCACCTAGACACGTCCCGCATAGAGACAGGCCTGGCGATTGCTCGCCAGGCCTGTATCGCCCTGTCTTATAACAACGTGCCGCTCAAGATCGCCGCGGCAATGCTGAAATAGATCACCAAGCCGGTGACATCCACCAGCGTGGCCACGAACGGTGCCGAGGCGCTGGCCGGGTCGAAGCCGAAGCGTTGCAGCACGAATGGCAGCATCGAGCCGGACAGCGAGCCGAAGGTGACGATGCCGATCAGCGCCGCACCGATGGTCAACGCCACCATCTGCCAATGCGGGCCATAGTCGTACAGGCCGGCGGTTTGCCAGATGGCGATGCGCACGATCGCCAGCACGCCCAGAATCGCGCCAAGGGTCAGCCCGGTGGGCAGCTCGCGCAGCGCCACTTTCCACCAGTCGCCCAGGCGGATTTCACGCAGCGCCAGCGAACGGATCAGCAGCGAAGTGGCCTGCGAACCGGAGTTGCCGCCCGAGCTCATGATCAACGGAATGAACAAGGTCAGCACCACCGCCTTGGACAACTCGTCCTCGAAGTGCTGCATGGCGCTGGCGGTGAGCATTTCGCCCAGAAACAGCACACTCAACCAACCGGCGCGCTTCTTGATCATCTGGCCAAACCCAATGTGCATGTAGGGCTTGTCCAGCGCTTCCATGCCGCCGAACTTGTGCACGTCTTCGGTGGATTCGGCGATCAATGCGTCGAGCACATCGTCCACGGTGACGATGCCCAGCACATGCCCGCGCGCATCCACCACCGGGATCGCGAGCAGGTCGTGGCGGCGGATCAGGCGCGCCACTTCTTCCTGGTCCAGTGCCGGGTCCACGGTGACCGGCGGATTGACCTGCGCCACCTCCAGGATCGGTGCCTCCGGCGCGCCGGTGATCAGCCGGCGCATGGTGACCACCTGCTGCAGCACGCGGGTCTGCGGGTCGAGCAGATAGATGGCGTAAACGGTCTCGCGGCTGCGCTCCACTTCGCGGATGTGCTGCAAGGTGCGGCCCACTGTCCAGTCGGACGACACCGCCACGAATTCGGTGGTCATCAACGCACCGGCAGTGTTGGGCGGGTAGCGCATCAGCGCCTGGATCGACAGCCGCGCCTCGGCACTGAGCAACCACAGCAGCGGCTGGCGCTGCTCGGCATCCAGGCCGTGGAAGATATCGGTGGCGCGGTCGTCGGCCATCTGCCCGAGCAAGGAGGCGGCCTGCTCGGCCGGCAGCAGGGCGACCAGTGCGCTGGCATCGCGCAGCTCGGGTTGTTCGAGCAACTTCACCGCACGCGGCGGCGGCAGCGCGGCCAGCACGTGTGCCGCATCGTCGCGATCGAGCGTGTTGAGATATTCCACCGCATCGGCCGTGTTGAGCTCGGCCAGAGGTGCGATCAAGGCATCGACGCCTTGGGCAAGGCGCAGGGTTTCGTTGTACATGGTGGTTCGCCTGGTGACGACCGTCGTCGATGACAGCCGGCGAACCTGAGCCTCAGGCGCGCGCCAGCTGGGTCATCGACCCGGGTCTAGGGTGACTGTCGCTGGACATGAGTAAAGGCTCCGAAAGGTGCGCACCGACCGGTGATCCGGGCGGCGGCGCGGCGCAGTCTGCGCGCCTGCGCTCGCTTGGTCAATCCTTCGCAGCCGCCCCGCTTCACCGGGCGTCCAGCATGCCGAGCCTGTACTGCACGGCGCTGGCGCAGGCCATGCCGCTCACCCCGCCGACAACGCGCGACTGACGCTGCGCAAGAGCGAGTACGCGGAGGTGCCATCGTCGTGGCACCTCCGCGCGTGGTGCAGGCATTCACCTGCAACCCTGTCGCCGCGATGCGCTCAGCCGCGCCAAGAGGTCGTGCTGGTCTGAGCGAATCCACCGGCCGTCGCAAACCTGTGGTGTGCGGCACAGCAATCGGTACAGTCCGCTTCTTGGCACAGCCAACCCACCGCACATCTTCGTGGCAGGGCGCGCGCCATTGCGCCCCTCCGCTCCCGTCGCTGCTCAGGAATCACCAATGCCGTCTTCTATGTCGTTTTTGTTACGCCGTCTCCGCCCGGTGTGTCTGTGTGCCGCCGCGGGCTGGGTCACGGTCGGCATGGCGCAAACCACGCTGCCTGCAACGCCCCCCGTGGAGGCGCACGAGACCCCCCAACACGTCGGGCATGAGTGGGGCTATACCGGTCCGGAGGGCGCCGAGCACTGGGCCGAACTGGCCAAGGAAAACGTGCTGTGCGGCAACGGCCAACAGAACAGCCCGATCGATCTGAAAGGCGCGCTCGACGCCAACCTGGGCAAGCTGGAGCTGGACTACAGCGCCGTGCCGCTGGCGGTGCGCAACACCGGTCATTCCATCCAGCTGGAGTTGCATGACGGCGGCACCATGCTGATCGGCGGCAAGCAGTACACCGCGTTGCAGCTGCATTTCCATCACCCGAGCGAGCACCTGTTGAACGGCCGGCGCTTCCCGATGGAGGCGCACATCGTGCACCAGGGTCCGGATGGAACCCTGGGCGTGCTGGCGATCTTCTTCGAAACCGGCAAGGCCAATCCTGCCTTCCAGCGGGTGCTGGATGCCATGCCCAAGGACAGGAACCAGACCCGGCAGGTCGCCAACGCATCGGTGCGGGCCAGCGATTTCCTTCCGCCCAAGCAGCAACGCCGCTTCTATCGCTACGAAGGCTCGCTGACCACCCCGCCGTGCAGCGAAACGGTGGACTGGGTGGTGCTCGAGCAGCCGGTGCAGGTGTCCGAAGAGCAGATCAACGCCTTCGAGCGCGTCTATCCATTCAACGCTCGTCCGCTGCAGCCGCTGGATCGACGCTTCCTGCTCAAGAGCCACTGAGCGCAGTAAAGCGAGCGTAGCGCGGCCACACGGCAGGAATGCATGGCGCAGTGAGATGCGTCGTGCATGCCGCACAGCGCACCGGCCGCACGCCGTTGGCGACTGCGCAGTGGCCCTGCGCAGGCTGCTCGGCGTCCTGCTATCGCAGGCGCAGTAGCGGCTCTTGTTCGCTTCGAGGGTGCGATCTCAGCGCATCCAGCACACCAGCTCCGCCTGGCGGATGCTGGGCGCTGCGGTCGCCGCATGGCCGCGCGTGCCGGCGTGGCCGGTTGCATGGCGCTGCCGCATGTCACAGCACCGCACCGTGTGGCATGCGATGCGCATCGGCGGCGACTCCGGCACGTTGGTGCAAGCTGGCCGGATGCTTCGGGCGGCATAATGCGCACCTCAACGGAGAATGTGCATGCATAGCGGTGGCCTGGAACTGGCTCTGGTCCTGATGCTGGCCGCCATCGTGGCGGTACCGGTGTTCAAGCGCTTTGGCCTCGGCGCGGTGCTGGCCTATCTGGTCGCCGGTGTGGTGCTTGGCCCGGATGGTGTGGGCGTGGTGCAGGATGCCGAGCGCATCAGCGGCGCGGCCGAAATCGGCGTGGTGATGCTGCTATTCGTGATCGGCCTGGAGCTGTCGCCAGCCCGCCTGAAGGTAATGCGCCATTCGGTGTTCGGCGCCGGCGCCACCCAGGTGGTGGTGACGGCCATGATCCTGGGCGGCCTGCTGATGCTGGGCAACCTGGGCTGGAAAACATCGCTCATCGTCGGCGTGGCGCTGGCGTTGTCGTCCACTGCGGTGGGCCTGCAGCTGCTGGCCGAACGCAAGGCGCTGGGCAGCGATTACGGGCGACTGGCCTTCGCCATCCTGCTGTTTCAGGATCTGATCGCGATCCCGTTGCTGGCCGCCATTCCGCTGCTCGGTGGCAGCAAGAACGCCACTCTTGCCTGGCCCGATGTGGCCAAGGCGATGGCCGCATTGGCGCTGGTGATCTTGTGCGGGCGCTTTGTATTGCGCTATCTGTTCAACGTAGTGGCGCGCACCCGCATGCCGGAGGTGTTCACCGCCAGCGCGTTGCTGGTGGTGCTGGGTACCGCCTGGATCATGCAGGAAGCCGGCCTGAGCGCCAGCCTGGGGGCCTTCATCGCCGGCGTGCTGCTGGCCGATTCGGAATTCCGCCACGAACTCGAATCGCAGATCGAACCGTTCGAAGGTTTGCTGCTGGGCTTGTTCTTCATTTCGGTGGGCATGGGCATCGACCTCAATCGCGTGGTCGCCGAACCGGGGTTGATCGCCGCCGGCGTGGCGATCTTGCTGGTGGTGAAGTTCTCGCTGCTGGTCGGTATCGGCAGCGTCGCCAAGCTGCCGCTACGCAGCAGCCTGATGCTTGGCAGCGTGTTGTGGCTGGGCGGCGAATTCGCGTTTGTGGTGTTCAACGAAGCCGATCGTGTCGGCTTGCTGGATCCGGCCAATCACGATCGCCTGGTGGCCATCGTCGGTGTCTCCATGGCCCTGACGCCGCTGCTGCTGCTCGGGATGCAGCGCCTGCTCAATGGACCATTGCGGGTGCAGGTGCCCAAGTCCGAGCGGCCCTTCGACACCATCGATGCGCAGTCGCCGCAGGTGCTGATCGCGGGCGTGGGCCGTTTTGGCCAGGTGGTGGCCCGCCTGCTTACCTCGCGCCACGTGCCGTTTGTGGCGCTGGAGCACAACCCCGACACGGTGGAGGATATTCGCCGCTTCGGCGGCGAACTGTATTACGGCGACCCGACCCGGCCGGACCTGCTACGCGCCGCCGGCGCCGATCGCATCAAGGTGTTTGTGATTGCGGTAGACGACCCGGAAACCAACATCAAGACGGTGCGGCTGATCCGCCGCCTGTACCCGCAGGCCACGGTGCTGGCGCGCGCGCGCAACCGCCAACACGCCTGGAAACTGATGGACCTGGGCGCCGAACCGTTCCGCGAGGTATTCGCCTCCAGCCTGGAACTGGGCGGACGCGTGCTGACCTCGCTCGGCGTGGGCGATGCGCTCGCGCGCGAACACATCGAGCGCTTCCGCAAGCACGACGAAGACCTGATGCGCGCGCAACACCTGGTCTACGACGACGAAGCCAAGGTGATCCAGACCTCGCGCGATGCGCGCGAAGACCTGATGCGCCTGTTCGAAGCCGACGTCAAGGTGGATGTGGATGTGGATGATCAAGCAGTAGCGGCGACGCGGAAGACGTGAAAAAACGCATGCGTTGCCTCCGCGATTAGCGCATCCGCTGCCTGATTCCGTGCCGCAAACCGCTACGATAAAGCAGCGAGCTAGCCTCGACACGCGGGCGTGCTTCACTTCGCACCTAACATTTCCGGCGCGCGCGATATAGCCACGCCTGACCGATGACCCTCAACTGCCATTGCTGAATCGCCAAGTGAGAAACACGCACGACGCGACGACGAGAAACGCAAAAGCACCGCCGATTTGCCGGCGAGTGTAGCCAGACGCCCCGACCAAGAGCCGTCTGCCGAAGTAGCCAAGTAGAGAGCCCAAGACCAGGTCGACTGGAAGGATCAAGAAGGCCCATTCGCCACGACGATCGTCCGCGAACTTGGTTAACCCTAAGGTCGCCGCCGAGGCACTGATTCCCGCACCCAACAGACAGGCGCCTGCGACAAGCAGCAGCGTGCCCAACAATGTTTTCATCGATCGCAGGAATTTTTCTATTTTTCTGGCTCCCTAGAAATGCTTCACATCATGATGCGGCAGCGCAGTGGGGTGCTAAAGTCCGCTTCGTGCATCGGAAATCAGACGATCGCGACGCGCAGATAGACTGGCAGGATCGCGTGCATACACACACGGCGCCCGCGTATACGCGACCAATGTAGCCGCCTCACGGTCATCCAAATCACTGAGCGGCTTTGCAAACATGCGTCGGGACAACGCATTCAAACCTGTTCCCTCCCCGTTGTAGGCGAGCGTGGAATAGAGCGCAAGCACCTCGTCCTCGGACAGATGCAGAGAAATCAGTCGTCCCCACAGAAACTGCTCTATGTGTGATCGAAACACGCCACTACGTTGCAGAAAACGTGAATGCAGCCGCATCGCAATCACCTCGGAAGGTGATGCGCCTTTACTGTGCAGCGCATGGATATACAGGCGGATATTAGCTGGAGGCGAACGGTCAAGAGGATCCGCGTTGCTGAGGATGGTCCGGAGATCGCCTACGCGAGGCGCAACTACAAATGCGTCATACGCCACAAATGCAAAGACAGGTACAAACAGCATCGCCGCGACAATGAAAACCAGAAATTTTAAGTAAGGCTTCATATGAGTTCACTTTTTGTTATCTGGATCGACGTACTACAGCTGAGTAGCTTTGTACGAAACACTCATGGCAATTATTCTGGCAAGCGCATGCAATTTGAATCCGCCAGTAGTTTCGTAGTTGCCGAGCCAGTGGCCCGCCTCGTCGTAAAGCGTATGGGTGTTGGTGGTGCCCAGATAACGGAGTACCTGCTCACAGCGGCCGTTGTAGCGGTAGTTCATGACTGCGGCGCCTGCGCGTTTGACCTGCGTCATACGGCCGCTGGTGTCGTACAGATACCCGCGTGCCTTGCCACCGATGGTGAGGGTGTTGCCCATCTTGTCGTAGGTGCGCGCCACGCCTGCGACCGCACTCAAGCGATGGCTGGTAGTTGGGTAGGTGTAGGTCTGCATGGCGCCGCCGACCTTGGCACTCAGGCGGTTGCCGGTGCCATCGTAGCTATAGCCATCCATTCCAGTGGTGGTGCCGTCGTTGGGGAGGAGTAAGCCGGCCGAGCGCACAAAACAGTGTCACTTGTTAAGTGAATCCGACCCTGAGGTTTCCCCACATTTCTTCCTGCGAGATCAAGTACTTGCTGGGCCAGGGTGTGGAAGAAGGTGCGCGCATGGTGCACGCTTCAAGGTGACTAAGCCAGAGAAGAGTGCCGACCATGCGCGCCAGCGAAGTATTACAGAAGTGCCTGTCTCACTCACTCTCCGGGATGCATGCATTACGTCGACGCGTCTTGCTTGGCGCGGTTGAGGCACTGTTGCACTGAGGCCGGCTGACCTTGATCGACATTGCACGCGCATGGCCCGGCGCGAAGCGGGTACGTGCGCCCCTCAAGGCATGCGACCGCCTGCTGTGCAATCGTACGTTGCAGGGCGAGCGATCCGTAATCGAGCGGGACATGGCGCATTGGCTGCTGCGCAGCGCGCAGCCGGTGATCGTCATCGACTGGAGCGATCTGAAGCCGGACAAGTCATGGTGTCTGCTGCGCGCAGCCGTGCCGATCGGTGGGCGCACGCTCACGTTGCTGGACATGGTGGTTGCTGGGAAACAACAAGGCTCGCCTGGTGCGGAGAAGCGGTTTCTGCAACACCTCAAGGACCTGATTCCAGACGATGTGCGTCCGATTCTGGTCACGGATGCCGGATTCCGCACGCCGTGGTTTCGCGCCGTCTCGCCGATGGGCTGGGATTGGGTCGGGCGTCTGCGCGGACGCACGCAGGTCAAGCCGCAAGACGTGCCCGATGATGCAGCGCAATGGATCGATAGCCGACGCTTGCATGCGCTGGCATCCAACCGTGCACACGCATTGCCACCGATGCAGGCCAATCGCAGTGATCCACTCGATTGCCGTCTGGTGCTCTATGCCAAGACACCGCAGGGACGTCAGCAACGCAATCGACGCTCACCTGCAAAGGTCTCGCGTGCATCCTCAAGTTTGAAAGCAGCAGCGCGTGAGCGCGAGCCGTGGCTGATCGTCGCCTCCCCACAACTGCAAGCGCCCAGCGCAAAGCAGTTGGTCAACCTGTACGCACGACGGATGCAGATCGAGCTGGCATTTCGGGATCTGAAGTCGCATCGCTACGGTCAGGCGATGGAAGACAGCCTGACCCGTCGCGGTGAGCGGTTGCAGATCCTGTTGTTGCTCAACACCCTGGCCACTTTCGTCAGCTGGCTGGCAGGGCTGGGCTGCGAAGCCACCGGCATCGCGCACTGGCTGTCGCCCCGCAACAGTCAGCGCAAGCTCTACTCGACACTGCGTGTCGGCCGCGAGGCACTGATCCGACGTTGGCCGATGGAACCTGTCTCAGGCTGGCTAGAACGCTTGCGCTCACTGCCCGACGCAGTGCGCGAGCAGATGACCCTGGCACCTTAAAAACGTGGGGATACCTAAGGACCTGACCCCGTTTCATCATAATGAGAACAACACGATCGTGGCATCAGCGAAGCCCGGCCATTACCCGAAGATTGAGGAGACAGCGTCAGCCTGTGAGATGACCTGCATAGCACCTAATTGGTATTAGGCCGCCTGCGTCTTAACCTGACCTAACCAATTTGCGTGATGCACCCCAAGCCATTCACGTTGAGTTGCAGTAGTAAACCCCCTCTCCATCCGAAACCCATTCAATTCCATAAATCCAATGGGATTTGAAGGAATGCTCGAGTAAAAGCATCATCCTCTTTTTGCAAAATCGATAAGTCAACGAGTACGGTGATTTTGCAGGCGAAATCTCCACCCATCCCGACCTTGATGAAAGCAGCCTAAACTCCGCCAACGGAGGAAATTTTCCAGCGCTCAAATAGATTTTACTTGAGAGCCCGCCAGCAATGCTGAGCCGATCAAAGAAATTTATAGGCTTTCCCCCAAAGCTCTGCACGAACGGCTCGATTTCAGATCCTAATTCACTAATTCCTGGCTTACCAGATAAATCTATACTTTTGGATTTTTCTGAAGAGAGGTAAATACCATATAAGATGCAACAAGAAATGATAGTTATAAAAATCGATTTTCCGATGTTCACCATGCCCAACCCCAGCCATCGTTGCTGATGACCTCACCTATTTCCCCTGCAAAGCCTCCGGTGCCACTACCTTTAGTTATAGAAACCCCGAGACCTGCTCCAATTTCTGTAGTAGAGCCGGCTCCTGGCGAATAGCTATATGCTCCACCGAATGGCCCGTACGCCCCAAAGGTAGCTAATCCTGGGCCAGTGAAAAGATTATTTAGCGTAGCGTCGCTCGGACGTCCTTCACATTCGTTAACCCATCCGATGCTAGCAGAAACACCTGCGGCTATTGGATGCGGATATATTTTTGCTAGTCCTTTACTCATATATACCCTGCCATTCCTTCCTCGCGCAAAAGAGATGGTGCCAACACCGTAATTAAAAGACACTTTTACAAAATCTGGCCCTCTGAGGTTGACGCCATTCTCCCAAGAGAGCCTGTGCCCTCCATTATTGAAGGAGCCAACTGACTCCAAACCTAGTAAATCAAGCATTTCGTAAGGATTTGCAGAGACATACGAATAGGTACTTATGTCTGCCGCTATACCAATCGGATCACTCTGCCCATACCGACCAGTAGCTGCATCGTAGTCACGGAAGTAGTTCTGATTGAACCCGCTTGCCGCATCAAATCGCTGCCCTGGGAAGCGCATGTCGACCACCATCGCGGTGCCATCCCCATCCGGATCCTGGTTGGGTGCGGTGTTGCCGAAGGCTTCGCCCTTCAGGCTCCAGTTCCACACAGCAACATCGCGGACAGCATCGATGACCACACGTGGGCTGCCGAGGTGATCGGGTTCGACGTAGTGCAGTTGACCGCCGTTGGCCAGCAGGCCCACCGGCAAGTCGTCCAGCCAGATTGCTTGCTGCTTGGGTGCGCCGTTGGTGTCGTAATCACCGAGCCAGTGGCCCGCCTCATCGTAGAGCGTGTAGGTATTGTTGGTGCCTAGGTAACGGCGTACCTGCTCGCCGCGGCCGTTGTAGCGGTAGTTCATGACAGCAACACCTGCCCGCTTGACCAGAGTCATGCGGCCGGTGGTGTCGTACAGGTACTCCCGTGCCTTCCCACCGATGGTGAGGGTGTTGCCCAACTTGTCGTAGGTACGCACCATGCCGGCGACCGCACTCAGGCGATGGTTGGTGGTTGGGTAGGTGTAGGCCTGCGTCGCGCCGCCGACCTTCGCACTCAGGCGATTGCCGGTGGCATCGTAGCTGTAGCCGTCGATCACGGTATTGGCGGCGCCGTCCTTCAGCGCTGTGAGCCGACCGAGGGCGTCGTAGTCCAGTCGTAGCTCTGGCGTCGGGTTGCCTGCGGGGGTCAAGGCAGTAAGGTCGCCAACAGCGTCAAAGTCGAAGCCGATTTCCAGCCCTCCGGTGCGGGTGTCCTGGATGCTCTGCGGCCGGTAGTCCTGATCGTACATGCGTGCCAACTTGCGGCCGTTGCCATAGATCCAGCCGGAAGATGGGCCGAACGGGTAGTAGGTCGCTCCGCTCAACAGACGTTGGCGGCTGCCGCCTCGTGCGGTCACCCCAACCTCGGTCGTCTGGCCTTTCGCGTTGCGGACATAATCAACCGTAGTGCCGTCCGGGTAGACCATCGACCGCAAGCGGCCGCCCGGTGTGTAGTCGTAGCGCAACACGAATGTCTTGCCATTGACCACCTGCACCTTGCGCACCACCTCGCCGAAGCGGTTGTAGCAGTATTGAGTGGTACCGCCGCCATCCTGGAGCTTGGTCAAGCGCCCGACTGTGAACGTCTCACCGCTGGCGCACACGCTCTGCGTGACGTCATAGGTATAGCTCACATTGAAGGCGGCGGTTGGATAGCTGATGCTCAAGACGCGGTTGAGCGCGTCGTAGGCGTAGGTGGAGGTGACGCCGCGCGCATCGGTTTGCGTGGCGCGGTTGCCCGCGCTGTCGTAGGTATAGCTAGTGACGCCGGTGTCCGGGCTGGTCAGCTTCAGGGTATCGCCGAAGCCGTTGTACGTGTAGCGCGTGTCCAGACGTTTGGGGTCCTTGACCTGCAACGGGCGATCCTGCGTGTCGTAGCCCACATTGGTTTCGGCCTCGATGCCATCGACATCCTGCAACGTGCGTGCAAGCCGGCCGAGTGGGTCGTGCTCTTGCAGGGTGCTACGGCCGAATGCGTCGGTGATCAAGCGCAGGTTGCCATTTGCATCGTAGGCGTAGTCGGTGGGATTTGCGGCCGCGTCCGCCTGCGTTTCCAGTTGGCCCAATTGATTGTAAATACGGGTCAGGCTGCGCTTGAGCACGCCTTGTGCGTCTTTAGTCTGCTCATCTAAACGATTGCCAGCCTTATCCAGCACGTAATGGAGGGTATTGCCGAGCGTATCGGTGACATCGGTGAGGCGTTGGGCCTGGTCGTAGACAAACGTGGCGTAACTGCCATCGGGCTGGGTGATGCGCTTGACCAAGCCGGTGGGCCAATACTCGAACGTGGTGACGCGATTCTGCGCGACAGTCGCACCGTGAACTGTGGTCGATGCCAGCCAACCACGTGGGTGGTAGCTGTAATCAGTCAGCACCCCGTTCTCGTCGACAGCAGAAAGAACGCGGCCTGCTGCGTCATAGCTCAAATTCTCGCGGATCTGGCCGCGAGCATTGATGGCCTGCTTGAGGTCGCCCTTGCGATACATGCACGTCCCAGTGACCGTATCGCATCCAGCGTCATCGACGGGGTAGTAGTTGTAGGTCGTACGATCGTCGATATCTGTGCGCGGGCCGTCGATGGACTTCAGGAGACCGAGCACGGGACAGTCGCCGCCTGCAACCACATCTGCTGCCTCGCAGTAGTCCGTCCTGAGAATCCTGGTCTGACCACTTGCGACGTCGGTCGTGATGACTTGCTGCGGCTGCAGTCGCGCATTTCGGACATAGCCTATTTTCTTGTCACTTGATTGAACTGACATCAATCGATTGCTGTCGACAGCCGTGCGCGTACTTGTCGTTCGCTGACTGGCTAAACCAGCCGCCTCGGTGACCGTATGCATATTGACTGGCACACCAGCATCCGCAAGTTCGGCATACGCGTGTTGCGTGATAAACCCGGCACGGTCGGTAGATGCTCTCAAGCGCCGACGAAAATCGACACTTGCGTCCAGATAGTCGCTGCTGAGGGTACCTGCGCTGTCGGTGACGTCATCTATTTTTCTAGGACCTGCGGAACGCTGGCTCAGCGTATATGTCGTCAGCTTCCCCAATGCATCGGTTACAACGGTGGCATCATCGGTGTAATCAAGCGTCACACCGTCTGCGCCGTCGTGATGTTGGCTTGACACAACACGCCCCTTAGCGCTATAGGCGAATGTGCTGTAGCGCATTCCATCCTCCGCGACCACACCGGTCAGGAAGCGGTAAAAATCCTCGTCTTCATACAGATACGACCTGACCCGGCCGTCCGCGTAGGTCACGCTCTCCAGCACCGCGCTATCCGGGAAAGTGTCAGAGTAAGCGTAGGTAGCCAACGCAACTCCGTCCAGCGCAATTCGAATAAGCTGAGCATAACGGGAACCATCAGCGTAGTGGAAAACCAACTTGCGCCCGGTCGAGTGCGTGATCGACTCCAACCTCGAGGACCGATCGTACGCATATCGAAGGTAAGTACCGTCATCCTTCGACACCAAGCCCAACGCGCCTGTAGCATCAAATTCCGAAACCGTATCCGACCTAAAAAGTCGCCATCCATTAGCTATTTTCTCAAGCCGATCCCCAGAACCATCAGAAGCAATAAAAGAATTTCCGACCGATTTGAAACTACGTTGAAGCCCGTTTCCTTCTGCAAGTATTGCGTGAGAGCCACTGACAGAAACGCTGATTTCATGTGAGTTGAACCAGCCCGCCCCAAGGTTGGATCGCCGTCCAACCTGCGAGGACCGAAACGTTCGAACGAGACGCATCCATCCAAGATCGAAATCCTGTTCAGGCTGCGACTTTTCCCCAGTTTTTACATCGCACGGATTACCAACCGAACACGTATCCTCTAGAGAAGACCCGGTCAAGTAAGCAAATATTTCCAGATTTACACAGGCTTGATAATCATCGTTCCAGTCCGTATATAAAGGACAGAATAGCCTGCGCTGGCGAGTACCGATCCCAGTGTGCTCTACAGGCAAGCACGTTCCATCGTAATAAATTACGTTCGATATAACATCAAAACTTTTTGAATCAAAACGACCCTCGAATTCCGCCGAGTATGGCGTCCATTCAGTTGCTGGCTTCAGCGAAACCTTGCCACATTCGTTAAATTCACTGTAGAAGGACTCAATACGTGCAACCATCTCCACCTCAGTTGCGTAAGAGCTACCTAGTGCAGAGTAAGTCCATTCGGGATCGGAAGGTTGATCATTACCAAGCCAGTATGTGAGCGTAACTGTCTGATCTTCGTTTGTTTTTGTCTCTTTTACGTGCGTAGCTAAAGCATACGCATACTGTGCATCGCTGGGACCAGCGATCTGCGCCATGGCCTCAATTGCACGATGTTGATTGTCAAAAACGCCAACGGTTGTCATTGGCATTTCTGGGTGCTTGGCAGAAACCGTCCATTCTGGTTTGACCTCCTGCGCGGAGACTCCGTAGACAACGGTCAGCAGCAGGGCGTAAACGTAATGACGAAGCCGCAAGGGCCTAAGAACTTCCATGTTCTAATCTCTCTCTATTTTTAACTGCGCGACAGTGCTACAGGCGCTATCGAGCACGACGTGGCTGCCACAGGTGCGTCACTATCACCTGCCGGAATTGCTCCAGTCAAGTATCAGTTCAACTTATGCAGGCTCACCTAATGATCAAGGCGCACAGCTTCTTCCCAGCTAGCGGCCTCAGCAATCTGCTATGCGCACATTATCTTGCTCAGATCTGGGCTCGCCAAGCATCGCGTCACGTTAGTTTGCAATCGAGATTCACGCACACACCGATGATCGCGAGCGCCTGTCTTCACACGCTGTGTGCCGGTCGCTAGGCAACGAGCATCGTGACGCAGCAAGCCAGAAGCTTCATCGATTGCTTTGTACACGCGCCAGCCATCACGCAACGGCTGGCGCCTGCGAATCAATTGTGCGGTTTACGGGTAGCTGCACTCTTGCTGATCGACTTGTTCGCTGCCGCCTTGCCGGCTGCGGTTTTGCTCATGGTCTTCTCAGCTGTTTTTGCGACTTTCTTCGCTGCCCGCTTGGCCACTGGCTTTTTTGCAGCCTTGCTGGGCGAACCGCCTGCGCTTCCAGCAGATTTTGCGGCAGGTGCTGCAGCACGTTGGGATGTCGCCTTGCCCGCTTTCTTCGCCGTTTTCTTGCTTACCTTCTTGATCGGCGTCGTAGCGCTGCTGCGCACTTCCGGCGGGCGGCGCGGCGGCGGTTTGCGGCCTGGGGTGAGTGCGCGCCAGGCGTGTCCGCCGTTCATGGCGAGTAGCGCGTCGGCGGCCGAGGGGCCGGCGCTGCCGGCGGCGTAGTTGGGGAAGTCGCTGGCCGGTTGTTTCCAGGTATCCAGGATCGGCTGCACGATGCGCCAGGCGCCTTCCACCATCGCCGCATCCTGGAACAGGCCGGCTTCGCCGTTCATGCAGTCCTGCAGCAGACGCTCGTAACCCACGGTGTATTCCTTGGGGAACCAGTCGCGGTAGCGAAAGTCCATGCGCACCGGCGCCAGTGCAACCTGCGCGCCCGGGCGCTTGACGTCGAACTGCAGCGAAATGCCTTCATCAGGTTGGATATGCAGCACCAGCCAGTCGGGGCCGTAACCGCCGACTTCGGTGCTGCGAAACGGTGCCAGCGGCGCGGGTTTGAAGCGGATGGCGATCTCGGTAGTGCGCTCGCGCAGACGCTTGCCGGTGCGCAAATAAAACGGCACGCCAGCCCAGCGCCAGGTATCGACCTGTAGCTTCATCGCCACATAGGTTTCGGTTTCCGAATCGTCCGGCACGGTGTCTTCTTCGCGATAGCCCGGCACAGCGCTGCGATTGACCGCGCCGGACGCGTATTGGCCGCGCACCACATCTTCCGGCTTGATCGGGCGCACGGCTTCGATCACTTCGGCGCGGCGGCGATGCATCGCCTCGGTGGTGAATGCGGCTGGCGGTTCCATCGCAATCATCGCCAGCAGCTGGAACAGATGATTGGGCACCATGTCGCGCAAGCAGCCGGTGGGATCGTAGAAGCGCCCGCGCCCTTCCACACCGATGGTTTCGGCGGCGGTGATCTGCACGTGATCGATGCGGTCGCGGTTCCACACCGGCTCGAACAAACCATTGGCAAAACGGAAGGCAAGAATGTTCTGCACGGTTTCCTTGCCCAGGAAATGATCGATGCGGAACACCTGATCCTCATGCAGCACCTTGGCCACGGTGGCATTGAGATGCTTGGCGCTGGGCAGATCGTGGCCGAACGGTTTTTCCACGATGACGCGGCGCCAGCCCTGATTTTCGCGCTGTTTGACCAGGCCGGCTTCGCCGAGATTCAACAGCACCGGCTCGAAAAAGCGCGCGGCGGTGGCGAGATAGAACAGCACATTGCCTTGCGTGCCATACCGCTTGTGCAGTTTCTCCAGCACGCCGTCCAACGCCTGATACGCGCCAAGGTCGGTAAAGTCGCCGCGCAGGTAATGCATGCGCTCGCGCAGCCAGTCCCAGGTGTCGGTATCGAATTCATCGGTCTGGAATTCGGCATCGCGGCTGCTCAGCAGCTGCGTCATCGACTGCCCCATGTTGCTGCGCCACGCGCGTTCGCTGATGTCGCCATGGTCCATGCCGACGATGGCGAATTCCTCACCCAATGCACCGGCGCGGCGCAGGTTGTACAGCGCCGGCATGACCAACCGCTTGGTCAGATCGCCGCGGGCACCGAAGACCACGATGATGCACGGCGGGGTTGTGGCTTGTTCGTTCATGGATGTGTTTCCTTTTCGCCCATGCGCCCGTGCAGGCGCAATGCCGCATTGACCAGGGCCACGTGGGAATACCCTTGCGGGAAGTTGCCAAGCATGCGTTTGCCGCGCGGGTCGTATTCTTCTGCGAGCAGGCCCACGTCGTTGCATAGCCCGAGCAAACGCTCAAGCAATGCGCGCGCCTCATCGGTGCGACCGATCAACGCAAAGTTTTCTACTAGCCAGAAACTACAGGCCAGGAAGGTGCCCTCGCCTGCCGGCAGGCCATCGGCGCTGTCGTCGGCGCGATAGCGTTCGACCAGGCCATCGATGGTGAGCTCGCGCGCGATCGCATCGGCGGTCGCGGCGATGCGCGGATCGTCCGGCGGCAGAAAGCCGACGATAGGAATCAGCAACAGCGATGCATCCAGACGATCGGAGCCGTAGCTCTGTACGAAGTGGCCATCTGGATGCACGCCTTTTTCCAGTACTTCGGCGCGGATCTCTTCGGCAAGCCGGCCCCAGTGCGCGCGCTTGTCGGCATCGGCATTGGTAATGCCATCGCGGCTGCCGCAATCGAATGCCAGCCACGCCATCACTTTGGAATGCACGAAATGCCGGCGCTCATCGCGGATTTCCCAGATGCCTTCGTCCGGTTGGCGCCACAGGGTTTCCAGCGTGTCGAGAATCTTTTCCAGCAAGGACGCCGACGACCCGTCGTCATCGGCAGGCGGCGCCACGCCTTTTTCGCGTGCGTAATGAAAGGCACCGATCAGCTCGCCGTACACATCGAGCTGGAATTGATCCACCGCACCGTTACCGATGCGTACCGGAACGGAATTTTCGTAGCCGGGCAGCCAGTGCGCTTCCCATTCCTGCAATCGGCGCTCGCCGCCGATGCCATACAGCGCCTGTAACTGATCCGGCGACCCGGCGATGGTGCGCTGGACCCAGTCGCGAAACGCCGCAGCCTCATCGCGATAGCCGGCTTGCAGCAACGCGATCAGCGTAAACACCGAATCGCGCAACCAGCAGTAGCGGTAATCCCAGTTGCGCGTGCCGCCCAGATGCTCCGGCAACGAGGCGGTGGGCGCAGCCACAATACCGCCGGTGGGCAGATAGCTGAGCCCTTTCAACACCACCAGCGAGCGACGCACCTGCTTGGTCCACGGGCCGACATCGGTGCAGCGACGTGCCCAGCCATGCCAGAACGCGGTCGTGCGTTGCAGCGCCTGCTCCGGGTCGATCGCCGGCGGCGTGGGCTGATGCGAGGCGCCGTGACTGAGCAGAAACCAGGTGCTTTCGCCTTCGCGCAACGTGAAGTCGGCTTCGGTGCCCAGGTCTTCGCCGTGCAGTTCCTGCGGCGAGCGCAACGCGAGCTGGTCGGGGCCGGCGATCGCGCGAATGCCGCCGTCGATGCCGGTCACCCACGGCACCGTGCGGCCGTAGTTGAAACGGAACGTCAGGCGCATGTGCATGGGCATCTCGCCCTGCACGCAGCGCACGATGCGCACCAGATGCTGGTGGCTGTCGCCTTTGTCGCTGGCGACCATGAAGTCGACCAGTTCCACCGTGCCGGTGTCGGTGCTCATGCGCGTGCACAGCACCAGGCTGTCGTCTTCGTAAGCGCGTTCGCTGCGGAATGCGGCGGCGGGCGACAACGCCCATTGCCCGTGTTGCTCGTCGCCCAGCAGCGATGCGAAGACCGCATCGGAATCGAAGCGTGGCAGACACAGCCAGTCGATGGTGCCGCGATGGTCGACCAGGGCCGCGCTGTGGCAGTTGCCCAGCATGGCGTGGTCCTCGATACGCACGCTCATCGTGTGGGCGTTTCCTTCCAGCGAAAGAACCCGCAGTTTTACACGCGCGGTGTCGGGATCGGGTTACGAATATGCGGGCAAACGCAGCAACGGTGGCACCGTGTGTTCCAGCCGACGGATCAGTGCCGGATCCATATAGGTGTAGTCGTCGGGAATCTGCAGCTACACCACGCGGCAGTGGCGCAGATGCGCGGCGAAGCGTTTGCGCAGCAGCTGCAGGTGGCGGCGCTCCATCACCAGCACCAGGTCGGACTCCTGCAGCAATTCGGGCGTGACCTGCACCTCGGCGTCCGCTGCCAGCCCGGCCGATTGGGTCTGCACGCCCGGCCAGTCGGCGAACACGCGCTCGGCGGTGGGACTGCGCAGCCGGTTGCGGCTGCATACGAACAGCACCCGCAGCGGTGTGCCGCGCTGGCTCAGCGGCCTTCGCGCAGGAAGCGCGCCATCGAGGAGACGCCCGGCAACGCGGGTTCGAACTGGCCGGCCACATCGATGAAGCCGCGCATGATGGCGATCTCGCGCGGGGTGCGGTTGAGCGCATCGCGACGGTCGGCATCGGCACCGGCGCGCAGCAGGCGCTGCACCAGCAGCGGCAAGCCATGCAGGGCGGCCAGATGCAGCGGGCCGAAGCCGCGTTGATCGGCCACATCCAGCGAGACGTCTTCGTCGAGCAGACGTTCGACCCCGGCCAGCACCACCTTTTCGTCGCAGGCGGTGCCCGGTTCGGCGCGCGCACCCAACAACAACAGCAGCGGGCTGACCCGCCCACCGGCGAGCGCGTCCGGGTCGGCACCGGCCAGCAGCAAGGTGTCCAGCAGCGCCAGCAGGCGGGTGGTGTCGCGCGCGGTGAAACCGTACAGCGCCGCGCAATGCAGGGGTGCCAACCCCTGATCGTCGGTGGCGTGCACGTTGGCTGCGGCCGTGAGCAGACGCGCCACGATATCCGGCAAGCCGAGTGCGCACGCCAGCATCAGCACGGTCACGCCACCGGGCAGGCGATGTTCGATCTGCGCGCCGGCCTGCAGCAGGGCAGCGACGATATCGGTCTGGCGCATGCTCACCGCCGCCGACAACGGCGTGGCGCCGCTATTGGCTGCGCGCTGCGGGTCGGCACCGCGGCCGAGCAGATGCGCAACCACGCCCAGGTGGCCGCCACCGGCCGCACGCAGCAGCGCGGTGCAGCCTTGGGCATCGACGGCATCCACCGGCAGACCGAGGTCGATCAGGCGTCGCACCGCATCGGTATCGCCAGTCATCGCGGCCGCGGGCACGTCCGCTTCGCGCAGCGTACGGCGTGGCAGCGACCAGATCCGCCAGTCCAGCCAGTCGGCCAGATCGCGCCGGCCGATCGACAGCGCCACGCCCAGCGGGGTCTGCCCGTCGGCAGCGCGTGCTTCCGGCGAGGCGCCCTGCTTGACCAGCAATTTCAGCGAGGCATCGCGGCCCAGCGCGGTGGCCAGATGCAGCGCGGTCATGCCATGGCTGTCGCGCGCTTCGCGGTCCACGCCGTGTTCCAGCAACCACTGCTGCAGGCGCAGCCAGCCCAGCCGCACGGCCAGCGACAACGGCGGATCGCCAGCTGCCGACGGCGCAAAAGGGTCGGCGCCGCGTTCAAGCAATTCCACTGCGAACTGCTCCAGCCCGCGCGATGCCGCATCGTGCTGCACGCAGGCGCTGAGCAGCCGGGTCAGGCCACCTGCACCGGCCGGCGACACGCCGTGACGCAGCAGCACCTGCAGCGCTGGCACCGCCTCCACGCCACGCGAGAGCAGCGCAAACATCGGCACGTCGCCGCAGGCATCGCGCACTTCGGCATCGGCGCCGTGGCGCAGCAGCCAGTCCACCGCATCGGCGTTGAGCGCCAGATGCGCGTCGTGCAGCAGGCCACCGAGTTCGTCCGGGCCGCACAGTCGCGCCAGCGCGTCCAGGCCATCGCGTTGGCCGAACTGCAGGCCTTCGCGCAGCAACACCAGCGGCGGGCGATCGGGCAGCACCGCCACGCCGGGGGTGTCGCCATGCGCATCGCTGACGGCAGCCGGCAAGGGATAGTTGGGGTCGAGCAATTGCACGATCGCCCAACGCCCGGCTTCGGCGGCCACGTCCACGGCGCGACGGCCATGCACATCGACGCTGTCGGCCGGCACCTGCAGATCGAGCAGGCGGCGGATCAGCGCAGGCGACACGCTGTCGGCAGCGCAGGCCAGCATCACCGCGTTGCGGCCGTCGCCGTCGATGGCCAGCACATCGGCCTTGCGCGCGACCAGGCGTTCGAGCACCGCGCTGCGCGCCTGACGCGCGGCATCCAGCCACGGCGTGCGGCCGAGCAGATCGCGCGCTTCCAGATTGGCGCCGGCCGACAACAGCGCTTCGACGATGTCGCCGTGGCCAGCCAGCGCAGCTTCGTGCAAGGCGCTGCGACGCTGGCGGTCGCGCGCATCCACGCGCGCCTTGTGCTTGAGCAGCAACTGCACGCCGGCCGGGTCGTCTTCTTCGGTGCCGGCGGCGGCCAGCAACACCGGCGCGCCGCCGTCCGGTTCGGAATGGGCGCCGCGTTCCAGCAGAAATTTCGCCAGCCGCCAATTGCCGACCTGGCACGCCATCGCCAGCGGTGAGTGGCCTTCGTTGTTGAGCGCGTCCAGGTCGGCGGCGGCATCGCGCAGCAATGCGGCCACGCCGGGGTCGGAACTGCGCACCGCGTGATGCAGCGGCGTATTGCCGTCGTTGTCGGTGGAGCGCGGGTCGGCACCGTTGGCCAGCAGCGTCATCACCGCATCCGGGCGGCCATGCCAGCTGTCGCGGGTGGCGGCCAGCAGCGGCGTCATGCCGCGATGCGGCTGGTTGACGTCCACGCGGCGCACGATCAGCTCGCGCAGCAGGCGCAGATCCGGCAGCACCGCCGCCAGCGCGGGCAGGCTGCGTTGGTCGCGCCACTCCGGCAGCGGCATCGCCTGCGGGTCGGCACCGGCCTCCAGCAATTGCAGCGCGCGATCCACCCGCCCGCTACGCGCGGCTTCGAACAATTCGGGCACCAGCTGATGCTGGGCGACCGGCTCCAGCGGGCGCGGTTCGGCGGCCGCTTCGGAGAAGAAATCGGCAGCCTGCCGGGCTACCGGCACATCGCTGCGCGCCGGTGCGGCGGTGCGTTGCAACAGCAGATGGGCGGTGGGCAGCAGCGCGGCAGCGGCAATCGCCAGGCCCCAGCGCAGACCGCCGGACAACCAACCCGGCCAGGCCAGCGCCACCACCAGGGTGCACACCGCCAACACCAATGCCGCGGCCAGCAGCCCGCGCCAGGCATGCAGTTCCTGCGTGGCCAGGGCGTGCCAGCGTGGCGCCAGCGCGCCACCGTCGCGCTCCACTTCGCCCCACAACGGCCAGGTGCGCCACAGTCCCAGCAAGGCGGCGCTGACGGCCACGCTCAAGGCCAAGGCGGCGGCCAGACTGCCGCTATCGCGCAGCGCGGTCAGCGGCCAGCTGATCAATGCCGCCAAGGCGAGCAGGCCCACGCCCCAGATCGCCAGCAACGGCGGCAGCGCCTGTGCGATGGCACGCGGCTGCGTGGCCAGCGCGCGGGTGCCACGCGCCCACGACACCGCCAATGCAAAGGCCGGTTGCGCCAGCCACAGGCTCACTGCGGCAACGGCGCCGCCAAGGCCACCGAGCAGGGACAACACCACGCCGGCTGCACCCGCCAGCGCTGCGGCGCGCAATCGCGCGGCACGCTGCGGCTCAGTCATAGTCGCACTCGCCCGCCAGCACCACCGTCTTGGGCAGCTGCAGGTAGAAGCCGTGCTTGGCGAGCGCTTCGCGCACGGTCACCACGTCGGCCTGCGCCAGGCGGCGCTCAGGCGTCAACGCCACCTCCAGCACGAATGCGAATGGCGCCAACGGCGCGTGCACGGCAGCGGGAAGACCGGAGAAATCGTCACGCTTGGCGAGGTAGACGAAGGTGTCCTGCTTGCGTTGGCTTTTATAGACGTAGGCGTGCATGCGCGCGTGATCGCGCTCGTAGAGCGGTGGGTCGCAGGATTGTGTCCCAATTGCGGCGACGGCGAAAGCGCGGCCGCTGCGAAAAATCCCAGCCACGTCAGCGACATGACCGGCGCGTTCAGTTGCGCCATCGACGGGGCTGGCGTACGCCACCGATATACTGCGAGCACTTTTTGCCAGCCAGACCATCGTGAGCCAAGCGCAGCATTCGTCCCAGATGGCCCCGGTCGCCGTCACCGCCTATACCTCCACCACCGCGCTCGGCGCCGGGCTCGCGGCCCAGGCCGCCGCGCTGCAGTCGCGCCGCAGCGGCCTGCGTTACAACGATTTCGGACCGCAACCGCTGCCATGCTGGATCGGCCGCGTCGACGGCGTGGAAGAGGTGGTCCTGCCCGATGCGCTGCAAGGCTGGGACTGCCGCAACAACCGGCTGGCCTGGCTGGCCCTGCAGCAGGACGGCATGGCCGACGCCGTGCAGGCCGCCGCGCAGCGCTACGGCGCAGAGCGCGTGGCAGTGATCATCGGCACCTCCACCTCCAGCATCGGCGCCAGCGAAGAGGCGTATACGCGATTGGTAGAGGACGCCGATGGCGCGCGGTTTCCGGACGATCTGGACCGCCCGATCGTGCACACCCCGCATTCGTTGGGCGACTTCGTCCAGCACGCCACCGGCCTGCGTGGCCCCAGCGTGACCGTGGCCACCGCCTGTTCGTCCAGTGCCAAGGTGTTTGCCCAGGCGGCGCGGCTGATCGAGGCCGGGGTGATCGACGCGGCCCTGGTGGGCGGCGTGGACACCTTGTGCGGCAGCGTGCTGTTCGGCTTCAACTCGCTACAGGTGGTCGCCCCCGAACCGTGCCAGCCGTTCGACGCGCGCCGGGTCGGCCTGAGCCTGGGCGAAGCCGGTGGCTTTGCGCTGGTCGAACGCACCGCCGCCGCCCCGGATGCGACGTTGTGGCTGTACGGCTATGGCGAATCCAGCGATGCGCACCACATGTCCGCCCCGCATCCGCAGGGCCTGGGCGCGCAGCTGGCGATGCGTGGCGCGCTCGAACGCGCCGGCCTGGACGCGGCAGCGGTGGGCTATCTGAACCTGCATGGCACCGCCACGCCGGCCAACGACAGCGTGGAAGCGGCAGCGGTGGCGGCGATCTTCCCCGACACCTTGCACGCCAGCTCGACCAAGGCCTGGACCGGCCACACCCTGGGGGCGGCCGGCATCGTCGAATCGGTGATCGCCCTGCTGGCGCTGCGCGACGGCGTGCTGCCGGGCACGCTCAACAGCGAGGTGCCCGACCCCGCCTGCGGCCCGCAGATCCGCTTCGACAACGCCCATTCCCGGATCGATTACGCAATGAACAACTCCTTCGGTTTTGGCGGCAACAACTGTTCGCTGCTGTTCGGGCGGGCACGCTGATGCTGACCGCCACCATCGAAGGGATCGGTTTCTGGACCCAAGGCTTGCCCAACTGGGAGGCCGCGCATGCCTTCATGCAGGGCGGCCCGCTGCAGGAGACGCCCGTACGTCCGGCGCCGCAGCTGCTGGCCGCCAACGAGCGCCGCCGTGCGCCGGATACGGTGGCGGTGTCGCTGGAAGCCGCACTGGCGGCCTGCACCGCCGCCGGCCGCGACCCTGCCAGCTTGCCGTCGGTGTTCACCTCCACGCACGGCGATCTGGCCATCACCGATTACATGTGCACCACGCTGGCCAGCGACCCGCTGGCGATCTCGCCGACCAAGTTCCACAACTCGGTGCACAACGCCGCGGCGGGCTACTGGACCATCGGTGCCGGCGCGATGACCCCGGCCACGGCGATCAGCGCCCGCGATGCCAGTTTTGCGCAAGGCCTGCTGGAAGCGCTGGTGCAACTCACCGCCGGCGTCGATGCAGTGCTGCTGGCCGGCTACGACGCGCGCTCGGTGGGGCCGCTTGGGCGCATCTCGCCCAGCCAGGGCCTGCTTGGTGGCGCGCTGGTGCTGGGCAGCGCTGGCCAGGCCGGCAAGCCGCAGCTGCAGGCGTGGCTGGACGATGGCGCGCCGTCTCCCGCTGACGGCGCGTTGGCGCGCCATGTCGCCGCCAATGCGATGGCGCCGATGCTGCCGCTGTTCGCGCTGTTGGCCGGCCACGGCGACAGCGCCGCCCTGTATGCCGGCCCTGGCCGGGTGCTGCGTGTGGAGCTGCAGCGATGAGCCGGGTGCCGCTGACCCGCGAGGACACCGCGATTCTGGTGCCGGCCTTGAACGAGGCATTGCGTATCCGCGAAGTGGTCAACGATGCGTTGACCTACTGCTCGCATGTGATCGTGATCGACGACGGTTCCGACGATGGCACCGCCGATTGCATCGCCGACCTGCCGGTGCGCCTGATCCGCCATCCGCAGCGCATGGGCAAGGGCGCCGCGTTGCGCAGCGGCTTTGCGCAGGCGCAGCAGATGGGTATGCGCGCGGTGATGACCATGGACGGCGATGGCCAGCACAAGGCCGCCGATTTCCCGCGCCTGCTGGCCGCAGCCAACCGCTACCCCGGCTGCGTGATCGTCGGCGCGCGCATGCGCAAGCGCGCCACCCAGCCCACCATCCGCCGGATCGGCAACGACTTCGGCGACTGGGGCATCGCCTGGGCCTGCGGTTTTCAACTGGTGGACAGCCAGAGCGGCCAACGGCTGTATCCGGCCTCGGTGTTCACCCTGCCCAACGTGTCCGGCGAAGGCTTCGTGTTCGAGGCGCAGCTGCTGATTTCCGCCGCACGCCAGGCCGGCGCACGGGTGGTCGCGGTGCCGATCGAAACCCGCTACGCGGGCAGCGCGCCGGGCACCTTCCGCAAGAGCCATTTCCGGCTGGTGCGCGACCTGTGGAACATCACCTCGCACGTGGTCGTGCAGGCCTGGACCTATGGGCACATCTGGCGCGAGTACCGCAACGTGCGCGCCAACCCGGTGATCATTGACGATGTCGACGGCGAATTTGCTACTGTGCCCGCGGCTACCAAGAGCAACCCGTCCCCATGAATGCACAGCGTCGCGATGTCGTCATCACCGGTGGTGGTCTGGCCGGCCTGAGCCTGGCCCTGCAATTGAAGCAACGCGATCCGGAGCTTGCGATCACCGTGCTGGAGCGCCGTGCGCACCCGGTGCGCGAGGCCGCGTTCAAGGTGGGCGAATCCACGGTGGAGATCGGCGCGCATTATTTTGCCGACGTGCTGGGGTTGCGCGAGCATCTGGAGACTGAGCAGATCCGCAAGTTCGGTTTCCGCTTCTTCTTCTCCGACAAACGCGAAGACATCGACCGCTGCACCGAACTGGGCGTCAGCCAGATCCTGCCGACACCGTCGTGGCAGATCGACCGCGGCCGCTTCGAAAATTTCCTCGGTGAGCGCGCCCGCGCGCAGGGCATCGCGTTCCTGGACAACTGCAGCGTCAAGGGCGTGGATCTGTCCGAGGACGAGACCGACCATGCGGTGCGCTACGAGCATGCCGGCGAGCAAGGCACGCTGAGCGCGCGTTGGGTGGTCGATGCCAGTGGCCGCGCTGGCCTGCTCAAGCGCAAGCTGGGCCTGGCACAGGACAACGCGCACAACGCCAATGCGGTGTGGTGGCGCGTGGAAGGCCTGATCGACCCGAACGGTTGGTCGCAGGACAGCAGCTGGCTGCAGCGCTGCACGCCGCCGGATCGCTGGCGTTCCACCAATCACATGTGCGGGCCCGGTTACTGGTTCTGGTTGATCCCGCTGTCGTCCGGCGCGCATTCGTTGGGCATCGTGTGCGATGCGCAGATGCACCCGCTGGAGACCATGAACACGCACGAAAAAGCCATGGACTGGCTGCGTCTGCATCAACCGCAGGTCGCCGCCTCATTGGACAAGGCCGACTACCGCTTGCAGGACTTTCTGTTCCTGCGCAATTTTTCGTATGGCTGCAAACAGGTGTTCTCGTCGCAGCGCTGGGCGCTCACCGGCGAGGCAGGGGTGTTCCTGGATCCGTTCTATTCGCCGGGCAGCGACTTCATCGCCATCTCCAACACCTATATCTGCGAACTGATCGGCCGCGATCGCGCCGGCAGGTCGCTCAGCCCGTATACCGAGCTGTATGAGCAACTGTATTTCTCGTTCTACGAAAACACCCTGACCCTGTATCAGGATCAGTACGCGCTGTTCGGCGACGAGCAGGTCATGCCGGTCAAGGTGATCTGGGATTACACCTACTACTGGTCGTTGCTGGCGCCGCTGTTTTGTTCCGGACGCATCGCCGACCTGAGCCTGTTGTCGCGCATGAAAGCCGACTTCTTTTATGCGCGCGACATGAACCTGGCCATGCAGCGCGTGCTGCACGACTGGGGCGTGCACAACACTGCTCAAGGCATCGCTACCAGCGATGGCCGTCTGCTGGACCAGTATCTGATCGGCTGGTTCAACGAGCTCAATGGCGCCTTGCACGACACCCTGGACGACGACGCGTTTGCCGCACGCATCCACACCAACGTGGCGCAGATGGCGGTGCTGGCACGCGAGATCCTGCAGCAGGCGCGCCACCGTCACCCCGACCTGCCCGATCACGGGCTGGACGCACTGACCGCCAACGCCAGCGGCGACCCGATCCTGACGGCGACGTGGTACGCGGACGCGGCGTGAGGCCGATCGAACGCGCCGGCAACGGCGCGTTTTTCTTGAAGCGCACGTCATGCTTGTGCGATTCGACATGAAGATCGATGAGATCGGCTGTAAAGCCGATGGCACTCGGACGCCATCGGTTGTAACGCAATGTGCTATCGATCAACGCCGTCGTCGCAGCTAGCCACGCGCGCAACGCAGCAGCCTGGACGTCAGGCAATCAGCCCATGCCGCCATTGATGCCGATGATCTGGCCATTGATGTAACCGGCAGACTCCGAGCACAGGAAGGCGACCAGCGCGGCGACCTCGTCGGGTTTGCCGACGCGCCCGGCGGGCACCAGTTGTTTGATCACCTCCGGCGCGAAATTTTCGCCGACCATGTCGCTTTCGATCACGCCCGGCGCCACCACATTCACGGCGATGCCGCGGCTGGCCATCTCGCGCGACAACGATTTGGTCGCGCCATGCAATGCCGCCTTGGCTGCGGCGTAATTGGTCTGCCCGCGATTGCCCAGCACTGCCGACACCGACGACACGCTGACAATGCGTCCCCAGCGCGTGCGCGCCATCGGCAACAACAACGGTTGGGTGACGTTGAAGAAGCCGTGCAGCGACACATCGATCACCCGATGCCACTGCTCGGCGTTCATGCCCGCCATCGGCGCGTCGTCGTGGATGCCGGCGTTGTTGACCACGATCTGGATCGGGCCGGACGCCAATAGGTTCTCCAGCGCCGCGCCGCTGGCCTGCGCATCGGCCACATCGAAGGCCACCGCTTCGGCGCTACCGCCGTCGGCCACGATGGCGGCAACCACCTCTTGCGCGCGCGCCAGATTGCGATTGGCATGCACGATCACGTGCCGCCCCTGCGCCGCCAGATGGCGACAGATCGCACCGCCAAGATCGCCGCTGCCGCCGGTGACGAGTGCGCGTCGTGCAGCTGAGTTCATAAGCCACGAACCATATGAGCAGAGAAGGAGCGTTATCGTAGAGCAAGCTGCCTGCTGAAAGACGGACTCTTGGCACCCATCCCGTATTTGCCTAACCATGCCGCAAATCCGACCACTGCCGCTTGAGTACCTTCGAATCTGGCTGGTAGCTTCCAGGCATGCGCGGCGATGAACGAAACGAAATGAGTGCAGTGAACTTGGCGGGCCTTGGCAAACAAGGCGAGGACGCGATGAATTCCTGGCTGCAATTGCATGGCTTCAGCTATGTAGCCATTTGCCAAGCGCCGGATACCTTCGCGCCATTATTTGGCACTGCGGTTAAACGTCCGGATTTCCTGATGCTTTTGGAATCAATTGGCTTGATCGCCATCGACGTAAAAAACTACGTCCAGTTCAAGCACGCCAATCAGGCGTATTACAGCCTTCCCTACGAGAGCGAGCTCAAACGTGCGGTGGCGTTCGAACGACTGTTCCGCATTCCGGTTTGGTACGCCTACTTCAATCGCCAGGATGCTGGTCAGTCCTTCCATTGGATCAGCGCATTGAAGGCACTTGAAGTCGGCGAGATCAAGCCCGCGCGCGATGATAATCCCGAATTCCTCTCTATCGGCTTGGAGCATTTCGAGCATCTACACAGCGGCGACGACATTGCGCGGCTGTATGCGCACCGCCTGCCTAGCGTCGTCAAGCTGAGCGCACTGGTTGCAACGAAGACACACGCCGCACCCTGATGCAGATCTCAGGCCGCACCCAGCATTACCGTGGCACGGCCTTCGGCGAGCAGCTGCGCCTGATGGGTCAGACGGAAACTGTATTGCTGGCTGTCCTCGCCCTGCATCAGCACCTGCGCTTCGCACTCGATGGCATCGGGCAAGGCCTCCAGATGCGTCACATGCAATTCCACCGCACGCAGCGCAACCAGCATGCCCGGGCGCACCGGCTTGCCTGACTCTCGCCCCAGCAGGCCGCCATGCACGGCCATGGCCTGCGCGCCGTATTCGCACAGATGCAGCGCGCGCAGACGTCCATCGGCACGCAGCGGATGCGTGTCGCTGCAATGCGCATAACTGCGCACCACAATCCGCTGCGCATCCCAGGTCACCACCTCGTCCCACAGGCACATGCTGCCCTGATGGGGGATCAAGGCGGCGATTGCGTCACGTCCCTGCATGCGATTCTCCATTGCGTGTGCGCTCCAGTGCTGGTTCGCGCGACACCAGCAACGCGAGGATGAAATTGAACAACACACCCAGCGCCACCGTGCTGCCGATCGCGCGCAGCACCGGGATGCTGGAGGCGGCCAGTAGCGCGAACACCAGCAATGTCATCAGGCTGCAGACGATCAATGCATGCAGCGTGCGCAGCTGATCGGCGTGATCGTCGCCGGCGTGATCGAAAAACAAGGCGTAATCCAGGCCCAAGCCTGCGGCAAGAATCAGCGCGATCAAGTGGAACAGATTGAGCTCCACCCCGATGCCGCGCAGGATCGCCAGGATCAACACGGTGGTCAGCGCCATCGGCAACAGCACACGCACGATACGGCGCGGGCTGCGCAACGCGATCGCCACCGTCACCGCAAGCAACAACGCCGCCACACCCAGGGCGCCCAGCACGCGGCCGCGGTAGGCGGCCACCAGCGATTCGGACGCGTCCTTCAGATCCAGCAATTGCGCGCCGCTGCCCTGCACCGCCGCAGCCAACACCGCCGGGTCGTGCAAGCCGGTCAGCGACACCAGGGCAGTCGTGCGATCGCCGCGGCTCAGCAGCAAGCCGCCCACCGAGGTGGCCAGCGGCGAGCCGGTCAGATCCTTTGGCAGCAGCGGCGGCGCGCGCTTGGCGGCATCCAGATCCTGCAGGAATGGCGCGAACGCATCGCTGCGGAATGGCGTGGCCGCCACCGCGCGATCGGTCAGCGCGCGCGCCTGCGCTGCATCCGGCAACCCCGCCTGACGGGCCTGCTGGGTCTTGGCACTGGGCAGATAACGCGCGGCCATGTCATAGCCGGCCAGGGCGCCGTCGCGTACCAGCGCATCCAGCCGCGGCCGCAGGGATTCGCTGGCCTGCAGCGCCGCTTCATCGTTGGCGGCAGGCAGCGCGAGCACATAACGCACATCGGGCGCGCCCAGTTCCTGACGCAAGTGGGTGTCCTGCGCCAATGCCTTGGGCGGCACCGGGGTGAGTTTGGATAGATCGTTCTGCCAGAACTGGCCAGGCGCGAATGCGATCACCGCCATGCCGATCACCGCGATCACCGCCAGGCTGATGCGTGGCCGCGGCAGCCGCGCGATATCGCGCCACAGCGTTGCCAACAGACGCGAGTCGGCATAGTCGCGCGGGGCCGGGTCGATCAGCCACGGCAACAGCCAACGCGTGGTCACCGCCGCAGTGGCCAAACCGGCGATGGTGAACACCGCCAGCTGGCGCAGACCATCCACACCGGAGAACAGGAAGGTCACATACGCGATGCAGGTGGACACCACGCCGGTCGCCAGCGTCGGCCACAAATGCCGCGCGTTGTCGCGCGGATCCAGGCCGGGGCGTTGATGACTGAACAAATGGATCGGGTAATCCTGCACCACGCCGATCAACGTGAAGCCGAATGCCACGGTGATGCCATGCACGCCGTCGAACACCAGCGCCACCGCGCCCAGGCCAGCCAGGCCGGCGCTGGCCAGCGGCAACACGCCCAGCACCGGAATCTTCCAGCTGCGGTAGGCGATCATCAGCAACAGCACCAGACCCACCGTATCCAGCGTGCCGATCCACTGCGATTCGCCCTGGGTGCGCGCGGTGATCTCCACCGCGAATGCGCCCGGGCCGGTCAAGGTCAGCTGCGTCGTGGTGCCCTTGCTGACGGTGGCGAACGCCGCCTGCACGGCGTCGTAGGCCAGCTGCTGGCCGGTGGGATCGAAGCCGGCCGCATGCGTCTGCACGATCAACAGTGCCGAAGTGCCGGCGCGATCGAACCACACGCCATTACGCGTTTGCGGTGCGGCCGCCGGCTGCAGGGTCTCGGCCAGATGCAGCACTTCCAGCGTCGGGTCGCGCGGCAGCAGCGGCTCCACCATCGCCGCTGCCGGCGAGCCAAGATCCTGCACGCGTGACTGCAGCGCCGCTTCAAGCGTCGCCGCGTCCAGCGGTGCGGTGTCGAAGCTGTCGCTAAGCAGATAGCGATACGGCAGCAAGCGCTCCGGAATCGCCTCCAACCCCGCAGTGCCGCCGTTGCCGACCAGCTCGAACAGCGCCGGCTGCGCGGCCAATGCCTGGTGCAACTGCTGCGATTGCTCGGCCAGGGTGGCCGGGTCGCTATTGGACAAGGCCATCAGCAACAGCCGCGAGCCCGGGCCTTCGCCGAGTTCTTCGATCAGCAGTTTTTGCGCAGGCGTACGCGGGGCGGGCATGAACTTGCGAAGATCACCAGTAACCTTGAGCGTCTCGCTCAACCAGAATCCGGCCACCACCAGCAACGCCAGCCACAGCAAGGCCAAACCAAAGCGGCGGTTTGCGTTCAATTCAAACGGCATGCAACTGCCTCACTGCAACGGGCGACGCTCAATCCGCGTACGACATCGGCTAGCAGGGCGACGGCAACTTGGTTGCAAGCGCGCGATCTGGCGTTTTTGACGACGGCTACCAGCAAGGCCTGCCCGCGCGTGGTCACGCGCCCGGGCCGTGGCAGAGCGTGGTCAGCGCTGCGGCGTCGTTGACGCTGGCAGCCGCACGTGCCGCACCGGCCAGCAGCGTGCGTTGTGCATCGCCCTTGGCCGGAACGCTTTCGATGCAGCGCAGCTCATCGTTGCTGCCGTACAGGCGCAGCTCGCGCACCTGCTTGGCTACTGCGGCGTCCTTGGGCTGCAGGGTCAGTTGCCATGCCTGCGCCGTGCCTTGCCCGCTGAGGCGATACTGCTGCTCCAGCAGCGCGCGATCGCCCGACAGCAGCGCGCCGAAGCCGGACTTCAACCCGGCCAGTTCGGGCACGCGGCTCAAGGCGAACTTGCGTGGCGCTTTGCCCTCGCGTTCGAGCACGCCTTCGTCGCCGCGCAAGGTGGTGGTTTCGCGATACGGCGCACTCACCTCGCGCACCAACGTCTGCGCATCCGGGCGACGGTAATGGCCCTGCACGCGCAGCGGCGTTTTCAGCAGTGCAGAGCCGCGCAGTTCGACGAACTCGGTGCTGGCAGGGACCGGGCGTGCCAGGCGCTGCAGCACCTGGCCGACATCCAGGGCCTCAGGCGGTGCGGCGCATAGCGGTGCGGCGCTGAACAGCAGTATCAGCATCCACGGCAGGGTGCGGCGCATCGGCATGGTGGGTGTTCCAGAAATCGTAGAAGTTGAACCAGTTGTACGGCGCGTAGCGTGTGTAATGTTCCAGCCTGGCCGCGTAATCGCGCATGAGCACCGCCAGCACCGGCGCACGTTGCCTGCGCGGCACATCCAGTCCTTCGCTGAAGGTCTCGAATGCCAGCTCGTAATGGTTGCCGCCGCGATACAGGCCGAACGCCAGCACCACCGGCACCTTGAGCGCGGCGGCGATCAACCACGGCGAGGTCGGAAACATCGCATTGCGGCCAAGGAACATGGCCGGCAACGCCGGGTCGCCTTCGCGCGGGCGATCGATCAGCAGCGCCACCAGCGCGCCGGCATCGGTGGCGTCCTTGATCGCCATGACGATCGAGGTCGCATCCATGCCGGCATCGATGATGTTGGCGGCCAGCTGCGGGTTCAGCGCGCCCAGCAGGTCGGTCATCGCGCGGTTGTGGGCCTTGTCCAGCACCACCTTGACCTGCACGTCCGGGCGCTCGGTCGCCAGTACGCGCAGCGCATCGAAACTGCCCAGGTGGGAGCCGAAGATCAGCACGCCGCGGCCGCGGTCCATCTGCGTGTGCAGTTGATCCAGCCCGGTGATGTCGACGCGGAAGCGCTGCATCTGCCCGCACAACATGTACACGCGGTCCAGGATGGTCGATGCAAACGTATGGATATGCCGCGCCACATCGCGCAGCTTGGCCGGACGCCCCAGCACGCGTGCCAGATAAGCGCGCGAGGCGGCGCGCTCGGGCGCACGCACCAGCAGGAAGTACAGCGTGATCGGGTACAGCAGCGCGCGCCCCACCGAGCGCCCGGCATGCCGTGCGATCCCGCGGATCAGCCACAACGCGAAGCGCCCGCCACCTTCTGGACGCTGTTTCCAATGCTTGTTCATGCCGCGGCCTCCGCCACCAGTTCGCCGCTGACCAGCACCTCGCCGGCACGCTGCACGCGGAAGCGCCAGCGCGGGCCGTCGCCTTCCAGCATGACCGACGCGGTCTGGCCCGGCAGCAACGGCTGCACGAACTTCACCTGCGGCAGCCGTGCTGCGGCACGCGGGCCATGCAGCGCTTCCACGGCCTGCAGCACATGGTCGAGCACGACCACGCCAGGCACCACGGGGCGACCCGGAAAGTGCCCGGGCAGGCAGGGATGATCATGCGGCACGACGAAATCCATAAGCGCGGAACTCAGATCCTGGGTTGAAGCATTGCAGCCACGGCCTTGTGTGCCTGCTCGGTCAATTGTTGGCGATCCGGTGCATCCGGCCCGGTGACCGCGATCGGCTCGCCGATGCGCACGCGGATGATGCCGGGACGCACCCTGAACACACCATCCACCGGCAGCACCTTGCCGCAACCGTCCAGCGCCACCGGGACAACCTGGACACCAGCATCGATAGCGGCCTGCAGTAGCCCGGCCTTGAATGGCAATAATTCGCCGCTGCGGCTACGGGTGCCTTCGGGAAACAGACACAACTGTTTGCCCTCGCGCAACAGCGCGGCCGCCTGCCGACGGACCAGCGCCCCGGCGCGGCGGCTGTCGCGGTCCAGGAACAGCATGCCGGTGGCGCGCGCATACCAGTTCACGAACGGCACCTTGAGCATTTCTTCCTTGAGCAGGAACCGCAGCGGCACCGGCAAGGCGTAGAACAAGGCGCAGATATCGATGATGGACTGGTGGTTGCTGACGAACAGATAGTTCTTGGACCAGTCGACCCGCTCGCGCCCTTCCACGATCACCTTGGCTCCCGCGCCGCGGAACAGCACCGGCGACCACATCCAGCCGCCCATGCGCAACAGGCGGTCGGCATCGCGGGTGATCGCCAGCAGCACCAACGCATACACGATCCCGCCGGCGGTAAACGTCAGCGTGAAGGCCAATTGCAGCAGATTGAATACACCCCACGCCAGGCGCGACGGCATCCTTGCCAACGGCATTTTTGTTTTGTCCCCGAAACTGTGCACGTACGTCGCTGCCCCTGGCCACGCACTCAGCGCAGCAGATCGCGCCAGAAGTCCGGCCCGAGCCGCGCCATCTGGCGCAAGAAGTCTGGCAGGTTACGATAGGGACGCTGCGGAAACCAGCGCCCGCGCAATAGATATTCCCCAACAAAGAACCCGCCAACCACGCCGTACACCAGCAAATTGGCGAACAACGAGGCGCGTTCGTCGCTGATCGGCAGCGGCGAGGCATAACCCAATTGGGCCAGCACGCCACTGGGTTCGGCGCACAGGCCCAGCACCAGGTTGAGCAGGGTCAGCCCGCACAACAGCAGCGCCCAGGCCAGCGTCAGCCCACGCGTGTAGCGCAATTGCGCCGGCGTCACTGCCATGCCGGCCCGGCCGTACAGGCCTTCCACGATGCGGGTGATCAGCGGAGTGCGCCCGCGCCGCAGGCTGCGCCCGAAGAACCAGGCGACCCATCCGGTGAACACCACCGGCGGCGCCGCAAGCACCAGCATGGCGTGCGGCGAATGCCACAGCGCGCCCAGGCCGGCCAGGCTCACCAGCGCCAGCGCCCAGGCCCACGCGCGCCGCGCAACCATCGGTTCGATCAACACCATCAGCACCAGCATGACGCCGGCGATCACGGCCAGGTCGGAGCGATGGCTGGCGTTGGCCCAGTGGGCAAGCGGCGAGTACGCCACCGCCAGCAGCACGCCCAGCCCCAGCACCCACGGCGGGGCATCGCTGGGCGCGGCGGTCGGAACCTCAGACGGTCTTGTTGGCTTCGACATGCGCCGACAATGCGCGCAGCGACGCGAAGATGCGACGGTTCTCGTCGTTGTCCGAGCGCAGCTGGAAGCCATAGCGCTTGCTGATCGCCAGCGCCAGTTCCAGCGCATCGATCGAATCCAGCCCCAGCCCGGTGTTGAACAACGGCGCCTCCGGATCGATGTCGGCGGGTTGGACGTCTTCCAGGTTCAGACTTTCGACCAGGAGTTCGGCCAGTTCACGTTCGGCAGCGGTTTGCGAGGACATCCAGAAGTTCCAGGGTAAGGGTCGGTCAAAGTCGGAGCAGGCCACCGACAGCGTGCTGCAGGTGGCGGACGGCGCGTCGAGCCGGCAGTGTACGTGGCGTACCTGTCGATTCCGAGCGCCGGGCCCGCGTCGCGGCCGGCGATCGCCCTGTCATTGCGTTGGTCGGCATGCGTGGATCTCGGCGGCCGCACAGATGTCCGGGCTGCCGGTCAGGCTATCATGACTGCATGACGCTCGCCCGCTGCAGGTTCGTTTCAGGATGACTTCCACCGTTGTGCGCCCCACCCCGACCGCCAAGCCGGCAGCCGGGCCGGCTCCCGGACCGCAGTGTCCGGCTATTCTGATCAGGGGCGGCGGCCCGACTGGTTGCACAGCAGCGCTGACACCTGCCTGCCTCGGTAGGGCGATGCTGCGGCACGTACAGGTGCTGCACCCTCGCCTGCCTATCGGCGAGTCTCTGCGCGCAGTCCACGCCATCCCAGCACTCACATTCCTATCGACGATGCCGTACGTGCGGCAGGTGTGGCGCCCACGTCGGCGCCTGTCCACGCACGGCTTCGACGGCACCACCTTGCAACGAGAGACTCAATGACTGTTTCCCCGGCCCAGACCGCGCAGCCGCTGCGCCATCCCCGCCTGCAGGTCGATTATGTCGACCGGACCGACCCCGCGGCGCTGCTGACCGATCCGCAGGTGCTGGCGGTGTTCGGGTTCGGCGATGCCGCCCCGCGCCTGGACGACCCGCGCTATCTGCGCGTGCCGCTGCAGCCGTATCGGGCCGATGTGCTGGAGGTGTGGCGGACCGATGCGCTGGTGCGCAGTGGCCGCGACGGCAACATCGCCTGGTCCAGCGATGGGCATTTGCAGTTTGGCGTGATCGAAATCGACGAGCAGGATGTCGATATCGAAGACGCCGCCGCCAAGGCCTACGCAGAGCTGACCGCATTCGTCAGCGGCAGCGCCACACCGCGCCTGCTGCGCATCTGGAACTACCTGGATGCCATCACCCTGGGCAGTGGCGACCGTGAGCGCTATCGCCAGTTTTGCGTGGGCCGCGCGCGTGGTCTGGGCGCTTTCGACGTCGCGCAGTTGCCGGCCGCCACTGCGGTGGGCCGCTGCGATGCCGAACGCATCATCCAGATCTACTGGCTGGCCGCCGCCGATGCCGGCACGCCACTGGAAAATCCGCGCCAGGTCAGCGCCTACAACTACCCGCGGCAATACGGCCCGCAGCCGCCGAGTTTTGCGCGCGCCATGCTGCCGCCCGCCGGCAGCGACATGCCGCTGCTGCTGTCAGGCACCGCCGCGGTGGTGGGCCATGCCTCGATGCATACCGGCCAGTTGCTGGCGCAGCTGGAAGAAACCTTCGCCAACTTCGATGCCCTGCTCGGCGCCGCACGCACGCACGCACCGGCGCTGCCCGCGCAGTTCGGTGCCGGCACCCGCCTGAAGGTGTATGTCCGCGAGCAGGACGATCTGGCCAAGGTCGCGCAGGCCCTGGACACCCGCTTTGGCGACGCGGTACCGCGCCTGCTGCTGCACGCAGTGATCTGCCGCGATGAGCTGGCGGTGGAGATCGATGGTGTGCACGGCTGAGTGATGCCGTGCCTGCCGGCGTGCCGCAGATTGTGGCCGCCGGTAGTTCCGTGAAAACCGGGTGCGGCATGTATCGCGCAGATACCGCATTGCTCGCGGCCAGGCTGTTCCCTATTTCGCCACTGACCATGCGGCGCGTAGCCGCTGGCAGACCGTCGACATCGGTGAGATCGTGCGCTCAGTCGAGCAGACGACGCTCTCACGGAAACAGCATGCTTGTTCTCGCAATTCTCCTGGCGGCCGCAAGCCCTGCCGGAACGCAGAAATACGCAGGACAAGCGGCGTTCGAAGCGCTGGCAGATCAGGCAGATCGGCGCTGCCCAGCCCAACGAATCAGATCGATCACGCCAGGTGATCTGGATTTTGCGCAGGACGAGTTTCAGGCGCAGCTGACGCAGCGTGATCGCATGCGCTTGAGTGCGGCCAACACAGCAGATGCGCGCTGTGCGGATCAAAACGGATTGGCCTGCCAAGTGCATGCGACCCTGGAGGCGATGCAGAAAACTCAGCTGCTGACGCGTTTCTCGGCCTACCTCTGCGCTCATCCAGTACCCGGCCAGTGAGCAATCCACTCACGCAGCCGTTGGCATCGGCCTGCAGAGGGCATTGCCCAAATCTGCTCAGCCGTTGAGCAACCCCAGCACCACATCGCGCGGTAATTTGCCGGTTTCGTTGCGTGGCAGAACGGCGAGCTTGCGCAGGCGGCGCGGCAGGAATACCGGGTCGACGCTGACGCGCAATGCGGCAAGGATCTGCGCGTCGTCCAGGGTCGGAGCGACCACCAATGCGGCGATGCGGCCCACCGACTGACCTGCGTCCGGTGCCAGCTGCACGATGATGCCGTCGATCACGCCGGGGATGGCGAGCAGACGGCGGGTGAGGTCGGCCAGCGACGCGCGTTTGCCGGCGATTTCCAGCAGATCGGCCTGGCGTCCGCGCACCTGGAAAGTGCCGTCGTCGGCCACGTCCATCATGTCGGCCAGCAACACCGGCGTGGCCAGATGCGGCGCATGCACCAAGGTGCCTGCGGCCTGGGTTTCAAGACGCACGCCGGGCAGCGGGGTCCATGCGGCTTCCAGTGCGGTGCGGCGCACGGCGAATACGCAGGTTTCGGTGGAGCCGAACATCTCGCGCACTTCACCGCCAAACCGCGCTTCGGCTGCGGCGGCAACCTCCTGTGCCAGCGGTGCAGTGGCCGAGACGATGCCGGCCAGCGGCGGCAATGCCACCCCGGATTCGACCAGGGCACGCAAATGCACGGGCGTGGTCACCAGCACGCGCGGGGCGGGAATATCGGCCAGCGCGCGTGCCACATCGTCCGGGAAGAACGGCCGGCCCGCGTGCACTGCCAGCTCGGTCACCATCGGCAGCAGCACCGACAATTCCATGCCGTACATGTGCTGCGGCGGCACCGTGGCCACCACGTGCGGCACTGCGTCGGTGTGCGCCCACAGGCTTTGCAGCGCGACCAGATCCTGCCGGGTGCTGGTCAGAAAACTGCCCCAGGTCTTGGGATTGGGTTGCGGGCGACCGGTACTGCCGGAGGTGAAGCCGATCGCCACCAGTGCATCGTCGGCCAGCTGCGGAATCGGGCCGTCCGCCTGCGGCAGCGCGTCCGGCAGTTGCCAGTAGCGCGGCGGCGCCAGCTCCAACGCCAGATCGCCCAGGCAGTAGGCATCGGCGTGACCGGCCTGCACTTCGCCCACCACCGCCGGCGCGCGCGACGACGGCAGCAGCGACACCTGACCGCGCAGCGCGCAGGCATAGAACGCCACCATGAAGCGGTAGCGGTCTTCGCACAGATTGACCGCATGGCGGCCCTCCGGCAGCTGCTGCGCCAGGCCATGCACATGCGCGACGAAGGTCGCCAGATCCACCGACTGCCCCGCGCGCCACGCCAACGGCCGGCCAGGCGCGCCGACGGCCATGGGATGGGACACAACGGGAGCAGGCAGGCTGGACATGTGGATCGACAATCGCAAAAACGCGCTAGCTTGGCTGCCCCCCGGGCTGCTGGCAAGTCGGGAGGTTTCCGGCCGCTGTCCAGGCCGCGACGCGTAGCTGGCGCAGATGACAGGCGGGCAACCGCGGGACCTGGATGGCTGCACCGGTGAATCCTGCAATGGGTCCGCGCCGTCTGACGTGCGCGCGCTCACGTCGTAGGTCGCGCGTCGCACGTCGTAGGTCGCAGGCTTCGATACTGATCACTAGAAGTGCCACTGCATTGTTGTGTTAGCTCAATCGCACGCCAAGCACCTTTCAACAATGGGGCGGTGAGGTGCGCAGGATCTCCGTCTGGTGTTGGCGACCATGCATCTGTGGCCGAGCATTGCATGCGACGGTACAGCCACCTGCCGGCACCAGACCCACCGCGGGTCTTCGGCCTATGCGTATGGGGACGACGCGTTCGCTCATTGCGCTCCGGACATGCCTCCGTGACAACCGCGACGCCACTTGGCTGGGCACACGCGCAGCTGGAGCGCCGTCATCGGCAACGTGCAACGTCCGCAGCCCACAACATCCACGCGCACTTATTCGCCAGTGGCCTTTCAGCCTCTCGCAACGTCTACTGCAGACAGAGGCGGTAGACAGAAAGAAAGCGTCATGACGCAACGCAGCGTACGCAGTGACCGCCGACGATGGCGCTGAAGCATTTAACCCGCCACAAGCGCACAGCGATGCGCGCATGCGATGCCGTGCATGCCGCAGCGTCATTCGGCGCAACGCAGCAGTGCCACGCACTACGGTTGCAATGACGTGCAGCAAACACATAGCAGTCGCGTCCGTCTGGCACCACCGCCATGCAACCACCCCTGCGTTACGCCGTCCGCGCATGACCTGTGGCCCAAGCCTGCCGCAGAGACGAACTGCTAGGCTTGCGCGCTCTCCTTTGCGTCCAGTTGTTTCCGATGCCCAGATTGCTGCCGTTGACCCTTCTGCTGCTGACTGCCACCGCGCATGCGCAGTCCGCCGCACCGCTCACCATCGAACAGGTGATGGCCGATCCGGACTGGATCGGGCCGTCGGTCGATCAGGCGTGGTGGCAGTGGGACGGCAAGCAGGTGCAGTACCTGCTCAAGCGCGATGGCAGCCCGGTGCGCGATACCTATCGCCAGGGCATCGACGGCACAGCGGCAGACCGCGTGGCCGACACGGCGCGCGCCGGCCTGGATGCGGCCGACCCCAGCTACGACGCCAGCCGTCAGCGCATGTTGTTCGCACGCAATGGCGATATTTTCCTGCGGGATCTGCGCTCGGGCGCGCTGACCCAGCTGACCCGCAGCAACGAGGTTGAATCGCGTCCGCAATTCGCCAGCGATGGCGGTGCGATCTGGCGTGCGGGCAATAACTGGTACCACTGGCGGGCCGATGGCGGCACCGCGCAGGTGGCCGTGGTCAAGGCCGAGCGCGACCCCAATGCCGCGCCCAAGGCCGATGTCTTGCGCGAGCAGCAACTGGCCACGCTGGCCACGCTGCGTCGCGATCGCGAACAGCGCGATGCGCTGCGCACGCAGGAAGATGCCTGGCGCCGCGCCGACACCACGCGCGCAGCAGCGCCGGTGTATCTGGGCGATGAGGTGGAGATCGTCGACAGCGCATTGTCGCCGGACGGCCGCCACCTGCTGGTGGTGACACAGGCCAAGAACGCCGACGAAGGCCAGACCGGCAAGATGCCCAAGTACGTGACCGAATCCGGCTACGAAGAATTCCAGGAAACCCGCTCCCGCGTCGGTCGCAATGCACCGGTGGCGCATGCGCTGTGGCTGGTCGATGTGGTCGCAGGCAGCGCGCGCCAGCTGTCCTTCGATGCGCTGCCCGGCATCGCCACCGACCCGCTGGCTGCACTGCGCAAGGCCGCCAAGCGCGACGCGCTCAAGGGCAATCGCGCGGTGCGCGTGGAAAGCGATGGCGACGGCAGCGGCCCGGCGGTGCATTGGAGCGACGATGGCCGCAACGTGGCGGTGGAAATCCGCGCGGTGGACAACAAGGACCGCTGGATCGCCAGCGTGGATCTGGACAGCGCCAAGCTGCAACCGCGGCATCGGCTGAGCGACAGCGCGTGGATCAACTGGGACTTCAACGATTTCGGCTGGTTAGCCGATAACCGCACGCTGTGGCTGCTCTCCGAAGAATCCGGCCATTCGCAGCTGTACACGGTGGAAGGCAATGGCAAGCCGCGTCAGCGCACCCGTGGCAAGTGGGAAGTGTCGATGCCGGTGCCCAGCGCCGATGGCAGCGGCATGTATTTCCTGTGCAACCAGAAATGGCCGGGCGATTACGAGGTGTGCAAGCTGGATCTGCGCACCGACCAGCTCACCGAAGTGACGGCCTTGAACGGCGTGGAAGGCTTCAGCCTGTCGCCGAATGGGCAGCAGTTGCTGGTGCGCTACTCCGGCGCCTATCTGCCGCCGCAGCTGGCGGTGGTGCCGGCGGCGGGCGGTCAGGCCACGGTGCTCACCGACACGCGCACGCCGGCCTTCAAGGCGCAGACGTGGATCGCACCGCAGTACGTGCAGGTGCCGTCCAAACACGGCGCCGGCACGGTCTGGGGCAAGTATTACGGGCCGCAGACTCCCGAGCCGGGCAAGCAGTATCCGATCGTGATGTTCGTGCATGGCGCCGGCTACCTGCAAAACGTGTCGCAGCGCTACACGCCGTATTTCCGCGAGCAGATGTTCCACAACCTGTTGGTGCAGCAGGGCTACATCGTGCTGGATCTGGACTACCGCGCATCGGAAGGCTACGGCCGCGACTGGCGCACCGCGATCTACCGCAACATGGGCCATCCGGAGCTGGAAGATTACCTGGATGGCCTGGACTGGCTGGTCGCCACCAAACAGGGCGACCGCGCACGCGCCGGCATCTATGGCGGGTCGTACGGCGGCTTCATGACGTATATGGCTTTGTTCCGCAGCCCCGGCACCTTCAAGGCCGGCGCGGCGCTGCGGCCGGTGGGCGACTGGATGCAGTACAACCACGAGTACACCTCCAACATCCTCAACACGCCCGAGCTCGATCCACAGGCCTACAAGACCTCTTCGTCGATCAACTACGCCGACGGGCTGCAGGACCATCTGCTGATCGCGCACGGCATGATCGACGACAACGTGTTCTTCAAGGACTCGGTGGACATGACGCAGAAGTTGATCGAGTTGCACAAGGACAACTGGCAGGTGGCGCCGTATCCGCTGGAACGCCATGGATTTACCCGGGCCGATGCATGGCTGGACGAGTACAAGCGCATCCTCAAGCTGTTCAATGAGCAGGTGAAGCCACAGCGCTGACCGACGCGCTGCGCCCGTTGCAAGGCGGGCGTTGCCGGCACCGGCGCCCACAGACGGTTGCAGTGCCGGGCGCAGCGTTCCCAGGCGCCACATCGCTGGCGACGTCACAGATACGCATTTGAAGCTTGTTGTAGGCGAGTACTGCTCACCGCCTTGTCCGGAAGCCGCAGCCGGCCGACGCCTGCGGCAATCGGGCCGAGGGCAACGCGTCGCTCAGCCAGCACGCAGGCTGGTTGCGTTGCACTCACCTCTCCCTACGCAAGTGGCTCTAAGCTTGACGCAGGACCGGCAGAGGGTTCGTGCGTTCGCCCTCTGCGCCGGTCTGCCGCAGAACCGGTGCGCCGCCGGCGTCGCGGCAACTTCCCACTCATTGCTGGCGCACACAAGGTAGACGCGATGGGCCTGTGGGACCGTTTGTTTGGACGCAAGACCGCCGTGGCGAAGCCGCCGCGGGCAGAACCCACCGCAGCGACAGCGCCTGGCGACGATGCCGGCGAGGCAGCTGCCGAGATCGACCCCGCATTGCAGCCAGCGCTGACGGCGTTTCAGCGCGGCGATCACGTGGGTGCCTACAACGCGGCGCAAGCGCAGTTGCAGGCCGGTGCGGATGCGCAGCGCCTGTGCGCGCTGGCATTGAGCGCACTGGACCGCTACCACGAGGCGTATCCGTATTGGCTGGCGCTGTACGAGCTGGAGCCGACCGCGCACAACGCGCTGCAGCTGGCCACCACCTCGGTGATGTGCAACGAGGTCGAGCGCGGCGAGCAATGGCTGCTGACCTTCGACGATCTGAACGCCCACGAGCGCTCCACCTCGCCAGCCACGGCGCGGACCGGCTTCCTGACCGCACTGACCCGCGCCGGTCACGGTGCGCATGCCCTGCCGCATCTGGAGTGGCTGCGCGAAGCCTATGCCGGCATGTCGATCACCGACAGCCACTTTTTGTATGTCCGCGGCCTGCCGTTCTTCGAAGAATTTCTTGAGCGCAGCACGCCGTTACTGCGCGCGTGTCTGCCAGCCGATGCCCTGCCCGGCTGGTACGCACAGCTGCAACCCGCGCTGGACCCACCCGGGCAGGCGGCAGTCGCGGCGCATATCGCGTCGCTGCAATGAACGCGGCGCCGCGCACATCGCCCCAATCGAACGGTGGCTTTGTCTCGCCGCTGGCATGGGTCTCGTTGTTGCTGGGCGCGGTCAGCGCACTGGCCAACCTGTTTCAGATCTTGGTGCTGTTGGCGGTACCCGACGCCACCACGCTCGCCCTGCCCCTGGGCATGACCTTGCCGCCGTCGTGGCAATGGGTGATCGACCACGGCATGGCGTTGTCGGTAATCGGGGTGGTGCTGTCGGTGGCGTTCGCATGGCTGAGCTGGGCGCTGCTACAGCGACGCGAGTGGGCGCGCATCGGGTTTGTGGTGGTGCTGATCGTCACCGGGCTGCTCAATTTTGCCGGGCTGGCGTTGATCGGGCCGTTGTTCGACGGCGTGCAGGCCATGCTGCCGGCCGATGTACTGCACAGCCCGGAATGGCCACAGATGCAGGCACGCCTGCAGGCCACGCAACAGATGGCGCTGGTGCTCACCGGCGCGGGCGCTCTGGCCATCGGCTGCGTGCATGCAGCACTCGCCTGGCGACTGTGCAAGCCAGCTGTTCGCGCGGAGTTTGCCTAGGTCTAGTGACTTTGGCGCAGGCAAGGGCCATGCAGTCCGCGCGCAGATCGGCTGCCTTGCAACCAATGATCCGCGCGAGTCAATCACGTTGAGAAGACTGACAGCTTGCGTGTTGCGGTTGCCTGGCGATCTTCGAACCTGGTGAGTCGAGGGCGCGGTGCACTCACCGCACCAGACCGTTTGCTGGTGGTTTTGCTGAAGAACCAAACCGCCGCGTCGCGCGATGTCGGGGGTTGCTGGTTGCTGTGCCGAAACCCTGGGCACCGATCAACGCGACTGGTCCTTGCCCGCTCACCGTCGCGGGACCCTTGGCGGCAAGGATGCCGCCACGGAGCTTACATGGACGTACTTGCAGCGTGTCCTGCGATGGTGGGCGGGCAAGGGCCCTGCAGCAAACGCGAAGACATCGAGTGCGCAACGCCCTTACCGCTCGCGGGACACGCCGTCAACCCGTCCATGCGGGCTCGATGGCGGCATCCATGCCGCAAGCGGCGAGGACACCGCACCAGACAGTGTGTCGGTGGTTTTGTTGAAGAACGGAAACCACCGTGTCGTGCGGTTTAGTGGTTGCTGTGCTGTGCTGAAACGTTACACACAGACCAACTCGACTGACCCTGACACGCTAACCGCTGCGGGACCTTCTCCACCTTCCGCATCGCCCTGCGACAAACGGCCACGTTCGGGTGAGCGCACCCGCCGCGATGCACGGCTTAGAATTGGGCCATGAACGAATTCGACCGTGTACGCGATTATCTGACCGACCTGCAGGACCGTATCTGCGCCGCTGTGGAAGCCACCGATGGGCGAGCGCGGTTCTCCGAGGATCTGTGGCAGCGCGAGGAAGGCGGTGGCGGGCGTACCCGCATCCTGCGCGACGGCGCGGTGTTCGAGCAGGCCGGCATAGGCTTTTCGGATGTGTCCGGCACGCGCTTGCCGCCCTCGGCCAGTGCCCACCGGCCTGAGCTGGCGGGCGCGACCTGGCGGGCCTGCGGCGTGTCGCTGGTGTTTCATCCGAACAACCCGCACGTGCCGACCACGCATATGAACGTGCGTTACTTCCGCGCCGAGCGCGATGGCGAGGTGGTTGCCGCGTGGTTCGGCGGCGGCTTCGATCTGACGCCGTTCTACCCGGTGGATGAAGACGTGCAGCACTGGCACCGCACCGCGCAGACGCTGTGCGCGCCGTTCGGCGAGGAGCGCTATGCCGCGCACAAGCGTTGGTGCGACGAGTACTTCTTCCTGCGCCACCGCAACGAAACGCGCGGCGTCGGCGGGCTGTTCTTCGACGACCTGGGCCAGGACTTCGAGCGCGACTTTGCCTACCAGCAGGCGGTGGGCAATGGCTTCCTGGATGCCTACATGCCGCTCGTGCAGCGCCGCAAGGACGAACCGTTTGGCGAGCGCGAGCGCGAGTTCCAGCTGTACCGCCGCGGGCGCTACGTGGAGTTCAACCTGGTCTACGACCGCGGCACCCTGTTCGGGCTGCAGAGCGGCGGGCGCGCCGAGAGCATCCTGATGAGCCTGCCGCCGCGGGTGCGTTGGGAATACGGCTACACCGCCGAGCCCGGCAGCGCCGAGGCGCGGTTGCTGGACTACCTGGTGCCGCGCGACTGGCTGGGCTGACAGTGACGTTGCCGTGATCGGAGCGGGCCGGAGTGAAGGGGCCGCCAGCGCTGCTGCCCTGCGAAGGCAGTGCGCCACGCCCGATGCATCCGAAGGCGCTGAAATCTTCCCCGTGCAGGGATTGGTTTCAGCGCCTTTATCCGTTGGGTCATCCACACAGATTCACGCATTCAGAGTCGCTCACAGTTAAACCTGAATTGCGGAAATGAAACGCTGTGTTGATTGAGCGAGTTAATCGCCCCCATTTAAATTTGTGATTGCTCACGCAGCTATTGCGCAATCTGCGGACGCTGTCCAGCAGCGCAGCGTCTTTCCGGCTACTCTGAACGCTGGAAATAAAAAAGCCCCGCAGACCAGGGGGAGGTCGGCGGGGCCAGGGAACGGAAACTTGGGGAGGAGTTTCCGCTCCGAGATCTGCTCCAGGGGATGGGAGAGATCTGCCGACAGGCGTTGCGCCCGTCGAGGGATATAACACCATTTTCCACATTGATGGATCGTGAAGATAACTGTTAAAAAAATGTAGAATTTAACGGTTATTCATTCCTCCAATCCTGCCGCGCGCGCATTATCTTTTGACCAACTTATGTCTGGTCTGCGCATTCAGCATATCAGCGTGATGTACTGCGTCAGTGCGCCTCGTCCCAGTTATCGCCCACGCCCGAATCCACCACCAGCGGCACGCGTAATTCAGCAGCGGCCGACATGCGCGCGGTGACTTCGCTCAGCAACGTGTCGACGAAATCGGTGTCGGCTTCGAACACCAGTTCGTCGTGCACCTGCAGGATCATCAGTGCGCGCTGCGCGTGGTCGGCGATCCAGCCATCCACGCTGACCATGGCGCGCTTGATGATGTCGGCGGCGGTGCCCTGCATCGGCGCGTTGATCGCAGCGCGCTCGGCACCGGCGCGCTGGCCCTGGGTGCCGGCATTGATGAAGTCCAGATACAGCCGGCGACCGAACACCGTCTCCACGTAGCCCTTGTCGCGGGCCTGCTGGCGGGTGGTTTCCATGAAGTCGCGCACGCCCGGGTAGCGGCTGAAGTACAGCGCGATGTAGTCCTGCGCCTCGCCACGGCCGATGCCGAGCTGGCGGGCCAGGCCGAACGCGCTCATGCCGTACATCAGGCCGAAGTTGATCGCCTTGGCGGCGCGGCGTTCGTCGTTGCTGACGGTGTCGATGGTGCGGCCGAACACCTCCGCCGCGGTGGCGCGGTGCACGTCGGCGCCGGAGTCGAACGCACCCACCAGGCCGGGGTCGCCGGACAGGTGGGCCATGATGCGCAGTTCGATCTGCGAGTAGTCGCAGGCGATCAGCTTGCGCCCGGGCGGGGCGACGAAGGCGCGGCGGATGCGGCGGCCGTCTTCGGTGCGGATCGGGATGTTCTGCAGGTTGGGGTCGGACGAGGACAGCCGCCCGGTGGCGGCGCCGGCCTGGTGGTAGCTGGTGTGCACGCGCCCGGACTGCGGGTGGATCATCTCCGGCAGCTTGTCGGTGTAGGTGCTGCGCAGCTTGGCCAGGCCGCGGTACTCCAGGATCACCCGCGGCAGCTCGTGCTGGTCGGCGATGGCTTCCAGCGCTTCTTCGTTGGTCGAGGGCTGGCCCTTGGGCGTCTTGACCACGGCGGGCAGCTTGAGCTCGTCGAACAGCAGCGCCTGCAGCTGCTTGGGCGAATCCAGGTTGAAGGTGCGCCCGGCCAACTCGGTGGCCTTTTGCTGGGCGGCGAGCATGCGCTTGGACAGGTCCGCGCTCTGGCGGCGCAGTTCGGCCGCGTCCACGCACACGCCGTTGGCCTCGATGCGGGCGAGCACTTCCACCAGCGGCATCTCGATCTCGCGGTAGACGCGCTCCAGCCCCGGCTCGGCGGCCAGCTTGGGGCCGAGCACGTGGTGCAGGCGCAGGGTGATGTCGGCGTCTTCGGCGGCGTAGCGGGTGGCATCTTCCAGGCTGACCTGGGCGAACTTGATCTGCTTGGCGCCCTTGCCGCAGACGTCTTCGTACTTGACGGTGTCGTAGCCCAGATAGCGCTTGGCCAGGCTATCCATGTCGTGGCGGGCGCTGCCGGAATTGAGCACGAAGCTCTCCAGCAAGGTGTCGTCGCTGTAGCCGGCCAGCTCCACGCCATGCCGGCGCATCACGTGCAGGTCGTACTTGCCGTGCTGGCCGAGCTTGCGCAGCGCAGGGTCGGTGAGCAGCGGCGCCAGCTGGGCCAGCGCCTGGGCGCGGTCGAGCTGGGCCGGCGCGCCGGGGAAGTCGTGGCCGAACGGCAGGTACGCCGCCTGGCCGGGCTCGGCGGCGACGCTGAGGCCGATCAGGTTGGCCTGCAGCGGGTCCAGGCTGTCGGTTTCGGTATCGAAGGCGAACTGGCCGGCCGCGCGCAGGCGGGCGATCCAGCTGTCCAGCTGTTGCTGGGTGAGAATCGTCTCGTACTGACCGGGCGCGGCCAGGGCCGGGTCCAGATCCACCGGCGCGCTCGCCGGGCCGGAGACGAAGCCGGTGCCGCGGGCGCGACCGGGTTCGGTACGGGCCACGGCCATGGCTTCGGTCTGCGCGCCAGCGGCCGCTGCGCCGCCCAGCTCGCGCAGGGCCTGACTGAAGCCGTAGCGGGCGTACAGGATGGCCAACGTTTCGGCATTGGGCTCGCGCAGCTCCAGCGCGCGCGGGCCGCTGGCCAACGCCACGTCGGTCTTGATGGTGACCAACGCGCGGTTGAGCGGCAGCCGCGGCAGTGCGGCGCGCAGGTTCTCGCCGATCTTGCCCTTGATCTTCTCGGCGTTGGCGATGACGCCGTCGAGCGAGTCGTATTCGGCCAGCCATTTGGCGGCGGTCTTGGGGCCGCACTTGTCCACGCCGGGCACGTTGTCGATGGCATCGCCCATCAGCGCGAGCAGGTCGACGATCTGGTCGGCCCGCACGCCGAACTTGGCGATCACCGCCTCGTCCGAATCCATGCGGCTGCCGCTCATGGTGTTGACCAGTTCGATGCCTGGACGCACCAGCTGCGCGAAATCCTTGTCGCCGGTAGAGATGGTGACGCTCAATCCGTCTGCGGCGGCCTGCAGCGCCAGCGTGCCGATCACATCGTCCGCTTCCACGCCGTCGATGCGCAGGATGTCGATGCCCAGCGCATGCACGATGTCGCACATCGGCTGCACCTGTGCGCGCAACTCGTCGGGCATCGAGGGACGGTTGGCCTTGTAGTCGGCATACAAGTCATCACGAAATGTCTTGCCCGGCGCGTCCACCACGAACGCGACGTAGGCGGGGCGTTCCTTCAAGGTGGCGCGCAACATGTTGACCACGCCGAATAACGCGCCGGTGGGCTCGCCCTGGGCATTGGTCAGCGGCGGAAGCGCGTGGAACGCGCGATACAGGTAACTGGACCCGTCGATCAGGACTAATTTGCTCATCGGACAATTCTAACGCTGCACGCCCGCGCCACACCGCGCCAGCGCATACTGACCGACGACCTAAAACGGATGACGACGATGAAGAGAGCATGTCTTTTGCTGCTGCCGTTGCTGCTGCTTGGCGGCTGTGCCACGAGCGGCGGTGGCCGCGCTGGTGGCGATGTTCCGGCCGGCGCAGATGTCACCAGCAAGACCATGGGGAATGGCGACAAGGTCGACGAATACCGCGTCAATGGTCAGCTGGAAATGGTGCGCGTGACGCCGGCCCGCGGTGCGCCCTACTTCCTGTACGACCGCGACCACGACGGGCATACCGATGCCGAGAAGGACAAGGTCAACAAGGTGTATTGGCAGCTGTATCGTTGGTGATTGGGGAGTTGGGATTCGGGATTCGCAACAGCGCGGTGTGACTGCGTTTTGTTCGGAGGTGGGCGGTGGGCTGGTTGAGCTGCCGCCGTAGGGCAGTCGGTGGGATTGCCGGCGCGCCTTGTGCGGCTGCCTGTTTGACTGAGCGGGTGGAATGGAGCCGCTCACAGAATGCTGGCGCTCATCGCTCATCGCCCAGCGGGTGCGACCGGCCTCGGTACGGCATGTCCCACGCGCGCACTTGGTCTCTAAGCGCGTTGTCCACATTCACCTGACCACTGCTCGCGAGCTGTCGTTCGCCGCGATCAGCCGTTTTCCAGCGGGCCGGTGACGCGTTGCAGGTCGTCGATGCCGGCCGGGGCCAGTTCCTTCATCAAGGCCAGGAAATCGCGGCCCACCAGGCGCTGCGCACGCCGCAGCAGCATCGGCACCGGGCTGGAAGGTTCGCAGCGCGCGTAATAGGCGCAGATTTCATCCAGGCGACGCAGCACATCGTCTGGGCCGGCAATGGCGCCGGCCGGGCGGGCGCTGGTGGTCGCGCCGTCGTTGCCCTCGCCAGCCGGCGCAGTGTCAGCGTCCGGCGCGGCGGGGTTGGCGCTGCTGTCGCGCGCCTGCCAGTGCGGCAGCACGAAACGTTCCAGCTCGCGCAGGTCGGTCAGCAGCGGGCGCAGGTCCGGCGCGGCGGTGCCGACGTGTTCGGTGAGCAGGGCATCGATGGCGCGCGCATGCGCCGACGCAGCGCTGATGGCCTGGGCGGAGGCGGCCAGCGTTTCCGGCGTGCAGTCCTGGCAGCAGGCTTCGATCTCGGCCAGGCTGGGGCCGGTCTGGCCCTCGGGCAGTTTGAGGGTGCCGTTGGCCACGCGCAGGTCGCGCAGGCTGAAGCGGCCCAGCCGCGGCGATTGCACGAACGGTGCGGTGCGCAGCGCGCCAAGCAGGCCCATCGGGTCACTCAAGCCGACCAGCGCGTTGATGCGCGAGGTCGGGTCGTTGTCGTCGTCGGCATCCAGCTGCGGGTGCACGCTGTCCCAATGCTGGTCCAGCAGGCCGTGGATCAGCGCCAGGGTGTCGGCCCAGCCCGGCAGGCCGCGCAGGCGCAACCAGGCCGCGCCCAACTTGCTGGCGATGCGCAGGTCGCGGCTGCGGCGGCTGAGTTCCAGCGCCAGCGCCTGCACCTTGTCCCAGTCGGGTTCTTCGGCGGCGATGACGCTCTCGCCCAGGGTGCGCTCGGCGCGGACGGCCGAGTCGCGCTCCAGGCGCAGGAAGTCCGGGTCGTATTCCAGGTCCGGGCCGGCCGGGGCATCGTCGCTGATCGGTGCCAGCAAGGTCTGCAGGGAAGTGTCGTCGTGCATGGCAGGCTCCATCGGGAGAGCCGCCGCGGTGGGCGGCGGCAGGGCTTAGAGTGGCTGACAAAACGTAGCGAGCAGTCGTCAGGTGGGTGTGGACGGCGCGCTCAGAACCGGCGTGTACGCGTGGTACATGCCGCACCGAGCACCGGCCGCGCCCGCCTGGCGGTGAGCACAGTCGTTTTGTTAGCTGCTCTTATTGCGGGGTGCAGACCGCGTCCGGGTCGCCGGCGTCGCAGGCCGGTTGCTGGTCGTCGGGCAGACGCAGGCCGGGACGGACCAGGCCGAAGGCGCGATACGGCGTCCCGCTGGCGGACAGATCGACGAAGGCGATGGTGCGGCTGGCCGAGCTCTGCGCGCGGCCGGCAAACGCCGAGGCAGGCACATTGAAGCTGGAACCGCCGCTCAACTCGAGCAGCCCGCCCTCGGCGGTGGTCGCGTTGAAGTACGCCGGTGGCGCGCCCACCGCGCCAATCACCTGGGCGCCGGTGCCGATCAGGTAGATCGGGTCCTGCTGGGTGCCGATGCGGCCGGTCGCGGAGAAATTGCCGGTGCCATCGCGCAGGGTGGCGCGGCCTTCCTGCAGCAGATCGCCGCGCACCGACAACAACAACGCGCTGTTGCCGGCATCCACGCTGTAGCTGCTGCCGTTGGCCAGCACCAGCGTGAGGTCGCCGGCATTGGTGAGGCTGAAGCCATTGCTGGCGGTGAAATCGCCCAGCTGCACCACGCGGTTGTCGATGAAGGTGGTGGCATCGCCCAGCAGCACCGGGCCACCGGCGCTCCCACTGAGCAGGTTGGTGCTGATGGCGCTGCCGGCGCGCTGGCGAATGCCGGCAACCGCCTGCAGCCAGGTGGTCGCAGCGCTGAGCTGACCATCCAGCAGCAACGCATCACCGCTGCGCAGCCGCAACAGGTTGCCGCCATCCACGCGCCCGCTCACCTGCAATGCGCCGGCACTGAACAGGTCCAGGCCTTGCGCACGGAAGTCGCCGAGCGTGCCGATGGCATTGCCGGCGCCGGTCAGCGTGGCCGCGCCCGCGGCGCTGCCGCTGAGGTGCGCTGCGCGCAGGCTGCCGGCGCTTTGGGTGATGGCACCACCGCTGCGCACGCTGAGGTTGCCGGCGCTGCTGATGTCGTGCCCCAGCTGCATGCCGCCACCGCTGCTCAACGCCACCGCGTTGCCGGCAATCGCACCGCTGGTGGACAGCTGGCCGCCGGCCTGCAGCGCGACCGCACCGCTCGCCTGCGCCGCCACGGCCAGGTCGTTGCGATCGACCAGCGCGATGCTGCCGCCAGTGGCCTGCACGCTGCCCTGGAAATCGTTGCCGGCATCGGTGAGCACGATGGCGCCGCTGCCCGCATCGAGCACGCTGTTGCCGACGACGGTCAACGCGCCTTGCTGGATGATGCCGGCAGCGGTTGCCGCCGGCGTGGGCAACGCCTGCGCGAGAACGCGTGCGGCCGGTGCAACGCCACTGCGCGCGACCAGCGTGCCGCCGATGCGGCCCTGACCCAGATTCAATGCCTCGCCACTGCTTGCCTCCAGCGCGGCGACATCCACGTTGCCCAGCGTCAGCGCATTGCGGTCGCGTACGCGAGTGTCGCCACCGCGGAGGTTCACTGCCGACTGGAAATCATTACCGGCATCGGCAAGCGCGATGGAAGCGCCGGCACTGTCGATGCGGGTGACACCGGTGACGGTCAGCGCAGCGGTCTGCGACAGTCCACCGCCGTTGCTGGCAGCGTCCAGATCGCCATTGACCAGGCCGAAGCCCAGGTTGAGCGCACCGGTGGTGGCGACATCGAGCGCGCCGGTGTTCAGCGCACCCAGCGTCAGCGCAGTGGCAGCGCGCACACGCGTGGCACCGCCGCTGAGCGCGAGCAGGCCCTGGAAGTCGTTGCCGGCGGCATCGAGCACGATCGCGCCGCTGCCGGCATCGACCACGCTGTTGCCTGCCACCTGCAACGTGCCCGCACGTTGGGTGATCGCCACGTTGGTGCTGCGCACTGCCAGATCGCCCGACGCAGCGATGGTATTGCCAAGCACGATGCCGTTGGCACCGGTCAGCTGCACATCGCCGCCACGCAGCGCACCGACCGTGGTGAGGGTACCGCCACGCGCGATCAAACTGAGCGCACTGGTACCGGTGTCGATCGTGCTAGCCGGTAGCAGCAACGCACCGCCGGCATCCAGCGTTACCGCGCCAGTGCCGGTGCTTTGCACGCTGGCGAGCTGCAGGTCGTTGCGGTCGACCAGGCCAATGCCATCGCCGGTGGCGGCGACTGCACCGACGAAATCGTTGTTGGCATTGGTCAACGCAATCGATCCGTTGCCGGCATCGAGCGTGCTTGCGCCGGTAATGCTGAGCGCGTTGGTTTGCGTGATGACACCGCCGTTGCTGGTCGCGGTCAGTGCGCCATTGACGCTGCCCTGGCCCAGATTCAATGCGCCGGTGTTGGTGACGGTGAGCGCGCCGGTGTTGAGCGTGCCCAGCGTCAGTGCGTCGCTGTCGTTGAGTTGCACGGTGCCACCAGTGAGGTTCACTGCACCTTGGAAATCATTGGCGCCATTCAAGGCAATGGCGGCAGTGCCGGCGTTGACGGTGGTGAGGCCGCCGACCAGCAATTGGCCGCCGCTCTGATTGATGGCGGCATTGGTGGTGCGCAGCGTTAGCGCGTTGTCGGCGCTGATGGTGTGCGCCAGGGTCAAGCCATCGCGTGCAGTGAGCACGACGTTGCCGCCGCTCAGCGCGCCANCTGCCGGCGTTGACGGTGGTGAGGCCGCCGACCAGCAATTGGCCGCCGCTCTGATTGATGGCGGCATTGGTGGTGCGCAGCGTTAGCGCGTTGTCGGCGCTGATGGTGTGCGCCAGGGTCAAGCCATCGCGTGCAGTGAGCACGACGTTGCCGCCGCTCAGCGCGCCACCGGTGCTGAACGCGCTGCCGGTGGAAGTGAGCGTCAAGCTGCCGGTACCGGCGGAGATCGCCGATGCAGGCAGGTTGAGCGTCTGCGCAGTGAGCGCGATGTCGCCGTTGCTATTGCCGTTGATCGAGGAGACGTTCAGCACGCTGCGATCGGTCACGGCGATGCCGTTGCCGGTCAAGCTGACGGCGCCCTGGAAATCGTTGTTGGCATCGGTCAGTGCGATCGCGCCGCTGCCGGCGTTGACGGTGCTTGGGCCGGTGACGGTGAGCGCACCGGCCTGGGTGATGGCGCCGTTGTTGCTGGTGGCGGTCAAGGCGCCGGTGCTGCCAGTGCCCAGGTTCAACGCACCGTTGCTGGTGACGGTGAGTGCGCCGGTATTGAGGCTGCCGAGGGTGAGGGTGTTGGCATCGACGATCTGCGCCGCGCCGCCGGTGAGGGCGACCGCGCCGGTGAAGTCGTTGGCATTGGCCAGTGCGATCGCGCCGCTGCCGGCGTTGACGGTGGTGAGGCCGCCGACCAGCAATTGGCCGCCGCTCTGATTGATGGCGGCATTGGTGGTGCGCAGCGTTAGCGCGTTGTCGGCGNTGCCGGCGTTGACGGTGGTGAGGCCGCCGACCAGCAATTGGCCGCCGCTCTGATTGATGGCGGCATTGGTGGTGCGCAGCGTTAGCGCGTTGTCGGCGCTGATGGTGTGCGCCAGGGTCAAGCCATCGCGTGCAGTGAGCACGACGTTGCCGCCGCTCAGCGCGCCGCCGGTGCTAAATGCGCTGCCGGTGGAGGTGAGCGTCAAGCTGCCGGTGCCGGCGGAGATCGCCGATGCAGGCAGGTTGAGCGTTTGCGCAGTGAGCGCGATGTTGCCGTTGCTATTGCCATTGATCGAGGAGACGTTCAGCACGCTGCGATCGGTCACGGCGATGCCGTTGCCGGTCAAGCCGACGGCGCCCTGGAAATCGTTGTTGCTATCGGTTAGCGCGATCGTGCCGCTGCCGGCGTTGATGGTGCTTGCGCCGGTGACGGTGAGTGCACCGGCCTGGGTGATGGCGCCGTTGTTGCTGGTGGCGGTCAGCGCGGCATTGACGCTGCCCTGACCAAGATTCAACGCACTGTTGCTGCTAACGGTGAGCGCGCCGGTTTTGAGGCTGCCCAGGGTGAGCGCGTTGGCATCGACGATCTGCGCCGCGCCGCCGGTGAGATTCACCGTGCTGGTGAAATTATTGCCGATGTCGGTCAGTGCAATCGTGCCACTGCCGGCGTTGATGCTGCCAACCCCATTAACGGTGAGCGCACCGGCCTGAGTGATGGCGCCGTTGTTGCTGGTGGCGGTCAAGGCGCCGGTGCTGCCGGTGCCAAGATTCAGTGCACCGGTGCTGGTGACGGTGAGTGCGCCGGTGTTGAGCGTGCCCAGGGTGAGCGTGTTGGCATCGACCACCTGCACGGCGCCGCCGGCCAGATTCACCGCGCCGGCGAAATTGTTGGCGCTGTCGGCCAACGTGATGCTGCCGCTGCCGGCATCGAAGCGGCTGCTGCCGCTGACGGTCAGCGCGCCTTGCTGGTCGATGGCGGTGTTGTTGCTGTCGACCACCAGGCTGCCGACGCTGCTGTTGCCCAGGGTGAGCCGATCGCGATCGACCACCTGCACGGCGTTGCCGCTCAGGCCCACTACACCGCGAAAGTCGTTGTCGCTCGCATCCAGGGTGATGTTGTCGGTGCCGGCAGTGAATTGCGCCGCGCCACCCACCTCAAGCCCGCCGGTCTGGGTGATGCCGCCGCTGGCGCTGGTGGCGGTCAGCGAGGTGGCCACGCTGCCCTGCCCCAGATCCAATGCGCTACCGCTGCTGACTGTGAGCGCGTTGGCGCTGAAGCTGCCCAGGGTCAACGCGCTGAGCGCGTTGATCTGCACCGCGCCACCGGTCACCGACAGCGCGCCGGTGAAGGCGTTGGACGCGCCGTTCAACGCCACAGCGCCGCTGCCGGTATTGACCGTGGTGGTGCCATCGATGGCGAGCCTGCCGGCAAGCTGGGTGAGCGCAGCGTTGGTGGTGCGCAGCTGCAGGTTGCCGCTGCTGGTGATGTCATGCGACAGCGTGATGCCCGTGCGCGCGTTGAGGCTGACATTGCCGCCGCGCAATGCGCCATTGGTAGACAAGCTGCCGTTGTCCGAACGCAGTTGCAGCGTGGCGCTGCCGGTGTCGATCGATTGCGCCGGCAGGCTCAGCATGCCGCCTGCGGTGAGCGTGACCGCGCTGTTGGCGGCGCTGACCAGCGAGACGATGGACAGGTCGTTGCGATCGTAGATGCCGATGGCGCCGCCGGTCACATCCAGTCCGGCGGTGAAATCGTTGCCCTGACCGAGCAGGGAGATCGCACCGGTTCCGGCGTTGACGGTGCCCAGTGCGCCAGCGCTGATCGCCCCACCGCCCTGGGTGATGGCGGCGTTGGTGGTGGTCAACGCCAGCGTGCTGGTGGCATCGATGTCGTGGTCCAGGGTCAGCCCGTCGCGAGCAGACAGGTTGATCTGATTGGCACTGAGCGCGCCCTTGGTCGCCAGCGTGCCGCCCTGCGCGCTTAGCCGCAGATTGCCCGCGCCGAGGTCGATGGCCTGCGCTGGCAACACCAGGTCGGCGCCAGCGGTGAGGGTGACATCCCCGCCGCTACCGGCGGTGAGCGAGGTCACGCTGAGCGTGTCGAGATCGCTGACCGCGATGCCGGTGCCGACCAGAGTCAGCGCGCCCTGAAAGTCGTTGCCGCCGTTGCCCAGCGAAATCGCGCCGCTGCCTGCATTGAGTGTTGCCGGGCCGGTCAGGGTCAGTGCGCCGTTCTGGGTGATCGCGCCACCGTTGCTGCTGGCAGTGACGATGCCGCCAATGCTGCCCTGGCCCAGGTTCAAGCTGCCGTGGCTGGTGGCGGTGAGCGTGTTGGTGGCAATGGCGCCCAGGGTGAGTGCGTTGCTGTCGTTGACCATCACCGTGCTGCCGGTGAGCGAGACCGCGCCGCCGAAATCGTTGCCGGCACCACCCAGGCTGATGGCGCCGGTGCCCGCTGCCGCAGTGGCGTTGGTGGTGCCGGTGACAGCGAGCAGGCCGGCGGTCTGGGTGATGGCCCCGGTGTCGCTGGTCAGTAGCAGGTTGCCGCCGGCCTGGACGCTGTGGCCAAGATTCAGCGCATCGCGCGCACGCAGGCTCACCTGGTTGCCGGACAGTGCGCCCCCGGTGCTGAGCCCTCCACCGAGCGCGCTCAGCGACAGCGCGCCGGTGCCGGTGGCAATGGCCTGCGCGGGCAAGTTGAGCGCGCCGCCTGCGGTGAGCGTAATGGCGCCGTTGCTGCCGTTGGTGAGCCCGACGATGGTGAGAGCGTTGGCATCGCGTACGGCGATACCGATACCGGTCAGCGTGAGCGCGCCAACGAAGTCGTTGCCGCTATCGCTCAGCGCAGTGCCCCCGTTGCCGGAATCGAGCGTGCTGGTGCCGTTCACCGTCAACGCGCCTGTCTGGCTGATCTGCCCACCATTGCTGGTGGCGCTGAGCGCGCCGGTCACCGCACCACTGCCGAGATTCAACGCACCGCTGCTGGTGGCGGTGAGGTTGCCGGTGGCCAGCGTGCCCAGGGTCAGTGCGCCGCTGTCGCTGATCTGGGTGGTGCCCCCGCGCAGGCTGACCGCCTGCTGGAAATCGTTACCTGCAGTGGTCAGCGAGATGGCTCCCGTGCCGGCCTGCAGATCGCTGGTGCCGGTGACGGTGAGGCCGGCGTTGCCAGCCTGCTGGATCGCGCCATTGTTGCTGGTGGCACTGAGCGCGCCGGTCACCGTGCCGCTGCCAAGATTCAGCGTGCCGGTGCTGGTGGCGGTGAGGTTGCCGGTGGTCAGCGTGCTCAGCGTCAATGCACCGCTGTCGGTGATCTGTGTGGCGCCACTGGTGAGGCCGACACTGCCGCCAAAATGATTGCCGCCATCGCTCAGCGTCAGCGCCTGGTTGCCCAGCGAAAAGGTGCTGGTGCCGCCGACCGTCAGCGCGCCCTGTTGCGCCAGGCCGATGGTGTTGGTCAGGCCCAGGTTGCCGGCCACCTGCAGGAAGCCGAGGTTGGCGATCTTGTTGGCGCCGCTGAAGCTGGCATTGCCGCCGATGCTGCCGGACACGTTGCCGGCGGTGAGCACGCCGCCCTGCTGTACGGCGACGTCAGAGACATAGCTGATGGCACCGCTGCCGACATCGATACTGCCATTGCCGACGATGCCGTTGCTGCCGGCGCCGTTGGCCACCAGCGAGACACTGCCATCGCTGCCGCCGGCAAGTGCTGCAGCGCGGACGACGCCACTGTTGTTGACCAGCGCGTCGAACACGCCCTGTGCTGCGCGTGCGCTCAGGGAGATGGTGCCGCCGGGTGCGATCAGGCTGCCGGAGTTATTCACCGCGAACGTGCCCTGCGCGAACTCCAGCGATTTGTCGATGACCACGCCAAACCCACCGCTCTCGAAACTGAGGGTGACCTTGTCGGCGCCGGCCAGGGTGATGTTGCCGGCGTTGGCGGTGATGGTGCCGCTGTTGAGCACTTCGGCGCCGATCAGATTGACCGCGCCGGCGGCGGTAATGGTGCCGGCATTGGACACCCGGGCGATCCCACCGTTTGCATCAAAGACGTCGATGCCGTTGATGAAGTTGATGTCCTGGGCCCCCAGGGTGGTGGCGACCAGGCCGCCGACATTTACCTGCGCGGTATTGCCGAAGAGGATGCCGTTGGAATTGAGCAGGAACACCTGACCATTGGCGGTGATGTTGCCGAAGATCTGCGTGGGATTGCCGCCGATGACGCGATTGAGGATCACCGAGCTCGCAGATGGCTGGTTGAAGCGCACCGTGGCGGCCGAACCGATATCGAAGCTCGTCCAGTTCAACGCCATGCGCGAGCCGGTCTGGTCGATCACCTGCGTTGTGCCGTTGGGCGCATTGATCGTGCCAGTGCCGCCCACGATGCTGCCGCCAGTGGGCAGCTGGGTGCTGGCAACCTGCGCCATCGCCGGTGCGCTGAGCATGAGTGCGGCGGCCAGCGCCAGCGCAAGCGGCGATCGACGCAGCAGGCGTTCGGAGGGGCGGGCTGCAACGGTGGAAGCGGTGTGGTTGGCGTGCATGCGCAGATCCCTCAGAAAGTGAAGCCGAAACGCGTGTAGATGCGGGCGTCGTCGCGTCCATCGGACGCGTTGCGGCGTCCGGTCGGCAGGGCGGCAGTGAGGCGCCATTCGAAATTGGCGTACTGCGGCAAGCGGAAGGTGAAGCCGACACCGGCGGCGTCGAAGCTGGTCGGCGCAGCGACGCCATTGGCCGCAAACACGCGGGCGTGATCGGCGAACACGTCCAGCTCCAGCAGCTCGCGCCACGGCCGGCCATTGAACGGCGAGGCGGCATCGGCAAAACCGGGCGCATCGACGTGATATTCCAGCGCGGTGTAATAGCCGAGATCGCCCAGTGCATCGGACACCGGATAGGCGCGCACGCTGTCCGGCCCGCCCACCGCAAATTGCTCCAGCGGCGCCAGCGTGTCGCTGCTGTATTGGCCACTGAACTTGAAGTACAGGCGTTGGGTGCGGGTGAGGTATTGCAGGCGCGTGTACGACAACCGCGTCAGGGTGAAGTGGCTGTCGCGGTCGGGGCTGACCAGATCCGGGTCGGCCGAGCCATCGCGCAGGGCCTGGCGCACGCTGAGCTGCAGCAGGTCCACCCCGCGCCAGCGCAGATCGGTGCGGCGCAGCGAGACGCCGAGTTCGGCCACGTCGAAGGATTGGTCCGACAGCGTGATGCCGGCGGCATCCAGCCGCGATTTTTCGCGCAGGTAGCGTGCCGAGCCTTGCAGCTGCAGCAGATCGTGATTGATGAATTTCCAGTCGGCGCCGGCATACACCACCGAGGTGGGGCCTTTGAGGCCGAGCCGGGCGAACACGCCGTTGCGTACCTCCAGCTCGCTGCGGCTGGCGCCGATCACCGCGCTCAGGCCGGACACCTGCCCCACCGGCAACGCATACGACAACGCGCCGATCTGGCTCTGCCGCGGCGCCAACGAATAAGCGTAGTTGGCGGCGAACACATCGCCCAAGCCCAGCGGGCTGTTCCAGGTGATGCCGGCCTGGGCACGATAGCGGCCGGTGAGTTCGGTGCCGTAGTTGTTGCCGCCCAGGCTGATCACGTACGGGCGCGCGGCTTCGCTGGCGACCAGCACCACATCGGTTTCGCCGGCGTTCTGGCCCGGTTGCAGCACCGACGACAGCGACACGCCTGGCAGATCACGCGCGTACAACAGCGCGGTGTCCACGTCCTGCTTGCGCAGCGGGCGGCCCTGCAACTGGCGCAGCGGCGCCGACAAGGTGGTACCGCGATAGCGCGCGGCGCCTTGCACGGTGACCTGGCCGATGCGGCCTTCGAGCACGCGGATCTCGATCAGCTGGTCCGGGCCGGGCGTCTGCGCCGGCAGGTAGGCGGTGCTGACGATGAAGCCGGCTTCGCGATAGGCGCGGGTGACGGTGTCGGCCACCGCCTGCAGCTGGTCGAAGCGCAGCGCCACCACCGGCTGGCCCTGCGCCAACGCGGCGAACGCGGCATCGGCCACCGCCTGCACGCGCGCCGGGTCGATGCCGGCCTCCGGATAGTTGCCCACATCGCGCACGCGGAATCCGCGTACCGGCAAGGTGACAACGGCATCGCCGCGGTCCTTCATCGCCGGCAGCGCAGCGCCGCCTGCGGGCGCGCCATCGGAGGCGCTGTGGTCCTGCGCCCACGCAGGTGCGGCCAGCAACAGGCACGCAGACACCGCCGCGGCCAGACACGTCATACGCATACGTCACTTACCCCTGAAAACATCCGTTGTTGCGCATGCCCGACGTGCCGTGCTGCGCATGCGGACGTGTGCACGCTCGCATGGCGATCGGCATGGTTGCGCTCGCCCCTGACTGAACGCCGGTCGAACCCGAACGTACATTTATGGAATGTTAGCAACATTAATGCGACGACGGTCACTGTTACGACAATTGCGGTGGCACGCCTGCGCAATCGGCTGGCGCGATCACGCTGCAAGGGCGCGCTGGAGCGGTCGTCGAGCGACCGCGGCTGCGGGTTGCGCAAGGTCGCGCCCTGCGCCTGGCGGGCGGCGTCCAGCACGCTGCGCCGACGGGCGCGGTACTGCGCGCGATCGATCTGGCCAAGCTGGTGCGCCTGGGCCAGCGCATGCAGCTGGGCGTTGGCCGGGTGCTGCGTGCTGCCGCTCATGGCAGCTCCCGCAGCACGCGAAAGCCCACGTCCGGCTGCGCCGAGCCATTGTCGGCGCGGCTGGCCTGCACGGTGCAATCGGACCAGTAACTGGCAAAGCTGCCGCCGCGCGCCTGCACGCCGGCGCCGCTGGAGACCCATTCCCACACATTGCCGGTGAGGTTGATCAGCCCCCACGGGTTGGCATCGCGGCCGCGCGCCGACACCGGTGCGCGTACCGCATCGGTGGCGCTGGCGGTGGGCGGTACGCAGTTGCTGTCTTCGGCTTGTCGCCAATTACTGGCGGCCTGCGCGGCATGCAGCCATTCGGCATCGCTGGGCAGGCGGTAGCGCCAACCGCCGCTGCCGATGGTCAGCCAGCGCAGATAGGCGCGGGCCTGGGTCAGGCTGATGTTGCGCACCGGCGCGCGCGCCAGCTCGGGCGTGCTGGCGGCCTGCGCGGTGCAGCGGCCGGTGGCCTGGCAGAACAGGTTGAAATCGGCCACCGCCACTTCGCCGCGCGACAACGCATACGGAGTGCCGCCGTCGATGCCGGGCACCACCACCAGCATCGGGCCGCGGGTGTCGCCCAGCGTGTCGAAACAGGCCGCGCCACGGCCGGGCAGGCCGGCACCGTCGCACGGGTCCGGGCCGGTGGGCACCGGCGGCAAGCTGGCGGCGTCATCCACGCCGGTGGGCAGTGCGGCAGCGGCCGTGGTGCTGCGGGCCGCGCCGGTGGTGGCCGTGGTGGGTTTGGCGGTGGATCTGCCGCGCGTCGATTTTGGTGGCGACGCCGCAGCCGGTGCGTCGATGGCGCTGCCGGCGGGCACGCTGTCGGATGCGGGCGCATCGACGCCAGGTGCACGTTGCAGGCGTGCGGACAGCGTGCCTTCGGGCAGTTGCCCGGCGGCTTTCATCTGCGCTTCCAGTTGCGCCATCGCAGTGGCATCGCTGCGATACAGCGCCTGCAGGCGCTGACCCAGTTGCTGACGCTCGGCGGCCGGCAAGGTGCCTGCAGCCATTACTGCGGCGGCGACGGCATAACGCGCCTGCGCACTGCGTAGCTCGGCGCGTTGACCCAGCGTCTGCACCCCCTGGGCAAGCAGGTCGGCGGCCTGCGCATAGCGCCCTTGCGCAAAGGCGTCGCCGGCGTTGTTGCGATACACCTGCGACAGCAGTTGCGGGCCCTCGCTGCGCAGCAACGGATGGTTGGGCTGCAGCACGCGGATACGCGCCAACGCATCACCGGTCTTGCCCAGATCGTTGGCGGCGGCGGCACGCCGCAGCGACTCCACCCGACCGGCCAGTTCGGCCTCGGCACTTTCGCGGGCGAGCGCCTGCTGCAGCTGCTGCTCCAGGGTGTGCAGGCGCGTGCGTTGCGCCAGTAGCGCGCCGGACTGCGGTGCCAGCTGCAGACCGAAGCTGACCAGTGCCTGCGCGCCCGCCAGTTGCGCCGGGTCGGACTGGGCGGCGACCAGCCCAGCGATGGCCTCGGCTACTGCGCCCTGTTGCGTGCTGCGCTCGGCCGCCGGCAGGGCGGCCAATGCCGCAGTCACGCGGTCGCGCCACGCCGCATCGGTGCCAGGCTGGGCCAGCGCGGCGGCCAGCGTTTGACGTGCGCCAGCGGCATCGCGCGGCGCCGCAGCCACCGGCGTGCGTCGGGCTTGCTGTTCGGCCACTGCAACCTCGGCGCTGCGCAATTGCAGCCGCAGCGAGTCGGGAAAGGCCGCACGTGCCTGATCGCTCTCGGTCCGCGCGGTGCTGAGCTGGCCTGCCGCAACCGCCTGTGCAATGGCGGCATCCAGCCGCACTTCCAGCGCGGCGTGATGCAATAGACTGCTGGCCGGGTCGATGCGGCGCACCTGGTCGAGCGTGGCCAGCGCGTTGTCGGCCTGATTGCGGAACAGCAGACCGGCGTCGAGTTGGCGATTGAGCGTGGTGTCGAGCGCGTTGAGGCGCTCGTTTTTTTCGCGCTCGATGGTCTGCCGGCGCGCATCCAGCGACGGCGAATACAGCCGCAGCCGGTCGCGCAGCGCAAACACCTGCAACGCACCGCGATAATCGTTGCGGCCGTTGGCCGGATTCCACACTGCATCCAGACGACGCAGCAGGAAATCTTCGATCAGATCGCTGCGGTCGGTGAGCAGGCGGCGGCGGTCGTCCGGCTCCAGGCTGGACAGCGCCTGCATGGCCTGGGTTTCGTCGCGATAGCGCTGCGGATCCTGCGCACCGAAGCGTGCGACCACCTCGGCCAGATGCTGCTGATGCAGGTAGCGCTGCACGCCCCACCCGCCCGTGCCCAGCACCGCCAGCGCGGCGGCGCCGTAACCGAGCATGGGTAATGCGCGTTCGCGCAGCGGCACCTGGCGCAGGCCATCGAGCAACTGATCCACGCGCTTGAGACGCTGGCCGGCGGGGAACGCGACGGCGGCGCACAGCGTGGCGTATTGGCGCCGGGTCAGACCGGGCACCGGCGGCGGACGGCGGCCATCGCGCAGCGCCACTTCGGCGCTGAGTTTGTCGAACGGGTGCTTGCCGGTGAGCAGTTCGAAACACACGCAACCCAGCGCGTACAGATCGTCGGCCGCGGTGGGCGCCTGCCCACGAATCATTTCCAGGCTGGCATAGGCCGGCGTCAACGCACCGAGCGTGGCGGCATCGAACACGGTCTGTTCGCCGGACACATCGGCGGCGTGTTTGCCGGCGCGTGCGATGCCGAAGTCGAACACCTTGGCCACGCCTTCGCGGGTGACCATGACGTTGCCGGGTTTGAAGTCCGAATGCACCACGCCGGCGGCATGCGCGCGGATCAGCGCGCGGCCCATGCCATCGATCAGCGGCCACGCCTGCTTGAGCGGCATGCCGTTGTAGGCCTGCTCGCGGATCAAGGTTTTCAGGTCGCTGCCGTCGATGTACTCCATGGTCATGAAGACCAGGGTGCGGTCCTTGTCGAAGTCGTACACCCGCACGATGTTGTCGTGTGCGAGCTTCTGCGAGCGGCGCGCTTCGCGCTGCAACGCGACCAGCGAATCGGGATGACGGCGGAATTCGTCGCTGAGCACCTTGATGGCCAGCCATGGGTCGCGGTCGCGCGCTTCCACCTTGCGCTCGTCGCGTGCCAGATACACCACGCCCATGCCGCCGCGCCCGAGTTCGCGTTCCAGCAAGAACCGCCCCTTGAGCAAACTGCCGACGCTGGCGTGGTCGCCGCCGGCGGCCTCGGCCAGGTGTTGCCAACTGGACAGGCTGGCGGTGCCTGCGGTGCCGGTGCCGGTTTGCGTGCCCACGCCCATCTGGGTGCCCAGGCCCAGGCTGGTGAGGCTGGGCACATCGCCGGGCAGTGGCTGCGCCGGTTGCACGCGGGTGATGTCGTCTTCGACCGGCGCCGCAGCGCGGCGCGGCATCACCACGGTGGCGTCGTCGTCCACTGGCGGCGCGGCGATTGCCGCGGTTGGCGAAATTGCTGGCGACGCTGCCGATGCGACAGCGTGCAAGGCATTCAATCGATGCATCAACGTGGTGACAGTGACATCGTCCAGCAGTTGCTGGCGCTGCAGTTGCGACAGCGTTTCCACACCGTCGCGGTATTCGGCATCCGGCACGGCCGCACGCTTGCCCAGCGCGGCCAGCACGGCCTCCAGATTCAATGCGCCGGTGCGCATGGCGGTGACCAGTTCGGTCACGGTGGCAGTGTCTTGGTGCATGCGCTCACTCCTGCAGGCGGACGACGACGGCGGTGACGTTGTCGCGCGCCGCCCTGCCCATCGCCAGTTCGAACAACCGCGCCAGTAACGCGCGGGGATCGCCGAAGCGATGGCATTCGGCATCCAGCTCCGGGTCGGGGATTTCCTTGTTGATGCCGTCGCTGCACAGCAAAAATTGCGTGCCCGGCAGACTTGGCAGCAGCACCCAATCGACAAACAACGGCTCCTGCGCGCCTACTGCACGCGTGAGCACGCCGGCCGCTGCGGCGGCGGCCTGGGCACTGCCGAACTGGGTGACGTCCTCGCGCACGCCGTGCACGTGATCGCGGGTGAGCTGGCGTAGCGGGCCGCCGTGTTGCGCATAGATACGGCTGTCGCCGACCCAGCCGCACAGCATGAAATCCGGGTCGTGCACCAACACCACCACGGTGGTGGCGATCATGTCCACGCGGCGTTGCCGCGCAACCTGCAGCAGCTCGGCGTTGATCTGCGCCAGGGTGTCGTCGATGGCGTCGAGAAAGTCGCACAGGTCCGGTGGGCGCACCAACGCGCCCAGCCGCTGCACCAGCAACTGGCTGGCGTAATCGCCGGCGCTGTGGCCGCCCAGGCCGTCGGCCACCACCCACAACCCGGCGTCGTCGCGCAGCAGCAGCGCGTCTTCGTTGAGCCGGCGCACCTTGCCGGTTTCGGTGTGCCCGGCCGATTGATAGAACGCGCTCATCGGGTCACCTCGGTGATGTCCGCATCGGCGAGCAGCCAGTCCAGATAGCGTTCGGCTGCGGGCAGGCCGTCCAGCGCCTGCACAGCGCCGCCCAGTGGCCACCACAGCGACTGGCCGTGCACCGGTGCATGCGTGGTGGATGACGTGGCAGGCACCGCGAGCGCGCGCACGGCGGCGTCGAAACTCACCGCATCGGCGCGTGCGCGCAGTGCACGGCCCAGGCACGCCGCCAACGCGCCAAACCAGGCGTGTGTGGGCAGGCAGGCATGCGGCAACGGCATCGCCACGACCAGTGGGAAGCAACGCCCCACGCGGTCTTCGCCTGGGCCAAACACGCCGGCCCAGGCCTGCGGGCCGCACACGCCCGGCCCCAGGGCGAACGCGCGCAAGCTACTGCTGCGATACGCACCGGGCCAATGCTCGCCGAGCTGCTGGCGCACCGTGTCCAGGCAGCTGGCAAAGTGTGCGTCCCACGGCTGCACGAAGCTGGCCGGCAAGCGCCGCTGCACGAAGTCGCCCACGCCGGGCAACTTGCCGTGGAAACCAATCTGATCGGTCGCCGGCATGTTCATCCGCCGCACGCAAACTGCTGGACGTCGCTGTCCAGAAACGGATGGCGCAGGTTGCCTGCGCGCAGCGGCACCTGTACGTCGTGGCCACCGAGCGCGAAGCTGGCGACGAAGCGCAGATCGGACGGATTTTCCAGATGCCCGGCCTGCAGCGCGCGAAACAGCGCCCAGTCGCCTTGATAGTCGAGCGTGCCCAGCGCCACGCCATCGGCGCCGAAGGCGGCAATCGACACATGCCCCGGTACCGGCCCGGGCCAGATCATCGGCATGCTCTGCGCCGCACCGGGTTGGTAGTCGTAGCGCTGGCCTTCAATGTCCAACGTCAGCCGGGTGACGCCCTCGCCCAGCGTGGGCGCCAGCACGGTGAAGCCGATCTGCGGGGTGGGCCCGCCGCGAAAATATTTTTGCCGGATGCGCTGTGCCAGTTGCAGCTGTATGGGCAGGCCAGGCGCGCCGACGACCGCATCCGGGCCTTGTTTCCAGCGCCATTGCGGCGCCTGTGTGTCCAGCAGCGGTTGCACGGTGCCGGTGTAGAGCGCATCCAGGCGCCCACCGGTACCGAACAGTTCGCCAAAATTCTGCAGCGGGATATCGACCTGCGCCGTTGGGTCGAAGGGGTAGCGGCCGCGCACAAAATCGCTGCACACCTCTCCCACCGATTGGCGCACCTGCGCATCCAGCGCGGCGCGTGCGCCCTGCGTCATCAAGGTGGCGCTACTGCCGGCCAGGGTTTGCAACCAGTCGGTCACCGGTGGCGGCAGCTGCGCCATTTCCTGCCGGGCTACTGCCAGCTGCGCATTGGCGGCCGCCGCATCGCCGCCGCCTTGCGACACCACCAGCAACTGCTTGCCCAGTTGATCGAGCACGCTCAGCAGATGATCCAGCGGCGTGGCGCCAGGTGCGCCGGCAGTCAGCGCGTTGAGCGCCAGAAAGTGCTCGCTGATCGCCGCGCCCGGCACCGGTGCGTTGGCGGCGGCAGGGTCGGCCGGGGTGGCCAACGCCGCGCTCATCGCAGCGCCGCCCGGCAGCTTTGCCGCTGCCGCGTTGGCCTTGGCAGCCGCCTTGCCGGCCGCTGCAGCCACGGCGCGCTGCGCCGGGTCTGCCGGCGGTGCGCGGTCCATCGCCTGGGTGTGTTCGCCGACCACACCGAGCAACAGGCGCAGCGGCGAACTGGGGCCGGCCAGTTTGGCGGCGGTTGCGCTGGCAGCGGCCAGATCGGCGGCCGGAAGCAATTGCAGATCAGCCAGCAGCGCATCCCAGTAGCGGATGTAGTCGGCGGCGTAGCGCTGGCCCACCTCACGCACCAACGCGGCCTTGGCGGCTGCATCCAGCGGCGCGCCGCCGAACACCCAATCGTCGTGCCCGAAGCGCTCCACCGCCTGGCCGATGCCATCGCGCTGCAGACCGGCAAACACCGGCTGGGTGTAAAGCGCCGGCACCGCGGTGGACAGCGCGGTGCCGCTGCGCCGCACGAAGGTATCGGCAAGCAACCCCAACGCCTTGTCCAACCGCAGCGGGGTGCCGGCCGGCGGTGTGAGCAGCAGGTTGCCGTAGATCAACGTAGACAGATCGGCCGCACGCAGGCTGGCGCGCGCCTGTGCGATGCGCTCGCCGTCCAGCGACAGCGCACGCACGCGCTCGGGCGCATCGAGCAAGGCCTGCAACTGCGCGCTCAGCGCTTGTTGCTGCGCTACGTCGCGCGGAAACAGCTTGCCGGCCTCGATGGCCGCCAGCGCGCTGAGTTGTGCCGCATCCAGATGCTGCGGCTGGCCGAGCATGAGGTAGCCCTTGAGCGTGTAGTACAACGCCTGCGGCGCCTGCGCGTTGTCGACCAGACCGTTGCGAAAGCGCACCGCCAGCGCCGGCAACAACGTGGCATTGAGCTGGCGCAGATAGCCGGCCTGCATTTCATCGCCAAGCGCGGCGCCCTGGAACAATCCCATCCGCAGCGACCACGGCGTGTGCGCGTGGTACTGCCGTGCCACCCGCACCACCGCCTGCGTGGCTGCGGCCTGCTGCAGCGTGCGCGCCACGTACTCGGGCATGGCGGTGGCGGCATTGGGGTCGGGCATTGCCGGGCGTGCATCCAGCGCCTGACGCACCTGGTCGAGATAGGCGCGATTGCCCAGATAACTGACGCTCAACCCGGCCAGCAGCGCACCACTCAACACCGCAACGCCTACATAGGCGGCCGCCTGCAACCACGCCATGCGGCGCTGCTGCGTGGGCGGGGTATTGGCCAGCCCGGATTCGCGCAGCACCACCTCGCGCAGCAATCGCTCGACAAAGAACGTACGGCGTTGCGCGCCGGGAGCATGCACCCGCGCATCGTCCACACCGAAGGTGCGTGCCACCGCGCCCATCATGCGATCGATCGGCGTGCCTTCCTGCGTGCCGGAGGTGAAGTACACCCCGCGCAGCAGCGGTGCCGGCCCGTAGGCGTTGCCGGCGAAGGTGCCTTCGACAAACTGCCGTGCACGCTCGCCGAGTGCGGCGACCTGCTGCGGAAACGACAGGATCGCCGCACGCCGCAAACGGTCGCGCTCCAGATTCAGACGCTCGAACAGGCGTGCGCTCAACTGCTGCTGCAGCAGGTTGAATTCGTCGGCAAAACCACGCGCGGCGCGGCCATCGAGCGTGTGCGCCAGCGGAAACGACATGCCCCAGACCTGGCTGCGCTGCGCAGGCGTGAGATCGTCGAAGAACTCGCCAAAGCCACCAACCAGATCGCACTTGGTAAAGATCAGGTACACCGGCACGCTGGCCTGCAACTGCTCGGCCAGCTCGTCCAGGCGGCGCCGGATCGCCTGCATGTGCGTGTCGCGTTCGCCATCGTCCAGCAGCAACAGGTCGGACATGCTCATGGTCACCAGCACGCCATTGAGCGGCCGGCGTGGGCGATGGCGCCGCAGCAGGCGCAGAAAGTCGCGCCAGGCGCCGGCATCGACGGCTTGATCGGAATCCTGCGTGGTGTAGCGCCCGGCGGTGTCCAGAAACACTGCTTCGTCGGTGAACCACCATTCGCAATCGCGGGTGCCGCCCACTCCGCGCAGCGCGGCATCGCCCATGCGCGCGGCCAGCGGAAACTGCAGGCCGGAATGCTGCAGCAAGGTACTTTTGCCCGAGCCGGGCGGGCCGATCAGCGCATACCACGGCAGCGTGTACAGATCGCTGCCGCCGCGTCGCTTGCGCAACAGTTGAATGGCTTGCTGAAAGCGCGCCTGCAACTGCGCGCGCTCCTGCCCGCTGCGCAGTTCGCGGTCGTCATCGCGCCCCGGGGCGGCCAATGCGCTGGACAAACTGCCGGCGCGCCGCTGCGCGCGCCAACGCCGCCATGCCAACACCCCCAGCCACACACCGATCAACGTCACGATTGCCAACAGCCGTGCCGCCACACCGGTCAGCGGGCTCCAGCCATCGATGGCGACATACGGCCCGCCCACCCACAACAGCAACGACAGCAGGCACAGCGCCAATACACTCACCACCAACGTGGCACTCAGCTTGGACAACAGCGTTTTCATCGTCATTCCCCAGGCTGAAACAGAATCTCGACGCGGCGATTACGCGCGCGATTGGCAGGCAATTGCATTGGCTGCGCCACCGGTTGCGAGTCGCCGGCGCCCAGCGCTTCTACCCGCCCCGGTGTGCGCAGATGCGTGCGCAACAGCTGCGCCACCGCATCGGCACGCGCGCCCGACAAGGCGTAGTTGTCGGCAAAGCGCAGCGAGCGCACCGGCACGTCGTCGGTATGCCCGACCACGATCACCCGGCCCGGCAATTGATCGATTGCCGCAGCGATCTGTGCGATCAGGCCACGTTGATCCGGCTCCACCTCGACGCCGCCGGAGGCGAACATCGCCGCGCTGCTCAAGCGCACGCGCGTCTGCGCATCGGCCTGCTCATCCACGCTCAGCAGACCGGCGCGCTCCTGGGTCGACAGCAATTGTTTGAGGCGCACCTGCGGCGGCGGCAACGGGGTTGCATCCGGTGGCGTGGCCGGCGCCAGCCCCCATTGCGCGACCTGCGCACTGATCGGCGCCGACAAGGCGTTCAAGCGCGTCTGCATCCATACAAAGGCCACCACCAGCACGCTCAGCCCCAACAGCGCAGCGGCCCACAGCGGCAAGAAGCGACCCAGCCGGCGACGGTCTTCCACCCCGCGCCAATGCGGCGCCAGACTGTCCGGCGCCGCACCGCGCGCGGCGCGGATACGGCGGAACAGGTCGTCCTGAATCTCGCCGAGCTTGGCCAGCCCGCCGGCTTCGATCTGATAGCGGCCAACGAACCCCAGCGCCAGGCACAGATACATCAGCTCGATCAGGTCCAGATGCCGCGGCACATCGGCGCAGAGCCGCTCCAGGATCTGGAAGAACTTGGCGCCGCCGTACGATTCGCTATGAAAGACCACCAGCAAGGTCTTCTGCGACCATCCGCTGCGCTCGCCCCACGGTGCATTGAGCACCGCCTCGTCGAGCAAGGCGCACAACACATAACGCGCGGCGGTGACCGCTTCCACCGGCGCGCCACCATCGCGGGCACGTTGCTCGAAGCGGCGGATCTGCGCCATCACCTGCTCGCGCAGGCGGGCCACATCGGGCAGTTGCGCGCTGTGGCGCAATTGCACGGCCAGCAGCAACAGCGGCGTGGCCGCCTGCACCAACGGGTTGACGCTGCGGCCCAGCAGCTCGCTGATGTCGGTGTCTTCGGCAGCGACCGGGTTGGCCGGTGGCGGCGCGACCAACGCAGCATCGAAGTCGGTAACGGGACGGCTCATGCGTTCAACTCCGGATCGCCCACAGTTGCAGGTCCAGCCCGGCAAACTCGCTGCCGAAGTGGAATGCGATACCGCCAGAGGTCTTCAGCGTTCGCCACAACGCAGCGCTCTTGTCGAACTCGAAATACAGATAGCCGGCGTGGTACGGAATTTGCCGCGGCGCCACCGCCATCGGCGTTGCGACGATGCCGGGCAACTGCAGATTGACCAGATCGCGGATCTGCTCCACCGGCCCGATCTTGGCGTGCGCAGGCAACTGCCGGCGCAACTCTTCGCTGGGCATGTCGGCTTTTGCGGCAAGCACGAACGCGGCGCTGTCCAGCAAGGTCGGATCGGGCACCATCGCCACCCACACCCCGAATTTGCGTGCCTGCATCGGCAACGGGGTGGCGGTCTGTTCGAGCACTGCGCTCAGGCTGGAGCGCAGTGCGCCGATCACCGGCTCGAAGCTGTCCTGCTGCGCCTCGTGCCGATAGGCCGGCCATGCCGGCGGGCGCTTGCCCGGTGCGGTAAACGTGCTGAGTTCGCCGGCCAGCGCCACCAGCGCACGGAACAGTTCTTCCGGGTGCGCCAGTGGTGCAGCAGCCCAATGCGCAATCTGCGGCTGCCAGCGGTTGACCACTTGCAGCAGCAGGAAATCGGCGATGTCGGCAGCGCCACCGCGATCGGTGAGCGTGACCCGCGCCGCCAACGCCTCGCCGCGCTGATGCAACAAGCCAAGCAGTTCGGTCAGAAACGTGGTCAGCCGCGATGCGGCCTGGCACACCATCGCGCTGGGAATGAAGTGCGGGTCGAGGATCACCTGACGGTCCGAGCGCGATTCGATGATGCGTGCCACTGCGATGCGGTCCAACCCGTCCAGTGGCTGCGATTGCGGCAGCAGGCGCGTACTCAGCCCGCCGACTTCCATCAGCACCGCCTCGCTGGTGCTGCCCGACGCGTCACCGCTTTCGGTTTCACGTACGCGGTAGCGGAACAGCTGATCGGCCGGCGATTCCGGGCGCCCCAGTTCCGGCTGCGCAGGCACCCGCAACGGCAGCGTGAGATACACGATCTGATCGCGGCAGTTGGGGTCTACCTCCAGCGCCATCGGCAGCGGGTCGTCGCCGGGCATCGCAAACGGCGTGCCGTCGGCAAACACCCCGCGCGCACGCCGCAAGCCCAGCTTGCCCACCGCCAATAGATCGGTTTCCCATTCCAGCTCACTCAATCCCCAGGCATACGGCCGCAAGCGTGCCGCACGCAGATCGACGTAGCGCTCCAGGTACCGCTCCTGCTGCTGCAGATGCTGAGGGCGCAGAAACAGCCCCTCGCTCCACACGACCTTGTTGTTCTGCATGATCCACTCGCTAGGGAAACGCCGCGCGCCACCGCACGGCGTGCCATGCGCGATCGTCATGTTGTTGGTCGGTTGCATGCCGCTGGCGATCGCGATGGCTGCAGTCGCCAGGCCCCGATGGATCGCGTCGATGGAGCGATTCTGCGGCGCACCTGCCAGGCGCACCCGTCAAAATGTCTCAGGCAATCGACTGCCATCGGAGACATCGGTACGCTCTGGCGCACCCGCACAGCAGACATCACTAAAGGTGCCATGCGCTGCGGATTCGTCGCTGGGGAGAGCGCCTTGATCGTGGTGTTTGTTGTCGAAAAGCGTCCAGTCGCGCAAGGCAGCGGCTTTATTGCGGACTTCTGCTTGATCTGCCGTACCGCCCGGGTATTCGAGGTCCAGCGCGTCGGCCTGGCATGGTCGATGTTTGGTCTGCGTCTTGGCGCGGCGACCTACACGCATGAACATCAGGTGTGCCGACACTGCCGGCAAGCGCTCCCGCACGATCCAGCGTGGTTCACCCAACGCGCGTCAGCGCCAGAGACCGTCGACAGATTGATCCACATTACGCAGCCGGCGTTCGCCGCTCGCCATGCGCGCCGGCTGAAGATCGAAGAGCAGATGCGCGACTCTGCCGCATCGCTGGATCCGGCGATACGCGCCGACCTGTTGCACGCCCCTTTCGTACTGCTGTCCGCGCAGCTTGATCAGCGCTTTGCGACCACCCAACTCGATTGGCGGCAACTGGCGGCACTGGTGTTTGGCCTGCCGTGCGCGATCCTGCTCCTGCTGCCCATCGAGTTCCTGCTCGAACGCGTCGGCGTCCCCATTGCACAGACTGGCCCGTGGATCGCACTAGCCGCGTTCACTGCCTATGTGGGGCTGGTGCTGTGGGTATTTCGACGGGCACGCAGACAGTTTTTTGAACGCGAGATTCTTCCGGCGTTCGCACTTGCCGTTGCCGGGCTTTCCCCAAGCCGCGAAGAACTGACGCTGGCGCTGGTACACCATCGCAGCGGCCCGCTGCGTCATTGGCGTCGCCTCACGCCTGCCTGGCTGGATACGATTGCCCGGCTGCCTGCACCCGCCAGGTGGCCTGCGCAACTTCAGGCGTCGTCGGCCGACGAGGATGCGCGCTGGCGGCGGCCGGCGTGATGGCGCGCTGTTGCCCGACCTGATTGCGACAGCTGCGGGTGGCGCAACAGCGCGGCTGGCGATTCGATGCGTGTCGCGGTGAGCTTGCCCCCTGCGTTTGAATGGCGCTGCGACTGAGAGCGGCTAACACTACGTCGCGAACAGTCGGCAGGTGGGTGTGGGCGGCGCGGAGGAACCGGCGCGTACGCGTGGACCATGCCGCACCGAGCACCGGCCGCGCCCGCCTGGCGGTGAGCACAGTCCTTTTGCTAGCCGCTCTTAGCAAGACCACCGTTGGCCTGCAACGCACTGACACCGTCATGATCGTCAGCGCTGCAGGCATCTGCTAAGCGCGTCACCAAGACGCGCCTGGCGCCTCATCTTGCAGTCTCTGAAACCGCTACTGGAGACGACGCATCCGGTTTTTCTCAAGGGGAGCTGCTGGCCTCGGCCTCGTTCGCAATACCGTCGAGCATTGCCACCTGCTCTGCGGACAGGCTCAGCTCGGAAGCCGCGAAGTTCTCCCACAGATGAGGCACGGAGGAGGTGCCGGCGATCACCAGGATGTTCGGCGAGCGTTGCAGCAGCCAGGCAAGCGCCACCTGCTTGGGGCTTGCGCCGACCTGCTTGGCCACGGCCGACAGTCGGTCGGACTGCAGCGGTGAAAAGCCGCCCAGCGGAAAAAATGGAACGTAGGCGATGCCTTGTTGCGCAAGCGAATCGATCAAGGCGTCATCGTCACGCTTGACCAGGTTGTAGTGGTTCTGCACACACACGATCTTGGCCAGCGACTGCGCCTGTGCGATTTGCCGCGCAGTGACGTTGCTCAGACCGATATGCCGCACCAGGCCCTCGCGCTGAAGCTCGGCCAGGCATGCAACGGGCTCGGCGATGGAGCCCTCGTCGGTCTGCGTCGGTGCGCCCAGCCGCAGGTTGACGACATCCAGTGCCTCCAGACCGAGACTGGCGAGGTTGTCGTGCACCTGCCGCTTCAGGCTTTCGGGCGAGAGATCGATGTTCCAGGAGGCATCGCTTCCCCGGCTGATGCCGATTTTGGTGACGATCACCAATTCGTCGCTGTAAGGATGCAGCGCCTCGCGGATCAGTGCGTTGGCGATATGCGGCCCGTAGAACGCGGCCGTATCGATGTGATTGGCACCTGACGCAATGGCCTGGCGTAAGACCGACAGGGCTGCAGCCTTGTCGCGCGGCGGCCCCCAGACGTGCGGGCCAGGCAGTTGCATGGTTCCGTACCCCACCCGCTTCAGGCTGAGGGGTGTGCCGGGCAGGGTGAAGCTGCCACCAAGACGCGTTGTGCTGTGCATGGGATGTCCTTGGATTGCGTGAGCGGAATGGCTATGCCGGATCTCCCCGGGAACGGGTCTGCAACGCGCTGCGAAACCGAGCCACTGCGGCGCGCTGACTGCGGCGATGAAAGACGCCGGCTGCGAGGTGCATGGCCAATCTACGGGCGCCGCGCCTGTGCGACAATCGGGTACAAACTGGACAGCCTGTACGGAAATTCGAACAATGAGTAGCCGCCTGGCAGAGATGGAAGCCTTTGTGCGCGTTGCGCGGGCGGGCGGTTTTCGCCAGGCCGCCAAAAGCGCGGGCGGCAGCGCCTCCAACCTCAGCGATGCGATCAAGCGCCTGGAATCCTGGCTCGGCGTGCGGCTGTTCAACCGCACCACGCGCAGTGTGGTGCTGACCGACGCGGGCAAGGCATTGCTGGCCCGCGTCGAGCCTGCCTTGATCGAACTCGATGGCGCCAAGGACGTGATGAGCGCGTTCCGCAACACGCCCACGGGCACGCTTCGGCTCAACGTGCCGATCAGTGCCGCCAACCTGGTGATGCCGCGGATCATTCCACCGTTCATGGCGGCGCATCCGGATATCAGCGTGGAGATCCTGACCGAAGAAAGTTTTGTCGACGTCGTTGCTGCCGGGTGCGATGCGGGCATTCGCTACGGCGAGCGGCTGCAGCAGGACATGGTTGCCATCCCGATCGGCCCACGTGTGCAGCGCAGCGCCACGGCCGCAGCGCCGGGCTATCTGACGCAACGCGGCCGGCCGACGCATCCCCGCGCGCTGGTCGACCACGACTGCATCCGTGCCCGCTTTCCAAGCGGTGCGATCGCCGATTGGGAATTCGAGCGCAACGGTGAAGTGATCACCATTGTTCCGCGAGGGCAATTGCTGGTGGAAATCGGCGGAGGGATCGAGCTTGCCATTCAATCGGCGATCGCAGGCAGCGGGATCATCTATCTGTTCGAGCAATGGCTGCAGCCGCATCTGGAGTCCGGCGCGCTCGAACCGGTACTCCGCCCGTGGTGGCAGCCGTTTCCGGGACCGTACCTGTATTACCCCAATCGCACTCTCACCCCGCCGCCGCTCAGGGCGTTCATCGAGTTCGTCAAGCAGCTGCCGGACTGAGCGTGCGCGAGGCGCGGGCGAACTAGTCGCCGAACAGGCGGCGTTTCGTAGGAGCGTGCCTGAGCGCGACGGGGCGTTACCGGGATGGCTCGGTCGCGCTCAGGCACGCTCCTACCGCTGCTGGATCGGGTTACCGCTCGCGCGCCGGCTGCCGCCGCGCCGATTTCAACCGCGCCAACTGCGCTTCGTACGCACGTGCGAATTCGTCGCCGAACAGACGGCGGAAGCAGTCGTCCGGGTCGCCGCGCAGTTGCTCGAAATTGTCGCGATAGCGCTCCCAATAGCGGCCCTTGCCGCCGAAGCTCAGGCGCTTGCCGCCGGCGTCGACTTCCTGTTCCAGTCGGTCGGGGCTGAAGTGGAACAGCATCGCGTCGAAGGCAGCGCGCATGCCGGCCAGCATCGCCATCTGGTGACAGCGGATGTCGTCGAAAGCATCCTCGAATGCAGGCACACCGGACAGGAACGAAGCGCTTGGCGGAGCCAGCAATTTCTGCAGCGCGTCTTCGGCGGTGGCGGCGAACTTGAGCGGGTTGTTCTCCGAGCGCTGGATCACCGTCACCGGCAAGCGGAAGGTGTTCTTGATCTCGGCGCGTGCGCGCAGCACATCCATGACGCCATCGACGACGATGGTGAAGATGCGGTCCAGCTCCGGTGGCACTGCCAGCGTGGAGACGGGCGCACTGGCTGATGCCTGCGGCGCGAGCGCTGCAATGGGTGACGCAGGCGTGGGCGCGGGCACTGCCGACGATGGCGGTGCAAAGTCGCCCATCGTCATGTCCCAGTTTTCCGGCAGCGTGGCGCGCGTGTCGCCATTGGTCGGTGGGCGGAAGTGATCGTGGCTGGCGTTGCTGTGATTCCATGCGCTGGGCACCACGCTCGGTGGTGGGGCCGGCAATGGGTCGAGCAGACGTAATGGATCGAGCTCGCGTGGCGTGCTGCCGAGCAGCAGGCCGTCCAACGGGTCGTCGGTGACAGCATGCGCCGCAAGCGGGGCACCGAAGTCCAGCAGATCGAACGCGTGCGCGTTGGCAGGCGTGGAGTTGCGTATCGGCGATGGCGGCGGCGCGACCTGGGTGCGGTCGTCCATGGCGTCCAGCAACGGATCGAACGCAGGTGCCAGATCGGGCGCGGCAGTCTGTGAGTGCACCTGTACCTGGATCTCGAAGCTGTCCAGTTGCAAGCGGTCGCCATCGCTCAACGCGCACGGGTCGGCACGCGTCAACCCCACGCCATTGAGCGACATGCCATTGGTGCTGCGGTCTTCGATGAAATACATGCCATTGAGAAAACGCACCACCGCATGCGTGCGCGAGATGCCCGGCGCCGCCAGCACCCAATCGCTTTCATCGGAGCGGCCAATGCTGCCGCCGCTGCCGGCAAAACGCTTCTGCGCGCTGGCCCCGAATTGCGCGGCATGCGCGCCGCTCACGGTGAGGATCAACTGCGAACTGGACACGACACAGGCTCCTGCAAATGGTGATCGATATCAGGGAAAAACGTGGTGCGGTTGATGGAACGTCGTGAGCGGCCGCGCAGTGATTGTTTAGCCATCCTCAGCGTCACCCAGGTAGTCCTGAGCGGGGTTGGTCGAGGGCGCGGTGCCCTCACCGCTCGCCGGACACGCCGTGGATCCATCCATGCAGGCTCGGTGGCGGCATGCATGCCGCCACACGTTCCCGCAAGCGGTGAGGGCACCGCGCCAGGGGGTAAGTCGGCCGCGTTGAGAAGATCTACGCACACCGACCGTCTCGACTGCTCATTGCCCGCCCACCGTCGCGGGACCTTACGCGGCACGGATACCGCGTAAGAGCTTACGAGGACATACGTGCGGCATGTCCTGCGATGGTGGGCGGGCAAGGGCTCTGCAGCGGCGGCGCAGATCATCCGCTCTGCCACCGGCGCAGTCATCGCCTTGCACACAATCGACATCTCAAGATGTTCAAGTGGCTGGAAAACCTTGCGCACAATAAATAGTTAGAGGTGGCCGGCGTATTCAAGGACGGCAGGTCTGCCTGGCACAGGCCGCAATGACCAATGGGCGATGTCATGGCGCGCGCGCACTGGTCAGCAACTCCAGCGCATGTGCGGCATACCCGTTGCGACGCGCCTGTAGCTGCGCCGGCTCACGTGCCGCAAGCAAGGTGATTGCGGCGGCCACCGCGCGCGCGGTCAGGTGCTCGGCCGGTGGCACCGGCGTGGCCTGCTGCGGTGGCGCCAGGCTACCGCCGGACCAGGCAACGGCCGCCGCCAGCCAGGCACCCAACGAGACATAACCGCCTGCATGCGCAAACGCCTGCGCGGCGCGGCGATGCGCTTCGCTGGGGTCGCGTACCCATTTCTCGGCCAGCGCGGCGCCGACACGGTCTTCCTCGTCCAGCGTTTCGCCACGCGCGCATTGGCACAGCCAGGCCACCGCGTAGCGCTTGGGCAACAGACGCGCGAGCAGCTTGATCGCATCCTCGCCATACCCCTGTGCCAGCAACGCACGCACCGCGGCCTGCGGCGCCATCGGTGCACCCAGCTGCGCACGTGCAGGTGCGGACAGCTGCATGTCCGCACACGCCTGCGCCAGCGAGAGATCGGGCGCGCTCATCCGATCATGATCAGGCCGCCGGCAACCTGCACCAGCGCGTCGGCCTTGATGTTGACCAGCGGGCCTTTGACGGTGGCCGACGCGCCGGCTTCGGCGTTGAGCATGCCGCCGGACGACAGTTTGAGCGTGCCATCGCCCACCACCTCGGTGGCCGGCGAGGTGGCCTGCAGCTGCGCATCGGCAATCAACTTGATTGCCATTGAGGTGGTCTTGGCTTCGGTCGTCGCATCGATCAGGATCTTGATGCCGCTGAGCACGATGTCACCGTTGCGCTTCATCACCAGGCGCGAACTGCCGGTGACCAGCTCGATCTCTTCGCCGGCCTTGAGCAACAGTTTCTTGCCCACGTCCACGCTGTCGTTGTTGTCGATACGTGCGCTGCGATCGTGGTTGACCGTGAGCACCTGGTCGTTGGTCACCGTGGCGGTGTGGTCGTTCTGCACTTCTTCGCGCAGATCGCGTTGCGCGCGCAGATAGACTTCCTCTTTGCCGGCCTTGTCGTCGAAACGCAGCTCGTTGAAATCCGCGCTACCGCCGAGCAGGCTGCGGCTACGCATGCCGCTTTGGGTCTTGTTTTCCGGCAAGGCGAACGGCACGGCGTGATCGGCGTTGTAGACGCTGCCCACGATCAGCGGGCGGTCCGGGTCGCCTTCCAGAAAGCTCACCACCACTTCCTGCCCCACCCGCGGCAGGCTCATCGCGCCCCAGCCCTTGCCTGCCCACATCGAGGCCACGCGCACCCAGCAGGACGGCGCCGCGTGCGGGCGTGCAGCGTTGGCCCAGTGGAAGGTGACCTGCACGCGGCCATGCGCATCCACCACGATGTCTTCGTCGGTCTCGCCGGTCACCACGGCCGTCTGCAGACCGGCGATGCTGGGCGTGGGCGTGCGCCGCAGGCTACGGAAAGGCAGTCGGCTTTCCATCACCTGCACGGTGCTGGAAAACGGCGCCTCATCGCCGTGCTCCGGTGCGGCCAGCGTGGTGTGTGCCGACAGCACCAGATACTCCTGGTTGAGCGGAGCGCACGGATGCTCGCGCAAGGTGAACAGCGCACCGACCATCAGCCCGCAGGCATTGGTGGTGGCATGGTGGCTGGCGCGTTGCACGTTGACCGCCTCGTTACGCACTTGCGCGTAGCGGCTGGCATCGGCTTGCAACGCATGCGGGCCTGGATAATCGAAGACGTCCAACCCGTCGGCCCCGTGTAAATCGTCGCCACTGGCGGCGACCTGTGCCGCCAGGGAGGCGCGTGGTTGCTGCGGGTCGTAGTCGGCGAGTGCATGGCGTGTGGAATGCAGCGCACGGGCGCTCCGCCACTGGCTCACCACCGAGCGCAGGATACGCCGGTGCTGCATGTCCGGTGGTACGTACGGCAAGGTGTCCACCCCGTTGCGCACCGCATGCGCGCCAAGCGCATCGCACAGCACCAGCGTGTGCGCGTTGCGCGCATGCGTGAAGTAGTAATAGATGCCTTCCTGCTCCAGCAGCCGGCTGATGAAGCTGAAGTCGTCTTCGCGGTATTGCACGCAATACACCCGCTTGGGGTATTGCGCGCTGAGCCGCTGCTGGATGTCGCTGTAGCCGCTCTCGCCCAGCACGCTGCTGACGATCTCCGGCACGCTCATGTCCTGATAGATGCGGCAATCGCGGCGTTGGGTAAGCAACCACGGCCGCGGAACCACGTGCAGCTCGAGCACGGTATAGGGGAGCGCATCGATCACGGTGGAACCGGCCTGCGTGCACGTGGCCACCATGCCGTGGTACCAGCGTTGCTCGCCGTTGTCGTCGGCCAGCTGGACGGCGACCGGTGTGGCCAGCAGCGCGCGCAGGTTAGGGTTTGCATCCGTGCACAAGGCTTCGATGCGGAACTCGAACAGCTGCCCCAACGCTTCGCTGGCCTGCATGCGGTGCAGCAGCAGGCGCTCGCCAAGATCGGAGTGCAGCGTGATGGTGCGCGGCATCGAAGCATCCACAGGTGAGTGAGCAACGCACAACGCGCTGACCGGCAGCCCCGACGTACCGGCATGCAAAGACCACCGCGGGCCGGCAACGGACCACTGCTGCCAGGGTCATGCTCACACGCGTGCAGCCGGCAAAGCCGACATTTCGTCTCAGGTCTGTGCAGCTGTGCGTGCGGTCACGACCCAGCCATGCACCGGCTGGCCACGCTCGCTGCGCAGCACATCCAACGCGATGGCAATTGGCTGCAGACCGGCGCTATGCAGCGCAGCCAGCACATGCGCATGGCTATGCCGATAGCGGCCGCTGGCATCGAGTTCCACCGCATCGGCGTCGCTCTCCAGCGCCTCGACGGTAAAGCCCAGCACCCCGCCCGGCCGCAGCGCAGTGGCTGCAGCGCCGAGCACCGGTTGCAGCGCACCGAAATACACCAGCGTGTCTGCCGATGCGATGACATCCCAATGCGCATACCGGCCCTGCAGGTAGGCGGTGAGTTCGGCAACCTCCAGTACGTCGTAACCGCCGCGCTGCCGCGCCTTGGCGACCATGCCCGGCGACAGATCCACCCCGACCAGTTGCTGCGCATACGGGCCTAGCAGCGGTGCGCACAGCCCGGTGCCGCAGCCGGCATCCAACATGGTGAGCGCAGCCTGCGGCGCAGGCAGACAGGCGGCCAGCGCCTCGGTCAGCCGCTGCGGCGCGCGGTACTCCAGGTTATGCAGCAGTTGCTCGTCGAAACTGTCGGCAAAGCCGTCGAACAGCTCGCGCACATAGGTGTCGCCCGCACGTGGCGGCGGTGCGGCGCCACCGCAGGCCGCCAGCATGTGCGCGGCCACGGCATTGCCCGGGTCGCGCGCCAGCCATGCACGGTAGACCGCCTGCGCCTGGGTATGTTCGCCGAGCAGGTACAGCCCGGTGCCCAGCGCTTCGCGTGCGTGCAAATGCTCCGGTGCCAGGCTACAAGCCTGTTGCAGGCACTCCACCGATTGCTGCAGGTGCTCGGCGGCTTGCGCGTTGTTGCGTAGAAACAAGCCGAGCAGGTAGTGCGCATGCGCCGATTCGGGATAGATGTGCAGCAACGCGGCGTAGGTCAGGAAGGCTTCCTCGAGGCGACGCTGCGCTTCAAGCACGGCGGCCAGATTGGCCAACGCATCGGCATGCGCAGGTTCCAGCGCGAGCGCACGCCGATAGCACTGCTCGGCCTCGCTCAGCCGGCCGCATTCGCGATGCACATTGCCCAGGTTGTTGCAGGCATCCGGTTGCGCAGGCGCCAGCTGCAGTGCCTGGCTAATGGCCTCCACCGCTGCTGCGCTATTGCCTTGCTGATGCAGCAATACGCCCTGGTAATGTAGTGCCTGCGCATGGCCGGGCTGCGCCTCCAGCAGCTGGGCATACGCAAGCGCGGCTTGGTCGAGCTTGCCGGTGCGATGCGCCTGCATCGCGGTCTGCAGCACGGTATCCAGATCGACGTGCATCTCGGCGGTCGCGTGACGGGCAGGCTGCATGTGACATCTCCTAGGAGGATTGGACGCAGGGGCTGCGTCGAATGACGGCGGAACGGAACGGTGGCGCGCAATCTCTGGCGGTGCATCTGTGTATCGGTATCTGCAATCGCCGCGCTTGGCTGTTTCTAGCGGCGTTTTGAACCACGCTCACGCTGTGCATTGGCCGCTGCATTGCAGCCACTCAGCTGCATGCGCACGCGACCGGGCAGTGCAATGGCAGTGCTGAGTACGCATCGAAGATCGCTAATGTGTCGCATGCAATGACGTCGCGTGACACCCATGCAAGCCCATCGCCGCGCGCATTCCCCAGCCACGTCATCAGCCGATCAACACCGTAAAACAGCCCAAGGCGATCACCCCGCCATGCGCAGTGCTGTCGCCCAGACGAGCAGCCGGTTGCCCGCTGATGATCACGGTGGGCGCGCCCATCACGATGCTGTCCGGCGGGCCGACGCACACCGCCGAATCGCCGATGCGCGCGGCCGGCAGGCCACCGATCAACACCGTCGGTGCGCCAGGCCCAATGATCGGCCCACCCACATGCGGCACCACACCGGTGACCATCGGGCAGACATGCAGATCGGTCAGGCGTGCGGCAGGTTGCACGAGTGCGCTCCGGCGCTGGCAGTGCGGGCACTATCGCGCCGCGTGGCGCGGCTTACCCGACGATTCGTCTCAGCGCCGCGCCACCGACGTTGTCGTCTCCACGCTGGAGGCGGCCGGCTCCGCCAACGCTAAGGTCTGCCGCGCCGCACGTAGCGGCTCTTCGGCATCGCCAAAGATGCCGGTGAGCACCTGCACCGCCTGCTGGGCATGCGCGCGCGCGGCGGCGGCCTGGCCGAGCACGCGCTCGGCTTCGGACATACCGCGCAGGATCTCGGCCGTTTGCGGATGCGCGTGGCCCAGCACCCGCAGGCTGGTAGCCAATGCGGCACGCTGCTCGGCCAGCGAGGCTGCCGCCTGCCCGGCGTCCAGGAGCCAGAACGCGTGATTGCTGCGCATGCTGATGGTGGCGGGCGCATCGTCTCCAAACACGGCGCGCGTGCGCTCCAGCGCCCCCCGATAATGCGGGCCGGCTTCGGCCACCTTGCCCTGCTGACGCAGTGCGCCGGCCAGATTGCCTTCCACCATCAAGGTATCCATGGCGTTATTCCCGTAGAGCCTGCGATTGATCTGCAGCAGCGGCGCAAGTTCGGCCTCGGCGCCGGCAAAATCGCGTTGCATCAACAGATAGACCGACAGGCTGTTGCGCATCGACAGCACCAGCGGATGCTCGGCCCCATGCAGGGCGCTGCGCTCGCGCAGCAGGCTGCGTTGCAAGGCGATCGCCGGGAGCAGTTGCCCGCTATCGGCCAGCAGCGCGGCATAGACATTGCCGGCATCGATGCGTTGATCTGCACTGCTCGCCGGATTGGCCAGCGCTGCCACATAAGCGCGCCGGCTCTCGGTCATGGCCTCGGCCATGCGGCCCTGATCGCGCAGCGTCCAGCCCAGCCAGGCGCGCATTTCATTGCCAATGGCTTGCTGTTGCAAATCGCCACGCTCGGCCTGTGCAATGCCCTGACGCAGCACCTGCACCGCTTCGTCGCGCTTGCCTGCACCGCGCAGCGCCTGGCCCAGCATGGAAGCCGTCTTCAACGCCGGCCTGCTGCCCGCGCCCATGCTCTGTTGCGCCAGTGCGTGGGCGGTGCGCAGATGCAGTACCGCCTGTGGAAAATCGGCCAGCGCGATCAAGGTACCGCCCAGCGTCTTTTCTACATCGGTGCGCGCATCAGGCTGGCTGGCCAGTTCGCGCGCGGCGCGCTGCGAGGCTTGCTCCAGCACACGCAGCATCAGCGTCTTGTCCAGATCCTTGGCAATCGCCGGGTCCACGCTGGACAGCACCGAGGCCATGAAATCGCCAGTGACGCGCGCACGTTGCGCGTCGCGCGCGGCCTGCTGCAGCGACCACAGCGTTGCGCCCAGGCCGGTCACCACCGCCATTGCCACTAATCCACCGGCCAGCACGCCACTGCGATGGCGCTGGGTGAACTTGCGCAACCGCAATAACCGGCCAGCGCGTAGCGCGCGCGGCGGGTAGCCATCGAGCCAGCGATGCAGATCGTCCAGCAGCGCCGACACCGAGGCGTAGCGCTCCACCGGCTCCGGCGACAACGCGCGCAGCACGATCGCATCCAGGCCATCGCGCAGTTGCTGCTGCAGACGCGTATGGGTGGTCGCACGTGCCGCGCAGATGCGCGCACGCGCATCGGGCGGCACTGCTGCCACGCGCTGCGATGGCAGCTGCGGTAACCCGTCGCGCCCGGCCACTGGCACCAGCCCGCAGCTGAGTTCGTAGAACATCGCCCCCAATGCGTAGATGTCGCTGCGCGCGTCCACCTCCTGCGCGCCGCGTGCCTGCTCCGGGCTCATGTAACCGGGAGTGCCGCGCCCATGCGCCGAGGTCACGCCCGGGTTGGCGGCATCGATGGCGATGCCGAAGTCGATCACTCCCGGCACCGGCCGCCCATCGATCTCGCTGACCAGCACGTTGCTGGGCTTGAGGTCGCGATGGATCACGCCTTTCTGATGCGCGTGCTGCACCGCCTCGCTCACCCGCAACATCAGCAACACGCGCGCATGCAACGACAGCCGATGCGCATCGCACCACCAGGTGATCGGCTCGCCGCGCAGGTACTCCATTACCAGATAGGGGCGGTCGTGCGCATCGGTGCCCACATCGTGAATCTGCGCGATCGCCGGGTGCACCATCTGCGCGAGCAGCCGGCATTCGAACTCGAACAATGCACGGCCCTGCACATCCAGCGCGTCGGCGGCCACCAGCTTGATCGCCACCTCGCGCTCGTAGGCACCGTCGGCGCGATGGCCCAGATACACCTGGCCCATGCCGCCGGCACCGATCAGGCGGTCGATCGCCCACGCACCAAAGCGCGTGCCGGCCGGCAGCTCCGGCAACGGCGCGCGCAATGCGGCGGCGGCCTGTTTCAGTGGCCCACGCACGCGCAGCGTGGCCTGCGATTCCACTGCCAGCATCGCCAGCAATTCATCGCGCAACACCGCATCGTCGCTTGCCTGGGCATGCGCAAAGGCCTCGCGCTCGCGCACCGGCAACTGACAGGCCTGATGGAACAGCGCCTCCAGCCGCTGCCAGGCCGTAGCCGCCACGCTCACAGCTGCGCCGCCAACCACACCCGCGCAAACCGCAGATCGCGCTCCAGCGTGGGCACCGACACCTCCAGCTGCTCGGCCGCTTCGGCCACACTCAAGCCCACCAGCTCGGTCAACGCAAACGCCATGGCCTTGCGCTCATCCACCCGCGCCAGCTTGTCGAAGGCATCGGCGACCAGCATCAGCGCTTCCGGCCGCGCCGCGCCGTCGGACAAGCTGATCGTCAGCGTCACCGCCTGCCCAAGCCGTTTGGCGCTGGCCTGCTGCCGCGCCAGATCCACCAACAGATGACGCATCTGCAGCGCCGCCACCGCATAGAAATGCGCGCGCGAACGAAACCCTTGCTGGCCCTGCTCCAGCCGCATCCACGCCTCGTGCACCAGCTCGGTTGCCTGCAGCCCGGCGCGCGCATCGCGGCGCAGCTCGCGCAGTGCGGTGGCGCGCAACACCTCGTAGACCTGCCGCGCCAACGCATCGCCCGCCCCGGGCGCATCGTGCTGCCAGGCCTGCAACAACTCGGTGATCGGCAGCTCGGACATCGGGGCCCATCTCGCCTGCGTGGGAGCGCAGTATCCCGCATTGGCGGCTGGGTGGGCGGCTGAATACGTAACGATTTAAACGGCTCACAACGCCGTCAGGACAGCTATCAGGTGAGCGTGGACGGCGCGCAGGAAACGTAGTGTCCGAGTTGGGCCGGCCGAGGTCGAACATCGGCAGCGCCTGTCGGGCGGCTCCCCAGTCGTTTCGTCAGCCGCGCTTGGATGCCCGGCCCAGGTTGCAACGGGCTGGCTGTATCGAGCTGGCTAGCTTCCCCAAACGTGCGTCTGCGCGGCGATCAGTTGGCAGGCTGCCAGGTTGGGCCCTGGCAGATGAAGGCCACACATCCCTCCACCTTCAACGAGCCATCGGCATCGCGTTTGACCTTGGCGTTATAGCGCTTGCCGGACTCGGGGTTGTAGATCGTGCCTTTCCACAGATCCCCCGCATCCACCAGCTCGCTCAGAATCACTGTTCCCTCCATCGGGTTGTGGCGCTTTGACGGATCCGGATTGAACACATCGGTCTTTGCGCTACCCGGCTTGACACGCAGCACCTTGACGATGGTGCCGCACAGCGCTGCACCGCAGGGCTGGATGTCCACCAGTGCCTGTTGGTTATCAGTGAACCACTTCCCGGTGATTGGTTCGGCGGCGAATGCGGTTGCGCTCAATGCAACCAATGCGAGGACGAGACAGCGTGCGTCAGAGATCGGCGGGTGCATGATTCGTTCAACCTTCAACAAGACGGGAAAACCAAAGCGGCTTGCCGCAGTGGCCGATGACCGGCGATTGATTCATGAAAGAATCAGAGCCGGCTAATCCGATCTTATTGGCGCAATCTTGGGACATGGTTAGCCACGACTTGGTCGACAAGGCAGCATTTTCATCTTCAGCGTCTTCTGCACTGCATATTCTCCAGTCCCTCCCCACTGACGGGAAAAGGACTGGAGAGCTACTGATCATGGCCAATCTTGGGCCACATCAGCGCAACGCACTCTGCTCAGCAACCGACTAACTCAAGTTCAATGTCGAGCCTTCTGCACAGGCACGAAACTGCTGCGCGCCGCCACTGACAGCCGTGTAAACGATGGCAAAGTTCTTTTTGACATTGGGATCGGGATCCCCGCCGAACGTTGCGTTGCTCACCGTGATCGCGGTACCACCGTTGTTGATCAGCCATTGGCATGTGGCAGTGACGTCGTACCCGTTGTTGCCGGTGCCGTACAGTGCACGCACGACTGTAAAACTGGGTTTACCCGGCACTGGAACCGGCGTCGTGGCGGTAGGCGGATTGGGAACCAGATCGATCTGGCCATTTTCCGCGCAACCGAGCGCGATGGGATTGCCGTTGTTCAACGCGGGATTCTTGTACAGAAGCGCAAAGCTCTTGACCGTACCCGGGTCGGGGTCCGTTCCGAAGAAGGCATTGCTTGCGGTGATATCGTCGTTGCCTGTGTCGACGATGTTCTGGCACACCTGGGTGACATCGACTCCTGCCTTGCTGGTGCCGTACACAGCGGAAAGGATCGTGATAGCCATGATAATTACCCTCTTGGGGGCTGGGAAGGCCGCCCCGAGTCGCCTCTCGCCATGGATGACCGATCAACCGGCACCCTGGCACAACGTTGGACGCAGCGTGCGTGATACTTGGTTATTAAGCGCAATATTTCTTGATGTCTCTAATTTCCAATATCCTTCCGAAGCAGTTGGCCAGCGCCATGCCGAAGCTCTGATGCCGGAAACTCAACGCCACCGTCTTATCCATGCCTACAGCGTCAGGGACATTGATTGATGCTTCCAGAGTCACGATAAAACGTGACCGGAGAGCATCGACAGGAACTTGATGCAGCAACAGGGCTCATGCTGTCCTCAAGCACCGGTAGGGCTCAAGCCAATCTTAGCGAGCGGTAGAACACACACCCGACACAACGTCTCAATCATCTGCCGGGATGCAGACGTGTGACATGCGACGCCTTGTTGGATGAAAATTCGACTAGGCGCGCTGGCTAACGTTGAGAATGGACCGCCCTTCCAACAGGGTCCGCTTCATCTGACTTGTTTCTAGCGACGGCGACAGCACGGGCTTTGACGTTCCTGGCATCGTACGCGTATCGCGCTAAGTGACGACTGCTCCATGCCCCGCTTCTGTGAAGCCTGCGATGCGTACCACTGTGTGGTGACCTATGACGCTGCGCGTCGCCAAGGCCATTGACTCCAGACTTATCCGTTCACAACAGTTACATGCACCCGCTAGCGAAAATCCACCGCCAAGGTGCGGTGTCGCACGTAGTCAACCGCTCCAACTCTTCACCGCTTCGTAAGTGTCTTCAGGTCGAGGCCACGCCATCCGCCGCGTGGCGATGTCTGCGTCATCACTTCGGCAACAACCCGCTTGCCTGGTAACTGTCGATCAACGCATCGAAGAGCTTGATGTCCGCTCGACCACGTGCCATCAACTGCGCACCGCCGATTGCGGCAAAGATGGCGCGAGCACGCTTCTTGGAGTCCTTGGCGTTGGCCGCGTCGGCCGCGTCGGCCGCCACCAGCATCTTGGAAAGCCAGGCAATGTTCACATCGGTGAAGCCCTGAACCTCGCTCTTCACCACGTCCGGCAGGTCGTCATACTCCGCGGCCATGAAACTGCACAGGCAGATGCGGTTTCCGTTTTCGAGCGAGCGACGAAACGTTTCCGGATAGCGGCGCAACGCCTTCAGCGGGTCTTTGGTTTCCGCTGACAAAGCGTCCAGCGTGGCGGCCGAATCCTCCCAATAGCGCTTGGCGACGGCTGCCGCAAGATCTGCCTTGCTCGGGAAGTGGTGATAGAGGCTGGCGGCCTTGATGCCCACCTCTTCGGCAACGCTGCGCACGTTCAAACCACCGTAGCCATGCGCCTGCGCAATCCTGGTCGCTGCGAGCAGGATCCTGTCGCTGGAATTCGTACTGGCCTGGTTCTTCACACATCCGCCTTCGACAGGTGTTGACAGCACCCAGTATAGCGCGCATCGTTTACCTAACAAACGTTAGGTAGTTAGTTTCCAGCGTTTGTCCGCCAGCCAACTTTCTCCTTGCGAGGCACCCCATGCGCAGCGAACTTTTCTATCAAGACGCCACCACCCTGGCAGAACTCATCCGCACCAAGGCCGTCTCCCCTGTCGAGGTCATGCAGGCGCATCTCGACCGCATTGAAGCGGTCAACCCGCAGATCAATGCGATCGTCAGCGTGGCCGAGGGTGCGCTCAGAGCGGCCAAGGCAGCTGAAGCTGCAGTCCTGGCAGGCGAAGAACTCGGCCCGCTGCACGGCGTGCCGTTCACGGTGAAGGACTCGATCGACACCGCCGGTGTGCTCACCCAGCGCGGCTCGCCGATCTTCAAGGGACGCGTGCCCGATGCCGATGCAACCAGCGTGGCACGCATGAAGAGTGCGGGCGGCATCCTGCTTGCGAAGACCAACCTGCCGGAATTCTCCTACTGGATCGAAAGCGACAATCTGCTCACCGGCCGCACTAGCAATCCGTGGGATATCACCCGTACCTCGGGCGGGTCGAGCGGCGGTGAGTCGGCCGCCATCGCAGCCGGCATGTCGCCGATCGGCCTCGGCACCGATCTGGCGATCTCGGTCCGTGGCCCGGCGGCGCAGACCGGCATCACCTCGATCAAGGCCACCCACGGCCGCATCCCCATGACCGGGATCTGGCCGCGCGCGCCGCGCCGTTTCTGGCATGTCGGGCCGATGGCCCGCTCGGTCCGCGACATCGCGCTCGCCTTCGCACAGCTGGCCGGCCCCGATGGCCAGGACGCCTTGTCGAGCAGCACCGTGGCGTTCGACGCCGGCATCGGCCGCCAGCCCTACCGCCCGTTGCGGGTTGGCTGGATGGTTGGCCCCGGCTACGGCCCGGTCGACCCGGAAGTGCAAGCGACGGTGCGCGCGGCGGCCACGGCATTGAAGGACATCGGCATCTTTGTCGAAGAAGTCCGAATCCCGGCGCTGGACCGCGATTTCGCACTCGATGTATTCAACAAGCTGCATGTCATGGAAATGAAGCCTGCGTTCGCGCACGCAACGGCTGGCCATGAAGACCTGATGTTCAAGATGTCCAAGACCATGCTGTCGCTCGCCGACACCTCGCTGCAGGATTACATCGAGGCAGAGCAGGCCGCCGAGCGCATCCGTGATGGCTATGCCGACTACTTCAGCCGCTACGATGCACTGATCACCCACGTGTTGCCGATTCCCGCGCATAAGCACGGCGTCGAGCAATTCACTATCGACGGTCAGACCGTGGACGCCACCTACCTTCAAGGCGCAACAGTGCCGCTCAATGTCGCCGGCCTGCCTGGTGTTGCGATGCGGTTCGGCACAAGCAAGGAAGGCTTACCGATCAACGTGCAGATCGTCGGCAAGTGGCAGGCAGAATCCACCATCCTGCACGTCGCGGCGCTACTGGAAAGCGTCAGCGCCGTGCGCAACCTGCATCCGGCGCTGTGACAACGACAGCGCTCGCGGGGCTTGCGAATCCCGAGCACTTTCACTTCGATCTAGGCGAGCGGCTTACAACACGCAACGGGCAGCTATCCGGCCGGGAGGTGTGGACGGCGCGGAGGAACCCGAGTGTACGCGTGGTACATGCCGATTCCGAGCACCGGCCGCACCCACCTGACGGCTCCACAGCAGTTTTGTTAGCTGCTCTTAGGCCACTGCAGCCGGATGAACCGCCTCATCGATCCATAGAAACCGTCCATCGGCATCGCGTTCGGCGAACACGTAGACATTCAGTGCGAGCGCTGGGCCATGGCGCATCGCAAGAGCAATCGTGTGCCGCTGCGCATAGCGATTGCCGCAGCAAAACTCGTCGCGCACAACGAACGTGGCGTGCTGCAAATCCTCGCGCAGCTGCACGATGCGTTCGCTTACGGCAGTGCGGTCTTCCCGGAAACCGTTAGTGCATTGCCGAAAGTCGGGGCTGAAGTGCCGGTCCATGGCCTCTTCCACGCTCAGCTGGCGATTGTTGAGCAAATCCTCCACCGCGGCCTTGAGAACATTCGCACGCACGATGGTCTGGCGATCGTCCATCACTCGACGGTCATCACGATCTTGCCCTGGATGTGGCCTTGCGCTGCGCGTTCGTGTGCCTGCTGCGCCTGCGACAGATCGAAGCTGCTGTCGATGGCCACGCGCACGATGCCGTCTTGCAGAAGCGGCGCCAATGCAGCGAGTTGTGCGCCGCTGGATATGACCTGGGTGGTGGAGACGCTCACACCCAAGGCGTCGGCGGCTTGCCCGCCGTCGAATCCGAGCGGAAAGATCGGAAACAGCGCTCCACCACGTTTGAGCGTGCGCAGGAATCGCCCCATCGCCGGGCCTCCCACGGCATCCACGACCAGATCTGCGTCGCTGATGGCATCTTCTGGCGTTACCCGGGTGTAGTCGATGAACACATCTGCGCCCAACTCACGCACGAATGCTTCGTGTCTACCTGAGGCGATCGCAACCACGTGCGCACCCTTCCATTTCGCCAACTGCACTGCAAAGTGACCGACGCCGCCGGCGGCACCGTTGACCACCACGGTCCTGCCATGCAGCTCCACCGGCAAATGCGGCATCGGTTGCAGCGGATTGGGTGCGTTGTGCCCTTGCTCGATCATGAACTGCCAGGCCGTCAACAGCGACATGGGCGCACCCGCAGCGTGGGCATGATCGATCCCGGCAGGTTTGACGGCGACCTCGTCTGCTGGCGCGGTCACATACTGCGCGTACGCACGGCTGCCTCCGGCCAATCCGCTCGGAAAGCGCACCATCGCATAGACCTCTTCGCCCACCGACAGCCCTTCGACGTCGTCGGCAACCGCTTCGATCACGCCTGACACGTCCGTGCCCAATATCAACGGAAAATCCACTGCCGGGCGCCACTGCGCGGGCAGCGCCTTGTAGCCCTCACGCAGGTACCAGTCCGGTGGATTCAAGCCGACGGCGTGCACCCGGATCAGCACTTCCCCCGGTTGTAGCGCAGGCATCGGCGCGTCTTCGTAGCGGAGCACGTCGGGCCCGCCGAATGCGGTTTGACGGACGGCCTTCATCGTCTTCATCGTTTCTGTAGCGGCTTGCATGCGATATCCTTAACGGAACGGTGATCCGAATATACGGAGCACTGCTCCGTTTGTAAAGGATGGGCATGAGAGCCGACGCACAGAAGAACTATGAGCGCTTGCTGGACGTGGCGCGGGAAGCCCTCGCAGAAGTGGGCGCGGAGGCATCGCTGCGTGACATCGCCCGCCGTGCCGGGGTCGGGCTGGGCACCTTGTACCGGCACTTCCCCACGCGCGAGGCCTTGCTGGAGGCGCTATTGCGCAGCAGCTTCGAAGACCTGGCGACCAAGGCCGATGGCTTGCAGCAGGCAGACGCATCGGACCGGGCATTAGTGCTGTGGCTGCAGGACGTCATCGACTTCACGCACCGCCAGCGCGGCGTCCTTGCGCCGATGATGTCGGCCATCGAAGACGAATCGTCGGCACTGCACAGCTCTTGCGTCAGGCTCCGCTCCGCCGGCGCGGCACTGCTGGCGCGCGCCCAGGCAGATGGCAAAGCGCGTGCCGACATCGACGGAGACGAACTGTTCGACCTCATCGCCGCGTTGGCCTGGCTTCGCGAACAACCCTCGCATACCGATCGGTCCGGCCGCCTGTTCGAAATCGTCGCCGGGGCGATTCTCGTTGGTACCCCCGCAGCGACGCAGTAGGTAAGCTGGGCGCAGCAGCGTTGCAATGACCGACGCGTCTGACCCGACGCCCTTTCTTCAGCACCCTCGGGCAGCTGTGCTTGCCTGGTCACGATGACGCCCCCCTGAGTAAAGAGAACAAGCGACATGCCAACAAGAAATGATCAGGTAAGCCTTGATTGTGGAGGCACACAGCGCGGCTACACAGGCAGCGCATGGGCCGCCGAGCAACCCAGCGATCACTGAGAGAACGACGATTCACTGACAAAGCTATGCATTGCGCTTTACTCAGGAGCGCCTGGAAAACGGGTCAGTCTCTCGAAGCACAACAATGCCTTCGAGATGAAGCGTGCAGTGATCTCTGGTGAGCGCATTGGCGACCGACGATTCCAGCACCATCTCGGTCACGCACAAACGCCCATCGGCGCGAGCCCGTCTGACTGCGCTGACCTGCGCGCAGCAACACAGCCCATACCATGCTCAGCGCTTGGCCGCCTCGCATAGCTTGCGATTGAACCAGGTGGACTTGGCGATCGGCAGGTACGCGTCCCAGTCGCTGGGCGGAAGCATCGTGCTGTTCTGATCCAGCTCCGCCTGGAACGAGGCCTCGTCGCGGCTGCGACCCGCCATGGTCTGGTCCAGCGTCGCCAGGCACTCCTGCGGACGGTTCAGGCGCAGCAGGGTGAGGGCGCGGTCGTTGGCGAAACGGTCGCGATCGAGCCAGGTGAGAAACTCGCCGCACTCGCCTGCGAATGCCTGCATGCCGGCGAGCGCTTCGGCATAGCGCTTGCCACGATAGTCCCGCAGGTACGCCTCACGTCGTCGGCTGCTGGCAGCGGACGTGCAACCGGCCGGCAACTGCAGATAGTCGCCTTCAAAATGGGCACGCATGCCGCAGTAGTCGCGGCAGCTGTCCTGGGTCAGTGCGGCGATGGTGAAGCCGCCCGCCACAGGTTCGAACGATAGCTTGCAGGGCGCATCGACAACATCGCTCACTTCCGCCTTGTCGCCGTGCAGGGTGCCCGATAGCGTGCAGCTGTGGCCGTTGGCGCCCATGGTGAGAATTTCGAACTGGCGCGCCCCACCCTTGTCGCTGACCTGCAGGCTGCCCCAGCCTTGCTTGGTGCTGTATTGACCGGGCGCCGGGCCGGACGCCACCGCGCCGAATGCCGCCAGCCACACCAGTATCCCGCTCCATCCATATCGCCGTGCCATCGCCGCATCCTGTGTTCGACCAAGCGCAAGTGTGCGACATCGCGGCGACGCCAGGCCAGTCAGGTGTAGACCATCAACCCCAGCAGATCGAGCGCGCCATGCGCCAGGATCGCCGGCCACAGCCGCCCGCGTCGGGCCACCCACCAACCCAGGATTAACCCGATCACCAGGATGCTGATGGCGCCGATCGGACCCTGATAGAGGTGATACGACGTACGGAGCGCCACGCTCACATTCACCGCGAACGCCCGGCCATGGCGCGGCTCCAGGGCGCGGATGACGTAACCGCACACGAATACTTCCTCGAAGATCGGATTGATCAGCGAGATCGCCAGCACAGCCGTGATCGACAGCTGCCCGGCGACCATCGCATCGAATGGATTCGTGTTGCTCCCCAAGCTCCAGTTCAACAGCGTCAGTGGATAGGTGACCAACAGACACACCGCCAGCAGGCCGAGCCCCGCCGCCAAGTCGCGCAGCTGCCACTGCAGCCCCAGCGACTGCGGCCTCCATCCGCGGAACCACAGCACTGGCAGCAAGATTGCCAGAACGAGCAGTTCGTAGAACACCATGCCCCACAGGCTCGCGTCGGAGAAGACCGGCTCGACGGCGTCGCGCGCGACTGCCGAAACGCTGGACCAGATCAGCAGACCGAATGCGATCGTCACCACGAGCAACAACTCGCCCCATCCAGCAGACGCTCCTTCACGCTCCTGCATCGATCTTCCTTGGCATGCCTTGATTGCAGATACTCAACTTGAAACGCCCTGTCTAGCGACAGGCCTGCACGACCGCTCGTTCGACAGCTTGCATGAAATCCGGATCGCGACGCATCGTAGTATCGGCGCGGGCGCTATCGCGCACATGGGTGGCGCGCGTACACGCCTCCGGGCTGGGCTGGCGCTCGTAACTGATCAGGCGTAGACCCAGGTTCGACTCCTGGGCCGTGGCAGATGCCGTTTGTGCACCTGCCTGCGCCGCCGACGTTGTCGTCGGAGCCGTCGCGGCTTGCTTGGTCCAACGCTTCTGCTCGGCGCCGTTGGCGCACGGCGTGGACTGGTAAATAGTCCCCAGCTTTGCATCGCTGCACTTGTAGGCAGACTGCGCCGCCGCCGGCAACGCTAACAGATAGATCACCACCGCAAGACTTCTTTTCATTTGCCCCTCCCCGGAACGGCATAACTTACCGATAGCAGGGAATGAGGCTTCATTCCTCGGAGCCGTACATGTTGGCTCTTCGATCGCCAGGATGGGTAAGGCGTGCCTGGCAGCTTTACCGACCGGCCTGGATCGTCGTAACACCTGTGCGTTACCAATGGCAGCGCGAAGCGGAAGCAGAGTGCTTGCCGACCAATGTCGCATGCACCCTCCATTTCGCCGCAAACAGCTTCACCAGGCGATAAAAGCGCACACAGCCTGGATTTATGGCGGCCGCGCAGGCGGAGCGGCTGTCGGCCAGCTCTTTGAAGGCGTTGGACCCGCTCATCGTCCCCGCACATCACCGCTGTCGACTGGTAAGTGGCCGTGTCTGGTTACCCGTCGGAGCCTTCTAGCGGGTCTTTTCAATGGAGTCAGAGTGTGACCCCACTGTTCCAACCGTCGGGGCGGGGCATTACGTGAAATACCGCGTGAGTGTCGACGAACGGTAGCCGAGCCGGCCATCGGCGCGCCACTGCGCGGTCACCACCATTCCGTAGACGCGCGATACCGACTGTTTGTGCGTGCTGGCCGGGGACAGCCCGTAGTAGCTCTTGCTCGCGCCCATGTAGTTCGGATGGGCATTGACGAATTGCATTCCCATCGCTGCCACGATCCTCTGTCCCGCTGCGTGCCCGTTTCGGTTCATGCTGTAGAGATGGTTGGCGATCCAGCCTTCCTCCATCTGGCTGTAGCCTGGCGGCACGAAGAGTGAGAAGTTCAACCCCGCTCCTGGACCCTTCGCCTCCACTATTAGGAAATTCGACACGCCACCGCCCTGGGGGTACTCCCAGATCTGATCGATACCCGTGCCCGAGTGCAGGTGGTAGCCCCAGAGCATGTTGCCGGCAGGATGGCGCTCCAGAACACAGATCGCTGCGGCGGCCTCGCCGACGCATTCAGTGATGCGCGTGTTGGCCAGCAGTGCGCGCATGTCCTGCGCGATCGCATCGAAGTGCTGGCAAGCCTGCGCGTCGGCTCCCAGGCCCGCGACCTCCTGCTCCAGGCCTTGCCAGATCGCACCGGACTGGATATCCAGCCAAGCGAACGGCAGGAAAATCTCGTTAGTGGCCCTGACGCCCCAACCGATGGTGTTGTTCAGATCGTCTTGGTAGACGACGTCGCGATGCATGCCGCGTGGCGGCCACGACGTTAGCGGGGGCGCCGCATTGGCCCGCCCGTTAGCCGCGTTGATGCGGATGACCTTCGGTCGCTTGGGCTTCTTGGGCGAGATAAACGAATACCGGTCGTACCTGCCGGTCACGGCCGCATAGTCCACCTTTGCTTTGTTGCGCAGCACTCTTCCCATCACCATTCTCCTTAACGTGGTCCCTGACCGCCTATGCAGCCTTGGATGTAGCGTGGCCTGCAGGTGTGGCCACGGGCTCACAGCCCTCGACTGTGGTACTTATCGGCGACAACGAAGGTGCCCAGAGGAGGCTCGATGTAGCCTCGACCAATAGTGCCTTGCAGAAATTCGCAGCTACCTCGATCAACAACGTGCGCTTGGCATACCGCGCTTCCAGATACAGATCGAAACGATGCTGGTCCACTGCGTAACGACTCGGCCGCGAGGACAGCCGAGCGCTTCGTTCAAGTGATGTTGGTAAATCATCCGGAAACTACTTTTTCGCCCACGTCGCATTTGCAGGCAGTTTGATATCCTTAAGCCTCGCGGCTTGCTGCAGAGATTTTTGTGATGCTTCAGCTGCTTCTCGCTTTGCCAGCTCGTCTCGGAGATCACGTAATATTCCAGACTCATAAGATACTCTAATTACGTGCCCTTGGTCCGCCCCCATGCTTTTCAGAAACCCGCGAGATTTAACGGAACTATTGACAGAAGCAATTAATTGCTGGAGGCGTAAAGAATTAACAATAGAAAGACTACCTTGGCTTATTAAATTATCCGCTTCATCTACATCGCACTTTAGACTTTGAACCTTCTTATTTGCTTCAAACTCTTCATTACTCATTGACATGACTCACTCCAATTTTCTATGCAAGAAATTTATTTTATATTTATCAAAATAAATAACAACGCCATTTCACCTTCTGGAGCGAACCAATATCTTTTGAGGGCAAGAAATGGTTCACTTTCAATTTTAAATTAAACTTAACCATTTCTTGTAGACTCCGTTCTTGCGCACAACAGCTGATTTTTATTCAACAGCTCGTCATTTTTTAACAAGCCATGGCAATTTGTGCTGCACGCCCAATACGGTTTTGATCCCTTTTACTGCAGCTCCCAGACCCCTATTGCCTTCGACTCGATCAGTTCGCTGATATTCTTTCGCGTTGCTTTCATATGTAGTACTTCGACTCATGGCCATCAAGGAATTCAAGATAATCGAATCATCATCGTGCTTATGCTTCTTGGTTTCCGAACTCGGCCAAGGAAAGTGCCAACCCACCTGTGTCCCATCTGGCAAAGCATCATTCAGAAATGGTGAACATGAGCCACACGGCTGCCGCTCTGTATACACGCAAATGATCCGTGTTCCGGCTCCCATTACTGCATTCGCCGTTTGTCTAGGAATTTGAGTTCCCTGACCGATAGCCCAGTTTGGCAAAGCGATGGAGCGCAGACCCGGCTGTCCATTGAGCATCATCCAGACCTCTTTCTCGGAATGATACTGATTACTCGGCGCGGTTGTAGCCATGATAGGGCCATGCGCAACCTGCCACCAGAAAGTCGCATAGTTCACGCCACTGAAGTCTGCGTTATTGCCTCGCAATGCGCGGCAAGCTAAAGACCATGGACTAGTAAGGTAAGCCGTCATAAGGTCGAGGTGGCCTGTGCCGAGCCAGACAGAGACAAACGCCATGTGGTTCTCCTTGTCGCTTTCCAAACTTCTGTTATTCAAATTTATATTTGAATCCATCACTGCTAGAATGCAAATCGATAAGCTGAACGAATGATCCAGAAATCATCCGATTCAAAAATTCTCGACTAATCTCCGGCAACATAGAATTAGTCAAAATTGCATCAATCATCCGCCCGCCCGACTCGCTCTCGGTGCACCGACTCACCACCAGCTCCACCACCGAGTCGTCGTACTCAAACGGAATCTTGTAACGCTCCTCGATCCGCTTCTTGATGCGGTTCAACTGCAGCCGCACGATCTGGCCGAGCATGTCGTTGCTCAGCGGGTAATACGGAATTGCCACCAGCCGCCCGAGCAATGCCGGCGGAAATACTTTCAGTAATGGCTCGCGAATGGCCTTGGCCATGCCCTCCGGATCCGGTAGTAGTTCCGGGTCCTTGCACAGGCTGGCGATGAGGTCGGTGCCGGCGTTGCTGGTGAGGATGATTAAGGTGTTGCGGAAGTCGATGCGGCGGCCTTCGCCGTCTTCCATCCAGCCTTTGTCGAAGACCTGGAAGAACAGTTCGTGCACGTCCGGGTGGGCTTTTTCCACTTCGTCCAGCAACACCACCGAATACGGTTTGCGGCGCACCGCTTCGGTGAGCACGCCGCCTTCGCCGTAGCCCACATAACCTGGCGGTGCGCCCTTGAGCGAGGAGACGGTGTGCGCCTCTTGGTACTCGCTCATGTTGATGGTGATCAGGTTCTGCTCGCCGCCGTACAGCGTCTCTGCCAGGGCAAGTGCAGTTTCGGTCTTGCCGACGCCGGAGGTGCCGGCCAGCAGGAATACGCCGATCGGTTTGTCCGGGTTGTCCAGGCCGGCGCGGCTGGTCTGGATGCGCTTGGCGATCATCTCCATGGCGTGGTCCTGGCCGATCACGCGCTTGGCCAGCAATTCGGGCAAGCGCAGCACGGTGTCGATCTCGTTGCGCGCCATGCGCCCGACCGGGATCCCGGTCCAGTCGGCGACCACGGCGGCGACGGCTTGATAATCGACAGTGGGCAGGATCAGTGGCGATTCGCCTTGCAGTGCGGCCAGTTCGGCCTGCACCAGTTGCAGGCGCGCCAGTAGCGTGTCGCGATCCACTTGCACCGGTGCGTCGAGCACGGCGGTATCGCCGGAGGCGTCCTGCTCTGCCTCGGCTTCCAACGCACTGCCGGTGCCTTCGACCGGGGCGTTGCCGCTGCGTAGTTGTGCGCGTAGCGACAACAGTTCATCGACCAGTGTTTTCTCGGACACCCAGCGCTGTTCCAGGTCATGCAAACGGCGACGCTCGCCATCGAGCAAGCCGGCACACGCGGCCGCTCGCTCATCCACCACGATGCCGATGGCGCGCTCGCGTTCGATGATGGCGTGTTCGGTGTCCAGCGATTCGATACGGCGGCGGCTGTCATCCACTTCCGCCGGCGTGGCGTGCAGGCTCACTGCGACGCGCGCGCACGCGGTGTCGAGCAGGCTCACCGATTTATCCGGCAACTGGCGCGCGGGGATGTAGCGGTGGCTGAGTTTGACGGCGGCTTCCAGCGCTTCGTCGAGGATCTGCACGCTGTGGTGCTGCTCCATCATCGAAGCGACGCCGCGCATCATGCGCACCGCCTTGGCTTCGTCCGGCTCGTCCACCTGCACGGCCTGGAAACGGCGGCTCAGCGCGGGGTCTTTTTCGATGTACTTCTTGTACTCGGCAAAGGTGGTCGCGCCCACGGTGCGCAGCGTGCCGCGCGCCAGTGCCGGCTTGAGCAGGTTGGCGGCATCGCCGGTGCCAGCCGCGCCACCGGCGCCGACCAAGGTGTGGGTTTCATCCACGAACAGAATGATCGGCTTGGGGCTGGCCTGTACTTCGTCGATGACGGCGCGCAGGCGCTGCTCGAACTCGCCCTTCATGCTGGCGCCGGCCTGCAACAGACCGACGTCCAGCGTGCGCAGTTGCACGTCTTTCAATGCGGGCGGCACGTCGCCGCGTGCGATGCGTTGCGCGAAGCCTTCCACAACGGCGGTCTTGCCCACGCCAGCCTCGCCAACCAGGATCGGGTTGTTCTGGCGGCGACGCATCAGGATGTCGACCACCTGGCGGATCTCGTCGTCGCGGCCGATGATCGGGTCCAGCTTGCCCTCGCGCGCTTGCGCGGTGAGATCGGTGGTGAATTTCTTCAGTGCTTCCTGCTTGCCCATCGCGGCCGGGGCGATGGCACCGCTGGCTTCGCCCGGCGCCGCACTTTGACCGAGCGAAAACCCATCGCTGGGCAGCAGTCCATCTTCCGGCGAGCCGGCCACGATCTGTGCAAAGTGCTCGTTGAGCAAGGCGGGCTTGAGCTTGTCGAATTCCTTGGAGATCGCCAGCAGCGCGTTGCGTAGACCACGCACGCTCAAGATGCCGACGACCAGGTAGCCGGTGCGCACCTGGGCCTCGCCGAAGCTGAGCGAGGCATACACCCAACCACGCTCCACCGCTTCTTCGACATTGGCCGATAGATCGGTGACGGCGGTGGAGCCGCGCGGCAGGCCGTCCAGCGCGGCGGTGACATCGCGCGCCAGTGTGGAGGGATTGAGTTGAAAGTGCTTGATGATGCGGTGCAGGTCCGAGTCCTGCAGCTGCAGCAGCTGATGCAGCCAGTGCACCAGTTCCACATACGGGTTACCGCGCAGCTTGCAAAACACCGTGGCACTTTCGATGCCGCGATAGGCGAGTGGATTGAGCTTGCCGAACAGGGCACTGCGGGAGATCTCGGCCATGATGCGTCCTTCGAAGTCGGTACGTAGCGTGTGAGCGTGTGTGTGAGCGGCAGTGGTAGCGGTGCGATCAGCCGGAGGGGCGCAACACCACCTCGTCGGCGTCGGCAACGCTCCAGGCGCGCCGGCCGAGCCAGGTGTCCAGGCCCAAGCGGCTATTGCGTGCCAGGTGCGGGGTGGGGACTTCGTCGGCCTTGAGCAGCAACTGCAGCTCCCAGCCGAATTCGTCGCCCAGATAGCTGCGTACCGCCGCGGTGAGCTGGCGTAGCGCGTGGCCACCGGGCAGGAAACGTTGAAACGCGATGCGTGGCAGCGGCCCCAGCCGAATCCGCACACGCTGCTGTGCGCCGCGTACCTGCGCACCGACCACGCTGTCCACACCGAGCCGTGCATTGCGCGGACCAAGGCCCAGTTGCAACTGCGCATCGGCGGGGAGCCGCATCCATTCGGCAATGAATTCCTGTACCTGTACCGGCCAGTCGAACAGCTGCTGCAGCACGGCGCGCAAGCCTTCCGGTGTGCGCGTGGCCGCGCCAAACCGGCCGGCGTGATAGCGGCGCGCATCGTCGGGCAATGCATCGCGCTCGCGCAGGTGCGGGCTGGCGATACCGACCAGCGCATCCAGCCACGCACGGAACTGATCGCTGGCCGGTCGCTCGGCCTGCACGGTGGGCTGCGCCTGCGCCCAGGCGCGATAGAACAGGCTGAGCATGCGGTGATGGAACACATCGGCAAACGCGGCGAAGGTGCCATCCTTGGCTTGCAGCGCACGCTCGATGGCGTATTCGGTCAGGTGCAGCGGCAACGGCGCGTTGGGGCCAAACAGGCCGAGAAACAGCCCGTACAGCGCCGCGGGTTGCGCGTCGTGCGCCGGTGTGTAGCGGTCCAGGGCGTGCGGCGCGAATGCCAGCGACGGGGTGTGCCGCAGGCGCACTACATCGTCCACCGCACGGGCGGATTCGCCCAGGCGCGGCTGCAACGGATGGCAACGCTCGATCGCGCGCAGCGCCGCAAACGGAGTGAAGTCCTGGGGCCGGGTCTGCAGCGCCTGTTCCAGCGCGGCAGCACCGGCGCTTACAGGCGCGGTCGGGAGCCGGGCTGGGCGGGCCATCGGGCCACCTCGTTGCGTTCGGTGGTGCGCAGTACGGTTTCGGTAAAGGAATTCACCGAGACATAGCGCGCAAAGAAGTGCCGCAGCACCGAGGTCAGCAGAAACGCGCCGGTGCCTTCGAAAGCGGCGTCTTCGCAAGTGAGCGTGATCTCCAAACCACGGCCGAACGTGATCGGGCCCGGTACCGGAATGCGTCGCACGATCGGCGTGCCGGTGACCTGCTTGACCCCTTCGATCTGCCGCTGTGCCGAGGCATCGAACGGGTCGCAATACAGGGTGAGGATCTCGCGCAGCGCCGCCGCACCGTTAGGGCCATCTTCGAACAGCGACAGATAATTGAGCTGCAATTGGCTAAGCAAGCGCCACGCGGTTTGCCCGTCGGACACAGCCGGGCGCGGCTTGGTCGGCCCGGCCACGCAGCGCACGCTCTGTACCGGCACACCGCTGTCCATGCTGAAGTCGGTGGTGCCCTTGCCCACCGGCATGTGCAACGGCAGGTCGCGATTGCTGCACCACAACTGCAGCCCGAGCTGACGCAAGTTACTGGCGTGCGCCTGATCGTTGGCATCCACCAGGCTGACGAACACCTCGCTACCCACATAACTGGAGCGCGCGCCATCGCGGCGTTGCCGCGCCGACAGCAGGCGTGGCTCGCGGCGCATGGTGTAGAACGCGCCATGCCGCGCATGCCAGGTGTGTGCGTCGCCACCATAGAACGCGGTGAAGCGTTGTTCCGGTTCCTGGCGGTCGCCGAAGCCTTCCACCTCGCCCAGATGATGGATCTCGAAATCCATCGGCCGGGTGCGATCGGCTAGCACGTGATACTCGTGCTGGCCGGTCTGCAGATGGATGCGGTCTGCGCGGCGTTCGAACAAATTGATCGCCGGCGTACAGAACAGCTTGAAGTGTTCGGCACTCACTGCGGCCGCCAGGCTGGGCACGCTGCGTTCCAGCAAGATCACTACCTCGAAACTGGTGCCGTGCAGGCGACGCAATGCAGAGCGCAGACCGGCGAGTTCTGCGAACAGAAAGCGCTCCGGGCAGGCGAAATATTCCTGCAGCAACCGGTAGCCACTGAACGAGCGACCGTCATACGGGATCAAGCGGTCTTCGTCGGCGTACCCGCGCATCTGCAACGCATCGGCGCCTTGCAGCGTCTGCACGGTGGCGCCCTGCGCATCGCTGCCCCGTACCAGGACGGCGCTGGTGTCGGCATGCAGTTGTTCGTACAGCCGCTTGGGCAGGCCATCGGCGCCGGCAAGGAACAGCGGCAGCCGATCCAATGCCAGGCCTTGGGTCTGCGCACCGCCCACCAGCTCGAAGCGCAAGCGGATACCGGCGCGCACGCTGCGCCCGGCGGGCAATGCGATACCCGCCGCCGCCAGCGCAGCCGGCGATTCCAGATACTTGGCCTCGATCAACTGCAGCGGCCACAGCGTCACCGCATGCGCGGTGCGAAATTCGCAGGCGGTGCGCTCACCGGCGCCGATCAGGCTGCGCAGCGCGCTATGCCGCGGTACGTCGACACCGGCGCTCAAGCCGCTGTCTTTCAGATCCGGCTGCAGCTGCACCACCGCCATCGAGGGCAGTGGCGCCAGATAATGCGGGTAGACCATTTCCAGCAAGTGCTGGGTAAAGACCGGGTACTGCGCATCCAGCTTGAGCTGCACACGTGCGGCCAGAAACGCGAACCCTTCGAGTAGCCGCTCCACATACGGGTCAGCGCATTCGAACGCATCCAGCCCCAGCCGCCCGGCGATCTTGGGGTACTCGCGCGCAAACTCGGCGCCCATGTCGCGCACGTGCTGCAATTCGCGGGTGTAGTACGGGAGCAGGCGCGGGTCCATGGGATTAGCCGTGGCCCTCCATCACTTCGAGCCTGCCGGTTTCCAGGTCCAGCGCGGTCTTCAGATACAGATTCAACGGCAGCGGCTGCGCCCACATTTCCGATTGGATGGTGAACAGCAGCGAGCGCTTGTCCATGCGTTCAGCGTCGGCGTGCACGCTGACGCGCAAGGTATCGGCGATCAGGCGTGGTTCGAAGGCGAGGATGGCATCGCGAATGCGCTGCTGCAGCGCGGCCGCATCGATGCCGGCCACGGCTGCGCCGGCCAGATCGGGGATGCCGAAGTTGAGCACCGAGCGACGGATCTGCGGATGCGCGTCCAGCGGCCGGCTGGTTTCCAGATTCACTGCATTCAACAGCCACGACAGATCGCGGATTACGCATTCGCGCAGGCGCGTTGCCGAAATCACGCGTTGATCGCGGCTCTCTTCGCGTTGGCTGGGCGCGGCATCGGTGAGCCGGTCCAGCAGCGAGGGCTGCAAGCGTTCGGTGGTGGTGAGCTCGGCCATGACGATCAGGACGCGTCGAACTGCAGCTCGCGCACCTCGAGCAGCGCAACCTCGCGCGACTCGGTGCTGAGCATGCGTTGGCCCAGGCCGATTTCGCCCTGCGCACCTTCGGTCCATTCGGTGCGACGCGCCAGTTGCAGCTCGCCCGCATCTAGGTGTTCGCTGCCGGGATAGCGCACCGGCATGTACGCAAACGCCTGGCCGCCATTGCGCCACAACACGCTCACCGGCGCCCACACGGTATCGCGTAGATCGCTGGGCGCTTCGAAGCGTAGCTGCTGCACTTGATGTAGCGGTGCCCACGCATAGCCGGTGTCCAGGATCAGTTCGATGCATGGGCCGAAGCGTGCATCCGCATCGGCCAGCCATTCGAACCGCACGCCATCCAGCGTGCCGCCGATGGCCGGTGCCTGCGCAAACGCCTGCTCGCGCAATGCGGCCGCCTGCGCTGCATTGCCGCGTAGCGATAACTGCAAAGCCTGCAGGTGCAGCGCCATCCAGGCATCGGGTGCGCCGATCACGGTAGGCAGGCAGTCGCCGGCAAATACCGCAGCGCGCGTCTGTTCTGCCTGCAACACGCGCTGGTAGGTGTGCACCATCGGCGCACTGCCGCCATCCAGCTCCAGGCAGGCGCGTAGCTGATCGGCCGCACGCGACCACTGGCCCAGGACGGCCAGCAGCTGAAACAGAAACACGCGCTGCGCGGCATCGGCCGGTTGCCGACGCACCTGCTGCACCAATTGCTGCAACGCCTGCGCTGGCTCGCCACGGGCGAGCAGGGTCTGTGCGGTGGCATCCATCGCGCGTGTCCTTATCGAAGAAGGTGGCGGTGCCGGTTATGGCACCGCCGTTGGTGTTGCCGGCCTTACGCCTTGGCGACAGCCTGGATGTCGTAGGTGAATTCCTTCGCGCCGCCCTGCGCCGTGCCCTTGTCGTCCTGCGGCTGGAAGCCGTACTTGAACTTGCCGAAGTGCAGCGTCACGTTTTCAGTCAGACGGTCTTCGCCGCCGGAACCGCCAGTGGACAGCGAAGTGATCAGTACGCCTTCGCTCAACTCGATGGTGAGAAAGTCGCTCTGCTCGCCGGTGGCGTTGGTCACGTACAACCAGGCGTTTTCCACGCGTGCGCCGGTGCACACCGCATCGAGCAATGCGTTGGAGCAACCGTCGACGTACTTGGTGATGGAAATATCCTGGATATGCGCCTTGCCGCCGCTGGCCGAACCGCCACCGGTATGCAGGTCGCCGGAATTGCTCGCGCCCCACGACCACGCCAGGATCGGAATCTCGCCCTTGTGCTTCTTGTGATTGGACGCGCCTTCGATCTTGACCTTGCCGCTGCCGAACTTGATATGCATGTCGAACGCCATGGAACTGCTCCTTCGCTAAGTGGGAAACACAGGTGGTGCGACGTGCAGAGCGCACGTCGTCGCCGTGACGCAAAGACGCTGGATCAGGCCTTGGCGGCCGAGGGCAAGCGCGAGACCAGACGCAACGAGACGGTCAGGCCTTCCAGCTGGTAATGCGGCTTGAGGAAGAACTTGGAGCTGTAATAGCCCGGTGCGCCCTCCACTTCTTCCACCACCACTTCGGCGGCGGCCAAGGGCTTGCGCGCCTTGGTTTCTTCGCTGGAATTGGACGGGTCGCCATCGATGTACTGGGTCACCCAGCGCGTCAGCCAGCTCTGCATCTGCTCGCGATCGGAGAACGAACCGATCTTGTCGCGCACGATGCACTTGAGGTAATGCGCAAAGCGGCAGCACGCAAACATGTACGGCAGGCGCGCGCCCAATGCGGCGTTGGCGGTGGCATCCGGGTCGTCGTATTCGTCGGGCTTGTTCAAGGACTGCGCGCTGATGAAGGCGGCCATGTCCGAGTTCTTGCGATGCACCAGCGGCATCAGGCCCATCTTGTCCAGCTCGGCCGAACGGCGGTCGGTGATCGCAACTTCGGTGGGGCACTTCATGTCCACGCCGCCGTCGTCGGTGGGGAAGGTGTGCGTCGGCAGCCCTTCCACCGCGCCACCGGATTCGATGCCACGAATCCGCGAGCACCAGCCGTACTGTTTGAACGAGCGGTTGATGTTGACCGCCATCGCATACGCCGCGTTTTGCCAGGTGTATTTATTGGAATCGGCGCCGGCGGTCTCTTCTTCGAAATCGAATTCGTCCACCGGGCTGGTGGCCGCGCCATACGGCAGGCGCGACAGCGTGCGCGGCATCGCCAGACCGATGTACTTGGAGTCTTCCGACTCGCGCAGCGAGCGCCATGCGGCGTAATCGGGCGTGGAAAAGATCTTGGCCAGATCGCGCGGGTTGGACAGCTCGTTCCAGTTGTCCATGCCCATCAACTTGGGCGCGGCTGCGGCAATGAACGGCGCGTGCGCAGCCGCAGCAACCTGTGCAATACCGTTGAGCAGCTCCACATCCGGCGGGCTCTGGTCGAAGTAGTAATCGCCGACCAGGCAGCCATACGGCTCGCCGCCGAGCTGGCCGTATTCCTGCTCGTAGACCTTCTTGAAAATGGGGCTCTGATCCCACGCGGTGCCCTTGTAGCGCTTGAGCACCTTGCCCAGTTCCTTCTTGCTGATGTTCAGCACGCGGACCTTGAGCTGCTGATCGGTCTCGGTGTTGTTGACCAGGTAATGCAGGCCGCGCCAGGCACCTTCGAGCTGCTGCAGATCGGCGTGATGCAGGATCTGGTTGAGCTGTTCGGTGAGCGTGCGATCGATCTCGGCGATATAGGCCTTGATGGTTTGCGAAACGTCTTCGCTGACCACATCGCTGCGGTTGAGCACCTGCTCGGCGAGCGTGCGTACCGCCGCTTCCACTTCTTCCTTGGCGCGTTCGCTCTTGGGGCGGAACTCGCGATTGAGCAGCGCGGCAAAATCGCCCTGCTCGCTGGTTTCGGTACTGCTGCTGGCCAGTGCGGCTTCGGTGGCGGACATGGCGTCAGGCTCCTTCCGGCTCGGAGGCAGGCTTGGCCGCCGACACCAGCGACTGCAGCAACGCCGGGTCGCGGATGGCATTGGCAATCAGCTGCTCGGCGCCGGCTTTGCCGTCCATATAGGTGTCCAGGTTCGCCAACTGCGTGCGTGCTTCGAGCAACTTGGCCAGCGGCGCGACCTTGCGCGCGATGGCGGCCGGGGAAAAGTCGTCCATGCTTTCGAAGGTGATGTCCACCGCCAGCTCGCCTTCGCCGGTGAGCGTGTTGGGCACCTTGAACTGCGCACGCGGGCGCATCGACTGCAGCCGGCTATCGAAGTTGTCGACGTCGATCTCCAATGCCTTGCGCTCGTCCAGCGAAGGCAGTTCGCCGGCGTTGGCACCGGACAGGTCCGACATCACGCCCATTACGAACGGAATCTGCACTTTCTTCTGCGCGCCGTAGACCTCTACGTCGTATTCGATCTGCACGCGTGGCGCCCGATTGCGGGCGATGAACTTCTGACTGCTGGCCATGCCTGATCTCCGATTGAGCTTGCCCGTTGCGCCAACGTGCGGGGCACGTGCGCTGCCTTGTGGCCTGGATATCGCCGGCCCGGCCGATCGCCTGGAGCCTGCGTGCGACGCCGGTGCTGCGAGCTTCCCCGCAACTGCCGCACCACGCGGACCAAAGCGACAGGCCGTGCGATGACGCTCTTCAGCGTTGCGGCGAGTCTAGGAATGGCCCTGCGCGCTCACCCGACAAATCGTCTCAATCGTGCCGATGCGTGATGCGCGGCCGACTTCGTGAAAGAGGCGTGATGGGTTGGCGATGCTTTTTTCGGTTGATCAAAGGACAGGCCCCGGGGAGTGGGCCGCAGGCAGTACCGCATGAGCATCAGCTACTACAGCGCCATCGCGCCGCAAGCGTCCTCGACCATGGAGGCGCATGCGCCGCTGATGATCGATCTGCTGGCCTATATCGAGCAGCACATCAGTGAGGCCGAACTCGGCACCGAGTCGTTGCAACAGGCGTTCGCGCTGTCGCGGGCGTCGTTGTATCGGCTGTTCCAGTCGCGTGGCGGCGTCGCCAGTTATATCCGCGAGCAGCGCCTGTGCACTGCGCACCGCTATCTGCAGGCGTATCCGGAGTGCAGCCTGACCTGGTTGCTGTACGAAATGGGGTTTGCCTCGGAGCGGCAGTTCCAGCGCGCCTTCCAGCAGCGCTTCGGCATGCCACCGATGCAGTGGCGCCGCCAATGCCGCGCCACGCCGCACGCACCGGCACCGCGCCGTGGCCACTACATGCCGATGTGGCGCTTCATGCGCGAGCTAGGCCAGGACGCGCCGCAGCACACGCCCGCCACGCCACGCACGGCTGCGCCGCTCACCCATAACGCACCGCTGATGCACGCCGAAGCACTGCGCCGGCTCGCCCGACCGTCGCCACGCTTTGTGGCGCAACTGGAGCCGATGAAGGGCTAATGCGTAGGAGCGCACCTGGGCGCGATGGCATTACCGGGAACGCCCCATCGCGCCCGGGGGCGCTCCTACAACAGTGTGCATGCATCAGACTGCACGTCCATTCATCGTTTTCTTGTCTGACTCACGCACACCGGAAACTATAAGCACTACGTAGGAGCGCACCTGGGCGCGACTGGCTTCACCGGGAAGCCCCATCGCGCCCGGGGGCGCTCCTACAACAGCGTGCATGCATCAGACTGCACGTCGATTCATCGTGTTCTTGTCTGCCTCGTGCACACCGGAAACTATAAGCACTACGTAGGAGCGCACCTGGGCGCGACGGGCTTCACCGGGAACGCCAGTCGCGCCCAGGTGCGCTCCTACGCGTAACAACCCGATGGGTCGTCTGCGTGCCTGATCTTCAAAACGCTCGCATCGACATCGGCCTCAACGAATCACCAGCACCGGGATCGTACTGTGCGTCAGCACTTCCACGGTCTGGCTGCCGAGCAGCATGCGGCGCACGCCACGTCGCCCGTGCGAGGTCATGATGATGAGATCGCTTCTGCATTCTTCTGCGATCTGCACGATGCCCTCGGCGGCGAAGCGGTCCAGCACATGCCGTGAGGTGGCCTTGATGTTTGCAGCTATCGCCAGCTCCAGTGCAGGACGCAGAATCTTTTCGGCAGCGGCTTCGCGCTCATTACGATATTCCGGGCTCGCCTCGTAGCCCACGCTCCAGCCCATCGCGTCGTACATGCCCATCGCCCACGGCTCGGACACGGTGACGATGTCGACCTTGGCACCGGTCGCCTTGGCTAATTCCAGCCCCTGAAACAAGCCGCGATGCGACAGCTCGGATGCATCGATGGCGATGAGAATACGTTTGTACATGGTGACCTCCTGCAAGGGTGGCAGTGCTGCCAAAGGGTAGTGCCGGACTCACGGTGACAGGCGCTGGTGGTGGCTGCCTTGATGTGGATCAATGCTGCAATTGCTGGTGTGGCGACTCATGATGTTTTTGCTACTACGTCCAACGCATGCAAGATCGCTCACATCGCACGCAACGCGTCTTTCACTGCGCTCAATCCGTCGCTACGGCATCCGGATCAGGCCGCATCTCGCGCACGCGCGCCGGATTGCCCACTGCCGTCGCACCCGCGGGGACATCGCGGGTGACCACCGCGCCTGCGCCGATCAACGCATCGTCGCCAATGCTCACGCCCGGCAGGATGATCGCCCCGCCGCCAATCCACACGTTGCGCCCGATGCGGATCGGGCGTCCAAATTCCAGACCGCTGGCGCGGCCGGCCGCATCGCGCGGATGATCGGCAGCGTAAAGCTGGACGCCAGGCCCGATCTGCGTGCCATCGCCAATGCTGACGTCGCAAATATCCAGAATCACACAGTTAAAATTGAGAAAGACCCCGGCGCCCAAGCGGATGTTGTACCCGTAGTCGCAATGAAACGGCGCACGGATCACCGAGCCCGCGCCCACCTGGGCCAACCGCTCGCGCAAGAGCGCGTGCCGCTGCTCAGCCGTCTGCAGGGCAGCTGCGTTGTAACGCACCATCCACTCGGCAGCGGCCGCCTGATCGGCCTGCAGCGCTTCATCGGCAGCGTTGTACAGCTCGCCTGCGAGCATTTTCTGTTTTTCGGTGCGCATCGGGCCGTGTGTCTTCATGCAGTCGCTTCGACCGCAGCGTGTCACGAATGCTGTGGCGAATGCATCGGGCAGCGCACAACGGCGCGATACGGTGCTGGAAAGGCCTGGACACGAAGATGACGCTCCGTCACCGCGACCCACCCTCATCCAGAACTGCGCGCCACACCTGCCTGCAGGAAGAGGAGAAAGCGCGCCATCGCCTAGCTACATCACCGTCAGATTCGCGTACGCCATCACCAGCCATTTGGCGCCGACTTCGTCGAACTGCACCTGCACGCGCGCATGCGCACCGCTGCCTTCGTAATCCACAACCACGCCGCCGCCGAAGGTGGGGTGCTCGACGTTGGCGCCGAGTTTGATCGGCGCGGTCTCCACGATTCCGTGCACCGGGCCGCCACGCGCTGCGCCCAACGAGGCGGTGCGCGAAACCTGCACCTTGGGGCGCACTTCGTTCAATAACTCGCGCGGGATCTCGCGCAAAAATCGCGACGGGACGTTGTAGTTGTCCTGACCATGGATGCGGCGCGACTCGGCGTAGCACAGCACCAGCTTCTGCCGTGCGCGAGTGATGCCCACATACGCCAGACGCCGTTCTTCTTCCAGCCGGCCGCTTTCTTCCAGCGACCGCGCACTCGGGAACAAGCCATCTTCCAGGCCGACCAGAAACACGATCGGAAACTCCAGGCCCTTGGCCGAATGCAGCGTCATCAACTGCACGCCTTCTTCGCCGGCCTGCGCCTGGCCTTCGCCGGCTTCCAGCGAGGCGTATGCCAGAAACGCAACCAGCTCGGTCATGCCCTGGCTGTCTTCGTCGTCCGGCCGGGTGAAGCGCGAGGCCACCGACACCAGTTCGTCCAGGTTCTCGGTGCGCGATTCCGAATCCAGCCCGCTGCGGCTTTCCTTGGCCCAATGCTCGCGCAGGCCCGAGCGCATCAGCACGTGGTCGATGCGTTCGGCCAGTTCCATCTCGCCGGTTTCGGCGTGCAACTGGCCGACCAGGCTCAGGAAGGTCGCCAAGGCATTGCGCGCACGCGCGGCCAGGCTGTTTTCCTGCGTGGCCAGCATTGCCGCTTCCCACAACGACAATGCATTGGCGCGTGCCAGTCGGCGCACTTCGTCCAGCGTGCGGTCGCCGATACCACGCGTGGGCGTATTGACGGCGCGTTCGAAGGCGGCATCGTCGCTGCGGTTGGTGAGCAGGCGCAGGTAAGCCAGCGCATCCTTGATTTCGGCGCGCTCGAAAAAGCGCATGCCGCCATACACGCGGTACGGCAATTGCTCGGAAATCAGTGCTTCTTCCAGCGCGCGCGATTGCGCGTTACTGCGATACAGCACCGCCACTTCGCCGTAGCTGCCGCCATCGCGCACCCACTGGCGCGCGCGCTCCACCGCATAGCGCGCCTCGTCCACTTCGTTATAGGCCGCGTACAGATCGATCGGGTCGCCATCGCCGGAATCGGTCCACAGCTGCTTGCCGATACGGTCCGGGTTATGGGCGATCACCGCATTGGCCGCGCCCAGGATATTGGCGCTGGAACGGTAGTTTTGCTCCAGCCGCACCGTCTGCGCGCCGGGGAAATCCTTGAGGAACCGCTGCACGTTCTCGACCTTGGCACCGCGCCAGCCATAGATCGCCTGGTCGTCGTCGCCGACCACAAACACATGCCCGGTCTCGCCGGCCAGCACGCGCACGAAGGCGTACTGGATGGCGTTGGTGTCCTGGAACTCGTCCACCAGAATTTCGCGAAAGCGAGCGCGGTAATGCGCCAGCAATGCCGGGGTGTCGCGCAGCAGTTCGTGCGCGCGCAGCAGCAGCTCTGCGAAATCCAGCAGCCCGGAGCGGTCGCAACGTTCCTGATAGGCCGCATACACCTGCCGGCGCACCTCGGTCCAATCGTCGTTGGGCTCGGGCTGGATATGCTGCGGACGACGGCCTTCGTCCTTCTGCTCGTTGATCCACCAGCTCATCTGCTTGGGCGGATACTTGCTCTCGTCGAGCTCCAGCGACTGCACCACGCGCTTGACCAGCCGCAGCTGGTCGTCGCTGTCCATGACCTGGAAGCCTTCCGGCAGCCGCGCGTCCTGCCAATGCAGGCGCAACAGCCGATGCGCCAGCCCATGGAAGGTGCCGATCCACATCCCGCGGCTGCCGTTACGTAGCTGCAGGTCGGTGCGGTGACGCATCTCGCCGGCGGCCTTGTTGGTGAAGGTCACCGCAAAGATGCCGTGGTTGGGCACGCCCTGGACTTCGTTGAGCCAGGCGATGCGATGGATCAGCACGCGCGTCTTGCCGGAGCCGGCGCCGGCCAGCACGAGGTAATGCCCCGGCGGCGCGGAAACGGCCTCGCGCTGGGCGGGGTTTAAATGATCGAGCAAATGAGAGACATCCACCGGCGCATTTTACCGGTTGTGGCGTCGCTGCGGCTGAGATTGCGATGAAGCGGTTTGGGATTGCTGCCCCCATCCGCCCTTCGGGCACCTTCCCCCGCAGGCGGGAGAAGGCAGGATGCTGGCTTCTCTGCCGCCTGCCAGAGAAGCTTAGGAGGTTGATTGCTCTGCCGCCTGCCAGAGAAGCTTAGGAGGTTGATTGCTCTGACGCCTGCCAGAGAAGCTTGGGACGTCGATTGCTCTGACGCCTACCTGAGAAGCTTAGGACGTCGATTGCTCTGACGCCTGCCTGAGAAGCCAGGACGTCGATTGCTCTGACGCCTACCAGAGAAGCTAGGACGTTGATTCCTCTGACACCGGCAAGATGAAGGCAGCAGGTTGATTGTTTTCCCGCCTGCTAGAGATCAGGCAGTGCTCGCCATGGCAGAGCCCCTCTCCCGGCTGCGGGGCTCCAAGGCACGGCTTGCGCGCCGCGCGCGTGCGTGCGTGCCTTGGAGCGCCCGCGCCGCAAGCGCAGGCCGGGGCGCGGAGCCGGGGTTGGGGGAGGGCACGAGACGCAGCCAAGCGAGTCACCCGAGGCTTCGCTCGCCCCCTCATCCGGCGCTGTGTGTCGCCTTGGCCCCTCGAAGAAGCCAATGTCGCGGCCGGAGAAGGCGGCCAAGCTCCTTCTCTGTTGCCGACACGCCTATCAGCGCTCCAGCTGCACCAACACATCCCGCGCAATCGCCGCTGCCTGTTCGCGCAACTCCGGCACTGCCAGGCTTTCCCACAACGAACCGATCCGCAGGCTGCCGATCACCCGTAGCCGCGGGTTGGCGCGCCCGTCGGCATCGAGCAGGCTGCCGTCGGCGGCGGTGTCCACGCCGATCCCATGCGGGCCGGCCATCGCGATGCCCTGCCCCAGCAACTGCTGCAGCAACGGGTTACGCATCGCCTGTACGCGCATTTCAACGCCCGTGGCATTGACCAGCGTCTGCACATCCAGCTGCAACGCATGCCCGGCACTGGCGGCGCCGGCACTCACACGCACGCATGCACCTACCTCGAAGGCCACATCCAGCCGTGCACGATGCAATTGCAGTTGCCCACGCGTCTGCATCGCCTGCAACTGCGCATGCACCGGCGCGGCAATGCGATGCCGATGCACATCCCAGTAGCGCACCACATGCCGCAGGAAACGGCGTTGATCGGCCACCGACAAGGTCTGCCACAAGGCCTGACTCAATGGTCGGATGCGTTCCATCACGCTCTGCCACGGCAGCCCCTGTGCCAGCGCCGCGCGCGCGTGCTGGCGCAACGCGCGCATGCGTGCGCGCAAGGACAAGGCAAGCAATGGTTGTGGATCGAAGTCGGCGGCAGCGCCATGCGCATGCGGCAAGGGCAGCAGACCATGCCGCGACACCACATGCACCGCGCCGCGATGGGCCTGCGCGGCCAGCGTCACCACGGTGTCGGCCATGCTCAGCCCCGAGCCGACGATGCACACGGCGGCGTCTTGCGGCAACCCGGCCACTGCTTCGGTGTCCCAGGCTTCCACCCGTTGCGCCGCTGACAGGCCGGTGGCACCACGCAACGGCAACGGGCGCAGCGCGTTACCGACCGCCAGCACCACGGCGGTGGCCTGCATGGTGTGTCCGTCATCCAGCTGCAACAGCGCGCCGTCTGCGTTGGGCTGCAGGGTCTGCACGCGTGCGGTGTGCACGCGCAAGGTCGCAGGACTGGTTGCACGCGCAGCCTGCAGGCGCTCGCGCAGGTACGGGGCGTAATGCCTGCGCCCAACATACTGTTGCGGCAGCTGCGCGTCGTCCAGCTCCGGGCAGCATGCGTGCGCGCGCAGGTAGTCGACAAAATCCTGCGGCGTATCGGCCAGCGCGCTCATGCGCGCGGCGGGCACGTTCAATAGATGCTCGGGCCGCGCCGTGGAATAGGCCACGCCTTCGCCCAGCACCGGGTGCGGCTCGATCAACACGATCTGCAGCGGCGTGGTCGCCTGATGCAGCAGCTGCAATGCCACCAGCACGCCGGAAGCGCCGCCTCCGACGATGGCGATCGCTGCAACGCCGGGATCACGCGATGTGTTCATTGCGGCATTGTAGGCGATGGCTGCACCAGACCCCTTAGTCACCGCACCACTCGCTGCGAAGGCGCGTCGCCGCCGCCGCAAGGGTGGGAGCGGCTGCCATGCGCCCCGGCATCAGAAGCACGTACGATCAGCCGCGCACGCTCGGTAAACGCCGCGGGAGGCCCACAGGATGTCCATCGCATTGGTCAGGCTCATTATCTATGTCCGCGACGTCGCTGCGGCCAAGGCGTTCTACCAGACCCACTTCGCGCTTCCCGTCATCGAGGAGATCGCCGATCAGTGGGTCGTCCTGGTGGCGGGCCAGATCGAACTGGCGCTGCACCTGATGGGCGACAGGTACCGACAGCAGCCGTCATCGCCCGCATCCGACGGGGCACCGGCGGCAGGCTCGACCACCAAGTTGGTGTTCGCCATCACCTCCGATCTGGCCGCCCATCGCGAGCAACTGCGCAGCGCAGGCGTGCGTGTGGATGAACTCAAACGCTATGCGGGCTTCGCTTACCAGATGTACGACGGCCGCGACCCGGAGGGAAACGTGTTCCAGGTGATGCGCCCGGACTGAGCGCAGGCCACTACATCAACGCATCCGCCAGCCGCGCGATGCCTTCGCGACTGCGTCGCCAGGCCGGGCGCCGCCGCCACTGTTGCAGATCCAGCTGACGTGCGTTGGCCAGATAGTCCTGTTCGATCGCGCGCAACCGCTGCACCACACCGGTGTCGTAGCACACCATGCCGATCTCGGCGTTGAGCGCGAACGAGCGGATATCCAGATTGATCGAGCCCACCAGCGCGATGTTTTCATCCATGCTCAGGTGCTTGGCATGCAGGAAGTGCGGGCGGTACAGCGCAATCTTCACCCCACAGCGCAGCAGCTCGTCGAAATACGCTTCCTGTGCCCACGCCGCCAGACGCTGGTTGTTGCGCTCGGACAAGATCAGCTGCACATCCACGCCCGAGACCGCGGCGATGCGCAAGGCGCTCAGCAAGGCCTCGTCCGGCACGAAGTACGGCGTCACCAGTACCACTTTTCGTCGCGCCAGATGGATCACCGCATTGATCGCATCGCGCGCGTTCTCGAAGGGGTACGCCGGCCCGCTGGGCAGCAACTGGGTGGCGATATTGGCCTCGCAGACCGGCGCATCCGGCCAGACATCCAGACGTTGCCCGGTTTCGGTGAACCAGTCGCTGGCGAACACCGCTTCCAGATGATTGACCACCGGCCCGCGCACGCGCGCCACCAGCTCGCGATTGGGCACGCCGTCGATGAAGCCGGCGTCGGCCAGATTCTGCGAGCCGACAAAACCCACCTGGTTGTCGATCACCGCAATCTTGCGGTGATTACGCAGATCCATGCGCCCGCTGCGGCGCCAGCGCAGCCCACCGGGCAGCACCGCCAGCACCTCGATGCCGTCGGCCTGCAGCCGCTTGCGATAGCGCCGCAGGCCGCGCTTGGCGCCCACCGCATCGAGCAGCACGCGGCAGCGCACGCCGCGCGCGCTTGCCCGCTGCAGCGCTGCCACCACCGCATCGCCCACCGCATCGTCGAACATCAGGTAATACAGCAGATGCACGCGCTTTTCGGCCGCATCGATCGCGACGATCAACGCCTGCAGCGACTGCGCGTAGTCATCGAGCAATTCCACCGCATTGCCCAAGGTGGGCATGAAGTCGCCCTGCCGTTCGATCAGCGGCACCACCTCGGCGCTGCTGGTATCGGGCGGCGGCGTCCAGCGCAGCGCATGCAACGGCAGCTGCTGTTCGCGAATCACCTGCGAGGCGGTGGCCTGCCGCTCCACGCGCAGCCGCGACAACCACGGGTGGCCGAGCAACAGATACAGCGGCAGGCCGACCACCGGCACAAAGCCGATCAGCAGCAACCAGCTGCGCGCCGCGCCAGGCGTGGTGCGGGTGGGAATCCATAGCAGCGCGGCCAGGCGGATCACCCAGTCCAGCGCCAACAGCCAGGTCCCTTGCAACCAGTCGGGCAGCATCAGCGCTCCGTTCTCATGAGGAAGCCGATTCTGACCCGGCCGCGGGTAAACGCAACGACGCGGTCCCCACCGGTTGGATGCAATGGCGAAACGGGCCGGCATCTGCCGCTGCCGGATGCACGCGCTCGGCGCACACCTGCCGCAGCGTCTGCACGAAGGCGGTCTGCGCGCGCGTGGGGTGCCAGTCGCTGCGCGTGGTCATGCCGATCTGCCGACGCAAACGCGGCCCGGCGCTGCCGATCTCGCGCAGCAGGCCGGCGCGGCGCTCGAACAGGAACTGGTCGCGCGACATCAGGGTCAACCAATCGTCTTCCAGCAACAGGCCGCGCACGGTCAGCTCGGCGCCGCATTCGATGCGCAACGGCGGCGGCTCCAGCTGCCGATCGCGGAACATACGTTCCCAGCGCTCGCGCACCGGCGTGCCCGCCGCGGCCATCACCCATGGGTAGTCGAGCAGCTGCGCAAACGCGTACGCCTTGCCGGCCAACGGGTGCCCGCTGCGCGCCACGATCACCGGCTCGTCGTCGAACAGCGGCTCCTGCAGCACGTCGCGCACCGGCAGCGGGTCGCGTAACGCACCGATCAGCAGATCCAGCCCGCCCTCGCGCAGATGCGCCAGCAACTCCGCATACGGGCCTTCCACCACGCTGATGCTGGCGGCCGGGTGCGCACGCGCAAACCGCGCCAACGCCTGCGGCAACAGGATCGCCCGCGCCAGCGGCATCACCCCCACCACCACCCGCCCGGCATGCTGCGAGCGCAGGGCGGCTACTTCATCGAGCGCGGCGCGTACCTCCGCCAGCGCCAGCCGCACCTGGCGCAGCAGCCGCTCCGCCACCGGCGTGGGCTGCATCGCCTTGCCGCGGCGCATGGTCAGCGGCACCTCGATCACATCGGCCAGCGCCTGCACCGCGCGGTAGACCGCCGGCTGCGACACACCCAGCTGCACCCCAGCCAGCGAATAGCTGCCTGCCACATCCACCGCCACCAGCGCCTGCAGCTGGCCCAACGACACCCGTCGCTCCAGACCGGGGCGCGCCGGCAGCCGCAGCGCACGCCGCGCAACCAGGATGCCCCGGCCCAGATGCGCCAAGGCGCGCTCGATCCGCGGCACCACCAGCTGGGTAGCCTCGGTGGCGGCCATGCCGCCAGGCTGACGCTCGAACAGCCGCACGCCCAGTTGTTGTTCCAGGCGCGCGACCGCCTGGGTCAAGGCCGGCTGCGACAGATTCACCTGCGGCGCGGCCGCGCTGATGCTGCCCAGCCGGTGCACCACGACCAGGGCATACAGATGACGCAGGTTCGGCTCGGGCATCGGCAGCATGCTCTAACTATAAGCAAAATCAATACGCATACCTCAAATGAATCTTGAGCTGATTGACTCTCGCCGCTCAGACTCGGCGCAGTACTAACGAGGATGGATGGATGAGTCAGGTCGTCACCCAGGTTGCGCGCACCCCGATCGCCCTCGTTGACGGGCTGGCACAGGCCGGCGTGGCCACCGTGCACGAGGCGCAGGGCCGCAGCGGTCTGTTGCACCACCGGCTGCGCCCGATCTACGCCGGCTGCCGCATCGCCGGCACCGCGGTCACGGTGTCGTTGCCGCCCGGCGACAACTGGATGATGCATGTGGCCATCGAACAGTTGCAGCCCGGCGACGTGCTGGTGGTGGCGCCCACCAGCGACTGCTGCGACGGCTACTTTGGCGATTTGCTGGCCACCTCGGCGCAGGCACGCGGCTGCCGCGGGCTGATCATCGATGCCGGCGTGCGCGACGTGCGCGACCTCACCGCCATGCAGTTCCCTGCCTGGAGCCGCGCCATCTGCGCGCAGGGCACCATCAAGGAGACGCTGGGCTCGGTCAACGTACCGCTGGTCTGCGCCGGGCAACTGATCCAGCCCGGCGATGTGGTGGTGGCCGACGACGATGGCGTGTGCGTGGTGCCGCGCGCCACCGCGGCCGACGTGCTGGCCGAAGCGCAGGCCCGCGAAGCGCGCGAACTGATCAAGCGCGAACGTCTGGCGCGCGGCGAACTGGGCCTGGATATCTACGCCATGCGCGAGCGTTTGGCGGCCAAGGGGCTGCGCTATGTCTGAGCAGGTGCGCGCGATGTGGATGCGCGGCGGCACCTCCAAGGGCGGCTTTTTTCTGGCCGACGACTTGCCTGCCGACACTGCCGCACGCGATGCCTTGCTGCTGCGCGCCTACGGCTCGCCGGACCTGCGCCAGATCGATGGCATGGGCGGCGCCGACCCGCTCACCTCCAAGGTCGCGGTGGTGTCGCGCTCCACACGCGCCGATGCCGATGTGGACTATTTGTTTTTGCAGGTGGCGGTCGAACAGGCGCAGGTCAGCGATGCGCAGAACTGCGGCAACATGCTGGCCGGCGTGGCGCCCTTCGCGCTGGAGCGCGGCCTGTTGCCCACGCACGATGGGCAGACCGACGTACGCATCTTCATGCGCAACACCGGCACCCTGGCAACGGCCACCGTGCAAACGCCCGGCGGCCGGGTCACGTATGCGGGCGACGCGCGCATCGACGGCGTGCCGGGCACTGCCGCACCCATTGCGTTGGCATTCGCCGAGATCGCAGGTTCCTCCTGCGGCGCGCTGTTGCCCACCGGGCGCGCCGTGGACATGCTGGATGGCGTGGCGGTGACGCTGATCGACAACGGCATGCCGTGCGTGGTGCTGCGCGCCAACGACGTCGGGATCAGCGGCTATGAAGACCGTGCCACGCTGGATGCGGATGACGCACTCAAAGCACGGCTGGAATCCATTCGCCTGCAGGCCGGCCCCTTGATGCAGTTGGGCGATGTCAGTGCAGCCACAGTGCCGAAGATGATGCTGGTGGCCGCACCGCGCAACGGTGGCGCAATCAGCGTGCGTTCGTTTATCCCGCACCGCTGCCATGCGTCGATCGGTGTGCTCGGCGCTGTCACCGTCGCCACCGCCTGCCTGCTGCCGGAGTCACCCGCGCACGCGCTGGCGCAGCTGCACGGCGGCAGCATCCAGCAGGTGGACGTGGAGCACCCCAGCGGCATGACCGGCTGCGTCATCGAACGCGATGCACATGGCGCGGTGGTGCACGCCGCGGTGGTCAGGACGGCACGCAAGTTATTCGATGGGGTGTTGTTTGGGTAAGCACTGCCACTATCGGGCTATGTTGCCAGCGTCAGGCTGGTTCGAGCAGGGAGATTGCGGCATGCGCACTGCACTTGTCCGATCGTCGATGCGCTGCACGGTGTCGTCTGCGTCGTCATGCGAGAGCGTGTGCTTGCGCCGCTGCGGATCGAACATCGGCGCAACGTCCCGTTGCATCTCGGCAACGCCTTGCCGGCCAGGAATATGCCAGGCAGGTGCGTGGCAAACGGGGAGCAGCACCTGCAGCGGATCGAGTGCCGGTCGCGCCCGGGTGCGCTCCTACGTGGTGGGCGCGTCGGGCGGCCTGGGGTGCAGCTTGAAGCGGGAAACGATGCACGTGCAGTGGCATGCACGTACTGATGCAGTGCCGTCGGTTCGCCGCGCACCGCGAGAAACGCATTCCGGAGATGCCGTGATGGATGGCGATAGCGATGGCACACCCACTCAGCGACTGCGTGCGACTGGCGGCTGGGCAGACGCAGACGCAGCAGTGGCTGCTGTCACACGCTGCACGCCTTCACCCGAACGCGTCCGACGGATCCGACCCGCACTTCAACGAGCATCGCCATGATCATCGACTGCCACGGCCATTACACCACTGCACCCGCTGCACACGATGCGTTTCGCAAGGCGCAGATTGCGCATTACACCGACGCAAACCTGCCGGCACCGGTATATCCGCACATTTCCGATGACCAACTGCGCGACAGCATCGAGCAGCATCAATTGCGCCTGCTGCGCGAGCGCGGTGCGGACATGACGATCTTCTCGCCACGTGCCAGCACCATGGCGCACCACATCGGCGATGAAGCCGTGAGCCAGGTCTGGACGCGGCATTGCAATGACCTCATCGGCCGCGTGGTGCAGCTGTATCCGCACACCTTTATCGGTGTGTGCCAGCTACCGCAATCGCCAGGTGTGTCGATCGCGCACTCGATCCAGGAGCTGGAACGTTGTGTCACCGAGCTCGGGTTTGTCGGCTGCAATCTCAATCCCGACCCATCCGGTGGCCACTGGACCGGCCTGCCGTTGACCGATCGCGCCTGGTACCCGTTCTTCGAAAAAATGGTCGAGCTGGATGTCCCAGCGATGGTGCACGTGTCGGGCAGTTGCAACGCCAATTTCCACGCCACCGGCGCGCACTACCTCAATGCCGACACCACCGCCTTCATGCAGTTTCTGGAAGGCGACTTGTTCGCCGATTTTCCGCAGCTGCGCTTCATCATCCCGCACGGCGGTGGCGCCGTTCCGTATCACTGGGGTCGCTTCCGCGGCCTGGCCGACATGTTGGGCAAACCGCCGTTATCCACGCACGTGATGCGCAACGTGTTCTTCGACACCTGCGTGTATCACCAACCCGGGATCGACCTGCTGTTCGAGGTGATCGACATCGACAACATTCTGTTCGGCTCGGAAATGGTCGGCGCGGTGCGTGGCATCGACCCGCAGACAGGGCACTATTTCGACGACACCAAACGCTATATCGATGCACTGGCAATCTCCGATGCAGACAAGCGCAAGGTCTTCGAAGGCAATGCACGGCGCGTGTATCCACGCCTGGACGCGCAATTGCGCGCACGTGGGCTATAGCTCTTCCTTCTTCCAGCTGGAGAAGGTGTCCCGAAGGAGCGGATCAGGGGGCGCCTCAGAGAGTGGTCACCGCCCGCGATATCAAACGCGTCGCCACGCGCCATTCGAAAATGGAACGCTAACTGCTTCGCCCTTCACCCTCTGCCGCAGGGAGAAACGAATGCAGCCAACCAAGCTGCATCGCAAGTTTTGCACGGCGCTACACAATCCCGTGCATCAACGTGTGCCGATCAAACGCGCTAACGCGCTGCGGCAGTCCCGACGTCGCAATCGATTCCCCAAACGCAAACACCCGCCTTTCGGCGGGTGTTTGCCTGGATGCAGATCGTGTAATCGGTGGATTACTTGATCTTGCCTTCCTTGTACATCACGTGCTTACGCACGACGGGGTCGTATTTCATCATTTCCATCTTCCCCGGAGTGTTTTTCTTGTTCTTATCCGTGGTGTAGAAGTGGCCGGTAGCGGCCGAGGAAATCATACGAATCTTGTCACGCTTGCCTTTTGCCATGACTGCTTACTCCTCAGACCTTTTCGCCGCGCGCACGCAGCTCTTTCAGAACGGCATCAATCCCGTTCTTGTCGATGGTGCGCAATGCATGCGCGGAGACACGGAGCTTCACCCAGCGGTTTTCGCTGGCGACCCAGAAACGGCGCTCGTGCAGGTTAGGCAGGAAGCGACGACGGGTTCTGTTGTTTGCGTGGGAGACGTTGTTACCCGTCTGCACACGCTTGCCGGACACTTGGCATACGCGGGACATTACGCACCTCGATAAATGAATTGCCACCCATAGCCTGGGGAGCGGCGGCCCCGACAGCATCAAGCTGCCACGCAACGTTGGGAATCAAGAACTTACGCTGGGAACGAGCCGGCAACCCCATCGCGCTGGGTGCCGCCATCCGGAGCGATCCGGGCACAGCGAGCCGCGCATTATGCACGGCAATTCCTTGTATCGCAAGCACTTACGGCGAGCCCGCTGACGCGGGCAACGCCGTTACCCGGCGCGTGAGCAGGCGACGATCAGCCGCCCCCGGCATGCGCCATCGCAGTGACCTGGCGCAACTCCGCCAGGGCTGCATGCGCCACCTGCCAGGCCGAGCGCAGGAACAGCAGCAGCAGCGCCACCGCGATCACCAGGTCGGGCCAACCGCTGCCGAACGCCCACACCGCCGCACTGGCCGCCAGCACCGCAATGCCCTCGTAGACATCGTTGCGCGAGCAAGCCCAGGCCGACGCCAGATTGATGTCGCCGTTGCGGTACGGCCACAGCAGGCGCAGGCATGCCAGATTGGCGGCAAAGTTCAGCGCCGCCACCACGCCCATGCTCTGGAATAACGGCAGCTGCGGGTGCGCCAGTTTCCAGCCGATCTCCGCCGCCACCGCCAACGCCGCCAACAGAATCAACCCGGCCTTGAGCAAGGCCACCCGCGCCTTGGCCGCCAGGCTGGCGCCCACCACCGCCAGGCTCAGTGCGTACGTGAGCGCATCGCCCAGATTATCCAGGCTGCCGGACAGCAGCGAGGCGGCGCCACTGTGCAGCGCACCTGCCAGCATCAGCGCAAAGGCGCCGACATTGATCGCCAACACCCACCAAAGCACGCGCCGCTGACGGGCCTGCATCGCTGCCACATCCAGTGTCTTGCCACACCCGCAACAGGACTTGCTCATGCGCCGTCTCCGCGTGGCGTTGCCGCGACAATAGCTGTGGATCGCCCCGATCGCTGCCGATGCAGCCACCGATACAAGACCGGCAACACCAGCAAAGTGAGCAAGGTGGACGAGACGATGCCGCCGATCACCACTGTCGCCAGCGGACGCTGCACCTCTGCACCGGCGCCGACGTTGAAGGCCATCGGCACGAAGCCCAGCGCGGCAACCAATGCGGTCATCAACACCGGCCGCAGGCGCGACAATGCGCCTTCGCGTAATGCCTGCTCCAACGGCATGCCGTCGGCGCGCAAGCCACGGATGAAGGCGATCATCACCAGGCCGTTGAGCACCGCCACGCCGGACAACGCGATGAAGCCGACACCGGCCGAGATCGACAACGCCAACCCACGCATGGCCAATGCCACCACGCCACCGGTCAGCGCCAACGGCACGCCGCTGAACACCACCACCGCATCGCGCAACGAACCGAACGACCAGTACAACAGCGCGAAGATCAGCAACAAGGTGCCCGGCACCACCCAGGCCAGGCGCTGGCCGGCAGAGATCAGTTGCTCGAAAGTGCCGCCGTAGCCGATCCAGTAACCGGTGGGCAAGGCGACCTCCGCCTGCACACGCTGCTGCACCTCCGTCACGAAACCGCCCAGATCGCGGTCGCGCACGTTGGCGGTAATGACGATGCGGCGCTTGCCGTCTTCGCGATTGATCTGGTTCGGGCCAAGCACGGTCTCGATCTTGGCGACCTCACGCAGCGGCACGGTGGTCGGCTCGCCGCTGCGCCAGCCGGCCGCGCGGCTGGATTCGTCGGCATCGCCGCGCTCGCCATCGCCGCGCAGCGGGATCGGCAGATCCGCCAAGGCGGCCGGGTCCTGACGCAAGCCCTCCGGCAGCCGTACCACGATGTCGAAACGGCGGTCGCCTTCGAACAATTGCCCGGCCTCCTGCCCGCCCACCGCAGCGGCCACGGTGTCCTGCACCACACCGGGATTGAGCCCGTAACCAGCCAGTGCAGCGCGATCGGGCACCACCGCCAGCATCGGCAGGCCGGTGGCCTGTTCCAGGCTGACGTCGGCTGCGCCGGGCACGCTGCTGGCGATCTCCTGCACGCGCTGCCCCACTTTCACCAGCGTGGCCAGATCGTCGCCGTAGACCTTGATCGCCACATCCGCACGCACGCCGGAAATCAGCTCGTTCATGCGCATCTGGATCGGCTGGGTGAACTCGTAGTTGTTGCCCGGCAGCTGTTTCACCGCCGCTTCGATCTCGGCCACCAACTGCGCCTTGGGCTTGCGCGGGTCCGGCCATTGCGCACGCGGATGCATGATCAAGAACGTGTCGGCCACCGATGGCGGCATCGGGTCGGTGGCCACTTCGGCGGTGCCGAGCTTGCCGAACACATGCGCCACTTCCGGAAATTGCTTGATGCGTTTTTCCAGGGTGGATTGCATGGTGATGGCTTGTTCCAGACTGGTGCCGGGAATGCGCAAGGCATGCAGGGCGACATCGCCTTCATCCAGATTGGGGATGAATTCGCTGCCCAACCGCGTGGATAGCACCGCACACAGCGCCACCGTGACCAGCGCCGCAATGCCGACCCAGCGCCCGTGCCGCAGCGCGCGATCCAGCAAGGGCGCATACACACCGCGCGCCCAGCGCATTGCGCGGTTTTCATGCTCGGCCACCTTGCCGCCGAGCAGCAAGGCGATCGCCGCCGGCACGAAGGTCAGCGACAACACCATCGCACCACTCAGCGCCAGTACCACGGTGATGGCCATCGGGTGGAACATCTTGCCTTCGATGCCGGTGAGCGCGAACACCGGCAGATACACCGCGGTGATGATGCCCAGGCCGAACAGGCTGGGACGGATCACCTCGGCGGTGGCCTCGGCAGTGAGCGCGAAGCGTTCGTCGCGATCGAGCACACGCCCAAGTCGCAATTGCGCTTCGCCGAAGCGACGCAGGCAGTTCTCCACGATGATCACCGCACCATCGACGATCAAGCCGAAATCCAGCGCACCCAGACTCATCAGATTGCCGGACACGCCACCGCGCACCATGCCGGTGAGCGTGAACAACATCGCCAACGGAATCACCGCCGCGGTGATCAACGCTGCGCGCACATTGCCCATCAGCAGGAACAACACCACGACCACCAGCAAGGCGCCTTCGACCAGGTTCTTGGCGACGGTCACGATGGTGCGGTCGACCAACGCGGTGCGGTCGTACACCGGCACTGCCTGCACACCGGCCGGCAAGCTGGCGTTGGCCACTTTCAGGCGCTCGGCAGCGGCTTGCGACACGGTGCGGCTATTGGCACCGACCAGCATGAACACCGTGCCGAGCACCACTTCGGTGCCGTCCTGCGTAGCGGCCCCGGTGCGTAACTCGCGGCCTTCGCCGACCTGCGCCACATCGCGCACCCGGATCGGCACGCCTTCGCGGCGATCCAGCACGATTGCGCCGATCTGCGCGATGTCATCCACCTGCCCCGGCACGCGCACCAGAAACTGCTGTCCGTTCCGTTCGATGTAGCCGGCACCGATATTGCGATTATTCGCCTCTACCGCCCGCGCCACGTCATCCAGCGTAAAGCCCAACGCGACCAGACGCGCCGGATCCGGGGTGATATGGATCTGCCGCGCATACCCACCGATGGTGTTGACCTCGGTGACGCCAGGCACATTGCGCAGCTGCGGCCGCACCACCCAATCCTGCAGGGTGCGCAGATCGGTCGCCGTCCACGCCGTGCCATCGGGTTTGCGTGCATTGGGCTTGGCCTCCACGGTGTACATGAAGATCTCGCCCAGGCCGGTGGCGATCGGCCCCAGTTGCGGCTCAAGCTCGGCCGGTAACTGCGATTTGACCTGCTGCAAACGCTCGGCCACCTGCTGCCGCGCAAAGTACAGATCGGTGCCATCGGCAAACACGGCTGTCACCTGCGACAAGCCATAGCGCGACAGCGAGCGCGTCGACTCCAGCCCCGGCAATCCTGCCAGCACCGTCTCCAACGGAAACGTCACCCGCTGCTCGGACTCCAACGGCGAATACCCCGGCGCTGCAGTATTGACCTGCACCTGCACATTGGTGATGTCCGGCGTCGCATCGATCGGCAACCGCGAAAAACTCCACGCCCCGATCGCAATCAATACCCCGGTCAACGCCAGCATCAACCAGCGCTGCGCGATCGCAAAACGGATGATATTGGTCAGCATGACAGGCCCCTCCGTGCATTCCTGGCACCGCACTGCGCCGCGCGCCACCCTCGTGGTGCCACCGACCGACAGCGCGGCCTCCCTATCGCGGTGCGACGCAGCACGCCAAACAAACACCCATCCGCACACCAGCACCAAGGCTGTTGCTGTTGCTGTTGCTGTTGCTGGTGCTGGTGCTGGTGCTGGTGCTGGTGCTGGTGCTGTTGCTGGTGCTGGTGCTGGTGCTGGTGCTGTTTGCGTTTGGGCCCCCATACCGCAGCGGCAAGGCCGGCAGATACAACCCGCAGGGCGGCGCGCATGGATGCGCGACGTTTTTGTAAGGGACATGGATGTCCCTTACAAAAATTTCTGCCGGACTTGCGGACCCGCAGCGCCGCAGGCGCGGAGGGCGCGAGGACGGGGTGTGCTTTCTTTTGGTTACTTTGGTCAGCCTGCGGCTGCCGTAAAGCGCTTCTTGCACAAGCAAAGAAAAGTAACTCGCGCCCGACAGGGCGCGAAAGCCTTTGCCCTAGCCCAATAGGGCGCAAAGGCCTTTGCTTTAGCCTGGAAGGGCGCGAACGCCTTGGACGTGGCGCATCCCCCTGCACCCAACAAACGCCCTCACTCGACGACGCAATGCCGCCCACCGCAACGCGATCAATGATCATGCGATGCCCCCGACTTCTCGATGTCGGCCTTCACCAGATAACTCTGCTCCACCACCACCGTGTCGCCCGGCGACACGCCCGAGACCAGCTCCACCTGCTGCGCATCGCGCGCGCCCAACGTTACCGGCCGCGCCTCGTACACATCGCCCACGCGCACGAACACCACATTCCAGTCGCGAAACTGCTGCAACGCTCCCACCGGCACCACCATCGCTGCCGGCTGCTGCGCGACCGTCACCCGCGCCTTCACTGCCGAGCCTGGTCGCCATGAGCCATCGGTATTGCGCAACACCGCGCGCGCGACCGTGCTCTGGCTGGCCGTGGCCGTGCCCGGCAACACCCGCTCCAGGGTGGTCTGTGCCATCACGCCATCGCTGATGCGCGTCACCGTCACCGGCGCGCCGGCGGCGATATGCCCGGCGTCGGCGCCGAAGATGTGCAGATCCACCCACAGGCTCGACAGATCCGCGATCTCGAACAGCGATTGGCCCTCGCCCGCGTTGCTGCCCAAGCTGGCGTTACGCGCCAGCACGGTGCCGCTGATCGGCGCGGTGACCGAGTAGGTGGTCAGGCTGAGATTGCTCTCCACTGTGGCCAGCACCTGGCCCGCACGCACCTGATCGCCGACGTTGACGCGCAAGCTGCGTACCGGCCCGGGAAAGCGCGCGGTCGCCTGCGCCTGCGCACCTTCTGCCGGCGTCAGCAGGCCTTGCACTTCGTGCTGATCGGCGATGCTGCCGGCACCCACCGGCGCCATGCGGATACCGGCGTCCTGCGCAATCTTGGCGGCGATCGTGGCGCGGCCTTCATAGCTGGAATAGGTCCAGCGATGGGTCTTGCCCTGCACGCTGGCGCGCACTTCCACATCGAACGAATGCGGCTCGCCTACTTCGCTGACGGCCAGCAGACTTCCGTCGGCCTGCGCACGCAGCGGATAGGTGTCGACCTTGCCCCCCAACCGCGTGGTCTTGACCTCCACGCTGCCGGCGCTGGCCGGCACTGGTTTGCCATCGCGATACAGCCAGGCCTGGAACGTCGGCGGGCGGCCGTCTTCGGCAATCGCAAGCTCCACGCTGTCGCCGTCCTGGCTGAGCAGCCGGCCGCCGTGTTTGCCTTTGGCCTCGTCGGCGTGCTCGCCACCGCCGCCCTCTTCGGCATGGCCAGCCTCGCTGCCTGCATGGCCGTGTGCGTCTTCATCGGCGCGGCCGCAACCGCCGAGCAGCAGCGCCAGCAGCAGCGGCGTAAAAATGTATGGCGTCATCGAACGAGATCCTTTGGAATGCCGGCGCACTGCGCCGAGCGATGCAGCGAGTGAGGCGCAGCGCGGCGTGCGCTGCGGCTGCGTGCACGTAGCACTGCCCGCGTGAAGTGCGCCGAGCGATGCAGCAAGTGAGGCGCGGCACGGCGTGCGCTGCGGCTGCGTGTAATTAACAGTGCCCACGCGGGTTGCGGCTGCGGCGTCTGCGGTACAGGTTGCGGCTAGCGGTGTGGGCGAGATGGCGTGCAACGGTGTGTGTAACCACGCGTGCACCTGGATGGTCGTCGTCATGGAGTCGTCTCCGCCGTGACGACAAACGGTTGCCCGGTCAGCCGCTGGATTTCGATCAATGCGCTCTGCGCTTCCACTGCGGCAGCGAGTTGCTGCTGCCGTGCATCGCTGCGCTGCGCCTGCAGCTGCGCCCAATCCAGATAACTGGTGGCTCCGGCGCGGTAAGCGCGCTCTGCAGCGGTATCGGCGCGTGCCAGCGCGGGCAGCACCTCCTCGCGCATGCGCGCCACTTCCAGCTGGCCGGCGCGGTAACGCCCATGCGCATCGGCCAAGGTGGCGTAAAGCTGCAAGGCCTGCGATTGGCGTTCGATGTCCAGCAGCGACAGCTCGGCCTGCGCGGCGCGGATGTCCGGCTGCGCGCGACCGGCGCTGCCCAGTGCGAGCGACACACTGCCGACCAGCGCGGTGGCGTTGTTGCCTTCGAGCCGGCGCACACCCACTTGCCAGTCCAGGTCCGGGCTGGCCTGGCTGCGGGCAAGCTGCAACCGCGCATCACGCAGGCGCTGCTCGTTGTTCAGGCATGACAGCTCCGGCGTGCTGTCGAGTAACTGCGCCAGCACCTCGAACTCGGGAATAGCCGGCAGTTGCAAGGCATCGCCGCTGATCTGGTCGGCCTCGATGCTGCGCGCGCCCCATAGCAGCGCCAGTTGCCGACGTGCCGCGGCCAGTTCCAGCTGCGCGCGGTCGCGGTCCAGTTCCGCACGCGCCTGCAGGGCCTGTGCGGTGAGCAGGACCGATTCGGGCGATGCGCCGGCCTGCAGCCGCTGGCGGGCGGCGGACACGGTGCGTTGGCGCTGCGCCAGGGTTTCCAGCGCGATGGTGTGGCGCTGGCGGGCGGCGGTGATGGCCAGATAGCGCCGCGCCACGTCGGCCAGCACGTCCAGCCGCGCGATGGCACGTTGCGGAGCCAGTGCATCGATGCGCGCCTGCGCCAGGGTGCGGCGCGCATCCAGCTTGCCGCCGCGCTCCAGCACGCTGGCCAGGGTGACGGTGAGTTCGGCCTGGTCCAGCGCGCGGGTCGGCCCGCTGCCGAACACGTTTTCGATCTCCGCGCCGATGCGCAGCGGCGGGCGCAACGCATCGCGCTGCGCCTCGGCGGTGAGCACGGCCTGCTGGCCGTCGGCCAGACGCAGATCGGGGTGCTTGGCTGCGACGCGCGCGATGGCGTCGTCCAGGGTAAGCACAGTTTGGGGCGGTACGTCCTGCGCCATGGCGCACGGCACGACCGCGAGGGCGGCAAGTGCCGCCAGTCGCAACCACATGAGGGTATCTCCGCGAATCGGGATCGATGGACAGGCCGGCAGCCGCCGGCAAGGCATCAGGCCGCGATCGGGGGCCGCAGCAAGGTATCGATCAGATGCGAACGGTAATCGGAGGTCAGCGCGGCCGGCTGCGCGTGTGCGCGCATCGGCAGTGGACCCCAGGCGATGGCAGGCAGCATCGCCGGGCTATGCCCATGGCAATAACCGCTGTGCATCAAGGCATGCAGCAGGCCGGCACCATCGCGCTCGCCGGCATCGTCTTCATCGGCGCCGTCGTGACCGTGCGGCGCGCTGTCGTCCAGATGCGCCTGGTCGTGCGCCAGCGCATGCACATCGCCCAGTGCACAGGCCACCGGCGCGACCAGCACACCCATGACCAGCACTGCCAGCGCCATCAGGCGCAGCAGAGGGTGCAATAAGCGGGCGCGTCGAAACAGCATGGCACGCAGCGTATCGGGGCCAGGGCAGTTACACAATCGCATCCGGGCGCGCAGTGGCCGGTCCGGATCGCAAGGCGCTCACCGGCAACCGTCGTAGGAGCGGACCTGGCCGCGACGCAGTCCCGAACGATTCACGGTAACCGGAAGGAGGCGGATGGACCGTCGAGGCGGTGTGTCTGGTGTGCCAAATGGCCGATCACGCGTTGCGGCGTTGAGGAAGTCGGGACGGCATCGCGGCCGGGGCCGCTCCTACGACAGCTTGGCTTTGGCAAAATCGGCTGGTCCTGCTGACTTGTAGGAGCGGACCTGGCCGCGATGCGGTCCCGACCAATTCACAGCCACCGGAAGGAGGCGGATGGACCGTCGAGGCGGTGTGTCTGGTGTGCCAAATGGCCGATCACGCGTTGCGGCGTTGAGGGTGTCGGGACGGCATCGCGGCCGGGGCCGCTCCTACGACAGCTTGGCTTCGGCAAAATCGGCTGGTCCTGCTGACTTGTAGGAGCGGACCTGGCCGCGACGCGGTCACAACCCGGTCGACGCGGTCGACGTAGGCGCGGCCTTGGCCGCATCGCATGCATCGCTCAGGGCGCGGCGGCAGCGGTTGACTTGGGCTTGGCCGGGCGCGCCTTGCTCTCGGCAATAAACGCACGCACCTGCTGCTCCAGCACCGGCAAGGTGACCGAGCCCTGCTTCAGCACCACGTCGTGGAAGGCCTTGATGTCGAAGCGCTCGCCCAGCTCGCGTTCGGCTTCGGCGCGCAGCTTGACGATGGTGATCTCGCCCAGCTTGTAGCTGAGCGCCTGGCCGGGCCAGGAGATGTAGCGGTCCACTTCGGTGGTGACTTCATGCTCGCTGAGCGCGGTGCGGTCGCGCAGATAGGCCAGCGCCTGCTCGCGGGTCCAGCCGTCGTGATGCACGCCGGTGTCGATCACCAGCCGGCAGGCGCGCCACATTTCGTAGGTGAGCCGGCCGAATTCCTCGTACGGGGTCTCGTAGATGCCCATCTCCTGGCCAAGTTTTTCGGTGTACAGCGCCCAGCCTTCGCCATAGGCGGAAATGTAGTTTTCGCGCCGGAATGCCGGCTGCTCGCCTTGCTCCAATGCGAGCGAGCCCTGCAAGGAATGCCCGGGCGAAGACTCGTGCAAGGTCAGCGCCGGCAGGTTGTACAGCGGCCGCGACGGCAGGTTGTAGGTGTTGACCCAATAGGTCGTGGCGCCGCCGCGCCCGGCAGTCCAGAACGGGGCGATATCGGCCGGCACCGGCTTGATGGTGAAGCGCCCGCGCGGCAGCGTACCGATGAACCTGCCCACCTGCCCGTCCACGCGCTTGGAGATCCATGCGGCGCGATCGAGCAGCTCCTGCGGGGTCTTGGCGTAGAACTGCGGGTCGGTGCGCAGGAAGGTGAGGAACTGCGCGAAGCTGCCCTTGAACCCCACCTGCTGAATGATCGCGTTCATCTGGGTCTGGATGCGCGCCACCTCGTCCAGGCCGATCTGGTGGATCTGCTTGGGCGTCAATTCCAGCGTGGTGTATTCGCGGATCTGCTGCCGGTAGAACGCCTTGCCATTGGGCAGCGCTTCGGCCGCCAAAGTAGTGCGCGCCTTGGGCATGTAGTCGGTGCGGAAAAAGGTCAGCAATTTGGCGTAGGCCGGAAGTACTGCGCCGCTGACCGCAGTCTTGGCCTGCGCACGCAACTGGGCCTGCTCAGCGGCCGGGATCTGCGCCGGCAGTTGCTTGAACGGCGCGTAGAAGGTGGACTCGGTGGGGTCCTTAACCTCGGCAACGGTGGCGATGGAGACATCGCGCCCGTCCAGCACCGCGCGCGGCACGCTGAAGCCGCGCGCCAGGCCGGTGCGCATATTGACCATCTGCTGGTCGAAATAGCGCGGCACATCGTTCAAGCGCGCGATGTAGGCGCGGTACTCGGCGGCGGTCTTCATCGGCCGCTGGGCCATGAAGCCCAGGTTGGACCAGAACGAGCTGTCGGAATTGAACGGCATCTCGTACAGGCGCAGACGCACTTCGGCTGCGAGGTTTTCCACCTGCGGGCGATAGATCGCAAGGTTGATCTGGTTGGCGGGCGAGAGCTGCTTGGGGTCGATGCCGTCGAGCTGCTTGAGCACACCCTCCCAGACCGTCAGACGCGCCTGCTGCGCGGCCGCGCCGACGTCCGGCAGCTTGGTGTTGTCGCCGGTGGTGTCGGTGTCTTCATCGGCCTGGCCGGTTTCGGCCTGACGCCATGCCCACTCTTTTTCGTAGATCGCGCGGAAGCGCGCGTCGGCAGGTGCTTCGGCAGTCAGCGTGGCCGGAGCGGCGACGGGCGGGGCGGCGACAGCGCCGAAGGACAGGCCCAGCAGGGCGAGCGAGAGTGCGGCGGCGAGAGGAGAGGTCACGTGCGGAGAGCCTGATCTGGAGCGAACGCCCGATCATGGCAGCCCCCGGGAGCGCTGCCATGGGCCGGAAGTCCCAACGCGGGCCGACGCACGGGTGTGGCTGGAGTGTCGGCGGCTGGATTGATATGGCGGGGCGAGTCAGGGACTGCCCCCATCCGCCCTGCGGGCACCTTCCCCCGCAGGCGGGGGGAAGGGTCGTGGTGGGCTTGTCAGAAGCCGGTCGTCACCTCTTCGCCGGAGGTAAAGCACGTGACGTGCTTGGCGAGGGCAGTATCGCTCCCTCTCCCGCTTGCGGGAGAGGGTCGGGGTGAGGGCCGCTCGAGGCCGATAAACGTGGCTTCGGCTCAGGCCTTACGCACTACCACCAGATGCCGTTCGCCATCCAGGCCAGGCACCTGCAGCGGGTGTACCTCGGCCAGCGTCCAGCCGGCCGGGAGCGCGGCGATTTCTTCGTGCGGATAGATCCCCTTCATCGCCAGCAGGCTGCCGCCCGGGCGCAACAGGTGCCCACCGACGTCAATGATGCCGGCCAACGTATCCAGCGCGCGGGCGGTGAGGTGGTCGTAGGCGGCCGGCTCATCCAGCGCTTCGGCGCGCGACTCGGCCACACGCGCATTGCCCAGCGCCAGGTGACGCAAGGCCTCGCGCATGAAGCGCGCCTTCTTGCCGTTGCTTTCCACCAGCGTCACCTGCAGCTGCGGGCGGGTGATCGCCAGCGGGATGCCGGGCAGGCCGGGGCCGGTGCCCAGATCGGCCAGGGTGCCGCTGGCGATGTAGGGCTGCATGGCCAGCGAATCGAGCAGATGGCGGGTGACCATCTCGCGCGGGTCGCGCACGGCGGTGAGGTTGTAGGTCTTGTTCCAGCGCACCAGCAGCGTGAGATAGCGCAGCAACGGCGCGGCGAAATCCGCATCCAGGGATTGGGCCTGCAGGCCATGCGCCAGTGCGGCGGAGACATCGGGGGGAAGTGCGGCATCGTTCATGGCGCGATTATCGCAGGTGGGCGTGGCGTGGCGTGGCGTGGCGGGATTGGGGATTGGGGATTGGGGGTTGGGGGTTGGGGGTTGGGGATTGGGGATTGGGGATTGGGGATTGGGGATTGGGGATTGGGGATTGGGGATTGGGGATTGGGGATTGGGGGTTGGGGGTTGGGGGTTGGGGGTTGGGAATCGGGAATTGGGAATCGGGAATTGGGAATTGGGAATTGGGAATCGGGAATCGGGAATCGGGAATCGGGAATCGGGAATCGTCGATGCTCGCAGGAATGATCTGAAGCAGGATTCAAACAGAGCGTGCGTCGACGCAGTCGGCCGCCACTTCACGGCATTGGTTGGCAGCCGCGACACGGCAACGCATCGCGGGCGTGCGGTCCGGCGTGTTCGGCGATGCGGGCGCATCGCTTGCCGGCATCGGCGTGATCCCGGTCACGCGGCCTGGAGCCGTGCCGGTGCCGGACACGCAGCGGTAAGACAGCGGCGCTACATCTGCAAGCTCCCCCGTTGCGCGAAGGACACCCCATGACTGCCTCCGATCCCGCGCGCCGCCGCGTGTTGCAAGGTTTGGGCGCCGGGCTGTTGCTGCCGGCGGCCGGCGGTTGGTCTGCACGCAGTCTGGCCGCGCCCTCCGGGCGACCGATCATCACCGATGGCGTGCAGAGCGGCGATGTGCGCGATGGTCGCGCGCTGCTGTGGAGCCGCGCGGATCGCCCGGCGCGGATGCGGGTGGAATGGGATACGCGACCGAGCCTGCGCCAGGCGCGTCGCGTGGAGGGAGGCATGGCGGTACCCGCCCACGATTTCACCGCGCGCTTGGATCTGGGCGGGCTGCCGTGCGACCAGGACATTTTCTATCGGGTGCGCTTCGAAGATGCCGACAGCGGTGTGCTGAGTGCGCCGGTGCATGGCCATCTGCGCAGCGCACCGCAGACACGCCGCGATGTGCGTTTTGTCTGGAGCGGCGACACCGTGGGCCAGGGCTTCGGCATCAATCCCGACATCGGCGGCATGCGCATCTACAGCGCGATGCGCTCACGCAACCCGGATTTCTTCCTGCATAGCGGCGACACCATCTATGCCGACAGCCCGATCCCGGCCGAACTCACCGTGGAAGACGGCAAACGCTGGCGCAATCTCACCACCGCGGCCAAGAGCAAGGTGGCCGAAACGCTGGACGAATTCCGCGGCAACTACCGCTACAACCTGCTCGACGAGCATGTGCGCCGCTTCAATGCCGAGGTGCCGCAACTGTGGCAATGGGACGACCACGAAACCACCAACAACTGGTCGCCCGGCAAGCAATTGGATGCGCGCTACCAGGTGCGCGACATCGGTGTACTGGCCACGCGTGCGCGCAAGGCGTTTCTGGAATATGCACCGATGCGCGGCGTGCGTGCCGATGGCAATGGGCGCATCTATCGCAAGATCGGCTATGGCCCGCTGCTGGATGTGTTCGTGCTGGACATGCGCAGTTATCGCGGTGCCAACAGCGACAATCTGCAACCCACGCCGAGCGCGGAGACCGCATTTCTCGGCGCCGAGCAGCTGGCCTGGTTGCAGCGCGAGCTGGCCGGCTCACGCGCACAGTGGAAGGTGATTGCCGCCGACATGCCGATCGGTTTGCAGGTCCCCGATGGCGAAGATGGCAACGGGCGCCCGCGCTGGGAAGCGATCGCCAATGGCGATGACGGCGCGCCGCGCGGACGCGAGCAGGAGATCGCCGCGCTGCTGCGCTTCATCAGCCGCGCGCGCATCCGCAACACGGTGTGGCTGACGGCCGATGTGCATTACTGCGCCGCGCACTACTACCATCCGGACCGCGCCGCGTTTCAGCAGTTCGAGCCGTTCTGGGAATTCGTCGGCGGCCCGCTCAATGCCGGCAGCTTCGGGCCGAATGCGCTGGATGCCACCTTCGGCCCGACGGTGGTGTTCCAGAAGGCGCCGCCCGCGCCGAACACCTCACCGTTGGGCGGGTATCAGTTCTTCGGAGAGGTGGAGATCGACGGCGCCAGCGGCGTGTTGACGGTGACCTTGCGCGATCTCGATGGCACGGCGCAGTTCCGTCAGCCGATCTTGCCGTATGGCGCGGCGCCTCACGCGGCGGGCTGAGGATAAAACGCCAGCGCGGCGCGGCAGTCCGGCGCGGCCCACCATTCGTGCAGCTGCCACTGTGCGGCATCGCCTAGTTCGGGGTCGCACCACTGCAGGTGCAATGCGCCATCCAAGTCAACGGCGTACGCCAGCCGATGCAGGCCGAACGACAGGCCATGCCCATAGGCCTTGAGCAAGGCTTCCTTGGCGCACCACAGACGGAAAAACAGCGCCTGCTGTGCGTCGGTCTCCAGCGCCGCCAGCAACGCCAGTTCGTCCGGATGAAAGAAACGCTGCGCGATGTCCAGCAGGCGCGGGCGGGCGCGGATGCGTTCCAGATCCACCCCCAGCCGCACGCCGCGGCCCAACCCGACCAGCAGGTAGTCGCCACTGTGGCTCCAGCCGGTATCCCAGTCGGGCAGCGCCGGTTGCAGGGAGGGTCGGCCGCGCGCATCGCGCAGCAGCGGCACCGCGGCCGGGTCGATCGCCAGGGCCGGGCCAAGCAGCTGCCGCGCCTGCGGCTCGCCGCGCTCACCGGGCCGATGCGGACGCAGCCATAGCTGCACCGGGCCATGCTGCCACCCGGCGTGCGCTGTCACGCCGTGCACACCAACCCCAACGTAGGGGAAGTGCGCGCATCGCGCTCGACAGCTGCTTCACGGCGCGCTGCGTCCAATGGCGCCCATGCACCGCTCCCGGTGCAAGCGAACGAGGAGATTGGCACCATGGGCATCATTATCTGGTTGATCATCGGCGGCATCGTGGGTTGGCTGGCCAGCATCATCATGCGTCGCGATGCACAGCAGGGCATCATTCTCAATGTGGTGGTCGGCATCGTCGGTGCAATGATCGCTGGCTGGTTTTTAGGCGGCGGCATCAATCAGGCGATCACCGTGATGACCTTTGTCTGGTCGCTGGTGGGTGCGGTGATTTTGCTGGCCATCGTCAATCTGTTTACCCGTGGCCGCGTGCGCTAACAGCGTCCTATAAACCGGTGGGTGCGGCCGTCAGGTGCATACGGACAACACGGCGTCATCGTAGCGTACGCGCGGCATCCGCCTCCGGGCATGGGCCGCATCCATCCGGTAGTCGGCTGGCTGTTTTGCTGGTCGCTTTAAGAACGGCTAAAGAGCAGTCGCAGGTGGAGAGGGACGGCACGGGAGAACCGCAGCATACGAGCGGTGCATACCGATTCCGGGCACTGGCCGCGCCCCCGACGACTGCGCGGTCGATTGGTTAGCCGATCTAAATCGCGCCACATCGGTGACTGCACTGCCCGGGCTTGCCCGGGCAGTGTCGTTTCAGCTGCCGGCAGCGGCGCGATCTGCCGGATGGTTGACGCCGTCTTCCACCTGCACCGCGATGTTCAGCGCATATGGATTGACGCCTTCCAGGCAGCCGACGTTGTAGCCGTATTCGTTGGGATTGGAGCGGCGCCGGTGATGGGTGTAGATGCCGCATACGCCGCAGAAATAATGCGCTGCGGCGTGCGTGTTGAACTGATACAGGCGCAGCACGTCTTCGCCCTGCCGCACGTGCAGGCCATCGAGCGCGACCGAGGCGACGATGGCGCCACGACGGCGGCACATCGAACAATCGCAACGGCGTGGATCGAGCAGGCCGTGCGGCAATTCCAGGTCGATCTGCACGGCGCCGCAATGGCAACTCAAACGGTGAACCGGCCCCAGCGTCACGTCGCCGATCTTGTGGGTGCTGCGACGCAGATGACGCTCGCTCATGCGCCGGCCTCCGCCAGTTGCACCCAGGCCGGGGCATGGTCGCTGGGGCGTTCCCAGGTGCGAGGTTCGCGGTCGATGCCCGACGCCACCGCGCGTGCGCGCAGCGCATCCGACACCAGGGTCAGGTCGATGCGCAGCCCCAGGTTGCGGCGGTACGCGGCCTGGCGGTAATCCCACCAACTGAACTGCTCGGCTTGGTCATGATGCAAACGAAACGCATCGTGCAGGCCCAGCGCCAATAGTTTTTCCAGCGCGGCGCGCTCGGCGGTGGAGGTGAGGATATGGGTCTCGTTCCACACCACCGGGTCGTGCACGTCGCGCGCGTCCGGGGCGATATTGAAGTCGCCCAGCACCACCAACTGCGGGTGGCGCTGCAGCTCCTGCGCGATCCAGGCGTGCACCGCATCGAGCCAGCGCAGTTTGTAGGCGTATTTGTCGGTGCCCACGTCCTGCCCGTTGACCACGTACAGATTGATGATGCGCACGCCATCGACGGTGGCGGCGATGACGCGCTGTTGCACGTCATCGAACCCGGGGATGCCCATCTGCACGTCCAACGCTGGCGCGCGCGACAGGATCGCCACGCCGTTGTAGGTCTTCTGCCCGCAGAACACGCTGCGATACCCAAGCGCGGCCAGCGCCGCGTCCGGGAACTTGTGGTCTTCCAGCTTGGTTTCCTGGATGCCCACCACGTCCGGCGCGACGTCGGTGAGCCACTGTTGCAGGTGCGGCAGGCGCACGTTGAGCGAGTTGACGTTCCAGGAGGCGATCTTCATGGCGGGGGCCGTGGTCCAAACCACCAATGGTACCGTGGCCTCGCCGGTCGGTCCGACGCGCCTGCGCTGCTATGGTGCTCAGGGCGCCCCATCATGGCCGCGGCCTGACCACCCGGTATTGGTTGCGCGCGCCGCTGCGTGCTCCGCGCGGATCGACGTTGGCGCACAAACGGTCTCCGCACAGAACCACGTCGCTGTTGGCCACGGCCTGCAGCACCTTGGCGTCGATCCGGTATCGGGTCAGGTCGCGGCGCGCTTCGGTCAGCAGGTAAACACTCGAAGCACAGGCCAGCACCGTCGCGACGATCAGCCCGGCGCAGGTGATCCAGGCGCGAGAGAGCCAACGGCTGCGTAGCGCTTCGTGCGCGGTTTCCACCGCCTGCAATGCCGTGCCGGAACGTAAGATCACCGCTTCCAGCCGACGCGAAGCGGGGGCGAGACTACTGTCGAGCGCCTGTTGCCAGGCCTGTTGCAGCTGCGGCACCGCGCCGCCGACCAGGCGGTTGATTTCATCCCCGTTGCGCGCGGCGAGCGTGCGCAACGCTGCCATGTCCCGCTCCAGCGCGGCGTGCTGGCGCTGTTCGCGCGCGTCGATCGTGGCGGCCAGCGTACCCAACGCCCTGGCCAGGTCCTTCAGCTCTTCTTCGCGCATCCCTCGTCTCCGTCACCGTGCATTCCGACAGCGCATTCCGCTTCGCACAACACGCAGGCGCTTACCCGCCTCCGCCACCACCACCGCCCCCTCCTCCGCCATCGCCGCCACCGCCCCCTGCATCCGCGGCGGCCATCGCCGGCCCCTGCTGCATCAGGCTCATCACGCGTACCGGCCCATGCGCCATCTGCACATCGGCCGGCTGCATGTCGGCCGGGGTCCAGGCCAACTGATTGGTCACCGCCTCCTGCTCGCGTTGCTGCATCAAGACCTGTCCCTCCTGCAGCAGCGCCTGCCCTTCGGGCGAATGCCGGATCCGCTCGGCCGCCTTGAACACCCCCGCTTCGTCGTGATTGCGTAGCGCCTGCAGCATCGCGTCGATATCCGGGTCGCCGGTGCGCAGCGCCGTCGGCGTGTGCGGGTCCTGCTGCTGCGCGGCCGTGCGGCCCTGGCCCAGGACCTGACGGGCCTGCTGTTCTTCCGCATCGATCCGCGCCTGCAGGCTCGGCACCACCGTCTCGGTCATCAGGTGGCGTTCCAGCGCTTCGTGCAGCGAGCGTTGGCCGTGCACGGACAAGGTGGCCGTCTGCGCGACATTGCCCAGGTTGTACGGGTTGCTCGGCGTAAACCGAAGTTGCGTGGCGGCACCGGCGCCCAGCACCGCACCTTCCAGCGCACCGGCGCTGGGCGCGTTTGCGGTGAGGCCGGCCAGCGCATCGCCGCTGGCATCCAGGCTGCGCTGCAGGCGCGTGCCGACCGTGTCCAGCAGTTGCTGCGGCAGCGCCGCGGCGCTGCGTACCTGGTCTGCGGCCGCCGTTGCGGCGCCTGCGGTGGTGCGCATCAAGGCCTCGGCCTGGCGCGCGCTGTCTTCGCGCAATTGTGCGGCCTGCTGCTCGGCCTGCTGGCGGTCCGCCTGGGCCTGGCGTTCCAAGGCCTGGGCCTGCTCCAGCAGGGTGGCCTGTGCGGAATCGGGCAACCAGCGTGCGGCACCGCGCAGTGCGTCGGCGGCGGTGTCCTGCGCTTGCGCCTGGGCCTGCAACGCCCAGCGTTGCGCGCTGGCATCCAGCTCGCCGGCAACCGCACGGCCTGCGGCCAACCCACGGCCCAGGCTGTCGCCACTGGCTTCGAGTGCCGCACCCGTCGCGCTACCGCCATGGCGCACGGCCGCGCCACCCATCTGCAGGCCGCGCGCCACGCCGTCGCCGGCCGCATCCAGCGCCGCATCGCCCGCCCGCCCGAGTGCAGCACTGTGCTCGCCCAGGCCGCGCCCGATCTGCGCGCCGGTAGCACCGGACCGCAACACACCCAGCGCCGGGCCGGCCAGGTACAGGCTCTCCTGCAAGGTCAGCGCCTGCGCACGGTCCACCAAGGCGCCATCCTGGCCCTGCATCTTGGCCGGCAGCACCGGCTCGATACGGCCGGCGGCCAGCGGCAGCTGCTGTAGAAGGTGGGCGGTGTCGCCCTGCGCCAGCCGGTCCACGAACGCATGCACCGCCGGCTGCGCATTTACCGGTACATCCTGGGTGAGCGCGCTGTCGAGCAAGGCCTGCCCCTCCGGCAAGGTGCGCAGCAGGGTGGCGGTGTCGCCCATCACCGCCGCCAGTTGCTGGCGCCGCGCCGCATCCAGCCGGTGGATATTGTCCTGGATGCCGTTGTTGAGCATTTCGCCCTGGACTTGATAGGCCACTACGGTGTCGGCGGTGTCGTAGAGCTGCACACCGGGTGTGCTCTTGGCAAAGCGCTGCGCAGTTGCCGGATGCAATCCGGCTGCGTTGAACGTGGTTGCCGGCACACCGCTCACCGCCGAGGCTGCCGAGCCCATGCCGCCGCCCAGGGAATGGCCGGCGATTTCGAAATCGATTCGCTGATCCTTCATACGTAATGCCAGTCGCATGGCGCGATCGTAGTAATCGGTCTGCATGCCAACAGACTGAGGGAAGTTGTTGGCCAGAAAATCTTCGGCGCTGGTATCGCGCAGGCCATTGGCGGTCGCCACTTCACCCGCTGAGCCTTTGTAGACCACGGTGGGCTTGTAGCCCGGCCCGAGGATTGCCGGATCTGGAATGTAGATTTCGGCGCGGAATCCGGATTTTTCCGGCCGGAGAAGATCCAGGAGTTCCTGATCGCTGACCGTCAATAGGCCGGGGACGCCATCACGGAACCTGTCAAGATCCTCGCTACCGCGAGCCCATCCAAGCGGTGCTCGACCATACCCCTTCGCGGAGTCGTACACATCATCTGCCAGCGAAGCCATCTCATGCGCGTGATAGAGCTGTTGAAGCTCGGCAGCACGCGACGCAGCCTCCGCAGTGCCGCTGGCACGCAGATCTTCCAACAGTTGCTCACGCTGTCTATGTAAATCTGGCGTTTGCATGCGATCAATCCTTGCGCATGGAGGTCAAAGCAGCGGGATCTCTTTTTCTTCCGATGGAAAGTGGAACGCCTTACGCATACGTTTGTAGTGGTCCGGCATCGCAGGTCGGGTGTATCCATGCGCTAGCAGCCATTGCTGGCATTGGCGCTGCCAACTTGGATCCTTGGGATTTCCCGGATGCCAAAAAATAGCTTCAATGGTTCCAGAGTCCAAACGGTGCACGGGAATACCTCTATTGAACACCAGTGTTGGATCCGCCTTTCGCTCCAGCAACCAATGGACTTGCTCGAACGCTCCACCGATTGCGTAATTATCGATCAGCGTTCCGCCCATGCCTGCTAACGCATTTACATCGGCACCTCGCTCGACCAACAACTGAATGTTCGGCCATTTATTTTGCTTGATGAGTGCGTGGAACAGCAGGGTTTCGTTATTCGCATTCCGCGTATTCGGATTACCACCATGATCCAGCAGCAATTTGAGATAGACAGGGTCGTCCTGCTCGGCTGCCCAGACCATGGCATTTGGGTTATTGCGCACGCCTCGATCCAGTGTCTGATATGGCAGCGCCACATTTGGATCGGCCCCATTGTCCAGCATCGCCTTCAACCCGGTCGGGTTGTGGGTAAAGATCGGCCAGAACAACAATGGATATCCGTCCTTGGAGAAGATCGTGTCCGGGTTCACGCCCTCCACCTTCATCAGCCGCTGCACTTCGTCGGCATCGCCCTGCTCGGCCGCCAGCGCCAACGCCAAGGCCTTGGGGTCGGTGAAGTTACGATCGGGCCGATAGCGCGATTGCGCTGCTGGCGAGCAACCGGTGATGACCAGCAGCACCATGCAGCAGACCCGAATGAAAAAATGCGATGGCTTCACGCGCGCCTCCATTGCGGCTGAGTGCATAGCGACTGGATGGTAGGGCATTTTGCTACCTGGCTCCCGCGACATGCTCTGCACTTTGCTCGCACTCCTGGCTGGCACAAGCGGCGTACGTGCTGGTTGGGCGTTTGCATGCGATCAATAGTTGCGCATAGAGGTCAAAGCAGCGGGATCTCTTTTTCTTCCGATGGAAAGTGGAACGCCTTACGCATACGTTTGTAGTGGTCCGGCATCGCAGGCCGCGTGTATCCACGCGTGAGCAACCATTGCTGGCATTGGCGCTGCCAGCTTGGATCCTTGGGATTTCCAGGATGCCAATAGATCGATGTGATCGTGCGTGAATCCAGTTTCTTCGTCGCGGCACCTCCGGAATACTCAATCCGCGGGTCCACACCGTGTTCCAACAACCAGAAAACCCGCTCGAATCCACCGGAGCCCGCGTAATTCTCCACAAGGGTTCCTCCCATGCCCGCCAATGCATTCACATCGGCGCCGCGCTCCACTAACAACTGGATGTTTGGCCACTTGTCCTGTTTGATCAGTGCATGGAACAGCAGGGATTCGTTGTTTGCATTCCGCGTATTCGGATTACCGCCATGATCCAGCAGCAATCTGAGATAGATCGGGTTGTCCTGCTCGGCTGCCCAGACCATGGCATTACTGACATTGGTCTGATTTCGTCCCGGCTCCGGCGGATAGGGCTTGGCCACATTCGGATCAGCCCCGTTGTCCAGCATCGCCTTCAACCCGGTCGGGTTGTGGGTAAAGATCGGCCAGAACAACAGTGGATGGCCGTCCTTGGAGAAGATCGTGTCCGGGTTCACGCCCTCCACCTTCATCAGCCGACGCACTTCTTCGGCATCGCCCTGCTCGGCTGCCAGCGCCAACGCCAATGCCTTGGGGTCAGTGAAGTTACGATCGGGCCGATAGCGCGATTGCGCCGCTGGCGAGCAGCCGGTGATGACCAGCAGCACCATGCAGCAGAACCGAATGAAAAAATGCGATGGCTTCACGCGCGCCTCCGTTGCGCCGTGTCCGCAGGCCGGACACGGTGAGGGTGATCGCCGTACCGCGCGTCTCTGCCGCCGACCCGCGATGGCGAATCGATGAATCAGCGAATGCAAGCGATACTGACATGCGCAGCATAGCGCAGACCAGCGGCCTGGCAAGCGGGTGAGTGCCTGATTCCACAGGTATAGCCGCAGCGGCAGACCGATGCGACGCCTCATACTGAGTAGCGGAAGAACGCATCAGAGAGACTCACCACGGCGTGGCGAGCGAAGACCTCGTGCGTCTGTACGACGCGCGGACACCGACGTGCGCCTCGCGCATGCCGCGTCCGGAAACCCGCGCCCGGCTGGAGGGCGCGCAGCAGAGGTGTCGGTCACTGTTGGAGCGGCTAACAACACGTAGTGCGCGGTCGTCGGGTGGGTGTGGACGGCACGCAGTTACCGGTATGTACGCGTGGTACATACGCACCGCCCAGCTGGCGGTGCGCACCGTCGTTTTGTTCGCTGCTCTCAATTGGCAGGTGCGATCCGCACACCCAACTGATTGGCGACCGGGCGCTCGCGGCCGGGAATACCGGTGTGGATGGGGCGGTTGAGCGTGCGCACGCGGCCATCCAGGCGGGCGGCCAGGGTGCTGGAGCCGCCGCCGTCCAGGTTGATGGCGGCGTTGGCACCGAGCTGCTGCAGCACGGCGGTCAGCGCGTCCAGCGACATGCCGGCGCTGTAGCCGGGCTGGCGGCCGTCGGCCACCACCATCCACAGAGTCTTGCCGGCACGGTCCAGGCCCAGCGCGCTACGCGGTTCGGGGCCGTCGTAGTAGTCGGCGCGGCTGGCTTCGCGCGGTTGGCGCTTGCCATCGAGCAACAGCAGCGGGCCGGCGCCCACACCGACGCGTGTGCCGGACGGGCAACTGCCGCGCACGATGCGCACGGCGTTGCGCGCGCTCACGCAAAAAGCGGCATCGACGCGCGCATCGCCGGTGGCAGCGGCCGAATCGAGGTGGCCATCGTCGATGGCCAGGCCTTCGGCAGTGACGCCCTGCCCGGCTGCCGGGACGAACGCCTTGTCGAACAAATGACCACCATCGAACGGTAAGAAATAGTCGGCATTGATCGCCAACGCCAGCCCGTTATCGCGCACGAAGGCAGTGGTGGGGTTGGCGAGAAATTCGCCACCGCCGCTGCGGTCGCCATGCGTGCCGACCAGTTGCAGGCCCGGCGTGGTCAGGTCGATCTGGGCGATGTGCAGCATCACCGGCTGTGGGCCATCCACGCGCTGGCGCCAATAGCGCACGCCCGGCGCCAGGGTGACCGGCGCAGCAGGTGCGGGCACCGGTTGCACCAGCGGCTCGATGGTCACGCGCGCACGCGCCTGCGCCTGATCCAGCGCGGCCAGGACCGCATCGATGCGTGCCGGCGGTGTGCGCAATAGCAGCGCTTGCGCCGGTGCGGACTGCAGCAGCTGTGCCAGGCCAACGCAGCGCGCGTCACTGCAGGATGTCGTGTCGCTGCCCACGCGTGCCGGGCCGTCGGCATCGTCGAGTACCTGCAAGGCGATGCGATTGTGCTCGGCCGGTTTGCAGCGGGTTACCGCCGCCAGCACGTCGTCGGGCCATTGGCCCCAGCAATCGCCGCTGACGATGGTCTCCATCGCCACGAACGGCGGCGTTGCTGCGGGCGTGGCCGCTTGGTCGGCACACGCATTGCCGATGCATGCGGCCATCAGACAAATACCCAGCGCCGCTGCGCTGCGTCGATCAGAACGCATAGTCCACTCCCAGGTAATACGCGCGGCCGTTATCCAGTTGCTCGCGCATCAATTGCTGATCGGCGCCGATGACGCGGGTCAGCCGCGCGTTGCTGAGGTTGCGGCCCTGCACGGTCATGCGCAGCTTGCTGGTGAAGCGCCACGCCAGCTGTGCGTCGTAGCTGGTGATGGCATCGTAGTAACGGTCGTTGACGCGGTTGTCGGTGGCTGCGGACAGCAATTGCAGACCGGTGTAATTGGCGCTGACGCGTGCACTGAAGCGGCCGAGGTCGTACAGCAGCGAGGCATTGGCGCTGCGCTTGGGCGATTCCATCAGGCCGGGCAACGCGCGCAGGCTGCCATCGCTCATCTGCACGTCGGCAGTGCGCGGGTCGAGCACGGTCAGATTGGCCATCGCGCCCAGATGCGACCAGGCACCCGGCAGAAAATCGAATCGCGTATCGATGGCGGTGAACTCTAAGCCGCGCACGCTGGCCGCGCCGGTATTGATCGCCTGGGTGGTGGTGACCTGATAGGTGCCGACCAGCCCACCCGGATCGCGCTGCAGATCGGTGTTGGTGACGCGCACGATCTCGTCGTCGATGCGCTTGTGGAACATGGCCATCGACAACTGCGAATCCTGATCTGGGTACCACTCCAGCGACAGATCCAGATTGTCCGCGCGGCGCGGACGCAACTGCGGGTTGGCGATGCTGCGGTTGATGGTCAAGCCGGTGGTATCGACCACCGGGCTGCTGTTCTGGCCGATATCGCCATAGGTGGGCAGGCCGATGGTGCGGCTGCCGGCCATGCGCAGTTTCAGCGCCGGGGTGATGTCCCAGGCAAGGTTGGCCGATGGCAGCAGAAAGCGCCGGTCGCTGGCGTCGGATTGCTGCAGATAATTGGTGGTGCTGCTCAGCGGCTGCGGCACCGCACTGAGCACCTCGCGCTGCAGATACTCGTTGCGCAGACCGAAGGTGGCCTGCGTGCGTTCACCATGCCAGGTACCCATCAGGTAGGCCGCGCCATTGCGTTCGTCGATACGGAAATCGCCGATCGCGCTATTGCGCGCATTGGTGTTGGCCAGCACGTAGGCGCCTGGCGAAGCGCCCGCAAACGCGGCCACCCGCGCCGGGTCGACCAGCAGCAGGCAGCTGAAATCGGCATACGGACAGATGCGCGCATCGTCGGTCCCCACCGTCGCCAGGCTGACCCGCCCGACCGGATTGCGACGCACCTCGTCCAGGTTGTAGCGCTGCTGCAGATCGCGGTACTGCAGGCCGGTACGCAGCCCCCATCCCTGCGCATCGGCATCGGCGTTCTGGCTGTAGTCGACTTTGACCGTGGTGGTGTCGGTGCTGCTCTTTTCCACCCGGGTCAGAAAGTACGACTGTAGGTAATTGGCCTGATTGCTGTAGTAGCCGGGATCGACCAAAGTGATGGTCGGGCGCGTGTCGTTGCCCAGCGCGTAGCCGAATCCCAGCCGTGCGGAGGCGGCCGCAGTGAACACATCTTCGCGCGTGTCTTGTCGATACTTGCCGGTGGCACGGTTGAACAACACATCGATGTGGCCCTGCGGATTGAGGCGGAAGCTGCCGTTGACTTGCGCATAACGCAGCGTGCGGGTCTGGTCGAAGCGGTTGGCATCGGTCTGTGCGTTGCCCTGCGCGTAACGGCCGTCGTCGGCATCGGCCACCAGCGCATTGCCGACCCGATTGATCCACTGCGAGCGGCGTTGTTCGTCGTTGCTGTGTTCGAAGGAGCCGGCGCTCAACGCCAGTTTCAGCGTATCGCCATCGTCGTATTCCAGCTTGCCGAACACGCTGCGACGCTGACGCACGTTGTCGTAGCTGAGCGGGCGGAAACGGTCCGGGGCGATCGCCATGCCGTTGGTGTCCAGCGTGGGGACGAGAGTCTGCCGCGCGCCGTTGGCGTAGTAGCTGTAGCTGTCGATGGCGGTGTTCAACGACGACGAATCGCGACGGAAATAATCGGCCGACAGCACCACACCAAAGCGGTGGTCCGGCCCGAAGGTGTTGCTGAAACTGCCCTGCACCTGCCCGGACGGCCCGCTGCTTTGCAGCTGCCGGCGGTTTTCCCAATCGGCCAGATTCGCGCGCACGGTGGCGAACGGGCCGTCGTGATCGAACGCGCTGCGCGTGCGCAGCGACGCGATGCCGCCGATGGCATTGCTGTCCATGTCGGCGTTGAAGGTCTTGTAGATATCCACCTGCTGCGCCAGCGATGCAGGAATCACATCCAGCGACTGCACGCGCCGGCTGGTTTCGGTGGACGGCAGCGCCACCCCGTCGATCAGCACCGTGTTGTAGTCGGGATTGAAGCCGCGCAGGCTCATGAACTGCGCCTCGCCGCGGCCGTTATTGACCACCATCGACACGCCCGGTACGCGCTGCAACGCCTCGCCCAGCCCAAAGTCGGGAATCGAGCCGATATCGTCGGCGGCCACGCCATCAGACACCACTGCGGCCTCGCGCTTGGCGCCGATGGCCTGGCGGATCGACAGATGCTGGCCGGAGACCTGCACCGCATCCAGCTGCACCGGTACGTCGCTGGCGGGAGCCGCCGCGGACGGCGCCGGCTCGGCGGCATGGGCGCTCAGGCTGGCGCTGACGCACAGGGCCAGCAGACACAGGCGGGGGCACGGGCGGGTAGTGAAGCGGGACATGGGGCGGCCGGTCGAGGATGAGACCGCTAATTTAATAACTTCCTGTGAATTAATTATTTCAGTCCGGTGCGGGTAAGCTTGCGGTTCTCCCGTGACACCGCGCGCCATGTCCTCCACTGCCGCCTTTGCGCTGCCTCCACACACGCCCACCTTGCCCGGCTTGAGCCTCAACGAGCGCGACATGCTCGACCGCTTGAGGCTGGCCGGGGTGCTGACGCGCGCCGACCTGAGCCGCGGCACCGGGCTGACCGTGCAGACCGCGGTGCGCCTGATCGAAGGCCTGCAGGCGCGCGGCATGGTGCATATGGGCAGCAGCATCGCGCGCGCCGGGCGTGGCAAGCCGGGCGTGGCGGTGTCGTTGAACCCGGGGCACGGCCACACCTTGGGCATCTCCATCGCCACCGATGCGCTGAGCCTGGCGCTGATGGACTTTTCCGGTGCGGTGCTGGCTGGCAACGAGGTCGCGCTGACCGATACCACCTTGTACGGCGTGCTGACCCAGCTGCAGGCCGCCGATGCCGCGCTGCTGGCGAGCGTCGACGATGCCGGCCCGCGCCTGGGCATCGGGGTGGCGATGAGCGGCTTTTTTACCGGTGTGGACACCTTCATCAATCCGCCCGAGCCGCTGCGCGCCCTGGGCCAGATCGCGCTGTGTCCGTGGCTGGCCGACGCCTTTACCCAGCCGGTGTGGATGGACAACGACGGCAGCGTGGCAGCGGCAGGCGAAGCGATGCTGGGCGTGGGACGGCGGCATCGCGATTTCGCCTATCTCTACCTCAGTTACGGCTTCGGCGGCGGGCTGGTGGTCGATGGCCAGGTGCTGCGCGGCGCCCGCGGCAACGCCGGTGAGTTCGCCGGCATGCTGCCCGCGCAACAGCTCGAACGCGCCACCCTGGAGTTGCTACGCGAACTTGTGGTCGAAGACGGCATCGCGCTGCCGGATGTGCGTGCGTTGCTGGCCGCCTATGACCCGGCATGGCCGGCGATCGAGCGCTGGATCGCACGCAGCGCGCCGGGCGTGTCGCTGATCGTCTCGGCGATCACCGCGGTGTGCGACCCGGAAGCCATCGTGTTCGGCGGTCGCCCGCCGGCGGATCTGGCGCAACGGCTGATCGCCGCCGTGCAGATCGACAACCAACCGCGCCGTGGCCAGGGCCGCCCGATGCCGCTGCTGCTGCCGGCCGAAGCACCGGCCGATGCATGTGCGATCGGCGCGGCCACGCTGCCGTTGAAGGCGCGTTACTTTCGTTGAGTGGTGGCAGCGATACAGCGGCGCTGGCGCTGGCAGGCACGCTGCCTGGCCGTCGACCGCGCACCCCCTCGGCGACCGCGCTGGAGAGGGCGCATTACCGTGCTGCCGCAACCCGCGTGCGGCAGCAATAGCCGAATAATTCCACCGCCAGCGCATGTGCCTGTTGCTGCTGTTGTTGCGGCATCGACTCCAGCAACTCGTCTTCTGCCTGCAACGGGTCAGCTGCATCCAGCGCGCGGCCCGGCGGTTGCCGCGCGGCCAGTCGCCAGGCCGCCGCATACACCGGGTCGGGTGCGTGCAACAGCGGCGATTCCACCACCTGCGCCAGGGTTTCGATGGCATCGCGATGGCCTGCCAGCGCCAGCGTTTCCAGCTCGGCCACCGTCGCGGCCACCTCCTGTTCGTCGTTCGCCGACAGTTGCGCGGGCATGCCGGCGGGTGCGGCGGCCACCGCACGTTGCAGCAACTCGCTCACGCGCTGGGCAAGCAGATAGCGCTGCGCGTCGGCATCGCCGTGCGCTGCTGCCGTGCGCAGCAGCGCCTCGATCTGCAACGGCGTGCCGGCGACGCAGCGACGCGCGTCCAACGACGGCCTGGGCGCTCTGCCGTGCGCGATCTGCGCCGCGCGTTGCTCATCCTGCTCGCGACAGGCCAGCTGTTGCATGGCGCTGTCGAACAGGTCCTGCGCGGCGCGCGCAGGCGGCTGCGCCGACGCAACGCCGGCATGCAGCACATGGGACGCAGCGACGCTGCGCTGCAGAGGCAGTGCAGCAGGCCTGCGCACGCTCCACATCCCTGCTGCCGACACCGCCGCGGCCACACACACCGCGCCCGCCATCGGCCAGAGCAGCCGGGGCCGATGGCATGGCTGCGTGCCCACGTTCAGCGCAGGCGCCGGCATCAACGCAGCGCCGCTTCCAGCGCGGCACGATCGAACTGCAATGGATGGGCCTGGCGCAGACGTTCCAGCGCAGCGGTGGCGGCCTGGTCGCGCAATTGCACTTCGATCTGCCCGCGCGCTGTCTCCAGCGTGGCGGGACTACGCGCATCCATACGGATCAGGTGATACCCCTCCGGCCCGCGCACCGGGGCCGACACCTCCCCCACGCCCATTCCCTCCACCGGCGCAACAAAGGCATCGGCCACGTTACGCAGGAAAATCGATGACAACTGGCCGCCCTCGGCCGCGGTGCTGCCATCGTCGGATTCGCGCATCGCCAGTTCTTCGAAGGGCGTCCCGGCATCCAGCTGCTGCTTGAGCTGCTGTGCGCGTGCAAGCGCCTGCGCATCGGTCAACGGTGTGCCACGCCGTGCATCGCCTTGTGGGTGCAACGCGACGAACAGATGGCTCAGGCGCACCTCGTCGTAATCGTGCGGATGCGCATCGAACTGCGCTTGCACTTGGGTCGCGTCGATCGCTGCGGCATCGCGTGCGCGCCGCTGCATCGCCTCGGCAAGAATCGCATCGGTGGCCTGACGGATGTGCGCGGCCACCACCGGGTCGTCTTGCAGATGCGTCTGACGCGCCTGGTCCACCAGCAGCAGCCGGTCGGCGAATTCGCGAACGAAACTCGGGTCGGCCGCAACGGCCGGATTGGCGTTTTGCGGCAAATCGGCCAGGGCCAGCGCGCGATATTCCGGCGCACTGAACGCCTGCTGCCCGATCTGCAGCACCTTTACGGAAGCCGGGCCAGTCTGCAGGTGTGCATCGGCCGTGGCGGCATGCGCCAGCGGCGTGCAGCAGGCAAGGCTCAGCGAAAGCACTTTGAAAAAATGCGGTGTGGAAAACATGGGCAATCTCCGTGATGGCATGAACCCGGCGGCGGCAGGTGCCGCCGCCAGGACAGCCGGCCCGCGCGGGCCGGTAACAGCTGCTTGAAGCGGCTAACACAACGTAGTGAGCGGTCGTCAGGTGGGCGTGGACGGCGCGCTCAGAACCGGCGTGTATGAGTGGTACATGCCGATTCATAGCACCGTCCGCGCCCGCCTGGCGGCCGCGCAGTGGTGTTGTGAGTCGCTCTTAGTCGTGCTTGCCGCGCGCACGCAGGTAGGCGATGGCCGCTTTCGGGTTGTCGCTGGTGATCAGGCCGAAGGCCTCGTCGCGCACGATGAAATCCAGATTGCCGCGATTGTCGGCCGTGTCGCGGCCACCGCCGTAAGAGAAATACAGATCCGACAGCGCGTAGCAACAAGCGCCGCTGTTCTGATAGAACTTGCCGGCAGACGGGCCATCCGGAATTGCCTGGAAAACGCCCACGCGATAACCACGCTCGCGAATGAAATCGGCATCGCTCTGCAGCAAGCCGCCGAGTTGCTTGACGTTGATCTCCATCGTCTGGTTACCCGAGTTCATCCATGCCGAGATCGTCTGGCGCACATTGATCTTGCCCAGCATGTTGGTGGTGAACACCGGAATGCCGACCATGCCGCTGCCATCGGCACGGTAAGCATCGCGACTGGTGTACAGCGTTGCATTGACCTTGGCGGCGACGTAGCTGCCGGAAGCGATGCCAAACACCTTATTGGCTGCACTGCTGACCGCACGCACGGTTTTGGCGTCCTTGATATCGAACACCATCGGTGTGCGCAGCTGGCGCTGTTTGTAATAGGCGAACAGCTCATCCACACGCGGCACGTGATAGCCGGTGGTGGTACGACGATTCGGCGCCAGCAGGAACAACTGGCTGACTTCCGACCACGGGGTGACCAACACGGATGGGTTGACGCCCTGATTGGTGATCGGGTCGTACTTCACCCCCGGATGGTGCTGCCACACCGTGGTGGTGCGCCCCAGGTTGTAGTCATGCAGCAACACCGGCACGCCATCGCTGGTGAGCTTGACGTCCAGCTCCACGCCATCCATGCATTGGTCGTTGGCAGTCTGCAGCGAACCACGCGAGTTTTCCGGCATGTCGGCGATGCCGGCGTAGTTGCCCCATAAGCCACGGTGCGCCAGCACGACGGTATTGGAGGAGTTGAACAAGATGCGTTGCATCTTGACGTCGGAGCTGTCGCTGCAGGCAGCTAGTGCCAGCTGCGGCAGTGCCGCCAGCAGGGCCAGTGCGCCGAGCAGGCGGCAGGCGCGGGCCAGCGGATGTGGAGCGAGGGTGGTAGGCATGGTGTCTGTGTCCCGGTTCGTAGGTGCAGGAAGGGCAAGGGATGGACGAGAGCCGATGGGTCGACGCAACCGGCGAACTCGCTTGCAGCGCACTCGCCAGCCGGTCGATACCGGGGAGAGGCCAAGCCGTGCGTGATCAGTGTTCGGCTTGCGGGCCAATTTAGTCACTCTCCATGACTTAATTTCTTCGCTGGTGTTGCGGTTGTTCGCGATCGCGCAGGCGTTGCGTGAAAAACGAAGTGGACGACCGCAATCGCGCAGTGGCACGCAACGCCGCCGCGATGGCGGCATGCGCGCGCAGCACGGTGGGTCCTGCGTATCGACATCTGAAGCCGCTCGCATCTTGGTGAGCACCGCGTTGGATCGCTGCCTGCCTCTGCGCTCTGCCAAGCGTCGATCGCTGCGGACCGGCCCTGGCGCTGGTGGACTCGCCTCGCTGCGCGGTCTCACCCTCTGCCAAAACGCAGAACGCCGGCACAAGGCCGGCGTTCTGCGTTGACAGCGATGGGTTACGCGATTGGTCAGTGACCCGACGCACCGCTGGCACCCAGGCCGGTTTCGGCACGGATCTGCTGCGCCTTGAACGCTGCGCGTTCGTTGGCCGCCTGCGGACTGCGATCCAGGACCGAGAACAGCCAGATGCCGACAAAACCAATGGTCATCGAGAACAGTGCCGGCGAGGTGTACGGGAACGGCGCCGACCCGGCCGCGTTACCCAGCGTGTCCACCCACACCGACGGCGACAGCACCGTGAGCACCAGCGAGGAGATCAGGCCCAGGAAACCGCCGGTCACCGCGCCGCGCGTGGTGCAGTTCTTCCACAGCAAGGACAGGATCAGAACCGGGAAGTTGGCCGACGCGGCGATGGCGAAGGCCAGCGACACCATGAAGGCCACGTTCTGCTTCTCGAACACGATGCCCAGCAGCACTGCGATCACGCCCAGCACCAGGGTGGTGGCACGCGAGACCTTCAGCTCCGAACCCGGCGCCGGGTTGCCCTTCTTGATCACCGTGGCGTACAGGTCGTGCGACACCGCCGAGGCACCGGACAGGGTCAACCCTGCAACCACCGCCAGGATGGTGGCGAAGGCCACCGCCGAGATGAAGCCCATGAACACGTTGCCGCCGACTGCATTGCCGACCAGCACCGCCGCCATGTTGGCCGCACCCTTGCCGCCGTGGATGGTGCCGGTGGCGACGTCCGCAAACTGCGGGTTGGTCAGCACCAAGGCGATCGCACCGAAGCCGATGATGAAGATCAGGATGTAGAAGTAGCCGATCCAGGTGGTGGCCCACAGCACCGACTTACGCGCCTGCTTGGCATCGGGAACGGTGAAGAAACGCATCAGGATGTGCGGCAAGCCGGCGGTACCGAACATCAGCGCCATGCCGAACGAGATCGCCGAGATCGGGTCCTTCACAAAACCGCCCGGCCCCATGATCGCCAGGCCGGCCTTGGCCGCGTCGTCTGGCGATGCACCGCCATTGGCCGCAATTGCGGTCTTCACTCGCACGCCCTCGGCGAACAACGCCTCGAAGCTGAAGTTGAAGTGCCACATGATCGCCACGGCCATGAAGGTCACGCCGGTCAGCAGCAGCACCGCCTTGATGATCTGCACCCAGGTGGTGGCGGTCATGCCGCCGAACAGCACGTAGACCATCATCAGCACGCCGACCAGGGTCACTGCCACCCAGTAATCCAGGCCGAACAGCAGCTTGATCAATGCACCGGCACCGACCATCTGCGCGATCAGATAGAACAGCACCACCACCAGCGTGCCGGAAGCGGCAAAGCTGCGGATGGCGGTGGGCGCGAAGCGGTAACCGGCCACGTCGGCGAAGGTGTACTTGCCGAGGTTGCGCAGCCGTTCGGCCATCAGGAAGGTCAGGATCGGCCAACCGACCAGAAAGCCGATGGCATAGATCAAGCCGTCGTAGCCGTTGGCCATCACCGCCGCGGTAATGCCCAGGAACGACGCCGCCGACATGAAGTCGCCCGCGATCGCCAGGCCGTTCTGGAAGCCGGTGATGCCGCCGCCGGCGGTGTAGAAGTCAGCGGCCGACTTGGTCTTGGCCGCTGCCCATTTGGTGATCCACAAGGTGCCCAGCACGAAGAAGCCAAACATGCCGATCGCCACCCAGTTGGTGGGCTGCTTGTCGACCTGGCCCATGTCGCCACCGGCGGCCAGCGCGAGGCCTGCCGGCAGCAAGCCGGCCAAAATCAGAAGAAGGCGCGAAGTCTTGCTCATTTGCGGGCTTCCTCCAGGATCTGCGCGGTCAGCTGGTCGTAGGTGCTGTTGGCACGACGCACGTAGATGGCGGTGATGACGATGGTGAACACCATCACCCCGATCGCGATCGGAATGCCGATCGAAGTCACCCCATCGCCGATGGGTTTGGCCAAAAATGCCTTGTCGAAAGCGATCAGGCCGATATAGCCGAAATAGGCCAGCAACATCAGCACGGTGAGCGTCCAGCCGAGCGTGTTGCGCTGGCGCTTGAGCGCGTGGTACTTCGGATTGGCATCGATCTTGGCGATCAATGCGTCATTCGAGACGGTCATGGTCTGTCTCCTGGAGTGCGGGCAGCACGGCCCGCCCACATGCGTGGCGGGCGGCCGATGGGTGAACCTTTAGAAGCTGTACTTGGTGGTGAACTGCAGGCGCGAGATGTCGCCGGAATCGCCGTTTTCGGCTTCGCGGCGGCCGTACATCAGCTCTGCGCCCACATCCACCTTGGGTAGCGGCGAATAGAAGACGTTGGCGCGGATGCTCTGCTGCGACTTGCTCGCCAGCCCGCCGGTGTTGGCCAGCGAATGGTCGTAATCCACGCGCGAGTACATGATGGTGCTGCGCAACTTGGCGTTGTAGTCGTGCCGCCAGGCCACCCAGCCAGCCACCGTGCTGACGGTCTGGATGTTGCCGTCGATGTCGATTTCCACGTCCGAGCCGTTGCCCAGGCCCAGATAGCGGCCAAGGCCTTCGCCGTAGGCCAGCTGGTAGCGCAGGTCGTTGCTGGAGTTGATGATCCAGCGGCCGCCGCCGGCGATGGCGCCGCCGAAGTCGGTGTCGTTGGTCAGCGCGCTGCGGGTGCGGTACTGGCGTGCGATCGCCGACAGACCGAACGTGCCCCAGGTGCCCTTCCAGTTGTACCGCGCGGTCAGATCCGGCATCGCGCCATGGTCCGAGGCCAGGATGGTGTTGCCGCCCCGGTATGGCGTGGTCAGCGTTTCGGTGTTTTCTGCCGACACGCTGAAAGCGCCGCGGGTGTAGCGGATCTGGGTCTGACGGCTGAACAGCGCACCGTCGGTCGGCCCGACGATGTCGGCCGCTTCCGGCAGGATCGTGGCGTCGACGAAGTTGGACCAGGTCTGGCCGGCCAGCCAGTTGTTCCAGCTCATGTAGGCGTGCCGCAAGGTGCCGCCGTACAGATTGTTGACCTGGTTGGCCAGCGCGTTGCCGAAGAAGTCCAGTTCGATGAACCCAGTCAGCTTGTCGCCGTTTTCGGTCACCGTGTCCACGCCCAGGTTGAAGCGCGAGAACTTGGCATGGAAGTCGGTGTCGGTGCTCGACGCCTGTCCCCCGACAGGCGTCTGCGTCGGGATGTACAGGTAACGTCCCACCGCACCTTCAGGCAAGGCGCCGTCGCTGGTGCGGGTGGTCATGAAGTCAGCCTTGATGAAACCACCGTAACGAAACGTTGTCCCCGGCAACGCGTTCGGCGTGATGCTGGTCAGCTGGATCGGCTTTTTGCCGGCCGGGAGCGCTGGCGCGGGCGGAGTCTGCGCCTGCAAGGTGCGCACCTCGGTGACCTGCGTCTGCGTCTGGGCAATCTGGCCCTGCTGTTGTTGCTGCGCGGTCACCAATAGTTGGACCTGACGCTCGAGCTCGGCAATACGTGTTTCCAGCGCCTTTTCCTTTGCCGTCTGCGCGAACGCAACGCCCGGCAGGATGCTGGCCACGAACAATGCGGCCGCCAACGGATGGCGCACCAACGGTGCAGTACGGTGTTTCATGGAACCCTCTCCCCAATGAAGGCCTCGCGCTTGATGGCGATGCTGTGCGGAGCGTGAGGCAGTCCGCGGTTTGCAGCCTATTCGCCTTTGGTCGTAGCTGCAACGCAGCATTCCACAAGGTGACCGATGGTCGCACCAGGACCCGCAATGGATGTGCGCCAGCGCACGCCTTAGGTTACGACCATGGTCTAACGCGCCGTTGACCGCCGGGACAGAATGGATGCGGCACACTGATCGCCTACCGAGGGCAGCTGCCGTGCCCTCTCCCAACAAGTTCATCGCAAGTGAGGGTGCCATGGCTGATGTTTATCCCGTCGATCCCGCGTTCGCCAAGGGCGCACGCGTCAATGGCGAGCAGTACGCAACGCTGTACCGCGAATCGATCGAGCATCCCGAGCAGTTCTGGGGCAAGGCCGCGCAGCGGCTGGACTGGTTCAAGCAACCCACCCAGGTCAAGGACGTCAGCTTTGCGCTGGACGACTTCCATATCCGCTGGTTCGGCGACGGCGAGCTCAACGCCAGCGTCAACTGCCTGGACCGCCAGCTCGCCACGCGCGGCGACAAGACCGCGCTGCTGTTCGAGCCCGACAGCCCGGATGCGGCGTCCTACCCGGTCACCTACCGCGAGTTGTACGAGCGCGTCTGCAAGCTCGGCAACGCGCTGCGCAACCTCGGCGTCAAGAAGGGCGACCGGGTCACCATCTACCTGCCGATGATCGTCGATGCGGCCGTGGCCATGCTCGCCTGCGCGCGCATCGGTGCGGTGCACTCGGTGGTGTTCGGCGGTTTTGCCGCCAACTCGATCGCCGACCGCGTGATCGACTGCCAGAGCAAGCTGATCATCACCGCCGACGAAGGCCTGCGCGGCGGCAAGAAGATTCCGCTCAAGGCCAACGTGGATGCGGCGCTGAAGATTCCCGGCACCAACACGGTCGAAACCGTGCTGGTGGTGCGCCATACCGGTGGCGCGGTGGACATGCAGGCGCCGCGCGATCGCTGGTTCCATGACGTGGTCGATGGCCAGCCGGCCGAGTGCGAACCCGAGCGCATGAACGCGGAAGATCCGTTGTTCATCCTCTACACCTCCGGTTCCACCGGCAAGCCGAAGGGCGTGCTGCACACCACCGGCGGCTATCTGCTGTTTGCCAGCTACACGCACGAAGTGGTGTTCGACCTGCGCGAAGACGACATCTACTGGTGCACCGCCGACGTGGGCTGGGTCACCGGCCACAGCTACATCGTCTACGGCCCGCTCGCCAATGGCGCCACTGCGGTGATGTTCGAAGGCGTGCCCAACTACCCCAACGTCTCGCGCTTCTGGGACGTGATCGACAAGCACCAGGTCACCTTGTTCTACACCGCGCCGACCGCGATCCGCGCGCTGATGCGCGATGGCGAAGCGCCGGTCAAGCGGACCTCGCGCAAGAGCCTGCGCCTGCTCGGCAGCGTCGGCGAGCCAATCAATCCGGAAGCCTGGCGTTGGTATTACGAAGTGGTCGGCGACAGCCGTTGCCCGATCGTGGATACCTGGTGGCAGACCGAAACCGGCGGCATTTTGATTTCGCCGCTGGCCGGCGCGGTCGACCTCAAGCCGGGGTCGGCCACGCTGCCGTTCTTCGGCGTGCAGCCGGCGCTGGTCGATGCCGAAGGCAAGATCCTGGACGGCGCCACCGAAGGCAACCTGGTGCTGCTGGATTCGTGGCCGGGCCAGATGCGCAGCGTCTACGGCGACCACCAGCGGTTCATCGACACCTATTTCCGCACCTATCCGGGCAGCTACTTCACCGGTGACGGCTGCCGCCGCGATGCCGATGGCTACTACTGGATCACCGGCCGCGTGGACGACGTGATCAACGTCTCCGGCCATCGCATCGGCACTGCCGAAGTGGAAAGCGCGCTGGTCTCGCACCCCAAGGTCGCCGAAGCGGCGGTGGTGGGCTTCCCGCACGACGTCAAGGGCCAGGGCATCTATGCCTACGTCACCTTGATCGCCGGCGAGAACCCCAGCGAAGAGCTGCACAAGGAGCTGGTGAGTTGGGTGCGTAAGGAAATCGGCCCGATCGCCTCGCCCGATCACCTGCAGTGGGCCCCCGGCCTGCCGAAGACGCGCTCGGGCAAGATCATGCGCCGCATCCTGCGCAAGATCGCCGAAAACGCACCCGATCAACTCGGCGACACCTCCACCCTGGCCGACCCGTCGGTGGTGGATTCGCTGGTCAATGAGCGGCTAACGCGCTGACGCGCGTTGGGAATGAGGAATCGGGATTGGGGAATCGTGAGAGCGGTTCCCTGAGGAGTGGGGAGTAAATCGTCGGATTGGGAATTCGTAAAAGCGGGTTCCCGACCCCTACATTTGTTCATAGCTGCCAATTCTCATCTTCAACGTCACCGCATCGTTGCTGTTTGCTGTTTGCTGTTTGCTGTTTGCTGTTGCTGTTTGCTGTTTGCTGTTTGCTGTTTGCTGTTGCTGTTGCTGTTGCTGTTGCTGTTTGCTGCGCTGCTCTTCGCTGTTGCCTTTGCGATTCCCGATTCCCGATTCCCCACTCCCGGCCCCTCAATGACCACCCTGCTGATTGCCGATGACCATCCCCTGTTTCGCGAGGCCTTGCGCGGGGCGGTGCAGCGGGTCATGCCGGGCGTGCAATTGTTCGAAGCCGACAACGTGGATGCGTTGTACACGCTGGCCGATGCGCAACCGGACGCGGACCTGCTGTTGATGGATCTCAACATGCCGGGCGCGCAGGGCTTCAGTGCGCTGGTGCATATGCGCTCGCTGCATCCGCAGTTGCCGGTGGTGGTGGTGTCCGCACGCGAAGAACCCACGGTGATGCGGCGTGCCATCGACCATGGCGCGTTCGGTTTCATTCCCAAATCCGCCGACTCCGACACCATCGGCCGCGCGCTGGCCACGGTGCTGGATGGCGAACGCTGGATTCCCGCCGAAGCGCAGAATCTGCCGCCCACCGATAGCGAAGAGCGCGAGGTTGGCCAGCGGCTGCGCGATCTCACCCCGCAACAATTCCGCGTGCTGCAGATGCTGGGCGCGGGGCGGCTCAACAAGCAGATCGCCTACGATCTGGGCGTGTCCGAAGCCACCATCAAGGCGCACGTCACCGCAATCCTGCGCAAGCTCGGCGTCACCAACCGTACCCAGGCCGTGCTGATGGCCGGCAAGCTCGCCATCGACTCCGACGGCATCGTGTTGCCGCCGCCGGAAGACGACTGACGCGCGCAGCGGTGTGTCTGCCGGCGTTGGGGGTGGTCGGGAAAGCCCGGTCGCGCCCGGGTGCGCTCCCGCGAGTGATCCCACTACTTCTGCCGTCCTCGTTGGTGGGCAATCGATAGATTTTCTCTGCCGTGCAACGCGAAGCGACACGACACGACACGACACGACACGACATCAGCGTAGGAGCGCACCTGGGCGCGATGGGCGTTACCGGTAAAGCTTGTTTTGCAGAAGAAACCTGACGCGCATTGGCACGTGCGACTGTGATGGGCGTTACCGGTAAAGCTCCATCGCGCCCGGGTGCGCTCCTACGTGTGATCCCACCACGTCTGCCTTCGTCGTTTGTGGGCACGATAGATTTGCTATGCCGTGCAACACGACACGACACGACACCAGCGTAGGAGCGCACCTGGGCGCGATGGGCGTTACCGGTGAAGCTTGTTTTGCAACAGAAACCTGACGCGCACTGACGCGTACGACTGCGACGGACGTTCCCGGTAAAGCTCCATCGCGCCCGGGTGCGCTCCTACGTGTGGGGCTTGTGGCGTTTACTCCGGCGCGCGCACGAACAAGACGTTCAGATCGCGCATCGGTACGAAGTTGGTCTGCTTGAACTGGAAGGTCAACGGGTCGATCTTTTTCAGCTCGCCGTCGAAGCACAGACTCAGGATGTCGCTGGCGGTCTGCTTGCGGATGGTCAGCTGGAAGTCCTTGATCGGGCCGTTCCAGTTCTTGCCGGTGGTGAGCACGTAGCGCAAGTTGGCCCAGGCCAGACCGGACTGGCCTTCACGGCGCTGCATGCTGGTCTTGGTGGCCGGTTCGATGCAGGAGTCCTTTGCATAGGACTCCAGCAGATACGTGCTGGGCTGCGGTACGCCGGTGGACAGGCTGGGCGCATACGCATGCCGGATCTGCACGCTGCGGCGCGCCGGAAATACCTGTTGCCAGACGAAGTACTCGTTGAGGGTGAAACGCGGCTGCGCGTCGGCATCGACCCAGCGCGCGGGCAGTGGCTTGCGGGCCTTGGGCGGGGTGCCGGATTCGGTGAAGGCCTCCACATCGTCCTGGGTCCACCCGGTGGCAGCAAACGCCTTGGAGATGTCGCTGCCGTCGTCCAGCAACACCACCAGCTTGCGCGTGGTGGCGATCGGCTTGCCGTCCACCCACAATTTGAAGTCGGTGAGTTCGCTGTGGTCGGCCATGCCGAAATACATTGGCGGCATCGGGAAGGCCACCGGCACGCTGAGGTCGCGCTCGCTGTTGTTGGTGAACACATAGTCCACCTGCACGCGTTCTTCGCTGAGCAGCAGCGCTTCCTTGTCCATGCTGATGTCGGGCTGGTGCAGCAGCCGGATGGTGCCGTTGTCGTCGCCAAAACTACTGTCGTTGGCGTGCGCTGTCGCACAGACGAACACCGCCAGCAACAGCCAGCGCGCCATTGAATCCTTGTGCATCGCTCCCCCAAAACCGGCACGCACCGACGCGCCGCACTGCACAGCATGCCATGCACCGCGCACTGGCAGATGGCAGCGCGCGACAGCTACGCGCGCACTTGTCGCAAGACCTGCCTGCAGCACTATTTGCGCAAACCGTCCACGTGTCGTTGCCCAACGGTGGCAAGCCCAAGCGCACCGGCCTGATCGCATCGGTAGACAGCATGGCGCGACTGCTGCGTGCGTTACCAGTCGCAAGGCCTGCCTGCAATCGCGCTTGCACAAACCGCCCGCATGTCAGCGCACACCAATGGCAGGCGCAAGCGCACCGGCCTGATCGCATCGGCAGATGGCATGGCGCGACTGCCGCGTGCATTACCGGTCGCAAGGCCTGCCTGCCGCACTATTTGCGCAAACGGCCCGCGTGTCATTGCCCAACGATGGCAAGCCAAAGCGCACCAACCTGATCGCATCAGTAGATGGCATGGCGCGACTGCTGCGTGCGTTACCGGTCGCAAGGCAGTGGTTGCAGCCGTGTTTGCGCAAACCGCCCGCATGTCATCGCCCGACGGTGGCAAGCCCAAGCGCACCGGCGTGATCGCATCCACACCTGCGCACCGCGCGACATCGCAGTTGTCGATATCACCATTGACCATGAGCTGATGCCTGGGCAAGGCTCGGGCATCAAGGACGCTTTGGAGCTGGCATGGCGCGACGTTTTCCCTGGCTATGGATCGGCCTGCTGATGGCCTGTGCATTGATTGCGGCGCTGGCGTGGCAAAACCGACAACTGCGCGTGCAGCAGCAATGGCTGCAGACGCGCATCAGCACGCCGTACGAAGGCATGTACGTGCCGCGCATCGAGGCGGTGGATGCCGAGGGTCACCGCCATCTGCTGGGTGCGCCGCAGGGGCCGGCGCAGGTGCTGTTCTTTTTTACGACCACGTGTCCGTACTGCCAGCGCTCGGCACCGACCGTGCTGCGCGCGGCGCGGCAGTTGCAGGCCAACCTGCCGGGCCGACCGCAATTGCTGGGTGTGTGCCATTGCGATGCGGTGCAGGCCGCGCGCTATGCGCATGTGCATGGCTTCGATTTTCCGGTGGTCACGTTGACCGATCGTCGCGCGCTGATGCTGTTCCGTGCGCGCAACGTGCCGCTGCTGATGGCCATCGATGGGGACGGGCGCGTGCGCCATTCCCATGTTGGCGTGTTCGATACCACGGAGCGGGTGCAGGACCTGGTCGCCGCCTTGGGCCGCACGGATGCGCCAGCGGCTTTTGCAACGTTGAGGGAGTAATGCATGAAAAAGCGTTGGGTAAGCTTGCGCAGTGCGTTGATGGCAGCGACGTTTCTGGCCAGCACCGGCTTCGGTGCGTTCCAGGTGATGGCCGTGGACGGCGCACAGCCGAAGGCCGAGTCGTGTAGTGCATGGGCCTGCAAGGCCGAGTGTCCGGAGTTCGGCGGCGATTTGGGACAAGGCAACGTCTGCTACTGCTGCGGTTGAGTCCAGCGGCGGGGCCATCAAGGCCCCGCCCTCTGCGGTGACGCGCACGCGCCCAGCTTGGCGTAGAACCGCTGAAACTACTGCTGCAAGACCAGCGCGATCTGCTCGTTGATGCACTGGAATCCGCATGCAGTGCGCGTGCAGTTCGGCGTCGCGGATCAGTTGACGAGGTCTCTCACTCGTTCTCTTCGGCATCTTGCACGGCACACGCAGCGGCGCTGTCAGCGTGCTGACTACGCTTGCAAACTACGATGCGTCAATCGACCGTTTCCGTGCCCCGTTGCGGCATAGCGGGAACCCACCCCACATCGTCGCGGCATTGAGAAGCCGCAGGCATGCAAGGCAATACAAGAGCCCGCGCGGCAGACATACTCGATGTCTCCACGATTTTTTTGGCAGGTGCAAGGATTGCCTTGAGAGGTCGACGAAGGCGTCTGCTTTCAAACATCGGATCGGGCTGACGGTATCTCCGACAGCCATCCTGAAACCGAAACGCTGACAACACGCAGGATCACTGCGCAGCATCAGCCGTCAGTGCTCAGCCACGCTCAGCCCAGCGCGCGATACCTAAAGTCACGCAACACCACCTCGCCCTGCTGCGCGGCATACACGCCCAGCTGCAGGCTCAAGAAGCCGCCGAACACGTTGTGGTGGAATCCGGACACCTCCATGCGCGTGGGATGACGCGTCCACTGCAGGCCGTCGTCGAACGAATACGCAAAGCTCACGATGTGGCGATCGTTGGTCAGCCGCACGCGGATGCGGCGATGCGTGTTGGGCGCGCGTGCCCACACCAGTTCTTCGGAATATTCGTAGGTCTTCATGGTGTCGGCGGTGAAGCCGATGCCGACGAAGGCCTTGTGGTTGTAGAACAGCAGGAGGCCGCCTTCGGCATTGCCGACCAGCTCCAGCGTCACCTCAGCCGCGTAGGCGCGGTCGGGTACGCCGCAGGTCAACGGTGCGCTGTCGATGGGCGATGTGCCTGCGCAGGTCAGCGTCAATGCCTTGTTGGCCCGCCGCACGCGCGCCTGCTCGCCGGGCTTGGGCGCGTGCAGGCTCCACTGGGTGCCGAATCGGTCGGTGGAAAAGTCATCGGACAACGCGAAGCCGCTCGCCACATTCGCACTGCCGGTGGCAGCGCGTGCCGGCGTGCGCAACGGCTTGGACAGGTCGCCGCCAGTGGCGCGAAACCAGCCGTCGGCGGTCCACTCGATCGGCTCCAGCAGGGTCTGGCGCCCCAGGGTGCGGAAGCCGTTTTCGTAGCCGTGATAGACCAGCCACCAGTCGCCGCGTGGGCCTTGCACCAGCGTGGCATGACCGCGCGACCACCACGGCTCCTGTTCGGACAGCGTGCGCACCAGCGGGTTGCGCGGGCAGTGTTCCCACGGCCCGTGCACCGAGAGCGACCGCGCGGCGATGACCATATGCCCGGTCACCGGCCCGGCGGTGCCACCGACGGCGGTGACCAGATACAGCCAGCCGTTGTGCCAGGTGAGCTTGGGGCCTTCGGGCGCGAAATTCTCCACCACCCAGTCGTCGGGATAGCGCCACGGCGCGTAGGCCGGTTCGAGTTGCCCATCGGTGGCCAGGCCGTCGTCGCGCAGGCCGATCTTGCGGATGCCGTTGACGAACAGATAGCGCTTGCCGTCTTCGCCGACGACATGGCCGGGGTCGATGCAGCCGGCGATCTTCAGATCGATCGGCGCGCTCCATGGCCCGCGAATGTCATCGGCCCAGATCACGAAGATCGACCAGCCCTTTTCGTCCGGATTGGCCGGGATGTAGATGAAGTAACGGCCAGCGTGCTTGCACAGATCCAGCGCCCAGATCGTGCCCAGTTCCTGGCGCAGCGCCGGGCCGATCGGGGTCCAGTTGACCAGGTCGGTGGAGTGCCACAGCACGATGCCCGGATACGAAAAGAACGACGAAAACGTCATGTAGTAGTCGTCGCCATCCTTGAGGATGGTGGGGTCCGGGTGATCGCCGGCCACGATGGGGTTGAGGTAGGTGCCGTTGCCCAGGTCGGCCTTGCGCTGGCCCTCGATGCCGCGCGCCCACGGCGGCGGATGCGCGGCGCATGGCACGGCTGACGCCTGCGCGGCAGCCGGCAACGGCGCGACCAATGCGCCTGCGGCCAGCACCTTGAACAACTCCCGCCGTGTCGTGTCTGGCATGGCATCAGCTTCATCGGATCAAGGCTGGTATCTAGCCCTAGCCGCCGGTGCGAGGCAACCGCGCAGGCCGCGTTATAGGAACTGGTGATGCGGGGCCCGGATTTTGAAATAGCAGGGTTGGAGTGCGTTGCAATGCGAGGGGGCACGCCGCTGCGCTGTAGCGCAGGTGTCCAGACGGCGAAAACAGGCGCACTCGCACGATCAGCGCGGCGCTCCCCTTGGCCTGGAGAGCCGCGGGGCGATCTCTCCAGCGCACGCGGACAACCGAGTTCGAAATGGGGGCGAGGGTCGAAGACCATGCGGGTCTGGGTCATGGGTTCCACACGCCTGCCGGTCCGCCGGCGGCACCGGCGCAGCCGCACGAGAGATCCGAGTAGTCAGCGGAGTGCGGTGTTGCCGTTAGCCGATGGACGATGGACGATGGACCAGACGACCACAAGCGATGCGCGCACGAACAGAGAGAAAGCGACGCGCACGGCGCCCATCACCCAATCTCGTCAGCCGCCCTGGCTCGTCATGCTGCACTGCAGCGTGATCTGTTCATTGATGATTGCGATATTCATATGCGAACAGCCGGGCGCCTGCCGGCTGGTGGACGTTGCGATGCCCAGCTGCCCTCCAGATTTCATTCGCGCCTGCGCCACCCTTGCGGAGCGTGGCGCATGAGCGCCGTGGCACGGCAACGTCTGGGCCGTACCGACGTGCAGCTATCGGCGCTGGGCTTCGGCGCTGCGCCGATCGGCAACCTGTACACCGAGGTCGCCGAGGCAGACGCACTGGCGGCGGTGGCAGGCGCGTTCGAGGCCGGCATCCGTCACTTCGACACCGCGCCTTACTACGGCTACGGACTCAGCGAAACGCGCCTGGGCCGCGGCCTGGCCGGCGTGCCGCGCGCTGCCTACACGCTGTCGACCAAGGTTGGCCGCTGCGTCTACGACGACGCACAGGCCGTTGCCGGGCGCGACGGTTTTGCCGTGGCCGGCCGCCGCGCCGCATTCGACTACAGCGCCGACGGCGTGCGGCGCGCGTTCGCCTTCAGCCTGGAGCGCCTGGGCACCGACTACATCGACGTGCTGCTGTTGCACGACATCGGTGCGCTGACCCACGGCGACAACCACGCCCACGTGCTGCAGCAGGCCTTGGAGGAGGCCTTGCCGGCCATGGCGGAGTTGAAAGCGTCCGGTGCGTGCGGGGCGATCGGGCTGGGCGTCAACGAGCAGGACGTGGCACTGGAGGTGCTGGCACGCTTCCCGATCGACTGCGTGATGCTGGCCGGACGCTACACCCTGCTGGAACAGCACGGCGCGCGTGCGCTGCTCAACCAGGCGCAGCAACACGGCGTATCGATCCTGTCGGCCGGCCCGTACAGTTCCGGCCTGCTCAGCGATGCGCGCGGCCCCGGCGCCACCTATAACTACGCCCCGGTGGACACCGCCACCTTGCAGCATGCGCAGCGTCTGTATGCGGCCTGCGCGGCGTTCGAGGTGGATATCGGCGCGGCCGCCCTGCAGTTCCCGCTGGCGCATCCGGCGGTGACCACCGTTGTGGCCGGCATGCGCACGCTGGCCGAGGTGCAATCGGCCGCCACGCGCTTGCAGGCATCGATCCCGCCTGCGCTGTGGCAGCGCCTGCGCGATGGCGGCCTGCTCGATACGGACCTGCCCACGCCATGAGCCGCGTCGATGCGCATCTGCATTTCTGGCACCTGGCCCGTGGCGATTACGCCTGGCTGACGCCGGAGCTTGCGCCGCTGTACCGCGATTTCGCGCCGCACGATGTGGACGACGCGCTGGATGCGGCCGGTGTCGACAGCGTGGTAGTGGTGCAAGCCGCCGCAACCGAAGCCGAAACCTGTTACCTGTTCGAGCTCGCCCACGACGCGCCACGCATTGCCGGGGTTGTCGGCTGGACGGATTTTGCTGCGCCCGATGCCGCCGCACGCATCGGTGCACTGGTCCGCGCAGGCGGCGGTGTACTCAAGGGGCTGCGCCCGATGGTGCAGGACATCGCCGATGCGCAGTGGCTGGCAAGCCCCGCATTGGACGCCGCCTTCGACGCGATGCTTGCGCACGATCTGGCCTTCGATGCCTTGATCCGCGCTGTGCATGTGCCCGCATTGCAGGCGCGCTTGAAGCGTCACCCGCAGTTGCGCGTGGTCGTCGATCACGGCGGCAAGCCGCAGATTGCGGCCGGCGAATTCGTCGCCTGGGCCGCCGGCATGGCCGCGTTGGCACAGCATCCCAACGTGCACTGCAAACTGTCCGGGTTGCTCACCGAAGCCGCGCGCGGTGCCGGCATCGATGCACTGGAGCCGTATGTTGCGCATCTGTTTGCGCGCTTCGGTGCGCAGCGGCTGCTCTGGGGCAGCGACTGGCCGGTGCTGACCCTGCGCGCCGATTACGCGCAGTGGTTCGATCTTGCGCAACAGCTCGTCACCCGTCATGCCGCCGAACACGCTGATGCGGTGTTCGGCGACAACGCACGCACGTTCTATCGTCTGCCACGGCCGGCGGCCCCCACCCACGGAACCTTATCGGTATGACAGTCTCCATTCCCACCACGCCCAACACCCGTCTGCAGGGCAAGCGTTGCCTGATCACCGCCGCTGGCGCCGGCATTGGCCGCGAAAGCGCGCTGGCCTGCGCACGTGCCGGCGCGCAGGTGATCGCCACCGACATCGACGCCGCTGCGTTGCAGGCGCTGGCGTCCGAGTCCGATGCGATCACCACCCAGCTGCTCGATGTCACCGATGCCGCCGCGATTGCGGCGCTGGTCGCCGAACACGGCCCGTTCGATGTGTTGTTCAACTGCGCCGGCTACGTGCATCAGGGCAGCATTCTCGACTGCGACGAGCCGGCATGGCGCCGCTCGTTCTCGATCAACGTCGATGCGATGTACTACACCTGCAAGGCGGTGCTGCCGGGCATGCTCGAACGCGGCCGCGGCAGCATCATCAACATGTCCTCGGTCGCGTCCAGCATCAAGGGCGTGCCGAACCGCTTTGTGTACGGCGTAACCAAGGCCGCGGTGATCGGCCTGAGCAAGGCCATTGCTGCCGATTACGTGGCCCAAGGCGTGCGCTGCAACGCGATCTGCCCGGGCACCATCAAGACGCCGTCGCTGGGTCAGCGCGTGCAGGCCCTGGGCGGCGACGAACAGGCGGTGTGGAAGAGCTTCACCGATCGCCAGCCGATGGGCCGCCTGGGCGACCCGCGCGAAATCGCGCAGCTGGTGGTCTACCTGGCCTCGGACGAATCGTCGTTCACCACCGGCCAGACCCACATCATCGACGGGGGCTGGTCCAAGCCAGGCGGGCGCGGCCGGTGCTCGGAATCGGCATGTACCACCCGTACACTCCGGTTCCTCCGCGCCGTCCACACCCACCTGACGACTGCTCGCTACGCTTTGTTAGCCGCTCTAAATCCAGCCGACCACACTGCTGTGCAGCGGCCAGACCCATGGCCGCTCGCGATGGTGTCCCAGCTGCGCTGAATACCGCTGACAACACGCCGCATCGCACGCCTGAGGCGGCCTGTTGCCAGCACGCATCACTGACATTCCTGTTCCGAGCGCGTCGTCCACCTGCTGCTGAAACATCTTGCAACAGGCGGCGACTCGCTCCGATTCCTCCCCTGCAAAGGAAGACTGCATGAAACTCGTACGTATTGGCGCCGAAGGCCACGAACGTCCCGGCGTGATCGACAACGAAGGCCGCATCCGCGACCTGAGCGGTGTCATCGACGATGTTGCTGGTGAGCACCTCACCAATGCCGGCCTGCAAAAACTGCGTGCAGTGGATCTGTCCACGTTGCCGCTGATCGAAGGCGAGCAGCGCTATGGCGCCGCGGTGGGCCGCATCGGCAAGTTCATCTGCGTGGGCTTGAACTACGCCGACCACGCCGCCGAATCGGGCATGGAAGTGCCCAAAATGCCGATTCTTTTCATGAAGGCCACCACCGCGGTGTGCGGCCCGAACGATACCGTCATCATCCCGCGCGGCTCGGTCAAGAGCGACTGGGAAGTGGAACTGGGCGTGGTGATCGGCGATATCGCACGCGATGTGTCGATGGACGACGCACTGAATCATGTCGCCGGCTATGCGGTGATCAACGACCTGTCCGAACGCGAGTTCCAGCTCGAACACGGCGGCCAGTGGGTCAAGGGCAAGAGCGCCGACACCTTCGGCCCGATCGGCCCGTGGCTGGTCACCCGCGATGAAGTGGCCGACCCGCAAAACCTGTCGATGTGGCTGGAGGTTAACGGCCACCGTTACCAGAACGGCAGCACCCGCACGATGGTGTTCGGCGTGGCCGAACTGGTCAGCCACATCAGCCGCTACATGACGCTGATGCCGGGCGATGTGATCAGCACCGGCACCCCGCCGGGCGTGGGCCTGGGCCAGAAGCCGCCGGTGTATTTGAAGCCGGGCGATCTGATGGAACTGGAGATCGAAGGATTGGGGCGTCAACGTCAACCGGTAGTTGCGCATCCGCGCGATGCGGCCTAAAGCTCCTTTTCCCTTTCCAGGATTTTGGTCGCATTGCGTGCCAAGTTGCGCTCAACGCAGGTGGTAACGCCTCCGCACGACGCAGCTTAAAGCCCCTCTCCCCTCGGGAGAGGGGTTGGGGTGAGGGTACGTAGCGAGGTATCCGAACAATTCGTCGCGCTGTCGCGCGTTGTTGTTGGACGTGTTTCTAGACATGACGTGTCGGCACTTGTGTTGATCTGTCATGCGTATCTTTTTCTGGGTTGTAGCGGCGCGTTGAATGACCAAGCGCTGTAGCGCGTTGATATCGATGCGTCGTCAATCGTTTAGTGATTTTTTGTTGATCTGTGTTGCAAACGGATGTGTCACTGCAGCGCTTCAACACTTCCGGCGCTGCGCGTCCGTACCCTCACCCCCTCTCCCGGTGGGAGAGGGGCTCAAGCGCCCCTCTTCCCCACGCTCTTTTTCGCCCGTTTTCTATTTCCCGTTTCTATTTCCCGTTTCCATCGCCCAGGATCTCCATGAGCACCATCGTCGCCCTCGATACCCACGACGTCCGCTTCCCCACCTCGCGCGAGCTCGATGGGTCGGACGCGATGAATCCCGATCCCGATTACTCGGCCGCCTACGTCGTGCTGCGCACCGATGCGCCGGATGAACTGGCCGGTTACGGCCTGGTGTTCACCATCGGCCGTGGCAACGACGTGCAGACCGCCGCCGTGGCCGCGCTCGCCGAACACGTGGTCGGCCTGCGCGTGGAGGACGTCATCGCCGACCTGGGCGGCTTCGCGCGCCGGCTCACCAACGACTCGCAATTGCGTTGGCTGGGCCCGGAAAAAGGCGTGATGCACATGGCGATCGGCGCGGTGATCAACGCCGCCTGGGATCTGGCCGCGCGTGCCGCCAACAAGCCGCTGTGGCGCTATATCGCCGAACTCATACCCGAGCAGCTGGTCGACACCATCGACTTCCGCTACCTCACCGATGCGCTCACCCGCGATGAAGCGCTGGCCATGTTGCGCGCCGCGCAGCCGCAGCGCGCGCAGCGTACTGCGCAGTTGATCGAGCAAGGCTACCCGGCCTACACCACGTCGCCCGGCTGGCTTGGGTACTCCGACGAAAAACTGGTGCGGCTGGCCAAGGAAGCGGTGGCCGATGGCTTCCGCACCATCAAGCTCAAGGTCGGCGCCAACGTGCAGGACGACATCCGCCGCTGCCGCCTCGCGCGCGAAGCGATCGGCCCGGACATCGCGATGGCGGTGGATGCCAACCAGCGTTGGGACGTGGGCCCGGCGATCGACTGGATGCGCCAACTGGCCGAATTCGACATCGCCTGGATCGAAGAACCCACCAGCCCGGACGATGTCCTTGGCCATGCGGCGATCCGCCAGGGCATCACCCCGGTGCCGGTGTCCACCGGCGAGCACACTCAGAACCGGGTGATGTTCAAGCAGTTGTTGCAGGCCGGCGCAGTGGATTTGATCCAGATCGATGCCGCGCGCGTCGGTGGCGTCAACGAAAACCTCGCTATCTTGCTGCTGGCTGCCAAGTTCAACGTGCGCGTGTTCCCGCATGCCGGCGGCGTGGGCCTGTGCGAGTTGGTGCAGCATCTGGCGATGGCCGACTTCGTCGCGATCACCGGCCAGATGGAAGATCGTGCGATCGAATTCGTCGACCATTTGCATCAGCATTTCCTGGACCCGGTGCGCATCCAGCACGGCCGCTATCTTGCCCCACAGGTGCCCGGCTTCTCGGCAGAAATGCACGCGTCTTCGATTGCGGAATTCAGCTACCCGGATGGACATTTCTGGGTGGAAGACCTGGCAGCCAATCGACAGGGCTAACCAGCGCCCTCATCCGCCCTGCGGGCACCTTCTCCCGCTTGCGGGAGAAGGGAAGCGGGAGCGGGAGCGGGCAACGACGCAGCAGAGATCACTGCGAGCAACAAGATTCAGCCGCCGCGCCGCGCCATCGGCCGGGCCGAGCCAAGAGAAAGAGCAGTCATGACTGCGAGGGCGAGGGCGATAGCCTAGCCATGGCTGCGACCGGAAAGTCCGAGAACGCTAGCCTAGTCATGGCTGCGAGCGGAACATGCACGCTGCAGCCACTTCACCGCCTCCCCTTCTCCCGCCTGCGGGAGAAGGTGCCCGTAGGGCGGATGAGGGAGCGGGGAAGCAGAAATCACTGCGAGCAGCAAGGAAAGAGCCGTCATGACTGCGAGTCCGAGAACGCTAGCCTAGTCATGGTTGCGAGCGAAACATGCACGCTGCAACCACTTCACCCCCACCCTTCTCCCGCCTGCGGGAGAAGGTGCCCGTAGGGCGGATGAGGGATGCGACTCACCCTTGCGCCGCTACCGCCTCACTCAACGCAAAAATCCGCCCGGCCTCCCGCCACTTTTCCCCAGGTGCACTGCCTGGCAGCGGTTTCTGGAAGCGCCACATCAGGTCTTCCCACGCCTGGATGCGCGGATCGGCCGCATCGCGCGCGGCCTTGGCGGCTGGATCGTAATCGTCGCCCACCTCCATCAGCATCACCAGCCGATCGCCGCTGCGAAAGATCTCCAGTTCAAGAATGCCGGCCTGCTGTAACGAGGCCACCACTTCCGGCCACACCTCGGTGGGCTGATGCCAGCGCTCGTAGTCGGCGATCAGCGCAGCATCGTCGTGCAGATCCAGTACATAGCAAAGACGCGGCATGCTCAGGCTCCGGCAATCGCAGGCGCGGCACGACGTGCGCGCAACGCGAACAGCAAGATCACCGCAAAGCACGCGCCCGGCACCGCCATCGCCCAGTGAATGCCGGCCATGTCCGACACCGCGCCCATCACCGCCGTAAGCAGCGCGCCGCCGATGATCGACATCACCAGCAAGGAGGAGCCCAGCTTACGTGCGTCGTCGTGCATGCCATCCAGGCCCAGCGCAAAGATGGTCGGGAACATCACCGACATGAACACGCTTGCCGCCACCAGCGCGTACAACCCGGTCCAGCCGGGCAGCGCGATGGCAACCGCGCACAACACCACATTGATCGTGGCAAAACTCGCCAACAATTTCGCCGGTGCCAGATAGCGCAGCAATGCGGTGCCGACAAAGCGGCCGGCCATGAACAGCACCAGCGAGATGGTCAGATACGTGGCCGCGGTCTTTTCCGGCGTGCCCGGCACCGCGTCCTGCAGGTAGCGGATCAGATAACTCCAGATGCCGACCTGCGCGCCCACGTAGAAGAACTGCGCCACCACCGAAAACATGAAGCGCCGGTTGCGCAGCAATTCGCCGAAGCGTGCGCGTTTGGGCGCCACGCCGCTGTCGCTCTCCGGCGCGCCGGTGGGAAAACGCACCAGCGCGATCAGGATCGCCCACAGCACCACCACTGCGCCGATGATCAGGTACGGCATCTGCACGGCCGAGGATTCGGCAGCGAAGAACGCCTCGCGCGCGGCCGGCGCCATCGCCGCCAGCTCGGCGGGCGTGTGCTCCACACCGGAGAAGATGAAATGCTGGCCGACCAACACGCCGGTGATCGACCCCAAGGGGTTGAAGGCCTGCGCAAGATTCAGCCGCCGCGCCGCGCCATCGGCCGGACCGAGCACGGTCACCAGTGGATTGGCCGTGGTTTCCAGAAACGCCAGGCCACTGGCGATGACGAACAGCGCCAGCAGGAACAGCCAGTAGGTGTGCACCTGCGCGGCCGGGTAAAACAGAAACGCCCCGCACGCATACAGCAGCAACCCGAGCACCACCGCGGCCTTGTAGCTATAGCGGCGCATGAACATCGCCGCCGGCATCGCGAAGACGAAATAGCCCATGTAGAAGGCGCTCTGCACCAACCCGGCCTGCAGGTCGCTCAGCTCGAACGCCTTTTTGAACTGCTTGATCAGGATGTCGTTGAGGTTGTTGGCCATGCCCCACAAAAAGAACAGGCTGACGATCAACAACAGGGGAACCATGGCGGTACGCGCCAGGTTGCCGCGCGGTGACGCGGCAATGTCACTGTGATGCATGCGACCGATCCCCTCCCAAGGCTGTGGCGCTTGCGTTGCAATGGCGCGAGCGTACTGCGCACGCCAACGCCATGCAAATATAAAATCTTTGTTTATATTTGCACGCAAGCAGCCACCCTGACCCCTGCCGGCGATGCCTGTACCCTGGCGCGCCGCACCTTGCCTGGAATCGCAAACGGATGAGCCCCGAACCCGCCAAGTACCGCGCGCCGGCCCTGGACAAGGGGCTGGATATCCTCGAGCTTCTTGCCCGCCAGGCGCAGCCGATGAGCATGGGCGCGATCTCGCAAGGCATCGGCCGCTCGCGCGGCGAGATCTTCCGCATGCTGCAGGTGCTGGAAGAACGCGGATATCTCACCCGCGATGGCGAAGGCGACTACGTGCTGACCAACCGCCTGTTCATGCTCGGCATGCAGCAACCGCCGGTACAGAGCATCAGCGAGGCCGCGTTGCCGGTGATGCGGCGGCTGGCCGATGCGATCTGCCAGCCCTGCCACCTGGTGGCGCCCTCGGGCGACCAGATCGTGGTGATCGCGCAGATGGATGTGCCCAGCGATCTGGGCCTGGTGGTGCGCCCGGGCCATCGCCGCCCGCTGACCCATTCCAGCTCCGGGCTGGTGCTGTTCGCCTTTCAGCAACCGGAGGTGCAAGCGCGCTGGCTGGACATGCTGGACGCCAGCGAGGTGCCGTTCGAGCGTGCGCAGTTCCTGGCCGCCGCCGCGCAGGCACGCAACGAGGGCTACGCCATGCAACCCAGCGAAGCGGTGGTGGGCGTGGTCGATCTGACTGCGCCGATCCTGCAACGCGGCAGTGCGACCTACACGCTCACGGTGCCGTTTATCGCACGCCGCCCGGAACTGGTCGGCCCGCACGCGGCCTTGCAGGCGCTGTGCGCGGCCACGCAAGAAATTTCCAACGCGCTGCACTGACCTCAGGCAATCCACGCCGCCTGGCGCAGATGCCCAGGCGCGTTGCACAAGGCATCCCCCTATACTCGGCGCGGTCGACCACGCGGGATCGCATGTCCAGCCTCACGTTCGGGATGTGGAGCACCATCCTGCTGCTGGGCAGCGCGCATGGCGTGCTCGGCGCGGGCCTGTTGCTACTGGCCCCGGCCAACCGGATCGCCAACCGTTGCCTGGCCGCACTGCTGCTAGTGGTGGTGGCGCTGATGACGCCGTACACGCTGGGCTATGCCGGCGCCTACGACGCCTACCCTGACCTGACCTACGCGCCGCTGTTCTGGGAACTGGCGATCGGGCCACTGGTGTGGCTCTACGTGCGCCAACTGGCGCGCCGGCAGCTGCCGCGGCGCTGGGCGCTGCATCTATTGCCGGCGCTGCTGCAAGGCGGCTATTACACATGGCTGTTCACCTGGCCACTGCAACGCAAATGGGACTGGAACGCCGCCGTCCACGTGCCCTGGGTCGCCCCGCTGCAAGACGCCTTGGTGCTGGCGTCGCTGACGGCCTATCTGCTCCTGGCCTGGCGCGAGTATCTGGCCTATCAACGCTGGCTGGAACATCACAGCGGTGCACGCGAGGAGCTGCGCTTGCCGTGGCTGCGCGGTTTTCTGCTGGCCGCGTTCTTTCTGCTGGTGTTGCGGCTTGGCTTCACCGCCAGCGACCGGCTGTGGAAGCCGCTGTCCTATTTTGACGAGTTTCCGCGCTACCTGGCCACCGCAGCGCTGGTCTATTACCTGGGGCTGGAAGGCTGGCGCCATGCCCGCCTGCACTACCCGCCGCGCGATACACCGCTGATGCTGGAGACGCCGCCAGATCCGCCCGACCCGGCAACGCTTGCCGCGCCCCAGCCTGCGGCGGAAAAGGACTGGCAGGCGCTGGGGCAACGCGTGGCTGCCGAGGTCGCTGCGCACGGCTGGTGGCGCGAACCGGACCTCAGCCTGCCCGAGCTGGCGCGCCGCATGGGCACCAACAGCAACTATCTGTCGCGTGCGCTCAACGAAGGCCTGGGGCAGACCTTCAGCGCCTTCATCAACGCGCTGCGCATCGCCGCCGCCCAGCGCCTGCTGGCCGGCGATCAGGACATCCTCTCCATCGCACTGGCGGTGGGGTTCGGTTCCAAGGCCAGCTTCAACCGGGTATTTCGTGCCCACTTCGGCTGCACGCCCAGCGACTACCGGCGCGCGCAACGTCGCACATCCTGAAAATTTTTGGCAATTGGGCATTTGAGTCGCCCGCCACCGCGCAGCTGCCGATGCTGGCGACTCTTGCCCAGGAGCTGCCATGTCCCATCGCATCCGTCTTCTTTCAGTGTTGTTAGTGCTGCTCTGTCCGATCTGCGTCGCGTGGGCGGCCTCGCCCGCACCCGCGTTGACCCGCGACAGCCCACTGCCCGGTCCGGCGCTGCTGGCCGATATCGATGTGCTACGACAGGCCTATAGCGCACTGCATCCGGGCCTGTACCGCTACGCCACCGAGGCGCAGGTTGCGCAACGCTTCGCCGAGCTGCGCGCCGAACTGGCAGACGGCGCCACGCTTGGTCAGGCCTACCTCGCCATCTCCCGCCTGACCGCCAGCATGCGCTGCGGCCACAGCTTCCCCAATTTCGTCAATCAACCCGAGCCGATCCAGCAGGCTCTGTTCGGCGACGGCCGGCGCCTGCCGTTCCATTTTCGTTGGCTACAGGGCCGCATGATCGTCAGCCGGAATGGCTCGGATCAGCCCGGCTTGCTGCCCGGCACAGAAGTGCTGTCCATCGATGGCATTGCCACCTCGCAGATTCTGGCGGCGTTGATGACAGTGGCGCGCGCCGATGGCAGCAACGACGCCAAGCGCATCGCCCAGATGGAGGTGCAGGGGTTTGCGCAGATCGAGGCGTTCGATGCGTATCTGCCGTTGCTGTTCCCGCAGATTTCCGCCAACCCGGTGCTGCAGGTCCGCGCGCCCGGCGCCACCGCTCCACGCGCGCTACAGGTGCACGGCATCGACGCGGCGCAGCGCAATGCAATGGCGCCCAAACGTGCGCGCGACAGCGCAGCGCCGGCATGGACGCTGACGATGGACTCAGCCGATCTGGCGGTTCTGCGCATGCCGGATTGGGCGCTGTATGAAAGCACCTGGGACTGGCAGGCATTTCTGGCGCGCAGCTTCACGCGCTTGGCCAAGCGCAAGGTGCCTGCGTTGGTGATCGATCTGCGTGGCAACGAGGGCGGGCTGGACGTGGGCAGCGTGCTGCTGGGGTATCTGGCAGCAGGCGAGATCGCGGCGGCGCCGATGCGCAACCTGGTGCGCTATCGGCGCGTGCCCGATGCGTTGGCGGCCTACGTCACCACCTGGGATCGCAGCTTCCGCGACTGGGGCACGCGCGCGGTTGCCTACGACACGCGGTTCTACACGCTCAATGCGCAAACCGGCAGCGCTGCACAGCGCTACCTGCCATTGCGTACACCGCATTTCAGTGGTCGGGTGTTTGTGTTGATCGACGCCGAAAACAGCTCGGCCACTTTCGCGTTTGCGCAGCAACTACAGCGCAACGGCTTGGGCACGCTGGTCGGCCAGCCCACTGGCGGCAATCTGCGCGGTATCAACGGCAACGCGTTCTTCTTTTTGCACTTGCCCAACTCGCACATCGAGGTGGATCTGCCGCTGGTCGGGCAGTTCGCAACCAGCGCGCAACCCGATCGCGGCGTGCTGCCGGACGTGCCGGTGCAGATCACCGTGCAGGATCTGCAGGCCGGCCGGGATGTGGAAATGGACACCGTGCGTGCCCTGCTGGGTGGCCAGCAAGCGCGGCCGACACACTGACAGCGCAACCACCGGGCCGTGGGCTCGCGCATGGCTTTCCGGCCGCTCTACTGCGGCTGCAACCCCACCGATAGCCGCTGCATAGCCACGGCTATAAAGATCAGACCGACCTTCGCGTGCAGGCAAAACGCCCGAAAGCGGGTTTTGCGTTGTTACACTGCGCGCCCCTTGGGGAGTAGCCTGCTTTCGGTTATCGAAAGCGCCTGCATCAACATACTCGGCCGTTGCGCCGTGGTGCAGGCAACCAATCGTGGTTTGGCGAGACCAGCGGCATGCGCGTACGACGACGGTTGGCGCGGGCGCATGCCGTTGTGACCGTGCCCAGCCCGAGAGTGTCGATGTCTCCTTTTTCCATTGTGTTGATCGGTTTTGCGATGTCCACCGATGCGTTTGCCGCTGCGATCGGCAAGGGCGCGGCGATGCGCAAACCGCAGTGGCGCGATGCGCTACGCGCCGGATTGATTTTTGGGTGCATCGAAGCGATCACACCGGTAATCGGCTGGTTGCTGGGCCGCGCCGCGTCCAGCTATGTGTCCGCCTATGACCACTGGATCGCCTTCGTGCTGCTTGGCGCGCTGGGCACGCACATGATCGTGGCTGGCCTGCGCGCCGATCCTGACGATGCAGATGAGGCAGCCGATGCGCCGAAGAAAAACGGCCTGCTTGCACTGGCCGCCACCGGCTTCGCCACCAGCATCGATGCGATGGCAGTCGGCGTCAGCCTGGCATTTTTGGATGTGCACATCGGCGTGGTGGCCGTAGTGGTCGGCCTGTGCACCTTCAGCATGGTCACCGCCGGCATCATGCTGGGCCGCGCACTGGGCGCGCTGATCGGCAAACGTGCCGAGATCCTGGGCGGCGCGATCCTGGTGATCGTCGGCAGCGTGATCCTGTACGAACACCTCAGCGGCGCGGCGTAAGCCCCTGCGCACAGGGAATCTTTCGACTGCCTGTTTTCTGTAGGAGCGTGCCTGAGTTCATCGCGGCTATCGGGTGCGTACGCTCACTGGCAGTTCTTTCGTAGGAGCGTGCCTGCGCGCGATGAAGCGTTATCGGCAATGCCCCGTCGCGCGCAGGCACGCTCCTACGCTGCATTCGGGTGGAGACCCGTCAGCGCTTTTTCGCATCGTGGCGCGCGCTCAAGGATGCACGTAGTGAGGGGGGCTTTACCGGTTTGGTGAGCAAGCGGTAGCCGCATTGATGCGCAAGTTGCTCGCGTTCATCGTAAGCGCCATCCTCATTGCCAGTTCTTCGTAGGAGCGTGCCTGCGCGCGACGAGGCGTTATCGATAATCCCCCGTCGCGCGCAGGCACGCTCCTACGCTGCATTCGGGTGGCTACCCGTCAGCGCTTTTTCGCATCGTGGAGCGCGCTCAAGAATGCACGCAGCGAGGCGGGTTTTACCGGTTTGGTGAGCAAGCGATAGCCGCGCGCACGTGCAAGTTGTTTGAGTTCGTCGCGACCGTCGGCAGTCAGTAGCGCGCCAGCGATCGGCGCAGTCGCGGCGGCCTGCACCGCATCCAGCGTGTCCAGTCCATCCAGACGGTCGTGCAGGTGATAGTCCACCAACATCACATCCGGTTGCTCGCGCGCACAGTCCAGCGCCTGATCCACGGTGCTGGCAGTGATCACCTCCACCTCCCAGCGGCCGAGCAACGCGCGCATGCCATCAAGAATCTCGCGGTCGTTATCCACGCACAGCACGCGCAATCCGGCCAGCGAATCGCCACTGGGCAAGGCACGGGTGGCCGGCACCGGCACCAGCGGCGCCACCGGCACCGGCGCCACGCGCGGCAACAGGATCGAGAACATGCTGCCGCGGCCGACCTGGCTGCGCGCACTCAGATCGTGATCGAGCAGGCGCGAGATGCGTTGGCAGATGGACAACCCCAATCCCAAGCCCTGCTCGCCCCAATCGAAGGGCTGCTGATAGCGGCGAAACTCTTCGAAAATCTGCCGCATGTGGTGCTCGGGAATGCCGGGGCCTGTGTCCCACACCTGCAGTTCCACCTGTTCACCGCGCCCGCGCATGCCCAGCACGATACGGCCCTGGCGCGTGTAGCGCAGCGCGTTGGCCAGGAAGTTCTGCATCACCCGGCGCAGCAGGCGGCGGTCGCTGCGCACCCAGATCGGCCGGCTATGCACCTGCAGGCGCAGGCCGCGGCTGGATGCCACCGGCGCGTATTGCGCGGCCAGCTCGTGCATCAATGCGCTGGCATCGAAGTCTTCGACCGTGGGGCGCAGCCCACCGGCATCCAGGCGCGACACGTCGAGCAGACCGTCGAGCAATTCTTCGGCTGCACGCAACGACGCATCCACACGCTCGGCCAGATGGCGTTGTTCTTCGTTGTTCTGATGGCTCTCGCGCAATGCGGAGGCGAACAGCCGCGCGGCATTGAGCGGCTGCAACACGTCGTGGCTGATCGCCGCCAGAAAGCGGGTTTTGGACTGCTGCGCCAGCTCGGCTTCGCGCGAGCGATCGGCCACGCGTTGCTCCAGGTTTTCGTTGGCATCCAGCAGCGCGCGCTCGGCACGTTTGTAGTCGGTGATGTCGTTGTAACTGGTGACATAGCCGCCGCCGGGCAGCGCCTGGCCGCGCATTTCGATCACCTTGCCGTCGCTGCGGGTGCGCTCGAACACATGCGGCGAACCCGCACGCATGTGGCGGATGCGGCGATCGATCTGGTCTTCGATATCGCCTTCGCCCAGCTCGCCGCGTTCGGCGTTGTAGCGGATCAGATCGGCAACCGGGCGGCCGACATACAGCATGCCATCCGGGTAACCGAACAACTGCTGATAACGCCGATTCCATGCGGTCAGGCGCATCTCCGGGTCGACCACGCTGACCGCGGCGCTGATGTTTTCCAGCGTGGTGGACAGGATCTCGCGATTGAAGCGCAGTTCCTGGCCGGCCTCGTCCAGCACCGCCACCACTTCGCCCAGTTCCATGCCCGAACCGCGCAACAAGCTGGTCAGCACCAGCCGCGCGGAGGCCGCGCCGATGGACGCCGCCAGCAAGCGCTCGGTGAACTGCACCCAGGCGCGGTCGGCCACCACGGTCGGTTGCAGCTCGCGCTCCAGCAGCACCGCCTGGTCGACAAAGGCGCGATGTGCGTGCCGCTCGCCCACCACGCGCTCGGCCAGCGCCTGCAGATCGGCCACGCGCACATGCCCGGGCCAGTCGCCGGCCACCGCCGGACGCTGCGCATACGGGTCCAGAAACGGTGCCGCACGCAGCCGCTCGTCCACGCCCGGGCGCCAGCGTGCCGACACCAGCATCATCGCGCCGACGTTGATCAGCAGCGACCAGAACGTGCCATGCGCCAGCGGGTCCCAGCCGCGCATGCCGAACAACTGCTGCGGCTGAAGCCAGCCGATACCGAACGGCCCATCCACCAACCACTCCGGCTGCAGCCAGCCCGCACGCGTGGCGGCCGGCAGCAGCAGCGTGTAGATCCAGGTCATGAAGCCAAGCACCATGCCGGTTTCCACGCCCTTGCGGCTGGCCCCGCGCCAATACAGCCCGCCGATCACGCCCGGCGCAAACTGCGCCACCGCCGCAAACGCCATCAATCCGTAGGCCGCCAGCGTGGTGTCATTGGCCACGCTGCGGTGATAGCCGTAGGCCACCAGCGCCAGCAGCAGGATGGCCACGCGGCGGATCCACAGCACGCGCGAAGCCACCGCTGCACGCGCATCCGCGCTGCCGCGGCGGCGTAGCAGCACCGGCATCACCAGGTCGTTGCTGACCATGGTGGCCAAGGCGATGCTGGCCACGATCACCATGCCGGTGGCGGCCGAAAACCCGCCCACGTAGGCCACCAGCGCCAGCACCGTGTTGCCCTGGCTCAGCGGCAAGGCCAGCACCACCGCATCGTCCACAACCGCGCTGCCCTTGCCGAACAACGCGATGCCGGCCGAGGCGATCGGCACCACCATCGCCGAAATGATCACCAGGTACGCACCGAACAACCAGCGCGCGCGCCGGATATCGCCGACATCGCTGCATTCGACCACCGCCACATGGAACTGCCGCGGCAGGCAGATCACCGCCAGAAAACTCAGCAGCGTCTGCGAGATGAATCCCACCGACGGCGTGTGTTCGAACAAGGTTCGCGCCGAGTCGGCGATGTGCAGTTGGTGATCGCTCAGCCACATCCACGCAAACAGCCCCACCGCCACGATGGCGATCAGCTTGATCACCGACTCCAGCGCGATGGCCAGCATCATGCCGTGATGGTGTTCGGTGGCATCCACCTGGCGGGTGCCGAACAAGGTGGCGAACAACGCCATCAGCAGCGCCACATACAACGCCGGATCGGCAAAGATGCCGCGCCCGGCGCTGCTATGCCCGGTCAGCACCTCCAGGCTCATCGCCACCGCTTTGTACTGCAGCGCCAGATACGGGACGATGCCGACCAGCGCGATCACCGCCACCAACGCGGCCAGCCGCCGCGAGCGGCCGTAGCGCGAGGAAATGAAATCGGCGATGGACACGGTGTTTTCGGAGCGTGCGATCAGCGCCAGCCGCTCGATGATGCGCCAGCCGAACAGCAACAACAGCAACGGGCCGAGATAGATCGGCAGATAGCCGATACCGTTGCGCACCGCCGACCCCACCGCGCCGTAGAACGTCCACGACGAGCAGTACACCGCCAGTGCCAGGCTGTAGACCGCCGGGCGCAGCCACGGCCGCTCCGGATACATCGGCCGACGATCGCCCCACCACGCCACCCCGAACAGCAGCGCGGCGTAACCCAGCGAGACCAGCAGCAATATCCAGCTCGAGACCAATGGGTGTCCTAGGCGGCGCGATGCGAGCCTGGGAGTTTACGCAGTGGGGAACAGCGCGTGGGCGACGGAACGCTGCCGGCGGCGGATTGGGCAGCGGGGCGCTGCGCGTGGACGGCTGGAGAAGGTGGGGATGAGGTGGCTGCCCCCATCCGCCCTTCGGGCACCTTCCCCCGCAAGCGGGGGAAGGAGGCCAAGCGAATGAGAACGGAAGGCAGGCTGCTGGCTTTGTTGGCTGTTGGCTTTGTTGGCTGTTGGCTTCTGGCTGTTGGCTTCTGGCTGTTGGCTTCTGGCTGTTGGCTTCTGGCTGTTGGCTTCTGGCTGTTGGCTTCTGGATGTTGGCTTCTGGCTTCTGGCTTCTGGCTTCTGGCTTACGGCTTACGGCTTACGGCTTCTAGATCCTGGATCTGGCTTTGAGCGTTAGCTTTGGCTTTGGCTTTGGCTTTGGATCTAGCTCCAGCTCCAGCTCCAGCTCTAGCTCTAGCTCTAGCAACGACAATCTAAAAAGCCGGCAACCTCCCCTCTCCCCCCTGGGGGAGAGGGTGCCCAAAGGGCGGGTGAGGGCCGCTGGCTAAGCAAGCCGCAGCCACCCCTCAGCCCGGCAGACGCACGCGCACCTGATACGTGCGACCGGCCACGATGTTGTGAACCCGTTGATCCGGGCAGACCTCGCCATCCAGCAGCACCTCGCTGTCGCGACGACCCGCCTCGCGCGTCAACACGACCTCGAACTGCGCGCCACGAAACTGCCGCGTCACCTGCGCATGCGGCCAGTGCGACGGCAGCTGCGGGCGGATCGCCAACGCATCGCCCTCGCCGACCAGGCCAAACAAACCTTCCAGCACGCAGCGATACACCCACGCCACCGTGCCGGTGTTGAACAACTGGCTCGATCGCCCGGCGGTACGCGGGTACTGATGCCACGCGCCACGGTAGTAGTTGGGCAGCGACACCGGCAGATGACCGCGCTGCAGCACGTCTTCGCGGGTCGGGCCCGGCAGCATCGCGCGCAGGATCTCCCAGGCGCGGTCGGCCTCACCAATCTGGTACAGGCTGTACAGATAAAACGCCACCGCGTGGTTGTAGACCGCACCGTTCTCCGCCGCACCTGGCCATTTCTGGGTAAGGCGCCCCACGTCGTCGCGCATGTGGGTGTAGGCCGGTGCCAGCATCACCGGGCCATACGGTGTGTGCAGTTGCTCGCGCACCGCCTCCAGCAGCGCCGTGCGTTGCTGCGCATCGGCGGTGCCGGCCAACAGCGCAAAACTCTGCGGATTGAGATAGATGCGCCCCTCCACATCGTCGGCAATGCCGAAGCGCACGCCGTCGTCGGTGATGCCGCGCGCATACCAGTTGCCGTCCCACAACTCGCGATTTGCGTCGGCGTTTACCCTGCCCACTGCCTGGCCGAATGTCTGGGCCTGCGCGGTGCGTCCATGCGCGGCGCAGATGTCCGACCACAGCCGCAGCGCATACGCGGTAGCAACGGTGAGCCAGCCGGAGACGCCCTTGCCGCGCCAGCCGACCATGTTCATGGGGTCGTTCCAATCGCCCTGGGCGATGAAACTCAGGCCGCGCGCATCGCGCGCATCCAGCAACCACTGCATCGCCGCATCCAATCGCTCGGCCACGCTCAGCGCCTGGCCATCGTGCGTGCGCACCACCGCCTCCAGCACGCTGGCATCGTTGGTTTCGGCCAGATACGCACTCAGGAAGATCGGCAACCACACGCAATGGTCGGTATGCGGCACCTGGTTGATGTATTTCAGTTCGGCGCCTTCCACCAACAAGATGCCGTCCGGCATCGCGCCGCTGGGTTCCTGCTGCGACAGGGCATGCAGCAGCGCCGCACGCGCGGTCGCCGGCTGCAGATAGGCCATGCCCATGTGGTCTTGCAGATAATTGCGTGTCTGCGGATCGGTGGTCAGGCGGTTGACATCGCCGTGATAGAACACCTGCCGCGGCAACCAATGATTGACCAGGTTATCCAGCGCCGCATCGGGTGTGGCGATCTGCATGCAACCGTGGCCGGCCTGCAGATACTGCGCATAGGCGCGTGCCGCCTCGGCAAAGCCTTCCTGCGACAGATAGCGCGCACGCAGCGCGGCGATTTCTGCATCGTCCTTGGCCGGCCCGAATGCAAATCGATACACGCTGGCCGCATCGGGCTCCAGCTGCAGGCGATATTGCAGCGCGGCGGCCGGCGTTTCGTAATGCGCCTCGCTGTTGCCCAGCTGCTCGGCCTGGATGGCAGAAGGCGCATGCAGCCCACCCTCGCCTTCGAACGCCAGTTGCCGCGCCTCCCACGCCACCGGCGCTTGCTCATGCAGCAGGAAGGTGCAGTCCTTGAAATCGCGCTGACGAAAATAATCGTCCACTTTCTGGTACGGCGCCACGCTGCGGCAGACGATGCCACCCAGCGCCGGCTCGTAGCCGCCGGATTGATGCATCCACGACATGTAGCCGACCGGGAAATACACGTACAGGCTCAGCCTCCGCGCGCGCCCGGAGGCGTTATGCACGCGGCATTCCCACAGCTCCACCGCATCGTCGGTAGGCAAGGCCACGCACAGCTCCACCACGATGTCGTCATGCTGCACGCGCCAACGCACATCGTGCTTGCCGGCAGAGAATTCAAAGGCCTGCGGTTGCGCGCGCACCGGCTCGTGCGGTACCGAGTACAGCGCGCCACTGTCTTCGTCCTTGAGATAGAAAAAACGCCCGGGGTGATGCGCGTAATACGGCTGCTCGGGCATCATGAAATTGCGCGCTTCCAGCATCGGTGCATGCGCGTACTTGGATGGCTCCGGCTGCATGAACTGGCCGGTGGCATAGCCACGGCAGGTCAGCTGCAACATCATGCGGCGGTTCCACAAAAAGCCGCCGGCATTGGGCATGGCGGTCGGGCTGTAGAGCGCGTAGCGCATGCCATCGGCACTGGGCGCCATCAAGGTGGACAGTGGGTCGGACGCAGCGGTGGGCGTTGCAGACACGGTCAGGGGTGCTCCGGTTCGTCGCGCTTGCGCGCGGCCAGTTCGTGCTGGATCTGGCTCAGCAAGCCGTCGTCCAGCGGATAGAAACGCATGGTCCAGGCAGCCAGCAGCGCGACCACCCCAGGGATCACCGTCAGCAGCAACACGATGCCGGTCAACGACCCGGTGGACTGCGCACTGTTGGCCACATAGCCCATCCCGGCCAGCACCCACGCGATGCCGGCCGAGGCCAGCGCGCCGCCAAGCTTTTGCGAAAACGTCGCCGCCGCAAACGTCATCGCCGTCGCGCGCCGGCCGGTGCGCCATTCGGTGTAGTCGGCGCTGTCGGCATACATCGAAAACGCCAGCGGCGACTTCGGCCCCAGTGCCAGGCCGATCAACATGTTCAACCCGAAGATCGCCCATACCGCATCGGCAGGCACGAAGAACATCGCACAACTCAACACACCGACGATCACCATCAGCCCGCACATCAGCTGGCGCTTGTCCCAATGCCGCGTCAGCAATGGGGTGATGGCTGCACCTACGCCCAAGGCCACCGAATAGCTGCCCAGGAACAAGCCGACCAGATCCGGGCGTTGCACGTAGTACTTGAGGTAGTACACGCCTGCACCACCGCGCATGGTGATCGTGATCATGATGATCAACGACAGCACGAACAACACGCACCACGGTTTGTTCTGCAGCAGATCGGCGATGTCGCGCCGGATCGGTGTGCGTTGTTGCGGGGGCGGTTGCACGCGCTCGCGCGTAGTCAATGCCACGGTGACAAACAACACCAGCGCCACTGCGCCGTACAGCATCATCGTGCGCTGCCAGCCCAGTGCATCGTTGCCGCCGCCGAACCAGCGCACCAGATCCATCGTGAAGTAATTGACCAACGTGGTACCTGCAAACGCACCGATGAAACGCAGGCTGATCAGCCCGGTACGCTGCTGGCTGTCGGCCGTGATCACGCCCGACAAGGCCGAGTAAGGAATGCTCACCACGGTGTAGGCCAGCATCATCACCAGGAAGGTCACCGTGGCCCACACCATGCGCCCGTTCTGATCCAGGTCCGGCGTGGTGTAGGCAAGCACGCCGGTCAGCGCCATTGGTATTGCGCCCCACAACAGATACGGGCGGAACTTGCCCCAGCGGCTGCGGGTGCGGTCGGCGATGGCGCCCATTGCCGGGTCGGCAATCGCATCGGCGATCTTGGTCAACAGGATCATCGTGCCCACCGCTGCGGCCGGCAGATGCATGGTGTCGGTGTAGAAGATCAGCAGAAACGCCGAGATGTTGGCCCAATACAGATTCAGGCCCAGATCGCCGGCGCCGTAGCCCAGCTTTTCGCGCCAGCGCAGGCGCGCCGGTGCAGGAGACGGTGCGGGTGTTGACGTCATCGACAGACCTTCAGATGCGTTGTACCCGGCCGGGCACGCCGTTACGCTGGGTGCCCGCTCACCTGGCAAGGAGCGCCGACGCTACACCACGCATCGGCTGCCGCCAACGTGAAATCGGCTCAAATGCCGAATCGATCCGGAGATATAACCTGACGTGATGGACACCGCCGTACCTGCCGCGCCCGCGTCCGCTTCGCCCATGGCCATCGTTGTGATGGGCGTCTCGGGCAGCGGCAAGACCACCATCGCGCAGGCGCTCGCCGCGCATTACCGCTTCCGCTTTCTGGATGCCGACGACTATCACAGCGTGGCTGCGCGCGCGCAGATGGCAGCCGGCCAACCGCTGACAGATGCCATGCGTCTGCCGTGGGTGGAGCTGCTGGCCGCCACCTTGCGCGACTGCGTGCATGCCGGCGAATCGGTCGTGCTGGCATTTTCCGGATTGCGCGGCACGCACCGCCAATTGCTGCGCGGCAGCGGCGTACCGATGCGCTTTGTGTTCCTGCATGCGGCGCCGCATGTGATTGCCGCACGCCTGAGCGCACGCGCCGGCCACTTCATGCCGCCCAGCCTGCTCGACAGCCAGCTGCAGACGCTGGAGCTGCCGTTGGACGAGGCAGATGTGGTGTCGGTCGATGTGGACGCGACCGTGCCGGAAGTGGTGCGCGATGCGATTGCGCAGTTGGCGCTGAGCGCGTCTGCTGCAGTGCACACAGCCGCGGACTCGCCTTAACGCGCGTAACGCGCCGAGCTCACCGCTAGCCAAGCCCACCACTGAGCGTGCGCTCGATCGTTCCTTCTGCCATCGGGAGAAGGTGGCGCGAAGCGCAGGATGCCGGTGCACGCAAAGCCACGCGTGGTTGGGATACATCAGGGCTACGCCTCGTATCCTCACCCCAACCCTTCTCCCGCGGGAGAGGGGCTTTTGATCGTTCCTTCCCCATCGGAAGAAGGTGGCGCGAAGCGCCGTATGCCGGTGCACGCAAAGCTCCGCGCGGTTGGGAGACATCAGGGCTTCGCCTCGTACCCTCACCCTACCCCTCTCCCGCGGGGAGAGGGGCTTTTGATCGTTCCTTCCCCATCGGAAGAAGGTGGCACGAAGCGTCGGATGCCGGTGCGCGCAAAGCCACGCCCGGTTGGGATACATCAGGGCTTCGCCTCGTAGCCTCACCCCAACCCCTCTCCCACGGGGAGAGGGGCTTTGTCGTCGTGTGGTTGATTGGTTGGCTCGCCCATCGAGAGTCAATGACACGCCGCGCTGGGTGGCGCGGGCAGCGCTTCATTCGACGGCGACCCACCGTACAAGGTGGCGCAAAATTTCCTGGTTACCTTTTACAAACCTATGAATTACTGACGAATTCGCTGTTGCAGCGCTGAATCATTTTTTCTATCGTACTGGAGCGAAATAGTGATGAATCATCACTATTTGTGCGATTAGCGCACGTGCTGAACGCAAAATTTTCGACTTGGTATCACCAGATGCAGACGGACCCGACCGTTGCGTGAATGCAACGGCGTACGCTTGTTGCACGGGCACCGCAATCGGCGATCTTCACCACGCAGATCCGGGGGGATCCAGCGCTTCCTTCCATTAATGGACATGCCGTGATGACCAACTCCAATCGCCGCTTGCGGTTACGCAGTTTGACGCTCATTCCCTGCCTGCTCGCCAGCGCAGTGGCTTTCGCCCAGCCCGGCTCCGCCACCGCACAACAGCCGGTGTCTGCGCTGGACACCCAGGCCTTCGCGCGCTCCGGCCAGGTGTGGAGCGCCTTCGGCAGCAACCTCCCGTTCGCGAGCCCAACCAGCTGGACCACCGCCGGTGGCGGTTACTTCAACGCGCGCTTCGCGCCGGGTGAGTGGAAGATCAATCGCACCACCGTCAAAGGCCTCAAGCCGGCCTGGACCCTGACCACCACCGGCGACATCTCGGCCACGCCGAGCGTCGAAGGCGGCACCCTCTACGTGCCCGACTGGGGCGGCACCCTGTATAGCGTCGACACCCAAACCGGCAAGCCGAACTGGCAGGCCAAGCTGTCCGACTACACCGGCAACGCCGCCTCGGTGACGCGCAATACCCCGGCCATCACCGCCAAGAGCATCATCGTCGGCGACCAGGCTGCCGGCACCGTGATGGCGATCGACAAGAAGACCGGCAAGCTGTTGTGGAAGACCACCGCCGAAGCTAACCCGCAGGCGCGCATCACCTCCTCGCCGGTGATCTACGGCAACCGCATCTACGTCGGCATCTCCTCGGGCGACTGGGGCAATCTGGCGCCCAACCACACCTTCAGCTTCCGCGGCAGCGTGGTGGCCCTGGATCTGAACACCGGCAAGAAGCTGTGGCAGTTCTACAACGTGCCCGAGGGTTACACCGGCGCCTCGGTGTGGGGCCAGGTGGCGATCGACCCAATCAGCAAGCGTCTGTATTTCGGCACCGGCAACAACTACAACATCCCCGAGGGCGTGGGCAATTGCGTCTCCAATGCACGCTCCTATCTGGGCAGCGACCTCACCGTGCAGGACGAGCTGAACTGCATGGCACCGGATAACTATGTCGACTCGGTGGTCGCGCTGAATCTGGACACAGGCAAGCTGGCCTGGGCCAATCGTGCACAGGGTTACGATGCCTGGAACCTGTCGTGCATCATCGCGCCCACCAACGGCCTGTGCCCGAATACGCAAGCCACCAACCTGACCGGCCCCGATTACGATTTCGGCGGCGCTGGCGTCAACCTGTTCACCGTGTGGCGCGACGGCAAGCCGCAGCAGTTAGTCGGTGCCGGGCAGAAGAGCGGTATCTACTGGGCCTTCAACGCCAAGACCGGCGCCAAGGTATGGTCGACCCAGGTCGGCCCCGGCGGCACCACCGGCGGCGTCGAGTGGGGCACCGCGTTCGACCCGTACAAGTCGCAGATCTATGTGGCCATCAACAACAACAACAACACCACCTACACCCTGGGACCGGACAACACCGTCAGCCACAACGGCGGCTCGTGGGCGGCGCTGGATGCGGCTACCGGCAAGATCAAGTGGCAGGTCAAGGTGCCGGGTATCAACCGCGTCAACCCGACCGTCCCGGCCGGCGGCCAGGGCTCGCTGACGGTGTCGCCGAACCTGCTGTACGCCGGTTCGATGGCCGGCAACATGGTCGCCCTCGACACCGACACTGGCGCCACGCTGTGGAACTACGACGCCACCGGCTCGGTGCTCAGCTCGCCGGCCGTGGTCAATGGTGCGCTGTACTGGGGCGCCGGCTACGGCCGCTTCAACTTCGGCACCGCCGCGACCAGCAATCAGCTGATCAAGTTCGTGCCGGAGAGCGGTGCGGCCAAGTAAGCGGTTAGCACGTGCTCTGCGTTGCGTGATGCGCAGTGATTGCAGAACAACGACGCCACCTTCGGGTGGCGTCGTTGTGTGTGGGGCTGGTAAAGAGCGTAGCGCGGCGCGTTGATTAGCGTGTGTGGTGTTTGCTGTTCGCTTTGATGTTCGCTGTTCGCTGTTCGCTGTTCGCTGTTCGCTGTTGCTGTTCGCTGTTGCTGTTCGCTGTTGCTGTTCGCTGTTGCTGTTCGCTGTTGCTGTTGGCTGTTGGCTGTTGCTGTTGGCTGTTGCTGATCGAGTATGGAGACGGCACCAAGCAATGCTCTGCATTCGGTGCCGTCGCGTGATCGCAGAACAGCGGCGCAGCTTGGTGGCGCATCATGGGTAGCGCGCGTAAGACCATTGCGTGCGGGTGCAGCGATAGATGTGCCGTCCCCGACACCGTCTCGTTGCGGCGCAGGGGAAGAAGCGACGCGTTCTTGATCGACCGCAACACGGGTGCAGCGCGCTACACCACAAGCGTAGGTCGCGCCGCTACAGCCGCGTGACCTGACAGAGACGGATCTGCCCCGCTTCCAGCCCATGCGCTTCTGCCGCACGACGGCGCAACGCACACACCAGTTCGGCGGCATCCAGCACGCCATCGGCAGACACCTCCACGCTGTGAGCGAGCTGCCCCCATAGCACTGGCCGACCATCGCAATAGCCTTCGTAGTCGGCGAAGTAATGCAGCTGGCGCTGCTCAGGTCCCGACGTGGACATCGCCCTGAATCTCCGTGCAGCCCAGATGTTCCAACGCGATTTCCAGCCCCAGCAGATAGCTCTGCGCGCAGTAACCGCGCACCGTCGCCACGCACTCGCCCAGACCTGCCGGCAGGCAGCGCTCCGGCCGGTCCGTACTGTCGTCGTGCGTTTCCACATAGGGATAGCGCAACGCCACCAGCACCCGATGCAAGCGCACGCTGTCCACGCAACTGCCCGGATCGATCAACGCAATTTCCATCCGCGCCTGCCCGGCCACGCGCAACGCATCCAACAACTCCTGCTCCGACCCGCAGGCACGCAACGCCACCGTCTTGCCTGCATCGCCGGCACATTGCACAAGCTGCCGGATCACGGCCCGCGGCAACGGCTGCGGCCCACACACCCGCGGTGATACCGCATCCGGTCCACGCACGATCATGATCGACATGCCGGCGTCCTCAGGCAGCCACGCGCAACGGCGCATGCAACGACGGCAGATAACGCGCCGCAATGCCCAACGACATCGCATACGCACGTGGCGCATCATGCGGCGCAATCACGACAGCCAACGGCGCATGCTGCGGATGCAGCCACGGCTCCAGCTCCTGCGCCGCATCGGCATGCAGCTCGATGTACGGCGTAGGTAGCGCATCCACCGCTGCACGCAAGGCCCTGGCACAACTGCGCTCGGACAACGGCAGATCGCCCGAGTCCAGCAGCACCAATTCCACCTCCGCATCGCCACCAGCCAATTGCAAGCTCGCAATCAAGCTATCGACATCGGCGCACGCCACCGTCCGTAGCGCGCGACCACCACACTCGGGCGCCATGACCGGCAACGCTTGCGCCAGATCAACCTGGGGACCTTGCAAAATCAGGATACACATCGTGTTTGGCTCAACGCACCACTGTGCGGGAGTGCCAAGGTAGATCTGGTCGACATAAAGGAGCTATCGACGCAACGTCCTCCAAGCATAAAGAATGTGTAAGGACTGCTCGCTCGCAGAGCCAAGCGAAGCTGGATTTGGCCTTCACGCCGTGCCAACATAGCGCGCTATGGCAGCACGGGGGGCTGACAGAGCAAGTTAGAAGAATAGACATGTTTAAACACCTCATTTCGAGTCAGCAATAGCCGCGCATGCTGAGCTTCTGTGATTTGCATACGATCCTTCTTTTTAGTTTCCAATCCAGCTTTCAAATATATTATATTATCGGATTAAACCACTTTTGAATTGACGAGGATTTATGGTCCGCACGATTTTAGCAGTTACTCTTCTCCTAATGAGCCTTCATGCCAGCGCAGCCAGTTATTCTTTTAGCGGTCACAAGGTAAAGTATCTTTCCACCGGCTGGGGAGGTGAAGCTCTATACGTTGGAACAGAGGGCGTTCTCCCGGCGGGAGCCGATTGCGGCGGTGGAAATCGCTTCATCATCTTGCAAACAGCTCCAATGTATAAGGAGATTCTTTCCATGCTGCTTATGTCGGTTCAGAACAAGAACAACGTGCAATTCTATATCGATGGCTGCAACGGAAATTCCATGCAGTTAAAGGCCGTCACTATTTTCGATTGATCAGGATTGATCGAGAAAAATCACTTCGACCTGCCTTGGCGCTGTGGACTCCCGGCAATTCAGTTCCAGCTAAAATTAGAGGTCTGCGGTTGATTTTAATCGCAGACCTCGGCGGACGTTAGCCCGCCCAAGCTGTCGCGCGGTATCTGTTGGTTTAGTCGGCCAGCCAGTGTTCTGTCTGTTCGCGAACCTCGCTCAGCGTGCGGAAGAGATGCATGTCCAGCACGCCGCGCCGGTAGCTGCCATTGAAGCGTTCGATGAAACCGTTTTGCATTGGACGCCCCGGCTCGATGAAGTCCAAGGCGGTACCCCTGCGCTCAGCCCACTCGGCCATGGCCAACGGGACAAATTCCGGTCCGTTGTCCAAACGAAGCCTGTTCGGATAACCGCGTCAGGCCGCGATACGTTCCAACGTGCGGATGACGCGGGCGGCCGGAAGATTCAAGTCCACTTCGATCGCCAAGGCTTCCCGACTGAAATCGTCGATGACATTGAACGTGCGGAAGCGTCGACCATCCCACAACGCATCGGACATGAAGCCGATCGACCATCCGGCATTGGGCCGTTCTCCGCATGCCAACGGTTATGAATAGCGCGTGGGGACCCGGCGCCTGCTGCGACGACGCCGATTGAGCTTCATCAGGCAATACACGCGCCAGACCCTTTTGTGATTCCACACATATCCGCGACGACGGATGATCTGAAAGAGCTTTCCGAATCCACGCTCGGGAAAGCGCTCGGCCAATTCGGACAACAGCGCAATGACTTCCTAGTCGCGATCGGGAAGACACCGATAGCGTGCTGTCGAGCGAGCCACGCCAACGACTGAACAAGCCCCTCGCTCTCTCCAGCCATGTTGCTCGACGAGCCAGGCAAGAAGCGGACGGTTGTGCGCCGGGTCTATAACTTTTTGTGATGACTTCCCTCAGTGCATGTTTCTCTATCTTCAGCTCCGCATACATCCATTTGAGCTTGCGATGCTTGGTCTACAGGTCGCAAAGGCGCTGTACGTCAGTAGCTTCCATGCCACCGTACTTGGACTTCAAGACGTAGTAGGTCGCATAGCAAATGCCAAGCTCACGGGACGCATCCTTGACCTGGCGGCCGCACTCGACATGCTTAGCGTGGAGACAATCTGGCTTTCGGCGAACTTGCTTTTGCGCATGTCTGGTCTCCTTGGGGCTAGTCTGCCCGGAGACCTCTAGCTATGGCTGGATCGATTTCACCGGGAGCTGACATTGTTCAGACGCTCCTAGAGCTCACTCAAGATATAGCGCGCCGTCTCGCGGTCCGGCCATGCTGAGCAATCTCCCGTTCCCTGCACATGAATCATAAGCCCTTGTGTATGCGCACTTAGTAACAAGGCATACATTGCTCTTCCCGTGTGCGTGGATAGCGATATTGACCAAGCAGTTGATGAACATTTTGGAAGATTCGTATGCTCTCCACTTAAAGAAAAGAAAACCACATCATTAGCATGAGGCATCAACTGCGTAACTTTTCCAGAGCCATTTCCTGCCCAAGCTGAAAATGACGACACTAATAAAACCAAGCATGACCCAAACATTTTTAAACGCATGGACAGCTATTCTCCAGATGCTTGATAATTGACTCATGGGGCGACCGAACTCTTTTTTCTAACAATGGTTGGTCTCGCAAATGCATCGAACGATAGAGTATCTGGAGTATAGTTAAATCCATCTTGTCGCACAGGTTCGGACCTGAGAGGGCGCAAAGCAGCTTCTGCAAGCCCATTACCCTGGTACTGGCGCGTTGCAGCGATAATCTGCACATAGGGGGATTTGATCGTCCCAAATCGTATGTTGAAAGGCGGGGTCGGACTCATCTAAGAAGTCAACATGACCCTGTTTTCTTGCGATGGGCCTCATCGGGCCTGAGTGTGGCCAAATTTTCTAGTTTTGGCTGGTCCAAGTTACAGGGAGGAAATCAAAGATCTTGCGCCCCTTGCCATTACAGCCGGACATTCTACAATGATATTCCTTAAACTACTTATGCAATACCATAAATGAGTTTCGATCAACCCTTATTGATAAATTGCGACAAGCTGTAAGGCGTATGATATTTCCTGCCTTGGACCCGTCCTCTACTATCGTTCCTGTGACTTGCACGTAAGCGCCATCAGAGATATCTTTTCTTGCGGAAAGATCGTCGTATCCAATTAATGATATGCATTTTTTAATATTCCATTTTTCATTATCTTTTCGGGTAGCCCATAAATTCTTATCTTCATTCCGCAAGCTGACCCAAGCTTTAAAAGTCACTTCTTTATCGTTAAAAATTTCTGGATTACTAAAAATCTCTGCCAGTTGTGGGTCAATTGTGCGGAAATTCTTCGTAGGCGAAATCGCACAACATGCAAGAGCGCCAATAAAAAGCGAGGGTGCAAAACGCACCAATATTTTCACATTCATACTCAAAACTGTCCCTGCTGTCGGTCAAGATTCCTCTGCTGCGCTTTAGCTTCATGCTGGGTCATCTTTCCTTCAAGCATCCTGAATTGTAGCCTTCCTTGAATCAGTTCCGTAACTCCAACTCGGCCTGTACTTACAACACCGTTCGGCAAATTAGATTTTAATGGGCTTGCATCGGCAGGACTTATTACACCGTCACTACGCCCATCAATATGCCCATGAACGACCGCTAATGCGCCTTCTGGCTTTACGGCAGAAGCAGAATCGGTCTTAGCATCGCTGTTGGTTTTTGCATCGCCAGCAACTTGAACCTTCAGAGCACCATCGACCTTTACAACGAAACCCATCTTTTCCTGAGAACCAGAGGTCACAGCTACCACGCCTTTTTCTGCCACCATGACTCCTGCGACTTCAGTGGATGCCTCCACAGTCTTACCGCTCGAGCTCTCTGACTTGAAAGTATCTGCTTGTATGCAAACCAGCTTACTAGTACCGGGACACGCGGCGCGCCCATCCGGATCTATAAACTTATACGGGTTGTTGTTGGCGTACCAGTACCTATTGAAATTAAATCCGCTATTCGTTTTTGTAGCTACAGGATCAGAAGTAATAAAACGACCTATTTGGGGATCATAGTAGCGTTGCTGCATATATGTAAGCCCGGTAGCAGCATCCATCACATGTCCTGTATAGCCAATACCGTCTACAGATGAACTCAGAGTTGAGCCATAAGGCTCATATTCGCGCCGATCGAGAATATTACGGTTCGCATCTGTCACTACGGAAACGGAACCAAGCCCATCCGTGTGTACATAACGGACCACTTGAGCCGAAGCGCCTGGGCAAAGCATAACGCAGAGAATGAACATCAATAAAATGCGCAAATCAACACCATTAATCCTCAAATATTTATCCATTTCCCTACCCCAATCTAAATTTGTGCCAAAAATTATTTCTCCACCTAAGACACCCCTAGGTACGGATAAATTCAGAGCAAGAAAATTTGCTTATTGACCACTTATGCATTACTTAAGGTAGACCTCAACGATTTCACAACCAGCCGCCTGATAATCCACCTTTCGTTTGTTTACCAGCGCAGACATTAATACTGCCATCAGCGATCTACCTCCCGGCTTGGCTTCATCGAAATACATCGCCGGAGAATTCTTGCATTCTTGCGAAAGAGTTCCGAACCACACAAGATGTGTACTGACCGCCTGATAAGTACCAAGCTGGGTGACTTCGACATCACGCACCCACTCACTTGCAGATGCATTAACAGGCACCGCTGTAACGAGTAAGAGAAGCAAACCGAATGAATAAGAACCCACATCATCGCCTTTTATTGATATAGACAGCTTTCAGTCTCATCGCACTATTTAGACATCCGTCTACATAAAGATCGACTGGGAAGTCGTTCTGCATCGCCATCATTAACAATGATGTCATCTCCTTGTTCATCAAGCCCCCTTGCTCTATGAAAAAGACATTGCCCGTGCCGCATGCTGCCCCGTTCTGCGACGTTCCAGCTGTTTCGACATACAAACCCTCAGCACCCCAACCTGTATTGAGACGGGTAACTATGTTCCCCATGACTACATATGGAGCTGCAAACGCTTCACTACATAGAAATGACGGCAGAGTGCAGAACACCAGAAGAAAATTCCTAAGGTTGAATCGTGGATTTAGCATCTGAGATACCATTATTGGAGTTTTAGCTCTTTCGAATCAAAAATTTGTTCTAGTCAGTTCAGCAGAAGTTGATAGAGCAGCGGAACGATATCTGCCGCGGAGCGCTTGACATGTGACACTCCAGACAACTCAGTGCATGCCCCACCCTGCGTACAGGCGAGCACACGATACGAATATGTTCCGGAGGGACGGGACAACGAGGTCCACGTGGTTTGATCGCCCTCGTAAACAGAAGTCCACGTCAGCCCGTCGATACTTTCCTCAACCACATAGCGCACGCTTCCTGGGCTTGCGGTCCAGGTTAGGATGTCCTTCATCGCTGGCACTTGTCCAAATGACCATTCGACTTCCGCCACGTTGCTGCCGCCCAGCAAAACATACTCTGTCATTTTGGAACGGCGTTGATTTTTCTGAAAGCGCAAAACCCCAGATTGATCATACATCGACCCTACGCTGCCGCTTGATTGTGTTGCCTGGGTACGCCTACCGTTGCCGTCGTAGCGATAGCTTTCCTTATTTGTTGCAGCACGCAGGCGATTCCCGAAATCGAAGACGTACGCCTGCCCATTCTTATTGATGAGATTGCCCTGTAAATCGTACGCAAGACCGACAACAGTGCTTCCAGAGCACTCGTTAATCTTGATATTGGTGAGATGCCAATACGGATCGTAGCAATAGAAATGCTCGCGTGCAGGTGCTTTAACGTAGGTCAGATTATCCAATGCGTCGTAGCGATACTCGGCTGTGCCGAACATTGGAGATACGGTGGACCTTAAACGATCCAGCCCGTCATATGTCATCGTTCGGTTGCCGCGCTGATTGCGAGCAGTCGCCCCGTCTGTAATCGCTGCAACGTTACCGTTTGCGTCATAGTCATAGCCATCACTTAATACGATATTGCCACCAAAGGCATCTTCGCTAGTGTCGGGCAGCTGTCGTGCGTTCTGCACCATGTTGTGAACAATGCCATTTCCATATGTAAACTGCCGAAGCGCTCCGTTTGGATAATAGCTAGCACCTGTCGCGTAGCTCCCGGACTGTGTGGCTTGGCCCAACGCGTTTGGAGCGTAGTCAACCGTCATGCCCGTAGGATAACGCTGCATCGCCAGGTGACCGTTTGCATTGTAGATCGAGCTGATCGCCCAGGTTTCGCCATCCGCCTGCCCTTGACTCTCGCCAATAAGAAAACGACGCTTGTTGTAGGTGTAGCTGTTGTAATTGGCTACACCGCCGTTGATTGTAGTTATCTGCTTGACTAAACCATCCGGCCAGTACGTCCATCGCTGATTTCCGTTTCCATCAGGGAAGAGCAGCGCGGTTAAACGATTGCGCGAATCATAGGCTCTATCTACTCGACGCGCCGCGATCGTCGCGCTTGTTCCATTCAGATCACAACCCACATCCGCTGGAAGTCCGGCAGCGGACCATTTCATGTTTCCGGCAGGGTCGTATCCCATTAAGGTGGCGCCCGTCTCAGGCTCCACTGAGCGGCACAGCTCTTGACTGCCGTTGTAGGCGTAACTACGCGTCAGCACCTGAGATGAATTTGCGTTACGCCGGGTGATTGATGTTGGTTTGCCAAATAGATCCCGCGCAATATCAGTGTAAGTTCCTTCCGGATGCTGTATCCAAACAGGCTTATCATAAGCCGGCTGATCAAAGACCTGATAGCCTGTAACAGTGACCTGTCCGCGCGGATTAGCACCACTGGTCTGATTACCAGCAAGATAGCTAGTAATTGTATTTAGTCGGCCAAGCTCAGAGTCCTGGGATGATGAAGTGATTCTTCCTAGAATATCGTAACCGTTTCGATAGCCCGTGCTCAGCGAGCTATTACTTCCCGGGTAAGAAGAGAATATCAACTGACCTACGGTGTCATATGAAAAACGCTGAAACCGCTGCGTCCCAGTTTCATTTGCCGCATCGTACTCCCGCGTAAGTAGCGGCTTCAGCATCGCATCGAAGTAAGTGATCTTTCGAGCATTTCCGGTAACTACCGTTTGGCGCCAATGCCCCGGCGCAATATCGTATTCCGAAGCACCTACCTGCTCGAAAGATTGCACAGTTGTGTTCCATACCGAGCTATCGCCTGTAGGATATACGATTGTAGACAGTCGCCCCATCGCGTCATAGCTATAATTATTCTTGTAACCATTCTGATCAATCGCTGACGTTATCCAACCATTGTCATTGACGCTTGCAGAAATTGTGGTTCCGTCCGAGAAGCGAATGGATTGTGGCACTCCTCTCTTCCAAGAACCGAGCGTAATGGAATTGTTATTAGCGTCCGTAACATAAGCAATCGTTCCATCACCGTTATATCCAATGGCTTGCTTCAGTTTTCCGAATTCCGTGATGGAGATTGGCTGCGCATTACCATTATAAGAAATTTGCCGCTCTACTAGACCGGTGTCGCTATTCGTGGAGCTTGCTTCTTGGCCAAGTATCCATTTCTGAGTGTTGTCATAATAAGTGGCGACATCAGTTCGGCCATGCCACGGGGTATACCTCGCAACTGCGGTCGGTCTTGCGAAAGCGTCGTAGCTGCGCACCGAATATGTGTATGCCGTGCCGTCTTGACCTATCACTCTTGAGCTGAGTGGGGAGGCACGTGTCATTTGATCCGAGTTTAAGTTATTTGCAAAAGTTTCTCCGTAACGAGCCGGCCAAGGTCCATTTGTAGCGGAGGCATATGAATTCTGCTGAGTTTTAACCAGGCTCGTACCGACAGCTCCTGAGAATTGCTCGGATTTGAGAAGTTGACTTTCGCTCACGTCAAATCTGTTACTGTAGGTATAGCGCGTTGCGCTCCCCATAGGATCTATAACGTTGGTCCAGGTTGTAGAAGCGCAACCGGCATTGCAATCCTTGCTCCAGCTATTGTTTGGAGGCGAGTATTCATAGAACCATACCCGAGACGCAACTCCCGGCCCATAAAATTCTTTCTTTGCAAGTGTCCGCGCGCCATAGACATTGGGATGAACTAGCGTTCTACGATTGAATGAATTATCACAAAGATAAGGGACGTAAGAACGGCCTCTGATTGTCGAGCCCACTGTAAAGACGCCTGTTAGCCCTGAAGGGTGGCGCATGGTTCCTATGGCGGTAGCAGCGCTTGGCTTGGTGACAAAAGAGCATCCATTGTCGGTTGGATAAGTAATAGCCGAATATTCCCCCGCTCGACTAAATCCCCCGAGGTCAAATGCCCATGACGAGCCATCGGGCTGTATCATCCCAACTAGATGTGTACGTGTATCTGCAAGTACGCCATACTGATACGACCACGTTCTAGGTGCGCTATCTGAAGTCTGCAGCACAGCCGACGTGATGCGGGTACCAGATTCAGTTGTTCCAGATGCCCACCGCTGGGACCATGGCTCGTAATTTATAGAGAGAACTCGCCCGTCACTCGCGATTATTCTCGTCAAATTTCCGGCAGCATCGTATTGATAATTAAGCGAATTTCCAAATCTATCTTCTATCCTGGAAACAAGTCGCATCGCCACATTACGTGCAACACCACCAAAATTTGGCTGAGCAAAACCTACGTTGTCGTATCTCTTAGTAACAGCCCAATCCATCCAGTATTTTGTTCCCTCTGGAGAGACCACAAAGAATCCATCGCCCCCGCCCAAACCATTAGACGTTTTTTGCAGGCAACCGATCATCCATTGACTTTTTGTTAGGATCGGAAAGTCGACTACACCGCCGTCTACATTCATGGCTTGCGGCGCGAAGCCGTTGGATGCATCACGCTTTAATAAATCTTGGCGGCCGCTTCCAGGTATAACTAGCTGATAGCCTCCCCACCACTGTTCTGGGGGATAGAAGATCGGACTGGACGATGCACTACTGTTCAAAACAATAGTTGGCGCGCCCGAAATGTTCACGCATTTCAGGTTGAACCTTTCAGCAATTATTGTTTCAATTCGCGGCACTTCAAGGCGCCAGTCTGTAAAAGCACGTGAATCGGTTGTAAGAAAACTGCGGTCGTTGATTTCTAACGTTCTGGAAAGCTCAATGGGAAGACCTTGTCCTTCTTGAACTATGTCTACCTGCCTAAATGAGATTGCACCCGTATAAAGGTCGATGAGTTCACCGAACGGCTTATCGCCAAGTGGTTGAACTGATTGAGAACTACGTACGCGCTTGTCGAATTCTGATTCTGGGGAAACCATTTGCGCCTGCGATGACGCAGCTGAAATTAGTAGAATTAATGCAGCAAGGCTTTTAGATTTTACGCCCAACATATGCTCCCCTTATTTCACATATAGCTTTAAGAATATGCAGCCGGCGTATTCTTAATAATACAGGCCAAAAAAATTTTCGTAAATTTAGCTTTATAACGCATACCGCCTTTTAAGCGGATATCGTTATTAAGGGGGAATATAAAAACCGTCCGCTATTAAAATGGGATGCAGTTTAATCTTCAAGATATATAAACCGCCCAGTGCACGTAACGTCGTTATCCTCGATGACAAAGTTGATTCTCTTGCCCGTTGTCAGCGAGGTCATCAATGCAGCGTAGATCGCTTTATTGTTATCAACACTAGGGTTTGCCCAGTTCAGCGCCTTACCAATAGGACAGGCTGTATTGCCTTCGCTCAGTCTAAATGGAATGCGCGCCGGCATATAAGTCGCCTCGATCGAGGTAACCCGGCCGGAGAACCACTGTAATGCGTCGGCCGGACCTGACATGGCGATGAGCACAGATGCGGTTAGAAACATGGATGTAGTTTTCACTCTCTCGCTCCGCAGAATTCAATATTGGCTCAAGTCAATCCCTACTTCGCCCTAGTTACAGGCAAAAGAAGCGAGACAATGTCATTTATTCAAAGAAGCCTAGCGCCGCTTTCTCTCGCGTGCCAAAACCTCACATACCTTGGCCATCACCAGATCCAGGTCGAGATCGCGTACGTATGCTTTTTAAGCTATAACGACTGGCTCTTGGTATGACACAAATGGAGCCTGTCGATAACAAACTCGTTCAGTGTTGCGCAACCCGTGATTGGGGCGATGGAATGATGTACCGCAGTTCCTTCGGCGTACCAACCATTCTTTACATACGTAATCTTGCCATGGCTGCTCATCTCGACGGCCACGGACATTCCAGACAATGACGCTATTAACGCAAGCAAGACCTGCAAGCACGCACGTTTGTCGAGATGCATCCTGCTTTCCTATACGAATCCGATATCGAACAATACGACGGCCACAGCGCCGCCGCGCGAGGCGCTGGACGGTCAATGGTTACGTCCCCCTGAATTTTCTGCAGGAGAGGTGGCTCGCACCCCCATCCGCCCTCGGCAGCATGAACAGATGAGTCAGCTTTGTCAATATGTGATGAAGGCCCTAAAAAATTACTTCTCCCGCCGCCAATTCACCGAGCCCTTGGTCTCCACCGTGCTGGATTCGGCTTCCACATCGAAGCCGCGGCTGAGCAGGTATTTGAGCGTCAGTACCGAGCCGCCGCCGATCATCGAGACGCCGTAGCCGACGTACAACTTGGGCGAGAGGTATTTGCCGAAGCCCACCACTGAGCCGAGCGTGCTGGATTGGCTGACGCCGGCTTCGTCCAGGCCGAGCTTGGCGCCGATCTGCGAGGCGATCAGGCTGCTGCCCGCCGACAGTGCAGCCGAGGCGGCGCTGACTTGCTGGGTTTCGTCGCTGCTGGCGGTGGACAGGCCGCGGCCGAGTACCAGGTACGACAGCGCTTCGGATTGCGACATCGCCGGCTCCGACCACACATCGGCGCGTGGCGATTCGGCGCGGCCGCTGACGTCGATACCGGCGGTGACATCGCCGATCTTGCGTTCGGCGCGCAGGCTCACGCGCGGGTCGGAGACGATGTTGTTGTTCCAGGTCAGCTGGCCGCGGCTGATAGTCAAATCCTGGCCATAGGCCTTGTAGCGGCCGCGCACATCCAGCCCGCCATTGGCAGTCATTTCACGGCCCGGGCGCGCGCGGATCTGCATTTGCCCGCTCAGGCCGCCCTTCAGGCCAAAGCCGCTCATGTTGACCTTGTCGCCGAGCACGATCGCCAGGTCCATATCCAATGGCGAGGACGGAGCGACCTCCGGATCGACCGGGTCCAGCACCACCACGTCTTCGGACACCGAGGTGCCGCGATCCAGGCGTTCCAGGTCGATATCGGCCTCGGGCACGGTGACCTTGCCGCGCAGCTGCATGGTCTTGTCGACGATGCCGAACTGCATGTCCGGGTTGGCGATGATGCGCAACTCGCTGGTGTTGTAGGCCAGCACGTTCTGCCCGCGGATGTTGAGCAGCAATGGCGTGCTGGTGCCGAACCACGACAGCCCGCCATCGACGGTGAGCGTGCCCTCGCCGGACTTGGCTGAGGCGGTGATCTTGGCCGAGCCGTCCGGCAGGGCGTCGAAGCGGCCTTTGCCCTCGCTCAAGGTCAGGCCCATCGACGGGTATTCGGCAGTGAAATCGCTCAGGGTGGCGTCGCCGCCCAGCAGTGGCTTGTCGCGGGTGCCGCGCAGGCTCACATGGCCTTCGACCAGGCCTTTGGGCCGCACCACATCGGCCACCACCAGCTCCAGCCAGTACAGCCGCGACATGTTCAGATACAGCTCGCCATTGAGCGGCGCGTACGCGTCCCAGCCGGTGTTGAACTTGGCATCGACAAAGCCTGCGCCCTGGAAGCCGACACCGAGCTTGCCCTGGATCTGCTGCGGGGTGAAATCGGCCTGCATGCTGAACTGGTCGTAGCGCAGCAACTCACCGCGATTGGGGTTGCCGGCCACCGCGGCGTAGCGGGTTTCGCCCAGGCGGATACCGCCTTCGGGCGAGGCGATGCGGAAGCTGCCTTCCCATGCATTGCCGCGCGGCTTGAAGCTGCCGTCGAGTGCGAGCTCACCGCGCAGATAGATCTGCCGGCCTTCCTGCTTGGGCAACCACGGTTGCACCAACGACAGTGGCAACGCGTCGCCATGCACCACCATGCCCTCGCGCGGCCAGTTGGCGCTGGCGCACAGCGCACCGCCGGTGGCTGCACCCAGGCAGGTGTCGGACAAGGTGAAGGCCGCGCCATCGGTACTGAACTGCGCCGGCTGCCGCAGCGCCCAGGCATCGCCCTTCGACGGTGCGATGCGCAACGTGGCGACCTGGCCCTGCCAGCGCGCGCCATTACGACGCACATCGCCCTGCAGCGCGACGCTGGCCATGCTGTTGGCGATATCGGCATCCAGACGCAGCGCTTCCACCGCGCCGCGTGCCTGCACGCGCACGCTGTCCAGCACCACGCCCGCTTCGATGGCGGTGCCCTGCAGCGCCAGTTGTCCATCGCTACCGCGCCACGGCAGGCGCCCACGCAAGCTGATGCTCTGCGCGGTGTAGGTGTTCCAGCGCAGGCCATTGCCGGCGATGTCGGCGGTGATGTCCGGCGCATCGCGGCGGCCGCTGACCTGCAACTGCCCGCGCACGGTGCCGGTAGCGCCAGGCAGCACGTCGTCCAGTTGCAGCGGCTGCAGTTGCGCAGCGATATCGAGCTGATCGCCGACCTTGCCCTTGGCAGTGACGCGGCTATTGCCCAGCGACAGTTGCAGTTCGCCCTCGCCCTGTTCGCCACGCAGGGCGAACTTGCCGTTGGCCGCCAGCGCGCGCTGGCGCAGCTGGCCGGTCAGGCTGGGAACATCGGCGGTGGCTTCGAAGCCCGGCGACACGCCACCGGCCGGCGCCGGCAACTGCCGGCCCTTGGAGGCGATCTTGCCGGACAGATTGCCGTTCCAGCCCGGCGCGAAATAGCCCGGGTCGAACTTGGCCAGCTGCGCGGTGACATCCCACTGCAGCTCCGGTGCCCAGCCCACTTCGCCGGTGACATCCAGCGAGCCGCCCGGCGTGGTGGCCTGCACCTGCTTGAGCTGCGCGCGTTGGTCGTTGCCACGGCTGTCGAACACTAGCGCGGCCCGCTGACCGTCGCGCTCCACGGTGGCACGGCCGATCGCGGCCCACGCCTTCAGCGTGCCGGCCACGCCCAGGCGAGCATCGATCAATTCCACCGGTACCACCGGCGCATCGGGGGTGGCCGGGTCGACCGCGGGAGTGAAGCGCAGGCCCTTGGCATTGACCGCAAAACGGAAACTCGGATTCTGGGTATCGCGGAAATCGGCGGTGCCGCGCAGCTGGGTGCGCCCTTCGAAGGTATCGATCACCAACGGTTCGACGGTCAACACCTGCTCCTGCAGGCTGATGTGCGACGGCTGCAAGGTCGCGCTCAGCGCGCCCTGTTTGACGCTGCCCTGCAGATCGGCGTTACCGCCCTTGCCGGACGCGGTCAGGTTCAACGCGATCGGCGTGGCCGGTGCATTGGTCGCGCCAGCGGCGGCCGGAATCAGCAGCGAGGTATCCAGTGCCTCGGTGACGGCCTTGAACGCCCAGGTCGGGTCGTCGCGGCCGGTGAATACCAGGCTGGCCTGCAGCGGCGCCGGCGCGCGGCCGGCGATCGCCACTTCCATCTTGTCCAGGTCACCGCGTGCGACCAGACCCAGGCTGGCCGGCGTGCGGCCCCGCGCAGCCGGCAGCACCGCGGTGGCAGTGAGATCGGCGTGGTAAGCGTCGTTGGGAATGTAATCGCCATGCAGGCGGAAGTCGCCCATGTCGGTATCGATCACCAGGTCGCGCGTGCGCAGTTCGCCGGTCGCCACTTCCAACCCGCCCTGCATCTTGTGCAGCACGATCATCGGCTGCTGCAACTGGGTGATGCGCAGATTGTCCACTGCAATCTTGTCGGCCTGGATCGCCAGCGGCACGTTGATCTGCGGCAGCGACTCGGGCCAGCTGGGGAGCTTGAACGGTTCGTCGCTCTTGCCCAGGTTCAACGTGGCGTCGCTGACCTGCACCGCATCCAGCTGCAGCTTGCGGCCGAGCAATGGGCGCAGATCCGGCTCCAGATAGACGCGCTCGGCGGTGAAGTGGATGTCCTGATAGGTGAAGTCGACATTGCGCAAGGTCAGCGGGCCGGCCACCGGACCTTCGACACTGCCGTAGGTAAAGCTGGCGCCCACCGGCAGGCGCGCAACCACCTGCGCCAGCAACACGTCGCGCCCGGCCACGGTCTGCAGCAACCAATAGAGCGCGATCAGGGCCAGCAGCACCAGCCCGAGCACGGTCAGCCCCGAGCCCACCCAGAACCGGCGTCGGCGATAAAAACGCGCGCGGCGCGGTGCTGCAGGTGGCGTGGGTGTGCTCACAGGTTGGCCCCGATATCGATGTAGAGCTGAAACTGCGAGTCGGGGTCGTTCAAGCCGTGTGCGATATCCACGCGCACCGGTCCCACCGGCGAACGCCAACGCAGACCGAAGCCGATGCCGGTATGCCAGTCGGGCCGGTCGTCGAAGGCGCTGCCGCTATCGACAAAGACCGCTCCGCCCCACGGGCCGCCCTTGAGGTAATGCTCGTACTCGGCGCTGCCGGTGACCACGTTCTTGGCGCCCAGTGCAAATTCGTCCGGCCTGGGCGTGCGTGGGCCCACTTCGCGGAAGGCGTAGCCGCGGATGCTGTTGGCGCCACCGGCAAAAAACCGCAGGCTGGGCGGCATCGCCACCAGATCGCTGGTCCAGGTGGTGCCGCCTTCGCCGCGCAGGATCACCCGTCCGTTCTCGCCTGCGCCCAAAAACCAGCGCAGCTGCCCATAGAGCTGGCCGAAGTTGGTGTCCGAGCCCGCACCTTCGGCGCCACCACGGATCAGCGCCTGGCCCGACACACCGCTGCGCGGAAACAGCCGGTCGTCGACATTGATGTAGTTGGCCTGCAGCTGCGGATAGATCAGCGTGGAGGTTTCGTACACCGCACCTTCGAAATCGTTGCCGCTGCTGAACCGCCAGCGCTCGCGCAAGGCGTTGATCGAGGCAATCGCGCTCCAGCGCTCGTTGATCTGGCCGCTGCGGCTGCCGGTGAGTTTGACGTTGCGCAGGTCGATGTACTCGGTCTGCTCGTCGTACAGGCGCGCCGAGGCGGTGTACCAGCCGTCGAGCCAGCGGAACGCCGGCACCCGGTAACTGGTGGTCAGGCTCTTGCGGTTCTGCGCGTAGTCCAGCTGCGTGTCCATCTTGTGGCCACGCGCATTGACATAACGCCGCTCCACGCCGCCGCGCACACCGGCGCCGCTCTCGCTGCCGTAGCTCAGACCGGAGGTGTAGACGGTGCGCTTGGCGCGGGTGAGCTTGACGTCCACCGGTACCCGGCCATCGGCATCGGCGTCTTCGGGCTTGGGCTGGATATCGATGGTGCTGAAGTAATCCAGCTTGGTCAGCGACTCGCGCAGCCGATCCAGCTTGCCTTCGTGGTAGTAGCTGCCCTCGTCCCAATACACCAGCGGGTCGAACAGGCCATCGCGAAAGTAGTCGTAGTCGAAGCGCACCTTGCCCATGTCGTAGCGACGGCCGCTGTCCCAATTCAGGTCGATGTCGGCAGCGTGTTCGGCGCGCGTCACCGCCACCCGGCGCTGGGTGAAGTCGGCGTCGAAGTATCCACGCTCGGCCAGACGCCGGGTGATGCGGACCTTGCTGGCTTCGTATTGCGGATGACTGAAGACCTGGCCTTCGCGCGGCTCGAACTGCTTGAGGTCTTGCCCCAGATAACGGTCCTGCTCGGCCCAGCCGGTGATGGAGATATGCGAGGTACGTACCCGGACCGGCTCGCCGCGGTCCACTGTGATCACCACCGTCACCTTGTCGCCGTTGCGCGGCGCGGCCAGTTCGATGGTCGGCGAGTAATAACCGAACGGCTCCAGCGCCTCGCGCGTCTGCCGCTCCGCCTGCGCCAGCAGGTACTCCAATCGCGACTCGCCCTGCTCTTTGCCAACGGCCTCATACAGAGACAGGGAGACCTCGATGTTCTCGATCATCTCGGCATCGTCGCCGTCGTCCAGCCCTTTGATCTCGATCTTGTCGATGGTCGCCCGGGCAGCCGCTTGCAGCGGAACGAACAGGGTGCACAGCAGGGAAAGAGCAAAGACGGCTTTAAGCATCGGCAAAGGATACCCAGCCTAGGTGTGAAGGGACAAAAAATCTGCGCAAACACGCCTATACGGCACCGGACGGAACTAGGTACAGTCGGCATGTTGTTAACGTTTCGTTGGCACCCATTGCGTGCGGCCCCCCGATTGCCGCGCGCCCGTTCATACCTTTGGAGAGAGAGGTTCGTTTCATGAAGCGTCATTTGCTGGTTACCGCCGTGTGCACCGCCCTGACCATGCCATCGCTTGCACTGGCACAGGAGCAAGGTGAAGTGACTCAACTGGACAAGGTGACGGTGACAGGGTCGTTGATCCCCCGTTCCCAGGTCGAAACCGCAACTCCGGTGTTTTCGATCACCGCCCAGGACATCCAGCGCCGCGGCTTCAAAGACGTCTACGACGTGCTGCGCTCGCAACCGATGGCCACCGGCGCGGTGCAGGATGGCCAGTTCAGTGGCGGCTTCACTGCGGGCGCCAAATCGTTGAGCCTGCTCGGCCTGGATCCCGGCTTCACCCTGGTGTTGATCGATGGCCGGCCGATGGCCGACTACCCGTTGCTCTACAACGGCCAGAGCAACTTCGTCGATCTGGCCAGCGTGCCGGTGGGCATGGTCGAGCGCATCGACGTAGCGCCCGGTAACCAGTCCTCGATCTACGGCTCCAGCGCCATCGCCGGTGTGGTCAACATCATCCTGAAAAAGCGCATGGACGGCGTGCAGATGAATTACCGCATGGGCACCTACGACGGCGGTGGCGGCAACAACCAGCGCTTTCAGCTCACCGGCGGCAACGAGATCGGCGGCGCCAACATCGTGTGGGGCCTGCAGCTCAACAATCAGGATCCGATCTACGGCTATCAGCGCCGCGACTTCGATTCCACCAACGACAATCCGGACCCGACGCTGCGTTATGGTTCGCGTATTGCCTTGCATAACCTGCCAACCACTTATATCGATCCCGGCGCCGAAAATTGCGCTGCATTGGGACCGCTGTTCAATGGGTCGGTGCAGTACGACAACCGCGCCAACCGTGGCAACTTCTGCAGCAGCCGCGCAGTACCAGGCTACGCCAGCATCCTCAACAAGGAACGCAGCGCCAGCGGTTATGCCAACCTGAGCTATGCGTTCAACGACAACACCGAGCTGTACTCGACCGTATTGCTCAATCGCACCAAGGTCGAGATCAATGGCGGACCCCGCTTCTGGCAGACCTCGTCGGACACCGGTGGCTTTTTCTACAACCAGGACAGCCAGCAACTCGAAAGCTATCAACGTATCTTTGCGCCTGAAGAAACCGGCAACAACAATTTCAACAACGACCGCCAGACTGCCGACTCCTACAACATCGCGCTCGGTCTGAAAGGCGGCCTGGGTGCCAGCAACTGGACCTACGATGCCTACTACGCACGCTCGGAATATCGCATCGAAAGCCGTCAGCAGTGGCCGCTGGCCGACCGCATCGAAGATTTCTTCCGCGAACAGTTCCTTGGCGCGCCGCAGGGTGAGTACTACGGCTACCCGATCTATTCGCCCAACGATGCCAACTTCTACCGCGCGTTGACGCCGGCGCAGTACCGCAGCTTCAACGATGAAATCCGCACCAAGTCCAGGACCTGGACCCAGAACGTCAACCTGCAGCTGACCAACACCGAGTTGTTCAACCTGCCGGCCGGTGCGGTCGGCGTCGCCGGTGTGTTGCAGGCCGGTAATCAGTACTGGACCAATCCGACCGACCCGCGTGTGATTGCAGGCGACTTCTATCAGCTGACCGGCACCCAGGGCAGCGGCAAGCGCGAGAATTGGGCTGCGGCCTTCGAAATGCGGGTGCCGATCCTGAGCACCTTGACCGCCAACCTGTCCGGCCGCTACGACGATTACAAGAACCAGGGCGGCGGTGGCGATTCCAAGTTCACCTACAAGGCCGCGCTGGAGTTCCGCCCGATCGATTCGCTGCTGTTCCGCGGCAACTACGCCACTGCGTTCAAGGCACCGGACATGGCGTTCTCGTTCGCTGGCGACAGCGGCTTTTTCCAGGGCGTCAACGACTACTACCGCTGTGCGGTCGAAGAACCCGGCGTGCCGATTGCCGACTGCACCTTTGCCGGCACCAGCATCCAGGGCCGTCGGTCCGGCAATGCGGATTTGCAGTCGATCACCGCAAAATCCTGGGGCGCCGGCGTGGTGTGGTCGCCGAGCGCACGCTTCAGCGTCAACGCCGATTACTACAACATCAAGATCGATGACAAGGTCAGCGACCTGAGCACCGATGCGTTGCTGCAAAACGAATCGGCCTGCCGGCTCGGCGCCCTGGACATCAACTCGCCGACCTGCGTGGACGCGCTGTCGCGTATCGACCGCACCGCCGCCGATGCGCTGGTACCCAATCGCCTGAGCAACATCCGCATCAACCCGGTCAATATTTCCAACGAGGAAATCTCCGGTGTGCTGACCAAGGCGACCTACAACCTGGCCACCGAATCCTGGGGCCTGTTTGTGTTCGACGCGCAATACAACCTGACGCTCAAGCATGAAAGCCAGCAGTTCCCGCAAGACCCGGTGCGCGACCTGCTGAGCGAGCCGTTCTTCTCTTCCGAGTTCCGCAGCATCACCAATGCCTCGATCACCTGGCAGAAGGATGCATGGACCACCACCTTGTTCGGCCAGCGTTACGGCCGTACCCCTAACCTCCTCGCGCAGCAGAGTACCGATGGCTATGCAGTGGAAGGGGCGCGCAAGGTCGGAGCGTGGACCACCTTCAATGCGACGCTGGACTATGCGATCAACGACGACATCTCGCTGACTGCAACCGTCAACAATCTCGCCGACACCCGCCCACCGCGTGATCGCACCTACACCGACTACCCGTACTACAACATCTTCAACTACACCGGCTATGGCCGTTCGTACATGCTGGAATTGAACTGGCGCTTCGGCGCGCAGTGAGTCATCGGTTGTGACCAACGGCCGGCAGTCATCATGACTGCCGGTCTTTTTTTGAGGCATCCCCGCCAAAGCGGATGGGCCTGGATTGAACTCGGAGCAGCGACCAGCATCACTTGAACGCTGTCTCGATGGAGCCCAGGTCTGGTCGCACTCGCCTTGGCAGACATGTTGCCAAACACGTGGGATGAGGGCGCGATGCCCTCACCGCTTGCACGACGCGCCGTGCGTCCATCCACGCAGGTTCTTACGTGACATCCATCCCGCCAACAGCGGTCCCGCAAGCAGCGCGGACATCGCACCTGCCAACGTGGCAGTGGGCTGACGGGGATCAAACAGCAGGCTGCCCACCTGACGGTGAGCGCATTCGCTTGTCAGCGGGGCTTAGCACGTAGCGCCTGTTTCGATCATGCCCACCTGCAACAAGGCCTGCCTCAGCGGCTCCAGTTGCGTTGCATAGCGACGCCACGCTTCCACATTGCGCCCATGCACACCCTCGCGTACCTGCACGCTGCTCAGCGTGGCCGACGCTGCGGCATTGCGGGTGATGTCGATCTGCCCTGGCTCTATCGCCAACCCGCAGCGCGTCATCAACTGCTCCAGCACCGCAGATGGATCGCGCACCATCTGCGCGTAGTCCACATCGATCACCCGGCCAGGTAGCGCAGCGCGCCACTGCGCCATCAAACCGTGATACGCCTGGTAATGACGCGCCAGTGTCTGCAGGTCGTAGCTGTAAGCATAGGAATCGCCGAACAGCGCGCGATAGTTGGAAAAACACACCGCCATCGGCTCGCGCACCAGATGCACGATCAGTGCACCCGGCAACGCCCGTGCGATCGGCCCGATCGCCACTGCATTGGCAGGCAATTTGTCGATATACCAGCGCGCCGCCCCCGCGCGCCACTGCGTCTGCTCCAGATAGCGCTGCCCGACCTGTGCGTAGTCCAGCGTGGGCAGCGCCTGCAACAGGCCCGCATCGAGCAGGCTGCGTCCGGCCTGGTCCGCGCCCCAGCGCAATTGATGACCGAAGTCGCTCAGTTCGCCCGCAGAAACAATCTGCGAATGGTTACCCAGCATGCGTTCGAGCACCGTGGTGCCCGAACGTGGCAGGCCGAGCACGAAGATGGGTTGCGGGCCGGGTGCAGCATCAGCCGGCTGGGCAGCAAACACGCCTTGATCGGCCAAGGCGCCCAACTGCGCATACAGCGATGCCTCGGCGTCGGCGTCGTGGCGCAAGCGCGCATGCATGACTGCATTGCCATGCTGCAGCGCCTCCCAGGCGGCATCGGTCTCGCCAAGATCTTCCAGCTCCTTGTACAGCGCGAATGCCAGCCCGGCCCGGTCTTCGCTACCGGGTGCAGCGCGCTGCAACTGCTGGCGCAGTGGCGCGACATGGTTGCTGGTCGCGCTCTGGCGGCGCAAGCGTGCACGCGTCAGCGCCGCACGGCCGTAGCCGGGCTGCTGCGCCAAGGTCTGTTCCAGCGCCTGCGCTGCCGCATCCAGATGCCCGTTGAACTGCAATTGCACGGCAAGGAAAAAGCGGAAATCCGCGCCATCGAATCCGCAGGCCTGCGCGCGCTGCATCATCGCCAGCGCCTCGGGATGTTCGCCCAGGGATTGATGCACATGCGCCAGCAAGGCCAGCGTCGCGCCATCGCCACACTGCACTACCGATGGATGCCGCAGCAGCGCATGCAACGGCCGATGTTCGCCAACGCGCAGCAGCGCTTGCGCCACACGGCAACGCAGCGTCACATCGTCGCCCACATCGCGCGCGGCCAAGCGTAGCTGCGTGACCGCCTCGCGCATCTTGCCGCTCGCCAGCACGGTACCGGCCAACAGCACACGAGCCGACACATGCGTCGGCTCCACCGCCAACACCGCCTGCAACGCCGACGCTGCTGCGGCCATGTCGCGGCGGGCCAGCGCGTCCTGGGCACGTTGCCACTGCGTCGCACCGGCAGCGGTGGACATCAGCTGGACAGATGCTCGATGGCGGCAACGCTCCCGAGGCGGTCGCCGAGCTTCTTCAGCAGCGCCAGGCGGTTGGCACGCAGCTGCGGGTCTTCGGCATTGACCATCACGCCGTCGAAGAACGCGTCCACCTGCGGACGCAGGCGGGCCAGCCGGGCGAGCACGGCGACGTAGTCGTGGCGGTGCAGCGCATCACCGGTGTCGCCGATGGCCGCTTCCACCGCTTCGGCCAGCGCTTCTTCGGCCGGTTCGCGCAGCAGCGTGGTGTCGATGTCGCCGGGGATCTCGCCGTCGACCTTGCGCAAGATGTTGCGGATGCGCTTATTGGCCGCGGCCAGCGCTTCGGCCTCGGGTAGCGTCGCGAAAATGCCGATGGCATCGATGCGGCGGTCGAAGTCGTAGATGGAGGCGGGACGCAGTTCTGCGACGGCGTTGAAGTGGGTGGCGGGTACACCTTTGTCGGTGTAGTAACCCTTCAAGCGGTCGATGATGAAGTCGTAAAGCTCGCCGTACATATCGAAACTAAAAGACTCTGCTGAAAAAATTCCGTTTTTTACGTTTACGCCTTTTTCTTTTGCCTCATTGGCAAGTTTCAACGTGTCGTTTGCCTTTTTACTTACCACTGCCATCTTTGCTTGATTGATTGCATTCGCGAGCAGTTTATTAAGGTCCAGATCAAACCCACTCTCAATCACCGTCCGCGCCAACCCCAGCGCATTACGCCGCAGCGCAAACGGGTCCTTGTTGCCAGTCGGCTTCAAGCCGGCCGCAAAGCCACCGGCCAAGGTATCCAGACGCTCGGCAATCGCCAGCACCTTGCCCAGCGGCGACAACGCAATGTCGTCGCCAGCAAAGCGCGGCTGGTAAGCCTCGTCGATGGCCAGCGAAATCTCGCTTGGCTCGCCAGCGGCTTTTGCGTAATGGCGCCCAGCAATACCCTGCAGTTCCGGGAATTCGTTGACCATGCGCGATTGCAGATCGTTCTTGGCCAACTCCGCAGCGCGGCGTGCCTGCGCCGGGTCGGCGCCGACCTGCGGGGCGATCGCCTCGGCCAGCGCAGCCACGCGCGCGACCTTGTCGGCCACGCTGCCCAGCTTGGCCTGATAGGTCACGCCGGCAAGGCCTGCGCCCATCGCTTCCAGCCCCTGCTTGAGGTCTTCGTCGAAGAAGAACTTGGCGTCGGCGAACCGTGGACGGATCACCCGCTCGTAGCCCTTGGCCACTTCGGCCACGTCCTTGGAGACGATGTTGGCAATGCCGATGAACTGCTCGGTCAACTTGCCGCCATCATCCAGCACCGGGAAGAATTTCTGGTTGATCTCCATGGTTTCGATCAGCGCTTCCTGCGGCACCGCCAGGAAGTCGCGCTCGAAGCTGCACAGCACCGCCGACGGCCATTCGACCAGGTTGACCACCTGCTCCAGATTGTCGTCACTGATGCGCGCGCGGCCGCCGGCCTGCTTGGCGGCTGCTTCGACCTCTTCGACGATCCGCGTGCGGCGTACATCGGCATCCACCAGCACATGCGCGCTGCGCAGCGCGTCGATGTAATCGCCCGGCGCGGGCAACGACACCTCGCCTTCGTGCATGAAACGATGGCCGCGGGTGATGCGGTCGCCCCGCACGCCCAGTAGTTCGGCCGGGATGACCTCAGTGCCGAACAGCAGCACCAACCATTGCACCGGCCGCGCGAACGCATAGGCATGCGCGCCCCAACGCATCGGCTTGGGGATGGGCATGGCGGCAATGGCTTCGCGCAGGATCTCCGGCAACAGCGCGGCAGTTTGCGCGCCCGGCGTCACTGCGCGATGCACAAAGCGCTCGCCCTTGGCGTCGCTGGTGCGCTCCAGCGCGGTCCAGTCGATGCCGGCCTTGGCGGCAAAACCGGCCAGTGCCTTGGTCGGGTTGCCATCGGCATCCAGCGCAATATTGAGATACGGCCCCAGTACTTCGGAGCGCTGTTCCGGCTGTTCGGTGGCCACGCCCGGCAGCAGCACCGCCAGGCGGCGCGGGGTGGACAGCGGCTTGGCATCGCCACGGGTGACCGCGACGCCGCGCTTCTCCAGCCCGGCCAGCACGCCATCGAAGAACGCCTGCGCCAAGCCCGGCAGCGCCTTGACCGGCAGCTCTTCGGTGCCCAGTTCGATCAGCAGGGGGTGCATCTGAGTCATTGCGTCGGACCTTGGTTTTGCCTTCGTTCGTCAACCGACGAAGGTGGCTTGATGATGTCCTTCTCCCGCAAGCGGGAGAAGGTGGCGCGATGCGCCGGATGAGGGTTGCGCGGCGGCGACGGCGTGCTGCCCCCATCCGCCCTGCGGGCACCTTCCCCCGCCAGCGGGGGAAGGACACCGCATCAGCGTTTGACGCCAGGAAACCCTAGCTTTTCGCGCTGCGCGTGATACGCCTGCGCCACGCCCTGGGCCAGCGCGCGCACGCGCAGAATGTAGCGCTGGCGCTCGGTCACACTGATCGCGCGGCGCGCATCCAGCAGGTTGAAGGCGTGACTGGCCTTGGTCACCTGCTCATACGCCGGCAGCGGCAGGCCGACCTCGATCAGGTGCTTGGCCTCGGCTTCGCAGGCATCGAAGCGGTGGAACAGCTCTTCCACATTGGCATGCTCGAAGTTGTAGGCGCTCTGCTCCACTTCGTTCTGGTGGTAGACATCGCCATAGCTCACCGGGCTGCCGTCCGGGCCGTAGGTCCACACCAGGTCGTAGACGTTGTCGCAGCTCTGCAGGTACATGCACAGCCGTTCCAGGCCGTAGGTGATCTCGCCCAGCACCGGCTTGCACTCCAGCCCGCCAGCCTGCTGGAAGTAGGTGAACTGGGTCACCTCCATGCCGTTGAGCCAGACTTCCCAGCCCAGGCCCCAGGCGCCGAGCGTGGGCGATTCCCAGTTGTCTTCGACAAAGCGCAGGTCGTGCACCAGCGGGTCGATGCCCAGCGCCTTGAGCGAGCCCAGGTACAGGTCCTGGATGTTGTCCGGGTTGGGCTTCATCGCCACCTGGTACTGGTAGTACCGCTGCAGCCGGTTGGGATTTTCGCCGTAGCGGCCGTCGGTGGGACGGCGCGAGGGCTGCACGTAGGCCGCATTCCACGGCTCCGGGCCCAGCGCGCGCAGGAAGGTGGCCGGGTGGAACGTGCCCGCACCCACTTCCAGGTCCAGCGGCTGGATCAGCACGCAGCCCTGATCGGCCCAGTACTGGTTGAGAGTCTGGATCAGGCCCTGGAACGTGATTGGAACGCGGCGGGAATCGGACATGCAGCAAGGGCCGTGCGAAAGGGGTGCGCTAGTATACCGGCCCACCCGCGGCGCTTTGCCGCGGGAGCATTGCGGCAGGGGAACCACCAGCATGGAACAGCGGCGCAACGCCGACCCGGACAGCGCAGCGACGATCCTGCCGCGCGGCCGGCTGATGTTCGACCCGGTGGCTGCTGCATTGCTTGCCGATGGCATGGTGGTGCCGCACGAACACGAACGCGTGCAGTTCTCCGCCGCCGGCGTACGCAACGCCAGCGAAGTGCATCCGCTGGTGCTGCTGGCCAACCTCAAGCTGCATGCCGCGCAGGCGCCAGCCGGCGAGCTGGGCCTGGAGCGGCTCACCGAATGGATGGCCACCCGCACCGGGCTGCGCTATCTGCGTATCGACCCCACCCGCATCGATGTCGCCGCCGTCACCGGTGTGGTCTCGCATGCCTACGCGCGCCGCCACCGCATCCTGCCGCTGGCGCTGGACGCCGAGCGCGTGCTGATCGCCACCAGCGAGCCGCTGGCGCTGGAGTGGCTGGCCGACGTGCAGCACCTGAGCCGCCGCCGCATTGAGCTGGCGCTGATCAACCCGCTGGACCTGCATCGCTACACGATGGAGTTCTTCGGCGTGACCCAATCGGTGCGTGGCGCGCGTGGCGATGCGCGCAGTGCCGAGCCGGGAGCAGGCCTGCCCAGCTTCGAACAACTGGTGGAACTGGGCCGCGCCGGCGACGTCAATGCCGACGATCACCACATCGTGCATATCGTCGACTGGCTGCTGCAATACGCCTACGAGCAGCGGGCCAGCGACATCCATCTGGAGCCGCGCCGCGAAGCCGGGCGCATGCGCTTCCGCATCGACGGCGTACTGCACAAGGTGCTGGAAGTACCGCCGTCGGTGATGACCGCCGTGGTCAGCCGCATCAAGGTGCTCGGCCGCATGGACCTGGCCGAGCGCCGCCGCCCGCAGGACGGCCGCATCAAGACCCGCTCGCCGGGTGGGCGCGAGGTGGAAATGCGTCTGTCGACGATGCCCACCGCGTTCGGCGAAAAGTGCGTGATGCGTATCTTCGACCCGGATTCGGCGTTCAAGAGCATCGAGCAACTGGGTTTCAGCCCCGAAGAAGCCGCCGGCTGGAGCGCGCTGGTCGAGCGCCCGCACGGCATCGTGCTGGTCACCGGCCCCACCGGCTCGGGCAAGACCACCACGCTGTATTCCACGCTCAAGCGCCTGGCCACGCCGGATGTGAACGTGTGCAGCGTGGAAGACCCAATCGAAATGATCGCGCCGGAATTCAACCAGATGCAGGTCCAGCAGAACATCGACCTGGATTTCGCCAGCGGCGTGCGCACGCTGCTGCGGCAGGACCCGGACATCATCATGATCGGCGAAATCCGCGACCTGGAAACCGCGCAGATGGCGGTGCAGGCCTCGCTCACCGGGCATCTAGTGCTGTCCACGCTGCACACCAACGATGCCGCCTCGGCGATCACCCGTCTGCTGGATCTGGGCGTGCCGCATTACCTGGTCGCTTCCACGCTCAACGGCGTGCTGGCACAGCGCCTGGTGCGCACGCTGTGCGTGCACTGCAAGCGCCCGCACACGCTCAGCGACGACGACTGGGCGGCGATCCGCGAACCGGGCGAAGCGCTGCCGGAAACGCTCAACGTGCACGCCCCGGTCGGCTGCCTGGAATGCCGCCGCACCGGCTATCTGGGCCGCGTGGGCCTGTACGAATTGCTGCCGGTGAGCCCGCGGTTGCGCAGCTTGATCCGTGCCGACACCGACCTGGCCAGCTTCAGCCAGGCCGCCCGCGGCGACGGCCTGCGCACCCTGCGTCGCACCGGGCTGGAAAAGGTCGCCGCCGGCCTGACCACCATCGAAGAAGTGCTGTCGGTGCTGCCGCCGCGCGAATAAGCGGCTGATCGCCAGCGACGCAGGTCGTTTGTGCATGTTCGGGGGTAGGTGCGCCGATTCTGGGTAGACCCGCCGGCGGCGTCGATGGGAGCGTGCGAGCGCGAGGACGCGGCATCCCGCATGCGGATATGCACTCTGCTCGACGCACGCACGCAGGACCGCCACCTGGTACGAAGGCGTTTAGGCCACGGCACTCAAACCAGCAAGAACGAGCCCCTACAAAAACCGCTCGACACACGTTACAGCCCCGACCCACGTTGTTCGCGCAGACGCTGCCACGCCCTGGGAGCAGACATGACGGCACCCCGTCGCTGTCCCGTTCTAGCGCCCAAGGCACGCTCCGACTACCACGTTGAGGGCGCTGCAGCGGTCCACTCGTGTGCTGCCGCCGATCATCGGTATCGCCCGATCACTTCGCTGAAGACCGCGCTGCAGCCATGGCGCTGAGGAGTGCAGCGCCGCGTCCGCCGCACGTGTGAGCACCCCAAGACATGCTCCGACCGCAGGCTTGAGTTCGCTGCGGCGGTCCAAACATGCTCCGCCTGCCGGCCGGCCGATATCGGGACGGGCCGACCACGCCGCTGACCAACGCGCTGAAACACCCAGGGCTGCGCCTTGCAGCGCCCCGTCCGTCTCCCGTTCAAGCGCCCCAAGGCATGCTCCGACTGCAAGGGTGAGGACGTTGCGGCAATCCAGTCGCGGGCCTGCCTGCCGATATCGAAGATGTGCGATGGCCGCCAGCCACCACCATCGCCATTCCATCTACCCGTCCGCGAGGGCATCAGCACATGGCAATCGGCAATCACGCACAGTGTCCGCAGTGGGCCCTGGCTTGAAAAAAACGCGCCACTGCCGCCTACAATCGGGGGCATCTGTCGTGTCCGGGTTGTCGCGCATGTCCGTTTTGCCGTTCCTGATCATCGAAACCGGTCACCCTGTGCCGGAGATGAAGCGATACGGCCGCTTTCCGCACTGGATCCGCGTGGCGGCCGGGCTGGCCGAACACGACACCGTGGTGATCGATGTCGCCAATGGCGACGACCTGCCAGACCGCGGCCGCTTTGCCGGCATCATCATCAGCGGCTCGGCCGCCTTCGTCACCGACCGTGCCGAGTGGAGCGAGCGCAGTGCCCAGTGGCTGCGCGACGCCGCCCATGACGGCAAGCCGTTGCTGGGCATCTGCTACGGCCATCAGCTGCTGGCCCACGCGCTGGGCGGCGAAGTCGACTACAACCCGGCCGGCCGCGAGTCCGGCACCATCGCGCTGGAGCTGCACCCGCCGGCTGAACAGGACCCGTTGTTTGCAGGCCTTCCGGCGCAGTTTCCGGCCCATGCCACCCACCTGCAGACGGTAGTGCGCGCGCCGGACGGTGCCATCGTGCTGGCGCATTCGCGTCAGGACCGCTGCCACGCCTTTCGCTGGGGCCGCGCCACCTGGGGCGTGCAGTTCCACCCGGAGTTCGCCACCCACCATATGCGCGGCTACGTGCGCGCGCGTGCCGAGTGCATTGCCCGCCACGGCCACTGCGCCCGCACGGTCGCCCGCGAGGTCACCGCCGCCCCGGTCGCCCGCAAGCTGCTGCGCCGGTTCGTGCATCACGCCCGCGGCCTGCAAACAGTGAACGCTCATCCCGCCGCGCACACGCAAAAGCAGCGATAATCGCGTTACGCCGGATGGTCCGGTGCGTATCGATCCGGAATGGGAATGAGCGAAATTCGCAAGGTGCCGGCGTCTGCCGGCGCAGAATGGCTGTTGACCGGTTTCTCGCTGCTGAAGCGGGCGCCGCTGGCGCTTGGCTCGCTGGGAGTGATCTGGAGCGTGGCCGCCTCGCTGGTGGTGTCGCTGTCGGTGCTGGTGCCGCTGCTGGGCCCGGCACTGCAATTCCTGCTGGTGCTGGCCGGCCCGTTGTTCATGGGCGGCATGCTGTGGGCGATCCGCGAGGTCGACGAGGGCCGCATAGCCAAGCCATCGCACCTGCTGCATGGCCTGCAGGACGGCCGCGCGCCGCATCTGCTGGTATCGCTGCTGCCGCAGCTGATCGCCGGCCTGCTGCTGGGCGTGCTGCTACTGGCGATGATTGGCGCCAACGGGTTGCAGCAGTTGTCCGAGGTGATGCTCAAGATCAACCAGATCAGCCAGTCCGGCGCGCAGCCGGACCCGGTGCAGATCGAACAGCTTGCCGCCAGCCTGCCGGCCGGGCGCATCCTGCTGTGGCTGCTGCTGACCATCGCCACGTTTGCGGCGATGACGCTGGCGCTGTTTGTGATGCCGCCGCAGGTGATGTTCGACCGCAGCACCGGCGGCCACGCGTTGCGCGAAAGCCTGCGCGCCAGCCTGCACAACCTGCCGGCGATGCTGGTGTTCTTCGTGCTGGCCTTCATTGTCATTTTCGCGATCTATTTCGCGGTGATGATCGTCGCGCTGATCGTCGGCCTGGTGGCCGGGCAAACCGTAGCGATGTGGCTGGCGCAGCTGCTGCTGATGGCCGTGCTGATGCCGGTCTTCGCCGGCTCGGTCTACGCCGCGTGGAAGCAGATGTTCACCCACGAAGGCGCCACCGCACAGCCCACCCCGCCCTCGCGCCCGGATGTGTTTGCCGCCTGATCCCTCAGGATCGTAGGAGCTCACCTGGGCGCGACGAGGCCTTCCTGGTAACGCCCGTCGCGCCCAGGTGCGCTCCTACGACGTTCGATCGGTCTGCGCAGTGTCGGTCCACCTGATCGAGCCCACGCCGCCCTCGCGTCCGGATGTATTGCCGCCCGATCCCGCAGAACCGTAGGAGCGCACCTGGGCGCGACGAAGCTTTCCGAGGAACGCCAATCGCGCCCGGGTGCGCTCCTACGATGTTCGATCGGTCAGTCCGTCTGGTCGAACTCCACGCGAACGACCGCAATGCAGTCGGGTATCTCGCCGAACGGCAATGCATGCGCAGCAAACACGTTCTCGTAAACGGTCACCTCTGCACCGGAGCGCGTTGCGCGCAGGTGTCCCACGCCGCTGAAGGACGTATTGGCGTTCTCTCTCAAGGCAGCATGACGGCCGTGGTAGAAACTACTCGCACGCCTTTCCGGATGTATCGATCCGGACTGTCAGCTCGCCATACATGGCGCTCAGGAAGTCGTGTTGTTCGGTGCCGAACAACTGGAACGGATCGACGGTGTTGTGAATCAGCAACACCGTCGGCATACCGGCACTGGCAGCCACACGCAGCTGAGCCCGCGCCTCGGAAATCTTCTGGCGCACGTGCCAACCGATCGTCCTGGACCATCCGCCATCCGGATCGATTCCGCGCGTACTCTCAATCTGCTTGATCTCTACAGCCACCACCGTGCTGCCAAGCCACACGTGATAATCGGGCGTGCGGGTGGATGTCTCGGCAATTCGCTGACAGTCCAGCCGATGGTGCGCGCAGAAGGTTTCGAACACCTGCTCTGATACGGTTCTCTGCATTCCCAAACCAGCCCGGGGACTTTGCGCAGACTAAGCGCTCTTCGGCACCACAGCCCGCGAGGCGATGATGCCCAGCTCATAAAGCAGGCACATGGGGATGGCCAGCATCAGCTGCGAGACCACGTCTGGCGGGGTGAGTACGGCGGCCAGGATGAAGATGCCGACGATGGCATAGCCGCGGCCTTCGCTGAGCTGCTTGGGCGTGACCCAGCCCATCAGCACCAGGATCACCAACGCGACCGGGAGTTCGAAACTGGCACCGAAGGCGAAGAAGATCGCCAGCACGAAGTCCAGGTACGAGGTGGCGTCAGGAGTAATCGCGATCACGTCCGGCTTGAACGTGGTCAGGAAATGGAACACCGCCGGCAACACCAGGAAGTAGGCGAACGCGCAGCCGATGTAGAACAGCGCCACCGCCGAGGCCAGCAACGGAAAGGCCAGTTTCTTCTCGCGCTGATACAAGCCCGGCGCCACGAATGCCCAGGCCTGATACAGCAGCCACGGCACGCTGAAGAACACCGCCACGAAGAAGGTGAGCTTGAGCGGGGCGAAGAATGCGCCGGCCGGATTGACCGCAACGATGGTCTGCCCCAGCGGCAGCTGCGAGACCAACGGTGCGGCCAGCCAGGAATAGATCGCGCGTGAAAACGGCAGCAGCGCCAGCAGCACCACGCCCAGACCGATCAGCGCGCGCACCAGACGGGCGCGTAATTCGACCAAGTGCTCAATCAGACTGCTTTCGGCCTGTGCGTCGTCGAACAGGCTCAAGGCGCCTTCTCCTGGGTGCTGCTGCTATCTGCAGTCGTTGGGGCAGTAGTGCCCTGCATGTTCACCGGCGTGGAGGCCAGGCTGCCGTGCGGTGCCGGCACCAGCGTCTGCCGGGGCGCCGGCGCAATCGGCTGCGCCTGGGCGATGACCGGGGACGGCCCCGGTACGTGCGCATGCGGCTGCAAGCTGCCCGGCTCTAGCACCACCGGCGCATCGGCGGGCAGCTCCAGCGGTGCGGCCACCGGGGTGGCGCTGGTGCGGATGTCGATATCGCGGCCGAGCTCGTCGTGCAGGCCGCGTGCCTGCTCATGCAGACCGCGCGCACCGTCTTCGACCTGCTGCTGGGTGTTGCGCAACTGCCCTTCGGCTTCGCGCAGCGAGGCCTGCACGTCCTGCAGGCTGCGCTTGAGTTCGTCGGCTTCCAGCTCGCGTTCGAGCTCCTGCTTGACCGAATCCCACTGCATGCGCGCACGGCGCACCCACAAGCCGGCAAAGCGCGCGGCCTTGGGCAGGCGCTCGGGGCCGAGCACCACCAAGGCGACAATCGCAATGAGCGTCAGTTCGCCAACACCTATGTCAAACACCGACGCTGCTCCGGATCAGCGTGCGTCGCGGTCGCGTTCGGCCTGCGCCTCACGCGCCTGCTCGGCAGTGCGGGACTCGTCGCCGAGCTTGCTGGCCGGCTTGTCTTCGTCGTGCATGCCTTTCTTGAATTCCTTGACCGCGCTGCCGAGATCCTTGGCACCGCTGGTGAGACGCTTGGTACCGAACACCAGCAACACGATCACCAGCACGATCAGCCAGTGCCAAATGCTGAAACCGCCCATGATCTGCTCGCTTGCTGAAAAGAAGGAAGACTCAGGATACCCCAGCGCACCGCGCAGGGGGATGACAGCGGCTTAGCGGTTGCCGTCTAGTGATTCGGTGCGGATTTCGCCATCTGACACCGACTGGAACCCCTGCTGCGGAGGCGGCGTGGTGCTGGGCTGCATCGGGACCGTGCTGGCCTCGTTGGCCGGCGGCGGCGGGGCCGATTGCGCTGCCGGGGCAACGCTTGGCGCACGCGCCGGCGGTGGCGGTGCGGTCTCATCGCTGTCGCCATCGCTGCTGCGATTGGCGCGCGCGGTGTAGGTGACCTCTTCCAGACGGTCGCGGAAGGCGATTACATCGGTGGACGGGCGCTCGTTGGTGCGACCTTCGAAGATCATGCGCGGGGTGGCACCGCCGCCGTAAGCGTTGAGGTCGGCGGCATCGTCGATCTGCAGCACCGCGCCATCCAGCGCCACGCCGGCGAACAGGCCGCGGGCGCGCGACCACGACCAGATTTCGGCCTTGAGTTGGCCATCGGTGGCGGCAGCGGCGTTGCGACCCACCGGGCCTGCGGCCACGCCGGCATCGGCGCCGAGGGTGAACTTGCCGTTGACGATGTTGTCCAGGCTGCGGTCGTTGCGGAACACCAGCACCACGTCGGAGGACTGCACGCCGGCCTGGAAGCCGATGCTGCCGCCGGTGAGCTTGACGAACACCGGCTGCGACCAGCTGCCGTCGGCGTTCTTCATCGACATCAGACCGTGGCCGCGGCGGCCGCCGATCACCAGGCCGGCCTTGAGCGTGTCGGGGATGACCACGATGGCGCGCGCCTCGTCGAGCAGTTTGTCCGGGATGGACTGCTCGGGAATTTTCATTATCTCGTTGAGCACCCGCACTGCGTTACGCGCACGCTGGTCCTCTTCCGGGCCGGCGACGGCGTGGCCGGCGGCGAAGGTCAGCGACAACAACAGGGCCAGACGCGACAAACGAGGCATGACAAGCTCCAAAGGACGATCCGTCAAAGATAGCAATGCCGCGACGTTAGTGCTGGTGCAATGAATCGGTGGTGAGCGCATCCGGCGGCAAGACGGCGCAGATCGGGACGATTGATGCGCTGTCCTCGGCAGTCCTGCCCGGCTCTGCCAGAATGGCGCGCATGAACACCACCTCCGATACCGCCCTGCTGGTCGTCAACCTCGGCACCCCCGAATCGCCGACCGCCCCGGCCGTGCGCCGCTACCTGGCCGAGTTCCTCAGCGACCGCCGGGTGGTCGCGATCCCGCCGCTGTTCTGGAAGCCACTGCTGTACGGGGTGATCCTGCCAATCCGCGGACCCAAGTCGGCGGAAAAATACGCCAAAGTGTGGCTGCCCGACGGCTCGCCGCTGGCGGTGTACACCCGCCGCTTGGCCGATGGCTTGAAGGACGCGATGCCCGACTGGCAGGTGGAATGGGCCATGCGTTATGGCGAACCGGCCCTGCGCAAGACGCTCGATGCCCTGCGCGCGCGCGGCATCAAGCGCATCGTGGTGTTGCCGCTGTATCCGCAGTATTCGACCACCACCACCGCCTCGATCCAGGACGTGGTGGATGCGTGGCGGCCCAGCGCACCGGAGATCGACGTGACCGTGATCCAGGAGTATTGCGAGGACGCCGGCTGGGTGGCGGCGATCGCCGATTCCATCCGCGCGCACTGGCAGGTACACGGACGCAGCGAGAAGCTGATGTTTTCCTTCCACGGCCTGCCACAACGCGTGGCCAATGCTGGCGACCCGTATCCGCAGCAATGCGAGCGCAGCGCGCAGGCAATCGTGACCGCATTGGGCCTGGGCCCGGACGAGTGGCAGATGGGTTACCAGTCGCGCTTCGGTGCCGAGCGCTGGCTGCAGCCGTATGCCGAACCGACGCTGTGGGCGCTGGCCGAAGGCGGCGTACGCAGCTTCGATCTGGTGTGCCCGGGCTTTGCCACCGATTGTCTCGAGACGCTGGAAGAAGTGGCCCTGGGCTTTGCCGAAACGCTGGCCGAGCGCGGCGCCACGCTCAGCTACATCCCCTGCCTCAACGCTGCCCCGTCGCACGCGCAGGCACTGGCCGCATTGGCGCGTCGCGCATGAGGTTGGAGCCGTTTGCGTGCGAGCTGGCCATCGGGCGTGTCACCGGCTTGCGCAACACAGACCGCGGGCCACGCCGGGTGCTGGCATTGCACGGCTGGCTCGACAACGCCGCCAGTTTTGTCCCGCTCAGTGCGCATCTGCGCGCGCCCGATCTGGATCTGGTGCTGCTCGACCTGCCCGGTCACGGCCACAGTGCATGGCTGCCGACGGCTGCGGAATACACGCTGAGCAGCGCAATCCATAACCTGCTGCAGGTGGCCGATGCATTGGGTTGGGACCGTTTCACGTTGCTGGGCCACTCGCTGGGTGGCGGCGTCGCCAGCCTGATGGCCGCCGCCGCGCCGGAGCGCATCGAGGCCTTGGTGGCGATCGAAGCGCTGGGTGCGTTGGCCGAACCGGTGGAAAGCACCGCCGAGCGACTGCGCGACTCCGTGCGCTCGACCCGTACCCTGCCGCAGCGGCCGCTGCGTGTCTTCAGCTCGATGGACGCGCCGGTGCGCGCACGCATGATGGCCAATCAACTCACCGAGCCGGCGGCGCGCTTGCTGGTGGAACGCGGCCTGCGCGTGGTCGAAGGCGGCTACAGCTGGTGCACCGACCCGCGCCTGACCTTGCCCACCGCCATCCGCATGACCGAAGCGCAGATCGACGCGTTGCTGGCCGCCATCGTGTGCCCCACCCAGGCGATCTTCGCCACGCCGGGGCAGCCGTATTTCTCCGACACCCTGCGCGATCACCGTGTGGCTATGGTGCCGGACGCCCGCCTGCACGTGCTGCCCGGCACCCACCATGTGCATATGGAAGCACCGCAGGCGGTGGCGGCGGTGATCAACGGGTTTTTGGCGACGCTGCCGCAGCCGTGATGCAGGCATGCGCGATACGCAGATAAGCTGACGCGATGGCAGATCCCATCCGTGTGGTCACTGCGATTGAATCCTTCGCTCTATGGAACGCGCCGTGGACGTTTTTCGACACGGTGCACGCGACGCCACACTTGACTGCCGATGATCGCCTGCTGTTGCAGCAGGTGTGGTCAATGGCGTGTCACGCCGAGCACTGGACGTCGGGTGGCACGCTGGATGCAGGCGCGGCGGCAGCGGAGAGTGCGCTGACATCGCACTTTGCGTGGTTGTCAGCGCAGGCCTGCCGGCAACTTGCCAGGGCTGCGTCGTACGCGTGGCGCTAACCAAGAGTGCCATCACGCGTGATCGGCAGGCGGCGGCCCTGTTGCTGAGCCATTGCGGGATTCAACACGCGTACTGATGATTGCCGCGGCTGCGGCAGGCGTGATTTCCGCAACGACGTGTGCGTCACTCGCCCTGCAACAACCGCCGTAGCTGGGCCTTGAGTTGGCGGCCGTGTTCGTGGAAGTAGCTGCGCTCGTCGCGCCAGGCGGGGAAGCGGTGTTCCACTTCGGCCCAGAACGCGGGCGAGTGATTGGCCTGCAGCAGATGGCAGAGCTCGTGCACCAGCACGTATTCGAACGCCGACGGGCGCCCGAGGACTAGCGCCAGATCCAGCGCCATCGAGCCATCCGGCGCGAGCGAGCCCCATTGCGACGACATCACCTTGAGCCGCAGACGCGTGGGCGGACGCGGCAAGCCGGGCAGATAGGTGGGCAACCAGCGGCCGACGTCGGCGCGTGCCTGCGCTTCATAGAATTCCTTCAGCGTGCGACGCAGACCGGCGTCGCCCAACCGGGACGGCACGTGGAAATGCGCGCCAGCCTCATCGACTTCGATGCGCGTGTAACGGCCCTCGTGCCAGTGCAGCGGCAGCAAGACGCCACGCAACGGCAGCAGCCCGGGCACACCGCGTTCCAATGCAGGAAACGCATCGACCTGCTGGTACCGCGACAACTGCGTGCTCAGCCAATCCAGATGCGCATGCAGGAACCGTTCGCCGGAGATCAGGCTGGCCCGCAGCGGCAAGGTGAGCCGCGCACCGCGTTCGTCGACACTGAGTTTGATGCGCCGCGCGCGTGAGTCGCGCACGCGCAGCACATCGATCTCGCGGCCTTCCAGTTGCACGCGCACGCAGTCGCGTTGGACAACCTGCGAGGGCGGCGCAATCAGGCGGCGGACGGGCTTGAACATGGGCACAGGATAGCGCTGCGATGTGTCAGGTGGTGAGACGCCGGAGGCATTGGCATGGATGCGTGCGTGAGGCCGGATGACTGCCTGCATCGGACGCGATGTGGACACCGTGGCTGCCCGTCTGCATGACACGCCTGCAGCGCAGAATGCCAGGCACCGGATGCGCACGCGGTGCGGTCAGCGCACTGCGTGCCACGCAGTGCGAACCGGTGCGCGAGGCATCCGCCGCACGCTGGGATGCAGCGCCAGCCGCGCTGACAACTGCGGCTGGCGTCGTACGGATTACTCCGCCTTGCTCAACTTCAGCGCGGTTTCCAGCAGCAGGAACAACCGGCGGATTTCCGCGCTCATCAATGCAAAGCGCGCATCGAGTTCGGCACGTGCGCCGTCGTCGTCGCTGTGTTCGAGCTGGTCCAGGGCGCCGTCGAGGAACTTGAGCTTGCGGATCACCAGATCGTCGCCGAGCACGAACGACAGATTGTCGTCCAGCACCAACGCCAGCTTGGTGACCTGCTTGCCGGCCTCCAGATGCTTGTCGATTTCGTCGCCGCGCAGTTCCTGATGCTGGCACTTGACCACCGCGCCGCCTTCGATGGGGTCCTTCATTTCGCACTCTTCGCCCAGGCTCAGGCCTTCGGGCAGCGGCTCGCCGGCAATCCAGCCGGTGAGGATGGCGCGCGGTGCGACTTCGGCATTCAACGGCAACGCCGGAAAGCTGCCGAGCGCGCCGCGGATCTCGCTCATCACGTTCTCGCCGCTCTTGCGGCTGGAGGTGTTGACCGCGATGTAGCCGTTTTGCAGGTCCAGAATCGCGTCGGTGCGCGAGCTCTTGACGAAGGCGCGCGGCAGCAGCTCATGGATCAGATCGTCCTTGAGGCGCTTGCGGGCCTTGCCACCCGGGCGGCGGCCTTCCTTCTCTTCGATCTCGGCGACCTTGCGCTCGAGCAGGTCGTTGACCACCGCGCCAGGCAGGATCTTGTCCTCGCCACCGATGGTGAGCCACAAGAACTCTTCCAGGCGGTGCGAGAGCACTTCCTGTTCGTCGCGGCCGAATGGCGAAATGAAACCGCGCGAACTCATTTCCAGCGGGCCGACCGGCTTGAGCTGCACCTGCGGCAGCAGCGTCTCGATCTCGGAAAAATTCAGCGTGGTGGGAAAACGGAACAGGGTGAGATTGCGAAAGAACATGCGTAAGACCGAAGAAGAGAAACGTGGAGGTGGAAGACCGACGGCGACCGGGTGGGCGCGTCAGTCGCTGTCGTGTGTGGTATCGCCAGTGGCGAACCAGGCGGTGGAATCGTGCGCGGATGCGGCGGTGTCGGGCGCACGGCCCAAAGTCATAAAATCGAACAGCGTGCGGTCGGCCAGTTGCTCGGGGCGCACGTCGCCGAGCGCGCGCGCAATCTGCTCGACCCGGCCGGGCTGCTCGTGATCCCACTGCTGCAGCATGCGGCCAACCTGCTGGCGCTGCAGGTTTTCCTGGCTGCCGCACAGGTTGCACGGGATGATCGGAAACTGCCGCGCCTGCGCGTACTCGGCGATGTCGGCCTCGCGCACATAGGCCAGCGGGCGGATCACCACATGCGCACCGTCGTCGCTGCGCAGCTTGGGCGCCATTGCGGCCAGCCGCGCGTGGTGAAACAGATTCATGAAGAACGTGGCGACGATGTCGTCGCGGTGATGGCCGAGCGCGATCTTGGTCACCCCATGCGCTTGCGCATAGGCATACAGCGCGCCGCGCCGCAGCCGCGAGCACAACGAACACAGGGTCTTGCCGGCCGGAATCACCCGGCTGACCACCGAGTAGGTGTCTTGCTCGACGATGTCGAATGGCACGCCCAGCTCGCGCAGGTAGGCCGGCAGCACATGGGCGGGGAAGTCGGGCTGTTTCTGATCCAGATTCACCGCCACCAAGGTGAACGGCACCGGCGCCTTGCGCTGCAGGTGCAACAGCATGTCCAGCAAGGTGTAGCTGTCCTTGCCGCCGGACAGGCACACCATGATCTTGTCGCCGGCGGCGATCATGCCGAAATCGGCGATCGCCTGGCCCACCTGGCGTTGCAGCCGTTTGCCCAGGCGCAGCTGCTCACGCTGCAACCGCTGGCGCGGGTCGCGCGGCGCGGGGTCGGCCAGGGGTTGCGGCAGCGGCAGGACAGCGGTCATAAGCCGCCCATTGTAGCTGCCCGGAGGATTGGGTCGTGCCTGCGGTGGCCGCCCCCATCCGCCCTTCGGGCACCTTCCCCCGTACACGGGGGAAGGGAGCAAGCCCTCGTCTACGGGGGAGCGCCTCCCACCTAGCCATCCCCCGGCAGTGACCTCTCCTGCTGGTCCCCTCTCCCGCACGCGGGAGAGGGTGCCCGAAGGGCGGGTGAGGGCAGCACGCCAACGCACATCACCGGCATCCCCACATCCGGCTGCCACGGAACAGTCCGCATCTCGCAGCGCAGCAAGCCTTTCGGCGGCGGGCTGGGTAAAGTCCGCAGGACCGTTTCAGCTGGGATCGGCATGACACCTTGGGCTTCGCTGTATGGCGCGGCTTTTTTCATTCGGCTTTTTGGTAGCGCTAACATTTTTTGGGTTGCGAAGCAGAACACGCACGCACAGACCGACGGTATGTGCTGCAGCGACGCGGCGCCACCGGCCGTTGCGCGTTCCATTACTGCTGTGTGTTGATGCCATCCCTCTCCCCCGTGACGCCCCCCTTTTTGCAGGAGTCCACCCCATGAGCAACACCGTTTTCATCGGCGCGAAGGAATATTTCCCCGGCATCGGCAAGATCGGCTTCGAAGGCCGCGACTCCGACAACCCGCTCGCGTTCAAGGTCTACGACGCCAATAAGAAAATCGGCGACAAGACCATGGCCGAGCATCTGCGCTTTGCCGTGGCCTACTGGCACAGCTTCTGCGGCAACGGCGCCGATCCGTTCGGCCCGGGCACNAAAATCGGCGACAAGACCATGGCCGAGCATCTGCGCTTTGCCGTGGCCTACTGGCACAGCTTCTGCGGCAACGGCGCCGATCCGTTCGGCCCGGGCACGCGCGCGTATCCGTGGGATGCGGGCAACACCGCGCTGGGGCGCGCCGAAGCCAAGGCCGATGCCGCGTTCGAATTCTTCACCAAGCTCGGCGTGCCGTATTACTGCTTCCACGACATCGACCTGTCGCCGGATGCCGACGACATCGGCGAATACGAAAGCAACCTCACCCACATGGTCGGCATCGCCAAGCAGCGCCAGGCCGACACCGGCATCAAGTTGCTGTGGGGCACCGCSAACCTGTTCTCGCACCCGCGCTACATGAATGGCGCATCCACCAACCCGGACTTCAAYGTGGTGGCGCGCGCGGCGGTGCAGGTCAAGGCTGCGATCGATGCCACCGTGGAATTGGGCGGCGAAAACTACGTGTTCTGGGGCGGCCGCGAAGGCTATGCCTGCCTGCACAACACGCAGATGAAGCGCGAGCAGGACAACATGGCGCGCTTCCTCACCCTGGCACGCGACTAYGGCCGYGCGATCGGCTTCAARGGCAAYTTCCTGATCGARCCCAAGCCGATGGAGCCGATGAAGCACCAGTACGACTTCGACAGCGCCACGGTGATCGGCTTCCTGCGTCAGCATGGCCTGGACCAGGATTTCAAGCTCAATATCGAAGCCAACCAYGCGACGTTGTCGGGCCACAGCTTCGAGCATGACCTGCAGGTGGCATCCGATGCCGGCCTGCTCGGCAGCATCGATGCCAACCGCGGCAACCCGCAGAACGGCTGGGATACCGACCAGTTCCCGACCGACCTGTACGACACCGTCGGCGCGATGCTGGTAGTGCTGCGGCAGGGCGGGCTGGCACCGGGCGGCTTGAACTTCGATGCCAAGGTGCGTCGCGAATCGTCCGAT
>NZ_LMOP01000007.1 GCF_001423585.1 Xanthomonas sp. Leaf148 | reverse complement strand
AGGCTTCGATGCCGGACATGGTCTGGACCACCTTGCCGACCACTTCGCCACCTTGCACTGCCACGCTGGCGGCGCCGATGGCGAGCTGGTTGGCCTGACGCGCGCCCTCGGCGTTCTGCTTGACGGTGGAGGTGAGTTCTTCCATCGAGGCCGCGGTTTCTTCCAGGTTGGCGGCTTGCTGCTCGGTGCGCTGCGACAGATCCTGGTTACCGGCGGCGATCTCGCTGGCGGCGCCCTTGATCGAGATCGCCGAGGTCTTGATGCTGCCGACGATCTCGGCCAACTGGGTGGCGGTGGCATTGGCGTCGTCGCGCATCTGCGCGAACACGCCGCGGAACTCGCCACTCATGCGTGCGGTGAGGTCGCCGGCGGCAATCGACTGCAGCAGGCCGGATAGCGATTGCAGGTTGCCATCGGCGGTGGACATCAAGGTGTTGAGGCTCTCCACCATCACGCGGAAGTCGTATTGGAAGCGCTCGGCGTCGCCACGTGCACTGAAGTCGCCATTGGCGGCGGACTGCGCCAGTTGTTTGATCTCGCTGTTCATCGCGCCCAGGTTGGCTTTGACCTGCGCCATTGCATCGGTGAACACGGCCTTTTCGCCGGGCAGCTTGTCCATGTCGTCGCTGAGATCGCCGATGGCATAGCGCCCCATGATGCGGGCCAGATCGCTCTGCACGGCCACGTGCGAGGCCACCAGTAGATTGGTGTCGTTGGCCATGCGGCCGTAGTCGCCCGGGAAGGCGGATGCATCGATGCGGAAGCTGATCTGGCCATCGTCGTGGCGCTTGGCCATGTCCTAGATTGGTGTCGTTGGCCATGCGGCCGTAGTCGCCCGGGAAGGCGGATGCATCGATGCGGAAGCTGATCTGGCCATCGTCGTGGCGCTTGGCCATGTCGGTTTGCGCGGCGATCAGGCTGCGCAACTGCTGCTGCATTTTGCTCATTGCCTTGAGCAGGCGAGCGCTTTCGTCATTTGCCTGGGTATCGACGTCGATATCCAGCTTGCCGCCGGCAATCGATTCGGCGGCGCGAGTGGCGCGGCTAAGTGGCTGGGTCAGGCTGCGGGTGATCAGCAAGCCCAACGCGCCACTGAGCAGCACGACGAGCAGAGAGCCGCCGATCAGCATCTTGCGCGAATCGTCCATCGATTTCAGCGCGATCGTCGAAGCGTCCGCGGCCAGCTTGTCCTGCAGCGCGATGTTTTCGGCAATCTTGTTCTGCCATTGCTGCGTGGCTGGACTCGCCTTGTTGAACAGCAGCGGTATGGCATCGCTATCCTTTCCGGCAATCGACAATTGCATGACCTGCTCATTCAGAGCCTTCGCCGCCATGCGGAGATTGTCGATCTGCGTACGTATTGCCTGGTCCTGCGCCGACGCGGGCAGGGCATACAGGGCGTCGCGGGCCTTGCTGTAATCAACGCGCGCCGACTTGATTGCGGCGACGAACTCGTTATTCCGTTCATTGGCATAAGGAAGCGCCAGGTTGCGCACTTGCGTGCCAATGATGAAGTTGGCATTCATCATGTCGTTGGACAGGCGAATCTTGGTCATGTTCTGGTGCACGATGTCGTCCACCAACGCATGCGCCGAACTCAGGCCGCGATAGCCGATGAAGGCGATGATGCCGGACAGCACGATCAGCACCGCGAATGCGGCCGCCAGGCGAGGGCCGACGTTGTAGCGTTGCAGAAGTGCGTTCATACCGATTCCCAGGAATGTGAGCGAAGGTGCTACGTCGAGAGCGGCCGTGTCAGTTGCCATGACCTTGCTAACGCAGTAGCGGCGCGGAGACGTCGAAGCTGAATACCTCTTTATAGAAAAAGCATAACTACGGTCACGAATGTGAGCTGACAGGACAGGAGGTGTCTTGCCAAGTCGCCGATACCGATCTGGGCAAGCTTCGATGTTGATCATTACCAAGCGGACCCTGCCGGAGCACCTGATGCGACGGAGAAATCGCGATGTCCTGCGGATGACGCGCAGTTGTCTTGTCGATCACTGAGTGTGCTTTACGACGCATCGTCAGGGCGCTGCGTGGCGAGACGTTTTGATCCGACCGCGAAGTGCCGGGCATAAAAAATCCGCGCCCATTGAGGGGCGCGGCTGCATGACGGACTGGGCGGCAACGCTGCCAGCGTTGCCGCCGCTGGCTTAGAACTCCTGCCAGCTGGTGTCGTTGCTGGAGGCGGTGACCACCGCGCGTGGCTTGGAGGCGGGAGTCCGCCCGGCTGCAGCCACCTTCGCCTTGACCCCCGAACTCACCACCGGCCGCGCGGGTGCGGCACGCACGGCCGGGGCCGCATAGGTCGCC
>NZ_LMOP01000006.1 GCF_001423585.1 Xanthomonas sp. Leaf148 | reverse complement strand
GGCCAATCCGTTGGCTCCGAGCAAAGTAAGGGCAGCAATGCCGGCTTCGAAGTCGGGGTCGGTGCGCAGATCGGTGCGCAAACCGGTGTGTACGCCTATGTGCAGGCCAGCGCCGGTAGCCACAACTCGAACGCACAAAGCACGACCTGGGAAAACACCCAGCTAGCGGGCAAGAACGTCGTGCTGACCTCCAAGGGCGACACGACGCTGCGCGGTGCCGTGGTGACGGCGGATCGGATCGATGCGAATGTCGGCGGGGACCTGACGATCGAGTCGCTGCAAGACGTGTCTCAAGTACAGTCCAAGGAGAGCAGCGTTGGCGGCCGTGTCCAGGTCTCTTTTGGCACCGCATGGGATGCCAGTGGCTACGCGAACGCTGCCAAGGCGAACGGCAATTACCTGGGCGTGGGCCAGCAGTCGGGTCTGTTCGCGGGCGATGGCGGCTATCACGTCACCGCCGGCAACGTGAATCTGATCGGTGGTGCGATCACCAGCACCAACGCCAACAACAGCGAGCTGACGGCCGATTCACTGACCTTCACCGATCTGAAGAATCGGATGGACTACAGCGCCGCGTCGGCGGCGATCAGCGGTGGCATCGGAAGCACGGGCGAAGGCGCGACCGATGCCGACGGCAATCCCACCCAGCCGAGCGCGGGCGATCAGTTCAGGAATATCGGCCACAACATCATCAACGGTAACTACGGTGAGGCGAACTACAGCAGCTTCAATCCCGGCATTCCGGTCATGCAGAGCGGCAGCGACACCACGCTGACCCGTGCGACGCTGACCGAAGGCAACATCAAGATCGGCGGCAAGACCACCACGGCAGCAGCGACCGGTATCAACACCGATGCCAGCGCTGCCCATGAAGCGGTAGCGGCGCTGCCGGACGTGCGCAAGATCCTGGGTGAGCAGCAAGCATTGGCAGCCGCGACCGGGACGGTGATGACCACCGCCAAGGAGATTGGCGATGACATTGCTGCCGCAGCAGAACGCAAGGCCGGTCAGGCGGCGAATGATTACATCAGCCAATTGGAAGGCGATGACGCCACGCAATTTGCTGGGCTGAGCGCTGCCGATCAGCAAAAAGTGCTGTTGCAGAACAGTTCCGACTATCGTGCCGCCTACGAATCCAAGCAGCAGTGGGGCACTGGTGGCGACTACAGCCGTGCACTGCAAGCGGTCACCACCGTCGTGGTGGGCGGCGTCTCCGGCCAAGGCGCCGGCCAGGTCGCCAGCAACGCATTGGCACCGTACGCGGCGCAGCTGATCGGCAGGACCTTCGACCAGAACCATGGCAGCAATCCAAACGCGGCATTGCAGTTGGTGTCGCATGCGGTGCTTGGCGCGGTACTTGCCGAGGTAAACGGCGCATCCATGACCGGCGGCGCGTTGGCAGGGGCCGGTGGTGAGTTGGCGGCAAAGTACTTGACCCAAACCCTTTACGGCGATGATCCACGTGCCATCGACCCGGTNGGCGCGGTACTTGCCGAGGTAAACGGCGCATCCATGACCGGCGGCGCGTTGGCAGGGGCCGGTGGTGAGTTGGCGGCAAAGTACTTGACCCAAACCCTGTACGGCGATGATCCCCGTGCCATCGACCCGGTAACCGGGAAGTTCAATCCGAACCTGCTGCCCGAACAGGACAAGCAGATGCTGGTGGCTCTGTCGCAGGCGGTTGGGGCGATTGCTGGTGGATTAACTGGTGGCAGCTTAACCGATTCGGCTATTGGTGCAAATATTGCGAAAAATGCCGTTGAGAATAACTGGCTTACCGAATCAGAAAACGATTATCTGAAGCTCGCTAAATCACTGTGCCAACATGGAAGCGAAGACGGTTGCGATGCCGAGAGGAAGCTGACTGCCCTTGATAAGATTCGAGATGAAGAAAAAACGCTTTACTCCGAGAAAGTCACCAGTGAACTGAAAGCGGCAGGAAAGCTTACGCAGGAGAATTATGATAAGGCCATGGAGCCTTACTGGAAAGATCAAGGCTTCTTCATCACGGAAAGAGATGTCGTTTATTCCGGCAACGTCACAAGCCGCACATTCCCGACGTATGGCGAATTATTTTATAACGGAATGGGTAAAACGGCAGGTGACCTGAAATACATTCAGCCCGGGACTGCCCTTAGCCTTGTTCTAGGTCGTGGATTACTAGCGGACTTTGGTCAAACGGTTGCTGGCTGGAAAGATGTATGGAGCAGCGACACTGCAATTAACTATTTTACCGGAGAACCCGTTGTTGGACTTGATGCGCTCGATGCACGCGTCTTAAGTCTTGCTAATCTATTGACTTTTGGAATGGCTGGTACGAGCAAGGCTAGGCCAATTATTTCAGAACTAGAAAATCAAATAGAAAAACGTTCGCCAATTTTTAAAGATCTTCTAACCAAGACGCTCCCGGATGAAATTAGAGGTGACGGGCTAAATAAAAAGACTGCTCAGGACGTATTAAATGAAATTCATGCGGGTGAACTTCCGGGACGACCAATTGGTGAGCTCGGGACACCAAGAGAGATGCCCGCGACATCGGACCCTGACCTGGCGGCAGAGACTCTAGCGAAAGAATTCTTCGGAGGAGTTAAGCCGAGTGATGCAATTGATATGAAGAATGGTTCATGGCGCGCCATGACTCCAGATGGAAGCTGGGTTACTTATCGTCCGGCTGGTATAGCGAGCGATAGGACATTGCAGACTACGGCCTCCTTAGAAATTAATGGAAAATCTGTAAATCTAGCTAACGGTGGTGAACGCAACGTTCTTAAGTTAAAATTTCCGCTGACTGGAAATACTGGACCTAATCCAACCCGTTGAGGCCAATATGATTACTGACGAAATTAAAATACGGACCGCATTTGTTTTAAATGTCCTTTCTAAAAGTGAAATGCCGGTCTGCTTCTTCAGATTTAATGAATCCAAAATAAATAGTGACAGTGTTTTTCTTCATAAACTTTCCGTCTCCATTATACATTTCTGCCTTGCTGCAAATTTAGTTAAATTTGCGCCTAGCGATTGGCTTGAAATTAATGAGATAGGGACGCTAGAAGAATACGTCAACCTGCTTGGTAGCATTAACCCCGAAAGTGAAAGTGAATCCGATTGCATTAATTGGCATGATTATGCCGCTAAACTCATAGTGTGGATGGATGCTCAAATCGAATGCACGCCGCTGGGTGATGAGCTAATTTCTTTTTATTTTGCCAACGAATCTGATATTCAAAACATAAATGCTGTCCGAGAATTCTGGGATAGATTGGTTTGTATTTTTAATGATAATGGATTTTTTTTAGAGAAAATATGAACCATCCCGGCGGCTGGTTTTTTTAAGTATAAAGAACGGGGATCAGGTGTAATTAATAAGTCAATCTGACCCTACGTTCTGCCGAAGGCAACGCCTTGCTGCTCGCCAGCAAGGACATCGTGTTCGATGTCGCGCACAACACTCAATCCAGTGGTAACGCCAGTAACGGCAAGGGCTGGGGCTTCAACAATGCCGCCGGCTTGCCGTACGGCAACTACAACCAGCAAGGCACCGGCAACGGGCAGACCGACACCATCACCGGTACGCAATTGTCGGTGGGCGGCAATGCCAGCCTGACCACTACTCAAGGCGACATCACACTGACGGCAAGCAATATCGCGGCGCAGGGCAATGTCAGCATGCGTGCCGCAGGCGACCTGACCATCCAGAGCGGCCAGGACATCCTGGGCAATACCAATCAGTCCACCAGCAAGGGCATCGGCACGGTGGTCATTTCCGACACCGAGCGCTTTGCCGGCTACAACAAGAA
>NZ_LMOP01000005.1 GCF_001423585.1 Xanthomonas sp. Leaf148 | reverse complement strand
AGCACATCGATGCCCATCACGCCGCGGCGCGAGAGTTCTTCGCGGATGCCCGGCACCCTGGCCTCCACCGCAGCGGCCAGCCAGACCGGCGGCATCGCGCTTGCGGCCGGCAACGACATCAAGCTACTCGCCACGCAGGAGCAGCATGATGCGGTGGTGGATAAGGAGGTCCGCAAGAAGCAAGCCCTGTCTGGTAAGACCGTCACGACGCATGATGAGAGCCATGACAGCCTGGCGATGACCAGCTCGCTCAGCGGCGAGCGGATCTCCGTCGCGGCAGGCAATGATCTGCTGTCGCAAGGCACACAGATCGTCGGCACCGGCGACGTCGTCCTGGCGGCAGGCAACAATCTGACCCTGGAAACAGCAAAGAGCACGCATAGCGAAGCGCACGACAAAAAGACGGTGAAAACCGGCCTGTTCGGTAGCGGCGGCATCGGCTTCACCATCGGCAAGCAAACCGTCAAGACCGAGGCCGACATCGCCGATGTCAGCCACACCGGCACCACGGTCGGCAGCCTGGAGGGCAACGTCACCCTGGTCGCCGGCAACACACTGGCGATCACCGGTAGCGATGTGATGGCGTTACAGGGCGACATCACCGCCAAGGCCAAGGACATCGCCATCACCGAGGTGCATGACACCTCAAGCAGCGAACAGCTTACCGAGTTCAAGCAAGGCGGTTTGTCGGTGACGTTGAGTGCAGCCGCGCTCAATCTCGCCCAGGCGGCGGTGAACAGTGGCGAGGCTGGCAAGAAGGCCGAAGGCGACTCGCGCATGCAGGCGTTAGCGGGCGCTTCGGCAGCCTACAGCGCCTATGGCGCAAGCCAGGCTGCCAGCAGTGTCATGAACGCCGACACCGCCAAGGGCGCCGCACAAGCGGCCAATCTCAGCATCTCGGTCACCGTGGGCGGCAGCCAGAGCGAGAGCGAGACCAAACAACGCAGCTCCACCTCGAAGGGCTCGACGCTGCAGGCCGGCGGCAACGTCAACCTGATCGCCACCGGCGGTGGCCAAGACAGCAACATCCTGGTGCGCGGCAGCGACATCAAAGCAGGCAACAACCTGCTGCTGGCCGCCGACAACAACATCACCTTGGAGGCAGCGCAGGACACCTTCGAGCAGCACAGCACCAGCAAGAGCAAGAGCGCGGCGATCGGCGTGGCGGTCACTTACGGCCAGACGGGATGGCCGCCGGTATCACCGCCAGTGCCAGCGGCTCGCGTGGCAAGGCGGACGGCGAAGACATTACCCAGCGCAACAGCCATCTGTCGGCAGGCAAGACCGCAACGATCATCAGCGGCAACGACACCACCCTGAAGGGCGCGGTGCTCTCCGCCGACACGGTGCTGGCCGACATCGGTGGCGACCTCACCATCGAGAGCCTGCAGGACACCAGCACCTATGCCAGCAAGGACAAGGCGATCGGCGGCAGCGTGACTTTCGGTCTTGGCTTCAGCGCCAGTGCCAGCTACAGCAGCAACAAGGTCAATGGCGACTTCGCCAGCGTCACCGAGCAAAGCGGCATCCAGGCCGGCGATGGCGGCTTCAACATCCGCGTGGGCGGCAATACAGACCTGAAGGGCGGCGTGATCGCCAGCACCCAGGCGGCCGTAGACGCCGGCGTCAACCGCCTGCAGACCGGTACGCTCACGGTGAGCGACATCACCAACACCAGTCGCTATGAGGCCAAGGGCATCAGCTTGTCGGGCGGCTACGCTGCCGGTGGCAGCAAGGACGGCGCCAAGACCGAGACCCAGACGCCACCGACCACCAATCAAGGCAGCAGCTGGTCCTGGCAAAACCAGGGCAGCGGTGCACAAGGCGCAAGCGCCGGCTTCTCCAGCAAGAGCGGCAGCGAGACATCGCTGACGACCAGCGGCATCAGCGGCGGAACACTGGTCATCACCGACCAGGCTGGTCAGCAAGCCAAAACCGGCCAGAGCGTCAGCGATGTACTGGCGGCACTGAACCGCGATGTGCTGACTGGCGACAGCGCCAATGGCCTGGTCAAAGGCTGGGACGGGCAGAAGCTGCAGCAGCAGGTGAGTGCTGGGGCCGAGATCACTGCGACGTTTGGGCAGCAGGCTTCAAGGGAAGTCGGAAAGTACGCGACCAATAAGGCAGCGCAGCTACGCCTGCAAGGCAACGAGGAAGAAGCAGCCAAGTGGGACGAAGGCGGCGAATACCGTGTAGCTGCCCATACAGCGATGGGGCTGCTCGGCGGTGGAGCACAGGGAGCACTAGGTTCGGCAACGGCTGCTACAGCGGCACCCATATTGAACGAGCTGACAAAGAACTTGCCTGACGGCGTGCGGGAGGCCGTGGGTGCGGGCATCGCAGCTGGGCTAGGCGCGGCCGTGGGTGGCTCGGCGGGTGCAGCCACTGCGTTCAATGAAGATACTAATAATCGGCAATTGCATCAGGTAGAAGCAAAAGCCCTGGAACTATTGAAAGAAGGAAAATCAGAGGACGAGCAGTACCGACTCACAGCAGCTGCTTGCGCCTATGTCCGTTGCGCAGATGGGGTACCAACCGACGATCCGCAGTACGCAGCATTGAAGCAGCTCCAGACGAACGGGCTTAGTTACCAAGCCGAGCTAAGCACAATCAAGAACACAGGCGCGTTCGAGGAATATGGATTTCTCGCGTCTGCTACTGATTTCCGCACCTCACACGATGAGGCAGTCAATAGGACTAAAGGAGCCATAGGCGCAGTCGGTGGAGCGCTAGGCACGGTAGGCGGCTATCAAGTGGCTGCTGGAGCAGCGCTGCTCTGCCCCGAAACAGGAATATCATGTCTCGGAGTTCCGCTTGGGCTTGGAATGGCTACATTGTCTTACGCCCAGGGACGCGATGGCGTGGAGCAGTTAACTTCCCCATACTTCTCGACGCAGGGATTTGGGGTTTTGGCATCCTTTAATTCAAAGCGACCTGATGGGTGGAACCCTTTGGCGCAAGATGCTGTTGACCTGGGAATACTTGGTTTGCAGACTCTAATTTTCAAGGGCGGAGAAAAGATAATTGCGGGCGGTTCTAAGACCGATTTAACGGAATCGCCACGACCAGGGGAAACGACCCGAGCAAAGAATGAGACCCCTAATTATGTAGATATACTCTCACCTGAAGCCAGGAAGCACATATTATATGGAGATGGCCCTGGGAGCGGGGGACATATGTGGCCTGGACAACCGGGAAAAAGCGTATTCCCTCAGTCTTGGGAAGCCGATAAGATCGTTCATGAGATTGGCGATATCGCCACATCTCCCACGACAACATGGTACGCACAAACTGGAACCGGAGGAATTTATACGCGTCGCGGTGAACCCGCGAAGTGGGTGGCGTTTGAGACACGCGACGGGGTCCGTATTCGTGTTGTTTTTCAGCCTGCAACCGGTACAGTAATCACAGCCTTTCCCGATAGCGCCCCCATTCCTCAGTTAGCACCAATTAAATGAGAATTTATATGACAGCCGTTAAAGTTATTTCATTTGCACAAAAGTTCCCAGGTAGACTTAATGAATCCTTAGTTGAAGGAGTTATTGATTATGTTAATTGCGGGGAAACCAAGCTTGCTTTTGAAATATTATGTGACCACCTTTCGGAATATGAAATAAACATTAGTTCAAGCGAGTATGATGAAGCGGTTGAGTTAGCTTTACAACTAGGATTTGAAATGAAAAATCCGCCATTTAAATACTTAGAACAGCTGAAGAATGCTGGAGATACGAACTTAATATGAATTTGCTTTGAATAAGGATCCTTTTCGAATTTTGATTTAGAACCCCTGCCAATTCAGAAGGCGTAGTCTGTTGGCTCGACCGATGGCAATCTCCTGACCATTGCCGCCTCGGACATCAATTAATTGAAGAAGTTTTGTCGTATACAGACAGTGTGGCTACCCCAAGACATTATGCACTCTTTGGAGATATTATCGATGTAAGGGCCCCTGATGGGCGAGGGGTCAGAATCAATTCAAGTGGGAAAGTTATTTAACTATTGGGGCCCAATCAATGAAAATCACTGTAGAAATCGCTAGCGTCGCCGATCGCGATGGTTTAGTTGTAGAGCTATGGCGAAATAACTATTTGTTGGCAGAAGTTTCGAAGTGTGAAAATCGGGAGGAGTACGTATTAGAAATTTATCCTCCAGCAGGAGGCGAAAAAATAATTTTTGATCTGGATGCTTTTAGCTCTGCGCTGAATAAAGCAAAAAAAATTTTAATTAAATGAATTATTGATAAGGGTCTTAGGAAGTTAAGCCACTAGCCATGTGGTCTAACCTACTGAGATGGAAAGGAAAAAAGCTTGTGGTGCCACGTCTATACCTGCTCAACGACAGCGATGGCTGCCCCGGCAAGAGCGAGGCGGCATGCCGGCAACGCAGCTACGTGGTGAAGGGCGATGTGGTGGTGCTGGCGCAGCACCGTGACGGCTACGCCTGTGCGTTCTATCCCAACAAGGTAGGCGGCAGCGCCGGCTGGGTCGCAGAGCGCAACCTGCAGGCAGTTGCCTATCAAAGCGTCAAGGCCGCCAAGAGCGGCACGATCTTGAGCATCGAGGCCGGCGTCGGCTTTGCCACCAGCGAAAGCAGCTTCGATAGCAATAGTCAGACATCGCTTGGCTCGACGATTACCGGTGGCGGCAATGTCAGCCTGAAGACCACCGAAGGCSACCTGCGCATCGTGCAGGGCAACCTCAAGGCGGGCGACACGCTGAGCCTGGATTCGGCGCGGGACCTGGTGTTGGAAGCCGGCCAATCCGTTGGCTCCGAGCAAAGTAAGGGCAGCAATGCCGGCTTCGAAGTCGGGGTCGGTGCGCAGATCGGTGCGCAAACCGGTGTGTACGCCTATNCGGCCAATCCGTTGGCTCCGAGCAAAGTAAGGGCAGCAATGCCGGCTTCGAAGTCGGGGTCGGTGCGCAGATCGGTGCGCAAACCGGTGTGTACGCCTACGTGCAGGCCAGCGCCGGTAGCCACAACTCGAACGCGCAAAGCACGACCTGGGAAAACACCGAGTTAGCGGGCAAGAACGTCGTGCTGACCTCCAAGGGCGACACGACGCTGCGCGGTGACGTGGTGACGGCGGATCGGATCGATGCAGCCGCATTGCAGTTGGTATCGCATGCGGTGCTTGGCGTGGTACTTGCCGAAGTAAACGGCGCGTCCATGACCGGCGGCGCGTTGGCAGGGGCCGGTGGTGAATTGGCGGCAAAGTACTTGACCCAAACCCTTTACGGCGATGATCCCCGTGTAATGATCCACCGACACTCTGCTCAGGTGTTAGTTTTCAGAGGGGACATTGATGAGTGCAGTGATGGACGAATAACAGATCAAGCGCTGGACGGCCCGACGCAAGTCGGCGCTGGTGCTGGAGATCATCCAGGGGAAGACGACGGTGGCCTTGGCCAGCCGGCAGTTCGACTTGACGCCCAATGAGATTGAAGGTGAGTCGAGGAACGTAAGCGCGGGCTGGAGAACGCGCTGCGGGTCAAACCTGAAGACGTGCGCGGGCATTACGAACGCCAGCTCAAGGACCTGCAGGAAGCCTACGGCGAAGCCATGCTGGAACTGCGCGCCCGAAAAAAGTTGGCAGCCCTGGTGGGCAAGGACGAGAGCTGAAGGTCTCGATCCAGCAGGGCCTGAAGGAGGACGGGTTCGACGTCTCGATGGTCGAGCTGTGCCGCTGGTTCGGTGTGGCCCGGCGCAGCTTGTACTACACGCCGCGCAAGGCAGCGCCGAAGGTGAAGCCGGAGCTGGCCGAACCGATCAAAGCCATGATCGAGGCCGAGCCGTCGTTCGGATATCGGACGGTGGCCGGACTGTTGGGGATGAACAAGCACACGGTGCAGCGGATCTTTCAGATCAAGTGCTGGAAGGTGCGCAAACGGGCCGACAGGGGATCGAGACCTTGCCCTAGGTGGCCAGCGCGACGAACCAACGCGGGGCCACCTACCTGTGCCGGGCCTGGGGCGGCAAGGACGGCTGGCCGAGCCTAGCCCTGACGCAGTCTGTTGGCCCGACCGATGGCAATTTCGTCATCAGCGCGGGCAACCAACTGACCATTGGCGCCTTGGACACCGGTGCCGGCAAGGACCTGACGCTAGCGGCCGGAACGTAACCTGCCGCAATGCATCCAGACCGACAATGGCAGCAAGTTCATCTCGATGGTGATGGATCGTTGGTCCTAGGACAACGGCGTAACCATGGATTATTCCCGACCCGGCAACCAACCGACAACCCGTTCATCGAATCGTGCAATGGCAGCTTCCGGGACGAGTGCCTCAACACGCACTGTTTCCTGTCGCTCAACGCCGCCCGTGAAAAGATCGAAAACTTTAGGGTCGATTACAATCATTTCCGTACGCACTGCTTGATCGGCAATGTCTCACCGGCCGAGTTCACCGCCCGATTCTCTTTTCCACCCAAAACTGGATTTTTCAGTTCTGGGAGGGCCCAAGACGGGGAAGAGGTCACAGACCAGATTTAGTCACTTAGATTATTATTTATTGGAAATCTTCGCCGGATCAAATGGATGAACCACTATTATTAGTGGGTGACATAAACCATAAAGCCACCTCGTCTATGACATGGAGAATAAAATTGAAAAGAGATTCCAAGGGTTCAATTCTGTATTGGAATACTTGGATAGATTTCCATGAAAAGACCGTAGCAAAAATGCTCGAGCAAGCTAGCGAGCCTTTTCCTAATCTGGAGTATTTACCTCAATTTCTATTCGAGATAGCAATAAAAGCATCTGATCTGATGTTTTATCGTTACTCGCGTGGAGACGATATCAATTTAATAATTGAAAGATTCGATGTACTGCTAGATGCTTGGGAAAAATCCGTCACATTGGGTAGCGACGTCTGGGACGAAGGCACCAGACGAACTAGAAATTCATGGGAGCTTAATATTGATTTTTATTCATTTTGCTTCCGCCTTATAGCATTTTCTATGCTTTTGAAACTACCTGCCCCCCCAGTGGCAACGACTAGTAAATTTGGTTGGCAATGAGGGTGAAGATGCCGTCCTTGATCGAATCATTAATTACAAATCTCCTGGAAGAATTATAGGATCTAAAGTTTGTTTTCCAAAGGCGTACAGTTCGCTCTTGAATGTAATGATCAACCAAGATGAAAACCAATCGCTGAGTTTGAAGAATTTTATTTCAGGATGGTTTTTGAGTTTGCGCGATGCAGGGCCCAGAAGTGTCCCGCCTGCCCATCGTACGCCATACTGGTGGAAGTCCTGCGCCGATGAGTCATTTGGCATGCAGGGGAGTTATCATGGCTGCTGGTGCGTTGAGGCAGCAATCGCCGCAAAAATATATCAGATAGACGACAGTGCATGCGTCGAGATGCCATTTTATCCTGCCGATCTTGTTTCAGACGGCCGAAGCCCTCGATACCATGATGTCCCATCTCCTTTTGAGCCCAAGAAGGATAAAAAAAGAAGGAGTTTAGTTGGCTAAAGGAAATTTTTAGATTTTGGAGAAAGTGAAGATATCCAAAAATTTTCACAAGTGGATAATTCCGTCATAAGCACAGCACTTGCGGGATTAATTTGACCAGTTTTATGACTAGTCAAATTGCCGCTGGCATTACTGCTGTGTCATCCTTTTTTTTTGACCAGGCGAGCCAACATAATGAAGGCCATCACACAATGCATTATTAGCCTGTAGGGATATTAGATGTTTAGCAGCAAGCGCAAGGCGATGGGTGGCAACGCAACCTTCGGGGTGGCTTCAATGCCAACGCCAGCTGCAGCAAAAACTTAGCGGCAACAAGTTCAATGGCGATTTTTGGTACAGTAGTCAGTGACGGATCCGATGCTATAAAAGCACTTGCTAGATCTAATCGATGATGGAGAATCATGATCTTTGGAAACCCACATAAGTTCGCAATCCTCGCTGCTCCTGTGAGTAAATGGACTGACCCAGAAAGCTATGTGAATGGAATCTTTCACTTCATCATTGACGGCGAAATATTCCCTGAAAAGCTTAGAGTAGCAACTCTTGGCGGTGATGCGGTTTGCTTCGACTTTAATCACCCACTCATAGCATTCCCTGAAAATGAACGGATATTCCATTCCTCATCATTAGATGCTTTCAATGAAATGATGGAGTTAGCACTGCCTCAAAACCTTAATGAAGCTGAAGAATATCCTGAATCTGACGAAAAATACAAAGCATCCACTTTTAACCTGGAAGACGGCGGCGCTTATGTTTTTTCAGTCTCGTATAGAGATCAGGTGAGATTAGTTGGAGCGCAGGTGAGCCGTCAGAAGCTAGACTCAGCGGGTGTACTGCAATGGGAAGATCTGTTACCCCTCGTCATATATGAGGCTTATTTAACAAAGAATGAAATCTCGGAAGTAGTAAATGGCTTCCTCTCATCAGTAGAATAAAAAAATATTTTCCACATCAATGTTTAGCTTCGCCATTTCTTGAAGCGCAAGCGGCTCGCGTGGCAAGGCCGACGGCGGAGACATTACCCAACGCAACAGCCACCTGTCTGCAGGCAAGACCGCAACGATCATCAGCGGCAACGACACAACCCTGACGCGAGCTATAGCAGGAATAAGGTCAATGGCGACTTCGCCAGCGTTACCAAGCAAAACAGCACCCAGGCGGCGGTGAATGCCGGCGTCAATCGAGCAAAATATAAGAAACATTACTGTGAGGGTTGCACCTTAATGACTACGTATAAGCTTGAGTTTCGTCACAGGCCAAAATTTTCAGAGTCGATTGAAAAGCGGCACAAAAATTTTCTCGAGAAGCTGTCCGGCTTAGGCAAGCCATGGGATCTGGCCGTTGCTGTAGAAGTTCCCGATATTGAAGACGAGCTTGTTATTTCTGTTTCTTTAGATAAATTCCTGCCAAAGGGAATAAAGGGCCGAGTTACGTACTCTCTTAGAAATGAAAAATATCTAGAGGATAATGCTCAATTTGATGACTCCCTATTTTTTGAGCTTTCGAATGCTGAAATTGATTATTCCGACTTGTTGAAAATAATTTTCCCTGCATACGTAAGTGCTTTTGGTGCCTATAGAGCCGCGCTGCATGATTGGTCGGTTACTAGAAGTGACTGGCCCGCAGTAGTCGCTGCATGCGATGCTACAAAAAAAGATGTTAACGGGAGAGATGGTGTTTTCCGCATAAGTGCGGTTAATTATTTTGATGGGGAATTGTGTCTTCGCGCATTTGGGAAAAGTCCTCAGCAGATTATTAGCTGTCTCAAAGGGCACGTTGAGGAGGCGTCGGAATTGGCGGGAGGTGTGTTAATTGTTGTTAGCTATACGCCGCTGTCCACCAGCGAGATAAATACTGCCGGGGAACTACTAAGAAAACTTTTGGTTGGTGATTTGGCTGGGTGATGCGAGGAAAAGGGAACATATTTGAATGGTACTGAGTAAGAAATGGGTGGAGTAAGAACGGGGTCAGGTGTAGTTAATAAGTCAATCTGACCCTGCATTCGGCCGAAGGCAACGCCTTGCTGCTCGCCAGCAAGGACATCGTTTTCGATGTCGCGCACAACACCCAGTCCAGCGGCATCGCCAGCACCGGCAACGGCCAGACCGACACCATCACCGGCACTCAGTTGTCGGTGGGCGGCAATGCCAGCCTGACCACCACCCAAAGCGACATCACCCTGACGGCGAGCAATATCGCAGCGCAGGGCAATGTGAGCCTGCGCGCAGCGGGCGATCTGACCATCCAAAGTGGCCAGGACATCCTGGGCAATACCAATCAGTCCACCAGCAAGGGCATCGGCACGGTGGTCATTTCCGACACCGAGCGCTTTGCCGGCTACAACAAGAAGCGGCCAGGACATCCTGGGCAATACCAATCAGTCCACCAGCAAGGGCATCGGCACGGTGGTCATTTCCGACACCGAGCGCTTTGCCGGCTACAACAAGAAGAACCACTTCGACGACAACGCCCAGGTCTCGCAGGTGGCCAGCACTGTCGGCAGCCTGGGCGGCAATGTCAGCCTGACCGCTGGCGGTACGTACACCCAGTCGGCCAGCAACGTGGTCGCGGCCAAGGACGTGGACATCACCGCAGCCTCGATCCAGCTGCTGACCGCCAACCAGAGCAGCTCCGCCTCGCAAAAGGACGACGACCTGAAAATCGGCGCGTTCGCGCGCATCAAGTCGCCGCTGATCGATCTGATCAACAATGTGGACGATGCGCGTCAGTCCGATGGGCGGTTGGGCGCGATGCAGGGTATGGCGGCAGCGGCGAATGCGTATCAGTCGGCCAGTGCGATCAGCAGCATGGCCGGTGGCGCGGGTAGCGGTTCTTTACTCAGTGTCGAAGCGGGCGTGGGTTTCGCCACCAACGAGAGCAGCTTCAACAGCAGCAGCCAGATTTCGCAAGGTTCGACCATTACCGGTGGTGGCAATGTGCGCCTGAAGACCACCGAAGGCGACCTGCGCATCGTGCAGGGCAACCTCAAGGCGGGCGACACGCTGAGCCTGGACTCGGCACGCGACCTGGTGCTGGAGGCGGGCAACTCCAGCAAAACCGAACAGAGCAAGGGCAGCAACGCCGGATTCGAAGTGGGCGTCGGCGCATCGGTCGGTGCGCAGACCGGCGTGTACGCGTATGTGCAAGCCAGTGCCGGTAGCCACAAGTCGAACGTGGATGGCAGCACCTGGCAGAACACGCAGCTGGCCGGCCAGAACATCGTAATCAAGTCGGAGGGTGACACCACCTTGCGCGGCGCGGTGGTCAAGGGCGACAGGATCGATGCACAGATCGGTGGCGACCTCACCATCGAATCGCTGCAAGACAAGCTGGACATCCAATCCAAGGAAAGCAGCGTTGGTGGACGTGTACAGGTCTCGGCGGGTACCGCGTGGGATGCCAGCGGCTATGCCAGCGCGGCCAAGGCCAATGGCAACTACCTCGGTGTCGTCGAGCAGTCGGGTCTATTTGCAGGCAACGGCGGCTACCACGTCACTGCTGGCAACGTGAACCTGATCGGTGCCGCCATCGCCAGCACCAATGCCGGTGCGAGCGAGCTAACGGCCGACTCGCTGACGTTCACCGATCTGAAAAACCAGATGGATTACAGCGCATCGTCGGGCAGCATCAGTGGCGGCTTCGGCAGTACCGGTAACCAAACCGATGCCAACGGCAACCCGATCCAACGGACCGCTGGCGAACAATCCAGTGACATCGGCAATAACATCGCCAACGGCAACTACGGCAAGGCCAACACCGGCAGCTTCATGCCGGGAATGCCGATGAGCGAAAGCGGCAGCGACACCACCTACACCCGCGCCACGTTGACCGAAGGCAACATCAAGATCGGCGGCAAGACCACCACGGCCGCAGCACTCGGCATCAACACCGATGCAACTGCGGCGCATGAGGCGGTGGCCACGTTGCCGGATGTCCGCAAGATATTAGGTGAGCAGCAGGCGATGGCAGCGGCCGCTGGCACGGTCATTGCCACCGGCAAGCAGATAGGCGATGACATTGCTGCAGCAGCAGAGAGCCAAACCAACGCCATCGAGGAGCAGTACAAGAATGGCCTAACCCAAGAGGGGAAGGAGAACTTTGCCAACTTGACCGCAGATCAACGCCGGGATGTATTGGCGCAGAGCAATCCCGCATACAGCGCGGCGTATGAGGCCAAACAGCAATGGGGCATTGGCGGCGACTACAGCCGAGCGTTGCAGGCGGTGACGACGGCATTGGTCGGCAGCGTGGCCGGACAAGGTGCAAGACAAGTCGCCACCAACGCGTTGGCACCCTACGCCGCGCAGCTGATCGGCAAGACCTTCGATCAGAACCACGGCAGCGATCCTAATGCCGTGTTGCAGGGGCTGTCGCATGCCGTGCTCGGTGCTGTATTGGCACAAGTAAACGGAACCTCCATGGCAGGCGGCGCACTGGCAGGTGCTGGTGGTGAGCTCGCGGCTCAATACCTGACGAAAACGCTGTATGGCAATGACCCGCAAGCCTATGGGCCGGATGGAAAGTTCGATCCGAACCGGTTGCCGGAAGCGGATAAGCAGATGCTGATGGCGTTGTCGCAGGCAGTTGGTGCAATCGCTGGTGGAATGACTGGCGGTAGCTTAGGTGAAGCAGCTGAAGGTGCACAGATTGCCGGTAATGCAGTGATTAATAACCGCATGCTCCGCAACAGCGAAATTGACAAGATCAAAGAGCTTAGTGGCGGCGATCCTGAAAAGGAACTTCGATTGACACTTGCTGCATGTGCAGAGGTCGAATGTTCATCTCAGTACCCAGTAGGTAGCGATTCGTTCAATTTTTATTCAATATTGGAGCTGGAAGGCGGGAAGGATGAGTATGCGCAAGAGCGAGAATTGCTATCGAGTCAATTCAGTCAAATAACCCGAAATGACGAATTCGGCGTACCTTATAAAATAAGCGAAAAAATTTTCGGCTATACGCTAGCTGATCAATGGGGTGATTCTGCTAGCGTTTGGAATTCTGTTAATGGAAATCTTTTAGGAAGAGCTATAGGTGCCGTGCAAGCAGCTAGTGGCGGTACAGCTGCAACAATCGGCCTATCAACCTGTGCTGAGACATTTGGGCTAGGCTGCCTTGCGGCTGCTTGGGGAGTGGATCAATTCCAAGCTGGTATACGCTATACTGACTCTGGAGTTGTAGCTAATACCATAGGTGGTACACTACTTTCAAAAGCAGGTTTATCAAATAGTACAGCTGAAACTTTGTATGGCTTAGCGGGCGCTGCATTATCCGCTGGAAATTTAAAGTTGATGGCAGGTCTGGTCGAAGTGGCACCGGGTAAATTCGATTATATTTTTGGTCGCGTTGCCAGCAATCCGCATAACGCTGCCAGATCGAATCAGCTTGCTTTTGAGATGAAGAGACTTGGCATCCACGATAACGCAGCCGGTCGCCAAATGCTAAATGAACACTTATCCAACGCCGTGAAAAGTGAAGGAAATATAGTCGATAGGCTCAGTAATGAATACGGTAAATATGAAGTTCGTGAATCGTTATTTGTCGGACCATCAGGTAAAGCAGTGAATCTTCGAAGTACTTTCCAAATAATGGATAACGGAACTCGCAGGTTGAGCACAATCATTCCTCGAAATTGAAGAGATAAAAAATGATCTTCCCAAGAAAAATTGATTTTCTGACTGAACTAGGCATGGAGCCAATCGAGATTGACTCAAGTCTTGGCCTGTCTACATACAGGAAAATTTCAAGTGATGGAAAAAGTGAGATGAAAATTTCCTTTAGCGCCGTCATGAACTCCTTTCAAGTCTCTTTGAGGATTTCTGAAAAAGAAGTTATCAAATTCTCATCAGAGAAGGTCGCTTCCATAGAAATAATTAAAAATGAAACAGCCTCAGGGTTATGCGTAAAATTTGATTTTTCTGAGCTAAACTCTGAAGCGTTTATTAGGCTGGAACCCGACATCAGCTGTGACTGGTGGTCGATTATTAAGTGAAATTATAATTTATTGAATGTTTATTGGTATCAGCTTTATCGTTAAAATTTAAAGTGACTTGCTTTTTGAATTCTTGTCAACGAAATTGTCGGCGAATGCTTGTACGCTAGTGGTTACTGTTTAAACGTGCAAAATGATCAGTGCATGTCTAGTGGACACACAGTCGCCTGGCCGGCGGCCTGAAAAACACCGGCACCATTGCCGGCCGCCAGCTGGTGTCCATAGACGCCGGTCGCATCGAGCACCTGGGCGGCAGCATCAGCGGCGACCAGGTGGGGCTGCGCTCGGCCAGCGACATCCGTATCGAAGGCGCCAGCGTCAGTGCAGTGGATGCGCTGAGC
>NZ_LMOP01000004.1 GCF_001423585.1 Xanthomonas sp. Leaf148 | reverse complement strand
GTCAGCGCAGCGGTCAACGTGGTCTTGCCATGGTCAACGTGACCAATGGTGCCGACATTGACGTGCAGCTTGTTGCGCTCGAATTTAGCTTTTGCCATGACTTGCTACCTCTAATTAGAAAATTTTTGAAGCGGCTGAGCGAACTCAGCCCTTCTTGGTGACGGCGTCGGCGATGTTGGTCGGCGCCTCTTCGTAATGGTCGAATTCCATCGAGAACGTTGCACGCCCCTGACTCATCGAGCGCAGCGAGGTCGCGTAACCGAACATCTCACCCAGCGGAATCATCGCATTGATGATCTTGCCCGACGGGCTGTCGTCCTGACCCTGCAACACGCCGCGACGGCGGCTCACGTCGCCCATCACGTCGCCCAGGTAATCCTCCGGGCTGACGATCTCGACCTTCATGATCGGCTCGAGCAACACCGGGCTGGCTTTCGCAAAGCCCTGCTTGAACGCCATCGACGCGGCCAGCTTGAACGCCATTTCCGAGGAGTCGACGTCATGGTACGAGCCGAACACCAGCTTGACCTTGACACCCACCACCGGGAAGCCAGCGATCGGACCACTGGTGATCGTTTCGCGCAGGCCCTTCTCGACCGAGGGGATGAATTCCTTCGGAATGATGCCGCCGGTGATGTCGTTGATGAAGAGGAAATCGTCCTTGACGCTATCGTTCTTACGATCTTCTTCGGTCATCGGCGACAGCTCGATCACGACGTGACCGTACTGACCCTTACCACCGGACTGCTTGGCGTGCTTGTAGTCGGACTTGACGTCGGTCTTGCGGATCGTTTCGCGATACGCAACCTGCGGCTTGCCAACGTTGGCCTCGACATTGAACTCGCGACGCATGCGGTCGACGATGATGTCCAGGTGCAACTCGCCCATGCCGGAGATGATGGTCTGGCCGGATTCTTCGTCGGTCTTGACGCGGAACGAGGGATCTTCCTGCGCCAGGCGACCCAGCGCCGTACCCATCTTTTCCTGGTCCGACTTGGTCTTGGGCTCCACCGCCATCGAGATCACCGGCTCCGGGAAAATCATGCGCTCCAGGGTGATGATCTTGTCCTGTGCACACAGCGTATCGCCGGTGGTGACGTCCTTCAGACCCACGGCCGCGGCGATGTCACCAGCGCGCACTTCCTTGATCTCTTCGCGATTGTTGGAATGCATCTGCAGGATGCGGCCCACGCGCTCTTTCTTCGACTTGACCGGGTTATAGACCTGGTCGCCGGAGTTCAGCGTGCCCGAGTAGACACGGAAGAACGTCAGCGAGCCCACGAACGGATCGGTCATGATCTTGAACGCCAACGCCGAGAACGGCGCGGTGTCGGTCGCAGGACGGCTGTCTTCCTTCTCGTCTTCGTCGATGCCGGCAACCGGCGGACGGTCGGCCGGCGACGGCAGCAGATGCACAACGCCGTCGAGCATGGCCTGCACGCCCTTGTTCTTGAACGCCGAGCCGCAGAACACCGGCACGATCTCGACCTTCAGGGTGCGCTCGCGCAGACCCACCAGGATCTCTTCTTCGCTCAGGTCGCCTTCGTTGAGGTACTTGTCCATGAGCTCTTCGCTGGCTTCTGCAGCCGCTTCGACCATGAACGAACGCGCCTCGGTCGCAATCTCGACCAGGTCGGCCGGGATGTCGCCGTATTCGAAGGTGGTGCCCTGCGACGCGATATCCCAATGAATCGCCTTCATCTTCAACAGGTCGACCACGCCCTCGAAACCGTCTTCGGCGCCGATCGGCACCTGCATCGGCACGGCATAGGCACCCAGACGGGCTCTCAGCTGCTCGACGACCTTGTCGAAGTTGGCACCGGTACGGTCCATCTTGTTGACGAAGGCCATGCGCGGCACGGAATACTTGTTGGCCTGGCGCCACACAGTCTCGGACTGCGGCTGCACGCCACCCACGGCGCACAGCACGAACACCGCACCGTCGAGCACGCGCAAGGAGCGCTCCACTTCGATGGTGAAGTCGACGTGCCCGGGGGTGTCGATGATGTTCAGGCGATGCTGCGGCATGGACTTGTCCATACCCGACCAGAACGCAGTGGTCGCAGCGGAGGTGATGGTGATACCACGCTCCTGCTCCTGCTCCATCCAGTCCATCACTGCAGCGCCGTCATGGACTTCGCCGATCTTGTGACTGACACCGGTGTAGAACAGGATGCGCTCGGAGGTGGTGGTCTTGCCGGCATCGATGTGGGCCATGATGCCGAAGTTGCGGTAACGCTCGATAGGGGTGGTGCGGGCCACGGGGAGCCTCTCAATTTCTTGGATTTCGGATGGCCGAACGCCGCCTTTCGGCGGCCTTCGGATTGAATGCGACGCGAGACGCGTCGCAAACAGCACTCATATGGTGCTGAAGGGCCCCGTTACCAAGGCCCCCGAGGTCACCAGCGGTAGTGTGCGAACGCCTTGTTCGCTTCCGCCATACGGTGAGTCTCTTCGCGCTTCTTGATCGCGCCGCCACGGCTTTCCGAGGCGTCCAACAGTTCTGCAGCCAGCTTGCGCGGCATGGTGTTCTCGCCACGCTTGCGCGCGGAATCGATCAACCAGCGCATTGCCAGCGCCGTGCGACGGGAGGAGCGCACTTCGACGGGCACCTGATAGGTAGCACCACCAACGCGACGCGATTTAACTTCGACAGCCGGGGCCACGTTGTCCAGTGCTTTTTGCACTAGCTCGACGGCATTCGGATTCTTTTCGCCAATGACGTCCATCGCGCCATAGACAATTTTCTCAGCAACCGACTTCTTGCCACTTTGCATCACCATATTGATGAAGCGGGCAATGGTTTCGCTGCCATGCTTTGGATCAGGCAGGACGGTGCGCTGCGGAGTAGAACCTTTACGGGACATTGGAGTATTTCCTTAGCTCTTCGGGCGCTTGGCGCCGTACTTGGAACGACCTTGACGGCGCTTTGCGACGCCGGCGGCGTCCAGCGAACCACGGACGGTGTGATAACGCACACCGGGAAGATCCTTGACGCGGCCACCACGAATCAGGACCACGGAGTGCTCCTGCAGGTTGTGACCTTCACCACCGATGTAGCTGATGACCTCTTCCTGATTGGTCAGGCGCACTTTGGCAACCTTACGCAGGGCCGAGTTCGGCTTCTTCGGGGTAGTGGTATAGACGCGTGTGCAGACGCCGCGGCGCTGCGGACACTTGTCCAGTGCCGGGGAGGCACTCTTGTAGGTGGTCGCTTGCCGAGGCTTGCGGACCAGCTGATTGATCGTCGTCATCAGTTGATTCTTCTGATTAGAGAGGCCGAGACGGCCTTGCACGAAAACGAAGGCAGGCCGAAAAACGGCCCGCCGAGACAGGGAAGTATAGCTGGCAGGACGAAACTCCGTCAACTTCACGGAAACCCAACCCTGCTGGCCCGTCCAAAGGCCGGAAAACGGAAGGCCTCCTGCCCTCCTCTCGCTTGGCTGACGGCGCTCTTGCGAGCGCCGTCGCAAGCGCTTACTCCTCGTCCGCGCCGGCGTCCGCCACAGCGACGACCGGTTCGGCAACCGTCGGCTTGCCCGACAAGGTTTCCATTTCCGAGTCGGTCAGACCGGACGATTTACGACGCCCGGCGTGGTAAGCCAGACCGGTACCGGCCGGGATCAGACGACCCACGATCACGTTTTCCTTCAGGCCGCGCAGGTTGTCGCGGGTACCGCGCACGGCAGCCTCGGTCAACACACGCGTGGTCTCCTGGAACGAGGCCGCCGAGATGAACGACTCGGTGGCCAGCGAGGCCTTGGTGATACCCAGCAGGACCGGATCGTACTTGGCCGGCAGTTCGTTGCGCTTGACCAGGCGGACATTTTCCTCGATGACGCGCTGGCGCTCGACCTGCTCGCCATTGAGGAACTTGCTGGTGCCCTGGTCGGTGATCTCGACCTTGCGCAGCATCTGGCGAGTGATCACCTCGATGTGCTTGTCGTTGATCTTCACGCCCTGCAGGCGATACACGTCCTGGATTTCCTTGACCAGATACGCGGCCAGCGGCTCGACACCCAGCAGACGCAGAATGTCCTGCGGGCTCGGCTCGCCGTCCACCACGGTCTCGCCCTTGGTCACATGCTCGCCTTCGAACACGATGATCTGGCGGTACTTCGGGATCAGCTCTTCGTGTTCGCTGCCATCGGTGTCCTTGATGATCAGACGCTGCTTGCCCTTGGTGTCCTTACCGAAGCTGATGATGCCCGAGCGCTCGGCCAGGATCGCCGGATCCTTCGGCTTGCGTGCTTCGAACAAGTCGGCAACGCGCGGCAGACCACCGGTGATGTCGCGGGTCTTGGACGCTTCCTGCGGGATCTTGGCGACCACGTCGCCCACGCCGACAGCGGCGCCGTCCTGCAGGTTGACGATGGAGCGCGGCGGCAACAGGTACTGCGCCGGCAGATCCGTATTCGGGATCGTCAGGTCGTTGCCCTTGCCATCGACGATGCGCACGATCGGGCGCAGTTCCTTGGCATGCGCACCGCGACGCTTCGGGTCGGTGATTTCGCGCGAGGCCAGGCCAGTCAGTTCGTCGGTCTTCTCGATGACGGTGACGCCGTCGACGAAGTCGATGAAGCGAATGAAACCGGCCACTTCCGACACGATCGGGTGGTTATGCGGATCCCAGTTGGCAACGCCCTGCCCGGCCTTGACCGCATCGCCGTCTTTGGCGGTGATGGTGGCGCCGTACGGCAGCTTGTAACGCTCGCGCTCGCGGCCATGGCCATCGAGCACGGACAGTTCGCCAGAACGCGAGACCGCAACCAGTGCGCCGCTGGCATGCGCCACCGACTTGAGGTTGTTGAACTTCACCGAACCGGTGGTCTTGACGGTGATGTTATCCACCGCAGCCGCACGCGATGCCGCACCACCGATGTGGAACGTACGCATGGTCAGCTGGGTACCCGGCTCACCGATCGACTGCGCGGCGATGACGCCGACAGCTTCACCGATGTTGACCTGGTGACCACGTGCAAGATCGCGACCGTAGCAACGTGCGCACACGCCGAACGACGATTCGCAGCTGATAGTCGAACGCACCTTCACCGACTGCACGCTGGCGTCTTCCAGCTTGGCAACCCAGGCTTCGTCGAGCAGCGTATTGCGGGTGACGATCGGCTCTTCGTCGTTGCCCGGCAGGTACACGTCCTCGGCCACGACACGGCCCAGCACGCGCTCCTTCAACGGCTCCACCACGTCGCCGCCTTCCACGATCGGGGTCATGATCAACCCTTCGGTGGTGCCGCAATCGACTTCGGTGATCACCACGTCCTGCGCGACGTCGACCAGACGACGGGTCAGGTAACCCGAGTTCGCGGTCTTCAACGCGGTATCGGCCAGACCCTTACGCGCACCGTGGGTGGAGTTGAAGTACTCCTGCACGTTCAAGCCTTCGCGGAAGTTCGCCTTGATGGGCGTCTCGATGATCGAGCCGTCCGGACGCGCCATCAGGCCACGCATACCAGCCAGCTGACGGATCTGCGCCTGGCTACCACGCGCACCGGAGTCGGCCATGATGTAGAGCGAGTTCATCGACTTCTGGTCGATGGTTTCGCCCTTGGCATTTTCGACCTTCTCGGTACCGATGGTGTCCATCATCGCCTTGGCGATGCGCTCGCTGGTACGCGACCAGATGTCCACGACCTTGTTGTAACGCTCACCGGCGGTGACCAGGCCCGACTGATACTGCTCCTGGATTTCCAGCACTTCGGCTTCTGCCTCGGTGAGGATGCCCTTCTTCTCGTCCGGGATCAGCATGTCGTCGATGCCGATCGACACGCCCGCGCGAGTGGCGTAGGCATAGCCGGTGTACATCAGCTTGTCGGCGAACACGACGGTGTCCTTCAAGCCCAGCAGACGGTAGCTGGAGTTGATCAGACGCGAGATGTTCTTCTTGGTCATCTCGGTGTTGGCCAGCTGGAACGGCAGACCTTCCGGCAGGATTTCGCTCAGCAACGCACGACCGACCGTGGTGTCCACGATCGAGGTGCCGCTGGTGCGCTTGCCGTCGACAGCATCGACGTCCACCTGGGTGATGCGAACCTTGACCTTGGCGTGCAGTTCCACCACGCGGTTGTCGTAGGCGCGCTTCACTTCGCTGGTGTTCGCAAACACCATGCCCTCGCCCTTCTTGTTCTCCAGGGCGCGGCTCATGTAGTACAGGCCCAACACCACGTCCTGCGACGGCACGATGATCGGCTCGCCGTTGGCCGGCGACAGGATGTTGTTGGTGGACATCATCAGCGCACGCGCTTCCAGCTGGGCTTCCAGCGAGAGCGGTACGTGGACGGCCATCTGGTCACCGTCGAAGTCGGCGTTGAAGGCAGTACACACCAGCGGATGCAGCTGGATGGCCTTGCCTTCGATCAACACCGGCTCGAACGCCTGGATGCCCAGACGGTGCAGGGTCGGCGCACGGTTCAACAGCACCGGATGCTCGCGAATGACTTCTTCGAGGATGTCCCACACCTCGGCCTCTTCGCGCTCGACGAGCTTCTTGGCGGCCTTGATGGTGGTGGCCAGGCCACGACGCTGCAGCTTGGCGAACACGAACGGCTTGAACAGCTCGAGCGCCATCTTCTTCGGCAGGCCGCACTGGTGCAGCTTGAGGTACGGACCGACGGTGATGACCGAACGACCGGAGTAATCCACGCGCTTGCCGAGCAGGTTCTGACGGAACCGGCCCTGCTTGCCCTTGATCATGTCGGCCAGCGACTTCAGCGGACGCTTGTTGGTGCCGGTGATGGCACGGCCACGACGGCCGTTGTCCAGCAGTGCATCGACCGATTCCTGCAGCATGCGCTTTTCGTTGCGCACGATGATGTCCGGCGCATTGAGCTCCAGCAGGCGACGCAGACGGTTGTTGCGGTTGATCACGCGGCGGTACAGATCGTTCAGATCCGAGGTCGCGAAGCGGCCACCATCCAGCGGCACCAGCGGACGCAGGTCCGGCGGCAGCACGGGAAGCACGGTCATGACCATCCACTCCGGACGGTTGCCCGATTCCAGGAAGGCTTCGATCAACTTGATGCGCTTGGTCAGACGCTTGAGCTTGGTTTCCGAACCGGTGCTGGCGATTTCTTCGCGCAGGCGGGTCATTTCCGATTGCAGGTCGATCGTGCGCAGCAGCTCGTACACGGCCTCGGCGCCCATGGCGGCGTCGAAATCGTCGTTGTACTCCTGGCGTGCAGTCAGGTACTGCTCTTCGGTCAGCAGCTGGCGGCGCTCGAGCGGGGTCAGGCCCGGCTCGGTGACCACGTAGGCTTCGAAGTACAGCACGCGCTCGATGTCACGCAGGGTCATGTCCAGCATCAAACCGATACGCGAGGGCAGCGACTTGAGGAACCAGATGTGCGCGACCGGCGAGGCCAGGTCGATGTGACCCATGCGCTCGCGACGCACCTTGGCCAGGGTGACTTCGGTGCCGCACTTTTCGCAGACCACACCGCGGTGCTTCATGCGCTTGTACTTGCCGCACAGGCACTCGTAATCCTTGATCGGGCCAAAGATCGCGGCGCAGAACAGGCCGTCACGCTCCGGCTTGAAGGTGCGGTAGTTGATGGTTTCGGGCTTCTTCACTTCGCCGTAGGACCACGAACGGATCAGGTCAGGCGACGCCAGCGCGATCTTGATCGCGTCGAAATCCAGCGTCTGGCGCTGTTGATTGAAGAGGTTGAGCAGGTCTTTCATTGGATATCTCCGGGTCGGAGGAATTTCGTATCTGAGATGAAACCGAGGGCATTACGTTCCGGATCCAGGCACCGCATTACAGCGCCTGGATCCAGCTCGATCACTCTTCCAGTTCCATGTTGATCGCCAGCGAGCGGATTTCCTTCACCAACACGTTGAAGGACTCCGGCATGCCCGCGACCATCTCGTGCTCACCATCGACGATGTTCTTGTACATCTGGTTGCGGCCCTGCACGTCGTCGGACTTCACCGTCAGCATTTCCTGCAGGGTGTAGGCCGCGCCGTAGGCTTCCAGCGCCCAGACTTCCATTTCGCCGAAGCGCTGACCACCGAACTGCGCCTTGCCGCCCAGCGGCTGCTGGGTCACGAGCGAGTACGGGCCGGTCGAACGGGCATGCATCTTGTCGTCGACCAAGTGGTTCAACTTCAGGTAATGCATGTAGCCAACCGTGGTCTTGCGATCGAACGCTTCGCCAGTGCGACCGTCGTACAACTGGGTCTGACCGCTCTGCGGCAGTTCGGCCAGTTCCAGCATGCGCTTGATTTCCGCTTCGCTGGCGCCGTCGAACACCGGGGTGGCCATCGGCACGCCGTCGATCAGGTTCTTGCCCAGGTTGAGCAGTTCCTCATCGCTGAACTGCGACAGATCCACACGCTGCGCATTGATCGCGCTGTCGTGGTTGTAGATGTCGTCCAGGAACTTGCGCAGCTCGCTGACCGCGGTCTGCGCTTCCAGCATGCGCTGGATCTTGCGACCCAGGCCCTTGGCGGCCCAGCCCAAATGCACTTCCAGAATCTGGCCGATGTTCATACGCGACGGCACGCCGAGCGGGTTCAGCACGATGTCCACCGGCTCGCCGGTTGCCATGTACGGCATGTCTTCGACCGGCACGACGTTGGAGACCACACCCTTGTTGCCGTGGCGGCCTGCCATCTTGTCGCCCGGCTGGATGCGGCGCTTCACCGCCAGGAACACCTTGACCATCTTCAGCACGCCCGGTGCGAGGTCATCGCCCTGGGTGATCTTGCCGCGCTTGTCGGCAAAGCGTGCTTCGAATTCCTTCTCGTGCGCCTGGATCTGCTTCTGCGCGCGTTCGATGGCGTCGGCAGCGTCTTCGTCCTTCATGCGCAGCTGGAACCAATCGGACTTCTTCAGCCCGTCCAGATACGCGTCGGTGACGTTGTCGCCCTTCTTCAGGTTCGGACCGCCATTGGCGACCTTGCCCACGATCTGCGAGCGCAGACGTGCGTAGATGGCCGCTTCCAGAATGCGGAACTGGTCGTCGAAGTCCTTCTTGACGCGCTTGATCTCGGATTCTTCGATCTGGCGCGCACGCTTGTCCTTCTCGATGCCGTCGCGGGTGAAGACCTGCACGTCGATGACGGTGCCGTCCATGCCCGGGGGCACGCGCAGCGAGCTGTCCTTCACGTCGGACGCCTTCTCACCGAAGATCGCACGCAGCAGTTTTTCTTCCGGGGTCAGCTGGCTTTCGCCCTTCGGCGTGACCTTGCCGACCATGATGTCGCCGGCGCGCACTTCCGCACCGATGTACACCACGCCGCTTTCGTCCAGACGGTTCAAGGCCTGCTCGGACACGTTCGGGATGTCGGCGGAAATTTCCTCCGGCCCCAGCTTGGTGTCGCGTGCAACGCAGGTCAGCTCTTCGATGTGGATCGTGGTGTAACGATCCTCTTCCACCACGCGCTCGGAGAGCAGGATGGAGTCTTCGAAGTTGTAGCCGTTCCACGGCATGAAGGCGATCAGCATGTTCTGACCCAGCGCCAGCTCACCGATGTCGGTGGACGGGCCGTCGGCCAGCACGTCGCCGCGCGCGATCACGTCGCCCACATTCACCAGCGGACGCTGGTTGATGCAGGTGTTCTGGTTGGAGCGGGTGTACTTGATCAGGTTGTAGATATCCACGCCGGCATCGGTGCCGCCGCCAATTTCTGCCTCGTTGACCTTGACCACGATGCGGGCCGCATCGATCTGCTCGATCACGCCACCACGCAGCGCGTTGACGGTCACGCCCGAGTCGCGCGCAACCGCACGCTCGATGCCGGTACCGACCAGCGGCTTCTGCGAACGCAACGTCGGCACGGCCTGGCGCTGCATGTTGGCGCCCATCAGTGCGCGGTTCGCGTCATCGTGTTCCAGGAACGGCACCAGCGCCGCTGCGACCGACACGGTCTGCATCGGCGAGACGTCCATGAAGTGGACTTCTGCCGGCGGCTTGAGCAGCGACTCGCCCTGGAACCGGCATGGCACGAACTGCTCGGTGAGCATGTTCTTGACGTCGGTCAGCGCGTTCGCCTGGGCGATCACGTACTCGTTTTCTTCGATCGCCGACAGGTATTCGACGTCGTCGGACACCTTGCCGTCCAGCACCTTCCGGTACGGCGTTTCGAGGAAGCCGTACTGATTGGTGCGGGCGAACACGGCCAGCGAGTTGATCAGGCCGATGTTCGGGCCTTCCGGCGTTTCGATGGTGCAGACGCGGCCGTAATGGGTCGGATGCACGTCGCGCACTTCGAAGCCTGCACGCTCGCGGGTCAGACCGCCCGGGCCCAGTGCGGAGACGCGACGCTTGTGCGTCACTTCCGACAGCGGGTTGTTCTGGTCCATGAACTGCGACAGCTGCGAGGAACCGAAGAATTCCTTGATCGCGGCGGCCACCGGCTTGGCGTTGATCAATTCCTGCGGGGTCAGACCTTCCGACTCCGCCATCGACAGACGCTCCTTGACCGCGCGCTCGACGCGGACCAGGCCGACGCGGAACACGTTCTCGGCCATTTCGCCGACCGAACGCACGCGACGGTTGCCCAGGTGATCGATGTCATCGACCACGCCGCGACCGTTGCGGATTTCGGTGAGCACCTTGATCACTTCCAGGATGTCGGAGGTGTCGGTGTGCTCGGCGACCAGACGCTTGGATTCTTCGTCGTTACGCTCGGCAAAGTACTTCTTGTCGTACAGCACCGACTCGCCCAGCACTTCCTTGCGGCCGACGCGACGGTTGAACTTCATGCGGCCGACCGTGGACAGGTCGTAGCGCTCGAAGGTGAAGAACAGGTTGTGGAACAGGTTCTGCGCGGCTTCCTTGGTCGGCGGCTCGCCCGGACGCATCATGCGGTAGATTTCGACCAGCGCTTCGAGCTGCGTCTTGGTCGGATCGATGCGCAAGGTGTTGGACAGGTACGGACCGCGATCCAGGTCGTTCACCCACAGGGTGCCGACCGCGTCGACGCCGGCCTTACGGAAGGCAGCCAACTGGTCTTCGCTAATTTCGTCGTTGGCATTGGCCAGCAGTTCGCCGGTCGAAGCATCGACCACGTCGTGCGACAGGATGCGGCCGACTAAATAGTCGTCCGGCACGGCCAGCGCGGCAACGCCGGCGGCTTCCAGCTGCTTGACGTGACGGGCGGTGATGCGCTTGCCCGCTTCCACGATGACCTTGTCGCCATCGGCCAGGTCGAAGTTCAGCGTTTCACCACGCAGACGCTCCGGCACCAGCTCCAGCTGCACGCCTTCGTCCGGATTGATATGGAACGTGTTGATCTCGAAGAACTCGGCCAACATCTCTTCGTTGTTGTAGCCAAGCGCGCGCAACAGGATCGACACCGGCAGCTTGCGGCGACGGTCGATACGGGTGAACAGCGCGTCCTTCGGGTCGAACTCGAAGTCCAACCAGGAACCGCGGTACGGAATGATGCGGGCGCTATACAGCAGCTTGCCCGAGCTGTGCGTCTTGCCACGGTCGTGGTCGAAGAACACGCCCGGCGAGCGGTGCAGCTGCGACACGATCACGCGCTCGGTGCCGTTGACGATGAAGGTACCGTTGCCGGTCATCAGCGGGATTTCGCCGAGATAGACCTCCTGCTCCTTCACGTACTTGATGGCCTTGGTCGACGACTCGCGGTCGTAGATCACCAGACGCACGGTCACGCGCAGCGGCGCGCCATAGCTCATGCCGCGCTGACGGCATTCGCGCTCGTCAAACACCGGCTGACCCAGCTTGTAGCCCACGTACTCGAGCGCAGCGTTGCCGCTGTAGCTGGAGATCGGGAACACCGACTTCAGAGCAGCATGCAGACCGAGGTCTTTGCGCTTGGTCGGCTCCACATCTTCCTGCAGGAATTCGCGATAGGAATCCACCTGGATGGCAAGCAGAAACGGCACTTCGAGAATCGAGCGCTGCTTACCGAAATCCTTGCGGATACGCTTTTTTTCGGTGAACGAATAAGACGTCATGAGGTCTTCACCCTAGGCTGCGGGGGCCGCGTCGCGGCGGCCCTGAAATAACAAAATTGTCAGTTGGAAGTCGCTGGTATTGCCGGCACCAGCACGCCTTCTCTTGCTACTTCCAACTACCAACTCGGTGAGGCCGGGAATCGGGAGTGGAGATGTGGGATTCGGAAAAGCGCAACCTCGCAGTTGCAGATCTCCAACTCCCATTCCCGACTCACGTCCGAAACGGCCAAAGGCCGGGGGCTTTGGGCCCCCAGCCTTCAGTGCATCACCGTAAAACGCTGGCGATGCAAGATGCTGCTTACTTGACTTCGACGGTCGCGCCGGCTTCGGTCAATTCCTTCTTGATCTTCTCGGCTTCGTCCTTGGACGCGCCTTCCTTCAGGATGCCACCGGCTTCGGTCAGATCCTTGGCTTCCTTCAGACCCAGGCCGGTCACGGCACGGACGGCCTTAATGACGCCGACCTTGTTGGTGCCGCAGTTGACCAGCACCACGTTGAACTCGGTCTGCTCTTCGACCACAGCAGCCGGGCCAGCTGCAGCGGCAGCGACCGGAGCGGCGGCGGAGACGCCGAACTTCTCTTCGATGGCCTTGACCAGCTCCATCACTTCCATCAGGGACTTCTCGGCGATGGCGTCGACGATCTGTTCGTTGGTAAGGGACATTGTGATTACCTTTTAGAAATTAATTCTGGAATGGTTTCTAGCAGACGCTAGGACATCAAGCTTCGGCAGTCTCGGCGACCGGCTCGGCGGCTTCGTCGCCACCGCCCTGCTTGTCGCCAACGGCCTTGACGGCACGGGCGAACATGGCAGCCGGTTCGGACAGCACGCGGGCCAGCATGGCCAGAGCCTGGTCACGGGTCGGCAGCGAAGCCAACACGTCGACGTGGCTCGCCGGGAACAGTTCCCCGCCGATTGCCACAACCTTGGCCTGCAGCTTGTCGTTGCTCTTGGCGAATTCCTTGATCAGGCGACCGGCAGCGCCGGGCTCCTCCATCGAAAACGCATACACCAAAGGACCGACCAGCTTGTCAGACGCGACAGCAAATTCGGTACCTTCGACGGCACGCACAGCCAGGGTGTTCTTGACAACTTTCAAGAACACACCGGTTTCGCGGGCCTGCTTGCGCATCGCGGTCATCTGGGAGACCGTGGTGCCAGCGTATTCGGCGGCGATCAGGGAGTGGGCCTTGGCGGCGATGTCTGCCAGCTCGGCGACTACTTCTTGCTTCTGGGACAGATTGAGAGCCATTGCACTCCTCCGTTAAAGCTGGGACGCGAGATTTGCGATTCGGGATTCGCCCAAGGCCATGCAGCAGCCCTGAAAATCCCCAATGCCGACCCTTTCATCCCCGCTTCAAACTACTCCGCTCGCGGCTCCTGCCGGTTGCGGTCCAGGGCAGCTTCCATCCTGGAAGCCGGGAACATCGACCGATGTTCCTTTGGTGGCCGTTCTAGACCTGGAGTGGACTCGATCCGGGATGTCCCAGATGCGCGTAAACCAGAAAACTCCAGAAGGGCGACACCATCTACGCCGGCCAGTTCGAAACGAACCAATTAAGCGATCCCGCTGCATCGACGGCGACTCCATGCCAGTGCGAGCATCCCTGCCCGTCGTCGATCTGCGCTGACCGCGCCTGCGGTCTTTGACGGCTACCGCCGGACATGCCGGCGATCGCCTTCAAAATGTCCGTTACCCCAAAGGAGGGAACGGACTCCCAGCACACGGTTGCCCGGGCCGGAAAAACAATGCAGTACTGCACAAACACGTCAGGCGCATGACGCCCGACGGATTCGATTACTTCAGCGACAGGCTCGACTGATCAACCGTCACGCCCGGACCCATGGTCGAGCTGACCGACACCTTCTGCAGGTAGGTCCCCTTCGAGGTGGCCGGCTTGGCCTTGATCAGGTCCAGCAGCAGCGCCTGCAGGTTCGACTTCAGCGCTTCGTCGTCGAAGCTAGCCTTGCCGATGGTGCAGTGGATGATGCCTGCCTTATCGGTGCGGTAACGCACCTGGCCCGACTTGGCGTTCTTGACCGCTTCGCCCGGGTTCGCCGACACGGTGCCGACCTTCGGATTCGGCATCAGACCGCGCGGACCCAGCAGGGTGCCGAGCTTACCGACAACGCGCATGGCATCCGGGGTCGCGATGACCACGTCGTAGTTCAGATCGCCGGCCTGCATCTTCTCGGCCAGGTCGTCCATGCCCACTGCCTCGGCGCCTGCAGCCAGGGCTTCGTCAGCCTTGGCGCCCGCCGGTGCGAACACCGCAACGCGCACGCTCTTGCCGGTACCGGCCGGCAGCACGGTCGAACCGCGCACCTGCTGGTCGGACTTCTTGGCGTCCACGCCCAGGCGCACAGCAACGTCGATGGATTCGACGAACTTGGCCTTGGTGGCGGTCTTCAGGATCTTGATTGCGTCTTCGAAGGCATAGTTCTTGCCCGGGACGACAGCGGCCGCAATGGCCTTAACGCGCTTATTCTGTGCCATGTCTTAGCCCTCCACCGTCAAACCCATGCTGCGGGCAGTACCCGCAATCGTGCGAACTGCCGCTTCGAGCTCGGCTGCCGTCAGATCGGCTTCCTTGGTCTTGGCGATCTCTTCCAGCTGCTTGCGTGTCACCTTGCCGACCTTGTCGGTATTGGGACGCTTCGAACCGGAAGTAACACCCGCCACCTTCTTGAGCAACACGCTGGCGGGCGTGCTCTTGGTGACGAAGGTGAAGGTACGGTCGGAATACGCGGTGATGATCACTGGCGTCGGCAGACCCGGCTCCAGCTTGGAAGTCGCAGCGTTGAACGCTTTGCAGAATTCCATGATGTTCAAACCACGCTGACCCAGTGCAGGGCCGACCGGCGGTGCAGGATTGGCCTGGCCGGCCTTAACCTGCAACTTGATGTAGGAAGTAATCTTCTTAGCCATTTCGATGCTCTCCGGGTGCTAACGCCTGACAACAGGCTCCCCATCGGACCGGGAGAATCACGCGTCCCGGCGTCGCGCTGTGTACCACACGCAGATGGCTGCCATGCGGCAGCCATTATTTCCCGGCGGTCGCCAGGTCAGCGAGCCGCGCACTATAGCAGTATTTAGAGCAGGCGCCTAGCAGGCGCCCGCCTAGGTCAGCCCTTCTCGACCTGGCCGAACTCGAGCTCGACCGGCGTGGAGCGACCGAAGATGAGCACGGCGACACGCAACCGGCTTTTCTCGTAGTTGACTTCTTCGACAACGCCATTGAAGTCGTTGAACGGACCATCGGTGACGCGCACCATCTGACCCGGCTCGAACAGCACCTTCGGACGCGGCTTTTCAACGCCATCCTGCACACGCTGCAGGATCGCATCAGCCTCTTCGTCGCGAATCGGCAATGGACGATCTGCCGTACCGCCAATGAAACCCATGACTTTGGAAGTTTCCTTCACCAAGTGCCAGCTTTCATTGTCGATGCGCGGAATACCGGCTTCTTCGTGGGTTTCGATCTGCACCAGCACGTAGCCGGGGAAGAACTTACGCTCAGACCGACGCTTCTGGCCGGCGCGCATTTCAATCACTTCTTCGGTCGGCACCAGCACGTCACCGAAACGATCTTCCATTTCGGTGCGGACGATGCGATCGCGCAATGCCTGCGCAACCGATTTTTCAAAGCCTGAATAGGCGTGAACGACATACCAACGCTTCACTGCTTGATTCTCCTTAACGAGCCAGGAACCACTGCGTGAGCTTCTGGATGACGAAATCGAAGCCGCCCAACAGCAAACTCAGAATGATCACAACAACAATCACCACCCAGGTAGTGCGAATGGCTTCCTGACGCGTCGGCCAGACCACCTTGCGCAACTCAAACCTGGATTCGGACATGAATTCGCGGGTTTCCCGGCCTTTGCCAGTCCCTAAAAACACAAATGCACCCGCCGCCAGCCCAACAATGACAGCCAGCGCGCGCAACTGCGGCGTCCAGGCTCCCAACTGCGTGGCACGCTCGGGAGCAGAAAACCAGAACCACACAAACAACCCCGCAACCACCAGGATCGCGGAGAGAACGTATTTCACAATATCAGCGCTGGCAGAAGACGCGCTTTTGGAAGGCTCGATTTTGCTATTCATCCGGCTCTAGTTACCGATCTGACCCGAGTCGCTGGGCCGGAAAGAGGAGTGGCACGCCAGGAGGGACTCGAACCCCCAACCTGCGGTTTTGGAGACCGCTGCTCTGCCAATTGAGCTACTGGCGTATGTACTCGTTTACCGCAAACCCTAAGACAACGAAGGCGGACCGATGTTCAGCCGGCCCGCCATTCGCGCAGTGTCGGCGGCCAGGGCCGCCGAACTGCAGGCATTGCTTACTTGACGATCTTGGCAACCACGCCGGCGCCGACGGTCCGGCCGCCTTCGCGAATTGCGAAGCGCAGACCTTCATCCATCGCGACCGGGTTGATCAGCGTCACGACCATCTTCACGTTGTCGCC
>NZ_LMOP01000003.1 GCF_001423585.1 Xanthomonas sp. Leaf148 | reverse complement strand
ATGGGGTACGTGCTGGTCGCCGCCGTGATTGTGGGCGCCGGGGTAATGGGTATAGCTGACGGTGCATTGGCGCGGGCGGCGGGCGCGGCGGGGTGCGCCCAGCGTGCCAGGGCCTTGCGGGGAGGCGTCCGGGTCGGGCGGCAGCATCGGTGGCAGCTTGGTGCGGTCGGGCTCAACGTAGATCCACTGCACTCGCTTGGTCGTCGCGGGGCGTGCACGCTTGCTGCTGGGCTGTGAGGTGGCAGATGCCGTGGGTGGGCGGCGACGTGTCATGACGCCTCCGCGTGATGGCGGGTGATGGTTGCAGCGACGTACTGCTGCAATGGCACAGCCATGCGTGCGAACCGGCGGCGCAAGATGTGCGGCAACACACCGAGCTGGCGACTCAGCGAATGTGCGGGATCGTTGATCGCTCGCTCAACAGCTGCGCGTGCTGCGAGCCGACGCAGCACTTGGGCTACATCCTGCCGCAAGCGGTGAGCAAAGGCTGGAAACAGATCAACCAGCAAAGATGCCGGCATGCATGGTGCGGTAGACATGGCAACGCCCTCCTGGAACAACCCAAGAACCGCCGCCAACGGCGACGGGATGTCGGGAGGTTCGAAACCGCACGTAGCCGGCGGGCATATTCCCCTTGCGGGTGTTGTATTAGCCGCCCTCCCGACGCAGGCATTGCGTCGGCTTGTACCTGCAGGATGCAGGCACAAAAAACCCACCGGTTTGACGGAGGTGGGTACCGCTACGTGAGGAGTTTCGACGCTCCTTGGGCTTAGATTGCAAGTACACGGTCTGGCGTGTCAATACACGCTGGCGGGTCTCGCGCGGCTGTGTGTGCCGCTGGCGAAGTTCCATAAGGGCCACGCAAGCCGAACGCCGTCGCCTGATAAGTGCACCTGACCCCATCACGGACAGAACCGTTGTTTTCCAGCCAGGCTGGACCGGTGTCGCAATGCTCCTCGCTGCGCAGTTTGCATAGCTCTGCTGCAGGTCCCACGAACCGTCCCGCTACGCTTTATGATCGTCTCCAGCATGCGCCGCGCAACGGAGAGAGACTTTGCAATGAGTAAGAAGAAGGAAGTCACCCCGCGCGACCCGCTGCACGGCACCCAAGTGATGAGCACTGTCGCTACTGGCGGCGGTGGCGGCGTTTTTCAGGCCCGTGTGGGCGCCCTGTACCTAGCTAACATGCTTACGGGCTTGCCTACAGCCTTTTGCTTGCACGGTGCCTGGGTTGAAGAACTGCGCTTTGAAGCTCGCTATAAAGGCGCTCACACCGACGATGTCTACTGTCGGCTCCGTGATCCCAAGGAAAGTTGGCTACAACTCGTCCAGTGCAAGCGAGGCCTCAATGCCACTGCTGGTAACACAGATTTTATCGACGGACTGCAGGGTGCCTGGCGCGACTTCCTCGGTATCGAGAAGAGCCCTTTTGACCGCGGCTGTGACGTGCTGGTTCTTGCGACCATCGCCCCGGCGACGGCCGCTAACCAGGCAGCAAAGCGTCTTTGCGAACTTTCCCGTGCATCAGTAGATCTCGCTGACTACTTGCAGAAGGTGAACTCCAAGCTCTTCGACAAGAAGCACAAGGAAACCTGGGAAGCGTTCAAGACGGTCTCGAAGGAAACGTTGACCGACAAGTACACTGAGGAGCTTGTCTTCCAGCTGCTCCAGCGTCTTCGTGTTGACATTCATGACTTGGGCACCGAATCCTCACAGGAGCTCAGCCTCGTCCAAGCACTGTTGACCTCAGGGCAACCAAGCGACTCAGGAGAGCTGGTATGGGATGGCCTTGTCTCCTATGTGCAAGAGCAAGGCATTTCAGTAGGGACTGTCACTCGGACAACGTGGTCTCAGACGGCCAAAGAAGGATTGCAAGCGGCAATGAGCCGCCTGACTTCCTCGCGCGCACTGAGCAATATTGCTGAGCGTTTGACTCAGCGAGCCTTACTTCAACTCTCCCTCATCTCGACAAACCTGCCCAATGGCGCACACATCCCTAGAGGCGAGTGCTTAGGCCGTGTGTTGTCAGCACTCGATGACCGCCAACTCGTCATCATTACTGGCGGGCCGGGCGCAGGAAAGTCGGCGGTCGTCTCTGAGCTCGCTTCTTTGCGTCGTGAGTCCGGTCCATTGTTCTTCTTCAGGGCTGATGAGCTGGATGCGCCGACTTTGGCAGCAGTCCAGTCCCTGAACGGGCTTCAAGACCCGGTGCTAGGCATCGATACACTGCTGCACACAGGGGCACCCACTGTCATCATCGACTCGCTGGAGAAGGCTCTGGAGTCACAGAACCCAGGCGCGCTCGAAGAGCTGCTCGCACTCGTTCGCAAGAACAAGTCTTCGAGGCTCTGCATCACGACGCGCTCCTATGCTCTCAACGGCCTGTACACAAACTTCCTCTATAGCTTTTCCAGCCAAGTCATAGACGTTCCTCTGCTCACGGACGCGGAGATTGCCACCGCGGTAGTCGCAAGCCCGCTTGAAGAGGTTGTCGCCAAAGACTCAGCTGTAAAAGAGGTTCTGCGCACTCCCTACTACCTGCAGCTTGCTTTCAAGTACGCCGCCGCAGGAACTGCACTACCAAGTGCTTCGGGCAACGACCTTAGGAGGGCGCTTTGGACAGAGCGAATTGCGCCCCGCAGAGGCCTTTCGGCCGCCATGCGCACAAGCCGTTTAGCGACCTTCGACCAAGTCTGCTACCTGCGCACCGAGCGATTTGCGCAGTTCGTCGAGCCCCCCCCGGACGTTGAAGCTGTCACGTCGCTCCTGCAAGACGCTGTGCTCGCGAAGGACGAGGCCGACCGAGTAGCCCCGGCACATGACGTCTTGGAGGATTGGTCGCTGTTCTTTCGAGTAGAACGTGAGGTGCGCTCCGCGGAGCGGGACTGGTTAGCGTTATTCACAAAGCTCGGCTCACATGCGGGCATGCGACGAGCTCTGCGCTCATGGACGGCTCAGAGATCGGCTGAAGGCGATGATGATGCCTACGCGCTCTTGGAGGCAGCTCTCCGGCCTGAATCGACGATTGCGCAGCTTTGGCGCGATGAGATAGCCATCGGGCTTCTGCGCTCTGAGCGAGTTGAGGAGCTGGTCGCAAAGCTTGGAAACAATGGCACTTTCAGCAGCGCGGCTCTGCTTCAGCGCCTGTGTCACCTACTGAGGGTTGCTTGCAAGGGTCCGACCTCCATCGACTACTCGCACTTGGCGGCCGACTCCGCGAACAAAGAACTTCTTTCCCGAATCGGGATGGCTGCACCGGTAGGCAAGGCTTGGGACGTGATGATTGGGCTGGTCGCAACGGCATTCCCATCTCTGCCGCCGGAAGCCCACTCATGGGTTGTCCAACTCGCCGAGGATGCGGTCGCGCACGATGACGCTTGGCACAAGCCCAGCCCACGTGTGACCGACGTCTTCACCATGGCGGAGCGCTATTGCTGGCGAGACAACGACACTTGGTACAGAGAGAAGTCTCTCGGCCGGCGATTCTACGAGCTCCTGTGTCGTTGCTCTGGAGCTGACCCCGCCAAGTTCAAGGTGTTCATCGACGCACTTATTAAACGGATCTCCGCGGATCGAGAAGATCGCGACGTCTACGCCGAAGAGCGCTTGGAATTTGTTACCAACATCAAGCACTGTAGGGAGCCGATTTACTTCAATGCGGATTTAGTTCGCACTGCGTTCTGGGCGCTCTACACCGAACCTGAGCCTCGAGCCGAACGTCACTTCGGCATGGTCGGCTGGGAGGCAGCAATGGGCCTCAGTCAGAGGGCAAGCCATGCATTCTTCCCTCCCTCCGTGCTGCAAGGACCTTTCCGGTGGCTTTTGCTCTACTCCTTTGCCAAGAGCATTCGCTTTGTCGTGCAGCTCTGCAATCACGCAGCCGTGTCATTTGCCAAATCGCATCCGGAGGAAGTCACCGTTCTTCCGCCGGAGCAAAGTCCGAACGGACGGGCCCACATCCACGACTGGCGACTTTGGGCCGCCTATCGCGGCCACTCCGTTTCCAGCTACGTGTTGAACTGCGCACTTATGGCGCTGGAGGAAAGGCTGTTGGTCGAGGCGAAGGTGCAGCCGGAGATCATCTCGGAGGTCCTTGAGTTCGTCTTGGAGAGCGGCGAGTCGAGCTTCACTACAGGGTTGGTGGCAGGCGTACTGATGGCGTATCCGAGCCTCGTCACTGGGAAGCTGCTGCCGCTCTTCAGCTGCCCGCAGTTCTTCGTCGACGACATCGCGCGTTACGTGGGAGAGTCGACTGCTTTAGCCATCCATGGCGGCCACGACGGCCTGGGCGACGAGAGGCAAAAGGAGCGCATCGCCAGCAACCGGCTACAGCACAGGAAGCAGCACTTGGAGATGCTCGTGCTTCAGTTGCAGATTATCCGCCCCGACCTCCGGGAGGGCATCTTTGCGATCCTCGATAAGCACATCGAAGATCTCAAGCATGCTGAAGACGTGCCTGACGGTTGGCGCATGGGGCTTAAGCGCATGGACGCTCGAGGCATGAAGTTCGGTGAGCCAATTGGTGATGAGAAGCTCATACCTCTGGAAATCGTGAACCTCGAGCCCGAGCTTAAGCAAGTGAGTGACCAAGCGGAGTCAAGAAGTCAACTCATGAACCGTTTGGCGGCTGTCCGGCTTTGGGCGGTAGCTGTGACGCAGCCAATGCTCACCTTGTCCCCGGGGGCCGCAGACCGCTTCTCCTCCTCGTCTGAGGTGTATGAAGAGTTCCAGCACCTTCTTGAAGAGGTTAAGGGGCAGGAAGAGCCCTTGCTGTTTGGGATGGATGACGACCTCCCTTGCGCGCTGATTCAGCGTTGGCCGACCGACAACTCGGAAGCGCTCCAATGGGCCAAGGACTATCTCCTCGATGTCACCTCGAAGCGTCTGGACAACGACGCTTGTGTCCGTCGTAGCACCGCGACAGGCGAGTTGAGAGCCAAGACGCTCGTCTTGCTTGCAAGCGTGGTCCCAAGCCATCCAAAACTTCCTGAGTGCCTCGCCAACATCATTACAGAGCCCGTCTGGAAGGTTCGCCGAGCAGGAGCTCTTGCCATCTCAGAAATTCTGCGGCCGACGCAGCCTTTGCTCGCCGACATCCTGACAACGGCGCTGGCGCACTACGCCGAAGCGCTCGACACCACAATCGGCGCTGCACGAAGACGCAGGCATGACTTCTACGAAGACGCACGGGACGCAACCAGCAAGCGGTTGGTGGCAGCCCTCACAGGCGGGAAGCTAGCACCTAGGCCTAGTCCTAGAAGCCTCGCCGCTGTCAAAGAATGGACGATAGCGCTCGATGCCGCCCGCAGCGAGATGTCAGAGACTTGGAGAGTCCAGGCGCTTACAGTGCTTGCCCGTCTGATGGCCGATCAGGAAGGCAAATCAAGGATTGACCGGTACGACCCAAACTATGTTGATTTCGAAGCGCGCTGGGAGGTGGGAGACCTCTTGGCGTCTGAAATGCTAGCTCAGAGGACTGACAAGACTCACATCTTTGAAACCCTTGACTACTGCATCGAGCACGGCCCAGAGCTTAGTGAAAGGGTGCTGGAGTCAACCCTTAGCGCGTGCATGAAGCAAGAGTACGCTAACGCGGATGCCTTCTGGCAGGTATGGGACCGGGCCGCAGCGAAGATCCTTCCAGACGAGTCGTTGCGCGCGCGCTCGCGGCGCGTGTACAGCAAGAACGAGAAGCCGCTCGCCGTGCTGCTGTTTCAGTCCATTCCATGGACCAAGACCTTCCATGACTTGCCGCTGCTGCGAAACCACCCTCGCTTCGTCGCCAACTGCCTTGTCGCAGCAGGTGACAGCTGGCACGCGCTCGAACATCTTCTTGCGCTAATGGCAGGTGTCGGAAGGTCAACAGCAGTGCCCTCCGCCTTAGGACAACTGAGGGACGCGATATCGAAGGCTCCTTCTGACTTATTCAACGAAGGAAGCATCCTCTGGCACACTGAGACGGTCTGCCAAGTAGCGGTGCACGAGCACCGTCAGGCGCTCCTACGAGACGTGTCCCTCAGGCAGGCTACTCTGGAGATGCTGGACAGGCTCGTAGAGGCCGGTTCGTCCTTGGCTTTTCAGTTGCGGGACTATCTAGCGACATCGTCACCGGTTATACCTTCAACGCCTCCAGGCTCGAACTCAGCTGCTTAGCTTGTCAAACTTCGGTTAGCGGCGGATTCGCAGCGCCCAGATGTTCTTGAGCTTGTGAATAACGGTTCCAGGTTGAATAACGGTTCCGAATAACGGCTCCAGATGCACTTCTTTACCATCGCGCCCATACCGCCACGCGGCAGCATGGGCGCGACACGCTGGCGCCTAGAACTTGTAAGTCAGCCCCAAGTACGCCAGCCGGCCTGCGTATCCGCCGCTATAGAAGCGGGCTCGGGTGTCCTCGCCCAGGTGCGAGCGCGACTCCTGCTTGGTCAGGTTCAGCACCGAGGCGGTGAGGCTGAGCGCCGGGGTGATGTTGTATGCCGCGTTCACATCGATCTGGTAGTACGGCTCCTCAAAGACGTTCAACCCGTTGACCAGGCCTTGCACCAGCTCGCCACGACGGTTGTACGAGGCGCGCAGCAGCAGGCTATCGGCTTCGTAGAACACGGTGAGGTTGGTCTGGTTCCTGGCGCTGCCCGGCATGGACGTCTTGCCGGCCTCGGTGCCGTCTTCCAGCCGCACCGCCGCCTTGCTGGCATCGTTGTAGGTGTAGTTGACCTGCACGCCGAGGCCAAACGGCAGCGTGTGCTGCGCGTAGAGCTCCACACCTTGCGAGACCGCGTCCTGGCCGCCGGCCTGGGTGCTGTAGTTCTGCACGGTGACCGGTTGCCCGTCGACCATCATGTTGACGTCGCTGATCACGTCGACCGCGAAGTTCTCCACGTTCTTGCGGAACAGCCCCACACCCGCCACCGAACCCGGGTGGAAATACCATTCCAGCCCCAGGTCGAACTGGTTGGCCTTGTACGGCTCCAGGTTCTTGTTGCTGCCCGAGCCGTACCATCCCTGCTCGCTGGCACCGCCGGTCAGGCGCCGGTCGGCCACGTACTCGGGGCTGTAGAACTCCAGGCTGCCAGGCGCGGCGATGTCGTTGTAGCTGGGACGTGCGATCACCTTGGCGGCTGCCGCGCGCAGCAGCAGGTTTTCGGTCAGGTCGTAGGCCAGGTTGAAACTCGGCAACACGTCGGTGTAGTTGCGATCCAGCCCGCTGATTACGAACGACTCGGTGCGCTGCACGCTGTCGGACAAACGCCAGTAGCCTTCGGTCCCGCAATAGGTGTCGGCCGGGGCGCCGCTGGGCATGGCGGCGCCCTGCTGGCAGGCCAGCGGACTGCCGTCGGCGCCGTCGAAGAAATAGTCGTTGTAGGCGGTCACCTTGTCGGTGGAATCGGCACGCTGGCCGGTGCGCGCTACCCGCACGCCGACGTTGCCACGCAGCCGCTCGGTGTGGAAGTTGAGCTGCAGGTAGGTGGAATAGATCTCCTCGTCGACGTTGTAGACGAAGTTGTCTTCGCTGCGGGTCTGCATCGCGCCGTAGGTTTGGTTCAAGTAGCCGATGTAGCCAGGGAAGTTGATCGCCGGGAACGCGCTGGCGTTGACGCCACCGGCCAGGTTGTCCTGCGCGAACAGCAGGCCCGGCGAGAACTGCGTGGCGATGGCATTGCAGCGCCCGTTCCAGTAGCGGTTGTCGTAGTCGCCCGGATCGGTGCCAGGGCACACCCAGTAGTTGTTGCCGGTACTGCGGTGAATGCCGCCGTCGCGACGCTTGAGGCCGAACTGCAGCGAGTCGAAGACCTCGCCATCGAAATGCCAGGTGGTATCGATCTGCGCGTATTGCTGCTGATTGGTATTGCGGGTCCAGGACGAGCCGGTCGAGCCCAGGTCGACCTGCAGGATGCCGTTGCGCAGGTTCTGCATCAGCTCCGGCGAGAACGTCATGCTCGGTGTGCCAGTCAGGTCCCAGGCGCTGGCGAAGTTGCCGTTGGTCCAGCTGCCGTCGGCGTTCTGCAGGCGCGGCTTGATTGGCAGGGAGAACTGCAGCTCCGGCCCGCCCTTGGCCCAGGTGCGGCCAGCCTTGAACGACACGTCCACCTGCTCGCCACGCCATTCGCCGCCCAGGTCCACCGTCTGCGACTGCGACTTCTCGATGTTGTAGCTGCCGGTGATCTGCGGCGTCGGCACCGTGCAGTCATCCGAGCCCCAGCCGCCCGGCGGCAGGCCGGCTGCGGCGGCCTGCGCCTCGCTGCAGTAATACGTCTTGCCCGGACGCAGGCTGTAGGCGGCGCCAGTGACAATCGTGCCGCTGGGATCGAACTGCAGCCCGTCGAGCAGACGGCCGCCGCGCCAGTTGCCGTCGCCGTTAAAGCGGGCAATGTTCCACTCGGGGATCTTGATGGTATTGGTCTGCGAGTTCTGCGACAGATCGAAGCGGAAATAGTTCGCGGTCAGGGTCAGGTCGTCGGTTGGCTTGAACTGCAAGGTCAGCTGCCCACCCTTGCGCTCACGCTCCTCGCGTTTGGCATCCAGGCTGACCGCCGTCGGCATCATGAAACCCGTGGAGTAATTGCTGTTCTGGTCCCAGAAACCGGTACCGCCCCACCAGTTGGCGTTGAAGTCCGACGGATTTCCGTTCACGTCGACCGCCGGGCCGACTTCGTCGCGGCCGTACCACTGCCAGCTCTCGGTACTGGCATTGAGCGTGCGTGCGGTGCGCTTCTGCTGCGTGTAGCCAACAAAGACACCGAAGCGGTTGTCCTTGTCGTGCCAAGAGTACGAACCGGAGAACTGGCCGTCGGTCTTCTTGCTGGTATCGGACCAGGTGCCCTCGGCGGAAACGAAGCCGGAATGTGGTTCCAGTTCCAGCGGGCGCCGCGTCTGCAGGATCACCGTGCCGCCGATGCCGCCTTCGTCGATGCGCGCTTCCGGGGTCTTGTACAACTCCGCGCTGCCCAGCAGGTTTGACGGCAGCAGCGTGTAGTTGAACGAGCGCGTCGGGTCGCCGTTGGACTCGGCGGTGGCGATGTAGTTGCCGTTCAATTCGGTCAGCACCAGCTCCGAGGACAGACCACGCACGCTGACGTTCTTGCCTTCGCCGCCGTCGCGGCTGATGACCACGCCGGGCACGCGCTGCAGTGCATCGGCCACGTTCTTGTCGGGGAACTTGCCCACGTCCTCGGCGGTGATCACATCGACCACGGCGTTGGCGTTGCGCTTCTGCTCCAGGCTTTTTTCGATCGCGTAGCGGTAGCCGGTCACCGTCACAGCGTCCAGCTCCGTGGCCTGCACCTCGGCCTGGCCTGCGGGCGCCGGCGTGCCGTCGGCCTGCTGGGCGGAGACGGTGGCGGAGGCGGCGCTCGCGAACAAAGCGATGGCGATACCGGCGGACAAGGTGCTGCGGTTGCGTGCGAATGGCATGCAGTTCATTTCGATCATGTTCTCCCAATAGTGATCGGCTTCGGCGGCTTTGTATCGATCCAACGATCGGACAAGAACACCGCGCGAGTGACGCAAAAATATCCGGCGCCGTTGCGGCGACCCGGTTTCCCTCCTCTTCTCTCCCCTTCTGCGCGGATGCGATTAGATCGTTCTAATGCAAAGGAAAACTAAGTATCACAGCCCATGCGCCAGCGCATTCTGCCGCGCAGCAGGCCGCAGCAATACAAGCGCCACGATGCGCGGTCGGGCTCGCCACGCTTGCATGCAGCACGGCACAGCCTGCTGCGTCGTCGGTAGCAGCAGCTCGATCGCCGCCAGCAAAACGCCCTCGCCCGCATCCGCGCGCAAGCGGTACCGAAGCGCCTGCGCACTCCCCATCATTTTCAACCGGGCTCAGCCAGAAGCAGGATCGATATGAGTGTTGAAACATTCCAGGACATGGCCACCACACGCCTCTTGGCTGCCATCGCCACGGCAATTCTGATACCGCGAGCATTCTTTATCGCTTGTGATTGCCTGGGCGTTCGATCAATGAATCTGACCCCGATCACGGCCGCACCGATGGCTCCACTGAAGCATTGCACGCAGTCGCGTCAACTGATTGCCGGGTATTCCGGGAGCCTGGCTCCCACCTTGCCGCCGCAATGACGCATGAAACGACTCACCCTCCTGTGGCTGATTGCGCATACGTTTTGTCGGCTGCTCTGAGGCCCGCCGGCACCCTGCGCCGCTGCGCGCGGCTGCACGTTGATTTCGGCCTCGGTGCGGTTGGGCAAAGTTGTCAGGTCGCAAGTGGCCTGCGGCGCGAGCCAGGATGCCGCGTCGCTACCGACGTGGCGCGCGAGTCGCGCAGCGGTATCGGCAGTTTACGATCCGGGTTGCCTGAGTAATGACAACGGCCGCACACAGCGGCCATTGTCGTTTCCGTAGATCTTGCTGCGCGCAGGTGCGTGACGAACTACATTCCGTACAACCTCGGCCCAAAGGTGGCCCGTACCCTCACCCCAACCCCTCTCCCGCAAGCGGGAGAGGGGCTTGTGCAGACGACTTCGTCCTTCTCCCACGGTCGGAGAGGGTGCCCGAATGGCATGCGATTTCATTCTTCTCCTGCATGCGTTCGTCCCTTCCCTCGCGTGCGGGGGAAGGTGCCCGAAGGGCGGATGGGGGCGGCATCGCCGACAGGGATCCGGCCGACAGTCGATCAACACAGACTCCCCCCCGATGAAAACGCACCAGTCTGTTTGCATTGGCAGAGTGGTCACGATGCGCTACCGGCTCCCATGACGCGCAAGCTGCGCACCGGAGCCCGCCAGCTCAACCCCGAGGTGCCCGTACCCTCACCCCAACCCCTCTCCCGCAGGCGGGAGAGGGGCTTGTGCAGAACCGGCTCCAATGACGCGCACGCGGCGCGCACGCAAGGAAGCGGGCGCAGACCCCAGAACGACAACTTTCTGGCGCGCCAACCGCCCGCCTCTATCAAGTCCGCCGCGCCTGGGCCGATACCGCTTGCATGGACAGACTGAGCATTATCGGACTGGTGCTGGCGATCGTTGCGATCGTGGGCGGCAGCGTGTTGAAAGGCGCCGGCATTTCGTCGCTGTGGTCGCCGGCTGCCTTCGTGATCGTGATCGTCGGGACGGTAGCGGCGATCCTGCTGCATACCTCGCCGGCAGTTTTCCGGCGCGCGTTCAAGATCCTGCGCTGGGTGATCCAGCCGCCGGCCAGCGATCGCCCGCAACTGGTGGCGCGGATCGTGGAATGGAGCAACATCGCGCGTCGTCAGGGCCTGCTGGGCCTGGAAGACCAGCTGCCGCGCCAGAGCGATGCCTTCCTGCGCAAGGGCCTGCAGATGCTGGTCGACGGCGTGGAGCCCGAATCCATGCGGCATATGCTGGAAATCGAAGTCGATAACCAGGAGCGTCAGGATCTTGCCGCGGCCAAGGTGTTCGAGGGCATGGGCATCTATGCGCCCACGCTGGGCATCATCGGCGCGGTACTCGGCCTGATGGCGGTGATGAAGAATCTGGCCGACCCGGCCATGCTCGGCCACGGCATCGCGGCGGCGTTTACCGCCACCATTTACGGCATTGCCTCGGCCAATCTGCTGTTTCTGCCGGTGGCGGCCAAGCTCAAGAGCGTGATCCATTGCAGCACCAACGAGCGCGAAATGGCGATCGAAGGGCTGATTGCGATCGCTCAGGGCGAGAACCCGCGCAACATCGAGTCGAAATTGGCAGGCTACTTGCATTAGAGCTTGCTATGGCCCGTCGTCGCAAACACCACGAAGAACATGGCAACCACGAAGCGTGGGCGATTCCGTACGCCGACCTGATGACCTTGCTGCTCGCATTTTTTGTGGTGATGTACGCCATCTCCTCGCTCAACGAGGGCAAGTACAAGGTCATGGCGCAGGCGCTGACCAGCGCGTTCGGCGGCTCGTCCACCAACGCCAGCCCGGTGCAACTGGGCAAGACCCAGAGCCTGGGCGCCGATTACGACCGCCCGTCGGTGATCAAGGCCGGCGCGCCGATGGCTGCATCCAACGGCCCCACCGACCCCACCCTGCTGCCGTCGATGGCCGCGCAGATGCGCATGCCGGTGTCGCTGCGCAATCAGACCCAGCTGGCGCGTGCGCAGCGGCAGATGGACGCGGTTGCCGAACAGCTGAGCAAGACGCTGTCGCCGCTGATCGACAAGAAACTCATCACCATCCGCCGCAACGATCTGTGGATCGAAGTGGAGATCAACAGCGACATCCTGTTCGGTACCGGCTCGGCCACCCTCGCCGGCGGCGCCCGCGGAACGCTGTCCACGTTGGCGTCGGTGCTGCGCGATGCGCCCAACGGCGTGCGCGTGGAGGGCTATACCGACAACCAGCCCATCGCCACCCTGCAGTTCCCCTCCAATTGGGAGCTGTCGGCGGCGCGTGCGGCCAGCGTGGTGCACCTGTTTGCCGACGATGGCATCGCCCCGCAACGATTGGCGATGGTGGGCTATGGAGAATTCCGCGCACGTGCCGATAACACAACCGAGGCGGGACGGAATGCGAACCGGCGTGTGGTGTTGATCATCCTCGCTGACTCAGCTGGCTCACTCGCACCCGATCCGCCATCGCAGTTGCACGCGACCGCCGCCGGGGCGCCAAAGCTTCCCAAGTCAGACGGCGGCCAAACGGCCGTCACCACCGAAAGCGGCACAAGTTCCGTCCCCGCCGTAATTGAAGGAGTGCAGTGAGATGCGTATCTGGGCAATCGCCAACCAAAAGGGCGGCGTAGGCAAGACCACCACGACGCTGGCGCTGGGTCGCGGCTTGGCCGCGCTCGGCCATCGGGTGTTGTTGATCGACCTCGACCCGCACTCCTCGCTCACCCGCGCGTTCGGCGTGGCGGTCGACCCGCCGCCGCGCGGGGTACTGGATCTGTTCGGCACCCCGCCGAGCGATCTGGCCAGCCTGGCGCACGAAAGCAGCATCCCCGGTCTGTCGTATGTGTGCGCGCAAGCCGCACTGGCCACGCTGGAGCGCCGTAGCGCCAATCAACCCGGCCTGGGCCTGGCATTGCAGAACGCCATGACCCGCCACGCTGGTCAACACGATTACATCCTGCTCGACTGCCCGCCTACGCTCGGCCTGCTGATGATCAACGCGCTGGCCGCCTGCGACCGCGTGGTGGTGCCGACCCAGGCCGAGCCGCTCGCGCTGCATGGCCTGGCCAGCATGGTGCGCACCGCCGACATGGTGCAGCGTTCGCGTCGCCGCGAGCTGCCGGTGTCGATCCTGCCGACCTTGTTCGACCGCCGCACCCGCGCCGGCAACGAAACGCTCAAAGAAATGCAGACCACCTACGGACCGGTGGTGTGGGAAGACGCCGTTCCGATGGACACCCGTATTTGCAATGCCGCCGCACTGACCGTCCCCGCCACCGGCGCCGATTATCAGGGCCGCGGCCTGTCCGCCTATCGCCGCGCGCTGGAATGGGTGCTGGCCGATGACGCGATGCGTATGGAGCAAGCCGCATGAGCAACCACACCGCCAACGGTGAGCTGGACGATTATCTGGAAGGCTTGCTGCACGATGCCGGCGTAGAGATGCCCGCCGCCGTCGCGAGCACGCCTGCCGCTGCAACCCTGGCCGCTGCGCCCGCTGCCGCGCTTGCCACGATCGAAGAGACCGACGTCGCTGTCGCCGAAGCGCCGGTTGCCGTTGCCGCAACGCCAGAAGTCATCGCCGCCGATCTGCTGGCCGACCTGCGTTCGGACCCGGCACTGGGTGCGCCCGTGATCGCCGCACCGAGTGCTGCTGACATCGCTGCCGATTTCCTGGCCGAGATGGATGCCGACCCGGCGTTCGGGCCGCCCGTGGTCGCCGCACCGAGTGCTGCCGATATCGCCGCCGATTTCCTGGCCGAGATGGACGCCGACCCGGCATTCGGGCCGCCCGTGGTCGCCGCACCGAGTGCTGCCGACATCGCTGCCGACTTCCTGGCCGAGATGGATGCCGACCCGGCATTCGGGCCGCCCGTGGTCGCCGCACCGAGTGCTGCCGACATCGCCGCCGACTTCCTGGCCGAGATGGATGCCGATCCGGCGTTCGCCACTGCCGCGCCCAGCCCGTTCATGAGCACGGCCGATCTGATGGCCGAAATGGACGCCGACCCGGCCTTTGGCACCGCCTCCACTGCGGTGGACCTGCTGACTGCCGATCTGCTGGCAGAAATGGATGCCGACCCGGCGTTCGGGCTGGAAGCCGCACCGGTCGCCGTGCCGGCACCCGCACCCGCACCGCGTGCAGCACCGCCCCGCGCCGCACCGGCACCGGTATATCCGCAAGGCCTGCAGGCACTGCTTGCGCCTGGCCAGGCCGACAAGATCCATGCAGAGCGCCGCGCCAGCGAACGCAGCACCCGCTGGCTGCGTCTGCGCTGTGGCGAACAAACGTATGCGCTGGAATTGCTCAAGGTGCAGGAAGTGGTCTTGCCGGTACCGCTGTTGCCGCTACGCGGCACCGCCAGCGCCATGCTCGGCATCATGAATCTGCGTGGCCAGGTGGTGCCGGTGATCGACCTGGGCATCCATCTGGGCTCGTCGCCGGTAGATATGGACCTGCACACCCGCGTGGTGGTGCTGGAAGAAAACGGCGAAACCATGGGCCTGCGCGTGTCGGCCGTGGAAGACGTCACCAGCCTCACCGATCACCAGATCGAGCCGCCGGACAACGCACGCCTGTGCCGTATTTCCAACAACCTGTTCCGCGGTGTCGCCCGCCTGGGCCATCAACCGATGATCCTGCTCGATGCCACGCACCTGCTGCATTAACGCAGGGCTTGCACAATCTGGCGTGTCGCCGATTCACCGTTAAAGCTTTTCCGCCTTCCGCCGTTAGTACGCATAGAACCAGCCGTTCGGAGCAACAATGAGCACAGTGACATTGGGTGAGGATCTCGGCATCGAGACCAGCGCCGACCTCAAGCAGAAGCTTGCCGAATTCCTCACCCAGGGCGGCGACCTGGTGCTTGATGCCGGTGAAGTCCGCCGTATCCACACCGCCAGCGTGCAGTTGCTCTGCGCCTTTGTGCAAACCCGCCGCCAGGCCGGTCTGCACACCGAATTCGATGGCTGCAACGACACCTTTAGAGATGCGGCACGTCTGCTCGGCGTCACCGACGCACTGGGACTTTCCGCATCCAATGACAACCTGAAATCTGTGGAGAACGCCGCATGAGCGCACGTATCTTGGTGGTGGACGATTCGGCGTCAATGCGCCAGATGGTCTCTTTCGCCCTCACCTCCGCCGGCTTTGCCGTCGAAGAAGCCGAAGACGGCGCCGTTGCGCTGGGCCGCGCGAAGGGCCAGCGCTTCAATGCGGTGGTCACCGACGTGAACATGCCCAACATGGACGGCATCTCGCTGATTCGCGAGCTGCGCCAGCTGCCGGACTACAAGTTCACTCCGATGCTGATGCTCACCACCGAATCGGCGGCCGACAAGAAGTCCGAAGGCAAGGCCGCCGGCGCCACCGGTTGGCTGGTCAAGCCGTTCAATCCAGAACAGCTGATCGCCACCGTGCAGAAAGTTCTCGGTTAATCCTTACTCGCTTCACCATCGGATCTCACGCCCATGAGCATGGACCTGCAACGTTTCCACGCCACCTTTTTCGAGGAAAGCCGTGAAGGGCTCGACGCGATGGAGGCCGGGCTGTTGTCCCTTGAAGAGGGCAACCGCGACCCGGAAATCATCAACTCGGTGTTCCGCGCCGCACACTCCATCAAGGGTGGCGCAGCCACTTTCGGGTTCGAGGCCGTCGCCGGCCTGACCCACGTGCTGGAGACGCTGCTGGACGAGTTGCGCTCCAACAAGCGCCAGCTCGAACCCAATGCGGTCGATGCCATGCTCGGTTCGGTCGATGTGCTGCGCGCCCTGCTGCGCGAAGCCGAACACGGCACTCCGGCCGACCCGGCCGCGGTCAAGGCCGTACATACGCGCTTGAACGCGGTGCTGGCCGGCGAAGCGCCGGTTGCGGTGGTGGTCGCCAAGCCGAAGGAAGAAGAACCCGAAGCCTGGCACATCGGTTTCACCCCGGCGCCATCGCTGTTCATGAGCGGCAACGATCCGCTGCGCATCATCCGCGAGCTGGAGCATCTTGGCCCGCTGCAGATTGCCGCCCGTCTGGAGCGCATGCCGGGCTTTGAAAGCATCGACCCGCTGGAAGCCTACCTGGCGTGGGATCTGGGCCTGATCGGCAAGATTCCGCGCAGCAAGATCGAAGACACCTTCGCCTGGGTGGTGGACGATTGCGAGCTGGACATCCGCCCGATGGCGGTGCCAGGCCCGCCGCCGAGCCTGGCGGTAGACGCCGCAGCGCCAGTGGCGGCCGTTGCACCGGCCGCTGCAGCAGCCGCTGAGCCTGCCGCTGCTGCTGCGACGCCAGCCAAGGCCGCTGCTGCAGAAGCCGAAAGCTCCATCCGCGTCAGCGTCGACAAGGTCGATGCATTGATCAACCTGGTCGGCGAGTTGGTGATTACGCAGGCCATGCTCAAGCAGGTCTCCACCGGTCTGGACCCGGCGCATGCCGAACAGCTGTTCGCCGGTCTGGATCTGCTCGAGCGCAACACCCGCGATCTGCAGGAAGCGGTCATCGGCGTGCGCATGCTGCCCGTCGATGCGGTGTTCCGCCGCTTCCCGCGCCTGGTGCGCGACCTGTCCAGCCGTCTCGGCAAGCAGGTGCGTCTACGCACCATTGGCGAAAGCACCGAACTGGACAAGGGCTTGATCGAAAAGATCGCCGACCCGCTCGTGCATCTGGTGCGTAACTCGATCGACCATGGTCTGGAAATGCCCGATGCGCGCCGCGCCTCCGGCAAGGACGAAACCGGCACGATTACCCTGGCGGCCTCGCATCAGGGTGGCCACATCGTGATCGAAGTCAGCGACGACGGCCGTGGCCTCAATCGCGCCAAGATCCTGGAAAAAGCGGCCGAACGCGGCATCGCCGTGCCGGACAACCCGACCGATTCGCAAGTGTGGGACCTGATCTTCGCACCGGGCTTCTCCACCGCCGATGCGGTCACCGATCTCTCCGGTCGTGGCGTGGGCATGGACGTGGTCCGCCGCAACATCCAGGGCCTGGGTGGCGAAGTACAGCTGGAAAGCAGCGCCGGCAGCGGTACCCGCGTGCTGATCCGTCTGCCGCTGACCCTTGCCATTCTGGACGGAATGACCGTCTCGGTGGCCGGCGAAACGCTGATCCTGCCGCTGTCCTACGTGCTCGAAGCGCTGCAGCCGGCCGCCGAAGACGTCCGCTCGATGGCAGGCGAAGGCCGGGTGCTGCGAGTGCGTGGCGAGTATCTGCCGATTCTCTCGCTCACCAATTACTACGGATTCGGCGGGCAACAGTCCTCGAAGGAACCGCTGGTGGTGGTGGTCGAAGGCGACGGCCAGAAGATCGCGCTGGAAGTGGACGAACTGCTTGGCCAGCAACAGGTTGTCGTCAAGAACATCGAAAACAACTACCGCCGCATTCCAGGCGTCTCTGGCGCCACCATCCTGGGCGATGGCCGTGTGTCGCTGATCGTGGATATCGGCGGACTGGTGCGCTCGTTGAAGGTGCCGCAGGCAGCGTAAGGCAACATCCCGCGGCACGGATGCCGCGGCGCAACGCTCTTAACGCGATCGATGAGCGATCGGGGTTGGAGAGATCGCCGGCAGTATGGGGGCTGCCGGCATCAGCAATACCCGTCCGGCCCGACACGACCGACGGAAAATCTGGCCCTTCGTCCGGATCGTTCGACTCAGCCATCATCTTGCGCGCCCGCATCTTGCCGGCCGCCCGTGCGGCCAGTCGCTCTCTGCAACATGAGATGACCGCTATGAACTGGTTTCGCAATCTTGCCGTCGCGCGCAAGTTGGCCGTGGCGTTTTCGTTTACCGCACTGATCACCGTGAGCCTTGGCGCGTTCGCATTGGTGCGCATGCAATCCAGCGCGCAGCTATTGCGCGACATCGGTAATGTCTGGGCGCCGGCGGTGCAGCAGTTGAGCGAAATGCGCGCCCTGCTCGGCGAATTCCGCACCTACGAACTGGCCCAGCTGGCACATGCCGACGACCCGAAGGCAGTGCAGAATTATTTCGAGCGTATGGACAAGGCGCGCGCCGACATCGATGTCGCACAAAGCGCTTACGCCAAGACCACCACGCCCGGCAAAGAGGCCGAGCTATACGATGCGGTCAAGCTGAAACTGGCTGATTACTACAAGGCCAACGCTGCGCTCAGCGCCGCCATACGCGCCGATGATCTGGCCACCGCCAATACCGTATCCGACGAGCAATCACGTCCGGCGCGACGCGAACTGTTTGCCAAACTCGTTGAGCTGACCAAGTTCAACAGCGCGCAAATGACCAGCGAAATCGCAAAAGCCGAAGCCACCTACCAGCACTCGGTGCAGGTGATGATCGCGGCGATGACGCTGGTGGTGTTGCTGGCCGCCTTCGCCGGCTGGTTCATCGCACGCAGCATCGCTGGCCCGCTCGGTCGCGCTACCCGCGTGGCCGGCGCCATTGCGCAGGGCAAACTGGACAACACCATCCAGGTCGATAGCCGCGACGAGGCCGGTCAGTTGCTACACAGCATGCAAGGCATGCAACAGCAGCTGCAGGCCGTGCTGGCCGCGCAATCGGACATGGCGCAGCGCCACGACGCCGGCCAGATCAGCTACCGCATGGACGCAGACGCATTTCCTGGCGACTACGGCACCATGGTCCGCGATACCAATGCCCTGGTCGGCTCGCATATCGCGGTGAAGATGCAGCTGACGCAGATCATGTCGCGCTATGCCATCGGTGACCTGAGCCAGGACATGCAACGGCTGCCCGGCGAAAAGGCCGTGCTCACCGACACCATGGACACGGTCAAGGCCAACCTGTCGGCGATGAACAGCGAGATCAAGATGCTGGCGCAGGCCGCCGCCAATGGCGACTTCAGCGTGCGCGGCGATGCGCAGCGCTTCCAGTACGACTTCCACGCGATGGTGGCGAGCCTCAACACCTTGATGGCCACCTCCGATACCAACCTGCGCGCGTTGTCGGGGGTGTTGCAGGCGATTGCAGCCGGCGATCTGACAGCGCAGATGCACGGCGAGTTCAATGGCGTGTTTGCGCAAATGCGCGACGATGCCAATGCCACCACCGAGCAGTTGTCGGGCATCGTCGGGCGGATTCAGCACGCCACCGTGTCGATCAATGCCGCGGCCAGCGAGATTGCCGCCGGCAACCAGGATCTGTCGCAGCGTACCGAACAACAAGCGGCCAACCTGGAAGAAACCGCCGCCTCGATGGAGGAGCTCACCTCCACCGTCAAGCAGAACGCCGAGCATGCGCGTCAGGCCAATCAGCTCGCCATCGGCGCAGCGACGGTGGCCTCGCAAGGCGGCGATGTGGTCGCGCAGGTGGTCACCACCATGTCCGGCATCGAGGTGTCGTCGAAGAAGATCGCCGAGATCATCTCGGTCATCGACGGCATCGCTTTCCAGACCAATATCCTGGCCTTGAACGCAGCAGTGGAAGCGGCGCGCGCAGGTGAGCAAGGCCGCGGGTTTGCCGTGGTTGCTTCCGAAGTGCGCACATTGGCGCAGCGCTCTGCCGGTGCCGCGAAAGAGATCAAACACTTGATCGACGACTCGGTCGGCAAGGTCGCCGAAGGCTCGCTGCTGGTGGACCAGGCCGGCAAGACCATGGCCGACATCGTGGCCAGCGTGCAGCGCGTCACCGACATCATGGGCGAGATCTCTGCAGCATCGCAGGAGCAATCCAGCGGGATCGAGCAGGTCAACCTCACCGTGACGCAGATGGACGAAGCCACCCAGCAGAATGCCGCGCTGGTGGAAGAAGCCACCGCTGCCGCACGTTCGATGGAAGAACAGGCCGGCCAGCTGTCCGACGCCGTAGCGATCTTCAAGCTGCAGCCCACCGCTTCGGTGACGATGGCACCGGCGCGCCCCGCCCCGACAGCGCGCAAGCCGCTCAAAACGCCTGTGGCCAAGCGCGCTGCCGCCACCGCCGCACCGGCGAGCAAAATGAAAACCGTGGCACGCCCTACCCTGGCAGCCGCCTCCGGTGGGGACACCAGCTGGCACGAGTTCTGAGGTCTTGCGCGACATCGGCTGCGGTTACGCAGCCTGCACCACCAAGCCCTGGCAGCGATGCCGGGGCTTGTGCGTTTCTACGGGCATGCAGGAAGCCGCTTGTGGTCTCGCGCCTCCAGTAGCAGCACGCGATGCTGCCGTGGGAAACCACGTGGCCCACAGCGCTCAGCAGCGCGCAATAGAAGGCTTGCAATGGCTTGCAAACCACGGTGCCTGTGTCATCCCCTTGCACGCGCCAGCGGCACTGCGCATCGCGCCAATGCGTCGTGTTGGCGTCGACCGCGCTGAACGCAAGCGTGCCAAGCGCGCCCGAGTGGCTTAAGAAACCCGGCGAGCGAACGCTACCGGTGTACCTCTTTCCCACCCTCCCTTAGAGAATCACCATGAAATTCCTGCACTCCCTGACCGTCGGGCGACGCCTGGCGTTGGCATTCGCGTTGCTGATCGTTTTGTTGGCCGGCTCCACCACCCTGGCGCTGTACGAATTCAAGACCGTCAAACACCAGGTCTCGATCATCATCGAGGTCAACAATCGCAAGGCCGCGCTGCTCAACCAGATGCGCGAAAGCAACATGCTCGGCGAGCGCTACATGCGCGACTTCATGCTGGCCGCACCGCAACAACTGCCCGCCGTCGATGCACAGCTCAAGGAAAATCGTGCGCATTACGCACAACTGTGGGCCGCGCTGCAGCAGCTGCCGACCAACACCGATGGCATGCGCGCGCGCCAGGCCATCCAGGACAGCCTCACCGCTGCCCGTGCCACCAACAACCGCCTGCTCGGCATGGTGCGCGATGGCAATCTCGACGGCGCCAAGCAGCTGTTGAATGGCGAAGCGCAGCCCTTGCTGCAACGCCGCTCCAAGGCGATCGCCGCGGCGGTGGAATTGCAGAACCAGCAGAACGCCGCCGGTGCAGACACGATCCTGAGCAGCGTGGCGCTGGCCAATCGCGCCTTGATCGCCTTCGGCCTGTTGTCGGCCGGCCTGGCCGCTGCACTGGCGTGGCTGATTTCGCGCAGCTTGGTGCGCCCCTTGCGACAGGCCACCCAGGTGGCCGAGGCGATCGCACACGGCAAGCTGGATAATCCGATCGGCCCGCAGCCGCGCGACGAGCCTGGTCAATTATTGACCAGCATGCGCGGCATGCAGGATCAACTCAAAGCCGTGGCCGCTGCGCAGCAAGACATGGCGCACCGGCACGACGCTGGCCAGATCAGCTTCCGCATGGATCAGGCGGCGTTTCCCGGCGAATACGGCAGCATGGTGCGCGACACCAATGCACTGGTCGCATCGCATATCGAAGTAAAGATGAAGCTGGCGCAGATCATGTCGCGCTATGCAATCGGCGACCTGAGTCAGGACATGGACCGCCTGCCCGGCGAGAAGGCCGTGCTCACCGACACCATGGATGCGGTCAAGCGCAATCTCTCGGCAATGAATAGCGAGATCCAGTTGCTCGCGCAGGCCGCCGCCAATGGCGACTTCAGCGTGCGTGGCGATACGCAGCGGTTTCAGCATGATTTTCTGGCGATGGTGGAAAGCCTCAACCAGTTGATGGCCACTGCCGACGGCAATCTGGGTGCGTTGTCCAAGGTGCTGCAGGCCATTGCCGCCGGCGACCTGACCGAGCGCATGCAGGGCCAGTTCCATGGCGTGTTTGCGCAGATGCGCGACAACGCCAATGCCACCACCGCGCAGTTGTCCGGCATCGTCGGGCGTATCCAGCTGGCCACCACATCGATCAATACCGCTGCCGGCGAAATCGCTGCCGGCAACAACGACCTGTCGCAGCGCACCGAACAACAGGCAGCCAATCTGGAAGAAACCGCCGCGTCGATGGAAGAACTCACCTCCACCGTCAAGCAGAATGCCGAAGGCGCACGCCAGGCCAATCAGCTCGCCATCGGTGCCGCCAACGTGGCTTCGCAAGGTGGCGAAGTGGTCAGCAAGGTCGTCGCGACCATGGCCGATATCCAAGCCTCGTCGAAAAAGATTGCCGACATCATCAGCGTCATCGACGGCATCGCCTTCCAGACCAATATCCTGGCCTTGAATGCGGCAGTGGAAGCAGCGCGTGCCGGCGACCAGGGGCGCGGCTTTGCGGTGGTGGCCAGCGAAGTGCGCACCCTGGCGCAACGCTCGGCCGGTGCGGCGAAAGAGATCAAGGACCTGATCGACGACTCGGTGAGCAAGGTCGCCGAAGGTTCGCGGCTGGTGGACCAGGCCGGCACCACCATGACCGAGGTCGTGGCCAGCGTGCAGCGCGTGACCGACATCATGGGCGAGATCTCCGCCGCCTCGCAGGAGCAGTCGGCCGGCATCGAGCAGGTCAACCTCACCGTGACGCAGATGGACCAAGCCACCCAGCAAAACGCCGCGCTGGTGGAAGAAGCCACCGCCGCCGCACGGGCGATGGAAGAGCAGGCCGGCCAGTTGTCCGATGCGGTGGCGATCTTCAAGATCCACCCCGGCCAGACGCAGCCGGCAACGGCAACCCGCTCTGCCCCGCAGCGGCTGGCAAGCGTTGCCTCGACGGGTGCGCCCCGCCACCTTGGATCTGCGAAAGCGAAGCCGGCGATCAAACCTACCATCGTCTCGCGCCCAGCCCTGGTAACGGCCACCGATAACCAGGCGAACTGGCGCGAGTTCTAAGCGCACGACGCTAACCCACCTCCCGCACGGAGGTGGATTCGGGTGAGGGGACGACTCAGCGTCACGGCACCAGTCGTCCTCACGCCGCCTCACCCAAATCCCCAGAACGCCCCGGCCAACCACCGGGGCGTTCTGCTATCCGGACGCTACAAACCCGCATCATCGGGCGCTTCACAACACCAACGATTCACCCGCCTGCGCTGCCGTTGGTCGAAAGGTGATCAAGCGCAAGCTTCTGCGGCCGATACACACAGCAATGAGGGCGGAAGCGCCCGCGCCATGTCGAAGGATGTCCGCATGCACACCGCCAATTCCATCCGCTCTGCCCGCAACATGCTGGGCGCCGCATTCGCCGTCGCCGTGCTGGCAGCGGGCGTGTCGTTGCCGCCCTCGTTTGCCGCACCGGCCGCACCGGTCTCCGTGCTACTGGACAGCGTGCCGGTGAGCGCACTGCAGTCGCTTGCCATCGACCTGGTGCAATTGCGCGACGACCAACGTGCACAGCTCGCCGCCGCGCACGATGCGGCCCGCGTGCAGGCCTATGACGAGCGCATGGGTAACCTGCGTCAACGCATCGCCCGGCATGCCGGCTATTTCCAGGCCACTGCGCCGCAGGGTGAGCAGGCGCGCCAGTTTGCAGTGGTGCAGCAGCAGCTGGGCCAGTACCTGGCGCAACAGCGTCTGGCCAATCGCGCCCTGCATGCCGGCGACCTGTACCAAGCGCAAGCCTTGTCGCTTGGCCAGCCCGGCGATACCCACCAGATACTCTGGACCGAGCTGCAGAACCTGCAGGCTTCGGTGACCAAGGTCGGCACGCCGCAGCACCGCTAAGCGCATTCCGGCGTGCGCCGATCGGCCGCAGTACGGCCACCGCCATCCCATCTACAACATGCTGTACCGCTTCACGTGATCTGCCTTGCAGCGGATCGTGCGCGCCGTGCCGTGCCTGCATATTTCCGCATGTAGGCGTCAACAGATGGCGCTGTCGCGACGCAGGCGATGGCGTGTCGCCCAGACGTCGGTGCGTTGCACGCCGTGCCGGAGCAACTGACGTCACGCAACGCTCAACATTTCTATTGCCGGGTCGCTATTCGACTTATCCCGGTCACAATCCTCTCGCTGGATACCTGTCATGACGTTCAAGAGCTCGCTCGCAAAGACGTTGGCCAATGTGCCGCTCAAGCGCAAATTCTTCGCCCAAACGGCGCTCGTTGCATTGGGCATCATCATCCTTGCCGTCATCGCGGCACGCATGCAGTACGTCGATCTCACCGATACGCGTCGCGACGGGCTCAAGAGCCAGATCGAAATGGCGATGGCGGTGGTCAACGGCTACGCCGAGCGCGCCGACAAGGGCGAGATGGATGTGGACGCCGCCAAGAAGGCCGCCTTGCACACCCTGTCCACCATGCGCGCGCGCGGTGGCGTGGACTACATCTACGTCACCGACCAGGCGCCGGTGATGCTGATGCATCCCACCCGCCCGGACCTCAATGGCAAGCCCCTGACCGATGTGCTGAGCCCGGACGGCAAGCGTATTTTTCCGGCGTTCGTGACCGCCGCGCAGGCTGGCGGCGGTTATGTCGATTACACCTGGGCCAAGCCCGGGCAGAAGGACCCGGTGCAGAAGACCTCGTATGCGGCGCTGTACAAGCCGTGGGGCTGGGTGATCGGCACCGGTGTGTATCTGGACGACACCCAGTCGCAGGCGCTGGCGTTTACCGGCATCGTGACCCTGGCCGGTGGCGTGCTGGTGCTGCTCAACCTGCTGATCGGCTGGATGATCGGCAACTCGATCCTGGAGCCGGTCTCGCGTGCATTGGCGGCGATCAAGGGCGTGGCACGTGGCGACCTGAGCGTGCGCACTGCCGAACATGGCAACGATGAAATCGGCCAGATGCTCAAGGCCACCGACGACATGGTGCACACCCTGGAGCGCTTCTCCGCGCAGACCAAGGTAATGATGCACATGCATGCCGGCGACGACGTCACCCACCGCATGCCGACCGATTTCCCCGGCGTCTATGGCGAGCTGGCCTCCGGCATCAACACCATGCTCTTCGAGCACCTGGATGCCATCGTCGATGCCATCGGCATCCTCAACGAATACGCACAGGGCGACCTGACGCGCGATGCGGTCCGCCTGCCTGGCACGCGTGCGGTCCTGCACGAAGCAGTCGACGCGGCCAAGGCCAGCCTGCTAGCGATCAACACCGAGATCAAGCGCCTGGCGCAGGCAGCGGCCAGTGGCGATTTCAGCCAGCGTGGCGATGCAACGCGCTTCAAGCACGATTCGGCGCGCATGATCAACGACCTCAACGCGATGATGGAAGTCAGCGACCGCAACCTGGGCAAGCTGTCCGAGCTGCTGGCCGCATTGGCCGAAGGCGACCTCACCGCGCGCATGGACGGCGAGTTCCACGGCGTGTTCGCACGCATGCGGGACGATGCCAACACCACGGCCACGCAGCTGGCCGGCATCGTCGGGCGCATCCAGCAGGCGGCCGGTTCGATCACCGGCTCGGCCAGCGAAATCGCCGCCGGCAACAACGATCTGTCGCAACGCACCGAGCAACAGGCCGCCAATCTGGAAGAAACCGCCGCCTCGATGGAAGAGCTCACCTCGACCGTCAAACAGAATGCCGAAAGCGCGCGTCAGGCCAACCAGTTGGCGATCGGCGCGGCCAGCGTCGCATCGCAGGGCGGCCAGGTAGTGAGCCAGGTGGTGGACACCATGTCCGGCATCCAGACCTCGTCCAAGAAAATCGCCGAGATCATCAGTGTCATCGACGGCATCGCGTTCCAGACCAACATCCTGGCATTGAACGCGGCGGTGGAAGCAGCGCGTGCCGGCGAGCAAGGCCGCGGCTTCGCGGTGGTCGCCTCCGAGGTGCGCACGCTCGCACAGCGCTCGGCTGGTGCGGCGAAAGAGATCAAACATCTGATCGACGACTCGGTCGGCAAGGTGGCGCAGGGGTCGGCACTGGTGGATCAGGCCGGCAAGACCATGGCCGACATCGTGTCCTCGGTGCAGCGCGTGACCGACATCATGAGCGAGATCTCCGCCGCCTCGCAGGAACAGTCGGCCGGCATCGAACAGGTCAATCTCACCATCACCCAGATGGACGAGAGCACCCAGCAGAACGCCGCGCTGGTGGAAGAAGCCACCGCTGCCGCCAATGCGATGCAGCAGCAGGCGCAGCAGCTGGACGATGCGGTGTCGACGTTCCGGGTGGTTGCTGTATCCGCTACTCAGCATGGCAATGCAGGCGTGCGCGCACCCAAGCGCGTGGCGTTGGCGTCTTACTAGAAGCGGCAAGCGCAAGACGCCGTCAGCGGCCGCAAGGCCGCTACGGCCCTCAGAGATGCCGTGTTCGGGAGGTACATGCCGCACCGAACAGCGCCCGCGCTGACCTGATCGCCGCCGAGTGAGTCTGTTGCGCGTCTTACCTGCACTCCCGCGCCCCAGCGGGCTCCTCCCCTTCTTTTGCAGCCACGCCCATGACCTCGCTTTCCACGCACTCACGTTTCGGCGGCCGCCTTGCGTACCGCCTGATGTTCGGCACTGCGGTCATCGCCTCGCTGTGCTTCGGCCTGACCGCGGCCATCACCTATTGGCAAAGCAGTCGTGCCCTGAGTGCGTCTGCCCAGGCCACGATGCAGAATGCCGCGCGCTACCAGGCCGAGCAGATCGGCAGCGAACTGGGTCAGGCACTGACCACCGGCCAATCGCTGGCCACCAGCTTGCTGGTGCAACGCGCCAATGGCGGCATCAGCCGCGATACGGCGGCTGCGGTAATACACGACCAGCTGCAGGATCACCCCGAGTGGGTGGGCATGGGCACGCTGTGGGAAGCGCAGGCCTTCGATGGCAAGGACAGCGACTTTGCCAACGCCAAGGGCCACGACGCCACCGGCCGGTTCATGACGTACTGGGGGCGCGATGGCCAGACGCTGGTGCGTGAGCCGCTCACCGATTACGAAACCCCGGGCCTTGGCGACTGGAATCTCAAGCCGCGCGCCCTGCTGCGGCAAACCGTTGCCGAACCCTACGACTACAAGATTGGCGGCAAGACGGTACTGATGACCACCTTGTCCACGCCAATCCTGCAGGACGGCAAGTATCTGGGTGCCGTGACCGTGGACGTGGCACTGGCTGCGTTGCAGCAGCGCCTGGGTGCATTGCGCCCGATGGACAATGGGTATGTCGAACTGCTGTCGCCCGCCGGCGTGGTGCTGTCATCGCGCGATACCGCGCGCATCGGCAAGCCGCTCACCGACGCGCGCCACCGCGCCATGCTCGATGCGATCAAGGACGGCAAGGATTCGGTGGATTTCACTCCCGATGCCGACGGCACGGTGAGTGCGTATGTGCCGCTGCAGATCGGCAAGGCGCAGGAGCGTTTTGCGCTGGGCGTGGTGGTGCCGTATGCGGCCATCATGCAGCAGGCGCATCACCTGCTGTGGACGATCCTGCTGGTGGGCCTGGGCTCGGCGGTGGTGCTCAGCGGTGCGTTGTTCCTGCTGCTGCGTCGCCAGGTGGTGCGCCCGCTGGAATCGGCAGTAGGCGTGGCCGATGCGATCGCCTCGGGCAAGCTCGATAACCACATCACCGTACAGCGTCGGGACGAAGTGGGCCGGCTGATGGGCGCCATGCAGCGCATGCAGGACGACCTGCGTGCGCGGATTGAACGCGACACCGCCATCGCCAACGAAAACCTGCGCATCCGCACCGCGCTGGAACACTCCGAGATGGAAGTGTTGCTGGCCGACGAACAACACAACGCAGTGTTCATTACCGAGGCGCTGCACACCTCGTTCAAGCACGGCGAGCCGGCTTTCCATGCCAAGGGCCAGACCGGCTTCAGCGCCGATGCGGTGGTCGGCAAGCCGCTGGACTACGTGTTCGGTACCGACAGCGAAGGCAAGGCGCGTGCGCAGCAGCTGCAGCAATTGCAGTCCACCACGTCGGAGCGCTACAGCTTCGGCCCGGTGACGCTGGATCTGACCATGACCCCGCTGTACGCGGCCGATGGTCATCGCAGCGGCAGCATGCTGCTGTGGCGCAATGTCAGCACCGAAGTCAGCACGCAGAAAGAAGTGGCGGCGCTGGTGCAATCGGCGTTGATGGGCGATTTCGGCCAGCGTCTGGCGCTGGACGACAAGCATGGGTTCTATCTGGAATTCGGCCGCCAACTCAACGGCTTGCTGGAAACCACCTCGCAAGGCCTGGAGCGTATTTCCAGCCTGCTCAGCGCGCTGGCCGAGGGCGACCTCACCGTGCGCATGGATGGGCAGTTCGCCGGCGTATTCGCACGCATGCGCGATGACGCCAACGCCACCGTGGCGCAGCTCACCGGCATTGTCTCCGGCATCCAGACCTCGGCCACGCAGATCAATGCGGCCGCCAGCGAGATCGCTGCCGGCAATAACGACCTGTCGCAGCGCACCGAACAACAGGCGGCCAATCTGGAAGAAACCGCCGCCTCGATGGAGGAGCTCACCTCCACCGTCAAGCAGAATGCCGAACACGCGCGCCAGGCCAACCAGCTGGCGATCGGCGCTGCCGATGTCGCCTCGCATGGCGGCGCGGTGGTGGCGCAGGTGGTCACCACCATGTCAGGCATCGAGGTCTCTTCGAAGAAGATCGCCGAGATCATCTCGGTCATCGATGGCATCGCCTTCCAGACCAATATCCTGGCGTTGAACGCGGCAGTGGAAGCGGCGCGTGCCGGTGAGCAAGGTCGCGGCTTTGCCGTGGTGGCCTCGGAAGTGCGCACGTTGGCGCAGCGCTCTGCCGGCGCCGCCAAGGAAATCAAACACCTGATCGACGACTCGGTGAGCAAGGTGGCGCAAGGCTCCTCGCTGGTGCATCAGGCTGGCACCACCATGAGCGAAATCGTGGCCAGCGTGCAGCGCGTCACCGACATCATGGGCGAGATCTCAGCGGCATCGCAGGAACAATCCAGCGGCATCGAGCAGGTCAATCTCACCGTGACGCAGATGGACGAAGCCACCCAGCAGAACGCCGCGCTGGTGGAAGAAGCCACCGCCGCCGCGCGTGCGATGGAAGAACAGGCCGGGCAGCTCACCGAAGCGGTCGCCGTGTTCAAACTCAGCCAGGTGGCCGCACCCGCAAGCGCTGCGTTTGCGGCCAAGCCGGCTGTCCGTGCCCTGCCCTCGTCCAAGCGCGCATCCACCGGCAGCACCCGCATCGCCGCACCTGCGCGCCAGTCGGGCAAGCCATCGGCCAACCCGGCCGGCAACGATAGCCAGTGGCAGGATTTCTAAAAGCAGCTCACAAAACCACCGTGCTCACCGCCAGGTGGGCGCGGCCGGTGTTCGGTGCGGCATGCACCACGCGTACATTCCAGTTCTGAGCGCGCCGCCCACGCCCACCTGACGACTGCTCGCTACGTTTTGCGAGCCGCGCTAAAGCACGCGTGATCCAGCGACGGCATCTGTGCAAGACGCCGTCTTGGGCACACTCGGCACTGCGCGTTGCACCGAGCCTGCGCGATGCCGGCACGCACGTGGCACCCAACAATTGCCCGCTACGTCGTTCAAACGCATCACCCGTGCTGCATGGCGTTGCCGCAACGCCAGCACCCATCTGCGTGAAAGCCGCACCAAGCAGACGCAAGCGCTGCTAGCGGCTTGGCACTGCACACGCACCCCGCCCCGCCTGGCTCCACCCATCGGCAATGCTTAAAGATTTATCTGACGTTGCCGTTAGCCTGGGTGACAACGGCTGCCTGTGCCCCACCGCAACAGCCGCTCACACACCGCATGTGCGCTGGTGCAGACAACACGCGCAGACGCATGCGTCCGAGACTTGATCGTTGTAGGGGTCACCATGAAGTCATCTATTCTCGCCAGCTGTCTTGTGCTGTTGTGCGTCGCTGGCCATGCCCGCGCCGAAGACCCCATCGCGACCGATCGACCCGATTTCGTCGAGTCCAGCCTCACCGTCGGCAACCATCGGCTGCAGGTGGAAACCAGCGCTGCGTGGGAGCGCGATGCCTCCGTCGATGGCTATTCCACACCGACGCTGTTCCGCTACGGGCTCGGCCAGACCTGGGAATTGCGGCTGGAAACCGACGGCTGGCAGCACATCGACCTGCCCGGCGAATCCAACATCAGCGGTATGTCCGACGTCTCGCTCGGCATCAAACATCATCTGGCCAGCTCCGACAGTGGCAAGACCTCGCTCGCCTGGCTGCTGCATGTGGATCTGCCCAGTGGCGCACAGGCCCTGCGTGGTCACGGGGCGCGTCCGTCGTTCCGGCTGGTGGCCGAATGGGATCTCAGCGACAGCATCTCTGCCGGCGTGATGCCCGGCGTGATCTGGGACGACGACGGCGACGGCCATCGCTACACCGCAGGCATCTTGGGTGCGGTACTGGGCAAAGCCTGGAACGATCGCGTGCGCTCCTTCGTCGAAGTGGCATTGCCGCAGATCGCCAAGAGCGACGATGGCGGCAGTGTGGCACTGCTCGATGTCGGCTCGGCCTGGCTATTGAACAACGATGTGCAACTGGACGCGGTGTACAGCCGCGGCCTCAACGACCGCTCACCCGACCACGCCCTCGGCGTCGGTCTGTCTTTCCGCTTCTGACACGGACCGCGTAATGAAGATCATGCATATGTTGGGCGCTCTGGTGCTGGTGGCTGCACTGGCGCTGCTGGCCCTGGGCGGTGTGGGCTACAACGGTCAGCGCGGGCTGCTGGAAGCCATCGCCGCGCAGGTGATCTCTTCCGATGCGCTGCGTAACCACATGCAGGCCGACATGATGCACGACGCCTTGCGCGGCGACGTCACCGCCGGGCTGCTCGCCGCATCGCACAAGGACGATGCCGGCATTGCCGCCGCGCGTGTATCGCTGGGCGAACATGCCGGCGAATTTCGCGATGCAGTGCAAGCCAACCGCAAGCTGCCGCTGGACCCCGCACTGCGTAGCGAGCTGGAAGCGGTGGCACCCGCGCTGCAGGCTTACATCGCCTCCGCCGAACAGGTCACGACGCTGGCCGAAACCCATGCCGACAGCGCTGCGGCGTACCGCGACTTCACCGACAAGTTCGGCCAGCTCGAAACCCGCATGGGCGCGATCAGCGAGCGCATCCTGGCCTTGAACGAGGCCAACCGCAGCCAGGCCGAGCAGTACAGCCAGCGCGTGATGTGGCAGCAAGGCGGCGCCGTCGTGCTTGCATTCGTCTGCCTGGCGCTGGCCGCCGGCTGGATTCTGCGCTCGGTGTTCGGCCTGCTGGGCGGCGAGCCGCAGCTGGCCATGGCCGCCGCGCAACACATTGCCGAGGGCCGCCTGGACCAGCCGATTCCGGTTGCGGCAAAACATACGCGCAGCCTGATGGCGGCACTGTCGCGCATGCAGCGCGACCTGCGCGAACGCCTGGAGCGCGAGCGCAGCATCGCCGCAGAAAACCTGCGCATTCGCACTGCACTGGATAACGCATCCACCGGCATGTACATCGCCGACCCGGACCTGACCATCATCTACACCAACACCGCGCTGCAGTCTTTGCTGCACACCTATGCAGACGATATCCAGGCCTGCGCGCCGGCGTTCAATCGCACCGCCAACCTGGTCGGGCAACCGGTCTCGCTGCTGGAAGTGGGCAATACGCAGGACGCGGAAATCTACCAGCGTCTCGACCGCCAGGGCGCAGCGCAACGCGAAGTGCAGTACCGCGCCACCTGCATCACGCAGAACGTGTCGGCGATCCGCGACGAGCGTGGCGCGCATCTGGGCTTTGTCTGCGAATGGCGCGACCGCACCGCCGAAGCGCGGGCGGAAGTGGATGTGGCCGATGTGGTGCGCAGCGCTGCGGCGGGCGATCTGTCCAAGCGCATCGACAGCACCGGAAAACAAGGCTTTTTCCTGCAGCTTGCGCAACAACTCAATGCACTGCTCGATGCCAACGCAGTGAGCATCAGTGAGGTATCGCGTCTACTGAGCGCCCTGGCCGAGGGCGACCTGAGCACACGCATGCACGGCGATTTCCACGGCGTGTTCGCCACCATGCGCGACGATGCCAACAGCACCGCCGAAGCGCTGGCGCAGGTGATCGGACGCATCCAGCAGGCCGCCGGCAGCATCCATACCGCCTCCAGCGAAATCGCCGCCGGCAATAGCGATCTGTCGCAGCGTACCGAACAACAGGCGGCCAACCTGGAAGAAACCGCCGCCTCGATGGAAGAGCTCACCTCCACCGTCAAACAAAATGCCGAAAGCGCGCGCCAGGCCAATCAACTCGCCATCGGTGCGGGCGGCGTCGCTTCGCAGGGCGGCGCGGTGGTGGCGCAGGTGGTCACCACCATGTCCGGCATCGAAGTGTCGTCGAAAAAGATCGCCGAGATCATCTCGGTCATCGATGGTATCGCCTTCCAGACCAATATTTTGGCGTTGAATGCGGCGGTGGAAGCGGCGCGTGCTGGCGAGCAGGGTCGTGGCTTTGCAGTTGTTGCCTCGGAAGTACGCACCTTGGCGCAGCGTTCGGCCGGTGCAGCGAAGGAGATCAAGCACCTCATCGACGATTCGGTCAGCAAGGTGGCCGAGGGCTCGCAGCTGGTTCACCAGGCTGGCACCACCATGGCCGACATCGTCGCCAGCGTGCAGCGCGTCACCGACATCATGGGTGAGATTGCCGCGGCCTCGCAGGAACAATCGTCCGGCATCGAGCAAGTCAATCGCACCATCACCCAGATGGACGAGGCCACCCAGCAAAACGCCGCATTGGTGGAAGAAGCCACCGCGGCCGCACGCACGATGGAAGATCAGGCCGGACAGCTGGCGCAGGCGGTCGCACGTTTCACGCTTGCTGATGCGCCCCAGGTCGCCGCGTTGGCACGCCCGGCCAAGCCGACGTCCATCGCGCCGAAACCGGCAACACCCGTGCGCCGCGCATCGGTGAGCGCGCCCACGGTTGCGCTCGGTAACGACAGCCAATGGCAGGACTTTTAAGCGGTATCTGCACCGCCGCAACGACGGCATCGGATGCTGTCGTTGTGCGAACGATATTGGACGATCGGCATGTTTTCCAGGTGAAGTCGCGCATATAGCCGGGCCTGGAACAGTCTGGCTCATCGTTCAGAGATAAAGAATCATCGCTCCGGGCCGCTAGCGTGCAAGACAGCAGCGCAATGCTACGCCCCGGAGTTACATGATGAACAAGTTCAACGATTGGCCCATTCGCCGCAAGCTGATGTTTGCGTTCTGCCTCAGTGCCGTGCTCACCGCCCTGCTCGGTGGTTTGGGCTTTTCGCGCATGAAGCAGATGCAGCAGCAGACCGCACTCATCAACGAGGATGTGGTGCCGGTGCTGAGCAAGTTGTCGGAGCTACGTGGCTTCGCCGGCGAATTCCGCGTCTATGAAGTGGGCCAGTTCGTCAATCTGGACGACCCGGAACGCTATGCGTATTTCTTCAAGCGCATGGACGAAATCCAGGCCAAGTATGCGGAAACGCAAAAGACGCTGGACGCCAAGATCGGGCCGGATTCTGCGCTAAAAGCCGAATACGCCAAGCTGGCCGATGCCAGCACGCGCTACTTCGCCGCCAACGTGAAGCTGCGGACGTTGTACGCAGACCCCGACCGCGCTGCGGCGATGGAATTTTCGCGCAAGCAGTCCGGCGAGATCCGCAAGGAACTGTTCGCATCGGTCGACAAGATGTATGCGCAGCAGTCCAAGGCGCTGAGCGACATGGTCGCGGCCAGCGCCACCTCGTTCAAGTTCACCAGCGCGGTGCTGCTGCTGGGCACCTTGTTGATGGCCGCGCTGTCGATCACCTTCGGCTGGTTGATCGCACGCAGCATCACCAACCCGTTATCCAAAGCACTGGGCGCCATCCAGGCGGTGTCGCGCGGCGATCTGAGCGTGCAGGTCAGCAAGACCAGCAACGACGAAATCGGCCAGATGCTCGAGTCCACCGGCCGCATGACCCAGATGCTGCGCCGCTTCTCCGACGAGACCGCACGCATGTCGCACCTGCATGCGGCCGAAGACATCACCCACCGCATGCCGGAAGATTTCCCCGGCGTCTACGGCACCCTGGCCGGCGGCATCAACACGATGATTTTCGAACACCTGGACGCCATCACCGACTCGGTGCGCATCCTCAACCAGTACGCACAGGGCGACCTGACCCAGGACGCACGCCGGTTACCGGCAAGCCGCGCGATCCTGCACGAAGCGATGGATGCGGCCAAGGCCAGCCTGTTGTCGATCAACACCGAGATCAAGCAGTTGGCGCAGGCGGCAGCGGCGGGTGACTTCAGCGCCCGCGGCGATGCAGCGCGCTTCAAGTACGACTTTGCGGTGATGGTGGCGGACTTGAACTCGATGATGGAAGTCAGCGATCGCAACCTGGGCAAGCTGTCGCAGCTGCTCGGCGCGGTGGCCGATGGCGACCTGACCGCACGCATGGACGGCGAATTCCACGGCGTGTTCGCGCGCCTGCGTGACGATGCCAATGCCACCACACAACGCTTGACCGATATCGTCGGCCGCATCAAGCACTCCACCCTGACCATCAATACCGCCGCCGGCGAGATTGCTGCGGGCAATCAGGACCTGTCGCAGCGTACCGAGCAGCAAGCGGCCAATCTCGAAGAAACCGCCGCCTCGATGGAAGAACTCACCTCTACCGTCAAGCAGAACGCCGAACACGCACGCCAGGCAAATCAGCTGGCGATCGGCGCCGCCGGCGTGGCGTCGCATGGCGGCAGCGTGGTCGGCCAGGTGGTCACCACCATGTCCGGCATCGAGACTTCGTCCAAGAAGATCGCCGAGATCATCAGCGTCATCGATGGCATCGCCTTCCAGACCAATATCCTGGCGTTGAATGCCGCGGTGGAAGCCGCACGTGCCGGTGAGCAAGGCCGTGGTTTTGCGGTGGTCGCCTCGGAAGTACGCACGCTGGCGCAGCGCTCGGCCGGCGCCGCCAAGGAAATCAAGAGCCTGATCGACGACTCGGTCAGCAAGGTGGCTGAAGGCTCGGCACTGGTGCATCAGGCCGGCACCACCATGAGCGAGATCGTCTCCTCGGTGCAGCGCGTGACCGACATCATGAGCGAGATCTCCGCCGCCTCGCAGGAACAGTCGGCCGGCATCGAGCAGGTCAACCAGACCGTCACCCACATGGACGAAGCCACTCAGCAGAACGCTGCGCTGGTGGAAGAAGCCACCGCTGCCGCACGCTCGATGGAAGATCAGGCGCAGCAGCTCACCGAAGCGGTAGCGCTGTTCCGTCTGTCGGCCGAACTGGAATCCCAGACCCGCGCCACCCCGGTCGTGCACCAACTCGCCGCCAAACGCCCAACCGCGCCAGGCAAGCCAGCTACCAAGACGCTTGGCAAGCCGTCTGCTACAAGGCCCGCCGCGCGCGCCGCCGTGGCGTCGGCACCGTCCAACGAATCGGACTGGGCAGAGTTCTAAACCACGTGATCGGTCGCATGGCGGCCGATGCTGTCGAAGCCGCGCTCTTTCGGGAGCGCGGCTTTTTTATTGGTTCTGTGCGCTGGCCTCTGTCTCAGTGCAGTTGGACGATTCAGTCTCAGATCCGATTGATGCGTGCTCTCGCCCTTGATCGGCCAGCTGCATTCGTTAGAGCTTTGCGCTAACGCACAGCATTTTTTCAGTGCGACCCTTCGCACACCGGGGCTAGGACCTGATCGTCCCTAAAAATCGCTTGAAGTACCCATGCGATCAATGCATTCGCACGCACAGATTTGCGCTTGGTCCAGCTTGCGCTCGATGTCCCGCACGGCATGCCCCACCTCAGCACCACGCATCGATACTGCAGCACGCGCTATCCGCGCTTGAACGGATGCGTATACGCATCGCGGCCAGCTTTAGGACGTAAGTCAGGGCCTTGTCGCGACTGACCAACGGCCGCGCGTGCCGCACGGCTGAGCGCAACGGGTGGCAAGCGTCCACCGGTAAGCGCATAGCGCAAATCGCGCCGCCCTCAGTGTCACCGGACATGACAGGTCAGGCCAGAGACAAACACGAGACATCGCAGACAGCATATACAAATCAACGGTCTAGCCCGCTTACAGCATGGGACGCGGGCATTTATCACTGATTAAAATGTCTCTAACGGAATGAGACAGTCAAATAATGTCTTTTTTTTCGTCTGCGTGACTGCGGTCATATTTTTTTCGCATAGCCGTCATTCAGACCTTAGATACCTGAGCCGTTATCTCGCATAGCGGCAAGGGTATGGCGAGATCGTCATGGCTTGCGTCGCAAGCAACATTTCCTGCCACGCACGCCTTCGGAACCCTGTCAATGAACGCATTCTTGCAACGGTACAACGTCGGTCGCCGGTTGGGCGTGGCCTTTGGGATCCTGATTCTGCTGTCCGGCCTGCTGGTCGCCTCCGGCTTTAGCACGATGATCCAAGCACGCGCGCAACTGGATTCCATCGTCAAGAACAACATGATCAAGATTCGACTCAGCAACAATATGCGCTCGGCCAATGCCGACATCTTCATTGCGATGGGGACGCTGGCCATGGTCACCAGTCAGGAACTCAATGACCAAGCCGCAGAGAATGTCAAGCAAAAGCGTGAACTGTATACACACGAACGCAAGGCGCTGGAAGCTTTTCCAGCCTCCGTCGCCGGGCGCAAGTTGCGCGACGAGATCGACGCGGCGCGCACGGTTGCCAGAGGTCTGAACGACCAGATCATTGCCCTGGCAATGCAAAACAAAAACGACGAAGCGCAGATGCTGATGGTCGAAAAAGCACGGCCTGCCATGCTCGCCTGGCAGGCAAAGATTGACGACAACGTCGCACTACAGGAAAAACAGACCCAGCATAGCTACGAGCAGGCCGTCGCCGCGATGAACCGCGGCAAGGCCCAGTTGATTGGTGGAGGCGTGGCGGTGCTGCTGATCAGTAGCCTGCTGGCGTTTGCCATCACCCGCAGCCTGACCCAACCGCTCAGCCGCGCCACTCGCGCTGCTGAATCCATCGCCGGCGGCAAGCTGGATAACGACGTCGATACCCAGGCAAATGACGAAAGCGCTCGCCTGCTCAAGGCAATGAGCAAAATGCAACAGCAGTTGCGCAGCCTGATCGCCGCGCAAACCGACATGGCCAAGCGCCACGACGATGGACGATTCGAGCAAGCTACTCGTGGCCGGCACCGTGTTGGTGGTGTTGCTCAGTGGCGCGTTGGGCCTGATGATCACCCGTAGCCTGACCCAGCCGCTCAGCCGCGCCACCCGCGCCGCCGAGTCGATTGCCGGCGGCAAGCTCGATAACGACGTCGATACCCAGGCAAATGACGAAAGCGCTCGCCTGCTCAAGGCAATGAGCAAAATGCAACAGCAGTTGCGCAGCCTGATCGCCGCGCAAACCGACATGGCCAAGCGCCACGACGATGGCCAGATCAGCTTCCGCATCGATGCATCCGCCTTCCCGGGCGACTACGGCCGCATGGCCAACGACACCAATCTGCTGGTGGCCTCGCACGTGGCCGTGCAGACCGATCTGGCCCGCATCATGGGGCGCTATGCCATCGGCGACCTCAGCGACGACATGAGCAAGCTGCCCGGCGAAAAGGCCGTGTTCACCGACACCATGTCACAGGTCAAGGCCAACCTGGGCGCGATGAACGGCGAGATCAAACAGCTGGCGCAGTCCGCCGCCAATGGCGACTTCAGTGCCCGTGGCGACGCCGAGCGCTTCCAATACGATTTCCGCGTGATGGTGGAAAGCCTCAACACCTTGATGTCCACCGCCGATGGCAACCTGCAATCGCTGTCCGGCCTGCTGCAGTCGATCGCCGCCGGCGACCTCACCGCACGCATGAGTGGCGAGTTCCGCGGCGTGTTCGCGCAGATGCGCGACGACGCCAATGCCACCGCCACCCAGTTGGCCGAAATCGTCGGCAGCATCAAGACCTCGGCCATCTCGATCAAGGGCGCCGCCAGCGAAATCGCCGCCGGCAACCAGGACCTGTCGCAGCGCACCGAGCAGCAAGCGGCCAATCTGGAAGAAACCGCTGCCTCGATGGAAGAACTCACCTCCACCGTCAAGCAAAACGCCGAGGGTGCGCGCCAAGCCAACCAGCTCGCCATCGGCGCCGCCAGCGTGGCGGTGCAAGGTGGCGAAGTGGTCGGCAAGGTCGTCCAGACCATGTCCGGCATCGAAGCCTCGTCCAAGAAGATCGCCGACATCATCAGCGTCATCGACGGCATCGCCTTCCAGACCAATATCCTGGCCTTGAATGCAGCGGTGGAAGCGGCACGTGCCGGTGAGCAGGGCCGCGGGTTTGCGGTGGTGGCCTCGGAAGTGCGCACGCTGGCCCAGCGTTCGTCGGGTGCGGCCAAGGAGATCAAGGACCTCATCGACGATTCCGTGCAGCGCGTCGCCGAAGGCTCCGCGCTGGTGCACACCGCCGGCAAGACCATGAGCGAAGTTGTCTCCAGCGTGCAACGCGTCACCGACATCATGGGAGAAATATCCGCCGCCTCGCAGGAACAGTCGGCCGGCATCGAGCAGGTCAACCAGACCATCACCCAGATGGACGAAACCACCCAGCAAAACGCAGCCCTGGTGGAAGAAGCCACCGCTGCCGCGCGTGCGCTGGAAGAACAGGCGGTGGGCCTGACCGAGGCGGTTGCGGTGTTCAAGACCGACGCGACCTACGCGGCCCCGGCCGTGCGCGCTGTGCCGTCGCGGCCAGTAGTGAGTTCGGCGATTAAAGCGAAAGTGGCTGCAGCCGGGCGTACGCCGGCATCCAAGCCACGCGCGGTGGTCACCGCCTCCAGCAACGACACCAGCTGGCAGGAGTTCTGAGCCAGCGGCGGCAACGCTGGCAGCGTTGCCGCCCAGTCCGTCATGCAGCCGCGCCCCCTCAATGGGCGCGGCTTTTTTTATGCCCGGCACTTCGGGGCCGGATCAAAACGTCTCGCCACGCAGTGTCATGACGATGCGTCTTAAAGCACATTCAATGATCGACAAGACAACTGCGCGTCATCCGCAAGACATTGCAATTTTCCAGCTACAGCAAGCACTCCGGCAGGGCTCGCTTGGTGATGACAGCCATCGGAGCTCGTCTGGATCCGTATTGGCGACTTGGCAAGACACTTACTGTCCTGTCAGTTCACATTCGTGACCGCAGTTATGCTTTTTTCTGCATATAGGCATTCAGCTTCGACGTCTCCGCGCCGCTACTGCGTTAGCAAGGTCATGGCAACTGTCACGGCCCGCTCTCGACGTAGCACCTTCGCTCACATTCCTGGAAATCGGTATGAACGCACTTCTGCAACGCTACAACGTCGGCCCACGCCTGGCGGCCGCATTCGCGGTGTTGATCGTGCTATCCGGCATCATCGCCTTCATCGGCTATCGCGGCCTGAGTTCGGCGCATGCATTGGTGGACGACATCGTGCACCAGAAGATGATCAAGATCCGATTATCGAACGATATGTTGAATGCCAACTACATCATCTCGATGCAGATGCGCAACCTGGTATTGCCTAATAGCGCCGAGCAGAGCAAGCGCTATGCAGAGACCATCCTGCTCAACCGGGAGACCTACACAAAGGCCCGCGAGAAGCTGCGCGCAATGCATTCTTCGCCGCAGGAGCGCGCCCTTGGCAATGAAATCGATGCACGGCGTGGCGTCGCACGGCCAACTGTCGATGAGGTGATGCAGCTGATCAAGGCCAATCAGGTGCAGCAGGCGCAGGCACTACTGCTGAGCAAGGCTTCACCACGCGTGCAAGCATGGCAGGACAAGATTACCGAGAACATTGCGCTGCAGGACAAACTTGCCACCGATGCCTCGGCGGCCGCGCTGCAGTCGATGGACGATTCGAGCAAGCTACTCGTGGCCGGCACCGTGTTGGTGGTGTTGCTCAGTGGCGCGTTGGGCCTGATGATCACCCGTAGCCTGACCCAGCCGACGAAAGCGCTCGCCTGCTCAAGGCAATGAGCAAAATGCAACAGCAGTTGCGCAGCCTGATCGCCGCGCAAACCGACATGGCCAAGCGCCACGACGAAGGGCAAATCAGCTTCCGTATGGATACCGATGCGTTTCCCGGCGACTTCGGCCGCATGGCCAGGGACACAAACGAATTGGTTGCCGGCCATATCAAGGTCAAAATGGAGACAATCCGTCTGGTGGAACGCTATGCCATCGGCGACTTGAGCGAAGACATGCCGGACCTGCCGGGCGAGAAAGCCAACATCACCGCCGCGATACGCCAGGTCAAACAAAGCCTGTCTGCGATGAACGCCGAGATCAAGCAACTGGCGCAGTCCGCCGCCAACGGCGACTTCAGTGCACGTGGCGATGCCGAGCGATTCCAATACGATTTCCGCGTGATGGTGGAAAGCCTCAACACCTTGATGTCCACCGCCGATGGCAACCTGCAATCGCTGTCCGGCCTGCTGCAGGCGATTGCCGCCGGCGACCTCACCGCACGCATGAGCGGCGAGTTCCGTGGCGTGTTCGCGCAGATGCGCGACGACGCCAATGCCACCGCAACCCAGTTGGCCGAGATCGTCGGCAGCATCAAGACCTCGGCCATCTCGATCAAGGGCGCCGCCAGCGAGATCGCCGCCGGCAACCAGGATCTGTCGCAGCGTACCGAGCAGCAAGCGGCCAACCTGGAAGAAACCGCCGCCTCGATGGAAGAGCTCACCTCCACCGTCAAGCAGAACGCCGAGGGTGCACGCCAGGCCAACCAGCTCGCCATCGGCGCCGCCAGCGTGGCAGTGCAAGGTGGCGAAGTGGTCGGCAAGGTGGTCCAGACCATGTCCGGCATCGAAGCCTC
>NZ_LMOP01000002.1 GCF_001423585.1 Xanthomonas sp. Leaf148 | reverse complement strand
CACATCGGCGACCAAACAGGTGGCCAAGCCCGCGACCAAACCGGACAAAGCGAGGGTGCACGCCAGGCCAACCAGCTCGCCATCGGCGCCGCCAGCGTGGCAGTGCAAGGTGGCGAAGTGGTCGGCAAGGTGGTCCAGACCATGTCCGGCATCGAAGCCTCGTCCAAGAAGATCGCCGACATCATCTCGGTCATCGATGGCATCGCCTTCCAGACCAATATTTTGGCCTTGAATGCGGCGGTGGAAGCGGCACGTGCCGGTGAGCAGGGCCGCGGGTTTGCGGTAGTTGCCTCGGAAGTGCGGACGCTGGCCCAGCGTTCCTCGGGTGCGGCCAAGGAGATCAAGGACCTCATCGACGACTCCGTGCACCGCGTCGCCGAAGGCTCCGCCTTGGTGCACACCGCCGGCAAGACCATGAGCGAAGTGGTTGCCAGCGTGCAGCGCGTCACCGACATCATGGGCGAGATCTCCGCCGCCTCGCAGGAGCAGTCGGCCGGCATTGAACAGGTCAACCAGACCATCACCCAGATGGACGAAACCACCCAGCAGAATGCCGCGCTGGTGGAAGAAGCCACTGCCGCCGCACGTGCACTGGAAGAACAGGCGATGGGCCTGACCGAAGCGGTTGCCGTGTTCAAGACCGATGCGACCTATGCGGCCCCGGCCGTGCGTGCCGCACCCGCGCGGCCGGTGGTGAGTTCGGGGGTCAAGGCGAAGGTGGCTGCAGCCGGGCGGACTCCCGCCGCCTCCAGCAACGACAGTAGCTGGCAGGAGTTCTAAGCAAGCGGACTGAACTGCCTGAACGGATCCGGTCGGCAGCGATGCCGGCCGGCTCAAGGCATAACAGGTATTGGCCGATAGCCTGCGTACGCCCATGAGACGCACCGATGACCACTGCTTCCGCGCTGCTGCCGCAGACCGCTTCACCCGCCCCGCGTCGCTGGACCAGCCGCTGGGACGACTTGGCCATTGCCAAAAAACTCGGTGCGATCGGTGTGCTGGCATTGGTCGGCCTGGTGATCCCGGTGCTGCTCTATAGCGGCAAGCTCAATGAGAGCGTCACCATCAGCAACAACGAATTGCGCAGCTACGCCCCGCTTGGGCAGATGCTGGGCCTGATCACCGATCTGCACGCGGCACACGTCGATAGCGGCAGCGCCGCCGACGCCGCAGCACAACGCGCCGAACGCGATCTGCAGCAACTGCTCGCCACGACCGCCGCCATGCCCGGCTTCGAACGCAGCCAGACACAACTGCTCGCCCTGCAGCAGCGCCACGTCGCCACCACGGCGGCCAGCGGCTATAGCAGCGTGAGCGAACAAGCCTTCGCTGCGCTGGATGCACTGCGCGACGACAGCCAACTGGTCTACACCCCGTATATCGAAAGCTACCACCTGGTGGTGGCGACCTTGATCTATAGCCCCGACGCCACCGAATCGCTGACCCGCCTGGATGCGGCCAACGATCCGTCGCAGGCAGGTGGCGAGCGCGCCATGCTGCGCGAACAGCTCAATCAGCTGCAGCGCAACCACGTGCGTTTCCGGCATGAGCTGGACAAAGCAATGGGCCTGCTGGAACAGCCCGACCCTGCCCTGGCCGATGCCGCCAACGCCGAAGCCACGCGTGCCAACGCCGCACTGCAAGCTCTTGGCGCGGCGCTGAAAGGCAGCGATACGCAGGCCGATACGCAGTGGAATGCCGCACTCGATACGCTTGGCCAGGCCATGCAGGACCTCAGCAGCACCTCGCTGCAGGCCTTGCAGCGGCAATCCGAACGCCACCTGGTGGATGCGCGCAACGCGATGTGGCAAGCCGTCGCCGGCCTGTCGCTGCTCGCGCTGCTGATCGCTGCGTTGGGCTGGTACACCTTGTCCAACCTCACCCGCAACGTGCGCCGCGCCGCGACGGTGGCTGCCAACATCGCGCAAGGCGAGCTGGACGAACGCATCGTGCCGCCCAGCCGCGATGAAACCGGCCAACTGCTCGACAACATGCGCCGGATGCAGGAGCAGGTGCAGCACGTGCTGGCCGCACAGAGCGAGATGGCGCAGCGCCACGACGCCGGCCAGATCAGTTACCGCATGGACGCAGACAGCTTCCCCGGCGCTTACGCCACCATGGTGCGCGATACCAACGCGCTGGTCGGCTCGCATATCGCGGTAAAGATGCAGCTGGCGCAGATCATGTCGCGCTACGCCATCGGCGACTTGAGCCAGGACATGCAACGCCTGCCCGGCGAAAAGGCCGTACTTACCGACACCATGGACACGGTCAAGGCCAACCTGTCGGCGATGAACAACGAGATCAAGCTGCTGGCGCAGGCCGCAGCCAGCGGCGACTTCAGCGTGCGCGGCGATGCGCAGCGCTTCCAGTACGACTTCCGCGCGATGGTGGACAGCCTTAATCAGCTGATGGCCACCGCCGACGCCAACCTGCAATCGCTGTCCAAGGTGCTGCAGGCGATCGCTGCAGGCGATCTCACCGCGCGCATGCATGGCGATTTCCACGGTGTGTTCGCACGCATGCGCGACGATGCCAATGCCACGGTGACGCAGCTGGCCGATATCGTCGGGCGCATCCAGCGCTCCACCGATGCCATCAACGATGCGGCCAGCGAGATTGCGTCCGGCAATCAGGACCTGTCGCAACGTACCGAGCAGCAGGCCGCCAACCTGGAAGAAACCGCGGCCTCGATGGAAGAACTCACCTCCACCGTGCGCACCAACGCCGAACATGCCAAGCGCGCCAGTCAGCTGGTGGTCGGCGCCGCCGCCGTCGCCTTGCAAGGCGGCGACGTGGTCGGCCAGGTGGTCGGTACCATGGCCGGCATCCAGGCGGCCTCCAGAAAAATCGCCGACATCATCGGCGTGATCGACGGCATCGCGTTCCAGACCAATATCCTGGCCTTGAACGCTGCGGTGGAAGCCGCGCGTGCCGGCGAACAGGGCCGCGGCTTTGCCGTGGTGGCCTCGGAAGTGCGCAGCCTCGCGCAGCGGTCTGCCGGTGCGGCAAAAGAGATCAAGCACTTGATCGACGATTCGGTCAGCCGGGTCGAACACGGCAACCAGCTGGTCGGCCAGGCCGGCCGCACCATGCAGGAGATCGTCGATTCAGTGCAGAACGTCACCACGATCATGCACGAGATCAGCGAAGCCTCGCTGCAGCAGTCGCAAGGCATCGAACAGGTCGGCCAGACCGTGGCGCAGATGGATCAGGCCACCCAGCAGAACGCCGCGCTGGTGGAAGAAGCCACTGCCGCCGCACGCGCGATGGAAGAACAGGCGCAGCAGTTGCGCGATGCGGTATCGGTGTTCCAGTTGCAGGTGGCGGTGTCGCCCCGCCTTGGGCGGGCCGCCTAAACGTTGCGGCGCGCGATGACTGCCGCGTGTGCAGCACGCTGCAGATGGCCGGTGATGGGACCGGCGACCTGATCGCCTGGCGATGGAACACACCCGCCATCGCCATCGTATCGATGCCCTGACAAGACGACCGGTGTCGCTACCCTGAGGGCACTGCGGCAACCGCGATGTCACCTTCCATCGTAGGGCGCGCCGTCATCCGCGCGTCCTGATCTGCGTCATGAGCGATGGCACACACCCGCCATCGCCGCCGTGTCAATGCTCTGACAAGACGACCGGTGTCGCTGCCCTGAGGGCACTGCGGCAACCGCGATGTCACCTTCGACTGTAGGGCGCGCCGTCATCCGCGCGTCCTGATCTGCGTCATGAGCGAATGCGGCATTGCGCCGATTCGCTTCCCAAAGCCGGTGCACTCACCCGGGAACCCACCTGCCTGCACACCGCCGTCACGCTTCAGCACGTGATCGAACAGTGAATTCGCAGCGCACCGGTCGCGTGCTGGTAGCGCTCCCATCAGGGTTTCCGGGTCATTTGTGCACACGAGCATCATCTTGGTGACGGCCGCCCATACACAATCAGCCAAGCGAGTTCAGCTGTCGCCACCAGCGCCGTTACCGAGCACAAGCATGCAGACCTGCCTTGCAATCGAGCGCAGCGTGACAGCCGGTCACGCGCACCGATGGATCGGCCGGATGCATGCCCGCCCTGGCAGCGCTCGACGTACCGACGACGCGACCCTGCCGATGCGCACTTCCCCTTCCTGCCCATCGCCTTCGAGACTCAACATGATCGCTCTTCTTCAACGGTACAACGTCGGCAAGCGCCTGACCTTCGCGTTCGGCACGCTGATCCTGCTGTCGTGCGCACTGGTGGCCGCTGGTCTTTACACGCTAGCGCAAGCGCGTCAGAGCCTGGATACGCTCACCAATCGCAACATGGTCATCGTCCAGCATCTGCAAGAGATGAATGACGCCGTCTCGGTGATTGCCGTGCAGCTGCGCAATGTCGTGCTGCCGACCACCGCTGAAGAAAATCGTCGCTTCGCCGCCATCATCGAAGAACAGCGCAGCACCTACGACAAGGTGCGCGAGCAGCTCTACGCCTTCTCGGCGACGCCGACGGCACAAGCCATCCGCGAAAAGATCGACCAGAACAACAAGACCGCCACCGCGCTCAACCGCCAGGTGCTCGATCTTGGGTTAGCAGGCAAAACCGATGAAGCCTTGCCGTTGATGCTGCAACGTGCGGCGCCGGCCACACAGGCGTGGCAGGACACGTTGCTGGAATACACGGCGCTGCAGCGCAAGCGTGCCCAGGAAGCTAACGCGGTGGCCACCACCGCGATGGCACGCGGCCGCACGATGTTGATCGGCGGCGGTCTGGCGGTGGTGTTCATCAGTGGCCTGCTGGGCTGGGCCATCACCCGCAGCCTGGTGCGCCCGCTGTCGCAGGCCACCCGTGCCGCCGAAGCCATTGCCAACGGCAATCTGGACAACGATGTGCTCACCACCAGCAACGACGAAACCGGTCGCCTGTTGCAGGCGATGGACAAGATGCAGGACCAGGTACGCAACCTGATCAGCGCGCAGCTGGAGATGGCCAAGCGCCACGATGCAGGCCAGATCAGTTTCCGCATGGATGCCGGCGCGTTCCCCGGCGACTTCGGCCGCATGGTTAAGGACACCAACGAGCTGGTCGCCGCGCACATCAAGGTCAAGATGCAGACCATCCACCTGGTGGAGCGCTACGCCATCGGCGATCTGAGCGAAGACATGCCGCAATTGCCAGGCGAAAAAGCCGCGATCACCACGGCGATGAATCAGGTCAAGCACAACCTGTCCACGATGAATCACGAGATCAAGCACCTTGCCCAGGCGGCAGCCAATGGCGACTTCACCGCACGCGGCAATGCCGAGCAGTTCCAGTTCGACTTCCGCGTCATGGTGGAAAGTCTCAACACCTTGATGGCCACTGCCGATGGCAACCTGCAGTCGCTGTCGGGCCTGTTGCAGTCGATCGCCGCCGGCGACCTCACCGCACGCATGACCGGCCAGTACCAGGGCGTGTTCGCACAGATGCGCGACGATGCCAATGCCACCGGCGAACAGCTGGCCAATATCGTGGGCCGCATCCAGGAAGCAGCCGGCGCGATCGGCCTGGCCTCCGGCGAAATCGCCACCGGTAATCAGGATCTGTCGCAGCGCACCGAACAACAGGCCGCCAATCTCGAAGAAACCGCCGCCTCGATGGAAGAACTCACCTCCACCGTCAAGCAGAATGCCGAACACGCCAGCCAGGCCAATCAGCTCGCCATCGGTGCCGCTGCAGTGGCGTCCCAGGGTGGCGCTGTGGTGGCGAGCGTGGTCACCACCATGTCCGACATCCAGGCGTCTTCGAAGAAGATCGCCGAGATCATCAGCGTCATCGACGGCATCGCTTTCCAGACCAACATTCTTGCTTTGAATGCGGCGGTGGAAGCGGCACGTGCCGGCGAACAGGGCCGTGGTTTTGCGGTGGTGGCCTCCGAGGTGCGCACGCTGGCACAGCGGTCGGCCGGCGCAGCGAAAGAGATCAAGCACCTCATCGACGACTCGGTGGAAAAGGTGGCGCAAGGTGCAACCCTGGTCGACCAGGCCGGTACCACCATGGCCGATATCGTGGCCAGCGTGCAGCGCGTCACCAACATCATGAGCGAAATTTCGTCGGCCTCGCAGGAGCAGTACGCCGGCATCGAGCAGGTCAACCAGACCGTGACCCAGATGGACGAAACCACCCAGCAGAATGCTGCACTGGTGGAAGAAGCCACCGCCGCCGCACGCGCCATGGAAGAACAGGCGCAGCAGCTCACCGAAGCCGTCGCAGTGTTCAAGGTGGCCGAACACACGCCGATTGCACGCCGTCTGTCGGCCATTGCCAGCACACCGGCCAATGCACGCACCGCGCCGCGTCCGGTTGCACGCCCCAATGCGGCAACAGCACCGCGACGTGGCACGATGCAGACCACGGCGTCGGCGTCGGCCAACGACGCTGGTGATTGGCAGGAGTTCTAAGCGCAGTAACGCCGCGCAGTACGCGCGACCTGGGTAAACAGCCTGGTCGCGCAACACTGGCGCATGTGCAAGATCAACTCTGCGCGCACCGATCGCTATACGCACCAATAGCAGCAGACGAGACACCGCGCCGCATCAAACACAAGGCCGGCCCGCTTAGCGGGTCGGCTTTGTGCGTTTTGGCAGGCAGGCAACTTGCTCGCGTGCAGGAAGCTAGACAGACACGCAGCAACAACTGGAAGAGATCGCAGCAGCGCCCAAACGCCTCGCAGAATCGCACCGCCCGTCACCAATGATCAACCACGCAGCGCATGCAACAACGAAGCCCCAACGCCCAACGCTAAAGCCCCTCTCCCCTCGGGAGAGGGGTTGGGGTGAGGGTACGGCGAAGCAACAAACTCAAAACCATTACCCCAACCGCACTCACTCGAATCGAAGCCCACGTAGCCAAAACCCGTGCAGCGCACGTGAAACCCAACGATGACAGCCAGATGTCACTTCGCTGCACACGCGCATAAACACCACATTCCAACGCCGAAATCGAACAACTCAGCACAATTTTTCACCAGCGCCAACCCGACCCACACGTGCTGTTCACCAGTGTGATCCAGCGCTGTACAGGCACCGCGCATCCGGTCAATTCGAGGCAGTTGCAGCCGTTACCACTGGGCATGCCGCAAAGCGGACACGAGCGCACGGCGACGTGCCACCCGGTCGATGTCATGCACCCCATCCCTATCGAGCCGAGCGACTCCATGAACTCTTTCTTGCTGCGTTTCAATGTCGGACCACGCCTGGCGGGCGCCTTTGCCGTGTTGATCCTGCTATCGGGCTTCATTGCCTTTATCGGCTATCGCGGCCTGACCTCGGCACGCGGGTTGGTCGATGACCTGGTGAGCCAGAACATGACCAAGATCCGCCTGTCCAACGACATGATGAATGCGAACTACATCATCGCCGCGGAATTGCGCAACCTGGTGCTGCCCACCAGCGATGCCGACAATCTGAAGTTCATCGAAAAGATCAAACGCGCACGCGCCGACTACGCCAAAGCGCGCGACGCCTTGTACGCCATGCCCGTCTCGGAACAAGGCAAGGCCATTCGCAACGACATCGATCAGCTCACCCCCACGGTGCGCGACTTGAACAACCACGTCATCGATCTGGTGACGTCCGGCCACAGCGACGAAGCGCTGCCGCTGCTGCTCACCAAGGCAGCGCCCGCGCTGCAGCAGTGGCAGGACAAGATCGGCGACAACATCGTTTTGCAGGACAAACTCGCCGCCGAAGCCGCTGCAGTTGCGCTGCAATCGATGAACGATTCGCGCAAGCTGCTGGTGGGCGGTTCGCTGCTGGTGGTGCTGCTCAGCAGCACGCTGGGCTTGCTGATCACCCGTAGTCTCACTCGGCCGCTGAGCCGTGCCACACGTGCTGCCGAAGCGATTGCAGACGGCAAGCTGGATAATGCCGTGCATACCGATGCCGGCGACGAGACCGGCCGCCTGTTGCAGGCGATGGACAAGATGCAAACGCAGGTGCGCAACCTGATCACCGCGCAGCTGGACATGGCCAAACGCCACGATGCCGGCCAGATCAGCTTCCGCATGGATGGCGGCGCATTTCCTGGCGATTTTGGCCGCATGGCAGGCGATACCAATGCGCTGGTCGACAGCCACATCCAGGTCACCACACGTCTGGCGCAGATCATGGGCCGCTATGCAATCGGCGACCTCAGCGAAGACATGCAGCAGCTCCCCGGCGAAAAGGCCGCACTCACCAACACCATGGCGCAGGTCAAGGCCAACCTGGCTGCGATGAACCAACAGATCAAGCACCTGGCAAACGCTGCTGCCAATGGCGACTTCAGTGCACGCGGCGATGCGGCGCAGTTTCAGTACGACTTCCGCATCATGGTCGAAAGCCTCAATCAATTGATGGCCACCGCCGATGGCAGCCTGCAATCGCTGTCGGGCATGTTGCAGGCCATTGCAGCGGGTGATCTCACCGCACGCATGGACGGCGACTTCAAGGGTGTGTTCGCACAGATGCGCGACGACGCCAACGCCACCGCCAGCCAGTTGGCCGACATCGTCGGGCGCATCCAGACCTCTGCGTTGTCGATCAACGCCGCGGCCAGCGAAATCGCCACCGGCAATAACGATCTATCGCAGCGCACCGAGCAACAGGCGGCCAATCTGGAAGAGACCGCCGCATCGATGGAAGAGCTCACCTCCACCGTCAAACAGAACGCGGAGGGCGCACGCCAGGCCAACCAGCTCGCCATCGGTGCCGCCAACGTGGCCTCGCAAGGTGGCGAAGTGGTCGGCAAAGTGGTCGACACCATGGCCGGCATCGAGGCCTCATCGAAAAAGATTTCCGACATCATCAGCGTGATCGACGGGATCGCGTTCCAGACCAATATCCTGGCCTTGAATGCGGCAGTGGAAGCGGCGCGCGCCGGCGACCAAGGCCGTGGTTTTGCGGTCGTTGCTTCTGAAGTGCGCACGCTGGCGCAGCGTTCGTCGGCGGCCGCCAAGGAGATCAAGGACCTGATCGGCGATTCGGTACAGCGCGTGGCCGATGGCTCGCAACTGGTGGATCAGGCCGGCAAGACCATGGCGGAGATCGTTTCCTCGGTGCAGCGTGTCACCGACATCATGAGCGAGATCTCTGCCGCCTCGCAGGAGCAGTCGGCCGGCATCGAGCAGGTCAACCTCACCGTGACGCAGATGGACGAAGCCACTCAGCAGAACGCAGCGTTGGTGGAAGAAGCCACCGCCGCTGCACGCGCCATGGAAGAACAAGCGCAGCAACTCACCGCAGCCGTGGCCGTGTTCAAGGTCGAGGCACAGGCGCCGGTCGCGCGTCACCTGTCTGCCATCACCAGCGCGCCACGCAATGCGCGCCTGCCAGCGCGTCCGGCGGCACGCACCACCGCCACGCCAGCGATGGCGCGCCGCCCTGCGGTGAGTGCGTCTGCGTCGACAGCCAACGCCAGCGGGTGGCATGAGTTCTGAATTCACCCGCAACAAGGAATGCGCTGATACCCGTCAGCGCATGCACCGACGCAGCCATGTACCACCGTTGCAGCAGGTAACTGCGCGGTGAGTGATCTACGCGTTGCGCACCACCACCATCAACATCAGCACTACAGAAAGTTCGAGAGTCGTTCGAGTCCGCGCTTCGCGGATCTTGTGGGCCGCATCCCGTGCAAGGGGATGCGGCCCTTTTTTATGTTCGCGTTTTTATGTCCGCGTCGTCGGCACGCGCAGATCGGGGTCGATGGTGTCCTTCACGCTCCCAACTTCACATAGTCCTTACATATGCCGATTGTCGGCGGCGTAGCTGGAAACGCTTCCAATGAGCGGAAACTGAATACAGCGCACCCTGTTGTGCTGATTTCTACAAAAACGATCAATTTCGCGCATAGACGGCCGTTATCGCATTCACGCATCCGTAACGCCCTCCCCCGGGCAAGGCACTCTCATGCATTTCTTCAACCGACTTTCCGTTGGTACGCGGTTGTCCGCATTGCTGACCCTGGTCATCGCGATGTCGCTGGGGCTGCTCGCCCTCACCATCTACCGGCAATCGGCCGGCGACATCGAATCGCAGGTCAAGGCCGAACTGCGTTCGAGCACGCGGCTGATGCAGCAGTCGGTGGCGATGTACGACGTCACCCTGACCGAAGGCACCGAGCGCCTGGGCAGCGTCTTCGACGACATGCTGCCGCGCGGCGCACGCGAGCTGGATACCGCCAGTACCGTGAGCATCGGCGAGCAGAACACGCCCACGCTGCGCTCCGGCAAGCAGGCCCTGAATCTCAACTTCGACGCGGTGGATCGCTTCGCGCAGACCACCGGCGGCGTTGCGACCATCTTCGCGCGCACCGGCGACGACTTCGTACGCATCACCACCTCGCTGCGTAACAAACAGAACGAGCGCGTGATAGGCACCCTGCTCGATCGCAAGGGCAAGGCCTACGCCGCGCTGTCCGAAGGCAAGCCCTTCACCGGCCAGGCGCAGTTGTTCGGCGACCAGTACATGACCTATTACGCGCCGCTGCGCAACGCTGCTGGCGAGGTGATCGGCGCGCTGTTCGTCGGTCGCAACTACACCCAGGGCCTGGCCGCGCTCAAGGCCCAGGTCAGCACGACCAAGCTGGGACAGGACGGCTATTTCGTCATCGCCGACATGGCGCCTGGCGAGCACCAGGGCCAGATCATCGCCGCACCGCCTGGTGCTCCGGCGACGTTGTCGGCACTGGTGCCGGCCGAGCAGCAAGCGGCATTGCAGTCGGTGCTGGACGGCAAGCAGCCCAGCGCCAGCCTGCAGCTGCGCGATGCCAAGGGCAACGCGCAGGCGTTCGAAGTCACCGCACAGCGCTATGCGCCGTGGCAGTGGGCGGTGATCGGCACCCAGCCGCGCAGCGCCATCGACGGCCCGCTCGACCAGCTGATGGGCAGCATGCTGTTGTTCTCGCTGGTGGTGCTGGCGCTGTGTATCGCGGTGGTGTTCATCGCCGCACGCAAGATGGTCACCCGGCCATTGATTGCAGTGGAACGCGTGCTCGGCGATGTTGCCGCCGGCCGCCTGGACAACCCCATCGAGATCGATCGGCACGATGAACTCGGCCGCCTGCTGCTCAGCGCCCGCACCATGCGCGACGACCTGCGCGCGCGGCTGGAGCGCGATCACCTGATCGCCAGCGAAGCACTGCGTGTGCGTACCGCGCTGGACGATGTCAGCACCAACGTGATGATCGCCGACATCCATCAGCGCATCATCTACGTCAACCGGCCGCTGCAACGCCTGCTCAAGGGCGTGCAGGAACAGTTGCGTGGCGTTGCGCCCGGCTTCGATGCGGACAAGCTGATCGACACCAGCATCAATCAGTTCCATGCCGCACCGAAGGAGCACGAGCGCATGCTCGAACAGCTCACCGGCACCAACGTCGCCCAGATCACCGTTGGCGACCGCATCGTGCGCCAGGTGGTCAGCCCGGTACTGGATGCCGCCGGCGAGCGCATGGGCTTTGTCATCGAGTGGGCCGACCGCACCCAGGAAGTGCAGGTGGAAGAAGAAGTCGCGCGTATCGTGCAGGCCGCCGCAGCTGGCGATCTGAGCGGCCGTGTGGACACCGCCGGCAAGCAGGGCTTCCTGCTCCAACTCGCCCAGCAACTGAACATGCTGCTGGACAACAACGCCGATGGCCTCTCGCGTGTCTCCGCGCTGCTATCGTCGTTGTCGCAAGGCGACCTCACTGCGCGCATGGACGGCGATCTGCAAGGCGTGTTCGCCACCATCCGCGACGACGCCAACGCCACCGCCGACCAACTGGCCGGCATCGTACGTCGCATCAAGGACGCGTCGCTGGCGATCAACTCGGCCGCCAGCGAAATCGCCACCGGTAACGGCGACCTGTCGCGTCGGACCGAACAGCAAGCCGCCGCACTCGAAGAAACCGCCGCGTCGATGGAAGAGCTCACCGCCACCGTCAAGCAGAACGCCGACAACGCCGACCAGGCCAACCGCCTGGTGCTGGATGCGGCCGGCGTGGCCGCCAAGGGGGGCGACGTGGTTTCCCGCGTGGTCACCACCATGTCCGATATCGACGCCTCGTCCAAGAAGATCGCCGACATCATCAGCGTCATCGACGGCATCGCCTTCCAGACCAACATCCTGGCCTTGAACGCTGCGGTAGAAGCCGCGCGTGCTGGCGAACAGGGCCGCGGCTTTGCCGTGGTGGCCTCGGAAGTGCGCACGCTTGCCCAGCGCTCGGCCGGTGCGGCCAAGGAGATCAAGCACCTGATCGAGGACTCGGTGACCCGCATCGGCAACGGCGCCGCACTGGCGTCGGAAGCGGGCAGCACCATGCAGCAGGTCGTCAGCTCGGTGCAGCGAGTCACCGACATCATGGGCGAGATCACCAGCGCCTCGCGCGAGCAGGCCGCCGGCATCACCCAGGTCAACCAGACCGTCACCCAGATGGACGAAACCACCCAGCAGAACGCAGCACTGGTGGAAGAAGCCACGGCAGCCGCACGCTCGATGGAAGAACAGGCTACGCAGCTGGTGGACGCAGTGGCGGTGTTCCGTCTCGAACAGCAGGACAGCCTGAGCACCTTGCTGGCCAACGCACGCCACGCATATCACTGATGCGACAAACGCTGTCTGAGGCAAACGCTGGGTGAGTCGAGAGAGGTCCAGGCGTTGTTGGTTGCCGTGCTCAAACACTGCGCGCCGACCACCTTCACTGGCCCTTGCCCGCTCACCGTCGCAGGACCCTTGGCGGCATGGATGCCGCCACGGAGCTTACATGGACGTACTTGCAGCGTGTCCTNTGGCCCTTGCCCGCTCACCGTCGCAGGACCCTTGGCGGCATGGATGCCGCCACGGAGCTTACATGGACGTACTTGCAGCGTGTCCTGCGATGGTGAGCAGGCAAGGGCCCTGAAGCAAACTCGCAGTATCGAGCGCGCGGCGCCCTCGCCGCTCGCGGGACACGCCGTGAACCCATCCCTGGGGGCTCGATGGCGGCATCCATGCCGCCAACGGTCCCGCAATCGGCAAGGGCCCCGCACCAGAACGTTGGTTGGCTGTTTGATGAAAGCAGCCAGTGATGCGACGGCACCGCGGGCGAACGTCGCCTGTCGCTTGCACCAGCGCGCCGACCACCTTCACTGGCCCTTGTCCGCTCACCGTCGCAGGACCCTTGGCGGCATGGATGCCGCCAAGGAGCTTACAAGGACGTACTTGCAGCGTGTCCTGCGATGGTGAGCGGGCAAGGGCCCTGCAGCAAACTCGCAGTATCGAAGGCGCGGTGCCCTCGCCGCTCGCGGGACACGCCGTGAACCCATCCCTGGGGGCTCGATGGCGGCATCCATGCCGCCAACGGTCCCGCAATCGGCCAGGGCCCCGCACCAGAACGTTGGTTGGCTGTTTGATGAAAGCAGCCAGTGATATGACGGCACTGCGGGCGAACGTCGCCTGTCGCTTGCACCAACGCGTCGACCACCTTCACTGGCCCTTGCCCGCTCACCGTCGCAGGACCCTTGGCGGCATGGATGCCGCCACGGAGCTTACATGGACGTACTTGCAGCGTGTCCNCGACCACCTTCACTGGCCCTTGCCCGCTCACCGTCGCAGGACCCTTGGCGGCATGGATGCCGCCACGGAGCTTACATGGACGTACTTGCAGCGTGTCCTGCGATGGTGAGCGGGCAAGGGCCCTGCAGCAAACTCGCAGTATCGAACGCGCGGTGCCCTCGCCGCTCGCGGGACACGCCGTGAAGCCGTCCCTGGGGGCTCGATGGCGGCTTCCATGCCGCAAGCGGCGAGGACACCGCACCAGGCTGGTGGCTGGTGGCTGGTTGCCTTGCCGAAGAACGAAGACATCGCGCCCCAGAACCTCGATGGATGCTGCGTTAAAAGCTCTGCACACCGCCCATCGCGACGGGTCATGAGCAGCGTCAGGCGTACGAGTTTTATCAGCGGCACTTAAAGATTTCGCTTTGCCGCCGATATCAAGGCGACGCCGGGACAACCCTCCGGGCTTCTTCCCGCTACCACTGTGCTTGTGCCCATGTCCCAAGGCGATACCTCAGAGTCAGAGCTGGACCACGACGATCACCTTGCAGAAGGTGACGAACGCTATCTGCTGCGCAACAAACGGCAGATCCGTGGCTTGCTGCGCCAGCTGCTCGACCAACGCGCCGTAGTGACCATGCATGTGGCAGGCCGCGACATGGCCGTGCCCACCGCCGTGCTCGAAATCGATGAAGACGACGATTGCGTGATTCTGGACGGCAGCCACAACGACACCTCCAACCGCGCCATCGAAGATGCCAAGTACCTGCTCTGCTATGCGCAACTGGAGCGGGTCAACGTGCGTTTCCGGTTGGAAAAGGCCGAGCGCATCGAGCGCGACATCCACGTTGCCTTCCGCGCCGAGCTGCCGGACGCGATGTACCACATGCAACGCCGCGAATCGTACCGGCTGGAAACGCCGATCACCGACTCGCCCATGTGCATCATCCGCCAGGACGAATCCGAGGGCGGCAACCTCAATCTGCAGCTGCGCGTGATCGACATCAGCAGCGGCGGCCTGGCGGTGTCGCTCACCGCCGGAATGCCCTTGCTGGAGCCGCAACGCACCTATCGCGACTGCACGCTGCACCTGCCCGACGTCGCACCGATCGCCCTGCCGCTCACGGTGTGCAGCCAATACAAGCAGACTCTACCCAATGGCAGCGAAGGCTTCCGCGTCGGCCTGCAGTTCAGCGATCTGCCGCGTGGCGCCGACGAAACCATCCAGCGCTACATCTTTCGGGTCGACCGCCAGCGCAACGCGCGCAAGAGCGGCGTGTTCTGAACCCGCACGTACCACTTGGTCCACGCACCTAAAGTTGCCGAGCGCTGCGCCGATGTTGCTATGGCAGCCTTCTCAACCTAGTGCCGCAACCTGACACTCAGCCGCAACGCCCGGAGTTTTCATGAACGACAAAAGCACTGCCACCGGCACCGGTGGTGAATTCCTCAGCTTCGCATTGGGCGAAGAACACTACGGCGTGGACATCCTGAAAGTGCAGGAAATCCGTGGCTACGATTCGGTCACCCGTCTGCCTGACGCGCCCGACTACATCAAGGGTGTGATCAACCTGCGCGGCACCATCGTGCCGGTGATCGACCTGCGCCTGAAGCTGCGCCTCAAGGAAGCGCGCTACGACGCGTTCACCGTGATGATCGTGCTCAACGTCGAAGACCGCGTGGTCGGCATCGTGGTGGACAGCGTCTCCGACGTCATCCCGCTCAATGACGACCAGATCCGCCCGACGCCCGAGTTCGGCGCCGCAGTGGACACCCGCTTCATCTCCGGCATCGGCACCCAGGACGATCGCATGCTGATCCTGCTGGATATCGAAACCCTGCTGGACAGCACCGAGCTGGGTCAGCAGCAGCTGGCTGAAGAAGCTGCCTGATTCACGGCGGTTGAGTGCGGCGACCTGCGGTCGTCAGAGGGATGCAGTGGTTGGCAAGCGCGGCAATGCAGCAGGTGTGCATCGCCGCGTTTGAACACCCGGCGGCCCTCTGACGGCCGCAGTGGTTTATGCCTAATGCGCATACCACCATCAGGTGTCGGGAGCTTCCCGACACGAGACGCACTACTAGATAGAAGTGCCATGTGAATCACATTTTTTTTCTTCAAGTTGAATCCCAGTTAGCCGATAGCTGAATAGAAGCCCGCGTTCATAAGCGGGTCACCGTTCGACTTTCGATTCTGGAGAATCCCCAATGAAGTTCCTGCTCTCGCTCCTCCCCGTCGCTGCTCTCGTGATCGTTGCCCCCACGCTGTCGGCTCAGTCGCAGGAAATGATTCCGCCGGAGATGGCCACCCGCTTCGTCGGCAAGGACGGCATGGTGTGCGGCAAGGTCGAAAAGGCCAAGTACGCGCAGAGCTCGGAAGGCGAACCCACCTTCCTGTACATGGGCGGCATGTTCCCGCGTCACACCTTCTCGGCCCGCATCGACGGCGCCAACCGCGGCAAGTTCAGCTTTGCCCCCGAATCGTTGGAAGGCAAGGACGTCTGCGTCCTCGGCAAGATCCAGCGCGACAGCTCGCGCGCCGAAATCGAAGTCAGCTCCCCGGCCAGCCTGAAGCTCGCCACCATCAAGTAATCGCATCGCACATCGCCACGCCCATGCGTGGCGATGTGCTGTCTGGATTATGCGGACTGACTTCTACGGGGGAATCGTGTCAATGCAATGGATTAATAATCTGAAATTGATGCCGCGGCTTATGCTGGCGTTCGGCATCGTGCTGCTGATCATGCTGGTGCAGGGAATCATCGCGTATTCGGGCCTGGCATCGCTCAACAACGTGACGCGCGATCTGGCCGGCAACACCATGTCCAGCGTGCGCGAAGCCGGCGATCTGCGCGGCATGCTCGGCGAATACCGGAATGCGTCTTATCAAAATCTGGTGCGCGCCAGCGATGCGGTCAAGCAGGAAGCCAGGGTCCGCGCCAAGAAGCTCAACGGCGAAATCGAGGCAACGATCAAGGGCTATCCCCGCCTGATCGAAAGCCCGCAACAGAAAAAACTCTTCAACGTGTTCGTGGCCGACTGGAAGAAGGCCTCGGCCTCGTACGCCAGCGTCGATGAAATGATCGAGCTCAATCTCCCCGACGATGCCATCGACACCTTTGTCGGCGAGACCCGCACCCTGCACAACAAGGCCAAGGATTCGCTGGCTGCGTTGATCGCCGAGGACAATCTGCTGGCACAGGCCGCCAAGACCAAGGCCGAAAAGGTCCACGCAACCTCGGTCTCGCTGACCATGGTGGTGTTGCTGATCGGCATTGCCGGTGGCCTGGGCCTGGCATTCCTGTTCGCCCGCTCCATCGTGCGCAGCATGCGCGGCGCGGTGAGCACCGCCACCGAAATCGCCGGCGGCAAGCTGGATGGCCAGATCAATGCGCACGGCAAGGACGAAGTGGGCGAACTGATGCGCTCCATGCAGCGCATGCAGCGCGATCTGAAAGAGCGTATCGAACGCGATCAGAAAGTCGCCGACGAGAACCTGCGCATCCGCACCGCGCTGGACAAGTCGTCCACCGGCACCTTCATCACCGATCCCGACCGCGTCATGATCTACGCCAACGATGCCTTCAAGAAGATCGTGACGCAGTACGAAAGCAGCATCCGCCTGGCATCGCCCGAGTTCGATGCGAGCAAGGTCATCGGTCAGCACATCAGCTACCTGGGCCTGTCGGACGCGACCGTGCGCAAGGCCGTTGCTGCGCTCGAACGCGATGGTGTCACCAGCTTCGAAGAGCGCTTCGGCGAAGTCGTGCTGGCGCAGACCGTCACCGGCATCAAGAACGAGCAAGGCGAAACCACCGGCGAAGTCTGCGAATGGCGCGACCGCACCATCGAAGTCCAGGTTGAAGAAGAAGTCGCCCGCATCGTGCGTGCCGCTGCCAGCGGCGACATGAGCGGCCGCGTCGAAACCGACGGCAAGCAGGGCTTCTTCCTGCAGTTGGCGCAGCAGCTCAACGGCTTGCTGGATGCCAATGCCGGCAGCCTGGAGCAGATCTCTGCGCTGTTGTCTGCGCTATCGCGTGGCGACCTGACCGTGCGCATGCAAGGGCAGTTCAGCGGCGTGTTCGCGCAGATGCGTGACGATGCCAACGCCACCGCCGAGCAACTGGCCGATATCGTCGGTCGCATCAAGCTCTCCTCCAGTGCGATCAACTCGGCAGCCGGCGAAATCGCCTCTGGCAACAGCGATCTGTCGCACCGCACCGAACAGCAGGCCGCCAACCTGGAAGAAACCGCTGCCTCGATGGAAGAGCTCACTTCCACCGTCAAGCAGAACGCCGAAAGCGCACGTCAGGCCAATCAGCTGGCCATCGGCGCCACCGGTGTGGCCTCGCAGGGCGGCGACGTGGTGTCGCAGGTGGTCACCACCATGTCCGGCATCGAAGCCTCGTCCAAGAAGATCGCCGACATCATCTCGGTCATCGACGGCATCGCCTTCCAGACCAATATTTTGGCCTTGAATGCAGCGGTGGAAGCGGCACGTGCCGGTGAGCAAGGCCGCGGGTTTGCGGTGGTCGCCTCGGAAGTGCGCACGCTGGCACAGCGTTCGGCCGGCGCCGCCAAGGAGATCAAGGGCTTGATCGACGACTCCGTGCACAAGGTCGCCGAAGGCTCTGCGCTGGTGCGCAAGGCCGGTGCGACGATGGCTGAGATCGTTGCCAGCGTGCAGCGCGTCACCGACATCATGGGCGAAATTTCTGCCGCCTCGCAGGAACAGTCGGCCGGCATCGAGCAGGTCAACCAGACCATCACCCAGATGGACGAAACCACCCAGCAGAACGCAGCCCTGGTGGAAGAAGCCACTGCCGCCGCCCGCTCGATGGAAGAGCAGGCCGGTCATCTGGCCGAAGCGGTGTCGGTGTTCAAGCTGGACGAATCGGCAGCGGTTGCACAAGCGCGTGTGCGCCCGGTGGCCTCGCGTCCGGTTGCGGTCAAGACGGCGGCCAAGCCGGCCGTGCGGACAGCCGCAGCGCCGTCGGCGCGATCTGCCAAGCCACAGGCCGCACTGGCCGACGGTAACTGGCAAGAGTTCTAAGAGCAGCCAACAGAAGGGCTGTGCAGGCGCCAGGCGGGCGCGGCGGATGCGGCAGGTACCACGCGTACACTCCGCCTCCTTCGCGCCGTCCGCACCCAACTGACGACTGCTCGCTACGTTCTGGTAACCGCTCCAAGTCACCGCTGTCACCCACAACGCCCCGGCACTGCCAGGGCGTTGTGTTTCTGCCTCTCGCAACGACAGGCAGCCTCCACCCCGCCGCGTCGTCGCTGCACGCCGCCGCACCGCAGCATTGCTGCGACACCGAGCCCAACCGCAGTCATCGATGCATTGGTGCTTCAGTTGCACGGCTACATGGCCGATACCACGTTATAGCTCCCGACGTGTATGGATATGACGACTACGACTCCCGCTTCAGACACGCGCGAATTCGATTTTGGCGACCGCGACTTCAAGCGCGTTTGCGACCTGATTTACCAACGCGTCGGTATCTCGCTGGCACCGGCCAAGCGCGACATGGTGTATGGCCGCCTGTCGCGCCGCCTGCGCGTGCTCGGGCTGCGCTCGTTTCGCGAGTACATCGACCAGCTGGAAGCCGGCAACGACGAAGAAGAATGGCAGGCGTTCACCAACGCCCTGACCACCAACCTGACCTCGTTCTTCCGCGAGCCGCATCACTTCGACAAATTGCGCGAAGAACTGCAGAAGCGCGCCTCGCAGGCGCCGCTGAAGATCTGGTCGTGCGCCGCATCCACCGGTGAGGAACCCTACTCCATCGCCATCACCGCCTGCGAGGCGTTCGGCACACTGACCCCGCCGGTGAGCATCGTCGCCACCGACGTCGACACCCAGGTGCTGGAAACCGCCTCGCGCGGCGTCTACGCCATCGACCGCGTCGCCTCGCTGGATGCGGCGATCAAGCGCAAGTATTTTCAGCGCGGCAGCGGCCCCAACGAAGGCAAGTGCCGGGTGATTCCTGCGCTGCGCCAACTCATCGAATACCGCCAGTTGAATCTGCTGTCGCCGCGTTACGACGTCGGCGGCCCATATGCGGCGCTGTTTTGCCGCAACGTGATGATCTATTTCGACAAACCGACCCAGCGCGGCATCCTGTCGCGTCTGGTCAGCCACATGGGCGACGACGGTCTGCTCTACACCGGGCACTCGGAGAATTACCTGCACGCAGCCGATCTGATCCAGCCGTGCGGGCGCACGCTGTATCGGCGCGCTCCGCGTTCGGGAGCCTCTGCATGAGTACCGCCGTGCAAGTCGACGACGTGATGCGCTACCGCGATTCGCGGTTCCAGACCATTACCGCCAAGCTGCTGCCCACTCAATATCTGGTGGTGGACGACGACACCGCGTTGACGACCACCTTGGGATCGTGTGTTGCGGCCTGCTTGCGCGACCCGGTGCTCAAGATCGGCGGCATGAATCACTTCCTGCTGCCCGAAGGACAGGTCGGCGACGGTGCACCGGCGCGCTACGGCAGTTATGCGATGGAGTTGCTGATCAACGACATGCTCAAGCGCGGCGCGCATCGCAAACGCATCGAAGCCAAGGTCTTCGGCGGCGCCAACGTGCTCAAGGGCTTCACCAGCAATCCGGTCGGCACCCGCAACGCCGAGTTCGTGCGCCAGTACCTGCAAGCCGAACACATCCCCATCATTGCCGAAGATCTGTGCGGCATCCATCCGCGCAAGGTGTGGTTCTTTCCGACGACCGGCCGGGTAGTCGTGCAGCGTTTGCCGCATGCGCACGAAGCCGAAGTCGCCGCCACAGAATCGGCCGTGCGCGCCCGTCTGTCCAAAGCACCGGTCACCGGTGGAGTGGAGTTGTTCGAATGACGCTGGAAACTCCCGTACGTGTACTCATCGTCGACGACTCGGCGGTGGTCCGTCAGATGCTCACCGAAATCCTCTCGCGCGATCCGGGCATCGAAGTCATCGGCTCGGCCGCCGACCCGATCCTGGCGCGCGAAAAGATCAAACGCCTCAATCCGGACGTGATCACGCTGGACGTGGAAATGCCGCGCATGGACGGCCTGGTGTTTCTGGAAAACCTGATGCGCCTGCGCCCGACGCCGGTGGTGATGATTTCCTCGCTCACCGAGCGTGGTGCCGACACCACCTTGCAGGCCTTGTCGCTGGGTGCGGTGGACTTCATCTCCAAGCCCAAGATCGACGTCGTGCGTGGACTGGAAGGCTATGCCGAAGAAATCGTCAGCAAGGTCAAGATGGCCGCCAAGGCCAAGGTCAGTGCACTGCATCGCCCCAGCACGCCCAAGCTCACCCTGGACATGCAATCGGCACCGGTGCCGGGCAGCGCGCTGCGCTTCCGCACCACCGACCGCCTGATCGCCATCGGCGCTTCTGCCGGCGGCACCGAAGCGCTGCGCGTGGTGCTCGAACACATGCCCGCCGATGCACCGGCCGTGGTGATGACCCAGCATCTGCCGGCCAGCTTCAGCACCGCATTCGCCGAGCGCCTCAATCGCCACTCGGCGATGTCGGTGCGCGAAGCCAGCGACGGCGAAGCCATCCTGCCCGGCCACGCTTATCTGCCGCCGGGCGGCCAGCACCTGCGCATCATTCGCGACGGTGCGCGTTGGCGCTGCCGTATCGACGACGGCCCGCCGGTCAATCGCCACAAGCCGGCGGTGGACGTGCTGTTCCGCTCGGTCGCCGCCAACGCCGGGCCGAATGCGGTCGGCGCCATCCTCACCGGCATGGGCGACGACGGTGCGCGCGGCCTGCTGGAAATGCTGCAGGCCGGCGCCCCCACACTGGTACAGGACGAAGCCAGCAGCGTGGTGTGGGGCATGCCCGGCGCCGCCTACAAGCTGGGCGCCGCGCAGGAAGTGGTACCGCTGGACCGTGTTGCCGAACGCCTGATCGCATTGTCGGCACAAGCGCGCTGATCGCCCATGCGCGCCCTGCCCCCGCATCCGACCGATCTGCCGCCGCACGACGGCGCACCGGACACCGACGCCAACACGGCGACGGATGCGTGGGCGACAGCGGAACTGGTCGGCGATACGTCGTCGGTTACCGCATTCGATCATGCGCGCACGCCGATCAAGCACGGCCCGCTCACGGCCGGCATGGCCAAGCCCGGCGAAGCGCCGGATGACCGTCGTTCGCGCTTGCTGGCCGAAGCGCTGGATGGCAGCAGCAGTGCCATCCTCATCTGCGACCTGCAATCGCGCCTGCTCTATGCCAACGATGGCTTCCAGCGCATGTTCGGCTACACCGAAGCCGAGCTGGTCGGCCAGCGCCCGTCGGATGTGTTGACCCGCGCGCAGAGCGACCAGGGCGAGGTTGCGCGCATCCGCGATCGCGCCGATGCCCTGCAGCAAACCCGTGCCGACTTGCTGGTCTATCGCAAGGACGGCTCGCCGTTGTGGATCTCGCTCAACTTCAATCCGATCTACGACGCCAAACACAATCCGTCGCATTACGTGGCGGTGCTGACCGACATTACCGACACCAAGATGCACGAAGTGCTGCAGCACCGCGTGCTGGAAGCGCTGGTGCAGGAGCGCCCGCTGATCGAGGTGATGACGCTGATCTGCACCGAGGTCGAACGCATCGCACCGGAAGTGTTGGCGACTGTCATGAGCGCCGACAACCAGGGCTGCCTGCATTCGCTGGCCGCGCCGAGTCTGCCGCCCGAGTATGCCGACGCCGTCAACGGCCTGAAGATCGGCCCCGGGGCAGGTGCATGCGGCACCGCTGCCTGGCGCGGCCGTGCGGTGATGGTGGAAGACATCGCCACCGACCCGTTGTTTACCGCCTACCGCGACCTGTTGATGCCGATGGGTCTGCGCGCCTGCTGGAGCACCCCGATCCGCGCCAATAGCTCGCGCGTGCTCGGCACCTTTGCGCTGTATTACCGCAAGCCGCAACGTGCCGATGCCTGGCACGTACGGCTGACCGAACTGTGTCAACAGCTGTGCACGCTGGCACTGGAGCGCGAGCAGATCCGTCAACGCGTGCATCAGCTCGCGTTCTACGACGCGCTGACCGGCCTGCCCAATCGCATCATGTTCAGCGCACGCGCCGAGCAGGCGCTGACCCAGGCCGAATACGCTGCCGAGCCGGTCGCGTTGATGTTCATCAACATCGACCGCTTCAAGCTGATCAATGACAGTCAGGGCCATTCTGCCGGCGATGGTTTGTTACGCGACATCGCGCTGCGCGTCGGCGACCAACTTACCGCCACCGCCATGCTGGCACGCGTGGCCGGCGACGAATTCGCACTGGCCCTGCCGCAATGCAGCGCCGAGCAGGCCAGCGCCGCGGCCGAACGCGTGTTGGGCACCATCGCCGGCCCGCTGTCGGTAGGCCACATGACCGTGCATCCCTCGGCCAGCATCGGCGTGGCGATGTTTCCCGAAGACGGGCGCGACATCAACATCCTGCTGCGGCATGCCGATCTGGCGATGAATCGCGCCAAGAAGGAAGGCGGCGGACGCTTCCGTTTCTTCAGCTCCGACATGAATCGCATGGCGCAGGAGCGCGTGGCGCTGGAAGCGGAACTGCGTCAGGCCATCGGTCGCGATCAATTGCAGCTGCATTACCAACCGCAACTGCATAGCGCCGCCCCGCACGCGCTGTACGGCGTGGAAGCGTTGCTGCGCTGGAATCATCCGCAACTCGGCGCCATTTCGCCGGCACGGTTTCTGCCGGTCGCCGAAGAGCAAGGCATGATGCCCCAGCTCAACGCCTGGGTCCTGCGCCGCGCCTGCGAACAAGTGGCCGACTGGCGTCTGCGCGGCATTCCGGTCACACGCGTGTCGGTGAATCTGTCGGCCAGCGGCTTCGAAAGCCCACGCATGCTCCCCGACCTGCTTGGGCTGATCGCCGACACCGGCGTGCAAGCCTCCGACCTCACCCTGGAATTGACCGAAAGCGTGATGCTGTCCGGGCAACCGGGCGTGTTGGAGAACCTGCACGCCATCCGCGAAGCCGGCATCTCGTTATCGCTGGACGACTTCGGCACCGGCTATTCCAGCCTGAGCCATCTACACCGCCTGCCGATCGACGAACTCAAACTGGACATGAGCTTCGTACGCGATATCGAACACAGCGAAGACGCACGCGCGCTCACCACATCGGTGCTGCGCATCGGCGAGCACCTGCGCAAGCACGTCGTCGCCGAAGGCGTCGAGAACGAAGCACAGCGCCTGTTCCTGGCCGACCTGGGCTGCGAAGTCCTGCAGGGCTACCTGTTCTCGCGGCCCCTCCCGGCCCCGGCACTGGAAGCCTGGCTAGGCGCGCAACCGTAACGACGCAGCGTCCAGACGACTGCAGGCCTTAGACGACCGCAGCGCGTAGACGGCTGCAGCGTTTGTAAGCCCCTCTCCCTGCGGGAGAGGAGTTGGGGTGAGGGTACGGCCACCCACAAATCCCGCCGAAACCCTACCCTCATCCGCCCTAAGGGCACCTTCTCCCGGCGGGAGAAGGAAAGCAGCTGCCGGCACTGGAAGCCTGGCTAGGCGCGCAACCGTAACCACGCAACATCCAGACGATTGCAGGCCTTGGACGACCGCAGCGCGTAGACGGCTGCAGCGCTTATAAGCCCCTCTCCCNGGCTAGGCGCGCAACCGTAACCACGCAACATCCAGACGATTGCAGGCCTTGGACGACCGCAGCGCGTAGACGGCTGCAGCGCTTATAAGCCCCTCTCCCCCCGGGAAAGGGGTTGGGGTGAGGATACGGCCACCCACAAATCCCGCCGAAACCCTGCCCTCATCCGCCCTACGGGCACCTTCTCCCGACGGGAGAAGGAAAGCAGCTGCCGACACTGGAAGCCTGGGTAGGCGCGCAACCGTAACCACGCAACATCCAGACGATTGCAGGCCTTGGACGACCGCAGCGCGTAGACGGCTGCAGCGCTTATAAGCCCCTCTCCCTGCGGGAGAGGGGNGCTAGGCGCGCAACCGTAACCACGCAACATCCAGACGATTGCAGGCCTTGGACGACCGCAGCGCGTAGACGGCTGCAGCGCTTATAAGCCCCTCTCCCTGCGGGAGAGGGGTTGGGGTGAGGGTACGGCCACCCACAAATCCCGCCGAAACCCTCCCCTCATCCGCCCTACGGGCACCTTCTCCCGACGGGAGAAGGAAACACATCTGAAGCTCTCAACGGGAGACGCAAAGCAGCGATAAGCCATCTCACCCTATCGAAGAGCGCTTGGAGTAAGGGCACACGCGTTATTCCACGCGCACCCTCCCCGCTTCAACCTCACGACAAGGTGCGTTTGAACCACCCGAGCAACTGCGCATTGACGAACGCCGGATTCTCCAGCGATGCGATATGCCCGGCATCGGGCACCAGTTCGTAATCGCAGCAGATCGCTTCGGCCATCATCCACAACTCTTCCGGCGGCCGCGCAATATCCGCGTCGCCACCAAGCAGGAAGGTGTTGGCAGGATCCAGCGCAGACATGGCATCCAGTCGGTCGGCACGTCCGAAGATCAGGCGGCCAAGCGGCACGATCGACGTCCGTAGCTGCTCGGCCGTCATCGCCGCCAGGCGCTGCGCGAACGCGGCCGGCAATGCCGATGTCAGATCGATGCCGGGGCGGAAGAAGATCGGCACGATCGCCTCGATCAGCGCAGGCGTCACCTGCCCGGCCGCCTCGATCGCATCCAGCATGCCGAAGTAACGCGCACGCGTGGCCTGCGGCTCGGCGCCCAGGAAGGTGTCCATCAACACCAGGCTGCGCACGCGCTCTGGCGCCATCAAAGCAAGCTCGGCGCCCCACATGCCGCCCACCGACAGGCCCACCACCGCGCACTGCGGCAGCTCCAGCGCGTCCAGCAGGCCAAGCATCTGCCGGGCAAGATCGTCGATTCCCTGCGTGCCTTGCGGCAGTTCGCCCGACTGCCCATGGCCCCACAGCTCAGGAACGATCACCTGGTAGTACTGCGAAAGCGCCTGGATCTGCGGCTCCCACATCGCCGCGTCCCACAGGTAGCTGTGGCCGAGCAGGATCGGAAAACCTTGACCGTGCTGGGTGTAATGGAGTGTTTGACCTGCGATCGTGCAAGAAGGCATCGGCATCGACATAAATGGGAGGGCGGCGGAACTCTAGACCTCTTCACATCAGAAATTTGTTGCAGTGCGGCAAGCGGTTTAACTGCGATTTGTTTTGACGCACGTCACGCTCTACGCGAAGCGAAGTCATTGCCCGATAAACGAAAAACGCCCGGCATTGCCGGGCGTTTTAAGGTCCATCCAATCCGCTGGATCAGGCCGCGACGGTATCCGCAACGTCCTGATATTCCTGGATCTGATCGAAGTTCATGTAGCGGTAGATCTGGTCGCCACTGGTCTTGATCACGCCCACATCGGCCATGTACTCCTCCTTGGTCGGAATCCGGCCCAGGCGCGAGCAGATCGCCGCCAGTTCCGCCGAGCCCAGGTACACATTGGTGTTGCGGCCCAGACGGTTGGGGAAGTTACGCGTAGAGGTGGAGAACACCGTGGCGCCCTCGCGAGCCTGCGCCTGGTTGCCCATGCACAGCGAGCAGCCCGGCATCTCCATGCGCGCGCCGGCTGCGCCGAAGGTGCCGTAATGGCCTTCCTTGGTCAGCTCGGAGGCATCCATCTTGGTCGGCGGTGCCACCCACAGGCGGGTCGGGATGTCGCGCTTGCCTTCCAGCAGCTTGGCCGCGGCACGGAAGTGACCGATGTTGGTCATGCACGAACCGATGAACACTTCGTCGATCGCCGCACCGGCTACGTCGGACAGCGTCTTGACGTCGTCCGGGTCGTTCGGGCACGCCACGATCGGCTCGTGGATGTCGGCCAGGTCGATCTCGATGACCGCGGCATATTCGGCATCGGCATCGGGCTGCAGCAGCTGCGGGTCGGCCAGCCACTCTTCCATCTTCTTGATGCGGCGGCCCAGGGTGCGCGCGTCGGCATAGCCTTCGGCGATCATCCAGCGCAGCAGGGTGATGTTGCTGGTCAGGTATTCGATGATCGGCGCCTTGTCCAGGTGCACGCTGCAACCGGCCGCCGAACGCTCGGCCGAGGCATCGGACAGTTCGAACGCCTGCTCCACCTTCAGATTCGGCAAGCCTTCGATTTCCAGGATGCGGCCGGAGAAGATGTTCTTCTTGCCCTGCTTGGCCACGGTCAGCAGACCGTCCTTGATCGCATACAGCGGGATCGCGTTGACCAGATCGCGCAGGGTCACGCCCGGCTGCATCTCACCCTTGAAACGCACCAGCACGCTCTCGGGCATGTCCAGCGGCATCACCCCGGTGGCGGCGGCGAACGCCACCAGGCCGGAGCCGGCCGGGAACGAGATACCGATCGGGAAACGCGTGTGCGAGTCGCCGCCGGTGCCCACGGTGTCGGGCAGCAGCATGCGATTGAGCCAGCTGTGGATCACGCCATCTCCCGGACGCAGCGACACGCCGCCACGGGTGGAGATGAATTCCGGCAGCGTGTGGTGGGTCTTGACGTCCACCGGCTTGGGGTAAGCGGCGGTGTGGCAGAACGACTGCATCACCAGGTCGGCGGAGAAGCCCAGGCAGGCCAGGTCCTTCAGCTCGTCGCGGGTCATCGGGCCGGTGGTGTCCTGCGAACCCACCGAGGTCATCTTCGGCTCGCAATAGGTGCCCGGGCGCATGCCCTGGCCTTCCGGCAAGCCACAGGCGCGGCCGACCATCTTCTGTGCCAGCGAGAAGCCCTTGCCGGTGTCCGGCGGGTCCATCGGCAGGCGGAACAGATCCGAGGTCGGCAGGCCCAGGAATTCGCGCGCCTTGGCGGTGAGGCCGCGGCCCACGATCAGCGGAATGCGGCCACCGGCGCGCACTTCGTCGAACAGCACGTCCGACTTCATCGCGAACTCGGCAATCACCTGCCCGTTCTTCAGCGCCTTGCCGTCATACGGACGCAGCTCGACCACGTCGCCGTGCTCCATCTGCGACACGTCCAGCTCGATCGGCAGCGCACCGGCGTCTTCCATGGTGTTGTAGAAGATCGGGGCGATCTTGCTACCCAGGCACACGCCGCCGAAGCGCTTGTTGGGGATGTACGGAATGTCCTCGCCGGTCCACCACAGCACCGAGTTGGTCGCCGACTTGCGCGAAGAACCGGTGCCGACCACGTCGCCCACATAGGCCACCAGATGGCCCTTGTCCTTGAGGTCGGCAATGGCCTGGATCGGGCCACGCTTGCCGTCTTCTTCCGGCACGAACGCCGCGCCTTCGCGGGCGTTCTTCAGCATCGCCAGCGCGTGCAGCGGGATGTCCGGGCGGGTGGTCGCATCCGGCGCCGGCGACAGGTCGTCGGTATTGGTTTCGCCCGGCACCTTGAACACGGTGACGGTCATGCTCTGCGGCACTTCCGGCTTGCTGGTGAACCACTCGGCATCGGCCCAGCTCTGCAGCACGGACTTGGCGTGCGCGTTGCCGGCGTCGGCCTTTTCCTGCACGTCGTGGAACGCATCGAACACCAGCAAGGTGTGCTTGAGCGCTTCGGCGGCGGTGGCACCCAGCTCGGCGTTATCCAGCAGGTCGATCAGCGGCTGGATGTTGTAGCCGCCCAGCATGGTGCCCAGCAGCTCGGTTGCACGCGTGGGGCTGATCAGTGCGGTTTTCTCGGTACCGAACGCCACGGCGGCCAGGTACGAGGCCTTGACCTTGGCGGCGTCGTCGACGCCGGCCGGCACGCGCTGGCTCAGCAGCTCGACCAGGAAGGCTTCTTCGCCGGCGGGCGGAGCCTTCAACAGTTCGATGACCTCGGCGGTCTGCTGCGCGGTCAGCGGCAGCGGCGGGATACCGAGCGCGGCGCGCTCTGCAACGTGGTGGCGATAGGCTTCCAACATGCGGGTTCTCCAAAAGGACAGCAGTGAATGTGTAAAAACGTCAGACGTGGATCAGAAGGCGTGGATCAGGCAACGGGCTTGGGGACGGTGATCTTCAAGCCCTTGAAGTAATCGCGGAAGAAGCCCTCGTCGCGGGTAATCAACCCATCGCACTGGAGCATCGCGTGGGCGCCGATCAGAAAATCCGCCACCACCCGCTCGCGCTTGCCGCCGCGTGCACGGAAGCGCTTGTTCATATGGCCGGCGCGCACTGCCGCCGCTTCCTGGGTGGCTTCGTAGCGCACCCCGATCGAGGCCAGGGTTTCCATCAGGTCGACCTGGGTGTCCAGCATGGCCAGCACTTCGGCCACCACCGCGTCGCAGACCACGACCTCGTCGCGCGCCAATGCATCGCCGATGCAGATTTCCGACACCTCGCCATACACCGGGTCGCCGATGAGGATGTCCAGCAGCACCGAGGAATCCAGGGCGATCATGGGTCGAACGGGTCCCCGGGCGCGCGGCCGCGGATGGCGCGCATGGCCTCGTCGGTGCTGGTCAGGCCATCGACCAGCTTGAACTTGCCGCGCACCTTGCGCAGCGCTTCGCTGACATCTTTACGCAAGATGATGCGCCCACCATCGAGCTCGATCTTGAGGGTGGTGCCCTTGGTCAGGCCCAGGGCATCGCGCACGGCCTTGGGCAGCGTGATCTGTCCACGTTCGGCAACGGTGGCTTCCATGAGCATGCTCCAGAAAGTATGCGCACATGATACGTACTTGGGCGGTCGTACTCAAGCGAGCAGATCGACCCGGACACACCGTGCGTACACACTGAACTGCTCAGAATAGGGCCCCTACCTAAAGCCTTCGACGCCATAGGAGTGATGCATGAGCGATTCCTTTTCCACCCGCGCCTTATTTGAGGTCCACGGCAAGCGCTACGACTATTACAGCCTGCCCAAACTGGGCGAGCGATTCGATATTGCCCACCTGCCCTACTCGATGAAGATCCTGCTGGAGAATCTGCTCCGGCACGAGGACGGCGGGGTGACCGTCGGCAAGGACCACATTGAGGCAGTCGCCAAATGGGACCCCAAGGCCGAGCCGGAGATCGAAATCGCCTTCATGCCCGCGCGCGTGGTGCTGCAGGATTTCACCGGCGTGCCGTGCGTGGTCGACCTGGCCGCGATGCGCGATGCGGTGGTCAAGCTGGGCGGCGACGCCGACCAGATCAACCCGCAGATTCCCTCCGAGCTGGTCATCGACCACTCGGTGCAGGTGGACGTGTTCGGCAAGCCCGACGCCCTCGACCTCAATGGCAAGATCGAATTCCAGCGTAACCAGGAACGCTACGGCTTCCTGCGCTGGGGCCAGAAAGCGTTCGAAAACTTCAAGGTGGTGCCGCCCAATACCGGCATCGTCCACCAGGTCAATCTGGAAAACCTCGCCCGCGTGGTGATGAGCGCGGACAAGGACGGCACCCTGGTCGCCTATCCCGACACCGTGTTTGGTACCGACAGCCACACCACCATGATCAATGGCATCGGCGTGCTGGGCTGGGGCGTGGGTGGCATCGAAGCGGAGGCCGCGATGCTGGGCCAGCCCTCCTCAATGCTGATTCCGCAGGTGGTGGGCTTCAGGCTCACCGGCAAACTGCCCGAAGGCGCCACCGCCACCGATCTGGTGCTCACCGTCACCCAGATGCTGCGCAAGGCCGGTGTTGTGGGCAAGTTCGTCGAGTTCTTCGGCGAGGGCCTGCAGCACCTGCCACTGGCCGACCGCGCCACCATCGGCAACATGGCACCGGAATACGGCGCCACCTGCGGCATCTTCCCGGTCGACGAAGAATCGCTGACCTACCTGCGCCTGTCCGGCCGCAGCGAGGAGCAGATTGCGCTGGTGGAAGCCTACGCAAAGGCGCAGGGCCTGTGGCACGACGCCACCACCCCGCCAGCGCAGTACAGCGCCACGCTGGAACTGGACATGGGTGAGGTCAAGCCGTCGCTGGCCGGCCCGAAGCGCCCGCAGGACCGCGTGCTGCTGGAAGACATGCAGTCCAACTACCGCGAAAGCCTCAAGCCGTTCGCCGAGGCGCGTAGCAAGCGGCTGGGCGACATCAAGCAGGAAGATCGCCTGAAGAACGAAGGCGGTGGCGGCACCGCAGTCGGCGCCAAGGAGGCGCATGCCGAAGGCGCGGCCGACAGCGGCGCCGGCTGGCAGCTGCGCGACGGCTCGGTGGTGATCGCCGCCATCACCTCGTGCACCAACACCTCCAACCCGGCAGTGATGCTCGGTGCCGGCCTGCTGGCACGCAACGCGGCCGCCAAGGGCCTGAAGGCGCAGCCGTGGGTCAAGACCTCGCTTGGGCCGGGCTCGCGTGTGGTCACCGATTATCTGAGCAAGGCCGGCGTGCTGGCCGACCTGGAAACGCTCGGCTTCTACGTGGTTGGCTACGGCTGCACCACCTGCATCGGCAACTCCGGCCCGCTGCCGGAAGACGTGTCCGCCGCGATTGCCAAGGACGATCTGGTTGTCGCATCGGTGTTGTCGGGCAACCGCAACTTCGAAGGCCGCGTGCATCCCGAAGTCAAAATGAATTATCTGGCCTCGCCGCCGTTGGTCGTCGCCTATGCGATCGCTGGCACCACCGATATCGACCTCACCACCGAGCCGCTGGGCACCGGTAGCGACGGTCAGCCGGTGTACCTGCGCGACATCTGGCCGAGCAACAAGGAAATCGGCGACACCATCGCCGCGACCGTCGGCCCGGAGATGTTCAAGCAGAACTACGCCGATGTGTTCAAGGGCGATTCGCGCTGGAACACCATCGCCTCGCCCGATGGCGCGTTGTACGAGTGGGATGCCGCATCCACCTACATCAAGAACCCGCCCTACTTCGATGGCATGACCATGCAGGTCGGCCATGTGGAGGACGTGCACGGCGCGCGCATCATGGGCCTGTTCGGCGACTCGATCACCACCGACCACATCTCCCCGGCCGGCAACATCAAGAAGGATTCGCCAGCAGGACGCTTCCTGCAGGAACGCGGCGTCCAACCGGCCGACTTCAACAGCTACGGCAGCCGCCGCGGCAATGACGATGTGATGGTGCGCGGCACCTTCGCCAACATCCGCATCAAGAACCTGATGTTCGGTGGCGAAGAAGGCGGCAACACGCTGTATTACCCAGCAGCTGGCGGTCAGCCGGAAAAGCTGGCGATCTACGACGCGGCGGTGAAGTACAAGGCCGATGGCGTGCCGCTTGTAGTGCTGGCCGGCAAGGAATACGGCACCGGCTCCTCGCGCGACTGGGCGGCCAAGGGCACCAACCTGCTGGGCGTCAAGGCAGTGATCGCAGAGAGCTTCGAGCGCATCCATCGCTCCAACCTGGTCGGCATGGGCGTGCTGCCGCTGCAGTTCCTGGAAAACGAAAATGCGCAGACGCTGGGTCTGGATGGCTCCGAAATCTTGGACATCACCGGCCTGCAGGACGGTGCCAGCCGTCGCGCCACCGTCGATGCCAAGAAGTCCGATGGCAGCGTCAAGCAGTTCCAGGTCAAGGTGCTGTTGCTGACGCCGAAGGAAGTGGAGTACTTCAAGCACGGCGGCTTGCTGCAGTACGTCCTACGCCAGCTGGCCGCACGCAAGGCGGCGTGATCCTTAGCCGCTGACGCTGGACCGACATTCCCGCCGCTTGGCGGGAATGTCGTTTCTGGGTCCGGTGCGCTTGTAGCGGAGTGCGACGCATGCTGCGGGCTGTCGATGCAGTGCACGCGCTTGCCAGGCAACAACGCGTTCGTCCGCCACGTCATCGTTTTACCCTGCGGCTCGCCCGTCACGGTGATGGCGTTAGGGCCGGCATACGCGGCACCCAACCGCCCTCACTGCCCTGCCGGTTCCCATTGCGCGTGGTACAGCCTCCAATCGCCGTCCTGCAGCCGCCAGCCAGTGACCACCTGATAGGTCTGCGCCTGCTCGGGCACCCAGCCACCACTGCCGCCGGTCAGCAAGGCCGTGAAGCGCACGGTTGCCGTTTGCCCGCGCAGCTCTACCTCCAACGGGCCCACGGTGACGCCAATCTGTCGATTCCCCAGCATCTGCAGCTGCATCAAGCGCCGCAGCCCGGCCGCGTCCAGACCGTTTTCGCCTACGAAATCGGCGGACACCGGCGCCATCGCGTCGCCGATATCGCGCGCTTCGATCGCCTCATGCATGTGTCGCAAGGTTGCACGCAGGCGTTGCTCCGGCGCATCGCGCGCGCAAGCGGCCAGGAGCACTGCACAAATCACCAGCCACCACAGCCGCTTCCACTGCCGAATGCTGCCGTGCATCACGCTTCGCCTTTTCCATCCATGACGGTATGCTGCCAGGAGTTGTAGTGCCGTGGAACACACCGCGTCACGTACTAAACACCCTGGAGGGGGGCAGATGAATCAGGCACGTCCTTGGTTGCAAAGTTATCCGGCCGGCGTCGCCGCCGAGATCGATCTCGAGCAGTTCCGCACCATTGCCGAAGTGTTCGCGACATCCGTCGCGCGCTTTGCCGATCGTCCTGCGTATCACAGCTTCGGCAAGACCATCACCTATCGGGAAGCCGATCAGCTGGTCGAGCAATTCGCGGCCTATCTGCTCGGCGAGCTGCAGTTAAAGAAAGGCGACCGCGTCGCCTTGATGATGCCCAACTGCCTGCAGTATCCCATCGCCACCTTCGGCGTCCTGCGTGCTGGCCTGACCGTGGTCAACGTCAACCCGCTCTACACCCCGCGTGAGTTGAAGCACCAGCTGATCGATTCCGGCGCCAGCGTGCTGGTGGTCATCGACAACTTCGGCACCACCGTGCAGCAGGTCATCGCCGACACCCCGGTCAAGCAGGTGATCACCACCGGCCTGGGCGACATGCTCGGCTTTCCAAAAGCAGCGCTGGTCAATTTCGTCGTCAAATACGTCAAGAAGCTGGTGCCGGAATACCGCATCAACGGTGCCATCCGCTTCCGCGATGCATTGGCGCTGGGCCGCAAGCACAGCGTGCCGACGCTGCAGATCGAATCAGACGACATCGCGTTTTTGCAGTACACCGGCGGCACCACCGGCGTGGCCAAGGGCGCGATGCTGACCCACCGCAACCTGGTCGCCAACATGCAGCAGGCGCACCAGTGGCTGTCCGGCACCGGCAAGCTGGAAGAAGGCGCTGAGGTGGTGATCACCGCGCTGCCGCTTTATCACATCTTCGCGCTGACGGCGAACGGCCTGGTCTTCATGAAGATCGGCGGCTGCAATCACCTGATCAGCAATCCGCGTGACATGCCCGGCTTCGTCAAGGAACTGAAGAAGACCCGCTTTACTGCGTTTACCGGCGTCAACACGCTGTTCAACGGCCTGCTCAACACGCCCGGTTTCGACCAGATCGACTTCTCCTCGCTCAAGATGACGCTGGGCGGCGGCATGGCCGTGCAGCGTTCGGTCGCCGAGCGGTGGAAGAAAGTCACCGGCCAAACCCTGGTGGAGGCCTACGGCCTGACCGAGACGTCGCCGGCCGCCTGCATCAACCCGATGGACCTGAAGGACTACAACGCCTCGATCGGCCTGCCGATTCCCTCCACCGATGCCTGCATCAAGGACGACGCCGGTGCGGAACTGGGGATCGGCGAGATTGGCGAGTTGTGCATCAAGGGCCCGCAGGTGATGAAGGGCTATTGGAAGCAGCCCGCCGAAACCGCCAAGGTGATGGACGCGGACGGCTGGCTGCACACCGGCGACATCGCGCGGATGGACGAGCTGGGCTTCGTCTACATCGTCGACCGCAAGAAGGACATGATTCTGGTGTCCGGTTTCAACGTCTACCCGAACGAGATCGAAGACGTCATCGCCACCATGCCCGGCGTGCTGGAAGTGGCGGCGGTCGGCGTACCGGACGAAAAATCAGGCGAAATCGTCAAGGTCGTGATCGTCAAGAAAGACCCTGCCCTCACCGCCGACGATGTGAAGGCGCACTGCCGGACCAATCTGACCGGCTACAAGCAGCCCCGCGTGATCGAATTCCGCAAGGAATTGCCCAAAACCAACGTCGGCAAGATCCTGCGGCGCGAACTGCGGGATGCACCGAAGGCATAGTCCACCGCGCGACCGCAGAGTTGAAGACGTTCAGTCGTCATGACGCCCGCAACGCCGCAAGGCCTTGCGGGCGTCTACATTTCAGCCCAGGAATCATCAGAAAACGAATACATGCTCTACCTGTCGTACTTCACTGCATGCTTCATGCTAGACGGCCGCAGAGGGATCCAAGACGTCAAGAAGCATGAAAGTGAAAGAAGCGATCGCGATGCAGGCTGGAAGCAAGCAAGGGAGCACCACGCTGCATATACTCAGCCTCACGTTCGCAGCGATGAGGGGAAGTAGGAAGTTTGATAACGGAAAGACCGTGCGTTCCCATTTGATCAAAGCGAAGCATCGAAGCGCGATCGCCACGACTCGGGTGATGGCCGAGAACAATCAGACGAACCGCTGGTTAGAGCGCCTTTGCACCGAGCGTACACCACCCGCCGGCGCGCTCACCAAGGACTCGACTAACCACTAAAATTGCAGCGCTAGCGAGAGCCATATCACCAGCCCACTGATGCGAACGCTTGGCGACATCATCATGAAAATACTGGATTGCGACAGAGCACCATCTACCGCAATGAAAGAACCGCCGACAAGAATTCAGAATAAGCCACAGACGGCTACGCGCAACATTGCGACACCGATTTTTAATAGCGCCATGTACTCGGGGCGCCAATCATCGACATGAAAAACGCTGCCTTACTTTGACTCTTAGCTTAGCGATAAAGGCTCGCCTCTGAAGCAACCGCAACCAGCACGCACCCGATCTTCTACAACGCAACTCGCAATTCGGAAGAGCTCGCTCCTCTAACCGCATCGCAATAAACCTCATCCAGTGAGGAGAAAAATCGACCATCAAAACATAGCTAACGCCAAACTAGATAATTATGACAGCCGGGCTCATTTTCGAAAGAATTGAGCTCACAACGCCACACGCCCTATAACGAAGGCTCACCGAAAGATTCGGTTCGTTGATCCTTCACACTTGGAAGAAACCCCTTGCCATTATGGAGATAGTGCCGGTGTAGCATCGATTTCGAGTGGATCGTGCGCGCCCGCCGACATCCACTCTCCCGAAGCGGGCACTTCCAGGATCAGCCCATGAACACGATTGAAAAGATTTCCCTCGACCGCCCCCACTCCACCATTCGTGTCGACTGCTCAGTAGCTGACGGCACCCATTGGTTATACATGCATGCAAACGCGCATCTCGGTGTACGCCCTTGCTGCAACCCCGAGTTACTGGACGAGATATGGGATGTCATGGGTTCAATCACGCGTGCTCCGCACGAAAGGCGTAATGGCGAGCTGCGTCATTTCGTTCTTGCGTCTGACTCAAGCGCTTTCAATCTAGGCGGGGATCTGGATCTGTTTGCACGCCTGATCCGCGAGCAAAATCGCGATCACTTGTTGCGCTATGCAAAACGGTGTGTGGAAGGTGTGCACCATCTGCACGTGGGCTTTGGTGGCGACGTCCGCAGCATCGCGCTACTGCAGGGCGATGCACTGGGCGGCGGACTGGAGATGGCCCTTGCCTGTCACACCATCGTCGCCGAGGAAGGCATCGGCATGGGACTTCCCGAGGTCTTGTTCGATCTATTCCCTGGAATGGGCGCATATTCCTTCCTATGCCGCCGCGTCGCGCCTCATTTGGCAGAAAAAATCATTCTTGACGGACGCATCTACAGCAGCGAAGAAATGCACGCGATGGGGATCGTGGACGTACTGGTCCCGAAGGGGCAAGGCGTGATGGCGACTGAAAATCTCATTCGTCAGCAAAAACGTATCCCCAACTCCTACCTTGCGATGAATGCGGCGCGCAACGTGGCACAGTCGGTTCCGTATGAAGAACTGCTGCGCATCACCGAAATATGGGTGGATGCAGCACTGGCATTGAGCAACAAATCCTTGCGTACGATGGACCGGCTGGTCAAGGCACAGAATCGACGAATGGGCGTAGGTCCCGCCTGATTTTGGTAGATCCAATGCAGGGGGATCAGGCCCGGCCTATTGCCGGGCTTTCATCCAGGATCGCCATTTCCACTGGCGCCTTCCTGGGACTTCCGTCGTGCACGTTGAGCGAGCGCATCGCGTCCTTGCTGCAATCCATCCTTGAGTTGCTCCAGCCGCTGACGCCACTCGGCCCGCAGCTGCGCCTCTGACAGTCGCATCAACTCTCCGCCCTGTTCGGCCAAGATCACCAGTCCAAGATTGCTGGAGACACCCTTGACGGCGTGTGCATGCTCACGCAACCGTGCCCAATCTTCATCGGCAGCGGATTTACCCAGTTGAACGACACACGCGCTGACATCGCTGAGACATTGTTGAATGAACTCGCGCTCGAATTCATTGCCCATCCCCAGCTCCGCCAGTTCGTCCAGCACGGCAGGATCCAGCACGGTGCCGGTCACAACCGGTCCGCGGATGCCAATCGTCAAATCCGTCTGGCGCAGTTTTTGATTGACGGCGATCTCGGCCAGCGTATCCAGCAGCTTGATTGCCGCCACCGGCTTTGCCAGGAAGGCGTAAGCCCCGGCCTGTTCACAACTACGGATTGACTCTGGGGTTACGTCAGCACTCAGCACCACCACCGGAGTACCCGGTTGGCCTCCGGCCTGCATGACACGGAGCTGCTTCAGCATGTCCAGACCGCTGACGCCAGGCATGTGCAGATCCACGATCGCAAGGTCGAAATCCGTCGCAGCAAGCGCGTCGAGCACTGCTTCGCCACCGTCGACGCAGGTGACGCGATGCCCCGCCTTTTGCAGCAAACGTTGCAGCACAAGACGATTTGCCAGATGGTCGTCTGCCACCAGGATGTGCATGCTGCGCACGCGGGCACGGTGACGCAGAAATGGATCGGCAAACGCGATGACATTGCCCGGAATCGTTGTCGCGTCTGCATCCTGCAACACGGGCAGTGGCGCTAGCGCCGTTGCGGGCTTTTCTGCCACCAGACCAAATGGGAGCTCAAACCAGAACAGACTGCCGCCGGTCGGATTTTCCGCAAAACCAATCGCGCCGCCCATCGACTGCACCAGCCCCTTTGCAATCGTGGTCCCCAGACCGCTGCCTTCGAACCGACGCGCCAGCCCGGTATCCGCTTGCTCAAACGCATCGAACAGACGTGGCCGCATGTCGACCGGCACACCGATACCTGTATCGAGCACTTCAAAGCGCAGCAACACCCCGGCATGGCCGCTAGGCAAGCTTGTCGACACCTTCAACTGCACACTGCCTTGATCGGTGAACTTGACTGCGTTACCGACCAAGTTGAGCAAGATTTGCTGCAAGTGACCGGCATCCCCTTGAATCTGCGGGGGCACGTCCGCGGCGACGGTCATCTCGTAGCTCAAGCCCTTTGCCTTGGCTTGCGGTTTGAGGATGAGGCCAATCGCCTGCAATGTAGAGTGCAGCGCAAAATCCGAAATAGTGATCCGGAGCTTGCCGGCCTCGATGGCCGAGATGTCCAACACCTCTTCCACCAGCGCAAGCAGGCTACGTGTGGAGGCTTGAATCGTTTTAAGACATTCGCGCTGCTCGCTATCCAGACGCGTAGTCGCCAACACCTCGGTCATTCCGGACAACCCGTTGAGTGGCGTACGGAATTCGTGACTCATGTTCGCGAGAAAGCGGCTCTTGGCCTCACTGGCACGACGTGCCTCCGTCGTGGCGCGGGTCAGCTGCCGTAAAAGGCTAGAGAAATACAGCGGAACAGCAGCCAGGCCAATTGTCAGCCCGACCCCAAGGCGTTGGTTGAGACGCCAGTAGTCGGTCATTGCAACTGTCGTGGCAAAACTCGCAACAGCCATCACCACTGCAAGGTAAAGATAGCGGTTGCCGTATCGCAGGCCGTTGCCGACGGTGACCCACATGACCACCACATAGACCCAGGCCAAGGGTTCCCCCATCTGGATCATGCCGGCTGCCATCAAGCCGTAATCGGCCAGCATCCCCAGGATGCGACGCGCATCCGAGTGGCCGGGGCGCCATAGCAACCAGCCGAACAATGCAAGCCCGAGGCTTAAGCCTGTGAGGATAATGCCCAACACGCTGGCGTGTTGGGTCGGGGGCAAGCTGTGATGGACGCTTGGCAGCAGGACGTAACACAGGATCAAGGTGATCAAAACGATGCGAACAATCGCTTGACCATGTTCGCTGTCAGGTCGATTCGTCAGCCGCTGCCGGATCCATCCGAACGAGTTCATGGCCTATACCCCGGGCCGCGCCGATGCGGTGGAGAACTCGCCGCAGATCTGGTCCAGCTGCGCGCGACCACGCAGTAGTGCATCCACGCAGCGCGGGTCGAACAGGCGACCGCGTTGCGCGTAGAGATACGCCAGCGCGGCGTCCATCGTCCACGCTTCCTTGTACGGACGCGGCGACAGCAGGGCGTCGAACACGTCGGCCACCGCCACGATGCGCGCTTCCAGCGGAATCGCCTCGCCGACCAGGCCGTCCGGATACCCGGTGCCGTCGTAGCGCTCGTGGTGGCGCAGCGCGATCAAGGCGCCCACCTGGATGAAGCGGTTCTGGCTGCCGCTGAGCAACTCGTAGCCGATCCGCGGGTGGCGCTTCATCACGCTCATCTCGTCGTCGGTGAGCTTGCCTGGCTTGAGCAGCACCGAGTCGGGAATGGCGATCTTGCCCATGTCGTGCAGCGGTGCGGCCATCTCGATGATGCGCACCTCTTCTTCCGACAACCCCAACTGTTCGGCGATCAGCCCGGCCACATGCGACATGCGCTCCAGAAACGCGCTGGTGCCCGAATCGCGGTATTCGATGGCGCGCGCCAGCCGCGACAAGGTTTCGCGCTCGCGCTCTTCGACCTCGTTCATGCTGGCCAGCAGGCGTTGTTCCAGCGACAGCGCGCGTTGCTTGACGCTCTCGCTCTGCTGACGCAGCTGCAACAGATTGGAGCAGCGTGCTCGCAGCTCGCGCGGGCGGATCGGCTTGACCAGAAAGTCGATCACCCCGGCTTCCAGCGCCGCCTGGCGGATCGGCTCGTCGCCGACGATGGTGATCAGGATGATCGGAATATCGCGATGGCTCGGCAGCCGGCGCAGGCGCCGCGCGAACTCCAGGCCATCCATCCCGGGCATGCGGTAGTCGAGCAGCAACAGATCCACGCGCCCGGCTTCGCACCAGGCCAACGCGTCGAGCGGGTCGCCGAAGTCGTAGACCTTCAGCTCCGGCGCGATGTCCTCGATGACATGGCGCAGCATCGTCCGCGCGGACATCTGATCATCGACAATGACGATGTTCAATCCCAGATCCGCCTTTTCCGCCCAGCTTCCCCATGTATCCGCCGACACCATGCCGTCCGGATTCCCTAAAACATCCTGCATAGCCGTTGCTCCTCTATCCCGAGAACGGAAAAGCGTGACGCCGACCCCTGTGTCGACTCCCCCGGACCTGACGCTGTCCGGAGCTGTGCCCTAGCATATGCAGTATCTGTGCCGTGAGCACGCGTTCGCACAAAAAAAATCAGGCTTCCGGGCGCATGTAAGGAAACAGCAGGACATCACGGATCGAGGTGCTCCCGGTCAGCAGCATCACCAGACGGTCGATGCCGATGCCCAGGCCGCCGGTCGGCGCCATTCCGTACTCCAACGCACGGATGTAATCGGCGTCGTAGTGCATCGCTTCGTCGTCGCCGCCGTCCTTGGCCTGCACCTGCGCCTGGAAGCGCGCGGCCTGATCTTCGGGGTCGTTGAGCTCGGAAAAGCCATTGGCCAGCTCCTTGCCGTTGATGAACAGCTCGAAGCGGTCGGTGTACCCCGGCTCGGTGTCGCTGGAACGCGCCAGCGGCGACACCTCCACCGGATGGTCGGTGATGAAGGTCGGTTGCACCAAGGTGTGCTCGACGGTGGCTTCGAAGATTTCCAGCAGCAGCTTGCCCCAGCCGTAAGACGGCTTGGTGCGGATCTTCAGCCGCTCGCAATGGCGCAGCAGCGCGGCGCGATCGGTGCAATCGGCCGCACTGATTTCCGGATTGTGGTGACGAACGGCCTCATCCATGCGCCAGCGACGGAAAACCGGCGCCAGATCGATGTCGGCGCCATCCCAGCTCACCTGGGTGGTGCCCAGCACCGTGTGCGCGGTGTCGCGGATGACCTGCTCGGTCAGATCCATGATCTCGTGGTACGTGGCGTAGGCCTCGTAGAGCTCGAGCATGGTGAACTCAGGGTTGTGCCGGGTCGACACGCCTTCGTTGCGGAAGTTGCGGTTGATCTCGTAGACGCGCTCCAGGCCACCGACCACCAGCCGCTTGAGATACAGCTCCGGCGCCACGCGCAGGTACAGATCCAGATCCAGCGCATTGTGGTGGGTGGTGAACGGCTTGGCGGTGGCGCCGCCGGGGATGTAATGCATCATCGGCGTTTCCACTTCCAGAAAACGCCGCGCATCCAGCCATGCGCGCATCGCACGGATGATCTTGGAACGCTTGATGAAGACCTCGCGTGCCTCCGGGGTGACGATCAGGTCGACGTAGCGCTGGCGGTAGCGCTGCTCCACGTCCGACAGGCCGTGCCACTTGTCCGGCAGTGGGCGCAGCGACTTGGTCAGCAGCCGCAGCGCGCTGGCCTTGACCGACAACTCGCCGGTCTTGGTCCGGGTCAGACCGCCCTCCACCGCCACGATGTCGCCGACATCCCAGCCCTTGAACGCGGTATAGGCATCGCCGAGCACATTGCCCTGCAGGAACAACTGCACGCGCCCGGATTCGTCCTGGATCTGCGCAAAGCTGGCCTTGCCCATCACCCGCTTGGCCATCAGCCGGCCGGCCATCTTGACGGTGCGACCGCTGGCTTCCAGCGCTTCGGGGGTCCAGCTGTCGGCATCGGCGAATTCGGCCTGCAGATCGCCGGCGAAGTGTTCGCGCACGAAGTCGTTGGGATACGCGATGCCCTGGCCGCGCAACGCGCCCAGTTTCGCGCGACGCTCGGCGATGAGGCTGTTCTCGTCGACGGGAAGGTGTGGCGCGGGGGTCTGCTCGGTCATGGCGGGGTCGGTCTGCTAGAAGTCGGGCGCGTGCCCGGTGGGGAGTGAGCGCCCGGCAGCGCCGGGCTCTCTTACATTGACGGTGTCGCGCGTCGGTGGCCTGACGTCTGGCTGCCGCAACGCGGGGTGGCGCTGCGCTGCATGCAGCCTAGCGTCGTGCAAGGTCGTCGCATCCGCTGCGACCTCGCGCGGCGGTCAGGCGTCCAGGCGTTTGGAGCCTGCCGCCAGACCGGCCTTCAGGCTGGCCTCGACGAATTCGTCCAGATCGCCGTCCAGCACTTTTTGCGTGTCGCTGCGTTCGATGCCGGTACGCAGATCCTTGATACGGCTCTGATCGAGCACGTAGTTGCGGATCTGGCTGCCCCAACCGATGTCGGACTTGGTGGCTTCCAGCGCGTCGCGTTCGACGTTGCGCTTTTGCACTTCCAGTTCGTACAACTTGGCGGCCAGCATCTTCATCGCGTTGTCGCGGTTCTGGTGCTGGCTGCGGCCGGTCTGGCAGGCAACCACCGTATTGGTCGGGATATGCGTGATACGCACCGCCGATTCGGTCTTGTTGACGTGCTGACCACCGGCGCCGGACGAGCGGTACACGTCGGTACGCAGGTCGGCCGGGTTGATGTCGATCTCGATGTTGTCGTCCACCTCCGGCGACACGAACACCGAAGTGAAGCTGGTATGCCGGCGGTTATCGGAGTCGAACGGCGACTTGCGCACCAGCCGGTGCACGCCGATCTCGGTCTTCAACCAGCCGTATGCGTATTCGCCCTCGATGCGGATCGTGGCCGATTTGATGCCTGCCACTTCGCCGCCGGACACTTCCATCAGCTCGGTCTTCCAGCCACGCGACTCGGCCCAGCGCAGATACATGCGCAACAGGATTTCCGCCCAGTCCTGCGCCTCGGTACCACCAGCGCCAGCCTGGATATCGACGAACGCGTTGGAACCGTCCATCTCGCCGGAGAACATGCGCTGGAATTCCAGCTTCTCGACATGGATCTGGTACTTGTCCAGATCGGCGATCACCGCCACCGCGGTGTCCTCGTCCTGCTCGCTCTCGGCCAGTTCCAGCAGATCGCCGGCATCGGTGAGGCCGGCCAGCACATCGGCGATGCCGATGACGGTCTTTTCCAGCATGGAACGCTCACGTCCCAGGGCCTGGGCACGCTCGGCGTCGTTCCACACGTCCGGGCTTTCGAGCTCCCGGCTGACTTCCTCTAGACGCTCTTTCTTGGCGTCGTAGTCAAAGATACCCCCTGAGCGAGAGCACGCGATCGTTGAGATCGGTGATGCGCTGGCGGATCGGATTGGTTTCGATCATGACGGACTTCCGGCAAACAAGCGGGCTAGTTTAGCAAGCGGGCGACGGTGGCGGAACGCGGTTGCGCCGTGGCTGCACACGCTTCAGAACCGGCAGTCTCGATGCCCGCCTTGCGGTTGCGCGCGACCGCAAGGGCTTGCAGGTCCCCCTCCCCCAGCGCGCTGATGTCGCAGCAGCGGCGACATGGGCGAAGTGGCTGCTACGAATAGCAAGCCGCCGTGGCCAGCTTTGCCGCCCCGCAATGGCTCTAGCGGCCTCAGACCGTCACTGCATCTGTGCGGCGCGCAACGGCACCCTGCCCTGCCCGCGCGCGTACATCGGTCAGATGACTGCGACTGCACGGCAACACCGTGGCGTCGCGCAGATGCACGCGCGCATCGCCAGAATCGACCTGTTCGATCGCCTGCACCTGGTCCAGATTCACCAGATAGCTGCGATGGATCCGCACGAACACTGCGGGGTCCAATTTGGCTTCGATCGCCGCCATCGTGCTGCGTAACGGATAGTCGTGGCCGCGCACGCGCAGGTTGACGTAGTTGCCGGAGGCCTGGACCCATTCGATATCGGCGGTAGCGACCAGGAAATCGCGGCCGAGCTTGCGCACCAGAAAGCGCTCCGGGCGGTCCAGCGGCTCCTCCGGCGCGCCTTCATCCGGCGCCGCAAGCAGATGCGCCTCGCCCTGGCGCCGCCGCGCGTACCAGCCCAATGCGTGCTGCAACGCCACCAGCATCGCAAAGGTACGCAGATCCTTGGACAACTCATAAAACCACTGCAGCGGCCAGCCTCCGAAGTCGTAATGGCTACCGGCCAGCGCGTAAACCAGCTTGCGCAACAGCACCATGCCGGCAACGTGCGCCAGCCACCAACCCAATGCAGCCGCCAGATACACCGGCACACGGCGACGCCAGACATCGGCATGCAGCGGCCAACGTGCGCAGAGCCAGAACACCGCGGGTAGCAACAACAGCGATGCCGTGGCGCTGGTCAGCTCCCAGCTCAGCACCTGCCACAGCACGATCGCCTCGCCATCGCGACGCCCCGCCAACCATGCGGTCAGCGTGTTGCCCAGTGCGCTCAGGTAAAACACCAGCAACCAGATCGTCACTGCCCAGCGCGTGGCGAAGTGACGCGCACCGTCCTGAGGTGTCGGCGGGCGCGGCCCGATGGTTTCCATTGCAGAGGTCCGCAGTTGGCAGCTGCCGATGATAGAGGCCTGCGCAACGGGGCGACACCGTCATCCCCACTGCTCCCGTTCGTCCCTGGGAGGATGCAACTGGTCACTGCGCGCGGGCGTTTCCACCCCTGGCCCCTTTCTTCATGCGGGTCGGCGGGCAGGATGCGTGCACTTCACCGACCAACCACCCCCATGACCGAGCGCCGCCACGATATCGATGCCTTGCGCGTCTTCGCCTTTGCCCTGCTGATCCTCTATCACGTGGGCATGGCCTACGTGGCCGGCTGGGACTTTCATTTAAAGAGTGCGTACACCACCGACTGGCTGCAGGCGCCCATGATCGCGCTCAACCGCTGGCGGATGCCATTGCTGTTCATGATCTCCGGCATCGCGATCGGTCTGGCGCGCCCGGAACGTACGCCGTGGCAGTTCGCCTGGCGGCGCTGCGGCCGGTTATTGCCACCACTGCTGTTCGGCATGTTTGTGGTGGTGGCGGTGCAGGCGTACTGCCAGGGCGTCAGCAACGGCAAGGTCGTGCCCGGCTTCGGCAACTTCCTGCTGCGCTATTGGCAGGTCCGGCCGTGGCCCGCCGGCAGCTTCGATGGCTGGGAACACGGCATCACCTGGAACCATCTGTGGTACCTGGCCTATCTGCTGCCTTACACCTTGTTACTGATGGCCATGGTCGCGCTGGGCCGCATGCTGCCCGTGTCGCTGCGAGCCTTGCCGGCGTCGATCGCGCTGCCGGCCCTGCTGCTGGCCCCGATCCTGTGGGAGGCCTTCTGCCTGCTGTGGGTGATGCCGCGCCACCCACCGACCCACGCCCTGGTTGGCGACTGGTTTGTGCATGCCGAGTCGTTTCCGTTGTTCGTGCTGGGATATGCGCTGGCCCATCACCCACGCTTCTGGACGTGGTCAGTGCAGCTGCGTTGGCCAACCCTGATCGCCGCGCTGCTGGCGATCGCCACCGAGCTGAGCATCCGCCATCTGGGCCGCTCGCTCGATCCGGTGCAGCTGCCCGCCCTGCTGGCGACAGTCCGCTGGGACGTGGTCGAGCGGCTGGCGCGTGCCGCCTACACCTGGCTGGCACTGCTGACCCTGTTCGGCTGGGCAAAGCATGGCTTGAACCGCCCATTCGCGTGGCTGCCGTACTGCACCCAGGCCGTGTTCCCCTGGTACATCCTGCATCAGAGCCTGATCATCCTGGCGCTGTACTGGTTGGCGCCGTTGCACCTGGGCCCGTGGCTGGAACCGTCGCTGGTGTTGGCCTCCACCGTTGCCGGCTGCCTGCTATTGCACGAATACCTTATCCGCCGCGTGCGCTGGCTGCGTCCGCTGTTCGGGATGCCGATGCGGGAATCGCCGACCAGGGTGCGCGCCACGGCAACGCTGACGCAGGTGTGATCGCTGAAAGCGACAGGCCGGCAGACAAGACCGCACAGACAATGCCGTTAGCGCATCGTCGCCAGAACAACCCGGGCACCGCGCGAAGATCGCAGTCCATCTGCAGCGCGCAGTGTGGTCGATCGCGGGGACGCGCAGATGCACTGCAGCGACCGGACACACTCGCCGTCATGAATTGTGTTCACTGCCTGCGGACGATTCGCCTGGACGCCCTGCGGCAGGCATCGCAAGATGCCGGCCCGGACCTACGATGAAGGAACTTCGATGCGTTACGACCTGCTTGCCGCGGCCTTGCTGTGCAGCCCCGCACTCGCGCTTGCCGCGCCTGCCACCAGTGTCGATTTCAGTCATGACGACTGGACCATCGCCTGCGACAACACCCGCACCTGCCGCGCCGCCGGATATCAGCCGGACGAAGGCGAGCACCTGCCGGTATCGGTGCTGCTGACGCGCAAGGCCGGTGCCGGCCAGGCGGTGACGGCCGAGCTGATGCTGGGCCAGTACGACGAGATCAAGCTGCCGGCGTCGCTGAGCCTGCAGATCGATCAGCGCGATCTGGGCAAGCTGGCGCTGGATGGCAAGAGCGGCACCGCAGTCTTGAGCAGCACGCAGGTCACCGCGCTGCTGGCGGCACTGACCCGCAGCAGCAAGATCGTGGCGCTCGGCAACGATGGCCGCCGCTGGCAGCTGTCCGATCGCGGCGCGGCAGCAACGCTGCTGAAGATGGACGAATTTCAGGGCCGGCTGGGCACGCGCGGCGCGCTGGTACGCAAGGGCGATCGCGACGAGGCCACCGTGTTGCCGGCGTTGCCGGTACCGCAAGTCCGCGCGGCCAAGCTGGCCGCAGCGCAGGCCGGCGACGCACGTCTGGGCAGCTTGCCGGCGCTATATCAGGCGCTACGCGCCACGCTTCCGGCTGATGAAGAATGCAAGGGCCTGGATGCCAGCGATGCTGCCGAACCGCTGACCATCGCCCGCCTGAGCAGCGACAAGCTGCTGGTGTCGACCGATTGCTGGATGGGCGCCTACAACATCGGCACCGGCTTCTGGGTGGTCAACGCGCGTGCACCGTTTGCACCGACGTTGATCACCACGCATGCCAGCGATCTGGATGGCTCCACCATCCTGTCCTCGCAAAAAGGCCGCGGCCTGGGTGATTGCTACAGCGAGGAGCGCTGGACCTGGGACGGCCGTCGCTTCGTGCAGACCTCCAAATCCACCTCGGGCCTGTGCCGACTGGTGGCCGCCGGCGGCGCCTGGGAACTGCCAACGGTGGTGGCCGAGGTCAAGCAGTCACCTTGATCCAGTCAAGGGACAGTACGGCCGCTCGTAGCCATGCGGCCGCGACCGCCGCAGAGAACAGCCGCCACCGGATTTCTGCTCAGCGATGTCGTTCGACCGAGCCGGCTCCAGCCTGAATCTCTGCACTGCGGATCGCATGAACGGACAAGATTTCGCAAGGCCGCAGCGGTAGCGCTGCCGGCCACGCGCGTCGAACTGAACGGCTCCACGGATCTACTAGGTAGCAGCGCGAGACCGTATAGACGGCGTTGGAAACGAGCGCTCAAGATGCCGGCTCGATCCACCCTGAAAGAAAGACATGCGCATCAACCTGATCGCCGCCGCACTGATACTCTCGCCTGGCGCAGCACTTGCCGCCGCCTCCGCAACCGGTATCGACTTCAGTCACAAGGACTGGACGATCGCCTGCGACAACACCCGCACCTGCCGTGCCGCCGGCTACCAACCGGAGGACACCGAACCGGCGGTCTCTGTGCTGCTCACCCGCAAGGCCGGAGCTGCACAACCGGTGACCGCGCAGCTCAAAATCGGTCAGCTCAAGCAGGCTACCGCTCCCTCGACCCTGACACTGTCCATCGGCAAGCGCGATCTCGGCCCCCTGAATCTGCAAGGCGCGACAGGCAGCGCCACGCTGAGCGCCGCCCAGACCAGCGCACTGCTGACGGCACTGACCGGTGAGAGCGCAGCCATTGCGGCGGTGGGTAACGATGGCCGCCGTTGGCAGCTCTCCGATCAGGGCGCCAGCGCCGTGCTACTCAAGATGGATGAGTTCCAGGGCCGCCTGGGCACCCGCGGCGCCCTGGTCCGCAAGGGCAAGGGCAATGAATCGGCGGTGTTGCCGGCACTGCCGGCTCCACAGGTGCAATTGGCCAAGCTCGCTGCCGCGCAACCCGGCGATGCCAAGCTGGCGCGTCTGCCGGCGCTGTCTGCCGCGCTGAAAACCGCTCTGCCTGCCAAAGAGCAATGCCAGGCACTGGAGCCGGGCGGCGCGCAGGAGCCGCTGAACATCGCGCGCCTGAGCAACGACAAGCTGCTGGTGTCGGCTGCCTGCACGCTGGGTGCCTACAACCTCGGCATGGGGTATTGGGTGGTCAACGCCCGCGCGCCGTTTGCACCTGTGCTGGTGACCCTGCAGGGCACCGATCTGAGCGGGTCGACCATTCGCTCGTCGCAGAAGGGACGTGGGCTGGGCGATTGCTCGGTCGATGCCAGCTGGGGCTGGACTGGACAGCGCTTTGTGCAGACCGCCAAGTCCAATTCCGGTCTGTGCCGCGGAATCGCCGGCGGTGCCTGGCAGCTCCCCACGCTGGTGACCGCAGTCAAGAAGTAACAGCGTTGTTGTCTGACAGCTGCGGGCGCCATTGGGCGCCCGCAGTTATTTGCACTCATATCAAAACAGCGCAGGCAGGCAAGTCGCCACGCGTTCGGCTCAGGCGGTGACCACGACCGGCTCGCAATGCTCCACGATCAACTGCACCGCAGTGCCGCCGCGGTAATCGTCGCTGACCAACCGATACGCCAGCCGCACCTTGCGTGCCGGTTCGCTGCCACGCCATCCGTTGAAATGGATGGCATTGAGCGGCTCGGCACGACCGGCGCAACGCAAGGTCAGCTTGAGATGGCGTTCCTTGAGCAGACGCCATTGCAATATCTCGAACTCGCCGTCGAACAGCGGCTCCGGAAAGCCCTGCCCCCACGGTCCGGCCACACGCAGCGCCTCGGCATGCACGTGATCGAGTTCGTGCGCGGCCAGCTCGCCATCGCTGTGCAACTCGGCATGCAGCAGCGACGCATCCACCATCGCGTGTACCTGCGCCTGAAACGCCTGCTCGAAGGTGGCCAGCGCGGCATGATCCATGCTCAAGCCCGCCGCCATCGCATGGCCGCCGAACTTCTGCAGTAAGCCTGGATGACGCGCATCCACCGCCGCCAGCACGTCGCGGATATGCAGGCCGGGAATGGACCGCGCCGAACCGCGCAACTGGCTGCTGCCCGGCTCGGCCGGGGCCAGCGCGATCACCGGACGGTGCAACCGGTCTTTCAATTTGGAGGCGACCAAGCCGATCACGCCGGGGTGCCATTCCGCATCGAACAGGCAGGCGGCGATCGGCAAGGCGCCATCGGCATCCAGCACCACCTTGGTCACCGCCTGCTCGGCATCGTCGGTCATCAACTGCTGCACCGCGCGGCGCTCGGCATTGATCTCTTCGAGCGTGGCGGCGATCTCGCGCGCCCGGTTCCAGTCTTCGCTGAGCAACAGCTCGATGCCCAATGACATGTCTTCCAGCCGGCCGGCCGCGTTCAAGCGCGGCCCGAGCGCGAAGCCGATATCGCTGGCGCTCAGACGCGCGACATCGCGGCCGCTGGCATCGATCAGCGCGCGCAATCCGATGCAGCCCTTGCCCTCGCGCAGTCGACGCAACCCGGCCGACACCAGCGCGCGGTTATTGGTGTCCAGCGGCACCAGATCGGCCACCGTGCCGACGGCGACCAGATCCAGCAACACCGACAGATCCGGCTCGGCACGGTCGGCAAAGGCGCCGCGCGCGCGCAGCGCACTGCGCAGCGCCAGCAACACGTAAAAAATCACGCCGACGCCGGCCAGCGATTTGCTGGGAAAGCTGTCGACCGCCAGGTTCGGGTCGACGATCGCATCGGCCGGCGGCAGCACCTCGCCCGGCAAATGGTGGTCGGTGACCAGTACCGTCCAGCCGCGCGCCTTGGCGGCGGCCACGCCGGCATGGCAGGCGATGCCGTGATCGACGGTGACCAACACCTCCGGTTGCAGCGCAGCCAGCTCGTCCACCAAGGCAGGCGACAGGCCATAGCCGTGCACCATGCGATTGGGCACGGCGTGGTGCACATCCAGCGCGCCGAGCATGCGCAAACCGCGCACGCCAACCGCGCAGGCGGTGGCGCCATCGCAGTCGAAATCACCCACCACCAGGATACGCCGTTGCTGGGCGATCGCATCGGCCAACAGATTGGCGGCCACGTCGCTGTTGTGCAGCAACTCGGGCGAGAGCAACTGGCCCAGCCGCGGTTGCGCGCCCTGCGCATCGCGGACACCGCGCGCGGCGTAGATGCGGCGCAGCAGCGGCAACATGGCATCGGGCCAACTTCCGGCCTGCCCTGGCGGGCGCCGGACGATCCGGGGAGTGGAGGTCATTGCGTCAGTTGCTGTCGCGGCGTGCGCCAGAACCGCCAGCGTTGCGTGCGTGCCAACGTCAGCGTTTCGCCGTCCTGGAAATCCAGCACCAGCCGATCCAGTTCGCTACGTGCCATCGCCGCCAGCAGCGGTGCCACTGCGTCGTCGCCGAACTGCTGCAGCGAGCGCAGATGGCGCAGGTCCACCAGCGCATCCACGCGTTGATCGCCCTGCGCATCGGCACTGGCCGCCAGCGCCAGCGCGCGCAGCAACGACTCGCGGCTGCGCACCTGCCGATGCGGCGATGTCACCGCATGCGGCAGTGCGCCGCCGCCCCAGAACCACAGCGAATTGATCGCCGGCTTGCCGCTGGCCACGCGGCCTTCGTTCCACGGATGCTGATGCAGCAACACCTGCGCTTCGGTCAGCAAGGCACGCCAGCGCCGGCCAGAATCGCCGGCCGGCAGATGCTCGAACAGATCGTCGCCGATCGCCACATCCGGCGGCGCGAAGTCCGGCAGCTTGGCATCCGGCGACAGACGCAGATACCAGCGCGATGGGGTCGGCGCATCGAGCACAAATCCGGCATCGCCGAACATCGGCTTGAGGATCGGCAGCAGCACCGCCAGGTCCTCAGCGGTGGCGCCAAGCGCCTCGCCGTAGCCCATCAGGCGTGCGCCCTGCATGTCCGGCACCACATAGGCCGGGTCGGCACGCACCCAGGTGGCGCCTGCGGCATCGCCGGCATCCAGTTGCCGGGTCAATGCCGCCACCGGCCACTGCGCTGGCGTCAACGTGAAATGCCGCTGCAACTGCGCCACTTCGCCGGCATCGGCGGTGTGCAGATCGGCGCGCGCCAGGGCACTGGCCACCACCGCGTTGTCCAGCGTTCCGGGCAGACGGCGTTTTTCGGGCAGCAGCAGCGTTGCGGTCGTCATCGCTCAGGCGTCAGTGCGTCAATCCAGATACGCGACGGTGACCACTTCGTACTCGCGTTGGCCGGCCGGCGCGTCGATGGTGACCGAATCGCCTTCCAGCTTGCCGATCAGGGCGCGCGCCAACGGCGAAGAAATCGCGATCATGCCCATCTTGATGTCCGCCTCCAGATCGCCAACGATCTGGTAGCGCTTCTCTTCGTCGGTCTCGGTATCGGCCAGGGTCACGGTGGCGCCGAACACGATCTTGCTGCCGGCCGACAACTTGGTGATGTCGATGATCTCGGCATGCGAGAGCTCGCCTTCCAGCTGCTTGATGCGGCCTTCGATGAAGCTCTGCTGCTCACGCGCGGCATGGTATTCGGCATTTTCCTTCAGGTCGCCGTGCGCGCGCGCTTCGGCGATCGCACTGATCACCGCCGGACGCTTGACCGACTTCAACTGATCGAGTTCTTCGCGCAGGCGCAGCGCGCCCTTCGCGGTCATGGGTGCTCTCATGCTTCCAGCTCCTTGTGCAGTTCCTGCAGCGACCAGACAGGGCCGGTGCCGCGGAATTCCAGCGAATGCACCAGCGCCTTGGCGCCGGCGACAGTGGTCGAATAGGTCACGCGATGCTGCAGCGCTTCACGACGGATCGAGAACGAATCCGAGATGGCGGCGCGACCTTCGGTGGTGTTGACGATATAGACGATCTCGCCGTTCTTGATCGAGTCGACGATATGCGGGCGGCCTTCGGCCACCTTGTTGACGATCTCGCAACTCAGCCCATTCTGTTGCAGCCAGGCACCGGTGCCGCGCGTGGCCACCAGGGTGAAGCCGCGTTCCACCAGCGCCTGCGCCACCGGCAGCACGCGCTTCTTGTCCGGGTCGCGCACCGAGACGAAGGCCTTGCCCACCGGCGGTGCCTTGATGCCGCCGGCTTCCTGCGCGCGCGCAAACGCGGCGCTGAAGCTGCGGCCCACGCCCATCACCTCACCGGTGGAGCGCATCTCCGGCCCGAGGATCGGGTCCACGCCCTGGAACTTGGCGAACGGGAAGATCGCCTCCTTCACCGAGTAATAGTCCGGCACGATTTCCTTGGTGGCGCCCTGCTCCGCCAGCGTCTTGCCGGCCATGCAGCGTGCGGCGATCTTGGCCAGCGGGATGCCGATGGCCTTGGACACGAACGGCACGGTGCGTGAAGCACGCGGGTTCACTTCCAGCAGGAACACCACATCGTCGCCAGCCTCATCCACCTGCACCGCAAACTGGGTGTTCATCAGGCCGACCACGTTCAAGCCTTCGGCCAGCATCACCACCTGGCGACGCAGCTCGGCCTGGGTCTTGGGCGAGAGCGAATACGGCGGCAGCGAGCACGACGAGTCACCCGAGTGCACGCCGGCTTCTTCGATGTGCTCCATTAGGCCGCCGATCAGCACGTTGCCGTCCTTGTCGGCAATGATGTCCACGTCCACTTCCACCGCATTGTCGAGGAAGCGGTCCAGCAGCACCGGCGAATCGTTGGACACCTTCACCGCATCGCGAACATAGCGCGCCAGATCGGATTCGCCGTACACGATTTCCATGGCGCGGCCGCCCAGCACGTAGCTCGGGCGCACCACCAGCGGGTAGCCGATCTCGCGCGCCAGCACCAGCGCTTCTTCCGGGTTGCGGGCAATGCGGTTCGGCGGCTGCTTCAGGCCCAGCTTGTCGACCAGCTGCTGGAAACGCTCGCGGTCTTCGGCCAGATCGATCGAGTCCGGCGAGGTGCCGATCACCGGCACGCCGTTGGCTTCCAGCGCGCGCGCCAGCTTCAGCGGGGTCTGGCCGCCGTACTGCACGATCACGCCCTTGGGCTGTTCCAGCTCGACGATTTCCAGCACGTCTTCCAGCGTGAGCGGCTCGAAGTACAGACGGTCGGAGGTGTCGTAATCGGTGGAGACGGTTTCCGGGTTGCAGTTGACCATGATGGTCTCGTACCCGTCGTCGCGCAGCGCCAGTGCCGCATGCACGCAGCAGTAATCGAACTCGATGCCCTGGCCGATGCGGTTGGGGCCACCGCCCAGGATCATGATCTTGTCGCGATTGGTCGGCAGCGCTTCGCATTCGTCCTCGTAGGTCGAATACAGGTACGCGGTGCTGGTGGCGAATTCGGCCGCGCACGAGTCGACGCGCTTGTAGACCGGGCGCACCTTCAGCGCGCGACGCAGCGTGCGCACCGATTCTTCGTTGCTGCCGATCAGCTCGGCCAGGCGCGCATCGGAGAAACCGGCGCGCTTGAGCTTGCGCAGACGCGGCGCGTCCAGCGCGGCCATGCCATCGTCGGCCAGCTGCTGCTCGTGGCTGACGAGTTCTTCGATCTGATCCAGGAACCAGGGGTCGATGAACGACAGCGCATACACCTCGTCCACGCTCATGCCGGCGCGGAACGCATCGGCCACATAGAACAGACGCTCCGGGCCGGGGGCCTTGAGCTCGCGCTTGAGCGCAGCGATATCGTCTTCGCTGCCCAGATCCAGGCCGGTCGGGTCCAACCCGATCTTGCCGGTTTCCAGGCCGCGCAGCGCCTTCTGCAGCGATTCCTGGAAGGTGCGGCCCATCGCCATCACCTCGCCCACCGACTTCATCTGCGTGGTCAGGCGCGCATCGGCCTGCGGGAATTTTTCGAACGCAAAGCGCGGAATCTTGGTGACCACATAGTCAATCGACGGCTCGAACGAGGCCGGGGTCAACCCACCGGTGATCTCGTTGCGCAATTCGTCCAGCGTGTAGCCCACCGCCAGCTTGGCGGCGACCTTGGCGATCGGGAAACCGGTGGCCTTGGACGCCAGCGCCGACGAACGCGACACGCGCGGATTCATCTCGATCACCACCACCCGGCCATTGGTCGGGCTGATGCCGAACTGCACGTTGGAGCCGCCGGTATCGACGCCGATCTTGCGCAGCACTGCAATGGACGCATCGCGCAGGCGCTGATATTCCTTGTCGGTGAGCGTTTGTGCCGGCGCCACGGTGATCGAGTCGCCGGTGTGCACGCCCATCGGGTCGAGGTTTTCGATCGCGCAGACGATGATGCAGTTGTCCGCGGTATCGCGCACAACCTCCATCTCGAATTCCTTCCAGCCCAGCACCGATTCTTCCACCAGCACTTCGGTGGTCGGCGACAGTTCCAGGCCGCGGCCGACGATATCGATCAGTTCTTCGCGGTTGTAGGCGATGCCGCCACCGCTACCGCCCAGGGTGAAGCTGGGGCGGATGATGGTCGGGTAGCCGACGCGGGTCTGGATATCCAGCGCTTCTTCCAGCGTATGCGCCACTTCGGCCTTGGGGCAATCCAGGCCGATTTCGCCCATCGCCACGCGGAACAACTCGCGGTCTTCGGCCATGCGAATCGCTTCGCGCTTGGCGCCGATCAGCTCGACGTTGTACTTCTCCAGCACACCGTGGTCGGCCAGGTCCAGCGCGCAGTTCAGCGCGGTCTGCCCGCCCATGGTCGGCAGCAGCGCATCGGGCTTTTCCTTGGCGATGATCTTTTCGACCGTCTGCCAGTTGATCGGCTCGATATACACCGCATCGGCCATGTCCGGGTCGGTCATGATCGTGGCCGGGTTGCTGTTGACCAGCACCACGCGGTAGCCCTCGTCGCGCAGCGCCTTGCACGCCTGCGCGCCGGAGTAATCGAACTCGCAGGCCTGGCCGATGACGATCGGGCCGGCGCCGATGATCAGAATGGTTTTTAGGTCGGTGCGCTTTGGCATGGGGGTCCTCAGTAAAGTCGGTCCTGCCACGCCGCAGGGGCGCGCCAGGTAATCTGGTTGGGCGATCGGGCATCGATCGCACCATGGTCGACCGCGGCGCGAACCTCTCGCTGCATCGCGGCCCAGCTCGGAGCGGCCGCGCCAATGCGCGCGCCGATCGTGTTGTTGTGGGCATCCATCGCCCGACTGGCGTTGCCCTGCCCGCCGCGCTCCATCACCGCCGTCACCAAATCCACGCAACGCGGGGACAAGGTGTAGGCGACGATGGCGCTTGCAAGGCTGTGCCGATACGCATCGGCCGGGCCGTTGCGTCCACCTGCCAGCCCAGCGCCGAGCCACTGCGAATACACCGCAACCAGCACGAACGCCGGATAGGCCGCCAGCGCCAGCGCCGCCAACACGTACACACGCCAACGGCACGGTCGCGACGGCAGAGCCAGCGACGCCATCATCAGGCCCTGGCCGCCATCAACGCGGTAAACCGGTCGAACAACGGCCCCACATCGCGCGGGCCCGGCGAAGCTTCCGGGTGGCCCTGGAACGAGAACGCCGGTGCGTCGGTCAGGGCGATGCCCTGGTTGGTGCCATCGAACAGCGAGCGATGGGTGACCCGCACATTGGCCGGCAGTGTGGTTTCGTCCACCGCAAAGCCATGATTCTGCGAAGTGATCATCACCCGCCCGCCATCCAGATCCTGCACCGGGTGATTGGCGCCGTGGTGGCCGGTGGTCATCTTCACCGTCTTCGCGCCGGCGGCCAACGCCAGCAGCTGATGGCCCAGGCAGATGCCGAAGGTGGGCATCTTCTGCGCGATCAGTTCCTTGATCGCGGCAATCGCGTAATCGCAGGGTTCCGGGTCGCCCGGGCCGTTGGACAGGAACACGCCATCGGGCTGCATCGCCAGCACCTCGGCCACCGGGGTCTGCGCCGGCACTACGGTGACGTCGCACCCGCGCTCGGCCAGCATGCGCAGGATGTTGAGCTTCACGCCGTAGTCGTAGGCCACGACCTTGAACGTGCGTCCTTCGACAGAGTTCGCACCTGCATCTGCGGACTTGCCACTATTCAACGCACCGAGGCCGAGAAAGGCGTCGGAGTTCAGATCGAGCGAGCCTTCCTGCCAGGTGTAACGCGTCTCGGTGGAGACCACCTTGGCCAGATCCATGCCCTTCAGGCCGGGGAACTTGCGCGCGGCTTCCAGCGCCTTTTCGACGTCGATCTCGCCGGCCATCAGCGCGCCGTTCTGGGCGCCCTTCTCGCGCAACAGGCGGGTCAGCTTGCGGGTGTCGATGCCGGAGATGGCGACTACGCCGCGGGCCTGTAGCCACTCCGGCAAGGCCACCTGGCTGCGCCAGTTGCTGGGGCGGCGCGGCACATCGCGCACGATCAGGCCGGCGGCCCAGATCTTGCGGGCTTCGTCATCCTGGTCGGTAAAGCCGGTATTGCCGATGTGCGGATAGGTCAGCGTGATCATCTGGCGGGCGTAGGAGGGATCGGTCAGGACTTCCTGATAGCCGGTCATGGCGGTGTTGAACACCACTTCACCGACAGAAAGCCCGGTGGCGCCTACGGATTCGCCCTCGAACACGGTGCCGTCTTCGAGGACAAGGATTGCGGGTTGGGTCACGTGGGGGTCTCGCTCTGGCTGCCTGGGACTCCGATGCGCTTCCGGCCAAATTCCGGTTGCAGCAAAGCGCGGACGCGGTGCTGGGGACCGGTCCGACGCTGGTTCGGGCAAGCGAGAATTGTAAAGGCAAGTGCCCCGGCTTGCCAGCCTGCAGCGCAGTCAATGCGCCGGGCGCATCGCAACGGCGGCATGAATACGCCGCGCAACCGTGCAATTGTTCATACGCGGTTGCGCGATGTCTTACAGCACCAGGTCGCGTACCCGGTAGCTGCCGGCCGGCCGGCCAATCAGGCGTTTGGCCGCGTGCAGGGCGCCGCGCGCGAAGATGTCGCGATTGGTGGCGCGGTGCACCAGCTCGACGCGCTCGCCCAGCCCGGTGAACTGCACCGTGTGCTCGCCGACGATATCGCCGGCCCGTAGGCTGGCAAACCGCGGCTGCGCCCCGCTGCCGGTGGCAGCTTCGCCCAGCGTCAATGCGGTACCGGATGGCGCGTCCTGTTTGTGGACGTGATGCGCTTCGATGATGTCGCAATCCCACCCTGGCAAGGTGCCGGCGGCACGCTCGACCAATTCGGTGAGCACCGCGACACCCAGGCTGAAGTTGGAGGCCCACACCAACGGAATCTGTTGCGCAGCATCGCGCAGCGCGGCGCGTTGCGCCTCGTCCAACCCGGTGGTGCCGGACACCAGCGGCTTACCGCGTTGCGCGCACAGCGCCAGGATCGGCGCAAAGCCTTGCGGCAGGCTGAAGTCGATGGCCACATCGAAGGCTGGTGCACCGCCCAGTTCGCTGGCGGCAAAGAACGGCACGCCGTCCACCACGCGCTGCGATGGCGAGCGCCCTACCACCGCGCCGACGACATGCAACGCGTCGTCTTCAGCCGCCAGGCGCAGCAATGCCTTGCCCATCCGCCCGGAGGCGCCGTGGATCAACACTTTTACAGGGGACGTTGTCATGCCCGCAGGCTAGCGAGGCGGTGGAGGTTGCACAAGGTGCGGGAATCGGGAATCGGGATTGGGGAATCGTCAGAGCGGTGTGTGCGGTCTGAGCGATTGTTGGGGATGTCGTGGTTTGGTGGATGTGGAGCCGCTTGTGGCTTGTCGTGTTGACGTTTGCAGTGGCGCCGCGGCTGGCTGCGCGCATCTGTGGAGACTGCGCGTGCTCGGCGATGCGCTTGGGCCTTCAGCGCCGCCGCAGCGCGTGACGTTAGCTTTGCGCTGATTTTTGCGCGGTTGGCTAGCGGCCAATCACTGACCGCAGAGCGCGACGACTGCCCGGAGCGGCTAACAAAACGTAGCGAGCAGTGCACAGCTGGGTGTGCACGGCGCGCAGCAACCGACGCGTGCGAGTCGTACAAGAGAATTCCGAGCACCGGCCGCGCCCGCCTGGAGGTGAGCACGGTGGTTTTTTGTTAGCTGCTCTTTATTCGTCGACGCCGGTCAGGCGCCTGCTCCAGCTCTCCACTTCGCTGCGCTGCAGGCGGCGCTCGAACAAGGCCTGCCACGACGGCACCAACGGAAGACGTAGCAGCTCGGTGATGGCCGCGACATCGACTTCGCGTGCATACAGCACCTGCTGTACCCGCGACAGGCTCCACTTCGGATGCGGCCGCTCCTGCAGTGTCAGCGTGTCGCCGGAGGCCACGGCACCGGGCTGCAGTACGCGGTAATACCAGCCGGTGCGGCCGGTTTCCTGCACCCGGCGCGCCATGTCGCGCACACCGAAGCGGTCCGACAGCTTCCAGCACGGTTGACGCAGCTGCGAGACCTCCACCACGGCCGTGCCCAACCTAAAGCGATCGCCAAGGCAGACCGTGGCCTCGGTCAGGCCGGTGCTGCTCAGGTTCTCGCCGAACGCGCCGGCCGCTTCCAGCAGTGCATGCGCGCCAATCTCGTTGCGCCAGGCAGCGTAGTGGTCGCGCGGATAATGATGAATCGCCTTGTCCGGCCCGCCATGCACGCGCCGGTCGCCCTGCTCGTCGCCTTGCAAGCCTTCGACACCGACTTGCAGCGACCCGTGCACGACGCGCTTGTCGATCGCGCTGCGGCTACCGGGGCGGGTGAAGTCGCGCGCAACACCAATTGCGACGCTATCGATGTGCGTGGCAACCGGCGCTTGCGACACCAACGCAGGCGATGTCATGCGCCCTGCCCTGGCAGTTCGGCCAGCGCCTCGCGTAGCACCTCACCCAGCACCTGGATGCCGGCATCGATCTTCTCGCCCGGCACGGTGACGAACGACAGCCGCAGCGTGTTGACTTGCGGCAAGGTCGCAAAGAACGGCGCACCCGGCACGAAGGCGACATTGCGTGCGATCGCACGCGCCAGCAGCACGGTGCCATCCAGACCCGGCGGCAGCGTCACCCAGAGGAACATGCCGCCTTCGGGGCGGTTCCACTGCACCTGCGCCGGGAAGTGGCGGTCCAACGCGTCCAGCATGAGACTGCACTGCCGCGCGTACAGCGCGCGGATCTGCGGGATATGCGTGTCGAGAAAGTCGTCCTGCAGCGTCTGATACACCATGCGCTGGGTGAACGAAGGCGTATGCAGATCGGCCGCCTGCTTGGCCTGGATTAGCTTGCCCAGCACCGCCTCCGGCGCGACGACATACCCCAACCGCAACCCGGGCGCCAACACCTTGGAGAACGAGCCCATGTAGATGACGCCTTCCGGGTTCATCGACAGCAGGCTCGGCAGGGGTTCGCCGCTGTAGTACAGCTCGCCGTACGGGTCGTCTTCGACGATCGGCACACCGGCCTCGGCCGCACGCGCGACCAGCGCCTGACGTCGCGCCAATGGCAGGCGACGACCAGTGGGATTCTGAAAATTGGGCAGGCAATACAGAAAGCGCGCATCGGCCAGCAGCGCCGGATCCAGCGCATCCACCACCACGCCATCGTCGTCCGATGGCATGCCGACAAACGCTGGTTGGAACAGCGAAAACGCCTGCAATGCGCCCAGATAGCTCGGCGTCTCCACCAGCACCTTGCTGCCTTCGTCGATGAACACCTTGCCGAGCAGATCCAGGCCTTGCTGCGAGCCGGTGGTGATCAGCACCTGGCTGGGCCGGATCGTGGCGCCATCGCGACTCAAGCGCGCGGCCACCCATTCGCGCAATGGCGCATAGCCTTCGGTGGGGCCGTATTGCAACGCTGCCTGCGGCGCATCGCGCAACACCTGATCGCTGGCCGCGCGCATGCGCTCGACCGGAAAGGTCGCCGGCGATGGCAGACCGCCGGCGAAGGACGTCACCTCCGGCCGCTCGGTCACCTTGAGGATTTCGCGAATCGCCGAACTGGTCAGCGCCTGCGCACGTCGGGAGATCTGGAAGGAGGTCGTCATACCGCAAGCATACCCAACGCCCGTAATGCAGGCGCTGTGCACTGCAGCGTGCGTGCTGCGATGTAGAGCGCTGACAGAACGTGGCGAGCCGTCGTCAGGTGGGTGTGGACGGCCGCGCCTAGAACCGGAGCGGACGAGTGGACACTGCCGCACCGAGCATCGGCCGCGCCCAACTGGCGGTGCGCGCAGTCGCGTCGTTAGACGGTCTTGGCGGCAGTAGAAGGCACCGTGGTTACCGGCTACCGATACGCCGGACCAACCCAGGCGGTGCCTTCGCTACGCGTGATCAAGGTCTTCCAGCGCTTGCGCACCACCTTGTCGCGCGAACGGAAAGTCATGCGCAGACCCGGCAGGCCGAGCGTTGCGCGTGTTTCGACCATCGCCGATTGCTCATCGGGCGCGATCTCGATCTTGGTAATCGAATGCTTGTAGTCCATCAGTTCTTCCGGCTCCGCCACAGAGCGCATCTGCTGCAGCACCTGTGCCCACTCGCCGTTGGACTTGCAGTACTTGGCGCGATTGACGGTCTCGCGTTTCTGATGGGAGTCCATGCGGTACAGCACCACCATTTCGAATTCCGGCGCGGTCATGGCGCAGAGCGCCTCACCATCCTGACTCACCATCGCCTTGTCGTGCGCCGCGTAGAAATCGCGCACCTGCGTCTCGTCGAGCGCGTTGCCGCCATAGTTGTACAACCCCGCAACCGCGGCCAAAACCGCCAACAACACCAGCAAACGCATGTACTGCCCCCTGTCACGCCGCGTCCTGCGGCCGTGCAAGTTTAACCGAGGCGAACGGGATCAGTGCTTGCGTGTTGGCACTGGGCCGCAACTGTCGCAACCACCGCAGGCCGCACTGCTTTGCGTGGCCGGCGGCGCCACGCGTCTCCCCAGGGTCTGCATCCAGGCCGGTCGCCCATCGCGCAGCAACGCGAGTGCCAGCGCGCCGCGCATGCGTCGCAAGGCGCTCGGGAATTGCTTCTTCATCACCACCCAAAGACTGACCAGCACTGCGATAGCGATGACCACGTATTGCAGGGTGAGCGAAAGATCCATGTCAGCCGGCGCCAAACAACACGGCCAGCTGGTAGGTCACCAGCGAGGCCAGATACGCCAGTGCGAACAGGTAGACCGCACTGATGGTCATCTGCTTCCACGAGTTGGTTTCGCGCTTGATCGTGGCCAGGGTGGAGATGCACATCGGCGCGTAGATGTACCAGACCAGCAGCGACAGCGCGGTGGCCAGCGACCAGCCGTCGCTGATCAGCGGCGACAAGGCCTGCGCCGCTGCGTCGTCATCGGCAGCCGACAACGCATAGACGGTGGCCAGCGACGCCACCGCCACTTCGCGCGCGGCCAGGCCGGGAATCAACGCGATGCAGATCTGCCAGTTGAAGCCCAGCGGCGCGAAGAACACCGCCATCGCGTGGCCGATGCGGCCGGCAAAGCTGTAGTCGATCGGCGGCAAGGTCGCATTGGCCGGCGCGGCCGGGAACGACAGCAGGAACCACAGCAGAATGGTCAGCGCCAGGATGATGCCGCCGACGCGCTTGAGAAAGATCACCGCGCGTTCCCACAAGCCCAAGGCCAGGTCGCGCAGCTGCGGCACGCGGTACGACGGCAGCTCCAGCATCAAGGGATGCTCGCTTTTGTCGCGACGCCACTTCTTCATGGTCCACGACACCAGCAACGCGCTGACGATGGCGGCGGCATACAGGGCGAACAGGATCAGCCCCTGCTGATTGAAGATGCCCCACACGGTTTTCTGCGGAATGAACGCACCGATCAACAGCGCGTACACCGGCAGGCGCGCCGAGCACGTCATCAATGGCGCGACCATAATGGTGGCAAGGCGATCGCGCGGGTCCTGGATGCTGCGCGTGGACATGATGCCCGGCACCGCGCACGCAAAGCTCGACAGCAACGGAATGAACGAGCGCCCGGACAAGCCGGCTGCCGCCATCATGCGATCAAGCAGGAATGCCGCACGCGGCAGATAACCGGATTCTTCCAGTGCCAGGATGAAGGCGAACAGGATCAGGATCTGCGGCAGGAACACGATCACCCCGCCCAGACCGGCAATGATGCCGTCCTTGAGCAGACTGTTGAGCGGGCCCTCCGGCAGCGTGGTGCCCACCCATTCGCCCAGCAATGCGGTGCCGGCATCGATCAGGTCCATCAGCGGCGTGGCCCAGGCGTACACCGCCTGGAAGATCAGGAACATCACCACCGCCAGCGTCACCAGCCCCCAGATCGGGTGCAGCAGCCAGCGGTCCAGCGCATCGTCCACGCGCGAGGTCCGCGTCGGCATGGTCACCGCCGCGCTCAGGATCTGCCGCACCTGCGAATGGTAGTTGCCGTCGGCAGGCGGCGTGGCGGTCGGTGCCGCCAGGCTGGCGGCCTGCGCATCGATGCGCTCGACCAGAGCCTTGGCGCCACCGCGCCGCACCGCAACGGTCTCCACCACCGGCACGCCGAGCGCCTGCTCCAGCGCCGGCAGATCGATCACGATGCCACGCCGTTGCGCGGCGTCGACCATGTTCAGTGCCACGATCATCGGCCGCCCCAACTCGCGCAGCTCCAGCGCAAAGCGCAGATGCAGGCGCAGGTTGGTGGCATCCATCACGCACACCAGCACGTCCGGCGCCGGCTCGCCGGGGTAGAAACCACGGCACAGGTCGCGGGTGATCGCTTCGTCCAGGCTGGCCGGTTGCAGGCTGTAGGCGCCTGGCAGATCGAGCACCGCAAAGTCGCGACCGGACGGCGCACGGAAATGCCCTTCCTTACGCTCGACGGTGACGCCGGTGTAGTTGGCTACCTTCTGGCGACTGCCGGTCAGCTGGTTGAACAGCGCGGTCTTGCCGCTGTTGGGGTTGCCCACCAGCGCCAAACGCAGCGGCACGGCCGCCGCATTCATGCCGATGCTCCGTCTGTCCGCACCTGCACGCGCGCGGCCTCGCTGCGGCGCAGGGCAAAACGCGTGTAGCCCACCTGCACCAGCAACGGTTCGCGGCCGACCGGCCCGGTGGCCAGCACGGTCACTTCCTCGCCTGCGACAAACCCCAGCTCGCGCAGGCGCCGGGCGATCGTGTCGTTGGGGAGACGATCCTCCACGGAGTCCACGATAGCGGCGCGATGCAAAGGCATGTCGGACAGCGTCACAAAGACGGCCTGATTGTTAGGAATGGTTCTCAATTCTAGCATCGACGCACCGCGTCATGGCTCCGGCGACCCGTGCCGCTATCATGGTTCGCATCCCATTCATGGACGTATGCGCAATGCAGGACACCGGCTTGATCGTTGAGGACCAGGGACCGGTCCGCAGCTTGCGACTGCACCGCCCGACCGTCCACAACGCCTTCGATGCGACCTTGATTGCCGCGTTGACCGACGCACTGCAGCAGGCCGGCACGGCGGCGCACATTCGCGTGGTGATCCTGACCGGTGACGGCGGCGCCTTCTCTGCCGGCGCCGACCTGCACTGGATGCGCGGCATGGCCACCGCCAGCGAGGCCGAGAATGCCGCCGATGCACTGGCGCTGGCGCGCCTGATGCGCACGCTCGACGAACTGCCCAAACCCACCATCGCGCGCGTCAATGGCGCAGCCTTCGGCGGCGGCGTGGGGCTGGTGGCGTGCTGCGATATCGCCATCGGCTGCACCGAGGCGCGCTTCGGCCTGACCGAGAGCAAGCTGGGGCTCTTGCCCGCGGTGATTTCGCCGTATGTCATCGCCGCCATCGGCGCACGCCAGGCGCGCCGCTGGTTTGCCACCGGCGAGATCTTCGACGCCGGCACCGCGCAGTTGCTGGGGCTGCTGCATCAACTGGTGGCGGCCGATCAACTGGACATTGCGGTGGAGCGGCAGGTGCGTCTGCTGCTGGCGGCCGCGCCGCTAGCCGCCAGTACGGCCAAGTCGCTGGTCCGTTCGGTGCTGCCGGCTGCCGACCGCGATGCCATCGATGCCGCCAACGCCGCGTGGATCGCCCGCTTGCGCGTCTCGCCCGAAGGCCAGGAGGGCCTGGGCGCATTCCTGGAAAAACGCTCGCCGGCCTGGATGCCGGAGAACGCGGCATGAGCGTGATCGATCATGTGGGACTTGCATGCAGCGACCTGGGCGCCAGCGTGGCGTTCTATCAGGCCGCATTGGCTCCATTGAACATTGCATTGATCACGGAGCTGAGTGCAGAACAAACAGGCACCCGCGCCCACGCCGGCTTCGGTATCGAGCGGCCAGTTCTCTGGCTGGGCGCCGACCCACAGGCGCCGGGCAATACGCATCTGGCGTTGGCCGCCACCCACCGCGCCGAGGTCGATGCGTTTCATCGGGCTGCGCTCGCTGCAGGCGGCCGCAACCATGGTGCACCTGGCCTGCGCACGCAGTATCACCCTGACTATTACAGCGCTTTCGTACTCGACCCCGATGGCAACAACATCGAAGTGGTCTGTCACTGCGCCGCATGAGCACGTTAACGATGTCTTTCACTGATGATTGTCGACGCGCCGCAGCGACCTTGCGCGGTGTGGTGTTGGTCGCTGTTCGCACTACTGCAGGCAGCGGGGCTCGCGCATGAGCGACTTCGTGCGCATTGTCGAGGTCGGCCCGCGCGATGGGCTGCAGAACGAGGCGCAACCGATCGCCACCGCCGACAAGATCGCGCTGATCGATCGGTTGTCGGCCACCGGCCTGCGCACCATCGAGGCGACCAGCTTCGTCAGCCCGCGCTGGGTGCCGCAGCTGGCCGACGCAGCCGAGGTCTTCGCCGGCATCGCCCAGGCGCCAGGCATCGCCTATCCGGTGCTGGTGCCGAACCTGCAGGGTTACACCCGTGCGCAGGCAGCCGGCGCGCAGGAAGTGGCGGTCTTCACCGCAGCGTCGGAGGCCTTCAACCGCACCAATACCAATGCCGGTATCGACGAATCGATCGAGCGGTTCCGGCCGATCCTTGCACAGGCTGCCAGCGACGGCGTGCGCGTGCGCGGCTACGTCTCCACGGTGCTGGGTTGCCCGTATCAAGGCGAGGTGCCAGTGGCCGACGTGGTGGACGTCGCGCAGCGGCTGTACGCGCTGGGCTGCTACGAAATTTCGCTGGGCGACACCATCGGCGTCGGCACCCCGCGCAAGGCGCGCCAGATGCTGGCCGCGGTGGCAGAGGTGGTGCCGATGCACGCGCTAGCTGTGCATTTCCACGACACCTATGGGCAGGCGCTGGCCAATATCGCCGCCTGCCTGGAGCAAGGTGTGCGCGTGGTCGATGCCGCAGTGTCCGGCGCCGGTGGTTGCCCCTATGCCAAGGGCGCCAGCGGCAATGTCGCCAGCGAAGACGTGGTGTATCTGCTGCACGGCTTGGGCATATCGACCGGGATCGACCTACCTGCCCTCGCCCACACTGGCCGCTGGCTGGCGCAGCTACTGGGCCGCGACACCGGCAGCAAGGTCGGCAAGGCGCTGGCGGCCGCCGGCTGACACCGCGCTGCTGCCGTTGCAGCGGCAGCGTCCACCGGCGCGATCACGCAAAAGCTTCGGCTAGAATTGCCGGCCGCCTCGTCCACCGTTCGCGTGCCGGCATCCGCCGCCATGCTTGTCTCTACCAGGGAACCACCGCATGCAGTCATCCTCTGTTCTTGCCGTCATCACCGGTGGCGTGTCCGGCCTGGGCCTGGCAGTGGCGCAGCGCATCGTGGCCGACGGCGGCAAGGTCGCGTTGTTCGACGTCAATGCCGACAAGGCCGATGCAGCGCTGGCCTTGCTGGGTGCCGGCAACGCGTATTACTTCGCCACCGATGTCACGGATGAGGCGCAGGTTGCCGCCAATATCGCGCAGGCCGCGCAAGCGCTAGGCGGGCTGAATCTTGCGCTGAATTGCGCCGGCATCCTCGGCGCCGGCCGTGTGCTGGGCAAGGAGGCGCCGATGCCGCTGGCGACCTTCCGCACCACCGTGCTGGTCAACCTGGTCGGCAGCTTCAATGTCGCCAAGGCCGCGGCCGATGTGATGCAGCACAACGCTGCCGGCGACGATGGCGAGCGCGGGGTGATCATCAACACCGCCTCGGTGGCCGCTTATGAAGGTCAGATCGGCCAGGCGGCCTATGCCGCCAGCAAGGGCGGCGTGGTCAGCATGACCCTGCCGATGGCGCGCGAACTGGCGCGCTTCGGCATCCGCGTGATGACGATTGCACCGGGCGTGTTCTGGACCCCGATGGTCGACGGCATGCCCGAGGCCGTGCAGCAATCGCTGTCCGCCTCCATCCCGTTCCCGTCGCGCCTGGGTCAACCCGACGAATACGCCGACACCGTCGCCTTCATCCTGCGCAACCGCTACCTCAACGGCGAAACGATTCGCCTGGACGGCGGCGTGCGGTTGGCGCCCAAGTAGGCCGGGAATGGGGAATCGAGAATGGGGAATCGCAACGGCGCCCTACTCTCAGCACCCCGCTACCAGCTTTTCCGATTCCCCATTCCCTACTCACGATTCCCATGAAAGCTAACGACATCAAGAAAGGCAACGTCGTCGAATACAACGGCGGCATTTACCAGATTCGCGACATCGAGCGCAGCTCGCCGCAGGGGCGCGGCGGCAACGTGCGCTTCCGCTTCATCATGTACAGCGTGCCGGGCGGCATAAAAACCGATGCCAGTTTCGATGCCGACGACAATCTGCCCGAAGTGGAACTGCTGCGTCGCCTGTCCACGTTTTCGTACAAGGATGGCGAAGCGTTCGTGTTCATGGACGACGAAGACTTCACGCCCTACACGCTGGACGCCGATGTGATCGGCACCGACGCCGGCTACATCACCGATGGTTTGACTGGCATCTATGTGCAGGTGATCGACGACCAGCCGGTGGCGGTGCAGCTGCCGCAGACGGTGACGCTGGAAGTGATCGAGACGCCCCCGGAGCTCAAGGGCGGCACCGCCACCAAGCGTCCCAAACCGGCCAAGCTCAACACCGGCATGGAAATCATGGTGCCCGAGTACATCACCAACGGTGAGCGCGTGCTGGTCAACACCACCACCGGCGAATTTGCCGGCCGCGCCGACTGATGCGTCGCCTGGCCGTTGCCCTGACGTTGGGGCTGCTGGCTGCCTGCACCACGGAACCGGCCCCTGCGCCGGCCTCCGCTGCGGTCGCCTGCACCGATCCCAAGGTGGAAGAAGAATGGCTGCAACATCCGGCAGGCCTGTGCGGCATGCCGGAGGATGTGCGCAAGCTGGTGGAGGACTACGACACCTGCGAACACTTCGCCGGTGAAGAGCCCTACGACGCCGACCGTCGCCACGAAATCGAAGTGGCGATTGCGCAGTTCTGCACACCGGCACCGGCACGCCTTGCCAAGCTGATGCAGCGGTACCGCAACGATGCGCAGGTGAGCCAGTGGTTGCGGCAATACGCCACCCAGGCGGAGTTGCAGCCGGCAACTTGAGCAGTGCGTGCGAGAGATGTACCGGTTTGCTGCGCACTCGATGGCAGCAAGCCGCTCTTCCATGCTGAAACATGCTTAATAGCGCGCATTTCTCGCTGGTGTTTGCGCGGAAACGCTACGTGCGCGCGGTCGTCGGCAACGAATAGCTCGCTCTGTCTAGAAGCGCCACCTAGTCGCACGCCCGTCCGGTTCTCGGCTGCACTTGCACAACGTCTGCAGCGCCATCACCAACCGATGCAGACGCCACCGTTATTGCTCGCCAAGCGCCTGCTGCACCGGCACGGCCGCAGCTGCCTGCACCGGCTGTGCAAGCACCCGCAGTCGTGCACGCAGTCTTTCCACGTTCGCCTCACCCTGCTCCAGACCGTCGCGCAACTCGGCTGGCAACTGTTGTCGGCCCAAGGCCTGCAATTGCTTCCAGCCATCGGCCAAGCCGCTGCTCGCCTGGGCGACCTGCGCGCTCACCCGTTGTTGCTCGTCCGCCTGCGGCAGTCCGTAGCCGGGGCCATCGAAACCGGAGTCATCGAGAAGCGCCGCCGGGTGACTGAGCTGCGCCTGCCGGGCGAATAGGCTCTGCAGCTGCTCCTGCACTGCTGCACGCTCGGCAATGCCGGGCCGCAACAGGCGCTTGAGCGCATCGCGCGCCACCAGTTCCTGCCGCCGTAACGCGGCTTGTTCCAGCAGCAATGCGGCTGCGGTTTCGCGCAGGCCACCGCGCTCGAACCACTGCGCGCGTGCACCAGGCGCGGCATCCAGCCATTGGGCCACACTCGTCTGCGGCACCGGGATACCGCGTCGAAGCACATCGAACATGGCCTGATAATGCGCGGCCGCCGATTCGAAGTAATAGCCCTGACGTGTGGCCTGCGCGCGGTCGTCCAGCACGCGCAGATCGGCAAGGCCGGCACGCTGCAGGCGCTGGCGCACGCCACGCGGAGTGATCGATGACAGGCCGGCTGCGGCCAGACGCGGCACCCCGTCGTGCAACAACTTGTAGGTTTCCACCGCGCAGTTGTTGCTGATGAAGTAATAGCGCCCGTCGTAGCTCCAGTGCACCTGCGCGGCGCGCGTGAGCAAAGCAGCGATCTCATCCGGGCTCAGCGCCAGCGGCACCGACGACAGGGCACGCAGTTCCACCTTGGTGTATTCGTCGATAACCTGGTTCAACGGCAGCACGAACAGCCGCGACGGATACGAGCCGGTCAGCCCGCGCCAGCTGGAGATCTGCACATCGCCAACGAATGCCCGAAACGACAGCACGCGGTGATACTGCAGATCCAGCCGGCACGCCGGCCCTTGCACGCGACCGGGCGCGCAGATCACCAAGCGCAACATGCTGTGGCCCCAGCGACTCATCGGCTGCTCGTTGCCTTCGGCAAGCAGATAGTCCACCGCATAGACCCGCGATGGATCCAGCGTCAGCAACGACATCGCACCGGCATCGTTGTCGGCCTGCAGATACGGCAAGGTCGGCGCGCATGCTGCCGCCTCCTGCAGCGGCCCTAGCCGCTCGGAAAACCATGCCGCCAGCGCGGGACGGCGGCAGGCGTAGTCCGCATCCAGCACGTAATGCTCGAGATTGACCGCAACAAATTCGGCCGGGCTATGTCGCTCGTACGCATCGGGACTACGGTCGCTGAAACGGTTTACGCCGCGTCCGACCCGCCAGGGACGCACCTGCCAGCCGGCAAGATCGCGCAGGCGTGGGTCGCGCGACAAGCTGCTGCCGGTGCCACGGTCGCGCACATGCGCCAGTTCGTGCACCACCGCTGCCATCGCCGCCCGCGTGGCTGGCGCGCCGATGTCGGAGCGTGCGCTGGCGGATTGCACGCTCCAGGCTTGCAACAACGCATGATCGAGCAGGATGCGATTGCCGATCGCGCGGCCGTGCACCTGCGCCGGCAGATCGCGGCGCCACTGCAATTGAATGGGCGCCGCATCGCGCGCTACCCAGCCCGGCGGCAAGCGCTGTAAGACTTGCTGCACCAGCGCCTGGCTGGCAGCGCGCTCTGACGGAGTCAACTCCGATGCGACAACCGTCACCTGCAGCTGAGGCGAAAGCTGCGATTGCGCTTGCGCCGCCGGTGCGATCGCTGCGGCCAGCCACAGCCATGCGCACCGGCGGCGACGATTCACTGCGCCAGGATGGACTGAGCCAGTTCCAGATCGCTGGACACACGCGCCGCATCGCTGCGACTGCGCAATTGCAGCAACGCCGCTTCCAGACGCGCGCCGCGAATGGCGCCATCGCTGGCGACAAAGCCGGCCGCATCTTCGCGTGCGTCGGCAACCACCTTGTCGTCGCCGGAACTGCTGCTGTTGGACGAACCGGCGGACGATGCACCGGCCGAAGTACCCGCAAGACTGGATGCGGCGGCTGCCAGCGGCAGCAGGGTCAAAGCACAAAACACCAGAGAGCGCATCATCGGCGTGTCGATTCCATGTGAGGTAATGAAGAGACTACCCGGCAGGCGTCGCGCCGGGCACGTTGTCCATGTCGAACAGCTTGCCGGGATTCAGCAAAAGCTGAGGATCCAGCACATGTTTGACGCCACGCATCAGCGCGATTTCTGCGGCAGAGTGCGTGCTCCACAGGTACGGCTTCTTGACCAGGCCAATGCCGTGTTCGGCGGAAATGCTGCCGCCAAAGCGCTGCAACGCGTGCGCCAGCACCTTGGTGACCTGCTCGCAGGCCGTCACAAAATCAGCTTGGCTGGTGTCGTCGGGCTTGAGCACGTTGATATGCAGGTTGCCGTCACCGATATGACCGAACCACACCACATCGAAGTGCGGATACGCCTCGCCAAGCAATGTCTGGGTTTCGGCCAGAAACGCCGGCATTGCCGAGATGCGCACCGACACGTCGTTCTTGTACGGCGTATAGCGCGCCACCGCTTCGGTGATGCCCTCGCGCAGCCGCCACAGTTGCGCGGCCTGCGCATCGCTCTGGCTGATCACCCCGTCGCTGACCCAGCCCTGCTCCATGCAGGTTTCAAACGCAGCCATCGCGGCAGCTTCCTGCGCTGCATCGCCGGCCGCGAACTCGGTGACCACGTAATACGGGTGGACCTCGGCAAACGGTGCCTGCGCGCCGTGCGCGAGCACGTGCTCCAGCGCGCGGTCGGTGAAGAACTCGAACGCTTCCAGACGCAGCTGCGCGCGAAACGCGGCAAACACCTGCATCAATACCTCGAACGAGGGCAGTGCCAGCAGCATCACATTGCTCGGCGGCGGCGGGTCGGTCAGCCGCAGCGTCGCTTCGACCACGATGCCGAGCGTGCCTTCGGAACCGATCATCAGATGACGGAAATCGTAGCCGCTGGAATTTTTCACCAACGCATTGTTGAGCTCGAGCAACTCGCCGCCACCGGTGACCACTTTCAAACCGGCCACCCATTCGCGCGTGTTGCCATAGCGGATCACGCGAATGCCACCGGCATTGGTGGCGATGTTGCCGCCGATCGAGCAGGACCCGCGTGCGGCGAAATCCACCGGGTACACCAGACCATGATCGCGCGCGGCGTTGTGCACCGCTTCCAGCGGCATGCCGGCCTGCACGGTGAGCGTGCGATCCACCGCGTTGAAGTCCAGCGGCTTGTTCAAGCGTTCCAGGCTGAGCACCAGCTCGCCGTTGGCGGCCACCGCGCCACCGGACAACCCGGTACGGCCGCCCGATGGCACCACCGCCACGCCTTGCGCATTCGCCCATTGCACCACGGCCTGCACTTCTTCGACCGAGCCTGGCAGTGCAATGGCCAGCGGGTTGGGCGTCCAGCGCCGGGTCCAGTCGCGGCCGTAATGCTCCAGGTCGGCCGGCTCGGTCTTCAAACGCAATGCCGGCACGGCCTGTTGCAACGAAAGAATGCGGGGATCGGTCATGGGGCACGGCGCGGCAGTAGGAACCGCACAGCGTGCCAGTGCGCGCCGGCCTCGTCCAGTTGCGCCGTGGTGCGCTTGCGCTGCGTTGGATTCAGCTGAAACCGTTGCAGCGCAAGGGATTGCCGCGTGCAACCCATGCATGGCGAGCGCCCAATCCGGCACCTCATCTGGCATAGTTGCCGACCCGATTGCTGCAATGCGCTCCCCCATGTCGCCGAAGAGAACCTCGTTTCCCAAGCAGGACATCCGCGTCCTGTTGCTGGAAGGCATCAGCCCGACCGCCGTGGATGTGTTCCGCGCCGCCGGTTATTCGCAGATCGAATTGCACGCCAAGTCGTTGCCCGAAGACGAGCTCATCGCGCGCATTGCCGACGCGCACATCGTGGGCATCCGCTCGCGTACGCAGTTGAGCGCCGAGGTGCTGGCGCATGCCAAGCGGCTGATGGCGGTGGGCTGCTTCTGTATAGGCACCAATCAGGTCGACCTGGATGCGGCCGAGCTGGCCGGCATTCCGGTGTTCAACGCGCCCTACTCCAACACCCGCAGCGTGGCCGAGCTGGTGATCGCTGAGGCGATCCTGCTGTTGCGCGGCATCCCGCAAAAAAATGCCGAATGCCATCGCGGCGGCTGGTCCAAATCGGCTGCTGGCAGCCACGAAACGCGCGGCAAGGTGTTGGGCATCGTCGGCTACGGGCACATCGGCACCCAGGTTGGCGTGCTGGCCGAGTCCTTAGGGATGCAGGTGATCTTCCACGACATCGAAACCAAGCTGTCGCTGGGTAACGCCCGTGCGGCGATCGACCTGGACGACCTGCTGGCGCGCTCGGACGTGGTGACGCTGCATGTGCCGGAGACGCCATCCACCAAGGACATGATCGGCGCGGCAGAAATCGCTCGCATGAAGCCTGGCGCGCATCTCATCAACGCCTCGCGCGGCACCGTGATCGATATCGACGCGCTGGATGCGGCACTTACCTCCGGCCAGATCGGCGGCGCGGCGGTGGACGTGTTCCCGGTCGAGCCCAAGGGCAACGGCGATGCATTCGAATCGCCGTTGATCGCGCACGACAACGTGATCCTGACCCCGCATGTGGGCGGCAGCACGCTGGAAGCGCAGGACAATATCGGCATCGAAGTGGCCGCCAAGCTGGTGCGCTACAGCGATAACGGCAGCACCTTGTCGGCGGTTAATTTCCCGGAAGTGACGCTGCCCGAGCACCCCGACAGCCTGCGACTGCTGCACATCCACCGCAACGTGCCGGGCGTGCTTTCCAAGATCAACGAGCTGTTCTCGCGCCACAACGTCAACATCGACGGCCAGTTCCTGCGTACCGATGCCAAGGTCGGCTACGTGGTGATCGACGTCAGCGCCAGCGAGGCGCAGGCCACCGCGCTGAAGGAAGGCCTGGCCTTGATCGAAGGGACATTGCGGACGCGGATTTTGTATTGATCGGTTGGTACAGGAGCGGCCCTCATCCGGCGCTTTGCGCCACCTTCTCCCGCAAGCGGGAGAAGGGAGTGCAGGTCATCCTTCTCCACCTACCCCCTTCTCCCGCTTGCTGCCTTCTCTCGCTTGCTGCCTTCTCCCGCGCTTGATCCCTTCTGCCGCAGGCTCTCTTCTCCCACCTGATCCCTTCTCCCGCGCTTGATCCCTTCTCCCGCGCTTGATCCCTTCTCCCGCGCTTGATCCCTTCTCCCGCGCTTGATCCCTTCTCCCGCGCTTGATCCCTTCTCCCGCGCTTGATCCCTTCTCCCGCGCTTGATCCCTTCTCCCGCGCTTGATCCCTTCTCCCGCGCTTGATCCCTTCTCCCGCGCTTGATCCCTTCTCCCGCGCTTGATCCCTTCTCCCGCCTGCGGGAGAAGGTGCCCGCAGGGCGGATGAGGGCACACTCCCTGAGCACCCGTCACACGCCTCGGGCCACCCACTTCTCGGCCATGCGCCGCATCGACGGATCCAGCTCTGGCTCGGCGAGCAGCTCGGCAATCGGGCGCCACGCCAGGGCCAGCGATTCTTCGCTGACTTCGAACGCTTCGTCCGCGCCTGCGACCACCACGTAACGCGCGTCGAAATGCCAGTGCCCCGCCACCTCGCCGCGCGCGGGGATCCAGTGGCGGTCCAGGTCGAACAGCTCGGCATCTGCCAGCCGCAAACCGGTCAGACCGGATTCTTCTTCGGCTTCGCGCAACGCCACCTGCGCCAGATCGCGGTCGCCGTCGGCGTGGCCGCCCAGCTGCAACCAGCGCTGCAACTTGCGGTGGTGGGTCAGCAGCGTGCGGCTGCCATCGGCGCTGACCACCCAGGCCGAGCCGGTGAAATGACCTTCGACACGCTCGCGCAAGAACGGATCGGTGGCATCGTCCAGCAGCTGCACGAACTGGTCGGTCACCTCGGCCTCGTCCGGCCAACGTGCGCGGTAGGCAGCCAGTCGCTGCCGCAGGGTTGCATCCACCATCGGTCGTTCTCGGTTGCGCATGGATCAGCGACCATTATCGCCATTCATGCTGCGTACGCGCTTGTCGTGAGCGTGTAGCTTTGGCAAGGTAGGCCGCTTGCCTGTCCCATTGGGATGCGGCGCACACCTTCGCCCAGGCGCGCGCGCCTTCGTTCTGCCACTTAGGGATGTACCGAATGCTGAAGTCTCTGTTGAGGGTCAAACCGATCGAGCCCGCTGGACATGTGGATGCGGGCGAACCGGTCGAAGGCGGCCTGCAGGGCGAAGCGACGCTACAACGGACCCTCACCGCCAAGCACCTGATCATGCTCGGCATCGGCGCAGTGATCGGCGCCGGTATCTTTGTGATGACCGGCCAGGCGGCTGCCAGCCATGCTGGGCCAGCGGTGATGCTGTCGTTCGTCTTCGCGGGCATCGCCTGTACGTTTGCTGGCCTGTGCTACGCCGAATTCGCGGCGATGATGCCGGTCTCCGGCAGCGCGTACTCCTACTCGTACGCCACGCTTGGCGAAGGCGTCGCCTGGTTCATTGGCTGGTGCCTGGTATTGGAGTATCTGTTTGCAGGGTCAAGCGTCGCGGTGGCATGGTCTGCCTATCTGATCAGCTTCATCACCGGGACGCTGGGTCTTCCATTCCCGACAGAGCTGACCAACGCCCCGCTTGCCTGGATCAATGGCAAGTTCGTGGCCTCTGGCAACATCCTCAATCTGCCTGCCGTGCTCATCGTGGCTGCTGTGAGTGGGTTGTGCTACGTCGGCATTACCCAGTCAGCCTTCATCAACGCGATTGTCGTTGCGATCAAGATCGCAGTGATCTGCCTGTTTGTCGGCTTCGGCGCGGCATATGTCGACCCGGCTAACTGGCATCCCTTCATTCCCGAAAATACTGCGCCCGGCGTATTTGGCTGGAGCGGCGTGTTCCGCGCTGCCTCGATCGTGTTCTTTGCCTACATTGGCTTCGATGCGGTATCGACCTCGGCCGGTGAAACCAAGGATCCGCAACGCAACATGCCGATCGGTATCTTAGGCTCGCTGGCGGTGTGCACCATCATCTACATCATCGTCTGCGCAGTGCTGACAGGTTTGATGCCCTATACCCAGCTCGGCACCGCCAAGCCGGTGGCCACCGCGCTGGAAGCGCACCCGCAATTGAGCTGGCTCAAGACCGCGGTGGAGATCGGCGCGATCGCCGGCCTGTCCTCGGTGGTGCTGGTGATGCTGATGGCGCAGCCGCGCATCTTCTACACCATGGCCAAAGATGGACTGATGCCCAAGCTGTTCGGCAAGGTGCATCCGAAGTTCCATACGCCGTATGTCGGCACCGTGATCGTCGGCGTGGTCGCCGCATCACTAGCCGGGTTGATCCCGCTCAGCGTGCTGGGCGAACTGGTGTCCATGGGCACCCTGCTCGCCTTCGCCACCGTATGCGCCGGCGTGATGGTGCTGCGCTTCACCAAGCCCGAGCTGGAGCGTCCGTTCCGGGTACCGCTGGCGATGATAATTTGCCCGTTGGGTACGCTTGCGTGCCTGGCCCTGTTCTTCCAGGCCTTCCAGGAGCACTGGAAGGTGTTTGTGGGCTGGACCGTGATCGGCCTGTTCATCTATTTCGGCTATGGCATCCACCATAGCCGTCTGGCCCGCAAGGCCTGACCCTCTCAAGACCGGCGTTCGCGCCGGTCTTCTCGTTCAACGATCGCGCGCAGCGCCAAGCCGGAACCGCTCCATGTTCAAACAACTTTGGGCCACCAAACACCCGCATGCCAGCCATGAGGCGGCCGACGGGCTGGGCCTTCAACGCGCGCTCGGTCCCTGGGGGCTGACAGCCCTGGGCATCGGCGCGGTGATCGGCGGCGGCATCTTCGTGATCACCGGTCAGGCCGCGGCCGACCATGCCGGCCCGGCGATCGTGCTGTCGTTCGTGCTCGCGGCGATCTGCTGCGCGTTCTGCGCCATGGCCTACGCCGAATTTGCGGCCATGGTGCCGGTGTCCGGCAGCGCCTACACCTATACCTACGCCACCTTCGGCGAGCTGGCGGCCTGGTTCATCGGCTGGATGCTGGTGCTGGAATACGGCGTCTCCGCCTCGGCGGTGGCGGTCAGCTGGACCGGCTATTTCCTCAGCCTGCTGGAACACTTCGGCATCCATTTACCGGCCTCCCTGGTCAGCGCACCGCTGGACGGCAAGCTGCAACGCACCGGCGCAATCGCCAATCTGCCGGCCGCCGGCATCGTCTTGTTGCTGACTTGGCTGTGCTATGTCGGCATCCGCAAATCGTCGGCGATGAACATGGCGATGGTGATCCTCAAGACCGGGCTGATCATTTTGGTCATCGCGGCGGGCTGGAAATACGTGGACCCGGCCAACTGGCATCCCTTCATCCCCGCCAACGAAGCACCGGGCAAGTACGGCATGGAGGGCGTGCTGCGCGGCGCCGCGATGGTGTTCTTCGCCTATATCGGTTTCGAGGCGGTGTCGGTGGCGGCACAGGAATCGCACCGGCCGCAGCGCGACCTGCCGATCGGCATGATGCTGTCGCTGGTGATCTGCACCGTGCTCTACATCGCCATGGCCGCGGTGATGACTGGCCTGGTGCCGTTCACCCAGCTGGGCACCGATGAGCCGGTAGTGACGGCGGTGGCCGCGCATCCGCAGCTGGCCTGGTTGCGGGTGGTGGTGGAAGTGGGCGCGCTGATCGGGTTGTCGTCGGTGGTGCTGGTGATGATCATCGGGCAGCCGCGCATCTTCATGATCATCGCGCGCGACGGCCTGCTGCCGGCGATCTTCACCCGCATCCATCCCAAGTACCGCACGCCGCACATCAATACCGTCATCACCGGTGTGGGCATCGCACTACTGGCTGCCATCTTCCCGCTGGATGTGCTGGGCGAGCTGACCTCGATGGGCACGCTGATCGCCTTCGCTGCCGTGTGCGCCGGTGTCTTGATCCTGCGCCGCACGCATCCGGAACTGCCGCGTCCGTTCCGCATGCCGGCCGCGTGGCTGATCTGCAGCGCCGGTGTGCTGAGCTGCCTGGCCTTGCTGTCGGCAATGACCTTGCACAACTGGATGCTGATGGGTCTATGGACCTTGGTCGGGCTGGTGGTCTATTTCGGCTACGGCTATCGCCACAGCCGTCTGCGCGACAGCCGCTGACCCTGCGCATGTGCGGAGTCCGGGCGTGGCAGGTCGAACACCCTGCTGCGCTGCACCTGACCGTAATCTGGTGGGGCAGTAGAATAGCCGTATGAATGCGACCACTGCCCCCCTGCCCTATAGCGCCGCCCGTTTGCACGAGCTGGCGCAGTTGCTGATCGGCAACATCCGCGAGCTGGCCCAGGCCGGCTGGACGCCCGCCACCAGCAGCAATTTTTCTCATCGTCTGGACGAACAGCACGCCGCGATTACCGTCTCCGGCCGCGACAAGGGTCGCCTGGTCGAAGAAGACATCATGGTGGTGGACTTCGATGGCCAGGCCGTTGGCCGCCCGCTGCGTCCATCCGCCGAAACCTTGCTGCACACCCAGCTGTATCGCCGCTTCCCGGAGATCGGCTGCGTGCTGCATACGCATTCGCCGGTGCAGACGATTGCGTCCCGCCTGTATGCAGGCAGCGGCGCGATCCGTCTGGAAGGCTACGAATTGCTCAAGGCGTTCGAAGGCAATACCACCCACGACACCGCGATGGACGTGCCGGTGTTCGCCAACACCCAGGACATGCAGGTGCTGGCCGCGCAGGTCGAGGCCTTGCTGGACAAACAGAGCATGTGGGGGTATCTCATCGAAGGACACGGCCTGTATGCCTGGGGCCGCAACATGGCCGAGGCACGCCGCCATCTGGAAGCGTTCGAATTTCTGCTGCATTGCGAACTCGAACTGCTGAAACTGCGCGGCCCGCGCTGAGTGTTGTCCGTCCCCCATTCGTGAGCCAGACCGCCATGAGCCGACTGCGTATCTTTGCCGACACCAACCCGACCACACCGGAATTCGACAGCCGCGATGGCGATGCGATCGCTGCCGAGCTGGTCAAGATCGGCGTCACCTTCGAGCGCTGGGCTGCCAGCCAGCCGGTCGAACCCGGCGCCACGCCCGAGCAGGTGATGGCTGCCTACCGCGCCGACATCGACCGCATCAGTCGCGAGCGCGGCTTCAAGACCGTGGACGTGGTGAGCATCGCGCCGGATAACCCCAAGCGCGAAGAAATGCGCGCCAAGTTTCTGGACGAACACTTCCACAAGGAAGACGAGGTGCGCTTCTTCGTCGCCGGCTCGGGCTTGTTCACGCTGCACGTGGATGCCAAGGTCTACGAGATCGAGTGCGTCAAGGACGACCTGATCGCGGTGCCCGATGGCACCTTGCACTGGTTCGACATGGGGCCGGAGCCGCATTTTGTGGCGATCCGCTTCTTCACCGAGCCGGACGGCTGGGTCGGACATTTCACCGGCACCGAAATCGCCAAACAATTCCCCCGCTACGCCCCCGAGACACCTCACAAGGCCAGCTGACGATGACACGACCGCAAGCGATCCTCACCGATATCGAAGGTACGACCAGCAGCATTTCGTTCGTCAAGGACGTGCTGTTTCCGTATGCACGCCGTGCCATGCCCGCCTACGTGCGCGAGCACGGCAATCACCCGCAGGTGCGTCACTGGCTCAACCAGGTGGCCGACGAGATCGGCGAAGACGTGCCGGACGAGGTGTTGATCACCACGCTGCAGACCTGGATCGACGAGGACCGCAAGCACACCGCGCTCAAGGCCTTGCAAGGCCTGATCTGGGGCGACGGCTACAAGACCGCCGACTTCACCGCGCACATCTATGCCGATGCGGCGATCCAGCTGCAGGCCTGGCACGCGCAGGGCATTCCGCTGTACGTGTATTCGTCCGGCTCGGTACCGGCGCAGAAGCTGTTCTTCGCGCATAGCGATGCCGGCGACCTGAGTGGTTTGATCACCGACTGGTTCGATACCGAGCTTGGCCCCAAGCGCGAGAGCGCCAGCTATCGCCGCATTATTGAGCGCATCGGCAAGCCTGCAACGGAGATCCTGTTCTTGTCGGACGTGATCGAAGAACTCGACGCCGCCAAGCGCACCGGCATGCGCACCGCGCTGCTGGACCGCCGCGAAGACTATCCCACGCCGCGCTCGGCCGAGGACGTGGGCAGCCACCTGCGCGTGGAAAGTTTTTCGCAGCTGGTGTTTTGAGCCGGCAGGTTCGCTGAGACATCGGCTGTCGCGGTGCGGCGGCCGGTGAGGTTGCAAGAACGCTGTGTGTGATGCGTTGCACGTAGGACCTACAGGCACCTGGACCGAAGCGTCATGTGACGGATTGGCCCTTATACGACGACTGATTGCGGTCGCATGAGGGCATCTTGCAAGCAATACAGACGTGTTGAAGCCACCGAAGCAGGCTGGCTTGGCGCAACCGCTTGCAGCTCGTGCATGCGTCAGTGGAGTAACTGGTTCGCCAGCTGATGCATGCGCCAACAACGGGTTGGAAGACGATGCGCAGCGGCTTGCAAGGCTGGACGATGCGTTCTGGCCTGCGCCGCGCTCCTGCCGGCTTGAGCAGTCTCCGCATCTGTCTGAGGGCAGTCGCAGTCGCCAGATGCAACGTTCGATCGACCGCCCCACACATTCCCATTCCACGCATCATCGAGGCATCGGCGTTGTCCCCATCGCTCCAATCACGCTTGGCGTCGCACGCGTTGATGCGCCGGATGCTGGTGCTGCTCGCCGTGGTCTTGCTGGTTGCCGGCTGTCATCCCGATGCGGGCGCGGCGTTGCCGGCACAGACAGCGGACGACGCGGCGCAGGTGGACCCGGTCGACCAGGCCGCGCTGAAAAAAGCGCTTGCCGCCGTGCAGCCGCAACGCAGCGGCGTCACCGATCTATATGTCGTCGGCTTTGCCGGCGACGCGAGCGACGACGTGTTTCGCAACGAAACGCTGTACCTCAAGCAATTGTTCGAACAACGCTTCGACGCGCGCGGCCGCGTGGTCACGCTGGTCAACAATCCGGACAATCTGGGCGAGCAGCCGTACGCACCGCTAGCGACCTACGACAATCTCTACGACACGCTCGCTGCGATCGGCAAACGCATGGATCGCAAGGAAGATGCGCTACTGCTGTTCGTCACCACCCACGGTACCGAAGACCACACGTTGTATGTGCAGGTGGATGAGAACGAAGAAGACTTCATCAGCCCGCAGGATCTGCGCAAGGCGCTGGACGATGCCGGTATCGACAATCGCATCATCGTGCTGTCGGCCTGCTATTCGGGCGGCTTCATTCCGGCGCTGCGCTCGCCGGACACGCTAGTCCTGACCGCGGCACGTGCCGATCGGCCATCGTTCGGCTGCGGCAACACGTCCAATGCCACCTACTTCGGCCAAGCCTGGCTGATCGATGCGATGAACCGCAGCGACGATCCGCTGGCCGCCTTCGACATTGCCAAGACCGCGATCACCGCGCGCGAGAAACAGGACGGCGAGTTGCCGTCATTGCCGCAACAATCGTTGGGCAGGCGCATTGCGCCGGTACTGGCGCGCTGGCGCGCCGGGCTGCACCTCGGCCCAACAATTGCCTATCCGTATCCGCCGCTGGAGGACGAGCCCAACGCCGATATGGACACCGAAGCGCAGCGCGAGGCTGACGCCCAACCGGCAGCCGATACGGCGGGAGCGGCTGCGCCGGCATCGACTGCGTCGCGACGCAAAGCGCCGATTCGCCCGAGACCCGCATCATCGCGATAAAGCCGACGCGCTGAGACTAATTCTCATTTCGCCAGCAATGTCTGCGCATCGCTACACTCGCGCAGCAAGCCAGCACCTCGCCAGCCAGCACCGATCTTCGCCAGCGCGCCTTCGCCTGCCAGCCCGGATCTCAAGACGCCTCCTTCGTGGAGGCGTTTGCGTTTGTGGGGCTCGATACCGAGTCCCCCAGCGATGCCGCAGGAGCGTCCTTGGGCGCGACGGGCGTTACCGCACCGCCTCTCGCCGCCTTGCACGCGCGCATCTGCTCAAGGGTCGGCGCGCTGCAAGCGATACACCGTGCGTGCGCTGTATTGCCCGGTCGGCAAAGTAGCGCGCACCTCGACAACATGTTCGCCAACGCCGAGCGTGGTCGGCAACGCGCTGCGCCACAGATGCGTCGATGGCGTGGCTTCGGGCGAGCGGTCGTAACCACGCAGTTCCGGCGCTGCATCGTCGCGCGCATTCTCCGCAAGCAGCACTGGGTCCGCACGCTCGACGCGCTTCATCGCCTGCCACGGCCCAGCATCGATGCGCGACTCCACCACGGTGCTGTCCTGCCCCATGAACACATTGGCGTACACGCCCCAGGCAGGATACGCGCCCTGCCGCAGCACCTTGGGCGCAGACAGCGACAGCTGTGCATCGTCGGCCGCGCGCGCGGCGTGATACGCCAGGGTGTAGTCGCCGCTGGGAGCGACCTTCAACACCGCATAACCGTTGGGCGTGCCGTCGCTCATCGTCGCAGCGGGAATGCCGTCGGCATCCTTGACGCCGGACCAGAACGCACCGCAGGCCGCGCCAACGTTGTATTCGTGCAACGGGCGCGCGCCCTGCCAGCCTTCGTCCGCGCCATGCTCCACCTGCCGCTGCGTGTGGCTATGCCCGCTGAGCACCAGCACATGCGGGAAATCCTTCAGTAGCGCGAACAGGCGGCTACGGTCAGCATGCCGGAAGGTCTCCTGCCCCGGGGCTGCATCGAACAATGGGATATGCATGCCCAGCACCAGCAGGCGCTCACGCGGCAGCTGCGCCAGATAGTTCTGCAGAAACACGAACTGGTCTTCGCGCAGACCGCCCACATACGCCGGCTTGCCGCCGGGTGTATAGATCACATCGTCCAGAAACACGAAGCTGGCGTTGGCTTCTTCTACCGCGTAGGTGTCTGGCCCGTACACCGCACGCCAGCTGTCGAGCGACTGCAGATCATCGCCGGCATCAAAATTCAGATCGTGATTGCCGGGCACATGGAACCACGGCACGCCGAGCTGCGTGGTGACCTTGTTCAAAGCCGGATACAGGCTCAGATCGTCGCTGACGATGTCGCCCAAGGTGGTGCCGAGCCGGGCGGCGGTCTTGCCGACCAGCGGCGCCACGATATCGCGCTGGTAATAGCCCACATCAGTGAGGCTGGCGGTCTGGGTGTCGGCAAACACCAGCATGTCGAACCCGCTGCCCGCCGCCTGCGTGCGTGGCGTCAGCGCGAAATTCCAGTCATGCATCTTGCGACCGGTCGCGGCGATGCCTAGATACTTGCGCTTGATCGAACCGCGCGGCGCGTAGTGCCGCCAGAACCCGGGCAAGCCATCAGCGGCGGGCACAAAATTACGATCGCCTGGTTTGATCACGAACACCGTCTGCCCCTCGCGCACCGGCAGACGATAGCGACCTTGTGCATCGGTACGCACGATCTGCGTGCCGTTGGACACCGCCACATCGGCAACACCGGACTCATCGGCACTGCGACCGGCACGCCCGTCGCGCTCTTCGTACACGATGCCATCGACCACCACATCGCGTGCATACGCGCTGCCGGCGAGCACACCCAAGGCTAGAAGAGCGAAGCGAAGCTGCATGCGTGTTCCCGCCAAAAGACCAGCGGAAATTGTACCCGCCGAGGCAACGTGGACGGCGTAGGCGTGCAAACCACATCGCACCGCATCGCATCGTAGGAGCGCACCTGGGCGCGACGGGGCTTTACCGGTAACGCCCCCATTGCGCCCAGGTGCGCTCCTACGCAAAGACCGGCGGGACGTGTACCTGTTCTGCGGCCACGTGAACGAGATGGGCACACCACACCACGTCGTAGGAGCGCACCCGGGCGCAATGGGGGCCTTATCGGTAACGCGTCGCGCCCGGGTGCGCTCCTACCAATCGCTTTATTTGTGCCGCGACTCCAACAATGCCACTGCATCGCCCAGACCCAGGCCGCGTGCGCGCAGCAGCACGATCAGGTGGTACAGCAGGTCGGCCGATTCACCGAGCAACTCCGCATCGCCCTGCACCACGCCCGCCAGGGCGGTTTCCACGCCCTCCTCGCCCACCTTCTGCGCGATGCGGCGGATGCCTTGCTCGAACAGCTGGGTGGTGTAACTGCCATGTGGCCGCTCGCGCTCGCGCGTGGCGATCAATGCATCCAGGCTACCGAGGAATTGACCGGGCGCGCTCGGAAAACAACTGATGCGACCCAGATGGCAGGTGGGACCATGCGGACGCGCCAACACCAGCAACGTATCGGCGTCGCAGTCGGCTTCGATCGAGACCACGCGCAACACGTTGCCCGAGCTTTCGCCCTTGGTCCACAAGCGTTGCTTGCTGCGGCTGAAGAAGGTGACTTCGCCGCGCTGCTGCGTCACTGCCAACGCCTCGGCGGTCATGTAGCCCAGCATCAGCACGCGCAGATTGTCGGCGTCCTGCACGACGACCGGCAACAAGCCATCGCCCTTGCTCCAGTCCAGCGCCTGCAGTGCGTCGTCGGTTGCCACGGTGTCACTGCCCATCACGTACCTCGATCTGTTGCGCGCGCAAAAATTGCTTGAGTTCCGGGATCGGAATCGCGCCGCTATGAAACACACTGGCAGCCAGGGCGCCGTCCACATCGGCCTGGTCGAACACATCGGCAAAATGCTGCAGTTCGCCTGCACCACCGGACGCGATCAACGGTACCCGACACAGCGCACGTACCTGGCGCAACTGCGCGATATCGTAGCCGCGCCGCACGCCGTCGTTGTCCATGCAATTGAGCACGATCTCACCGGCGCCCAGACGCTGCGCTTCGGCCACCCAATCCAGCGTGCGCATCGGCAGCGCCTGGGTCTTGCTGGGGTCGCCGGTGTAGCGACGTACCCGCCACTGGCCGTCTTCTTCGCGAATGGAATCGATACCGACCACCACGCATTGCACGCCAAAGGCATCGGCCAGTTCGGAAATCAGCTGCGGGCGGCCGAGTGCAGGCGAGTTGATCGAAATCTTGTCGGCACCGGCGTGCAACACCGCACGCGCCGTCTCGACATCGCGGATGCCGCCGGCAACACAAAACGGAATGTCGATCAGCCGAGCCACACGCTCGACCCAGGTGTAATCGACCGAGCGCCCTTCCGGGCTGGCGCCGATGTCGTAGAACACCAGCTCATCGGCGCCCTGCGCGCGATAACGCAATGCGAGTTCGACGATATCGCCCATGTCGATGTGGTCGCGGAACTTGACGCCCTTGACCACGCGCCCATCGCGCACATCCAGGCAGGGAATGATGCGACGGCTCAACATGCCAATGCGTCCTTGAGATCCAGGTGACCTTCGAGCAAGGCCTTGCCCAGCACGATGCCGGCGCAGCCCGAGGCCTTGGCCGCGGCGACGTCGGCAAGATTGCGCGCGCCGCCGGAGACCTGCACCTGCAGCTGCGGCGTGAGTGCCCGCAGATGCGCGTACAGGTCCATGTTCGGCCCGGACAACATGCCATCGCGTGCGATGTCGGTGCACAGCAGGTGCTGCAGGCCGGCCTGCGCATAGCGCACCGCCAATTGGTCCAACGTGGCCTCGGCCGCTTCGGTCCAGCCATGCACCGGCAGCTGCCACACACCCGCCGCATCCTGGCGCGTGTCCAGCGCAATGGTCAGACGATCCGCACCAAATTCCTGCAACCAGGCAATCACGGTGTCGCTCTCGCGCACCGCCAGCGAGCCGATCACCACGCGCGCCGCACCTGCGTCGAGGATGCGCGCCACATCGTCGCGCGAACGCACGCCGCCGCCGGTCTGCACCTGCAAGCCGGTGGCGCGCACGATCTCGCCCAGCGTGCTGGCCAATGTGTAGCCACCGGCCTTGGCCGCATCCAGATCCACCAGATGCATCCATTGTGCGCCGGCATCGGCAAACGCCTGCGCGCGCGGCAGCACATCGTCGCCATACTGGGTTTCGCGCGCGTAATCGCCCTGCAACAAGCGCACCACGCGGCCGTTGCGGATATCCAGCGCCGGGTAAACGGTAAAACTCATGGGAAGCTCATCTCAAGAAAATTGCGCAGGATGCGGGCCCCGGTCTCGGCCGAGCGCTCCGGGTGAAACTGCGCGCCGCAGCGCAGGCCTTGCTGCACCACTGCAGTGAACAAGCCGCCGTGATCGCAGGCGGCCACCGTGTCCGGGGTGACTGGCGCGGCGTAACCATGCACAAAATAGGCGCTGGCGCGTTCGGGCAGGCCGGCCAGCAAGGCCGATTCGCGCATCGGCACCAATTGGTTCCAGCCCATATGCGGCACGCGGATGCCCAGTGCAGGCGTCATGTGGCGCACCACACCCGGCAACAGGCCCAGACATTCCACATCGCCTTCTTCGGAACGCTCGAACAGCAGCTGCATGCCCAGGCAGATGCCAATCAATGGCACCTGCAACTGGCGCAACGGCTCGATCAACCCTTGTGCGCGCAGACGCTTCATCGCTTCCGGTGCCGCGCCGACGCCAGGCAGGATCACCCGATCGGCACCCTGCAAACCGGCCGCATCGCGCACCAGTCGGGCTTCCACGCCGAGCCGCTCCAATGCGTAGCGCACCGAGCCCAGATTTGCGCCACCGGCGTCGATCAGCGCAAGGTCGGTCATAGCGCGCCCTTGGTCGAGGGCAGCGCCGTGCCTTCGCGACGGATCGCCTGGCGCAGGGCGCGTGCAAGCGCCTTGAAGCACGCCTCGACCTTGTGGTGATCGTTCTCGCCCCGCACGCTCAGGTGCAGGTTCAAGCCGGACGCATCGCAGATGGAACGGAAGAAATGCGGGACCAGCTCGGTGGGCATATCGCCCACGCGTTCGCGCTTGAACTCGCCATCGAACACGAAGTATGGCCGGCCACTGAAATCCAGCGCCGCGCTGGCGATGGTTTCATCCATCGGCAGGGTGAACCCGTGTTGCGCGCCCTCGCCTGCCGCAAGCCAGGGGCTTTCGACCGGATCGAACCCATACCGGCCAATTCCGCGCTTGTTGCCCAAGGCTTCGCGCAGTGCCTGGCCCAGCGCCAGGCCGGTGTCTTCGATGGTGTGGTGCTCATCGATATGCAGGTCGCCGTCGGCGCGGATATCCAGCGCAAAGCCGCCGTGCTTGCCGATCTGCTCCAGCATGTGATCGAAGAACGGCAGGCCGGTGGCAGTATGCGGTTCGGCGACGCGATCCAGGTCCAGCTCGACACGGATCTTGGTTTCTTTGGTATTACGCTGAACCACCGCACGCCGTGGCGCATCGGCCAGTTCGTGCGCGATGCCCGGCCAATCCCAGTCGCCGCCGAATTCGTCGGTGCGTAGCTGGAAGCCGCGGATGTTGAGGTTCTGCGCAAACTGGATATCGGTGAGGCGGTCGCCCACCATCGCCGAGCGCGCCCAATCGATGTTGCGGTCTTGCAGATAAGGCACCATCAGCCCAACGCCGGGCTTGCGCGTGGGCGCGTTGTCGGCCGGCCAGCTGCAGTCGATCAGCACTTCGCGGAACTCGATGCCCTGGCTTGCGAAGATCTGCAGCATCAAGTTGTTGGGGCCATCGAATGCGACGCGCGGATAGCTCTCGCTGCCCAGACCGTCCTGATTGGTGACGATGACGAACTGATAGCCGGCATCGCGCAGCTTGAGCATCGCCGGAATCACGTTATCGACAAAGCGCAGCTTCTCGTAGGCGTCGATCTGGTAGTCGGCCGGCTCGGTGATCAGCGTGCCATCGCGGTCGACAAAAAGGATCGGGGTCATGCGGCCTCCTGCTTGCGCTGCAGCGCGCCGAGCACGCGTTGGTTCTGCTCGACCGTGCCCAGCGTGATGCGCAATGCATCGGACAGGCGCGGCACCGCGCGTTGATCGCGCACCACCACGCCGGCTTCCAGCAGCGCCTGGAAGGCAGCCTCTGCGTCGTCGAAACGCACCAGCAAAAAGTTACCTTGCGACGCATACACCTGGCGGACGCCAGCAAGCTGCGTCAATGCAATGCGCACGCGCTCACGCTCGCTGCGCACCTCGGCAATGCGCCGGCGTGTGACCTCCAGTGCCGGTGCAGACAACGCCTGCTCGGCCATCACCGCGCACGGCGTGGGCACCGGATACGGGGCCTGGCAGCGTCGCAACAACGCGATCAATTCGGCATTGGCGATCAGGCAGCCAATGCGTGCAGCGGCAAGCGCATGCGCCTTGGACAAGGTGCGCAGCACGGCAAGATTCTCGTAACGGCTCAGCAGCGAAACTGCAGACGGCACGTCCGAAAATTCGCCGTAGGCTTCGTCCACAACCACCAGTGCTTTGCCCTGCAGCGCCTGCACTGCGACTTCGATGTCCTGCAACGCAATCGCCGAGCCCGCCGGGTTGGAGGGCGAGCACAAAAACACCAGCTTCGCCTTCGAGGCCAGTGCCGCCTCGACGATGGCGGCGATGTCTGCATGGAATCCATCGCTGCCATCGACCAATGGCACCTCGACCAGCGGCGCATTCTGCAAGCGCGCGCAGACCGCATACATGCCAAATACCGGTGGCGTCACCACCACTGCATCGCGCTCGGGCACGCACAGGCCGCGCACCAGCAGGTCGATCGCTTCGTCGCTGCCGCGGCCAATCAGCAGTTGCTCGGGCGCGCAGCCATACAACTCTGCCAGCGCCACGCGCAGGCCCTTGGGTTGCGGGTCGGGATAGCGTCGCGTGCTGCCGTGGGGATCGGCCGGGTTGCCCCAGGCCGATTCGTTGGCGTTGAGCCAGACATCGCCCTGCAACTCGCTGGTGCGTGCCGACGAATAACCGGCAAACGCACGCAGGTCTTCGCGCACCAACTCAAGAATCGATGGCGTGCTCATGCCGCCACTCCCATGCGCAGCGCCACCGCATTGGCATGCGCATCCAGGCCTTCGGCGCGCGCAAGAATCAACGCGCATTCGCCGATGCCATCGATGCCGGCCTTGCTCGCCGCCTGCACGCTGACCATGTTCTGGAAGCTGGCCACGCTCACGCCGCTATACGCGCGCGCCGCGCCGCTGGTCGGCAACACATGGTTGGTGCCGCTGCAGTAATCGCCTAAGGCTTCGGGTGTGTAGTCGCCGAGAAATACCGAGCCGGCGGCTTCCACCTGGTTCAACCATGCGCGCGGTTCGCGCAGCGCCAGAATCAAGTGCTCGGGCGCATAGCGGTTGCTGATCACAAATGCCTCGTCCAGCGATTGCACCTTGATCAGCCGCGACTGCGCCAGCGCCTGACGGGCGATAGCGGCACGCGACAGCTGCGCCAGTTGTGCATCCAACTCCACTTGCACGGCGGCAATCAACGCATCGCTGTCGGACAACAACAAGACCTGCGAATCCGGGCCGTGCTCTGCCTGCGACAGCAGGTCGGCAGCCACAAAGGCGGGCTGCGCGCCGGCATCGGCAATCACCAACACTTCCGACGGACCGGCCGGCATGTCGATCGCTGCCGCGCCGGATTGCGCCACCTGCTGCTTGGCTTCGGTGACGTAGCTATTGCCCGGCCCGAACAACTTGTCGCAGCTCGGTACCGATTCGGTGCCATAGGCCATCGCGGCAATCGCCTGCGCGCCGCCGAGCTTGAATACGCGGCGCACGCCGGTGAGCTGCGCGGCCACCAGCACTGCCGGATCCACGCTGCCATCCTTGCGCGGCGGCGTGCACAGCACGACCTCGCGGCAGCCGGCCAGACGCGCAGGAACGCCAAGCATCAACGCGGTCGACGGCAACGGCGCGCTGCCGGCCGGCACGTACAACCCCACCCGCCCGATCGGCCGCACGATCTTTTCGCAGACCACCCCTGGCGCGGTTTCCACTGCATACCCCTCGCTCATGCCGGCGCGGTGGAAGGTGTCGATGCGTGCAACGGCATCCTGCATCGCCTGGCGCAGCTCCGGCGCGACGGCGGCCTCGGCGGCGGCGAATTCGGCCGCGCTCACTGCAAAACTGTCCAGCGACACGCCATCGAAACACGCAGTGATTTCGCGCAACGCCGCATCGCCACGGGCACGCACATCGCTGATCAAGCTGGCGACCGCGTCGCGCGTCTGTGTGGCCACGGTCTGCACCGGGCGCGTCAAGGCGTCGGTACGCGACGCGCTGTCGAGTTGGGACCAATCGAGAATGTTCATGCCAGCGAGCGCTCCACTGTCAGCACCATCAAGCCTTGCGCACCTGCGCGTTCGAGTTCTTCCAACCGTTGCCAGGTCACCGCGCCGTGGCACATGGTCTGCAGCCGCAGTGCGCCGTTGCCATCGTCCGGCAGCTGTACCAGCGGGTCGGCATCGGGCAGCAGGCGACGCAGGGCATCCACGTTGCCGTGTTCGGCACGGAACATCAGCAGTTTGCTGTCGCGCAACTTGAGCACGCCGTCCATGCGTCGCAGCAGCATCGCCAGCAACGCGGCGCGCGCATCGGCCGGCTCGCGTACCGCGCCGGCCAGCACGGCCTCGCTTTCCATCACCAGCTCCACCGGCTTGAGCTGATTGGCCGCCAACGTGGCGCCGCTGGACACCAGGTCGCAGATCAGGTCGGCGGTGCCGAGACGCGGTGCGATCTCCACCGAACCCGACAATTCCACCACCGCCGCATCGATGCCCTGTCGCTCCAGCCAGTCGGCCAGGATCGCCGGGTAGCTGGTGGCGATGCGCTTGCCTGCCAGTTGCTGGATGCCCTGCCAGTCCCATTCTTCCGGCACTGCCAGCATCAGCCGGCACTGGCCGAACCCGACCCCGCGAACAGCGTGGTACGCAGCCGGCAAGCCAGCGCGACGACGCGACGACGCCTGCTCGTCCAATTCGTTCTGGCCCACGATGCCCAGGTCGCAGACGCCGTCGGCAATCAGGCCCGGGATGTCGTCGTCGCGCACCAGCAGCAAGTCCACCGGCAACGATTCGCCATAGCAAAACAATTTGTCGCGGCTCTGCCGCCAGCTCAGCCCGCAGGCGGCCAGCAGGCTGCGCGCCGGCTCGGCCAGACGGCCGTTTTTCTGGATGGCAATACGCAACCGGTCACGTGCCGGCGCTGCCGTGGAAGCACTCATCTTGTTCTCTCAGTGGGAATCGACAGGGCGCGACGACTGCTCGCGCAAGGCCTCGGCATAGCCGCCGGCGCCATGATCCAGGGTGCGCGCAACGCGCCCGATGGTGGTCACGCTGACCTGGGTCAGCTCGTGGATTTCGCGGTACGGCACGCCCTTGATCAGCAGCGGCACCACCCGCCAGCGGTCGGCCATGGCCTCCAGCTCGGCGGGCGTGCACAAATCGCGCAGAAATGCCTCGACCGAACCGGGCTCAGTCAGGCATGCCAGTGCATCGGCCAGCATCTTGAGGGAGGCGGCGACGTCGGTGGTTTCGCGGGGAGCGGGTCGTTGTTTCATTGCGTTAATGTAATAGCGTGTTAGTACATTAACGCAAGCGGATGTGATTGTCACCCCGCTCGGGCCTTGGGAATCAAGGGCGTTAAGGCTGACGCGTTAGAACGCTCGTTCGGCACCCGGCAGTCACTGCGAAACCGAAGCAGCTGGTATGACGATCGCAAATGATGATGTGACTCAGCCGGCCTCCCCGACGAGCATCTCCATGGCGGCACTGCCCTAAAAAGCGCCGTGCCCCTTCGGTGCCGAGGGACCCCACAACACGTGCCAGGACACTGCCTCACTCTTCAGTGGCGCTAGTGGCGCCTTATCGATCTGCCATCGATGACAGATCACCAACAAGGATTCGACCGTCGCGGGATCCACCGGCACGGTCAATTCCAGATGCAACTGGCGCCCTCTGCCTTTGACACCAACGTAGGCCGGTAACGCTGCGAGCCAGCCGAAAAACTGCTCTTCGTCTTGCTGCGCGAAGAACGCCGGCCCGTCCAGCACGATTTCGATCGAGTCACGCATCAGCTGGAGCGAACGCCCCCGGCCACCAACATCGCCTTGGCCTGCTCCAACTCCACCTGCAGCGTGCTCGCCAACTCTTCGCGCGCCACATCGAACTGCTGCTCGCGGACCAGGTCCTTGACCGCTACCACGCCGCGCGCGAGTTCGTCGTCGCCGGCCAGCACCACAAAGCGGATGCCGGCGCGGGCGGCGTACTGGAACTGCTTGCCGACCTTCTTCGGCTCCATCTGTACTTCGGTGTTGATGCCACCGATGCGCAGCCGGCGCGCGATATCCAGCGCGTCGTCCAGGCGGGTTTCGTCCATCAGCGCCACCATGGCCTGCACGCTGCTTTCGGCAATGCCCTGGATCAGGCCGGCCTCGCGCAGCTGCCAGAACAGGCGAGTCAGGCCGATCGAGATGCCCACGCCCGGCAACTTGGACTTGGTGTAGTGGCTGGCCAGGCTTTCGTAGCGGCCGCCGGAGCAGATCGAGCCGATCTGCGGGTGGTCGGTGAGCGTGGTTTCGTAGACGGTGCCGGTGTAGTAGTCCAGCCCGCGCGCGATCGAGAAATTCAGGCAGTACGCGCTTTCCGGCACGCCCAGCGCCTTGACCAGCTCCAGCACTTCGCGCAATTCGGCAATGCCCTCACCCAGCGTCGCACTCGCGCCGACCGAGGCTTCCAGCGCCTGCAACTGCACCAGCGCATCGGCATGGCCGCTTGAGCGCACCGCCACGAAGGCCAGGATCTTGGCGACCTGCTCGGCAGCAATGCCGAAGCCCTCGCCCACAAGCGTGTCGCGCACATAATCGGCGCCGCGCTTGTCGATCTTGTCGACCTCGCGCAACACAGCCAGCTGCAACTCGCCTTCGGCCACACCCAGACTTTCGAAGAACCCACGCAGCAACTTGCGGTTGTTCAACTGCACCTTGAAATCGCCGATGCCCAGCTCGGCGAACACCGCGTGGATCACCGCCAGCACTTCAGCGTCGTAGCGGATGCTCAGCGCATCCTTGCCGATCACATCGATATCGCACTGGTAAAACTCGCGGAAACGCCCGCGCTGCGCACGCTCGCCGCGGTACACGCGCTGCATCTGATAACGACGGAACGGGAAGCTGAGATCGTGCTCGTGTTCGGCGACATAGCGCGCCAGCGGCACGGTGAGGTCGAAGCGCAGCGCCAGCTCCGGCAAGCCGCCGTTTTCTGCACCGTCGTCGGCTGCGGCAGCCGCATTGGCCAGCGCGCCGGTGGACTGCACGAAGTACACCTGACGCTCGGTTTCGCCGCCGGATTTGGTCAACAGCACGTCGGACAGCTCGAACACCGGGGTCTCGACCGGCAGGAACCCGAACCGCTCGTAGTTGCGGCGGATGACGTCCAGCATGCGCTGGAACGCGATCTGCTCGCGTGGCAGCAATTCCATGATGCCGGGCGGCGTACGGGGCTTGATCACGAGCGAAACTCCTGCAGAACGACTGGGGCGAGCCGGCAATTCTACCGGCTGGGCGGCCGCGCTGAGCGCATGGCGTATCATCGATCTGCGTCCCAGGCAGTGCGTGACCCATGTATCGGCAGCTTTCAGACCCCAGCGTGACCTGCCCGGCGCCCGGCGCGGCATCCGGCAGCGACGCGCGCAGCTCCGATTGCGCGCTATGCGCGGTCCGCGGCCGTGCGATCTGCGCGGCGTTGTCGCCGCAGGAAATGGACGCACTCGATGAGGCCACCACAGCGTCCAGCTATGCACCCGGCAGTACCTTGGTGCGTGCCGGCGATGCGCGCCAGCACGTCTACACCGTCACCTCCGGTGCCTTGCGCCTGGTTCGCACGCTGGCCGATGGACGCCGCCAGATCACCGGTTTCGTGCTGCCGGGCGACTATGTGGGGCTGACCGAAACCGCGCAGCACCGCCACGACATCGAAGCTATGATCGACAGCCGCGTGTGTCGTACGCCGATGGCGCAGATGCGCCAGTTGCGCGATCGCTACCCGCATCTGGAGCGCAAGCTGCTGCAACGCGCCAGCATGGAACTGGCCGCCGCGCAGGACACCGGCCTGCTGTTGGCGCGGCTGCAACCCAGCGAACGGTTGGCGCACTTTCTGCTGCGTCTGGCTGCCCGCTCGACCCAGCCCGGTGCCAGTGGCGACACCGTGGCCCTGCCGATGAGCCGCGGCGACATCGCCGACCATCTCGGGCTGACCATGGAAACGGTGAGCCGCACCTTCACCAAACTCAGGCAGCAGCAGCTGATCGCGCTGCCGCAACTGCAGCTGGTGCAGATCCTGGACTACGCCGCCCTGCGCAGCCTGGCGGGCGACACGGTTTGAGCGCTATCTGGTCGATGGTGGTTGAACACCTGGTTTGATTGCAGAGCCGCACCACTGCACGTTGGCGAAGACGCGGCGCCAGTGCTCGCGGCGGTGACGAAGACAGCTGTGTGCTGGCCGGATGGCGGCACTCAATGCGACAGCGCCGATGCACTCAATTCACGCCGGCCGTGTACTCAACTACGTTGTCGAATCACGACGCAGCGCACGACACTTCAACGCCCACCCGCACTCGCCACCGATGCACCGCAGCCGCTGCTGAGGAGTTGCGACTGCCGCAACCAGGCGCGGTCCGGGTAATAGGCGAACACGAACGCGCCCTCGCGCAAGGTGTCGATCAGCTGCCTGGCCACTGCCGGCCGCACTGCCGGGCAGCCAAGGCTGCGGCCCAGCCGCCCCTGGCTGCGGATGATGGCCTCGCTGACGTAGGGCGCACCGTGGATCACGATGGCGCGGTCGCGCGCGTGATCGTTGAAGCCCGGCTCCAGCCCTTTGAGCCGTAACGAATAGCCGTTGTGGCCGGTGTAAGACTCTTGCGCGGTGAACGCACCCAGGCTGGACTGGAAGCTGCCGTCGGCGTTGGAGAACTTCGCGGCCAGGTTCTCGCCGGTATTGCGCCCGTGCGCCACCCATTCCTGGAACAACAACCGCTGCCGCGCCAGATCGAATACCCACAGCCGGCGTTCGGTCGACGGCCGGCTGTAGTCGATGACGCTGAGCACACGCTCATCGCCCACCTGCTGGCGTTGCCGCGCGCATTGCAACGCTTCGGTAGCCAACGCCAGAACCTGGCGGTCCAACGACGGCGCCTGACGCGCCAAGGCATCGATCAGCCCGGCACGCGGAGCGCCCAATGGCGATACTGGGGACGCAGCCATGGTATCGGCCGCCACGGCCGCACCCGCCGCTGCCCATCCGCACAACGCGGCGGCAACGGCAATCACTCGATAAGACATGCAGCAACCCACATCGAACGCGGCGCCACGCCGGGGCCGCACCCCGATAGAGATAGCCCCATGCGCGGCACTTTCCAACCCCGGCTGGCTGAACGCGTTTGGCTCAGGCCGCATCCGCAAGCAGGCGCTGCCGGAACACGGCGTAATCCGGCGCCAGCGCTTCGGCGTGTGCCGGACGTTGCAGCAGCGCCGCCAATGCCGGCGGAACATCGACCGCGCGGCCGATCAACGGCTCCACCACCCCTTCGAACTTGGCCGGGTGAGCGGTGGCAGCCACGGCCCAGTCGCCGGTGACGCCCTCGGCACCTTCGGCACGCAGTTGCTCAAGCACATGCACTGCGGTGGCGGTGTGCGGGCAATGCACTTCGCCGTGGCGCGCATAGCGCTGCTGGATGGTGTGGCTGATGGCCGCATCGTCGACCGACAGGGCGCGGAAAGCCTCGCGCAACTCCGCATCGTCACCTTGGTACAACCAGCGCAGCCGCTCGAAATTGCTTGGTGCACCCACGTCCATCGCATTGGCCAGGGTCGCCACGCTGGGCTGCGGGGCGTAGTCGTCGCCGGCAAAGTAATCCGGCAACACGTGGTTGGCGTTGGACGCCAGCGCGATCTTGCCCAACGGCACCCCGAGCGCGCGTGCCAGGATCGCGGCCAGCCCGTTGCCTAGATTGCCGGTGGGCACCACCAGATTCAGCACACTGCCCGCCGTCGCCTGGTGCTGCAGGGCGGCATGCGCGTAGTAGCTCATCTGCGGCAGCAAGCGGCCCAGGCTGATGCTGTTGGCCGAGCTCAGCGGCACCTGCGTCTGCAGCGCAGTGTCGCTCAAGGCCTGCTTGACCATCGCCTGGCAATCGTCGAACGAGCCGGCCACCCGCAATGCCTGGATGTTGTCGCCAAAACAGCCCAGCTGATGCGCCTGACGCGGCGACACCCGCCCGTCCGGATACAGCACCACCACGCGCAAGCCCGGCTGGCGATGGAATGCCGCCGCCACCGCAGCGCCGGTATCGCCGGACGTGGCCACCAGAATGGTGAGCGGGCGGTCTTCGGCACGACGCAGACGGGTCAGGCAGGCAGCCAGGAAGCGCGCACCGAAATCCTTGAATGCAGCGGTCGGGCCATGAAACAGCTCCAGCGCGTAATCGCCGGGCGTGGCCAGTGCCACCAGCGGCGCCAGGAAATCGAACGCCTCGGCGCAGATGGCGGGCAACTCGGGCGCCAACGCATCGCCTTCGAAAAACGGCTGCAGCAAGGTGGTGGCTGTCGCGGCCAGGTCGGCACCGGCGGCCAGCGTGCGCGCCGGCGGCAAGGTCTGCGGCACATACAGTCCGCCATCGGGGGCCAGGCCGGCGGCAATCGCCTGGCTCAGGCTTGCGGCGGGTGCGCCGCCACGGGTGGAGATGAACATCAGCGTGACTCCAGGCAAAAACAGGACCGGGCGTGACCCGGCAATGAAATGATCGAGGCAATGGGCATGGCTGGCGCGGTTGCTGCGTTCCGCCGAATGGTCGCCTGCGCGCGCCGGCGCGGCGCTATGCTGCGCGCACCTTTCCGTGGAGTCGGCAGATGATCAAGGTCAGTGTGATGTACCCCTACCGCGAAGGCGCCCGTTTCGACCACACCTATTACCGCGACCAGCACATGCCGCTGGTGGCCGCGCGCATGGGTGCGGCCTGCCTGCGTTACACGGTGGACAAGGGACTCAGTGGCGGCGAGCCCGGCAGCACGCCGGCCTTCATCGGCATGTGCCATATCTTTTGCGACTCGGTGGAAGCCTTTAACGGCAGCTTCGGCCCGCACGCGACGGAGATCCTGGGCGACATCGCCAACTACACCGACCTCAGCCCGGTGATGCAGATCAGCGAGGTCGTGGTGGAATGAGGTGCTTGCAGCGTGTTGCGTGCTCCACACGCCGCACGCTGCATTCTGCCGAGCCGGGACATGCAGATGCCGGCTCATTCGATCAGCCGTGCGGCCGGGCTGGCGATCGGCGACACCCAGGACTGACTATCGAACCCGGCAGCGGCGAAGGCAGCCTGCACCGCAGGCGCAGCGGCTTGCGCGGCGGCGCGCGTTTCGAACCAGGCAAACACGCTGGGGCCGGCACCGGAAATGCTGGCGCCCATTGCGTCATGCTCCAGCGCAGCCTGCTTGGCGGCGGCAAAGCCGGTGATCAATGGCGCACGGCGTGGCTCGACCAGCACATCGCGCAAGCCGGCACGCACCAACTCGGCATCGCCGGCATGGCAGCCCGCCAGCACTAACGCAAGATTGGTGCTCTGCGCGACAAACTCGCGCAATTGATAATCGCCGGCCAGGGCCTCGCGCGCACGACGGGTTTCCAGCACGGCATCCGGGTGCACCAATAGGCTATGCCACGCCGCTGGCACCGCGATCGGCACCAGCCGCTCCAGCGTGCACAACACCAAGCCCCCTAAAAACAGCGGCCCCAGATTGTCGCCATGCCGGCTACCGCTGGCGACGGCTTCGCCATCGAGCGCATGCTGATACAACTGCGTCGTGCTCAACGGCGTGTCCAGCAGCGCGTTTGCCGCCACCAACGCGGCCACGCACGAGGCTGCCGAGCCACCCATGCCCGAGCTCAGCGCAATGCCCTTGTCGATCTCCACTTCAAAGCCGTAAGGCAGCTCCAATGCAGCGCGCATTGACATCAAGGCGGCGCCGGCGGTGTTGCGCTCGGCATCCAGCGGCAACGCGACGGTAGTGCCGCGAATGGCGGCGATGCGTACCACCGGCGCATCGATGCGACGCACCGTCACCGTATCGCCCACGCCATCGACCGGATACCCCAACAGGTCGAAGCCCACGGCGACGTTGGCAACCGATGCCGGGGCGAAGGCACGCGCTTGGTGCAGAGCGCCCATGCCGGACGAAACACCGTTTGCTTGCGTATACGCGACTGCGGATTGACCGCTCACCGCCTGATTCACAACCGCGCCCCCTCGCCTGCTGCAACGCGCAGCAGATCGGCAAAGACACCGGCCGCGGTAACTTCCGGTCCGGCGCCCGGGCCCTGCACCACCAACGGGTTTTCGCAGTAACGCCGCGTGGTGAACTGCACCACGTTGTCGGTCAGACGCAGATTGGCGAACGCATGATCGGCCGGCAGTTCCACCAGGCCCACGCTGGGCGCACGCTCGGGCGGCAGCTGCGCGACATAGCGCAACACATTGCCGCGTGCGCGCGCATCGGCCAGCCGTTGCGCGAATCCCGCGTCCACGTCCTGCAGATGCGCCATGAAGTCATCCACACTGGCCTGACGCAAGGTTTCGGGCACCAGGCTTTCTACGTTGACGTCTTCCAGGCTGATCGCACGCCCCGCTTCACGCGCCAAAATCACCAGTTTGCGGGCCACATCCACGCCCGACAGATCGTCGCGCGGGTCCGGCTCGGTATAGCCCATGCCCCGCGCCTGAGTGACCAGTTCGGAGAACGCTACGCTGCCGTCGTATTTGTTGAACAGCCACGCCAGCGTGCCGGAGAAGATGCCTTCGATCGAGGTCACCGCATCGCCGGTATCGACCAGATCGCGCAACGTGGTGATCACCGGCAGGCCTGCACCCACGGTGGCCTCGTAACGGAAGCGCGCACCGCTGGCGTCGGCCGCAGCACGGATCGCTTCATAGCGCGCCAATGGGCCGGAGCCGGCTTGCTTGTTCGGCGTCACCACGTGGATACCGGCCGCCAACCAACCCGCATAGCGGTCAGCCACTTCGGCACTGCCGCTGCAATCGATGATCACCGTATGCGGCAGATGCGCAGACAGCAGATGCGTGGTGAAACGCTCCAGATCGGTCGCGGTGGCTGCGGACGCGAAGGCATCGCGCCAGTTGCCCACCAGACCGCGCTCGTCGAGCAACATGCGTCCGCGCGACACCACCGCGCGCAAGCGCAGGTCGATATTGGCCTTGCCTAGCAATTGCGGCTGCGCGATGCGCAACTGATCCAGCAACGCCGCGCCCACATTGCCCGGCCCGATCACGCCCACCGAGAACGTCTGCGGCGACAGCCAGAACCCGGCATGCGCCGCGCGCAAGGCCTTGGTCGCATGCGCCGCATCGATGGCCACCGAGATATTGCGCTCCGACGAACCCTGCGCGATGGCCAGGATATTGACCTGCGCGCGCCCCAGCGATTCGAACAAGCGCGCCGCCACACCCGGCTGGCCGGCCATGCCATCGCCCACTGCCGCCAACACACTGATGCCGGTGGTCAACTGCACACGCTGCACCTGGCCGACGGTGAGTTCGTGCGCAAACGCCTGCAACAACGCATTGCGTGCACGCTCGGATTCGTGCTGTTTGACCACGCAGCAGATCGAATGTTCGGACGAGCCCTGCGAGATCATCACCACCGACACCTGCGCCGTCCGCAGCGCCGCGAACACGCGCTCGGCAGTGCCTGGCACGCCGATCAAGCCGGTGCCTTCCAGATTCAGCACCGCCAGGTCGGGACTGAGCGTCAACCCCTTGATCGGCCCGCTCACCGCGCTGCTGGCGGTGATGCGCGTGCCCGGATGTTCCGGCTGGAAGGTGTTGCGGATGATGATCGGCAGGCCGCGCTCGATCGCCGGCGACATGGTCTGCGGGTGCACCACCTTCGCACCGAAATAAGCCAGCTCGCAGGCTTCGTCGTAACTCAAGGTTTCCAGCTGCACCGCCTCTGGCACCACGCGCGGATCGGCCGACAGCACGCCATCCACATCGGTCCAGATATGCAGCTCCTCGGCATCGAACAAGGCCGCGAAGATCGCGCCGGAATAATCGCTGCCGTTGCGCCCCAGCGTGGTGATCCGGTCGGCGCGGTCGCGCGCCACAAATCCAGTCACCACAACCCGCGTCTGCGGATGCGCCTGGCGCCAGGTCGCAAGCCGCTGCGCGCTGACATCCCAGTCCACATCCACGCCGAGCTCGCCACGGTTGACCACCAACACATCGCGCGCGTCCAGCACCGCGCAGTCTTCGCCGATCGCGCGGAAGTGATCGCCCAGCAGTTGCGCCGAATACACCTCACCCAGACCCTGCACGCGGTCGAGCACCTCGCGCGGCAACTCGCCGATCACCGCCAAAGCACCCAGGATCTGCGCCAGATGCTCGAAGCGTTCGTCCAGCCATTCCACCGTGGGACCCGAGTGTTCGCCGAGCAAGGCCACCGCCGCACCGCGATGGCGTGCGCGCGTGTCATGCCAGCGCTCGCGCCACTCCGGTCGGTCCTGCGAAGCCAGCTCGGCCAGTTCGATCAAGGCATCGGTGACACCTTTCATCGCCGAGACCACGGTGACCTGCACGGTCTCCTCGCGCGCCAGCAACAGGCGCGCAACATGCCGATAGCGCTCGGCATCGGCCACCGACGTGCCGCCGAATTTGTGCACGACGGTGCGTGCGGAAGAGGCGGCAACAGCAGCGGGTTCGAGCGAAACGACAGGCGATGACATCGACAGACCTCGTTAGGGAGGCCCCGTCCGCATCAGATGAGGGAGGAAAGCCCCCGCATCCTGGTCCGGGTGCGGGGCCGTTGTTTTCGGAAGTTACGCGAAGACGACGGGCCGCACCGGGCGAATGGTGACGGTAGTAATGGTGGTGGTAATGCCGGCCACGCCCGCACCCGGCCGCAGCAGCGGCTGACAGAGAAGCGAAGCGGTGGCACAGGCGTTAGGCATGTACGCAAAAGACATCACCGGGCCGAGGCCTGTCAAGCATTGCGTGAATGCGCGCCTGCGCCGCGATGATCGTGTGATCAGAAAACCTTGCTGGACAGTGCTTTAAGCAATCCTTCGGCAAGCGATTGATTGCTATGGAAACTTTTTAGGCAGTGGCAAGGCCGTTGCTTGCGCAGCCCACGTACCCGCGGAAAGGGCGTCGCAGCAAGCAAATCGTCGCGCGCGGCTGTGTTCGTGCGCTTAGCTCATCCTGCCTGGAACTCGGCCAAAGCGCCTTGAGCTAGCTTGCTCACAGAGCGCCAGGGTTGAGCTGCCACACCGCGTAATTCAATGCTGCTGCAAAGCTGACCCATAACAGGTACGGCACCAACAGCCACCCGGCCAACCGTTGCCGCTTGCCGAAGGCGGCAATCGTGCAGGCCAATGACAGCCACAGCGCCACGATGTCCGCGAATGCCCACGCCCCCTGATGCCACGCAAAGAACAACCAGCTCCACAGCCCGTTCAAGCCCAACTGCAGAACAAATAGACCAAGCGCTCCCTGGCAAGCACGCCATCCCCCGTGTCGCCAGACCAGCCAGGCCGCCACCGCCATCATCCCGTACAACGCCGTCCACACCGGACCGAACAACCAACCGGGCGGCGCCCACGCCGGCCGCGCCAGTCCCGCATAGAAGGTGGCCGCCTGGATGGACGCCATCGCACCAAGCCCGGCCACGGCGTAGCACAGCACCAACCACCCAATCAGTCCGAACCACTGCCCTTTTTTCGACATCATCACGACATATCCCAGAGTGAAAAACGAGGCGCTGATGCCGCACTCGCAGAAGCCGCTAAGCTGCCATAACGGCTGTCCAGGCGGTACAAATGCTGCGTTCGAGAGTTTCAACCGAGGCCACCGGCACGGCATGCTGGACATGCACATCTTCCGCACACCGAACGACGTGCGCTAGCAGATCGAGCAGTGGCTACCCGACTAAAGCGAACAGACACCGCACGACAGCATGGGCGGACTAACGCCGGCCGAGTTCCGTGATCAACATCAACCGCGGACCTCTAAATTTCATGTGGTACTGAATTGCGGGGAGTCGACAGCTGCTGATGAAGTTGTCGTAATTGACGAAGCGCGGGTCGGTCTCGATCAGGTAACGACGGCCCGGCCCATTGCTGCGCCAAGCGTTGATGCCGCCGAGGCCGACTGCCGCGCGCCCCATGGCAGTACGATCGGTGGCGTTGCCATTGGACAGGCGATACAACCCGCCGATTGGCAGATCGATCTGCGTCAGCGAGGTCTGGCCGCCGCCAACGATGTTGGCGAAGGGGATGGTGGCGGGGTCGAACACGTGTGCGGGTTTCGTTCGCACCTGCGGTGACACCGATACCGGCAGCGGTGGTCTGAACATTCGTCTGACTCGACGGTGCTACGCACCAGGCCGCTGTCATCGGAGATCATCGGTGCGACCGACATCTTGACGATGCCGCTTGATGTGGCGAGCGTGGCGTCCTGCGTATTGGTGCCGACTTGCGTGCCGGTGCTGCCGCTGGTGCCTGTCGCAACGCGGATGCTGCCGGCGCTACCGCTGGCACGACCGTTCACCACAAGGCTGCCAACAGTTGCTGCGGTCTGGCGGGTACGGCCGCTCAGGCCGCCTTGTGCACCGATGCCGTTGAGCGCACTGCCGCTGATGCTGCGCCTTGCTGCAGGTCATGCTGGCGGTCAGGGCCGCCGCTTAATTACCTCCGTCCCTAATGTTCGTGCCTTGCCTTTCGCGGGCTCACGCGCATGGGGATCTATTTATGCCACCAAATCACTTGACGCCGTTCCAATGGGGGTGATAAAGCAGTCTGGCTCCGGTTTTCATGGATGGCGCTCAACCCAAGGACGTCCTCCCGATATCCAAGCAAGAATCGAAGCAGCATGGTACGACCGGGTCTTTCCGCCTGCTGAGCCGTAACCTGGCACGCGAACTGACCGATGCAGAACTCAATGCCGTCTCTGGTGGCACCACATCGCGGACCCGCCTTGCGGCCGCGGAGGCAAGCTTAAGCAACATCATTGACGATGAGGATGCCTGACGCAGTACGCCCTCCCTTACGGTTTGTGACATGAATGATGGAGCGTCGTTATTGTTTCGCATGGGTGTGGTCGTGATGCTGACCGGCAGCAGTTTGCCGGTCAGCGCTACCGCCGCTGCGCCCGTGCTGCTGGAGCAGGTCCCGTCGGATGCGGTGGTTGATCTTGCATCGCTGCAGTGGGTTGCTCCTCGGTTCTCCGCCGACGCGGCCGAGCGTGCGCGATGGGATTCGCTGCTCGCGTGGGCGCGAGGTCCGGCAAGCGAGGCGGAGACACAACGTCTGCGAAAAGCGTTTGCGGACCGTGGCGTGGATGCGTCGGCGCTGCCGCGCGGGTGCTATGGCAACCATCGATGCGCGCTGGTAGTCAGCGCCGAGGCCACGGCAGCTGATGCTGCTTCATTGGACGCGTTTGCTACTGCCGCGCGGCAGGCGCAGCCCTATGTGGCTACGTATCGGCAAGTCGCAACCTCGGTCGATGCCGTTCACAAAGTCCGTGACGATGTGGATTCCGCCACCAAGGATGCCAAGGATGCCAAGGATGCCAAGGAGCTTGGGCGTCGATTCGCACAGGATCAAGTGTTGAGATACGCCTTTGATTCGCTACCGGGTCATGGTGAGGAAGCGATCGGCACTCCCACGTTTGCCTTATATGCATTTGCGCTCGAGGCGGACCTGCGCTTACTGGACGACAGCAATATCCTGTACGCCCAGGAGCAGATTGCCCGCTACGGAGGTTGGCCTGCGCCGCCGAGGATCAGCGAGGACATGCAGCAGCAACTGTGGGCGCTCGTGCAGCACGGCGACCATCGCCCTGAGCTGCAGTACGACGCGCTGCAGGCCCTGCAGCGGAGTTACGAGGGTCGTGCCCTGCCCCGTCAGTATGCTTTCCTACATGATCGGGTGATGCTTAAGTTGACCGGCACGCAGCGTTACGGCACGCAGGTGACGTGCGTCGACGGAAAGCGTGTGGCGCAGCCGCTTGATGGCAGCGGTGATGTGGACGCGCTGCGCACGAGCGTGGGGATGGCTTCGCTCGCAGATTATCTCAAGGACTTTCCGAGTTGCACTGCGGCACCATGATGCGGGAGCTTGGGATGCCCTGAGGCTGTAGCCCGGATGGAGCAAAGCGCAATCCGAGGCTGTTGGTGCATGACATCAGCAAGTGCGTTGCATCGTTCGCGCGCACAGAGCCACGGAATGCGCTTCGCTCCATCCGGCCAAGGATTGTCGAGTGTTACGGTGAGTAACCCAACTCTGAAGCGTCCTCGATTCTTCGAGTCACTCAGAAGTAGAGGTGGTTGTTGATTGTGCCATTGCGAAGCGGATGGGTGGCAAGCCGCCGAGTGATCGATGTGGCCGTTGGTGGTTGTATCGATGACGCCAGTCCTCTGCCATGCGCCGAACCTCGTCGAGCGTGGTGAACACGAATCGGTCCAGTACTTCGGTGCGGAAGGTGCGGTTGAAGCGTTCGATGTAGGCGTTCTGGGTAGGTTTGCCGGGCTGGATGTGGATCAGGGTGACGCCATGCTGCTGTGCCCACTGCCTGAGCGCAGCGCTGATGAACTCCGGGCCGTTGTCCAGGCGCAGTCGCCTTGGAGCACCACGCAGCTCGACCAATTCGTCCAGTGCCGGATGACCCGTGCCGAGGGCAGGCTGGTGTCGATTTCGATCTTCATCGATTCGCGATTGAAGTCATCGTTGATGTTGAAGGTGCGGAAGCGGCGTCCAGACCACAAGGCATCGGACATGAAGTCCGCCGACCACGTGTGGTTTGCCGCTTGCGGGATCTCCAGCGGCGCGCGGATGCGGTCAGGCAATCGGCGCTTGCCGCGACGTGGAAGGTTGAGCTTCAGCGCGGTGTAGACCCGCCAGGCGCAGGTCTTGCCCCAGCCCTGCGGTCGCAATGCCCAATCCATCAGCAGGTCAAAACCGTGGCCGGGGTTGTCCTTCAAATGCGCCTCGATTGCGGCGATGAGCGGGCCATCGTCGCGCTGGCGCGGACGGTAATGCCGTGCAGATCGGGACAGCTGCAGCACCCGATCAGCTCGACGGGCACTGAAGCCGTGAGTAGTTTGCATGGTCAGACTCAATTCAAGTCGACGAGCCTGGCTCAACCTTTTCGCGACAGCACGTCCTTGAGCGCGTGGTGATCCAATGCCAACTCGGCATAAATGCGCTTCATCCGGGCTAACTCGGCTTCCACATCCTTTAGATGCCGCAACTGCGACACCTCCATGCCGGCGTACTTGGCCTTCCAGACGTAATAGGTCGGCTCGCTGATCCCGTGCTTGCGGCAGGTCTCACCAACCCTTGCACCGGCCTCGACTTCTTTGAGGATCCGAACCATCTGTTCTTCGGTGAACTTCGACTTCTTCATACAGAGCTCCTTGGGATGGAACTCTGCTTCCAAGTGGATCGAGTTAACGAGGACGCTTCAGTACCCCGCTAGATTTTTTTTCAAGTAATGGCCCTCACATCCTTGGCAGTTCTAAGCGCTGTGCCGTCTTTACTCGGGCCCGCCGCAATATTATTTAGATTAACCAGAAACCATAGCGGACCCTTACGGCCGCAGTCTCTTCGATCCGTCGAGCAATAGCTCATCGTCATTGTCCAGAGGCTGGTAACACTAAGCCGATCGACTTTGCTTGACGACCGAGCCAGCCCGACGAAATCCAACTTGATCCCGATAGACCACATGGTCCAAAAGAGTCTCGCGCTACGTGGGCCTGAGAGCTTTTTTGACAGCACTTCCTGCGGCATGACCTTGTCCAGGCTCAGATCGGCGACCAACTGCTTGAACTTGCGGTTCTCTTCTTCAAGCTGGCGTAGCCGGCGCAGTTCGGACACGCCTAGCCCGCTAAACCTCTTGTGCCAAGCGTAGAAGGTGGATTAGCTAATGCCCATCTTGCGGCAAATCGCCTCGACCGTCGTCCCGGTCTTAGTCTGCTTCAGGGCAATTGGGATCTACTCTTCGGTGAACTTCGACTTTCTTTCATGACCATGGGTCTCTTTAAGCCTGATTTTCGCCGAATCCTCCAGTTTTGGCTGGCACAAATTATAGGGAAGATATCATCAACCGCAGATCTCTAGTCTTAGCTGGCATTGAATTTCGGAGAGTCGACACTTCAAAGTTAATAACACACCCTAGACCAAAGACGTCGATGTAGCAAGATAAGTCCTCCTTGGATTACTTCAATCCTGACCACTCTACCCAAGCTGCCAGGTATCGGGAAGATTCCATATCGAGACGATCAATTAATTCATTGCCTGGCAAGCCATTTCTCATTGAAGCCTTGTGTAACGCTTCCAAAAGTCCCGTCGCAACAGAAGTGGATAGGCTGTTTTCCTTTTCCATAGCCAATTTTATTAACGAGAAAATGTTATCCTTTTTTTCCTCGTTCAATACGGGGAAATCATTCGCAAAATACCTTCCAAGCGACGAAAATATCACGACCCATGGAATATCGCCCTCCCACCCATTTAAACTCGACAAGTAATCTCTTGGCGATAGATTTTCAATGAATTTCAAATAAAAATCATAACAATCCAATTTAATCTCCTTTAAGTAAATTCTGCATATCTTTGATCACCTTTGCAACTAAATCTCTATCTACTGCCAACTTCGCAGCTGAACCCATATTTACTGCAGATCCCTCATGAAAGGTCTCAGGATTTTATTTTGACCATCGCTGGAGTACTTTAGTATAGTCCTTTGCTTTCTGTGAATGCGATTTTCCGCCAACCAGTTCACCTGTTCTCATTTCATATCGAACTGCATCTGCAGTACTTATAGATCCAATTTTTACTCCATCGCGGTACAGGTCATCGATCACCGACGTTGCCGCCACCAGTGATCGTCGAGCCAAGCGATGTTTGATTATGGCTATTGAAGATGCTCTCGCTGGTGGCAAAGTCGACACCGGCGCACCTGATAAGTGAACCTGACCCCGTTATCGATAAGTGAACCTGACCCCGTTATCGCGACGGGAGGTGTACCTGCCTCACTATCTGTGTCCCAGCCAGCAATTGCCGGCTCTCGTTTCGCATCCCTATTGAAAGGGGAGCTCCCCCCCCTTATCAACTGGCCTGACTTTATCCGGCACCGCGTCAGGAAATTTCACCAATTTTGATATAGCTCCTTCAGCAACTAAACCTGCCGCAGTAGCAACGATGGTAAGCGCCCGGAAACGGCGCCCGTCGAATAACGTATCGGCCACGAAATCCATGCTCCAGACTTGATTGGGACCGGTCAGCACCGTGCGCTCCAGGCGATGGGCCGCAGCCTTGCGGCGGCGCGGACGTTTTAAGGTCGGCCTGGTAGTACAGTCGATACACACGCTTGTGGCTGGCCTTCCAGCCTTCCCGCCGCAACAGCACGTAGATCCGCCAGAAACCATAACGGACCCGGGCGGCTGCGATCTGTTCTATCCGTCGAAGCAGTGGCGCATCATCATTATCCCGAGGCTGGTAATACGATGCCGAGCGACTTTGCTTGACGACCGCGCACGACCGACGAATTCCAACCCGATACCGGTCAACCAGATGGCCCAAGAGCGCTTTGCGCTGCATGGGCCTTAGAACTTTTTTGACAGCACATCCTGCAACATCACTTTTTTCAGGCTCAGATCGGCCACTAGCTGCTTGAGCTTGCGGCTCTCTTCCTCAAGCTGGCGTAGACGTCGCAGTTCGGCAACGCCGAGCCCACGGAACTTCTTGCGTCACGCATAGAACGTGGTCTGGCTGATGCCCATCTTGCGGCAAATTTCCTCGATCGCCGTACCGGTCTCGGCCTGCTTCAGAACGAATGCAATTTGCTCTTCGGTAAACTTCGACTTCTTCATGGCGACGGGCCTCCTTGGGCCTGAGCTTGGCCGAACCTTCTAGTTCTGGCTGGTCCAAGTTGCCGGGAGGAGGTCAGTCAAGCACACGTCACCATTCCTTTAAAATCTGCATCCGCGTCACATTACGGATGGTATATACATCTTAGTATCGGAAAGAAAGTACAAAATTCCACAGATTGCTGGCGTCAAGAAATTTAAGAAAACTTTCAACGTCTTCGCGACTCTGGCTTAGCGAGTCTGCCCTGCAATGAAAACTGCCGGTAATCCCTACTAACCACGGGAAATCTATTCCTTCAGCAACTAAAGGTTCAGGCTTCTCACTGCAACGACAAACAAATCGGGAATCTGAAGCGTTGAAATTCCCAAATATAATTCCACCTTCATAATGGTAATAATTGTTTAGCTTATCAAGCATCAAGCTTAAGTCAATTAAATTAACGCCGCTTTGAATTTCGAGGACCATGATTATGGCCATTTAAAAAATCAATTATCTTAAGTTGCTTGTTTTTCATGGTATAAAATTTATTCAAGCCGTTTACGGTATTCGATTTTGGCGCATCCACTGCCTGCCGCCCGCACCGCGCTACCCACGCACTGCACGGTGGTGCCAAGATGGGTGGCCTCGCTGCTGAGCTCAAATAGTTGCCACCGGTGGACTGGAGGGTGAGCGGGCTGCAGCTGGGCGCGCACCTGTCCGGCGTGCCCATCGCGATGCCGCCGGCGCCATTGACGCTATAACGCCAGCTCATCGGCTTCAGGTAGATTAAGCGCGTACGCTATGCAATGCAGATCCTGCAACTAATGACGGTTTTCTGGACTAATCAGGAATTGAAAGTTAACACCAACATAATTTTAACTTTCTTTAAAATCGACATAATCCTCGAACTCCCAAGACATCACACGAGACAACTTAGTTGCAAGCTCATTCCAGCTGGCCTCTTCAAATTTCCCAATATATTCTGATATAAATCCATATATTTCTTCATAATTATATCTATCAACAATTAACATAAATCGACCCCACTTTATTCCGTAATTTTTCTTCTTTATCCAATCCGCAGTACATACATCGATAAAGAAATCATCCCCTCCTTCAAAATCTTCGGGGCCAATTACTGCCCTTAGCTGCTCAATAAAACAACTTGGATCGTCAGGTTGGTCTTTCTTGAGGTCCCAAGTATCTGCATGGAGTCCGAACAATCTAGCCTTCATAATTAATCTCAGTTTAAATTTATGTTTAGATGCCCATTTGATATCTTACTCCTTTTCCCGCCGGAATCTATTTCATACCTTTCAAAATTTGCTTGAGTTCCTGTCGTAGCCTTTTCTGAATTAGGTTTAGCAGTAGGCGGCCTATAGACTCTCGTACCATCAGCACTCGTCCATCCTGTCCCGTCGGAAAAGGGTCTTGCACCAGCACCGACCCACGTCATACCCAACCGATCTGCTTCCAAGGCAGTTGCACTGCCAATACCGAAATTTGGGTTGCTCGTCCCGCTTCCAGCCATGGCTTCCTTCAGCCGGACGTCTTGGTCGGCAATCGAGCTAAGCTCCCTCGCAGCTAGGTCGGCGCGTAGCTTTGAGCCGCCTGCTGCGTCTGCTTCGCCATTAGACCGAATGACGGGAGGTGTACCTGCCTCACTATCTGTGTCCCAGCCAGCAATTGCCGGCTCTCGTTTCGCATCCCTATTGAAAGGGGAGCTCCCCCCCTTATCAACTGGCCTGACTTTATCCGGCACCGCGTCAGGAAATTTCACCACTTTTGATATGGCTCCTTCAGCAACTAAACCTGCCGCAGTAGCAACAAGAAGTTGAGCGCGCTCCTCCGCGGTCATGGTCAGCGACTGACTTATTCCGTACTGCATATACAGGCCTGGCAGCGGCGCTTGTGAATAATTTCTTATCGCATTCCCTGCGCCAAGTAATCCGCTCCAAGTGCCTTTCACCAGATCTAGACCTACATAACCGCCGGGCCGAGCAAAAAATGCCCCAAGCTTGAGGGCGCTGTTACCAGTGCTACGGACCAGATAATCTAGATCTTGCGCGGGGCCATACCCAGAGAATATTGCTTGTTCCTCCGTAATTGCCGTTCCCGTCCAGTAGGTACTCTGCCTGCTTAATTGCTCAACCTTATACTCCTCGCGGGTCCAGCCAGCCCCTGCCATGTAGTCTTGACCCATTTCCTGAGCCACCGAGCTTTGATAAGCGATCCATTCCTTTTCTCTTGCGACATCGATCGCATCTACTTCTCTTGTAATTCCGTCTTTACAAGCCTGGACGTTCCCTCCGGCTTTATCGCATGCGTTGCGTAACACATCTGCTGCATTAATTTCTTCGCGTGATAGCCAATTGTTTTCCACAGCATTTTTAGCGATGTTTGCACCAATAACCGAATCATTTAGGCTGCCACCAGCTAATCCACCAGCGATCGCCCCAACTGCCTGCGACAGAGCCACCAGCATCTGCTTGTCCTGTTCCGGCAGCAGGTTCGGATTGAACTTACCGGTTACCGGGTCGATGGCACGCGGATCATCGCCGTAAAGGGTTTGGGTCAAGTACTTTGCCGCCAACTCACCACCGGCCCCTGCCAACGCGCCGCCGGTCATGGATGCGCCGTTTACCTCGGCAAGTACCGCGCCAAGCACCGCATGCGACACCAACTGCAATGCCGCGTTTGGATTGCTGCCATGGTTCTGGTCGAAAGTCTTGCCGATCAGCTGCGCAGCGTACGGTGCCAATGCGTTGCTGGCGACCTGGCCGGCGCCTTGGCCGGAGACGCCGCCGACCAATGCCGTCGTCACCGCCTGCAACGCTCGGCTGTAGTCGCCGCCAATGCCCCATTGCTGTTTGGCCTCATACGCCGCGCTGTATGCGGGATT
>NZ_LMOP01000001.1 GCF_001423585.1 Xanthomonas sp. Leaf148 | reverse complement strand
CATGGCAAAAGCTAAATTCGAGCGCAACAAGCTGCACGTCAATGTCGGCACCATTGGTCACGTTGACCATGGCAAGACCACGTTGACCGCTGCGCTGACCAAGATCGGTGCTGAGCGTTTCGGTGGTGAGTTCAAGGCGTACGACGCGATCGACGCAGCGCCGGAAGAGAAGGCGCGTGGTATCACGATCTCGACCGCCCACGTCGAATACGAATCCCCGAACCGTCACTACGCACACGTTGACTGCCCCGGCCACGCCGACTACGTCAAGAACATGATCACCGGTGCTGCGCAGATGGACGGCGCGATTCTGGTGTGTTCGGCCGCTGACGGCCCGATGCCGCAGACCCGTGAGCACATCCTGCTSTCGCGTCAGGTYGGCGTGCCGCACATCGTGGTGTTCCTGAACAAGGCTGACATGGTCGACGACGCCGAGCTGCTCGAGCTGGTCGAAATGGAAGTGCGCGAGCTGCTGAGCAAGTACGACTTCCCGGGCGACGACACCCCGATCATTCATGGYTCGGCGCGTCTTGCGCTGGACGGTGATCAGAGCGAAATCGGCGTGCCGGCGATCCTGAAGCTGGTCGATGCACTGGAYAGCTTCATTCCGGATCCGACCCGCGACGTGGACCGCCCGTTCCTGATGCCGGTCGAAGACGTGTTCTCGATCTCCGGCCGCGGCACCGTGGTGACCGGTCGTATCGAGCGCGGCATCATCAAGGTTGGCGACGAAATCGAAATCGTCGGTATCCGCGATACGCAGAAGACCACCGTCACCGGCGTGGAAATGTTCCGCAAGCTGCTGGAYCAGGGTCAGGCAGGCGACAACGCCGGTCTGCTGCTGCGCGGCACCAAGCGTGACGACGTCGAGCGCGGYCAGGTGCTGTGCAAGCCGGGTTCGATCAAGCCGCATACCGAGTTTGAAGCCGAAGTTTACGTGCTGTCCAAGGATGAGGGTGGTCGTCATACCCCGTTCTTCAAGGGCTACCGTCCGCAGTTCTACTTCCGTACCACCGACATCACTGGCGCSTGCCAGCTGCCGGAAGGCGTGGARATGGTGATGCCGGGCGACAACGTGAAGATGGTCGTGACGCTGATCAACCCGGTCGCGATGGATGAAGGTCTGCGCTTCGCAATTCGCGAAGGCGGCCGGACCGTCGGCGCTNGGCGACAACGTGAAGATGGTCGTGACGCTGATCAACCCGGTCGCGATGGATGAAGGTCTGCGCTTCGCAATTCGCGAAGGCGGCCGGACCGTCGGCGCTGGTGTGGTTGCCAAGATCGTCAAGTAAGCAATGCCTGCAGTTCGGCGACTCTGGTCGCCGGCGCAATCAAAAAGGGTCGGCGTAAGCCGGCCCTTTTTTTTGGCTGCAGGTGGGCGAGGTGGGCGAGGTGGGCGAGAAGCAGGATTAATTGAATGGACGCTTGCGCAGTTAAACATCGCTCGCTATAATGCGCGGCTCGGTGTCCCTGGGTAGGGCGCTGAGTTCACAGCGAAAAGAACGGCAGGAAGCCGCTCGTGTTCGCCAGACCGGGAAGGTCGCGTTGCATGGAGCACTCAACAACTCAGTCGTTGTTGACCGTGCTCTAGCTGCGCATTATACTTTTCCGTCTGGGCAGGCCGGTTTACCGGGCTGCCTCAGTTTTTGGGCGGAGGAAAGCCCTCGTCGGCAGGATGTCTGGCGATTTCACCAATGCAGGAATACCGGGGCAGGTATCCCAGAGGCCTTGCCCGTCGCTCTTTTAACGAAGGAAGCTTCCGTCATGTCGGAACAAAAGATCCGGATTCGGTTGAAGGCGTTCGATCATCGTTTGATCGACCGTTCGGCCAGCGAGATCGTCGAAACGGCTAAGCGGACCGGCGCGCAAGTGCGTGGCCCGATCCCGTTGCCGACCAAGATCGAACGTTACACCATCCTCGTATCCCCGCATGCCGACAAGGATGCGCGTGACCAATACGAAACCCGCACGCACAAGCGTGTGCTCGATATCGTCGACCCGAACGACAAGACCGTGGACGCGCTGATGAAGCTCGAACTCGCGGCTGGCGTCGACGTACAGATCAAGTTGACCTGAGGACTACGACCATGACGAAGAAATATTCGTTGGGCTTCGTAGGCCGCAAGGCTGGCATGAGCCGCGTCTTCACTGAAGATGGCCGCTCCGTGCCGGTTACGCTGATCGAAGCAACTCCGAACCGCATCGCGCAGATCAAGACCGTTGAAACCGACGGCTACAGCGCAGTGCAGATTACCGTTGGCGCGCGTCGCGCCGCACTGGTCAACAAGCCGGCCTCCGGTCACTTCGCCAAGGCGAAGGTCGAAGCGGGTCGCGGCTTGTGGGAATTCCGCGTTGAAGATGCGCAGCTCGGCGATTTCGCCGTCGGCGGCGAAATCAAGGCGGACATCTTCGAGGTCGGCCAAAAGGTCGACGTCCAGGGCGTCACCAAGGGTAAGGGTTTCCAGGGCACCATCAAGCGCTACAACTTCCGTATGGGCGATGCAACTCACGGTAACTCGCTGTCGCATCGCGCGCCGGGTTCGTTGGGTCAGCGCCAGACCCCGGGTCGCGTTTTCCCGGGTAAGAAGATGTCGGGCCACATGGGCGCCGTGCAGCAAAGCACGCTGAACCTGGAAGTGGTCAAGGTCGACGTCGAGCGTGGTCTGATTGCTATCCGCGGCGCCGTGCCTGGCGCAGCTGGTGGCGACGTGATCGTCCGTCCGGCGAGCAAGGCATAAGGAGAGATGACGATGGAACTCGTTATCACGGGTAGCAATAACAAGGTCTCGGTCTCCGATGCCGTGTTCGGTCGCGAATTCAGCGAAGATCTGGTTCACCAGGTCGTCGTCGCTTATCGCAATGCCGGTCGCGCTGGTACCAAGGCACAGAAGACGCGTTCGGAAGTTGCGGGCACGACCAAGAAGTCGAAGAAGCAGAAGGGCGGCGGCGCGCGTCACGGCGCGTTGACGGCTCCGATCTTCGTCGGCGGCGGCGTGACCTTCGCGGCCAAGCCGCGCAGCTTCGAGCAGAAAGTCAACCGCAAGATGTACCGTGCGGCCATCTGCGCGATCTTCTCTGAGCTTAATCGCCAGGGTCGCCTGATGATCGTCGATGCGTTCGACGTCGAAACCACCAAGACCCAGGGTCTGATCGAGAAGTTGAAGGGACTGGATGTGGGCAAGCGCCCGCTGATCGTCACCGAAGAAGCTTCCGAGCACCTGTATCTGTCTGCTCGCAATCTGCCGTATGTGCAGGTGCGTGATGTGCAGGGTCTGGATCCGGTCGCTTTGGTCGGGGCCGATACGGTCGTGATCACCGCCGATGCGGTCAAGAAGATCGAGGAGTGGCTGGCATGAGCAGCAACGAAAAAATCTTCAGCGTGCTGCGTGCTCCGCGAGTCTCTGAAAAGACCGCGCGCCTGCAGGAAATCTCCAACCAGTATGTCTTCGAAGTTTCGAACGAAGCCACCAAGGCCGATGTAAAGGCCGCGGTTGAGCAGCTGTTCGACGTCAAGGTCAAGGCAGTCAACGTGGTCAACGTCAAGGGCAAGAGCAAGTCCTTCCGTAACCGTGCTGGCAGCCGTGGCAATTGGCGCAAGGCGTACGTCCGCCTGGTTGATGGTCAGTCCATCGACGTAACGGCCAAGGCCTGAGGTCCATCCCATGCCATTGATGAAGTTCAAACCCACCTCTCCCGGCCGTCGTTCCGCCGTGCGCGTGGTTACTCCCGATCTGCACAAGGGCGCACCGCACGCGGCGCTGCTCGATTCGCAGAGCAAGTCCGGTGGTCGTAACCACCATGGCCGCATCACCGTGCGTCACGTCGGTGGTGGCCACAAGCAGCACTACCGCATCATCGACTTCAAGCGCAACAAGGAAGGTATTCCGGCGCGTGTGGAGCGGATCGAATACGATCCGAACCGTACCGCTCATATCGCCCTGCTGTGCTACGTCGACGGCGAGCGTCGCTACATCATCGCCCCCAAGGGCCTGAAGGCTGGCGACCAGGTTATTGCCGGTGCTAATGCACCGATCAAGACCGGTAACACGCTTCCGCTGCGTAACATCCCGGTCGGTACGACGGTGCACGGTATCGAGCTGAAGCCGGGTAAGGGCGCTCAGATCGCACGTGCTGCCGGTGCAGCCGTCCAGTTGGTCGCTCGCGAAGGCATCTATGCCACGCTGCGTCTGCGCTCGGGCGAAATGCGCAAGGTGCCTGTCGAATGCCGTGCCACCATCGGTGAAGTCGGCAACGACGAGCACAACCTCGAGAAGTTGGGCAAGGCCGGCGCCAAGCGTTGGCGCGGTGTTCGCCCGACCGTTCGCGGTGCGGCCATGAACCCGGTCGATCACCCGCACGGTGGTGGTGAAGCGAAGGCTGGTCAGGGTAATCCGCATCCGGTCACCCCGTGGGGTGTTCCGACCAAGGGTTACAAGACGCGCAAGAACAAGCGCACCCAGCAATTCATCGTCCGCGATCGTAGGGGCTAATCGACCATGGCACGTTCACTTAAGAAGGGCCCGTTCGTCGATCACCACCTCGCAAAGAAGGTGGAGTCCGCTGCGGGTAGCAAGAAGCCGATCAAGACCTGGTCGCGCCGTTCGATGATCCTGCCGGAAATGGTAGGCATCACCATCGCCGTGCATAACGGTAAGAACCACATTCCGGTGCTCGTCAACGAGAATATGGTCGGCCACAAGCTCGGCGAATTTGCCGTCACCCGGACCTTCAAGGGTCACGGTGGCGACAAGAAGTCGAGCAGGTAAGGAGAGATGACGATGGAAGCGAAAGCAATCCTGCGCACCGCGCGCATCTCCCCGCAGAAGGCCCGCCTGGTCGCTGACCAGGTGCGTGGTTTGTCCGCCGAGCGTGCGGTCAATCTGCTGAAGTTCTCGGACAAAAAGGCTGCACACCTGATCAAAAAGGTTGTGGAGTCGGCTATTGCCAATGCAGAGAACAATCAGGGCGCGGATGTCGACGAGCTGAAGGTCAAGACCATCATGGTTGATGAAGGTCCGTCCCTGAAGCGTTTCATGGCGCGGGCTAAAGGCCGCGGTACCCGCATCCTCAAGCGCACCAGTCACATCACTGTGATTGTTGGCGCCGCCAAGTAAGCGGAAAGGAAAAGACCATGGGTCATAAAGTTCATCCGACTGGAATCCGTCTTGGTATCTCCAAAGACTGGAATTCCAAGTGGTACGCAAACAAGGGCGATTTCGCTGCCTATTTGGCAGCCGACCTGAAAGTGCGTGAAATGCTGCGCAAGAAGCTCGCGCAGGCAGGTGTCAGCAAGATCTTGATCGAGCGCCCTGCCAAAACCGCCCGCGTGACGATTCACACTGCCCGTCCGGGCGTGGTGATCGGCAAGCGTGGCGAGGACATCGAAAAGCTGCGTAAGGAAGTGAGCGAGCTGATGGGCGTTCCGGCGCACATCAACGTCACCGAAGTGCGCAAGCCGGAGCTGGATGCGCAGCTGGTCGCTGAATCGATCGCGCAGCAGCTTGAGCGTCGCATCATGTTCCGCCGCGCAATGAAGCGCTCGGTCGGTAACGCGATGCGCTTGGGTGCCCTGGGCATCAAGGTCAACGTGGCTGGCCGCCTCAACGGTGCAGAAATCGCCCGTTCGGAGTGGTACCGCGAAGGCCGCGTGCCGCTGCACACGCTACGTGCCGACATTGATTACGGTTTTGCCGAGGCGTCCACGACGTACGGCATCATCGGCATCAAGGTCTGGATCTATAAGGGCGAAGTCTTCGACTTCTCTCAGGTTGGCCAGGAAAAGCAGGACGACAGCCCGCGCAACGATCGTAACGATCGCGGCGACCGTGGTGACCGCCCGTCGCGCCCGGCTCGTGAAGCGAGGTAACGGCAATGTTGCAACCCAAGCGAACCAAATATCGCAAGATGCACAAGGGCCGCAATGACGGCCTGGCATGGAGCGGAAACGCCGTCAGCTTCGGCGAATACGGTCTCAAGGCCACGGCGCACGGTCAGCTGACCGCACGCCAGATTGAAGCAGCACGCCGCACGATCAGTCGCCACGTCAAGAAGGGCGGCAAGATGTGGATCCGTGTGTTCCCCGACAAGCCGATCACCAAGAAGCCGATCGAAGTCCGCATGGGCTCCGGTAAGGGCAACGTGGAGTACTGGGTCGCGCAGATTCAGCCGGGCCGCATGATCTATGAAATCGAGGGTATTCCCGAAGAGACTGCACGTGAGGCGTTCCGCCTTGCCGCTGCCAAGCTCTCGGTGACGACCACTTTCGTGACCCGGACGGTGCGCTGATGGATATCAAACAACTCCGCGAGAAGTCGGCTGACGAACTGAAGGCCCACCTGACCGATCTGCGTAAGGAGCAGTTCTCGCTCCGCATGCAGCAGGTCACCGGCCAGCTGCCGAAGACCCACGATACCCGCCGGGTGCGCCGCGAGATTGCTCGCGTCAAGCACCTGCTCGGCAGCACCAAGTAAGGACGGCCGCGATGAGCGACAACAACGAAAAGCAAGCGCTGCGCACGGTCGAAGGCCGTGTCGTCAGCAACAAGATGGACAAGACGGTCACCGTGTTGGTGGAGCGCCAAGTCAAGCATGCTCTGTACGGTAAGTACATCAAGCGCTCGACCAAGCTGCACGCACACGATGCCGACAATGCCTGTAATGAAGGCGACGTCGTGCGTGTGACCGAGATTGCTCCAATGTCCAAGACCAAGAACTGGCGGGTGGTCGAAATCGTCACCCGTTCGGCCGGCTAAGGGAGATCTGAATCATGATCCAGATGCAGAGCTACCTCGATGTGGCCGACAATTCGGGTGCCAAGGAAGTGATGTGCATCAAGGTGCTGGGCGGCTCGAAGCGCCGCTACGCACACATTGGCGACATCATCAAGGTGACCGTCAAGGACGCCATTCCGCGTGGCAAGGTCAAGAAAGGCGAAGTCTACGACGCCGTCGTGGTGCGTACCCGCAAGGGTGTGCGCCGTCCCGACGGTTCGCTGATCCGCTTCGATGGCAATGCCGCTGTGCTGTTGAACAATAAGCAGGAGCCGATCGGGACCCGCATCTTCGGGCCGGTGACGCGCGAGCTGCGTTCCGAGAAGTTCATGAAGATCGTCTCGCTCGCTCCCGAAGTGCTGTGAGCGGAGGACATACACATGGCTAACCGTATCAAGAAGGGCGACCAGGTCGTCATCAACACCGGCAAGGACAAGGGTAAGCAGGGTGAAGTTGTGCGTGTGGACGGCGATCGCGTGATCGTCTCCAATGCCAACATCATCAAGCGCCACACCAAGCCGAACCCGCAGGCGGGTGTCGCCGGCGGCGTGGTCGAGCGTGAAGCGTCGATCCATATCTCCAACGTCAATATCGTCAACCCGGCAACGGGCAAGGGCGAGCGCGTTGGCTTCAAGGTGCTGGAGGATGGACGCAAATTGCGTGTGTTCCGCTCCAGCGGTGAGGCGCTCGACGCCTGAGGAATGAGATCATGAACACTCGTCTCGAAAAGTTTTACAAGGAAAACGTGGTGCCGGCCCTGATGAAGGAATTCGGCTACTCCAATCCGATGGAAGTGCCGAAGCTGGTCAAGGTCACGCTCAACATGGGCGTGGGTGAGGCGGCTACCAACAAGAAGATTCTTGAAAATGCGGTCGCCGACATGTCCAAGATCTCCGGTCAGAAGCCGGTGGTCACCAAGTCGCGCGTTTCGGTCGCATCGTTCAAGATTCGTGACGGTTGGCCGATCGGCTGCAAGACCACCTTGCGTCGCGCCAAGATGTACGAGTTCCTGGATCGCCTGATCAACATCTCGTTGCCGCGCGTGCGCGACTTCCGTGGTGTGTCCGGTCGTTCCTTCGACGGTCGTGGCAACTTCAACATGGGTGTGAAGGAACAGATCATCTTCCCGGAAATCGACTTCGACGCCGTCGACGCGATTCGCGGTATGGATATCGCCATCACCACCACCGCCAAGACGGATGCGGAAGCGAAGGCGCTGCTGGCAGCGTTCAAGTTCCCGTTCCGTAACTGACCGTCGAGGACATCCGAAATGGCAAAGACCTCCATGATCCACCGCGACATCAAGCGTGCAAAGTTGGCGAAGAAATTCGCCGGCAAGCGTGATGCGCTGAAGAAGATCCTCTCCAGTCAGGATGCGTCCTACGAAGAGAAGATCGATGCTTCGACCAAGTTGCAGAAGCTGCCGCGCGATTCGTCGCCGAGCCGCCACCGCAACCGTTGCGAGCTGTCCGGTCGTCCGCGCGGTGTCTACCGCAAGTTCGGTCTGGGTCGCAACATGCTCCGCAAGGCCACGATGAACGGCGACGTTCCGGGTCTGCGTAAGGCAAGCTGGTAACAGCATTCCGGCCGTTCGCGGCCGGTTTGAGCAGGATTGTTCTGTTCAACAAGGGAGTCCGACGCAAGTCGGGCTCTTTTGTCGTATACTTCCGCTTCTGTCTTGCCCGTACGGGCTCGGCGTAGCGTCAAGGGTCCTGGCCCATCCCCAGGAAAACACAAGATTTTCGCGAAAGCGGATATCGGTGCACTCAAAGGTACTCATATGAGCATGACTGATCCCATCGCCGACCTGCTGGTTCGCATCAAGAATGCGGCCGCGGTTGGTAAGCAGACGGTGAAATTGCCGTCATCCAAGATCAAGGTTGCGATCGCCCAAGTCCTGAAGGACGAGGGTTACATCACCGACCTGCGCGTAACGGCCACCGAGAACAATAAATCGGAGCTGGAAATCGTGCTGAAGTATTTCGAAGGCCGTCCGGTCATCGAGTCCCTGAAGCGTTTCTCGCGCTCGGGTCTGCGTCAGTACCGCGGCAAGACCGAGCTGCCCAAGGTCCTCGGTGGCCTGGGTATCGCCATCATCTCCACGTCGAAGGGCATCATGACCGATGCGCAGGCTCGCGAAGCCGGCGTTGGTGGTGAAGTCCTGTGCTTCGTGGCCTAAGGGAAGGAATCGAACATGTCCCGTGTAGCCAAGAAGCCTGTGTCCCTTCCGAAGGGTGTTGAGCTCAACGTCCAGCCTGAGCTGGTTAGCGTCAAGGGCCCGAAGGGCACGTTGACCCTGCCGAAGCCGGTGGGCGTGGAAATCGCCATCGACGGCGATGTTGCAACGCTGTCGGCCAACGATCCGTCGCAGCTCGCCATCACCGGCACCGTGCGCGCCATCCTTGCCAATATGGTCAAGGGTGTGTCCGAAGGTTTCGAGCGCAAGCTCGAGCTGGTCGGCGTCGGTTACCGTGCTGCCATGCAGGGCAAGGATCTGAGCCTGGCGCTCGGTTTCTCGCACCCGTTGGTGTTCGTGGCGCCGGAAGGCATCACGTTGTCGACCCCGACCCAGACCGAAATTCTGGTCCAGGGCGCCGACAAGCAGCGCGTCGGCGAAGTCGCCGCCAAGATTCGCGGTTTCCGTCCGCCGGAGCCCTACAAGGGCAAGGGTGTGAAGTACGCCGGTGAAGTCATCATTCGCAAGGAAGCCAAGAAGGCTTAATGGCGAGTCCCTCGCAAGAGCCCGCACATCCATGTGCGGACTTTTAACAGGAACGCGCTTTCCCTTCAGCTTCCGTAGGATAAATATTATGAGCATCAACAAGAACATCGCCCGTCTGCGTCGCGCCAAATCCACCCGCTCGCATATCCGCGAACTGGGTGTCGCCCGTCTGTCGGTGCTGCGCACCGGTCAGCACCTGTATGCCCAGGTCTTCACTGCCGATGGTTCCAAGGTGATCGCTGCGGCGAATACCCTGCAGGCCGACGTCAAGGATGGTCTGAAGAACGGCAAGAACAGCGATGCAGCCGTCAAGGTTGGCAGGTTGATCGCCGAGCGCGCCAAGGCTGCCGGTATCGAGAAGGTCGCATTCGATCGCTCGGGCTACCGCTACCACGGCCGCATCAAGGCGCTGGCCGATGCAGCTCGCGAAGGCGGCCTGCAGTTCTAAGCACTGCTGCGGATGTGGCCATCGGCTGCATCCGCGTTTCCGCCGGCAGGGAGATGCCGGACCGTCCCGTTCTTTTGTAGCGGCTACGGGAACACCGCTTCATTCCACAACCATAAGCGGCCTAGAGCCGTACATACTCAATCAATCAAGGAATCAAGATGGCAGAAGAACGTGCACCGCGGGGTCGTGATCGCGACCGTAACCGCGAAGAGAAAGTCGACGATGGCATGATCGAAAAGCTGGTCGCGGTTAACCGCGTCAGCAAGACGGTCAAGGGCGGTCGTCAGTTCACCTTTACCGCGCTGACCGTGGTCGGCGATGGCCTGGGCAAGGTTGGTTTCGGTTATGGCAAGGCGCGCGAAGTGCCGGTCGCCATCCAGAAGTCGATGGAGCAGGCGCGCAAGAACCTGGCCAGCGTCGATCTGAATAACGGCACCTTGTGGCACGCCGTCAAGTCCGGCCATGGCGCAGCGCGTGTTTACATGCAGCCCGCCTCGGAAGGTACTGGCGTCATTGCTGGTGGCGCCATGCGCGCTGTGCTGGAAGCGGTTGGCGTGAAGAACGTGCTGGCCAAGGCAGTTGGTTCGCGTAATCCGATCAACCTGGTCCGTGCAACTCTGAAGGGTCTGTCGGAAGTGCAGTCGCCGACGCGTGTTGCGGCCAAGCGCGGCAAGAAGGTGGAGGAGCTCAACCATGGCTAAGGACACTGGCAAGACTGTGAAGGTGCGCCTGGTGCGCGGCCTGCGTGGTACCCAGTCGCGTCACCGCTTGTCGGTGCATGCGTTGGGCCTGAATAAGATCAACGATGTGCGTGAACTCAAGGACAGCCCGCAGGTGCGTGGCCTGATCAACACGGTTCACTACCTCGTCAAGGTTGAGGACTAATCCAATGACTATGCATCTCAATGACCTCAAGCCCGCCGATGGTGCCCGTACCGAGCGTACGCGTGTCGGTCGCGGTATCGGTTCTGGCCTTGGCAAGACCTGTGGCCGTGGCCATAAGGGCTCGTTCGCGCGTAAGGGCGGCGGCAAGATCAAGGCTGGCTTCGAAGGCGGCCAGACTCCGATGCAGCGTCGTCTGCCGAAGATCGGTTTCCGCTCCAAGATGGCGCGCGACAGCGCAGAAGTGCTGTCCTACCAGCTGGATAAGCTGGAAGCAGGTGAAATCGACTTTGCAGCGCTGCGTGCGGCCAATCTGGTCCCGAGCCGCGCCAAGAAGGCGAAGATCGTGCTGAAGGGCGAGCTGAGCAAGAAGTTCGTGCTGAAGGGCGTTGCGGCTACCGCAGGCGCCAAGGCAGCAATCGAAGCTGCCGGCGGCAGCGTAGAGGAGTAATCGGCAGATGGCGCAGGCTGGCATTGGTAACCTCGGTGGCGGGCTCGGCAAGTTCACGGAACTTCGTCAGCGGCTACTGTTCGTCCTCGGGGCATTGATCGTCTATCGCATCGGCTGCTATGTGCCGGTGCCGGGCGTGAATCCCGATGCCATGCTTTCGTTGATGCAGGCGCAGGGTGGCGGCATCGTGGACATGTTCAACATGTTCTCGGGCGGCGCCCTGCACCGTTTCAGCATTTTTGCATTGAACGTCATGCCGTACATTTCGGCATCGATCGTGATTCAGTTGGCTACGCACATCTTTCCCGCCCTCAAGGCGATGCAGAAGGAAGGCGAGTCGGGTCGACGCAAGATCACCCAATATTCGCGTATCGGCGCGGTGCTTCTGGCGGTAGTGCAGGGCGGCAGTATCGCGCTCGCGTTGCAGAATCAGACGGCGCCAGGCGGCGCTCCGGTTGTCTACGCGCCAGGTATGGGCTTCGTGTTGACCGCAGTGATTGCGTTGACCGCCGGCACTATCTTTTTGATGTGGGTTGGCGAGCAGGTTACCGAGCGCGGTATCGGTAACGGCGTGTCGCTGATCATCTTTGCCGGCATCGTTGCTGGTCTGCCGTCGGGAGCGATTCAAACCGTCGAAGCATTCCGCGAAGGCAACCTGAGCTTCATCTCGCTGTTGCTGATCGTCATCACCATCCTGGCGTTTACGCTGTTTGTTGTGTTCGTCGAACGCGGGCAACGGCGCATTACAGTCAACTACGCGCGGCGTCAGGGCGGTCGCAATGCGTATATGAATCAGACCTCATTCCTGCCGTTGAAGCTCAATATGGCAGGCGTGATTCCGCCGATCTTCGCGTCGAGTATCCTGGCATTTCCGGCCACGTTGTCGATGTGGTCCGGTCAGGCTGCATCGGGTAGTGGTGTAGGTTCGTGGCTGCAGAAGATCGCAAATGCGCTTGGGCCGGGTGAGCCGGTTCACATGTTGGTGTTCGCGGCACTGATCATCGGCTTCGCGTTCTTCTACACGGCGCTGGTATTCAACTCGCAGGAAACCGCCGACAACCTCAAGAAGTCTGGCGCGTTGATTCCGGGTATCCGTCCGGGCAAGGCCACGGCCGATTATGTCGATGGCGTGCTGACGCGGCTGACAGCGGCGGGTTCGTTGTACCTGGTGATCGTCTGCTTGCTGCCGGAAATCATGCGCACGCAGCTCGGCACGTCGTTTCACTTCGGCGGCACCTCGCTGTTGATTGCGGTGGTGGTGGTGATGGATTTCATTGCACAGATCCAGGCGCACCTGATGTCGCATCAGTATGAGAGCTTGCTGAAGAAGGCCAACCTGAAGGGCGGCTCGCGCGGCGGTCTCGCTCGCGGTTAAGTGGTACACTAGATCTTCATTACGTGAAGACGGCCTGGTTCCCGGGCCACGATCTTCCGATCAGAAGGGCGGCTCGCGCGACGTCTCGCGCGCGGGTGTGACGGGGTGGTCCTGTGCGGGAGTAGCACAGGCGATTCGGAGAAGTTTTCTGGATCAACACCGTCCGGCGCCGGAGCGAGGGCACACTCCCCACGCCGGGTCCATGGAACTTCTGGTTCCACGGGCTTCAAAGCAATCCGAGGCCTTGCTATAATTCCGAGTTCACTTTTTGATCCATCCTGCCGGATGGCGCCTGGGCGCTGTCGGGCCATCACTCAGTTGGAGAATCGCGTCATGGCGCGTATTGCAGGCGTCAACCTGCCAGCCCAGAAGCACGTCTGGGTCGGGTTGCAAAGCATCTACGGCATCGGCCGTACCCGTTCGAAGAAGCTCTGCGAATCCGCAGGCGTTACCTCTACCACGAAGATTCGTGATCTGTCCGAACCCGAAATCGAGCGCCTGCGCGCCGAAGTCGGCAAGTATGTCGTCGAAGGCGACCTGCGCCGCGAAATCGGTATCGCGATCAAGCGACTGATGGACCTGGGCTGCTATCGCGGTCTGCGTCATCGCCGTGGTCTCCCGCTGCGTGGTCAGCGCACCCGTACCAACGCCCGCACCCGTAAGGGTCCGCGCAAGGCGATCAGGAAGTAAGGGATAGATCATGGCAAAGCCAGCAGAAAAGAAAACGAAGAAGAAGATCAAGCGCGTCATCACTGACGGCGTCGCTCACGTCCACGCTTCGTTCAACAACACCATCGTCACCATCACCGATCGCCAGGGCAACGCCTTGTCGTGGGCTACGTCCGGCGGCGCCGGGTTCCGTGGTTCGCGTAAGTCGACCCCGTTCGCCGCTCAGGTTGCCGCCGAAAAGGCTGGCCGCGCTGCGCTCGACTACGGCGTGAAGTCGCTGGAAGTACGTATCAAGGGTCCGGGTCCGGGCCGTGAGTCGGCCGTGCGTTCGTTGAACAACGTGGGCTACAAGATCACCAACATCATCGACGTGACGCCAATCCCGCATAACGGGTGCCGTCCGCCGAAGAAGCGTCGCGTCTAAAGGGAGCGATAAGAAATGGCTCGTTATATCGGTCCTACCTGTAAGCTCGCGCGCCGTGAAGGCGCCGACCTTTTCCTCAAGAGCCCGGCGCGTGCGCTGGACTCCAAGTGCAAGCTTGAGCAGAAGCCCGGCCAACACGGCGCGGCTCGCAAGGGCAAGCTCTCCGACTACGCTACCCAGCTGCGTGAAAAGCAGAAGGTCAAGCGTATTTACGGTCTGCTGGAACGTCAGTTCCGCAACTACTACAAGAAGGCCTCGACCAAGAAGGGCAACACCGGCGAGAACCTGCTGCAGTTGTTGGAAACCCGTCTGGACAACGTCTGCTACCGCATGGGCTTTGCCGTCACCCGTCCGGCCGCGCGCCAGCTGGTGTCGCACCGTGGCGTGCTGGTCAATGGCAAGTCGGTGAATCTGGCTTCGTACCAGATCAAGGCTGGCGATGCGATCACGCTGTCGGAAAAGGCACAGAAGCAGCTCCGCGTGCAGGAAGCCCTGACCGTGGCTGAGCAGCACGACATGACGCCGTCGTGGGTCGAAGTCGATTCGAAGAAGTTCAGCGGCGTGTTCAAGGCCGTGCCGGATCGCGCTGACCTGCCTTCGGATATCAACGAAGCGCTGATCGTCGAGTTGTATTCGAAGTAATTCACATTGGAGAGCCTCCGGCACTGCCGGAGGTTCGCAGGAGACCCCGCAACATGACGGTTACCGCCAACCAGGTTCTGCGCCCTCGTGGTCCGCAGATCGAACGTCTTACCGACAACCGTGCCAAGGTCGTGATCGAGCCCTTGGAGCGCGGTTACGGGCACACGCTGGGCAATGCCCTGCGTCGTGTGCTGTTGTCGTCGATCCCCGGTTTTGCGATTACCGAGGTCGAAATCGACGGCGTGCTGCACGAGTACACCACGGTCGAGGGTTTGCAGGAAGACGTGCTTGACGTCCTGCTGAACCTGAAAGACGTGGCGATTCGTATGCACAGTGGTGACAGCGCCACGCTTTCGCTGTCCAAGCAGGGTCCGGGTACGGTCACTGCGGCCGACATCAGGACCGATCACAACGTTGAGATCATCAACGGTGACCACGTGATCTGCCACCTGACCAAAGACACCGCACTGAACATGCGTTTGAAGATCGAGCGTGGGTTCGGCTATCAGCCGGCTGCTGCACGTCGTCGTCCGGACGAAGAGACCCGTACCATCGGTCGTCTGATGCTGGATGCGTCGTTCTCGCCGGTACGTCGCGTTGCCTACGCCGTGGAAGCTGCACGTGTCGAACAGCGCACCGACCTCGACAAGCTGGTCATCGATATCGAAACCAACGGCACGATCGATGCCGAGGAAGCCGTGCGCACCGCCGCCGACATCCTCAGCGATCAGCTGTCGGTGTTCGGTGACTTCACCCACCGCGATCGCGGTGCGGCCAAGCCGGCTGCCAGCGGCGTGGATCCGGTGCTGTTGCGCCCGATCGACGACCTCGAGCTGACCGTGCGTTCGGCCAACTGCCTCAAGGCCGAGAGCATCTACTACATCGGCGATCTGATCCAGAAGACCGAAGTGGAGCTGCTCAAGACGCCGAATCTGGGCAAGAAGTCGCTGACCGAAATCAAGGAAGTGCTGGCACAGCGCGGCCTTGCATTGGGCATGAAGCTGGAAAACTGGCCGCCGGCCGGTGTCGCCCAGCACGGCATGCTTGGTTAATGTTTCAAGGCATGGGCGTCTTCGGGCGCCCATGTTTGTTTTTCCACATCGACGGGCCAAAGCCCGCGATGACACCCGGTCGAAGGACGGCCGGTTCGGACCAACCGCAGTCCATTCAACAGCGCCAGGATGGCGACAACGTCTCTCAGTAGTCTCAACATTCCTTAGGAAATCACACTCATGCGTCACCAGAAATCCGGTCGTAAGTTCAACCGCACCAGCGCGCACCGCGAAGCCATGTTCCGCAACATGGCGGCTTCGCTGTTCAAGCACGAGCTGATCAAGACCACCTTGCCGAAGGCCAAGGAACTGCGTCGCGTCGCCGAGCCGCTGATCACCATCGGCAAGGTCGATGGCGTGGCCAATCGTCGTCTGGCGTTTGCTCGCCTGCGCGACAAGGAAGCCGTGGGCAAGCTGTTCGTCGAACTGGGCCCGCGTTACGCGACCCGTCCCGGCGGCTACCTGCGCATCCTGAAGGCCGGCTTCCGTGCCGGTGACAATGCGCCGATGGCCTATGTCGAGCTGGTCGACCGTCCGGTCGTGGCAGAAGAAGTGGCCGAGTAATCGGATCGCTTCACACAGATTCTCGAAAAAGCCCGGCTCACGCCGGGCTTTTTTATTGGGACGTTTGGATTATCGATCGACGCGGCTTGGGGTGCGCGGCTGGTTTGGCGTGATTACGTGGCGCTGCGGTACTGCCTGCATGGGTTGAAGAATCCGCCAGTTCGTGTCGCCTGGGTTTGGAGGCAGAAATGCGAGTTTGGAACCCGGGGGAGTCGGGGTGTGTGGGGATAGGCGAGGCCGTATTGGGGCGCTGGAGCGGCGCGCCGCAGATCAAGTGAGAGCCACCGACGTCTCGGGCGGGGCGTGGGTCGACGGCTTGTTTCCGGCATCCGTTGGGCTCCCAAGGACCTAGTGGAGAGCGCAGAGATGGGGGGCGGATTCCCCGTGTAACGCCTTCATCTGTGTCCGTGTCAGGCAGTTAGCGGTGATGTGGTCAATGTGCGTCACCTGTTCATGCCTGACCCCAATCATCATCCCCGCGGAGTGATCTGGATGGCTCCACCATCTTTGGGTTCGCCTGAGTGCTCTGCACCCAAGAGATAAGGCCGACAGCACCACAGAGGTGTTGCAGCGCTTCGCAGCAGGCGCTCCGTCAGACGCATGCATCCGTGGTCATGGCGGCGGTCATGGCTGATAATCGACGCCTTGGTCCTAGGCAAGCGGTCACGATGAATCCATTCCGTTGGGGTTTCCGGGCACAGTTTCTGTTGGGGTTTGTTGCTTGCGCAGGACTGCTGGCCTACGCGATCTATGTGCAATTACACCTGGGGCTCGAGCCTTGCCCGCTGTGTATTTTTCAGCGGATCGCGTTTGCGGCGTTGGCTGTGTTTTTCTTGCTGGGTGCGCTGCATGGGCCGCGTGCTGCTGGTGGGCGCAAGGTATATGGCGTGCTCAGTTTCATCGCCGCCGGTGTGGGTATGGGTATCGCGGCACGGCACGTCTGGGTGCAGATCCGGCCCAAGGACATGATGTCGTCATGCGGCCCGCCGCTGAGCTTTCTGAGCGAGACGATGGGGCCGTTCGAAGTGTTCCGCACCGTGCTGACCGGCACCGGGGATTGCGGCAATATCGACTGGCGGTTTCTGGGCCTGAGCATGCCGATGTGGAGCATGGTCTGGTTCGTGTCGCTGGCCTTGTGGGCGCTGTACGCAGGCTTCAAAGCACGCCGGACGTCTGTGCATCACTGACGGACGTTGGTCGCCAGCGAGAGAACTGCTCCGATGACCTGGGCAGTAGGACCGCTGCGCGAAATCGCGTTCTGTAAGCAGTCCGCTTCTGTGCGCAGTGCGCTGCGCGCTCACTCTCCGCTCGCCGGCCGTTACTCGTCGCGCGAGCCTGTGCGTTGCGTTGCGCACAGGTGATGCGGCTGGTTTGGTTGAGCTCGGGGCTTTGGTGAGCTCGGCCGATTGCGTCAGCGATGGCACCGGCACGCGCTGGGCGGCGCCTGGGCAAGGCGTTACGTTGATATGGACGTTACGACGCGCCGAAGCGCTGAGCTTGAGCCGGCGACATGGCAGGTACAGGCGTTTGACCATTCAGATCCAATACCCTGATTTTCGTTGTGCCTGAAAAAGCAGAAGGACCCGGAATCGACCAGGTCCTTTTGCTGCGTTGCGCAGTTACCGGTGCGCCGCGTGTTGCGCTCAGAATGTCTGCTGCAGACTCAGGTAAACACCACGGCGCGGCGCCCATTGCGGGGCGAACACGCCGATGCCGCCGCCGTCGCGTAGCTGGTAGCTGCGATCGAGCACGTTGAGGACGGCCAGCTGCGCGTGCAGCGGATGCGCGGTAAGCGCGAAATCGTGCCCTGCACTGAGATTCAACTGGAAGTACGAGGGCAGTTCGCCGCCATTGGGCACGGTGTCGGTATCGGTACGCAGGCCGCTGCCATAGAGGTAATTCGCACCGATCCGGCTGCTGTCGCTGATGGCGTAGGTGATGCCGCCGGAGGAGGTCAGCTTCTGGTCGTGGTCCAGATGGATCCAGTTGTTTTGCGCGTACGCCAATGCGTCCGGGTCGAAGTTGTACAGGCTGGTCAGGACCTGTTTGCCCATCGCTTTGCTGTAGGCCAGATTGAAGTACGCGGTGACCGGGCCATTGCTGTAGTCAGCGCTGAACTCGGCACCACGGATGCGGCCGTTGCGGTAGTTGAAGGTGGAATAGACATAAGCGGCGCCGAACTGGCCTTCGTCCTGCAACCGGTCGGCTTTGCGGTAGTAAGTGTCCAGGCCCAAAGTCAGGTGCTCGCTCACCACTTGCGAGATGCCGAGGTCGTAGTAATCGCTGCGTTCGCTGAGCGGCGTGGTCGGTCCGCCGCCGGTGGACTGCTGGTTGGTGGTGCCGTCGTACAGCGCGATATCGCTGGTAGAGATCAGCTCGCTGGCAGGCGGCGTGAAGTAGCGCGCGTAGCCCGCATGCACGGTGGTGCTGTCGCTTGCTGTCCAGACCACGCCCAGGCGCGGGCTGAGCTGGCCCTCGCTTGCCCCGAAGGCTTTGTAGCGGTCGCCACGCACGCCATAGTTGACGGTCCAGTCGTCGCCGATCTTCCATTCGTCCTGCAGATACAGCGCGTACGTGCTGGCGTGGAAGCGGCTGCCATCGGCAATGAACACCGGCACGTTGCTGCTCTGGTTGCCGTCGGCATCGGCCGGGAAGACAAAAGAATTGTTGCTGGCGATGGCATGTTCAAAATTGCCGTACAGGCCATAGCGCAGCGTGTGCGCATTGCCCCAGGGCGTGGAGAAATCCGCCTGCACGGTGTTGGCGCGATTGCTGCGGTCCACCTGCGAGGCGATGCCGTTGAAGATCAGGTCGCCGGCCACATCGGGCGAGAAGGCGACGCTGCTGTAACGCTGGCCAGCCGACAGCTGATAGCTGGTGCCGCCGAGTGTGCCCTGCAGTGCCAAGGTGCCAAAACGGGTGGTTTCGCGCTGGTTTTCGTCCAGGCGCGAGGAATCGAAATCGGTGGTGCCAAGGTAATCGAAGGCCGGAGTCTGGCCGGGATTATTGGGGATCTGAAAGCGATTGTTGGCATAGCCGACCAACAGGCTGAGGCGGGTATTTTCGTCGATCAGATAGCTCAGATCGGCAAAGCCTTTGCCCTGATGGGTCTTGTCGTGTTCCGGCGAGCGGCTGTCGACCGGGTTTTCCAGGCCGTGGCTGTTCTGTTCGTAGTCGCCGGTCACGAACCAGCTCCAGCGCCCACTGCTGCCCCACAGCGAGGCGTTTGGATTGACGGTGTCGTAGGAGCCGCCGGTGATGCCGATGCTGCCGCCATTGCCCAGCTCGGCGCCGTTTTTGGTGGTGATGTCGACAACTGCGGCGGTGCGGTCGCCGAACTGCGCGGGCAAGGCGCCATCGAGCAGTTTGAGGTTCTTGATGATGCGCGGCTCCAGGCTCTGGCCGAAGCCGGAGATGGATTCGGGCAGCATCACGCCATTGATGCGGTACTGCAGGTTGGCATGATCGCCGCGCACGTGAATGCCGCCGTACGAGTCCTGTACCACGCCCGGCGCCTGCAGCAGCACCTGGTTGAGCGGTGTGGAGGCGCCGAGTGGGAGGCGGTCGATGTCTTTGGCGGTGATGGTGTACTGGCTGCTGCCGATATCCGGGGACAAGGCGTTGCGCGCCGCTTCGAGCTTGGCGATTACGTTGACGGTGTCCAGATCGGTGGTTTTGTCGGCAACGGCATCTGCGGCGATTGCGGTACCGGCACAGGAAGACAGCAGGATGGAAACGATGGCGGCTGGGAGGCGGCGAGGGGTCATGGCGGTCGCAGGACGGCTAGGGAGGAGGGTGTTACCTCTTAACATTCTGCTTACGGGCGGGCGCTAGCGTAGGCCGAAAGTCATGCCTGGGCCGATGGCTTTGCTTGCGGTTCAGTCGCTCGCGACCGCTTGGCAGGCGTTGCCGCGCCAACAGTGCTTTCGTCCCTGGGCGGCATCGGTGCAGAGCGCTTTGCGGGACGCGCCGGCTCTGCCACCATCGCAGGCTGTCCAGGAGTGCTGTTGCCATGAATCTTTCCTCCCCTTCTCCCGTTTCCGATTCCGCTGCCTCGGCGTGGGCGCCCGGTAGCTGGCGTGGCAAACCCGCGCTGCAGCTGCCGGTGTATCCGGATCAAGCCGCACTGCAGAGCGCCATGGACGAGTTGGGGCAGTTGCCACCGTTGGTGACCTCCTGGGAGATCTTCGCGCTCAAGCGCCAGCTGGCAGAAGCGCAGGAGGGCAAGCGCTTCCTGCTGCAGGGCGGCGATTGCGCGGAGAACTTCAGCGATTGCGAGTCGGGCACGATCTCCAATCGGCTGAAAGTGCTGCTGCAAATGAGCCTGGTGCTGGTGCATGGCCTGCACCTGCCGGTGGTGCGGGTAGGGCGCTTTGCCGGGCAGTACGCCAAGCCGCGATCGGCCGATACCGAAACGCGCGATGGCGTGACCTTGCCCAGCTACCGCGGCGATGTGATCAATGCGCCGGCCTTCACCGAGGCGGCGCGTGTGCCTGACCCGCGCCGCATGATTACCGCGCACTCGCGTTCGGCGATGACGATGAACTTCGTGCGCGCGTTGATCGATGGCGGCTTCGCCGACCTGCATCACCCCGAATACTGGAATCTGGATTGGGTGGGCTATTCGCCGCTGGCGGCGGACTACCAGAAGATGGTGGCGTCGATCGGCGATGCGGTGCGCTTCATGGAAACCCTGTCCGGATCGGAGGTGTACAACCTCAATCGCATCGACTTTTACACATCGCACGAAGCATTGTTGCTGCCGTACGAAGAAGGCCTGACCCGGCAGGTGCCGCGCCAGTGGGGCTGGTTCAATCTCAGCACGCACTACCCGTGGATTGGCATGCGTACCGCGGCGCTGGATGGCGCACACGTGGAGTATCTGCGTGGCGTGCGCAATCCGATCGCGATCAAGGTGGGGCCGTCGGTGCAGCCGGATCAGTTGCTGCGCCTGATCGATGTGCTCAATCCGGAAGACGAACCTGGCCGCCTGAGTTTCATCCATCGCATGGGTGCCACGCAGATTGCCGAGAAACTGCCGCCGTTGCTGGATGCAGTCAAACGCGATGGCCGACGCGTGCTATGGGTCTGCGATGCGATGCATGGCAACACCGAAAGCACCGGAAATGGCTATAAAACAAGGCGTTTCGACAATATTCGCAGCGAAGTGGAAACTTCGTTCGATCTGCATGCGGCGGCCGGCACGCGGCTGGGTGGCGTGCATCTGGAACTCACCGGCGAAGATGTCACCGAATGCACTGGCGGCGCGCGCGAGTTGACCGAGCGCGATCTGGAGCGTGCGTATCGCTCCAGCGTGGACCCGCGCTTGAACTACGAGCAGTCGCTGGAAATCGCGATGGCGATCGTGCGCAAGCAGCAACAGGTGGCATCGCAGCCGCTGGGCGCATGAAGTCACTGTGCGTATGACGTGATGCTCATGCCGCATGCGGCATGCTCTTGCAGCCATCCCTCTTTCCCCCCACAGGAGGAACGGTTTGACTGCCGATTGGAACGTCATCCGCGAATACGCAATCCCGCTGGGCGCCGCGCTGCTGGCGGGCGTCGTTACCTGGTCGCTGATGCTGTGGCTGTTTCGCCGCATGCAGGGCCGCGATTACCGTCGCGCACGCATCATTCGCGTGGTCACGCTGCCGGCGGCCTTTATTCTGCCGCTGCTGTTTCTGGGTATCGCCACCGAGGCCACGCCGTTATCCGGCAAGGCGCTGGCCGCGGTGCAGCACTTGTTGCATGTCGGCATTGTCGGCTGCGTCACCTGGTTGTTGGTGCGTGCGGTCGCCGCCGGCGAAATGGCGATCCTGCGCAGCAATCCGATCGAGGTGTCGGACAATCTCACCGCGCGGCGTATCCAGACCCAGACACGGGTCTTGAGTCGCGTGGTGATGGGCACGGTGATCCTGCTCGGTATCTCGGTGGTGCTGCTCGGTTTTGAGCAGGTGCGCCAGATCGGCAAGACGCTGCTGGCGTCGGCGGGGATCATCGGGCTGGTGGCCGGTATTGCGGCCAAGCCGGTGTTCGGCAACCTGATCGCCGGCTTGCAGATTGCGCTGACTCAGCCGATCCGCCTGGACGACGTGGTGATCGTGGAAGGCGAATGGGGCCGTATCGAAGAGATCGGCAGCTCGTACGTGGTGGTGCGGATCTGGGACGAACGGCGCATGGTGGTCCCGTTGACCTGGTTCATCGAAAACCCGTTTCAGAACTGGACGCGCGCCAGTGCGGACCTGCTCGGTACCGCGTTCCTGTGGCTGGATTACCGCACGCCGATTGCGGCAGTGCGCGCGGAACTGGAGCGCATCTGCCACAGCGAGCCGCTATGGGATGGGCGCGTCTGCGTCACCCAGATCACCGACACCAGCGACAACACCATCCAGGTGCGTTTGCTGGTGAGCGCGCGCAACTCCGGCGATGCGTTCGATCTGCGTTGTCTGGTGCGCGAACGCATGATCGATTTTCTGACCCGCGAGCACGCCTATGCGTTGCCCAGAATTCGCGCCGAAATTGCAACGCAGGAAAAGCCGTCATCAGGCGCGAAGGAAGCGATCGTACCGGACAGCGTGCGTTCGCCAGGTGCAGAAGACGGCGAGCCTGCGGCCTCGATCTAGCTGTGCCTGCCGACAGGCTGCGGCAGATTCGGTTGTGCGGCGTGCGGCATGCGCATCAATCGATGACCAGTGCTGCTTTGCAGATTCTCAGTCAGTCGGGCGCCTTCGGCTGCGGTGCGGCCGGTGTCGCAGGCGGTGCGCTTGGCGCGTAGCTGGGCGCAAATCGCGCGTGGCTGCGTTGCTCATAGGCGTAGGCCAGTTCGATCAGGCGCGGCTCGCTCCAGGCGGTGCCCATGAACAGCAATCCGAGCGGCAGACCCTGGGTCTGCCCCATCGGCACGCTCAGGCTGGGATACCCGGCCACTGCCGCGGCGCCGTAGCCGGCGCCGGGAAAGGTGTCGCCCTTGCCAAGCGTGGTGACCCAGGCAGCGCCGGTGGTCGGCACGATCAGTGCGTCCAGGCGGTCGGCTTTCAGGGCTGCGTCGATGCCTTGCTCGCCAGCGAGCCGCCTGGCGCTGGCGCGCGCGCTTAGATAGCCCGGGTCCTCCAGGCCGGGCGCAGCCTGCGCCTGCTCGAACAATTCCTGTCCGAAGTAGGGCATTTCGTGCTGCGCGTTGGCGCGATTGAAGGCGATCAGCGCGTCCAGATCTTTGATCGGCGCAGCGTGGCTGCGCAGATAGGCATTCAAACCGGCCTTGAATTCGACCAGTAAGACCGTCTGCTCAGCAGCATCCCATTTGCCATCCGTGACCAGGGCGGTCTCAACTACCGTGGCGCCGGCCGCGCGTAAGGTCTGTACGGCGCGATCCAATGCGGCGGCGATCGCGGGATCCTCGCGCAGTGGATTGCGCAGCAGGCCCAGACGCGCGCCGCGCAGGCCATCGGGCTTGAGGTGGGCGAGATAGTTCGGTGTGGACGACGGCGCATGGCGTGTGGCCGGGTCCTGCGGATCGGGCGCGGCGATCGCCTGCAGCAACGCGGCAGCGTCAGCGACGCTGCGGGTCATCGGGCCGGCGGTGTCCTGGCTGGCCGAGATCGGAATGATGCCGTCGCGGCTGACCAGGCCGACGGTGGGTTTGAGCCCGACCAGGCCATTGACCGCAGCCGGGCAGGTGATGCTGCCGTCGGTTTCGGTGCCGATGCCTACCGTGGCCAGACTGGCAGCGATCGCTGCGCCGGTGCCGGCGCTGGAGCCGCACGGATTGCGATCCAGCGCATAGGGATTGCGGGTCAGCCCGCCGCGGGCGCTCCAGCCGGAGCTGGATTGGGTGGAACGGAAGTTGGCCCATTCGCTCAGATTCGTTTTGCCCAGGATTACCGCGCCGGCCGCGCGCAGGCGCTGCACCAGAAACGCATCGCGGTTGGGGCGAAACTCGGCCAGCGCCAGCGAGCCGGCACTGTTGACCATCGGCAGCGCGTCGATGTTGTCCTTGAGCAGCACCGGGATGCCATGCAGCGGTCCGCGCACGCGGCCGGCGGCGCGTTCTGCGTCCAGGGTGTGGGCGTCCGTTTCGGCCTGCGCATTGCGCTCGATCACGGCGTTGAGCGTGGGGCCGGCGCGGTCGATGGTGTCGATGCGCTGCAGATAAGCGCGTGTCAGTGCCAGGCTGGTGGTGTCGCCCCGGGCCATGCGCGCTTGCAGGCCGGCGACGTCGGCATCGATCAGGTCGAGCGGTTTGGCAGCCGAAGCGGCGTCGGTTGCCGGACGCATCGTGTCATCGGCATGCGCACAGCCGCACAACGCCAGCAGCAGCGCAAAAGACAGGGTGGTGAAGCGCATGGTGGTTTTCCGCGGGGGACCTTCCGCAGGCTAACGTCGCTGCGTCGGGGTGACAACGTGATTGCGCGCCCGTGGACGGGCAGGCAGGGTCAGCGACGTCGGCGCTTGACCAGATCGCGTGCCAGTACGCCGACCACGATCAGGTTGATCGCCAGCACGGCCCAAGCGGTCCAGCCAGGATGGCGGACGATGGCGTAGATATCGAAGGGCAGATAGATGGCCGCCGACAGGCAGCCCAGTACCGAGGCCCAGGCCTTGGCACGCCACAGACCCCAGGCTTCCACCACGTGCAGCAGGCCGTAGGCCAGCATTGCGGCGGCCGCCAGATGCACCGCATCGGGGCTGATGGTCTTGAGTAACGACGGCAATGCGCCGTGGTCCGGATCCAGATTGAAGCGGCGAATCAGCGTACTGACCGCATGTTGCAGCGGGAGCGGGCCCAGAATTTCCAGGCCCGTCGCCGCCAATAGCGCAAGCCCGCCCTTGACCGCCTCTAGCAAGGCGATCGCGTGGAGGCCCGGATGCGCGCGCGGATCCGGGCTGTAAGGCTTGTTGCTCACGACTGTGGCTTAGTCAGTAACTCAGCCCGAACGGCCAGAGCGCTTACGGTCGCTTTCGGTCAAACCCTTCTTGCGCAGACGGATTTCCTTCGGGGTGACTTCGACCAGCTCGTCGTCCTCGATGAAGTCCAGTGCCTGCTCCAGCGTGTACTTGATCGCCGGGGTCAGCTTGATCGCATCGTCCTTGCCCGAAGCACGCATGTTGGTCAGCGGCTTGGTCTTGATCGCGTTGACGGTCAGATCGTTGTCCTTGGAGTGGATACCGATCAGCTGACCTTCGTACACGTTGTCGCCTTCAGCGGCGAACAGACGGCCACGCTCTTCCAACGGCCCCAGCGCATAGGCCGGAGTGGCGCCCGGTGCGTTGGCAATCATCACGCCGTTCTGGCGCTTGGCGATGGCGCCCTGTTCCTTCGGGCCGTAATGGTCGAACACGTGGAACAGCAGGCCCGAGCCCTGGGTCAGGGTGCGGAACTCGTTCTGGAAGCCGATCAAGCCACGCGCCGGGATCATGTAATCCAGACGCACGCGGCCCTTGCCGTCCGATTCCATGTTCTTCAGCTGGCCCTTGCGGCTGCCCAGCTTTTCCATCACGCCGCCCTGGTGCTGTTCTTCGATGTCCACCACGAGCTGTTCGATCGGCTCCATCTGCTTGCCGTCGATCTCCTTGATGATCACTTCCGGACGCGACACGGCCAGTTCGTAGCCTTCACGACGCATGTTTTCGATCAGCACCGACAGATGCAGTTCGCCACGGCCGGAGACCAGGAACTTGTCGGCGTCGGAACCTTCCTCGACCTTCAGTGCCACGTTGTGCACCTGCTCGCGGTCCAGACGATCGCGCAGCTGGCGGCTGGTCAGGAACTTGCCACCGGACAGGTCCTTGTTGCCGGCGAACGGCGAGTTGTTGACCTGGAAGGTCATCGAGATGGTCGGCTCGTCCACGGTCAGCGGCGGCAGGCCTTCCGGGGCGTCGAGCGCACACACGGTATCGGAGATGGTCAGCTCGGCCACGCCGGAGATGGCGACGATGTCGCCGGCCTCGGCGGTGTCCTGCTCGATACGCTCCAGGCCGAGGAAGCCCAATACCTGCAGCACCTTGCCCTGACGCTTCTTGCCTTCGCGGTCGATCACGCTGACCGGCATGTTCTTCTTCAACACGCCGCGCTGGATGCGGCCGATGCCGATCACACCGACGAAATTGTTGTAATCCAGCTGGCTGATGCGCATCTGGAACGGGCCGTCCGGATCAACGTCCGGTGCCGACACGTGCTGCATGATCGCTTCGTACAGCGGGGTCATGTCGCCGTCGCGCACGTCCGAATCCAGGCTGGCGTAGCCGTTCAATGCGGAGGTGTAGACGATCGGGAAGTCCAGCTGCTCGTCGGTTGCGCCGAGCTTGTCGAACAGGTCGAACACTTGGTCGATCACCCAGTCCGGACGTGCGCCGGGACGGTCGATCTTGTTGACCACCACGATCGGCTTGAAGCCCATCGCGAAGGCCTTCTGGGTCACGAAGCGCGTCTGCGGCATCGGGCCGTCCATCGCGTCGACCAGGATCAGCACCGAGTCCACCATCGACAGCACGCGCTCGACTTCGCCACCGAAGTCGGCGTGTCCCGGGGTGTCGACGATGTTGATGCGGTTGCCCTGCCAGGTGATGGCCGTGTTCTTGGCCAGGATCGTGATGCCACGTTCCTTTTCCTGATCGTTGCTGTCCATCACACGCTCAGCCAAGACGGTGCGTTCGGACAGGGTGCCGGACTGCTTCAGCAGGCAGTCGACGAGGGTGGTCTTGCCATGGTCGACGTGCGCGACGATGGCGATATTGCGGAGTTTTTCAATGGACATGCGGAAAGGGCCCCTGTCTGGCGCCAGTCTTGAGATGAGGTAAGCCGAATATTATAGCGGTTTCGTTGCGCTGCCGTTGCGGATTAGCTGAAGGCAATTCAGATCCCCCATTCAGGCAGCGTGACGGCGGGCGGATCCAGGCCCGGCGACGGCCTTGGACCATGGTCGTAACCGCGCGGTCGTCCACGCGCCCGGGTGTATCCTAATGGGCTGTTGATCACCCCAGAACCTGCAAGGATTTCCATGTCCCTGATCGCCACTTTCGACACGTCCCGCGGCCCGATCGTTGTTGAGCTGTACCCGGAGAAGGCGCCGCTCACCGTCGCCAACTTCGTCAACCTGGCCAAGCGCGGCTTCTACAACGGCCTGAGCTTCCACCGCGTCATCGCCGACTTCATGGTCCAGGGCGGTTGCCCGGAAGGTTCCGGCCGCGGCGGCCCGGGCTATCGCTTCGAAGACGAAACCAACAATGGCGTCGGCCACGAGCGCGGCGTGCTGTCCATGGCCAATGCCGGCCCGAACACCAACGGCAGCCAGTTTTTCATCACCCACACCGCCACCCCGTGGCTGGACGGCAAGCACACCGTGTTCGGCAAGGTTACCCAGGGCCTGGACGTGGTGGATAGCGTTGCCCAGGGCGACACCATCAACACGCTCACCATCGAAGGCGACACCGACGCCGTGCTGGCCGCCAAGGCCGACCGCGTTGCGGAGTGGAACAAGATCCTCGCCGCCTGATCGCACCCCATCGAACGGCCGCCATGTGCGGCCGTTTGCTTGTCAAAGCGCGCCGCCAGGCCTTGCGCCACGCCAGCGCGCGACCCCCACCAACGCTTTTTAGCAGAGGAAACACCCCATGAAAGCACCTGTTCGTGTTGCTGTGACCGGCGCTGCCGGCCAGATCGGCTACGCCCTGCTGTTCCGTATCGCTTCGGGCGAAATGCTGGGCAAGGATCAGCCGGTGATCCTGCAATTGCTGGAACTGTCCAACGAGAAGGCCCAGGCCGCGCTCAAGGGCGTGATGATGGAGCTGGAAGACTGCGCGTTCCCGCTGCTGGCCGGCATGGTCGGCACCGACGACGCCGAAGTGGCGTTCAAGGACATCGACGTGGCCCTGCTGGTCGGCGCGCGTCCGCGCGGCCCGGGCATGGAGCGCAAGGACCTGCTGCTGGAGAACGCCAAGATCTTCACCGCGCAGGGCGCGGCGTTGAACAAGGTGGCCAAGCGTGACGTCAAGGTGCTGGTGGTCGGTAACCCGGCCAACACCAATGCCTACATCGCGATGAAGTCGGCGCCGGATCTGAACCCGAAGAACTTCACCGCCATGCTGCGTCTGGACCACAACCGCGCCCTGAGCCAGCTCTCGCTCAAGCTCGGCAAGCCGGTCGGCGGCATCGAAAAGCTGGTGGTGTGGGGCAACCACAGCCCGACCATGTACCCGGACTACCGTTTCGCAACCTCCGATGGTGCGTCCATCGGCGATGCGATCAACGACCAGGAATGGAACGCGTCTACCTTTATCCCGACCGTGGGCAAGCGCGGCGCGGCGATCATCGAAGCGCGCGGCCTGTCCTCGGCCGCATCGGCTGCCAATGCCGCCATCGATCACGTGCGTGATTGGGTGCTGGGCAGCAACGGCAAGTGGGTCACCATGGGCGTGCCGTCCGACGGTTCCTACGGGATTCCGGAAGGCGTGATCTTCGGCTTCCCGGTGATCACCGAAAACGGCCAGTACACCCTGGTCAAGGATCTGCCGATCGACGACTTCAGCCAGAAGTGCATCGACAAGACCCTGGCCGAGCTGGAAGAAGAGCGCAGCGGCGTGTCGCACCTGCTGGGCTGAGGTTCGCAGCTGTAGTTGCTACAAGAGCGCCGGGCACTGCCCGGCGTTTTTTTGTCTGCATGCAGGCGATGAACGTGCATGCGGAGTTCGATCTGCTGCGATGGTCTGCGGGCGACACAGCGCGATGATCTGCACGCGCTGCGATGGGCTGCCTTATCGTGTGATGTGGCATCACGTCACCCGTTACACCACAGTGCCGATTACGACAGGCCTTCGGCGTTCAGTGCGGCCTGCACATCCGCATCGGCCTGCATGCGCTTGAAGAACGCATCCAGTGCGGTCAGGCCGCTGAGGTCCACGCCTGCCTTATTGGCCCAACGCAAGGTCACGAACAGATAGGCATCGGCGCCGGTATGGCTGTCGCCGGCCAACCACTCGCGGCCCTGCAGATGCGCATCGACGCGCGTGTAGAGCGCGCGCAACTTGTTGCGTGCGTCGTCGTGACTGCGCGCGATCAATGCCTCTTCCTGCAGATACGCGGTGCTGCCGAAGATCGGCTTGAAGGTCGGATGCACATCGGCATTCGAAAAGGCGATCCAGCGATTGATTTCGGCGCGGCTACGCGCACTGCCGTCACCGCCCAGGCTGGTGAGCGGCGCAACATCGGCGATGTAATTCAGGATGGCCGCGTTCTGGGTCAACGCCCAATCATCGACTACCAGCAAAGGCACGGCGCCTGCGGGATTGAGCTGCAGATACTCGGGCGACTTCATGGTGGCTGCATCGACCACGACCAGGTCGAACGGCAGCCCGGACCAACGCAGCACAATGTGGTCTGCAAGTGAACAGGCGCCGGGCTTGGTGTAGAGCTTCATGTGCATCCAGGGAGGACTAGGGGATGCAAGCTTAGCCGGGTTGGGCGGCCAGCTGTGCTGCCATGGGATCAACGGCAACGCGATGTAAGGCTGGGCGTATTGCGACCTGTAGCGCGACGTGTAGCGCACTGCGCAATGTGGAAAAACGTTTTCGTGCGAGACGACACGGCCGCGTGTACTGACGCTGTTGCCGCATCGATGGCGATCGCATCCCTGCTGCAATCGCGCACGTGCGGCGCGGCGGTTGTCATGGGCGAACAGCATCCGCTACGCGAAGCAGCCGATCACATGGCCGGCGCCGACGTCGGGCGCTTGGTTGTCAGAGACACGCCACAAACGCTGCGCGTCATCGGCATCATCACGCGTAGCGATTTGCTGGCGGCGCACGCCGGGCGCTTGCGTGCATCGCGAGACACCGTGCATAGAGCTACGCACTAATCGACTCGTGCGAAAACGCGGCATTATTAGCCCAATGCGGTATCGCAACGGTGTAGGCACGTTGCAACGCACTATCGGCCCACTACGTCTTTACGACGCAGTACGCGGCCGCAACTTCTGCACACGGTAGAACGTGTGATCGCCGATGGTGGCAACCTGATACGCATTCCGCCAACTCGGGCTAGCAATCGCGCTCGCGGCAAAGTGGCTGGCGCCAGGCACGATCTCCTTGCGCTGACCCACAGGCAACGCCCAGTTACGCTCTGCGGCGAGTGCAACGCCCAATGCCTTGTTCCAGGCATCGTCGTTCTTCAACTGCGTGCCCGGCGCGACGATTGTCGGTGCGAACTGCTTGCGTGCAGTGACTACCTCGCACATCGAGTCGCCCCACAAACCGCTGTCCAGTCGACGCAACGCAACTTCCGCAACAGCTTGCTGGCCGCGCAAGGTCTGATCGCGCGCTTCCAGATAAACGGTCGTGCTCAAACACAGCGAATCTGCAGCTGGCTGCGGCATCAACTGCGCCAGCCAGAATATCCAAATCATCTTCATACAACTCCTTGCTCCGTATGGGCCGGTTCGTAGAGCATCCAAAGTGGATGCACCAGTACGAAAGGCTTGGCGTCATGGGGAGGCGACCTGTCACGGGCCGCCCGGTCTTCGGTGAAAGAGAGATCTACCGAAGGTGCCCACCAAATGAGGTGGGTCAAAAAGTTGGCGCAAGGTAGGCGCCAATCACACAATCTTGGCTGAATGGGCGGGGTTGACGCGGGCTTGCCTCGGCTGTGTCTAGGTTGCGTCGGTAATGCCTCACGCATCGCACCATGCAATGCGCGTCGCATTCGTGCGGCGACAGGGGATCATGTGCGTTGGTCGTGTTTCGACATTACGCAGATGGCACACCTGGATTGTTGGTGAGTTCTGCTTTCACGCTGGCTGCACGCGTTATCTGGGAACGAAAAAAACAGTCATTAAATTCGGGTGTCGTTGAAGTGGACGCACACAAGCAGTCGCACGTTTTGTACGCGTCGGCGCCGCACATCCTGCGGCATTGTTGAGCGAGCAGTTGTCTGCCCATGTACGCATGAAGTGTCGTAGGCGATTGCAAAAATTGCGCTGCTGCATCGGTGTCGCAACGATCTCCACGACCCTTTCGTCGCAATCATCATTTGCTCAACTGTAGCGAGATCTGCGCGGGGTCTTGCTGGTTGGGCGGATATTCGAGATCGCCACATCTTATGGCGTGGTCGTCGCGGTCATGCGTCATCAGTGATCGATGTCCAGGGTCCTATCTACGATCACGCGCATCGCTCAGAGGCGCATGTTCGAGGTGGCGCAATGATTCGGACGACTACGCGCCTTAATTACGAACGTGGTGTTAGCCAACGCAGCGACTGGATCTGCATCGTGCTTCGGCCACGTCGGCCAAAACGAAAGTGATGCGTGCGTGTTTGGTACGCACCAACGACACGTTTTCGCGCGGTAATCGTCGAGGAAATGCGTAACGTGCAACTAGGTATGCGCGGTCAAGTTTATAGCGGCGTCGGTGTTGTTTCTGCAGGCAATCGCCGTGCAAGCGAGAAGGCGCGGGTGCTCCAGGCCAGCAGCAGGCAGGCCAAGCCGCAGGCGATGGGCCCGAGTGCCATCGACCACGCCAGGGACTCTTGAGGTGCATCGTGGCCGTTGTACAGATGGAGCAGCAGCCCGACCACAGCACTGCCTAGCGCAAGCGCGACCTGTGCGACGGCGGTCAGCATGGCAAAGCGGCGAGCTTGGTGCGCCGGGTCGTAGTGCATGGAGAGTTCGGCATGACGCGCCCACACCCAGTGCCCTGCGCTGCCCGCCGCCATGCCCACGCCAAGCGCCAGCGCCGCATCCGGCCAGACGCTGCGCGTTGTCTGCAATGCAAACAGCAGCCCACAGCCGACCAACGCGATACCGCTGTATCCCAGTCGCTCGCGCGCGCTGGTAGGCAGGCGCGCGGCCAGCGGTTGTACGACCACGGAGCCAATGGCGTAGCTGATCAGGAGCGCGCTACCCCAACGCTGCGAGATGATCAGCGTCTGCGCCAGATACGGCGCCAGTTTGGTAAACGTCGGCAAGGCCAGCGACAGCAGCGCAATCACCACTATCGGCAATAGTGGATGGCTACGCGAGGATGCGATCGATCGATCGGCAGGTGGGCTACTAACGTGCTGCGTGTGGGTGTGCAGCGTCTGGCGCAGCCACCAGGACGAGGTCATTGCGATGGTACTCACCGTGCCCACAACCGTCATTGCAGTCGCGGCCCCCGCATGATGTCCTGTGTGCAACAGCAGTCCGATCGCTGCACTCATCAATAATGCGGCCAGGCCGCTGCCGATCAATCGCAGCGCGCTCACGCCTTGCGCTCCACGCCATGGCCAACGGCACAGTCCAAGCAACGTGTTCTGCGCGACATCACCCATTGCGTAGGCCGCACGGAACGGCAGGCTGAGTAACAGCACGCAAGGCAGGCGTGCAGGTGGTGGCAATACCGGTACCAGAAACAACAACGACATCGTCACTGCCGCCAGCGACATGCCTCGCCATTGCACGCGCCCCGCCCATGCGAGGCTGACACCCGCACGCCAGCGGTGCGCAGCGAACACCCCCATGCCTGCACTGACGAGCAGCCCGGCTGCGACCGACAAGCCGGCAGCGGTTGCACTCAGCTCCACGTATTCGGTCAAGGCGAAGATCAGCAACAATTCGCCGGTGTACCAGAGCAGGCTTTTGCCGAAGTGTGCAGCCGTGTACGCCAGCAACGTGTCCGTTGACAGGGGAGGGAGCAAGCGCGTTGTCGGTGACGTCCGCATCCGCCGCTTATAGCCCCGATCCAAGACAATAAGAAGAGGGCTGCATGCCACGGCAGCGAGAAGGCGATGAGGGCGTTATTGCAGGCGAGGGTGGCAGCCGTTCCGCTGCAACGTCAACGCCGCTTTCCACTGGAGAAAGCGGCCTGCCGCTCGATTGCTATCGCGACTGGACGGTGCACCACAACCTTATCCCGGGCTTGTCTGGTGCGTCATCGGCTGAAGCATTACAGCACCGCCGCGAGTCGGCTGGCCTGGTTGATCGCACGCTTGGCGTCGAGTTCGGCGGCCACGTCCGCGCCGCCGATCAGGTGCGGTTGCTGGCCATTGGCCTGCAGGGCGGCCAGCAGCTCGCGTCGCGGTTCCTGACCGGCACAGATCACCACCGTGCCGACATCAAGCAATTGCTCGGCGCCGTCCACGCGAATGCGCAGGCCGGCATCGTCCACGCCCAGATACTCCACGCCACCCAGCATCTTGACGCCCTTGGCCTTGAGCGTTGCGCGGTGGATCCAGCCGGTGGTCTTGCCCAGGCGGGCACCCGGGCGGCCGGAGCTGCGCTGCAGCAGCCAGACCTGACGGGTAGGGGGCTCGGGTTGCGGTTTGGCCAGCGCGCCGCGCGCTTCGAAGGTCGGGTCCACGCCCCATTCGGCCATCCAGCGCTGCGGATCCAGCGCTGGCGACTCCCCGGCGTGTACCAGAAATTCGCCGACATCGAAACCGATGCCACCCGCGCCGATGATCGCCACCTTGGGAGCGGCCACATGCCGACCCAGCACCACATCCAGGTAGTTCACCACCATCGGGTGATCGGCGCCCGGGAAGTCGACCTTGCGCGGCTCGATGCCGGTCGCCAATACAACCTCGTCGAAGTCCTTGAGGTCTGCTGCCTGCACGTGCGTGTCCAGACGCAGCTGGACGCCAGTCGTTTCGATGCGATGACGGAAATAGCGTAGCGTTTCGTTGAATTCTTCCTTGCCGGGGATACGCCTGGCGACATTGAACTGCCCGCCAATCTCGCTGCTCGCATCGAACAAGGTGACGCGATGCCCGCGCTCGGCCGCCACCGTCGCGCACGCCAGCCCCGCCGGTCCGGCGCCGACCACGGCAATGCGCTTGGGTGTCGTGGTGGGCGTATAGATCAGCTCGGTTTCGTGTACCGCGCGCGGGTTGACCAGGCAGGTAGCCAGTTTGTTTTCGAACACGTGATCCAGGCAGGCCTGGTTGCAGGCGATACACGTATTGATGGTGTGCGACTGCCCGGCGCGGGCCTTGTTGGTCCACTCCGGGTCGGCCAGCAGCGGGCGCGCCAGCGACACCATGTCCGCTGCGCCGTCGGACAGAATGCGTTCTGCCACTTCCGGCATGTTGATGCGGTTGCTCGCCACCACCGGAATGCGCAGGTGCGGTTTGAGTTTGGCGGTAACGCCGGCGAATGCGGCGCGTGGCACCGAGGTGGCGATGGTCGGTACGCGCGCTTCATGCCAACCGATGCCGGAGTTGATGATGGTCGCGCCGGCGGCTTCGATTGCCTGCGCCTGCGCCACGATCTCCTGCCACTGGTTGCCGTCTTCGACCAGGTCCACCAGCGACAACCGGTAGATGATGATGAAGTCCGGCCCGCAGGCTTCACGGATGCGACGCACGATCTCCACCGCAAACCGCATGCGCTTGGCTGCGTCGCCACCCCAGGCATCGCTGCGCTTGTTGGTCCGCGCGGCGGTGAACTCGTTGATCAGATAGCCTTCCGAGCCCATCACCTCGACACCGTCGTAGCCGGCCTCGCGCGCCAGCCGCGCGGCGCGCGCATACGCGGCGATCTGCCGGTCCACCGCCGCTGCCGACAGCGCGCGCGGGGTGAACGGGTTGATCGGCGCCTGCAGCTTGGACGGCGCCACCGACAACGGGTGATACGCATAGCGCCCGGCGTGCAGCAACTGCATGCAGATCTTGGCGCCGTGTTCGTGCACCGCGCGGGTGACCTGGCGGTGCGGGCGCACTTCCCAGGGCCACGACAGCTTGCCGCCGAACGGCTTGAGCCAACCCACCACGTTCGGCGAGAAGCCGCCGGTGACAATCAGGCCCACTCCGCCTGCCGCCCGTTCGGCGAAATAGGCGGCCAGCCTGGGGAAATCGCGCGCACGATCTTCCAGCCCGGTGTGCATCGAGCCCATCAGGACGCGATTGCGCAATTGGGTGAAACCCAGATCGAGTGGCGTGAACAGGTGCGGAAAGGAGGAGGCGGAAGGGCCGGTGGCGGGCGACATGATATGGATACGCTGGCGTACGGAGTGCGCACGATGCAGGCAAACGGGCCTGGCGGCAAGCCCTGGGTGCCGAATTCCACGCTGCCGGCCGCGACGCAGCTGCAGGTTGGCCGACGTCACACCGTCCGCTAGGCCAAGACCTGCCTTGCGGAGCGTCTGCCCATGCGGCGGTGGCGCTTGATCACAGCGCTCGTGCAACCCGAAGGCGGGCGCGGGCGCCTTCGGGCTGCCTCACTGCAGTGCAAACAGGCGGGGCCAGCCACCGCGGCTACCACCCGGCCAGCACCAGTTTGCCGATCGTGCTGCCGCCCTCCAGCCGCCGATGCGCTTCGCGCAGGGTGTCGGCATTGATCGGCGACAGCGTCTCGGTATGCGTCGTGCGCAGCTCACCAGCATCGATCAGGCTTGCAGTACGGTTGAGGATGCGATGCTGCTCCACCATGTCGTCGGTGGCGTAGCGCGACCGCGCAAACATCAGCTCCCAATGGATGCCGATGCACTTGGATTTGTACGGGTCGCCAATCATCAGCGGGCCGCGTGGCTCGACGATCAGACCGACATGCCCCTGCGGCGCCAGGATCTCGCCCAGCTGCTGCCAGTAGCGGTCGGTGTCGGCCAGATTCAGCGCTGCATCCACGTGCGGCAGACCTAACGCCTGCAACTGCGGCTGCAGCGGCTGGTGATGATCGATCACCTGCTGCGCGCCCATCTGCCGCACCCATTCGATGCTTTCCGGGCGCGAGGCAGTGGCAATCACCGTGAAGCCGGCATGCCGCGCCAGCTGGATCGCGATCGACCCCACGCCGCCGGCACCGCCGATGATCAACAGATGCCGGCCGCGATTGCGTGCGCCATCGAACGCGAACGGCATGCGTTGGAACAGAAGCTCCCACGCAGTCAGTGTGGTCAACGGCAGTGCGGCCGCCTGCGCAAAACTCAGCGAGGTGGGCTTGCACCCGGCAATGCGCGCATCCACCAGCTGATACTGCGCGTTGCTTCCCGGCCGGCCGATATCGCCGGCGTAGTACACCTCATCGCCCACGGCAAACGCGGTGACCTCCGGGCCGACTGCTTCGATCACGCCAGCCGCGTCGTATCCCAGGATTTTCGGCTCGGTCAGGGGCTGCGGCTTCGGCGCCCGCAGCTTGGTATCGACCGGATTCACGGAGATCGCTTCGACACGTACCAATAAGTCATACCCCGACGGCGCCTCAGGGACGGGGATGTCGATGTCAAGCAGCGATGCCGGATCGTCGATCGGCAGATAGCGGGTGAGGGCGACGGCTTTCATCGGGGCTCTCCTGATGGGAAGTTCAGGGTGCGTTGTGAAGCGAGTCAGCTGCAACTACCGGCCCCACAATTCAGCTCGTACGGGGCCTTGCGTTCACCAATGTGGTTTTTGGCTTGGTCGTGGCCATTGAAAACCAGCAGGCTTGTAACCGTATTCAACAGGCTTGAGTCGGCTGCCGTTCAGATGGGGTGGCCGGTGAAAGTGAGTGCCCGGTCCTTTCCTTCATGAAACTGTATACGTAGTATTGCCTGGGGTTTGCAACCCTGGTGATTGCTTTCACATGTTATATGACCGTTAACGCGATCTTCACTGAGGCCGGCTTAATCTGCGCCCCGATGGCTCTGGATGTGACGAGCATCTTTACCAAGAACAACGCCTCTATCGGTTTATCTCCCAAAGAAGGAGCTGTATAAATGAACAAGAAAATTCTCACTGCCGCGTTGCTCGGCGGTCTGGCAGTTGCCCAGGCTGCGTCCGCGCAGGAGTTCGATGACCGTTGGTACCTGACCGGTAGCGCTGGCTTCAACTTCCAGGACAGCGATCGTCTGACCAATGATGCTCCGTTCGTCACCCTGGGCTTGGGCAAGTTTGTCAGCCCGAACTGGTCGATCGACGGTGAACTGAACTATCAGAACCCGAACTTCGATGCCAACCAGGATCAGAACTGGAGCCAGTACGGCATCTCGTTCGACCTGCGTCGCCACTTCATCCAGGAAGGCCGCGGCTGGAACCCCTACCTGCTGTTCGGTCTGGGCTATCAGCGTTCGGAAGAAGAGTTCGACGCAACCCCGAACCCGGTTTCGCCGGGCCAGCAGAAAGACGGCAACTTTGCCGCCAAGGCTGGTGTCGGTCTGCAGACCACCTTCGACAAGCGCGTCGCCGTGCGTGCTGAACTGGCCTACCGCGCCGACTTCAACGACCAGAGCGTTGCTGCTCCGCAGGAAGACTGGTTCGGCGACGTGCTGGCTTCGGTCGGCGTCGTGATCCCGTTGGGACCGGCTCCGTCGACCGCTCCGCCGCCGGCTCCGGCTCCGGTTGCTCCGAGCTGCGCAGACCTGGATGACGACGGTGACGGCGTCAACAACTGCGACGACAAGTGCCCGGCTTCGCAGCCTGGCCAGACCATCGGTCCGGACGGTTGCCCGGTGCCTGTGTCGATCGACCTGAAGGGCGTTAACTTCGACTTCAACAAGTCGACCCTGCGTCCTGACGCAATGTCGATCCTGAGCGAAGCGACCGAGATCCTGAAGCGCTACCCCGACCTGAAGGTCGAGGTTGCCGGTCACACCGACTCGAAGGGTACCGACGCGTACAACCAGAAGCTGTCCGAGCGTCGTGCGACCACCGTGTACGACTACCTGACCAAGAACGGCGTTGATGCGTCGCGTCTGGTCGGCCCGATCGGCTACGGCGAGAGCCGTCCGATTGCTCCGAACGCCAACCCGGATGGTTCTGACAATCCGGAAGGCCGTGCGAAGAACCGTCGTACCGAGCTGAACGTCCAGAACTAATTGGACCGCTAGCTTGTTCCATACAAAACCCGGCCTTGTGCCGGGTTTTGTCTATGTGCGCTCCAAACATCCCCAAATTCCTTCGCACACAGGCCGCAATGCTGTCTGTGTTGCTATCCAGGCACGGTTCCGGTTGAAACAGCGTTCATCGCTGCCTACACTCGCCGCGTCGACACCACACTTTTATTGGAAGAACCAACGATGCTGCGTACCGCTTCGGCAGGATTGCTCTGTCTCGCCTTGATTCCCGCCGCCTACGCCGCTCCGAACTGCGCCGGCAGCACGGTGTCCCAGCCGCTGCCGTTGCCCGCCACCGTCATTGCACCGGCCGCCGCCGAGTTCTACACCCGCAGCGTGCAGCTGGGCATGCCCACCGGCGTGCTGGCACAGCCGTACAGCAGCGATCAGTCCGTGGACCGCGTGCTGCTGCGCCTGCGTGTGGAAGGTTGCCAGGATCTGGCCAAGGTCATTCCGCCGGGCGGCACCGTCAATCCGAACGATCCGGCGGCCTACAAGGCCACCACCGCGTTCGACAACACGCCGTGGCGCTTCGACATGAGCCAGAACGGCAAGCGCATGACCGCCGAAGAGTTCGATGCCTGGATGAAGGCGCGCGGCGTGCGTGTGGTCAAGGCGCGTCCGGTTGCGGCACCGGCTCCGGCTGCGCCCGCAGCCGACGCCAAGCCGATCGAAAACAAGTAAGCCGCACGGTCGGGACGGCATGACCCGGCGGCCTCCGCCGGCAACGTCCCGGCATCGCAACCGTGGTTCGGCAGCGCCGCCGCGCGTCTCGCGCCCATCGGTGGCAGGACCGGTGACCGCCGCGCCACGCCATGGGCTGGCGCGGGTGTTGTCCAAGCTAGGGGTGTGTTCGCGCACCGAAGCGGCACGCTGGATCGCCGATGGGCGGGTCAGCGTGGAAGCGCGGGTGATCCGCGACCCTGAATGTCCGATCCGTGCCGACCAGCATGAGGCGATCACGGTCGATGGCCAGCCGTTGGCCGGGCCTGCGCGGGTCTATTTGATGCTCAACAAGCCGCGCGGCGTGGTCACCACCGTGCGCGACGAGCAGGGCAGGGACACGGTGTATCGCTGTTTCGACGGCGCCGGCCTGCCGTGGATTGCGCCGGTGGGGCGGCTGGACAAGGCCAGCGAAGGTCTGCTGCTTTTCAGCAACGACCCGCAATGGGCGGCGGCGGTGACCGACCCGGCGACCGGGCCCGACAAGACCTATCACGTACAGATCGACTGCCGCCCTGGCGCCGAGCAGCTGGTGCAGTTGCAGGCCGGGGTGATCGATCCCGACCCCGACGGTGATGGCGCGCTGCTGCGCGCCAAGCAGGTGCGCTTGCTGCGCGAGGGCGAGCGCAATGCGTGGCTGGAAATCGTGCTGGACGAAGGCCGTAACCGGCAGATTCGTCGGCTGCTGGCGGCCGTGGAGATCGGGGTGTTGCGGCTGGTGCGCGTGGCGATCGGGCCGCTGCCGATGGGCGAGTTGGGCAAAGGCGCCTGGCGGATGCTCAGCGCGGAGGAAGTCCAGGCACTGACGTCGGTTCCCGCCAGCGTGCCAAACGCGCGCTGAGCAGCGCGCTGACGACCTCGACGGCGCGTGCATCGCCGGCGCCATTTGCATCGTGGCGCCGTCCTTTGGCGTGATTGCAGCCGGCACACGCCAGCGCCAGATTGCGCGCGTCGTTGGGGTCGTCGCCAACCAGCGCGCACAGCGCTGCCGCCGCGCGGCGTCCGAACCAGGCCTGCGGGACCACGTGTTCGAGGGTGGTGTGGCCCAGCGGTTCACCATCGACACGAATCTGCAGGCGGCGACGGCAATGCAGGCAGCGGGTTTCCCAACTGCCGGCGAGCAGCTGCGCCTGGGCATCGGTGTGCGCCGCGAGCAGGAGCCGTTGGCGCAGCACCGTGCGCATGCTCAGGCCTTGATGACGTCGAGTTCGCGGCCGATCTTGATGAAGGCGTCGATGGCCAGATCCAGATGCTCGCGGGTATGCGCGGCACTGATCTGGGTGCGGATACGAGCCTGCCCCTTGGGCACCACCGGAAAGAAGAAGCCGATGGCGTAGATGCCTTCTTCCAGCAGGCGCTCGGCAAACTTTTGCGCCAACGGTGCGTCGTAGAGCATCACCGGGCTGATCGGATGCACGCCGGGCTTGAGGTCGAAGCCGGCGGCGGTCATGCGCTCGCGGAAATAGCGGGTGTTGTCGACCAGTTGCGTGCGCAGGTCGCCGGCCGCTTCCAGCATGTCGAACGCCTTGATGCCGGCGGCTACCACGTGCGGCGGCAACGAGTTGGAGAACAGGTAGGGGCGCGAGCGCTGGCGCAGCAGTTCGATCACCTCGCGCTTTGCGGTGGTGAAACCACCCAGCGCGCCGCCCATCGCCTTGCCCAGGGTGCCGGTGAAGATGTCGATCTGGTCCAGCACGCCCTTGACCTCGGCCGAGCCGCGCCCGGTGGCGCCCAGAAAGCCGGTGGCGTGGCATTCGTCGATATGCACCAGCGCGTTGTACTTGCGCGCCAGCGCAGTGATTTCGTCCAGCGGCGCGATGAAGCCGTCCATCGAGAACACGCCATCGCTGGTGATCAGTTTGGTCTTGCAGCCGGCCGCATCGGCGGCCTGCAGCTGCGCTTCCAGATCGGCCATGTCGCAGTTGGCGTAGCGGAAGCGCTTGGCCTTGCACAGGCGCACGCCGTCGATGATGGAGGCATGGTTGAGCGCGTCGGAAATGATGGCGTCGTGCTCGCCGAGCAGCGGCTCGAACAGGCCACCGTTGGCATCGAAGCAGGCCGCATAGAGGATGGTGTCTTCGGTGCCGAAGAAATCGGCAATGGTGCGTTCGAGCTGCTTATGCAGATCCTGGGTGCCGCAGATGAAACGCACCGAGGCCATGCCGAAGCCGTGCGTGTCCAGTGCGTCCTTGGCGGCCTGGATGATGTCCGGGTGGTCGGCCAGGCCCAGGTAATTGTTGGCGCAGAAGTTGAGCACGCTGCGGCCGTCGGCCAGCGTGATCCGCGCCGACTGCGGGCCGGTGATGATGCGCTCGGACTTGAACAGGCCCTGGGACTGGATCGTCTCCAGTTCGGCGGCGTAGTGGGCGGTGAGCGCGGCAGGCGGACGGGTCATGGCGGTCGCTGTGGCAAAGAAAGAAGCGCAATGTTAACGATCACAATGGCATACCACTACGTCATGCAAAATCGGCATAAGCGGCGGCACTGATGTCATTTCACCGCCCGCGTGCCGCTGCGCAGCATGGCATGCTTGCTGTTCAGCTGCGCCCACCGGCCAGGAGATCGTTGTGACACACCCCCGTATCCGTCTTGCTTCCCTTCTTTGCACCCTCCTGGTTCTGGCCGGCCCGGCGGGGGCGCGCGACATCGGGCTGCTCAATGTGAGCTACGACCCTACGCGCGAGTTTTACCGCGACTACAACACGGTGTTTGCGGCGCAGTGGAAACAGCAGCACCCGCAGGACACGGTCACCGTGGAGACCTCGCATGGTGGCTCCGGCAAGCAGGCACGCGCGGTGATCGACGGGATCGAGGCCGACGTGGTCACGCTGGCGCTGGCGTATGACGTGGATGCCATCGCGCAGAAGGCCAAGCTGATCGATACCGATTGGGAGAAGCGACTGCCCGACAACAGCGCGCCGTATACCTCCACGATCGTGTTCCTGGTGCGCAAGGGCAACCCGAAGAACATCCACGATTGGCCGGACCTGCTGCGCTCGGGCGTGGCGGTGGTGACCCCCAACCCCAAGACCTCCGGTGGCGCGCGCTGGAACTATCTGGCTGCCTGGGCCTACGCCGATCACATCTTCAAGGGCGACCGCGAACGCATCCTGCGCTACATGCAGGCGCTGTTCCGCAACGTGCCGGTGCTGGATACCGGCGCGCGCGGCGCCACGACGACCTTCGTGCAGCGCGGCATCGGCGATGTGCTGCTGGCCTGGGAAAACGAGGCGTTGCTGGCGCGCGAAGAGTTGGGCAAGGACAAGTTCGAGATCGTGGTGCCGAAGTTGTCGATCCTGGCCGAGCCGTCGGTTGCGCTGGTCGACAAGAACGTGGACAAGCACGGTACGCGCGATGTGGCCGAGGCCTATCTGCGTTATCTGTACGCGCCGGAAGGCCAGAAGCTGGCCGCCAAGCATTTCTATCGCCCGCGCCACCCCGAATTCGCCGACCCGGCGGACCTGGCCCGCTTCCCGGACATCAAGCTGGTCACCATCCAGCAGGCGTTCGGCTCCTGGGATAAGGCGCAGCAGGAACACTTCGCCGATGGTGGCCTGTTCGACCAGATCCAGGCCAAGAAGTAGGCATGCAGACGTCGGTTGCACGCCCAGCGTCGCCATCGCGCCGACGCGTGATGCCGGGGCTGGGCCTGAGTCTGGGCATCACCCTGACCTGGCTCGGATTGATCGTGCTGATCCCGCTGCTGGGGATCTTCATCAAGACCAGCGGCCTGGGCTGGGAAGGCTTGTGGAAGGTGTGGAGCGAGCCGCGCGTGCTGTCGGCGCTGCGGGTGAGCTTTGGCACGGCCTTCGTGGCGGGCGCCTTCAATGCGGTGATGGGCACCTGGGTGGCGTGGGTGTTCGTGCGTTACAGCTTTCCGGGCAAGCGCTTGTTCGATGCGGTGATCGATCTACCGTTTGCGTTGCCAACTGCGGTGGCCGGCATTGCGCTGACCGCGTTGTACGGTGAAAACGGCTGGGTCGGGCGTTGGTTGGAGGCGATCGGCATCAAGGTGGCCTACACCCAGCTGGGCATCGTGCTGGCGCTGGTATTCGTGGGATTGCCGTTTGTGGTGCGGGTGGTGCAGCCGGTGCTGGCCGAGAGCGAGCGTGAGCTGGAAGCCGCCGCTGCCACGCTGGGCGCCTCGCGCTGGCAGACGGTGTGGCGGGTGGTGCTGCCGGGGTTGTGGCCGGCTGTGCTGACCGGGTTTGCATTGGCCTTCGCGCGTGGGGTGGGCGAGTACGGCTCGGTGATCTTCATCGCCGGCAATCTGCCCAATTCCACCGAGATCGCGCCGCTGCTGATCACCATCCGGCTGGAGGAATTCGACTATGCCGGTGCTACCGCAATTGCAGCGGCAATGCTGTTGCTGTCGTTCGTGATCCTGCTGCTGGTCAACACGCTGCAGGCACGCCTGCTGCGCTATCAACAGAGGCCCGCATGAGCAATGCTGCTTCGTCGCTGCCTTCCATGTTGCAGACCCGCACGATGACCGAGCAGGCGCGCCGCATCACCGACTCGGCCACCAATGAGCCGCGCTGGGTGCAGTGGTTGATGATTCTTGGGGCGCTGGTCTTTTTGCTGGCGTTCCTGCTGCTGCCGCTGGTGCTGGTATTTGCCGAAGCGCTGCGCGGCGGTTGGGACGTGTTTCTGCGCGCGGTGGTCGACCCGGATGCGTTGTCGGCGATCAAGCTGACGCTGCTGGTGACGGCGATCGTGTTGCCGTTGAATCTGATCTTCGGCGTTGCTGCGGCGTGGGCCATCAGCAAACATCAGTTCTGGGGCAAGCGTCTGCTGGTCAGCCTGATCGACCTGCCATTCTCGGTTTCGCCGGTGGTGGCTGGCTTGATCTTCGTGCTGATCTTCGGCCGTAGCGGTTGGGCCTGGCCGTTGATCGACGAAGGTTGGCGGGTGCAGTTGCCGGCCTTGGGCGAGCTGGTGATCCAGCTGCCGCGTATCGTGTTCGCGCTGCCGGGCATCGTGCTGGCGACGACCTTCGTCACCTTCCCGTTCATTGCGCGCGAGTTGATGCCGCTGATGGAGCAACAGGGCAGCGACGAAGAACTGGCCGCGCTGAGTCTGGGTGCGAATGGCTGGCAGATGTTTTGGCGCGTGACCTTGCCCAATATCCGCTGGGGCCTGTTGTATGGCGTGTTGCTGTGCGCGGCGCGTGCAATGGGCGAGTTCGGCGCGGTGTCGGTGGTGTCCGGGCATATTCGCGGGCGCACCAATACGCTGCCGCTGCATGTGGAAATTCTTTACAACGAATACGCCTACAGCGCCGCATTTGCGTGCGCGTCGCTGCTGGCCTTGACCGCGCTGCTGACGCTGGCGCTGAAGACGTATCTGGAATGGCGGCACGGCGATTCGCTGGCCGCCAACCACCGCCATTGAGGTGACCATGGGCATCCGCATCCACCGCCTGCGCAAGCAGTTCGAGACCTTCACCGCCTTGGACGACATCACCCTGGATGTGCGTCAGGGCGAGTTGCTGGCCTTGCTCGGCCCCTCCGGGTCGGGCAAGACCACGCTGCTGCGGATCATGGCCGGGCTGGAGCACGCCGATGGCGGGCAAGTGCTGTTCGGCGATGAAGATGCCACGCGTATGAGCGTGCAGTCGCGCCGGGTCGGTTTCGTGTTTCAGCACTACGCATTGTTCAAGCATATGGACGTGTTCGAGAACATCGCCTTCGGGCTGCGGGTGCGCCGCGGCAACGAGCGCTGGGCCGAAGCGCGTATCCGTGCGCGGGTGGAAGAACTGCTGGCGCTGGTGCAATTGCAGGGCCTGGAGCAACGCTATCCCACCCAGCTCTCGGGTGGGCAACGCCAGCGTGTGGCACTGGCGCGTGCGCTGGCGATCGAGCCGCGCGTACTGCTGCTGGACGAGCCATTCGGCGCGCTGGATGCGCAGGTGCGCCGCGATCTGCGGCGCTGGCTGCGCGCGCTGCACGAGCAGACCGGTCTGACCACGGTGTTCGTGACTCATGATCAGGAAGAAGCACTGGAACTGGCCGACCGCGTCGCCATCCTCAACCGTGGCCGCATCGAGCAACTCGACACCCCGGCGATGATCTACGACAAGCCGGCTTCGCCGTTCGTGTATTCGTTCGTGGGTGCGGTGAACCGCATTCCCGGTGTGCTGGCGCAAGGGCAGATCCAGGTGGCAGGTCACGCGTTGCCGGCAGCCAACGCCGCACTGGCCGCTGGCCCGGTCGAGGTGTACGTGCGTCCGGAAGATCTGGTGCCCGACGACGCCGGCTGGCCGGCCACGGTGGCCTGGTCGCAGCGTAGTGGGGCGCGCCTGCGCCTGCGTGCCACGCTGCAGCCGGCAGGCAATGAGGTGGAAGTGGAACTACCGGCCTCGGCAGGAAGCTTCGAACCCGGCCAACAGCTGCGACTGTCCGCACGGCACTACGGCGTGTTTCCAGCCTGATGCAGGCAGGTGGGCGACGCCCTGCGTCTGGATAAGCGATCGGCACCAAAGATTCGCCAAAGGCGTCTTGCTGTGGCTGTTGCGAATCTCGACTCCCCACTCCCCAATCCCCTCCATCAAGATTCGGCCCGATCGGTCGATGAAACAGGCATCTGACCAGCGCATCGGCGACCAGAGATGTGCGCTGGATCGAGCGAGCGCGACTTTTATGTTGCGCTGCAATGACAGTTGGACTAAGAAGTCATTGCAGTCTTCGCTCGCCAACCGACCGCCCATCGTTTCAGGAGATGCCCATGAAGCCTTCCCCGCTCGCTTGTTGTCTGTCGTTGCTGCTGTTGGGTGTGGTGCCGCTTGCACAGGCACAGGACGAAGAAGCGCCCGCGTCGCCGCTCAGCGGCACCTTTGCGGTGACCAGCGATTACCTGTTCCGCGGTATCTCGCAGACCAACGAAGAACCCGCGTTTCAGGCCGGGCTGACCTACAAATTGCCGTACGGGTTCTACGTCGGCACCTGGGCCTCCAATGTCGATTTCGGCGCTGGCGATCCGGATTGGGAAGTGGACGGCTTTGTCGGCTACAACACCGATCTGAGCACCAATTTCAATCTCGACGTGATGGTGAACCGCTACCAGTACCTGGGCGCGGGCGCTTCCAACTACGCCGAGCTGATCACCAAAACCACGTTCCTGAAGACCTACAGCCTGACCGTTGCCTACACCAACGATCTGTACGGCACCGACACCGATGGGTATTACTACGCACTGGACGCCAACTGGGCGTTGCCGCATGACTTCACCGTTGGCGCGCACGCCGGGCACAGCATTTACACCTCGGCGCTGAGCCAGGTGGACCACGACTACAACGACTTCGGCGTGAACGTGGGCAAGACCTTCGGCCCGCTGGGTTTGACCGTGGGCTATTACGACACCAGCGAAGCGGCCGAATTCGGCTTCGGGCGGCAAAATTCGCAGAACCATCTGGTGGCGACCGCCACCGTCACCTGGCCGTGAGTGCGATGCGTTAAACGCGTGGCTGATGCATGCGTGGCGGGCGATGACTGCCACGCGTGATGTAGCTGTCGGACACCGAACACGCGACATGCAAAAGGCGCCTTGCGGCGCCTTTTGCGTTGCTCACTGCCGCTCGGTCAATTCCAACTCAATACGACCTTGCCGGCCTTGCCTTCTTCCATCAGGTCGAAGCCTTTCTGGAAGTCGTTGATCGGCAGTTGATGCGTCAGCACTTTTTGCAGCGGGAAGCCCGACAGCACCAGCTGGGTCATCTTGTACCAGGTCTCGTACATCTTGCGGCCGTAGATGCCTTGCACGGTGAGGCCCTTGAAGATGATCTTGTCCCAGTCGCAGCCGGCGCCGCGCGGCATGATGCCGAGCATGGCGATCTTGCCGCCGTGGTACATGCAATCGAGCATGTCGTTGAACGCGCGCGGGTTGCCGCTCATTTCCAGGCCGACGTCGAAACCTTCCATATGCAGGTCCTTCATCACCTCCTTCAACGAGGTGTTGGACACGTTGACCACGCGCGTGGCGCCCATGTCGGCGGCCAGCTTCAGACGGAAATCGTTGACGTCGGTGACCACCACGTTGCGCGCACCGATGTGCTTGCAGATGCCGGCGGCAATGATGCCGATCGGGCCGGCGCCGGTGATCAGCACGTCTTCGCCGATGACATCGAACTCCAGCGCGCAATGCGCGGCGTTGCCGTACGGGTCGAAGAACGCGGCCAGCTCGGAGGGGATCTGGTCCGGGATCGGCCACAGGTTGGACGCCGGCATCACCATGTATTCGGCGAATGCACCGTTGACGTTGACGCCGATACCCACCGTGTTGGGGCACAGGTGCGGGCGGCCACCACGGCAGTTGCGGCAATGACCGCAGACGATGTGGCCTTCGGCCGAGACGCGCTGGCCGACCTGGTAACCGGTGACTGCCGAACCGAGCTCGGCCACACGGCCGACAAACTCATGGCCGATGGTCAGGCCAGGCGTGATGGTGCGCTGGCTCCATTCGTCCCACAGGTAGATATGCAGATCGGTGCCGCAAATGGCGGTCTTTTCCAGCTTGATCAGCACCTCGTTGGGGCCGGGCGTGGGCACGGGAACCTGCTCCATCCAGATGCCTTTGTTCGCTTCGCGCTTGACCAGCGCCTTCATCGTCTGCGCCATCTGGCGGGGCCTGCTGAGTAAAAGTAAGTGGCCGATTATATGCGGGGCGAGGTGGCTGCCATGCGGCGGTGCAAGAACCGGTCTGCAGTGATGGCTGCCGTTCGGGTGGGCGCTGGATGGGGTGGGGGCCGCATGCGTGAGGGTTGGCTGACGACTGCTGCCCCCATCCGCCCTGCGGGCACCTTCCCCCGCTGGCGGGGGAAGGGCGGGGATGCCAGAGAAGCAGGGCACGTTGAGAAGGCGAATACGTCGACAAGTCGACAAGGCCAGAAGGCTCGCAGGCGAGAGGGCCAGGAGGCAAGAAGGCGAGAGGGCGATAGAGCGATAGAGCGATAGAGCAAGGAGGCCAGATGGCGAGAAGGCGAGAAGGCGAGAAGGCAAGAGGACGAGGAGGATTGGGTCGGGCTACGCAGCGGCGGATCGACGCAAGACCAGGCGATCGTCCGCATGCCTTCTCCCGCGTGCGGGAGAAGGTGGCGCGCAGCGCCGGATGAGGGGTGCCTCAGGCAGTCAGCCGCCCAGCCGCGTCGCCATGCGCCCTCGCTTGGCGCCCGTCTTCTCACCCCAAGCTCTTCCCCAGCGGGAGAGCGGCGATTGCAGGGCTGATCAGAACTTCACGTCCAGACTCATGAAGTACTGGCGTGGGGCGCCGACCACCATGGTCTGGTTGTAGCCGTCCGGATCGGAAGCGACGTAGCCGTTGGTGCCAGTGCTGGCGAAGTAGCGCTTGTCGGTGAGGTTGGTGATGTTGAGCGCCAGGGCGATATCCGCCACGCCGCCGACGCGACCGAAGTCGTAGCGCGCACCGGCGTTGAACAGCCAGTACGAGGGCACCTGCGAATCGTTGAGAAAGGTGATGTAGCGCTTGTCGACGTACTTGCCGTCCAGATCCAGGCGCAGGTTACCCAGCTGATAGCTGGCGCTGGAAGAGAACATCAGCGCCGGGATGCCAACCACGTCCTTGCCCGAGGTCGCGACCACACCGTTGTTGAGGTAATCGTCCTGATAGCGCGAGCGATTCCACGACAGCGAGTTCAACCAGCTCAGGCCGTCGGTCGGGCGCCACATCACCGCCAGATCCGCACCGGCGCTATGCACCGCGCCGACATTGCTCAGGATCGAAGCGCAGGTCTGCACCGCGCTGCACGGCGAGGTGGTCAACAGACGGTTGGAGAACTTGGTGAAGTAGGCATCGGCCGAGAGCTGGAACTGCTCGTCCTGCATGCGGTAGCCCATCTGTACGGTTTGCGACTCTTCCGGCTCCAGCGTGGAGCGGCTGCGATCGAACGCGGCCTGCGAGGTGGCGAACGGGGTGAACCCGAAGGCGGCGATGTTCTTGCTGTAGGACGCGTAGATGTCCTGCCGTTCGTCGAGTTTGTAGTTCACGCCGACTTGCGGCAGAAAGCTGTCTTCGGCACGAATGCGGCCTTGCGCCAGTGATGTGGTGGGCACCAGCGACTGCGCGCGCGTGGTGGTGTTGAGCGCCTTTGCGCCGTAGTTCAACGTCAGGCGGTCATCGAGCAAACGCACGGTGTCCTGCACGTAGAGCATGCGGGTCTGGGTGGTGTAGCGCTGCAGAAAATCGCGGCGGAACGGGGTCTGCGCTTCGTACACGTTGTACAGCGAGGTGTAGCCCTCGTTGCCGAGCGCGAAGTAGTTGCGGCCCTGCGTGGTGCGCGCATTCTCGGCCCACACGCCGGCTTCCAGATCGTGAGTGCCCCACGACCATTTCAGTGCGCTGGTACCGCCGAAACGGTCCAGGCCATAGTCGGTGGTGCGCATCGACACCGGAATCTGCGCCGAGGTGACGACATACGGCGTGACCCACTGTCCTTCGCCGCGATTGGCGTGGTAGTAGCCGGTGGCATCCAACGTGACACCGCCGAACACGAACGTGCCCGACAGGCCGGCAAGATTGTCGCGGCGCAGGCCGCCGCCGGCGTAGTAACTGGCATCGAGCCAGCTGTAGTCGCTGGGCAATCCGGCCAGCGATTGCGGGTAACCGTTGGTCACGCCGCTGGTGGCGCCGGTGCTCTGGTAGGCGCGCGCCATCTGTACGGCGGTGGCCCAATCCGGTTGCAGGTAGTCGTAGTCCCAGCCCAGTGCGCGCTGGCTGGTCAACGACAGATCCATGTAGTCGTATTCCTTGCGCCGCGAGGTATCCAGGAACAGGCTCAGACGATTGCCGTCGCCCCACTGGTACACGGTCTTGAGGTTGGCCTGTTCGGATTGCTGATCGCCGAAGCCTTTCCACTTGTCGGTAGTGGCATTGGCGTAGGACAGGTACGCCGACAAGCCATCGCGATCGCCCGTATCGGCGCGCACGAAGGTGCGTCGCGTGGCATCGCTGCCCACCGTCTGCACCAGCCGCGCGCCGGGCGTGGTCTGCGGATCGGCGGAGTAGAACTGCATGGTGCCGCCGAGGTTGGTGTTGGACGCGGTGCCGAGTGCGCCGGCGCCTTGTGCGATCTCTACCGAGCCGAGGTTTTCGGAAATGATGGCGCGGGTGATGTGCAGGCCGTTGGTGACGCCGTAGCTCATGTTGCCCAGCGGAATGCCGTCGAGCGTGTAGCCCAGGCGGCTCTGGTCGAAGCCATGCAGGGTGACCTGGGTGGACCACTCGTAGGTGCCGAACGGATCGGCGGACTGGAACTGCACGCCGGGCAGTTTTTCCACCGCCTTGAAGGCGCTGCTGCCTGGCGTCAGCTGCTCGATATCCTGCCGGCTGATGCGCTGCACCTGCCGCGTGCTGCCTTGCGAGACCACGTTGATCGCATCCAGCTGAGTCGCGTTGCTTGCGGCATCGGCGGACGTGACCGGTGCGTCCGCCACGCTGGCAGCGACCGGATTGGTGGCGTGCGCAATGACGGGAAGCAGCGCGGCGAGGGCGAATGCCAGTGGCGTGACATGGAAACGACGGGCGGGAGTCATGGGGGAGTCCTATTCGAGCGCGGCTGAGGGCGGACGCACGGTGCAAGACCGGCGTTTCGCGACGCAGGGTGTCAATGGCTCATGAAACATTGATGACGGTGGCTGTCGCAAAACTGTCGCGTAGGCCCGCTATACGTGTCGTGTGCGGCCGCCGTGTGCGCTGCACGTCACCGACTTTTGCAGGGTTTTTCGTCATGACGTCATCTTCTTCGCGCCGCGATTTCCTCAAGCGCGTTGCTGCGCTCACTGCCGCCGGGGCATTGCCGTCGTCGATCGGTCGCGCGCTGGCACTGCCAGCCAATGCACGGACCGGCACGCTGCGCGATATCGAACATGTGGTGATCCTGATGCAGGAGAATCGCTCGTTCGATCATTACTTCGGCACGCTGCGCGGTGTGCGCGGGTTCGGCGATCCGCATGCGCTGCAGTTGCGCGATGGTCAGCCGGTGTGGAGTCAGCCGGCGCCCGATGGGCGCCGACTGCTGCCGTTTGCCTTCGATGCGCAAACCACGAGCGCGCCGCTGATCAAAAGCCTGGATCATTCGTGGAAAGCCGGCCACGGGCAGGACCCGGCGCGCTGGGCCGAATACGACGCGTGGGTGCCCTACAAGGGCGAGTTGACGATGGGCTACTTCCAACGTCACGACATTCCGTACTACCACGCACTCGCCGACGCGTTCACCATCTGCGATGGCTATTTCTGCTCGATGCACGGGCCAACCAATCCCAATCGCATGTATCTGTTCACCGGCACCAGCGGCCTGAGCGTGGGCGATACCCGCGCGCAGGTGGCCGACAACGCCGATGACGGCAACTGGACCGCCGACATGGCGCGCGACAAACCTGGTTACGCGGCGATGGGTTGGACGACCTATGCGCAGCGCTTGCAGGCGGCCGGCATCGATTGGCGCGTGTATCAGGAGTACGACAATTTTGGCTGCAACTCGTTGGCGTATTTTGCGTACTACCGCGGGCTCGACACAGCTGACGAACGATATCGCCGCGCGCGTGCCTGTGTGCCTGGATCCACCGCAGACAATGCAGCCAGCACCCAGGCCGACCACCTGATTGCCGCGATCGCCGCCGACGTGCAGGGCAATCGCTTGCCGCAGGTGTCGTGGATCATTCCGCCGACTGCATATTGCGAACATCCCGAAGCGCCGCCGGCTTACGGCGAATCGCTGGTGGCGCGGTTGATCGATGCGCTGACCTCCAATCCGCAGGTCTGGGCGAAAACAGCCTTGATCATCAATTACGACGAGAACGACGGCTTTTTCGACCATGTGCCGGCGCCATTGCCAGCGCTGGACGCGCGCATGGGCCGCAGCAATGTCGATGTGCGCGGCGAGGCCTACAACGGCGTGCCGGTGGGCCTGGGCATCCGCGTACCGATGCTGGTGATTTCGCCATGGACGCGTGGCGGTTGGGTCAATTCGCAGGTGTTCGATCACACTTCGGTGCTGCGGTTGCTGGAACGTCGCTTCGGTGTGGCCGAGCCGAATATCAGCCCGTGGCGTCGCGCGGTCAGTGGCGATCTCACCAGCGTGTTCGATTTCCGCAAGCCGGACGATTCGGCGCTGAGCGCATTGCCGTCTATCGGCGACTACCGCGCACGCACGGCGGCGCTACGCAACAAGCCATTGCCGGTGCCGCCGACCAACGCCGTCATGCCGCGACAGGAGCCCGGCCAACGCCCGGCGCGCGCGTTGCCATATGCCGCACAGGTGCACGCACGCGTGCAGGACGATGGCGCGCTGCAGTTGCAGTTCGTCAACACCGGGACGGCTGCGGCGGCATTCAACGTCTACACCAGCGCGTCCACCGGCGGGCCGTGGTACTACACGGTATTACCTGGTACCCGGCTCGATGACGTGCCGATGGGCGCCGCGCACGACGGCGCATATGCGCTGCGCGTGCACGGGCCGAATGGATTTCTGCGCGAATTTGCCGGCGATCTGGCGACCACGCCGCAACCAGCGGCAGCACCGTGGCTCGAAGCGCGCCAGGACGGCGGCACGCTGATCCTGGAGATCGGTAACGCCGGGCAACAGCCTTGCACGCTGCAACTGCGCGCGCTGGACTACGCAGATCCGAGCCCGCGCGCGCTGCAACTTTCTGCAGGTCAGCGCCAGATCCTGCAGTTGCCGCTCGCCGCAAGCGACCACTGGTATGACGTGGTCGTCGAGCAACCGGGCGGCGCGTTCCGGCGGCGTCTGGCCGGCCATCTGGAAACCGGCAAGCCCAGTCGCAGCGATCCGGCGTTCGGGCGCGTCTGAGTGCGCCTGGCAGAGTGGCGGATATTGGCCCGGAACAGCGCCCTGCCGTATCGGGACGCGTACTGCGTGCAAGGGCTGCAGGTCCAGCGTGGCGGCGCTGTTCGCTGCATCGCGCGCGTGACACCGGCACACAGCGGCCGATCTCCAGGTTGAACGCGCCGGCACCGCTGCCGGCCTCGACAAGTTCACCAGGACCCGAGGATCGGAAGCGTACAGCCTCAGCTTGGAGGATCTAGAGGCTCAGATGGGGTGCGTAACGGCCGCGCGCGGCGGTCAGCAGGGAACAGGGCGTGCGCTGAAGCGCAGAGGGAAGGGGCGGGGAGCGGTTATGATGCGGTCCGGTTTCGCCGCGGCGTGCCGGCCCCTCCCCCAAGGAACTCTCAGCGCATGCGCATCCTGCTTGCTCGTCACGGCGAGACGCCGTGGAACGCCGAAGGCCGTTACCAGGGCCAGATCGATATTCCGCTGTCGCCGGTTGGCGAAGGCCAGGCACGTGCGTTGGGCGAGCGGCTGCAGGCGCTGCAGATCACCCGTGCGGTCGCTTCGCCGCTGTCGCGCGCGCAGGCCACTGCCAAAGCTGCATTGGGCGCATCGCGCGAAAGCCTGCTGCAGACCGATCCGGACCTGCAGGAAATTGCCCATGGGGAGTGGGAAGGCCTGCTGGCCAGCGAGATCAACGACAAGGACCCCGCGCGCCTGCGCGCCTGGCGCGAAGAGCCGGACACCGTGCTGATGCCGGGCGGCGAATCGCTGCGTCAGGTGCTGGACCGCAGCTGGCGCGGACTGACGCGCGCGGCCGATGGCCTGGGCGCCGACGACACCTTGCTGGTGGTCGCGCACGACGCGGTCAACCGCGTGATCCTGTGCAAGATCCTGGGCCTGCCGCTGTCCAAGCTGTGGAGCTTCCGCCAGGCCCCGACCACGCTCAACCTGCTCGAAGGCGACGACGTCGATCACCTGGAAGTGGTGCGCCTCAACGACTGCGCGCACCACACCCCGTTCTTTGGGGAAGCCAAGCATCGGGCGTTGTAGTAACACCAGGGTCAGTGTGTTGCTCAAGGATGGCGGCTAAGTCACTTACTCCGGTGTCTCAAGCATGAGAGATTTTGGTAATCGTTTTCGTGTTTTATTACTGTTTGTGACGCCGGTGGCGTTGCTTTTCTTCGCTAATTCTTTCAAGTTCCTTCCGCCGGCCAACGCCTTGATCGACCTCACCCTCGTGGTGTTCGGTTTCACCGCGTTAACCCTGTTTGGCGCGCTGCTCTGGGCCAATGCCAGTGGCAGGCTCCAGCGTCAGTTGCAGCGAATCGGTATCGAACGCTGTATCTTTCGCTGGCTGATGTCCACGATGGTGATCGGGCTGGTGGTATGGGCGCTGGTCGTCAGGATTGTGCCTTGGGTATGGACTGAGGCGTTCGGCAGCACGTATTCAGAGCAAGTGCTCATACATTCGGCGCCGAAAAGCCTGATGTGCCCTTACGCACTCAGGATTTCCCCATTGCCTCATGGGATACCTGTGCGGCTTTGCATTCGCGAGCACGAAATGATGAGCTTCCCGAATGGTGCGGTGAGTGCGGTCATCCAAGGGAAGCGCTCCTCGCTGGGTTCCACAGTGCATGACTACTATCCCGCCGCACCGCAGGCAGCGGTACCTTAGCCATTGTGGTGTGCTGTATGCGCCAGTGCCACATTCATTGACCTCTTTGTTTTTCTAGGATGGATGAGATATCACTGCCCCGCTTGCCTATGTGCGGTCCAACGAAAATTTCAAGGGTTGTGCAGTGAAGTGAAAGCTGTTTGCTTGGATGAAGGCAGCTTCCGTATTCCTCCTGTTGGGCCTGATCTTGCTCGGCGCATTTGCCGATTCCATACCGGCGCGAGTTCATGCAAGGACGCTATTGGAGATGACTATTCCTGATTGTCGGCATCGTGCTAACAGTGCTGCGACATAAATACAGTCGTCGTCTTGTTCGACCAGCGGACATGGAAGGCCAGGGACGCGTCTTTGTATGTATTCATGCTCTTCGGGACACTAATGATGCTGGGTTTTCTGTCCAGGCTGTTGCGCAAAAACAGTGCCTTGGTCGCTGACTTTCGCCATCGGTGGTGGGTTTGAAGAACCGTAGGTTATGCAGAGCTGCTATCAATCGAGCAGACACTTTTGCGGGTATCGGTTGCGTGGCGGACCAATGGAGTATGCGTTTCCAAGTTACCTCTGCATCAGCGAAAGCCTGTACCGCCGCTATCCCGAGCAACAGATTGCAGTGACATTGAAAGGCCAGCGCTCGATGTTCGGCTAACGTATCGATGAGATTTACGGGGCGCAGTAAGGGGTATCGTCGCCCAGCTGTCTCCACTCTGGCACGTAAGTCTCTTATCCCTGTATACCTTCGCCGGTTGCCGCGGCACACAGCAGGTGTCAACGCTTGCGATTTACGCTGGAGCGGGCTTGCCTGCATTGGTCCAAGACTCCATCAACCGGGATAATGTCTGCCGCCCGCACGACATCAGGTAACCCCGTGACCACTCCCACCACACTCACCGACTGGCTCGCCTACATCGAGCAGCAACACCCCAGCAGCATTGCGATGGGGCTGGAGCGCGTGCGCGAGGTGGCTGCGCGGCTGCAGATCGAGGCGCCGGCCAAGCATGTCATCGTTGTGGGTGGCACCAACGGCAAGGGCTCGACGGTGGCTTTTGTCGAGGCGATCGGCCGCGCCGCTGGGTGGAAGGTGGGGGCGTACACGTCGCCGCATCTGCTGCGTTACAACGAGCGTGTGCGCATCGATGGTGTCGATGCGAGCGATGCCGCGCTGGTCGCCGCATTTGCGGCAGTGGAGGCGGCGCGTGGCACGACGCCGCTGACCTATTTCGAGTACGGCACGCTGGCGGCGCTGTGGCTGTTTCAGCGGTCCGAACTTGACCTGGCGGTGCTGGAAATCGGCCTGGGTGGGCGCCTGGATGCGGTCAACCTCATCGATTCGGATGTGGCGGTAATCACCACCGTGGATATCGACCACACCGACTGGCTAGGCGAGGACCGCGAGGCGATCGGCGCCGAGAAGGCGGGCATCATCCGCGCGTGGAAGCCGGTGGTGCTGGGCGAGATCGACCCGCCCTCCAGCGTGCTGCGCCGCGCCTACCAACTTGGTGCCAACGCGATCCGCGCCGGCAGCGATTACTTCTTCGAGCCGATCGACGCCCAGCATTGGCGCTGGCGCGATGTGGCGGTGCGCCTGGAGCTGCCGATGCCGGCATTGCAGGCCCCGGTGCAACTGGCCAACGCCGCCGCCGCCATCGCTGCGCTGCAGGCGTTGCCGGTGGAGCTGCCGCAAACGGCATGGGCGCAGGGCATCGCCGATGCTCAGGTAGCGGGGCGCCTGCAGCGCAGCGACGTCGCTGGCGTGGAGGTGCTGCTGGATGTTGGGCATAACCCGCAGGCCGCGCGCGCGCTGGCGCAGGCGCTCGGCGCGCAGCCAATTGCCGGCAGCACGCATGCGATCTACGCGGCGCTGGCAGACAAGGACGTCTCGGCGGTGGTGGAGGCAGTGGCCGCGCAGATCGATCATTGGGCATTGGCCGGCTTGGAAGGTGCGCGTGGCCAGTCTGCACAGGCTCTGCAGCAGCGCCTGCAAGGCACGGTTGCTGCGCAGGCGCCATGCCATGACACCGTCGCCGGCGCCGTGCAAGCGGTGCTCGCCATGGCCAACCCGGGCGACCGCGTGCTGGTGTTTGGCTCGTTTCATACCGTTGCCGACGCGCTGAACGCACTTCGTTCAGCCCACTAGGGTCGGCGAGGTGGCGCCGGCCTTATAATCGCCGCGGCACCCCGCCACGCCTGTAGCTCTCTTTACTGTGGACACTGCTCTGAAACAGCGACTGATTGGCGCCATCGTTCTGGTGGCGCTTGCCGTGATCTTCCTGCCGATGCTGGTCAAGGGCCCCGCGCCGTCGAGCGGTGTCGCCGATGTGCCGCTGGAGGCGCCTGCCGCGCCCGGCAATGGCGAGTTCGAAACCCGCGAATTGCCGCTGGTCACCCCTGGCAATGCGCCGGCGGGTGGTGCGCTGGGCATGGCTGGTGCCCCCAGCGCTCCGGCGGCGGTGCAGGACAACCCGGACGCAGCCGACCTGGTGAACCCCAGCAGCGCGCCGTCTGCGCCGGACGTGGCGGCCGGCAACTACGCGGTGAATTTTGGTGCGTATGCCACCAGCGCCGACGCCGATGCGGTGATCGCGCGGCTCAAGCAGGCTCAATTGCCCGGCTTCAGCGAGAAGACCCAGATCAATGGCCGCCCTGCCTGGCGCGTGCGCGTGGGGCCGTATGCCGATCAGGCCCAGGCCGAATCGGCCAGGCTGCAGGCAGTGAAGGTGCGCGGCGACGTCAATGCGCAGGTGGTGACGTTGGACGCCAATGCCGCCGCACCGGCGCCGGTTGCGACGCCAACGCCCGCGTCGGCCGCAAAACCCAGCAGCAGCGTGGCCGCTGCCAGCGCGCCTGCCGCGCCCAAGACCGAAAGCCTGCCGCCGGAACCGGCCAAGCCGGTCGCCGCCGCTCCCAAGCCGGCCGAAGCGACCAAACCTGCACCGCCCAAGCCGGAAGTCGCCAAGGTAGAACCGGCCAAGCCCGAGCCTGCGAAGCCCGTTGCCGCCGCACCCACCGCGCCGGCGGCCCCTGCCGCGAGCGGCGTCGGGTTTGCCGTGCAGCTGGGCGCGTTCGGCCGCGCCGAAGACGCCAATGCCCTGCGCGACCGCGTGCGCGCTGCCGGCTTCAGCGCCTTTGTCGAACAGGTCCGTACCGACAAGGGCGCGCTCAACCGCGTGCGCGTCGGCCCGGTTGCCAACCGTGGCGATGCCGAGCAGTTGCGCGCGCAGGTCGCGGCCAAGGTTGGCATTTCCGGCATGGTGCGTCCGCATCCTTGAGATGAGCGCAACGCGTCGCGCCGCCACGCAGCGAGCGCGACAGCGGTGCGAATCGGTGGGAGCCACGCGTCCCGTCCACGTGTTGTAGGCACCGCAGTGGCGGATGATCAGCGCTGGCATCTTTCGGCCATACCCGCAATTTCGACAGCCTCACGCCCACGGAGGGGAAGGCAATGATCAGCAAGCCACGTTGGACCGGCGCATGCGCCGCGCGGAGACCTCGCCAATGATCGACATGGTGCTGGGCGTCATCATTCTGGTGTCGGCCCTGTTGGGCTTGCTGCGCGGCTTTGTCGCCATCGTGGTTGGGACCTTGTCGTGGTTGCTGGCGGGCTGGGCCACATTTCTGTTTGGCGGCGCGGCTGCGCGTTGGTTGGCCGATGGCAAGCACCCATCGGCCACCGAGTCGTTTGGTGGCTACGCCATGGTGTTTGTCGGTGTGCTGATCAGCGTGGCGGTGATCGGCATGGTCATTCGCGCCGGCGTGGATGCGGTCAAGCTCGGCGGGACCGACCGCATGCTCGGGTTCGGTCTGGGCGTGGTGCGTGGCGGGTTTCTGGCCAGCGTGTTGGTGCTGCTGATGGGCTTTACGCCGTTGCCGCGTGAGCCGGCGTGGCGGCAATCGGTACTGTTGCCGATGCTGCAGCCCGGCGCCGGCTGGATGCGAGCGCAACTGCCGGCCTGGCGCATGCCGTCGATGGACATGCCATCCATGGAACTCGGCAACTTGCCCACGGAGTTGGGGAAGTTGCCCTCGACAGGCGATAATACCGACCTGGGCAAAATGCTGTCCGGGTCCGGCTTGAGCGACACCGTGTCGCGGGCGCTCGGTAAACCTGGCAAACCCGGCAATGCCGCCAGCGACGGACGCGATCCGGCGCAGGCGATGCCGGCCAATATCGATCCGGCGCAGGTTCGCGGCGGAGAAAGCGACCCGGCTCGGGTCGAATCCCAAGGCCAGGCACGGCCACCTTCACAGTAACGGCGCAAGCCGCAGCGGAGAACGCGCACCATGTGTGGCATCGTCGGTATTGTCGGCAACCAAAACGTCGCCGGGCAACTTTATGACGGCCTGACCGTCCTGCAGCATCGTGGGCAGGACGCCGCAGGCATCGCCACCGCCGACGGCACGCGCTTGCGCGTGCAAAAAGCCAATGGCCTGGTGCGCGATGTCTTTGACGAAAAGAAGATGGCGGTGCTGGAAGGCCGCGTCGGCATTGCGCATTGCCGCTACCCGACCGCAGGCTCGGAAGGCATGGACGAGGCGCAGCCGTTCTATGTCAATTCGCCCTACGGCATCGCGCTGGCGCACAACGGCAACCTGATCAACACCGAGGCCTTGCGCCAGCAGGTGTTCGAAGCCGACCGCCGCAACATCAACACCGATTCGGACAGCGAAGTGCTGCTGAACGTGTTTGCCTACGAGCTGGACGCACAGCGCATGCTGACCCCCGAGGCGGCGATCCGCGCGGTGGCCGGCGTGCACCGTCGTTGCAAGGGTGGCTACGCGGTGGTGAGCGTGGTGCTGGGTCTGGGTCTGGTGGCGTTCCGCGACCCGCACGGCATCCGTCCGCTGGTGCTGGGCAAGCGCGAGCATGCCGAAGGTACCGAATACATCGTGTCCTCCGAATCGGCGGCGCTGGATATTCTTGGCTACCAGCGCGTGCGCGACGTGCGCCCCGGCGAGGCGATGGTGATCACCGCGCGCGGCGAGCTGTTCTCGGAAGTCTGCGCAGCCCCGACCATCAATGCGCCGTGCATCTTCGAGTACGTGTACTTCGCGCGTCCCGATTCGATGATCGACAACATCTCGGTGCACAAGGCGCGCATGCGCATGGGCCTGAAGTTGGGCGAAAAGATCCTGCGCCTGCGCCCGGATCACGACATCGATACCATCATTCCGATCCCGGACACCTCGCGCGATGTGGCGCTGGAAATGTCCAACGTGCTCGGCGTGAAATACCGCGAAGGCTTCGTCAAGAATCGCTACGTGGGCCGCACCTTTATCATGCCGGGGCAGGGCGAACGGCAGAAATCGGTGCGTCGCAAGCTCAACCCGATCCACCTGGAATTCCGCAACCGCGTGGTGCTGCTGGTGGACGATTCCATCGTGCGCGGCACCACCAGCCGGCAGATCGTGCAGATGGCGCGCGATGCTGGTGCGCGCAAGGTGTATCTGGCCTCGGCCGCGCCGCCGGTACGCTATCCCAACATCTACGGCATCGACATGCCGGCCGCCGAAGAACTCATCGCCCATGGCCGCAGCGAGCTGGAAATCCAGGAATTTCTCGGCTGCGACTGGCTGATCTACCAGGACCTGGAAGATCTGGAAGTGGCGGTGCGCGAAGGCAACCCGGACATCAAGCAGTTCGATTCCTCGTGCTTCAACGGCGAGTACATCACCGGCATCGAGCCGGGCTATTTCGAACGCATCCAGCAACTGCGCTCGGACGATGCCAAGAAGCGTCGCCGCGCCTGAACTGCTGCGTCGCCGCGGCCACCTGACCGTGGTCGCTGCCGGGGTGGCAGCGCTGCTGGCGGGCTGCGCCGCCGATGACGCTGCGGCGATCCGCACGCTGGACGACCCGCGTTTGCGCAACGGGCAGGTGCCTGTTGCGCTGAGCACCACCCTGGACATGCAATTGGATTGGCAGCAACAGGCCGTGCTGGACCCCGCATTCGCCACGCCTGCCGGCGCGCAGCGGCTGGATCTAGCCGGCGCCACGCGCGTGGGCGAGTCACTTGTTGTCGTGCGCCTGCGCGAGGCCGCCGCCGCTGCGTCAGCGGATTTGGCGGAATGGACGTACGCGGTGGATTGCCGCAGCGACCAGGCGCGCTTGCTCGGTGCAGGAATCGGTATTGGTGCGGGTGGCCCGGGCGCGCTGCCGTCATCGGTGCCAGCGCCTGCGCAGGCCGATCGCATGCGTCTATTCGCGCTGGTGTGTGCCAAACGCACGGCCTGCGAGTTGCGGATCAAGGCAAACGCCTGCGATCAGGTACGTGCCGCATCGCTCGCGGCACTGGGGCAGCAACAGGTGCGGCAGGCGCCGTGATCACCGATCTGTTCGACGCCGCACGCGCCTGCCTGGATGCTGCCGATCCGCTGCAAAAAGTCGCGCTGACGCAACAGTACGCGGCCACGTTTCGCGATGGCGAGCTGCGGTTGAATGCGGCCGCGCTAGCGCCTGCGCCGATCTGCATGCCGGGCCGGCCGGCCACACCGGCACTGGTGCATCCGCGCGAGTTGCCGCGGCGGGGACTGGGGACAGTGGAAGGGCGCGCGGCCTTCATCCATGCGATTGCGCATATCGAACTCAATGCGATCGATCTGGCCTGGGACGCGGTCTATCGCTTCCGCGGCCTGCCCGATGAGTTCTATGCCGATTGGGTTGCGGTGGCCGACGACGAATCCCGCCACTTCATGTTGCTGCGCGCGCGCTTGCAGGCGCATGGACACGACTACGGCGACTTTGCCGCGCACAACGGCTTGTGGGAAATGTGCGAGAAAACCGCGCATGACGGTCTGGCGCGCATGGCGCTTGTGCCGCGAGTGCTGGAAGCGCGCGGCCTGGACGTGACACCGGCGATGATCGTCAAATTGCGCTCGCTCGGTGATGCCGCCACGGCCGAGGTGCTGGAGACCATCCTGCGCGAGGAAGTTGCGCACGTCGCGGCCGGCTCGCGCTGGTACCGCTGGTATTGCGCGCAGGCCGGTATCAAACCACGGGCGCGCTTCAAGGCGTTGCTGCGCGAATACGCCGGCGGCTACCTGCATGGCCCGTTCAATCTGCAGGCGCGGCTGCTTGCCGGTTTCGACGAAGACGAGCTGGCCGATCTGGTGGAGCAGGCCGGCTGAGTAAGTGGGTTGATCGTGCTGTTGTGGAGCGGAACACACACATGCCTGGTCAGGCACTGGCCGCAGAGTGGCGCGGTACGTGCGCTTGGTGTAGTCGGAGCTTCGCAAGCTGCGCTGGTCGATGCCGCGGTGCCCTCACCAATCGTAAGACACGCCGTGAATCCCATCGCTGCCGCCTCTGGAGCCCGTAAGCGCTGAAAACACCGCATCAGAGCCTTGCTCGATTGCTCGGTTGAAAACCAGACACAACGACCATCACGACGGGTCCTTGCCCGCTCACCGTCGCGGGACCTTACGCGGCATGGATGCCGCGTAAGAGCCTCCAGGGACGGATTCACGGCGTGTCCCGCGATGGTGGGCGGGCAAGGGCCCTGCAGNACCATCTCGACTGGTCCTTGCCCGCCCACCGTCGCGGGACCTTACGCGGCATGGATGCCGCGTAAGAGCCTCCAGGGACGGATTCACGGCGTGTCCCGCGATGGTGGGCGGGCAAGGGCCCTGCAGATAAAACGCAGATCAAGCGCTCCGCAACCGACCCAGTCAAAGCACCCAAGCTTCCTAAGACAACGGAGAGCTCCATGGATGGATGCACGGCGTGTCCCGCGATGGTGAGCGGGCAAGGGCCCTGCAGATAAAACGCAGATCAAGCGCTCCGCAACCGACCCAGTCAAAGCACCCAAGATTCCCAAGATAGCGGAGAGCTTCATGGATGGATTCACGGCGTGTCCCGCGATGGTGGGCGGGCAAGGGCCCTGCAGATAAAGCGCCGATCAAGCGCTCCGCAACCGACCCAGTCAAAGCACCCAAGCTTCCCAAGACAGCGGAGAGCTCCATGGATGGATGCACGGCGCGTCCCGCGATGGTGGGCGGGCAAGGGCCCTGCAGATAAAACGCAGATCAAGCACTCCGCAACCGACCCAGTCAAAGCACCCAAGCTTCCCAAGAAACCGAGAATCCCTCGCTGTTAGAGCGGCTGACAAAACGCCGCGAGCGAGAGGCCGATGGCTGCAGAAGGCGCACCCAGAACCGGCATCCCGCATGTCCACCTGATGCAGACCCAGCCGAACAATACCGACACCCGGCTGATCGACGCGTAGTGGTGCGTTACCGGCTCTCAGTCTGTCGATGCACCTGCGTGAACCGGCTAACTCTCGCCGCCGCGATATCCGGGGTGCGGCACAACGCACGCGCATCACCGCCACCCCGGGCGACCGGAACTGTGCGCTACGTCGTTGCGCATGCGCGCCGGAATCGCATCCAGTCATCGGCAAGCATCACAGAAATGTAATTTTCTTTTGCAACAACTTGCATTCGGTACATTCCGGCGCGCCCTAATGGCGTCCCGGGGACAGGGGCCCGGTGTTTCGCACCCGTTGCTTCCATGTCTTAGGAGAGAGAGACGATGAAGTCGAAGTCGATGTGCACCACAGTGGGTCTGATCGCCATGTGCCTGGCCGGATCGGCTGCCGCTGCCGGCAAGCCGCTGTATCAGACCGGCCCGGCACTCAGCCGCGGCGCCGCGGCAACCGCCACCGCAGAACCCTCGTTGCAACGCCTGTTGAGCGCCCCGTCCACCACCAACGCACAGGTGGTGCAGCTCGACGCCGGTGCAGTGGTTGCCGGTGAAAAACTGCTGGAATTGCAGCTGGATGGCCAGACCATCACCGCCACGCAGGCCAAGGTGGATGCGTTGGAAGGCGGCGATAGCGTGTGGTACGGCAACCTCGGCCCGCGTGCTGGCACCCGTGCACGCACCTTGTCGGGCGTGGATCCGCTGAACTCGGCCATCCTGGTGCGTAGCGGCGACACCGTCACCGGCACCATTCGCTACGCCGGCAAGCTGTATCGCCTGCGTCCGCTGGCCGATGGCCGCCATGTGCTGGTGCAGGTCGACGAGCAGCGCATGCCGCAGGAACATCCGGCCGAATACAGCCTGCTGCCCAAGTTCGACATGCCTGGCGATGGGCGCGTGACCGCGGCGGCGGCCTCATCCGGCAGCCCGGCCACCATCCGCGTGCTGGTCGTGGCCACCAACAAGGCGGTGACGGCGTACGGCGGCAACATGCAGTCGCTGGTGCAACTGGCGGTGGCCGAAGCCAACCAGGGCTACATCAACAGCAATGTCGGCATCACCTTGCAGCTGGCCCGCTATGAGACCACCAGCTACACCGAAACCGGCAACTTCACCACCGACCTGCAGCGCTTCCGCGTCACCAATGACGGTTACATGGACAGCATCCACACCAGCCGCAACACCTACACGGCCGATGTGGGCGTGATCGTGCTGGACAACAGCAGCTACTGCGGCTTGGCCTCGGGCATCGGCTCCACGGCCGCCAGCGCCTTCGCATCGGTGTACTGGGATTGCGCCACTGGCTACTACAGCTTTGCGCATGAAATCGGCCATCTGCAGAGCGCCCGCCACGATTCCACCAACGACCCGAGCACCTCGCCATACGCCTACGGTCACGGCTATCGCTACGGCAACAGCTGGCGCACCATCATGGCCTACGACTGCACCAGCGGCTGCCCGCGGCTGAACTACTGGTCCAACCCCAACATCAGCTACAACGGCGTGCCCATGGGCAATGCCAGCACCGCCGACAATCAGCGCGTGCTGGTCAACACCAAGGCCACGATCGCCGGCTTCCGCTGATCTTTGCGGCTTTCGCCGATTCCTTGTGTGATTGCGATGGCCCGGCACCGACAGGTGTCGGGCCATTGCGCTACACCCGAGCGCGGTGATCGCGCAGACTAGACGCACCGTCGGCACCTGCCGGCCACGTCCCGTCAGCGGAGCACTCATGTCCATGTCCTCGCGTTATGCGCTGCTGTGCCTGGCCGCGCTGGCAGTTGCCGGATGCAAACAGCAACCTGCCGAGCCCGCCGCCACTCCACCCAAGCCCGCAGTTGCGGCGCCAGCGCCGACCACCGAAAACGCTGCCGAAGCGCGTGCGTTGCAGGTACTCGAAACGCGCTTGCAGAGCGACAAGGTGTACCCGGACAACTGCATCAGCATCATGGCCGAGCAAGACGATTCGCCATCGCCGGACGTGTTTGAATTTGCCGTGCACGAACGCCACGGCGACGGCTGCCCAGGCGATCCGCAGACCAGCCCGGTGCGTGACCGCTTCCGCGTCCAGGCCGACGGCACACTGTTCTGGTACGACGTGGTCAATGCGGATTTCGTCGACTACGCCGAGCGTGCGCGCAGCATGCAGTGACGCGTTGAAGTGGTTTGGTCAGGCAGGAGTCCGCGCCCGCGTTGGGTTGCCGCCGGGCGCTGAGAATTGAGGATTCCCGTACCAAAGCGCGCTATTGCTAGCGGCGTCCGTTGTCGATGAGCGTCGCCAAGTGCGGCCCTTCAACAGCGCGATTCATCGATATGTCCGATGCCGGGTGGACTCGCTGCGACACTCGGATTGAAATGCGGAACGCGCGCGCTGCGTCGTTTTGAGCGCGCTCTTCATTGGCTGGCCTTACCGAACGTCCTTGCCGGTATCCAGTCGCACGCCGTCGTGCTTGCGAAGCATGAGGCACGATGGGCCTGCGATGCGGATAGCAGCGGCAACGCATGCACAACCGGTGGCGTCACGGCTCACCGCGGCGCGATCCCCGCATGCAGGTGCAGCTGCGAGTGCCGGATCTAAAGCGGCAACTGCTCCAGCGCAACGCCATCGGCGTCCACCCGCAGCACCGAACCTTGCTCGTACCAGTCGCCCAGCACGATGCGCGTGCAGGTGTTGCCACCGGCTTGCAGGGTGTGGATTGCAGGGCGATGGGTATGGCCGTGGATCATCCGATCCAGCCCGTACCGCACGAAGGTCGCTTCCACCTCGGCCGGCGACACGTCGGTGACGGTTTCGAGCTGCGCCTGGTCGCCCTGCTTGAGTTCGGCGTAGCGGGCCTGGCTAGCCGCACGCGCCTGCTGCGCGAACGCCACGCGCGCTGCCAGCGGCTGCGCCAGAAACTGCGCCTGGAACGCCGGGTCGCGCGTCTGCGTGCGAAACGCCTGGTAGGCGGTGTCGTCGGTGCACAGCAGGTCGCCGTGCATCAGCAGCGTCGTATGGCCGTAGAGATCGATCACGGTGGGGTCGGGCAGGATGCGGAAGCCCGCGCGCTGTGCGTAGGCATCGCCCACCAGGAAATCGCGGTTGCCCGGCATGAAGAAGACCGGGACGCCGGAATCGGCCACTGCGTGCAGTGCCACCGCCACCTCGTCTGCCGCGGTGGACGGCGTGTCATCGCCGATCCAGGCTTCGAACAGATCGCCAAGGATGTAGAGCGCATCGCTACCGGGCACCTGCGTCCGCAGGAAATCCAGAAACAGCGCGGTGATCGCCGGCCGGGCCGGATCCAGATGCAGGTCGGAAATGAACAGTGTCGTCATCGCGCCATTGTACGGCGCGACCGCCGGATGGCGAGGCGCGGGAACTGCGATTGCGTGAGCGGGCGATTAGCGCATTGCAGCGGGGCATGCCTGCGCAGGCAACTCGGGCAGAGTCCGCTCTCCTGCGGAAAACGATGAGGGCATGAAGCGAGGGCACATGCGAGGACGCGCAGTGCAGTGTCGCAACACACCGCTACCCAATCAGCGCCGGCAGCCCCCACAACGACAGGCTCGCCAGTCCCACCCCGATCGCCGTGGCGGCCAGTACGTCGCTGGGGTAATGCAGCCCGAGCACCACGCGCGACAGCGCCACGCATGCCGAAAATGGCACCAGCAACGGCGCGAGCCATGGGTAATAGGCCAGCGCCACTATGCTGAAGGACACCGCATGCAAGGTGTGGCCGGACGGAAAACTGAACTCGTCCAGCGGTGCCACCCAGGCGCGGATACGCACGTCGGCCGCATACGGGCGCGGGCGGCGGGTCCAGCGTTTGAGTGCCTTGTACAAGGTCAAAGCGAGCACGCCGGTGGCGGCCATGTGCGCCGATGCGCGAACGCCGTCCATGCCGTCGAGCAGCACCAGAATGCCCATCAGGCTGTACCAGAACACGCCATCGCCCAGCCGGCTGACGGTGGCGAATGCGCGGCGTACCGGGTGGCGCCGGCACCAGTGATTTGCGCGCCGGCACCAGCGCGCTTCGTGGCCGCGCAAGACCTCAAGCCGCGTTGACGACATAACGCCCCCGTGCCGCAGTGATGCCCAACAACAAGCCATCGAAGTCGGACACCACATTGTCCGGATGCAGCCTTTTCATCGCCTGCGCCGCCGCCGCACCGAGGCGTTGGCGCAGCGCGTCGTCTTGGGTAAGCGCGACGGCGGCCTGGATAAAGGCCGCATCGGTGTCTACCGCCGCGCCGGTCTGACCATTGCGCAGATATTCGCGGGCGGCACCGTAGTCGAAGGCGACCGTCGCCACACCGCTGGCCATCGCCTCCAGGGTCACGTTGCCGAAAGTCTCGCTGCGGCTGGGAAACAGGAACAGATCGCCGCTGGCAAAATGGCGCGCCAAGGCATCGCCACGCTGCACACCGCAGAAGATGAAGTCCGGATTCTCATGCGCGATCTTTGCGCGCGCCGGGCCATCGCCGACCCACACAAAGCGCGCTTTCGGGCGGACCTGCTGCAACTTGCGAAACGCCTGCACCGCCAAGGGCAGATTTTTTTCGTTGGCGATCCGTCCCACATAGATCGCTGCAAAGCCTTCGTCTTCGATGCCCCACTCGGCGCGCAAGGCATGATCACGACGGCCCGGATCGAACTGCTGGCTGTCCACCGCGCGTGCCAGCAACTGCACACGTTCGAAGCCGTCGTCGCGCAGCAACTGTTGCAGCTCGCGCGTTGGTACCAGCGTGGCGTCTGCCTGGTTATGAAAGCGCCGCATCCAGCGTAGCGCGGTGCCTTGCAGCCAGGCGGCACCGTAGTTCGGCAGGTATTCGTCAAAGCGCGTGTGGAAGCCGGATGCGACCGGAATGCCCAGCCGGCGTGCCGCCCGCATCGCCGACCAGCCCAGCGGGCCTTCCGTGGCCACGTAGATCGCATCCGGTTGCGTCGTTCGCCAATGACGGATCAGTCGCTGGGTCGCTGGCAGCCCGAATTTCAGCCCCGGGTAGCGCGGCAGCGCAGCGCCACGCACCAGCAACGCATCGGATGTGCCGGTGTCGCTGCTCTGACGTGGACGCACCACGTCCACCTGATGTCCGCGTGCGCGCAGGCCGGTTTCCAGGCCGTGGACGGTCAGCGCAACACCGTTGACCTCGGGGGGATAGGTTTCGGTAACGATCGCGTAGCGCATGCCGCTCTCCCGTTTTCGCTAGCTTCCGGCAGGGCGATGGCATTGATGTTGCGCCGACAAGACGCGGCAGTGACAAGCGCGACGGGATTGGGGAATAGAGAATGGGGAATCGCAAAGGCAGCGTTCTGCATTCGTTCGGCGTAATCGCCGCCAGTCAGAAACTTCTCAGAGCCCCGTGGTCGACTATTCTCGAATCCCCATTCCCGATTCCCGCCTGAGGCCGCAGGCCTCAGGTTACAAACGGTTTGAACGCGATGCCCAGGCCGGCCATGCTTTCGACTTCGCCGATCAGATCGGCGCGCAGCAGCGGGTGCGAATCGATCCAGCTTTGCGACAGGATCAACGACAGCCGCGTGTCGTCGGCGGTGAGTTCCAGTGTCGGAATCGGGTCCGATTCGTGCGCACGGTGCAGCAGCACCGCCAGCCGCAGCAGCGCAGCCTTGCGGCGGGTGGGCAGCAGCAGCCGGTCGGGAAGCGCGTCGAAGGCGGTCTTGGGCACGTTGCGTCGATGCGTGCGCACCAGCGAGGCCACGACCTGTTGTTCCTGCCGCGAAAAACCGGCGATATCCGAATGTTCCAGGATGTAGCTGCCATGCACGTGGTACTGGCTGTGCGCGATGATCAGGCCCAGCTCGTGCAGGCGGGCGGCGCGCCGCAACACCTGCGCGTCGTCGCCATCCAGCTGCCAGGATTCGCACACCTGATCGAACAGGCGGCAGGCCGTGGCTTCCACGCGTTGCGCCTGCACCTCATCGATGCCGTAGCGCTGCACCAGCGAGGCCACCGAGCTATCGCGCGGGTCGTTTTCGCCGCCGCGGCCGAGCATGTCGTACAGGATGCCTTCGCGCATCGCCGCCTTGCTGACCATCAGCTTCTCCAGCCCCAGGGCCTGGAAGGCCGCTTCGAGCACCAGAATTCCACCGGCGATGATCGGCCGGCGCTCGGCCGCCAGGCCGGGTAACTGGATATCTTCGATGCGCTTGGCCTTGAGCAGCTCGTCGCGCAGCGCCGGCAGCGCCTGCGCGGTGATCGCACCCTTGGTGAGCTTCATCGCCGCGCACATGTCGCCGATCGCCTTGTGGGTGCCGGACGAGCCAATCGCCTCATGCCAGCCCAGCGCCTTGTACTGACCAGCAAATTGCTGAAATTCGGCGCCGATCTCGGTCAGCGCATCTTTCCATTTTTTCTTCGACAGCTTGCCGCCCGGGAAAAACCGCCGCGTGCTGGCGATGCAGCCGGCCTGCAAACTCTCTCGTTCCAGCGTCTGAAACCCGCGACCGATGATGAATTCGGTCGAGCCACCGCCGATGTCGATCACCAGCCGGCGTTGATCGGGTTTGGGCGGTTGCGCATGGGCAACGCCCAGGTAAATCAGGCGCGCTTCCTCGCGCCCGCTGACCACTTCGATCGCGTGCCCGAGCGCAGTTTCCGCCGGCATCAAAAACGCTTGCGGCGAACGCAGCTGACGTACCGTGTTGGTCGCTAGCGCGCGCACGCGCAGCGAGGGCACTTCACGGATGCGTTGACCGAAGCGCGCCAGACATTCGAGCGCACGTTGCCGCGCTTCGTTGGACAGGCCGCCCTTGCCATCCAGGCCGTCGGCCATGCGCACGGTTTCGCGCAGGCGGTCGACGACGCGCAGCTGACCCATCAGGTAGCGCGCAATGACCATGTGGAAACTGTTGGACCCTAAGTCGATGGCGGCAAGAAAATCGCCGTCGCGCAGGGGCGGAATCGTGGGGGAGGGCGTTGGCATGGCCGCATGGTAGCCGATGGGCGGTCGGCCACGTGAGAGGCCACGGCCGCGGCGTTCTCAGATCCGATCGAGCAAGGTCATCTGCGCCGAATGGGCCGGTTCGCCAGGGCCGGGGGTGCGCTTGTGGTACACGCCTTCGGCATCCAGTTCCCAGGCACTGACGTTGTCGTCCAGGTAGTTCTGCAGCACTTCGCGATAGACACGCTTGGCCAGATCCGGGTCCAGGATCGGGAAGCAGGTTTCCACGCGGCGCAACAGGTTGCGTTCTAGCCAATCGGCGCTGGCGCAGTACAACTCGGCCGCCCCGTCGTTGCCGAACCAGTAGACACGGCTGTGTTCCAGGAACCGCCCCACGATCGAACGCACGCGGATGTTGTCCGACACACCCGGCACGCCCGGCCGCAGCGTGCAGGCGCCACGCACGATCAGATCGATCTGCACCCCGGCTTGCGAGGCGGAATACAACGCACGTACCACCTGCGGTTCGTTGAGGGCATTCATCTTGGCGATGATGCGGCCGGGGCGGCCGTTACGCGCCAGGCGGGTCTCGCGTTCGATCCGCTTCAGCACACCGGCATGCAAGGTAAATGGCGACTGCAGCAACTGCTCCAGCTTCATACGCGGAGCAAGCCCGGACAACTGCTGAAACAGCATGTGCACGTCGTTGCCGATCTCCGCATCGGCGGTGATCAGGCTGATGTCGGTGTACAGACGCGCGGTACCGCTGTGGTAATTGCCGGTGCCCAGATGCACATAGCGTTTGAGCTTGCGCCCCTCGCGCCGCACGATCAGCAGCATCTTGGCGTGGGTCTTGAAACCGACCACGCCATAGACCACCTGCACGCCGGCTTCCTGCAACTTGTCGGCCAGGCCCAGGTTGGCCTCTTCGTCGAAGCGCGCACGCAGCTCCACCACCACGGTGACGTCCTTGCCGTTGCGCGCGGCCAGAATCAGCGCATCGACAATCAGCGAATCCTTGCCGGTGCGATACAGCGTCTGCTTGATCGCCAGCACGTTCGGGTCGACGGCGGCCTGGCGAATCACATCCAGCACCGCAGTGAACGCATCGAAGGGATGATGCAGCAGCACATCGCCCTTGCTGACAATCTGGAAGATGCCCTCGCTGTCGCGCAAAGTGCGCGGGTTGAACGAGGGGTACTTGAGCTCCGGGCGCTGCACCAGGTCGTAGACCTGGGTGACGCGGCTCAGATTGACCGGCCCGACGATGCGATACACCGCGTTCTCGTTCAAGCCGAAGTTCTGCAGCAAGGTGCGCATGATCGGCGCCGGGCAATCGTGCGCAATCTCCAGCCGCACCGCTGGCCGGTAGCCACGCGTGACCAGCTCGTCGCGCAGTGCAAGTGCCAGGTTTTCGACTTCTTCTTCGTCCACCACCAGTTCGGAATTGCGGGTGACGCGGAACTGGTAGGAGCCCTTGACCTGCATGCCCGGGAACAATTCGTCGACGAACTCCGATAACACCGAGGACAGGAACACAAAGCTCTGCGCACCCTCCGGCGACAGGCTGGCCGGCAACTGGATGATGCGCGGTAACGAGCGCGGCGCACGCACGATGGCCAGATGGCCGGCGCGCCCGAACGCGTCCTGGCCTTCCAGCACCACCACGATGTTCAAGGTCTTGTTGAGAATCTTCGGGAACGGATGCGCCGGGTCCAGGCCCAACGGCGACAGCACCGGCATGATTTCGTTGCGGAAGTAGGCACGCAGCCAGCGCTTCTGGCGCGAGGTCCACGTCGCGCGGCCGAGCACGGCAACGCCGGCCTCTTCCATCGCCGGGCGCAGCACGTCATTCCATGCGTGGTACTGCTGTTCCACCAGTTTGGCCGCGCGGTCGTGCACGGCATTGAGGATGGCCGTGGGGCTCAATCCGTCCGGCGCCGGCGGCAGGCCGAACTCCTGCGCATGCCGCACGGTGGCGGCGCGGATCTCGAAGAACTCGTCCAGGTTGGTGCACGAAATGCACAGGAACCGCAGCCGTTCCAGCAGCGGCACCTGTTCGTCCAGCGCCTGCGCCAGCACCCGGAAATTGAAGTCCAGTTGCGACAGTTCCCGATTGATGTACAGCGCCGGATCACGCAAGGGATCGGTGGCGATGTCTTCGGAAGGTGTGACGTCGTGCAGTTGTTTGGCGTGGCCCATGGAGTCGGTCATCAAGACGAGTTGGTGTGCGGTGTTGCTACAGGCGCGTTGCGGTGCAGCGCGTGCAACGTGCGTTGCGCAGGTGCATCGCGCCGCGCGGCGACGCGCACTCCCTACATATCATGCCAAGCGTGACAGTGGCAGGGACTGTTCGCGCTGCACGATGCGTGCGCCCACAAAATGACACGAGAATTCGCTGCCGCGTCCCACTTCGCTTTCGATCTCCAGCCGTGCCTGGTGCAGCCCCAGGATGTGCTTGACGATCGACAGCCCCAGCCCGGTGCCGCCGCTCTCGCGCGAGCGGCTGCTGGATACGCGATAGAAGCGCTCGGTGATGCGCGGCAGATGCGAGGCAGGAATGCCGTAGCCGGTGTCGCGCACTGCCAACGCCGCGCCATCGCCTTCGCGCATGAAGCGGATCGTCACCGTGCCGCCGCCGGGCGTGTAACGCACCGCGTTGGTGACCAGATTGGAAAACGCGCTGTGCAATTCCTTGTTGGAGCCGAGCAGATCCACGCCGGCCTCATCAATCACGTCCACCGTATGCCGGCCCTGGCTATGCGCCTCGGCCTCGCGGCGGAGTGTCGAAAGCATCGGTGCCATCGCCACGTGTTCTTCGCCGAGTTCTTCCTGGGATTCCAGCCGCGACAGGGTCAGCAGGTCTTCGACCAGCTGCGCCATGCGCTGCGACTGCTTGCGCATCTCCGCCAGCATCGGGCCAGAGTCCGGGAAGTCCTCCGGGTCGAGCATGTCCAGATAGCCGTGCACCACCGTCAATGGCGTGCGCAGCTCGTGCGACACATTGGCTACGAAATCGCGACGTACCTGTTCCAGACGCAGCAGCTTGCTGACATCGCGTGCCACCAACAGCCAGTAGTCGTCGGAGTAGGGGATCAGGCGCAGATTCAGGCGCAGATCCGGGTCCACTGGCGAGGCTGCATCCAGCATCGGCTCGGCGTTGCGACCGGCTGCCAGCCAGTGCGCCAGCGGCAACGGCTGCAGCCGCTCCACCACCGACACGCCCATGTCGCCGGGATGATGCAAGCCCAGCAGTCCGCCGGCAGCCTTGTTGAACCACTGCACGCGCTGGCTGTTGCGATCCACCACCACCACCGCATCCGGCAGCGCCTGTGCGGCGGCGCGGTAGGTGCGCAGCATGTCGATCAAGCGGCGCTTGCGGCCACGCATTTCAGCCTGGCTGCGATACAGCAGACGGTCCAGTTCGTTCCAGGCACCCACGCCGGCGGCAGGTTCGGCACGCTGGCGTGCGGTGAGGCGACGCAGCACCTGGCGCAGCCGCCAGTAATGCCAGGCCAGCACGCCCAGCGCGGTGAGCGTCAGTGCCATCCACACATGCCCGATCAGCACGCCCGCTACGACGGCAGCGCCCAATAACAGCGCAAGGGTGCCGAGCGTCTTGAGCCAGGCGGAACGGATATGTTGGGGCATGGAAGGCGTTACCACGAAGCGTCAGGTAGGCAGCCAACCCGGCCAGGCAGCGGCCGGGTTGCCGTGCGGCACGTACTTAAGTTGCCGACGAAAAACGATAGCCCGAGCCACGCACGGTCTGCACCATGTTTTCCAGGCCGAACGGTTCCAGCGTCTTGCGCAGGCGGCGAATGTGCACATCGATGGTGCGTTCTTCCACATACACGCTGCCGCCCCAGACATGGTCCAGCAACTGGGTGCGCGTATACACGCGCTCCGGATGGGTCATGAAGAAGTGCAGCAGGCGGTACTCGGTCGGGCCGATCGGCACTGGCGCATCGCCGGCGAACACGCGGTGCGCCGCGCCATCGATGCGCAGCCGACCCACGGCCACGCTGCCGTCTTCGTCGTCCTCGCGGGTGCGGCGCATCACCGCACGGATACGCGCCAGCAACTCGCGCGCTGAAAACGGCTTGACCACGTAGTCGTCGACGCCGGCTTCCAACCCGCCGACACGGTCGTTTTCTTCGCCACGCGCGGTCAGCATGATGATCGGAATCTCGCGCGTCAGCTGTTCCTTGCGCCAGCGCCGCGCCAGATCCAGCCCGCTGGTGCCCGGCAGCATCCAATCCAGCAGAATCAGGTCGGGGACGCGGTCGGCAATGGCGGTCTGTGCTTCGCGCGCGTCGCCGGCATGGATGGGCTCGAACTCGCCTTTGCGCAGCGCGAACGCCACCATGTCGCGGATCGCGGGTTCGTCATCGACGATTAGAATGCGTTTTTGCACGCGGGGCTTACCGTCTGGCTTTGGTGATCGCCAGTAGACTACGGTTTTGTGACTCTAATGTGACATCGCTGGCGCTGCTTGTAGACAGGCTGCCATTTTGCGAAGCGGGCTGAGCCGTTGCGAGCGGCTCCAGGCCCGGGCGCCGCATGTCGCGGTCGGCGCCAATCCCGTGCCAGCTGTCAACGCGTGGAAAGATCCGGGTCGCGAATGCCCTGGCGACGCAGCTCCAGCACGGTGGGCGTGATCGCAGCGATGCGCGCATCCACACGCGCCCGCGTCACATAATCCAGATCCTTCTTTTTCAGTGCTTCCAGCTGGATCAGGGCCTGCTCCGGGCGCCCGTTTAACGATGCCGATTCGGCATAGGCTTCACTGGCGCGCAGATGGTCGCCAGCGAGTTCGCAGGCGCGGGCGTAGGTCTGCTGCAGCAACGGGTCTTCGCCGTTGCGGTAGAGCAGGGGTTCCAGCACCTGGCGCGCGCGCTGGCCGGATTCCTTGCTGGCTTGTTCGTTGAGCGCGCCGGCATAGGTCAACGCCACCGCACGGTTGTTCGGCAGCCGCTTGAGCAGCGCATCGAAGCGCGCATTGGCCGCCTCGCGCTGCCCCACGCGCGCCTGCGCTTCGCTCAGGCCCAACGCCAGCCACAGGTTGTCCGGATGCGCCTCCAGCAGGCCGGCCAGCTCGGCCACCGGCTCGCTCGGCCGGCTTCCGCTGTTGCGCAGCTGTGCCAGCGCCAGCCCGTAACGCTGCGCATCGGTCAGGCCTTGCTTGGCACTGCGGCGCAGGTTTTCGTATTCGCGAATGGCCGCATCGGGCGTGCTCGCACTGAGCACGCGCAGACGTTCCTTGGCCCAGTCGAAACTCTGTTGATCGCCGCCACGGCTCAACGCATCCACCGGCAGCCGCAGCGCATACGGCAGCAACGCGTTGCCATTGCGGCTCAACGGTTCCGACAACGACGGGTCGGACGGGTCCACGCGCTCCTGGCGCGTTCCGCCCGGCACCGAGGTGGTCAACACCACGGTGTTCTTCTTCATCTGCTCGGCGCGCGCCTTGGCCTCGCTGATGCGGGTGGTGGTGACCGGGTGGGTCTGCAGGAAGTCCGGCGCGCTATAGCCGCCCTCGTTGGCGCGCATCGCCACCGACATGCGCTCGAAGAAGCCGGCCATCGCGTCCACGTCGTAGCCGCTGCGCACCAGCGTGCGGATGCCCAGTCGGTCGGCTTCGGATTCGTTGGAGCGGGTGTAGTCGATCTGGCGTTGCTGCATCAGCCCCATCGCACTGGTGATGGTGGCCATGGTGGCATCGCCTTTGGAATTGCCACCGGCCTGCTGCGCCGCCACCACCGCCGCCAGCATGCCGAGCAAGATCGGAATCTGGTCGCGCTGCGCCCGCTCCACCCCGCGCAGCACGTGCTGCTGGGTGACGTGGGCGATTTCGTGCGAGAGCACCGCCGCCACTTCATCCTCGCGCTCGGCGGTCAGCACCAGCCCGGCGTTGACCGCGATATAGCCGCCCAGCGTGGCGAACGCGTTGATCTGGCGGTCGCGCAGCATGAAAAAGGTAAATGGCTGCTGCGGCTGGTCGCTGTTGGCGCCCAGGCGGGTGCCCATGGTCTGCAGCCAGTCGCCGATCAGCGGGTCGTCCAGCACGTAGTCGTAGTTGCGCAACTCGGCCAGCATCATCTTGCCGTACTCGGCCTGACGGGCCGGGGTCAGCAGCTCGCCCGCCGACGAGCCGATATCGGGCAGGCGGCTTTCCTGGGCAGGTGCCACGCCCATGGCGAGGGCCAGGGTGAGGGCGGTGGCGAGCGGAAGCAGGCGCAAGTGAAACTCCCAGGTGATGCGCGGAGCATGCGGGCAGCGCAGCGCAGCGGTGTGAATCGGCAGTTAATCCACAGTGTTGCGGTGACGACATGGAAATTCCAGTCGCCCGCTACCATGTATCAGACCTCAGACCCACCACGGAGTTTCCTGTGAGCCAAGACCACACCGGGCAGGACGCGGCCACCGGCCCGCAGATCACCCTGTATTCCACCGCCATCTGCCCGTACTGCGTGGCGGCCAAGAACTTCCTCAAGAGCAAGGGCCAGACCTGGACCGAGGTGCGGATCGACCTGGACCCGGTCGAGCGCGACAAGATGGTCGCCCTGGCGCGACGCACCAGCGTGCCGCAGATCTTCGTCGGCGACACCCACGTGGGCGGCTACGACGACATGATGGCCATGCACCGCGCCGGCAAACTCGAACCGCTGTTCTCCGCTGCGGGCGGTCAGGCGTGAGTGGTTCCGACGACGGCAGCGCCGATCGCCTGCGCGAGTTCACCGACTTCCGCCAGCGCATGAACCAGCGCATCCTGGCCGAGCCCAATCAGGTCGTGCGGCGCTTCTTCGCGCTGGATACCCAGACCTACCAGGCCGGCGCGCTGGATGTGAAGACCAAGGAGCTGCTCGGCCTGGTCGCCTCGATGGTGCTGCGTTGCGACGACTGCATCAGCTACCACGTGGCGCAATGCAAGGAGGCCGGCGTCACCCGCGAAGAGTTCTTCGAGACGTTCTCGGTTGGCCTGGTGGTCGGTGGCTCCATCGTGATCCCGCATCTGCGCCGCGCGGTGGATTTCCTCGACCAGCTCGAAGGCGGCGCTCCTGCGCCGGCCGAACACAGCCACGGCTGATCCACCGCTGCTGTGGCTACAGTGCGCCGCCCACCGAGGCGGCGCGCTGCCTTTTGGTGCCTGGCGGCCATCCGGCGCACGGGACCTGGTTCGCGCTGCCGCGTGCGGTGTCGTGGAGAGCCTGCAGGGGTTGGGAGGACACGCACCGGTTCGGCATCCGTCCGGGCCATGCGCGCTGCGGCCGCTGCCCCTGTTGCCAGCCCCTTAGACGATGGTCGGTTTGGGCGCGGTCACCGGCATCGGGCATAATTGCCGGTGAAACCTCCTTGCGCCGCTCTGCCGGGTTTGACGGCTGGCGCTCCCCCCTTCAAGTTCGGAACCCCAACCTTATGACGCAGACAATCACGGTCATCCGCGGCGACGGTATTGGCCCGGAGATCATGGATGCCACGCTGTTCGTGCTCGACGCGCTGCAAGCTGGCCTGACCTACGAGTACGCCGACGCTGGCCTGGTCGCGCTGGAAAAGCACGGCGATCTGCTGCCCGAGTCCACCCTGGCCTCGATCACCAAGAACAAAGTGGCGTTGAAAAGCCCGCTGACCACGCCGGTTGGCGAAGGTTTCAGCTCGATCAACGTCGCCATGCGTCGCAAGTTCGACCTGTACGCCAACGTGCGTCCGGCCAAGTCGTTCCCCAACACCAAATCGCGTTTCGCCGATGGCGTTGACCTGATCACGGTGCGTGAAAACACCGAAGGCGCGTATCTGAGCGAAGGCCAGACCGTGTCCGAGGATGGCGAGACCGCATTCTCCGGCGCCCGCGTCACCCGCAAGGGCTCCGAGCGCATCGTGCGCTACGCCTTCGACCTGGCGCGCGCCACCGGCCGCAAGAAGGTCACCGCGGTGCACAAGGCCAACATCATCAAGTCGACCTCGGGCCTGTTCCTGAAAGTCGCCCGTGACGTCGCCACGCAGTACCCGGAAATCGAATTCCAGGAAATGATCGTCGACAACACCTGCATGCAGCTGGTGATGCGTCCGGAACAGTTCGACATCATCGTGACCACCAACCTGTTCGGCGACATCATCTCCGACCTGTGCGCCGGTCTGGTCGGCGGCCTGGGCCTGGCCCCGGGTGCCAACATCGGTCTGGACGCGGCGATCTTCGAGGCCGTGCATGGCTCGGCGCCGGACATCGCAGGGCAGGGCAAGGCCAATCCATGCGCGCTGCTGCTGGGCGCCGCGCAGATGCTTGACCACATCGGTCAGCCGCAGAACGCCGAGCGCCTGCGCGAAGCGATCGTCGCTACGCTGGAAGCCAAGGACTCGCTGACCCCCGACCTGGGCGGCACCGGCAACACCATGGGCTTCGCCAAGGCCATCGCCAGCCGCCTCTGAGCGCGCGGGTAGATCGCACAAAAGAAAGGGCGCCTAGGCGCCCTTTCTTTTTGGTGGAAGCGGATTGCTTAACGTCAGTGTCAAACCATCAGGCCAAGCGATCGCTGTTGCGATTCCCCAATCCCGATTCCCGATTCCCTGCTCAATTGCGTGACTGCAGCTTCGACAGCAGGCGCAAAAACTCGATGTACAGCCACACCAGCGTCACCATCAGGCCGAACGCGCCGTACCACTCCATGTGCTTGGGTGCACCCTGCTCGACGCCGCTTTCGATGAAGTCGAAGTCCAGCACCAGATTCAGCGCTGCCACCACCACCACGAACAGACTGAAGCCGATGCCGATCAGGCCCGAGTCGTGGATGAAGGGAATGCGCACACCGAACAAGCCCAGCACGATGGTGGCCAGATACACCAGCGCGATGCCGCCGGTGGCCGCGACCACACCCAGCTTGAAGTTCTCGGTGGCCTTGATCAAGCCGCTGCGATACGCGAACAACAGCGCGAACATGGTGCCGAAGGTCAGCAGCACTGCCTGGAACACGATGCCGTTGAAACGTGCCTCGTACACGGCCGAGATCGAGCCCAGAAAAAAGCCTTCAATCAGCGCGTACAGCGGCGCGGTGACCGGTGCCCAGGTCGGCTTGAAGCTGGTCGCCAGTGCAAACACCAGCCCGCCGATCGCACCGGCGATCATGTACAGGCGTGCTGCCGGCAGCGGCGCGCCGTCCGCGCCGATCGATTGCGACCAGGCAAACGCAGCGGTGGCGACGGCCATCAGCAACAGCAGGCCGGTCTTGTTGACCGTGCCGTTGAGTGTCATTGCCTGACCGTCGCGGGTGACCACCGAGCCGGAGCCGAGGTCGAGGAACGTGGATTCCCGAAGAGCCGGGTTACCGCTACGCATGCGTGTTCTCCATGAAAGTGGTGCTCGCCGTACCAGTGAGCGTTGCTGCGAGGATACCGGATCGCCGAATTTACACAGAGTGATTGACAGCGAGGCCAATCGTTCCCAAAATAGCCGACCTTTCCAGCCTTTGGGATGGAAAGGTCCCGCCGGGGTATAGCGCAGTCTGGTAGCGCGCCTGCTTTGGGAGCAGGATGTCGGGGGTTCGAATCCCTCTACCCCGACCATTCCAAGCTCTTGACGGCGTGGGAATGCGAAGTTCGGTCCGGGCGCCCGTAGCTCAACCGGATAGAGCACCGGCCTTCTAAGCCGGCGGTTACAGGTTCGAGTCCTGTCGGGCGCGCCATCGGCGGTGCGGTAGGAAGTAGGTTTTCAGTGGTGGCTGTAGCTCAGCTGGTTAGAGTACTGGATTGTGATTCCAGATGTCGGGGGTTCGAGTCCCCTCAGCCACCCCACTGATTGCAGGAAAGTTCGACCCGATGCTTCGCGGGGTATTGCAACGAAGCAGAAATGCACATACAATGTGCGACCAGTTTCAGGGCCGTTAGCTCAGTTGGTAGAGCAGTTGACTCTTAATCAATAGGTCCAAGGTTCGAATCCTTGACGGCCCACCAGACAGGCAGCCACTCAGCGCAAGTTGAGTGGCTGTTTTTCTTTGTGCCGATGTCTGGTCCGGGCGCACTGCATTCCCCGCATCGCTGCGCGGCCACCTACGCTGTTAGCGCAACGCCTGCTGCCACGTCGACGTGCGAATCGATTCGCTCGGCCCTCGTCACTTCGGATAGACCGGGTGACGACACTGCAGGCGACGGCAGTCCGCCGCGTGCAGCCGGCAGTGTCGTTATCTCGCATCGCTACGATGCATCGCGCGCCCTGGCTTTAGCGCTGCTTGTCCAGCAGTTGCTGGCGCACGGCGATCATGCAGCTCTCCTTGATGATCAGGTGCTCCAGAGCGCTGTTGTCGTCGCGATTGCCGCTTCCCAGATCCAGTACCGAAACCTGCGTACTGCCGTGTCGCTTGAAGCTGTCGATGGCGGTGATGGCGTTCTTCAGTGGCACGGTGGCGTCATTGGACGAGCCGCACAGCAGCGTGCGTGTGCGTGGCGTCCAGTCCAGCAGATCGTTGCGCGCCAAGTCCTTGCGGAACGGGTTGTTCGGATTGCGTGGCACGTCCTTGTAGAAACTCGGCTGGAAATAGCTGCCGATCTTGTCGATGCCCGGCAGCGCGTCGCCGATCGCAAGATCGGTCAGCTCATCCTTACCCGGAAAGTAACCCTCGACCTTGCTGGCCCACGGGTCCTGAAAGACCTGCGAGGGAGCGAGATAGATGTTGTGATAAGCATGCTGCATGCCGACCAGCGCGTAAGTGGCCAGCACCAGGCCGAATGTGCTTTCGCCAACCGCATTGGTTCCGCTCCAGCTGTCCAGGAAGGTCTGACTCAGCGCATACGGCCCGGAGATCGGCGCGCTGGCAACCAGATTGAATTCCTTGGAATCGTGCGCTTCGATCTCGCGCTGGGTCGCCATCGCCGCATGCCCGCCTTGCGAATATCCCGACAGCATGACCTTGCCCGACAGTGGCGTGTGCAAACGTGCCAGAACCTGGCGAGCGGCACGCATCGCGTCGATGCTCGCACTGGCTTCGGTGGCCGCGTGCAGATAAGGATGGAACGGATACTGCGACTTGCCCAATCCCAGATAATCGGTGCTGACCACCACATAGCCCTTGCCTGCCAATCGAGTGACAAGCGGGTCGTCGCCCTTCGCATCGCGGATGTCCTTCGCCTGTTCCGCGGTACGTTTGGGTTGGGTGCCCTGGTTCCAGCCCAGCAAGGGATAGGGGCCTGTGCAGCGTGTGCCGCCCGGCACCAGCAGAGCGCCCGACGCGGTGGTCGGCTCTCCCTGGACACCGATCGTGGCGTAGGTGAACTCGGCCACGCGAACATCGCATGTCGGAAGGTCGCTAGCCTTGTCGTCGGGCAGCAAGGCGCCAAGTGCCGAGTGGGTATAGCTGGTCAGGAAGTTACTGTTGAGCAGCGTGCCGCGTGCAGGCGACGCCACTGCGATCATCGGCAGAAAAGCCAGTGCAGTCCCAATGGCAGTGAACAGGCGTGATGCGTTGCTATTCCGTATCTGGACCATGGAGTGGTGTCTCATGTGTAGTTACCCGAGAAGTGCGGATTGCGTGGGGAGCGACCGGGAACTCGAAAGCTTCCCGCTGCAGAAGCAATCCCTTGCTGTTGGTGCAAGTCTTGTATCCGGTAACGACGAGTAGTCAGGTGCGTATTGGTCAGCGGGCTTTCAAAAAACGGCATGCGATATGCCGACAGTGCGATTGCGATTGCGAGTTAACAGCGCCAGATGATGTGCTTGTGGGCTAGCCCAGGATTTCCCAACAACGAAGCCCGCACTCCCAGCGCGAACGCGTGCGGTCTGACGCGATTAATCGCTGCTCCGCGTTTATCGGGTGTTTGACGCAATAGATTCGCAGAGTGATGGAAGGTGGCAGAGAGGTGCGCGACGCCTGGTTCCCTGCTGGTAACTCACTATCGCGGCGCTGCATGCAGTCGGCTGTGCATGCCCGGTAGGCAGCACGACACATCCATGCCGGAACGATCTGCATGGGCATTAAGTAAGAAGTATCGAATACCGAATGGATGCTGCTGCATCACTTGATCAGCGGGCTACCAACTGCCGCCTTAGATATTTGAAAATTCCCTTCGCCTCGATTAAGGCAAGGGTGTTACCGATATGTTGCAGGCAGTGGTGAAAGAATTCTGCAATTGCAACGCCGCGCGCAATCGCCGCAGTTAGCGATTTACGTCAATTTAACTACATAACGCACGCATGCAGCTACGCATGTCTGCATTCGCCAACCGAGTGTTACGCCTGATCCACGCGCGGAAACGCAAGCAGGAAGCGCGCGCCTTTGCCTGGTGCCGAAGTCACGTCGATAAAGCCGCCTGCCTGGCGCACCGCGCTGTAAACCTGCGCCAGGCCCAGGCCGGCTCCCTTGTTTGCGCTCTTGGTGGTGAAGTACGCCTCGAATAGCCGTGACTGCACATGGCTGTCCATGCCGTGCCCGTCATCAGCGACCGTGATGGTGGCGAACTCGCCAGCGGGTTTGGTCAAGGTTGCATCGGCCTTGGCGACCTGCGTTTGGCCGGTCTCCACACGGATGACGCCGCCGCTTGCGCAGGCATCGCGCGCATTGATGACCAGATTCAAGATCGCGCGCTCCACCGTATGCCGGTCGACCATGGCGCAGCATCCGCCCGCAGCGGTGTTCACCTGCAAGCGCAGGTCTGTGCCGATGACCTGTTCCAACAACGGATTGAGCTGGTCGGCCAGTGCGGCAAGGTCAACAGGTTCGGGGCTATACGGATACTGGCGCGAAAATCCCACCAGCCGCTGCGCCATGACCGAGCCATGTTGAAGCGCGGCATCGGCCACGCCGAGCAGTTTGGTGTCCTGTGCGTCGATCTGCCCACGCTGGACCACCAGGTCGATCGCCGAGGTGGCGGCTTGCAGCACATTGTTCAGATCGTGCACCACGCCGGCCAGCAGTTGCCCGACCGCCTCGCCTTTCTGTGCCTGTTCGGAAATTCGTTCGGCAGCCCCCTGTGCGGCGCGCGCAATGTCCAGATCGTCCTCGATGCGCTCCTGTAGATCGCGCAGGCTGTGCAGCTCGGTCGATAGAGAATTCTCGCGCGTGCGTGCCAGCATCAGTGCGCCCGTGGAGAACTCGCGCTCCGCCTTCAAGGTGCGATCCAGCGTATGGAAGGCAGCTTCCAACGCACGGCGGTCGGAAATGTTCTTGCTGACCGCCAGGATCGCCTCGACGTTACCGTCTGCGTCGAACAACGGACTGGTGACCACCTGCCAGGTCTGGCGCACGCCAACGAAGTTGACGCAGCTGGCCTCGAACTCGTGCACCGCGCCCGCGAGAGATGCAGTAAGTGCCGTATCGATCAAGCCGGCGGCTCCCGCAGGCCAGAAGTCCCGCCACGGGCGAGAGATCAACTGCTCGGGCCGACTGGCGCCCAAGACGGTCAGTCCATTGGCATTGATCGCCGTGATCCGCCCGTCGAGGTCGATCTCTTTGATGCAGTCTCGCGACAGTGCCACGATCTGACGGTATCGGTCTCTCATTGCGACGGCGCGCTCTCTCGACTTGGGCTTAACGGAATTTTCGCAAATATTGACGCAGTCATGTACACGCAAAAGCATCAGGTTTGGGCTGGGATCAGGCCGGGGCGTGAATCGTTCACTTGAGTTCGGTTGGCGGGCGCCTCCGGAGCGTCGATTTGGCAGGTGCATGCCTGCCATGCCCGCCTCAACCCGGCGCGCGGCCTTGGCAGCCCGTTCGCGGCGCTTTTTCTTTGCCGGCATCCCTGCAACAATGCGCATGCACCTGCGACATCGCGAAAGTGGCGGAATTGGTAGACGCACCAGATTTAGGTTCTGACGCCGCAAGGCGTGGGGGTTCGAGTCCCCCCTTTCGCACCAATGCAGTGCGGCCGTGAGTGCTCCGGCCGCTGCCGCTCCGGCAAACCCGTCTTTCCGCTGCAAACCCCAGTGCGCGCGTTCCGCTGGCAGCCGTCGCCGTTATCGGCGAAACTACAAGGCTCGGCGGCATTCTCGCCATCCGTCAACCCGTCTCTTCCATCTCGTGCCGACGCTTGTGCTGTCGGTGGCAGGAGTCAACATGCAAGCATCGATCGAATCCACCGGCAATCTGGAACGCCGCCTGACCTTCACCCTGCCGCAGGAGCGTTTGGAGACCCACGTCGGTGGCCGCCTGCGCGAACTGGCGCGGACCACGCGCATCAAGGGCTTCCGTCCCGGCAAGGTGCCGACCAAGGTCATCGAGCAGCGCTTCGGTCAGCAGGTGCGTGCCGAGGCGATGGAAGGCCTGTTGCGTGAAACCTTCGACTCGGCCGTGCGCGAGCACTCGCTGCGTCTGGCCGGCAACCCGCGCATCGATCAGGGCGAAAGCGATTTCGACTTCGTCGCCACCTTCGAAGTGGTGCCGGACTTTGGCGATATCGATGTCGCCAAGCTGTCGGTGGTGCGTCACACCGCTGACGTGACCGACGCCGACATCGACCAGATGATCGAAAACCTGCGTCTGCAGCGCCGTACCTGGAACCCGGTCGAGCGCGGCGCGCAGGTTGGCGATCTGGTGGCGCTGGAGACCTGGTCGCAGGCCGGCGACGAGCGTCTGCCCGCCGAAGGCGTGGAAACCGGCAGCAGCGTGTTGGGCTCGGGCGTGATGTTCGACCAGATCGAGAAGGGCCTGGAAGGCCTGACCAAGGGTGAAGACAAGGCCCTGACCATCGATTTCCCGGCCGAGTGGCGCGTGCCGCAGCTGGCTGGCAAGACCGTGCAGGTGCATGTCAAAGCAGTTGAAGTGTCCGAGCCGGTGCTGCCGGTGGTGGACAAGGAATTCATCAAGAGCTTCGGCGTGAAGAGCGGCGATGCCGAGCAGTTCCGCGCCGACATCCGCACCAACCTGGAGCGCGAGCTCAAGGGTGCACTGATGAACCGCCTGCGTCGCGAAGTGGGCGAGCAGCTGATCGCTGCCTACGCGCACGTCGAGATGCCGCCGCGTCTGGTCGAGAACGAGGCCCGTTCGATGCTGGCCCAGCAGGTTGAGCAGGTGCGCCGCAGCGGTCGCGATCCAGGCCAGGTGCCGGACGATGCACACCAGGGTTTCATGGATGCCGCCGCCAAGCGCGTGCTGGTCGGCCTGCTGGTCGGTGAAGTGGCACGCCGCAACGAACTGCGGCTGGAGTCCAAGCGCGTCAGCGAAACGCTGCGTCTGATTGCCTCGACCTACGAAGAGCCGGAACAGGTCATTGAGATGTACCGCAACGATCCCCAACTGATGGGTGGGCTGCAGAGCCGTGTGATGGAGGAGCAGGTGATCGACTGGATCGCCGAGCGCGCCCAGCATACCGAGCAGCCGCTGTCGTTCCAGGACGCGATCCGCGTCTAAAAGCGGCGGTGTGACACCAACCCGCATCCCGCTGGCTGGGATGCGGACGTCAAACCCGGTTATCGGCGCAAGCTGGTGCCACAACAGGAAGACCGATGAGCATTGTGACCAAAGCCCTGAATCTGGTGCCGATGGTGGTCGAACAGACCAGCCGTGGCGAGCGTGCGTATGACATCTACTCGCGTCTGCTCAAGGAGCGTCTGATCTTCCTGGTCGGTCCGATCGACGACCATATGGCCAACGTGATCGTGGCTCAGTTGCTGTTTCTGGAAGCGGATAATCCGGAAAAAGACATCAGCATCTACATCAATTCGCCCGGTGGCGTGGTCACCGCCGGCATGGCGATCTACGACACCATGCAGTACATCAAGCCGGACGTTGCCACCATCTGCGTGGGCCAGGCCGCCTCGATGGGCGCGCTGCTGCTGGCATCGGGTGCGGCCGGCAAGCGCTATGCGCTGCCGAATTCGCGCGTGATGATCCATCAGCCGCTGGGCGGCTTCCAGGGCCAGGCGACCGATATCGACATCCATGCGCGCGAGATCCTGACCCTGCGTTCGCGCCTGAACGAGATCCTCGCCAAGCACACTGGCCAGTCGTTGGAGACCATTGCGCGCGACACCGAGCGCGACAACTTCAAGAGCGCGGTCGATGCACAGGCCTATGGTCTGGTGGATCAGGTGCTGGAGCGTCGTCCGGAAGAGTCGATCCAGCCGTCTTGATCGCCAGGTCGCTGAAATTGCAGGAAAAACCGGCAGGGTCGGGCGGGGCGAACGTCCTCCCGACCCTGTGCTATTCTCGAAATCGAACCCCCGTGCATCGGGTGGGGTAACTGGGTAACAGAAGCATGAGCGAAGACCGCCAAGGTCGTTCCGGCGACAGCAACAAGATTCTCTACTGCTCGTTCTGCGGTAAGAGTCAGCATGAAGTCCGCAAGCTGATTGCCGGTCCCAGCGTATTCATCTGCGATGAATGCGTTGAGCTGTGCAACGACATCATCCGTGAGGAACTCGAAGAGAAGGCGCAGTCGGCACGTTCCAGTCTGCCCAAGCCGCGCGAGATCCTCGAAGTGCTGGATCAATACGTGATCGGGCAGCTGCGCGCCAAGCGCACGCTCGCCGTGGCGGTGTACAACCACTACAAGCGTATCGAGAGCCGCAGCAAGAACGACGAAGTCGAACTCGCCAAATCCAACATACTGCTGGTCGGTCCGACCGGTTCGGGTAAGACGCTGCTGGCCGAAACGCTGGCGCGCCTGCTCAATGTGCCGTTCACGATCGCCGATGCCACCACTTTGACCGAGGCCGGCTATGTCGGCGAGGACGTGGAAAACATCATCCAGAAGCTGCTGCAGAAGTGCGACTACGACGTCGAAAAAGCGCAGCAGGGCATCGTTTATATCGACGAAATCGACAAGATCTCGCGCAAGAGCGAGAACCCGTCGATCACCCGCGATGTGTCCGGCGAAGGTGTGCAGCAGGCGCTGCTGAAGCTGATCGAAGGCACGGTTGCCTCGGTGCCGCCGCAGGGTGGGCGTAAGCATCCGCAGCAGGAATTCCTGCAGGTCGACACCAAGAACATCCTGTTCATCTGCGGCGGCGCGTTCGCCGGTCTGGACAAGGTCATCCAGGCCCGCTCCAACGACGCTGGCGGCATCGGCTTCGGTGCCAAGGTCAAGAGCAGCGAGCGCAAGCAGGAAGTCGGCAAGATCCTGGCAGAGGTCGAGCCGGAAGATTTGATCAAGTTCGGTCTGATTCCCGAGTTCGTGGGCCGCCTGCCGGTGGTTGCCACGCTTGAGGAGCTGGACGAGCCGGCACTGATCAAGATCCTGACCGAGCCCAAGAACGCCATCACCAAGCAGTTCAAGAAGCTGTTCGACATGGAAGGCGTGGAACTGGAGTTCCGCCCGGACGCACTGTCTGCGATCGCCAAGAAGGCGCTCAAGCGCAAGACCGGCGCGCGTGGTCTGCGCACCATCGTCGAATCGGTGCTGCTGGATACGATGTACGAGCTGCCTTCGCAGGAAAATGTGAGCAAGGTCGTGGTGGACGAGTCGGTGATCGAACACAAATCCGAGCCGTATCTGATCTACCAGGCGCAACCGGCCCCGGCCAAGGCTGCGTCCGGCGATTGAGCTCCGCATTCGCGTTGCCAGGCCTTGGCCCCGCTCGCGGATAAAGGGTTTCCGACAGCTACTTGCAACACCTCGCCGATGGCCCCATAACGGGGCCATCGGCTTTTTTTACGCCCTAATTTCCCCGATTCCTGCGGAGCGCCCCATGGCCCAGTCCCAACCAGAAGTTCTCGATCTGCCGGTGTTGCCGCTGCGCGACGTGGTGGTGTTTCCGCACATGGTGATCCCGCTGTTCGTCGGCCGTGACAAGTCGATGCGTGCGCTGGAAAAGGCCATGGAGGCGGACAAGCGCATCCTGCTGGTGGCGCAGAAGTCGGCCGAAACCGACGACCCGGCGGCCGGCGATCTGTACACCGTCGGCACCCTGGCACAGGTGCTGCAACTGCTCAAATTGCCCGATGGCACCATCAAGGTGCTGGTTGAGGGCCTGTCGCGGGTCACCGTCGACAAGGTCGTCGAACTGGACGGCGCATTGCAGGGGCAGGGCACCGAAGTGGAGGCCAGCGATGGCCGTGAGCCGCGCGAAGTCGAAGCGATCGCACGCTCGCTGATGTCCCTGTTCGAGCAGTACGTCAAGACCAATCGCAAGCTGCCGCCGGAGTTGTTGCAGACCCTGGCCGGCATCGACGAGCCGGGCCGTCTGGCCGACACCATCGCCGCCCATATCGGCGTGCGTCTGGCCGACAAGCAGCGCCTGCTGGAGATCACCGAGATCGGTGAACGCCTGGAGCTGCTGGTTGGGCTGGTGGATGGCGAAATCGACGTCCAGCAGCTGGAAAAGCGCATCCGCGGCCGCGTGAAGTCGCAGATGGAAAAGAGCCAGCGCGAGTACTACCTCAACGAGCAGATGAAGGCGATCCAGAAGGAGCTGGGCGATCTGGACGATGCGCCGGGCGAACTGGAAGAGCTTGCGCGCAAGATCGCCGAGTCCGGCATGCCCAAGCCGGTCGAGACCAAGGCCAAGGCCGAGCTCAACAAGCTCAAGCAGATGTCGCCGATGTCTGCCGAGGCGGCGGTGGTACGCAACTATCTGGACTGGCTGCTGGGCGTGCCGTGGAAGAAGCGCACCAAGGTCCGCAAGGATCTGAAGGTTGCCGAAGACACACTGGACGCCGATCACTACGGCCTGGACAAGGTCAAGGAGCGCATCCTTGAGTACTTGGCAGTGCAGTCGCGGGTGAAGCAGATGAAGGGTCCGATCCTGTGCCTGGTCGGCCCGCCTGGCGTGGGCAAGACCTCGCTCGGCCAGTCGATCGCCAAGGCGACCAACCGCAAGTTCGTGCGCATGAGCCTGGGCGGCATCCGCGACGAGGCCGAGATCCGTGGCCATCGCCGGACCTACGTCGGCTCGATGCCGGGTCGCCTGGTGCAGAACCTCAACAAGGTCGGCAGCAAGAACCCGCTGTTCCTGCTGGACGAGATCGACAAGATGTCGATGGACTTCCGCGGCGACCCGTCGTCGGCGTTGCTGGAAGTGCTAGATCCCGAGCAGAACCATTCCTTCAACGACCATTATCTGGAAGTGGATCTGGATCTGTCGGAAGTGATGTTCGTCGCCACTTCCAACTCGCTCAATATCCCCGGCCCGCTGCTGGACCGCATGGAAGTGATCCGCATCCCCGGCTACACCGAGGATGAAAAGCTCAACATCGCGATGCGTTACCTGGTGCCCAAGCAGATCAAGGCCAACGGCCTGAAGCCGGAAGAGATCGAGATCGGCAGCGACGCCATCCAGGATGTGGTGCGCTATTACACCCGCGAATCCGGCGTGCGTAATCTGGAGCGCGAAATCGCCAAGATCTGCCGCAAGGTGGTCAAGGAAATCGCGCTTGCCGGCCCGCAGCCGGCAGCGAAGAAAGTGGTCGCCAAGAAGGGCAAGCCGAAGGCGTTGATGACGGTCGGCTCGAAGAATCTCGACAAGTACCTGGGCGTGCGTCGCTTCGACTTCGGTCGCGCCGAAGAAGAAAACGAAATCGGTCTGGTCACCGGTCTGGCCTGGACCGAAGTTGGCGGCGAGTTGTTGCAGGTCGAATCGACGTTGGTGCCGGGCAAGGGCAATCTGATCCTGACCGGTCAGCTTGGTAACGTCATGAAGGAGTCTGCATCGGCTGCGCTGTCGGTGGTGCGTTCGCGCGCCGAGCGTCTGGGCATCGATGTGGATTTCCTGCAGAAACAGGACGTGCATGTGCACGTGCCCGATGGCGCCACACCGAAGGACGGCCCCAGCGCAGGTATCGCGATGGTGACGTCGTTGGTATCGGTATTGACCAAGGTGCCGATCCGCGCCGATGTGGCGATGACCGGCGAGATCACGCTGCGCGGTCGCGTGTCGGCAATCGGCGGGTTGAAGGAGAAATTGCTGGCGGCACTGCGTGGTGGCATCCGAACCGTGTTGATCCCGGACGAGAACCGCAAGGACCTGGCCGATATCCCGGCCAACGTCACGCGCGATTTGAAGATCGTGCCGGTCAAGTGGATCGACGAAGTGCTGGATCTCGCCCTGGAGCGTCCGCTCGCACCGAAGAAGGCAGGCAAGGAAAAGGCCCGCAAGACTGCGTCGCGCGTTGCCGTGCGCGGCAAGTCGCGTACTACCCCGGGTACCCGCGTCAAGCACTAACGTGCGCTGTCTAAGACGTCCCGAAACAAGCCAAAACCCGCGTCGTTATTGGGTTTTGGCTTGCGCGCTGTTGGGGGCGCTGGTATAAATGCACGACTCGTGGGCGCGGCAAAATGTGATGCGTCACGCGATACCACTTGTGTCGGGTTCTTCGCTAACGGCAAGAGCGCCGATTGTCGATTCCGCGGCATCTGCCGCAAAGGGAGTTTCAAGAATGAATAAAACCGAATTGATCGATGGCGTTGCCGCTGCCGCTGACATCTCCAAGGCTGAAGCTGGCCGTGCTGTCGACGCGGTTGTGAGCGAAATCACCAAGGCGCTGAAGAAGGGCGACGCTGTCACCCTCGTTGGCTTCGGCACCTTCCAGGTCCGCGAGCGCGCTGAGCGTACCGGCCGCAATCCGAAGACGGGCGACAGCATCAAGATCGCTGCTTCGAAGAATCCTGCATTCAAGGCTGGCAAAGCCCTGAAGGATGCAGTAAACTAATCGACTCGCTAGGGTGCTTAGCTCAGCGGTAGAGCGTCTCCCTTACACGGAGAGGGTCGGGGGTTCGAAACCCTCAGCACCCACCACTAAGCACCAAGCAAAGTTTTAAGCGCGGAGCGGTAGTTCAGCTGGTTAGAATGCTGGCCTGTCACGCCGGAGGTCGCGGGTTCGAGTCCCGTCCGCTCCGCCAGTTACACCGAAGCCCCTGAGCGATTGGGGGCTTCGTTTTCTCCACAGCATTTGCAATGCGAATGCCTTGGGGTAGATGTCCAAGTTTAAAGCGGAGCGGTAGTTCAGCTGGTTAGAATGCTGGCCTGTCACGCCGGAGGTCGCGGGTTCGAGTCCCGTCCGCTCCGCCAGTTACACCGAAGCCCTCGGCCTTGTGCCGGGGGCTTTTTTTTGGAGCGTTTGAACCTTGTCCCATGACGCGATGGCGCATGGGTCTGCGGTGAATGGAGCGCAGGCTGTGCGCGGCGGTGACCTCAATGCGCTGACTCCATGGCGCCTGTGAGGTGCGGCGATCTTCACGTCTCTTCCATTCACGACTGCACTTTTCTGCATCTTGACCCGCACCTGACGGGCGTCGGGCTGGGTGCATGGCGTTAAGCGGGTTACACTGCCCGGCTCGCCCACAGGCCGTGATTTGCCAATGCTGCAGAAACTTCGCGACAAGACGTCAGGCTGGATCGCTACCGCCATCCTGGGGTTGCTGATGATTCCGTTCCTGTTCGTCATCGACAACAGCTACCTGGGCGGCATTGGCGCCAACAATGTGGCCAAGGTGCAGGCGCCGCCGACGTGGTGGAAATCCGCGCCGACCTGGTGGCCGATCTCGCTGCTGTGGCAGCACCACGAAATCAGCACGCAGGATTTCCGCGCGCGCTTCGAACAGGCGCGCATGCAGGAGCGCCAGCGTCAGGGTGAGAACTTCGACCCGCGCACCTTCGAATCCCGCGAAAACAAGCTACAGGTGCTCGACCAGCTGGTGGACGAGCAAGTGATTCGCCTGGGTGCCGAAGATGCCGGTATCGTGATCGGCGATGCCACGGTGCGCGATTACATCACCAATATTCAGGCGTTCCAGGTCGATGGCAAGTTCAGCCCTGACCAGTACCGCGCCGCACTCGCACAAGGCACACCGCCGCGCACGCCGGCGCAGTTTGATGCGCTGGTGCGCGACAGCTTGCAGCAGTCGGTGATCCCGCAGGCCGTCGCCGAATCGGGTTTTGCAACCAAGGCCGAGTTCGAGCGCCTGCTCAAGCTGATGGGCGAAACGCGCGATGTGGAGTTGGCGATGTTGCCGGCGCCGGCCGCCGATACCGCGCCGGTCAGCGATGCGCAGATCAAGCAGTGGTATGACGCGCATACGCAGGATTTCCGTCAGCCGGAGACCGTGAGCATCGAATACGTCGAGCTCAATGCCGCCACGATGCCGCCGGCCACGGCAGCTGACGAGGCGACGTTGCGTAAGCGCTATGAAGAAGAGAAGGCGCGCTTTGTCGAGCCGGATCAACGGTTGGCGTCGCACATCCTGATCAGCGCCGGTAGCGATGCTGCTGCGCAAAAGGCTGCCGAAGCCAAGGCAGCCAAGCTCGCTGCGGAGGCCAAACAGCCAGGCGCGGACTTCGCTGCGCTGGCCAAGGTCAATTCGCAGGATCCGGGCTCCAAGGATGCCGGTGGCGATCTGGGGTGGGTCGAGAAGGGCACCATGGTCAAGCCGTTCGAAGACGCGCTGTTTTCGATGAAGGCCGGCGATGTGGTCGGGCCGATCAAGACCGAGTTCGGCTATCACGTGATCCAGCTGCGTGAGGTCAAGGGCGGGCAGGGCAAGTCGTTCGAGCAGGTGCGTGACCAGCTTGCTGCCGAGCAGCTCAAGGCCGATGCCGACAAGGCGTATGCCGATATCAGCGGCAAGCTGGTGGATCAGGTCTACAAGAATCCGACTGCGCTGGAGCCGGCGGCCAAGCAGGTCGGTCTGCCGGTGCAGACCCTCGGCCCGTTCTCGCGCACCAACGCCAGCGGTATTGCGGCCAATCCGGCGGTGCTGCGTTCGGCGTTCTCCGAAACGTTGGTGCAGGACGGCACGGTGAGCGACCCGATCACCATCGCTCCGAACCACAGCGTGATGTTGCGCGTGACCAACCACACCGCCGAGCAGGCGTTGCCGTTGGACAAGGTGCGCGACAAGGTGATTGCGGCAGTACATGTCGACCGTACCGAGAAGGCTGCAGCTGCGGCCGCCGATGCGCTGCTGGCACGTGTGCAGAAGGGTGAAACCCTGCAGGCGCTGGCGGCGAGCGAGAAGCTGCAGGTGCAGCCGATCCCGGGCCTGCCGCGCACTGCGCCGATTCCGACGCCGGCCGCAAATCGGGCAATCTTCAGCGCGCCGCGTCCGACCGAGGGCAAGCCGTCGGTGGGTAAGGTGGAGCTGGATGGTGGCCGCTTTGCGGTGTTCGTGATCAGCAAGGCCACGCCGGGCGACCTGAAGCAGATGCCGCCCGAGCAGCAGACGATGCTGCGCGAGCAGCTGAGCCAGATCGACGGCAACAACGCCGCGCAGTCCTACGTCAAGGAGATGCGCAAGCGTTACAAGATTCAGATCGAAGAAACACAGCTGTAACGGCGTGTTGTCGACGGATGTAAAGAGCGAGCCCGGGCGACCGGGCTTTTTCTTTGGGGCTGTTTACGGTAGTGCACCGGTGTGGCGCTCGTGTTGTGCCCCGATGCGATGTGGTACGTAGTCAAGGCTCACGCAATGTGCGATTGGGTATGCACTGCGCGGTAAGAGCGGCTAATAAACCACCGCCTAGCCGCCAGACGGGCACGGCCTGTATGCGGTGTGGCATGTCCCGCGCCTACGCTCCGGTTCCGAGTGTGCCGTCTACGCCCAACTGACGATTACGCACTACGTTCTCTTCGCCGCGCTTAGCGGTAAAGCGATTCGTGGACATGCGGCTTGGATGTTGGCGGCGTGGGTGCGGCCAGCGCTGCTCCAGCCGCTCTTGGACCATGCGGGCCCCTCTTTCTCAAGTCGGGCAGCTGAAATCAGTGCGGGACGCTGAAGTCCGATGACTCGTTCGTCGATGCAGTACGTTGCTGTGCCGACCAGCGCGCTATCCAGACGCACGCGATGCCATGCAATGCAGAAGCAGCGGTCAAAGCGCTCTCGAGGCCTGGATGTGTTCTTAAGCGACGGCTATCGAGACAGCGAAGGCTCGTGATGACCAGCCGCTGGCGCGGCTGCTCAAGCGGCTTGCTCAGGGCGTGTCGTTGAACGACAGCACCATGCCCGGCTTCAACACGGCCTGCTTGTCCAGGCCGTTGCTGGCGAGCAGGGTGGCGACCGTAATGCCATAGCGCCGTGCGATGGCCCATGCAGACTCGCCGTTGCGTACGGTGTGAGTGGTGCGGGCGGGCGAAGAGCGGGATGCCTTGGTAGGTGTGATGGTGGCGACCGCTGTTGAACGGCCAGCCGTATCGGTGTCTATGTTCACGGAGGTGAGCGCGACCACTGCACCGCTGGAACCAGGTTGGGCTGCCGCGACAGGGGCCAGCACATGGACACCCTTGGGTGCCGCACGGGCGCCCGCCACTGCAGGATTCAGGCGCGCCAACAGTTGCGGTTCAATCGCACGCTGCCCGGCCCACGTATTGAGGCTGGTACCGGCCGGAAGCGCATGTTCGGTCAGTACCGGCACTGGGCGATCCAGCGATGTCAGCAGCGTGCCCTGTTGCTGCGCGTGATCGAGCACGCAGGCCAGTGCATGCAGCTTTTCGACATAGTCGTAAGTGACCTTGGACATGCCCGGCAACTCCGACGGACGCGCGTTCTGCGCGTTCATGCCGGCACTGCGCATTGCCTGCAGGACGCGGTACTCGCCGGCGTTGTAGGCCATCAGCGCCAGTCGCCAGTCGCCACCGAACATGCCATACAGCGTTTTGAGATAACGCACCGCTGCGGTGGTGGAGTCCACTGCCGACAGGCGGCCGTCGTACTGCGCGCCGACCGGCACATGGTGGTTGCGCGCGGTGGTAGCGATGAACTGCCAGAGGCCAGCCGGGCCGCTGCCGTTGCGCGCGCCAGGGCGGTAGCCGCTCTCGACAAACGGAATCAGCGCAAATTCGGTCGGCATGTCGGCGGCACGCAGTTCGTCGACCACATACCCGAACAGCGGCAGGACATCCTGCGCGTCATCGGCCAGGCGGGCCGGGGCGCGCGAGAAATGCTGTTCCCAGCGGGTGTCGCTGTGTTCGCTGTCGCAGCCCGGGTCGGCACGGCCTTCCAGGAACGACGAAAAGATCTCACGCCCATTGCGCATGCTGGGAGCGTTGGACGCGACAGCGGTGCTGTCGACGGATGTGAGGCGGCTTGCGTCGTTGGACGAGGCGGCTGCCGGTGCGATGGCCGCGCAGGCGGCCAACACTGCCAGAACCAGGCGCCTCATGCGCGAAATTCGTCTTTCCAGCGCCGAAGTTCGGCGAAAACATCTACTTCAGAGGAAAGTGCGCCGGCTGCGCGCGGTGCGACTGCGGTGCGAATTTCGGAACGGCTGGTACGTAAGAACGGATTGGTGGCCAGTTCACTCTTGAGCGAAATCGGCAGGGTAGGACGGGCTGCTTGACGCATGGCCTGGGCTTCCTGTTGACGGCGCTGCAAGGCAGCGTTGGTGGGATCGACGTGCAGCGCAAAGGCCGCGTTGGCCAGGGTGTATTCGTGGCCGCAACACACAAGCGTTTCGCCGGGCAGAGAGGCCAGGCGCTGCAACGAGTCGAACATCTGAGGAGCGGTACCTTCGAACATCCGCCCACAGCCTAGGCTGAACAGGGTATCACCACTAAACAGGTGGCGGTCTGTCACAAAGGCGATATGGCTGCGGGTGTGGCCGGGCACCTCCAGCACATCGAAGCTGGTGTCCAGCAGTCGCAAGCGCTCGCCCTGGCCGACGCGGCGGGCGCCTGCGGGGATGCGCTCGTCGTCCGGGCCGAACAGTTCGAGCTCGGGCCAACGCTGCTGCAGCGCTGCCACGCCGCCGATGTGGTCGGCATGATGATGGGTGAGCAGCACCGCGCTGGGCGTCCAGCCTTCGCGCGCGGCGGCGGCGATCACCGGCTCGGCCTGGCCCGGGTCGACAATGACGGCACGGCCCTCCGCGGCGACCAGCGCCCAGATGTAGTTATCGTCGAATGCGGGCAGGGCGGTCAGTCGCATAGAATTGGGACCATGCCTGCCGCCCCATTCTCCCGTCAAGCTGGCGTCTCATCCTGGTTTGATACGGATGCGGGGCGCAGCCTGCTCCAGTCCGAGCGCCGCCTGGCGTTGGAGGCGCTGCAGACGCGACCATCACAGCCCTGGTTGTGGGTGGCGCCGACCAAGGAGTTGCCGCCACGCGAGTTGCTCGATGGCCGCGGGCTGCGCCTGTTTCGCAGTGCCGGACGCTTTGCTGGCGATGCCCGGTGCGCAATGCCGTTTCCGTTGCCCACCGAAAGCCTGCAGGCCATCGTGGTGCAGCATGCGGTGGTTGGCGGTGCGGCGGAGTTTCTGGGCGAATGCGAGCGGCTGTTGATGCCAGGCGGGCGGCTTTGGTTGTTCACGCTCAATCCGCTGAGCCCGTACCGGTTTCATTGGGCGCGGCGCGGCCCGGTGGCATTGCGCCCGGATCGCTGGCGATCGCTGGCGCAGCAGGCCGGCTTGCAGTGTGTGGAAACCGAGCGCTATCTCGGGCCGATCTGGCGGACCGGGCGCGGTTCCTCCGATCCTGGTCGTGCCCCATGGCGCGCGGTGTATTTACTCGAAGTGGAAAAACGCGCCTCCGCACCGATTGCGCCGACACCGATTGCGCGGCCAACGCGCTGGCCGCAACCGGTGGCCACGATCTGACCTTAGTACGCGACAACTCTGGAAGCTGATGAAATCAATTGAAGTGCATACCGACGGCTCGTGCCTCGGCAATCCGGGGCCGGGCGGTTGGGCGGCCCTGCTGCGTTACAACGGCCGCGAAAAGGAATTGGCCGGCGGTGAAACGCTGTCCACCAACAACCGCATGGAATTGATGGCCGCGATCATGGCGCTGGAAACGCTCACCGAGCCGTGCCAGATCGTGCTGCATACCGATTCGCAGTACGTGCGCCAGGGCATCACCGAGTGGATGTCCGGCTGGGTGCGACGCGGCTGGAAAACCGCTGGCGGCGATCCGGTCAAGAATCGCGAACTGTGGGAGCGGCTGCACGCGGCCACCCAGCGGCACACCATCGATTGGCGCTGGGTGAAAGGCCACAATGGCGACCCGGACAACGAGCGTGTCGACGTGCTTGCCCGTCATCAGGCCACCATCGCCCAGCGCGGCGGCGCTGCAACTGCGTAAGAGGATTCATGCGTCAGATCATTCTCGATACAGAAACCACCGGCCTGGAATGGCGCAAGGGCAACCGCGTTGTCGAAATCGGTGCGGTGGAGCTGCTGGAGCGGCGCCCGAGCGGCCACAATTTTCATCGCTATCTGAAGCCGGATTGCGATTTCGAGCCGGGTGCGCAGGAAGTCACCGGGCTGACCCTGGAATTTCTGGCGGACAAACCGTTATTCGGCGATGTGGTGGAGGAGTTCCTCGCCTACATCGACGGCGCGGAATTGATCATTCATAACGCTGCGTTCGATCTGGGCTTTCTGGATAACGAGCTCTCGCTGCTGGGCAATGGCTACGGCCGCATCATCGACCGCGCCACCGTGGTCGATACCTTGATGATGGCGCGCGAGCGTTACCCGGGGCAGCGCAATTCGCTCGATGCCCTTTGCAAACGCTTGGGCGTGGACAACGCGCATCGCCAATTGCACGGGGCCTTGCTCGATGCGCAGATCCTGGCCGATGTGTATATCGCGCTGACGTCGGGTCAGGAAGAGATCGGCTTTGCCAGCGCCGATGCCGGCCAGAACAACAATGAGGGCAGCGGCATGATCGCGTTCGACCCCGCATTGCTGCTGCCGCGCCCGCGCGTGGTGGTGACTGCGTCGGAATCGCAGGCGCACGAGGCGCGGCTAGCGCAGTTGCGCAAGAAGGCCGGCCGCGCGCTGTGGGATGCGCCCGTCGAAGAGAGCGCAGTCGCCGGCTAGGTCGGCGGTGGCGGCGCTGCTGCCCGTTGCTTGCGGCACATGCCATCGACGGCATGTGCCGCGTATGGTCAGGGCGTCAGCAGGTCTGCGGCGGACTCGAAGGCTGACGTCCGGCATCGACGCTGCGCAGCCTTGCTCAGTAGCTGCGCACCAGGATCGCGGTGATGTTGTCTGAGCCGCCGCCATCCAGTGCCGCGGCGACCAGGCATTCCACGCATTCCTGTGCGCTGCAATCGGCCTGCGACAGGGTCGCCGCAATCGTCGCATCGTCCACTTCTTCGGTCAGCCCGTCGCTGCACAGCAACAGCTGCATGCCTGATTTCAGCTCGCCCTGCATGGTGGCAACGTTGAGGTGCGCCGGGTCGGTGACGCCCAGTGCCTGGGTGACCACGTTGCGATGCGGATGCGCGCGCGCCTGCTCGCTGGTGAGCGTGCCTTGGGCGATGAGTTCCTGCACGTAACTATGGTCCTGGCTCAGTTGCGCCAGCCGCCCGTCGCGCCACAGATACGCACGGCTGTCGCCGACCCAGGCCACTTCGAAACGCTGGCCCAGCACGCGTGCCGCGACCACGGTGGTGCCCATCGGCAAGGTGTCGTTGCAGCGGCGCGAGGTCTTGATGATCTCTTCGTCGGCGATGCGCACCGCCTGCGCGAGCGGAGTGCCGGCGCGGACTTCGCGCACTATGGTTTCGCGTGCCAGCGCGCTGGCTACCTCGCCGCAGGCGTGCCCCCCCATGCCGTCGGCCACCAGCCACAGCCCCAGTTCGCTATCGCCGTAATAGGTGTCCTCGTTGAGGTCACGGCGCAGGCCGACGTGGGTGAGGTGTCCGAATTCGAGCATGGGGCCGGGTCGCCAGGGAGAAGATGCGTGCCCATCATCGCGGCCCGACCGGCCGGCAGCAACACAGCGATCGCGCCAATCGCAGTGCCGGTTCACGCCGGGCCGGCGGCCGGGCCGCCCGGCGCTGGCCCAGGCCGCTTGTGACCTGGCGCGTGTGCCCGTATGATGCACGGCCCCAGGACACTGGGGACCATCTGGAGAGGTGGCAGAGCGGTTGAATGTACCTGACTCGAAATCAGGCAGGCGTTTATAGCGCCTCGGGGGTTCGAATCCCCCCCTCTCCGCCAGATTGAGGCGACAAGGTGTGCCAGTGCCGCGTGAGTTTTGCCGGCGTCATTGGGGGGGTGAGAAGCCCCGGGTTCGACAGACAGCATCGCTGTCTGCACGGCGAAGCCGCCCGCAGGGCGAAGGCACGTAGTGCCGAGTGAATCTTCCCTCTCCGCCAGATTCGCATCAGCCCCCGCAAGGGGGCTTTTGTTTATGTGTCGCAGTCGGTTGTCGTTGCGATGACTACAATCCGTTCGATCCCCGTTGGAGGCTTGTCATGTCCGAGATCCTGGTGCCCGTGTCCTTTGGTGAGCTGCTCGACAAGATCGCGATCCTGCAGATCAAGTCCGAGCGCATGCGCGATGCGGCCAAGCTGGCCAATGTGCGGAACGAGTTGTCTGCGCTGGAAACCAGCTGGATGGCGCATCCGGCTGCCGGCCACGACATCGTGCGGCTGCGCGCCGAGCTCAAGGCCGTCAACGAGCGGCTGTGGGTGATCGAAGACGACATCCGGCTCAAGGAGCAGGCGCAGACCTTCGACGACAGCTTCGTGCAGCTGGCGCGCAGCGTCTACATCGAAAACGACGAGCGCGCGCGGATCAAGAAGGACATCAACCTGGCGCTGGGGTCTTCGTACGTGGAAGAGAAGTCCTACCAAGACTATCGTGCGACTGGCGCCTGAGCGGAGTGATGGGCCGAGTGCGCCGGTACCAGTCGGCGCACGGATGCGAGGGCCGTCTTTCATCGCGATAGACGTCTTGCGCAATGCAGGGTGCATCGGCCTGAAGGTTTGCTGCCAAGTGACTCAGTCCTTGCGCGGACGAAGAGCGGCGCGACGCGTCATTCGCCAGACGGATCCGGCCATCACTTGGACAGATCCGGTCGCCGGCCGTTAGCGGAGATGATCCGCCCGATAGCGCTCGAACGAAGCAATCGCGTCGTCGACGGTAATCAGCGACATCACATCGTCGAACTCGATCTTGGTGCCCCAGCTGAGCTGATCGGCCGGCTTGTGCAGAAACTTGCGCGCCGCCGCGTCGTAACGGTCCACGCAATAGCGCACGTCCGAATACGGGCCGCTGCGTCGTGGATTGCTGGCCGCATGCAACCCCAGCACCTTGCTGCCCATCGCATTGGCGATATGCATTGGTCCCGAATCCGGCGTGACCACGAGGTTGGCGCGGGCGAGCAGCGCAGGCAGCTGCTTGAGGGTGTCCTTGCCGACCAGATCCAGCACTGGGGCATGCGTATTCGCCACGATGGCATCGGCGGTGCTGCGTTCCAGTTCGCTGCGGCCGCCGCACAGCACCACGCGCCAGCCCTGGGCCGCCGCATGGTCGGCAAGCGCAGCGTGGCGGTCGGGATACCAGTTGCGCCGCACGTGACTGGAGCACGGGGAAATCATCAGCACCGGGCGGCCATCGTCGTCCCATTGCGCGCGCGCCCAGGCGTGCGCAGCGTCGGGTACCGGCAGGTCCCAGCGCACCTGGGTCTGGCGCAGGCCCAGCGGCTCGGCGAAGCTGCCGATGGCGTCGAGCACGTGGATGCCGGGGCGGTCGGCAATGCGTTCGTTGACGAACAGACCGTGCAGATCCTTGGAGCGGCTGCGGTCGTAGCCGATGCGGCGGCGCGCCGGCACGAATGCCGACAGCACATTGGCGCGCAACGCCACCTGCATCTGCAACAAGGCGTCAAAGCGTCCCAGCGGAGCCAGCGCCTGGCGCAGCGCGCGCATGCCCGCTACGCCGCTGCGTTTGTCGTAGGCATGGAAGTGCACGCCGGGCAGGCCGTCGAGCAGCTTCAGGCCGGCCTTGTCGATGATCCAGTGCAGCTGCGTCTGCGGGAAACCCGCCTGCAGCGTGCGCACCAGCGGCACCACATGGGTTACGTCGCCCAGGGCGGACAAGCGCAGCAAACACAGCGATGCAGGCGTTACAGCCATGGTGTTGTTAGACTCGATAGATGGTTTCTTTCGACGCCACCGAAGCGCTGACGCCGTACCGCGAGGGCCGCGGCTATGGCGCCATTCTGTTCGACCGCGAACGGCTGCGGCAAGCCGACGCCGAGCTGTTTTCGCCGCAACACTGGGGCGACAGGGCGCGGCCGGTCGACGAAGGCGGGCGCGGCGGTGCCTGGTTTGTGGATGCGCCGTTCGGCCGCAGCGTGTTGCGGCAGTATCTGCGCGGCGGCATGGCCGCGCGCGTCAGCCGCGACCGGTATGTGTGGAAAGGCGCGGGGCGCACACGCAGTTTTGCCGAGTTCCGGCTGATGCGCGAACTGATCACACGCAAGCTGCCAGTGCCACGTCCCCTGGCGGCCTGCTATCTGCGCGAAGGCCTGGGCTATCGCGCGGCGCTGTTGATGGAGCGGCTGGAAGATGTGCGCTCGCTGGCCGACCATGCACAGGTGGCTGGGCGTGGCGCGCCGTGGGAAGCGACCGGGCAATTGATTGCGCGTTTCCATCGCGCCGGCCTGGATCACGCCGATCTCAACGCGCACAACATCCTGTTCGATGCCGGCGGGCATGGTTGGCTGATCGATTTCGACCGTGGCGTGCTGCGCATTCCGGCCACGCGCTGGCGCGAGCGCAATCTCAAGCGGCTGCATCGGTCGCTGTTGAAGCTGCGCGGCAATCGCAGCCGCGAAGAGGTCGACAAGGATTACGAGCGGCTGCATCGCGCTTACGAGCTGGCCTGGGGCCGGGGCTACTGATGCAGTGGGCGTTGCGCGTGCAGGGGGTCGGCAATGCGTCGGCGGTGGCGCTCGGTTCGCCGATGGCCACGATCGAGCGTGCTGGCGCGCCGTGGCTGACCATCGATTGCGGCAGCGAGGGGCTGACCGCCTATCAAGCGCATTACGGCCACCTGCCGCAAGCCATTTTCATCACCCATGTGCATCTGGACCATGTCGGCGGGCTGGAGCGGGTGTTCGTCGACAGCTACTTCTCCGAGCGACGCGGGCGCACGCGCCTGTATGTGCCGGCGCCGGTAGTGCCGCTGCTGCAGCGGCGCATCGCTGACTACCCGAACGTGCTGGCCGAGGGCGGGGCGAACTTCTGGGATGCGTTTCAGCTGGTGCCGGTCGGCGATGCCTTCTGGCACGACGGGGTGCGGCTGGAGGTGTTCCCGGTGCGCCACCACTGGCCGGAGACGGCCTACGGGCTGCGTCTGAAAGGGGCGCTGGTATGGACCGGCGACACCCGGCCGATCCCGGAAATGCTGAAGCGTTATGCGGACGACAATGAGCTCATCGCGCATGACTGCGGTGTTCACGGCAACCCGTCGCATACTGGCGTGGATGATCTGGAGCGGGAATACCCGCAGGACCTGTTGAGCCGCATGCTGCTGTACCACTACGCCAGCGACGCCGACGGCGACGTGCTGCGTGCACTCGGCCATCGGGTCGCTGTGCCCGGGCAACACCTGACGCTGGCGGACCCGACCGCCGACACGGTGCGCTGATGGGCGCCTTGTCGCTGCCGACCCTGACCGGTGCCCCGATGCAGGACCGCTACGGTCGCCCGCTGCGCGATCTGCGCCTGTCGGTGATCGAAGCCTGCAATTTCCGCTGCGGTTATTGCATGCCGGCCGACCGCGTGCCCGACGATTACGGCTTCGATGCGCAACAGCGGCTGAGCTTCGACCAGCTGGAAACGTTGGTGCGGGCGTTCGTGTCGGTGGGTGTCACCAAGGTGCGCTTGACCGGTGGCGAGCCGTTGCTGCGTCGCGATTTACCGACCTTGGTTGCGCGACTCACCGCCATCGACGGCATCGAGGATCTGGCGCTGACCACCAATGGCACCTTGCTCGCGCGCCAGGCCAACGCGCTACGCCAGGCTGGGCTGCGCCGTATCACGGTGAGCATGGACGCGCTGGAGCCGGCGCTGTTCAAGCGCATGAGCGGCGACCGTGGCGACATCGCGCAGGTACTGGCCGGCATTGCCGCCGCCGAACAGGCCGGCTTCAAACGGTTGAAGATCAATTGCGTGGTGCAGCGTGGCGTCAACGAAGATCAGGTGCTGCCGCTGGTGGAGCACTTCCGCGGCACCGGGCATGTGTTGCGCTTCATCGAATTCATGGACGTGGGCAGTTGCAACGGCTGGACGCCGGAAGCGGTGGTGAGCTCTGCGCAGTTGCACGCGCGCATTCACGCACGCTGGCCGCTGATGGCACTGGACGCCAATTACACTGGTGAAGTCGCGCAACGCCACGCGTTTGTCGACGGCGCGGGTGAGGTGGGATTTGTCAGTTCGGTCAGCGTGCCGTTTTGCGGCGACTGCCAGCGCGCGCGCGTGTCGGCCGACGGTCACCTGTACACCTGCCTGTTCGCCAGCCAGGGCCACGATCTGAAGCCGGCGTTGGCCGACGGCGAGCAAGGGTTGGCGACACACTTGCGTCAACGCTGGAGCATGCGTGGCGACCGCTACAGTGAAGTGCGTGCATCATCGGAACCGCGTCGCGGCAAGCCGGTCGAGATGTTTTTGATCGGCGGATGAGTGCGCGCACCCTTCAGCGGCAGGTGCGCGCTGGAGTCGCGCTTGCTCGATCCACGGGTGCATGACGACACGCAGGCGCTGGAAGCACGGCTCGATCCTGAATTTCTGAATTTCTGGAGTCCGCCGCGTCCGAGCGCCACTGCACGCGGTGCGACGTCATCGCCGCGCCGCGTTCTAGTGCCGCTGTTGGTGGTTGCCACGCCGATGCCTTCGCGTGCGTTCTGCAGGCGCCGGATCTCGCGCAGCTGCGGTGCCCCACGGTCGATGGCAGCGGTGGGCTCGAACGGCATGCGTTGCGCAGCTCGTTATGGCACAGGGGCCCGGATGATCACGGCGGCTGTTTCATCAAGGCACCCCATTCACCGACAATGCCGCATCCTGATTGCCTATCACCGTGTCGTTTCCCATGCCTGCAAAATCCCGTTCCGCACGCCTGACCCACCTGGATGATGCCGGGCTGCCCACGATGGTGGATGTCTCGGACAAGGCGGTCACCGCACGCAGCGCCACGGCGACCAGCCGGGTGCGGTTTCCGGCGTCCGTCGCCGCGCAGTTGCGCGCCAACGGCCTGCGCAGCGCCAAGGGCGGCATCGTCGAGACCGCAGTGATCGCCGGCACCATGGCCGTCAAACGCACGCACGAGCTGATTCCGTTCTGCCATCCATTGCCGATCGATGGCTGTCGTTTCGAGATCGACTGGGCAGGCGAGCAGGTGCTGGAGATTCACTGCACCGTGCGCTGCGTGCATCGCACCGGTGTGGAGATGGAGGCGCTGACCGGCGCCAGCGTGGCTGCGCTGACCATCTATGACATGTGCAAGGCGTTATCGCACGGCATGACCATCGGGCCGACCAAATTGGTGTCCAAGCGTGGCGGCAAGCGCGATATCGGAGTGGCGCAATGACTGCAATGGTGACGGTGTTGTATTTCGCCAGCCTGCGCGAAGCGGCCGGGATCGCCGATGAGCGTGTGCAATCCAGCGCGCCGGATCTGCGTGGCCTGTATGCCGAACTCGATGCGCGGCACGGCCTGCGCTGGACACCTGCGCAGTTGCGCGTTGCCGTCGACGGCGCCTTCGCGCGCTGGGACGATGCGCTGCGCGATGGCAGCGAAGTGGTGTTTATTCCGCCAGTGTCGGGAGGTTGAGCGTGAGCGATGACGTCGTGGCCATCTTTGCGCTTTCCGATCTGCCATTGCCGGTGGAGCAGCTGCGTTCCGGCGCCGCGCATCCGCATGCCGGTGCATTTGCCAGTTTCGAAGGCTGGGTGCGCAATCACAACGAAGGCCGTGGCGTTGCCGGGCTGCGCTACGAAGCCTACGCCGCGCTGGCGCAGGCCGAAGGTCAGCGCGTGCTCGATGAAGCCGTGCGCCGGTTCGCCATCGTGCATGCGCACTGCGTGCATCGGGTCGGCGAGCTGCAGATCGCCGACATGGCGGTCTGGGTGGGCGTCAGTGCGGCGCACCGCGGCGCTGCGTTCGACGCGTGTCGCTACATCATCGACGAGGTCAAGGCGCGCGTGCCGATCTGGAAGCACGAGCATTACCTGGAAGGCGACGCGGGCTGGTTGCATCCTGAGTCGCAGTGACGTCCTCAACCGCGTGTGTGCGGTGGCGTGATGCACTGCTGGGGCTGCCGGTTTGGCGGGCGCCGTCGTGTTCGATCATGCCGCGCCAAAAGTTAGCTGGTGTGGCCTAAGAAGCTGCCGCAGCTACCCTGAAGCGCGCACGGCAATTGTCCGCGCGCTGAGGCATGCGGGAAGGTTGGGAAAATCTCCGACGGGTGACCTTGGCGCCCGCATCGATCGCTACGCGTCGAGCAGGGCGTTCCCGTTGCGGAGATGTCTGGCGCCGTCGCTACGGGCGGCAGCAATGCAAGCGAAGATCTTGAGCGTGGCGCGCAGCACGCTCCGTGACGGATACTGCCGATTCCAGGCAATGACCTGCGCCGGGAGCATCGACCAGGTCGATCCAGCGCGTGCACAGACAAGTAGGGTGGTGTCCCCGCCGGTTGACCTCGGCGCCCGCATCAATCGATACCGTTGCTGCCTTCCGGCCCTGGCGGGATTTTCGATCTAGCGTCGCGAGGGACCGACGGGGCCACCATAAGACGTGGGCCACTGGCATGGCCCTGCGATTTGCGACAGTGGTGTCATTGCGCAAATCATGAAACTGGCGGAGAGAGGGGGAGGTACTGATCCCGATCCAACTTCCTGACTCTCCTACAGCCACGCAAACCAGGAGGGTGTCCTGCTTTGTGGCCTGCCATTGTAGCTGCCACTGGGTGTGCTTCGCTAGCCCATCGGGTCCGCAGATGCGCGAGGCCGATCCTTTAAGTGCCAGTGGGCCCCATTGACAACCAAGGTTTACGTGCTAGATCAGCTGCTTTCGAGAGGAGATGCATCTGTGAAAATTGAAGACTTCTGGAATGCGGCGTTCTTGGCTGCGCTGCATCGGCTTCCCGTCACGCAGGCGAAGGAAGAAGCTGACCTGGCAACGAATGCCTGTATCGACCACTGGCACGCAAATTGGGAGAATCGATCCACGGCGAACGCGCCACGCGTTCAGGATATTGAGATTGGCAGTGTCTACCGGCCCGCGAAAGCGGACGGGACACCCAATCAGGATTTTCCGCGACTGTGGGGCAGCTAGGAGATCTCAATTCCTATTCCCCTCTCCGATAGCCCTGTTCTTCGAGATAGACCGTCGCTTCTCCTTCCGTGGCGAAATGCGCAATAAGTTGACCTCCTGGGATTTCGTAGGCGGCCCACCTTGAGGCCATTTGCAATTCAACATGCTCTGGCGCACAAAAAATTCCCACGGGCGGGACCAGATAGTATCTCCTGGAACTCCAGGTGCCAGTTGCACGTGCGGGTATAGTTGCTGTCGACTTTCCCTGAGATTCCAGAGAGGTATTGGAAGAAAGCTTTGGGTCGGGCGCTATGGGTGCCGGGATGGTTGGCGCTAACTCTGGGTCTTCCAGATCTCCAATTTGATCCGGAAGTTCTCCATATTCCAGCTCGGATGATCCGCTATCACCAATTTCAGGAATGGTCTTGTCTGAGATTTTTCCGTAGGAAGGCATCTTGATTTTCATCGACGATCCTTTTTTTTAGGTTTTTCGATTGTATCTGATGGCCACGCAGCACGATCAGTGGCCATTACAGCCTGGGCCCCAAGCTACCCTGCCGGCGTAAAGTCGGCTTCTGGAGGACGAATCTTAGCGTTCGTCACGATGGCAAGAAAAAAGCCCCGCTGCTACGGGGCTTTTTAATGGACGGCATGTCCTTAGTCGGATGGTGCTTTTCACTCTGTCAGCTGAAGCCAAGCGGCGTCATGACCCACCACTGCCACCAGCTGAAGCCACGATCGCGCTGGCGGGCCATGTGAGCCTCGAAAGCGTAGAGGCGCTCTGCTTTTCGCAAACCTCGCCGAGCCATCAGTGGCCCGACGATGAAGCCGAATGGCCCCAGGAGGAGCAGACTCAACGAGAACCACCAGAAGAATCGGTTGTGAGGGGTCATGACTTTCTTGGGGACTGCACGCAGCCCGCCGTCCCTACCGAGTGCACCGACCGACGTTTCAACCATCGAATTCGATTGGGTCTTCATTTGGCGTAGGCCCTCCACGTCCCGTCCGCCTTGGCATAGCGCAAATTCTTGTTGACCGGCAAGGGGACCTGCCGACCCTCAATGCTGAGCACGGCTTGGCCGCGGGTGTCGCAGCGGTAGCCGTCGGCGCCTTCTGCTTCCACGCATCCAGTCAGTTCGAAGTTTTGGACGTCGGTGACTTGGCCGGCACCGCTGTCCTTCAGCAGTTGGACAAAGGCTTCCTTGGCATTGTCAGACGAAGGCTTGCCGCCGCAGGCGGTCAGGCCCAGGGCCATGGTCAACGCGACCAGGCCGATCCTTGTGTGTTTCATGTCTGTCCTTTGATAGCGAGAGGGATTGAGAAGTAGGAGGCAGGGTTACTTGTCGCGGTTCCCGTCGGGCTTGAACCCCGCGATCCACATCCGTGTGTCCTTCAAGGGCGTCAGCAGGCCGCTGGGTCCTGGGTGCAGGTCGGCGGTCTGGATAAAGCCGGTTACCCAAGCGATGCGCAGCGACACGTCCACGGCGCGGTCAGCCAGGCCGGGCCGGCTGACGTTGACGACAAAGGGCTGGGCCGGAGGGTTGGGACCCGTGGAGCGCTGAGTGCCGGTGTTGGGCTTGCTGGGCGGCACGCGGATGCCGTTGAGGGTGTCTCGGCCTTTCCAGAGAGCGGCGGTGTTGAGCTCAGCGGTGTCGCCCAAGTCATCGGTCTCGGTCAGCGGGGCATCGAAGCAGGTCCGGAAGGTCTCCGTGGTCGAGGCCGTGGGGCTGGTCCAGATGCGGGCCTCCGCCGTCCAGCAGGGCAGCGAAGCGCCCCACTCGGTGAAGGTCAACGCCACTCGGGGCCACTCCAGCTTCCCGGCCTGCGCCGCTTGGTGGTTATCGCCCTTGAAGAGTCCGGGCAGCTTCCCAGCGCCGCTAACGGGCGTGTAAATCGAGCCTGTTCCCTGACTGCCGGCCTTGCTGCCCGAGTTCGGCTTGATGCCGACCATCTGCTTGCCCGTGTCGGCGAAGCCCTTACCGAGCTGGCGGAAAAAGCCGGGCTTCTGCTCCGGCACCTCTTGGGCCTGGGCACTGAGTGGAGAGACGAGCGTCAACGCCAAGAGCGCAGTGAAAGCTCCTTGTCCTGTGTGCTTCATACGAAAAGCCCCTGTAGACCGCCGGTCTGGCAGCATTTACGATATTCGCAGATGAGAAGCCCGCTTCCAAGCGGCACACTGAGGAAATTCAGCTTTCGTGCAATCTTCTCGATGCCCAAACCCAAGACACCGGCCACGGTCTATGGCACGCGTCTGCGCCATGCGCGCATCGCCATGGGCTGGACCCAGGCCGAGCTGGCGGAGCGCATTGGGATGGTGGACTCGGTGTCGGGAGCCACGCGTGTGAGCCGCTACGAGACGGGGCAACATGACCCGGACCCTGCGACGGCTGAGGCCTTAGCAAAGGCGTTGGATTTGCCGGTGGCTTACTTCCATGCGACGTCAGACCTCCTCGCGGAGGTCATCCTTCTCGTGTCCACGTTGCCCGTGTCCAAGCAAAAAGAGGTGTTGAAGCGCCTGCGTGAGATGGCGGAGTCGGCTGGCAGCTAGTAGCTCGTAGCTCGTAGCACTGGGCAGAGACACCATCCGTTGTCCCCATCCCCCGGATCTCATGCTGGACGACGTGCGTGTGGACTACTCGCGGACCGCCAAAGGGGGGCCGCAGCTGGGGAGACATGCGCCCCTGTCGTTGTCACTCAACTCGCGCCGCGTCCGAGAAGAGCCTCATGAGCTCTTCGCTAGCTTGATCAGCAAGTTCTTTGGTCCGTTCGCATGCCCTCTTAAGCGGGGGGAACGGATCAGATTTAAACGTGTCTTGCTTGAAAAGGTTTATCGCCATTCTTGTCTCATGGTGCAGGTTGTCCAAGGAAACGATTAGCGAGAGAAGTCTGTCACCGAGTCCCGGCATCAATGCCAGTCTTGGAACGTTCTCTCTCACTTCCTGAGATACCTCAAAAGAAGGAAGCATCTTCGAAAGCGCATCTGCCATTTCGGATACTTTCTTCGTGTCTTCAGGATTGCGATCGCGATCGGCTTTGCCTCCCCTCGGACCGATTGAGAAGTATGCTTTCGAGAGGGTGTCGACGAGACTACCTTCACGCCTGGCCAAATCCGCCACCCGGTTCTGCATGGCTTCGCTAATCGAGCGAAGCTCGCGTATGAGATTGACGGCATGCGATCTGGCAACTGCCTGCTCTTTGGCCTGCTCTTGAGCCTCCCTTGCTGAGTGCGCGGCAAGTTCACGCCTCTCCTTATCAGCCTCTCGACTTTCTCGCCGATTGTCCGAGCTTCTAGGCACGAAAACAGCGACGGCAATAGCGACAACGCTGCCTATTGCCTGAACCCAAGCAGCCTGAGCCTCTGGCTTAAGTGCGCACCATGCAATCCATTCGCAATTCATGCAGTTTCTCCATTTATCAATGGGCGAAGCATGAAGCCCATGCGCGCTACCGGCAAGCCTAGCGTCGCCAAGCAGCAGTGAATTACTGACAGGAGGACAGAGCGCCCTGCGCCGGAATTCAATGCTGACCAGCCGTCTTGCGTTATGGGTAGAACTTGCTCGGATCGGCCAAGCACTTGGCGAACTGCCCCCGCTGGTAGCGCGGCAGCTCGACGTTGGGCTGATACAGCTCCAAAGCGCTGATCTGCTTGCTGCGCGTCACCTGCGGCTTCTTGTGGAGGTAGTGCCTGCGCAGCACCTGGACCCGGTCCCGTGGATCGGTGCTATGGCCGGTGACCAAGGCGATCTCTTTCTCCGGAACATCGTTGACATCGAGCTCGGTTGCCAGCGTGTGGCGGAAGGCATGGAACCCGATGCCCTTGGGGAAGCCCAGGCTCTTCAGGTAGCGCCCAAAGTCCACCACGAACTGTTGGCTGTAACGCGCATTGGTCTCGCCTGTCGTGCGGTTCACGCCGGCGGAGAGGAGGGGGAACAGCCGAGGGTGGCCGATCGCTTTCATGTCTTCCACGAACTCCAGGAATCCGGCCTCCAAGAGCGGCTTGGCGATGGGGATGATGCGCATGCAGCCACTGCCCTTCATGCTTTGCCGGCTGCGCCGCCGTCGCTTTGGGTCTGCGGCCAAGTCTTGGTCCAACGTCTTCTGGAAAGCAATGCACCACACCCCGCGTTCTTCGATGATGTCGGTCAACTTCAACTGGCAAACCTCATTGACCCGCGCGCCTGTGTAGAGGCCGATCATTGGTGCCCACCAATACTGCGGTTTCTTCGCCCAGGGGATGAATGTTGCGGGGTCAAAAATGGCTTGCAGGTCTGCGTCCTCGAACAAGCGGATCGCCTTGTCGGGGTTGATGGTGTGATCTTCTTTGGGCTTCCGAAACGCCTTCATCGGTGACAAGTCGATGGCTTGTCCGTTGACCAAGTGGTTGAAGAAGGCAACGAGGAATCGGCGGTGACGCTCTTCCGTGGCAGGCGAGAGCGGCGGCACGTCTTGCTCTTTCCCCAGCGCGATCGCTTCGTCGAAGGAGAGGTCTTTTAGCAGCGGATCCGACACCAGGTTCCTTGGGGCCCAGCGCAGCAGTTTCCAGAGCGCTTGGATGTGGTAGTAGTCCACTCGAGCCGCGGAGATGTTGCCGCAGGTAAGAAGCAGGAGCTTCAACGTGCGCTCGGTGGACTGGATAGTTTTGGGCTCCAGTTGCCGGCGACGCATGTCCTCCAGATGATCCTCGATCTCCTTGGCCAGAGGGCGCGCCGGCGTGCCCATGGGCAGCTGAGCGGGATAGCGCGTGCTGTTCTTAAGGCCGCTCTTTCGTCCGGTTTCGTCGAGCGCGGCGAGGATGCATTCTTGCAGGTTGATGGCGGCTTCCCGACCTCGGATGATGGCGCGGTCGATGCGGAACCGGCCGATGTGGATGCCTTCCAAATGCAAGAGGCCGAAGGGCGAGGCGATGTAGTCGTTGAGTGCTGCGGACGGTAGAGCGGTCATGGGTCACTTCCATCGAAAGATGGAAGTAGGGATATGACAGGACGAAAATTCGTCAACGGGGGCGATACAAAAATCTGCGTTGCCGGCGCAGTCCTTAGGTGTTGGGGTGTCCCCTCTGGGGTGCTTCCCGGATTCGCCAATTCGTTACCTGGCGGAAACCCTTATAAAACAAGGGGTGCGAGGGAATTTGCGTCGATTTATCGCAGTCAATTCTGTACTGTTTGCAGTAAATAAGCTAACTAAATGAGCTTGTTGCTCGATTTTTAAAATGAATTTGAGTTAAATGTTAGCCAATTATTGTTAGTCTGAATTTATATTCAAAGCAGTGATATGCCTGGATCGGAACTTTCTGACATCCGATAGGGCGCGACACCGATGGTGCGACGAATGCCAGGAGTGCAGTCTGACCTTGCCGGACGTGGGACCCGATGGTCGCTCACCCCGCGGGGCGCTTGAGCAGCGCCATCTCGGCACCTGAAGAGGCTAGTTGTGTGGCGTTGGCGGCGTCTCAAGCGGTGCGACCGCACTGCCGATACTCAGGCCCATGGACAGAGCCGAGCTTCGCCGTCACCTCGAACGCCTGGATGCTGCGGTGCCCGCCCTGCGGGCCTCAAGTCCTGATCGCCGTCATTTTTGGCAAGCCTTTGCCAACATGGCTGCTGCTATCGAGAGCAAGGCAGCGACGAGCGAGGATGCACAGTTCGTGGGCCGTCGGGCCGAGGAAATCTTGTCTTGGCACGGGCTGGAAGACATAGACGAACACGTCTGAGTCCGCTGGTGCCGACCAGCCCATCCCGACGCCTGCGTGCTTCGCATGCGCAGCGATGCTGCGCAGGGCAAGCACGCACAGGTCCGCAGTAGCTCATCACTGGCTGCACAGCCCAGTCATCGCTTGCTGACATCAGTCACCCCGTCCATCCGAATGCCGCTTGGTCCGCAAGCCTTGGGGGCATGCATGGTGTTTTCTCCACCAGCGCTGGGCCTCTTGAAGGGAATCTTGTCTCCGCTGTCCCGACCGCAAGGGCAGGCCTCCTCCTCGACGCTGACGCTCTGTTGCGGCCCTTCGCTGCGCGCCGCTTGCGCGGTGCTCACTCCCGGGTGCGGTCGGGCCGGACGCTTCGCCTGCCGGTTCCCACGAGGCGCACAACGCGCTGGTGGAGAAGAGCCGATGAAGCGCACCCAAGACCGAGCAGTCCAGTATCAACTTCAGATGGACGAGGAGGGGATTCTCCTCGCGGCAGCGAATATCCTGGAGCAGCGCCTTCAACGCCAAGGCCGCATCCACAGCCCCGACCAGGCCGGCAGCTACCTGGTCGCCCGCTGCGCCCACCTGCCGCGTGAGGTCTTCGGATGCATCTTCCTCGACACCAAGCACCACATCTTGGCCACCGAGCACCTCTTCAGCGGCACCATCGACGGGTGCGATGTCCACCCGCGAGTCGTAGCAAAGCGTGCCCTGGACCTCAACGCCGTCGCCGTCATCCTCTTCCACAACCACCCTTCGGGCAATCCGGAGCCCAGCGAAGCCGACCGCAAAGTCACGAAGCGCCTGGAGCAGGCCTTGGGTCTGCTGGACATCCAAGTCCTCGACCACTTGGTCATCGGCGGGCGTCAGCACACCAGCCTGGCAGCAAGGGGGTGGGCATAGCCCACCCCTTCACCTGCGCAGCCTGCCGAAGCTAGACCGCCAAGGCAGATGCACTTCCAAGGAGCAGGAATGAAGGCGTTCCGCGTGCTTGGGGTTGTGTGGGAGGCCGATGGCCATCGTTGTCGCATTAGGCTTGATCGAAGACGATTGTGAAGAGATATCGCCGATACGCTGATCAATACGTATAGCTGGGCGATGAGCGTCATCGCCGCCGCAGAACCATCAACATTACATGCCGAAGCAAGGCGTGGCGCGTTGGAAGCTCAACGCGCGCACCAACACGGCCTGAGCGCAAAAGCGATGGGCGGAGCTGCGCACTCCCCCGTGCTGGCGATACATCATTGGCTGGGCTACGCGTTGCCACGGTCAGCAAAGGAAGCCGGCTCTCGTGAGCCTCGTTACGTGCAAGCGACGCTTGTTGCGGCAGGCGTTCCCGCACGCAGTGCACGCATCTCTGGCACAATTCACCGCTTTGGGGTAAAAGCATTGGCGCTTACATACAGCCCCAAGGTGGGGGAAATTTTAGAATGCGATTTTGGGCGGTTCCGCGATCCCCTCCTCACGCCAATGTTTGATGGCGGACTGCCGAATGAAATCATCAAACGTCGACTAGCGGTCGTTTTGAACGGTAAGTTGCCCAACGGTTGCTGCCTAGTAATTCCTCTTTCCTCAACCGGAAACATTGACGCCCTAAATCGGGGCATTCACGTGCATGTTCCGAGTCATCTGATTCCTGCAACTCCAAGTTGGGAGGCAAAGGAACGGTGGGCGGTCACCGAATGCATTTCGCATGTCAGCAAAGAGCGGCTTTTCCAAGTCAAGAATCTAGGAGCGCCAGTCAAGACTCTGCTGCCTAGGGACGTCGTTGCGGCGATTCAGCGGGCAGCCATCAAAATTCTAAGTGCGTCCAGCTTGCTGGCGCCGCCGCCCCCTGCGGCAGCCGCTCAAGCGCGATGAGACTGGGGTCTTGACCGGGATGCGAGCATGGGTATAATAGCGCCATAGCCCTCGAGGCCTTGCAACACCTAGCGCCTTCCAAGGCCTAGAAAAAGCCCAGCGAAAGCTGGGCTTTTTCGTTCGAGCCGACTGGCGAGGGGCTGGATGGAGACGGAGTCTTCCCCATCGACTTGGGGACGTTGTTGTAAGCTTTGGCACAACTGGTGAGTTCAGTGAGCTACTGACGAAACGCCTGGGCTACGTGCGCTCGGGTGTGTAACGACGAATGGACACCCGGCCAACCTAGCTCATTCCGCTGAACGGCCGCATATGCCCGTCGAACGGTGTGAGGCCTCAAGGTGATGTGCTGCTCGCTTCTGGAGGCCGCAAGATACGCTCAGCCACATCGTCTGGGAGGTTCTGGCGCCGGGCCAGTTCGCGCTGGAATACGATAATGCCGTAGCCGTCGTCCTCTTCCACAATCACCCAAGCAGCAATCCGGAGCAAAGCGAAGCCGACCGCAAGGTCACCGAGCGCCTGAAGCAAGTGCTGGCACTTCTCGACATCCGGGTCCTCGACCACTTGGTCATCGGCGGGCGTCAGCACACCAGCCTGGCAGCAAGGGGTGGGCATAGCCCGCCCCCTCATACCTGTCCCTAGAAGCAGACGACAGCGGCAGTCCCGTGCTGCCGCCCTCAAGGTTCACATCCACCAAGCTACGGCTCCTCTTAAGAGCCTTATTTCTTGCTCGGAATAAGGGCCACTACAAGCTTGGTCCCTTTGGGTAGTTCCGCGCGCAGTTGCGCTTCCATGACTCCATCTTTCAAGTCGAACCAAGGGTCCATGTAGCCGCCTGGAACCTTGAGCAGGTAGTGATAGCTCTTATATCTGACCCGGCTATGGATACACACGATGGTGCCACTGGGCAGCTTCGCGGGAGGGTTCCAGTCTGCAACGACCTTTACGTCTTTCTTGTAAAGAGCATTGGCTATCTCGTCTATCTCAAAGCCTTCCGGGTGGTCGTCTATTCCGCCCGACTTTTCCTTCTCCAGTAAGCGCTTTGCCCGCTGGTATGGGATGTCCAAGATCGATGCCACGCAGGCAGCCGCACAACCCCATTCGTCTTCCTGCGATATAAGTTCGTATTTCCGCATGCGTCCTATCCTTGTCTGAGGTTGCTGCATTGTATGACTATCCATACAGCCGGAAACGCCCGCGCTCAGCTGTGCATGGCAAAGGGTAGGGCGGTAGACTCATAGGCAGAGCAATGGGTTGACACCCACATGGAGAAGACCGGATACATGGAAACGAAGACGATCAACGAACCCAAGGTCGGCGAGTTTTTCGAGCTGCTGCCGGACGCCCGGCGTGGAGGAAAGGGCCACGGGGTGATCTTCGAAAATGAGCAGGCTCTGTTGACGCCGCCCCGGCTTATTTTGCAGCCGGACGAAGGCGGATTTCCTCCGTTGAGAGAGACGCCACTATTGATCTACAACCCCATGGAAGGGACGTTGCCTCAGGATCTTGAGGGAGGCTTCAGTGGCTACTGGCTGGTCTCCGAGCGGCTCCGCAAGGTGATGGAATCTGTGGATGCGGATGCCTTCGCCTTTGCTGATACTGACTATCGCTTGGCCGATGGCTCCAAAGGTCCGACCGTCTTCCTTTGCGATGTTGTTCGCACGTTAGATGCTTTGGATGAGGAAGCCTCGGAACTCGATATAAAAATCAGCGACGATTACGAGGCTGGAAAGTATTACAGTCTTGCGGGTGGTAGTCGCTTGGCTTTCAAGAGTGACGTGCTCGGAAATGCGCATGTATTTAAACTTCCGTTCAACGATGGCGTCTTTTGTGATCGGGTATTTAAGGAGGCGGTTGAGGCCGCCGGTATTGGCACTAATGGAAATTCTGACGGGCTATGGTTCTACGATGTCGTGAATCGTTGATGCGCCGGATACGAGCAAGGAATAGCTTAGGTCATGTCGAAATATCGGACGCTTTTTCAAGATCATCACGAGATTGAGCAGCAAACGCTTAAAGGCAGTAAGTTGCTTGCGAAGCTGCAAGACATCGGTCGGTTCGATATTCATGCGCAGGAAAACCGCATTTTCCTGCCGTCCGATCCCAAGTTCGCTCACTCTCTTGTCATTTCGCCGCACAGCGGCGGCCCGCTTGGCACCTATCAGTATGGCGTCATTAAGCGCTTGGAAGAAATCCAGGCAACTCGAGATGGTCGAGCGGCTTTGGGAGGCGACCCGGAGGCATTGAATCGCGTGGTCCAGCGCGTGGAGCAGTTGCGCGACACCCTCGCGGTTGGCCTGATCAACAACGATTTGAACACCAACACTCCACTTGGTCTTACTCCAGCTCAAGCAAGCATGAAAGTTCAGGGTTTTATGCAAAACAGCCCGAACTATTATCAAGCCCATGCTCAACAGCTTGATGCTCTTAAGGGGCTCACCGGAGTTGATCGTGGTTGGGCAGGTGTGACGAACTCTGAGTCTCGCATTGTCACAACGCTCAGCCAGATCCAGGTCAGTAACACCGCCATCATTCGAGGCGGGGACATCGAGCTTCAGCGCAGCGGATTGTCGCTCGCCATCGCAAATGCTCACCACGATGGGCGCGTGGTCTTGTCTGAGCAGGGCATCCTCAAGGTCGAGCAGGTTCTCGGTGAGGAAGCCGCACATAACCTGCGCGTGCCTCGTGGCCAACGTGGCGAAGCCGCCATGGAGTTGTTGATGGGAGAGGCATCTGCTCGGGGGCTGACCCGTGCGGGTGGGCTTCTGACCACTGGCGCAGATGCGGTCATGACCGCACGCACGGCGTCGGCGTTGTTGGAGCAAGGCAACGCCACCGCCGCGCAATCCGAGGTCACCCATGCCTTGGCCCGCAACGTCGGCGGTTGGGCCGGTGGCGCGTCCACCGCAGCAGCGCTGGGCGGCAGCGGCTTCGTGCCTGCGGCCTTGGTGGTCGGCGACGCGCTGTTGATGAGCAAGGCGTTCGACAAAGGCGCCGATTTGCTGGACAACCGCGCCATCTACCACCAGACCGACAAAGCGGACGTGGAGTGGAATTTCAACGGTCGCAACTTCCAGCGCGAAGCCGCCATTGACCTCGCCCAGGATGGCCGCCGCACGTCGGGCGAGCAGCCCGTGGTTGCAAGCTATGAGAAATCGCAGGAGCTGGGTGCCCTGGCCAACGCGAAGGCGGTGGAGCTGGCGTTGGGCAAAGCACCGCCGCCCCAGAACCCGTTCAACCTCCCCGCACGGGCAAGCGACCAAGTGGGATTGGACAACCAGAATTGGGAGCGCAATCCCGAGCGTCAGACTTGGGAGCGCCAAGTCAGGACCGCCGCGTCCGGCACCGATGAGATTGGCAGCTATTCCCTCCAACTCGCGCCCCCGGAACGCGTGCAGCAACTCAATCAGGAGGCGTTGGCACGCATAGAGAGCAACATCGCCACGGGGCGCGAAGCCATTGCCGCCGCCTACCTGGAAAACCACGCCGCGCAGCGCGCCCGCGACTATGGAGTGGAGGTGCCGGCGGTGGTGCAAGCTGCCCGGGCCAAGCCGGATCAGGTTCAAGGCCACGATGGTCAGACCTACCAGCGCAACGAGGCTGGGCAGTGGCTTGGAAAGGAAGGGTTGGCGACCGGCAACCTGGCGGCGGAGCTGGAGCTCACCAACCAGATGCGCCAGGCCTCGCTGGAGCGCGCTCAGGAAACCCTGGCGGCGATTGAGGCGCTTCCCGCGCCTACGGCTGCGCAGATGGAGCAGAACGAGCTGCTGCACCGCTACCGGGCTGCCGGCGTTGATTTGAACGTCAACCCGCAGACCCAGCAGGCCGTGGCGCTGGCTTCGCAGCGAACCATGGAAGCCAACGGCATCACCGGGCCGACGATGCAGCAGTTACAGCGCAACGAGTCCGGGCAATACGGCTATGACAGCCCCATCGCACACCTCCAGCGCGGCAGCGATGGTGTCACCCGCGTGGTGGCCATTACGAGTAGCGATGACATTCGGCAGGCGCTGAGTGAGACGCAAGGCAATCGGCGAGAATCGCCGACCCTTGGGCGCGTGCTTGAGGGAACGGCAGACGCGGACACCTCGACCTCCGAGTCGTCCAATCCGCAGCAAGTGCTGGATATCCAGACACGCATGCAAGCCTCTGTCGCGGCGCAGGCGCGACAAGAACGCGAACAGCAAGATCGCCTCGCGCAAGAGCAACACACAGCGCAGGTGCGCGAGCACCTCCAGCAGGCACAGCCTGAACACGAAGACAGGTCACAAAGCGAACAAGCGGTCCAGGCGCACGCGGTGCTGGAAGGTCAACGCCAAGCGGAGCAGCAACGCGAACAAGAAGAGCGCCAGGTGCAGGAGCGCCAAGCGCAGACCAGCCAACAGCGCGAACTGCAGGAACATGAGGAAAGGGACGTCCAGCAACGTCAGGCGCAAGAGCGCCAGGCTCAGGACAACCAAGAGCGCGAGCAGCAGCAATACCGCCAGGTTCAAGAAGCAACGCGAATTGAGTTCCAGGAACGTCAGGCTCAGCAAGCGCAGGGGCAGGACGAATTTCAGCAAGCCTCGCAGCAACCAGACACTCAGCTGAATGCTCAAGATGCCGCGCTGGCTCACCAAGTAACGAGTCCTCAGTCGCAACAGGAAGACGCGCGCCAGCGGCCAGAGACACAGAACCAACAGACAGGCGAAAACCTGGCGCACGACACACCTGACCCACTGAAGCAGACGCCCGGTCCAGGTGACGCGCAGCCGCATCAAGCACAAGAGGCAGAGCGCGCGCTGGAAATGCAGGCAATGGAGAGCCGCGCCGCCGCGCGCGTCCAAGTGTCTTCCTCCGAAGGCCCGGAGCCTGACAGTCAATCTTCTCAGAGCGCGCAGGCCGATGCGGGGACGTCAGCGCTGCATCACTACGGGCAAACGCCGCAAGGAGAGATGGAGCAAGCGTCGGTCCGCCAGCAAAACGCGACGCGAGAGCAGGAGGCAGCGTCGGTTCGCGTCATAGCCCCAACGGCGCCTGCGACAGCAGAACCGTTGATTGCATCGCTTTCCACAGCGTCTACCACGCCTGAGCGAGAAGCCGAGGCAGAACAGCGCCGTCCTTCAAACGCCTTGCTCGCTGATCATGGCGCGCCGGTGCTGCCCCCAGAACACCTCGCGCAAGCGCGTGAGCAATCCTTGGAAGCCAGTGCAGAGAATCGATTGCCCGTCGGATCGGCGGAAGCCGAAGACCTGCGCACCCCATCGCCCCCGGCGCAGGACCGCAGCGCCGCAGACCCGGGTGGCGCCCTGTTCCTGGAAGAGACCATGCGCTCGCTGCGCCAGCTGCAACAAGAGATTGAGGCGGCCGATCGGGAAGACGAACGCTTTCACCAGGAGTGGAAGGAGTATCGCGACCGTGGAGAACCCTATCCCTTCGTTCGCGACGACACACGAAGCGCGCAAGGCGCAAGCCTTGATGGGTTCCCGCAGCACGAGCAAGCACGACACTCTCCCAGTGAAGCGGTCGAGCAAACCGATGCCTTCCCACCTCCAGCCCAGCGCTCCATCGGGTCAGGGGGAAGGGATGCGCCACACGACTCTTCGCAGCCTGAGCGGAAATCCATCACGGGCGACCCCGACGTGGACGAGGTGCTCTACGCACTCGAGAGCAAGAACGAACTGGCGATCGAGCAGGCCCTGAATCGAGTGGCCAACAGCGCAGCGACGCAGGCGTTGTTGAAGAAAGGCAACGATTTCCTGGAGGCGCAGGCGATGCAGGAAGCGCAAGAGCTCGCCGCCACACGTCAGGCGCTGGGGATGGATGTCTCAGCAGAGATCAACACCAGCCGCGGGCCGGTGATGGTGATGACCTTGCCCGAGTTTGCCAAGGGGCCGATGCAGAGCGGTCCGCAAGGGGACGGCGGTGGAGGCGGAGACGGCGGCGGTGGCGGTGGGGGAGGAGGCGGTGGTGGTGGAGGGGGCGGCGGTTAGTCAAAATCGCTTCCGTGACCAGCCGAGCTCAGGAGACCTCATGGACAGGCAAGACTCCGCCGCAATGGCGGAAATGATGGACACGTTGAATGCATCGAACACCTCGTTGCAAGAAGCGGTCAAAGTGCTGACGACGCTGGTGGCATCCATGCAGCAGCGCGAACAACGGCTGCGCGAGGTGGTCGCCGAGCAACTCCAGGTGCTCCAGCACGCGGCCAGCAGCGCCGATGCCAAGGTCAATCGGGTGCTCGAGAGTGCACTGCCGAGGCTGACGCAGCTGACCAATCAGGCGTTGACGCAGACGCTGGAACCGGCCGCCAAGCGGTTCAACAAAGAAATGGCCCATGCGGACGAGACGTTGCAGCAAGCCACTCGACGTTATGCGCAGGCCCAGCAGTCCTTGGAGACACGGATCACGCGACGCATGGGCATTGCATCCGCCACGATGCTCGTGGCCGGCGTGTTGGGCCTAGGGGCGGTGGCCTACTCGGTGGGCATCATCAACGAAAAGCGAACCGAACTCGCACAGCTTCGAGCGTCCATCGATTACCTGGATCGCGTGTCGCGTGCGGACGTGGCTCCCTGTGGGGAAGGAAGGCTTTGCGCCACGCTTGAGAAGAACGGGCCGCGTTACGGCGACCAAAGGCAATACAGAGCGATCAACCTACGCACACCATCGGTCGCGCGGTGATGCCCGTTTCATCCATAGCCAACGGAACTGCTTGCCCTCTTCGGTCGCCGATCGGTAGCAACTCCTGGCGCCCGTGCGTGGCCTGTTCGACCAGCACTTTGCGGGTGCGTTGCGGTAGGCCAGCGTCCACCCTCTTGAATAGTCAGTGGAGGGGCTTGGTCGCTTCACCAGTCTTTTACTTCATCTCCATCGCGCTTCGCGCATGGTTGGGCATCGACTACGCCTTTCGTTTCAAGGTGCTGTTGGGATCCAGTCTCGCCCAGTAGTGCTCTCCATTCAGTCTACGAAGGGCGTCTTCAAAGGAGGCCAGAAGCAGTGGGTCGCTTGCCAGCTGAGCATGGGCCTTCGACAAAAAGGCGTCGCGCTCTTTCCGCAGTTCGTTCACCTTAGCCGCGATAGCCAGTCGAATATCAGGATCAGCGTGACTGCCTATGCTCTCGAAGTTCGGCAGCGGGTGACGCTCCATTGGTGTCCCGTCCGATGTTGATGGGTCGGAAAGGATGGCCTGGAGCTGGGCATACGATTTTTCATACTGTGCTCGATACTTCGGTCCCTTGGCCGCAAGACTTTTCTCTAATTCCACGGATTGCTGAGCGGACTTGAGCGCCGCGTCTAAGACGGTCTCCTCGACCATGAGCTCCCGTGATAGGTCCATCGTCGCCGACTGCAGCGCGTGCCCTCTGTCAATTTTTTGCGAGGGCCCTTCCATTGCATTGTTCATTTTGTTCAAGGACGACCTCGGGGACTTTTGGGGTTGTGCTGGGTTGAAGAAAGGCGTGGCGGGTTTGCCAGATTGGGTGCGGCTGACGCTGTTGGACGTGAGCCGCTACGGGGCCGCGCCTGCATGGACGTGGTGGTGTGTTGTTTAGCGACAGAAGGCACTTCCTCGCCGCGCGCTTTCGGTTTGTAGTTGCACGCAGGGAAGTTGGAGCACGAGCGGAACTCTCCATACGGACCCGTGCGCAGCACCAGAACGCCTTGCTTGCAAGCTGGGCAGGACGCTTGCTTGATAGCCTGGCCGTCGGTGTCTGTAATGACCACCGCTCGGTCATTTTCCAGTTCACGAAGGAAGGTCGAGCATTGGCCCCGAATAGTGAACATGGCCACGGAACGCCGGGCGCGGGTCAGGGCCACGTAGAACAGTCGGCGCTCTTCGCCCAGCGGGAACGTGTCTCCCTCGGGCATCGCCAAAGCCAACACCGGATCATCGGCCCGGGTGTTGGGGAAGCTTCGCCGACGTGGGGCGCTGATCATTTCCGGAAGGATGACGTAGTCCGCTTCGCTGCCCTTGGAGCGGTGGATGGTTAGGAAGGAGACGTCCACCCAGCGGTTAAACCGGTTCTGCCTTATGGGCACATACTGCCGGTCGGTGTTGTAGCGGCCCAACACGTAAACCGACACCTTGCCACTGGGCCCCGGAGGGGTCGTGCCATCGCGGACCCCCTCGGCCAGTGTCACTACAAAGCGGTCGATTGCATCGGCTAACCGGTCTTTGCTGTCCACCTGGAATGCCTGAAGCACTGGGCCTTGGGCGGGGGTGGCGGAATGCACGCGCTTGGCGATCTGCCCAGGGTTTTTGGAGACAAACGCGCTAGAGACGTCGCACAGCGCCTGCGGGCAACGGAACGTTTGCTCCAGCTTGAGCACTTGGCCGTGGCCAAACCACTGGCGAAAGCCGGTCATCACAGACACGTCTGCGCCGGCAAAGCGGTTGATCGACTGCCAGTCGTCGCCCACTGCGAAGAAGAAGCGGCCCTTGCCTTGAACCAATGCGCGGCACAATCGGGCCCGGGCGCGCGACGCATCCTGGAACTCGTCGGCCATCACCAGGTCGTAGGGCGATTCCACGCGGCCGCTTTCCAGGTGGCCGGCGGCGAGGTTGACCATGTCCTCAAAGTCGATCCCATCCTCGGCCGCCAAGGCTTGGTCCCACGCCGCCATCACCGGAACCGCGATGTCCAAGAACATCTGATGGCGCAGCTTGAAAGTATCGGCGGGCATGGCGTCCAAGCGCCCTTGCAGATCCAAAGCGCTCAAGCCGTTGCTCTTGGCGTGGCTCATGAACGTGCGAACCAGCCCAATGAGCTCGCTCGATTCCATGGGCTTCTGGCCCTCCTGGGGGATACCCCGGTCCGGGTTGGGATCGAGCACTAACCCACGGGAGGTCAGTTCGCGCTCCAAGTGGTCCAGATCGTTGCCGTGGCGCAACCCGTGGCTGGTGGTCTCAAACAGCGCGGTGCCCTTGTCCGCGTGGAGCTGTCGCTTCCAAATCACCCCTTCCAAGTAACCTTCGAAGTGCGTTGGCGGCACGCCGTCGGCGTCGAGCGCGAAGTGTTCGTGGAACAGGTCCAGATCGGGATAGTAGAAATCGGGCTTGTATTGCCGGTGCGTTTCGTCAGCGGTGCGATGGGGGTAGGGGGCCTCGTAGCGGTAATCGACCCCGTTCAAGAAGAGCAGGTTGGCGATCATCACCTCTTCCATGCTCTTTACCTGCTCGCCGCGGTTGGTCACCAGCGAGCCCTTGCCCTGGGCGTCCCACACCTCCGCCGCCTCCGGTGCACCAAACGCCGGGAGGTCTTTGCCAAAGACGAAGCGGAACAGGTCCCACTGGCGGCGAAACGCGGACGAACGGTCTTTCAGCTGGTCCACGATCTCGGTGAGCTTACGCACCCCACCGGCCGCGTCCGTCGCCCAATCGGGAATGTCGGGCTTTTCACCTGTGGCCTTGCCGATAAGGCGCAAGCCCATTGCGTGGAAGGTGGAAGCCTCCACGGTCACCTCCGCCATGCCCAAGCGGTCAAACGCCAAGGCCGCGCGTTCCTTGAGCTCTTCGGCGGCCTGCTTGTTGAACGCTAGCAGCACGATTCGCTTGGGGTCTACGAATCCGCGGTGGATGGCGTAGGCCGCCTTGGCCACCATCGTGGAGGTCTTTCCCGAGCCGGCCGAAGCCACCACCTGCACGCGGTTGTCGAAGCACACCACGGCCCGTGCCTGTTCCGGGGTGAGCGGTTTGCTCTCCACCCGGTCCAGCAAGTCCTTGCTGGCTACCAACTCGCGTTCCACATGGGAGGCGTTGAACGCGGTCCAGGCTGGGCGGTGGTCGTCTTCCCACGCAGCCAACGAGCGCTCGATTGCCTGGGCCGCCGGTCCCAGCCGGGCCGCCACGCCTGGCTTCTTCAAATGGGCCCGAAGGGCGGCAGGCTCAACTTTAGCGCGGGCCGCCAGGACGTCAGCTTGCTGCTCGTGGGTGAACCAGCGACGTTGTTCCAGACAAGCCCGTTCTTGTTCTGCCTTATGGTCCAGCCACGTGTCGATCGTGCGTTGCTCGCCCTTGAGGAAGGCCACGTCCTCGCGCAGGCGCTTCTCCGTCAACGCAACGCTCAACGCCTGAACCAAGGCAGCGCCTTGGGCGTTGGGCAACCCATCGGCCTTCACTTCCCGGTTCTGCCCCGGGTAGAACGTGATGTCGCTCCAGAAGGTGCCGGCGTTGACGCGGTAAGAGGCCTCGTCCTCGACGTTGACCCGGTGGGTGCGGCCCTCCAAAGCCAAGGAGAGCTCCAGGCCCTCCAAGCGCAAGCGCCACTCCGATGCTCCCGTTACGTGCTGGCCCACCCACGACGGGATCCATTCCTTTGCCATTCCTTGTCCCACATGTCCCCTGGAAATGCCGGCGGGGATACGTCACCTCACCGACGGTTCCATGGTAATCGCTTGGGCATGGCCGGAGACGGCCAATCGGGGGCGGGGCAAGTGCCACTTTCCCTTGGCCATCCGTTTCTGGACGTGGACGCGATACACCTCCGGTGAGGGAGCTGGGGAGGGGCGCTTGTGGCGGCGCTGGTTGCAAAGGTGGCAAGCGGCCACGACATTGCCCGCCACGCCCTTCCCTCCGTCCTGTTGTGCCACCAAGTGCTCAGCCGTGCATTGATAAGGACGTGCCGAACGGGGGCGCAAGCCCAGCTCGTGAGGCGAGGCGAGCCACATTGAGAGGCCGCAATAGAAACAGCAGCCCGACTGGGCGTGAAAGGCACGGATGCGAAGAAATTTGAGGCGTTTGTTGCTCATAGAGGGCTCCGGAATCAAAGGACGATTCCCGTGCCTCTAGAAGAGAACTTCGGGCACCCGGAGCCTAGTGGCTATGCGGGCACAACACCTGGGCTTTAGCCGAGCAGGCAAGTGCTTTGTAGCGCAAGCCGAATCCGACCGCAAGTTAGGAAAAATCCGAGCCTCTGTCGTGCTTGAGTCCGATAGCGGAGCGGATCGGCAGTGTTCAATCTATCCATGTCGTCCAGACCACCAGCACCCAAGCAACGGATAGCACGAATAAGAACGGAACCCCTCACGAAACCTTCGGTCACGTGAGCCGGGAAGGGGGGCGGGGGAGTAACAACCCCCATTCAAGTGCCGACGACCAAACCCCTGGGAAACCCGGGGCTTGCTTTATTGAAATGTGACCCCTTATGCAAATGGTTTCGTTTGCTGGAACTGGATCGAAGGCCGAAAACATAGGCCCTTTTTCAAGTCCATTACCTAACAAACGGAGGTTTTCACCCCATGCGCACCAAAACCCTTTTTGCTTCCCTCGCTCTGGCTCTGGCTCTGGCCCTGGTCGCGGTTGCTGAAACTGCCAGCGCTCATGCCCAGGACCGTGAACCTCAAGGACAAGGATCTGCCCGTTGGCGTTGAGATTGACGAGACGGAGAAGAAGTCCGTGGCCGCGCGCCAAGGCGGTGTGCACGTGGCCTTCCCGGTGCCGACCCAAGACGCGCGAGCGTTCACCCTGACGGGTTCAGCCATCGAGCCGGGCATCATGGCCTCTACGAACAGCGAGCAAGCGATGGTGGGCTACGACGGCGCGCTTTACTTCGAACACCCCGAGCCGGGGATGGCCGTTGATGTGGCTGGGGTGTGCCGAGCGGTGTTGCCCTCGCCCCTGCCGGGTGTGGACGAAGTTGGCAGCATTCAATGCGGGAAGTTACGGTCTCAAGCTGGGAGATAGGAGGCCGTTACCGTCTACTGGTGCAGCCATGGTTCGCACCAGGTTCTACTGCTGGCAAGGACCGTGGCCAACAACTAAATTACGACCACGGTGGTCGTAGATGGCCATCAATCAGGGGATGACATGGGAAGTGTGACCGTTTCAACGCGGGATGAGTTGGAAGCAGCCAAGAACGCTAAGGCCAGTGAAATCTTGGTGGTGGGAAAGCTCGCTGAGGATCTCAAGAAGACGAAGAAGATCACCAAGATTGGAAAGATTGGTCTAGCTGCTGTTGTTGCGGCGGTTGGCTTGGCTCCTTTTACCGGCGGGTTAAGTGGCGCGGTTGGTCTGGGTGGGTTGGCGGCAGTTACTGGGATGGAAGTGGCCGCAATCATCCTTGCTGCAAGCATTGGCATAGGCCTGCTCGTTGCGCTCTCGAAGGACTATGACGAGATCGACGTTGGGCCTAATCACGCACGTTTTAGGCGCAAGGCCGGCAAGTGAGCACCGGCCTAATTCCTGGTCCGCCATACTTCTTCGCATGCAAGAAATGCAAGCACCAGTTCAGCCGGCGCATCAATCTGGGATTGATTTGTCCTCAGTGTAAGTCGCTCTCAGTCATTCCTCGGCCGATCTTGAAGTAAGAGACTTTGCGAGTATCCAAGGAAGGACTCATGGCATTCGACTGGACCCAGCTTCCCCTCGCCAACACCCCCTGGCGCATCCAGGTCGTCGCCGACATCCTCCCAATCCTGATTCGCCGGGCGAAGGAGGGGCGGCCCATCTTTTACGGGGAACTGGCCAAGCAACTGGAACGCGAGTTCGGGCACGAGCCCAAGGCCCGCAAGACGATCTACGGGCCAGCTATCGGGGCTGTTGGACTGGCTATTCAACAACTCGGGCAGCTTCCAGAGTGGCGAGGTGAACGCATCCCGCCAATCAACACCATCGTGGTGAGCAAGAGCACTGGCTACGCGAGCACTGGTGCCGGAGAGATCGCGAGCTACTGGTTTGAGGATAACGGCGCCGGCATGGCCGCCAATCGCGAGGCCTACCTCGACGCTGCCATGAACGCGGTCTACCACTTCGACAAGTGGGACCAGATCGCCGCGGCGCTTGGAGTGGCCCGTTTGGAACCCGCGTCCGGAGAACTGGAGGCCGACAAGGGCGACGTGCTCCCGTTGCCCAAGGTTCAAGCCGGCGGAGCACCCGAGAGCGCCGAACACCAAGCCCTCAAGCGCTGGATGCGTCAACACCCCGAGGAACTGGCCGACTTCGGCGCCTTTGAGCCGGGCCGAAACGAGGCCGTGTTGAGCAGCGGGGATCGGTTGGACGTGCTGTTCGAGAACGGCAAGCAGCGCCTGGCGGTGGAGGTGAAGGCCAGCAAGTGCTCGGAGGACGAGCTCATGCGCGGGGTCTATCAGTGCGTGAAATACCGCGCCATCCTGCGTGCCGAACAGTTGGCCATGCGCCAGGTGCCCAATGGCGAGGCCGTCCTGGTGTGCTCGCGGGCTCCGAAAAAGGCGACCAAGGTACTCATCAAGCGACTCAATGTGAACTTCCACCGGGTGCCAGTGGACGCTGAAAAGTGAGGGCAAGCGTGGTCGCCCCTGATTGAGGTCAGCCTATTTCCCATACGCGCTCGTTGGATCTCATAGCGCGCCGGCTTCGAAGCTGATCAATGTGTTTTTCGGTGCTCTCCGACTTCCGGGAAAAGGAGTTGCACCGCACGAACTCTATGTCCTCCCAAAAGGCCGTCACTGCCATGAACATTTGCTCGAGGACAGTTCGGGGAAGGGTGATGGAATCGAAGGCAGGGTGGCGCGGTGCGTCAAGTGGGACGGTAAAGAGATTGGCAATGACCGTGCCTGGGGGAAGCCAGTTGATCCAGAGAGACGGGGCGAGCTTATGAATAGTCATAGCGGCGTTCCCGTCGCCGTGTCGAAGAGCATTGCCTAGCAAGTTGAGAAACAGCAGGTCATCGTGCAACCCGAACAGTTCCATCGGCGCATCGAATAGTTCAAGGAAGAGGCTTTGAAGGCTCTCCTTGCCAGTCAAAGAGCAGCGTTGGATCTGGCCTTGCTGGGCGTTGGACCATGCTTTCTTTCGCGCCATGGCGGTCATCAACCCTCGCAGTGCCCGTTCGTGCATGGACTGCGTGGCTAGCAAGAACGCTTCAACAGTGGATTGTTGGAGTTTCGCGTAACTATCAGCTGCCAGGGTTCTTTCCACTTCTTCCTGGCTGCTTCTTAGTTCGTCGATTTTTCTATCCAGGGAGTCGATAGCCGCGAACACCACTTCGTCTCGGAAGGTGGCAAAGGAGTAAAGGCGCAGCCCTTGGTAGACCGCGACCTCGCCGTGCTCCATGCGGACGTGCTCCAAAGGGTCAGCGTGGGTGTCCATCGTGATCCTTGTCACCAGCAAAGGCGCCGCCTATTTCGTTCATGGCCTCGCCTCGCATCCTGGCAAGCAGAGCCGAATGTGAAATCTTAGATGGGGCTCGCAGCGTCAACCGCTGTCCATGAAGTGTGCGATAGCAAGTATCGGTGACCGAATCGGAGACAGACACCAGCAGGTCTGGTGAGATGTCGAGCAATCCTGCATCAAACAGGGCGTGGATGTCCTTCCGAAGCAGCAAGCCGTTGCTTAGGGCGTTGGTAGAGATCCCGTTGTAAGGCTTGATGTGCGCGGCATCGATCACGCTTGCGTGCGACGTCCCGGTGACCATGCAGACGGCCCCGTAGTGCTCCACCAGGCGCTTTCGGAAATCGGCTTGTCCTTCCCGGATCACACGCAGCACTTGCTCAACCCGTTTTCCCTCCAACGATGGGTCGGGCGGAATAGATGGGGGAGTCGAGGATAGATGGAGCCGGCCCGATTCTTCCAGTGAGCCCTTCAAGGCTTGGATGGCGTCGTTGCCCGTCATCTGCGCCGGAGATCGAAGGGACGCATCAATCCCCGAGCGGTGGCGGATGTGAGCAAGCAACCGTGCAGCGTCTTCAACATAGGACAGCTTTTGCGCCCGTTCGCTCCACAACTGGCGGAGCGAATCCATGTCCCAGGACCACAAAGCAAGGCGCAGCTCGCTGCTGGACAGGCGTGGAGACGGTTCAGCAGGCGCCGATGCCCGCTGCGCCAATGCTTGCTCTTCAGCATCCGCGGCGGCGTCGGCGGGATCGATGCTTTCCTCATCATCGTCCGCGAGGAAGAAGTGGCCTGCGAACTGCCGCGTGCGGCTTCGGCCGCGTTCCTGTTCGAAGCGTTCCTGACGCCTCTTCGCGCGCCACTGTGCGATCCGCTGCTTTTCGTCGTCCATGCGATTCCTTACTGGCTCTATTGGGTTAGACCATCGATGGAGCTCGCTTTCCTGTCAGCGAGTGGACTTCCGGTTGAGAGTGTCCGAGCAAGGATGGCGGCTAGTGGAAGTTCCGTCCAGTCGCCGCATCGGCGTCCTTGTCCGCGTCGATCAGCGCTTCGCTGCGCATCTTCAGCACCGCCTTTTCAGCACTGCTACCGTTGTGCAAGGCCAGGCTGCGGAAGACCTTCCCCAAGTCCTCGCGCCGCACCAGGTTGAGGAACCGCGTGCCATCGGTGGTCGCACGAGCAATGTCTGGATACCCGCCGCTCTCCGCCATCACCACGATCAGCATGTCCGGGTCGCTCATCGCCAGGCCGCTCAAAAAAGTTTATGGCGCATCGCCGATGACCACCGGCTCTGCTACGCCCTGGTGGGGCTTGAGCGGCTACCCTCGGGTCGCCCGTGCTTTCGGGCCATGCTCAAGCGCTGCGCCGGCGCTTGGTCGGGAGGTGAGCCCCCGGACGAGCACGAAGAGCGCTTACGTGCTGCACTCATTCGTCTAGAGCTTTCAACCTGGCCCCTTCATGGCCGGATTGCGTTGGAAGAGAAGGGCGAGAACTTGCGCCAGCTCCACGTGCTGGATGCCTGGCACTACCTGGGCACCGTCACGACACTGACAGCGGCCAGGAAGCTGAAAGGCGAGCCGTTGGGCTTCGACCGGGACAGCTACAGGATCATCAGGGCTGCGATAGAGTCGGGACTTCATGCCATCACCGTCCTTGGCTCGTAGAACTCTTCCGGGCTATCAAGCAGGGCCAGATCCGTTGGCAAGTCATGGAACCGATGCAGCCGGGGAGCGTCCAGCAGGAGCAAGGGCCTCGGATGACCATGGGCGAGCATTGGGTGGCTTGCAAAAAAGCTGACTTGATAGGGCAAGGTTAGTGAAGCAAGCCTGCCCGGTCCCTCATGTGATTGAGCAGCAACGTTTCCAGTTCTGCCTCGTCTAGTGCATGGGCACCCGTCTGGAAGACTAGGTCAGCCACTCGCTGCCGTCGTCTCATCTCTTCGCGCCTCGCTGTTTCCTGCGCCTTTGCTTCGCGGCGCTGGTTGGCTAAAAGCTCTTTCGCTTGCAGCTGTGCTAAGCGCTCGGTGGCCCGCTGAATTTGGTCTCGGTAGTGATTCGTTGCGGTCATGCGTTTCTCCTGTCGCTTGGAAATGAGTCAAGCAGGAAAACTGCTCGCGTCAAGCGTTGAGGCGGTCTCGAATTTCGTCCACCGCGAGACCCGAAAGATCTAAAAAACAAGAGCCTTCAAGAACAAGCAAGAGCGCACCTAGGTGTCACTGCGTGACACGTGCGCAAGGGTCTTCGCCCCTTGAACCCCAAGTGCTTTCAGCCCTTGCGCAAATCCTAATTCACGCCATAAACGAAGCGAACTCAACCCACTCGGGACTCACGCTTCATGGCCATCTACCACGCCAACGTCAAAACCTTCAGCCGTGCTAAAAGACATTCCTCCATAGCAGCTGCCGCCTACCGGGCCGGTCTGCTCCTCGAAGACGCATCGACTGGCATGCGACACGACTATCGCCGTCGAGACGGCGTGGTCGAAACGCGCTGCATCGCTCCCGAGGACGCTCCTGACTGGGCCCTGGTCCCCGCCGAGCTCTGGCCGGCGGCAGAAGCCGCCGAGCGCCGGAAAGATGCGACCGTCGCGCGCGAGTTCGAGTTTGCGTTGCCCCACGAACTCGATGACCTCCAGCGGTCCGACCTGGCCGTGGAAGTCACCCGTGCGCTCGTCGCGCGCTACGGGTTCGCGGCGCAGGCCAGTATCCACAGCCCGGGCAGCAAGGACGGCTTGAACTGGCACGTCCATGTGCTGGCGACGACGCGGCGCATGGGGCCAGACGGTCTCACGGACAAAACCAAGGAACTGGACGGCGGACCGTCGGGACGTGTCGAGGTGCAATGGGTGCGCGAACTCATCGCCTCCACCATCAACGCCCACCTTGAGAAGGCGGCCCTGGAGATTCGGGTGGACCACCGAAGCCTGGCCGCCCAAGCCGACGATGCCCTGGCGCGGGGCGACCTGGCTGCGGCCGCCGTCCTATCTCGCGAGCCGACCAAGCACGTCGGCAAGAACGGGACCGCGCTGGCTCGACGGGGCCAGCCATCGGAGCGGTTCGAGGCCAACCAGCTCATCGAAGAGACCAACGAGGAGACCTTCCGAAAACTCATCGCCGTGTTCGAGCAGGAGGGGCGCGCCATGCCGGTGCCCGACGGTCACAGCCAGGCCCAAGCCGAGCGCGAGGCTCGCCAACCTTCTGATGTGCTGTCCCTGCCGCTCAGGCGCGGGGCAGGACACATCGAGGTGTCCCCCAGCATGGCGACCATTGTCCGTGGGCTGGGACTGATGGAGGCAGAGGAGGCCAAGCCGCCCCGCGAGCCACGTTCGGTCGCCGAGCTTGCGGAGGAGGCCAGCGTCGAATGGGGAGTGGCTGTTCAAGCGGATCCGCGCTTGGCGAAAACACTCCACGCAACCCTGGCCTTGATGCAGTGGATCAGGGAACGTGTGACTGCCTTCGCCGACGAGGCCCGGCTGCGTCCGGACCTCAACGAGCTGCTGCGTCGGCTGCGGCGCTTCAAGGCCGCCGCCATGAAGTTCGCCCGGCGTCTATTGGCGGTGCGCCGAGCGGAGAAGCTGCACCACATGGCCGAGAACTCATGGAACGACTTCGTTGCAAACAACCCCGAGCCCGGTCCGTCGTGGATGCAGGGAGAATGGAAACAGCGGCGTGGTCGCCGACTCAGCACCCTGGAAAGCCGGACCGCAGAGCTTGCAGATGCAAGGACCAGAGTGACCCAGCAGGAGCAAGCCCTCTGCGAAAAAGAGGCTTTGGCCAGTGCGGCGCATCTGGAGGTGTGGAGCCGAGACATGCTCCAGCGCTATCCCTTGGCACTCGACATGGCGAATGAACCCGATGAGCCGCGTCCAAGCCCTGTCATCGTTGCCCCTCCTGCGCCGGCCTACGTTCCCCAGCCGTCGCGCTTCCACTGAAACCAAAGAGCCCCGCAGTGCGGGGCTCAATGTTTACGTGCTCTCGTCCGACTCAATGAAGGGTGGGGCGTTTCTTATTGCGCACTGGATCCAGCTGTGCGGCTTTGTTCTTCCGGCCCGCGCGCCATTCGTCTATCGATGGGAGCTCTCGAACAATGACAGCCTCGCGTGTGCGCACAGCCGGATAAGGCCGGGGAGGGGCATGTTCCAACGATGGAGCGGCGTTGCTTCCGCCCGGGACGTTCTTCTGGCTGTAGACGATCAGTTCGCCAGCAGAGGCCCAGGCATTGCAGACATTTCGCTGGCGCACCAGCGGCTCGTCCGAAAGGGTCTGGCTCATCAGCCCGGCGAGCAGATGGCCGGCGATTTCGAGTTGTTGGGGATGTGTGGTCATGAAAACTCCTGCGTGTGGGGGAAGTCCTCATCCAACCAAGAATCGCTACTTCCGCAAGAGCTCGCTTCGGGCGCCATTTCACAAATTTGAATACGAGTCGAAATCTGATAGCTGATATGCAATTTGACGATGGAGGTGTCGCGAATGCGGCTTGGCTTCTCGTTTTTGCGTAGACGCAGGCGGGCGGCTTGGGCGAGACAAACGAAGTCTTCAAGCTGGGGCGGTGATCTTCGGCTTGCGCGAGGTGCTGACCGGCCAGCTGCCGGTGTCTTCACTGCGTGGTTAGCAGGTCGCAGTCTTCACCATGTTGAGCACGCCGGGGTGGCTGCAAGCGGTAGTGGTAGTGCGAGAAACGGGCCGTCGTCTCACTGCTTTCGAGTAGCGGACCGCAGAGCTGACTCAGGCCCAAGTGGTAGCGTCGCCCGAACGAGAAGCGTCATGCGCTCGGGGACCAGCCATCCGAGCTGAGCATCTGAAACCGTTGAGTGCGGCCTCGGCGGGACGATTGAGGGTTCGGACTGAAGGCATGCGGCGCGTCCACGCGATCTATCGATGGCAGTCCAACCCTCGAGCCAGACCCGCCGAAGCGAATCCTCGTTCTTCGCGGACCCTGGTTCCACTGAGGCCGCGGAGATGCGCTGCCCGAAACCATTTGTAGGGCGGGTCAAAAGCCCTACCCAACCGAATGCATCTTGCGCACCAGTCCCGGGTTGCCTGAGAAACGCGGACCAAGACTCCTTGCAGCTCAACGGCTTGCGGCTGCCCGGAGCGCCCAGAATTCCGTAATTTGCTGATTGTATTGGTCGCGGCGAAAATGTGGCGGGGACGGTTGCGACCAGTAGACACGTAGACACAAGGGTCGTGCGACGGCGCAGTCTGTGAGACGAGATCCGGCTACCCTCAATGCTAGCGTCCCTAGGCTGTTTCAGGGCGCACTCTCCCTACGCCCCAAACGGTCATTTTGGCGGCTGGTCCGCGACTTACGAACAAGGCAATCGCATGAAATACGAAGAGCTGTCCAGAGCTGCGCTCATCAAGCTCCTGCAGGATCACGACGCCGAGCGTTTTGACTCAGGGAAGGACGGCATTGTTCTGAACTACACCGGTCGGACCGCTCCTTGGCAAATCGCGCGCCAGGTGAAACCTCGGATGTTTGAGTTCAACAAGCGTGCTTCGGTTGGCAGCGCTGAAGAAGAGTGCGTCAACGAATTGTGGGACGGCGAGAACTTGTCGACGATGGTTACGCTCTACAAGCATCGCGGCCAAGTGGATCTAGTGCTGACTGATCCTCCCTATAACACGGGCGAGGACTTCCGCTACAACGACAAATGGGATAAAGACCCTAACGACCCCGACATAGGTGATCTGGTTGCCAAGGACGACGGTTCACGTCACAGCAAATGGCTGCGTTTCATGACGCCTCGGCTTTGGATGATGCGAGAAATGCTCAAGCCTGGCGGGGTGATCGCCATTTGTATTGATCACCGAGAGCTTTACCGCTTGGGGATGTTGATGGATGAGATTTTCCACGAAGAGAATCGCATTGGCATCATCAATTGGCAGAAGAGTTACGCGCCAAGGAATGACCAAAAGCATATTTCTACAGCTACTGAATACGTTTTGGTCTATGCCAAGGATATTGAGCGGGTGCGGACAATGCCGCTACCTCGAACCGAGACAATGAACTCGCGATACGGCACCTGGGACGGCGATTCGGACCCTTGGAAGCCAGGAGACCTGACTGCGCCAGGCGATACCACGCACCCTACGATGGTCTACGCCATCCAGTCTCCTTTCACTGGGCAGTTGCACTATCCCTCGCCTGGACGCCATTGGGCTACCGAGCGTGCCAAGCTTAAAAAGCACCTGGAGCAGTGGGGGAGCAGTTATGCCGCAGTAGACTTGGGTGACGGGCATCCGCAGGCGTTCCTTATAAAAGGTGCGCCCATTCCCGGAACAAAAGACTTCAAATCGGATCACCCAGTGCTGATAAAGGCGCTTAAGGAGTCAACAAAAATCCGCGAATCGGGACCCTGGCCAAAAGCGCATTGGCGCGATGGAGGCCAGGGCACATTTGGGATGAAGAAATATCTCAAGGATGTGAAGCGAGGCATTGTTCCTACCACCTACTGGTCTGACGATGACTACGACTCACCTATGGTGCTAGATGGCGTTTCGTGGGATCACACGGAGTCGGGGCACAGCCAGGCTGGTGTCAACGAACTTACCGCTGTAGTTGGGAAGGGACACAACTTCCGGACCGTCAAGCCTCTACGTTTGATGAAGAAGATCATGCAGATCTGGTGCAAACCGGACGGTATTGTGATGGATCCCTTTGCTGGTTCTGGCACTACTGGGCATGCGGTCCTTGAACTCAATAAAGAGTCAGGATCCAACCGACGTTTTATTCTCATCGAGCAAGGTAATGATGAGAAAGGGGATCACTACGCCAAGACGCTGACAGCGGATCGCATCAAGCGCGCCATTACTGGGAAGTGGAAATCGGGAGATCGAGAGCCACTTGGTGGCGGCTTCCGCTACTTCACGCTGAAGCGCGAGAAAGTCGATGCCAACGCAGTGAATGCATTGGCCCGCGAAGAGATGATGGACCTGCTCTTAGTTAGCTACTGGGATCGCAACGATAAGGCCAAGTCTTACCTTCGGCGGCTTCCAGCGGGTGACCACAAGCACTTGTTTGCTGTGAATAGTCGAAACGAGGGCTTCTTCCTCGTTTGGAGTGCACCAGATCAGCCTTCGACGCTGACGCGCGCCGTTTTCAAAGAGATCGTCCAAGAAGCCAAGACAGCCAATTTGGCTGGTCGTTACCACGTCTACGCCGCGCTGGCTCCTTACACCGGCAATGACATTGAGTTCTATCAAATTCCCGACAAGGTGCTGGAGCACATTGGTTTCAATGCCCGGGCGGACGCTTACAACAACGATGGTGGCATGGATGCAGATTGAACTAAAACCGTTCCAAGTTCGCGCGGCGCAGCAAATTGCTGATCGTTACGCTTTTTTCGCTGGACACTCTTATCGGCCTACCTACAAAGGGAAGCTGCGTCGGCCCTTTTATCAGGCGTTGTCGGCTATCACGGGCGCTGGGAAGACCCCGGTGCTCGCAGAAGCCGTCACCCTGATGCGCATGCACATGGCGATGGAACCCATTGTCTTTTGGATGAGCAAAGCCAAGTCGGTGGTCCAACAGACCTACACAAACTTTTCTGGGGGCGGGAAGTATGCCGGAGTGGTCGACGAGTTCAGGGTTATTCGTGCCTCGCAGCTGGAGCCAAGCCTTATCGCCGATGGCAACTCTCCCCTAATTGTGTTGGCAACCACTGGACTGTTTAACAACAAAGAGCAATCAGACGGTGCTCTGAACATCTACAAGAAAGACGAGGACCTCTTCGGCGATCAATCGGCGTGGGAGCGACTCATTGCCCGTGACGCAGGTGGAGTTCGGCGTCCCCTTATCATCGTTTACGACGAAGGGCATAACCTTTCCGACCAGCAGACCCAGATTCTTGCCGAGCTGGAACCAGAAGCCTACCTTTTGGCCAGCGCCACACTCAGGCTTCCGTCGGGATTCGCCAAGACGGTCATCGCTCCACAGGAAAGCTGGGTTGACGAAGCAGCTGAGGATGATGCCAGTGTGAAGCGTTTCGTTGAGCTGGGCGCAGTGGGCGATACGGGATTTCCGGACGCCAACGCATTTGCCGTTACCTTGGTGGATAGCAATGCTGTCATCAAGTCAGAGCTGATCAAGACTTCGATTCAGTTCGACGGCACCACTGCGCCAATGGAGCGCTGCCTTGATGACCTTTACGATCGGCTTGAACTGATTGAGCAGGAGATTCAGGTGCGCTCACTCGGATTTACGCCTAAGGCCATCTATGTCTGTAAGACCAACATTACTGACGACGGCGACAAGGATGATCACACCAAGCCCTTTGAACATCGTAATGCGCCGCCAATCCGCATTTGGCGCTACCTAGTCGAGCAGAAGAAGGTAGACCCAGCCAGGGTGGCTATCTATGCCGACTTGAAGTTTGCCGACGGCAACAAGCCGGAGGCAGTGAATCTGTTCTCTAGGGGGGAGAGCGATTTCGATGAATTCCAGGCTGGGGACTTCCAGCACATCATCTTCAATCAGGGGCTTCAGGAGGGATGGGATGACCCGGCCTGTTACTTGGGCTATGTCGATAAGTCCATGGGATCCCAGATTAAGGTGGAACAGATCATCGGACGGGTGCTCCGTCAATACGACGCCAAGCACTACGATTCTCCGTTGCTGAATAGTGCCCACTTCTTCTTGCGCGTCGACAAGAAAAACGTTTTCACGGAATCCATTGAGGCAGTGCGTGCCAAGCTTCAGGAATCTGGGGCTGCCATCGAGATTGTTCAAACATTCGGTGGTGGTGACGGCGGCTCCGAAGACATCAGTCCTAGGGACAATGTGTCGGTCGTCCTTCATCAAGTTCACGCCGACGCGGGTGACGCTGTGGAGGCCATTGCTCAGTTGGTCGCCAAGTTCCCGACCTTCAAGGAAGGAGAGGTCGATACCCACGGCGATGCCCACAATAAGACCGAATTGGTGGTGATTTCTGACCTCGACAAGGAAAGCGGCCACGACTGGATGGTAAACGGACGCGCTAACCGCGTGCGTCTGCGCTGGCTGGTGAGCAATGCCATCCGGAGTCGCTCCCGAGCTGCCCTTGCCGTAGTCGATCTAAAGAATTCTAAATTCGATGTTCGTGTGGAAGCAGGAAGCAATGCGGCGGCTGCGGCGGACAACTTGGCGCGGGACATCGTGTCATCCTACTACCAGCTTACCTCACTGGTTTACGAGTCCGAACGCGAATTCACATTCTCAACAATGCGGGTGCCCAAAAAGGCGCAAGCTTTCGACAATGGGCTCTACCCCCGCTATGCCGGCCTCAATAAGTTTGAAGCGCCGTTCGCAATCGCGCTGGACAAGTTAGGGCTTCCTTGGCATCGGAATCCGAGCAGCGGCGGGTTCCGAATTCCGCTGCTTTCTGAAGGTGACAGTGCTTCCTTTTCGCCCGACTTTTTGGTTTGGAAAGGGAAATATGTCTTCTGTTTAGACACAAAGGGCTCACATCTGCTTACCGATGCCGTGGCTCGCAAGTTATTTAATATTGAGGACGAGGGAACAACCAAGCTTCTGACGCGATTTATTTCCGAGGGCACGCAGACCACTATCGGCGGCAAGGCCATCCAGGGCGGTTACACAGTTTGGAAGATGAGGACTGGTTCGCCTACTCCAATCCATGTGTCGTCTTTGGATCAAGCAGTGAAGGAGTGCTTGAAGCCATAGCTCAAGTCGCATCCATGCCATAAAGTGCTGGTCTTCAATGCAATGTTGTAAATAAGGAGCCCCGTTTGACGGGGCTTTCCTGTCGTCTGTAGTGGTTTGGGCATCAACCCTGTTTCTGTTCTTGCTTTGCGATAGGCGAGATGACGAGCCATGTCATACTGAAGGTGCGTGAGTAGTTCATCAAATTCAGGCAGTGAGTCATGATCTCCGACTTCTCATCTCCAAGAGTTTTTAACTCCATTATTTTTTTCTGTCGCTCCAAGTATTTTGACTGACGGCGCGCACTTAGGAACTCTAGTTCGTGCCTACTCGATCGGTCTGCGGCTTTCCATAGACGTGCCAAGACCTTTACTTGGTCTGCTTCTACTTGGTCTGCTTCATCGCCTTGGCGCGTAGTGCGAAGTAAGTTCGAGATCCGCTCTTGTAAGCTCTCTTCGACAATTGCCTCTGGCTCAACATTCGCGACACCGGCTCCGAACTTAGAATAGTTCCAAGCCTTGTGCGTCGGGCCAAGTTTCGTGGCTGTGGGAAATGTGCTCTTCTCTATAATGCGATTTTGAAGGGTTGCGGAGTAGAGATTGAGCGCTTTGTGGAACGCTGGTGCCGCGTAGCATACAAGTGCTTTAGGCCCAGCTAACACTGAAAGTACCAAGAGGCGCTGCTGCTGCGCAGCTTTAATATTAAATCGCCAATGGGGGGACTTTAAGCCGGCAGCCGCCAGCGTCGCCGTTGCTTTTAGCCTGTAAGCTTTTGGTCTTTTCGCTTGAATGAATAAGTTAAGTTTGAAGTTGGGCAGTGGGCGGGTGATTTTGGGGTGGGCGGGGTAGGCGGTGCTCAGCTTTAGGCCTTTCGGACGACTTACCCCAAGCTTTTTCCAAAACTTGGGGTTCTTGTTGTAAACCGAGTAATCGAATCCAAGCACTTCCTCTAGCACCTGCCCGGGCGACCAGAGACGATTCTTAGCTGTTCGCAGCTCCCTATAAAGTGCTGTCTCGTATTCCTTTTCCTCGAATTCGATCTTGGCCACGTTGCTCTCCTAGCTGGATGTATTGGTTGTTGGATCTGGCTTCGCCGGCGCTTCGAGTAATGGTCTAGGCGCTAATGACCGTATCGCTTCTCGTTCAAGCGAGAGCTCTTAGGCAATTCCCAACAGGGGGAGGGCTGGGGGCGACAAGGGAGCGCAGCGCGTCCAAGCTTAGCCCGTAGGCCAGCACCGAAAGACCCGGCGACACGCCCCGTAACCCATCAAGCTTCTCGCTGGCGGTGAAGTCCCGGCTGTAGGTGACGTGGTGTTCGTCGTCCAACTCGTGGCCGACCAATTGAGCCCGGAGCTCGGACACCACGCCGGCGCCTTGCAACTCCTGGATCAGGGTTTTGCGCAGCGAGTGAAAGCCACGCTTGGCCTTGGGCCAGTTCTTGCCCACCTCGGCCAGGTGCCGGCTGAAGGCCTTGGAGATCCAGTTCCCTTGGCCGTTCTTGGCATCGGCCTTGGCCGCCGGGAACAGGCGCTCCTGTCCCTCGGCGCGCGCCTGCTCCACCCAGGTCAGGAAGCCCAGGGCGAGGAGGTCGGGGTGAATCGGCACGGTCCTCAAGCTCTTATCCGTCTTCACCTTCTGATGCTCGCCCTCGTCCGAAATCTGGAAGCAAGGGATACCGCCCTCTTCCACTACGTCGGCAGTCAGCAGCTGGCCGACCTCCGAAGCGCGGGCGCCGGTATACAAGCCAATAAGGGAAGCCCACCGCGCGGCCAGGGGCAGCGCCTCAAAAGCAGCCGGGGCAAACAGCGCTTGGACTTGGTGGGCGTCGTAAGCCTTGAACCCGAACTTCCGCCGAGCGCGCTTTTCCCGGGTCGAATAGCTCACGTGCCCGGACGCGGGGTTGTCGCCCCGAGGGTAGTGGCCGGAGGCTTGGGCCCACTCGAAGAACCCGCCCTTGCCGCCGATGTAGGACTGCTTGTTGGTGAGCGTGGGTGTAGAGGCGCCTTTTTCCCGCATGTCCTGATACCAACGCGCCAAGTCCGAGCGGGTGACCGTGTGCAGCTTGGTCTTCTCGCCCAAGAAGCTGGTCAGCAGTTCGACAGCGGTCCGCTTGATGGTCCAGGTCTTGGGCAGGGTGCTGCCCTTGAGGCTGTTCAGCCAGGCGTCTCGGGCCTTCCCGAGCGTGATTGATTCGAGGGAGGGTTTGGTTACCCGCCTCGGCGTGGGGAGAGGCGGCACGTGCTGTTGAATCAGCTCCCCCAGCGCGCTGGGCTGCGGGGCGGTGAGCGCCATCAGTTGCTGGAAGAGCGTGACGTCCTCTGGCGTGTCGATCTGCCATTGCTCGGTGATCGACCCATCCGCCGAGCGCTTCCGATTCAGGGTCAGCTCCTGCGGAGGTTCGGTGCCGGTCAGGCGCGCGAGGAGCGCGTCCAAGTCGTCGTCTCGGCTTTGCATGCGTCGGTCCCTCAACACAGTGAAGACCTGAGCATAGCGGGCGGCCATCGTCAGCGCGCGCAATCTCGCCTCCCGCATGTCGTAGGTGTGCAGGGTGCGTTTGAAGGTCTGCCGACCCACGATGGGCTGCAAATCGACCGGCACACGCTGTCGGTAGGACCAGAGTCCGGAGGGGGCTCGAACAAGATGATGAGGGATGCGCATGGGCGTCGTGTGTTCCGACTTGCGCAGCTGCAGCCAGTTTTTACGCTAATAAAAAACCCCTGATTTCTCAGGGGTTTGCGTATTCTGGCGGAGAGAGGGGGATTCGAACCCCCGAAGCGCGGTTTAGACGCTTACACACTTTCCAGGCGTGCTCCTTCAACCACTCGGACACCTCTCCGTACCTGTACGACCGGGGTCTAACAGGGCCGCAAATTCTAGCGGTCGCCGGCCCGTACCACAAGCTGAATCTTTCCGGCGCAGTCGGTGAGACGTGCCGTGGCACAATATCGGCTCAGAACAAGCTGGTTGCCCGATGTCTTATCTCGTTCTTGCCCGCAAGTGGCGCCCGAAGCGTTTTGCCGAACTCGTGGGCCAGGAACACGTGGTCCGCGCGCTCACCAACGCGCTCGACAGCGGGCGCGTGCACCACGCGTTTTTGTTCACCGGCACCCGTGGCGTGGGCAAGACCACCATTGCGCGCATTTTCGCCAAGTCGCTGAACTGCGAGACCGGCACCAGTGCCGACCCGTGCGGCACCTGTCCGGCCTGCCTGGACATCGATGCCGGCCGCTATATCGACCTGCTGGAAATCGACGCCGCCTCCAACACCGGCGTGGACGATGTGCGCGAAGTGATCGAGAACGCGCAGTACATGCCCTCGCGCGGCAAGTTCAAGGTCTACCTGATCGACGAAGTGCACATGCTCTCCAAGGCGGCGTTCAACGCGCTGCTCAAAACCCTGGAGGAGCCACCGGAACACGTGAAGTTTCTGCTCGCCACCACCGACCCGCAAAAACTGCCGGTGACGGTGTTGTCGCGCTGCCTGCAGTTCAACCTCAAGCGCTTGGACGAGGACCAGATTCAGGGGCAGATGACCCGCATCCTGGCCGCCGAGGAGATCGAATCGGATCCGTCGGCGATCGTGCAGCTGTCCAAGGCAGCCGATGGCTCCCTGCGCGATGGCTTGTCGCTGCTGGATCAGGCAATCGCCTATGCCGGCGGTGCGCTGCGCGAGGATGTGGTGCGCACGATGCTGGGTACGGTGGACCGCACCCAGGTCGGGGCGATGCTGCAGTCGCTGGCCGACGGCGATGGCGCGCGCCTGCTGCAGGTGGTCGCCGCACTTGCGGAGTTTTCGCCGGACTGGAGTGGGGTGCTGGAAGCCCTGGCCGAGGCCTTGCACCGCGTACAGGTGCAGCAGCTGGTGCCGTCGGTGGCGTTCGTCGGCGACGGCATCGACCCGACCCCATTCGCCGCGCAGCTGCGGCCGGAAGTGGTGCAGCTGTGGTACCAGATGGCGCTCAACGGGCGCCGCGATCTGTATCTGGCGCCGAGCCCGCGCGCCGGCTTCGAGATGGCCGTGCTGCGCATGCTGGCGTTCCGCCCCGCTGCGGCGGTGCCGGCCGGAAGCAGCGACGATGGCCGCGGTGCCAGCGCGGGTGGCGCCGCACGCGCGTCCGTTGCGGGCGTGCAGGCGGCTCCACCGGTGACAGCGGCCGCTGCAGTGCCTGTCAGGCCGGTCGAAGTGGTTGAAGCGGTGCAGGGTGCGGGTGTTGCTGCGGCGCCGGTAGTCACGGCAACTTCGGCGTCAACATCGGCACCAATAGCAACATCGGCACCGACACAAACACCACCGACACCAACGGCAGCACCGGCCGACGCAGCCTCGGCTCCGGTTGTGGTGCTTCCTGCAGCAGAGCCGTCGCTCGATGGTCGCTCGTCCGCTGCTGTGCGCACTGATGACACGCCGCCGTGGGCGGTGGACGATGCGCCGGTGCGCACGCATGCTGCGCCAGCGTCCGTGTCCGATACGGCGGTTGTGCTGGCACCCGAATCTGCAATGGCGTTGCCGCCGGACACCGCTGTTGCGGCGCCGATCATGGCGGTGCCCGAACTTGTGCCTGCGCTTGCTGCCGCCGCTGCTCCCGTGCCGGCAGAGACGGCTGCAGATACGCTCTCTGCTGGTCCTGCGTCTGCCGAAGCTTCGCCAGCTTCTGCATCGCTATCCGCATCAGCGCCCAGCAATGATGCGAGCACGCTGATCGACGACAGCCGCATTGCCGACGCCGAACAGTGGCTCGAGTTGGTCACGCGTAGCGGGTTGAATGGCCCGTCGCGTCAGCTCGCGGCCAATGCGGCGTTTATCGGCCATCGCGATGGCGTGCTGCGGCTGGCGCTGGCGCCGGGCTTCGAATATCTCAACTCCGAACGCTCCATCGCCAACCTGACGCAGGCGCTGGCGCCGGTCCTCGGAGACACGCCGCGCATCGTGATCGAAACCGGCAGCGCCGATGTCGAGACCTTGCATGAGCGCGCCAACCGGCAGAAAGGCGAGCGCCAGAGCGCAGCCGAAACCGCCTTCATGAACGACCCGAATGTGCAGCAGCTGATCCAGCAGCAGGGCGCGCGGGTCGTTCCCGATTCCATCCGCCCTTACGACGAGTAACGACCATGCGTGGAAACATTGCCCAATTGATGCAGCAGGCGCAGAAGATGCAGGAAAACCTGCAGCGCGCCCAGGAAGAACTGGCCAAGCTGGAAGTCACCGGCACTGCCGGCGGCGGCATGGTCAGCGTGACGCTGACCGGCGCCAAGGAATGCCGCAAGGTGCGGATCGACCCCAGCATCCTCTCCGACCAGGAAATGGCCGAGGACCTGATCGCCGCCGCCTTCAATGACGCCTCCAACAAGATCGATGCCGAATCCAAGGACCGCATGGGTTCGGCTACCGCCGGCATGCAGCTGCCGCCGGGCATGAAGTTGCCGTTCTAAGAGGCGGGGAATCGGGAGTAGGGAATCGGGAATCGTAAGGCCGAGATTGTCCTTAGCTTTTGCGATTCCCCAATCCCGATTCCCGATTCCCGACCCAATGTCCTCCTTACTCGAACAATTGATCGAAGCATTCCGGGTATTACCGGGCGTGGGCCAGAAATCGGCGCAGCGCATGGCCTATCACGTGCTCGAGCGCGAGCGCGAGGGTGGGCGGCGTCTGGCGACGGCGCTTGCCAGCGCGGTGGAAAAGGTCGGCCATTGCGTGCAATGCCGCGACTTCACCGAGGCGGAAATCTGCCCGATCTGTGCCAATGCCAGCCGCGACCGGCAGCAGCTGTGCGTGGTGGAATCGCCAGCTGATCGTTTGGCGATCGAGCACGCTACTGGCTACCGCGGGGTGTATTTCATTCTGCAGGGACGGCTGTCGCCGCTGGATGGTATCGGCCCGCGCGAGCTGGGGCTGGACCAACTCGGCGAACGCCTGGCCGCCGGTGAAATCACCGAAATGATCATCGCCACCAACGCCACGGTGGAGGGCGAGGCCACCGCGCACTACCTGGCGCAGTTGGCGCGCCAGCATGGCGTGCGCCCAAGCCGGCTCGCGCAAGGCATGCCGCTGGGTGGCGAGCTGGAGTATGTGGATCGCGGGACGCTATCGCACGCCTTCGGTACCCGTAGTGAGGTGGTTTGAAGGCGGGGATTGGGGAGTCGGGATTTGGGATTGGTCAAAGCGGCTTGGCTGCGCGCTTCAGATTCTACGAAGCCCGAATCACCAATCTCGAATCTCGAATCACTAGCCGGCTGATCGTTGGGAACATCCAGCTACCGCATTGATAAAAACGGCCGAGGCGCCGGCCCTCTAAAACAGCTCATTGCTGCTGGGCACGGATCGAGGATGTACAAAAGCTGCCAGACCACGCGCGCGGTAAGCTCTTATCAATCCCAAATGACCAATCCCTAATCTCCGCCATGTCCGACACCATCTTCAGCAAGATCATCCGTCGCGAAATCCCGGCCACCATCGTCTACGAAGACGATGAGGTGCTGGGCTTTGAAGACATCGCGCCGCAGGCGCCGGTGCATGTGCTCTTCATTCCCAAGCTGCACGCCATTCCCACCCTGGACGACGTCCCGCCTGAGCAAGCGTTGCTGGTCGGCAAGTTGGCGCTCGCCGCTGCCGCGTACGCACGTGAGCAGGGCCTGGCGCAGGACGGCTACCGCATCGTGATGAATTGCCGCGAGCATGCCGGGCAGACGGTGTTTCATATCCATCTGCATCTGCTGGCCGGTGCACCGCTGGGCCGCTTCGGCACGCCCTGACGGAAGCGCTTGGCCTTGCCACCGATGTGACCAAACAGGTTATCGAGCGGAAAGGGCAGGCCAGGGGTGAGCATCGCCAATCGCCAGTGCTGCGGTTGCGAGCCGATGTACACAAGCCGGCGCTCACAGCATCCGCGCAGTCGCGGTTCCAGCAGGGCTTGTTGCACCCGCGCAGCGCCGGGGCTGGCGAAATGGCGAAATAAGAATCCAGCAAAACGCGCTAATGCCGGCGGCTCGCCCGCACAAACAAAAACGCCGCTCCTTCATGAGCGGCGTTTGCATCACAGTTGACTCAGCAGTCGATTACCACCAGCCGCGGCCCCAGCCCCAACCGCCGCCCCAGCGCGGACCCCACGGGTCGCCCCAGGGGCCGTACGGGTACGCCTGAATCACGTCGACGTCGCGCACTTCCGGCCACAGGTAGACCACATCTGCCGCCACCTTGGGCAGCTTGTAGTCGTACTCGCCGATCTTGGTGGTCTCATAGCCTTCGATCTTGCCGATGAAGGTGACTTCGCGGCCGGGTTCGAACACTGCCGGGTCATAGAAGCCCGAGCGGCAGGCCAGGAAGCGGCCATCGCTGGCATCCACGGCATTGCGGTCCGGGCGGCCGCTGGCGTTGAGCGGGCGCGAGATCAACTCGAAGCAGGTCTGGCCCTGGCTCGGCTTGGTCTGAATGATCTTGCCGCCCCAGCGCACCGAAGTGCCGAGCTGCGCGCTGGCAGTGGAATCGCTCGGGCTGACCGTGGGGAACTGGCCCTGCAGCGGCTTGGGCGCGGTGGCGCAGGCTGCGAGCCCGAGCACGGCGACAATGGGAAAAAGAAAGCGGGTACTCATGAGGAAACTCCGGTTCGCGGGCGATGCTGCTGCAGATCTTTGAGGAGTGAGGCGCTGTCCGAATCAGCGCCAGCGTAGCGCGCGGCAGCGAAACGTTGGCTGAGTGCCAACAGTGTGCTGTCGGGGTGGGTGCGGGCGACGCGTTGCGCCCAGGCGATGGCCGGTTCGTGCAGTTCGCGGGCAAGGCCCAGCTTGCCGTAGCGCCGGCTCAGACGGTGCCAGGCGCGTAGCAGCGGGTCGCGTTCGCGTTCGCCGCGCGCCAGCAACCAGCTCATCCACGCCAGCGCACTGACCGCGAACACGCCGAAGATGGCAGCTAGTTGGGTGGGCTCCAGGCGGTCGATGCCGAACGGCTGCAGCAGCCGTTGTTGGCGGTCGGCATTGAAGGACAGCACCAGATCGTTCCAGCCACGCCGCAGCCAGTCGCTGACCTGGCCCAGGCCGGCCCAGGTGCCGAGCTGGGCAAAATTGTTGCCATCGGTTTGCAGGCGATCTTCCAGCGTGTCGTAGATGCGTTCCGGCGCCACGGCGGCAGTGGGGTCCACACGCACCCAGCCGCGGCCGGCCAACCACACCTCGGTCCATGCATGCGCATCCATGCGGCGCACCACCCAGTAGTTGCCCAGCCCGTTGTAGGTGCCACCCGCATAGCCGGTGACCACGCGCGCGGGGATGCCGGCAGCGCGCATCAGCACCACGAACGAGGAGCTGAAGTGCTCGCAAAATCCTGCTTTCTGCTGGAACAGGAACTCATCCACGCTATTGCGGCCAAGCAGCGGCGTATCCAGCGTGTAGGCGAATTCGCGCGTGATCCACCCCAGTGCGCGCTGCACGACGGCATCGTCGTTGTTGCCGGCTTCGGCCCGCCATTGCCTGGCAAGCGCGACGGTGCGTGGATTGAAGCCGGGCGGCAGGGCCAATGCGCGTTTGCGCAACTGATCGGGCAGGTCGGTATCGAAACGTGCCGGTGGCGCTGATTGCAACTCCCAGCGGGTCAGTGCGCTCAATGGCCGCTGCGCGAACAGTTCGTAATCGGGCGACAGCTCGGCGTCGGCCACGCCCTGGGTCGGCAGGTCCAGCGACACCAGCTGGCGACGGTCGGTGGGCTCGTAATCCAGTCGATAACGATAGGTCTGCGGGCCGGGCGTGACCGACGCGGGTTGGCCGCGACCGGTCCAGCGCGCGCGCTGCCAAGTGCGGCCGTCGAAATCCCACATCACCGGCCCGCGCCAGTAACGCTGTTGCGGCGGTGGCGACTTGCCGGAGAATTGCACACGCAGCGCCGGGCTGTCGTCGGCCATGAGGTCGATCCATTCGCCCGGCGACATGTTGTCCGAGAGTCCCGGCCGGGACAATGCGCGCTCGGGCACGCCCCACAGCGGCGAACTCAGGCGCGGCAGCAACCAGAAAGTGGCCAGCGCCAGTGGCACCCCGATGGCGACCAGCTTGCCGATCCCGCGCAACTGCAGGCGTAGCGAAGGCGTGCGGGTGCGATGCTCCTCGTCGGCCAGCCGCTGCATGCTGAGCAAGGCGCTGACCACTGCCAGCAGCGCCAGGCCCATCGTGGCAGGTCCCTGGTCGAGCAGGAATGCCGCAAACGGCGCGAACAAGGCAAAGCCGAGCAGGCTGCGCGCATCGCGCAGGGTGCGCAGTTCGGAGGCCTTGATCGCCAGCATCGCGGCGAGCACCGCACAGCCGGTATCGCGGCCAAAGCGCATGCCGATCTGCCAGTACACCGCCGCCAGCATTGCGATCACCATCAATACCCGCACCGGCGCCATCACGGTGCCGCGCCAGCTCAGCACGCCGACCAGGACCGCGGCCACCGCAATGGTGGTGGCGAGCAGGCCGGGCAGCTGCAGCAGCAACGGTGCCAGTGCCAGCCAGCTGGTGGCCAGGACCCAACCGCGGCTGGGCTGGCTGATCGGGAGGGATGGCTCAGTCATGAGGAAGCAGCGCCAGGGCGCGCAGGCACAAGTGCTGGTGGGACGGGCCTTGCGCAGGCCCCAGTGGTGGCTGGCCTGGCAGCAGCAGGCGATAACGCCGCCCGTCGCGCTCGGCCAGATTGACCCAGCGGGCAAGCCGCGCGATGCGGCGTTCGTACGGCAGCGCGTGCAGCGTGCGCCAGTCGAGCGTCACTTCGATGCCCAGCGGCTGTTCGTATTCGCGCACCAGCAAGGTGTCGCGACGCGCGGAATGCTTCCAGGAAATCGTGCGCGGCGCATCGCCGGCGCGGTATGGACGCAGCTGATGCAGTTCTTCGCCTTGCGCGTGCAGGCGGGTCTGGTTGGGCGAACCGGCGCCATCGGGCAGCGTGGGGCCGTGGTCTTCGGGTTTGGGGTAGGCCAGCAGCGGGGTTTCCGGCCACACCCATGACCAGGCCCGCACCAGACCCAGCGGCTGAGTGCTCGACAGCCGGATGCGTTCGATGTCCTGCCAGCCGCGCTGTGTGGTGGGCACCACCAGATCGACGTCGGCCATCTCGTGCTCGACCAGCGAACAGAAACCGCTGCTTTGCAGATGGTCCAGCCGCAGCCCGCGCCGCACGCGGGTATCGCGACGTGCCAGCGACACCCGCATGCGCAGCGGCTCGCCGGCCACCACAGGTTCGGCCGAGACCGCTTCGATATGCAATGCCGACAACTGCAGATGCGCCATGATGCTGCTGGCGATCCCGGCAGTGGCCAGCAGCAGGGCTAGCAGCAAGGCCGGGTTGTTGTTGTAGTTCAACGCGCCCAGCAGCATCGCCAACAGCAAGCCGGTGATGAACAACCCGAAGCGGGTCGGCAACACATAGATACGCCGCCGATCCAGTACGATCGGCAACGCTTCCGCTCCCCGCGGACGGGCCAGCAGGCTGAGCCGGCGGCCGATGCCGCGCAAGGGTGCACGCACGTGTGTCAGTCCACCGGCACGCTGTGCAGCAGCGCCTTGGCTAGCGCCGGCCCGGAGGACGATTCTGCTTCCGGCACCAGCCGATGCCCGGCCACGGCCACGAACAGCGCCTGCACGTCTTCCGGCAGCACATGCTCGCGTCCAAGCAGCAGCGCATACGCCTTGGCGGCGCGCAGCAGCGCGATGCCGGCACGCGGCGACAGGCCCACGCGTACCCCTGCGTGCTGGCGGCTACGCAGCAGCAGCGCCTGCACGTAGCCGATCAAGGCATCGCTGGTATGGATCTGGTTGACCCCCGCACGCAGCGCGACCACCTCGGTATCGCTGAGCTGCGGTGCGGCCTGGGCGATCAGTTCACGCCGATCCACCCCGGACAGGAGCGCGCGCTCGGCATCGGCGCTGGGGTAGCCCAGGCTGAGCCGCAGCAGAAAGCGATCCAGCTGCGAATCCGGCAACGGAAACGTGCCGGACAGGTCGACCGGATTCTGCGTGGCGATCACGAAGAACGGTTCCGGCAAGGCATGCGTCACGCCATCCAGGGTGACCTGTTGTTCGGCCATGGCTTCCAGCAGCGAGCTCTGCGTGCGCGGCGGCGCGCGATTGATCTCGTCGGCCAGCAGCACATGGGTGAACACCGGGCCGGGGTGGAACTGGAATTGGCGCGAGGCCGCGTCGTACACCGACACGCCCAGCACATCGGCGGGCAGCAGGTCGGAGGTGAACTGCACGCGCTGGAAGCCCAATCCCAGGCTTGAGGCCATGGCGTGGGCCAGGGTGGTCTTGCCCAGGCCGGGCAGGTCTTCGATCAACAGATGTCCCCCGGACAGCAGCGCCACGAACGCCAATCGCACTTCCTGCGCCTTGCCCAACAACAGCGAATTGACCTGGTCTTGCGCGCGCCGCAGCGATTGGCGCAGCGCATCGGTTAGCATTTCCGTGGAACGCAGCGGTGTCGACATCACAATTCCGTAGGTGAAAAGAAGAGTGCACAGGGCAATGCAGGGGGACCAACGGGCACATCGCACTTTCGTGATCCTGTGGACACTGGCGACGGCCGTCAAGCTGTTGATTGCCGCACGGCTGCCGTTGTTCGTGGACGAAGCGTTTTATTGGCAGGAAGGCCAGCACCTGGCCGCGGCCTATTCGGATCTGCCGGGCATGACTGCCTGGCTGGCGCGCCTGGGTGTGGAGGTTGGCGGGCACCATCTGCTGGCGTTGCGGCTGCCGTTTCTGGCCATCGCCGCCCTGCTGCCATGGCTGATCGCGCACATCGCCACGCGCTGGTTCGGCTCCACGCTGGGCTGGCAGGCGGGCAGTTTGACGCTGCTGATGCCGCTATCGGCCACGCTCGGCATCCTGGCCGTGCCGGACGTGCCGATGGCGCTGGCGGCGGTGTTGTGCATGGATGCCGGTGCACGGTTGCTGCGCGAGGTCGATGCCACCAGCGCGCTGGAGCTGGCGATCGGTCTGGTCATCGGCGCGCTCAGCCACTACCGCTTCGTCGGTGTGATCGGCATGGGCTGCATCGCGTTGCTGTGCATTCCGCAGGGGCGCGCGGTGCTGCGCGACCCGCGCATCTGGCTGGCGCTGACCGTGGGTGCGGTGAGCTGGCTACCGCTGCTGTTCTGGAATACCGACCACGACGAGGCCGGGCTGCGCTTCCAGTTGGTCGACCGGCATCCGTGGCGGTTCCAGATCAGTGGGCTGTGGTTTTTGCTGATCCAGACGGTGGCGGTGACGCCGCTACTGGCCTGGGCGATGGTCAAGGTCAGTCTGGCTGGCACGCGTGCCGGCGGCGGGTCGCGTGCGCAATGGCGCTATTTCGGCTTGCTGGGCGGCATCTCGACCGTGGCGATCTTCGTGCTCGGCTTCTTCAGCGATGCCGAACGGATCAGCTTCCATTGGCCGTTGCCTGGCTACTTCGCATTGCTGGTGGCGGTGCCGGTGATCCTGATGCGCTGGCCGCATTCGCTGCGCCGTGCCGCTTGGCTGATCGCGCTGCTCGGCACACTGGGTGCCTACGGCTATTACCTGGCGGTCTCGGTGCCGTCGATCCGTGCGCATGCGGCTGGCGAAAAATACTACCCGCGCAATTTTGCCGGCTGGAACGGTCTGGCGCGTGCGGTCAAACGCCAGTTGGCGCAGATGCCGCCGGGCACGCGCGTGCTGGCAGAAAATTTCAAGGTGGGCGCCGAACTCGGATTTCAATTGCACGATGCGCAGATCGAGGTGTTGCGCGCCGACTTGAACGACAAGCACGGGCGTAGCGCGCAATTGCAGCAATGGGGCCTGCTCAGCGACGGACGCCGTGACGGCCCGCGTCTGCTGGTGCTGTCGCCCAGCGATCAGCGCTACCGCGATCTGCTCAAGCGCTATCACGCCATCTGCGACATGGTCGGGCCGCTGCCACCGCCTACGGTGGTGTCCACTGATCACGGGTATCAGCGTTTTCTGCTATTCGCACTGCCGGCGCAACGCGCGCCCGGGCCGTGCATCGCACCGGCAATGGCCTGGATCGATACGCCGCTAACGGATGTGCCCGTGGCCGGCCAGGTCCAGGTGCGCGGGTGGGCGTTCAAGGACGGCGTTGGCCTGGCCGATGTGGAGTTGCTGCTCGATGGCCGCCCGGTCGCGCAGGCCGACTACGGCAGCCCGATGGACGTCCGCCCGTACTGGAAAATTTCCACCGACCCGCAGCACCCCAATGTCGGCTTCTCCGCCACCCTCGACACGCACGCGCTGCCGCCCGGCACGCATTGGTTGGGACTGCGCCTGCACGGCCGCGACGGCAGCGTCGAGGACTGGTGGGAGCAGCCGCTTACTGTCACAAGTGATGTTGGGCAGTAGAGTTCGAGCGCCGAGGGGAGTGCTCTGATAGAGCGGCAGATACGGATAACGATTTGCCGTTAATTCGCTAATGAATTTCGTAAATGGGAAGATTGTAAATGCATGCGCCTAAATCAGCCGGAAGCGTGGTTACACGTTTTACACAAGGAAATCTTGAGCGTTCGAAGTTAAATCGCCACGTGTGGGGGGGGTTTATTCTGAGCGCTATGGTCTTGGTATGGTTGACGCTCAGGTGGCATATCCCAATCCTGCTTTGGGACCATTTGGATATCGTTCCGATCTATCAAGCGTGGCAAGACGGTGACCTGGGTGCGTCCGAATTTTGGAAGGTGCACGACGGTAGTCATCTTCACACTGCAGCGTACGCAATTTTGCTGCTGACGACCTGGGTCTCCCATGGACAAACATGGCTCGATTGTCTTGTAAGTGTGGCTGTTTTGGCTGTCTGTGGCTTGCTTCTGGTGCGGATGGCTATTCGTGAATTCGAAGGTCGCTTGAGTCCTGGGTGGATACTTGTCTTTGTTTTTCTCGCGCTGTATCCCGCGCATCTCATTAATTTGCAGTGGGGTTGGCAGGTCGCAGTATTCGTTAGCCTATTGGGTGTCATCGCACCGGTCTACTTGTTAACCAGTGCCACCCTGCGATGGCCTGCAAATTTGTGTGCGGTGGTCTGCGCCACCGTGGGTGTGCTCGGTTTTTCTACTGCTTTAGCAGCTTTCCCCGTCGCAGTGTGGTTGATCATTCGGCATCGGAGTCATCCCTTGGGGCTGCGCCTTTCGATGTGTCTGCCATGGTTGGTTGCAGTGATCTGGCTCTTCATGTTGTTGCGCGGCGGGAATGCTGGATCATTCGTCGAGAACCCGGATATCGTCACGCTGTCCAGATATGTGTTGAATTATTTGGGCAGCGGCCTGATGCATTTCTCTAATGAAATGGCGCCGGTATTTGCCGTCATCGCAATGGGTACTGCAATATGGGCGATCTTACGGGTGCGATTGAGAGAGGATCTTGTGCCGTGGGTGAGCCTCATGGGGTTGTCGGTGGGGTTCGCGATTATGACGGCATGGGGACGCGCAACGCTTTTCGGCGCCGAACATGGTTTCATGCCTCGGTATGCGAGTTTTTCCGTCCTATTCTGGATCGGTTGGTTTGGAGTCATGCTGGCGGCTTTCCGTGATGCGCCTCACTGGCCTTGGGTGAGAGCACTGTTGCTGCTATGTGTTTGTGCTGCTGCGTTCAACGGCCTTCACTTGGCAAAGAAGGCCGTGAAGGTAAGTGAGCGCTCTCAGAGAATCGCTGTGCAGATTCAGCAGGGTTACCCTCACGTTGATCAGCAGGTGTTGACGGAAGCCTACGACTGGCGCAGCAAGTTCGCCGAAGAGCGTCTCCGCACTTGGCACAGGTATGGTTTCGCTCCATTCGAAGACCAGCCGCTTTGAATTTGCTAAAAAAGCGGGCTATGCAGTCGTCATGCGGGTGCGGCCGGTGCTCGGAATCGGCATGTGTCGCATGTGCAATGCAACTTATTTCGTGCTGCCAGTGAGCGCCTGACCGCCATTCGTGACGTGTCATTTGCCGCTCTTTGCATACATTAAATGCGTCGATCTCTTTAGTATTTCGACTGTCAGGAACTTGCCGAGTCGTAGGTATGAGGCGCTGGAGGGTGAATTGCAAAATCGGGCTGAGAGAGTGGTTGAAAAAGAGTGCTTGACCGTGGTGGTGGCTGCCTACAACGAGGCTGCCACTCTGCCGCTGCTGCATCCGCGCATTATGCAGGTGCTCGAACAGCTCGACGATGTACAGGTTGCATTGTTGTATGTCGACGATGGTAGCCAGGATGCGACATGGCAGGTGTTGTGCGAACTGGTAGGTGGCGATGCACGGGTTTCGGCGATCCGTTTGTCGCGTAACTTTGGCAAGGAGGTCGCGCTGACTGCAGCGCTTGATCGGGTCACGAAAGGTGCTGCATTCATCCTTGATGCCGATGGACAGGATCCACCAGAGTTGATTCCCGAGTTTGTCGCGTACTGGCGGCAGGGCTACGATAATGTTTTCGGTACCCGCCTCGCGCGTGACGGTGAGCACTGGCTAAAACGTGCCTCTGCGGCTGCTTTTTATCAAGTGATTGGTAGGTTGTCGAAGACGCCGGTTCCCGCTAATACCGGTGATTTTCGCTTGCTGTCTGCGCGAGCGCTTGCTGCCTTGCGCCACATGCGCGAGCGTGGCCGCTTCATGAAGGGTTTGTTTGGCTGGATCGGTTACCGCCAGAAGGCCGTGACTTACCACCGCGCAGCTCGCTTGTCGGGTACCTCAAAGTTCACCTTCTGGAAGTTGTGGAATCTCGCGCTCGACGGCATCACGGGATTTTCGACTGTGCCATTGCGTGTTGCCACTTATGTGGGGTTGCTCACTGCTGTGTTTTCACTGCTGTTTGCTTGCTGGATCGTTATAAAAGCCTGTGTCTGGGGCGATCCGGTCGCTGGCTGGCCAACGATGATGGCAGTGATCTTGTTTCTGGGCGGAATCCAGTTGACGGCATTGGGCCTGATTGGAGAATATCTCGGTAGGCTGTATGACGAAGCAAAGCAGAGGCCATTATATTTTATTGAAGACGTTCTTGGTTCCTTACGTATTCATTCGATGGAATGAAATGATGGAGTCATTTATGTCTGCTTTGTTTGATGTGCACAATCAGGTCTTGGTTGAAAAAGGGTGAATACAGTGCCTGCGCCGAAAACGGCAGGTGAATTCATCTTGGCTATGCCGTTTGGATGGTTTAAAGATGGTGGTCGATCCAGGTGCGGTAGTCGATATCGCCAAAACCACGGTTCGTAATTGTTCTGAATGTTGGCTCAGCGGTTCGATTCGATTTCAAATTAGATGCATTGGCATCGCGCCGGCTACTGATGTGCGATAACGCCCTTGTGGGAGATGGCGACGCCTTTTGGATGAGGTGATCGGTACGCACTGTCGCGCCTGCTTGCTTGCGGGCTTGCAGGGTAGATGGCAAGGCCTGGTTCCAGCTTCGCCGTCGTGGCTTGCATGTCGACTGTCCTGCTAATTGATTAGCACTTTAGCCGCAGGGTGGATCAGGTTTGCTGGCTCATCAGCGATAATTGGCAATCGCCCTTAAGGCAGGTCAAACCCCGCCTGCCGCAACAGCCGCGCCAGCGCGATCAGCGGCAGGCCGACCAGCGCGGTGGGATCTTCCGAGCGAATCGCATCGAACAGGCTGATGCCCAGGCCTTCGCATTTGAAGCTGCCAGCGCAATCCAGTGCGGGCTCGGCGGCCAGGTAGCGTTCGATCTCCACCGGTGTCAGCGGGCGCAGCTGTACCTCGGTTACATCCAGCGCGTGCAGGTGGTGATCAGGGCCGATCAGGCTGACGGCAGTGTGGAAGCGCACCACGCGCCCGGACATGGCGCCTAGCTGCGCGCGTGCCTGGTCCAGGGTTCCCGGTTTGCCCAGGGCGCGGCCGTCCAGATCGGCGACCTGGTCAGAGCCGATGACCCAAGCGTCGGGCGCATGCGCGGCCACTGCGGCGGCCTTTTCGGCAGCCAGGCGGCTGGCCAGCGCGCTCGGTGCTTCACCCGGCAGCGCCTGCTCATCGACCTCCGGGCGGGCGGTGGTGAAGTCCAGTTGCAGGCGGCCGAGCAGCTCGCGCCGGTAGACGGAGGTGGAGGCAAGGATCAGGCGTGGCATCATGGGCGCCGAAAAGGAGGGGCAGGGGAGTCTGCCAGCCCGCACGCCGCGCAGCACATGTGAATGGGTGCATTTGACATGGCTACTGCGGGTCTTTAACATTCTGCGGCTTATGTCCGCGAACGTACCCGAAATGCTGGATGCTTGGCGGATGGTCGCAGCGCGCAGGCGCTTCGATGGCCGCATCCCGCTATCTGCGATGACCCGCTTGCAGGGGAGTCTGGTCGATACCGACGGCGAATGTGTTTATTCGCTTCAGTTCGATCAGGATGATCTGCTCAAGGTCGCCTATGTCGAACTCAGCATCGATGTCGAGCTGCCGTTGGCCTGCCAGCGCACCTTGCAGCGTTTTCTGTATCCGGTGCAGATCAGGCAGCGTCTCGGCCTGATCCGCAACGAAGACGAAGAGTCCGCGTTGCCACTCGATTACGAAGCCTTGCTGGTGCCCGATGACGGCATGTTGCGGGCGGTGGATCTGGTGGAAGACGAACTGGTGCTGTCGGTGCCAGTGGTGCCGATGGCGCCGGGCAGCGAGGCCGTCGAGGCAGAGTGGGTGCCGAGCCAGGAAGAGCAAGACAAGGCCAGTCCGTTCGCGGCGCTGGCAGCGTTGAAGAAACAGTAACCGCCGCTGTTAAGGGCGGAAAGACAGGTCGACGCGGGCGTAGAGCGTGCTGTTCGACTCAACAGACAAGTTATCGAACTAAAGTTGGAGCAATCCCATGGCTGTGCAGAAATCCCGTGTCACCCCGTCGCGTCGCGGCCAGCGTCGTTCGCACGATGCCCTCACCGCCAAGCAGCTGTCGACCGATCCGACCAGCGGCGAGATCCATCTGCGCCACCACATCACCGCTGACGGTTACTACCGCGGCAAGAAGGTGATCACGACCAAGTCGTCGGCCGTCCAAGAAGATTGATCCGTGGCGCCCGCCGCAGTTTTGTTGGCGGGTGACCCTCGATACTTCCGGAGCCGCCAATCACCGCGGCTCTTGCACCAGGAAACAGCATGAGCAAGCGGATCTATTCAAGAATCGCGGGCACGGGTAGCTATTTGCCCGAAAAGGTGTTGACCAACGACGATATGTCCAAGATCGTCGACACCAGCGATGAATGGATCTTCTCGCGCACTGGTATCCGTGAGCGTCACATCGTCGCCGACGACCAGACCACCAGCGATCTGGCGTATTTCGCCTCGCTGAAGGCGATGGAAGCGGCCGGCGTCACCGCCGACGAGATCGATCTGATCGTCATCGGCACCACCACGCCCGACCTGATCTTTCCGTCCACTGCCTGCCTGCTGCAGGCGCGGCTGGGCAACGTCGGTTGCGGTGCGATGGACGTCAATGCCGCCTGTTCGGGCTTTGTCTACGCGCTCAGCGTGGCTGACAAGTTCGTGCGCAGTGGCGACGCAAAGACCGTGCTGGTGGTAGGTGCGGAAACCCTGACCCGTATCGTCGACTGGACCGACCGCACCACCTGCGTGCTGTTCGGCGACGGCGCTGGCGCAGTGATCCTCAAGGCCGACGAAGAGACCGGCATCCTCAGCACCCATCTGCATGCCGATGGCAGCAAGAAAGAGCTGCTGTGGGACCCGGTGGGCGTATCGGTCGGTTTCGGCGAAGGCAAGAATGGTGGCGGTACGTTGCTGATGAAGGGCAACGACGTCTTCAAATATGCGGTCAAGGCGCTGGATTCGGTGGTCGATGAGACCCTGGCGGCCAACGGCTACGACAAGCACGACCTGGATTGGCTGATCCCGCATCAGGCCAATCTGCGCATCATCGAAGCCACCGCCAAGCGGCTGGATCTGCCGATGGAGCAGGTGGTTGTCACCGTGGATCGCCACGGCAACACTTCGTCGGCCTCGGTGCCGCTGGCGCTGGACGAAGCGGTCCGCTCGGGTCGCGTGCAGCGTGGCCAATTGCTGCTGCTGGAAGCGTTCGGTGGTGGATTTACCTGGGGCTCGGCGCTGCTGCGCTACTGAGTTCCGCAGACCCTGCCGCCTCGGCGGTGGACAGGGTCTGACGCTGTCGGGGCGATGCGTCCTGCAGAAACGACGTCAAACGCGCTGTGATCGCTGGACCGTGCTCCAGCGTTAAGCCGCATTGCCGCTGCAATCGGCCGGTCTGGCTCGGTCTCTTCATCTCTTCGTATGCTGCTGTGGCTTGGGTGCCGTGCGTCCTGGGTCGCGCCGTGGCGGCAATTCCGCGCGCGGTCCTGCATGTGCGGCGGATCGGCGAGGTGCATGCGTATCCAGTCAATGTTCCGCGAGTTGGCTTGGCTGCAACCAAACTGTGCTGATCCCAAGCGACAACGCTCGCTTGTTTTGAGGCAGCTTTGCGATGCCGATACGCCCATGCGCGACCATTGTTGGGGCACTCTGCAAGCCTCTGCCGCACGCAATGCAGGGGCCGCCTTCAGTAGTGCATTGGCTCTGACGCTGGTATTAGCCGGTCTGCTTGGACCGGTTTACCGATGGCCATCTCGGCCCGCGGCGGTGGTTGGTCCAGCCCGGCCAGGTGTTGCCGTAGGCCGGGCTGCATACGCGGCAGTACAGACGCTAGAGCGATTTCGCACGTATCATCCCGGCTCGATTTTTGCTGGCAGCCGCGCGTGACTGAATCCACTCTCGCCTTCGTTTTCCCCGGTCAGGGGTCGCAGTCTTTGGGGATGCTGGCCGAACTATCCGAATTGCATCCGCAGATTCGCGAAACGTTTGCCGAAGCCTCGGAGGGTGCTGGTGTCGACCTCTGGGCGCTGTCCCAGGGCGGCCCGGAAGAAATGCTCAACCGCACCGAGTACACCCAGCCGGCGCTGCTGGCGGCGGGCGTGGCGGTGTGGCGGCTGTGGACTGCGCAGCGTGGCGCGCGCCCGGTCGTGTTGGCTGGGCATAGCCTGGGCGAATACACCGCGTTGGTCGCTTCTGGTGCCTTGTCGCTGCATGACGGCGCGCACCTGGTGCGGCTGCGCGGGCAGTTCATGCAGGCCGCAGCGCCGGCCGGTGTCGGTGCGATGGCCGCCGTGTTGGGTGCCGAAGACGCCCTGGTGCTGGAAGTCTGCGCCGAGGCGGCAGGCAGCCAGGTGGTGGTGCCTGCCAACTTCAATTCGCCCGGCCAGATCGTGATCGGCGGCGATGCGGCGGCGGTGGATCGTGCGCTGGCCTTGCTGGCCGAGCGCGGCGTGCGCAAGGCGGTCAAGCTGGCGGTGAGCGTGCCGTCGCACACTCCGCTGATGCGCGATGCGGCCAATCAACTCGGCGAAGCGATGGCGGGGTTGGCCTGGCACGCTCCGCAGATTCCGGTGGTGCAGAACGTCGATGCGCGCGTGCACGAGGGCAGCGCGGCGATTCGCCAGGCCTTGGTCGAGCAGCTCTACCTGCCGGTGCAGTGGACCGGCTGCGTGCAGGCGCTGGCGGCCCAGGGCATCACCAAGATCGCCGAATGCGGCCCGGGCAAGGTGTTGAGCGGGCTGATCAAGCGCATCGACAAGAGCCTGGACGCCCGCCCGCTGGCCACGCCAGCCGATTACGCCGGCGCGCTCGACGCGTGGGTGCACTGATCCGACGCACATGCCGGTGGTACCGGCATCCCTCGACGCTCGCGGCACTGATCGCAGCGTCCCCCTTCGAGGAACAGTAGTCATGAGCAAGCCTCTGCAGGGCGAAATCGCCCTCGTCACCGGCGCCAGTCGCGGCATCGGCGCGGCCATTGCCGACACCTTGGCCGCCCAGGGCGCCACCGTGATCGGTACCGCCACCTCGGCCTCCGGCGCCACGGCCATCGGCGAGCGGCTGGCGGCCCATGGCGGCCACGGTCGCGAACTCAACGTCACCGATGGGGCGGCGGTCGATGGCCTGATCGAGGCGATCGGCAAGGAATTCGGCGCCATCTCGATTCTGGTCAACAACGCCGGCATCACCCGCGACAACCTGTTGATGCGGATGAAGGACGACGACTGGCAAGCCATCATCGACACCAATTTGACCAGCGTGTTCCGCACCTCCAAGGCGGTGATGCGCGGCATGATGAAGGCGCGCAAGGGCCGCATCATCAATATCGCCTCGGTGGTCGGTGTAACCGGCAATCCGGGGCAGACCAACTACGCCGCGGCCAAGGCCGGCATCATCGCGTTCTCCAAGTCGCTGGCCAAGGAAATCGGTTCGCGCGGGATTACCGTGAATGTGGTGGCGCCCGGTTTCATCGATACCGACATGACCAAGGCGTTGCCGGAGGAGGCCAAGGCCGCCTTGCTGCAGCAGATCGCGCTCGGTCACCTGGGTGCGCCGGAGGACATCGCCAACGCGGTGGCGTTCCTGGCCGGCCCGACCGCCCGCTATATCACCGGCGAGACCCTGCACGTCAACGGTGGCATGTACATGCCGTGAGCGTGCGCCGCCGGGAGGCGCTAAGTGGCTGATCGGCCGGGACTTGTGATGCAATGCAAGGCTCGGGCGCTTCCACTACACTATCCAACGCGGCCATCGCAGCGGCGATGGCGTTTTTTTCGTACCACCACTACTCCAGCTGGAGCGATATCCCCAATGAGCACCATCGAAGAACGCGTCAAGAAAATCGTCGTCGAACAACTCGGCGTCAAGGAAGAGGAAGTCACCACCAGCGCATCGTTCGTCGATGACCTGGGTGCCGACTCGCTGGACACCGTCGAGCTGGTGATGGCGCTGGAAGAAGAGTTCGAGTGCGAGATCCCGGACGAAGAGGCCGAGAAGATCACGTCGGTCCAGCAGGCGATCGACTACGTCAAGGCTCACGTCAAGAGCTGATGCGTTGTTCCTGACTGCGGTGGCGTGCATTACGCCGCTGCTGCGTCAGACATTCCATGGGGCCGCTGATGCGGCCCTGTGTTTTTCAAGCGTCACCCGCAAACCGCAAGCACCGTCCGTTCCGTGGTGAGGAGATCTGCAATGAGTCGTCGTGTTGTCGTTACCGGCATGGGCATGGTGTCGCCGCTGGGCAATGATCTGGCCAGCAGCTGGGATGGGATCATCCACGGGCGCTCAGGCATTGGCCCGATCACGCAGATCGATGCGTCGCAGTTCACCACCAAGATTGCCGGCGAAATCAAGAATTTCGACCCCACGCTTTTTGTGTCCGCCAAGGACGTCAAAAAGATGGATTCGTTCATCCACTACGGTGTCGGCGCCTCGTTCATGGCGTTGGACGATTCCGGCCTGGTCATCGACGAAAGCAATGCCGAACGCGTTGGCGCCATTCTCGGCTCCGGCATCGGCGGGCTGCTCGGTATCGAAGAGCAGACCATCAAATTTCATGAGGGCGGCGCGCGCAAGATCTCGCCGTTCTATGTGCCCAGCACCATCATCAACATGCTGCCGGGCCAGGTCAGCCTGATCAAAGGCCTGAAGGGCCCGACGTTCTCGGCCGTATCGGCGTGCGCCACGTCCAATCACTCGATCGGCACGGCGATGCGCATGATCCAGTACGGCGATGCCGACGTGATGCTGGCCGGCGGCGCCGAGCGCGGGTCCTCGCCGAGCTCGGTGGGCGGGTTCTGCGCGATGAAGGCGATGTCCACCCGTAACGACGACCCTACCGCTGCATCGCGTCCCTGGGACAAGCAGCGCGACGGCTTCGTGCTGGGCGACGGCGCCGGCGTGTTGGTGCTGGAAGAGTACGAACACGCCAAGGCGCGTGGCGCGCGCATCTATGCCGAGTTGGTCGGCTTCGGCGCCAGCTCCGACGCGTTCCACATGACCGCCCCCAGCGAAGACGGCGAAGGCGCGGCGCGCAGCATGGTGGCTGCCATGCGCGATGCCAAGCTCAATCCCGAGCAGATCGGTTACCTCAACGCGCACGGTACCTCCACGCCGCTGGGCGATCTGGCCGAAACGCTGGCGATGAAGCGCGCGTTGGGCGACCACGCCTACAAGACCATGGTCAGCTCGACCAAGTCGATGACCGGCCACCTGCTCGGCGCGGCCGGCGGTGTGGAAGCGATCTTCTCGGTGATGGCGCTGCACACCGGCATCATCCCGCCGACCATCAACCTGGAAGAACCCAGCGAAGGCTGCGACCTGGATTACGTGCCGAACGTGGCGCGCGAAGTCCAGGTGGATGCGGTGATGTCCAACGGCTTCGGCTTTGGCGGCACCAACGGCACACTGGTGTTCAAGCGCGTCTGAGTCGGCGCGTCTGCGCGCTCGCATGGCGCGTCACGCAACAGTCCTTGGCCGCCGCGCGCACTGCGTTCGTGCGTCCAACTGGACAGTGTTGGCTTGACCTAATCCTGATCCACGCACCGCGCGCGCTGCCTTTTGGAAGGCGGCGCGCTTTTGCATCTCACGCCACCCCGGACCGATGACGCTCACCCGATCACTGCACGCGGACATCGATTTGCTGGCGCTGCATCGGTTGGCGCCGCAGCGTTACCCGGCGTTGCTGGAATCCACCGCTTCCGGTACCGAGCATGGGCGCTGGGATGTGCTGTTGCTGGCAGATGGCGCCAGCCTGCGGCTGGATCCGGATGGCGTGACGCGCAATGGCGATGGTCAAGCGCTCGAATGTAATTTTTTGGACGCGCTGGATGCCGCCTGGCACGCCGAACGGCTGCCGCGCGATGCGACCAGCGCATTGCCGTTTCGTGGCGGCTGGGCGCTATTGCTGGACTACGAATTGGCCGCGCAGGTCGAGCCGATCCTGCAGCTGCCTGCGCGGACCGACCGCCTGCCGAGCGCGCTCGCCTTGCGTGCGCCGGCAGCGGTGTTGCGCGATCGCGTGGACGGGCGCTGCATCGCGCTGGCCGAACCGGGGCGCGAGGATTTGCTAAATCGCATCGACGACGACATAGCCGCCTGCGCTGCGCTGCCGCCGTTGCCGGCCTGGGTCGGGCCGGTTGCGGTGGACGAAGACGTGCCCGAGCGCTTTACCGATGCGGTGCAGCGGGTGCTCGATTACCTGCGTGCCGGCGATGTGTTCCAGGCCAATATCTCGCGCGCCTGGAATGCAAGCTTTGCCGCGGCGGTGGATCCGGCGGCGCTACACGCCCGGTTGCGTTCGGCCAACCCAGCGCCGTTCGCCGGCGTGTTTGTGGCGGCCGGGCGCGCGGTGGTGAGTTCTTCGCCCGAGCGGCTGGTATCGGTGCACGGCGATGCGGTGCAGACGCGCCCGATCGCCGGGACGCGCGCGCGCTTTGTCGGCGACGACGATGCGGCGCGCATCCGCGAGCTGGTCGGCCACCCGAAAGAACGCGCCGAGCACGTCATGCTGATCGACCTGGAGCGCAACGACCTGGGCCGGATCTGCGTGCCCGGCACGGTCGAGGTGGACGAGCTGATGGCGGTGGAAAGCTATGCCCACGTGCATCACATCGTCAGCAACGTGCGTGGCCGTCTGCGCGCCGGGGTCACGCCGGGCGAGGTGATCGCGGCGGTGTTTCCGGGTGGCACGATTACCGGCTGCCCGAAGGTGCGCTGCATGCAGATCATCGCCGAGCTCGAACAGACCGCGCGCGGCGCCTACACCGGCGCGTTGGGCTGGCTCAACCGCGACGGCGACATGGATCTGAACATCCTGATCCGCACCGCGGAGGTGGCGGGTGCGCAGGTGCGCTTCCGCACCGGCGCCGGCATCGTGGTGGACTCGGACCCGCAACGCGAGTTGGATGAAACCCGCGCCAAGGCACGGGGCGTGCTGCGTGCGATCGAGCCGACGTGAGCGCTTCAACGGGACATCACCGGCGCGCGGTATCCTGCGCGGCGCTAGGGCAATGACGAGGTGGGTGTGGCGGTGACTGGCAAACGCGGATGTCTGGCCGTGCTGGGCACGGCAGTGCTGCTCGTAGCGCTGCTGGCGATTGCCGCGCTGGTGGCATGGCGGCATTACCTGCACTTCGCGCAGACGCCGGTGAGCGCCACGGCGCCCAGCGTGGTGATTGCGCCGGGCGATTCGCTCAGGGCCACCTTGCGCAAATTGCGCGAGGCCGGCATCGCGCAAGGCACCGATCTGGAATGGCAGCTGCTGGCGCGCCAAGTCGATGCGGCCGGCAAACTCAAGGTGGGCGAGTACGCGTTGGCGCCGGCCCTGTCGCCGCGCGAATTGCTCGGTCGCATGCGCCAGGGGCGGGTGATCCAGTACCGTTTCACGATCGTGGAAGGCTGGAATTTCCGCCAGTTGCGCGCCGCGTTGGCCACCGCCACGCCATTGCAGCAGACCATCGGCAACCTGGATGACGCCGCGCTGATGGCGCGGGTAGGGGTTGCCAATCAGCATCCGGAAGGCCGCTTCCTGCCGGAGACCTATCTGTATCAACGCGGCGACAGCGATCTGGATGTGCTCAAACGCGCCCATGCGGCGATGGACAAGGCGCTGGCGCAGGCCTGGGAGCAGCGCGCCGCCAACTTGCCGCTGACCTCGCCAGAGCAGGCGCTGATCCTAGCGTCCATCATCGAAAAGGAAACCGCACTGGGCAGCGAGCGGCCGTTGATCGCCGGGGTGTTCCTGCGTCGCCTGCAACTGGGCATGAAGCTGCAGACCGACCCCACCGTGATCTACGGCATCGGCAGCAGCTACGACGGCAACATCCGCCGTCGCGACCTGACCACCGACACCCCGTACAACACCTATACCCGCACCGGCCTGACCCCCACGCCGATCGCCATGCCCGGCCGCGAGGCACTGCTGGCAGCGGTGCGCCCGGCACCCGGTGATGCGCTGTATTTCGTGGCCGTTGGCGACGGTACCGGCGCGCATGCGTTTTCGGCCACCCTGGCCGACCATAACGCGGCGGTGGCGCGTTACCTGCAGCGCCGCCGTCTGCCGAACATGCCGCAACCGGAGCCCACGCCATGACCGCCGTGTTTTCGCCCTGGCAGCAGCGCGCCTTCGACCAGACCGTGGCAGCGCTGGATGCCGGTCGGCTCGGACACGGGCTGCTGATCTGCGGCCCGGAAGGGTTGGGCAAGCGCGGCGTGGCGTTGGCGCTGGCCGAGCACGTGCTGGCCAGCTCGCCGGACCCGGCGTTGGCGCAGCGCACGCGGCAATTGATCGCCGCCGGCACCCATCCGGATCTGCAGCTGATCTCGTTCATTCCCAATCGCACCGGCGACAAGCTGCGCACGGAAATCGTCATCGAGCAGGTGCGCGAGGTGTCGCAAAAGCTGTCGCTGACGCCGCAGTACGGCATCGCCCAGGTGGTGATCGTCGACCCGGCCGATGCGATCAATCGCGCCGCCTGCAATGCCTTGCTCAAGACCCTGGAAGAGCCCTCGCCGGGTCGCTACCTGTGGCTGATCAGCGCGCAGCCGGCGCGTTTGCCGGCCACCATCCGCAGCCGTTGCCAGCGTCTGGAATTCAAGCTGCCGCCCGCGCACGAAGCACTGGACTGGTTGCTGGCACAAGGCATCAGCGAGCGTGTCGCGCAGGATGCCCTGGAGGCCGCACGCGGCCACCCCGGGCTGGCCGCACAGTGGTTGCGCGAGGATGGCCTGACGGTGCGTCGCGCGGTGGCGCAGGACCTGGAGCAGATCGCCAGCGGCCGCGCCGGTGCGGTAGAGGTTGCGCAGCGCTGGACCAACGACGGCCAGGCCGATCAGCGTCTGCGGCATGCCGCAGACCTGGCGTTGGCGCAGGCCTCGGCCGGCTTGACCGATCCATCGCGGTTGCACAAGCTGGCGACCTGGTTCGACGCCGCCAATCGCACACGCGATCTGCTGCGCACCACCGTCCGCGCCGACCTGGCAGTGACGGAATTGCTGCTGGCCTGGCGCGATGGAGCGCACCAGACACGTTCTAGGGGAACTCGATGAGTGCAATGAATGCACGCCAAGGCATTTTGTCGCTGGCGTTGAAAGACAAGCCGGCGCTCTACAGCGCGTACATGCCGTTCGTCAAAGGCGGCGGCATTTTCGTGCCCACGCCCAAGCGCTACATGCTGGGTGACGAAGTTTTCCTGCTGCTGACCCTGCCCGATTCCAGCGAGCGCCTGCCGGTGGCCGGCAAGGTGATCTGGACCACGCCTGCGGGCGCGCAGGGCAATCGCGCCGCGGGCATCGGCGTGCAGTTCCCAGACGGCCCGGAAGGCGAGGCGGTGCGCAACAAGATCGAAACCCTGCTGGCCGGCCTGACCACCTCGGACAAGCCGACGCATACGATGTGATGCGGTTGTTGTTGGACATGCGGCCGGCCGCCGGCCGCCGGCCGCCGCACAACTGCAGCGGCAGGGTTGCCACTGATCGCAGTGCGCTGACTGCGGTGTAGGTGAGACTCCTGCCAGGTGGGAATGAGCCATCAGGAGCCAGGCAAGTGATCGGCTTGGCGCTACGGCAAGGCCGTTAACGTGCGTGGTGCCGGGCAGAGAGGGGCAGCGCCGCCGGCTGGCGGGAGGAGGCCGGCGTCTACAAACTGAAGTGGTTTTCAGTAGGCATCCACCGGGTCGAACGCGGCTGTTGACGATTGCTGCAGCTGCCCTATAATGTGCGGCTCGCGTCACCGGGCGGTTAGCTCAGCGGTAGAGCATTGCCTTCACACGGCAAGGGTCACAAGTTCGAACCTTGTACCGCCCACCAATTCAAACCCCTGATTCTGTCAGGGGTTTTTTATTGTCTGCGAACGGCAGCCTTGGCCGGGCAGTTCAACTCGCCGATATCCCTTTAAGTTGCTTTGCTGGTGCGTTCATCTCCACTCGGGGCCTCATGCAGATTTGCATGTCATGCAACTGATCTTGCGCAGCAGACTCAGCCAAGTGTTCTTCCTGGCAAGCAGGAGCAGCAAGGGGAGCAAGCATTAGCGGCCATCCGCTGGATTGGACTCTGTAGTCGTTTGTCGATTGATCTTGTGACGCGGAGACTGTTGTACAGCGTCTTGGCGATAGATAGCCACGCATTCAATCGCCATATCGGCCTTCATCCGATGCCAAGTTGCCGGCGCAACTCTGCGAGATAGGATCGCCCCACAGGTAATTCCGCGCCGTTCGCCAGCACGAGCCAATACCGACTACCGGAGCAGGAATGCAGCGTGCGGATATTTCGCATATTGACTAGATACGAGCGATGACAGCGAACAAAATCGTCGGGGAGCATCGCTGTTAGAGCCGCCAGCGATTTGTCATGTAGCTCGCTGCGGCCATCTACTAAGCGTAGCTCGCTATACTCGCCATCTGCGCGTATCCACATCACATGCGCAAGCTCGACCAGTGCGGTGCCCTGTGCGCGCCAGATGCCAAGGTAACGTGTGCGTCCGCAGCGGTGGCGACCTGCATCCAGTAAACGGTCCAGCGCTTGGCCAAGTCGCTCACGGGTGAATGGCTTTGGCACGAAATCCAGAACGCCATGTTCAAACGCCTGTACCGCACGGTCGCGATGCGCCGATACAACCACGCATTGATAGCGTCCCGCTACCGCTCTGCGCAGCAAGTCAAAGCCGTCCTCGCCACCTAGGTTGAGATCAAGCAGCAAGCCGTCGTAAACATTTCGCTGCAGCCGGTCACCGGCGGATTCCAGATCGGCTGACGTATCGAACCGTGCCCGGGTACCAGCCAGCTCACCGCATAGCCTTAGGAGCCGTTGACGAATCAATTGTTCGTCTTCAACGATCAGGATGCGCATCGAAGCTCGATCCGGCTGCGCCAGTCGTCACCTTCAACGCCTTGAGCGAACGTCCAGTTACCCGGAAATGCAGCGGCGAGACTCGCTTCGATGTACTGCGCACCAGTGCCGTGTCCACGGTGCGGGGCATGTCCGCGCGCGCTGCGTAGTTCCAGGATCCACCATCCATTTTCATTCTGGACGCGGAGTCGAAATGGCCGTTTTGCGCAGGCCATGGCACCAGCGTGCGTCAGTGCATTTTCCACCTGTGCATGCAAGACACCCGGTGGGATCGATAGGTAAAGATTGGCAGCGTCAATGTCCAGTGTCATCGGGTGATCGAGTGCCAGAGAGATGATGTCCAGATGGTTGCGGCATAGCGCCAGCTCTTGTTCCAATGGCACGCATTGATGGCCGCTGCTTTCGCGCAACCGGTCGAACTGTTCGGCAAGCGATTCCACTAACCGACTCGCACGCGCTGGTGATTGGTCGATCAGTTCCTGTAGGCAGGTCAGGGTGTTCATCAGCCAATGCGGCTGGATACCTCGCTGCAGCAACTGCAGCGAAAGCCGCGCACCCTCTTCGCGCAGCGCTGCGTTGTGCATGTCCAGTTCGCGCAGGCGAGTGGCGTGGCGAACCAGCAGATAGCCCATCAGCACTGTCAACATCAGAAAGTACGGACCATCCAGAAACGCATTGCCCAGCAATGGCATCGAGAGCGCGCCGGCCAGAAGGAGCGCCATGATCGGCCAGCGTTCGTGGCGTTCGTCGCGGGCATGTCGCAACAACCAGACAGAGCCCAGTAGGCTGAGCAGGAGCACGGCGGCACTGCGGCTGTCGAAGCTGGGCAGGCAGGTAGCGGCCGCCAGCATGACCAGATAACCCAAGCGGTAGCTCATTGGGATCGCCACCCTAAACTGGCGCGCTAGGTAGGCAGGTAGCAGGATGGCCGCCGCGAGGTGCAGTGCGAGCAGGATGAGCAGGCGCGGGCCATGCCACGGGTATGCATAGCCCAGCAACGGACGCCATGCTTCGATGGCAGGCGTTGCCAGGCCAATCGTGCACAGGGCAAGCAGAAACGATCCAGCAGGTGCTCTGGCTTTCCCACGCAGAGCCAGGAAGTAGAGGCAGGCAGCCGCGAGAGCACCCATGGCCAACGCTGCAATCAACCATGGCCAGACCAGATGCCTGCCATGATCGGCGAGCGATGTGATCTCCACCGACGCATCGGTCGCGTACATGCCTGGCCACTGGTGGTGGCTGGAAGCCAGCACGAGCAGTTCATCCACGCCGCTGCCTGCCGAAGGTGGCAGCACGTGGACACTGTCGATCAGGCCGGGGTGTTCCTGCTCACCCGTCCGACCCACGATGCCATTTGCGGGTAACGGGTGACCGTTCCAGTACGGTTGACTGGCTGCTCGCAATGAGATCCGCAGCACATGGCTGGCACCGTCCGCTGGTTGCGTAAGTTGCCAGCGCAGCCAGTAAGGACTCCGCCATCCTGCGAGTACATGGGAATTGAGTGGTTGCCAGTCCAAGGAGCCAGGCACCGTCGGTAGAGCCTTGCTGGATTCTCCAGGTGGCACCTGTGCCATCTCTGCGGCCAGAACCTGTGTGCGCGTGGTGGCGGGTGTTGATGCCGCAAGCCACGCCGCGACCGTGAGCAGCAGTGCGGTGAGCGCAGTCAGGGTCCTGATGATCGGCATTGCGCCATCATAGTGGTGCCCCGGAGACGCTGGGCACCTGGCTGGAGACGTTCGAAGGACTGGCAAGGTCTGCATGCTGCGCTTGCGCACATGCTGACGGCTCCCTTGAAGATGTCTAAACCGGAGTTGGTCATGTCAGCCACCCTCCAGCGCGCGTTCGGCCTCCGTCGATGGCTTTTCATTGGCCTGGCGCTCTGCGGCGCAGTGCCCCTGTGCTGTCATGCGGCGCCTGGTCCGATGACGTTTGTGCCCTACGAATTTGAGACCGAGCACCACGGCACCTTCGCTGCCGAAGTCGCGTTCCTGGAGGTGCCGCGCCGGCACGCGGACCCGGCCGGGCCGCTCCTACGGCTGCGTGTGGTGCGCCTGCGGGCGACCACGGGCAAGGTGGATGCCGCGCCGGTGATCTACCTGGCAGGTGGGCCAGGCGGGTCCGGTGTCGCGGCGGCACGTGGTGCCCGTTGGCCAGTGTTTGATCAGGTGCGGAAGCATGCCGACGTTCTGCTGCTCGATCAGCGCGGCACCGGTCTTTCAGAGGTTCCGCCGACGTGTCCGTACAAATACCGGTTTGACGACGCAAAGCCTCTGCAGCGCGACACCGCGCTCGTGGCGCTACGTACCACGGCTGCTCGCTGCATCGCATATTGGCAGGCAAACGGGGTTGACCTGGGTGCATACACATCACAAGAGAGTGCGGCCGATCTCGAAGACCTGCGGCGTGCATTGGGCGTGCGGCAAGTCAGTCTGTGGGGTATGAGCTATGGCACCCACTTGGCACTTGCTGGTGTCCGGCAGCATGGCGAACGTATCAGCCGGGTGGTATTGATGGGAGCGGAGGGGCCTGACGACACGCTGAAATTACCGCTGGCGGCGGATGCCGTGCTTGCGGATCTGAGTGGATACGCTAAGCAGGCCGGCTTCGCCGATCTGTCTGGCAGTGCCGCGCGCGTTGTGAGCGCGCTACGACAGAGGCCTGCGCTGGGACGTAGCTTCATGCATCGTGGCAGACAGGTGATGATCGGTGGTTACGATGCGCAGCTTGCAATCGCAGCCGCACTCGGACGTCGCTCTACCCAACAGTTATTACCACTGGCACTGCGCAGTGCGGAGCAGGGCAATTACGACCTGCTTGCAAGCTTTGTGCTGGCCATTCGCGAGGAGCTAGGCGAGTTCAAGGCCATGCCGCTGGCGATGGAGGCTGCATCTGGAGCGAGCATCCAGCGGCGAAGCGTGGCCGCGGAACAGGCCAGTGAGAGCTTGTTTGGTGATGCACTGAATTTTCCGTTTGCTGTTGTCGACAATCCGGGGTTTATGGATCTGGGCGATAGCTTTCGCGCGCCTCTGCAGAGCAGCGTCCCGGCTCTTTTTATCGCTGGCACCCTTGATGGCCGGACGCCGCTGGCAAACACCAACGCACTGTCGCCTGGCTTTAGTCACGCCCGACGTCTGCTCATCCACGGTGCCAGTCATGACGATGAGCTATGGCTGGGAAGTCCAACGGTCGCTGCAAAAATCGCCGATTTCCTTGCTGGCCGTCAGGTCGCCGATACCGAGCTGGCTATCGCTCCGCCGGTATTTGCCAGGAACAGCGTGGATCTACTTGCGGTGGCCGTTGGAATCACGCCGCAAGTAGCGTGGGCTGTCATGGCTGGTGTGGCGACTGGGTTGATTGGAGCGATTATCTTGCTTCTGAGATGGCGCCGAAGCACAAAGTTGCGCCGCGTTGCGTGGAAGGGGCGATAGCGCATACGGACGAGGGTTTCCTCACTTCATCGCGTGCCTCTGCCGGCGACAGGTTCACGGTGCGAGGCGGCGTGACTGAATCAAGGTGCTGAGCGCTGAACTCGCGCCCGCAGTTCTTCCTCGTCCTGCTCAGTCTTCTAGTCGAAGCGATTCGTGCTCTGCAGGTGCAGAGCTTGCTCCGATTGCTTTGTTTGCCCTGGATCGTCCACGGTTGGGCGAGATCATCTGGACCTCGGCCAAGCGCCGTAGACGCGATCCATGAGTGCAGGAGATCTGGCGCGTAATTGCTATCCAGTGCACACATTTGTTTCTGGTTGTGCTTGCTTGTTGCGGGTTAGGCGAGGACTTGCCATTCTGCAAGGCCATGTGTTGAGGAACGAGTGTCGATGAAGGCGCTGCTTGGAAATGCTCTTGTTGCGATGTTGTTGTTGGCCGGGTGCGCGCGCGATGTTGGCGAGCAGTACGTGGGCAAGTGGGTCAATGTGAAGTCGCAGAAGAATGTGCTGAGCATCGAGCACAATGGCGAGAGCTTCATCATTCGCGATACCACGCCGGAGCTGTTCGGGAGCGGCGTGAGGACCCGAAATTATCCGGCGCTGCTGACCAAGGGTGTGCTGCAGGTGTCAAGCGGCAGCGGCACGGTCAATTACGCGATCGACGAGGCGACGGGTCGACTGAGCACGGGCGATACCGAGTACACGCGTATCAAGTGATCGCCGTATCGGCGCGTGCGTGCTGATTGTCGTGCTCAGCCGCGTGTCATGCATGCTGCATGCAGCGGTGCATCACCTGATATGCGGCATTGCCCCTGTCCTACCTGTGCTGAAAGCCGAGCCAACGTGCAGTGTTCAACGCTGTGGCGCCATCGCCTGTGCCTGCATCCAGCGCCACAAGGTGGTGCGCGAAACGCCGAGTGCCTGGGCGGCGAGGGTACGGTTGCCGTTGGCGCGTTCCAGTGCCGTGCGCACCGCTGCGGCGGTGAGTTGCAGGCGCGATGCTGCAAGCTCGGTGTGCGCCTGTGGTGCAGGGGCGCTGACGTGTGCGTCGAACAGTTCCGGCGCCCAGCGTCGGAGTTGTTCCAGGCTCAGGTGGTCGTGCGCTTGTGCCTTCCAGTGAATGCATAAGCGTTCAACCAGGTTGCGTAGTTCGCGCACATTGCCCGGCCATGCATGCTGTTGCAGCCGGTGCAGTGCTGCGGGCGACAATGGCGATGCGATGCTGCCCAATTGCTGAAAATAATGCGTCAGCAGCATCGCAATGTCGTCGGGGCGGTGGCGTAACGGCGGCAGTGCGATGCGTAGTGCGTTCAAGCGATAGAACAGGTCGCGGCGAAAGCGCCCTTGTTCGACCAGGGAATGCAGATCCTGCAGGCTGGCTGCGATCACGCGCACATCCACGGCAATTGGCACGGTGGCGCCGACGCGCAGTACTTCGCGCTCTTCCAATACGCGGAGCAGGCGCGTCTGTAGCGGCATCGGCAATTCGCCGATTTCGTCGAGAAACAGCGTGCCATCCTGCGCGGCTTCGATCAGGCCGGTGTGGCCGCCGCGGCGTGCGCCGGTGAAGGCGCCATCGCTGTAGCCGAACAATTCCGCTTCCAGTAGCGATTCGGTGATGGCGCCGCAATTGATCGCGACAAAGCGGCCGCGCCGGCGACTGCCGGCATGCAGTTGTCGGGCGACCAACTCCTTGCCGGTCCCGGTCTGGCCGCTGATCAACACGGTGCCCGCGTGCGGCGCATACAACTGCACCAGCTCGCGGACGTGCACCATTGCCGTGTCGTCGCCGAGCAGTGCATCGCTGCGGCGTGTCCGTCGTGCGTTGCTGCGGGCGGCTGGGCGTTCCTGGCTGGAAGCAGTGCCTAATGCGATGGCGTTTTCCAGCGCGTGACGGACCGAATCTGCCGAATACAGCAGCACGCCGGGCAGGCCGGCCTGCTCGGCGAAATCGATCGCCATGCCGGTGCCGACGATGACCTGGATACCGCCGGCACGCAGGTCGGCAATGCAGTCGCGCGCGTCCTCGGCGGTGACGAAGCGGCGATGTTCGATGTCCAGGTCGAAGCTGCGCTGGAAGGCGTGGAATGAGGGAACGTCGCTGGCATGGGTCACCACGCCGATGCGTGGCGCGATGCGGCGCGCACGCGCCAACGCTTCCATCAGGTCGAAGCCGGTGGCCTGGATCGGCGCCAGCGGCAGCGCAAGCCGGCTGCGCAGGTAGGCGGCGTTGGAGCCGCCAGCGACCAGGACGTCGCAGCGCTCGCGGCGCAGGCGCTGGCCGATGACGTCCACGGCGTCGGCAAAGCCAAGGTTGATCTGCTCGATCCGCGCGCGCTGGTCGAATTCGGGGATGACGTCGGCAAGCAGGCCGGTCAGTCGCGACACGCTGACGGTCCAGATCACCGGTGGCGATGTGTCTGCCGGGTCGGCCGGGGAGGGGTTACGCATCGACATTGGCGTGTTCCATGGATGTTTCATGTTGCACTACGTGTTGCATATCCGCAACGATTCGCTGACAGTGCTCAATGGAATCAAGTGCTTGCGATTGGCACAGGGTTTGCGAACTATCCGTTATCCCATCCCAGGAATCGCCATGACGTCCTCGCCCATTTCTTCCGCCGGCACCCGCTTTCGCGCGGCGCTGGCCGCCGAGTCGCCGCTGCAGGTCATCGGTGCGATCAATGCCAACCATGCGCTGCTGGCCCAGCGTGCCGGGTATCAGGCCATCTATCTGTCGGGCGGCGGCGTGGCGGCGGGTTCGTTGGGGCTGCCGGATCTGGGCATCAATACGCTGGAAGATGTGCTGATCGATGTGCGCCGCATTACCGATGTGTGCGGGTTGCCGCTGCTGGTGGACGTGGACACCGGCTTCGGGCCGAGCGCGTTCAACATCGAGCGCACCATCAAATCGCTGATCAAGGCGGGCGCGGCCGGTTGCCATATCGAAGACCAGGTCGGCGCCAAGCGCTGCGGGCATCGGCCGGGCAAGGAGATCGTCAGTCAGGGCGAGATGGTTGACCGGGTCAAGGCGGCGGCCGATGCCAAGACCGACCCGGCGTTCTTTTTGATCGCGCGGACCGATGCCATCCAGATGGAAGGCGTGGACGCGGCGATCGAGCGCGCCATAGCCTGCGTGGAAGCGGGCGCCGATGGCATCTTTGCCGAGGCCGCCTACGACCTGGACACCTACAAGCGCTTTGTCGATGCGGTGGGCGTGCCGGTGCTGGCCAACATCACCGAGTTCGGCAAGACGCCGCTGTTTACGCGCGACCAACTGGCCGCTGCCGGCGTGGCGATCCAGTTGTTTCCGCTGTCGGCATTTCGTGCGGCCAACAAGGCCGCCGAGGATGTCTACACCGCGATCCGCCGCGATGGCCATCAACAAGCGGTACTGGAAACCATGCAGACGCGCGAAGAACTGTACGAACGCATCGGCTACCACGATTACGAACAACGCCTGGATGCACTGTTTGCACGCAAAGGCGCATGATCGCCGCTTGCTGCGTCCACCTGGTCACTCCTCCGTGACACCGCAACACGCCACAGCTTGGGAGCTCATCGCATGAACGACACCACCATTCCCGGTTTCAAGCCGAAAAAATCCGTTGCCCTGTCTGGTACTGCTGCAGGCAACACCGCGCTGTGCACCGTGGGGCGCAGCGGCAACGATCTGCACTATCGCGGTTACGACATTCTGGATCTGGCAACCACCAGCGAGTTCGAGGAAATTGCGTACCTGCTGGTGCACGGCAAGTTGCCCAATAGCGGCGAATTGCGCGGTTACAAGGCCAAGTTGCGATCGCTGCGTGGCGTGCCGGCCGCCGTGAAAGCGGCGCTGGAGCAACTGCCGCCGTCGGCACACCCGATGGATGTGATGCGCACCGGAGTCTCGGTGCTGGGCTGCCTGCAGCCAGAAAAGGACGACCATAACCATCCGGGCGCGCGCGACATCGCCGACAAGCTGATGGCGTCGTTGGGCTCGATGCTGCTGTATTGGTATCACTACAGCCACAACGGCAAGCGCATCGAAGTGGAAACCGATGACGATTCGATCGGCGGGCATTTCCTGCATCTGCTGCACGGGTTTGCGCCGAAGGATTCATGGGTGCGTGCAATGCACACCAGCCTGATCCTGTATGCCGAGCACGAGTTCAACGCGTCCACGTTTGCATGCCGGGTGATCGCCGGCACCGGCAGCGATATGTATAGCGCCATCGCCGGTGGCATCGGCGCGCTGCGCGGACCCAAGCACGGCGGCGCCAACGAAGTGGCCTTCGAAATACAGAAGCGCTACGACACCCCGGATGAAGCGGAAGCCGATATCAAGGCGCGCGTGGAGCGCAAGGAAGTGGTGATCGGCTTCGGCCACCCGGTGTACACGGTGTCCGACCCGCGTAACAAGGTGATCAAGGACGTAGCGCGCGAGCTGTCCGATGCTCAGGGTAGTCGCAAGATGTACGACATTGCCGAGCGCCTGGAAACGGTGATGTGGGACATCAAGAAGATGTTCCCCAACCTGGATTGGTTCAGTGCGGTGAGCTACCACATGATGGGCGTGCCGACGGCGATGTTTACGCCGCTGTTCGTGCTGGCCCGCACGGCCGGTTGGAGCGCGCACATCATCGAGCAGCGCGTGGACGGCAAGATCATTCGCCCGTCGGCTAACTACACCGGGCCGGAAGATCAGGTCTTCGTGCCGTTGGATCAGCGCGCCTGACTGTGTGGACGGCGCTGGCCCTCATCCGCCCTTCGGGCACCTTCTCCCGCTTGCGGGAGAAGGGCGCCGCAGCCGCGCCGCGGTAGCAGCAGTGTCGGATAGCAGCACCGCAACAGCAACACCGCCACAGCAGCGCAATCGCAGCACTGCAACCGCACAGCAATAGCAGTACCGCAACCGCAAGAAACCTCGCCCGCCTTGTGATATCGCCAGCCATGAACAGCCAGTACCGCAAGCCCTTGCCGGGCACCTCGTTGGAGTACTTCGATGCACGCGCCGCAGTGGATGCGTTGCAGCCGGGCGCGTATGCAACGCTGCCATACACCGCGCGCGTGCATGCCGAAAACCTGGTGCGGCGCGCCGAGCCGCAGATGCTGGAGGCCTACCTGCGCCAGCTGATCGAGCGCAAGCGCGACCTGGATTTCCCCTGGTTTCCGGCGCGTGTGGTCTGCCACGACATCCTGGGGCAGACCGCGCTGGTGGATCTGGCCGGCTTGCGCGATGCCATCGCCGAGCAGGGTGGCGACCCGGCGCAGGTCAATCCGGTGGTGCCGGTGCAGTTGATCGTCGATCACTCGCTGGCAGTGGAATACGCCGGTTTCGACAAGCAGGCCTTTGCCAAGAATCGCAGCGTGGAAGATCGCCGCAATGCCGATCGCTTTCACTTCATCGAATGGACCAAGCGGGCGTTCGAGAACATGGAAGTGATTCCGCCGGGCAACGGGATCATGCATCAGATCAATCTGGAGAAGATGTCGCCGGTGATCTACACACTGGATGGCGTGGCGTTTCCGGATACCTGCGTGGGCACCGACAGCCACACCCCGCACGTGGATGCGTTGGGTGTGATCGCCGTGGGTGTCGGCGGGCTGGAAGCGGAGACCGTGATGCTGGGGCGCGCGTCGTGGATGCGGCTGCCCGACATCATCGGCGTTGAATTGTTGGGCCGTCCGGCGCCGGGCATCACCGCCACCGACATCGTGCTGGCCTTGACCGAATTCCTGCGCCAGCAGCGCGTGGTCGGTGCGTATCTGGAGTTTTATGGTGCCGGCGCCAGCGCGCTGACCATCGGCGACCGCGCCACCATCTCCAATATGACGCCAGAATTCGGTGCGACCGCGGCGATGTTTTACATCGACCAGCAGACTATCGACTACCTGCGGCTGACCGGCCGCGAGGACGCGCAGATTGCGCTGGTGGAAACCTACGCACGGCATACCGGCTTGTGGGCCGACGCTCTGGTCACCGCGCAGTACGAGCGCGTGCTGCAGTTCGACTTGTCGAGCGTGGTGCGCAACATGGCCGGCCCATCCAACCCGCACAAGCGGGTGGCGACCACCGAGCTGGCAAACCGCGGCATCGCCGCTGCGTGGGAAGACGTGCCAGGGCAGATGCCCGATGGCGCGGTGATCATCGCGGCAATCACCTCGTGCACCAATACCTCCAATCCACGCAACGTCATCGCGGCTGGCCTGCTGGCACGCAACGCCAATGCGCGTGGCCTGACCCGCAAACCGTGGGTGAAAAGTTCGCTGGCGCCCGGCTCCAAGGCGGTGCAGCTGTATCTGGAAGAGGCCGGCTTGCTGAGCGAGCTGGAGCAGCTGGGCTTCGGCATCGTGGCGTTTGCCTGCACCACCTGCAATGGCATGAGCGGCGCGTTGGATCCGGTGATCCAGCAGGAGATCATCGACCGCGACCTGTATGCGACGGCGGTGTTGTCGGGCAATCGCAATTTCGATGGGCGCATCCATCCGTATGCCAAGCAGGCGTTTCTCGCCTCGCCGCCGCTGGTGATCGCCTATGCCATCGCAGGAACGGTGCGCTTCGATATCGAAAAGGATGTGCTTGGCATCGATGCGGATGGCACACCGATCACGCTGAAGGATCTGTGGCCGAGCGATGCGGAGATCGACGCCGTAGTGGCGCGCAGCGTCAAGCCGGAACATTTCCGCAGCGTCTACGACCCGATGTTCAAGCGCAGTGTGGGGCAGGGCGCGCGCGTGAGCCCGCTGTACGACTGGCGCCCGACCAGTACCTATATTCGCCGTCCGCCGTATTGGGAGGGCGCGTTGGCCGGTGTACGCACGCTGCATGGCATGCGCGCGCTGGCGGTGCTGGGCGACAACATCACCACCGATCACCTGTCTCCCTCCAACGCCATCATGGCCAGCAGTGCGGCCGGCGAATACCTGGCGCAAATGGGCGTGCCGGAAGAAGACTTCAATTCTTACGCCACGCATCGCGGCGACCATCTCACCGCGCAGCGCGCCACCTTCGCCAACCCGAAGTTGGTCAACGAAATGGCCGTGGTGGATGGGCAGGTCACCGCCGGTTCGCTGGCACGGTTGGAGCCGGACGGGCAGGTCGTGCGCATGTGGGAGGCGATCGAAACCTATATGACGCGCAAGCAGCCGTTGGTCATCATTGCCGGCGCCGATTACGGGCAGGGTTCGTCGCGCGACTGGGCGGCCAAGGGCGTACGGCTGGCGGGCGTGGAAGCGATCGTGGCCGAAGGCTTCGAGCGGATCCACCGCACCAACCTGATCGGCATGGGCGTATTGCCGCTGGAATTTAAGCCGGGCACCGATCGCAAGACACTCGGTATCGACGGTAGCGAAACATTCGACGTGATGGGCGAGCGTACGCCAGGCGCAACGCTGACGTTATCGATCCATCGCCGCAACGGCGAGCAGCTGCAGGTGCCGGTGACCTGCCGTCTGGATACTGCGGAAGAAGTGGCGATCTATGAAGCCGGCGGCGTGTTGCAACGGTTTGCGCAGGATTTTCTGGAAGCGAGCAAGGTGGCGTAGGCATCGCTATGTCTTCGACACCACGATTGATTTTTATGTTGAAGCCGCCGCCGGACGTGCTTGACCTGATGGCTGGCGCGGTTGCTGCTCATGGCTTTGACACAGCACTTGGGGGAACACTCTTCGAAGTGTGTAATTGGCATCAATCGCTGAGTGACAGATATGAGGGCGTGGATGCGCGCGCGGCCATGCTGCGCGCTGGGAGCCGCGTCGATGCCGCCGCAGTGACGTTGCGCTTGAATCGCATCACCACCTCCGGCGCAGGTCCAATGCATTGCGCGTTTCGGGCATATGGCGTGCCTTCCGAGTTCACCGCGCTGCTGCAGGCGGTTGCTATGGCGCTGCAGGCAGAGCGGCTACCGCCTGGAGGCGGACATACCCCGCATATCACGATCAGCTACAAGGCGCCCACAAAGCTGGACGCGCGTATTCCGGCGATCGTCTGGCACAGCGACACCTTGCTGCTTGTCGAAGCTGGGGGAGCGCCGTATCGCTACACCCCCATCGTGCAATGGCCATTGCGTCCTGCTGCCGGATTGGGTGAGCAGGCGCAATGTTCGCTGCCGTTCTGAACGTCGAAAGACGGATCGGGCGTCAGCCACGCTCTCGGCTGCGCTAGCCATGCAAGGCGATACTGGCCCGCGTTGCGCTGACTGTCTCGCTACTTCGTTGCTTTCAAGGACCCTCCATGTCATTTGTTCCCCAACTCCGCATCCCCGCCACCTACCTGCGCGGTGGCACCAGCAAGGGCGTGTTTTTCCGCCTGCAGGATCTGCCGGTTGCCGCACAACAGCCGGGGCCGGCGCGCGATGCGTTGTTGCTTCGGGTGATCGGCAGCCCCGATCCGTATGCCAAGCAGATCGATGGCATGGGTGGGGCCACGTCCAGTACCAGCAAGAGCGTGATCGTCTCTGCCAGTACGCGTGCCGGGCACGATGTGGACTATCTGTTCGGGCAGGTGTCCATCGACAGCGCGTTTGTGGACTGGAGCGGCAACTGCGGCAACCTGTCGGCGGCGGTGGGGCCGTTTGCGATCGCCAATGGCCTGGTCGATGCGGCGCGGGTGCCGCACGATGGTGTGGCGACGGTGCGGATCTGGCAGGCCAACATCGGCAAGACCATCGTGGCGCACGTGCCGATGAGCGACGGCCAGGTGCAGGAAACCGGCGATTTCGAGCTGGATGGGGTGACCTTTCCCGCCGCCGAAGTGCAGCTGGAATTTCTCGACCCCGCCGATGCGGCCGAAGGCGAGGGCGGTGCGATGTTTCCCACCGGCAAGCTGATCGATCAGCTGGAGATTCCTGGCCTGGGCACGATCGCCGCCACGCTGATCAATGCCGGCATCCCGACCATTTTTGTCAACGCGCATGACCTGGGTTACACCGGCACCGAATTGCAGGACGCGATCAATGGCGATCCGCGGGCGCTGGCCATGTTCGAAACGTTGCGCGCGCATGGCGCGGTGCAGATGGGGTTGATTGCCAGCATCGACGAAGCCGCCACGCGCCAGCACACCCCCAAGGTCGCCTTCGTTGCGCCGCCCGCCGACTACACCGCCTCCAGCGGCAAGCCGGTGCTTGCTGGCGAGATCGATCTGCTGGTGCGTGCGATGTCGATGGGCAAGTTGCACCACGCGATGATGGGTACCGCCGCCGTCGCCATCGGGACCGCAGCGGCGGTTCCCGGCACCCTGGTCAATTTGGCCGCAGGCGGCGCGACGCGCTCGGCAGTGCGCTTCGGCCATCCGTCCGGCACCTTGCGTGTCGGTGCGGAGGCGACACTGGTGGACGGGCAGTGGCAGGTGACCAAGGCGCTGATGAGCCGCAGTGCGCGCGTGCTGATGGAAGGTTGGGTGCGCGTGCCGGGTGATGTTGCCAAGGTCGAGTGAACGGAAAACGGATGCATGTGGGTGGATGTCTCCGGTGGCGGGCGGAGCGGGGGCGTCTACGCCGGTTTAGAAATCTGCGGGCGGTCCATTGCGGCTTGTCTATGCGCTCGTCAATCGTTGCAGGGGACAGTCGTCGTGTAGGTGCTCATGGGGCTTGAGCGCGTGCGCGCCGCGCCGCGTGCCGCCGCCGGGCTCAGTGCGGCCAAGGCTGTTAGTGCTGCCGATGTGCTGAACACTGCCTGCTGAGACCCGTAACGCTCCAGCGCACAAATTGCACGGGGGTGTTGCATTAATTAGAACGCCATTTCTAATTATGAAAACTTTTTCGCACGGGCTCTGCCAAATTTGTGTAAATCGTGTTAATTCTGTTGCAACGCGGCATGGAAATCAGGCCGCTCCGCCAACCGAATTCGGAGTCTTCCCATGTCAGCCAGCCGGTCGCTCAAGATCAGCGCGCTTGCCGTTGCCGTCGTTTCCCTTCTGCCGCTCTACGCCGCCGCCCAGCAAGCGCCCAGCGCCGACGGTGTCGTGCGTCTGGATGCGGTCAAGGTCACGGTCGAGCGTCGCTCGGAAGACTCCAAGGATGTGCCGGTGTCCGCCAGTGTGTTGCGCCCGGAATTTCTGGACGCCATTTCCACCAGCGGCTCGGACATCCGCGTGCTGGCCGGCAAGGCGCCGAGCCTGAATATCGAATCGTCCAACGGCCGTGTGTTCCCGCGCGTGTACATCCGCGGCTACGGCAACACCGACTTCAATACCTACGCCTCGCAGCCGGTGTCGCTGATCTATGACGACGTGGTGCAGGAAAACGCCTTCCTGAAGGGCTTCCCGATCTTCGATCTGGAAGGCCTGGAAGTATTGCGTGGCCCGCAGGGCACCTTGTTCGGCCGCAATACGCCGGCCGGCGTGGTCAAGTTCAACTCGGTCAAGCCGACCATCGGCTCCAATGACGGCTACGCCAGCCTGTCATATGGCACTTACGGCACCATGACGCTGGAAAGCGGCCTGAGCATCGCGATGGGCGAGCATTGGGCGGCGCGTCTGTCCACCTTGGGCCAGCGCCGCGACGACTGGGTCGAAAACCGCGACGGCCGCGATCTGGAAGGCTATACCGACTCGGCGGTGCGCCTGCAGTTGCTGTACCAGGCCAGCGACGATTTCAGCGCATTGTTCAACGCGCATGCGCGCCATCTGGACGGCACCGCGCGCCTGTTCCGCGCCAACATCATCCAGCCCGGCACCAACCAGTTGGTGGATGGCTTTGACGCCGAAAAAGCCTTCATCGACGGCTCCAACACCCAGGAACTGCAGACCTATGGCGGCAGCGCCAATCTGACCTGGGACCTGGGCGACATCGCGCTGCACTCGATCACCGCCTATGAAGGCATCGGCAAGTACTACAGCCGTGGCGACATCGACGGCGGCTTCGGCGCGGTGTTTGCACCGCCGTCCGGCCCGGGTGTGATTCCGTTCCCGGTGGAAACCGCCGGCGGCATCAAGAGCCTGGACCAGTACAGCCAGGAACTGCGCGCCGAATCGCAGTACGAAGGCCCGCTCAATTGGCAGGCCGGCCTGTACTACTTCCACGACGATGTGGAAGGCGAAAACTACACCTACAACACCTTCAGCGGCGGCGATCTGGCCAGCTACCAGCTGACCCGCCAGCGCAATACCTCGTGGGCGGCGTTCGGCTCGTTGAACTACGCAGCCACCGACCGTTTGAACCTGCGCGCCGGCATCCGCTACACCTACGACAAGAAGACCTTCGACGTGTTGGCGCTGGATCGCGTCACGCTGGTCGAGCCGTCCAGCGGCGAGACCGACAACTCCAAGGTCACCGGCGACCTGGCCGCGACGTTCTCCATCAACGACGACGTCAACGTGTATGCACGTGCCGCACGTGGCTTCCGCGGCGCCAGCTTCGGCGTGCCCTCGGGCACCGCGCCGCTGACCGTGGCCGAGCCGGAGACGGTGGATTCGTTCGAGATCGGCATCAAGTCGGATCTGTTCGACAACCGCGCGCGTCTGAGCTTCGACATCTACGATTTCCGGGTGAAGAACCAGCAGCTCACTGCGGTGGGCGGCGCCTCCAACGATGTGCGTCTGCTCAACGCCGACAAGACCAAGGCACGTGGCGCGGAGTTCGATTTCGAAGCGTTGATCACCCAGAACCTGCGTGTCACCGCCGGTGGCGCCTACAACTGGACCCGCATCGACGACCCCAACCTGTCGGTGGGCGTGTGCCGCACCTGCACCGTGACCGACCCGCTCAATGCGGCCGGCCGCGCGCTGATCGACGGTAACGACCTGCCGCAGGCGTCCAAGTGGATGGCCAACGCCACGCTGCGTTACGGCATCCCGATGGGCGACGACGGCGAGCTCTTTTTCTACACCGACTGGTCCTACCGCAGCGAAGTGAATTTCTTCCTGTACGACTCCAAGGAATTCACCGGCCAGCCGCTGGTCGAAGGCGGTGCCAAGATCGGTTACAACTGGGGCGCAGGTGCGTACGAGTTGTCGGTGTTCTGCCGCAACTGCACCAACCAGATCCGCGTGACCGGTGCGATCGATTTCAACAACCTCACCGGCTTCATCAACGACCCGCGCATCGTTGGCGCGCAGTTCCGCGCCAACTTCTGATCGGCATCGGTGTACGGTAGAACGCGAACCGCCGGCTAGCATGCCGGCGGTTTTTTTTTGCAGCAGGAGAAACAGATGCAACACAGATGGCAACGCACCTGGAGCATGCTGGCGATGTGGTGCCTCTGCGCCGCCGCGTGGGCGCAGACGCCCGCAGCGGCGGTGCAGGGCACAGCTGCGCCTGCGCCGGCCGACATGGTGGTGGTCTCCACCGATATCGGCGACGACATCGACGATGCGTTCGCACTGGCACTGCTGTTGCGTCGCCCGCAGGTGCAGGTGCTGGGCATTGCATCGGCGTGGGGGGATACCATGCTGCGTGCACAGCTGTTGCAGCGTTTGTTGCAGCAGGCCGGGCGCAGCGACATCCCGTTGGCGGTGGGCAAGCGCACCACCAGCACGATTGCCTTCAGTCAGGCGAACTGGGCCGCGAAAGGGCAACTGCCGAGCGGCTTGCCCGATGCAGCGACGATGATCCTGCAGCAGGCGCAGCGCCATCCGGGTGAGGTGACCTTGCTGGTGCTGGGCCCGATGACCGACGCCGCACTGGCGCAGCAACGCGACCCGGCGGGCTTTGCCAAGCTCAAGCGCATCGTGGCAATGGGCGGGTCGGTGCGGGTGGGCTACGGCAAGTCCGCGTATCGCCCGGCCAGCGCGCCGGCCGCCGAATACAACATCGTGTCCGATGTGGCGGCCGCGCAGCGCGTGTTCGCGGCCGGCGTGCCGATCGTCCTGCTGCCGCTGGATGCCACCCAGATCACCCTGGAAGAACCCGAGCGTATCGCGCTGTTTGCGCACGGCGACGGCCTGACCGACGTGCTCACCCAGCTCTACTACCAATGGCGCAACACCGACCAGCCCTGGGCGAGCGCAACGCCGACCTTGTTCGATGCCGTGCCGGTGGCCTGGTTGCTGCGCCCCGAACTGTGCCCGACCACGCCGCTGCATCTGGACGTCGATGCGCAAGGCTATACGCATGAAGGGCGGGGCACGCCGAACGTGCAGGCCTGCCTGCGCGCGGACAAGCCGGCGTTGATCGACCTGTACATGCGCACGATGTTGCAGGTGCACTAGGAGCTGCTAACAAAAGGACTGTGCAGTCGCCAGGCGGGCGCGGCTGGTGCTCGGTGCGGCATGTATCACTTGTGCGTTCCGGTGCTGAGTGTGCCGTCCACACCTGCCTGACGACTGGTCGTTACGTTTTTTTTCGCTGCTCTAAGAACAGCGAGAAAAACGGAGTTAGCGCCCTCCGGTGGTGAGCACCGTGGTTTTGTTGCCCACTCTATTTTTCTGCAGTCAAAAGCCTGGTTAGTCGAGCGCGCGGTGCCCTCACCGCTTGCGGGACACGCCGTACATCCGTCCATGGAGGCTCGGTGGCGGCATCCATGCCGCCACACGGTCCCGCAGGCGGCGAGGACACCGCACCCGGAACGTTCGCAGGTTGCTTTGTTCAACGCCTGCCTGTTGCTCTGCTTGCGATGGGACGTTTGTCGGGCGCACCGCTATCCAGACAGCGCATGTCATGCCGTGCTTGTAATCATGCACACCAACACTCTCGACTGGTCCTTGGCCGCCCCACCGTCGTGGGACCTTACGCGGCATGGATGCCGCATAAGAGCTCACATCGAAGTACTTGCGGCGTGTCCCGCGACGGTGGGCGGCCAAGGACCCTGCAGCCACGTCGCAGCTCAGCGGCCCTGCACTAGACCGGCGTCAAACCACTGGGCTCACCTCAGCACCGGCGCGCCGGTGCCAGCGCGGCATGCACACAGCCGCACACGATCACCGCCCATCGGCAAGTTCACGACCGTCCACACATCCGACATCGGTGGCGTGAAGCACGTCGCTATACTGGCCGCCTCAGTCATGGGGTAGCGCGAATGGACAGGCAGCAATCAGGGATGAAGTGGTTTGGCGCGCGGCGCATGCTGCTATGGGTGGTGCTGCTGACCGTGGCGATCGGCGGGGTGGCGTGCAAACGCAACGAAAGCGGGCAGCTGCCCACCGCCAGCGGCGAGGCGATCAAGGCCGACAAGCAGGCGATTACCGGGTTTGCGCTCGCGCGCGCCTATCCCGACCAGACCGGCGACGGCCTGTCGCTGGCGCTGGAATTCTCGCGTCCGCTGGTGGGTACGCAGGATTTCGATGCGCTGGTGCGCTTCGAAGAAAAGGTCGGCACCGGCGACAGCAGCTGGTCGCTGTCCGACGACGGCAAGACGCTGCGCTACCCGTACGTGGAAGCTGCCAAGGACTACACGGTGCTGGTCGACGCCAATCTGCTGGCCGCCGATGGTAGCCGTCTGGGCAAGCCGCTCAAGCAGAAGGTCTATACCGGCGAACTCAAGCCGGTGGTCGGGTTCGCTTCGCAAGGCAGTGTGTTGCCGGCGCGCGAAAGCCGCGGCCTGCCGGTGGTGTCGGTCAACGTCCCGGAAGTGGACGTGGAATTTCTGCGCGTGCGCGAGAAGTCGCTGCCGGCGTTCTTCCAGCAGTTTCAGCGCGGCGGCCGTCGTGGCAGCTGGGAGCTTGAGAGCGAATACAACGACAAACAACCGCTGTCCAAGCTGGCCGACCCGGTGTACGTCAACCGGTTCATCCTGGGCGGCAAGCAGAACGAGCGCGTGCTGACCTACCTGCCGACGCAGGACATTAAGGAGCTGCAGGAGCCTGGCCTGTACTTTGCGGTGATGAAGCGCGCCGGTAGCTTCGAGAACGAACAAGAGACCGCGTTCTTCACCGTCAGCGATATCGGCCTGCACACGCGCGCCTACAAGGACAAGTTGTTCGTGCACACCGCCTCGTTGCAGAGCGGCGAGCCGATCAAGAACGTGGAAGTGCGCATCCTCGATGCCAAGGGCGAGCTGTTCCTCAAGGGCGCCACCGACGGTAACGGCAATGCGCTGCTCAACTACACGCTCGATGCCGGCCACGTGCTGGTGGCGCGCAGCAAGACCGATGTCTCGTTGCTGCCGTTCAACCAGCCGGCGCTGGATCTGAGCGAATTCGCGGTGGCCGGGCGCCAGAGTGCCTGGTTCGACGTGTTCGCCTGGGCCGGCCGCGATCTGTATCGCCCCGGCGAAACCATGCGTGTGTCGGCGATCCTGCGCGACAACGATGGCAAGCCTACCAAGCCGCAACCGGTCTTCCTGCGCCTCAAGCAGCCGGACGGCAAGACCTTCCGCGAAACCAAACTGCAGCCGGGCGAGCAGGGCTACTTCGAATTCACCCAGCAGATTCCTGCCGATGCCGCGACCGGCCGCTGGCAGGTGGAGTTCCGCACCGACCCGGCCAGCAAGGATGCCGTGCAGGGCATGACCGTGCGCGTGGAAGAGTTCCTGCCCGAGCGCATGAAGCTGGACCTGGATGCCGCGCAAAAGACCTTGAGTGCCGGTCAGCCGTTCAAGCTGGTCGCCACTGCCGCGTATCTGTATGGCGCGCCGGCCGATGGCAACCGTTTCACCGCCAAACTTGCGGTCAGCGTCGAGCAGCATCCGCTGGAGTCGTTGCCGGGCTGGTTCTTCGGCGACCCCACCCTGGAGCTGCCGCGCGAAGCCAAAGATGTGATCGATACCGAGTTCGGTAGCGACGGCATCCTGCGCGAAGACATCGCGCTGCCCAGCGAAGCCAAGCCGGTCAGCACGATCGCCGCAGTGGTCTCCGGTAGCGTGTACGAAACCGGCGGACGCACGGTGACGCGCACGGTCAAGCGCGTGCTGTGGCCGGCCAAAGCGCTGGTTGGCGTGCGCCCGTTGTTTGACGACGAAGACGGCGCCGATGCCAACGGCAACGCGCGCTTCGAACTCACCCGCGTGGATGCCGACGGCAAACCGCAGCCGGCCAAGGGCCTGAAAGCCACGCTGGTGCGCGAGCTGCGCGACTACCACTGGAACTACAACGACAACCACTGGGATTACGACTTCACCCGCCGCTTCGAGAACAAGGACACGCGCACGCTCGATGTGGGCAGCGCCAACGCCAAGCTCGATTTCCCGGTGGAGTGGGGCGAGTACCGCCTGGACGTGTTCGACCCGGCCACCGGGCTGACCACGCGTTACCCGTTCCGCGCCGGTTGGAGCTGGAACGACGAAAACCGCGGCCTGGATGCGCGTCCGGACAAGGTCAAGCTGGCGCTGGACAAGACCGGCTACCGCGCCGGTGACACGCTCAAGGTCACGCTGACTCCGCCGCACGCCGGCAAGGGCGTGCTGCTGGTGGAAAGCGACAAGCTGCTGTACGTGCAGGACATCGACGTCAAGCCGGGCAGCACGTTCGAAATTCCGGTCACAGAAGCCTGGGAGCGCCATGACGTCTACGTCACCGCGCTGGTGTTCCGTGGCGGTACCGCACCGAGCAAGATCACCCCCGCGCGTGCGGTGGGCGTGGCGCATGTGCCGATGGATCGCAAGGCGCGGCGCGTGGCGGTGGGATTGTCCGCGCCCAAGCAGATGCGTCCCGAACAATCGTTGCCGGTGACGGTGAGCGTGCCGGAACTGGCGGGCAAGGCGGCGCACGTCACCATCTCGGCGGTGGACGTGGGCATCCTCAACATCACCCGCTTCCCGGTGCCCGATGCCAACGCGCAGTTCTTCGCGCAACGTCGCCTGGGCACCGATGCCTATGACATTTATGGCCGCGTGATCGAAAGTTTCGAAGGCGCCAGCGGCAAGCTCAAGTTCGGCGGCGACATGGCGTTGGAAGCGCTGCCGCAGGCCAAACGCCCGACCGCCCGCGTGCAGACCGTGGACCTGTTCTCCGGGTCGGTGACGCTCGATGCCAAGGGCAATGCACGCGTGCAACTGCCGGTGCCGGATTTCAATGGCACCTTGCGGGTGTCGGCGCTGGTGTATTCGGATACGCGTTACGGCAATCGCGATATGGAAACGGTGGTGCGTGCGCCCATCCTGGCCGAAGCCAGCATGCCGCGCGTAATGGCACCGGGCGATCGCAGCACGGTGACGCTGGACGTGCAGAACTTCACCGGCAAGCCGGGTGAGTTCAACGTGCGCGTGGACGGTATCGGCCCGCTGTCCATTGCCGAGGCGTCGCGCAGCATCAAGCTGGGCGTGGATGCCAAGCAGACCTTGAGCTTCCCGCTCACCGCCACCGAAGGCTATAGCGTGGCCAAGGTGCGCGTGCGCGTGGACGGCAATGGCTTCAAGGCCGACCGCAACTACGAGCTGCCGGTGCGTGCCGGGTGGCCGCAGGTGTTGCGCACGCAGACGCGCGTGCTCGACCCGCTGGCGCCGATCACCCTGGACAGCAGCTTTGCCGACGGCCTGATGGCCGGCTCGGTGACTGCGCGCATGGTGGTCAGCCCGCTGCCGCCGATTCCGTTCGCCAGCGCCATGCAGGGCGCGCTGGATTACCCGTATGGCTGCGCCGAGCAGACCACCAGCAAGGGCTACGCAGCGCTGTTGCTCGACGAGGCCACCGCCAAGGCGCTGGGCACCAAGGGGCTGGATGCGGCCACGCGCCGCGAGCGCATGGAAGGCGCCTTCGGCCGCCTGGCATCGATGCAGATCGCCAGCGGGCATTTTTCGATGTGGGGCGACGACGGCTACGTCAATCCGGGCCTTACCCCCTACATCGCCGAGTTCCTGCTCGACGCCAAGGACGCCGGTTTTGCGGTGCCCGATAACGTGCTGCAGAAGGCACTCAATCGCCTGAGCGAAGATCTGCTCTCCGGCGGCAACGAGTTCTATGGGCAGGACCGTCGCGACAACCTGAAGTTCGCCAACCAGGCGTGGTCGGGTTACGTGTTGGCACGCGTCAACCGCGCCCCGCTGGGCACGCTGCGCGCGCTGTACGACAACCAGCGCGACAAGGCGTTGACTGGCCTATCGCTGGTGCATCTGGGCGCGGCGTTGTCGCTGCAGGGCGACACCAAGCGCGGTGACGCGGCGATCAAGGCCGGGTTTGCCAAGGACAGCGCCGAGCGTCCGCGCTATCTGAGCGATTACGGCAGTGTGGTGCGCGACGATGCCTTGATGATGGCGTTGCTGCACGAACGTGGTTTGTCCAAGCCCGAGTACGACACCCGCGTGGTGGCCCTGGGGCAGGCACTGGATGCACGCCGCGCTGGCGGTGTGTTGTGGCTGAGCACGCAGGAGCAGATTGCGCTGGCGCGGCTGGGCAAGGCGTTGATGGTGGGGCAGGGCAAGCAGGTCTCGGGCAGTTTGACCGTCGGCGATGAGGTGCAGCAGATCGCACCGGCTCGCGTGTTCGGACGCAGCTTCGACAGTGCGGCGCTGGCCCGCGGCGTGCAGTTCGCACCGCAGGGCGAAGCGCCGATGTATGCCAGTCTGGAAGTGGCCGGCATCCCGCGCACTGCACCGGAAGCAGACACGCGCCACCTCAGCGTGGAGCGCAGCTGGTACACCACCGACGGCAAGCCGTGGACGCCGCGTGCACTGAAGGAGGGCGAGGCACTGATCGTGCGCGTCACCATCACCGCCAACGAATCGATGCCCGATGCGTTGCTCACCGATCTGTTGCCGGCCGGCCTGGAAATCGAGAATTTCAATCTCGGCGATGCCAAGCAATGGGCCGACGTGGTGGTGGACGGTATCGGCGTCAGCGAGCGCTCCAGCGCCGCCGACGTCAAGCACGAAGAGTTCCGCGACGACCGTTATGTGGCCGCGCTGGCGCTGTCGTCGGGCAGCAAGGCGCAGGTGTATTACCTGGTGCGCGCGGTAACGCCGGGCACCTACACCGTTCCGCCGTCGCTGGTGGAAGACATGTATCGGCCCGAGCTGCGTGGCGTAGGCCGCACCACCCCGGCGACGATCACGGTGGTGCAGCCCTAAAGGCAACAAGGTAGGAGCGCGCTCGCGCGCGATGGAGCTTTCCCGGCAATCCCCCATCGCGCGCAAACGCGCTCCTACGGTTGGGGTTTCCTCACTGAAGCGAGCGCCCGACCCCGATGCAAGGATTTGCGTGGGCGGGCCAGCATGCATCGATGATCAGCCCCATCTCCGCAGGACATCGTGCACTACGTCGTGGCCGGTGCTCGCTCGCAAAGTGCTGCTATCTACTCACCGTGACAACTGTCCAGCGGCGACGTGTGTTCGACGATTTTCAGCTGGCCGCGTCAGCGTGCCGCGCGTTCATCGCCGCGCAGCCAGAAGATGCCACCTTACTTGCCTGGGTGCTGATGCCGGACCATGTTCACTGGCTGGTGCAGCTGGGGGACGTCACTCCGCTGGCGCGGACGGTGTCATGCATGAAGGCAGCAAGCACGCGTGCGGTCAATCAGCAGCGCGGGGTGCCCGCCGCGGTTTGGGCGCGGGCCTACCACGACCGCGGCTTGCGCAATGAAGACGATCTGCGCAGCGTGGCTCGCTACCTGATCGCCAATCCGCTACGCGCCGGATTGGTGGAGCGGGTCGGTGACTATCCATTCTGGGATGCAATCTGGCTGCCGTAGGAGCGCGTTTGTGCGCGATGGGACTACACCGGGAGAGCCGCATCGCGCGCAAGCGCGCTCCTACGCGCGGTTGGACGTCAGCGGGAGAGCCGCATCGCGCGCAAGCGGGCTCCTACGCGCGGTTGAACGTCAGCGGGAGAGCCGCATCGCGCGCGAGCGCGCTCCTACGCGCGGTTGGACGTCGGAGGGAGAACCGCATCGCGCGCAAGCGCGCTCCTACGCGCGGTTGGACGTCAGCGGGAGAGTCGCATCGCGCGCAAGCGCGCTCCTACGTGCGGTTGAACGTCAGCGGGAGAGCCCAATCCCGCGCAATGGCACCGCGGCTTCGCATGCGGCGACACAGCTGCGCATTGTCTTTTCGATGCGATGCAGGCGACACGCAAGGGTCATTTTTACTGGATAGGGTGGCGTGCTTTCTCACCGGCGCGGCGCCCTTGCTGCGCGATCTCGGGATTCCATGCAGCGCTCCGATTCGTACCGTTTGCACTTGTCCGTTCTCGCCGTCGCCATCGCGGCATGTTCCCCAGCGTTGCAGGCGCAGACCAACGCGGCTTCTGCTAGCGCACAGCGCACTGTTCCATCGTCGCCTGCAGTCTCTGCAAATCCAGCAGGCGCTATCGCGGCACCGGGCGACGCAGCAGGCACCGACTCCGTCGCGTTCTCAGGTGAAATAGCCAACGTCGACGCACCGCGCGCCGCCACCAACACCGGCGTACAAACTCTCGATGCCATGCAGGTCACCGGCGTGCGTCGCGCCAATGCAGCGGCGGTGGAGAGCAAACGCGCAGCGACCAACATCACCGATGTCATCAGTGCCACCGACGTGCGCGCACTGCCGGACAGCACCATCGTCGAAGCACTGCGCCGCGTGCCGGGTTTATCCGTGTTGCCGGCCACCGACAACGAACATCCGCGCGACGAAGCGGCCACGCCGGTGTTGCGCGGCCTGGGGCCGTCGTACAACAACGTCACCATCGATGGCTTGACCATCGCCTCGCCCGGCACGCCCAACGGTACGCTCGGCTCGATCACCCGCGGCGTGCGGTTGGATCTGTTGCCGGCCTCGATGGTCAGCGAGTTGCAGGTGATCAAGACGTTTACGCCGGATCTGGATCCCAATGCCACCGGCGGCGCGATCAATCTCAAGACGCGCAGTGCGTTCGAAAACGGCGGCAAGCCATTCTTCAGTGCCGAAGCAGCGCTGGGCCATGCCAACGATGTTGGCAAGCCGCGCGATCAGGACGACCCGGGCTATCGCCTGAATGCCACCGGCAGCCGCACCTTCGGCAGCGAACAGCAATACGGCTTCACGCTGTCGGCCAACTACCAAACGCTGAGCAGCTACACCGAAACCCATATGACCACCGACACGGTGCATTACGGGTTCTACGACAATAACGGCGTACTGCAGACCGGCGCCAATCTCGGCAATGGCTGGGCGGTGCCGCAGCAGGACAAGTATTGGTACGTGCAGAATCAGCGCGACCGCTATGGCGTCACCGGCAAGTTCGAAGTGCGGCCCAGTGCGGCGCTCGAAGCGTATGCCATGGCCGGTTACTACTATTTCAAGGACAACATGGAGCGCAACGAGGTCATCATCGACCCGCGCAACCGCAACCAGGTGTTCAACCAGACCGCCACCTCCGGCAGGTATCCCGGCGGCGATATCGAAGTGGGATATTCCAACCAGATTGTCACCACGCGCACCAAGGTCGCGCAGCTGGGTACGATCTGGCGGCCGACCGATCGGCAGCAGTTTTCCGCGCGCGGGGCGTGGTCGGATGCGACCTACGACGAGCCGATCCGCATGATCAAATACGCCACCGGCATTACCCGCGCCGCAGCGGTGCCAGTGGGCCAGACCGGCAGTGGCGTGACCCTCAATGCCACGCCCAACTATGCGTTCAACTACGACACCTCCGGGTTCGATCAGCGCTTCGGTGTGTCGCCGCAGGCTTATAACAACCTGGACAACTACAGCCTGTCGTACTGGCGGCCAGACTACAAACGCACCGCGGCCGACCGCATTCTCACCGGACGGCTCGATTACGGCTTCAATCAGGGCGAGAGCGATCAGGGCGTTGGCTTTGCGGCGGGCGTGTCGTACACCACCGACAAGCCGTCCTACGACATCTATCGTGTCGAGTATCAGCCCAATACCAGCGCGCCGGCCTTCGGCCTGGCCGACGTGGCCGGCACCGGCAGGGCGCCGATGCGTTACGCCGGCTTGAACCTGATCACCATCGATCCGGACAAGGCCAACCGCGTGCTGGCGGCAACGCCGTTGAGCGCATTCAACAGCACCGACCAGCAGGCTTTCAGCAACCAGGACAACTTCACCCATACCGAAAAGACCTTCGGCAGCTATGGGCTGGTGAGCTATCGCAGCGATCGGCTCAACGTGCAGGCCGGTGTGCATTTGGATCGCACCAAGCTGGACACGGTGGGCCGCCAGCGTCAGCTGGATACCGCGACCAATCGCTACGTCTACGTCGACATTCCGACCAGTGCCGATTACGACTATCTGCTGCCGTCGGCCATCATGACCTACCATCTGACCGACGCGCTGGACCTGCGCGCCGGCGCCAGCCGCACGCTCGGCCGCCCGCCGTACGATGCGTATGCCGCGCGTACTTCGATCGGCTTCGTCAACACGACCGACGCCGGCAACCCGAATGCGCAAGGTGTCACCGTCACCATCGGCAACCCGGACATCAAACCGCGCGTGTCCAATAACCTGGACCTGTCGCTGGAATGGCGCTTGCCCGGCGATTTCGATGCGTTCGCCTCCACGGCGGTGTTCGATAAGCGTATCCAGGACGAGATCTTTACGCTCTCGCGCACCGACAGCTTCAGCTTCGACGGCACCACCTACGCCAATGCCTTGATCAGCACGCCGGCCAATGCCGCCAAGGCGCGCATTCGCGGCGTGGAGTTCAACGGCATCGTCAACACCTTGGCGCCGATTGCGCCGTGGCTCAGCGGTGTGGGCTTCAGCGCAAACCTCGCCGTGCTCGATGGCAGCCTGGATGTGCCGTATAGCGTCGGCAGCGGCAGCAACGTGAGCCAGCGCGAGCGCAAGCTCGACAACCTGGTCGGCCAGCCCGACTACACCGCCAACGCCACGCTGTTCTACAACACCGGCGGCCTGGAGCTGCGCGCCGCCTACAACCGGCAAGGCAAGGCCTTACGGGCCATCGTCAGCAATATCGATTGGCAGGATCTGTACTGGTCGCCGCGCTCGCAACTGGATTTCACTGCCACCTATGCCATCAGCAAGCAGCTCAGCTTGATCGGCCAGGTCAGCAACATCACCCACAGCCGCATCACCAGCGTGACGGGCCCAGGGCAGAACCTGCTCAAGGACAGTTATTCGGTGCCCACCACCTACTGGTTTGGTCTGCGCTTTACGCCGACGTTTTGAGCGCAGCGTTTGAAATAAAGACGCCATGGGCCGGATGCCGATGGCGCGCTGGATCGGACGTGCGAGCGGTGCGTACCGCATCCAGCTTGCATGTGCTTCGTCTGGCGCAGACGCCGTCGGGCGATCAGTCACCCACTTGAGAGTTGTTCAATGACACTACGTTCTGTTGCCACTGTCGCCGCCATGCTGTGCGCGACGCTCGCCAGCCCTGTGAATGCAGCGCCCACCGGTGTCGCGGCGATCCAGGCGCGCTTGACCAACCCGCAGGGCGGCATCGTGGTGGTGGCGCATCGCGGTTGCCACGCGGCTGCACCGCAGCATGGCTTCACCGACACCGCACCGGAGAACTCGCTGGCGGCGCTGCAGCGGTGCATCGCCATCGGTGCCGATGTGATGGAAACCGACGTGCGCCGCGCCGCCGATGGCACGCTGGTGATGTTGCACGACGCCACCATGGACCGCACCACCGATGGCACCGGCAAGCTGTCCGAGCTCACGCTGGCCGATCTGCAAAAGTTGCGTTTGCGCAGCGACGAAGGCGGCGCGCAGGCAGCGCTGACCGATCAGCGCGTGGTCACGCTGGAGCAGATGCTGGCCGCCGCCAAGGGCCACATCCTGCTCAATCTGGACGTCAAGGATGCGATCTACGTGCAGGTGGTGGATGCGGTCACGCGTGCCGGCATGCAGCACCAGGTGATCGTCAAGGCCGAAGCCGGCATTGCGACCCCGCCGCTGGCGGCGATGCAGCCGTTCGACAGCGTGTATTTTTTCCCGATCCTGATCAACGCGCACGGCACGGCCGATCTGGCCGCGATCGCCACTGCACAAACCCGCAATGCGCGCCCGATGGCCTTTGAACTGCCCAAGATGGCCGCCTCGCAATTGCCAGCCTTGGCGGCAGTGAGCAAGACACACAACGTGCGGCTGATGGTCAACTCGCTGTGGGAAGGGTTTATCGCTGGCTACGGCGGCGACGCCGATGCCGAACGCGACCCGGACAAGGTGTGGGGGCGTCTGTACCGCGATGGTGTGTCGATCATCCAGACTGATGCACCGGAAGCGTTGTTGCGGTATCGGCAGACGCTGGAAAAACGGTAAAGGTCTGGGGGCGTCTGTACCGCGATGGCGTGTCGATCATCCAGACCGATGCGCCGGAAGCGTTATTGCGGTATCGGCAGACGCTTGAAAAACGGTAATGGAGATCGTCGTGCGACCAGCTTTGCTGCGGCTGAGCAGAGCGGTTGCGATTGGCGTGGCGGCAATAAGGGCCGCAGGCTGCGCGCAGACAAGCGCGGCGTTTGATCATGCACACAAGCGCCAACGCGCACTGCGATGACATCGACACGCTGAGAGCGCGGCTTACAACCATAGCGAGCCGTCGTCAGCTGGGCGTGCACAGCGCACTGAGAACCGGAGTGGACGCGCTGTCCCTGCCGCACCGCGCATCGGTCGCACCTGCCTGGCGATGAGCGCAGCGGTGGGTCAGCCGCTCCAAGCCGATCACGCTGCGGCCGATGCCTGATCGAGAGCCTGCATCACCGGCGCCACGCGCTTCGATGCAGCGGCTTGTCGTGCTCGATAAAGCGCGATGCAGCAACCCGTTCTGGACGTGACGCGCGCATGTCGCAGAGCCGCACACCAGCGGCATCCGCACCGCTCGATTCGCACAACGCTGCCGCGCGCCTGCAGGGACAGGCCGCGTCACTGTCCGGTATCGATGGCGCATGTACGAAATCGTACATCGCAATGCGCGCCTCGAATCGGCGAGTACATTGAAAATCAAGGGGTTGCAGGCCGCTAGGACATGGCACGCGTCCTGCTCTCACCTTGGCATGGATATCGCCAAGTCTCCCAGTCGTTTTCGTCTGCGCCGCCTGCATGTGGGTGTGCTCGTTGGTGGCGCCGTGGTGCTGGCCGCCATCATCGCCGCGGTGGGCCTTGGTCGCGCCAGCCCCCGCGTGGAGCGTGCCAGCGTGTGGATCGGCACCGCCGAGCGCGGCGATATGTTGCGCGAGATCCGCGCCACCGGTGTGTTGGTCCCACGCGACACGCGCTGGATCACCGCTGGTGCGCCGGCCACGTTGGAGCAGGTGGTGGTGCAGGCCGGCAGCCGGGTCGAAGCAGAGACGGTGATCCTGCGTCTGCAAAATCCCGAGCTGGTGGCCAACCAGGAAAAGGCCACGGCGGCGTTGGCCGGCGCCGAAGCAGAGGTGTCCGCTGCGCGCACCGCATTGGCCTCGCAACTGCTCGATCAACAGGCGCTGCAAGCGCGTGCCAACTCTGACTGGCGCATTGCCGAAATCAAGACGCAGGCCTATGAGCGCGCACATGCGGCGGGTGTCATTTCGGCAATCGAATTGCGCGAGAGCCAGATCACCGAAGCGCAGCAGCGCGGCCGCGCGCAGATCGAACAGCAGCGCGTTGCCGCATTCCGGCAAAACATGGCCGCCCAGTTGCGTGCCGCGCAGGCACGCCGCGACGAGGTGGTCAGCAGCCTGGCGATCGCGCGTCAGCAACTGGCTGCGCTGCAGGTGCGTGCCGGCATCGCGGGCATCCTGCAGCAGGTCGACGTGGAGCCCGGCCAGCAGGTGGCCGCAGGTGCCAAGCTGGCCCGGGTGGCGCGACCGGATGAGTTACTGGCGCGGCTGCAGGTGCCGGAAGTGCTGGCCAAGGATCTGTTGCTGGATCTGCCGGTCAGTGTCGATACCCGCAACGGCCTGGTCGCCGGCAGCGTGGTCCGTATCGACCCTGCAGTGCGCAACGGCAGCGTTAGCGTGGACGTACGCTTCGTGCAGCCGCTGCCTGCCGGCGCCCGGCCGGACCTGTCGGTCGATGGCCGTATCCGTCTTGGCATGCTGCGCGATGTCATCAGCGTCGCGCGCCCTGCGCTGGCCGCGCCGGATTCATCGGCGGCCCTGTTTGTCGTGCAGCCCGGAGGCGATGCCGCCATCCGCGTGCCGGTGCGGTTTGGCGCCGTCTCCAGCGACCGTATCGAAATACGTGCCGGGCTCCGGCCCGGCGACCAACTCATCCTGTCCGATACCAGCCAGTGGGCAACGTTTCCACGGTTACGTCTACGCTAGACCTTCAAGGAGAGCTCCATGCAGCCCACAGTCACCCCCTCCGCCCCGCTGATTCGCCTGCAGGGATTGAGCAAGGTGTTTCACACCGATGAGGTGGAAACCCACGCGCTTGCCGAGATCGCGCTGGATATCGCGCCGGGCGATTTTGTTGCGATCACCGGGCCGTCGGGCTGCGGTAAATCCACGCTGCTGTCGATCCTGGGTCTGCTGGATGTGCCCAGCCACGGCGACTACCTGCTGCAGGGCCGCAATGTTGCCGATCTCACTGCCCGCGCGCGTGCCCGCGTGCGCAACGACCACATCGGTTTCATCTTCCAGGCCTTCAACCTCATCGCAGATCTCACCGTCGAAGAAAACGTCGCCTTGCCGCTGACCTATCGCGATGGCGTCAGTGCCGCCGCCCTGCGCCAGCGGGTGCGCGAGGTGCTGGAACTGGTCGGCATGCACCACCGGCAGCGGCACTATCCCGGCCAATTGTCCGGTGGCCAGCAGCAGCGCGTGGCAGTGGCGCGCGCGCTGGTGGGCGAGCCGGCGATCCTGCTCGCCGACGAGCCCACCGGCAATCTCGACACGCGCAACGGCGAGTCCGTCATGCAGTTGCTGGAGCAGCTCAATCTCACCGGCACCACCTTGTGCATGGTCACGCACGATCCCGCGTTTGCGCGCCGGGCCTCGCGGATCGTGCACATGCTCGACGGCCGCATCGTCGACGAAGACACCTTCGAACGCATTCGCCACGAACACGACAGCGTCTTGCCGACGTTGGTCACGGAGCCATCGCCGTGATGGCGCATGCGCTGCTGTGGCGCGAAGCCAGGCAATCCTGGCGTGGCCTGTTGCGCCGGCCCGGCTACCTGTTGCTGGCCAGCCTGACCCTGGCGCTGGGCGTGGCGACCACCACTGCGGTGTTCGCGCTGCTGGACCAGGCGTTGCTGGCACCGTTGCCGTTTCCGCAGGCCGAGCAATTGGTCACCTTGGGGCGCCCCTCCGAGCAGGGGCGCAACGTGGCCGGGCCGGGCTATTACGCACCGCTGCGCAGCTTGCCGGGGCTGTCGGCTACCGGAATGCTGCGTGCCTGGCCGTTGCCGATCAATATCGCCCGCGGCGATAGCGCCGACGTGGTGCAATCGATCAGCGCAGACCGCGGCTTTTTGCAGACGCTGGGTGTCCGCATGGCGGCCGGGCGCAACTTCGACGATGCTGAAAATCAGCCCGGTGGCCCGCCGGCGGTGATCCTGAGTTACGCATTCTGGCAGCGCTACTTTGGTGGCGACCCGGCGGCGGTGGGGCGCGTGTTGCAGGTGGAAGGCCGGGCGGTCCCCGTGGTCGGCGTGTTGCCGGCGCAGTTTCCGTGGGCCCAGCCGTTCGATTTGATCCAGACCATGCAGCCGGACCTGGCCACCACCAATCTCTCCACCAACGAAATCATCGTCGGGCGGTTGAAGCCGGGCGTGCGTCCGGAGCAGGCCTCTGCGCAGGTGGCAGCGGCTTTGGAGGCTGCACTGCGCACCAATCCCGGCATGACCGACACCTGGTTTCAGGAACTTCAGCGGCATCCGGCCAACGCGTTGCCGCTGAAGAACGCGCTGTATGGCGCCAATAGCGGCAACACGCTGTGGTTGTTTTTTGCCGCCGCGGGGTGCGTGCTGGTGATTGCTGCGGTGAATCTGGTCAGCCTGATGGCGTTGCGCGTACTCGGCCGCAGTCACGACAGCGCCGTGCGTGCGGCGCTCGGTGCATCGCTGGGTCGGCTGAGCCTGCCCGCACTGGCCGAAGGTGTGTTGATCGGTCTGATCGGCAGCCTGGGCGGAGTGCTGCTGGCGTGGATCGGCCTGCGCCTGTTGGGCAGCTGGGTGCCGGTGATGTGGTTGCGCGGCGACAGTGCGCATCTCACCGGCGGCAGTGCGCTGTTTGCGCTGCTGGCAGGGATCGGCACTGCCGTGCTCGCGGCCGTGCTCGGTGTCGCGCGCAATCGCAACCGCAACCTGGTGCTGGAACTGGTCGGCGGGGGGCGCGGCGGATGGAGCCTGCAGGCCGGGCGCTTGGCGCGTGCGTTGGTGGTGGTGCAGGTGGCGATTGCCGTGGTGTTGTTGGTCGGTGCGGCCTTGTTTGCACGCTCGCTGCAGCAACTCTCACAGGTGCCGATGGGATTTGAGAGCAGGGCCGCAGCCATCTTTACCCTGGCACCGGTCAAGCAGCGCTACGCCACGGCGGCCGACGCGGTGGAGCAGGCGCGCCGCATCGTCGAACGCTTGCAGCGCGAGCCGGGAATTGCGCTGGCAGGCGTCTCCACCAATCCACCCACCACCACGCAGCTGAGCTGGAGCGTGTCGACCTCGCAGGCGCCGTCGTTCAATACGCAATACCGCCTGGTCACGCCGGGATTTATGGAAGTCTTTCAGATCCCGCTGCTTGCCGGCCGCGCGATCGGCAGCAACGACACCGCCGGCGCTGAAAAAGTCTGCCTGGTCAGTGCGTCGTTTGCGCAGCGCTATCTGGGAAATGACGCCATCGGCAAGCAGGTCGTGCTGGAAGACGACGGCAGCGGGAAGCGCGTGCCCATGCGTGTGGTGGGGGTGGTCGGGGACGTCCGCCAGGCCGGGCCGGCCGAGCCTGCGCCCCCCATGGTCTATCAGCCATTGGCGCAGATGAGCGATGCGATGTATCAGATCCTGCGCAGCTTCGGCGGCTTGACCTATGCGGTGCAATTGCGTGCCCAGGCGCAGCGTGTGGACGAGCGAGCCTTGCGCAGCGCCATTGCCGAGGTCGCCCCGCAGCAACCCATCGCCGGGCTGGAGTCCATGCAAACCGTGGTCGCCACCACCACCAGCGATCAGAAGCTCAACTTGTTGCTGGTGGGGTTGTTTGCCGGGCTGGCGTTACTGCTTGCCGTGGTCGGCCTGTACGCGGTGATGGCGGTGGCGGTGACCGCGCGGCGGCATGAGTTCGGTGTGCGTGCCGCGATGGGCGCCTCGTCCGCGCGCTTGCTGGGCCAGGTGCTGCGCGAAGCGGCGCTGCAGCTGAGTGTTGGCCTGGCGATCGGTTTGGGCATCGCCATGGCGCTTTCACGCGTGCTGCAACGGTTCTTGTTCGATGTGCGGGTGGCCGACCCCTTGGCCATTGGTGGCGTACTGCTGGCACTGAGCCTGGCCGGCCTGCTCGCCGCGTTGGTCCCGGCCTGGCGCGCGGCGTGCGTGTCGCCGATGCAGGCGTTGCGACTGGAATGAAGACATGCACCACTCCACCGACCCGCGGGCAAGCCGCATGCACGATGCAGTTGCGCACGCATGCAGCAGCGTGGGCGCTGGTGGGCGCTGCAGGCGCGATCCGGGCGTGCGCTTCGCACGGCGCCGCGATCCGGCGCGTGGCCGCTAGACTCTGCACATGACGGTTCCTTCAACCCCCGCAGCCCGCATCCTGGTGGTCGACGACCAGCCCGACGTCCGCGAGGCGATGCGGCTACTGCTCAAGAGCGCCGGCTACGGCATGGTCGGCGCGGAGTCGCCGGAGGTCGCGTTAGGTTGCCTGCGTGGCGACACCTTTGCCGCGGTGCTGGTGGACATGAATTACCGCCGCGACACCACCTCGGGCGAAGAAGGGCTGGGCTTGATCGCGCAGATCGCCGCGCAGTGGCCGGGGTTGCCGGTGATTGCGATGACGGCCTGGGCCAGCGTCGGGCTGGCGGTCAACGCCATGCAGCATGGCGCGGTGGATTTTGTCGAAAAGCCCTGGCAGAACGCGCGCGTATTGAGCGTGTTGGAGAGCCGCATCGCGCTGGACCGTAGCCGCCGCAGCGAGCGCCACCTCAGCGAGGCACAGGCGTTGCGGCTGCAGGAGGCGGCCGGCGGCTTCATCGCCGAGTCGCCGGTGATGCGCCGTCTGCTCGACGATCTGTCGCGCATCGCCAAGAGCGATGTCGGTGTGCTGTTGCTCGGCGAAAACGGCACCGGCAAGAGTGTGGTGGCCGAGCTGCTGCATCAATGGTCCGCACGGCATGCGCAGCCCCTGATCAAGGTCAATATCGGCGGGCTGGCCGCCAGCGTGTTCGAGTCGGAGATGTTCGGCCATGTGCGTGGCGCGTTTACCGATGCGCGCCAGGACCGCAGCGGCCGCTTCGAGCTGGCCGATGGCGGCACGTTGTTCCTCGACGAAATCGGCAACCTGCCGCTGGAACAACAGGCCAAGCTGTTGCGGGCGATCGAAGACGGCGAGTTCGAACGGGTCGGCGCCTCGCGCACCCAGCGCGTGGACGTGCGCATCGTGGCGGCAACCAACGCCGATCTGGAGGCCGATGTCGCCGCCGGGCGCTTCCGCCAGGATCTGTTGTATCGCCTCAATACGTTTCAGCTACGCGTGCCGCCCCTGCGCGAACGCCACGACGACATCTTGCCGCTCGCCAGGCACTACCTGGCTGCGGCGTGCACGCGTTATCGGCGGGCCTTGCCCACGCTGGCGCGCGATGCCGAGCAGGCGTTGCTCGGCTACGCATGGCCGGGCAACGTGCGCGAACTGGCGCATGCGATGGAGCGCGCTGCGCTGCTGGTCGATGGCAACGTCATCGGTGCCCAGGACCTGCGCATGCGTACCGCGCCCCATGACACAACGACAGTCGCAGCACGCATGACCCTGGATCAGGCCGAGGCGCTGCTGCTGCGCACCGCACTGGCCGACCAGCAGGGCAACCTGCAGCGCGCCGCAGAGCAGTTGGGCATCACCCGGCAAAGCCTGTATCGGCGCATCGGCAAGCACGGACTGCGTGGCGACGATGTCGGGTAAACCCCTGCGCTGGCAACCGTGGTGGGTGGCCGTGCCCGCGCTGCTCGCACTGGCGGTCGTGCTGTGTGTGGGAGCGCCGGCGGCCACCGAGGCCGTGCTGTTGCTCGCCTGCGTGGTCCTGCTTACGGCCGCGATGGTGCGCCTGCGTCAGCGCCGCGATGGTCACCGCCAGCGCACCCTGGCCGGATTGCTGGACGCATTGCGCGAGGGCGACTACAGCGTACGCGCCGTCTCGGTTGCCGGCAGCGATGCCATGCTGTTTGCGCGCTTTAATTTGCTGGCGCAACGGTTGCAGGACGAGCAGCGCGACGTGCACGAAAGCCTGCAACTGTTGAGCAAGACATTGGCGGCGCTGGACGGTGCGGTGTTCGCCTTCGAGCAGGATTGGCGCCTGCGCCTGGTGAACCCGGCCGGCGAGCGTTTGCTGGGTGCCGCGGCCGAGACGCTGTTGGGGCGCTCTGCCGAGGCGCTTGGCCTGTCGGCTTTGTTCGCGGTGCCCTCCGGAAGCATTCACGTGCAGACATTCGCCGGCCAGCAGGGGCGCTGGCAGGTAGGGCATGCGGCCTTGCGCAGCCGCAGCCAGGCCGGTCATCTATTGGTGCTGCAGCCGATGGAGCGCGCCTTGCGCGACGAAGAGGCGCAGGCATTCCGGCGCTTGCTGCGTGTGCTCAGCCATGAGATCAACAACTCGCTGGCGCCGATCGGCTCGATTGCCGACACCCTGGCGCGCATGGTGCCGCCACCGGCAGCGATGGTGGATGCGGAGCTGCACACTGATCTGCGCGGCGGGCTGGCGGTGATCGAGCAGCGCAGCGCCGCACTGCAGCGCTTTCTTGGCGGCTATGCACGCCTGGCGCGCCTGCCTGCACCCAGCGTGATGCCGATTGCACTGCAGCCCCTGTGCGCGCGCGTGCAGCATCTGCTCGACGACCCACGCCTGTGTATCGATATCGCACCTGCACTGCAGGTGCAGGCCGATGCGGATCAACTGGAGCAGGTGCTGATCAATCTGGTGCGCAATGCGCTGGAGGCCGGTGGGCAGGCACAGGTCTGGCTACGCGCGCGCGGCGGCGACACCGACGCCTGCATCGAGATCGTCGACGGTGGTGCCGGGCTCCCGCCCAGCGACAACCTGTTTGTGCCGTTCTTCACCACCAAGCCTGGCGGTTCCGGCATCGGGCTGGTGCTGTCGCGGCAGATCATCGAGGCCCAAGGCGGCAGTCTGCGCCTGCACGCACGCACCGACGCGCCTGGCACAGTGGCCGAAATTCGCGTGCCACTGCATGCTTTGCGCGATGGATGATCGACGCACCAACACAATGAGCACCACGACACAGGACAGTGTGGCCGAGCACAAGGCAGTGACGCACACACGCAGGCACCACTGGCGACGGTGGCTACGCTTGAGCGTGGCGGCGGTGCTGGCCACGTTGCTGGTGCTGGACTTGGCCTTCCCGCTGCCGCTGCCCAAATCGCGCGACACCTCCACCCTGGTGGTGGCGCGCGACGGCACGCCATTGCGCGCGTTCGCCGATCGCAATGGCGTGTGGCGCTATCCGGCCAGCCCGGACACGGTGTCGCCGCTGTATCTGCAGGCCTTGCTCAACTACGAAGACCGCTGGTTCTGGCGGCATCCCGGCGTCAACCCGTGGGGTTTGTTGCGTGCCGGCGGGCAGTGGCTGGGGCAGGGACGCATCGTCTCCGGCGGTTCGACCTTGACCATGCAGGTGGCGCGCATTCTGGGCCCGCATACGCGCACGCCATGGGGCAAGGCCAAGCAGTTGCTGCGCGCGCTGCAGCTGGAAGCGCATCTGAGCAAGCGCGAGATTCTCACCCTGTATCTGGAGCGCGCGCCCTACGGCGGCACCATCGAAGGCGTGGAAGCGGCCAGTTGGGCGTACCTGGGCAAGCCGGCCACCGCGTTGTCGCAGGCCGAAGCAGCGTTGCTGGCGGTGTTGCCGCAATCGCCCAGCCGGCTGCGCCCGGACCGCCACCCGGAAGCGGCGCAACGTGCGCGCGACAAGGTGCTCGATCGCATGGTGGAGCTGGGCGTGTGGTCGCGCGCGCAGGTCGACGATGCCCGCATCGAACCGGTGGTGACGCGCGCGCTCAAACCGCCCTTGCATGCCGCGCTGCTGGCGCAGCGGTTGCATAGCGCGCAACCGCGCGCTGCACGCATCGTCACCACGCTGGATGCGGAATTGCAGCGCACCCTGGAAGAGCGCGTAGCCACGTATTTTTCGCAATTGCCCGAACGCACCTCGGCCGCACTGCTGGTGATCGACAACGCCACGATGGAAGCGCGTGCCTATGTCGGCTCGGCCAGCTTCGGCGATCGCAAGCGGCTCGGCCATGTGGACATGGTGCAGGCCTGGCGCTCGCCCGGGTCCACGCTCAAACCGTTCTTGTACGGTATGGCGTTGGACGATGGCTTGATCCATTCGGAAAGTCTGCTGGTGGATGCGCCGCAGAGCTTCGGCGACTACCGGCCCGGCAACTTCGATGCCGCCTTCAACGGGCCGGTGAGTGCCGCCACTGCGTTGCGCTTGTCATTGAATGTGCCGGCGGTGGACCTGCTCGATCGCATCGGCCCGGCACGCTTTGCCGCACGGCTGTCCAATGCCGGCATTGCGCTGCACTTCCCGCGTGGCAGCACGCCATCGCTGGCGTTGATCCTGGGCGGCACCGGTGCGCAATTGCAGGAATTGGTCGGTGCGTTCGCGGCGCTCAATCGTGGCGGTATCGCCGGGCGCGTGCGCTATACGCCGGACGATGCACGGATCGATCGACGGTTGATGTCGCCGGGCGCGGCCTGGATCGTGCGCGAGATTTTGCAGAGCAATCCGCGCCCCGGCTATGGCAGTGGCACCTTCGATACCGCCGCCCGCCCGGGGGTGGCCTGGAAGACCGGCACCAGTTACGGCTACCGCGATGCCTGGGCCATTGGCGGCACGCGGCGCTATACCGTGGGTGTGTGGGTTGGCCGCCCGGATGGCACACCGTTGCCCGGCCAATACGGTGCGGTAACCGCATTGCCGCTGATGTTCGAAGTCATCGATGCATTGCCGCGCAACGCCGGCGACAGTGCGCCGCTGCCGATGCCGGCCACGGTGCAGGCCAGGGAGATTTGTTGGCCGCTCGGCGGCGCGCTGGAGCAGACGCCGCCGGCACTGTGCGCACGCCGTGCCGAGGCCTACGCACTGGATGGCGCGCTGCCGCCCACCTTTGGCGAACGCGACGCGCGGTTGTGGCAAAGCGGGCGGTTGCAGTTCGAGGTGGACGCGCACAGCGGCCAGCGCCTGTCGCAGGAGTGCACGCAGCCACATGCGCGCACGCCACACGCATTGGCACGCTGGCCGGCACTGGTATCGCCCTGGCTCAGCGCGGCAGAACGCACCGCCGCGCAGCTGCCGCCGTTGGCACCGGACTGCCTACCGGACGGGCGCATGACCGGCGGCGGCGTGCTGCGCATCGATGGATTGAGCGACCGCGCCACGTTGGCCCGCGCAAACGACACCGCCCGCCCGGTGCGCCTACAGTTGCGTGCGCTGGGCAGCGAGGCGCGCATCGACTGGCTGCTGGACGGTCGTTGGATTGCACAGACCAACGGACGGAAGGGATTTCAACGCGACTTTGCGGACGTGGGAGAGCACACGCTCACCGCCATGGCCAGCGACGGCGCCTGGACGCAAGTGCGGTTTCGCGTCTTGCGTTGAGTGGGCATCGAGGTGCACGTAGGAGCGCACCCGGGCGCGATGGGGCTTTACTGGTAAGGCTTCATCGCGCCCAGGTGCGCTCCTACGCGGACCATGGTTTCTGCCACCGTCTGCACCAAACCACACGCACAAACAAGGCGCCTAGCGGCGCCCTGTTTGTGTTGCGTCTTCGATGCTGCAGTCGCATCGGCGCCATCAGCAAGGCCGGGCAAGCCAGCACCCGCTCACCGCAATGGCCGGTGACAATGCTTTGACGAAGTTGCCGGCATGCCGATGTACCCGGTAGGAGCGCACCCGGGCGCGATGGGGCGTTACCGGTAAGGCTTCATCGCGCCCAGGGGCGCTCCTACGCGGACCATGGTTTCTGCCAGCGTCCGCACCAGACCACAAACACAAACAAGGCGCCCAACGGCGCCCTGTTTGTGTTGCGTCTTCGATGCTGCATTCGCATCGGCGCCATCAGCACCAACGCAAGACAGTCACTCGCCGATCCAGCCTTCCAGCATGTCGGCAAACTCATCGGCGTGCTCTTCTTCCTGGGCCAGAATGCTTTCCAGGATGCGCTTGGTGGTGGTGTCCTTGTCGCCGATGAAATCGATCATCTCGCGATAGCTGTCGATGGCGATGCGCTCGGCGATCAGGTTCTCCTTGACCATGTCGCGCAGATCGGTGCCTTCCTTGTATTCGGCATGCGAGCGCTTGGTCAGCGTGTCCGGGTTGAGGTCCGGTTCGCCGCCCAGCTGCACAATACGCTCGGCCAGCTTGTGCGCGTGCGCCTGTTCCTGCTGCGCATGCTCCAGAAACTCGCCCTTGACCGCGTCGGCCAGCATGCCCTTGGCCATGAAGTAGTGGCGGTAGTAGCGCAGGGTGCACACGTACTCGGTCGCCAACGCGGTGTTGAGCAGCGCGATCACTGCCTCGCGGTCGGCGTGATAACTCTCGGTGATGGCGCCGTCTTCGATGCTCTGGCGTGCGCGTGCGCGCAAGGTGGCGGTATCGGTGATACCGGCGGGGATGTTGGTGGCTGGCTGATCAGACATGGCTGGCCGTTTTCCTTCTGAGTGGACGGGGGAATCGTGACTTCAATCGGGCAGATGCTGCAGCACGTAATCAGCCGCAGACACCTTGAACTCGCCGGGTTCTTCGACGAACAAGGCCTTGACCACGCCGTCGTCGGCATACAGCGCATAGCGGCGCGAACGCAGGCCCATGCCCGAAGCGCTCGCGTCGATTTCAAGGCCTAGTGCGCGAACCAGTTCGGCGTTGCCGTCGGGCAACAGGTGCAGACCATCGGGAACCAGCTGGGCGCGGCCCCAGGCCTGCATGACGAACGGGTCGTTGACGGCGGTGCACAACACGTCGATGCCGCGTTTGCGGAACTCTTCGAAGTGCTCCACATACCCCGGCAAGTGTTTGGCCGAGCAGGTCGGCGTGAATGCGCCCGGCACTGCGAACAGCAGCACCTTGCGGCCGGCGAACAAGCGATGCGTGTCGACCGCCTCGATGCCTTCGCGCATGCGCTTGAGCACTACTTCGGGAATGCTGTCACCAACGGCGATGGTCATGGGGCTGGGCTCTGTGTGGCTGAACGAAGTCTAGAAAAGGGCAGGGAAAAAGCGCGTCAACGCGCTTGAAATCCGCACGGCCACGCCTATCTGACGCACATGGCCGGCGCAGTGGTGCATGCCGCCGTCGCCGGCCCCTCACCCAACCTTTTGGAGGCTTGCAATGAACATCGTTCGTTATCCCCAGTGGCCCACGCACGCGCTGCAAAACGAGATCAAGCACGTGTTCGATCGTTTCTTCGAACAGAACAGCGATACCGACGAATCGGCCGTGGTCACCGCCCAATGGGTGCCGCGTGTGGACATCACGGAAGAGCCCAACCACTTCGTCCTTTATGCCGATCTGCCGGGCATCGACCCCAGCCAGATCGAGGTGCAGATGGACAAGGGCATCCTGTCGATCAAGGGCGAGCGCAAGAGCGAGTCCAGTACCGACACCGAGCGCTTCTCGCGCATCGAACGCCGCTACGGCAGTTTCCATCGGCGTTTCGCGCTGCCCGACAGTGCCGATGCCGATGGCATCACCGCCGCCGGTCACAACGGCGTGCTGGAAATCCGCATTCCCAAGCGGCCGGCAGCCACCCCGCGTCGCATTCAGGTGGGCAACGGGCAGGACACCGGCGGCAGCACGGTGCAGTAAGCGCCATCGCAGCCGCCGCATGCGCGGCGGATGCCGGACAGGACTGTGGCCGGGGTGTGCATGACACCCCGGCCCGGCTCGCCAGTTGCCGCCGACCGGCATCGCGGCGTGCTGCGGGGCACGTGCTGACAAGTCATGGACCTGGAGCGAGGTCACCGACTTCGCTCCCCGGCGACGGCCGCGCCGTAGAATAGGCGCGGTCGCCCGCCCGGCTGCGAAGAGATCGGCCAGCAACCCTGTTGCGTGACCGCCACACGGGCGCGGTTGGTGTCTGGAATCGGCAGGGACGGCATGTGCCTACGATTCCCACCGCCCGCGCCATGCATGGCCGTCCCACCTGGTGTCTGCCTCTCGAACTGGCTCGTGGCCCTGGCTGCGGGCCGTTTTTTTTCCAGAGGTGAATAGATGGAATTCAAGGATTACTACGCAACGCTGGGCGTGGAGCCCAGCGCAGGCGATGCGGAGATCAAGACCGCGTACCGCCGATTGGCGCGCAAGTATCACCCCGACGTCAGCAAGGAAGCCGGCGCCGAAGACAAATTCAAGGCGATCAACGAAGCCTATGAGGCGCTGCGCGATCCGCAAAAGCGCAAGGCCTACGACCAGTTGAAGGCGCAGGGCTATCGCCCGGGCGACGAGTTCCAGGCGCCGCCCAGCCACGGCGGCGGGCAGGGCTTCGACTATGAAGAGGTGTTCGGCAACGGCGGTGCCGGTGGCGGCTTCAGCGACTTCTTCGAAAGCCTGTTCGCCGGCCAGCGCGGCGGCCGTCCGCGCGGCCCGGGTGCCGGTCCTGGCGCAGGGCCGGGTCCGCAGGCGCGTGGTGACACCCGCGCCAAGCTGGCGGTGCCGCTGGAAGCGGTGCATTCGGGCGACAGCGTGCGCATCACCATCAACGGCAAGCAGCTGGACGTGCGCGTGCCCAAGGGCGTGCAGCCCGGCCAGGTGATTCGCCTGAGCGGGCAGGGCAACGGCGGCGGCAATCTGCTGCTGGAGATCGAATACGCCGCGCACCCGCAGTTCGAGGTGGACGGGCGCAACATTCTCTATTTCCTGCAGGTCATGCCCTGGCAGGCGGCGCTGGGCACCACCATCAGCGTGCCGACCCTGGGCGGCTCGGTGGAATTGAAGGTGCCCGCCGACTCGGACGCCGGCCGCAAACTGCGCCTGCGCGGCCGCGGCCTGCCGGGCACCCCCCCGGGCGATCAGATCGTGGAGCTGGAAATCCTGGCCCCGGCCCCCACCGACGACGCGCAGAAAAAGGCCTACCGCAACCTGGCCAAGGCGTTCGGCGAGATGGTGTGAGGTCCACAGGCGCTTCTCTTCGGTAGAGGGGCGCTGAGGTCCAGACGTCTCGTCCGTCGCAACGCGCGAGCCTCCCAGTATGAGGAGGCGCGAAAGCCCCTCTCCTGCGGGAGAGGGGTTGGGGTGAGGGTACGGCCGCCCGGTGCGGCTGCCGGCGTCGGTCAACTTCGGCCGGGCGCCACTTCAATGGCGTCGGTTGCGCGCAGCGAGCGAAGCTGGATCCAAGCACTCCTCCCGCAGTCAGCGCCAGCAGCCCCCTTAGCCGAAGCGCGACGCATCGCCTGCACCTCGCTTCCAACCCCTCACCGCCCACCACGGCGCACAGGAGTGCGAAGGCGAGCACCGCGTGCACCGCACCGCAGCACAGCCTTCGACCATCGCGCTATTGCCCCCAGCTACCGAAAGCGCAGCTGGCGCACTACACTCGCCGCGCACACTAGGGGAAACACATGGCACGCATTTTGATCGTCGACGACTCGCCGTCGCAGCTGCTGGGGATTCAGCGCATCGTCGAGAAGTTGGGACACGAAACCATCACCGCCACCGATGGCGCCGCCGGCGTGGAAGCGGCCAAGGAGTCGCTGCCGGATCTGGTGTTGATGGACGTGGTCATGCCCAACCTCAACGGCTTCCAGGCCACGCGCACGCTCAAGCGCGAGCCCACCACCCAGCACATCCCGGTGATCCTGGTGACCACCAAGGATCAGGACACCGACCGCATGTGGGGCATGCGCCAAGGCGCGCGCGCCTACATCACCAAGCCGTTCTCCGAAGACGAACTGCTGGAAGTGATGGAGCGGGTGTTCAACCAGAAGGACGAGCCGCCCAAGGCGTGATCGCTGACATCCGCGGCAACTGAGCCGGGAGTCGCGCGCGAGCAGGCGATGACTTCCAGCGTCATCGCCTTGGCGAATGGCACGCGCCTCACTGCGAACCGGCAATTGCCAACGGTCTGCGCGCATGCGCGCTTGCCATCTGGCGCGTCCGGTGCGGCAACGCCCGATGGGGCGGCGTCGTTGTTTCGCCGCTCCGTTGCATGCCAGCATGCAACTCTCCGCCGCTGCCCACGATGTCGATGGCAGCGCACGACGGACCGCAGCTAATCATCGCTGCCGTGTCATCGCAGCATCGAGCCCGAAGCGCGCCTGCACGATGGCACTCGCGACGCCTGGCTGCCGCGCGGATCAACGCGCCGGTGTAGCAGGTACAGCCCAATCAGTCAGGTGGTCGATCGTCAGTCACATGCCTGCATGCGTGACGTTGCATGCGCTGTCAAAGCGCAGCGCAATGCGAGCGATGTGCCACAGCACCGCTGTCCTCGGTCAGCAGCCGTCCATTCCAGCACCAGCCGTCCCTCCAGGCCGATGTGCCAGTGCGCGTGAGTGCACCAACCCAGTCCTGTCACCATTGATTGGCGCGGTACAGCCGCTGTCGTCATGGTGCGTGCTGGTGCTGGTCACGGTCTCGAAGTGCCCAGGTCGAGCGCAGGAGCGCCGGGGGCGCGTCGGCCGCGCTGAATCGGTTCGGCCAAACCTCCCGGTAGCGGAGCGGTCGGCTCCGCGCCTTCGATCTCGGCACCCGTTTTGCGCATTGAGGGCTCCCGCCGACCTATAACCTGGCGCCGCTACCTCGTCTCCACCCCGCCAAGAACTGCCAACCCCTTGATTCACCCCGCCGGCTAAACCGCCGATGCACCAATCAGGGCCTTTCAAAACGGCCGGTCTGCCCCATCTAGTAGAATCGGCGAATCAAACAACACGGCGGCACTGCGGGACTGGCCCGCACAGCCCCTCGATCATGGAGCGTGCATGGCCTGGAACACACCCGGCAACAAGGGCGGAGACGGCCCGGATCCCAACCGTCGCAGGTCCTGGGGCCCGCGCGGTGGTGGCAACGGTGGTGGCTGGGGCAATCTGCCCGCCCCGTTGAAGGAGCTGTTCGACGGCGGCGTGGGGCGCTGGATTCTGGTCGCGGTGGTGCTGATGGTGCTGTTCTCCAGCTTCCAGCTCATCGGAGAACAGCAGCGTGGCGTGGTGCTGCGCTTCGGCCAGTTCTCGCGCATCCTGCAGCCCGGCCCGAGCTTCAAGCTGCCCTGGCCCATCGAGTCGGTACGCAAGGTCAATGCAACCGAGATCAAGACCTTCAGCAATCAGGTGCCGGTGCTGACGCGCGACGAGAACATCGTCAACGTCTCGCTCAACGTGCAGTACCAGATCAGCGACCCGCGCAAATACCTGTTCGGCTCGCGTAATGCCGATCTGGTGCTGGAGCAGGCCGCGCAGAGTGCCGTGCGTGAGCAGGTGGGGCGGTCCGACCTCAATACCGTGCTCAACAATCGCGGCCCGCTGGCGATCGCCTCCAAGGACCGTCTGCAGATGGCGCTGGATGCCTACAACACCGGCTTGGCCGTGACCGGAGTGACCCTGCCGGACGCGCGTCCGCCGGAAGAAGTGAAGCCGGCCTTCGACGAGGTCAACGGTGCCCAGCAGGTGCGCGAGCGCCTGATCAACGAAGCCCAGGCCTACGCCGCCAAGGTGGTGCCCGAGGCACGCGGCCAGGGTGCACGCACCCGTACCGGTGCCGAAGGTTACAAGGAAGCGGTGATCTCCAAGGCCGAGGGCGACGCCGACCGCTTCACCCTGTTGCAGGAGCAGTACGCCAATGCCCCCGAGGTCACGCGCAAGCGGCTGTGGCTGGAAACCGTGCAAAAGGTGTTGTCGGAGAACCGTAAGGTGATCGGTAGCGATGGTCGCCAGGTCATCTATGTGCCGCTGCCAGATGCTGGCAAGGCTGCCAACGCCGGCGGCAACGCGGGCAATGGCGGCATGCCGTCGATGGTGCCGCAGGACGTGCTGCTGAATCCGCCGCAAAGCGCCAGCAGCGAGGCCATCCGCAACCCGGAACGCGGCCCGCGCCCGACCGGTCGTGAGGGAACCGAACAATGAAAAATTCGCTAGTCATCGGCCTGATCGTCGCCGTGTTGCTGACCCTGATGGGCTCGGTGTTCGTGGTGCGCGAAGACCAGACCGCCATGGTGCTCAACCTGGGTCGCGTGGTGCGTGCCGACCTCAAGCCCGGCCTGCATTTCAAGATTCCGGTGGTGGAATCGGTGCGTGTGTTCGATCGCCGCTTCCAGGTGCTCGATACCGCCCCGGCGCGGTATTTCACCGCCGAGCAGAAAGACGTGAGCGTGGACTTTTTCGCCATCGGCTACATCTCCGATGTGCGTGCGTTCTATCGCGCCACCGGTGGTGAAGAGTCGGTGGCCAATTCCCGCCTGGCACCTATCATCACCGACTCGCTGCGCAACCAGATCAACTCGCGCACCTTGCAGCAGCTGGTCTCCGGCGACCGCAGCGAATTGATTGCCAGCCAGCTCAAGGGCATCAACGGCGCCATCAAGGGATTGGGCATGCAGATCACCGACTTGCGCATCAAGCAAATCGACCTGCCGACCGACAGCCAGGTGATCACCGACGTCTACGAGCGCATGCGGGCCCAGCGCAAGCAGGAAGCCAGCAAGCTGCGTGCAGAAGGCGAAGAGCAGGCACTGACCATCCGTGCACAAGCCGACCGCGAAAGCACGGTCATCAGGGCCGACGCCGAGCGCGATGCACAGAAGCTGCGTGGCGAAGGCGATGCCGACGCGGCCCGCATCTACGGCCAGGCCGGTGCAAAGGATCCTTCGTTCTACGCCTTCTACCGCAGTCTGGAGGCCTATCGCGAATCGATGGCCGACGGCAACGGCGTGATCGTGCTCGACAAGAACGACCCGTTCCTGCAGTACCTCAAGAGCGATCGTTGATCGCTGAGTGTTGAATTGCTGATCACCTTGTACTGAGTCGCTCAGTGTTGAACTGAAAACGCCCGCGCAATGCGGGCGTTTTCGTCTGTGCCCGTCACGGCCAAACAGTTGCATGCTCGCCCAAAGAGCCCGTCACGTAGGAGCGCACCTGGGCGCGACATGGCCTTGCCGGCATACCCAACCGACCGTCTTCAAACTTTAAACAGCTAGATAACCCGTAGATCTCCTAGAACCAAACCAGGCAACCCCTGATATCCCCCATGCTGCGAGGCCATCAGCATTGCCGCATGGCCAACGTCCACTCACCCGGGCATCGCGCGCTGCGCCGCGGCAGACAGTCTTTGCCCAACGGCGGTTACCTGTTGACCACCACGACATGGCAGCGTCGAGCTGTGTTCGCAGATTTTCTGCTCGCCGCCGCGGCCTGTCGGGCGTTCACCGCAGCAACGCCACCCGATGCCAGGCTGCTGGCCTGGGTGTTGATGCCTGATCATGTGCATTGGTTGATGCAACTCGGCAGCGCCACGTCGTTAGCCGACACCGTATCGCGCATGAAAGCGTGCGCAGCGCGCGCGGTGAACGATCAGCGTCAACATCGCGTGCCGGTCTGGAGCCGCAGTTACCACGACCACGCGTTGCGCAAAGACGACGACCTGCACGCAGTGGCGCGTTACCTAGTCGCCAATCCACTGCGGGCCGGACTGGTTACCCGCCTCGGCGATTACCCCTTCTGGGACGCAATCTGGCTGTGAGACCGGTCAGCGTGGGGCGCACTTGGGCGCGACTCGGTTTCTGAGTAATTCCCGTCGCGCCCAGGTGCGCTCCTACGATGCAGGCCTGCCTGGCCTGCCTGCCGGGTGGCTTGTCTTTTGTAGATTCCCAGGGTGTCTATCGCGCCGGGCATCCCAGATGACGAGTGAGGCTTGCTTGGTTTTATGAGCCAGACCCAGCCGCGTAGGAGCGCACCTGGGCGCGACAGCTTTACCGGTAATGCCCATCGCGCCCGGGTGCGCTCCTACGCTGTAGGCCTGTTGGTTGCCGAACCGGCACACTGCAGATCCCCACGTTGTCCTGGTGTTGTTGATGCACGAATTTCTGTCAGCGTTGTGCTTGATCGCCGTCATTGAAGGCTTGCTGTTGTTTGCCGCGCCCACCGCCTGGAAGCGCATGGTCGAGCAACTGTTCAGCCTGCCCACCGCCCAACTGCGCGCTATCGGCGGCGTCACCCTGGTAATGGGAGCGATCGCGCTGTGGATCGTGCGGCACTGAGCGGGCCATCCATTCCGGCAGCGTAGGAGCGCACCCGGGCGCGACAGGCATTCCTAGCAAAGCGTCGCGCCCAGGTGCGCTCCTACGGCCCGAGGGAATTGGAGATTTCCGACGACCAGGCTAGAGACAGGCAGCATTCGGCAGCACCCACCACCCGACGGCCAGCCGCAATCTGACCAGCCCCCGATCCGCCGCCTCGCCAGGGGTAGTGCACGTCACCCGAAACCCGGATAATGCACAAAAGCCGGCCGGGCACGCTCCAACCAGAGCACTCCGTTCGGCTTTTTCCGTGTCCGGGTTGGTCGCTGCTGCAACGCTCCCCGATGGAGCCGCGCGCAAGGTGGCGCCGCCAGCCCCGAACCGGTCCCATCCCGCGGCCCCGATGGCCGCAGCAAAACTCAGGAGTCCACCCGTCATGGGTCAGTCAGTTGTCGTGCTCGGTGCCCAGTGGGGCGATGAAGGCAAAGGCAAGATCGTCGATCTGCTTACCGAAGAGATCGGTGCGGTCGTCCGCTTCCAGGGCGGCCACAACGCCGGCCATACCCTGGTCATCAACGGCAAGAAGACCGTCTTGCATCTGATCCCGTCCGGCATCCTGCGCGACGACGCGCTGTGCCTGATCGGCAATGGCGTGGTGATCTCTCCGGCTGCGCTGATCAAGGAAATCAGCGAGCTGGAAGGCGCCGGTGTGGAGGTGCGTTCGCGCCTGAAGATTTCCCCGGCTGCCCCGCTGATCATGCCGTACCACATCGCCCTGGATCAGGCGCGCGAGAAGGCCGCTGGCGGCAAGGCCATCGGCACCACCGGTCGCGGTATCGGCCCGGCGTATGAAGACAAGGTGGCGCGTCGCGGTATCCGCATCGCCGACCTGCATTACCCGCCGCAGCTGGAAGAACTGCTGCGCACCGCGCTGGATTACCACAACTTCGTGCTGACCAAGTACCTGGGCGTGGAAGCGGTCGATTTCCAGAAGACCTACGACGAAGCGCTGGCGTTCGGCGACTACGTGCAGCCGATGAAGTACGACGTGGCCGGCATCCTGCACGATCTGCGCAAGCAGGGTAAGCGGGTGCTGTTCGAAGGCGCGCAGGGCGCGTTGCTGGACATCGACCACGGCACCTATCCGTACGTCACCAGCTCCAACACCACGGTGGGCGGCGCACTGGCCGGCACCGGTGTTGGCGCCGATGCGATCGACTACGTGCTGGGCATTGCCAAGGCCTACGCCACGCGCGTGGGTGGCGGCCCGTTCCCGACCGAACTGGACGACGAAGTGGGCCAGGGCATCCGCGACCGCGGTGCCGAGTACGGCGCCTCCACCGGCCGGCCGCGTCGTTGCGGCTGGATGGACATCGTTGCGCTCAAGCGCGCGGTAGCCATCAACGGGATCTCCGGCCTGTGCATCACCAAGCTCGACGTGCTGGACGGCATGGAAAAGCTCAAGGTCTGCATCGCGTACGAATACCGCGGCAAGCGCACCGAATACGCGCCGCTGGATGCACAGGGCTGGGAAGAGTGCACGCCGGTGTACCTGGAGTTCCCGGGTTGGAGCGAGAACACCCACGGCATCACCGTGTGGGACGAGTTGCCGCCTGCTGCACGCGCCTACCTGCGCGCGCTGGAAGAACTGGCCGGCTGCCCGATCAGCATCGTCTCCACCGGCCCGGACCGCGACCACACCATGGTGCTGCAGGACCCGTTCGCCTGATTGGCTGATGCGTCATGGAAACAAGAGAGCCCTGCGAAAGCGGGGCTTTTCTTTGTCACGCTATCGCGCGTCGCCTTAGGTAGCGGAGTAATGGTGTACGTGCCGGCAGCCTGATTGCAGTCCAACCCGGACCGCGACCACACCATGGTGCTGCAGGACCCGTTCGCCTGATCGGCTGATGCGTCATGGCAACAAGAAAGCCCCGCGAAAGCGGGGCTTTTCTTTGTCACGCTACCGCACGTCGCCTTGGGTAGCGGAGTAATGGTGTACGTGCCGGCTGCAGTCCAAGGCCCGCTTGCGCACGCAGCGCAGCCGATCAGGCAGGCCGACTGCAATCACGGCGGATGTGTAGCGTCGGCATCATGCCGAGTGGTGCTGGAGGTATTGGGCGCGCGACGCATCACGGTCATTGCCAACTGCGCATCAGCCGCCTTGATACGAGTCGTGTTCACCGCTGGCCTGTAGCATGGCCCCCGCCATCCGGCGTCCATTCGCGCCGGCTTGCTTTGATTATCATCGGCAGCACCAACGCTTCTTTTCCACGTCTACGTTTTCGTGCTCGCAAGGCGTGGACGTGACTTTCGGCTGTGTTGGGGTATCTGCGTTGACGCGATGATTCTGCACGGACAACTTTCATCACGTTAGGAACCTCATGCGCCATATTTTGGTGACTGCAATTGCACTGGCGCTGGCCAGCACGTCCGCCGCTACCGTGGCCCATGCTGCCGCTGCTCCCGAGACGGGGGCTCCATCGGCCTCGCAGGTCACTACCCAGCTGCCGCGAACCGCCAGGCCGACGCATTACGCGGTGGAGATCACCCCGCATGCCGACAAGATGACCTTCGACGGCAAGGTGCGCATCGATCTCCAGGTGCTCACCGCCACCGATGCCATCGTGTTGCAGGCGGCCAATCTGCGCTTTTCCAAGGCCACGCTCGCAGCAACGGGCGGCAAGCCGGTAGCGACCAAGATCGCCACCGACGCCGATGCGCAGACCGCGCGCTTCGATACCGGCACACCGCTGGCACCGGGCAACTACGTGTTATCCATCGACTACAGCGGCATCATCAACACGCAGGCCAATGGCTTGTTTGCGCTGGATTACACCACGCCGCAGGGCCAGCGCCGCGCGCTGTTTACCCAGTTCGAAAATTCCGATGCGCGTCGCTTCATTCCGTCCTGGGATGAGCCTAATTTCAAGGCTACGTTCGACCTGGCGGTGAATGCGCCGGCCAAGCAGATGGCGGTGAGCAACATGCCGGTGGCGCGTTCCAGCGCAGCGGCGGGCGGGATGAAGAAGGTCGTTTTCCAGACCACGCCCAAGATGTCCACCTACCTGCTGTTCATGAGCCTGGGCGACTTCGAGCGCGCCACGGTCAAGACGGATAACGGCACCGAGATTGGTGTGATCGCGCAGGCCGGCAAGGTCGATCAAGCCAAGTTCGCACTGGAATCCAGCCGCGATGTGCTGCACGTGTACAACGATTACTTCGGTGTGCCGTATCCGCTGCCCAAGCTGGACAACATCGCTGCGCCCGGGCAGAGCCAGTTTTTCGGCGCCATGGAAAACTGGGGCGCGATCTTTAGTTTCGAATTCGTGTTGCTGCTCGACCCGGTGGTGGCCGACATCAAGAGCAAGCAGGCCGTGTTCACGACCGCTGCGCATGAAATTGCCCACCAGTGGTTCGGCAATCTGGTCACCATGGCGTGGTGGGACGACCTGTGGCTCAACGAAGGTTTTGCCAACTGGATGGAATCGCGGACGACCACGATGCTTCACCCGGAATGGGATATCGACAAGACCAAGGCAGCCTTCAAGAGCCGCGCGGCGATGCGGCGCGATGCCTACGTCACCACCCATCCTGTGGTACAGCACGTGGACACCGTGGAGCAGGCCAGCCAGGCATTCGACGTGATCACCTACGACAAGGGCGAAGCGGTCATCGGCATGCTCGAAGACTACGTCGGCGCCGAGCAATGGCGCGCCGGCGTGCGCAATTACATCAAGCAACATCAGTACGGCAACGCGGTGACCGATGCGCTGTGGCAGCAGGTTGATGCGATGGCACCGGGCAAGCAATTCACCCAGGTTGCACACGACTTCACCACCCAGCCCGGCGTGCCGTTGATCAATGTCGCCTCCACGTGTGTGGACGGGCAGACCAACCTCACCCTGCAGCAAGGCGAATACACGCTCGATCGCCCCGACAAGCAGCCGCTGCGCTGGCATGTGCCGGTCGCCGTGCGTGCCGGCAACGGCGCGCCGGTACGCGTGCTGGTGGATGGCAGCGCACAGCTGCAATTGCCCGGCTGCGATACACCGGTGCTGGTCAACGCCGGGCAGAAAGGCTACTTCCGCACCCGCTATGCACCTGCGCAGTTCAAGGCGCTCAGCACTGCATTTTCCAGCCTGCCGGTGGTGGACCAGCTTGGCTTGATGATGGATACCAGTGCGCTTGCCACGGTTGGCCTGCAACCGCAGGCAGATGCGCTGGAGTTGACCACCAAGGTGGCGGTGGGCGCTGCGCCGGACCTGTGGGAAACGGTGGCCGGCACTGTGGACAGCGTCGACGACATGCTCAAGCAATACCCGGCCACCCGTGCCGCATGGCGGTCGTATGCCACCTCGCGGCTGGCACCGCAATTTGCCACCCTGGGCTGGGACGACCGCGCTGGCGATTCGGCGCAGATCAAGCAACTGCGCACGCGGCTGATTGGCAGCCTCAGCGACATGGGCGACGCGCAGCTCATTGCCGAAGCGCGCCGCCGTTTTGCCGCCTTCCAGGCCGACCCGGCGTCGCTGTCGCCGGAGCTGCGCACCAGTGTGCTGAGCATCGTCGCGCGCAATGCCGATGCCGCCACCTGGGACACACTGCATGCGATGGCGAAGAAGGAAACCTCTTCGATGATCCGCGACCAGTACTATGGCCTGCTGGCGGCAACAAAGGACCAGGCCCTGGCCAAGCGTGCACTGGAGCTGGCCTTGACCGCCGAGCCAGGCGCCACCACCGGTGCCAGCATGATCGACATGGTGGCGAGCGAACATCCGGACCTGGGCTTCGACTTCGCCGTGGCGCATCGGCAGCAGGTGGATGGCCTGATCGACTCCACCTCGCGTGCCCGCTATTACCCGAGTCTGGGTTCCGGCTCGGTCGACCCGAAGATGGCTGACAAAATCAAGGCCTACGCAGACCAGTACCTGGCTCCCACCTCGCGCCGCGATGCAGAAACCGCCATCACCGGCATCCAGACCCGGATCAAGCTGCGCGCGGCATTGGTGCCGCAGATCGAGGCGTGGTTGAAGGCGCGCAAGGGCTGAGCTTTGCCGGATGTGAGTTAACGAAAAAGCCCGGCAACCGCCGGGCTTTTTTGTGTCGGGTGTTGGAGGTGAGTGCCTGTTTGCAGTCTGCCGATTCGCGTAAGGGCGTAGTGCACTGGATGTGCGCACCCTTGTGCGTCTGAGCCGAGTGTGACTTCTGGCGTCGCGTGGCAGAGGGTGTTCGTTGAGCATCTCAACACGGCCACTTGCATCACGAAGCGGTGCTGGTCGTCTACGCGCAATCCGTATTACACGGCGAAGATGCCTCGCAACGCTGCGTGATGCCAGATAGCACTCAAGCCATCCGCATTGCCGGAGCTTCACGTGAGCGGTTGTCCATCTCCTGCTGTTGGCTCTGCAGAGCTGCCTGTTGACGATCCACCGTCGCAATTTCCAGCTGCTGCAGCGATTGTCCCACCGGTGTACGCACCGCCTCATCGGTGGGCATCGATGCACGCAGGTGTGCAGGGTCGTTCAACGCACCTTGCACCACAAACACCGTGTAACCGGCCGGGTGTTGCACGGTCTGCGTACTCAACGCCACATGATCCACCCGGTCCAGATTGTTCTGGCGGGCCAGGTTCATGGCACTGGCCACCAGGCGTTCGCTGCTTTCGTCCGGTGTGCGCCCGGCTTGCGCATCGATCGCGCTCACGCCAGCGCTCACCTGTTGCAGCAACGCGTAGTCGCGGTGGCCCGGGCCGATATCGGCTAGCCTGGTAGGTGCCTGCGTCCGATCGTTCACGCCATCGATCGATGCCGTGAACGGGCTGCGGGTAATGGAGCGGTGCTGATCGTCCTCATGAAATTGCGTCGCTTTCTGCTGGCGCTCCATGCGGACTTGGCGTGTATCGTTGAGTTCTGCCAGGCGCGCAGGATTGGTTTCTTCGCGCATGGAAGGATGCCCGCCACCGACGCTGACATTCATCCATTTCTGTTCTTGTTCGAAGTACATCGCATAGAAACTGTTGCTGCCGATGACGTTCGGATTGATCGCAGAACGGCCCTCAAGCATCTGGATCGCTTCGGTCGCCCCCAACTTAGCCAGGTACTGGCTACCGTCCACCAAGCCCATCTGCGCAAAGGTCTCGTAGCCGGTATTGCTGATGCGAGCGGCGCCGACGTACTCGTTGTCGAGCATGTTGGTCCAGATCTGTTCCAGCTTCTGGGGGCCGCTTTTTTCTAGGGACGCTTGCAGGAGCACGCGTGGTGTCCAGCAGTTGGGGTCGAGACGATGCTGCTCAAATGCACGGTCGTGCGCGAGCATTACTGATCTGCCTGGCAGATTTAGTGCCAGATCCGGACGGTCGCTACGAAACCAGCTTTGCCTAAGCTCAAGATCCTGTGTGAGTAGCGTCTGTCCGAACTCTTCCCACTGCCGTTCGGTTAGGTCAGCATTGACAAAACGCGAGCCATTATCGTGTTGTGACCTGGCGTAGCCTTGCGCGTAACTGTTGGCCACCTGACCGGGCAAACTGTCGTTTCGTACCACGCCCAGCGCCAGCGTTCCGTAGCCGTCTGCGCCTTCTAGCTGCGAAAGATAGTTCCAATACAGCTCGCGATTGCCTCTATTGGCATAGTTGGAAAGGATTTTGAGATCTTGCTCCGTCATTCCACTCATATTTCACTCCTTGTCGATGGGTCTGTCACCTGACCTTGGTTCGGGCTAGTACGTCCTTTACCGCATGTTCCATGCGCTTCCAGTCCTTCAGAAATGCCCGGTAGTAGTGAAGAGTGATGGACAGCTTGTTCTCGACATCGACAAGGTAGTGAGTGCAATCGGCGACAACCGAGCCTTCCTCGTCGATAACCTGGTTGCCCTCAAGCCGTATGCCGTCCTTGCGAAATTTGGCACTATCGCATTTGATAAATGTCGTTAAATCACCGTTGACGTCGCGTGCGACATACCAGTCGTATTCAAGCGCAGGGTTACGCGCTGGAGGCTCGCCGTAGTGGGCTTCGTACGCTTTCACATACGCATCCATCTTCTCCTCATCGATTGCATAGGGAATCAATCCGAGTGTTTCAGGTCGTGCAATCCGGAGATCTAGTCTCTCTACCGGATTACCTCGTTCGACCCAATCAGCCTTGGTAAGCGTTTCGTTAGACGAAAAACGCGTCAGCAGTGCCTCAATAGGGACCCGGTCAACGTAGTCAATCGATGCGTGGATTTCCTTCCGAAAATCGTTAGTTCGCGGGTTCGCCCGCGCACCGGGCGGGGTGGGGGTCATGTCCGGCCACTCGATGACAAGCGTCACGCCTTCGCCCGGCCATGGTGCGATCTGGCTGTCCAGGTAGTTGGCGGGAATGCGGAACGTGTTTGGCCCCAGCGTCACATCCACAGGCGCATCCGAATAGGTGTGCCCGTTGATGGTGCGGCCTGTTGTGACGGTGTCAGACACGGGGGAAGTCCTTTTTTGTTCGGGTGATGGCGTCCGTGCACAGGCACTGCCGGTCACAGCGACGGCAAGTGCAAGCGTCAGGCACCGCCCGGATGACATCATGTGCATTGGTCAATCCATTGCAGGGTCTACCGAGAACTATAGGCAAATCGGTAGGGATGGGACAGCAAAGGGCATCGATCGCGCCGGAGATCCGTCCTGTTTTGTACCCTGGCAAGGCAAGGGTGCACGGTTTGATGCGGAGATCGCGATCAATACCGTCCTAACACAGGTTAAGTACGTGATCAGAAGGAGTTGCGGAAGTCCTTGAGAGAGGCGTACGAGCTGATCGCCTGGCAACGCGGTTTGACGGTCCTGATTTATTGCATCTGCTTCATTACAGGCCTAGTGGCTGAGCTAGCCGTACACGGTGCCGTCCTCGCTCAACGGTTGCTCGATCTACCAATCCTTCAGCGTCCGTGTCGTGTCTAGATCAGTCGTGCCAGCATTGCTTCCTTAAGTTCCGGGTCGCTGACATAGACATAGCACCCCTTCATCCCCCGACTCATCAAGGTCTTGTATGTGTTTCGGATGATGCGGTCCACGCGATCATGCAGATCGGGGTTACTCTTTGCCTGCGACTTGTAGCCGCGAATCGAGCGGTCCTGCCTTGAACGTTTGTTGGCATCGGTGACCACGCGGCCGTCTTGCCACCCCAGGTCTGGACCTATGATCACGCCAACGTAGTCCATTTCCAGGCCCTGACAGGTGTGGATGCAGCCGACCTGCTCAACGGAGTTCGCGGCTATGGCCCATAGGCTACCGTCGCTGCCGAGGTTCCATTGGGCACGATAGTTGTGGTCGGGAATTTCGATATCCCAAGCCTTCAGATCGTTTTTGCTCTTCCAGTCCCAGCAATAACCGGCAACCATTCGGGATCTGTTGGCGGTGTGGTTCTTGTCGCGGATCAACTCATGCAGCTCATGGGGCGAATCGAGCACACCGAATTCGTAAGTACCAAGGTCGAACTTGGTGTTGGCGGTCTCTCGAATACCAAGGACGTCATCCAGCCAAGCGATGTAGCCATCCGAGCCAGCGCATCGAAATTGTGATGTCAACTCGAGTTCGGTCACCTCTGCGTTGAAGTGCGCGGCCCATTGGCGCAATTCGCCACTATGGCCGATGTCGGACAGCGTGACGATCTGGTCGTCGTCGACGAAGAAGACGGCGCAGTGGGCGCTGCGGATCAGCTCCATCACCTGGTTCTGGCCAAGGTTGCCGTACAGGCCACTCTTCTCGTTTAGGCGGTGGGCCTCATCTACTACCAAGGTTCCAAATACGTCCCTTTCGGCCTGGTGAAAGTTGCCTGAGCCGGAGAACAGGTTGCCGATTTCAATCTTGCGTATATGTCCGGCTAGCTTTTCCGCATACACCGCGCGCGGAGCTGCGTTCTTGGACACGTACTTGGTGGTGATGCCACGCTTTGTCAGCTCAACCAGCAGATTCACTGCCACTACGGACTTTCCGGTGCCGGGGCCACCCTTGATTATCAGGACCTGTTTGCGTTCGGCGCTAGCCTGTGCTGCCCGTGCCAGGCAGGTTTCGTAGGCCAGCTTCTGTTCGTCGATCAGCACGAACTCCTGGTTTCCCTTGAGCATGCGGACCACACTGTCGGCAAGCATCTTGGATGGACGGATACGACCTTGCTCGATCTTGTACAGCAATTCTCCGCTATCGCCTTTTCGTACATGCTGACGAATGAACTCGCGTAGCTTGCGCTTCTCCTCAATGCCCCGTAGAAACAACGGCGCCTTGTCGGTGTAAGCGGCATAGCGCGGATCGTTGATGGTGCCATCGCGAAAATGGTTGTGCAGGTACGCGCATGGTTTTAGCTGCACTGCTCCTTCGTGCACCGCTTCGTTGAATCCTTGTAGCAGGGCGGCATAAGACCAGGCCTGGTAAGACGGATGGGGGCCTTCGCTCTCTTTTGGCCCGCCACGCTGAGCCTTGACGATGCCGTCTTTATCGGTAACGGATGAAGTAGACCATTGCTTGAGCTCTACGATGATCGCGTGCGGTTCATCCGCTTCGCCTAGCCCACTCAGAATGAAGTCGATGCGCTTGGCGGTTTGCGCGATGCCGAACTCGATTCCGACGCCCATTTCATCTGGGAGGGTGTCGTCACTGAGAACGTCAGCCATTTGCGTAAGAGAGTGCCTCCACGCTCTGAACTCGCTCTCGGGCGCATATCTCCCAGTCTTGACGGTGTAAGCGTTAGAAATCACCCGTTCGATAGGCTGTTGTTGCGAGAGCTGCAGGAACGCAGCTTTGGTCGACTGGTAAACAATCACGCTTGGATTTCCAACGGTTTGGCCTGGAAACAGGGAGATGTTGTGCACTTGCCGATATCTTATCTGGCAAAAGCCATAATGGCCGACTTCCGTGACTGGAGCGGCAGTCAGGCTCGGCCAGGAATGGCGCGAAGTCTAGTTTTTGCTATTGCACTTGACCTATTCCTTTGGCGATAGCAATCTTCGTCTCATGGAGCCTCGGAACTCCTCGTGCAGCGGGTTGCCACCTCCGAAAACGGTGGTTTCTCTTGATTTCGTGGATGCGAGAGATTCTATGACCGAGGCCTATCCTCCCTTCGACGCCGACCTTGGCTACTTTCTGCCAGAGGGCGCTCAGTACCGTTTGCAGCAATTGCGCGACCACATGCGCTTTCTGTCCCATCTTGCGCAACCGCGCACGCAGGCTGAACAGCAGTTGCGGCAGCCGTCCATCTGCATGGACGAGTTGGCGTTTTGTCTGGAGCTACTGAGCGACCAGCTCACGGCTGTGTTGGTGCAGGTGCAGTGGCCCGCTAGCTTGGAAGCACACGAACGTCGCTGACCCTATACCGGCGCAGACTTCAAAATCCCCGACAAACTCTCGCGCAAAATCAGCTGCAAATGCATGCGGTTGAGTTCCATGCCGCTGGTCATCACGCTGTGCAGGCCGCCGCACATGGCGGCGACGGCGAAGACGCGGGCCTGGAATTCCTGTTCGCTGCTGGCGGGGTCGGCGTGGCCGCGCAGTAGCCGCTTGAGCAGGGCGCTGAGGTGCTCGATCAGCGATGCGCTCTGGCGGCGCATGAAGGCGGCAAGCACCGGGTCGCGCAGGGTGGCCAGGTGCAGCTCCAGGTCGATGCGGGTGCGTTTGATGTTGATTTCCTGCAACAGCCATTCTTCGAGCAGGCCTGCAATGAAATCCACCACGTGCACGTTGGCCGGGCGGTCCACCAGCCACATCTGACGGATGGCGCGCATGTAGTTGCGCTCCAGCAGTGCGCGCACCAATGCGTCTTTGTCTTCGAAGCGTTGCAGCAGGCTGCCGCAGGAGACCTTGGCGCGTTCGGCAATCAGTTCGAAGCTGGTGGCGTTGAGGCCGATCTCGTCGATGCACTGTTCGGTGGCGTCGAGCACCTCTTCCAGCAGCAGTTCTTCGCGCTCTTTCGCCGTGCGTAGCAGCAGAACGTTGGACATGGGGAGCAGGCAGGCGGGGGGGCTGCAGTATAGCGGCGTTGCGTTAGCCATCCGTTGCGTTCGCTGGGCTGTAGGCCATTGGTCATAGGTGCTGCGTGCGCTGCGTTGCAGTTCGTGCAGATGCGCTGGTCGACCGTTTTTTCACGGCCGCTGTGCGACATGTGGGGCTTGTTGCAGGAGATGCATGTGAGTGAGAACAGTGCGGTTGCAGGGGTGTCGGCGCAGTGGCCGGCGCGGTTGTGGGTGGTGCGGCATGGGCAGAGCGCAGGCAATGTGGCGCGCGATGTGGCCGAGGCCAAGGGAGCGGCGCTGATCGAGCTGGAGCATCGCGATGCGGATATTCCGCTTTCGCCGCTGGGTGAGCGCCAGGCGGAGGCCCTGGGTGCGTGGATGGCGGGACTACCCGAGCACGAGCGGCCGACCTTGATCCTGAGTTCCACCTATGTGCGTGCGAGGCAGACCGCCGCAGCGGTGGCGCGGGCGTTGGGCCAACCCGCCGGTGCAGTGAGCTTGGACGAGCGGCTGCGCGAAAAGGAATTCGGTGTGCTCGACCGTTACACCACCTCCGGTATTCGAGATGCGTTTCCCGCGTTGTTTGAGCAACGTAACTTGGTGGGCAAGTTCTACTTCCGCCCGCCCGGTGGCGAAAGCTGGTGCGATGTGATCTTTCGCCTGCGCAGCATCGTGGGCGATTTGCAGCGTAATCATGTGGGTGCGCGCGTGTTGATCGTGGGGCATCAGGTGATCGTCAATTGCTTCCGCTATCTGATCGAGCGGATGGACGAGGCCACCATTCTGGGCATCGACCGCGAGGGCGATGTGCCCAATTGCGGGGTGACCGAGTACGTGGCCGCAGCCGATGGGCAGTCGCTGGAGCTGGTACGCACCAAGTTCGTGTCGCCGGAGCTGGCGCAGGAGCCGGTGACCACCGAGTCCGATCGGCCGGCAGGAGCGCGCTGACATGGCTGCGGCACGCGTGCGGATGCTCACCGCAGCGGCATTGCGGGCGATGCCGCTGCCATCGCCCGGTGGCGATAAGGAGCAGCGTGGGCGCGTGCTGATTGTGGGTGGATCGATGCGTGTGCCGGGCGCCGCGTTGTTGGCCGGCGAGGCGGCATTGCGTGCGGGCGCGGGCAAGCTGCAGATCGCCACCGCGGCGAGCGTTGCACCAGGGATGGCGTTGGCGGTTCCGGAAGCCTTGGTGCTCGGGTTGGGGCAGAACGCGCAAGGAGAAATTGTGCGCGGGCACCGCGCGCTCGATGCGGCCATGGCGTCCTGCGATGCGGCGGTCATCGGGCCGGGGATGGCGTCGACCAACACCACTGCGGCGTTGGTCAAACGTGCGATTGCGCAGGCGGTGTGCACATTGGTGCTGGATGCGGGCGCGTTGTCGCCACGTTTGCGTGCGCCGGTGGGCCGCCCGTTCGTGCTGACGCCGCATGCCGGCGAGATGGCCACGCTGGCCGGCGACGACAAGGCGGCGGTGGAAGCGGCGCCTGGCGACTACGCGTTGGCGTTTGCGAAGACGATGCGCAGCGTGGTGATCGTCAAGGGCGCGGACAGTGTTATTGCCGGGCCGGATGGCGCGCTGTGGGTGCATCGCGGCGGTGCGTCCGGGTTGGGCACCTCCGGCTCTGGCGATGTCCTGGCGGGATTGATTGCCGGTTTTGCCGCGCGCGGCTGCGACGCGTTGACCGCTGCGTTATGGGGCGTGTTGGTGCATGCGGCCGCAGGCAGGCAGTTGGCCAAGAGAATCGGGCCGGTGGGGTTTCTGGCGCGGGAGCTTGGGGTGGAAGTGCCTGGGATTCTGGATCGGTTGGCACGGTCTGCGCTGTAGTGGACTTGCAGATGACTTGCGTCCTTCATCGCTCCGGGCGAAAGACAGCTTGTACACGACTGGCGTACGTGTTTTGGAGCGCTCGCGCCGCAGGATGGGGCCGGGGCATGAGTAAGGGTGCTGGGAATAATGGACGTGCTGTCCTGGTTGGCATCTGTGTTGTTGCGTTGATTGATGGACTGGACACCAATCCATGCAGACGTACCCTCATCCGGCCCTTCGGGCCACCTGCTCCCGACGGGAGAAGGGTGAGACTGCGGCGTTGATTGACTGGCTTGGCTTTAAGCTCAGCAGACATGCCGTCATGCGCTCGCCGAGCACTTGTTCAACGGGGAGAAGCAATTCGCGCTTGTGCTCGTTTGTGGGGGCATTTGCGGCGCGTCGGTCGGTTAGGCTGTGCGACCAACCTGGGAGGGTGCACGGTGAAGCGAGCGATTGCGTGGTCGGTGATGGGCGTGCTTGGCGTTTGGAGCGCTGCGACTGAAACAGTATTGGCATCTGCAGCGTCCGCAGCGGCAACAACGCCGATTCCGATGCCGGCATCAACGGCATCATCTGCCTCTACTCCTGCGGCGAATACGGTAGAAGCTGCCGTTGTAGATGCTGCTACTCCTCCAGCAGCACCCGCCGGCGCGTTACGCGTCTACACGTCCGCCCAAGGCGCATCGCAGCAGATGCGTGTCAGCACCGCTGATGCGCCCAGGGCAGGGCATGCGCTGACAGAAAAAGAGAACTCCATCTTCGTCAATCCGCAGCGCCAGTTTCAGGAGCTGCTGGGCATCGGCGGTGCGATTACCGATTCCAGTGCGGAGACCTTTGCCAAACTGCCCAAGCCTGCGCAACGTGCGCTGCTCACCGCCTACTACGACCCACAAAAGGGCATCGGCTATACGTTGGCGCGCACCACCATCCACAGCTCGGATTTTAGTAGCGGCAGCTACACCTACATCAAGGAAGGCGATGCGGCGCTGAAGAGTTTTTCGGTCAAGCACGATGCGAAATACCGCATTCCGATGCTGCGCCAGGCCATCGCTGCGGCCGGCGGCACGCTCACCACGTTTGCGAGCCCATGGAGCGCGCCGGCCTTCATGAAAGACAGCAACAACATGCTCAAGGGCGGCAAGCTGTTACCGGAGTATGCGCAGGCCTGGGCGAGCTACTACACGCGTTTTATTGCGGCATACGAAAAGGCCGGCATCCCGATCTGGGGCATCAGCCTGCAGAACGAGCCGATGGCGGTGCAGACCTGGGAGTCGATGCTGTTTTCGGCCGAAGAAGAGCGTGACTTCCTGAAGAACCATCTCGGCCCGACCATGGCGAGCGCCGGCTATGGCGACCGCAAGATCATCGTGTGGGACCACAACCGCGACATGATGGTGCACCGTGCGCACGTGATCTTCGACGACCCGGAAGCGGCCAAATACGCGTGGGGCATGGGGTTTCATTGGTACGAAACCTGGGCCGGATTCGAGCCGATGGTGGAAAACGTTGCAGCGGTCGCGCAGGCGTACTCGGACAAGCATCTGCTGCTCACCGAAGCGGCGGTGGAAAAGTTCGACCCAGCCAAGTTGCAGTACTGGCCCAATGGCGAGCGCTATGGCACCGCCATCATCAACGACCTCAATCATGGTGCGGTGGGTTGGACCGACTGGAACATCCTGCTCGACCAGAACGGTGGGCCCAATCATGTGGGCAATTACTGCTTTGCACCGGTGCACGCCGACACGCGCACGGGTGAGGTGACTTATACGCCGAGCTATTGGTATATCGGCCACTTTTCCAAGTTCATCCGGCCGGGTGCGCGGCGGGTGAGTGCGGCCAGTAGCCGCAGCAATCTGATGACGACTGCATTTGCCAACCGCGATGGGTCACTGGCGACGGTGGTGATGAATGCCAGCGACGTGGCGATCCGCTACAACCTGTATGTGGGTGAGGCGTCGAGTGAATTGGAGATTCCGGCGCATGCGATCCAGACGGTGGTGATGACGCGGTAAGTGTGGATGGTGCTCGGAGTGTTGGTGGAGCTTGCGTACCCTCATCCGCCCTTCGGGCATCGTCTCCCGGCGGGAGAAGGGGAGGCTTTGGTGTGATCGAAGCCGGCAGTGAGTCACCACGGGTGGATCGACGCTGCTCAAATGTTGTGCGCCATGTGAACGTGTAACGCAGGACAGGCGCTGTTGCATCACATGGCAGTCAACCGATGCATTTCTTTAGCGAGAACCGGTACGTGAAACGACACCATTGTGTAGGCGTGGACGGTGCACGCAGCGGCTGGGTTGCGGTTGGGAGGCTGGCGAAGCGCTGGCATTTGCGTATTACGCAACGGTGGCCGAGCTGACGGTGGCGTTGCACGGGGTGGACGTGCTGGGTGTCGATATTCCGCTGGGATTGAGTGATCACGCCTCACGAGCGGCAGAGGTGCAAGCGCGCCGCTTTGTGGGTGGGCGCCGTGCGTGCAGCATCTTTGCGGCGCCGTTGCGCGGCATCTTGCAGGCTGAAACACAAGCAGAAGCATCGGCGTTGCACCGCGTGCTGGATCATGAAAAGCAACGCGGCTTTGGTGCGCAGTCGTTTGCGTTGCTGCCCAAGATTCGCGATTGGGATAGCGCGTTGCGTGCAGACCCCGCATGGGCGGAGCACGTATTCGAGGTGCATCCGGAAGTGTCGTTCGCAGCGCTTGCCGGCGGGCAAGGCCTGGCGGCACCCAAGAAAAGCAGCGAAGGGCACCGACAACGGCGCAGCTTGTTAGGCGATCACTACGGCGCGGAGCGCGTTGCGTCGCTGCTGGAGCGCGTGCCGCGCGCATGCGCCCAGCCAGACGATGTCCTCGATGCCCTGGTGGCCCATTGGAGCGCGCAGCGCATTGCCGCAGGAACCGCTGGCAGTCTGCCAGCGGTGGTGGAGCGCGATACCTGCGGGTTGCGAATGGGCATCTATTACTGAGCCGACGCAGGTGCCGACATCGAATACGGCCGCTGCGCCGGGTCGGTGGCCCATTGTGTGTTCGGTGTTGCCTGCATGCGCACGCGCAGTTCGCCGCCGGCCTGAATCTCCTGATGGGTCAGGTAGGCGCGAGTCAAAGGCGTGCCGTTGAGCGAGACGCTGCCGATATACGGGCGCGCTTTGCTCACGCCGTCGGCGATGATGCTGAAATGCTTGCCGTTGGGTAGGTTGAGCGTGGCGCGCGGCAGGAACGGGCGGCCGATGATGTATTGGTTGCTGCCCGGCGCGACCGGATAGAACCCCAGGGTGGTGAACACGTACCAGGCCGACATCTGGCCGAGGTCGTCGTTGCCGGCCAGGCCTTCGGGGCCGGCGTGGTATTGGCTGTCCATGATTTGGGTGAGGCGCGCCTGCGTGCGCCACGGCTGGCCCGCGTAGGCGTACAGATAGGCGACGTGGTGGCTGGGTTCGTTGCCGTGTGCGTACCAGCCGATCAGGCCGGTGATGTCTTCCATGTGCTCAAACACCTTGGGGTCGACCTTGGCGTCGAACACCGCGTCCAGCCGCGCAAGTAGCTTGTTTTCGCCGCCATGCGCGGCGGCGAGCCCGGCGACATCCTGCGGCACGTACCACGAGTATTGCCACGCATTGCCTTCGGTGTAGTCGCTGCCGTAACCGCTGGCCGAGGGATCGAACGGTTCGCGGAAATTACCAGCGCGGGTGCGGGCCCGCAGGTAGCCGGTGGCCGGGTCGAAGGCATGCTTCCAGTTGCCGGCGCGTTTGGTGAATTCGGCGGCAATCTCCCGCTTGCCGAGCGCACCGGCCATGCGCGCGATAGTCCAGTCGTCGAAGGCGTATTCCAGTGTCTTGGATGCGGCTTCGCCTTCTTCGTCGATGGGTACGTAACCCAGCTCGCGGTATTGCGCGATGCCGTCGTAGGGGCCGTAGTTGGCGCTGGCAACCATAGCATCGAGCGCTTCGTTGGCATCGAAGCCGCCGATGCCTTTCATGTAGGCATCGGCAATCACCGGCACCGCGTGGTAGCCGATCATGCACCAGGTTTCCAGGCCGTGGAATGCCCAAACGGGAAGGATGCCGTAGGCACTTTCGCGGCGCGACGCGAGCAGGGAATTGACCACGTCGCTGCTGCGTTGCGCCGGCTGCACCAGGGTGAGCAGCGGGTGCAGTGCGCGATAGGTGTCCCACAGCGAGAAGGTGGAATAGTTGGTCCAGCCGTTGGCTTGATGCACGGCGTTGTCCGGCCCGCGATAGCGGCCATCGCTGTCCATGAACAGCGTGGGCCCGAGCAGGGTGTGATACAGCGCGGTGTAGAGCTGGGTGCGCTGTTGCGGCGTGCCTTGCGCATCGATCGCCGACAGCGCCTGGGTCCATTGCGCGCGGGCATCTGCGCGGACGCGGTTGAAATCGAAGTCCGGCACTTCGGCCTGCAGATTGGCGATGGCGCCGTCTTCGCTGACCGGCGACAGCGCCACGGTGACCACCAGCGGTGTGCCGTCGTTGGCCACATCGAATACGCCGACCAGTTGCCGGCCTTCGATCTGCGCACGTTGCGCGGGGTGCTTGTCGCCCGGCGGCGGGAAGCCCTTGTACGGGATGTCCTGCTCGGTGTCGTGCAGCTGCGTGGCGGTGAGTGGGCGGGAAAAACGCATGGCGAAATACAACTGCCGCCCCGGTGCCCAGCCGCGTGTTTCGCGAAAGCCGGTGACGGTGCCATCGCTGCGCACGCGCAACCGCGACCACTGCACCTTGCCGGGGTAGTCGTACAGGCTGGTGCGCAGATCCACCAGTACATGCGCCGGCTTGCCCTTGGGGAAGGTATAGCGATGCATGCCCACGCGTGCGCTGGCGGTGAGTTCGGCACGGATAGCACGGTCTTTCAGCGTCACTGCGTAATAGCCGGGCTGCGCCTGCTCGCTGGCGTGATCGAACTGCGCGGTATAGCCGCTGCCGGGTTTGCTGGCATCGCCGCGCTCCAGCTTGACCTCGCCAACTTGCGGCATCAGCAGGATGTCGCCCAGATCCGAATGCCCGGAGCCGGAAAAATGCGTGTGCGAGAACCCGACGATGGTGCTGTCGCTATGCCGATACCCCGCAGCCCAGCCGTAGGCCTCCTTGCGCGGTTTGATCTGCGTATCCGGGCTCAACTGCACCATGCCGAACGGCACCGTGGCACCGGGATAGGTGTGGCCTTCGCCGCCGGTGCCGATGAACGGGTCCACCGCGTTGAAGGCAGACTCGGCCGCGCGTGGCGCTGCGCTGCCGGCAGTGACAGCAAGGCTGGCAAACAGCACCAGCCAACGCAGAGGCGAGGATGCGATCGATCGGTGCGGCATGCGAAACGTCTCCGGCGGATGCAGCGCCGGACCGTAGCACAGCGACGTTGCCTGCCACAGGCGTCACGCCGCGCACGATGGGATGATTGTTGTTGGGGTCGCTAGGTGGATATAGGGTGGCGATGCGCCGTTAAGCGAGCACGCAAGCAGCGGTGCAGCAGCCATACCTACAGTGAAGCGCGGCATGCAGCTGCATCGTTGACGGCTAAGCGTCGCAATGGTTCAACGCCTTGTCTTTGTCGCATCACTCCCTGTCAATCAACAAGATTGCAACGCCGCCATCGTCGATCGATGTGCGCGATGCGCGTCTTTGCCTTGACCTGCTCGGCATGCTCGCCACTGATATGTACGAGAAGAACTTTTAAGATAAGTACGCCAGCTGCGTCGCTGCACGCGGTAGTTGCATGCAACACCGCCTCGCTGCGTGCGGCCAGCACGATGTGCACCACTTGCTCGGCAACGGCAACGGCAACGGGTTTGTCAGCAGCTTGGTCAACGCAGCTGGACGCGCCGCAAACCACGGCCTCGGAAGGAGAGCTGCAATGCACAGAACGATGCTGCAACTTCCAGACACCCACGGGTAGCCCATGGCGTGAACGACACGCAGGGTATTTGCGTCCCGCAGCATGAAACTGAACTAGTCGGGTGGGCGCACTGCGTAACGACAGCGCGCAGCTGAAATCCTGGGCATTCGCCCGCATATGACGCAGATGGATTTGTTCGACACCCCCGTCGCGCCCTTGCAGGTGCTGGACGATGCCGAAGGCGGCGTGCGCTATTGGCCGCAGCTGCTGACGCCCGCACTGGCGCTGGAGTGCTTCGCGGCACTGCGCGAGCGCGCCGACTGGCACAGCCAGCGGCGTGAGATGTACGACCGCGTGGTGGTGGTGCCGCGCTTGCTGGCCTCTTACCGGTTGGACGCCGCGTTGCCGCCCGGCCTGCCGTTGCAGCGCTTGCTTGATACAGTGCAGGCGGTGTTGCCCGCCCCGTACAACGCAGTGGGGTTGAATCTGTACCGCGATGGGCGCGACAGCGTGGCGATGCATCACGACGCGCTACACACGCTGCTTGCGCCGCATCCCATCGCGCTGCTGTCGCTGGGGGCTGCAAGGCGCATGCATCTGCGCGCAAACGATGGCCGCAGCCGCGCCATCAGCATGGAATTGGCGTCGGGCAGCCTGTTGGCGATGAGTCATGCATCGCAGCTCACGCACACGCATGGCATTCCCAAGACCGGCCGGGCGGTGGGCGAGCGCGTGAGCGTTGTGTTTCGTGTGCGTCCGGCCGAGCGCATGTCGGCAGGGCAGCACGGCCCGCATTGGCAGCCGGCGCAGCGCTGATGCACATGCGGGCAGTCGATTGGCCGGTGGTGCTTGGCTGAGCGCGGGTGGTTTTACAGCGACCTGCACGCGCGTCTCTGGCAGCTGCCTGCGCTCGCGTGCGCTTGCCACTGCGTGTCGTCTGGTATGCCTGACCTTGCCTATTTCGGGTGATTGCCATTGCCGTCACCACTGGCCATGCTTGCATGCAATCCCCCCTCAAATGCTGCCGATCCATGCCTCTGGACGATACCCGTCACCATCAGATGTTTCCCGAGCTGGACGCGGGCCAGTTGGCGATCACGCGGCGCTTTGCCAGCGGGCCGGCGCAGCGGTTCGACGCCGGCGAGATCGTGTTCGAGGTCGGCGACGCGCACGCACCGGTGTGGGTGGTGCTGGAAGGCGCCATCGAGGTGGTGCGCCGTGACGGGCTCGGCAACGAAAAGCCGATCACCCGGCACACGCCCGGCCAGTTCACAGGTGAGGTGAGTCAGCTGGCCGGTCGCGCATCGCTGGCGGCCGGACGTGCCGGGACCGACGGCTGCCTGGCGCTGCCCTTCGACACCGCGCATCTGCGCGCGCTGATGATCAGTTCGGCCGAAGTGGGCGAGGTGGTGATGCGTGCGTTGATCCTGCGCCGCGTGGGCCTGATCGAAGGCGATGCGTCGGGGTCGGTCTTGATCGGCGCGCCGGACGATCCGCACCTGACCCGGTTACAGGGGTTCTTGACCCGTAACGGCTATCCCAACACGGTGATGGATGTGTCCGATGCCGAGGGCCGCGCCCTGGTCGAACGGCTGGGCATCCAGAAGCACGATCTGCCGGTGATGGTTTGCCCCAGCGGCCGCGTGCTGCGCCAGCCCAGCGATGCCGAAGCCGCGCATTGCCTGGGCATGACGCCGGATATCGACCCGGACAAGCGCTACGACGTGGCGATTGTGGGCGCCGGCCCTGCGGGTCTGGCGACGGCGGTCTACGCCGCGTCCGAAGGCTTGTCGGTGCTGGTAATGGACCAGCGCGCCATCGGCGGGCAGGCCGGGGCATCGGCACGCATCGAAAATTATCTGGGCTTTCCGACCGGGATTTCGGGGCAGGCGCTGGCCGGCCGCGCTTATAACCAGGCACTGAAATTCGGTGCAGAGCTGGCCATCCCGATTGAAGCGGCAACGCTGGAGTGCAGTCGCGACGATGGCGCGCTGCGTCTGGATCTGGCCGACGGCAAGCAGCTGCTGGCCAGCACCGTGGTGATTGCCTCGGGCGCGCGCTATCGACGCCCGCAGATCGAAGGGCTGGACCGCTTCGAAGGCCACGGCGTGTCGTACTGGGCCTCGCCGGTGGAAGCGCGCCTGTGCGAGGGCGGCGTGGTGGCGCTGGTGGGCGGGGGCAATTCTGCAGGGCAGGCGGTGGCGTTTTTGGCGCCGCGCGTCAAGGAACTGCACCTGATCATCCGCGGTACCGGGCTGGAAGCCTCGATGTCGCAATACCTGATCGAGCGCATTGCCGCGTTGCCCAACGTGCACCTGCATACCGGCACCGACGTGACCGCGCTGGAAGGCGACCACGATCGCGGCCTGCAGGCTGCTGTGCTGCGGACGCGCGGCGACGGTGCAACCACGCGCGTGGAGTTGCGGCATTTGTTTCTGTTTGTCGGCGCCGATCCCAATACCGCGTGGGTGCAGCAATGCGTGGACACCGACGCGCGTGGCTTCGTCATTACCGGCACTGCGCGTGGCGACGGCGTGCCGGCGTGTTTGCCGCTAGAAACCAATCGCCCTGGCGTGTTCGCCATCGGCGATGTGCGTGCCGGCTCGGTCAAGCGCGTGGCGGCTGCGGTGGGCGAGGGTGCCGCTGTGGTCGCACAGATCCATCAATATCTCGCCCATCAGGCCAACCCGGTGCCGGCCTCCGAACTTGCCAGCGCCAATCAGGAGTCGACCACCGCATGAGCCACCAGTGCACCCACACCGCGCAGATCGAAGAGGTCACGCCCAGTGCGCGTGGCTGCGAAGAGTGTCTTGCCATCGACAGCCCCTGGGTGCATCTGCGCCTGTGCCGTATCTGCGGCCACGTGGGCTGCTGCGACGACTCCCCGCATCGCCATGCCACCGCGCACTATCACGCCACCGGCCATCCCATCATCGAAGGCTACGACCCGCCCGAAGGCTGGGGCTGGTGCTATGTGGACGAAGTGGAAGTGGAACTGCCGGATCAGACGCCGCAGCTGGGGCCGATTCCGCGGTATGTGTGAGCGGCGCGGAATGTTTGGCGGGGCTGGGATGGGGGGCTGGGGCGCCGCTGGGATTCGGGATTCGGAATTGGGGATTCGTTGGAGCGGTTTGTGTGCGCTTTGATGCTTCCCGGGGTCGGGTGGTGTGTGGCTGATCGTTGATGAGGCGGGATGATGAGCGTTCTGTTTCGTTTCACTCATGCGCACGCCTGCACGCGCTCACTCCGGCCACTGCACCTGCGGTAGCAGGCCGATCTGCGGTCTGGCGAACAGGTAGCCTTGCTGCAGGTGGATGCCCATGTCGCGCAGGGTGCGGTATTCGTCGGGTTCTTCAATGCCTTCGGCGATCACGGCGATGCCGAGTTCTTCGCACATGCGGGTGACGTGGCGCACGATGGCCTGGCGGCTGCGGTCGGTGTCGATGCCGCGGATCAGGGCGATGTCCAGCTTGAGCAGGTCCGGCTGGAAGTCGGCCAGCAGGCCGAGCCCGGCATAGCCGGCGCCGAAGTCGTCGATGGCGGTCTTCATGCCGCGCGCTTGATAGGTGCGCAGGATATCCAGCAGATGCGCGGGGTCGGTGAGATGTTCCTGCTCGCTGACCTCGAAGATGATCGCGTCCAGCGGCCAGCCGTGTTGCTCGGTGGCCGAGAGTGTGGCGCGCAGGCAGTGCTCGGGGTTGTAGACCGCATTGGGCATGAAGTTGATCGACAGCAGCGCCGGTAGCGCGATCTGCGCGGCGCATTCGATCGCCTTGATACGGCAGGCCTGGTCGAAGGCATAGCGGTTGCGCTCATCCACAGCGGCCAGGATGCTGCCGGCCGACTCGCCGTTGACGCCGCGCACCAGTGCCTCGCCGGCATAGATGCTGCGCGTGGAGACGTCCACGATCGGCTGGAAGGCCATGGTGATGGCGGTGGGAAAGTCGCGGCCGTCGCGGCAGGCGTTGCAAACAGGAAGTTGGGTCATGGCGTAGAGAAAATCGTACGGCGTGGATCGAGCTTAGAGTGGCTAACACAACATAGCGAGCAGTCGTCAGGTGGATGTGGACCGCGCGCCCAGAACCGGAGTGTACGAGTGGTACTCCGAGCACCGGCCGCGCCCGCCTGGCGGTTGCACAATCCTTTTGCTTGTTGCTCTTGATCCTATCGGCCGCAATGGCGCGTCATTGAGCCTAAATTGCGCATCGCAGCATCCTCACCCTGCGCGTGGTCGGGCTCGGCGATAATATGCCATCGCTCGCATCGGACGCCCAATGACCGCTCTCACCGAACGTTACGCCCAGGCCGTGGATTACGCGCGTATCGCCCATGCTGGACAGGTGCGCAAGGGCACGCAGATTCCATATCTGAGCCATTTACTCGGCGTGTCTACGCTGGTGCTGGAATGCGGTGGCGATGAAGAGCAGGCCATTGCCGGTTTGCTGCACGATGTGGTGGAAGATTGCGGCGGCGGGCACGAGGCCTCGATCCGCGCGCAGTTCGGCGATACGGTGGCCGACATCGTGATGGCGTGTACCGATGCCACTGCCGAAGACAAGGCGGAGGTGGACAACACCGAGCGTGCGCGCAAACGCGATTGGCGCGAGCGCAAGCAGGCCTACCTGGAGCACCTGCGCAAGACACCCGAGCGTGCGCTTCTGGTGTCCGGCTGCGACAAGCTCTATAACGCGCGCACCATTGTGCAGGACCTGGAAAACCCCGCCGTGGGTCAGGACATCTTCAACGTGTTCACTGCCGGGCGCGAAGGCACGTTGTGGTACTACGGTGAACTGGAAGCCATCTTTCGCACCCGCAATGCCGCCACCGCACGGCTGTTTAGTGGCGTTGTCATGCGCATGCAGGCACTTGCGGCTACCGGCGAGCAGCCGGTGCCGGCGCATGCGTTGGGATGAGCGCGTTGTAGAGCAGCAGGCAACACGACTGCGCTCACCGCGAGGTGCGCGCGGCCGGGGTGCGGTTCCCATCGATACACGGCCAGGTTGCTAGGTGCGATTTACGGTGTGGATGCGTCGATTGCAGAGCGGCTGAGTTGCGGCCTGGCTGCAGGGCCCTTGCCCGCCCACCATCGCGGGACACGCTGCAAGTACGTCCTTGTAAGCTCTTACGCGGCATCCATGCCGCGTAAGGTCCCGCGACGGTAGGCGGGCAAGGACCACCGGAGATGGTCGGTGTGCAGAGTCGCAAGATGCATGGTGTGCTTTTAGAGCAGCTACCAAAACGACTGTGCTCACCGCCAGGCGGGCGCGGCCGGTGCTCGGAATCCTCATGTACCACTCGTACACTCCGGTTTCTCCGCGCCGTCCGCACCCACCTGACGACTGCTCGCTACGTTTTGTTAGCCGCTCTTAACTCGCTGGCTCAAATGCAGCTGTGCGACTCGTACCAGCAAGCCAACGCAGGTAGCGAAATGGCCCGCTTTTCATCTAGCGACCGATCAACTCTCTGGTGCGGTGTTCTCGCTGATTGCGGGACCGTGTGGCGGCATGGATGCCGCCACCGAGCCTCCACGGACGGATTCACGGCGTGTCCCGCGAGCGGTGAGGGCACCGCGCCTTCGACCAACCAGGCTTTTGATCCGAGCATCTGCCTGCATCTAAACGACGCTACGATGTTGCAACGACATCGGCTGCATGCATGCCGCGCTAGGCTAGGGCGCTGTCGAATGTCGGTTCGCTAGTCATGTCTAACGCAACGTCGTCTTCCTCCGGCCTGGTGCGCGTGCGCGGTGCGCGCGAGCACAACCTCAAGAATGTGGACGTGGACATTCCGCGCGATGCGCTGGTGGTGTTCACCGGCGTCTCTGGTTCGGGCAAGTCGTCGCTGGCGTTCGGCACTATTTTTGCCGAGGCGCAGCGCCGCTATCTGGATTCGATCTCGCCGTATGCGCGTCGCCTGATCGACCAGGTGGGCGTGCCGGAGGTGGATGCCATCGACGGGCTGCCCCCAGCGGTGGCCCTGCAGCAGGCACGCGGCGCACCGAGTGCGCGCTCGTCGGTAGGCAGCGTCACCACCATCTCCAACTCGCTGCGCATGCTGTATTCGCGTGCGGGTAATTATCCGCCTGGGCAGGAGATCATCTATGCGGACGGGTTTTCGCCCAATACGCCGGCCGGTGCCTGTCCCACCTGTCACGGCCTGGGCCGCATCTACGACGCCACCGAAGCCACCATGGTGCTCGACCGCAGCCTGAGCATCCGCGAGCGCGCGGTAGCCGCCTGGCCGGGTGCCTGGCACGGGCAGAACCAGCGCGACATCCTCACCACGCTGGGCCACGATGTAGATGTGCCGTGGCACACGCTGCCGAAGAAAACCCGCGACTGGATTCTGTACACCGATGAGCAACCGGTGGTGCCGGTGTATGCCGGTTACACCCTGGACGAGGTCAAGCGCGCACTCAAACGTAAGGAAGAGCCCAGCTACATGGGCACCTTTACCAGTGCGCGGCGCTATGTGTTGCACACCTTTGCCAGCACGCAGAGCGCGCAGATGAAAAAGCGCGTGGCCCAGTATCTGGTCAGCACGCTGTGCCCGCAATGCGATGGCAAGCGGCTGCGACGCGAGGCGTTGTCGGTGACCTTTGCCGGGCTGGATATCGGCGAGTTGTCGCGCAGGCCGCTGGATGAAGTCGCCGAGCTGTTGCGCCCGGCTGCCGATGCCGATGTGCGGACGCAGGCAAAAAAGAAGGATGCCGCGCAGCACCCGGAACAGGTGATCGCCGCGCAACGCATTGCCGAGGATTTGCGCGCGCGGATCGCCGTGGTGCAGGCGCTGGGCCTGGGTTATCTCAGCCTGGAGCGCAGCACGCCCACGCTGTCGCCGGGCGAGCTGCAACGCCTGCGGCTTGCCACGCAGATCCGCTCGCAGTTGTTCGGCGTGGTGTATGTGATGGACGAGCCATCGGCGGGCTTGCATCCAGCCGATGCGCAGGCGTTGCTGGGGGCGCTGGACCAGTTGAAGGCGGCGGGTAATTCGGTGTTCGTGGTGGAGCACGAGGTGGATGTGATCCGCCATGCCGACTGGATCGTGGACGTGGGCCCTGCGGCCGGCGTCCATGGCGGGCAGGTGCTTTACAGCGGGCCGCCAGCGGGTCTGGACGCGGTGGCGGCATCGTCCACGCGGCGTTATCTGTTCGGCACGCCACCGGCGGTGCTAAGCCATGCGCGCGCCGCGACCGGTTGGCTGCAGCTGCGCGGCATCACCCGCAACAACGTACGCGCGCTGGATGTGGATCTGCCGTTGGGCGTGTTCACCACGGTGACCGGTGTGTCCGGCTCGGGCAAATCGTCGCTGGTGAGCCAGGCGCTGGTGGAATTGCTGGCCGCGCATCTTGGTCATGCAGCGTCTGAAGAGGACGACGCGCTGGACCCCTTGGAGCGCGGCACGCAGGTGCCGCTGGGTGGCGCGATCGTCGGCGGGCTCGATCGCGTGCGCCGGCTGGTGCGGGTGGATCAGAAACCGATCGGCCGCACGCCGCGGTCCAACCTGGCCACCTACACCGGCTTGTTCGATCCGGTGCGCAAGTTGTTTGCGGCCACGCCCACTGCGCGCCGCCGTCGCTACGACCCCGGGCAATTTTCGTTCAACGTCGCCAAGGGCCGCTGCGCCACGTGCGAAGGCGAAGGCTCGGTGTCGGTGGAATTGCTGTTCATGCCCAGCGTATACGCACCGTGCCCCACCTGCCACGGCGCGCGCTACAACGCCAAGACGCTGGAGATCGAACTGCGCGGGCACACCATCGCGCAGGTGCTGGCGATGACGGTGGATCAGGCGGCGGCATTTTTTGCCGACGACGCCAGCGTGTTGCGGCCGTTGCAAGTGTTGCGCGAAGTGGGGCTGGGCTATCTGCGTCTGGGCCAGCCGGCCACCGAGTTGTCCGGTGGCGAAGCGCAGCGCATCAAGCTGGCCACCGAACTGCAACGCGCCCAGCGGCGCGACACCGTCTACGTGCTGGACGAGCCCACCACCGGCCTGCATCCGTCCGACGTGGATACTTTGATGACCCAGCTGCAAGGACTGGTGGACGCCGGCAATACGGTGATCGTGGTCGAGCACGATATGCGCGTGGCTGCCAGCAGCGATTGGGTGCTGGACATGGGGCCGGGCGCAGGCGGTGCCGGCGGCGACGTGGTGGTTGCCGGCACGCCGGATGCGGTTGCGCGGCACCGTGCCAGTCGCACCGCGCCGTTTCTGGCACAGGTGCTGGCCGGGGAATAGCACGCAGCGACATCCGATGCGCCGCGGTTGTCCAGCACTCGCAAGATCAGCCGGTGCAGTGGTGGTCTCCGCAGCGGCGCGCTTGGAGCAACCGATGAAGTGACCGCGCCAGCAGCGAACACGTGCTGTCTGTGCTCGCCGCTGTCATGCACCTCGGCTGCCCCGTGGCGCCTGTGCGCCATCCATGCCCGATTGGCGGCGGCCCGCTGCGCTTTGTTGGTGACTCAGCCCAACAACTCGAATTGCGCATGCACGCCATCGGCTTCGGCAGATGGCGCAAGCCACACGTCGAACAGGCCCGACTCCACGATCGGGGTCATTGCCTGCCCGACAAACACCAGATGCGCGCGACGCAGCTCGAACTGCACGCCGACGCTACCGCCGGCAGGTACCCTGACCTTGCGGAAGTCCTTGAGCTCACGCACCGGGCGGGCAACGCTGGCGGTGCGGTCGCGCAGATAGAGCTGCACCACTTCGTCGGCGTCGCGGCTGCCATGGTTGTTGATGCGCGCGGTGATTTGCAGGCTGCCGGTCGCCGTCATCTGCGGCGCGCTTAGCTGCAGATCGGTGTAGGCGATGCGCCCGTAGGTCAGGCCATGGCCAAACGGGAACAGCGCCGTGTTGGGCACGTCGCGGTAATGCGTGGTGTACCGCTGCAAGCCGTGCGGATCCAGGTTGGGGTGGCCGCTGGGCGGGTGCGCATAGGTGTAAGGCACCTGGCCTGCGGCGTGGGGAAAACTCACCGGCAAACGGCCAGAGGGCGCCTGCACACCGAACACGATATCGGCAATTGCATTGCCGGCTTCCGAGGCCAAAAACCATGTGACCAGGATCGCCGCGCTCTGCAGCGCCGGGCCTTGCAGCGCGAGCGCAGGGCGGTGCTCAGCAGCAGCACGACCGGCGTACCGGTGGCCGCCACTGCGGCCACTCAGCGCAGCCTCTTGCAGCTGCCGATGCCAGCGCACGTTGGAGCCGTTGAACACACCGGTTAGTTGCCCGGCCCGCGCCGCGGCCAACTGGTTGCGCCCGGCGCCGTCCTTGCTCGCCGGATTGGCGTTAATCGCTTTGTCGACCTGTTCTGCAGAACTGAAAAGACTGAGCTGGCCGGCCTTTTCTTCCATGCTCATGCGCGCGATCAACGCCTCGATAAAGGCCGGCCCACGCGATGGCCCCGGTGGCAGCGCCCAGCCGCTGGGAATGCGCGAAAGCACCGCGAGCGTTGCCGCACCACGAAGCAACTCACGACGTGTAGTGCGCGCAGGCATGCGGGAACCTTGCAGGGCGGAAGATGCGCTCACGCTACCTCAGCGTGATGCTCTGCGGCCGGTTGGGTTCGCATCGCATGTAGGGCTTGAGGAAGGCGGGTTTGCGCATCGGGCGTACGTTGCAACGCAGCGATGCAATGCCGGCACGCGCACCGGCCGCGCAGGCATTGCGCGGCTGTCCGCTTACAAGGCCGATGCCTGCAGATCGATCACAAAGCGGTAGTGCACATCGTTGTTGTGGACGCGCTCGAATGCAGCGTTGATGTCCTGCAGCTTGATCAATTCGATATCGGCCACGATGCCGTGCTGCTGGCAGAACGCGAGCATGGTGTGGGTGTCGGCGGTGCCGCCGGTGCCCGAGCTGGTGACCTTGCGGCGGCCCATGGCCAGCAACACCGGGCGGAAATCCAGTTGGTCGGGCAGACCCAGCGTGCACAGCGTGCCGTCGAGATTGAGCGCCTTGAGCATGTCGTTCATGGGATAGCTGCGCGAGACGGTGTCGAGGATGAAATCGAAGCGGTAGGCCTGCGCCTGCATTTGCGCCGCATCGGTGGAGACCACCACCTCGTGCGCGCCCAGGCGGTGCGCTTCGGCGGCTTTCTTCGGCGAGGTGGTGAAGGCGACGACATGCGCGCCCATGGCACGGGCAAACTTGATGCCGAGATGGCCAAGCCCGCCGATGCCGACCACGCCGACGGTGTGGCCGGGGCCGATGCCGTAGCGGTGCAGCGGCGCAAAGCAGGTGATGCCGGCGCACAGCAATGGCGCGGCGGCGGCAGGGTCCAGGCCGTCGGGCAATGGGTAGACGAAGCGAGCGTCGGACACGTAGTACTCCGAATAGCCGCCGCGCGTGCGGCTGCCGTCCACGCGATCCACGCCATCGAAGGTCAGGGTGGGGAAGGCGTGGCAATACACTTCGTCATGCGCCTGACACGGCGCGCAGTGTTGGCAGGAGTCGACGATGGTGCCGATCATCACGTGCTGGCCCAGCGTAAAGCCTTCAACCTCCGCGCCCAGCTCGATCACTTCGCCAACGATTTCATGGCCCGGCACCAGCGGGTATTCGCTGGCCCACTTGTTCACCGAGTGCAGGTCCGAATGGCAGACGCCGCAGAACAGCACCTTGATTGCGACATCGGTGGCGCGTACCGCGCGGCGTTCGAACTGCCACGGCACCATGGCGCCTTCTTTTTCGAGCGCTGCATAGGCGCGGGTGGTGCGGCTGGCGCCCCTGGTGTGCGGGTTGGCAGAGGTCATGGCGGTCGCTGTGCTTTACAATTGGCGGAACGTGTAAGATTTACGTATTTACAAATAATGTCAAGTGTAAAGTCAACGAAGAAGGCGGCTATCCCCGCCACAGCGCCTGCCGAAAGCAAGGAGGCGCGTGTCATGGAGACCGCGCTGCAGCTGTTTTTGCGGCATGGCTACCGCAAGGTGAGCATGAGCGACATCGCCCAGGCTGCGCAGATGTCGCGGCCGTCGCTGTATGCCGCGTTCCCCAACAAGGAGGCGATCTTTGCCGCGCAGGTCGTGCGTCAGCGCGACATTTGCACGGCGGCAACGGCGCAGCGCGTACGCGATACGCAGGACCTGCAGACCCAGTTACGGCAGTTGTTCGATATCTGGGTGCTGGAGCCGGTGGCCGCGGTGATCGGCTCTGAAAACGGGCTGGATCTGGTTGCCAACTGCGGTGTGTATGCGCCCGACGCGCTGGATGCGCTGTACCAGCAGATGGAAGACACGCTGGTGCAGCTGCTGCGCCCGCATGTGCGCGACAACAGCGCGATGTCGGCAGCCGATCTTGCCTACATCCTGCGGCTTGCCACCACCAGCCTCAAGGCATCGGCGGATAACGAAGCGGTGTTGCGGCGTTTGATCGCCGGTCTGATCACCATGGCCTTGTCCACGGTGCAGGCGGGCAGTGCGCAGACGCCGGGCAAGAAGAAGGCCGTGCGCGGACGGTGATGCTGGTGGCATACAGGTGAGAGGGTTGGCGCGGCGTGTTGATCTGGATTTGTCATCGCGTTTTGACGTCAGTCGTCAAGCGGCACTGTGTCGCGTGCTCAACGGCGATCAATGCGTGATGGCGCGTGACGGATGTTGGCGAGCTATGCGGTCTGCATCTCGTTGAGTGATTGAGCCGGGTTAGCTTGTGTTTGCACGGCGCGTTCGCAATCACGCAGCGGGCCCGACATCGTGCAATGTCGAGCTCGTGGGAGACGCCATCAGCCCTGACTGCGAGATCCTGAGATCCCGCAGCAGCTCGCTCAGTCTGCCATCACCTTGTCCGGCGTCATTGGCGTACTGCGGATGCGTTTGCCGGTGGCGTGGAAGATGGCATTGCAGATGGCTGCCGATACACCCACCTGGCCGATCTCGCCGACGCCTTTCGCCCCCAGGCTGCTGACCACGCGGTCGTCTTCGTCTGCAAAGATCACCTCGATGTCGTGGATGTCGGCATTGGCGGAGACGTGATACTGCGCCAGATCGTGATTCATGAAGCGGCCGAAGCGGTGATCGGCCTGGGTATGTTCGTGCAAGGCCTGGCCGATGCCCCACACAACACCGCCGATGATCTGGCTGCGCGCGGTGGTCGGGTTGAGAATGCGCCCCGCAGCAATCGCGCTGACCACGCGCGTCACCCGCACGCTGCCCAGCTCTTCGTCCACGCGCACTTCCACAAACACCGCAGCATGCGTGGCACGGGTGTATTTGCGCTGTTTGAGCACGTTGGGCAGCAGCAGGAACTTGTCTTCGATCTGCTCCAGTTCGGCCGCACGTAACAATGCCGGCAACGCAATCGCGCTGCTGGCATCGGCACGCAATGCAATCGTGCCATCGGCAAACACCACATCTTCCAGCTTGACCCGCGCAAAGCGCGAGTTGGGCAACGCCTGGGCCAGGCGTAGCAGGCGCGTGCGCAATTTGCCGCATACACCGTCCACCGCCGAGCCGATCGTGGTGACATGCGAGGAGCCGCCTTCGATGGGTGCGACAGGCAACGTCGAGTCGCCAAGCTGGAAGGTCACCTGTTCCAGCGGAAGGCCCAGCGCTTCGGCAGCGATCATCGCCATCACCGTGTAGGTGCCGGTGCCGATATCGCTGGCGGCACTGCTCACCACCAGTCGGCCATCGGCGTGCAGCACGGCATGGGCGCGCGCAAACATCTGCATCGCATCCCATTGCCCGGTGGCCATGCCCCAGCCGACCCACTCGCGGCCTTCCTTGCGTGCGCGCGGCTGCGGCGGACGCTGTGCCCAGCCAAAGTGCTCGGCACCTTGCTGGTAGCACTCGCGCAACGCCTTGCTGGAAAACGGCTTGTCATCGGCGGGATTGACCTCGGCGTAATTCTTCAGGCGCAGCGCCAGCGGATCGATGCCGACCTCGTAGGCCAGCTCGTCCATCGCCACTTCCAGTGCATGCATGCCATGGGTGGCACCGGGCGCGCGCATGTCCATCGGGCTGTACTGATCCAGGCTGACCAAGTTGTAGCCAAGATGCACGTTGTCGCAGGCGTAGAGCTGCCCGCTCCAGTTGACCACCACCTCGACGTAATCTTCGATGCGCGAGGTCTCGGCGATGGCCTCGTGCCAGATGGCGCGCAAGCTGCCATCGCGGTCTGCACCGAGCTTGAGCCGCTGCACGGTTTCCGGGCGATGGCCGAAGGTAAACATCTGTTGCCGCGTCATCACCACACGCACCGAGCGGTCCAGCTTGATCGAGGCCATCACCGCCAGCGCCAGCTGATATTGCGGCCGCAGACCGGAGCCGAACGCGCCGCCCACATACGGATTGCGCACGGTGACCTTGCGCTTGCTCAGGCCGAACACATGCGACACATACCAACGGCTGTTCTGCGAGCCCTGTGTCTTGTCGTAAATGGTGAAGTGGCCGTCTTCCTCGCGGATGACGGTGGAGGCGAACAACTCCATCGGGTTGTGGTGCTCCACACCGCTGTAGTAATCGGCCTGCACCTGACAGGCGGCATTGACGAAGGCAGTGTCCGGTTTGCCCCTGTCCTTGGGCGGTGGCGAAAAGCCTGCCTTCAACGCCTTGGGTTTGTGCGCACGCTCCAGATTGGTCATCAAGTTGGTTTCGTGCGGCTCTTGCGCGTATTCAACCTGCACCAGATGCGCTGCATGGCGCGCAGCCTCGAACGTGTCTGCCACCACTAGTGCCACCGGCTGCCCGCTGTAGCGCACGGTGTTGTCGTACAGGGGGCGAAACGGCGAACCGGCCGGCGCGGTCATGTCCTTGTAGAACAGATCCATGCCACGCATGTGCGGGCGATTGTCGTGGGTGACGATCTCCAGCACACCCGGCACCGCGCGTGCGGCAGCCAGATCGAAACCGACAATCGTGCCCTTGGCGATCGTGCTGCTGACCACCACGCCATAAGCCAGATCCGGTACCGGCCACTCGGCGGCATAGCGCGCCTGGCCGGTGACTTTTGCACGCCCATCGATGCGCGGCACACCGGTGCCGGTAGGGCGGAAGCCGGTGCCTTGATCGGCGACCGGCGGCGTCAGTTCGCTGTTGGATAGATCGGTGCTGCGTGCGTTCATGGCGCTTGCTCCAGCGCACTGGTGCGCCCGCGGTTATCGGTGGTGCCCTCGCGCGCGACCTCGAGTGCGCGCACGATGGCGCGGCGCGCCATTGGCAGCTTGAAGGCGTTTTCGCCCTGCGCTTGTGCACCTTGCAGCAAGACATCGGCCAGAGCTGCGAAGGTGTCTGCGGTTGCTGGCAATCCCACCAGGTGCGCTTCTGCATCGGGATTGCGCCACGGCTTATGCGCCACCCCGCCCAGTGCAACGCGCACCTCGCCAATGCTGCCGTCGTCCTTCAAATCCAGCGCAGCAGCCACCGACACCAATGCAAATGCATACGACAGGCGCTCGCGGATTTTCAGATAAGCGCTATGGGCGACAAAGCGCTGCGCGTCGGGCAGATCGATATGCACGATCAACTCGTCCGGCGCCAGCGTGCTGTCCAATTCCGGATGATCGCCAGGCAACCGATGAAAATCGGCAAAGGCAATATCGCGTTCGCCTTGCGGGCCTTGCACATGGACGACTGCATTCAGCGCGGCCAATGCCACGCACATATCCGACGGATGCGTGGCGATGCAGTGCGCGCTGGTGCCGAGAATGGCGTTGTACTTGGTCAGCCCGCCAATGGCCGAACACCCGCTGCCCGGTGCACGCTTGTTGCAAGGTGTGGCGTGATCGTAGAAATACAGACAGCGGGTACGTTGCAACAGGTTGCCGCCGTTGCTGGCCATGTTGCGGATCTGCGGCGACGCGCCCGCCAGGATTGCCGCGCTCAGCAACGGGTAACGCGTCTCGACCTCTGGGTGATACGCGGTATCGGCATTGCGTGCGAGTGCGCCCAGACGCAGGCCGCCCTCCGGCGGCGTGGTAATGCTGTCCAGCGGCAAGCGATTGATGTCGACCAGGCTACTGGGGCGCATCACTTGCAGCTTCATCAAGTCGGTGAGGTTGGTGCCGCCGGCGATCAGGCGCACGGGCGCATCCGACGGCACCGGCTGCGGGTCGTTGCCGCGCGATGCAATAGCAGTGAGCGCGGCATCCACGCTGTCTGGGCGCGCGTAGCTGAGCGGGATCATGCCGGCACCGTCCCGGGCGTCCACGGCGTGGCAGCGCTGTCGCTGCTGTCGCTGGGCTTGCCCATCACTTCCATCACCGCATCGGTGATCTGCGGATACGCACCACACCGGCAGAGATTGCCGCTCATCAGCTCGCGTACCTGATCGCGGTCGTGCGCTTTTCCTTCATTGAGCAGGCCAACCGCAGAACACAATTGCCCCGGCGTACAATACCCGCACTGAAACGCATCGTGCGCGATGAAGGCGCGCTGCAGCGGATGCAGCTGTTCGCCATCGGCCAGGCCCTCGACGGTGGTGATGTCGGCGCCGTCCTGCATCACCGCTAACGTCAGGCAGCTGTTGATGCGGCGGCCGTCGACCAGCACCGTGCATGCACCGCATTGGCCATGATCGCAGCCCTTTTTGGTGCCGGTGAGATCGAGCCGATCGCGCAGCAGATCGAGCAGGCTGATCCAGGCTTCCAATTGCAATTGATAGGGCTGACCATTGATGCGCAGGTTGACCGGGTAAGTCGGCACAGCGGTGGCGATTGCCGGCGCCGTGTGATCGGCAGTGGCGGGCGTGGCATTCATGCGAACCCCGTGGCGATGGCTGGGAGGAGGGGACTCACCTTGACCCGCATAGGGTCAAGGTGCGGTGTAGGGACGGTGTAGATGTAGCGATGCTCGGTCGCGCTTGCGCACGCCAATCGCAATGCTGTGGCGTTCGCTCAGCTGCATTGCGATGGCTTGCAATGGGCAATCGGTTGCGCAGCGCAGTGGCCCGCTTTGCAGGTGCGTTGCGCGTTGCGCGTCATCGTGGTGTCACCTGAATTGGCCAGGCTAGCCCACCCAGCGCAAGGGGAGCGCGCACGATGAAAGCCAACGTCAGCCGCGCGTGGACCCAGGTGTTCACGCAGCACGGATCTGTGCTGCGCGGTTTTTTTGTGCGCCGCGGTGCCAAGGAGGACGCCGAGGACCTGGTGCAGGAAACCTATCTACGCCTGTTGCGCGCGCAGCAGGATCAGGGCGAGGGCATCGCCAATCCGGAAGCCTATCTGTACACGGTGGCGCTGAATCTTGCGCGCGAGCAGGCGGTGCGCCGCAAGCAGGCGCCGTTGCAGATCGAAGAAATGGAACAGTTTTCGCAGTTGCTGGCCGCAGGCGAGGATGTGGAAGACGCCGCGCACCGTCAGCAGCGCCAACAACGATTGCAGGCCTTGCTGGCCACCTTGCCCGAGCGCACCTGCGCGGTGCTGGTGATGCAGTACCGCGATGGGCTCAGCTACAAGCAGATCGCCGAGCGCATGGGCGTGTCTGCACATATGGTCAAGAAACATGTGGTACGTGGTTTGTCGGCGTGCAGGCAGGCGGTTGCCGACAGCGGTGAGAGCTGGTGAGCACGCGTCTTTGGGCCACCCGCAGGGCTGCCAGCGAGGCCGCGCACTGGCATGCGCTGCAACGCATGCAGGCGCTGGACGCACAGCAGCAAGCAAGCTTCATGCAATGGCTGACCGCATCGCCACTGCATGTGCGCGAATACATGGCCGTGCTGCGCGTGGCCGGTGAGCTGGGCGATGCCTTGCGTGGCATGCAGCTGGATGTGGATGCCTTGCTCGATGGCGATCGCCGTACGCGTGCAGCTGCAGCCTCGCGCAATGTGATCGTGTTGCCGTTGCCGTCGCGATTACCGCAACCACAACCACAACAGCCTCGACATACGCCGCCGCCGGGCCGCGCCGATGGTCAGCGCAGTGCGCGCGTCCGCGGCTGGAGCCTGGGTTTGGCCGCAGCGGTGTGCGGTGTGGCGGTCTTGACCGGCTGGGCGTGGCCGCGCACGCAGACCTATGCCACCGCGCATGGCGAGCAGCGTCGCGTGCAATTGGCCGATCGCAGCGTAGTGCATCTGAACGCGCTCAGCAGCGTGCGCGCGACCATGACGCCGTGGAGTCGTCGCCTGCAATTGCTGCAGGGTCAGGCCAGCTTTGAAGTGGCCCAGGACCGCCGTCGGTTGCAGGTGTATGCGGGCCGTCTGCGTGTTGAAGATATCGGTACCACCTTCGATATTGCGTTGTATCGGCAGCAGGCGCGCATCGAAGTCACCGAGGGCCGCGTGCACGTGTGGCGCGATGACCGCAAGCAGCAGCCGATGCTGGCGAACCTGGGCGCCGGGCAGAGCGCACGAATCGACGCTGTGTCCGGCCGGGTCGACGTGTCCAACGAGGATGTCGCCGCGATGCATGCGTGGTGGCAGCGGCGCATCGTGTTCCGCGATGCACCGCTGACCACCGTTGCCGAGGATTTCAATCGGCTCAATCGCACCCGCTTGCTCATCGACGATGCCGCCGCCGGCGCGTTGCGGCTCACCGGTAACCTGCGCGGCGACGATGTCGCATCCCTGCGCGCGTTTCTCGACGACCAACCCAACCTGCGCGTGGTCGCTGCGCCGGGCGTGTTGCGCGTGAGCAGCCGACCAGCGCAGGGCGCCGCTGCGCACTGACGACAGCGGCGGGGAATGGCACCAATAGCACCGTCGTGGCCGACCTGACATACCCGAGCCAGGCGCGCCCGGCTGGGCGGCATCGTGTGTGTGCCGCGCTCTGACAGCAGCCATGTCCCTTTCAAGACTGGCCAGTCTGCGCACGCGCGCAGATGCACCCGCATCGCTCACTCAGCGTCGTGCACCTGCGTGCCTGCGCGCCGGCACCAAGTGCGTGTCACAGAAAATTCATCAAAAACCGGTGCCCGATCGTCGCTGTCGTCCCTCGTAGTCCGGGTACAACGCAGCATTCCCGCCTGTGCGTGGCGCTGCGCATTGCTTCCTCCCCTACTGGATTCTACGATGCGTCGTACGTTGGTTCTTTCGATTGCTCTCGCGTTGCATGCCGGTACTGCCGGTGCCCAGACCACGCCGGTGGCCGTGTCGGTCGATGCGATTCCCGCCCAGCCGTTGGCACGTGCACTCAATGCCTTGTCGCGTCAGACCGGCCTGCAATTCGTGTATGCCGCAGGCGTTGCCGGCAACCCGCAAACCCGTACCACCACTGCCGGCATCGCGCCGGAGCAGGCCTTGCAGCAATTACTTGCCGGTACCGGCCTGCGCTACCGCTATCTCAATCCGACCACGGTGACCATCGAAACAGCCCAGGACGCGCCTGGCGCGCAGACGCAGGTGTCCCCGACGTCGGCGGCAGTGGCGAACGCGCCAGTACCACGCGCAGACGCACCGGTGCAGGAGCTGGACAGCATCCAGGTACTAGGCAGTTATGCCGGCAGCCTCAGCGCCGCGTTGCGGCAGAAGCGCTATGCCGACAGCGTGGTGGATGTGATTGCGGCAGAGGACATCGGCAAGTTGCCGGCACAAAACGTGGCCGAAGCGCTGCAGCGGGTGCCTGGCGTATCGATCGTGCGTGACCGCGGCGAGGGCGTGTACGTGCGCGTGCGCGGCCTGGGCCCGAACTTTCAGGTCACCACGCTCAACGGCCAGACCATGGCGGTCAACGAAAACGTGCGCACCTCCGGCCAGACCGGTCGGCAGTTTCGCTACGACACGCTGCCGGCCGAACTGGTGTCCGGGCTGGACGTGATCAAGAGCCCCACTGCGGATCTGGATGAAGGCGCCATCGGCGGCATCGTTAACGTGCGCACGTTCCGCCCATTGGAACTGGGCAAGACGCTGGCCAATGTGTCGCTGGAATCGAGCCAGGCGCAACGCACCCATGCCAACGATCCGCGCGTGTCCGGCCTGTTCAACTGGGTCAATGCCGAAGGCACCTTCGGCATGTTGATCTCTGGCGCCTATGCGCAACGCACGCTGCGCCAGGACCGCGTCAACGAGGTGAGCTGGGACTACTACCGCAGCGGTGTGCCGGGCGTGCCTGGTGCCAATTACGTGCCGACCGGTCTGCGCCCGACGCTGGAGCTGGAAGAGCGCGAACGCACCGGCGTTGCGGCGTCGCTGCAATGGAAGCCCAGCGCGCAATGGGAAACCACGCTGGATCTGCTCTACGCCAAGCAGACCGTGCATTACGACGAATACAGCATGGGTGTCGGCTTCGACAACCTGTCCAGGATGAGCAGCCTGCGCGTGGAAAACGGCGGCATCACTGGCTTCGACTACCGCAATGGTCAGGTGCAGATCTCGCGCGAGACCTCCGGTATCACCGACGACAACCGCAGTGCGCGCCTGTCCAGCACCTGGAGCGGTGACCAATGGACGCTGGGCGCGGTGGCGTTCCACTCGCAGGCGCATAGCTACGATTCGGACCCGATCCGACGCACACGCCTGCGTAGCGGCACCAACCTGTCGATGCGCGTGGACATGCCGCAAGCCGACGGCGACAACGTGCCAGACTGGAGTTTCACCAACGGCTTTGATCCGACCAACCCGGCCACCGTGGCAGGACGCCGGCTGGAATGGCGGCAGATCGATGCGCGCGACAAGGAAGACGCACTGCAGTTCGATGCCAAACGTGTGCTCGACGGCAGCTTCTTCCGCGACATCAAGGTAGGCGCCAAATATCGGGAGCGCTCACGCACCTACGACCGTGCCGACCTGCTGCTCAATAGCATCGCCGGGGTGCGCTTCCCGGCCACTAACTTCACCGCGTTGCCGGTCAACGACATGCTGGCCGACGCTAACGGCAACCTGCCCCGGCAGTGGCTGGCACCGGTCGAGTCCGCGTTCTGGGGCAATTGGCCCACCAGCGCCGATCTGCGCAATACGCCCAACAGCGCGGATCTGCAGAATTCCTATGAGGTGCAGGAAGAGATCGCCTCGGCCTACGCGATGACCGATTTCGGCACCGATCTGGCCGGCCGCGAGCTGCGCGGCAACCTCGGTGCGCGCGTGGTGCGCACCGAGCAGGCCACCGATGGTCATGCCGACGTCAACGGCACGGCCCAGCCAGTGCATTTCGAACGCAGCTATACCAACGTGCTGCCGTCGTTCAACGCGGCCTGGGATGTGCGCGATGACATGGTGTTGCGCACCTCCGCAGCGAAGGTGATCACACGCCCGGATCTCACCGACCTGTCGTCCAAGCTCACCTTCAATTCCAGTGGCGAAATCCTCACCGCCAGTGGCGGCAATCCCGCGCTGCAGCCGTTCGAGGCATGGCAGTACGACCTGACCTTCGAGTGGTATATCGATGGGACCTCGGCGCTGACCGGCGGGCTGTTCTACAAGGATATTTCCAGCTTCATCCAGACCCAGATGTCCAACCTGGTCTACGAAGGCCAGACCTATCTGCTGTCGTCCAAGACCAACGGCAGCAAGGCGATGGTGCAGGGTGCGGAAGTGGCGTATCAGCAGGTGTTTACCGGCTTGCCGTCGCCGCTGGATGGCCTGGGCATGCAGCTCAACTACACCTGGACCGACAGCAAGGCGACCTATCACGACGGTAGCAGCAGCTTTACCGACAGCCTGGAAGGCGTGGCCAAGAATACCTACAACGCCGTGCTGTTCTACGAGAAAGGCCCGTTGATGGCGCGTGTCAGTTACAGCTGGAGCGACGAGATTCTCAATGCCGTCGGCACCGCCAATGTGGCCACGCTCAACAGCGACAAGTTCGGCAGCCTGGATGCCAACGTGGCTTACAAGGTCAACGACACGCTGTCGGTGTTCGTCAACGCGATCAACCTCACCGGGGAAGTGCAGCGTCAGTTTGTCGGCGATCACCTGTTCGGTGGCTATACCGACTACGGCCGCACCTGGTCGTTGGGGCTGCGCGCGCGTTTCTGAGTGTGGCCAAGGCAGGCCGGTGAGCTGGAATAAATTGGGCGAGGACGCTTCGCTCGATCTGGCACGGGTGCAGCGCGACATGCTGCAGCCGCCGTCTGGTGGCGCAGCCGTTCCGATCGCCGATCCAGCGTTGCCGGCAACGACTGAGGCCACAACCGGGTGTCTTCCAGCAAGGCGTCCTCTGCACCTGCAACGGCGCCCGCTGTGGCGTTGTTGCCACTGCACGCCGCGCCCTATCGCGTCATACGGGGCGCGCCACGATCGAGATCGAATGCATGTCATCACTGCCGCGTCTGTGTTTCGGATTCTTTGCTGCTGTCGTTGCTGCGCTGGTTCCACTGGGAATCGTGCACGCCGCTGCAGTGCCGGACACGCTTGAAAAAGTCGTCATCCTCAAACGCCATGGCGTGCGTGCGGCGATGTCCAGCCCGGAAGCATTGGGCCGGTATTCCGCACATCCCTGGCCACGCTTCGGCGTGCCGGCCGGTCACCTGACCGAGAACGGCGCACGTCTGGAAGCATTGTTCGGTAGCTACTATCGCGCGCATTACGCACCGCTCGGCCTGTTCGATGGCGATGGCTGCGACAGCGTGTATTACTGGGCAAATCGCACCCAGCGCACCATCGCCTCGGCACAGGCGCTGGCACGTACGCTCACGCCGGGGTGCACGAACACGGTGCACCACGTTGCCGATGGTGCGTCCGACCCGTTGTTCGATGGCGCGCCGGCGGTGCGCCAGCCCGCTGCCGCCGACCTGATGCGCGCTGCCATCGCCGGCCGCGTCGGTGGCGATGTCGCGGGCTGGAATGCGGCCCAGCACGATGCGATCGACACCTTGCAACAACTGCTATTGCAGTGCGCGCAACGGCCGTGCCCGGCGCAGGCCGGTGCCGGCAAGCGACGCCTGGATGCAGTGCCCGCACGCATGGGCGATGCACATGACGGCATTGCCGGAGTCGAAGGCCCGGCACCGGCCGCATCGGGTATCAGCGAGAGTCTGTTGATGGGCTGGGCCGACGGCCAGGACTTTGCCGCACTGGGTTGGCAAGGCCTGGACGAAGCCAGCCTGCTGCGCGCATTTGCACCGCATCAGTCCGAGTTCGCGTTGCGCCTGCGTGCGCCGACGGTAGCGCGTATGGCCAGTTCGCCATTGGCGGCGCGGCTACTGGCAACCCTGCAGCAAGGCAGCGAAACCAAGCGCAGCGCACACACCAATACCGCGCATGCCACGCCGATTGGTGGGGATGCACGGCTGGTGGTGCTGTCCGGTCACGACGGCACGCTGACCTTGCTGTCCGGCATGTTGGATCTGCATTGGCAGCTGCCGGGGTATCAGCCCGACCAGACCGTGCCCGGTGGTGCGTTGGTGTTTGAGCGTTGGCGGCGTGCCGACGGGCAACGCGTGATCCGCGTGCGCTACACCGCGCAGACCCTGGCGCAACTGCGCGAACGCCGCGCGCTCACAGCGCAGGCGCCACCGCCGTCTTCGCCGGTCTTCATTCCCGGCTGCAGCAATGCCACGCCGGAGTACGACTGCCCGCTACCGACCTTGGCGACATTGATCGACGCGGCGATCGACCCGCAGTACCTGAGCGAATGACGCTGCGCGCACCGGCCGATGGCCGTCGCACGTGGTCGCATCGGCGTCGTTGACGCCGCTTTTCTGGCCGCCGTGCCAGCCGTTTTTCCTTTCTGCAAGAGGTGATCCATGCTCCAGCATTTAGGCACACTCGTCAGTCTCGGAATCGCTCTAAGCCTTGCCTGCGCCAGCACTGCCCAGGCACAAACAACCGTCGGCGTGCTCGACGTGCTGACCTACAACGTCGCCGGTCTGCCCGAAGGGCTGTCCAGCGGAACGCCGGCCACCAACACCGCATTGCTGGCACCAAAACTGGCGCCTTACGGCCTGGTCCATGTGCAGGAAGACTTCAACTACCATGCCGCGCTGTACGCCGGCGATGCGCATCCGTATCGCACCGCCACCAGTGGTGGCGCCGCGTTGGGCGACGGGCTCAATACGCTCAGTAACTATCCCTTCAGCGACTTCACGCGGGTCAAGTGGAAGCAGTGCAACGGCACCGACTGCCTGACCCCGAAAGGTTTCAGCTATATGCGCGTCCGCCTGGCCGATGGCGTGTTGCTGGACGTCTACAACGCGCACCCCAATGCCGGTGTCGAAGCGGGCGATCTGTCCGCACGTCGCGCCAATATCGGCCAGCTCTCGCAGTTCATCCAGACCTGGTCGGCCGGTAACGCGGTGTTGGTGATGATGGATTCCAATACGCGCTACACCCGCAGCGACGACAATATCCGCGAGCTGATCGCCTCCAACGGGCTCACCGATGCGTGGGTGGAATTGATCAAGGGCAGCGCACCGGCGGCCGGCGCCACGCCGTTGCTCTGCGGCACGCCGCCCACCAATAGCTGCGAGGTGGTCGACAAGATGTTGTACCGCGATGCACCGCAACTGACCCTGGTGGCCAATCGCTATCAGCTCGATGCTGGCGGCTTCTACGACAGCGCCGGCAAGCCCTTGTCCGATCATTACCCGGTGTATACGCAGTTCGGTTGGGCGGTAGGCGATCAACTGCGTACCAGCGATCAGTTCGGTGGCCCGCACGGCATTCCGTTCAACGACCTGGCCGGCAATCCCGGCGCTCGCCGACTCAGTGGCGTGACCTTGCGCGGCGGTGAGCGCCTGGATGGCGTGGGTGTGATCCTGGACAGCGGCAAACTGCTGGCGCATGGCGGCAGTGGCGGGCAGGCAACGACCTTGTCGCTGGGTGCCAACGAAACGCTGTCTTCGGCCACCTTCAGCGTGGGCAAGTACAACGACAGCACCCGCGTGTTTTCGCTGAGCCTGCGCACCAACACCGGCCGCAGCGTACAGGTGGGTACCCCGAGCAACGAGCGCTATACGCTGACCGCTCCCAACGGCTGGCACATCGCCGGTTTCACCGGCCGTGCCGGCGACGAGATCGATCAGTTGGGTGTGGTGTATGCGAAAGATTGAGTAGCCAACAGAACGACTGTGCTCACCGCCAGGCGGGCCTGGCCGGTGCTTGGTGCGGCATGTACCACGCGTACACGCCGCTTCTGAGCGCGCTGTCCACGCCCACCTGGCGACTGCTCGCTACGTTTTTTGAGCCGCTCTTCGGCGCGTTGTCAGGCAGACATCACGCAGCTGCAACTTAGCGATGCACGGCCATGGAGGGCCACGATGCTCAAGCTGCCAAGCGATGCCGCAGGCGATGGGTCGCGGCGTCGCTGTTGTTGTGTAGAGAGATACAGTTGTGCATGCAAGACGTCGCAGCTGTAGGGAAGGTCAGTACACCCATCGCATGCGACCCGCATGGCGCCGACAACGCATCAACCGTACTGACCCTGCGGCTCATGCACCTGCGTGTCCGCGCGCAAGCGCACACGTGGGCGCAACCAGTGGGCAAATTCGGCCTCGCTCCACGCACCATCTGCTAATCCCATCATGGCGACATACTTCTCTTCCTGCGACGCCATGAGCTCGGCACCATTGAGCATCAGGAACACGCGATAGCAGACATGGGCAGTGCGCTTGTTGCCATCGACGAACGGGTGATTGCGCGCCAGCCCATAGGCCAGGCTTGCGGTCAACTCCACCAGGTCCGGTGGCGGATCGCCGTAGGAAAATAGCTGTTGCGGACGTGCTAGTGCCGAATCCAGTAATGCCTCGTCGCGCACGCCAGCAGCGCCTCCGTGTTCGCTCAATTGACGCTCATGGATGGCCGAGGCAAGTCCGCGCGTGATCCACACGACCATGCGCGTGTTCATTTGGCCAGCTTGTTGAGCACCTGACGATCCTCGCGCATCACTTGCTCGGCCACTTCCATTTGCGCGGCCAGGGTGGGGTCGAAGGCGGTCAGCTTGATGCCGTCGGGCGTTTCCAGCGCATACAGCTCGTCGCCTTTGCCCAGGCGCAAACGCGCAAGCAGATCCTTGGGCAGGATGACGCCGGCGGAGTTGCCGATGGCAGTGATCTTGAGCTTCATGGCAGTCCTTTCGCGTTATTACGTAAGTTATAACTCCTTGATCGTACGCTCGCAAGCAGCCGTGCTGAGCGGCTCAGCAACCTGCACCAGCCAATCTCGCCTGCTGCGACCGATAAGTGTACAAATGTACACCTTGTCCCGCGCAGTCCTTGTTCTCCATGACGCTCTTGTCCCCCAAACGTGCTGCGGTGCTGGCCTTCCTGCAGCAGCAGGCCCAGGCCGGCGTGTCGCCCAGCCTGGCCGAGATCGCGCAGGCGTTCGGCTTTGCCTCGCGCAATGCCGCGCAAAAGCATGTGCAGGCACTGGCCGAGGCCGGGTTGATCGAATTGCTGCCCAACCAGAAGCGCGGCATCCGCGTGCCAGGCGGGGCCGGGCGCGATGCCTTGCTGGCCTTGCCGGTGCTGGGTCGGGTGGCGGCCGGTGTGCCGATCGGGGCGGATATCGGGCTGGAGCGGCAGCTGTGGCTGGACCGCACGCTGTTTTCGCTGCGTCCGGATTACCTGCTGAAAGTGCAGGGCGACTCGATGATCGACGACGGCATCCTGGATGGCGACCTGGTCGGCGTGCATCGCAGTAACGACGCGCGCGATGGGCAGATCGTGGTGGCGCGGGTGGATGGCGAAATCACCATCAAACGCCTGGAGCGCGGCGCCGAGCGCATCCGGCTGCTGCCGCGCAACCGCGCGCATGCGCCGATCGTGGTGGCGGCCGACGCCGACTTCGCGATCGAAGGACTGTACTGCGGCCTGATCCGGCAGGGTTGAGATGAGCGAGCCCGTGCAGCTGCGACACCACGGCAATGCCGCGCTGGCCATGCCGCTGGATGCCTTGCTGGCCGCGCGCACGGTATGGCGTGCGGGCCACGGCACCGCCACGGCCAATGGCGGCGAATCCACCGGGCATGTCGCCCTGGATGCATTGCTGCCCGATGGCGGCTGGCCGCGGCGGGCGCTCACCGAGTTGCTGTTGCCCGCACATGGCATCGGCGAGATCGCCTTGTTGTTGCCCACGCTGGCGCGGATGACCGGCGCCAGCAGCCGGGTGGTGCTGGTGGCGCCGCCCTTCATCCCGTACGCGCCGGCCTGGCAGGCGGGCGGGGTGGTGCTGGAGCATCTGGAAGTGGTGCAGGCCGAGCCGCGCGACGCCTTGTGGGCATTTGAACAATGCCTGCGCAGCGGCGCCTGCGCGGCGGTGTTGGGCTGGCCGCAGACCGGCGATGCGCGCGCCTTGCGGCGGCTGCAGGTCGCGGCCGACAGCGGCAATTGCTGCGCGTTTGCGTTGCGCGATCGTCGCCACGCGGTCAATGCATCGCCGGCGGCCTTGCGGCTGGAATTTCTGCCTGAGCGCGATGCCTGGCAGGTGCGCAAGTGCCGCGGCGGCCAAGTGCCTTCGCAGCCGTTGCGGCTGGCGCATTGAGCCGCGCGCATGTTGTGGGCCTGCATCTTATTGCCGCAGCTGGCACTGGACGCCGTTCTACGGCGGCTTGAAGAGCCGCAGGCGCCGCTGGTGCTGGTGCAGGGGCCGGCGCAGCTGCGCAGCTTGCATTCGGTCAATGCCGCCGCTGCCGCTGCGGGATTGAAACCGGGCATGCGCCTGTCTGCGGCGCACGCCTTGATGGCGCAGGTGCGCACGATCGATTACGACGCGCAGAACGAAGCGCGCACGCAACGCTTTCTTGCGGCCTGGGCGTACCGGCACAGTTCGTTGGTGAGCCAGCAATGGTCGCGCGCCATCGTGCTGGAGGCGGGCGCGAGTTTTCGCTTGTTCGGCCCGTGGCCACGTTTCGAGCGCCGCCTGCGCGACGAGTTGCAGGCATTGGGATTCCAGCACCGGCTTGCGCTGGCACCCACGCCACGCGCGGCGCGCGTGCTGGCCGGGTTGCGCGATGGCATGGTGGTGACCCAATTGCCGGACTTGCACAGCACCCTCGACAAGGTGCCGGTGCGCCGTGCCGCCTTGCCCGGCGATGCTGGCGAGCGCCTGCAGCATATGGGCGTGCGCACGCTCGCCGCAGTACGTGCCTTGCCGCGCGACGGGCTGCAGCGGCGTTTCGGTGCCAGCCTGCTCGATCATCTGGACCGGCTCTACGGCAACGCCGATGACACGCTGGAGTACTACGCGCCTCCGGACCACTTCGACCAGCGCGTGGAGCTGGGCTACGAGGTGGAAACCCATCTGGCGTTGCTGTTTCCGCTGCGCAGATTGATCGGCGATCTGTGCACCTATCTGTCCATTCGTGATGGCGGCGTGCAACGTTTTTTGCTGCGTCTGGAACACGAACAAGGTGCCACCGATGTCGAGATCGGTCTGCTGACACCGGAGCGTGCGCCCACGCTGTTGTTCGAGCTGGCCCGCAACCGGCTAGAGCGGGTGGAGATTCCGCGGCCGGTGGTGGCGATGCGGCTGTTGGCGCGCCAGTTGCCGCCGTTCGTGCCGGCGATGCGCGACTTGTTCGACCAGCGTGCGCAGCAGTCGGTGGACTGGCCGCAACTGCGCGAACGGCTGCGTGCGCGCCTGGGCGATGAGGCGGTGTACCGCGTGCTGCCGGCCGACGACCCGCGCCCGGAACGCGCCTGGCGCCGCGCCATCGGCGATGCGGTGCGCGAAACCGCCGCGCCGCCACGTCCGCCGCGGCCCACCTGGTTGCTGCCGCAGCCGGTGCCTCTGCACGATCCGCACCTGCGCATCGTCTCCGGCCCCGAGCGGCTGGAAAGCGGCTGGTGGGACGACGACGAGGCGCGTCGCGATTACTACGTGGTGGAGACCGCACGCGGCCGACGCGGCTGGGTCTTTGCCGCGCCTGGCCATGTCCAAGGCTGGATGTTGCATGGGTGGTTTGCGTGATCCGGCGCATGCCACTGCCAGAGCGCAGCGTGGGGTGCCTGGGGGGGTCATCGCAGCGCTACCGCAAGCGTCCGAGACAGCATGACGCGAAGGCGCTGTTGCAACCCAACGATCTGCCGCGCATTGCAAAGACGCTGCGCTGGCAGCGCGATGCTTGAAGGGATGCGCGCATGAGCTGGGATGACGCTGTCGATGGCGTGGACCGCGACACGCCGGGCGGGCGCATGCCGCGCGCCTGGAATGTCGCAGCACGGCTGCGCGCGGCCAACGACGACATTACCCATACGCATCTCGCCGATGGCCTGCCTGCCTATGCCGAGCTGCATTGTCTGTCGGACTTTTCGTTTTTACGTGGCGCCTCCAGTGCCGAACAGTTGTTCGTGCGCGCGCAACACTGCGGGTACAGCGCACTGGCCATCACCGACGAATGTTCGCTGGCCGGCATCGTGCGTGGCCTGGAAGCGGCGCGCGCCACCGGCGTGCGGCTGATCGTCGGCAGTGAATTCACCCTCGTCGATGGCACCCGCTTTGTGCTGTTGGTGGAGCATGCGCAGGGCTATCCGCAGTTGTGCAGCTTGATTACCACCGCACGACGCGCGGCGGGCAAGGGCGACTATCGTTTGGGGCGTGCGGAGGTGCAGGCGCAGTTCCACGATGTTGTGCCCGGTGTCTTTGCGCTGTGGTTGCCTGGCGTGCAGCCGCAGGCAGAGCAGGGCGCCTGGTTGCAACAGGTGTTCGGCGCGCGCGCGTTTCTGGCAGTGGAACTGCATCGCGAGCAGGACGACGCGGCGCGTCTGCTTGCCTTGCAACAGTTGGCGCAGCAACTGGGCATGACCGCGTTGGCCAGCGGCGATGTGCACATGGCGCAGCGCCGCGAGCGCATCGTGCAGGACACCTTGACCGCCATCCGCCACACCACACCGCTGGCCGAGTGCGGCGCGCATCTGTTCCGCAATGGCGAGCGCCACCTGCGCACGCGGCGCGCCTTGGGCAACATCTATCCGGATGCGTTGTTGCAAGCCACGGTGGAGTTGGCCGCACGCTGCACCTTCGATATTTCCACCATCAACTACGCTTATCCGCGCGAACTGGTGCCCGAAGGCCATACGCCCGCCAGTTATCTGCGCCAGCTTACCGAAGCCGGCATGCGTGAGCGGTGGCCGGAGGGAGTGTCGGCCAAGGTGCGCGAAGACATCGAAAAAGAACTGGCGCTGATCGCCAAGAAAAACTACGAGGCGTTTTTTCTTACCGTGCAGGATGTAGTGCGGTTTGCACGGTCAAAGCACATTCTTTGCCAGGGGCGTGGCTCCTCGGCCAATTCGGCGGTGTGCTATGCGCTGGGGATCACCGCAGTCAATCCCGACGAAACCCGTCTGCTGATGGCGCGCTTCCTCTCAGAAAAACGCGACGAGCCACCGGACATCGACGTGGACTTCGAGCACGAGCGCCGCGAAGAAGTGCTGCAATACGTCTACAGCAAATACGGCCGCGAGCGCGCCGCGCTTGCCGCCACGGTGATCTGCTACCGCGGCAAGAGCGCGGTGCGCGATGTGGCCAAGGCGTTCGGCCTGCCACCGGACCAGATTGCGTTGCTGGCCAATTGCTACGGATGGGGCAATGGGGAAACGCCGATGGAGCAGCGTGTTGAAGAAGCCGGGTTCGATCTTGCCAACCCGCTGATCAACAAGATTCTTGCGGTCACCGAGCACCTGCGCGATCACCCGCGTCATCTGTCGCAGCATGTCGGCGGCTTCGTGATTTCCGATGAGCCTTTATCGATGCTGGTGCCGGTGGAAAACGCCGCAATGGCCGACCGCACCATCATCCAGTGGGACAAGGACGATCTGGAAACCATGAAGCTGCTCAAGGTCGATTGCCTGGCGCTGGGCATGCTGACCTGCATCCGCAAGACGCTGGACCTGGTGCGCAGGCAGCGTGGGCGCGATTACAGCATCGCCACGCTACCGGGCGAGGATGCGCCCACCTACAAGATGATCCAGCGCGCCGATACCGTGGGCGTGTTCCAGATCGAATCGCGCGCGCAGATGGCGATGTTGCCGCGGCTCAAGCCTGCGGTGTTCTACGACCTGGTGATCGAAGTGGCGATCGTGCGGCCCGGGCCGATTCAGGGCGATATGGTGCATCCGTATCTGCGCCGGCGACAGGGCCGCGAAGAGGTCAACTATCCCTCGCCGGAGGTGGAAGACATCCTCAAGCCGACCCTCGGCGTGCCGCTGTTCCAGGAGCAGGTGATGGAGCTGCTGATGCATGCGGCCGATTACACCGAAAGCGAAGCCGATAATCTGCGCAGATCGATGGCCGCCTGGCGACGCGGTGGCGACATGGAACAGCATCGCGCGCGGGTGCGCGAGCGCATGCAGGGCAAAGGCTATGCCTCGACCTTCATCGACCAGATCTTCGAACAGATCAAAGGCTTCGGCTCCTACGGGTTTCCGCAAAGTCATGCCGCCTCGTTCGCCAAGCTTGTCTATGCCAGCTGTTGGCTCAAACGCCACGAACCGGCGGCATTTGCCTGCGGGCTGCTCAATGCGCAGCCGATGGGGTTTTATTCGGCCAGCCAGATCGTGCAGGACGCACGCCGCGGCAGCCCCGAGCGCGCGCGCGTGGAGGTCTTGCCGGTGGATGTGCTGCACAGCGACTGGGACAACACCTTGGTGGGCGGCCGGGCCTGGTGCAGCGATGCCGACCCCGGCGAACAACCGGCGATCCGGCTGGGCATGCGCCAGGTCAGTGGCGTGTCGGAAACGGTGGCCACCCGCATCGTGGCCGCACGCACGCAACGCGCCTTCACCGACATCGGCGACCTGTGCCTGCGCGCGGCACTCGACGAAAAGGCGCGCCTGGCCTTGGCCGAAGCCGGTGCCTTGCAAAGCCTGGTCGGCAATCGCAATGCCGCGCGCTGGGCGATGGCTGGCGTGGAAGCGCGCCGGCCCTTGCTGCCCGGCAGTCCGGAAGAACGCGCGGTGGAGTTTGAGGCGCCACGGATGGGCGAAGAGATCCTGGCCGACTACCGCTCGGTCGGCCTGAGCCTGCGCCTGCATCCGATGGCGCTGCTGCGCACGCAGATGCAGCAACGGCGCATCCTGGGACTGCGCGACCTGCAGGGCCGTCGCCACGGCAGCGGCGTGCATGTGGCTGGGCTGGTCACCCAGCGGCAGCGCCCGGCCACTGCCAAGGGCACCATCTTCGTCACCCTCGAAGACGAGCACGGCATGATCAACGTCATCGTCTGGTCGCATCTGGCGCTGCGCCGACGCCGTGCATTGCTCGAATCGCGCCTGCTCGCCGTGCGTGGCCGCTGGGAGCGCGTGGACGACGTGGAGCATCTGATTGCCGGCGACGTGTACGACCTCAGCGATCTGCTCGGCGAGATGCAGCTGCCATCGCGCGACTTTCATTAGCGGCGCCGAAGCAAGCACGCAGCGACAATGCAACGATGCGTCATGTCCATGCGCCTGATGCGGCTGCGCGCAGTACAACCGTGCAGCGCCGCGCGCCTGTCACCCCCACTGATCCACAGCCAAACCGCATCCCGACTGGCATCTGCGCAATCGCCTGCGCATCACTGTCGAGTTCGCTGGCGGCCATGATCATCGCCCGGCGGCGTGCGGGATGTCGCCTCAAGCGCAAAAATCCACACGCATGCATAAATAAGCCCGGCCTCGGTCACCGACAGCCAACCGGTCTGTGCTACACCATGCAGGTCTGCGCAACCGCGCTGGCTTATCCGTTCACCCACGAGGCGATCATGAAGTTGGAGGCGTTGTTCGACCAGTTGCACACCTTGCCCACCGTGCCCAAGGTGGCGCAGGACCTGATCCGTCAATTCGACGATCCGCAAACCGATATCGATGCACTAGCGCACACCATCGAGCGCGATCCGGTGATCGCTGCCAAGGTGTTGCGCCTGGCCAATTCGGCGCGATTCCACGGCTTGCGCGATTCCACCAGCGTGGAAGACGCCGCGATGCGCCTGGGCTTCAACACGCTGCGCACCCTGGTGCTGGCCTCGGCGATGACCGGTGCCTTCCGCGCTGGCCCGGGCTTCGATCTCAAGGCCTTCTGGCGGCACAGTTTCGAGGTGGCCGGCATCTGCCGCCTGCTGGCGCGCCAGCACGGCCTGGACCCGGAAACCGCCTTCACCTGCGGGATGATGCACAACATCGGCGAACTGCTGATCCAGTCCGGCGCACCGGATTACGCCAGTCGCATCAATCACGACACCTCATCGGCCGGCCATGCCGCCGAAGAAACCCTGCAACTGGGCTTCGGCTACCCGGAAGTGGGCGCCGAGCTGGTGCGTCGCTGGCAATTGCCGGTGGTGATCCAGGAAGCCATCGCCTACCAGGTTCGCCCGGCCGCCGCGCCCGAAGGCGCACGGATGCCGTTGCTGGTGGCCCAGGCGGTGCAGGTTTCCGACGCGCTCCACGCGCACGGCGGTGCCACCCCGCAGGCATTGGACGCGCTGCGCGCACCACTGATGGACGGCGTCGACCTGGAAGGCTTGTTCGCCACCTTGCCGGACGTCATCGAGGCCGATCGCGCATTCGCCGAACTGCTGCACTGACGCTAGACAGTGCGTGCCGCTGCGTCATTCCTCCAGACGCAGCGGTTCGAACGCGCAGTCCTCTGCACTCCGAGTGCATGTGTAGAACTGGACCGTTCCTGCTACCGGCGGCTGATCGAGTTGCCAGTGCGTAGGGTGTCTGGGGGTGACGAACAGGTTGCGTTGCATCTGTGGCGTGCGACTGTCGAAATACGCCAGGTCCACTTCCTTGCCGCCGCGCATGGAGTAAGTGCAGTTGACCAGCACGCCCATGCTGGACGCTGTCTCGGGTGACTCGCCGTAATAGAGCACCGAGGCCAGGTGCCGCGGCTTGCCATTGTTGGCTTGTAGTGTGCTGGACCAGGCCCCGCTTCCTGACGCCACCCCGAGTCGTACGTTGGCGCGATAGCGGCCCGCCTCGTAACGCACCTCTGCTGGGTCAGGGCATTGCGCGCCGTGCTCGGCGGGTGGTGTGGCGAATGTGGCGGCTGACGATAACGACAGCAGCATGCCGGCCATCAGGGCGGCGGTCAGTGGATGTTGCATGGTCTGCACCTCTGGTTACATGGCGGTCTTAGAGCAGCTAACAAAACGACTGTGCGGCTGCCAGGCGGGCGTGGTGGGTGCTCGGTGCGGCATGGTCCCCTCGTACACGCCGGTTCCTCCGCGCCGTCCACACCCACCTGACGCCTGCTCGCTAGGTGTTGTTAGCCGCTCTTGTGTGTGTATGGCGCTTGCCCATGGGCTTTACTCAGTACAGACAAAAAGACTGAACACGGGAACGCGTTCCCCGCAGTGCGCGGCGATGTGACAAGGATGCGTGGTCGTCGCGGTCTTGGTGAGGTTTAAAGCGCATTGATGCTTACGTAAACGCACCGATGGAGCCGCACCGCGGTCAAACCGTCGCACCACAGGCCATGGCAGCCGCACTGTCACGCCGCGCCGCAGCTGGACTCGCATCGGCGCAGGCGCTAGCGTGGTACGGATTTTTTGCCTACAGGGGAATGCCCAATGAGCCAAGACGCGCAACCGCGCCAGCTCACCTTTCGCGCCATCGTGCTGGCCATCGTGCTGGCGGTGGTGCTTTCGGCCGCCAACGCCTACCTCGGCCTGTTTGCCGGTTTGACCATCGCCACGGCCATCCCGGCAGCGGTGGTGTCGATGGGCGTGCTGCGCTTGTTGGGGGGCGGCACCATTCTGGAGAACAACATCGTCCAGACCGGCGCCTCGGCCGGTTCGTCGATCGCCGCCGGGGTGATCTTCACCATCCCCGCGCTGGTGATCATGGGCTACTGGCCGGACTTCAAGTACTGGTGGGTGCTGGGCATCGCCGGCATGGGCGGGCTGCTCGGGGTGCTGTTCTCGGTGCCGCTGCGGCGCTCGATGATCGTCGAAGACCCGCTGCCGTTCCCCGAAGGCAAGGCCGCCGCCGAAGTGCTCAAGGCCGGCGAAAACCCCGGCCCGGGCCTGAAAATCCTGGCCGCCTCCGGTGCCATCGGCGCGCTGGTCAAACTCGCTGCCGCCAGCGGCTTGCGGGTGATCCCGGACACCTGGGCGCAGGCCACCTACCTGGGCAGCAGCCGCCTGGTGGGGTATCTGGGCACCAACCTGTCGCCGGCATTGCTGGGCGTGGGCTACATCGTCGGCTTGAACGTCGGCATCGTGGTGTTGTCCGGTTCCATCCTGTCCTGGCACATCGCCATCCCGCTGTATCAGCAGTTCTTCATGGGCTCGGACCCGGCCCTGGCGCAGAGCCTGGTCGGTGCGCCGGCGGCCGATGCGGCCTTCGGCATCTGGGGCGCGAAGATCCGCTACCTCGGCGTCGGTGCGATGCTGATCGGCGGCGTGTGGACCTTGTTCTCGCTGCGCAAATCGCTGTTTTCCGGCGTCAAGAGCGGCTTTGCCGCCGCGCGCAAGAGCGGGGGCGGCGTGGTCGCCGAAACCGAGCGCGATCTGCCGATGAAGTGGATGCTGGTGGCGCTGGTGCTGTGCACCTTGCCGCTGCTTGGCCTGTATCAGGCCATCGTGCAGCAGTGGCATGTGTCGATCCCGATGACCATCATCATGATCGTGGCCGGCTTTCTGTTCGTGTCGGTGTCCGGGTATCTGGCTGGCTTGATCGGCTCGTCCAACAACCCGGTATCGGGCATCACCATCTCCACCATCCTGTTCGCCTCGGCGGTGCTGGTGCTGTTGCTGGGTAAGGACGGGCTGGTGCCGGTGGGCATCGGTGCCGCACCGCTGGGCGCGGTGGCGGCGATCATGATCGGTGCGGTGGTGTGCTGCGCGGCGGCGGTGGGTGGCGACAATCTGCAGGATCTCAAGGCCGGTTATCTGGTCGGCGCCACGCCGTGGAAGCAGCAGCTGATGCTTGGCATCGGTGCGTTCTCGTGTGCGTTGATCATGGCGCCGGTGCTGAACTTGCTGGCGCAGGCGTATGGCATCGGCCCGGCCACCCCGCAGCATCCCAACTCGCTGGGCGCGCCGCAGGCCACCTTGATGGCCTCGGTGGCCAAGGGCCTGTTCGGCGGCCAGTTGCCGTGGACCATGATCGCCATCGGAGCGGTGGTGGGCGCGGCGATCATCGCATTGGACGAATGGTTAAAGGCCACCGGCAAGCGCTTCCGCGTGCCGGTGCTGGCCGCGGCGATCGGTATCTACCTGCCGCTGGAGCTGATGGTGCCGATCTTCATTGGTGGCCTGATCGCGCATCTGGTCGAGCGCTTCCACAACATCCGCGCCGATGACGAAGACGGCCGCGACCGGGTGCATCGTCCGGGCGTGCTGTTTGCCGCCGGCCTGATCACCGGCGAAGCGCTGATGGGTATCGCCATCGCGGTGCCGATCGTGCTGTCCAGCCGCGCCGATGTGCTGGCATTGCCAGCTGCCTTGCAACTCAATCAGTGGGTTGGCCTGGCCATCCTCGCCGTGGTCGGCTGGCTGCTGTATCGCGTCGGCAAGCGCGGCGAACAGGCGGCCTGAGCCTGGCGACAGACACGGCGCATGCGATGCATGCGCCGTTCTGGCAGGCGCGCAAGGCGACCTGCCCGCAGCGCATGCCGCTGCCATCTGCACCATCCACACGCATCGCCGCTGCAGACCCCGTCGACCGTCCGTGACGGCACTTCCTTGTCTGCCCGTCTTTGCGCCGGCTTTATGCCAGGTCCAGCGCTCATGCATAGCGCCTTTATGCCGCCGCTCCGTATCGTGCCGTCTCCCGCACGGATGATGCGTTACGGCTGCCGCATGCCTCGATCGACCCTGCTGATCTCCGCGCCCTAGGCCATCGCGCCGCCGCTGCTGCCGACAAAAACGTTAGCCCAATCACACTGCGCCGCTTCCACGGTGCGGTTGCGGTCGCTTTTTGTCTGGCGAGCTCGACAGTTCGATAGGATCGAGCAGACGCCGATGTTTCAGCGTCATGCAGTCGATCCACCTCTCCACGCGCATTCCCCCTCCCTCACTGCTGGCCTGTCGTGTCATCGGTCCAGCGCTCTGCCATGGAGTTACTGCAATGCTGACTGTTATTCCCCGTTTCCCATCCCGTGTACGGCGTATCCCCCTGCTGACCATCGCCATGGCCGGCGTGCTGTGCGGCCTGGCGACGCAAGCGCAGGCACAAGACGCCACCGAACCGGCGCTGTGCACCGATCGGCCGACCAAGGCCAATTCCACCTGTACCGTGCCGACCGGCGCCTGGCAGCTGGAAACCGACATCGGTAGCTATACCCGCGACAGCCAGCCCGGCACACGCATCGAAACCTCGGTGTTCACCAATCCCACGCTCAAATACGGCGTCAGCGACCGCATCGATCTGCAGCTCAACTGGGCGCCGCAGCTGCAGGTCAAAACCACCGATCGCGCTACTGGCGCACGCAGCAGCCTGAGCGGCGGTGGCGACATCTATCTGCGCATGAAGGCGCGTTTCTACGAAAGCGACACCGCCACCGTCGCGGTGCTGCCGTTCGTCAAGGCGCCGACTGCCCGCACCGGTCTGGGCAACGACGAGTGGGAAGGTGGCGTCGCGTTGCCGATCAATTTCGTATTGCCCAATAGTTTCTCGCTGACCTTCGGCCCGGAGGTGGATTGGCTGGCCGACAGCGATGGCAGCGGCAAGCATGTCGCCATCGTCAATGCGATCAACCTGGCACGTCCGCTGACGCCGAAGTTGTCGATGGCAGTGGAAGTGTGGTCTTCGATCAATCGCGACCCGGCCGAGACCATCGAACAGTATTCGGCCGATATCGCGGCTGCGTATCTGATCAATCCGCTATTGCAACTGGACGTGGGCGCCAACTTTGGGCTCAACGACCGTACCCCGGACGCGCAGGTGTATGTGGGCATGGCGCACCGCTTCTAAGTTGTGTGGTGAGCCAAGGGCAGGGTGTGCTGTCGTACATGCACGCCCCGCCTTGCAGAGAGTGGTCAAGGTTGTGAGGCGCCAGGTCGACTGGCGCCTCGCAACGCCCGTCCGCGACACACCAAGCGTGGCGGATACGTGAGCAACGCTGAGCTGCTGTCGCCGCATGGGAAGCTCGCCTCGGCGTAGCGACGACCAGTAGGCACACTGTCGCAATCATCTGTCCAAGGCAGCGCGCATTCCTCAAGCGGACCTGGGCGGTGTGATCCGCCTTGTTGGCCGCATGAGCCATGCCGCCACACGCGCCGGCCATCCGCGTTTGACAGTACGTGCCTCAGGTTCTGGTCGCCGTATTGCGACGCGCAATTCCATCCACGAGGCGACGCCCACGCAACCGCGCAGGCAGGCGCAAGCGCAAGCCTTTGCGCGTGCGCTGCAGCAACGCCTACCATCGACGTTTTGCCGTTGCAGGAACTCTCGATGAAGCTGCGTCACGCCGTGCTGCCCCTGTGTCTATTGGCCGCCTTGCCAACCCTTGCCGCCGCGCGCGGTTTCGATGTGCGCGATATGGTCGCGCTGGATCGAGTGTCCTCGCCCACGCTCAGCCCCGATGGCGGCGTGGTGATCTTCGCCAAGCGCCAGGCCAAGACCGCCAATGGCAAGCCGGCCACCGGCCTGTGGATGCGCAACCTGCGCACCCGTGATTTGTCGCCGCCCAAGCGGCTCACCCCGGAAGGCTGGAACGTCAACAGCCCGGCGCTGTCGCCCGATGGCAAAACGGTGTACTTCCTCAGCAGCAAATCCGGTATCCAGCAGCTGTACGCGCAGCCGCTGGCCGGCGGCACTCCGCAGCAGCTCACCGCGTTCGCGGTGGACCTGGACAGCTACAAGCTCTCGCCAGACGGCAAGCGCATCGCCTTCAGTGCGGGCGTGTTTCAGGACTGCGGTTCTGACCTGGACTGCACCAAGAAAAAGCTCGCCAGCGTGAAGAATGCCAAGGCCAGCGGCGTGGTGTACGACCAGCTGTTCGTGCGCCATTGGGACACCTGGAACGATGGCCGTCGCAACACCTTGTTCGTCTCCGAGCTGCCCGCAACCGGCGCCAAACCGGTAGTCGGCGCCTCGGCGATCAGTGCCACGTTGGCCGGCGATGCGCCGTCCAAGCCGTTCGGTGGCAACGACGATTACACCTGGTCGCCCGATGGTGCCAGCGTGGTCGCCAGCGTGCGTATCCCGCAACCGCATGGCCCAGAGGCCGGTAAGAACGCCAAGGCCGCCACCAAGCCGACCGGCAACGACGAGCCGTGGCAGACCAACTTCGACCTGTATCGCCTGGATGCGGCCGGCAAATCCGCGCCGGTCAATCTGACCGCCGCCAACCCGGCCTGGGATGCCGGCCCGGTGTTCAGTGCCGATGGCAAGACGCTGTACTACCGCGCGATGAAACGCCCCGGCTTCGAGGCCGACCGCTTCGGCCTGATGGCGATGGACGTGGCCAGCGGCAAGACGCGCGAGATCGCGCCGAAGTGGGATCGCTCCGCCGGCGAAATCGTGCTGGGCGATAACGGCAGTAGCATCTACACCAGTGCCGACGACCTGGGCGAGCACCCGCTGTTCAAGATCGACATCGCCAGTGGCGACGCGACCAAGCTGGTGGGCGAGGGCAGCGTGCATGCACCGACGCTGGCTGGCAGCACGCTGGCGTTTACCCGCAACTCGCTCAAGAGCGGCGATCAGATCTTCGTCAGCGATGTGCAGGGCCAGAACCTGCGTGCCATCACCCAGACCGCTGGCGAGCAATTGCCCGACGTGCAGTTTGGCGATTACGAGCAGTTCCAGTTCAAGGGCTGGAACAACGACACCGTGCACGGCTATGTGGTCAAGCCGTACAACTATCAGGAAGGCAAGACCTACCCGGTGGCGTTCCTGATCCACGGCGGCCCGCAGGGCAGCTTCGGCAATGGCTGGAGCAACCGCTGGAACCCACAGACCTACGCCGGCCAGGGCTATGCGGTGGTGATGATCGACTTCCACGGCTCCACCGGTTACGGCCAGGAATTTACCGATGCGATCAGCCAGCATTGGGGCGACCGACCGCTGGAAGATCTGCAAAAAGGCTGGGCTGCCGCGCAGAAGCAGTACGGCTTCCTCAACGGCGACAAGGCCTGTGCGCTAGGTGCCAGCTATGGCGGCTACATGGTCTATTGGATGGCAGGCAACTGGAATCAGCCGTGGAAATGCCTGGTCGATCACGACGGCGTATTCGACAACCGCACCATGGGCTACGCCACCGAAGAGTTGTGGTTTTCCGAGTGGGAAAACGGCGGCACGCCATGGCAGAACCCGGCCGGCTACGAGAAGTTCAATCCGGTGCTGCACGTGGACAAGTGGAAGGTGCCGATGCTGGTAATCCATGGCCAGCAGGACTTCCGCATCCCGGTCGAACAAGGCCTGGCTGCCTTCACCGCGCTACAGCGCAAGGGTATCGATTCCAAGTTCCTGTACTTCCCGGACGAGAACCACTGGGTGCTCAAGCCGGACAACAGCATCCTGTGGCACGACACCGTCAACGGCTGGTTGAAGCAGCATATCGGGCAGTAATGCATTAGAAAAAACGGCACGCCGCCTTGCAGCGGCGTGCCGTTTTTTTTGTGTGGCGTTCTTCGGTCGGCAGCAGGCGCGTGCTGAGGGCGATCGAAGATTCGGCAATTGCACATCGCGCGGAGACGCATGGTATTGCGCAAGACAACTGGAAATGCGCGTTGTTGTCGCGCTCGCTCAAGTAACGCGGTGTGCCGCCGATAAGCACGTAGTCGAGTGCGCTTGCGGTGTACCGTTGGATAACCGGCGATGAAATGGCGGCTGATCGGGCGCCGGCATCATCGCCCGGGCGTCATGTCGACGTGTCAAAATAGCGCTTCTTTAACTTTCCCAATCCCTGCCAGGATCGCAAGGATCTTTCGCATGCGCACGTTCGTCCGCCCGGCCTTGCTTGGGCTTGCCCTCATTTTCAGCCCTGCCTGGAGCGCCGCGCCGCGGCCCACGGCGGCTGTGCCTGCACGTGCGCCGGTGGCCACTGCGCCTGTGACTGCCAGCACGACAGACCCCGCCAATAGCGAGCTGCTGGTGCCGTTGCCGGCGACCCTCAAGCCTGGCATGAGCTATCGCGCGTTTTCGCAGGCGATCGCCGAGCAGGGCTGGCAGCCGGTCGACCCGCTGGCAGCGGACAGCTGCATGGCCGCAGGCGATTGCGAAATCGAATTCGTGGCGCCCACAGCCGGTGCGCGTCTGCGCGTACAGGTGGGGTCGCAATCGGGTGCGGCAGTGGTGCAGACCTGGGCAGCGCGGCGCACGCCGGCCGATCGCATGGGCGCCACCAGTGCTTCCATCGACGCTCCCAAGGACGGCCGGGCGGCAGTCACCGCCACCGTGGCCGAACAGCCGCGCTGAGCGCCTGCAAACCGAGCGACAGGCGCGGCGTATCATGACGTTGCGCAGCGGTGGTGTGTGCAGACGCTGATGCGTCACTGCACCGCTGCGCCTCTCCTGGCCCCGAGTCCCTCGCACTGCATGAATCCTCTCGCATGAAGAGCATCGACCCTGCCGATCTGGAAGCGTTGTTCGATGCCGTGCCGGACGTGCTGTTTTTCGTCAAGGACCGCGAGGGTCGCTACACCCACGTCAACCAGACCATGCTGCGGCGCCTCGGCCTGAAATCGCGCAAGGAACTGATCGGCAAGCGTGTCGCCGAGGTCTACCCGAGCGGTCTTGGCGCCAACTACGCCAATCAGGACGAACAGGTGCTGGCCGGTGAGGTGATCGACAACCTGCTGGAACTGCATCTGTTCGCCAACCGCGAGCCGGGCTGGTGCCTCACCTGCAAACGTCCGCTGCTGGTCGACGGCAAGGTACAGGGCATCATCGGTATCTCGCGCGATCTCGGCCCGCAGGACGGGCACCAATCGCAGTACGAAAAACTCAGGCTTGCGCTGGCGTACCTCAATGCCAATTACGCGCAAAACGTGCGCATGCAGGCATTGGTGGAGATCACCGGGTTTTCGATGTCCAAGCTTCAACGCTCGTTCCGCAAGGTGTTCCAGCTCACCCCGCAGCAGGTGCTGGCCAAGTTGCGTTTGCAGATGGCCATGCATTTGCTGCACGGAAAAAAGAGCCTGACCGAAATCGGCCATGCCTGCGGCTTCAGCGATCAGAGCGCGTTTGCCCGGCAGTTCAAGCAAGCGGTGGGTATGACGCCTCGCGAGTACCGAGCGCTGGCGAGCACGACGCCGTTTCCTGCCGAACCGTCTTAGAGCAGCTAGCAACACTACTGTGCAGCCGCCAGGCGGGCGCGGCCGGTGCTCGGTGCGGCATGTACCACTCGTACACTCCGGTTCTGAGCGCGCCGTCCACACCCACCTGACGACTGCTCGCTACGTTTTGTTAGCCACTCTTAGCGCATCTGAGAAAACGACTGCTCAACAGCGGGCTTGGTAGAGCACGCGCTTGTCTTGCCGCTTGCGGGGAGCTGCGTGAGTCTATCGAGCTCGAATTTCGCTGTCGTTTAGTGGAGACGGGTAACAGCCGTGTAAGTCGAGCGCGCGGTGCCCTCACCGCTTGCGGGACACGCCGTGAATCCGTCCATTGAGGCTCCTTGGAGGCATCCATGCCGCCAAGGGTCCCGCAACCGGCGAGGGCAGCGCACCAGGAGGTTTGCAGGTGGCTTTGTTGAAAGCCCGCCTGCTGGTCGGCTTGCAACGGGAGACGGTTGTCGGGCGCTCCATTATCCGAACAGCACGCATCATGATCTTCTCTTGACCATGCACACCGACCATCTCGACGGGTCCTTGCCCGCTTACCGTCGCGGGACCTTATGCGGCATGGACGCCGCATAAGAGCCTCCAGGGATGGATTCACGGCGTGTCCCACGATGGTGGGCGGGCAAGGGCCTTGCAGCCGAGCCGCAGATCAGCCGCTTTGCGCCTGATCTATCCGCAGTTTCTAGAACCCAGGGCAACACGCTCGACGCAATCGAGACTTCAAGCCATGCAGCGCTTGGGCGCGATCAGATACCTAAGCCAAATTTCTCAGTGAGTCGAGCTCACTGTGCGCTCACCGCTTGCAGGACATGCCATGAATCCGTTCCTGCAGGCTCCTTGGCGGCAAGACCTGCAAGCGACGAGGGCACTGCGCCAGCACGTTGGTGGGTGGCTGAATCAAAAGCTGGCTGCCCTGCCGGAGACGTTGGTTTACTACTGGGGAAAAATTGCTGCGTGCATACGCAACTTGGGCGCGAAACGACGTAAACGTCGCTCGCGCCCAAGCCTGCGCAGGCTGTGCGAATGCGCTTACGCCAACATGCGCACCTTCGGCTCGCGTGCCCACTGGCGGGTCTTTGCTGCGGCGATGAAGGCCTTGGTATCGGCTGCGGGGACAATGCCTGCATCCTTGCCGACATTGCCTGCCTTGAGCAGCAGTTGCGCGCCGTCGTCGAAAGCAATCGCTTTCAGATGCGCCCAGGCGTTGCTGACGAAGTCCAGTGCTGCAGATTCGTTGGTCAGCAATTTTGCCGCTTCCGACGACAGCAGCACGGCCACGGCATCGAACACGATCGATGGCGTGCCGGCCAGCTGGCCATCGGCGGCCAACTGCTTGCCATCGCTGAGCTTGGCGCCGCCGCGTTTGGGCGCGACGATTTTTACTGTGGCGCCGGCTGCTTCAGCGGCCTTGCGCACGGCCTTGATCGCTGCTGCATCCGAGCCGTCATGAATCAGAATGCCCACCGTGCGGCCCTGCAAGGTGTCCTTCATCTTGCCGATCAATTGCAGCGCGGGCGACAACGGCATGTCGGTGGGCGCAACCGCTGCCGGAGGTGCGGGCGGCAGTTTGCTCATGCCCATGCCGTCGGCCACGCGCTGCGCCAGTGCCGGATCGACATGACGTAGATGACCCACGATGGCCTCGCGCACATGCGCGGTGTCGACCTTGGACAGTTCAAACACCAGCGCCGATGCCAGATGCGCCTGTTCCGGTGCGCTCTGGCTGCGGTAGAACAAGCGTGCCTGGCTGTAATGATCGGCAAAACTTTCTGCGCGCACGCGGCCCTTTGCGCCATCTTCGGCAGGCGTTGCGTGGCTGGGGAATCCACGCAGCGCTTCGCGCGGCGCATCGGCCTGCAGCGAACTGGGTTCGTAGGCGACGCGGCCCTTCGGCACGCCCATTTGCATATGCCCATCGCGCTGATTGTTGGCGAACGGACACTTGGGTGCATTGATCGGGATCTGATGGAAATTCGGCCCGCCCAGACGGCTCAGCTGCGTATCCAGGTACGAGAACAGACGTCCTTGCAGTAGCGGGTCGTTGCTGAAATCGATGCCCGGAACGATGTTGGCCGGGCAGTACGCCACCTGTTCGGTTTCGGCAAAGAAATTGTCCGGCCAGCGGTCCAGCACCATGCGGCCGACGATCTGCAGCGGCACCAGTTCTTCCGGAATGACCTTGGTCGAATCCAGATGGTCGAACGGAAACGCCTCGGCCTCCGCGTCGGTAAACAGCTGCACGCCAAGCTCCCACTCGGGGAAGTCGCCGTTTTGAATCGACTCGAACAGATCGCGCCGTTGAAAATCCGGGTCGGCACCGGCCAGCTTCACGGCCTCGTCCCAGATGGTCGATTGCAGGCCCAGCTTCGGGCGCCAATGAAATTTGACGAAGGTGCTGTCGCCGGCCGCGTTGAGGAAGCGGAAGCTGTGAATGCCGAAGCCTTCGATCATGCGCAGCGAGCGTGGGATGGTGCGGTCGCTCATCGCCCACATGATCATGTGCATCGATTCGGGGGTGAGCGAGATGAAATCCCAGAACGTGTCATGCGCGCTGGCAGCCTGCGGAAAGCCGCGGTCCGGCTCCATCTTCACCGCATGGATCAGGTCCGGGAACTTCATCGCGTCCTGGATGAAGAACACCGGGATATTGTTGCCCACCAGATCCCAGTTGCCTTCCTTGGTGTAGAACTTCACCGCAAACCCACGCACATCGCGCGGGGTGTCCACCGAGCCGGCACCGCCTGCAACCGTGGAAAAACGCGTAAACAACGGCGTCTTTTCGCCCACTTCGGTGAAGATCTTGGCGGTGGTGTACTGACTCAGCGATTTGGTCAACTCGAAATAGCCATGCGCGGCGCTGCCGCGTGCATGCACGATGCGCTCGGGGATGCGCTCGTGATCGAAGTGGGTGATCTTCTCGCGCAGGATGAAGTCTTCCAGCAACGTCGGCCCGCGCGGCGTGGCGCGTAGCGAGTTCTGGTTGTCGCCAACCGGGATGCCCTGGTTGGTGGTCAATTGCGGATGCGAGCCGCCGGCTTTCTGATGCAGTTCGTCACCAGTGCCGCGCAGTTCCTGCGCGCTGGCGGAACTGCCGACAGAAGGAACCTGTGCGGCTTTACTTGGGGACTTGGCCATGGGGGACTCCACGTTGGCGGGCTGGGATGCTAGCGATCCAACCGAGCCTGGGAGTGGCGCTGTTAAACGAGTGTGTCTACATGCGAACGAACACTCACACACACACGGCGCACAACGCAAAGCGTGCGCTACCGCGCGCTGTGCAATGCCAAACACACCACGCGCGTGCTGCGAACATCGCCACATCCGCGATGTGCATTAGGCCGCGTGTGGTGTTTGATCTACAGCAGATCCAGCGGCTGTTTGCGCTTGGGCGGCGGGAACGCGCTATCCAGTGCGGCAAGATCCTGCGCATCCAATTGCAAAGTGCACGCGGCCGCGTTCGCGCTCACATGCGCGGGCGTACCCGATTCGGGAATGGCGATGACCTGGCCGCTGCGGATCGCCCACGCCAAAGCCACCGCGGTGGCGGCCACGCCACGTCGTGCACCGATGGCATGCAACACCGGGTGATCGAGCAATGCGCGGCTACCCAGTGGCGAGTACGCCATGACCGTGACCTCATGCTCGGCGCACCACGGCAGCAGATCGAATTCGATCCCGCGGCTGCCGGCGTGATACAGCACTTGATTGACCAGGCAGCGCTGCCCGCCATCGATACGCCACAGATCCTGCATGTCGTCCACATCGAAATTCGACACGCCCCAATCGCGGATCTTGCCGGCGTCGCGCAAAGCTTCGAACGCAGCGACTACTTCGGCAAGATCGCTCCCGCCGCGCCAGTGCAGCAGATACAGATCCAGGGTGCGCACGCCAAGCCGCTGCAGGCTGGCTTCGCAGGCGCGTGCGATGCCGCGCGCGCTTGCATTGCTCGGCAACACCTTCGACACCAGATACGGCGGTTGTGCACTGTCGATGGCCTGGCCGATCAACTGCTCGGAACGGCCGTTGCCGTACATTTCGGCGGTGTCGATCAGCCGCATGCCCAGTTGCTGGCCGGTCTGCAGTGCTTCGATCTCTTGCTGCGGCGGATGCCGGCCCTGGCCCAGGTTCCAGGAGCCCAGGCCAAGCGCTGCGACGCGACGCCCGGTGCGCAGCAGCACCTCGGGGCAGGGGGATGACGTGGATGTGGACATGGAGCACTCCCGTAACGGTGATTGCATGTAACTGAGCGAAGGCCGGCACGTGGGGCCAGCGACATCTGCGTCATCGGCGTGTCTGGATGCAGCTGCGGCCTCGTCTAGGACACGCTCATCGTTGACCATCGCGTGTGAGGTCCGGCTGATGCTGTTGCAAACGCGCAGGGAGCGGAGCTGCAGCGGCCTGCGCCTGTGCATCCCAGAACGTGCAGCGATGGCGCTGTACGAAGTCGGGCGTTGCGCCGATCCCGTGTGGCGACACCGTCAACGGTGTGTCGCCATCGAAGCGCGGCCACGGCGGTCGCCCGCCACCATTGGGGTCGCCAATACGGGCAAACGCGCCCCAATAGTCCTGCAAAGTGTCGGAAAACGCCTGTTGCGCGGCACTGAATTGCGGGTCGCCACTGAGCACCCAGGCGCGTTGAAACAGATACGCCAGTTCGGAGGCGTGAAACGCGCCCAATGGCCGCGAGAACGGCAAGCGCCACAGGCCGTACGGCGCCTGCGGGTCGTCGAACTCATAGGCATACACCGCAGCATGCGTGCGCAGCGCTTGCCCAAGCCGGCGCGTGGGGCAGGCGAAGCCGCCGTCGGTGACGATGTCGGCAAACGCTTCCCAGCGCGACTGCGCCGCGACATCTGCGTAGTGCGCCATGATCGGTGCTGGCCCCGCATACATGCGCTGGATGCGTGCTTCATAACCGCTGCGCAGCGTGAGCTTGCCGATGTAGGACAGCAGTTGGGCAAACAAGCGCCCTTCATCGCGGTTGTTGCCGATCAGGACCGGGACTTGCGCATGCTGCGCGTTGGCAATCGCTTCGGCGGGCATTACCGGCAGTACATCGCCGCCGGCCATCGGCGCCCACGCATCGCTGCCGGTCAAGCCGCGGCGCTGCGGTGTTGCATCGGCCAACGCCTCGGCAGGAAGGTCGCGCAGGCACGCGGCCACATCGCTTGCCCGCTCGCAGCCAAGCGTCTGTGCCATGCGCGTACCGCCGCGCTCGGCCTCGGCGCGCGTCACGCTAGAATCGGATGCAAGACAGCTACCGCTCTGCAGAATCGCGCGCTGAAACAGGCCGCGCGCGCCTGGCGACGCGAGCTGGTAACAGATGCTCCACGCGCCGGCGGATTCACCGAACACGGTGAGGTTGTGCGCATCGCCGCCGAATGCAGCGATATTGCGGTGTACCCAGCGCAATGCGGCCTGTTGATCCAGTAGCGCATACGCGCCTTCTCCTTCGCCACGCAGACTCGGGTGCGCGAAGAATCCGAAGACCCCCAGCCGATAGTTGGGTGCCACCACGATGACATTCTGCCGCGCCGCCAATGCACTCAGGTCGTAGTCGGCATTGCTGCCCAGCTCCAATGCTCCACCGTAGGTCCACACCATGACCGCGCGCGGGTGTGCCGGCGCAGGGCCGGGCGGTGCGTAGATGTTCAGCGTAAGGCAGTCTTCGGAGACCTGCTTTTGCCCGAAGCGATACCGCGGCAGGCAGGCGGGCCCGGCCTGCGTTGCATCGCGAACATCCTTCCAGGCCGCTGCCGGTTGCGGTGCATGGAAGCGCAGCGCGCCCACCGGCGGCGCGGCGAACGGCACGCCCAAAAACGCCTTACCGTGTGCGCTGGCCACACCGCGCACCACGCCCGCATCGGTCCGCACCAGCTCGGCACGCGCATCGGGCGCATGCACCAGCGCCGGTACCTCGCCGGGGCGACGTGGCGCGCAGCCGAGTAGCAGGGTGGCTGCCAACAAAAAGGTGCCGAGATGTTTCAGTGCAAGCATGCGCAAGGTTCTGCCATAAGGGGAGGCGTTCGCCATCATGCCCAGCGCATGTGTAGGCGAGGCAAACGCGCGCGCAGTGCGTGCGTGGCATCCGTTGGTAGCTGCGATCGGCGATGGCTCTGAAGCAAAACAATGCAGACGCACACTCTCTACGAGGGCAGTTTCAATAAAGGGCGGTAGCTCCAGCAGCGGCTCTGGTAGCGAGCGTGTCGCTGCCAGCATGTGGATACCGCGCGCTCACTGGTCGTGCTGCAACCGGCGTGCAGTCGCGATGAATGTTGCCCCTCTCGCGCATCTGGCTCGCATCGCATGACGCAACAAAAAACCCGGCTGTTTCACCAGCCGGGTTTGATGGTTACCGCGTCTGTCATGCCACTCAGACCTCGGCGTCTTCCTTGTACGCATCCACCGGGATGCAGGCGCACATCACGTTCTTGTCGCCATAGACGTTGTCCACGCGTGCCACCGGCGGCCAGTACTTCTGCTGCTTGAGGCTCGGCAGCGGGAAGGCGGCCAGCTCGCGCGGGTAGGCATGGGTCCACTCGCTGGCCGACACCTGCGTGGCGGTGTGCGGTGCGTGCTTGAGCGGGTTGTCGTCGCGGTCCAGGCGGCCGTCTTCGATGGCGCTGATCTCTTCGCGGATCTGGATCATCGCGTCGATGAAACGGTCCAGCTCATGCTGCGATTCGCTTTCGGTCGGCTCCACCATCAAGGTGCCGGCGACCGGGAAGCTCAACGTCGGCGCGTGGAAGCCGAAGTCGATCAAACGCTTGGCGATGTCTTCGGCGCCGATGCCGCTGGTCTTTTCCAGCGGCCGCACATCCAGGATGCACTCGTGCGCCACCAGGCCATTACGGCCGGTGTACAGCGTCTTGTAATGCGGTACCAGCCGCTTGGCGATGTAGTTGGCGTTGAGCAATGCCACCTGCGTGGCCTTGCGCAAACCGCCACTGCCCATCATGGTCACGTACATCCAGCTGATCGGCAGGATAGAGGCCGAGCCATAGCTGGCCGCGCTGACCATGCCCACATCGCCTTCGCCGCCCAGGGTGCGCGGCAAAAACGGCGCCAGATGCGATTTGACCGCACACGGGCCCACGCCCGGGCCGCCGCCGCCGTGCGGGATGCAGAAGGTCTTGTGCAGGTTGAGGTGCGACACATCCGAGCCCCACTTGCCGGGCTTGGCCACGCCGACCAGGGCATTCATGTTGGCGCCGTCGGTGTAGACCTGGCCGCCATGCGCATGCACCGCTTCGCAGATCGCCACCACGTCTTCTTCGAACACGCCATGCGTGGACGGGTAGGTGATCATCAGCGCGGCCAGACGATCGGAATACTTCTCCGCCTTGGCGCGGATGTCTTCGACATCGACATTGCCGTTGGCATCGCACTTGGTGACTACGACCGTCATACCGCACATCTGTGCAGAGGCCGGGTTGGTGCCATGCGCCGATTCGGGAATCAGGCAGATGTCGCGATGCGCCTCGCCACGCGAACGGTGATAGGCGCGGATCGCCAGCAGGCCCGCGTATTCGCCCTGCGCGCCGGAATTAGGCTGCAGGCTCACCGCGTCGTAGCCGGTGCACTCGACCAGCATCGCTTCGAGTTCTTCGATCAGCTGCGCATAGCCGGCCGACTGTTCTGCCGGCGCCAGCGGATGGATCGCGCCGAATTCCGGCCAGGTCACCGGGATCATTTCAGCGGTGGCGTTGAGCTTCATGGTGCAGCTGCCCAGCGGGATCATGGTGCGATCCATCGCCAGATCCTTATCGGCCAGCGAGCGCATGTAGCGCAGCAGTTCGTGTTCGCTGTGGTGGGTGTTGAATACCGGGTGTGTCATGAACGGGCTGGTGCGTAGCAGGCCTTGCGGCAATGCATCGGCGGTGGCCGCATCCAGCGCATCGATGTCCGCCTGGGCACCGAACAACTGCGCCAGCGCCACCACATCGGCGCGCGTGCTGGTTTCGTCCAGGCTGATGCCCACCGCTTCGCTGTCGATGGCACGCAGGTTGATGCCGGCCGCACGCGCACGTGCATGGATGGCATCGGCATCGATCGCCTTGACGTGCAGCGTGTCGAAGAAATGCTCGCCGACGCTCACGCCAGCGCTACGCAGCGCGGCAGCCAGGATCGCGGCCAGGCGATGGGTGCGACGGGCAATGCGGGTCAGACCATCGGGGCCGTGGTAGACGGCGTACATCGAGGCCATCACTGCCAGCAGCACCTGCGCGGTGCAGATGTTGGAAGTGGCCTTTTCGCGGCGGATATGTTGCTCGCGCGTCTGCAGGGTCAAGCGATATGCGGGGTTGCCGGCGGCATCGATCGACACGCCGATCAAGCGGCCCGGCATCGAGCGCTTGTAGGCGTCGCGGCAAGCCATGAAGGCCGCATGCGGGCCGCCAAATCCGAACGGCACGCCAAAACGCTGCGAATTGCCGACCACGATGTCCGCACCCCACTCGCCGGGCGCAGCGATCAGAGTCAGGGCGAGCAGATCGGTGGCCACCGCCACCAGGCCGCCCTGCGCATGCACCGCATCGGCCAGCGCGGCGTGGCCGCCGATCGTATCGAAGTGAAGCCGGCCAAAGCTGTCCGGGTATTGCAGCAGCACGCCGAAGCATTCGGCCTGCAGCGCTTCGTCCAAGGTGCCGACGCGCAGCACGATGCCCAGCGGCTCGGCGCGCGTGCGCAACAGTTCCAGCGTCTGCGGATGCACCGCGTCGTGCACGAAGAAGATGTCGGACTTGGATTTGGCCGAACGCTTGGCCAGGGTCATCGCTTCGGCCGCAGCGGTGGCTTCGTCCAGCAGCGAGGCGTTGGCGATTTGCATGCCGGTCAGATCCGCGCACAGGGTCTGGAAGTTGATCAACGCTTCCATGCGGCCCTGCGAAATCTCTGCCTGGTACGGCGTGTACGCGGTGTACCAGGCCGGGTTTTCCAGGATGTTGCGCAGAATGACCTTGGGCGTATGCGTGCCGTAATAGCCCTGGCCGATAAAGGTGCGCTGCACCTGATTCTTGCTGGCGATGGCGCGAATCTTGGCCAGCGCTTCTTCTTCGGTGATCGACTCGGGCAGCGCCAACGCAGCCGGCGACTTGATATTGCCCGGCACGATGGCGTCGGTCAGCGCATCCAGCGAGGCGTGGCCGACCACGTCCAGCATCTGCGCGATTTCTGCGTCATTGGGGCCGATGTGGCGTTCGACGAACGCGCTGTGGTGTTCGAGGTCGCGCAGGGAAGACGAGGTCTGGGACATGGCGGGCATCCGGGTCAGGGGGCAGACGAATGGTCGACACGTCTCCTGGCTGGCCCGGCGCGCACAGCGCACCACGACCCGCCGCAGCGACGGTCTTCCTCGCGCCCCTCTGTCCTTTTGCCTGAGAGTTTAAAAACGCGGCCTGGCCATTGGCCTGCCTGCGTTCCGTGCCCCTTCGGCGCCGGCATCGGCCGGTCTCTCCAGAGTTGTACTGCGGATGGTATCGGGCCTGAGCGATTACGGGCTGTTGCGCCTTCGGCAGCGGCAGTGCCGCTTCTCCCACCGTGTTGCCGGGCCGATTATAGCGTGGGCCTGCGCCACCTGGCGCAACCCCCGGGCCGATCGCACCTTGGTTGCCGCACTTGCGTCTGCTTAACCTTGCAACGGCGAGCGCCTATCATCTTCTCCCTTGTGCTCATCCCGGCGCCGCAACTCGCGGATGCCGGCGTGCGTCCCCCGATGCACCACGTTTCGGATTCCTGCATGACCCCCACCACGCCCTCCACCCGTCGCATGGCGCTGCTGCTCGCCGGGCTGGCGATGTTCGGCCCGTTCTCCATCGACACCATCTTCCCGGCGTTCTCGCGGCTCAGCCGCAGCCTGGCGGTGGACCAGGTGGCGATCCAGCAGACCATCAGCGTCTACCTGCTGGCTTACGGCGTGATGAGCATCGCGCATGGGCCGCTCTCAGACGCCTGGGGCCGCAAGCGGGTGATCCTGGGCGGGCTGGTGCTGTTCATCGCCGGCTCGATCGGCTGCGCGCTGTCGCAGGATCTGCCCACGCTGCTGGCCTTCCGCGCGTTGCAGGGCCTGTCGGCCGGCGTGGGCATGATCGTTGGCCGTGCGGTGATCCGCGACCTGTTCCATGGCCCGGACGCGCAACGGCTGATGAGCCAGGTGTCGATGATCTTCGGCATCGCGCCGGCCATCGCGCCGATCATCGGCGGCTGGATCCTGCTCAGCGGCGCCGGCTGGCCACTGATCTTCTGGTTTCTGATGGTATTCGGGCTGGTGCTGCTGATCGCGACGATGCTCTGGCTGCCGGAAACCCACCCGGTGGAAGCGCGTACGCCGCTGCAGCTCAAGCGCTTGCTGCACGACTACGTGCGGATCGGCTTCAACCCGCGCTTCCAGCGCCTGGCGGCTGCCGGTGCGTTCAACTTCGCCGGGATTTTTTTGTACATCGCTTCGGCGCCGGTGCTGATCATGCAGCACCTGCATCTGGGCGAAGGCGACTTTGCCTGGTTGTTCATTCCCACCATCGGCGGCATGACGCTGGGCTCGTTTTTGTCCGGGCGCATGGCCGGCCAGATGAACCCGGTGCGGCAGATCCGCATCGGCTTCATCTGCTGCGGCGTGGCCGCGCTCGCCAACCTGGGCTACACCTTGTCGGTGGCGCAGATCGCGCTGCCATGGGCGGTGCTGCCGATCTTCCTGGCCGGTGTCGGCATGGCGTTGATCTTCCCGATCCTGGCGCTGGCGGTGCTGGACATGTACCCGCAGCAGCGCGGCCTGGCCTCGTCGCTGCAGGCCTTCACCCAGCTGATGACCAACACGGTGGTGGCCGGCGTGTTGTCGCCGCTGCTCAGTGAACACCCCCGGCATCTGGCGATCGGCATGACCGGTTTTTTCCTGCTGGGCTGGCTATTCTGGCGCTGGGAGCGCCGCAGCGGCCGCCGTCTGCGGCACCGCCAGGCCACCGAGGCAGTGCCTCTGGAGCCGGCCAACCATCTTTGACCCTACAGGAGCCTGCATGTCCACCGATTCCAAGTTGCGCCGCGATGCCCGCAAGCGTGCAACCGAGCGCCAGCGCAACCAGGCCGCCGCCAAGGCCACGGCCGAATCGCCGATCGAAGCGCATGCCGAACTGCGCGACCAGCAACGCACGCTGCTGGCCGGCATCGTCCGCCGCGACGGCGAATGGGTGCTGGGCATGGACGGCCGCATCGCTGGCGAAAGCACCAGCGCCGCGCAGGTGTTGACGCTGATCATGCGCGCCGCCGAACTGCACGAACGCCAGGGCACCCCCGTGCGCCTGACCTACTCGGACGCGCTGAAAGATGCCGCGCATGCCGAGGCCCAGGCCGACGGCATGGAATTCGAGCAGTTCAAGGCCCGGTTGAGCGAGCGCTTGCAGGGTGGCGCGAAGCTCAACTGAAGTACCTTCGCTGTGCGCCTTCCTTGGCGCGTGGAGTTGCGAAGAACGGATCACTCGCCTGCGGTGCCCACTGCACGGGCGCGAGCGTCACCCCCGTCGCTCGTCTGCTGCTTAGAGTGGCTAACAGAACATGGCAAGCAGTCGTCAGGTGAGTGTGGACGGCGCGCTCAGAATCGGTGTGTACGCGTGGCACATGCCGCACTGAGCACCGGCTGCGCGCGCCTGGCGGCTGTGGAGTCATTTTGTTAGCTGCTCTTGGGCGCCGCGCCGCAGTAGGCGGCAAAGCATCCAGCCGCAGGCGAGCAGCACGGTCACCATCGTCATCACCACCAGTGTGGTGTCAGTGGTCAGGCGCCAACGCGCGATGCAGGTAAAAGAACGATGCAAGTAAGTGCTGATGGCCGAGGCGGTCAGCCCAGGCGCGTCCCAGCAAAACGCGATCACCAGGTGCCGCAGGAACAGCAGCAGCGCCGCAGCCGCCGCGATGCATCCGCTCGCACTGGCGCAGATCGCCATCCATCGAAAACGCTGCAGGGCGATCATTGGCGCCACAGATGGCCCATCACGTGGCGCGCAGCATCAGTGTGGCGGCGAGCCGGCGGTAACTCCCGATCCAGCACGCTGCGCCGACGCGGCGGCTGGCCGCGCGTGATCGAAGTCTGTCGACCTGCGCAATCACGTGCGACCGACCAGCGCGCGCTCTCAGCGCGCCTGCGCCTGTCGCTGCGTTTCCTGCTGCAACACCTGCGCCTGCGCAGCGGCATCGCGCTCCGTGCCTGGTTCCAGTGCCTGCAGGCGTTGCAGGCTGGCGGCCACGGGCTCTTCCTGCGCGGCCTTGGCGTCGAAGCTGCCGCGTAGATGCGCTGGCGAGTCGAGTGCTCCCTGCACCACGAAGCCACGCGCCGGATCGTTGCCGAGCACCACGTGATCGACCCGCTGCAAGCCATTCTCGCGTGCGGCCACCACCGCCCCTAAGGCCAGGCGTTCGCTGTCCATTCCTGCGGCTGGGCCGGGTGCGGCTTGCAAGCGCTCCACTGCCGCGGTGGATTGCTGCAGCAGGGCATGATCCGCATGCGCTGGATCGCGTGGATCCGGCAGCGCCTGGGCGACGTCCGCCGGCCGCGGCAGCACGGTGGCATCGACACGCTGCAGCTGGCCGTCGTATTTCCCGTCGGCGCCGTCGGCGATACGCTGCAGCCGCTCGGCGAACCCATAAGGCGATCCACCCACATTGCGGGCCATCGCGATCGCAAACTGCTCAGGCGACTGCGCCGGGGCGTTGCGGTCGCCGACCAGTGAGGTCAGCGCGCTGCCGCCGATCTTGCTGGCGTCGGCGCTGGTGCGCGTCTGTTCCAGCAGCGCCTGCATCTGCGCCTCGCTGAATTCCAGCGTGGTCTTCTGCCCTGGCGCGATCGCGCCGGTGCCCGTCATCTCGCCGCTCAACGCGCTGTTAAGCGTCTGCGCGATCGCCTTTTCCTCACTGGCCTCGTTGCGCCCGCCCAGGCGCTGCAACAAGCCCGGCGCCGCCACGTCGCCATCGATCTCGAAACGGTAGCTGCGCTGCTCCACGCGTTCGGCAGCGTTGCCGTCGTAGTGGCGCACGATCGTCAGCGGCACGTTGTCGCCGTATTGCAGCTGCTGCACCAGGGTGTAGCCGTCCTGGCCCGGTGTGCTGATGCGCACCTGGCTGCCTTGGTTGCGGTTGCCGGCAACATCGGCGCTGAGCGGGCCCAGTTCCAGCTGCAGACGCTGCTGCGAGCTGAAATTGATGCGCTCCAGCGTCTGCATCTCATCGACGCCGGGCACGCCCGGTGCAAGCTTGCCTTCGTGTACGAACTCGCCCATGGCTGCGCGCGCACGCGGATCGGCCAGGTCGAACTGCGCGCTGTTCACTTGCGACTGGCCCAGGGAGTCGGCGCGCCCGAGCAGGACCTGCGCCGGTCCTGCTTTGACGCCAAGTGCATTCACCGCCTCGATGGCCGCATTCGGCCCGGTCACCACGCGCACGTGACGCTCGTCGACGCGTTCGATCATGTAGCTGCGACCACTGGCTTCGGTGATCTTGCTCTGCGTGGTGAGCCCTCGCAGACTCGCCGAAGATTCGCTCTGCACAAAGGTTTGGGTGTCCATCACCGCGCGCGCGCCGATCGGAAGGCTCTCCGGCTGCAGCGGATTCACCTGTCTGGCGGCCTCCAGCGGCTGGTCCACACCCGGCAGCGTCAGTGCGTAGCGCATGCGCTGCCCGGCACTGGCGCCGGCCTCGATGCTCAGCTTGCTGTCGCCAAGCGTGGATTGCAGGCGCTGTTGCTGGCCGGTCTGCGCGTCGGCCTCAAGGCTGAAAGTGGTGGTCTTTGCGTCGGCATCGCTGAGACTGCCTGCGCTCAGCGAGCCACCGCCACGCAGGCTGGTCTGGCCTAACGGCTGCGTCGGGCTGCCGCTGCTCTGCTCGCTGCTCTGCGCATACTTGGCCGACTGTTCTGCCGGGTTGACCGAGACGGTGCTGCTCCCAACTTTCGCCGCGTATTCGCTGTTGGAGCTGCTATAGGTCGGGTTGAATGCACGATCGTTCGCGTCGTCGATGACCTGCTTGTTGCGGTCCACATCGCGCGCGTCCGGGCCGGTGGAGGCGTTGCTCATTGGGATGCTTCCTGCATGCTGCGCCTGTGCAGCGGGCGCGCAGTATATCGGCAGCGTTTCAGGCGTTTATCAAAGGAATGTTATGCGGCGGCCTGGGTGATGGCCGCCGCATGCCGCAGGCAAAGTGGCGCGTCAGCGCAATGCGGCAGGCGCAGGCGCGTTGCTCGCGGCAGCAGGCGCGGTTGCCTGCCAGCCGCACAATTGGCCCTGATTCTGCTGCTTGAGCCATTCGCTCATCGGTGCGAAGTACTCCAGCATCGGGCCGGCGTCGAGTTTCTCGCTGCCGGTGAGTTCCTTCAGCGTGGTCTGCCAGGGTTGGCTCGATCCACGTTGCAACATCGACCAGAATTTCTGCCCTGCATCCTTGTTGCCGTAGAAGCTGCACTCGTACAGCGGGCCTTGATGCCCGGCCGCATCGCACAGGCCCTTGTAGAACTGAAACTGCAGGATATGCGCCAGAAAATAGCGCGTGTACGGCGTATTGCCCGGCACGTGATATTTGGCGCCGGCATCGAAGAAGTCTTCGCCGCGTGCGGTCACCGGCGCCACGCCCTGGTACTTGGCTTTGAGTTCCCACCAGGCCTGGTTGTAGCGCTCCGGCGGAATCGAGCCATCGAACACGCCCCAGCGCCAGCGGTCGATCATCAAGCCGAACGGCAGGAAGGCGACCTTGCTCAAGGCCATGCGCATCTGCGAGTTGATCAACGCTTCGCGCCCGGCCTGCTGTTCGCCGACCATGCCGATCGACTGCAGATACTTCGGCGTCATCGCCAGCACGATAGTGTCGCCGATCGCTTCGTGGAAGCCGTCGTTGGCGCCGTTCTGAAACAGCGGCGGCAGCGGGTTGTAGGCCAGGTCGTAATAGATGTGGCCGAGCTCGTGATAGATGGTGGTGAAGTCTTCTTCGGTGGGCTTGATGCACATCTTGGTGCGCACATCGGCGCCGATGTTCTGGGTCGGCTCGCCGCCCATGTTCATGTCCCACGCGCTGGCATGACAGACCACATCGCGGTCCAGCGGTTTGATGAACTGCGAGCGTTGCCAATAGGTCTCGGGAAGCTTGGGCATACCCAGCGAGGTGTAGAAATCCTGCGCGCGCTCGGTCATCTGTTTGGCGGTACGCAGTTGCGCCTCGCGCTCGGCATTGAAGCGTGCTGCCGTCCCGCCGTCGCCGCCGGTGTTACGCGCCAGTACCGCGCTCAGATTGCCCTGGTACTGCTTTTCCAGCGCGGAGGTGATGTCCAGATCGCCGGCGCCGGGGTAGGGCTGCAGCAGATCCCACAGATTGCTCCAGTCCTGCTGCCACATATTGCCCATCAAATGCGCCGGCAACAGACCGCCGGCCACTTCGCCCTTGTCCTTGCCGTACTGCGTATCGAGCTTGCCGCGCGCGTAGCACTGCAGCTGCGCATACAGCGGTTTGACTTGCTCCCACAACCGGTCGGTCTCGCTGGCTAACTGCGCCGGCGGCATGTCGTAGCCGCTGCGCCACATCACTCCGACATCGGCAAAGCCGTTGCCGCGCGCGCCTTCGTTGGCCAGCTCGACAAAGCGCTGGTAGTCCTTGCGCATCGGCTGCGCGGTGCTATGCCAGCCCTGCCAGGCATCGAGTTGTTCGGTGTAGTCGCGGCTGCTGGCCAGCACTTGTTCCAGCTCACCGAGCTGGCGGCAGCGGCGTTGTTCGCCATCGCCCACGCAGTAACTCCCGGCGCCGTAGTCGCCTTCCATCTTGGCGGCGATGCGGGTGAGTTCGGCCAGTTTGGCCGGGTCGCGCGGCGCGGGCAGGGCGCTCATCAGTTTGAGCAGCTGCAGTGCGCGTGCGCTGTCTGCCGACATCGGCGTACCGACGTAGTGCTTGGATTGTTCGATCCAGCGATCCAGCTGCGCCAGCGAACGCTCGTTGGCCTTGGCGGCCAGCAGCTGCGAATCGCCGTTGATGTAGGTCGACGACAGCCACTGCGCGGCAGTGACTTCCGGGTAGGCGGCCTTGTACTCGGCGCTGATGCGCGCGACGAACTGGTCGGCGCTTTCGGCAGGCGCGGTGTTGGTCGCGGCCGGTTTGGCTGGCGGCGGGGCATCCTTGCGGCAGGCCGACAGCGATAACGTGCCGGCGGCCACAGCCAATGCCAGCAACAGCAGACGAGGATTCACGGGTGGTCCTTGCAGTGAAGTCCGGCGAAGGCTAGAGCGCGCGAGGCTTCAGGGCAAGCGATGCTTCAGGGCAAGCGGTGCTTCATGGGCAAGCGGTGCCGGTGCGGATGCCACGCAGCGGCAATGGATCCCGCCGTTGGCGGTGCGGAACGCTCAGCCTTTCCCCGTGCACTGCGCAAACACGTCGCGTTCGCGTGCATATACGCTGGTCTTGACCTGCATCAGGCCCAGCACCGAGGGGAACAGCGCGTCCTGATCGGTGTATTGCCCGGCGCGATGGCGCAGGCAGGCCTCATCCAGGCCACGGTCGCGCGCAAACTCCGGCGAGAACCACATCACCATTGGCACGTGGGTCTGCTCTTTCGGTGCGATGGCATACGGCACGCCATGCAGATACAGGCCCTTCTCGCCCAGCGATTCACCGTGATCGGAGAGATAGATCATCGCGGTGTCGTAGTCGGACAAGCCACGCAATGTATGGATGGCCTGATTGAGGAAATGATCGGTATAGCCGATGGAGTTGTCGTAGGCGTTGACGATGCTCTGGCGGCTGCAGCTGCCCAGGTCGGCGGTCTTGCACACCGGCTTGAAGCGCTCGAACTGCGCCGGGTAGCGTTCGAAATAGCTGGGGCCGTGGCTGCCGAGTTGATGCAACACCACCACGCGGTCGCCGGGCTTGGCACGCACTTGCGCCGCCAGATCGCGCAGCAGGATTTCGTCCATGCAACGGCCGTCGGCGCACAGCTCCGGCGTGGTGGCATCGTCCAGCTTCTGGATCTCCAGCCCCTCGCACACGCCCTTGCAGCCAGACTGGTTGTCGCGCCACAGCGTGGAGATGCCGGCGTGTTCAAGCACGTGCAGGAACGACTGGTGGCCGCGGATCATGTCTTCGTTGTAATCGCGGCGGCCGAACGGCGAGAACATGCAGGGCACCGACACTTCGGTACTGGTGCCGCACGAATGCATGTCCGGGAAATTGATCACGCCCGCCTGCGCCAGCTCCGGCGTGGTCTGGCGCGCATAGCCGCTGAGGCCCCAATTCTGCGCACGTGCGGTCTCGCCCAGCACCAACAGCAACAGACGCGGGCGGCTGCCAGCAGCGCGCGGCGTGGCGATCGCATCGTGTTCGATCGGCTGCTTGGGCGCATGCTTGATCGGCGAATCGGACTTGAGGTTCTGCCGCAGAGCGACGATGTAGTTGATCGGCGTGGCCAGGTAGCGCACTTCGCGGTGATTGCGCATCAACGCCGAGATATCCTGCGATGACAGCATGGTGCCGGCGGCACCCACCACCGCCACCGCCAGCAAGAAGCCGACCCGCACCAGCAGCGACTTGCCCGTGCTGCGTACACGCAAGCGCGTACGCCACAGCAGCACGGTGGGAATCAGGAAGTAGCACACCAGTGGAAAAATCAGCCCCGGCGTGAGCAGCTCGCGCGACTCCTTGTGGTCGGTATGCAGCACGTTGCGCAGCATGTCCGCATCCAGATAGACGTTGTAGCTGTCCATGTAGTGCGCAGCCAGCGCAGTGGTGAACAGCAGCAGGGTCAACAGCGGTTTGGCGTTCCAGCGCCACACCAGCAGACCCAACAACAGCGCGTGTACGGCAACCAGCAGCGCCATCAACGAAATGGCAAACCCGATACTTCCCGGGTGCGTGGCCATTGCCGTGCGCCAGAACAGCTGATTGCATACCAACGCGAAAAACACGCTCGACAGCAACACCAGCGCTTCGGTCGACACGGTCGGCCGGGTACTCCATGTCAGCGCGCGAATGCTGGTGCGCCCGCGCGGTTCCGGTAACCAGGTGCTCATGCTGCATCCCCCGATGGCAACATCGAATCAGACGTGCGATGTGGCCGAGCCAGCATCACGCAGTACAACCCCAATGCTGTCAGCCAGCACACTGCCAGCGACCATACATCGTGCGAGAGGAAATGCGCGCCGCGCAGTTGCTGCGCAACGCCGAAAATGAGACCTGCCACCAACCCTATAAACAAACCTGGGAAGCGCCACGCAGGACGCAGCGACAACGCACAGAAATACACTGCGACCCACGCATACCCGGCACTGGCATGGCCCGCCGGAAAACAACCGGACGCGGCAATGCCCTGGCGCGATTCGAACAAGCCGATCATCGCCTGCGTGCCGCCATATCGGCTCAGATCCCACGGGCAATCCATTGCGGTCCACGACTTGAGCAACGACACCAGCGAGGTCGACAACGCGATCGATGCGGCAAGATAGGTGAGTGGCCAGCGCAGCACGCGCAAACGCGGCCTGCACCAGGCAGCCACCGCCAGAATCACGACGCTGACACCCGCAGCGGTACTCAACCCTCTGCCGATGCGATGAATCACGCCACTGGTAAACCAGTGGTCCTTGAGCAGCCAGTGCCCGCCTTCCAGCCGATACAACGCATCGGCAACCCACTGGTCGCCGCCTGCGCCCATCAACAACGCGCTGACCAACAGCACAGCCGCCAGCGGCATCCACAGATGGCGAACGAAGAAGCGCGCCTGCACATCACGGGCGGTGCGCGCCAAAACTGGCGCGTGGACGGGAAGCGTGCTCATCGAGATGTCGGTCTGTGTCATTGCCCGGCATCTTCGAAACCCGGATGTCGGAGAGCGGTCGGACTGAAGTTGCCCAGCCGTTAACCCGACACCAAGCGTTCAGTCTGTGTCGCCGTCGCTACCGGTTTGTTCGCTGTCGGACGCCGTGGTGATGCAACCGGCGTGCCACGCGGTGCCTGGCACCAATTGCCATTGATTGCGATTGGATTCGCCGATATCGATGCGTTGCGCCGGATCGATGCACGCCGGTACAGCCTGCTTGAGCACGAACAACCAACGTTTTTCTGGCGCCTGCGCAAGCCACGGGCCTGCCTTGTCCCACTGCTGCTGCCAACTCGCCTTGAAGCCGAAATCGGTCACTGAACGATCGGCTTGCAGCAGGTTCTGTTCGCGCCAGGCCAGCATGCCCAGCTCCGCATCCGGACCGATACGCTGGCCGACGCGCTGCATCAGCCGCGCAGACGAACTGTAAGGGTCCAGCGCGGGCATCAAGCCCAGACCGTACACGCTCCACAGCGCCGCCGTCATGACCACCACCGCGGTGCCAGCGCGACGACCGCGCGACCACGCCAGCGCCGCCACGCCGACGATGCCAAGACCGATCAGCCAGAAACCCACCGACTGCAACGACGCCAGCTCCATGCCGCGCTTCAGCGCGGTGTTTTCGGCCCAGTGCAGATGCAGCGCAATGCCGGCACCCAGGACCAGGCCGGCAAGTGCGAGCAGCAGCACATAGCCGGTGAGCAGCACGCGGACACCGCGACGGCGCAGCAGCTCGGCCAGCAACGGCGCCGCTGCCACGCACAGCGCGGGCAGCATTGGAAAGATGTAGACCTCGCGCTTGCCCGGACTGGCACTGAAGAACAGCAGCACCAGCACGCTCCACGCCAGCAGCAGCACATAGCGCGGGTCGCCGCGACGCAGCCGCCGCCACCACGCCGGCAGCAGCCACGGCAACAACAGGCAGCCCGGCAGCCACAGCGTGGCGATCACTTGCAGGTAGTACCAGAACGGTTTGACGTGATGCCAGGCGTGCGCGTAGCGCGTGCCGGTTTGTTTGAACAGCAGCTCATGCGCGTAAGCGTGCAATTGCGGGTCGTCGCTGTGCAGCAGCGCGATGCCCAGCGGCCCCAACCAAACTGCGGTGCCAGCCAAAAACGCCGGCAGTACCAGCAGCCAGCTACGGCCGGCCTGCGCCCGTGCCGGCAGCACGCTCCAATGCCGGCGCGGCAACGCCATCCACGGCAGCAACAGCAGCAGCGGCAGGAAGCCGACGCCCTTGGTCACCGTGCCGACGCCGGCGGCAAACAACCCCAGCGTCCACGCGCGCCAGTCCGGCCCGCGCAGCACATGCCGCAGCAACCCCCACAGCGACAGCGTGGTCAGCGCCACCAGCACCATGTCGATCTGCGCGCGCTTGGCCATCAGGCCGAATTGCAGCACCGCAAACAACGCCAGCACCGCGTAGCCGGCCACGCGCCGGTTCCACAGCCGGCGCGTCATGTCCCAGGTCAGCCACAGCGTTGCCAGCGCGGCCAGCAGCGAGGGCAACAGAAATGCGACCGGCCAGCGCGGCACCAGCTCATAACTCGCCGCCTGCAGCCACATGAACACCGGCGGCTTTTCCGCGTACAGCTCGCTGCCACGGTGCGGCAGCAGCCAATGGCCGCTTTCGACCATGGTGCGTGCGGCCAGCACAAAGCGCGGCTCGTCCGGCGGATTGGGTTGGCGTAGCCCGAGCCCGGCCAGCAGGCTGACGACGATCAGCAGCAACGCGGCAAGCAACGCACGCCGACGAGGGAGAGAGGCAGAGCTGGCAGGCGACACGTGCATGCCCCGATTAAAAGGGGCCGAACGATAGCTGGCAAGCAGGTCGGAGTTTTGTCGGAGCGCGCGCCGAGCCGCCTGGAGCGGTCGGGTTCGGCTCGGCTCGGTTAGGATGCGCACACCGTCCCTGTCGGGCTGTTCTGGAAACCGCCATGCGGCTGCTGGTCATCGAAGACAACCGCAACATGGTTGCCAACCTGTTCGACTATTTCGAAGCGCGCGGGCATACCCTGGACGCAGCGCCCGATGGCGTCACCGGCCTGCATCTGGCCACCACCCAGCAGTACGACGTGCTGGTGCTGGACTGGATGATGCCGCGCATGGACGGGCCGGAGGTGTTGCGCCGCCTGCGCGAGCAGCATCAGTCCGAACTGCCGGTGATCATGCTGACCGCACGCGACGAATTACCGGACAAGATCGCCGGCTTCCGCGCCGGGGCGGACGATTACCTGACCAAGCCGTTCGCGCTGCCCGAGCTCGAGGTGCGCATCGAGGCCTTGCTTGCGCGTGCACATGGCCGTCGTCGCGGCAAGCTGTTGCAGGTGGCCGATCTGCGTCTGGATCTTGCCACCCTGGAGGCCACCCGCGACGGGCAGGTGCTGCACCTGTACCCGGCCTGCCGCAAATTGCTGGAAGTGTTGATGCAGGCCAGCCCGGCCGCCGTCACCCGGCAGCGCCTGGAACAATCGTTGTGGGGCGACGACCCGCCCGACGGCGACATGCTGCGCTCGCATATCTACGAATTGCGCCGCAGCGTGGACGGACCGTTCGCGCAGAAGCTGATCCATACCCTGCCACGGCTTGGCTACCGTTTGGCAGAACTCGATGGCGCCAGCGAACCGACGAGCAGCGATCGCGCCGATGGCTAAGCCGCGCCCGTTGGGACGTCGGGTCATGGTGTGGTTGTTCGGCTACACCTTGCTGATGACGTTGGCGGTGTTCGGCACCGCGCAATACCTGCACGAGCGCGCCGAGCATGGCGTGTGGCGCTCGCTGCTCAACTCGGAACTGGACAGCATCCTGGACAGCAGCGCGCAAAGTCCCGGTTATCACTGGCAGGATTCGGACACCTTGCGGTTGTATCGCCTCGATGGCAGCAAGCCCGTGCCGCCGGTGTTACGCACCTTGCATCCCGGCCTGCACGAGCGTGACATCGATGGCCGCCCGAGCGCGTTGATGGTGCGCGACACGCCGCATGCCGGTCGCCTCGTGCTGGTGCTGGATATCACCGATTTCGAAGCGCTGGAAAAATTCCTCACCCGCTGGATGCTGGCCGCCGGTATCGCGCTGATCGGCATCACCTTGCTGATGGGCGCTTACGCAATGGCCCGATTGGTGAGCCCGTTGGTGAAGCTGGCCCGCGACATCGGTGCGCTGCGTCCGGAACGCCGTGCGCAACAGATTGCCGTGGGCGCGCAGGGCAGCGCCGAGTTGTACGTCATCGCCGATGCGCTCAACGATTATCTGGAGCGCAACGGCCAATTCGTCGAGCGCGAACGCGCCTTCATCGACAGCGCCAGCCACGAGCTGCGCACGCCGATCGCGGTGATTGGCAATGCGGTGGAACTGGCCTTGGAGCAACCCGGCACGCCGCCGGCGGTGCGCCATCAGTTGCAGCGCATCGCGCAGACCAGCGCATCGGTAGAGCAACTGATCACCTTGTTGCTGGTGCTGGCGAAAGACCCGAGCCGGCTGGTGGGTAGCAGCGATACGTTGCGGCTGGATCATCTGATTCCGGACATCGTCGCCGACCACGCGCATCTGTGCGCAGACAAGGATCTGCAGCTGGTCATCGACCCGCTGCCGCCGTGCAGCCTCACCGCCCCGGTCGCCATCGTGCAGACCGCCATCGGCAATCTGCTACGCAATGCGATCGAAAACAGCGACCGCGGCATTATCCGCATCACCCTATCGGCGCCCGGCATGGTACGCATCGCCGACCCGGGCCACGGCATGACGCCGGAAGAAATCAGCGCGATCTACGCACGCCTGGCGCGCGGCAATGCACGGCAGGGCAACGGCATCGGTCTGGAACTGATCGGGCGGCTGTGCGAGCACCTGGGCTGGAAACTGAGCCTGGAATCCGATGCAGGGCAGGGCACTGTCGCGACGCTGGATCTGTTCGGTGCCGTGGCCGCGATCGAGCCCACACACGCATAGCCTCAGCGTGCGCACTGCCTGCATCGCAAGACGGTGCAGTGCACGGCGCACGCTGCGACGGCATGTTGATCGCGCACGGTGATCTGCAGGCACAGGCAATAGTCCTCAGCCTGCACCCCAAGCCATGCAAGCATCTTGTCCCTTGGTGGGCGCCACAGCGCGCACCGCACCATCATGCAGCCAGCTCAGACCGGCAGCAGCCCGCGTTCGTGCAACCAGCTGCGCGCGTTCTCCGCATCCTGCTCGAACCAGGCGCGGGTGGACCCCAGTCGATAGGTATAGCCCCAGGCATCCATGTCGGCCATCAGCCGCGCACTGCCCACACCCGGTAACTGGGCGGCCAGCAGAATCTGCAGGTAGCAGGTGGCGTCTTCCTCATCCACCGAATCGGTGGCATCGGTATGTACGGCGGCGCGTTTGTCGGCAGGCAGCACGATCAGGTGCCCGGCTTCATGCAGCATCGAATGCACCGGCGTGTCGTCGCGCACATAGACATCGCAGCCGATGATGCCCGCTTCCGGTTCGCCCCAGAAACTGCCAGGAATCGGCGCGTCAGCGTCCACGCGATGCAGGCGCAGGCCATACCGGCCCAGCAAGGCTGCCGGTGCGTCCAGGCCGATATCGGCCACGCACAGCACAGCGGAAGCATCGGATGCGGAAGCAGGATGTGGAATCACGCGCAGTGGCTCGCGGTCGGGCGCGCCGCAATGGCGCGTAGTGGGGCAGAAACCAAAACGGCACCGTGCGAACACGGTACCGTCAGGAGGACAATGCGGCGACCGCCACACAGCGCGCAAGCGTCTACGGGCTGCACGCCGGCGGCAATGACCGCGTTACTTGTCGCCGTCTTCCGGCAAGGCGACTGAAATATCCAGCACGTCGTGCTCGCCGTCCTTGACCAGATCCACCCGCACCGCATCGGCGTCGATGTTGACGTACTTCTTGATCACTTCCAGCAATTCGCGCTGCAGCAGCGGCAGGTAATCCGGCCCGCCACGGTGGTTGCGCTCCTGCGCAATGATGATCTGCAGGCGGTTCTTGGCCGTCTCGGCGGTGTTCTTCTTGCTCTTGAGAAAATCGAGCAGGCCCATGCTTAGCCTCCGAACAGCTTGCTGAAGAAGCCTTTCTTCTCCACGGATATGAATCGCATCGGGCGCTCTTCGCCCATGATGCGGGCGACCGCGTCGTCGTAGGCCTGGCCGGCCGGGGACTCGCCGTCCAGGATCACCGGCTCGCCCTTGTTGGAGGCGTTGAGCACGTCGCCGGATTCGGGAATCACGCCGATGGCCTTGAGCCCCAGCACTTCTTCCACGTCGGTGATGCTGAGCATCTCGCCACCTTCCACGCGGCCCGGGCTGTAGCGGGTCAGCAACAGGAACGCCGGCACCGTCTTGCCTTCTTCGGCCTTGCGGGTCTTGGAATCGAGCAGGCCGATGATGCGGTCGGAGTCGCGCACCGAGGACACTTCCGGGTTCACCACCACTACGGCGCGGTCGGCGAAATACATCGACAGGAACGCGCCTTTTTCGATACCGGCCGGCGAATCGCAGACGATGTACTCGAAGCCGTCGGCGGCCAGGTCCTTGAGCACCTTCTCCACGCCGTCCTGGGTCAGTGCATCCTTGTCGCGGGTCTGTGAGGCAGCCAGCACGTACAGGTTGTCGAACCGCTTGTCCTTGATCAGCGACTGCTTGAGCGTGGCTTCGCCATGCACGACGTTGACGAAGTCGTACACCACGCGCCGCTCGCAGCCCATGATCAGGTCCAGGTTGCGCAAACCGACGTCGAAGTCGATGACGGCGACCTTCTTGCCGCGCCGTGCCAGCCCGCAGGCCAGGCTCGCGCTGGTGGTGGTCTTGCCGACGCCGCCCTTGCCGGAGGTGACTACGATGATTTCAGCCAAAGGATTTCTCCGAATATTTCTGTGGTTGGGCCGCGTCAATCAAGCGCAGCGATCTTGATCTGATCCTGCTCCAGCCAGACCTGGACGGCCTTGCCACGCAGGTCCATGGGAACATCGTCCAGCACCTTGTAGTGGCCAGCGATGGCGACCAGTTCGGCGTGGAAGTCGCGGCAGAAGATGCGCGCGTCCGGGTTGCCCTGCGCGCCGGCCAGAGCGCGGCCACGCAGGGTACCGTAGATATGGATGCTGCCGTCGGCGATGACCTCCGCCCCGGCGCCGACCGTATTGAGTACGGTCAGGTCGCAGTTTTCCGCGTACAGCTGCTGGCCCGAACGCACCGCATTACGTTGCATGCGGCCCGGCGCCGGGCGCGCGGCCGGCGCTGCGGGTTCGGCGCGTGCCGCCGGCGGTGGTGGAGGCGGTGGGCTGACCGCGGTCGGCTCGTATTGCGCGCGGAACTTTGCCAACAGCGGCACGCCGAGTTGCTGCGACAGCAGGTCGATCTCGCTGGTGCCGTAAGCCAGCGCCACCGGCAGCACGCCGGCATCGCGCAGCCCATCCAGCAGCGCCTTGGCGGTGGCCACGTCCGGCACCTGCGACAGGCCGCCGAAATCCAGGATCACCGCCGCCCGCCCGAACAGCTTGGGTGCGCGGGTCACGCGCTCGCGCATTTCCTGCACCAGGCGCGGCACATCCAGCGTCCGCACGCGCAGGTTGGCAATGCCCACCTGGCCAATCTTGAGTTCGCCGGCCTGTTCAAAATCCACATTCACACTCGACACGCTCAGCTCCCCGTCGATGGGTTGTCGGTGGCGGCGGCATGCCGCGGCCGGCCGACCCACGGCAATTCTTCGGGCAACTTGCCGCCATAGGTCTCCTTGACCCACGGATAGCTGCTCATGTCTTTCATCAGCATGCTCGCGCGCACTTCCACGTCGGGCATGGTGTTCTGGCCGACCTCGCGGAAGCCGAAGCTGCCATGGAACAGCAACGCCGCATCGGCGCCGTGGTCCAAGAACACCTCGCAAGCCAGCTGCGGGTAGCGCAGCTCGGTGTAGCTCTGCACATCGGCATAGAACGCCCGCCCGACGCCACCGCCGCGACGGCGGCTGGCGACCACGATGCGGTCGATATAGAAAAATTCCGGATGACGGTCCCGGAACCAGGCGAAGTTGCTGCTGTCATGGGCACTGCCGCTACCGAACCCGACCAGGAAACCGGCCAGGTTGCCGTCGCGCTCGGCGACGCGGAAATATTCGGCCTGTTCGTAGAAGCGTTGCAGCTTGTTTGAATCCAGCGGCAGGATCGCCAGTCCGGCATTGTTGTTCAGGGCCAGGACGGAATCGAGCTCGTGCTCGCGCACGTCGCGGATGACGATCGACATTGGGACTCCGTGGGGTAACGCTCTCGATCCGAAATCGGATCTGCGTCGGATTATTACATGCGTGGCCTGAAGCGGCGACCCGCCGCGTGCGCCCCGGCGCGCAAGTCGCCTTCGCGCAGGGCACCGCGCATGCGCAAACCCGGCCCTGCTGCCAGGTGCTTGCAGGCGAACACGTGCATGCATGACTTCCGGCAAGAGGGCAGCGGCGGCGCTTGGGCCTAAGATGCCAGCATGTTGGGATACCTCAGTCATACGCGCGTCCTGCGCTTCGCCGGCCTGTTCACCTGGGCGATGATCGCCATGCCTTTGGTGTTCATCTACTGGGCGCCTGCAGAAGATGGCGACCACCGCAGCGTGCTGGAGGCCGCCACGATGTCGGCGTTCTTCATCGGCTTCGGTGTCAGCTATTTCTGGTTGACGCGCGGCTTGAACAGTGGCGGTCACGCGCATTGGTACGATCGCCTTATCCTGCTACTGCTCACGATCTGCGCGCTGGCGGTCAGCTATCTCACCCGAACCGGCCTCGGCAGCATTTTGATGATGGTGGCGGCCGGGGTGATCCCCTGGCTGTTGCCGCTACGTGTTGGCGTGGTGTGGCTGGTGCTGAGCCAGCTGGCGGTGCTGCCGGTCTACCATCTGCTGCTGGGGTTCCCGGTCTCCGGCGCATTGATGCAATCGCTGCTTTACGGCGGCTTTTCGATGTTCATCTTCGTCACCAGCCTGGTCGCCCGGCAGCAGACCGAGGCGCGCGAAGAGCAGCGCCGGCTCAACGCCGAACTGCGCGCCACCCGCGCGCTGCTGGCCGAAAGCGCACGCATCAACGAGCGCACCCGCATCTCGCGCGAGCTGCACGATCTGCTCGGTCACCATCTCACCGCGCTCAGCCTCAACCTGGAAGTGGCCGGCCACATCACCGAGGGCCAGGCGCAGGAACACGTGCGTCAGGCGCACACCCTGGCCAAGCTGCTGCTCACCGATGTGCGCGAGGCGGTCAGCCATTTGCGCGACAGCGGCGCCATCGATCTGGAAGCGGCGCTGCGCCCCCTGGTGACCCAGGTCCCGTCGCTGGACATCCATCTGGATATCGCCCAGCCGCTGACCCTGGATGACCCCGAGCGGGCGCACGTGCTGCTGCGCTGCACCCAGGAAATCATCACCAACGCGGTGCGCCACGCTGGCGCGCGCAATCTGTGGATCCAGGTGCGGCGCGATGCGGATACCGTGCTGATCGACGCCCGCGACGACGGCCATGGCGCCGATGCGGTGGCGCCCGGCAACGGACTGCGCGGCATGCGTGAACGGCTCAACCAGTATGGTGGCAAGCTGGAAATCCAAACCCGGCGCGGCGACGGCTTCGGCCTGCGCATCTGCGTTCCAGGCGCGCCGGCACTGATGCCTGCGGCCGTTACTCAAGGAGTGTTCTGATGATCCGTGTGTGCCTGGTCGACGACCAAACCCTGGTGCGCCAGGGGATCCGCTCGCTGCTGGCTCTGGACAACGGCATCGAGGTGGTGGCCGAGGCCTCGGACGGCAAGCAGGCGGTGGAGCAAATTCCGCAGATCCAGCCGGACGTGGTGCTGATGGACATGCGCATGCCGGTGATGTCCGGCCTGGAAGCCCTGCAGATGCTCTCGCGCAACGGCACCCTGCCGCCGACCATCATCCTGACCACCTTCGACGACGACCAACTGGTGCTGGCCGGGCTCAAGGCTGGCGCCAAGGGCTATCTGCTCAAGGACGTGTCGCTGGAACAGCTGGTCGGCGCGATCCGCACCGTGGCCGACGGCGGCTCGCTGGTGCAGCCGGCGGTCACCCAGCGCCTGCTCTCGGGCCTGGAGCACATGCGTAACGAGTTCGTCAGCCTGGACCGGCCCGATCCGCTCACCGATCGCGAGACCGAGATCCTGCGGTTGATGGCGAGCGGCTTTTCCAACAAGGAGATTGCCAATTCGCTGGGCGTGGCGGAGGGCACCATCAAGAATCACGTGTCCAACATCCTGTCCAAGTTGGGCGTGCGCGACCGCACCCGCGCGGTACTCAAGGCATTCGAGCTGCAGCTGGTCTGACAGCAGGATGTCCCGCCCGGCGCAGCGCGCCGGGCGTTCGCGGGCGCGCAAGCCTGCGGCTTGCAGGCAGCGCCTGCTCACCCTGTCCAAATTGCGCGTGCGCGACCGCACCCGCGCGTTACTTAAGGCATTCGAGCTGCAGCTGGTCTGACGGCAGTGCCGTCGTAACTCAATGCCGCCCTGCACGGCGATCGCTGCGCGATGCGGCATCGCCGGCCTGCATGCATCTTTATGCGGTTGCGTTGCGCCGAGTGGTGCGGTGACACGCCCCCAAATGCCTTTGGCTAATGCGGCATCACACGCACGCAGCGCGCGATGTGCATGATGACTGCGCGCAATTGGCGCAAACCCTTGTACAGACTGGGATTGCGCAGTTCCGCAGCAGCGCCGCGTGCGCTAAATGACACCGCAAGACCGCGCTACCCGTCGCACAACTGAACATCTTTCTCGAAGCCTGCTAGGATGGTGGCTTCGCTTCACTCAACCCGGCCGTGGGATCGGCCCCGGAGACCTCCTGAATGACCCGTATTATCGAGTTCCTGATCGCCTTGGGGATCGTGGCTGGCTTGTTTGTCGTGGTGGGCTTGGTGTTGCCCTCGGAGCGGCAGATGTCCGAGAGTGTTGAGACCAACCGCAGAATGACGATTGTTTACGACACCGTGAACAGCTTCCGTCGTTTCAAGGATTGGAACCCGCTTGTGCTGCGTGACCCGAAGATCCAGCTGAAGCTGGCCGGCCCGGAAGAGGGCAAGGGTGCACGCGTCGAATACAGCTCCACCGAGGGCTATATCGGCAGCGGCAGCTGGGAAATTAAAAACACCGTCAAGAACGAGCGTGTTGAGATCGCGATCGAAGATCCCACCAAGGGCTACGACAAGGTCACCAATTTCACTCTGGCTCCGACCGGCAAGAACAACAAGAACGTCAAGATCACCCAGGATTACAGCGTCAAGTACGGCTGGAACCTGTTTGGTCGTTATGCGGGCTTGTATGTCAGCCGCCACGTGGGCGACGACCTGAAGCTGGGCCTGTCGCGTCTGGCAACCGCATTGGCCACCGTGCCGAACTTCGACTACCGCGCGCAGCTGGACGGCAAGCCGGTGTTGAGCGATCTCAAGATCGTCGATGTGCCGGCCGAGGACCTGTTGGTCGTCACCGCGGGCAACATCGATCGTGATAACGAGACGATCAAGAAGTCGATCAAGGACAACCAGGAGTGGATCAAGCGCGTGATGGACGCCAATGGTCTGGAAGCTGCTGGTCCGGTTCGGATCGTCACCACCGACTTTGCCAGCGACAAGTACGCGTTCGACGTCGTGCAGCCGGTCCGCAAGCGTGCCGGTGGCGCGCCGAAGGCCGATGCCAAGACCGACACCGCCAAGACCGACGCCAAGAAGGACGACGCCGCAGCAGCTGCTGCACCTGTCGATGCGACACCGGTTGCCGCAACGGGTGAAGAGCTGAAGCTCAACATCCCGTCCGAAGCTCCGGTGAAGTACGAGCGCACCAAGGCACACCGTTCGGCATTTGCTACCTACGCAGGCCATATGGCCGGCCTGGATGCCGTCCGCAGCTCGCTGCGTGCCTGGTCTGCCACCGGCGGCAACGACGTGACCGAACGTCCGTACGAGTCCTGGAAGGGCGGCGTGGACAAGTCGTTTACGCAGGACGGTACCTATGACGTCTACTGGGCCATCAAGTAATCGTTTCACCACGATGATCTGATCCAGACGAAAACGCGCCGCAGTCTTGCGGCGCGTTTTTTTTTGCGCCACGGCGCCGCAACGGAAACTGCCCGCATGTCTTTAATCGAACGTCGCAAGAAACATCCCTCGTTGCTGGCCTTTTGCGGCGGCTTGCTGGCCGCCATCGCGGTGGGGCTGTCGGCCTACGCCTCGCACGGCGTGACCGACGCGCTGGTGCAGTCGCGGCTGCAGTTGGCATCGCTGTACGCATTTGGGCACGGCGCCGTACTGGTCGTGCTGGGCGCCACCGAAACGCGTGCGCTCGCGCGCGTCGGGTTGTATCTGTTGTTGCTCGGCACGTTGCTGTTTGCCGGCAGCCTGGTTGGCGGCGCCTTGCTGCACTGGCCGACCAGCCTTGCACCGATCGGCGGGGTCGGCCTGATGCTGGGCTGGGTGGTGTTGGCGATCGGCGCGTTGAGGCGCTGAGATGCCACGGCATGCCCGCGGGTTCGATGTGGAGGCGGCGTTCGCGCAGTTAAGCCGGCGCGACCGCGCGTTGGGCGCGTGGATGAAGCGCATCGGCCCCATCGCTCCGCAGCCAGGTTGGCGCAAACCGTTCGACCCGGTGGACGCGTTGGCGCGTGCGATCTTGTTTCAGCAACTCAGCGGCAAGGCCGCATCCACGATCGTGGCGCGGGTGGAGGTGGCGATCGGATCGAGCCGTCTGCATGCCGACACCCTGGGGCGAGTGGACGATGCGGCGCTGCGCGCCTGCGGTGTCTCTGGCAACAAGGCGCTGGCATTGCGCGATCTGGCGCGGCGTGAGCTGGATGGAGAAATCCCCTCGTTACGCAGACTCGCCTTCATGGAAGACGACGCCATCGTCGAAGCACTGGTGCCGGTACGCGGCATTGGCCGCTGGACGGTGGAGATGATGCTGATGTTCCGCCTGGGCCGCCCGGACCTGCTGCCCATCGACGACCTGGGTGTGCGCAAGGGCGCCCAGCGCGTAGACAAACAAGCGCAGATGCCCACGCCGAAGGAACTTGCCGAGCGCGGGCAACGCTGGGGCCCATACCGCACTTATGCCGCGTTCTATCTATGGAAGATCGCCGACTTCAGCGTCGCGGCGAAAGTGCCGACCCCGCGCTCGCAGGAATAGGCGCGCTCGGTGCGCGCCGGATTGCGGCACGCATCAGGCCGCGTGCCAACGCCAATGCCAGGGTTCGTAGACGATGCCGTGCGGGTTGTCGCGCGGATAACTCAGGCGGTAGCCGAAGTGCGGCGCGTGACTGCGCAGCCACGCAAACGCGGTGGTGGCCTCGAACGATTCTTCTGCCGGTGGTTCGCCCGGAGTGCCGATGTCGAGCGCATCGCCGCTGTGATGTTCGCTGAAGCCCGGTGCGGCATTGACCGCCAGAATCTGGTCCAGCGTCAGCCCGCGTGCGAACTTGCGTTCGAAGATGCCCAGTTGGTAATCGTGGCTGCGGTAGCCGGAGATCGCATCGAGCACGATGTCCGCACGCAGCGCCGCCGTACGCATCTGCTGCCACGCACGCACCGCACCTGCGCTGAGCCAGAGCGGCCGGCCGAAGCGATCGCGCCCGGCGAACTGCAACGTTGCCGGTTCGGCGATCAGGCGCAGGCCGGTCTGTTCTACATAGTCATCTGCAACAAGCCCGAGCTGTGTGAGGCGATGTTGCAAGCCGTCGACCGCCAGGACGCCCGCGTGGCCTTGGCTGGAACGCGCAGTGGCGCCCTGCAGCCGGTCCAGTGCCTCGTCCAGGCCAGGTTCGCGCGCCAGTCGCGGCACCAGCGGCATTAGCCCGTGCGGCAGCTGCGCGGCCAGATAGCGCCCATCGCGTTTGCGTCGCAGTAGCCAGTCGGCCTGCGTCAGTACGCGTGCATCGGCATTGCTGCGCGCGCGCAAGAGGGCAGCTGGCACCAGTTCGATGGCGGTGGTGTTGAGCAGCAGGGACAGTCTTGGGCGCATCGCGACAGGGTAGGGCTAAGCGCGTTGCGCGGCCAGTTGCTGTAGATCCTGCAGCAGCTGGCGCGGCTGTTCGGGACTGAGCACGACTACGCTGCCGTCCTTGAGTGGGAGGGTCAGCACGCGGGCCGCTTGGGTGATCAGATAGAACCCCGGGCCTGCCTGTCTGCTGCGGTAGTACCCGGAATGGAAACCCGGATAGCCAAAGCCCAACGACTTTCGGCCTGGCTTGAAGGCAGGGTGCTCTGCCAGATCGACCACGCGGGCCATGTCCAGCCGCATCTGGTAGACAGGTACCTGCTTGGTGAACAGTGTCGAGCGCACGATCAAGCGGTCGTCCTGCAGCCGGATACCGCGTCGCGCATGCGCGGCGGTGCAGCTCACTGCGATTGCCAGCAGCAATGCCAGGTGGGTGTACAGGGCGGCAGGATGCCCATGACGGACATTGTCCGCATGTACCACGACGATCACGCACGCGACAGCCAGCAACGGAAGCCACAGCCACAGCGCAAGCCCCCAGGGCGCGACCGGCGCGACGGCGTACTGGCGCCGGTGCGGTGGCTGGCGGTGACCGGTGTGTGCCGTGTGCTGTGCAACGGTGCCGTGGCGTTGACCGGATCGCGTCGTCATCGGGCGTCCTTGATCGTCACCTGTGGCGTGACGCTTGGCGATACGTGTGGGTGCACGACAGCGAGCATGCCGGGGTTGTTCGGTATGGCCGCCGCGACCTGGATGTCATCGCCGTCGACGGCGTGGAGACATGATAGCGATGCGGCGATGCTTCGCCCGTTGCAGCGCCTGCTCATGTCTGCGGCTCCTTGTCGCCCTGCGGCTTCGGCAAGCGCCCTGCCTTGCGTAGCGCATCGCGCAGCACGTATTCGATCTGCGCGTTGAGGCTGCGTAGTTCGTCGTCGGACCAGCGCTGCACGGCAGCCAGTACATCGGCGTTGATGCGCAGCGGATAGGCCTTCTTTTCGCTCACTCGCGCTCACCGCGGCCGCTGTAACGGCGCAGGTGCATGACCATTGAGACGATCAATACGTTGACGCCGATGATCATGCCGATCACCACCGCATAGATACCGGCGCGGTTGTCACCTGCCCAGTACAGGCAGGCAGCGCCGATCAGGATCACCAGGCTGATCAGCGCCCAGCGCAGGCCCAGACCGCGTGCGCGGTCGTCGTCGTCCGCACCGATGGAGGCGGCGATCGCCAGCGCGGGCAAACCGGACAGAGCGACCACCAGCGGCACCATGACATTCATTATTTCACCTCAATAGAGCGAGCCGGCGTTGACCACCGGTTGGGTGCCGCGATCAGAACACAACACGGTGAGCAGGTTGCTGACCATATGCGCCTTGCGCTCTTCGTCCAGCTGCACCACGCCGTTTTTCTGCAACTCGGCCAGTGCCATCTCCACCATGCCCACGGCGCCCGCCACGATGCGCGTGCGTGCGGCGATCACTGCATTGGCTTGCTGGCGCTGCAGCATGGCTTGCGCGATTTCAGGTGCATAGGCGAGATGGCTGATGCGCGCTTCGATCACATCCACGCCGGCCTGGGTCAGGCGCTCGTCGAGATGGCGCTTGAGCTGCTCACTGATTTCGGCCGGGTGGCTGCGCAACGAAATCTGATCGTCTTCGTGCTGATCGTAGGGATAGCTGGTGGCCATGGCGCGCAGCGCCGCTTCGGACTGGATATGCACGAAGCTTTCGTAGTCGTCGACGTTGTATACCGCCTCCGACGCGTCCATGACCTGCCACACGATCACGGCAGCAATTTCGATCGGGCTGCCATCCAGTTCGTTGACCTTGAGCCGGCCGCTTTCGAAATTGCGCACACGCTGGCTGACCCGGCGCTTGGCGTAAAAGGGGCTGTTCCAACGCAGGCCAGGGTCCTTGACCGTGCCCACGTACTTGCCGAACAGGCTGAGCACGGCGGCCTGGTTGGGTTCCAGGGTGTATAGCCCGGCCAGGAAAAAGATGCCGACGGCAACCACCACGATGGTGGCGATCAACGCGAGCGGAATCGCCTCGGCCGAGGCCGCCACGGTAAGCAGCATCCAGGCGCTGGCTGCGAACGCCGCACCAACGGCGATGATGACGGGGATGCCAGGCAGTGAGTTGATCGGCTTCTCTTTCATGAGCGGATGTCCTTGAGTTTGGAATGAAGATATCAAAGTGATATCAAGTGATGCAAGATTTGCGGGCAGCGTTCGAGCGGAAGGCCCAGTTAGAATGGCCGCCCCCTTCCGATCTGGACCCGCGCTCATGACTACTCTCGGCACGCCGTTATCGCCTTCCGCCACCCGGGTGCTGCTGCTGGGGTCGGGCGAACTGGGTAAGGAAGTAGCGATCGAACTGCAGCGCTTCGGGGTGGAAGTGATCGCGGCCGATCGCTATGCCAATGCACCGGCGATGCAGGTGGCGCACCGCTCGCACGTGCTGGACATGCTCGATCCTGCCGCGCTGCGCGCGCTGATCGCCGCAGAGCAGCCGCACCTGATCGTGCCGGAGATCGAAGCCATCCATACCGAAACCCTGGTGGCGCTGGAGCGCGATCAGGGCCAGCGCGTGATTCCCACCGCGCGCGCCGCACGCCTGACCATGGACCGCGAAGGCATCCGCCGCCTGGCTGCCGAAACCCTGGGCCTGCCGACCTCGCCGTATCGCTTTGTCGACACCGCTGCCGAGTACCGCGATGCGATCGCCGCGGTGGGCCTGCCGTGCGTGGTCAAGCCGGTGATGTCGTCCTCGGGCAAAGGCCAGAGCACCTTGCGCAGCGAGGCCGACATCGATGCGGCGTGGGACTACGCGCAGACCGGTGGACGTGCCGGCGCCGGGCGTTGCATTGTCGAAGGCTTTATCGATTTCGATTACGAGATCACCTTGCTGACCGTGCGGCACGCGGGCGGCACCTCGTACTGCGACCCGATCGGCCACTGGCAGCAGGATGGCGACTACCGCGAAAGCTGGCAGCCGCAACCGATGTCGGCTGCCGCATTGCAGCGCTCGCAGGAGATTGCGAAAGCCATCACCGACGATCTGGGCGGCTGGGGCTTGTTCGGCGTGGAGTTGTTCGTCAAGGGCGACGACGTGTGGTTCAGCGAAGTCTCGCCGCGCCCGCACGACACCGGGCTGGTAACGCTGGTGTCGCAGGAATTGAGCGAATTCGCGCTGCACGCCCGCGCAATCCTCGGCCTGCCGGTCGGTGCTGAAAACGGCGGCGTCATCCGTCAGAGCGGCCCGTCTGCTTCCTGCGCGCTGCTTGCGCACGGCAATGGCGTGCCGGTGTTCGACAACGTTGCCGATGCATTGCGCGACCCGGACACCGCGCTGCGCTTGTTCGGCAAACCGCGCGTCGATGGCCACCGCCGTGTCGGCGTCACGTTGGCGCGTGCTGACAGCATCGATGCAGCACGCGAGAAAGCGCGCGTAGCGGCGGCGGCGTTGACGATTCAGTTGAAAGACTGAGCAGCGCCTTGCTTGAAAGAGTGCAGCTTGGTGCTGCACTTCTTTCAGAACGCCAGCTGCAAGCATGTGATGCGCTTGCCATCAACAGCGATGGCAAGCTGTGCGAGCAGTCACTCGCCGAAGTGCAGCTGTCGTCAGTTCTGTACAAGCCAGCGCAAGCGATGCCTGCGTCCATGGACCTGTCATCGCAGGCTTGGGAAGTACGGCAGATTCCAAAACGCGACGTTACCAATCCCAACTCCCTCATCCCGGCTACAAACCAACATCCACCCACACCGCATGATGGTCGCTGCCATCGGCAATTGCCGCTTCCGGGGCGGTGCTGGTCGGCCAGAAGATGCCGCTGCCGATCAGGGTGAACTGGTGCGATGGCAGCACGTAGTCCAGGCGCATGGTGCCGGCTTGCGGTCCAAAGTCGCCGGTGACCTGGTGCGGGTCGCCGGTGTGCACGATGCCTTGCGCGGCGTATTCGGCGGTCTTTTCCGGGCCGCCGTCGCTGCGCGGGGTGGGGTATTGCAGCACGCTCGGATGATTGACCAGTGCGCGGATCGCGTCGTGGCGGCCGGCGCCATCGATCGGATCGTTGTTCAGATCGCCCAGGATCACAAAGTGCGCATCGGCCGCTAGGCCGCCGCAGATCCCCTTGTCATCGCACAGCCAGCGCTTGCTGTCGGCGGCGTTGTCCAGGTACGCACGCCACAGCGCGAGCTCGTCGTGGTTGCGCGCAGCGTTGCGCTTTTCCGCGCCATCGAACACCGGTGGCGTCGGGTGCGACACCAGCGCATGCACGACACCGAGCGGCGTGCGCACCGGCACGTCCCAATGCGATTTTGACGACAGGCGCAGCTGAGACCAGATCGCGTCGCTATAGAACGAACGCCCGGTGCCCGGATCCAGCGGCCGCAATGCGCCCGGTAGTGCGCTCCATTTCAGCAATTGAAAAGTGCGCACAGACTGCGCATCGATCGGATACCGCGACAGCACCAGCATCCCGTACTGACCAGGATGCAGCCCATAGCCCCAGGCATCGTTACCACGCGAGCGGCCATCGCCACCGACGGTGCCGTTGCTGTCCAGATCCAGGCCGCTCGGCACGCCGGTATTGACCGGTGCCAGATACCGATACGGATAACGCAACGGCTCGCCGCCGCCTGGCTGGGCGACCTGCAGGTAGCGCTGCTGGAACAGATCGGCAGCGCGGTGGTCCGGGTCGAAATCGAATTCGTTGAGCAACACCAGATCCGGACGCACGCGCTGCAGCACCGCGGCGATCTTGCGTGCATGCGCGCTGTCGCCCTGCAGTTCGCGCACCAGGCCGCCGGCCTCGTCTGAGTACAACGAGGTGTTGTAGGTGGCGATGCGCAGCTGTGTCGGCACAGGATTGCCGGTGGCGCTATCGGAGGTGGCGGCCGATGCCGGCGTGCGATGGGTACAGGCAGCGCAGAGCGCGGTCAGCGCAAGCAACAAAAGAGGTCTGATCATCGCGCGATTCTCGCATGCTGGATGCGACAGCCCGATGTCGCGCGCTGCGATTCACGGCGCCGATGCGGTCGCTGGTAATCCGCGCCACTGGCGGCCGTCGTAGGCTTCCAGTGCGCTGAAACGACGCTTGTAATTCATCTTTGCATGGCCGTCGATCCAGTAGCCCAGATACACATGCGCGCGTCGCTCGCGCTGAGCCCATTGAATCTGCTGCAGGATCGCAAAGGTGCCCAGGCCGCGCGCGGCCGCCTCCGGCGCGTAGAACGTGTAGACCGCAGACAACGCATGCTCGGTGACGTCGGTGACCGCAACGGCAAGCAGCCGTCCCGGTGCATGCGCCACCGCCGGTTCGCGAATCTCCAGAAACCGCCCATGCGACCAGCCGCCGATCAGGAACTGATCGAATTCGGTGCCGCCATGCTCGTCCATGCCGCCACCGGGGTGTCGGGATTTGAGGTACTGGCGATACAGGGCGAGTTGCTCGTCGGTGCGTTCGGCTGCGACCACGCGCACGACCAGATCCTGATTGCGCGCAAGGCAACGGCGTTGACTGCGATCGGGTCGAAACGCATCCACTGCAATGCGCACCGGCACGCACGCGCGGCAGCGTTCGCAATGCGGCCGGTACACCAGGTCGCCGGAGCGACGAAACCCCCATGCCAATGCCTGCGGATAGATCGTGCCCAGGCGCGGGTCGTGCGGGTCCAGCACCAGATCGCGCGCACGACGCTCGGGCCAGTAGCCGCAGGCATGCTCGCCGGTCTGGAACAGGCGCAGGTCGTCGTGGGTGTCGGCGTGGATGGCCATGCGCGCAGGATAGCGCCTGTGCGTCGCAACAGCGGCGACTGTCCGCCGGATGAATACGTCAGGTGTGCGCGTCAACGTGTGCGCCGATGGCTCGTTGATGTGGGTGTTGGTGGCAGCGCACGGCCTCTCCGGATGCGCCACCCACGCGATGCGGCCCATGCAGGTGCCGCGTGTGGTTCCCACAATCAGGAGTTTCTCATGACGTCTCGCAAACCTTTCCTCGCCCTGGCCGTGCTGGCTGCGCTGTCCACCGGCGTCGTGTTCGCCGCCACTCCGCCTGCTGCCGGCGATGCGCCGCGTCCTGGCAAGCTCGACAGCAACAACGATGGCGTCATCGATCGTAGCGAAGCCGCCGCCGACCCAAAGCTGGCCGCGCAGTTCGACATGCTGGACACCAACAAGGATGGCAAGCTTTCACGCGATGAGCGCCCGCGGCATCGCGGTCCGGGTCGTGAGGGACGTGGCGACTGGATGGCTAAACTCGACACCAACAAGGACGGCCGCATCAGTCGCGAGGAAGCCAAGGCCGACCCGAAGTTTGCCGCGCGCTTCGATCAGATGGACGTCAACAAGGACGGCTTTGTCGATCGCGCCGACCGTGAGCTACGCATGCAGCAGCATCGCGATGCGTGGTTTGCCAAGGCCGACACCGACAAGGACGGCAAGCTGAGCAAGGCCGAGTTCGACGCCGCATCCAAGATGCGCGGCGAGCATGGTCCGCGTGGCCCGGGTGAGCACGGCGACCGTGGCGATCACGGCAAGCGTCCGATGCCGGCCAAGCCTGCCGCGGGCAACTGAGCATTGAGAGCGGCAAACAAAACGTAGCGAGCAGTCGTCAGGTGGGCGCGGACGGCCCGCAGGAACCGGAGCGTACGGGTGGTACGTGCCGATTCCGAGCGCCGGCCGCGCGCGCTTGGCAGTAAGCACGGTAGTTCTGTGAGCTGCTCTTAGGTGGAGTGCAATTGGTTGAGTAGTGCAGTGGTGGGATGACACCGCCGTCATGGCGGTTGCTCATTCGCAACAGTTAACAAGGCGCCGATCGACAGACGGCCTCCCGCGTAAGCAGGAGGCCGTTTTTTGTGTGTGCGTTGTTAGGCAGCTAACACGCGTACTGCGCGCATCCCGACGATCTGCCATGCGCGCGCGACTGGCACGCAGATCGATCCTTGTGTTGGCGCGCCTCATAGCATCCCCAGCTTGATGGAGTGATGCAGGATCGCCAGTATCACTGCGACGTTGCTGACGATCACGGCGCCAGGGCTTGACCCTGCTAGCCCAAACCACGCCACCACAGCGCAGAAGCGCTCAGCGTGCCGGCTGAATCCGCACCCGCATTTCGTCGTCCTCCGCTGGCGGCGTTGCGTCCGGTGCCGATTGCGATGCGGGCTGTGTTGCTGGGGCGACCGGCGCCGGTGTGCTGCGATGGCGCATCACCACAAACATGGCCACCGCACCGATCACCAGCAACAGCACCAGACGGATACGCCAGGCCCAGCTGCGCGCGCTGGAGCTCGAGCCGTTTTCGCCTTCGCGGAAGGTGTATTCCACATTCGGCAGATCGCGGCGGGTGGTGTCGAGCAGGCGTGCATCGCGCAGCAGGTCGCGCGCGCGCGGCTGGTCGTCGGCGTGCACGATCCACACGGTGGGATACGCCTGCGCGTTGCCTTGCTCCAGGTAGCTGAACTGCCCGGTGCGCTTGCTCTCATACGAGCGGCCATTGCTCATGCGCACATCGATGCCGGCGTTGCGCAATAGATTGGCCACGCCCTCGGCGGTTTCGATACGTTGACTGCTGAAGATCTTGCGCATGCTGGTGGAAACCGCCGTTGGGTCCCGAACAAATGGCGCCAGTGCTGCGCCGGTTCAAGATGAAAAGAAAGATGTGGGTGATGGCTGCAACTAAGTGGCCGCACGCGCGCCGGCGAGCAGGCCGGCGCGTCGTCGTAACAGCTTGCGTGCTGCGCGACGAACCGGCCGCATGCCCGCCACCTGCGCCATCGATTGATGAGTCCGCGACACGGTAGCGCCACCCATCTGCGCCTAGCCCTTGGCCGGCACGGCAATCGCGCTGCCCTCGGGCACCACGCGGATCAGGCCTTCCTGCGTGGTGCTGGCGACCAGCACGCCATCGCGGGTGAAGAACTGCCCACGTGCCAGGCCGCGTGAGCCTTGCGCGGTGGGGCTATCCAACGAGTACAGCAACCAGTCGTCGGTGCGGAAAGGGCGGTGGAACCACAGCGCATGGTCGAGCGAGGCCATCTGCACATTCGGCGTGTAATAACTGATGCCATGCGGAAACGTGGAGGTGCCCAGCAACTGAAAATCCGAGGCGTAGGCCAGCAGCACCTGGTGCAGGCCGACATCGTCGCCGATCGGGTCGTTCAGACGCAGCCACATCTGCTGGAACGGTGGGCGCTTGGGTGGCTTGAGTTCGTCACGCGGAAATACGTGGCGAAACTCGAACGGGCCACCACGAGAGAGCCAGCGCTGCACCTTGGCCGGCAGGTTCGCCAGCACCTCCGGCGCAAGCGGTGCGGCCGGTTCGATGTCTTCCGGCGGCGGCACCACCGGCATCACCGACTGATGCTCGGCGCCGTCTTCGTGTTCCTGAAACGAGGCCGCGCAGAAAAAGATCACCTTGCCGTGCTGGATCGCAGTAACCCGGCGGACTGAGAAACTGCCGCCATCGCGGGTGCGGTCGACGTCGTAGACGATCGGGTGGTCGATATTGCCGGCACGCAGAAAATAGGCATGCAGCGAATGCGCCTGGCGGCCGTTTTCCACCGTGGCCTGCGCGGCCGATAGGGCCTGGCCCAGTACCTGTCCACCGAACACGTACTTGGTGCCGATGTCGCGGCTCTGGCCGCGAAACAGATTGTCTTCCAGACGCTCCAGCGACAGCAGGCTGATCAGTTCGGAGACGACGGGTTCGGCGGTGGCGGACAAGGGGCTGGCCTGGGCGTGCGACGGACCACGATTATAGCGGGCCGCCTGCGTACCACCGTTCAGGCCTTTTGCAGGCGTTCGACCAAGCCACGCAACGCGGCCTGCGCATCGGGCGCGTACCAGCCGTCGACGAAGCGCTCCAGCTGGATCAGCTCCGGCGCCAGCGCCGCGCGCAAATCCGCCCTTGCCACCGCACGCGTTGCCAGCATTGGCTGACGCGGCAACTGTTGCAGCTCCTGCAGCCACGCCACTGCGCGCGCGGTGACCAGTTCGCCGTCGACCAGCTCGTCCACCAGGCCGATCTGGCCGGCCTGTTCGGCAGGCAGCAATTGCCCGGAAATCAGCAGGCGTTCGGCACGATGCGCACCGACCACGCGGCGCAACAGCCGCTGGATACCTTCCGGCGCCGCCAACCCCACTTGCACTTCGTTCAGGCCGATGGTGTACGGCCGGGCGGTATCGGCGCTGCGCGCCATCACCCGGTAGTCGCAGCACAGCGCCAGCACGCAGCCACCGGCCGGTGCATGGCCGCCGATTGCCGCGACCACCGGCACCGGGCAGTTGGCCAGTGCTTGCGCCGCATCGAAGAAGGCGGTCCAGCTGGCCAGCAGTGCAGCGCGGTCGGTGCCATGCGACAGCAGGTGCGGTACGTCCATGCCACCGGAAAAAATGCGTGCGCTGCCCGACAGCACCACGCCGTCGACCGTGGCGTCCAGCTGCTGCACGGCCGCGCTCAGTGCCTGGCAGAGCGCGGTATCCAGTGCATTGACCGGCGGGCGCGCCAGACGGATTTCACGAATTCGGCCGTGGTCTAAGATCTGGATGCTCATTCGGGGCTCCTGGAGGTCGGGTCATGATAGACGGCAGTGACAGCAGGCGGCGCGTGCGGCGCAGCGTCATTGGTGCAGTGGCGCTACTGGTCAGTGCAGGCGCATCTGCGCAATGCATGCCGACCTTCCAGGAAGGTTGGGTGCGGATTCCGCCGCCCGGTGGTATGGGCATGGCGGCAGGATTTGGCAGCTTTCACAACGACTGCCCGCATGCAGTGCGGATAACGGGGATCAAGCGCGCCGCCTTTGGCGAGGTGTCGCTGCACCAGACCCTGCAGACCGATGGGGTCAGCCGCATGCGTGCCGTACCGGAGCTGTTGTTGTTGCCTGGCGCGGTGGTGACGCTGGCGCCAGGCGGGTTGCACCTGATGCTGATGCGGTCGCAGGCACCGTTGAAGGAAGGCGCACAGGTGCCTGTGCTATTTATCTTGCAGGATGGCCGGCAGGTACAGGCCACGCTACAGGCACGGACGCGCGCCGAAGTAGTAACCGTCTCGCCCCGAGTTGCGGATCTGGCTCTGCACAGCAACCTGCGCTGTGTTCTTTCAGTACGTAAGTACAGTACGTCAGTGCGATGCAAAGTAAAGCCAGGCGCCGACGAAATCGTACGCGCCCACATCGCGTCCAGAGCCCCAAGGCTTGCAGTCACTCGCAGCCGTAGACGCCACCAAAAAAACGGCGGCTCCGCTAACGAAGCCGCCGTGCATCACTGACCTGCGTCTGCGCAAGTCTGCGTCAACTGCTCGCTGCGCGCACCGGCTCCGGCAGCGCGGCGCTCTTGCCGGTCTGCGTATCGATCCACACCACCACCACGTTGCCGTCCGAATACAGCACGCCCTCGTCCTTCTGGTCGACGATGCGATGGCCGATGGTGATGCTGCTGCTGCCCAGACGCTCGACGAATAACTCCACCGTGATGTCGTTGGGCCACACCAGCGGGCGTTTGTAGTTGACGTTGGTGGCGGCAACGACCGGCGCGATGCGGTCGGTCATCGAAACGCCTTGTACGCCCAGCATCCAGCGCACGCGCGCTTCTTCCAGATACGAAATGTACTTGGCGTTGTTGACGTGGCCCATGCTGTCCATGTCGCGCCAGCGCACGCTGATCGGGATGCGTGCCAGGATCTTGTGTTCGCTCATCAGCTTGCCTTCTTCTTTGCAGTTTTCTTGGTGGCGGACTTGGCGACCTTGGCCACCTTCTCTGGTTTGACCTTGCGCGGTGGGCGCGCATCCGGCTTGTTGGCCATTGCGGCCGGGCGGGTTTCGCGTGCCTTGACCGACGGCAGCATCTTGGCCAGGAACTGCCCGGTGTAGGACGCCTCGTGCGCGGCCACGTCTTCCGGTGTGCCGGACACCAGGATGGTGCCACCACGATGGCCGCCTTCCGGGCCCAGATCCACGATCCAGTCGGCGGTCTTGATCACATCCAGATTGTGTTCGATCACCACCACCGTGTTGCCCTCGTCGCGCAGCTTGTGCAGCACGCCGAGCAGCGCTTCGATGTCGTGGAAATGCAGGCCGGTGGTCGGTTCGTCGAGGATGTACAAGGTGCGCCCGGTATCGCGACGCGACAGTTCCTTGGACAGCTTCACACGCTGCGCCTCACCGCCAGACAGCGTGGTCGCGCTCTGGCCCAGCTTGATGTAGCTCAGCCCCACATCGATCAGCGTTTCCAGCTTGCGCGCAATCGACGGCACCGGCTCGAACAAGCGCAGCGCGTCTTCGACGGTCATCTGCAACACGTCGCTGATGTTGAAACCCTTGTAACGGATCTCCAGCGTCTCGCGGTTGTAGCGCTTGCCGTGGCAGACATCGCACGGCACGTACACGTCGGGCAGGAAGTGCATCTCCACCTTGATCATGCCGTCGCCCTGGCACGCCTCGCAGCGGCCGCCACGCACGTTGAAGCTGAAACGCCCCGGCGAATAGCCGCGCGCACGCGATTCGGGCACCTGTGCGAACAGCTCGCGCAGCGGGGTGAACATGCCGGTGTAGGTCGCCGGATTGGAGCGCGGGGTGCGCCCGATCGGCGACTGGTCGATATCCACGACCTTGTCGAACAGGTCCAGATTTTCCACTTCGCGATGCGGTGCCACCGTATGCGAGGCGCCGTTGATCTCGTTGGCGGCCAGCGTGAACAAGGTGTCGTTGATCAGCGTCGACTTGCCCGAGCCGGACACGCCGGTGATGCAGGTCAACAGGCCGGCCGGAATCTCCAGATCGACATTCTTGAGGTTGTTGCCGGTCGCCCCGCGCAGATGCAGCATCATCTTCGGGTTGGGCTTGTGGCGCTGCTTGGGAATTTCGATGCGGCGCTTGCCGGACAGGTATTGGCCGGTCAGCGAGCGTGGCGAATCCAGAATGTCCTGCAGCGTGCCCTGTGCGCAGATTTCGCCACCGTGCACGCCGGCGCCGGGGCCGATGTCCAGCACGTGATCGGCCAGCCGGATCGCGTCTTCGTCATGCTCGACCACGATTACCGTATTGCCCAGGTCGCGCAGCCGCGTCAGCGTGCCGAGCAGGCGTTCGTTGTCGCGCTGATGCAGGCCGATCGATGGCTCATCGAGCACGTACATCACCCCGACCAGGCCGGCGCCGATCTGGCTGGCCAGACGGATGCGCTGCGCTTCGCCGCCGGACAAAGTGTCTGCCTTGCGCTCCAGGGTGAGGTAATCCAGGCCGACATCGACCAGGAAGCCCAGCCGCTCGGCGATCTCCTTGACGATCTTGCTGGCGATCTCGCCGCGCCAACCCGGCAGCGACAAGCCGCGGAAAAAGTTCAGCGCTTCGTTGACCGGCAGCACCACCAACTCCGGCAGCGGGCGATCGGCCACAAACACGTTGCGCGCAGCGCGATTCAGGCGTGTGCCGTTGCAGGCAGGGCAGGGCTGCTGGCTGACGTACTTGGTCAACTCTTCGCGAACGGCCGGCGATTCGGTTTCGCGGTAGCGCCGTTCCAGATTCGGCAGGATGCCTTCGAAGCGATGCTTGCGTGTGGTGCGCCCGCCCGCATCGGTGAAGTAGGTGAAGCTGATCACCTCATCGCCGCTGCCGAACAAGACCGCCTGGCGCACCTTGGCCGGCAGCGTGTTCCACACCGCATCCACGTCGAACTTGTAGTGCTTGGCCAGCGAGGCGATCAACTGGAAGTAGTAGGCATTGCGCCGATCCCAGCCGCGTACCGCACCCGCAGACAACGACAGTTCCGGATGCACCACCACCCGGTCCGGGTCGAAGAATTCGGCCACGCCCAGACCATCGCAACTGGGGCAGGCGCCCACCGGTGCGTTGAACGAAAACAGTCGCGGTTCCAGCTCCGGCAGCGAGTAATCGCAGACCGGGCAGCTGTACTTGGACGAGAACAGATGCGGGGCTGCGGCCGGGTCGTCCAGCGACTGCACCGCCACCATGCCTTCGCCGAGCTTGAGCGCGGTTTCGAAACTTTCCGCCAGCCGCTGTTTGATGTCTTCGCGCGGACGGAAACGGTCGATCACCGCTTCGATGGTGTGCTTCTGGCGCAGCGCCAGTGCCGGCACCGCATCGATCTCGTACAACTCGCCATCCACACGCACGCGTACGAAACCCTGCGCACGCAGTTGTTCGAACACCTGCGCATGCTCGCCCTTGCGGTCGCGGATCACCGGCGCCAGCAACATATAGCGCTGTTCCTGATCCTGGGTGAGCATGTGGTCGACCATCTGGCTGACGGTCTGCGCTTCCAGCGGGAAGCCGTGATCCGGGCAGCGCGGCTGACCGACGCGTGCATACAGCAGGCGCAGGTAGTCGTAGATCTCGGTGATCGTGCCCACGGTGGAGCGCGGGTTGTGCGAGGTGGACTTCTGTTCGATCGAAATCGCCGGGGACAGCCCTTCGATATGGTCCAGGTCCGGCTTTTCCATCACGCTGAGGAACTGGCGCGCATACGCCGACAGCGACTCGACGTAGCGGCGCTGGCCCTCCGCATAAATGGTGTCGAACGCCAACGACGACTTGCCCGAGCCGGACAGGCCGGTGATCACGATCAGTTTGTCGCGAGGCAGGTCGAGGTCGATGTTCTTGAGGTTGTGCGTCCGCGCGCCGCGGATGCGGATGAAATCCATCGCCATGGGGGATCCGATGTCGGGCCGGCGAACCGGCAGTGGTGCGAGCGTGCTCAGCAGGAATGAGTGGCAGTCGATCAGCCTACCCGCCGACCTAGGTGAGGGCAATTGCCCCAAATGCCAGTCTGACCGGGCCGTTGTGGCGACCGGATGATGCGTTGCACCCGCCCGATTCCGGTGCGCGGCGGTTGACCTGCTTGCAGGTTGACCCGAAACCGGCTAAGCCAGTACAATCCCGCTCCTGTCTGCCCTAGGGCACGTCAGTGCGACCATAATAACTACAGAGGAAAACCTGGTCATGTACGCAGTTCTGTTAACCGGCGGTAAGCAATACCGCGTCGCGCAGGGCGAAACGCTCCGCGTGGAAAAGCTCGAAGTCGAAGCAGGCAACGAGATCAAGTTCGACACCATCCTGATGCTGGGCGATAGCGATGGCATCAAGCTGGGCGATGCGCTGAAGGGCGCCTCGGTCACCGCCAAGGTCGTGGCCCATGGCCGCGCCGACAAGGTGCGCATCATCAAGTTCCGTCGCCGCAAGCACCACATGAAGCGTCAGGGACACCGTCAGTACTACACCGAAATCGAGATCACCGGCATCGCCGGTGGCGACAAGAAGTAAGGAGAACCAGTCATGGCACATAAAAAAGGCGTAGGTTCCTCGCGCAACGGTCGCGATTCCAACCCGAAGTACCTCGGCGTGAAGATCTTTGGTGGCCAGGCCATCGACGCCGGCAACATCATCGTGCGTCAGCGCGGCACCCAGTTCCATCCGGGCGCCGGCGTCGGCCTGGGTCGCGACCACACGCTGTTTGCGTTGGTCAACGGCAAGGTCGAGTTCTCGGTCAAGGGTGCGAAGAAGCGTCGTACCGTCAGCGTGGTTGCCGAGGCGTAATCGCCCGCTCCATGCAGGCCAGTTCGTAGCCGCGCCAGCGCGGTTGCGAACGACACGGAGAGCCCCGCTTCGGCGGGGTTTTTCGTTTGACGGCTGAGAATCGGGAATGGGGAATGGGGAATCGGAAAAGCCGGCTCCTAACTCCGTTTCGCTCTCTGCCGTCGTGCCGGTGAGTGTGCTCGCTGGCAGGAGTCACGCCGCTTTTCTTTGGCCGATTCCCCACTCCCTATTCCCAATTCCCGGTTGTAAGCTCATGAAGTTAGTCGACGAAGCAGAAATCCTGGTGACCGCCGGTAATGGCGGCAATGGCTGTGTCGGCTTTCGCCGCGAGAAGTTCATTCCGCTTGGCGGGCCCGACGGTGGCGACGGCGGTGCCGGTGGCAGCGTCTGGATCGTCTCCGACGAGAACGTCAACACCCTGGTCGATTTCCGTCATGAGCGCACCTTCAAGGCGCAGCGCGGCGAGAACGGCATGGGCCGCCAGGCCTATGGCAAGGGTGGCGAAGATCGCGTCATCGTGGTGCCGGTCGGTACCATGGTTGTCAATGTGCAGACCGATGAAGTGATCGGCGACCTGACCCAGCACGGCGATCGCCTGCTGGTCGCCAAGGGCGGCAAGGGCGGCCTGGGCAATATGCATTTCAAAAGCTCGGTCAACCGCGCGCCGCGCCAGTCCACCACCGGTGAAGAGGGCGAAGAGCGCCTGCTCAAGCTGGAGCTCAAGCTGCTGGCCGACGTCGGCCTGCTGGGTTTCCCGAATGCCGGCAAGAGCACGCTGATCCGCGCGGTGTCCTCGGCAACGCCGAAGGTGGCCGACTATCCGTTCACGACGCTGTATCCGAATCTGGGTGTGGTCAGCGTCGAGGCCTACCGCAGCTTTGTGATCGCCGACGTGCCGGGCCTGATCGAAGGTGCAGCCGATGGCGCCGGCCTGGGTACGCAGTTCCTGCGCCATCTGCAGCGCACGCGCCTGTTGCTGCATCTGGTGGATATTTCGCCGATGGATGGCGGTGTGGATGTGTCGCCGGTTGATCAGGTGCGCACCATCGAGCGTGAGCTGGAGCGCCACGACCCCGAGCTGTTGAAGAAGCCGCGTTGGCTGGTGCTCAACAAGGCCGACCTGATGTTCGAGGACGAGGCGCGTGCCGCTGCCGAAACCATCGTGGCCGAGCTGGGCTGGACCGCGCCGTGGTACCTGGTGTCCGCGCTGGGTCGCGATGGCACCTTCCCGATCATGAAGGACGTCATGGCATTCTTCGACCGCCAGCGCGAGGACGAACTCGAGGCGCGCAATGCGGGCTGAGTGCACGGACAGGCACACAAAAAACCCGGCCGAGGCCGGGTTTTTCTGTGCTACCGGAAGCCAGGCTTCCGGTAACGTCGCAGCTGATCGCTTACGCGGCCTTGATGGCCTTGATGCGAGCGGTCAGACGGCTCTTGTGACGCGCAGCCTTGTTCTTGTGAATCAGGCCACGGGCGCTGAAACGGTCGAGGATGGGCTGAGCAACGGCGAAAGCAGCTTCGGCGCCTGCAGCATCGTTGGCGTCAAGGGCCTTGATCACCTTCTTGACGGCGGTGCGCAGCATCGAGCGCTGTCCGGTGTTGCGCTCATTGCGCACAACGGTCTGCTTGGCGCGCTTCTTGGCGGACTTGATATTGGCCACGGTGGTGGGTTCCTGAAGAATCGGTATGGTGGAAAAAGCAAGCGCGAAAGTATGATGGACCTAGATATGTACGTCAAGTCAGTTGTCAAGAGGGATGCAGCGTGAGCAAGCCTGGCATGTTGAGAGGCCTGCTCTCATTCAGCAGTATGACCATGGTGTCGCGGGTGCTGGGGCTGGTGCGCGACCAGGTCATAACCACCACCTTCGGCACCAATGCGGTGACCGATGCGTTCTGGGTGGCCTTCCGGGTCCCCAATTTCCTGCGCCGGCTCTTTGCCGAGGGGTCCTTTGCCACCGCTTTCGTGCCGGTGTTCACCGAGGTCAAGGAAACCCGCCCGCACGCCGAACTGCGCGAGTTGATGGCGCGCGTGGCCGGTACCCTGGGTGGAGCGCTGCTGCTGGTCACCGCGCTGGCGCTGATCTTCGCGCCGGCGCTGGCCACGCTGTTTTCCAGTGGGGTCTATACCGACCCGGCCAAGCATGGCCTGCTGGTGGATCTGTTCCGTCTGACCTTCCCGTTCCTGCTATTCGTCTCGCTGACCGCGCTGGCGGGCGGGGCACTGAACAGTTTCCAGAAGTTCGCCATGCCGGCGCTGACCCCGGTGATCCTCAACCTGTGCATGATCGCCGGCGCCGTGTGGCTGGCGCCGAAGTTGGGCGGCACGCCGGAGAAGCAGATCATCGCGCTGGGCTGGGCGGTGCTGGCGGCAGGCATGCTGCAGTTGCTGTTCCAGCTGCCTTCGCTGAAAGGCATCAATCTGCTGACCCTGCCGCGCTGGGGCTGGCGACATCCAGGCGTGCGCAAGGTGCTGACCCTGATGGTGCCGACCCTGTTCGGCTCATCGATCGCGCAGATCAACCTGCTGCTGGACACCGTCATCGCGGCCAAGCTGACTGATGGCTCGCAGTCGTGGCTGTCGCTGGCCGACCGCTTTCTGGAATTGCCGCTGGGCGTGTTCGGGGTGGCGCTGGGCACGGTGATCCTGCCGGCGCTGGCGCGGCATCACGTCAAGACCGACCGCGCGGCGTTTTCCGGTGCGTTGGACTGGGGATTCCGCATCACGTTGGTGATCGCAGTGCCGGCGATGCTCGGCTTGCTGCTGCTGGCCGAGCCGCTGGTGGCAACCTTGTTCCAGTACGGCCAGTTCACCGCCTTCGATACGCGGATGACCGCGATGTCGGTCTATGGCCTGAGCTTTGGCCTGCCGGCGTACGCCATGCTCAAGGTGGTGCTGCCGGCGTTCTACGCGCGGCAGGACACCCGCACCCCGGTGCGTGCCGGCGTGGCGGCGTTGATCGCCAACATGGTGTTCAACTTCGCGTTGCTGGCAGTGGTCTACCAGCTCATGGTGCCGCCCGAGCTCAAGGCGCAGGGCGTGATGCAGGCGCTGGGCAAGCAGCCGGGTCTGCATCTGGCGCTGGGCATCGCGAGCGCGCTGTCCAGTTATCTCAACCTGGCTTTGCTGTGGTACTGGCTGGGCAAGTCCGGCGTGTACCAGCGCCGGCCGGGGTGGGGCGGCTATGCAGCACGCCTGCTGCTGGCATGCGCGGCGATGGTGACGGTGCTGTTGGGCCTGCTGTGGTGGCTGCCATCGTTCACCGTGATGGAGAAGTGGGATCGTATCGGTTGGTTGGCGGTGCTGGTCGGCAGTGGCGGGCTGACCTATGTGGTCGCGCAACTGGCGTTGGGCTTGCGGCCGCGGCATCTGCGCGAGAGCTGAGCCGTGGATGTCGAACGCTGCAATTGCCCCTGGTGAGTGCAGCCGGTGTCTGCAGTCGGCAAGGGCAGTGCAGCCGTGGAAGGTCTGCTGCGGTCTGCGCCGACGTTGCGGCCATGGAGCGATTGCAGGCCACCGCCTGCATAGGCTGCGGTCTCTGCCGACGCTGCGCGCGTCCGGTGCGCGGCCATGCGGCTTGACAGGCACGGCTATACTTACAGGTTATGTATCAGCGAGGGCCGGCCGCCAAGCCGGCATCTGTTTGGATCGAGGAATGAGCAGGCTGTTTAGAGACGTCGAGGGCGGGACGCTGTTCCCGCACGGAAGCGTGGTCTGCATCGGCGCCTTCGATGGCCTGCACCTTGGGCATCGGACGTTGGTGCAGCACGCCGTCGCGCGTGCGCGGGCGCTGGGCGTGCCAGCGGTAGCGTTGAGCTTCGAGCCGCTGCCGCGCGAGTTTTTCGCCCCGGCCGCGCCGCCGCCGCGCCTGACCCTGGCGCGCGCCAAGATCGAAGGCCTGTACGACTTCGGTGCCGACAGCGTTGGCCTGATCCGTTTCGACGGCCGCTTGTCGTCCATGCGTGCAGAAGATTTCGTACGCCTGGGGCTGGTTGGCCGGCTGTGTGCGCGCGAAGTGTGGATCGGCCCGGAATTCCGTTTCGGTCATCGGCGTGGCGGCGATATCACCTTGCTGCGTGCGTTGGGTGAGCAGCATGGATTTGTGGCTGGCGAAATCACGCCGGTGCACCTGCATGGCGAACGGATTTCTGCCACGCGCATTCGCGAGCTGCTGGGTGCAGGCGAGTTCGTGCCTGCCGGCGAATTGCTCGGCCGCCCGTATGCCATCGGTGGGCGGGTGGTGCGCGGCAAGCAACTGGGGCGCACGCTGGGCTATCCCACTGCCAATCTGCGTTTTCCGCGCACCCCGGCGTTATCGGGCATCTACGCGACCTGGGTGCATGGCGTAGCCGAGCGGCCGTGGCCATCGGTGTCCAGCTTCGGAACGCGGCCCACCGTGGCCGGCGTGGAGCCGTTGCTGGAAGCGCACCTGTTCGATTTTCAGGGCGATTTGTATGGCCGGCATATCGAAGTCGAATTCGTCGCCAAGCTACGCGACGAAGAAAAGTTCGATGGGCTCGATGCGCTCACTGTGCAGATGCACCGCGATGCCGAGCAGGCGCGTGCCGTGCTCAAGGCGAGCCCCTCGCGACTGCCTGCTGCCGATGAAAGCGTTGCACGCTCCGCCGGTCTTTCCATGGAGGGGCAACACGGCGGTTCTTCGCACCGCTCTGCAGACGCAGATGCCGTCGATGCCACTCCCTCGCAACATCCCCGTACATCACCTCACGCAGCGCAACGGTAGATTCCTGTGACCCAAGACTACAAAGCCACTCTCCATCTGCCTGCGACGGAATTTCCGATGCGCGGCGACCTGCCCAAGCGCGAGCCGGCGATGCTGGACCGCTGGGAGCGCGAGGGGCTGTATGCGCAGCTGCGCGCCAACGCGGCAGGGCGTCCGCTGTTCGTGCTGCACGACGGCCCGCCGTATGCCAATGGCCAGATCCATCTGGGCCACGCGGTCAACAAGATCCTCAAGGACATCATCGTCAAGTCGAAGTATCTGGCTGGCTTCGATGCGCCGTACATCCCGGGCTGGGATTGCCATGGCCTGCCGATCGAGATCGCGATCGAAAAGAAGTACGGCAAGGTCGGCGTCAAGCTCGACGCGGCCGAGTTCCGTCAGAAGTGCCGCGAATACGCGACCGAGCAGATCGATCTGCAGCGGCGCGACTTCAAGCGCCTGGGCGTGGTCGGCGATTGGGACAACCCGTACAAGACGCTGGATTTCCGCTTCGAAGCCAACGAAATCCGCGCGCTGGCCAAGGTGGTGGATAACGGCCATCTGACCCGCGGCGTCAAGCCGGTGCATTGGTGCTTCGATTGCGGCTCGGCACTGGCCGAGGCCGAGATCGAATACGCCGACAAGGTGTCGCCGACGGTGGATGTGGCCTATCCGGCACGCGATCCGGCGGCGGTCGCTGCCGCGTTCGGCGCCAGCCTGCCGGCAGGCACCAGCGTGGCGGTGCCGATCTGGACCACCACGCCGTGGACGCTGCCGGCATCGCTGGCAGTGAGCCTGGGTGCGGAGCTCGATTACGTGTTGGTCGAAGGCCCGGCCGATCGCGGTCAGCCGCGCTGGCTGGTGGTGGCCGAGGCCCTGGCGGCCAGGGTGCTGGCGCGCTATGGCGTGGACGACGTGACGGTGCATGGCCATGCCAAGGGCGCCGTGCTGGACCAGATGCTCCTCAATCACCCCTTCTATGCCGAGCGCGAGATCCCGCTGCTGCTGGGCGAGCACGTCTCTGCCGAGGAAGGCACCGGCGCCGTGCATACCGCGCCCGGTCATGGTCAGGAGGACTATCAGGTGTCCAAGCAGTACGGCCTGCTGGAGCGCTACAGCGCCGCGCAGATCAATCCGGTGGACGGGCGTGGCGTGTATCTGCCCTCCACGCCGCCGCTGGGCGACACCGTGCTGGCCGGTCTGCATATCTGGAAGGCCAACGACGTCATCATCAACGCGCTGCGCGACACCGGCGTGTTGCTGGCGGCCAGCAAGATGGAGCACAGCTACCCGCATTGCTGGCGCCACAAGACGCCGATCGCGTTCCGCGCCACGCCTCAGTGGTTCATCTCGATGGAGCAGGCCAACCTGCGTGCCGATGCGCTCAAGGCCATCGAGCAGGTGACCTGGTACCCGGCGTGGGGCCAGGCGCGCATCGCCGGCATGGTCGAAGGCCGCCCGGATTGGACCATCTCGCGCCAGCGCACCTGGGGCGTGCCGATCGCCTTGTTCGTGCACCGCGAAACCGGCGAGCCGCATCCGCGCAGCACCGAACTGCTGCGCCAGGTGGCCGACCGCGTAGAGCTGGGCGGCGTGGACGTGTGGTACACGCTGGACGCGGCCGAACTGCTGGGCGATGAAGCGGCCGACTACGACAAGATCACCGACATCCTGGATGTGTGGTTCGACTCCGGCGTGACGCATGAAGCAGTGTTGGTGGACCGCGGCCTGCCCAAACCGGCCGACCTGTATCTGGAAGGCTCCGACCAGCACCGCGGCTGGTTCCAGTCCTCGCTGCTGAGCGGCGTGGCGATGGACAAGGCGGCGCCCTACAAGCAGTGCCTCACCCATGGCTTCACCGTGGACGAGCACGGCCGCAAGATGTCCAAGTCGTCCGGCAACGGCATCGAACCGCAGGAGATCATGAAGACCCTCGGCGCGGACATCCTGCGCCTGTGGATCGCATCGGCCGATTACAGCAACGAGATGTCGCTGTCGCAGGAAATCCTCAAGCGCAACGCCGATGCGTATCGCCGCCTGCGCAATACCGCGCGCTTCCTGCTCGGCAATCTGCATGGCTTCGACCCGCTGCAGCATCTGGTGGCGCTGGACGACATGGTGCTGCTGGACCGCTGGATCGTGCATCGCGCGCATGAGCTGCAGGAAAAGATCGTCGCTGCCTATGCGCGCTACGACTTTGCCGAGATCGTGCAGGCGCTGCTGAATTTCTGCAGCGTGGACCTGGGCTCGTTGTACCTGGACGTCACCAAGGACCGTCTGTACACGATGGCCGAAGACGCGCGCGGTCGCCGCTCGGCGCAGAGCGCGATGTATCACGTGGCCGAGGCATTCGTGCGCTGGGTGGCTCCGGTGCTGACATTTACTGCCGAAGAGTTGTGGGCGTATCTGCCGGGCGAGCATGTCGGCAACGTGTTGTTCGCTACCTGGTACGACGGGTTGGCGCCGCTGCCTGCCGCTGCCGCGCTGACCAGTGCGGATGTCGACAAGTTGCTGGCCCTGCGCGAGCAGGTGTCCAAGGTGCTGGAGCCGATGCGTGCCAATGGCGCCATCGGTGCGGCGCTGGAAGCGGAGATCACCGTGGCCGCTGATGCACAGACCGCCGCGCGCTGGCAGCCGCTGGCCGAGGAGCTGCGCTTTTTGTTCATCAGTGGCGACGTCACCGTGACCGCGGCCAGTACCGACGACATCTTCGTCAGCGCGCAGCCGACCACCAAGGCCAAGTGCGTGCGCTGCTGGCACCACCAGGCCAGCGTGGGCAGCGATGCGCGTCACCCGGAACTGTGCAGCCGTTGCGTCAGCAATATCGAAGGCCCTGGCGAGGAGCGTCGCTGGTTCTAGCGTCGCTGGTTCTGATGTCGTGATTGCTTCTCCCGCGAGCGGGAGTCCGTTTCAATACACCTTCTCCCGCAAGCGGGAGTCCGTTCCAATTATTCCTTCTCCCGCAAGCGGGAGAAGGTGGCGCGCAGCACCGGATGAGGGCCGCGATGGCGCATTCGGCGTTGTTTGCCGATTTGCCCGTCGGGCAGCTTCTCCCGAACCCGGGAGTAGCAACAGTTAAGGTGATTCCATGACCGCAAGACCCAAACCCTCTGCCTTGATCTGGCTCGTGCTGTCGGCCGTCGTAATCGGCCTGGACCAGTGGAGCAAGGCCTGGGTGCTGTCCAGCCTGCCCGAGTACACCCCGGTGCCGGTCATCGACGGCTTCTGGAACTGGTACCGCACCTATAACACCGGTGCAGCCTTCAGCTTCTTGAGCGATGCCGGCGGCTGGCAGCTGTGGTTCTTCACCGCCTTGGCGGTGGGTATCAGCGGCCTGCTGGCGTTCTGGCTGTCGCGCACCGCCCGCGGCGAATGGCGCAGTGCGCTGCCGTATGCGCTGGTGATCGGGGGGGCGATCGGCAATGTGATCGACCGGCTGATGCACGGCCACGTGGTCGATTTCATTCAGTGGTACATCGGTAGCCATATCTGGCCGTCATTCAATATCGCCGACTCGGCCATCGTGGGCGGTGCCATCGGGATTGCCGTGTTCGGGCTGTTCGACAAGGGCGGCAAGCGCGAGCCGGGAATCGGGAATCGCCCCTGAAGCCCGGTTGCCGACGCGCCCCGCTTGCTCCGACCCTCTTCTCCATTCCCGTAGAATGCTCGCCATGGATGTCCTGCTCGCCAATCCCCGTGGTTTTTGTGCCGGTGTCGACCGTGCGATCGAGATCGTCAAGCGCGCGATCGAGACGCTGGGCGCGCCGATCTATGTACGCCATGAAGTCGTGCACAACCGCTTTGTGGTCGACGACCTCAAGCAGCGCGGCGCGATTTTCGTCGAAGAGCTCGACGAGGTGCCCGATAACGCCACGGTGATCTTCAGCGCACACGGCGTCTCGCAGGCGGTGCGCCAGGAGGCCGAGCGCCGTGGCTTGAAGGTGTTCGACGCCACCTGCCCGCTGGTGACCAAGGTGCATTTCGAGGTCGCGCGCCACTGCCGGGCCGGCCGCGATGTGGTGCTGATCGGCCATGCCGGGCATCCGGAAGTGGAAGGCACCATGGGGCAGTGGAGCCGCGAGCGCGGCCCGGGCACGATCTATCTGGTGGAAGACATCGATCAGGTCGCTACGCTGCAGATCAATCAGCCGGAAAATCTGGCGTACACAACCCAGACCACGCTGTCGGTCGACGACACCATGGGCATCATCGAGGCGCTGCGCGCACGCTACCCGGCGATGCAGGGGCCGCGGCACGACGACATCTGCTACGCCACCCAGAACCGCCAGGACGCGGTACGCGATCTGGCGCGGCAGTGCGATCTGGTGCTGGTGGTCGGCTCGCCCAATAGCTCCAATTCCAACCGGCTGAGCGAACTCGCCCGCCGTGACGGGGTGGAGTCGTACTTGATCGACAACGCCAGCGAGATCGATCCGGCCTGGATCGTCGGCAAACAGCATATTGGCCTCACTGCCGGTGCGTCCGCTCCCCAGGTGCTGGTCGATGGCGTGCTGGCCCGGTTGCGCGAGCTGGGCGCGGGTAGCGTGTCCGAACTGGAAGGTGAGCCCGAATCGATGGTGTTCGCACTGCCCAAGGAACTGCGGCTGCGTCTGGTCAGCTGACCGCGCGTCGATGGCCAACGTTGGCCGCGGCAGAGTGAGCAGCGTTTGGGTACCGCCACGTCACTGGCGCCGGCTACGGCAGCCGCCCGCCCCTGGGGCGATTGACCAGCCCCCGGCTCCGCTCCTACAATGCACGGCTCGCCGGAATAGCTCAGTTGGTAGAGCGGCGCATTCGTAATGCGTAGGTCGTAGGTTCGATTCCTATTTCCGGCACCATCGCTTCAGCACTGGGTCGGCCCTTGGCCGGCCCAGTTGCGTTTTTGGCCTCTGCAGGCGCAATTTCACCCAGTTGTCGCATGCATTTCAGTGCGATTGCAGGTCGCAACGACGGCCATCACGGCACCCATCCTGGCTTACGCTGCGCTGCGACAACATGTCGCACGATTTTGCGCGCATTTATTGCGGCAGATCATTGCCAATGGGTTTCGTGCAGGTGCAGCAAAGACTAAAATTAGCGCGCTAACTCGTGTCTTCGGTCTGCGCGGGCCCGCCTTCAACAGGGAAGGGCATCGTCGGACATCTCCCTTGCCGGAGACGATGCGCGCGGCTGGCGTTCCTTCGCACTTGGATCGACCGATGATTCCGCTGAAACATCTCGGGCGTTTACTTCGTCCAGGTCTGATGTTGCCCTTCCTGCTGTTGGCAGGGTGCAACTCGGCCATCCTCAATCCGAAAGGCCAGATCGGCCACGACGAGAAGCAACTGCTGATCACTTCCGTGGTGCTCATGCTGATCGTGGTCATCCCGGTGATCGTGATGACGATTGCGTTCGCGTGGAAATATCGCGCATCCAACACGAAGGCGCGCTACGAGCCGGATTGGTCGCATTCCACCGCCATCGAAGTGGTGGTGTGGTCGATTCCATGCGTGATCATCCTGGTGCTGGCGGTGCTGACCTGGCGCTCGTCGCATGCGCTGGACCCGTACCGGCCGCTGGATTCGGACGTCAAGCCGCTCAACATCGAAGCAGTGTCGCTGGACTGGAAGTGGATGTTCATCTACCCGGATCAGAACATCGCCACCGTCAACGAGATCGCGTTCCCGGTGCACACGCCGCTGAACTTCAAGATCACCTCCGATACGGTGATGAACTCGTTCTTCATTCCGCACCTGGGCACCATGATCTACGCGATGGCGGGCATGGAAACCAAGCTGCATCTGGTGGCCGACGAGCCCGGCGAATACTTCGGCCTGTCGACCAACTACAGCGGTCACGGCTTTTCGAAGATGAGCTTCAAGGCGCATGCGGTCGATCAGGCCGGCTTCGACGCGTGGGTGGCCAAGGTCAAGGCATCGCCGACGTCCTTGAATGCCGCCGAATATCAGGTGTTGGCTGCCAATCGCAACGACAAAGAACAGTATCCGGTCACCTACTACTCGTCGGTGCAGGACGGCATGTTCCGGTCGCTGGTCGACAAATACATGAATGGTCCGGGCCATAGCAAAGGCCACGGCGACCATGAGGCATCGGCTGTAGAGCCGGTCGCCATGTGCACTTCTGGAGACAAGTGATGCTAGGCAAACTTACCATCGAGGCGGTTCCGTACCACGAGCCGATCATCATGATCGCGCTGGGTGGTGCAGGCCTGCTCGGCCTGCTCATCGCGGGCGCCATCACCAAGTACAAGCTGTGGGGCTACCTGTGGAAGGAGTGGTTCACCTCGGTGGATCACAAGCGCATCGGCGTGATGTACATCATCGTGGCGCTGGTCATGTTGCTGCGCGGTTTTGCCGATGCGGCCATGATGCGTACTCAGCAGGCATTGGCGGGTAACGGTGGCGAAGGCGTGCTACCTCCGCACCATTACGACCAGATCTTTACTGCGCATGGCGTGATCATGATCTTCTTCATGGCCATGCCGTTCATGACTGGCTTGTTGAACCTGATCGTGCCGCTGCAGATCGGTGCACGCGACGTGGCGTTTCCGTTCCTGAACTCGCTGAGCTTCTGGCTGTTCGTGGCCGGCGCAGCGTTGATCAACATCTCGCTCGGCGTCGGTGAATTCGCGCAGACCGGTTGGCTGGCGTATCCGCCGTTGTCGGGGCTGGAATACAGTCCAGGGGTCGGTGTCGATTACTACATCTGGGCGTTGCAGGTCTCGGGCTTAGGCACGTTGCTGACCGGTGTGAACTTCTTCGTGACGATCATGCGGATGCGCGCGCCGGGCATGACCCTGATGCGCATGCCGATCTTCACCTGGACCGCGTTGATCACCAATATCCTGATCATCGCTGCGTTCCCGATCCTCACCGTGGCGCTGGCGCTGCTGGGTGCCGACCGTTACCTGGGCACGCACTTCTTCACCAACGACGGTGGCGGCAACGCCATGATGTACGTCAACCTGATCTGGATCTGGGGTCACCCGGAGGTCTACATCCTGATCCTGCCGGCGTTCGGCATCTTCTCCGAGTTGATCGCCACCTATAGCCGCAAGCGCTTGTTCGGCTACACCTCGATGGTGTACGCCACCTCGTGCATCGGCGTGCTGTCGTTCGTGGTGTGGTTGCATCACTTCTTCACCATGGGCTCGGGTGCCAACGTCAATGCCTTCTTCGGCATCACGACGATGATCATCTCGATTCCGACCGGCGTGAAAATCTTCAACTGGTTGTTCACCATGTTCCGCGGTCGCGTGCACATGACCTCACCGGTGCTGTGGACCATCGGCTTCATCATCACCTTCACCATCGGCGGCATGACCGGCGTGATGTTGGCGATTCCGGCCGTGGACTTCGTGCTGCACAACAGCCTGTTCCTGATCGCGCACTTCCATAACGTGATCATCGGCGGTGTGGTGTTCGGCTACCTGGCAGGTCTGACCTACTGGTTCCCGAAGGCGTTCGGCTTCAAGCTCAACGAAAAGATCGGCAAGGCCTCGTTCTGGTGCTGGATCATCGGTTTCTTCGTGGCCTTCATGCCGTTGTACGTGCTCGGCTTCATGGGCATGACCCGTCGCATGAGCACCTACAACCATCCCGAGTGGGCGCCGTGGCTGTATGTCGCTGCGGCCGGTGCTGCGATCATCGGCATGGGTATCTTCCTGAATCTGCTGCAGATCGTTTACAGCGTGTGGAAGCGCAAGGAGCACATGGACTACACGGGCGATCCGTGGGATGGCCGTACGTTGGAGTGGGCAACCTCTTCGCCGCCGCCGTTCTACAACTTCGCCGTGCTGCCGCACATCGACGACCGAGATCAGTTCTGGGCCGACAAGCAGAATGGCAAGGGCTGGGTGCGTCCGTCCAAGTACGAGCCGATCCATATGCCGCGCAATACCGGTGCAGGCGTGTACATGGGTGCCTTCAGCGTGCTGATGGGCTTCGGTCTGATCTGGCACATCTGGTGGCTGGCCATCCTCGGCCTGGTGGGCATGATCGGTAGCTTCATCGTGCGCACCTTCGATGACGACATCGATTACTGGGTGCCGGCCGATGAAGTGGAGCGCATCGAAAACGCGCGCTTCGCCCTGCTCGAACAGCAACAGGCGGCGCAGGCCGCGAAGGTGGTATGACCATGGCTTCCTCGACCACGCTTGACCACGCCGCCCACGCGGGCGGCCACGATCACGACCACGAGCATCACGACGGCGGTGGCAACACCGTCTTCGGATTCTGGGTCTATCTGATGAGCGACTGCCTGCTGTTTGCCGGTCTGTTCGCCACCTATGCGGTGCTCTCCGGCGCCACGGTGGATGGGCCGACCGCCAAGGAGCTGTTCGATCTGAAGTTCGTGCTGGTGGAAACCTTCCTGCTGTTGTTCAGCAGCTTGAGCTTCGGCTTTGCGATGATCTCTGCGCACAAGCGCAGCATGACCGGCCTGTATGGCTGGCTGGGCGTGACCGCGCTACTGGGTATCGGCTTTCTGTGCATGGAAGTCTGGGAGTTCAATCACCTGATCCATGAAGGTGCCGGCCCGGGGCGCAGCGCGTTCCTGTCCGCCTTCTTCACCCTGGTCGGAACCCACGGTTTGCACGTGGCGTCGGGCCTGTTGTGGATGGCAGTGCTGGTGATCCAGATCTCCAAGAACGGCCTGACTGCGCGCAACAGCACGCGTCTGGCCTGCCTGAGCCTGTTCTGGCACTTCCTGGACATCATCTGGATCGGTGTGTTCACCGTCGTCTATCTGCTGGGAGCGCTGTAATGGCCAATCACCACCACACCGAGACCGCGGCCGATGCGCATGCCGGCGGTTTGAAGTCCTACCTGATCGGCTTCGTCATGGCCGTCATCCTCACCGTCATCCCGTTCGCGATGGTGATGAGTGGGGCGTTCTCCAAGGGTGTCACCATCGTCGTGATCTCGGTCATGGCCGCGGTGCAGATGCTGGTGCACATGGTGTACTTCCTGCATATGGATCGCACGCCCGAGCAGCGCTCCAACGTACAGGTGGGCCTGTTCTCGCTGCTGATCATCGGCATCGTGATCGTCGGTTCGCTGTGGGTGCTGCACAACATGAACGTCAACATGATGCATTGAGACGGCGCCACGCCGGATCGCGTCATGCTGTTATGAAGAAGGCCGCCAGCGATTGGCGGCTTTTTTTTGCGCATGAATTTGCCTGCGGCATGACCAATGGCATACGGGGAAGCCGTGGTGGACGCTTAGCATCGTGGGCTTGCCTGTTTCAGGTCACCCGCGGAGTTGCGATGAAGATGCCCACCCTGTTGTCCGTGTCGTTGCTGGCAGCGCTGTCGTTGCCCGCCGCCGCGCAAACCGCACCGCCGCAGGACGTGCCGTTCGACGGCACCTTGAAGATCGACGTCGATGCCACCGACCTGGCGCACCGCATCTTCAAGGTCAAGACCACCATGCCGGCAAAGCCCGGCCCGATGACGCTGCTGTATCCGCAGTGGATTCCCGGCAACCACTCGCCCACCGGTCCGATCGACAAGCTGGCCGGTCTGGTGATCAAGGTCGATGGCAAGGTGGTGCCATGGAAGCGCGACCAGTTCGATGTGTACGCTTTCACCGTGGACGTGCCGCAGGGCGCCACCGAGCTGGTAGCCGAGTTCAAGTTTCTCTCGCCGCAGGCCCCCAACCAGGGCCGGGTGATGATGACTCCGGAGATGCTCAACCTGCAGTGGAATACCACGGCGCTGTATCCGGCCGGCGTCTTCGCACGCAACATCAAGGCGCAGGCCAGCGTGACGCTGCCAGCCGGCTGGAGCTATGCCACGGCGCTGGAAACCGAGCGCCGCGTCGGCGACACGGTGACCTTCAAGCCGATCGATTTCGATGATCTGGTCGATTCGCCGATGTTCGCCGGCAAGTACTACAAGCGCGTGGAGCTGAGCGCCGGCAAGCAGCCGGTCTACCTCAACGTATTCGCCGACGAAGCCAAGTCGCTGGACGCCAAGCCCGAGCAGATCAAGGCGCATGCCTCGCTGGTGCAGCAGATGGACAAGCTGTACGGCGCGCGGCATTTCGATCACTACGAATTCCTGCTGGCGCTGACCAAGAAGTTGGGCGGCATCGGCCTGGAGCATCACCGTTCCAGCGAAAACAGCGGCGTGCCGACTTACTTCACCGAGTGGGACAAGAGCTGGACCGGGCGCGACCTGCTCGCACACGAGTTCAACCATTCCTGGAACGGCAAGTACCGCCGCGGCGCCGATCTGGCCACGCCCAACTTCAACGTGCCAATGGGCGACAGCCTGCTGTGGCTGTACGAGGGCCAGACCCAGTTCTGGGGCGAAGTGATGTCCGCACGTTCGGGCCTGTGGACGCAGGATCAGGCGCGCGAGATGCTGGCCGGCGTGGCGGCCAGCTATGAGCGTGGTCGCCCCGGCATGGCCTGGCGCACCGTGCAGGACACCACCAACGACCCGACCATGTCGATGCGCCGTCCCAAGGCGTACCGCAGCTATCAGATGGCCGAGGACTATTACTCAGGCGGCCAGATGATGTGGCTGGAAGTGGACAGCAAGCTGCGCGCGCTGACCAACAACAAGCGCTCCATCGACGATTTCGGCAAGGCGTTCTTCGGCATGAAGAACGGCGATTGGGACGTCAATCCGTACACCTTCGACGACATCGTCGCCACCCTCAACGGCGTGGCCGCCTACGACTGGGCGAGCCTGTTGCGCAGTCGCATGGACGGGCATGGTTCGTTGAACGGCGGCATCGAAGCCAACGGCTGGAAGCTGGTCTACAACGAGGAGCCGAATCTGGCCACCAAGGCCGACGAGAGCGACGACAAGGACGCCAGCCTGACCTATTCGCTTGGACTGTCTTTGAAAGCCTCGGGCGATATCAGCGATGTGCTGTGGGACGGCCCGGCCTTCAACGCCGGCTTGATCGCGGGCAACACGATCATGGCGGTCAACGGCCGCGCCTTCAGCAGTGAGGTGATCAAGGACGCGATCAAGGCGGCCAAGGGCACCACCGCGCCGATCGAGTTGCTGGTCAAGCGCGGCGATCGTTACGACACCGTGCGCATCGATTACCACGGTGGTTTGCTGTATCCGCATCTGGAACGCATTGCCGGTACGCCTGACCGTTTGAGTGAGTTGTACAAGGCCAGGTAAGTGCATGGCTGATGTGCGCGCGTAGGCGCATGTCGACAACGCAGCCGCAGGGGCGACGGACGTCGATCCTGCGGCTTTTTTGTGCTGCAGAATCAGAACTTCCCGATCGCATGTCGGCCGCGCGCTGCAGCGCCGTCGCGCATGCTGAGACCGTCAGCCACTATCCTGTCGCATCAACGACAACAGGCAAGACGACGATGGCGAAGGCGAAGACGGCCTATGTCTGCGGCGAGTGCGGCGCCGAGTACACCAAATGGCAGGGGCAATGCACCGAATGCGGTGTGTGGAATACGCTCAGCGAAATCGTGCTGGAAAGTGCCACCCCTGGCGGCAAGGCCTCGCCCGCGGCGTCGCGTCGCAGTGGTTGGGCCGGCAAGACCGAGGCACCCAAGATCACTGCGCTCAAGGATGTGCAGCAGTCCGAACAAGCGCGCGTGTCCACCGGCATCGGCGAGTTCGATCGCGTGCTGGGCGGTGGCCTGGTTGAAGGTGCGGTGGTGCTGATCGGCGGCGACCCGGGGATCGGCAAGTCGACGCTGTTGTTGCAGGCGCTGGCCAGCATGGCCTCAACGCTGCCGGTGCTGTACGTCACCGGCGAGGAATCGCTGGCGCAGGTAGCCGGGCGAGCGGTGCGACTGGATCTACCGCTGGAAGGCTTGAACGCCCTGGCCGAAACCGGCATCGAAAACATCCTGCAGCACGCCAGCGTGGCGCGGCCGAAACTGATCGTGGCCGACTCGGTACAGACCTTGTGGACCGAATCGTTGACCGCAGCACCTGGGTCGGTCAGCCAGGTGCGCGAGAGCGCGGCGCGGCTGGTGCGTTATGCCAAGGAGACCGGTACGGCCGTGTTCCTGGTCGGGCATGTGACCAAGGAAGGCGGCATCGCCGGCCCGCGCGTGCTTGAGCACATGGTCGATGCGGTGCTGTATTTCGAAGGCGAAAGCGGCAGCCGGTTCCGCCTGCTGCGCGCGTTCAAGAACCGCTTCGGCGCGGTCAACGAGCTGGGCGTGTTCGCGATGGGCGAGAAGGGCCTCAAGGAGGTCTCCAATCCGTCGGCGATCTTTCTGTCTGGCGGCAGCACCCAGCAGCCCGGCAGTTGCGTCATGGTGACCCGTGAAGGCACCCGGCCGCTGATGGTGGAGGTGCAGGCGCTGGTGGATGCCTCGCCACTGTCCAATCCACGCCGGGTGGCGGTGGGATTGGAGCAGAACCGGCTTGCGATGTTGTTGGCGGTGCTGCATCGGCATGGCGGCATCGTGGTGGGCGACCAGGACGTGTTCGTCAACGTGGTCGGCGGCATTCGCGTGCAGGAGACCGCGGCCGATCTGCCGGTGTTGCTGGCAGTGCTGTCCTCGCTGCGCGACCGGCCGTTGTCCGAGAAGACGATTGCCTTTGGCGAAGTCGGGTTGTCCGGCGAGATCCGTCCTGTGCCCAATGGCGAGGACCGTCTGAAGGAAGCCGCCACCCATGGCTTCAAGCGCGCGATCGTGCCGCGTGCCAACGCACCGAAGACGGCCAGCATCAAGGGGATGGAGATCATCGCGGTGGAGCGGCTGAGTCAGGCGCTGGAGGCCGCGGCCGACTGAGGTGCGGCTGCGCCGTGGTCAGGGTTGGGGCAGGGACGGGGCAGGCTGTCCGGCCAAGCGCGGGGTTCGCGCAGTGGGCGCTGCCAGCAGGCAGCGTCGAACATTGCCATCGCCTGACGCTCCCCAGCGGAGCCGGCGACCGTCCGTCGGCTGGCGCCCGGCAATTTGCATGTGGGCGTGAAGAAAACGTTTTCACCAGAGTGCGGCTATGGCACCATGCGCGGCCCGTTGCACTGTGCACCGGATCACAAACACTGCTGACTGCTCGTACTGGAGAACCACGATGGAATGGATGTTGTTGCCGCTTAAGCGTTACGCCGACTTCGAAGGTCGTTCGCGTCGCAAGGAATACTGGATGTTCATGCTGCTGCAGGTGATCGTTCTGGTCGTGCTGGGCATCATGTTTGGTATCGCAGCGGCGGTGATGGGGGGCGAGAACGGCCCCGGTCCGCTGGCATGGGTGGTCGGCGCCATCATGGCAATCTTCGTGCTGGCGCTGATCGTGCCCAGCATTGCAGTGACCGTGCGCCGTCTGCATGACCAGGGCAAGTCGGGTTGGTTCTACCTGATCAGCTTCGTCCCCTACGTCGGCGGCTTTGTCGTCCTCGTGTTCATGTGTCTGGACGGCACCCCGGGCCCGAACCAGTACGGCGAGAGCCCGAAGCAGTAATCGCTTTGCACGAAGTGGATTGAACGATGGCGCAGGAATTCCTGCGCCATCGTCGTTTATGCGGCTTGAAGCGACCAGGCAAGCGTCGCGAGCGGTGGTCAGGTCAGGTCGCTTGGACGGCGCGAAGAAGTCGCAATGTCGCGTGGTACCTGCTGATCTGCAGCACGGGCTGCGCTGCCGCGCTGATTGCATGGCGTACCGAGCACGCCATCGCCGGGCGCAATCACGGCGACGCGCTGTGGCCGCATCGAGCCGGTTGCCGCCCGATGGTTGCGCAGTCGTTCTGTCAGCTGCCCTTTGGCGTCTGCACTGGGCTAGCTGCTCCAGCGGAGCGGCCCTAAGCGCAATCGGTTGTACCTCGGCCAATGCAGGTGCTTATTGCGCATGCAACCGGGCGAGCTGCATTCCGCAAGAGGACCAGGCGGCAAGCCTGCAAGGCGCCTCACTTGGCTGATTCCCAGCGTGGGAGAGCGCATGAGCAGCGCAGCGGCCTGCAGTCTATCTGCGCCGATGGAACCCCTGTCGGTTCCTGTTCAAGTCGGCCTAAATAGTTCGAAAATGAAGTTAATCGGATAACTCAACTACGCTGAAAATCGCAGCTAAGACCGCATGACGCCGTCGCTAGAGAATGCATGTCACTACCGTCGCTATCCGCAATGCAGTTACCTCGATACCTGCATCAGTCTGGCCTGATCCCGAGAGCAGCGTTCAGCAGGCGGCGGCGTGATGTCCGGTACTCGAACCCACGCTTTTGCCAAGCATTGGCGGGTCCCTCTCCTGCAGCGCGAGCTCCAGCTTGTAGCCATGCGAATACACGGTTCTGATGCGCACCACTCCACTGTGGTTGCACAGCTGCAATTTCTTGCGCAGCTTGTAGATGTGTTGCTCCATCGTGCGATCGGTGAACTCGGTATGGCTACCCCAGACCGCCTTGGCGAGCTGGCAGCGGCGGAAACAGACGCCGGGGCTGGAAAACAGCATCCAGGCAATCGAGAACTCGCGCGCGGTGAGCACGATCGGCTTGCCGTGCAGATAGACGGTGTTTTCTTCGCGTATCAGCTGATACGGGCCGACGGTGAGGTGCTGCGATTCCTGGCAGGTCTGGGGTGCAGGGGCAATCGCCAATGCCGCGCGCACCTGGAGTTCGCACGAATTGAATGGGAGCGCTAACACTTCTTGTGCGCCGGCTTGGTACCAGGCCAGGATGTCGTCAGGGCAGTCGAAACGTCCCAGCACGATCAGCGGCGTGGGATGACCGCTGTGGCAGCGCTGCCAGGCCAGGACCGAGCTATCGTCCGAGGCGACGCAGGTCGCATCGAAAATCAGGAGTTCGCAGGGCGAATGCCGCAAGGAGCGCAACAGCTCCAGCTCATCGGAAAACACTGCAAATTGTGGCCCCAGCGGGGCAAGGCTCGCGTTGACCTGCGATGCCAGACGCGCGTCCTGCGTCAACAGGAAAGCCGATCCATGCTTGCCGGGAGGATTGCCGTGCATCAGCCAGCCTTCCCATGACGGCACACGTACCAGTCGTGCGTGCGGTGCCGATCACGGGCCGCAGGCGTCGCCACAAAATCCACAGAGAGAGATAAGTGCATTGCCATACCATCCGGCTGCGAAGGGGGGGGGGAGGGTCTGACCGAGGTCGGACGAATGGTATGTACCATTCCAGCGGCAGAAAGTTTCACTGCTACGCACTTTTCTTCGGGTTTGGGTCGGTGCGCTTTAGCTTGCGCTCATCTATACGCAACGCAGCTCTTACATCTTGGGTATGTATAAGCCGATGCATGCATATCCACGCGCCGTGTCTGGACATGTGTGTCCGGATGGGCAGTAGAAAATTGGTTGGAAAGGTCTAGACCAAGGTATTGCGATTACGGCGAACCCGCCGCGCTTAGGGAATAGGTTCAGCTGGGCAGGTAACACGAAAGTTACTTTCGTTATGAGCGGGACGTGCCCGCAGCTGCGTGACTACGGTGCGCCTGTCGCACATGCCGAAATCGACTCAAACACCCCAGAATCCGCATTGAGACCGTGCGTTGGCAGACGTTACAGGACGCCGCTGCGCTGTTCGGGCGCAGCGCGACGTCCGTACGTGTTCGGATGGTGGGAAATGTCCTGCGCTAGACAATGCGCACGCTCTGCAGAAAAGAATGCCGCATATGCAAAACGTACGGCAGAAGCGTTGGAAGACAGAGTGAGGTTTTTTGATTTTTGCGGTGCTTGCAGGTGGGAAATTCCATTGGATCCGCTGCATACAATCGTTTGCGCCAGTGAGAGCTGCGCATTGTTTGTTTTTGCTCGTCCCCCCAAGAGAGAGCCCGGCATGATCCTTTCAACCTACTTCGCAGCGATTTCTGCGTTGTCTTACGCAGATCGTCTTCCTACCTATACAAGCAGGATGCTGGTTGGTGCCTGGCCGCAAGGTCTGCAACATCTTCAACAACGCCGTGATGGCCAGGGAACACCCGATGGCCCCGACGATGAGGTCAGCCTGCTGGGCGCCAGCGGCGATGCCCTATTGATTCTCGAATACCAGGAAGAAGCCGAAGATGCATACCGCCATGCGCTGAAGGCAATGCGCGGCCAACAGCGGCAGCTGCGGCTGCTCTCGTGCCGCAATACCGCCTGGTTGATGCTGAGCCAGCGTCGTCTGAGTGCGGCGTTGAACTGCTTTGCGCAGCTTGCGATGGACCGCGATACGCCAGCCTGCCTATGCGGCGAAGGTCTGCTTGGCAAGGCGCTGACCCACTTTCACCTCGGCCAGAGCACGTTGGCCCTGCAGACGCTGGAGCGTGCGCGCGAGTCGCTGTCCGAGCTGGAAACCGGTGCATCGGACTGGTTGCGCATTGCCACCGCGCTGCGCCTGGACATGATTGCGCAGCTGCGCATCCGTCGCGCCGACCGCATGAGCGACCACGTGTTCTGGCAGGCCACGCTGCGCCAGGAAGACGCCGCGCATGCCTTCGAGCCCAGCGAACTGCGCGCCTGTATCGCCGATCTGGCCGAGAGCATGCCGGTGCTGGCGCAGCGGATGCGCCACGTGCGCAACCTGCTGCGGATCGCTGGCGGCGACACCTTTGGGTTCGACGCGCAGATCGATGCGCTGCCGGCCGCGGCAACCGGTTGCCCGCCCTGCGCGCGGCAGGATGCGCAGGTGGAGCTGGCATTGGCTGCACTGGCGGTAGGCCGCGCCGATCTGGCCGAGCGTGCCCTGGCCGGGGCCGGCCGGCATCACGCGCCGCGCTGGAATCTGGAGTTCGAGTACTGCCAGGCCAAGATCAGCCAGGCGCTGGGCCGTACCGAACAGGCCCTGTTGCTGTACAACCGCTATGCGCTGGGTGCGGTGCAATGCCTGCGCAGCGAAGTGCAGGCACCGCGTCTGCTGGAAAGCGGCACCCCGGCGCACGTCAGCGACGATATCTCCGCGCGCCTGCCGGCCAAGTACCGCCGTGCCTACGGCTACATGATCACCAATGCCCACCGCTCGGACCTGTCGATCAATGAAGTGGCCGCGCAGATCGGTGTGACCGGGCGTGCCTTGCAGCAGGCGTTCAAGTCGGCCACCGGGCTGTCGCCGACTCAGGTGCTGCGGCGTTATCGCATGCAGAGCATCCGCGACGAGCTGCTGGCCGAAGGCGGCTGCGGCAGCGTGTTGCAGGCGGCCAGCCGCTGGGGCGTTGGCAGTCGTTCAGCGCTGGCCAAAGGCTATCGCCAGCACTTCAATGAAGCGCCGATGGAAACCCTGCAACGTTAGCCGACAGCGCCACGGCCCGGCATGTACGCCGGGCCGTGGCGCGTCGTTTCCGACGACTGGATACGGGCTGGTCGCGGGACGTACGCAGCTGTACGCACGCTGGCACAGAAGCCGAAGTGAGACGTGCGTCCAGGATGGCTTGCGGCTATCCTTGCCGGCTCGCACTGCCACCCAGGAGGCGCGTCCGAGGACGGGCGTGGCCGCCAAGGAAACGACGACGATCATGCAAGATCATATCTCCGAGGCGACGGACGCCTCACAGATCCGCCGCGCCGGCGTCGATCTCAATGGACTGATGTCCGTTCTCAGCAAGCATCTGTATTCCACGCCAGTGGTCGCGCTGCGCGAGTTGGTGCAGAACGCGCACGACTCAATCCTGCGGCGCCGCCTGGAACAGCCCGATTGGCAAGGCGAAGCGCGCATCCATGTGCATGCCGATCCGGCGCAGGGCATCGTGCGCATTACCGATACCGGGGCCGGGCTCACCCAGCAGGAAATTCACGATTATCTGGCCACCGTGGGTGTGGGTTACACCCGCGGGCTGCGCCAGGGAGGCCACGAAGATAGCGGCCTGATCGGGATGTTCGGGCTGGGTTTCTTGTCGGCCTTCGTACTGGCGCGACGCGTCACCGTGCGCACCACCTCGTACCAGAGCCCGACGCTGGGTCATTGCTATATCTCCAGCAATGCCGAGCAATACACGGTCAGCCCGATCCCGGCGCGCGCGCAGGTGGGCACCGAGGTGGTGCTGGAATTGCACGACCAGTATCTGTCGTTGGCGCAGGACGCGCGCCTGCACGAGATTCTGTCGCGCTACTGCGCCTTGTTGCGCGAGCCGATCTGGGTCGGTGCCGATGCGCAGCCGATCAATCCGGAGCCGCCGCCGTGGCGCATGGACGACGCAGTGCCGTTGCACCCGGTGCAGGCATGGCGCCGGCAACGCGAGTTTGCGGCGCGCTTCGAACGCAATTTCGAACCGCTGTGCTGCATGCCGGTGCGTGCCGCCGACGGCAGCGATGCGGTCGGCCTGTTATGGGTGCAGGACGGGGCCACCTACGGCACCAGCGACAATCGCAATCTGTCGGTGTTCTTGCGCGGCATGTTGCTGGACGACAATGCGCGCGAATTGCTGCCGCCGTGGGCCGGTTTCATCGGCGGAGTGATCGAATCCAACCGTTTGACGCCGACCGCGAGCCGCGAGGATCTGCAGCGCGATACGGTCTATAGCTCGGTGCAGCACGCCTTGTCCGAAGCCCTGGTGCAGGGCTTGGCGGAGGTGGCGCGGCAACAGCCCGAAGCCTGGCGTCGCATTCTGTTGCGGCATAACGAGGCCTTGTTGGGTGCGGCGCTGTGCGATGAGCGTCTGTTCGACTTGCTGCTGGAACATGTGCGCGTGCCGACCTCGCAAGGCGATCTGCCGGCCCAGCAGCTACCGGCGCGTGGCGCGGTGCATGTGATCCTGGACAGCGACAGCGGTTTCGAAGAAATGTTGTTCCGCGCGATGGGCGTGCCGGTGGCGTACGGAAACCGCTACGCGGTAGTGCCGTTTCTGCGTCGGTGGGCGCAGGCCAAGGGCGTGCGCCTGGTCGAGCTGGGCACCGAGCATGGCAACCGCCAGTTGTTCCATCTCGATACGTTGCCGGCCGACGAACTGGCGTGGCTGGAACAGCATCTGGGCGATGGCGAGGCATTGGTTCCGGCGCGTTTCAGCCCCGAAGAGCTACCGCTGGTGGTGGTGCCCGACCGCGAGGCGGAACTCAAACGCCGGCTGGAGCAGGACGAAAACGACAAGCGGGTGTCCACTGCAGCGCTGCGCCTGGCGCGGCAGTTCACTGCGCGGATCGAAGCGCGCCAGACCCAGCGGTTGTATCTCAATCTCGACAATCCTGCGCTGCAGGCATTGCTCGCCGCACAACGTGCCGGCAACCCGCAGGCTGCGGTCGCCGCGCGCTTGCTGCGCTCGCTCAAGGTGATTGTCTCTGCGCAAGGGCGCGCGCAGCCGCAGGCTGGCGGCGCGGAGTCGGGCGGTTCGGATCTCAACAAGGCCTTCGGCGATCTTGCCGAGGCCGTGACCCAATTGCTGGCGCGCTGAGCGCCGCATTAAAGGAACAACGCAATGGAAATCTGGAACTGGGTGGAGAAGCTGCAGGACGACCTGGGCGAAGCCGGGCAGCCGCAGAATGCGCAGCTGCTGACACGCCTGACCGACCATATCTGCGATCTGCAGATCGAGCGTGCCGAAGCGTTGTTGCCCGAGGCGCGTGCGCTGGGCAAGACGCTGGCCAACCCCTGGCTGGAGGTGTTCGTCGGCCATTGGGAAATGCGTAACCGGGTCGGCAATCTATGCGAAGGCGAGCGCGCGCTGGGCGATGCGGTGGCACTGTTCGAGCGCGCGCATCGCGCCGATGCGGTGGAGTGCCCGCAATCGGTGTGTGTCACCCAGGATCTGGCGGCGTGCTACGCCAACATCGATGGCCCGGGCTGGGTGGAAGAGCGCATCGAGGTTTGCGATGAAACCCTGGGCCGTATCGACCCGAGTTGGTCGTGCTACCAGTGCCTGAGCTGCGAAAAAGCCGACGCCTTGCTCGACGACGGCCGCGGCGACGCGGCGCTGAGCTATCTGGAGCAGCAGTCGCAGACCATCGTGGCGCACGGCGGCCAGATCTACGACGGCGTGCCGGACATGCGGATCTCGATCCTGCTCTCGTTGGGGCGTGCAGCCGATGCCTTGGCGCTGATCGAACAGCGCGAAGTCGAGGCCGCGCGCGAGGGCGCGGAGTGGGCCAACTGCAGTCAGCCGCGTCGTCTGCAGAAAGCACGTGCGCTGGCGCTGTTGCAGCGCGATGACGAAGCGATGGAGGCGTTGCTGCCGTGGCGCGAAGTGGCGCCGCGCTATCGCCTGCATTGGCTGCGCGCGGTGGCGGTGCTGACGTCACGCGCACCCGAGCGCAACACCTGGGATCTGGGCAGCCGCCTGCAGGTCATGCTGGATCATTACGCGCAGGTCGGTGCGCATCGCATCCTGATCGAGGCCGCCGAGCTCGCGATGGATCTGGCGCTGCAGCGCGGTGCGGTGTGGACCGCGCGCCGGCATCTTGCGCTGGCGCGCGCGCATGCGTCCAAGTTGCGGCAGGACCGTGGCGCCACGCAGGCGCTGGATGGGTGGGCTGCGCGCATCGCATCCGCATCGGCGGGCGAGGACGCGCCTGTACCTGCGGCGCAGTTGCTGGAATGGTTGAACGCGCAGGGCGAGGAGGCGGTGCGCAATCCCGAGCGCGAAGCGCAATGGTTGCTGCAGGCGGTGGCCGAGCGTCCGGACGATGCCGAGCTGGTCGATACCGCGGCGTCGGCATTGAGTGCCTGCGCGGCAGACGAGCAAGCGATCACGCTGTTGTGGGATTTCGTGCAGCGGCATGCCGACCGCGAAACCAGCCCCACCTTCCGCCTGATGAATCTGTTGCTTGGCCGCGGCGATGACGCTGGCGTGCGCCGGCTGGCGTTGCTGTATCGCCCGCAGGTACCGGTGGCGGCGCTGTGGTGCGAGGCCCAGCTTGCGCAACGGTTGGGCGATTGGCCGGCGCTGGAACAGGCTTGTACCGCGCTACTGGAGCTCTCGCCGGGCTCGCACGGCGCGCGCGGGCTGCTGGCGCGCATGTATCTCAACACCGGCCGCTTTGCCGAAGCGGCCGACGTCTACCGCCAACTGATCGCGCTGATGGACGAGCCGCGTTCGGCGCATTGGGACCATATGACCGCCGCCAGTGCCGCGCAGGACTGGGATGCGGTGCGGGTGTCGGCAGCCGCGATCGGCATGGAGCTGAGCAGCACCAGCGGGGTTGTCGAAGAAGACTGGGGCTGGGTGATCGTGCGGTGCGTGGACGACGGCGAAGTGGGCGAGTACTACGCGCGTCGCACCGGTCCGGTGACCGCGCGCATCATCGAAAACGCACCGGCCCACCGCCGTCAGCATGTCGGCGATTGGGTGGTGTTCGATGCGGAGCTGCTGTATCCGGCGCCGGAGGACGAGGCCGAGCGTGCGCGGTTCGTACCGACCTATGCGCAGGTGCATGTGCTGCAGACAGGTGGCTATGGCAGCAGCTGGCTGGTGGACGGCGTCCACCCTGGCGACGAGGTGATCGAGGCGCTGCGTGCAGATATGGAAACGCGCGGGTGGAAGGCGTGGCTGCATAGTCGCGACGACTATCGCGTGGTCGACCCGGAGCACCCGGATGCATTCGACCCGGAGGATGCGACGTCCGGGCTGCCAGGCGTGTTGTTCACCGTGGCGCTTCCGGAAAACGTCGCGCCGCAGGAACTGCATCGCGTACTGCGGTGCACGACCTCGCGCTGGTCGCATCCGATGTGCTGGCTGCGGTTGGCCGAAGCCTGCGAGCAGGACACGCGTCCGCATCTGGAGGCGGTGGAGCGCTACGGGCTTTAGAGCGGCTGATGCCGCAGGGATTGGGGATTAGGCGTTCGGGATTGGCGTGCTGCTTTGCACGCCGTCTCTGCGGTCTGCGGTGACGTGCGAAGGTGCGTGGGTTCTCGCGCGTGCAACGCTCAATGAGCGTGGTCCTTTGCCATTGGCACACTTTGGTTCTTAGCGCGCCGTCCAATGCGTCGTGCGACCGGTGTGTCGCTGGTCGCTGCAGAGATTGGGAATTGGGGATTGGCGTGCTGTTCTGCGCGCCGTCCGTGCGGTCTGCGCGAAGGTGGGAGGTAGCGTTCCCTCCCGTGCTTGCAGCGATCGTGGCGGGGCGGGATATGTCTTTGTTTGAGCAAGACGTTGCCGCGCTAGCGGCAACGTCGCAGTCCGCGTGTGATCAGCTGCGGTTGCCGTAGCGCTCCAGCCAATGGGCGTATGACGGCGGCAGCACCCAGGACGGACGCGCTTCGCCCAGTGCCAGTGCCGCCTGGTACGGCCAATGCGGGTTGGCCAGGTGCGCGCGTCCGACCATCACCAGCTCCATCTGCCCATCGGCGACGACGCGGTTGGCTTCGATGGGGTCGTCGATGTTCCAGGACGAGGCGACCGGCAATTGCGCCTCGCGGCTGACGCGTTCGGCGATCGGTGCCAGCAACGCCGGGCCCCATGGAATCTGCGCATTCGGCGTGCTGAAGCCCATGCTGACGTTCAACAGATCCAGACCGCTGCGCTTGAACTCGCGGGTCAAGTCGATCGCCTCGGCCAACGTCTGTTCGTCGCGGCCGTCGAACTCGATGACACCGAAGCGTGCGGTGAGCGGCAGATGTTCCGGCCACACCGCGCGCACGGCCTGCAGCGTTTCCAGCAGAAAGCGCGCGCGGCCTTCGGCGCTGCCACCGTAGCGATCCTCACGGTGGTTGGCGTGCACCGAGAAGAAACTCTGTGCCAGATAGCCGTGGGCGAAGTGCAGTTCCAGCCACTTGAAGCCTGCATCGCGTGCACGTTGCGCGGCGGCGACAAAATCGCCACGCACGCGGGCGATGTCGTCCAGCGTCATCGCCCGCGGCAGTTTGGACAGGCCGCCACCGAAGGCGACTGCGGACGGCGACAACGTGTCCCAGCCGCGCGCATCGCCGTCGGCGATATGGTCGTCGCCTTCCCACGGTGCGTTGGCGCTGGCCTTGCGACCGGCATGGCCGATCTGGATGCCGGGCACCGCACCTGCTGCGGTGATCGAGGCGGCAATGCGTGCCAGTCCTTCGGCCTGCGCATCGTTCCACAAGCCGAGACAGCCTGGGGTAATGCGACCTTCTGGCGATACGCCGGTCGCCTCGACGATGACCAGCGCGGCGCCACCGCGCGCCATGCTGGCGTAGTGGACCTGATGCCAATCGTTGGTAAAGCCGTCGACGGCGGTGTATTGGCACATCGGCGGGATCGCGATGCGATTGCGCAGCGAGACATCCTTGAGCTGATAAGGCGAAAAAAGCGACGACATTGCGGGGAGGGAACCTTGGAAAAAGCGGTTGGCGATCAGACCACGCCGACGGCCGGATCAAAACACTGCCAGTAGCACACCGCGTTGCAGCGGCTTGGGGATGCACCGCCGAGGCCGGTAGCGGTTGCTTGAGTGCCATGGCGTGGTGGGTGCAGAAGCAAAGGGCAGATGCGTGGCGCAATGGCGCCACACGCGCGCTCCCGGCGCGTGCGCGCACACAAGACCTGCGCGACAACGCGCAGCGACCGTAGCAGCGCAGCGACATGCCGCTTGCAAGAGACCGGGACTCGCCGTCGCTCAGGCATACGTCTCAGCAGCCAATCACACACATGCAGTCCGCGCCTGCGCACTCCCGACCAACATCAAGCACCCTAATGCCAATTCCCAATTCCCGATTCCCGATTCCAACGACGTGTCCCGGTGCACGTTCGGCGCTTGCGCTGCAATGTCAAACTGCCGCCAGTAGCGTCCTCTGACTGCTACAGGTTTGGTCGCTGGTTGCCGAATCTGAATTGCTTTACTCTGCTGCGCATCGGCGTGGGGGCGCCGCGTCAGTCATGGCGCAGGCCAACCTGCATGCCCAGTGTCTCCTCTTAACTTTGGCGGGTGATCTCATGGTGGCATTGCAGCAGCGCTCAATCGACGCGATCCGTGGCCAAGAAGCCGCGTTGTTGGCCGCCTGGCTGGACGTAGGCCTCGGCAACGATGCGCGCATCTCCCGGCAGGATCTGCAGGCCCAGGGCGCGGACTTTCTAAGGCTGTTGGTCGCCTCGTTGAAGGACGACGGTAGCAGTCTGGACAGTGCCGAGTGGAGCGAAGTGCGTCGCTTCCTGGAAAATCTGTCGCGCGACCGCGCCACCCGCGGCTTCGATTCGCAGGAAACCGCCAACTTCATCTTCTCGCTCAAGCGCGTGCTGTTCGAGCTGGTGCAGCGCGAATATGCCAGCAAGCCGGAAGACCTCGCCCAGCAGCTGTGGGCGCTGTCCGAACTGCTGGACCGCCTGGGCCTGTACACCGTCAAGGCATTCCAGAAAACCCGCGAAGACATCATCGTGCGGCAGCAGGAAGAAATGCTGGAGCTGTCCACGCCGGTGGTGAAGTTGTGGGAGGGCGTGCTGGCATTGCCGATGATCGGTACGCTGGATTCGCAGCGCACCCAGGTGGTGATGGAATCGCTGCTGCAGCGCATCGTCGACACCGGCTCGGAGATCGCCATCATCGACATCACCGGCGTGCCTACCGTGGACACGCTGGTGGCGCAGCATTTGCTCAAGACCGTCACCGCGATCCGGCTGATGGGCGCCGATGCCATCATCAGCGGCGTGCGCCCGCAGATTGCGCAGACCATCGTGCATCTGGGCCTGGATCTGCAGGGCATCGTGACCAAGGCCAACCTGGCCGATGCGTTGGCGCTGGCGCTCAAGCGCACCGGCGTGACCGTGAGCAAGGCGAGCTGACATGGAGCGCATCCCGATCCTGCGGATGGGCAATCTGTTGCTGGTCACCATCCAGGTGGACATGCACGACCAGCTCGCGCTGCAGCTGCAGGAAGACTTGTCGGAAAAGATCAGCGTCACCTCCGCGCGTGGTGTGCTGATCGACATCTCCGCACTGGATATCGTCGACTCGTTCATCGGCCGCATGATCAGCACCATCTCCGGGCTGGCGACGCTGATGGGCGCCCGCACCGTGGTGGTAGGCATGCAACCGGCGGTGGCGATCACCCTGGTGGAACTGGGTCTGACCTTGCCCTCTGTGCGTACGGCGCTCGACGTCGAACGCGGCATGCGGCTGTTGCAGCAACCCGACCCCGCATCATGACCACCGGCTCGCAGCCGGTGCGGACCGAGCAGGACGTCGTGATGGCGCGGCAGACCGTGCGCAAGCTGGTGGTCCAGTGCGGGCTGCGCTTGGTGGACCAGACCAAGCTGGTCACCGCAGCCAGCGAGCTGGCGCGCAACACCGTGATCTACGGCGGCGGCGGCGACATGGACTGGGCGCTGGTGGAAAGCGGTATCCGCAAGGGCGTGCAGCTGACCTTTCGCGACGAAGGTCCGGGCATCCCGGATCTGGATCTTGCGCTCACCGACGGCTGGACCTCCGGCAGCGGGCTGGGGCTGGGCCTGTCCGGCAGTCGACGGCTGGTGGACGATTTTGTGCTGGATACTGCGGCCGGCAAGGGCACGCGCATCACCATCACCAAATGGAAGTGAATGTCGCCGGCGCACTCACCCAGGTCATCCGCGTTGAGGAAGTGACCCAGGTGGGGCAGGTGCGCCGCGATGCGGTGGCGCTTGCGCAGGCCAATGGGTTCGACGAATACGCCTGCGGCCGCGTTGCCCTGGTTGCGACCGAGCTGTGTACGAATCTGCTCAACCACGGCGGTGGCGGGCAGATCCAGCTGTGCAGCGTGGCCGGTCGCGACGGCATCGGCGTGGAGCTGTGTGCGTTAGACCAGGGCCCGGGCTTCGTACTCGCCGATTGTTTGCCCGACGGCTATTCCACCGGCAGCACGCCAGGTAATGGCCTGGGCACGGTGCACCGGAATGCGGCGCTGCTGGATGCGTATTCGGACCGCACCGGGGCGGTTGTGCTGGCGCGCGTCTATGCCGATGCACGCGCCACGCGCGATCTGCCCTATGGCGCGATCCGGCTGCCGCTGCATAACGAAGTGGTGTGCGGCGATGCCTGGCATCTGGCAATCGATGCGCAGCGCGTCACCGTCACCCTGATCGATGGCCTGGGCCACGGGCCGGGCGCGGCCGATGCCGCCGATGCCGGCGCCCGCGTTGCCGCCACTGCCAGTGGCTACCCCGATGAACGTGTCGCACGACTGCATGCCGGCATGTCCGGCAGCCGTGGCGGTGCTGCGGCGGTGATGCAGTTCGACCGCAGCAGTGGGCAGGTGCGCTTTGCCGGCGTTGGCAATATCGGCGCAATGCTGTGCGACGGCGATGGAGTGCGCGGCATGCCCTCGCACCCGGGCATCGTCGGCGTGCAGTTTCGCAAGGCCAACCCTTTCGATTTTCCGCAGGCTGCGGGCAAGCTGCTGGTCATGCATAGCGACGGTGTGCAGACACGCTGGAACCTGCGCGATCACGCCGGGCTGTTGTCGCGCCATCCACGCATCATTGCGGCTGTGCTGCTGCGCGAATACGCGCGCGGCCGCGACGATGCGTGCGTTTTCGTCATGCGCCTGGGAGGCATGCAATGAACGGATCCGATGCAGCGCCCGGCAGCGCTTCGATCGCCGAACTTGAAACCCTGCGCCAGCAGAACCAGGCGTTGCGCCAGGAGCTGGAAGAAACCAATCAGGGCGTGCTGGCACTGTATGCCGAGCTCGACCAGCAGGCCGAACAGCTGCGCGAAGTATCCGAACTCAAGAGTCGGTTCCTGTCGTACATGAGCCATGAGTTCCGCACGCCGCTGGGTTCGATCCTGAGCATCACCCGGCTGCTGGAGGACGGCATGGACGGACCGCTCAACGACGAGCAACTCAAGCAGGTACGCTTTGTCAGCGCGTCGGCGCGCGAGCTCACCGAGATGGTCGATGACCTGCTGGATCTGGCCAAGATCGAAGCCGGGCGGGTCACCATTTCGCCGGGCTGGTTCGATCTGATGGACCTGTTCGCAGCGTTGCGCGGGATGTTCCGCCCGCTGACCGATGCCAGCCGCACGACCTTGATTTTCGAAGATCCGCCGGTGTTGCCGATGCTCTACACCGACGACAAGAAGTTGGCGCAGATCCTGCGCAACTTCATTTCCAATGCGCTCAAATTCACCCCGCACGGCCAGGTGCGCGTGCTGGCGCACCTGGAAGGTGACAGCCACGTGCGCTTCAGCGTGCAGGACACCGGTATTGGTATCGCGCCCGAGCTTCACGATGCTTTGTTCGAAGATTTTGTACAGGTGGACTCGCCGCTGCAGAAGCGCCTGACCGGCACCGGGCTGGGGTTGGCGATCTGCAAGCGGTTTGCCGAATTGCTTGGCGGACGGGTCGGTATCAACAGCGTGGTCGGGCAAGGCTCGGAATTTTTTGTGGTCCTGCCGGTGACGCTGGCAGCGGAGAAGGCACTTGAGCAGTAAGCAGCACATTCTGGTCGTCGATGACAACGCGGTGACGCGCTATTCGGTGCGGCGCGTGCTCGAACATCACCGTTTTGTGGTCGACGAAGCAGGCACCGGTACCGAAGGCCTGAGCAAGCTGGCGACGCAGACATTTGCCGGTGTGGTGCTGGACGTCAACCTGCCGGACATGAGCGGCTTCGACATCGTGCGCAGCTTGCGCGCCGAGCCGCGCACCGCATTGTTGCCGGTGGTACACGTGTCTGCCGCATCGATCGCCACCGGCGACATGATCACCGGCCTGGATGCCGGCGCCGATGCGTACCTGATCCATCCGGTCGACCCCAATGTACTGGTCGCCACCTTGCGTACGCTGTTGCGCGCGCGCAATGCCGAAGAAGCATTGCGGGTCAGCGAGGCCCGCTTCCGCGAGATCTTCGAGCACATCAGCGCGCCGATCGCGGTGGTCGATGCCACCCTGCATACGCATGAACTCAACGCGGCGTTTCAGCGCCTGATCGGCGACGCCACGCCGGGTGATGCGATCCACGCCGCCGGGCTGGATCAAACGGCCACGGTGCAGGCGCTGACCAGCGCACTGGCGCAGCGCGAGCGCTGGAGCGGCACGTTGTCGATCCTGCGCGATGGCAAGCTGTGCGAAACCGAATGGCGGGTGTCGCCGTACCGCGAGCCGGATTTGGGCCTGCTGATGGTGGAAGACGTCACCGAGAGGCGCGAGCGCGAGCGCGAGCAGCGTCAGGAACTGGATACCGCCACCACCGAACTGGCGCACCAGATCGCCGAACGCCAGCGCACCGAAATCCAGCTGTTGCAGGCGCAAAAAATGGAAGCGCTGGGCAAGCTCACCGGCGGTATCGCGCACGACTTCAACAATCTATTGACCAGCATCATTTCCGGCCTGGACATGATCCAGCTGGCGGTGGAATCCAACCGTATCGAACGTGTACCGCGCCTGGCCGAGATTGCCACCGGCTCTGCGCATCGTGCTGCAGCGCTGACTCAGCGCATGCTCGCGTTCGCGCGCAAGCAATCGCTGGATGCGCAGCCATTCGACGTCAATCTGCGCGTGCGTTCGCTGGAAGACATGCTGCAACGCTCGATCGGCGAGAACATCGCCCTGGAGCTGGAGCTTGCCGATACCTCGCTGGTGGCCATTGCCGATGCCAACCAACTCGAGAACGTGGTGCTCAACCTGGTGATCAACGCCCGCGACGCCTTGCGCGGGCAAGGCACGATCTGTGTGCAGACCGCTGCCTACACCGCGCACAACGACCCGGAACTGGACGATGGCGAGTACGTGGCGGTCAACGTCATCGACAATGGCAGCGGCATCGAGCCGGCGGTTCTCAATCAGGTGTTCGAGCCGTTTTTTACCACCAAACCCATCGGCGAAGGGACCGGCCTTGGGTTGTCGATGACCTACGGCTTTGCGCGCCAATCCGGCGGTACTGCGCGTATCACCAGTGCGATCGGCCGGGGCACGACGGTGGCGTTGTTGCTGCCGCGCGGGTTGTCGGCGAGCGCGTTGCCGCCGGCACCGGCGCCGACCACACCACGGGCGCGTAACGCGCGCATTTTGTTGGTGGACGACACCGACGTGGTGCGCATGATGGTGAGCGAGGTGCTTAGCGACGCCGGCTATGAGGTGATCGAAGCCGAAGATGCCATCGGCGCGTTGGATCAATTGCGCACCGATGTGCAGATCGATCTGCTGGTGTCCGATGTCGGCCTGCCGGGCATGAACGGGCGCGACATGGCCGACGTGGCGCGTACGTTGCGCCCGGGGTTGCCGATTTTGTTCATCACCGGCTACGCCGAAAACGCGATCACGCGGCAGGAGTTCCTGGCCGACGGCATGGCCTTGCTGCCCAAGCCCTTCAGCCTCAACGATCTGCTCAATACGGTGGGGCAGATGCTCGACAGCAGCGTGCTGGCGCGCGCGTAAAGCGCAGTGATTTGCATGTTGGTGTGGGTGGATGCGACGTCGGATACGACGACGCTGCGGCACGACGCTGCTGTTGCGGCACTGGATGTGATAAGTCGCATCCGCAGTAGCGCGTTCGATCAGGCCTGCGCCAGGCGCAGATAACGCAAGCAACAGTGCGCGCTGGTTTTCGCGTGCACTGCATGGAGCTGATTGCGCGGCAGGGCGGTGTACGCGTGCCGGCAGTCAACGCGAATACGCGTACGGCCCGAACGTGGCGCCCAGAAAGCCGCCGGCCGTCTCGGTGCTGAGCAGCGTGGCGTCACCCTGTTCGAGCAACGTCTGCCACTGGCCGCTGCCCACCGCGTAATCCACATGCACACGCGCGCCGTCCAGCGCAAAGCGCAGCTGCACCGGTTGCGTTGCATCGGGCAGCGGCGCACGCGCCAGCACGGTGCCGATGCTTGGGTCCTGCAGGCCGGCGCGGCGATACAACACCACCGACGCGCCAGCCTCATCGCGCACCAGCATGGCTGCCAGAAAGTGGCTCTCCTTGGCCACCAGCGCAAGACCGGCCTGTTCGCCGGCCGCCAGCGCGCTGCCATCGACACTGGCCGCCAGCGTGGCGTGGTGATGCTGCAGGCGATGGCCCAGATACGCGGGTTGGCCGCGGCCGATGTCGCCCAGCGCGACCTGCGACGGGGTGATGCGCAACCCCTGCGGGCCGGGCAGGTACCACGGCTGGGTGGGCGGGTGGATGGTCATCCATTGCATCGGCACGCGCGCTTCCTGGAAGCGCTCGCTCCATTGCATCGGGCCGCTGGTGGGCAGGGTCTGGGTGCCGCTCGGCAATGCGGGACGCGTGGCCACCGGCGGCACAGCGCTGCCGTGCGGCACTACCTGCGGCCAGCCGTCGCGCCATTGCACCGGCAACAAGAAGGTTTCGCTGCCAAGCGCGTAGTGGTTGCCCTGATACGGGCGGGTGCCCAGGAACACCGCCCACCAGGTACCGTCCTTGAGCTCGACGAACTGTGCGTGCCCGGTGGAGGTGATCGGTGCGCTGCGGCTCGGGTCCAGGTCGCGCTGGGTCAGCACCGGATTGCCGCTCCAGGGCTCGTAGGGGCCGGTGATCTGGCGGCTGCGGTAGATCATCTGCGCATGCTGCTCGCCGGTGCCGCCTTCGGCCGCGGTGAGGTAGTAATAGCCATCGCGGCGGAACAGATGCGGGCCCTCGATGTGCTCGGGATTGGTGGCCGGTTGAAAGCCCGAATCCACGATTGCCTGACGCGTGCCGACCAGCTTCATGCGGGTCAGATCCAGCTGCTGCAGCCAGATGGCGCGGTGTCCGTCGTAGCGCAACTTGCCGGCGGGCACATCGTTGTTGACCAGCCAGGCGCTGCCGTCGTCATCGAAAAACAGCGACGGGTCGATGCCTTTGGCGTCGAGCCAGATCGGATCGGACCACGGCCCGGCCGGATCGGTGGCGGTGATCAGGAAGTTGCCGCCATCGCAGTAAAAACAGGTGTTGGCGATGTAGAAGGTGCCGTCGTGGTGGCTGATGCTGGCGGCGAACAGGCCACGGGTCAGTTCGTCGCGGCCGTAGTCGATCTGGTCGGCGCGATCGATCGCGTTGCCGATCTGGTTCCAGTGCACCAGGTCGCTGCTCTTGAACACTGGCAGGCCGGGAAAATAGCCGAACGTGGAATTGACCAGATAAAAGTCGTCGCCGACCCGGATCGCGGACGGGTCCGGATAAAAACCGGCCACCACCGGATTGCGGTACTGCGCCTCTGTCGGCAACGGGCCGCCGTCATCGCCCTGGTAATCCACCTGGGTGATCAGTGCGCTGCCGGCGTAGGCCAGCTGACAACTCATGGCGGCCATCAGGCCCAGCATCCATCCAATTCGTTTCACGACAGTTCCCCCGATGCGCGCCACTGGCGTAGCGCCAGCCTTGCGGCAGCATGACAGCTCGCCGCCGAGCAGGGCATGCCGTTTTGCCATGCCGCACGCGTGTGGTGGCATGGCTGTGCGCAACGTGGCCGATGGGCGCGGATCGGCACGCCTGCCACTTCGCTGCAACATTGCTGACATATCGTGCGCGCGGCGCCATGCGGCGCCCCCTTCTGGCAGACCCATGCCGAACGGACTCATCTTCGCGTCTTTACCCAAGGATCAACCCGCATGTCGTTGTACTCGTCTGTTTCTCCGTCGCTGAGGTCCGTTGTTGCGCATCTGGATGCGCGTGCACCGCAACCTACGCCGCTGGCACGCGCCTGCGCCGGTCTGCTGCTCGCCTCGATGGCCGCTGCCGCATCGGCCCAGCAGGCGCCGGCCAGCCAGGGCGAGGGCAGCCCCACTGCGCTGGATGCGGTAACCGTCACCGCCGAGCACCGCGAGCAGAACCTGCAGGATGTGCCGGTGTCGGTGGGCGTGGTGCAGGGCGCGGCGATGCGCGAGTACACCGCCGGCGGCGACGACACCTTGCTGGCGCTGTCCGGCCGCGTGCCGGGCTTCTACGCCGAGACCACCACCGGGCGCATCTTCCCGCGCTTCTATATCCGTGGCCTGGGCAATATCGACTTCTATCTGGGTGCCTCGCAGCCGGTCTCCATCATCCAGGACGACGTGGTGCTGGAGCACGTGGTGCTCAAGTCCAACCCGGTCTACGACGTGGACCAGGTCGAAGTGCTGCGCGGCCCGCAGGGCACCTTGTTCGGCCGCAATACCACCGCCGGCATCGTCAAGTTCGACACCGTCAAGCCCGGCGATACCTATACCGGCCGCGTCGACGCCAGCTACGGCAGCTACAACACGGTGTCGCTGGATGGCGGCTTCGGCGGGCCGATCAACGACGTGCTGTCGTTCCGCGTGTCGGCGTTGTACCAGCACCGCGACGACTGGGTGGACAACACCTTTGCCGGCAGCAGCGCCGATGGCACGCGTACCCCACGTAAGGACGCAATGGGCGGCTACAACGACCGCAATGCGCGCCTGCAGGTGCTGTTGAAGCCCAACGATGCGTTCTCGCTGCTGGGCTCGGTGCACACCCGCGATTACGACGGCACCTCCACACTATTTTTGCGCAATGCGGTGACACGTGGCAGCGACAAGGTTGACGTGCCGCGTGATCGCGTGGCCTACGACGAAGCCCACGACAACCCGCAGGCCTACAAGACCGATGGCGGCTCGATCAAGGCGATCTACGATTTCGGCGGCGTCTCGCTGACCTCGATCACTGCTTACGAAACCACCTCCGGCTACAGCCGTGGCGACACCGATGGCGGTGCGGCGGCCAATTATCCGGTCAATGGGGTGCCGAACGGGTTCGGCCAATCGATGGGGCAGATTCGCGATCTGGATCAGTACACCCAGGAGCTGCGTCTGGCCAGCGAGGGCGACGACGCGCTGCAGTGGCAGGTGGGCGCGTTCTATTTCGATGGCCGCGACACCACCGATTTTTATCAGCGTGCGTATTTCTTGCGCACTGCGGCGCGCAATCCCAATAACTGGGTGAGGCTGCGCAACACCAATACCTCGTGGGCCGGCTTCGGTCAGCTCAGCTACAAGGCCACCGATGCGCTGACGCTGACCGCCGGCATCCGCCAGACCAAGGACACCAAGGAAACCCGTCTGCTCAAGACCGCCGACACCGCGGCCGGCGCGGTGACCTACCGTGGCCGTCGCGATGTGCGCATGTCCGACACCCAGCCCAGCTGGGACCTGAGCGCGATGTATGAACTCAACCCGGACCTGAGCGTGTATGCACGCGTGGCACGCGGCTTCCGCGGCCCCACCATTCAGGGCCGCAGCGCGGTGTTCAATTCGGATTTCACCACCGCCGATTCGGAAGCCATTCTGTCGTGGGAAGCCGGCATCAAGAGCAGCCTGTTCCAGAACCGGCTACGCCTGAATGTCAGCGGCTTCACCTACACCGTCGATGACATCCAGCTCAACGGCAACGATTCGGACGGCAACGGCGTGCTGTTCAATGCCGACAAGGCCAAGGCCTACGGTCTGGAAGCAGACCTGGATTGGCGCCCGATCTCCAACCTGTCGCTGACCGCGGGCCTGAGCCTGTTGCATAGCGAAATCAACGACAAGCGCGTGTTTGCGCAGGCCTGCGCGCTCAATGGCGTGGTGGTGTGCACGGTCAACGACCCCACCATCCGCGTCGGCGCCAACACCTTCGCGCAGATCGACGGCAACCCGCTGCCCAACGCGCCCAAGTACAACCTCAACCTGGCCGCACGCTACGACATTCCGATGGGCAACGACGGCGCGTTTTTCGTGTCCACCGACTGGAACAAGCAGGGCGAGACCAGCTTTGTGCTGTACGACTCCACCGAGTTCCGTGCCGATGGCAACTTCGAAGGTGGCCTCAAGCTGGGCTACACCGGCGGCTACGGTGCATGGGAAGTGGCGGCATTCGCGCGCAACATCACCAACGAAAAGAACGTCAAGGGCGTGATCGAAAACTATATGGCGGCGGTGTACAACGAGCCGCGCATCGTGGGCGTGTCGGTCAACGTCAACTGGCAGTGATCGCCAGCTGATCGATGGGCTGCGGCGTCTGCGTCGCAGCGGCACCTGCATCGACGAAGGCCAGCTGCGTGCATGCGCAGCTGGCTTTTTTTATCAGCGACCGTCCAGCACCGAACGCACCCAGCTGACGATCTGCGCGCTGCTCACCGTGCCGGAATGACGGCCGATCTCATGCCCGCCGCGGATGACCAGCAGGGTGGGGATGCTGCGGATGCCAAAACGCGTGCCCAGCGCAGGATGCAGATCGGTATCCACCTTGGCCAGCCGCACCTGCGGCTCCAGCGTCGCGGCGGCGGCCGCAAATTGCGGTGCCATGCTCAGGCACGGCGCGCACCACGGCGCCCAGAAATCCACCACCAGTGGCAGTTCGCTGCGCACGGCGTGCTTGTCGAAATCCGCCGCCGACAAGGTCACCGGCGCCCTCAGAAACAGCGGCCGATGGCAACTGCCGCAGTTGGGCGCATCGTGCAGGCGTGCGCGCGCAACGCGGTTCATGGCGGCGCAGTTCGGGCAGGCGATCAGGAGCGGTGCGTCGGTCATGCGGTGGTCTCCGGTGGACAGGCAATGCAGTCGCGACGCCCGGACATCACCGACGGCACATGCGGCTGCATGTGGTCAGTGTAGCGACCACGGCAGAAGGCCCTGTGTCGGGAGGCCGGCCGCCGCGCATGATGCCTGCGGCGGCCAGGCGACAGCGCGCGGCAATCGCGCGCTGCTTCGCTCAGGCTGATTGCCCAAGCGCCACGATCGGGACAAAGCCGCCGTAGATCATGCGTTTGCCATCGAACGGCATCGGGTTGACGGCCGGGTCCATGCGCGGGTCGTCCATCATCTTGCGCATGCCCGCATCGCGGGTGGCCTTGTCCGGCCATTCGATCCACGAAAACACCACGATCTCGTCGTCGGTGGCCGCTACCGCGCGCTGGAAGTCGGTCCATTGGCCCTGCTGGACATCGTCGCCCCAGCACTCCATCACGCGCAGTGCGCCGTACTCCATGATGATCGTATCGCCCATGCGGGCGTACTCCTGAAACGTGTCCTTGTTGGCCTTGGGCACTGCAAGGACAAACCCATCGACATACGACATAACCGCCTCCGCTGACATGACGCACGGCGTGCGCCTGATGATGACGAACAGATGTTGGTGCGATCGAAGAACGTGGAGAGCCGAGTTCAGGCGCGTGGCACCAGGGCATCGAGCGGAGCATACGGTGCATTTCGGCGACTGGCACTGCTCGCGCTCGCATGACCCCCATCGGCTGCGGTTGAGTCCGGCGATGCGTTACAGGGCGCTGCGATCCACGTTGGATACACACGCCAGGTGCGGTTGCGATGCTGCAACGCCTAGATGGGCCGGTGGTGCGCGGTGCGCGGTGCGCCTGCGCCGGGCATTGCGCGGGCGTCGAACCGCACGGCGCAGCGTGGCCGCATGCGTTGTCGCAGGCCGCCAGTGCGTTGCCTGGCCGCCCGCGCGCGCTGCGATCATGCAGCCAGGTTGTGCCGCCGCAGTCTGGCTTCGAACACCACGTCGCCGGCTTCGTTGCGCGCCTGCAGCGTGCCGCCATGCGCCTTGACGAACTGATCGGCGATGAACAATCCCAGCCCCAGGCCCTGGCTGGCATGGAAGCTGGCCTTGAATGGTTCGAACAAGCGCGGCATCAGGCTGTCGGGGATGTGCCCGGTGTTGCGGACCGACAGCCGCAGCACGTCGTGCTCGCGGCCGTCCAGATGCACCTGCACCGGATGACTGCCGCCATGCAGCACCGCATTGCCGACCAGGTTGGACACCACCTGCGCCAGCCGATCGCCGTCGCCGTCGCCGTCCAGGTCGCCTTCGGTGCGCAGATCGATGGTGGTGAGCGGGTTGGCCTGCGCCACCTCGCCGACCACGCTGTGCGCCACCTCGCCCAGATTGCACGGACCGAACTGCATCGACAGCCCATCGGTGCGCAGCCGCGAGAAATCCAGCAATTGTTCGACCATGCGAGCCATGCGCCGCGCGCTGGTTTCCAGATGTCCGAGCGTGCGTGCGGCCGAGCCGTCGCCATCGACGTCCAGGCTCAGTTTGTCCGCACACAACAGGATCACCGAGAGCGGCGTGCGCAGATCGTGGGTGAGCACCGCCATCATGGTTTCGTTGAGCGTGAGCGCGCGTTCCAGCGAGGCATTGCGCGCCTTGAGCAGCCGGCGCTGTTGGTACAACTCGATGAACACATTGACCTTGCTCAGGATCACGTGGGGCTCGATGGGCTTGTGCAAAAAATCCACTGCACCGCTTTCGTAGCCCTGGAACGCGCGCATCGGATCGTTTGGCGATGCGGTCAGGAAGATGATCGGGACATGCCGGGTGCGCTGCGAGCCGCGCATCAGTTCTGCAAGCGAAAATCCGTCCATTTCCGGCATCTGTACGTCGAGCAGGGCCAGCGCCACATCGTGTTCAAGCAGCAGCTCCAGCGCTTGCGCGCCGGAGGATGCGCACAGCAGCTGGATGCCATCGCGCTGCAGCAGCGCTTCCATCGCCACCAGATTCTGCGGCACATCGTCCACGATCAGGAGCTTGGCGGGTTCGTCGCCGTGCGCAGCAAGGCCGGTCGTGGTGAGATTCATGGGTGAAAGACTTCCAGTCGTTTGCAGATCGCCTGCAGGGTCAGCACCGCATCGGCACCGGCGTGGGCAAGGGCAGAGGCGGGCATCAGCGGAGACGCGGCATCATCGGGCAGCTGGATCCAGGCGGTGCCGCCTGCTGCGCGCACTGCGGCCACGCCGGCACTGCCATCGCTGCTGGCGCCGGTGAGCAGGATCGCCAACAGACGCTCGGCAAACACGTCCGCAGCCGATTCGAACAAAGGGTCGATCGCCGGGCGCGAGAACAGCACCGGCGCATCCATCGACAGGGCCAGGCTGTCGCGGGTTTCCACCAGCAGGTGATAGTCGGGCGGGGCAATGGTCACGGTGCCAGCGCGCAATGGCTGCTTGTCGTCCGCCTCGCGCACCGGTAGCGCGCAACGCGCATCCATCAGCTCGGCCAGATGGCTGGTGCGGTCGCGCGGCAGATGCAGCACCACCAGCACCGGCATGGGCAGATCGGCAGGCAGGTGGGACAACAGCGCCTGCAGCGCCATCACGCCACCGGCGGAGGCGCCGATCACGATGGCGTCGAAGTGTCGGTGCGCCAGTGTGCTGCTCATGCGGCCTTCCGATACAGGCGTTGTTCGCGTGCGCAGGTTTCAAAGGCCTGCGCATGTGCGCCGAATTGCAGTGATTCCTTGCTGCCCAGGCCCAGAAACCCGCGGTGCACCAGCGCGTCGAAGAACAGGCCCACGGCACGGTCCTGCAGGCCGCGGTTGAAATAGATCAGCACATTGCGGCACGACACCAGATGCACTTCGGAGAACACCGTATCGGTGGCCAGGCTGTGATCGGCGAACACGATATTGCGCTTCAAGCGGCGGTCGAACACCGCGCCGTCGTAGGCGGTGGTGTAGTAGTCCGACAACGACCCACGGCCGCCGGCATCCAGGTAGTTGCGGCTGAACTGTGCGATGCGATCGATGCCGTACGCGCCGGCTTCGGCCATGTTCAACGCTTCGGGATTGATGTCGGTGGCGTAGATGACGGCCTTTTCCAGCAAGCCTTCTTCGTGCAGCAGGATCGCCAGCGACCAGACCTCTTCGCCAGTGCTGCAGCCGGCCACCCACAACTTGATCGACGGATAGGTGCGCAACACCGGCACCGCGTGCTCGCGCAGCACGCGAAAGTACGCCGGGTCGCGAAACATCTCCGACACCTGCACGGTGAAGAATTGCATCGCCTGCGCAAACGTTTCCGGTTCGTGCAGCAGCCGATGCTGCAGATCGGCCACGCGCGCGCACTCGAAACGCGCCATGGCATGGCGCATGCGCCGCCGTAACGACGACACCGCGTAATCGCGAAAATCGTAGTGATAGCGCTGGTACACCGCTTCCAGCAGCACCCGCAACTCCAGATCGAACAGTTCAACCGGCGTCATTGCCGCGAGCACCACACCCGGCACAGCGACACCAGCTTGTCCACGTCGATGGGCTTGGCGATGTAGTCGTTGGCACCGGCTTCCAGGCAGCGTTCGCGGTCGTCGGCCATGGCCTTGGCGGTCAGCGCGATGATGGGCAGATCCTGCCACTGGCGGTTGGCGCGGATCTCGCGCATCGCGGTGATGCCATCCATCTCCGGCATCATGATGTCCATCAGTACCAGGTCCACCTCGCGCTCGGCCAGGCGTTCCAGCGCTTCGCGGCCATTGCGTGCGATCTCCAGGGTCACGCCCAGCGGTTCGAGCACGCTGGACAGCGCAAAGATGTTGCGTACGTCGTCTTCGGCCAGCAGCACGGTGGCGCCATCGAGCACCGCATCGCGGCGACGTGCTTCGCGCAGCAAGCGTTGCTGGTCGCTGGGCAGCGAGGCTTCCACGCTGTGCAGGAACAGCGTCACTTCGTCGAGCAGCCGTTCGGGCGAGCGCACGCCCTTGATGATGATGCTCTTGGAATACCGGCGCAGGCGCTGTTCTTCATCGCGCGTCAGTGCGCGCCCGGTGTAGACGATCACCGGCGGGAACGCCACTGCGTCGTTGCCGGCCATGCGTTCGAGCAGGTCGTAGCCGCTGCCATCGGGCAAGGTGAGATCGGTGACCATGCAGTCGAAGGTGGAGCCGGCCAACTGCGCCATCGCCTCGGCAATGCTGCCTACTGCAACGATGTCCAATTGGTCGCGCGCCAGCAGCAACTGCAGGTTTTCGCGCAAGGCGCTGTCGTCTTCGACGATGAGCAGGCGACGCACCGCACGCGCGTTGGTGTCTTCCAGTTGACGGATCGCACCGGCCAGCAACTCGCGCGTTGCCGGCTTGATCAGATAGCCCACCGCGCCTAGTTCCAGTGCGATCTGGCTGCGTTCCAGTGCAGACACCACGTGCACCGGGATGTGACGGGTGGCAGGGTCGCGCTTGAGGCGTTCGAGCACGCTCAGGCCGGAGGCATCCGGCAAACCGATGTCGAGCAGGATGCCGCTGGGGCGCAACTCGGCGGCCAGTCGCAGTGCTTCTTCGGCGCTGGGCGCCACCACGCAATCGAAGTCCAGCTCGTGCGCCAGGTCCACCAGGGCCTGCGCAAAGCGGGTGTCGTCTTCCACCGCCAGGATCAGCCGGCCGGGGCGGGTGCGTTGATCGCGGTCGTCCTGCGCGCGTTGCTGTGGCGCCGCGTTGGGCGCAGGAATCGGCAGCGGCACTGCAGCGGAGACAACGCCGGGGTGCTCGCCAGCCCGCGATGTCATCGTCATGCCGGTGTGGTGAGGCGATAGCGCGGGCGCGTTGATTGCAGTTGACGTCGATGTCGATGTCGGCGTCGATGTCGCTTCGGCGGCGCGCATCGCTTCTGCCGGTGCACCGTCGGTGGGCAATTCCAGGGTGAAGCAACTGCCGCGTCCGGGTTCGCTGTCCACGCTGATGCTGCCGCCCATGCGTTGTGCCAGGTCGCGCGAGATCGACAGGCCCAGGCCAGTGCCGCCATAGCGACGCCGTGTGCTGCCATCGGCCTGCCGGAACGCTTCGAAGATCACATCGGTCTGTTCGCGTGCGATGCCGATGCCGGTGTCGTCGACCTTGAATAGCACCCGTCCCGGTGCGCTCGCCTGGATCGACAGACTTACCGTGCCGCGTTCGGTGAACTTGATCGCGTTGGCCAGCAGGTTCTTGAGGATCTGCTGCAGACGCTGGTTGTCGACCACCAGCTGCGTCGGTGCGTCGGCCTCGGTGCCGATTTCCAGGGTCAGGCCCTTCTGTCGCGCCAGCGGTTCAAAGGTGTCGCGCAGTCGCTGCAGCACCGAGCTGGTGGCCACGGTGTCATCGGTCAGTTCCACGTGACCGGCTTCGATCTTGGACAGATCCAGGATGTCGTTGATCAGCGCCAGCAGATCGTTGTTGGACGACAGAATCGCCTGCGCGTACTTCACTTGGTCGGCGCTCAGCGTGCCGTCCTTGTTGTCGGCAAGCAGCTTGGCCAGGATCAGCGCGCTGTTGAGCGGGGTGCGCAGCTCGTGCGACATGTTGGCCAGAAATTCCGACTTGTAGCGCGAGGCGGTGGCCAGTTCGTTGCCATTGCGCACCAGCTGGCCTTGCGCCACCAGCAGCGCCTGCTTCTGCGCTTCCAGCGCCTGGGTACGTTCTTCCAGCTGGACGTTGGTTTGTTCCAGCTCGGCCTGCTGCTGCTCCAGATCGCTTTGCGATTGCTGCAGGCTGCGGCTTTGTTCTTCCAGTTCTTCGTTGGCTACGCGCAGTTCTTCCTGCTGCGTCTGCAGTTCCTCGCTCTGCCGCTGGGTTTCTTCCAGCAGGGCCATCAACTGTGCTCGCAGCAGCGCGGTGCGCAGCGCCAGGCCGATGTTTTCACCGCAACGTGCCAGCAATTCTTGCTCGCGCGATCCGGATGTCTGCGCGTCGGTGACCCGACCGAGTTCCAGCAGACCAGTTACCCGGCCATCGGCAGTCACCGGGGCCAGCAGTAATTCCTGGCAGGCGCTCTGGCCCAGCCCGGAGGCAATCTGCAGATGCCCGGCATCCACGCCACGCACGCGGCGCACCGTGCCACGCTGCAACACCTCACCCCATTGGCCGGCATTGCTGGGCAGCGTCTTGGGCATGTCGACCGGCAGCGCCGCGCCGCCGGTGAGCCGCAGGCGCTCGCCTTCGATGCGGTACAGCGCGCCGACCTGCGCGCCCAAGGTGTCGCACAGCGCGCGCAGCGCGGCATCGGCCAAGTCTTCCGGGCTTTGATCGCCGCGCAGGCTGGCTTCGACCGTGTTTTCGGCCTGCTGCAGCCACAACGCCAATTCGGCCTGACGACGTGCGCGGATCGCCTGCGTCACCACTAACGCCATCGCCAGAAACGAGACGCCGCCAATGCTGCGATTAATCGATGAGAAGCTCGAATTGGTGCTGGGCGGCGCCAGATGAAAACCGATCGCCAGTAGCACGCACGACAGCACGCCCACTACCAACGGCGCCTGCGGGCGGTTCTGAAAGACCGTCACGCCGACCGCCACGAAGTAGGTCAGCCATACCGCATACCCCAGCGGCGTGACCAACTCCACGCTCAACGTGCCAGCCATCAAGGCCCCCGCGATGACCCAGATCCAGCGGTCGCGTGTGGTCGAGATGTTCTGCATGAGGCGCGCGCACCGAACTGAGAGGGCGGTCATGGTAGCCGATAACTTTCACGCGCCAATCGCCGGGTTTTTGACGCTTTTCCAGCCGGGTTGGCTTGCACGCAACCTTCACGGCGACGTCACTATGGTCGCGCGCTTTTCCGGGGGAACATCGCGCGATGGAGACGGAAACGACCATCGACAACGCAGGGCCGCTGTCGCACGACAGCCGGCAGTGCCAGCTGTTGGTGCAAAGCGTCTCCGATTACGCGATCTATATGCTCGACACCGGCGGCTATGTGCGCAGCTGGAATCCCGGCGGTGAGCGCATCAAGGGCTATACCGCTGCTGACGTGCTTGGTTCGCATTTTTCGCGTTTTTATCTGCCCGAAGATGCGCAGCGCGACGAGCCCATGCAGAACCTGGACATTGCCAAGCGGCAGGGGCGTCTTGCTGTTGAAGGGTGGCGCGTACGCAAGGACGGCAGCCGCTTCTGGGCCAGCGTGGTGATCGAGCCGGTGCTGGAGTTCGGCGTGCTGGTCGGGTTTGCCAAGATCACCCGCGATGTCACCGACCGCCATGACGCGCAACGTCTATTGCAGCAGGCGCAGCACGCGCTGTTGCATTCGCAGAAAGTCGAGGCGCTGGGTCGGTTGACGCTGGGCATGGCGCACGACTTCAACAATCTGCTGACGGTGATGGTGACCAGCCTGGATCTGATCGCGCTGCGTGCCGGCGACGATGCGCGCACGCGCATGCTGGTGGAAGCGGCGCAGACCGCGGTGGATCGCGGCACCTTGCTGACACGCCAGCTGCTCGCCTTCGCGCGCGGGCAGCGCCTGGTTCCGGAGCGGCATGCCGCCAACGCGGTGGTGACGCGCACGCTCGAATTATTGCGCCGCGCCTGCCCGACCGCGGTAACGCTCTCGCTGGACTTCGCCGATGCGCTGCCCGATGTATGCGTGGACCCCGGCCAACTGGAAGCGGCGCTGCTCAATCTGGTGTTCAATAGTTGCGACGCGATGTCGGCCGGTGGCGCCATCACCGTGATCACCGCCTCGCAGCAGCGCGTTGCACCGTCGGCGCCGCAGGGCGCAACGCGTCGTTACGTCAGCATCGCAGTGCGCGACAATGGCCCCGGCATGTCGGCACAGGTGGCGCAGTGCGCCAGCGAGCCGTTTTTCACCACCAAGGATGTTGGCAAAGGCTCCGGCCTGGGATTGAGCCAGGTCTATGGCTTTGCGTCCCAATCCGGTGGCTTCGTCGATCTGGAGACCGCACCTGGGTGCGGCACCACCGTCACCCTGTTTCTCCCGGCCATCGAGGAGGCCGAGCATGACTGAACCCCTGCGTCTGTTGATGGTGGAAGATCAAGAAGAACTCCGCGAGTTGATCGGCGAGGCATTGCGCGATGCAGGCATCACCGTCGACACCGCCGATGATGCCCATGACGCCTTGCGCATGCTGCGCGACAGCGGCCCTTACGACGTGGTGTTCAGCGATATCCGCATGCCCAACGGCATGTCGGGGATCGAATTGAGCGAGCAGGTGGCGCAGCTGTTGCCGCAGGCGCGCGTCATCTTGGCCTCGGGGTTTGCGAAAGCGCAGCTGCCGCCGCTGCCAGCTGGGGTCGACTTCCTGCCCAAGCCTTATCGCCTGCGTCAGCTTATCGACATGTTGAAGGGCGTTGCGGCCAACGCCTGAGCGCTGGCCGCAGGTCTGCATCCGCTGCGGCGTCAACGGCTCTGGTAGTAGACCTTGTCGATGGCGATCTCCACCGGCGCGCCCGGCGGATCGGCCACCAGCATGAAAGGCTGTTTGACCGCCTGCAAATCCAGGTCGTAGAAGGCACTGAACGGAATGCTCACTTCGTGCCAGGCGCCATCGCGCACCAGGCCGTACTGGTTGCCGCCGGCCGCAAAATCCACCCAGCTGTCGCCGAAGCTGGTGTTGATGCCGATCTTGAATGTCGATGCGGTGGTGGTCTTTACCTGCAGCTTCAGCGCGCCGCCTGCGTAGGCAGCCAGATTGCGGTAATCGCTCTGGATTCCCAGTCCATACCAGGCCCCCGCGTTGGCGCGATACGCCATGACATTGGCCCCTTCGAACGGCGCCTGCGCGATCGGTGTGAGGTTGTTCCAGAGATACAGTTCGGCATCCTGGCCGAAGGTCAATCGCGCGCTGGTATCGGCCTGGTCGGTGAACACACCAAAGCGTCCGGCCGGCATGGCGTGTTGGCTGCCCACATACAATTGCGAACCGGGGTTTTGATACAGACGTATGTAATCGATCTCCATCTTGCCCGGCAGCGGCGCGGTCACCGCGGCCGGTGAGGTCACTCCGGTGTAGGTGCCACCCACCGCCAGATTGAGCAGCAGATACTGCTGCTGATGGAACTCGTGCAACGAGGCACCTTCGATATTGGAAATCGCAAATTCGAAATACTGCTGCCCGTCGATCGAGATGCGGATGAACTGCGGGTCCCAGGTCATGCGGTACACATGGAAATCGGTGTGCAGATTCACCGGGCTGGTGTAGCTGGTGTCGTAGTCGGCCTGCGCGCCGTTGTAGTCCCAATGCACGGCCGCACCGATACGGCGATTAGCGGTGCCGTTGGCGATCGCCGCAGCCATGCCGGCTTCCATCAGATCGATTTCGCCACGCCCGGGCCACACGCCGATGGTGCCCAGCATCCAGTACGCCGGCCACAGCCCATTGCCGACCACCGGCGTCTTGATGCGCGCTTCGAGCGTGCCGTAGGTGAAATGCATGCGGCCTTCGGTCTTGAGTCGTGCCGAGGTGAAGGGCATGCCGCCAAACGCTTCGCGGCGCGCTTCGATCACCAGCCGGCCGTTTTCGATGCGCGCGTTGTCGGGGCGACTGGTGTAGTACTGCATCTCGCCATTGCCCCAGCCGCACAAGCTGATCTGACACCCGTTGCCGACGTCGTACGTCCACTTGGTGCCGTCGATCGATGGACCGTTGAAGTTGTCTTCCCACACCAGGGTCTGCGCTTGCGTGCAGGGGGCCAGTGCGATGCCCAGCAAAACAGCGAACTGCATGGTGACGCTGCGTACGACGCTCATGCGCCTCTCCAATGATGGACCCGGGTCCGTGGAGAAACGACGCTGCGCAGCGCCTGGTTCAGAGTCAAAGCAATTGTTCGGCGTGTTTCCGTTCCGTGGTGTTCATTCCGGAATAATCAATCATTGGTATGACGACGGTCGCAAACGTCGGCTGCCGCATGTTGCGCGGCAGCAGCCTGATGCGATCGCACATGCTCGGAGTATTTCACTGCCGCGCAGCTGCTGGCATGCGCGAGCCAGTCACACCTCAAATGTGTCGAGGACGCATGGAAGCGCTTGCAGCATGGCGGTGCCATCTACGCCGTACGCGCGCAGGCACGGCCATGCTGCAAGCGCCCGTCGATCACCAGCGTTGCACGTGCCTGCGTTCGTCACTGACCCGCATGCACGGTCCAAGCAACCAGGCGGCTTACCAGCGGCCGCACCACCAGCACGCAGCAAAACGCGGTGGGCATCGCAATGCGGTAGGCATCCAGCACGCGCCATCCGAATCCCGGCGTCAGCCCGGTATTGGCGCCGGTGATCACGACGCACATCAGCAACGCCATGATCGCGGCCATGTAAAACGCAAACACGAACGGTGTGGCGCGTACGCCGAGCTTCCAACGTGAGCGCGCCAGTGCGGAGGAGGGTGGGGATGACGACATAGGGGGCCTCGCTTGCCGCGAACCAGCGGCATGGCGCAACTCTAGGGCGAGCGTCGCAGCTCGGGTAGATCGCGTAACCTTGCGGCTTACGTAAGAGAATCTTACGAATCGCTCGGGAATACTTGCTCCACTAATGAATATTCTTCAGTCGATTCGCAGTTTCGTCTGCACCGTGGATGCCGGCAGCATTGCCGGTGGAGCCAAATTGCTGGGCGTCAGCGCCGCCGCAGTCAGCCAGAACATCGCGCGGCTCGAGCAGCATCTGGGCGTGCGCTTGCTGCACCGGACCACCCGCAGCCTGGCGTTGACCGAACGCGGTGCGCTGTATTTCGAACAGGTGCGGCAACTGGAGCGCGACCTGGAGCGTGCGCGGCAACTGGTAGCCGGCCCGCAGCAGGCGCTGGCGGGAAGATTGCGTGTGGCCAGCACCGCCGCGTTCGCACGCCATGTGCTCGCACCGATGCTGCCTGCGCTGCGTCAGCAATATCCGCAGTTGGAGATCGAACTGCTGTGCACCGACCGAGTGGTGCAGCACGCGCAGGAGAGCGTGGATGTCAGTTTGCGTATCGAAGCGCAGCTGGAAGATGGCCTAGTGGCACGGCCCATTGCGGATGTGCCGTTCGTGGTATGCGCGGCGCCCGAGTATCTGGCCCGCTGCGGCACCCCCAAGCACCCGGACGAGCTCAAATATCACGACTGTCTATTGCTGCGCTACCCGGTGGACGGGCGCTTTTTGCGTTGGAACTTCGTGCGCGACGGCGTGCGGTTTCAGCCGCAACTTGGCCAGGCGATGGTCAGCGACGATGTCGACGCGCTTGCCACCATGGCCGTCGCTGGCGGCGGCATCACCCGCCTGGCCGCCTTCGTGGTGCAGCCCTACCTGCAGCGCGGTCAACTGCAAGCGTTGTTTGTGCCAGATGGCAGTGACGCAACGCAGGCCGCCGTCGAGCCATTGCGTCTGTTTCTTTGCGTGGCCGACCGCCGTGACTTCACTCCGAAAGTGCGCGCTTTCATGGCGCACTTGCTGGAACGCTTGCCGACAGAGTGGCGCGTTGCTGAGCCGGATTCGCTACCGATATAGGCGTCTACATCGGTCTAGATCGGCCAATCAAGCGCAGCGACCGGCCACGCGAGTGTGAGTAGCGCACGCACCCTGACCTGCACACGTGACATGCTGATTTCCAGCAACGGCCTGGCCTGTGTGGTGGTCGCGCAATCGTTTTGTTGCGCGCTCTTGAAGCGATAACCCCGCGATAGCTGGCTTACTGCAGCTCGAGCATCACCACCGAGTGCGCAGGCAGCGCTACCGTCAACACTTTCGCTTGCAAACGGGCGCCGTTGAATGGCTTCGGTTCGACGACACGCGGCTGCGCAAAAGTGTTGTGGGCAGTGATCGCCGGCGCGGTCAGAATCCTCCCGTCGACTCGGCGTGCAGACAGCCCTTGCACGTCTACGCTGACGCTTGCCGCGGCAGTGGCATCCAGGTTGGTCAGCGCGACATACACATGCCCATCCTTCGCCTTGACTGCCGAGCCATGCACCGCCGGCACATGCGCGTCGCCGTGGCGGTACTCCGGTGTCTGCAGCTGCAGCGGCAGGTGCGTGGCGTCCTGGTAGGGCTTGTACAGCGCAAACACGTGGTAGGTGGGCGTCAGTACCATCTTGTCGCCATCAGTGAGGATCATCGCCTGCAACACGTTGACCATCTGCGCGATGTTAGCCATGCGCACGCGCTCGGCATGCGTGCTGAAGATATCGATGTTCAGCGACGCAACCAGCGCATCGCGCAGGCTGTTTTGTTGGTGCAGAAATCCCGGATTCGCATCGGGCAGACCTGCGTACCAAGTGCCCCATTCGTCGACCACCAGCGCGATTTTCTTGCCCGGGTCGTACTTGTCCATGATCGCGCTGTGCTTGGTGATCAGCTCGTCCATCACCAGCGTGCGCGACAGCGTATCGATCCAGGCGCGCTCGTCGAAGTCGGTCGATGAGGCACGCGGCGGCCAGCCGCCGGGCACGGTGTAGTAATGCAGGCTCAGGCCGTCCATCAGCGTGCCGGCCTCGCGCATCATCACCTCGGTCCAGTGGTAGTCGTCGTTATTGGGGCCAGGCGCGATCTTGAGCAGCGGTTGATTGGCCGGTGCCTTGACGAAGGTCTGGTAGCGCCGATAGACGTCTGCCGCGTATTCCACCCGCATATTGCCGCCGCATCCCCACAGCTCGTTGCCCACGCCGAAGTAGGGCACCTTCCATGGCGCATCGCGGCCGTTGGCGCGGCGCTCGTTGGCCAGGCTGGAGCGTGTGGGTGCGGTCATGTATTCGGTCCACTGCGCAATCTCGTCCGGCGCCGCATTGCCCACGTTGCCGGCGATATAGGCCTGGGTGCCGAGCAGTTCGGTGAAGTCCATGAACTCGTGGGTGCCGAACCGGTTCGATTCTTCCACGCCACCCCAATGCGTATTGACGCGGATCGGGCGTTTGGCCGGGTTACCCACGCCATCGCGCCAATGGTATTCGTCGGCAAAGCAGCCGCCCGGCCAGCGGATGTTCGGCACCGCAATCGCCTTCAACGCGGCGAGCACGTCGTTACGATATCCGCGCGTATTGGCAATCGGGGAGTCTTCGCCCACCCACACGCCGCCGTAGATGCCCGTACCCAGATGCTCTGCAAACTGACCAAAGAGCTGCCGCGAGACCTGCGCGCCCGGTTGGTCCGCACGCAGCGTCCCGGTCACCTTGACCTCGGCCGCCGACACGCTGCAGACGGCGGTCGCCATGGCGGCTGCAACGACGGTCTGCGCCAGCCGTTTGCATGAAGTCCGCAACGTGAGGGAAATCCACTGCATCGGCTGGGCGCTCCTGTGTTGGTCGTCGGGTTGGTCACGCGCTGCCGTAGGAGCGGCGCTGGCCTAGCGTAGTGCGTGGCGCGGCCGGTTGTCGTGCTGCAGCGCGAGCGCCGCAGGCGAGCACGGCCGCGGACACCGATCTGAGGCTGCGCGTGCCGCACGTGGAGATGTGCGCAAGGGCATGGTCGGCAGATGCGCGACACCGCTATGCTCGCCAGCTTCCATCAGTGGCGGGGCGATTCATGCAGCGAGTGTTCGGGCAGTTGCCAGACGGTGTCGAGGTCCACGCGCTTACCCTGCGCAGCGATGCCGGGCTGGAGGCCGAGGTGCTGACGTATGGCGGCATTCTGCACGCGCTGCGGCTGACCACCGCGCACGGCGTGGTGCCGCTGCTGCTGGCCTTGCCGGACCTGCCTGCCTACGCGGCCGATGGCGACAGCCTCAATATCCTGGTGGGCCGCTTCGGCAACCGCATCGCCGGTGCGCGCTACACCCTGGATGGGGTGACGCACGTGCTTGCGGCCAACGAAGGGCGCAACCAGCTGCATGGCGGCTTGCGCGGGTTCGGTCGGCGCGTGTGGAGCGTGCTGGAGCAGACCTCGGATCAGGTGCTGCTGGGTTACGACTCGCCCGATGGCGAAGAAGGCTACCCCGGCAATCTGCAGGTGCGTGCGCGTCTGGCGCTGCACGAGCGCAGCCTGCAGCTGGACTTCGAAGCGCATTGCGATGCCGCCACGCCGTTAAACCTGACCCATCACCCGTACTTCAATCTGTCGGGCGACCCGCAGACGCGTGCGGCTTCACAGGTGTTGCGGGTGCCTGCCGACCGCTATCTGCCGGTGGATGCCGAGTCGATCCCGACCGGCGAGATCGTCTCGGTCGCGGGCACACCCTTCGATTTCCGCGCGCCTGCCGCGCTGGCCGACCGCATCGACTCTGCGCATCCGCAGGTGGTGCTCGGCAAGGGCTACGACCAGTGTCTAGTGCTGGCAGACGGTGCAGACAGCGTGGCCGAACTGTACTCGCCGCACAGTGGCGTGGCGCTGCGCATCAGCAGCGACGCGCCGGCAGTGCAGCTCTACGAAGGGCAGCATCTGGACACCCATCATCCCGGCCTGGGCCGCGGTGTCTGCCTGGAGCCGCAGGACTACCCGGACGCGCCCAACCAGGCCAACTTCCCCTCCACGATCCTGCGCCCTGGCGAGACCTACCGCCGCCGCATCGTCTATCGCTTCGCCAGCCCCGGCCCGGACCAGCCGTGGGATGTGGTCAGTGCGGCGCTGGATGCGTGAGGGGCGGCGTCAGGGCAATGGGAGGCGATGGAGCTGCGCGGCCGCTGCTGGAAACAGGCGTTGCTGCGTCTGGTCACCGCGCAAGCATGGAGTGCGCTCGTGAGCTGGGCGCAAGCGACGCAGCTGGGCGCAAGCGACGCGGCGACATCGGCAGGCGCACACTGCACGCCGATCCACACAGCAGTCAGGTCAGCCTGACGGTTGATAAACGCCGCAGTGGCAAGGCAATTCCTAGCCTGCGCTCTGAAGCGCATCGCCCGCGTATTAGCGCAGACGCCCGATGTTTACTTCGTTGGCACCAACGTGCAGTGACCCACGTCGTAACACCTTCGGCGTGCGTCCCGCCCTGATGACGTGCGAGACCGTTGCACGCCCACCGCCATCAACGCGGCCCCAGCACCAGCTCGATCACGAACTTGCTGCCGAAGAACGACAGCACCAGCAGCGCCATCGCTGTCAGCGTCCAATGCACCGCCTTGCTGCCGCGCCAGCCATTGCGCCAGCGGCCGATCAATAGCGCGCCGAACACGATCCACGACAGGATGCTGAGCACGGTCTTGTGCAACAGCCTCTGCGCCAGGAAGTCCTGCACGAACAGCAGCCCGGTCAGTAGGGTCAGGCTCAGCAACACGAAGCCGACCGTGATCGTGCGGAACAACAAGGTTTCCAGCTCGGTCAACGGCGGTAGCGCACGTAGCCAGGTGTGGAAGTCGCGCCGCCGCAGCGCACGCTCCTGCAGCCACAGCATGATCGCCAGCAGCGCGGCGATGCCCAGGGTGGCGTAGGCCAGCAAAGCCATCCAGGCGTGCAACTCCAGCCGCCAGCCCAGGTCCGCGCTCGGTTCGTGGCCGTAGGCGTGATAACTGGCCAGCAGGATCGCCGACAGCGGAAACACCACGACGCCCACCGCCGCCATCCGCCCGCGGCCGCCGAACACCGCCGTTAGCGCGGCCATGCCAAGGCCACACAGCGACAGCGCCGCAAAGAAATGCATGTCCGGCCCGCCTGCTGTGCGGAACGCCACCAGCACGTGATACCCGGCGTGCAATGCAACGGCGGCAAGTGCCGGTGCCAGCCAGCGCGCAGGGGCCTGGTTGCCATCGCGCAGCACCGCCTGGGTGAGCAGCGCCGCGGCCAGCAGATACAAGGCGAACGCGATGAGAACGATTGTCATCGTGGAAGTTTCGCATATTGGCGGCGGGGAGTCGGGATTGGTGAATCGGGAATCGGGAATCGGGAATCGGGAATCGGGAAAGCAGGGTTGCGAGCTGCGGGGCTGGAGGTGGGCTGGCCAGGTGGGCCGGCGCACGAGCGGGTAAGGGAGACTTGCCGGTCGGCGCTGCAGCTGCCGTTCCTGGCGCTGGCTGCGCTGGCGCGCGGGTTGGCTCTGCACATTGCCGAGTGTTGGGGCGACTTCTTCCTGGTCTGGCTTCGCTGGGCGGGCGGCGGGGCGGTCGGTTGGCCTGTGCCGCTATAATCGGTGCCCGTTTCCCCTTACGCGGTCCTTTGCGCATGTTCGAGTCCCTAACCCAACGTCTCTCCGGCACCATGGAGCGCCTGCGCGGACGCGGCCGCCTGACCGAGGAAAACATCCGCGAAGCCACCCGTGAAGTGCGCATCGCACTGCTCGAAGCCGACGTCGCATTGCCGGTGGTGCAGGCGCTGATCGAGCGCATCAAGGTGCGTGCGGTCGGCCAGGAAGTGCTCAAGTCGCTGACCCCGGGCCAGGCGCTGATCAAGATCGTGCGTGACGAGCTCACCGCCGTGATGGGTGCCGCCGCTGCCGACCTCAACCTCAACGTGCCGGCGCCGGCCATCATCCTGATGGCGGGCCTGCAGGGTGCGGGCAAGACCACCACGGTCGGCAAGCTCGCCAAGCACTTGAAGGAAAAGCGCAAGAAAAAGGTCATGGTGGTCTCGGCCGACGTTTATCGCCCGGCCGCGATCGAGCAGCTCAAGACCCTGGCCGAACAGGTCGGCGTGCTGTTCTTCCCCTCCGATGCCTCGCAGAAGCCGGTCGACATCGTGCGCGCGGCCATCAGCGACGCGCGCAAGTCCTTCGCCGACGTGCTGCTGGTCGATACCGCCGGCCGTCTGGCGATCGATCAAGCGATGATGGACGAGATCAAGGCCTTGCACGCCGCGATCAATCCCACCGAAACCCTGTTCGTGGTCGATGCCATGACCGGCCAGGACGCGGCCAACACCGCCAAGGCGTTCGGTGAGGCGCTGCCGCTGACCGGCGTGGTGCTGACCAAGACCGACGGCGATGCCCGCGGCGGTGCCGCACTGAGCGTGCGCTACATCACCGGCAAGCCGATCAAGTTTGTCGGTACCGGCGAAAAGACCGACGGCCTGGACGTATTCCATCCGGACCGTGTGGCCAGCCGCATCCTGGACATGGGCGACGTGCTGTCGCTGGTGGAACAGGTCGAGCAGAGCGTCGATCAGGAAAAGGCCGCCAAGCTCGCCGCCAAGGTCGCCAAGGGCAAGAAGTTCGACCTCAACGACATGAAAGAACAGCTCGAGCAGATGCAGAACATGGGCGGTATCCATGGGCTGATGGACAAGCTGCCGGGCATGGGCCAGATCCCGGACAACGTCAAGCAGCAGGTCACCGGCAAGGAAGTGCCGCGCATGATCGCCATCATCAATTCGATGACCAAGAAAGAGCGCCGTAACCCGGCCCTGCTCAACGGCTCGCGCCGCGCCCGCATCGCGCGTGGCTCGGGCATGTTGCCGGCCGACGTCAACAAGCTGATGAAGCAGTACCAGCAGATGGAAAAGATGATGGGCAAGCTGGCCGGCGGCGGCATGAAGGGCCTGATGCGCAACATGAAGGGCATGATGGGCGCCATGGGCGGCCGCGGCGGCATGCCGTTCCGTTGAGGTCAGTGATGCGCTGACGCGGCCAGTGCGGCGCCGCACTGGCAATGTAGGGCATCGCGCAGATGCAGGTGCGATTGCGTGGATGCAGTCAGAGGTCCATATCAAACGCTGCGTGGGTCGAGGGCGCAGTGTCCTCACCGCTCGCGGGACACGCCGTAAACCCGTCCCTGGGGGCTCGGTGGCAGCATCCATGCCGCCACACGGTCCCGCAAGCGGCGAGGGCACCGCACCAGAAAGTTGGTCGGTTGCTTTGTTCAAAAGTATGCGCACCGACTATCTCGACCAGTCCTTGCCCGCCCACCGTTGCGGGACCTTACGCGGCATGGATGCCGCGTAAGCGCTTACAAGGACGTCCTTGCAGCGTGTCCCGCGATGGTGGGCGCGCAAGGGCCCTGCAGCCAGACAGTAGATCAGCCGGCCTGCAGTAGACTGGCGTGAAGTAGTTTTGTTGCCGGCTCTTAGTCGAGGTAACCGTGACAGAAAGCCGTATGTATCCCGCCCAGGACGACGCTGCGATGTTGGCGGCGTATGTCGATGCACGCGCGACGTTCAAGTTTTTCTGGCGTGAGCTGTCCTGGGAATATCGTCGGATCGTGCCGGCGTTGTCCCTGGCAGCGATCAAGTTACCGTTTGCCACCGACGCATCCGCAGTTGGTGCGCCGTCACACGAGCACATGTGGGTATCGGACGTGCAGTTCGATGGCGAGCAGCTGTCCGGCAGCCTGCTCAACGACCCGGCATGGATCTCGGAGCTGGCCGCCGGCGACGCCGTCTCTGCGCCGATCGGCGAACTGGAAGACTGGATGTATGTCATCGATGGGCTGGCTTACGGCGGCCACACCATCGATGCGATGCGTCGCGCGATGCCGCAGGACGAACGCGCCGAACACGATGCCGCGTGGGGCCTGGATTTCGGTGGTCCGGGTGCCGTGCGCCTGGTGCCTGCGCGCGTTCAGGAGCGCAAAAGCGGCTTGTTCGGCAAGCTGTTCGGCAGCAAGCCGGCTCAGCCCACCGCAGCGCAGCAGGACCCATCGGAGTGCGAGCACCCGATGAGCGAGAACATGGGTGCCAAGTTCGATCAGGGCCTGCGCGATCAGCCCGACATGGTGCATTTCCGCGACGACGCTGGCTGGACGCTGTTGCAGCGCGATGCCCTGGCCGGTAATTATCAGCCGGTCTCGCTGTTGCTCAAGCACGGCGCCGATGCGTCGCTACGCACGCCCTCGGGAAACACCGCGCTGGACCTGGCGCGACAGATGCAGTGGCCCAGGATCGTGCAACTGCTCGAAGGCTATCGCTGAGGGTGTCATGACACAGTCGCTCGCGTTGGATGGCCCGTACTCAAGCGTCGACGCTTTCTGCGAGCGCTTTGGCTTGCGCGTCCCGATCCTGCTCAGCCCCATGGCCGGCGCTTGCCCGGTGCCGCTGTCGGTCGCTGTCGCCAATGCGGGTGGTATGGGCGCGATGGGGGCGGTGTTATCGCAGCCGCAGGACATCGTTGCGTGGATGGCCGCATTTGGTGAAGCGAGTGCCGGGCCTGCGCAGGTCAATCTGTGGATTCCCGATCCGGCGCCTGTGCGCGATGCAGAGGCAGAAGCGCGGCTGCGCGGGTTTCTTGCGCAGTGGGGCCCGCCGGTGGCCGAGACCGCAGGCGATGCCACCCCAGCCGACTTCGATGCACAGTTCGAGGCCTTGCTCGACGCGCGCCCGGCGGTGGCCTCCTCGATCATGGGGGTGTTCCGGCCCGACCAGGTCGCGCGGCTGAAGGCGGCCGGCATCGCCTGGTTCGCCTGCGTCACCACCCTGGAGGAAGCGCGTGCGGCGCAGGCTGCCGGTGCCGACGCGGTGGTTGCGCAAGGTGCTGAAGCCGGCGGCCATCGCGGCGCGTTCGATGCCAGTCAGGCAGCGCAGCAGATGACCGGGTTGTTCGCGTTGCTGCCGCGGCTTGTCGATCGGCTGGAGATTCCGGTCATCGCTGCTGGTGGTATCGCCGATGCGCGCGGCATTGCCGCGGCTCTGACGCTGGGCGCCAGCGCGGTGCAGATCGGCACCGGCCTGCTGCGCACGCCCGAAGCAGCACTGCCCAGCGCCTGGGCCGATGCGCTTGCGGCCGCCGAGCCGGAACACACCCAGCCAACCCGCGCGTTTTCAGGTCGCCTGGGACAGGCATTGCTCACGCCTTATGTGCGTGCGGCGGCGGCTGCGGATGCAGCGCCGCCGGCGCCGTATCCGGTGCAGCGCGGCTTGACTGCGCCGATGCGCCAGGCGGCAGCGCGCGACAACCGTCTGGCGTCGATGCAGGCCTGGGCGGGCCAATCGGCGTGGATGGCGCCAGTGCAGCCGGCCGGTGAGCTGGTCACGCAGTGGTGGACGCAGGCGCAGGCACTGCTATGTCGCTGATCTTCTGCAACGGCGCGCCGGCGAGCGCGCAACAGCTCGGTGCCGCCGCGCTGATCAACTACGGCCACTTCACCACGTTGCAGGTGCGCAACGGAGCAGCGCTGGGGTTGGATCTGCATCTGCAGCGCCTCCAAGAGGGCAGCCGCGCGCTGTTCGGGCAGGAACTGGAAGCGGACCAGCTGCGAGCGCAGTTGCACGCTGCGCTGGTGGCATCGGCCATGGTCGATGCCAGTCTGCGCGTCACCGTGTTCGCGCCCGACTACGATTTTCGCAACCCGTTGCGCGAAGTCGCGCTGGATGTGCTGGTCGCCATCTCGCCGCCGGCGGACATGCCCGAGACCGGGCTCCGCGTGCAGGTCACCGATTACGTGCGCGAGCGGCCGGAACTCAAGCATGTCGGCACGTTCCCGCTGTTGCATCTGCGCCGGCTGGCCATGCAGGCCGACCATGACGATGTCGTGCTGCAGGACCGTCAGGGCAGGGTGCTGGAGGGGGCGTTCTGGAATCTGGGGCTGTGGGAGCGCGGCGGGTTGGTCTGGCCGCAAGGGGCGTCGCTGTTGGGCACCCGGCAGCAGTTGCTGCAGTCCGGCCTGAAAACGCTGGGCGTCACGCAGGTCAGTCGCCCGGTGGAGTTCAGCGAGCTGAACCGCTTCGATGGCGCATTCGCCTGCAACGCGCGTGGCCAGCAGGCCATCGTGGCGCTGGGGCCGGCGCGTTGGGGGCCGCATGCCGCACAGTTGCCGCTGCTGGAGCGGGCCCTGCAAACCCATGCCTGGCAAGCGATCTGAGCGATCTGGTGTGCCGGCGCCGGCTGACTTGGCTTCGCCGCCGGAGCCCGCTATAATCGCCGGCTTACCGCGCCACTCTGGCGACTGGGCAACTCAGGAAAACAACACCATGGTCAAGATTCGACTGACCCGCGGCGGCGCCAAGAAGCGTCCGTTCTACCACATCATCGTGACCGACGTGCGCAGCGCGCGCGATGGCCGCAACATCGAGCGTCTGGGTTACTACAACCCGGTTGCACAGGGTGCAGAACCGCGCATCGTGCTGGACGTTGCACGCGTCGACCATTGGGTCGGCCAGGGCGCGCAGCTGACCGACAAGGTGCGTAACCTGTATCGCGAAGCATCCAAGTCCCAGGCCGCTGCGGCCTGATCTTGAGGGCCTGGCGTCGCCGCCTGGCCCAGAGTCGACGCAGATGAAGCCGACCGAGCGCCGCATCCTGTTAGGCAGGGTTGTCGGCGCTTTTGGTGTCAAGGGCGAGCTCAAGCTCGAATCCTGGACCGAGCCGCGCAGTGCGATCTTTCGGTATCAGCCGTGGATCGTGCGCACGCCATCGGGACAGGAAACGGTTGTGAGCGGCGTACGTGGGCGCGATCAGGGCAAGAACCTGATTGCGGTGTTCCCGGACGTGACCGACCGCGATACGGTCGAGGCCATGCACGGGACCGAAATCTATGTCTCCCGCAGCGTCTTGCCGTCACCAAAGCCCGACGAGTACTACTGGGTGGATCTGGAAGAATTGCAGGTGGAAACCGTCGAGGGCGTCAAGCTCGGGACGGTCTCGCATCTGTTTTCCACCGGGTCCAACGACGTGGTCGTCGTGCGCGGCGATCGCGAGCGGCTGATCCCGTTTGTGCTGCCGGAGTTCGTCAAATCGGTGGACTTCGAGGCCAATCTGATCGTGGTCGACTGGGATCCGGATTTCTGATCGAAGCGGTGCCTCGGCTTCGCTCTTGCTCTACCTATTCCCCAATCCCGATTCCCGATTCTTAAGTGCGCATCGACGTCATCAGCCTGTTCCCGGAGTTCATCGCGCAATGCGCGGCGTTCGGTGTGGTCGGGCGGGCGCAGGAGCGTGGCTTGCTTGAGCTGCAAGGCTGGAATCCGCGCGACCATGCGCAGGGCAATTACCGCCGGGTGGACGATCGCCCGTTCGGTGGCGGGCCCGGCATGGTGATGTTGATCGAGCCGTTGCGGGCCTGTCTGGATGCGGTGCAAGCCGCCGATGCACGGCCGGCACCGGTGATCTACCTCAGCCCGCAAGGGCGGCCGCTCACCCAGCCGCTCGCACGCGAGCTGGCACAGTTGCCGCGCATGATCTTGTTGTGCGGGCGCTACGAGGGTGTGGACGAGCGCTTCCTGGCGCAGGCAGTGGATCTGGAAATCTCCATCGGCGACTACGTGTTGTCCGGTGGCGAGTTGGGCGCTGCAGTCCTTGTGGATGTGGTGACGCGGCTGCAGGACGGTGTGTTGAACGACGCCGAATCTGCCGCGCAGGACAGTTTCGAAGGCCCGCAAGGCCTGCTGGATTGCCCGCACTACAGCCATCCATCGACCCATGCCTGGGGCGATGTGCCGGACGTGTTGCGCTCCGGCAACCACGGCGCCATCGCGCGCTGGCGCCGGCAGCAGTCGCTTGGCCGGACCTGGCTGCGACGCCCGGACCTGTTGGACGAGGCTGGGTTGGACAAGAACGATCGCCGTCTGTTGGACGAGTTTCGCCGCGAACTCGCCCCAAGCGACGATAAACCCGGTAACGAGAAATAAGGGCTCACCCCTAGCTCTTGCAAGATTGATTGGGGTACAATATGCGGCTTGCTGGTCAGCCTTGCGTCTGGCCCTCTTTACGAACCTCGAGCAATCGCCGTGCGGCGACTGCCGGTCCAATATCACCAGACACGCGGTGCCCATCATGAGCAAACTCAACAAGACCATCCTGGCTGACTTCGAAGCCGCCCAGATTCAGCGCAAGCTGCCGGAATTCAACCAGGGCGACACCGTTGTGGTGAACGTCAAGGTGAAGGAAGGCAACCGCGAGCGCGTGCAGGCCTATGAGGGCGTCGTGATCGGTACCAAGAATGCCGGCCTGAACTCCGCCTTCACCGTGCGCAAGATCTCGCACGGCTTCGGCGTCGAGCGCGTGTTCCAGACCCACAGCGCCATCATCGACTCGGTCGAAGTGAAGCGCCGCGGTAAGGTCCGCGCCGGCAAGCTGTACTACCTGCGTGGTCTGGAAGGCAAGGCTGCCCGCATCAAGGAAGATCTGGCCGCCGCTGCACAGGCCAAGGCCGCTCGCCAGGCTGCTGCCAAGGCCGCCGAGTAAGCCACACTGGCAGGTCGTTAAGATCTGCCTTTGCCAAACGGCCGCCTTCGGGCGGCCGTTTGCGTTTGTGGGATGGAATTTGTGGAATGGGAAATGTCGACCACGCTCAGGGCGTGCGTTTTTTTATGGTGCGCTCAGTGGGTGATGCGCTGATGCTGATGCCATCGCAGTGGCGGATTGCGCGCTGTGCAGATCGCTAGCCGTCATCGACTCAGATGGATCGACGCAGATGTAAGGCATCTCGCTGCATCCGGTCCCTGGAGTGGATGCACGTCAGCAAACAATCGCATGTCGATCCACTCTACGTGTCTGGGACATAGAGGGCGCGCGATGGATGCAGCAATCCACGGATCTGCTCACTCACTGCGCTGTAAAACCGCTGCACTGTTTCAGGCACGGCCAAGTGCAGCGCAGATGCTGCTTGGTCGTCAGGATGTCAGGCGTTGCTGGATGCCGATGGATGACGACATCCGGCGGACAGCATGACGCCGCTTGGATTTATCACGTGTCAGTCGTTGGGTCTGCGCGACACCTTGAAACCAATCAACGCATCTGCGCACCGGCATTGATTGCACGGCTTGGCTGCGCTTGACGTGCACGTTCCGCTTGGCGTGCACGTTCAGTGCGATCGTGTCTGCGTCTGCGTCTGCGTCTGCGTCTGCTCGGCGGTGGGTGCGGTATCGGCGACCGGCGAAGCGGGGTGTGCGGTTACTTCAGCCGGGGCGGCCAGTGCTGACGGATGCGTCGGTGTGGCCAGCATGCGCGCCTTGCGCCAGCCGCCCCAGCGGTAATACGCCAGCGACAGCAGCATCGAGCAGGTGGAGCTGATCGGAAAGCTCCACCACACCGCATCAGCCCCAAGATGCGGCAGCAACACGTTGGCTAACGGCACGCGTACGCCCCATAGCGAAAACGCCAGGATCAACAGCGGCGGGATCACCGCGCCGGTGGAGCGCACCACGCCCGACACCACGAAGCTGACACCGAACAGCAGGAACGACCAGATCGCGATGTGGTTGAGATGCCGCGCAATCTCCAACGTGGCGCTGCCTGCGGGCAGAAACAGGGCAAGGGTCCAGCGATCGAATCCGATCAACAGCGCAATCAGCAGGCCGGTCATCAGGAAGTTGGCGGCAATGCCGGTGCGAGCGATGGCATCCACGCGCGACCACAGGCCGGCCCCCACGTTCTGGGCGGCCATCGACGAACAGGCGGCGCCGACGGCCATTGCCGGCATTTGCACGTAATTCCATAGCTGCAGCCCGGCACCGAACGCGGCCGCAGTGTCGGTGCCGAAGCCGTTGACCAGCGACAGCATTGCGATCATCGCCAGCGAGATCATCACCATCTGCAGGCCCATCGGCACGCCTTTGACGATGAGCGCGCGCAGGATGGCCGGGTCGATGCGGAACAGATGCAGGTCGCGCCGTCCCAGCCACAACACGTGGCGTTTCTTGCGTAGATAGAGCAGCAGGCCGGCCAGTGCGACCACCTGCGCGATCAGCGTGGCCCAGGCCGCACCGGCAATACCCAGTGCAGGAAACGGACCGATGCCAAACAGCAGCAACGGGTTGAACACGATATCCAGCAGCACCGACAACAATAGAAACCGGAATGGCGTGCGCGCATCACCGGTACCGCGCAACGCCGCCGACAGGAAGGCGAATAGATACAGCGTTGGCATCGCCAGGAAGATCACCCGCAGATAGTCTTCGGCCAGCGTCTGCGAGGCGGCCGGCGTGCCCATGGCAGTGAGCAGGTGCGGCGCCAGATACCAGCCGAGCACGGCAATCACCGCCGACAGCCCGCCGAAGAAACTCGCGCTGGTGCCCATTACCTTGCGTGCCTGCGCGATGTCGCGCGCGCCCATGGCCTGTCCGATCAGGATGGTGGAGGCCATGCCGATGCCGAACACCGAACCGATCAGGAAGAACATGATGCTGTTGGCGTTGGCTGCCGCAGTCAGCGCTTCTTCTCCGAGATAGCGGCCGATCCAGATCGCATTGACCGAGCCGTTGAGCGACTGGGCGATGTTGCCGGCCATGATCGGCAGGGCGAACAACAGCAGGTTCTTACCGATCGGGCCTTCGGTCAGGACAGCGGATTTGGGCATCGCAGGCGTATCGTCGCGCAGAAGCTGCGCACACTAGCATTGCTGGGTGAGATCCGATGCAGTGCCATTTGGTTTGCGCTGCAGATGTCGGGCTGGGACACGCTCCACGTTCGATACCAGCGGTGACCGCCTTTGCAAGATGTTGCGCTTGCTGTTCGGGATGCGCTGCAGAGCAGGGGCGTGTCCCTCATCCGGCGCTGCGCGCCACCTTCTCCCGCGGGCGGGAGAAGGGCCGGGGTTTGCGAGCATTTGATGGATCGGTGTTGCACACGGACAACAGGTCGCTTCCCCCGCCTGCGGGGGGGAGGTGCCCTGCGTAGGGCGGATGGGCGCGCGCTGACCATCGACCTGGCAATCGATCAGCATCGCAGGGCTGACGGTCCAGCTTGAGTTCCCGAATGGCTGCCCAAACATTGCTTACCTGAGAGAACGAGACAGCAAGACGCATGAATCTGGAGCTGGAACAGGGCAAGACGGTCCGGCTGGATGTGTGGCTGTGGGCCGCGCGCTTTTTCAAGACGCGTAGCCTGGCCAAGACGGCGGTGGAGACCGGCAAGGTGGATGTGGCCGGTCAGCGACCCAAGCCGTCGCGCACGCTGCGCAGCGGCGAGCAATTGCGCATCGACCGTGGCGGTGAAATCTTTGAGGTCACGGTGGCTGCACTCAGCGACGTGCGCGGCCCCGCGCCGGTTGCGCAGGCGCTGTATGTGGAGGGCGATGCCTCGCGCGAGGCGCGTTCGCAATGGCGGTTGCAGCGCGCTGCCGAGCGCACCGGTTACCGCGCGCCGGAAGGAAAGCCAGACAAGCGTGCCCGCCGGTTGATCAACGCGTTGGGCGATATCGACGCGTTGTAAAAAATCAGTGGGTGCGGGACGCATGCCTTGCACGGAGGCGGTCAGGGCAGACCATTGCTGTGGCTATTCGGGCGTGCGATTCAGCTGAAAACCCGCGCTCCTGTCGAAGGAAACTCGCTGTTGTTCGGGGTGATGGCGATGCTGAGCAGCAACGCATCTGATCAACAGCATCACGGCAGTCGGAACGCATGGCACTACGGCTGCAGTGCCGCAAAACAAAACGCCCCGGATATCCGGGGCGTTTGCGTTACAGCTGCGGCTTGGAGCGGCTGACAAACCATAGCGAGCAGTCGTCAGGTGACTGTGGACAGCGCACTCGGAACCATCATGGATTAGTCCGTGCCGGTTCCAAGCACCGACTGGGCCCACCTCGCGACGAGCACAGTCGGTGTGTTAGCTGCGCTTAGGCCAGATCGAACCGATCCAACTGCATCACCTTGGTCCAGGCAGCGACGAAGTCGTGCACGAACTTCTCCTGCGCATCGGCGCTGGCGTAGACCTCGGCCACCGCACGCAGGATGGAGTTGGAGCCGAACACCAGATCCACGCGTGTGCCGGTCCATTTGTGTTCGCCGCTGCTGCGGTCGCGGCCTTCGTACAGCTCCTTCGCGTCCGAGGTCGCTTTCCATTCGGTGCGCATGTCGAGCAGGTTGGCGAAGAAGTCGTTGCTCAGTACGCCGGGGCGGGTGGTGAACACACCATTCTTCGCGTCGCCTGCGTTGGCGCCGAGCACGCGCAGGCCGCCGACCAGCACGGTCAACTCCGGTGCGCTCAGGGTCAACAGCTGTGCCTTGTCGATCAGCATCGCTTCGGCGGGCACCGCGTAGCGGCGCTTGGCGAAGTTGCGGAAGCCATCGGCCACCGGCTCGAGGACGGCGAACGATTCGACATCGGTCTGTTCCTGCGATGCATCGGTGCGGCCCGGCGCGAACGGCACGGTGACGCTGTGGCCTGCGGCGTGCGCTGCATGTTCCACCGCCGCGTTACCGGCAAGCACGATCAGGTCGGCCAGCGAAATCTTCTTGCCACCCGATTGCGCGGCATTGAAGTCGGCCTGGATGCGCTCCAGCGTGCCGAGCACCTTGGCCAGCTGTTCGGGTTGATTGGCCTGCCAGTCCTTTTGCGGTGCCAGGCGGATGCGTGCACCGTTGGCGCCGCCGCGCTTGTCCGAGCCGCGGAAGGTGGACGCCGAGGCCCAGGCGGTGGTGACCAGCTGCGCCACGCTCAGGCCGGAAGCGAGGATGGTCTGCTTCAGCGCAGCGGCATCCTGCGCATCGACCAGTGCATGATCGACCGCCGGCACCGGGTCCTGCCACAGCAGTTCTTCGGCCGGCACGTCCGGGCCCAGGTAGCGGGCACGCGGACCCATGTCGCGGTGGGTGAGCTTGAACCAGGCGCGTGCAAACGCATCGGCGAACTGGTCCGGGTGGGCGTGGAAGCGGCGCGAGATCGCTTCATACGCCGGGTCAAAGCGCAGCGCCAGATCGGTGGTCAGCATGGTGGGGCGATGCTTCTTCGCCGCGTCGTGCGCATCGGGAATGATGGCGTCGGCGTTCTTGGCTACCCACTGGTGAGCGCCGGCCGGGCTCTTGCTGAGTTCCCACTCGAACTTGAACAGATGATCGAAGAAGTCGTTGCTCCACTGCGCGGGCGTAGTGGTCCAGGTGACTTCCAGGCCGCTGGTGATGGTGTCGGCGCCCTTGCCGCTGCCGTAGCGGTTGTGCCAGCCCAGGCCCTGGCTTTCCAGCTCGCCGGCTTCCGGCTCGGAACCGACGTTATCGGCGGGGCCGGCACCGTGGGTCTTGCCGAAGGTGTGCCCGCCGGCGATCAGCGCCACGGTCTCTTCGTCGTTCATCGCCATGCGCGCGAAGGTGTCGCGGATGTCGTGTGCGGAGGCAACCGGGTCGGGCTTGCCGTCCGGGCCTTCCGGGTTGACGTAGATCAGGCCCATCTGCACGGCGGCCAGCGGATTTTCCAGATCGCGGGTGTGCTTGACCTGGCTGTCGTCGTCCTTGACCAGCACACCATGCGCTTCGTCCACGCCCGGCGAGCCGTGCGCATAGCGGTCGTCGCCACCCAGCCACTTGGTTTCGCGACCCCAGTACAGGTCCTGATCCGGCTCCCAGGTGTCTTCGCGGCCAGCGGCAAAGCCGAAGGTCTTGAAGCCCATCGATTCGAGCGCAACGTTGCCGGTGAGAATCATCAGGTCGGCCCAGGAAATGGCCTGGCCGTACTTCTGCTTGATCGGCCACAGCAGGCGGCGCGCCTTGTCCAGGCTCACGTTGTCCGGCCAGCTGTTGAGCGGTGCGAAGCGCTGCTGGCCGCGACCGCCGCCGCCGCGACCGTCGCCGATGCGGTAGGTGCCGGCGCTATGCCAGGCCATGCGCACGAACAGCGGGCCGTAATGGCCGAAGTCGGCCGGCCACCAGTCCTGCGAGTCGGTCATCAGCGCACGCAGTTCCTGCTTGAGCGCGGGCAGGTCGATGCGCTTGAACGCCTCGGCGTAATTGAAGGTCTGGCCCAGCGGGTTGGACTTGGTCGAATGCTGGCTGAGTAGATCCACGCTCAATTGCTGCGGCCACCAATCGCGATTGGTGGTTCCGGCGCCGACGACGGCGTGGTTGATCGGGCACTTTGCTTCGGTGGTCATGGCAATACCTATGTGCGTGAGCACTTGGGGAGCTGCGTGCCGATGCGCGACACGTGCTGGTGGAATCGAAGTGGAGCAGTGCGTGAGGCGTGGTTATCGATGACGAAAACAATGCGGCAGCCGCTCCACGACGGCTGCCGGCCCTGCCGATGCTAGCGGCTGCCTGGCGTCGCACGTGCGATCTGGCTGACGGGAGACGCAACAGACAGGCGGATGCTTCAGGCGGACTCATCATGGCGGCGTTGGCACACGATAAAGAGCATCGATCATTTGGTGAATTCGAATTATTCAACCATATCGATAGCGTCGCACTATGGATAGCACGGCGGTGCCCACTCGGTGCAGCGCCCCGTGGTCAGCGTTTGCCGAACAGGCTGCCGCCCAACTTCATGACATCGCCCAGACCCAACTGGCCATCGCCATCCTGATCCAGCACGCTGGTCAGCAAACCGCTGGCACCGCCAGTGCTGCGGACCTGCTGATGTTCCTGCGCCAGGGCGGGGCCGAGCTGAGTGCTGGTTGCCGCACCGCCACCAAGAAACCGTTTGGCCAGGTACGCCATCACGATGGGGGCGAGCAGCTGCAGCAGTTGGCCTGCCTTGCTGGGTTCGAGCCCGGTGGCCTGGCCCAGGCCGGCCGCCGCCTGCGGTGCCTTGTCGCCGAACAGATGGCTCACGATGCCGGCACCGTTGGCTTGCGCCCCGCCAGCCGAACCGCCCAGTAGCGTGCCGAACAGGCTGCCGATGTCCGGACTGGCGGCGTGGTCGCGCTGCAGGGCGCCCAGCAAGGCATCGGTGCCGCCAGCCTGCTGGCTGTTGCGTCCCAGCGCGCCCATCAACAGCGGCAGCGCGGTCTGCACCGCCGATTGGGCCTGCTCGGGCGCAATGCCCAGGCGGCTGGCGAGTTGTTGCAACTGCGGGCCTTGCAATTGCGCGGCCAGCTGATCGGTCAGCGAGGCAGAAGTGGTCATGCGTCGGGTTCCCTGTTGGACAAAGCGTTGCGGCAGGGTGCGCCTGTCGCAGCGTCAGAGCAATCCACCCGCGCACTCGCGCGTGCGAAGCGTGATCCAGGGCGGCTGCCGGCGATCAGTGCCAAGTGGCGAAGCGAACGCATCTGGTCATGAAGCGGAGTTGTGGTGTTTGCATACCGTGCGTCGAAAAATAAAACCACCCAACTCCGCTCTAACCAATCCCTAATCCCTAATCCCGACTCCCCAATCCCGCTCTCAGACTAACCAATCCCTAATCCCGACTCCCCAATCCCCGCCCTCACAGCAACGCCTTCAACCGATACAGCGCTTCCAGCGCCTGCTTGGGGGTGAGTTCGTCCGGGTCCAGTGCCTGCAGTGCGTCCTGCGCCGCGGAGGAGGGTGCGGTGAACAGCCCGAACTGTTGCGGGGCATCCAGGGCAGCGGGCGCCATGTGTGCGCTATGACTTTCGCCGCCGCGTTGCTCCAGCTCGGCCAGGCGACGCCGCGCCTGCATCACCGCCGCCTTGGGCAAGCCGGCCAGTGCGGCCACCTGCAGACCGAAGCTGCGATTGGCCGGGCCGTCCTTGACCGCATGCATGAACACCAGACGCTCGCCGTGTTCCACCGCATCCAGGTGCACGTTCGCAATGCCGCTGGCGCCGCCGGCATGCGATTCGTCGGCCAGTGCGGTGAGCTCGAAGTAATGCGTGGCAAACAGCGTGTAGCAACGATTGGTGTGCGCCAGATGGCGCGCCACCGCATCGGCCAAGGCAAGACCGTCATAGGTGGACGTGCCCCGGCCGATCTCGTCCATCAACACCAGCGAGTGCGGCGTGGCGTGATGCAGGATGTAGCTGGTTTCGGCCATTTCCACCATGAAGGTGGATTGCCCGCGCGCCAGGTCGTCGCCAGCGCCGATACGGGTGAGGATGCGATCGATCGGCCCGATCACCGCGCGGCTGGCCGGCACGAAGCTGCCGATATGCGCCAGCAACACGATCAACGCGTTCTGTCGCATATAGGTCGATTTACCGCCCATGTTCGGGCCGGTGATGACCAGCATGCGGCGGTCGGTGTGAAGGTCCAGATCGTTGGGCTCGAACGGCTGGTCGCGCACTGCTTCCACCACCGGGTGGCGGCCGCGTTCGATGCGCAGGCACGGCGCGCTGTCCAGTTCGGGCTGCGCCCAGTCCAGCGCCTGCGCGCGCTCGGCGAAGGCGGCCAGCACATCCAGCTCGCTCAGTGCGTTGGCGCAGCGCTTGAGGCCTTCCAGCTCGCTGCCCAGCGCATCGAGCAACCCGTCATACAGCAGCTTTTCGCGCGACAGTGAGCGCTCGCGTGCCGACAGCACTTTGTCTTCGAAGCTCTTGAGTTCTTCGGTGATGTAGCGCTCGGCATTGGTCAGGGTCTGACGGCGGCTGTAATGCAGCGGCGCCTTGTCGGCCTGGCCCTTGCTGATCTCGATGTAATACCCGTGCACGCGGTTGTAGCCGACCTTGAGCGTGGCGATGCCGCTGCTGGCGCGTTCGCGTTGTTCCAGATCGATCAAAAATTGATCGGCATTGGTGGACAGCCGTCGCAACTCATCCAGATCGGCGTCGTAGCCGGTGGCGATGACGCCGCCATCGCTGAGCTTGAGCGGCGGTTGTTCGGCTACCGCGCCGATCAGCAAATGCGCGGTGGCGTCGTGCTCGCCCAGTTCGGCGAACAAGGTCTGCAGGCGCGGCGAATCCAGCGGCGCGAGGATGGTGCGTACCTTCGGTAACAACGCCAGGCCATCGCGCAGGGTAGAAAAATCGCGCGGGCGTGCCGAGCGCAATGCCACGCGCGTGAGGATGCGTTCCAGATCGCCAAGCGCGCGGAAGGCCTCGCGCACGTCGGCATCGGCGCCGGAATCGATCAGGCTGCCGACCGCGTGGTGACGTTGCATCAGCACATCGCGCAAGCGCAACGGACGATGCAGCCAGCGTCGCAGCAACCGGCCGCCCATCGGCGTGACCGTGCTATCGAGTACACCGAGCAAGGTATTGCGGGTATCGCCATCGACGCGCGTGTCCAGCTCCAGATGCCGGCGCGTGGCAGCGTTCATCGAGATCGCTTCGCTGGCCACTTCCATGGCGATGGAGGTCAGATGCGGCAGGCGCTGCTTCTGGGTTTCTTCCACATAGCCGAGCAGTGCGCCGGCGGCAGCGGTGGCGCACGGCTTGTCGTCGATGCCGAAGCCGGACAGGTCGTGCAGTTTGAAAAACGCCAGCAGTTGCCGGCGCCCGCTGTCTGCATCGAACAACCACGGCGGCCGGCGACGTACGCCGATGCGCCCGCGCAAAAATTCCGGCCAGTTGTCTTCGTCGGGCACCAGCAGTTCCGCCGGCTCCAGCCGCGCGATCTCCGCTTCCAGCGCATCGACGCTGTCTACTTCATTGACCAAAAAACGTCCGCCGGCAAGATCGGCCCAGGCCAGGCCATAGCCTTGCTTGCTGCGCGAGATCGCCATCAACAAGGTGTCGCGTCGCTCGTCCAGCAGCGCCTCGTCGGTGACCGTGCCCGGCGTGACGATGCGCACCACCTTGCGCTCGACCAGACCCTTGGCCAGCGCCGGGTCGCCGATCTGCTCGCAGATCGCTACCGACTCGCCCAAGGCCACCAGCCGCGCCAGATAGCCTTCGTAGGCATGCACCGGTACGCCGGCCATCGGAATCGGCGCACCACCGGAGCTGCCGCGCTGGGTCAGGGTGATATCGAGCAGCCGCGCCGCCTTGCGCGCATCGTCGTAGAACAGCTCGTAGAAATCGCCCATGCGGAAGAACAGCAGCAGATCGGGGTAGTCCGACTTGGCGGCGAAGAATTGCTTCATCAGCGGGGTGTGCTCGGGGGCCCCGCTGCTGGGCTTGGATTTGTCTTTGGTGTCAGTGCTTTGCAAGAAACGTCTTCCGAAATCTGGGCGCGGTGAGGGGCGGGCAGGCGATGGCGTGCAGGGCGTGCGGCAATGGCCTGCGGTGCGCCGCGTGCGGCGGCTGCGGTGGTCGGGTCGACCGGGGGGACGACAAGTTTAAGCCGAGCGGGCCGGAACCGCGATCCAGGGTGCAGCGCTGCACGCCTGGGCAGACGCACAAGCGGAGCGTTGCCGATGGGGTCAGAGCGGCGGGTTGGGTGCCCGGGCTCCGTGTTGGACATCCGCTGCAAATCGGGCCAGCGCCGCTTGCGATGATCGTGCGGGGTGTCGTGGCCAAGCGTAGTCGATTCTTGTGCGGAGGTCGTCTGGTGAAGTAGCCATGCATCCGCTTCCAAGGTGTCATCTCAGTGACAGCCCGCGCTTCTTTATGGCTGCCGCGAAATCTGGGCTAGATAATGGTTCCGCTTAAGTAACCATGTGGTGATTATGCTGGAATGAGATCTGTCTCGAGAAATTGATGTAAATCTCGAAGTTTCTGCAGGTACCTCTGATGATCTTCGAAAGATCTGCAGAGGACCACTTTGTGATGCATGTCTCGACGGATCTGCGTGCTCACCTGCAACTCTTGTGAAAAGTTGACTTTTCCATCGGTAGCGATCTACGGCGCCCTCGGAAAAACTCGCGATCGATTGCAAATGCCTTCGAAAAATCGTTGAGGTATTACTAAAAATCTCCCGCTATAAGTGTTAAGTTCCATCTCGTTGTGGATGAGAACGCTTGCAGCCAGTCGGCTCTTCGCCAGCATCGCCGGTGGAGGTGCCGCGAGGGGCAACTGCGTCCGATAGCTGCAGTCGCTATATCAAGCTGTGCGCAAGCGTGGCTGCGTGTTGTCGCTGGCTAGAAAATATGTTTTGAAGACCTTTCATTTAATTGAAAGTTGAATTTCTATGGGCGGAATATAGGAGTGCGGTATGTTGAGTAAACTTCATCATGTAGGTTATCGCTGCCGGGATGCGGCAGAAACAGTGGGTTTCTATGCCGATACCCTGGGTTTGAAGTTTGCGGCGGCATTGATTGACCACGTTCCTTCCAGTGGTCTGAAGGCAACCAATAATAATGTCTTCTTTGAAATGGAAGACGGCAGCTATATCTGTTTCTTCGAGGTGCTTGGCAGTGCGCTGCCGCTGGTGCCGGTCGAGGAAGACTGGGCGCAGCATCTTGCCCTTGAAGTGCGCGACAGCGAGCGGGCCGACGCACTTTGCGCCCGCTTGCGAGACAGCGGCGTCGAGGTGGAGGGGCCGGTGATCCATGACGTGGCCGGGGATGGACGGCATGCCGAATTGGCCACGTCGTGGTACTTCCGCGACCCGAATGGGCATCGCCTGGAGCTGATCGTCAAGCCGGAGGTGGCACAAACGGCCATCTGGGACGATCTGGAGAAGATGGCTTACGCCAATCTCGCCGCGTGGACGCAACTGAAAAGGGAGCATTTGCTTGGATGATGCTGGCCGGTTGAGTGCAGAGCCCGACCTGGCATTGCAGCAGCAAAAAGGCGCGCGGGCGGTCGCGGCGAACTACTGGGACTACATCAAGGTCGAGCAGCTGCTGGCCCTGCAGGGAGGACTTGACGACGATGAGTCGGCGGTCAGCAACGACGAGGCCTTGTTCATCAGCGTGCACCAAGTCCACGAGCTGTGGTTCAAGCTGGTGCTGCGCGAGTTGACCTTTACCCGTGACCTGCTCAATGCACCGGACGTGGCCGGGCATCAGGTGGTTGCCGGGGTGCGTTCGCTCCGTCGTGCAATCACGGTATTCGAGCAAGCGAATCAGCATTTTCGACTGATGGAGACGATGACGGCGCGCGACTTTCTGGAGTTTCGCGAGCGGTTGACGCCAGCCAGCGGGTTTCAATCGGCGCAACTGCGCGAGATCGAGATCCTGTTGGGTCTTGAAGATGCACAACGTATTTCCATCAGCGCGGGCTCCTATCGCGATGCGCTCAAACTGCCGGATGGCAGTCCCTCGACTGCTGCGCAACGTGTCGAAGCACGCGCCAAGGCCGGCCCATCCCTCAAGCAGTCTTTGTATGCATGGCTGGCTCGGCTACCGATCGATGGCGCCACGACGCCGACAGCGAAGGAGCGCTTCGCACGTCGCTACATCCAGGCGATGCGCGCCGACAGCGAGCGTCGTTGGCGTCTGGCCGCCGAGCGTGGCAGCAGCATAGAAGAGCTGCAGCGGCTGCGTGCGCGGCATGCGGCGGAAGACGATAGCGCCCAGGCGTTCCTGCTGGCCGACGAGCACGCGCAGCTCGACGCGCCCGCCCACGACGCACACCGTGCGGTACGTGCGGCCTTGGTGTTTGTCGAAAGTCATCGTGAGTTGCCGCAGCTTGCGTGGCCGCGCGAACTGCTGGAAAGCGTGGTCGAGCTGGAACAGGCGATGTTGATCTGGCGGCAGCGGCATGCGCGCATGGTGGAGCGCTTCATCGGCCGTCGCGTTGGCACCGGCGGTTCCGCGGGTGTGGACTACCTGGATCAGACCGCGCTGCGCTACCGAATTTTTGCCGAACTGTGGACGGCGCGCTCGTTGTTGCTGCGCACCGCCAGCGTGCCTGTGCTCGACAACCCGGACGGGTATGGATTCGCGATGGAGGGCGGCCGATGATGCCGGGGTTTGTTGTCGCCACCCGTTTGCTGTTTGCGTACGACCTGTCGCCATGCCTGATCGATGTGGGCGCAGGGTGTGCGCCATGACCGATACGTCGCAGGTGCTGGTGGTCGGCGGCAGCATCGCCGGCTTGATGAGCGCACTGGCGTTTGCCAGACACGGCTACCAGGTGACCGTGCTTGAACGCGACGGGGTCGTCGGCGGGTCATCGCTGGCGCGCGATGCCCATCTGCCCACGCCGAGCTGGTGGCGCAAAGGCGTGCCGCACGCCCGTCATACGCATGCGCTGGCCGCGCTGGGGCGGCAGGTGCTGCGCGAACGCGCGCCGGATATCTGGCAGGCGTTGCTGGATGCCGGTGCGGTCGAGATGCCGTTCGGCGCAACGCTTGCGCCAGGTGTCGCTGTGCCTCGCAACGACGATCCGGAGTTGTTCGGTCTGTCGACGCGCCGCTCGTTGATCGAGGACGTCGTTCGTGCGGTGGTGCTGGCAGAGCCGAACATCACGGTGCATGACGCAACCAGCGTCCACGGCCTGCTGGTTCGCACCGACGACAGTCCACTGGTGGAAGGGGTGTGCAGCTCGCGCGGTGAGCTACGCGCGGCGCTGACCATCGATGCGCTGGGTCGCGGCTCTGCGTTCGGCAAATGGTTGCGACAGGCCGGTGTGCAGACGCCCGATACCTTGGTGGACAACTGCGGGCTCGCATATTTCACGCGGTGGTATCGCTGCCGGCAGCGGCCGAATGTGCAACTCACTGCGGGTTTTTCGGTGGGTGGCTATGCCGCGTCCAGTGGCTGCATCGTGTGTCCCGCCGATAACGGCTATGTCTCCATCACGCTGATGGCACCGCATGGCGATAGCGCATGGCATGCCATGGTTGAGCCAGCGGTGTTCACTGCAGCTGCAGGCGCGCACGCCGGCATCGCAACCTGGCTCGACGCTGGCGTCTGCGAGCCGGTATCGGATGTGCTGCGCTGGCCAGTGTGCGAAAACCGCTATCGGTCCGCGGTGGCGAGCGGCATGCCGACCGTGGCTGGGACCATCGCGGTCGGCGATGCGTTGTGCACCACCAATCCGACCTATACGCGCGGTATGTCCTTGGCGATGCGCTACGCATATGCCGTTGCCGATCTTGCGCATCGCGAAGGACTGGATGACCCGCTGCGGTTTGCCGTCGATGCCGACGCGCTTGCGCAGCGTCTTGTGCGGCCCTGGTACGTCGATAGCGTGGCGCAGGACCGCACACGCAGCGCGCTGTGGGCAGGTAAACCGCCTGCATTTCAGCACCCGGATGCGATCGGTTTGCCGCACATCGCTGCCGCTGCGCGCCATGATGCAGTGGTCTGGCACGCATTGGCACGGCGCACGGGAATGCTTGAAGACCCGTCTGCAATTTTCAATCGGTACGACGTCGTAACGCGGGTGCGCAGTCTTGCCGCGACACATCCCGTGCTACCGCTGGCCGCACCTTCGCGAGAGTCACTGCTGCAGCTGATCGCTCAGCACCGCGTCGCGGCCGAGCCCACCCTTGTTTCCTGATCTGCCGTTGCCGAGAGGACGTGTCTGATGCAATCACCGTGGGAATCCGACGCACCGGCTGTGCGGATGAAGCAACGTTTTTCGCTCGATCCAGGCGTCGCCTGTCTCAATCACGGCATGCTGGGGGCATGCCCCAACGCTGTACTGGAACGCCAGACGGCGTTTCGTGCGCAGATCGAGCGGCTGCCGTCTGTGTTCATCCTGCGCGATCTACCGCGCTTATTAGATGCCTCGCGCGAGGCGCTGGCTGGGGTCATCGGCGCCGATCCAGTCGACCTGGTATTGCTGCCCAACGTGACCACCGCATTGAGCGCGGTGCTGCGCTCGCGTTCTTTTACGCGCGACGACGAGATTCTGACTACCAACCATGCGTATTTGTCTGCACGCAATCTACTCGACTTTGTCTCCGGCAACACCGGGGCCACCGTGGTGGTTGCGCAGGTCGGCGTGCCGGTGTCGGACCCGCAGCGTGTGGTGCAGGCCGTGCTGGAACGAGTCACCCCGCGCACGCGGCTTGCCGTGTTGGATCACGTCACCAGCCCGACCGGGATCGTATTTCCGATCAAAGCCCTGGTCGCGGCGCTGGCCGAACGTGGCATCGATACAGTGGTCGATGGTGCGCATGCACCAGGCATGTTGCCGTTGGATGTGCAGGCGATCGGAGCGGCGTATTACGCGGGCGATTGCCATAAATGGCTGTGCAGCCCGCGCGGCGCGGGATTTTTGCATGTGCGTCGCGATCGTCAGGCGGGCGTGCATCCGCCGGTGATCAGTCGCGGCTACGGCGACAACAGCAGCGCTCGCCCGCGGCTGCATCTGGAATTCGATTGGCTGGGTACCTCCGACCCGACGCCGTTGCTGTGCATTCCCGAAGCGATCGTTTTCCTGCAGAACGTGCTGCCTGGCGGCCTGCCTGCACTGTTCGCACATCACCATGCATCGGCGCTGCGCTGTGCGCAGTACCTGACGGCGCGATTGCCGCTGAAACGTCTGGCCACCGATGAACACCTGGCAAGCATGGTGGCGTTCGCGCTGCCGCCTCGCCTCTGCGCGGCATATCCCGATGCGGCCGCGCTGCAGGACTGGCTGTACGACACCCATGCCATCGACGTGGCAGTGAACGCGTGGCCAGACAACGCGAGCTACGTGCTGCGTGTTTCCATGCAGGTCTATGCCGCGATGGAGGATGTGGTTCGACTGGGCGATGCGTTGCAGGGCGCCTTTGCTGCGCTGGACGAACGAGATGCGCTGATGCAGGCCGTCACTGCGGGAGTTGCGCGATGAATGCAATCGAGATCGATCGTCAACATGTGCTGATTACCGGCGGTGCAGGAGGTATCGGCGTCGAGCTGGTGCACGTTTTTGCGCAGGCCGGTTACAGGGTGAGCTTTACCTACCGCCCGGGGGAGGAGAGCCGGCAACGGGCGCAGGCGCTGCTCGATGAAGTCGGCGATGAGTACGTGCACGCATTGGAGCTGGATGTGGGCGACCAGCAGAGCCACGCGCAACTGATGCAGGTACTGTCTTTGCCGCTGGACATCGTGATCCATAACGCTGGCGTCGGCACCAAGACCGTTGAACGTGCGGCGGCCAGCTACAAGGAACAGGACGAGGTGTTTTTCCGGGTCAATACGCTGGGGCCGCTGTGGCTCAGCGAGGATGTTATCCCGAGCATGCTGGCGCGCGGACACGGCAAGATCGTGTTCATGAGTTCGGTGGACGGCGGAATCACGCACTTTCCGCGCTTTCGCGCTGCCGATGGCATGAGCAAGGCGGCGGTGGCGTTTCTGGGGCGGCAACTTGCGGCCACCTACGCCTGCACAGGTATCGATGTCTTCACTGTCTGTCCTGGCGCCACCGATACGCCGATGTTTCAGGCCAGTACCTTGAATGCATTGTCGGCCGAACAACGCCAGGCGCTTGAAGCATCGCTGCCCGGCGGGCGGTTGATCGCGCCGCGGGAGATTGCCGACCTGTGCTTTTACCTGTGCCGCGATGAGGCACGCATTTTACGTGGCGCGGTGATCGATGCTTCGCTTGGGCTGGGCGTATGCCCGGCCGTCATGGGATAAGGGAGTCTTACGCATGCCTGTGCCGTCGAACAGTTTTTGGGAGCAATGGCTCACCGCGCATCGTGCCAAGCCTGATGCCTGCGTCACCTATTCGTTGTCGCCTTCGCCGCCATTGCAGCGCTATCTGGCGCAGCTGGATCCTGCGCAGTCGCTGGATTGGACCGGCGAGGACTATCAAGGCTTGCCACTGCTGCGCGAACGGGTGCTGGCGCAGTATGGGTATGCCAGCACATGCGGGTTGCAGGATGTGCTGATCACCGCCGGCGCGCAGGAGGCGAACTACTTGGTGCTGACACAGTTGCTCGCTGCCGGAGATGAGTTCGTCATCGATGCACCGGGGTGGCAGCAACCGCTGGTGCTGGCACAGCAAATCGGTGCGGTGCCCAAGTTGGTGACGCGTTCGGAGGCATCCAACTGGGCACTGGATATCGACCAGCTCGAAGCGTTGGTCACGCCCAGGACCAAGCTCATCTTCCTGTGCAATCCCAACAATCCGACTGGACGCGTGGAGAACCTGGCGACGCTGCAGCGCATTGTGGCTGCGGCAGAGCGCGTGGGGGCCTACATCCTTTCCGACGAGGTCTATCGCGGTCTGGAGTGGGATCGGCAAGAGACCCCACGCATCGCAACCCTTTACGACCGCGGAGTGAGTACCGGCAGCGTGTCGAAGCTGCTCGGCCTGCAGGGCTTGCGGACCGGCTGGATGGTGACGCGCGACCAAGCCTTGCTCAATGCGGCGATGGTGCTACGCGAAAACACCAGCGAGATCATGAACGTGCTGGGGGAGCGCATTGCCGAGGTCGCGCTGCGACCGGAGCATTTCGATGCGACGGTTGAGCACTCGCGTGCGATGGGGCGCGCGCGGATCGATCTACTGGATCGCTTTGTCGCCGAGCAGCCGGCACTGACATGGCAGCGGCCGCAGGCAGGCCTGCTCGGTCTTGCGCATCTCGACTTGCCGATCGACGCCGATGCCTTCAGTCGCCGGTTGCTTGCGCCGCCGTTCAAGACGTTTGTGATGTCCGGTGGTGCGTATGCATGCCCGCAGCACCTGCGGTTGGGGGCGGGCGGTGTGTCGCCTGCGGAACTGGAGCTGGGTCTGGCGCGGATGGCGCAGTTGCTGGCCGAATGGAGCTGACCGCTGTCTCGTCGTCATTGATTGGAAGGCAATCGGGTGCAATGCAGAAGGCCGGCTGCTCACGCAGCCGGCCTTCGTATTGCGCCATCTCTTGCTAAAAACGCCGGCTTAGAACTCTTGCCAATCAGCACCATTGCTCGACGCGCTGGCGACCACCGCTTGCCTGACGGGTCGCTTGATCGATGTCGCGGCAACGCGTGGCTTCGCTGCGGCAACGCCGGCCGGCTTCTTGGAATGCAGCACGGTCGGTGCAGCTGCGCGCACAACCGACGGGCGTTCGGCTTCGATCTTGAAGATCGACACCGCCTGCCTGAGCTGCACGGCCTGCTCTTCCATCGAGCGAGCGGCGGCGGTGGCTTCTTCCACCAGCGCGGCATTCTGCTGCGTGGTTTCGTCCATCTGGGTGACGGTGAGGTTGACCTGTTCGATGCCGGCCGACTGCTCCTGCGAGGCGGCGGAAATCTCGCCCATGATGTCGGTGACGCGCTGCACGCTCGCCACGATCTCGGCCATTGTGGTGCCGGCGCTGTGCACCAGTGCCGAGCCTTCGGCCACGCGCTCGACCGAATCGTCGATCAGGCTCTTGATCTCCTTGGCCGCCGCGGTGGAGCGCTGGGCGAGGGTGCGCACTTCGCTGGCGACCACCGCAAAACCGCGGCCTTGTTCGCCGGCGCGTGCCGCTTCGACCGCTGCGTTCAGTGCCAGGATGTTGGTCTGGAAGGAGATGCCGTCGATGACGCTGATGATGTCGGCGATCTTCTTGGACGAGGCTTCGATGCCGGTCATCGTGCCCACGACCTTGCTGACGATGTCGCCGCCCTGCGAGGCGACGCTAGCAGCGCCGATCGCCAGCTGATTGGCCTGGCGCGCATGTTCTGCGTTCTGCCGCACGGTGGAGGTGAGTTCTTCCATCGATGCGGCGGTTTCTTCCAGGTTGGCGGCCTGCTGCTCGGTACGTTGCGACAGATCCTGATTGCCGGCGGCAATTTCGCTGGCGGCCGAATTGATCGACACCGCCGAGTGCTGGATGCGCCCGACAATTTCGGCCAGCTGTGTGGCGGTGGCATTGGCGTCGTCGCGCATCTGTGCGAACACCCCCTTGAAGTCGCCACTCATGCGTGCGGTCAGGTCGCCTGCGGCGATGGATTGCAGCAGCGACGACAGCGATTGCAGATTGCCATCGGCGGTGGCCATCAGCTGGTTGAGGCTATCGACCATGATGTGGAAGTCGTACTGGAAGCGGTCGGCATCGCCGCGCGCGCTGAAATCGCCGTTGGCCGCCGACTGCGCCAGCTGCTTGATCTCGGTATTCATCGCCGACAGATTGGCCTTGACCTCGTTCATGGTCTGGGTGAGTACGGCTTTTTCGCCGGGCAGCGCGTCCATGCTCTCGCTCAGGTCGCCGATGGCATAGCGGCCCATGATGCGCGCGAGCGTGGTCTGCACGGCTAGATGCGAGGCGACCAGGGTGTTGGTGTCCTGCGCCATGCGGCCGTAGTCGCCGGGAAATGCGTTGGTATCGATACGGAAGCTGATCTGCCCATCGTTGTGGCGCTTGGCCATGTCGCCCTGGGCGCTGAGCAAGGCTTGCAGCTGTGTCTGCATGCCGCTCATGGCGCGCAGCAGGCGGCCGGTTTCGTCCTGCGCGTCGGTCTGGACGTTGTTATCCAGCTGACCGTTGGCGATGGCCTCGGCTGCCTTGGTCGCACGCGCGAGCGGTTGGGTCAGGCTGCGGGTGATCAGCCAGGCCAGCAGGCTGCTGATCGCCACGACAGCGATACCGCCCAGGCTGATCAGCAGCTTGCCGCGTTTCATCGACGCAACCGCTTCGGTATAGGCCTGATGGCTCTGATCTTCCTGGCGGGTGACCAGCTCGCGGATCTTGTCCTGCCACGCCATGGTGGCCGGGCGTGCCTTCGCACTCAGCAGCGCCTGCGCCGGTGCATTGTCGTCTGCGGCCGCCAGTTTCATGACCTCGTCGTTGATCTTGGCCGAGATCGTGCGCCGCTCGTCCAGCACTGTACGAATCTTGCGGCCTTCCTCCGAGCTGGGCAGCGTGTCGAGCTTGGCGCGCAGGTCGCTGTAGCGCTGGCGTTGCTCCTTGATGGTCGCCAGCGCTTCGGCGTCGAGCTCGGGGCTGGTTGCCATAGAGTAGGTGCCCAGCGCGATCATGATCGTGGAGTTCGCGTCCAGCATGCCGTTGCCGATCTGGATCTTGGCCATGCGATCCAGAACGATAAAGTCCAATTGCTGCTTGGCGTTGGCCATGGTGACCAGGCCGATCGCCACGAGCAGGCTCGACAGCAAGATCAGGATTCCAAATGCAGCGCCTAGGCGGCGGCCGACGTTATAGCGTTGCAAGTAAGCAGTCATGTAGGTGGTCCTGGTGTCCATAAAGAAGGCACCGACCCGCGGGCGCGTGAAGTACGCGTGATGGCTCGGCAACGGGATAGCGACCAACCACCACAGAACTGAAATCCTGCGGCCGAGCTCGCGTTTAGCCGGTATTTCCCCCGCTGTCAGGGAAAAACCGACTGACAATGCGCTGGGTTTCTGGTGTTCATCGCCCAGGCCATTGCGCGGCCGGTGACCGATCAGGCGCACTGCACATTGCCGTTGACGTACAGGCGCTACGCTGCGGCACTCTCAATGCTCGCGGTACGCTTGGAATGGACACTCGTAACGAGGAATGGATGCGCGCAGTGACCGATGCGCTCAGCGACCTGCTGGCCGCGCGTGTTGCGCAGGCCACGCTGCTGGAAGCCATGCTGGTGTCGCATCCCGATCCGGCGGCCTTGCGGAAGGCCTGGGACGAACTGTCGTCTCAGCGGATCGCGATCGTTGCACAGAACAAGGCAGTCGCCTCGGTGGAACGGCCAATGGATGAGTACACGCTGGAACAATTCCAGGCCTGGGAAGAAAAGTTTCGTCGCTATTTTCCGCGCGATGTGGATAGGCAATAGATCCGCGGTCGAGCGTTCTCGCCTCCGTAGAAAACGCAAAGCAACAGACGGAGAGCGGTGTATGTCCGTGACGCCTGCTTAATTGCCCCGATGCAGAAAGCTCCGCACAACCTGCGGGATGCTTGAAGTTCAAATGCCACGGCCGAGATGACGCGCGTCGTGGGCTTGAGCTTGGCAAATGTCGCGAGATGGGGACTCGTGCAGCGTTTTATCCATTGCCGGATCGCTGGCGTCCAAATGCTGCAGCAGATCAATCCGCAGCATCTTCGTTAGTGCGTACGGCTGACGACCAGGGCGTCCTGGCATCGAAGGGGGATGCACAAGCAGCCCAAGCAACTGCTGTGACGCAACGTCTCTGTGGTCCGCGCACTTCAGTGCAGCCAAAATAGGGCGCCTGCGGTCAATCGTGATGACAAAAAATGGCAGATGTTGGCTCGCCCGGGTTGTCGTACGGTCTTTGTTGGGTGTCATCAGTTAGCCATTGTTGTCTCTGTTCACGCAGCTCGCTTCGCGTGCGGAAGATGAGTCGCCATGCAAGCGCCAACAGCGCAGCGTAGAAAGACAATCGGCCGTCAAACCACACTTCCGCGCAGCGTGCGTCGCACGCGATTCAAGGCCAGCCGCGCAGCGGCCTGTGCGCGGTGCCTTGCATCACCGCCTGTTGCTTCGGGGGTAGGACTCTTTCGCCTTTGGAAAAGCTAAGATCGAAACTTGTGCAAAGTCGGAGGTGCCAATGATCGATCGTCGTACTTTTCTTGCCACGGGTGTGGTGGCCGCTGCCGCCAGCTTCAGTTCCCCGGCGGCGCGGATCACACAGACGCCGCGCGCAAACGGGCCGGCACCGTGGGGTGCGCTGCCCAGCAAGCGACAGCTACGGTGGCATCGGTGGGAGCAATACGCCTTCGTGCATTTTGCGATGAATACTTTTACCGACAAGGAATGGGGCTACGGCGACGAGGATCCGCGCAAATTCGATCCCAGCGATTTTTCAGCCGATCAGATCGTCGCTGCTGCCAAGGCTGGCAATCTGAAAGGGCTCATTTTTACGGCCAAGCACCACGATGGGTTCTGTCTCTGGCCGACGCGTTTGACCGAGCATTGCATCCGGAACTCGCCGTACAAGAACGGCAAAGGCGACATCGTCGGTGAGATGGCCGCGGCGTGTCGACGCGCTGGCCTGGCGTTCGGCCTCTATCTCTCGCCCTGGGATCGCAACCACGCCGAGTATGGGCGGCCCGGCTATCTCGACTATTTCCGCAAGCAGATCGTCGAGCTATGCACGGGCTATGGCGACCTGTTCGAGTTCTGGTTCGATGGCGCCAATGGTGGCGACGGCTATTACGGTGGAGCGCGCGAAGCGCGCAAGATCGATGCGCCCGCTTACTACAACTGGCCACGCATGATCGAGCTGGTGCATCGGCACCAGCCGATGGCCTGCACCTTCGACCCGCTCGGCGCCGATATCCGGTGGGGCGGCAACGAGGATGGTGTCGCCGGCGATCCGTCCTGGCCCACCATGCCCAATGCGCCCTACACACAGGAAAACGGCAACTCCGGGGTGCGTGGCGGGGCGCTGTGGTGGCCGGCCGAAACCAATACCTCGATCCGCCCGGGCTGGTTCTACCATGCCGATGAAGATGGCAAGGTGCGCAGCCCGGAGAACCTGGTGCGCTATTTCGACACTTCCGTCGCGCGCGGCACCAACATGAACCTCAATCTCCCGCCCGACCGACGCGGCCGCATCGCCGACCACGATGTGGCGGTGCTGCAGAGTTTCGGCGACGCAATCCGCGCCAGCTTCGCCATCGATCTGGCCAAGGGCGCCAAGGCCAGCGCCAGTGCGTCGCGCGGTGCTGGGTTCGAGCCGGCGCGCGTGCTTGATCGGCAGCCGGACAGCTACTGGTCCACACCGGATGAGATGACCACGCCCACGCTGACGTTGGAGCTGTCTGCGGTACACAGCTTTGACCTGATCCGGTTGCGCGAGTACCTGCCGCTGGGCGTGCGCGTCACCCGCTTTGCGGTCGAAGCCGAGGTCTATGGGCAATGGCAGCGGCTGGCCGAAGCGCAATGTATCGGTGCACAGCGCATCGTGCGGCTGGAGCGCCCGGTTGCCGCGCGCCGGGTGCGCCTGGTCGTGCTTGAGGCGCCGGTGTGCCCGGCGATCAGCGAATTCGCGCTGTTCCGCGCCGTGGCGCCGGTGCCGGTCGCACGCCCCACGGCAAACGCGCCGGACGTGCTGTCCACCGCCTGTTGGCGCATCGTCGAGGCGAGCGCGCCAGGGGCGGACACGTTGCTGGACGACAATGCCAGCACGATCTGGATCACGCCCGCTCCCACGCCGGGCCATCCCGCGCAGGTGACCATGGACCTCGGTGCGCTGCATCAGGTGGCCGGTTTCAGCCTCACGCCCTCGCGCACGGTGATGAACGGTGCGGCGCCACCGAAGGGCTATCGCGCCGAAACCAGCGAAGATGGCCAGCACTGGCAGCCCGCCGGCGCCGGCGAGCTGTCCAATATCGCCTACGCGCTCTCGACCCAGCGCCTGAATTTCCCCGAGGTTCGCCAGATCCGCTATCTGCGGCTGTCGTTCGCTGAAACGGCGGTGCCCGCAGAGCGGCTGGCGATCGCGGGGATCGGTGCGTTTTCGCGCTTGCGTTGAGCGCTTGTGCTTCCGCGCGGCCATGAGCCGTGCGGGGACGCATCGTTGCGGCGAGGCAGTTTCGCGCTTGGCACACGCCACATTGCTGAAAGCGATGCCGGTCTCGCATCTGGATCCATTCATGCGGAAAAGGCGTGCGATGCGCTGTTGTCCCAGCGCCTTGCGTATGTTGCGTACAAGAAAATACTGGCCAACGACCCGCGCCCTCTGGAGGCCTTTAAGTTGGAGCAGTTCCAGGCGTGGGACTGCAGAATGCGGCGCTATTGCGAGCGATCTGGATACGTCTGCGTCGGACACGTAAGACTAGTGGCCTGAGAAGCGTCGAGTACCGAGCTGCGGTCTAGGTGACTGCGCCGGCTTCGTGCGCCAGCGGCAGCGCGTCCACACCAGGGCGCCCCAGTTACTCAGCCACCCGGCAAGGCGTTGCGTCAGGAGCGATGAGGTGTACCGTGGACCGGCGTGGGACGTATAGGAAACACCACGGATCGCGACACTCTATACAAGCAGCGTCGGCACTGGTCGTGTCTCCAAACTGCCGGGTTTGCAGGGCCTGCGCACCGCTTACATGGTCGCCCCTGGCCCCCCCGGCCGCATCCATTGCAAGGCTTGACCTGCGTTTTAGGTGTGCTGGCATTGTCAGTTTTCATTACTCTACGGACCGGTTTCTGGCAGTTTTCGCCCATGCGTACACGCCGTCCAGCCGCCGAGCAGTTGCCTGCCGATGAGTTGTTTGGTTCGCGTTTGGAGAACCAGATCGACTTGCGCCATCCCCTGGTCCAGCTGAGCCACCGGCTGCCGTGGAGTGCGTTGGAGCAGGCACTGTCGCCACGGTTGCCGGTCACCACCGGCACAGGCGGTCGACCCGCATTGCCGATGCGCCTGATCGCCGGGCTGCTCTACCCCAAGCACGCCTACGACCTGTCCGATGAAGCGGTGTGCGGACGTTGGCTGGAAAATCCGTACTGGCAGTTTTTCACCGGCGAGGTCGTGTTCCAGACCTGCTTGCCGTGCGATCCCAGCTCCCTGACACGTTGGCGACAGCGTCTGGGCGAAGCCGGTATGGAAGAGTTGTTGGCGCATACGATCAACACCGCTCATGCGATGAAGGCGGTGGATGCAGGTGAGGTGTCGCGGGTGATCGTGGATACAACCGTGCAGGAAAAAGCGATCGCCCCTCCCACCGACAGCCGTTTGCTTGAGGTGGCGCGCAAGAAGCTGGTGCTGCTGGCCAAGCGACACGGCATCGCACTGCGGCAGAGCGATGCGCGTCAAGGTCCGGCGTTGAGCCGCAAGGCCGGGTGCTATGCGCATGCGCGCCAGTTCAAGCGCATGCGCAAGGTGCTGCGACGCCAGCGCACGATCCTGGGACGCGTACTACGCGATCTGCAACGCAAGCTGGCCCAGCTGGAACCGTCGGTGCGTGAGCGCATCGGTGTCTGCTTGGAGCGCGCACACCGGTTGTTGACACAGCGTCCCAGGGACACACAAAAACTCTGCGCGTTGCACGCGCCGGAAGGGGAATGCATCAGCAAGGGCAAGGCAAGGCGCCCGTACGAATTTGGTGTCAAGGTCGGCATTGCGGTGAGTGCGCGCAAGGGCTTGATCGTGGGCGCACGCAGCTTTCCCGGCAATTCCAACGACGGCGATACGTTGGCCGAGCAACTGGAACAGACGCGCGGGTTGCTCCAGGATGTGAGTGTCACCCCGCCGGTGGCGATCGTGGACCTGGGGTATCGCGGGCGCGACGTGGAGGGTGTGCAGATCCTGAATCGGGGCAACGCCAAGACGCTGACACGACGGCAATGGAGCTGGATCAAACGAAGGCAAGCGGTAGAGCCGGTGATCGGACATCTGAAACAGGACCGCCGCTTGAATCGCTGCCATCTCAAAGGCGCCCAGGTCGATGAACTGCACGTGTTCGGCCGCGCCGCTGGCGACAACCTGCGGTGGCTGCTGCGCTGGATCGCATTTTGCGTGCCTGGTTGCAGGTGCTGGGGGCGCGTTCCTCAACGTCCTCAAGCATTATGTGCTCGGCAACCATGGCATTTGGTGCTTGAGAGTGGTTTTTCAGGGGCGACTACATGGCACCTGACCGCGCTGTGTTGAATGCCGGCACGTTCCTGCGTGAGAACTCCAACGAGATCATGAGTGTAATTGGGACGTGTTGTGGAGATCGCGCTGTGTCCGGAGCACGTCGTACCGGCAGTGGCGCACTCGCGTATGGCGAGGGTGAACGCGTTGCTTTGCTGGATCGCTCATCGGCGGACAACTGCGTTGACTGGCACGCGACCAAAAGCCAAGTTACTTAGGCTTGCATACCTGCACCTATCCACGAGTACGACGACCGCAGCAGGCAACTACTAGCACCGCCTTGCAAACACATTTGTGAGCCGGTGGTGCTTCGTTGCCGGAGATTGAAAGGCACAGCTGTTTGTAGTGTATGGACTGTCTAAATCGTGAGGCCGCGGTGAGCCTCTTAAAAGAGCAGCACTCGTATGCGACGCGGCTATTCTGGGTCGCGCCCCAAGAACCCCCAACATCCTCTTGCGATAGAATTCGCCAGGGCGTATGAGGGGTACAAGCATTATTGCTCGCTGCGACGTGGCTGCACGCGGGTTCCTACGCGGGAGCCGCGCCTGCGAACCACGCAAGCGCGGATTTAGCGCAACAGGGCCCGAAAATAACAACTCTTAGCCCGGTCAACGTTTGTTATCAATACATGTCAAGCCGGCGGCTTTTCGCCAGGTTTCGGATGGCCAGGCAACCATTGCCAGTCGCATTTAAGGCGCTGAAACTCTGGCAGATATCCGGTGACGGTGTCTCCGTGGTTATTGTAGATGCATTGTTTCTGATTGCCTCCGCGAGCCCCTATGTATTGCGTAAACTGCCAGTGAGCTGGGCACGACTTATCAGCCGGCACTCGTACCTCATTTGGTGTGCCACCTGTAAGCTTTATCGTCCCCACACGCTCTCCAATGTGCTCCACACCTCTGACCTGGATGCCGGGAGAGGACGTGCATGTAAAGGTTTCGCTTCTTTCGTGGCACGTACTCCAGGCCATTCCACCGGAGCCGCTTAACGAGAAAACTCCCCAGGTCGGCGGGATTGGCGGCTCAAAGCTAGCTCCGACGCTGAACGATTGTTCGTGGCACTGGCTCGTCCCAACTGTGGCCTCCATTGTGCCGCAAATTTCGCCAGTATTGCACGACGCCCAACTACTAGGGTTGAAGAAGAAAGCCTTCTGGTCATGGCCTACCCAGCCCGTGAAGTTATTTGAAACATGTGTTGCGGATGCCGTACTGGCGTAAGCAAGCACAAGAAACGAGGCCGTGGCCAAAGATAAACTATTACGATGTTTTGACATGGGATTGTCCTGGGTGGGCTATGTTTAGGGACAGGTGGGGGGATGTATATATTAATTTTCAAAGTGAAATAAAATCAGGCTAAGAAATAAATTTAGCTGATGTAGAGGTAACTTTGGCGCCTCAAATACTTTAGCTGGTGCTGGTTGGTTGACTTTTTTATTTAATTGACGATCTGATTGAGATGGTTGAGAAGTTCGTTTGATAGTCGCGGTCGTTACTGGGAGCCAGTGCTGGTGGTGCCGGCGGATTTGCCGCTGACTAGCTCACTAAAATGTTTGCGTTGAGCGGGATCGGTGGAGGCGCTTGTCATGGCGTTAGACAGTGTTGATCGGAGTGCAGGTGTCAGCTCGACATCACCGCTATTAATCGCATCAAGGGTCAACCTGATTAATAACGGGTTGGTACTGTCCTTTTGAAGGTATCCTACTGCCGCATCCGCTGCATGTTCTGGAGTTGATAATTGATAGAGCTTTTGAGCGGCAACCGCCCGTACTGCTCTATCTCCCGTGCCAGAGGCAAGTGAATCCATCTGGGATGTGGCGGACTTTCTTAATTGCCCGCCTTCAACCGTGTCGTCTTTTTCGAGAGTGCTGACCAAATTCAAGGCGGCGATTGCTGTACCCTTATCCAGACTTGTGTCGTTCAGCCGGGCCACGGCGTCGGAAATGATCGCGTGAGAAGCTTGTCCACGAAAGCCGTAGTAAGTTTCATACATGTCTTGATAAAGGGACGTGTCCTTGCTTGACCACACCCGTTTTGCTTCATCCAGCATCATCTGCCTACCCACTGGACTGCCGGCAAGCATGTCACGCACCATGTTGCGGTGCATTGGCTGATTCCCAGGGATAGCTGCGTAGAAACTCGCAATCCGCTTCTGGGTCTCCGGGCTTGCCTCCATTGCTCTTGTCAGTTGAGCGGTAAAGGCATCTATCTCAGATTGAGGCATTGGTGGTTGGGCGTAGAATCTATCAAAAAATTCGTTCAAATGCGCCACAACGTTCTCCGCGCTGAAAGGCACTTCATAAGGCTGATCCGCTACGAAATTTCCAGAACGCAAGCTATCCCCCAGCCGGTATGAGTTCAGGGCCTGTATGGATCCGCCAGTGACAGTGCGATGCGTTGCAAGGTGCTTTTCTTCCATTGATTTCTGATCTGGCGTAGCGCCGGATATACTGTAAAAGTAGATCGCGGCGCCGACGAGTGCGGCTCCAAGTAGTGCGGCGGACGAATAGTTGTACCTGCTTTCGATTAATGAATTCATGGTGGGGTCGCTTCGGATAGGGATTATAAGAAGGCACGTCTCGAACGCGATGATCGCACTCGATAAATATTTGAGGTGTTGGCTCTTTCTCTGCCACTGCCGAAATCATTACGTTGAGGCCCGACCCCTGATGTGTAAGTGAGGAAGGTTTACAAGAGCCATCGGGTGGAAGTGGGGGGAACATAAACGACGGTCCAACTGGTTATGTGTCAGCTCTTGCCACAATCCGCAACAAATAGCCTTGATTTCTTCAGTAAGTCCCGATGTAACTTATTGTTATGTATTTATTTTGGTTTCGATAAGTGATGACGCGCAGTTGCTTGTCTCAATTAGTTACCAAATTTGAGGCGATTTATTTTTTCAGGAGGACGCAAATGTGATGTTATTACTCGATATTTCCTCGTTCAGGGCGCGCATTTATGCACTTATTGCAACGCGGCTTAAAAAATGGGTATAGCTTGAAAAAGCGCGGGCCCAAGTCTCTGTTGAGCTAGTATCCATTTGGTTTTGGCTTTGCTTTTGACTTTGGTTGGCAAAAAGTCAGCGCACGATTGTCAGCCTCCCGTAAATGGACCCAGCCATAACTAGAGGTCTCCGGCACACTAGCCACCAAGGAGACCAACGATGCGCAAGAGCAGGTTCACAGAAAGCCAATTGTCGCCACGCTGAAGCAGGTTGAGGGCGGCCGCCAGGTCAAGGGTGTGTGCCGTGAGCTGGGTATTTCCGACGCGACGTACTATGTCTGGAAGTCCAAGTACGGTGGCATGGAGGCAGCTGATGTGCAGCGCCTTCGCGACCTGGAGACCGAACACAGCAAGCTCAAGCGCATGTATGCCGAGCTCGCGATGGAAAACCATGCACTCAAGGATGTCATCGCAAAAAAGTTGTAGACCCAGCGCACAACCGCCCGCTTCTTGTCTGGCTCACCGATCAACATGGCTGGAGCGAGCGCCGGGCCTGCGCGGTGGTTGGGGTGGCTCGCTCGACAGCGCGCTATCGGCGTGGTCCCGATCGCGACGAGGAGGTCATTGCGCTGTTGTCCGACTTGGCCGAGCGTTTTCCCGAGCGTGGTTTTGGAAAGCTCTTTCAGATCATCCGCCGTCGCGGACATGTGTGGAATCACAAGAGGGTCTGGCGCGTGTATTGCCTGATGAAGCTTAATCAGCGTCGTCGCAGCAGGCGTCGGGTCCCGACGCGCCATCCACAGCCGCTGGCATGCGGAGAGCGACCCAATGCTGGATGGTCAATCGACTTCATGTCCGATGCGCTGTGGGATGGTCGGCGTTTCCGCACGTTCAATGTCATTGACGACTTCACTCGGGAAGCCTTGGCGATCGAAGTGGACTTGAATCTTCCGGCGGCCCGCGTCATCCGCACGTTGGAACACATCGCAGCCTGGCGCGGCTATCCCGCTAAGCTTCGCTTGGACAATGGCCCGGAGTTGTCGCATTGGCCTTGGCCGAGTGGGCTGAGCGCAAAGGTATCGCATTAGATTTCATTGAGCCGGGACGGCCGATGCAAAACGGTTTCATTGAACGCTTCAACGGCAGCTACCGGCGCGGCGTGCTGGATATGCACATCTTCCGCACGCTGAGCGAGGTCCGCGAACAGACCGAACACTGGCTGGCCGACTACAACCAACAGATACCGCACGACAGCCTGGGCCGGCTAACGCTCGCCGAGTTCCGTGATCAGCATCAACTGCAGACCTCTATTTTTAGCTGGCACTGAATTGCGGGGAGTCGACACAGCGGCGAACTGCACTTGATGGCCGGGGTTTAGAGCAGCTAATAACATGACTGTGCTCACCGCCAGGCGGGCGCGGCCGGTGCTCGGTGCGGCATGTACCACGCCTACACTCCGGTTCCTCCGCGCCGTCCACGCCCACCTGACGACTGCTCGCGACGTTTTGGTAGCCGCGCTTAGCCCACCGACGGCCGTAGGGCCGACTTGGCAGCCTGCAGGCGCAGCGTAGCCGGGCGCAATCCGGGCGTGCTGGCCTGCAGCACGATATCGCCGCTGCTTCTGGTGGTCTGCAACAGCGCAGCACACAGTCCGTTGAAGGCCTTGCGCTGCGGCGCCTTGTCGTCTTCGTGACTGCTGGGGTCGCCGTTGCCGACGCCGATCAGACGCGCGGGGCCGCGCAGGGCGAAGTTCACCTGGTTGTTGGCGTTGGGTACCAAGCGGCCTTGCGCATCGACGATCTCCACTTTCACGACTGCCACATCTTCTGCATCGGCACGTAGTGCGTTGCGGTCGCAACTCAGGCGGATCGCGGCGGGCTTGCCAACGGTCTCACGGCGTTCGCTGAGCACCAGTGCGCCCCCACGATAGCCGCGCGCTTCGATGACGCCGGGGGCGTATTTCACCCGCCATTCGACATGGCCGTAGGCCGGCACCTGCTGCAGGCCCTGGCTGACGCCGTTGACCAGCAACTCCACCGCGTCGAGATTGCTATGGCACCAGACGGCGAGGTGGCCGTTGTCTTCGGGTTGCAGCAGACCGTCCCAGTTCCAGTGCGGGAACAGATGCAGCACTGGCTCGCGCGTCCACTGCGCGCGGTAGTACCAGTAGTTGTCCTTGGGGAAGCCGCAGCTATCGAGTACGCCGAATTGCGAGGCCACATTGGGCCAACGGTTGTACGGGGTTGGTTCGCCGCGGTAGTCGAAGCCAGTCCAGATGAAACCGCCGGCGATATAGGGGCGTTGGGCGACGTAGCTCCACCACGCTTCGGCGGTGCTCGCCCACCAGGGGTGGTCCAGGTCGTAGGCGCGTGTATAGCCGCGTGCGTCGTCGCGCTGGTAATTGCCGCGCACCGACACGGTGCTGCCGGTTTCGCTGCCGTAGATGGGGATATTGGGGTATTGCGCGTGGAAGCCGTCCATCTGGCTGGTGCGGTAATTGAAGCCGACCACATCCACCACCTGGCCCACGCCGTCGCTGAAGCCTTTATCCATCGCAAAGGTGGTGGGGCGGGTGGGGTCGAGCTGACGTACGCGCTGCTGCATGCGCGACACGATGCGCGCACCGCGCTCGGTGACCTGCTGTGGTTCTTCATTGCCGAGCGACCACAGGATCACGCTGGGATGATTGCGCCCGCGCCGCACCATCGTCTCCAGTTCGCCCATCGCTTCGGGGTCGGTGGACATGCGGCGGGTTTCTTCGATCACGAACATGCCGAGCCGGTCGCACAGGGCGAGCAATTCGGGGGTGGCCGGATTGTGCGAGCTGCGATACGCATTGCAGCCCATCGACTTGAGCTGGCGCAGGCGCCATTCGTGCAGGGCGTCCGGGATCGCGGTGCCGACGCCGGCATGGTCCTGATGGTTGTTGGTGCCGTGCAGTTTGAGTGGCGCGCCGTTCAACAGGAAGCCGCGTTGTGCGTCGAAGGCGATGCTGCGTACGCCGAAGGCGGTGACCACGGCGTCGGTGGCCTTGCCGTCGCTGTGCACGCTGGTGGTCAGGGTGTACAGCTGTGGGGTGTCGATCGACCACAAGGCCGCCTGACCTAGCGGGAGGGTGTGTTCGAGCTGTTGCACCTGGCCTGGCGCCACCGTGATGGAAGCACTCACCGCCTGCGCGACCACGCGTCCATCCGGGGCGGTGATGCGGGCCTGTACGCTGCATTGGCGCGGGGCGGTGCCGTCGTTGCGCACTTCGGCAGAGACCTGCGCAGTGGCGTTGTCGCCCTGCAGGGTGCTGCGCACGAACACGCCGTGCTGCGGCAGATGCAAGGGGTCGGTCTTCTGCAGCCACAGATGGCGATAGATGCCGGCGCCTTCGTAAAACCAGCCTTCGCCCAGCGTGGCATCCACGCGGACGGTAATCAGGTTGGGCTTGCCGTAGTCCAGCACTTCGCTCAGGTCGACCTCGAAGCCGCAATAGCCGCTGGCATTGCGCCCGACGATGTGGCCATTGCAGAACACCACGCAATCGCGGAACACGCCGTCGAACACCAGGCAGATGCGCTTGCCCAGATCGCTGGCTGGAATCTGCAGCGTGCGCCGATACCAGCCCACGCTGTTTTCGGGAAAGCTCGTTCCCAACGCCTTATAGCCGTGTGCGGCCGCCGGGTCTTCCTCGGTCATCGAAGCGGAGATCGGCTCCGGGCGAAAGGGCAGGGTCACGGCCCAGTCGTGCGGCAGATCTACCTGTTGCCAGCTGCTGTCGTCGAAGCTCAATTGCGCAGCGGTGGCGGTGTCCTTGCCGGCCTTGGCGAAGGTGCGCTGGAAGGTGCCGAATTCGAAATCGCGCGACGGGTCGCTGGCATGGCCTAGATGAAAGCGCCAGCCGAAGTCGAACAGCAGCCGCTCGCGTGGCGCCAGCGTTGCGTCACCTAATGGGCCAGCCGGTGGTGTGTTTTTGGCAGTCGCCGATGCGGCGCCGGCAATGCCTGGCACCAGCGCGGCACCCGCGCCGACAGGAAGTGCGGCGCTCACACTGCTTGCAAGCATGCCGCGCAGTAGCTCGCGGCGATTGATGCCGGTCATGGCTGTGTCCTCGTGCTGGCGTCTGCTGGGTTTGCCGATGCAGGTGTATGCGCTGCGGGCGTGTATGAGGGCGGCGCGCCGGTGTATGGATGGTGCATGAAATCGATCGCCGGCAGCACGTCATTGCCATGCTTGAAATCGAAGAAGCTGGCGTTTTCCCACGACGAACCGGTGCCCCAGCGCGTCTTGCAGCTGCTACTGGTCCATGCCGGTTCCCAGTACACGACGCCGGCACCGCCGGTGTCGATCACCAGCTGGGTGAGATCGATCATGTACTTGGATTGGCCTTGCGGCGTGGCCGGGTAGCCAGCAATCAGCGAGTCTTCGCCGAGCAGGTTCTGCGAAGTGTCGCCGGACTCCAGGGTCCACGGGTAGGCGGTTTCCACCACCACCACGTCGGCATCAAAGCGGCCACGCAAGCGCTGGATGGTCTTGCCCAACTGCGCCATCGATTGGGTGGACCACTTGCGGTAGTAGCTGATGCCGATCAGGTCGAAGTCGGTGACGCCGGCCTTGGTGGCGGCGGCGAACCACGACTCCACATTTTCCGGCTGGGCGATATGCAGCATCACCCGCGGTTTGATCGTGGAGCGCGCGCTCATGTCGCGCACCGCCTTGATGCCGGCGTTGAACAGCTTGGCGTTGCGCTGCCAGTCGATGGGGCGCTTCTTGTCCCAGGGCTGGCTGTCCATCAGGTCGGAGTTGCTTTCGTTGCCCACCTGCACCAGCTCCGGCATCAGCCCGGCGCGATCAAGCGCGCTCAGCGTGTCGTAGGTGAAGCCGTAGAGCGTGCGTGCCAGTTCATCGGTATCGGTGATGCTGGCCCAGCCCTTGGGAATCAGCTGTTTTTCGCCGTCGGCCCAATCGTCGGAATAGTGCAGGTCCAGCAGCACCTGCATGCCTTGTGCACGTGCGCGTGCAATGGTCTTTTTGACGTCGGTCAGGTCGCTGTACTTGGTCCAGCGTGCATCGTTCCAGAGCCGCACACGCACCAGATTGGCGCCATGCGCATGGAACAGTTCGAACGGATCGGTGACCACACCGTTCTCGCGATATTGCACTCCGCATTCCTCCATCTCGTTGACGTAGGACAGGTCCGCGCCGAGATACAACGTGGCGGGAGGCTGGGCGGCGTGTGCGGAAACGGATAATGCCAACGCCAGCAGCGTCGGCGTCCAGAAGCGGCGTGTAGAGCGCATGTAATTCCTCGACAAATCAACCATGGAGCGGCCAACAGCATGCTGCATGTGGCCATCGTGCAGCGCAGGCGGTGTGCGGAATCGCAACCAGTGTCGCAGTGCGTTCCCGTGTATCGACGTCACTCACCTGCTGCCCGGCGCAGCAGGCGCCGGATGTATCTGTGGGGTGGCGATCGAACACGACGGTGCAGGCGCCAGGCGCATAGCGGTCTGCATGGAACCGGCAGCTACAACGCGTATCTGCCGGTTCCTGCGTGCCGTCCATGCAGTGCCGGCGACTGCGCGTCATGCGTTTGCCACCGTGCTTGGAGCGGCTAAAAAAACGTAGCGGGCAGTCGTCAGGTGGGTGTGGACGGCGCGCTCAGAAGCGGAGTGTACGAGTGGTACAAGCCGCATCGAGCACCGGCCGCGCCCGCCTGGCGGTGAGCACAGTAGCTTTGTTAGCTGCTCTTAGAACCGGTACGTCGCTTCCAGCTGGTAGCGGCGGCCGAACAGCTGGTAGCCGCCATCGTCCTGATTGGCCAGACGGTTGGGCTTGTTGTCGGTGTAGGCACGCAGCGGCTCGTTGGTGAGATTGCCGGCCTGGAAGCGGAAGCCCAGCTGCTTGCTGTACTGCCAGTTCAAGCTCAGATCCACGGTGCCTTCGCTCTGCAGGCGTGCCAGACGCGCGGCATTCCAGCCGTACACCACCGTGTAGGGGCTGTGGTACTTGTAGCCCACGCGCGCTTCGAAAGTGCCGTTGCTGTACCACAGGTCGAAGGTGCCGGTCTTGCGGGCCAGGCCGCTGAGCGGCAGCGGGTTGTTTTCCGGAGAGAATTCCTTGAGGTTGGAATCCACCAACGAATAGTTGGAATAGACGCCGAAGTTTTCCATGTGCGGGATAAAGAAGAACGGCGTCTGGAAGGTGAGTTCCACACCATTGATGTAGCCGCCGCCGCCATTGAACGGCGCGCTGACCAGGTAATCCAGGCCGTTGATCACTTCGCGGTCGGTGCGGTAGCCGATGCTGGAATCCACTTCCTTGCGATACACCGCCAATGCCGCCAGCGCTTCCTTGTGGAAGTACCACTCGTACGACACATCGACCTGGGTGGCCTTGAACGGGTCCAGCTGCGGGTTGCCGCCGCTGCCGGTCAGCTGGCCGACGGTCACGGTGGGGTCGTCCAGGCGACGGCCGGTGCGCAGCTCGTCCAGCGGCGGGCGTGCGATGACCTTGGCCACTGCAAAGCGCAGGATGCGTTGATCGTCGATCAGGAAGTTGAGCGTCGCGCTGGGCAGCACGTCGGTGTACTCCTTGCTGTCGCTGCTGGCCTGCACGGTGCCGCCGACCGAATCGAAGCCGTCGCTGGTGGTCTTGGTGTTGACCAGGCGCACTCCGATATTGCCGGTGACATCGGTACCGAACAGCTGCGAGCTGAAGACCGCCTTGGCGAAGGCTTCGCGCACGTCTTCCTTGACGTTCCAGTGGTCGAGCATCTGCTCATCGAGCGCGGCCGGATCGAAGCCGCCAAAGCCAATGCGCGCGATCTCGGCCATGTTGCCGCCGGTGAGCGTGGGCACATTCAAGTCCGGCATGGTGACCGGGTAGATCAAGCCCTGATACGCCGAAATCGGCTGGTCGTAGCCGGACTGGTTGCCGATGAAATTTCGGTTCTGCTTTTCGCGGCTTGCGGCGCGTGCGCCGAATTCCAGCGAGGTGAACGGGCCTGCGTCCACCGCACGGCTGGCATTGAGCGCCAGCGCAGCGATCTTGTCGCGCAGTGCCTGCGGTTGAGTCTGCCCGGCGATGCCGTATTCGGGCGTGTCCGAGCTGGTGCTGATGGTGGGCGTGACGCTGCGGCGGAAATCGAACGACACCGTGTCCGGGTTACTGCCGAAGCGCACTGCCTGCCAAACGTTGTCGCGCTTGGCCTGCGAGAACGACAGATCGCTGCCCAAGGTCCACACATCGCCGTTCCACTTGGCGTTCAAACCACCGGCGGTGAGCGTCTTGACCTCGTTGTAGTGGCTGACCACATGGTCGACCTGCAGGTTGGAATTGGCCAAGGTGCCGGCCACCACATCGCCATCGACGATGGTGTAGGACGAGCCCGGCGTGGTGTACGGGTTGGTCGCACCGGAAAAGGTGCTGAAGGCCAGGCCGTTGAACCAGTTCTGCAATTGGTCTTCGTCGATCTCGATGCGCGAATACAAGCCGTCGAACTTCAACTCGAAATTGCCCGAGCGCCACTGCACGGTGCCCATCGCGCCGGTGCGGGTCTGCTCGATCAGCTTGAGCTGGTCGGCCGCGCCCCACGGGGTGGGATCGACGGTGCCATCGCCATCGACGTCGCGCGAGGTGGTGGCATCGGTATAGCCCCAGCTGCCGATCGACGAGCTGGCATTCTTCTGCTTCTGATAGGTGGCGCCGAAGGCCACGGCCAGATTGTCGTTGAACTTGTGCACCCAGCTGGCGCCGAAGCGGCTGCCCCACGGGGTGTAGCCGTCCACGTCCTTAGCGTGGTCGTAGAACACCGGCCCGGCGGTGCCGACAAAGCCGGGGCCGGTGTAGTCCAGCGGGCTGATGGTGGAGATGTCCACGGTCGCCGCCAGGCCGCCGGCGACCAGGTCGGCCGACTGGGTCTTGTAGACCTTGACGGTGGAGACGATCTCGGTGGGAAACACTTCCCAGCGCACTGCGCGATTGGGTTCGGACGAGGCGATCTCGCGCCCGTTGACGGTGCCCATGGTCATGCGCGGGCCCAGGCCGCGCACGGTGGCCAGGCTCTCGTTGCCGCGGTCGCGGGTGCCGTTGACGCCGGGCAGGCGCACCAGCGCTTCGGCCACGGTGACGTTGGGCATCTGGCCCATGTTGTCTGCAGAGATCACTTCCATGACGTGATCGGACATCTGCTTGGCCTGCACGGCCTGATTCAGGCTGGCGCGCTGGCCGATCACGGTGATGTTGTCCAGCGTCACCGGTGCCTGCGCGTTGGCGGCGCTGCTGCTGGTGGCGTTGGCCGGCGGCGCGGCGGGCGCGGTGTCCTGTGCCTGCGCACTGAACGCGGTGGCCAGCACGAAGGCGATGGTGGTGCAGAGGACGTCGCGGACCGGCGTGCGGCGCAGGCGCCGGCTGGCCGAGTGACCGGTGTGGTGAACAGGCATCGGTTGATCCCTCCCAGGACTAAGTGACCGAATAAGGTGATGGCGGCTGATGCGGCCCGCCGGCGCCGATGTAGGTCTGGCGCGATCGAGCGGACATGGCGTGGTGCGGTGGTGCGGTTGCGGTAAGTGCGTTGCTGCGGCGCTTCACGATCGACAATCGACAATCGCGCTGGCGTCCCCCTGTCCTGCATGTGTCCGCTTCAGGGTAGAAGCGCGAGTCATTCCATTCCAATGAAGCATTTTGCGTGAGCTATCTCGGCTTGGAATGCTGCAGTGCAGCGCTAGCGTTTGCTTCGTCACAGTCTGGCGTGGGTGCGTGCCAGGCGACTAAACGTTGCCCAGGTGGCAATTGCGTGGTGTGGTCTCGCTAGCGCGTGCTGACCGGCAACCGGGGCAGGGCGGGGAATGCGCGCTGCACGCAGTCGCTGCGCTCGCAGGTCAGGCAGCCCGGCCCGATCGGCACGGCATCGTCCACCGCGCCCAGATCCCAGCCGCGCGCATAGACCAGCTGGTCGGCATGACGCAGGTCGCAGCCCATCGCCAGCGCAAAGGTCTTGCGCGGGCGGCCGTAGCCGGGGGCGCCGCTGCTGACCTGGCGGGCCAGCCAGAAATAGCGGCGGCCATCGGGCATGCGCGCGATCTGGGTGAGGATGCGGTCGGGTTGGTTGAACGCCTCGTACACGATCCACAGCGGGCAGGCGCCGCCCACGTGCGAAAAGTGGAAGTCGGTGGACGAGTGGCGTTTGGAGACATTGCCGGCGCGATCCACCCGCATGAAGAAGATCGGTAACCCGGCTGCACCGCGTCGTTGCAGGGTGCTCAAACGATGGCAGACCGCCTCGAAGCCCACTCCGAAGCGGTCCGCCAGCCACTCGATGTCGTAGCGCGAGCGCTGCGCGCTGTTCAGGAAATCGCTGTACGGCATCACCAGCGCGCCGGCGAAGTAATTCGACAGCCCGATCCGCGACAGCGCGATGCGCTCGGCATCCTCGAACCCGGCATCGGCGATGCGCGCGTCCAGCAACGGTGCGCATTCCAGCAAGGCCAGGTGCGCGGCCATCTGGAACGCCTGCTGGCCGGGCCGCAGATGGGCGGGCAGCCACAACACGCGCGCCTGCGCATCCACGCTGCGTTTGTCGCTGTGCAGATCGGGCGCCTCCTGCACCAGCAGGCCGTGACGATCGGCCAGGCGCTGGCGCAGCCGCAGCGGCAGGTTTTCCGGGGTCAGGCCGAGTTCGGCATACAACGCCTCGGCGCGCTCATCCAGTTCGGGCAGGTAGTTATGGGCGCGGTTGAAGTAATCGCGCACCTGCTCGCCCGGCGACAGCGACGGCATCGCCGCATGCTCAATACCGATCTGCATTTGCAGCGCGGCATTGCGCTCCAGCAGATGCTGATGGGCGCGGTGCAGATCCAGCAGCGCCTGCGCCACCTGCGGCAGGTTGCCGGTGAGCGCGCGCAGCTCGGCCGGCGACAGCGTGTGGCCCAGGCTGCGCAGCGATTCGTCCAGCGGGTCGGCCAGGGCGGCTGGGTCGTCCAGATCCAGCAGGCCGTCCAGATCGCCCAGCGTGGCCTTGAGCCGTTGCTGGATCGCCAGCGTCAGCGGGCGCTGGTTGCGCTCGATCTGGTTGAGATAGCTCGGCGATAACGCCAGCCGGCGCGCCAGCTCGGCCTGGGTCAGGCCGTGGCGCTGCCGCAGCCGCTGCAGGCGCAGGCCGAGCTGATGGCGGAGGACGGGCGGCGAGGACTGGGGCATTCGCAATATTCGCAAAATTGTGCGGCCAGCTTAGCGCGATTAAGCAGATGTGGGCTGGGAATGGCAGGTTGGGCTGCGAACAATGCGAAGTACTGGGCCAGCCGGCCCGATGTCTTCTGCGAGCGAACCCTGTGATGAGCGAATCCGTCCCCCGCGTGTCCCTGTTGATCGATGGCGAAATGCTGGTCTCCGCCAGCGACCAGTGGCAGGACGTGGTCAACCCGGCCGACCAGTCGGTACTGGCCCAGGTGCCGTTCGCCACCACGGCTGAAGTCGACGCCGCAGTGGCCGCCGCCAGCCGCGCCTTCGTCAGCTGGCGCAAGACGCCGATCGGCACCCGCGCACGCGTCTTCCTCAAGTATCAGCAGCTGATCCGCGAGCACATGCCCGAGCTGGCCGCGCTGCTCAGCGCCGAGCAGGGCAAGACCCTGGCCGATGCCGAAGGCGATGTGTTCCGCGGGCTGGAAGTGGTGGAGCACGCCGCGGCGATCGGCAATCTGCAGTTGGGCGAGCTGGCCAACAACGTCGCCAACGGCGTGGATACCTACAGCCTGCTGCAACCGCTAGGCGTGTGCGCGGGCATCACGCCGTTCAACTTCCCGGCAATGATTCCGTTGTGGATGTTCCCGATGGCGATTGCCACTGGCAACACCTTCGTGCTCAAGCCGTCCGAGCAGGACCCAATGGTCACCATGCGCCTGGTCGAACTTGCCCTGGAAGCGGGCATTCCCAAGGGCGTGCTCAACGTGGTGCACGGCGGCGAAGAGGTGGTCAACGCACTGTGCGACCACCCGGACATCAAGGCGCTGTCGTTCGTCGGCTCCACCAAGGTGGGCACGCACGTCTATCGCCGCGCATCGCTGGCCGGCAAGCGCGTGCAATGCATGATGGGCGCCAAAAATCACGCCGTGGTGCTGCCGGACGCCAATCAGGAACAGACCCTCAATGCGATGGTCGGCGCCGCATTCGGTGCGGCCGGCCAGCGCTGCATGGCCGCCTCCACGCTGGTGTTGGTGGGCGACGCGCGGCAGTGGATTCCTGCCCTGGTCGCCAAGGCCAAGACCTTGAAGCTGGGCGCGGGCAACGCCCAGGGCACCGACGTCGGTCCGCTGATTTCCTGTGCGGCGCGCGAGCGTGTGGAGGGCTTGATCGCCTCCGGCGTGGAGCAGGGCGCCACGCTGGAACTGGATGGTCGCAGCCCCACCGTGACCGGGTTCGAACAGGGCAACTTCGTCGGCCCGACGATCTTCTCCGGCGTCACGCCGGGCATGCGCATCTACGACGAAGAAATCTTCGGGCCGGTGCTGGTGATCCTGGGCGCAGACACGCTGGACGATGCGATCGCGCTGGTCAACGCCAATCCCAACGGCAACGGCACTGCGTTGTTCACCCAGTCCGGCGCCGCCGCGCGGCGTTTTCAGGAAGACATCGACGTGGGCCAGGTCGGCATCAACGTGCCGATTCCGGTGCCGGTGCCGCTGTTTTCGTTCACCGGCTCGCGCGCTTCCAAGCTCGGCGACCTGGGCCCGTACGGCAAGCAGGTGGTGATGTTCTACACCCAGACCAAGACCGTTACCGCGCGCTGGTTCGACGACCAGACGCTGGGCCATGGCGTCAATACCACCATCTCTCTCAAGTGACCCCAACGCCATGAATGCAGCCATCCAGCTACACGCCAACGCGGCCGATCTGAACGACGAGCAGGAAGCGTTCCGCGCCGCCGCGCGCGACTTCGCCGACAAGGAACTCGCCCCGTACGCGGCACAGTGGGACGCAGAAAGCTACTTCCCGCGCGAGGCGATTGCCAAGGCCGCCGAACTCGGTTTCTGCGGCCTCTACACTGACGAAGGCGTGGGCGGCCTGGGCATGCGTCGACTCGATGCGGCGGTGGTATTCGAGGAACTGGCGACCGTCGATCCGTCCACCTCGGCCTTCATCAGCATCCACAACATGGCGACATGGTTGATTGCCAGCTACGGCAACGACGGCGTGCGTGCGCAATGGGGCGAGGCGATGACCAGCGGGGCCAAGCTGGGTTCGTATTGCCTGACCGAGCCGGGTGCCGGCTCGGATGCGGCATCGTTGAAAACCCGCGCCCAGCGCGATGGCGACAGCTACGTGCTCAACGGCAGCAAGGCCTTTATTTCAGGTGCCGGCGCCACCGATGTGCTGGTGGTGATGGCACGCACCGGCGACGATGGCGCGCGCGGCATCAGCGCTTTTGCAGTGCCGGCCGACGCGCCGGGCATCAGCTACGGCCGCAAGGAAGAAAAGATGGGCTGGAACAGCCAGCCCACCCGCGGGGTGACATTCAGTGATGTGCGCATCCCGGCCGGCAATCTGCTCGGCAAGGAAGGCGAGGGCTTCAAGATGGCGATGAAGGCGCTGGATGGCGGCCGCATCAATATTGCCGCCTGCTCGCTGGGTGCCGCGCAGGGCGCACTGGATGCCGCACGTCGCTACATGGGTGAGCGCCGCCAGTTCGGCAAGAAACTGGCAGATTTCCAGGCGCTGCAATTCAAGCTGGCCGATATGGCGACCCAACTGGTGGCCGCGCGGCAGATGGTGCACACCGCCGCACGCAAGCTCGATGCCGGCAGCCACGACGCCACCGTGTGGTGCGCAATGGCCAAGCGCTTTGCCACCGATGCGGGTTTTGCCATCTGCGACGACGCACTGCAGATCCACGGCGGTTACGGCTATATCCGCGAGTACCCGATCGAACGCCTGCTGCGCGACAGTCGCGTGCATCGCATCCTGGAAGGCACCAACGAGGTGATGCGCATGATCATTGCGCGGCATCTGCTCAACGGCGAGGAAGAACTGCGATGAGCGCGTGGGAAGGACGTGTGCATACCGGCTTGCAGGTCGGGCGCGATGGGCATGTCGCCATCGTCACCTTGAGCAACCCGCCGGCCAATACGTGGACCGTGCAGAGCCTGGCCGCCTTGCGCGACCTGGTGCATGCATTGGACGCCGACCGCAGCGTGTATGCACTGGTGATCACCGGCGAAGGCGAAAAGTTCTTTAGCGCCGGCGCCGACCTCAAACAGTTTGCCGACGGCGACAAGGCCGCTGCACGCGAGGCCGCGCGTCGCTTCGGCGAAGCATTCGAGGCATTGAGCGCTTTCCGCGGCGTGTCGATCGCCGCGATCAACGGTTATGCCATGGGCGGCGGTCTGGAATGCGCGTTGGCCTGCGACCTGCGCATTGCCGAGCAGCAGGCGCATCTGGCGCTGCCGGAAGCCAGCGTCGGGTTGCTGCCGTGCGCGGGCGGCACGCAGAACCTGCCGCGCCTGGTCGGCGAAGGCTGGGCCAAACGCATGATCCTGCTGGGCGAGCGTATCGATGCCGCCACCGCACACCGTATCGGCCTGGTCGAAGAGGTGGTGGGCAAGGGCGAGTCGCGTGCGCTGGCAATTGCGTGGGCGCAGCGTGCCGGCAAGCAGAGTCCGGTGAGCGTGGCCGCTTGCAAGCGGCTGGTGCAATCCACCCGCCATGGCACGCACGCCGCAGCCTTGGTTGCCGAGCGCGAAGCCTTCGTCGATCTGTTCGAGCAGGCCGACCAGGCCGAAGGGGTTGCCGCATTTTTGGAAAAGCGCGCGCCGCAGTGGAGCAACCGCTGATGACGGACGTCAGCGCAATCGACGAGGCGCCGGTGCTGTTCGAGCAGTGCGATTGTGCCGACGGGCATCGCATCGGCATTGCAACCTTGAATGCGCCCAAGACGCTCAATGGCCTGTCGCTGCAGATGACCCGGCTGCTGGACGCGCAGCTAAGTGCATGGGCCGACGATGCGCAGATTGCCTGCGTGGTGCTGCGTGGCGCCGGCGATAAAGCCTTGTGCGCTGGCGGCGATCTGCATGGGCTGTACCAGAGCATGCGCGCGCATCGCGATGCGGTACCCGACGCGGCCCAGCGCCGTGCACGGCCACAAGACAATCCGCATGCCGTCGCATTTTTCGAAGAAGAATATCGGCTGGATTACCGCATCCATACCTATACCAAGCCGCTGCTGTGCTGGGGCCATGGCATCGTGATGGGGGGCGGAATCGGCCTGATGTCCGGCGCCAGCCATCGCGTGGTCACCGAGCGTTCGCGGCTGGCGATGCCTGAGATCAGCGTCGGCTTGTTTCCCGATGTGGGCGGCAGCTGGTTGCTGCGGCGCGTGCCGCACGGCGCTGGTGTGTTTCTCGCCTTGACCGGCGCACCGCTCAATGCCAGCGATGCCATCTACGCCGGTCTGGCCGATGTGCGATTGGAGCACGCGCAATACAGCGCCGTGCTGGATGCCTTGAGCGCGCATGCGTGGACCAGCGATGCCGGCAACGATCGTGAGCAACTCGGTGCGTTTTTGCATGGAATCGCGCAGCCGCTGGAGCCGGGCCCGCTGCAGCTGCATGCGGCATTGATCGAGCAACTGGTGTCCGGCGACACGCTGGAGCAGGTGGTGGGGGCGATCCAGGCCCTGCAAAGCGAGGACAGCTGGCTGCAAGCCGCGCGCACGACCCTGGCCGCTGGCGCGCCTGGCTCGGCACGGCTGGCATGGGAACTGCAACGTCATCCCGGCACCGCGACGCTGGCCGATACCTTCCGCACCGAATATGTGGTGGCGCTGCACGCCGCCGCCCACGGCGATTTTGCCGAAGGCATCCGTGCGTTGCTGATCGACAAGGATCGCCAGCCGCAGTGGCAGCCAGCATCGCTCAGCAACGCCAATACGCAATGGGCGGCTGACTTTTTCAAAGCGCCATGGCCGGCCGCGCAGCATCCGTTGGCAGATCTTGGCGCGCAACCGGCATGACAGCCGCATGCTCCGCAGGTCTGGCGCAACCATGCAACCACCGCGCAGATTGCGTGCGCAATGCTGCGTGCGTAACGCTGTTTGCGGCGCTGAGCGGCATTGCGCGCTGAACGCCTCCCGACCCTTTTGATACCTGCTCCACTCTGGAGATCGACACGATGAGCAAGATCGCTTTTATCGGCTTGGGCAACATGGGCGGTCCGATGGCCGCCAACCTGATCAAGGCCGGGCACCAGCTACGCGTTTTCGATCTGGTGCAGGGCGCACTGGATGCGGCATCGGCCGCCGGCGCGCACGCAGCAACCTCGGCGCACGACACCCTGGCTGATGCCGAGATCGTCATCTCGATGCTGCCGGCCAGCCGGCATGTGGAAGGGTTGTATCTGGGCGATGGCGGCATCCTGATGCAGATTCCCGACGGCGCGCTGGTGATCGACTGCAGCACCATTGCGCCGGTGTCTGCACGCAAGGTGGCCGATGCCGCGCACGCGCGCGGGCTGGCGATGCTGGACGCGCCGGTGTCCGGTGGTACCGCGGGTGCCGCCGCCGGCACGCTGACCTTTATCGTCGGTGGTGACGCCAACGTGCTGGAGCGCGCCCGTCCGGTGCTGGAAGCCATGGGCAAGAACATTTTCCACGTCGGCGACAACGGCGCCGGCCAGGTCGCCAAGTTATGCAACAACATGGCGCTGGGCGTGATCATGGCCGCCACCGGCGAAGCGCTGGCGCTTGGCGTCGCGCAGGGGTTGGACCCGGCAGTGCTGTCGCAAATGATGGCGGTCAGCACCGGACGTAGCTGGGCCACCGAAGTCTGCAATCCATGGCCCGGCGTGCTGCCCAACGCACCGGCTTCGCGCGGCTACAGCGGCGGCTTCGGCAACGATCTGATGCTCAAGGACCTGGGCCTGGTGGCCGAATCTGCGGTGCAGGCCGGCGTATCGATCCCGCTGGGCGAACTGGCCCGCAACCTCTACGCGATGAACAGCACGGCCGGCAACGGCGCGCTGGATTTTTCGAGTGTGGTCAAGCTGGTGGCCAAGGTTTGAGAGCCGCTAACAAAGCGTCTACGTCCACCGTCAAGGACGCGTTGCCGGAGTGGCAGTTAGCATTCGTCTGGAGAGTTGATCAAACGGGGGCGTCGGCTGTAGAGCGGATGATCTGCGGCCTGGCTGCGAGGCCCTTGCCCGCCCACCATCACGGGACACGCCGCAAGTACGTCCGTGTAGGACCTTACGCGGCAGGAATGCCGCGTAAGGTCCCGCGACGCTGGGCGGGCAAGGACCGGTCGGGATGGTCGGTACGCGTGATTGCAAGCAGGGCAAGCAATGCATGCATGGCAAGCAGTGCATGCAGCGCGGCTGTCTGATGAGGTGCGGTCTGGTCGGCTTCTTTCCATCTGAGCAACGTCACTACCAAGACGGCATCACTCCCCGCCCGCCAACGAAGACAGTGTGGTCCGCACATTGCCGCCATTGCTGCGGCGTTCGAGAGCGTTTGTTAGCCGCTCCGAGTCGCTACTCGGCCTGGACAATCAGGCGTCGCGTCGCGCTCACGTGATGTGATGTCATCACGCGCAGGTGTAATAGTCTCCGCCATCGCACGCGCCTAAGGTGCGCGCATCGCACAAGGCCACCGCACCCCATGGGACACGATCACAACCACGCACCCAGCGAAATCCGCCACGAAACACCGTTGTGGTGGGCGCTTGGCCTCACTGCCACCTTTCTGGTGGCCGAAGTCATCGGCGCGTTCGTGTCCAACAGCCTGGCGCTGTTGTCGGATGCGGCGCACATGGCGACCGACACGCTCGGTCTGATGATCGCCCTGCTCGCGGTGCGTTTGAGCCGTCGCCCGGCGGACGCGCGCCGCACCTACGGCTATGTCCGTCTCGAAGCGTTGGGGGCATTGGTCAATGGCGCGCTGCTGTTCGGTGTCGGCGCCTACATCCTCTGGGAAGCTGCACAACGCTTCCGCGCACCACAGGAAATTTCCTCCAACGGCATGCTGCTGATCGCCGGTTTCGGCCTGGTGATCAACCTGATCGCAATGAAACTGCTGCATGCCGGCAGCGGCGAAAGTCTCAACGTCAAGGGCGCCTATCTGGAAGTCTGGAGCGACATGCTCGGCTCGGTGGCAGTCATCATCGGCGCCTTGCTGATTCGTTGGACCGGCTGGCAATGGATCGACCCGGTGCTGGCGGTGCTGATCGGCCTGTGGGTATTGCCACGCACCTGGGTGCTGCTGCGCGAAGCGATCAACGTCCTGCTCGAAGGCGTCCCCAAAGGCATCGACCTGGCGCAGGTGCGTCAGGCCTTGACCAGCTACCCCGGCGTCGACGACGTGCACGACCTGCACGTCTGGGCGCTGGCCTCCAGCACTCCCGCACTCACCGCGCACGTGGTGGTCGGCGACACCATCGACCGCGATCGCCTGCGCGACGCCCTCGGCACCTTGCTGCATGACCGCTTCGACATCGCCCACGTCACCTTGCAAGTAGAGAGCGGCGATTGCGGTACCGAACCCTGCGGTACGCCGTCCATGCAGGTTGCTGCCGACGATGGACATGATCACCCACACCAGCATTGCGCGCACAAGCACTCGCACTAGAACCACTGATGAAGCGATCGCGCAGCTGCTAGGCAAAGAAAAACGCCACCTTGCGGTGGCGTTGTCGTCTTACCGCAGCGGTGCTTAGGCCACCGCCTCCCGCAACACCGGCGAATCCCAACCCGGGCGCGGGGTGAAGCGTTCGCCATAACGGGCGTGCAGTGCCTGCAAACGTTCGAGCAAGGCATCCGCACCGACGCTGCGGATGTGCTGGATCGGGCCACCGCGGAACGGGGCGAAGCCGGTACCGAAGATCACGCCGGCATCGAGCAGGTCCGCATCGGCCACCACGCCGTCGTGCAGGCAGGCGACCGCTTCGTTGAGCAGCGGCAGGATCAGGCGGTCTTCCAGGTCGGGCGGCACGGCATAGCCGCTGGCCACTTCGGGTTTGACCGCGCGGCCGTTCTCCCATTTGTACAGGCCCTGGCCGTCCTTCTTGCCGCGCTTGCCGGCGTCCACCGTGGCAAGCGCGGCAGGAATCGGCAGGTGCAGGAACGGCGCCAGCTCGGCGCCAACGCCGGCAGCGACGTCCAGCCCCACCGTGTCGATCAACTCAATCGGCCCCATCGGCATGCCGAACTTCACCGCAGTCTTGTCCAGCACCGGTCCCGGAATGCCCTCGGCATACGCGGTGGCCGCTTCGAGCAGATACGGGAACAGCACGCGATTGACCAGGAATCCGGGCGTGCCCGCCACCGGCACCGGGAACTTATCCAGCGCCTTGCAGAACGCCGCCAGGCGCGCCACGTTGGCCGGATCCAGGCCATCGTGCTGCACGATTTCCACCAGCGGCATCATCGCCACCGGGTTGAAATAGTGCAGGCCGGCAAATTGCGCGGGGCGCTGGATGTGACCACGCAGCTCGGTCAGCGGAATCGACGAAGTATTGGTGGTCAGCACTGCATCGGGCTTGAGTTGCGGCTCGATGGACTGATACAGGTCGCGCTTGGCCTGCGGATTTTCGATGATCGCCTCGATCACCAGATCCGCCTGCGCCACGCCTGCGCCAGCCAAATCGCCACGCAGGCGCGCTGCCACCGCCGGCCGCTTGGCGTCGTCCTTCACCCGCTTGGTAAACAGCTCGCCGCCGCGCGTCAGTGCCGTATCGATAAAGCGCTGCTCACGGTCCTGCAGGGTGACCTCAAAGCCCTTGTAGGCGGCCCACGCGGCGATATCGCCGCCCATCACGCCGGCACCGATCACGTGCACATGGCGAATCGGCGGCAACGCGGCCGCTCCTGCCTCCTTGCCGCCCAGCGCCTTCAAACGTTCGGTCAGGAAGAAGATGCGGATCAGGTTGCGCGCAGTCGGCGTGCTGGCGAGCTTGACCACCGCCTTGCGCTCGGCCGCAAGCCGCGCCTGGATGCCGCTGCCGCCCGCGCGCTCCCACACGTTGATCAAGGCATACGGCGCCGGGTAATGCTCCTTACGCGCCTTGCGTGCGACCTGCTTGCGCATCTGCGGCGCGAGCAGCTTGCGTGCCAGCAACGTGTTGGTGGCCCAGGCGGTCGCGCGTTGCTTGAACGGGCGCGTGGAGCCGCTCAAGGCCAATGCGGCGGCAACATCGACCAACACCGCAGGCGCGGCGACCTTGTCGATCAGCCCCATCGCCCGCGCGGCCTTGGCCGAGACGGTGCGACCGGTCAGCATCAGATCCATCGCCGCCGGTGCGCCGATCAGACGCGGCAAGCGGGCGCTGCCGCCCCATCCGGGGAAGATGCCGAGCTTGGTTTCCGGCAGGCCGATGCGTGTGCTGGCGTCGTCCGATGCCACTCGGTACCGGCATGCCAGCGCGATTTCAGTGCCGCCGCCCATGCAGAAGCCGTGGATCGCCGCCACCGTAGGGCAGGGCAGTTCGGCCAGTTTCTGGAACACCTGTTGGCCGCGATGGATCGCATCGTTGACCGTGCCCTTGCGGTCGAAGTCCTGGAACTCCTTCAGGTCGGCGCCGGCAATGAAGCCGTTGGCCTTGGCCGAGCGCAGCACCACGCCCTTGGGCGGGTCCAGTGCCAGCCGCTCGACCAGCGCGCCCAGTTCGAGCAGCACCTCCTGCGAAAACGCGTTGACCGGTGCGCCTTGTCGATCAAGGCTGAGGACGACCACGCCGTCCTCGCGCAGGTCGGCCTGCCAATGGCTGAATCGGAGCCCGTCGAAACCTGGAAGCATGCGTCTGGCCGTCCGGCGATATAAGGAAAGGCCGTTATCATCCAGAGGTTGTTTCCATCACGTCAAATACCCATACCAGTCGACAGGACGGCATGCGCTTCGCGGGAGGCGTCGCCAGCGGCGCAGTGGAGCCGCTACCCTGCTACGTGACGATCGAACCGATCGGTATGAACTTTCCTCTTCAACGGCGGTCTCATTGCCCGACTTCGGTGGGCTGACAGGAGTGCGGCCCATCATGGCCGAAGTCGATACACCTCAGGAGCTGGACCTGGAACTGGTCCGGCGTGTGCAGCGCGGCGAGAGCGCGGCGTTCGACGTGCTGGTGCGCAAATACCAGCACCGGATCGTTGCGTTGATCGGGCGCTACATCGCCGACTGGAGCGAATGTCAGGACGTGGCCCAGGATACGTTTGTGCGCGCGTATCGCGCGATCAACAGTTTCCGCGGCGACTCCCAGTTCTATACATGGCTGCACCGCATTGCCGTCAACACTGCCAAGAACCATCTGGTTGCGCACAACCGCCGCCCGCCCACCGACGACATCGAGATCAGCGATGCCGAGCAGTTCGATGGAGCGACTCGGTTGCGCGACAACGACACCCCGGAGCGCGAATTGATGCGACAGGAGCTGGAACAAACGGTGATGCGTGCGGTCCAAGCACTGCCGGAAGAACTTCGGTCGGCCATCACCCTGCGCGAGGTGGAGGGGCTGAGTTACGAGGACATCGCGCGAAAGATGGATTGCCCGATCGGAACGGTGCGCTCGCGCATCTTCCGGGCGCGCGAGGCCATCGACATCGAGCTACGGCCTCTGCTGGAGACCGAAAGCGCTACCCGTGAGCGACACCGTGTATGAGCGATAACCCTGCCATGTCCACCACCGACAAATTCGAACGTCACTATCGGCAGCAGTTGTCTGCGCTGGTCGACGGAGAGTTGAACGCCGACGAGTCGCGCTTCTTGCTGCGCCGTCTGGCGCACGATGAGGAGCTGGCTGGCTGCCACGAGCGCTGGCAGCTGTGCGGCGATGTGCTGCGCGGTGCGGCCAGCGCGCCGGCGCCGCTGGATTTTGCCGCGCGTGTGCGCAGCGCCATTGCCGATGAGCCAGCGCCGCAGGCGCAGCCGGCACCGCGCTCGGCCGCACGCTGGCGTTGGGGTGGCGGTGCAGCGATTGCTGCGTCGGTTGCCGCAATCGCCTTGTTCATGGCGCACGAGCGCTTGCCGGAGACGGCACCGCCAGCCTCCGCTGTGCCGGTGTATGCGACTGCGGCGCAGCTGCCGCCCGCCGCCTCGCCGCCGGTTGCCCCGCAAGCACCGGCAATGCCCGCCCCGGCCAACCCCGGCGATGGCGGCGCGCTTGTCGCGGCGGTGCCGGCCGCTGCGCTGGCGTCCACGCGCCGCGGTGCCGCTACCCGCAATCAGCAGGTAGCGCGCAGTGCAGCGGCGCGGCAGCAACAGACACCTGCCCGGATGGTGGCGTCGGCTACTCCGGCTCCTGCGGCAGCGGTGAGCCCGGCAGCAACCTCCAATCCATTTACCCATCCGGACACGACACTGCAGGCGCGCCCGTGGCCACGCGCCGCGTTGTCCGGCGCAGGCGATAGCCCGCTCAACGCCAGTTTCAGCCAGAGCCGCCAGGGTCCGGCGTTCTATCCGTTCGAGCCTGCGCCCCAGGCGACCGGCAACCCTGCGCAGAGCCGGCCGCTGCCGGCGCAGGTCCCGCAGAACTGATCCGGCCGCCGATCTTCATCCAGTCGGCGCGCTTCCTCCCGTTAACTTGCCGGACCCGTGTCATCTCGCGGGTTCCGGCCCCTGTCGCCCTGCCATCGGAGGCAACTCGATGAATCACCGCATGCGTACCCAGATGTTTGGCCTGATCGCCATGACGTTGCCGCTGGCAGCCTGTGCTCAGCAAACCGCGCCAGCGCCGGCCGCCAAGGCCAGTGCGCCGATTGCCGCCAATCGCAGCACCACCCCGGCGCCGCAGTTGGTCGCCGGCCTGCCGGACTTCACCAATCTGGTCGAACAGGTCGGCCCGGGTGTGGTCAATATCGAAACCACCATCACCCGCAAGGATGCGATGGCGCGTTCGGCGCGTGGCGGGCGCGGCGGGCAAGGTGGGATGCCCGGTCAGGGCGGCATGCCGGACGACGAGCAGATGCCGGAGTTCTTCAAGCGCTTCTTCGGCCCGGATTTTCAGATGCCGGGCGGCCCGCGGCAGGGGCCGGGCCAGGGTGGTGGCGATGACGATGGCGGCATAGCCGGCAAGTCGATGGGCTCGGGCTTCATCATTTCCGCCGACGGCTATGTGCTGACCAATCACCACGTGGTCGATGGCGCCAGCGAAGTCACCGTCAAGCTCACCGACCGCCGCGAGTTCAAGGCCAAGGTGGTGGGCAGCGACGAACAGTTCGACGTGGCGCTGCTGAAGATCGAGGCCAAGGGGCTGCCGACCGTGCGTCTGGGCGATTCCAATACGCTCAAGCCCGGCCAGTGGGTGGTGGCGATCGGCTCGCCGTTCGGGCTGGATCATTCGGTCACCGCCGGCATCGTCAGCGCCACCGGCCGTAGCAATCCGTACGCCGACCAACGCTATGTGCCCTTCATCCAGACCGACGTGGCGATCAACCAGGGTAACTCCGGCGGCCCGCTGCTCAACACCCGCGGCGAAGTGGTCGGCATCAATTCGCAGATCTTCTCCGCGTCGGGCGGCTACATGGGGATCAGTTTTGCGATCCCGATCGACCTGGCCTTCAGTGCGGCCGAGCAGATCAAGGCCACCGGCCGGGTCAGTCGCGGCATGCTGGGCGTAGCGGTGGGAGCGATTGATACGCTCAAGGCGCAAGGGCTGGGCCTGCCGGATAGCCGCGGCGCGCTGGTCAACGACATCCCCGCTGGCAGCCCGGCCGCAAAGGCCGGTGTCGAGGTGGGCGATGTGATCCGTGCGGTCAATGGCAAGCCGATCGAGGTGGCCAGCGACCTGCCGCCGATGATCGGCCTGATGCCGCCGGGCGCCAAGGTCAACCTGGACATTCTGCGCGATGGCAAGCCGCGTCAGGTGTCAGTCGTGCTGGCGCCATTGCAGGATGGCAGCGAGGACGCCGCGCCGCGCACCGCAGCGGCTGACGCCAAGCCGGAGGCTCCGGCCAGTGTGGCCTTGCTCGGCCTGCAGGTAGCCGACCTGACCGCCGCCGAGCGCAGTCGGCTGGGCCTGGAGGCGGGCGAGGGCGTGCGGATTGCCGCGGTCACCGGCGCAGCAGCGCGCAGCACCCAACCGCCGCTGTCGCCGGGCCTGCTCATCGCACGCGTCGGCCGTACCAAGGTCGGCAGCGTCGCCGAACTCAACCGCGCGCTGTCCAGCTATAAGAAGGGCGACGTGGTCATGCTGCTGGTCACCGACGGCAAGGCCACCAGCTATGTGGCGCTGAAGGCCGGCGGGTGAGGGCGGCCGGGATTGGTCATTGGTGATTCGGGATTGGCAAGAGCAGGCTACCGCTCGCGGGTGCCTGCTCTTGCCTCTGACTTTCGAATCCCCAATCCCGACTCCCTAATCCCCGCTCCAAAGCGTGCGATAATGCTGCGTTACCCTGACGACGGCCCCGCCGGCGCCCACCTCAATGTCCTCTGATTCAATGCGGTACATCCGCAACTTCTCCATCATTGCCCACGTCGATCACGGGAAATCCACCCTGGCCGACCGGATCATCCAGCTATGCGGCGGCCTTCAGGCGCGCGAGATGGAGGCCCAGGTTCTCGACTCCAACCCGATCGAACGCGAACGCGGCATCACGATCAAGGCACAGTCGGTGTCCTTGCCGTATACGGCCAAGGACGGGCAGGTCTATCAGCTGAACTTCATTGACACCCCCGGGCATGTCGACTTCTCCTATGAAGTCAGCCGCTCGCTGGCCGCTTGCGAAGGCGCGCTGCTGGTGGTCGATGCCGCCCAAGGCGTGGAAGCGCAATCGGTGGCCAACTGCTATACCGCGGTGGAGCAGGGGCTGGAAGTGGTGCCGGTGCTCAACAAGATCGACCTGCCGACTGCCGACATCGCCCGTGCCAAGGCCGAGATCGAAGCAGTGATTGGTATCGATGCCGAAGACGCGGTCGCGGTCAGTGCCAAGACCGGTCTCAACATCGACCTGGTGCTGGAAGCGATCGTGCATCGCATCCCGCCGCCCAAGCCGCGCGATACCGACAAGCTGCAGGCGCTGATCATCGATTCCTGGTTCGACAATTACCTGGGCGTGGTGTCGCTGGTGCGCGTGATGCAGGGCCAGATCAAGCCGGGCAGCAAGATTCTGGTGATGTCGACCGGGCGCACGCACCTGGTCGACAAGGTTGGCGTGTTCACCCCCAAGCGCAAGGATCTGCCTTCGCTGGGTGCTGGCGAAGTGGGCTGGATCAATGCTTCGATCAAGGATGTGCATGGCGCGCCGGTCGGCGACACCTTGACCCTGGCTGCCGACCCCGCACCGTACGCGTTGCCGGGTTTTCAGGAAATGCAGCCGCGCGTGTTCGCCGGCCTGTTTCCGGTCGATGCCGAGGACTATCCGGATCTGCGCGAGGCCTTGGACAAGTTGCGCCTGAACGATGCGGCGCTGCGTTTCGAGCCGGAAAGCTCCGAGGCGATGGGCTTTGGCTTCCGTTGCGGCTTCCTGGGCATGCTGCACATGGAAATCGTGCAGGAGCGTCTGGAGCGCGAGTACAACCTGGACCTGATCAGCACCGCGCCGACCGTGGTGTACGAAGTCCTCAAGACCGACGGCTCCATCATCAACATGGACAACCCGGCCAAGCTGCCGCAGTTGAACCTGGTGGAGGAGATTCGCGAGCCGATCATTCGCGCCAACGTGCTGACGCCCGAGGAATACATCGGCAACATCATCAAGTTGTGCGAAGAAAAGCGCGGCACCCAGATCAGCATCAATTATCTGGGCAGCCAGGTGCAGATCAGCTACGAACTGCCGATGGCCGAAGTGGTGCTGGACTTCTTCGACAAGCTCAAGTCGGTGAGTCGTGGCTATGCCTCGCTGGATTATCACTTCGTGCGTTTCGATGCCGGCCCGTTCGTGCGGGTGGACGTGCTGATCAACGGCGACAAGGTCGATGCGTTGTCGCTGATCGTGCACCGCAGTCATGCCGACCGGCGCGGCCGCGAGCTGTGCGAAAAGATGAAGGAACTGATCCCGCGGCAGATGTTCGACGTCGCAATTCAGGCCGCCGTCGGCTCGCAGATCATCTCGCGTTCCACGGTCAAGGCGATGCGCAAGAACGTGTTGGCCAAATGCTATGGTGGCGACGTTTCGCGCAAGAAAAAGCTGCTGGAAAAGCAGAAAGAAGGCAAGAAGCGCATGAAGCAGGTCGGCCGCGTGGAGATTCCGCAGGAGGCCTTCCTGGCCGTGCTGCAGATGGATAAGTAGCAGGGAATGGTAAATCGGGAATCGGGAATCGTAAGGGCGCACGTGCTCCCGCTGTTCCAGTTCCCCATTCTCGATTCTCGATTCCCTTTCCGAAAGGAACATCAATGAAATGGTTTGAAATCATCCTGGTTGTGCTGACGCTGGGTACCGGCTTTATCTGGCTGCTGGACAAGCTGTTCCTGGCCAAGCGCCGTGCCGCGCGTGCCGGGCTGCTGGACAGCGAGCCGGCGATCATCGATTACTCGCGCGCGTTCTTCCCGGTGCTGGCGGTGGTGCTGATCCTGCGCAGCTTTGTGGCCGAGCCGTACAAGATTCCATCCAGTTCGATGATGCCCAACCTGCTGATCGGCGATTTCATCCTGGTCAACAAGTTCGCCTACGGTTTCCGTCTGCCGATCACCAATACCAAATTCATTCCGACCAGCGAGCCCAAGCGCGGCGATGTGGTGGTGTTCAAGCCGCCGCATGCGCCAGATCAGAACTGGATCAAGCGCGTGGTCGGCCTGCCAGGCGACAAGATCGGCTTCCACGGCGACACGCTGTATATCAACGACAAGCCGATGCGCTATACCGTCAAGGGCGAGTACATCGGCAAGGGCAAGGGTGCCGAGATGACCGGCACCACCTTGCTGGTCGAGGACCTACCGGGCCGCACGCATACCGTGCTGGAGTGGGTGGACCGCAACATGCCGGCCGGCCAGGGCGACTGGACGGTGCCGGCAGACAGCTATTTCGTGATGGGGGACAATCGCGACAATAGTGAAGACAGTCGGTTCTGGACCCAGACGCATTTCTTGCCGGAAGCCAATCTGCGCGGCAAGGCGTTTCTGATCTGGCTCAATTGCGAAGGGTGGTTCTGTAAGGGGAGTTTCGATCCGTCGCGGATCGGGACTGGAATCCAGTAAATGCACGCACGGCGTGCCGGGGATAGCACAATGAAGCGCAAGCAAAGCGGTATGACGTTGACGTCGTTCGTGGTGGTGCTGGCGGTGGTCGGATTTGGCCTGTACATCGGGATGAAGCTGTTTCCGATGTATCAGGAGTATTACTCCGTCCGCACCGCAATGAAGGGCCTGGCCAATGAGCCCGGCAGTGCCGACATGGATCCGTCAAAGCTGCAGGATCTGTTCTTTCGTCGGCTGTACATCAATTACTCGGAGAACGTCAAAAAAGAAGACGTCAAGTTCGAGCGTGTTGAAGGCGGCTGGCGGATGAAGGTCAACTACGAAGTGCGTCGCGAGCTGATCGGCAATCTGGATATTGTCGGCAAGTTCGATACCTCGCAGGACATGACGAAACGCGGTGTCGAATAGAACCTTTCAACGTGGCGATCCGATCGGTCATGCATTCGCCGATCCGGGTCTGCTCGCCCAGGCGCTGCGGCATCGCAGCGCCGGGACGCCGCATAACGAGCGGCTGGAGTTTCTCGGCGACGGCATCGTCAATCTGCTGATCGCCGAGGCGTTGTATCAGCGCTGGCCCAAGGCCGACGAAGGAGCGCTGACGCGCGCGCGCGCCGAGCTGGTGCGCGAAGGTGCACTGGCGGTGATTGGACGCACGCTCAATCTGGGCGAGCGGTTGACGCTGGGCCCGGGCGAACTCAAGTCCGGTGGTCATCGGCGCGATTCGATCCTGGCCGATGCGGTCGAGGCGATCGTTGCGGCCATCTATCTGGACTGCGGATTCGAGCGCTGTCGCGCGGTGGTGCTGCCGTGGTTCGAGTCATCGCTTGCGGCGTTACCGGTCGGCAAAGCCGAAAAAGATCCCAAGACGCGGCTGCAGGAATGGCTGCAGGCACGGCAGCTGCCGCTGCCCAATTACGCTCTGATCAGCGAGAGCGGCGACGAACATGCCAAGCAGTTCCACGTCGCCTGCATTCTGGAGCAGCCCATCGCCCGCGCCGAGGGCCAGGGCACGTCGCGCCGTCTTGCCGAGCAACAGGCGGCGGCTACCGTCATCGCACAACTGGATGTAAACACGTGAGCGAAACCACTCCCCACCGTAGCGGCAGCGTTGCCATTATCGGCCGGCCGAATGTCGGCAAATCCACTCTGACCAATGCCCTGGTGGGTGCCAAGGTCAGCATCGTGTCCAATCGGCCGCAGACCACGCGGCATCGGCTGCTGGGCATCGCTACCTTCCCGGAAGGGCAGCTGGCGCTGGTCGATACGCCCGGGCTGCACCGCGAGCAAAAGCGCGCGATGAATCGGGTGATGAATCGCGCCGCGCGCGGTTCGCTCGAAGGCGTGGACGCCGCGGTGCTGGTGATCGAGGCAGGCCGTTGGGACGAAGAAGACACCCTGGCGTTTCGCGTGCTCAGCGACGCGGGGGTGCCGGTGGTGCTGGTCGTCAACAAGGTCGACCGGCTCAAGGACAAGACTGCGTTGTTCCCGTTTCTGGCGCAGGTCAGCGAGGGCCGTACGTTTGCTGCTGTGCACCCGGTGTCCGCGCTCAAGCGCAAGGGGCTGGAAGCGTTGGTGAGCGATCTGCTCAAGCTGGTGCCCGAAGCCGAGGCGATGTACGGCGAAGACGAGATCACCGACCGCAGTCAGCGCTTTCTGGCAGGCGAGCTAGTGCGCGAGCAGCTGATGCGCCAATTGGGCGAAGAACTGCCGTATGCCACCACCGTGGAAATCGAGCGCTTTGCCGAAGACGGCGCGCTGCTGCGGATCGGTGCGGTGATCTGGGTCGAGCGCGAAGGTCAGAAGGCGATCGTGATCGGCAAGGGCGGCACCCGTCTGAAGGAAATCGGCGGCAAGGCGCGTCTGCAGATGGAACGGTTGTTCGGCGCAAAAGTGTTTCTGGAAACCTGGGTACGCGTGCGCGAAGGCTGGTCGGATGACGAAGCGGCATTGAAGGCGTTCGGTTACGAATGAAAGCGGGGCCGGGGACCCGGGACCCGGGACCCGGAAAGCGGACGCTGTCCGCCAGTTCGCCGGCAATGCTACGGACATGGCGCAGGGCGATGTCTCGGCATGCTGCGCCCCGTGTTGAGCGAGCGGCGCTCGCTCCATCCGCGGCGGAGCTCTCAGCTTTGCGGAACAATGCCGGGATAAGCGTTGTGCAAATGGTGCGCGTGTCTGTGGACCGCGCATGTAGCTCGGGCAGCGCTGCTGCGCACCGTCGCCATTCCGGAGGCGCTGCCCTTGCTGTCTACGTGTCCCGGGTCCCGGGGCCCCAGTCCCGGCAACTGCTTCCATGCTGATCGAGCACGAACACGGCTTCGTCCTGCATGTGCGCGCCTGGCGCGAGACCAGCTTGCTGGTGGAAGTGCTGAGCGAGCAGCACGGGCGGGTGGGGTTGCTGGCGCGTGGCGTGCAAGGCCCGCGCAAGCAGGCGCTGCGTGCGGCGCTGCAGCCGCTGCAACTGATTCAGTTCACCGCCGTGCAGCGCGGAGAACTTGCGCAACTGCGCCAGGCCGAAGCGCTGGATACCGCGCCGCGATTGGTCGGCGAACGCATGCTCGCCGGCTTCTACATCAGCGAGCTGTTGCTGCGTCTGGCCCCACGCAATGATGCGGTCCCCGAGCTTTATGCGTGCTACGCGCAGGCACGTGCGCATCTGGCCTCGGAGTTGTCGCTGGCGTGGGGGTTGCGCCAGTTCGAGCGCGATGTGCTGGAGGGGCTGGGGTTTGCCTTCGATCTGCAGCACGACAGCGACGGGCAGCCGATCGACCCGGCGGCGCGTTATCGACTCGATCCGCAGGAAGGTGCCATGCGGGTACTGAGCGAGCGTCTGGCACAGGATCGGCGTGAGACTGTCACCGGTGCGGCGTTGCTGGCGCTGGGGGAGGACACAATGCCGGCTACCGATGACATGCCCGGCTTGCGCCGCAGCATGCGTAGCGTGCTGTTGCATCATCTAAACGGACGCGGGCTGAAATCCTGGGAAATGCTGGAGGATCTGGCGCGTCGTCGTTGATCTGCACGACGCGGCCAAGTGCAGTGCCGCGTGTCATTTGACGAATCGCGTATCCGATCCTGTAGACACCCAGTCAGCGCCTGATCCCACGGACGGCGCTGACGACGACACCCTCAGTTCAGTGCAATAACGCCGCCACCGCCGCATGAAACTGGGTCTGCGCGGTGTGCGATTGCGGGTCGCCACGCAGCAGGCGGACCGCGCCGGCCAGCCGGGCGGCGCCGACGAAACCGCAACTGGCCTGCAAGCGATGCAGATGATTGCGCAGCGCCTGCTCATCGCTGATGTTCAGTGCCGAGGTGACCGCGTCGCGTGTGCCCGGCAGCTCTGCCAGGAACAGTTCGCGCAGTGCGTTGAGGTGATGCTGCTGGCCGTTGAGCGCGCTCAGCGCTGCCGCCTCATCCCAATCGCTGGCGGCGATGTCGACCACACCGACCGGCGCCACGCTGTAGCGGCCACGCGCCAGACCGCGACGCACCGCCTGCAGCAGGCGTTCGGTGGTCAGCGGCTTGACCAGCATTTCCAGAAAGCCATCGGACTGCAGACCACGCTGCATCGCCATGTCGCCATCGGCGGTATGCGCCAGCGCAGGCACGTCCGGGTGCAGCAGACGTAACGCGCGCAGCAGGCCGCTGCCGGTGCCATCGGGGAGATTGACGTCGATCAGCCACAGGTCGTGGCGACGTTCGCGCGCGCGGTCCAGCGCCGACGACAACGAATCTGCGCAATCCACCAGGGCCGGAAGGCTTTCCAGGGCAGCCTGCAGAAAGCCGCGGCTGATCGGGTCGTCTTCCACCAACAAGAGTCGTGGATGGGGTTCCTGACGTGTCGCCATGTTCATGCTGCCTCCTTGTCAGCGATGCCGCGTCCTGAGCTGCCGCGCGCAGGCGAAGTTTGCCTGTGTTTGCGGGGCACGACAATTGCCACGCCACGCAAGGCGGCCTCGGTCGATCGCATCTGCGACAATACGCACCCTTTTTGCCCGCAGCTTGTCGCCACGTGGCCAGAACCCGAAACCGTTTCGACCGTACCCCCTTCCAGACCGCGATCACCGACCTGAGCCATGACGGCCGCGGAGTGGCGCGCCGCGACGGCGAGGGCGGCAAGGTCACCTTCATCAGTGGCGCCTTGCCCGGTGAACTGGTGCGTGCCGAGCCCACCGCGCGCAGCCGCCATTTTGATGAAGCCAAGACGGTGGACGTGCTGGAGGCTTCGCCGCAGCGGGTCACCCCGCGCTGCACGCATTTCGGCGTGTGCGCCGGGTGCGTGTTGCAGCATCTGGAGGAGTCGCAGCAGATCGTGGCCAAGCAGCGCGTGCTGATGGACAACCTGGAGCGCATCGGCCACGTCAGCCCGCAGACGGTGCTGCCGGCGCTGGTCGGCGACACCTGGGGCTATCGGCGTAAAGGTCGCTTCTCGGTGCGGCGGGTGGAGAAAAAGGACAAGACCCTGGTCGGTTTTCGCGAACTTGACCCGCGCTTCGTGGCCGACCTGTCGGTCTGCTACACGGTGATTCCGCAGATCGGCGAAAAGATCCCGCTGCTGGCGGCTCTGATCGAAAACATGGATGGCAAGCGCGACATCCCGCAGATCGAGTTCATCGCCGGCGACGATGCGGTGGCGTTGACCATCCGCCACATGCAGCCGCTTAGCGAGCGCGATCGGCAGGCCTGGGTGGAATTTGCGCAGACCCACGGGTTTGCGATCTTCTTGCAGCCCGGCGGCGTGGACAGCGTGCATCCGTTGTGGCCGCAGGACGTGCCGCTGTCGTTCCGCCTGCCCCAATGGGACGTCGAGCTGGCGTTCCGGCCGCTGGACTTCATCCAGGTCAATGCCTCGCTCAACCAGAAGATGATTGCGCACGCGCTGGCGCTGCTCGATGCCAAACCCGATGACCGCGTGCTGGATCTGTTTTGCGGGTTGGGCAATTTCACCCTGCCGCTGGCAAGAACGGTGCGCGAGGTGGTCGGCGTGGAAGGCGATGCCGGCTTGGTGGCGCGCGCCAAGGAAAACGCGCAACGCAATGGCCTGGACAACGCGCAGTTTTATGCAGCCGATCTGACCCAGGATCAGCGCAATACGCCCTGGATGCGGCAGGGCTTCGACAAGCTGCTGCTGGACCCACCGCGTTCGGGCGCATTGGAAGTGCTGCAGCAACTGCCGCTGAAGAAATTCGAGCGCATCGTGTATGTCAGTTGCCACCCGGGTTCGCTGGCGCGCGACGCCGGCTACCTGGTCAACGAGCAGCGCTTTACGCTGGTGTCAGCCGGTGCGATGGATATGTTCCCGCACACCGCGCATGTGGAAAGCATTGCGGTGTTTGAACGGCGGTGAATGGTGAATAGGGAATCGGGAATGGTGAAGGCGGTTCGCCGTATGCTGTTGCGATTCCCGATTCCCGATTCCCGATTCCCATGCCTACAGAAATCGAACGCAAGTTTCTTGTCACCGGCGACGGCTGGCGTAGCGCTGCGCATGCGGTGATCCCGATGGCGCAGGGGTACATCAACGATCAGGCGTCGTTGCGCAGTGGCGCGCAGAACGCGTCGGTGCGCGTGCGCATCCAGGGCGAAAGTGCGTTTCTCAATCTGAAGTCGCGCGAGGTCGGGCATACCCGTCAGGAATTCGAGTACCCGATCTCCCTCGCCGATGCGCGCGCGCTGCTGGCGTTGTGCGTGGGCGGCTTGATCGACAAGCGCCGGCATCTGGTCGAGTACCAGGGGCATGTGTGGGAAGTGGATGAATTCCTGGGCGATAACGCAGGGTTGGTGGTGGCCGAGATCGAGCTTGGCAGTGCTGACGAGGCGTTCGCCAAGCCGCAATGGATCGGTGCGGAAGTCACCGACGACGTGCGCTATTACAACCTGGCACTGGCCTCCCATCCGTTCTCGCAGTGGGTGGAGAGCCGGGACTCGGGATTGGGCATTCGGGATTCGTAGAAGCCAAGGCGCATGCGTCGGCCCTGGGCGATGCCTTGCGCATCACCAATCACGATTCTCCAATCCCTGTCTCGGTATTGGGCTTATGCTTTGCGAATCCTAAAATCCCCACCGACGAATCCCCGCTCATGCGCATCGACATCTGGTCCGACGTGGTCTGCCCCTGGTGCTGGATCGGCAAGCGCCGTTTTGAACAGGCGGTCGCTGCGCTAGGGGCGCAGCTGCCGGCATTGGACATCCATTACCACGCGTTCGAGCTCGACCCGGATGCCGGTGCCGAACCGGTGCCATTGCGCGATGCGTTGGCGCGCAAGTTCGGCGGTGCGGCGCGCGTGGATCAGATGCTTGCGCAGACCCAGGACACCGCACGCGCGGAAGGCCTGCCATTCGACTTCGGGCGTGGCCAGGTACAGGTCAGCACGTTGCGGGCGCATCGCTTGCTCTGGCTGGCCACGCACGAGGGCGATGTCGGTGCGGTGATGGAAGCCTTGTTTCATGCGCATTTTGCGCAAGGCCAGAACGTGGCTGCCACCGACACGCTGCTGCGTGCGGGTGAGGCCGGCGGGCTTGCAGCCTCGCGCGTGCAGGCGATGCTCGACTCCGACGAAGGCATTGTGGAGGTACAGGCACAGTTGGCACAGGCCAGCGCGCTGGGCATCCGTGCAGTGCCCAGCTTCGTGATCGACGGGCGTAGCCTGATCCAGGGCGCGCAGCCGTCGGAGACGTTTGCGCAGGCGCTGCTGCAATTGGCGGCCGAATCGGTGCCGATTGGCGGCGCCGATGCGTGCGGGCCCGATGGATGTGCGGTGTGACAGATCGCCTGCGTCATGCCCGTGCCGGCGACTGACCGGGCGATGCAGCCACACCGCCCGCGAACGGTTGCGGTGATCGGCGCCGGCCTGGCCGGGCTCGCGTGTGCCAAAACGCTGCAGGCGGCCGGCGCGGTAGTGACGGTGTACGAGCAGAGCGATGCGGTTGGTGGGCGCATGCGTGCTCGCATGGGCGCCGGCTGGCAGTGCGATGTGGGCGCGCAGTATTTCACCGCACGCGATCCGGATTTTGCCGCAGTGGTGAACAGCTGGGTCGCCGCCGGCGTCGCGGCGCGTTGGCCTGCGCGCATCGCAAGCTGGGATGGACGTGCAATGCGCGCTTCGCACACCGCGCTGACGCGTTTTGTCGGAGTGCCGGGGATGGCCGCTCCCGCGCGTGCGCTGGCGGCAGGGCTGGATGTTCGGTTGCAGGCGTCTGTCCGCAGCTTGCAACGCAGTGGCCAGGGCTGGGCGTTGGGCGTGCACGGCGTGCCCGCGCTGCATGTGGTCGATACGGTGTTGCTCGCGCTTGCTGCGCCGGATGCGGCCGCGCTGTTGGCAGAGAACGCGCCTGCGCTTGCGACCATCGCACGCGATGCAAACATGCAGCCGGCCTGGGCGGTGGTGTTACGGTTCGATGCGTGCATCGATCCTGGCTATGACGCGTTGTTCGTCAATGCAGGACCAGTGCGCTGGGTGGCGCGCGACGCCAGCAAACCGGCACGGCACGGCGCCGAGACCTGGCTGCTGCATGCCACCGCCGACTGGAGCCAGCTGCATTTCGATGCCAGGCCAGAGGATGTCATCGCCACGCTACTGCCAGAATTGGCCGCGCTCGGCCTGCCGCCGCCGCAGGCCTGCGACGCCTATCGGTGGGAGGTGGCCAGCACCGACCCGCCGTTGCAGATCGGCTGTGTCTGGGATGCGCCGCTTGGCCTTGGCCTGTGCGGCGATTGGCTGGCGGGCGGCAAGGTCGAGGGCGCGTGGCAAAGCGGAACCGCCTTGGCGCAGCGGGTGTGTGCCGACGGTGTCACGCACCATGCAGATGCATAAGCCGGTGGTGCAGTCGTGGTGTTTGAGCCTTAATGTCGCCCAATGGCAGAGCGGCTTTTGCCTTGCAGACAGCGCAGATGCACAGATGCCGTGCGCAGCGCTGCCGAATGCCTGCCCGAGCGCCTGACTGATGCAAGCGCGCCCTGTCTGCATGCGTGAGCTCAGCACCAATGCGTGACCCCGATACGACCACCAGCGCTTCACAAACGCCTGCACACACGCTACGCCTGATCCTGGGCGATCAGCTCAACCCGCAGCACAGCTGGTTTGCGACGCACGACCCCGGCGTGGTCTACGTGCTGATGGAGGTGCGGGAGGAAACCGATTACGTGCTGCATCACGCGCAGAAGATCCTGGCGATCTTTGCGGCAATGCGCGCGTTTGCCGCGCGCTTGCGGCAGCACGGGCACCGCGTGCGCTATGTCGCGATCGATGCCCCCAGTAATCGGCAATCCATTCCGGCCAATCTTGAAGCCTTGATGGCGCATTACCGCGCCGAGCATCTGCAGTATCAGGCGCCGGACGAATGGCGGCTGGATGAGGCGCTGCGCCACTGGAGCGCGGGCTGTGCATTTGCCACGCGCATGGTCGATAGCGAGCATTTCCTGACCGAACGCGATGAGGTGGCGGCGTGTTTCCGCGCCGGAAGTCAGTGGCGCATGGAGGTCTTTTATCGACGGATGCGCACGCGCCATCGCATCCTGCTCGATGCCTCCGGCCAACCGGAAGGTGGGCGTTGGAACTTCGATCACGACAATCGCGCGCCGTGGCCCGGCGATCCGCCAGCGCCGCAGGAGTGGCGTGCCGCGCACGACCATGGCGCGTTGTGGCAATGCATCGAAGCTGCCGGCGTGCGCAGTTTCGGTATGCCGAATGCGCAGGCGCTGCCATGGCCGCTGGACCGCGATGAAGCCTTGCAACATCTGGATGCCTTCATCGCCACTGCGTTGCCGAATTTTGGCCGCTACGAAGATGCGATGAGCACGCGCAGCCCGCGGCTATTCCATTCGCTGCTGTCGTTCGCGCTCAACGTCAAGATGCTGCACCCGGCCGAAGTGATTGCGCGTGCCGAAACGGCGTGGCGGCAAGGACACGCGCCGCTGGCCTCGGTGGAAGGTTTTATCCGGCAGATCCTGGGCTGGCGCGAATATGTGCGCGGCGTGTATTGGTCGCAGATGCCCGGCTATGCGCAGTCCAATCAGCTCGATCAGCATGCGCCGCTGCCGCAGTGGTTCTGGGACGGGCAGATCGGCATGCGGTGCCTGGCCGATGCCGTCGGTAACTCGCTGGCCAATGCGCATGCGCACCATATCCAGCGGCTGATGGTGATCGGCAATTTTGCGCTGCTGGCGGGGCTGGACCCGCAGGCGCTGCATCGCTGGTATCTGGGTGTCTACATCGATGCGTTCGAGTGGGTGGAGTTGCCCAACACGGTGGGCATGAGTCAGTTTGCCGACGGTGGCCTGCTCGGCAGCAAGCCGTATATCAGTGGTGCGGCCTATATCGATCGCATGAGCGATTACTGCAGCGGCTGCCGCTATCAGCGCAAGGCGCGCATCGGTGCGCGGGCCTGCCCGTATAACGCGCTGTACTGGGATTTCCTTGCGCGGCAGCGTCCGCTGCTAGGCACGAACGAACGCCTGGCGATGCCGTATCGGCAGCTCGATGGCATGGCACCCGAGGTGCTGGAAGGCATCCAGATCCAGGCCGCACACTGGCGGGCGAATCTGGACCGTCTCTGAGGCGGCGAAGACCGAAGTCGTCTGCTGGACGGCCAGCGCGGTCGTGAACCGGCCGCATGCGTCCTACTGCAGACCGCCGCACGCCTCACGCCGGTGGCGAGCCGGGCAGTACAGCCATGGTGTCTGCCCGGGGAAGCAGGCTGTTGCGTTCGCGGTGCGAATGACGGCACCGGTGCTGCCAGCGCAGGGACGCGAGCTCAAAGGCGATCACGTGGTTGTCGGTATCGATGCGCGGGCGCCGCAACGGCTGGCCGCAAGGCGCTTCGGTCAGTGGACGTCAGCCCCGCCTGAATGCGCGATCTGACGCTGCAACGCGCATCTGCGACAATGCCGCGCTGCGCCCTCGTGGCGCCTGGCCCGGGAGTCCCCCAACATGCTTCTGATCGGCGTTGCCGGTACCGAACTCAGCGCACAGGAACGCGACTGGCTGCAGCACGATGCCGTTGCCGGCGTGGTGCTGTTCAAGCGCAACTTCGCCTCGCGCACCCAGGTGGCCGAGCTGTCGGCATCCATCCGCGCTGCCGCGCCGCGCCCGGTGTTGCTGTGCGTGGATCAGGAAGGCGGCCGCGTGCAGCGGTTTCGCGACGGCTTCAGCGCGCTGGCGCCGTTGCAAAGCTTCGGTACGCAGTATCTGCAGGATCCGCAAGGCGCGCTCGCCGCAGCGCGCGCGCACGCGCAGCTGATGGCCACTGAAGTGCGCGCCAGCGGCGTGGACCTGAGCTTTGCGCCGGTGGTGGACCTGGGCCGCGGCAACCGCGCCATCGGCGATCGCGCCTTCAGCGACGACCCGCGGATCGTGGCCACCTTCACCCGCGCCTATGTGCAGGCGCTGCACGGTGCCGGCATGGCCGCCACGCTCAAGCATTTCCCCGGCCACGGCACGGTGCTCGAAGACACCCATGTGGATCACGCCAGCGACCCGCGTTCGCTGGAGCAATTGCAGGCCGACGATCTGCTGCCATTCGTGGCCGGCATCGAGGCCGGTGCCGACGCAGTGATGATGGCGCACGTGGTTTACCCGCAGGTCGCGCCGGAACCGGCCGGTTATTCGCGGTGCTGGATCGAGCAGATCCTGCGCGGCCAGATGGGCTTCCGCGGCGTGGTGTTTTCCGACGACATCGGCATGGCCGCCTCGTTCAGCGCCGGCGGCGTGGCGGGCCGGGTGCATGCGCACCTGGATGCCGGCTGCGACGTGGTGCTGGTCTGCCATCCGGAACTGGTCGACGAATCGCTGCAGGCCGTGCAAGGCCGCAGCCTCAATACCGCAGCGCTGATCGGCTTGATCGGTCGCGGCGCGCTCGGCTGGGACGGCCTGCTTGCCGGCACCGATGCCTCTTTCAACACTCCTTCCGCCCCTTTCGGATCAATTGCCTGATGTCCACGCTCACCATTTCCCAGGCCCTGGCCCAAGCCGATCTGCTGGTCGACCGCCCGGCCATCGATGCCGCCGTCGGCACCATTGCCGATGCCATCGCGCGCGACTATGCCGGCGAAGTGCCGGTGTATCTCACCATCATGCACGGCGCGCTGCCGTTCTCCGGCCAGTTGGCGCTGGAGTTGGGCGCACGTGGGCAGGATCTGCAGTTCGATTACCTGCATGCCACCCGCTACCGTGGCGAAACCGTCGGCGGCGAGCTGGTCTGGAAGCACCGCCCGGCTACCGCACTGTTCGGCCGCCGGGTGATCCTGGTCGACGACATTCTGGATGAGGGCTACACGCTGCAGGGCGTGCGCCAGTGGTGCCTGGAGCAGGGCGCCACCGACGTGCGCGTGGCAGTGTTGACCGTCAAGCGTCACGACCGCTGCGTGCCGGGCGTCACCGCCGATTACGTGGGCGTCGAAGTGGCCGACCGCTATGTGTTCGGCTTCGGCATGGACGTCAACGAACAGCTGCGCGGTATTCCCGCCATTTATGCGATGAAGCAGTAAAGCGCGCGCGGTGATCAGCAACGCGGCGGCGTAGCCGCCAGGCGGACGCGGCCGCTGCGCGCCATCGGCGTGCACGGCTTTATGTCTCCCGGTGTTGCTTGGCGCCCATCGCCGCCGGACGATCGCTCGCTACGCTTTACTGGTCGCTTTTGAATCACTGGCCCGCCACTGCGCGGGCACTCGTGCGCGCTTGCGCGCTTCCACGTCCGTTACGTTGCAGAGGTCGGTTGTGTCTTCCAATTCCATCGCATTGGCCGTTATCGGCGGCACTGGTGTCTACAAGCTCGCGCAGCTCGATGACGTGCAGGCCCACGAACTGGACACGCCCTACGGCGCGCCGTCGGGGCCGATCCGCGTCGGCATGCTGCTCGGCCATCGGGTGGCGTTCCTGGCCCGGCATGGCGAAGGCCATTCGCTGCCGCCGCACAAGGTCAATTACCGCGCAAATATCGCTGCGTTGCAGCAAATTGGCGCCTCGCGCGTGCTTGCGCTCAACACGGTCGGTGGCATCACCGACCAGTTCGGCCCGCGCGTGCTGGCATGCCCCGATCAGCTGATCGATTACACCTGGGGGCGCGTGTCCACCTTCTGCGAAGAGCCGGGTAGCGAGGTGCAGCACGTGGATTTCGGTCATCCGTATTCGCCAATGTTTCGCAGCAAGGTCATCGCTGCGGCCAAGGTGACCGGCGTCACGATGGTGGCCGGCGGGTGCTACGGCGCGACGCAAGGGCCGCGTTTGGAAACGATTGCAGAGATCGCCCGCATGCGTCGCGACGGCTGCGATCTGGTCGGTATGACCGGCATGCCCGAAGCCGGGCTTGCGCGCGAAAAAGGCCTGGAATATGCGTGTTTGGCGATCGTGGCGAACTGGGCGGCCGGTTGCGGCGACGCGCAGGAAATCACCATGGCCGAGGTGTTGGCCAACGTGGATGCCGCCTCGTCCGGGTTGCCCGAACTGATTGGCGAACTTGCACGCGGGTGATTGTCATTGGGGAATAAGCTTTGCATACTCGGCGCGTACGCACCGCCGTACACCACCCATTAATTATTGCAAAGGTCTCGCATCACCATGCCGAACGGTACCGTCAAGTGGTTCAACGACGCCAAGGGATTTGGCTTCATCTCACCGGAGGACGGCAGCGCCGATGTCTTCGCGCACTTCTCCGCGATCAATTCCAAAGGCTTCCGCAGCCTGCAGGAAGGCCAGCGCGTCAGTTATGACGTGACCCAGGGTCCCAAGGGTGCCCAGGCTTCGAACATCACGCCGGTCGAGTAATCTGACTCGATTGTGCGGTTGAAGAACCCCGCCACGGCGGGGTTTTTTTTGCACCGGTCCACGCAGGACGGTGTTCGCGAACCAGAGCAGGGACGATGCAACAAGCATTACGGATTGCGGTAGTGGGCTATGGAACGGCAGGGCAGGCGCTGGCGGTCTTGCTGGGCGCCGATGGTCATCGACTGGACGTCTTCGAGCGCGCCGCCAAGCCGGGGCCGGTCGGTGCCGGCTTCCTGCTGCAGCCCAGCGGCCTGCAGGTGTTGTGGAAGATGGGTTTGTTGTCGCAGGCCCTGATGCATGGCGCGCCGGTGCGCCGCCTGTACGGCGAAACGCCATGCGGGCGCGCGGTGATGGATATGCAATACCGCGATCTGGATGCCCGCCTGATGGGTCTGGGCATGCAGCGCGGTGCGTTGTTCTCGCTGTTGTGCGATGCCTGGCCCGAGTACGCGCAGCTGCAGACCGATACCCAGATCACCGCCATCGATCACGAGGGCAGGCGCGTGCAGGATCAGCGCGGGCAATGGCATGGTCCGTACGATCTGATCATCGCCGCCGATGGCTCGGCTTCCACGCTGCGCGCGCAGGTGCAGGGCACCCGGCTGGATCGGGTGTATCCGTGGGGTGCGCTGTGGTGTCTGTTGCCGCGCGAGGATTGGCCATTTGTCGACGAACTGCGCCAGCGCTACATCGGTGCGCGCAAGATGATCGGGCTGCTGCCGGTGGGCACGCGCCCTGGCGACGACACCCCGCGCCTGAGTTTTTTCTGGAGCCTGCCGTGCAGCGATTTTGCCGCCTGGGAGCAGCGCGGCATCGGCGCGTGGCGCGATGAGGTGGCGCAGATGTGGCCGGACGCGCATCTGCGTCTGGACAGCGTGCAGGTGCACACCGCGCTGGCACGTGCCAGCTACCGCGATGCGGTGATGACGCGCTGGCATCGTGGCCGTTTCGTTCTGGCCGGCGACGCCGCACATGCGATGAGCCCGCAGCTGGGCCAGGGCGTCAACATGGCATTGCTGGATGCATTGGCCATGCGCGATGCTTTGCGCGCGGGCGAGGATATCGATGACGCCTTGCAGCGCTATCAGCGCGAGCGCCAGGCGCATGTGGCGATCTATCACCGCTGGAGCCGCTGGCTCACGCCGCTGTTTCAATCCGAGCGCGATGTGTGGGCACGCGGGCGCGATCTGTTGCTGCAGCCGATGGGGCGCGTACCGGGCGGTCGTGGTCACATGCTGCGCGTGCTCAGCGGCACCCAGCATGGCTGGTTCGGCAAGTTGGCGCTGGCGCCGGAGTTCGTGGACGCGTTGTCGCAACCATTACCGGAAGCGCTGCCACGGCCGCAGAGCGTTGCCAACAGCGGCTGAGCGGACGCAGGTGCTCGCCCCGCGCGGCGGGTAGTTGAAAGAGGCAGGTATCGCTGGACGCTTCGGTGTCGAGCGTACCGGCCACACCGCTCGACGATGGTTCGGGGCGGTGTGTGTGGTGCCATTACGCGTCTTAGCAACGCTGACGTAGCGGGTGTACGCACGGCTGCCAGGAGCAGCTAAAAAGCCTGGCCAGCAGGCGTCGGGTGTAGACGGCGCACTCAGAACCGGAGTGCGCGAGTAGGAGTGCGCGAGGAATCCATACCGCGCAGAGCGCCGGCTGCGCCCGCCTGGCAGTGCGCAGTCCTTCTTGTTGGCTGTGCCCAGCAGCGCAGTGACTAACGCACTGGCAAGGCCACCGCATCGCCTTCCACACAGGCCACCAGACGCTCACCTTCGAGCAGTGTCGGCACCACGCCCGCGGTGAAGTGCGAGAACGCCGGCAGGATGGTGACGCGTTCGCGCAACCAGAACGCCGGCCAACGCCGCGAAAGGCCCGGCAGTGCCGCCAATGGATGCAGATGCCCGCACAGCACGTGGCCGGTGGGATGCGGCAATGGGTCGTGCCGCAGCACGAACGGCCCGTCTTCGACCTGTTCGCCGGCCGCTTCGATCTGCAGATCGGCACCGGCCACGGCGCGGTCGTGGTTGCCGCGGATGGCAATTACGCGCAGGTCGGCATGCTGCTCGCGCCACGCGCTCCAACGGCGATGCCAGGCTGCGCGCGGCGCAGGACCATGCAACAGGTCGCCGAGTATCCACAATGCCTCGACCTGGCGCTGCGCGAGCAGTGCATCGAGGCGCTCGAGATCGTGCGCGGTGCCACCTGCGGGCAGGCCGATACCGGCGCGTCGGAACACGTCGGCCTTGCCCAGATGCAGATCGGCGATCAGCAAGGCCCGCTGCGCGGGTCGATACAACGCACGTTCGCCGAGCAGTTCCACCGTTTCGCCGGCCAACTGCAGCTGCACGCTATCGCCCATGCTTGCGCTCCAGTTGCTCTGCGGCGCGCAACACACGCGCCTTCCAGTCCTCGGTACTCAATTGACCACGCATGCGTTCGGCCCACAGCGGGAACGACAACGGGGTGAGGCTGCGTGGCGTGCACAGGCGGAGGTCGCGGCGTGCGCAGTCCTCTAATGCATGCGCCAGGCGTGCCAGTTCGAGTTGGCCTTCAAAAACTTCGCGCTCGGCCTGGGCCAGCAACAGATGCTCCGGATCGAAGCGCTGCAACACGTCGTAGAGCAAGCCGCTGGAGGCCTGCAGCTGGCGCAGGCTGCGTGGTGCACGGCCGGGCAGGGACGGCGACAGCAACCCGGCCACGCGCGCGATCTCGCGAAACTGCCGGCGTGCCAGCTCGCCCAGGTTGAGACTGTCGCGCAGATCGTCCAACAACCCGGCCGGCGACAGCAAGGCGCGTAGCACGTCGGCGTCGATCTCCACATCCTGCGCGGGCGAGAGCACAAAGCCGTAGTCGTTGGCGGCGAAGCTGAAGGTATTGCGCTGACGTCGGCCCCAGCGTGCGGCAAGCAGCGCGGCCAGCCCTTCGTTGACCTGCCGTCCGGCGAATGGATACACGAACACGTGCCGGCCATCGCGCGCCTTGATGCTTTCTACCAGCAGGTGATCCGGGCCGGGCAGCGCCGAGAGCGATGCCTGCAAGTGCAGCAGCGGGGCCAGCGCCTGCATTTCAGGCGCATCGCCGGGCGCGGCGAACAGCGCTTCCACTTCGCGGCCCAATGCCGACGACAACGGCATGCGCCCGCCCATCCATTTGGGCACCACACCGCTGCCGCCCTTGGCCACACGCACGTAGGCGGTCATGTCTTCCAGACGCACCAGTTCCAGCAAACGTCCGGCAAATTGAAAGCGATCGCCGCGGCGCAGGCGGCCGACGAATTGTTCTTCCACCGCACCGAGTCGGCCGCCACGCAGGAACTGCACGCGCACGCTGCCATCGCTGGTGATCGTGCCGATGGATAAACGATGCCGCAGCGCGACGCGGCGGTCGGTGACGCGATACACGCCGTTCTCGTCGCGCACCACTTTGTGGAAATCCGGGTAATGCGCCAATGCGCTGCCGCCCTGCACGATGAAGTCGAGCACTGCGTTCCAGGTGGGTATGTCCAGCGCAGCGAAGGCATCGGTGCCGCGCACTTGCTCGAACAATGCAGCGGCATCGAAGCCGCCGCCCAGGGCGAGGGTGACGCAGTGCTGGGCCAGCACATCCAGCGACAAACGCGGTGGCGGCCGCGCTTCGATATGGCCGTGGTTGATGGCGCGACGTGCCGCGGCGTATTCGACCAGTTCCAAGGCGTGCGAGGGCACGCACACCACATGCCCGGATTCGCCGGGACGGTGACGCGCGCGGCCGGCGCGTTGCAGCAGGCGCGCGATGCCCTTGGGACTGCCGACTTGCAGCACTTGATCCACCGCCGGGAAATCCACGCCCAGATCCAGACTGGAAGTGGCGACCACGCAACGCAGGCTGCCGTCGCGTAGCCCCTGTTCGGCGGCGGCGCGCAGACTGGGGTCCAGCGAGCCATGATGCAGCGCAAGCGTGGCGAGATCGTCCGGCCATACCGCACTCAACGCTTGGTGCCACAACTCGGCCTGTGCGCGCGTATTGGTGAAGACCAGGCTGGTGCGCTGCTGCATGACTTTTTGCAGCACGCGCGCCAACTGCGCCAGACCCAGATGGCCGGCCCACGGAAAGCGTTCGCCGCTGTCGGGTAACAGCGTCTCCAGCGTCATGGCGCGCGGTTTGACCCCCGACACCAGCGCCGCATCGGGGCGATGCGGCAGCAGCACATCGCGTGCCTGCGCCAGATTGCCCAGCGTGGCCGACAGGCCCCAGATGCGCAGCGCAGGCGCCCAGCCGCGCAGGCGCGCCAGACACAGCTGCAGCAGCACACCACGCTTGTTGCCGAGCAGTTCGTGCCACTCGTCGACGATCACGCAGCGCAGCGCGGATAGCTGCGGTGCGGTGTCCGGATACGACAGCAACAAGGCCAGCGATTCGGGGGTGGTGACCAGCACATCGAGCTTGCCGCTGCGTGCCAGCCGCTTGTCGCGCGCGCTGGCATCGCCGGTGCGCAAACCCACCTGCCAATCCAGTCCCAGCGCGTCCACCGGTTCGCGCAGTGCGCGTGCGGTGTCGGCGGCCAGCGCACGCAGGGGCGTGATCCACAGCACCTGCAAGTTGCGTTGTTGCTGTCGGCGTGCGGCAGCGGCAGGCTTGGCCGATGTGACCGGCAGCGTGCGGCCACGCGCGGCCAGGGCGTCCAGTAATGGGCCGCCGAATGCTGCCAGCGTCTTGCCGCTCCCGGTTGGCGTGTGCAGCAAGCCGGATTCGCCAGCGAGATAGCGCTTCCATACATCGCGTTGAAACGGCAACGGCGCCCAGCCGCGCTGTGCGAACCAGTCGCGCCACTGCTGCAATGGCGTGTTGCGTGCCTGCTGCGTCGCCGTCACCGCGCCAATGCCTGCAGAGTGCTCAGGTGATCGGCCTCGGCAAACGGCTTGTCGTGCCGCCAGCGCAGGATGCGCGGAAACCGCACCGCAATGCCGGATTTGTGCCGCGCGCTGCGGTTGACCGCTTCAAAGCCCAGCTCGAACACATGCTGCGGGCTGACCGCGCGCACCGGACCAAAACGCTCGGTAGTGTTGGCGCGAATCCAGCGGTCCAGTTGCAAAATCTCCTTGTCGTCCAGCCCCGAATACGCCTTGGCGATCGGCACCAGTTGCCCCTCGTGCCACAGCCCGAAGGTGTAGTCGGTATACAGCGTGCTGCGGCGGCCATGGCCGGCCTGCGCATACAGCAGCACCGCATCGATGGTGAGCGGGTCGATCTTCCATTTCCACCAATCGCCCCGTCGGCGGCCGGCCTGATACACCGAGTTGGCGCGCTTGAGCATCAGCCCTTCCACGCCGCGTTCGCGCGCTTGCACGCGCAGCTGTGCGGCGGCGTGCCAATCGCCGGCTTGCACCCGTGGCGAGGCGACGATGCGCGGATCGTCGAGCGCGGTGAGCACGCCCTCCAGCAGCGCACGCCGCTCGTGCAGGGGGAGCTCGCGCAGATCCACGCCGTCCAGTTCGAGCAGGTCGTAGGCCACCACGCGCGCGGGCGCGGCCGCCAATGTCTTGGGGCCGGGCTTGAGCCGCTGGATGCGCGTTTGCAAGGCGGTGAACGGCATCGGCACCGGCTGCTCCGGTTGCCAGGCCAGCAGCTCGCCGTCGATGACGGTGCCGTCGGGCAACTGCAGCGCGGCGTGTTCGATTTCCGGGAAACGGCCATCCAGGCGTTCTTCGCCGCGCGACCACAGCGCCGCTTCGCCGGCGCGTCGAATCAGCTGCAGGCGGATGCCGTCCCATTTCCATTCCAGCAGCCAGTCGTCGATGGCGCCCAGTGTGTCGACCTCGGCTTCGAGCGGCGAGGCGAGAAAGAACGGGTAGGGCTGCTGACGATCGCCCGGCAGTTCTTCGCTGGTCAGCAGATCGGCAAGATAGGTCGGATGCGGTCGCCAATTGCCGAGCATGCGCTGGGCGATGCGTGCGATGTCCACGCCCGATAGTTCGGCCAGCGCTTGTTGCACCAGCCGCTGCGAAACGCCCACGCGCAATGCGCCGGTCAACAGTTTGTTGAACACCAGCCGCTCATCGAAGGCCAGGCTGCGCCAGGCCTGCACGATGCATGCCTTGCGCAGTGCAACGTCCTGGTTGGCGACCGGCAGCAAGCGCTGTTCGATCCATTCCGCCAGCGGCAGATCGGCCGCTTCGGTGATCGGGTCGTCCAGCAACAACGCCAGCGTTTCGGCCAGATCGCCGACATGGTCGTAGCTGTCGGCGACCAGCCAATCGGCAATGCCGGCGGTGTCGGTGATCCACTCGCGCAGCTCGCCGCTGCTGGCGATGCGCATGCGTGTGCCGGCGACCTTGCCGCCGGCCAGCAGATACAGCGCCCAGGCCGCGTCCAGCGCTGGCGCTTGGCGAAAATACGCCACCAGCGCAGCGCGCTTGTCGAGCGTGCCGGTGCTGCGGTCGAGGGTGCGGTACAACGCGGCAAAACGCTTCACGGCCGCGCCTGGGGCGTTGTGTCGGGAGTTGCAGCGCATAGCTCCAGCGCACGGCGCGTACATGCGCCTGACATGCGCACACGGCGCAGCAGGCGGAGTGGGCCGATTGACGCAGCCGGAGCCCAGCGATGCGCGCGACAAGCCAGTGCATGCCGGCCAAACGCCAGTGCGCCACTCAAGTGCGGACGCAGACGCGCGCGTGCATCGCTGCAGGCGGGGACCGGGTTCATTCTTCGGCTCCAAAATCGGTGCGGAAGGCTTCCGCCGCAACGCCGCGCTCGCGCAGGTGCTGGATCAACGCATCGGTATTGCCGTGGGTGGCGATCACTCGGCGCGCACCGGTGTCTTCGATGGTGCGCAGCAGATCCGGCCAGTCGGCATGATCGGACACTACAAAGCCGCGGTCGTAATTGCGCCGACGTCGATTGCCGCGAATGCGCATCCAGCCCGATGCGAATCCCTGTTGCGCATGCCGGAAGCGGCGGATCCAGGGGCTGCCCGCCGCCGACGGCGGCGCCAGCACCAGTTGGCCGGCATAGTCGGCGCCGCGCGCATGCTCGCTCACCGGTTGCGTGTCCAGCATCGCGATGCCGGCCTGGCGATACACCTCCACCCCGGCCGCAATCGCACCGTGCAACAGCGCAGGCTGGGTGTCCCAGGCGCGCAATTCGGCCAGCACCCGCTGCGCCTTGCCTAATGCGTAGCAATACAAAATGGCGGCCTCGCCGCGCTCGGCGCATTCGCGCCGCCAGGCGACGATATCGGCTGCTACTTCAGATGTTTCCGGCCAGCGATACACCGGCAGCCCAAAGGTCGCTTCGGTGATGAAGGTGTCGCACGGCACCACTTCGAACGGCGTGCAGGTGGGGTCGTGCTGGCGCTTGTAATCGCCGGACGCCACCCAGACCTCGCCATCCACTTCGATACGCACCTGCGCCGAGCCCAGTACATGTCCTGCCGGATGCAGCGAGACGCGCGCGCGTCCCAACGTAAACGCTTCGCCATCGGCATGCGTGTGATAGACCTGCTCGCCCAACCGCCATTGCAGGATCGGCAGACTGTCGCGCGTGCAGTGGTATTCGCCCATGCCGCCACGCGCGTGATCGCCGTGGCCGTGTGTGATCACCGCACGCGGCACCGGCCGCCAGGGATCGATATGAAAGTCGCCCTGCGGGCAATACAGCCCCTCGGGGCCAAGCACCACCAGATCGCCGCGTGTGTTCGTGTCGTTGCCGTTGCGCATGCCTGCAACTCTGGCCAAGCCGGTGTGCAGATCCTGAGAATGGGAATGGCGCGTATCGGCGCGACCATGCAGATGCGGCGGGTGCGCCGAGTCGCCATGTAGCGCGCGTACGCTCCGGTGCTGAGCGCGCCGTCTACACTCGCCTGACGATTGCTCGCTAGGTGGTGTTAGCCGCTCCAAGCTTTGGAGTGCGATGCCGATAGTCGGCCTGCGTCGGCGCGCAGCGGCAAAGCGATACGCGGCTTTGCGATGGACGCCGTTGTCCTCAGCGTCACTGCTGTTGCGAAAGCTGCGCCGCCGCTGCGCCAGTCTGATTCCACAGCGGCGATGCCGCACCCAGCGCGTTAATGGCGCGTCCGTCGTCCCGATCCACGCACCGCGCTAGCTTCCACCGCCAGGGTAAATCCGCGTTCTTCGCCGCCATGCATCGCGCCCACATCGACCACGTGGCGGCGGATCTCCTCACCCTTGCCGTTACGCACCACCACCACCACGGTGTATTCCCACGGATCGCCGTCGGCGGGATGACGGATGGTGCCGTCGACCTTCAACGGCACGATCGGCGCCGGCTGCGCGTGTTGCGCAGCCGCCGAGTCGAAGCGCAGATGATGCTTGCAGGCAGGGCAAATGATGGCGCTTTCCAGAATCGTCGCCTTGCAATGCGGGCAGCTGCGCGTGGCTCCGGGCGTGCCCGGGCGGGGTGCACTCATGTGGCGTCGCTGTCTCCGCTCACCACCGGCTTGGGCGTGGCGGTCGGTTTGCCGGTGTCCTCGCCCCAGCCGAAGTCGGCCTGGCCGCGCATGCGGGCGCCCGACGCCACGGTGAGGCTGCCGGCCTTGACGTCGCCGACCAGCACGCCGGAGGTCTGCAGCTCCACCTGCGCCGCCGATTCGATATTGCCTTCCAGCTCGCCGGCGATGATGACCTTGTTGGCGCGCACGCCACCATTGAGCTTGGCGCCGCGTTCGATGGTCAGATCGCCCTTGACGTTGACATCGCCCTTGAAGCGGCCGGCCAGGCGTACGTGGCCGGCGCCTTCAATCTTGCCTTCGATGCTGATGTCGGCGGCGATCAGCGATTCCTTGGCTTCGCTCTGGCGTTGCGGCGGCGCGGCGGTGGGCACGACGCTGGGCGTGGCGGCGGCGGCCGGCACCGGCGGGGCAGGGCTGGCGTCGGCGTTGAACAGCCGCCCATCGGCGGCAGGAACATCCGGCGCTGCGGGAACGCCGTCTTTCTTGTTGGGACCTTGATCGCGCCACATCGACATCGGATTGCCTCGCTTCGGGGGTCAAGGCCGACTATCGCCGCGTCAATCGATCTTTTGTGTGACAGAGCGCGCAATCCGACATCGACGCCGTGCCTGCTCACGCCTCCGCGTCAGTCCCGCGCGGCTGTGCGGCACCATGACGCTCGACCCGGTTGCGCCCACGATGCTTGGCTGCGTACAGCGCTGCGTCGGCTTTCTGGATCAGACCTGCGCCGAGTTCGCCATCGACCGGAAAGCTGGCCACGCCGATCGAGGCGGTCACGCGCGGCAACGCACGCTGGCCATCGCTGACCGCCAGCGCCGCGATATGGCCGCGGATCTGCTCGGCCACGCGCATGGCTTCCTCGCTATCGGCCTCGGGCAGGATCACGGTGAATTCTTCGCCGCCATAGCGGCAGGCCACGTCTTCGGCACGCAACCGGGTCAGCAACAGCTCGCCGACCGCTGCCAGCAGCAGATCGCCGCCGGCATGCCCCTGGCTATCGTTGAATTGCTTGAAGTGGTCCACGTCCAGCATCAGCACCGACAACGGCAGGCCGCGCCGCGCGCAGCGTGCCAGTTCGTGACTCAGCGATTCCTCCAGATAGCGGCGGTTGTACAGCCCGGTCAGCGCGTCGCGGATCGATTGGCGGCGCAGCGACTCGCGCAGGCGCAGATTGCTCAACGCCAGCGACAACTGCTCGGCGGCCGCCTCGGCGATTTCCAGGCGCGGCATCGGCCCGGGACCGGGCGACGACAAGAACAGAAAGCCGAGCTGTGTGCCCTGCGCCGACATCGGCAGGCATGCGGTGGTGATCGGTGTCTGAGTGTCCGGCACGTCGATATGCGCGCACAGCGCATCGCGCGCGAGGTCCTCAATGATGTGCGGCTGGCCGCGGCGTAATGCCCAGCATTCTTCCGGCAAGAGATGCGGCGCGCTCTGTACCAGTGGCTCGCCCCAGTGGCTGATCGCTTCGGCGCGATCCTGCGAAGCGCGCAGCAGGTACACGCTTCCGGCAATGCCCGGCAGCAGGCTGGCCAGGGTGCGGCTGGTCACCACCAATGCTTCTTCGGCGCTGATGCAGCTTTGCAGCAGGCCGGTGTAACGGCTGAGCAGATTGAGATCGGCAGTACTGCGCTGCAATGCACCGACGCTATCGCCCAGCTCGCGATTGGCGTTTGCGGCAAGGCGTTCGGCCTGCGCGCGATGCCGCAGTTCGCGCATCAGCAGCGCATAGACGCCGCCGACCACCAGCAGCCCGAACGGAATGCCGGCCAGGGCCAGCGTCAGCAACAAGGTGGCGCTTTGTCGGCTGCTTTCCGCGCGCTGTGCCAGCAGCTCCTGCTCGCGTTGCACCATCGTCAGCGCCTGCTCGCGGATGGCACTGGTGGTGCGGAACGCGCTCTGCCGGATGCCTGCGCGTGCCGGTTCCAGGCCGCCCTGTGCATAGACATCCAGCGTGTGCTGGATTTGCCGCAGCCGCGTCTCCACCAGGGTTTGCAGTTGATCCAGATGCTGCTCTTGCGCAGGGTTGTCGACAATCAACCTGCGCAGATTGCTCAATAAGATCGGCAGGCGTTCCACACTGGTCTGGTAATCCAGTAAGTAGGCCTCGTTGCCAGTGAGCAGGAAGCCACGTTGCGCCGATTCGGCATCCAGCAAGCGCGCCTGGATCTCGTCGACCCGCCCGATTACTTCATGCGTATGCGAGACCAACGCCGCATCGGCCAGCGAGCGGCGCGCGCCGACAAAGATGCCGATGCCGATGACGATAAAGATCAGCGCAGAGAAGGCCAGCGCCAGCTGATTGCGGCGCCGCGATGTAAAAGAAGTGGGCATGCCGAATGCTAGCCTGCCAAGCTCGACAACACGAGGTCAATCTCGACGCAAGACGTGTGCATCGGCACGAAATTGTCTGCGAGCAGACGCAGCAGTGTGAGCGGTTCATAGCAGCTGACATTGCTTGCAGGCTGCAGTCGGCTGGCTGGCTGGCTGGGGTTGCGCTGGCACTCATGTGCATGAAGAAACGCCACTCTTGCGGCAGGCTGCGCCCACCTGTCGGTGAGCGCAGCGCGGTTTTCGGTGTGCTTAGTGCTGCGGATGCTCGGCGTCGTGCTTGTCGGCGTTCTGCTCGGCCTTGTTGGCCATCTCGCGGGTCTTGTCGGCGGTGGCGTCGGCAGCGTTTGCGGTCGCGCGGCTGGCGTCTGCAGCCAGGTCGCGTGCGGCTACGCGCGCATCGGCGGTGGCGGCCTTGGCCTGTACCGCAGCGCGGTCGGCAGCCTGCTCGGTGGCAGCGGCAGCGTGTTTGGCAGCGGACGCGGCATCGCGACGCGCTTGCTCGGCATCAGGGCCCTGGCAGGCGGCGAGAGTGAGTGCAGCGATGGCACTCAGCGACAGCATGCGGATCGTCTTCATGGGTGGTCCTGTTCCTGTTCCGGTGTTGGAACGCGGAGCTTATGCAGGGGCCGATGCAGTCCGCGTCAATACGCGTTTGCGCATTCAGCTCACGGGCAGCATACGGACTGGAGTGGCCAACCGAGCAGCCGCGCCACCGTGCAAACCGGCGGTCGCGCCCGCCGTGCAGGCAAAGAAAAAGCCGCTGGAAACCAGCGGCTTTTTCCGAACTCGCTTGGAGCTAAGAAGTAATTACTTCTTGGCTTCTTCGGCGGTGTCCTTAGCAGCTTCGGCGGTGTTTTCAGCCGTCTTGGCAGCGTCAGCAGCCTGGTCGGCAGCAGCGTCGGTCGCGGTGCCGGAAGCAGCCTGGGCAGCGTCAGCAGCGGTGTCGGCCGAAGCAGCGGCGGTGTTGGCAGCAGCCTGAGCGGCGTCAGCCGACTGCGAGCCCGAGGCAGCAGCCTGGTCAGCAGCGGTCTGAGCGTCGGTTGCAGCTTCGTTAGCCGAAGCAGCAGCGTCCTGAGCCTGTTCCGGCTTCGAGCAAGCGGTCAGGGCCAGGCCCAGAGCCATTGCGATCAGCAGCTTGTTGATGGTCATTGTTTCAATCCTCGTCGATTAGATTAGGCAACGCGCTATTGCGCGCCCCAGACATGATGACGGCCCGAAGACGAGTGTCAAGCGCGCGCCCATTCAGCTTTGCAAAATCGCTGTTAATGGCAATTAAATCAATTCGATAGCAATGGCGGTCGCTTCGCCGCCGCCGATGCACAGCGTTGCGATTCCGCGCTTGCCGCCGCGCGTGCGCAACGCATTCACCAATGTCACTACCAGCCTTGCACCAGACGCGCCGATCGGATGACCCAACGCGCAGGCACCGCCATGCACGTTGACCTTGGCATGCGCGATGCCCAGTTCCTTGATCGGTGTCATCGCCACGACGGCGAAGGCTTCGTTGATTTCGAACAGGTCTACCGCGTCCAGCGTCCAGCCGATCTTGTCGACCAGCGACTGGATCGCCGCCACCGGCGCGGTGGTGAACCATTCCGGGTCCTGCGAATGGGTGACGTGGCCGACGATGCGCGCCAGCGGCGTCACGCCACGGCGCTGCGCATCGTCGGCGCTCATGAGCACCGTGATTGCCGCACCGTCGGAAATGCTCGACGAACTTGCCGCCGTCACGGTGCCGTCTTTCTTGAAGGCCGGCTTCAGGGTCGGGATCTTGGCAACGTCGGATTTGCCCGGCTGCTCATCGCTGTCGACAACAATCTCGCCCTTGCGCGTGACCACGGTCACCGGAACGATTTCATCGGCGAACGCGCCACTGCGCTGCGCGGCCTGCGCGCGCTCGACCGAGGCGATGGCGAAAGCATCCTGATCGGCGCGGCTGAAGCCGAACTTTTCTGCGGTGGCTTCGCCGAACACGCCCATCGCCTGGCCATCGTAGGGATTGGTCAAGCCATCCCATGCCATGTGATCCACCGCCTGGAAATTGCCATAGCGATTGCCGGTGCGCGAGTTCGGCAGCAGGTGCGGGGCATTGCTCATCGACTCCATGCCGCCAGCCACCACGATGCTGGCCGAACCGGCCTTGATCAAATCGTGTCCGAACATGATTGCCTTCATGCCCGAGCCGCACACCTTGTTGATGGTGGTGGCGCCGGTGGATGTCGGAATGCCTGCAGCGATGGCCGCCTGACGCGCCGGGGCCTGGCCGAGGTTGGCCGGCAACACGCAGCCAACGATGACCTCGGACACGTCCGCCGGTGCGATTCCCGATTGCGCCAGCGCGCCTTCGATGGCGGCAGCGGCGAGCGTCGGCGCCGGCACCCCGTTGAATTGACCGAGAAACGAGCCGATGGCAGTGCGTTTGGCAGCAACGATGACGATGTCGGACATAAAGGGGATACCGTTTAAAGTGAAACGATTATCTGCCTCATGGCCGATTCGCGCCAGCAAGCTGACGTGCGGCTGCAGACCCGAAGCGATGCCGTATATGATGAGACTAGGGCCCGGGATGGGGCCCAATCCATGGAATGGGTTCGGGGAGAACACTTGAATGAAGAAGAGAAACGTCGCCAGGACTGTCCTGGCCTCGGCGTTGGCTGTGGCGTTGACCGCGTGTGGTGGAGGCGGTGGTGGAGGCGGTATTCGTCCGACCACGCCGACTGCACCGCCACCGACCTCGCCACCACCGCCGCCGCCCACCTCACCGCCGCCGCCGCCACCGCCGGTCACTGCACCGCAACCGGCAATCGACGCACATCTGGCGTTGACCAATGCACGTGCAGCGCAGGCGCTGGGGTTCACCGGCGCGGGCTATCGCATCGGCATCATCGATAGCGGTATCAATACCAATCATCCGGCCCTGCAGGGGCGGGTGAGCGACAGCTTCCTCTATGTCGACCCGCGCACCAGCAATGTCGCAGTGGGCGATGTGCTCGGGCATGGCACGGCTGTCGCCGAGCTGGCGGCCGGGCGCGCGGTGGGGCAATGGCCAGGCGGCATTGCGCCGGGTGCAGGCCTGGTGTCTGCGCGGATCATCAGCGACCGCGCGCCGGTGGACGATGGCAGTGGCCAAGGCAATGAAGTCGACGGGCCGCTCGGTCTGGGCCCAGTGCATGCCGATCTGATCAGCGCCGGCGTGCGCATCATGAATAACTCATGGGGCGGCCTGTATTGGAACGACCCGACGGTCACCAATCAGATCGCGCAGGAATACCGCGCCTTCATCATCGGCAACGATGGGCTGGTGGTATTTGCCTCGGGCAATGAGTCGCGTGCGCAGCCGTCCGATACTGCGGCGCTTCCCAGTCAGTTGGGTCCGAACGGTACGCTTCCGGCCGCAGACCTGGAGCGTGGCTGGCTAGTGGTTGGCGCGCTGGATACCGCCAATCCCACGCAGCTGGCGTCGTACTCCAATGCATGCGGCGTGGCAATGCGTTATTGCCTGGTGGCACCGGGCACGGCGCTGTTTATCGATCCCGATGCAACCGCCAGCAACATCCGCTATTTCTATGGCAGCGGTACGTCCTACGCTGCGCCGCTGGTATCGGGTGCGGCGGCATTGGTGTGGCAGGCGTTTCCGTATTTCAACAACGATCTGGTGCGTCAGACGTTGCTGGGAACAGCCACCGATCTGGGCGCGGCTGGTGTCGATCCGACGTTCGGTTACGGCCTGCTCAACGTGGGCAAGGCGGTGCTGGGGCCTGCGCGGTTCGATTGGGGGACGGTGGATGTCGAGGTCACGACCTTGCGTTCGACCTGGGCCAACGACATTACTGGCAGCGGCGGTTTAACCAAGCGCGGATCCGGCACGCTGATCCTCAGCAGTAGCAACAATACGTTTGCCGGCGATACCCAGGTGCTGGATGGCACGTTGCAAACGGCCAGTCTGCAGAGCGCGCGGGTTGACGTCCTCAATGGTGCAACGTTGATCGGAGCAGGACGCATTGCCGGCACGGTCTCCAATCGCGGGAGTACGCTGCAGGTCGGTGGCGCGGTTTTGGCAATCGGAGGTAACTACACCCAAGATGACTTCGGACGCTTGGCATTAAATGTGGGCGACCGCTTGAACGTAAGCGGTACAGCGACGATCGACGGTGACCTGCAGTTGCTCGGGCGGCGGGATTATGTGGTCAACAACACTACCTATCCTGTGCTGCAAGCAACCAACGGTCTGCAGGGAACGTTTGCCAGTCTCAGCAACGGGCCTGCAGTCACCTTTCTCAATGCCACGTTGAGCTACGACGCCAATAACGCGTACGTGTCGCTGCAGCGCATGGATGTCACGGCCGTTGCCGCATCGCTGGGCGCAATCGGCACGGCATCGATGGAGTCGGCAATTCGCGTCGAACAGGCGTTCCAGAAGGTGGACGCGCAGCAGCTGCAGGGCAACGGCGGCATCAGTGGCGACTTCATTCGTGCCGCGGCAGCGTTGCAGCAATCACCCGATGCCAAGACCGCAGCGGATTCACTGCGCAGTCTGTCCGGACGTGCGCATGCGGCGTCTGCGGCGATGACCTTCGACACCATCGATCTGGGCCGGCGCGCGTTGGCCGCGCATTTCGATGGTCTGTCGCAACAGCCGCGCCTGCTGGGCACCTGGCAGCGTGCACTGGGCGGGCCGGGCGAGGGTGGGGTGACTACTGCAGGGTTTGCTACCTCCGGCTGGATGATGGGCAACGATCTGCGCTTGGCGTCTGGCGCAGTCACCGGCTTTGCTTTCGGCGAAACGCGTTCCAACAGCCTGGGCGATCTGGATGGCGCACGCGGCCGCGATCGGCAGGTGCAGGCGCAGCTGTACTGGGGCACCACGTTGGGATCGGCGTATACGCTGGGCCAGCTGGGCTTCGGTAACGTCAACCGGCAGATCGAGCGCACTCTGCAATTGGGCGAAGACCGCAGCAGTGCCTTCAGCGATTACAGCGGCAGCTATCTCAGCGGCAACCTGGAAACCGGGTATCGCTGGGGCCATGCAGCTGCGTCGCTGACGCCGTACATGGGCCTGGATTACGTGCGTCTGCGGAGCGAAGGGTTCCGCGAAAGCGGTGGCGATGGTTTCGGCTTGCGTGCCAATGCAAGCACGTCCTCGCGCACGCAAGTGCTGGCCGGCATGCGTTCGGCCTATCGCTGGCGCAGCCTGCAGTTGGGCGGTTATGCCGAATGGCAGCAGGCGTTGAGCAGCCAGGGCTTAATGCTGGATGCCAGCTTCATCGGTGTGGAGGCATGGGCACCGCTGCGCGGCATGCAGCCGGCGCGCTCGGGCGGCGTGTTCGGCATTGCGGCCTCGGCGCCGTTGGGCCAGCAGAGCCAGCTACGCTTCGGCTACGACCAGCGGGTGGGCGAGCGCGGCGACGACCGTGCGGTGAGCCTGAAGTACAGCGCCGATTTCTGATCGGTGTGCATGACGCCCGGGCGCAATGCCCGGGCGTCGTATGTGCGGCCGCGGTTGCGTCATCGCACGTGTCGTTAACTGCGGCCCGCCTGTTGGCGTGCTTATTCGCCGCGCAATTTATGCAAAAAACGCGGTGCAGTGCGGCCCAGCGGCAGTTTGAGTTTGCTGATGGCCTCGATGCGCGTTTCGGCAATTTGATCGGCTGCCTGCTGCGGCGACACGTTCAACTGCGTGGACAGGTCGAAGACCTTTTCCAGATTGTGATAAATGCTGCGGATCAGGCGCATGGCGCGTTCGCGGTTGTAGCCGTCGATCTCCAGCGACACATTCATCACCCCGCCGGCATTCACTACGTAATCGGGCGCATACAAAATGCCGCGCTTGTGCAGCTCGTCACCGATCGCAGCGCTGGCGAGCTGATTGTTGGCGGTGCCGCAGATGATCTTGGCCTTGAGCTGCGGCAAGGTGTTCTCGTTGATCGCACCTTCCAGCGCGCACGGTGCGAACACGTCGGCCGGCACCTGATGGATTTCGTCCGGGCGCACGGCTTCGGCGCCGTACTCGGCCACTGCGCGATCCACCAGCGCCTGATTCAGATCGGCCACATAGAGCTTTGCGCCGCGTTCCTTCAGCAATTTCACCAGTTCCATGCCGATATGGCCCAGGCCCTGGATCGCGATGCTCGCCTTGCCCACCTCTTCGTGGCCGAGCTTGCGATTGAGCGAGGCCATCAGCGCCTGCAACGCACCGTAGGCGGTGAAGGGCGCCGGGTCGCCGGAGCCGCGATGCACCTGATGCACGCCGGTGACGTACTCGCTCTCCAGGTAGATCTGTTCCATGTCGTTGACGTCGGTGCCGACATCTTCGGAGGTGATGTAGCGCCCGCCCAAGGTGTCGACAAAACGGCCGAATGCGCGGAACAGCACCTCGCTCTTGTCGGTTTTGGGGTCGCCGATGATCACCGCTTTGCCGCCGCCGACATTCAGCCCCGCCAACGCGTTCTTGTAGGTCATGGTGCGGCTGAGCCGCAGCGCATCCGTAAGCGCCGCTTCGCTATCGGGGTAGGGGCGCATGCGTACACCGCCCAGAGCCGGCCCGAGCCGCGTGCTATGCAAGGCGATGATGGCTTTGAGGCCGGCGTCGCGGTTGTGGCAGAAGATCACCTGCTCGTGACCGGTGGTATCGAGGGTTTCGAAAAGCATCGAAGGCTCCGCGGGGCTGCGTGATGTGCCTCCCCTGACACCGGGCATGCACCCGTGCAATGGGGAAACAAAAAAACGACGTCTGCAGACCCTGTCCGATCACGTCGCGCTGCAACATTTTAAACCACGTCAGTGGGGCGCAGTGTATGAACCTGTTCACCAATCCCGATAGCGTCGCTGCCGGAACCACAGCGTCGCCAGCCACTTGTTCCCGGCCGCGACCGGCAGGCCGGCATGCAGCGAATCAGGATCGGGCCGGCCATCGGCGTGCAGGTTGTCGAAACACACCACCGACCCTGCGCACGGCGGCACGCAGACACCTGCAACCGGAAAATCGGTCTGGCCTCCTGCCTCGACCGCATTGAGATACACACAGACGGTGCGCAGGCGATCACCGGCAGCGGGACGATCAGCGGCAATTCTGCTGGCCGGCAGGTAGTCGCGATGCGCGCGATAGTGCTCCCCTGGTGCGTAGCACAGCACCGACAATGGCTCGGCATGCGTCAGCGGTAGCCGCGCACAAGCCGCCAGCCTCGCCTGCGCAGCGCGGGCGGCGAAGTCTTCCAGAATCGGGTCCAGCGTCGCGCCGCGGCTGGTGCGGATCGGCGTGCGCTGGCTGCTTGCATCATTCGGATCGACCACCTGGGAGGCGCGCAGATGTGGGCGAGCCAGCAGGATCAATAGCCGGCACTCGTCGGCGGACAGCACCGCGGAGTGGCTTTCGATCGTTGGACGCTGGTGGAGCCGCGTCGGCGCGCCGCGAGGGGTGAAGTGCATGTGCGCGGGCGCGCTGTCATCGACCGGATCGGGAGGCGCGATCTGGACCTCGGGGAGGGCCGTGATTCCCAGCGGCTGCAGTTGCCGCAGCAGGTGCTCGGCTGCGTCGGGCTGGGCGGCAATGCCTTCGCCGCGCAGCAGGCGCTCGGCGAGCAGCACCGCGGCTGGCACATCGCCAGCCGATGCAGCCTGCTCCAGCAGGCGCACACAGTGTTGTTGCTGATGCGGGTGATCGATTCGACCGTATTGAATGGCTAGCGCGCGCAGCGCCGGCGGGTAGTGTGCGTCTGCTGCAGCGTGCAACCGCGCATGCGCTTGTGTTCCCAACTGCCCAGGGTCCTCGCCCATAGCCAGCGTCGCCAGCAGATACGACGCTGCAGCCACGCCGTTGTGCTCGGCGTGTTGCCAGTGCGCGATGGCCTGAGCGACATCCACCGGACCGCCGATGCCGTAGGCCAGCATGCGGCCGGCTTCGATCTGGGCGGTGGCATCGCCTGCGGCTGCGCCACGGATGTACCAGGCGAGAGCTTGCTCCGTCTCACCGGCGCGCACCAGCGCCTGCGCCAACGCATTGATGGCCGCGGGCTGTTGGCCTTGTGCGGCGAGGGTGAGTTGCGCGAGGGACGAGGCGTGCATGGCTGCATCCTAATCGGTGACCCGGCACAACGCGATCAGCTGTCTGCTGCGAGTGCCAGGTGGGTCAGATACAGGCGCAGGTCGAATTCGAGCTGGTGGTAGTCCGGGGTCATGTGGTTGCACAGCTGATAAAAGGCCTTGTTGTGATCGGCTTCTTTCAAGTGCGCTAGCTCGTGGGCGACGATCATCTGCAGGAAGGGCTCCGGTGCATCCCGAAACACCGAGGCAATCCGGATTTCGCGACTGGCCTTGAGCCGGCCGCCGTGCACGCGCGAGATGGCCGTGTGCGTGCCCAGCGCATGCTTCACCACCTGCAGGTGGTTGTCGTAAATCGCCTTGTGCAAGGTGGGCGAGGAGCGCATGTAACGCTCCTTCATCGCCTTGACGTAATCGTACAGATGGCGATCGGTGCGAATGCTGTGCCGCTCCGGATAGCGCCGCGCCAGGACCGCGGCGAGCTTGTCCTGTGCGATCAGCTCGCGCACCTGATCCAGGACGGCGGGCGGGTAACCGGTGAGATAGCGAAGAGTGTCCATGGCGATCGACTGCTGCAAGAGCTGCATGATCGCCGATGCTGGCGAATCTGTCTTAACAGTGAGGAGCAGGCGCGCTGCAGAGCGTTCGGGTGGTTCCCGACGATTGCGGTCAATGACATCAGCTTCATGCAGGCAAGCGCGATCAGCTCGCCTGCTGCGTGGTCGCTATCGACTCGATCAGTCTTGAAAACACCATCGATCGAAAGTTGCCTGGTGACGTCGACGAAACGTCAACGCGCAGGGTCTTTGCAGGAAACCTGCGCGCCGTTAGCGCTGAACGCCGTCTGCGTGTGGCAGCGTGTGTCAGGTGTATTCACGAATGCGGCACATGTGGATGGGTAGCGTGCAGCGCATGTTTTGCGGCGATGTGTCGCAAGCACACGATCGAACAACGGCAGCGTGCCGGATTAGGAGACAACAATATGATCAAGTGGGCCATTATCTTCGCCATCATCGGACTGATTGCCGGTGCGCTCGGATTCGGCGGGATGGCAGGCGCTGCGATGGGAATTGCCAAGTTCCTGTTCTGGGCCGGCATCATCATCGCCATCGTGCTGTTTGTGCTGGGCATGACGATCGCCAAGAAGGTGACCTGACGCGCAGTGTGCAGCTGGACAGTGTTGCGCTGTCAGCTGCACTGCTGCAAAAAAGAGCGGCCATTGGCCGCTCTTTTTCTATCAGCGCGTTGTACAGCGCGATCGCTGAAGGCGATCTCTACCGTAAGCATCGAGCGGGCCTGCGTCAGACGCCGGTATCGTCAGCGGTCGTATGCAGGGCGATATTGAGCTGGTCGATGGTCACGATCCAGTCGGCATCGTCGAGACGTTCTTCACGCAGCAGCTGCGCTTGTGCGGGCGTCCAGAACGGCGCTTCTTCCAGGCGCATATCGCCCGGCAAGGGCGAATGTTCGGCGATGAAGGTGCGAATGCTGGCCTCATCGGATGCCAAGCCAAGTTGGGCGAACAATTCGGAGAACGGGTGGACAGGGTGTTCCATTGCAAATCCCTCGTGGGTGCGGATGACTGAATGTTAGAGCACCCAGTTTGAGGGCACTGTGCACGGCCGGCTTGGATTTGCCTGCGCCAATGACCATCTATCTAACCTGACCAGATAAGGGTGAGACGATCATGGCGACCGGATGGGCGGGTGATGGGGCAGTGCAGGACCAGATCGATGCCACCGTCGAAGACGCGATCAAGCGTGCGCGCAGTCAGCTGCACCAAGGGCCGAGCCTGACCCATTGCGAAGCCTGCGATGCGCCGATTCCCGAAGCGCGACGCAAGGCCGTGCCTGGTGTGCAGTTGTGCGTGAACTGTCAGGAGGCGCACGACCTGGAACAGGGCGCGCAAGGCGGATTCAACCGTCGCGGCAGCAAAGACAGCCAACTGCGTTGAGTGCGTTGAGTGCGTTGAGTGCGTTGGTGCGCTCGCAAATGGCGGGTGTGTTGTTGACCTCAAACATGCGTTGCCGAGAGCACGTTGTTCCGGCGGCGCTGTGGACGTTCGGGAGCTTTGCGGTCGGCAAGAACGGTGGTCCATTCCCTCCACGTCACTGCGTGCTCAGTTCGCGTTGAAACCGCTGCTTTCGCGCCACCGACGCGTGGTGCGCTGGAAAAACAGGCTGTTTGGGACCTGCAGTACACTGCCCGCATGGTCGCCGGTTTCTTCCAATGTCGTGTAGATCACGTTGATATCGATCACCCGTCCCTTCAGGCCCGGCTTGTCGCCACCTTCGAGCAGCTCGATGTGATCGTGCAGTCGAAACGGACGTGTGGTGATGATCAGGAAGGTGCAGAAGATATTGGACAGCACGCTCCATGCGGCGAAAAACGCCACCGCGCCAACCGCAGCAAAGCCGGTGAATGCCGTCCATAGCGTTTCGCTAGAGACACCGGCAACGTGCAAGACCATCAGCAACGCGCTGGTCGAAATGATGAAACTGCCAACGCGGCGAATACCGATCATCATCTCGGCGGGCACGTTGTAGCGCGTGCATACGCGTCGCAGCAACTGCCGCAACAACAGGCGTAGCAAGCCCGCCAAGGCAAGTATCAGCACGATCTTGATCGTTGGCACTGCGACTGCCAGCCACTCCGGGTTCCAGTGAGGCAACAGGCTGCGGATCATGGCGGGCAAGGGGTCGGACGCGGACATCAGATCAGGCAAAAAGCGGGGTGGACCGCCATTGTAACGGCGCAACCTGCACGCGACAGGTGCAGGGGATGAACGTGTGTGCGCGTCTGAGTCATCCGGCTGTAGCAGGCGCTGTTGCTACACCTCGTGCTTGTCCTGTTTTTTTTGAGGTGAGTGAGGTAGATGCGGACTTGCAAAACCGACGGTGTTCCTGCGGCGCGGCGCTGCTCACGGCCGCGGCGACGCTAGATGCGCCGAACCAGGTGCCTGGCATTACAGCGCCGTACAACGCTTGCCGAGCGGCTCTACAGATGCGCTGGTGGTCGGACCTTTAGACATTCGCGTCCTGCCGATTGCGGAGGTGCGCTGGCTGGGAGCTAACCCGTCTTCGCTGTACCCGATCGCTGCCATTCAGTGCCGATACGCACGTCATGCGCGACCAAGACCGCCAAGCGCCGCCAGGTCTGCGCAACCGCGTGGACCGGTGCCCACTCATCCGGTCTACTGGCACCGATGCAGGAGGCCTGCTCCAAGGGGGCATGCAGTAGGCAGACGTCGATCCGGGCAGGCGTCACCCTGAGCTGCACTGTGTCCAGTCGCTGCACTTGGGGGCAGTGGGGCGTGCACAAGGCCAGAGCCAGTCCAAGCAGGGGTGGCATGACGATCTCCAACGTAAACCAGGCGCCACGCCGCGGTGGCGTCGGCGGGCGGCGATGCGGCGCGGGAGTGCGCCATTGCAGACTTGGATGCGGCGGCCGGCCAAAAGGTTTAGAGCTGCGAACATGCGTACTGCGCTTACCGGCAGGCGGCCGTGGCCGGGAATCGGCAGGTACCACTCGTACGCCCGGCTCTGAGTGCGTTGCCCGCGCACCACCTGACGATTGCTAGGTACGCTTTATCGGCCGCTCTCGCAGTGGTGATCGGCTGCTGCACTGAGGATTAGCGAGCACTGCAGCGATTGCAGTGGTGAGACGGCTGTTCGCCACGGATCCAGCCGTGCGGCACCGCCAGCACACCAGCCAGGGCTCGCGCCGTTCTGCGGGCTTCCAAAAAAGTTTGCGCGGGTTTAAACCATTGCGCTGTTCGGTGCATCCAACTGGCTATGCTCGACACCTCCGTGCCCATCGATGCCCTGCCGTGCGCCACCCCCGCCGACCGCGACGATGCGGCGTTGGCGCGTGCGGCAGCGGCTGGCGAACGCGCTGCGTATGAGGCGATTTATCGCCGCCATTCGCCGCGGCTGTATGCGCTGGTCTGGCGCTTGTGTGGCGGCAATGCCGCGCGCGCCGATGACGTATTGCAGGACACCTTCATCGCCGCGTGGAAGGCATTGCCGCAGTTTCGCTTCCAGAGTGCCTTGGGCACCTGGTTGCATCGGCTTGCCGTCAATACCGCGTTGATGGAGCTGCGCGCGCGTGCGGCGTTTGGCGATCACGCCAGTGACGACACCGATGCGATGCTTGCGGCAGTTCCCGACGCAGCGGGTTGTCACTCGATCCGGATGGATCTGGAGCGCGCCTTGGAAACGCTGCCGCCGCGCGCCAGGGCGGTGCTGGTGCTGCACGATATCGAAGGCTGGAAACACCAGGAAATTGCCGATCAACTGCAGATGGCAGTCGGCAGTTCGAAGGCACAACTGCATCGCGCGCGCGGTCTGCTGCGCGCGCGGCTTGGAGAACACGCATGACCCCCGACCACCCCGACCACCCTGATCGCATCGAAGCCGAGTCCCGGGCCGAAAACGCTGCGCTGGTCGCGCGCTTGCAGGCATTGCCGCAGCAGCGCTTGCCGCCTGCGCAGCTGTGGGAGCGCATCGCGCCGGCGCTGGTGCCGCATGCCACTGCGGTGGCACGTCGGCCGGGTCGTCGTCGCTGGGCGCTGCCGGTGCTTGGCGTTGCGTTGGCAGCGGTCGTGGCCTTGGTCGCTGTCGTGCCCGGCATCAGGCAGCACACACCGCCGCCGCGTGCAGCGAAGCCGGCGCTCGTGGCGCAGGCGCAGGCGCTGGCCGGGCAATACCAGCAGGCCATCGCCCAGGTGCCGCTGCAGCAGGTGCCGGCCGATCTGCGGCCTGCGCTGGATGAGCTGGATCAAAGCGCGCAGGCCATCCACGCGGCCATCGCGCAGAGCCCGCAGTCCGCCTTTTTGTTGTCGCAACTGCAGCGCACCTACGCCAAACGGCTGCAATTGACCCGTCTTGCCTCTCAGGGCGAGACATCCTTCCCAAGTTGAGGAGCATGTTCATGCGCTACGCACATCTTTCCCTGTTGCTGTTGGCTGCGGTTTGCGCTGCGCCGGCGGCGGCCCAAACTGCGGTCAATCAGAGTCATCCGTTGGCACGTGGCGGGCGCGTGGAGCTGGAAAACATCGCCGGTCAGATCCGTGTGCGTGGTTGGGACCGCGACGAGGTGGCGCTGACCGGCACCTTGGGCGAGGGCCAGCGGCTGGAGGTCGATGCGAGTTCGAATCGGCTGCAATTGGAAGTGATCTATCCGCATACCAGCCGCAGTAGCAAGGGAGCGCAGCTGGAGTTGCGCGTGCCGCGCGGCGCCATGCTGCAGGTGGCTGCGGTCAGTGCGTCGGTCGATGTGGATCAGGTCGATCTTGCGCAGCTGCGGCTCAAATCCGTCAGTGGCGACGTAGTGGCGCGCGGTCGTGCCAAGGAAGCGCAGCTGGAGACGGTCAGCGGGACGTTGCGCAGCACGGTGAGCAGCGGGCGGGTGACGCTGGGCACGGTTAGCGGGCAAATCGACGCGCAAGCCGGTGCCAGCGGGGTGGTGTCGGCCGAGTCCGTTTCCGGTGATATCCGGATCGGCGCGGGACAGGTCTCGCAGTTGCGTTCGCAAAGCGTGTCTGGCTCGGCCTCGGTCACGGTGGCCGGGCTGGCGCCGGGCGGCAGCATCTCTGCAGAGAGTGTCAGCGGCACGATCACGCTGGGCGTGCCGCGCAACGTCTCGGCGGCGCTGAATGTGGAGGTCTTCAGTGGCGACATCCACTCGGTGGCCGGGCGGGTGGAGCGGCCTGAGTACGGCCCTGGCAAGAGCCTGCGCGCGACGCTGGGGGCCGGCAACGGCGATATCAAACTGGAGTCGCACTCGGGTTCGGTGCGTATCGACTACAGCAACTGACGCCGAAAACAGACGTGCCACCTCGCGGTGGCACGTCGGTAACACTTCAAGGCAACCCTTGGCTGCAACTGTCGCGAGCGCGCGCTGCGATGCGGGCGCAAGCGACAGCGTGCTCGCTGCTTACGCGATCTTGTCGCCGTCGTTGCGGGCGGGGCCGAAGTTGGTGGTGAGCACTTCGATCCGGCCGCCGGTCTTGCGGAACGCGGCGATGTCGGCAGCAATACGCTCACGACTGAGCGGCTGCGACTTGCCTTCGCTGCGAGCGATGCTGGGCTGGGATTTCTGCTTGGTCGCGGGACGTGCCATGTGGCCTCCTGTAGCGGGGAAGTGCAATGACACCGCGTGCGGCGAGGGTGGTGCGCGCGAAAGCGGTGTCGAGAAGTGCGATCGCGTTCGGTGCGCAATCGCGGCGGCACGACGGGCGTGCCTTGCAGGCGAGACGGCTGAGCGTCAGGCAGCAACCGCGCATTATAGGCGCTGAGCGCCGATTTGTGTTAACCGTCCGACGGGCGGGCGCCCTGAGCCGCTGCCCAAGCCAGGCCCTGCACCACGCCGAACGAGGGATCGCCATGCACCATGCGCGATTCCGGAAAGGCCGCCGCCACGGTGTCGCGGATATAGCCGGCGCGCGACATGCCGCCCGTCAGGAACAGGGTGGCCGGCGGTGCGGCCATGTCGGCCCGCACCTGCGCAAGCAAACCTTCCAACTCGCGCAGATAGCTGGAAGCGGACGCCACCAGTGCGCTGGCCTGCACGTCCACGCCCAGCCCGCGTTCGATGAACTCCAGCGATGCCTGGTGCTGGTCGAGCTCGCTGAGCGCGATCTTGCAGGCTTCCACGCCGCGATACAGGCGCGCGGTATTGCCGGTGTCCTGCAATGCCTGCAGGCGCTTGTCGAACGGGGCAGGCACGTCCTGGTATTTGTGCAGGCGGAATTCGCGTTGACGGGTCATGTCCTGCACCATCGCCGCTTCCACATAGTGGTGCGCCGGCACGCGGGTGATGCCGCGGCCGAACAGCGGCATATAGGCGGCGAGACTGAGCGCCAGATCGATATCGGTACCGCCGCGCGGAATGCCCCAGGCGCGGTGCACCTGCGGCGGGGCACTGCCGCCGACGCTGGCATGCGCGATGTCGGTGGTGCCGCCGCCGATGTCCACCACCACCGTGTCGTGCCGGGTGTCGTGGCTGACGTGATAGTGCATCGCGGCCGCTGCGGGTTCTTCGAGAAACTCAACGCTGTCGAAACCGGCGGCGATGGCGGCGGTCTGCAAAATCTCCAGTGCCTGTGCATTGCCGGCTTCGCCGATCGAACTGCGAAATTGCACCGGACGGCCGAGTACGGCGTTGCGGATGTTGAGATCGAACTGGCGCGAGGCGGTGAGACGGATATGTTCCAGCACGTGCGTGGCGATGCCGGTGATGGTCTGACGCGCGCGCGGGTGCAGGTTGTAGCCCAGCATCGACTTGGGGCTTTGCACCAGATTGCCTTCGCCTTCGAGGAAGTAGGCATCCAGCGCGTCGTCGCCGTACACCGCGTTCTGCAGCAGCGCCGCCGAGCTGCGCGGCTCGCGCACCTGCTCTTCCATCCATTGCCGGCGCACGATGCGCAACGCCTCGCGGCGCAGGCTGTCCTGATTGGGGGTACGGCCGGCGGCAGTCGCATCGCGGCGGGCGGAGTCGATCAAGCGCTCCATCTCGTATTCCAGCGCGGGCGTGAGGCTGAAATTCTCCGGATCGCGCATGGTGTCGGGGAAATATACAGTGGTGCGGAACTGCAAGGCCTCACCGAAGCGCACCGGTTGCACCTGCCCGTCGACAATCGCCGCGGCGGCGGAGTTGCTAGTACCGAAGTCGATGCCGAGTTTCATGCAGAGTGCCTGAGAGCGGGCCGCGCACTTTACTACGGCTGCCGCGTCCACCGTCCAGACCGGCGCGCAGGCATTGCGCCCGGGCCGATGTGCCGCGTGCCGGGCGGCACGCGGCATCTTGCATCAGGCCGCGATGTCGTCGACGTGGCCCTGGTTCAATTCATCGGTAGTGGCTTCGCGCACTTCAACCACTTCGACTGCGAAGTGCAGGGTCTGCCCGGCCAGCGGGTGATTGCCGTCCACAGTCACCTGCTCTGGGCCAACGTCGGTCACGGTCACCAGGACCGGGCCCTGTTGGGTGCGGGCTTCGAACTGCACGCCGGGCACGACGTCGACATCGGTGGGGAAGGCATCGCGCGGCACGTGCTGGATCAGCTGTTCGTGACGTGGGCCATAGCCTTGTTCGGGCGCAACATCGGCAGTGAGCGTGTCGCCGATGCGCTTGCCGTCCAGTGCTTGCTCCAGGCCGGGAACGATGTTGCCGGCACCGTGCAGATAGCTCAGCGGGGTGTCCGGGGTGGAGCGGTCCAGTACCAGGCCGCTGTCATCGGACAGTGTGTAGTGAATGGTCGCAACGCGACCTTGGCTGATTTCCATTGGAAACCTCCATGACGGGTGATCGAGGGGAGTGCATCGGCTGATTCACGATGCGAAGAGATGCTGCCTGCACACCGTAGGCAATCGCAGTGGATCATGCAACCGCAGCAGGCGTTGCGGTTTGGGCGAGGATCAGTTTGGTGCACTGCATGGCACGACGCTGCTGCAAGCCAGTGCCGTGCCACGCAGGCTTGTGTGCGACGTTCGTGCGGTTCGGCTCGCTACACGGCCCGTGTATCAAGAGCGGCGCTTGCAACACATAGCGAGCAGTGGTCAGAGAGGTGTGGACGGCGTGCTCAATACCGGAGTGCACGCGTGGTCCATGTCGCACCGAGCAACGGCAGCGCTCGCTTGGCGGTGAGTACAGTCGTTTTGTTGGCTGTTCTAATGCGTTTGCTGCCGGTTCGCTGCGTCACGGTACAGCGCGCATGGCGCTAAAACGCGCACATCGAGCGCGCAGCGCAGCTACATTAGCCGACTGTGTGCGCATTCACTCCGTCTGCGCACCACGCTCGATCTGTGCGCGGCGCGCGTGCCAGGTTTCCGGTGTCTGCGGTTTGATGAACAACGCGGTGAGCTCGGGATGCTGGCGCTTGGCTGCCGTTTCGATGCGCCCGACGCAGGCCTCGATCTGCGGCGTGGTGCGGCTGTCTTCGAACTCGGCGCTGAGCGCGGCAACCACCTGGTTCGGGCCCATCTGCATGGTCAGCACGCCGTTGGCGGCGCGCACATCCGGGTCGCTGGCGGCAATGCGCAACAGCGACTCGGTGACATGCGCATGCGCGGGTTCGCCGATCAGCAAGCCCTTGGTTTCGCGCGCCAGCAGAAACGCGGTGAAAGCGAGCACACCGGCAATGCCGATCGATGCGATGCCGTCGAGCTCGGGCATGTCGAACAGCTGTGCGCCGGCCAGGCCAAGCAGTGCCATGAACAGGCCGATCAACGCTGCGCTGTCTTCCAGCAAGACAGTAAAGGTGCTGGGATCCTTGCTCTGGCGAAACGCCTCGAAATAGCCCATGCGGCCCTTTTTGGCGCGGAATTCGCGTAGTGCCACCACCCAGGAAATGCCTTCAAACACGATCGAGACACCGAGCACGCAGTAGGCGACAAGATGGCTCTTGGCCGGCTCGGGATGACGCAGATGCACGATGCCTTCGTAAAGCGAGACGCCGGCGCCCATCGCAAACACCAACAACGCGACGATGAAACTCCAGAAGTACAGCTCACGCCCGTAGCCGAATGGGTGTGTCGGCGTGGGTGCTTGCGCGGCACGACGCAAGCCGTACAGCAGCAGTACCTCGTTAACGGTGTCCACCAGCGAATGCACACCTTCGCTGAGCATGGCCGAGCTGCCGGAAATGCCTGCAGCAATGAATTTGGCCACTGCGATGGCCAGATTGCCGGCCAGCGCGACGTAAACCACCAGGTGCGAGCCCTTGGGCTTTGCAGGGCCGCCGGATCCGGCATCGCTGGGTCCGCCGTCGGCGTTGCCAGCGTGTGCGGCGCTCGATGTGGGGGGCACTGGCGGGTTGGACACGTGCGACCTGCGGGGTATTCGATAAGCGCTGCACTATCGCGCCGTGGCCGTGCCGGGTGCGTGATCGCAGCGCCGGGGAGCTACAATCCACGCCCGTTTCGACCAAGGAATCGCATGTCTACCGTTCCCGCCTGCCCGCAATGCGGCCAGGACAACACCTATGCCGACGGCGCGTTGTCGATCTGCGCGGAGTGCGGTTTCGAATGGAGTGCAGGCGAGGCCACCGCGAGCGCGACCGTCGTGCGCGACAGCAACGGCAACGTGTTGCAGGCTGGCGACACGGTGACGGTGATCAAGGATCTCAAGGTCAAGGGGGCGTCGATTCCGCTCAAGCAGGGCACGGTGATCCGCAATATCCGCCTGGTCGAAGACGATGCCGAACATATCGAAGGCAACTCGGAAAAGATCAAGGGGCTGGTGCTGAAGACCTGCTTCTTGCGCAAGGCGTGAGCGTCACTCGCGGGTAAGTCGCTCGCGCAGGAATACGCTTGTGCGCGATGGCTCTAGTGGAAGTTCATCGCGCTCCCGCGGTGCAGTGCAGCGCCTGTCTTGCAGGCGTCGTCAATCGCGCGGATACACCGCCGCCACCATGCAGCTCTGGCGCATCCGCGCAAACTGCCCGCCGCGCATGGTGCTCAGGTCGCCTTGCTGGCCCGTTCCGACGCCTGCGCCGGCAAGGCCGATTTCGTCGAGGACATCGACCTTGTCGCCGGGATTGCCGCAGATCGCATTCAAGCCCATGCCGGACACGAAGCGGATCGGCGGTGCGCCGCTGAGTTCGCGGCAGCTGTCCATCAACTCGACGCGATAATGGCGATGCGTGCCGGGATGGCGTGGCGACACTTCCACCACCAGGCCCTGCGCGTCTTCCGACCATGCGCGCAGCATGCTGGGATTGAAGCAGTAGCTGGACGAGCCGGCGAAGTTGCGACGACGTGCTTCGCGCACGCTGACGCCTTCCAGTGTGGGCACACCGTCGCGGTCGCGCTGCCGGGCAATGCCGGCGTAGTCGCGCGCGCTGAGCGTGGTGACCTGGCTAATCGCGCACCGTTGCTGCCCGGCGCTGACATACGCCTGCGCGCCATTGCAGACCCAACCGTGCGGCGCGAGCAGATTGGCATCTGCCTGCGCGGCGAGCTGTGGGCAGTCCTGCGCCAACTGCAGGCGGAACAGGCGTCCGTCGTGTTGTGCTACAGCAAGCGTACGCGCATCGGCCTGATGTAATTCCGTCACCTGGCGCGCATCCAGGCAGTCCGCGCTTGGCGGCGCAGGACGCGTGGTTTGTGCCGATGCATCGGCCATGGTGCATGCCATCACGTTGATGCCGAACAGAACCGCAGCGAGCAGGCGCATCACGCACATCCTTGGCAATGAGGTAACCGCATCATGTGCCAGCAGCGCTGTGCTGACAATCGCGCATCGGCAGCGAAGGAGCACCCAGTCGAAAGGACACGCCGCGCGCTGAGGATGCCGGCATGCAGTACGCAGCTAACGCCGCAGGTGCCTGCCTGTCCAGGCAGAGTGCTGATAGCGCGCTCATGGTGTTTCAGGCGGATCCGAATCCAGCACCTGCAGCTTGGCGCCGGTGGTCTCGGGCAGGATGCGCTGGTCGGTGGCGACCAACACCACGCCAGGGGTCAGCAGCGGCAGCAGCCCGGCCAGAAATGCGGGCGGCACCTGCAGGCGCGCGACGGTGCTGGCGTCCAGCGCCTGCCCTGCCGCTGCGGTACTGCCGGGAATGCCGATCCGCATCCAGTTGGGCATGCGCTGACCGGGCAGCCCGGGGAGGTCGCCCGGCAAAAAGCCCTGGCCGACGATGAAAGCCTGCGTGCCCAGCGGTGCGGCGCCGGGCTCTGCGTGCAAGGCGACTTGCGCGCGCCCGATTTCCACACCGTTGCGGTAGACCACCAGTTGCTGGTCAGTACTGCTGATCAGCATCGAGATCGGGCCGGCCGGCGCCAGATCCGGCTGCCAGGCAAATGCCTGGCCGTTGGGTAGCGGCAGCAGGGCGCGCTCGGCGCCGGTGGTGGGATCGATCGGGCTGAGCGCGCGCGGATGCACCACATCGTCGGCACTGATGCCGGCCTGCGCGACCACCACCACCATGCCCATGTTGGAATTGTCGAACAGCAATCGCGCAAATTCCGACGGCAGATGCACGCAACCGTGCGATTCCGGATAGCCGGGCAGGCCGCCGGCGTGCAGGGCGACGCCGTCCCAGGTCAGCCGCTGCTGATACGGCATGGGGGCGGCGTTGTAGATGTTGGAGCGGTGGTCCTTGTCCTTCTGCAGGATGGTGAACACACCGGTCGGCGTTTCGTGCCCGAGCTTGCCGGAGCTGATGGTGGACACGCCGATCAGGATGCCGTTGCGATATGCATACGCGCGTTGTTCGGTCAGGCTGACGATCACCGCCATCGGCCCCCAGCCTTTGCTGACGCCACCCCAGATCCATTCGCCCGGCTTGAGCTGCGTGGGCAGGGTATCGGCGGGGCTGGACTGGCGCGCGCCCCAGAACGGCACGGCAAGCGCTTGCCCGCCGATCAGCAGCGTGCAGCACAGGGCAAACGAGAAAAAGCGGCGCATTGGAATTCCGGCAGCAAGGGCCGCCTGGATGCTATCCGGATGCAACGGGCGCGTCATGTAGCGACGCTGTGGTGTCGGCGCGACACGCGAAGGGTGGCCTTGCACGCAGGCCGATCAATCGGGCTGGTCTGCGGTCGCTGCGCTGCACGGCTTCGCGCGTTGCGCGCGCGACCGATCCGATCCGCTACCCGATCACCGCCGCTTCGTTGCAGCGGTGATCGGGCGAGCTGTGGTCGGAATCAGTCCGCCAGTGCGGGGTAATCCGTATAGCCCTTGGCACCGCCACCGTACAGGGTGGCCTGGTCGACGGCTGCCAGCGGTGCTTTCTCGTGTAGGCGACGCACCAGATCCGGGTTGGCAATGAAGGGGCGGCCGTAAGCGATTGCATCGGCGTAGTCGCTGCTGATGGCGTGTTCGGACATGCCACGGTCGTAGCCGTTGTTGGCAATCCATGCACCATCGAACTTGGTACGCAATGCGGCGTAGTCGAAGGCGATGTTGTCGCGAGCGCCACCGGTGGCGCCTTCGATCACGTGTATGAAGGCCAGCCCGCCGATCAGGTTGAGCCGCTCGACCGCACGTTCGAACAACGGCTGCGGATCGGAGTCGTGTGCGCCGTACACCGGGGTCACCGGCGACAACCGCACCCCGGTACGCTCGGCACCGATCTCGTCGGCGATGGCCTGCACCACTTCGCTCAGCAGGCGTGTGCGATTTTCGATGTCGCCGCCGTAGGCATCGGTGCGCTTGTTGGAGCCATCGCGCAGGAACTGATCGAGCAGATAGCCGTTGGCGGCATGCACTTCCACGCCATCGAAACCGGCATCGATCGCGTTGCGCGCAGCGAGACGGTAATCCTCGATCAGTGCGGGAATTTCATCCAGTTCCAGGGCGCGCGGCTCGGATACATCTTCAAAGCCGCTCTTGGTGTAGGTCTTGCCTTCGGCGCGAATGGCGCTGGGCGCAATCGGCACTTCGCCCGGAGGCAGAACGCTGATGTGCGAGACGCGGCCGACATGCCATAGCTGCAGCACGATCTTGCCGCCACGGCGATGCACTTCGTCGGTGACTACGCGCCAGCCTTCGACCTGCGCCTGGGTGTAGATGCCGGGGGTGTCCAGATACCCCTGGCCGAGCGGACTGATCTGCGTGCCTTCTGCAACGATCAGGCCGGCGGTGGCGCGCTGGCCGTAATACTCGGCGGCGAGCGGCGAGGGCACCTGGCCGGCGCCGGCGCGGTTGCGCGTCAGCGGCGCCATGATCACGCGGTTGGCAAGATCCAATGCGCCCAGGCGCACCGGGGAGAACAACGGAGATTCAGTGGATTTGGACATCAGCAACCAGTTCGAGTTGGATCGCGCGCCAGGCGCGGCACCACGCCGATCGCGGTGCCCCACAGCGATGGTGGCGGACCCAAGCAGATTCGAGCGATGCCAATAGGACACTGCGTCTCCAGCACGCCAACGCGCGGCGAACTGTGATGTGCTGCGGGTTGGCGCTGAATCGCTGCAAGCACACGCCTTTCGCTAATTGCTGCATTGCACAATAATAAGCCGCCCCGTCATCCTGGAGTCGGGCATGTCCGATATCGATCTCTCAACGCCGCGCGTGCCACGGCGCGATTACGTGCTGATCCTGCTTGCGCTGGCGATGGGCGGTTTTGCGATCGGCATCAGCGAGTTTTCCACAATGGGCCTGATGACGCAGATCGCGCAGGGCCTGCAGATCAGCGAGCCGCAGGTGGGCCATGTCATCAGCGCCTATGCGCTGGGTGTGGTGGTCGGCGCGCCGTTGCTGGCGATTCTGGGCGCGCGCTGGCCGCGTCGCACCTTGTTGTTGCTGCTGATGGTGTTCTACGCGCTGGGCAACCTTGCCAGTGCGTTGGCGCCGAGCTACCACACGATGTTGTTGTGTCGCTTCATCGCCGGGCTGCCGCATGGCGCGTATTTCGGCGTTGCCTCTCTGGTTGCCGCCTCGATCAGCCCGCCCAATCAACGTGCCACTGCGGTGGGTCGCGTGCTGCTGGGCTTGAGCGTTGCCTTGCTGGTGGGCAACCCGCTGGCGACCTGGCTGGGGCAGATCGTGAGCTGGCGCTGGGCGTATGCGTCGGTGTCGGTGATTGCGCTGGGCACGGTCGCGGCGGTGGCTGCGTTGTTGCCGCCTGCGCCGGACGAGCCACGTCAGCAGCCATTGCGCGAGCTGCGTGCGTTCAACCAGCCGCAGGTGTGGCTGGCGTTGGCGATCGGCGCGGTGGGGTTTTCCGGGATGTTCTGCGTTTTCAGTTATCTGGCGCCGACCCTGACCGCGGTCACTGGCGTAGCGCCTGCGCGCATTCCGTTGGCGATGGCCGCATTCGGCGTCGGTGGCGTGCTCGGCAGCATCCTGGGCGGGTGGTTGTTCGACCGCATGCAATTCCGCGCGGTGCCGGTGCTGTTGGTGTGGTCGATTGTGGTGATGCTGACCTTCCCGCTGGCTGCGCATTCGGGCCTGTGGGTGTTCGTTTCCATTGTGGCGGTCGGCACGATGGGCGCTCTGGCGCCGGCGTTGCAGACCCGCCTGATGGACGTGGCAGCCGAAGCGCAGACGCTGGCCGCAGCGTCCAACCACGCCGCCTTCAATACCGCAAATGCCTTGGGCCCCTGGCTGGGCGGCATGGCGATCACCGCAGGCTGGGGCTGGACCTCTACCGGGTATGTGGGTGCAGCCACCGCACTCGGCGGGTTGCTGGTCTACGCGCTGGCGGTGTGGCAGGAGCAACGTCAGCGCAGTGTGGTGACCAACGACTGAGTGGCTGACCGTCGTAGCAGCGTGCGCTGATGGGCGTGCGCTGCGCCGCTGATCGCTACGCTTTGTAGATCCTGGTGATCTGCGATCCCTGCATCTGTGGCGTGCACGGCGCGCGCTCGCTGACAGCACGATTGGTTGAGCAGCGACCCATTGCGCTCGCGTTCGCTGCAGATGGAAGTGGCGGTTGCGTGCGGGCATCGCATCCACAAACAACTCACGGCCGCGCGTCGAGACTGCCCGCATTGCAACCGGACCGAACAGCGCCATGACCGACTTCACTCCACCGCCGTGGAAGCGCCCCAATCCCAAGCGAAAGTCCGCCTCCACACCGTTGACCGACGCACAGAAGGCCGCCGCGAAGCAGCGTGCAGAAGAGGCCGGGCGCCCCTATCCGAATCTGGTCGACAACATGTGGGCGAGTCGCCAGCCGAAGGGATCTTGATGCGTCGTTGCCAACGATGAATCGCAATTCATCGGCCGCACGATGGCGTGAGGACGATGCCCGTATCGCTCACATGCCGATTATGGTCGCGCCGCCAGGATACAGCCGTACACAAGGTCACGGCATCGCAATCAAGCCATCGATTGCGCTTCTCCCCGAAAGCCAGCGCATTGCATCCCTCGCAACGCTGGTGCATCCAACAAGGAGCGACACATGAGCATTCAGAGCAAGACCGAGCATAGCCTCAACGACCTCATCGCCATCTCCCGCGACGGCAAGGACTTCTACGACGAAGCCGCTGCCAAAGTGGGCGATGTAGAACTGGCGACGTTGTTCCGCCGCATTGCCGGGGTCAAGACAGACATCGTCAGCAGCCTGAGCAGCGTGGTCGCATCGGCCGGCGGCACGCCGGAAAAGCACGGCACCATGGTCGGCAGCATGCAGCAGTTCTACGGCAAGGTGCGCGCAACGTTGGGCGATACCAAATACGGCTACGTGGCCGAGCTGGAAGAATCCGAAGACCGCCTGCTGAAGGCGTTCGATGAAACCATCGCCGATGCAGACACGCCGGCTGCCGCACGCGACGCTGCACTGCGTCTGTTGCCGGAAGTGCGTGCATGTCACGACGTGATGCGCAACCGCAAGCATGCGATGAAAAACGCCGCGTAAGGCGTCGCAAGACCGAAGTGCATCTGCACTGATGCAGCTCTCGGAGTAAATCGATACAGGCGAGAAACGGGTAGCGCAAGCTGCCCGTTTCTTTTTGTGCGTGCGGCATGCCGCGCGCCAGCTGGCGAACAAATCACCACGGCGGCAGTGCCGTTCCGCGCTGACGAAGTGTTCCACGTGAGCGCGGGGTTGCGCGGCGTATTCGCACACGCATCAGGTCTGCTAGTATCCGCCGCCCTTCTTCAACCAGGCCCGCGCAGGCGGTCGTGGAATTACCCATGAAGCAGCAGTTTCTATATCTGTCATCGGCCGAGGCGCAGTTGTCGCTGGGCCTGGGGGAAGAGAAGACCACCGAGCGGCTGTTTTTTGCGGTGATGGCCGATGCGGCCACTGCCGGGCTTGCGGCCGGCATCGCCGAGGGGTTGCTGCAGAGCGGGCAGGTGGATGGCAAACCGCTGGGGCGCGAGCGGCTGCATGTGACCTTGCACCATCTGGGCGATTACGCCGGTGGGCTGCCGCCTTCGTTGGTGAGCCGTGCCAGTCAAGCGGCCGAGCGGGTGGCGATGGAAGCCTTCGACGTCGAGTTCGATCGCGTCGGCACCTTCGGCGGGCGACGCTCGCAACTGCCGTGCGTGCTGCGTGGCGAAGAGCGCGTGCGCGGGCTGTATACGTTGCAAGGGGCGCTTGGCCGTCAGCTCGCGCATGTGGGCATCGCCGGCGATGCGCAGTACACGCCGCATATGACGCTGCTGTATTGCAACCAGACCTTGCCGCAACGGCGCTGCGATGCGCTTGCCTGGACGGTGCGCGACTTTGCCTTGGTGCGCAGCTTTCTTGGCCAGTCGCGTTACCAGATCGAAGGCCGCTGGCCGCTCCGTTGAGCCGCAACGGTGTGTGCAGACGCGCGCGCACGCGGTAGCCTGCGCGCATGGATGCCACCACACCCCTGCCGTTGCATGCCGACCATCTGGCCGCGTTGGAGCAGGCCTATGCCACGCCGCCGCGCGCTTACCATCACTTCGGCCATGTGCGCGCACTGCTGCAGCACTATGCCGAGGTAGCTGCCGGGCCGGGGTGGCAGCAGCCGGTGGAGGTCTGGCTGGCGGTGCTGTTCCACGATGCGATCTATCAGCCCGGGCGCAGCGATAACGAAGCCGAATCTGCGCAGTGGGCCATGGACTGCATCCCGCGCTGGTGGCCGCAGGCCGAGGTGGATCTGCAACGCGTGCAGGCGCTGATCCTGCTCACCGCGCGCCATGGGCAATTGCAACCGCAGGATGTGGACGAGGAGGCGGCACTGTTCCTGGATTGCGATATGGCAATTCTGGCCGCGCCCGCCGCCATCTTCGATGCCTACGACCGTGCGATCGCCGAGGAATACCGCGGCCATGTCCCCGCGTTGCTGTTCCGGCTCAATCGCCGCCGCTTCCTGGCCGGGCTGCTCAAGCGGCCGCGCATCTTTCTCAGCGCGTATTTTCACGCACGCATCGATTCGGCAGCACGCGACAACCTGCGTCGCCGGCTGGGCCGCTGAGCCGGCGCTTCCGCCGCGCGCCGCGTCAACCAGGAGCAGCGGATGCGCACGCTACAATGGCCGCATGCACGACAGCGCCAGTTACGCCTCCGATCCACGTCCGCAAGCGCCGCAGGCACCCGCGCCCAACGAGTGTTGCGAGAGCGGCTGCCCGTTGTGCGTACACGACCTGTACGCCGAAGAGCTGACGCGTTACCGCCAGGCCCTGGCTGCCTGGGAAGAACGTCAGGCGGCACAGGCGCGATGAGCGAAACGTCGCGCTTCGCGGCGGCTGCCGGAACGATTATCTTTGGATCACTTTTCCCGATGGTGCGACATGCGACGACTTGAACGATGGAGCGCGCTCTGCGGCGCGGCGGTGTTGACGCTGTCGGGAGTGGCCGCCGCACAGGCTCCGGAACCGGTCAGCCACGGGCGTTTTGAACAGATCCCGGTGTTGATGCCCAAGGGCGAGCCGCAGCGTGTGGTGATCTGGCTGGCGGGCGCGGGCAATGCCGGCACGCGTCAGGCTCAGGCGCAAGCCCTGCGCGACGATGGCGCGATGGTGGCGGTGGTGGATACCGCGCATCTGTACGCGGTCCTGCGCAAGGCCGGCGGCACGTGCACGTTTTCGGTAGGCGATGTGGAGAACTTCTCGCGCTATCTGCAGGCCTTCTATCACATCCCCACGTATCGGCTGCCGTTGCTGGTGGGCGATGGCGAAGGTGCGGCGCTGGCGTACGCCATCGGTGCGCAGGCCAAGCCGCATGTGCTGGCTGGCGTGCTCACCGACGGCCTGTGCCCGGCCATGGTGTCCGATCAGGCGATCTGTCAGCCGGGTGTGCGCCCGGGCAGCAATAGCCTGGTTCCGGTGACGCTGCAGATTCCCTGGGTGCTGGCCGGCAGCCAGGACAAGCGCTGCCCTGCGGCAGCCGAAGACGCCTTTCTCAAACAGATTCCGCAGGCCCGCACCTTCAAGCGGTCTGCGCAGGGCGACATCGTGCCTGGCTTGCTCGCCGCCGCCCGTTCGCTGGGCGAACAGAAGGGGGTGGCCCTGCCGCCGCCACCGGGCGGTCTGACCGACCTGCCGGTGGTCGAACTGCCGGCCAAGCCGGACGGCGACAGCGACGACGATACCTTCGTGATTTTCGTGTCCGGCGATGGCGGTTGGGCCGGGCTGGACGAAGAAGTGGCCGACGCGCTTGCCGCGCAGGGCATCCCGGTGGTCGGGCTGGATTCGCTGCGCTACTTCTGGACCGAGCGCACGCCGCAAGGCTTCGCCACCGACCTGGACCGCATTGCGCGCGTCTATGCGCAGCGCTGGCAGCGCAAGCGCGTGGTGCTGATCGGCTTCTCGCAAGGCGCGGATGTGTTGCCGGCGGCGATCAACAAGCTGCCGACGGAGACCAAGCAGAACATCCGCATGACCGCGCTGTTGTCGGTGGGCAAGCTGGCCGACTACGAATTCCATGTCAGCAACTGGCTGGGCTCGGACGACGAAGGCCTGCCGATCGCGCCGGAAGTACAGCGTCTGCCGGCCGGCACCACGGTGTGCATCTACGGCCAGGACGACGACGATGCGTTGTGCCCGAGCCTGCCTGCGCAGGCAGCCAAGCGCGTGGCGCTGCCGGGCGATCACCACTTCAAGGGCGACTACGCGACCCTGGCCAAGGTGATCATGGAGCAGATGCACGGCCTGTCCAAACCCTGAAGTGCGGGGCGTCGCGATGATGCCCCTGCTGATCCGTCGCTGCGGCAAGCACGCAATCAAGAGCGGCTGACAACACGCCTGCGCTCACCGCCAGGCGGGCGGTGCTGGTCTTCGGTATGACAGTTGCCAGCTGCACGCGCTGGTTCTGCGTGCGCCAACCCGACGACGGCTCGCTACGTGCTGCCAGCCGCTCCAAGCCGTCCAACCACATCGTCCGAGCGATGAACCCACCTGCGCCGAAGAGGCACAGGTGCGTCAGCGCCCTTACTCCTGCCGGCCGGGGTCCACCGAGATCAGCCGGGTCACGTCCAGCAGCGCGGCCGGCAGATGCATGCCGCCGGGTGCGACCAGATAGCGTGGGCGCCAGGTCGGGGCGAACTTCGACTTGAACCGGCGCAGCCCGCTGAAGCCGTAAAAGCGCTCGCCATGGCGTGCGACCAGGCTGGCGAAGCGGTTCCAGCGGCCAGCCAGGCGGTGCTCGGCCAGCCCCGACAACGGCGCCATGCCCAGCGAGAACCGCGTATAGCCATTGGCCTGGCCCCACAGGAACAGCTCGATGAACAGGAAATCCATCGTGCCCTTGGGCGCCTCGGCGCTATGCCGCATCAGGTCCACCGACAGCTCGCCGCCGGCCGGTGCCCACCACACATTGGCGAAGGCCACGATCTGCCCTTCTGCCTCGGCCACTGCCACCGGGAAACGGCGCAGATACTCCGCATCGAAGCTGCCGAGCGAGAAGCCTTTTTCTTCGCCGGATTTTTCTTCCAGCCATTGTTCGGACACCTCGGCCAGGCGCGGCAACACCGCGTCCACCTGCTCGGGTTGCAGCATGCGAAAGGTCAGGCCGCCACGCTTGCCGCGGTTCCAGGCCTGGCGCAGATCGGCGCGGTCGCGGCCTTCCAGGGTGAAGCCCTCCAGCGGCACGATCGCTTCTTCGCCAAGCTTGACCAGGGTCAGGCCCATGTCCAGATAGGTCTGCCAGTATTTTTCGCCAACCTGGTAGAACACCGGGCGCAGGCCCATGTGGTCGGCCTCCTCGCGGAAGCGCCAGATCAGTGCGCGCGCCACCTCCGGCGGGCCGACCGGGTCGCCCATCGAAATCAGCGAGCCGCCGTAGCGCTGCATCATTACAAAGCCACGGCCCTGCGCATCGAACAGAAACGCCTTGTCGCCGGTCAACGCCAGGCAGGCCTGGGTGTCGGTACTGATCTCCAGAATCGGGGCCAGCGTCTGCAGGGTTTGCGCATCGGCGGCCGGCATCGGCCGGCGCCCGCCACGCAGCAGCCGCGCCATGCCGAACACGATCACGCCCACGCACAGGATCAGTGCGGCGCGCAGCGCACGCGGCGCGTTGGCCGAGGTGGCGAATTGCCACCACAGATCGTTGCTGTATTCGACATGGCTGTAGACGAAGAACAGCAGCCAGAAGGTGGCCACCAGCACCAGGCCCAGATTGCTCAACCAGCGCCATGACCAGGCTTCGTCCAGCAGCGCCCCCTGGCGGTAAAACTCGCGCCGCGCGGCCCACAGCGCGACTGCTGCCAGCGCCGCCGACAACGACACCGAGATATGGCTGCCGCGCAGCAGCGACAGTGGCGGCAGCAGCACGCACACGCCCAGCGCCAGCATCCAGGCCGCATGGCTGCGGCGCTGCAGGCCCTGGCCGATCAACAGCAGCAGCATGCCGCCCAGGCTGACCAGCAGATGCGAGGTTTCGATCAGTGGCAGCGGCGCGACCTGCTGCCGCGCGCGGGGCGTTGGCAGGGTGCCGTCGATGACCAGCGCCGCGCCCACCGCAAACACCGCCAGGGCCAGAATCTGCGGCAGCCACGGGCGCAGCGCCTTCCACACCGTGCGTGCGGTGCTGGCGCTGGCGCGGACCGGTGCCCCCAACCCGGAGGCGGCCGCCATCGCCACTGAAATCAGCAACGGCACGATGTAATAGGTGACGCGATACGCCAGCGCCGCGGCCAGCACGGCGGCAGGCGTTACATGCGGCAGCAGCTTGAGCAGGCTCCACTCGAACACGCCCAGCCCGGCCGGTACGGTGGAGATCAGGCCGGCCACCACCGCCACCAGCCAGATGCCGATAAAACCGAAGTAGCCGGTGCCCGGGTCCGGCGGCAGCAGCACGTAGAACGCCGCCGCGGCCAGGCCCAGCTCGACCAGGCTGAGGGCGGTGACGCCGAGCACGGTGGTGCGGTCGGGCAGCCAGAAGCGATGGCTGCGGATGCCGAATTCGCGGCCCTGTTTGCCGACCAATACCAGCATCGCCACATAGCCGACCAGCAAGGCGATGCCGGCAATGCGGATGCCTTCGGCAGCGATCGGCAGGGCACGTGCGGCCGCTTCCGGTTCCAGCATCAGGGCAAGCCCGAGCAGCACCCAGGCACCGAAGATGAAGCCCAGCGTGCTCATCAGCACCACCTGGCCGATCTCGGCCAGGGTCAGCCCGACGCTGCCATAGCCGCGCAAGCGCACCGCGCCCCCGGTCAGCGCGGCAAAGCCCAGGGTCTGGCCGACCGCATGCGCCATGAAGGCGGTGATGCCCACCCGCGCCGGATGCAGCCGCTTGCCGGTGCGCTTGAGCCCGACCCAGTCGAAGCCCACCAGGCAGGCGTAGCTGCTTAACCCGAGCAGCAAGGTCAGTGCGATCTGCCCCGCACCCAACGCCCGGAACGCCTGGCGGATCTGGCGGTACCCATGGTCGGTGAACTGCGAGGACAGCGCGTGCAGCGCCATCGCCAGGATCGCCAGGCTGATGATGACCGGCAGGGCGCGACGCCAACCGCTGGCAGACGCTTCGGAAGACACGGGGGTATCCGTCATGAGGGCAACGGGATCTGCATAAGAGGGAAGAAGGACGCATGCACGATACGTGCCGCGTGCGCAAAGATCTGCATGTGCCAGGCGGGTTGAAGAAGCATGCAGCGTGATCGCGATGTGCCGAAACGGGGGTGAACGCAGGCTCGTAAGAGCCGACACCTGTCGGTCCGGGACGGCCGCGCGCATCATAGGGCAAAGACGCATATGCGTGCCGCAGGCGAACCCGATGAACGGCGTCACCGTTGCAAGGCAGACAGGCTGCTGATGCGCACGACCGACCTTCGCGCGCATGTTGCGCAGACCCTGCCGGGACGCGCGCCACGCTGGAGCGGGCATGCCGGTGGGGTGGCGGCAGTTGCCGGCATGGCGTTCATCAGCCTGGTGCTCGCGCTGCAATGGCTGCGTGGCGATCTGTGGTGGATCGATGCGCAACTCAGCGCCTATCTGCATGGCGCCTACGGTCTGCTACTGCGCACCGCCTACTGCCTGTTGGCTGCGGCGATGGCATGGCTGGCCGCTGGTCTGTATGCGGCACTGGCACCGACGGCAAGCAGCCGCACGGTGCTGGGATTGTTCTGGCTGGCAGCGCTGGGCTTGTGCGCGGTCTCCATCGGCGACAGCTGGATGCCGGTGCTGGCGCCGAACGCGGCAAAGCTGGTGCATGTGCTGTCGGCCGATGCCACGTTTCTGTGCGTGATCGCAGCGGTGTTGCTGCAGTCGTGGTACTTCCGCCGCGATCGCGCGTGGCGCGCGCATGCTTTCAGTGCATGCGTGCTCGGTTGGGCAGCATTTGCGGCCTTGCTGTTCCACGTCACGGTTACCAGCGCACCGCTGGGGATCAGCCAGAAGATCGCCATCGTGCTGATCGTGGTCTGGATGGTGCGGGTGGGGCTGTGGCTGACGCGCACCGTACGGGGCGGGGCTGCACGCATCGCGCATTCGCGTGACAATGGCCGGGTCAATCAACCGTAGGAAGTCTGAAATGCTGCAGCGATTCGATGCGGGTCCGCGTATGTCCGAGATGACCGTCCATGGCGGCGTGTGCTACCTGGCCGGCCAGATTGCCGATGACACCAGCGAAGACATCACCGGGCAGACCCGCCAGGTGCTGGCCGAGATCGACAAACTGCTGTCGCTGGCGGCCAGCGACAAGACCAAGATCCTGCGCGCCGAAATCTACCTGGCCGATATCGCCGATTTCGACGGCATGAATGCCGCATGGGACGAATGGGTGCCGCACGGCTTCACGCCCGCGCGTGCCACGGTCGAAGCCAAACTGGCGCGGCCGGAATGGAAGGTGGAGATCGTGATCACCGCAGCAGCGGGCTGATCGCGCACTCCATGCGGTAACCGACACGGCCGCGCATCCGCCAGGGTGTGCGGCCGTGTCCAGCATCGGTTTGTCATCCCCGCGCACTGGGTTTTCGTAAACGCCGTATGCGCCTGGCACCAATGACGCTGCATGGCGTCGCCTCAGCCGCGGTGTGCAGGGCGCGCTTCACCGTCGGCGGTTGAAGCGCGTTGGCCGCTGACCTGGCTTGCGACGCGTTGCGCCCGTCGCGCGTTCGGTGCGGCTCGCGGGTTGCGCCTACGCTGCATTGCCAACCAGTGCGACGGCTCGCGTGATGCGTATACGCGATGCGTATCGAGGCGGAGCCTCTGCCTGCCAGTCATCGCCACGCAGGCGTTTGAACGCGCCGTGCGCTCAGCGCTTGACGAAGCGGTAGTGCGCCACACCCCATTCGCGGCCTTGGTCGTAGCCGAACAGCTCTGCGCAGGCCAGCCAGAACATGCGCCAACGCTGCCACCAGCGCTGCGCGTCGTCGCCGTAGGTCTGCTTCAACAGCGGCATGATCTGCGCGCGGTGGCGGTCCTGGTTTTCCAACCAGGCATTGGCGGTTTTTTCATAATGCTCGCCCGACAAGACCCAGCGTTGTTCGATCACCACGTCCTGCTGGAAATGCAGCAGCGTATCGGCCGCCGGCATCAGCCCGCCGGTGAAGAAATGCCGTCCCATCCAGTTGTCTTCGCCGGCCACCTCGAACGGATAGGCCAGATCGCGGTGACAGAAAATGTGCACGAACAACTTGCCGCCTGGCGCCAGCCAGCTGCCCACGCGTGCAAGCAGATCGCGGTAGTTGCGCATGTGCTCGAACATTTCCACCGACACCACACGGTCGAAATTGCCGGGCGGCAGTGCCAGCGCGTTGACGTCGGCGGTGATGACCTGCACGTTGCCCAGACCGCGCACGCGGCACTGCTCCAGGATATGCGCGCGCTGCGGGCGCGAGTTGGACACCGCAGTGATGGTGGCGTTGGGGTAGCGCTCGGCCATCCACAAGGTCAGCGAGCCCCAGCCGCAGCCCAGCTCCAGAATGCGTTGGCCGTCGGCCAGCTCGGCGCGTTCGCCGTATAGCCCCAGCATGCGTTCTTCGGCCGCGTCCAGGTTCGGCGTACTCGCGTCCCAATAGCAGCTGCTGTATTTCAGCCGCTTGCCCAGGCACAGGGTGAAGAACTGCGGCGGCAATTCGTAATGCTGGCGATTGGCGGCATCGGTTTCGATCGCGATCGCGCTGGCGCGCAGGCTGTCGATGAAAGCGCGCTGCCGCTCGCCGTTGGCATCGGCATCGCCGCCGCGCTCATCGCGCAGGCGCTGCGCGCACAAACGCCGGATGCCGTGACGCAACGCGGCGTCGGGCAGCACGCCGGATTCGGCCAGACGGGTGGCGAAAGCTTCTTCGGGCAGCGCGGAGGGCGGGGCGGTGACGGTGGACATGCAACTCTCCAGGCAACTCAGGACGAAGGGGGAAGCGGGAAAAACGCACTGGTGGTGCGCTGGTACTGCGCGTAATCCTCACCACGCGAGCGCAGGGCCTGCTGCTCGGTGTAGGGAATACCGGTGAAGCGATACAAAAACACGAACATCACTACCGGCCCGAGCGCGCACAGCGCCACCGGCCAAGGCCCTGCGCCGACCGCCAAAGCCAGATAGGCGAACCAGTGCACGAACTCGAAGAAATAATTGGGGTGGCGCGAATACCGCCACAGCCCGGTGCGACAGGTCTTGCCGCGATTGGCCGGGTCGGCCTTGTGTGCAGACAACTGCCGGTCAGCCAGTGCCTCGCCGCCGACCGCAATCAACCACACCACGATCGCCAAGGTGCTCCACACGCTCCATGCCGGGTTCGGGTTGCTGGCCGCAGCCAGGAACGGCACCGCAAACAGCACCACCACCACCGCCTGGGCCAGGAAGAAGCCGAGGAACTTGCGCTGGTCGCCGTTCCAATGCTCACGTAGCGCGCGATAACGGCCGTCTTCGTGCGGGTCGCCGAACACGCGCACGCCCAGATGCCAGGCCAGACGCGCGCCCCATAGACCGCCAAGCACCGCCACCAACACGCGTGGTAGCAGCGCACCGTCGGACATCCACGCGCAATACGGCGCAGCTACCGCCAGGCAGGCGGCCCACAACACGTCGACCGGGCCGGCATTGCCGCTGCGGCGCTGCCAGAGCCAGCCCAGCACCATCACCCCACTTGCGAATACGCCCACATGCAGCAGCGGCCACACAGTCATTGCAGTTCTCCGGTCTTATGGTGCGGCAATGGTCGCGCCAGACGCCGTGCATACAGCGACAACACGCCGCAGGCCACGCCCCAACCGATGCCGACCGCGAGGACCGCATGCAGCAACGGTGGCGCCAGTTCCACCGCATGCCAGCTGCGTTGCGCCAGCCAGTACGAGAACGGGCCGAAGATGGCGCCCAGCAACACCGCCAGCCAGGGGCGTTGCATCACGCTGCGCAGCGAATGATTGAGCGTGAGCGCAAAGCCCAGCCACAGCGCCAGAATCCACGGTGGGGCCAGCACGCTGCCAGGCCAGGGCGCGGCATAACGCACCCAGCCCCCGGCCGCCAGCGTGGTGTCCAGCAGCAAGCCCAGCGCCAATGCCGCGATCAATAACGGCACGTCGCCCACCGCGCGTCGCGAAGGCCACAGTTGGTACAGCGCAAACAGCGCCAGTACCAGCAGCGTCGGCCATACGCGCGCATGCGCGGCGGCGGCCACTGCCACCACCCAGAGCACCTGCAAGCCGAGATAGTTGCCGAGCTGCTTCATACGTCACGCAAGGCCGGGCACGAACTGCGGCGGGCGCGCACCGGGCTTACTCAGCCACAGGTGTACGTCGCCGATCGAACGCTCCAGAAAGCCGGCTTCGCAATACGCCAGATAAAATTCCCACATGCGGAGAAAGCGTTCGTCGTAGCCTAGTGCGCGTACCTGCGGCAGCTGCGCCATGAAGCGCTGCCGCCAGGCGCGCAGCGTCAACGCATAGCTGGGGCCGATATCTTCCAGATGGAACAGGCGCAGATCGCTGGCCCGCGCCACCGCGCCGGTCATCGCCGCGACCGACGGAATGAAGCTGCCAGGAAAGATATGCCGCTTGATGAAATCCACCGAATGCAGCGCCTGCTTGTAACGGTGATCTTCGATGGTGATGGCTTGGATCAGCGCCTCGCCATCGTCGGCAAGCAGGCTGCCGACCTTGGCGAAGTAGGTGTCCAGATACTGGTGGCCGATCGCCTCGATCATCTCGATCGAGACCACGCGATCGAAGCGGCCTTGTAGATCGCGGTAGTCGCTCAGCAACACCGTGACCCGGTCGCTCAATCCGGCATCGGCGATACGCTGCGTCGCCAGATCGAACTGCTCGCGCGAGATGGTGGTGGTGGTGACCCGGCAACCGTGTTCGCGCGCCGCATGCAGTGCAAAACCGCCCCAGCCGGTACCGATTTCGACCACGTGGTGTTGCGGCCCCAGACGCAATTTCTGACAGATGCGCTCGAGCTTGCGCGTGGCCGCACGTTCCAGCGCCGCTTCGCCCTGCGCTTCCTCGCCATCGACGAAGATCGCCGACGAGTACATCAGGTTGTCATCCAGAAACAGCTTGAACAGCGGGTTGCCCAGGTCGTAATGCGCGGCGATGTTGCGTCGGCTGCCATTGCGGGTATTGCGGGCGAATGCATGCAGGCTGCGCATCGCCCAGCCACCCAGGCGCGCGGTGCCGGTTTCCATTGCGTCCAGCCGGTCGCGATTGCGCAGCAGCAGGCGCATCAGGCCGACTAGATCGTCGCACTGCCACTGCCCATCCATGTACGACTCGCCCGCACCGACGCTACCGTTGAGTGCGGCCTGTCGATAAAAGTCCGGGTCGATGACGCGCAACTGCATCTGCAGCGCGTGCGCTCCGCTGGCATTGCCTAGCGTGGTCACCGCGTCGCCTTCGTGCAGCTGCAGCTGCCCGTCGCGCAGTTCGCCCAAGGTGGCCAGCAGGCGCTTGCGCAGCAGGCGGTCCGTCCAGGAAGCCGCGCGTGGCGCAGCAGTATCGGGCAGGGACGTGGCGTTCATCGGGGATCTCGCACAGGCGGATGGGGGTGATCGTGGACGGGGTTACCGCGCAGCCACAGGCGCAAGGCCTGCCAGTGGATGGCGAGCACCACCTGCACGGTCATCAAGGGATAGGCGAGCAAGGTGCGCGCCAACGTGCGTGCGGTCAGCGGCTGACGTTGCAAGACCAGCGTGGCATCGAAGCGGCGCGTGCCGCTGTTGTCGATTGCGCCGGCAGCGTCGTCGTCATTGGCGTCCAGCACATCCATGTGCACGCGCAGCTGCGCATCCGGCACGCTGAAGCGCCAATCGTAACGGTGCTGCATGCCCATGAACGGCGATACGTGGAAGCGTTTGTCGAACCGCCATGCGTGCACATCGCGATGTGTGCGTGCCTGCGCGACCGGCAGCACATAGGTGTGACGTTGCTGCCAGGGTGTATTGGTGATTTCCGCCACGATCCAGCGCAAACCGTCGTACCGATCGAAGCAGTAATAAAAGCTCACCGGATTGAACACATGGCCGAAGTAGCGCAGATGCGTCAGCAGCCGGATGGCGCCGTCCGGGCGCTCGCCGGTCTGCGCCTGCACGCAATCACGCACTGCCTGATCCAGCGGAACGTTGGGGTCGCCCAGATAATCGCTGCGACGGAACTGCGCCAGATTGGCGCGGCCTACCGACCACAGCCAGCGATGGGCGAACACCTGATCCAGTTCGGACAGGTCCAGATACATCAAAAACAGGCGGTAACGGAAATCCAGCGGTTTGGGCGCGAAGCGGCGATGCCGCACCCATCCGGTGTAGATCGCGCTGCGCAAGCCGCCGGCCACGCTGCCGGTGCCGCTGTCCTCACCGGGAGGCAGCGGCACGGCGTCGGTGCTGGCTTCGCGCAGCAGCTGCATCACCAGGTCACTCCCAGGCCGTGGGCCACGTCCACACCGCTGCGCAGGCCGTCTTCGTGGAAGCCGAAGCCCCACGCGGCACCGGCAAACCAGGTGTGGTGGCGGCCCTGGATCTCCGCCTTGCGCTCCTGCGCCGCCAGCGCGGCAGCGTTCTGCACCGGGTGGCGATAGCGCATGCGCCGCAGCACCTTGGCCGGGTCGATGTCATGGTCGCGATTGAGGCTGACGATCAAGGGCTGCGGCGCATCGATCGACTGCAGCGCGTTCATCCAATAACTCACCGTGCAGGGCGCCTGCGGGTCGGCCGGCACATGTGCATTCCACGCTGCCCAGGCGCGCTTGTCGCGCGGCAACACGCGGGCATCGGTGTGCAGTACGGTGTCGTTGTCCTGGTAGGTGATGCCGCCCAGGATCTCTCGCTCGGCCGGGGTGGCATCGCTCAGCAATCCCAGCGCATCGTCGGCATGGCAGGCCAGCACGACCTCGTCGAAGTACTCTTCGCCGCGCAGCGAGGCGAGCATGACGCCGTCGGGCGTGCGCCGGATCGCATGCACCGGCGTGGACAGGCGCTCCAGCACCTGCCAGCGCCGACGCAATGCACGGATATAGCTGTTGGACCCGCCGCGCACCACCTGCCATTGCGGCCGGCCGCTGATCTGCAGCATGTGGTGGTTGGCCATGAAGCCGATCAGCTGGCCCATCGGAAATTCAAGAATGGTCTGCGACGGCGAGGACCACAGCGCCGACGCCATCGGCACCAGGTGCTGGTCGCGAAACGCTGCCGAGTAACCATGCCGTTGCAGATACGCGCCCAGCGTGCTGAAACGCTCGTCGCTGTGCAGCACGGCCGGCGCCTGCCGATAAAAACGCCGCAGGTCCGCCAGCATGCGCCAGAAGCGCGGGCTGAGCAGATTGCGCCGCTGGCAAAACAACCCATCCAGACTGCCGGCGTTGTATTCCAGCCCGCTGCCTGCATCGTGCACCGAAAAACTCATCGTGGTCGGCTGCGATGCCACGTCCAGCTCGGCAAACATGCGGGTCAGCAACGGATAGTGCTGCGGGTTGAACACGATGAAGCCGCTGTCCACCGCATAGCGCTGGCCGTCCAGCTGGATGTCGTGCGTGTGGGTGTGGCCGCCGAGATAATCGGCCGCCTCGAACAGGGAAACCTCATAGCGACGCGACAACAGCCACGCTGCGCCCAGGCCGGCGATTCCACTGCCGACCACGGCAATCCTGCCCTCGCTCATCGCGCCACCCGTTGCGCGCGGCGGGTGAGCATTGCCGGCATCGGCTTGAGATCCCACACCAACCCCACCCACGACATCGCCTTGAGGCCGTACCAGGTGACGTCGTACTCCCACCAGCGCATGCCTTGCCGCGCCGAACCGGGGAAGAAATGATGGTTGTTGTGCCAACCTTCGCCGAAGGTGATCAGCGCCAGCAGCCAGTTGTTGCGGCTGTCGTCGCGCGTCTCGAACCGCCGGCTGCCGAAGCGGTGTGCCAGCGAATTGATGGTGAAAGTGGCATGGAACAGCGCCACGGTGGACAGCACGAATCCCCATACCAGCAGCTGCGGGCCGTTGGTGTGCAACGCGGGCGCAGCGTCGGCCAGCCAGTCGCCAAGCAGATACAGGCCAAGCGCGAGCAGCACCGGCATCACGATGTCGAAGCGGTCGATAAAACGCAGCTCGCCGAAACGGCGCAGGTCCGGGATCACCTCCCAATCGGTGCGGAAGTTGCGCGGGGTCAGGAACCAACCGGTGTGGCTCCACCAGAACCCGTGCTGGGCCGGCGAATGCGGGTCGCGGCCGGTGTCGGTATGCCGGTGGTGGTTGCGGTGATGCGCCGCCCACCACAGCGGCCCTCGCTGCACGCACGTTGCACCGATGGCGGCAAACACGAACTGCAACACGCGCGAGGTCTTGAACGCGCGATGAGAAAAATAGCGGTGATAGAAGCCGGTGAGCGCGAACATGCGCAGCGCGTACAGCGCCAGTGCGAGGGCGACCGCAAACCACGATGCGCCCACCCAGATCACCGACAGGCAGGCCACATGCAGCGCGATGAAGGGCAGGGCGCGCAGCCAGTCGATACGATCGGCGCGCGCCTCGTCCAATGGCTCATCGGTTTGCGAATCTACCCAGCGACGCAGGCTACCGATGCGCGATGCAACCCAGCCACGACGTGTGGGCGAGGGTTGAGGCGTTGCGGCGCGGGGGTCGAGTCCAGTGCTCGGCACGCGTGGTTCTCCGTAGGTTATCGACACCCTTTACGCAAGCTGCCGGCAAACAGATGCACCAGGTCGCTTGATCGTCGCATGCAAGGACAGGATTGGCGCGTTTGCGCAGCGCAATGACGCAACCGCGCACCCGGATGTGTGCGCTCAGTATCACTGACGCTGATGAGGTGGCTTGTGAAGTTGCTTGCGTGGGCGGCGCAGGCGAGCGTGCAGGAGCAGCGCTACGCAGGCGTGCTCATCCCGGACGGATGGCACGCATTGGCAGTGAGGAGAGGTGGCCCTCTCAAGCACCTGCTGCGCCGCGTCTTGCGGCCGCGCAGCAGGTGCTCATGCGCCCGATCAGGGCGCCATTGCCAGCGTGCTGATGCCGCCCTTGGCAACCACCGTGCCGGTGGCCACGCCACCCGGTGCACCGCCCGGCGGTTCCAGCGTCACCGCCAGAATCGCCTCGTTGCTGAGCATGGGCATCAGCTGATCCGGGATCTGCGCGCGACGCGCACGCTGATCGTCGAAGATGCCCATCGAATGCGCCTTGCCGTCCGGCGTGATCAGCCACAGCTCGGGTACCTTGTCGGCCGTGGCGGTGCGATCCAGCGGCGTCACCGTGATGGTGTGCTTGTCGGCATCCATCAGCGCCACATAGCCTGGACGCCCGTCTTCGGTGGCCAGCGTGGAGGTCATTGCAATGCCGGTGGCCGGCGGTGTGGTGGCCACCGGCGGGGTGACCGGGGTCTGTACCACCGGCGTATCGCCAACAGGCGGTACCGGTGCCGGCGGCGTGCGCAGGTTCAACAACGCGAGCACGCACACCGCAGCGGTCGCCAGACCGCCAGCGCTGGCCCAACGCCACACGCGCACGTTGTTCCACAATGGCGCGGCCGGCTTGCCGGTGGTGGCTGCAGGCGCGGCCGATGTCACCGCAAGGAGCGGCGTGTCGAAGCCAAGCGTCTGGCGCACCTGCGCCCACACTTGATCAGGCGGGGTCACGGCGGAGATTTCTTCCAGCAACGGGGCCAGAAGATCCTGCCACTGCAGCACCGCCTGGGCGAACTGGCCGTCGGTCGCAATGCGTTGTTCTGCCGCCAGACGTTCTTCTGCGCTCAGCAGGCCGAGCACGTACTCGCCGGCCAACACGTCGCGCGGCGGTTCCTGGTCGATGGGAAAGGGCGTGCTCATCGTTCCAGACATGCCTTGAGTTTGGCCAGGCCGCGACGGATCCAGCTTTTAATCGTGCCGATCGGTGTGTCGGTGCGCGCGGCAAGCTCTTCGTAGGTGATGCCTTCGAAGAACGCGGTGCGAATCAGTTCGCTACGCGGCGGTTCGAGTTCGGCCAGGCAGTGGTCGATGCGACGACGCGTGCTGGCGCGCTCGGTGCGTTCCAGCGGAGACGCATCGCCATCGCGCAGTTCGCCGGCATCGTCCAGCGCCACGTTGCGGCGCTGTGGCGCGTTGGCACGCAGATGATCGATCGCCTTGTTGCGCGCGATCATCGCCAGCCAGGTCAGCCCGCGGGCACGGCTGGGATCGAACTGACCGGCCTTGTGCCAGATCAGCGTGAACACGTCCTGCAGCACCTCTTCGGCCTCGGCACGTTGCGGGATCATGCGCAGGCAGACCCCGAACAGCTTGGGCGAGGTCTGCCGGTACAGCGCTTCGAAGGCATGCCGGTCGCCGCCCGCAGTTGCGGTCAGCAGGCGTCCGGTTTCATCGTCGTCCTGGCCAGGAATGGCACTCATGCGATCGGGCGTTGGGTAAGGTGGGGGCGATGCTACCGGACTGTGCAGGCGCTGTCTGTCACTTGCGCAGCCACAGCAGCACGGCGGCGAGCAGCAACAGGATCTCGACACCGGCAAGCGCGACGGTTGGTGCGGAAACCGGCCACAAGCGCGACAGCGAGACGCTGCGGAACAGCACGATGGGGACGTAGAACGCCAGCGCGACCAGCAGCCCGGTGCGCGGTTGATTGATCCAGGCGAAGTAACCGAACAGGAACGCCATGCCCAACTGCAGGCCGCCATAGATGACCAGATACTCCGATTGCCCGGCCGGCGACAGCTGGGTATAGCCAACCGCGTTTGCGGTCTTGGCCGGCGACAGCGTGCACCAGATCGCCAGGACGACGTAGAGCACTGCGTTGAGCCAGAGATAAGCTTTTGCCATGGAGGTGCTCCTGTACGGGGAATGGGTGCCCGGGCCGTTGTACGCAACGGCGCGTGGTCGAACGTGAAGATGGCGCGGGCCTGGCTCACGACGCGTTGCAGCTCTTGGTCAGCGGCTGCTCGCGTGCCTGGCGCAGGTCGTCCGCGCTGGCAGCACGCGCAGCGGTGTCCGCAAACACGATGCGCACGCGCGGGTAGCGCCCTTGCGCATCGCGCAGATTGCCCACGCCGCGGAACTCGAGCAGGCGTTTGTTGGCGATGGAGTAACGCACCTCCAGCGATGGCACTGCTGCGCCATACCAGGCATCGAGCGAAATGCGGAAGCGTCGTTGGCCGGCGCTGTCGTCGAGACGTTCGACCCGGAACGCCAACTGCCGTTGCAGGCTGGGCAGCACGAAGTCCACCCGTTGCGATGCGCTGGCCAGTGCATCCCAGTGGCTGCGCAGATAGGCATCGAAACCGGCATCGATCACACGCTCGTCCTTGCCGGCCGGTAATGCCGTGCTGCGTTCGGGTTTACCGGGCTGTTGCTGGAACATCTCGCGCGCGCCGCCGCGCGTGCGCACGCCTTCGCGGTAGCCATCGCGCCCATCGATCAGGCTGAAGTCGGGCGAGCTGCTGCCGCCATCGACCTGTTTGCGTGCGAACGGTTGCCCATTCGGGCAGCGGTACAGCACTAGCCGCCCGCCACCGTCGAGCAGCCAGTGCGATTCGCGGTAGCGCAGGGCGCCCTTGTCGGCATCGAAGACGTCGCCATCCACCCGCGTGACCGCCACCGCGTTGAGCGGCACGCTGCCCAGCACCAGCAGCAACAATGGCGGAATCGGCCGGCAGCGGAGTGCCAGCGCAGCAACGACAGCAGCAAATGGGCGCATCGGCCGATTCCTCGATGGGAGTGCCTACTCATACGGGCGCCGCCGCAGCATGGATGCGCCGGCGGCGTCAGGACGTTCCTGACGGAATGTAGGACGCGGTCGCGCGGGCTGGTGGTTTGGGCGGTGCCGCGATGCCGGGCGTTGCGCGTGGAACCTGCCTGCGATCACGCCGCAAGATCGCGCCATTCTTGCGGCGTGCATTCGGGTAACTGGCACACCGCGGCACGCGTGTCATCGGTTGGGCGCTTGCGCGCGGCAGCCGCAGAACCACCTGCGACAGTTGTGGCATCCAGCGACGGCCGTGCTGGGCTGGCGGCGCAGCGGCTCGCGCTTGCGGCGCCTAGCCGATGGCGTGCAGCTCGATGCAATCCACCGGGCACGCCGGCAGGCACAGCTCGCAGCCGGTGCACAACGGCGCGATCACCGTATGCATGTGTTTGGCCCCGCCGACGATCGCATCCACCGGACAGGCCTGGATGCATTTGGTGCAGCCGATGCAATCGGCCTCCACGATCCAGGCGACTTGTTGTGGTTTGTGCGCGCCGCGGCTGCGATCGAACGGGCGTGCCGGTACCTCCAACACCTGCGCCAGGGCCCGCGCGCCCGCATCGCCGCCGGGTGGGCAGTGGTCGACACCGGCGTGCCCATCGGCCATGGCCTGCGCATAGGGGCGGCAGCCGTCGTAGCCGCATTGACCGCATTGGGTCTGCGGCAGCAGGCGGTCGAGCCGTTCGACCAACGTGGGCGCGGTGTCGGGCATGCGCGCTCAGTGCACCGGATTGCCGCGATACCAGCGCTGGTGCGCCAGTGCCAGCATCGGCGTGTCTTCGCGGCTGTCGCCGTAGGCATGCACGCATGCGTACTGCGACAGATCGTAGCGTGCGCGAATCTGCGCGGCTTTGTGCGGGCCGCAATCGCCGTCGGCATAGCGCCCGCTCAGGCGGCCGTCGCTGTGCTCCAGCCGATTGCAGATCAGCGACAGCCCGTGCTGGGTGCACCACGGCTGCAGATACAGATCCACCGACGCCGACACCAGTACCACCTCGTGCCCTTGCGCCTGATGCCAGTCGATGCGCTGCATCATCTCTGCACGCAGGACGCCCGGCAGCGCGCTGCGCGCGTAGTCCACGCCGTGTGCGGCCATCTCATCCAGCGTGCGGCCGCTGAAGACAATGCGGGTCACACGTGCACGCAACGCCGCAGCGGACACCAGGCCCAGCCGATAACCCAGCACCCACGGACCGACCTGCCACTTTGCCGACGCCAACTGCGCGGGCGCCGCGACCTTGCGCAGAAAGCGCGCATAGGTATCGCAGGTGGTGATGGTGTGGTCGAAGTCGAACAGGGCCAGGTGCATGGGGGCTGGGATTGGGGAGTTGGGATTCGGGATGGGGTGAGGGCGCGGTGACTGGTTGCTCTCCTCTCCCGCATGCGGGGGAGGTGCTACTCCAGCGTTGATCTATCTGCCTTCTCCCGCATGCGGGAAAGGGGCTGCTCCATCGCTGATCTAACTCCTTCTCCCGCGCGCGGGAGAAGGTGCCCCGCAGGGGCGGATGAGGGGACGGACGGAGCCACGTGCAAGTGCAACGGTACCAGGGCTTCGCCACGGACCCTCATCCCAACCTCTCTCCCGGCGGGAGAGGGGCTGCTCCAGCGTTGATCTAACACCTTCTCCGGCGTGCGGGAGAAGGTGCCCCGCAGGGGCGGATGAGGGGACGCGCCAAGCACTCGTGTCAGGTCTCCCTCAACAATCGGTTCTGGCTTCTACTGATCCCGAATCCCGAATGCGAATCCAGACTCCCCACTCCCGCTTCACCTGACAGGCATGCCTGGTTGCGCGCCGCTATCGGCATCCAGCAGCGCCAGCGCGCCGCCGTCGAAGCCGGCCGACAGGATCATGCCTTCGCTGATGCCGAAACGCATCTTGCGCGGGGCCAGGTTGGCAATGAACACCACGCTGCGGCCGACCAGTGTTTCCGGTTCGCCGTAGCTTCCGCGAATGCCCGAAAAGATCTGCCGCTTGCCCAACTCGCCGGCATCCAGCTCGAAGCGCAGCAGCTTGTCCGAGCCTTCCACGAACTCGCACACCAGCACCTTGCCGATGCGCAGATCGAGCTTGGCGAAATCGTCAATGCCAATAAGCCCTGGATTCGAGACGGAGGCGGGGGGATTGGCCGGCGTAGTTGCTTTTGCATCGGTCTTGGCCACCGTTGCATTGCTGGCGTTGGTCGCAGCCGGAGCCGCAGCTGCGGCCATGGTGTCTTTTGAAGCGTCGGTCATGGCGTCGATCTGTTTGGGGTCGATACGGGTGAACAGGGCGGTGTAGGGCTGGATCGTGTGCGCCGTGAGCGGGCGCTGCACATCGTCCCAACTGGTCATGGGCGCCGACAAAAAAGCCTCGGCTTCGGCACAGGTGCGCGGCAGGATCGGCTTGAGTCCGGCGACCAGGATGCGGAACAGGTTCAGGCCCTGCGTGCAGACCGATTGCAGCTGCGCATCGGCGCCGTCCTGCTTGGCGATCACCCACGGCTTGGTGTCGTCGATGTACTTGTTGGCCTCGTCGGCCAGCGCCATGGTCTGGCGGATCGCGCTGGCTGCATCGTTGCGCTCATACGCCTCGCGGATCGGCGCCAACGCGGCGACGAAGCGGTCGTACTGCGCCGGATCGGGCAGCGCGTCGGCCAGCTTGCCGTCGAAGCGCTTACCGATGAAGCCGGCACAGCGGCTGGCCAGGTTGACGAATTTGCCGACCAGATCGGCATTCACCCGTGCGATGAAATCGCCCAGGTTGAGGTCCAGATCGTCCACGCCGCCCGAGGATTTGGCCGCGAAGTAATAGCGCAGCGCCTCTGGCTCCAGGCCGACATCCAGGAAGGTCCGCGCCATCACGAAAGTGCCGCGCGACTTGGACATCTTGGCGCCGTCCACGGTCAGATAGCCGTTGACGTGCAGGCGCGTGGGTGAGCGGTGGCCGGTGCCGTGCAGCACCGCCGGCCAGAACAGGCCGTGGAAATTGACGATGTCCTTGCCGATGAAGTGATGCAGCTCGGTCTGCGTGCCGGCCACCAGATGCGCCTCGAAGTCTTCGCCCATCTGTGCGCACAGCGTCTTGAAGCTGCACAGGTAGCCGATCGGCGCATCCAGCCACACATAGAAATACTTGCCCGGCTGGCCGGGAATCTGGAAGCCGAAATACGGCGCATCGCGCGAGATGTCCCACGCGCGTAGGCCGCCTTCGGCATCCAGCCATTCCTTGAGCTTGGCCTTGACGCCCGGCAACGCCACATCGCCGGCCAGCCACTCACGCAGGAAGCCATCGAAATGGCCCACCTCGAAGAAGAAATGCTCCGAATCGCGTAGCTCCGGCGTGGCGCCGGAGATCACCGATTTGGGCTCCTTCAGCTCGGTTGGCGCGTAGGTGGCGCCGCACACTTCGCAGTTGTCGCCGTACTGATCAGCGCTGCCGCAGTTGGGGCAGATCCCCTTGATGTAGCGGTCCGGCAGGAACATGCCCTTGGCCGGGTCGTAGAACTGCGCCACCGAGCGCCGGCTGATATGGCCGGCTGCTTCCAGCTTGTTGTAGAACGCTTCGGTGAGCTCGCGATTGACCGGCGAATTGGTCGAATCGTAATGATCGAAGGTCACCCCGAACGCGGCGAAATCGCGCTCATGGCTGGCCTGGATGTTGGCGATGAAGGCTTCCGGGGTGACGCCGGCCTTCTCGGCCGCGAGCATGATCGGCGTGCCGTGGGTGTCGTCGGCGCAGACGAACCAGGTCTTGTCGCCGCGCAACCGGCGCGCGCGCACCCAGATATCGGCCTGGATGTAACCGACCAGGTGGCCAAGATGCAGCGGACCGTTGGCATACGGGAGAGCGGTGGTGACAAGTGCGGTGCGGGTCATGGCAGGCGTGATGCGGGGGACACGCGATTATCGCACTAGTCGAGAGCCGGGATTGGGGCATGGAGATTGGGGATTCGTCAAAGCAGGATCAGGTCGCCTGATTTTCCGGGCGCGCGGCGATAGCCGTCTTTGAGGCACCAACTGCCGATGATCCGACCCAACAGGGCTCTAGCCTCCAGAGATGCATCGACGCACAAAAAAGGCGCCCTCACGGGCGCCTGCTCTTGCGAATCCCTAATCCCGATTCCCCAATCCCGGCTACTCACGCACCCAGGTCTGCGTACGGCCCAGCGCTTCGATGCCGACGTAGCCGCGCATCTGCAGCTTCTTGCCGCCTTCGGTCAGGGTGATCTTGGCCTTGTAGGTCTTGCCCTTGGCCGGGTCCAGCACCGAGCCGCCACCCCATACGGCGGTGCCGTCGGCCTTGAGGCCCCACAGGATGGTCATGCCCTTGATCGGCTTGCCTTTCAGCGCGCCGTCGCACTTGTCGCACATCGGATTGGGGCCATTGTTGGACTGCAGGATCTCGACCACCTTACCGCTCAGCGTGCCGTTGGCGGCCTGTTCGATCTGCACCACCGACTTGGGCTTGCCGGTCTCGTCGTCGATGGTCTTCCAGCGACCCACCGGCGAATCGGATGCCTGGGCCAGCAGCGAAGCGGCCGCCAGCGGCAGGGCCACCATCAGGGTCTTGAAGGTCTTGCGCATGATTCCCCTCCCAGGGATTGCTGTGGCCGCCGTCGGCGGCCTGATGGCGAATGTATACCGTGGGGTATGGTGGCGGAAAGCCGCACTGCGGGATGCGTTCATGCCGCGCGGCTGCGGTGCCGTCGCCGCGCCGCTCCACTGAGAACGCCGGCTACGCAGGCTGACCGCTTGCGCGCCGGCGCCGAGTCGGCAAATCCCGTCGTGCGATGCGCGTTGTCCGAGATCCGGGAGCACGGGCGAACGCAGTCCGTTCGATGTGGCTGAGTCGACGATGCGCGCAGGGCGCGTCGTCAGGTCGGCCGTCGCGGAATCATTCGGCTCGCTTGCAGTCGTTGGCTGTACTCGTCGCCGGTCCTGGCCGAGCAGCGAGCATCGGCCAGTGACCGCGATTGCCGCTATTGCAGCGACACCCGCTTGCGATTGTCGTCCGGCACCCGGTCGATCAGCTTGTTGTCGGGATCGAAGCCGGCTTCGATGGGCAGGGCGTCGACGGTCAGGGTGAAGCTGGGCGTGGCGCTGGTGACGTGCTGCCGCTGCAGCGCCAGTACCGGCGCCTGCGCGTTCTTGCCCGCGGGCAGACCGTAGATCCCGACTTCGATCCAGTCGTCCATCGGCACCGCATGCTCCTTGCCGCGGCCATCGGCCTGCAACTTGGTCGCCTGCGCCTGCACGGTCACATCGAAGCGTCCATCCGGGCGCTTGCGGGCCTGTGCGCTAACCACACGGTTGTCGTAGAAGGTGATCTTTTCGAACAAGTCGGTGATCATTCCCTGCTGGTCCGGGCGGGCCTCGGCACGAATCGCCTGCAGCAGCTCGGCCGAGGTGGTGTAAGGCGGTTGCTGAAATGCCTTGGCCTGCAGGAAACGCTGCAACGCGCGATTGAGCGCCTGCTCGCCGAGTTCTTCGCGCAGGCGGTAGAACGCCAGCGACCCCTTGCGGTAGTGGATGTATTGCTGGTTCTCCACCCGGTACAACGGAAGTTCCTCGACGATCTCGCCGCCGCGGCCCTCCAGATAGCGGTCCAGTTCGTACTTGAGGAAGCGGCGCATGTGCGCACGCCCGTACTCGCGCTCCATCACCATCAGCGCCGAGTACTGCGCCAGCGATTCGGACAGCATCGTGGCGCCCTGCACATTCGCACCGATCACCTGATGCGCCCACCACTGGTGCGCCACTTCATGCGCGGTGACGTAGAACACGTAGTCGATGTCGTCCTTGTCGCGCAGGTCGGCGATGAAACCGACCGATTCGGAATAAGGAATGGTATTGGCGAACGACTGCGCAAACCCCGCATAGCCCGGAAACTCGATGATGCGCACCTGGTGATGCTGGTACGGGGTGAAATTGGCCTCGTCATAGGCCAGCGATTTCTGCACGCTCTCGATCATGCGTTGCACGTTGTACGGGTGCTTGGGGTCGTAATAGATCTCGATCGGAATCTTTTTGTAGTAGGCCTTGCGCACCTGCCAGCGCGCCGACAGGTAGGCATAGAAGTTCAGCATCGGGCGATCCATTACATAGCGGAAGCAGCGCCTGCCAGCCTGCTGGAACTCCCTCTGCAGATAGCCCGGCGCCAGCGCAATCTGGTCCGGTGCGGTGCAGATGGTGCTGGCGAAGCTGAGCCAGTCGGCATCGTTGCTGACGTAGGTGTTGGCGCGTGCGGCCTGGTCTTCCAATTTAGGCATGCGCGTGGGCTCACCCAGACCACGCTTGCGGCGATCATTGCGGTCGGTGATCTCGGTTTGGCTGTTGTAGCCGAACCAGGGCAATACCTGACTATTGAAGAAGCTGCCGTTGGCGACCAGATCGGTCTGTGCCTGCCCGGCGGTAATGCCATGCGGGTGCTGGTCCACGCGGAAGCGGAACACGCGCTCTTGGCCTGGTTGCAGCGGGCGTTGCAACCGGTAGATGCGGTAGCCGGCCGCACGATCGTGGGTGATCAGCGTCTGCCCGCCCAGATCCACGTTGACCAGGCTGCGGTCGCCAGTGCGTCCCTGCATGCCGATATGCACTTCGCTGATCGGCGCGCGATGGGAATTGCGCACGGTCCAGGTGGCATCGATCACCACCGATTGCGTTTCCGGATGCAGGTCGACATGGTTATCCACGGCAACGATGCGCGGCTGCGGCAGGTCCCTGTACTTGCTGTAGTCACGCTCGTAGCGCGCTTGCAGGTCTAGCTGCTGCTCCGGCGACAGGAAACTGTTGTAGACGTTGGTGTTCCAGTACAGCCAGCCGCCGATCGCTGCAAAGCCAAGCAGGCTGACCGCCAATGCCACGCCGGTCGCGCCGCGCAAGCGCTGCAATGCCAGGCGCATCCGCTGACGCAGTCCATGGCCGACGCCGCGCGGCCACAACGCCGAAGACAGAAGCAACAAGGCCAGCAGGAACACGCCCCAATAGCCTTGAAACCACAACTGCCCGGGCAGGAAATGGCCGAAGCCATTCATGTCCGAATACGGAGCGTTGGGCCAGCCTCCGAAGTTGTACAGATTCTGTGTGTAATCGAGCAGCGACAACGCCGATTGCCCGATCAATACCAGCATCAGCAATGCGTAGCCGACGAACTTGTTGTTGCTCAGTACCTGCAGCACCAGGGCCATGCCGCCCATCAGCACATACAGCACCGAGCCAAGCGCCAGGGTCTTGAGATACAGCAGCGGCTCGATCGTGGTGTAGCCGCGGCCAAGTTGCAGCGCGATCGAGGTCAACGCGCCGGCGAGCTGGAAGCTGGCGATCACTGCCAGCAAGGCCACAAACTTGCCAAGCAGGGGAACCCAGTCCGGCACCGGCATGGCATCGGTGATGCCGTCGATGCGGTTGCTGCGTTCTTTCCACACCAGTTCGCCGGCATAGAACAGCACCACGATGATCAGCAGAAAGCTGTAGCTGTTCTGCAGTGCTTGCAGCATCAACGAGGTGACCGGCAGCACGGCGGTACCGTACATGCGCGCATTGAACAGTGCGGTCGGGATGAAGTTGGCCAGGCCCAGGATCAGCAGCACCACGAACGGCGCGCTGCGCAGCACGCCGAGCGTATCGAAACGGATCTGGCGCAGCAGTTGTTGAAAAGCGGTGCTAGCCGCGAAGGCGGGTGTCACGGCGAGGCGGGTGGTGGTGACGCGCACGCTGGCTGCCTGTGCGCTGGTGGATGCAGCAGGCGCCGCGCCGCGTCGACGACGCGTGCCGCTGCGTTCGGTGCGGAACAGTGCGAAGGTCGCAGTGAACAACAGCCCGCTCATACCCAGCCATAGGGCGCGATTGGCGAGCAGGTAACCGGTCAACGGAGGAAGCTGCAAGTTGCGTTGTTCGGCCGACCAATAGCGCAATGTCTGCGACAGTGCGCGGATGCCGAGGGGGTCGGCCAGGGTCGCGATCCAGACGTTGTCCAAATCGGCCAGCAGCGCACGGCTCACGCCATACAACACGAAAAACACGATGACGCCGATGTAGACCCACAGGATGCTGCGCGTGGTCACCGCCAGCACCGACAGCAACGCGGTGGTGAATAGCAGGTTGGGCAGTATCAGCACCAGCAGCGACCACAGGTATGGCAACAGCGCGACTGGCCCCAGCCGCGCCTGGTCAATCCACGGCATGAACTGCGCCACGAACATGCCCAGCGCGATCACCAGATACATCACCGTGCCGGCGATCAGTGCCGCACCGATACGGCCGACCAGGTAATCGCGGCGGCGCACCGGTGTGGAAAACACCAGCTCCGCAGTGCCCATCTCAAAATCGCGCAGCAACGCGTTGCTGACGAACAAGGCAGCCACCAGCAGACCGAGCAGACTGAAGATCGCCAGTACGCTGGCAATGACGGTCGGCGCGTTGCGCAGCACATTGCCGATGCCACCACCAATCTGCACGGCATCGCTGGAGAGTGCGGCGAAGGCCAGCAATGCGTATAACGCGGCCAGCAACCACAAAAAGGGCGAGCGCAGTTGTTCGCGCAGCTCGAAGCGCAGGAACGCCAGGATCATCGCGGCGCTCCGTCAGGCAGCCAGCGCTTGCTTGCGCAGGCGCTGGAAATAGACATCCTCAAGATCGGGTGCGACCTGCTCGAAGCCCGGTTCCGGGCAGTCGGCGCTGAACACATGGATCACCGGATGGCCGGCAATCAGGCGCGTGGACAGTACGGTGAAGCGCGCTTCGTAATCGGGCAAGGCGTTCTTGCTGACCTGTTTGCGCCAGACCTGCTGGTTGAGCATGTCTATCGCATCGGCCGGCTTCCCGGTCAGCAACACCTGTCCCTTGTTCATGATGGCCATCGTCGGGCACAGGTCGGTGACGTCTTCGACGATGTGGGTGGACAGGATCACCACCACGTTCTCACCGATTTCGGCCAGCAGATTCAAAAAACGATTGCGCTCTTCCGGGTCCAGCCCGGCCGTGGGCTCGTCGACGATCACCAGTTGCGGGTTGCCCAGCAGCGCCTGCGCGATACCGAAGCGCTGGCGCATGCCGCCGGAGTAGGTGCCGAGCTTGCGCTTGCGCGCGTCCCACAGATTGACCTGTTGCAGCAAACGTTCGACCACCTCCTTGCGCTGTGCACGGTTGGTCAGCCCTTTGAGCACCGCAAAGTGATCGAGCATGTCCAGCGCACTGACCTTCGGATACACGCCGAAATCCTGCGGCAGATAGCCCAGCCGGCGGCGCAACGCGTCCTTGTCCCTGAGCACGTCGATGCTGCTGCCGTCGGCGCAGCCGAGGCTGACGCTGCCGGCATCGGGTTCCTGCAACGTGGCTAGCGTGCGCATCAAGGACGACTTGCCGGCCCCGTTGGGGCCAAGCAATCCGAACATGCCGCGAGGAATATCCAGCGTGACGCCTTGCAACGCATGCACGCCGTTGGCGTAGGTCTTGGACAACGCACGAATCTGCAGCATGGACGTTCCTGTGTCCCGGGATGCTTAGATCTTCATTGCGTTGCTGCGGCGCCGCATCGGCCGGAAGTCATGTGGAGGATCGATTAGCGAAGCGCCGCCGAGTGGATGTCGAACCGGTGCCCGTCGAGCCGATGCCCGGCGTGGTGGTTTCTCAGCCGATCTCGTACAGCTCCAGCGGCAGATCGTCCGGATCGGCGAAGAAGGTGAAACGCCGGCCGGTGTATTCGTCGATGCGGATGTTTTCGGTGATGACGCCATGGGCGTTGAGATGCGCCACCGCGCTATCCAGGTCTTCTACGCGAAAGGCCAGGTGACGCAGCCCGCGTGCTTCCGGGCGGCTGGGGCGCAGCGGTGCGTTGGGGAACGAGAACAGTTCGATCTGACCGCCGTCGGGCAGCGCCAGATCCAGCTTCCAGGAATCGCGTGCCTGGCGGTAATGCTCGGCCAGCACGCGCAAGCCCAGGATCTGGCAATAAAACTGTTTCGAACGCGGGTAGTCGCCCGCGATGATTGCCACATGATGGATGCCGGCCAGCCTCATGCTGCGCTCCGCTGTACCGACAGATCGTGTTGCTGGCCGCGATCAACCGCCATCACCGCCTCGCGCAGATCCAGCGCGCGGCGGTGTGGCGCATGCGCAGGCAGCAAGCAGCGTGCGCGGGGCGGCAACGCTGCAGGCAGGCGCGGGTAACGTGTCTCAGACATGACGGTGCTCCGCAGGATCGGCACGCGAGCATACCCGCGTCTGCCTGAAGTGCTTGTACAGCGTCACAGCTCGCCACCGCATGGCTGTGCTCGCCTGCATGCGCGTGGCAGGATGGTGCGCCGCCCATCAGACCGACGCATGCCAGACCCTTCTTCCAGCGCCGCACCGCAGTTCCAGCGCAGCATGCAGGTGCGCCATCTGGTGATGTTGTCGCTGGGCGGGGTAATCGGCACCGGGCTGTTCTTCAACACCGGCTACATCATCGCCAGCACCGGTGCGTTGGGCACGGTGATCGCGTATCTGATCGGTGCGCTGGTGGTGTATCTGGTGATGCAATGCCTGGGCGAACTGGCGGTGGCGATGCCGCAGACCGGGGCGTTTCATGTGTATGCGGCGCGCTATCTGGGGCCGGCCACCGGGTATGTGGTGGCGTGGCTATATTGGCTGACCTGGACGGTGGCGCTGGGGTCGAGCCTGACCGCCGCTGCGTTCTGCATGCAGTACTGGTTTCCGCATAGCCCGGCATGGCCATGGTGCCTGTTGTTCTGCGCGCTGATCTTCGGCTTGAACACGGTGTCGGCGCGTTGGTTTGCCGAGGGCGAATTCTGGTTTTCGTTGATCAAGGTGATCACGATTTTGGTGTTCATCGTGCTGGGCGGCGCGGCGGTGATCGGCCTGCTGCCGTTGGCCGATGGTGCGCCTGCGCCCGGGTTGCGCCATCTGCGTGCCGATGGCTGGTTTGCGCACGGCACGTTGCCGATTCTGATGACGATGGTGGCCGTGAACTTCGCGTTTTCCGGCACCGAATTGATCGGCGTGGCCGCGGGCGAAACCGCGCAGCCGGCACGCGCCATTCCGCTGGCGATCCGCACGACGCTGGTGCGGCTGGTGGTGCTGTTCGTGGGTACCGTGTTTGTGCTCGCTGCCTTGCTGCCCGCCAGCCAGGCGGCCGTCGAGACCAGCCCGTTCGTGCGCGCGTTCGAGTTGCTGGGCATTCCGTACGCGGCGGACATCTTGAATGCGGTGATCCTGACCGCGATCCTGTCGGCGGCCAATTCCGGCCTGTATGCGGCGGCGCGCATGCTGTGGTCGTTGGCCAACGAAGGCACGCTGCCGGCGCGCCTTGCGCGCCTGACCCGGCGCGGCATTCCGTTGCCGGCCTTGCTGCTGAGCATGCTGGGCGGTCTGCTGGCCCTACTCACCGGCGTGTACGCGGCCGAGACGGTGTTCGTTGCGATTTCCGCAGTGTCCGGCTTTGCGGTGGTGGTGGTGTGGCTAAGCATCTGCGCATCGCATTACCGCTTTCGTCAGCAGCTGGTCCGCGACGGGATTGCCGCAGAGACGCTGGCCTATCGCGCGCCCTGGTATCCGTGGACGCCGATCCTTGGATTCGCGCTGTGTCTGCTGGCCTGCATCGGGTTGGCATTCGATCCGCAACAGCGCATCGCGCTGTGGTGCGGCATTCCATTTGTGGCGCTGTGTTACGGCGCCTATGCACTGACCCAATGGCTCGCGGCCAGGAGACTGCACACATGAAGATTCTTCCCCGCCAGCCGCGCGCAACTGCGCCGTTCAGTGCGGCGCTCCAGCACGATGGCTATGTGCTGCTGGATGGCGCGCTTGCCACCGAACTGGAACAACGCGGCTGCGATCTCAACGATGCGCTGTGGTCGGCGCGCGTGCTGATGGAGCAACCGGAGCTGATCTATCAGGTGCATCGCGACTACTTCGCTGCCGGCGCGCAATGCGCGATCACTGCCAGTTACCAGGCCACGCCGCTGGGCTTTGCGGCGCGCGGGCTGGATCTGGCGCAATCGCAGGCCTTGATCGCCCGTAGCGTGGCCCTGGCCGCACAGGCGCGCGCCGATCATCTGCAGGCGCAGCCGGACGCTGCGCCGTTGTGGGTGGCTGGCTCAGTCGGGCCATATGGGGCGTATCTGGCCGATGGCTCGGAATACCGTGGCGACTACGTATTGCCGTTGGCGCAACTGATGGAGTTCCATCGCCCACGCATCGCCGCGCTGGCTGCCGCGGGTGTGGATGTACTGGCCTGCGAGACGCTGCCCTCGGCGAACGAGATCGTGGCGTTACGCCTGCTGCTGGAAGAATTTCCGCAGCTGCATGCGTGGTTCTCTTTCACCTTGCGCGATGCCGACCATTTGAGCGATGGCACGCCGCTGGCGCAGGTGATGCCGGCACTGGATGCCTGCGCACAGGTGATCGCGGTGGGGATCAACTGTATTGCGCTGGATCAGGTCACCGCCGCATTGCAGCGCCTGTCGGCGCTGACCGCGTTGCCGCTGGTGGTGTATCCCAACTCGGGCGAGCACTACGACGCTGGCGACAAGCGCTGGCATGCCGGCGATGCGCCCGCGTGCAGTCTGGCGGATCAGCACACGCGGTGGCTGGCCGCAGGCGCGCGGTTAATCGGTGGCTGTTGCCGCACCACGCCGCGCGATATCGCCGCATTGGCCGCGGCGCGGGCGGTGGGTTGAAGACACCACCGTCGTTGCCGCGCCTTGAGGACGCGCCTCAAAGCGGCGAGCGTGGCCGCTGCGGCACCCGCAACCGGCAACCGGCACGTCATGCCGGTGTTGCGCGACGCATGCCAAGCGCAGATCCGCACCCAGGCCTAACACCGGCCTGACCGCGACGGCCGATAACCCTTGCATCGGCCGCAATCGTTGCCCTCAGCCTTTCTGCGCTGCGATCCAGCGCTGGATCTTGTCCTGCAGGATCTCCAGCGGCACCGAGCCGTCCTTGAGCACTTCGGTATGGAAGGCGCGGATGTCAAAGCGCGGCCCCAGCTCGCGCTGCGCCTGCTCGCGGAGCTGCGCGATCTTCATCTCGCCGACCTTGTAGGCCAGCGCCTGACCGGGGATGGCCATGTAGCGGTCGACTTCGGCTTCGGCGTCGATGCGGCTCATCGCCGAGTTGTCCAGCATGTAGTCGATGGCCTGGGTGCGGGTCCAGCCCTTGCTGTGCAGGCCGGTATCGGCGACCAGCCGGATCGAGCGCCACAGCGCATTCTGCAGATAGCCGTAGGTGTTGTACGGGTCCTGATACAGCCCCAATTCGCGGCCCAGCGATTCGGCATACAGGCCCCATCCTTCGATGTAGGCGGTCTCGCCCCCGAGCCGACGGAACTTGGGCAGGTCGGTCAGCTGCTGCTGCAGCCCAAGCTGGTAATGGTGGCCGGGAATCGCCTCGTGCAGGTACAGGCTCTCCGCTTCCCAGGTCTTGCGTGAGGGCAGGTCGGAGGTATTGACGTAGAAGATGCCCGGCGTGGCGCCAGTGCTGCCACCGACGCTGGGACGCATGTACGAGCCGCTGGCCGCCGCTTGCGCGCGCTGCGGTTCCACCGCGCGCACTTCCAGCGGCGGCATGTCCTGGCTGGCGAACAGGCGCGGTACTGCGCCTTGCACGCGTCCCTGCAGGCCACGGTAATACCCCAGCAGCTCGGTATCGCTGCGGAAGCTGAAGCGCTTGTCGGTCTGCATGAACTTGTAGAACTTGGGCAGGTTGCCGCGGAACTTGACCTGCTTGGCCAGCGCGGCGATCTCGCCCTGCAGGCGCGCGACCTCGTCAAGCCCGATCTGATGGATCTGCTCCGGGCTCAGGTCGGAGGTGGTGCTCTGACGCACGTCGTAGGCATACCACGCCGCGCCGTTGGGTAGCGCCGCCAGACCATCGGTGTCGCGGCAGGCGGGCAGGTATTCGGTGGCGATGAAGCCGCGCAGCGCGCGATACGCCGGCAGGATGCGCACCTCGATCATCCGCTTGTACTCGGCGGTGAGGCGCTGCTTGTCGGCCTCGGGCATATCGGCCGGCAGGTTGCGGATCGGCCCCCAGAACAGGCTGTCTTCGGCGCTGCGCGCAATGATCGCATCCAGTTGCGGCAGCACTTTCTGCATCAGCACCTTGGGCTGCACCACGCCGGCCTGCATGCCGGCGCGCATGTTGGTGATGGCCTGGTCGAACAGGTCGGGAATGCCGAGCGCACGCCGCGACCAGTTGTCGTAATCCTTGACCGTCTTGAACGGCTGCGCGCCGGTGCCGGAACCGAGCACCACCGCAATGCTGGCGATGTTGTAGAACTGGTTGATCGGCAGCATCCAGCTGGGGAACTGCTCGGCGGCCAGCGCACTGCGCGCATCGCGCACGAAGATCTGGTAGCTGAGCAGGTCCTGCCCGCTCAGGCCATCCGGGCCCAGCGCTTCGGCCTTGCCCAGCCACAGCACGGTGAAATCATGCGATTGCTGGCGGAACGCTGGCGAGAGGAAGTTGGGCAGCTGGTCGTTGTAGCGGCTCTCGCCCTGGAAGGTGGCCTGCAGCGGATTGAGCTTGAGCGAGGCGTCCCAGTACTGGTCGTAGAGCAGGTTGAGCTGCTGGGCCTTGGTTAGCACCACTGGCGCGGCGACCGCGCGTGGCCTGGCCTTGGCGGCCTTGCTGCCCTTGGCGGTCCTGGAGGCCTTGGCCGCCGGCTTGGCGGTCTTCTTGCCTTTGCTCGCCTTCGCGCGCGTTTGCGAGGTCTGTGCCTTGGCGGTCTTCTTCTTGGCCGCATCGGCGGGCGCTGCCACTGACAGGCTCAACACAGCGGCGAGGACCAGCGACAGCAGGCGGGAAAAGCTGAGGGGCATTACCGGCTCCGGAAACAAGCGAGCGGGGAGCTTGCCCGATCCGCACCGTTACGGCCAGCTATCCGGGGCATGCGGCGCACATGCAATTCAGATGCGGCACGGGCAGGCACAGTGCATCGCTGGAATGGTGCGCTGCGATAACGCACCGCGCAGCGTGCTGCCACAGGCACTGTTGGCCTTGGGCAGGCAGTGGGTGGGCGCTGCGCAGCCTTTAGAGCGGCTCACAAAACGTAGCGAGCAGTCGTCAGTTCGGTGTGGACGGTGCGGAGGAACCGGCGTGTACGAACGGTACATGCCGCACCGAGAACCGAACACCGGCCGCGCCCGCCTGGTGGTGAGTACGGTCGTTTTGCGAGCTGCTCTTAGTCTGCAGCGGCTTCTTCGCGCAGCTGCTCGGCGCGATCGGCGCCGAGATACGCGCTGATGGCGCGACGCGCGACGTACAGCAGCGGAATCAGGGCGATCGCAAAGCCCATCTTGTAGATGTAGTTGAGCGTGCTCACCGCCAGGAACTGGTCGATAGACCAATGCTGCGGGCCAAGCACGAAGGCGATGTAGATCACCACGAAGCTGTCCACCAACTGCGACACCGCGGTGGAGCCGGTGGCACGCAGCCACACGTGTTTTTCGCCGGTGACCTTGCGGATGCGATGGAACACCGACACGTCGATCAACTGGCCGAACAAAAACGCCACCAGCGAGCCGCCGATCGTCCACAAGCCCTGCCCGAACACCGCGGCGAATGCAGCCTGATAGTCCGGCACACCCTGGCTCTGTGCTGCGGTCACCCACCAGCCGGCCGGCGCCAGGGCGATCGCCGCGAACGCAAACACGAATCCGTAGCCGATCAGCGCCACCGCCACCCACGAGATGAAACGCACCCCGCGGCTGCCGAAGAACTCGTTGATGGTGTCGGTCATGATGAACACCACCGGCCATAACAAGGTGCCGGCGGTGAAGCTGAGCGAGCCGGTCTGGCCGAACAGGTTCCAGTTCAGCGGTGCGATGCCGAGCGTGTCTTCCAGCGCGAAGATCTTGACGCCGATGAACTCGGCCAGCGCCGCGTTGACGCAGAAAAACGCCGCCAGGGCAATGAACAGGCGGACCGCACGATCGTCGAGGGTACGCGTGTGTGTCATGGCGTCAGCGATCCGCAGTACGGGTGAAGGGAACCGACTCCGGCGAAACCGCGCCGCCGGAGATGATGAAACTCATTGCCTGATCCACAGTCCAGTCGGTGGGCGTGAGCAGCTCCACCGGCACGATTTCCAGATAGCCGGAGGTAGGGTTGGGCGTGGTCGGCACATACACCGCCGCCAGCTCGCGGCCGGTGCCTTGCTCCTTGATTACGCGCGTGACCAGGCCGACCGACTTCATATCGCGATGCGGGAAGTCGATCAGCACCACGCGCTGCGTACTGCCGGGCTGCGTCTGCAGGATGTCGAGCAATTTGCGCGCGCTGTCGTAGACCACGCTGGCCAGCGGGATGCGCCGCATGATCGCCTCGAACCAGCGCAGCAGACGCTGGCCGATCACCCGCCGGCTCAGGATGCCCACGAACAGGATCGCCGCCACCGTGGCGACCAAGGCGATGGTGTTCTGCACCCACAGCGCCTTGATCCAGCCCAGGTAATCGGGAAACGAGGCGGCGATACGCCCGGACAGCGGCACCACCCACGGGCTGCTGATGCCAGAGAGCAGCGAGAAGACGAACTTCACCACCACCCAGGTCAGCCAGACTGGCAGCAGGGTGAGCAACCCGGTCAGAAACACGCGTTGCAGGGAAGGGCGGGTGTGCGGAGTGGGGGATTCAGACATCTGCGTAGTGTAGGCATTCGGCCGCGTCCGGTGCAGGGGAGGCTGGTATTTGGGATTGGGCAGTGGGGATTGGTAAAAGAGTGCGTGGTCATCAGACACACCAGCGCTGAAAACCAACATGCCGCGTCCTTGCGGGACGCGGCATGTGATCGAGCAACGACTTTTTAAAACAAAACGCAGGCACATCGAGTCAGCGCAGTGCAGCGCGCTGACCAAACACCGCGTTTAGAAGCGGAAGTTCAACCAACCCATCACGAAGGTCGAATCGCCGTAGCCGGCCTTTTCCAGCGCTGGACCGGCCATCAGGTGCTCGGCGCGGAAGGTCACCGACCAGTTCGGATCGATGTTCCAGGTGGCGTTGATACGCGGCATGGTGCCGATGCGACGCTCGCCGGTGCTCTGGGTGCGTGCGTAGGCGCGCGCCTGATTGTTGTAGATCGCATCGCTGGTGGTCTGGCGCCACAGGGTTTCCCATTCCAAATTCACGGTGAGCTTGGAGGTGGGTGAGAACGTGAAGGTCGGCGCGGCAGTGACCAGGTTCACCGGGCCGAAGAACGTGGCCCAGCTGAAGTAGATCGTGTTGCCATAGAGAAAATTGTTATTGCGCAGCGTGCCGGTGCCGGACGTGCCGCCGCCGCCGGAGGCGATTTCGCTATGAAAGCCCAGGCGCGGCTTCCAGCCGCTGTCGCTCAGCGTCCACGCATTGGAAGTGCTGGCCATATAGGCGCGCAGGTCGCGTCCGCCGAAACTGCCGCGCTGCACGGTCACGAACGAATCGGTGCGCAGCTTGCCCACGTTGCCCCACAACCGCAGGCCGTAATAGTTGCGATTTTCTTCGGCGGTCTGGCGGCCCCAGAGCTGATTGTCGTTGCGGAACTGGTAGAAGAACGGCTCCAGATACATCGGCTTGGCGGTCGGCAATCGATAGCCACCCACCACGCCGCGGAAATGCCGCGAGCGGTCGATGCGGTCGTCGCCCAATCCTTCGGTGCCATCCAGGTTGAAGTTGAAATCGAACACATCCACGCGGGTCTTTTCGCCGATGGCCCAGGCGCGCACACCGTTGAAGGTCACGAAGATATCGGTGTTGTCGCGTAGCGCCATCAATGTGGTCGGGCCGTCGACGAACACCTGACGGCCGACACGCAGGCCGGTGTCGGCGCCGCCGATGTTGCCCTTCACGTCGAAGAACACCTGTTGCAGGATCGCGTTGTTTTCCTGGGTGCCGGTCTTGGCGCCTTCGTTGCGTCCATCCAGGCTGCCGTGCGCCAGTTCCGTATACAAACGGAAGTGCTCGCCCACATGCAGGTCTGCACCGAAGAACGCGCGGAACAGGTACTGCTGTTGCGAATGGCTGCCGGGAATCAGACCGGGATTGGTGATGGTATTGCTGCGCACGCGCAGCTCGTTGCTGAGCGAGACGTAGACATCGCCCGATGCATTGAGCGGGATGTACTTGAGCGGGTCGAACGGGCTCTTGCGCTTGGACGGATCCTTCAGATACGACCAGTCTTCGGCCCAGCGCACCTGCCACATGTTGCCGCCCTGTTTGGCGCCCCAGCCCTGCGCTTCGAGCGGATAGCCCTTGGCGGTGGCGGGCGCGGCGGTGACCGGCGGCTTGGCGGGTTCCGGCTGGGTCTGTTCGGCATTGGCTGGCGCTGGTTGTGTCTGCGCAAAGCCCAGTACCGGCAGCGCCAAACCGATCGCAAGGCACAGGCGCCGGGTGGCTCCAAAAGAAGTTTCAGCCATGGCTGGCTGCGCCAAGCGTGTCAATTGCATCGTGTTGCCCCATCGAAAAGTGAAAAACCCCTGAGCGAAACTTATCGGCACGGGGGACGTCGACTGTAGTAAAGCCGCGCCAGAAAGGCAGTAACCCAAAGGTTCTAAGCTCATGAACGCACTAGGGTTTGCGCAGGCGAGCGCTAGTGGAGCGGGGATTGGAGATTGGGCAGTGGGGATTCGCAACGGCGCCGATGCGGGATGCGGTGACTTCATTGCGATACCAACAATTGCTCAAGCGTGGCTGGCCGACCAAGTCTCGGCCTTGGCCTTTGCGACTCCTCACTGCCGACTCCCCACTCCCCGCCCATGACTACCGGCACATTCGCTATAGCTAGGTTCTACATAGCATCACCTTCGACCTAGCGGAGATGACCGATGACCGAGCCGGATGTCCACCTACGCAAATTTCAGAAGGAGCTGAGCGCCGGCACCGTGTCGCTGGCTTTGCTGGCGGTGCTGGCCCAGGCCGACGAACCGCTGTACGGCTATCTGATCGCCAAGCGGCTCGAGCATCTGGAAGGCGTGCTGAGCGGCAAGCAGAGCGCCTTGTATCCGGTGTTGCGCAATCTGGAAGGGGCGGGACTGTTGCACAGCCATATCGAGCCGTCCGCATCGGGGCCGCCACGCCGCTACTACCGCATTACCGACAGCGGGCGTGACTGCCTGCGCCAATGGACCGCCGCCTGGCGCGCCACCCGTGATTCCGTTGATTCAGTGCTGCAGGGGACACACCCATGATGACGACCTTACCGACACGTCCGTTGCCGACCACCATTGCCGACTACCTGCTGCAGCTGCGGCAGGCGCTGGTTGGTGCCGACCCGGCGATGATCCAGGATGCGCTTTACGATGCCGAAGAATATCTGCGCGCCGAGCTTGCCGAACAGAGCGGCAAGAGCGAAGCCGACGTCATTGCAGGGGTTGCCGCCAGCTACGGTGCGCCCGATGAAGTGGCCGAGATCTATCGCGAAACCGAGGTCACGGTCAGCCGCGCGCTGCGCCCGCCACTGCCGCCCAAGCGTCCTTCATTGATCGGCAAGTTCTTTGGCGTGGCCGCCGACCCGCGCACCTATGGCGCACTGTTCTACATGTTGCTGTCGCTACTCACCGGCGTGTTCTATTTCACCTGGGTGGTCACCGGGGTCAGCCTGTCGCTGGGCCTGTTGATCCTGATCATCGGCGTGCCGCTGCTGGTGCTGTTCTTCGGCTCGGTGCGCGTGTTGTCGCTGGTGGAAGGACGCATGGTGGAAACCTTGCTCGGGGTGCGCATGCCGCGTCGCCCGCAACATCCGGGCGTGCAAGGCGGCTGGCTACAGCGCATCGCTGCGATGTTTACCGACCTGCGGACCTGGAGCACGCTGCTGTACTTCGTGTTGATGCTGCCGTTGGGCAGTCTCTACTTCACGCTGTTTACTACTCTGCTAAGCGTGTCGTTGACGCTCACTGCTGCGCCGCTGGCGCTGTTCTTCGATCAAGGAATGTCCATCACCTGGGACGGACAGGTGATCGTGATGCCGCTGATGGTGGTGCCGTTGTCTCTACTGGGGGTATTGTTGCTGTTCGTCACCCTGCATGCGGCACGCGGGATAGGCACGTTGCACGGCATGCTGGCCAAGCATCTGCTGGTCAAAAGCGGTGATGCGGAGGCGTGATGATCGAGGGTGGCGTGCAACACGCGCGTGGCCTTAGCGCAGCGCACTTTGCATGACACGGTTTAAATTGCCTCTCGATTTTTCAGCATAAAAAAAATCCCCGGACATGCCGGGGATTTTTTGTTGTGCAGATCAGGCACGCTTGCCGCGTTTGCGGATGGGAGTGACGGTGGCCGGGTCGCGGCTGCCGACCGGGTCTGCGTCATAGCGCGCAATGAACTCGCGCACCTGCGGGTAGACCACTTCGCGCCAACGACGGCCGCTGAAGATGCCGTAATGGCCGGCACCTTCCACCACCAGATGGCGGCGGTGCGCCGCATCGATACCGGTGCACAGATCGTGCACCGCTTCGGTCTGGCCGAGGCCGGCGATATCGTCGAGTTCGCCCTCGATGCTCAACAAGGCGGTGTTGCGGATCGCCGACGGCTTGACCAGCTGGCCGTCCACTTTCCACTTGCCCTGCGGCAGCAAGAAGTCCTGAAACACCACGCGAATCGTGTCCAGATAGTATTCGGCCGGCATGTCGAGCACGGCGTTGTACTCATCGTAGAACTGCCGATGCGCCTGCGCATCCTGCAAATCACCCTTGACCAGATCGGTGTAGAAATCCCAGTGCGACATCACGTGCCGATTGGGGTTCATCGACAGGAAACCGGCGTGCTGCAAAAAGCCTGGATACACCTGGCGGCCATGTCCCGGATACGGGAACGGCACGGTGTGGATCAGGTTGTTCTGGAACCACTCGATGCCGTTTTCCGTTGCCAGGTTATTGACCTGGGTGGGGCTGCGGCGTGCATCGATCGGACCGCCCATCATCACCAACGAGCGCGGCGTGGACTCGTCGTTGGTCGCCATCAACGACACCGCCGCCAACACCGGCACGGTGGGCTGACACACGCTCACCACATGCAGGCGCTCGGCGCCGATATGGCGGATGAAGTCCTGGATATAGGTGATGTAGTCCTCGAGCCGGAACGCACCGGCTTCCAGCGGCACCATGCGCGCGTCCACCCAATCGGTCACATAGACCTTGTGGTTGCGCAGCAGCGTGCGCACGGTGTCGCGCAGCAGCGTGGCGTGATGGCCGGACAACGGCGCCACCACCAGCACGGCCGGTTGCTCCTTCATCTTGCCGATCAGCTCGACGTGGTCGCTGAAACGCTTGAAGCGCAGCAGGCGACAGAACGGCTTGCTCAGCACCTCGCGTTCGATGATCGGCAGCGAGTGGCCGTCGACCTCGACATCGTCCAGCGCCCAGGCAGGCTTTTCGTATTCCTTGCCCAGCCGATGGAACAGCTCATTGCTGGCCGCCATGCGTTCGGCGCCGGGAAGCGAGGCCCACAGACTGTCGGGGTCGGAAAACATCTTGGCGTTCGCCTGGGCCTGATGCACCCAGGGGGCTAGCAGATTGCGGGTCAGCTCATGCAGTTGATAAAGCATTCCACCCATCCGTGCGGTTTTGCTGCCGCGCAGCATACCGGGTTTGGCGCATTTGCACCTTAATGGGGCTCCGGACGGTAGAGGCTGTCACAAAAGCTAGGGCAGGCGTAAGCAGCTTTAGCTGCCGCTGGTCGTGGCCTTTCGAGCGGCTTCGCACGGCTTGAAGATCGCGTTCGCCGGCAGGGTAAGCCTCTGTCTCCCTGCTAGAGAGGGGTGGGTGAGGGTACGGGCGAAGCCACATGTGCATCCAACTTTCTGTGGCTTAATCCGTACCCTCATCCGCCCCTGCGGGGCACCTTCTCCCGGTGGGAGAAGGAACAGCTCGCCGGGCTGGAAGATCGCGCTCGCCCGCAGGGTAACGGCGGGTCTGACAGGAGTAAGCCCTTCTCCCTGCGGGAGATTGGTGAGGGTACGGAGCGACGCTACACACGATAATTGCCTCAAACAGCCAACGTTGCGTCAACCATGCTCCAGCGCCGACGCCTCACCTGCCAACTGCGGCGACAACCAGCAATGCGAACCCAGCGCGGCGAAGCCGACGCTGGCAAAGCGTTTGCGATACCAGCGCGCCGGGCGTGGTTGGAAGCCGTCGTGGTCGCCTTCGAATGCGTCTTCCTGCGCAAAGGTCTCCAGAAACGCCACGCCTGCGCACATGTCGGCCAGCCCCGGCAGGCCCTGGTTGAATTCGCGCGTGGGCACGTAATGCAGCACGTCCGAGCAGATCAGCAGGTCCACCGGTGCGCAGGGACGTAGCCAGGCGAAATCGCCAAAGCGGGCAGGGTGGATCTGACGGCTGCGTCCGTAGCGCTGCAAGGCGTATGCGCTGCTGTCGAAGCCCAGATAGCTGAGCTTGGGCCGCAGCGCCAGCAAGGGGGCACGCCAGGCAGCTTCGCCGCAGCCGATATCCAGCACGCTGCGGATCGGCCGCTCCAGGTAGTACTCGGCCTGTGTGACGGCGAGTGCGACCTTGCGTCGCAGCCGGGCCGGGTCGGCCAGCCCGGCATCGCGGTACCAGCGGCGGAAATACTGGGCGTCGTACTGTTTTTCGTCTGACTGCTGCATGGGGCTCAGCTGCTTTCGCGTGCGCGGATAGGTGAAAATGCGGGTCATCCTACGCGAGCCAGCGGAGCCAGCGCATGACCCTGTATTTGTGGATCAAGACCTTCCATCTGTTGTTCGTGATCGCCTGGATGGCAGCGGTGTTCTACCTGCCGCGCATTCTGGTCAACATCGCCGAAGCCGGCAGCGAACCCTCCGTGCGTGCACGGCTGGTGCTGATGGGCCGCCGCCTCTACAGGTTCGGCCACAGCATGCTCGGTCTGGCGCTGCTGCTGGGCGCGGTGCTGTGGCAAGGCTACCGGGTGATTCCAAATTTCCCCACGATGGTGACCGGCGGCTGGCTGCACGCCAAGCTGTTCGCGGTGGCGTTGATCCTGGCGCACTACATTGTGGCCGGACGCTGGTTGAAGGGCGTGGATCAGGGCCGTGCGGTCCCGAGCGGTCGGGCGTTGCGCTTGTTCAACGAGGTGCCGGTGATTCTGCTGGTCGGCGTGATCTGGCTGGTGCTGGCCAAGCCTTTTTAAGCGGTGATGCGCGCAAGGCGGCGTGGAGCGGCTACCAAAACATGGCGAGCAATGGTCCGGTAGGCGTGGACGGCGGGCCATGAGCACGATTATCCGTGTAGTACAGGCCGCACCGCGCAGCCGCCGCGCCTGCCTGGCGGGAAGCGCAGTAGGGTTGCTAGCTGCTCTTGGCGTCGCCTTGGCGGCATGCGCCAGGTGCTGAAGTCGCCGCGACGCAGGCACATCGACGGATGCCGATGCGTTCGCTGGAAAAAACACTGCGGGCTGGCGTAGCACTGCCAGCAGTGTGCCCGTGCGCTGCACGCTCTGCAGCGATCGCGCAGCACTTCCGGACAAGCAACACCATGCTCGTCATTGGCGATATCCCGCAGCGGAGTGCGATTGGCTTGCGCTACATCTACGCAGCCAGTGCGCCAGCATCGCGACGGATAGGCGCACGCAAAACGCAGGCCTGACTCAGGCGATCGAACTCAACTCGCTTAGACCCTTGCGTGCCTGATCGATCCAGCTGCGTTGCTCGCGCTGGTAATGTTTGGGCGAGGCCGCAGCGCGACGCACCACCTGGTCGAACACGGCCTTGGCTTCCTCCGGACGCGCGGCGCGTTTTAGTAGCTGCGCATAGCGCACGCGTGCTTCTTCGCCTGGGTAGCCCTGCACCAGCGTCTCGTACTCGTGCAGCGCTTCTTCGATGGTGCCGCTGCTTTCCACCGCGCGGGCGTACAGCAGATGCCCGTCATGCGAGCGGAAGTTGGGGTTCGCGGCGATCAAGGCATCCAGGGTCTGGCGTGCCTGCGCGGCATTGCCAAGACCGAACTGCGCCTGCGCCAGCCCCAGCATCAGGTCCGGGTCGTCGCGATACAGGCCGCGCAAGGCGCCTTCGTACACCTCGGCGGCCTGCGCATAGTTGCCCTGCTCAAGCAGCGTGCGTGCCAGCTGGCGGCGGTTTTCCGGGGTGTCGGAGACATCCAGTTTGCGGGCGGCATCGCGCTGGTCGCGCTGCGGGTCCAGCTTCCGGCGCACGCGCTGCAAGCCACGACGTGCGGTCGGGTCGTTACGCATGTCCGGGATGACCGCGACAAACGCGTAGATCAACACCGCCAGATACGAAAACGTCAGCAGGATCAAGATCCAGTACAGCGGCCGGCCGCTGCGCACGACATGCACGCAGCAGGCGATTTGCAACACGATCGACAGAAGAATGAGTGGGCTCATGCCGGTAGGAGTCCTTGTCCTTGGTGCAAGTTCCTTAAGGCTCCGCCACGCGGAGCCGCAGGATTCAGTTTCCTTCGTAGGCGCCGTAGCTGCGCAGACGCTCGTAGCGTTGTTGCAGCAGTGCTTCGACCGGGATTTTCTCCAGCGCGTCCATCTCGTTGAGCAGCACGGCCTTCAGACGCTTGCCCATCTGCTCGGGATTGCGGTGTGCGCCGCCAGTAGGCTCACGGATCACCTTGTCGACCAGACCCAGGCCCTTGAGGCGCTTGGCGGTGAGGCCGAGCTGTTCGGCGGCGTCCTTGGCCTTGCCCGCATCCTTCCACAGGATCGATGCGCAGCCTTCGGGCGAAATCACCGAGTAGGTGCCGTATTCCAGCATCAGGGTGCGGTCGCCGACACCGATGGCCAGCGCGCCACCGGAGCCGCCTTCGCCGATCACGGTGCAGATCACCGGGACTTTCAGCTCGGCCATTTCCAGCAGGTTGCGCGCAATCGCTTCGGACTGGCCGCGTTCTTCGGCACCGATGCCGGGATACGCGCCGGGGGTGTCGATGAAGGTCAGCAACGGCAGACGGAAGCGCTCGGCCAGCTTCATCAGGCGCAGCGCCTTGCGGTAACCCTCCGGACGCGGCATGCCGAAGTTGCGCGCCACCTTGGTCTTGGTGTCGCGGCCCTTCTGGTGCCCGATGATGACCACCGGGCGGCCGTCGATGCGGCCCAGGCCACCGACAATGGCCTTGTCGTCGGCATAGGCGCGGTCGCCGGCCAGTTCCTGGAATTCGTCGCAGATGGTGTTGATGTAGTCCAGCGTGTAGGGGCGCTGCGGGTGGCGCGCCAGCTGCGAGATCTGCCACGACGACAGGTCGCGGAAGATCTGTGCGGTGCGCACGCGAGCCTTGTCGCGCAGCGCCCGTACCTCGGTCTCCACATTGACTGCAGGCCCGGTACTGGCGTTGCGCAGTTCCTGGATCTTGGCTTCCAGATCGGCGATGGGTTGCTCGAAGTCGAGGTAGTTAGGATTCATGCAATGGCGTCGTCAACGTAAGGCGGGGAGTGTAGCGGAAGCGATGTCTGCGGCCCGTACGGAGCCGTTCGGTAGCAGGGATTGGGCATTGGGAATTCGGGATTTGCAACGGCGGTCTACGGCCGTACTGAAGCCGTGGTACTGCTCCTGCGAATCTCCAATCCCGAATCCCCAATCCCAGCCCCTCACGCCCACGGTGGGCTGTACTTGATCTTCAACGTGCGCACCGCCGGATCGGCGCGCAGACTGTCCATCAGGTGCTGGTCGATGCGCACCGAGTTGCTGCCATTGAGGTCGAGCATGCCGGCGACGCCGCCGCCGGGGGCGCGCAGCAGCAGGTCCAGACGTAGCGGCGTCTTGCCGGGGCGGTGCTTGGCCAGCAGGGCATCGATGCGCTTGAAGGCCTGCTTTTCACGCAGATCCAGGCGCAGCGACAGCCGTTGCGCATGCTCGGCGCAGATCTGCTCGTAGTCCCAGCATTGGCGAATACGCAGGCTGTAGCCGCCGTTGAATTCGTCCTCGCGCAGGCCGCCCTTGACGATCAGGATGCGGTCGCGGGTGAGCAGGTGGCCGAACTCGGCCATCGCATCGGAGAACGCGCTGCATTCCACCCGCCCGCGGCCATCTTCCAGCTGCACGAAGACCTGGCTGTCGCCCTTGCGGCGCACGCCGATCACCTGGCCGGCCAGAATGGCGCTGACTTCCGGGCGCCAGGCGCGTTTTTCGCCATCGCCGCCACCCCCGCCGCCGCCGCGTTGCTGCGAGGCCAGGATCTTTTCCAGCGACCCAAGATCGCAGCCGACCAGCTCGCGGACTTCGTCGCGGTGCGGGTCGAACGGGTGGCCACTGAGATAGAAACCCAGCGTTTCGCGCTCGCCGGTGAGCAATTGGCCCAGTGGCCATTCCTTGCTTTCGGGCAGGTCCAGACGCAGCGCCGGCGCACTTGTATCTGCGCCGCCGAACAGTGAGTTCTGACCGGATGCGCGTTCGCGCGCCATCTGCTCGGTCGCCTTCATCACTTCCGGCAATTGCAGCATCAGCGAGGCGCGGTTGCTGCCCAGGCCATCCATCGCGCCGGCATTGATCATCGCTTCCAGCGTGCGGCGGTTGAGCTTTGCGGTGCCTACGCGCGTGCAGAAATCCAGCAACGTGGTGTACGCGCCGCCGCGTTGGCGCTCTTCGACAATCGCCTCGCATGCGCCGTGGCCCACGCCCTTGATCGCGCCCAGACCATATTGAATGGTGTCCGGGGTGGCGGCCTCGAACATATAGGCCGATTCGTTGACGCGCGGCGGCTTGACGGTGAGGCCGAGGTTGCGCACCTCATCGAGAAAGCCGACCACCTTGTCGGTGTTGTCCATGTCCGAGGACAGCGTCGCGGCCATGAATTCGGCCGGGTAATGGCGTTTCAGCCACGCGGTCTGGTAGCTGACCAGTGCGTAGGCGGCGGCGTGCGACTTGTTGAAGCCGTAGCCGGCGAACTTCTCCATCAGGTCGAAGATTTCGTCGGCCTTGGCCGCGCTCACGCCGCCCTTGGCCGCACCTTCGCGGAAGATTTCGCGGTGCTTGGCCATTTCGGCCGGCACCTTCTTGCCCATCGCACGACGCAGCAGGTCGGCGCCGCCCAGCGAATAATCGCCGACGATCTGCGCCATCTGCATCACCTGCTCCTGATACACCATGATGCCGTAGGTGTCTTTCAGGATCGCTTCGGTGCGCGGATCCGGGTAGATGATCTCCTGCTGGCCGTGCTTACGCGCGTTGAAGTCCGGGATCAGGTCCATCGGGCCGGGGCGGTACAGCGACACCAGCGCGATCAGGTCTTCGAAACGGTCCGGGCGCGCGTCCTTGAGCAGGCGGCGCATGCCCGAGGATTCGAACTGGAATACCGCACCGGTGTTGCCCGAGGCGAACACGCCCTTGTAGGTGGGCACGTCGTCGAGCGGAATGGTGGTGATGTCGACCGGGTCGATGCCGGCGCGCGCGTGGCGCACGTTGATCGCCTTGACCGCCCAGTCGATGATGGTCAGCGTGCGCAGGCCGAGGAAGTCGAACTTCACCAGGCCCACCGCTTCGACGTCGTCCTTGTCGAACTGGGTGACCGGATTCTTGCCGCGGCCGTCTTCGTCGTGTTCGGCGAACAGCGGGCAGAATTCGCTCAGCGGTTCGGGCGCGATCACCACGCCACCGGCGTGCTTGCCGGCGTTGCGGGTGAGATCTTCGAGCTGGCGCGCCAGGTCTATCAGGTCGCGTACGTCGTCTTCGACCTGATAGCGCTGGATCAGATCCGGAGAGGCCATCTCCGAGTCCTTGCCTTCGCCCATCGCATCCTTGAGCGTGATGCCCAGGATGTTGGGGATCAGCTTGGCGACGCTGTCGACCAGACCATAGGTGAAGCCAAGCACGCGCCCGGCGTCGCGCACCACCGCCTTGGCGGCCATGGTGCCGTAGGTGATGATCTGGCTAACCCGCTCGCGGCCGTACTTGCGCGCCACGTAGTCGATGACTTCGTCGCGGCGATCCATGCAGAAGTCGATGTCGAAGTCGGGCATCGACACGCGCTCTGGATTCAAGAAGCGCTCGAACAGCAGGTTGTACGGCAGCGGGTCCAGATCGGTGATCTGCAGCGCCCAGGCCACCAGCGAACCGGCACCGGAACCGCGGCCCGGGCCGATCGGGATGCCCTGATTTTTGCCCCACTGGATGAAGTCGGCAACGATCAGGAAGTAGCCGGGGAAGCCCATCTTGATGATGGTGTCCAGCTCGAATTCGAGCCGGTCGACATAGTCCTGGCGAATCTTGCCGGGCGCGATCGGGCTCTTTTCCAGGCGCGCGGCCAGACCGTCGCGCGACTGGCTGCGGATCCAGCTGTCCAGCGTCTCGTCTTCGGGCACCGGATAGGCGGGCAGGAAGTAGGTGCCCAGGCGCATCTCGATGTTGCAGCGCTGCGCCAGCGCATGCGTGTTGTCGATCGCATCGGGCACATCGGCGAACAGCGCGGCCATTTCATCGCCGGACTTCAGGTACTGCTGGTCGCTGTAGTCGCGCGGGCGCTTGGGGTCGTCCAGCACGCGGCCGGAGGAAATGCACACGCGCGCCTCGTGCGCATTGAAGTCGCTGGCATACAGAAAGCGCACATCGTTGCTGGCCACCACCGGCAGCCCGCGCACGCCGGCGGCATGCAGGGCGAACTGGTTGAAGCGTTCTTCGCCCTCGCGCCCGGTGCGGGTTAGCTCCAGGTGCAGGCCATCGCCGAACACACGTTGCCAGTCGGCGAGCTGTTGCTCGGCCAGATCGGCGCGGCCCTCGGAAAACAGGCGGCCGGCCAGGCTGTCGCGGCCGGCCAGGGCGAACAGGTTGGCGTGCCCGGCCTGCAGCCATTCCGGGTGGATCGCCACGCCGCCTTCGGGGCGGTGGCCTTCCATCCAGGCGCGCGTCAGCAGCCGCGACAGGCTCAGGTAGCCCTCGCGGTCGCGGCACAGCAGGGTCATGCGCCAGGGCGTCATGTCCGGGGTGGCGATCATCACGTCGGCGCCGGCAATCGGCTTGATGCCGACGCCTTCGGCGGCCTTGTAGAACTTGACCAGCGCAAACAGGTTATTGAGGTCGGTGACCGCCAGTGATGGCATGTCGAGCTCGACCGCGCGGCTCAGCAGGTTGGCCTGCTTGGCCTTTTTCGGGTCAGCCTGATCCGGTTTCTCGGGCACGCGGATAGTGGAATCCGCCAACGAGAACTCGGTGTGGACGTGCAGATGGACGAAACGGGAAGTGGACATGCGAGACCGGAATAATGCGCGGTCAGGGTACCGGCGGGGGCGGGGACGAACAAGGCTTGACAGGTGGGTGCGGGACGCGGGATCGGCCAGCAGGGACCCGGAAAAGCGCTGAATCGCCAGCTGCCGGGGCCTTGGGGAGGCATTTGGCTGATGAGGAATTCAGGTTCTTTGCAGGTAGAACGATCCATGCCTGCAACCCCATCGACGGATTGCACAATGTGCAGATGTTCCGATCACAGGTCCCGAGGAGAAACCAAACCAACGGTGCCAAAACGCCCGCCGCCTATGGCCGGACAACCAGCTCCACGACCTGCAGCTGTTGCGGGTCGCCGGTCCCTGGTCCCGGGGACCGGCTTTCACGGCCTTCCAGCGCCAGCCGCACCGGCGCAAAGCTGCGGCGATGCTGCGGACACGGCCCATGGGTGCGCAGCGCGGTCAGATGCACCGGCGTGGCATAGCCCTTGTGCTGGTCGAAGCGGTATTCGGGATGCTGCGCGTGCAGTTCGTGCATCAGGCGATCGCGGGTGACCTTGGCCACGATCGAGGCGGCCATGATGGCGCGGTCCAGCGCGTCGCCGCCGATCAGCGCCTCGGCCGGGCAGGGTAGTCCCTTGGGCACACGGTTGCCGTCGATGCGCGCAAACCCGGCCACGTGCGCCACGCCTTCCACCGCCCGCCGCATGCCAAGCATGGTGGCCTGGTAGATGTTGATGCGGTCGATTTCTTCGCTGTCGATCAACACCACCGACCACGCCAGCGCCCGGTCGACGATGCGCGCATACAACTGCTCGCGGCACTCGGCAGTTAGTTGCTTGGAATCGTCCAGCCCGTTGATGCGCGGCTTGCTCGGGTCGAACACCACCGCCGCCACCGCCACCGGCCCGGCGAGCGGCCCCCGGCCGGCTTCGTCGACGCCGGCGATCAAGAGCCGGGATTGGGGATTGGGCATTTGGGATTGGCCGAACAACGGCGATTGGCGTTGTTCGGCGTTCTCGCCCAAGGGCAATGTGGATGGAGCAGCGATTTTCATGCCGTGGCTCCTGACGAATCCCGACTCCCCACTCTCGAATCCCCGCCCTCAAGCAGCTCTGCCACCGCATCGGCTGCGCGTGCGGAGGCGTCGCGGCGGAGTTCGGCGTGCAGGGCCAGATAACGCGGTTGCAGGGCGGCGACCTTGTCCGGGTGCTTGAACCAATCCAGCAGCGCGACACACAGCCGTTCCGGAGTGCAGTCGTCCTGCATCAGCTCGGGGGCGAGGTCGGCGTTGGCCAGGATGTTGGGCAGCGCGTAGCGGTTGACCTTGAGCAAGCCCAGCGTCTTGACGATGCGATAAGTCAGCGGCGCGACCTTGTAGCCGACCACCATCGGCCGCTTGACCAGCATCGCCTCCAGCGTGGCGGTGCCCGAGGCCAGCAGCACCACATCGGCCGCCAGCATGGCGGTGCGCGCCTGGCCGTCGAGCAGGTGCGAGCGCATCACCGGCAACGAACTGCGCGACAGCTGTTCAGCCAGCAACTGCTTGCAGCCCGGGTTGGCGGCGGGGACCAGCACATGCAGGTTGGGCAGGTGCTCGGAGACCAGCCAGGCGGCCTGGAAGAAGGTGTCGCCCAGCTTGCTGATTTCGCCATGCCGGCTGCCCGGCAGCACCGCCAGCACGGTGCTGGAGGCGGAAATTCCCAATGTGGCGCGGGCCGCCTCGCGGTCGGCCTTGTAAGCGATGTCGTCGGCCATGGGGTGACCGACAAAGCGCGCATCCACGCCGTGCTTGGCGTAGATCGGCGGCTCCATCGGGAACAGGCACAGCACCAGGTCGGCGCTGGCGCCGATCTTCTCGGCACGTTTCTCGCGCCATGCCCACACCGACGGGCTGACGTAGTGCACGGTGCGAATGCCGCGCTGCTTGAGCCAGCGTTCGACCGGCAGATTGAAATCCGGCGCATCGATGCCGATGAACACGTCCGGTTTCCACGCCAGCACGCGCTCGCGGAAGGCGCGGCGCAGCTTCAGCAGGCGCGGCAGATGGCGTAGTACTTCGGTCAGCCCCATCACCGCCAGCTCGCTTGCATCGAACCAGGTCTGGCACCCGGCACCGCGCATCGCATCGCCACCGATACCCGCGAATTCCGCATCGGGATACCGTAGCCGCAACTGCGCAATCAGCCCGGCGCCCAGGATGTCGCCGGAGGCTTCGCCGGCGATCAGGGCGATGCGGGGGGCGCGCTTGCGCGCGCCGGGAATCGGGAGTGGGGAATGGGGAATCGGTCGTGCAGTCGGAACGCTGCCGACCGACGGGCCGTTGCGCTGGCCGTCCACGATTCCCGATTCCCGATTCCCGATTCCCGTCATCGCAGCAACGGCCTTTCTGCCGCTTCGATGAACTCAAGCATGCCGCGGACGTCTTCGCTGTCCTTGGCTTGTTCGGCCAGTTGCAACTTGGCGTCGGCCAGCGGCAGGCCGGCGACGTACAGCGTGCGGTAGGCGCGCTTGATGGCGGTGATGCGCTCGGCATCGAAGCCGCGGCGCTTGAGGCCTTCGCTGTTGATGCCGCGCGGGCGGCCCAGCGACTCGCTGCCGACCATGGTGAACGGCGGCACGTCGCCGTTGGTCAGCGCGCCCATGCCCAGGAAGGCGTGTGCGCCGATACGGCAGAACTGATGCGCGCCGGCAAAGCCGCTGATGATCACGTAATCGCCCACGGTGACATGGCCGGCCAGCGTGGTGTTGTTGGAGAACACGCAGTGGTTGCCGACATGGCAGTCGTGCGCCACATGCGTGTAGGCCAGCATCCAGTTGTCGTTGCCGACCACGGTGATGCCGCCGCCGCCGCCGGTGCCGCGATTGATGGTGACGAATTCGCGGATCACGTTGCCGTCGCCGATCGTAAGCTCGGTACGCTCGCCGGCGTACTTCTTGTCCTGCGGTTCGCCGCCGATCGCCGCATGCCCGATGAAGCGGTTGTTGCGGCCGATCCGGGTCGGGCCGTGGATCGAGCAATGCGGCCCCACCTCGGTCCCGGCACCGATGTGGACATCGGCGCCGATCAGGCAGAACGCGCCAACGCGCACATCGTCGGCCAGTTGCGCCGACGGGTCGATGACGGCGGTGGGATGAATCAAAGGTGTCGAATCACGCATCGTGTCTCACTCCGGGAGCGGGTCATTACCTGGCGCCGGCGCACATCACCTCGGCACTGGCCACAATTTCGCCGTTGACCTTGGCCTCGCCATAGAAGCATCCCACATTGCGGATCAGGCGCTTCATCTGCACCTCCATGATCAGCACATCGCCGGGGACCACCTGCTTGTTGAAGCGCGCATTGTCCACCTTGACCATGTAGAACAGCTGGGACAACGCATCGCGGCCCAGGCCGAGCTGGGTCATCACGCCACCGACCTGCGCCAGCGCTTCGATGATCAACACGCCCGGCATCACCGGACGGTTCGGGAAGTGGCCCTGGAAGAACGGCTCGTTGATGCTGACGTTCTTCTGCCCGACGATGCGCTTGGCTTCCAGGTCTAGTTCGATGACCCGGTCGACCAGCAGAAACGGGTAGCGGTGCGGGATCAGCGTCTGGATCTGATTGACGTCGATCGGCAGCTCGTAAACGGGGTAACTCATGCGTTCTCCTTGCCCACAGCCAGGATGCGCCTTGCCAGCGCATCGAGTTGTTTGAAGCGCGCGGCATTCTTGCGCCACGTGCGATTGTCGGTGAGAGGGGTGCCAGACGAATATTCGCCCGGCTCATGGATGGAATTGCGCACCACCGACTTGCCGGTGATCACGACCTTGTCGCAGATCTCCAGGTGGCCGACCACGCCGACATGCCCGCCGAGCAGGCAATAGCGGCCGATCTTGGCGCTGCCGGCAATGCCGGTGCAGCCGGCGATCGCGCTGTGCGCGCCGATCCGGCAGTTGTGGGCAATCTGCACCAGGTTATCCACGCGCACGTCTTCTTCCAGCACGGTGTCTTCCAGCGCGCCGCGGTCGATGCAGGTGTTGGCGCCAATCTCGCAGTCGTCGCCGATCACCACACCGCCCAGCTGCGGCACCTTGATCCAGTGGCCGGCATCCATCGCCAGGCCGAACCCATCGGCGCCGATCACTGCGCCGGGATGAATCCGCACGCGCTTGCCCAGCCGCACCCGGGTGACCAGGGTGACGCGGGCGATCAGCTCGCTGCCATCGTCCACCACGCAGTCTTCGCCGATGATGCTGCCGGTGCCGATGATGCAGCCATCGCCCACGCGGCTGCGCGCACCGATGCTGACGAACGGGCCAACATGCGCGCCAGGCGACACCTGTGCGCTGGGGTCGATCACCGCCAAGGGATGAATGCCGGGCTCGCGCACCGGCGCCACATCGAACAACGCGGCGATCTTGGCGAATGCGGTGTACGGGTCCTTGGCAACCAGCACGGTGCTGTGCGCCGCCTCGGCGTCCTCGGCGCGCACCACCACCACGGCAGCCTGTGTGTCAGCCAACTGCGGCCGATAGCGAGGGTTGGACAGGAAGCTCAGCTGGCCCGCTCCGGCGTGCGCCAGCGTCGCCACCCCGGTGACCTCGGTCGCGCCGTCGCCCACGACGGTCAGACCAAATTGTTCGGCAATCGCACTGGCAGTCAGGGGCATCAGGTGAACCTCGCGTAAACAGTAAGTGGCTGTTTTTACGGAAAAAAAACATCGCCAAAAATTCGCTAAACAGTCAGGCGTATCTGTTGCCTGGCCGCAACCGAGCGGCTAACCCAGGAAGAAGCATATGAAAACTCTCCTCTCCATGTTCGCTGGCGTGGTCCTGCTGGGCGCAGTCAGCAGCGCCTCGGCCGATGATTTCGCGCAGGAGCGTGCCGACGCTCATAACTTCTGGGACCAGCAGGTCCAGTGTGTGGATACATCCGATTGGAGCGGGACGGCGAGCTGTCTGAGCACGTTGTTCCAGAGCTACTTCTGAGCCTGTAACACCTCAGGCATGACAGACAAACAATGGCGGCCCGATCAGTCGGGCCGCCATTGTTTTGCGTGCGTCTTAGAACTGGCCGCCGAAGGTGAACTGCAGGCGCTCGATCTCGTCGTTGTCTTCCTTCTTCAGCGGGAACGCGTAGCTGATCGAGATGGGGCCGACCGGGGCGCGCCACAACAGCGCCACACCGGTGGAGGCGCGCAACTCGTTGGCCTTGAAGTTGTCCACGCCGTCGTACACGTTACCGAAGTCGAAGAACGCGGAGATGCGCGCCGACGGGCTGTCGAACAGCTTCGGGAAGTACATTTCCACCGAGCCGACGGTCTTGAACGACCCACCCAGCGGCTGACCGCGGTTGAATCCGTTGATCGGCTCCGAGCGCGGACCCAGGGTGTTGTCTTCGAAGCCGCGCACCGAGTTGGTACCGCCGGCGTAGAAGTTCTCGTAGAACGGCAGCCCGGTCGCAGTGATGGTGCGCGAAGTGCCATTGGGGCCGGCCACTACGCGTGTGCTGTCATTGCCATAGCTATCGCCGTAACCCAGCTCGAAGCGCGTGTTCAACACCAGCGCCGGGATGATCGGCCAATAGTTGGAGATCTGGTAGTTGAGCTTGTAGTACTCGACCGTGGAGCCGGGCAGGGTGGTTTCCAGGCCGACGCGCTGGTACATGCCGCGGGTTGGCATGAAGAAGTCGTTGCGGGTGTCGCGCGCCCAGCCCAGCTCGCTGCGCCAGGCATGGAAGGTGCGCGTGCCGATCGCATCGATGTAATCGACGATCGCCTGCGGCGTGGTGCCCGGGAACGTGGTGATCTGGTTGCTGTCGATGCCGATCATTGCCGAGACGGTGTCGTTCTCGGTGATCGGCACGCCGAACACCACCTGCGCCGAGCCGTTCTTGCTGTTGAACTGCGCGGTGTTGAAGTCCGAGTAATCCAGCGAGCGCCACGACAGGTTGTAGCCCAGCGACACGCCATCGTCGGTAAAGAACGGGTTGGTATAGGAGAACGCGTAACGCTGCTGGAAGGTGCTGCGCGAGGCTTCCACCGCCACCCGGTTACCGCCGCCCAGGAAGTTGTTCTGCGACAACTGCACCGAGGTGGTCACACCGAAGCTCTGCGAATAACCCAGGCCGAACACGAAGCTGCCGGAAGTGGTTTCCTTGACGTCGTAGATCACGTCCACCTGGTCGTTGCTGCCAGGCACCGCCGGGGTTTCCACGTTCACCGACTCGAAGTAGCCCAGGCGCTGCAGACGGATCTTGGAACGGTCGATCGCAGCCTGCGAATACCAGGTGTTTTCGAACTGGCGCATTTCGCGGCGCAACACTTCGTCGGAGGTGCGGCTGTTGCCCTTGTACAGGATCCGGCGCACGGTCACGCGCGGGCCCGGCACCACCTGCAGGTTCACCGCAACGGTGCGGTCCTCGCGGTTCGGCGTCGGAAGCGGGTTGACCTTGGCGAACGCGTAACCGACGTTGCTCAGCGTGTTGGTGATCGCATCGGAGGTGTATTCCAGCAGCGCGCGCGAGAAGATATCGCCGGCCTTGGGAATCACCAGGCGCTCGATATCGGCCTGCGGCAGCACGGTGTCGCCGGTGACCTTGATGTCGGAAATCTTGTACTGCTCGCCCTCGGTGACGCCGGCGCTGACGAACATGTCGCGCTTGTCGGGGCTGATCGCCACCTGGGTGGAGTCGATGCTGAAGTCGACGTAGCCACGGTCCAGGTACCAGGAGTTGAGCTTCTCCAGGTCGCCGGACATCTTTTCCTTGGAGTACTGGTCGTCGCGGCGATACCACGAGGCCCAGTTGTGCTCCTTGGATTCCCAGTTTTCCAGGATGTCTTCGTTGGCGAACTTTTCGGTACCGATCAGGTTGACGTGACGGATCTTGGCCGCCTTGCCTTCCTTGATCGCGATGGCCACATCGACGCGATTACGGTCCAGCGGGCTGACCGTCGGAGTGATCTCAACGTTGTACTTGCCGCGGTTGTTGTACTGACGGGTCAGTTCCTGGGTCACGCGGTCCAGGCTCAGGCGATCGAAGGTGCCGCCTTCGGTCAGGCCGATATCGCCCAGGCCCTTGAGCAGCTCTTCGGACTTGATGTCCTTGTTGCCGGTCACGGTGAGCTTGTTGATCGCCGGGCGTTCCTTGACCGTGATCACCAGGATGTTGCCCTGGCGGTCCAGCTGCACGTCTTCGAAGAAGCCGGTGCGGTACAGCGCCCGGATCGAGTCGGCCACCTTGGTGTCGTCCACGGTGTCGCCGCGGTTCACCGGCAGATAGGTGAACACGGTGCCGGAAGCGATGCGCTGCAGGCCGTCGACGCGGATGTCGCTGGCAACGAACGGCTCTGCGGCCAGGGCAACGGCTGGCAGGCTGAGGCCGGCGGCAAGAGCGAGGGCAAGCAGGCGGCGAGTGGGAAGACGCGTCATGTCACATCCGGTTGGAGTCGATTTCGGGTGTTGCTGGATGCCGACGTATGACGACGACAACAGGCGGAAAGAGTGGAGCAATTTCATCGTGGAACCAGGCCGAGGATGTCGTTGTAGAACGCCAGTCCCATCAACCCGGCCAGAACCGCCAGGCCGACATATTGCCCGGCAATCATGGCCCGTTCGCTGATCGGGCTGCCCTTGACCAACTCAATAAGGTAATACAGCAGATGCCCACCGTCCAAGATCGGGATGGGCATCAGGTTGATGATCGCCAGGCTGAGCGACAGCAAGCCCAGAAAATACAGGAACCAGTCGAGCCCGCGTTCGGCCGAAGCGTTGGCTGCGCGCGCAATCGTGACCGGGCCGGAAATGTTCTTGACCGAGGCCTGGCCGGTCAGCATTCGCTTCATCATGCCCAGCGAATCGGCGGTCATCTTGCCGGTTTCGCGGATGGCTGCCGGCACCGCAGCGAAGATGCCGTACTGCTGGCGACTATCGTATTCCGGCGCCGGCGCGGCGGCGGGGCGGACCCCGATCATCCACTGGCCTTGCGGCGATTTGCGCGGTGCGATTTCCAGCGCCAGGCGGTCTTCGCCGCGCGCCACTTCGATCATGCCCGGCCCGCCATGCGCGCCCAGCGCCTGCACCTGCGGAATGATGTCCTGGGCCGAGCGGATTGGCTGGCCATCGATGGCCACGATGCGATCGCCCGGCTTGAGCAGGCCGTCGGCCACCGAACCTGGCACCACTTCGGCAATCACCGGCGGCTGCAACATGAACTGCCAGCCGATGCCGGCCAGCGATGCCACCCGGCGCTCGTCGAAACCCACCGGCAACTGCGAAAGACGCAAGGTGTGCTCACTGTTGCCGCCACCCTCGACGGCGGTGCGCAGCTGGATATCGCGCTTATCCATGGCCGCAGTGGTGAGCTGCATGCTGGCATCGCTCCAGCTGCTCACGCTGCGTCCGTCGATGCGCACGATGCGCTCGCCCGGTGTCAGCCCCGCTTCGGCGGCCAGACCATCGGCGCGGCCGACGGTGGCCGAATAATCCTGCTTGCCGACCACGAACATTGCCCACAGCATCGCCATGCACAGCAGTAGATTGGCGATTGGGCCGGCCGCGACGATGGCAATACGCTGCCACACCGTCTTGCGATTGAACGCCTGGTCCAGTTCGGCCGGGTGTACGTCGCCTTCGCGCTCGTCGAGCATCTTGACGTAGCCACCCAGCGGGATCGCCGCCACCACGAACTCGGTGCCGTGGCGGTCGCGGCGCATCCACAGCGGCTTGCCAAAGCCCACCGAAAACCGCAGTACCTTGACGCCACAGCGGCGCGCGACCCAGAAGTGTCCGAATTCGTGGAACGTCACCAATAGACCCAGGCTGACGATCATCCACCAGACCGAACCGATGAAATCACCCATGGATGCAACTCGGCTGCGTGGATCGATCAAGCATGATGGGCGTAGTTGGCGAGGGCGCGTTCAGTGATTTGCCGGGCTTGCGCATCGGCAAAAAGCAGGGTGTCGAGGGAGTCGGCATTGTGCCGTGAGAGCGTTGTCAGCGTGTGTTCGACCAACGCAGGGATCGCTAGGAAACCTATTTGGCCCTGAAGAAACGCTGAAACAGCCACTTCGTTGGCCGCGTTCAGGATCGCCGGCGCGGTTCCGCCGGCGCGCAAAGCTTCCCAGGCCAGGTGCAGGCAGGGGAATGCATCGGTGTCGGGCGGCTCGAAATCCAGTCGGCCCTGTTGCAGCAGATCCAGTCCCGCCACGCCCGATTCCACCCGCTCCGGCCACGCCAGACCGACCGCCAGCGTGGTGCGCATGTCCGGCAGACCAAGCTGGGCCAGGGTGGAGCCGTCGACGAATTCCACCAGCGAATGCACCAGGCTTTGCGGGTGTACCAGCACGTCGATCTGCTCGCCGGGCAGGCCAAACAGATGATGCGCCTCGATGACTTCCAGGCCCTTGTTCATCAGGGTGGCCGAGTCCACCGAAATCTTCGGGCCCATCGACCACTTCGGGTGCGCAACCGCCTGCGCGGGCGTCACTGCCGCCAGCGCGGTGCGATCCCAGCCACGGAACGGGCCACCGGACGCGGTCAGGACCACCCGACGCACGCCGCGGCTGGCGTCGCACGAGCGCAGGCATTGGAAGATGGCGCTGTGTTCGCTGTCGATCGGAATGATTTCCGCGCCCGCCGCAGCAGCGGTGCGGGTCAGCAGCTCGCCGGCCAGCACCAGCGACTCTTTGTTGGCCAGCAGCAGGCGCTTGCCGGCGCGGGCGGCGGCCAGGGTCGACGGCAAGCCGGCGGCGCCGACGATGGCAGCCACCACGGTGTCGCAGGCATCGCTGCCGGCCAGCGCATCCAGCGCCGCGGTGCCGGCGTGCGCCTGGGTGGCGAGGCCGGCGGCACGCAAACCGTCACGCAGGGCCGGGTACAGCGCCTCGTCGGCAATCACCGCATGCGCAGGCCGATGCGTGGCGCACAGCGCCAGCAAGGCGTCGACCTGGCGGCCCGCAGACAGCACGCTGGCGCGCAGCCGCTGCGGATGACGGGCGATCACGTCCAGTGCCGACGTACCGATCGAGCCGGTCGCGCCGAAGATGGCGACCTGGCGGGGAGAAGAGCCAGCCATGCTTAGAATCCGAGAATTTCCTTGCCGAGTGCGAACACCGGCAGGGCGGCGAGCACGCCATCGATGCGATCCAGTACGCCGCCGTGGCCGGGAATCACCGTGCCCGAGTCCTTGGCGCCGGCGTGGCGCTTGAGCAGGCTCTCGAACAGATCGCCGAGTACCGACGCCAGCACCGCCACCGCCGCGACCAGGACCAACTGCGGCACATGCGCCAGGGTCAGCCCGGCCAGCCAGCCGAAGGCGCAGGCCACCGCGATGCCGGCAACCATCCCGCCGAGCAGGCCTTCGATGGTCTTGTTCGGACTGATGCGCGGCGCCAGCTTGTGCTTGCCGAACGCACGTCCGGCGAAATACGCACCCGAGTCGGCCGCCCAGACCATGGTCAGGGCGGTCAGCAGCCACAGGTTGCCCTTGTCCGGGTTGGCGTGCAGCAGCACCAGCGCGGCCCAGGCGGGAAGCACCGCCAGAGTGCCGGCCGCCAGTTTGAGCGCGCGCGCCTGGCCGTTGCCATGATCGGCACCGAAGGTGAAAAAGCGCAGCCACAGCAGCGCCAGCACCCACCAGGCCACACCCACCAGGGCGGCGATCTGGAACAGCACCATCGAGCCGGCCGACGCCCACACCATCAGCACCATCAGCAGCAGATTGAGCATCAGCAGCACGGTGCGCGGCAGGCTGTCGTCGATGCCGGAGAGCTTGAGCCACTCCCACAGGCCGGTCAGGAACAGAATCGCCGCCAGCGCCGCCAGCCATTGGGTGGGCAGCAGCACGATCGCGCAGATGGCGAGCGGCGCCATGATCAGCGCAGCAATCACGCGGGTCTTGGTCATGCGGAGGAGATCTCCGTCGCCTTGTCGGCGATCTGGGCACTGGTCAGGCCAAAGCGGCGTTCGCGCCCGGCATAGTCGTCCAGCGCCTGCTGCAGCACGCCGGCATCGAACTCCGGCCACAGGGTTTCGGTGAACCACAGCTCGGTGTAGGCCAGCTGCCAGAGCAGGAAATTGCTGATGCGGGTATCGCCACCGGTACGGATGAACAGATCCGGCGCCGGCAGGTCGGACAGTGCGACGCGGCTGGACAGCAGGGCCTCGTCGATCTGATGCGGTTGCAGGCGGCCGGCCGCCACCTCTTCGGCCAGCGCACGTGCCGCCAGCGCGATGTCCTGGCGGCCGCCGTAACTGGCCGCGATGCTGAGCACCAGTCGCGCATTGCCCGCGGTGCTGCGTTCGGCAGCGGCCATGCGGTCGCGCAACGGCGCAGCGAAGCGATTGCGCTCGCCGATGAAACGCACCTGCACGCCACGCCGTTGCAGTTCTTCGACCTCGCGGTCGAGCGCATGCAGGAACAGCTTCATCAGCGAATCGACTTCCTCCTGCGGGCGGCCCCAGTTTTCGCTGGAGAACGCAAACAGGGTCAGCGCCGACACGCCCTTTTCCAGGCAGAAATCGATGGTGCGATTGACCGCCCGCGCACCGGCGCGATGGCCGATCATGCGCGGACGTCGCCGACGCTGCGCCCAACGCCCGTTGCCATCCATGATGATGGCAATGTGGCGCGGGACTGCGTCGGTAGAAGGGACTGGATGCATGGCAGGCGATGCCACGATCAGACCGTCATCAATTCCTGTTCCTTGCCCTTGACGACCTCATCCACATCTTTGATGGCCTTGTCGGTCAACTTCTGGATGTCGTCTTCGGCGGCACGGGCTTCGTCTTCGGTGACCTTCTTGTCTTTCAGCAGATCCTTGACCTGCTGATTGGCATCGCGACGGATGTTGCGGATGGCGACCTTGCTGTCTTCGCCTTCGCCATGCACGGACTTGCTGAGCTCCTTGCGGCGCTCCTCGGTCAGCGGCGGCAGGTTGAGACGGATCACGGTGCCCACCACGGTCGGGGTCAGGCCCAGGTCCGAGGCGTACAGGGCTTTTTCCACGTCCTTGATCATGCCCTTGTCGAACAGGCTGATCACCAGCGAGCGGCCTTCGGACACGCTGATGCTGGCAACCTGATTGAGGGGGGTGTCGGTGCCGTAGGCCTTGACCTTGATGCCGTCCAGCAGCGCCGGCGAAGCGCGGCCGGTACGCACGGTGGTCAGTGAATGGCGCAGAGCATCGATGCTCTTGGTCATGCGCGCCTGCGCGTCTTGTTTGATCTGGTTGAGCATCGCCGGAATCCGTGTGGAGCTGAATCCGGGGATTATAGCCGGGACTGGGGTTTCACGACTCGCCGGCCTACATGAGCCGGCGCAGCCGGTTCACCTGCCTGGCGCGTTCACGCCAGGCGCTGCGATGGATCGGACACGAGCGGAGCGCCCGATCCACGCTGTGACGAATCACAAATCCCGATTCTCTATTCCCAAAAAGTCAGCTACGGCCCTGCACCAAGGTGCCGATCTGCTCGCCGCGCAGGATGCGCAGCAGCACGCCGGGCTCGCTCATGCCGAAGATGCGCAGCGGCAGATCGCTGTCGCGTGCCAGCGCGAAGGCGGCGGTGTCCATCACTTCCAGGCCCTGCATGATGACTTCGTCGTAGGTCAGGCTGTCGTAGCGCACCGCGTCGGTGTGCTTCTTCGGGTCTTTGTCGTACACGCCGTCGACCTTGGTTGCCTTGAGCAGCAGGTCGGCACCGATTTCGATCGCGCGCAGCGCCGCGCCCGAATCGGTGGTGAAGAACGGGTTGCCGGTGCCGGCGGCGAAAATCGCGATACGGCCCTTTTCCAGGTGACGCATGGCACGGCGACGGATGAAATCTTCGCAGACGTCGTTGATCTTGATCGCGCTCATCACGCGCACCTTGGCGCCGAGCTTTTCCAGCGCGTCCTGCATGGCCAGCGCGTTGATCACGGTGGCGAGCATGCCCATGTGGTCGCCGGTGACACGGTCCATGCCGCTGGCGGCCAGGCCGGCGCCGCGGAAGATGTTGCCGCCGCCGATCACCAGTGCGACCTGTGCGCCGGCCTGCTGCGCTTCGATCACTTCATGGGCGAGGCGGTTGATCACCTTGGGATCGATGCCGTAATCCCCGTCCCCCATCAGCGCCTCCCCGGAAAGTTTGAGAAGAATGCGGCGATAGGAAAGTTCGGACATGGGGGAGACCTCGGGGGTGGGGGACGACAAACGCCGGCAATTCTAGCGGAAGCGTGCCACCGGGCGTGGTAAAAATTCCTTTGTCGTCATCGAGGTGACGTGCCGCTCAGTGCGCCCGCGGGTTCGGTGGCGTCGGAACATCGGTCGCATCGTAGGCGGTGACGCGGTTGCGGCCGCGATGCTTGGAGCGGTACAGCGTGCTGTCTGCGGCCTGCAACAGGTGTTCGATACTTTCGAACTGGCGCTCGATGCCGCCATGCGTGGCCAGGCCCGCGGAGAAGGTGATGTGCAGCGGGCCGCCCTGCAGTTGCGCCATCGGCGTGCGCGCGGTTTCGGCAAGGATGCGCTCGATCACCATCAACGCCGCATCGGCAGGCGTGTTGGGCAGGATCACCAGAAATTCTTCGCCGCCATAGCGTGCCACCAGGTCGCTGGTGCGCACCATGCGTTGCAGCGTCTGCGCAAAGTTGCGCAACACCTCGTCGCCGACCAGATGGCCGTGCGCATCGTTGACGCGCTTGAAATCGTCCAGATCGATGAAGGCGATCGACAGCGGCCAGGCCTGCCGCGATGCCAGTTCGAACTCATGCGCCAGCGCGGTGCCGAGCTGATGCCGATTGAACACACCGGTCAGTGCATCGCGGCTGGCCTGCTCGGCCAGATGACGCATGCGGTTCTCCGATTCGTCGGCATGGCGGCGCGCTTCGGCCACATCCTGCAATTCGCGCAGGCTGCGCAGCAGGGCCAGCTCGCGCGCCTGCTCGAAGATCAGCTGGATATGCTCGGGTTGCGGCACGCGGATGTCGAATAAGGCTTCGAGCTCGGGCAAGGATTCGGCGATGCGTTCGATCACTTTTTCGAAGCGTTCGGCATCCAGCTCCAGCACGTCCTGCGCCTGGCGCTGCGCATGCTCGGTGGCGGTAGCCGCGCTAGCGGAGAGCCAGATGTCGGCCAGACGTCCGGACAGCGCGACGCAAGCCATGAAGGGCTCCAGGCCTGACGGTTCTTCTTCGCTTTTCGCGATCGCGTTCTGCAGGTAGTGCGGTAATTGCCACTGGTGCGCAAGCCAGGCGCCGATTTCGGCGTGGGTGGCACCCAGGTGTTCGCGTTCGGCATCCAGCAGCGATGCATTGTCGGGCGCCTGTTCCAGCAGCGGCGCATACAGCTCGGGCGCCCCTTGCAGCAGTGCCAGCTTGCCGATGTCCTGCAGCAGGCCGGCCAGCATCAATTCTTCGGGTTTGCGGATGCCATAGGCCTGACCCAAGATGCGACTGGCCAGCGCGCATAGCCCGGCACGACGCCAGATGCGCTCATGCAACGGGTGCGCGATAAAGGTGCTGCGCACGCCGTGCACCATCGAAAACCCCAGCGCCAGGCTCAGGGTCGCGTTGAGGCCGAGCATGGTGAGCGCCTGGCCGAGGTTGTCGACACGGCGGCGGCTGGCGTAGAGCGGTGAGTTGGCCACGCGCAGCATGCGTGCGCTCAGGGCGATGTCCATGCCGATGACTTTCGCGGTGGTGGTCATGTCCACATCCGGGTCCTGCGCCAGCTCGATGATGCGCAGCGCGACGCCGGGTGGCGATGGCAGGTTACGGCAGTAGTGCAGGGCGGCCTGGAGATCTGGTTGCATGAGTCATCGCCAACAGTGAACGCAAGCATACAGCTGCGTTCGGTGAGTTTGAGCACGCCACGGCTCGCAGTCGCTGCGCTGGAACGCATGCGTGAGGGGTGCTGAGAGTCTGGTTGGCATCTAGGCTTAGCGGCACGGCCGACGACATCTATAGCGTCGAGGCCGGTTGCAGGCACCACGGATGTGTGTGCTTCAGTTCGTGCGCTTCGATGCAGCGCGGATTCGCAGGCAAAAAAAAGCCGCGGCATGGCCGCGGCTTTTTTCACTCTTTGGCGAAGATCAGGCCAGACCGGCCTGCTTCATCACTTCGGCGGCGTAGTCTTCCACCACCTTCTCGATGCCTTCGCCAACGGCCAGGCGCTGGAAGCCGATCACGTCGGCACCAGCGGCCTTGACGGCCTGCTCGACGGTCTGATCGGTGTTCAGCACATACGGCTGGCCGTACAGCGTGACTTCGTTGACGATCTTGCTGATCTTGCCGCTGATGATCTTTTCCAGGATCTCGGCCGGCTTGGACTTGTCCTTTTCGGACATCTTGGCCAGTTCGATTTCCTTTTCCTTGGCGACAAACTCGGCCGGGACGTCGGATGCCTTGATGTGCGGCGGGTTCATTGCGGCGATGTGCATGGCAATGCCGCGTGCCAGCTCGATGTCGCCACCCTTCAGCTCGACCAGCACGCCGATACGGCCGCCGTGCACGTAGGCCGCGACGTTGTTGGCGCTGTCGATACGGGCCAGGCGACGCACCTGCAGGTTCTCGCCAACCTTGGCGATGACCGCAGCGCGACGCTCTTCGATGGTCTCGCCGCTGTCCAGCTTGACGCTCTTCAGCGCTTCGGCATCGGCGACGTCGGAGTTCAGTGCGGCGTTGGCCACGACCTCGGTGAAGGCCAGGAAGTTCTCATCCTTGGCGACGAAGTCGGTCTCGGAATTGACTTCGACCAGCACGGCCTTGCCGCCGGCCTGTGCAGTGGCGATGCGGCCTTCGGCAGCAACGCGGTCGGCCTTCTTGTCGGCCTTGGCCAGACCCGACTTGCGCAGCCACTCGGCAGCGGCATCGATGTCGCCAGCGTTTTCGACGAGTGCTTTCTTGCACTCCATCATGCCGGCGCCGGTGCGCTCGCGCAGTTCCTTGACCAGGGAAGCAGTGATTTCCATGGAATTACCTCGTATGGACGAATGCGTACGGCGGAAGTGTTCCGCCAGTGAGGAGACGGTGCAGCGTGCGGGCCGCCCCCGTAAAAATCTTTGGTGGCCTCAGCGACGGGGCGCGATGGACCCGTCGGGGCTGCGGCCGCCCAGCATGGAGCGGCCGCATTGCATGCCGATTACTCGGCAGCCGGTGCTGCAGGTGCTTCAGCTGCTGCCGGTGCGTCGGCCTTCTTCTCGGCGGACTTCTTGGCCGGGGCACGACGGCCCTTGCCTTCGTCGCCGGCGTCAGCCGAGAACTCTTCTTCGCGCACCGACGCCGAGTTCGGCGCAGCAGCCTTGCCTTCCAGCACGGCATCGGCAGCGGCACGTGCGTACAGCTGCACGGCGCGGATGGCGTCGTCGTTACCCGGGATGGCGTAGTCGACCAGGGCCGGATCGTAGTTGGTGTCGACCACGGCGATCACCGGGATGCCGAGCTTCTTGGCTTCCTTGATGGCGATGTCTTCATGGCCGATGTCGATCACGAAGATCGCGTCGGGCAGACGGTTCATTTCCTTGATGCCGCCCAGCGACGCGTCCAGCTTTTCGCGCTCGCGACGCAGGCCCAGCACTTCGTGCTTGACCAGCTTTTCGAAGGTGCCGTCGGTTTCAGCGGCTTCCAGTTCCTTCAGGCGGGCAACCGACTGCTTGACGGTGCGGAAGTTGGTCAGCGTGCCGCCCAACCAGCGCTGGGTCATGAACGGCATGTTGCAACGCTCGGCTTCTTCCTTGATCGACTCGCGCGCGCTGCGCTTGGTGCCCAGGAACAGCACGGTGCCGCGCTTCTGCGCGATCGAGGAGAGGAAGTTCATCGCGTCGTTGAAGAGCGGGACGGTCTTCTCGAGGTTGATGATGTGGATCTTGCCGCGCGCGCCGAAGATGTACGGCGCCATCTTGGGGTTCCAGTAGCGGGTCTGGTGGCCGAAATGGACGCCGGCTTCCAGCATCTGACGCATGGTGACCTGAGGCATTGAAAAAACTCCTGGTAGCGGAATCGCCGTGCGCAGCTGTTGTTTGAAGTCAGCGCAGGGAGTGCGGGCGCTGCGAGAACACTCGCATCAAACGCACAAGATTCCGGGGTTGGGCTTCCCTGTTGCCTCCGCGACGAACCCTTGTGAGGGCACCCCGGCACGGATGGCGGCAGCAGGTGTGGATTCGTCGGTGACGTCCGACGTGGACGGCGCAATGCGGCAAAGACGCAAAACAGCCGGCGGAGTATAGCCGGCCGGGCCGGTCGTATGCAATGTGCACTGCCGGCATCGCCCGGACTGGCGGGCGAGGGGACTCAGGGCTGCAGTGCGAGCGTGGTTTCGGTATCGCTGTTGACGCGGGCCACGAAGCGTCCCAGATCGGCGGACAGGGTTGCCGGCAGCGCCCATTGCCGGGTCTGGCCGGGCAGCACATAGCCGGCCAGATCGTTGCCGATGCTGTGCCGGGTACCGCCGGCATCGATAAAGGCCAGGTCGGCCAGGCGGGCGTGGTGCACGCCGGCATTGTGGATGCGTAAGCTGCGGCCGCTGCCCTGGCCGGACAGCGTCGCCTGCAGCTGCGGGTGCAACTCGCCCGGCTCGGTGGGCATCGCAAACACCGGCGTGGAATAGCGCAGCAGCTCGGTTTCATCGCCCACGGCATGTTGGGTCACCACCAACCGATAGCTGTCTTCGATCCGTGCCGGGCTTGGGCCGAGGCGGATGACCCGCAACAGCTGGCGGCCTTGCGCCGGGATTTCGAACTGACTGGGACTGACGGCGGCGCCGGTGGCCGGTTCCAGCAGTTCGCGCCCACCGTCCTGGTGCCAGCGGTAGAGCTTGGCGTCGGCGCGCCACGGTTGTGCAGACTGGTTATAAAGCCACACGGCCGCCTGGTTGCTGTCGGCCGGGATGTGTGCGGTGGTTGGGGCGATGGCGATTTCGGCAGCGACAGCGCTGCCGCTGGCGGCCATGCATAGCAGGCCCAGGATCAGCCAACTGCAGCGCGGGTGGGTGGCGGCCATGCTCAGAACGCGATGGTGGTGATGCGCGTCGCACCGCTGGGCGCAGGCCCTGCAAGTGCGCTGGCGTCCTGGCCCGTGCTGGTGGTCGACGGGGTGTTGACGTTGCGCGACGGCTGCGCAACCGCGACCGGCGTGCCACGCGAGCAGCTGGCGCGCGGCGGGGTCGTGCGCAGCTCGCAACCGCTGAGCAGGCGCAGGCCGATGTGCAGGCTGGAGTTGTCCGGGCCGCGGTTAGTGGACGCAGTTGCGGCAGCGGCGCTGCAAGCGAGGGCGACCAGCGTGAAGCACTTCAGGAAGGTGACCGGCGTCATGAAGGCAATCGTTTGCATTGGAGTCGTTACAAATAGCGACGCCCCCGAAGCGAACTTAATTAACGGTCAGTAAGTGATCGAGACAGTCACCGTGTCGGTATAGGCCCCGGCGATGGGTAGCTGCGGCGCCGGCGCGCGGCCATAGACGGTCACCGTCTGCGCGACCCCGTTGCCGGTGCCGGCGAGGGTATCGACCCCGATCGTGGTGCCCCAGCGGCTGCTGCGGCCCGAGTCCTTGTAGAGCTCGTAGGTGATGAAGTTGGCGCTGCTGGCGTGGCGCATCCGTCGGGTGCTGCCGCTGGCGTTGACGCCGACGTCCAGGCCGATGTTCCAGGCGGTGCGGTTGGTGCAGGCCAGGCTGATGGTCGAGCTGCGGTCGATCTGGGTGTCGATGCTGCCGGCGATGCTGCCGAAATCCAGATCGGTAGTGACATAGGTATTGCAGCGCGCCGGCACATTGGCCGAGGCGGTGAACGGGAATGCATTGCTGGCGGTCTTGGCGCCGCTGCCGCCCGTGTTGCAGCTGGCCGGCGGCTGGATGCCGCCGATGATGCTTTCGTTGTAGGCGTAGCGCATCACCGTATCGGCGCCGCCGAAGCTGCTGGTGTGGTTGCCCACCGACAGCGTCTGGCTGCCGGGAATGCGTCCGTAGAAGGTGACCGTGGTGGTCTGCGAGCCGCCGACCAGGATCGGTACCGAATAGGCGAAATTCAGTACCAGCGGCGACGGCGTGCTCGATCCGGTGGCGCCCCAGACCTGCGTGCGCGCCGCATCGCTGTAGATCTGATAACTCACCGCATCGCTGGTGGCGTTGAGCATGCGGCGCGGCGTATACACGCCTGCGCTGGCACTGCCGGGCCCCAGGTCCAGGCACAGCGTCACCCGCGCCTGGCCCAGCACGCTGAGCGCGGTGGTGGCGCAGGACACGTTGAAGCTCGCGACCGCATCGGTGGCGCCATTGGCAGCCACGTTGCCGAAGGCCAAGGGCGTCCCCAACGTCACCGTGCAGGTGGTATCGGCATGCGCCGACTGGCTGGGCGTCAGCCATAGCAGTGCAAGGCTCAGTGCAAGCAAGACCCGCCAGAGCGCATGCAGGCTCATGGCGTCGGCTCCGCGATGCAGCGCAACGGGCCGACCCGCGGAATGCGGCCAGCGTCGGCCGGATACGCGAACTGCGCGATGCAGCGGCCCTCCGGCAACTCCACCAGGATGCGGTTGTCGTTCTGCAGATTGTCCAGATAGGTTTCGCCGTCGTAGCCGACCACCACGCGTTCGGCACCGCCTTCGCGTTGCGCCACGCTGCCCACCGGCACCGGCGCGCCGTTTGCGTCGTGCAAGACGATCACCGCAGCCCGCACGCGGGTAATGCCGAAGCGCACCGCCACACCAGATTGCTGGCGCGGCGTCACCGTGGTGTCGACCCGATCCACGCGCAGGTCCGCCGGCAGGCTCAGCGTGTCGATCGATAGCTGATTGCGCTGCCACGATTGCAGCGGCGTCACCAACAAGGTGCCGCGTGCATCGGTGACCCCGATCAAGCGGTTCTCCAGCCGTACCGGAATGCCGGCCTGGCCGTCGGTGGACACCACCGCAAACGCGTCCTGGACGTCGCGCGCCGCAAAGCTGCGGCCGTCCATCCACACCAGGCTGCCGCTGGCGCTGGCATAGCCGAACTGGTCGCCGTCCTGGGTGGCGGCGCCGAAGTTGTAGCGGCCGACGCGGTTCAACCAGCCCAGCTCGGCCAGCCCGCCGCTGGCATCGTCGCCCGCGCGTGCCTGCACGCGCCAGCCGATGCCGCCCAGGTCGCCGTCGCCGGGTAGCGGCTGGCTGACATCGGCCACAAACCCGGTGCGATTGCCGTTGCGCTGCATCGACGCGCTGGCCTGGCGCAATTCGCCGAAGGTGGTGGACAGCGACAGATACAGGCTGCGGTCGCTGCGGATATCCAGGTTCTGGTTGCCGGATAGATTGGCGGCCCAGTTGCGCCCGAAGCTGCGCGACCAGAACACGCTGGCATAACGCGAGGTGTCGCCTTGCGGGTAGCTCAGGCGCACGTAGCTGGTGCCCAGCGAGCCGATCGGGTCGGCATTGACGCCGAATGCGGCGCGGTCGCTGACGCGCGCCGGCAGGCTGCCCTGCAACGCGCCGAGGTCGCGGTAATCGCCGTGGGTACGCTGGGTGCCCAGATTTACGTTGAAACGCCGGTTGTTCCAGGCGTAGCCCAGCACGGACTGGCCGCCACGCAGCGCATGCATGCTGCTGTGTGCGTAGGCCGCATTGAACACGCCGCCAGCGCCGAGCAACCACACCCCGCCTGCGCCGGCATTGACCACGCCGCCGCCGGCTTCGGTGTGCGCCTCGATGGTGAAGTCATCGCGCAATCCCTTGCGAAAGCTGGCGCTGGCGACCGGCTGCGAGGCATAGGAAAACGAACGCACGCCATAGTCGCGGCGCAGATGGCCGATGCCTGCCGACCACTCGGAAATGCCGCGCGCAAGCAGTTGCGGCGTGCCGTAAAACGCGAAGTCCAGTCGACGCACCCGGCCGAAGGCATCGGTCACCACGATCTGCGCCTGCCCGGTGCCGCTGATGCCCGGTTGCGCGGCCAGTTGAAACGGCCCGGCCGGTACCTGGCCGCTGTACTGACGCAGGCCATCGACATACAGCTCCACCGTGGAGGGCACCGCCGCTTCGCCCAGAAAGCTGGGCGTCGGGGTCAGCACACGGTAGGGCTGCAGCGCGTAATTGCGGCCGATCTGCACGCCGCCCAGCCGCAGCGAACGGCTCCAGTCGACGAACCCGCTGTAGAAATCGCCCACCCGCAGGCTGGTGGCGCTGTCGGGGAAATCCATCTGCCAGGCGCTATCCAGGCGCACCGCCTCGCTGCGCCAGCGTTGGTCCTGCGGGCGGTCGTAGGCCAGAAAAATGGCGGTGGTATCGACCATGCCGCGACCCAGGCCGAAGCCGCGCAGTTCGGTGGCCAGCGACATGCTGCTGGAACCGGCATTGCGCGTGGCATAGAAGTCGTAATTGAGCAGCATGCCCGGCGATGCGGTGGCGCTGGGCGGGGCGGCTTCTTCGGCCTTGAGTACGGTGGTGGACAGCGACAGCTGCGCCAGCGGTACCTGCAGCGCGAGCCGCTGCAGTGCGGCGTCGTAGCGCACTTCCACATCGGGTAGCTGATCCAGATCGACCAATTCGCCGGGCAGGCGATCGGCCAGGATGAAGCCGAGTTTGCGCAGCGTTTCCACCGATCCACGCAAATGACCGTCGACCAGTTCGAACGGCGCCAGGCCGCGATCGGCCTGATTCAAGGTGACGTCCAGATACAGCGACTGCGGTTGTGTGGCGGCGCTTTGCGCAATCTGGTCGGGCAACGATGCGACATCGGCGAGATCGCCGGCCATGGCGTTTGCCAACCCGGTGGCGGTCGCAAGCAGGGTCATCGCCAGCCGGGCCGCATCACGGCGCCGTGGGCGCGGCCAACAGGGTGCGTTCGTCAGCCTCACCATTGATCCTTGCGACGATGGAGCCGCGGCCGAACTGCGCCAGCGGTGCGCCCAGCGACCAGCGCATGGTCTGGCCCGGTAACACGTAGCCCACCAAGCCATTCAAGGTGGTCTTGGTTGCGCCATCGACCCGGTGCTGCAGATCGGCGACCTGCGCATGCCCGGAGCCGCTGTTGCTGATCTGGATCTGCGCATTGCCATCGGTACCGGCGATCACCTGCGCGCTCAGGGTGGGCGTGGGCTCGGCCTTGCCGGGTGGCAGGACGAAGATCGGCACCGAGTAGCGCAGCACGAACTGCATGCCCTTGCGATCGGCATCGGCGCTGGGCAGTTCGTCGACAATGATGCGGTAGCAGAGCTCCTGGCGACTGGGCGCAGGCCCGGCGCGGATCACGCGAATCAGTTGGCGCTCGCCTGCAGCCAGGGTGCGCATCGGTGGGCTGATCAGGATTTCCTGGGTCGGATCGAGCTGGTCCTGCCCATCGCGCTGGGTCCAGCGATAGGCGCGGGTCTGCACTTGCACCGGCGCGCCGCCACTGTTGCTCAGCCATAGGCCGTCGGCGGTCTGCTCTGCGCTCAGGGTCAGCGAGGTCGGTGCCAGCTGCAGGCTGGCCGCCTGCGCAGACGGCAACAGCCAGGCGCAGCTCAGCGACAGGCTCAGGGCGAGTCCAACCGGGACCAGCCACGCACGGAGGCGCGACGGCAGCTGTTGCAATGGCATGCGTGAGCTCAATAGACGATGGTCGCGGTGATCGTGTCCTGGTAGCTACCGGTCGCGGCGTTGTTGACCGACGGATTGGTCACACGACCGTAGACCGGGTAGACCTGGTTGATGCCGGTGGCGGTGCGGCTCAGGGTGTTGGTGCCGGTGGTGCTGCCCCACACCGTGCTGCGGCCCAGGTCCTGATAGAGCTGATAGGCGATGAAGTTGTTGGTGGTGACCAATGGGTCGGCGTTCTTCATGCGACGGGTGGTCACATCGTTGGCGGTGCCCGCGTTGCTGCCCGCGCTCAGCGCGATGTTGTAGGGCGTCAATGCGGTGCATTGGGCGGTCACGCTGCCGTTGGCATCGGCGTTGGCGGTCGAGGTGGAGAGCACCGAGCCGAAGTCGACGTCCGTGGCGGAGGCGGCGGTGATGGTGCAGGCCTTGGTGACGGCGATCTTGACGTTGAAGGTGGTTGTATCTGCTGCCGTCGCCATGCCGATGGTCGAGAGCAGGCCGATGGAGAGCAGGACAGGGCGGACAGTGCGCATGGACATTTCCTTGACCGGTCAGGTCTTTGATGACGCGACAAGCTGTCGCCCTCCATGCAATGCATCAACTGTGCCAAACATAACTGCGAATTCATCTTGTATCTAGCTGTTTCGCTTGCATCTTTTGCGAAATTTGCGATGTCCTATTGATGACTTCGCTCGCAGGATTCTTGACGCGAGAGGAACTGCGTCACACATGAATAGGCGCTCGCGACGGTTTGCTGTTGCCCGGTCCGCTTGCCGTGTCGACACTGTGTCCTGCAAAAAACGCTGTCGCGGGTCGTTCAGATTCAGCCCGGATCGGCGATAATCGGGGCATGAGCGTCAATCTAAAAACCAAAGAAGAAATCGAACTGATGCGCATCGCCGGCCGTCTGGCCGCCGAGGTGCTCGACATCGTTGGCCCGCACGTCAAGCCAGGCGTGACCACTGCCGAGCTCGACCGCATCTGCCACGACCACATCGTCAACGTGCAGGGCACCATTCCTGCAAACGTTGGCTATCGCGGCTTTCCCAAGAGCGTGTGCACCTCGGTCAATAACGTGATCTGTCACGGCATTCCGAGCGCGGCCAAGGTGTTGAAGGAAGGCGATATCGTCAATATCGATGTCACCGTGATCAAGGACGGCTGGCACGGCGACACCAGCCGCATGTATTACGTTGGCACGCCGTCGGTGATGGCCAAACGCCTGGTGGACACCACCTATGAAGCGATGTGGCGCGGCATCCGCGCGGTCAAGCCGGGCGCCACGCTGGGCGATGTGGGCCATGCGATCCAGAAGTTTGCCGAGGCCGAACGTTTCAGCGTGGTGCGCGACTACTGCGGACACGGCATCGGCAAGGTCTATCACGACGAACCGCAGGTGATGCATTACGGCCGTCCGGGCGAAGGCCTGGTGCTCAAGCCGGGCATGACCTTCACCATCGAGCCGATGATCAACGAAGGCACCTATCACCATAAGACACTGCCCGACGGCTGGACCGTGGTCACCAAGGACCGCAAGTTGTCCGCGCAGTGGGAGCACATGGTCGCAGTGACCGAAGACGGCGTGGATGTGCTGACGCTGTCTGCCAATTCGCCCGCGCCGGTATGACGGCCACGCCGGCGGATCGACCCGACCCGGGCGTCGCCGGCGATGCGGAATGGGCCGCGCAGGCCCGTCCGCTGCTGGTGCACGCGGACATGCGGCTGTGCAAACGCTTCGATCAGGGCGAACCGATCGAACGGTTGGTTGCGCTACGCGCACGCGCGGTCGACCAGTTGATGCGCAACGCCTGGACCCGCTGTATTCCGGCCGATAGCGGCCTGTCGCTGCATGCGGTCGGTGGGTATGGCCGCGGCGAGCTGTTTCCGCGTTCGGACGTGGACGTGCTGGTGTTGGGCGACACCGCCGTGCAGCAGCGCCACGAGCAGGCGCTGGCGCGGTTGTTCGCGTTGTTGTGGGATGTGGGCCTGTCGATCAGTCACGCAGTGCGCTCGCCGGCGCAATGTACCGCCGCGGCGATTGATCAGACCGTGCTCACCGCGTTGATCGAGTCGCGGCCGTTGGTGGCCGATGGCGACGCGCGCGCGGCACTGGCTGCGGCGATCGCGCCGCAATGGGTGTGGCCGCCGCGCGATTTCTTCCAGGCTAAGCGCGAAGAATTGCTGGCGCGGCATCAGCGGTTTGGCGACACCGCCGACAATCTCGAACCCGACATCAAGGACGGCCCGGGTGGCCTGCGCGATTTGCAGACCCTGGGCTGGATGGCGTTGCGCGCGTTCGGGGTTAAGGATCTGGAAGCATTGGTCGGGCTGGGCCATGTCGGCTTCGACGAAGCGGCTGCCTTGCGACGCGAGCGCGAAGAATTGGCGCGGCTGCGCTTCGGGCTGCACATCGTGGCCAACCGGCCGGAAGAACGCCTGCGTTTCGATTACCAAAAGACCCTGGCGCAGCGGCTGGGCTTTGCCGACGACCCGGAAAGCCTGGGCGTCGAAAAGATGATGCAGCGCTTTTACCGCAGCGCTGCGTTGATCCGCCGGATCAGCGACCGGCTGCTGCAGCGCTTCGAAGAACAGTTCGATGGCGAGGCGGTACCGGAGCCGTTGGACGACGGTTTCAGTCTGCGTCGTGGTTACCTGGCCGCCGATGCCGACAGCTGGCCGGATGGCGATGTGCTGCGGGTATTCGCGCTGTTTGCGCAGTGGGCCGCGCATCGCGATGTGCGCGGGCTGCATTCGCTGACCGCACGCGCGCTGGCCGAAGTGCTGCAGCAACTGCCGGCTTACGACGTGGCCGATGCCGCCACGCGCGACCGTTTCATGGCGCTGCTGCGCGGCCCGCGTGCGGTGGAAACGCTCAATCGCATGGCGCGGCTGGGTGTGCTGGGGCAGTGGATTCCGGCGTTTGCCAGTGTGTCCGGTCGCATGCAGTTCGATCTGTTTCACGTCTACACGGTGGACCAGCACACATTGATGGTGCTGCGGAACATCGCGCTGTTCGCCGCAGGGCGCGCCGACGAGCGTTTTTCGATCACCCACGAAGTCTGGCCACGGCTGCGCAAGCCAGAATTGCTGCTGCTGGCCGGGTTGTTTCACGACATCGCCAAAGGCCGCGGTGGAGATCACTCCGAACTGGGCGCAGTCGATGCGCGCGCGTTCTGTCTTGCGCATCGGCTCAGCGAAGGCGATACCGAACTGGTGACCTGGCTGGTGGAGCAGCACCTGCGCATGTCGGTCACCGCGCAAAAGCAGGACATCTCCGACCCGGAGGTGATCCATCGCTTCGCCACCCTGGTCGGCACCCGCGAGCGTCTGGATTATCTGTATCTGTTGACCTGCGCCGACATCGCCGGCACCAGCCCCAAGTTGTGGAATGCGTGGAAGGACCGGTTGCTGGCCGATCTGTATTTCGCCGCGCGTCGCGCGCTGCGCGAAGGCCTGGAACATCCGCCGCCGCGCGAGGAGCGCTTGCGCGAAGCGCGCGACTCCGCACGCGCGCTGATGCAGGCGCAAGGCCATGACGATGCCACCATCGACCGCCAGTTCGCCGGCATGCCGGATGAAAACTTCCTGCGCTTCCGTCCCGAGCAGCTCGCCTGGCAGGCCGTCTCGCTGATCGAAGTGCAGATCGGCCAGACCCTGGTCAAAGCGCGTCGTGCGGTGCCGGACAACGATGCGTTGGAACTGTTCGTGTATTCGCCAGACCGCGATGGCCTGTTTTCGGCGATCGTCGCCACGCTGGATCGCAAGGGCTACGGCATCCATCGTGCGCGCGTGCTGGACGCGCCGCACGATGCGATCTTCGACGTGTTCGAAGTGCTGCCGCAGGAAGGCTATGCCGATGGCGATCCGCAGCGTCTTGCCGCCGCGCTACGCCAGGTGCTGGCCGGCGACCTGCAAAAAGTACGGCCATCGCGGCGTGCCGTGCCGCGCCAGTTGCGGCATTTCCGCTTTGCGCCGCGCGTGGAATTCAGCGAAAGCGCTGGCGGCCGCCGCACCCGCATCAGTCTGGTCGCCCCCGATCGCCCCGGCCTGCTCGCCGATGTGGCGTATGTCCTGCGCATGCAACATCTGCGCGTGCACGACGCGCGCATCGCCACCTTTGGCGAGCGTGCGGAAGATCAGTTCCAGATCACCGACGAGCACGATCGCCCGTTGTCCGAATCCGCCCGGCAGGCCCTGCGCGATGCGTTGTGCGCCTGTCTCGACCCCGCCTAGTACGTCTGGAGACCCCCATGGCCACCACCAAGAAGACCGCGCGCAAGCCCGGCGCGACCACCGCCAGCGCCGCACCCAAGCGCGCAGCCACCTCCACCGCCAAGGCCGGCAAGACGCCTGCAGCAGACACGACCAAGCCGGTCGCGAGCGTCGGCAAGAAAGGCGCCGTCAAGACGGCGGCGGTCAAGACCGCGCCGGTCAAGAGCACCGCTGTAAACAAGGCTGCTGTAAAGAAGACTGCTGAAAAGAAGGCCGCCAGCGCAGCGCGCGTGGCCAGGCAGGCGACCGGCGTGGTGTCGGCGCCAGCTGCAAAGAAAGCGGCCGCTGCAAAGAAACGGCCGATTGCCGAGCAGGCCGTGCAGAGCGCGGCAACCCATGTGGGCAGCGATGAACTGAAGTTCGGCATCGAAAGCGCCTTCGAGCGCCGCGCCACCTTGACGATGGATGAGATCGACGGCTCCACCCGCGCGATCGTCACCCGCGTGATCGATGGCCTGGAGAGCGGCGAATTCCGCGTGGCCGAGCCGGACGGGCAGGGCGGCTGGACCGTCAACGAGTGGTTGAAGAAAGCTGTGCTGCTGTATTTCCGCGTCAACGAGATGGCGGTAATCGACGCCCAGCCGGCGCCGTTCTGGGACAAGGTGGAATCGCGCTTTGCCGGCTTCCATGAAGCCGACTTCCGCAAGGCCGGCGTGCGCGTGGTGCCCGGTGCGGTCGCGCGTCGCGGCACCTATTTCGGCAAGGACGTGGTGCTGATGCCGAGCTTCACCAATATCGGTGCTTATGTCGGCGAAGGCACCATGGTCGATACCTGGGCAACGGTGGGCTCGTGCGCGCAGATCGGCAAGCACTGCCATCTGTCCGGCGGTGCCGGCATCGGTGGCGTGCTCGAACCGCTGCAGGCCAGCCCGACCATCATCGAAGACCATTGCTTCATCGGCGCGCGGTCGGAGGTGGTCGAAGGCGTGGTCATCGGCCATCACAGCGTGATCGGCATGGGTGTGTTCATTTCGCAGAGCACGCGTATTTACAACCGCGCTACCGGCGAGATTTCCTACGGCTATGTGCCGCCGTACAGCGTGGTGGTGTCTGGTCAGCTGCCGTCCAAGGACGGCTCGCATTCGCTGTATTGCGCAGTGATCGTCAAGCAGGTGGATGCCAGGACACGCAGCAAGACCAGCGTTAACGAGCTGCTGCGCGGTCTGGCCGATTGAGTACCGCACCCGCATCCGCCGGCACCCTGCTGTCGCGTCCGGGCAGTGGCTGGATCCGGTGGGGCATCCCGGCCCTGTGGCTGGGATGGGCCGCGGTCTACGTGGCGGGCTCGCTGGCGCGCGATGGCGTGCCGCAGCAGCTGGACGTGCTGCGCTGGCTGGCGCCTGTCGCGATGCTGGGGCTGACCGTGCGGCATATCGTGTTGTGCAGGCGATGGGCGCAGGTGCGCGATGCCGGCGATGCGCTGGAGATCGTGCAGAAGGGGCGGTCGCAGCGTGTGGACCTGGCGCAGTTGCGTGCGGTCGATCCGGCCTGGCTGTTTCCACCGGTGCGGCTGGCGTTGAAATTCCACGGTGAGCGCGCACGGGTGGTGTTCCTGCCTGCACGCGGGCAAGACCCCACCGCGTTGGCCACCACCTTGCTGGCGCGTGCGGGCACGCACCATGCAGTTGAAGAGAGCACGACATGACCACGTTGTATGGATTGAAGAACTGCGACACCTGCAAGAAGGCCACCAAGTGGCTGGACCGCTTCGGTGTCGCTTACACGTTTGTGGATTACCGCGACAACAAGCCGTCGCCGGAGACACTGCTGGAGTGGGCCGACAAGGCGGGCGGATTCGATGCCTTGATCAACAAGTCGTCCACCACCTGGCGGCAGCTGCCCGACAACAAGAAGGTGCCCGGCTCGGAGGCGGAGTGGAAGCTGTTATTGCGCGAGTACCCGCAGTTGATCCGCCGGCCGGTAGTGGTTACCGACGACGGTGCATTGACTCAGGGCTTTTCCGATAACGGCTTCAAGAAAGCGTTTGGTGTGGGCTGAGCAGCTGCAGTCGCGACGGTGCCGGCAATGCCACCGCAGCGGTTGCTGCTGCGGTGGCGAAAGACGCCCGTACTGGGTGCAGCTTGCTTCAGCGTAGACCGCAGTACCACGACGCGCCGCGAGCGGTGATCAACGCGCGCGGCGCGGACCTGGTCAGTGCGCTTGCTCTACGCTGTCCATGATCCATCCACGCCGCTGGTGCGGCCTCGCTATGGTGATGTTTCGATGAGTGATGTGCTGGATCTGACCCGTGATTTGATTGCGCGCGCCTCGGTGACCCCGGTGGATGCCGGCTGCCAGGCCGTGATCGCGCAGCGCCTGGCCGCTGCCGGATTCGCCTGCGAGCACCTGCGCTTGGGCGAGGTCGATAATCTGTGGGCCACGCACGGTAGCGGCGCGCCGGTGCTGGTGCTGCTCGGGCATACCGATGTGGTGCCGCCTGGCCCGCGCGAAGCGTGGACCAGCGATCCGTTCGATCCGCAGATCCGCGATGGCGTGCTGTACGGGCGTGGTGCCGCCGATATGAAAGGCAGCGTGGCTGCCTTCGTGATTGCCGCCGAGCAGTTTGTTGCGGCCCATGCGGAGCACCCCGGTACGTTGGCGGTGTTGTTGACCTCCGATGAGGAAGGCGATGCCATCGATGGCGTGCGGCGTGTGGCCGATCTGTTCCGCGAACGTGGGCAAGCGATCGATTGGTGCATCACCGGCGAGCCATCGTCCACCGAGCGACTGGGCGACCTGCTGCGGGTTGGACGCCGCGGTAGCCTGTCCGGCACGCTGACCGTCAACGGCGTGCAGGGCCATGTGGCGTATCCGCACAAGGCGCGCAACCCGATCCATCTGGCAGCGCCCGCGTTGGCCGAATTGGTCGCACGGCGCTGGGACGACGGGTTCGAAAGTTTCCCGCCCACCAGTCTGCAGATTTCCAACATCCATGCCGGCACCGGTGCCAACAACGTGATCCCCGGCGAGCTGCAGGTGGCCTTCAATCTGCGTTACACCCCGCAGTGGGATGCGCCGCGGCTGGAGGCAGAAATCACCGCAGTGCTGGATCGCCATGCGCTGGATTACAGCGTGCGCTGGCACCGCAGCGGCGAGCCGTTCTACACCCCGGAGGGGCGCCTGCGCAGCGTCGCGCGCGAAGTGTTGGGCCAGTTCGCTGGCGCGCCGCCGGAGGAGAGCACCGGCGGTGGCACCTCCGATGCGCGCTTCATCGCGCCGCTGGGCGCGCAATGCATCGAGGTCGGCCCGGTCAACGCGTCGATCCACCAAGTCGACGAGCATGTGCGCGTGGCCGATCTGGAGGCGTTGCCGTCGCTGTACCGCACGCTTGTCGAACGCTTGTTGATCGGTTGAGCAAGCGCTGCGTCGCCGTCGTTGCCGCTGAAACAGTTGCGCCAGCGAAAACGAACGGTTAGCGTCGGTTACATGGTCATCCACCTCGCCAAGCTTAATAACGCCAACCGCAACACGCTGCGCGCGAATAATCGTGCGCGGCCGATGCGGGTCTGCGACTAGGCGAAGTACATCCAAACGCCCAGGAATCAGAAAACCCGCATCGGCCGATGCGGGTTTTTTTTTGGGCGTCACTTCCAAGCAGCATGCTCGTCCATCGGTCATCCATCCCCGCAGTTTGATCAGGAGTGTTTCCATGTGTTCCATCTTCGGCATTTTCGGCCTGCAACCCGGCGACGATCTGCAGGCCCTGCGCCGGCAGGCGCTGGAATGTTCGCAGCGGCAGCGGCATCGCGGTCCGGACTGGAGCGGCGTGTATGTCGACACCGGCGCAATCCTGGTGCACGAGCGGCTGGCCATCGTCGACCCGGCTGGCGGCTCGCAGCCCTTGCTCTCCGAAGATGGGCAGCTGGCCTTGGCGGTGAATGGCGAAATCTATAACCATCGCGAACTCAAGCAGGAGCTGCAGCAGCCGTACGCCTTCCAGACCGGTTCCGATTGCGAGGTGATCAACGCGCTGTATCGCGAAGATGCACCGGCCTCGTATCTCAACCGCCTCAACGGCATCTTTGCGTTCGCACTGTGGGACAAGGCGGCCGGGCGCGTGATCATTGCGCGCGACCCGATCGGCGTGGTGCCGCTGTACTGGGGCCACGATCGCGAAGGCCGCCTGCGCGTGGCCTCCGAGCTGAAATCGTTGGTGGACGATTGCGCCGATGCCGCACAGTTTCCGCCGGGCCATTGGTACGACAGCGCCACCGGCGCATTGAGCCGCTACTACGAACGCGCCTGGCGCGAATACGGCGAAGTGGAAGGCGTGCAGGTGCAACTGCAGGAATTGCGCGAAGCCTTCGAGCGGGCGGTGCATCGTCAGTTGATGACCGACGTGCCATACGGCGTGTTGCTCTCGGGCGGCCTGGATTCGTCGTTGGTTGCAGCCGTCGCCGCGCGCTATGCACGGCATCGCATCGAAGAAAACGACACCACCGAAGCGTGGTGGCCGCGGCTGCATTCGTTCGCGATCGGCCTGAAAGGCTCGCCCGATCTTGCCGCTGCAGAAGTGGCCGCCGCAGCGCTGGGCACCGTGCACCACGGGTTCGAATACACTTTCGAAGAAGGCCTGGACGCGTTGCCTGAAGTGATCCGCCACATCGAAACCTACGACGTCACCACCATTCGCGCGTCCACGCCGATGTTTCTGCTGGCGCGGCGCATAAAGGCGATGGGCGTCAAGATGGTGCTGTCTGGCGAAGGCAGCGACGAAATCTTTGGCGGCTATTTGTATTTCCACAAGGCACCGAACGCGCGCGAATTCCATGAGGAATTGGTACGTAAGCTGGATGCACTCAACAACTTCGATTGCCTGCGCGCCAACAAGTCGATGATGGCTTGGGGCGTTGAGCCACGCGTGCCGTTCCTGGACCGCGAGTTCCTGGATGTGGCCATGCGCATGGATGCCAGCTTCAAGATGATCGACAAGACCAGCACCGGCGCCACGCGTATGGAAAAGGGCGTGCTGCGCGAAGCGTTCGCCGGTTATCTGCCGGAATCGATCCTGTGGCGGCAGAAAGAGCAGTTCAGCGATGGCGTGGGCTACGGCTGGATCGATGGGCTCAAGGCGCATGCCGCCGCGCATGTGAGCGACCGCGAGCTGGCTGCGGCCGACCGGCGTTTTCCGGTCAACCCGCCGCAGACCAAGGAAGCGTATTTCTATCGCAGCCTGTTCGAGCAGTTTTTCCCGAGCCAGGCGGCGGCAGAAACGGTGCCGGGCGGCAAGTCGATTGCGTGCTCGTCGCCGACCGCGATTGCCTGGGATGCGAGTTTTGCCGCGATGGCCGACCCGTCGGGCCGTGCGATCGCCGGCGTGCACGAACAGGCACTGGCCTCATAACGCGCGTTGCAACTGCAGCGGCCGGCATGCGCCAACGCGCTGCCGGCCGCTCTGTAGTGCACGTGTTTATTGCTCGTGGCGCACGCAATAGCCGTAGCGCTGCGGCTCGATATCCACACCGGCCACATCGGCCTGGTTGTTGCGCCACAGGTTGGGCTTGAAGTCGGCCGCGGTGCAGTTGGCGGCACGGTCCACACCGATGGTGTAGGTGAACGGCGTATTGGAGAAGCGGTTGTTCTCGAACACGTTGTCCTGACTCATGCTGTTGTCCCAGCACAGGATTTCCGGCGTGCGATAGCGGATGGCGCAGGCCAGGAACACGCCGGCCACCTTGTTGCCATCGAACACGTTGTTGCTGAAGCGGTTGCGCCGCGCATCGGACAGATAGATGCCCTGGCTGCCGTTACGCTCGAAGCGGTTGTTGCGGATCTCGCTGTCTTCCAGATGTTCGGTGGTCAACCCGGCCGCCACGTTGTCGTGGATGTAGTTGTTGACCATGGTCACCTTGGCGGTGCGGTTGAACGACACACCGTCCCAGATCGCGCCAGACACATCGTTGTTTTCGATGGTGATCTCGCGCGTGTCGTATTCGCTCAACAGACAGGCGCTACGGCACTTGTTGACCTGCAACCCAGCCAGGCGAATGCCTTGGCCGGAGCGCACCACCACTGCGCTGTTGCTCAGGTACGGGCGCTCGGGCATGAATTCCTTGTCGCCGGTGCTGGCAACGATCTGCATGTCTTCGATGCTGACATTGCGGATCACGCCGGTTGGCTGCTGATTTTCGTAGTCGCCCACCACCAGTGCCGGTTGCTGCACGCCATCGGCCATACGCAACACCGTGCTTGGGCCTTTGCCGCGCAAGGTCAGGTTGCCGCGGTGGATCGAGACCAGCCCACGCAGCGGAAATTCGCCTTTTTCCAGGCACAACACCGACGGCGTATCGCCTTGCGGCAGTTTATCGATGGCCTTTTGCAGATCCTGCCCCGGCTTCACCTTGGCGGTGCAGCTGGCGACAGGCGCGTCGGGTGGGCCGGATTTAGCCGGTGGTGCGGCCGAGCAGGCGGCTGCAAACACCAGGGGCAACAGGGCGGAAACGGAGCGGGCAAGCTGAGGCATGCGGATTCCGGTCAGTGAGGGGAGGGGGGCGATCGGTGTGGAGAGATCTCCAGATCGCGACGGCCTCTAGTGTGTCCCACCGAACGTTAAGTTCCAGCCCATGACCGCCTGCGCGATTCGGCGCAGGTTCATTGCGTGGCAATCGTGCGCAGTGCAACTGTGCGTCAACGCGCAGTTGCGGTGGTGGCGAGTGCGTGTTGCATGGACGCAGGCGTGATCGTGATGGCGATGCTTGCCGGAGGGCGCGCCGGCGTTGCAAGCGTCGCGTGCTGCAGATGCTTGAGCGACGAGTCGCCGTGCTCAGAAGGTATAGGCCAACTGCGCATAGATGCGTCGCGGCTCGCCCGGAAAGTGCCCGCCACGCGCATTGAAGCCGCTCATCGCGTACACCTTGTCGAATAGATTCTTGACGTTGATCTGCAGCTTCCACGCATCCCACTGCGTCTGCCAGCTGATGTCGTAGATGGCGTACGGCTTGACGCGCTGGCCGTCCAGGCTGACGCGCTCGCCCACGTAGTCGGCGCCGAAGGCTACCGCCGAGCGCCAGGCCGGCAAGTCGTAGCGGGTCCACAGCCCGAGCGTGTTACGCGGTGCGTTGGCGAAGCGATCGCCCGATGCATTGGTGATGCCGTCGCTACCGGCATCGAGCACGCGCGCATCGTTGTAGGCGTAGGTCAGGTTGAGCACCCAGCGCTGGGTCAGATCGGCCAGCAGATCGACCTCCAGCCCTTCGCTGCGCACCAGGCCCAGCGCAGAGAGTTGGTTGACGCCATCGACGACGCTGCCGTTGGCCTGCACGATGTTGCTGCGCTCGATGCGATACAGCGCGGTATTGAGCGTCAGCCCGCCATCGTTGAGCGCGGTCTTCAGGCCAAGCTCCCATTGTTTGCTGCGCTCCGGGTCGAACGGCCCGCCGACGCTCGCATCCTGATTTGCCGCGTCCTGCGGCACAAACCCGCTGGCGTAACTCGCATAGGCATTGACGCCATCGCGCAGCACGAAGGTGCTGCCCACGCGCCAGCTGAGGTCGTTGCCGGTGATGCGCGAGCCATCCAGCAGGTTGTCGTCCTTGAAGCCATCCCAGCGCAGTCCGGCCATCGCATACCAGCGTGGGGTCAACGTCAGTTCGTCCTGCAGATACGCGCCGTAGCGCAGGCTACGCGTGCTGGTGGCACGCCAGGGCAGCGTGTCCAGGCCGTAATCGTAAAAGCCGCTACGCCCGTAGACCGGGTTGAACAAGTCGATGCCCGGCACCGGCCCGCGCACGCGTCCGCTATCTGCGGTATTGGCCGTTTGCGCACGGAAATCGGCATCCAGGCGATAGTAATCGGCGCCCATCAGCAGCTTGTGTGCGATGGCGCCGGTGCTGGTGCGGAACACCGCATTGACGTTGCTGGAAATGGCATCGTTGTCGCGGTACTGGTTGCGTAACTGCCGCGTCATCCACTCGGCGGTGCCGTCGCGATCGCGGTCGATCAAGCCCATCGGCTCGTGATAGATCTGATGCTCATCGTTTTTGAACCAGCGCAGTGCCATATCCACATCCCACGCACTGGAGGGCGCAAACCGATACTGCGCGAAGGCGACCTTGGCGCGCATGTCGAGAAAATCGGTGGGCTCGTTGTGGTTCCAGCGACGGTCGGTGAGGAAGCTGCCGTCGTCATCGACCGGCACGCCGCGCAGGCGATTGCCGCCCAGGTTCTGGGTGATATCGGTGTATTGCAAGGTGAGCTCGCCGGTGTCGCCGACATCGAAGGCCACCGAGGCATCGCCGATCTGGCTCTGGCTATCGGTGTTCCAGCGAAAGCCATCCTCGCCATCGGCATAGGCGCCGATGCGATAGCGGATGCGGCCGTCTTCGCGCGCCGGGCCGGTGGCTTCGAACGACGCTGCGCCGAACGATTGATTGCCCAGCTGCAGCTCCACCCGCCGCTGCGCCTGGTGCGCAGGCTTGCGGGTGACGTAGTTGATGACGCCGCCGGGTTCGCCGCCGCCATACAACGCACCGGCCGGACCCTTGAGCACTTCCACGCGTTCGATGTTGAACAGCTGCGGCACCGAAAAACCGGCATACGGATCGCCACGCAGACCGTCATACAGCACGTTTTCCTGTCGGAACCCGCGCAAGGTAACGCCCGCGTAGCTGAAGAAACTGATGCCGCTGATGCTGCGATACAGATCGGTGATCTGGCGCGCGGCCTGGTCGTCGATCAACTCGCGCGGCAGCACCTGCACCGATTGCGGCACCAGCGCCAGTGGCGTGTCGGTGCGCGTGGCGACCGCTGCATCGTCGGATTTGTATAACGTCTGCGCCCGACCGACCACGTTGACGCCATCCAGTTCGGTGACCGCAGGCGAGGTGCTGGTGTGCTGAGCGAAAGCGGATGGCGAGGGCAGGGCGAGCGCAGCGGTCAGCGCGGTGACAAGAAGCGTGGGGCGCATTGGTCGTTAATGATAATGGTTATCAAATGCATCTTATCATGCTGTGCTCGCTTGATCACATGCCCCGCCTGCCGTGCGGATGCCTGGACGCTGAAACGTGCAGATGTGCGAGGTGCAGCATCCAAAACGCCAAACGCCAAACGCCAAACGCCAAACGCCGAACGCCGAACGCCGAACGCCGAACGCCAAACGCAACCCATAAGCGTGGCTAACGAAACGTAGCGAACAGTCGTCAGGCGGGGCGCGGAGTAACCGGAGCGTATGCGTGGTACATACCCCACCGAGCAATGGCCGCGCCCGCCTGATGGCTGCACAGTCTTTTTTTAGCTGCTCTAAATGCAGACGTCAGAAGTGCAGCGCTCTCCCTCTTCCGATGGGAGAAGGTGCCCGAAGGGCGGATGAGGGGACACACGAAGCCTCGTGGTGTTTGTCATGCACAAGCCGCTTGAAACAAGCCGAGGCTGCGTCGCATCGCATGCCATCGGTCGCATGCGTGCGCACGTACCCTCACCCCAACCCCTCTCCCGCAGGAGAGGGGCTACTGCGGCTCGACCATTTCTTCGCTTGCGTCGAGACCGGTATCCGACAAATCGGACAACGCCAGCGCGCCTACTGCGGCTGCAAACGCAGCGTGTGCGTTGTGGTGGTCGGCAGGTCTCCCGCAGGAGAGGGGCTACTGCGGCTCAATCATTTCTTCGCTTGCATCGAGACCGGTATCCGACAGATCGGACAACGCCAGCGCGCTTACTGCGGCTGCAAACGCAGCGTGTGCGTTGTGGTGGTCGGCAGGAACGGAGTCGGACGGCCGTGGACCCAGTCGTCGTGGCCGGCGCCCCAGAACGGCGACAGTGGGTGGCCGCTCTGGCCGCCGGGCATGTGCACGATGCCGTCCTGCTCGTGGCCGGGCGACACCACCATGCGTTCGGAGGCGCCAAAGGCCGGGCCCTGGACGCGCGGCATGTCGCGGTCGCCTGGGAGTTGGTCGGCCGGCATGCACAGCCAGCGCGCGGCCAACGCCGGCAGCGCGCGTGCGATCGGGTGGCAGATGGCGGCGGTGTTGCGCTCGCCCCAGGTGCGTTTGTCGAGTGGCTGGCCTGGGTCGGCCTGCGCCACCAACTCCGCTTGCGCATTGCGTGCAGCATCGCTCAGCAATTGGTCCCAGCTTGCAAAGGCAGGCGGCAGCAGGTTGGCGGGGCGCTGCTGCAAGATCGGCCAGACGATGCCTTCCAGCTGTGCGCGACGCGGCGTCAGGAACTGCTCGCCCAATGCGGATTGGGCGGGCGCCAGCAGACCGGCTTCTACCGCATCGATGGTCTTGCTGCGGAAATCGCGCACGATGCGGTAGCTGACCGACGTGGTGGTTGCATGACCGTCCCACTGGCGCGTTGCTTGTTCGATCTGCTGCAACGCCGGGTCTTTGCTGTGCTCGACCACGCTGCGCAACAGCTGCCACCACCGCGTCAGCAACAGCGCACGGTCGTCCAGCTGGATCGCCAGCAGATCGCGCTCGCTAAAGCGCTGCTTTGCGAACAAGTCGTCGCGGATCTGCTGCGCACGCGCGCCGAGGTCGTAGCCGGCATTGCCAAGCGTGGCCAGTTGTTGCGTATCGACCACGCGGCTATTGGCGGTCCATAGCCGATGCGAGGGCGGGTCGACCAATGCCGGCGCCGCATCGCTGCGTACCGGCCATGGCATGCAGGTGGGCGGCGGTGTGCCGGTCTGCGCAGGAGGTGTGGGCAAGGTCGGCTGAGCTGCAGAGGTCGCAAGCTCGGCAATGCCGGTCGGGCTGCATCCAGCGTTGCGTGCAGGACGTGCGCCGATCAGGCGCCAGGCGATGCGCCCGCTGCGGTCGGCCAGCAACAGGTTCTGTGCCGGAATGCCCGAGCGGTCGGCCACTTCAAATGCGCTCTGCAGGTCGCGTGCGCTGCTCATCTGTGCGAAGTCCAGACGGATCGCGCCGGGCAGCTGCGCGGCCCAGCGCAGCGCCAGCAGGCTGCCATCCTGGTTTTCATGCAGGATTGGCCCCCACGCCGCTTCGCGTACGTCCAGGCGCACCGGCGCAGCGCCCGCCACACGAATCGTTTCGACATGCGTGGTCAGCGCTTGCGGATGCTCGGGCGTGGCAGCGGGAATCCGCGCAAAGTCGGCGGTGTCGATATAGCTGTTGGTGAACGCCCAGGCTACATGGCCATTGCTGCCGACCACCACCGCAGGCAGGCCGGGCAGGGTGAAGCCGGTGACGTCCACCTTGCCGTCCGGCGCCGCGGCGTCGGGATAGCGCAGCCGCGCGCGGAACCAGATGTTGGGCGCGCGCAGGCCCAGATGCATGTCGTCGGCGACGATGGCGCGGCCGTCGGCCGTGAGGCTGCCATCCACTGCAAAATTATTGCTGCCCGGGGTGGGTTGCTCGGCAGGCGGTGTAGCGGGCGGATGCGGCAAGCGACGCAGATCCAGCGCAGCCGCATCGGGCAACACGGCATCGCCGTGCGCCGCGCCGAACAGTGGCGCGTCCCAGCTGGAGCCTTGATGATCGAGCAGCGCCGCCAGGGCGGGCGGCACCACGGCGCGGATGCGCGCGGCAGCCAGTTCGGTCTGATTGTCGCTGTCCTGCAGGTCGGCATACATCGCCAAGCCGGTGAGGATGGAGTCTTCCAACGTCCAGGCGCGCGGGGTCTGGCGCAGCAGTAGATATGGCCACGGCCGCACCGGCAGCGCGGCCAGACCTGCATTCACGCCGTCGGTGTAGGCCTGCAGAGCCGCGCGCTGGCTGCCGGCGGCGATGTCCAGGTTGGCATGCACGCGTGCGCGCAGCCGATGCACGCGGTTGCGCTTGTCCAGATCCACCGCTTTGGGGCCGAACAGTTCGGACAATTCACCGGCAGGCGCGCGGCGCATCAGATCCATCTCGAAATAGCGCTCCTGCGCATGCACGTAGCCGAGTGCGCGCATCGCATCGGCCTGGCTGGCCGCGTCGATGGTGACCACGCCGTTGTGGTCGCGCTGCACGCCGACTGGGGCGGTCAGGCCGGTCAAGGGCGTCTCGCCGTCCAACTGCGCCAGGCTGCCGCGCAGCAGCAGATACAGCGTCAGGCCGGCGGCGAGCACCAGCACCACAGTTGCCAATATCAGCCGGGTCAGCCATTTGCGCATCGTCTATTCCTTGGAGCGTGGTTCGTGGGTAGCCGACAGACCTTGGCGGGCAGTGGGGCGGGAGCAGCAGCACTGGCGCATCAAGTGCAGTGCTGGCCGATACCGCCCGTTTGCCACTGCGCCGTGGTGGTTTGGGTCGTCTCAGTGTGGCCGCAGATCATGACCGCGACGGGTCTTGCCGCAAGCGCAACTGAAAGTGATTCCGATTAGATCATTGCCCGCCGGCTTAGTGCACCATGCGCGCATTGCGTTGCTGGAGCACACCATGAAAGGCCATCCCGAAGTCGTCGATTACCTCAAACAGCTGCTACGCGGCGAACTGGCGGCACGCGACCAGTATTTTCTGCATTCGCGCCGCTACGAGGATCAGGGCCTGATGGCGCTGTACGAGCGCATCAATCATGAGATGCAGGAAGAGACCGAGCACGCCGACGCGTTGCTACGTCGCATCCTGTTCCTGGAAGGCGACCCGGATATGCGCCCGGCGGAGTTTGCGCCAGGCAAGACCGTGGTCGAGATGCTCGAGCGCGATTTGGTGGTGGAATACGAAGTACGCGCGGCGCTCGCTGCCGGCATGAAGCTGTGCGAAGAGCACGGCGATTACGTCAGCCGCGACATGCTGCTCAAGCAGCTGCAGGACACCGAAGAAGATCATGCCTGGTGGCTGGAGCAGCAGCTCGGCCTGATCAAGCGGATCGGCCTGGAGCTGTACCAGACCTCGAAGATCGACAAGGGCCACGTGGCCGGTTGATTGCGGGATCGCTGCCGACCGCTGTGCGGTGCAAGGCCGCGCGGCGGTGGCGGCCTCGGCGTATGGGCCAGCGCGATAGACGGCCCACGCGTCTATCGCGCCCCGATCGGATGTGCTGATCTCATCGCTCTACCGCTGGTCGAGCTGAGCTAGATCGCCGTCTTGGTGCCGGCGTTTTTCGTCAAGGCCGTCCATGCGTCGAGAGTAGCGCTGCAGACCTTGTTTCGACATTGCCTGCGGTCCGCCGCGATGTAGCCGACACCGGCGGTGAGGCTGGGTGTCAGCTGCGTTGCAGGCGATACACCGCGGTGGAGAGTGCGGTGACGCCATCGGCACGGAAACGCGATTCCTGATCAAGGATGTCGCGCTGTTCCAACTGCTGCACCTGCCATTGCGCCTGAAACAGCGTCTGCACCTCGGCCGCATCCACCGCGAAGGGTGGGCCGGCCTTTTCGGCTTGCGGATAATCCAGCGTGATCAGCAGCCCGCGACACGCTGCAGGCAAGCGCGCGTAGGTGGTTTCCAAGTACCGCCAGCGCAGATCCGCCGGCAAGGCCACCAGCGCGGCACGGTCGTAGACCGCCGTGCAATCGGCCAACACGCTTGCGTCCAGCGCAAAGGCGTCGCCGCAGATGATCTCGATGGGGCCGGCGACGAAATGTTCGCCAGCGCTGCTGGTGTGGCGCTGCGGGTGCAGGTTGGCCTCATCGAAGAACTGCGTCACGGCCAGCGGCGAGAGCTCCACACCCAGGACACGATGGCCTTGCGCAGCCAGCCAATGCAGATCCAGCGTCTTGCCGCAGAGCGGCACCAATACGCGTGCAGCGTGTGGCAACTGCAGTGCGGGCCAGTGCTTTTGCAGCAGCGGCATCACCTCATCCTGATGAAAGCCGGTCTGCCCGTCCTGCCAGCGCTGCAGCCAGAAGTTTGTGTCCATGCTGTTGCCTTGTTGGTTTGCGTTGACGAGTGACGTAGTGGTGGGAATAGCAGTGACATCTCAGATCTAAAGGAGCCGATCAGACCGCACCGCGCCGGGCATCCGCGCGACATGCACACCGACCATCTTGACTGGTCCTTGCTCGCCCGCCGTCGCGGGACCTTATGCGGCATGGATGCCGCATAAGAGCTACATGGACGTACTTGCAGCGTGTCCTGCGATGGTGGGCGGGCAAGGGCCCTGCAGTAAATCCGCAGATCAACCACGCTACAACCGACGCATCTGCACCGTGCGAGGCAGAGCTTGAGCTTCAGCGTCGTCTCGTTGTTCCAAGCCGAGCTGATCGAGGGCGCGATGCCCTCAGCGCTCGCGGGACACGTCGTATATCCATCCATGGAGACTCCGTGGCGACATCCATGTCGCCACAGGGTCCCGCGAGCGCTGAGGACATCGCACCTGCAATTTGGCCGTGTGCTGATAGAAACCACAACGCCGGCCGCGCCTATCTGGTGGTGATTTTATTAGCCACCCAAAACGCCCGAACAACGTGCAGTCGCGCGGCGCTTCAGCGAACCACCGTTACTGAGCTTCCAGCCTGTCCACCTTTTGTTGCGCCTCAGTGAATCAGGGCTCAGCGTCAGTGCCAACCGCGCCGCCGCGCATCACCGCGATGACAGACCGTTACTGCACTTCCAGTCCATCGACCTTTTGCCGCATCTCAGTGAAAAGCGGCGGCGGTAATGCCAGCCGCGCCGCCGCGCGCCGATTGGATGACAGGCCGTTACTGCACTTCCAGTCCATCCACCTTCTGCCACCCTCGCGGCAACAACGAGCCACGACTCGCACGTGTGCCCACATAGGTGTCCAGATCCTTGAACGACAGGCTCATGGTGCGCGCGCCGCTGCGTACCAGCAGGGTGTTGCCCGGTGCCACCGCGACCACCGCCACCACGCGCTCGGTGCCGAGTTTGGCCTTGGGGATCTCGATGATCTTGTTGCCTTTGCCCTTGTCCAGCTCAGGCACGTCGGTGGCCGGCACGGCCAGCAGGTTGCCGGCGCTGGTGACGGCAACGATGCGGTCGGTCTGCGGGTTGCTCACCTGCGCCGGGCTCAGCACATGCGAGCCGGCGGTCAGGTTGAGCATCGCTTTGCCGGCCTTGTTGCGGCCGGTGAGGTTTTCGAAACGGGTCACGAAGCCATAGCCGTGCGAGGACGCCAGCACGAAGCGGGTGGCATTGTCGGCACTGGCCATGACCTGGAACGATGCGCCGGAGGCCGGCGAAAAACGCCCGGTCAGCGGTTCGCCGTTACCACGTGCAGAGGGCAGGGTGTGCACGGCAGTGGAATAAGCGCGGCCGTCCGAATCCAGAAACGCCACCTGATGCGTGCTGCGGCTACGCACCGCGGTCAGCAGGCTGTCGCCATCGCGATACGACATGCCGGCCGGATCGACCTCGTGGCCCTTGGCTGCGCGCACCCAGCCCTTTTCCGACAGCACTACCGTCATCGGTTCGCTGGCGACCATCTCGGTTTCGTCGATCGCCTGCGCGGCGCCGCGCTGCACCAGCGGCGAGCGACGCGCGTCGCCGAACTTCTTGGCGTCGGCGGTGAGCTCGTCCTTGATCAGCTTCTTCAGCTTGGTCTTGCTTTCCAGGATGGCCATCAACTGCGCGCGTTCCTTGGCCAGCGCTTCCTGCTCGCCGCGGATCTTCATTTCTTCCAGGCGCGCCAACTGACGCAGCTTGGTTTCTAGGATGTATTCGGCCTGTTCCTCGCTGAGCGCGAAACGGGCGATCAACACCGGCTTGGGTTCGTCTTCGCTGCGGACGATGCGGATCACTTCGTCCAGATTGAGGAAAGCGATCAACAAGCCTTCCAACAGGTGCAGACGACGCTCGACCTTCTGCAGGCGATGGTTGAGGCGGCGGGTGACGGTGTCGCTGCGGAAGGTCAGCCACTCCGTCAGCAGCTGGCGCAGGTTCTTGACCTTCGGGCGGCCATCCAGACCGATCACATTGAGATTGACGCGGTAGCTGCGTTCCAGATCGGTGGTGACGAACAAGTGGCCCATCAACTGCTCGGCATCCACGCGATTGGAGCGCGGCACCAGGACGACACGCACCGGGCTGGTGTGGTCGGATTCGTCGCGAATGTCTTCCAGCCACGGCAGCTTCTTGGCGCGCATTTGCTGGGCGATCTGTTCGATCACCTTGGACGGCGACACCTGATACGGCAGCGCATCGATGACGATGTTGGCGTGTTCCCGTTTATAGGTGGAACGTGCGCGCACGCTGCCATGGCCGGTCTCGTAGATGGCGCGCAGGTCGGCGGCCGGGGTAATGATTTCCGCGGTGGTCGGGTAGTCCGGGCCCAGCACGTGCTCGCACAGGTCGGCGACCGTGGCATCGGGGTCGTCGAGCAGGCGCAGCAGCGCGCTGACGATCTCGTTGAGGTTGTGCGGTGGTACGTCGGTGGCCATGCCGACGGCAATGCCGGTGGTGCCGTTGAGCAGCAGGTGCGGCAGGCGCGCCGGCAACCAGGTTGGCTCTTCCAGGGTGCCGTCGAAGTTGGCCGCCCAGTCGGTGGTGCCCTGGCTGATCTCGCCCAGCAGCACTTCGGCGATCGGGGTCAGCTTGGATTCGGTGTAACGCATCGCCGCAAACGACTTGGGATCGTCGGTGGAGCCGAAGTTGCCCTGGCCTTCGATCAGCGGGTAGCGGTACGAGAACGGCTGCGCCATCAGCACCAGCGCTTCGTAGCACGCGCTGTCGCCGTGCGGATGGTACTTACCGATGACATCGCCCACGGTGCGCGCGGACTTCTTCGGCTTGGCGGCCGCGTTCAGGCCGAGCTCGCTCATCGCGAAGATGATGCGGCGCTGCACCGGCTTCAGGCCATCGCCCAGGAACGGCAGGGCGCGGTCGAGCACCACGTACATCGAATAATCGAGATAGGCGCGTTCGGCGTACTCGCGCAGCGGCAGCTGTTCGAAGCCGTGGAAGGTGGGGCGGGTCAGATCGGTCATGTAAAGCCAGGTCCTGCGAAAGAAGAACCCGCACCAGAGCGCGGACTCGAAGAGCGCCGATTATCCGGATGCGGCGGGGGATGCCAAGCCGCGCGCGTGGCCGGCGGCCAGATAACGGGTGGGCGGGGCGCCGAAATGGCGGTGAAACACACTGACGAAGGCACTGGGGCTGCTGTAGCCGAGCTGGTCGGCCACCTGCGCCACGGCGCTGCCCTGGCTGAGCCGGCGCAGACCTTCGGCCAGCCGGGCCTGCTGGCGCCACTGCGCAAAACTCAACCCGGTCTCGTCGCGAAAATGTCGGCTCAGGCTGCGCGGCGACAGCCCGCCCCAATCGGCCCAGGCATCGAGCGGGCGCGGGTCGGCGGGGGTGGCGAGCAATTGCCGGGCAATCCGCAGCAGGCGGCGGTCGGCCGGCATCGGCAGGTGCAGGTGGTCGATCTGGACCTGGCATAGCTCGTCCAGTAGCACCGCAGCCAGCCGTTGCTGGGCGGTATCCAGCGGCTGATCCAGCGGCCAGCTGGCGGCGCGCATGATCGCTTCGCGCGCCAACCCGGTCAGCCGGATCACGCCGCCTTGCGCGGGCAGGGCGGCGCAGGCATCCGGCCGCACCACCACGCCCCAGCCGCGCATCGGACCGGCCAGCTCTACGGTGTGCTGCTGGCCGGGCGGCATCCAGCCGGCGCAGCCCGGTGGCAGCGACAGCGCGCCTTGCTCGGTGTGCACGGTCAGCACCCCTTGCTCGACAAACATCAGCTGCCCGCGCACATGCGTATGCCAGGCGGTCTCCGGCGCCCACACCGCGCGCAGGTCGGCCAGGAACGCGATCAGCACCGGCCCGTCGGCCCATTCGAAGCTGGCACGTACGCCAGGGGGAAGGGCGTCCACGGTCGTTGGCGGGTTTTCGATAGTCATTGGCCTGATTGTATTACCGGGCCAGACGGAGTGGCGCGTAAGGTGACGATCCTTGCTGACGGTTTAATCCCGGTTGAGATATTTGCGTTGACAAATATATTTTTCGGAACAAAATGTGCTGCATGAATTTAACCCCCACCGCTCCGCCGTCGTTCGGGTTGCTGTTGCGCCAGGTGCGCGACGCGCTGATGCGTCAGCTCGAGGCCGAGATGAAGGGCGAGCTGCCCGACTTCGGTTTCAGTCACTACGTCGGTCTGAAGATCCTGGCAGTGCGTTCGCCCTGCACGGCCAACGAACTGGCGCAGGCGCTGGACCAGACGCCGAGCGCGGTGACCCGCCTGCTCGACAAGCTCGAGGCCTTGGGCGCAGTGCGGCGCGAGCCGCATGCCCAGGACCGGCGCGCGCTGCAGATCGTCATGACCGAGCAGGGCGTGGCGCTGTGGGAACGGCTGCGCTTGCGCGGCGAACGTGCGATCGAGCATGGCCTGCGCGACCTGGATGCCCCTGAGCGCGAGCAACTCACCTCCCTTCTTATCCGTGTCCGCGATGCACTCAACTCATGAACGCTGCTAGTTCCTTCATCCAGACGCTGCGCCCGCGCTCGATGCGCCTGGCGCGGCCGCTTGTTCTCACCGCGTTGACGCTGGCGCTGGCCGCCTGCGCCAGCAGCCGTGGGCTGGCGCCGCAAGGCACCTTGCTCGACGCCAGCCAGCTGCATGCCGAGCGCACCCTGGCGCAAGCCGGGCTGAGCCCAGCCGCATGGCCGGCTAGCGATTGGTGGCGCGCGCTGGGCGATGCGCAATTGAATGCGCTGATCGGCGAGGGCCTGCAGCACAGCCCCAGCCTTGACGCCGCCGACGTGCGCCTGCGCCAGGCACAGGCCCGTATCGGCACCGCGCAGGCCGATCGCGGCCCCAGCCTGTCGGTCTCCGGCGGCTACGCAGGCGTGCAGTTGCCGGAATCGGTGGCCGGTGAGGAACGCGGCGGACGCTTTGGTGGTAACGGTCAGTTGGTGGTGGATTTCCGCTACGGCGTGGACCTGTGGGGCGGCAAGCGCGCCGCCTGGGAAGCGGCGGTGGACACCGCGCACGCGGCCGAGGTGGATGCGCAGGCAGCGCGCCTGAACCTGTCGGCGGCGATCGCCGAAGCCTATGCGCAGCTCGACTACGCCTGGCGTCTGCACGATGTGGCCGACGAAGAACTGGCGCGCTCGCGCAAGACCGTGGAACTCACCCAGCAGCGCCGCAGTGCCGGCATCGACAGCGATCTGCAACTGCGTCAGGCGCAGGCCCGGGTGCCGGCCGCGCAGCAGCAGGTGCAGTCGTCGCAGCAACAGATCGACGAGGCGCGTAACGCGCTGGCGGCGTTGCTTGGCCAGGGCCCGGACCGCGGGCTGGACATCGCACGCCCGGTGCTGGGCGCGACCATTGCCGCGCAGCTGCCGAGCAACCTGCCGGCCGATCTGCTCGGCCGTCGCCCGGACGTGGTGGCTGCGCGCTGGCGCGTGGAGGCGGCCGACAAGGACATCGCCACGGCCAAGACGCGCTTCTATCCCAGCTTCAACATCATCGCCCTGGGCGGCGTAGTGAACCGCGATGTCGGCCAGTTACTGGAAAGCGCGTCGGTGTTCGGCGTGGTTGCGCCGGCATTGAGCCTGCCGATTTTCGACGGCGGCAAGCTGCGCGCCAATCTGGCCGGCAGCGACGCGCAGTACGACCTGGCGGTGGCCGACTACAACCAGAAAGTGATCGCGGCGCTGCGCGAAGTGGCCGACCAGGCCAACGCAGTGCGTTCGCTGGAGCAACGCGCACGTGCGCAGGACGACGCCGTGCAGACCGCTGCTGCGGCATTCGATCTGGCGCAGCAGCGCTACCGCGCCGGTATCGGCGGCTATCTGGACGTGCTCAGCGTGCAGGAGCAATTGCTCGTCGCACGCCAGCGCATGGCCGGGCTGCAGTCGCAACAACTTTTGGCCTCGGTGAGGTTGCAGCGTGCGCTGGGCGGCGGATTCACGCCGGAGCCCGCACGCGACACCGCACACACCGCGCCCACTTCCGCACAACCGAATTCCTGAGACATCGACGATGAGCCAGACGACTCCAACTTCTTCCCAACCCGCGCCCGCCGCACCGAGCAAGCGCCGTGCGGCGCTGCGCATCGTGGCCATTGTGGTGATCCTGGCGATCATCGGCATCGTGACCTGGTACGTCCTGGTCGGCCGCTGGTATGAGGACACCGACGACGCCTACGTGCAGGGTAACCAGGTGCAGATCACCCCGATGGTGGGCGGCACGGTGGTCAGCATTGGTGCCGAAGACGGCATGCGCGTCGAACGCGGCCAGCTGCTGGTGCAACTGGATCCGGCCGATACCGCAGTGGCGTTGCAGCAGGCCGAAGCCAACCTGGCCAAGACCGTGCGCCAGGTGCGTGGTCTGTACCGCAGCGTGGAAGGCGCGCAGGCCGAATTGTCGGCACGCGAAGTCACCTTGCGCAGTGCCCGTGCCGACTTTGCGCGACGCAAGAATCTGGCTGCCAGTGGCGCCATTTCCAATGAAGAACTGGCGCATGTCCGCGAAGAACTGGCTGCCGCCGAAGCGGCAGTGAGCGGCTCGCGCGAGAGCTTCGAGCGCAACCGTGCGCTGATCGACGACAGCGCGTTGTCCAATCAGCCGGATGTACAGACGGCTGCAGCGCAGGTGCGTCAGGCCTATCTCAACCACGCACGTACCGGTGTGGTGGCACCGGTGTCCGGCTATGTCGCACGCCGTTCGGCGCAGGTTGGCCAACGCGTGCAGCCGGGTAGCGTGCTGATGGCGGTGGTGCCGCTGGAGCAGGTGTGGGTGGAAGCCAACTTCAAGGAAACCCAGCTCAAGCACATGCGCCTGGGCCAGGAAGTGGAACTGCATTCGGATCTGTACGGCGGTGGCGTCGACTACACCGGTCGCATCGAGAGTCTGGGCCTGGGCACCGGCAGCGCGTTCTCGCTGTTGCCGGCGCAAAACGCCAGCGGCAACTGGATCAAGATCGTGCAGCGCGTGCCGGTGCGCATTGCGGTGGACAGCAAGCAACTGGCCGACAACCCGCTGCGCATTGGCTTGTCGATGAAGGTCGACGTCAATCTGCATGACCAGCAGGGCAGCGTGCTGCCGACCAAGCTGGCGACCGGCTCGGTGTTCTCCACCGATGTGTATGCGCAGCAGTTGCAGGCTGCCGACGCCGACATCCATCGCATCATCCAGGACAACCTGCCGTCGCAGGCTGCCAGCAAGGCGGGCTAAGCCACCATGTCTTCGCAAGCTCCCACCGCGTCCGGCGGCCCGGCGGCGCCGGCGCCCGCGGCCGGCTTTCGTCCGGCCAGCGTGGCGTTGTGCACCATGGGCCTGGCCATGGCCTCGTTCATGCAGGTGCTGGACACCACCATCGCCAACGTCTCGCTGCCGACCATCGCCGGCAATCTCGGCGCAAGTTCGCAGCAGGCCACCTGGGTCATCACCTCGTTCGCGGTGAGCACGGCGATCGCGTTGCCGCTGACCGGCTGGTTGAGCCGGCGCTTTGGCGAAACCAAGTTGTTCGTGTGGTCGACGCTGGCGTTCACCGTGGCATCGCTGTTGTGCGGCTTGGCGCAGAGCATGGGCATGCTGGTGGTCGCACGCGCGCTGCAGGGGTTTGTCGCCGGGCCGATGTATCCCATCACCCAAAGTTTGCTGGTGTCGATCTACCCGCGCGAAAAACGTGGGCAGGCGCTGGCGTTGCTCGCAATGATCACCGTGGTCGCGCCGATTGCCGGCCCGATCCTGGGCGGCTGGATTACCGACAACTACAGCTGGGAATGGATCTTTCTGATCAACGTGCCGCTGGGCATCATCGCCAGCAGTATTGTGGGGTCACAGTTGCGGCATCGCCCCGAACAGCTCGAAAAACCGCGCATGGATTACATCGGCCTGATCCTGCTGGTGGTCGGCGTGGGCGCGCTGCAGCTGGTGCTGGACCTGGGCAATGACGAAGACTGGTTCTCGTCCGACAAGATCGTGGTGCTGGCCTGTGTCGCCGCCGTGGCGCTGGTGGTGTTCGTGATCTGGGAACTCACCGACAAGGACCCCATCGTCGATCTCAAACTGTTTCGACATCGCAACTTCCGCGCCGGCACCTTGGCGATGGTGGTGGCGTATGCGGCGTTCTTCAGCGTGAGCCTGTTGATCCCGCAGTGGCTGCAACGCGACATGGGCTATACCGCGATCTGGGCCGGCCTGGCCACCGCGCCAATCGGCATCCTGCCGGTGTTGATGACGCCGTTCGTGGGCAAGTACGCATTGCGGTTCGATCTGCGCATGCTGGCCACCGTCGCCTTTATCTTTTTGTCGTTCACCAGCTTCCTGCGCTCCAACTTCAACCTGCAGGTGGACTTCAGCCACGTGGCCACCGTGCAATTGGTGATGGGTGTCGGCGTTGCGTTGTTCTTCATGCCGGTGCTGCAGATTCTGCTATCGGATCTGGACGGGCGCGAGATCGCGGCCGGCTCCGGCCTGGCGACGTTCCTGCGGACGTTGGGCGGCAGCTTTGCTGCATCGCTGACCACGTATCTGTGGGCGCGACGCACGCAAGTGCACCACGCGCATATCACCGAACACATCTCGGTCTACACGTCCGGCATGCAGGAACAGGTCACCGCGATGGGGCAGGGCGACCTGCAACGCGGCGCGGCCTCGCTCAACAACATGATCAACCACCAGGCCTCGCAGATGGGCTTCAACGACATCTTCTATCTGCTCGGCTGGACGTTCCTGGCGATCATCTTCTTCCTGTGGTTGGCGAAGCCGCCGTTCGGTGCGGGCGCCGGTGGCGCTGCAGCGGCTGGGGGACACTGAGCGCACGGCAGGTTGTGCGGCTCGGCTAGACTGGCGCTGTTCACTCAGGAGCAGCGCCGATGGTCAGGTGTTGGGCAGGTAGGGCATTCACGGATGGAGCTTCGCCAGCCACGACGCGATCATCGCGTCTGCCGGCGCGGCGACTACACCTTCCGCACTGGTTTGCATGGTTGCTGCTGTGTCTTGCGGTGTGCTGTTGCTTTCCCGTCGCTGCCACGCCTGAGCCTCTTGCCGACCGTCTGACCCGGCAGATGCAGCTCAATCGGCAACGCTACGGCATCGTCGGCCAAGCGGTGGTTGTCGTGCACAACGGCAAGCGGGTGTTTCGCGGAGTCGACGGCGTTGCCGATCTGCAGACGCAGCAGCCGGTCACGCCCGAGCAGATCTTTCCGGCGTTTTCGGTCGCCAAGCTGTTTGTCAGCACCTTGATCATGCAATTAGTGGAAGCAGGTGAGATCGACCTGGATCAGCCGGCCAGGCAGTATCTGCCTGCGTTACCCGAACCCTGGAAGCACATCACCGTTCGGCAGCTGCTCGATCACACCTCCGGTCTGCCGGAGTACTTTGAACCGTCGCAGATGCGTGGCGCGGACGAGGCCAATGCGCGCTTTGCGGCCAGCGCGCAGGCGATGTTCGAGCGACTGGCCACACAGCCCTTGGTTGCCGTTCCCGGCAGCGATACGCGCTATACCAACATCAATTACGTGGTGCTTGGGCAGCTACTGCAGGCGCACTACCGCAAGCCGTATCCGCAGATTGCATCGGAGCGAATCATCACCAAGCTGCATCTGACGCACACATCAATTGGACTTCCACTGCTGCCTGCGCATCGCGTAGCCAGCGCGTATCTCGGCACCGACGGCAAGCTGGAGCCGGAGCCCACTGTCGCCTGGCCGGAGTACGCGCTGGCGCATGGGCAGTTGTACACAAGCGTCGACGATCTGAGCACGTTTCTGGAGGCGGTGCGGACCGGGCGCCTGGTGGGCAAGGAGACCCTACGCAAGCTCTGGCAACCGCAGACGCTTCCCAATGGGCAGCGCGGCTGGTTCGCCAGTGGTTGGGAGGTCGGGCAAGACGATGCGTATCAATCTGTCGGCCACGATGGCGGCGCGCGAGTGCGGGTGCGGATCCTGTTCGATACGACGCTTGATGGTGACAGCTACAGCGTGGTCTATCTCACTAATGGAAGTGCGCGCGGTGTGTGGAGCAGGGTGCTGCTGGACAGCGTCGTTGCCACGCTCTCAACGCAACGGTTTCCCAGCAAATCGCTGGCTGAAACACTGATCGCCTTCGCACTGCGCGCTCCCGACGAGCAGGAGACCCGCATCTTTGCGCAGGCACTCCGGGCGCGGCCCGGCCTCTCCGACGAGGCGCTCGAACGGGCGATCAACACCACCGGCTACACCGTGCTGTCCAACCTGGGCGCCACCGCCGCGATCAGGGTGTTTGCACTCAACGTGGACTTGTTCCCGGCATCGAGCAATGCGCTGGACAGCCTGGCGGAGGCGTATGAGGCGGCCGGAGACCTCGCACGCGCCAAGCGCATCAGTCAAGCGATCAGGGACAAGTCCAGCAGTCCTGACTAAGCGCAGCTAACACGCCACTGTCGCAGTAAAGCCAGATGCCGCCGCGGTCGGCGAGCACATTGAACGCTGTACCAAGGCCGCAGTGGTGCGATCACATCTGCGCCCGATGCGTCTGCGACGGGCTAGTATGCGCCTGCTGTGCCCACGCGGGTGGGCTGAGCGTGGCAATCTGCAATAAGGCACGTGGCAGCGAGCGACGCATGGGGATTGCCGTGAAGGTGACGCGGCATCCTCATGCGTTTGGATCGCGTGCGGCGCGTGTCGAAAGTCACTGCCTCGCGCGCTACGGCGCTTGTGTGTCTGTAAAACACCGCAACGGCGTGCAGCCATGTGGTGTTTGTTGGCAGCACATGGCTTTGGATCACTGCGGCTGCGCGTGCTGCGCGGCGTGAGCTTGGCTGGTGCTCAGTGACCTTGCCGCGCGATGGCGGAATCGTTCGATGGACCTGCCGCCGGAGACTGCCTGCAACAGACAACGGCTCAGCGGCCAGTAGTGCGCTAAAGCAAACACCCAAACGCAAAAAACCCCGCCGAAGCGAGGTTTTTTACGATCTACCGTGAGTCGTGGTGCCCAGGAGAGGACTCGAACCTCCACGAAGTTGCCCCCGCTAGCACCTGAAGCTAGTGCGTCTACCAATTCCGCCACCTGGGCGACTCAGGGGGCGAATTGTGCAAGCTGGGCGTGCGGCTGTCAACGCACTTTCCTACATTTTTTGTGTGTGCCATGCAGCGCTCGGCAGCTGGACGCGGCGGACGCATGGATCGCGCGCGCCGCGCCGCTGGTTACGGCAGTTGCGTCGCCTGCAAGCGGACCTCCGCACTCTGCACCGGCTCGCTCGCCGAGCGCGCCAGTTGCACGCGGTAGGTGCCGCCAGCGATCTTCCAATGACGTGCCTTGGCATCGAAATCGGCCAGCGTCTTCGGTTCGGCAATCACCTGCACGCTGCGCTTTTCGCCGGGCTTGAGGGTGAGCTTCTGCCAGCCGATCAGGCGCAGCGGTGTGGCATGGCCATCGGGCAAGGTGACGTAGAGCTGCGGCACCGCAGCGCCTTCGCGCTGGCCGGTGTTCTCCACCTCGAAGCGTGCGGTGAGGGTGCTGCCTTGCGCGTCCACCTGCAGGCCGCCCATGCGGAATTGCGTGTACGACAGACCGTGGCCGAACGGATAACGTGGGGTGAGCTTGCGCGCGGCAAACCACTTGTAGCCGACGTTGGCACCTTCGATGGCGTAGTCGATGCTGTCTTCGCCCGGCTTGGCCGGCTTGAAGCCCAGCCCCGGAATCGACGGGCGCGGCAGCTGCGATTCGTCCACCGGCCAGGTCACCGGCAGATGGCCGGACGGATTCACCGCGCCGGTCAAAAGGTTGGCGATCGCTTGGCCGCCGCCGATGCCCGGATACCAGGCCTGCAGCACCGCCGGCACGCGCTCGGCCCAGGGCATGCGCACGGGGCCGTTGGTTTCCAGCACCACGGTGGTCTTGGGGTTGGCCTTGGCCACTGCGTCGATCAACGCATCCTGGTTGTCGGGCAACTGCATGTCCGGCAGGTCCACCGATTCGGCGGCCCATTGGGTGGCGAACACGATGGCGACATCGGCCGCTTTGGCCGCACGTGCGGCCGCATTGCGGTCCTTGCCGTCGACGTAGTCGATCTGCACATTTGGCAATGCGGCGCGCAGGGCCTGCAACGGCGAGGACGGATGGATGATCACCGGGCCCGGCCAGGTGGTCGGGGTGAGCCCGGGCACCGCGTTGCCGCCATTGATGGTGTAGTCCACCCGCGAGGAGCCGCCGCCGGACATCACGCCCTTGTCGGCGTAGCCGCCAATCACCGCGATGCGGCGCACGTCCTTGGAGAGTGGCAACAGAGCTTGCTCATTACGCAGCAGCACGCTGCCTTCTTCGGCCACATGCTGCGCGGCCAGTTGCCCGGCCTTGCCATCGATGGGTTGGCGCTGGGTCGGGTGATCGAACGCGCCATGCGCAAACAGGCTGCGCAGCACGCGCTTGACCATGTCGTCGAAGCGCGCGCGCGGCACCACGCCGGCGCCCACCGCCATGCGCAACGGCGCATCGAAGAACACTGCAGCATCGAACACTTCGCCGGCCGATTGCTGATCCAGTCCAGCCAGCGCGGCCTTGGAGCCGCTGTGCACGCCGCCCCAATCGGACATCACATAGCCGGGGTATTTCCATTCCTGTTTGAGCACCTGGTTGAGCAGGTAATCGTGCTCGCAGCCGTAGATGCCGTTGATCTTGTTGTACGAACACATCACCGACGCCGGGTCGCCGATCTTCAGCGCAATCTCGAAGGCCAGCAGGTCCGACTCGTGCATCGCCTGCTCGCCAATGTCGGCGCTATGGAAGTTGCGCCGGGTTTCCATGTCGTTGAGCGCGAAGTGCTTCATCGTCGACAGCACGTGTTCGCTCTGCACGCCGCGGATCGATTCGCCGACCATGGTGCCGGCCAGCAGCGGGTCTTCGCCGGCGTATTCGAAGTTGCGGCCGTTGCGCGGATCGCGCTGCAGGTTGACGCTGCCGGCCAGCAGCACGTTGAAGCCCTGCTGCCAGGATTCGCGGCCCATGGTCTTGCCGCCGGCAAAGGCCAGCTGCGGGTTCCAGCTGGATGCCGTGGACGGGCCGGACGGCATCGCGGTGGCGAAGTCGCCCTTGCGGATGCCACCTGGATTGGTCACGCCCACGCCGGCATCTGCCAGCTGCTGCGCGGGGATACCCAAGCGTGGAATGCCGGGCACATAGCCTGCCGACCCCAGCGCGCCTTCCGGCTTGGGAATCTTGTCGGTGCCCAGGCCGAAATAGCTGCGCAGCATCTGGAATTTTTCGTCGTCGGTCATCTGCGCCAGCAGCCGGTCCGCACGTTGGTCGGCGGTCAACGCGGTGTCCATCCATGGCTGCGGTGCCGCTGCGGATTGTGCGAGTGCCAACGGCGCAGACAGCGCGATGCCCAGGCCCATGACCACCGCCAAGACGAGCGGGCGAGGGCGAAGAGTAGTCGTTGTAAACGGTTTCATAGCGGGGTGTGGCACGGGGTGTCCTTGTCGTACTGGGTCATTACGAAATTGGGGGCAGCGAGATGCCCGGATGGGAGCCGCGCACAGGCGCGGTTCGGTCGCTCGCCTGGAGAGGCGGCGCGGTTAGAAGTCGGTCTGCGCGGTACGCAGCACCGGATAGAGCTGGTAGCGCTCGTCCCAGGAAGAATGACGCTTGGCGAAGAACTCCAGGCGCGCTTGCGGGCTGTTGGCAAACTCCGGGTCGCTGGCGATGCGCTGGTCGAACTGGGCCTTCAACGCGGCGTCGTTGGCCAGCATGTCGCGCGCCACGTCTTCGGCCACGTAGGCCTCCATGTATTCCTTGCGCTCGAAGGCCGTGTTGAAAAAGCCCCACTGCAGCAGCGAGTCCGGTGCCTGCGGCTCCAGCATCGCCATCAACAGGCGCGCCTTGGGTTGCGCAATCGGCACGAACAACGCGCCGGCCGGGACATTGCGGGTTTCATCGCGCCATTGCCCACCGACCTCCAAGGTCTGGTGACCTTCGTTCGAGCGCGCGGCAAAGTTGGCGGTGTCGGCACGGAAGGTTTGCACCGGATGTTCTGCCGCACTGGCGACGGTGCGGAAATCGATGCCATGTAGGCGTAATTTCTCGGCGACAAAGGCCGCTTGCGCTGCCGGCACCAGATAGCCGCCACGCGGTGCGTCGACCACCAAATCGGGTTTGATCTGATCGCGCAGCGGTACCTTCCAGATCTGCGGTTTGCTCTCGTCGTAGCGCGTCATCAGCGCGCCGGAAATCGGCGACGGCGTGCGCGTATACGCATAGCCGCGAAACGCCACGGTGCGCGCGGCAGGGCCGGCGGCAAAGCGCAGCGGCTCGGGCATGCCGGCCAGCTGGCTGGCGCGCTGATCGGCCGCCAGCGCATCGGCGCGCCAGGCGTTGCCATGTTTTGCGGCCTGCTGCAGCACCGACACGATGGCATTGCGGGTGACCCGCACGCGCGTGGGGTAGTCCTTCCACGAGTGGGTTTCCACCAACATGCCGAAGCGGTTGCGCAGCAGGAAATAGCCATGCGAAAACCGCGGCGGCGACACGTCGTCGGCGAAGCCGGAGCTGGGGTCGTCTTCGTGCACGAAAGAGGGGTAATACGGCAGCGGCAGCGAACCTTGCTTGGCCAGATCGCCCAGCACTGCATCGCGCCAACGCGTGCCGTCGCGCTGCAGCGTGGTGTCGCCGGCATGCACCGGCTCCACCTGCACCGAGACGTCGTGCTCGAACTTGGCGCCGTCGGTGACATGCAGGTCCACGTACATCAGCGGGTCCCACTGCTGTACCAGCCGCAGCATGGCCTGCATCTCCGGCGCGTCGGCCTTGACGTAGTCGCGGTTGAGATTGAGGTTCTGCGCGGTGACACGCCAGCCCATCTGCTCGGGGCCGCGCTGGTTGGGGCGATTCCAGGCGCCGAAGCGCTCGTGTCCATCCACGTTGAACACCGGCACGAATACCCATACCAACGTGTCGAGCACGCCCTTGCCGGCCTTGCCATCGAGCAGCTGGCGCAAGGCCAGAAAGCCCGCGTCCTTGCCATCGATTTCGCCAGCGTGGATGCCGCCCTGGATCAAGACCACCGGCAGCTTGCGCTGTGCGGCGCTGGCCGCATCCAGCGCGCCGCTGGTGGAGGCGATCAAGGCCTTCATCGGCCTGCCTTCCGGCGTGGTGCCGAACTCGACGCAGCGCACCGCCTGCGGGTAACGCTGCGCAAACGCATCGCACAGCGCGATGACTTCGTCATAGCGGCCGGTATGCACAAAGCCGCTGCGCTCGGCCTGGGTGGTCAGCGGTTCGGCGGCCAGCGCGACAGGGGCGCAGGTCAACAACAACAGGCTCAGGGCCAGGCGGGTGAAGCGGGGCATCCAGCGGTCCAGTGTTCCAGGAAAACGTTTGCAATGTAGCCGAGCCGAGCTGGCAGGCCAATCTGCACTGCGGCATGGTCGCCGACTTCAAGCGGGCGCGAGCGATTCGAAAACGCCGGTTTTTGCGGGTTATCGACGCGGTCTGCGCACGCATGCACTCGGCGTCGACTGCGCGCGGTGCGATGTCCTGAGCGCGCAACGCCAGCAGCCGACCTGCGCGCGCATGGCGGCCGGCAGCTCGGCGCCGGTACGATAGGGCCTGTTTTCAGCTCGTCGGACCGCCTTTGACCACCTCGACCTTGCCGGGCCCCACGGCCGGCGCGCGCCTGCCGCGCCAGATTCCTTTCATCATCGGCAACGAAGCCTGCGAGCGTTTCAGCTTCTACGGGATGCGCAACATCCTGGTGCAGTTTCTGATCACCTCGCTGCTGCTGCAGGAGGTTGGCGGGCCGGGCCGCGAGGCCGAAGCCAAGCACATCCTGCACAGCTTCATGATCGGGGTGTTTTTCTTCCCGCTGCTGGGCGGCTGGCTGGCTGATCGCTTGTTCGGCAAATACAACACGATTCTGTGGTTCAGCCTCATCTATTGCGCCGGCCACGCGTGTCTGGCGATGTTCGAGGGCAGCCGTCAAGGCTTCTTCGTCGGGCTGGGCTTGATTGCGCTGGGTGCGGGCGGCATCAAACCGCTGGTGGCCTCGTTCATGGGCGACCAGTTCGACCAGTCCAACAAACACATGGCCAAGGTGGTGTTCGACGCTTTCTACTGGATCATCAACTTCGGCTCGTTGTTCGCCTCGTTGCTGATCCCGGTCGCACTGAAGAATCTGGGCCCGTCGTGGGCGTTCGGCATTCCCGGCATCTTGATGTTCGTGGCCACGCTGGTGTTCTGGCTGGGTCGCAAGCGCTACGTGCTGGTGCCGTTGCCGCCGAAAGACCCGCACGGGTTCGGCGCGGTGCTGCGCACGGCATTGCTGGCACGCGCGCCAGGGCAGGGGCGGCCTGGTCTGGCGCTGGCAGTCATCGCGGTGGTCGCTGCACTGGCCTGCATGATGCTGATCGAGCCGCTGGGCATCGTTATCTGCCTGTGCATGGCGCTGGTGTTGCTGCTGGCCGGGATCGGCGGCGGCACCTGGTGGCAGCTGGAGCGCGCGCGCGGTACGCATCCGGATGCCGCGGTCGAAGGCGTGCGCGCCTTGCTGCGGGTGCTGGTGATCTTCGCGCTGGTGACGCCGTTCTTTTCGTTGTTCGATCAGAAGGCCTCGACCTGGGTGTTGCAGGGACGCGAGATGACCATGCCGGCGTGGTTCACCGCCTCGCAGATGCAGGCGCTCAATCCGCTGCTGGTGATGTTGCTGATCCCCTTCAACAACCTGGTGCTGTATCCGCTGTTACGCCGTGGTGGCTGGGAGCCGACGCCGTTGCGTCGCATGACCAGCGGTATCGCCTTCAGTGGCGTGGCGTGGATTGCGGTCGGCGCGATCCAGGTCGTCATGGACGGCGGCGAGCCGATGCACATCGCCTGGCAGATGCTGCCCTATGCCTTGCTTACCTTCGGCGAGGTGCTGGTGTCGGCCACCGGCATCGAGTTCGCTTATAGCCAGGCGCCGCCGTCGATGAAGGGCGTGGTGATGAGCTTCTGGTATCTGACCACCACGGTCGGCAATCTGTGGGTGCTGCTATCGAACGTGGCGGTGCGCAATGCGACGGTGACCTCGCATATCGCCGATACTGGGCTCAGCGAAGCGGCATTTTTGATGTTCTTCTTCGCGGCCTTCGCATTCCTGGCAGCACTGGCCTTTGGCTTGTACGCGCGCCGTTATCGCATGGTCGACAATTACCGTTCTGCCTGAGGTCCGCATGATTACCCTGATCCTGATCGCCATCACCGGCATCGTCTCGTGGCTGGCGTTCAATAACCGCAAGCTGGCCGACCGGCTCATCCTGTGGCCGCCGGCGCTGGACAAGAACCGGCAGTACGACCGCCTGGTGACCTACGGCTTCATCCACGCCGACCTGGGACACCTGGTCTTCAACATGATCACGCTGTTCTTTTTCGGACGAGTGATCGAAAAGGTGATGACGCAGCTGACCGGCAGCGTGCTGACCTATCCGTTGTTCTATCTGGCCGCGCTGGTGGTGTCGATCCTGCCCAGCTATCTGAAGAACCAGAAGAACCCCAATTATCTGAGCCTGGGTGCCTCCGGTGCGGTGTCGGCGGTGCTGTTCGCCTTCATCCTGCTGCAGCCGTGGACCATCATCCTGGTGCTGTTCATTCCGGCACCGGCGATCATCTATGCGGTGTTCTACGTCGGCTACAGCCTGTGGATGGACCGCCGCGGCGGCGATCGCATCAACCACAGCGCACACCTGGCCGGCGCGGCATTCGGGGTGATGTTCATGCTGATCATGGAGCCGCGGGTGTGGCAGATCTTTCTGGAGCAGCTGTCCAATCCGCGCTTCGGCTGAGGGCGCTGGCGGGTCCGGTCGCTCGGGTACCGGGCTGGCCGGGGTTGCGGTAATGCGTCAGTGCAGCGGTTGCGTGCGGCAACCGGGCCAGGACCGACGCCATGGCGTCACAGGTCCTGGCAAGTGGAGCGACGCAGGCATCAGGCTGCGCTGCGTTCCCGGTCAGTACTGAGTGCCGAGCCCGACACCGCGCCGTAGGCCTGCTGCAGACGCTCGTAGACGGTATCGTTGAGTTGCGCGAAGTCGGGGTTGTGGGTGTCGCCGTTGATGGCGAACTGGAACAAGCCTTCCAGCAGCGAGCTGTCGCTGTCTGTGCCGTTTCCTGCCGAATCGTTTTGCATGCGTGACTCCTCGTTGGTAAGGCGAGGGCGCTGGCCAGGCCGGAGACCGGTTGCAGGCAGCGCCTTCGAGTCAGCTATCGGCGCTGGTTGAGCGAACTTAAGGATGTCGTTGCCGAGTCGGGCTAACGGTCACAGCGTGGATTCATTTTCACGCAGGCGCGGCGTCGCGCTGGTCACACTTGCCGCACATTCACTGCCGGGCGCACACCACGATGGAGGCAGCGACAGTGCACGCCGAACACGACCCGACACAGCAGCGATTCGTTATTGACACCGAGGGACATCGCGCCGAGCTGGTGTATCAGCTCGAGGGTGCGCGCATGACCATCACGCATACGCTGGTGCCGGATGCGATTGCAGGGCGCGGTATTGCCGCCGTGTTGGTCGAGTCTGCTTTGCAGCATGCGCGCGAGGCCGGCCTGAAGGTCGTGCCAGCGTGCAGCTACGCCGCCGCCTACGTGCGCCGGCATCAACAGTTTCAGGATCTGCTGGCCTGACGGACAGCAGTGGGTGGTTTGATCAGGGGAGCAGGTGGGAATGGTGCGGTTGCTTGGATTCAAGAGTGTGCGGGGTCTGCTGATGCTGGCCCTGTTGGCGGGCTGTACGCAGCGCGAACCGGCAGTAGTCGAGCCGACCGAGCCGGCAGCCGATGCGGCAGCAGCGACAACGCCGCCTCCGGAACCGCTGATGGTGCAGAGTGGCCCGTTGGAAGATGTGATCGAACACGCGCCGGCTTATATGGTCGGGATCAGCTATCCGCCTGGGCTGGATGCGTATCCGGAACTGGCCGCGTTGATTCGCACGTATGCGCAGGATGCCCGCAGCGAACTGATGGAAGCGGTAACCGGTCTGGGCAACGACAAACCGGCAGCGCCCTATGAGTTGTCGCTGGCATTCGAAAAACTATTGCAGACCGCCGACCTGATCGTCGTCTCCGCCGATGGCAGCCGCTATACCGGCGGCGCGCATGGCGATCCGCTGGTGGCGCGCTTCGTCTGGCTGATCAAGGAGCGCAAGCAACTGACCGCGCAAGCGATGATTCCCGACCCGGCCGGCTGGGAAAAGATCGGTCGCGATGTCGCTGCGCAATTGCATGCCGCTGCCACCCAGCGCGTGGAAGCCGATCGTGTGCCGGTCGAAGAACAGGCCGAACAAGTCGCATCGGCCGACCGCATGATTGCCGAAGGAACCGCAGCGCAGGTGGACAACTTCGCGCAGTTCGTGCCGGTGTTGAATGCGGCCGGACAGATCACCGCAGTGCGCTTCGTGTTTCCGCCTTATCAGGTCGGGCCGTATTCGGATGGCACGCAAACGGCCGAGGTCGCTGCATCCACGTTGATGCCGTGGGTCGCGCCGGAATATGTACATCTTTTCGCTCGCTGAGATGTCGCCCCGCAAGTGATGTGATTGAATGCTCAGGCCATTCAGTAATGTAACCAAACGGGTGATATGAGCAGTTTCGATCCAACCGCAAATCGCGTAGACCACACCTGCGCGCGCTATCCAGCCTTTCCGCGGGAGCCGGCTGTCCTGGTGAGGTTGATCAAGCATCTCTACAAGCGGCTGCACACCATCAGTTGTGTGCGACTCAGGCCGTACGGGATCAGTCCGCCGGAATACGAGATCCTGATGATGTTGTACGGCACGCCCGAGCAGGCCATTACGCCGACCGAGGCGGCAGAGGCGGCCAGCGAGAAGCCGGCCAACATCACCCGACTCACCGATCAGTTGTGCGAGAAGGGTTTGATCGCACGGGGCAGCAGTCCCGACGACCGGCGCAAGATCGTGCTGTCCCTGCAACCGGCCGGGCTGGCGTTAATCGAAAGCCTGTTGCCGGAAGCATGCACGCTGTTGCACGAGCAGGCGGGCGATATCAGCGAGGCCGAACAGGCGCGTCTGGAAAAACTGCTCAAGAAATTGCTCAATGGCGTGGACGCCGTAGAGTCCTGAGCGACGCGCGATGGCTGCCATGCACGCCACCGCAAAAACGACAACGCCGCCCGGATCGCTCCGGGCGGCGTTGTCGTTACGCAGCTCCAATCACGGCTTGGACTGCGGCGCTTCCGGGGTGGCGCCATCGCCGCCCTGCGCGCTCAGACCGCGCTTCTCAAGCAAGGGCTCGATCTGCGGCGCATGCCCGGCGAAGTTCTGGAACAGCTCCATCGCATCCACGCTACCACCGCGCGACAGCAGCGTCTTGCGGAACCGATCGCCATTGGCGCGGCTCAATCCACCATTCTGTTTGAACCATTGCTGGGTGTTGGCATCCAGCACTTCGGACCAGATGTAGGCGTAATAGCCCGCCGCATAGCCGCCCATGATGTGGCTGAAATATGGAGTCTTGTAGCGCGGCGGTACCGGCGCGTAGGCAATGCCGTCCTGCTGCAAGGCCTTGGCCTCGAACGCCATGACGCCGGCCGCATCGGGCACCTGGTTGGCGCTGATCTGATGCCAGTTCTGATCCAGCATCGCCGCACCCAGATATTCGGTGGTCGCAAAGCCCTGGTTGAACTTGGACGCGGCAATCACCTTGTCCAGCAAGGCCTGCGGCATCGGGGTGCCGTTTTGATAATGCTTGGCGTAGTTCTTCAGGATGGACGGCTCGTCGGCCCACATCTCGTTGACCTGCGAGGGGAACTCCACAAAGTCGCGCGGCACGCTGGTGCCGGAGAAATACGGGTATTTCACATCGGAGAACATGCCGTGCAGCGCATGCCCGAACTCATGGAACATGGTGGTCACTTCGTCCCAGGTCAGCAGCGTGGGCTGGCCGGCAGGCGGCTTGGGGATGTTGAGGTGATTGGCCACCACCGGCTTGAAACCGGTCAGGTCCGACTGCGACACGTATGAGTTCATCCATGCGCCACCGCGCTTGGATTCGCGTGCATACATGTCGGCGATGAAGATCGCCAGCTGCTTGCCGTCGGCATCGAACACGTCATAGACGGTGATGTCGTCGCGGTAGGTCGGCAGGTCGGTGCGCTGCTTGAAGGTCAGGCCGTATTCCTGGTTGGCTGCATAAAACACGCCGTTTTCCAGCACGTTCTTGAGCTCGAAGTACGGCTTGAGCTGCGACTCGTCGAAGTTGTACTTGGCCTGGCGCACCTTCTCGCTGTAGTAGGCCCAATCCCAGGCTTCGAGTTTGAAGGTTGGTTTGCGTGCGGCTTTTTGTTCCTTGTCGATCATCGCCTGCAGATCGGCAGCCTCGCGCTTGGCGTTGGCCACCGCGGCCGGTGCCAGCTTGCCCAGCATGGCGTTGACCGCTTCCGGGGTCTTGGCGGTCTGGTTTTCCAGCGAGTACGCGGCGTAGGTCGGGAAGCCGAGCAGCTTGGCCTTGTCGGCGCGCAGCTTCATGATGCGCGACACCAGCGCGGTGTTGTCGTACTGACCACCATGGCTGCCGCGCGAGACCGACGCGTCATAGATTTTCTTGCGCAGGTCGCGATTCTTCAGCTGGGTCAGCGGCGGCTGGCCGGTGGTGTTGAGCAGCGCAATCACGTACTTGCCATCGAGCTTGCGCGCCTTGGCTGCTTCGGCAGCAGAAGCGATCTGCTCCTCGGACAGGCCATCGAGCTGCTTGACGTCATCCACTACGACTGCCGCCGCATTGACCTCGGCCAGCACGTTCTGGCTGAAGGTGGTGCCCAGGTTGGCCAGTTCGGCATTCATCGCCTTGAGCGTGGTCTTGTCGGCATCGGAGAGCTTGGCGCCATCGCGGACGAAGTCGCTGTAGTACTTCTCGACCAAGCGCAGGCCTTGCGCATCCAGGCCCAGCTTGGCGCGTTGGTCGTACAAGGTCTGGATGCGCGCGAACAGCTTGCCGTTGAGCGAAATCGCATCGCGATGCGCAGCGAACTTGGCCGAGTAGTCGGCCTGCAGTTTCTTGCGTGCATCGTTGGTGTCGGCACCCACCAGGTTGAAGAACACCGTGGTGGCGCGATCGAGCGTGGCGCCGCTCTTTTCGAGTGCGACGATGGTGTTGTCGAAGCTCGGCTTGGCTTTCTGGGTGGCGATCTTGTCCACTTCCTTCAACTGCTCGGCCATGCCGGCGTCGAAGGCAGGTGCGAAGTCGCTGTCTTTGATCTTGTCGAACTGCGGGTAATGCAGTGGCAGCGTGCTGTCGGCAAAGAAGGGGTTGGCTTGGGTGGCAGCCTGCGTGGTGGCGGGTGCGGCGATGCTGTAGGACGGCATGGCAAGTCCCAGGGAAGCGGCCAGGGCAAAGGCGAGACGGGTGGTCAAGAGGGTGGCTCCAAAGTGCGAGCCGCCGAGGCTAACCCAGCCCGCCGGGACAGGCGTGTGACAAAAGGCATGTCTGGCTGGCGGACGCGACCATGCGCCAGGTCACGCCAGGCCCCAAGGCCGCCAAGACGCCGGGACTTCGCCAGGACAGCCGCCAGCGGCTCGGCGACACATCGGGACATGCTACAAGTCCTGCTCCAGCGAATGCGCTGCCGGAGGTCCTGCATACAGACCTGCGAACAGCCAACGATACGCGGCTGGATCGTGGTGCGCGGATGTCACATGGGCGAGAGGTAGCGCTGTGCGGAGAGGGTGTGGCTGGCCGAGAGGGCTGGGTTAGGCTAGCGCTTTCCCTATCGAGAGTTGTCGATGACCGCGCTATCCACCTTTGAGTTCACCGACCTGGACGGTCGCACGCAATCGATGCGTGACTACGCCGGCAGTGTGGTGCTGGTGGTGAATGTGGCTTCGAAATGCGGCTTTACCCCGCAGTACGCAGGGTTGCAGGCCTTATGGCAGCGCTATCGTGAGCGTGGCCTGGTAGTGATCGGTTTCCCGTGCGATCAGTTCGGTCACCAGGAGCCCGGCGATGCTGCACAGATCCGGCAGTTCTGCTCGCTCGACTATGCGGTGGATTTTCCGCTGGCGTCCAAAGTCGAGGTCAACGGCAGCAGCGCGCATCCGCTGTGGCAATGGCTCAAGCACGAACAGCGCGGCGTGCTTGGATCGGAGGCGATCAAATGGAACTTCACCAAGTTCCTGATCGGCCGCGATGGCACCGTGTTGGAGCGCTACGCACCGACCACCAAGCCGGAGGCCCTGGCCGCCGATATCGAGCGTGCGCTGGGCGCGTGACATCGCAGGTGCATGCCCAACCTTAGATGCGCCTGGATCGTAGGAGCGCACCCGGGCGCGACGAGGCGTTACCGAAAATGCAAGGCGTTACCGGGGATGAGGCTGTACCGGTAAGGCTTCGTCGCGCCCAGGTGCGCTCCTACGACAGTGCAGTAGCGGCATGCCTGCGCGTTGCTTCACTTCTCGACGAAGGCGCGCTCGAACACCTTACGCACCACCACCAAGCCGGAGGCCTTGGCCGCCGATATCGAGCGTGCGCTGGGCGCGTGACATCGCAGCCGCACGCCCAATCTTAGATGCGCCTGGATCGTAGGAGCGCACCCGGGCGCGACGAGGCGTTACCGAAAATGCGAGGCGTTACCGGGGATGAGGCTGTACCGGGAACGCTTCGTCGCGCCCAGGTGCGCTCCTACGACGGTGTAGTAGCGGCACGCCTGTGCATTGCTTCACTTCTCGACGAAGGCGCGCTCGAACACGTAATGCCCCGGGGTGCCGATGCGTGGCGAGGTCTGGAAACCGCGTGCGTCCAGCAACGTGCGCAGGTCGGCCAGCATCTGCGGGCTGCCGCAGATCATGAAGCGGTCGTTGGCCGGGTCCAGGGTCGGCAGGCCCAGCGTCTGCTGCATGCGGCCATCGGCCATCAGTTCGGTCAGGCGGCCCTGATTGGCAAACGCTTCACGGGTGACTGCCGGGTAATACAGCAGTTTTTCGCGCAGCAGATCGCCGAGGAATTCGTGCTGCGGCAGCTCGCGCTCGAAGTAGTCGCGATAGGCCAGATCCTGCACGAAGCGCACGCCCTGGGTGAGGATCACCTTGTCGAAGCGCTCGTAGGTTTCCGGGTCCTTGATGATCGACAGCCACGGCGCCAAGCCGGTGCCGGTGCCCAGCAGATACAGATTACGACCCGGATGCAGGTCGCTGATCAGCAGCGTGCCGGTGGGTTTCTTGCCGACCAGCACCTTGTCGCCCGGTTGGATGTGCTGCAGCCGCGAGGTCAGCGGGCCGTCCGGCACCTTGATGCTGAAGAACTCCAGATGCTCTTCCCAGTTGGCGCTGGCGATCGAATACGCGCGCAGCAACGGCCGGGTTTCGGTTTCCAGCCCGATCATCACGAACTGGCCGTTTTCGAAGCGGAAACCGGCATCGCGGGTCGTGGTGAAGCTGAAGTAGGCATCGGTCCAATGACGGACCTCAAGCACCGTTTCGGCGCCGAAAGCGGAAGACATACCGGTTTAGTGTCGTGGGAGGAATACTCGGCAATTCTACCTCAAGCTGGCCAAATGAGATGAACTCTCATTTGGCGGGAATGGAGAATCGGGAATCCGGAATGGGGTGCAGGGCCGCAAGATCTGGGGCTTCTGCAGGATGGGGAGGCTCAGTACCTGTCAGCCGCCGCGACGCCGCTTCTAACGATTCCCCATTCCCGATTCCCCATTCCCGGCCTCACCGATATCCCGCCGCCTGCAGCTCGAACAGCTCCGCATAGCGCCCGCCCTGCGCCATCAGTTCCGCATGGGTGCCGTTGGCTTCGATGCGCCCGTCGGCCAGCACCAGAATGCGGTCGGCCATGCGCACGCTTGAGAAGCGGTGCGAGATCAGCACCGCAGTGCGGTTGTCGGAGAGCTCCTTGAAGCGCTGGAACACCTCGAACTCGCTGCGCGCATCCAGCGCGGCGGTGGGTTCGTCCAAAATCATTAGCTGCGCATCGCGCATGTAAGCGCGTGCGATGGCGATCTTCTGCCATTGCCCGCCGGACAGATCCACGCTGTTCTTGAAGCGGCGGCCGATCAATTGATCGTAGCCATCGGGCAGGCTGTCGATGAGCTCGCCAGCCATCGCGCGCTGCGCTGCGGCCTGGATACGCGGCGCATCGTCCATCGCATCGACCTGGCCCACGCCGATGTTCTCGCCTACGCTCAGGTGGTAGCGCACAAAGTCCTGAAAGATCACGCCCAAGTTGGCGCGCAGATCGTCCAGGTCGTAGTCGCGCAGGTCCTGCCCATCGAGCAGGATGCGGCCTTCGTCGGGGTCGTACAGCCGCGCCAGCAGCTTGACCAGGGTGGTCTTGCCGGCGCCGTTTTCGCCAACCAGGGCCAGCACTTCGCCGGCGCGCAGTTCGAAATCCAGATGCCGCACCGTCCACGTCTCGGCGTCCGGATAACGGAAGCCCACATCCTGGAACACGAAACCCTGGCGGATCGGGCGCGGCACCGGCAAGGCGTTGGGGCGCGAGCGGATTTCCGGCACGATGTTGAAGAACGAATACAGATCGTCCAGATACAAGGCCTGGCCGGCGACCTGCGAAAACCCAATCAACAGGCCTTCCAGCAACTGACGCAGACGCAGGAAGCTGCCGGCCAGAAAGGTCAGGTCGCCGATGCTGAAATCGCCGCGCACCGTGCGCCAGGCGATATAGCCATAGGCCATGTAGTAGCCCAGCGTACCCAGCGCCGCCAGCAACGCACCCCACGACGCACGCTTGCGCGCCAGTGCGCGGTTGGCCTGGAAGAACTTGTCGGCCAGGCGGCGATAACGCGCGATCAAGAAGCGGTGCAGGTTGAGGATTTTGACTTCTTTTGCAGTCTCCACGCTGGCGCCGACCTGGCGCAGGTAATCGAGCTGGCGGCGCTCCGGCGTCCACTGGAAGTTGAGCGAATAGCCCAGCGCATTGAAGTGCGCTTCGCCGATGAAGGCCGGGATTAGCGCCACCGCCAGCAGCACGATCAACCACGGCGCATACACCACCAGCCCCACCGCCAGGCTGATCACGGTGATCGCATCCTGCACCTGGCCGAACAACTGGCTCATCAGGTTCATGCGGTTCATGGTCTGACGCCGTGCGCGATCCAGCTTGTCCTGGCGGTCGGGGTCTTCGAAATCTTCCAGATCCAGTTGTGCGGCATGTTCCATCAACCGCACGCTGGCAGCGTTGTTGAACAACTCCGACAACAGCGCATCGGCATAACCGACCATGCGCCCGAGCAGGTCCGAGCCGATCGCCAGCGCCAGTTCCAGCGCCAGCAATTCCAGCAAGCGGTTCAAGCGCCCGCTGCTGAGCGCCTGCGTAAAGGACTCGAATGCCGGCGGCTGGTCGACCAGGTGAATCGCCTCGTCGATGATCAATTTGCCGATGTAGAGCGTGGCCACCGGCATCAACGCGCGCAGCACACGCAGGCCGATGCTGCTGGCGCTCAACCAGCGGCTGGTCTGCCAGATCTGGCGCAGGAACGGGGGCAGATTACGCAGCGCATCCAGGCGCTCGCGCAGGGTAGGGCCGGTACGAGGGGCGGCAGGCGCAGTAGCGCTGGAACGGGAAGCTGACATCCCACTAGTGTGCCGCGCGCGGCGTCGGTGCGGAGTGTTGGGCCGCTCGCCGGGGAGGACGTGCACGCATCGCAGCGGCCCGGGATATCTGCCGCTCGACGCAATGCCTCGGCCAGCCGCGACAGCAGCGCCACCGCCTGTGCGGGTCGAGTGGGGCCGCGGCGGCCTGCAGGCGCGCGTCTACCATGACGGCAATACCGGAAGGCTTATCCAGGGCGGCACGGTCGTTGGAGGTCCATTCGGTCTTCTGCACGTGCCCGTGTTCCGGGTGCGGCGTGCTGCGATGTCGCAGCGCTCCCTGCGCCCTCGCAGGTCGGCTGCCATCGTCGCCGGCGAGCGCGGCGCACTCATCTTGCCGCGCCTGGGTGGCGCGCGGCGCAGGCCCCAGTCAATCGCTTCAATAGATGCCACATCCGGCCGCGGCCGCGGTTTGCTCTAAAATGTGCGGATTGCCCCCGCCAGCCGTAGAGCCAGCCGTGACCTCGATCAAGCAGGAAGACCTCATCCAGTCCGTCGCCGATGCGCTGCAGTACATCAGCTACTACCACCCGGTCGACTACATCAAGAACCTGTCCGCCGCCTACGAGCGCGAAGAATCGCCGGCCGCCAAAGACGCCATCGCGCAGATCCTGATCAACTCGCGCATGTGCGCCGAAGGCCACCGCCCGATCTGCCAGGACACCGGCATCGTCACCGTGTTCCTGGAAATCGGCATGAACGTGCGTTGGGACGACGCGACCATGGGCGTGGAAGACATGGTCAACGAAGGCGTGCGCCGCGCCTACAACCATCCGGACAACAAGTTGCGCGCCAGCGTGCTGGCCGATCCGGCCGGCAAGCGCGCCAACACCAAAGACAACACGCCGGCAGTGGTCAACACCAAGATCGTGCCGGGCGACCATCTGGACGTGATCGTCGCGGCCAAGGGCGGCGGCTCGGAGGCCAAGAGCAAGTTCGCCATGCTCAACCCGTCCGATTCCATCGTCGATTGGGTGCTCAAGACCGTGCCGACCATGGGCGCCGGCTGGTGCCCGCCGGGCATGCTCGGCATCGGCATCGGCGGCACTGCCGAAAAGGCAATGCTGCTGGCCAAAGAAGCGCTGATGGAGCCAATCGACATCGTCGACCTGCAGGCGCGTGGCGCCTCCAATCGTGCCGAAGAACTGCGTCTGGAGCTGTACGAAAAGGTCAACGCGCTCGGGATCGGCGCGCAGGGCCTGGGCGGCCTGACCACGGTGCTCGACATCAAGGTCAAGGACTATCCCACCCACGCCGCCAACTTGCCGGTGGCGCTGATTCCCAACTGCGCCGCCACTCGCCACGCGCATTTCACCCTGGACGGCAGCGGCCCGGTGATGCTGGACCCGCCGTCGCTGGAAGACTGGCCCAAGCTCACCTACAACCCGACCAACGCGCGCCGGGTGAATCTGGACACCATCACCCGCGAAGAAGTCGCCAGCTTCAAGCCGGGCGAAGTGGTCCTGCTCAACGGCAAGCTGCTGACAGGCCGCGACGCCGCGCACAAGCGCATGATCGACATGCTCAATCGCGGCGAAACGCTGCCGGTCGACTTCACCAATCGCTTCATCTATTACGTCGGTCCGGTCGACCCGGTGCGCGATGAAGTGGTCGGTCCGGCCGGCCCGACCACCGCCACCCGCATGGACAAGTTCACCCGCCAGATGCTGGAACAAACCGGCCTGCTCGGCATGGTCGGCAAGTCCGAGCGCGGCGATGCGGCCATCGATGCGATCCGCGACAACAAGGCCGTGTACCTGATGGCGGTCGGCGGCTCGGCGTATCTGGTGTCCAAGGCGATCAAGGCCGCGCGCGTGCTGGCGTTCGAAGACCTCGGCATGGAAGCGATCTACGAGTTCGAGGTCAAGGACATGCCGGTCACCGTGGCGGTGGATTCCACCGGCGAATCGGTGCACAAGACCGGCCCGCGGCTGTGGCAGTCGCGTATCGGCAAGATTCCGGTGGTGGTGGAGTAACCGCGTTAGAGCAACTGACAAAACTACTGTGCAGCCGCCAGGCGGGCGCGGCCGGTGCTCGGAATCGGCATGTACCACTCGTACACTCCGGTTCTGAGCGCGCCGTCCACACCCACCTGACGACTGCTCGCTACGTTTTGTTAGCCACTCTTGGCGCCGACTGTGCAGCCCGTCAGCCAGGCGGGCTGCGCCAGTTGGCGCAAGACGTACGCGGACACGCGGGTGTGTTTTCTCCGCACTGTCTGCATCCGGCTGACGACCGTGCACGCCAGTGCGGTCGTCAGGCTTGATGTGGAATGGCGAGGCGATGACACGTCTTGCTGTTTGCTGCAGATAACCGGGCAGATGGAGGCGGTTGTCGGCAGAGGGTCTGGTGCTGTCGGGAGGCGGAGCATCTGCGACCTCTCGACAGAGGAAGACCGGTGTTGCCCCACGCGAACCGGCTATGCTCGCTGCACTGGCCGGTACCCCAAGGAGAACAGGAATGCTCCGACTCGTCTGTATCGCGTTGTTGTTGTGCCTGAGCCTGAGTTCGGCGGCGCAGCAGCAAAAGGCACCCACGGTGTTGTTTCCCTCGCGCAACTACGCGCCGCCACCTGCCGCCCCAGGGCCGTTCGCAGAGCGCAAGCCGCTCAGGACAAACGACACCGCGACTCGGTTCAACGGACCCTCGGCTGCGGATCGCTGCATCGCACAGTGCAACAGCAGCGCCCGACAATGCCGCGCCGACCGACCCAGCGAGTCCAGTTGCAGCAGCAGGGCAGCACCGCGTGGAAAGCGCTGCGACGACGTACAGAATCCGGCGCAACGGGCCAACTGCATGGCGCAAGTCTTCGACTGCACCCAGCAGAGCGATGACAATCGCTGCGAACCGCGCAAGCTCGCCTGCCTGCGCGCCTGTACCAACTGACCCGAGAGCCCGCATGGCCGCTACGCTTTATCACACCCCTAGTACCGCCGCCCTGGTCGTCCATTGGCTGCTGATCGAACTGGACGTTGCCCACGTGCTGCATCCGCTGGATTTCGAGCGCGGCGAGCAAAAGGCGCCGGAGTATCTGGCGCTCAACCCGGCCGGCGTGGTGCCGACGCTGGTGCTGGACGGTCAGGTGTTGACCGAAGCGGCCGCGATCGCCATGCACCTGGCCGATCTCTACCCGCAAGCCGGGTTGGCGCCGCCGGTCGGCACGCCCGAGCGTGCGGCGTACTACAAGTGGATGTTTTTCTGCGCCAATACCTTGCAGCCGGCCTATCGCGCCTGGTTCTACCCGCACGAGCCGGCCGGCGCTGCCCATGCCGATGCGGCGCAGGCCCAGGCACGCAACAGACTGGAAGCGGCCTGGACCCAGGTCGATGCGCATCTGCAGGAACACGGGCCCTATCTGCTCGGCCAGACGGTATCGGCCGCCGATTTCATGCTGACCATGTTGATGCGCTGGTCGCGCAATATGCCGCGTGCGACCGATACCTGGCCGGCACTGAAAGCGCATGCGCAGCGGATGAAGGCCCGGCCGGCGTTCCAGGAAACCTACCGGCGCGAAGGCCTGACCGACTGGACCTGACTGCGGCGCGCACGCTAAAGCGAAGTGGTGCGTCGATAGCGCCGCTAGAGTCCGTTAGGTTATGCCCGCTGGGGTGTACGATCGCGCGACACACCAGAGAACAGGGGCTCTACCATGTTGCAGTCCGTATCCCGTCGCAAGCTGTTGCAATGCGCATGTTGCGCGCCGGTGGCCGCGGCCGCCGCGTCGTTGCCATTTTCGTTGCGCGCCGCGCCCAGCAAGAAAACCGATTTGAATGCCGAGCAGGCGCTGCAGACCCTGCGTGACGGCAACGCTGCATTTGTCGAGAACCGTCCTAAGAAGGTGATCTCCGACGGCAAGCGCCGCTTGGAACTGGCGCTGGGCCAGACCCCGTTCGTGATCCTGGTGTCGTGCTCGGATTCGCGCGTGCCGCCAGAACTGCTGTTCGGTCGCGGCCTGGGCGAGATGTTCATCGTTCGCAACGCCGGCAACACCGTCGATACCACGGCATTGGGTTCGATCGAATATGCGGTGAGCCAGCTCGGCGTGCCGTTGGTGGTGGTGATGGGCCACGAAAGCTGCGGCGCGGTTGCCGCCGCGGTGTCGGTGGTGGAGCAGGGCGCGTTCTTCCCCGGCGCGATCGGCGCCATGATCGAACCGATCGTCCCGGCCGTGCTGACTGCCAAGAAGAATGGCGGCGACGACCTGCTCGCAGCGTCGGTCAAGGCCAACGTCAAGCGCACGGTCGACCGCCTGCGCGGTGCTTCCGAACCCGCCTTGCTCGAACCGCTGAGCGCAGGCGCATGCCGTGTCGTGGGGGCTTACTACACCCTCAAGGACGGCAAGGTGGATTTCTTCGACGTCTGAGTCGGCGCATGAAAAGCGGCAGTAGCGATGCTCCACACGCCTGCCGACCGCCATCGTCATCGCCACAAAAAAAGCCGGCAGCAATGCCGGCTTTTTTGTGGCGATCTTCTGTGGACGCGGCGCCGATGCAGCACCGGCGCGGCAATGTTCGCAGGAGGCGACGGGTGCGTGTCTACACCCGTGCCGCCCGACATCGACGCGTCAGAACCACTCCAGCAACGACACGCCCAGGCCGATATAGGTAGCCTTGTGGTTGTAGTCGATCAAGCTTTCGCCGTAGCCGTCGAACACCTGCACATGGCCGCGCAGCAGGTTGGTGATGGGGAAGCCGTAATCCAGCTGCACCGAGCCATGCGAGCGGTCGCCGCCACGCAGCGAATGCCGCGCGATCAACGCAAATTCATGCCCATCCTTGTTGTAGACCAGGGTGGCATCGCCGCGACCCATGTAATCCTCGATGTCGGGATTATTGTCGTCGGCACGGTCTTCCTTGATGCGGAACCACGGGCGCAACGTCAGCGCCCAGTTTTCGCGATCCAGACCGATGTTGAGGATCACCCGGTTCCAGGAGCGCGACAGCGGATCTTCGCGGCCGTTGGACATGTGGTTGAGGCTGATGCCGCTCATGCGGCCCTTCCAGCCGAACAGGCTGTAGTTGTTGCGAAACACCAGCATCGCTTCCGGCTCGTAATTGGTCTCGCGGAACGGGCGCGATGCATCGGAGTTGTAGGCCTGCCACCGCGAGCTCTGGGTGTAGCCCATCCAGATGTCGCCGTTGTCGCCGAACAGGTCTTCGACCACCTTGGTCTTGAAGCTCAGCTGGAACTTCAGCTCGGCGCTGTCCAGCTGCTGCGGCGTGCTGACCGAGTTGGCCGGATTCGGCGATTGCGGGGTGCGGTTGGTGTCGCTGGTCCAGAACGCCGGCAGCAGATAGACCGGCTTGTAGCCACGCAGTTGAAACGTGCCCAGCTTGGAGTCCTTGGCCAGTTCCCAGCGGCGATCCAGCAGCGAGCCGCGGCCGGCATTGGCGACTGCTTCTTCTTTCGGCTGCTCCTGGACGTCGGCGCGAAAGAAATCGCCCATACGGCTGCTCTTGGGGCTGTCTTCCGCCTTGGCAGCCTGCTTGGCCAATTGCGCTGCGGCATCTGCCTCCTGCACCGCCTGCGGGGTGTAGCCCAGCGCCTGGTCGTAACACGCCAGACGCGCCGCATCCGAGGTCACGGACGTGCAGGCTTGCGGCGATGCGGGTTGCGGAGCGATTTCCTGCCCATGCGCCAACGGCGCGGCGGCCAGGGCGATCAGCATCAGGGGACGGGTGCGGTGCTTGGGCATGGGCAGTCTGGCCGAGTGTAGGCGCCAGGCAGGCGCGTCAGGCGCGTAGCTTAACGGTCGCGTCTGCATACGCGATGTGTACACGGCGGCATAACATCTGCGGCGTGTCGACTAAACAGGTGTCGCGACGCTCGCCAGGTCGCTGCTGCTGCGCGTTCTGCACGCTTGGAGCGACGGTGGCCGCGACGGCTTGGGAGCTTTAACTACTGCGTTAGAAGAACCAGGCGATCGCAAACACGCCCAACATGCACAGGCCCAGCGCCAGCTTGGTGGCCGTGCCGAGCATGATCCCAATCCAGGTGCCGAAGCCCACCTTGGTGGCCTGGCCGGTCTTGCGGGTCTGGTAGTACTCGCCCAGCCACGCGCCGGCAAACGGGCCGACGAACAAGCCGATCGGCATAAAGAAAATACCGGCGATGGCGCCGATCACCGAGCCCCACATCGCCATCTTGCTGGCCCCCACGCGCTGCGCGCCGTACAGGGTGGCCAGGAAGTCGATGACAAAAGACAGCGCGGTGATCAACCCGAGGATCACCAGCGCGACCCAACCGACATGGGTGAACCCGTCGGCCCAGGCGGCCACCAGCAGCCCGGCAAAGACCAGCGGCAAGCCAGGCAGCGCGGGCAGGATGACGCCGGCAAGGCCCACCAGCACCAGCACGCCAGCCAGCACGTAATAAACGACAGTCGTGTCCATGATGGTTTGGAAATGTCCTATTTCAGGCTTTATAAAAATACGCAAGGGATGCTTGAAAATTGGTTTTGTGCGGGTTAAGTTGCAGCCGCTGCTGTTTGCAAAGGTCACCGTGAATCGTGGCCTGATGCGGTAGATCGCCCGATCCGCTACATCCTTGCACCTCGCTTCCTCCTTGCAATCACAGCCGCCACCGCCAGTCCATCACAGTGTCGTAGGGAGTCAGTCGAGATGTCCAATATCGAACGCGAGAATGGTGTCGTGAAGTGGTTCAACGATGCCAAGGGCTTTGGATTCATCAGTCGCGAAAACGGCGAAGACGTCTTCGTCCATTTCCGCGCCATCCAGATCCAGGGCTTCAAGAGTCTCAAGGAAGGGCAGAAGGTCAGTTTTACCGTCGTGCAAGGTCAAAAAGGCCTGCAGGCCGATGCGGTGCAACTGGTCTGAGCCACGGCACCGGGGTAATACATCACGCGCCCAGCAAAAAGGCCCGTTACCGGGCCTTTTTGTTGTCTGCACGTTGGCGGCAGCCGCTGCTTAGCGCAGCACCACCTTGCCGTTGACCACCCGCACGTAGGCGTTTTCGCGCACGCCGGCCAGGTCGCGCTGGTTCACCACGACCACGCGGCCATCGTCCATGCGCACCTGCACGTCGAAGCTGTCGCTGGTGACGTTGTTCTGGATGGCGTTACCCGCCAGCGCGCCGGCAGCGGCACCGGCCACGGCCGATACATTCTTGTTGCCCTTGCTGCCGCCGGTTTCCTTGGAGATCTGGCGGCCGGCCACTGCGCCGACGATGCCGCCGAGCACTGCGCCAGTGCCGGTGGGGGCGGAGCGGGTGGGGCCGACTTCATCGATACGGGTCACGATGCCGCAATCCACGCAACGCGGCGCCGGCTGGGAATAGCCCTGGTCGTAGCCGCGGTCGCCGCGATAGCTGCCGTACTGGGGCTGGGACGTGGCGCAGCCGACCAGGGTCGCGGTTGCAGCCAGGCCAATAACAAGCAGTCGGGTCTTCATGAGATGTCTCCGGATGGTTCTGAAGGCGGTCAGGGCCGCGGCGACGTCATCCTGTGTTGGTCCAGGTGAACGGTCTGCCAACTGGATCACTCCAGGCTTAACGAAACCCGAGCGCCGCCTTCATCCAACCTCATCGAAAGTCGCGGTGACACCCCTCGCAGGCCTCTGAAATCTGCCGTTTGATCGGCACGAACGCGGCGCAGCTGGACGGCGCGCTGCGCTGCGCCTGATCCAGAGCGACACGCAGTGCCTGGGCATGTTCGCCGAAGCGGCGGTCCTCGCCGATCTGTGGAAATGCCGGTTCCAGTTCGTCGGCCAGCAAGCGCAGCGATTGCAGCCGCGCCAGTTGCTGCGCGGGTGTGCACACGGCGCCCGGCGTCGGCTGCAATGCGCGCAATTGGTAGTCCAGCACGTGCATCAGGCTGTCGGGTACCGGGTCGCGCCGCGCCTGCAGCACGCGCGCCACCATCACGGTTGTGATCAGCCCGATCAACACACCCAGCACCAGCATGAAGGCGTAACGGGCAGCGCGGGATTGGTTGGGAGGTGTGGCGGACATGGCGAGCTGCTCCGGCAGGAAGGCGTGCGATGGGGCGGACGCGCGGGAGGTGGCGCGCGTAAAATAGGCCGATGAAAGCACAATGGCGTGAACGCTTTGCCGGTATCGACCGGCTGTACGGAGTCGGCACGGTGGAGCGGCTGTCCGCCTGCCGCGTGGCAGTGGTCGGCATGGGCGGGGTGGGCTCGTGGGTGGTCGAGGCGCTGGCACGGACCGGCGTCGGGCATCTGCGCCTGATCGATGCCGACGACCTGTGCGTGTCCAACACCAATCGGCAATTGCCGGCATTGGCCGGGCAGTACGGGCGCAACAAGGCGCGCGCCATGGCCGAGCGCTGCGTTGCGATCAACCCGGAGATCGAGGCCGATGCGGTGGAGGCGTTTCTCACCACCGGCAATATCGAAACGCTGCTGGGCGATGGCCTGGATCTGGTGATCGATGCCTGCGACAGTTTCCGGGTCAAGGTGGAAACCATCGCCTGGTGCCGCCGTCGCAAGCTGCCGCTGCTGACCGTGGGCGCCGCCGGCGGGCGCACCGATCCCACCCTGGTGCGCGTGCGCGATGTCTCGCGCACCGAACACGATGCGATGCTGGCGCTGATCCGCAAGAAGCTGCGTAGCGATTTCAATTTCCCCAAGAATGCGCAGCGCTATTTCGGCGTGCCGGCGGTGTACTCGCTGGAAAACGTCAAATACCCGCAGGCCGATGGCAGCGTGTGCGGCATTCGCCCGCAGCTCGATGCCGATGCCACGCTCAAGCTGGATTGCGGTGCCGGGCTGGGCGCGGCCACGCATATCACCGGCACGTTCGCGTTTGTGGCGGTGGGCAAGGCGCTGGAGATGTTGCTCAAGCCCAAGCCCGCTGCGTCCAAGCCGCTAGCCGAGGTTGCTGCCGCGTCGCCATAACTGCACGCGCGCGCTGCGGCGGCAGCTGGCCTATCAGCCCGGCAAGCCGAACAAGGCGCGCGCGTTGGCCGTGGTTTGCGTGGCGATATGGTCGGCGTCTTCGCCGCGCAGCTGCGCGATGCACGCCAAGACCGTGCGCAGAGCGGCCGGCTCGTTGCGCTCACCGCGGATGCTGGCATCGGGTTGATCGGGTGCGTCGGTTTCCAGCAGCAGGTGCTGCAATGGCATGGTTGCGGCCAGGCCGCGCAGGCGGTTGGCGCGTGGGTAGGTGACCGGGCCGCCCAGGCCGATCATGAAATCCAGCTTCCACAACTGCTGCGCCTGCTCGGGGCTGCCGGCAAAGCTGTGCACCACGCCGCGCAGGCCGCCAATGGCCTTGATGCGCGCGATGACTTCTTCGGTGGCGCGGCGCGCGTGCACGATCAGCGGCAGGTCGAAGCGTTTGGCCAGGTGCAATTGCCCATCGAAGTAGTCGCGCTGGGCCTGCGCGTCCAGGCCCTCCAGATAGAAATCCAGCCCGCATTCGCCGATCGCGCAGGGGCGCTCGCGTTCGATCCATTCGGTCAGTAGTTCCAGGTGCTCGGGGCGGTGCTGATCGAGAAAGATCGGATGCAGGCCATAGGCAGGATGCAGGCCCGGAGCCTGCGTGCACACTGCGCGCAGGTTCGGCCAGCTGGCCGCGGTGATCGCCGGCACTACTTGTTGGACGACGCCGGCCGCGCGCGCGCGGGCAACCACCGCAGCGCGGTCGTGGTCGAATTCGCTGGCGTCCAGATGGCAATGGCTGTCGATCAACTGCATCAGTCGCGGCGCACCGGTGCCGGCAGCGGCGCCTTGCGGGTCTTCCAGTTCGCCAGCAGCAGCGTGGTCAGGCCGAACAGCAATTCGTCCACGAATGGCACCAGATCCGGCACCAGTACATCCACCACGAACAGCGTGGCTGCCAGCTTGAACAAGGTGGGGTAGCGCAGCTTGGCCGCCCAGTCCAGGGCACGCGCGGTCAGAGGATTTCGCATGCGAGAGCTCCGGCTGTTAGAAGTGCATGAAGTAACCGCTAGCTGAACTTAACCGCGGCGTTCATGAGCGAGGGCGTTTTCGTTCAGGGTTCACGTGCTGGAATCACGCCGTCAACAACGCGGTACGTCCGCAGGGAGCTGGTCATGAAGAGCAACACGACAACTATACTGGTCGCTGCCGGTGCCTTGCTGGTAGGAGGCGTGGCCACTGCCGCCTTCATGAATAACCGTCCGTCGTCGGGCGACTTCGTCGCCAACGGCCAGCCGGCGCCGCGCGGTCTGGAATACGCCGATGTGGTCAAGGTCGCACCGATCACCCAGCGCGAGCCGCAGTACGCGCAGGTCGTCAACAGCGCCGCAATCCGCGAAACCACCACCAGTTCCTCGCCGCGCGAAGTATGCCGCGACGTGGTGGTGCAGGAACGTCTGCCCGAGCGCGATGGCAACGTCGGCGGCACCGTCGCAGGCGCAGTGATCGGTGGCCTGCTGGGCAACCAGGTAGGTGGCGGTAATGGCCGCAAGCTGGCGACCGTTGCTGGCGCTGTCGGTGGTGGCATGGTCGGCAATCGTGTGGACCGCAACCATGTCGGTGGCCGCGTGGTGGATCGCACCGAGCGCCAGTGCCACACCGAAAACGCCAATTCGAGTTCGTCGCGTGTGGTGGGCTACGACGTGACCTACCGCAATGCCGACGGCACCACCGGCACCATGCGTATGGACAGCAAGCCGGGCGAGCGCATTTCGCTGGGCGATGCCGACAACGTGGTGGCCTACGACGTGACCTACCGCTACGACGGTTTCGAAAAGACCGTGCGGATGAACGACAAGCCGGCGAGCGATCGTCTGGCCGTGGTCGATGGTCAGCTGGTGACCCAGACCGCCTCGACGGCGGGCGATCCCGGCGTCCGTCAGGACGCGGCGAGCAGCCGTCAGTAATCCGCAGGGATCGACATCACTGCAACGAGAGAGCCGGCATTGCCGGCTCTTTTCGTTTCAGCCCAGCGAGCTACCGCATGAGCACAACGGTGCTGAGCCGGGAACTGGCAGATAATCGCCGCCTCTCCTGTGGTGGAAACCAGCATGCCGGTGCGTCCCGATGATCTGTTCGATGTACGAGCGCTGCTGACCGACGAGGAGCGGGCGGTGCAGGATGCCGTCGCGCGTTTTACCGATGCCCGGGTACTGCCGGCGATCGGCGATGCCTTCGATGCGGGGCGGTTCCCACGCGAGTGGGTGCCGGAACTGGCGCAGCTGGGATTGCTCGGCGCCAGCCTGCCGGTCGGCGATGGCGGTGCGGGTCTGGGGGCGGTGTCCTACGGGTTGATTTGCCAGGAACTGGAGCGTGGCGACAGCGGTTTGCGCAGTTTCGTCAGCGTGCAGTCCTCGCTGTGCATGTATCCCATCCATGCCTATGGCAGCGACGCGCAACGCCAACGCTGGTTGCCGGAGATGGCCGCCGGCCGCGTGATCGGCTGCTTCGGCCTGAGCGAGGCGCAGGGCGGCTCGGACCCGGCGGCGATGACCACCCGTGCGGTGCGCGATGGCGATGGCTGGCGCTTGAACGGCGCCAAGATGTGGATCACCAACGGCAGCATCGCCAGCCTGGCCATCATCTGGGCGCATACCGACGATGGCGTGTGCGGCTTTCTGGTCGACACCGACAGCCCCGGGTTCAGTGCGCAGGACATCACCCACAAGATGAGCCTGCGCGCCTCGGTCACCTCCGCGCTGTTCCTGGACAACGTGTTCGTGCCCGAGCAGATGCGCCTGCCGAACGCGGCCGGGTTGAAGGCGCCGCTGGGCTGCCTCAACCAGGCGCGTTACGGCATTGCCTGGGGCGCCATCGGTGCTGCGGTGGCCTGCCTGCGCGAGGCGCTGGCCTACGCGGGCGAGCGCATCCTGTTCGGCCGGCCGCTGGCGGCCACCCAGAGCGCGCAGATCAAGCTGGCCGACATGGCGCGACGGATCTCCACCGCACAGCTGCTGGCGCTGCAGCTTGGCCGTTTGAAGGAGGCCGGGACGTTGCGGCCGGAACAGATCTCGCTGGCAAAGTGGAATAATTGCCGCATGGCGCTGGACGTGGCACGCGAATGCCGCGACCTGCTGGGGGCGGCCGGCATCACCACCGAACATGTGGCGATCCGGCATGCGCTCAACCTGGAATCGGTGATTACTTACGAGGGCACCGAAACCGTGCATCAGCTGGTGGTAGGACGTGCGCTGACGGGACTCAACGCGTTTTAACGAGGAGTAGGTGTTGATCGGCAAGGATGTGATGCGGCGCCTACGCGGCGTCTTCTGGACGGTGTGCGGGATCTGCGCGATTGCCGCAATCGCGATACCGCCGGCGCAGGCAAACGAGGCGCCGAGCATGGCTCCGGCACCAGCATGGGTGGTCGCCGATGCGGTGCCCGACAGCGTGCCGGGCGCGAGCGGGTTGCGCTATGAGTTGGTCTCCGATCAGGTCGATCTGACCGGCCCTGCGGCGCGCGCGTATCGGCGGCTGAGTTATACGGTGCAGCGGGCCAAGAGTCTGGACGAGGCCGGGCAGATCTCCATCGACTACCAGCCGCAGTATCAGACGTTGCAGCTCAACAGCCTGGATGTCTGGCGCGCGGGCCAGCGCATCGACATGCGTAGCCGCGCGCATTACGCCAAGCTACGCCGCGAAAGCGGCCTGGAAGAAGGCTTGATCGATGGCGCGCTGACGCTGTCGATCACCTTGCCGGACCTGCGCGTCGGCGACCGGGTGGATTACGGGGTGACCATCACCGGCAGCAACCCGGTGTTCGGCAAGGGCTATTACGACATCTTCGATGCGCGCTACGGCGTGCCGCTGGGCGAACGGCGGATTCGTGTGCGTTATCCCGCCGACATGGCCTTGCAGTGGCGCATCAGCGCGCCAGGCTTCAGCCGCAATGTCAGCAGTGCCGATGGGGTCACGCTGTTGAACATCGGGGCAAGCAATATCGCCGCGGTGCAGGAGGAAAAAGGCGCTCCCGACGATGTGGACCCGTATGGCGTGATCGAAGTGTCCACTGCCGGCAACTGGGCGAATGTGGCCGCATGGGCCGCGCAGTTGTATCCGGATGCGTTCAAGGATGCGCAGGTGGCCGCCAGCATGAGGCAGAGCCTGCGGCTGCACAGCGACGATGCGCAGGGCGCGTTGTTGCGCGCGGTGGCCTTCGTGCAGGGCGAGATCCGCTACGTCGGTCTGGACATGGGCGAAAACTCGCACGCGCCGCATGCGCCGGAAGTGACGTTGCGCAACCGCTACGGCGACTGCAAGGACAAGGCGACCTTGCTGATTGCGTTGTTGCAGCTGGCCGGCATCCGCGCCGAACCGGTGCTGGTCAGCAGCGACAAGGGCGCCGCACTGGACAAGCGCCTGCCCAGCCCCTACTCCTTCGACCATGTGGTGGTGCGCGCACATCTGCCGCAGGGCGATGTGTGGGTGGACGCCACGCGCGACCGCGAGGACGGCCCGCTTGCGCAGCGTCGGCCGCTGCCGTTCGTACGTGGATTGCCGGTCCTGGCCGGGCAGGATGCCCTGGTCGATGTGCCGGCGCCGATGCCGACCTTGCCGCAGGTCGAGGTCATCGAAGACATCGCGATTTCGCTGCGCAAACCGCAGCGCGTCGCCACTTTCAGCGTGGACACCACGTATCGGCAGGGACGCGGTGAGCGGGTGACATCGAGTTTCGAAAACGATGGCGCGCAGGCGATGGGCGAGCGCTATCTGGAGTTCATGCAGCAGTACTACACCGCGCTGACACAGGTCGATGCGCCGACCATCGACGATAGCGATGCATTGAATGTGCGCACGCACGAAACCTATCGGCTGGAATGGCCGGTGGCAGAAGGCGATGAAGTGGGTTTTCCGCTGTTTCAGCTCGGCGACTGGATGGATAGCTTGCCCAAGGAGGCGCGCAAGAGCCCGTTGGTGCTGCGCGGGCCGCAGCTGGCGCGGCAGACCGTGCGCGTGCAGAGCGACCCGGTGACGAAAGTGGATGCAGACACGCAGAGCGTGAGCAACCCCTGGTTTCGCTTCTCGCGCACGATTGCGATGCGCGATGGGCGCATCGAAATTGTCGGCGAATGGCAGCGTTTTACCGACCGCATTCCCGCTAACGGGGTGGAGCGTGCGGCGGCCGATATGGAGCGTGCGCGCGACCTGCTGTACTTCAATCACGACCTCAAGCCGCAGCGGCGCAAGCAACCGACCGATTGGCGGGCGCTGAGCTATCCGCTGGTCGGGTTGCTGGCCTTGATCGTGCTGGTGCTGGGTTGCCTGGCCTGGTGGCGTGGCGGTGGGCTGGGCGGGCTGCTGTTCGACCCGCACGGCACGGCGCAGCGCATGCCGCAGCAGGTTGGGCTGCAGCGCAGTGCCTGGGCGGTGTTTGCCGTGACCACGCTGGTGTCGGCGTGGATGTGGCTGCATGCGCTGCCATGGTGGATGCAGCTGGCCGGTGCTCTGGCCGTGGGCGCGGTGCTGGTGCTGGGCTGCGTGCTGCTCAAACAGTTGTTGCGCTGGATGGGCAGCGCGGCGCAGGTCGCGCGGCTGCTGCCGGCAATGGCGGGCAGCGTCTTGCCATGGCTGGTGTGCGTGCTCGCCGGGCTGGTGGCGCTCAAGGGCAAGCCGGCCCTGCTGCAGAGCGGTGCCAGCGATCCGGCCGGCATGGCGCAGTTGTCGATGTGCGTGCTGCTGTTGATGCTCGGCGGCCTGTGGTGGTCGGTGTGCTCGGTGCAGGCCGTTGCCGGTGCCACCGGGTGCGGACGCGCGCGCGCCTTCGGTGCCTGGGCGTTGACGCTGTCGCTGCTGGGTGTGGTGATCGCCGTGCTGGGCGTGCCGGTGGCGATCGTGGCGACGGGGTGAGATGGGCCATCGCTGCTGCAGTCCGACTGGCGATTGCAGTGCCCGCACCGGTGGCGGCAGGCGGCTGCCGATGCGTGCAAAGGGCTTTGCAAAGGCGCACGGGGCTGTGACACTGCCAGCCCCCTCGTCGTTGTCGCGGAGCCAGCTTGATGTCGACCGTGCGTCCCCCGTTGACCGTGCATGGCATGTCCAGTTCCGGCAACTGCTACAAGGTGCGTCTGCTGCTGGAGCAGCTGGGTAGCCGTTATCACTGGGTCGAAGTAGACAGCGTGGCGGGGCAGACCCGCACGCCCGAGTACCTGGCCAAGAATCCCAACGGCAAGGTGCCGATGGTGGAACGCGACGACGGCCGCGTGCTGACCGAATCCAACGCGATCCTGTTCTGGCTGGCTGAAGGCACGCCGTACCTGCCCACCGATGCGTGGCAACGTGCGCAGGCGCTGAGCTGGATGTTCTTCGAGCAATACAGCCACGAACCGTATCTGGCGGTGGCGCGCTTCATCAGTCTGTGGACCCCGCGCGATGCCGCGCGCCGCGCCGAATTGCCGCAGCTGCGCGTGCGCGGCGACCAGGCGCTGGCGGTGATGGAGCAGCATCTGCAGCAGCACGCCTGGTTTACCGGGAGCGACTACGGCATCGCCGACATCGCGCTGTTTGCTTACACGCATTGCGCCGAAGACGGCGGTTTCGATCTGGAGCGCTGGCCGGCGATCGGTGCCTGGCTGCAACGCGTGCGGGCGCTGTCGGGCTTCGTGCCGATGCCCCCACCTGCGGCGGTGGCGGCATGAGTCGGCAGGAGCGCTGAGCATGTGCGGATTGGCAGGAATGCTGCTGGCGTCGCCGCGTCTGCATGGCGAGCAGCTCGACGCGCTGGTGCGACCGATGGGTGCGGCCTTGCGTCATCGCGGCCCGGACGATGCAGGTACCTGGTGCGATGCGCAGGCCGGCGTGGCACTGGCGCACCAGCGGCTGAGCATTCTGGATCTGTCGCCGCTGGGCCATCAGCCGATGCGTTCGGCCGACGGCCGCTATGTGCTGGCCTACAACGGCGAGGTTTACAACTTTGCGCAACTGCGTGCCGCACTGGCTGCGCTCGGGCATCGCTTCCGCGGGCATTCCGATACCGAAGTGCTGCTGGCAGCGGTGGTGGAATGGGGGCTGGACGACACCTTGACCCGCTGCAATGGCATGTTCGCCATCGCACTGTGGGACGAGCGCGACAACTGCCTGTTCCTGGCGCGCGACCGTGTCGGCAAGAAGCCGCTGTACTACGGCTGGGCCGGCGACACGCTGGTGTTCGGTTCCGAACTCAAGGCGCTGTGGCAGCACCCGGATTTCGACAATGGGGTCGATCGCGACGCGCTGACCTTGCTGCTGCGCCTGGGCTACATCCCGGCGCCTGCCTGCATCCACGAGCGCACCTTCAAGCTGATGCCGGGCCGCGTGTTGCGGATGGATGCGCAGACCGTGGCGGCAGGTGCGGCCGCGCACCGTCCCGATCAGGCGCAACAGCCGTTCTGGAATGCGCGCGAAGCGATGCAGCGCGCCCTGGCAGCGCCATTTACCGGCACCGATGCGCAGGCCGAGGAACAACTCGATGGCGTGCTGCGCGATGCGGTGGCGCTACGCATGGTGGCCGACGTGCCGGTCGGCGTGTTCCTGTCCGGCGGCACCGACTCGTCCATCGTCACCGCGATGATGCAGGCGCAAAGCAGCCAGCCGGTGCACACCTTCAGCATCGGCTTTGAAGGCTCGCATCACGATGAAGCGCCGCTGGCGCGCGAAGTGGCCACGCATCTGCATACCGACCACACCGAGCTGTACGTCAGCGGTGCCGATGCATTGGCGGTGGTGCCGACCTTGCCGGACATGTTCGACGAGCCCTTCGCCGATGCGTCGCAGGTGCCGACCGCGCTGGTGGCACGCCTGGCACGCGGCGGCGTGACCGTGGCGCTGTCCGGCGATGGCGGCGATGAATTGTTCTTCGGCTATGGCCGCTACCAGCGTGCGCTGCGCAACTGGCGCATGCACGGCCTGGTGCCTGGCCCGTTGCGTCGCCTGATGGCGGTGGCGGCGCGCAGCAATGGCGAATCCTCGCGTACCGGCGGGCTGGCCGCGCTGGTGGCCGAGGCCGGCGCGCGCGGCATCGGCGACATCTACCGCAATCGCATTTCGCGCTGGCGCGACCCGGCCGCAGTGGTGCTGGGCGCCACCGAGCCGGACAGTTTCTACAGCCTGGCCGACCCGCTGCACGGCTCCGGCACGCCGGCCGACGCGATGATGCTGGCCGATTTCGCCGCGTATCTGCCCGACGACCTGTTGTGCAAGGTCGACCGCACCACCATGGCGGTGGGGCTGGAAGCGCGTGCACCGCTGCTGGACTGGCGCGTGGCCGAATTCGCCTGGTCGCTGCCGCTCTCGCTCAAGTACCGCGACGGCGTCAGCAAATACCTGCTCAAGCGCGTGCTGTGCCGCTATCTGCCCGACCCGATGGTCTACCGCGGCAAGCGCGGCTTCGGCGCGCCGGTCAGCGCCTGGCTGCGTGGCGATTTGAACGGCTGGGCGGACGATCTGCTGGCGCACGGCACGTTGGAGCGCGAGGGCGTGTTTGCCGCCGACACCGTTGCCGGACTATGGCGCGACTTCAACGGTGGCGAACGCAAATGGCACACGCACCTGTGGACGGTGCTGATGTTCCAGGCCTGGCAGGCGCACTGGCGCGAACAACGCGCGGCGATGACGCGCTGATCGTGATCGTGGCGATCAAGCGTTGATAGGTGCGGGAGACGGCGTCGCTGCGCCCGCGCGGAGTGTGACGCTGGACGCCGCGGCTCGAACATCAGGCCGGGTAGGAGCGGAGCGTCAACGCCTTGCAGGTGAAATCCTGGTGATCCGCGTGCCGTCGATGCGTGCGCCGCCGGTTGAGCCGCCGGTGCCGGTCGGCGTTTCACCAGCTCTGAGCATGGGGCTGGGTAGGGTGGGGCCCTGATTCCACGGAGCGTCCCCCATGAGCAAGATCAGTATTGCCGTCCTGGTCGGCAGCCTGCGCGCAGAGTCGTACAACCGTCAGCTGGCGCGCGCGCTGGAGCATCTGGCTGGCGACAAGGCCGTGTTCGAGTATGTGGAAATCGGCGATATCCCGCTGTACAACCAGGACCACGACGGCGACTACCCGGCCGAGGGCACGCGCCTGAAGCAGCAGATCCGCGCGGCCGATGCGGTGTTGTTCGTCACGCCCGAGTACAACCGTTCGATTCCCGGCGTGCTCAAGAACGCCATCGACACCGGCTCGCGTCCTTACGGCGACAGCGCGTTTAGCGGCAAGCCGGCAGCGGTGGTCGGTATCTCGGTCGGCGCGATCGGTACCGCGACTGCACAGCAGCATCTGCGCAATGTGCTGGCCTATCTGAACATGCATGTGCTGGGCCAGCCGGAGGTCTTCCTGCAGTACAAGGACGGCCTGTTCGGCCCGGACGATCAGATCGCCAATGCCGACAGCCGCAAATTCCTGCAGAGCTTTGTCGATGCGTTTCTGGGCCTGGTCGCGCACCTTAAGCATTGAGTTGATCACAGCGTTGTCGCGGCGGGTGCGCGCTCGCCGGGCAGCCTGGCTAGGGTGCTGAAAGCCAGACAGGGCAAGGGTCGCGGCTGCTGAGACAGCGCTCGCGTACAAAGGTGATGCACTGGCTGTCCACCAGTTATCCACAGAGTTGTGCATGGTCGTCGGCGCCGTCGATGACTATGCTTCCTGCCCTCGTCTCCCCGCGTCAGGTTTGTTCGTCCATGTCCGCTCGTCCTGGTTTCCGTTCCAAGCGCAATCGTGATCGCGACGACGACGATTACGATCGTCCCGAGCCGCGTCTGGACCAGTTGCGCGTGCCGCCGCATTCGGTCGAAGCCGAACAGGCTGTGCTTGGCGGGCTGATGCTGGCACCGGAAGCATTCGATCGGGTCAACGACCAGCTCACCGACAACGATTTTTACCGGCGCGACCACCGGCTGATCTACCGCGCGATCCGCGAGTTGAACGAGAAAGACCGTCCGTTCGACGCGGTGACGCTGGGCGAGTGGTTCGAGTCGCAGGGCAAGCTGGAGCAGGTGGGCGATGGCGCGTATCTGATCGAGCTGGCCAGCACCACGCCGTCGGCCGCCAATATCGCCGCGTATGCGGAAATCGTGCGCGACAAGGCTGTGCTGCGGCAGCTCATCGAAGTGGGCACCACCATCGTCAACGATGGCTTTCAGCCGGAAGGGCGCGAGAGCGTGGAGCTGTTGGCATCGGCGGAAAAAGCGGTGTTCAAGATCGCCGAAGCAGGCGCGCGCGGGCGCACCGATTTCGTAGCGATGCCGGGCGCATTGAAGGACGCGTTCGAAGAGCTGCGCAACCGGTTCGAAAACGGCGGCAACATCACCGGTCTACCGACCGGCTACACCGACTTCGATGCAATGACCGCCGGCCTGCAGCCGACCGATCTGATCATCCTGGCCGCGCGTCCGGCCATGGGCAAGACCACGCTGGCGCTGAACATCGCCGAATACGCTGCGATCAAGTCCAAGAAGGGCGTGGCGGTATTTTCGATGGAAATGTCGGCATCGCAGCTGGCGATGCGTCTGATCTCCTCCAACGGTCGCATCAATGCGCAGCGTCTGCGTACCGGTGCGCTGGAAGACGAGGATTGGGCGCGCGTGACGGGCGCGATCAAGATGCTGAAAGAAACCAAGATCTTCATCGATGACACGCCAGGCGTGTCGCCGGAAGTGCTGCGTTCCAAGTGCCGCCGGCTCAAGCGCGAACACGACCTGGGCCTGATCGTCATCGACTACCTGCAGCTGATGTCGGTGCCGGGCAACAGCGAAAACCGCGCGACCGAAATTTCGGAAATCTCGCGTGGTCTCAAGGGCCTGGCCAAGGAACTCAACGTGCCGGTGATTGCGCTGTCGCAGCTCAACCGCTCGCTGGAAACCCGTACCGACAAGCGCCCGGTGATGGCCGACTTGCGCGAATCCGGCGCAATCGAGCAGGACGCCGACATGATCGTCTTCATTTACCGCGACGATTACTACAACAAGGAAAATTCGCCGGACAAGGGCCTGGCCGAGATCATCATCGGCAAGCACCGTGGCGGACCGACCGGCTCGTGCAAGCTCAAGTTCTTCGGCGAATACACTCGCTTCGACAATCTGTCGCACGACTCGGTGGGCAGCTTCGAGTAAGTGCCTTGTCAGCGCTGCCTGCGGTCGTGGGCGGCGGTTGAACGGCAGTGGCGCGGCAACGCTTGCGCCTCCGTCCATGAGCGCGCGCGTGCGGCGATATCGATGTCGCTGCGGTAGCGCGTGAGCGATCCACTGCCGCGCAACGTGTGCTGCCGGCGGACGACCCGCATGTCGGAGTGGGCCGGGCATCGCGCCATCGTTGCGTGCGCTGGCTTATGCTGCGCAGCCTCATCGCCGCTGCCGAGTTCGCATGTCATACGCCATCGTCTGGTTCCGTCGCGATCTGCGTCTGCAGGACAACCCGGCCCTGCGCGCTGCGCTGGATGCCGGGCATGACCCGATTCCGCTCTACATCGACGCACCGCACGAAGAGGGCGAGTGGGCGCCTGGCGCGGCTTCGCGCAGCTGGCGACATCGTTCGCTTGCGGCGCTGGACAACGCGCTGCGTGCGTTGGGGAGCGGCCTGGTCATCCGTGCCGGCAACAGTGCGCAGGTGCTGGATGAGGTGATCGCGCAGACCGGCGCAGTGGCGGTGTATTGGAACCGCAAGTACGAGCCGGCCACCCAGCCGCGCGATGCGCAGATCAAGCGCAGCCTGCGTGAGCGCGGCATCGAGGTGCAAAGCTGCAATTCCGCGTTGCTGTTGGAGCCCTGGCAGTTGTCGACGCAACAGGGCGGCCCGTACAAGGTCTTTACCCCGTTCTGGCGCAACGCGCTGACCCAGTTGCAGCTGCCCACTACGGTGCCGGCGCCGCGCAGTTTGCCGCCGTTGCCTGCGAAGGTAAAAACCGTTGCGCTGGAGTCGCTGCAGTTGCTGCCGCGCTTGAACTGGGACCAAGGATTCTGGGAGCACTGGCAGCCCGGCGAGGCCGGTGCACATGAAATGCTGGAGATCTTCATCGACGGTGCGCTCAACGGGTATCGCGAAAACCGCGACCGTCCCGATCGCGTCGGTACCTCGCAACTGTCGCCGCATCTGCATTTCGGCGAGATCGCACCGTGGCGGATTGCCAGCACGCTGGAAGCGCATCGCAACGCGCGCAATGGTGCCGAGATCGATGGCTACATCCGCCAGCTGGGTTGGCGCGATTTTGCGTATCACCTGCTGCATCACTTCCCGGACACCACCAACCAGAATCTCAACCCGCGCTTCGAAGGGTTTGACTGGGCCAAGGTCGATCCGGTCGCATTGCAGGCCTGGCAACGCGGCCGCACCGGCATTCCGATCGTCGATGCAGGCATGCGTCAGCTCTGGCACACCGGCTGGATGCACAACCGTGTGCGCATGATCGTGGCCAGTCTGCTGTGCAAGCATCTTCGCGTGCACTGGATCGAAGGCGCGCGCTGGTTCTGGGACACGCTGGTGGATGCGGACCTGGCCAACAACACCATGGGCTGGCAATGGGTGGCCGGCACCGGTGCCGATGCCGCGCCGTATTTCCGCGTGTTCAACCCGGTCACGCAGGCAGAAAAATTCGATCCGCAAGCCACCTACATCACGCGCTGGGTGCCCGAACTCGGCAAGCTCGCGGTGAAGGAACGCTTCGCCCCCTGGCTGCATCCGTTGTCGCTCGCACGCTTCGCACCGGAGTATCCGCGCACACCGATCATTGGTCTTGCAGAAGGGCGCGATGCGGCGTTGGCCGCCTATGCAAAAACGCGGGGCTGACTGCGGCGCGTGTGCTGCGGCATGTGCGTGTGCATCTGCAGTGCAGGCACGTCGCAACGCCCAACGCTCCCTCGATGCGGTCGCGTTGCAACGCAGGCAGCTGCAATTTTCGTCATGTTTTCGCGTGTGGCCACCGAAAACGTTTTCCTGAATGGACGGCTATCCGTACGTCATCCATGACCATTTTCATCATGCGCCAGTCGCGTTGGCCTGTTTATCCTCGCCACCACGATTGAGTGCCGGATGTTCCGGCCACAGGAGAACACCATGTCCCCAGCAGCCACCAAGAGTCTCGCCGTTGCCCTGGTCAGCGCCATCGCGCTGTCCGCCTGCGCTACCGGCGGCTCGTATGTGCAGCGCGATCAATATGGCGACCAGACCCAACAGCAGAACCGCACCGGCCGCAATGCGCTGATCGGCACCGCGATCGGTGTGGCTGCGGGCCTGCTCACCGGCGACAGCGCTACCGAGCGTCGTCAGCACGCCATGGTTGGTGCTGGTATCGGTGCACTGAGCGGCGCGGCGGTTGGTCAGTACCAGGATCGGCAGGAACGCGCGTTGCGTGAGCGCACCGCCAATACCGGTATCGACGTGCAGCGCCAGGGCGACAACATCACCTTGAACCTGCCCGACGGCATCACCTTCGACTTCGGCAAGTCTGCGTTGAAGCCGCAGTTCTACAGCGCGCTCAATGGCGTCGCCTCCACGCTGCGCGAGTACAACCAGACCATGGTGGAAGTGGTGGGCCATACCGATAGCGTCGGCAGCGATGCGGTGAATCAGCGCCTGTCCGAAGAGCGTGCCGGCGCCGTGGCGCAGTATCTGACCGCACAGGGCGTGCAGCGCGAACGCATGGAAACTATGGGTGCCGGCAAGCGCTACCCGATCGCCGACAACAGCACTGACGCCGGTCGCGCGCAGAACCGCCGCGTGGAAATCCGCTTGATTCCGCTGCGTGCGGAAGGCGCTGCCAGCAACACCGGCATGCGTTGAGTACGTCGTATGTGTGAAGTGTGCGCTGGTGACTCCTCGCCAGCGCAGAAGTCCTGAAGCAGGCCGCGAGAGCGGCCTGCTTTTTTATGTCGAACCAGAAATTTCAAGCGAAAGCGCGGCGTGATGTTGCCAGTTCGACCTGCGCACGTACCCGCATCCGCCCGTCGGGCAGCTTCTCCCGACGGGAGCAGGATCCATCTAAGCCCACTCGACTAACGCGCGCGACTCAAGCACGCAGTCACGCAGTCACGTGTTCCAGAATGCGCTTGCCTTCCGCACGTTCGGCTTCGACTTCGACTTCCACTTCCGCCTCGCTGTTGGCCTTTTGCGCAGCCAACCGTGCCGGGCACTGGGCCATCATGTAATCCGCGTCGAAGTTCATCCGCGTCACCAGAAAGTCCACGAACGCGCGCACTTTGGGCGACACCAGGCGGCCGCCGGCAAACACTGCGTTGAAATCCACTTCCGGCCCGGTCCAGCCAGCGAGGACGCGACGCACCAGGCCCGATTGCACGAACGGTTTGGCCATCACATCGCCGGTCAGCAGCAACCCTTCGCCGCATAACACCGCACCGTTGAGCGCGGCCGGGTCATTGGCCACCATCAATGGATTGACCGGAAAATCGCGCACATCGCTGCCATCGCTGAGCGACCAGAAAAAGCGGTTGTTGTGCACGTTGCGGTTCTTGCGCAATGCCAGCGTGCGATGGAATTGCAGCTCGTCCGGATGCAGCGGCTCGCCATAGCGTTCGATATACGACGGGCTGGCAAACACCTGCGTGCGCAGGCTGCCCAGCTTGCGTGCGACCAGGTTCGAATCGGGCAGGGCACCGACGCGCAATGCCAGATCGGCTTCGCCGCCGATCAGGTCCAGCTTCTCGTTGCCCAGATGCATATCCAGCTGGATTTCCGGGTATTGCGCATGGAATTCGCCCAGCAATGGCGCGATCCAGGTAATGCCCAGCGAATACGGCACGGTAAACCGCAGCCAGCCGCGAGGGCCAGACTGCAATTGCCCGACTGCGCTTTCGGCTTCTTCCAGTTCGCGGGCGATGCGCTGGCAATGTTCGTGATACACCGAGCCGGCTTCGGTCAGGCCGATGCGCCGCGTGGTCCGGTGCAGCAGGCGCGCACCCAGCCGCGTTTCCAGTTCCTGCACCTTGCGGCTGACGGTGGTCTTGGGCAGGCCAAGCGCGTTGGCGGCAGCAATGAAGCTGCCTTGTTCGACCACCTTGACGAAGATCAGGGTGTCGTTGAGATCGTGTGTCATGGGACTGCCTTCCGGGGGTCAGGAGGGATTGGACCGCTTGCGGGACGATTATTCCCCTAAATCCGGACTAATCAAGTGCTACTTTCAGGCCTAGCTTATGCGGCATCCCCTCCATGCAGGAGCACGGCCATGTGGTTGTGCGATGTCTTCGGCTTGTCCTCTAACGCGCGCAGCGCCATCGAAAGCGCTTTCGATCCGGTGGTTTCCTCGGCAAGAAGCCCGCGTGCCAGCGTTTCACGTGGCTTTTCTGCTTCGCCCAAGCGGCAGGCTGGCGGTGCGCCCATGCAGCGGACTGGACTGCAGGCGCGCTGGGTACAGCGCGGAATTGTCCCGATGTCGGGAGTGAAAGTCCCATGATCGGGATGGTCCAATCCGAAACCGTCGTAATCGGCGGTGCGGGCAACGTTGGTGCCGGGATCGTCACCGCGTTGCTCGACGCCGGCATGCCGGTGTTGGTGATTGGACGCGATGCCGCCAAGCTCGACGCGCTACGCGCGCAGCATGGCAATGCCCCGCTGCTGGAGACCCTGCAAGGCTCGGTGGCCGATGACGCCTCGGCACAGGCGCTGGCCACCGAGCTGGCGCAGCGGTCGCGCCCCTTGGGCGCAGTGATCGCCAGCCTGGGCAGCCCGCGGAAGGCCGGGCGCTTGCTGGATCGGCCGGTGACGGCGCTGCGTCGGCGCCTGGAGCGCGACGTGCTGCCGCATCTGGCGGCGGCTCGTCACCTGCTGCCGCTGCTGGCCGAAGCCGACGGCGGCGGCCGCTATCTGTTGCTTGGCAGCCCGTGCGCGCTGCGCGCCTGGGCGGCGCACGGCGACAGTTCGGTGGCCGCCGCCGCCATCCGCATGCTCGCCCAGGTGCTGCATGAAGAAGCCAAACCGCTGGGCGTGCGCGTGCATCTGCTCTCGGTCGAACAACCGGTGTGCACGCCGGGCCGTGCCAAGGACGCGTGCCCGGAATGGATTCGCGCCGTGGATGTCGGCCGCGCCGCCGTCTCGCTCATCGCCGGGCCTGGCCAGCCCGGACAACCCATCGTGACCGTCAGTCGTCGTCTTTCTACCGCGCCGTCGGTGGACCGGCTGGCCGGTCTGCATTTGCCCATCCCCACTCGAGAGATCTCTCCATGACCCCGAACGCCACCCCGTTCCGTTTTCCGATGCGTACTGTTCTGACGGGCGCCGTGCTCGCGGTCGTGCTTGCCGCCTGCGGCGGCGGTGCCGCGCAGACCGGCGCGCCGCCGCCGCCCAGCGTCAGCGTCGCGCCGGTGCTGATGAAAGAGATCAGCCAGTGGGACGAATTCAGCGGCCGCATCGAGGCGGTGCAAAGCGTCGAATTGCGCCCGCGCGTGTCCGGCTACATCGACAAGGTGAATTACACCGAAGGCGCCGAAGTGAAGAAGGGCGATGTGCTCTTCAGCATCGACGACCGTAGCTACCGCGCCGATTTCGCCCGCGCCAACGCAGCGATGGTGCGGGCCCGCACCCAGGCCACGCTGGCGCGCAGCGAAGCGGCACGTGCGCGCAAACTCTCCGACCAGCAGGCCATTTCCACCGAAATCTGGGAGCAGCGTCGCGCCGCCGCCGATCAGGCCGATGCCGATCTGCTGGCCGCACAAGCGGCAGTGGACACCGCCAAGCTCAATCTGGACTGGAGCCGCGTGCGCGCGCCGATCGACGGCCGCGCCGGGCGTGCGATGGTCACCGCCGGCAACCTGGTCACCGCCGGCGACAGCGCCAGCGTGCTGACCACGCTGGTGTCGCTGGACAAGGTGTTCGTCTACTTCGATGCCGACGAAGGCACCTTCCTGCGCTACTCGCAGATGGCCCGCAACGGCGAGCGTCCGGACGAACGCGGCGGCGAGTTGCCGGTGCGTATCGGCCTGGTCGGCGAGCAGGGCTTCCCGCACGCCGGGCGCGTGGATTTCCTGGATAACCAGGTAACCCGCAGCACCGGCACCATTCGGGTGCGTGCCGTGCTCGACAACGCGCAGCGGCAGTTCACGCCGGGCCTGTATGCGCACGTGCAGTTGCTGGGCAGCGGCCAGTTCAAGGCCATGCTGGTCGACGAAAAAGCCGTGTTGACCGACCAGGACCGCAAATACGTATACGTGGTCGACAAGGATGGCAAGGCGCAGCGTCGCGATGTGGAGCTTGGTCGCAGTGCCGATGGGCTGCGCATCGTGCGCAAGGGTCTGGCCGCGGGCGACCGCGTCGTGGTCGATGGCGTGCAGAAGATCTTCATGCCCGGCATGCCGGTCGATGCCAAGGCCGTGGCCATGGCCGCCGCATCGGACAAACGCACCGCGTCGAACTGATTCATCGCTGCATCGCGCTTCGACCACCGGCCTGACACCCAGACCGGATCGGGGCCGCTGTGCCGCGCCGCCACCCGGCGGCAACCTCTTTCAGGACCACCCCAATGGACTTTTCCCGTTTTTTCATCGACCGGCCGATCTTTGCCGCGGTGCTGTCGATCATCATCTTCGCGGCCGGCCTGATCGCCATGCCGCTGCTGCCCATCAGCGAATACCCCGAAGTGGTACCGCCGAGCGTGCAGGTGCGTGCGGTGTATCCGGGCGCCAACCCCAAGGTCATTGCCGAGACCGTCGCCACGCCGCTTGAAGAAGCGATCAACGGCGTCGAAAACATGATGTACATGAAGTCGGTGGCCGGCTCGGACGGCGTGCTGGTGGTCACCGTGACCTTCAAGCCCGGCACCGATCCGGACCAGGCACAGGTGCAGGTGCAGAACCGCGTCAGCCAGGCGCAGGCGCGTCTGCCCGAAGACGTGCGCCGGCAGGGTGTGACCACCCAAAAGCAGTCGCCGACGCTGACCATGGTGGTGCATCTGACCTCGCCCAAGGGCAAGTACAACTCGCTGTACCTGAGCAACTACGCCACCTTGAAGGTCAAGGACGAGCTGTCGCGTCTGCCCGGCGTGGGCCAGATCCAGATCTTCGGTTCGGGCGACTACGCCATGCGTATCTGGCTGAATCCGGACAAGGTGGCCGCGCGCGGGCTCACCGCCAGCGACGTGGTCGCTGCGATCCGCGAACAGAACGTGCAGGTCTCCGCCGGCCAGCTCGGCGCCGAGCCGATGCCGAACAAGAGCGACTTCCTGCTCTCGATCAATGCGCAGGGCCGCCTGACCACCGAAGAAGAGTTCGGCAACATCGTGATCCGCAGCGGCAACAGCGGCGAGATCGTGCGCTTGAGCGATGTGGCGCGTCTGGAGCTGGGCGCCGGCAACTACACTTTGCGTTCGCAGCTGGACAACCAGAACGCGGTGGGCATGGGCGTGTTCCAGTCGCCCGGTGCCAACGCGATCGAATTGTCGGACGCCGTGCGCGCCAAGATGGCCGAGCTGGAAAAGCAGTTCCCGCAGGACATGGCCTGGTCGGCAGCGTATGACCCCACCGTGTTCGTGCGCGACTCGATCAGCGCCGTGGTGCACACGCTGCTGGAAGCGGTGCTGTTGGTGGTGCTGGTGGTGATCCTGTTCCTGCAGACCTGGCGCGCTTCGATCATTCCGTTGCTGGCGGTGCCGGTGTCGGTGGTGGGCACGTTTGCGGCGCTGTATCTGCTGGGGTTCTCGATCAATACCTTGAGCCTGTTCGGCCTGGTGTTGGCGATCGGCATCGTGGTCGACGATGCGATCGTGGTGGTGGAAAACGTCGAGCGCAATATCGAAGAAGGTCTTACCCCGCTGGCAGCTGCGCATCAGGCGATGCGCGAAGTGTCCGGGCCCATCATCGCCATCGCGCTGGTGCTGTGCGCAGTGTTCGTGCCGATGGCGTTCCTGTCGGGTGTGACCGGTCAGTTCTACAAGCAGTTCGCGGTGACCATCGCCATTTCCACGGTGATTTCGGCGATCAACTCGCTGACCTTGTCGCCGGCGCTGGCAGCCATGCTACTCAAGGCGCACGACGCGCCGAAGGACGGCCCGTCGCGGTTGATCGATCGTTTGTTCGGTTGGCTGTTCCGCCCGTTCAACCGCTTCTTCAACAGCAGCTCGCACAAGTATCAGGGCGCGGTGTCGCGTGCGCTGGGCAAGCGTGGCGCGGTGTTCATGGTGTATCTGCTGCTGCTGGTCGGCACCGGTTTCATGTTCAAGATCGTGCCGGGCGGCTTCATTCCGACCCAGGACAAGCTGTACCTGATCGCCGGTACCAAGCTGCCGGAAGGCGCTTCGCTGGAGCGCACCAATGAGGTGATCCGTCAGATCACCCAGATCGCGCTGCAGACCGAAGGCGTGGACCATGCGATTGCGTTCCCGGGTTTGAATCCGCTGCAGTTCACCAACACGCCCAATACCGGCACGGTGTTTCTGACGCTCAAGCCGTTCAGTCAGCGCACCCGTACCGCCGCGCAGATCAATGCGGAAATCAACGCACGTATCAGCCAGATCCAGCAGGGCTTTGCGTTCGCCTTCATGCCGCCGCCGATTCTGGGTCTGGGCCAGGGCTCGGGCTACTCGCTGTATATCCAGGACCGTGCAGGTCTGGGCTATGGCCAGTTGCAGAGTGCGGTGAATGCGATGTCCGGTGCGATCGCACAAACGCCGGGCATGCAGTTCCCGATCGGTACCTACCAGGCCAACGTGCCGCAGCTCGATGCCAAGGTCGACCGCGACAAGGCCAAAGCGCAGGGCGTGCCGCTGACCAATCTGTTCGACACGCTGCAGACCTACCTGGGCTCGTCGTACATCAACGACTTCAATCGCTTCGGTCGCACCTATCAGGTGATCGCCCAGGCCGATGGACAGTTCCGCGACAGCGTCGAAGACATTGCCAACCTGCGCACCCGCAATGCCAACGGCCAAATGGTGCCGATCGGCAGCATGGTCACGCTGGGCCAGACCTACGGCCCGGATCCGGTGATCCGCTACAACGGCTACCCGGCTGCCGATCTGATCGGTGAAGCGGACCCGCGCGTGCTGTCGTCCACCGAGGCGATGCACACGCTGGCCGGCATGGCACCGAAGGTATTGCCCAACGGCATGAACATCGAATGGACCGACCTGAGTTATCAGCAGTCCACGCAGGGCAACTCGGCATTGATCGTGTTCCCGATGGCGGTGTTGCTGGCGTTCCTGGTGCTGGCCGCGTTGTACGAAAGCTGGACCCTGCCGCTGGCGGTGATCCTGATCGTGCCGATGACCTTGCTGTCTGCGTTGTTCGGTGTGTGGCTCACTGGCGGCGACAACAACGTGTTCGTGCAGGTGGGCCTGGTGGTGTTGATGGGCCTGGCGTGCAAGAACGCGATCCTGATCGTGGAATTCGCCCGCGAGCTGGAGATGCACGGCAAGGGCATTGTCGAGGCCGCGCTGGAAGCCTGCCGCCTGCGTCTGCGCCCGATCGTGATGACCTCCATCGCCTTCATCGCCGGCACCGTGCCGCTGGTGTTCGGCCATGGCGCCGGCGCCGAAGTGCGCTCGGTCACCGGTATCACCGTGTTCGCCGGCATGCTGGGCGTGACCTTGTTCGGCCTGTTCCTGACCCCCGTGTTCTACGTGGCGCTGCGCAAGTGGGTGACCCGTCGCGGGCCCGCTGCACCGGCCGCCGTTTCGCATGACACGGTCAAGGCGTAAGCCAATCACTTCCCCCAATTGAAGAGGATTCACCACATGAGCAACACCAAGATCGCACTGGTCACCGGCGCCACCCGCGGCATCGGCCTGGAAACCGTTCGTCAACTCGCACAGGCCGGCGTGCACACGCTGCTGGCCGGTCGCAAGCGCGACGACGCAGTGGCCGCTGCACTCAAGCTGCAGGCCGAAGGCCTGCCGGTGGAAGCGATTCAACTGGACGTCAACGACGACATCAGCATCGCCGCGGCAGTCGGCACGGTGAAGGAGCGTCACGGCCACCTGGACATCCTGGTCAACAACGCCGGCATCATGATCGACGACACCCAGCGCAAGCCGTCCGAGCAAAGCCTGGACACCTGGAAGCGCACCTTCGACACCAATCTGTTTGCGGTGGTCGGCGTGACCAAGGCGTTCCTGCCGCTGCTGCAGCGTTCGCTGGCCGGCCGTATCGTCAACGTGTCCAGCGTTCTCGGCTCGCTGACGCTGCATAGCGAGCCCAGCTCGCCGATCTACACTTTCAAGGTGCCTGCCTACAACGCCTCCAAGAGCGCCTTGAACAGCTGGACCGTGCATCTGGCCTACGAGCTGCGCGACACCTCGATCAAGGTCAACGCCATCCATCCGGGCTACGTCAAAACCGACATGAACGGTGGTGAGGGCGAGATCGACATCGAGCAGGGCGCACACAGCAGCGTGCAGATGGCATTGATCGATGCGCACGGCCCCACCGGCAGCTACACCCACTTGGGAGACACCTTGCCATGGTAAGAACATTGCTCGGCGCGGCGCTGGCTGCGCTGGTGCTCAGCGGTTGCGCGGTGGGGCCGGATTACCGGCCCGACCCGCCCGCCTCGGTCACGCTACAGGGCGCGCAGGATGCGTCTTTCAGCGCTGAATCTCCGGTCGGCAACTGGTGGTCGCAGTTCGACGACCCGGTGCTGGAGCAACTGGTGCGCGATGCGTTGTTCGCCAACCACGATCTGCGCATTGCGGTGTCGCGGGTGAAGCAGGCACGTGCGGTGTTTGTGGAGCGTCGTCTCGATCAGGCCCCGCATATCACTGCGCAGAGCAGCTTCGATCGACGCGAGCAGCAGCAGGTGATCGCCGGCAATCAGCGCTTCCTCACCGAACAGACCACCCTGGGCCTGGATGCGGCCTGGGAGCTGGATCTGTTCGGCCGTCAGCGCCGCGCCTCGGAAGCGGCGCGCGCCGATCTCGACGCCGAGCAGGCCAACCTGCTGGACGTGCAGGTCACGGTTGCAGCCGAAGTGGCGCGCAATTACTTCGAATTGCGCGGCACCCAGAAGCAGCTCGATGTCTCCAAGCGCACCCTGACCAATCTGCGCGATACCCAGAAGCTGACGCAGACGCGTTGGGACCTGGGCGCCGGCAGCGAGCTGGATGTGCAGAGCAGCCTGGCGCGTTTGAAGGCCATCGAAGCGGATATTCCATTGCTGGAAACCGCCGAGGCGCAATACCGGCATCGGCTTGCCGTGTTGCTCGGCCAGCAGCCGAATGCGCTGGACGCCACCCTGGTCGCACGCAGCATGCCGGCGTTTGCGCGCCCGTTGCCGCTGGGCGATACGGCCGGATTGCTGCGTCAGCGCCCGGACGTGCGTAGCGCCGAGCGCCGTCTGGCCGCAGCCACCGCGCAGGTTGGCGTGGCCACCGCCGATCTATTCCCGCGCATCAGCGTGAGCGGCTTTGTCGGCTTTCTGTCCGGCGATGCGGCCAGGTTGACCCAGGGCAACGCAAAGGCCTGGTCGATCACCCCGTCGATCAGCTGGGCTGCATTCGACTTCGGTACCGTGCGTGCACGCCTGCGTGCCAGCAAGGCTCAAGCCGACGGTGCATTGGCGCAATACCAGCAAACGGTGTTGCTGGCACTGGAAGACACTGAAAACGCCTTGATCGGCTACGGCCGGCAGCAGGCGCGTCTGGCGATCGTGGTGGACCAGGCCAATGCCGCGCGACGTGCCGAACAGCTCGCACAGATCCGTTACCGCGAGGGGTCGGAAGACTTCCTGACCTTGCTGGATGCACAGCGCACCCAGCTGGCGGCAGACGATGCGTTGGCGCAGGCCGAGGCGGCAGTCAATGTCGGCGTGGTCGGTGTGTACAAGGCGCTGGGCGGCTGGAAGCAGGGTGAAGCGCCCGCCGCACCGGTGGCGGTGGTCGATCGTTGAACGATGGACGGGGCGGCCGTTGGGTCGCCCCGTCTAGCAGAAGATCGTAATCGTCGTGTTCGATGTCGCGATCTAGCCAGCTAGCAGGGCGGTGCTCAGTCGGCAACCCGTACGCTGTCGCGGCCGCTGTTCTTGGCCAGATACAGTGCCGCATCTGCACGCGAAAACCAGTCTTGCCAGTGCGTTTCGCCATCGTGGCGCGCAGCTCCCAGCGAGACCGTGATGCGTCCTCCCGGGCCACGCAACCCATTACGGATCACCTTGCGCAAGCGCTCGGTGGCCGCTTCCAGTTCCGCCGATGAGCCGGCGCGCAGCAACACCACGAATTCTTCGCCGCCAAAACGGAACACCTGATGCGGCTCGCGGACTTCGTAGCGCAAGATGGTCGCCAGATCCGACAGCGCGGCATCGCCTGCGGCATGCCCGTACAGATCGTTGACCTCTTTGAAATGGTCCAGGTCCAGGATGATCAGACTGTTGAGCCGCTCCTGCGGTTGGCGCTGATCGATCTGATGGGTCAACGCGCGTTCGAGCATGCGTCGGTTGGGCAAGCCGGTCAGTGCATCCAGCGACGCCAGCTCTTCCAGGTGCACGCGGTCGTCCTGCATGCGCAGCGAGAACGAATACCCCACTGCCAACGTCACCAGCGTCACCACCACGGTCGACACGCCCTGGCCGGGGCTGACGATCAAGCCGGGCAAGAACAACAATGCCACCATCAACGGCAGGCTCAGCAACACCGCGCGTTGCGGTCCGCACAGAAAATAATTGGTTGCCAGCACCGGAAACAGCCAGGGCAGGGCGCCGTCGCCCCCGGTCCAGCAGGCCACCAGGCAGCCGGCGACATTGATCGATGCCAGCCAGACACCGCCGGCGCCCGTGCGTTCTGCCGCGCGCATCTGCCAGCCGCGCCAGATCGCCAACACGCCCAGCGCTGCGGTGATGAGGCACGCAATCGCCTGGCCGGTCATGGCCAGGTACACCGCATAGAGGCAAAGCAACAGCGCGGTGATTGGCCCAAGCATCTTGACGATGCCGAGGCGGAAATCCCGCCGCAGGTGAAGGATCACAGGCAAGGTTCTGTCGGAGTCGGCATCATTATCGGCCGGGTTGCGCGAAAGTTGAGCATGCAATCACCGCTGTAGCGGGTAGGAAAATGAAGCGTTGCATGGCAAGGCTTGGTGCGTTGTTGACGGCCTTGTGGCAACCGTATCGGCTGTGAGTCGGGGCCTGTTATGCCTAAACGCGAAGAGCTAGCGACGCGCCTCGATGCGTTGCAGAACGGACTGCCGCAGCTGCCTGCAGATGAAGATGCGGATTTCGACTATCGGATCTCCAGCGCGCACCGAAGCGGTACTGCGCAGCGCCGAGCCCGACGATGCGACCTACGTGCGTGCCCGCGTCGACGGAATGCTGGCTGGAACATGGATGATTCCCACCGACGCGGATGAGCGTGCCGGTCAGTGATGCAGCGCTACTGAAGAATCGGCCGACACGTATGGCAGGCGCGGCGAGTGCTTGTGTCGGCATGGTGCGTCAGGCCGCAGCTTCGGCGACGCCGTCTTGCTCAGCGAACCGCCTCTCATTGATCTGTGGCTTGCGGATATAAGTGTATATGCATAGTCGCGCTGGGGTGGCCTGGCGCCGGACCGACGCCTGGCGACCGGCTGACGATCAGATATCGCATATCCAATCATCGCGCTGCGATCGCTGCGATCGCTGCGATCGCCGGGATCGCTGGGATCTGCCTGTCGGCTGTCAGGACTCCTGCGCCAACTCTGTATCGGCCGCTTCCGGCGCGCTGATGACCTGATTGCGCCCGGCTTGCTTGGCGCGGTACAGCGCTTCGTCGGCGCGCCGCAGCAGTTGCGCCGCATTGCCCGCGTGTTCGGGAAAGCTCGCCGCGCCGAACGATGCGGTGATCTTCGGCAGCGACACGCCATCGGCCATCACCTGCAACCCCTCGATCCCGGCGCGCAACTTTTCCGCCATCCTGCGCGCAGTGGCCAGATCCACCTCGGGCAGGATGATCGTCAATTCTTCGCCACCGTAGCGGCAGCAGATATCTTCGCCACGGGTCTGCGCCAGCAGCAGTTCGCCGATTGCCGCCAGTACCCGGTCGCCGCCGCTGTGCCCATGCAGATCGTTGAACCGCTTGAAGTGGTCGACGTCCAGCATCAGCACCGACAACGGCTGCACCCGGCGCGTACAGCGTGCCAGTTCGTGATTGAGCGCTTCTTCCAGATAGCGGCGGTTGTACAGGCCGGTGAGCGGGTCGCGGATCGATTGCTGACGCAGTGTTTCGCGCAGACGCAGGCTATGCAGCACCAGCGAGAGTTGTTCCGCCGCCGCTTCGGCCACGGTCAGTGAACTCAGACCGCCCGGTTGGTCGCTGCGCAGCGCCAGCATGCCCAGCTGTGTGCCCTGTGCCGACAATGGAATGCACACCGTGCTGGCGTGCGTCGGAAGATTGGCGCCGGTATGGCGACACAGCATGCCCAGGCTGGCATCTTCCACCACGTGCGTGCGATCGCGGCGCAGCGCCCAGCATGTCTCCGGCGCGATGCTTGCGCTGTCGTCGTCGGCCATCGCGCCCCAGGCCACCACCTGCTCGGCGCGATCGCGCGATGCGCGCAGCAAATACACCGCACCGGCCGCGCCGGGAATCAGCGGCGCAATCGTGCGTGCGGTAATTTCCAGCGCTTCTTCGGCATCGCGGCAGTTTTGCAGCAATCCCGAGTAGCGCGACAAGGCTTCCAGTCCCGCAGAGGTGCGCTCCAGCGTCGCAAACGACTCGACCAACTGCTCGCTGGTATGGCTGGCCTCGTCCTCGGCACGCTCGCGGCGTTGCAGCTCGCGCGCCAACAAGCGGTAAGCCAGCAGCATCACCAGCAGCCCGCTGACGATGCCGGTCACGGTCATCCGCAGCACCCACTGCGCACTGAGTGCATTGGTCTCTGTCCGCTTCACCAGCTGGTGACGTTCCAGCTCGGTCATGGTTTGCACCTGGCGCCGCAATGCCGAGGAGGTCTGGAACACGCCGCGCGCAATCGACCCGCGCGCGCCATCCAGGCCATGGGTGCGATAGCTGTGCAGCAGATCATTGATCTGCACCAGTCGCGTGTCCACCAATTGGCTGAGCACACGTACATTGCGTCCCTGTACCGGGTTGTCCTGCACCAGCGCCTCCAGCCGTACGATGCGCTCGGGCAGGCGCCCGATCGCATCGGCATACACGCCCAAGAACGCCTCGTTGTCGGTCAGCACGTAGCCACGCACCGACGACTCCGCCGACAGCAGCCCAGCCTGGATTTCGTCGATGCCCGCAAGGACTTCCTGCGTATGCGTCACCCAGCCCGCATCGGCCAGCGAGCGCTGCGTGGTGAAGTAGCCGCCGATACCGATCAGGACGAAGATGGCGCCCCCGAGCAATAAAGCCCCAGCGGCATGGCGTTTTGCTTTTTTGGTCAACACCGTGTTCCCCAACACCGATTGTCTGGTTGAGGCCGATGCAAGCGCCGTGCCTCAATCAGTCAGTTAGCCAATCAGTTAGCAGGCAAGCAGGCAGGCCTCGATGGCAGGCCTCGGTGCCATGCCCTAACGCCAGTACGCTCCTGCCGCACTGCAGAACCAAGCGCGTCTTGGTTATTTTTCTTCTAACCGGTCGGCTGATCTGTCGCGCCGCCCCAAGCCGTGGCATCGGCGAGTCTTGGGGCGCGGTTGGGTACATCGGAACAGCGGTGCGGGCAGAGAAGCGCAAGCTCACAGGCGCCGCGCTTGCGCCTACGTTCCCGATCGACCCAGCGCCGTGTTGGCTGGGCGAAGTGCCGGCAGGGTGTCCCATGCCATGGAGGCCATGCATGCCGAAGCGCAACGGCAACTCGACTCCGCCTGAGCTGAACGCCTTGTTCGCCAGCGGTGCAGAGCCGACGTGTAGCCAGGAGGAGGGCGTCAACCTGGCCATTGCCATAGCCGGGCTTGAAAGCGCCACGCGTTGATGCACTGAATCGCCCTAGTTGGTCCAGCCAGTGCCGGAGCAGCAACCAGCACCGGCACGCTGGCATGCGGTTTGCTTCGAGTGCATCAGGAGCGCTGACGAGCGCCGTCGGAGTAGATGCAATGGATGAGCCCAACAAGAGCGCACTGGTCCTGCTGCAGCAGGAAGCGACCGAGCTGCTCGCACTGTTCGACCAACTCCGCGGCGACGTTGCGTTAGCCCACGCGTGTGACCGCCCTCTCGCAGGGGCGATCGCCACCACATCCGAACCGACAGCCCGCGTCACTAATTGACGCGGCGGGCAGTGGCGAGCGCTGGCGATGGCGCTAGCGGCGTCGCTGCCGCAGCGCCCATGAAAAAGGCCGGGAAACTCTTTCGAGGATTCCCGGCCTTAGTCGGTCTTCTTAGGACCGCTGTGTGGTGGAGGTGGGCGGAATCGAACCGCCGTCCGGAAGCACTCCATCCCCGGCACTACATGCTTATCCCTCCGTTAGATCTCATTCCCAGGCAGCACGGCGGGCAAAGCGCACCTGGAAACCAGCCTGCTTGATTTAGCCGGTAGCTGACAGGCAGCCACCACCGGCGGTTCCGTGATAATGACCCTACATCTACGAGCACGGGCACAAGTAGTTTCGGGGGTTCGCCTTAGGCGGCTGTAGAACTACAACTAAAGCCAATTAAGCGGCGATAGCGAAGTCCGAACCGTAGTTGTCGTCGTTGGCAACTAAAAGTTTGCTGCTGGATTAACGAGGAAAGCTGCCCCCTCGGCATGCGCCAAGCGACTTCGCGACCCCCGTCGAAACCAGTGCACCCCCGGGGAAAGCATCAAACGCTGACGTGGTCAGTGTAGGGATCGGCGCGCCCTGTCACAAGTGGTGAGATGGACAGCGCTTACAGTGGCTTCAGTCCTACCGGACCGAACAGTCTGTAAACGAAGGAGCGAAGCGATGGCGACAGGTAAGCCCCCACGTCCACGTTCGACACGCGCAGCCCCGCGCCCGGCCACTGCAACTGCCAAGCAGTCGGCACGGCCGCAACAGAAGCGCGCGCCTAGGTCAGGCGCACAAGCCGCCGCGGCAGCCCGCGTGCAGGGAAAGGCGCGCACCGTTGTCTACATCCACGGCATCGGCAACAAGCCGCCCGCCGAAGTGTTGCGTTGTCAGTGGGACAAGGCGTTGTTCGGGCGTCCGATGGGCGAGCGCACCCGGCTGGCGTACTGGGTCAATCGCGAGCGCTATCCGGTGGCAGAGCCCGGCAATTGCGATGGACGCGATGTGGGGCCGGCGCTCAACCAGAGCGTGCAGCGTGCATTGAGTACGCTCGGCCTGGTGCCGGGCGGGCAGGATCTGCACGTGCTCGCCGATGCGTTGGCCAACAGTGAGCAGGAGCGGGCCGATCTGCATCGCTTGCTTGACGAACTGGAGACTGCGAGCGCACCCGGCAGCGTGCAGGCAAAGGGCCCGATCGATGCGATCAACCGCGTGCTGCTGCGGCTAATCTCTGCGGCGTTGCTGCAGGACGTGCACGACCTGTTCTTCGTGCCCGAGCGCGCTTCATCGATGCGCGAAAGCCTGACCCAGCGGCTGCGTGCAGGCGGCGGGCCGTTCGTGGTGGTCGCGCATAGCCAGGGCTCGATGATCGCTTACGACGTGCTGCGGCAGCTTGAGGCGGCCGACTGCGAGGTGACGCTGTTCCTGACCGTGGGGTCGCCGCTCGGGCTACCGCAGGTGCGCAGCATGTTCAAGCGCTGGACCGGCACCCGCAAGCTGCCATTCCCGGCGTGCGTGCAGCAGTGGATCAATGTGGCCGAGACGCGCGACCCGATTGCGCTGGACCCGGATCTCACCGGCGACATCGCCAATGCGAAGGGGCGTTTCGAAAACATTGCTGGCGCGCGGATCAATCCCGACTGGCAGCACAACCCGCATTCGGGCTCGGGCTATCTGTCGATCCCGCAGGTACGCGCAGCGGTGCGTCAGGCGGTGGGTATGGGCTTCGATCAGCCTGTCTCCAATGCGGTGTTGATCAAGGACCTCAGCGAGCAGCTCGAAGCGCACGGCCCAGAGCATCGACATGAAGTCCTGATCGAGCTGGATCGGCGGCTCGCCGGCAACGATCCGGCCGGGGTGCGGGCGGTGCTGGTGCGCCATCTGCGCGAGGTCGCTGCGCGCAGCACCGGCCTGGAGGGCGACGCATTGGATGAGGCGATCGAGTTGGAAGACGGGTTGCAGCGCTTCGTGTCCGCGCGCCTGACCCGGTTCGAAATCGAATCGCTGCAGAATCGCTACCGCGCGCTGGGGTTTCGCCGGGTGTGGCGCGATGCCGGCAAGCGCGCGCTGATTCACATCTCCGGCAACGTGCTGCATGCCGATGCAGCACGCAATGCCTATCGTGCGCGCGGGCAGCAGATCGGCTGGGCGGTGCTGGATACCGGTATTGCCGCCAGCCACCCGCATTTCTTCGTCAAAGGCCAGCGCGACAATGTGGTGGCGCAATGGGATTGCACCCGGCGCGGTGCGCCCAAGCGATTGACGCGCGCCGACGGCGATGCGTTTGCCCGGCTCGATCGGCACGGCCACGGCACCCACATCGCCGGGATCATTGCCGGCCACTGCCAGGCGACGCTGCCGGATGCGCAGGGCAAGCCGGGCCCGCCGCTGGAATTTGCCGGCATGGCGCCGGACGCGCAGCTGTATGGCTTCAAGGTGCTGGACGACGCCGGTGATGGGCGCGATTCGTGGATGATCAAGGCCGTACAGCAGGTGGCTGCCATCAACGAGCGCGCAGGCGAGCTGGTCATCCATGGGGTGAATCTGAGCCTGGGCGGCTATTTCGACCCGGAAAGCTATGGCTGCGGCTTTACGCCGCTTTGCAACGAGTTGCGGCGGCTATGGCGGCAGGGTGTGCTGGTGGTGGTGGCTGCCGGCAACGAGGGACTGGCCTGGTTGATGGGCAAGGATGGCGATGCCTATCCGGCCAACATGGATCTGTCGATCAGCGACCCGGGCAATCTGGAAGAGGCCATCGTGGTCGGCTCGGTGCACAAGAGCAGCCCGCACAATTACGGCGTGTCGTATTTTTCTTCGCGCGGGCCCACCGCAGACGGCCGCGGCAAGCCCGACGTGGTGGCGCCCGGCGAAAAAATCGTCTCGGCCTATTACGACTTCGACCCCAAAGATCCGGCCAGCCTGATGGTGGAAATGAGTGGCACCAGCATGGCCGCGCCGCATGTCTCCGGCGTACTGGCCGGCTTTCTGTCGGCACGCCGCGAGTTCATCGGCTTCCCGGACCGGGTCAAGCAATTGATGCTCGACACCTGCACCGATCTCGAACGCGATCGCTACGTGCAGGGCAGGGGAGTGCCGAATTTGATGCGGATGCTTGGAAAGACGTGATTCGGAAGTCGGGATTGGGGATTCGCAATAGCAGCGAGGCCATGCCTTGCGTTGGTACTTGATTGGATCGCACGCCAGCGACGCGGGTCACCGCCGTAACGAATCCCTAATTCCCAATCCCCAATCCCGGCTACTCACGCATCTCGGTTGTGCCGCCGCATCACGCGCTGCTTGTCGCGCTGCCAGTCGCGGTCCTTGGCGGCGTCGCGCTTGTCGTGATTCTGCTTGCCCTTGGCGAGCGCGATTTCCAGCTTGACCTTGTTGCTGCTCCAGTACAGCGCGGTCGGCACCAGGGTGTAGCCTTCGCGCTCCACGCGGGTGAGCACCTTGTCGATTTCGCTCCGGTGCAGCAGCAACTTGCGGTCGCGACGTTCCACCGGCACGGTGTGGGTGGAGGCCTGGATCAACGGGGTGATTTGCGCGCCGATCAGGTAAATCTCGCCGGAGCGCACATACGCGTAACCGTCGACGATGTTGGCGCGGCCGGCGCGGATCGCCTTGATCTCCCAGCCCTGCAGCGCCAGACCGGCTTCGTAGCGCTCTTCCAGGTGGTATTCGTGGCGCGCACGCTTGTTCAGCGCGATGGTTTTCGTGGCCTTCGCGCCGTTTGCTTTATCCTTGGATGGTTGCTTGCTCATGACGCCATTGTCGCCGATTCGGCGTCGTCAAACGATCTTCCGTCTTTCACAAGTTAGCGAATGCCTACCATCCGTCGCAGCGCACTGGTCGAACACAGCACCTCCCGCATGTTCGATCTGGTCAATGATGTCGCCGCCTATCCGCGCCGCTTCGGCTGGTGCGACGCTGCCCATGTGCTGGAGCAGGACGATGCGCATATCGTGGCGCGCCTGGATCTGGGCCTGGGCTCGTTCCGCACCTGGTTTACCACCGAGAACATGCTCGAGCGGCCCGAACGCATCGTGATGCATCTGCGCGATGGGCCGTTCAAGCGCCTGGAAGGCTTGTGGGAGTTTCAATCGCTGGGCGACAACGCGTGCAAGGTGAGTCTGACCCTGGAAGTGGAAACCAGCTCGCGCTTGCTGGGGCCGGCACTGGCGCTGGGATTTCAGGGTCTGGCCGATCGCATGGTCAACGATTTCGTGCGGGTCGCCGATCGCGGCGACGTGTGACCATGCAGGTTGAAGTCGTCCTGGCCTGGCCGGATCGCTACAGCGCGGTGTTGCTGGATCTGCCGGAGGGCGCAACGGTCGCCGAGGCAGCGGCGGCATCTGGCCTCATGCAACAGAACGCATCCGCAGCGATCGCCATCCACGGTGTCGTGGCGCGCCAGGATCAGGTGTTGCGTGCGGGCGACCGGGTCGAATTGCTCAGGCCGCTGCTGCTGGACCCGAAAGAAGCGCGTCGCCGCCGGGCTGCGTCTGCTGCGAAGGCCGATCCCGCTAGCTAATGCACGGATCTGGCTGTATCGGCCGGGCAGAAGCCATTGAGCGAACTCTTCCGGCAAGGGCGCCATCGCAGTAGCTGCGTTGTGGTGCTCGACGTCGTGCTGTGCTGGCTGCAATCGGCTTCGATACAGAAGCGAGCGCGCAGAAACGGGCTTCGAGCGAGTTTCGCTCTGCGCGTCGCCAGACAACTGCGGCGCCCGCCTGAGGCCAGACAGTATCGAGCGCTGCCATCTGCGCACTGCGCCAAGCGTGCACTTTGCTGGCGCAGGCAAGCGCGCGGCAGTTGGCAGGCCGAGTGCGATGGTTCGAGCAGACAATCCGAGCGGACAAGGAAAGAGCAAAAAGCCGGCATCGATGGCCGGCTTTCAGGCGTTGCGGGTGGTCAGACGATCGCGTGATCGCTGACCGAACGCATCAACGGCCGCGCTGCTTCTTCTTGTCGCGCGCCAGGTTGCGGCCGAACTGCTTGGGTGCCGACTTGGCCAGCTGCTCGTCCTGCGAGGGGAAGTAGTCGCCTTCCCAGCGCGCCACCTGATCGTTCTCGAAGAACACGGTGAAATTCTTGACGTCGGTACGCGCCAGGCGATCGACGCGCTGGGTGGACGTGTAGTCCCAACGCTGCGCATGGAACGGGTCGGGAATCGACGGAGTGCCCAGCAACGCGCTGACCTGCTGCTTGCTCTGGCCGACCTGCAGTTGCTCCACGGCATTCTGTTTGATCAGATTGCCCTGGTAGATCGGCTGCTTGTAAATGATGCCGCAGCCAGCGGTGGAAAGAGCAACGGCGGCGACCAGCAGGAGATTGCGCATCGGGGAATAAGTGCTGAGGAAATCACGCCGATGATACACTCCCGCCGGTCGCCGCGACCCGTTTGATGGCAGCTGGCGCTAAATCGCCAATGAACGGAGAACATATGGAAACCCACGACCTGCGCAAAGTTGGGCTCAAGGTGACCCATCCGCGCATGCGGATCCTGGAATTGCTCGAGCAGAAGAGCAGTCACCATCACCTCAGCGCAGAAGACATTTATCGGCAGCTGCTCGATCACGGCGACGAGATCGGGCTGGCAACGGTGTATCGCGTGCTGACGCAGTTCGAGGCCGCTGGCCTGGTGCTCAAGCACAATTTCGAAGGCGGGCAGGCCGTGTACGAGCTGGATCGCGGCGGCCACCACGACCATATGGTCGATGTGGATACCGGCCACGTCATCGAATTCGAAAGCGAAGAGATCGAGGCATTGCAGCGTCAGATTGCCGCCAAGCACGGCTATGAGCTGGAAGAGCATTCGCTGGTGCTGTACGTGCGTAAAAAGCGGCCGCGCTGAGCGCGCGTCATCGCGTACGGCAACAACAAGGCGGCTTCGGCCGCTTTGTGCGTTTTGTGGTGCAGGTCGTGATGATTCGCTGGCGTCTGTGTGCTCCCATCCGCCCTTCGGGCACATGCAGGTGAATCGCGCTGGCGGAACGCTTTCCTGGGCGGGCTCGCTGCCAGTCCTGCAGAGCAAAGTCCGCGCCTAAAAGGTAGCGAGCAGTGGTCAGGCGGGTGTGAGCGGCGCGCTGAGAACCGGAGTGGGCATCCGGTAATGCCACAGCGAGCGTCTAGCACCAACACCAACACCAACACCAAAACCAAAACCAAAACCAAAACCAACACCAACACCAAAACCAACACCAAAACCAACACCAAGCACCGGCAGCGCCCGCCTGGCGGTGAGCGCAGTCAAGGTTGCCAGCCGCTCCAAGCCCGAGGACGGGCGGACGCTGCGTCGGTTGATTGCTGCAACGCCCGGAACCGCCAGCGGAGGCTGCGAGACCGCGTTGCCCCTGCCGGCTCCGCAATCTGCCTCGATCAGGCGCTCTGCAATAGCTTGCGGGCTGCCGCGCGCGCTTCCTTGCTCACTTCCACACCCCCGAGCATGCGGGCCAGCTCTTCCTGGCGCGCCTGCGGGCCGAGCAGCTCGACCGCGCTCTGGGTCATGCCGTCTACCGGCGCCTTGCTGACCCGGTAATGCGCGTGGCCCTTGGCTGCCACCTGCGGCAAGTGGGTGACGCACAGCACTTGGCGCTCTTCGCCCAAGGCGCGCAGCTTCTGGCCGACGATATCGGCCACCGCGCCGCCAATGCCGGAATCGACTTCGTCGAAGACCATGGTCGGCACGCTGTCCAGGCCGAGTGCTGCCACTTCGATCGCCAACGAAATCCGCGACAGCTCACCGCCAGAGGCCACCTTGCGCAGCGCGCGCGGTGGCTGGCCGGCATTGGCGGCGACCAGGAATTCCACCCGCTCGGCGCCGTTGGGATCCGGGCGCTGGGTCTCCTGCGGCTGCAGCTGAATCAGGAATTGCCCGCCGCCCATGCCCAATTCGCCGATCAGCGTGGTGGTGGCAGCGGACAAGGCCTCGGCAGCGGTCTTGCGACTGTCGCTGAGCACGCCGGCGGCGCTGCGCCAGACCTCGGTGGCGGACTCGATGTGCTTGTCCAGCTGCTGAAGGCGCTCGTCGGCACCACGCAGGCTTTCCACTTCCAGGCTCATGCGTTCGCGGTGGGCGGCCAGCTCGTCCGGGGCGACACGGTGTTTGCGCGCCAGGTCGTGCAGGCGGCCGAGACTGCGTTCCATCGCTTCGAACTGGGCCGGATCGGCGTCCAGGTCGTCGCGCACGCGGTCGAGCAGGGCCAGTGCTTCTTCGATCTGGATCACGGCGCTGTCCAGCAGCGCGTCCACCTCGCCCAGGCGCGGCTCGTGCTCGGCGACGCGGGCCAGGTCGTGGCGGCTGTCCTGCAACAAGCCGAGTGCCGACGCGCCGTCATCGCCGTTGAGCTGCTGGGCCACGCTGTCGCAGGCGCCGATCAGTGCTGTGGCATGCGCCTGACGGCGGTGATTGACGTCCAGGGCGGCGATCGCGGCCGGGTCCAGCTCCTCGCGTTCCAGTTCGCCGAGTTGATGTTCGAGAAAGCCGATGCGGTCGGAGACATCGCCCTGCGCAGACAGCGCGTCGCGCTCGTCCAGCAGCGCCTGCCAGCGCTGGCTGGCCTGGCGTACCTGCTCGCGCTGGGGGCTGTTGCGGGCGTAGGCGTCGAGCAGGGCGAGCTGGCTGTGGCGGGCCATCAGGGCCTGGTGCTCGTGCTGGCCGTGGATTTCCACCAGCCGTGACGCCAGTTCGGCCAATTGCGAAGAGGTCACCGGGCGGCCGTTGATCCAGGCACGCGAGCCGCCGTCGGCGCGAATGATGCGGCGCAGCTGGCATTGGGCCTCGTCGTCCAGCTCGTTGTCGGCCAGCCAGGTCAGGCCGGGGTGCGCGGCCGGCAGCTGGAATTCCGCCGACAGCTCGGCGCGGTCGGCGCCATGGCGCACGACGCCGCTGTCGGCGCGCAAGCCGGACAAGAAGCCCAGCGCGTCCACCATCAGCGACTTACCGGCGCCGGTTTCGCCCGACACCACGGTCATACCCGGCCCGAACTCCAGTTCGGTGGCGCGGACAACGGCGAAATCCTTGATCGAGAGGTGTCTGAGCATGAGGGTCGAGTGTGAATGCGTTGGGGAAGCTTAGGGCAGGAAGGGGCGGGCAGGGAGTCGGACGCTTGCCATCCCCGGGGCCAGACATTATCTATGCCCAGTCTCACCGGATGATCCCATGCGCGCGTCCCAGTCCCCAATGCTCGACCCCCGCGCCCGCCAGTTGCTGCGCACCTTGATCGCACGCTACATCCGCGATGGCGAGCCGGTGGGCTCGAAAACCCTGGCCCAGCATGCCGGGCTGGATGTGAGCCCGGCGACCATCCGCAATATTCTGGCCGATCTGGAGGACGTGGGGCTGCTCAGCTCTCCGCACACCTCGGCCGGGCGCATTCCCACCGCGCACGGCTACCGGGTGTTCGTCGACAGCCTGGTGCAGATGCAGCCGCCTGGCGAAGAAGAGGTGCGGCGCCTGCGCGCGGAGCTGGCCAGCGGCAATGGCACCCAATCGCTGCTGGGCAGCGCCTCGCAGATGCTGTCGGCGATGAGTCACTTCGTGGGGGTGGTCAGCGCCCCGCGCCGGGAGCAGTTCGCGTTCCGACATATCGATTTCGTGCCCCTGGATGCGCGGCGGGTGCTGGCGATCCTGGTGTTTGCCGACAACGAAGTGCAGAACCGGGTGATCGAGCCGCGCCGCGCCTACGAGCCGGCCGAGCTGGAGCGGGTGGCCAATTACCTCAATGCACAGTTCGCCGGGCGCGCGCTGTCGGATATCCGCGCCTCGCTGCTGCGCGAACTGCGCGTGGCCAAGAACGAAATGGAGCAGTTGCTGGCGCACAGCGTGGACCTGGCCAGCGAGGCGCTGGTGCCGGCTGAGGCGGACGATATGGTGATGGCCGGGCAGACCCGGCTGATGGGCGTGCAGGACCTGTCGGACCTGGACCGGCTGCGCGAGCTGTTCGAAGCCTTCGCCAGCAAGCGCGAGATCCTGCAACTGCTCGAACGCACCATCCAGGCACCGGGCGTACGGATCTTCATCGGCGAGGAGACCGGCATGGTGTCGCTGGAAGACGTCTCGCTGGTCACCGCACCGTATTCCGCCAATGGCCAGGTGCTGGGCGTGCTGGGGGTGATCGGGCCCAAACGCATGGCCTATGACCGCCTGATTCCGCTGGTGCAGACCGCCGCCCAGGTGCTGGGCGCGGCCATGGAGCCGCCCGGCACGCGATAACCAGCGGCAATCGAAGCCATCGTTTTGCTTGAAACGCGGCCGAGCGCCCACATACGGGGTGACGTTGGGGCGGGCGTTCCGCTTGCCCGGGAACTGCATATGAACCAAGACCACCCCGAATTCGACTCCGAAGACCTGTCCCAGAATCCACCCGAGACCGATCCGCTCAAGGCCGAGATCGAGTCGCTGCGCAGCGAGATCGCGCTGGTCAAGGCCGACGCCCTGCGCGAGCGCGCCGACCTGGAAAACCAGCGCAAGCGCATCGCGCGCGACGTCGAGAACGCGCGCAAGTTCGCCAACGAGAAGCTGCTGGGCGAGCTGCTGCCGGTGTTCGACAGCCTGGACGCCGGGCTCACCGCCGCCGGTACCCAGCCCAGCCCGCTGCGCGATGGCCTGGACATGACCTACAAGCAGTTACTCAAGGTCGCTGCCGACAACGGCCTGACCCTGCTGGACCCGGTTGGCCAGCCGTTCAACCCCGACCAGCACCAGGCGATCAGCCAGGGCGAGGCCGAAGGCATTGCGCCGGGCCACATCGTGCAGGTGTTCCAGAAGGGCTACCTGCTCAACGATCGCCTGCTGCGCCCGGCCCTGGTGGTCGTGGCCAAGCACGACTGATCGGCAGCGCCCGGCTGAACTGCCGGGCGCGCCGTTAGAACACAGATGCGCACAGATGGCTTGAACACCTGCGCGCCACCCCCACATCTCAGCCAGACCCGGCGTCGCCGGACACAGCTACAGAATCATCAGGAGCGTATCCATGGGCAAGATCATTGGTATTGACCTCGGCACCACGAACTCGTGCGTGGCGATCATGGACGGCGGCAAGGCCCGCGTCATCGAAAATTCCGAGGGCGATCGCACCACGCCCTCGATCGTCGCCTACACCAAGGACGGCGAAGTGCTGGTCGGTGCCTCGGCCAAGCGCCAGGCGGTGACCAACCCGAAGAACACCTTCTACGCGGTGAAGCGCCTGATCGGCCGCAAGTTCACCGACGCCGAAGTGCAGAAGGACATCTCGCACGTGCCGTACGGCATCCTGGCGCACGACAACGGCGATGCCTGGGTGCAGACCAGCGATTCCAAGCGCATGGCGCCGCAGGAAATCTCCGCGCGCGTGCTGGAAAAGATGAAGAAGACCGCCGAAGACTTCCTCGGCGAGAAAGTTACCGAAGCGGTGATCACCGTGCCGGCGTACTTCAACGACAGCCAGCGTCAGGCCACCAAGGACGCCGGCCGCATCGCCGGTCTGGACGTCAAGCGCATCATCAACGAGCCGACCGCCGCAGCCCTGGCCTATGGCCTGGACAAGAACGGCGGCGATCGCAAGATTGCGGTGTACGACCTGGGCGGCGGTACCTTCGACGTGTCGATCATCGAAATCGCCGAAGTCGATGGCGAGAAGCAGTTCGAAGTGCTGGCCACCAACGGCGACACCTTCCTGGGCGGCGAAGACTTCGACAACCGCGTCATCGAATACCTGGTGGACGAGTTCAACAAGGATCAGGGCATCGATCTGCGCAAGGACCCGTTGGCGCTGCAGCGCCTGAAAGATGCCGCAGAGCGCGCCAAGATCGAGCTGTCGACCAGCCAGCAGACCGAAGTGAATCTGCCCTACGTCACCGCCGATGCGTCGGGCCCGAAGCACCTCAACATCAAGTTGACCCGTGCCAAGCTCGAAGCGCTGGTGGAGGACCTGGTCAAGAAGTCGATCGAGCCGTGCCGCACTGCATTGAACGACGCCGGCCTGCGCGCCAGCGACATCAATGAAGTGATCCTGGTCGGCGGTCAGACCCGCATGCCGAAGGTGCAGCAGGCGGTGGCCGATTTCTTCGGCAAGGAACCGCGCAAGGACGTCAACCCGGACGAAGCCGTGGCCGTGGGCGCTGCGATCCAGGGCGGCGTGCTGGCTGGTGACGTCAAGGACGTGCTGCTGCTGGACGTGACCCCGCTGTCGCTGGGTATCGAAACCATGGGCGGCGTGTTCACCAAGATCATCGAAAAGAACACCACCATCCCGACCAAGGCCTCGCAGACCTTCTCCACCGCCGAAGACAACCAGTCGGCCGTGACCGTGCACGTGTTGCAGGGTGAGCGCGAGCAGGCCCGTTTCAACAAGTCGCTGGCCAAGTTCGACCTGTCCGGTATCGAGCCGTCGCCGCGCGGCATGCCGCAGGTGGAGGTGTCTTTCGACATCGACGCCAACGGCATCCTGCATGTGTCGGCCAAGGACAAGAAGACCAACAAGGAACAGAAGGTCGAGATCAAGGCCGGTTCGGGCTTGTCGGACGAAGAGATCCAGCGCATGGTCGCCGACGCGGAAGCCAACCGCGAAGAAGACAAGAAGTTCCAGGAGCTGGTGCAGACCCGCAACCAGGCAGATGGCCTGATCCACGCTACCCGCACCGCGATCACCGAGCATGGCAGCAAGGTCGGTGGCGATGTGATCGGCAAGGTGGAAGCGGCGCTGTCGGATCTTGAGACCGCCATGAAGGGCGACGACAAGGCGCAGATCGACGCGCGCAGCAAGACGCTGGAAGAAGCCGGCCAGTCGCTGTACGCAGCGGCCGCCGCGGCAGAGCAGGGCGGCAACGCCGATGCGGCCAGCGGCAATGCGCAGGCCTCCAAGGCCGCCGATGACGTGGTGGACGCCGAGTTCACCGAGGTCAAGGACGACAAGAAGTAAGCCGTGATTTGGGAGTCGGGCGTGGGGAGGGGCAGGCGCTAAAGCGCATGCCCCTCCCGCCCGATATCCTCTACGCGTCGCGTCGCCAAGGCGGACCAGCAGCATGCTGTCCGCCTTCGCGTTTCAAACGAATCACGAATCACGAACCACGAATCCCCGCTTATGAGCAAACGCGATTACTACGAAGTGCTGGGCGTTGCCCGCGGTGCCAGCGACGAAGAGCTGAAGAAGGCCTATCGCCGTTGCGCCATGAAGCACCACCCGGACCGTAATCCGGGCGACGCTGCGTCCGAGGCGCTGTTCAAGGAGTGCAAGGAAGCCTATGAAGTGTTGTCGGACGGCAACAAGCGCCGCGCCTACGATGCGCATGGCCACGCGGCCTTCGAGCACGGCATGGGCGGTGGTGGCGGTGGCGGGCCGGGCGGCCCGGACATGGGAGATATCTTTGGCGATATCTTCGGCAATATTTTTGGCGGTGGCGCCGCCGGTCCGCGCGCTGCGCGACGTGGCGCCGACGTCGGTTACGTACTGGAACTGGATCTGGAAGAAGCCGTCGCCGGCATCGAGCGACGCATCGAGATCCCGACCCTGATCGAATGCGAACCCTGCCACGGCAGCGGCTCGGAAGACGGCAAGGTCGAGACCTGCGCCACCTGTCATGGGCGCGGCCAGGTACGCATCCAGCGCGGCATCTTTGCCATGCAGCAGAGTTGCCCGCACTGCGATGGCCGCGGCACGCTGATCCAGAACCCGTGCAAGACCTGCCACGGCGCCGGTCGCGTGGAAGAAGACAAAGTGCTGTCGATCAAGGTGCCGGCCGGCGTGGATACCGGCGACCGCATCCGGTTGGCAGGCGAAGGCGAGGCCGGCCCTGCCGGTACACCGCCGGGCGATCTGTATGTGGAAGTGCGTGTGCGCGAGCATGCGATTTTCCAGCGCGACGGCGACGACCTGCATTGCGAAGTGCCGATCCGCATTTCGCAGGCGGCGCTCGGCGACACCGTACGCGTTGCGACCCTGGGCGGCGAGGCGGAAATCCGTATTCCCGCCGAGACGCAGACAGGCAAGTTGTTCCGATTGCGCGGTAAGGGCGTGCGTTCGGTGCGCAGCCGCAGCGAAGGCGATCTGTATTGCCGCGTCGTGGTCGAAACGCCGGTCAACCTCACCGCCGATCAGCGTGAGTTGCTGCAGCAGTTCGAGGCAACCTTCACCGGTGAGGATGCGCGCAAGCATTCGCCCAAGTCGGCCACCTTCATCGATGGCGTCAAGGGCTTCTGGGATCGCATGACGTCGTAAGCGACGTCATGGGCAGTGGGGAAGCTGCCCAACAAAACTACGCCTACGCCTGCATGGAGCAGGCGTGGACGTTGAGCGAGGCGAATGAGGAAAAGACAGCTTTCCTTCGCCCGATCGAAAGCGCTCCTGCAGCGATATCCTTTTCCTGTGGCGAGAAGCGCTACACGAACGACATCCTTCTCGCTCGGAAGAACTGCCACAAGAGCGTTCGAAATAAACTGCCAGAACGAAACAAACTGCCAGAAGCTTGCTCGCAGGAAAGTGCCAGACTCTCCCTCGCAAGAAAGTGCCAGAAGAACAACATCCTTCTCCCCTCGGGAGAAGGTGCCCGAAGGGCGGATGAGGGTGCGGCGTACCGATCGCCAACGCCTAAGCGATCGGCAACTTGGCCTTGCTCCGGTGCAGTCGTGCATCAGCAGAGATGCCCACCTGACAACACATCGTGTCGCCCTCCATGCAGGCCTGCGCTTCACTCACCTCACGCGCGCAGTGCCCAGCACTCTTGATTAAATCGCTGCGCGATGCCGCAAACTGCATCTGAGCCACTGACACCATCCCGACGCTGAGCCGATACCCGCTCACTCAGCGCTGTTGCGCCTCGTCAGATCGCAACGTCTGCAAAACATGCAGAGACTGCGCAGCGCTTAAGCGTTCGGCTCTGACGTCTGCGTCGCCAGACGGTATGAATGTCAGTGCCATCCAGCTCGCATCCAGTCAACGCACGTCGCACTGCACATCGCGCGGCTCCAAACACGCCACGCGCTCACGCATTGCGGCAGATAATGGGGCTCTCCTCTCACGATGGCGCCTCCCATGAGCGATGCAACCGACAGTCATCTCGTCCACGGTCGCCGCCAGCGCCCGGATGGTCCTTCGCCGGTCGATGTGATCTCGGTGCAGTCGCAGCTGGTCTACGGCCATGCCGGCAACAGCGCTGCCGTGCCGCCGCTGCGCGCGCTCGGATTACGTGTGGCCGAAGTGCCGACCACCTTGCTCAGCAACGCGCCGTTCTATGCAACCTTGCGCGGCCGTATATTGCCGGCCGACTGGCTGGCCGATCTGTTGCTCGGCGCCACCGAACGCGGCCTGCCGCAGCGTGCGCGCATGCTGGTCTCCGGCTATTTCGGCAGCCTGGCCAACGGCGAAGCATTCGCCGATTGGCTGGAGCAGACGCTGCCGCAGGCGCCGCAGCTGCGCTATTGCCTGGATCCGGTGATCGGCGACACGCACACCGGCCCCTACGTCGAGCCGGGCCTGGAGCGGGTGTTCGCCGAACGTTTGCTACCGCATGCCTGGCTGGTCACGCCCAATGCGTTCGAGCTGGGACGCTTGACCGGTATGCCCAGCCTGGAGCAGGACGACGCCATCGCTGCGGCCCGCGTCCTGCTCGCACGCGGCCCGCGATGGGTGCTCGCGCATAGCGTGGCCGGCGCGACAGGCGAATTGGTGACCTTGGCGGTCAGCACTGATGCGGTGTATCGCTGGGCCAGCCCGCATCTGCCGGTCGACGTGGCCGGCACCGGCGATGTGTTGATGGCGCTGCTGATCGGCTTTCTGCTGAGTGATGTGCCGTTTGAGCAGGCGGTGGGACACGCGCTCACCGGTGTGCACAGCGCGCTGGAGGCCACGCTGGCGGCAGGTTACGAAGAGTTCGATGTGCTGGCCGCCGCTCCGGCCGCGCTTGCGGCACTGCCGCGCTTTGCCGCTGAGCGCCTGGCATGAGTGCGCAGCCGGTGGTCGGCATCGTCGGCATTGCCGGCGCCTACGGGCGCTGGCTGGCGCAGTTTTTGCGCACCCGCATGCAGCTGGAGGTGATCGGCTTCGATCCTGCAGTCAGCGGCGACATCGATGAAGCCACCCTGGCGCAGCGTGCGGATGTGCTGATTTTTTCTGCGCCGATTCGCCACACCGCCGCGTTGATCCAGCGCTATGTGGAACTGGCCGGTGCACGCGCTGCATCGCAGCTGTGGATGGACGTCACCTCGATCAAGCAGGCGCCGGTCGCTGCGATGCTGGCGTCGCAGGCAGATGTGGTCGGCCTGCATCCGATGACCGCGCCGCCAAAATCGCCAACCTTGAAGGGGCGGGTGATGGTGGTCTGCGAAGCGCGCCTGCAGCATTGGTCGGCGTGGGTGCAGACCTTGTACGTGGCACTCCAGGCAGAGTGCGTTTACGCCACGCCCGAGCACCACGACCGGGTGATGGCCTTGGTGCAGGCGATGGTGCACGCCACTCACTTGGCGCAGGCCGGCACCTTGCGCGACTACGCACCGCTGCTGGGCGAATTGCAGGCATTGATGCCGTATCGCTCCGCGTCGTTCGAACTCGACACGGCAGTGATCGCGCGCATCCTCTCGCTCAATCCATCGATCTATGAAGACATCCAGTTCGGTAACCCGTACGTCGGCGAAATGCTCGACCGCCTGCTGTCGCAGCTGCAGCAGTTACGCGCACTGGTGGCGCAAGGCGACGACGCGGCGCGCGCGCAGTTCCGCAGTCAGTTCCTGCACGCTAACGTGCAGGCCCTGCAACACACCGCATTGGCCGCGGGCAACTACACCTACGAGCGCGTTGGCTATTTGCTTGCCGATCTCACCGAACCGCTGACCTTGAGCGTGTATCTGCCGGAAGACCAGCCTGGTTCGCTACGCGCGCTGCTGCATGTCTTCGAACGGCACGGAGTGAATCTGTCGTCGATCCATTCCTCGCGCACACCGGTAGGCGAGCTGCATTTCCGGATCGGGTTCGAAGAGGGTAGCGATCTTCAGTCATTGGCGGAAGCAGCGAACGAGATTGATTCGAGCGGCATCGGGCGCGTACTGGAGCGTCCAGAGCTGGGAAAGTGATTGCGGAAGGAAGATGTTTGCGGCAGTCCGTTGCTTCAAGAGGCTAGGACGGCTTGCGGTGTGCAGTGCTTGTAAAGCGGAAGTATCTTACGCATTGATTAATGCATCTTCCGCGGCAGCCTGGTTTCCCAGCAGCAGTCGGTACCTGGTCTTTGTGTGAGCGTTGCTCGGTGCGTTTTTCAATTCGCCTTCCAGCATCGCTGGCGCGTTAGGCTCGATCACCCTCGACTTTGGCTGGTCTGCAGCTTAGCGTTCCGAGGCAAAGCCCGCCACGGTGGTTGTGTTAAGGGCGTATGCCTGGGAATGGGTTGCTGTGCCGCAGAGGCAGATGATTACGGTTCTTCAGTAAAAACCGCCTTACTATTCACTCAAGCCGATGCCTTCTCACGACACGGATGAATCCAGATCTCATGCCATGAATGTATTCGTGAAAATTCTTATCGTTCTAGCGAGCGTTGTAGCTGGGACAATGGCTAGCGTCGTTATAGCGAGTACTTATGTGAGTGCCACCTATTCGTGCCTGCCGGCTCCCGGCGAGCCGTGTGATGCTGGTGGTTATACGGGTCTGAGCATGGCTATCCTTTTGACCCCTGTGCTCAGCATACTTTTTGCCTTGTTCGGCTATTGGTTGATCGTGCGCTATCAACGTCAATTTGATGCCGAGTAATTCATCAGGCCAATCTCTCCGCGGTGCCGCCGTTATCAGTGTTCATACACACAGATGTTTCAATAGATTTACAGCAGCGTGCGCATCTGGTACTGGATGCAAGCCAAGCCCTCATTGGGTCGACTCACTTCGGGCGCTAGCATCAAAATGGCCGCATTAAAATTCGAAGCAAAAATCGTCACTACCGCAAATCCTGATGGTGAGTTCCTTGTAGTCGGTTTCGCGGATCAGGAAGCCGGTGCCGAGGTCTACCTTGTACTTCAGCGCGGCTTGGATTTCGATGAGCAGGACGTGGCACATGGTATGGACACATATCACGTTGAGTGGTGTGGCCAAGAACACTCCCGTTACGGCGGTATCTCCAAGTTTTCGCTGCAGTCGAACCATGCCGATATCAGGTTTGCTCCAGATGCAGTACAGGCATTCGGTGGCATGGACGCTCTCACCATCTTCTTCCAGTTGACAGCTTCCAAGCATTTGGAGCTGCGACAAACGCTAGAGCATATCTTTGAGGGAACTGGCTGCCTCGTCGTGGCCGATGCCTGAAATTTTATTCAGTCAGCGGCACATCGATGCGCGCTTCGCGCCTCATGTCTGCTATGGGGATAGCGGATGTTTACCGGTCTCTTTCAAGCTGTACAGCGGGCAAAAGGATGCCCTGCAGGGAGAAGTCGCCCAACCAGTAAAAACACCTGATGTCGAAGGGGGCGGTCCTTTGTTCCTTCTTGGACATAAGCGAAAATTTCATCCACACGGGGTGTGGATGAAAGTTGCACAAGCATGTGGATAACCGCGCGCAGCCCTTGCAAGGCAAGGGCTAGTGTCTGGGTGGTCAAAAAATGACCAGGTGCGGCTCAGGGCGTGGAAAGTCGCAGATCGCCGCCTTCGGTGACGAAGCGCTGGCCCTGCCGTTGCAGGTGACGGCCATCCGGGAGTTCATAACGCGGCGCAGGATGCGTGCCCGGGCCAGTTGACTGCTCGTCGCGGAATTCGATGACGACGTATGGCTCGCCATCTGCGCCGATCGCGGGAAATTGCCGAAAAGACATATGCACCTCCGAAGGATTCCAAGGTTGCCTTGCGGGTCATCATGCCCGCACCGCCAGCGGTTGGCTGACATGCCGAGCATGCGCACGCATATGTTACTCAGGCGTCATCGTGCGATGAGGGGGCAGGGCCAAGGTCGAGTTCGCCATGCGGCGTCGACCCTCCGATTTTAGTGATCGCTCGCAATGCAGCGCAGTCGTTCGCAAGGTCACGGCCGCTCGATGCCCGAAAGCGACGCAGCATCACATTCGGCAGCGCAGCAGCAAGATGAAAGTCGTGCATGTTTCTGCCGATGTCGGTCTGAATACCCGTAACAAGTAGTCAGCAACGGCCCCGGCCCAGCTTGTGGCATCGCCAAGGATGTGGGTTGAAACCTCCTGGGCCTGCACGCGACGCAACTCGCTGCGGCGCAGGATCCGACATGTGCAGGCGTGGACTAGCGCAGACGCAACGCGTCAACCACTCAACGACTTAACTGCAACGCATCCCGGTCAGCGGTGGCCGCCGCCAACTCTGCGCGCGCCGACGCAATCCGCGCCTGCGCATCGATCAAACGCACGCGTGCATCGTTGGCGGTTTCTTCGCGCTGGTTGACCAGGAAGAAATCGCCCGAGCCCAGCTCGAAGCGTCGCCGTTCGGCGACGGCCAGGCGGTCGGCGAGGCCGCGTTCTTCGTCGGCCATCTTGGCCAGCCGCTCGGCAGCGTTGAGCGAGATCACGATGGACTCCACCTCCACCGAGATCTGGTCGCGCAGGAAGCGGCTGCGCTGATCCAGCGCTTCGATCTCCGCGCGCGCCTCGGCAACGCGGCCTTTGGCGGAACGGTTCTCCAGCGGCACGCTGAAACGAAAGCCGATGATTGCATCGGTCGGCGAGCGGTTCGGCCCGCCCACACCGGGGTCGCCCAGGTCTTTGCTGACTTCGAAACTCACATCCAGCCGCGGCTTCAGATCGTTCTGCGCCAGCATCAGCCGCGCAGTGGCCTGGTCGATGCGGGTCAGCACGGCGCGGTAGTCGGGCCGCTCCACCGGCGCAGTGATCTTGTTGGCACCGGCCAGTCCTTCCAGCGCCGAGGTGTCGGCCGGCAGGCGCTCGGTGGAGACGATCAGCGGCATGCCGGCGTCGTCGCGCAGATACAGCGACAAGGCATTGGCCGCGTTGGCGAAGTCCTGCTCGGAACGCACCACCAGCGCGCGTCGGCGCACCAGGTTCTGGTCGTTTTCGGTCAACAGAATGGTGGGGCGCGCACCAAGCGTCACCTGCCGCGAAATCGCGTTGCGGCGCTGCTCTGCCAACGCCAGCAGGTCGTTGTATGCACGCAGCTTCAAACCGGCCGCCACCCAGTTTTGATAGGCGTCCACGGCGCGCCGCTGCACGCCGATCGCTACCATTTCCGCTTCGTACTGCGCCACGTTGATGTCGGCGCTGGCAACGTTGCGGCGGGTACGGCGCTCGTCCACCACGCGGTCGCGCAACAGCGCGTACAGCGCGCCGACCTTCACTTCGCCGCCGCGGTCGGTATACGACTTGTCTTCGTACACCGGGAACGACCCTCGCGAGGACCGGTAGCCGCCGTAGTAATAGCCGCCGTTGTTCTCGAACGGCCGCTTGACGCCGCTTTCGATGCTGCTGCCGTCGTAGTAGCCGGCCTCGCGCGAGCGGCCTTCGATATCGAACACGGTGTCGAACGCGCCGTCGGCCGAGATTCCCTTGCCTTCGGCCTGACGGACCTTAGCCAGCGCTTCGACGATCTGCGGCGCAGAGCGGGCCGAGGACTGCAGCACTTCGTCCAGGCTCAGTGGCGCGGCTTGGGCGAAGGCCGCACCGGGGCACAGTGCGATCAGCAGGACAATCAGACCGCGCATCATTTCTTGCCCGTCGCGTCGTCTTCGGACTTGTCGCCGGCGGGCTTGGCCTTGCCATCGCCCTGCGTGGTCGCGGCGGGGCGCCGGCCGAATTCCAGCGGGAAGTTGTTGAGCTGGCGCCACAGTTCGTAGCCCACCCGCACCGTCTCGCCCAGCACCCAGCCGCGCACCTTGCCGCCCTGGCGGGCGAATTCCTGTGCCGGCCACGCCGGTTTGCCCGGCGCAGGTTCGACCAGGATGCGGAACAGCCCATCCGGCGCGGCGTTGGGGTCGATCGCGCGCACGCGGCCATCGAACATGCCGTGCGCCACCGACGGCCAGCCGCTGAACTGGATCGCCGGCCAGCCTTCGAACTCCAGCCGCACCGGGCGGCCGGGACGAATCAACGGCACGTCGCGGCCATCGATGTACAGCTCCACGGCACGCTCCACGCGTTCCGGCGCGATCACTGCCAGCACCGTGCCCGGCGAGACCATGGCGCTGCCGCTGGCGGCGTTGAGTTGCTGTACACGGCCATCGCGCGGCGCGCGCACCAGCTGCGCGGACTGACGGTTCAACTGGATGTCGATGCGGGTCAACTTGGCGCGCGATTCGGCCAACTTGGCGTCGGCTTCGGCCACCTTGATCTGGGTCAGCTCGTAATCGCGGCGGCCGGCCAGCCCTTCGGCAAGCAATTGCCGGCTGCGTTCGACGTCGATGCTGGCGACCGCGCGCGATTGCTGGATGGCGGTAATTTCCGCCGCGACCTGCGCGCGCTCACTGGCCAGTCGGGTCAGCAGATCCGGGTCCAGGTCGCCGACACGCGCGATCGGGTCGCCCTTGGACACGTGCTGGCCGTCGTGCACATACCAGCGCTCGACGCGGCCGGGCACGAAGGCGGTGACCTGCTGCTGGCGATCGCCTGGGTCCAGCGAGACCACTTGGCCCTTGCCGCTGGCAGTCTGCACCCACGGCGCGAACGCCAGGATGGCGCCTGCGATGGCGACGCTGAGCAACAGCATCCACGCCAGTACCTTGGCGATGCTCGGTGGCCGCATCGAGGCCAGGGTGGGGAAGTGCGCGATCCGATCAGGGGCGTGCTGCATTGGTTGCCTCCTGGGTGGATGCGATGAGTTCGGCGCGCGTGGCGTAGCGTTGCTGGCGCTCGGGTTCCAGACGGAACCAACCATCCAGGGCGATGTCTTCCGGTCTGCCGGTGCACAGCAGCACCGTGGTGTCGGCCTCCTTCAAGCGCCCCAGCACGCGGGTCAGGCGTTCTGCGGGCAGCAGATCGTAGAGCTGCGACAACATCAGCACGCGAGGGCGCACCAGCAAGGCGTTAGCCAGCTTCAAGGCCATCACGTCGCCGATCCACAGCGGGTAGCCGGATGCGGCAAGTCGCGTGTCCAGGCCCTGCGGCAGTGCGGCGATGCGTGCGCGCAGCCCCACCGTGTCGATGGCTTTCAGCATCGCTTCGGAGCTCACGTCGGCCGAGGCCATGGACAGATACTCGCGGATGGTGACTTCGACAATCGTCGGTCGGTCGAGCACGGTGACTTCCGAGCGCAACAGGTACATGTCGAAGGTGGCCAGGTCTGCGCCACCCACCATTACCAGACCACGATCCGGCACCACGTGGCGCTTGAGCACCATCGCCAGCAGCCGCTCGGCGCCGCCATCGGCCAGCGTCACCAGCTGCTCGCCGGCTTCCAGGGCGAAATCGAAACGCGCACCTTCGATCATCACCCCATCCAGCCGCACCGCGCTGTTGCCGGGGATCTTGCCGGCCGCCACCACGGCGCGTTCCTGCGGAATGGCGTACAGCAGCGACAATTCTTCCGCGCTGGCAACCAGATCGTAGAAGGTGTCCAGATAGGCGCCGAGCTGTGCGATGCCATAGAACACCGCGCTCAGGATCAGCTCGGCGGCCACCAGTTGGCCAATCGACAACTCGCCGCGCAGGATCAGGCTGCCGCCCAGGGCCAACAACGCCGCGCTGGCGACCGCGTACACCAGCAGGAAGGCCACGGTCTGGGTGAAGCTGTAGCGGAAATGGCGCCGGTGCCGGTCGACGTAGGCGGCAGTCACGGCCTCGGAGCGATCCATCGCAAAGTTGAGATGGCGGCTGGATTTGTAGAAGCCGTTGGAGCCGCCGACGCTTTCCAGCCAGTGCGCGGCATTGTGCTTGGCGTGGCTGAGTTCGACCGCGGTGCGGATCGAGCCGCGCGACCAGATCATCCAGATCGCAAAGATGATCAACAGCAGCAAGGCGTTGAAGGCCAGGAAAAACGGGTGGTAGAAGCTGGTGAGGATCAAGCCGACCGCCGATTGCAGCACGATGGTGAAGGCGCCGATCGCCAGGCTGGGTACCGCTTTTTGCACCACCACCAGATCGAAGTAGCGATTGAATACATCGCCACGGTTCTGGTCGGCGAAGAAGGGGTTCTGCGCATGCACCGCGCGCACCGTGATCTCGGCCACCACCCGCGCGAACAGGCGGCGCTCGAACAGCGCCATCACCCACACCCGCATTGCGCTCAGGCATGCCACCAGCAGCAGGAGCCCCAGCAGCAGGCCCGACAACGTCCACAGCGGCGCAGGCAGCGCGGTATTGGCGACGCTGTTGATCAGCAGCTGCACCGAGATGGGCGTGGCCAGCGACAGCAGGCTGATCGCCACGCCGTACACCAGGGCCAAACGCACATACGGCATGTCCGGCCCGACGATTTCCGCCAGCCAGCCCACCGCTTCCCGCCATCCGATCCGCTTTGCCGCCATTGAACTTCCATTGATGAGTTCAGTGAAGCATTGACGAGTTGCCGCTATAGGACAAGGCCGGAGCGCTTATCCGTTGTATAGGATTTTCCTATGCGGCTGCCGCGCGCAGCAGATCTGCGATCAAACCGAACGCTGGCGCGCGTCCTGCACCTTGCCGCCACAGCAGCCCGATCTCGCGGTAATAGCGGCCGCCCTTGATCGGGCGCACCACTACATCGTCGCCTTCGCGGATTTCCTGACGCACGTAAAGCTCCGGCAGCAGGGCCAGACCCATACCCATGCCGGCCATCTGTCGGATCGCATCCAGACTCGTTCCTTCGTAATCGCGCAACACATGTGCGCCGACATCCATCGCGATGGCGGCCACCTGTTCGGCCAATCGGTATTCCGGCATCAAGGTCAGCAGGTTGGCACCGCGTAGATCGGCAGGGGTGATGTAGCGTTTGCTGCGCAGCGGGTGATCGGCGGCCATGGTCACGTGCAGGGGTTCGCGGAACAGCCGCTCGCTGTGCAGGCTGCTCCCGGCCACCGGCAATTGCGCCAGGATCAGATCGTGCACGCCGTTGGCCAGGTCGCGAGCGAGCACGGTCGGCAGGCCCTCGCGCACGTGCACGCGCAGCGCCGGGTGCTCGCGGTGCAGCCGTGCAACCAGGCTGGGCATCAGGTAGGCGCCCAGCGTGGGCGAGACACCGAGCCGGATGGTGCCGATCAGCGTGTCGGTCGAGGTCGTGCGTACTTCTTCCAGATCGGTCACATCGAGCAGGATGCTGCGCGCGCGGTCGAGCAGGTCGCGCCCGAGCGGGGTCAGGATGGCCGGGACGCCGCGCTCGAACAACGGCGCACCGATGATGGTTTCCAGTGCGCGGATCTGTTGCGACAGCGAGGGCTGCGACACGCCCATCTGTTCGGCAGCACGGGTGAAGCTGCCGGTATCTGCCAGTGCGATGAAGTAACTGAGTTGGCGAAGAGTGGTCTTGGGGCGGGGCATGGTCGCATCGGTACGTCGGGTCGCTCGAAGTCGCACTGCCGGCGAGGCCGGTGAGCGAGCGTGTGGCCCGCAGTGGGCATCAACCGGGCGTCATTGATCGATGAATTGCAGCCGCGCCAGCTCGGCGTACAGGCCGCCTTCGGCGATCAACTGCGCATGCGTGCCCTGCGCCACGATACGGCCGGCATCCATGACCACGATGCGGTCGGCCTTGAGCACGGTTGCCAGGCGGTGCGCGATGACCAAAGTGGTGCGGCCCTGCATCAGTCGGTCCAGTGCCTGCTGCACGGCGCGCTCGCTCTGTGCATCCAGTGCGCTGGTGGCTTCGTCCAGCAGCAGGATGGGCGCGTCCTTGAGCAAGGCACGTGCGATTGCCACACGTTGCTGCTGGCCGCCGGACAGACGCGTACCACGCTCGCCCAGTTCGCTGGCATAGCCTTGGGGCAGGGCGCGGATAAAGACATCGGCCTCTGCTGCGGCCGCTGCCGCTTCCACCTCGGCATCGCTGGCCTCCAGGCGGCCGTAGCGAATGTTGTCGGCGGCACTGGCGGCGAACAGGGTCGGTTGTTGCGGGACCAGTGCGATGTTCTCGCGCAAGCGCACCGGGTCGGTCTGGCGCAGGTCCACCTCGTCGATGCGCACGCTGCCGCTGGCGGGGTCGTGGAAGCGCAGCAGCATCGCCAGCACCGTGCTCTTGCCGGCGCCGGACGGGCCGACCAGGGCAACGGTTTCGCCGGGGCTGACATGCAAGTCGAATCCATCCAGCGCCGGTGCGTCGGGGCGCTGCGGATAATGAAACATCACCTGGTCGAAATGAATCGCCCCGCGCAGCGGCTGCGGCAAGCGCATGGGCGTGGCCGGCGCCACGATCGCCGACTGTTCGTCGAGCAGTTCGCCAACCCGGCCCATGCCGCCGGCGGCGCGCTGCAACTCGTTCCACACCTCGGCCAGCGCGCCGACCGAACCGCCGCCGATCAACGCATACAGCACAAACTGGCCCAGCGTGCCGGGCGTCATGCGGCCGGACACCACGTCGTGCGCGCCCAACCACAGCACACCGACAATGGCACCGAAGATCAGCATGATCGCAATGGCGGTGACGCCGGCCTGGGTGCGGATGCGCAGCCGCGCAGTATCGATCGCCGCAAACAACGCCTGGCTGAAACGCTGACTCTCGTAGCGCTCGCGCGCATGCGCCTGCACGGTGCGGACCGCGCCGAGCGTTTCGGCCGCCAGCGTATTGGCGTCGGCCACGCGATCCTGGCTGGCGCGCGAAATCTTTTGCAGCCGGCGCGCGCCGAGCACGATCGGCAGCACCGCCAACGGAATGCCGATCAGCGTGAATCCGGCCAGGCGCGGGCTGGTGACGAACAACATCACCATGCTGCCGATCACCGTCACCGAGCTGCGCAACGCCACCGACATGGTGTTGGCGATCAGCCCGCGCAACAGCTCGCTGTCGGCCGACAGCCGCGACACCAGCTCGCCGCTGCGGCTGCGATCATGAAAACCGGCGTCCAGGCTGATCAGGTGCGCATACAGACGGCCGCGCAGATCTGCGACGACTTTTTCGCCCAGCAACGCCACGAAGTAAAAACGCGCTGCGGTCGCCAGGGCCAGCACCACTGCCACCACAAACAATAATGCGAAGGCCTGGTTGATCTGCGTGCCGCCGGAGAAGCCGTGGTCGATCATGCGCTTGACCGCGGCCGGCAGGCTCAAGGTGGCCGCGGAGGACACCGCGAGTGCGATCAGCCAGGCGGCGAACAGGCCGCGCTGGCGTTGCACGAACGGCCACAAGGTGCGCAGGCTGCCAAGCTTCCGCAATGGGTTGGGCCTGGCGGCGGCTGGCTGAGTCATGCGGCTTCCGGTGTTGAGAGGTGGACACGATTGCGAGTGGCGTCGCACAGGCGGGTTTTCAAGCCAGCAAGCTGATCTGCAGGCAGCTGCACGCGTAACGCTGCGCCTTGGGCGTCGAAGTGTTCATCCAGTTTGTCGACATGGAACGCGACAAGCGCCGCGTGCACCAGCCCCAGATCGTCGAACTGGCATTGCAGGTCGAGCAGGGTCAGCGCAACCAGCGGCCGCCGCGTGGCCAGGCGCAGGCATTCGGCCGCGGTACCGCCATAAGCGCGCACCAGCCCACCGGCACCGAGCTTGATCCCGCCATACCAGCGCGTCACCACCACCACCACGCGATCGAAGCCTTGGCCATCGATGGCTGCCAGAATCGGCCGCCCCGCCGTGCCGCTGGGCTCGCCATCGTCGCTGGAACGGTACTCCTGCCCGAACCGGTAGGCCCAGCAGTTGTGCGTGGCATCCGGTACCGACACGCGCTGCACGATCTCCAGCGCCTGCGCGGAAGAATCGAGTGCAGCAGCATGGGCCAGAAAGCGACTGTGCTTGATGTCCAGGCTGTGGTGCGCGTCAGCGGCGAGGGTATCGAGCATCGTCGCCATTCTATGCGAGGCGGCGATGTCGGTTGCTGCAGTCAGCGTGACTGCCGTTGCAAGCTGGCAGACCGGGGCGATTGGGACGAGGTGGTGCCTTAGCGATGCACCGTTGCTGTGCGTCGGACGTTGGCGACCGACGTCGCGCCTGGCAGATGTTCGGGCGCACGCGTTTGCCCGGTATTAGCGTGAGCATGCGTTCGCTGAGTCGATGCGCGTTACTGCCGCGCGCGCTTGCAGAAAGCGACGCGCGTTGCGGCCGCGTGGACCAGGGGTGTCTTCGATTACACCAGCGTGGAGCGGCGCTTCTCGTCGATCCACTTGGATGCCTGCGCCGGGGTGTAGTGCTGCATCCACTCCAGCATCTGCTCCATGTCGTCGCCGTACCACAGGTCGGCGCGCTGATCCGGATGCAGGAAACGTTCTTCCACCATGCGATCGATCATGCCGATCAGTGGCGCATAGAACCCTGCGATATCCAGGAAGGCGCACGGCTTGTTGCCGATGCCGAGCTGGCGCCAGGTGAGCATCTCGAAAATCTCTTCCATGGTGCCGAAGCCGCCGGGCAGGGCGACGAAGGCATCGGACAGCTCGAACATGCGCATCTTGCGCTCATGCATCGAGCCGACCACTTCCAGCGTGGTCAGCCCGCGATGCGCCACTTCCCAATCGGCCAGCTGCTGCGGAATCACGCCGGTGACTTCACCGCCGGCGGCCAGCACCGCGTTGGCCACCGTGCCCATCAAGCCGACGTTGCCGCCGCCATAGACCAGACGCAGGCCCTGTTTGGCGATGCGATCGCCCAGCGCCATGGCGCGCTCGACATAGACAGGCTTGTTGCCGGCATTGGAGCCGCAGTAGACGCAGATTGATTTCATCGGGGATCAGGGAGTCGGGAATCGAGAGTTGGGAATAGGGAGTGGGTCAAAGCAAATGTAGAAGCCAGAACGCATGACGCCGGACCTAGGTCCGGCGTCAGCATGAGGAGTGAGGTGATGGGACCGCTTTTACGATTCCCGATTCCCGACTCCCGATTCCCGGTTCCCGGCTTAATTGGCCTTATGGATCGCGCGCTTGCTCACTGCCATCGCGGCGTCGTGGATCGCTTCGGACAGGGTCGGATGCGCGTGGCAGATACGCGCCAGGTCATCGGCCGAGCCGTTGAATTCCATCGTCAGCACGCCTTCGTGCACCAGCTCGGAGACGCCCACGCCCACAAGATGCATGCCCAGCACGCGGTCGGTTTCGGCATCGGCGATCACCTTGACGAAGCCGGCCGGCTCGCCCATGGCCACCGCACGGCCGATCGCCGCGAACGGGAAGCTGCCAGCCTTGTAGGCCGCGCCCTCGGCTTTGAGCTGCTGCTCGGTCTTACCGACCCAGGCAATCTCCGGCTCGGTGTAGATCACCCACGGAATGGTGTCGAAGTTGACGTGACCCGGCAGGCCGGCGATCAGTTCAGCCACCGCGATGCCTTCCTCGAAGCCCTTGTGCGCCAGCATCGGCCCGCGCACGCAGTCGCCGATGGCCCACACGCCGTCGACGCCGGTGTGGCAATGACCATCGACCTCGATCTGGCCGCGGTCGGTCATCTTGACGCCGGTGCCGTCCGCCAGCAGGTTCTTGGTCGCGGCCTTGCGGCCCACGGCCACCAGCAGCTTGTCCACGGTGAGGGTCTGCTCGCCTGCGGCGTCGGTGTAGCTGAGCACCACCTGCTTGGCATCGCCGCTGCCGGTGATCTCGGTCTTGCCGACCTTGGCACCCAGCTTGATGTCCAGGCCCTGCTTCTTGAATTCCTTCAGCGCGGTCTTGGCCACTTCGGCATCGGCCAGGGCCAGGAAGTCCGGCAGCGCTTCAAGGATGGTGACCTCGGCGCCCAGGCGCTTCCACACGCTGCCCAGTTCCAGGCCGATCACGCCGGCACCGATCACTGCCATGCGCTTGGGCACAGCGGTGAAATCCAGGCCGCCGACGTTGTCGACGATGGTGTCGCCGTCAAGCTTGGCAAACGGCAGTTCGATCGATTCCGAACCGGCCGCGAGGATCACGTTGGTGCCCTTGAGTTCGATCTCGCCGCCTTCGTGCTGGGCGACCTTGACGATATTGCCCGGCAGCAACTGGCCGAAGCCGTAGTACGGGGTGATCTTGTTGGCCTTGAACAGCATCGCGATGCCGCCGGTGAACTGCTTCACGATCTTGTCTTTGCGACCGATCATGGTGGGCACGTCCATCTTGGCATCGTTGAAGCTGATGCCGTGGTCGCCGAACAGGTGACCCATGTTCCAGAACTGGCGCGAGGAATCCAGCAGCGCCTTGGACGGAATGCAGCCCACGCGCAGGCACGTACCGCCCAGGGCGGGCTTGCCGTCCTTGCCGAGTGCCGCGTCGATGCAGGCGACCTTCATGCCCAGTTGGGCCGCGCGAATCGCCGCGTGATAGCCGGCCGGGCCGGCACCGATGACGACGACGTCGTAGTTTTCAGCCATTTTAGCAATTCCTTGATTCGTTCTCCTTCTCCCGGAGGCGGGAGAAGGTGGCGCGAAGCGCCGGATGAGGGAGGGCGACAGCGGCCGACGATGGCGCGGCCCTCACCCCAACCCTCTCCCGCAGACGGGAGAGGGAGCGATGGCTCACAGGCCGAACAGCATCCGGCCCGGGTTTTCCAGCTGATTCTTGATGTCGACCAGGAACTGCACCGAATCCTTGCCGTCGATGATGCGGTGGTCGTAAGACAGCGCCAGGTACATCATCGGCGCGATCACGACTTGGCCGTTCTCGGCGATCGGACGTTCCTTGATCGCGTGCATGCCCAGGATGGCGCTCTGCGGCGGGTTGATGATCGGGGTGGACAGCAGCGAGCCGAAGGTGCCGCCGTTGGTGATGGTGAACGTACCGCCTTGCAGATCGTCCAGGCCCAGCTTGCCGGCGCGCGCTTTGGCGGCGTAGTCGGCGATGCCCTGTTCGACTTCAGCGAACGACTGGCGCTCGACGTTACGCAGCACCGGCGTGACCAAGCCCTTCTCGGTGGAGACGGCGATCGAGATGTCGCTGTAGCCGTGATAGATGATGTCGTCGCCGTCGATCGAAGCGTTGACCAGCGGAAAGCGCTGCAAGGCGTTGGCGGCGGCCTTGACGAAGAAGCTCATGAAACCGAGCTTGATGCCGTGCGCCTTCTGGAACTCGTCCTGCAGTTCCTTGCGCGCGGCCGACACCTTGGCCAGGTTCACTTCGTTGAAGGTGGTCAGCATCGCGGTGGAGTTCTTGGACTCCATCAGACGCTTGGCGATGGTCTTGCGCACGCGGGTCATCGCCACGCGCTCTTCCGGACGGGCGCCAGAGGCCTTGCCCACGCCGCCGGCTTTGGCGAAGTTGACGATGTCTTCCTTGGTCACTGCGCCGCGGCGGCCGGTACCGTCGACCTGCGACGGATCCACGCCCTGGGTGATCGCGGAAAAACGCGCACCCGGGGGAAGCGAATCGGCAGCGGACTTCGACGCGCTCGGCGCAGCGGCAGCAGCCGGTGCCGGGGCGGCAGCGGGAGCTGCAGCAGCGGCGGCCGGTGCGTCGGCCTTCTTCTCTTCGGCCGGAGCCGCGGCGGCAACGGCGCCTTCTTCGATGATCGCCAGAAGCTGGTTGCTGGTGACCGTGCTGCCGGCTTCGAACTTGATTTCCTTCAACACGCCGTCGACAGGCGAAGGAACTTCCAACACGACCTTGTCGGTTTCCAGGTCGACCAGATTCTCGTCGCGCTTGACCGCTTCACCGGCCTTCTTGTGCCAGCTGGCGATGGTGGCGTCGGAAACGGATTCGGGCAGTACCGGAACTTTGACTTCGGTGGCCATTCGGGGAGCGTCCTAGGGTTTTCGTTCTTTGGGGAAGAGGAGTTATTCAGCGACTTGGTCGTTGAACGGATTGAGGAGCGCATCGGCGACCAGCGTTTGCTGTTCGACGATGTGGTCGGCCATGTGGCCGGCGGCAGGCGAGGGCGAACGGACACGGCCGGCGTAATGCAGGCTTTGACCGCCGGCCAGGCAGAAATTGAGGTGATGGCGGATCTGGTACCACGCACCCTGGTTCTGCGGCTCTTCCTGGCACCACACCACGTCGGTGGCGTTGGCATAGGCCTTGAGTTCGGCGGCCAGCTGCGCACGCGGGAACGGATACAGCTGCTCCACGCGCAGGATTGCGACATCGTCCTGACCGCGCTTGGTCTGGTCTTCGAGCAGGTCGTAATAGACCTTGCCTGAGCACAGCACCACGCGCTTGACCTTGCCGGCATCGGCCTTGGCATCGGGAATCAGATGCTGGAACTCGCCATCGGCCAGTTCTTCCAGGCTCGACACCGCCAGCTTGTGACGCAGCAGCGACTTGGGCGTCATCACCACCAGCGGCTTGCGGGTGGTCATGCGCATTTGGCGACGGATCATGTGGAAGCACTGCGCCGGTGTGGTCGGCACGCAGACCAGCATGTTCTCCAGCGCGCACAGCTGCAGGAAACGCTCCAGACGCGCGGAGCTGTGCTCCGGGCCCTGACCTTCGTAACCGTGCGGCAGGAACAGCGACAGGCCCGCGATACGGCCCCACTTGGCTTCGCCTGCGGCGATGAACTGGTCGATCACCACCTGCGCGCCGTTGGCAAAGTCGCCGAACTGTGCTTCCCACACGCACAGCGCGTTCGGGTCGGTGGTGGAGTAGCCGTATTCGAAGCCCATCACCGCTTCTTCGCTGAGCAGCGAATCGATGATGGTGGCGTCTTCCGGGTTCTCGACCAGCTGACGCAGCGGCAGGTAGTAGTTGTCGTTCTTCTGGTCATGCAGGATCGCGTGACGGTGGAAGAACGTACCGCGACCGGCATCCTGGCCGACCAGACGCAGCTTGTGGCCTTCGGCCAGCAGCGTGGCGTAGGCCAGGTTTTCGGCAAAGCCCCAGTCGCCCAGCTGATTGCCGGCGGCCATCTTGACGCGGTCGTCGTAGATCTTGGCGACGCGGGCATGCAGCTCCACGCCTTCGGGAATGGTGGTGATCAACTTGGCCAGACGATCCAACTGGTCGCGCTTGACGCGCGTATCCACCGGATCGGCAGCAGTGCCGACCAGATACTTGGACCAATCGATGGCAAATTCGTCCGGCTTGCGCGTAGCCAGCTCGGTGGTGTATTCGCCCGAATCCAGCTTGTTGCGGTAACCGTCCACCAGCGCCTTGGCCTCGTCGGCGCTCAGCACACCATCGCTTTCCAGCTTGGTCGCATACAGCTCGCGGGTGGTCTTGTGCTTGCGGATGGTCTGGTACATCACCGGCTGGGTCGCTGCCGGTTCGTCGGCTTCGTTATGGCCCCAACGGCGGTAGCAGACCAGGTCGATGACCACGTCTTTCTTGAACTGCTGACGGAATTCGTAGGCCAGCTTGGACACGAACATCACCGCGTCCGGGTCGTCGCCATTCACATGGAACACCGGCGCGCCGATCATCTTGGCCACGTCCGTGCAATACAGCGTGGAACGGGCATCGTCACGCGTACTGGTGGTGAAGCCGATCTGGTTGTTGATGACGATGTGCACCGTGCCGCCGACCGCGAAACCGCGCGCCTGCGACATCTGGAACAGCTCCATCACCACGCCCTGGCCGGCGAATGCGGCATCGCCGTGGATCAGGATCGGCAGCACGGTCTTGCGTTCGGCATCGCCAAAGCGTTCCTGACGCGAACGCACGCTGCCGACCACGACCGGGTCGACGATTTCCAGGTGCGAGGGGTTGAACGCCAGCGCCAGATGCACTTGGTTGCTGTCGCCCACCGCGATATCTGCCGAGAAGCCCATGTGGTACTTGACGTCGCCGGTGTGCGCGCGGTCGTCGTGGGCATGCTCGAACTTGCCTTCGAACTCGTCGAACAGCTTGCGCGGGTTCTTGCCCAACGTATTGACCAACACGTTGAGGCGGCCGCGGTGAGCCATGCCGATCACGATGTCCTTGACCTGGTCCTTGCCGGACTGGTGGATGATCGCGTCCATCATCGGAATCAGCGCATCGCCGCCTTCCAGCGAGAAGCGCTTCTGGCCGACGTACTTGGTGTGCAGGTAGCGCTCCAGGCCTTCGGCGGCGGTGAGCCGCTCCAGCGTGCGCTTACGGCTGGCCGCATCGCCTGCGATCTTGCCGCCGGCATCTTCCAGGCGCTTGTAGATCCACTGGCGCTGGTCGAATTCCTGGATGTGCATGAACTCTGCGCCGATGCTGCTGGCGTAGGTCGCCTTCAGGCGGGCCAGCAGATCTTTCAGCTTCATCCGAGGCTGGCCACCGACACCGCCGGTGCTGAACTCGCTGTCCATGTCAGCCTGCGACAGGCTGTGGAAGGGCAGGTCCAGATCGGGCGGGTTGACCGGCGGGGTAAGCCCCAGCGGGTCGAGCTGCGCACCGAGGTGGCCGCGTGCACGGTAGGCGGTGATCAGACGGCCGACATTGCGCTCGCGCTCGTCGCTGGCGCCCGCGCCGGTACCGGCATTGGCGGCCTGTTTGGACGCGCTGAGAATGTGGGCAATGGCCGCCGAGTGCGGCACATCACCGGCATCGCGACCTTGGAAGCCGTCGAAATAACTCTTCCACTTCGGATCGACACTGTCCGGGGCGACGAGGTACTGCTCGTACAGATCCTCGATATAGGCGGCGTTGCCGCCGGCGAGCTGCGATGACTGCGCGAACTGCTTTAGGAGATTATCCACGATGGTAAGTCGGGTCTGCTGTGGGGATGATTGTGCGGAAGCGGCAGGGCGAGTTGCCCTATCGGTCGGTCTCAAATCTCGAAAAATTATACCCCCTTGCGCTTGTGAGGGGGCGTCTGCGAGCTGACCGGCGGGGTAGACCAATTGGTCGGGCGCCTACGTGCGAGGGGCGCTGCGGTGTCAGATGCCAAGCGCGCGCGGTTCGTTCCAGAGCGCGCTGCGCTCCCATATCTGCGCGAATTCGCGCGTTAGCTGGCGGCTGCGCGCCGCGCCGGCCAGCCAGGTTTCGCCATCGTCGAAGCGGTGACCTGTTGGACGAAAGTAGTAGGCGTCGTCGCCGATCACATAGGCCGACGCATAGCTGGTATCGACCGGATCGCTGACCGCGCGGAACCGGAACACACTGGGCAGGCGCTGGGCCAGGCGCAACATCGCACTGCTGCTGGCGGCGGCGCTGGCAGTGTCCTGCACCAGCACCTGCACGCGTTTGTCGTGGCGGGTGGTGGCGAAGCGGCGCAGTGCCTCGAGCACCGCAGCGTTGTCGAACAATTGCGGATCCAGCGCGCGGGTGTAGATCAGCACCTGCCGACGTGCGCTGCACAGCAGGCCGGTGGTGGCAGCCAGGGCCGCGGCGAGGTCGTCCACCGCCATCGGGCCGTCGAGCCGGCGATGCAGGGGCGTGCCGGGCGCAGCACCGGCATCGGTGGTGCGCTCGTGAGGAGAATGCGGGGGGAGTTCGGGTAAAAAGCCGAGCCGTGCGAACACGGCCTCGGCGTTTGCGGTGACGCGGGCGTGCAGGCTGGGCCAGCCACGTTGAGTTGCGGCATCCACCGCTGCGGCGAGCAGCTGGTCCGACAGTCCGCGACGCCGCCAGTCCTGCACCAGGCCGAGCCGGTCGATGCGGCGATCCGGCGTCACGCGCACCGAGGCGACCAGTTGGCCGTCATCGGTGCGCGCGGCCAAGTGCAGGCTGAGCGGGTCCAGCGCATCCCACTCGGCATCGTGGGCGTTGCCCGCAATGTCGGTCGTGCAGGCCTGCCGCAGCGCACGCAGGGCCGCAGCATCGGATGCCGGATCCAGCGACACGATTTGCTGCCTGCCGTGCGGGCTCATGCGCGCTCCGGGGTCTCGTCGTCGTTGCCGTCTTCGCCGACGTCCGAGGCGTCTGCGCTGCCATCTTCGTTCTGCGCGGTGTCGGCGATGTCGGCCGGGCTGTCTGCGTCGTCCGCCACCGCTTCGACATCGGCATCGGTATCGATGGCGTCGTCTGCGTCCGCGCTGTCGTCCTGAGTGTCGTCGTGGTCTGCCGACACGGTGAGCACATGCGCTTGGTCGTCGTCGATGTCTTCGTGCGCGTCGTCATGGGCGCGCTGGTAATGGCCTTGCGCCAGCAGCTCCAGCACCACCTCGCGGCCGCGTGCGCTCAGCTGCGCGTAAAGCCCACCATCGATTTCTTCGGCCGCCGCCAGACGCGCCGCGTCCTTGGCCGACAACGCAAATTCCAGGCCGCTACAGAACAGCGTGGCGCCGCGCTTGGCACGCCGCCAGGCCAGCCGCGACCAGGGGTGGCGATACAGCACCACGCCTTCTTCCAGCGCCTGTTCGACCGCTTCGCGCGGGATCGGCTCGGGCGCCGGCACCACGTCGCCGGAGGCGCGATAGGTGGTCATGAAACGGCCGAACCAGTCGCCCAGGCGATCCGGGTCGTTCATGCGCAGCGCATTGAGCGCTTCGACCACGCGGTTCATTGCGGTGACGTCGATCTCGTACGGGTCGGCCGGCACCTTGAGGTCTTCGTCGTGATAGCGCACCGACTCGTCGGCATCGGCGATCAGGGTGTCCAGGTAATCGCCGATCAGTTCGGCCGAGGACGGTGCGCGAGTGCCGATCGAGAAGGTCAGGCAGGCGTCTTCGGCCACGCCGTGATGCGGCACCAGCGGCGGCAGATACAGCATGTCGCCCGGACCCAGCACCCAGTCGTGGGTCGGCTTGAACTCGCGCAGCAGCTTGATGTCGACGTCGTCACGGAACGCCAGCGGCGTGGGCTTGCGGCCTTGCGAGGTGCGTGCATCGATCTGCCAGCGGCGGTGGCCCTGGCCCTGCAGCAGGAATACGTCGTAATGGTCGACATGCGCGCCGACCGAGCCGCCGGTTGCGGCGAAGCTGATCATGATGTCGTCGATGCGCCAGCGCGGCAGAAAGCGGAACTGCTCCAGCAGTGCGCGCACGTCGGCGTCCCACTTGTCCACGTCCTGCACCAGCAGCGTCCAATCGTGATCGGGCAGGCCGGGGAAGTCGGTTTCCTGGAACGGGCCGGTACGCACGCTCCAGCCGTCGGTGGCGCGGTCGTGGCTGATCAGGCGTGCCAGCACGCCGTCTTCGCAGGCCAGGCCAGCCAGATCTTCCGGCTGCAGCGGCGAGGCGAAATCTGCGAAGGCATTGCGGATCAGCAGCGGATGCTTGTGCCAGTAAGTGCGCAGAAAGCGCTCCACCGGCATGCCCAGCGGCTGGCCTGGACGGGCCTGGACTTCGATGACGGGAGGGTTTGCCTTGCGTGCAGCCATGGGGAGTCCTTGCAGGTGTCGATTGAATACTGGGGCGCGGGCAGGGCCGGCGCAGATGTCCCATTGTCCGATGCCTGCGCCGGATCTGCACCTGCGCGCTGGGCTGGCAACAGGCAATGCTTCAGGGACGTGGTGGTTCGGTCTGCGCGCTGCCGGCGATGCGCCTGGCTGGCGATCACGTCAAGACGTGCTGCAGCGGTGTTCGGGCGGCACAGCGTGCTTGCCGTGAAGCCTGATGGGGTGCGTGGACGGCTTCGCGGCCAAGGCCGCTCCTACAAAAGCAGGGCGCGCTGACAAGAGCAGGGCGCGCTGAGCCATTGGTGGTGAAAGCTACACGTTGCGGGTCTCGCCACGTTCACAGCTGCTTGCTGTGCGCGGCCCGGCAGGCCGCTGTTGCTGGCGATACTGTCATCGACGTGCGCTCGGGCCGTGCGGCCCGCATCACGTTTGCGCGGGGGGGGCGCGCTGCGTTTTGCGATCTTACCTGGCACCGCCAGGCCATGCGAGGTAGTGCTGTTGGCGGCGTGGCGGCCGTAAGTGCTGCAGCCCAGGGCCGAGATTGGCATCGGGCCGCGAATAGCATCCGGGGTGGGAGCATTCGCGGCCCACGCTGGCTGGCAAGAAAGCCGAGTGCTCGGCACGCACGGCGCAGCATGCGTACGTCATTCGCAATCTTGCTGCCTTGCTGGGCGAAGGCTGCGCCAGCGCGCCGTCGCGGCCACCGACTTACATCACCTTGTTGCCGCTCCCGCGGTCGTCCAGCGTGGGCTTGCTGGACGGGTTGACCGTGTTGTCGTTGCCGGAAAAACGGACTTGCTTGACCTCGCGCGCCAGCACCAGATTCTTGTTGCCCTGGATATCCACGCTGTCGACATTGGTCAGATTGAGCGTGTTGTCGTGGCCGGAGACGCTTAGCTGGCCGAGCTGTTTGTTGAGCACGGTGAAGTTGCTGCCTTCCACTCGGATGCTGCGTGCGTTGTCCAGATTCATCGCGCCGCGTGAGGCGGTGATGGTCACCGTGCCGCAGTTGCCATGCAGGATCCACTCGCTGTCGTCGCGGGTCAGGCGCACATCCTTGCCGTCACAATCGGCGCCGCTGGCCGGGTCGGTCACTGTGGACGAGACGGCCGATAGCGCCTGGGCCGCAGGGCCGTCGGCGCCGCAGCCGCTCAGTGCGGCGATGCTGGACAGGGCGAACAGCGACGCGATAGTCCGGGCTGCATGCATGGGTGATCCCTCGCTTGGATGAGGCCGGCACCATAGCAGCCCCATCGGGGAGCGCCGTTGACGTCGGCTCGACGCTTGGGCGTTGCCGACACACCCGGCGAAGCAGCCGTTCCGTCACGCCGGTAGAAATGCCAGGACCTACCGCACCCGCCCAGGACCTATCGCACCCCGGCAATGGCCGCGCCCGCTTGGCGCGGCGCGGCCGATGGTGTTCCCGCTTAGGCCAGCGTTGAACACCTTTTCCACGTGCTGTCGATCAACAACCGAAGCACTCTTCACTACGCGCACGTGCTTGATCTTCAGCGTGGGAAGCTGCCGCATGTGGGCGAAATCCAGGTTTCACGCGTCACGCCTGGCGTGGTTGAGCGCTTTCTTAGATCGCGCGCGCCAGCTGCTCGGCCAGGCCGGTGTAGCCGCCCGGGGTGAGCGTACGCAAGCGCTGCTTGTCTTCTTCGGGCAGCTCCAGGCTTTCCACGAAGGCCTGCATCGAGGCGGCGGTGATGCCGTGGCCGCGCGTCAATGCCTTCAATTGTTCGTACGGGTTGGGCAGGCCGTGGCGGCGCATCACGGTCTGCACGGCTTCGGCCAGTACTTCCCAGGCGGCGTCCAGATCGGCATCCAGGCGCTGCGGATTGACGGTCAGCTTGCCCAGGCCCTTGGCCAGCGAATCCAGCGCCACCTGGGTGTGACCAAACGCGGTGCCCAGCGCACGCAGGACGGTGGAATCGGTGAGGTCGCGCTGCCAGCGGCTGATCGGCAGCTTGGCGGAAAAGTGCTCGAACAACGCATTGGCCACGCCGAAATTGCCTTCGGCATTTTCAAAGTCGATCGGGTTGACCTTGTGCGGCATCGTGGACGAGCCGACTTCGCCTTCTTTCAACTTTTGCTTGAAATACCCCAGCGAGATGTAGCCCCAGATATCGCGCGACAGGTCGATCAGGATGGTGTTGGCGCGGCGCGTGGCGTCGCCGATTTCGGCCACGTTGTCATGCGGCTCGATCTGGGTGGTATAGGGGTTGAACACCAGGCCCAGGCTCTCCACAAACCGCTGCGCAAACGCGGCCCAGTCCAGCTGCGGGTACGACACCAGATGCGCGTTGTAGTTGCCCACCGCGCCGTTGATCTTGCCGGTGAGGTCTACCGCGGCGATCTGCTTGCGCTGGCGCTCCAGGCGCGCGACCACGTTGGCGATTTCCTTGCCCAGCGTGGTGGGCGAGGCGGTCTGGCCATGCGTGCGCGACAGCATCGGTTGCGCGGCCTGCGCATGCGCCAGCGTGCGCAGCGAGGCGGTAATGCCGTCCAGCGTGGGCAGCAGCACGTCGCGGCGCGCCTGCTCCAGCATCAAACCGTAGCTGAGGTTGTTGATGTCTTCGCTGGTGCAGGCGAAGTGCACGAACTCCAGTGCCGGGCCCAGCTCGGCATCGTCCTTGAGCTGTTCCTTGATGAAGTACTCCACCGCCTTGACGTCATGGTTGGTGGTGCGTTCGATCTCCTTGACCCGCCCGGCATGGGTCACGCTGAAGTCGTCCGCCAGCGCACGCAGACGCTGGCTGGCGGCGGCCGAAAACGGCGCCAGTTCGGCAATGCCCGGCTCGGCGGCCAGGGCCAGCAGCCATTCGATCTCGACCTTGACCCGTGCCCGGATCAGGCCGTATTCGGAAAAGATCGGGCGCAGCGCATCCACCTTGGAGGCGTAGCGGCCGTCGAGCGGGGACAGGGCGAGCAGGGCGGAATCCGACATGGGGAGGGCACTGGGAAGCTGGCGGGGCCGGTATTCTACGCCGCCCCGACGCTCGCTTCGCCCACCGGCCGCACCGTCACCGCCTGGATGCGGTGGCCGGCCATGCGCCGAACGGTCAGCGCGTGGCCGTCCAGTTCCAGGGTTTCGCCTTCTTCGGGCAGCCGCTGCAGCTGATGCACGATCAGCCCGCCGACCGAATTGACATGGTCCGGGGCGCTCAGATCCTGGCCCAGCAAGCGTTCCAGCCGGAAAATCGAGGTGCTGCCGGCCACCAGCAGCGAGCCGTCCTGGCTGCGTACCGGGGCGTCGCGCACCACGTGACGGTGCTCGTCCTCGATCTCGCCGACCACCACTTCCAGCAGGTCCTCCAGGGTGAAGAAGCCCAGGGTGCGGCCTTCGTCCTCCACGCACAGCGCCAGATGGGTGGTGCCGCTGCGGAACTGTTCCAGCGCGCTGGGAATGGGGGTTTCCAGAGACAGCCGGGTGGGTGGGCGCAGCAACGGACGCAGGTCGTCCAGGTCCTGGCCGCGTGCCATCGCCACCAGCAGATCCTTGGTATGCAGGATGCCCAGCACCTGTTCGCCATCGACGTCGAACCATGGGTAGCGGCTGTAGCGCGACTCGCTGAACTCGGCCAGCACCGCTTCCAGGTTCATGCCCTCGCGCAGGCTGCGCATATGCTCGCGGGGGCGCATCAGGTCGCCGGCCACCAGATCCGGCAGTTCCAGCGCATGGCTCATCAGCGCCAGCCCATGGTCGGCGGTAGGCGCGTTGGGGTCCTGGCGGCCGACGATCAGTTTGAGTTCTTCGCGCGAATAGCGGTGCGATTGGTGCTCCACATCGCCCCAGCCAAGCACGCGCAGTAGTCGGTTGGCGCTGGTATTGAGCACCCAGATTGCCGGGTACATCGCCCAGTAAAAAACGTACAGCGGCGCTGCGGTCCACAACGACATGCGCTCCGGGCGCCGGATCGCCATGGTTTTGGGGGCCAGTTCGCCCAGCACGATGTGCAGGAACGAAATCAGGCTGAAGGCAATTGCCAAGGCGGTGAACTGCGCAGCATCCTCGGACATGCCAAGCACATCGAACAACGGCTGCAGCAGATGCGCGAATGCAGGTTCGCCGACCCAGCCCAATCCCAGCGATGCCAGGGTGATGCCGAGCTGGCATGCCGACAGATACGCATCCAGATGCGCGTGCACCCCCAGCAGCAGACGCCCGCGCCAGCCATGGGTCTGGGCCAGCCCCACCGCCTGGGTGTGCCGCAGTTTGACCAGGGCGAATTCGGCGGCAACGAAAAAGCCGTTCAACAGCACCAGCAACAGCGCGACGATCAGCAGCAGCACATTACCGAGCATGTTCGCCTCCGCGCGGTGCAGGGGCGGCGTGTGAGTGCATCAACGCAGGCGTGTGCGTGGTGGTGCGGGGTGCAGCGAAGCAGAACGCGGGCAGTGCGTTTCTACAGTCAGGGTCGTCGCCCATGGCGGCGTGGTACCTCGTATGGATCAATGCTGAGTCTAGTCCACGCACTGCGATGACATCGTTGCAACGCTGCCAGCGAGTATCGTAATGACCCTCGCCAGCGTGGGTGCGCCCGCTGCCAGCCATTGCGTCACCACAATCCAACACTGTGCGGAGAAGGCAGATGAGCGAACGTTTCAGGACCGAACACGACAGCATGGGCGAATTGCAGGTGCCCGCCGATGCATTGTGGGGCGCGCAGACCCAGCGTGCCGTGCAGAATTTTCCGATATCCGGCCAGCCGATGCCACGCGGTTTCATCCGCGCGCTGGGCTTGATCAAGGCCGCCGCCGCCGGTGTCAATGCCGAGCTCGGGCTGCTGCCAAAGTCGATCAGCAAGACCGTGCAGGCCGCGGCATTGCAGGTGGCCGACGGCACCCATGACGCGCAGTTTCCGATCGATGTGTACCAGACCGGCTCGGGCACCTCGTCCAACATGAATGCCAACGAGGTGATTGCCACGCTGGCCACGCGCGCCGGCAAGGACGCGGTGCATCCCAACGATCACGTCAATCTCGGGCAGAGTTCCAACGATGTGGTGCCCACCGCGATCCGTGTGTCGGCGTTGCTTGCGGTGCAGGAACACTTGCAGCCGGCGCTCAAGCATCTGCGCAAGACCATCGACAAGCGCGCCAGGTCGCTGGACAAGATCGTCAAGACCGGTCGCACGCATTTGATGGATGCGATGCCGCTGACGTTCGGGCAGGAATTCGGGGCTTGGTCTGCGCAATTGAGTTCGGCGCAAGACCGGCTCGACGATGCGCTCAAGCGGCTGCGCCGTTTGCCGCTAGGCGGCACCGCGATCGGGACCGGCATCAACGCCGACCCACGCTTCGGCGGCAAGGTGGCCAAGGCCCTGTCGAGCCTGAGTGGCGCCAAGTTCGAGAGCGCGGAAAACAAGTTCGAAGGCCTGGCTGCGCAGGACGATGCGGTGGAGTTGTCCGGCCAGCTCAACGCGCTGGCGGTGGCGCTGATCAAGATCGCCAATGATCTGCGCTGGATGAATGCCGGCCCGTTGGCGGGCCTGGGCGAGATCGAATTGCCGGCGCTGCAACCGGGCAGCTCGATCATGCCGGGCAAGGTCAACCCGGTGATTCCCGAGGCGACCGTGATGGCCTGCGCGCAGGTCATCGGCCACCACACTGCGATCACCGTGGCGGGGCAGACCGGCAACTTCCAATTGAACGTGACGCTGCCGTTGATCGCCTACAACCTGCTGGATTCGATCACCTTGCTGGGCAATGTGTCGCGTCTGTTGGCCGATACCGCCATTGCCGGATTGAAGGTGCGTCAGGACCGCGTGCGCGAGGCGCTGGACCGCAATCCGATCCTGGTCACTGCACTCAACCCGATCATCGGTTACGAAAAAGCCGCAGCGATCGCCAAGCGCGCCTACAAGGAACAGCGCCCGGTGCTGGAGGTGGCCTTGGAAGACAGCGGGCTCAGCGAAGCGGACCTGCGCCGTTTGCTGGATCCTGCTGCACTGACGCGTGGTGGCATCCAGGCCGGCAGCAGTGGCGGCGGTGGCTGATCACCGCAATGTGCGTGTGTGCGTAGGAGCGCACCCGGGCGCGATGGGGCGTTGTCGATAAAGCCCCGTCGCGCTCGGGCGCGCTCCTATCCTGGGTTCTAGCCTTCCGTTCTCGCGAATCAGCGTTTTCGCGCGGCTTCGCTAATACTCAGTGCCGCTCGGCCTGCACGTTGCCGAAACTTTCGCGATATGGCTGCAGCGACGGGATTTCATCCAGCAATTCGCCGCTGAGCGTTTGGATCTCCGGCGTGGCGGTCAGCTTGATCGACTTGTACTCCGCGTCCGCGCCAGCGGCGTTGACGGCCTGCTGGCGCAGCATCTGCAGATGCCCGAACAGCAACTGCAACTTGGCGCGGGTCGGCTCCTTCTGCGGTAGCGCGATGTCATCGATCTTGAGCGTGCCGTCGGGCGTGATTTCCGCATTGGCAGCCGGTGGGCGGCGGATCATCACCGATTGGGTGGTGATGGCAACGCGCGGCTTACCGCGTTCGGCACGACGGGACGACTGGTCGCCACAGGCGGCAAGGGTGCACAGCAGCAGCGCCATGCAGAGCATCACGAACTTGTTCATGGGGTCAATCTGTCGTGGGAAGCGTCTAGTGTAATCCGCGCCCACGCTGTCGATCAGCGCGGCGGCCAGCCGGACCGGCTGACAAAATGTCGCAGGTCCCGCCTCCGCGCCGTGGCGTGCGCCCAAAAACCGCATGGTCCGGCGCGCCTTTGGGTTGCTGACAGCCGCTGCACTTGTCGGCGGCGACGCAGCTGCTGTGGCCCCCGTCATTCTTTACGGCAATCGTCGACGTCGTGCTGGGTGAGGGTGGAGTAAGGCGCAAACGCCGGCACCAGCTGCACGGCGGCGTCCTGGGCGGTGCGTAGCTTGCCCAACTGGTCGCAGATGCGCAGGGCGTTTTGCTTGAAGGCTTCGCCGTCGGCCTGGATCTTGTCGCCCATCTTCTCCACGTTGCCGCTGAGCACGCCCTTGAGCGCTTCACCGGCCGCATGGGCGCCGAATGCTGCGCCTTGGGTGCCGATATCGATGCCCTTGTTGGCCACCGCCTGCACCTGCGCGTAATAACCGCGCATTGCCTGGCGCTGTGCATCGTTCAGGGCCACCGGCTTGCCCCCGATGCTGAGCGTGCCATCCATGCCGATGGTGGCAGCAGGCAAGGTGTCGCGCTTGAGCGTCAGGCTCTTGCCATCGAACGTCACGCCGCTGCCCTGGATGTGCGCGGAGCCGTCGACGGCGACCTCTGGCTTGCCGCAGCCAACCAGCAGCGCACCGACCATCACCGCAGAGAGAAATGATTTCATCAGCAGTCCCCTTCGAATCGTGGATGAAGTGATCAGCGCTCGGCCGGCACGCGCGTGGTGCCGGCGACGTCCTTGACATTGATATCGCCGCTGCCCTTGCGCGCAACGCTCACATCGCCGCTCACCTTGCGCACGTTGAGCGCGCCGGAGCTGATCGCCTCGACGGTGATGCTTCCCTGCACGTCGTTGAGCTCCATATCGCCGGACCCGATCGTGCCGACCTTGATGCTGCCGGCCACGTCGCGCAGCGTGACGTCGCCCGAGCCCACCTTGCCGATCTCCGCCGCGCCATGGATCTGCTTGGCCTTCAGATCGCCCGAGCCCACGGCCAGCACGCGGAGCGTGCCGATGTCTTCCAGTTCGACATCGCCGGAGCCCACCTTGACGGTGACTCGCCCCTTGCTATGGCGAATGGCCACATCGCCGGAACCGAGATCGGCACTCACCGCAGCGGCGCCGGTGATGTCGGCATCGCCGGAGCCCACATCCAACTGCACCAGCAGGTTACTCGGCACGCTGCCGCGCAGGTCCAGATACGAATAGTTTTCGCCGACGGACATACGCAGCAGGCGGTCGTCCGTCAGCGTCACCACCAGCCGGTCGCCCACCCGCTTCTGGGTGACCGTCAGGCCCTTGAGCACGTCGGCCTTGGCTGCACAGGCGCGGCCGTGCAGACGACCGCCATTGCCGGGCGATGCTTCCAGATGCAGGTCGCTGGAACCGACCTCGAACAACACCGATTTCACTCCCGCCAGCTGCAGTTCCAGGCTGCGTGGCTCGGAGAATTTGCACTGCTCCTCGGCCACTGCGGCGCCGGGCAATGCGAACAGGATGGCCAGGGTCAAAGGCAGGCGCATGGGGTGTCCTCAGGCTTCGGAGCGCCGACGGCGCAGATAGATTGAAGCGGCGATCAGCGCGATGCCGATGGCGGCACCGATCCAGATGTCCGGGTCGCCATAAACACGCGAACTGTCGGTGTGCTGCAAGGCCCATTGCACCAGGTCGCTGGGATTTTGCAGCGCACTGCTGTCCAGGTTGCCGCTGACGGCAAGCGGCGACCACGTACCAGGCAAGGCGCTGAGCAGGCCGCGATAGCCGACCACGTACCAGATCCCGCCGATCGGCAGTGACACGCCCGGCATCGCCGACAGGATGCTCAACATCACGCAGGCCAGCAGTGGGAACAGCACCGCCCACAGGAACGGCTTGCTGCCGGCCCACGCCGAGCAGAACATCAGCCAGCCGACGGTCGGCAGCGACCACAACAGGCTCATCGGCACGGTCTTCAACAGCAGCCACAACAATGCGAACGGGTGCGAGTGAGTAGCCAACGCCCAGGGGCTGGGCACGCCTGCGATCGAGGCGCCAACGATGGCGATCAACCATAACGCCAGGCCGACCACCGTACCGATCACGATGGAAATCAGCGGCGCCAGCAGCAATGCCCAGGCGGCCTTGGACAATACGGTCTGTACGTCGGAGACCGGCAACGATTTCCAGAACAGCACGCTGCGGTCGCGGCGATCGTCGTACAGGCTGCCAAGCGCATAGAAGAACACCACGAACGCCAGGACCACCGAGGCGATGCCGATGCCGCCTAGCAGCAGCCCGTCGCCGACCTGGCCCAAGGTGCGCGTGTATTCGGCCAGATCGTCCATCCGGATGCTGTCGCCGGTCATGTTGCGACGCGCGCTGATCGCGCCGATCACCGCGCCCAGCAGCGCAAAGAACACCGCGATGCCGCCGGTGATCACCTGCGCCCAGACGAAGCCGCCGCGGTGTTCCCAGTACTCGCGTTTGAGTAGCCAGCCGAAGGTACGGGCAGGCGATGCGTGGTTGGTCATGGCATTCATGCGTAGGTCCCCTTCATGACGGCAACAAACAGGTCGGCCAGGCCGGGATTGCGGGTTTCGCCGAAGCGGGCGAGCTGATCCTTGGGCACGCCATCGAACAGCATCACGGTCTTGCCGAAGGGCAGGGCGCGTTCGTCGATCGGGGTCAGGGAGCGCGCAGTCTCCAGGTGTTCGGCACCGACCAGCACTTCGGTGTAGCGCTGCGCCACGTCTTCCATGTCGGCGGTGAGCACGATGCGGCCGTCGCGGATGAACATCACATCAGTGAGGATGTGTTCGATCTCTTCGACCTGGTGGGTGGTGACGATGATGGTCTTCTGCTCGTCGAAGTAATCCTCCAGCAAACGCTGGTAGAACTGCTTGCGATACAGGATGTCCAGGCCCAGGGTGGGCTCGTCCAGCACCAGAATGCGCGCGTCGATGGCCATCACCAGCGCCAGATGCAGCTGCACGATCATGCCCTTGGACAACTCGCGGACCCGCGATTTGCGATTGAGCTGGGTGTTGGCCAAAAAACGCTCGCACTTGGCGCGATCGAAGCGCGGATGCACCCCCGCCACGAAGTCGATCGCTTCGCCCACCCGTAGCCAGCGTGGCAACACCGCCACGTCGGCGATAAAGCAGACTTCGTTCATCAGCGCGTTGCGCTCGGTGCGCGGGTCCATGCCCAGCACCTTCAAGTCGCCGTCGAAGTCGGTCAGCCCCAGTACGGCCTTGAGCGCGGTGGTCTTGCCGGCGCCGTTGGGGCCAATCAATCCGACGATGCGGCCGGCGGCGATGGTGAAGCTGGTGTTGTCCAGCGCCAGCCGATGTTTGTAGGTCTTGCGTAACCCACGTGCGTCGACGACATGGTCGGTGGAGACGGCGGTCATGGTGTTTTCCCCTGTGGCAACAGATCGTCGATGGACAGGCCCAGGCGCTGGATGCGTTCCAGCACCGCCGGCCATTCTTCATTCAAGAAGCGGTCGCGTTCGCTTCCGCGCAGCTTCTGTGCAGCTTCCGGGGTCATGAACATGCCCAGGCCGCGGCGTTTTTCCACCAGGTTCTCGTCGGCCAACTCCTGGTAGGCGCGCGAGACGGTGATGGGATTGAGTTGATAGTCCGCCGCGACCTGGCGCACCGAAGGTAGTGCGTCGCCAGGTTTGAGGATTCCATCGAGCATCATGGCAATGACCCGTTCCTTGAGTTGGCGGTAGATGGGAGCGCCGTCGCTCCATTGGATGTCGTTCATGATCAGCTCCGTGGGCGCAGAACCTGCGCGAAGGAGAAATAGGGCATCGACAGCGAAGCGCGCAGGTGCCGGCCAGGCCGGGTGCGCTCCTCGGGGGGAGTTGTCGCGTTTTCCGTAACCGCCTCCGACACGCCATAATCGGCGCCGGACTCCGTGACCTGACTGGAAGCGGCTCCCAGCCAACCAATGGCAAACAGGGTGCTGCCGAACAGCAACAGCGGAACTGGTCGCGTGACACGTGTGCTGTTCATGCTTTCCCCCTGCGTTGGATGACTGGTGTTGTATTCAACTATAACACCGACACGCAGGCAGTCAACTGTCTGTCATACCCAACTGATGGCACCCCACGCAGACCGGGGTGCCAAATCACCTTCGAGGAACTTCCAATGCTGCTGAAACGTCTATTGGTCGTTGTATTCGCTGGCTTTTTTGCAAGCTCGGCCATGGCCGCCGGGGCGCCGCTGCTGGATCTGGACTACCGCCCGTTGGCCGGCAAAGCGCCAATCAACCTGAACCGGAGTTACGGCGGCAAGGTAGTGATGGTGGTCAATACCGCCAGCAAATGCGGCTACACACCGCAGTACGAAGGTCTGGAAGCACTCAACCAGCGCTTCGCCAGCCGCGGGTTCGCGGTGCTGGGCTTTCCATCCAACGATTTCCAGGGACAGGAACCCGGATCTGAGAAGCAGATCCAGGAATTCTGCACGCTGACCTATGGCGTCAAGTTCCCGATGTTTGAGAAGGTGCACGTGCTGGGCAAAGAAGCGACGCCGCTGTATCAGCGCTTGACGCAGGCAACGGGCGTGGCGCCGGGTTGGAACTTCCACAAGTATTTGATTGCACGCGACGGGCGCGTGGTAGCGCAGTTCCCCAGCAAGATCAAACCGGACGATCCGAGCGTGCTGGCAGCGATCGAACGCGAGCTCACCACGCCGTCGCGCTGAGCGCGGCTCTCGCAACGCCGCGTGCGCATGCGACAATGCGTGTTCAGCGCCGTCGGTGGCGTGTCTTTTCACTTTCGGGAAGTGCATCGAATGAAGATGGGAAAGCGCGGCGCGGCGGCGTCGCTACTGATGGTGGCAATGACGGCTTCGATGCCGGCGATGTCGCAGCAACCGGCCGCAGCGGCCACCAAGGAGAAGCCAGTTTTGAATGCATCGTCTGAGAAAAGCACGCGCGACAACGTCAGCTACGCCATCGGTATGGATGTAGCGCGCTCGTTCGAGCCGATTGCCCAGGACATCGATCTGAGCGCGATGCAACGCGCCATCGAAAATGCATTCAAGGGTGGCAAGCCGCTGTTGTCCGATGAGCAGACTCAGGCGACCGATACCGCATTGCGCACCGCGCTGGCTGCCCGCAATGGTCAGCAGGTGCCGGGCATGGCGCCAGGCTCTGCGCCGGCCACCCCTTCCAAGGAAAATGTCGGCTTGATGCTGGGCGACCGTGCGGTCGGTCCGTCGCTCGCCGGCATCAAGGACGAGATCGATCTGTCGACCCTGATGGAAGCAGTGCGCACCGTGTTCGCCAAGGGCACCACGCGTCTGACTCAGCAGGAAGCGGCCGCCACCATGCAGGCCTTTGCCTCTGCCAAGCAGGGCGCTGCCGGCGCCAAGAATCGCGAAGATGGCAATGCCTTCCTCGCCAAGAACAAAACCGAGAAAGGCGTGATCACCACCGCGTCCGGCCTGCAGTACATGGTGCTGCGCCAGGGCAGCGGCGAGCGCCCGATGCGGACCAACAAGGTCCGTGTGAACTACGAAGGCAAGCTGCTCGACGGGCAGGTCTTCGACAGTTCGTACCAGCGCGGCCAGCCGGCCGAGTTCGGTCTGGATCAAGTCATTCCCGGTTGGACCGAGGGCGTCGCATTGATGCCGGTCGGTTCGAAATATCGTTTCTGGATTCCATCCAACTTGGCCTATGGCCCGAACGGCACGCAAGGGGGGCCGATCGGACCGGACGCAACGTTGACGTTCGATGTCGAACTGATGGGTATCCTTCCCTGATCCCCCACAGGAGTACCCCCACCCATGCGAGTTGCGATCTTTGGTACCGGCTATGTTGGTCTTGTCACCGGTACCTGTCTGGCGGAAGTAGGTCATCACGTTATCTGCGTGGATATCGACCAGGCGAAAGTTGATGGTCTCAATCGTGGGGTGATTCCCATCTACGAACCCGGCTTGGAGCCGATGGTGAAAGCCAACCATGCCTCTGGCCGGTTGCGCTTCACCAGCGACGCCGCCGAGGCGATTGCGCACGGCGAAATCACCTTTATCGCTGTGGGCACGCCGCCGGACGAAGATGGCAGTGCCGACCTGCAGTACGTGCTGGCGGTTGCACGCACTGTCGGTCGCCATATCGACGGCCCTTCGGTCGTGGTCAACAAATCCACGGTGCCGGTCGGGACCGCCGACAAGGTGCGCGCGGCGATCCAGGAAGAGCTGGACGCACGTGGCGTGGACCACGAATTCGATGTGGTCTCCAACCCCGAGTTCCTGAAGGAAGGCGATGCGGTGGCCGACTGCATGCGTCCGGACCGGATCGTGATCGGTGCCAAGAAGCCGGCTGCGATCGCACGTATGCGTCGTCTGTATGCCCCGTTCAATCGCAACCGCGATCGCATCGTGGAAATGGACGTGCGCTCGGCCGAGCTCACCAAGTACGCGGCCAATGCGATGCTGGCGACCAAGATCAGTTTCATGAACGAGATCGCCAATATTGCCGAGCGTGTCGGTGCGGACGTCGAGCACGTGCGTAACGGGATCGGCTCTGATCCGCGCATTGGCTGGCACTTCATCTATCCCGGTGCTGGCTACGGCGGCTCGTGCTTCCCGAAGGACGTGCAGGCGCTTGCCAAGACGGCAGAGCAGTACGGCATGCAGCCGACCCTGCTCAACGCGGTGGAAAGCGTCAACAATGCGCAGAAGGGTCACCTGTTCGAACTGGTGCAGCGTCATTACGGTGGCGAAGGCGGCAGCATCGCCGGCAAGACCTTCGCGGTGTGGGGCCTGGCGTTCAAGCCCAATACCGACGACATGCGTGCGGCTTCCAGCCGTCGTCTGATGGCGCAGTTGTGGGAAGCCGGTGCCACCGTGCGTGCCTACGACCCGGAAGCCACGCACGAGGCCAAGCGCATCTTCGGCGAGCGCGACGACCTGACCTTCTGCGACGAAGCCTTTGCTGCACTGGAAGGCGCCGACGCACTGGTTGTTGTCACCGAGTGGAAGCAGTTCCGTAGCCCGGATTTCGGCAAGATCAAGCAGGCATTGAAGGACGACGTCGTGTTCGACGGCCGCAACCTGTATGACCCGCAGGAAATCGAAGCCGCCGGTCTTGCTTACTACGCCATCGGACGAGGCCGTTCGTTGCATGCATGAGCAACTCTCGCCGCGCGACCAGGAACTGGACGCGCGGTTGGTGGAACTGGAAACGCGCCTCTCCTTCCAGGAGCAGGCGCTCAATGAACTGAGTGAAGCACTTGCGGACGCCCGTTTGACGGGTGCCCGTAATGCCGAGTTGATCCGCCACCTGCTCGAGGATCTGGGCAAGGTGCGCTCCACGTTGTTTGCCGATGCAGCGGACGAACCGCCGCCTCCGCACTATTGATTGCAGATTGCCACCGCCATGAGCGATACCTTACGTGACCAGTTGCTCGGCCTGGGCTTCAAGTCCGCGCCCAAGCCCGAACGCAAACCCGACGCACGGCCTGCCGCGCGTCACCATGGCAACGGTGGCAAGCCCGCACCCGGCGGCAACAGGCCGGGTGTCCAGGGCAGGGGACCGCAGCGGCCACACGCCGCTGCGGCGACCGATGCAACCAGCGAACGCAAAAGCGATGGCAGGCCCGACCGGCGCCACGATGGCAAGCCGGCAGCGTCGCCACGCCCCCAACATTCCAATGCCGACCGACGTGGCCCCAGGCCGGCGCGCACGCGCGAGGACATAGACCTGGCCAAGGCCTATGCGATCCGTGCGCAGCGCGAAAAAGACGAGCGCATCGAAGCCGAGCGCCTAAAGCAGGAAGAAGCACGCCTGCGTCGCGAAGCCAAGGCCAAGCTCGAGGAGCTGCTCAAGGACAAGGGCTTGAACCATGCCGATGCCGACATCGCGCGGCATTTCCCGTATGGCGGCAAGATCAAGCGCATCTACGTCACCGCTGATCAGCTCAAGGCACTCAATGCCGGCCAGCTGGGCGTGCTGCAACTCAATGGGCGCTATCTGCTGGTGACGGCCGAGGTGCTCGCCGAAGCCGAATCCGTGTTCGCACCGTCGGTGGCCCTGAAGGTGGACCCGAATGCGCCGGCAGGCGACGACCCGTACGCCGATCCCCAATATCAGGTGCCCGACGATCTGGTCTGGTAACACCGCAGTCCACTGGTGGTGTGACATGTGGGCACCTGTTGGGTGCCCTTGTGTTGAGTGTGACCAAGCCGCTGCAGTGTGGCGAAATGAGCACGGCTGATATCTGATCGTATGTACGACATCGTCGTCGCGACGCATGGCGCGGTCACCGATCTGCCTACGGCTGCGTTCCCACGGAGCGGTCGCTCATAAATTTGCCCGGCAAGATGGCCTGGCACCGCTTTTCAGGAATCAGGATGATGCGCGCGCAGATAGGGAACGGTTATTTCGCACATATCGACGGCTTGCGTGCGCTAGCCGTGCTGTCGGTCATCGCCTATCACCTGGACGCGAGCTGGTTGCCCGGTGGCTTCACCGGTGTCGATATCTTCTTCGTCATCTCCGGGTTTGTGGTCAGCGCCTCGGTCGATCGGCTGCCTCGCGTGTCGGTTGCGGCAGAACTTGCCCGCTTCTATGCGCGTCGCTTGCGGCGCATTGCGCCCGCGCTGCTGGCATGTCTGGTGGCCACTGCGCTGTTCTCGATGGTGTTCATCCCCGAGTCGTGGCTAAGCGAATCCAGCACCAAGACCGGGCGCATGGCCCTGTTCGGTTTGAGCAACTGGGTGCTTGCCAGCGTGGGGCAGGATTATTTTTCGCCACGCGCAGAGTTCAATCCGTACACGCAAACATGGTCGCTCGGTGTCGAAGAGCAGTTCTATCTGCTGTTTCCGTGGATGTTTCTGGCGTGGATGCGCGGCGGTGCACGGCGCTTCTGGTCGCTGGGCGTGTTCGCGCTCGCCAGTGCGGCCTCGCTCGGGTACGCGTGGCAGCGCACGCATGTGCCGGGGCATGAAGTCACATCGTTTTATCTGACGACTGCGCGTTTCTGGCAACTGGGTGCGGGCGTGCTGTTGTATCAAGGCATGACACTTCTCGGGCGCCGCGAAGGACGCCATCTGTTTGCCACCGGCATCGCGATGCCGGTGGCACTGCGCACGCTGCTGTTGGTGCTGGCGTTGGCCAGCATCGGAAATGGCTTGTGGAATGCGCGCCCCGGCCATTCGCCGTGGAGCGACGGGCTTTGGCCGGTGCTGGGCACGCTGGCCTTGCTGGCGTTGTTGCATCGACACGCCGATGGCTGGGCGGGGCGCGTCCTGTCCGCCAGGCCAATGGTGGCGATCGGCCGCATCTCGTATTCACTGTATCTGTGGCACTGGCCGGTTCTGGTGCTGTTGCGGTGGACCGTCGGGTTGGAATCGGCCGGTGCCAAACTTGCGGCGGTAGCGTTGACGTTCGCGTGTGCGGTGGCTTCGTATCGTTGGGTGGAGTTGCCCTGGCGCACGCGTCGTCTGAGCGGTCGCTCGAACATGCGCGTTGTGGCGATCGGCATCGGCGCGCTGGTGCTGGCTGCGGGCGTGCAGTCGTTACTGATCAAGTCCGCGCCGTATGTGTCGTTGAGCGTGGTCAGCAGGCATCCACTGGATTGGTATGCGTATGCCCGTAGCCTGCGCAAGGAATTTCCGGACTGCCGCCTGCTGGCGAGCAATACATCAGTCAACGGGCAGCCGGTGCGGATTTTCGCGCGCGGGCAGTGCACGCGACCGGCTAAGACGCAGCTGCAGGTCTTCGTGATAGGCGATTCGCACGCGCTGGCCTACAACGAAATGCTGCGACGCTTTCCCGTTGTCGAAGGTGGCAGCGTCCGCATGTACGGGGTCGCCGGTTGTTCGGTCGCTTCGATGCAACCTGGCGCGCAAGTGCCCGGGTGCGAGGCGTTCGTGCGCCCCGCGCTGGAAGATGTGATGGCCAACGCACATCCTGGTGATGTGCTGTTTCTGCCAGGGTTGCGTGTGCCGCGACTGGCCGAGCAGGACGCGCTGTTCGATCTGGATGCCAATGTCGCTACGTTGCAGAGCGAACAGGCGCAACGCGAGCGTGATGCGAGTGTTGCCGCAACCATCGCTCTGCTGGCGCCGGTGCAGGCGCGGGGCGTGCGGATCGTGTTCGAGGCGCCCAAGCCTGTGCTCAGGGCACCGCCGTACCGATGCTCGGACTGGTTCAATCGCCACAACGCGGTATGCGCCAACGGCATGCAGATCGAGCGAGCCGTCATGGAGCGGTACCGCGCGCCGGCACTGGACGGTGTGCATCGCATTGCCGCAGCGCTGGGCGGCGCCAGTGTCTGGGACCCGCTGCCACTGCTGTGCGATGCGCAGACGTGCGCGCCGACCCGGCATGGCCGACCGCTGTTCTTCGATGCCGACCATCTGAGCGGCTACGGCAATCGTGTGCTGCTGCCCAGCTTCGCTGCGCATCTGCGTGGCTTACCGGCGCAGGCGCCAACGCACTAACCGGATCAGGCAGCGATAGACAGGCCGGTCACGGCAGGCACGGCACCATGCACGCCGTTGCCGGTCGACGCAGTCGGGCATAAGGTCAGCTGCGTTGTCGCTCACTTCCTGCCGATGGTGTCGCATATGTCCATGTCTTCAAACTCCTCGCAAGCTCGCGCCATTTTGCAGGCGTCGTTGATGCCCGCTGCTGCGTTCAACGTTCTCCGCCTGCAGGCAGGGCGACACCTGGCATTGGCCGGAGCGGTGTTGGCGCTATGCCTGGCCAGTCCGCAGGCATTTGCGCAGTCGGAAGACGCCCCGGTGTTCGACCGTCCTGGTATCCCGTTCGCTGCCGAGGTGCTGCAGCCCGGCGCGTTCGCCTGGGAGCAGGGGTTGCCGGATGCGAGTACCGACCGTGCCGATGGTCAGCGCACGACGCTGTATACCGCCGACACGGTGCTGCGTCTGGGAGTATCCGAGCATGTGGAGCTGCAACTGGGCAGCGACAGTTACAACTGGCAGCGCGGTGGTGGTGTGCGCACGCACGGCGGTGGCGATAGTCATGTCGGGTTGAAGGTCGCCTTGCCGTCGCGTTCGGAGAGTTTTCATTGGGCGGCACTGGGCACCTATCGCGTGCCGACCGGCAGCCCTGCCTTCAGCGATGGCTATTCGCGCGAGCTCGGGGTGACTGCATCGTGGGATCTGGCGCAGCAGCGCGCGCTGGCGTTGTACGTCAACTACGCACGCGACAACGACGGGCACACCTGGACGTTTTCGCCCAATTACACGTTCTTCTCGGGCGCGCATTTCAGCAGTTACGTAGAAGCGGGCCTGGACACCGGCAGCGAGCATTCGCGTGTGGCGGGCGCCGGCGGCGCCTGGCAGCTACCGCATGCGATGCAGCTGGATGTCTCGGTGTTGCGCGGGCTGACCTCGGAAAGCCCGGATTGGCAGGGCGGAATCGGCTTGTCTATCGCGTTTCAGTAACGGGTCAATAGCAGCCCAGACACACGTGCGACAGCGAGGCGCGCGAGTCCTGGCGTTGTGGCGCCCCCTACGCGCCTTGCTGGGTAACGGCACGGTCGCTTGGATTTCAGGCGCTTGTGTGACCGCAGCAGATCGCTTGGCTGCACGTCACGGCGGTCTGTCAGACGTGTGGGTGATCAATCGACGGGCGTGAAGCGGGGCGCACGGCAACGCGCGTGCCATCCACAGATCGTAACGGCACGCCGCGGTTGCCGGAAGCTGCAGTAAGCTGTTCATCTAGACTGATGCGGCTCGGTGCCATCGACCGCCACAGTTGAGCCGCTGGCATCTGTGCGGCCAATGCTGCACTGCCGCATGCATTGAATGGCGGGAAAAGGCTTAATTGGATCGATCCAATTCCAGTCCATTACATGCGCGTTTTTCACTCAGCGGGTCCCAGCGCTTGACGCGTCCCAAACAGGCCTCGGCTGCGCCGGAGGCTGGCGAAGTACGCCCGGCACGGCGTGGCGCGGTGACGCTGCGCGACATCGCAGGCGCAATCGGCGTCTCGCGCGCAACCGTGTCGCTGGTGCTGCGCGGCAGCCCGCTGGTGCATGCCAGCACGCGCGCGCGGGTGGAAGCCGAGCTGGATCGGCAAAACTACGTTTACAACCGGGCCGCGGCCAATCTGCGCCAGCGCACCTCGTCCAGCATCGCGCTGGTCATCAATGATCTGTCCAACCCGTTCTTCGCAGAATTTGCAGCAGGGGTCGACGAAGCGTTGGGCGCGGCCGGCTATGTCACGCTGCTGGGTAGTACCGGCGAGTCCACACAGCGGCAGCAGGCGGTGTTGACTTCGTTGATGGAGCACACGCCGGCCGGGATCATCCTGTCGCCGGCCGAGGGCAGCCAGGCGCAGGCGCTGGCGCAGGTGCTGGGCCGCCAGCGCAACGTGGTGCTGTTCAATCGCGAGGTGGAAGGCGCCGGCTGGGACCTGTTGGCGCTGGACAACGAACAGGGCGCGTTTCTGGCCTGCACGCATCTGATTGAACAAGGTCATCGGCACATCGTGTTTTTCGGCGGGCATGCCGAATCCAGCTCGTGCCGGCAGCGCCGCGCCGGTTATACGCGCGCGATGTCCGGCGCGGGTCTGACGGTGCAGTACGTCGAGTCGGCGCCCAATCGTCAGGACGCCGCACTGTGTGGCACGCGCATGCTCGACAATGCCGACCATGCCGCGACCGCGGCGGTTTGCTACAACGACAGCGTTGCGCTTGGCCTGATGGCCGCGCTGGCGATGCATGGGATCGTTCCGGGCCGCGACTTCGCGGTGACTGGCTTCGACGATATTGCCGAAGCCGCGTTGTTTACCCCGGCGTTGACCACGCTGGCGGCCGATCCGCGTGCGCGCGGCCGGCAAGCTGCGCAGCTGGTGCTGCAGCGCATCGGCAGCCCGGACCTGGCGTCGCAGCGGCTCACCGCTGCAGTGGCGCTGAAGGTCCGCGCGAGTAGCGCCTGCGCGCCCTCACTCCTCTCTGTGTCTTCGCAACATCCCGTAAGCGATTTTCCCGCCCATTCCCCCACCAAGGCCTCAGGCCGCTGACCAGGCAACTCCTATGGTTTCCCTTTCCACGCAATCCACTGTGCCAAGCGGCAACAAGGCGCCCGTCAACAACGGCGTCGCGTTGTCGGTGGTCACCACGATCTTTTTCATGTGGGGCTTTCTCACCTGCCTCAACGACATCCTGATTCCGCATCTGAAGGCGGTGTTCGAGCTGAACTTTGCGCAGGCGATGCTGGTGCAGTTCACCTTCTTCGGTGCGTACTTCCTGATGTCGTTGCCGGCCGGTTGGCTGGTGAATCGCCTGGGCTACAAGCAGGGCATCGTTGCAGGGCTTGCGGTGGCGGCGGTCGGTGCGCTGGGTTTCTGGCCTGCGGCGGAACTGCGCGTGTATGGCGCATTTCTGGGGGCGTTGTTCGTGCTTGCCACCGGCATCACCATCCTGCAGGTGGCGGCAAATCCGTATGTCGCGTTGCTGGGTCCGGAGCGCAGTGCCTCCAGCCGGCTGACCTTGGCGCAGGCGCTCAATTCGCTGGGTACCGCGATTGCGCCGCTGCTGGGCGGCTGGTTGATCCTCTCCAACACGGTGATGAGCGGCGACCAGCTCAAGGCGTTGCCGGACGCCGAGCAGCTGGCCTATCGCGTGCAGGAAGCGCAGGCCGTGCAAGGCCCCTACATCGGGCTGGGCGTGGTGCTGTTTTTGCTGGCGATCTTCGTGTTTCTGTTCCGTCTGCCCGCGTTGACCGATGCCAGTGCGCAGAAGGAAGAGAGCAAGCATTCGCTACTGGATGCGCTGCGTCACCCGCATGTGCGTTTCGGTGTGCTGGCGATCTTCTTCTATGTCGGCGCAGAAGTGGCGATCGGCAGCCTGATGGTCAATTACTTCTCGTTGCCTGAGATCGGCGGGTTCACTGAGCGCGAGGCGACCACCTATGTTTCGGCGTACTGGACCTTGGCGATGATCGGCCGCTTCATCGGTTCGGCGTTGTTGGCCAAGCTGTCGCCACGCGTGCTGCTGTCGGTATTTGCGGGGATCAACGCCTTGCTGCTGGGCCTGACCATGGCCAGTGGCGGCATGCTGGCGGTGTACACGCTGGTGGCGATCGGGCTGTTCAACTCGATCATGTTCCCGACCATCTTTACCCTGGGCATCGAGCGGCTCGGTCCACTGACCGGGCGCGCATCCAGCCTGTTGATCATGGCCATTGTGGGTGGCGCGATCGTGCCGTATCTGCAGGGCTTGCTGGCGGATCGCATCGGCCTGCATGAGTCGTTCGTGCTGCCGCTGGTGTGCTACCTGTACATCGTGTTTTACGGCATTTGGGGCTCGCGTTTGCGCGGCGCACTGGCGGAGGCGCGCGCATGAGTGCTGCCAAGAACCAGGTGGTCTGTTTCGGTGAAGCCTTGATCGACATGCTGGCCTTGCCGCAGGCTAGCACCGATGACGCGCGCACCTTCGCGCAATATGCCGGCGGTGCGCCGGCCAACGTGGCGGTTGCGGTGGCAAAGCTCGGCGGCGCTGCGCATTTTGTGGGCATGCTCGGGCGCGACATGTTCGGCGATTTCCTGTTGCAGAGTCTGCAGCAGGCCGGTGTTGTCACCGATGGCATCGTGCGCACCGATGAAGCCAAGACCGCGCTGGCGTTTGTGGCGCTGGACGACGCCGGCGAGCGCAGTTTCAGCTTCTACCGGCCACCGGCAGCGGACCTGCTGTTCCGTCCGGAGCACTTTGCCGCCGATGGGTTTGCGCAGGCAGCGGTGCTGCACGTGTGCTCCAACAGCATGACCGAGGATGCGATCGCGCAATGCACGCTGGACGGCATGCGCCGCGCGCGTGCCGACGGCGCCATCGTCAGCCTGGACCTCAATCTGCGCCCGATGCTGTGGCCGCAGGATGTGGATCCGGCTGCGTTGCTGTGGGAAGCGTTGGCGCTGGCCGACGTGGTCAAGCTCTCGCGCGAAGAACTGGAGTATTTGGCTGGCACCTTGCATAGCGACGCCAGCGCGGTGACACAGAAGCTGTGGCAGGGCAACGCGCGCTGGCTGCTGGTCACCGACGGCGGTGGCCCGGTGCATTGGCAGACACGGGTGGATTCTGGCCAGGTGCCGGCGTTCACTGTGCAGGTGCGCGACAGCACCGCGGCTGGCGATGCGTTCGTCGGTGGTCTGCTGTATCAGCTGGCCGCACGTGCGAGCACGCTTGAACACCTGTGCGGCGATGCTGCGGCGATGACGCAGGTGATTCGTTTCGCCGCCGCTGTCGGTGCGCTGGCAGTGACGCGCAAAGGCGCGTTCGCCGCGATGCCCAGCATCGATGAAGTCCATTCTCTGATCCAGGAACAAGCATGAGCCCGTTGCCCGCATCTCCCGCTCCCGATTTCCGCTCGGCCGATGTGTTGCGCCAGCATATTGCCGACACCATGGCGTTCTATCACCCGCGCGCGATCGACCCGGCCGGTGGCTTCTTCCAGTATTTCAAGGATGACGGCAGCATCTACGATGCCGGCCACCGGCATCTGGTGAGCAGTACGCGCTTCGTCTTCAACTACGCGATGGCCTATCGCGAATTCGGCAACGCCGAGTATCTGCAAGCGGTGCGTCACGGCCTGGAGTATCTGCGCAACGTGCACCGCAATGCTGCCACTGGCGGGTATGCGTGGACGCTGCGCGATGGCGTGGTCGAAGACGACATGAACCACTGCTACGGCCTGGCGTTCGTGCTGCTGGCGTATTCGTGCGGCCTGAAAGCCGGTATTGCCGAAGCGCGCGAATGGATGGACGAAACCTGGCAGCTGCTGGAAAAGTACTTCTGGGAAGCGGAATTCGGCCTGTATCGCGATGAGGCCGATGCGCAGTTCAACTTCACCCGCTATCGCGGCCAGAACGCCAACATGCACATGTGCGAGGCGATGATCGCCGCCTACGAGGCCAGCGGCGAGCAGCGCTATCTCGATCGTGCGCTGCAGCTGGCCGACACCATGACCCGACGCCAGGCGGCCAAGGCCGATGGGTTGGTGTGGGAGCACTACGACCCGCAGTGGAACATCGACTGGGACTACAACCGCGATAACCCCAAGCATCTGTTCCGTCCCTGGGGCTTCCAGCCGGGTCACCAGACCGAGTGGGCCAAGCTGCTGATGCTGCTGGATCGCTACGCGCCGACAGACTGGTTGTTGCCGACTGCGCAGCATCTGTTCGATGTTGCGGTGGAGCGCTCCTGGGATGTGCAGCGCGGCGGGCTGTATTACGGCTTCGCACCTGACGGGCAGGTGTGCGATGACGATAAGTATTTCTGGGTACAGGCCGAGTCGTTGGCTGCAGCGGCCTTGCTGGCGCAGCGCAGTGGCGATGCGCGCTACTGGCAGTGGTACGACAAGCTGTGGGAGTACTCCTGGACCCACATGGTCGACCACCGTTACGGCGCGTGGTATCGCATCCTGGATGCGGATAACCGCAAATACAGCGACGAGAAGAGCCCGGCCGGCAAGACCGATTACCACACTATGGGCGCGTGCTACGAAGTGTTGAACGTGTTGCGTCCAGCAGCTTGATGCGGGTGTGACAGGGCGCGGCCGTCTATCGTGCGGTCGCGCCGTGATGTAGGAGCGCACCCGGGCGCGATGGGGCTTTATCGGTAAAGCCTTGTCGCGCCCGGGTGCGCTCCTACGTTGGTTGGTCGCTGCTTTCGGTGACGCTGGCCCGGTGTTATTCGGGTGCCGCACCATGTGTGTGTCCTACAACGTGTTGAATGTGTTGCGCCCAGCAGTTTGATGCCGGTGTGACAGGGCGCGGCCGTCTATGTGCGGCTGCGCCGTGATGTAGGAGCGCACCTGGGCGCGATGGGGTTTTATCGGTAAAGCCTTGTCGCGCCCGGGTGCGCTCCTACGTTGGGTTGGCCGCTGATGGCGATGCCGGCCCGGTGTTATTCCGGGTCGTAATCCAGATTCGATGCCAGCCAGCGTTCGGCCAATGCCAGGGTGATGCCCTTGCGCTTGGCGTAGTCGGCGACCTGTTCCTTGCCCAGCCGCCCGACCACGAAGTACTGGCTCTTGGGATGGCTGAAGTAATACCCGGACACCGCCGCAGTGGGCAGCATCGCAAAGCTCTCGGTGAGCGACATGTCCGTGTTGCGTTCGGCATTGAGTAGATCGAACAGCGTGCGTTTTTCGCTGTGTTCCGGGCATGCGGGGTAACCGGGTGCCGGGCGAATGCCGCGATAGCGTTCGGCAATCAAGGCCTCGTTGTCGAGCTCTTCGTTGTCGATGTATCCCCAGAACTCGGTGCGCACACGCTGATGCAGGCGCTCGGCCAGTGCCTCGGCCAGGCGATCGGCCAATGCCTTGAGCAGGATTGAGTTGTAGTCGTCGTGCGCCGCTTCAAAGCGCGCAACATGCGGGTCGATGCCGATGCCGGCAGTGACCGCAAACCCGCCGATCCAGTCCTGCTTGCCGCTGCTCTTGGGCGCGATGAAATCGGCCAGGCAGAAGTCGGGACGGTCGACGGGTTTGTCGACTTGCTGGCGCAAAAAATGCAGGGAATGGGGAATGGAGAATCGGGAATGGTCGGGCGCCGATGCATCGCCTTGCGATTCCCGATTCCCGATTCCCGATTCCGCAGGCTCGGTCAGCATAACAACATCATCGCCTACTGCATTGGCCGGCCACAGCCCAAACACCGCCTTGGCGGTGAGCCATTTTTCGTCGACGATTTGCTTGAGCATACGTCGCGCGTCGCGATACAGCTCGCTGGCCTGGGTGCCGACGATCTCGTCGCTGAGGATGGCCGGAAATTTACCGGCCAGCTCCCAGGCCTGGAAGAACGGCGTCCAGTCGATCAGCTCGATCAACTCTTGCAACGGGTAATCGTCGAATACGTGCAGGCCAGGCTGACGCGGAGTGGGCGGTGTGTAGTTAGCCCAATCGCCATCGAAACGCTGGGCGCGTGCCTTTTCCAACGACACCAGCCGTTTTGCATCGCCACGGTTGCGGTGGCGTGCGCGGATCTCGGCGTAGTCCGCCTCGTTGGCAGCGACGAAGGCCTGACGCAGGTCGCGCGAAATCAACGATTGCGCAACGCCTACCGCACGCGAGGCATCCTTCACCCAGACCGTGGGTGCGGCGTAATGCGGGTCGATTTTCAGCGCGGTGTGCGCGCGCGAGGTGGTGGCGCCACCGATCAACAACGGAATCTCAAAACCCTGTCGCTGCATTTCGCGCGCCACATGCGACATCTCTTCCAGCGAGGGCGTAATCAAGCCGGACAACCCGATCAGATCCGCATTTTCTTCGCGCGCACGGTCCAGGATCACCTGCGCAGACACCATCACGCCCAGGTCCACCACATCGAAGTTGTTGCACGCCAACACCACGCCGACGATGTTCTTGCCGATGTCGTGCACATCGCCTTTCACGGTGGCCATGATGATCTTGCCGTTGGACTTGCCAACGTCGCCGGTGCGCAGTTTTTCCGCTTCGATGTACGGCAGCAGATAGGCCACGGCCTTTTTCATCACGCGCGCGGATTTGACCACCTGCGGCAGGAACATCTTACCGGCACCGAACAGGTCACCGACCACGTTCATGCCGTCCATCAGCGGGCCTTCGATCACATCCAGCGGGCGTGTCGATTGCTGGCGCGCTTCTTCGGTGTCGGTTTCCACATAGGCATCGATGCCATGCACCAGCGCATGCGCCAGGCGTGCACGGACCGGTTTGTCGCGCCAGGCAAGGTCCTCGACCTTGGCCGCACCCTTGCTGCCTTTGTAGCGTTCGGCGATTTCTAGCAGCCGCTCGGTACCATCCTTGCGGCGATTGAGGATGACGTCTTCCACGCGCTCGCGCAGGTCCGGGTCCAGCTCGTCGTAGATCGGCATGCCACCGGCATTGACGATGCCCATGTCCATGCCGGCCTTGATCGCATGGAACAGAAACACCGAGTGAATCGCCTGACGCACCATCTCGTTGCCGCGGAAGGAGAACGACACATTCGATACGCCGCCGGAGATGTGGCAATGCGGCAGCGTGCGTTTGATTTCGCGGGTCGCCTCGATGAAGTCCACTGCGTAGTTGTCGTGCTCCTCGATGCCGGTGGCCACGGCAAAGATGTTCGGGTCGAAGATGATGTCTTCCGGTGGAAAACCCACTTGCTCGGTCAGCACTTTGTAGGCGCGCGTGCAGATTTCTACTTTGCGTGCGCAGGTGTCGGCCTGGCCCACTTCATCGAAGGCCATGACCACGGCGGCGGCGCCATACCGCAGCACCTTGCGTGCCTGTTCGATAAAGAGCGCTTCGCCTTCTTTCAACGAAATCGAGTTGACCACGCTCTTGCCTTGCAGGCACTTCAAGCCGGCTTCGATCACCGTCCATTTGGAGGAATCCACCATCACCGGAATACGCGCGATATCCGGCTCGGACATAATCAGATTGAGAAAGCGCGTCATCGCTTTTTCGGAATCGATCAGGCCCTCGTCCATGTTGACGTCGAGGATCTGCGCGCCATTGGCAACCTGCTGGCGCGCCACGTCCACGGCTTCTTCGTAACGCTCTTCCTTGATCAGCTTGCGGAATTGCGCGCTGCCGGTGACGTTGGTACGCTCGCCGACGTTGACGAACAACAGGTCCGGCGTGATGACCAGTGGTTCTAGGCCCGACAGGCGGGTGTAGCGGGGAGTGCTCATGCGATGCTCTGGCGGGCGTCGGACGGGGCGAATGTCCAGGCGAGGCGATGATGGTTGGCGGTTGGCAGGGCGCGGACCGAGATGGCCCTCATCCGCCCTTCGGGCACCTTCTCCCGCGCGCGGGAGAAGGGAGCTTTTGTCCACGTGCGGAGTAATGTGCCGTGCTTCTCCGGCGCGCGGGAGAAGGGAGCTTTCGTCCACGTGCAGAGCAATGTGCCGTGCTTCTCTCGCGTGCGGGAGAAGGGAGCTTTCGTGCACGTGTCGAGCGATGTGCTGTCCTTCTCCCGCATGCGGGAGAAGGTGGCGCGCAGCGCCGGATGAGGGCCCACGTTCTGCATCACGCGGCCAGCTCCTGCGCACCCGGCAACTGCCGCGGCGGCAGATCCGCTACTGCTTCGGCAATTGCGCGGATGTGGTCCGGCGATGTACCGCAGCAACCGCCAACCAGATTCAGCAATCCGGACTGGGCAAATTCGCGCAGCGTCTCGGCCATTTCCTCGGGCGTTTCGTCGTATTCGCCGAATGCATTCGGCAACCCGGCGTTCGGATGCGCGCTGACATAGGCGTCGGCGATCTGCGCCAGCGTTTCCACATGTGGGCGCAGATCCTTGGCGCCCAGCGCGCAATTCAGGCCCACCGACAGCGGCCGCCCGTGCGCAACCGAGGCGTAGAACGCTTCGGCAGTCTGCCCAGACAGCGTGCGACCGGACGCATCGGTAATGGTGCCGGAGACCATCACCGGCAGGCGCCCGCCGCGTGCTTCGAAGACTTCTTCGATCGCGTACAGCGCGGCCTTGGCATTGAGCGTGTCGAAGATGGTTTCCACCATCAGTGTGTCGGCGCCGCCGTCGATCAAGCCTTCGACAGCCTCGCGGTAGGTCTCGCGCAATGCATCGAAACTGGTGTTGCGGTAGCCGGGATCGTTGACGTCCGGGCTGATCGACGCCGTGCGGCTGGTGGGGCCGAGCACGCCGATCACAAAGCGCGGCTTGTGCGGCGTCAGCGCTTCGACGGCATCGCAGCATTCGCGCGCCACTTGCGCGCCGGCCTTGTTCAATTCGTACACCACGTGCTCAAGGTGATAGTCGGCCTGGCTCACCGAGGTGGCGTTGAACGTGTTGGTTTCCAGCAGGTCGGCACCGGCATCCAGATAGGCGCGGTGGATGCCGGCGATGATCTCGGGGCGGGTCAGCAACAGCAGATCGTTGTTGCCTTTCAGATCGTGACCTTCCTGCGTGTGGGCGTGATCGCAGCCCGGGCCATGCACATGCGCGCTGTCGTAGCCCTCGGCAAACCGTGTGCCGCGATAGTCGGTTTCCTGCAGATCGTGGCGCTGGATCATGGTGCCCATCGCGCCATCGATGATGAGGATGCGTTCGCGCAGCGCGGCAGTGAGCTTGGCTGCACGGTCCGGACGCAGCCATGGCAGCGAGAACGGGATTAGGGGTTCGGAATTTGCGATTGGCAGGGATGTCATCAGCCAGTTCTCCGCGCACTCGTGCTGTTGTTTTCAACCAATCCCGATTCCCGACTTCCGACTCCCGGTTTCATCGCAATCAACGAGATCACTTCGAAATGGGGCGGGCGTTTCTCGCGCGTCACCGTCTCCAGGCTGGACACATCCAGCCCGGCTTTTTCGACGAACTTGCGCAGTTCCTTGGCGGCAAACCCGAGATTGACGTGGCCATAGGCGTGCACGGCCGCGCGGTGTTCGTGTTTGGCCAGGCTGCACAGCAGCAATCGCCCGCCGGGGCGCAACACGCGTGCGGATTCGGCCACCGCTTGCGCCGGTTTTGCGGCATATGTCAGCGCGTGCATCAGCACCACCAGGTCGAAGCTGGCATCGGGGAAGGGCAGCGCATGCATGTCGCCTTCGCGCACTTCCACGTTGCGCAGTTTGCGCAGGCGCTCGCTGGCAGCGGCGACCACGCGTGCGCTGGTGTCGATGCAGATGTAGCGGGTGGCATGCGGAGCGACCAGTTCGGCCAGCACGCCGTCACCGGAGGCGATGTCGAGCACGTCGCCGGTTTCCAGCAAGGGCAGGGCGGTGCGCGCCAGCGCTTCCCAGGTGCGACCGGGCGAGTAGTGCCGCTCCATGTCGCCGGCCACCGAATCGGCCCAGTTCTGGTCGGCGGCGCGGTTGGCCAACACGGCCGCCACGCGCTCGGCATCCTGGCGCAGCAGCGGGTCGTCGCTGCCGGTGCTCAGCGCCAGCCACAGCGCACGCTGGGCCGGGTCCAGCGACACTTCGTCGAAGCGGTAGTACGCCGACACGCCGGCGCGGCGGTCGCGCACCAGCCCGGCTTCCTTGAGCTTGGCCAGATGGGTGGACACGCGCGGCTGGGCCAGACGGGTGATGGCCGACAGTTCGGCCACGGTGAGTTCTTCCTGTTCCAGCAGCGCCAGCAGGCGTACCCGGGTGGCGTCGGCAAACACTTTCAGGCGCGCCGACCAGTCTTCCAGATCCATGAATATCTCTATATCGCGATATGGAGATATTTTCGGCCCGGCGGGGTGTGGGGTCAACTACATACGCATGCGAATGGTTGTGGCTACAATGGCCGCTCAGTCAATAACCGGAAGGGGTCGAACGTGGATTTCAGCTTTACCGAAGAGCAACTGATGATCCAGGACGTGGCCCGCCGGATCGCCCAGGAAAAGATCGCCCCCAGCGCCGAGCGGTTCGATCGCAGTGGCGAGTTCCCGCTGGAAAACATCCGGCTGCTGGGCGAAAACGGCCTGATGGGCATCGAAGTGCCGGCCGAGTACGGCGGTGCGGGCATGGACCCGATCAGCTACGCGCTGGCGATGATCGAGATCGCGGCCGGCGACGGCGCGCACTCCACCATCATGTCGGTCAACAACTCGCTGTTCTGCACCGGCATCCTGAAAAACGGCAGCGAGGCGCAGAAGCAGCTGTACGTGCGCGCGATTGCCGAAGGCACGCATATCGGCGCATTTGCGCTGACCGAACCGCAGTCCGGCTCGGATGCATCGGCGATGCGCTGCCGCGCGGTCAAGCAGGCCGATGGCAGCTTTGTCATCAACGGCAAGAAGAGCTGGATCACCTCCGGCCCGGTGGCCAAGTACATCGTGTTGTTTGCGGTGACCGAGCCTGACAAGGGCTCGCGCGGCATTACTGCCTTTATGGTCGACACCGACAAGCCGGGCTTTCATCGCGGCAAGACCGAGCCCAAGCTGGGCATTCGCGCCTCGGCCACCTGCGAGATCGAGTTCGCCGACTATGTGGCGCAGCCGGACGAGGTGCTGGGTGTGGAAGGCGAGGGCTTCAAGACCGCGATGAGCGTGCTCGATGCCGGGCGCATCGGGATTGCCTCGCAAGCGGTCGGCATTGCGCGCGCCGCGTATGAAGCCACGCTTACGTACGTCAAGGAGCGTAAGGCCTTCGGCGCGGCCATCGGCACTTTCCAGATGACCCAGGCCAAGATCGCCGACATGAAGTGCAAGCTGGATGCGGCGTTGCTGTTGACGCTGCGCGCGGCCTGGCTCAAGGGGCAGGGCAAGAAGTTCGGTACCGAAGCGGCGGTCGCCAAGCTCACCGCCTCGGAGGCGGCAATGTGGATCACCCACCAGGCGGTGCAGATCCACGGCGGCATGGGTTACTCGAAAGAGATGCCGCTGGAACGCTACTTTCGCGATGCCAAGATCACGGAAATCTACGAAGGAACGTCTGAAATTCAGCGCCTGGTGATTGCGCGCGGGGAAACCGGGCTACGCTGAGGTCGTCCGCACTCCAGCGCTGCCGCAGGTGCGGCAACGCTGGAACGCTCTCCGCGATGCCAAGATCACCGAGATCTACGAAGGCACGTCGGAAATCCAGCGCCTGTTGATCGCGCGCGGCGAAACCGGGCTGCGCTGAAGTCGGCGCGGACGAGTGCGGCTAGTGCGCGCTGCGCGATGGGACTCTGCGCGCTATCGAGAGCAACAAGATCTATCCAGGCGACGTGCAGATCCATCTGCCTTCACTTGCTTGCGGGGAGACATGCCTCGTAGGCGGATGGGCCCGCATAGGGCCCTCATCCGGCGCTGCGCGCCACCTTCTCCCGCGGGCGGGAGAAGGGAGTGTCGCGTCGGTGCATCGTTGCATCGCCTAGTCGTTGCATCGTTAGTCCTGCCTCGACAGTGGGGCGGAAAGGGCGCGCTTGTCGGATTAGCTTGTGAGGTGCCAACGGCGCAGCCCACAATCGGAATTCCTCCGATCCTTTCTGTCACGCATGCTCACGTTTCCCTCCCTGTTTCGCGGTCGTATCCGGCCGCTTGCCGCGATCGGCCTTGGCATGTCGTGGTGCCTGCTGATGCTGCCTGCGCTTGCGCAAATGCCATCGCCCTCGATCGTGCCCACCGACCGCCTGCAGGAGCCGTGGTGGGCCCAGCGCCACGCGCAGGTGCTGGAACAGGTCAAACAGCATCCTGAGACGAAGCTGCTGTTGATCGGTGATTCCATCACGCAGAACTATGAAAAAGCCAAGGCGCCCGACGAAGACTTTCAGCCTACCTGGCAGACCTTCTACGGTAGCCGCGGCGCGCTCAATCTGGGCTTTAGCGGCGATGGCACCGAAAACGTGCTGTGGCGGCTGGCCAATGGCGAAGTGGATGGCCTGCAGCCCAAGGTCGCGCTGGTGCTGATCGGCACCAATAACACCGGCCACCTCGGCCAGACCGCGGAGCAGACCCAGCTCGGCATCGACGCGGTAGTCGCGGCGATCGAACAAAAGCTGCCGCGCACGCACATTCTGCTGTTGAGCGTGCTGCCCAGCGCGATTTCCGGCGAAAAATCGCGTCGCGATGCGCAGATCAACCAGGGTCTGGCGGTGCGCTACGGCGACAACCCGCGTGTGACCTATCTGGATGTGAGCTCGGTGTTCCAGCGCGACGGCAAGCTGCGCACCGAGTTGTTCTACGACACGCGCTTTCGTCCGGCGGCCGCTGCATTGCATCCGGATACGCAGGGCCAGCGCATGCTGGCCGAGGCGATCGAGCCGACTCTGGCGCGGCTGCTGGGTGAAGCGCCGGTCAAGCCGGTGGCCGAACTCGGCCGCGATGCCGCCACCGCGTTGATGCCGGTCGATTGGCTGCAGCAGGATTCCTACGATTGGTACGCACGCCATCATGCCGCGCTTGCTGCCGCGCGCAGTTTGAAGCCGGAGGTGGTGATGATTGGCGATTCGATCACCCACTTTTGGTCGGGCCCGCCACAGGCCACCCGCGTCAGCGGGCCGCAGTCCTGGCAGTGGCTGTACGACAAGCGGCCGGTGTTGAATCTGGGCTTTGGCTGGGACCGCACGCAGAACGTGTTGTGGCGCATCCGCCAGGGCGAGCTCGACGGCCTGGAGCCGCGTTGGGTGGTGCTGCACATCGGCACCAACAACCTCACCGGCACTGCGCAATCGCGTGCGAGCACGCCGGCCGAAACCGCGCAGGGCGTCGATGCCATCGTGCGCGAGGTACGCACACGCATGCCCAACAGCAAGTTGATTTTGATGGCGATCATGCCGCGCGGCCGCACTGCTAGCGATCCGCAACGCGGCCCGATTGCCGAAACCAACCGCCTGCTGCGCGCACGCTATGCGGCCGACCCGTCGGTGCGTCTGGTCGATATCGGCAAGCAGCTGCTGCAGCCCGATGGCAGCCTGCCGGAGGCGCTGATGCCCGACGGTACGCATCCCAGCGAGGCCGGTTACAAGATCTGGGCGCAGGCCCTGCGCGATGCTGGAATAACGGCCGCTCCGTAGGACGGCCACCACGGCGGCGCCGCCAGGCAGGTGGGTGCTGTCGTGTCGTTTCGAAGTCTTGGTATTCGACCGTGGTGAAGCGTGCGCCGTAGGTCTGGGCAGCGACGAGTTGGTCGTCGCGCTGATCGGCGGTCGTGATGGAGTGGAGCGCAAGGCCGCGTAGGCGTCGCGATCATCCGATCACGTCGATGGATCAATCGGCGGAGCGCAGCTAATCAAATGACTGCGCTCACCACCCGGCGGGCGCGGCCGGTGCCCGGAGCTGGCACTTAGCAATGGTCCATTGCGATTTTGAGTGCGCCATCGATACCCGGCCGACGACTGCTCGCTAAATTTTCTTAGCGGCTCTGAATCACATCATCGGCCCTCAGGCGCTGATCGGCATCGGCGCTCAACCGCAGTGCCCGCATTTTCAAACCCCAGAAACCAGAAGACCCCCGATTGCTCGGAGGTCTTTTTAAACTGGTGCCCAGAAGAGGACTCGAACCTCCACGAAGTTGCCCCCGCTAGCACCTGAAGCTAGTGCGTCTACCAATTCCGCCACCTGGGCAGGTGAGCCGCGAATTTTGCAGACTCCTGACGAGGTTGTCAACGGGTGATGTGTAGCAATCGCCAACGGCCTGGCTGGCCTTGCCGCCCATGTCAGGACCGCAGGGGTTACCATTAGGGTAATGACAAAGAAAAACACCCCCGATTCCGACCGGCCCAGCCGCCGCAAATCCGCCAGCCCGGGCGAGTCCACCACCGCCGAGCAACAGAAACTGCCGGGCTGGATGCCGGACTTCCTGGTCCGCGCTGCGGCAGGTGCGTCCACCAAATCCGCCAACAAGCGCGCTGCGGCAAAGGCGTCGTCCGATCAGCCGGCACCTCCGGTCGAGCCTGCTGCGCCCCGCGCGCCGCATCCACGCAAGAGCGGGCCGCCCGCGCCGCCGCCGGAACGTTTCCAGAAAGACACCGTCCAGGCTATCGCCAACACCATCGCCGTCGCCGACACCGGATTCAAGGATCCGCATGCCGACCGCGAGGCATTGCGCTACGCCGAGCCGATCGCCAGCCGCGAGGCCATCCTGCAGCTGCTGGAAGCCTGCGACGGCCCGCAGACCGCCGAAGAGATCGCCGAGCAGCTCGGCCTGAGCGACCGCATCGACGCGCTGGGCAAGCGCCTGGCGGCAATGGTGCGCGAAGCGCAGTTGGTTCAGAACCGCCGCGGCGGCTATGCGCCGGTGCAGCAGACCAGCCTGATCGCCGGCGTGGTGATCGCCAACCCGGAAGGCTTCGGTTTCCTCAAGCCGGACGAGGGCGGTGACGACCTGTTCCTGCCGCCGTTCGAAATGCGCAAGGTGATGCACGGCGACCGTGCATTGGCCAACGTCACCGGCATCGACCGCCGTGGCCGCCGCGAAGGCGCCATCGCACGCGTGCTCGAACGGCGCATGTCGCGCATGATCGGGCGCTTTTTCTACGAGCACGGCGTGGCTTACGTCGACCCGGACGACAAGCGCGTGCAACGCAACGTGCAGATTGCGCCGGACGGCATTGGCGAGGCGCGCGAGGGGCAGTTGGTGGTGTGCGAACTGATCGCCCCACCGGACGCGCGCCGCCCGGCCATCGGCAAGATCATCGCGGTGCTGGGCGACAAGCTGACGCCGTCGCTGGTGGTGGAAATGGCCATCCATGGCCATGAACTGCCGCACGAATTCCCGCAGGAAGTGCTGGACCAAGCGGCCGCCGTGCCGTTGGTGGTCGAGCCGCAGATGATCGGTGGGCGTGTGGACCTACGGCAGATGCCGCTGGTCACCATCGATGGCGAGGACGCCAAGGATTTCGACGACGCGGTGTATTGCGAACCCAATGCCGACGGTTTCCGGCTGGTAGTGGCGATCGCTGACGTGTCCAACTATGTGCGTCCCGGCACGCCGCTGGACGACGAAGCGCAAAAGCGCGCCACCTCGGTGTATTTCCCGGGATTTGTGGTGCCGATGCTGCCGGAAACCCTGTCCAACGGCATTTGTTCGCTGATGCCCAAGGTCGACCGCATGTGCTTTGTCTGCGACATGCAGGTGGGCCGCAATGGCGAAGTGACCGGCTCGCGTTTTTACGAAGCGGTGATGAACTCGCATGCGCGCCTGACCTATAACCAGGTCTGGAAGGCGGTTGGCGAAGACGATGCCGATACCAAGGCGTTCATCGGCCCGTTGTTACCGCAGGTGCAGCGTCTGCATCAGCTGTACAACGTGTTGTCGAAGGCGCGGACGCATCGCGGTGCAATCGAGTTCGAAACCTCCGAAGTGCGCTTTGTGCTCGACAACACCGGTGAGGTCACCCAGGCCGGCATGCTGGTGCGGAACGACGCGCACAAGCTGATCGAAGAATGCATGATCGCCGCCAACGTGGAAGCCGCGCGCTATCTGTTGGGTGTGCATGTGCCTGCGCCGTATCGCGTGCACGAGCGGCCGCCGGAGAGCAAGTACGAAGACCTGCTGGAGTTCCTCAAGGAATTCCAGCTCAGCCTGCCGGCGTGGAGCAAGGTGCGCCCGGGCGATTACACCAAGCTGCTGAAGAAGGTGCGTGCGCGCCCGGATGCCGCGCTGCTGGAATCGGTGCTGCTGCGCAGCCAGAGCCTGGCGGTGTATTCGCCCGACAACAACGGTCACTTCGGTCTGGCGTTGGAGGCGTATGCGCACTTCACCTCGCCGATCCGCCGCTACCCGGATCTGCTGGTGCATCGCGCGATCAAGCACGCCCTGACCGGCGCCAGCCCGGAGAAATTTATCTACACGCCGCGGCAGATGTCGGCCTTGTCGCTGCAATGCTCCGAGCGCGGACGCCGTGCCGATGAGGCCGAGCGCGAAGTGGACGAGCGTTATCGCGCCGCCTGGATGGAAAAGCACGTCGGCGGCCAGTTCGATGGCGTGATCAGTGGCGTGACCGGCTTCGGCCTGTTCGTGGAGCTGACCCAGTCCAAGGTCAATGGTCTGGTGCATGTCACCCAGTTGCCGCAGGACTATTACCAGTTCGATCCGATCCGCAAAACGCTCAGCGGCGAGCGCCGTGGTCGCGAGTTCCGTCTGGGCGACCCGGTACGCGTACTGGTGCTCAAGGCGAGCATGGAAGAACGCAAGATCGACTTCCGTTTGGCAGAGGATGGTGCGCCTGCCGAAGCACCGCTGCCGCCGCGCGAGAAGCCGACCAAGCGCAAGAAAAAGTCGTATTGATACTGGATGCATGGTGTTGCGGGCGGCCGGGATGGCTGCCCGCAATACATTGCGTCGGCAAGTGCGTCGGCAAGTGCGTCGTGAGTGCCGACGCATACCGTGATGATGCGGTGGCTTGCATAACACGCTGATCTGCGAGGCAAACCATGCACGCATCTTCCGAATACAGCGGTGGCTGCCAATGCGGCGCGGTGCGCTTTCATGTGCGCGGCGTGCTGGATGACGCATCGATCTGTCATTGCCGCATGTGTCAGAAAGCCTTCGGGGCGTATTACGCGCCGCTGGTGTCGGTGCGTGGCACCGAGTTCCGCTGGACCCGTGGCGAGCCCAAGCGCTTTGCCTCCTCGTCATTGGTACAGCGCGGCTTTTGCGCCGAGTGCGGGACGCCATTGACCTATGAAGCGCCCGACGGCGTGGCAATTGCGGCAGGTGCATTCGATACGCCGGAGCGGTTGCCTCCGCACATTCAGTACGCGGTGGAGTGCAAGTTGCCGTTCGTCGATACCCTGGCGCAGCTGCCGACACGTCCGAGCGAGAATGACGCTGCTGCATTGGCGTTTCAGGCCGCGCTCGTCTCGCATCAGCATCCCGACCAAGACACCGAGCGGTGGCCGGCGTAAGTCGTGATGTGGCTTCGCAATGCAGGTCATTGCTGTCTTCAATCATGTTGATGTCGGTGCGTTGCGGCGTGTTGCCGACGTCGGCGCGATATGCGTTCAAGCAGCCATCCATAGCGGTTCACGCAGCGCGAAGACATCCGGCGTGCCGATACATTTGCGGCATATCCGCTGCAGCCAGCGGCGCATGACTCCGCCAGCTGCCCGTGGCATTGCGGCATGGCCTTGGCCCGATTTCTCAGGCGATCCTTGCCCCGGCCGTGACGTAGCAGGCCGCAGGCCCTACCATTCCCCCTCATTTCTTCGTATGCCCGCGCAATGAGCAAGCAAAACCAGTGGATCGTCGGCGTCAACGCTGTCGCCTCGTCCGTCGAGAACGACGCCGACAACGTGCGCGAGGTCTTGATCGAGGCCGGTAGCAAGAACCCGCGTCTGACCGAGATCGAAGAACAGGCGCGCCGCAAGGGGATCGACGTGCGCCGGGTCAACACCCAGGCACTGGACGGTGTGGGCGGGCAGGTACGCCACCAAGGTGTTGCCGCACGCTACGCCGCCGCACGGTTGTGGGCGGAGAACGAACTGGAAGGCCTGGTCGAGGCTGCGCAAGGTCGCGCGCTGGTGCTGGTGCTCGACGGCGTGCAGGACCCGCACAACCTCGGTGCGTGTCTGCGCAGCGCCGCGGCCGCAGGCGCCACTGCGGTGGTCATCCCCAAGGACAAGTCGGCCACGGTGAATGCGACCGTGCGCAAGACCTCGGCCGGCGCCGCCGACCGCATCCCGGTGGTAGCGGTGACCAATCTGGCACGCTGCCTGCGCGACCTGCAGAAGCAAGGTGTGTGGTTGTACGGCCTGGCAGGAGAGGCCGAGGCGTCGTTGTACAGCGTCGACCTGCGCGGCAATGTCGGGCTGGTGCTGGGCGGTGAGGCCGACGGTCTGCGTCGTCTGACCCGCGAGCATTGCGATGGTCTGGTCAAGATTCCGATGCCGGGCGATATCGAAAGCCTCAATGTGTCGGTCGCAACCGGCGTGACCCTGTTCGAGGTCGTGCGCCAGCGCCTGGGTGCCTGAGCGATGCGGTACGGAGGCGCGCGATCACGCGCTGCCTCCAGCATGCAATAGGCACGTTGCGCACATGCAGGCATAGCGCAATCTGCGCAGATTGCGACGCTGCGCTTGGCAACGAGGTGCTGCCGATGGCCCGTACGACGCCGCAGCTGCAAGGCTTTCGGCGTCAGCCAGCGCGAACGCTCAGCGCCCGCGTCACTTTTTGCCTACCATATCGTCAGCAAACGGCGTGTCGTGTCTGATGAAACTTGGGGTGGGCGCCTGCGGTACGGGCGAGAACAGAGACGCCGGCAAGGCGTCGGCACGATGGCATGGACAGTGGCGGCGCTGGTTCGGCGCTGGCGTCTGCATGCTGTTGGCGTTGTGTTCGCTGGCGGCGATCGCCGCACCTATCGGGACCGCGCGATTACGCGACTACGCCATCGACAGCTGGAGTTCGCGCAGCGGCCTGCCGCACAACTCGCTGCGCGATATCGCCCAAACCCGCGACGGCTACCTGTGGTTCGCCACCTGGGAAGGCCTGGTGCGCTACAACGGCCTGGAATTCAACGTCATCGATCGCAGCACGCGACCGGGTCTGCCCGATAACGGCGTCGGCGCCTTGTACGTGGATCGCGATGGCGCGCTGTGGCTCAGCGATGCGCGCGGCAATCTGGTGCGTCACGGCGCCGATGGGCAGTGGCGGCAGTGGCAACGCAAGGGTCAGTGGCCGCAGGCGTTGATCCACGCGATGACCATGGATGCGGACGGCCGGATGTGGCTGCTGTTCGAAGGCCACGGGCTGGGGTGCCTGTGGCCGGATGGACGTTTCGACTATTTTCCGCCGCGCGATGGCGTGCCGCTGCAGAGCAGCTTCCCGCGCATGTTGTTCGACGGACAGGGCCGCTTGCTGATCGGTACGCTGGACGGGCTGATCTATCGCGAACCGGATGGGCGCATGCATCGTGCGCCAGCGTCATTCGGCCTGCCGCCGGGCCTGGCGTGGCCGTATCGCGCCCCGGACGGCATGGTGTGGGTCGTCGCAGGCGAGCAGCTGTATCGCTTGCACGACGAGCGCGCCGAGCTGGTGCATCGGCTGCCGGGGCAGGGCCACTTCACTGCGATGCTGCAGGATCGCAATGGCGATCTTTGGCTGGGTAGCGAAAACCAGGGCCTGTTACGGATCGGCAGCCACGGGGTAGAGCATTTGCCGGCAGGCCGCAGCCTGCCCACCGGGCGCATCGTCAGCCTGCGCGAAGATGCGGAAGGCAGCATCTGGGTCGGCGCCAACGGTGGCCTGTTCCGATTGCGCGAGACCTTGTTCAGCAGCTACAGCCAGCGCGACGGGTTGAGCGGCGACTATGCCCGCGCAGTGCTCGAAGATCGCGATGGCAGTCTGTGGATCGCCAGTACCGCCGGCCTGGACCGCATGCTGCCGGACGGGCGCATCGTGCCGGTTCCTGTGGCGACGCCGTCGGGACGTCGGCTGTCGGTGCTCAGTCTGGCGCTGGATCGGCAGGGCGACCTGTGGGTGGGCACCTATGCCGACGGTGTGTTCGTGCTGCGCGATGGCCGCGTGCTGCAGCACTACGGCGAGGCGGATGGCATCCCCAGTGGCCATATCCGCGCCATCGTGATCGATGCGCACGCTGCGGTGTGGCTGGCTACTCAGCGCGGCGTGGTGCAGCTGGTGGACGGCAAGCGCGTGCCGGTGGCGATCGATGGCCTGCCCGATGGCGTGGTGACTGCCTTGGCCAGCATCGACGGCGCGCTGTGGATCGGCTCGGTCGATGGCGCGGCGGTGTTGCGCGACGGCAGGGTGCAGCAACTGAACCTGGAACGCCTGGGTGGCGCACGCAGCGTGTTCGGCTTCCAGTCGATTGGCGATGCGGTGTGGATCTCCACCGATCGCGGTCTGTATCGTGTGCGCGGCGGCACGCTTGCACGCGTGGGCCTGGAGCAGGGCATGCCGGTGGATACGGTGTTCCAGCTCGTCGACGATCGGCGGGGCAATGCATGGATCAGCAGCAATCGCGGCGTGCTGCGCACCGCGTTCGCTGCGCTCGATGCGGTGGCCGATGGACGCGGCACGCTGGACATCGAGCGCTACGGCGAGATCGACGGCATGGGCAACGCGCAGGCCAATGGCAGCTCCGGCCCCAGCATGATCGCGCGTGCAGATGGCTCGGTTTGGGTGGTCACCGCCGGTGGTGTGAGCACGGTGGACCCGGCACGCTTGCAGCGGTTTCGCGAGCGACGCCCACCGCCGCCGCTGATCGAAAGCGTGCAACAGGACGGCCGCCCGCTGGCCTGGCGCCAACAAGCGCAACTACCCGGCGGCGACCGGCTCAATGTCTCGTATGTGGGCATGAGTTTTCTGCTGTCCGAACGTATCGAATACCGCACCCGTCTGGACGGCCTGGACAACGTGTGGATTGCGCGTGGGCGGCAGCGCAGCGTGGAATTCATCGGCCTGCCGCCGGGGCATTACACCCTGCGGGTGGCGGCCCGTCATCCGGGCGGTGCCTGGAGCCCGCAGGAGGCGCGCTGGACCTTCGACGTGCTGCCGCTGTGGTGGCAACGCCACGATGTGCGGTTTGCTGCGGTGCTGGGCGCGATTCTTGCCCTGGCCTTGCTGTATCGGGCGCTGCTGCATCGCTACAGGACCCACAGCGCCCGCCTGGCCGAACTGGTGCGCAAGCGTACGCAGGATCTGCAGCTGCAGGCGCAGCGCCTGCTGCAGGCCAATCAGGAAAAGAGCGAGTTGTTGACGCGGCTGCGCATCAAGTCCGACGTGTTCGAGCGCCAGGCGCACGAGGACGCACTGACCGGCTTGCCCAACCGTCGCCACTTCGACGAAGCGCTGGCGCGCGACATCAGCCGCGCACGTCGCAGTGGCCGGCCGTTGGTGCTGGCGATCCTGGATATCGATCATTTCAAGCGCATCAACGACCGTTACTCGCACGCCATTGGCGACGCGGTGCTGCACGATGTCGGCGAGTTGCTGGCCGCAGCCGCACGTGCCTCGGATCTGCCCGCGCGTCTGGGCGGCGAAGAGTTCGCCCTGCTGTTGGCCGACACCACACTGGACGATGCACAGGCGCTCTGCGAGCGCATTCGCATGCTGTTCCATGCGCGCGCCGACTGGGGCGATGTGGAAGGGTTGCAGGTGACCTTCAGCGCCGGCGTGTCGGAGTTGCGCGACGACGACACCGGCTCATCGTTGATGCAGCGCGCCGATCGCGCGTTGTACGAAGCCAAGAGCGCAGGGCGCGACCGGATCTGTGCTGGTTAAAGGCTGGGAGTCGGGAATCGGGAATCGGGAATCGGGAATCGGGAATCGTAAAAGCGCGGTGGCTGGCGCTTTTCTGCTTCTGTCGGGCGGTTAGGAAGTACGAAGGCCTTAACCGCACGCGCCGGCAACGCTGCATGCGGTCATGCGGTGAGCAGTAGTTGCTCTGTTGCTGCCGCACCCGGGTGATTTTTCAGCCGCGCAAATGCCCCGCTTTTGCCATTCCCGAATCCCAAATCCCCAATCCCCAATCCCAGCCCTAAACAGGCCCGGGCCAGGCATTGAGGATGGTGCAGAACAGCCGTGCGGTCTGTTCGGTGTCGTAGACCGCGCTGTGCGCATCGGCGGTGTTCCAGTCCAGACCAGCCGCCTGCGCGGCACGCGCCAACACGGTTTGCCCGTACGCCACGCCAGCCAGGGTCACCGTGTCGAACACGCTGAAGGGATGAAACGGATTGCGCTTGTGCTCCACGCGCGCAACGGCGGCGTTGAGGAAGTTCAAATCGAAATGCGCGTTGTGGCCAACCAGGATGGCGCGCTGGCACCCATATTTCTTCACCGCGGCGCGCACCGGTGCGAACACATGGTCCAGCGCGTCCTTTTCCTGTTTGGCAAAACGGAACGGGTGATCGAGCACGATGCCGGTAATCTCCAGCGACTTGGGGTCGATCTCCAGTCCTGGGGCCGGGACCAGATGCGCGCTGGCGGTTTCGCCGGGGAAAAAGCGCCCGTCGGCACCCATTTCGATCGGCACGCAGGCGATTTCCAGCAATGCGTGCTTGTTCCAGTCGAACCCTCCGGTTTCCACATCCACCACCACGGGCAGATAGCCGCGGAAACGCCGCGACATGGGCAGAAAGGAGGGGGCAGGCTGCGGGTCGACCGGTTCGTTCATCCGCATAGCCTAGCAGGTCGCACCCTGGGCCCGACCGGTGCACCCGCCCTCGGGGTATACGCCTTTGGTCTGGAGCATCTGGTCGGCAGGCAAAGCGTTGCCGGTCATCGCCACGGCGCTGCCTAGACGGCGGGCTGGGGTGTGCGAATGACCAGGCGAATGGACCGCAAAATAGCGGGCCGATGACGGCTAGCGGTGCAGCTCAGAACGGCGAACAAGACCGGGTGAGCAGTCGTCAGCAGGAGGGGGGGGGCTGCACAGATCCGGAGTGCACGCGTGGTACACGCCTCACCGAGCGCGAATCGCGCTTACCTGGCGGAGCGCGCAGGAGTGTTGTGAGTTGCTTTAAGAAGAAGCCGCGTCCTTATTAGTCGTTCGCCTGTCACAACCCCGTACGCATGCGTTCCCGCAGATAAACCGGCATCGATCAACCGCACTGCAGGGCTTTCGTTGCATGCGCCACAGGCCACTCCTGTTTCACTCCGCCATCCTCAGTCACAACCTCACGAAACAAAAAGCCCGATCCGCGTTGCCACGGATCGGGCCTGCCTAGTGACACGGATGTCTCGGGATCAACCCCCGCCGACGACGCTGGCGATCAGGCCGGTCGCGATGGCAATCAGCACGTATTGGTTATCCACGCGACGCCACTCATGTCCGCGCGGCGGTTGCTTGAGGTGATGCTTGCGGTAATCGGCGACGCGGTTACCGCGATGGTCTGGTGCCAGGCGCTCGCCGCGCCGGAAGGGCGGGCCATGGCGATCGTTGCGGTGATCGTCGTGATGTGCGCTGCGCCGATCATCGTGCTTGTCGTTGCGATGCTCGTCATGCCGGTCCGGGCCGCGATCGTCGTGACGCTGCTGTGCAATGCGGTCGCGATCGCGATCGTCGTGCTGCTGGGGCGCGGCGAACGCGGCTCCCGAGGTCAGCAGCGACACAACCATGAAAGATCCGATGAGACGTTTCATCTGCGTACTCCTGCGTCACAGGAACGGCCTGTGTGCAATCCCACCGTAGGGATTTTTAGCTGAATACGTAATGAAATAAGGCTTTGAGCTATTTATCGACAACGCGTGCCGGTACCCAACGGCGATCAGATTACGCCGGTGGTGCTGGTGTCGTCGCGCTTCAGGCGCGGCGGCAGCGGCTGTTCGCCATGCACCAGGAACCACACGTTCTCGGCGATGTTGGTCGCATGATCGCCGATGCGTTCCAGGTTCTTGGCCATGAACAGCAAGTGCGTGCACGGCGTGATGTTGCGCGGGTCTTCCATCATGTAGGTCAGCAGCTCGCGGAACAGCGCCGTGTACTGCGCATCCAGGCGTGCATCTTCGTCGCGCACGCGGATCGCCGCATCTGCATCCTTGTCGCGGTACGCCTGCACCGCCTCGCGGACCGCATCGGCGGCCATCTGACCCAGCGCACGCAGGCCCACCGTCTGCGGCAGCGGCGGCGCGGAGTTGAGTGCGATCGAGCGCTTGGCCACGTTCGCCGCGTAATCGCCGATGCGTTCGATATCCGCAGGAATCCGCAGGCCGGCCAGAATCTCGCGCAGATCGCGCGCCATCGGGCCGCGCAAGGCCAGACGCATCACGTCGTGGCTGATCGCGTGTTCCAGTGCGTCGATCGCTTCGTCGTTGACCACGATGCGATGCGCAGCGTTGTCGTCGCGACGCTCCACCACATCCAGCGCCGCTTCCAGCTGCGCCACTGCCGTGTCGCCCATGCGCACGATCTCGGCGACAAGACGGTGCTGCTCCTCGTCGTAGCTTTTGACGATATGGTCGTTGAGGTGCTGGTTCATCGTGATCTCGATTCGTGGCAGTGGTGGATGTCCGTCAGCCGCGCCGAATGACGTGCAGGGCAGGGCGACGGAGCTGCTTCAGTGCGGGCGTTGCGGTGCGTCGCCTTACATCAACCGAAACGGCCGGTGATGTAGTCCTCGGTCTGCTGCTTGGACGGCTGGGAAAAAATCGTTTCGGTGCGGTCGTGCTCGATCAGATCGCCCAGATACATGAAGGCTGTGTAATCGGAGACGCGCGCGGCCTGCTGCATGTTGTGGGTCACGATCACGATGGTGTAGTCGCGCTTGAGTTCTTCCACCAACTGTTCGATACGGCTGGTGGAAATCGGATCCAGCGCCGAGGTGGGTTCGTCCAGCAGCAACACGTCCGGCCGCAGCGCCACTGCGCGCGCAATGCACAGGCGTTGCTGCTGACCGCCAGACAGGCCCAGCGCACTTTGCCCCAGCTTGTCCTTGACCTCGTCCCACAATGCGCCCTGACGCAATGCCTGTTCCACGCGGTTCTGCATGTCGGGCTTGGACAGTTTTTCGTGGTGGCGGATGCCGTAGGCAACGTTTTCGAAGATGGTCATCGGAAACGGCACCGGCTTCTGAAACACCATGCCCACCTTGCTGCGCAGGCGATTCATCGGGTACTTCGGCGACAGGATGTTTTCGCCATCCAGCAGCACTTCGCCGCGCGCTTCCATCTTCGGGTATAGCGCGTAGATGCGGTTGAAGATGCGCAGCAGGGTCGATTTGCCGCAGCCGGAGGGGCCGATCAGCGCGGTGACGCGCTTTTCCGGAATCTCGATGTCGATGCTTTTGAGCGCGTGGTACTTGTCGTAATAGAAATCCAGATTGCGTGCGGCCACCTTCACCGGCGCCTGCGCCGTCGGCGCCCCCTTGGCGGCCGGAACAGCGATGCGATGCATCGGCTTGGCGTTTTGGAGATCGTTCATGTCGGGTGTCCGGAAAGAAAGGTCAGTCATTGGAAATCTTGTTACGCAACAGCAGCGCACGTGCGCCCAGGCTCACCAACAACACGAACACGGTCAGCACCAGTGCGCCGGACCAAGCCAGGGTCTGCCAGGATTCGTACGGGCTGCCCGCAAACTGGTTCATGATCACCGGCACGCTGGCCATCGGTTGGAAAATGTTGCTGTTCCAGTATTGATTGCCGAATGCAGTGAACAGCAGCGGTGCGGTTTCGCCGCTGATGCGTGCCAGCGCCAGCAGCACGCCGGTGAGAATGCCGGCCGATGCCGCGCGGTACAGCACCTGCACGGTGACCTTCCACTGCGGAATGCCCAGCGACAAGGCCGCTTCGCGCATTTGCGCCGGCACCAGCCGCAGCATCTCGTCGGTGGTACGCACCACCACCGGCAGCACGATGAAGGCCAGCGACAGTGCGCCGGCAAACGCAGAGAACCGCCCGCCGGTCTGCATCACGTACAAGGTGTAGACGAACAGGCCGAGCACGATCGACGGCGCAGACAACAGGATGTCGTTGACGAAGCGCACCACGATGCCCGCCTTGCGCGCATTGCCATACTCGGCCAGCCAGGTACCAGCCGCCACGCCCAACGGCGTGCCGATCGCCAGCGCCAGCCCGCACATCACCGCACTGCCGAAGAAGGCGTTGAGCAGACCGCCTTCCTGCATCGGCGGCGGTGTCATCTTGGTAAACAGATTGAGGTCGATGCCGGGCACGCCCTTGGACAGCAGCGTCCACAGAATCCAGGCCAGGAAGAACAACCCGAACAATGCAGTGACGCACGACAACAACAGTGCCACCACATTGGTGATACGGCGCCGGTTGTACAGCGATTGCGAGACAGAGGAAGCGGACATCAGTTGCCCTCCCGACGCGACAGCTGCATCAGCATGAAGCGCGCGATCGCCAGCACGATGAAGGTCACGATGAACAACACAAAGCCCAGCAGCAGCAAAGCCGAGCGATAGGTTTCGGTGGCCTCGCCGAAGTCATTGGCGATCAATGCCGCGATGGTGGTGCCGGGCTCCAGCAGCGACGGCGACAGGCGCACCGTGTTGCCGACCACAAAGGCCACCGCCATGGTTTCGCCCAACGCGCGTCCCAGCCCCAGAAACACGCCGCCGATCACCGCAGAGCGCGTGTACGGCAGCACGATGTCCCAGCTGACTTCCCACTTGGTCGAGCCCAGCGCGTACGCCGATTCCTTCAGGCGCGTCGGCACGGTCAGAAACACTTCGCGCATCACCGAGGAGATAAACGGGATCACCATGATCGCCAGCACGAATCCGGCGGTGAGCAGGCCGATGCCCAGCGGCGGACCCTGAAACAACGGGCCGATCACCGGCAATGTGCCCAGGTGATCGTTGAGCCACGGCGTCACGTGTTCGGTCATCACCGGCACCAGCACGAACAGGCCCCACATGCCGTAGATGATCGACGGGATGCCGGCCAGCAATTCGATTGCGGTGCCTACCGGCCCACGCAACCAGCGCGGCGCAACTTCGGTGAGAAAGAACGCGATGCCGAAACTCACCGGCACCGCTATCACCATCGCGATCAGGGCGGTGACCAAGGTGCCGTAGATCGGCGCCAGTGCGCCGTACTTGTTTTCGACCGGATTCCAGTCGGCGGAATAGAAAAAGCTCAGGCCCTGCATCTGCAGTGCGTGGCGTCCGCCCCACAACATCGACAGCGCTGCGCTGCCTAGCGCCAACAGCACAAACACCACGGTGGCGGCGAGCGCAAGCTTGAACAGGCGGTCGGCGCGCGCATCGCGCAGGTCGCGGCCGCGGGGGGCGGTCATCGCTTCGGGAAGTGCGGTGGCATTCATTCGATTGAACTCGTCACCCGCACATTGGCGGGAGCGTGAGACATCAGGAACGGTGAGGCACCCGCAGGCACCTCACCGCCGCGCAGCCCGCCATGCAGGCGGGATGCAGGCATTACTTGAACTCGCTGCCCCAATAGGCTTGGATCTGCTTCACCAGCTCCGGCGGCAGCGGCACGTAATGCAGCTCGCTGGCCTGGGCCTGGCCGTTTTCCAATGCCCACTTGAAGAAGTCCAGCGTCGCCTTGCTGCGCTCGGCATCCTTGGCCTGCTTGTGCATCAGCATGAAGTTGGTGGCCGTGATCGGCCAGGCCTTCTCGCCCGGCGCATTGGTGATCACCAGGTTGAAGTCCTTGGCATTGGCCCAGTCGGCGCTGGCCGCAGCGGCGGCAAAGCTGTCTGCATTCGGCTCGACCCACTGGCCGGCGGCATTCTGCAGCGAGGTGTACGGCATCTTGTTCTGCAGCGCATAGGCCAGTTCGACATAGCCGATCGACCCCTTGATCTGCTGCACGTACGAGGCCACGCCTTCGTTACCCTTGCCGCCGACGCCACCGGGCCACTGCACCGAGGTGCCTTCGCCGACCTTGCTCTTCCACTCCGGGCTGACCTTGGACAGGTAGTTGGAGAAGTTGAAGGTGGTACCCGAGCCATCGGAGCGGTGCACCAGATTGATCTTGGTCGCCGGCAGGGTCACGCCCGGGTTGGCCGCGACAATCGCCGCGTCGTTCCACATGCTGACCTTGCCCAGGAAGATATCGCCCAGCAGCGCGCCGGTCAGGCGCAGCTTGCCCGGGGCGATGCCTTCCAGATTGACCACCGGCACCACGCCGCCGATGGCGGACGGGAACTGGCCCAGGCCGGCCTGCTGCAGTTCGGCGCTATCGAGAGGCTTGTCGGTCGAGCCGAAATCCACCGTGCCGGCCTTGATCTGGGCAATGCCGCCGCCGGAACCGATCGACTGGTAGTTGACCTTGTTGCCGGTGGCGGCGTTGTAGTCGGCCGACCACTTGGACACCAGCGGGTAGATGAAGGACGCACCGGCGCCGGAGATTTCCGCAACCTTGCTGTCGCTTGCGGTGGCGCCTGCGCTGGGAGCGCCCTTGGCGGCATCGCCGGACTGCGCGTCCTTGCCGGGCGAACACGCAGCCAGGGCAAGGGCGATGGTGAGGGACAGGGCGGTCAGACTGGCCGACTGCAATTTCATGGAAGCTCCGAGGCTGGATTGGCCGGGTGTCCGGCAGACCACGCTATGAAATGATGTTTTTGTTACACGCTCATGACAGCGCCTTCGGGAGAGGCATCACAAAAAAAGACGCGGACCGCGGAGGGCATCGCGCCCCCCGGGATCCGCGTCCCGGTCCCGACGCCGGGGAGAGAGGCGGCGTCGTTCCTGTTCTGTTGAGAGTGACCAGTCAACGTGACATGCAGGTGTCAGGCAGGCCTGGCCCCCGCGCGCCAAGCCCGCGCTCGCGCGTCACCGCTGTCGTCAACGGCAGTTGCGCACACCTGACAGTGTGCGCAACTGCGTCGATGCACGCGTTTAGCGCGGCAGATTCTTGGCCCAATACGCTTCGATCTGCGTCACCAGGCTGTCCGGCAGCGGCACATAGTCCAGCTGCTTGGCCTGGGCATCGCCCTTGCTGTAGACCCAGCGGAAGAACTCCAGCGTGTTCTTGAGGCCATCGGCGTTCTTGGGCTTCTTCTGCACCAGGATGAAGTTGGTGGCAGTGATCGGCCAGGCGTTGTCGCCTGCGGCATTGGTCATCACCAGGTAGAAGTCCTTGCTATTGCCCCAGTCGGCGCTGTTTGCCGCGGCGGCAAAGGTTTCATCGGACGGCTGCACGAACTTGCCGGCAGCGTTCTTCATCGCGGTGTAGGACATCTTGTTCTGCAGCGCATACGACAGCTCGACGTAGCCGATGCCGCCCTTGATCTGCTTCACATAGGCAGCCACGCCTTCGTTGCCCTTGCCGCCGATGCCGCTCGGCCACTGCACGGCGGTGCCTTCGCCCACCTTGCTCTTCCAGTCCGGGTTGACCTTGGACAGGTAGTTGGTGAAGTTGAAGCTGGTGCCCGAGCCATCGGAGCGATGCACCACGGTGATCTTGCCTTCGGGGAGCTTCACGCCCGGGTTGAGCGCGGCAATGGCCGGATCGTTCCATGTGCTGATCTTGCCCAGGAAGATGTCGCCCAGGGTCTTGCCGTCGAGCTTGAGCGCGCCCGGTGCGATACCGGCCACGTTGACCACCGGCACCACGCCGCCGATCACCGACGGAAACTGGGCCAGGCCGGCAGCGGCCAGTTCTTCCGGCTTCAGCGGGGCGTCGGAGGAACCGAAGTCCACACTGGCCGCCTTGATCTGGGCAATGCCGCCGCCCGAGCCGATCGATTGATAGTTGACCTGCTTCTTGGTGGCGGCGTTGTAGTCGGCCGACCATTTGGACATCACCGGGTAGATAAAGGACGCACCGGCGCCGGTGACATCGGCAGCCTGGGCGCACAGTGCCAGCGAGGCGGCGAGCACGCCGACGGCCAGACGGTTCTTGAAGGAGTGGGTCACGGAACAGCTCCAGAGAGGGTAGGGATCACGACGTCCCGCAGTCGCGCCATTGCAGGGCAGCGGCATGACCGTGAGGTGTCGAAGAGATGACAGAAAGAAGATGGCGTTATCCAACGCACGCCGGGGAATGCCGGGTCGCGTTGAGGTGCACTTGGCCACCGCATCCGCTCAAGCGCGTGCACGGTGGCCAACGGTGCGGACACTTACCAATAGAACTGCGCGCGTGCTTCGATGATCGACGGGTTGTCGTCGACAAGACCACGCGTGGCGCTGCTGTAACGGGTGCTTTCCACCTTCGCGTAGTCGAGCGCGAACTTGAAGTTGGAGCGCCAATACCAGTTGGCGCCGATGGTCCACACGTTCATTTTGCCGCCCAGCACGCCGTCCACGAATGGAGTGTTGCCGTTGGCGATCAGGTGGCCATCGTTGAGGTCCAGCGTGTCGTAGCGCGCGGCCAGCTGCCACAGGCCCGATGCCGGTTCGTTCGGCAGCGGGGTGGTCGGCACGCCGGCCTTGTAGCCCCAGGTTTCGCCAGTGATGTTCCACACGCCGCTGACATACCAACCGTCGCTCTTGTAATCCTGCGCGTTGTTGCCGATGCGCTTGGCGGTCTCCTGGAAATATTCGCTCTGCAGCTTGAACGGCCCGGTGACCCACATCGCTTCGGCACCGGCCACGCCCACGCGATCCACATTGGTGATGGCGCCGCTGTCGATCAGACGGATGGTGGTGAGGTCGGCGTCCGGACGTGCGCGCAGACGCAGGGTGTCGTCGTCGGTGTCGTAACCCAGGTAGCTCAGACCGAAGTGCAGGACGTTGCCGCTTTCGTTGATCGGCGCCCAGGTGCCACGCGCGCCGTAGCCGCTGCCATGGGCCTGGTTGCGGGTCAGTTCGCGGCCGAATGCGCTGGCAGTCACGCTCCAGTTGTTGTCACCCGTGCCGTACGCCACGCCCAGCCGGCGCGAGATGCCGTAGGTATTGGTCACCGACGCCTTGGACACGAAGTCGTTGTTCTTGGTGCTGGAAAGTTCTTCCAGGCTGTTGGGCTGCTTGAACTGACCGATCTGCAGGTAGTTGTTGGCGTTGCCGCCAAACTTGTACTTGACGTTGTTGTCCAGAAAACGCCCGGTGCTGCGGATGGTGGTACCGCGGATGGTCACTTCCTTCAGCACGCTCGGGTCGTAGCCGGCCACCCATTCGATGTTGCCCGGGCCCTTGCCCTTGAGCACCAATTCGGCGCGACGGATGCTGAACTCGGAATTGTCGCCATTGGCGCCGATCGGACCGTTGAGGTCCTGCACATCGTTATGGAACCAGTTGCCGTCGGCCTGGACCAGGCCTTCCAGCGAGACTTCGGAACCGCCGATCACATCGATGGCGATTTCGGCATGCGCGGCCGGTGCGGCAAGTGCCAGGAGTAGTGCTGCGCCAAGCAGGGTGGGAGCGAGTTTCATAGATGCCTTGCGACCTGAGAAAGTGGGCGCAGGCTATGGCGTGAAAGTTGCGTTAATGTGACAAAAACACTGAAACGTAATAAATGATTTTTGCCAATAAAGACAAGGATTTACGCTGGTTTGTACTATGTCATCGTGTGTCAAAAATCTGAACGTGCTGGCCATGTGACAGTGCACTGCATCACGCTGGGCCGGCAGCACTAGAGGCTGCCTGACCTGGCGACCTGAACCGGAACCCTTACCAACTGAACATATATGTCAGGTTGTGCAACGCACCACTTGCGCATGCAGGTTCTAAATTGTTAGTTTCGAGGCTATGTTTCCTCGATTCCTCCAACTGCTGTTGGTCTGCCTGCTCGCGCTCACTGCGTGGTCGGCAGCCAATGCACACACGCGCATCTGCGATGCGTTGGTGGGCGACGGCGTTGCGGTGATGGTGGAAGCTGGCGAAGAACGCGATGCAGCAGAAGATCCGCAGGACGATGGCGATACACAAAGCCAAGTCGACACACAGCCTGCAGACGATATCCCCTTGCTCTCCCAAGCTTGGCCGATGCTGGCGCGGTATTCCCCTTCTTGGCACGCGCATCATGCGCCTGCAAATCAAAAACGCGACCTGATCCCGCAACTGCGTCCTCCAAACGCGCTGCTTGGCTGATCCCCGCTGTCGCTGTACCCGGTGCACTGCGCGCCGGATTTCTTATTGATTTGTTTGTCTTTGCAATTCGCGGTTTGCGCCGCGGACTGCTATTCGTTGCCTAGAGGAATCTCCCATGGAAAGTTTGCTAGAAGGTTTTCGTCATTTCCGTAAAGAAGTGTATCCGCGCCAGAGTGCGCGCTTTCAGGAACTGGCCGGCGGCCAAAGCCCGCATACGCTGTTCATCACTTGCGCCGACTCGCGCGTTATGCCGGAGCTGATCTTCTCCGCGCAGCCCGGTGAATTGTTCGTCTATCGCAACATCGGCAACGTGGTGCCGCCTTACTCCCAGCACGTCAGCGGCGTGGTTGCGGCGATCGAGTACGCCATCGCCGTTCTGGGCGTGCGTCACATCGTGATCTGCGGTCATACCGACTGCGGCGCGATGAAGGCAGTGCTCAAGCCGGAATCGCTGGAAGATGTTCCGTCCGTGGCGGCGTGGCTCAAGCACACCGATGCGGCACGTCACGTCACCGCGCATCACGGCCACGATCCGCACAGCCAGGACGCGTTGACCTGCATGACCGAAGAGAACGTGGTCTCGCAGCTCGATCACCTGCGCACGCAGCCGGTGGTTGCAGCCCGTCTGGCGGCTGGCACCTTGCGGATCCATGGCTGGATCTACGATATCGCCCACGGGGAGATCCGCGCCTTCGATGCCGAGAAGGGCGGCTTCCGCCCGTTGCTGGCCGAAAGCACTCCAGAAGCCACTCCGCGTCCGCGACTGCAGCAAGTCGTCCGCGCTGAACTCGTCTGACGGAGTCGATCATGAACACATCAGGTATCGGCGGATATTTCCGTCAGGGACTGTTCGGGCGTGATTTGTTGTCGTCTGTCGTGGTCTTTCTTGTTGCGCTGCCGTTGTGCATGGGTATTGCGATCGCGTCCGGAATGCCTCCGGCCACAGGTCTGATCACCGGCATCATCGGCGGGCTGGTCGTTGGCTTTCTGGCAGGCTCTCCTTTGCAGGTGAGCGGTCCGGCCGCCGGCCTGGCTGTGTTGGTGTTCGAACTGGTGCGTGAGCACGGCGTTGCCGCGCTTGGTCCGGTGATCCTGGTGGCCGGTGCGATTCAGCTGGTTGCCGGTCTGTGCCGCGCGGGTGTGTGGTTCCGCATGACATCGCCGGCCGTGGTGGCCGGCATGTTGTCGGGCATCGGCATCCTGATCGTGGCATCGCAGGCGCATGTGCTGATGGATGCCGCGCCCAAGGCGCGTGGTCTGGAAAACTTCGCTGCATTGCCTGCCGTGTTGTGGCAGGCGATCAGTGCAGGCACCGGCCGCACCGCATTGTTCGTGGGTCTGGCGACGATCGGGATCATCCTGGCCTGGGACAAGCTGCGTCCGACGCGTCTGCGCTTCCTGCCGGGTGCGTTGATCGCGGTGGTCGCGGTGACCGCGACGGCGCAGCTGCAGGGGCTGGACGTCAATCGTGTCGACGTTCCGACCAACCTGTTCTCGGCGATCACCATCCCCAGCTTCTCCGACATCTTTGGCGTGTTCAACCACACCTTGCTGGTATCGGCGGTGACCTTTGCCTTTATCGCCAGCGCCGAAACGTTGCTGTCGGCGGCGGCGGTAGATCGCATGCACCAAGGCGCACGGACGCAGTACGACCGTGAGCTGGCGGCGCAGGGCGTTGGCAATATGCTGTGCGGCTTCCTGGGCGCATTGCCGATGACTGGCGTGATCGTGCGTAGTGCGGCCAATGTCCAGGCCGGTGCAGCCACGCGGACCTCGACCATCCTGCATGGCGGTTGGTTGCTGGTCTTCGCAATGCTGCTGCCGTGGTTGTTGCGGATGACGCCGGTGGCATGTCTTGCCGGCATCCTGGTCTATACGGGCGTGAAGATGATCAAGATCGGGCAGGTCAAGGAGTTGGCGACTTACGGTCGTGGAACTGCGGCCATCTACCTGGCGACCACCTTCGCGATTGTGGCGACCGACCTGCTGACCGGCGTGTTGATCGGCTTCGGCCTGTCGCTGTTCCGTCTGGCCCTGCATTCGTCGCGTCTGAAGGTCGAGGTGCGCGAGCACGCCGACAAGAAGGACGAAATGCATCTGACCCTGCAGGGGTCGGCAACGTTCCTGAAAGTGCCGGCAATGGCGCGGACGCTGGAAAGCGTGCCGCCGAACACCGCGCTGCATCTGGACGTGGCCAAGCTGCATCACGTCGACCATGCCTGCATCGAGTTGCTGCGTGATTGGAGCCGGAATGCGGCTTCGCGCGGATGCGAGCTGGTAGTGGATTGGAAGGAGCTGGACCGCCGCGTCGAAGGTCAGCCGACCGTGGAAAGAACGTTGGTGGGCGAACCGCGCAAAGCGGCATAAGTCAGTGACAAACGCCCGGCGTTCGCGCCGGGTGACATCTGTCGTGACCGGATGATGCATGGCGCCGAAAGACGCATCATCCGGTCGCGATTTTTTTTGCGCCGGGATTGAGATTGGGGATGCGTGACCGCTTGTGTGTGGGCTGATGACACGAGGCGCCTAACGCCAACCTACTGATGGCGGCCATCTCTCCACCAGCGGTGCGATTGCCGGCAACGCGATTGCGTTGAGCAGCGGTGGCGGCATGCAGCTGGCCCGGTCCGGGTCTGATGGCTAGTGCGTGTCAGCCATATCGCCTTGGAGCGGCTCACAAAACGCAGCGAGCAGTCGTCAGGTAGGTGTGGACGGCACGCTTAGAACCGGCGTGTATGCGTGGTCCATGCCGCACCGAGCAGCGGCCGCGCCCGCCGGGCGGTGAGCGCAGTTGTTTCTTTAGCTGCCCCCTAGGCCCGGTCAACGCTTCGGCTCTGCCGGCCGTTCGGCGGCCGCCGGGGTCTTGTCGCGGTAGCGGCACAGGTCATGGATCACGCAGCCCGGGCAATCGGGTTTGCGGGCCTTGCAGACGTAGCGTCCGTGCAGGATCAGCCAGTGGTGTGCGTCGTGCAGGAATTCTGCAGGGATGACCTTGACCAGTTTGTCTTCGACCGCGCGCACGTCCTTGCCCGGTGCAAGGCCGGTGCGGTTGGAGACGCGAAAGATATGCGTGTCCACGGCCATCGTCGGTTCGCCGAATGCGGTGTTGAGCACCACGTTGGCGGTCTTGCGGCCGACGCCGGGCAAGGCTTCCAGCGCTGCGCGATCGTGCGGCACCTCGCCGCCGTATTGCTCGAGCAGAATGCGGCAGGTGGCGATGACGTTCTTGGCCTTGGCGTTGAACAGGCCGATGGTGGCGATGTAGCGCTTCAGTCCTTCTTCGCCAAGATCGAGAATGTCGCGCGGGGTATTGGCGACCGGATACAACTTACGGGTGGCCTTGTTGACGCCGACATCGGTGGCCTGCGCGGACAGCAACACTGCGATCAACAGCTCGAATGGCGTGGTGTATTCCAGCTCGGTGGTCGGGTGTGGATTGAGTTCGCGCAGACGCTCGAACATTTCCTGTATTTCAGGCTTGCGCATGGCGCTGCTGCGACGCGCCGGCGGTGCAGGGCGTGCAGCGTTCAAGACGGCGTTCCTCCCGCTGCCTTGGCTTTGGCACGCGCCAGGATCGCCGCGGCTAACGGCGGCAACGCCGCTGCTGCCGGCTGGCTGGGTGCCGGTGCGGGCGTGCGCCGCGCGTCACGTTCGGCGGCGCGGCGTTGCAGCCGAGCGGCACGTGCGCGATAGCGTTCGCGCGCGGCCCAGGCAGCGCGCAGGCGCTGTTGTGCGGCGAGCAGGGCTGCAACGACCGGTGCATCCGCTGCATCGAGGTGCGGGGCCGGCCGGTAGTCCATCAGGCCCAGTTGCAGTGCGCGATCGAGATCGTCCGCTTGAACGCAGTCGAACAAGCGCATGGCCAGTGCGCGCGGTGCCGGTAGGGTGGCGTGCGGCATCACGGTGCTCAGCGGTTGTGAAACTGTGCGGGGCGCTTGTCGAGGAACGCGCGGGTGCCTTCGCGCATGTCCTCGCTGGCGAACAGCAGCGCAAATTGCGCGGTTTCCAGCTGCAGGCCTTCTTCGATGCCGCATTCGCCGCCGAACACGACCGCATCCAGAATGCCGCGCACTGCCAGCGGCGCGGCGCTCGCCAGGCGTTGGGCCAGGGTCCGGGTTTCTTCCTGCAAGGCGTCGGGCTCGACCACGCGATTGACCAGGCCCAGTTGCAGTGCGCGCGCTGCATCGATCGGCATGCCGAGCAGGCACAGTTCCAGTGCTGCGGCACGGCCGGTCAGGCGCAACAGGCGCTGGGTGCCGCCGAAGCCGGGAATCAGGCCGAGATTGATTTCTGGCTGCCCCAGCCGTGCGGTGGATGCGGCGATGCGCAGATGGCAGGCCATTGCCAGCTCCAGCCCGCCGCCGAGCGCAAATCCGTTGATCATGCCGATCACCGGTTTGGGCATGCGTTCGATCCGGCGCATCAAGCGCTGCCCGACCAGCGAAAATTCCCGGCCGTCCATCGCCGACAACGCGCTCATTTCGGCGATGTCCGCGCCGGCCACGAAGGATTTGGGCCCGGCGCCAGTGAGGACCACCACGCGCACGTCGTCGGCGCTTGCCGCGTCCACGAACGCCTGGTCCAGCGCCAGCATGGTGTCGCGGTTCAATGCGTTCAGTTTGTCCGGCCGATTGACCGTAATGGTCCGGACACTGGCGTGATCGGCGATCAGAATGACGTCATTGGACATGGCAAACCCTTGCGAACGTAAAAAAATAGTAAATACGGAACTTCCGAAAGTCTTGCTGGTCATAGCTTTCGTGATAAGTAGCGGTTCGGTATCGCGGCCGCTATCCTAGCGCGTCATCTCAGGCGGCAGACCCGTCCTGTGCCACCACCCTGGAGAATTGTTTGATGAAGTTGCGTTCTATCGCGGTCGCTGTGGCGGCCCTGGCCCTGACGGGCAATGCACTGGCCCAGGACACGACGTCCGAAAAGGGCAAGTTGAGCTATTACTTCGGTTACGACTACGGCAATAACCTTGCCGAACTCACCGGTCGCGGCGAGCAGCTCGACATCAACGCGGTGGTAAAGGGTCTGCAGGACGCCTATGCCAAGAAGCAGCCGGCGATCACTGCCGACCAGCTGAAGCCGGCGGTCGAAGCGTTCCAGAAGCGTGAGCAGGGCCGTGCCCAGCAGGCCAAGGCCGAGTACGACAAGGCCGCTGCTGCCAACAAGACCAAGAGCGAGCAGTTCCTGGCCAAGAACAAGGGCACCGCTGGCGTGCAGACGCTGCCGAGCGGCGTGCAGTACCGCGTGATCGAAGCGGGCAAGGGCGCCAAGCCGACCCAGGCCAGCACCGTGCAGCTGGAAGTGGCCGGTCCGTTCCCCTTCGGCGACCGTGAGAAGGCGCGTCCGGCGCAGCAGATCCCGGCCATCAAGGTCAGCGAAGTCGAAATGAAGGCCATGCGCGAGACCCTGCTGCAGATGCCGGCCGGCTCCAAGTGGGAAGTGACGTTGCCGTCGGATCAGGCCTATGGCGCCGACCCGCGTACGCCGTTCCCGCCGAACGTGGCGGTGCAGTTCGAGATCAAGCTGGTCAGCGTCAAGTAATTGCTTGTGCTGTTGCACTGACAACGCCGGCCGCCAGGCCGGCGTTGTCGTTTTGGCGTCCCAACCTTGCTGAAGAGAGCGATGAAACACCCACGCCGCGGCTGCGGAAACGCGCGATGAGCGACACCGATTCCAATCGCGGGGATCTGCCCAGCCCATGTATCGGTGTATGTTCGTTGGACGCGCAGTCGCACTGTGTCGGCTGCCTGCGCAGCCTGGATGAAATTGCACGGTGGATGAGCATGAGTGACGCCGAACGCCAGGAGTTGTTGCACACCGTGTTGCCCGCACGTGGGCTCATGGCCGCGCTGCCCGAGTACGCGCAGTTGCGCCGGGCGCTGTATTCGCTGGACACCGCACCCGACGGGCCGGGCTGGAACCATGCCGAACTGATCGATCTTAGCGAGGGCGGTGCGTCCGCCGAAGCGGCGGTGCTATGCGGCCTGGTGCCGCGCGAGCAGGGCACGATGGTGCTGCTGACCCGGCGCACCGACAGCCTGCGCCACCATGCCGGGCAGGTCAGCTTCCCGGGCGGGCGGATGGAGCCTGCCGATGCCGATGCGGCAGCGGCGGCCTTGCGCGAGAGCTGCGAGGAGATCGCGCTGGGTGCGCAGCAGGTGCACGCGCTGGGATATCTGGATCCGTTTTTGACCGTGAGCGGGTTTCGGGTCACGCCGGTGGTGGCGGTGATCGACCCCGCGTTCGTGGCGGTGCCGCAGCCGGAAGAGGTGGCCGAGGTCTTCGAAGTGCCGCTGGCCTATCTGATGGACCCGGACAATCTGCGCAGCGTGGAGCTGGAATTTCGCGGCCGCCAGCGGCGCGTGCTCGAATACGATTGGCCAGGGCAGCGCATCTGGGGCGCCACTGCGGCCATTCTCCTCAATCTTCGTCGTCGCCTGGAGCAGGTTGCATGAGTGCCGATCCGAACTGGACCACGCTGGTCGATAGCGCCACCCTGGCGGCGGCATTGCCGCACCCGCAGCTGCGGCTATTGGATGCGCGCGCCGCGCCGCCAACCGCGCCTGATCCGCAGGCGGCACGCAAGGCGTATGCGCAGGGACATCTGCCCGGCGCGCATTACGTCGATCTCGATCATGACCTGGCTGACCTGTCGCGTGCCGATCAAGGGCGGCATCCGTTGCCGCACAGCGCCGACTTTGCCAGGCGCCTGGGCGCGTGGGGCATCGATCCGCACAGCCAGGTGGTGGTCTACGACGCGGGCGATGGCAGCATGGCCGCCGCACGCGCGTGGTGGATGCTGCGGCTGATGGGGCATCGCCGCGTGGCGGTGCTGGATGGCGGGCTGGCTGCGTGGCGCGCCGCCGGCTTGGCCGAGACCACCGAGCTGCCAGCAGCGCACGATGGCGCCGCGTATCCCGGCAGTTTCGACGCCAATGCCGTAGTGGACGCCGAACAGATCCTGGCGCGGCTGGAGCAGGCCCCGGGTTGGCTGCTGGATGCGCGCGCAGGCGAGCGGTTTCGCGGTGAGGTGGAGCCGATCGATCCGATCGCCGGGCATGTGCCGGGTGCGGTGAGTCGTCCGCTGGGTCTGAGCCTCCGCGATGGCCGCTTTAAACCGGCCGATGAATTGCGTGCCGAGCTATCTGCATTGCTGGGCACGTACCGGCCCGAGCAGGCCGTGGTGATGTGCGGATCGGGCGTGACCGCCTGCCATCTGCTGTTGGCGTTGGAAGTGGCCGGCCTGTCCGGCGCGCGCGTCTATGCCGGTTCCTGGAGCGGCTGGTTGCAGGATCCGTCGCGTCCGGTCGCGACTGCTGCCTGATGCATGCACAATAGCCGCAGGAAGGGTGGTCTGTGGGGACGCAGGCTCACTGCGCGGAGCGCAGTTTCTTGCAGTGGTGGGTGGATGCATGCGGTTGCAGTTGCAGGTGGGCGCCTTGTGCGTCGCGGTGATGGCGATGGTTGCGTGTTCGGCTGAGTCTGGCGGTGCCGGCGCTGTGCGCGCGGCCAATCGTTCGAATGCCGATAAGCAGCAGGTGTATCAGGTCGCGCTGGAACGTGTTCGCGCGCAACGGCTGGCACACGTGCGTGCGCCCGATGGCTGGCTGAGCTATACCGCCTCCGGTCGCGTGCGTGCAGGTCGGTATCAGGTCGGCAGCGATCCGCACAGCGATGTCGTGTTGCCTGCCGGCCCTGCACAGCTGGGCCAGCTCAGCCTGGATGCCGAGGGCCACGTGCGCTTCAAGGCGGCTGCCGGTGCGGCGGTGAGCTTGAACGGACAGGCTGTCGATGACGTCAGCCTGGAGCCGGAGCGGGCTGAGCGGCGTGGCGACCGGCTCGATGTGGACAACTGGCAGTTCTATCTGGTGCAGACCGGCACATTGTTTGGCTGGCGTTTTCGCGACCCGGCAGCGCCGGCGTTGACCGCATTTCAGGGCTTTGAGTATTTCCCGATCGACCCGCAATGGCGGGTCGATGCACGCTGGCAGCCGTATGCCACGCCACGGTCGGTGACCTTGCTGACCTCGATCGGCACGCCATTGACGGCGGAGGTTCCGGGCGAGGCGGTGTTTACGCGCGGCGGGCAGGAATACCATCTGCAGCCGCTCGCGCAGGACGATGGCAGCGGTCTGTTTTTTCTGTTCACCGATCGCACCAGTGGCAAGGAAAGCTATGGCGGCGCGCGCTATCTGTTCACCGCGATGCCGCGCGATGGCCGTGTGCTGCTCGATTTCAATCTCGCCGAAAATCCGCCCTGCGCGTTCACCCCGCATGTGGTCTGCCCGATCGCGCCGCCGGAAAACCGGCTGGCGGTGGCGGTGAATGCGGGCGAAAAAACCTATCGCGCCGTGGACCCTTGATCGCGCGGGTTCTGCGGTCGCTGACGACGCGTGCCCCGTGCGCTCAACGCAATGCGTGCGCCCAGCCGACCGCCGCTTCGATTCGGGGCCATGGAAACAGCGGGCCGGGATCGAGCTTGCGCTGGATCTTGCGTGCCGGATCGTCGCTGGCCGCTTCCTGGGTGGTGTCCAGTTCCTGATGACCGGCGATGCGGCGCACCGATGGCAGCTGCTGCTGCAGCCATTGCAGCAAGGTGATTAGCGTGGCGATCTGCACGTCCGGATACGCTTCGCGCATCGCTTGATGGCGCGAGTCGAGCCAGTGCGGATAGCGGCCGCTGTTGACCAGCTCGATGCCCAAGGTATGCGGATTGTGGCCGCGCACGTGATGCGCGACGCGGTCTAGCGCCACGTACTGCTGGATGCTGCCGTTGCGATCGATGTAGTAATGCCCGCTGTTGCCGGTGCCGCTGTCGTAGAGCACGCGCTCGCCGTAGTCGCGCGCCATGGCCATGTCGGGCAATTCGGTGCAGTGGATGACCACCATGTCGATGTGCTCGAGCCGGCGGCGTGCCAGTCGCGATTCGTAAGACAACGGCGCGTAGGTGATCGGTGGCGACGGCAGGACGGCATCGGACATGAAGCGAATGCTAGCATTCGCCGATGGCTTTGAATCCCGACAGCCCTTTGGGCAAATTGATGGCGACGCTGCCGCAGACCGGTCAGGTGACCTGGATCGGCGTGCGTCCGGCGCGTGATGTGGAGATGCTGGAGGTGGACGCCGCGCAGGCCACCACCGGCATCGGGCTGGTGGGCGATCGCTACAAGGGCGGCAGCGGCAAGCGTGGGATCACCTTGATCCAGGCCGAGCATCTGCCGGTGATCGCGGCGCTGGCAGGGCATGCGACGATCGCGCCTGCCACGCTGCGACGCAATCTGGTAATCGCCGGCATTCCGCTGATCGCGTTGAAAGGGCGGCGCTTCCGCATTGGCGATGTCGAGCTGGAAGGCACCGACCCGTGCGACCCGTGTTCGCGCATGGAAGACGCGCTGGGCGCGGGCGGCTACAACGCGATGCGTGGACACGGCGGCCTGTGCGCGCGTGTCCTGCGCGGCGGCGTGCTGCGTATTGGCGATACGGTGCAGGCGCTATGAGCCGCGGCCATTGCATTCTGGCGCATGGGTTCGAAAGTGGCCCTGCGGCGCGCAAGGTCAGCGCATTGGCCGAGGTTGCCGATCGCCTGGGGTGGACCCATGAACGCCCGGATTTCACCGATCTTGATGCGCAGCGCGATGTCAGCCCGCTCGGTGACGTGCGCGGACGCCTGCAGCGATTGCTGCAGATCGCACGCGACGCCGCAGGCAAGGGGCCGCTGGTGCTGGTGGGCTCCAGTCTGGGCGCCTATATCGCGGCGCAGGTGTCGCTGCAGGTGCCGACACGCGGGCTGTTTTTGATGGTGCCGCCAACCACGATGGGCCCGCTGCCGGCGCTGGATGCTGCGCCGGTGCCGATCTCGGTGGTGCATGCCTGGCGCGATGCGCTGATCCCTGCCGCCGATGTGATCGCCTGGGCGCAGGCGCGTCGGGCGCGGCTGTTGCTGGTCGACGATGAGCACGATCTTGCCGCGCATGTGGACACGGCAGCGAACGCGTTCGCCGAACTGTTGCAGCGCCTGTGATGCACGAGGCTGACGACATGCCGCCCACACCGGCCGAGCCGGCGACGGCGGTGCTGATTCGCGAGGCCAGCGATGGCGACGCCGCCGCCATCGAGATATTGACCATGGTGGCGTTCATGCTCGCCGAGCACAGCCGTCATGACGAACAGCATGTGATCGCCGCGCTGCGTCATGACGATGCGCTGGCACTGTCATTGGTCGCCGACCACGACGGCTACGTGGTCGGCCATCTGGCAGTGTCGCCGGTGAGCTTGTCCGACGGGTCGTCCGGCTGGTTTGCGCTGGGACCGTTGGCGGTGGGCCCGGGCCACCAACGCCAGGGCCTGGGCAGCCGTCTGGTGCACTCAGCCCTGGCCACCTTGCGCGAGCGCGGCGCGGCGGGATGCGTTGCCTTTGGCGAACCCGGTTTTTTCCGGCGGTTTGGGTTCGCCGTCGAGCCGGGGCTGAGCGTGCCCGATGCACCCGTATCGGAATTGCAGGCGCTGGCGTTCGGCGACCGGCTGTTGCCACTGGCCGATGTGGCCTATCACCCGGCATTCGGTCTGGGCTGAATCGCGCGCAGCGCTGCACACGCGTGAACGGATGCAGCCGCGATCCTGCGCACAGGCGGCGCCCGTTCGCTCACCGGCACCCTGCATCGCGCTTTCGGCCGCAGCGCATTACCGCGTTCGTCACCATGGTCGGCAACAGCGATTGACGCTTGCCAAGGTGAAAAAAGATGCAATGTGACGTGCGACCGATGCCGCCCAGTGAACCGCGTGCCGGCCTGATTTCGCATGCGGGCGATACCTTGCAGGATGATGCGACCTTGCTGGCATCGATCCGGTCGCGACTGCGGCAGGACGCCAGCCGTTCTGCTGCCGAAGTGGAGCGTTTGCTGCAACTGGTCGATGCACTGTGGGCAATGGAGTTGGGGCGGTTCCTGCTGCGCAATCGTGGGCTCAATGCGGAGTGGACGCATCGGTTGGTCACCTATGAGGCGGGAACCCTGCCGCAGGACACCACGCCGGCACTGGAGTACGAAATTTTCGAGAAGACGCCGGCCGTGCTCGCAACCCGCGAGCGGTTCGGCATCTTCCGTGCGCAATTGCAGGCCTTGTTGCGGCCCGGCATGACGATCGCGTCGGTGCCGTGCGGATGGATGGGCGATGTGTTGAGCCTGGATTACCGGCAGTGCCCGGATGTGCGCTTGATCGGGATCGATCTGGACCCGCAAGCGCTGGACGGTGCGCTGCAGCTGGCACGTCGCTACGGGCTGGAGCAGCAGCTGTCGCTGCGGCTGGAAGATGCCTGGGCGCAGGGCGATGCAGACAGTGCGGACGTGGTGACCAGCAATGGCCTCAATCTCTATGAGCCGGACGATGCGCGGGTGGTCGCGCTCTATCGCGCGTTCTTCAACAGGCTGCGGCCGGGCGGTACGTTGGTGGCGAGTTTCCTGACGCCTCCGCCCAGCCTGTGCGCGGAATCCACGTGGAAACTGGCGCTGATCGACCAGGCATCTCTGGTGCTGCAGAGCCAGGTCTTCATCGATATCGTCCAGGCGCGCTGGGCATCGTTCCGCACCCATGCGCAAACGCGCGCACAGCTGGAGAGTGCCGGCTTTGCAAGCGTGCGTTTCATCGACGATCGCGCCAGCATTTTTCCCACTGTGATCGCGCAAAAGCCGATGCATGCCTGAGGGTAACGACGACGCAGCGACTCTCGCGCGGCATGGAGTGTTGGTGCGTTGCCGGCGAGTGTCCGCTGCGTTGGCGCGCGATTGCGGATACCGATAACGCCAGGCGCGCGCGTCGGCGAAGAGCAGCTAACAAGACGACTGCACTCACCGCCAGGCGGACACGGCCGGTGCTCGGTGCGGCATGTGCCACGCGTGCACTGCGGTTCTGAGCGCGCCGTCTGCACCCACCTGACGACTGCACGCTATGTCTTGTTAGCCGCTCCAAGGGGCAGGGCGCACTACAAGCGTGCAGGCGTGCGTTTTCCTGCGGATATCTCGTTGTCGTTGAGCGGATTGTTCGGCGCAGTGATGTCCAGGGGTTTCGGTGCAGCCGTAGATCGGCCTACACTTGTGCTGCACCCGCTGTTCGAGGATTGGTCCAATGCGCCATTGATGCCGCCGTCGTGATGACGGCCATACTCGTTGCCGTTCCGTCTGGAACGCGACGTGTCCTGGCATGCAATGGAGGCACTGATGACCTGTCCGTCGTTGACGCTGGAAAGCGTCGCGTTCGTGCTGCCCGATGACAGCACGCTGTTTTCCGATCTCACCTTGCACATCGATCAGCGCCGCACCGGCCTGGTCGGTCGTAATGGCGTGGGCAAGAGTGTGCTCGGCCGTCTGCTGGCCGGCCAGCTGGCACCCAGCAGCGGCCGCTGCGTACGCCGTGGCAGCGTGCATTACCTGCCGCAGCGCGTGAGCGCGATGGCGGGGCAGCGCATCGCCGATCTGGCAGGTGTGGCGCCGTTGCTGGACGCGCTGGACCGGATCGCCGCCGGGAGCGTGGCGCCCGCCGATTTCGAGCGGGTGGGCGAGCGCTGGAATGCCCACGCCGAGTTCGCTGCAGCGCTCGAGCAGCAAGGGCTGGGGGGCCGCGATCCGTCTGCTCCTGCCGCGCATCTCAGTGGCGGCGAAGCCATGCGGGTGGCACTCGCTGGCGCCTGGCTGACGCAACCGGACCTGCTGATCCTGGATGAGCCCAGCAACCATCTGGACGGCCCGCAGCGACAGCGGCTGCTGGCGCAGTTGCAGGCTTGGAAGGGTGGATTGCTGATCATCAGTCATGACCGGCTGCTGCTGGATGGCATGCAGCGCATCCTGGCGTTATCCGCGCACGGGGTGCGCAGTTATGGCGGCAACTACACCCACTACGCGCAGCAGCACGCACGCGAGCAGCAGGCGGCCGGCGAGCTGCTTGCGCAGCGCAAACAGGCACGTGCGCACGGCGAACAGGCATTGCGCGAGCAGCACATGCGCCAGCAGCAACGCCAGGCGCGTGGCGCGCGCGCGGCGGCGCAAGCCAATCAGGCGCCGATCCTGCTCGGGGGCCAGCGGCAGCGCAGCGAGGTCAGCGCTGGCCGGCTGCAGCAGCACCGTCAGGCCGAACAAACGCGCTTGTCGGAGGCGGTGACGCAGGCCGCAGCCCAGGTGGAGGCCTCACCGGCCATTGCGTTGCTGGCACCAGCGACGGCGGCAGGCGCGTCGCAACGCCTGGCGACCCTGCAGCAGGTGGAGCTGGCGGATGGGCGGCTGGGTGGGCGACGCGTAAATCTGCTGCTGCACGGCCAGCCCCGCATCGGGCTGGTCGGCCCGAACGGCAGCGGTAAATCCTCGCTGCTACAGCTGTTGGGCGGGCGCCTGGCGGCACAGGCGGGCAAGTGCGAGGTGCATGTGCCGGTGGCCTATCTGGATCAGGATCTGGGCATGCTCGACCCGGCGCGCTCGGCCGCTGCGCAGCTGTGCGATGCCGACCCCGCCGCCGCCGAGCACGCCCAGCGGCTGCGGCTGGCGTTGCTGGGGCTGGACCGCCAGCGTGCCGACCTGCCCACCGGCCAGCTCAGCGGCGGCCAGCGGCTCAAGGCAGCGTTGGCCTGCGCGCTGTATCGGGCCCAGCCGGCGCAGCTGCTGTTGCTGGACGAACCCACCAATCATCTGGATCTGGCCTCCGTCGAGGCGATCGAGACGCTGCTGCGCAGCTACACCGGCGCGCTGCTGGTGGCCTCGCACGATGCCGCCTTCCTGGACCGCTTGGGCCTGCAGCAGCGGCTGGATACCGGGCAGGCGCAGTGGCGGCTGGCGCCCTGGTGAACCGTGCGGCGGGCGGCGCAGCTGGCGGGGGTGGTAATGCCGGCCGCGATGGCCGACCATTTGCGGCCCATCCACGGCGTCCACGGCACTGCCCACCCGGGCGCCGGCCCGCTGTCCTGCTCCCACGCTCGCCGCCGCGCCAGCGTCTTTATCGATACCTGCCTACGTGAAATTCTTCGCATCCTGTGCCAAAGGCCTGGAATACCTGCTTGCCGACGAGCTGCTTGCGCTCGGTGCCAGCAAGGCTACCGCCACCATCTCCGGCGTCAATGTCGAGGGTGAACCGCGCGACGCGCTGCGCGCCGTCATGTGGTCGCGCCTGGCCAGCCGGGTGCTGTGGCCGCTCACCGAGTTCGACTGCCCGGACGAGGACGCGCTGTATGCCGGTGTGTCCGAGCTGCCGTGGGACGAGCACCTGTCGGTGGGCCACACCTTGTCGGTGGATGCGCACGTCTCCGGGACGGCGATCACGCACGCGCGCTATGCCGCACAGCGCATCAAGGATGCGGTGGTCGACACCATGCGCCGGCAGGGGCTGGAACGCCCGTCGGTGGATGTGGAAAGCCCCGACCTGCGGTTGAACCTGTCGCTGCGCAAGGGCCGCGCCACCATCTCGATCGACCTGGGCGGCGGCCCGTTGCACCGGCGCGGTTGGCGCATGGCGCAGAACGAAGCGCCGCTGAAGGAAAACCTGGCTGCTGCCGTCCTGCTGCGCGCCGGCTGGCCGCGCGCATATGCCGACGGCGGCGGCTTGCTGGACCCGATGTGCGGCAGCGGCACGCTGTTGATCGAAGGCGCCTTGATGGCCGCCGACGTCGCGCCGGGTCTGCAGCGCTACGGCAGCGATGTGCCCAGCCGTTGGCGTGGGTTCGACCGTGCGGTCTGGCAGCAGCTGGTCGACGAAGCGCGCGAACGCGACAGCGCCGGCCGTGCCGCGCTGAAGCAGGTGATCCATGGCAGCGACATGGACCCGCATGCGATCCGCGCCGCCAAGGAGAACGCGCAGGTGGCCGGTGTGGCCGAGGCGATCTGGTTCGGCGTGCGCGAGGTCGGCGACCTGCAGACCCCGCCGCAGGCCACCGGTGTGGTGGTCTGCAATCCGCCGTACGACGAGCGTCTGGCCGCCGATGCGGCCTTGTATCGCAAGCTTGGCGACACCTTGCAGCGCGTGGTGCCGCAGTGGCGCGCGAGCCTGCTGTGCGGCAATGCCGAGCTGGCCTACGCCACCGGCTTGCGCGCGGGCAAGAAATACCAGTTGTTCAATGGCGCGATCGAGTGCGCGTTGATCGTCTGCGACCCGATTGCAGTGCCGCGCCGTACCCCGTTGGCAGCGCCCACCGCGCTCAGCGAAGGCGCGCAGATGGTGGCCAACCGCCTGCGCAAGAACCTGCAGAAGTTCAAGAAGTGGCGCGCCCGCGAAGGCATCGAGTGCTTCCGCGTCTACGATGCCGACCTGCCGGAATATTCCGCTGCCATCGACGTGTATCAGCAAGCCGATGGCGACCGACGCAGCTTCCTGCATGTGCAGGAATATGCCGCGCCGGCGACCATTCCCGAGGCGGATGTGCGCCGGCGTCTGGGCGAGTTGTTAGCGGCTGCGCGCGAGGTGTTCGAGGTGCCGGCCGAGCGCGTTGCACTGAAGTCGCGCGAGCGTGGCAAGGGCGGCAGCAAGTACGGCCGCTTCGAGCAGCGCAACGAAATCGTCAACGTGCGCGAGCACGGCGCGCTGCTGCGGGTGAACCTGTTCGATTACCTCGATACCGGCCTGTTCCTGGATCACCGCCCGTTGCGCGGCACCATGGCGCAGCAGTCCAAGGGGCGGCGCTTCCTCAACCTGTTCTGCTACACCGGCGTGGCCAGCGTGCAGGCGGCGGTGGCCGGCGCCAGCGCCACGACCAGCGTGGATCTGTCCGGCACCTATCTGCAGTGGTGCGCCGACAACCTGGCCTTGAACGGCCAGGCCGGCAGCAAGCACAAGCTGGTGCAGGCCGATGCGCTGGCCTGGCTGGAGGCCGAGCGTGCGCACTTCGACGTGATCTTCTGCGACCCCCCGACCTTCTCCAACTCCGCGCGCGCCGAGGATTTCGATATCCAGCGCGAGCATGTGCGCTTGCTGCGCGCGGCGGTGGCGCGCCTGGCGCCGGGCGGCGTGCTGTATTTCTCCAACAACTTCCGCCGTTTCAAGCTGGATGAAGAAGCGGTGGCCGAGTTCGCGCAATGCGAGGAAATCAGCCCGCGCACCATCGACCCGGATTTCGAACGCCATGCGCGCATCCATCGCGCATGGCGGTTGACCGCCTGAGCCGAGGCAGGCCGATGTGGCGGTGTGCCGCGTGGCGCCCGCTGCGTGCGTCGCGGCGGCCACTGCGCAGCGGCCGCCGCGCGTGCGAGGGCAGGGCGCGCCGCCAACAAGCCCACCACAGCGCTGCGGTATGCTGATTCGCATGCTTTGGAGTCAACGATGACCGCATCACCCCGCATTGCCTTTGTGGCCAGTCACACCGAGCCTGCCGTGAACGCGCGGGCGCGTCTGGTGCAGCGTTACGGCGATCATCCACTGGAGACCGCCGAGATCGTCTGCGCCCTGGGTGGGGATGGCTTCATGCTGCAGACCCTGCATCGCCATGGTGCCGCCGACAAGCCGGTGTTCGGCATGAAGCTGGGCTCGGTCGGGTTTTTGATGAACCAGTACCGCGACGACGAAGCCGACCTGCTGGTGCGCCTGCAACGTGCCGAACCTGCGCATCTGCGGCCGCTGGAAATGCTGGTGCAGACCGAATCGGGCACCAGTGCCGGCTCGCTGGCGTACAACGAAGTCTCGCTGTTGCGGCAGACCCGCCAGGCCGCGCATCTGAGCGTGGATCTCAACGGCCAGACCCGCATCGCCGAACTGATTGGCGACGGTGTGATGGTCGCCACGCCGGCCGGCAGCACCGCGTACAACTATTCCGCGCACGGGCCGATTCTGCCGCTGGGCTCGCACACGCTGGCACTGACGCCGATTGCGCCGTACCGCCCGCGCCGTTGGCGTGGCGCCATCCTCAAGGCCGATACCGAAGTGCGCTTTCGCGTGCTCGACCCGTACAAGCGCCCGGTCAGCGTCACCGCCGACTCGCACGAGATTCGCGACGTGGTGGAAGTCACCATCCGCGAATCCACCGAGCGCCGCGTCACGTTGCTGTTCGATCCGGAACACAATCTGGAAGAGCGCATCTTCAGCGAACAGTTTGCGGTGTGAGTGGCGGGGATTCGGGATTGGCAACGGCAAGGGCACCGCACGCGCGCTTTAGACCTGTCCGCACACGCTACGATGCTGCACGGATGCCCGATGCAATTCCGCTCTCCCGTTCCTGCTTCTACCGATTCCCGATTCCCCACTCCTTATTCCCGGGACCCAAATGGCTGACAACTCCCCCAGGTTATTGACTGTCGCGGTGACCTCGCGCGCGCTGTTCGATCTTGAAGAAGGCCATGCGCTGTTCGAGGCAAACGGGGTGGAGGCGTATTCGGCGTTCCAGCGTGAGCACGAAGACGACATCCTGCAGCCGGGTGTCGCGTTTCCGGTGGTGCGCAAGCTGTTGGCGCTCAACCACGATGTGCCCGAAGAAACTCCACGCGTGGAGGTGATTCTGCTGTCGCGCAATTCTGCCGATACCGGGTTGCGCATCTTCAATTCGATCCAGCACTACAACCTGGGCATCGTGCGCGCGACTTTCACGTCTGGTCAGCCGACCTGGCCGTACGTGAAACCGTTCGGCACCGATCTGTTTCTGTCGGCCAACCCTGAGTCGGTACGGCGTGCGCTCACTCACGGCATTGCCGCGGCCACCATCATGCCGCGTGCACCGGGCGAACGTGCTGAAGCGGCCGCAGCGATCGTGGACAACGATGAGAGCCGCCTGCCCACCCAGCTGCGCATCGCCTTCGACGGGGACGCGGTGATCTTCGGCGACGAGAGCGAACGCATCTCGCGCGAGCAGGGTGTGGAAGCGTTCGGGCGCCATGAGCGCGAGCGCGCACGCGAACCGCTGTCGGTTGGGCCGTTCCGCAATTTCCTGTCGGCGTTGCATGCGCTGCAGGCGGCGTTCCCGCCGGGCGAAGCGTCGCCGATCCGCACGGCGCTGGTCACGGCGCGTTCGGCGCCTGCGCATGAGCGGGTGATCCGGACCTTGCGCGAGTGGGGCGTGCGACTGGACGAAGCGCTGTTTCTCGGCGGCCGGCACAAGGGGCCGTTTCTGGAAGCGTTTGGCGCAGATATCTTCTTCGACGACTCGCAGCACAACATCGACAGCGCACGCCAGCATCAGCATGTGGCGGCCGGCCACGTGCCGCACGGCGTGGCCAACGATCCGCCGAGCCGATGAGCGAGTCGCCGCAGTCGCCAGCGCGTGCTGGGTTACTGCGGACCTGGCGCACGCTGGAACTGACCTTCACCGCCGACACGGTGCAGACCCGCATGTCGCGCTGGGCGCCGCATCGGCTGATGCTGCCGTATACGCGCAGCATGCTGGCTGCGCTGTGGCTGCAACCGCGCCCGGAGTGCATTGGGCTGATCGGCGTGGGTGGCGGTGCGCAGGTGAAGTTCTGCCATCGCTACCTGCGCAGCACGCGTCTGGAAGCGGTGGAAGCCGACCCGCAGGTGCTGGCGTTGCGCGATGCATTCGCAATTCCGCGCGACGACGCGCGGCTGGAGATCACTCTGGGGGATGGCGCCGACTGGATCGGCAACCGCGCCGGACGCTACGACCTGTTGTTGCTGGATGCCTACGACGCCGATGGCATTCCGCCGGCTTTGTGCACGCCTCAGTTCTACGCCGATTGTCGCGCGGCCTTGCGCGAGGGCGGGGTGTTGGCGCTGAATCTCTTTCAGGTGCCGATGGCCGAGCATCTGGCGCAGCTGCGAGAGCTGTTCGATGGGTTGGTGCTACTGCTGCCCGAACCGGATCTGCGCAACCAGGTGGTGTTCGCCTGGAACAACCGACGCACACCGGGGACGCCGGACGCCGCGCTGGCCGGGTTGGCATGGTCGGCACGCCGGCAACTGCGGCCGTCGATGCTGCGCTTGCAGGCGGCGTGGCAGGAACGGGCCTGGCGGTTTTCCTGAGGTATTGCGTCCTGCAGGTCCGGCCAACAGCGGCTAATGCAACGTCGCGAGCAGCCGTCAGCTGGGTGTGGACGGCGCGGTCAGAACCTGAGTGCAGCACCAAGGGGACATGCCGATGTCGCGCACCGGCCGCGTCCGCCTGCGGCGACGCAGGCGTTTGATTGGCCGCGTCAGGGATGCGCAGGTGTGCATCGCCGCATCTGGGCCTTCACGCTACGCGATTACGGCGTTTGCTCGCTCGGTGCGGTCGGCAACGGCAGCTGGATATCGGTCAATCGCCAGCGCAGGCCCTGGCGGGTCAGCACGAAGGTCACCGGTGTACCGTTGGCGGTCTGCGTGGTGGCGGTGAAGCGGCGGGTGGATTCGAAGCGCTGCTTCGCGCCTTGCAGCGGGCGCGCCGGTGCCGGTGCCGCATAGGTGTCGGCGCTGACGGTGTCGCCGATGACGCGGTTCCACACGCTGTGGCCTTGCAGCAGGGCACCGATGCCCAGCGGCGTGACCAAGGTATCCACGCCGGCGCCGCTGATGCCGCTGGCCAGTTGCAACGCAAAGCCGCCGAGCAGGCTCGATTGCATGCTGCTGCCGGCCTGACGGATCAGATAATCGTCCAGTTGCGCCTTCAGGTTGACGCGCAGGCTGGGGAAATCCACGTAGCTTTCCAGCTGCGCGGCATCGCGATCAGCAACGGCCTGGCTGATGCCGCGGATGGCCAGGTACGGCCCCGCCACCACATAACTCGCCAGCGCCACCACGGCCAGCAGCGGCACGATCCACCAGCGCTTTTTCATCGTTCGCACTCCGTTGCCATGCGCGGTGAGGGGAGGGTGTTCGACTGCATCCAGACGGTAGCACCAGGCTGCCGATGGTGCGGCAACGCCGTGGCGCGATATACCTGCGCCGCAGCTCGCCTCAAAATTCCAGGTCCAGGGCGGCGCATAGATAATCCACAAACGGCGCCAGTGTCACCAGGTCCGCCTCGATGGTCTGGCGCAGGCGCGGCCCGGTCATGATGGCGTCGTCCAGATGACGCAGGTACGCCCAATTGCGGTGCTTGAGATCGTCGATGAACTCGAAATCGTTGGGAAACCCGCGCGGTGCGCGCACCAGTTTTTCGCTGTCGTCCAGGGCGAACTTGCGCCGCAATTTGGGATCGTATGCGGCCGTCTTCCAGCTGCCCGGGTTTTCGAAGATGAACTGCCGCAACTTGCGTTGCGTGTCCGGCTCCGGATGCCACAGGCCTGCACCGACAAAGCTCTCGCCCGGTTGCAGATGGATGTAGAACGACGGTGCCGGCATCTGCCGGCGGCGCTCATGGAACAGGCGCGCGCCCTGCCAGTTCTTGTAGGGCGATTTGTCGTTGGAAAAGCGCGCATCGCGATAGATGCGAAACAGCGAGCCGCCCTGGGTCTTGGGGTCGGCACGATAGTGTTCGCTGACCTCGGCAAGCGCCGGCTGCAGATCGGTGATCAGCTGCAGAAACGGCTGACGCACATGCGCCTCGTACTGGTGGCGATGATCGGCGAACCAGGTCTTGTCGTTGTGGCGGGCCAGGGCGCGCAGGAACTTGAAGCTGGCGTCTGAAAAATAGGTGGTCATAGCGTGCGTTGGAGGTCCGAACCCCAGGCGGCGAGCTGGTCGAGCAGGTCTTGCTTGGTAGCATCGTCGGGGTGAGCGAGCCGTAAATCCGCAATCTGCGCGTTGTACTGGTCCAGGGTGACTTCGCCCAACCCATGGTCTTCGAGCAGGCGCTTGCGGCGGTACTGGTTCCAGCGTTCCTGTTCGTCGAACGACAGCGTCTGCGGCCAGTTGCGTGCGCGATAGCGAAACAACAGCTCGATCAGGCGTGGGTCGCGAAACCGTGTTTCCAGCGCGCCCAGTTCGTCCGGCGCGCTGGCGCGCACCTGTGCAAGCAGGCGCTTGTCGCCTTCGGCCAGAAAACCGTCATAGAGCGAGGCATCGGCATCGTTGACCGCGGCGGCCGCGGCACGTTCGTTGCCGTAGACCTGGCGCACCTTCTCCGCCAGCTGCGGGCCCAGTTCGCGCAGCCGTGCGGCCTTGGCCAGCACCGCATCGGGGTCCACGCCCAGGCGCTGGAAATCCGGCGCGCGCAGATGCTGCCAGGCCACCAGCGCCGGCGATTTATTCAGATGTACTTCCTTGAGCGGGATGCGCTGCTCACCTTCGGGTAGATCGGCGGCGCGGATATACAGCCGGTCGGCGATCTCGTCCGGGCTCAGCCGCAACAGCACCTCCGGGTCGCCGTCCAGATCGAACACGATCACGCGGCTGTCGATGCGCGGATGCCGCGTCAGCGGCAGTACGGCCGCGGCGCACATGCGCGAGGCAGGGTAGCGCTGCGAAATGTGCAGCACCGGTTCCATCGCAATCACATCGAGCAAGGTGGCGGCAAAGCGTTTGTCGCGCAGGCGCAACGCGTACTCCCACAGCTTGGGTTGATGCTGTTGAAATTTGCGCGCCATGCCGATGGTGGCGTACACGTCGGACAAGGCTTCGTGCGCATCGCCTTCGCGCACTGCGTTGGCATCGGCCAGATGTTCGAGCTTGAACGAGGTGGCACCGTCTTCGCGCTGCGGCCAGGTGATGCCGTCCGGGCGTAATGCGTGCACCAGCCGCAGCACATCGAGCAGATCCCAGCGCGAATTGCCGCCGCGCCACTCACGCTCGTAAGGATCGTAGAAGTTACGGAACAGCCCGCAGCGCACGAACTCGTCGTCGAAGCGGATCGAGTTGTAGCCCAGCGTGCAGGTCTGCGGGCGGCTCATCTGCTCGGCGATGCGCGCAAATGCTTCGGCTTCGGTCACGCCTTCGCGCAGCGCGTGCTGCGGGGTGATGCCGGTGACCATGGTGGCGTACGGCGAGGGCAGCAGGTCGTCGGCCGGTTGCACGAAGAAACTGATCGGCTCGTCGATCACGCGCAGTTGCGCGTCGGTGCGCACGGCGGCGAACTGCGCGATGCGCGTGCGGCGCGGGTCCTGGCCGAAGGTTTCCAGGTCGTAGAAGAGAAAGCTGTCAGGCATGCGGGTGCGAGATCCAGATCCGCGGCGCACGGCGTATGCGCCGCCAGTGGCCGCTAGTATCTCTCATCGCAGCGCCGGCGCGCTGAGGCGCAGCTGTGCGCTGGGTCAGGCGCTGGCTGTGTGGGGCCCGCGCTTGGCGTGTGTTGCGAGCGCGGCGTGAGCGTCTGCGCACAGGGCGCAAACCTGAGCATGATCTTGAGGCAGCTAACACCACAGGGCGAGCAGTCGTCAGGTGGATGTGGACGTCCCGCTCAGCACCAGCGGGTACGAATGGTCCATGCCGCACCGAGCACTGGCCGCGCCCGCCTGGCGGTGAGCGCAGCCGTTGTCTTCGCCGCTCTCAGTGCGCGTCTTCCAGCGGCTCCAGACGTGCGTGCACCACCGCTTCCAGCGCTACCCAATCGATACGCGACAGATCGCTGTGCCCGCGCGTGGCCTCGACCAGGATTTCGCGCTGGATGTCGCTGCGTGCCAACGCAATCGAATAGCGCGTGCGCAGAAAGGTCACCATCGTGTAATGCGGCACGAAGCGGGTGGGCCAGCGCGCCTGCAATTGCTGCTCGAGTTCGCGCTGCAGCAGGAAGTCGGCATCGCCGACGCGGTCGCGCATTTCCAGATAGTTTTCCAGCGCCATCTGCTGGATCGCGGCAGCATCGTCGCGGCGTGCGGCTTCGAACGCGGCGAACGCGCTGCCGATATCGTCGTGCGCGTCCATCTGCTCGGCCAACGCCACGCAATCTTCGAAGGCGCAATTCATGCCCTGGCCGTGGAACGGCACCATCGCGTGTGCGGCATCACCGATCAGCAAGGCGCGGTTATCCAGATGCCAGCGCTCCAGGGTGAGGGTGCCGAGCAGGCCGGGCGGATGTTCTTCCCAGTGTTCTTCGAGCTGCGGAATCAGCGGCAGCGCATCCGGAAAATCGCGTGCGAACAGCGCATGCGCTTCTTCGCCGGTGCGGGTGGTGGCAAAGCTCGGATTGCCTGCGTTGGGCAGGAACAGGGTGACGGTGAAGGTGCCGCCATCGTTGGGCAGCGCGATGCACATGTAGCGCCCACGTGGCCAGATGTGCAGCGCATTGCGCTCGATACGGAAGCCGCCGCCGGGCAGTGGCGGGATTTCCAGTTCCTTGTACGAGTGATCCAGGAACTCGATTCGCTCGCCCAACGGCGATTTGCGCTGCATGGCCGCGCGCAGTGCCGAGCCGGCACCGTCGCTGCCGATCAGGCTCTGGAAGTGAATCTCGTGCGGCTGATCGTCGCGGTCATCGATAAATCGCGCGTAGCCGGCGTCGAAATCGACCGTGTGCAGCCGGCGATAGAAATGCACCGATGCGCCGGCCTGTTCGGCCAGATCCAGCAAGGCGATATTCAACGCGGCACGGTGGATCGACCAGATCACTTCGCTGTCGTCGCGGCCGTAACGCTGCAGCTGCGGTTCGCCCTCGATCGGGTGCACCATGCGGCCGCGCATCATCACCGCCTTGGCCATCACCGCTTCTTCGGCACCGGCCTGACGCAATGCGTGGCGTCCGCGTTCGGCCAGCGCCAGATTGATCGAGCGGCCGGATTCATAGCCCTTGATGCGCGGGTCGCCACGCCGTTCGTACACGGTGACTTGCCAGCCGCGACGCGACAGCAGGATGGCCAGCAGACAACCGGCCAGGCCAGCGCCGATCAGGGTCAGGGAGCGAGGGGAGACGGGGCTCAATGCAATGTCCGGCAGCGGCCGGACGCGGGAGCCGGCAAAAGTGAGGAAAGAAGCAGTTGGCTATAGCGCGCCTGCGTTGCCGAAGGCGCGCTCGGAGTGTACGTGGGCGTCTGCGGGTTTCGCGTGTGCCTGCCACGTAGCCGGTAGCGATGCAGTCAGCGTGCGGCGTTCAACCGGCGGCCCAGGCTTCCACCTGCTCCACAAAGGTGTGCAGATCGCTGAAACGGTTGTATAGCGGCACCGGCGCGATGCGGATCACATCCGGTTCGCGCCAGTCGCCAAGTACGCCGGCCGCATGCAGATGCTCGAACAGCGCGCGCCCTTGCGCGCGTCCGCCGGTCACCCGCAACGACAGCTGGCAGCCGCGCTGCTCGGGTTGCGCCGGGGTGACGATCTGCAGCACCTGCGGCACGCGTGCGTGGATCAGCTGTTCCAGATGTCCGGTGAGCTGTTCGGACTTGGCGCGCAGTGCGGGCATGCCGGCTTGGTCGAACAGGTCCAGCGATGCACGCAGCGGTGCCAATGCCAGTACCGGTGGGTTGCTCAGCTGCCAGCCTTCGGCGCCAGGCGAGGGCACGAACTGCGGGTCCATGCGGAAGCGGGTCTGCTGCTCGTGTCCCCACCAGCCGGCCATGCGCGGCAGATCGCTGGTGGCATGGCGTGCGTGCACGAAACAGCCGCCCACCGCGCCGGGTCCGGCATTGAGATATTTGTAATGGCACCACACTGCAAAATCGACGCCATCGTCGTGCAGGGTCAGCGGGATGTTGCCGACCGCATGTGCCAGATCGAAGCCCACCGCTGCGCCTTGCGCGCGTGCCAGTCGCGCAATTTCGCCTAGATCGAAGGCTTGGCCGGTGCGGTACTGGATGCCGGGCCATAGCACCAATGCCAGACGCGAACCGTGCGTGGCGATGGCATCGGCAATGGCGGCCATCGACAACGTGCCGTTGGGTTCGTCGGCGTCGACTTCGATCAACTGCGTGGCCGGATCCAGCCCGTGCAGGCGCAACTGCGATTCCACCGCATGGCGGTCGGACGGAAATGCACCGGCTTCGATCAGGATCGCGCCGCGCTCGGGCGTGGGGCGATAAAAGCTCGCCATCATTAGATGCAGATTGACGCTGAGGGTGTTCATCGCCACCACTTCGCCCGGTTGCGCGCCGACCACGCGCGCCAGAGCGTCGCGCACCAGTTGGTGATAGGTCAGCCATTGGGTGGGGCCGGTGAAGTGGCCTTCCACCGCAAGCGCGCCCCAGTGATCGAGCACTTCGCTCACCATCGCGCGTGCCTGACGCGGTTGCAGGCCCAGCGAATTGCCGACGAAATAGGTCTGATCCCGGCCATCGTGCTGCGGGAACACAAAGGCGTCGCGCAGGCTGCGCAGCGGGTCGGCGGCATCCAGCGCCACGGCGTGGGAACGGGACAGCGGGTCGGTGGTCATCGGGCTCGCGTGCTTTGGATCGATGCCGCAGTTTACCTTCCGGCACCTTGCGCGCCGTCATGCACCGCAGGCGTCTCGGTCGAGGCCGGTCGGGCAGGGCGCAGCAGATGGGTGAGCGTGCCGATGCTGTCGGTGACGCGGTCGATGGTGTCGGCAAGCGCGGCGGTGGTCGGCGAACCGTCCGGCAGCGTGGCCAACGCGTCGGAGAGTTTGCGCTCGGCGCTGCGTAGCGTGGCTGCAGCCGGCGTGCCGCCGTTGCTCAGGCACGTGATCAGCTCGGCCAACGCCCGGTCGGCGTCATCGGCGAAGGCTGGCAGTGCGTCTAGCGATGGCAGCGGGTGACCATCGCGCAGCACCGCCTCCAACAGCAGCGTGGCGCGGATCAGCCGGTTGCCATTGGCCAGCAGCGATTCGGCCAGCTTGAGCTCGTGCAGATTGCGGCGGCTGCGTGGCTCGCCGCGCAGGCGTTCGATCGACGCCTGCGCATTGGTGCGGGCCACGCGTGCGGCGGCGCGGCTGTCGCTCAGCCGATCCATCTGGCCCAGCAACAGGTTGTGCAGATGCTCGCGATAGGCCGTGAGCAACTGCGCCAGCGAGGCGCGGATATGCCGGCGCTCGCGCGTCGGCCATAGCGCGTAGGCGATCAGTGCCAGTGCGCTGCCGGCCACGGTGGCCTGCAGCCGCGCACCGACCGCCTCACCGGGCGTCATGCCTTCGAAGGACAGCAGCAGCACCAGCATGCCGGTGAGAAACGCCACGCCGATGCCGTAGTTCACTTGAGTCAACAAGCGAAAACCCAGGCAGAACAGCGCCAGCAAGGCCATGCGGATACCGGCGCCATCCATCGCAAAATGGGCCAGCAGTGTGGCCACCAACAAACCGATGAAGGTACCGGCCACGCGCAAGGCGCCAAAGCTGAACGTGCCGCCGAAATCCGGTTTGAGCACGATGGCGGTGGTCATCGGGATCCAGAAACCGTGCGGAATCTGCTGCCAGCGTTGGAAGGCGATGGCCAGTGCCAGACACACGCCGCAACGCAGCGCATGCCGGAACGCCACCGACGACAGATCCAGGTTTGCACGCAACGTCGCCCAGGTCGCGGCCGGCCGCAGCGCTGCGGGTAGCCGTGCTTCGGCCAATTGCGCCTGGATTTCGCCGCGGCTGCTGGCCCAGTGCGCGTTGCGGATCAACGCGCGCAACTGCCCGCCCAATCCCTGCGCGCGGGCCACCGCCACACGCACCAGCCGGCGCTCGCGGGTATCGGCGTTGTCGTGCTGAAACTGTGCCAGCGCGCCGACCAGATCGTCGAAACCGGTCATCGACGCGTTGGCCGCCACCGGGTCCTCGCCTACCGTCATGGTGTGGGCCAGCTGCTCCAGCACGATGGCGCTGCGTTCGAGCACGCGCTCGATCGCCGGGCGTGCCTGCGAGTCGGTCAGGCGGGTGTCCGCATCGGCCAGCGACAGCAGCTCCAGCCGCACGCGGTCGCAGAGCTCGGCAATGATGCGAAAGCTTTGCACCGCGATCGCGCGTGAGCGGTGTTCGCCATGCAGCATCACCATGGCATCCAGCACTTCCTGCGTTGCCGGCGGTGCTGCGCTGGCTTCCGGGCGTTGCCGTGCGATTGCTGCCAGCTGGCGCATCAGGTCGGCGAGCGCAAAGCGTTCCGGGCGATACCGTTGCAAGGGCCAGGCCGCCAGGGCCAGCAACACCTGCAGCAGGCCACCGGCAAAAATCAGCGCAGCCACGCCGGGCGCCTGTTCCACCGGCAGCCGCATGTCTGCACTCACCACCAGCAGGATCATGCTGGTCAGGCCAACCCGCGCCGCAACCGGGCCCAGCGCCACCAGCAGGCCACCACCCAGGCCGAGCAGCAGCCCGGCGATCACCAGGGCAGGCGTGTTGTGGCCCACCCACACGCCCAACAAGGCCGCCAGGCCAGCGGCCAGGGCCGCCATCAGCATGCGTTGCAAGCGCGCGCGATAGGGCCCGGGTTGGTCGGAAAACATCGTGTTGAGCGCGCCGCTGCACACCGCCAGGCCTGCGGCGACATGCCCGGTGGCCACACCGATCACCAGCGGCAGTACGACCGCTGCGGTGTTGCGCAAGGCCACGCGCAGCGGCACATCGCGCGGCTTGAGGCCGATCAGTGCGCGCAGCATGCTGCGTGCTTGTGTGGGTGCGGCCGGCGTGTGCATTGCATGCGCTGGCGCCAGCGCAACTCAGGCATCGACTGCAACATAGCGCTCCGGCGCAGGATGCAGATGCCCGCACTGCGTGCAGGTCCGCAGTGCCAGCGAGTGATAGAAGTGATCGAACACCGGCGGGAAGTCGGTTTCGATATTGCCTAGCGGAAACATCGCCTCATACAGCTTGTGATTGCACTGCGGGCAGTACCACTGCAGCCCGTCCTGTTCGTGCGGCAGTCGTTCGCGCTCAATGACCAGGCCGACCGAACCGGCGGCGCGCTGCGGCGAATGCGGCACCTTCGGCGGCAGCAGAAAGATCTCGCCGGCGCGGATCGGGATGTCGCGTTGCACGCCCGCATCCTGCACCTTCAGCACCATCTCGCCTTCGAGCTGAAAGAACCACTCCGGGCCTTCGTCGTAGTGATAGTCGGTGCGCGCGTTGGGGCCGCCAACAATCATGATGATGAAGCCATCCTGCTGGATGCACTTGTTGCCGACCGGCGGTTTGAGCAGGTGGCGGTATTGCTCGATCCAGGCATGCAGGTTGATCGGCGGGACCAGCATCGACATTCCTCGGCGAAGAAGGCCTCCAGCATAGCCAACCGCGACGCCGATGGGCGCCGCGGTCGGTCAAACATGCAGCGCCGACTCAGCGTTCGGCGTGATCGGCCTGAATTTTCGTCAGTGCCGCGTCGTAACGTTCCTGCAGCAGGTCGGCGCGGTCAATGGACATGCCCAGATCGTGCGCATGGCCGTCGCGCAGGCTGTAGACCCAGCCATGCACGCACAACTCCTGCCCACGCTCCCACGCATCGCGCACGATGGTGGTGCGGCAGACGTTGACCACCTGTTCCAGCACGTTGAGCTCGCACAGCCGCGCATGCTGCACCGGCAGATCGCCGGCATCGTGCAAGCAGGCTTCGTGCTTGTCGGCCACATCGGTGACGTGGCGGATCCAGTTGTCGACCAGGCCCATGCGCTTCTGGGTCAGGCTGGCGAACACACCGCCGCAACCGTAATGGCCCACCACCAGAATGTGCTTGACCTTGAGTACGTCGACGGCGAACTGGATCACCGACAGGCAGTTCAAATCGCTATGCACCACCACATTGGCGATATTGCGGTGCACGAACACTTCGCCCGGTGCCATATCGATGATCTGATTGGCCGGCACGCGCGAGTCGGAGCAGCCGATCCACAGATACTCCGGGGTCTGCTGCGTCGACAGTTTGGAGAAGAATTCCGGGTCTTCGCGACGGATACGCTCGGACCAGGCACGGTTGTTTTCAAGTAAATGGTTGAGCTCGTTCATGCGCGCAGTATTCCAGATGACGACGGGGAGGAAACAAGCCAGAGGCGGGTTATAAAGCGGTGGTGCAGGAACGCGAACGCAATGACAAGGCGATCAGCTCTGGCGCGCACGCAACGCATTGCGCATCAGTGCGGCCACGTCCTGCGCATCGCTTGAACGTTGCTGCTCCAGCGCATCGGCTACCGCTGCAACATTGCCGGCCGGGTGGTTCTGGCTGAGCTTGAAGGTGAGTTCGATGCGGCTTGGCACGAAGCGGAAGCCGATCAGCCCACGCAATTGCCGACGATGGCTGTCGCGCTCCATCTCGAACTGCCAGTCGCTGCCGATGCGTTGCTCGAAGTGGGTGCTCATCCGGCCGATCAACTCGCCCACCGCGTCTTCATCGGCAAGCTCGGTGCATTGCCCATGCAGATGCGCGATGGCGTAATTCCAGGTCGGCACGCGCGCGGCGGCTTCCTTGTCCAGATACCAACCGGGCGATACATAGGCATGCGGCCCCTGCACGACAATCACTGCATCGCCCACATGGTGCGCTTGCGGATTGGGGCGTGCCCAGTGGCCCTCGATGAGCACCTGCTGATCGTCGCGCCGATACAGCACCGGTAGGTGCGAGATGGCTGGTTGTCCGTCGTCGCTCTGACTGATCAGGGTGACGAACGGGTCACGCGCCAGCAGCCAGTCCAGCAGCGCCAGATCGGTCTGTGCGAACGCGCGCGGTGCGTACATCTCAGGCGCGGCCGCCCATGCTCACCACCATGCGCTCGCGCAGGTCGGCATCGTTATCGCCGCGCGGTGGCGACACCTCATGCAGCGAAAACCCGCGGATCAGCGCATCTTCTTCGTCCAGCCCGTCCAATGCCACAAATTCTGCATCGAACAAGGCCGCACGTGCGGTGTCTTCGCTGTCGTAGGCCAACGTCTTGCCATCGCTGTCCAGCACTTCGGCAGTGCCGGCTTCCTTGATGCGCAGGCGCGCCCAGATCAGCGTACGGCCGATGGTGGCCAGCCACCACTGATCGCGGCCGTCGGAGCTGTGTGCTGCGTCGATATCGATGATGTTCATGCCATTACCTTGGAAAGCAGCCCGAGCAGGGCCGCCATGCCCAGGCCGAAAAAAATGGTCAGCAGCGACAGCCAGGCGGGTGTGGCCAAACCGGACAGCGCACTGTCGCGGTAGCTGCGGTAGCGGCGCGCCAACAACCAGCGCCACGCGGTCGGGCTGATGAAGGCCGGGTCGCCGAAGCTGGCCAAGACATCAGAGTGTCGGTCGCGCAGGTGCACCAGGGTCAGCGGCCAGAAGATCAGCAGCGCGGTCAGCCCGGCAACGGCGACACCGACAAAACACAGCGCGAAGAACAGGGTCATATGGCCGCCAGCAGCAGTGCGAGTTTGGGGAGTGTCGCTCCGATGACCAGAGCCGCGATGGTCCAAATCATCGGAACGGTGGCATGCCGGGTTGCGGCACGCGCGGTGTCGGTTTGCCACCAGCGTCGCGGTTCTGGCTGGAGCGATACCAACCGCGCCAGCAACACGCTGCGTACCGCTGTTAGCCCGGCCATGATCGCCCCCAGCCCGAAGGCCAGCAATTGCAGTATGGAGGCGACGGCCGGCAAGCTCACATCAGAACTCCGCGCTGCCCGGCGCGCGCGGGTAGGGGATGGCGTCGCGGATGTTGCTCAGCCCGCACACGTACACCACCAGGCGCTCGAACCCTAGGCCAAAACCGGCATGCGGCACCGAACCATAGCGACGGAAATCGCGATACCAGCTGTAGTGGTCCTTATCCAGACCGAACTGCGCCATGCGCGCATCTAGCACATCCAGGCGTTCTTCGCGCTGGCTGCCGCCAATGATTTCGCCGATGCCCGGCGCCAGCACGTCCATTGCCGCCACGGTCTTGCCGTCGTCGTTCAGGCGCATGTAGAACGCCTTGATGTGCTCGGGATAATTGGTCACCACCACCGGGCGGCCGATGTGCTCTTCGGTCAGCCAGCGTTCGTGCTCGGTCTGCAGGTCCAGGCCCCATTCGACCGGGAAGTCGAACTTCTTGCCGGAGTTCTGCAGCAGCTTCACCGCCTCGGTGTAATCGATCTGCTCGAACGGCGCATTGATGAAGGCTTCCAGCTTGCTGATCGCGTTCTTGTCCACGCGCTCGGCCAGGAAGGCCAGATCGTCGCCGCGCTCGTCCAGCACCGCGCGGAACAGGTACTTCAGAAATTGCTCGGCCAGACGCGCATCTTCGGCCAGGTCGGCGAAGGCGATTTCCGGCTCGATCATCCAGAACTCGGCCAGGTGGCGCGTGGTGTGGCTGTTTTCTGCGCGGAACGTCGGCCCGAAGGTGTAGACCTTGCTTAGCGCCAGGCAATACGCCTCCACGTTGAGCTGGCCGGACACGGTGAGGAAGGTTTCCTTGCCGAAGAAGTCGCGGCTGAAATCCACGTTGCCCGTGGCATCGCGCGGCAGGTTGACCATGTCCAGCGTGGAGACGCGGAACATCTGCCCGGCGCCTTCGGCATCGGAGGTGGTGATGATCGGCGTGCTGATCCAGTTGAAGCCGTTCTGGTGGAAGAAGCGGTGCACCGCCTGCGCCAGGCAGTTGCGGATGCGTGTCACCGCGCCGAACAGATTGGTGCGCGGGCGCAGATGCGCCACTTCACGCAGGAATTCCGGCGTCATCGGCTTGGGCTGGATCGGGTAGGTGAGCGGGTCTTCGACCCAACCCACGATTTCGACAGCGCTGGCCTGGATCTCGAACGACTGGCCCTTGCCCTGCGACTTCACCAGCACACCCTTGGCGATCAGCGAGCAGCCGCTGGTCAGGCGCTTTATCTCGTCGAAATTGGGCAGCGTGTCGTTGGCCACCACCTGGATCGGAGCGAAGCACGAGCCATCGGTCACGTTGATGAAGGCCAGTCCGGCAGATCCGCGCAGCGTGCGCACCCACCCCCGTACCGTGACTTCGCCGCCGTCGGGGAGCTTGCCCGCAAGCGCATGTTCAACGCTGACCACCGTCATGACTGTTCCTCGCCGTAGCGACCTTGAATGGTCTGCGAGTTTACTGGCTGCGACCGCGCTGGCGCGAGCACCTGAACAGGCGTGGTGGCGCAGCGGCTTGCGTGCCCGCGTGGCCGGCCCCATCTGGACTGCATGCCGATCCACCGGTCGGCCCCTATACTTGACGCCATTGTGTTGGAGTGCCCGCATGACCATCAGCCTCACCCCCGCCGCGCTGGAGCGCGTGCAGCGTTTCGTGCAGCAGACCCCGGGTGCATTGGGCCTGCGCTTTGGCGTGACCAAGACCGGTTGCTCCGGTTGGGGCCACATCACTGACCTGGCGCGCGAGAAGCGCGACGACGATGCGGTGTTCGAGCAGGGCGGGGTGTGCATCTTTGTCGACCCGACCAGCCTGCCGCTGGTGGACGGCACCTGCATCGACTTTGGCAAGCACGGGTTGAGCGAGACGTTTACCTTCAGTAACCCCAACGCCACCGCCGAGTGCGGTTGCGGCGAAAGCTTCACCACCGAAGCTGAGCACCGCTAAGCTTAAAGAGTGAGCCAAGCAGCGTCGGAGTGTTTCCTTCTCCCGTCGGGAGAAGGTGCCCCGAAGGGGCGGATGAGGGTACGGGGCGAAGCCAAGCGCGGTTGAAAGTCGCTAGGGCATCGCTTCCGTACCCTCACCCCAACCCCTCTCCCGGCGGGAGAGGGGCTTTTAGAGTTCCGCTCCCAGGCTGGCCGGTTGCGGCTAAGCGCTTGAACTGCCATACTTTCCGGCTTCCTGCCCGGTTCTGGGCGGGAACCCTTGCTCCACCGGCCGCCTTGCGCGGACCACCGGGGAGCTGTCCGGCCCACGTGGCCACATCCGAAAGGTAAAACAACATGAGTCGTCATTACGAAGTCGTGTTCCTGGTCCATCCGGACCAGAGCGAGCAGGTCCCGGCCATGATCGAGCGCTACAAGTCGCTGATCGAGGGCGGTAACGGCACCATTCACCGTCTGGAAGACTGGGGCCGTCGTCAGCTGGCCTACCCGATCCAGAACTTGGTGAAGGCGCATTACGTGCTGCTCAACATCGAAGTCGACCAGGCCGTGCTGAGCGAGCTGGTGGAAAGCTTCCGCTTCAACGATGCGGTGCTGCGTCACTTGGTCGTCAAGCGCGATGGCCCGGACACCGAGCAGTCGCTGATCATGAAGAGCAAGGACGAGAAGGGCGACAAGCCCGAGCGTAGCGAGCGTCGTCGTCGTGATGACGAGGAAGGCGATGCTGCACCTGCCGCCACCGATACCGACGGCGACAACGCCGAAGCCGCTTAAGGAGCGCTGTCATGTCCAAGTTCTTCCGTCGTCGCAAGTTCTGCAAGTTCACCGCCGAGGGCGTCAAAGAGATCGATTACAAGGATCTCAACACCCTGCGTCAGTACCTCACCGAGAACGGCAAGATCGTGCCGAGCCGCGTGACCGGTACCAAGTCCAAGTACCAGCGTCAGCTGGCGACGGCCGTCAAGCGCTCGCGTTTCCTGGCGCTGATCCCGTACACGGACAACCACGACGTTTGATCGGTCGTTCGTTGCGGGGCGCTCAAAGCGGCCCGCACGAATGCAGTGAGTCCTCGCAAGAGCCCATGCGGCTGCATGCGAGTTCTCACAACAGCCCGCACATCCCTGTGCGGGTTATCAAATTGATAGAGACCGGTCATTCGAGATGCGGTGTTGATCGTGCTCTTGCGATTCCCAAATCCCGATTCCCGAATCCCGTCTTTTCGGACAGCACCCGTTGCGTCGGCCAAAGTGCCAGCGCTAACGAATAACGGAGCACCACCATGGATCTGATTCTTCTGCAGAAAGTGACCAACCTGGGCAACCTGGGCGACAAGGTCAGCGTCAAGCCGGGCTACGGCCGTAACTTCCTCGTGCCGCAGGGTAAGGCCGTTCCGGCCACCGCTGCCAACGTCGAAGCGTTCGAAACCAAGCGCGCCGATTACGAAGCCAAGGCCAACACCATCCTGGCCGATGCGCAGACCCGTGCCACCAAGTTCGAAGGCGCCAGCGTCACCATCGGTGCGCACGCGTCCACCGAAGGCAAGCTGTACGGCTCGGTTGGCCCGCGCGACATCGCCGAGGCGTTCACCGCTGCCGGCCTGCCGCTGGAAAAGAGCGAAGTGATCCTGGGCGAAGGCGCATTCCGCAATGTCGGCGAGTACGACGTTGTGCTGCACCTGCACGCCGATGTGGAAACCTCGGTCAAGGTCATCGTCGAATCCGACGCCTGATCCTTGCTGCATGTGTGAACCGAAGGGCGCCTTGTTAGGCGCCCTTCGTCTTTTACGGCCAGCCGCAGCGTAGCGACGGCACCGTTATACTCATGCCCCATTGTCGGTTCCACGGCCTGCAGATCTTGCCGATCAAGGGCTTAGGTGCCGGCTCCACAGGAAAAGCGCCTGCCGGCTGTGTCCGCGCGGTGCCCGGAACCCGTCCGTCCCATGCGCCTGTCCACGATCAAGCTGTCCGGTTTCAAGTCGTTCGTCGACCCGACCACGTTGCACCTGCCCACCAACATGACCGGCATCGTCGGCCCCAATGGTTGCGGCAAGTCCAACATCATCGATGCGGTGCGCTGGGTGATGGGCGAAAGCTCGGCCAGCCGGCTGCGTGGCGACTCGCTGACCGACGTGATCTTTTCCGGCTCCTCGGCGCGCAAGCCGGTGTCGCAGGCGACGGTGGAACTGATCTTCGACAACTCCGATCACACCATCACCGGTGAGTTCGCCTCGTTCAACGAGATCTCGGTCAAGCGCCTGGTCAGCCGCGACGGCAACAGCGCCTATTACCTCAACGGCACCAAGTGCCGGCGTCGCGACATTACCGATTTGTTCCTGGGCACCGGCCTGGGGCCGCGCAGCTACTCGATCATCGAGCAGGGCATGATCAGCCAGATCATCGAGGCGCGCCCGGAAGACCTGCGCGTGTATCTGGAAGAAGCAGCCGGCATTTCCAAGTACAAGGAACGCCGCAAGGAAACCGAAACCCGCATCCGCCACACCCGCGAAAATCTCGACCGCCTGGGCGACCTGCGCGAAGAGATCACCAAGCAGCTGGCGCATCTGCAGCGCCAGGCGCGTCAGGCCGAGCAATACCAGGCCTTGCAGGAAGAACGCCGGATCAAGGATGCCGAGTGGAAGGCGCTGGAGTACCGCGGCCTGGATGGGCAATTGCAGGGCCTGCGCGAAAAGTTGAATCAGGAAGAAACCCGCCTGCAGCAGCTGATCGCTGACCAGCGCGATGCCGAGGCGCGGATCGAAACCGGGCGCGTGCGCCGCGAAGAGGCGGCCGAAGCGGTGGCCAAGGCGCAGGCCGACGTCTACCAGGTGGGCAGCGCGCTGGCGCGCATCGAACAGCAGATCCAGCATCAACGCGAGCTCTCGCATCGCTTGCACAAGGCGCGCGATGAGGCGCAGAGCCAGCTGCAGGAATTGACCCAGCACATCAGTGGCGACTCCTCAAAACTGGCCGTGCTGCGCGAAGCGGTGGATGCGGCCGAACCGCAGCTGGAACAGCTGCGCGAGGACCATGAGTTTCGCCAGGAATCGCTGCGCGAAGCCGAGGCGCGGCTGGCCGACTGGCAGCAGCGTTGGGAAACCCATAACCGCGACACCGGCGAAGCCTCGCGCGCCGGCGAAGTGGAGCGCACGCGTGTCGATTATCTGGACCGCCAGTCGCTGGAGGCCGACCGCCGCCGCGAAGCGCTGGTCAACGAACGTGCCGGGCTGGATCTGGATGCGCTGGCCGAGGCGTTCGAGCAGGTCGAGCTGCGCCATGAAACCCAAAAGGCGTCGCTGGACGGGCTGACCGAGCAAGTCGAAGCGCGCAAGCACGCGTTGGGCGGTCTGCAGGAACAGCAGCGGGCCAGCCAGGGCGAGCTGGCCGAGGTGCGCAAGCAGGCGCAGGCCGCGCGCGGTCGACTGTCGTCGCTGGAAACCCTGCAGCAGGCCGCCCTCGGCCAGGAGCAGGGCGCGGCGGTGGCGTGGCTGAAGTCGCGCGGGCTGGATTCGGCAGCGCGTGTTGGCGAGCGCATTACGGTGGAAAGCGGCTGGGAAAACACCGTCGAAAGCGCGCTGGGGCAGTTGATCGAAGGCGTGCTGGTGGAGGCGCCCGAACAGCTGGTCGACGCGCTGGGCGAGTTGGGCGAAGGCCGCATTGCGCTGGTGTCAAACGCCACCGATGCCGCCACCTTTGCACCGACCTCATTGGCAGCCAAAGTGCAGGGGCCGATCGCGATTCGTCGTCTGCTGGCGCGGCTGCATGCGGCCGACGATCTGCAGGCCGCACGCGCGTTGCAAGCCGCGTTGCCGGAAGGCGACTCGGTCATCACCCGCAATGGCGAGCGCTTGGGCGAGGGCTGGGTGCGCGTATCGCGCTCTGGCGCGGCCAAGCAGGGCGCCTTGCTGCGCGAGCGCGACATCCAGGAACTGCGCACGCAGATCGACACCCTGCAGGAGCGCGAAGCCGAGCTCGAACAGCGGCTCACCAGCTTCCGCGAGCAATCGCTGGCCGCCGAACAGCAGCGCGAAGATGCGCAGCGTCAGCTATACATGGCGCACCGCAGCGTGTCCGAACTGGCTGGCCAGTTGCAGAGCCAGCAGGGCAAGGTCGATGCAGCGCGCACGCGCATCGAGCGCATCGAAAACGAGTTGTCGCAGTTGCTGGAAACGCTGGATACCAGCCGCGAACAGGCCCGCGAGGCCCGCGCGAAACTCGAAGACGCGGTCACCCTGATGGGCGATCTGCAAGGCACGCGGCAGGCGCTGGAAAACGAACGCCGCCAGCTCACCGATGCGCGCGACCAGGCGCGCGATGCCGCGCGTGGCGTGCGCGATGCGATGCATGCCCTGGCGCTGACGCTGGAATCGCAGCGCACCCAGATCACCTCGCTCAGCCAGACCCTGGAGCGCATGGACAGCCAGCGCGGCCAGCTCGATACGCGCCTGGAGGATCTGGTCTCCCAGCTCAGCGACGGCGATTCGCCGGTGGAAACGCTGGAGCACGAACATCAGGCTGCACTGAGCGAGCGTGTCCGCACCGAGCGCGTGCTCAGCGAAACGCGGACGTTGCTCGACAGCATCGACGGTGAGCTGCGTAGCTTCGAGCAGACCCGTCAGCAGCGCGACGAACAGGCGCTGGCGCAGCGCGAGCGCATCAGCCAGCGCAAGCTCGATCAACAGGCGCTGGTGCTCAACGCCGAGCAGTTGTCTGCCGCGGTGGTCAAAGCCGGCTTCGTGCTCGAAGACGTGGTCAACGGCCTGTCCGAGTCTGCCAATGCGCCCGAATGGGAGGCGGCGGTGAACCAGATCGACGGGCGCATGCGGCGCCTGGAGCCGGTGAATCTGGCTGCGATCCAGGAGTACGGCGAGGCTGCGCAGCGCTCGGAATATCTGGAAGCGCAGAACCTGGACCTCAATACCGCACTGGAAACGCTGGAAGAAGCCATCCGCAAGATCGACCGCGAAACCCGTGGCCGTTTCAAGGACACCTTCGATCGCGTCAACTCCGGCGTGCAGGCGCTGTATCCGCGTCTTTTCGGCGGTGGGCACGCGTATCTGGAACTCACCGGCGAAGACCTGCTCGACACCGGCGTGACCATCATGGCGCGCCCGCCGGGCAAGCGTGTGTCCAGCATTTCGCTGCTGTCCGGTGGCGAAAAGGCGATGACCGCGGTGGCGCTGGTGTTTGCGATTTTCCAGCTCAATCCTGCGCCGTTCTGCCTGCTGGACGAGGTGGACGCACCGCTGGACGAAGCCAATGTCGGCCGCCTGGCCAACATGGTGCGCGAGATGAGCGAGAAGGTGCAGTTCCTGTTCGTCAGCCATAACAAGGCGACCATGGAAGCGGCGCGCCAGTTGTCCGGTGTGACCATGCGCGAGCCGGGCGTCAGCCGCCTGGTCAGCGTGGACCTGGAAGAGGCGGCACGTTTGGCGGGTGCGGCATGACGTGCCATGCTTGCTGGAATGATGACACCTGTCACTCTTATGCGGAGGCACGCTGAATGTCCGACATGGCCATGATCCGGATCGGGATCCTGATCGCGGGATTGCTGCTGGTCGCTGCAATTTTTCTGTTCGGCCGCCCGAAGAAATCGCCACAGGGGCGTCGCGTCGACAAGGACGACGGTCAACCCCGCGAACGGCGCGAGCCGGTGATTTCCGGCGATGCGGGTGCCGATGGCGAAACGTTCGAGCGCAGCGAAGGCAGTGCCGAACAGAGCGAACTCAACCTGGACGACCAGGATGGGGCCGGCGGTAACGACGTCGGCAAGCGCCCCAACCAGGATTTCGACAAGATCGTGTCGTTGTTCGTGGCGGCCAAGGCCGGCCAGATCCTGCGTGGCGAAGATGTGGTGGTTGCCGCAGAAAAGACCGGCCTGGTGTTCGGCCATATGAATGTGTTCCACCGCCTGGTGGAAGGGCATCCGGAGCGCGGGCCGATCTTCAGCATGGCCAGCATCCTCAAGCCGGGCAGTTTCGACATGGCCAACATCCGCGAGATGCAGACCCCGGCGATCGCGTTCTTCCTGACCTTGCCGGCGCCGATGACCGCGCTGGATGCCTGGGAAAAAATGCTGCCGACCGTGCAACGCATGGCCGAGTTGCTGGACGGCGTGGTGCTGGACGACAGCCGCAATGCGCTGGGTCGCCAGCGCGTGGCGCATATCCGTGACGAACTACGCGCCTACGATCGTCAGCACCAGGCACCGCCGCTGACCAAGTCCCCGCGCTGGTGAGTTGAGCGATGTTGAGTCTGCAGGGCGTGTTGGCGGTGGCCTTGCTGCTGGTGCTGTGGGCGATTCTGGCAATGCCGCTGTTGTGGATCTTTTCGTTGATCACCGCGCGCCTGCGCAAACGCCCGCGCAACTCGCCGTGGGTGGTGGGCAGTTTCGCCGCTGCCATCACCCTGTTGGTGGCGCCGGTGCCGACGCCCTTCATCAGCGTGTTCCTGCCGCATGCGATCGCGTTGTTCGATCGCCGTTACTACGCGCACATCCTGCAAGGCCCGTCGATGCTGCGCGAGCTGTTGCTGTGGAATGCAGGCTCGATGCTGCTGACCTTTGTCATCAGCTATCTATGGATCCGGCGCACCTTGCGCACACCCGCCACAGCGGAACTGGACCCCTAGATCCGCTGGTCGGGCAGGGCGCGTGGCAGGCGTCGGCCCTCAGCGCTTGGCTTTGGTAAACGCCTCGCGGAACCGCATCATCTCTGCCTCGGTGCCAACGGTCACGCGCACGCGCTTGGGCCAGATCGGCCAGCTGCGGCCGACGATCACGCCCTGCTTTTGCATTGAATCGGCAAACACGCCGGCCTCGCGCTTGACGTCCAGCATGAAGCAGTTCGCTTGCGTGGGCAGGCAGGTGTAACCCTTGCTTTTGAGCCAGGCGACGGTCTCATCGCGCACGCGTGCGTTGTCCGCGCGCCGGGTCTGCACCAGTTGCGGGTCGCGCAGGCTGGCAATGCCGGCCGCCATGGCCGGGACCGGCAACGGGTTGCTGCCGAAGCTGGCGAGCTTGGTCTGCAGCCCCGGCGGGGCAAGCGCCGCGCCCAGGCGCAGGCCGGCCATGCCGTAGAGTTTGGAGAAACTGCGCAGCACGATCAGGTCCTGGCGCTGACGCACCAGGTCGACCATCGACGGCTCGTTGCTGTAGTGGATGTAGGCCTCGTCGACCACCAGCACCGCACTGGCCGGCTTGTTGGCCAGCAGCCATTCGATGTCGCTGCGCGGGGTGATGCTGCCGGTGGCATTGCCGGGATTGCACAGATAGATCAGGCCGGCGGTTGGGTCGGCCTTGGCCATCGCCTTGACGTCATGCGCGCCATCGGCACGCAGCGGCACCTTGCGCACCTGCACGCCGCGGGCAGTGGCGCTGTCGATGACCGGGTCGAAGCTCGGGTCTGCCACCACCAGGCCGGCACGCGCCGAAGTGAACAGGTTGCTGGCGCGATTCAGTGCGTCCCTGGAGCCGGGAAACAATGCCAGATGGTCGTTGGGCAGCTGCAACTCGCCGGTCATCAGATTGCGCAGGTCCTGCTCCATCTCCTGCAGATAACGGCCCGAACGCGCCAGCGACCGCGTTGCGGCATCCAGCGCTGCCGGAGCAGGCCCAAGCGGATGTTCGTTGAGGTTGAGCAGCACCGTGCCTGCTGCCGGTGCGACGCCCGGCGCTGCGGCCGCGGCTGCGCGCTTGCGGGCCGCCTCAGCCGCGGGTGCCAGCCCCAATGCGGAAACTGCCACGCCAGTGGTGGCAAGGCTGAGAAACGAACGGCGCGAAACGGGCAACGACACGGGTGAGCTCCAGACGAGCAGGACAAAGAGGTCGCCACGCTAGCGGGTTTGTGCCGGTCTGCCTATCGGGAAATCCCCGGGCGGCACGCTGTTGGCCGTCAGCGGGCAGATCCGGCGGTCCAGGAAGCCAGTCGCGCCTGTCCGCGTGACGGCAAATCCTGCTGGGCTTGCTGCCGGGGTGCGAGCGAGGCGCTGCCGGCATCATTACGTTTGGCCTTGCGCGCTTGCCTGCCGCTGTCGATACGGTCAGCGACATCGGACCGGGGATCGACGTCAGGGCGCGTCATCGCTTGCGCATCGGCATGGCCCGTTAGAATGGGCGGCCCAGTGCCAGCCCAGCGATCGTATGACTGTCAGCCCGGATCCCGCTCAGCGCATCGATGCCCTGCGTCGCCGAATCGAAGACGCGAACTACCGCTATCACGTGCTCGACGAGCCGCAGATGGCCGACGTCGATTACGACCGTCTGATGCGTGAGCTGGAGGCGCTGGAGGCCGAGCACCCGGCACTGGCCAGTGCCGATTCGCCGACGCAGCGGGTGGGGTATCTGGCCGCGTCGCGCTTTGCCGAAGTGCGGCATGCGCTGCCGATGTTGTCGTTGGGCAATGCCTTCAGCGATGAGGAAGTGAGCGAGTTTGTCCGTCGCATCAGCGAGCGGCTGGAGCTCAAACAACCGGTGTTTTCGGCCGAACCCAAACTCGATGGCCTGGCGATCAGTCTGCGCTACGAAGATGGCGAGTTCGTGCAAGGTGCGACCCGTGGCGACGGCGCCGCGGGCGAGGATGTCAGCGCCAATCTGCGCACGGTCAAGGCGATTCCGCTGCGTTTGCGTGGGCAGGGTTGGCCAAAGGTGCTGGAAGTGCGCGGCGAGGTCTACATGCCGCGCGCCGCGTTCGAGGCGTACAACGCGCAGATGCGTGCGCAGGGTGGCAAGGTGCTGGCCAATCCGCGCAATGGTGCGGCCGGCTCGTTGCGGCAGCTGGACGCGCGCATCACCGCGCAGCGCCCACTCAGTTTTTTTGCGTACGGTGTGGGCGAAGTACGCGACGGCGCCTTGCCGCAGACGCATTCTGCCATCCTGGCGCAATTGCGCGACTGGGGATTTCCGGTCAGCCAGTTGGTCGAAGTGGTGCGGGGCAGCGAGGGCCTGCTGGCGTACTACCAACGCATTGGCGCGGCGCGCGACGGGCTGGCCTTCGATATCGATGGCGTGGTGTACAAGCTCGACGATCTGGCCGGCCAGCGTGAGATGGGGTTCGTTTCGCGCGCGCCGCGCTGGGCGATTGCGCACAAATTCCCGGCGCAGGAGCAATCCACCACGGTGGAGGCGATCGAGATCCAGATTGGCCGTACCGGTGCGGCGACGCCAGTGGCGCGACTGAAGCCGGTGCATGTGGCTGGCGTGATCGTCACCAATGCCACGCTGCATAACGCCGACCAGATCGCGCGGCTGGATGTGCGCGTGGGCGATACGGTGATCGTGCGGCGTGCCGGCGATGTGATTCCGGAAGTCGCCGGCGTGGTCGCCGACCAGCGCCCGCCGGGCACGCAGGAATGGCGCATGCCTACCCAGTGCCCGGTGTGCGGGTCGGAGATCGTGCGCGAAGAAGGCCAGGCGGTGTGGCGGTGCTCGGGCGAGTTGACCTGCCCGGCGCAGCGTAAGGAGGCGTTTCGGCATTTCGTGTCGCGGCGTGCGATGGATGTCGACGGTCTGGGCGAGAAATTCATCGAAGTGCTGGTCGATAGCGGACTGGTGCAAGGTGTGGCCGATCTGTATCTGCTCACCGTCGATCAACTGCTGCAACTGCGCCTGATCAGCACCGCCGATAGCCCGCATGCGTTCTTGCGCGAGGCGCGCGAGCATTTGGCAACCGGTGCGTATGCGCAGCTCGAAACCACCGTGGCGAGCATCGGTGTGGATCTGGCCGGCGAACATGAGGCGCCGCAGACCTGGCAGGCCGATCTGCTGCGTGCAGGGCTGCCGAGCTTCGATTGGAACCGCCGCAAGATCGCCACCAAATGGGCCGAGAACCTGATCGAGGCGATTGAAACATCGCGCGATACCACGTTGGAGCGCTTTCTGTTTGCGCTGGGCATCGAGCATGTGGGCGAGAGCACGGCCAAGGCCTTGGCGGCGTGGTTCGGCGATCTGGAGCTGATCCGCCATCTGCCGTGGCCGCTGTTCAAACGTGTGCCCGATATCGGTGGCGAAGTGGCGCGTTCGCTCGGGCACTTCCTCGATCAGCCGGGCAACCAGCAGGCCATCGACGATTTGCTGCAACGTGGCGTGCGCATCGGCGATGCACACCCGCCATCGCCCAAGCTGCGCGATGCCTTGAGTTTTGCCAGCGTGCTGGAAGACATGGACATTCCCAAGGTGACGCCGGTGCGCGCGCAGCAACTGGCGGCGGCGGTGCCGTCGTTCGATGCGCTGCGCACTGCCGGCAGCGACGCGTTATTGCAGGCCGGCGTGCCCGCACCGGTGGTGGCCGCGCTGCTGCAGTGGCTGGATCGCCCAGAAAATGCGGCACTCGCCACATCGGCACAACAGGCGATGGAAACGGTGCTGGCGCGCCTGCCGGACGTCGAGGCGGTGCAGGCCGGCCCCTTGGACGGCCAGACGGTCGTGATCACCGGCACCTTGGCCGCCTTGACGCGCGATGCCGCCAAACAGCGGCTCGAAGCATTAGGCGCCAAGGTGGCCGGCAGTGTCTCCAAGAAAACCGCGTTCCTGGTGGCCGGTGAGGAGGCCGGCTCCAAGCTCGACAAGGCGCAATCGCTGGGCGTGGACATCTGGGACGAAGCGCGGCTGCTGGCCTTTCTGGGCGAGCACGGCCAACAGCCATGACCGCAGCGCAACTCGATCTGGCCGGGCTGCGGTTGCGCGCTCAGCTCAATGCCGCGATTCGCGCTTTTTTTGCCGAGCGCAGCGTGCTGGAAGTGGAAACGCCGGTGCTGTCGCAGGCCGGCAACACCGAGCCGAATATCGAAAGTTTCAGCACCCGCTTCAGCGGACATGTGGATGCTGGTGCGCCGCTGCGCTGGCTGCGCACCTCGCCGGAATATCCGCTCAAACGCCTGCTCGCCGCCGGCCTGGGCGATTGCTACGAACTGGGGCGCGTGTTCCGCAACGGCGAAGCCGGCGGCCGGCACAATCCGGAATTCAGCATGCTCGAGTGGTATCGGGTGGGTTGGGACGACCGTAAGTTGGCGCAGGAAACCGTCGCACTGGTGCAGCGCGCGCTTGCCCTGATGCAGCGCGAGGCGAGCGTGCAGGTGCTCACGTATCGCGAGCTGTTCGTGCAACGCCTGGGCATCGACCCGTTGCTGGACCCGGTCGACACGCTGCGTGCAGCACTGCATGACGTTGCCATCGATCCGCAGGGACTGACACGCGACGATTGGCTGGATCTGCTGATGACCCATCGCATCCAGCCCGGCTTTGCCAGCGAGACGCTGACCGTGGTGCACGACTGGCCAGCCAGCCAATGCGCGCTGGCGCGTATCCGTCACGACAGCCCGCCGGTCGCCGAGCGCTTCGAGCTGTATCTGGGCGGCTATGAAGTGGCCAACGGCTACCACGAATTGAACGATGCGCAGGAGCAACGGGCACGCTTCACCCGCGACAATACCGTGCGTGCGGCCCGCGGATTGCCGCAGCTGCCGCTGGATGAACACCTATTGGCGGTGTTGTCGCAGCTGCCCGATTGCGCCGGCGTGGCGGTGGGTGTGGATCGGCTATTGATGGCCTTGCGCGGCACCGCGCAGATTGCCGACGTGCTGGCGTTCGACTTCGCCCGCGCCTGAGTTGCGACCAGTGAGATCGGGCGATGCGCCAGGCACTGGCAGCGGCCAACAACCCTGATGCGCTCATCGCCGCGCCTGCGTCGCAGGTGTGCGGCACGCCATGGAGTCCGCATGCACGTCGGTTCTCAGCGCGCCATCCGCACTCACATGACGACTGCGCGCTCGGTTTTCTCCGCTGCGCTCGATGCGATACCCGAGTGCGGTCCCCGCATCGCGATTGGCCGTGGAGATCTCAAGTTGATCACAGCGCAGATCCGGACCCGCGCAGCCCACTGCCTGTAGGCGATGCCGCACGCATTTGGTTGTGCAGCAAGCAAGCGTGGGTTGCGCTGCCATGCCGCTGTCATCGCCGCCGTATTGCTATCTTCACATCGATGATGCTCTCATCTTCACGTCCACGGGGGCGCGACGTTTATCGTTTCGGGGTGAGGATTGCTGGCATGAAGTGGCTGATCAGCTTATGCGGTTTGTGGTGCCTGCCGCTGCTGATGCTCGCCGATGCGCGCGCCGCTGAGCGTGGCTCCGGCGTGGTGCGTTGCGAATCCAAGGACATGGCGCGCGTGCATTGCGCGATGGATGTCGCCAGCGGCGTGCAACTGGTACGCCAGCTCTCCGAAACCAGTTGTATCCGTGGTAGCGAATGGGATGTCGACCGCGACGGTGTCTGGGTCGAGCAAGGCTGTCGTGCCGAATTCGCCGCCACCGTGCCGGCCACACCGCTGATGCGGCGTGTAGTTCGTTGCGATTCCAACGGCGGCAAGGTGGTGTGCCCGGTGGTCTTGCGCGGCGCGCCTGTACGCCTGTTGCGGCAACGCTCGATGTGGCCGTGCAAGGAAAACCGTACCTGGGGAACGCGCCGTAACGAAATCTGGGTATCGCGTGGTTGCGATGGCGAGTTCGAAGTCGGCGCCGAAGATGGGTCCGGTTTCGTGGCGGTGCCGCGCATGGTCACGTGCGAATCGAAAAAGAGCGCGCGCCGCACATGCGGGGTGTCGGTGGAGCGCAAGGTGCGCCTGGGCCGGCAACTGTCCAGGACGGCGTGCGTGGAAGGCCAGACCTGGGGCTGGAGCCGCGACGGGGTGTGGGTCAACGATGGTTGCCGCGCCGAGTTCATCGTCGACTGAGCGGCTGACGAACCTGCCGCGTGGTCTATTGCTGGGCGAAGAATCTTGGCCACGTACATCGCCAGCTGCTGCGCACGTGCTTTCGCTGCACAGCGCGGCTGAATCTGCGGTTTGGCTGCAGGGTTCTTGCCCGCCCACCCTCGCGGGACACGCTGCAAGTACGTCCTTGTAAGCTCTTACGCGGCATCCATGCCGCGTAAGGTCCCGCGAAGGTGGGCGGGCAAGGACCAGTCGCGATGGTCGGTGTGCACGCTTGCAAGCAAGGCTTGGTGTGTTGTCTGGATAACGCCGGGTCGGATCATCTTCGCAGCGCAGCGCATTGCGATCGACGGGCAGGCTTTAACAAAGCAACCGTCAAACTTCCAGAGCAGTCAGCAAACCGTCTGGTGCGGTGTCCTCGCCGATTGCGGGACCGTGTGGCGGCATGGATGCCGCTACCGAGCCTACAGGGACGTACTTGCGGCGTGTCCCGCGAGCGGCGAGGGCACCGCACCCTCGACCAATCAGGCTTTTGCGCTTGATGCACTGCTGCGCTAGCACGACGGGCTGAGCATCGCCGGTCGCTGACTGGGCTACGCGCGCGCCTTACAATAGGGCGATGAACGACAGCGCCCATATCGATTACGCCCGCTACGACCACATCCGCCCACTGCTGTGGACCGGCGATGCCCTGGAATTGCTCGACCAACGCAAGCTGCCTTTCGTGGTGGAGCATGTGCGCTGCGAGAGCAGCGATGCGGTGGCCGAGGCCATCCATTCGCTGGCCGTGCGTGGTGCGCCGGCGATCGGTATCGCGGCCGGCTGGGGCGTGGTGTTGGCTGCGCGCGATATCGCTGCCGACGATGGCAGTGCGGCCTTGCAGAAACTCGAACCGGCGCTGTTGCGGCTCAATGCCGCGCGCCCGACCGCGGTCAACCTGGCCTGGGCGTTGATGCGCATGCGCCGGGTGCTGGGCGCGGCCGGTGCAGACTGGCGCGAGGTGATTGCGCGCGAGGCGCAGGCCATCGCCGATGAGGATCTGGCCGCCAATCGTCACATGGGCGCGCTGGGTGCCGGGCTGATCGCGCCGGGCAGCGGCGTGCTCACCCACTGCAATACCGGCTCGCTGGCCACCGCCGGCTTCGGCACCGCGCTGGGCGTGATCCGTGCCGGCATGGCGCAGCAACGTATCGCCAAGGTGTTCGCCGGCGAAACCCGGCCTTGGCTGCAGGGCGCGCGCCTGACCGTGTGGGAGCTGCAGCAGGACGGCATCGATGCCACCCTGATCGCCGACTCGGCCGCGGCGCATCTGATGAAATCCGGCCTGGTGCAGTGGGTGATCGTCGGCGCGGACCGCATCTGCGCCAACGGCGACACCGCCAACAAGATCGGCACGTACCAGCTGGCCATTGCCGCGCGTCACCACGGGGTCAAGTTCATGGTGGTGGCGCCGTCGTCGACGGTGGACATGGCCACCAGCGATGGCGATCAGATCGAGATCGAACAGCGCGATCCGGGCGAGTTGTTCGGCGTGGGCGGGGTGCGGACGGTGGCCGAGGGTATCCATGCCTGGAACCCGGTGTTCGACGTCACCCCCGGCGCGCTGATCGATGCCATCGTCACCGAACGTGGGGTGATCGAGCAGCCCGATTCGGCGCGAATGCAGGCCGCCTTCGGCGCCTGAGCCGGACCGGCGGCAAGATTGCCGCCAACGTCCCGCCAAAATCCTTGCAAGTGCTTGTTTCTGGCCGTAAAGCGACGGTATCGGGAAGCCCCTTCGTGGTACAATCTGGGGCTTGAATCGATCGGCGGGAGCGTGGGGTCGGCAGCCTGTGACTGAGGCGCCCCCGACGCGGCTTTCCGGCTCGCCCGCCACCTCACTTACGGAACCCGAATGGCAGAAACCGCCAAGGAAATCATCCAGGTCAACCTGGAAGACGAGATGCGCAAGAGCTATCTCGATTACGCCATGAGCGTGATCGTTGGCCGCGCACTCCCCGATGCCCGTGACGGCCTCAAGCCTGTGCACCGCCGCGTGCTGTTCGCGATGCACGAGCTGGGTGCTCACAGCAACAAGGCCTATTTCAAGTCGGCGCGTATCGTCGGCGACGTCATCGGTAAGTACCATCCGCACGGCGACCAGTCGGTGTACGACACGCTGGTGCGCATGGCGCAGCCGTTCTCGCTGCGCTACATGATGGTGGACGGCCAGGGTAACTTCGGTTCGGTCGACGGCGACTCCGCCGCGGCGATGCGTTACACCGAGTCGCGCATGTCGCGGCTGGCGCATGAGCTGATGGCCGATATCGACAAGGAAACCGTCGATTTCCAGCCCAATTACGATGAAAAGGAATTGGAACCGACGGTCATGCCGACCCGGTTCCCGAGCCTGTTGGTCAACGGTTCTGCCGGTATCGCGGTGGGCATGGCCACCAACATCCCGCCGCACAATCTGACCGAGGCGATCAACGCCTGCATTGCGTTGATCGATACGCCCGAGCTGGATGTCGAAGGCTTGATGGAGTACATCCCGGGCCCGGATTTCCCCACTGCCGGCATCATCAACGGTACTGCCGGCATTGCCGCGGGCTACCGCACCGGCCGTGGCCGCGTGCGTATCCGCGCCAAGGCCGATGTGGAAGTGGCCGACAACGGCCGCGAGGCGATTGTCGTCACCGAGATCCCTTACCAGGTCAACAAGGCGCGGTTGATCGAAAAGATCGCCGAGCTGGTCAAGGAAAAGAAGCTCGAAGGCATCAGCGAGCTGCGCGATGAGTCCGACAAGGACGGCATGCGCATCTACATCGAAATCAAGCGCGGCGAGTCGGCTGAGGTTGTGCTCAACAACCTGTACCAGCAGACCCAGATGGAGTCGGTGTTCGGCATCAACATGGTGGCGCTGATCGACGGCCGCCCGCAGTTGATGAACCTCAAGCAGATGTTGCAGGCGTTCATCCGCCACCGCCGCGAAGTGGTCACCCGCCGCACCATTTATGAGCTGCGCAAGGCGCGTGCGCGTGCGCATGTGCTGGAAGGCCTGACCGTTGCGTTGGCCAACATCGATGAAATGATCGAGTTGATTAAGACCTCGGCCAACCCGCAGGAAGCGCGCGAGCGCATGCTGGCCAAGACCTGGGAACCGGGTCTGGTCGGTGCGCTGCTGGGTGCCGCCGGTGCCGAAGCGTCCAAGCCGGAAGACCTGGCGCCGGGCGTTGGCCTGGCCAATGGCTTCTATCAGCTCAGCGAAGTGCAGGCCTCGCAGATCCTGGAAATGCGTCTGCATCGCCTGACCGGGTTGGAACAGGAAAAGCTGACCGACGAGTACAAGCAGTTGCTCGAGGTCATCCAGGGCCTGATCCGCATCCTGGAAAACCCCGATGTGCTGCTGCAGGTGATCCGCGACGAGCTGATCAACATCCGCGAAGAGTACGGCGACGAGCGCCGCACCGAGATCCGTCACAGCGAAGAAGATCTGGATATTCTCGATCTGATCGCGCCGGAAGACGTGGTGGTGACCTTGTCGCACGCCGGTTATGCCAAGCGTCAGCCGGTGAGCGCGTATCGCGCGCAGCGGCGTGGCGGGCGTGGCCGTTCTGCCGCAGCGACCAAGGAAGAAGATTTCATCGATCAGCTGTGGCTGGTCAACACGCACGATACGTTGCTGACCTTCACCAGCAGCGGCAAGGTGTTCTGGCTGCCGGTTCATCAGTTGCCGGAAGCCGGCTCCAATGCGCGTGGCCGCCCGATCATCAACTGGATTCCGCTGGAATCCGGCGAGCGAGTGCAAGCGGTGTTGCCGGTGCGCGAATACGCCGATAACCGCTATGTGTTCTTCGCCACCCGCAACGGTACCGTTAAGAAGACTCCGCTCAGCGAGTTCGCCTTCCGTCTGGCGCGCGGCAAGATCGCGATCAATCTGGACGATGGCGACGCGCTGGTCGGCGTTGCGCTGACCGATGGCGATCGCGACGTACTGTTGTTCGCCTCCAACGGCAAGACCGTGCGCTTTGGCGAGTCCACCGTGCGTTCGATGGGCCGTACCGCCACCGGCGTGCGTGGTATCCGCATGCCCAAGGGCGAGGAAGTGGTCAGCCTGATCGTGTCCGACCCGGCGGGTGGGATCGAGATCGAGTCCGATGAAGACGCTGCGGACGACGTTGTCGATACTGCAGACGGCGCCGAGTCGGCGGTGATCGACGTCGCCGAGAGCGACGATATGGCCTACATCCTCACCGCCACCGAGAAGGGCTACGGCAAGCGCACTCCGCTGTCCGAATACCCACGCAAGGGACGCGGCACGCAGGGCGTGATCGGTATCCAGACCAGCGAGCGCAACGGCAAGCTGGTGCGTGCGGTACTGCTGGGCGCCACCGACGAAGTGCTGCTGATCTCCGATGGCGGCACCCTGGTGCGCACACGCGGTTCGGAAATTTCGCGCGTGGGCCGCAACACGCAGGGTGTAACGTTGATCCGTCTGTCCAAGGGCGAGAAGTTGCAGGCCGTCGAACGCCTGGACGCATCGCTGGATGAAGTGGACGACGTGGTGGAAGACGCGAGCGCAACCGTCGAGTCCGCCGCGCTGCCGCCGGCAACCGAAGAATGATCGGCTAACGTCATCGCTGCAGTTGAACGAAAACGCCGGCAATGCCGGCGTTTTTTATTGCATGTGTTTTCTTGCGCGCTTGGTTTATTGCAGGCGATGACATGTGCAACGCAGTGTTTAAGCGCCCCCACTGCGAAAAACGCGGCGCTTTCACCGGCGCAGGTCGAAGGTGATTGGCGGTGCGGCGGCGTTGCGTCGCCGCTGTGTCGAAGAGGAATAACTGATGACGAATGTGGATCGTCCTTCCGGTCGCGGCCATTGGGCGCTTGCGATCTTGGGAGGCGTGATTGCCGTGCTGGGTGCGGTGTTGCTGGCCGGTGGCGTGTGGTTGGCCGCGCTGGATGGCTCCTGGTATTACGCACCAGCCGGTGCGGCGATGCTGATCGCTGGCGTGTTGCTGTTCCGTGGCCGCAACGCGGGCGCGTGGTGGTTTGCAGCCGTGGTGGCCGGCTCGGTGCTGTGGACGTGGTGGGAGTCGGGCAGCGATTACTGGCGTTGGGTGCCGCGTCTGGGCCTGATCGTGGGCCTGGCGTTCGTGCTTGCGCTGCTGTTGCCAAAACTGCAACGCCCGGTATCGCGCGCGCTGTCGCGCAGCGTGGCGGGTGTATTGGCGGCAGTGTTTGTGGTCGCGTTCGTGCTGGCGTTCATTCCGCAAGGCGTGACCGAGGCCGATGGCGCGCTGGCGCATGCCGCCGGGATGGCCGGTGGTCTGGTCAATCGCAGTGCACCGGCAGCATCTGCAACGACCGATGTGCAACCGGCCAACGCGCCCGCAGATGGCGATTGGGCGGCGTACGGGCGTAGCCAGGCGGGTCAGCGCTATTCGCCGCTGCAACAGATCAACCGCGACAACGTCGCACAGCTGCAGCAGGCCTGGGTTTTTCATACCGGCGATCTGCCGAGCAAGCGCTGGGGCGCGGAAACCACACCGTTGAAGGTGGGCGACAGTCTGTACCTGTGCACTGCGCGCAACCAGGTGATTGCGCTGGATGCGTCCAGCGGCAAGCAGCGTTGGCGCTACGACCCCAAGGTCAAGGACGAGGCGATTCCGTATACCGCCGCGTGCCGTGGCGTGTCGTATTACAAGGTGCCGGCGGTGGCCAACGCCGGCGCTGCCGAAATGGCTTCCAATGGCTCAGCGCTGTGCCGTACGCGGGTGATCGAAGGCACGCTGGATGGGCGCCTGATTGCGCTGGATGCACGCAGCGGTCAGCCTTGCCCGGACTTCGGCAGCAATGGGCAGGTCGATATCACGGCCGGCATGGGCGAGACGCCGCCCGGCTATGTGTCGATCAATTCACCGCCAGCGATCGTGCGCGGGGTGGTCGTCACTGGGCATCAGGTGCTGGATGGGCAGAAGCGGTACGAGCCGTCCGGTGTGATCGAAGGCTTCGATGCGGTGACCGGTAAATTGCGCTGGGCCTGGGACATGACGCATCCGGACTGGGATGGCGCACCGCCGCCGGGCCAAAACTGGACGCCTGGCACGCCCAATATGTGGACCACTGCCGCTGCGGACGAGCAACTGGGGTATGTGTACCTGCCGATTGGTAATTCCACTGCCGATTACTGGAGCAGCTCGCGCACGCCTCCAGAGAATCGCTACGCCACCTCGCTGGTGGCGCTGGATGTCACAACCGGCAAGCCGGTGTGGAATTTCCAGACCACGCATATCGACGCGTGGGATTACGACCTGGGTTCACAGCCGAGCCTGATCGACTTCCCCAAGGACGGCGTCAAAGTGCCGGCGGTGTTGCTGCCGAGCAAGCAGGGCGAGTTGTATGTGCTGGATCGGCGCACCGGCAAGCCGCTGGTTGGCGTGGAAGAACGTGCGGTGCCCGGCGGTGGCGTGGAGCCGCAGATGCGCGCAAAAACCCAGCCGTTTTCGCTGTATCACACGTTGCGCAAGCCGGATTTGACCGAGCGCGATATGTGGGGCATGACCCCGATCGACCAATTGGTGTGTCGTCTCCAGTTCCGCAAGGCCAGCTACAAGGGCATCTACACGCCACCGGAAGCCGATCGGCATTCGATCGAGTATCCCGGTTACAACGGCGGCTCGGATTGGGGCAGCGTGGCGGTGGATCCGCAGCACGGCGTGATCGTGGCCAATTACAACGACATGCCGAACTACAACCTGTTGGTACCGCGTGCCAAGGCCAACAAGCTGGGCTGGGCGCCGCGCGATCAAGTGCGCGGCGATGCAGGCGGCGCAGAAGGCGCGGGCGACCCGCAGGCCGGCACGCCGTATGCGATCAACGTCAATGCCGGCTGGCGGTTGCCGTTTACCAAGCTGTTGTGCAAGGAACCGCCGTATGGCGGCATCCGCGCCATCGATCTGGCCAGCGGCAAGACGCTGTGGGACCGGCCGTTCGGCAGTGCGCGCGGCAATGGCCCGTTCGGCATCCGCTCCGGCCTGCCGATCGAGATCGGCACACCCAACAACGGTGGTTCGGTGGTGACGGCCGGTGGTTTGATCTTCATCGCGGCAGCCACCGACGACCTGATCCGCGCCATCGACCTGGCCACCGGTAAGGAGCTCTGGCACGCCAAGCTGCCGGCCGGCGGGCAGGCCAACCCGATGGTGTATTCCTACGGCGGCCGCGAATATCTGGTGATCATGGCCGGCGGCCACCACTTCATGGAAACCCCGGCTGGCGATGCGTTGATCGCCTACGCATTACCGCAGCATTAGTACTGGAAGTGGAAACAAAAACGCGCCGATAACGGCGCGTTTTTGTTGCGCTAGCGAAGCGCAGTTTCAATGCTTTGAATGCATGCAGGCGAGTTGACCCAACAGTTCCTCGATCACACGCTTTTGCGATTCCCGATTCCCGATTCCCGATTCCCGATTCCCGAATCACTGCTCCGCTGCCACCGCCACGGCCACCGCATCGTCCTGCACCGCGTCCTGCACATCCTGCGCCAGCGTCGCCTTGACGATGATCGAGCGGATGGCGTCGGTAGCCTCCGACAGCGGCACATCGCTGCTCAGGCGCTGGAAGGTGTCGCGGCTGTTATAGCCGGAGCCGTCCTTCAGATAGTGCTCGTACATCGACAGCAGATCCTGGCAGGCGGTAATCAATGCCGCGATATTGCCGCGCACCAACGCGTGACCCACCTGGTCGAAGCTATGCAGGCAGTCGGCTAGCCAATGCAGGTCGTAGCGTGCCGTGCTGGGCTCGGGCGCATTGTGACCGCGGCTATAGGCGCTGTAGCGACGCAGGCTGCGTGCCACACGGGCGACATGGGCAAACAGCGTGCCGATCTCGTTGGCGATATCCAGGCGCTGCACCATGACCATCGGAATCACTTGCTCGGGTACCTCTGGGCGCTGCTGTTCTACGGCGTTTTGTTCATGCTGCTCCAGCGACTGCTTGAGCACGGTGTAGCTGCGCTGCAGCGATTCCAGCTCCAGCGTAGTAGCTGCGGCGCGTGCCTTGAGCTGCGACAGCGCCGCCTGATAGCGCGCAAGACTGTCCTGTGTACTGGCGTGCTGCCCGTACTCGGCATTGAGCTGGCGCCCACGCACGAACGCCAGACCCGTGGCGATGAGCGCCCAGAGTGCGAAGGCAGGCACCAGGTAGATCAGGATGCCCATGAGGATTCCTCGAAACGTTGCATACCTTGTCGGCTTGGCAACGATGTTCTTGAGGGCAATCGTGGACAGACAACCGGTTCATTGCCCCAATTGCCACCATCTGGCCGCGTCGGTTGTCAGCGCTACCACCTGGCGGGCGGCTGTCAGGCAGATGTGGAGGGCGCAACGCAACCGCGGTAGACGGAAGGGATATGCCCCTTCCGGGCACTGGCTGTGCCCGAGATCTGGTAACGCCGTCGTTTGTCAGCCGCTCTAAACGTAAACGCCTCCGATCAGGAGGCGTACGTCGTAGGTCGGCAAACAGGGGCGAGTGTCAGGACTGCGTGGATGTACCAGGCGACGCCCGTGTTGCCAGTGTCGTGGGAGGATTAGGCGGCAGCACTGGCGCGGACGCGGGGCGCAGCAGCAGGCGAGTGCCCAGCCGGCGCAGCAAGGTGTTCCCGGGCATTTCGACCAGTCGATACATGGCCCATGCCGCAGCGATCGTGATCGCAATGATGGGTACCGCCAGGACCGGCCTCGGTGGCACGCCATCCATAACCGCCAGCGCGGCATAGATGATCGGAATGTTCAGCAGGTACATCGAAAAGCTGCATTCGCCGCTTAGCATCATGAAGCGGTTGCCGAGCAGACGCTTGCTGAGGCCGGTATCGAAGGAGAACAGGAAGACAAAGATGCCGGAGAAACCTGCCGTTTCGAGCGTGAGATAGAGTTCGCGTTTGGAGCCCAAATCCACATCGATCACACCGAGGATCACCAGCGATATCAGTCCGATCACTGCTGCCTGCAGGATTGCGAGCGTGGTCATGTTGCCACTTGCACTCACGCGGCTGCGTATCAGCCCAGACACCACGCCTGCCAGAAAATAATGAATTTTCGATCCGACAAACGTACCGGGAAGTTCCTGTCGATAGGTGATAAGCACCATGATGGTGCCGAGCACCGCCACCATTAAAGCAACATTGTTCTTGTTGTGGAAAGCACGCAACGAGAACCAGATGCCGACGAAGATCACGTAGAACTGAACTTCCGGCGGAATGCTCCATAGCGCGGAGACATTGCCTGAAAACAAAAGGTGACGGAGCAGGTTGCTGTGGCTGATGGAATACACAAACTGCGGGTCGATCAGGTTGTAGATCAGGTACGAAGCCAGCACAACAGTGAGATATGCCGGTGCAATGCGCGAGAATCTCGAAATCGCATAACGGGCCACCGAGCCGTAACTGGCTTCTTTTTCGCCATAAAGAAACGCCATCAAAAATCCGCTCAAGGTAAAGAACACCATGACGCCCATCTCACCGGGATAAAGGTGGGTGTCGGCGAAGAATTTTTCTTCAGCCAGATGTGCGTAGACCACCAGCAAGGCGGCAAGGCCGCGAATACCGGTCAACGAATCGATGCGCTGTTCCTGCTGCATGAGGGGGGGCTCTCAGTGTGATCCATGCGAAAAAACCCCGCGCCTGAACTGGCGCGATGTTGCTGTGTGATGCGAAGTTGCCATGGTCAGAGCCTCCCCCCAGCATCTGACCAGCTGCAAGCCTAGCCTATCGGCGCATTGCGCGTCATCGCTTCATTTCAGCTCTGTATCAATCGTGACAGAAGTCACTATATGTGTCGAGCTGAACACCGGCGGCGCAGGGCGAAATTGGCAGCTGATCAATGAATGCAAGATCGCCCCGTGTCAGCCAGGGCGCTGCATGCACGACATGCAAGCTTCCATCAACGTGCGGAGTGAAGGGCGCCGAACGCTGCTAGCTTGGGAAGCCGTTCCGCACAGGAGACCGGAGCCGGGATATGCAGATGTGGCATGCAGGCTCGAGCGCTGGCGCCGCCACAGGGTGGCAGGCGCATTCGGTTTCTAACGCGTGCATTCGCCCAATCAGCACGCCGCACTCCCTTGGTCGTGCAATTTCAGATCAGAATTGCCGGTAAATCCAATCCTTTCTCACGCGCGCACTCGGTTGCGATCGCATACCCGGCATCGGCGTGGCGCATCACGCCGGTGGCGGGATCGTTCCAGAGCACGCGTTCGATGCGCTTGTCGGCTGCGTCGCTGCCGTCGCAGACGATGACCATGCCGGCGTGTTGCGAGAAGCCCATGCCAACGCCGCCGCCGTGGTGCAGCGAGACCCAGGTTGCGCCGCTGGCGGTATTGAGCAGCGCATTGAGCAACGGCCAGTCGGACACCGCATCGGAGCCGTCGGCCATGGCTTCGGTTTCGCGGTTCGGCGAGGCGACGCTGCCCGAATCCAGATGGTCGCGGCCGATCACCACCGGGGCTTTCAACTCACCGCTGCGCACCATCGCGTTGAAGGCCAGGCCGAGCCGGTGGCGGTCGCCCAGACCGACCCAGCAGATGCGCGCGGGAAGGCCCTGGAAAGCGATTTTTTCGGCGGCCATGTCCAGCCAGCGATGCAGATGCGCATCGTCAGGAATCAATTCCTTCACCTTGGCATCGGTCTTGGCGATGTCTTCCGGGTCGCCGCTGAGCGCGACCCAGCGGAACGGGCCGATACCGCGGCAGAACAGCGGGCGGATGTAGGCGGGCACGAAGCCGGGGAAGTCGAACGCGTCGGACACGCCTTGCTCCAGCGCCATCTGGCGCAGGTTATTGCCGTAGTCCACGGTGGGCACGCCGAGCGCGTGGAAGGTGAGCATGGCGCGGATGTGGTTGGCCATTGCCTCGCGTGCGGCGGCTTCTACTTCCTTGGGCGCGCTCTCGCGTTTTGCGTCCCACTCTTCCACGCTCCAGCCCTGCGGCAAATAGCCGTTGACCGGGTCGTGCGCGGAGGTCTGGTCGGTCAGCAGGTCTGGCTTGATCCCGCGTAGCAGCAGTTCGTCCAGCACGTCGGCGACATTGCCGAGCAGGCCGACCGACAGCGGCTTCTTCGCCGTGCAGGATTCCTCGATCAGGCGCAGCGCTTCGTCCAGCGAGTCGGTCCAGGTGTCCAGATAGCCGGTGCGCAGGCGCATGTCGATGCTGGAACGGCGGCACTCCACCGCCAGGCACGAGGCGCCGGCCATCACCGCGGCCAGCGGCTGCGCGCCACCCATGCCGCCAAGGCCGCCGGTGAACAGCCACTTGCCGGCCAGGCTGCCGCCGTAATGCTGGCGGCCCATCTCCACGAAGGTTTCGTAGGTGCCTTGCACGATGCCTTGCGCGCCGATGTAGATCCAGCTGCCGGCGGTCATCTGGCCATACATCGCCAGACCCTTTTTATCGAGTTCGTTGAAGTGGTCCCAGGTGGCCCAGCGCGGCACCAGATTGGAATTGGCGATCAGTACGCGCGGTGCGTCGACATGGGTGCGGAACACGCCGACCGGCTTGCCAGATTGCACCAGCAAGGTTTGGTCGTCGTCCAGCCGAGTGAGTGCGGCGACGATCGCATCGAAGGATTCCCAGTCGCGCGCGGCACGGCCGATGCCGCCATACACCACCAGTTCCTGCGGGCGCTCGGCTACATCCGGGTCCAGGTTGTTCATCAACATGCGCAGCGGCGCTTCGGTGAGCCAGCTCTTGGCGGTGAGCGTGGTGCCGGTGGCGGCGCGGATGACGCGGGTTGCATCGTGACGGGTCATGCCGGGTTCCTTGCAATCAACGGTTGGCCGCGTGCGGCGTGGTGTCGGATAAGGGCGCAGTGGCGAACTGCAGGCAGGCCAGCAGCACATGCCGCAGCACTGCGCGTAACGCGGCGGCGTGCACCGGCTGCCACGGCGTAGGCCAGTTGTCGGGGGTGATGGTGTCCGGCTCGCGCATGTAGCCGCGGCAGGCCAGTTCCATCTGCAGGGTGTGCACGCCCTGGTCGGGTTGCGCGTAGTGGCGGGTGATCCAGCCGCCCTTGAAGCGCCCGTTGCGCACGGTGCTGGAGCCACTGCTGCGGCACAGCTGTTCGACGGCGTCGGCCAGGGCCGGATCGCAGCTGCGATCGTCGTTGCTGCCGATGTTGAACTGCGGCAACTCACCGTCGAACAGGTGCGGGATGAAAGAGCGGATCGAATGCGCGTCGTACACCACGATGGTTGCGTGTTGCTGACGCAGGCGCGCAATCTCGGCGGCGAGTGCGGCGTGATACGGGTCGAACCAGTGCGTGCGGCGCAGATCGATCTGCGCCTGATCCGGCGCCTGCCCATCGGCATACAGCGGCTGATTGTCGAAGGTGGTCAACGGACACAGGCCGGTGGTGTTCTGGCCCGGATACAGCGAAACGCCGCTCGGGTCGCGGTTGACGTCGACGACCGAGCGCGAGATGGCGGTGCGCACCGTGGTGGCACCCAGCGACTGTGCGAAGTCGTAGACCTGGTGCACCCACCAATCGGCGTCGCGGCGCGCCAGCCACGGCGACACGAACTGGTCGGCCACCGTGTCGGGCAGCTCGGTGCCAGTGTGCGGGAAGCTGACAAGCAACGGTGCGTCGCCGCGATGCACTTCCAACCAATCGGGCAGGGTGTTCATCGCTGCGCTCCTTTCGCGCGCGTAGCAGCGAGCAAGCTATGCCAGCGATACGCATAAAGATCGTCATGGTGCTGAGTGAACGACGCAGCCGTCTCGCGTGCATATGCCGCGCTACCAGCCCATGCACCGCGCGGCGTCATGGCGCTGCGCAGGGGATGTGCAACCCGCCGCGTCATGCGTCCTGCTCCACACCCGGCAGTGCGATCGCCACTGCGTTGGCCAAGGCGCCTGACCGTACCAGCGCGCTTGCAGCGAGCATGTCGGGATGGAAGTAGCGGTCGTCCTGTAGCGTTGCGACCTGCGCACGCAACAGCGCGCGTGCCGCTTCCAGCGCAGTGCTGGAGCGCAGCGGTGCATGGAAATCGCAGCCTTGCACGGCTGCCAACAACTCGATGCCGATCACGTGCGCGGCATTTTCTGCCATGGCCAGCAGACGTCGCGCGCCGTGCGCCGCCATCGACACATGATCTTCCTGATTGGCCGAGGTCGGAATCGAATCGACGCTGGCCGGATACGCGCGCTGCTTGTTTTCCGATACCAACGCCGCAGCGGTGACCTGCGGAATCATGAAGCCGGAATTGAGGCCCGGGCGAGGTGTGAGAAACGCTGGCAGACCAGACAGTGCCGGGTCGACCAGCATCGCGGTGCGGCGTTCGCTGATCGAGCCGATTTCGCACACCGCCATCGCCAGCATGTCGGCAGCAAACGCTACCGGCTCAGCGTGGAAATTGCCGCCAGACAAGGCCTCGCCGGTATCGCTGAAGACCAACGGATTATCGGTGACGCCATTGGCTTCGATGTCCAGCGTGCGCGCGGCCTGCCGCATGATGTCCAGCGCCGCGCCCATCACCTGCGGTTGGCAACGCAGGCAATACGGATCCTGTATGCGCACATCGCCGAGGCGATGCGACTCGCGAATCGCCGAGTTGGCCATCAACGCCCGCAGCGCCGCAGCGGTTGCAATCTGCCCCGGTTGCCCGCGCAGCGCATGGATGCGGGCATCGAACGGCGTATCCGAGCCTTTTGCCGCTTCCACCGACAGCGCGCCGGTCACCAGGGCGGCCTGCAATACGGTTTCGATCTCGAACAAGCCGGCCAGCGCGCAGGCAGTGGAAAATTGCGTGCCATTGAGCAGCGCCAACCCTTCTTTTGCGCCGAGCACGCGTGGCTGCAACTGCGCATGCGCGAGCGCGTCCGCGGCTGGCAGGCGCTTGTCGCCGACGAAGGCTTCGCCAACGCCGATCATCACCGCGGCCAGATGCGACAGCGGTGCCAGATCGCCGGAGGCGCCGACCGATCCCTGGCACGGCACCACCGGCGTGATGCCCGCACGCAGCATCGCTTCCAGCAACGCCAGCGTGCCCGGTTGCACGCCGGAAGCGCCCTGGGCAAGGCTGGTGAGCTTGAGCGCCATCATCAGCCGCACCACCGGCACCGGCGTGGGCTCGCCGACGCCGGCCGCATGCGACAACACGATATTGCGCTGCAGGGTTTGCAGGTCTTCGCGCTCGATGCGCACGCTGGCCAGCTTGCCGAAGCCGGTGTTGACCCCATAGACCGGCTCGCCGCGCGCGACGATCGCCTCCACCGTCTGCGCGCTGCGCAGCACTGCGGCCGCACAGGCAGCGTCCAGCGCCACATCGGCGCCGCGATACAGCGCACGCCATTGCGCCAGCGTTACCTGGCCGGGTTGCAAGACAACAGAAGCACTCATGACAACTCCAGAGTCGATCAGGTCGAATGCCCGCGCCAGATGCGGGCATGAAGAGGGTTGAAGCCCATGCGATAGACCAGGTCGGCCGGCGCGTCGATGTCCCAGATCGCCAGGTCGCAGTCCATGCCGGCGCGCAGCCGGCCAAGTCGCGCACTGCGGCCCAGCGCACGCGCCGCTTCGCGGGTGAATCCGGCGATGCATTCGTCCACCGTCATGCGGAACAACGTGGCCGCCATGTTCATCGCCAGCAACGGGCTGGTCAGCGGTGAAGTACCTGGGTTGCAATCGGTGGCCAACGCCAGCGGCACACCGGCCGCGCGCAGCGCATCGATCGGCGGCAGCTGGGTATCGCGGGTGAAATAAAACGCGCCGGGCAGCAACACCGCCACGGTGCCGGCGCTGGCCATCGCATCGACGCCGGCCTGGTCCAGGTACTCGATATGGTCGGCCGACAACGCACCATGGCGCGCCGCCAGTGCCGCGCCGTGCTGGTTGCTCAATTGCTCGGCATGGATCTTGACGCGCAAGCCCTGTGCCTGCGCGGCGACGAACACCTGTTCGGCCTGCGCCGGCGAAAACGCCAGGTGTTCGCAGAAGACGTCCACCGCTTCGGCAAGCCCCTGCGATGCAATTGCCGGAATCATCTGCGTGCAGACCGCATCGATGTACTGCTGCGCATCGCTCCCCGGAGGGACCGCATGCGCGCCGAGAAAGGTCGGCACCACTTCCACCTGACGCAGGGTTGCGAGCTGGCGCGCCACGCGCAGTTGCTTGGTTTCGTCCTCCAGCGTGAGCCCGTAGCCGGATTTGATTTCCAGCGTGGTCACGCCCTCGGCGAGCATGGCATCCAGGCGCGGCAGGCTGGCGGCGAGCAACGCGGCATCGTCTGCGGCGCGGGTGGCGCGCACGGTCGCCACGATGCCGCCACCGGCCGCGGCGATGTGCGCATAGCTGGCGCCGCGCAGGCGTTGTTCGAATTCGTTGGCGCGATTGCCCGCATACACCAGATGGGTGTGGCAATCGATCAGGCCCGGGCTGATCCAGCGCCGCTGGCAATCATATGTAAGGTCGGCTTCGAACGTCGGTGCCTGCGCTGCCGGGCCGGCATACACGATGCGGCCGTCCCGACAGGCGATCATGCCATCGGTCACGATGCCCAGCCCGCCGTCGGCGGCGTCCAGGGTCATCAGCTGCGCGTTGTGCCAGAGAACGTCGCAATGCATGGCGCAGGCTCGTGGTGTCTGATATGTATATACAATAGATTCGTCAATCGAGGGTGTCCAGTGGCAGATCAACCGGTACAAGCGTTGTGGGCAGCGCGGGCCCTGTTGCCGAGTGGCTGGGCGGACGGTGTGCGGATCACGCTGGAGCAGGGGCGCATCGCCACCGTGCAGACCGATGCGGCCGCCGCCGCCACCGATACGCGTGCCGAGGTGCTGGTGCCTGGCCTGGGCAACCTGCACAGCCATGCGTTTCAGCGCGGTATGGCCGGCCTGACCGAAGTGGGCGGACGCAGCGGCGACAGTTTCTGGAGCTGGCGCGAGCTGATGTACCGCTTCGTCGACCGGCTGGACCCGGACAGCCTGCAGGCAATCGCCGAGCAGGCGTATGTGGAAATGCTGGAGAGCGGCTTCACCCGCGTTGGCGAATTTCATTATCTGCACCACACCGTCAGCGGTGTGCCGTACGCGCATGCCGGTGAGATGTCCGAGCGCATCGCCGCTGCGGCCGCCAGTACCGGCATCGGGTTGACCTTGTTGCCGGTGTTCTACGCGCACTCGGATTTCGGCGGGGCTGCACCGAGCGCCGCGCAAAAGCGCCTGATCCACGACATCGATGGGTTTGCGCGCCTGCTCGAGGACTGCAGGCACAGTCTCAAGACGTTGCCGGATGCCGTGCTCGGGCTGGCGCCGCACAGTTTGCGCGCGGTCACGCCGCAGCAACTGGCGGCGCTGGTGCCGCTCACCGATGGCCCCATCCATATCCATATCGCCGAGCAGCAGCGCGAAGTCGACGCCTGCCTGGCCTGGTCGGGCCAGCGTCCGGTGCAATGGCTGCTAGCCAACGCACCGGTGGCGGCGCGCTGGTGTCTGGTGCACGCCACGCATGTAGATGCCAGCGAGCTGCGGGCGATTGCCGACAGTGGCGCGGTGGTCGGGTTGTGCCCGATCACCGAAGCCAATCTGGGCGACGGGCTGTTCCCGATGCAGGCATTCGCTGCGGCTGGCGGGCGCTTTGGCGTGGGTTCGGATTCGAACGTGCTGATCGATGCGGCCGAAGAACTGCGCCTGCTCGAATACGGCCAGCGGCTGCGCCTGCAGGCGCGCAATGTGCTGGCGCCTGCCGACGTTTCGAGCGGGCGCTGGTTGTACGAAAGGGCGGGCGACGGCGCGGCGCAGGCGCTGGGTGTCGCGCAGCACGGAATCCGGGTCGGCGCCGTAGCCGATCTGGTGGAACTGGATACCAACCATCCGGCCTTGCTCGCACGCAGCGACAACGCAGTGCTGGACAGTTGGCTGTTTGCCGCACGCGCCACTGCCGTGCGGCACGTCTGGCGTGGCGGGCGCCATGTGGTGTGCGATGGGCAGCATGTCGATCGCGCACGCATTGCCTCGCGTTTTGCCGGAGTCTTGCGAACAGTGCTCGGCAATTGAGCCGATGCGCGCACAATGCAGGTCTGACCGGAGACCGCAGCTTTGACCGCTACCCCCATCGCCGCGCCCGGTACCTTGCATCACCGCATCCGGCAGGATATCGAGCAACGGATTCATAGCGGCGACTGGCCGCCCGGCCATCGCATCCCGCCCGAACACGAGTTGATGACGCAGTACGGCTGCTCGCGCATGACCGTCAACAAAGTGCTCGGCCTGCTCGCCGATGCCGGCATGATCGAGCGCCGCCGCCGCACTGGCTCGTTCGTCGCCCGGCCGCATCCGCATCTGGAGCAGGTGGCGCTCTCGATCCCGGATATCGAAGTGGAAATGACCACACGCGGTCATCTCTACACGTTTTCGCTGTTATCGCGCCGGCTGCGCAACGTGCGCCAGCGCGTGCCGCAGGAGCGCGCGTTGGGCAGCACCGGCAAGCTGCTGGCGCTCGATAGCGTGCATCTGGCAGACGGCAGCCCGTTCGCGTTGGAGCAGCGCGTGATCGATGTGACCACCGTGCCCGATGCGTTGGCGCAGACGTTCACCGATGTGGCGCCCGGGAGCTGGCTATTGCGCAACGTGCCGTGGACGCGCGCCGAGCACCGCATCAGTGCGGTCAGCGTCGACGCAGCGCAAGCCAAGTGCCTGCAGGTCAACGAAGGTGCGGCGTGCCTGGTGATCGACCGCCACACCTGGCGTGGAGATCAACCAGTGACCTACGTTCGCCAGTTGTTTCTGGGTGGCTCGTACGATCTGGTGGCGCGGTTCGCGCCCGGAATGCGCTGAGCGCTGGCGCTGGAACGCTTGAGTTAGACGTCGGTAACGGTGCTGTTGCTGATGGTGGCGAGATCGATAGCGACGTGTAGCAGGCATGGTTACCAGCGCTTATCGGCGGCTGCCATCACGCTGCAGATCGGACGCGAAATACCGCGCGTCGTCGGCCGGGGAATCCGTGTATCGCACCATCGGGCTTCTGCAAGATCGTGACTGCGATGGCTGCATACAGTCGGCCGGTACCTCTGCTTCAGGACACCGCAGACTTGCGGCTCATCGTGCGTACGACTGCTGTTTCGGCTTGATCGGCTTACAGCGGATCGTGACTTCAATGGCTGCAGGTAGTCAGCCGGCACATCTGCGGCACGACATCGCGAGCTTGCAGCTGATCGTGCTTAGGGCTGCACGAGCTTGCAGTTGATCGTGAACACGATTGTCGTCTCGACCCAGTCGAGCCCACAGCAAACCGCCATGTGCAGTCGCGCGACGCAGTTCGCTCGTCGTCACCCACCATCAGGCGCAACGCATCAGATCGTGGTGCATTGCCGCCAGCGCACCGGCTCGTCCACCCCCGGGCGGGGATTGAGCTGCACGCGGACCGTGCGCAGGTAGGGGTAGCGCTCAAGCTCTTTGCAGATCAATGGCCACGCCGCGCTGTCTTCCACAGTGCGATCCACCGCCAGCGTTGCCTGGGTGATCCAGATGCCACGCACCAAGCCCGGTGTTTGCGCCAAGGTTTTGGACACCTCGCGTCGATAGCCTTGCAGCGTTGCGTCGTCCGGCTCTGCCGTATTTGCGGGTGGCGGGGTGATCGACGTCGTCGACGCTGCAGTGGGCGAGGCGTCCACTGGCGACGTGGTCGCGGGTGGCGTACGCGGTGCTGCAGCAGTTCCTGCACGCGGAGCAGCAACGGTCTGCGCCGGTGCCGGTGCCGGCTCGGGCGGGCGCAACGCGAGCACCGCGACCAGCGCCAGTGTGGCCAGTGCCGCGCCGGCAATGATGCTGTGGCGGATCGCCCGTCGCCGTGCCGTGTTCACCACGCCGGTTTCCACATCGCCGGGCAGATACGGCTTGAGCAAGGGCCATAGCCGCGTGCCATCCAGGACTTCGATGGACTGTTTTTCTGCGGCCGCCAAGCCTTCGCGCTCCATGCGGCCCTCGGTCACCATCATGCCGCCGCCCGCACCGGCCAGCCGTGCCATCGCCCCCAGCTCGTTGACCGCCGCCACGCCGATGCGATAGCCGCGGCCATGCTTGCAGGCCACCAGGCGGGTGCCTTGATCGGTCTGCATCATGAAGTCGGCGGTTGGCAGGCCGTCCTGCGGCAGCTGGGTTGGTTGCCAGCCGCGCTGGTCCTGCAGAACCCGTAGCACCACGGCAGAAAAATCGCGCCAATGCATGGCCGCTAGGGCGCGTATGCCAGCGTCGGTTTCGTTGGCGCGGCGTCGCACCAGCCAGAAGTAAGCGGACACCGCAAGCCAGAGCAGCAGTGCAGCCAGGAGCGCCAAGATCCAGGAAGGCATAAGCATCAAGCGAAGGTATGGCGCGTATAACGAATCGGTACGCCTAGAAGAATCCTTCGCGCAGGTTTCGTCAATGGATCGCAGGCGGGGATGTCGCGAGGCGTGACCCAGACAACGAAAGACCCGCCAGTCCGAAGCCGTGAGGGGAGGGGAGCAAACGGACTTCGTGGTACAGGACTGGCGGGTCCATCCCGATTGTCTGAAAAATAATGTTGCTTTGCAACATCGGGCCGGGATGTGGCGATTGACCAACCAATCGCGTGCAAGCGTGTCTAACGTCGTCGAACTGACACTGCTCGCACAACATCGTGTGCAATGGGGCAGCCCGTTTTTGAGCCAGTCAACGTCCGCCCCAAGAACGCGTGAAGACGTCTCAGTGGCGCTAACGGCCCACAGACGATCCACATTTCAAGGTCTGCACGGGCAACCCACGTGCAGACCCGATTGCGACCGGAATACATCCGCCGCTGGGACGCGTCAGATTTCGCTACCACCCGCGGTGGTCAGGCTTATTCCCCGTCGAACGCAGCAGGATTGCCGGTCGCTGACGTGTGACCTGTCGATGCGCCTGTACCGCTCGCGTCGCTGCTGGCGGCTTGCGCTGCCTGATTGGCGGTGCGGTTGGCCCGCTTGGCGGCGGCGGTGTTGGCCCGTACCTGTGCCTTCAACGATTCGACTTCGCGACGCAGGTTTTCCAGTTCGTCCTGCTCGGGAATGTTGAGCGTGCGCAGCACGCCTTTGACGCGGTCGTCGAACGCCTTGCCCAGCTTGTCCCAGCCGCGTACGGCGGTATCGCGGGCTTGCTCGAACTGGGTTTCCACTTCCTCGCGCAGCTCGTCCACGCTGTCGGCGGCCTTGCGCTGCCCGGTGCGCTCATAGGCGGCGCCTTCGCGCACCAGCGAGTCGAACAACTTGCCGCCCTCGCTCTGCACGCGGCCCAGGGCGCCGAGTCCGGCTAGCCACACGGTCTGCGCCGACTCGCCAAGCCGCCGCGAAATCTGCTCTGCCTGGGCCTGGAAGCCCGACGCGGTGGTGTCGCGGTTACCGTTCTGATCGTATCCGGTCGTCATGCGATGCTCCTGTCGATTGCCAAAGTGACGTTACGTTCACCCTAGTGCCGGCCCTGCATCGGGCAGGTGAAGCGACGCCCGACCGGCCTGGCCCAAGCATCCGCCCATCGCGTGCGGGGCGGGTGACTTGGCGCTGAAGCAGCAACGGCGCCCGCGCTCGCTCAGGCGAGCTTTTCAGAGAGCAGGCGACGGATTTCCGATTCCACCATCGGCTGCACGGCCGACAGCAGGAAGCCAAGCTCGGCCGTCACATGCACCTGCTGCGGCAGCAGCGCGATTGCGCCATCCACGCCGGCGCGGGAGATGCGCAAGGTGTCGCCTTCCCAGTGCGAGGCAACTCCGTAGCGATCGGTCAGCTTGCGCGCCGCCTCGTCGATCGCCGCGCGGGCCTGTGCCGGCGGCAGGGAATGGTCGTGGCGGATATCGATGCTGGACATGAGCTGCCTGGGTAAGACGATAAGGAGTCGCGCATTGTGCGCATGCGCGCGCCTGGCTCCAAGTGCGGCGGTGCGCAACGAAGCCGCACTGGCGAGCAGAGCGACTGCACGGCGACGCACGGTGAGCGGCGATGCCTGCACCTCGAACGCTTGGGCATGGGATCTCTATAAGCCGGGCACCGACGGCGCAGCGTGCTGGCATCCAACGAATGAGGCCGCGGTTGTTGGCCGCTGGCGCGAGCAAACCTGCTAGGCTGCGGCGGGTGCGCGACCTGCAAGTTCATTTCACTCACCGGCAGCAGCCGGATCATTCCCTCAAGCCCGGCGTCCACCGGATCGTCCGTCATGCCTCCGGCAGCGTGCGGGTGGTGGCTGACGCCCAGGGGGCGCTGCTGTTGGCGCAGTTCTGCCTGGACCAGCGCGGGCTGTGGTTGCAGGTGGCCAACGGGATCCGCGGCATCCACGTCAACGGGCGCCCGGTGCGGCGCATGGCGTTGCTGCGCCCCGGCGATGCGATCTATGCCGACGGCGTAGAGATGCTGTTGCGCAGTGCGCCCTCCAGCGCACCGGCCAACGATGTGCCGGAAGACGATGCCGGCCTGAGCGAAGTCTGCTTGCTGTTACGTGGGCTGGGCGGCCGTCACCACGGGCGCAGCTTCACCCTGGACCGCTCGCGCCTGGTCGGCAGCGACCCGGCGTCTGACATCGTTATCGACGACCCTGCCTTTGCCGCGCAGCACGCGCGCCTCGAGCGTCACGGCGACCGTGTGCTGATCCGCGATCTGGGGTCGGAAGAGGGCAGCTGGATCAACGGCGTGCAAGTGCGCGATGGCTGGCTGCAGGCCGGCGACCAGGTCGTGTTCGATGCCCGCCACCGCTTCGTGGTGGAAGTGCCGCGCATCCATCACGGCACTACCTGGGACATTCCCGATTCCGAACCGCCGCTGCCACCGCGTGCCATCAGCGAGCCGGCACGCGCGCCGATGAAGGTGGCGCGTTGGCCGTGGTTGCTGCTCAGCGCGGTGTTGCTGGCGGCGGCGCTGAGCGCCTTGCTGTGGTTCGGCGCGCGCTGAGTTTCTTCCAGATCCGCCAGCCCAGCAGGACTGCGAGGATGCCGGCATACAGCGCCGGCTCGCGGATATCGGACTTCACCAGCCACCAGAAGTGCAGCACGGCCAGCACGCCGATCGGATAGATCAGCTGATGCAGGCGGCCCCAGTTGCGCTTGAGTCGACGCATCCAGCCCTGGGTCGAGGTGATCGCCAGCGGCAGCAACAGCAACCACGCCGCAAAGCCCACGGTGATGTAGGGGCGCTTGAGAATCTCTTCGAAGATCTGCGTCCAGAAACCGCGTAGGTCCAGGCTCAGGTACACCGTCAGGTGCACGCTGGCGTAGAAAAAGGCGTACAGCCCCAGCATGCGCCGGAAGCGGATCAGCACGGCCTGGCCGGTGAGCTGGCGTAGCGGCGTGATCGCCAGCGTAATCAACAGAAAGCGCAGCGCCCACAACCCGGTGCGGTGCTCGATCTCGGCCACCGGGTCGGCGCCCAGCGCATCGCTGCCGGTCTGCCACACCTGCCAGAACTGCCAGGCCAGCAAGGCGATCGGCGTCAGTGCGGCGGCATGCACCGCCACCTTGGCGGCAATCAGGGAAGCAGAGGTCTTGGCCATGCGATCTCGAAGAGGGGAGCGATGCCGCGCGGGCATTAACATGCATCGTAGGAGCGCACCCGGGCGCGATGGGCTTTGCTGGTCATGCCCGTCGCGCCCCGGTGCGCTCCTACGCGGTGGATGTCACGCTGACGGTTGCCGGACTAGAACCACTTCTTCAGGTCCATGCCCGCATACAGCGATGCCACCTGATCGGCATAGCCGTTGAAAGGCTTGGTCGCGATACGTTCGGCAAACAACTTGCTGGCGGTACCGGCGATGCGGCGCTCGGTCTTCTGGCTCCAGCGCGGATGGTCCACCGCCGGGTTGACGTTGGAAAAGAAGCCGTATTCCGACGGCTGCAGATCGTGCCAGGCGGTCTCGGGCATCTTTTCGACGAAGCGAATCTCCACAATCGACTTGATGCTCTTGAAGCCGTACTTCCACGGCACCACCAGACGCAACGGCGCGCCGTTCTGCTGTGGCAACGGCTTGCCGTACAGACCGGTGGCTAGCAAGGTCAGCGGATGCATCGCTTCATCGATGCGCAAGCCTTCGCGATAAGGCCAGTCGATCGAGCGATAGCGCACGCCAGGCATCTGCTGCGGATCGGCCAGGGTGGTGAAGGACACGTACTTGGCCTTGGAGGTCGGCGCAAAACGCTTGAGCACCTCGCCCAGCGGCACGCCAGTCCACGGGATCACCATCGACCAGCCTTCCACGCAGCGCAGCCGGTAAATGCGCTCTTCCGGCGTGATGCCCTTGAGCACTTCGTCCAGCGACAGGCTGCCGGGTTTTTCGCATTCGCCGCTCACCTTCACCGACCACGGCGACAGCTTGAGCGTCTTGGCGGCCTTCGACGGATCGGTCTTGTCGGTGCCGAACTCATAGAAATTGTTGTAGCTGGTGACGTCTTCCAGCTTGGTCAATTCTTCGGTGGTGCGGAAGCCGCTACGCGCCTGCGCCGGCGTCACCACCGTCTTGGGCGGTGGAGGCGGGTCGGCCTCGGCGCATCCGGCAATGCCCAGTGCCGGGGTCAGCGCAAACAGCTGCAGCAGCCGGCGCCGGTCGCGGTAGACGGACTCATCGGTGATCTCGCTGGACGGCAGTTTGAAAGCATCGCGAAACGACATGGCAGGCTCCGGCAGTGGCTGCAGCGTGAGAGTAGCCCACCGGGGCGGAAGTTCGTCCCGTGGCAATTACCACGTTACGTGATGCTCAGCCAAAAGGATGCAGCTGCAACTTTTTTGCCCGCTGCCAAGCCCGATGCGCTGCGGCATACTAGAAGGCTAGCTCGACAAGGTGTGCCATGACACGCGCGTTCAATTTCAGTGCCGGCCCTGCGACATTGCCGGAATCGGTCCTGCGGCAGGCGCAGGCGGAGATGGTCGAGTGGAACGGCGTTGGCGCCTCGATCGTGGAAATCAGCCACCGCAGCGCCGATTTCATGGCGGTCGCGGCCGCGGCCGAAGCGGATCTGCGCAGTTTGTTGTCGATTCCCGACGACTACGCGGTGCTGTTTACCGCCGGTGGCGCCACCACCATCCAGGCACTGTTGCCGTTGAATTTCGCCGCGCCCGGGCAGGCCGCCGATTATGTGATCACCGGGCACTGGGGCAAGACCGCGATCAAGCAGGCGGCGCCGTACGTGGATGCGCGCATTGCCGCAGACGCGCAGGCAGATGGGTTTGTCGACATCCCGCCGGTGGCCAGCTGGACCTTGTCGCCGCACTCGGCCTACGTGCACATCACGGCCAACGAGACCATCCATGGCGTGGAGTTTCGCGACACGCCGGATGTCGGCACCTTGCCGCTGTTCGCCGATTTCAGCTCGTCGATTGCGTCCGAGCCGCTGGACATTTCGCGTTACGGGCTGATCTACGCCGGTGCGCAAAAGAATCTGGGCCCGGTCGGCATTTCGGTGCTGATCGTGCGCCGCGATCTGCTGGAGCGCGCCGGCCAATCGCGTGCGGACATCTTCAACTACGGCTCGCATGCCGCGCGCGATTCGATGCTCAACACCCCGCCGACCTGGAACTGGTACCTGCTTGGGCTCACCGTGAAGTGGATGCTGGAGCAGGGCGGGGTGGAAGAGTTCGCGCGTCGCAATGCCGAGAAAGCCGCGTTGGTGTATGGCGTCATCGATGGTTCGGGCGGCTTCTATCGCAACCTGATCAAGCCGGCGGTGCGCTCGCGCATGAACATCCCGTTCTTTCTGCCGAATGAGCAGCTGGACGCGTTGTTCGTCAGCGAATCCAAGGCCGCCGGTCTGTTGGCACTGAAGGGCCACAAAGCCGTCGGCGGCATCCGCGCCTCGCTTTACAACGCCATGCCGGTGGCTGGCGCGCAAGCGCTGGCGGCTTTCATGCACGATTTTCAGCAGCGTCACGGCTGAGTTCCAACTTCGACCGCGGCGCAGGCCGCGCAGGCGCTTGCGCCGTTTCTCAAGGAATGCCCAGCGATGGCTCCCAAGTCCAATAAACCCACTGCTGCCAAGGGCAGCAAGACCAAAGCAGCGCGCACGTCTGCGGACACATCGGCGACCAAACAGGTGGCCAAGCCCGCGACCAAACCGGACAAAGCCATCGGCAAGCCGGCCGCCGCCGCACCGGTGCTGGCCGATGTGCGCGCCAAGATCGACGCGATCGACCGCAACATCCAGGAATTGATCGCCGAGCGCGCCAACTTTGCCCATCAGGTCGGCAAGGCCAAGGGCAAGCTCGCCGCAGCGGTGGATTACTACCGCCCCGAGCGCGAAGCGCAGGTGCTGCGCATGGTGGTAGACCGCAACGAAGGCCCGCTCAGCGATGAAGTGCTTGTGCACGTGTATCGCGAAATCATGTCCGCGTGTCTGGCCCAGCAGGAGCCGTTGAAGATCGGTTACCTCGGCCCGGAAGGGACCTTCAGCCAGCAAGCCGTGCTCAAGCATTTCGGTCGCTCGGCGGTAGGCTTGCCGATGGCGACCATCGAAGAAGTGTTCCAGGAAGTGGAAGCAGGCAACGCCGATTTCGGCGTGGTGCCGGTAGAGAATTCGGGGCAGGGCACCATCCAGGTCACGCTGGATATGTTTCTGACTTCCAACCTGAAAATCTGCGGCGAAGTCGAACTGCGCGTGCATCAGTACCTGCTCTCGCGCAACGGCCGGCTGGAAGACATCGAGCGCATCTACGCGCATTCGCAATCCTTCGCGCAGACCGCCGGTTGGCTGCGCTCGCACCTGCCCAAGGTCGAGAAGCTTGCGGTGTCCAGCAATGCCGAAGGCGCGCGGCGCGCACGCAATGCCGAAGATGCTGCAGCCATCGGTGGCGAGAGTGCGGCGCATGTGTATGGCTTGAAGAAAGTCATCATGAAGTCGATCGAAGACGACGACGACAACACCACGCGCTTTTTGGTGATTGGCCGGCAGATCTTCCCGTCGTCCGGGCACGACCGCACGTCGGTGCTGGTGTTCATCCATGACAAGCCGGGCGCGCTATTCGATGTGCTCAGCCCGTTCGCGCGGCACGGCATCAGCATGAATCGCATCGAGTCGCGGCCCTCGCACCAGGCCAAGTGGGAATATGGGTTCTTCATCGATCTGGTCGGCCATGTGGAAGACGAGGCGATGAAGCAGGCACTGGCCGAGCTGGAAGCGCATTCGGCGCAGATCAAGGTGCTGGGCTCGTATCCGGTCGCGATTCCCTAAGCGCTCGATCACCTACCCAACTGGCGCGCCGCCGCTCTGGCGATGACGGTGCTGCCATCTCTATACCAAGCGCATCGCCTGCATGGCGGCGGCGCAGCAATCGGATCATTCGCATGAGCAGCAGCACGCAATACTGGATCGCGCAGCAGGGCAGCGCATTGCGCGGTACGTTGGCCATTCCCGGCGACAAGTCGGTGTCGCACCGTGCGGTGATGTTTGCCGCACTGGCCGATGGCATCTCGCAGATCGACGGGTTTCTCGAAGGCGAAGACACGCGCTCCACCGCAGCCATTTTCGCCACGCTGGGCGTGCGGATCGAAACGCCGTCGGCATCGCAGCGCATCGTGCATGGCGTCGGCGTGGACGGCTTGCAGCCGCCCACCGAGGCACTGGATTGCGGCAACGCCGGCACCGGGATGCGTCTGCTCGCCGGCCTGCTGGCCGCGCAGCGCTTCGACAGCGTTCTGGTCGGCGATGCGTCCTTGTCCAAGCGGCCGATGCGGCGCGTGACCGGCCCGTTGGCGCAGATGGGCGCGAAGATCGAGACGCAGAACGATGGCACGCCGCCCTTGCATGTGCACGGCGGTCAGGCATTGCACGGCATCGACTTTGTGTCGCCGGTCGCCAGTGCGCAGGTCAAGTCGGCCGTGCTGCTGGCAGGCCTGTATGCGCAGGGCGAGACCTCGGTGACCGAGCCGCACCCCACGCGCGACTACACCGAGCGCATGTTGTCTGCGTTTGGCGTGGAGATTGCGTTCTCACCGGGTAAGGCGCGCCTGCGCGGCGGCCAGCGCTTGCGTGCGACCGACATCGCAGTACCGGCGGATTTTTCGTCGGCAGCATTTTTCATCGTGGCCGCCAGCATCATTCCCGATTCGGAAGTCGTGCTGCGCGCAGTGGGCTTGAACCCGCGTCGTACCGGACTGCTGGCTGCGCTGCGCTTGATGGGCGCAGACATCACCGAGGAAAACCATGCCGAACACGGTGGCGAACCGGTGGCCGATCTGCGCGTGCGCTACGCGCCATTACACGGTGCGCAGATCCCCGAAGCGCTGGTGCCGGACATGATCGACGAGTTCCCTGCATTGTTCGTCGCCGCCGCGGCTGCAAACGGGAAGACCGTGGTTACCGGCGCGGCCGAACTGCGGGTCAAGGAGTCGGATCGCCTGGCCGCCATGGCCACCGGCCTGCGCACTCTCGGCGTGCAGGTCGATGAAACCCAGGATGGCGCCACGATTCATGGTGGCGCGATCGGCAGTGGCGTGATCGAAAGCCACGGCGATCACCGCATTGCGATGGCGTTCGCCATTGCCGGCCAGCGTTCGACCGGCACCGTGCAGGTGAACGACATCGCCAACGTCGCCACGTCGTTCCCGGATTTCGACACCCTGGCGCAGGGCGCCGGTTTTGCGCTTAGCGCTGAAAACAAAACGTAGCGAGCAGTTGTCAGCTGGGTGTGGACGGCGCGGAGGAACCGCAGTGGACGAACGGCGCATGCCGAACCGATCACCGGCCGCGCCTGTCTGGCGGTGAGCACCGTCGTTTTGTTCGCTGCTCTTAGCGCTCTGGGCTGAACTCGACCGGCACCTGCACGCTGCTGACCACCGCGTGGCCGTCGCGCGTGGCCGGTTCGAAGCGCCACTGGCGCAGGCTGTCGATCACCGCTGCGTCCAGACGCGGATCGTTGCTGCCACTGCGGTCGACGATGGTTACCTGGCGCACTTCCCCCTGCATGTCGAGCTGCAGGCGGGCGGTGCGACTGCCCTGAATGCCGGCGCGTGCAATCGCTGCCGGGTAGCTGGGCATCGCGTTGCCCGGCAGCGGCTTCGCATCCACGCTGCTGACCGCCGCGCGCACCGGCTGATGCGGAATCATGGTCATCGCGCGTGGGCCATCGGTGCTGGGCAGAATTTGCCGGCTCGTGACAGGCGCGACGCGGGTGTCGGTGGCGAACGACTCGTCCCCATGGCGGGCCCACCACCACGTAGGGACGACCACCAACAAGGCGATCAGCGTCGCCCACAGCCAGGGCGAGGCGCCGTCATGCTCCACGTCCTGCCCGCGTCCGGACGCTGCAGCGGTGCGGCGAGACAGCGACGGCGCGTGGTGTGAAGAGGGATTCGAGATGAAGGACATGGCCGGCCTCCTGGCGCATCTTTGGGATGACGCAATCAGTCTGGTCGGCGCTGCCTGAGGCGCAGCTAAGGCGGGAGTCTGCCAGGCGGTCGTTGCGCTGTAGGTGTTCAGCTTTGCGACGACGATAGCGCTGCTGTGCTGCCGCCGTTTGCGCAAGCAGTGCCATGCATTCCCTTACATCACAATCAATTGCAGACGCCTGCGGTTGCCTGCGCCTGGGTCGTCATCCAGCGCGTTAGCCGCGCTCACTGCGCCGGCTTGAACTCGAACGGGATATCCAGGTTGCCGGCCACCGGCTGGCCGTTTTGCTGCGCCGGGTGAAAGCGCCAATGGCGTACCGCCTCCATTGCCGCGCGGTCCAGATCGCGCGAGCCGCTGCGCTGGACCAGGGTCACACCGCCCGGATTGCCGGCCGCGTCCACATCCACACGCACCACTACATCGCCGGCATCGCCACGGCGCAGTGCTGCCGACGGATAGCGCGGCGGCGGCATCTGGCCCTGCATGGGGACCGGGCGGTTGCCGCCTGCGACAGGCGCGTTGGAGGGCGCTGCAGTACCGGGCGCACCGGGCGCGGCGTTTTCCGGCAACGGAGCCGGCGCGGGTGGGGCCGGTGGTGCGGTCTCCACCAGGGTTGGCGTCTCTTCGGGCGGCTTGGCCTGCGGCATGTCGCTGGCGCCGTCCTGGGCGGGCAGCGGTGCCGGCAGCGGTTGAATGGTGTCGTCTGCGGCCGGCGTGCCGGCCGTCGGCTGTGCCGGGGAGGCTTTGTAAAAGTCGTCCTTGCGGCCAGTTGCCCACACCAGCAGGAACAGCAGCAGACCGGCGCCGAAGGCGATACCGGCAATTTTCAGGGTGTGGCGGGGCAGACGCAGGACGATCTGGCGATCGGACGCAGGGCGGGGCGCGGGCATAGGGCTCACCTGAAGGATCGCGGTAATTCTGGCATAGCCCCGGTGAATCGATCGCAGCAGATGGCGGAACAGGCGATAATCTTGTGCTTCCTACCGACACACAGACTTCCGATGCTAGATCCGGCCCTGCTTCGCCAACATCCCGCCGACCTTGCCGAGCGCCTGCGCAGCACGCGCAGTTTCTCCCTGGACACTGCGGAACTGGAGTCGCTGGAGAGCGAGCGCAAGCGGATTCAGGTGCGCACGCAGGAATTGCAGAGCATGCGCAATTCCAAGTCCAAAGCGATCGGGCAGGCCAAGGCCAAGGGCGAAGATGTCGCCGTGCTGATGGCTGAAGTGGCCGGTTTCGGCGACGAGCTCAAGGCCTCGGAAGAAGCGCTGGACGTGATCCGCGCCAAGCTCGAAACCATCGCGCTCGGGCTGCCCAATCTGCCGGCCGACGATGTGCCGCTGGGCAAGGACGAGAGCGAAAACGTCGAGCAGTCGCGCTGGGGCACGCCGCGCAGTTTCGATTTCGCGGTCAAGGACCATGTGGAACTCGGCGCGCCGCACGGTTGGCTGGATGGAGAAACCGCCGCCAAGTTGTCGGGCGCCCGTTTCACCGTGCTACGCGGGCCGATCGCGCGCCTGCATCGCGCGCTGGCGCAGTTCATGCTCGACCTGCATGTCGGCGCGCACGGCTACGAAGAAGCCAATGTGCCGCTGCTGGTCAATGCCGAGTCGATGCGCGGCACCGGCCAGCTGCCGAAGTTCGAAGACGATTTGTTCCAGACCGAAGTGGGCGAATCGCGCCGCTATCTGATCCCGACCTCCGAAGTGCCGCTCACCAATATCGTGCGCGACGAAATCGTCGATGCCGAGCGGCTGCCGCTGCGCATGACCGCCCATTCGATGTGCTTTCGTGCCGAAGCCGGCAGCGGTGGTCGCGATATGCGCGGCATGATCCGCCAGCATCAGTTCGAAAAAGTGGAACTGGTCACTGCCTGCGCGCCGGAAGATAGCGATGCCGAGCATCAGCGCATGACGCGCTGCGCTGAGGTGGTGCTGGAACAGCTGGGCCTGCCGTACCGCAAGGTGCTGCTGTGCACCGGCGACATGGGCTTTGCTGCGATCAAGACCTACGATCTGGAAGTCTGGCTGCCGTCGCAGGACACCTATCGTGAGATTTCGTCCTGCTCCAATTGCGGCGATTTCCAGGCCCGTCGCATGCAGGCGCGCTGGCGCAACCCGACCAGCGGAAAGCCGGAACTGCTGCACACGCTCAACGGATCCGGCACTGCGGTGGGCCGCGCGATGATCGCGGTGATGGAAAACTACCAGAACGCCGATGGCTCGATCGATGTACCGCAGGTGCTACGCCCGTACATGGGCGGGCTGGAACGCATCGGCTGAAACGCCTGCATCGGGCTTGCAGCGCTCGGCGTCGGCCGAAGGACATGCGTCATGTGTCGCATGGTTTTGGGCACCAGCGCTGCGCTCTCAGGTGGAGTCTGGTTTCTTGACCCTGCCGCGCGGGTAGCACGTCATGTCGCCGCCACAGGCAAGAAAAACGTACAAAAAACGGGACCAGCGATGGTCCCGTTTTTTGTGCAGGCGGCACTATCCCCACAAGCAGCCCACACCGGCTAAGGCGCACAACGCTCATCGCGTGCAAGGGCACAATGCCAGCGTGGTGCACGAACACCCACGCCATCACTGCGCAATAGCAGGATGACACTCAGCGTGACGTGCGGTGCTGGAAGATGTGTCACAACGGATCCGATGGTTTATCGGGAATTGGCTATTACCAATCCCCACCCCGACTCCCCAATCCCAACCGCACAAAGCCTGCGTGCTCAGGCCACGGCTTCTGCCGGTTGCTGCAACTCGGCCAGCGCCAGCGCAAGCGCATTGCTGCGATGCTCTGGCGAATACGCCACGCCTTCGGCGCGGACGAACGTGATGTCGTCGATGCCCAGAAAGCCGAACAACTGGCGCAGGTACGGCTCCTGAAAATCGTTGGTCGGGTCGGCATAGATGCCGCCGCGTGCGCTGGCGATGATGATGCGCTTGCCGCCAGCCAGTCCTTCCGGCCCCGTTGCGGTGTAGCGGAAGGTGCGCCCGGCAACCGCAATGCGGTCGATCCACGCCTTGAGCGTGGAGGGGATCGCGAAGTTGTACATCGGCGCGCCGATCACGATGACGTCTGCCTCCAGAAACTGCTGCATCGCCTGTTCGGCCGCCGCCGCTTCGGTTGCGTCGGCCTGCGCCAGCGAGCGCCCGGTCAGGTGCGGAAGCGGCTCCTGGTCCAGATCGCGATAGGTCACCTGCAGCTGCGGGTGCAGCAGGCGCTGCTGGGCGACGGCGGCGGCACTGAGTTCGCGGCTGATGGAGTTGGCGCCCAGGGCGCTGGAATCGAGATGGAGCAGCTTCATGGCGAAGACCTATTGCAAGCGGCAATGCCGCGGAGGGGCGCAGATTAGGTCGTTGCTCTGTTGGGATAAAGGTGGTTAAATATCACTTATCGTTCTATCCATGGATGCCTGCGCCATGCACGACCTGAATGACCTGTACTACTTTGCGATGGTGGTGGACCACGGTGGCTTCGCTGCTGCCGAGCGTGCGCTGGGGATTCCCAAGTCGCGCCTGAGCCGCCGTATCAGCCAACTCGAAACCGACCTGGGCGTGCGCTTGCTGCAACGCTCTACGCGGCGCTTCGCCGTCACTGACGTCGGTACCAGCGTGCACCGACACGCCCAGACCATGCTTGCCGAGGCTCAGGCCGCGCGCGAGGTGGTGGATCGTCTCAGTGCGGAGCCACGCGGTCTTGTACGTGTGAGCGTTCCTGTCTCGCTCGCGCAAATTCAATTGCCCAAGCTGCTACCCGAATTTCTGGCCAAGTACCCCAAGGTGCGGCTGCAGCTCAACATCAGCAACCGCCGCGTTGACGTCATCAACGAGGGCTACGACATCGCGCTACGCGTGCGTTCGCGCCTGGATGACGACGGCAGCCTGGTGATGCGCAGCTTCGGCCAGGTGCAGGAATTGCTGGTCGCCAGCCCCAAGTATCTGGACCGCGCCGGCCGCCCGAAAGACCCGAGCGAGCTGGCCAACCACACCACCATGAGCACCAGCGAAGACGAAGCGCACCAGCGCTGGGAGCTGCACGGCCCCAACGGCGAAATGCGCCGCGTGGACCTGCAGCCGCGGCTGGCCGGTTTCGATTTCCCGCTGCTGCAATCGATGGCGCGCGACGGCTTCGGCATCACCATGCTGCCGGAAACCGTCTGCGCCGAAGCGGTGCGCAGCGGTGAACTGGAAGTGGTGCTGCCGCACTGGTCGCTGCCGCAGGGCATCTGCCATGCCGTGTTCGCCTCGCGCCGCGGCCTGCTGCCGGCGGTGCGCGTGTTCATCGACTTCCTGGCCGAACACCTGCCGCAGGAAATCGAACGCTCGCGCCTGGATTGCGGCGGCAATTGCGCCGAACTGGCCGAAAAGCTCAAGCGTGCAGCAGGCACTGCCAGCGCACCGCGCCTGGTGGCTGAAGCAGGCTGAGCGACGCACTGCTGATTGCGTCGGTGCCCCTCACTGGCGAGTCGGTACCTTTCGCTGCGTAGGGGGAGCTCACAGGTTGACGCGCCGACCGGTAAGCCGGGCGCGTAAGGCTAGCGATACCGCTTAGCAAAGCACCCCCGGGCATGCGAGAATGCGCGCCCGGGAGCGATCCCGGGATTGGCAGAACCGCACTCGATGACCGTGCGGCCCTGTCGGGCGTCACCCGCGCAATGCGGATCGCCCACGTGACAACCGAGACTTTCGGTGATCACGCGCAGCAGCATCGGAGAGATGGCCGAGCGGTTTAAGGCACCGGTCTTGAAAACCGGCGAAGGGTCAAACCTTCCGTGGGTTCGAATCCCACTCTCTCCGCCAGTCCGTGATCGGAAGCCATTGAATCTAAAGGTTTTTTAGGCGATCCGCTTTTTCTCTTCCGTGTTTTCTTCCGTGTTTCAATTGCACTCCGTGCAGTCGCCCTGCCTTGTGCGCCGTTCGGCGATATGGCCGCGTTTACATGGTTTGCCCGTGAGGTAGCGCGACAGACCCAGCCGGATCGCATCGGCGCGGGTCACGATGCGGATAACGATCACGCAGCACTGCGCCTGCCAGGCGAGCGGCGAACCGTGCCGCGCGCGTCTCGCTGGTAGTCCAGCCAGGCCCTCACGGCGTCACGGTCGTAGAACGTCGCGCGCGGCCCAAGCCGGATAGGCGCAGGAAAGTCGCCTTCGCGCACGAGTGCGGCCAAGGTGTTCAAGGCGACGCCCACCAGGCAGGCGGTGGCCTCCGAATTTATGAGGCGGGATGCGCGAGGGTCATTGTTCGTCATGTCGGTTCTGCTTTTTTGATTGGGCGGCTGGCCGCTTTTAGCGCGGTCCTTGGCTCGCCGGCAGTGATGTTCCGCACCTGGCGGTCGCTGATCTGGTGCAGCCAACCGATCCATTCGGTGGACAAAGTGCCATCGCGCCAGGCTTCCCGGACGGATGCATCACGGATTCGGTTCGTGAAAGCCGTGCAGGGCGGGAATGCAAGTTGATTCCCGCCGAGAACATCGACCAGCCGTGCCGCAGCGTCCCGGCCTACCAGGTCGGCAATGCGTTTGAATGTGTCGCCGTTCGGGCGTTGCGGGATATACATGCGCCCCGCGCGTCCCGAATGGCCGGCACGACGTGGCCCGCCAGACGCCGGGCAGAAAGCGCCGGCAAGGCGCATCGCATCGGTCAGGCCGATCACTTCGGCGACTTCTTGCACCGAAGCCGGCAGCAGGAACCAGCCTGCCGGCCTTTGGACGGGATTGAGTGCCACGCCTAACGCAGCCGCCCGAGAAATCCGTTTCCGCCGCAGATACGCTGCATTCCTGGCCTGCTCTGCATTTTTCGCTTGGTCTGCGCAGCGGACTGGCGGCGTGCCTGCTTCGGCGTTGGCGTTGGCGTTGGCGCAGGCATTGGCGCCGCGCCGGCAAACCTCGCTCGCACGTACGCTGGAAAAATCCCAGGCTGCTGCGCGATCATCAGGGCGGCGATGGCGATATCCGTAATCATCGGATACCCCCGTCGTGATCGCGCCGGGTCCAGCTGTGAACCCAGTTGCTGGACTGGCGCGCAGCCTGCTCCCTGCGTGATGCGACATCGCGCTCAGGCTGGCTGAGCGTCTCGCGCATGACAGCGAAGAGTTCAGCCAGTACGCGGCTGGCCTCTTCGGCGTTTAACTCGGGCCAGGCACGGCGAATGCGCGAAATCGCTTCTTCCTGTCTGTCGTACCGCAGAATCAAGGAGCCAAGGCAAGCCACTTGCACCGCCACGCGCTGCTGGCTCTCATCATCCGAAAGGCGATAGGCCGAGCCGTCCTGCACAGCCTGTAACGCGCCCAGCAGGACTGAGGCATTGCCCTTGGCGTGCGAAACGAAGGCGGCCATTAGGCGGCCACCTTCCAGAATTTACTTTGGTCAGGAACCAGAGCCACCGCGCTGCCCAGCACGGTCAATACCATACCGCCATCCATCACCGATCCAGCTCGCTCGGCAACTACGCTAACGCTGCGGTCAAGCAGCACGGCTGCGTTGGCCCACGCACCGACGAACGTCGATTCGGTGGCGTCGGTCAGTTCGGCCAGCACACGCGCCGCCCGCAGCCCGCCGTCATCCGCGATGGTGGCGCCGGCACCGGCGGTGCCCACCAGGCCGCGCAGGGCGGTGTGGCTCAAGCCGGCCGCTGCGGCTGCGCCGATGGTGAAGTTCGCCAGGTTCGCAGCAGCCAGTGCGCGCAGCAGAACCGCGTCGGCCATCTGACCCACACCGGCGAGAATGCTGGCGGTGATGATGGCCGTCAGGTTTCCTTCGTCGCGATACTTGCGCAGTTGCGGCCGTGAAATCTCAAACCGGATTGCGTGAATCTGCGCGGTGTCCTGGTCGGACCAGTCAACGGATGCCGTTTTGATCGGCATGCCAACAGTGGCCGGGATCGCTGCGCCATCTGCCGATGGAACCAGGCGGGCCGGCTCGACCAAACTAAAGGCTGAAACTTCTCGCTGGAATACTGGGATGCCGTTGTTCGCCTTGGGCGTAATGGCTTCTTCTCGAAGCAAAAGGTGTGCACCAGCAGCGGCGCAGCGTGACGTGGCACGTGCAATTTCCAACGGCTTCACGTCAGCGTACGTGATTGCCTCGCGCGAAGGTGGGACACGGCGCAGGCGGCCGTTCGCGTCAAAAAATGAAGCCAAATTCGCGACAGGCTGGTCTAGAGCAAGCTGCCCGAAGCGCTGTAGGGTTTCTGGCGTGATTCTCGTGGGGGCATCGAAACCAGCCGGTGTTCTGGTGTTTACACCTGCAGCGTTGCGCGCTTCTTCGATAAGTGCGGAGAGGTCAAGATTTGGCATATGTTGTTTTGCGGTTCTCATCAGATCGAAACGGCGAAATGCCGCTGCGTTGACGACTATCTTCAGACACCGGAAACAGACGTTCCATGTGCAGAATTTCCGCATTCACGCACGCGTTGGCCGCCGTTATCTCTAGTGAATGAGCGTGCTTGAACATGTGCAACGGATGGCTCGCAGCGTTCAGCTAAATGCGCTTGGCAGAGCATCAAATGGCGGCATCGGCGGTGCTGTTGCGCAGATCGGATCGGTCGGCTTCGCGGCATTGCCTGCGGTGGCCCAACAGGTGGGCGGTGTGGCGCGGGTGGGTCTCGCGCGTTTTTATTCGCTTTTACACCGGGCGGTGTAACGCGTCACGTATTCCACACTTAAATCCAAGTGTTTTTAGCTATTGCGAAACGGAATGGGTAGAAGCAGAAAACGGCTTTTTGAAAGGCTCTCACATGTGGGAATCCGGGGAGTCAATGCCCCCGCAGGGGCGCCCACCCTGAGAAGAACCTATGAAATTCGCCTGATTGTTCGTAAGTCATTGATTTCCATTGGGCTGTCGAGGCTTTTGCAAATTGCTGATTGATGTAAAGTATTTGCATAGTTCATGGCCGAACCCTCATGTCTTTAACGCACCACCCCAAGCCCGGCGAAATCTTCTACTGCAAGTTTCCTGATGAATACATGCACGGAGAGATGATCAAGACACGCCCCGTGATAGTCCTCAGCAAGCAACTTACTGGGCGTCCGCGACTAGTGAATATTGTGCCAATAAGCATGACGCCTCCCGATCCTGTGGGACCTCATCACGTGCTTGTTGGCGCTGCTTACATGCCCAAGCGGCTACGTGATCGGGCGGGTGACCGGTGGGTTAAATGCGACATGATTTACACAATGTCCCTTGATAGGCTGGAGCTAGTGACGGGGCATCGTGATGCTAGAGGTAAGCGGACTTATGATAAGGGAGCGCTCCCACCGGCACTGCTGAGGGAAATCAGGGTGGCGATTGCTTCTTGCCTCGGTATTCATGGGAAGCTTTTCGTTAAGGATCAGGAGCTGCCGTTGCCCAAGCCAGTGGTGGGGCTAGTGGCTCCGTTGGAACCGGTGGCCGCTGCAGGGTAGAGCGGATCCGGGCTAGTTGACATCGGGTATAGGTCTGCGTAACCTGCGTCTGTCGGGTCCAATCGACTTTCGAGACTGTGGTGATGCTCCGACAGGAGCGCTAGCCCCAGCAGGCTGATGGAGCGTTGACAAGTTCTGTCAAAAAAGCCTTATGAATCAGGCCCCCGGGTAGCTTCGCTAACCGGGGGCTTTGTCTTTTTTGGGGCGGTGTGCATCCGGGTAGCCACTATTTGATGGCGTAGGCCTGAGATAGCCAAAACACGGTGCTTCGGGCGCCAAACGTTCTCCCCACTTTGTCGCGTCGTTCTTTGCAAGTAGGCTGTGCTCGAAACCTGGTCCAGACCCACTGTGTAGCCTCATCGGCGCCCATCGCCCGAGCCATAATTTCGCGTCTTACTTCGTGCCAGTAGCGGTCGTCAGAAGACTCGCGCGGGACCGCATCCAGCACGCGTCGGGAATTCCGGCGCGCAGCAAGCTCGGCCGTTCGGGACCATGAGTCAGCGGTCAACTCATGCCAGTGGGTACGGACCAGATCACCCACGTTTCCCCCCATAACTTCTAAGGGTTCTAGAGGGGAAACGTGGGTAGCCGTTCCTTCCCTGCGCCTGAGCTTCACGCCCATTCTGTCGAACAGGTCGTTCACGGCGAAGACGCCTGCTTTGCCACTCGGCATCCCGAACCGATCCCCAGCCCATTTGGCCGGCACCAGCCCCAGCACCGCCAACAACTGCCGCCGCCCGTACATGCGGCCCAGCAGCACCGCCGAAACTTCCGAAGTGACACGGAACCCCGGTGCCAGCTTGCACCCTGCGAAAAGTTCACGGTACGCCAGCACACGCGCACGGCCGAACCGTAGCCGGTGAAGATCGGCAACACCGCCATCAGTCGCGGCCTCAGCGGTGCCCGCGATGGCGGCCGTGAACCCATCCCACGAACGTGGCCCGCGCCCTGCATCCCACGCGTCTAGGTCCGCCTCGCACAGCGCTTCCTGCAACCCAAGGTCGCGCGCGATCCGATGACGCAGCAGCGCCGCCTGGTCGGCCTCCCCCAACGCCGGCCGCTCACGCAGTCTCCGCGCTTCGAAGTCGGTCAAGTCACGCGCAGCCAGCAGTGAGTCGCGCTGTTCGCGGTCGATGTGGGCGCGCAGCAGTTTCATCGACTCGGCGGACACCGCGCTATCGCCGGCCTGCATCGGCCTCACGGCCCACCCAGCTGCTTCCAGCAGCCACCACAACCCGCCCGCGAAGTCGGCACGCTGCCGGGCGTCTCCTGCTTCGATGTCGGCCACAAGTCCATCCAGGTCGGTCGGCGTCGGTGCTCGGCCCTCCAGGGAAGCAGCCTCGGATAGGCCGGAGAGTATTGCGCCGGCGGAATCGATTTCTGAGCGATTCGAAGCTGTGACCACCACCGAAAGGGATGGCGCATACCGCACCCGACGTGCCATCTGCATTGCGTCGGCTGGGGTCACTGTAGAGCCGGACGCAAGCACGAACACCCGGTGGAACCACGGCCCGAATTCGCGGTGTTCGATGCTGACGCCGCTTGATATAACCGGCGAGGCAACAACAGCATCATAGAGACGGCTTATCAGGTCGGGCGCTGCGAGGAATTCGGCCTGTTCCCGGTTGCCGCTGTTGTCGCTGTTGACCAGCAACACGCGCCGCCCGGACGTTTCCAGTAATCGCGCGCATTCGACCGCTCGCGATTTCTCTCCACAAGCCACCCAAAGCCGGCGGCCGTCAGCCAGTTCGGCGAGCATGTCGCCGTAGGCGTGGTGCAGCGCTTCCGGCCCGAAGCCGAATTCCGCTTCCTGCGCCTGCAATGGCGCAATGTCGGCGTCGATCACGCGGAAGCGCTCGCCGGGGCGGCAGGATTCGAGGAATTGAATTGTGCGGTCATCAATTCCAGCATCAGCCACGATCAGACAGCCAGCGCGGGACACTAGATCGCGCAGCGCGGCGAGCACATCCGACATTTGCTTGCGGTCAGCCACCGTAACGCGCGCAGCCAGACTGCGCACGACCTGGCTGATTTCGTCGATGAACACCCACCGCGCTTCGCGGTAGATTTGCGCATGATCGGCCTTGACGATAGACGGTAGACACGCGGCAAGTGCGTCAACGTGCACTGCGTCTTCGCCCGCGATTCTTTGATAGTGATCGCACCCTAGTCGCGCAGATAGCTCCGCAATCAGCGACTGCCGGTGAGCGAGCGCGACAAACCGCCCATCCTGCTGGCTGGCCCACGCAGCAAAGGGCAGGCCGATTTTCTGCGTCTTTCCGCTAGCCATAGGCGCGCGCAGCACGATCACGCCGCTGTAGTCAGCCCCGCCCAGCATCGGCAGGCTGTCGCACCGTTCGACGGTGTGCCGCGCCAGGACGGCAGCAGACGGACGCACGGCCGCCAGCGCACCGGCTCGGCGTAGGTCGATGATCCATCGCACTCCGGCACCAATGGCCGCTATGGTGGCGTCGGCCAGGATCGAAAGGGGGAGCGCGTCGCGGAGCGTCTTTAAAATTGATTCGATGCTCTCACCGCGCGCCGGGACGCCCATCGCCAGGCGTTTAGCGAATGCCCATGCGAAGGCCGCCGCCTGGTCAGCGTCAGTCAGGCGCCCAAAGGCGCGCAGGGCGTCGGCACGGCACGGAGGGATATCCGCTGGGGGTAGCTCGAACGGCCGCACGTACGCGGGCGCTTCGGGCAGTGGCGGCTGGCGCAGGTCGGCCAGCGCCGCGCGTACGGCTTCGATGTTCTGGCGTTGGTGTAGGTCGTTGAAATCTTCGCCCACGGCAGCGGGGCATGCCCACGGCAGGCCAGTCGCCTCTGCGGCACGCTGGCCGGTGCCGCTGGCATCGTTATCCGCTGCAACTGCGTCGGCCAGACTGGCGCAATTAGTCAAGTTTCCGGCATCGAATGCCACGACAACGGGAGCACCCGTCGCCGCATGCACGCTGGCGCCGGTGGCGTAGCCTTCGCACAGCCACGCAGGGCCGGTGCCTTCGATTCGGAAATGCGTTGCGCGTTTCTGGCCTCCGCGAATAAATAGCTTTCGGCCGCTCCCGTCAATGCGCTGCAGGTTCATCAGCTGCCCGTCTGGCAGCCGCGCAGGCACAAGCAAGTCGCCTGCCCGCACGACTAAAGCATCATCGATCCACCGCGCACGCTCGGCGTCCCACAGTCGTGCGCGCAGGGTCGTGGTCGCGACGCGCAGCCCGTATGCCGCGACGCCTTTGCCCCGCAGGTAGGCATGACCAGTGCAATCCGGCGAGGCCGCGTCCCAAGCGATGCGCGCAGCATCGGCAGCGGCAAGGCGGCCAAGCTGGTCAGTAGCGTCCCGCTCTACGGCTCGCGCCTGTGCTGCCGTCTTCGCCAGCCGCGCACGCTCGCCGTAGGCCGCCACACGGGCGGTATCTGCGCCAATGTCTTCACGGCCGTCGCGCAGGAAAATCTGCCACGCCAGGTCACGTGGCTTCCAATAATGCGAAGCGCCGCCATGTTTAAACGACTTGAACGTAATCGCCGGCCACGAAGTCCCATCGTGGTCGGTGGTGACGCTGGCAACGTGGAACTGCCGCTTATCGCGCTTGCCGGCCTGGCTGGGTAGGTAGCGCCTAACGCCGTCCAGGTCCGGCAGTTCGGTCAGCTGCGCTCCGACTTCCAGCGCCGCAGCCTGAGCGTCCGCGAAGAATTCCGACAGCGCGTCTTCCGGCGTCGGCCAGCGCGCCGACACAAATTCAGCAAAGCGAAGCATCGGTCAGCCTTCACCGCGCGCGATGCGATCAGCCGTATGGCAAACCGTCCGGACGTCACTGCGCCGAAATTGCACACGTAGGCCGCTTGCGGTAACCGCTGAATCAAATACAGCCCAGGCGTAGTCCGGCCAGTTGGAATGGACGCCGCGCATGGCGAAGGCTTGCCGGATGACCCAATGTCGTAAGTAATATTTAAGCTGCTGTACGTCGCGCGCGCGCGAGGCTTGGGAGAGGCTATAGGCAGCTGACGCCCGCCAAACTTCTGGCGGAAATTCTGAGCCTGAAAAAAATGTGCTGCAGTTGCCATGCTGCATGTGAACTTTGCGGTTCGGTTTGATCAGAGCGCCACGGCTGGCCCCGTGGCGTTTTTTCTTGGTGCTCACTGGGCGCGGCTCTCCGCTGTAGCGAATCGCTCGGCAATCCAGTTATCTACCACGCGCGGGTCCCATCCGATTGCGCGCTCTCCGATCTTGACTGGCGAAGGGAATTGACCGGCCGCAATATCCCGGTAGAGGCTTGCTCGACTCCTTCCGACCCGAGCAAGTACGGAGGGGAGGCGTTCGACGGTGAGGCGATTTTCTGACATGTGTTCTAGTGCTCCTATTAACGCCCAAGTCGTCTCAGGCGTAGGGGCATCATTGCGCGCTGGTAGGCGCTTGAACACTATTCACTTTTGGGAATGGTTCTTTTAAATCAATGAGTTAGACGAAGGTATTCACATGGCAAATTTTCATGTGAATACCGGGAGCACTCTCTGATTAGAGTGCATAGGCCGCCCAATCTTCCATCAAAGCGCGGCGTTTCCTAAGTAGGTCGCCACGTGCGTAGGCAGCTTCCGTTTTGCTTTTAAGTTGGTGTGCCAAGGCGTGTTCAATCACTTCGCGCGGGTGGTGTGTTTCCTGTCCGGCCCAATCGCGAAACGTGGAGCGGAAACCGTGCGCGGTGATATCTGTTCGCCGCATCCTTTTGAGGACCGCGAGCATCGCCATATTTGACAGCGGGGCACCATTCTTTGCGCCTGGAAAAACAAAGTCGCCGCCACCTTCTTGCGCGAACTGCTTCATCGCCGCAAGAATTTCTAGCGCGGCGGCACTCAGCGGAACCCGATGCTCTTTGCCTGCCTTCATCCGCTCCGCTGGAATGGTCCAAACGTTGTCGTGAAAATCAATTTCACACCATCTTGCGCCGATCACTTCGCCGGTTCGGCAGGCGGTCAGGATCGCGAAACACAGCGCCTGCGATCCAACGCCTATTTGGCCTCGCAATGCTGAGAGGAACGCTGGGAGTTCCGTGTAGGGCAGGGCAGCATGGTGTTCAACCTTCTTTGCCTGTGCCGGCGCCGCAAGCGCCTCCGAAAGATGTCCGCGCCAGCGCGCCGGATTGTCCCCAGCGCGGTATCCGCTGACCGTGGCCCATGCCAGAACCCTTTCAATGCGTCCGCGCACACGGCTGGCCGTTTCATTCTTCGTGGCCCATATTGGATCGAGAGCCGCAAGAACATGGGGTGTATCGATCTGCTTCACATCCATGTCGCCGATGTACGGATAGGCATATGTTTCAAGCGTGTTGCGCCATTGCGCTTTGTGCTTATCGTTCTTCATCGCCGAGACTTTGCCGGAGATGTATTTCTCTGTGGCCGCTCGGAACGTAAGCGCCATGCTTGCCTGAGTGCGTGCGCGAACCGTTTGCGGTGCTATGCCCGCCGCCAGGTCCGTCCGGAGTGACGCGGCTTGCGCCCTGGCGTCCACCAGTCCAACGACACCGACAGACCCCAACCCCAACTCCCTTCGCTGGCCGGCACGGACATATTCGAACGTCCAGCTAGCTGCGCCTCCCTGGCCCACACGCAGCGCCAGATTCCCCCCGTCTGAATAACGGCCAGGCTTAGCTGCCCCCTTCTTCGCTAATTTAATGAACGTAGGGGAGAGCCTATGGTGTGTCCTTGGCATCTTTCTTCCGTGTTGTTTCCGTGTTTGGCGGTGCGATCATACCAAATTTGGTGAGCCACGGTGAGACGAAAATTGCCGGAAAGCCCTTGAATCTAAATGATATTTAGTGATCTTGAATGATCGAGCGTGAACCAATATTAGGTGGGTTCGGCGGTCACTCTCTCCGCCAGTCACGTCTAAGTTATTGATTTTAATCACTAATTTTTTAGGCGAATTGATTGGAGGCAGGAAGCATGCAGAGGAAAAACTCGCATGCGCATCCCTCATCATTTGAGTCGTTCGTCCACCGGTCGCTGGTCGTTCGTCCAACGTGTGCCCATCGATTTGCAAACCGTGATGGGCTGCCGGCTTATCAAACGCACCTTGCAAACGAAGGACTTGCCGCAGGCTCACGTGCGTGCGGTCGTGCTGGGGGCGGGCTATGCTCGGCTCTTCGCACAGTTGAAGGATCAACGCGTGACCAATCTCAGCAAGTCGGACGCGGATCTGCTCATTGCGCGTCTGACGAGCGCAGAAAATCTTCAGGACCTGACGCTCAACCGCACCCGCCAGCCGGATGGGACGGTGACGGAGCAGTGGCAGATCGACAGTCCGAAGGACCTGAAGCTGTATCGGCAGCTGATGGAGTTGGAAGCGATGGCCGGCGCTGCCTTGCAGGCTCGGGCCCGCCCGGTTGCTGTGCCAACCATGTTTGGCTCACCGCATGCTGGCCCGAGTAGGCAGGCCTCTGCTCCGGCCATCGAAACGATGACGCTGGGCAAGGCTCGAGACGCATTCCTGGCGACGCTCAAAGGCTCGACGTTGCCCAAGACCTACACGATCAAGAAGACCGCCATTGAGGCTCTGGTGAGCTTCCTTGGCGAGAAGGCAAAGGTCCATGCCATCACGCGCTCGGACCTGGCTCGCTGGTATCAGGACATGCGCGAGAAGGGCGCTTCGACGCCAACGCTGACCAACAAGCAGAGCTACATCGGCGGCAAAGGCGGGTTTTTCGAATGGGCCATGGCGTCAGGCCACTACCCGAAGGGCGACAACCCGGCGAGCGGCCACGTGAGCTACTCCCAGCGCGAGAAGCGGGCCCGGAAGAAGCTGGGGTTCAAAGCCTACGACCGTGCCCAGATCCATGCGCTGTTCGCTCCAGAGGCGCTGGCCAGACTATCCGAATCGGCGCGGTGGGCCTCGCTCATTGGGCTTTATACCGGTGCCCGGGCCTCTGAGGTCGGCCAGCTTCTCGTCAAGGACGTGTTCGAAGAGGACGGCATCCCATGCATCCGCATCTCCGACGAAGGCGAGCACCAGAAGGTGAAGACTGAGGTGAGCCTTCGCACGGTCCCGCTCCATCCAGAGCTACTCAAGATGGGTTTCCTGAAATGGGTCGATGGCAAGCGTGGAGCTGGCGAAACCAGGTTGTTCCCTGCAGCTAAAGCAACGGCGGTAAACGGGCAGGGCAACTGGATCACTAAGGCCTTCAGTCGACACCTGGCCGAGGTTGGGAAAGGCTGGGCGCCGGCCAAGCGCGGTTTCCACTCGCTTCGTAAGACTTTCATTCAAGAGTTACAGGGGGCGGGGGTGGTGTCAGAACTCCGCGCGCAGATCGTTGGTCATGAGCTCGATGACGAGCATCATTCGACCTATAGTCGTTATTTCACAGCGGTGGAGAAGCTAGGCGGACTCGGTGCGCATTCACCAGGCATAACGTCCCTTGTTTGGGGCCTCCGATGACATCGCCTGCGTGGACGATGGCCAAGCACCGGAGCGAAGAAGGATGTGGCGACCACGGAAGGCTTGCTTCGAGCTGCCAAGCCAAGGGTGCCAGCCAAGGATTGGAGGTGGAGTTGGAGAAAGCGCGCCACACGTTTGACCGAACCCGCTACGTCTTCCCCGCGCGTTCGAGCCGCAGCCGCTCGGGGCACTACTCAGACAGCAAGAGCATCGTGGCGCAATGTCCGGCGCGATGCGGGTTTGTTGAACCTCAGCGAGGACATCGACATCGGACTGACTCCGCAGGATCTCCGTCGGACCATGGGGCGCTACGCGGCGCAGTTGTTCGGAGAGGGCCGCATCGTCTCCCAACTGTTGCATCACCACACCCGTGGGCAGGGAGGGGACAGGGTGGCTGCGGTGTCGGGGCGCTACACCGAGCAGGAGTGGTCCAAGTTGCGAGAAGCGATGGCACGGGTTGAGGAGGCGATGGTCGCCAAGAGTCCGCGGGTATGGAACCGGCTGAAGGGGACGGACAAGCCGCGGCTGGACGAGGCCAATGACCCTCCGGTTACTATCTTTGTTCAACGGAACCAGCGGACCGCATTGAATGATTGAGGTTGTTCGCAGTGAAGAGGACTGCCGCGCGCTGTTAGAGGCCGCGCTGGGCCAGGAACTGGAGCGTGCAAGAGCTGGGTTGACGCAAACCGTCACCAGCAAAGCCGCGGCACGGTTCCTGGGAGTCCACTTCGACACGCTGGGGGAGTGGCGTCGCCGCTCCCCACCGTTGGGGCCGCCTTTCCAGAAAGGTGCCGGACTCACAGGTGGCGGGGCCAATCAGCGCGTGCGCTACCTCTATGAAGACTTGGTGGAGTGGCAGAAAGCGAGGGCCAGCAGAACGCCCAAAGAGCGACGTCTTGTAGACGAGTTGGAGCGGCTGAGGCAGCAGGCTCGGGAGTTGGAGCTTCAACTCGAACTACAGGCAGTCAAGGACCAGGTCACCCGGATGACTCGGAAGGCGGGCAGGGTGCTTGCCCTCACCACGGTGAAAGAGTGCTTGACCATCCAGCATGATTGGATGGTGATTGGCGGTCGCTTGGTTGGACATGCCTTGACCGTGCCGGATGATGTGTTGACTGCTGTGACTGCTGTGACTGCTGTGACTGCTGCGGACAGTGCGAACGACGCAAATGTTGCCTACCCAGGGGCTGGTTCAGAGGTTGGAGAGCTGTGGACGGGCACTCTGGAAGAAGCGTTGCAGGAGCCTTGGGTCGACAATGAGGCTCGAGACCCTTTCAGCGAGGCGATGGATACGGCACTGGGGGGGCTGACGCGACACCTTGCGTAGGAACGCTCTGCGCAGCGAAGCCGCGACCTTGAGGGTAGGCTGCCTCCGGCGATAGTGCTTCCCCGCACTCCGTTTTAGAGGTTCGCCGGTCCACGCCGAAGCCCTTTTTCCGGTGCATATGAGTTGCCGAACGATGAAGAAAGTAGCGCCGCCATATCCCCTCCGAGCATGTTCAACGGGGGGGAGGGGCAGGGCGTCAAGAACAACCGACTATTCGGCCTGAAGGCCAGCCGATGACGGACTCAGGCTTTCTGAATTACCTCGATTCAGCACGGCTACGTATTGTTAAGGGTAAATTTGAAAATCATTTCCAGGGTAACGATCATTTTCGCGGATGAATTCAAGCTTTAGTCCATAGGTGCGCATTATCCAGCGTGAGTCCCCGCCATAGGCGTCACCTGGGGACTGACGTCCATGAAGGCATTTTCTGTTGTTCACAATTAGTATGGAGCCAGGCTCTATTGCAATAGAATGCCTGGTCGTTAGTGCTTCCGTAAATTTCTTTAGTGCATCATCCGCACCATCTATCTCGGGATTTGCCGCTACTTTGCTGTGACTAAATCTGATTGAAATGTCATTTTCAGAACCCGATACCAATTCAGCAGACAGTGCGATATGTTCCTGCGATAGTATCAGTTTCGTCCCCTCCTTGAATGTTCCCTGGCACTCAATAAAGAAATTTGGCCCGCGAAGAATAGCTATCTCTTTAGGATCTAAATTTTTTAGAGCTTCGATGACATCGATGATGTGTGTCTTCTTCAAATCTTCATTTCTTAAGCCTATTAGCGTGACTATGTCCGGTGAGGGGGAGATTTTTGGAAATTGAGAGTCAAGCATTTTAGGAAAAGGAAAGCTGGCAGCGTCGGTGTGGCCTCGCATGGGGCCTCGTGATTTTTTAGCTAATGCGCCAGCCCCAGATCTAGCTACTAAGTTAACGAAGAGATTTCCATTATTTTCAGATCTGTATGAAATGGTCTCGAAGCCGAGGAGGCCATGAATTGCTAGCGCAGACAGTCGGGCCTTTACTGTCATTTCGCACTCAGGTATGGGTGAAAAATCTATTGGGGTGTCAGGCAGGGAGGATAAATCGAACGCTTCTTTGAAGAAAATGTAAGGCTGCGATTTTGCTGCACTAAGGAAAGCGTTCGATCTGCCGATATCGTCTACCTTTGCTAAGCAATCTCTACCCAATCGGGTAGCAAGATCGTTTGGTTCTGAATCTATGAGGCGGAGGATCTCTGAAGGGGAGCTTTGGCTATAAAAATCATTTGTGACGATTTTCACGGCTTGTGCGAAGGTCTCTTCCATGGAATTTCCTAACTTGTTGATCTTGAAGACATCTATTTGCTTGACATGAAGTTGATATGGATCTAGATTTATCGAACACTAGTTCAATCAGGAAAGATCTCATGACCCGGCGCAAACCTCAAGCTGAACGCTCAGTCATCTCGAAAGATCCCAATCCGGTTGTGGTTGCCTCAGCTCTGTCCAAGTTGTTAACTACTTCTTCTTTTATCGAAGAGCCTGGGTCGCTGCATCGCATTTCTTTAACGCTACCGGATGGTCGAGAAATAGCCGGCGAAGGCACTGATAAGGTGATGATGATTGGTTCGCTTTGCGTTGAGATAATGAAGTCTTTTCCAGAGAATTCCAGTTTGGAGAAATTAAAGAGGCTTGGTCTTGTTGAGCCTATTAGCCCGCCTGGAACTGGTTTGAAGAAGATATCTAATGCCAAAGTTCCGCAGAAAACCATTGGTGTGGTTTCCACGGTATCGTTGCTAGATATGTTGAAAGCTGCCGGACGTATCGCCGGTGAGGACAAGGCTTCAGTGGCTCGTCGATACTTTTTGAGCGGATTTGAAGCGCTTGATAAGCGGCTTGATGACGAGGACCGAGACGGTGTTTTCAAGGATTTTTTGGGTTGTCGAGAGGTTTTTATCGATAAAGAAAAGTCGGAACGGAAAGTGCGTCCAAACGTGCAGTGGCCCTTGCGACTAGACCCCAGAGCCTACGGCAGAGCTGTCGTTAGGGCGCATGAGCACGGTCAATCATTATCTGGTTTAGCTGTGATGTGTTTGTCATATGCGCTAACTAGGTCGTGAGGCGGCTTGGTAAGAAAAAGATATTCAGGTAAATATTGATTGCGGTTAGGAAATGAGGAATTAAGGGTTGGCATATTTTTTCTGTTGTGCGTGAAGATCTAGCGCGGCAATGTGACATGGCCTGTTTCGGTTGTAGGGCCTTGCAAATTGCCAGTGTTGGGGCGGCCCGCACGGTCATAGTCAGGGACAGAGGTGTCATGACCGATCATTAGTCCATGGCTGAGCCTTGGTCACGCCGTTGAGCTGCGCATCCTGTAGATAATGAGCCGTTCCGCTATCCATAGGGCGCGTTGGGCCATAAGCGGGCCAGCGGTGAAGCCGAGCAGGCCCCCAAGAACAGAAGGCTGAGCGAGGACCACCAGACGAATTGATTGAGGTCATGACCTTGTGAGAGGCGTGGCGCAGCGCCATTCTCGCGGAGACCACCCACAGTGCCCGCAAGCGCTGTACAAGGCCCTTGCCTGTTGAATAACGTGCGAGTTGATGGAGTTGAAGCAGACAGCCGATGGCAGCCCAGCTGGGCGAGTGGTGGGGTTACGCCGCGCCCCTGTCGCCACGATGTGGCGCGCGGTCATCATTTGTGTCTGACAAACGAGTTGTAGCGTCAATCTTTAATTTCGGAAGGTGTGACCAAACGCCTTGAGCCGAGGTTCGCGGGCCTAGCTGCGCAACAGGGGAACCGGCGGGCTAGCCGTGTCGTCAGCGCGTCTACAGACATCGCCATGCCGTGTCAGGTATCCGCTGGAAACAGCGTCAGAATTTTCTGAATCTAGCGTAGGGAGATCGCTCATTGGGCCGCCTTTCGTGCGCCATTCCTCATAACGTCAATAACTTGTCGTTTTGCCTCACTGCTCCTGCAGCGGCAGGCAAGCACGGGTGGGTAGTTGACATCGAATTGGCGTCGCGCAAGCTTAGGTGGCGTGGGGGTATTGGGGAATGACCTCGTGGTCGCGCTTCGCGCACCCTCCGGATTCTTTGAACACGAACACCTGCCAATGGCTTGGCTGGGCATGCGTTGCCATGCCTTGTCTTTGCATGAGCGCGAGTTCGTGGGAGCGATGAGGTCTACCCGGATCTCGGTCAGTCATCAACTTGGAAGATGCTATGGAATCGGGCACAAAGCCGCGCCAGATGCGCGCGTTTGGATTGGCACTGGCTGCTTTGGTGGGGCTATCTCCTGCATTGGGCGCCGCCGAGGATGTCTATGACGACTACGGCAAGCTGATTCAATCCGGAGCTGTGGTTACAAGTCCGGGGGACAAGCTCTTCGGTGACAACATCAACCTCTACACCGGGTCGATGGAAATCACGCAGACCGACGTCGACTTGAAGGGCAACAACGCCTTGCAGGTGCGCATCGGTCGTCGTTTCTCGGTAGGGAGCCCCACCAAGGGGCACTTCAAGCTCTGGGACTTGGACATTCCCTACATGCATGGCGTCTTCGGTTTCCCGGGCGGGAACATCGCGCCAGATGGCTGGGTGGTCAACGGGACCAGGGAGACGGCTTACAGCCGATGCAGTCGCTACAGCGTTCCTCCGGCCTTCGAGAATCAGGGCGGGTTCTTCGATCCTTCTGAGTTCTGGCGGGGAAGCTTTCTCTACCGGCCTGGAAGCGGCGATCAAGAACTTCTGGCAGCCTCGGCCCAGGCGCTCAGGCCAAACGATGGGCGAGCCTATCCCATCGTCTTGAAGGATGGCTCCGCAGTGCGTTGCTTGGCGTCGCTTGATGGAGCGAGCGAAACGAGTGCTCGAGGCGAAGGGTTTGAACTGGTCGATACCCAAGGCAGCGTGTATGCGTTCAACCACATGGTGTCACGCAGCTATCCCCCTTTGAGCAAGTCGTCGCCTGTTCCGCAGGCCAATTCTGTTGGCACAGCGTCTGCTGGCGGGGCGGCAATGACCACCGCAAGCATCGGTGGAATCGTTCCGATGGTCGCTAACAACTACATCCTGGTTCGCAAGGAGGTATTGATCTATCCCACGCGAGTGACCGATCGCTTCGGCAACACGGTGGTTTACAACTGGAATCCCGGCGCTCCGTGGCAACTTCTAAGCATTGTTGCCAGCGATGGGCGTCGCATTGACCTGTCGTATGCAGGCGGGGACGGCAACACCATCACCTCCGTGACCACCGGAGGTCGAACATGGTCTTACGGCTACAGCGACACTGTGGATACGGTGACCTTGCCGGACGGCAGTAGCTGGACGTTCGATTTGCTCGCGTTGTCGCGTGCACGCGTGACTTACGGCCAGCCACCCGGCTGCGACAACATCCGCCCGTGGTCACGCAGCAACGTGGTCGGCAGCATCACTGCACCCACTGGCGCTCGCAGCGACTACACCGTCAACTCCATGCTGATGGGACGGTCGTGGGTTCCCAGAATGTGCAATGTCAAGGAAGCATACTCAGAAATTCCCTACCAGTTCTACGTCATGGCTGTCACCAGTCGGCGCATCTCTGGCCCCGGGTTGCCGTCGCAGGGACTGACTTGGTCCTACGACTACGGTAGTCCGAACAATTGCTGGAAGCCGGACACCAATCCGAACCCAAGTGATCCGGCGAAGTATGTCGCGTGTAACGCGAGCTCGCCCATCACCCGGGACATCACGGTTAAGGACCCTGCGGGCCAAACCACCCGCTACCGTTTCGGTAACCGCCACTGGGAGAACGAGGGCTTGCTGCTACAGCAGGACTTTGGATGGAACGGTTCGACGGCCAGGCGCAGCAAGGTGAGTGATTACGCGGCATTTGATGCGGCACCTTATGCAGCGCGGACCATGTATCCGGTCGGCAACTACGGGGACAACACGGTGGCTGCTAGGCAGCGGCCCGTGCGTCAAGTGACGACCATCGACAATGGTGATCAGTTCGTTTGGCGCATAGCGGACTGCAGTGGCCAGCTGTGCTTCGATGAATTTGCTCGTCCGTTGCGCATCGAGCGTTTCAGCCCTTGGCATAGTCGCACGGATGAAACGAGCTATTACGACGAACGCGGCGTGTGGGTCTTGGGGCAGACCGCCGTGGCTCGCAACATCAACACGGGTATTGTCACCTCCCAGGTCGACTACGGCAGCAATGCGTTGCCCCAGACGGAACGGCGCAACGGAAAGGTGGTCGCAACCTACACCTACAATCCCGATGGGACCTTGGCCCAAGTCAAGGATGGCTTAGGAAACGCAACGACCTTGTCTGGTTGGAAGCGTGGCATCCCTCAGACCGTTGCAAATCCCGATGGCACGGCCACGTCCGCCTCGGTGGACGACAACGGGTGGATCCGTCAGACCAACGACGAAAATGGATTTGCCACGACTTATGGCTACGACGCGATGGGACGGCTAAATGCCACGAATTACCCATCCAGTGACAGCACGGCGTGGAACTCAACGGCACAAGCTTTTGAGCGAGTAGGCGGAGACGAATACGGCATCGGAGCCGGACATTGGCGTCAGAGCGTCACTACTGGGAATGCACAGAAAATCACCTACTTTGATGCGCTGTGGCAGCCGCTACTGACGCGGGAATACGATGCGGCAAACGTTGCGGGAACGCTGCGAGTCAAGCGCTTCGTCTACGACCATGAGGGAAGGGCCGTCTTTGCGTCCTACCCCAGCAGTAGCGAAGCTGCGAACACTGGTGTGTGGACCGAGTTTGACGTGGTAGGCAGACCGACAGCGGTGTCGCAGGACAGTGAGCAGGGACTGCTGACCACGATCACGCAGTATCTGCCTGGCGCGCAAACCCTGGTCACCAACCCGCGTGGTGCTCAGACGCGCACGGGTTACCAGGTGTTTGACCAACCTGTCTATGACGCACCTGTGTGGGTGCTGCTACCAGAGTCCAGCAGGACGAATATTGCTCGGGATGTCTTCGGTAAAGCTCTAAAGATTGAGCGGGGCGCGCAATGAACCAGTGCATGGAAGCGGTTGAGCACGGAATGGAGAACTGCCAGATGAGTTCTGCTGAAACATCGAAGATCTTTCCCTCGTTGTGGGGGATGATCGCTTCGCTGCTGCTTTTAGTGCTTCCTGGCTTTGCAGAAGCAGCTAAGCAATGCCCAGATGGATCGCCGGCAGGTCGAGGCAACCTCTGCCCTGATATCCCGCTCAACGACGCGAGGTGGGTCGGCTACAGCGTGCCGGGTCAAATGGTGGTTGGCCAAACCTATGCGACCAGTGCAACTTACAAGAATGTCGGCGACCAGCAGTGGGGCTCGGGCATCGGTCACAAGCTTGGTTACGGCGGTAGTTCGGTTCCAGTGAGTCCCTGGGGGATTTCCAGGGTTGAGTTGCCGGGCGCAGTCTCAATTGATAGCACGGTCACCTTCAACTTCAACGTCACTGCCCCTACCACGCCCGGGCAATATCAGTTTGTCTGGCGGATGGTGCAGGAGGGCAAGGAATGGTTTGGCGGGTTTGGCTCCCAGACCGTGCAGGTCATTCCGTCGCTCATCAAAGGAAATATCGACAGCGTCAACTACGGTTCAATTTCTGGTTGGGCCTGTTCAACGTATTTGAACCGCTCTGTTGATGTGCACATGTATTTGGGTGGCTCTGCGGGCTCGGGAACCTTTGCGGGGGCTACGGCAGCTACGTTGCCAAGTGATGCCGGCATTGCAAATGCCTGTAGTGCTTCTGGCAGCAACTACCGCTTCTCGTTCCCGATTGATGAAAACTTCATCGTCCAGAATGGTGGGAAGTCGATCTATATCCACGGCATATCGCCAGTAGGTGCGGCGAACGACACCATCGCAGGATCGGGAGTAGTTGTCCCGGCTTCGGTAGTGAAGGGGCGCATTGATGGCTTCCAAAACAATGCGATTGTCGGTTGGGCCTGCTCTACGGCGCTTCGCCGATCGATTGACGTTCACATGTATGCGGGCGGGCCCGCCGGCAGCGGCACGATTGCAGCCATTGTCAGTGCGAACCTTGCCAGCGAACCTGGCGTTGCCAGTGCTTGCTCTGCGTCGGGTAGCAACTACCGCTTCTCGATTCCAATCACTGAAGACCTGATCCGAAACCACGGCGGCAAGCCGTTCTACATTCATGGCATTTCCCCAGTCGGTCGGGACAACAACCTCATTGATGGGTCGGGCGCGCTCTCGATTCCCGCTATGCAGCGTGGTGCTGCCTTCGTGTCTCAGAACATGCCCGGCCAGTTGGCGACCGGACGTTCGGTGAGCGGCTCTGTCCGCTTCACGAACACCGGCAATGTCACCTGGCGCCAGGGGCAGGGTTATCGGGTAGCGCTGGTCGGCGACACACGTGGTTGGTCCCCAGGCGAAGTCGGCTTGCCTTCAGACGTTCCACCTGGCGGCAGCGTGGACTTCACCTTCAGCCTGCGGGCGCCACTCGGTGCGGGTGGCTACAACCTGCGTTGGCGGATGCGTGATGGAGCAGGGGATCTGGGTAACGAGTCCAGCAACCAGGTCGTGCAGGTGGTGGCACCGCCACCGGTTGAGCATGGCGTTGGCCTCGCGGCGCGTAGCTACGTCTACGATGCGAACCAGCAGCTTTGCAAAGTGATTGAGCCAGAAAGCGGCTCTACGGTCATGGCCTACGACGCGGCTGGCAACCTGGCTTGGTCGGCCAGCGGCCTTGATCTTTCCAGCACGACCAGCTGCGACCTGGATGCCGCTGCTGCCAGTGGCCGCCATGTCTTGCGCACCTACGACACTCGCAATCGTCTCAAGACCCTACGGTTCCCTGACAAGAACGGTAATCAGGACTGGTCCTACACCCCGGATGGGCTTCCTGCCCAAGTGACCACCCTCAACGACGCGGGCGGCTCATCGTTTGTCAATGTCTACAACTACAACAAGCGTCGGATGATGACGTCCGAATCGTCGGGCCAGACCGGTTGGTATAACTGGTCCATCGGCTACGGCTACGACGCGAACGCAGCGCTGGCGAATCAGACGTATCCGACCGGCTTGGTCATCAGCTACGCACCGAATGCATTAGGGCAGCCGACTGCAGTCCGTGACCAGGCGGGGAGCAACTACGCCACGGGGATTGGCTACTACCCCAATGGAGCCGCGCGGCAGTTCACCTATGGCAATGGTGTGAGTCACTCGCTCGTGCTCAACGGGCGTCAGATGCCCCAGCAGGTGCGGGACAACAACGTCGCTTCGTTCGAGTATCAATACGACGCCAATGGAAATGTCAGCGCCATTGTCGATCAGCAGCGGGGCACGGGCTACAACCGCTACATGGGGTATGACGGACTGGATCGCCTGATGGAGGCGGGCTCGGAGCGGTTCGGTGGCGACAACTGGAACCGCTATACCTACGACGTGCTGGACAACATCCTCGCCGCCAAGCTTCCAGGTATTCGAGAGAACAATTACTGGTATGACGTCAAGAACCGTCTGACCAACGTCCAGAACAATGCAGGAGCCACTACGGTTGGCCTAAGCTACGACCCGCAGGGCAACCTCAAAAACAAGAACGGCCAAGCCTATACCTTTGACTACGGAAACCGTCTGCGAGATGTCACCGGCAAGGAGAGCTATGCCTACGATGCCTATGGCCGCCGCACCGTAGCGGGTCGACCGACAACACTGACCACTCAGGTCTACACCCAGACGGGTCAGTTGTTCTACACAGAGGCGTCGGGCAAGGGCAACACGGAATACGTCTATCTCAACGGGAGCTTGCTCGCCACGCGCAACGCAGGAGCCATCAAGTTCCAGCACACCGACGCGTTGGGCAGCCCGATCGCGGTGACAGATGCCGCTGGCCAAGTGGTTGAGCGAACCGACTACCAGCCGTATGGCAGCCCCATTGGCAAGACGGTCGATGGCATCGGCTATACCGGTCATGCCATGGATGGTGCGACCGGGCTGACCTACATGCAGCAGCGCTACTACGACCAAGACCTGGGGCGGTTCCTGAGCGTGGATCCGGTGGCCGCGGACTCGGTGCTCGCATCGAACTTCAATCGCTACTGGTATGCGAACAACAATCCGTATCGGTTCACTGACCCGGATGGACGGCAGTCAGCTGCTGACAGGTATTACGGTGCAGCCGTTGGCTACATGCTTCGCAACGATCCGGAAAGGCTACGCATATGGGCGGCTGGTGAAGCTGCTGCAACCACTGAGGGTAGCCAGGCAGAGCAAGGTGCGGCGATGGGGCAAGCCGCGGGCGAGTTTATTGACGCCGGAGATTTTTCGAATGAGGCGATCGCAGGCGCACTTGTAAAAGCAGCAGCTGCGGGTGTGACGCGGGGAAGATCAGGCCGGCCGGGAGACTTCACTCCTGGTCAGCGTAACGCGTTCAAGAGGGATAACGCGCAGCGCAATGGCGGCCAGATGAGGTGTGATGACTGCGGTAGGGAAGTGAGAAATGTAGCTAATGAGAAGGGTGTCCCGACCCCGCCAGACCAAGCCCAAGTCCATCACGATCCGCCCATCAAGGATGGGGGCGGACGTCACAGCGACGGTAAGGTAGTCTGCCCAGAGTGCCACCAAGATCGACATAGGCGAGAAGAGAGAGATGAGCGCAGATGAGTTGATGTTCCTCCTAGATGTTGAGGACGATTGGCCCCCTGTAGCCAAGGAGTGCCTTGCATGCACTGCGGTGTCGTCAGGATATCGGGTCGAAGTTCCTCCTTTTTTTATAAAAGAGTTGTCCGTGGGTGACGTAATTACTGTTCAGCGCGACTTGCATGGTGACGTTGTTTCTTGGTCACATTTGGAGAAGTCGAGCCGAAGCACTCTGTGGCTAATGGTTTACGGGGACTATTTGGCCCAAGGCGTGATTGAAGAATTGAAGCGGCTGGGCTGCAATATTGAGGATCTGAAGCAATTTCAATATTTTTCTATAGACGTGCCTGAGGGGTGCTCTATAGCGGATTTAGACCATTGTTTGGACGCGCTGGACGAGGAAAGCTCCGCGCTGGCTTATCCCTCCTTCCGGCATTGATGATGGCTCAGCGCCATTTAGCGAAGTCGGATCGGCGGAAACCCTCACCTGCAGCTGGGACTTGTGATTCCCCCTGCTGCAGGCGTGGAGCGCTATTCTCAGCTAGTCAGTTGCAGCCACAGCACCAGTAACATCAGCGGCGTCATGACCCACCACTGCCACCAGCTGAAGCCACGATCGCGCTGGCGGGCCATGTGAGCCTCGAAAGCGTAGAGGCGCTCTGCTTTTCGCAATCCTCGTCGAGCCATGAGCGGCCCAACGATGAAGCCGAATGGGCCCAGGAAGAGCAGGCTGAGCGAGAACCACCAGAAGAATCGGTTGTGCGGGGTGGTCACCTTTTTAGGGGCAGCGCGCATGGCGCCGTCTTCGAGGAAGCCGCCCACAGCGCCGGCGGACGTTCCCACCATCGAATCGGGTTGGGTCTTCATTTGGCGTAGGCCCTCCAGGTGCCGTCGCTCTTGGCGTAGCGCAGGTTCTTGCTCACGGGGATCGGCACTTGCCGGCCTCCGATGTCGATCGCCACCTTGCCCCTCGTGTCGCAGCGATAGCCGTCGACGCCCTCCGCCTCAACGCAGCCGGTGAGCTCGAAATTCTGAACGTCGGTGACTTGGCCGGCGCCGCTGTCTTGCAGCAACCGGACAAAGGCCTCTTTGGCATTGTCAGACGAAGGCTTGCCGCCGCAGGCGGTCAGGCCCAGGGCCATGGTCAACGCGACCAGGCCGATCCTTGCGTGTTTCATGTCTGTCCTTTGATAGCGAGAGGGAGTGGGGGAGGGCAGGGTTATTTGTCGCGGTTCCCGTCGGGCTTGAACCCCGCGATCCACATCCGTGTGTCCTTGAAGGGCGTCAGCAGGCCGCTGGGTCCCGGGTGCAGGTCGGCGGTCTGGATGAAGCCGGCTACCCAAGCGATGCGCAGCGACACGTCCACGGCACGGTCAGCGACGCCGGGTCGGCTCACGTTGACGACAAAGGGCTGGCTGGGCGGGTTGGGACCCGTGGACCGCTGAGCGCCCGTGTTGGGCTTGCTGGACGGCACCCGGATGCCGCCAAGCGAGTCGCGGCCTTTCCACAGGGCAGCGCTGTTGAGCTCCGCCGTCTCGCCCAGGTCGTCCGTTTCCGTCACTGCGGCATCGAAGCAGGTCCGGAAGGTTTCGGTCGTCGACGCTGTCGGGCTGGTCCAGATGCGGGCCTCCGTCGTCCAGCAGGGCAGGGATGCCCCCCACTCGGTGAACGTGAGCGCCACCCGAGGCCACTCCAGCTTCCCGCCCTGCGCCGCTTGGTGGTTGTCGCCCTTGAACAGGTTGGGCAGCTTCCCGGCGCCATTGATGGGCACGTACATCGAGCCAGTGCCTTGACTGCCGGCCTTGCTGCCCGAATTCGGCTTGATGCCGACCATCTGCTTGCCCGTGTCGGCCAACCCCTTTCCAAGTTGACGGAAAAAGCCGGACTTCTGCTCCGGCACCTCTTGGGCTTGGGCACTAAGTGGAGAGACGAGCGTCAACGCCAAGAGCGCAGCGAACGCTCCTTGTCCTGCGTGCTTCATGGTGAGCCCCTTCATATCGCCGGCCTGGCGACGTTTGCCATATTGGCAAATGCAGCGCAAACTTGGAACCGTCAGACTGCGGGCCCAGTCAGCAATCGTTCGATCTAGCCCTCATGCCTGCCCCCATCCCTCCTGCGCGCACATTGGGCCGTCGCTTGCGCGAAGCCCGCCAAGCGCGAGGGATGACTCAAGCGGAGCTAGGGGCGGTGCTGGGATTGGAGGACGAGAACTCTGCGGCTCCGCGTATTTCCAGATACGAACGCGGGGATCGGATGCCTGACGAGAAAACGATGGATGCGTTAGCCGAGGCCTTAGGATTGCCCGTTGCGTATTTTTATGCAGCGTCGGATCCACTCGCTGAAGTAATCTTGCTGATGTCCCGTTTTTCAGCCGAGCAGCAGGTCGAGTTGCTCGAAAGGCTCAAGGATTTTGCCGAGGCTCTTGATAGGTCGCTTACTTCTTCAGGTAAGTCCTAAGCGTGTTCGCGGGCTGCGCTCACGGGGAGCTTTGAGCCTGCGCGGGTCGCTGTGGTGGTGATAAACGCGCTATTGTCCGACCTGACAGATGCACGCCGCTACGCACTGCTAGTAAAGTTGCAGAGACATCTCGGATCGAAATTACATCGTTTTGAAGCTCTTTGTTATCTAGGGCAATAGCTGCTACTTCAAAAGCGGCTAGAGTGACTACGTCAGAAAGAAATAAAAGCCATGCTACTTCTTGATCATTCTGACGATCCTCTGACTGACGATTGATCTGGACTGTATCACCATGGGTATACTTGTGGAATGGCGAAATCTCTGACCATATTTTTTCCAGATTTGGACCATATTCTCCTATGTTTCGGCATTTTTTGATCATGTCTTTTGCGTCTGGGAGACCTTGGTCGTTTCTTAGCATGGCCGCAGCCTTGTCTTCAGTTGCTGCATAGAGCAGATACAGGGCTGCTATCGATGCTTCAACCAGTGGGCGCGCAAGCACATATGCGGCGCTGTGCTGCTGATCTTTGACTAGAGTAGCCATGGCCTTGTGGAGATCTGCGGTATAGCGAGCTGCTCTCAATGCCATTTTGTCACGAGGGTCTTGCGGCTCGATAGCACTCTCGATGCTCTCAGTGAGCATTTTGTTCAAGCCTAAAGATGTCTGAATCTGATGTTTTATCGATGCCATTCGATTCCTCGTTCTTTGATGCCTTGACTAATCCAGAGTATCAAACGAAGCTGCTTTCCGGCACGCAGGTCGTGAGCGCGAGAAAAATTTGTGGTCCTTTTGCACTCGGCCAAGATTCTGTAGCTAGCAAGCATGAGAGTGCCTGAAGAAGTGATAGCTTCTAATTCAAACATTTAGTCCCAATACTTGGGATCAGACAACATCTATTTCCACACTACAGTCGAAGCAGGGCGAGGCCCAGCGCTACGAATGCAGTGCTGTCTTCATTCGATTGCAGGTTTCGGTATGGCTTGTGAGCTGAACTTGGCGTTCAGCGGGCTCGACTGTAAGGGTTCCCTTACCTGGGACCTGCTAGGTGCCGAAGGATGATGCAACGGTCACATGCTTTCCCATAAGCCGCTCCAAAACTGGGCGTCAGATCGTCCTTTCGGACACTCGGCAGGCGTGCTTCTGCGTTGAGTCTGAGCAAATCGCGACTGCACCTGAAGTGGGCGATCGTCTCGCCCATATTGGGGCTGCAATCATCGCGTCGAAGCAGCAGCCAGCAATCCGGGAGAGGGAGCATGTCCGAAACAAGTGGGGGAGGCGTTGTAGGTCGAAGTTTTGGCCACTATCGGTTGGATGGCGAGCTGGGCCAGGGGGGCTTTGGACGCGTCCTGGCGGCCTGGGACGAACGCCTGGGTAGGGATGTGGCCATCAAGTTCGTCGATGGCGACCCGCGGCGACAGCAAAGCCTACGGGTCGAAGCCCAGCGTCTAGCGGAACAGCGGCATCCTGCGTTTGTCCGTGTGTTCGCCTTGGAAGAATCGATGGGCCAACTGGGGCTCGTCATGGAGCGCGTGCATGGCAAAACACTTTCACAACTGCTTCAAGACAGTGGGGCGATGCCACTCGCGCAAGTGCTTGGTTACGGACTGCAAGCGGCCCGGGCGCTTGCTGATGCTCACGCCTCGGGTTGGGCGCATGGGGATCTCAAGCCCGACAACCTCATGCTCACCGGTGATGGGACGTTACGCATTCTTGATTTCGGTGCTGCCGCAACCCTCGATCCGCTGGAAACCAGCTCGCTCTCGGCTGACACGACGCCCGCTGGCACACTGGCCTACTTGCCCCCCGAACGTCTATTGGGCATGCGTGTAGCGGCCTCTGGTGACCTTTACTCGCTAGGCCTCGTGTTCCACGAGTCATTGCTGGGGCATCGACACAGCCACGCGCACGGCGGCTGGGAATCCATGCATGAGCGATTGTATGGGGACCGGAAGGGCCTACTGTTGCCCACCGGCTTTGATGAGGGCGTGCGCAATCTCATCGAAGGAATGACTAGGCGGCGCCCGCAAGACCGCCTCCCCTCCATGCTGGAAGTGGTCGACCAACTGACGGAGTTGCACAGGCGGCTTGCTAGGAACAAGGGACGCAGACGGAGCTGGCGAAACAAGCCGGCATTGACCGCGTTGGTGAGCCTATGTCTGTTGGGCGGTTACGTGGCGTGTCTGCCTCTCGTGCAGGCCCCCAGCACCGCGGATGTTGGGCCCACCCCTACAGAGAAGCTCAACGCTGCCGAGCGCCGTATTGACAGCTTCGACCAGCCAGGCGCCGTTGCGGATGCGGCTCGGATTTTGGATGGCGTATTGGCTACGAAGCCTGGATACGCTCCCGCTCTGGCATTGCGCGCGATTACCGATTGTCTTCGATACGCTGGCGACGAGCGGGATGCGACCTGGCTGGACCGGGCGAAGGAGGCCTCCCTGCTAGCCGTGCGCGCGGACCCGCAGTTAGCGTTGGCCCAAGCTGCTCTTGGCTGGTCGGAGGAATACCAAGGACGCAAAGACGTGGCCGAGACAATCTACCGGCGGGCCCTAATGCTGGACCCCAACGATCGCTACGCCCTGCTTGGCTTGGCCCGGATCTACGTGGCCGAAAGACGGCAGGATGAGGCTGCCAACGTTCTACAAGACGCACTCAAAAGGCACCCGCGAGAGCGCTGGTTCTCTGACATGAGCGGGACGCTCGCTTACCAGCGGGGCGATCTGGTAGGAGCCGAGAAGGCGTTTCGACGAAGTATCGAGGTGAAGCCAGATGGCATCCAGGGCTACGTCAACCTAAGCGGCGTCCTGCTCAAACAAGATAGAAAAGACGAGGCGTTGACGGTCTTGCAGCGAGGAATGCGCGTTGGGCCTAACGCTCGTCTCTACGGCAATCTCGGAACGGTGTTGTTTGCACTGGGGCGCTACAGCGAGGCCGCCGAAGCATTCGAGCAAGCGTTGTCCGCCAGCAAGGGAAGTCCCAATGACTATTTGAAGTGGGCCAACCTTGGGGATTCTTTGCGATGGGTGCCTGGCAGGAAGGCGCAGGCAGAGCGGGCTTACAGCCGTGCTGGGCAGATGGTGGAGGAGCAGCTTCAGCGGGTTACTGGAGATGCGACCCTCCTAAGTCGCGCCGCTCTTTACGCTGCACGGCTTGGGAAAAGCACCCAGGCACAACGTCGCATTCTGGAAGCGCTCGCCTTGGCACCCGAAGACGCGGAAGTGCTCTTCCGAGCCACTTTGGTGTCAGAGTTGTCGGGGAAGCGCGAGGCCGCATTGGATTACCTGAGGCGCTCCTTTGCGAGGGGGTTTCCACCGCATATGATCGCCAGCGAGCCTGACTTGATCAGCCTGCGTCGCGATGAAAAATACCATCACATCCTAAACGAGGAAAATTGATGAGCGCTTCAAACGATGTTGCAGACATCAGGGTGAGCTTTGATATCGAACAGATCAGCTCCGATCTGCTTTGGAATGCGATAAATGCAACTGACCGAAAAAATCTGTGCTCGCCGTTTGGTCGTTACGCAAGTGCTATCTATCTATGCAATGGTGACGGAATCACCGTTGAAGTGACCGCCTACGGCAAAGCCGATGACTTGGTCACCATCAATGTGGTGGATGCAGTTCTCTGTTCGATACCCCATACGAACGCCACCAAGTTTTCCGCACCTTCGCCTTTCTCAAAAGTGCGCGCCACCGTCCCCGTTGAACAATGGTCCCTAGCAGGGCCACTCAATACGAAAGGGAAGCGCGCTTTTGTCGTGCAGCGATCGATTACGCCGTTGGAGGTCGTTCAAAAGGATGGTCGCTGGAAACTCTCTTTGATCATCACAGTTCTCATTGAGCGCAAGACAGAGAAAGGCACCCGGAGCGAGATTCGAGTGTTCTCGTTTGACCCAGAAGCAGAAGTGGGCTCGGGAACAGAGCCGACCGAATGCCTGCCAGCGCCGTATACACCATGAAGGAAGTGCTTAGGTGTAACGGATGATGTAGTAGGCCGCCACGTTGCGTGGCCGGGTCTCGTTTTGGCTGACGGCAGCTTGCGGCTCAAGATCCGAGGTTTGCTCGTTTTCGTCAGAAACGCTATACGCACTGCCGGTCTGATCGGAGGTCAAGGCTTGCTTGGGACGGGCATAAGTGTGTGTATGCGTGTGGAAGGCGTCGAGCTGTAGTGAGCCGACGCCACTGTAAGCACCTTCGCCACTTGGTTGAAGTCGGTTGCCGAGGTCGGGATCTGCTCCAGAGCCATTGTCCACCCCTCGCACAAACACTCCGCGAAGGTCAGGCAGCTGGAACATCCCGTCTTGACCACCGTTCCCATGGATCGTGCCAAGCGCCGCGTAGAGCTGTGGGTAGCTTGCTGCCCTGAGTGCCCGGCCATCACACACCATCCAGCCTTGTGCTTCCAACAGGGCTGCTGCACCGACACCATCGGTTACGACTGGCGCCCCTGTGGAGTCCTGCGCGTTTGGCTTAGGCCAAGCCGGGTTGGCGGTGTCTGAGACCTGGGCGACTTCGCCGACGTAGAGACAAACGCCTCCGATGGGGATGCCGCCTATCACAAGGGCACCGCAAAGACAGGCAGGCGGTCGTCGTCCTGCAAAACAGTCATGGTGGTCGGCAGCGTCAACGTCCAGCTGTCACGCGGCTCAGTTGTGGGTCCCCGAAAAGATGCTGACTTCAAGTCGTCTACCAAGTCCACGTATCGAGTCTCTGAGGAGGCCATGGCAGTGCTGCCATCGACGGCTGTTTCGAAGGTCGGAGCGAGCAAATCTTCGCCGCTCCAAACCATGCCAGTGGCGAGGAAATACAACAGCGAGTGCTCATACGACGGAGAAACGGGCAGGAGAACCCGAGCTGTATCTGCTTGGACAAACTCTGCCAAGGGACCAGGATCACCCATGTGGCCTCCTTTGAATGCCGGCAAGGCTGAACTGGGGTGATTGATCAGCGTGTAGGTCATTTCAGACCACTCTAGTGCTTGATCCAGCCATAAGCAAAGTGCGGGGGCGAAGTGATGCTCTGCTTCTACTTCACCGGTCAGACGGTCTGCGATACGCAGAAAGCTTGAAACGCCGGCGCGCTTTAGTTCAGAGCGGATGATACGTTGCGCATAGAGCGGATTGACGGTTGGCCGTGTGGCTCCTGTGGCTTCGAGGTGGTTCGACTGGAGTTGGCGATATCCTTGGATCAGTCGGGTGTAGAGCACTGACTGCCAGCGCTCAAGCCATCGCTCTGTCCGAGAAGCCACCACTTCAATGTTCACCGCGTAAGCAACGGAGGGCGACGTTTGTTCGCCTTCCGTTGCAGTTATCTCAAGAGCCAATGAAAAGGGCAGCGACGAGGTCTGGTCGGCCAGGGCGATGTTCCCCTGGACTCCCGCGCCATCCTTTCCGCTAATGCTGAAGAGAGCTGAACCAACTCGCCCACTAACGGTCACGTCCTGGGCCGCCGTGGTCAGCGAGATCGTCGCGGACGTTGCCGCGTAGCCATCCGGCAGCGCGATGATCTGCGCGTAAAGAGGTGACCCCAGCTCAAAGACGCTCGACACGTTGACTTGATCTGCAGGAGGCGGCTCAACGTCATCCACGCCATAGCGAGCAGCAAGACTGGCGTAGTAGAGCGGGCTTGTGGGATCCAGGGAAATGTCGTCAAACCTTCCCAAGCCGAGTTGTGAGGGCGAGATCGGTTCTCCGAGGGCTATCCCGGAAAGCTCCTGTTGCGACTCAATCAATCGCTTTGCCGGATGTGTCACAAAGAACTGCAACATCAGGCGCCGACCGAGAGGCGCGACCCAGCATCGATAACGAGCGTCCAGCCACCGGTAGATCCCCCGTTGATTGGTGTTGCGTCCACGGCGGTCGAAGCACTGTGATACCTCGCTCTTGCTCGATCGCGAGTATCGGGCCATCCGCTGTTCGGTAAGGTGTGTTGCAGCTCGTCGAGCTGCCTCTTGGGTGATTCGCCGTGCCAGCCCACTTTGGTCAGAGGTGCGATTTTCCTTGGGTTCGTTGTCCAGCGGCTTGAGCGTGTAGGAGCCTACCTGCTTGGCTTCTTGGGGCGGCCCGTAGGTGGTCGTGTAGTCCGCTTGGAACTGCTCACGCAATTGGTTTTGAATTTGAGCTTCAAACGACTCACTCAAACCCGCCCGCAGCGCATCTTCGCTAGACAGCACGTGGCGCTCGGAGGTTTGGATCAGTTCGCTGTCACTGCTCTCTTGGCGAGCACGAACCTTCTTCTCGTCAGCCATGACGCTTTCGATGTGGCTGACTTCGCCCAGGGCGTAACTTAGAAGCTGGCGTTTGACCACGTGGAGGTCGCCGATGGCGTAAGGCAGGATCTCAATGACCTGCTTCGCGTCCTCAGTAACCTCTGCAGGGGGAAGGGGGAAGACATCCGCCGGCAGGATCAGGGTGGCCCGCAATCCTTCTTTAAGTCTGGAGGCTGGCCAGTCCTGGTCAAGTGTGGCTGGATTGGTTGCAGCCAGTCGTTTTAGCAGGAATACACCCACAAGGACTTGCGTCATCGCTGCCAACGTGCCGCGGTCGTAGCCCAGCACGCAGTTCAAGGCGAACACGGTTTCCCATGCGCGCTCTACTTGTTGCTCAAATTCCGCGGTGCCCATCGCATCAGTGATGTCAGACCACGGGAGCCCCCACAGCTCAGCAATCAGTTCAATGAGTGCCAGTGCACGAGGATAGGCCAGTTGCTTGGCTGACAAGACGAATTGTTCGATGGCAACAAACTCAGCTCCAAGCGCCTGAGGGCGTTGAGCGAATTGTCCTTCGTAGGGCAAAGCCCCCCTCACAAACAGCAGCGACGCATCGACCATCTTGCTGCGTGCATCGACGTCTTTGCGATCATTGGTCAATTGCGCATAGAAGTCAGAGATGGGCGGGCTGGTGGGGGTGTATCGAACAAAGCGATCTTCCAGCGCTTGTGGAGTGATCTGAGGCCAGTTTCGTAGGTAGAGGAACGGAAACAGCTCGGCAACCTCGCTGATCACGTCCTCTTGGATATCGTCGACTGGAGCTGGTGGCGAGGGTGGCGAGGGTGGGGAGGGCGGCAGGGGGCGGTAGCTGCCGAGGTCGTCGTTGATTTCAGCTGTTGCTCCCGGATATCTCAAACGGGCGATGCGCAACATGTTGCTTTCAACGTCGAAAGACAGCGTGCCGCTAACCCTCTGCGTAAAATCTGTCTCCGTTCGAATGGCGAAATCCAGCTCAAGCCGCTTTGGCCCCAGCGTTTCTCCAACGATCAGTTGATCGTTCCAATAAACCCAGACGTAGCAATCGAGGCCATCAGCTTGGAAAGACCAAGCAATGCGCACGGGTCCGAATTGCCTGTCGCCGCTCACGCTTGAAACCTCTGCATTCATGGCGGCTACTCCCTCACGCAATACGTGCTGCGATGGTGCTTCCGCCGCCCGGATAGCTGGCATCTTTGATCCAGAGCTGAGGGGGAACTTTGTTGGTCACTCCCCCACTTAAACTCGTAACTTCCACCCACTCGATTCTCCCGCCAAGTATCAGTTCTTGCCCGGTTTCTTCGTCATACAAGGAGAAGGGCAAGGCTTGATGAGTGACATCGACAAGCGCCCAGACGATGATCCCCGAGTCACCTTGCTCGAGCAACGCTGCATCGATCAGTTGGACAGCGACTTCGTAGCCTTCACCCACGAGCTGCCAGTAGATTTGGATACTTGTGACATTACTTGGGCTCCATACATTAGTTGGCAGGTCCCGGCCGGGGTTCTCGCTGGTTTCGGAAGCACCAGGAAATTCCAGATGTGTCATGTCTTTCTTCCTCAAATAAAAAAAGCGGGACGGAGGGGATTCCGTCCCGCAGGGTTGGCTTAGGCAGCCGTGAGCGAATAGCCGGTCCACATCGAGCCGGTCACGATGAGCGAGCCGCCTTCCAGGACTTCGGTCTCGGTCAAGCTCAGTTCTTCCTGCACCAGGCGCTGGCCCTTGTAGGTGAACTGCGAGATGACGGCCACATACATGCTGGTGCGGACGTCCTCCAGGAACAGGCCACCCGGCCAGATCACCTGCGCTTCATAGATCGCGTCGCCACCGCGGTAGATCGTGGTTTCAGCGCCGATGCTGAAGTTGTTGACGACACGAACTTCGTTGAGGACCAAATCAGTGAAGGTCTGGTTGATCACCGCGCCATTCGCGCGACGGTCCTGCGAGACCAGGCCGTCGATCGAGAACGAAGCCGAGGTCTCCGAGAAGCTCACCGGCTTGGTCGACGTATCCAGATTGCTCGGGTTGGTCGGATCGTTGGAGTAGCTTGCCTGCACGCTGAAGTCGGACGGGATTTCGACAGAAGAGGTGCCACCCGGCGGCGGTGCAACGATTTGCCAGGCGATGGTTGCCAGGGTGGGGTTCTTGACCGGCTTCTGAAACAGCGCGAGGCGAACGGTCTCGTCGGTCTGGTTGATCAGGGTAATCTTGGACATGCGTAGAGCTCCTAAGAGTGATGCGTTATGAGGCGGTGGAATCCGTCCCCGAGAGGGTTAACTCAAGAACCGTGCCAACTCAGAAATCCCAGAATTTGTTGTGTTCTTTGATAGCAAGCGCCAGGTCCTCGGTCGCTGACACGTCAACTGACACGTCTGACATGTCAGCCATCACGTAGTGACGGGGGAGCGGAATAAAATCGGCAATCGATCACGAGGAAATAGTCGATGCGAGCAGGGAAGGCAGATCGTGAGGCGACGTTGTCATCGCCTGTGGAAGAGCTCGTTTCAAACATGAAGCCCATGCTGGGTGCCACGGTCTTATGGCACCCACGTCATGCCCGGATTGGTGAGCAGGCCTTGCTTCGGTTTTCTCAAAGCGTTTGGGAAATCTCTCGTCATGCCCCTGACTTCTATCGCGCTGGCAGCGATGTAGGTGAGGGATTAGAAGACCAAGCCGTGTCAAGGCAACCAGTGCAGGTGGTCGAGCGCGATGGCAGTGGGATAGCGGTGCTATTTCCTGCCACCCGGATGCGTTGCGCGGTCGATGCCGTGGCGCTCAAACAGGGCGAAGAAGTCGCAGTTGAGCTATCTGACATCGAGCTAAAACGCGGTGTCGTATTGCGCCTGGGGGAAGTGCTGCTCTGCTTGGGCTACATCGGTCTGATGCCCTCGCTGCAAGGGCAAAACCCACTGGTTGGAGTAGGGCCTGCCATTGCTAAAGTGCGAGACGAAATCGCTCAGGTCGCGCGCACGGATTTGCCTGTGTTGGTGCTGGGCGAAACGGGAACTGGCAAGGAACTCGTGGCGCAAGCGGTCCATTCGGCCAGCGCACGCTCCCAATGCGCGTTGGTGAGCGTAAACATGGCGACGCTGGGCGAATCGTTGGCGGCCGCTGACCTTTTTGGGGCGGCAAAGGGCGCCTATACCGGTGCGCACCAGGCACGCGAGGGCTATTTCGCCGAAGCGAACAATGGGACGCTTTTCTTGGACGAGATTGGCGATACGCCCGCACCCGTTCAACCGATGCTGCTGCGCGCGCTGGAGACCGGGGAATACAGGCCACTAGGAGGTGCCAAGGCGCTTCACTCGAACGTGAGGCTGATTGCAGCAACTGATCGCGATCTCTCAACCGAAGGGTTCAACCAGCCTCTACTGAGGCGTCTGGAGGCCTTCGTTGTGTCCATGCCTCCGCTGCGCGAGCGCAGGGAAGACATCGGTGTTTTGATCCTGCATTTCCTCAACAGCAATCAGCGAATGAAAGAGGGCTTGCCGCCTATGCCTGCGACGCTGGTCCACGCGTTGTGCGTGCACGATTGGCCGGGGAACGTGCGCCAGTTGGGCCACGTGATTCGTCGCTTATCTCTGTCAGCGCAATCAGGGCACTGGCCATCGCCGAGCGATGTCTTGCCAGCACCCGAGAGCCGTGAAGCGGTGGCTACGGAAGAAACTGCTTCGCCTTCGTCCGTCTCTGGAGCTCGGGATCATCCTCGCTTTCGTTCGCCGGTGGGACTCAGCGAAATGGAGGTGCTGGCCGCACTCGACGCGAACGAATGGCGCGTGCAACAAGCCGCGCAGCAGCTTGGCATCTCTCGCCCATCGCTCTACGTGGTGCTGGACGCTATGAAGGCGGTAAGGAGGGTCGAGAACATTCCACTGGAAGAAATTGAAGCAACGATAGAGCGTGCACCAGGGGACCCAACACGATGGGCTATTGTGTTGCGCACCCCACGTGAGGCCCTGCGCCGGTTCGTGCGTGCACGCGGTCTGGAACGCGCTTGAGGTAGGTGTGAGGTGCTTGGTCGCCTCACATGCATCGTTGGCATGGCGTTTGCGTAATCCCCTCTGACGGCCATTCGGCCCGTCCAACTTCTTGAGGGATGTCCCATGACACGCATCGGCTATGTCGGTCGCGGGCTGTTTTCGGCCGCGTTTTTTCTCCTGTCCGCCTGCAGCACGCAACTCCCCAGGCCCGACCCTTCGGCTCCGCCTCCGCCCGCACCAAGCAATTCGCCCACCTTTGAAGTGACAACCAAAGAACTAACGACCGAACCATTGCAGACCGTTATCCCCGATGGTCGTCTGCATGTATGGACGTTGCCTGTGGGCGCCGGCAATTGCCAAATCGTCACCTGTCCTCGCCGGGACGCTGCAGGGTTTAGAAAGCTATTGGTGATGGATTGCGGCGCATTGCCCACGGGCAGGAACCCTAACTTTCAGATTGATCAAGTGAGTCGAGTGGTCAACGAGATGATCGATGGGACAACCAAAGTTGTGGTCACCGTGAGTCATCCTGATCAAGACCACTACAATTACATCAGTGAAGTCCTGAAAAACGTTCCGGTTTCTGCGGTCTACTTGGCGTTGAACCCAAACGACTACACCGTCGGAAATTTCGGCCAGTGGGTCAAGGATCAGCAGAAGGTTGGTGCACAGCTTAGATACGCAAATGTGCCCTACGCGACGGGGATCGGTGTAGAGGAGGATCTTAGCTGTCAGGGGAATAACGGCTGGGGTGGCAATGCCATAGATGTCGAAGGAAGGATCCTTGCAATGAACGCAAGCGGCACCCCTGGCACACCGTCCAACAACGCCAGTATGGTCATCTCTATGAAATACGGCCTGTTCCAAACCTTGTTTACGGGGGACATGACTCAAGTGACCGAAGGGCTGATCGCGAACCTCAGCGCTGGCTGGCCTCTATACAGCCAGGTAGTGACCGGGGCTCACCATGGGGCAATCTCCGCAGGCAGCAACTCAGCGAGCTGGGCACAAAAGACGTCACCGCAAGCGGTTATTTTTAGTTCGGGGAAGCGTTACAAGCATCCGCGTTGCGAAAGCATCCAAAATTATTTGAACTACGGACTTAGGATTGTGGCCCCAAGTCACTCCATAGAATGCAGCGGAGGTCTTCTAGGGCCAAGCACGTTGCCCGTATTCCTGACACAGACAAACGGAGTGATTCACTACTCGGCGACCAATGATGGAAGCTTTAATCTCCAATATGAGCAGTGATCAGGTGAGCGCAGCATGCTTTTAGGTCTTCGCGCGCATTTTCTTCCTACTTCGGTGCTGCTCTCTGTAGGGAGCAGCACCGCATTCTAGGCGCGCTGTTGGTGTCGATATCGGTGTTTTTATGCGCTACCTGATCTGTAGGGGCGGCCAAGTTGTCCGCCTGAGCGGCCGTATGTATCGGCTCTATTACGGGTAGAACTTCGCATCCTTGCCCAGCTGCTTCTTGAACTGCCCACGCTTATATCGCGGCAGCACCACCGGGGGCAAAAAGCGCCCCAGAGCCTCAAATTGCCGTGGCCGTTCTTCAGGGTTCGGGGTCGTCTGGTAGCCTTCAAGCACCGTAAAGCGCTTGTCTTCCGAATGACCTGTGATCGTAGCCACGTCCTCCTGCGGAACCCGGGCATGCTTGAGCTTGGTGGAAAGCGTGTGGCGAAAGGCATGGAAACCAAGCCCTTTGCCAAAGCCTAGTTTCTTGAGGTAGGCGCTGAACTGGATGACCAGGCCTTGGCTATAGCGCGCACTGGTTTCACCTGACGCGTTACAAATGCCTGAAGATAGGTTGGGGAACAGCCGGGCGTGGCCGCATGCCTTGATATCCTCGATGAATTCCAGGAAGCCAGCATCAAGCACCGCCTGGTGTATGGGAATTCGCCGGAGTGCAGACTCTCCTTTTACCGTCTGTCGAGTTTTGAAGTGCTCGTTGCCTGCCAAGTCCTCGTCAGCCGTGAGCTGGATGGCAATGCACCAGATGCCTCGCTCGAGGACGACATCGTGTAGCTTGAGTTGTGCGAGCTCGTTAACGCGCGCGCCGGTGTAAAGCGCCAAGATGGGGCACCACCAGCGATGGGGCCATTTCTTTGCCCAAGCAACGAACGCGCCGGGGTCGAAGATCCTTTGGAGTTCATCTTCTTCCAGGAATCGGTCTGCCTTCTCGCCACGTTCCGGGTCTGTAATCAGGTCTTTTTTGATCTTCCCCATCGCGATCATTGGATTGCCAGGAATGGCGCGGGTTGCCACTAATCGTCTGAAGAAGGCGGATAAACAGAGGTTGTGCTTGTGCAGCGTGGCGTGGGACACCCCTTGGGTGCCGTTGGCTTGGCCCAGTGCAATCACTTCGTCCACAGTCAGGGCGCATAACTTGGGGTCTTGGAGAAATCGGGGCGGCGCCCAGCGGAGGAGATCCCATAGGCGGTCAACATGCGTGTGGTCGATTCGCGATACAGGAATATCCCCGATCGCCAGGAGGAGTAGCTTCAGAGTACGGGCGTAGTCATTAATAGTGCTGGACTTCAAGTAGCATCGGCTTTGGTGCCTCGAGAAGTCTTCGATCTCGATAGACAGGAGGCGTGCAGGGCTACCTGGCGGAAGCAGCTCGGCGTATCGCGTGCCATGCTTGCCACTCCGGATGCGGGCAGTCTTGCTCAACACCGTATTGATAAGGTCCTGGGCATTGAACGCGCCCTCACGGTTGGTGATTGTGATCTTTTCAAACGTTACTCGGCCAATCTTGATCCCTTCCAAAACAAGGCCGCCGTTTGGTGTGTCGATGTAACTGCTGATGATGTCGTTAAGCGGATGAGTCATTGCGTTGCTTCCATTGTTTACAATGGAAGTACGGATACAACGATCCGCCCAAACGTCAATCGAAATTGAACGGCTTTTTATTTCCTCATGCAAACTCTGGAGGCGGCTAAGTAGAGTCTTTCCTTGGCCTGAAGATCCGATCTAGTTCTTCAGGTAAGACCTATGCCTGGCAAGGGATTCGAGGCGCTAAGTGCTCACGGCTGCATAGTCATTGGGATACTGTTTAATTTTTATGGGCGAGGCAGAGGTCCTGGTTTGTTAGCTTGTAATATGTACCATTCTTAAATTACAGGAAATTTTTGTTAGTATTATTTTGAGATACTGAGGGTGATTAAGGAAATTGACTAACATGGATCACTTCGAGGGCGTGGTATTGGACTACCTCCGAGCCGACCGCTCGCTGTTCGTCAGTAGCGAGTGCTGCATCTAGCTCAACAAGAGTGCCAACCCGGCCACCGGCGGTCTGCACTGGTATTGCTGAGTAACGGCATGCCGTGCCGGGAACTGGCTTTGAAATTTCTGCTAAAGGTCTCGGTCCCAAAGGCGATTCATGGTCATCATATACGTGCCTCATGGCTGCCAACGGCAGCGTGTGAGAAACGGCGTAATTGGTAATTCCATGCTGTCTAATTCGGTAAGAGGCGCCAATGTCTAATGAAGGTAAATGTCTGAATCACATCTTTCGCGTTGCTTTAGTCCTGGCGATTTGTATAACGCCACCTATCGCTCAGGCAGCTCCGGCTGATGGCATTCCAGCCGGTGATTGGCGCGGAATCCTGCCCGCTAGCGGGGCAGGGGGGCCGGTTTATGTCCGCTTGAGCGAGCGCGCTACAGGTGCCAGCGGCCCCCAGGTCGCGGACTTGCAGTTTGGGCCTCCCTTCAACTGCGCTCTTGAGTTGCGGGCGCAGAACGATGGTTACGCAATGCTGTCGCGCAATGGTGGCAAGTTTTGTGATGCGCAGACCGGTAGACAGGCTCAGCTTCGGGTGTTGGATGAGACAGCAGAGAGCATAGAGCTCACACTGCTGGGGCATGAGCAGCCTCTGGTCGTCACCCTGGACCAGAAAAGGGAAGGGTTGGCTGAAGCGGGTCGCTGGCGAGGTGCTGGCCTTATCGCCGCACAGTTAGAGATTGTTGCGACCAGCGTCCGGCCTGGGGATGTGCTTGGCCGCCTGCGCTATGGCGCTCCTAGGGATTGTCAAGTCGAGTTGCGATACGCCGGCCGCGTCGATGGAGCGTTGACCGCATGGATCGGCGCTAATGACCGCGGATATTGCCGTCAGCTCAGCGACGGCCAAGCCGCCATCCAGATTCGTCCGGATGGCAGCGCGACGCTTTCGATGTTCGTCAAGGGTCAACGCGACACGCTGCTTTTTGAACGTGTGCCTTGATGCGCGCTAGGTATCGCTACGCACACGACCGCGCCAGCAATCACGTTCTTGGAGGATGTCGTGCCCTGGCGCTACCGGGCTTTGAATCGGGGTGCCTACGAAGACCCGGCCGAACAATGAGTCGCTCGGCCTCGGCCAAGCCGGGTTTCAATTGCGTAGGTGACAAGTGACGCGCGGCTCAGAACTTCCTGACAGCCTAAGGGGTGTGAGACCTATGGTTTCAGCAATGCCACAGGAGCAATCTGATGCTGCCGGACGCGGGACCGATGGTCGCTCACCCCGCGCGACGCTTGAGCAGCGTCGTGCCGGCAACCCACAAGGAGTTCGATCGTTGGCTGCGCCCAAGTAGGTTGGAGGCATAGCCGCCCTACGTGCTACCTCCGATTAAAGCCAGGCGCCGGTAGGTGCGAGGCATCTAGTTAGCCCGCACGCTGTCAGCGCACGATCGTGGCGCTTCTGCCGTATCAGGGTGAGGGCGCGTCTCAGGTGATGCGACCGCACTGCCGATACTTAGCTCATGGACCGAGCCGAGCTACGCCTTCACCTCGAACGCCTGGATGCAGCCGTGCCGACATTGCGGGCGTCGAGTCCTGATCGCCGCCACTTTCGGCGAGCTTTTACAGTCATGGCCGCCGCCATCGAGAGCAAGGCAGCGACGAGCGAGGACGCCCAATTCGTTGGCCGTCGGGCCGAGGAAATTTTGTCCTGGCACGGGCTCACCAGCACTGACGAACCAAGCTAAAAGCGCAAATGGCCAAGGCGCTGCGTGTTGAACACCCTTGGCTACCGGCCGCCCTGAAACTTGAACGTGAAACGAGCGGCAGATGCTGGGACGGCCTCCCCACTGAGGGGCACGGGTGTGGCGTCTACCAGCGTCAACATGCCATCGGCCACAGGGACCGGCATACCCAACGTGAGGTCGATCTGCTTAGACCAGCCGCCCCCTATCACGGTTGCCCTAACGATCAACCGGCCCTCCACGATGCACTGAACATCAGGCGGACAGCGGCTGTCTTCGATGACGCTATCGGGACGAACCCTGGGCCCATCGACCGCCGCAATCTCGCCCAGACCCACGGGGCCTTCGATGGGCGGGCTGGTGACGGGGCCAGTCGCTGCGCACCCGACAAGTGAGACGACCAAAAGCATTGCAAGCACCAGGCTGCGCAAGTGGCGGATACGCTTCATGGCGGCGGTCATGCTCGCGTGTTGTGGAGATAAAAGCTGATGTTCTCGGCGAGCTGCGCATAGGCCTCGATCGCGTCAATGTGATGGAGCATCACGTCACCGTGGTGCTTGCGCGTGAGCGCCAGCATCGCGGTCTCAAACTCCAATGCTTCAGCAGGCAGGTCGACCACCTCGAAGGCGGCAGCTAGGGCTAGATGGAAGCGCTGCTCGTCAAGCGGGTGAAAGGTGTGCCACGTTTCCACGCGCATCCACGGGTCCCGGGCGGCCTTCAGTCGTTCATTTCCCATGTCTCGGTGCCAGTCCGAAGATGCATCGAGTGTCCCACAGCTAGGCGGCATTTCGCTGAGATGCGTGCCTCAGCCTACTGCGCCCGAAATGCGTTGAGCATGAGTGCTTTTCGTAGGCCAACGCTCAAGGCTGCTGGCGCTGGCAGCTGTCAGCGGATTGCAAGCGGCGGGATACGGCAGTGGGCGGTAAGGCGAGTGCAGCAGATGGCAATGGCACGCGAGCAGCATGGCAGTCCTCTTGGTGTTTCAACCACGGCCATGACAGTCGCGCATCACTAGCCCTCCACCAGCGCTGGGCCTCTGAAAGGGACCTTAGCTTCGCTGTCCCGACCGCAAGGACAGGCCTCCTTCTCGACGCTGGCGCTCTGTTGCGGCCCTCCGCTGCGCGCCGCTGCCGCGGCGCTCACTCCCGGGTGCGGTAGGGCCGAACGCTTCGCCTGTCGGTTCCCACGAGGCGCACAACGCGCTGGTGGAGAAGAACCGATGAAGCGCACCCAAGACCTGAAGGCTCAATACCAACTCCAGATGGACGAGGAGGGCATCTTGCTCGCCGCCGCGACCATCTTGGAACAGCGCCTTCAACGCCAAGGCCGCATCCACAGCCCCGACCAAGCCGGCGACTACCTGGTTGCCCGCTGCGCACATCTGAGTCACGAAGTCTTCGGGGTCGTCTTCCTCGACACCAAGCATCACATCCTGGCAACCGAACATCTCTTCTTCGGCACGGTCGACGGCTGCGAGATTCATCCCCGAGTCGTCGCACAGCGCGCTCTTGAGCTCAACGCGGTGGCTGTCATCCTCTTCCACAACCATCCGAGCGGCAATCCAGAGCCGAGCGAAGCGGACCGCAAGGTCACCCAGCGCCTGCAGGAAGCCTTGGGCCTCCTGGACATCCGAGTGCTGGACCACTTGGTCATCGGTGGCCAGAAGAGCGTCAGCCTGGCGGCAAGGGGGTGGGCATAGCCCGCCCCTTCATAACCGTCCCTAGAAGCAGACGAGAGCGGCAGTCCGTGCTGCCGCTCCGACGTTCACATCTACCAATCCACGGATCTTCTCTCAAGAGCCTTATTTCTTTGTCGGAATAAGGGTCACAACAAGCTTGGTCCCTTTGGGTAGTTCCGCGCGCAGTTGCGCTTCCATGACTCCATCTTTCAGGTCGAACCAGGGGTCCATGTAGCCGCCTGGGACCTTGAGTAGGTAGTGATAGCTCTTGTATTTGACGCGGCTGTGGATGCACACAATCGTGCCGCTGGGCAGCTTCGCGGGAGGATTCCAGTCTGCAACAACCTTTACATCTTTCTTGTAAAGAGCATGGGCTATTTCGTCGATCTCAAAGCCTTCCGGGTGGTCGTCTATTCCGCTCGACTTTTCCTTTTCCAGTAAGCGCTTTGCCCGCTGATACGGGATGTCCAAGAGAGATGCCACGCAGGCAGCCGCACAACCCCACTCGTCTTCCTGCGATACAAGTCCGTATTTCCGCATTTTTCCCAATCCTTTGCCTAGAGTTGTCGGATTGTAGGGCGGTCCACCCGGTAGCAAACAACCCATGCTCGGTTGTCCATCGCGAAGCCTAGGGCGGTAAACTCCTGGTCAGAGCAATGGATGAACACCCACATGGAGGAGACCGAACGCATGGAAACGAAGACGACCAACGAACCGAAGGCCGGTGAGTTCTTCCAATTGCGGCCCGATGCTCGCCGAGGCGGCAAGGGGCATGGAGTAATTTTTGAGAACGAAAAAGCCCTGCGAACGCCGCCCCGCCTCATCTTGAAGCCAGAGGACGGCGGATTCCCTCCGATGCGCGAGACCCCGCGCTTGGTCTACGTTCCCAGTGAAGGTGTGCCTCCTCAGGACCTGGAAGGCGGCTTCAGTGGCTACTGGTTGGTCTCCGAACGGCTCCGCCAAGCCATGGAGTCAGTGGACGCGAATGCCTTCGTTTTTGCAGATGCCGACTATCGTCTCGCCGATGGATCGCCAGGGCCAACCGTCTTCCTTTGCGATGTGGTTCGCACGCTAGATGCGTTGGATGAGGGCACCTCTCAGCTCAACATCGAAATCAGTGACGACTTCGAGGAGGGCAAATACTACGATCTCACCGGCGACGTGCGACTAGCCTTCAGGCGCGATGTCCTTGGCTCGGCACACGTATTTAGGCTGCCTTTCCATGGCGGTGTTTTCTGCGATAGAGCGTTCAAAGAAGCTGTCGAAGCTGCAGGCATCGTCACTTCGAACGAGTCCAATGGTCTTTGGTTCTACGACACGGTGAACTGCTGATCCACGCGTCAAGGCCACAAGGAAGGGATTCTGAGCCATGCCGAACTATCGGACGCTTTTTCAAGACCATCACAACATCGAACAGCAGACGCTGAAAAACAGCGAACTGTTGGCGAAGTTGCAAGAGGTGGGTAAGTTCCATATTCATGCGCCTGAAAACCGCTTGTTCCTCCCTGCCAGTCCTCAGCTGGCGGACGCTATCGGTGTTACGCCACACAGTGGCGGACCGTTAGCCGAATACCAAAACGGCATGCTTGAGCGATTAGAGCGGCTGCAGTCGACACGAGACGGCCGACTGGCGTTGAGCGGCGACACGGACGCGATAGACCGGGTCGCAAAACGTGTCGAACAGCTGCGCGATACCGTTAAGGTTGGGCTGATCAACAACGACTTGAATACCAACACGCCCGTTGGTGAGCTTCCGGCGCAAACCAATCAGAGGGTGCGCCAGTTTTTTCGTGATATCCCAGCCTACTATCAGAGCCATGCCCAGCAGATCGATGACCTGAAGGGGTTCACTCAAGTGGACCATGGCTGGGGAGCGGTCGTGCACTCTGAGTCTCGAATTGTTACTACGCTCAACCAGATTCAGACCAGCAATAGCGCGATCGTTCGAGGTGGAAATATCGAGCTTCAGCGCAGCGGGTTGTCGCTTGCCATCAATAACGCCCATCACGACGGGCGCATCGTGATGTCCGAGCGAGGCATCCTAGTAGTCGAGCAAACCCTGGGAGAGGAAGCCGCACAAAACCTCCGTGTGCCTCGCGGGCAGCGCGGTGATGTCGCCATGCAGCTGTTGATGGGCGAGGCCTCTGCTCGGGGCCTGACGCGTGCAGGCGGACTTCTGACCACGGGCACGGATGCGGTCATGACCGCACGCACGGCGGCTGCGCTGATGGAGCAGGGCAACACCACGGCTGCGCAGTCGGAGGTTCAGCACGCCATTGCTCGCAATGCAGGCGGCTGGGCCGGCGGTGCATCCACGGCCGCAGCACTGGGCGGAACCGGCTTCGTGCCTGCGGCGTTGGTGGTGGGCGATGCGGTCTTGATGAGCAAGGCCTTCGACAAAGGCGCCGATTTGCTGGACAACCGCGCCATCTACCACCAGACCGACAAGGCCGGTGTGGATTGGCAATTCAACGGCCGGGATTGGCAGCGCCAAGGCGCTTTCGAGCGCGGGGCCGATGGACGAGACACTCCTAGTCAGGCCCCAGTGGGGGCCAGCTACGCCAAGTCCCAGGAACTGGGTGCGGTGGCGAATGCCAAAGCTGCCGAGTTGGCGCTGGGCAAGGCACCGCCGCCGCAGGATCCGTTCAATCTCCCGGCCAAGCCTAGCGACCAGACGGGACTGGACAACCAGAACTGGCAGCGCAATCCGGCTACCGAGTCCTGGGAACGCCAGGTCAAGACTGGCGTGGCGGGTGCAAGCGACCAGGGTGTTTACGAGCCTCAGGCCGCTACCCCTGCGCAGGCGCAGCGTTTAAACCAGGAATCTCTGGCTCGTATCGAGAACAATATTTCCACTGGTCGCGAGGCTATCACCCAGGCCTACCTGGAAAACCATGCCGCTCAGCGCGGGCAGGACTACGGAGTTGCAGTGCCTGAGGCCGTGGAGAGCGCCCGGGCCAAGCCCGACCAGGTCCAGGGCCATAACGGCCAGCTCTACCAGCGAAACGATGCCGGGCAGTGGGCCGGCAAAGAGGGTATGGCTACTGGCAACCTTGCGTTGGAGCTGGAGCTGACGAATCAGATGCGCCAGCCTTCGCTGGAGCGCGCACAGGAGACTTTGGCCGCCATCCAGTCGCGGCCAGCGCCTACGCCCGCGCAGATGGAGCACAACGAGCTCCTGCATCGATACCGGGCTGCGGGCGTTGACCTCAATGCCCAGGAGAACAACCTTCAGGCGGTGGAGCTGGCCACCCAGCGCACCAAGCAGACCGAAGGCCTTGCCGGCCCGACGATGCAGCAGCTGAAGCCGAACGAGCAGGGGCAATACGGCTACGACAGTTCCATTGCCCACTACCAAGTTGGCCAAGACGGGGTTGCCCACCAGGTCGCATTGACAACCGCTGAGGAGCTACGCCAGGCCAAGGCCGAACTAGGCCAGCCCGCTATGGCGCATGTGCCGACGCTGGGCGCGGTGTCGGTGACCGGGCCAGGGCGCAGCAACAATCGCGAGGCAGAGCCGGCGCAGGAGAGGGAGTCTGCTAGTCCGTTACTGGCGGACAACCCCGCGCACCCGGACCACTCCACCTACCAGCAGATCCATTCCTGGGTGCGGGGCACGGGCAACTGGAACGATGAGGAAAGCCGGAACGTGTCGGCGTCGCTCTACAAGCAGCAAGCCGAAGACTCGCTGTTGCAACGGGTCGACCGGGTGACCGGAGGCTTGGGGAACAATGGTGCTCAAAACGTCGTTGCGATCTATGCTCCCTTCGGGGACAAGGGACCGTTCTTCCATGCTCATGTGGACGGGCGCGAGGCCGCCCAGGAGCCTGCCCAGCAGAACTTGCAGCAAGCTGAGGTCATCAAGCAAGATCAGGTGCGCCAACAGGCGCTGGAACAAACCCAGCAGCAGACAGCCCAGCAGGAACAGGGGCCCAGAATTACGATGTAGAAACGGAATGCTCGCGCGGTTTCCATCCGATGATGAATTAAAGATTCAACATGTTTGAGACTAGGCAAAACCTGCGGGGGGCACCTGCTGGTATCAGGGGGGCACCGCAGAAGAGGAAAAGCCACACCCTTGAAGTTGCAATAGCCCACAAGGTGTGGCGACTCCGAGGAGCTTAGGTAGTCACATGCAGTCCGCTCTTTGCCTTAGCCAGCCGGGCATGGTTAGCCAAGTGCTCCGGATTAGGATGCAATGAGTGCGCGCTAGGGAGACGCAGAAAATTTCCGTCTAAATCTTCGTAGTCGGTTCCTATCAGAGAGGGAGCTACTGCAATGTGGTGCTCTGTGGTGATCCAAATAAGTCCAAGATCAAACAGCGTGTGGATGTCTGCGCGTAGAAGCAGTCCGTTGTCTACCCGGTTCGTATGATCTCCTCTGTAAGGGCAAATGTGAGCAGCCTCTAACACTGCTATCGCGTTGCTTCCAGTGATGGCGCAGCGTCGCTCGTAGGCCTCAAGTAGCTGATGCCTGAAAGTGGATTGGCCCCGCCGTTGGGCCACTGCCGTAAGGGCCCACACACGCGCGTCATAATCCGAGTCAAGAGGCGGTAGGTGTTCAAATGCATGGCCCAAGGCCTCGGTCTCGGCCAAAACGATTTCGCTCTCTGGAAGCTGCACTGCTTCCCAGTCGCCTTCCCCGTTCCGCTGCAAATCCCAGTGCCCATGAATTTCTGGCCTGAAGACTTGATATGTCACGCTGCGACGTTTTCCGTGGCGGAACAGCCGGTCTCTTGGATGCCCGGAGTCAGAGTGCCAGTTCTTTCTTGATTTATCGAAATGCCGCCTATTGGCATCGTTAACCGTCAGAAAAGACAGATTGGCACCCAAGTCTGAGTGGTCTTCTTCGCCATAGTTTTGGCTCAGCCAATGTTTGATTTGAGCAAGAGAAGAGGGCTCTTGGAGCGCCGCCACGGCTTCAGTAACATGCCAATACTTCGCCGAGACTTTTCGCCGACGTTCGTCTTCGCCAATGGGTAGCTGGCCGGTATGCTTGAAGGTTAGCTTAAATCCGTCAGCTTCGAGCGTCTCAACCCGTCCAACCAACGTGAAGTCGGGTTCGAAATCGTTTGTCAAACGTGTGGCGTTTCCCAACTCAACCTCACGTGGGTCATCGGAAGATGCCACAACGACGCGGATAGGAATGTTCTGCTCAAATGACAGTCGTAGGTGCTTTAGAAACGTGTGCTTTCCGGCACCTTTCCAGTAAGTCGTTCCACTCTCATAGCTCAACCTTCCGGGCGAGAAGTCATGTTCCCAGAGGCTGACTATCACCTGCCTTGGCTCTTCTGAGATTGCCGAATAGGTGAACTGCGGATTGAGCAGCTCTACGCCGTATTGGCGGAAAGCTTGAGTGATGCGCATGCGATTTCCTTTTCTAAATGGCACCAAGCGACTGGTGATTACATCAAAATAGGTTTGATTTTCTGAACTAGTTTTGAGCGGATGCCCGGTCATAATAGCGACGTCGGCGCATGGACTACCATAGCGCGTGCTTTGAGATTCAACGAGCGCGGATGCCATTTGTTCTTTGCAATTTCTCGACTCACTCTCGCTAGGTAAGCGTCGGGCGAGGGTGGCGGCGTAACCCTATGCCGTCTTTGGTTGCACACCACGTGCGCAGCAACGACGTTCTCTCGTGTGTCACTTCCTCCATCTTGCTTTGCGAGCAGATGCTCCGCCGAGCATTGGAACGGCCGCGCAGAGCGCGGGCGCAAGCCCAGTTCGTCTGGCGAGGAGAGCCACATCGGACGGCAGCAGTAGAAGCAGCGGCCATGCTGTGCATGGAAGGCAAGGATGCGAAGGGTCTTGAGGCGTTTCTTGCTCATGGGAAGCTCCGGAATCGAAAGGATTCCCGTGCCCCCATTGGGTGGACCTCGGGCACCCGGAGCCGTTTGGCATGCGGGCACAACACCGGAGGGATTCCCCCACTGGCAGTCACTTTGTAGCTCAACTTTTGGAAGGCCGCAACTTATCGCCCCGCAAGCAAACGCGAGCTTTGAGAACCAGGTTAGTGCGTTCTTGGGCTTTCGTCGGCGCTGGCGATCGCCATTCGCAGCCCTCCAAGCGAGCGGGCGTGGTTTCGAGTTGCGTGATCATTTCGGTTTTCCATATGGGCCAGCAACGCGCCTAACAACTCGTTGTCCTCTAGCGCTTCTGCCCCTGCAAGGAAAACAATCTCTGCCACCCGCTTGCGTCGTTTGCTTTCCTCGCGGCGCTTCATTTCCTTCGCTTTCACTGCGTGGCGCTGATTGACTAAAAGCTCCTTCGCTTGAAGTTGAGCCAGTCGTTCCGTGGCACGTTGAATTTGGTCGTGATAGTGATTCGTGGTGGTCATGCGTTGCTCCGGTAGTCTTGCCTTGAGTGAACCAGGGAAAAGCGTCCCGTCAAGTTTCCAGCGGCTCCGAATTTTTCGTGTCGCCGAAACTGAAAAGATCTGAAAAACAAGGCTTAAAAGAAAGAAGCAAGAGCGCACTTATGCAATGTTTCACATTGCGCGCGCAAAGGGCTCCGCCCCTTGGACCCCAAGCGCTCCGCGCTTGCGCAAATCAAAAGCCACGGCATAAAGAGAGCAACCTCATCCGGAGCTCTGCATGGCCATCTACCACTCTCGCGTCAAAGTTTTTAGTCGTTCCCGCGGCGACTCTGCTGTGGCCGCAGCCGCTTATCGGGCTGGACTGCTTCTTATCGATCACCTCACCGGCCAGCGCCACGACTACCGCCGACGAGGTGGAGTCGTGACATCCGAGTGTCTCGCTCCCCAGGACGCGCCCGACTGGGCGCTCGTCCCGGCCGAGCTCTGGCAAAAGGCCGAGGCGGCGGAGAACCGAAAAAACTCGGTCGTGGCCCGCGAGTTCGAGGTGGCGTTGCCGCACGAGCTCAATGACGAACAACGGTCCGATCTCGCTGTGGCCATTGGGCAAGCCCTGGTCGCCCGCTACGGTTTCGCTTTGCAGGCCAGCATCCACTCCCCGGGCTCACGGGATGGGCTGAACCATCACGTCCATCTGCTGGCCACTACGCGTCGGCTGACCAGCGAGGGCTTCGCCGAGAAAACGAGGGAGCTGGACGGCGGAGCGTCGGGGAAGATCGAGATCGAGTGGATCCGCCAAGCCATTGCATTCACCATCAACGAGCACTTGGCCGCTGCCGGCATCGATGCTCGGGTCGACCACCGCCGCCTGGAGGTCCAGGCTGAAGACGCCCTGGCTCGCGGCGACTGGGCCGAAGCCATGGTGCTGTCCCGGCAACCCACCAAGCACATGGGCAAAGCGGCGTCCGCCCTCGAACGCCGAGGCGTGCTTACAGAGCTGGGCGCCGAGAACGCGCGCATCGTTCGAGAAAACGAAGAGGCCTTCGAACGGTTGCTCGCGCAAGCCGACCAGGAGGGCAGGGCAGTTCCAGGCTCCAATGGTCATAGCCATGACCAAGCGCAGCGCGACCGTCGACGCCGGGCTGGCTCCAAGAACGACCTCCGAACTTCTGTGCCTGGATTGGAAATCCACGGACTTCGAGGCATGCGCCTGTCCGAGGCGCTTGGTTGGTCTGCAGAAGAGATGGAACCGCGACCAATGCGCTCCATCGGAGAGTTGGTCATGGAAGCGGCTCGTGACCTGGCAGAGATCCTCTCGACTCGGTCCGACTTGGTGTTGGTGGCAACTCAGCGACTGTTGCGGAACTGGACGGCGCAAACGGCGACGTTTGTCGACAACGCCGACCTTCGCCGAGGACTTGATGGGCTGGTCGAACGACTGGGCCGCCTCAAGCGCAGCATGGTGAAGTTCGCCCAACGAACCAGCGCCTTGGGGCGTGCGAAGAAGCTCTTCCACCTAGCTGAGCAGGCATGGGAGCAGTTCAACGGCGACCATCCTCGCCCCGATGGCGAGTGGTCCTCTCAAGAATGGGAAAAGCGACGAGGACGGCGGTTAGCCGTGCTGGAAAAACGAACAGCCGAACTGGCGACAGCCCGGGCAGCGGTCTCCGAGCAGCGGTGGAACGACTACGAGAACGAGATTGAGATCCGCGCCGCTCAGGTGGAGCAGTGGAGCGAGGCGATGCTTGCCAGTCCAGAGTTCGACTCCGTTCCTCGCTCTGTTGCGCCGATCAACGCTGCCCCAGCAGTGCCCAAGCTCTCCCCGATGCCAGTGCCGCACCCAACACGTCGACGGCCGCGGCCCTGATGGATATCGAAAGCCCCGCAGATGCGGGGCTTTCTTCCCTGGGCCCTAGCGGCAGGCGCGAGGGCGAGGGCGCAAGTCTGCGCGTTCAATCCCAATGGGCTCCTTGGGGCGGGGGACATTGTCCTTGTCCTTCTTCTTGCGCGCTTCTCGCCACTCCTCAATGGAGGTAGGCATGGTCGGCACGACGCTGCGATCCACGGCCGCTCGTTTGACGAGGATGGGTTGAGAAGGTGCCATGGCTGACGCCTGGGTTTGACTGGCCGGCCCTGGCGCGCCGAGCCGTAGCAACTCTGCCGCCAAATCGAGCGCGTATTGGATGTCCTCGACTTGGTTCGGGGGAAGGCGTGTGGTGTGTTGCTGGAGGAGGTGGCCGAGCAAGCGACTGGCGACTTGGATTTGCGTTTGGTGGTGCATGGGTGCTCCTGTGTTGGGTAAGCCCTCATCCAACCAAGAAACGGTGCTTACGCAAGAGCTCGCTTGTGGCTGCATTTCACAAATTTGAATACGCGAAGAAATTCGATGGCAGTTATGCCATTTGACGAATAGGAAAGATTTCAACTGGGTCGGCGTCCCCGATTTGTCGTTTGTAGAAGCACATGGTCCGCTGGAGGCAACGGGAGTAATCACGCCGTATCGGCGGGTTCTGGCTTGTGCGCGATGCTGACCGACCAGCCGCCGGTCTCCTCCCGTTGCGTGGTCAGCAGGTCGTAGGTTTTCACCATGTTGAGCAGACCGGAGTGGCCGTAGAGGTTGGGTGAGAAAGACGGGTCAGTGCGTTTGAGGTATTGGCCCAGTGCTCCCAATCCAACCTTGCCTTCAGAGGTGTCTCCCGTCAGCAGGGTGACGGCTTCAACCAAGAACCGAGGGCGGCGCTTGGGTAGCGGCTTGGCTTCAGCGCGGGGCGCTTCTTCTTTCGCCGCCTCCGATTTCAGGACAGGAAGTTCATTGCCCTGGACTTCGGGTGCTGCCGCTTCCTTGGCCTTCCGGTCCCATTCGAAGAACTGGTCGCAGGCGTTGCGCAAAGCATCCGGGGTCTTGGGCTCGCCCACGATGAAGACCGTTGCCCCACGCTCCCGGAGCTTGCGGCAGAGGTAGGAAAAGTCGGAGTCGCTGGTGACCAAGCAGAACGTGTCGGCTCGGCTGTCGAACAGTGCCTCCAAAGCGTCTAGTGCCAGAGCGATGTCTGCGGTGTTCTTGCCGGAGGCGTATTGGTATTGAAGGCATGGAGTGAACGCCTGGCGGACCAGAACTTCCTGCCACTTGTTGGCGAGCGTGTTGTGGTTGCCATACCCACGGCGAAGCACGACCCGACCGAACTGCGCCACCATGAGTAACGCGTGCTCAACGATGTCGGTCGGCACGTTGTCGCAGTCGACCAATACAGCCACGCGAGATTCGTGCGGGAGGTTTGAGTTGCTCATGTTTGCGCGTCCCTAGGAAGCAATCCGAGCATCCATACCGGTATGCTCACGTAGCAAATAGAGCAATCCACCGCCGTCTATGAGTTCCAGAGGCTTGTTTTTGACGAAGTTGAAGGCGTCTGGCCCATAGCCACTGGTGCACACCAAGATGCCTTTGCTCGCTCCCTCGTTTTGCATGGTTCCATAGAGATCTCGAACAGCACTAATACCCACTGTGTCGCGATACCGTTTTGCTTGGATAACCACCTTCCCACCGAGCACCGGACGGGTATCGAAGGCCACTGCATCCACGCCTCCATCGCGAGAGCTGCGGGTGAGCTTAGTGTCGAGGCCCATCTTCGAAAACAGATTCGCCACCAGCACCTCAAACTCTCCTGGAGTCAGGTCCAGCAGATTTGGTCGCGATTCGAGCGAGGAGAGCACATCCCCCTGCTCGATGAAGCGCTTGTCCACCATGTCGAAGTCGATGATGGGTTTGATCGCCTGGAGCTCGTCTGGACGATTAGAGACCTGGGCGCCTAAGTTTCGGAGGCACGGGATCTTCTCTACACGTTCCAATCGGAGTTCCAGAAACGCTACCTTTGTTGTGCGAACTGAAACCACAGGAACTCGCAACTCGCGGCCGCTGGCGGGGTCGTGGGTGTCGATCATGCCGTTGAAGGTGACCAGCGATAAAGCGTTCGCTTGATCTGCCTCGAAAACTTCGTGCAGGGTTCGAAGCGCAATTGAAGCAATGATGTCCTGATAGAGTGCTTTGATCTCCGCCGGCTTACGGGCCTTGGATTCAATGAGATCCTTCGTCTTGACGTAGCGGTATTCAGCATCTGCAGGAATCGTTGATATTTCTGGTAACTCGTATTCGATGACAAGCTCGGACGAGTCCTGCCCATAAGCAAGTTTGAAGACCTGGGGGAAGCCCTCGGACGGATATTCTGAGCGTGTCAAAACCATCTCGTTGTAGGCCACGATCGCATCGGCATCGTGCGCCATGTAGGCCGATTGGAGAGCATCTATCTCGGTGTCGCGACGTTTGACATCGGCTTCGTAGACTGCTCGTTCCTTTTCGTATTTGGCCTTCAGTCCGGCAACACGATTGCTTTTGGCTCTTTCTTTTTCTTCAAAATCGTTCAGCACGAGCCTATGCGCCGCTGTTGCTTTCGCTACAGCTGCGGCATGACGACCAGAGGCGCCCGGAATGAACCGATAGATGCCCGTGGGGAGCGGAACTGGCTGCATCTCGGGAGGGCGAGCAGGTTGCAGATCCTTTGGTGTCTCGAACCGTTCAAAAGGCTCGACATGCCGAAGGCTTGCAAAGTCGATGGTGTCGTTATGAGACAGCGTATGGGCAAGGATTCCACGCAAGTCCTCCATGCGGTCGGCAAGCTCTGCGTTGAGGTCATCCACCTCTCCCTGGCGGTCATCGAGGTATTCCGCTTTGGCTCGCTTAGCCGATTCTTTTTGTTCACGGTCGAACGCACGTTGATCGCGGACTTGCTGTGCCGCAGCCATGCGAGCATGGCGCTCCAATTGCCTAAAATGCGTTTGACGCATGCGCTCCTGCCGCTTGCGTTCCCTCTCAGCGCTTGCCGCAGCTCGTCCAGCTGCGCGGATGAATCCTTCCAAGCCTGTCCGTCTCCCCATACCTTCCCCCTTGTTTGTCTGATCTTGAAAGCGTTGCGAATACCATCCTATCGTTGCTCAACGCAGCTTTAGATTCAGCGCACTAAATTTCCCAGCGGCTGACCAAAGTGAGCGGTTACCAATCACGTAGACGGCTTCCTTGGCTCGGGTGACGGCGACATTGAGAAGGTTCGGCGTCGCGCCGGCCCATTGCCGGGCACCATTTTGGCCAGGGTCCGGGGCCCCTAGAACGATGATGACGGCCTCCGCCTCTCTTCCTTGGACAGTGTGGACGGTGCCAATCCGCTCGGATGGCCACTTGGAGGCATTTTCCACCCAGCCTTGCAAGACGCCGTCCTGCTTCACCAGCTCTCGAAGGCCATCTTGAACGGCGACAAAGGGCGTGACGATGTAGAGATCAGGGAGAACCGCGTTGTTTCTCAACGTCCTGAGAAAAAGCAACAGCTGCTGGCCTTCCTCCGGTGAGAACTTGTCCCGCGCACTTCCAAGCACATCTATCCAATGGGAGCTGCCCAAGACATCTCGAATGCTCGAGCCCTTAGGAGGCTTTGCCTGGACCATCAACCCGCCATAAGCAATTGTGTTGGAAATCTCGAACATCGGCGACGCACACCGACGGTGGACGAGCAGGGGAGATCCCACCGTCCGGAATCCACCGGCCGTATCGAACGTGGCGCAATAGTCTCCAGCCTCGTCGGCCAAGGTTTGAGCCGACGCATTTGGGGCTCCGAATTTGTCAGGGTCGGCATCAAACTCGCGAAGGACGGCAGCAGTCAGCACGTCAGGCAGCGGAACGACTGGCTCAACTTGCTGCGGATCGCCCACGACCACTGCTCGCTGACATCGAAGCAGGGCACCTACGACTGCTTGCGGCGTCGCTTGCCCTGCTTCATCCACCAGCAGCCAGCCAAAGGTCTCCTGGGGAAGACGTCCCAACATTCGCTCGACGGAAGCAAACGTTGTTGAAATGACCGGCACGACCAGGAACAAGCTGCTCCATAGATGTCCGCTCAAGTGCTGTCGGTCTGGTGCAATGTTGAAGTTTCCTCCGACCAAGGCGTTGATGTTATGGAGAAGGGGCTTAGCTGCTGCGTCGATGAAGGCCCGATGCACTTCCATTGCTGCTTCGAAGACCTCCATTCGAAGCTTCTGTAGCTCACTGTCCAGCCAGGGCACGGCCAGCTGCTTCTGCTCGTGCGGCAGTGAAAGGAAATGCTCGTCCAGCACGTGAGCTCCAGCGCCGATCTGCACCTCGTGGCACTGCTGCTCCGTCGCTTCGCGTTTCTTACGGGCCTTTTCGAGTTCCTGTGAAGCAATCACTGCTTGCTGCCCAGCTGCCCGCGCCAAACCATCTGCCTTGGATTGGGCTTCTACAGCGACGCCTTTCGCCGTCTTTGCGATGTCAGCCTGATGTTTGAGAGGCCCATGCGTGACCTCCCAAGATTTGGCGGACTGGGCACCAAAAAGACGCCTTAGACTGAAAAAACTAGGTCGCTTTTGCGCATGATGGGACAGCGCGGTCTCACACTGCTGTAGCGCCAAAGTTGCGGTCTGTGTATCTCGAACCAAGGCAGCAAGCAGCGACTGTGCCTGGTTGGCATGACTGGATGCCTCCAGATGTTGTTGGCGTTTTTCCTTCTCGTCTTCCCGCAGCTTGGGTAGTTGGATCAAGGCGCCTCGCAAGCTTTCCAGCTGAGACAACCGCGTGGAGCACGCACTGGAGAGTTGCTTGAAATGCTTTCGAGCACGCTCCCAGCGGTCTTGGGCTTCCTTTGGAGTAGATGGCGCACCGCAAAGTTCGGCCAGGCTCTCGGGAGACCCCTCTTCACGCGGTGCGATGCCGCTGACCTGTTTGAGGTAGCGTTCAAGGGAGCGTGGCGAGTCTCCCCAAAATTTCTTTCGGAACGCAGACCGATTGGATGCATTGCCGAGGACCGCTGTCATCAACCCCCATGCCTCTCGGTCCAATAGATCAGAAGCCAACGGCGCGAAATAGCGCAGGGGGGAGTCGCCGGGAATCGCTTGCAGCGATGGCATTTCTGCACTGACGTTCTCGACTGCCTTGTTGTTCGAGCTGGCAACGATCATCTCGAATCCCCGCAAGCTGGCATCCAGCGCGTGAAGCTCCTGGGTCTCTCCCTTGGTCCTCTTTGTCCAACCGACTTTAAAAGCTTGGGTCGGGTCGGTGAACGCGCACATGGCTGTGGCTCGGCGAGTCAGTAAATCCGCCACAATGTCCCGCAGCAGGGTGCTTTTTCCCGTCCCAGGTGGGCCATTGACGCCTAAAATCCCGGGGCCTCCGGACAAACGCCCCGCCGAGTTGACAGCAGCCTGCTGTAACAGGGCAGGGGTATGCGATGCAGGGGTGGGCCATCGACCCAGTGGCACATCGGCTGGAGCCAACGAAGCTTCCAGGGCGGCATCGTCTTTCAATAAGTCCCGTCGTGCTGCTGGCTTCTGGCTGCCCAGATAGAGAGACAACGCTTTGGGGAGTTCGCCTTTGTTGGCGATCTCTCGTGCCTTGGCCAAGTCGCGCAGGTAAAAGCTATTGAGAAGAAGCGGATCTGGAACAATCCGCAACGTGTAGTAGAGGTAATGGGCAACAGCGAATGTCGGGCCGCTTACTTGGTGTCCGGATAACCCAAGGGTGTCTACCAGCCAGGAAGAAGCGCGTTGTAGCGCTTCCCACGTCAGTGGAACTGGGGTCTCTGTTGATGAAACGCCCAACTGCTTGGTGAGGCCTTCGATCAGCCGCGGTTCTTGTTGGGTCCAGGCAGCCAGATCCTTGAGCGACCCTCCCAGGGCGACAGGCAAGCCCCATCCGAACGCGGACAGCGAGACGGGTGCCTCTCCAGCAAGGATTCCTTCCTTGTCCACAAGCAACGAGGCAAGAACAACGTCACCTTTAACGCTCGGGCGTTCAAGACGGGAGTCTTTGAAGCGGTCTATCAATGCAGCGAAAGCGGGCGCGGCAGGAATGGTTGCCAAAACGATGTGGAAATAAATCTTCTGCCTGGGGCGCGAGCTCGCAGGCCCTCTGTCCCAAGGCAGGCGGCCATCGCTGATAGAAACAATGGCTCGGTCCCCCTTCGCCAGGTCGGTAGGGCGGTCATACGTCTGCGGTGACAGCACCTCCAGTGCAGACCACGAAGCAAGCACATCCTTGGGGCGATTGGCATAAATTTTTGGGCGGTGTGCCGAGTCAGGCGGAGCCACGGGTGGAGACCAGAGCCTGTCCCCATCTCCGGTGGCACCTTCGGCCTGCGATGGGGGTTCAGGACGTTCTTGCTCAGCTTCCGGACTCAAGCGAGCCAAGGTCTGCATCACCTCGACCTCCAACTCTTTTGCCCGTGCAGTTCTTCTAAACCCTAGTTCGGTCGCAATGGCGAGCAATACCGGGGAGGCATTCTGGGAAGTGGAAAACAGTTCCTCGAGCTGATCGATGGAGCTGGAAAGATAGGGACGGCTCATCCTTGACTCGGTGGTGATTTGGCTTCGGTCCAGTTTACGCAGAGGAGCGGTGCCAGCGTCGATCTACCTCACAGGCAAGCGGGCGCTAGCAATCGGGCCAAGCCGAAGGCTATGATCGAGGAAACATTGACAGGAAACCTGCCGAGCACGCTTTCTGCAACGGATTGAATGGGTTAAGTAGGAGGTGATCCGATCCCACTCTCTCCGCCAAGTTGAAACCAACCTGTTGATTTTAAATATAATTTTTGGCTTCACGAAGATGTTTGAAAGGGCGTAACTCGGGACAACTTTCCCAGATGCGTATCCCTCATCACGGCGTGTGTTCTGCGCTAGGTTCATCGGTTCTTTTTCAGGACGTGCCTGGTGATTGAAGGCGATGCGTGAGCTGCTCATCCTTTTCAGCCATCTCCAAGAAGCGTTGCACGCAGATCTTGCCCGTCTCCCAGTCGGACAGAACGGTAGGGCCTGCGGCGCGCAAGCTGTCCGGATACTCTTGTGGCCAGTTGCCAAGCTCAGGATGCATCTGGCTGTGCACACTGTCCCAGCGCAGGAGCAGGGAGCGGCTTTCGACGGTCCAGCAAAAGAACTGGGCAAGCTCAGCTAGGTCAGAGCGGAAGTAGGCATCACACGCCGCTACACTCCAATAGTGGCTGATCCGCCCGAGCTGCGTGCCAACCTTCGGGCTCAGTGGGCCGGTGGCTTTGAGGTGCTCCTTGGCGGCCTTGGTATAGCGATCAATGTCGCCCGAGGTTTGAGCGCGTTCAACCCAGGCCCTGCACTCGGGTGCCAGCGCTTTGAGTGATGGGTGGAGGGACATCTGCATGTCAGCGGTTAGTACGCTGATCAGCGCTTAGCTTACCGCTATGGCAGACGCCGTTGAACTCACTTGCAACGGTAGCCTATGGCTATGCAAGCGAATCCCGAACGAGGTTGTTCCTCAACGAAACTTGCTGTCCAAATACTGGAAAACGGTCCTTGCCGCGTTGATTGTCAGCATTGCTTCGTCCTTTTCCAACAACGCTTCGTTGGCATGGGCCAAGCTCGCGTTGTTGCGCGCAGGGTTGAGGCAGTCGATCACACTGCTTAGGCAATTGAGAACCCGCCCCATGGCGTCTGATTGGCTGCCTAAGTCGTTCAGGGCCGGATGCTCTGTTCGAAGGAGTTTGAACAAGTTGGTGATTGTGGCGCCCTGAGGAGGCTCGATGTCTCTCGCATAGCAAACCGCCTTCAGATAAGCATGAAGTGCGATGTGGATCCGATCCACCGCGTGAGTCGGTCCTGCGCTTTGGATGAGCGTGTCGGCATCTGCTAACGCGCGCTTTAAGACATCGCTGGTGATGGCTGGGCTGCTGGCTCGAACAGAAAGCCCATCGGCGCAGCGCTTAGCCATCTGCAAAAGTTGGCGATAAGCCTGAGGGGTCCGAAAATGCTCGGTCCCTTGCGGGTATTTCTGGGCGACACCCCGGAGGATGGCCGCTTGCTGGTGTGCCTTAGCGCCGGTCAGGACAGAAGTGAAACGCTCCCGAATGGTGCTGCCAGCGACCCTATCTAAGTCAATGTCTAGGTCGCAGAATCCGGCGTAGAACTCCCGGTGGGTGCGATGCGAGAAATCGCCCAGAAAACCGCCCTCGACGCCCAGGTATTGATGGACAACCCAGTGGATCTCACTGCTTCGCAACTCGCCCATAGATCCCCCCAATCGGCTGGAACACACGTTACATTCGGAGCATTATAGGCGGACGCATTCAGGGGGATGCTGGGTTATGTTGTTCGCCTACGCAGACCCTTCTTAGGGGACAGTCGATGGATCAGACGACAGTGGCACAGGCAGGTGAAGAGTCTTCTTTGCTTAGGGGGACGGGTGGCTTAAAGGATAAGGTCGAGAAGGCTCGCTTGGAGCTTTTGGATCTGTCCACCCGCAATCGACTGCTCCACACCCCACGAGGCGGTCGAGCCAAGACCGTCGAGGTTGTCCACGAGCTTGCCAAGGCGATGTATCAGACCTTGGTGATTGACGGTAAGCGCTTCACCTTTGTGGCGGGCAAAGAAGATCCGAAGCAAGGCAGCACGGTGCCTGAGCTTGACGACGATGACGAGGTGTCTCTGCTGGATGAGGTTCCGGAAGACCCGGAGCTGATCGCACAGCCTGACTTCGAACTGGACGAGAACGGACGCGTCAAAGCGCATTGGGATGCGCACCTGACCACACGCTTGACGCCAACAGGGCTGCAAAAGCGCCTATTGGATCTCTACACCGATGCTCGCACTCTTCAAGAAGAGCAGGGCGTCAATGTTCTTTATCTGGCGGTTGGCTATTTACGCTGGCGTGCTACTTCTACGCCGCAAACTGATCGCTTTGCGCCCTTGGTGCTGATCCCTGTCCGGTTGGAGCGAAGCACGGCGGGAGAGAAATTTCACCTCAAATGGACTGGCGACGACATCCAAGCCAATTTGTCGTTGCAGTTGTTCTTGCAGCGCGAGTTTGGACTTCGTTTGCCCAACATCGACGAGTTCGAAATGTTGGATATCGAGGCCTATTTGGCGTCGGTTGAAGTGATGTTGGAAGGGAAGGAAACCTGGGGCGTGCTTCGCGATGACGCCATCCTTGGTCTGTTTTCATTTGCCAAGTTCATGATGTATCGAGACTTGGATCCTCAAAGCTGGGAAGTGCTTGGCGGGATGGACGCCATCCCGATGCTTCGTGGCGTCATCCAAGACGGCTTCCCGGGCGCCAGCTTGACCGACGAAGCCAGCGACCTCGACAGCATCATCTCACCCGAAAAAATGCGCCATGTGGTCGATTGCGATTCGTCGCAGGCCTTGGTGGTTCATGATGTGCTTCAAGGCAACAACATTTTGGTGCAAGGCCCGCCTGGCACAGGCAAGTCCCAAACCATCGCGAATATCATCTCGTCCGCTGTGGCTGAGGGTAAGCGTGTGCTGTTTGTGGCTGAAAAGATGGCCGCGCTTGAAGTCGTCAAGCGGCGCTTGGATCAAGTCGGTGTGGGCGTGGCGTGCCTGGAACTCCATAGCAACAAAGCGAACAAGCGCTCGTTACTGGAAGAACTCAGGCAAACGCTGAGCCTTGGTGATCCCAAGCGAACCAGCACTGCACCGATCATCGAGCAGCTCACCGAACGACGTGACACTCTCAATGCCCATGTGGAGCGTCTTCATGAGCCGCATGTTCCCTCGGAACTCACTGCATACCAAGTCTTTGGACGGCTAGTTCGCCTGAGACGCCAGGGCTATACGACTCAGAGCTTGCCCTTGGGAGTCCCAACCAGTTGGGCACCCCATGAGAAAGAAGCCCGCGATGCCTTGCTTCGAGAACTCATTGAGCGCATCGAAGAGATCGGTGTGCCAAGCGAGCACGCTTGGAGCGGCGTCCAAAATGATGGGTTGCTACCCAATGAGCGCGATCGCCTCCTGACGCTGGTCGGAGCCTTGTCGGGTCGTCTTGAGGACTGGAAACTGGAAGCCTCAGCGCTTCATCAGACCTTGGATCTCGAAGCACCCGCGCGCATTGACGACGTCGGGCTTGCGGTCCAGCGCATCAAAGCCTTACTCGATGCGCCCAAGCTTGGTGCGGCTGCGCTTCAAAGCACGGTTTGGGACACAGAAGGGACCGCTTTAACGATCATTGTGGCGCTTGAAGCTGCTCAAAAAGCCAACGCTGCGGTCTTATCTAAGATCGAACCGGCGGCATTGCAGGCAAGCTGGGCGGCTTCAAAGTCCACCCTAGCCCAGCTACCCAGCCCCTTCGTGCTAGGCAAAGAGCTGTCTACGCTTGGTGCGGCACACACAACCTTGGTGCGTCTGCTGCCGGATCTGACACGCCTGACGCAGCTTCTGGCCGAGAAGGCGCCGCTGACGCTCGATTTGGCGCTTCGGTTGGTGGCCATTGCTGAACGCGCGACGAGCATTCCGGAGCTAGACCGAGATGCCTTGGTCGCTCACATTTGGGAACGCGGTGTCGACGCGGTTGAAGAGATCGTGGTGGCGGTCGAGATCGTCCAACAGGCCAAATCAAACCTGTCCACGGTGTTCCGCGACTCAGCATGGAGCAAAGACAGCGCTGAGCTGGAAGCGGCACGAGGGCAGTTGGCCATGCGCGGCACAAGCTTGTTCCGCTTTTTAAGTGGCGATTGGCGCCGTGCCAACCAAAGTATTCGCGCTTTGCTGTCAAATCCCAAGTTGCCAGCGCTCGACATGCTGGGCTCGCTGGATGTGCTGCTCGATGCCAAGAGCGCCCAGCGCAAAATTGCCGATCACGACGCGCAAGGCGAGGAAGCCTTTGGCTCCAATTGGCAGCGTGAGCGCTCGAACCCTTCTTTCCTTCGAGGAGTCGTTGCGTGGATGCGCACGCTGCGCCCGTTAGGAAGCGGTGTTCGCGAGCGTTTGGCCGATATTGGTGATCGGGTTCTAGCGACTGACATCGCCAAGCGCGTCAAGCCAGTATTGGAAGAGCTTGGGCGAAGCCTTGGGCCTGTCCATGAAGCATTGGTTGCGGCTGAGCGAAATCCATGGGGCGAAGAGACGGTTTTGAAGCGCGTGGCGTTGTCAGAGTTGTCTGAGAAGTCCGCTCATTGGCTGGCCGCCTCCGAGCAAGGCGTGTTTCTGACCAATGCCGACGAACTCACCGTTGCTCAATCGCTTTCTGTGATCGAAGAAATCGAGCAGGCTCAATTGGCCAATGCGGCGTATCAAGCGCTGGCGGATGACGGTGCGTTGTCCTTCGGGGCTTTCTGGAACCGTCTCGAAAGCAAAGCACCTGAGCTTCGCCAGGTGAGTGCTTGGGTGGAGAAGAACCCGGAGCTTCGCTCGTTGGCAGCCCGTTTGGAAGACCCACAACCCTTGCTCGATCAAGCGGAGCGAGCATCTTTTGCAGGCGGTGTGTTGGCTGGTCAAGTCATGGATCTTCTCGTCGGCTTGCAGTTTGAAGGCAACGCCGAGATCACCCGCAATCCGAGTCACGCGCCTTTGGAAGTCCTCAAAACGCAACTGGCAAACTGGCAAGCAGATCCGGAGGGGCTCCGGGCTTGGGTGGCATATCTGGCCATCGCTAAGGAAGCCAAGCGCAAGGGCCTGGGCACACTGGTCGAAAGCTTGGCCAGCGGCGAACTCGCCCCAGCCGATGCGCTCGGCGTGTTTGACCTGTCGTATTTCGAGGCAGTGCTGCAAGCCTTGGTGCAGCGAGACCGTGCGCTGGCGAATTTTGACGGACAGCGGCAGTCGCAAGTCGTTGCAAGCTTCGCAAGTCTCGATCAAGAGCGTATGCAGCTGGCGCGCTATGAAGTCATCAAAGCGCATCACAGCAGGATCCCCCGCCAAGGCGGGGCGACTGGTCCAACCGCCGTGCTCATTGGCGAAATGGCGAGGAAGAAGGGCCATCTCCCCATCCGGCAGCTTATGCAGAAGTGTGCGCCGGCCATCCAGGCACTCAAACCCGTTTTCATGATGAGTCCGCTGTCGGTCGCGCAGTTCTTGCCGGCAGGCGCTTTGGACTTTGACATGTTGGTCATTGACGAAGCGAGCCAGGTGCAGCCTATCGATGCATTGGGCGCGATTGCGCGCGTTAAGCAGCTGGTGATCGTAGGGGACGAGCGCCAGTTGCCACCCACCCGCTTTTTCTCCAAGGCGCTTGGCGATGGTGGCGATCGAGATGATGACGAGGGTGGGGCACAGGCGTCAGACGTCGAGAGCATCTTGGGGCTTTGCCGCGCGCGAGGTTTGCCTGAGCGGATGCTTCGTTGGCACTACCGGAGCCGCCATCAGTCACTCATTGCCGTTTCCAATCAACAGTTTTACGAAGGCAAGCTCTTCATTGTCCCAAGCCCCTACACGAGTGAGGCGGGAGTTGGTTTGCGATTGCATCATTTGCCTGAGGCGATCTATGACCGAGGCAACACACGCACCAATCCCAAAGAGGCCAAGGCCGTGGCGTTGGCTGTGTTGGCACACGCTCAAAACACGCCAAAGCTCACGCTCGGCGTCGCGACTTTTTCCACCGCGCAACGCCGGGCCATCTTGGACGAGTTGGAGCTTTTGCGTCGACAGCATCCGGAGACGGAAGGGTTCTTTGCCGATCATCCGGCTGAGCCGTTCTTTGTCAAAAGTCTGGAAAACATCCAGGGTGATGAGCGGGATGTTATTTACATTTCTATAGGCTATGGCCGCGATGCCCAGCGGCACATGACTATGAACTTTGGTCCTGTGAGTAGCGACGGTGGCGAACGACGCTTGAATGTGCTCATCAGTCGCGCCAAGTCGCGTTGCGAGGTCTTTACCTCGATCACCGATGAGGACATCGACACCGATCGAGCGAAGGGCAAGGGCACTTTCGCTTTGAAGCTTTTCTTGAACTACGCCAGGACCGGTCGCCTGACGCTCACCACGGAGGAGCGCGACTCCAAGCAAAGCGTGTTTGAGCAAGAGGTTGCCCAAGCGCTCCGCGCGCGGGGCTACGACCTTCATACGGATGTCGGTTTGGCAGGCTTCTTTGTAGACATTGCCATTTCCAACCCTGATCAGCCCGGGCGCTACATTTTGGGGATCGAGTGCGACGGGCAATCGTATCGAGACGCCCGAAGCGCGCGTGACCGAGATCGTTTGCGCGAAAGCGTGCTGCGTGACAAAGGTTGGCAGGTCTACCGAATTTGGAGTTCGGACTGGTTCCACCGTCCTGAGGCGGAGCTTGAAAAGCTTGTTGCGGCCATTGAACGCGCGAAGTCAGAGCCAGGCCCCTTAGAGCCCAGTCCCAAGTCTTCGCATCGCGCGGTGCCCGTTGAGATTCTGACTGTTGATCGCGGTGAAGTGGCTGAAATGGGGCTCATCGAGGCGCAAAGTCCGCCCGATACTGAGCCTTACATTGAGGCGTCCTTTGCCGTGCCAAGCAGTCAGTTCGAATTGCATCTGGTTCCAACAGGGCAACTCGCGACCATCGTGCGTCAGATCGTTGAGGTAGAAAGCCCCATTCACCGCAGTGAGGTTGTCACGCGCGCTCGCACGCTTTGGGGCTTGCAGCGTGCTGGCTCGCGCATCCAGCAAGCTGTGGAAGATGCGATTAGGTCGGTGGTGTCGATGGGTGGGGTCCAGATCGTTGACCAGGACTTCTTGGCCATTGCAGGGAAAGAAGTCCGTGTGCGGGACCGCTCGATGGTCGAGTCGTTGACACTGCGCCGCCCAGAATTCTTGCCTCCTTCCGAAATCGATTGGGCTCTGCTCAAAATAGTGAAGGACAATCTCGGCGCGAAGGCTGAGGAGTTGGTGACGATGGTTGCGCGGCAGCTCGGCTACAAGAGCACGAGCCCACAACTTCGCCGGGTCATTCTTGATCGTTGCGAGGCCCTAGTGGTGGCGGGGCGATTGACTTCACGGGGAGATCTTTTGGTGATGGCCTGATCTGTCGCAAAGCTTTGGTGCTTGCCGCTCCTCTCGGGCGAATCTAAACTGGTAGCACACTCACCAGGACACATTCCGGTTGGTGTTTTGCCTGCAGATCAGTGGGTTAGAGTGCGTTACTTCGAATCCCACTCTCTTCGCCAATGTCCATCTAAGTCATTTATTTAGTTGAAATTATTGTGGATTGCTGAGTTTGTCAGCGAAACGCAGATCGGAAACATCTGCCGAGTGCGCATCCCCACATCATTTTTTTCGCACCCCCGCCGGCAACTACGCTTTTCGTCAGCGTGTGCCCAGCGATTTGCAGGTCATCATCGGCTGCAAGGTCATCAAACAAACACGTCGGACTGCGAACGCCGCCTCAGCCAGGTTGCGAGCGGTTGTCTTGGCATGACGGGTTGAGGGATCGACGGGTAGATCGGTTTAGCAAGAAGGATCTGGAGGCGCTCGTTGATCGCCTAAGCAGCGTGCAGGTCGGCGCCATCTCACGTCTTCCTCGGGCGCAGGCGGCATGTGGCACGCTCACGGAGCGCTGGCAGATCGACCGTGGAGCCGACGTCCAGTGCATCGTGGCTGCAAATCTACGAGGTGAGTTTGCTTTGCGGCATTGACTTCACGATGCACCTTTTCATCAGCTCGCTCGCGTTCCCTTCGGATCCTGTGTTCGTTGAGAATGCCAAGGTCGGCATCTTGCCGGGATCGCTACTTCCTGCGTTGCTGGGAGCGGTCGTATTGAGGTTTGCGTCCAGAACCTAGAGCAGGCTGCTTGGCTGGGTGCAAGGCATCTTGGCCGAAGTCCCGGCCAACCGGTTTCGGTTGGCCGGGACATTGATCAGCGAACGTGATCCAGGAACTGGCGGTGGCGCTCGTATTGGTCGAGCACATCATGGATCACTTGCACTTTGGGCCAACCCATGACGTCGTAGTCCTGTCCGCCCTCGCGCAGGTAGACCTCAGCCCGATAATGACGGGTGCCCTCGCTCACTGGGCGGCGTGGATCTTGCAACGCGAAGGTGGGTGGTTCGTAAGGCTGAGGACGCACGGAGTAGAAGAAGTCCATTTCTTCGCCATGGCCTACGCGAAGCCAAGCGCGGCCATCTTCTCCTTCGGTGACTTCAACCGGAAGATCCTGCTTGCGCAGCTCCACCGCAACCTCTTGGAGTGCGGACAGCACCTGATCTTTGATAAAGGCAACCACCTCTGTCTTGACGGGGTTGTGCGCGAGCAGCTTGAGCCTGGCGCGCCAGTCTTCGCTGGTGCCTGGAAGCAATCGTGCATCACGAGAGATTGAGCGCTTCGTTGCGTCCAGATGCATGGCTTTGAGTAGCCCCCAACACATCAAGATCATGACGATCGTGAAGGGAAGGGCGCTAGCGATGGTCGCAGCTTGGAGTGATTCAAGGCCGCCTGCAATGAGCAGGGCAACGGCAATGCCGCCGACCAGAAGCGCCCAGAAGATGCGTTGCCAGACCGGCGATTCCTCCTCACCCTTGGAAGTCAGCATGTCGATCACCAACGCGCCGGAGTCAGCGGATGTGACAAAGAACAGCGCGACGAGCACAACCGCAAGCGAGGAGGTGAACATCGTCAGCGGGAGGTGGCGCAGGAACTCAAACAACGCCATCGAGCTGTCATCCGAAACCGCCTTCACGAGCTCTTGAACACCTTCGGAGCGCACCATGAACAAGGCGGAGTTGCCATAGATCGTCATCCAAAGAAACGTAAACCCGATCGGCACGAGCAAGACGCCAACCACAAATTCACGCACCGTGCGGCCTCGCGAAATACGGGCGATGAACATGCCAACGAAGGGCGACCACGCAATCCACCAGCCCCAATAGAACAAGGTCCAGCCGCCAAGCCAGCCGCTTGGCTCATAGGCATACAGATTGAATGTCATTGAGAAAAGCTGAGAGGCATACATGCCGGTGTTCTGTACAAATGCCTGCATCAAGTGGACGGTAGGGCCGCAGACAAGTACGAATGCAAGCAGTGCGACGGCCATGATCATGTTGATCTCAGACAGGCGACGGACACCGCTGTCGAGACCCGCGACCACAGACCCTGTCGCCACCAGGATGATGATGCCGATCAACGACACCTGCACGAGGGTGCTCACTTCCAGGCCGAACAGGTAATTCAGTCCGGAGTTGATCTGCATGACCCCGAGGCCAAGCGAGGTGGCTAGGCCAAAGATGGTGCCAAGGGCAGCAAACGTATCGACCGCGTGACCGATAGGTCCGTGGATGCGTTCTCCAATGAGCGGATAGAGAGCCGATCGCACCCGCAGGGGCAGGTTGTGGCGATAGGCAAAGTAGGCCAGCGCCAATGCAACAACCGCGTAGATGGCCCAGGCGTGCACGCCCCAATGGAAGAAGGTGATACGCATCGCCTGACGAGCCGCCTCCGCAGACTCGGGCGTGCCTGTCGGCGGAGTGGCGTAGTGCATGATCGGCTCAGCCACGCCAAAGAACATCAGGCCAATGCCCATGCCTGCGGCAAAGAGCATGGCAAACCACGAGGCATAGCTGTAATCCGGGCGGCTGTGGTCTGGGCCGAGCTTGATCCGCCCGTAACCACTGATTGCGACACCGACTACAAAGACCAGGAAGCCCGCGACCGATAGAATGGTGAACCAGCCTGCGTCATTGGCGGTCCAGTTTTTGGCTGCTGTGAACCAAGTCGTTGCTTTTTCTGGAACGAAGATGGATAGCGCCAACAGTAAAAGCACGATGGCCGCAGTAGGAATGAACACCTGCGGCAGGATGCGCTGGCGAACAGGAGTGGATGGCGGAGCTGAGCTCTGCATAAGTTCCTCCGGTTGATGATCGTTGAAGCGGAAATGTGGCTTGCGCTTAGAAATAGAACCCGATGTTGAGATTCAGCCGGCTATGCCAACGGGATGGACCACCGTCGTTGATTCCGATGCCGTCGCCGCCTGCAAACCACATGTTCTTGCCGGCAATCCAGTCCACGTAGGTCAACATGATCCCCTTTTGTAGGCTGCATCCGGTGACGTTTTGCCATGACTCCCTCACGCCCTGACTGCGCCCGGCCGGGAGGGTCATGCTGAGGTTGTTGTAGCAGGTGATGTCATCGAGCCAATGCTTTTCGCCGAAGGAGTAAGCCACGTTGACACTGGGCACATCGGCTTCTGACGCAATCTCGAACGGGGCAAGGAACGCTGACATCGCAATTCGTTCGCCCGGCACGCTGTAACGGTAGCGAGCCCATTGCAGCTGAGTCGTCCAGCCATCCCGTTTCAACTGGGCATGCAGCGCCGCACCCTGGTGACCATAGTGACGGCGGGTAGTGGTGTTCTGAACCTGACCGCTGAATGCAGAGGCCCCGAGCAGCAGCTCACCGGCATTCAAGAAGCTCGTATGTTCGTATCGGAAATGAACACGCTCCCGTTCCTTGTATGGCAAATCAGCGGTCTGTGCCACATCAAAGGAGTAGCGGTCGTAGCGAGATCCGCTTCCGTATTCATCCCCTGAGAACCAGCCGGCTATCCAGTGATGGTTGCCACTTTTATGGCTAAACGTCACACCCGGATCGTAATCGTCTTCAATGCCAAGGTAGTAGCCTGAGCCAAACCAAAAGCTCTGAGAGACGGTAGGAAAGAGTCCGAAAGGGACCTGCTGGATGCCCGCTTTGAGCTGCGTTGCGTCGTTGAAATTCCATCCGGCGTAGGCATGGTGGACGGCATCGAAACCGTCATACCAACGATACTGGGCCGAGAAAAAGAGGGGTCCAGCTCCGGCTTTGACGTCTGCGCGAAGCAGTTCAAGTTGCAAGCGGCTTGTGGGGCCGTAGTCCAGCCAGCCATAGTTGAACCGGACGGCGCCACCCACATCGACAAACGGTTCAACCTGAGTGTTGGGTGCTTCTTGAGCATGGATTGTGTCTGTGGCCGTTGCGGCACCACAGAAGAGAATCAGGGGGAATACCTTCACGATAGTGTCTCGTGGCCTCCATATTGCGAATGAAAGCGTCCAAGTCTAGCGCGTTAGCATGGGCCACCCAAGCGAGGGGAACCTTCCGCAAGGTCTGCGGGGCGTGATTAAGCCGCAACTGGGACGCATTGATGCGTTATAGATCCATGATGTTCTTGAAAGCGAGGGGAGGGCGTGGCGGGCGACTGTCGGAAGCAGTGAGACGTTGCCTGTGCGGCCAATTGAATGAGAAGAATGTGCCTAATCGAGCGCGGTTTTACGACCGCGACGGAAACGGAATACGGTTGTCTGAGGTGGTTTGATCTCGAGACAGAGATCCCGTCGCTGGCGAGTGTAGTGACAAGGATTGATCTGCCTATTTCCGTTCGTAGCAATCAGTCCAATCTCAGCTCCACATTCCTTTTAAACATCCTGGCTCAACTTCTAGGTGCGGTCAGGATTGAACAGCGCCGGCGTGTTGCGCTCTTTGACCTTAAACACTTCCACAGCACGGGTCAGCTGCACGGAATGGTCCTCCAGCGCACGCGCGGCGGTGCTGGCGGCTTCGACCAGGCGGACGTTTTGCTGGGTGGTTTCGTCCATCTGGGCGATGGTGTGATTGACCTGTTCGATGCCGCCGGCCTGTTCCTGCGAGGCGGCGGAGATGTGGCCCATGATGTCGGTGACGTGCTGCACGCTGGTAACGACTTCGCCCATGGTGGTGCCGGCCTTGTGCACCAAGGCCGAGCCATCGGCTACGCGCTGTACCGAGTCGTCGATCAGGCGTTTGATTTCCTTTGCGGCATCGGACGAGCGGTGCGAGAGCGTACGTACCTCCGAGGCGACGACGGCGAAGCCGCGGCCTTGCTCGCCTGCGCGTGCGGCTTCGACGGCAGCATTGAGCGCAAGAATATTGGTCTGGAAGGCGATGCCGTCGATGACCGAGATGATGTCGGCGATGCGCCTTGATGACGCTTCGATGCCGGACATGGTGTCGATCACCTGGCCGACCACATCGCGTCCTTGCGAGGCGATAGTGGCGGCACCGCGTGCGAGCTGGTTGGCGCGGCCGGCGTGCTCGGCGTTCTGCTTGACGGTGGAGGTCAGTTCTTCCATCGAGGCTGCGGTTTCTTCGAGATTGGCAGCCTGTTGTTCGCTGCGGCGTGCCAGTTCCTGATTGCCGCTGGCGATGTCTTCGGCGGCAAAACCAATACTGTTGGAGGTTGTCTGTATCTGGCTGACGATGTCGGTGAGGCGATGCACGGTACTGTTGGCATCGTCGCGCATGGCAGCGAATACGCCGTGGAAGTTACCCGACATGCGCACGGTCAGGTCGCCGTCGGCGATGGCGCGTAGCAGCTGCGAGAACTTGGCCAGGTTGCTGTCTGCCGTGGCCATCATGGTGTTGAGGTTTTCCACCATCAGGCGGAAGTCGTGCTCGAACTTTTCCGGTTGGCCGCGCAGCGCGAAGTCGCCCGCGCAGGCGGCCTGGGTCAGTGCGTGGATCTGTGCGTTGATGGCGCGCAGGTTTTGCTTGACCTGCTGCATGGTGGTGGTGATGGCGGCTTTTTCGCAGGGGTAGTGCTCGATTTCCGGGGCGAGGTCGCCGATTGCGTAGCGGCCCATGACCTCGGTCATGCGCAGCTGGGTCTGTACGTGTGCGTGCACCAGCGCGTTGGTGTCCTGCACCATGTGCGCGTATTCGCCAGGAAACTGCTGCGCGTCGGTGCGATAGCTGATCTGGCCGGCGTCGTGACGCGCTGCCATGGTGCGCTGCGCCGAGATGACATCGCGCAGGCGGCGTTGCATCTGCTGCATGGCTCGCAGGAGCTGGCCGGATTCGTCCTTGCTTGCCGCGGTATCGGGTGTCCCGAGGTCGCCTGCGCTGATGCGCTCGGCCAGTTGCAGCGACAGACGCAGGGGCAGCACCACGCTGCGAGTGAGCAGTAAAGCAATCGTTGCGCCCAGCAGTAGCGCGATCACGGTGGAGATCACCATCAGCATGGCAAAGCCACGTGCGGTGGCGACGGCCTGCTTGGCGGCTTGGCGGTTCTTCTGCTCTTGCAGATCGATGAAGGCATTGATGCTGGCTAGCCAATCGATGAAGGCCGGGCGTGCTTCCTGCAGCAGGCGTTGCTCGGCATGGGACCGGTCCGATGCGTCGCGGAACGCGCGCACCTGTGCGATCAATGGCAGGGTGCGCTGCTCAATGGATTTGATCTGCTGCAGAATCGTTTTTTCCCGCGCGTCGGTCGAGGCGGCGATCATGGTGTCGAGCGGCTGCGCGGAGCGAGCATAGTCGGCGGTGAGTTTGTCGATCAATTGCTCCGCAGCGTGGCGGTCGGCCGGCGCGTCCATCAGCACGACATCGCGCAAGGCGATTGCGCGGTCATGCACACTGCCGCGGAAGTTGATCGCATACCGTTGTTTGACGCTGTTGACTTCATTGATCGCGGTCAATTGCCGATCGATGCTGCGTACGCGCTGGATGCCCACCACGGTGAGGATCACCATCAGGACGATGATCGCGAGAAAGCCGAGGGACAGGCGTTGACCAATGCGGAGATCGGAGAGGGTGTGCATAGGGGGAGATCGGTGATCCGGAGAAACGGAGCGCTGGGGAATCCCGGCATGGGCAGGGATGCGGGGGCAGGAGCAGATCGTCGAGAGGGCGGCGTTGCTACCCCGATCGTGTCTCGCCTTGTTCGTTAGCGACCTCAACTATTGGAACTGTACGCATCGCGCATCCGATATTCAGGCGCAGTTGGATCGCGCTGCATCGGCGATGGCGGACGATCGAACCGGCGATGTTGGATTCTGCGCAGCCGCGAGATGGCGATGGGCTTGCTGCAGAGTGCCGATGCGGTGTGGTCAGCGACGCAGGCATTGCTTGCGTGAGTGGCTGCTGCGTGCAGTGCGCGCATATTTGATATGCGTGCTTTGATTTCCCGATGCAGCGACGTGGTGTGCGTCGGTCGGCACGCACCGATACGGCCGCGCGGTCGTCGCGGGTCTAGCGCGTAGCCGCGAGTGCGCTGTTTGCGCTGGCTTCTTCGCAGATCCACTGCCGGAAAGCGGCAATCCGCGGCAGGTGGGAGCTCTCTTGGCGGTTGACGAGGTAATAGGCCAGGGGCGAGGGGAACTGCATCTCCGGAAACAAACGGATCAGCCGGCCGGTAGCGATGTCGTCATGCGCCATCACGCTGCGCGCCAGCGCGATGCCGTGTCCCTCGATGGCGGCCTGCAGCACGGCGGCTGCATTGTTGATCTTCAAGCCCCGGATCGCATCCACGCCGACGACGCCTGCCTTATCGAGCCACGCGGTCCAGGACGGAAAGTTGGGATGCGTCTCCATCGAAAGGTCGTGGATCAGCGTCTCGCCTGTCAGCTGCGCCGGTGCGCGTAGCCGGCCGATCAACGCTGGCGAGCAGACCGGATAGACCTCCTCGTCCATCAGCTTGAGGGCCACCAGGCCCGGCCACTGGCCAGCGCCATAGCGCACGCCGATGTCGATCCGTTGCGTTAGGAAATCCACAGGTTTGAGGCTGGTCTCAAGCCGGATGTCGATATCGGGATGTGCTGTCTGGAAGCGATCGATGCGCGGGAGCAGCCACTTGGCTGCAAAGGCCGGGCTGACTGTCATGGTCAGCATGGTGCCGCCGGACTGTTCCTTCAGCCGTTCCAGCCCAAGGGTCAGGCGATCCAGCCCAGCACGCACATCGGGCAGCGCCTGCTCGGCGGCGGGCGTGGGCAGTAAACGGGCGCGGCCAGCCTGGCTGCGATGAAACAAAGGGGTGCCTACCCAGTCTTCCAGTGTTCGTACCAGCTGGCCGACCGCCGCCGGTGTGACATGCAGCTCGGCCGCAGCCGCCGAAAAACTCTGATGGCGAGCGCTGGCTTCGAAGGCACGCAGTGCATTGAGATGGACGGGCGACTTTTTCACGATAAAGATTTTCTTTCAGGTCGGGACACATTAACTGGTTTGTGGTCATGCCGCCCCAGCCGAACAATGGCCGCCACCCCACGGCCTGCCCGCCGCGCCTTCGTTGGCGATGCAGGTGAGTGGTGTTGGCTCATCCCGGCGACCAGTTCGCCGGCTGTCTTTCTGACCTGCCTGACGGCAGGCACGTCGAGGTTTGATCATGGACACGCAATTCAACGGTAAGAAGCTATTGGTCGTCGGTGGCACCAGCGGCATGGGGTATGCAGTGGCCCGACACATCCTGCATGGTGGTGGGCATGCGGTGATCGTTGGCCAGCGCGCCGAGAAGACCGAAGCAGCCCGCCAGGCGCTGGCCGCACTCGGATCGGTCGAGGCATTGAATGCCGATCTGACTAGCCAGCAAGGCATTGCCGAGTTGCTGGCATCGATCGACCGCTCGCATCAGCAGATCGATCTGTTGGTCAATGCAGCGGGCGTGTTTTTCCCCAAGCCGTTTCTGGAGCACCAGCAGGATGACTACGACCGCTACATGGCGCTCAACAAGGCGTTTTTCTTCATCACGCAGAAGGTCGCCGCCAATCTGGTCGCGCACGGCCGCAGCGGTGCGATCGTCAATATCGGTTCGATGTGGGGCAAGCAGGCGATTGCGGCCACGCCGTCATCGGCCTATTCGATGGCTAAGGCCGGTCTGCATGCGTTGACCCAGCATCTGGCGATGGAACTGGCGCCGAAGGGCATCCGCGTCAATGCCGTCTCCCCGGCGGTGGTGGACACGCCGATCTACGAGGGATTCATTCCGAAAGCGGACGTGCATGCAGCACTGCAAGGCTTCAATGGGTTCCACCCCATTGGCCGTGTCGGCACTGCGCAGGACGTGGCCGAGGTGATCGCGTTCCTGCTATCGGACAAGGCCGCTTGGGTCACCGGTGCAGTGTGGGACGTCGATGGCGGTGTGATGGCTGGCCGCAACTGACATCGACAACGCGTTGCATCGGCGTCGCCTGCACGCTGCTGCATCGGGGCCTTGCGTGGCGTCAGCTGTCTGCCAATCTTGGCGCCATGGATTGGCTGCCTTGCTCGATGGCGCCAACCGCGTGAGAGCGATGTTCCGTGTGTGCGCTGAGCTGGGGACGTCGGTATGCCGCGCGGTGAGCGGAGGTCGCCCACAGAGTTTGTAAGCGGCTTGCTTGAAAACCGCGCCCACCGACCATCACGACCGATCCTTGCCCGCCTGCCGCCGCGGGACCTCATGCGGCATGGATGCCGCATAAGAGCCTTATCTGTTCGGAATCTGGCAGTTTAGGTGTCGAGAGCCGGCGTGGGCTGCCGTCAGAGCCTGGATCTCAGCGATCGCCATGTAGCTTGGTACCCACGCCGGATTCTCCCTTGATTCGCCCGAACAGTTGCCCGAGATGACACTCGAAACGATAAGACTGGGCAGGCGAGGGAGCTCTCGACATTTCTAGCCTAGCGGAGATTTCCCATGAGCGGAATCGGGATCGATGTGTGCAAACACTTTCTGGACGTTGCGGTTTTTCGAGGCCAAACCCGTCAGTTCACCAACACCGCAGGCGGTCATCGGAAGCTTGTCGATTGGCTCAAGACGCTGTCGGTGCGGCAGGTGGTGCTGGAGGCGACCGGGGGCTACGAGTTGGCAGCGCTGGATGCCTTGCATCACGCCGCACTGCCGGTGGCGCGCGTCAATGCGCAACGGGCACGCAACCTGGCCAACGGTTTGGGACTGGCCAAGACCGACCGGCTGGACGCGGCCATGTTGGCCTGCATGGCCGAGAAGATGGAGCTCCATCGGTATGTTCCGCTGGAGCCCTGGCAGCGCGATCTGGGCGAGCATGTACGTGCCCGTCGGCAACTGGTCGAACTGCTGAAAGCAGCAAGGCAGCAGTTGCTGCAGGTTGCGGAAAAAGCGCTACGAAGGATCCTGCAGGGCAACGTGAACCAGCTTGTGCGCAGCGTGGCGCGGCTAGACAAACTGATCGCCGGGCAGCTGAAGACGCTGCTCATCGAGCAACCGCACCTGGCCGCGTTGAAGACGCTCAAAGGGGTCGGTCCGGTGCTGCTGGCCGTGCTGGTGTACCGGTTACCGGAGCTTAGGACGCTCAGCGGAAAGCAGATCTCCCGATTGGTTGGCGTTGCCCCGCTCTCGCGCGACAGCGGCGCGACGCGTGGTAAACGGGGGATCGGCGGAGGCCGAGCCGATATCCGGCAGGCGCTGTACATGGCGGCGATGTCTTCGGCTCGGCACGAGCCAGGTCTGCGCGATTTTTACAGATCGCTGCGCACACGCGGCAAGGAAGGCAAGGTGGCCCTCGTGGCGGTGATGCGCAAGATGCTGGTCATCCTCAATGCGCGCGTGCGCGATCAAAGAGCCGCCATGCACCCCGCCTGAGCGCACTCGGCAGCCGTGAGTAACCGCAAAAGCGTGCCAGCCAGCGGCCGGCACCTACCGATGAACACGCCCGAAGGAAACCGATCAACGGTCGCGGATTGAGGTCCTGACCAACACAGTTGCTCCATGGACGGATTCACGCCGTGTCCCGCGGCGGCAGGCGGGCAAGGGCCGGGCAGCCGGCGCGCAGATCTGCGGCTCTCCACTAGCAAATGCAAAGCAGCCAAACACACCGAAAGCAACCGAATGAGAGCATCCATGGAAGGATTCAATGCGTGTCCCGCAGCGTTAGGCGGGTAAGGGTCATGCAGCCGGCGCGCAGATCTGCGACTCTCCACTAGCAAATGCAAAGCAGCCAAGCACACCGAAAGCAACCGAATTAGAGCCTGCGTGGAAGGATTCACGCCGTGCACCGCGGCGGCAGGCGGGCAAGGGCTTTGCAGCCGGCGCGCAGATCAGCGGCACTCCACTAACGCATGCAGAGCAGCCAGTCACGCCCAAGGCAACCGTGAGCTTCTGTTCTTGAAGACGCCGAAAAAGTCGCGAGCCATGGGCCGATAAAGATGAACTGAGAACGCGATAGCGCCATGTACGCGATCTACACCACGAACACGCCCATCGCACGGCCCAGCCGGCAGTGACGCGCCATATCGCTGTTGGCGAGCACACGTCCTCACACGCGGCGCAGTACCGTGGCGCAGCGGCAGCACCAACGGCTGGATATACATTGCCTGCCGCAGGTTGGGTGATGACGGTGGTGTGAGCGGTCGATCGTGCCTGTTGGCGATGCGTCGCGCGGTCTTGGGCTCTCTTCTAATGGTTTGGCACAGATGCACGGATGGGTGAACAGTCATCAGGGCGCAGGCGGTGAAGCGATGCGGTGGTGTCGTGCAGGCGATCTGCGACATGGCGTGGTCGTGCGGATGCGCGCGGCATGACCACTGCATTTCCGCATGGCGACAGCGCCATGGCGCAGGCGGTGCGCGCATACCACTGGGCTGCTACGCCGTTGGGGCCGAGCGCGCAGTGGCCGTCGCCATTGCGCAATGCGGTCAGCTTGATGCTCACCTCGCCGGAGAGCATGTACGTGGTGTGGGGCGAGGCGCTGACGTTTTTCTATAACGATGCGTATGCGCCGATTCTGGGGCCGCGTCGGCCGCAGGCACTGGGCGCGCCGCTGCGCGAGCTGTGGGCCGATGCGTGGGAGGCGGTACGTGCGCCGATCGAGGCAGCATTTGCAGGGAGCGCCTCGCGCTTTGAAGAAGTGCCGATTGGTATGAACCGCTACGGCACGCCGGAAGAGACGTGGTGGACGTTTTCGTTTTCACCGATCTATCTAGACGATGGCAGCATCGGTGGCGCGTTCTGCGTGACCAACGAGGTGACCGCGCGCAAGCTGGCCCAGGCGCGGTTGGCCGACGAGCACGAGCGCTTGATCCGTTTGTTCGAGCAGGCGCCAATGTTCATGGCGTTTTTGAGCGGGCCGCAGCATCGTGTCGAGTTCGCCAACCCGTGCTACTCGCGCTTGGTCGGCCACCGCGACGTGATCGGGCGGCCGCTCGCCGAAGCGTTGCCGGACGCGCTTGAGCAAGGGCATCTGCGCCATCTGGATGAGGTGTATCGCTCCGGGCGCGCCTATACGGCCAATGCGCTGGTGTACGACGTCCAGGCAGTGCCGGGCGGGCCGACCGAGCGACATCTGCTGGACCTGGTGTATCAACCGATTGCCGGTGCCGACGGCACGGTCTCCGGCATCTTCGTGCAAGGGTTGGATATCACCGATCGCATCAGCCTGGAACGCGCGGTGCGCGAGGCAGAAGTGCGCAACCGGCAGATCCTCGATAGCGTCATGGACTACGCGATCATCGCGACCGACATGCGCGGCCAGGTGACTTCATGGAACGAAGGCGCGCGCCGCATTCTGGGCTGGGCCGAGGCCGAGATGCTCGGGCAATCGCTGGAGCGCATGTTTACCCCGGAAGATGTGGCGCATCGACAGCTTCTGATTGAAGCCGCCGCAGCGTTGGAAAGCGGTAGCGGTATGGACGAGCGCTGGCATATGCGTAAATCCGGCGAGCGGTTCTGGGCCAATGGATCGTTGATGGTGCTGCGCGAAGAAACTGGCGTGGCGATTGGCTTTGTCAAAGTGCTGCGCGATCGCACCGCCGAGCGCTTGGCCGGCCAAGCCTTGATCAAAAGCGAGCGCCGGCTGGACGCCTTGGTGCGCGCGTCGTCGCAAGCGATCTTTTCTGCCACTGCCAACTGGGGCGCGTTGCGCCTGCATGCCGGCGATGGCTTGTTGGACGATGGTCGTGCGGCCAATGCGCGCTGGCAGCAGGAATGGATTCATCCGGATGATCGTGCGCCGTTGCTAGCGGCCATCCGTGCTGCGATCGACGATAAGGCGGCCCTGGAGCTGGAGCTTCGCGTGCTGGACAGACAGCAGGTGCGCTGGACGCTGCTGCGTGCAGTGCCCGTGCTCGATGCAGAGGGCCAGATCGAGGAGTGGTTCGGTACGGCCTCGGACGTCAGCGATAGACGCGAGGCCGAAGAGCAATTGCGCGTGCTGACCGAAACCCTGGAACAGCGCGTGCGTGAACGGAGCGCGGCGTTACTGCTGGCCGAAGAAAAACTGCGCCAGAGTCAAAAGATGGAGGCGGTCGGGCAGCTCACCGGCGGCTTGGCGCACGACTTCAACAATCTGTTGACCTCCATCACGGTGGGCCTGGAGCTGCTGCAGGCGCGCGTGGAGCAAGGCAAGTACGACCGGTTGGAACGCTATGTGGAAATGGCGCAGACCAGCGCCGCGCGTGCCGCTGCGTTGACGCAACGCCTGCTGGCATTCTCGCGCCGGCAGACGCTGGCCCCCAGTGCGTTGGAAGTGGACGCACTAGTGCACGGCATGCGCGAAATCATCTCGCGGACCTTGGGACCATCGATCACGTTGCAGGTGACGCCGGCGCCGCAGCCGTGGAAGGTGCTGGTAGACGCGCCGCAGTTGGAGAATGCGCTGCTCAATCTGTGCCTCAATGCGCGCGATGCCATGCCCGATGGCGGTGTACTCACTATCCGGCTGCACAACCGCTCGCTGGATCCGGTGGCGGCCCAGCAGTTGGATCTGCCGCCTGGCGATTATGTGTGCCTGAGCGTGCAGGACACCGGTACCGGCATGACGGACGAGGTCATGTCCAAAGTGTTCGAGCCGTTTTTCACCACCAAGCCGATCGGGCAGGGCACCGGTCTGGGCCTATCGATGATCTACGGGTTTACCCGGCAGTCCGGCGGGCACGTGCGCATCGATTCGGAAGTGGGCCTGGGCACCACCATGGCCCTGTATTTGCCGCGTTTCAGCGGGACAGATGCGCAGGACGAGGCAGTCGCCACACCGCAACAGCCACAGCGCGCTGCAGCGCAGAGCTGCACCATCTTGCTGGTAGAGGATGAAACCGCAATCCGCATCTTGATCTCGGAAGTGCTCACCGAGGCCGGTTACCGCGTTATCGAAGCAGCTGAAGGCAGCGCTGCGGTGGAGCGCTTGCGCTCGTTAGAGCCAATCGATGTGTTGGTGACCGATGTCGGCCTGACCGGTGGCTTGAACGGGCGCCAGGTGGCCGATGCGGGCCGGCAATACCGACCCACGCTACCGGTGCTGTTCGTGACCGGCTATGCGGCAACCGCGGCCGTCGGCGCCGGGCAGCTGGACGACGGCATGGAAGTGTTGACCAAGCCGTTCCTGGCGGCCGACCTGAAGCTGCGCGTGATGCAGTTGCTGGAGCGGAGTTTGCAATGACCTTGGCTGTTGTGCGAGTAGCAGAGTCATCGTCGCGCTCGAGTCGTCGGCGTTGGGCGCGTTCACGCTGGTGCTCGATGACGCAACACGGCGGCTGCAGTTAGGTGCGCAAAGCGCTGTGTACGCCTGGCCTGCGAGGCGTGAGTGCCTTGGTTGCGCCCGGTTACAGCGTTGTCTGCACGATACCCAGCAAGTCGCGTAACGAGAATGGCTTGGTGAGCAAGCGCATGCCGGTATCCAGAAAGTCCGCCCGTTGGGCGCTGGCGCCTGCGTAGCCGGTCATGAAGATGATCGGGAGTGCTGGGTACAACCGCCGCGCATTGTCGGCCAGGTCGCGTCCGTTCATGCCCGGCAGGCAGATATCCGACAGCAGCAGGTCGAACGGACAGGCCGTGACGAGCTGCTCCAGTGCCTGTTCTGCATCGGCAGACACGACGACCTGATAGCCCTCTTCGCACAAGATATCCGCGGTCATTGCGCGAATGGCGTCGTCGTCTTCCACCAACAGAATGCGTGCATTACATGATGCGTCGTTCACCGCGATCCTCAAGCGATCGCAACAACGCGACCTGCTTCACTGCCAAGGCTATGCGCGCGCCCGTGACGAATGTGTCGGAGTTGGCACGCAGCGCATCACAAAAGCCGGGGGCATGCCGCAGATTGACAATCCTGCGACACCCCAAAGCAGCGAAAATCCGCCACTGCGGTCACGGCATAAAGATGGGCAGAACGCACAGCGCGTCAAGCCAGGCAAGCTGATCAATTCAGTCTGTGGCAACGGACAATCACGCGCGCGTGTTAACTTAAATGGCATGAAAAATGTAAAGCCGATGATCGCAAACCGCATCACGACCGGGACGACGGGGCTTGACACCATCCTCCGCGGAGGACTGCCGGCCAATCGGCTCTATCTGCTCGAAGGCCAGCCCGGCTCCGGCAAGACTACGTTGTCGCTGCAATTCTTGCTCGATGGCGCAGCCAGGGGCGAGAGCTGCCTGTACGTCACGCTGTCGGAAACCATCGACGAGCTCAACGAAGTTGCCGCGTCGCACGAATGGTCGCTGGAACCTTTGCACATCTTCGAGCTGGCCTCGGCCGAAGCGTTTCTGGGCGACGGGCGCCAGCAGTCCATTCTGCATCCTTGGGAAATGGAACTGGATGGCACGATCAAACTGATCCAGGCCGAGGTCGATCGGGTCAAGCCCACGCGCGTGGTCTTCGATTCGTTGTCCGAACTGCGTCTGTTGGCACAAGACTCGCTGCGTTACCGACGGCAGGTGTTGGCGCTGAAGCAGTTCTTCGCACCGCGCAACATCACCGTGTTTCTGGTCGATGACCTCACCGATGAGAATGGCCAGCGCGATGCGCATCTGCACAGCCTGTGTCATGGCGTGATTTCGCTGGAGCGTATGACGCTGGACTTCGGCGCAGCGCGGCGACGCATGCAGGTGCAGAAATTGCGCGGGGTCAACTTTACCGCCGGCTACCACGACATCACCATCGTGACGGGCGGCATGCGGATCTATCCGCGTCTTATCGCCTCCGATCATCACGTGCCGTTTGTCGGCGATGCGGTGTCCAGCGGAGTCGAGCGCATCGATGCACTGTTGCATGGCGGCCCGCTGCGCGGCACCAGTACCTTGCTGACCGGTCCGGCCGGCTCGGGCAAGACCAATGTCGCCCTGCAATATGTCAGTGCGGCCTGCGAACGTGGTGAGCATTGCTGCGTGCTGCAGTTCGACGAGCGCACCGGCACCTTGCTGACGCGTGCCGAAAACCTGGGCATGGATTTACGCAAGCATCTGGCTTCGGGCATGTTGGAACTGCACCAGATGGACCCTGCGGAACTGACGCCCGGCGAGTTCTCCTGGGCGGTGCGCGAAAGCGTGGAGGCGCGGAACTGCCGCATCCTGGTGATCGATAGCCTCAACGGCTATCTGTCGTCGATGCCGCAAGAAAAGCAGCTGATGCTGCAGATGCACGAGCTGCTGTCCTATCTCAACCAGAGCGGCGTGACCACGTTCCTGATCAATCCGCAACATGGTCTGGTGGGGACGATGTCGACCGGCAACCTCAATATCTCCTACATGGCCGACACCGTCATTTTGTTTCGCTTCTTTGAAGCGCAGGGGCGGATCCGCAAGGCCTTGTCGGTCATCAAGAATCGCAGTGGCGCGCATGAAGATTCGATTCGCGAGATGCGCATCAGCAGCGGCGGTCTGCATTTGAGCGAACCGCTGGAAAGGTTCCATGGTGTACTGACCGGCACCCCACAGTTTGTTGGAGACGGCACGCCATTGCTGGATCGTGCAATTGACCAACTGTGAAGCAGATGGGTCGGTGGTCCACATCATTGCGCCGTTCGGCCGCGATGCGGAGAGTATTGCGACCATCGTCGGTGGGCGTGGGTTAACCCGCCGGGTCTACGGCGCATTGGAAGCATTGGCTGGCGACCTGCTCGACAGTTCCGGCGTGGTGGTGCTCACCGAAGAAGCCTTGCGCGGCGATCTGCAGCAGTTGCAGCAGATCCTGCAGGGTCAGGCGGCGTGGTCGGATATTCCATTCGTGCTGCTGCGCGCCCCGCGTGGCAGCCAGCATGGTCGCCGGGTGAGCCTGCCTGCCGAGATGACCAATGTCATCGAGCTGGAGCGGCCGCTCAGTTCATCGTCGCTGTTGAGCGCGATTTCCAACGCATTGCGGTCGCGACAAAAACAGTTTGTGATCCGCGACCAGATGGCAGAGCTGGCCGAAGGGCGTGCTGCGCTGGCATTGAGCGAAGCCGAGTTGCGCCGCGTCACCGATGCCTTGCCGGTGTTGATCGCCTTCATCGACAAACACCTGGTGTATCGCTTCGCCAATCGCTCGTACGAAGACTGGATCGGTATTCCGCCGCAAGAGGTGATCGGACGTCCGCTGGTGGATGTGATGGGGCCTGCGGTTGTGGCCGAGCGGCGCGCCTGGATCGAAGCCGCGCTGTCCGGTCAGGCGCTGACGGTGGAAGCGAGCTGGCCGCATGCCGATGGGCGCCGCCGCGATGCCGAGATCCGCTACATGCCGCGCTTCGATGCAGATGGCAAGGTGGATGGCTTCCACGTGTTTGCGACCGACATCACCGCACGTTCGCTGGCGCTGGAGTCGATCCAGGAGCAGGCCAACCTGCTGGAGGCCAAGGTGGCCGAACGCACGGCCGAGTTGCAGCAACAGATGCTGGCGCGCGAATCCAGTGAGGCCGCGCTGCGTCAAGCGCAAAAGATGGAAGCGGTGGGCCAGTTGACCGGCGGCATTGCGCACGACTTCAACAACATGTTGACCGGCATCCTGTCGGCCTTGGATCTGGCGCGTCTGCGCATTGACCAGGGGCGGACCGAGGGATTGGGGCGGTTTCTGGATGTGGCATCGGCTTCTGCCTTGCGCGCGGCCGCATTGACCCAGCGCCTGCTGGCGTTTTCGCGCAGGCAATCGCTGCAGGCGCGGCATCTGCAGTTGAACGATCTGGTGGTGTCGCTGCAGGAATTGCTGGCGCGCACCCTGGGCGAGTCGGTACGCATGGAAGCCGATCTTTGCGATGCGCTACCGCATGCGTATGTCGACGAGAACCAGCTGGAAAGCGCGTTGATCAACCTGGCCATCAACGCCCGCGACGCCATGCCGGACGGCGGCCAGTTGCGCATTTCGACCCGGCATCTGCATGTCGACGAACACCGGCTCGAACTTGGCCGTGGCATCAGCCTGGCGCCGGGCGACTACGCCGTGGTCTCGGTCGCCGACACCGGCACCGGCATGCCGGCCGATGTGCTAGAGCGCGTGTTCGAGCCGTTTTACACCACCAAGCCGATCGGGCAGGGCACCGGCCTGGGCATGTCGATGATTTACGGCTTCATGCAGCAGTCCAACGGGCAAGTCTGGGTGGAGTCGGAAGTGGGCGTGGGCACCACGGTGAGCCTGTATCTGCCCGCCGGTGTCGCCGTGCAGAGCGTGGCGATGGGGCCGCAAGGCGGAGCGGTGGTGGCCGGGCAGGGACAGCAGGTGCTGGTGGTGGAAGACGACGAACAAGTGCGTCTGCTGGTGACCGAACTGCTCGGCGAGTTGGGCTACGAGGCCGAGGTGGTGGCCGATGCCGACGCCGCGCTGCCGATCCTTGCCTCGCAGCGACGGATCGATCTGCTGGTGACCGATGTCGGGTTGCCCGGGCTCAACGGACGCCAGTTGGCAGAGATTGCGCGACAGTCGCGCCGCGATCTGCCGGTGATCTTCATGACCGGCTACGCCGAGACCGCACGCGACCGCGGCGAATTTCTTGCCGAGGGCATGAGCATGATCGCCAAGCCCTTTACGCTGGGCGAGTTCAGCGGGAAGTTGCACGAGGTGTTGGGGCCGTCGTCCTGAGCGAGGCAGATGCGGGATCTGCTGCATTGCTTGCGCATTGCTTCTTGGTAGCCGTGTCGACTGCCTTCATCCAGGAACAAGTGCGGCTGTCCACGCAACCTCGCGCGGTCCGCTTGAACCTGTTGCTCTGCGTCTACCTACCGCCGCTGCGCACCACAACGCGCCTAGCGAGCTGACGTCGCCGCCTCAGGCACGCCTGCACGTGTTTTGCGCTGCTGTTTTCAGCGTGCAGCACGCCCGGATTGCCGCGCGCTCGCCATCGATTCGGCCACGGCAATTTTGTCCGCCACCGCGTTCTGCATCGGCGAGCCGGTTTCCAGCAAGCCATGCAGATGCCGCCAATGGGTGGTGGCTGCGGCGTAGTCGTGCTGCTGAAAATCGCTGATGCCCATCAGCCACAGCCCACGCTGATTGTCCGGCTCGCGCGCGATCAGCTGCTGCAACCGCGTCCGCGAGGCCGCATCGATGGCGAAATCGCTGTGTGTTGCCATGTCGGCGGCGATCCAGCCGACGATGGCCGCGCTGGTGTCGGGTGCGATCTTCAGTGCCTGCGCGTAGGCATCGCGCGCCTCGGCGGAGCGGTTGTTCTGCTCATGCGCTTTGGCCTGTTCCATCCACGACGTGAGCGCTGCCAGTTGCGCCTGTTCGGCAGCGCTAGGTTGTGGTGGTGCCGCATCGGCTGCAGCAGCCGTTGCGATGGACGCCGTCTGGGGTACCGTCACGTAGACCGGATGTGCGATCGCATCGGGTGCGCCAACCAGCCGATACAGGCCGGCGGTGGCGACGGGCAGGCCCAGTACCAGCAGAATCGGCAGCGTGTAACGTGCATTGCCATTGCGCGTGGGTGTGCGCATCAGCGGCAGCAGTAACAGCAGTAGCGCAACCATCACCAGCGCAGCGCTCAAAAAATAAAAACCCGTCATCACCATTCTTCCTCTGCCTGCGGTGCCACCGCTGGGCCGACACGTGCGCGTTTACGCACGGTGTGGATCACCACCGCAGCGCCGGCGCCCAACATCAGCAGCGGTCCGAACCACAACAGCCAAGTGCCGCGCTTGACCGGCGGGTCGTACAACACAAAATCCGAATAGCGGTCGACCATGTACTGCTTGATCTGCGCATCGCTCTTGCCGGCCTGCAATTGCGCGAACACCTGATGACGCAGATCGCGTGCCAGGGTGGCATTGGAATCGGCCAGGTTCTCGTTCTGGCACACCAGGCAACGCAGTTGCGCGGTGAGTTGTTGATACCGCGCTTCTTCGCTGCGGTTCTTGAACGGCAACGGGTCCACCGCCTGCGCCTGCAGGCAGGGCGCGAGCACTATTCCCAACAGCAGCACCAGCAACAGGCGCAGCTTGCGCGCCTGGTCACGCCGATGCGCCTGAAAGGCGCCATATCCCAGCATCACGGTGCGCCCCTGGGCAGTGCGGCGATGGCGGGCAGCAGCTCATCGTTGATGACATCGGGGGTGAGCACGCCGATGTGCTTGTAGCGAATCATGCCCTGCGCATCGATCAGGAAGCTTTCCGGTGCGCCGTAGACGCCGAAATCGATGGCGGTCTGGCCGGCTTCATCGGCGATGACCACTGCGTAAGGATTGCCCAAGCGTGCCAGCCAGGCAGTCGCATCGGCGGGCGCGTCCTTGTAGTTGTAGCCGATCAAGGGCACACCGAGCCGGCTGGCCTGCGCCATCAGCACCGGATGCTCGTGCACGCATTCGGCGCACCAACTGCCGAATACGTTGAGCACATACGGCTTGCCCAGCAGCTGCTCACGGGTGACAAGCTGGTCGGGCGCATCCAGCCGCGGCAGCGAGAAGGCCGGTGCCGGTTTGCCGATCAATGGGGAGGGCACATCACGCGGGTTGTGCTGCATGGTCCAGTAGATGCCGAAGCCGAACAGGGCGGCGATCAACAAGAACCCCAGCAAGGGCAGCATGCGCTTCACGGGTGCGACTCCTGCGCGATGATGGGCGCTTGGTATGTCGGCGATGCAGCCGCCTTGGCTGCAGAGACCGGCGCGCGAAAGCGCCGAGCGCAGGCGCTGACGAAGCCGCCCAGCATCATCAACAGGCCGCCGGCCCAGATCCAGCGGATGAAGGGCTTGTAGTACAGCCGCAAGGTCCAATCGTGTTCGATGTGCTGGTCGTCCAGTGGCTCACCAAGCGCGACATAGAGATCGCGGGTGATGCCGGGATCGATCGCCGATTCGGTCTGGATGCGTTCGCTGCTGTACAGGCGTTTTTGCGGATGCAATTGCGCAATGACCTTGCCATCGCGGCTGACTTGCACGCTGCCTTGTTCGGCTTTCCAGTTAGGCCCGTCGACCAGCTGCACGCCGTCGAAGCGGAACGCATAGCCGGCAATATCCGCGCTCTGGCCGGGCGACAGCCGTACATCGCGTTCGACCGACAGGCTGTCGGAGATCAGCACGCCGGCGACGAACACCGCGACCCCCGCATGCGCGATCAACATGCCGGCCATCTCTGCCGGAAAGCGCCGCCCACGCGGCATCTCGCGCCAACGTTTATAGACGTAAAGCGCCGTGCCGGTGGCCACCCATGCCGCCACGCCAATGCCGGCGATGGCCTTGGCCTGGCCCTCGGCAAACAGGCTGCCGACCAGCGCGCAGGCGATTGCAGCGATGCCGGCGCGGGCACCCAGCGCCTTCAAGGGGGCGGCGTCGGCCTGTCCCCAACGCAGGTAGGGGCCGAACGGCAGCAACAGCACTACCGGCAACATCAGCAACGGGAACAGCAGGCCGAAATACGGCGGCCCCACCGACACCTTGCCCAGGCCGAAGGCGTCGGCAATCAGCGGGAACAAGGTGCCTAGCAACACCATCGCTGCGGCGACGGTAAGCAATAGATTGCCGATCAGAATCCCAGTTTCGCGCGAGGCGGCGGCAAACGGTTTGCCGCTGGCGATTCTGGGTGCGCGCAAGGCGTAGAGCAGTAACGAACCACCGACCACTGCGACCAGGAAGATCAGGATGTACAGCCCACGGCGCGGGTCGGCGGCGAACGCATGTACCGAGGTCAGCACGCCCGAGCGCACCAGGAACGTGCCCAGCAGCGACAGCGAGAACGCCAGGATCGATAGCAGGATGGTCCACGCACGCAGGCTGCCGCGTTTTTCGGTGACAGCCTGGGTGTGGATCAACGCGGTGCCCACCAGCCACGGCATGAAACTGGCGTTTTCCACCGGGTCCCAGAACCACCAGCCGCCCCAGCCCAGTTCTGCATACGCCCACCAGCTACCGGCCACGATGCCGGCTGTGAGGCAGGCCCAGGCCACATTGGTCCATGGCCGCGCCCAGCGCACCCAGGCCTGTTCCAGTTCGCCGCCCAGCAGGGCCGCTACCGCGAACGCAAAGGCCACCGAGAAACCGACATAGCCGGTGTAGAGCACCGGCGGGTGGAAGGTCATGCCCGGATCCTGCAACACCGGATTGAGCTCGTTGCCGTCCAGCGGAATCGGCGACAGCCGCCCGAACGGATTGGAGGTCAGCAGGATGAAGGCCAGAAAGCCCACCGACACCAGGCCCAGCACCGCCAACACGCGTGCAGCGAAATACTGCGGCAGATGCCGGCTGAAAGCGGCCAGCAACACCGTCCAGGTGGCAAGGATGGCGATCCACAGCAGCAGCGAGCCTTCGTGCGCGCCCCACACCGCGGCAAAGCGGTAGTACCAGGGCAGGGCGATGTTGGCGTTGGCGGCGACATAGCCGACCGAAAAATCCAGCGACAGCAGCGACCAGGCGAGCAGGCCGAACGCCATCCACACGAACACGGCCTGACCCACCGCTGCCGGCCGCGCGACGCCCATCAAGGCGGTATTGCCACGCCAGGCACCGATCAGCGGCAACACGCCCTGGGCAAGCGAAAGCAGCAGCGCCAGGATCAGTGCGATCTGGCCGAGTTCAGGCGTCATGAGTGGGTCGCAGCGTGCGGCAAAAAGAGATTGGCGAGTGAGCGGCGCGCAGCCAACGCCGCCTCAACGCGACGCGGCCAGCGGCATGGCGGTCGCGGGGATCGGCTTGCCGACATGGCCTTCGGCCATCGCGTCCTTGAGTTCTTTCGGCATGTAGGTTTCGTCGTGCTTGGCCAGCACTTCGTTGGCGACAAAGCGTTCGCCCTGCATGCGCCCGTTGGCGATTACCGATTGGTTGTCGCGAAACAGGTCCGGCAGGATGCCGGTGTACTCGACCTGGGTGGCCGCATGTTTATCGATGACGGTGAAGCTGACTTTCAGCGAGTCGCTGGCGCGCTGGATCGAGCCGGCCTTGACCATGCCGCCGAGACGGAACTGTTGATAGCTGGCCGCTTCGCCGGCGTGCACCTGGCTGGGCGTGAACAGGTAGCTCATGTTCCGCTGCAGCGCGAACACGATCAGCGTCACCGCGAGCGCGGCGGCGGCGATGACGCCAAGCACCAGCCACAGACGTTGTTTGCGCGTGGCATTCATGGCGCGTCGCGCTCCAGCGTTGGCGCCGGTTGATCGCGCGCACGGCGCGGGGTTTGCCGCTGCAACTGGCCACGCAGTTCGCGCGGCAGGCGTCGGCGTCGCAACCACGGCGCGGCCAGGTCCGCCAACAGCACCAGCACGAACAACGCGTAGGACGTCCACACGTATTGGCCGTAGCCGCCCATCGCCAAAAACGTAGTCATGCGGTGCGCTCCGTCAATACGATGCGTCGTGCCCAGTCCTTGCCGCTTTCCAGCGCCAGCAGGTCCACGCGCACGCGCCCGAACAGGCTGGCGACGTAGTAGCACTTGGTGGCCAGCATCATCGTCAGCAACGGCCACAGCATGTCCGCGCCCATCTTTGAGGGGCCGAGCAGGCGCACGGTGGAGCCCTGGTGCAGCGTGTTCCACCACACCACCGAGTAATGCACGATGGGCAGATTCACCAGGCCGACCAGGGCAAGCAAGCCGGCGGCACGCATCGCCTGACGACGGTCTTCCACCGCGTGGTACAGGCCCAGCACGCCCAGATACAGAAACAGCAGCAGCAACTCCGAGGTCAGTCGCGCGTCCCAGGTCCACCAGGTGCCCCACATCGGCTTGCCCCACAGCGAACCGGTGCACAAGGTGATGAAGGTGAACGCCGCACCGATCGGTGCCGATGCCATGGTCACCACTTCGGCCAGCTTGATCCGCCACACCAGCGCGATAAACGCCGACACGCCCATCGCTGCGTAGATGAAAAGACTCATCCAGGCACTGGGCACGTGGATGAAGATGATGCGGTAGGCATCGTGCTGCTGATAATCCGGCGGCGCCAGCACCAGCCCGCCGTAGGCGGCCACCGCGCCGAGCAGCAAGGCCAGGCCCAGCGCCCACGGGCGCACGCGTCCGGCGAAGCGGTAGAACGTCGGCGGCGAGCTGAGTTTATGCAGCCACAAGGGAATCCACTTGGCCATGCCGGTGTCGTCAGTTGGAATGTTTGGAAGGCGACAGCGCATCGACGGCGGCGCCTGCATTGACCTGCAACTGGCCGTCGGAGACCTTGCTGGTGCGTTGCAACAGGTCGCGCAGCGCAGTGGCATCCATCGACGGCGACAGCGACAACAGCAGTGCGGCCATGCCGCTGACATGTGCGGTGGCCATCGACGAGCCGGAGGTGAAGTCGTAACGGCCGTTCGGCTGGGTGGTCAGAATGTCCTTGCCGGGTGCGCTGAGCACGCCGGGCATGGCAGTGGTGGCGCTGCTGCTGCGAACCACCAGCACGCCGGGCACATCATTGGGAAAGCCATCCAGCCGCCCGTTCGGCGGCATTGCCGCGACCACGATGCGGCCCTGCTGCACCAGATGCAGCAGCATCTTGCTCAGCAGCGGGTCGGCCGGGCCGCCCAGGCTCAGGTTGACCACGCGTGCGGAGCTGTTGTTGATCGCCGCCAGCGCCTTGGCCAGGGTGAAGGTATTGCAGCGTGCGGTGGCGCCCACCGTGGGCGCATACCAGCACGCCTTGTAGACGCTCAGCATGGCCTTGGGCGCCATGCCGACGATGCCTTGATGGTTGTTGCTGCCGGCCGCAATGATCCCGGCCACTTCGGTGCCGTGCGAATCGCTGCTGGTCATGCCCGGCTTGTCGTCGACCAGGTCGTGCACGTCGCGGATGCGCGATTTCAGATCGGGGTGGTTGATGTCCACGCCGGTATCGACCACCGCCACCAGCACACCGCGGCCCTGGGTGATGGCCTGCGCGCTGGCGGCATCGGTATCGATGAAGCCACGCTGCATATCCACGTATGGGTCGTTGTAGCCGGACAACGGTGTGGTCTTTTCCGCCGCATCGGTAGAAAACACCGAGAAATCCTGCACCGGCTGCACCAGCTCCACGCCCTCGTCGTCAGCCAGGGCGGTGACCAGCTCATCGCGCGACACGCCCGGTGGCGGCTGCAGCACCGCGCAATACAGGCCCAGCGAAGTGATCGGCCAGCCGGACACTTCGCGCAGCTTGTAACGTTGCTTGATGGCTTCCATGCGCACGGCGGCCTTCTGGCCGGCGCCGTAATAGCTGGAGGCGTAGCCGATCAGGCTGGAGCCGGCGCGGGCCGGCGGCGCGCTGAGCGGATTGGCCACCGCCAGCAGGATGTCCCGGCTGCTGTCGGGCGTATGCGCATCGGCGGACGTCGCGTTGGCGCTGGCTGCATCCTCAGCAGTGTTCTGCAACGCCGCGGCATGCGCATTGCCATGCACGCCCATGCTGAGCAGCGCGGCGACCAGGCCGATGGCGAGGAAACGGCTCATGGGGCGGAGACGATCTCGGCCAGCCGGATGCCCGGATTGGCGCGCAGTTGCTGCACGGTCCGTTGCGGCTGGGCCGGCGGCTGCGGCGCAGCAGGCACCACGGTGTAGGCGCCCATGTCGTTGGGCCCACCGATCACCTGCAACTGCTGCGCATGCAGCAGGCGGTCCCAGTCGGCTACGGTCATGCTGGCATCCGGCACCACGCGGATAGCGCCTTGCGGCACCGGCAGCGCAGTGGCGCTGCTGAGTGTGCGGTAGTCGTGCGACGGTGCCGGCGAGGCCAGCTTGACGCCCATGACACCCAGGCCGATGGCCTGTACCAGCGCGGCCGCGGCCAGCGCACGCACGGTCCAGCTGCCGGAGCGACGCACGGCCGGTGCCGGTGCGATGCGTACCTCGGGTGCATCCAGACGACCGAGCAGGCGTTGCAGGCCGGCGTTGGCGTCCAGTTTGACCGCCGGCGGTAGCGCCAGCGCCTGACGCAGGCGATTTTGCTGGGCGAACTCGGCGCTGCACGAGGTGCATTTGGCCACGTGCGCGATCAGCCAGGTGTTTTCTTCCTCGGTCGCGCTATCCAGCAGAACGGCCGGCATCAGTTCCCAGGCGTGCGAGCATTCCTTGCCAGGCGCGATGAAAAACGTCTTCATTGCAGGGTCTCCGTGTAAGGGGTGTTGCCGGCCAGGCCGGGCAGCACATTGCGTAATTTGACCCGCGCATGAAACAGCCGGGCTTTGATCGTGCCCACCGGGCACTGCATGATTTCGGCGACTTCTTCCAGCTTGTGGCCAACGCCGTAGACCAGTTCGATCACCAGGCGCTGATCCGGCGACAGCCGTTCCATGCCCTTGTCCAGCCAGTCGCGTAGCTCGCGGTCGTCGTTGTCGTCGGTGCTGGGGGCGTGGTCTTCCACCAAAACGGTATCGTCGATGGACTCGCCGTCGTGCTGGCGCAGGCATTTGAGCCCGCAGCGGTAAGCGATGCCCATGATCCAGGTCGACACTTGCGAGTCGCCACGGAAATCGCCCGCTTTTTGCCAGGCAATCCAGAAGCAGTCGTTGATGGCCTCTTCGATGATGTCCGGGCGGCGCGTCAGGCGCGACAAAAACCGGCACAAGCGGCCGTGGTAGCTGTGGTACATGCTCGCCAGGGCGTCACGATCGCCCGCAGCCATGCGGCGCAACAGCATGCGGTCGGTGGCATCGCCAAGGGTGTCGGACTCATTCATCGAAGCAGGCATGGGGTAGGACACCTCTAGGTGCCCGCAGGCGGGCGAAAGGTTGCGGTTGAATCAGAAACTGCGGGACACCATGCCCACCCACGGCGTTTCGCCGGGCCCGCCTTGCGCGCGCGGGGTGTTGTTGCTGGTGACGACCCGGTCCAGCTTCACTGTCCATGCCGCGCGGCTCCACTTCAGGCCCACTTGCCCATACCGATAGCGGCCGGAACTCTGGGCGCCGTAGGACATCGCCGGAAAGTCCGAGATGCCGGCACCGGCCGAGAGGCTGAAATCCCCCGTCAGCGGCACGTTGGCGGTGACGTCGACCACCATGTTCCAGGGCGAGCGTTGCGCGCGCGGGAAATTGAAGCTGGAGAGCGAGAAGGTGAGCGTGTCGCGGTAGGACCAGGCCAGACTGGCTTCCTGGCGGTCGAAGCTGCGCGACTGGCGGTCGGCCGGATAGGCGTAATACAGCAGGCTGGCCTGCATCTGCCAGCGATCGCCCAGCATCCAGCCACGCGCGCCCTGAAACGTGAGCGCCACCGGGTCGCTAAAGGAGGGCGACTGCAGCGCCGCAGAGGCCGACATCGACCAGCCGGGCGAGGGCAGCCAATAGCCGGCCGCCTGCAAGGTGACGCGGTTGGGTGCGATGGAGATGCCGCGGTCGATCAAGGTGGACGCCACCGCCACTGCGCCGCCGACGTTGTCTGCCATTGCAGTGCCGCAGGGGCCCATGACCAGCGCAAGCAGCAACGCGCGACGCAACCCCAGCTGCCGGCACCGCTGTAACTGGCAAGGCACCCTCGGCAGGATGGGAAGGCGCGGCTGTCGTGCCGAGCCACTCGCGGGCAATGGCTGCCCGTCGCAGACGGTGTGGCGTCGCGGTCGGCAAGGGGACGGCTTGGCGGGCGAAACGTTCGGCAAGGGCGTGGGACGTGGACCGTAGCGGTGCGCGATGGTGACCCATCACGCGGGGCGAGACCGCCGTGTCTGTGGCGGTTCCGTCCGTATACGCGAAGGGTTCGTGTCAGGCAACGCGGGCCGTGCACCTGTGCAGGTGCAGCGGTGACCCGCATGCAGGCCGCGGACACTGCGGCCGGCACGCTGTACCGGGCTTGAAGCGATCCTCACAATGGCACGCGTCGCGTTCAGGCCTGCGCTGGCGATACCGCACGCCGGCACGTCCCTTCGGACCGCGCCGATTGCGCTTGCGCCATGCGTGCCGGCCCGGCCAGTGGTGCCAAGGCGGGCCGGCAGACCATCAACGCAGGGTGCTGAGGTAGGTGACCAGGGCGTCGAGTTCCTTGTCGTCTTCAAGCCCTTCGTACTTCATCTTCGTATTCGGCAGCGTGGCCTTGGAATCTTTTTTGAGGAAGTCCTTGAGGCTGGCGGTATCCCAGGTGCGCTTGCTTGCCTTGAGATCGGCCGAGTAGCCGCTGAAGTCCGCCACGGTGGCTGCGGGACGGTTGACGATGCCGAACAGCGACGGGCCTTTCTTGTTCTTGCCCTGCGTCGCGCTGTGGCACTCGGCGCATTCGCTAATGAACACACTTTTGCCATCGGCGGCGCGTGCCGAGCCAGGCAGCAGTGCGCCGGCCAGCAACAGGCCGGCCAGCGACGCGCAAAACAGGGTTGGGTGGAATGACTTCATGGGGGTCCTTACGTGTGGGGGGATCAGAACGTCAGATTGACCGACATGGTGAAGCTGTCCAGATCACGCGGGTTGGTGATCGGCGGGCCGCGGAACACGTTGGAGGTGCTGCCGTTGAACTTGTCGAACCGGAACCAGCCCGCCGACAGACGCAGGTTGGCGATCGTGGTGTAGGTGCCTTCCTTGCCGAACGGGGTCCAGTACAGAAGGATCAGGTTGCTGGTGGTGTCCGGAATGCCCACCGGCGAATAACGCGCCGCATCGAATGAGCCGGTGTTGATCATGTGCGCGGCCAGCACGCCGTAGGTCTGCTTGAACGCGTAGTTCATGCTGATGGTCTGATCGCGCACGTTGCCGCGCTCCAGCGCGGGGATGGTCGGGTCGGCCGACATCAGCGGGGTGCCGTATTTGCGGCGCTCGTAGATGTTGACGTAGGCCAGCGACATCACATGCTCGCGGGTGCCCAGGAACTGATAGGTCAGGTCGTAGCCGAAGTCGGTGAGGTCGTCGCTGGGCCCGTTGCGCGGACGCTGGCGGCGCGTGTTGAGCGCAGTCAGGCCGACCGAGAAGAACTGCCGCTTCATGTCTTTCATATAGGCAAGGCGGGCATAGCTGGTATCGCTGAGCTTGCCCGGGTCGCCGTTGATCGGCCAGCCGAGGCGATCCTGCGCAGACGGCGACAATGCGCTGTAGCTGCCCACTTCGCCGTACCAGTTGCGGTCGTACAACCCATACACGCTGGCACCGATGACGCGGTTGGACAGCGACGAGGAGCTGAGCATGGTGGACGCGCCGCCGTTGGAGGCCGGCGTCAGGGTGGAGGCATTGGGCAACACATGGATCGGATCGGAGATGCCCGGATTGTTGTTGACGCTGACGCCGATCATGGTGTCCTTGCCGGCCATCTGGAACGGCTTGCTGACAAAGCGCAGATCCACATCGTCCAGGCGCGTATCGAAGGTGGCGTTGCCGCTGTTGTTGGAGCGGATCTTGGAGTAGCCGCCGATGTTGTCGTTGACGCGGCCGGCCAGATACAGATCGGCCTGGGTCAGGCGTGCGGTGCTGTCGCCGCGGCTGGGATTGCTGCGCGCCCAGGTGAGCTGACCGGACACCGGAATCTTGGTGCCTTCGCCATTGGTATCGGTGAAACCACCCAGCTTGAAGCGCATGCCGTAGGGCGTCAGCGACGGACCATAGGAGCCGATATGGCAATCCGCGCACGAAGAACCGGTCTGCCGGGCGAACGAGGGGATCGCCTGTGCCTGCGTGCTGGCCAGCAGCAACAACGGGCCGGACACGCATAACAAGGACGTCAGGGAAGCGGTGCGCGATGCACTGGCGCGGCGCGGAGCAGGCTGGGAGATAGGCATGGAAAGTCCTTGTTCGACGGTGCGGGGTTCAGCGGAGAGAGAGCGGACGAGGGCGAGGGAGGTGCGGCGACTCATGCGCGCTTGCCCGGCAGCACGCGGTACAGCAGGCCATCGCGCAGCACCAGGTGATGCCAGAGCGCAGCGCCGATATGCAGGGTCACTAATGCCAGCAACGCCCAGGCGGCATTCAAATGCCACACGCCCAGGGTGTCGCCCAGATCCGGGTCTGCCTCGATGAGATTCGGCAGCGCCAGTCCGAACAGATAGACCGTCTTGCCGAACGCGTTGCTCAGCGACCAGCCGATCAACGGCAGCGCAAGCATCAGCCCGTACATCGCCAGATGGGTGCCGCCTGCGGCCAGGCGCGTGATCAAGGATGCGGGCGGGCCGGGTGGCAGCGTGCGCAAACGCAGCCGCAGGCCGACGCGCAACACGAACAACAGCAGCACCATCAGGCCGAAATGGCGATGGCCTTCGAGCAGCCATTGACGCAATGCGCGTCCATCGAGCTCGGCGCGCAGCAGAATCAGGCTGGCCGCCATCACCAGGCACAGCACGGTGAGCCAGTGCAGCACCCGCATCGGTTTGGGTAAAGGCGTCACGCCCGCCGCAGGCGCGGCCTGTGTCGAGGAGGGCCGCGCTGTTGCGCTGCCGGTGGCTACCGTGTCGGGCGCCTGGGGAGATGGGTGCATCTGGTTGGTGTCCTCACCGGTGGTGGTCGTTGGTTCCGGCAGTGCGTGCTGCGCTGCCAGGCCTGGCTCCCCACGCCGGCCGGAACTGCGGCCAGGTGAACGTGCACCGATATGTGCGGAGCTACCGATGAAAGGTTGCGTCGCCACAACGAATTTTTATCGTTCCGGAATGCGCTCGAAGGCGAAGCTGCGCTTGCACGCACGTGGCTTCGCAGGGTCGTGACGTCGCGCAACCTTTCACGCATCCCGGCGCACTCAGGCATGTCGCACTACGTGCAGTCAGCGCTTACGCCCCGGATCATGGCCTTCGAACCCATCCAGTTGCATACCCACGGCGACGATCGTGGCCTGCTCATTTCATTGGAGCAGCAGCGCAATGTCCCGTTCGAGATACGCCGCGTGTATTACCTGTTCGGTACCCGCAGCGGCGTCCACCGCGGCCAGCACGCGCATCGCCAGCTCAATCAGCTGGCGGTGGCCCTGCATGGCTCGGTGACGATCCTGCTGGACGCAGGCAAGGGCGATGGCCCGACCGAGGTGACCTTGAACGACCCCTCGCAAGGCCTGCTGCTGGGCCGCATGGTGTGGCGCGACCTGCATCATTTCAGCCCCGACTGCGTGCTGATGGTGCTGGCCGACCAGCTCTACGACCCTGGAGATTACATCCTGGATTACGACGAATTTCTGGGCGAAGTGCGCGGGGAACATCGCCTGGATGCATGCAGGCTGGAAGCATGAGCCTGCGCAAACCCTTGGTGATCGTCGGTGCGGGCGAGTTTGCGCAGATCGCCTGCGAATATTTTCAGCACGACAGCGACTACGACGTGGTCGCCTTCAGCGTGGAGCGCGATTTCCTGCTCCGGCCCACCCTGGCCGAGTTGCCCGTAGTGGCTTACGAGGAACTTGAGCAGCGCTATCCGCCAGATCAGTACGCGGTGTTCGTTGCGATTCCGGCAACGAAATTGAACCGCCTGCGCATGCGCTTCTTCGAAGACGTGGTGCGCCGTGGTTACCGCTGCGCCACGTATATCAGCTCGCGTGCGTTTGTCTGGCGCAATGCGCAGATCGGCGCCAATAGTTTCATCTTCGAAGGCAATGTCATCCAGCCGTTCACCCGTATCGGTGACAACTGCATCTTGTGGAGCGGCAACCATATCGGCCATCGCACCGTGGTGCAGGACCACGTGTTCATCGCGTCGCATGCGGTGATTTCCGGCTATTGCGAGATCGGCAGTGGCAGTTTCGTCGGTGTCAACGCCACCTTGAGCGACAAGGTGCATGTTGCCGCAGACAACATCATCGGTGCCGGCGCACTGGTGACGCGGCATACCGAGGCCGGGCGTGTGTACGTCGGTTCGCCGGCGCGCGCGGTGGCCAGCAGGTCCAGCTTCGATGTGGAGCTCTGAGCCATGTTTACCTGGACCAAGCGTGGGTTGGTCTTCGATGTCGCGCGCGATGGCGTGGGCGGCTGGATGCAGCATGCGGCGCTGACGCCTACGCCGTACCGGCTGTCCGCGCAGGTGCTGCGCGTGTATGCGGGCTTTCGCGATAGCCAGGGCGTGAGTCGAATCGGCTATGTGGATGTGCGCGCCGATGCGCCGACGCAGATCGTCGGTGTGAGCAAGGTCCCGGTGCTGGACATCGGGCGCGATGGCTGCTTCGACGACAACGGCATGATCCTGGGCGACGTGGTGGCCGGCCCGGATGGCCTGTACATGTTCTATGTGGGCTTCCAGCTGGTGGCCAAGGCGAAGTTTCTGGCATTCACCGGCCTGGCTATCTCGCGCGATGGTGGCGAAACCTTTCAGCGCCGCCAGGAAACGCCGCTGCTGGACCGCGCGCCGGGCCGCAGCACGATTGCAGCAGTGCATTCGGCGCGCTACGAGGATGGGCGCTGGCGGCTGTGGTATGCGGTGGGCGACGATTGGGAGTCCATCGACGGTCAGCCGTATCCGCGCTATCACATTCGCTATGTGGAAACCGACGACCTGATCCGCATTCCCGCCGCCGACAGCATCTGCCTGCGTCCACGCGACGACGAGTACCGCATCGGACGCCCGCGCGTGTACCGGCTGGACGAGCGCTATCTCATGTATTTCACGCGCGGCGACACCCGTGGCGGCTACTTCCCCGGCATCGCGTTCAGCCGCGATGGCGTGCACTGGGAGCGGGACGATGCTGCGTTGGGCCTGCAGTTGTCCGCCGATGGTTGGGATGCGCAGACGCTGTGCTACCCGGCATTGATCCAGCAGGGCGAGCGGGTGTTGATGTTCTACAACGGCAACGCGATGGGCCAGGCCGGGTTCGGTCTGGCCGATGCCGTCTTGCCGATGGAGCTGCAGGGCTGTCATGTATTCGGTTAGGTCGTACGTTGCCAACGATGCACTCGCCTGGGATGCGCTGGTCGCGTGTTCGCGCAACGGCAACCTGTTGCATCGGCGCGGCTACATGGATTATCACGCCGACCGTTTCGTAGACGCCTCGTTGCTGGTGGAGCGTGGCGGCGAGGTGCTCGCTGTATTTCCTGCCAGCGTGCAAGGCGACTGCATCAGCAGCCATGCCGGGCTGACCTACGCCGGGCTGCTGTCGTCGATGGCCATGCGCGCCAGCGCCACCTTGCAGGTGTTCGAGCAGATTGCCGCGCATTACTGCGCAGCCGGCATGCGCGAGATCGTCTACAAGCCGGTGCCGCATGTGTTTCATGCGTATCCGGCCGAAGAAGAGCTGTATGCGCTGCATCGGGTTGGCGCGCAGCTGTATCGGCGCGACTTGTCGTCGGTGATTGCGTTACGGCAGCCGTTTGCTTTCAGCGCCGAGCGGCGGCGCTCGATCGCCAAGGCGCGCAAGGCAGGCGTGAACATCCAGACCGGCACCACGCTGGACGCGTTTCATGCACTGCTGAGCGAGGTGTTGCAGCGGCATGGCGTTGCGCCCACCCATCGGCTGGATGAACTGCAACTGCTGCAGAGCCGGTTTCCGCATCACATCGTGCTGCACGAGGCGCGCGCCGACGGACAACTGCTGGCCGCCGCACTGGTGTACGACTTCGGCCGCAGCGTACATACGCAGTATCTAGCGGTCTCCGAGCGCGGCCGCCAGCTGGATGCGCTGAGTCTGCTGCTGGCCGAACTGATCACCCAGGTGTATGCGGCGCGCGATTACTTCAGCTTCGGCATTTCCACCGAACACGGCGGGAAGCTGCTCAACGACGGCTTGGTCGAACAAAAGGAGCGCTTCGGCGCACGTGCGGTTGTGCAGGATTTCTATCGATGGACCTTGTAATGGATGTGCCGTTCCTGGATTTGCGTGCGGTCAACGCACGTTACGCGGATGAACTCAAAGCCGCTGCCGCGCGGGTGATCGATGCTGGCTGGTATGTGCTCGGCCAGGAGCTGGCTGCATTCGAAGAAGAGTTCGCCAGTTACTGCGGCGCGGCGCATGCGGTCGGGGTGGGCAATGGGCTGGACGCGTTGTCGCTGATCCTGCGCGGCTACCGCGAGCTGGGCGTGCTACGCGAGGGCGATGAAATCATCGTGCCGGCCAATACCTTCATCGCGACCTTTCTGGCGATCAGCCAGAACCATCTGGTGCTGGTACCGGTGGAGCCGGACCCGGTCACCTTCAATATGGACCCGGCCAGTGTGGAGAAGGCGATCGGGCCACGCACCCGCGCCATCATGGCGGTGCACTTGTACGGCCAGCTGGCTGACATGGCGGCGCTGCAGACGCTGGCGCATCGCTACGGGTTACTGCTGATCGAAGATGCAGCGCAAGCGCATGGCGCAACGATGCAGGGCAGGCGTGCAGGTGCTTTCGGCGATGCCGCCGCGTTCAGTTTCTTTCCGACGAAAAATCTTGGTGCGCTGGGCGATGGCGGCGCAGTCGTGACTTCCGATACGCGATTGGCCGAGCGTATCCGCGCGCTGCGCAACTACGGCTCGGAGGTGAAGTACAACCATCTCTACCAGGGTGTGAACTCGCGCCTGGACGAGCTGCAGGCCGCCTTGCTGCGCGTCAAACTGGGCTATCTGGACGAAGAGATCGCGCTGCGGCGCGCGGTGGCGCGGCGTTACCTGCAAGGCATCGACAACCCCTTGATCGTCTTGCCGACAGTGGTCTCCGACGAACAGCATGTCTGGCATCTGTTCGTGGTGCGCAGCCCACAGCGCGATGCCTTGCAGGCGCATCTGTTGCGCCATGGCATCCACACCCAGATTCATTACCCGGTGCCGCCGCATCGGCAGCCGGCCTACGCAACACTCGGCGATGCGTGTCTGCCGGTGAGTGAGCGCCTGCACGCCGAAGTGCTGAGTCTGCCGATGGGCCCCGCGCTGGATACAGCGTCGGTGGAACGCGTGATCGCCGCCTGCCAATCGTTCGGTGCAGGTGCATGAATCTGGTGCGCAGCAGCGCCTACACTGGCGTGGCGACGCTGGCGAAGTTGCTCGCTGCGCTGGTGGTGGTCAAGTTGGTGGCCGTCTACGCCGGGCCGCAGGGCGTGGGGCGACTCGGCCAGTTTCTCAATGTGATGGCGGTGCTGGCGGTGTTGGCGGGTGGTGGCATCAGCGCCGGTATCGTCAAATACGTCGCCGAGTACCGCGACGACCCGCCGGCCCAGGCGCGCTTGCTCAGCGCGGCGTTGTGGTACGCGTTCTGTGCGTCTTGCGTGCTGGCGGTGCTGGCGGTGGCGTTCAGCGGGTTGCTTGCCGAGCGGCTGTTGGGCGATGCCAGCTACCAACCGCTGATTTGCGTGCTGGCAGTCGCGCAGTTGGGCATCGCGCTGGTCAATTACATTCTTGCAGTGATCAACGGGTTCATGGATGTGCGCCGCCTGGCCATCGTGCAGGTGAGCGGCGCGGTAATCAGCGTTGCGCTGGTTACATGGCTGTCCAGCCTGGCGCAGCTGCAGGGTGCATTGTTCGCACTGGTGCTGGGGCAGGTGGTGTGGCTGTTGGCGGGGGTGCCGGCGCTGCGGCGCAGCCCATATTTTCGGCGCGAGATGTTGCGCCCGCGCTTCGATGCCGTCATGACACGCAGGCTGGCGGCCTTTTCGGTGATGACGCTTACCTCCACCTTGGTGCCGCAGCTGGCGATCATTTTGGTGCGCGACCATCTTGTTGCCCGGTTTGGGTGGGAGCAGGTGGGCTACTGGCAGGCAGTGAGCCGGGTGTCGGATGCCTACCTGCTGTTTTTCACTACCGCCATCAATGTGTATTACCTGCCCAAGCTGGCCTCGCTGCATGCGCGTGCCGCATTGGGGCGCGAGCTGCGCGCTGCGTATCGTTACGTGATGCCGGCGGTGATCGCGATGGCGTTGGGTGTGTATGTCTGCCGCGATTGGGTGACCTGGCTGTTGTTCGACCCGCAGTTTGCTGCGGCCAGAGTGCTGTATGGCCCGCAGCTGGTGGGCGATGTGGTCAAAATCGCCGCCTTCGTGTTGTCGTATGTGATGTTGGCCAAGGCCATGACGCGCTTGTTCGTGGTGTCCGAATGCGTGTTTGCCGCTAGCTATCTGGGGTTGGTGTACCTGTTTACCGGGTACTTCGGGCTGATCGGTGCGATGTACGCCTTCGTCGCCAACTACGTGCTCTATCTGCTGTTCAATATCGTGGTGGTACGGCGCTATCTGGTGCAGCCGGCATGAACGACTGCACGCAACCGGCAGGGCGCGCGCGCTGGCCGTTGGTGTCGGTGTTGATCCCCGCGTTCAACCATGAGCGTTTCGTGCAGCGTTGCCTGGACAGCGTGTTGGAGGACCCGTACCCGTGCAAGGAGATCGTCATCATCGACGATGGCTCCAGCGATGCCACCGGCGAAAAGATCGCCCAGTGGACCGCCGCTCACGGGCATCGACTGCCGGTGCAGTTCGTGCAGCGGGGCAATCGCGGCGTTGCGGCCACGCTCAACGAGCTGGCGTTGCGTGCGAACGGCGAGTTTCTGCGCCTGGGCGCCAGCGACGACTATCTATTGCCCGGCGGGCTGGATGCGCAGGTGCGCTATCTGCGCGCGCATCCGCAGAAACTTGCGGTGATCGGCGATGCCTGCGTGGTCGATCAGCATGGAAAGCAGCTGCATGACAGTGCGATGCGTGATCTGCATGGGGTGGATGTCGATCTCTATCGTTCCGAACAAGGTATTCGCCGTGCGGTGATCCGCCAATGGGCCGTCAGCGGTGCGGTCGCCTTGTTGCGTCGCGGCGCCTTCGACGCTCGCGGTGGCTGGGACGAATCGCTGCGCATCGAAGACTGGGACTTCTTCCTGCGTCTGGCCGCGCGCAATGCGCTGGGATTCATCGATACGCAGGTGTGTGCGTACCGATTGCATGGCAACAACCTCAGCAAGACCGTAAACGTGCCCGCGCGCATCGCCAATCTGAGCGAGTCGCGGCAGGTTGCGCTGCGTTGCGCGGCGCTGTTCGATGAGCCCGATCGCACGCTGTTGTGCGCGCAATCGCGCTACATCGCCGCCAAGGTAGCTTTCCTGCAGCGCAGGCCCCATGCGGTGATCGCTCACCTGCTGGCTTATGCGTGGTTGTCGCTACCGGCTGGCTGGCGGCTCAAGCCAGTGCGCAGTGCGACGGAGCCGGGATGAGCGCTTTGCTGCGACAGCCTGCGACCTATCTGGCCGTGCCGATGCTGCTCAGCTGCGTGTTGACGTTGCTGACCTATACGCTGCCGGACGGCTACCTCAGCGGTATCGTGTTGCTGGCGATCGCTGCGGCGGCGACCTTCGCACTCGATGCCGTGCTGCGCATCCGGTTGCCCGCGGTGGAAGAGTTTCGCCACTATCGCTACGCCGGAACCCGCGATGCGTTTCTGGCGATGACGCTGGCAGCCGTGGTCACAGTGTTTTGCATTGTCGACGTGGTGGTGTTTCCGATTCCCTTATTCAGCGATCCATCGTCCTATGCCACCTTGAGCCCGTTGCGTTCGCACGTGCGGCATATCTCCAACATGTGCTGGATCCTGCCGCCGATTGCGTTGCTCTGCGTACGCCATCGCGGCCTGCGCGCGGCAATGGTGACGTTTGGATTTGTGTTCCCGATTGTGGTGATCGACCGCAATCGGATCTTTGCCGGCCTGTTCTCGTTCGTGCTGGTGATGGTGCTGCGGCGTGACCCAGCGCGCCTGTTGCCGTGGAAAACTATCGTTGTGCTGGCGCTTGCGGGTGGCGGCGTGTTCTCGGTGCTCGGTGCCTTGCGTTCCGGCTCGCTGGCGACCGTGGCATTGCCGTTCAGCGCCTTCTACCGTGCCATGCCGCAAGGCGTGCAGTGGCTGCTGCTGTACATCAGCGCCGGGCCGTACAACTTTGGCGCCATCCTGGCCAAGGGCTACGAAAACGCCAGTTTTCTGATCAACCAGCTGGTGCCGTTTAGTGGTTCGATTGCCACCGCCGGTACCAGCATTCCGCTGGATGCGCCCAACATCAATGTGGGTACGGAGTTCTTTCCGTTTCTGATGGCCTGGGGCGCGCCGGGGGCGTTGCTGGCGCTGTTGGCGTTGTATGCCGGCCTGGTGTGGAGCGTCCGCCGCCTCAATGGCTCGCTGTCGATTTTCCACGTGCTGATTTTCTTACGTATCGCCTACGCCTGCCTGATGTCGCCATTCGCGCCTCAGGCGTTCACCTGGACCAACTTTGGCTTCATTGCGCTGTGTTTGGTGCTGCACGCCTGCACCGTGTTGTTGCCCACCCGCCATGCAGTACCCCCATCTGTCGCGTAAGCGCGGCAACCCACTGTCACGTATCAGAGCCTGCGTACCATGAATCAACACGACGAAATCTATCTGATCGATCTGTGGCGCATCCTGCGACGCGAATGGCGCTGGGCGCTGGCTGCGTTGGTGCTGGTGCTGGGCATGACGTTCGTCTTCCTGCGCGTGGCAAAGCCGCAATGGGACGCCACCGCGTGGATCCAGGTGGGCGAGATCGGCCCCACGCCTGCCGGCCGCGACCCCAAGGTTGAGCCGTTCCAGCGGGTGATCGATCGCATGAAGACGCGGCTGTTTCAGGACGCTGTCCTGCACCAGGCCGGGGTGCCGCTCAAGAGCCGTGCCGCGCAGCTGTATCGCGGTAGCCTGAAGCCGGATCCGGACCCATACGCCAATCTCATCGGTGTGACTATTCGTGGCGAGTCGGCGCAGCAGGCGCGCACGTTGGCGATGGCCACCGTTACTGCATTACAGAGCTTGCATGGCGACACCAATACCGCTGCGCTCGCGCTTGCACGTACTCGCCTGCAGGGGCTTGACGAGGATCTGCGCGTTGCCATGCTCAATCGCGAGCAGCTGCAACAGCAACTGCAAGCCGGCACCGCAGCAAGTCCGGCGCAGGTGCTGGCCGGAGTGTTGCTGACCGAAAACACCACCACCATCCGCGCGATCAAGACCGAGCGCGACGATCTGATTGCGCGGCTGACCGCGCGTTACACCTATCAAACCTCATTGGCGTGGCCGTTGTATGCGCCAGAGCAGCGGGCGTTTCCGAATGCGGCGATGGTCTGGGCGGTCGGTTTGCTCGGTGGAGCGGGCTTTGGCGTGCTGGTGGCAGTGGTGCGCAATGCCTGGCGTCGCCGCCGTGCTGAAGGCGCCGGTGCCATCGCTTAAGAGCTAGCAAAAGCGACTGCACGCACCGGCATGCAGCCGCAGCCGCATGGCGGTGCGGCATGGACCACGCGTCCGCTCCGGCGTTGGGTGCGCCGTGCCAGACTACTCCCAAAGTTTTATTAGCCGCTCCATGACGAGCGCTCGCCGCCGTCCACTGCGCGTGCGTCAGAAGTGGCGGGCCGATCCTTGATAGCGCCGTTGGCACGTGTAGGCGTGGCATGGCGTGATTGATACGCGCAGCGCTGCCAGCGGCCTTCTGTCAACGCTGAATCTGTCGCTAGTCCTGCTCGCGCGCGCGGTCGGACTGCAACCAAACCGACTAGTGCTGGCACTCACGGGTCTATCAAGCGATACCGCGTTGGCGGTGCCGCGTCTGGAGAGTGTCGTGAAATCAGCAGGACGGGTTGGGGAGGCGATGCATGTCAGTGGTCAGTGAGCATGCCGCGCGCGGCGGGACGGTCGCGCCGGAGCAGTTGCTGGAGACGCAGCGCGCGTTCGACAGCGTCGCCCCCGATTACGACGGTCCGCGCGGCAACAACGCGCTGATCCAGCGCATGCGCACCACGCTGTGGGACACGGTGGCCGCAGAGTTGCCGGTCGGCTCGCGCTTGGTGGATCTGGGCTGCGGTACCGGTCTGGATGCAGGCGAGTTCGCGCGCCGCGGCTACAACGTGCTGGCCACCGATTGGTCGCCGGCCATGATCGAGCGCACCCGCCACCGCGCGGTGGCGCAGGGTCTGGAGGAGCGTCTGGCGGCCGCGCATGTGGGCATCCAACAGCTCGATCAGCTGGAGGGCACCTTCGATGGCATGTATTCCAACTTCGGCCCGCTCAATTGCGCGCCGGATCTGCCGGCGGTGGCCGCAGAATGCGCGCGTCTGCTGCGTGCTGACGGCTGCCTGGTGTTTTCGGTGATCGGGCGCATCTGCCCCTGGGAAATCGGCCATTACGCCTTGCGCGGGCGCTTCAAGCGCGCGGCGGTGCGAGCAGCAAAGGGCGCAACCGCGGTGGGCATGAACGGCCACACCATCTGGACCTGGTACCACCTGCCGCGCGAGTTCTATCGCGCGTTCGAAAAGCACTTCGTGCTGGACAGCTACCGTGCCCTGAGCCTGTTCCTTCCGCCGCCGTATCTGGTCGATTTTTGCGAGCGCCATCCGCGCGTCTCCGAGCGCCTGGGTCGGCTGGACGACCGTTTCGGTGGGTTGCCGCTGCTGCGCGACATGGGCGATCACTTCCTGATCGTGATGCGCAAACGCTGAGTGGAGATGCCGATGTCCATGGCCGATGTCTGTCTGCAGGGCGCGCGATCGATCACACTCGCGGGCCCGTCGCGCGCAGCGGTGAACCTGCGCGCGGGCCGCTTCGGTGGCACGCTGGGCACCGGGACCTTGCGTCTGGAACTGCAGGGGCATGTGCTGGCGCCGGGCCTGATCAACGCGCACGAGCACTTGCAGGTGAACTGTGTGCCGCCGCTGCCGCAGGGTGCGCCGTTCGCCAACAGCTACGCATGGATCGAAGCGTTTCAGGCGCACTTTCAACATCCGGAAGTGGCTGCGGCATTGCGCGTGCCCAAAGCGGTGCGCTTGCGCCATGGCGGCCTGAAGAATCTGCTCGCCGGCGTGACCTGCGTGGCGCAGCACGACCCCTGGCATGCCACGCTGGATGAGGTCGATTTTCCGGTCAGCGTGCTGCACGAATTCGGTTGGAGTTATGCATTGGGTTGGACCGGCTACGGTCCGCCGGTGCAGGGCAGCTTTGCGGCAACGCCGGCGGCGCACCCGTGGATGATCCATCTGGCCGAAGGCACCGACGCAGTGGCGCGTGCCGAGCTCGACGATCTGGATAGGCTCGGTTGCCTGGCGTCCAACACGGTACTGATCCACGGCGTTGGCATGGGCGAGCAGGATATCGAGCGGGTGATCGCGCGTGGCGCGGCGGTGGTGTGGTGCCCGTCGAGCAATCTGGCGCTGCTGGGGCGCACGCTCGATCCATGGCGGTTGTGCATGGCCGGGCGGCTGGCGCTGGGCAACGATTCGCGCGTCAGTGGCGCGCGCGATCTGCTCGAAGAACTGCGGATCGCCGCCCGCAGCGGGCTGGCGCCGGACCTGCTGTTGGGCCTGGCGACCGAGCAATCGGCACGCATTCTGCGCATGCCAACACGTGGACGCATCGCGCCTGGCGCTGCTGCGGATCTGGTGATCGTGCGCGACCGCGGGGGCGAGCCTGCCAGCAGCGTGATTGGCTGCGAACGCAGCGAGTTGCGTGCGGTGATTCGCGATGGCAAACCACGCATCGCCGATCCGGATTTTGCGTCGTGGTTCGACGCCGCCGGCATCCAGACCGTTCCGGTGGTGCTGGATGGACGCCCCAAATTGCTGGACGCCACATTGGCCGACCCGGCAGTACTAGCGCTCGAACCCGGCCTGCAACGGGTGCAGGACCTCCAGCAAGCGTCGAGCGCAATGGCAGCGATGGGCGTCGCGTCGTGAGCGCGGTTCCGGTACTCGAACCTGACGCAGCGTATGCGTTGTGGGCCCAGGCGTATCCGCCGCACGCGCACAACCCGGTGATGCAGGCCGAAGAGCGCGCGATGCTTGGCTTGATGCCCGCTACCTTGCAAAACCAGCATGTCGTGGATGCCGGCTGCGGCAGTGGCCGCTACATGCTGCATGCGTTACGCCGTGGCGCACGCCATGTCACTGGTGTCGATCTGTCGCCGCAGATGCTCGCGCGCGCCCAAACCGAACTGTCGCAGCATTGGCCAGCTGCGCGGGTGCAGCTGCAGCAGGGCAGTCTGGACCAGTTGCCGCTTGCCGATGCGGTTGCCGACCTCAGTGTGTGCGGCCTAGTGGTCGGGCACCTGCAGCGGCTGTGGCCGGCGCTGGAAGAATTGCATCGCATCACCCGCATCGGCGGCATCGTGTTGTGCAGCGACGTGCATCCCATCGGCCATGCATTGGGTTGGCGCCGCGATTTCAAGGCCGATGGCCAGCACTATGCGGTGCGCCACACCCAGCATCTGTACAGCCATTGGCATTCGGCATGCGTGGCCTTGGGCTTCGCGATCGAAGCGGTCGCCGAGCCGATGCTGGACCCGGCCGATATCCCCGCTGGCGCGCGCTTCGACCAGGCGGCGCTGCAGGTACCTGTGGCGCTGGTGCTGCGGCTGCGGCGTCTCGCGTGAGCGTCGCGCCGGGGCTGTCCCTCCGCAATACGCGTGGCATAGGACCTCAGCAGGATCTGCTGTGGTGCTGCGTGGAGGGCGGCGACGTTCACTCCGCACAGCGCGCCAGCCCAGCGGCGATCGCACCGTGACACGACATGTCGCACAGCTCAATCTGGTGCCGACGCCGGCCGGCCTGAGCGCCGACCAGGTGTTTGTGCAATGGCCTTCGCTTGCCGACATTGCTGAGGCGGTGGCCAGCGTAGATGTACGCGTTTCGGTGATCCAGGCCTCTGCGTTGAACGCGCGTATCGCACGGCAGGGCGTGGACTATCGCTTTGTCGATCTTGGCTTGCGCGGAAGCGCCGCGCGTGCAACCACGTTGTCGGTGCTCTTGCGCGAGATCGACGCCGACGTGATCCATGTGCATGGCCTGGAATTCGCCGGTGATGCGCGCAGGCTTGCGCGCCTTCTGCCGAATGTGCCGATCCTGCTGCAGGATCATGCCAATCGCTCGCCGCGGTGGTGGAGTAGGGCGGTGTGGCGGGCTCGCTATCGCGCCGCTGCCGGCATCGCGTTTACCTCGTTGGACATGGCGCAGCCGTTTCTGCGCGCGCGTCTGTTTCAACGCCGCACGCAGCTGTTTGCGATTCCCGAATCCAGCAGCCGCTTTGTGCCGGGCGATCGCCTGCTGGCACGCGAGCACACGCAGCTGCATGGCGACCCATGTGTGCTATGGGTGGGCCATCTGAGCGCAGCCAAGGACCCGCTGTGCGTGCTCGATGCGGTTGCCAGGGCGGCGCGCCTGTTGCCCGGTCTGCGGCTGTGGTGCGTGTTCGACCAGGCGCCCTTGCTGGAACAGGTGCAGCAGCGGCTGCGCGACGATGCGCGTCTGGCGGGGTGCGTGCAGCTGTTGGGCAAGGTCGAGCATGCGCGCGTGCAGACGCTGTTGCAGGCGAGCGATGTCTTCGTGTCCGCCAGCCATGCCGAAAGTTGCGGCTATGCCGCGCTGGAAGCCTATGCCTGCGGCGCCCTGCCGTTATTGACCGATATTCCGGCCTTCCGTGCACTCAGTGATGACGGCGCGGTCGGTGAACTCTGGCCGGTGGGTGATGCCAGCGCATTGTCGGAATTGTTGTTGCGCGCAGCGCGGCAGCGGCCCAGCCGTGCGCAGGTGCGGGCGCACTTCGATGCGCGGCTGTCGTTCGCGGCAGTGGGGCAGCGCTGGGCGCAGGCGTATGCGAGCCTGCTGAAACCACTGCGAGCGCACACGCGATGAAGTTGGCGCTGGTGGTACCGGGCGGGGTGGATCGCAGCGGCGATGTGCGAGTGATTCCGGTGTTTCTGACTTTAATCGAATGGCTGGCACGCAGCCACGAAGTGCACGTGTTCGTGCTGCATCAGGAACCCTTGCCCGATAGCTGGATGCTGCGCGGTGCCAAGGTGCACAACATCGGCGCGCGACGCACGCGCCTGCGTGCCATCGGCGCCATTGTCGAAGAACATCGGCGTGCGCCGTTTGCGGTGATCCAGGCAATCTTTTCCGGCTATTGCAGCCTGATCGCGGTGAGTGCGGCAAGGCTGCTGCGACGTCCCAGCGTGGTGCATATCGCCGGCGGTGAGCTGGTCGCGCTGGATGCCATCGGTTATGGCGGCCGGCGGCGGTGGCGCGGACGCCTGCGCGAAGCGGTGATCCTGCGCTTGGCCGATCGTGTTACCGCTGCCAGCGCGCCGATCATTGATTCGTTGCAAGCGCTCGGTATCGGTGCGCAGCGCGTGCCGTTAGGGGTGGATTTGCGTGCCTGGCAGCCCGTCCCACCGCGCCCGCGCGAAGGCGCGGTTGCACGTTTGCTGCACGTGGCCAGCCTCAATCTGGTCAAGGACCAGAGCACCTTGCTGCGCGCGATGGCCGCACTCAAACGGGCCGGTGTGGCTTTTACGCTGGACATGGTCGGTGTCGACACGCTGGACGGTGCCATGCAGCACCTAGTGCAGCAGCTGGGCCTGCAGGAGCAGGTGCGTTTTCTGGGTTTCAAAACCCAGCGCGAGTTGCGCCCGATCATGCTGGCGGCCGATCTGCTGGTGATGTCGTCCCTGCACGAAGCCGGGCCGATGGTGCTGCTGGAAGCGGCCGTGGCCGGTGTTCCGACCGTCGGTACGGCCGTCGGGCATTTAGTGGAATGGGCGCCGATCTCAGCGCTGGCGGTGCCGCCAGGCGATTGGGCGGGCATGGCCGAGGCGATCCGGCAAGTGCTCGGCGACGACGAGTTGCGTTTGCGTCTGGCATGGGCGGCGCAGTGCCGCGCGGTGCGCGAAGACGCGGCCATGACCACGCGTCTGTTCGAGCAGATCTACCGTCAGTTATGCGAGCGCCGGCCGCTGGGCCCAACAAAGTAGAGCGACCCCCAAACCTACTGCGCAGCTACCAGGCGGGTAAAGCTGGTACTCGGTTCGGCATATGGCACGCGTGCACGGCGGTGCTGCGCGCGCCGCCCATATCCACCTGGCGACTGCTCGCCACGTTGCTTTGATCGCGCTCGAGGGCGCGATTCAACGACACATCGGGCGCAGCCAGTACGCACGATGTAGTCCAGAGGCAATGTAGCGTGGCTAAGCACGAAGCATCCACTGATTGCTGCTTTGGTCAGCCAATTTGAACGCGGCGATCAACGCAGCATGCAAGGCCGGGGTGTCGGCGCATGTTCCGCGCCAACGCAGACATCAGACGCAAGCACGGCATTCCACAGGACACCAATGCAGCCTTATGCAGGCTGCAGATATCCATCGAGCGCGGCACGCACCACATACAGCATGTCGGTGCGCGGGACAGGCCGGGTCAGCCTAGTCATCAGACGACGTGCCTGGGTCTGGCGCACCCACGGCTGGCCCTGCAGCCACAACTGCGTCTGCAACATGTCGGCCCGCTCTTTGCGGCTCTCTTCCGACGGCACTACGCGTTGTCGCAGATACTGGCGCGCTTCACGCAGCGAACCCGACCACTCGATGCCGGGTAGTGCAGACAACCACAAGTTCGAGCACGAGGCGGTGGTGAGCGTTTGCCGCGCGGCGCGCATGCGCAGCAGTCGCGGACACTGCGCATGCAGGCGCGCCATCACCGTCGCTGGCACCACTGCGCGGTAGTAGCGCTGCAACAACAACAACGGCGGCAGTGCCCACCATGGCGAGATCGCCGGGTCTTCCCACAGCTCCTGCCAATCGCGTGGCCCCATGCGCGTGGCCAACAATGCCAGATCGTGCAGATGCATCAGCCGGATGCTGCGATGGCAGATGCCGCCAGCGGCATGCAGCAGCAGGTGACGCATCAAGGCGCCGATGGAGGGATACGGGTTCAGTCCCGGCTGCGCGCGCTCCGGCCAGACCAGCGCAGTGATGTCCACGCTACGCACCGGCAGGCGTTCCTGGATGCGCGTATGCAGCTCAATGTTGATCGGTGAGTCGCGGTGCTCGCCCAGGCCCGCAACGGCATCGCCCTGCAGCGGTTTGAACACCTGGTGCTTCCATTGTTCGAACGACGCCACATAGCCAAGTTCGCACAGCAGCGCTGCCGCCGCAGCCGCGTCCTCTGGCTGCACCAGCAAGTCGATGTCGGCCATCGGACGATCGCCGGGCAGATACACGCCAAGCCGATGCAAGGCGCTGCCCTTCAGTCCCACCAGCGCAATGCCGGCGCTGCGTGCAGCCGCGTCGATCTGCGTCAGCAGCAGCGCGATACGTCGGTGCCGGTCTTCGACATGGCTGCGCTGCTCGCTCAGGAAGGCCGTCCATTCGGCGTTCTGCCACAACGAGCGCCGCTGCAGCAACGGCGACACGCCATGCGCCGCCGCCGCCGCCGCGGCCAGCTGCCACTGCAGCCGGTCCCACTGCGGCGCGTTGTCGCCAGGCTGCGCCAGCTCGCGCGCCAGCTGCTCGGTGGCAGTGTGCAGGCCATGTCTGATGGTGCGAAGCGAAGGCTGCATGCAGGTGATCCGGAGAGTCGAACAGGTTGGCGAACGGGATAGCGATGCTGATTGTTGGTGGTGTTGCTGGCAGGGCGTGACGCCATTGCAGCAGTGCTGCAATGGGGCTTCCGTGCATACCGCATGATGGTGATCGGGCGGCCGCTTGCTGCCGTGTTTGATCAGCCCACCAGCAGCGTTTCCAGCTGCCGTGGCTGCCGCGTCGCCAGGGTGGCAAGCGGCTCGGTGCGGTGGAGATGTTCCGATGCGATCAGTGCGGCCCAACGCGCTTCCAGTTGCTCTGACGCTTGCGAAAGGGCGTCGGCCGTCATCGTTGCGCGCGCCTGTTGCAGGTCGACCTGGGTATGCAGCAGGTTGCGCACGCTGCGGTAGAACTCCGAGTCGTAGGCACCATGGAACATCATGGCCAGGTCGTCGCTGTCCTGCCAATGCGTCTTGCCGCCCAACTGGTTCTTCACTTCTTCATAGAACTTGGTGCCGGGCAGGGGATACGACACGCTGACGCCGATGATGTCCGGGTTGGCCTGTGTCACCAGTGCGCGCGTGGCCAGAATGTCCTCGAGCTCTTCGCCCAGATACCCCAACTGGATGAAGAAGCCCACGCGGATGCCATGTGCGCCCAGCCGTTCGCGTGCTGCGATCACTTCGGCCACCTGCGTGCCTTTGGTCATCTTGTCCAGGATGCGCTGGCTGCCGCTTTCCGCGCCGATCCAGGCCTCCGCGCAACCGGCACGCGCTAGGGCGGCCGCCATGCGTTCGCTGGCCAGATCGGCACGGGTCTGGATGGTGAAGGGAATCGCGCCGTCGTCCTCGCTCAAACGCTGCGCAAACGTCTCGACCCAATCGATATGGAAGCCGAAGATATCGTCGGCCATCCACAGATGGTCGGGCTGGAAGTTGCGTTTGAGATGGATCATCTCTGCGGCCACATCTTCGGCGCCGCGGCGTTTGTAATGGTTGCCCCAGATCGGTTTGGCGCACCAGTTGCAGCGGAACGGGCAGCCGCGCGAGGCCGCCATGTTCAAGCTGAAATAGCCATGCCGTTGCTGCCAGAACTGCCGATAGCGCGGCATGTCGACCAGGTCCCAGGCAGGCAGCCCGCTCAAACGCGCATCCGGTGGCTGCGCACCGGGATGTGTGCGGACTGCTGCAGGGTCGCTGGTAGCAATGCGTGCAACGCCCGCCAGCCAGGCCTGGTCATCGATCTGCGGATTGGCCTCGACGCGTTCGATCAGTTCGATTAACGGCGCGATGCCTTCACCGATCAAGGTCGCATGTGCACCGGCGGCCAGAAACACGTCTGGGTTGTCGGAGGCATCCGAGCCCGCTACCAGCACCCGGCAACCGGCGGCGCGCGCCTGCCCGATCATGTGGCAGGCGGCCTCGCGCATCCGGCTCAGGCACATCTTGGTGAGAAAATTGAAGTTGTCTTCGTAGAACACCACCAGGTCCGGCTGCGCCTCATGTAGCGCGCCGGCATAGTCCTCCACGTCGTCGGCCAGCATGGCGTCGAACAGGCTCAGCGCATGCCCACGCTCGCGCAGCAATGCGGCAATCTGCAGGGTGGCCAACGGCGGATACGGCTTGCCGCGCTCCCATTGTTTTGGGTCGTAACGCAAGAAATACGAATGACTGACCTGGATCTTTAGCATCTGCACAAGGCTCTCGTTCTGTCGCCAGATGACGCGCAGCGGTGGCGTGCGCAGACACCGGCATTCGGCTCGGCAGTAGGTGCGCACGCAGGCGCCTTTGGTTGCGCTGTTGCGATGCGTCGCAGCGTCGATGGAAGGCGGCGGTACATCGCATTCGGCGATGCAACCTTTCTTAGGCGAATCAGCACACACCGGCTGATCGATGCAATGGATGACAGGCATGCCGCAGTCGGCTGCGTTGGCGCAACACACGCCGGTGAGCGAACGCGCATGCGTGGTTCCGCCGAACACTTTTGCACCGGACACTCTCGCGGCAGACCCGTTCGGTGAGCAGCGTGCGCGTCGTTTCAGCGTACAGCGGCAGATTCTCGGCGCGCTCTTCCACTTTCACAGCGATAGCGAAGCCTTGCTGGCGTTGGTCGATGCCGCCTACGCGGGCCTGCCGGCGCACTGCCTGCCTGCCGCGCCGCAGTTTCATCTCACCCTGGATCTGGTGCCACGCGCGCCGGGCGCCATGGTCGATACGCCGCCGCCGGTGCGCACGCATGCGGTTGGCGGGCTGGTGTGTGGCGTCATGGATGCCTGCAATTACCTGATGCTCTCGGTACCAGAGCGCCGCGCGATGCTGGTGGTGTCCGAAGACATGCTGGCGCATGCCTATCACGTGCGCTATGAACTCATCGAATTTGCGGTGTTCCTGCTTGCCGCGCGTGGCATCGGGCTGGTGCCCTTGCATGGTGCCTGCGTGGGCCGGCACGGTCGCTGTGTGCTGTTGCTTGGCGCCAGCGGTGCGGGCAAATCCACGCTAGCGCTGCACAGTCTGCTGCATGGCCTGGAGTTCATCGCCGAAGACGGCGTGTTCGTGGCGCCGGAGAGTCTGCTGACCACCGGGGTTGCAAACTTTCTGCATCTCCGGCCGGAATCGCTCGGCCTGCTCGATGCGCACACGCGCGCATGGATCGGCGCAGCGCCCACCATTCGTCGCCGCAGCGGTGTGGAAAAGTACGAGGTCGATATTCGCCACGGTCATGCCACCCTTGCGCCCACGCCGTTGCAGCTAAGCGCGGTATTGATGCTGTCCAGCCAGTCTGCCGATGCCTCCGCACCGGGCCTGGTGCCGGTGCCGGTCACGCAGATTGCCGAATCCCTGGCGCGCGACCAGCCATACGCTGCTGGTCAGCCCGGCTGGCAGCGGTTTGTCGCGCAGGTGCAGCGGGTCGGGATGTTTACCCTGCGTCGCGGCGCGCATCCGCACGCCTCGGTCGAGGCAGTGCTGCGGGTGTTGCGATGACGGCCTGCACGATCGAAAGCGCGTGCAATGCGCTGGATGGCAAGCGCCGAACGGCACGGCATGCGCACGGCGGCGCCGATGCATAAGCCCGCACACAGCGGCCGGAATCAGGCAGCGCTACGCAGCTTCATCGACACGCTGGTGCCCGCCGACCTGCCGGCTGTCGGGTTGTACGTCGCGCTATCGCTGGCGGCCGCGTGCGTCGGCAGTATCGTTGCAGTGTGCCTGGTGCCGCTAGTGCAACCCGGTCACAGCGTGCAGTTGGCCGGCTACCAACTCGCATTGCCGGGTGGCCTGCCGACGCAGGCGAGCCTGTTCGTGGTGGTGAGCCTGTTGTTCGCCGCGCTGCGCTGGTGCGGGGCGCGCCTGGCCGCACGCCTGACCAGCCGCTATGCAGTGGGCCTGCGTCGGCGCGTGCATGCCGCCTTGATCGATGCGCCGTTGCCGGCACTGGCTGGCGCCAGCTCGGCCGAAATCGCCAACGTGCTCACCTACAACATCGAGATCGCAACGCAAGGCTTCAGCGCGGTGCTGCAGTTGCTGGTGGCAGGCATCACTGCAGTGGTCAGCGTGTGCATCGCGGTGTTGATCGCACCTGCGCTGCTGTTTGCCACGCCGTTGTTGTTGGTGCTGGCCTGGCTGGGTGTGCGGCTGTCCAGCAGCGATGCGCAGGCACGCATCAGTCGCGACTATGTGGCCGACATGACGCAGCTGTTCTGGTTGAGCGAGGATTTTCCGCGTCGCCTGCGCCATGTGCGCTCGTTTCAGCGCGAAGAGGTCGAAGCAAAGCACTACGAACGCATTTCAACGCGGTTGGGGCAGGGCTACGCGCAGCAACAGGAACTGGTGGCCAGCAGTCGGTTGGTCCTGGAACTCACCGCTGTAGCCGCAATTGCCGGCATCCTGGTGCTGGCCAATCTATGGCAAGGCGCCGACCGCGCCGCGCTGATCACCGTCAGTCTGCTGCTTGGTCGCTTGCTGCCGTATCTGGTGACGACGCGGCAGAGCGTGCAGCAATTACGTTCTGCGTGGCCGGCGCTGCAGTTGTGGCGGCGCCATGTGGATCTGGGTGCACCGCGCATGCAGGCATCGGCCGACGCAGCGCAGCCATTGCCGGCCGCGTTACATGTCGAGCGCATCGAATTGGCGGCGCCGCTGCCCGCGCTGGATATCGGCCCGCTGTTGCTGGTGCCCGGCGAGATGACCCTGATCGTCGGGCCTTCCGGCGTCGGCAAGAGCAGCTTGATGGACGTGCTCTCCGGGCAGGCGCCGCCGGCAGCGTTCGATGCGCATATGGGCGGGCGTCGGCTGGATTTCACTGCTTACCGGCAACTGATCCGGCACAGCGCCTACATCGGCCAGGGCGTGCGGCCCTGGCAGCGCAGCGTGCGCGATTGCCTGGAGTGGGCGTTGCCGGGCACCACCGAGACCCGCATGTGGCAGGTCCTGGCCGAGGTCGGTTTGCACGCGCGGTTGCAGCGTGACGGCCACGGCTTGCTCACCGCGATCAATGGCCCGGAAAGCCGCCTCTCCGGTGGCGAGTTGCAACGTCTGCTGTTGGCGCAGGTGTTGCTGCGCGCGCCGACCCTGGCGGTGCTGGACGAGGCGACCAGCGCACTCGACGCGCAGGCCGAACATCAGCTGCTGTGCACGTTGCGACAGCGCCTGCCGCACACCGTGCTGGTGGTGGTTTCGCACCGCACCAGCCTGGCCTCGGTGGCCGATCGCACCGTCGCACTTGGACAGACACCGGTTTTGCAGCCGCAGGGCAAGAGCGCGGCCTTGGTAAAACGCCACGGCGCATGACGTGAGCCGCGTGCATCGCCGAGCTGTCATACCACTGCGCAGGCGCTAGCCCGCAATCTCTTCCAGCGCACGATTACGCGTGCGCGGCCCGAACACGGCGATCACGCTCGCCACGATCGACATGCTGATCACGATAAACGTCAGCACGCCATGGCTGCCGACCTGGGCAAGCAGCCAGCCGATCAACACGCTGCTCACCGCCGTCGACAGACGGCTGAACGAGTAGCAAAACCCGACCGCACGCGCCCGCAATCCGGTGGGGAACAGTTCGGCCTGATAACCGTGGTAGGCAAAGCTCATCCAGGCATTGCAGAACGCGATCATCGCCCCGCATAGCACCATGCCGATGGCGTCATGCTGCAGCAAAAACAGCACGCCAAACAGCACCGCGCCCAGCGCCGACGCGGTGATCTGCCACTTGTTTTCCCAGCGCTGCGCAAAGCGCAGCAACAGCAGCGGCGCAAGCGGGTAGGCCAGCGAAATCGCAAACGAATAGCCCAGGCTCTTGGTGACACCGGTGCCTTGCGCTGCAATCAAGGCAGGCAACCAGTTGCCGAAGCCGAAGAAACCGATGGCCTGAAAAATGTGGAACACCACCAACATGCCGATGCGCCCGCGATACGGCGCCCGCCACAAGTCCGACACACGCGCCTGGCTGGCGGGCGCTGCGGCGGCCAGTTGCGGCTCGGGCAACGGCGCGCCGATATCGCGCACGCAGCGCGCTTCCAGTTGATTCAGCACCGCATCCGCTTCGGCATGGCGGCCCTGCGCGGCCAGCCAGCGCGCCGATTCCGGCAAGCGGCTGCGCAACCACCAGATCGCCAACGCAAACACACCGCTCAGCAGCACGACCCAACGCCAGCCGCTCACTCCCAGTGGCGCATGCGGCACCAGCAGCCACGCGGCCAGCGCCACTGCGGGCACCGCCAGAAACTGCACGAAGAAGGCAAACGCGAACGCCGCGCTGCGCATGTGCCGCGGGACCAGCTCGGACAGATAGGTATCGATGGTCACCAGTTCGATGCCCAGCCCGATCCCCACCACAAAGCGCAGCACGATGACCCCGGTGGCCGTGCTCTGCAGGCCCATCGCCACGGTGGCGGCGGTGTACCAGACCAGCGCGAAGGTGAACACCAGGCGGCGGCCGAAGCGGTCAGCGAACGGACTCAACAGCGCGGCGCCGACGAACAGCCCAAGAAACGTCGCTGCGGCGAATGCGGCCTGATCCGACATCCCGAAGACGCCATCGGCACCCTTGGCAAAAATGCCGTCGGCAATCAGCCCCGGGCTGATGTAGGCGGTCTGGAACAGGTCGTACAGTTCGAAGAACCCGCCCAACGCCAGCAGGCCGACCAGCCGCCACAGCGTGGCGCTGGCCGGCAGTCGGTCGATGCGCGCAGAAATCTGAGCGGCACCGGAGTCATGGGCAGGCGGGGCGGTCATGGTCATCGTGGTGTCGCATTGCAAGGCAATCCGCATCATAGCCAGCGGCCTGATCCGGCAGCGCCGGCCCTTCGTCGCGCGGTCGATGGGTTCGCGCCTAGGTCACTGCATCTGCTGCTGCCACGCGGCCCTCTGTCCATAGAGCAGTCGATACAACGACTGTGCAGCCGCCAGGCGGGCGCGGCCGGTGCCCGGTGTCCGGCGGGGGCATGTGCCGCTCGTGCACTCCCGTTCTTGCGCGCCGGCCACACCTGCCTCACGACTGCCTGCGATGGGGTGTCAGCCACTGTTGATGACGCAGGCCGCGCCCCGCACCCGGTGTTCGGCTGCTGGAATGCTGTAATCCCCTCAGCGCCGGACAACCGACTGGCAATGCTGCCTGGGCAGCCCCATCTCTTGGACATCACTTAGTTCCGGAGCCGTCCGATGACGCCCATTTCCGTGCTCGACCTGGCGCCCGTCTGCGAAGGCAGCGACACCACCCACGCCTTCGCCAACATGCTCGATCTGGCGCAACATGCCGAGCGCTGGGGCTATCACCGGTACTGGCTGGCCGAGCACCACAACATGCCGGGCATTGCCAGCGCCGCCACCGCAGTGTTGATCGGCCACGTCGCCGGCGGCACCAAGACCATCCGCGTCGGTTCCGGCGGCATCATGCTGCCCAACCATGCCCCCCTGCAGGTGGCCGAACAGTTCGGCACGCTGGCGTCGCTGTACCCGCAGCGCATCGATCTGGGCCTGGGCCGCGCCCCCGGGACCGATCAACCCACCGCACGCGCCTTGCGCCGCTATTTCGACGGTGCCGACCAGTTCCCGCAGGACGTGGCGGAGTTGCTGCGTTACTTCGCCCCCGCAGTGCCGGGGCAGTTGGTGCAGGCCGTCCCTGGCGCCGGGATCGATGTGCCGGTGTGGCTGCTGGGGTCCAGCCTGTTCAGTGCGCGGCTGGCTGCCGCGATGGGGTTGTCGTTCGCGTTCGCCTCGCACTTTGCGCCCGATGCGATGGACGAAGCGGTGGCGATCTACCGCCGCGAATTTCGCCCGTCCGCGCAGTTGGCCAAGCCGCACGTCATGCTCGCCCTGAACGTAGTGGCTGCCGAGACCGAAGCGCAGGCGCGTCGGTTGTTCACTACCCAGCAGCAGAGTTTCGTCAATCTGCGTCGCGGCAAGCTCAGCAAGATCCCGCCGCCCATCGACGATATCGACAGCTTCTGGCAGCCGCACGAGCGTGTCGGTGTGGAGCGTGCCCTGGCATGCACCGTGCTCGGCGATGCCGACCAGGTTGCGCAGGGCGTGGCTGCCTTTATTGATCGCCACGGCCCGGACGAGTTGTTGTTCACCGCCAACATCTACGATCACGCCGCGCGCCTGCGTTCGTTCGACATCGCGGCAGAAGCGGTCCGCGAGGTGGACGTGACCACTGCGTGATTCACGTCGCTTTGCGCGTCGATCCGCTCAGATGCATGCATCTCCATTGGGAACACACGCATGCAACTTCAGGAACGTAGCGAGAGCATCAAGCAGTTGGCGGAATTGATTCGCGGCGTGGACATTGCGATGTTCACGACCGTCTCGGCGGACGGCAAGCTGGTGAGCCGCCCGCTGGGCACGCAGGAAGTCGAATTCGACGGCGACCTGTGGTTCGCCACCGCCGCCGACAGCCCGAAAGTGGCGGAAATCGCCGCCGACCCACGCGTCAACGTGGCCTACGCTTCGGCATCCAAGAACACCTACGTGTCGGTCGCAGGCACCGCGCGCGTGGTGCACGACCGCGCCAAGATCGATGCGTTGTGGTCGCCGGCAATGAAAGTGTTTTTCCCCGGCGGCAAGGACGACCCCAACCTGCGCTTGATCCATGTACGTGCCGAGTCGGCAGAGTATTGGGACGGCCCCAGCGGCCTGCTGGGCAAGGCGTTGTATTTCGTCATGGCCGCCGTCACCGACGATACCGCCAGCCTCTCGGATAACCGCGTGGTCGATCTGAAGTAAGCAAGACCTGAGGTAAGCGCCAAGCCCTGATCTGAGCACCAGGTCATGACGTAACCGACAAGTCCCGATCTGATGACCAAGGTTTGGCTTTAGTACGACGATCGGGTGTTCTAGACGATCGGTCCTTCTAAAGGCGGCGAAAACCAATCGCCGCACGGGCCGTCTGGGTTCCATATGGCGCAAGGCTTCGCTTACAACGCAAGGTTATCCGCATGGTGCGTACGCGACACCACTGCAACCCAAGCGCTTTAGCCCCTCTCCTGCGGGAGAGGGGTTGGGGTGAGGGTACGTCCGCCAGTAACGTCGACGTTGAACGAACATCCCAACCAGCGTTTGCCAGCGAAAAAGTGTCACCCATTCCAGCGTCAGAAGTGATCCGTCAGCGCCAACAAGCCCAATCCGGCGCGCACCAGACGGTAGAACTCAACGCCACGCCACCGGCCACCACCCACGAATCAAATCCAGCAACTGATCCGAGGTGATGCCGAACACCGCGATCGACACCAGCGCCGCCGCCCAGCCGACCAGCATCAACGCGCCGTCGCGCTCCAGCAAGGCCAGAGCAAACAGCAGCAGGATCAAGCCGAACAGGTAGTTGGTAAACGGGATCGGCAGCGTCAGTAAAATGCCGACCAGCACCAGCAGCAACCCGGTGAACACCTGCGCCGGTATCCGATCGAGCACCCCGTGCAAACGCGGCTTGAGCAGGCGGTCCAACCGCTGCAGCGTCGGCGCCAGTTTCGCCACGAAACGCTGGCTGGTGCGTCGCCGCGGCCCACGGTTGCCGATAAAGGCCGGCACCCACGGCTTGCGCAGGCAGCACATCATCTGCACTCCGATCAGCACCGTCAGCGGCCCGCTAATGCCGCCGGCCACGCCCGGAATCGGGATGAACGACGGCAGGATCGCCAGAAATAAAAACACCCCGAACGCGCTCTGCTGCAGGTCGGCCAGAATCTCGCGCACCCGCAGCACCTGCTCCGGGTCGCCGTCGCTGAAGGCCGCCAACAAACTGCGGATGCCTTCATTGCGGTAGCGCATCTGCTCGCCACCGGAGTCGTCGGATGGCGGCGCGCCGTTATCCGACGATGTCATCGCTGTCCTCGTCGCCGACGCGGCTCAGCAACAGCTTGTCCACGCGCGCACCATCCAGATCCACGATCTCGATGCGCCAGCCGGCCCAATCGAAGAATTCGCCGGCCTGCGGAATGCGCCCGAAGTAGTAAATGCACAGCCCGGCCAACGTGTGGTAATCGCCTTCGTCGGCTTCCGGAAGTTCGGCGCCCAGCACTTCGCGCAATTCTTCCACCGGCAGCGAGCCGTCGATCAGCAGCGAGCCATCCGCACGGGTAATCACCAGTGCGTCTTCGTCGGTGTTTTCCACCGCCTGCAGGCGTCCCACCACTGCGCCCATCAAGTCGCTGATGGTGACCAGTCCGCGGATTTCGCCGTATTCGTCGACCACCAGCGCCATCGATTGCTGTTCTTCGCGAAAGATCTCCAGCAGCTTCATCGCATGCGTGGACTCGGACACGAACAAGGTATCGCGCAGTGCCTGGAACAGGTGCTCGCCATGCCCGCCCAGGCGCGTGACCAGCGATTTGACCTCCAGCACGCCGGCAATGTCCTGGTCGCTGCCGCGATACACCGGGTAACGCGAGAACTCGTGCTCGCGCATCATCTGCAGGTTGCGTTCCGGCTCGGCATTGGCATCCAGCCAGGCGATGCGGTTGCGCGGCGTCATCAGGCTGTCGGCGGTGCGGTCGCCCAGGCGCATCACCCGGTTCATCATGTCGCGCTCGTGCGCGTCGATCACGCCGGCTTCGTGGCTTTCGGCCACCAGCATGCGGATCTCTTCTTCGGTGATCGATGCCGATTCGTCCTTGCCCATGCCCAGCATGCGCAGCACCAACCGCGTGGAGCGCGCCAGCACCCACACCCCGGGCGCGGCGATCTTGGCCAGCCAGGTCATCGGCACCGCGACAAAGCCGGCGATATCTTCGGAATTGCGCAATGCCAGCCGCTTGGGCACCAGCTCGCCGAAGATCAGCGTCAGAAAGGTGATCAGCGCCACCGCCAGCGTGCTGCCGATCACCACCGAATACGGTTTGGGATCGCCGACCAGCGAGAAGGTGGCCGACAGCGCAGGGAAGGCCAGCTGCAGCCGCTCGCCGATGGCCTCGCCGATGGCTTCGCCGCCGAACAGGCCGGTCAGGATGCCGATCGAGGTGATACCGATCTGGACCGTGGACAGGAAGTTCTCGGGGCTCTCGGCCAAGGCCAGCGCCCGCGCGGCGCGCTTGCTGGAGCCGGCCATCTGCTTCAGGCGGCTCTTGCGCGAGGTCATCAACGACATCTCCGACATGGCGAAGAAGCCGTTCAACACGATCAGCGCGATGACGATCAGAAACTCAACCACGGGCGTCTTCCCCGGTCAGTGAAGGGGAGGGCGGGCAAGCGCGGGGTTGGCCGGCGCGCACAGGGGCGGGGCGGCAACGGGGAAATATAGGGTCGTCTTCCATAGGATGCGCCCGAAAGCGCGGAGGCATGTTAGCAAATTACAGGGTGATTCGAGCCGGGAAATGCCGATGTGAAGGCCGTGCGCGGCGCCGAGATACCCAGACAGGTCATGGAACGGTCATAATTCGTCCTTGTCGCCCGTCTCTCCCTCGACGGCAGGAAGTTCTCCACCCATGTTCTCGTTGCAGACCATCTTCGGTTCCGGCAAGCAGTTCTATTCGCTTCTGAACGAAGCGGCGCAGGCCGCCTACGACAGCACCAAGGCGTTGCACGCCATGATGCGCACGTCCGACCGGCAGCCCGCGCTGGACGCCTTCAAGCTGGCCCGCCTGCGCGAACGCGCCGCCTCCGACAAGATCGGCCAGGCGCTGGTGGACAGCTTCATGACCCCGATCGAGCGCGAAGACATCGAAGCGCTGGGCTCGGCGTTGTACAAGATTCCCAAGCAGGTCGAAAAATTCGCCGACCGCTATTCGCTGGCCACCAAGCACCTGGAACACATCGACTTCGCTCCGCGCGCGGCGATGCTGGAGCAGGCCGCCGCGGTGGTGGTGGAGATGGTCACCGACCTGCCGCAGATGAACATCGATCGCATGACTGCGCTCAACGACAAGCTGCGCACGCTGGAAAACGAGGCCGACCGCCTGATGCTCGAGTTGTACCGCGACATCTATTCCGGCCGCCTGGACACGCTGCAGATGTTCCTGCTCAAGGAGTTCTTCGAGATCCTGGAGAAAGCCATCGACCGTTGCCGCGAGGCAGGGGTGGTGGTGTACCAGATCGTATTGAAGAACAGCTGAGGTCGCCGCGTGCTTACCCTTGTTCTGGTGGTGATCCTGGCCGCGTTGGTGTTCGAGTTCATCAACGGTTTCCACGACACCGCCAATTCCATCGCCACTGTTGTCGCCACCAAGGTGTTGTCGCCGGGTTGGGCGGTGATGCTGGCCGCCGGCATGAATTTGATCGGCGCCCTGACCGGCACTGCGGTGGCCTTGACGATTGCGTCTGGCCTGCTCAACACCAACGTGGTCGAAGTCACCCCGCAGGTGATTTTGTGCGCGCTGCTGGGCGGCATCATCTGGAACCTGATCACCTGGTGGAAGGGCCTGCCGTCGTCGTCCTCGCATGCGCTGATCGGTGGCCTGTGCGGCGCCGGTCTGGCCGCCGCGCACAACAATTGGGACGCGTTGATCTGGTCGGAAAGCGTCGGCAACTGGGCCAAGAACAAAGGCCTGTTGTGGAAGGTGTTCGTGCCGATGATCACCTCGCCGATCGCCGGGTTCCTGCTCGGTATCGTGGTGATGCTGCTGCTGTGGGCCATCATCGCCGGCATGTCGCGGCTCGGTGGCCGGATCGGGCGGCTGGCGCGGCCGCGCTGGGTCAATGCGTTCTTCGGCAAGGCGCAGATCGCCTCGGCCGCGTACATGGGCTACGCCCACGGCCATAACGATGCGCAGAAGACCATGGGCATCATTGCGATGACCCTGATCGGCGCGCAGTCGGCCGGTGCGCTGGACAATCTGCCGAGCTGGCTGGCATTTCTGCATCCGGGCACCGGCCTGGCCGCCGGTGACGGCATCCCGATGTGGATCGTGCTGACCTGCGCGGTGGTGATGGCGGCCGGTACCGCCTCCGGTGGCTGGAAGATTATCAAGACGCTCGGCCACAAGATGGTCAAGCTGCATCCCATTCACGGCTTTGCTGCCGAAACCAGCTCGGCCACCGTGCTCACCGTGGCTGCGCATTTCGGCATGCCGGTGTCGACCACGCACAGCATTTCCACCGCGATCATGGGCGTGGGGTTTGCCAAGAACCCGCGCTCGCTGCGGCTGGGCGTGATCGAGCGCATCGTCTGGGCGTGGATCCTCACCATTCCCGCTGCAGGCGGTGTGGCGTATCTGATCCTGACGCTGTTCGAGCTGTTTGGCTGGACCTGATGCGATGTCGCGGTGCGGTCACGCACCGCCGTCACGCTGCGCTGTTATTGCGCAAGGGATCTGCCGTGACCGGGGGTGCCTGCGCGTCCTGAGTGAGAACCTTCCGCGATGATGCTTGCCCTGGTGTGCGTGTTGTTCGGCTTGGCCTGGTTGATCGACCGTCGCGGATCGCGGCGGTTGTCGCGCGTGCTGGGCGGCGCCAGCTTGGCGCTGGTATTCGCGGTCGGCTGCGGGCCGCTGCCATCGTGGATGCTGCAGAACCTGCAACACACCGGCGTCAACGATTTCAATGCCTGGGGCGCGCGCAACGTCATCGTGCTGCTGGGCGCCGGCACCGTGCGCCCGGAAGGCCGCGATGCGGTGGCCGAGGCCAATATGTTCGCCTATGGCCGCATCGTCGAATCGGCGCGGCTGCACCGGCAATGCCGGCACAGCGGCGGCGATTGCAAGATCGAGATCAGCGGCGGCGACGCCCGCGGCCTGGGCCTGTCGGAGGCGGTGGTGTATCAGCGCGTGTTGATCGGGCTGGGGATCGATCGGGCGGACCTGATCATGGAACCGTCCAGCATGAACACCTGGCAGAACGCGCAATTCAGTCAGCCCTTGCTGCGCGCGCACCGGCCCGATCGCGTCGTGCTGGTGTCCTCGGCCACGCATCTGCGCCGTGCCGAGCTGTACTTCCGCCATTTCGGGATCGATGCCATCCCGGTGCGCGCCGACTGGCTCACCGCGTCCTGGTCGATCCTGCCGCAGAGCTACAACTTCACCCTGGCCGATGTCGCCTTGCACGAATACCTGGGCATCGCGCGGTATCGGCTTTACCAATGGATGGGCTGGAACGTGAAAGCGACCGCGCCTGGCGCGGTCTAAAGCGTCACGACGCGGTTGCTCCATCGCCGGGCGTAAGTCGCACGCCCGGCACTGCATGCGCTCAGCGCGTTTCGTACATCGCCTTGACGTCACGACGGAACGCGGCCTGGCTATCGGCGCGGTTGTAGAACATGTGGCCGCCCGGATATTCGTGTACCTGCACGCGGTTGGGGTCGCCCATCGCCGGCATCTGATCCACGGTGAGCACCGAGCCCATGAACGGGCAGGAGAGGTCGTTCCAGCCATGTGCGATCAGCACCCGCAGCTTGGGGTCGATTGCCACCGACTGACGCAGCTGCGTCACCGCGCCCTTGCGCAGCTCATCGCCCCATTCCCACGCCGTATTGACCTCGTAATTGATCGCCTGATAGCGCGCATCGACTTTCCAGCCGACGATCCGGGTGACGAAGTCCACCATCGCGGTGGTGGTCGGGGCGATGATGCTGTCCAACAGCGGGTCGCTGGCGCGCTGCGTGGGGTCGTTGGGGAACGGGTCGAAGGCGGTCACGTTGGCGTCGTAGCGGCTGCCCAGCTCGCCCTTGTCGCGAAACACTTCGCGTAGATACGCCTGGGTTTCCAGGCGTCCACCGGAGCGGCGCACATAGGCCGGGTCCAGCCCGGTCATGCGGGTGACCTGTTGCAGCATCGCCTCCGTAGCCTGCGGGTCGGTGCGGCCTTTCATCAGCGCCACCGCGTAGTCGCTGCGGGTGTAGTCGATTACCTGGCGCATCGCGCTTTCGCTGAGTTGGCCCTGGCGTTCCAGATGTGCAGCGGCGATCGAAGGCAGGGTCAGCATCCACGCCAGTGGCGAGACGTCGCTATTGTCGTCCAGGGTCGGGTTGAGGAACGGCGAGACCAGCACCACGCCGTTCATCGCCACGCCAAGTCGGGTCTGCAGATACTGGGTGATGCGCGGGCCACGGAAACCGCCATAACTTTCGCCGACCAGATACTTGCGCGTCTGCAGGCGGCGATTCTTCAGCAGCCAGTCGTAGATCACGCGCGCGAGATATTCGACGTCGGCCTGCGGGTTGTAGAACTGCTTCTTGGCTTCGTCATCGCCGATCAGTGCGCGGCTGAAGCCGGTGCCGACCGGGTCGATGAACACCAGATCCGTAAAGTCCAGCCAGGTGCCAGGATTGTCGCGCAAGGTCGCCGGCGCAGATGCACTGTCGCCTTCGGCGCCGAAGCCGACCACCTTCGGCCCGATCGCGCCCATGTTCAGATACACCGACGCCGCGCCCGGGCCGCCGTTCAAGGCAAAGGTCACCGGGCGGTCCTTGCCGTCCACGGTGTAGGCGGTGAACACCACCTCGCCGGTGGTCTTGCCCTGCGCATCGCGCACCGGCAGCGTGCCGACGGTGGCGGTGTAACTCAGCGTTCGCCCGGCAAGGCGCGTACTTTGGCGCACGCTGACATCGGCCGGCAGCGGTGCGGGTTTGCTCGCAGCGGTATCGGCCTTGGCGTCAGGCTTGGAATCGGTCTTGCTGTCCTGCGCGGCGGCGAATGCCGGGACGCCGAACAGCAGGCAGGCCAGCAGGCCGGTATGGAACAAGGAAGGCATGGGCAATCGGCGTTCGAACGGAAGAACGCCGATGCTAGGCTGCGGCACCGCGCGGTGGATGTGCAAAAAGGCATGCCTGTCGCGCTGACCGATTCCGAGCGGGTCGCTATCATGGCGCGCCCTGGTGATCGAGCTGCAGATGAGGCCTGGCGCCCTTCGACATGCGTGTGCGGTATTGCTGCTGTTGGCTGGCTGTGCGGCAGCGCCACCTGCACCGGTACGCCATTCCAGCGACCCGGATGCGTTGTGGCGCGTCGTCTCGACCCGATGCCTGGCAGAGGCGCCGCGGCCGCCCGACTGCGCCGCCGTGTGGTCGGATCCAGCGCGCCGGGCGGTGCTGTTGAAAGACCGTCACGGCAGCTTCCAGTATTTGTTGGTGCCCAGCGTGCGGGTCAGCGGAATCGAAGACCCCGCGTTGCTGCGCGCCGACGCGCCGAATTATTTCGCCACTGCCTGGGATGCGCGCAGCTTCGTGGCGCAGGCGCTGCAACGTCCGCTGCCAAGGCAATACGTAAGCCTTGCGTTGAACTCACCGCACGGGCGTTCGCAGGAGCAACTGCATATCCACATCGATTGCCTGCGTCCGGACGTGTACGCAGCGCTGCAGCGTCAGCGCACTGAGATCGGCCCGGAATGGCGTGCCCTGGCCGAGCCGCTGCTGGGCCATATGTATCTGGCCAGGACACTGGAAGGCGATGCGCTGGAGCAAGATCCGATTCGCCTGCTCGCAGACGCGCTTCCTGCCGATGCCAGCTTGCGCGATTACTCGCTGGTGGTCGCCGGCGCGCAGTTGCAGGACGGGCGACCGGGGTTCGTTCTACTGGCGACGCGGCAGGATGCACGCAGTGGTAACCGTGCCAGTGGCGAAGAAGTGCAGGACCACGCCTGCGGTCTGGTGACCGGTGCAACGCAGGTGTTGCCTGGCGTACGTTGAGGTGGTGTTAGACCAGCTCGTCAGCGCGCCTTGGTCTTTCAACGCGATACGTTGCAGTTCAAACAGACGGATCGCTGCCGGTAGGTGGCGGAAGTCACTACCGCACACGGTCATCGCTGTATCTGCTTTGCCTGCGCAACTACGCCTGCGGCAAGGCGCTTGGCGGCACGCACACGCGCACCAGTAGTAAGCGCGTGTGCTGCGTCCTCTCTACGCAGAGGGGGCGCTTAACCACGCACACGCGTGCAAGAAGCGTACGCGTGTACGTTGCCCTCTCTGTGTTGAGAGAGGGCGTTTTTGCAGGGCTTTAGACTTCCAGCGACGCCAGGTCGCCCTTGGTTTCCAGCCACTGCTTGCGGTCGCCCGCGCGTTTTTTCGCCAGCAGCATGTCCATCAACGAGCGGGTCTGTTCGCCGTCGTCGATGGTCAACTGCACCAGTCGGCGCGTGTCCGGATGGATGGTGGATTCGCGCAGCTGCTGCGGGTTCATCTCGCCCAGGCCCTTGAAGCGGGTGACGCTGATCTGCCCCTTCATTTTCTCGCGCGCGATCTTGTCCAGCAGCGTGGTCTTTTCTTCTTCGTCCAGCGCGTAGAACACCTGCTTGCCCACGTCCACGCGGAACAGCGGCGGCATCGCCACGAACACATGTCCGGCGGCTACCAGCGCGGGGAAATGCTGCAGGAACAGCGCCGTCAACAACGTGGCGATATGCAGGCCGTCGGAGTCCGCATCGGCCAGGATCACCACCTTGCCGTAGCGCAGCCCGGTGATGTCGTCCTTGCCCGGGTCGCAGCCGATCGCAATGGCCAGGTTGTGCACTTCTTCAGACGCCAGCACGCTGCCCGATGCCACTTCCCAGGTGTTGAGTATCTTGCCGCGCAGCGGCAGGATCGCCTGGAAATCCTTGTCGCGCGCCTGCTTGGCCGAGCCGCCGGCCGAATCGCCTTCCACCAGAAACAGTTCGGTGCGCGACAGATCCTGGCTGATGCAGTCGGCCAGCTTGCCCGGCAGGGCGGGGCCCTGGGTGACCTTCTTGCGGACGATCTGCTTTTCGGTCTTCAGTCGCGCACTGGCGCGGTCGATGGCGATCTGCGCGATCTTCTCGCCGATGTCCACGTTCTGATTGAGATACAGGCTAAAGGCATCGTGTGCGGCGCCTTCGATAAAGCCGGCCGCCTGGCGCGAGGACAGCCGCTCCTTGGTCTGCCCGGAGAACTGCGGGTCGGTCATCTTCAGGCTGAGCACGAAGGTGACCCGGTCCCACACGTCTTCCGGCGCCAGCTTGACGCCGCGCGGCAGCAGATTGCGGAAGTCGCAGAACTCGCGCAGCGCATCGGTCAGGCCCGAACGCAAGCCGTTGACGTGGGTGCCGTGCTGCGCGGTCGGGATCAGGTTGACGTAGCTTTCCTGCACCAGCTCGCCTTCGGGTACCCAGGCTGCGGCCCAGTCGACGATCTCGGTGTCTTTCTTTAGGCTGCCTGCGAACAGGTCGGCCGGCAGCATCTCGTGCTCGGCCATCTCGCCCTTCAAATAATCGCGCAGGCCGTTTTCGAAGTACCAGCTGTCCTGCTCGCCGGTGGCCTCGTCATGCAGCTTGACGGTCAGGCCAGGGCACAGCACCGCCTTGGCGCGCAGCAGATGGCGCAGCGCACGCACGTTGAATTTGGGTGTGTCGAAGTACTTCGGGTCGGCCCAGAAGCGCAGCCGCGTGCCGGTGTTCTTCTTGCCGACCGTGCCGACGACCTCCAGCTTGGAGGCGGCGATGCCGTCGTGGAACTCCATGCGGTGCTCGCTGCCTTCGCGCTTGATGAACAGCTCGACCTTGGTCGAGAGCGCATTGACCACGCTCACGCCAACGCCGTGCAGGCCGCCAGAGAAGGTGTAGTTGCGGTTATTGAACTTGCCGCCGGCGTGCAGGCGGGTCAGGATCAGTTCGACACCGGGAATCTTCTCTTCCGGATGCATGTCCACCGGCATGCCGCGCCCGTCATCGGACACTTCGCAGCTGCCGTCCTTATACAAGGTGACTTCGACCTGCCGGGCGTGGCCGGCCAGCGCTTCATCGACGGAGTTGTCGATCACCTCCTGCGCCAAATGGTTCGGGCGCGCGGTGTCGGTGTACATGCCCGGGCGGCGTTTGACCGGGTCCAGGCCCGACAGCACTTCAATATCGGCGGCGTTATAACGGGTGTTCATGCATCTCGCTGGCACGTGAAACGACGCACAAGTGTGGCGGCTGGGGCGTTTTTTTGCACGCGACCGGCATTCAGTGCGCGGCCGGGTACCACTGGCTACCCTGGCGTTGGTTTCGGAACCAAACGTCCCCACCTGAGGATGTCACCGACGCCAAAGAGGACGCCATGAAGTTCAAGCACATCCTGATGCTCACCCTCGGTGCGGCCGCGGTCGCAGCACTTCCTGCCTTGGCCCAGGCGGCTCCGCAGCAGACCGGGCAGGGCGCCACCGCACAAAAGGCCGACGATGCCAAGGCCAAGACCGACGCTGAGCGCAAGGCCGAGCGCCGCGCCGCCGCTGCCGCACAGAAGCCCAAGGCCGACAACGCGCCGCGTGAGGAAGAGGAAGAAGAGAAGCCCGCACGCTGACGCATCTGCGCAGCGCGACGTGTTCCACGGACGCCCCGGCTTCGGCCGGGGCGTCTGCATTTGCGCGCCGTGGCGCGCATTTGCCGCGTGCGACGCCCTGGGCGTCACACAACCCTTGGGCATTCGCCCGTCACCCGCTAAACTATGGCTTTCCGGGAGGCTTCAAGCCCCATGACCCCCCTGATTTTTGTTACCGGCGGCGTAGTGTCCTCGCTAGGCAAGGGCATTGCCGCCGCTTCGCTTGCCTCCATTCTGGAAGCGCGTGGCCTCAAGGTCACGATGATGAAGCTGGACCCGTACATCAATGTGGACCCGGGCACGATGAGCCCGTTCCAGCATGGCGAGGTCTACGTCACCGACGACGGTGCCGAAACCGACCTGGACCTGGGCCACTACGAGCGCTACGTGCGCACGCGGCTGTCGCGCAAGAATTCGGTCACCACCGGCCGCATCTACGAGAACGTGATCCGCAAGGAGCGCCGCGGCGATTACCTGGGCGCCACCGTGCAGGTGATCCCGCACATCACCGACGAAATCCGCCGTTGCATCGACGAGGCCACGGCCGGCTTCGATGTGGCGCTGATCGAGATCGGCGGCACCGTCGGCGATATCGAATCGCTGCCGTTCCTGGAAGCCATTCGCCAGGTCCGCACCGAGCGCGGCGCGGAAAAAGCCATGTTCATGCACCTCACCCTGGTGCCGTACATCGCCGCGGCCGGTGAGTTGAAGACCAAGCCGACCCAGCACTCGGTCAAGGAACTGCGCTCGATCGGCATCCAGCCGGACGTGCTGCTGTGCCGCTCCGAGCAGGCGGTGCCGGATTCGGAGCGTCGCAAGATCGCCTTGTTCACCAACGTCTCCGAGCGTGCGGTGATCAGCTGCCCGGACATCGACGTGCTCTACGGCATGCCGCTGGAATTGCTGCGCCAGGGCCTGGACGAGCTGGTCATCGATCAGTTCAAGTTGCGCGACAAGGTCGCTGCGGCCGATCTGTCCGAATGGGCGGCGGTGGTGGATGCGGTCAAGCATCCGCTCGACGAAGTCACCATCGCGGTGGTCGGCAAGTACGTCGATCACCAGGACGCCTACAAGTCGGTGGCCGAAGCGCTGCGTCACGGCGGTCTGCGCCAGCGCACCAAGGTCAACTTGAAGTGGTTGGAAGCGCAGGATCTGGAGGGCAGCGACATGGCGGCCTTGCAGGACATCGACGGCATTCTGGTGCCGGGCGGCTTCGGCGATCGCGGGTTCGAAGGCAAGGTGCAGACCTCCAAGTTCGCGCGCGAGCACAAGGTGCCGTATTTCGGCATCTGCTACGGCATGCAGGCCGCGGTGGTGGACTATGCGCGCCATGTCGCCGATCTGGACGCGGCCAACAGCACCGAAAACGATCGCCAGTCGCCGCATCCGGTGATCGGCCTGATCACCGAATGGCGCACCGCCACCGGCGAAGTCGAAAAGCGCGACGAAAAATCCGATCTGGGCGGCACCATGCGGCTGGGCTTGCAGGAGCAACGACTCAAGCCGGGCACGCTGGCGCGCGAGGTGTATGGCAAGGACGTGGTGGCCGAGCGTCATCGCCATCGCTACGAGTTCAACAACCGCTACCGTACCCAGCTGGAAGATGCCGGCCTGGTGATCTCCGGCAAGTCGATGGACGACACGCTGGTGGAAGTGGTCGAGCTGTCGCGCGATGCACACCCCTGGTTCCTGGCCTGCCAGGCGCATCCGGAGTTCCTGTCAACCCCGCGCGACGGGCACCCGTTGTTCATCGGCTTCGTGCGCGCCGCGCGCGAGAAGAAGGCCGGCGGCAAGCTGCTGAAGGAAGCGCGTGCGTGAGCAGTGCCTTCTCCCCTCGGGAGAAGGTGGCGCCAAGCGACGGAGCGCCGCAATACACCGGAAGATGGCGGTCCTGACGAACGCGTCGCCACGCGCAGCCAGGGCCAACCATCGGGCTTCGCAAGCGCTTCGCAACCGTACCCGCACCCCAGCCTCTCTCCCGACGGGAGAGGGGCTTCAATCGAAATAAGGTGACCTGATGAAACTGTGTGACTTTGAAGTCGGCCTCGACCAGCCGTTGTTTCTGATTGCAGGCCCGTGCGTGATCGAGTCGATGCAGTTGCAGCTCGACGTCGCCGGCAAGCTCAAGGAGATCACCGGCAAGCTCGGGGTCAACTTCATCTTCAAGTCGAGCTTCGACAAGGCCAACCGGACCTCGGGCACCAGCTTCCGCGGCCCCGGCCTGGAAGAAGGATTGAAGGTGCTGGACGCGGTGAAAAAGCAGATCGGCGTGCCGGTGCTCACCGACGTGCACGAATACACCCCGATGAACGAAGTCGCCGCCGTCGTCGACGTGTTGCAGACCCCGGCGTTTCTGGTGCGCCAGACCGACTTCATCAAAAACGTCTGCGCCGCCGGCAAGCCGGTCAACATCAAGAAGGGCCAGTTCCTGGCGCCGTGGGACATGAAGCCGGTGGTCGAAAAAGCCAAGTCGACCGGCAACGAGCAGATCATGGTCTGCGAGCGTGGCGCCTCGTTCGGTTACAACAATCTGGTCAGCGACATGCGCTCGCTCAGCGTCATGCGCGACACCGGCTGCCCGGTGGTGTTCGACGCCACGCATTCGGTGCAGTTGCCGGGCGGGCAGGGCAGCAGCTCCGGTGGCCAGCGCGAGTTCGTGCCGGTGCTGGCGCGCGCTGCGGTGGCCGTGGGCATTTCCGGCCTGTTCGCCGAAACCCATCCGGACCCGTCCAAGGCGCTGTCCGATGGCCCCAATGCCTGGCCGCTGGACCGCATGGAAGAACTGCTCGAAACGTTGATGGAGCTGGATGCGGTGACCAAGAAGCACGGGTTCGCGCGCTTCGCATGAGTTTCGACGTCGCATGAGTTCCGACCCATGGGCGTTGGCGGCAGCGCGTCGCCAACGCCGGCACTGGCGGCACTGGCCCTGGGGCTGGATGGCATTGGGGTTGTCGCTCGCGGCATGGGCCTGCCTGGCCGTGATGGCCTTCCTGGTGACCGCCAGCATCGGCATGCCGGGCGACGGCAGCCATGCGATGCAGGCCACGCGCATTCCAATGTTTGTCACGCTGTTGGTAGGCGCGCTGGTCACGCTGGGCGGTCTTGTCGCCAGCCCGGTCGCGTTCTCGCAGCGTCGCCAGCCGGGCGCTGCAGCCATGGGCCTGGCGTTGCTGCTGCTCTTGCTACTGCTGTTTTGTTTGTCGCTGCTGGCCCTGAAGGCTTAGTCGCGCAGTCTTGCCGGTCTGGCACGCATCCGGCCCCATGCGATTTGGCAATGGACCGGTGTGCAGCGATAATCCGGCAGCTTGTTTCCGGTGTACTTCCCCCTTACTGGTAACCGATCGACCTATGACCACTATCGCCAAGATCCTCGCCCGCGAAATCCTCGATTCCCGCGGCAATCCCACGCTGGAGGCCGAAGTCACGCTGGCAGACGGCTCGTTCGGCCGCGCGGCCGTGCCCTCGGGCGCCTCGACCGGCACCAAGGAAGCGGTGGAGCTGCGCGACGGCGACAAGACCCGTTACTTGGGCAAGGGCGTGCGCCACGCGGTGGACAACGTCAACGGCACCATCGCCGAGACGCTCAAGGATTTCGACGCGGCCGACCAGCAGGGTCTGGACCGTCGCCTGATCGACCTGGATGGCACCGAGAACAAGGGCCGCCTGGGCGCCAACGCGCTGCTGGGTGTTTCGCTGGCCGCCGCGCATGCGGTTGCCGCCTCGCGCAAGCAGCCGCTGTGGCAGTACCTGTCCACCATCACCGAATCCGATGTGCAATTGCCGGTGCCGATGATGAACATCATCAACGGCGGCGCGCATGCCGACAACAACGTCGACTTCCAGGAGTTCATGGTGCTGCCGGTCGGTTGCAGCTCGTTCTCCGAAGCGCTGCGCGCAGGCACCGAAATCTTCCATTCGCTCAAGTCGGTGCTCAAGGGCCACGGTCTGAGCACGGCGGTGGGCGATGAAGGCGGCTTTGCGCCGGACTTCCGCAGCAACGTCGAAGCGCTGGACACCATTCTCGAAGCGATCGGCAAGGCTGGTTACACCGCCGGCGAAGACGTGCTGCTGGGCCTGGACGTGGCCTCCAGCGAGTTCTACGACAACGGCAAGTACAACCTGGTCGGCGAGAACAAGCGCCTGACCAGCGAGCAGTTCGTCGACTTCCTGGCCGACTGGGTGGCGCAGTACCCGATCATCAGCATCGAAGACGGCCTGGCCGAAGACGACTGGGCCGGCTGGAAGCTGCTGACCGACCGCGTCGGCAAGAAGGTGCAGCTGGTGGGCGACGATCTGTTCGTCACCAACCCGAAGATCTTCAAGCAGGGCATCGACTCGGGCACCGCCAACGCGATCCTGATCAAGGTCAACCAGATCGGCACGCTGACCGAAACGCTGGAAGCGATCGCCATGGCGCACGCAGCCAACTACGCGTCCATCGTCTCGCACCGTTCCGGCGAAACCGAAGACACCACCATCGCCGACATCGCCGTGGCCACCACCGCCACCCAGATCAAGACCGGCTCGCTGTGCCGCAGCGACCGTGTGGCCAAGTACAACCAACTGCTGCGCATCGAGCAGGCGTTGGGCTCCGGCGCGCGTTACGCCGGCCGCGACGCGTTCGTTTCGATCAAGCGATAAGCCGTGCGCAACTGGCGCTGGCTACTGCTGGTGCTGGCGGTGCTGCTGGCTTGGCTGCAGTACCGCTTCTGGTTCGGGCCTGGGAATTCCGGTGAAGTGATGATGCTGGAAGCCCAGGTCGCGCATCAGACACAGGACAACGAAGGTCTGCGCCAACGCAACCAGGCGTTGGCAGCAGAGGTGAAGGATTTGAAGGACGGCGAGGCGGCGATCGAAGAGCGCGCACGCAGCGAGCTGGGCATGATCAAACCGGGCGAGACGTTCTATCGCGTGGTCGAAGATGCGCCGCTGCTGCCTGCCTCAACGACTGAACCTGCGCCCGCGCCGGCCACGTCCGAGCCCGCATCTGCGACGGAACAACATCCATGACCGGCTCGATCTGGGCCATCGTGCCGGCCGCAGGGCGCGGCACGCGGTTTGGCGGCGCGCTTCCTAAGCAATATCTGCCAGCAGCGGGCCAACCGTTGATGGCCTACACCCTGGCAGCGCTGGCCGCGCATCCGGCGGTCGCCGGCATCCTGGTGGCGATTGCGCCGGGCGATGCCGACTGGCCGGGCTGGACGGCGGTGCAGTCCAAGCCGGTGTTGGCCTGCGTTGGTGGTGCCACACGCGCAGCCTCGGTGCTGGCCGGCTTGCTGGCCCTGCCCGAGAGCGTGCGTGCGGACGACTTCGTGCTGGTGCACGATGCCGCGCGCCCGAATCTGGCATTGGCAGATCTGGACCGGCTGTTGGAAATCGGCCGTGGCGACCCGGTCGGCGCGATCCTGGCCGCACCGGTGCGCGACACGCTCAAACGTGCCGGCGACGACGGCGGTATCGATGGCACCGAGCCACGCGAGCGCCTGTGGCGCGCGCTGACACCGCAGTTGTTTCGGCGGCATCAGCTGATCCGTGGTCTCACCGACGCGTCGGCTGCCGGCGTCGACGTCACCGACGAGGCCATGGCGATGGAGCGACTTGGGTTGCGTCCGTTGCTGGTGGAAGGCGCCGAGGACAATTTCAAGGTCACCACGCCGGCGGATCTGGCACGCTTCGAGTTCGAACTTGTACGCCGCGGCGTTGCGGTAGACGCCGATCCGGGCGCTGCGTCCTACGAGGTTGCGCCACCCGCGCGCAGCGATGCCGGGCTGGGTGTCGTTGCCAGCGACGGCAGCGACGCCTCTTAATCACCACAGGTTTTCCATGTCCTTCAATTTCCGAATCGGCCAGGGCTACGACGTACATGCGTTCGGCGATGGCGACCATGTGATGCTTGGCGGCGTGCGTGTCGCGCATAGCCATGGCGTGCTCGCGCACAGCGACGGCGATGTGGTGTTGCACGCGCTCTGCGATGCGATGCTGGGCGCCTTGGCGCTGGGCGATATCGGCCAGCATTTCCCGCCCTCGGATGAGCGCTGGAAGGATGCCGACAGCGCGCAGTTTCTGCAGCACTGCGATCAATTGTTGCGCGAGCGTGGCTGGCGCGTCGGCAATGCCGATATCACCGTCATCTGCGAGCGGCCCAAGGTTGGTCCGCATGCGCTGGCCATGCGCGAACGCATTGCCGGGCTGCTGGGCATTGAGCTCGATGCGGTCAGCGTCAAGGCAACAACCAGCGAGAAGCTCGGCTTCACCGGTCGTGGCGAAGGTATCGCCGCGCAGGCTGCGGTGCTGCTGGGCAAGATCGCGCTCTAATCGCGGCTAACACACATAGCGAGCGGTCGTCAGGTGGATGTGGACGGCGCGCTCGCAACTGCAGTGTACGAGTCGTACATGCCGCACCGAGTACCGACCGCATCCGGCTGGCGGTGAGCGCCGTGGTTTTGTTTGCTGCTCCACAACGCACTTCTGCATGCCGGGTTTTTGGCATGCACCACGACATTCCGCGCCGAGAGCTCGGCAAACAGCGCACGATCCGTCGGCGCGAAGGCGAACCACACTATGAGCGAGACCTCCTCTCTTCCGCGTGCGCATGGCGCAGCGGTCCTCAGCGCGGCAACGCGCAGCACGCCGGAAGATTTCCAGGTCGATGAGCTGCCGTCGTTCGAGCCCTCGGGCGAAGGCGAGCATCTGTTGCTCACCATTCGCAAGCGTGGGCAGAACACGGCTTATATCGCTAAACATCTGGCGAAATGGGCGGGCATCGCGGAGATGGGCGTCAGCTATGCAGGGCTGAAGGATCGCCATGCAGTGACCACGCAACGTTTCAGTGTGCACCTGCCCAAGCGCATCGCTCCGGACCTTGCCGCGCTCGACGATGCGCAGATGCAGGTGGTCCACAGCACCTGGCATAACCGCAAGCTGCAACGCGGCGCGCTGCTGGGCAATCGCTTCGTGCTGACGTTGCGTCAGGTGCAGGGCGAGCGCGGCGCCATCGAGCAACGCTTGCAGGCAATCGCCGCGCGCGGCATCCCCAACTGGTTTGGCGAACAGCGCTTCGGGCGCGATGGCGGCAATGTGGCGTCTGCGCTGGCGATGTTCGGTTACCTGCAGGAGGCCGACGGCACGCTGGTGCCGGCCCCCAAGCGCCGTCTGCGCAACGATCAACGCTCGATCCTGCTGTCTGCGGCGCGCTCGTCGCTGTTCAATCGCGTGCTGAGCGCACGTGTGGAGCAAGGCAGCTGGGATGCGGCGCTGGATGGCGAAGCGTGGATGCTGGATGGCTCGCGCAGCGTATTCGGCCCCGAGCCGTGGAGCGAGGTGTTGGCCGAGCGGCTGGCACGCTTCGACATCCATCCGAGCGGTCCGTTGTGGGGCGTGGGCGAACTGCGTCCCACCGCTCAGGCCGCCGCGGTGGAGCGGGGCGCGTTAGCAGACCCGCAATCGGAGGCGTTGCGCCAGGGACTGGAAGCTGCCGAATTGAAACAGGAGCGCCGCGCGCTGCGCCTGCGTCCACAAGAACTCCAATATCGTTGGCTGGACGAGCAGACCTTGCAGGTGGAATTCGCGCTGCCACCGGGCTGCTACGCCACTGCAGTGCTGTGGGAGCTGGGCGATGTCAGCGATGCGGGGCGTGCAGCGGCAACCAGTCGTTCCGACGACTGAGCGTGCTCAATCAAAGCACCCTATGCCGCATATGCCAGGCCCCACGCAGCCATCCTTCTCGTAGGAGCGGCCCCGGCCGCGACCTGCACGACCGATCGCTTGTTAGCCGCACGGCAAGCGCGGTTGCAAGCGAAGCAGCTATCCGGCGCAGCGAATACTAGGGAGTGAAGGCGACTGAGCAGGTTAAGCAATCCGCCTGCTGCCACACGCACAACAGCGAGTCCCGCTCTCGTAGGAGCGGCCCCGGCCGCGACCCGCACCACCGATCGCTTGTCAGCCGCACGCAAGCGCGGCTACAAGCGAAGCTGCTATCCAGCGCAGCGAATACTCGGGAATGAAGGCGACTGAGCGGATCAAGCACGCCGTCTGCTGACACACGCACAACAGCGAGTCCCGTTCTCGTAGGAGCGGCCCCGGCCGCGACCCGCACGACCGATCGCTTGTCAGCCGCACGGAAGCACGGTTGCAAGCGAAGCAGCTATCCGGCGCAGCGAATGCTCGGAAGTGAAGACGAATGCTCGGGACTGACTATGGGTGTCGCAACGCAAGCGTCAGTCTGCACGCGCATAGACCACAACTCGTCTCAATACGGCGCCTGCCTGCCAGGCAGCAAACACACCCGCACCTACCCACGCATCACCCCACTATCGCCGCGCCAGTAACACCAACAACGCACCGGTGCCGCCCTGCGTCGGCGGCGCCGAATGAAATGCCAGCACATCGTTGCGCTGGCGCAGCAGGCGGTCCATCAGGTTCTTCAGCACTGGCGCGCCATTGTCCGATTGCAGGCCCTTGCCATGGATGATGCGCACGCAGCCATGTTCGTGCGCATGCGCATCCAGCAGGAACTGCCGCAGCAAGGCCTCGGCCTGGGCTGCGGTGGCGCCATGCAGATCCAGCTCGTCCTGCACCGAAAATTGCCCGCGCTTGAGGCGTTGAAACAAACGAGTGGGAAGATTCTCGCGGCGATAGCTGGCGGTGTCGCCGGCTTCCAGCGGTGCGCTGTCGCGTAGCAATCGGGCGAATTCGGTGTGCGCTTGCGCCTCGTCGCGCTCGGCCATGCGCGCGCGGGGTTTTGGGCGCGGTTTGGCATTGGCCGGCGGCGCCACTTCGCGGATCGGCTTCACCGCGCCGATCGCCGCGCGGAACAGCGCGCTGTCGTCTTCGTCTTCAGGATGTGACATCGGTACAGCGTAACCGGTCCAACCTCAGACACACGCGAAGATCAAGCGGCAAGCGCATGGACGCATCCGGTATCATGGCCGGGTTTTCCGAGGAGTCTCATGCGCGTACTGGTTAGCAACGACGACGGTGTCGACGCCCCCGGCATCCAGATCCTGGCCGAGGCGCTGCGGCATGCCGGTCATGAAGTGATGGTAGTCGCGCCCGATCGCGACCGTTCCGGCGCCAGCAATTCGCTGACGCTGGATGTGCCGATCCGCACCCGCCGCATCGACGCGCAAACCTGCGCGGTGGCCGGCACGCCCACCGACTGCGTGCATCTGGCGCTCACCGGCATGCTGGATTACGACCCGGACATCGTGGTCTCCGGCATCAACAATTCGGCCAATCTCGGCGACGACGTGATCTATTCCGGCACCGTCTCTGCTGCGATGGAAGGCCGCTTCCTGGGCCTGCCCGCGGTGGCGGTGTCGCTGGTGACACATAACCACGAAGCCCATCACTACGACACCGCCGCGCGCGCCGCAGTGGAAATCGTCGCGCGGCTGAAGGCCGACCCATTGCCGGCCGACACCATCCTCAACGTCAACGTGCCGGATCTGGCCTGGTCGGATGTGCTCGGTTTCGAAGTCACCCGGCTCGGCAACCGGCATCGCTCCGAGCCCTGCGTGCCGCAGCAAGACCCGCGGGGCCGCACCGTGTACTGGATCGGCCCGGCCGGTCCGGAACAGGACGCCGGCGCTGGCACCGATTTCCATGCCGTGCGCACGGGGCATATCTCGATCACGCCGATCCATGTCGATCTCACCCGCTACCAGGCGCTGGAGACGGTGGCCGGCTGGGTCGGCGGGCTGACCGCTGCGCTGGACGGCCCGGCATGACGCCGAGGCTGCGCATGCTGCAACCGGAATCGGTCGGCATCGGCATGACCTCGCAGCGCGTGCGCGACCGTCTGGTCGAGCGCCTGCGCGAGGCCGGCATCCAGGACGAAGCCACGCTCAATGCCATGCGCACCGTCCCGCGGCATCTGTTCATCGACGAAGCGCTGGCCTCGCGTGCCTACGAAGACACCGCGCTGCCGATCGGCCACGGCCAGACCATCTCGCAGCCCTGGGTGGTCGCGCGTATGACCGAGGCCGTGCTGCAGGTGGCGCCGACCAAGGTGCTGGAAGTCGGCACCGGCTCCGGCTATCAGGGCGCGATCCTCGCCGCGCTGGGCCTGGAGGTCTACACCGTCGAGCGCATCGGCGACCTGCTGAGGCAGGCGCGCAAACGCTTCCGCCATCTGGGCATGAACGTGCGCAGTAAGCACGACGATGGCCGCATCGGCTGGCCCGAGCATGGCCCGTACGATGCCATTGTGGTCACTGCTGCAGCGCCGGCTCTGGTGGATGCGCTGGTCGATCAGCTCGCGGTCGGTGGGCGCCTGGTGGCCCCGGTTGGCGGCGCGTCCTCGCAGTCGCTGGTGCAGCTCACCCGCGCTGCCGATGGCGAGATCGAGCAACAGGTTCTGGCGCCGGTCACGTTCGTCCCGCTGTTGTCGGGCATGCTGGATTGATCTGATGAGAGTGACTCGATGAAGATTTTCGGGCCGTTGTACGACGTGGCCATCCGTTGGTCGCGCCACCGCCGCGCGCCAGCGCTGCTGACCGGTCTCAGCTTCGTGGAGGGCTTCATCTTTCCGGTGCCGCCGGAAGTGATGCTGGCGCCGATGTCGCTCGCCGAGCCCAAGCGCTCGCTATGGTTCGCCACCTTGAGCCTGGTTGGCTCGGTGTGCGGCGCAATGGTCGGCTATCTGCTGGGGCATTTCGCCTTCGCCGCGCTGCAGCCGCTGATCGAATGGCTGGGCTGGAGCGTGAAGATACAGGCCCAGATCGAAACCTTGCGCGCGCTGGTGGCGGAGTCGCCGTGGAAGGCGTTCTGGGCACTGGTGCTAGTGGGTTTCACGCCGATCCCGCTGAAGATCTTTACCTGGGCCTCGGGCGTGGTCGGCGTGCCGATCCTGCCCTTCATCGCCAGCATGCTGGTCGGGCGCGGCAAACGCGTCTATCTGGTCGCAGGCGCGATCCGCCTCGGCGGCGCACGGGCCGAAGCGGCGCTGCATCGCTGGATCGAGCCGCTGGGCTGGATGGCGATGGCGGTGCTTGCAGCAGGCGCAGCTTGGCTGGTGTGGAAGACAACGAACGGATGAGCAAGACGCAAATGAATTCGGTACGCAAGATAGCAGTCGTGCTCGTAGTGGCAATCGGGCTGACCGCCTGCAGCAGCGCGACAGTGGTGCGTTCCCCTGGCGCCGGTGGCGGTTCGTCATCCTCGCGTCCGTCTGCGGCGCCACGGCCATCGGTGCCGCGTCCCGGTGCGACGGTGACCGTGCAGCGCGGCGACACCCTGTATGCGATTTCTCGCCGCACCAATATCACCGCGCCGGATCTGGCCGCGTGGAACGGCCTGTCCTCGCCCAACACCATTTATCCCGGCCAGACCTTGAAGCTGTATCCGCCCGGTGCCAGCAAGCCGGGAGCAAGCGCGCCGGTGGCTGGTACGGTGGTGCCGCCGCGTCCGGCCACGCCGGTCGCCGCGCCTGTCAGCAGCGGCTTTTCCTGGCGTTGGCCCGCCGACGGCGTGGTGGTCGGTACCTTCGTGACCGGCGAAACCACCAAGCAGGGCGTGGACATCGCCGGCGCCAGTGGTCAGGCCGTGCGCGCAGCCGCCGATGGCGTGGTGGTGTACTCGGGCGCCGGCCTGGTCGGCTATGGCGAGCTGATCATCATCAAGCACAACGACCAGTGGTTGTCGGCATACGGCCACAACCGCAAGCGTCTGCTCAACGAAGGCCAGAGCGTCAAGGCCGGCCAGCAGATCGCCGAAATGGGCCGCAGCGGCGCCGCCCGCGACATGCTGCACTTCGAGATTCGCTACAACGGCAAACCGGTCGATCCGTTGCTGTATTTGCCGAAGAAGTGATTGGGGAGTGGGGATTAGGGATTCGTAACAGCCTGGGGCTGTTGGCGCTGCGGGATGGGCTGGGTCGCCGCTCTAAGGCCGGCTGATTGTGGAGTTGGAGAATTTTCGCTTGACAGCGAAACCTTCGTAAACACGCTTTCCCGATTCCCGATTCCCGATTCCCGATTCCCGATTCCCGATTCCCGTCCCAGCCAATCAGCCAGGCAAGACCATCGCCAGCGCCACCCGCCGGCCTTCGCTGGCCAGCACGTTGTAGGTGCGCGCCGCAGCGGCATTGGTCATCGCTTCCAGCCCGATGCCGCGGGTCAGGCAGGCGGCAAGCACTTGTGCGTTCGGAAAGCGCTGGCGCTCGCCGGTGCCCAGCAGGATGACCGCCGGCGTCAGCGCCAGCACCGCATCCATGTGGCTTGCATGCAGGTGTTCCAGATCCTGCACCGGCCAGCGTTCCACCAACTCATCCGGCATCAGGATGAAACTCTGCTGCAGGATCTGCTCGTTGACCTTGGCATGGCGGCCGTCGGCCGCGCGCAGCGCGTAGGCGTAATCGGGATGTTCTTGGCTTAAAGGCATAACAAACTCGGTTGATCAGCCGCGCGGCAGCACGATCTGACGCTTTTCCTTGCTGGGGCGGTACAGGATGGCGACGTGGCCGATCCGCTGCACCAGGGCGCTACCGGTTTGCCCGACCAGCTCGGCGATCAGCGCGTCGCGGGTCTCACGATCCTCGGAGGCCACCTTCACCTTGATCAGTTCGTGGCGCTCGAGCACTTCCTCGAGTTCGGCCAGAAATGCTGGCGTGACCCCTTTGCCGCCGGTTTGCAGCAGCGCCTTGAGATCGTGGGCCTGGCCGCGCAGGAAACGGTTCTGGGCGGAGGTGAGAACAATGGACATGCAGGATCGAAAGGCAGCAAAGGGTGTTCAGGGTATCATGGCGGCCCGTTCGGACCCCCGTTGCCAATGCCTTCCCGTAGTAAAAGCAGCCAGCGCTGGCTCAAGGAACACTTCGCCGACCCTTACGTGAAGAAGGCTCAGGCCGAAGGCATGCGCTCGCGTGCCGCCTACAAGCTGGAGGAATTGCTCCAGCGCGATCGCCTGCTCAAGCCGGACATGGTGGTGGTCGATCTGGGCGCCGCGCCCGGTGGCTGGTGCCAGCAGGTGCGCAGGTCGCTCGGCGACACCGGCCGGGTGCTGGCGCTGGATATCCTGGAGATGCCCCCGCTGGCCGGGGTGGAGTTCCTTCATGGCGACTTCAGGGAACAAGCCGTCCTATCGGAATTCGAAGCGATGTTGGGCGATGTGCCGGTGGACCTTGTTCTGTCCGATATGGCCCCCAATAAGAGTGGCATGGATGCGGTCGACCAACCGCGGATGATGCACCTGGCGGAACTGGCGATGGAATTTGCCGACACCCACCTCAAGCCGGGTGGGGCGTTTTTGATCAAGCTGTTCCAGGGTGTTGGGTCCGACGACTACATTCGCGAGCTTCGCCGCCGCTATGACAAGGTGACGATTCGCAAACCGGCGGCCTCGCGCAAGCGATCCCCGGAAGTTTATGCGCTCGGTCAGGGCAAGCGTGCCCAGATCAAGTAAGCTGCCAATGATCGCTGAATTTCAAGAATAGAAGAGTAGAGGGCACCGGAGCCAATGAGGATGAACGACTTGACCAAGAATCTGCTGCTGTGGGTGGTCGTCGCGGTTGTGCTGATGGTCGTCTTCCAGAGCTTCTCGCCGCGGATGGCGGGCGGCGTCGGCCCCGACTCGATCACCTATACCCAGTTTCTGAAAGAAGTGGACTCCGGGCGCGTCAAATCGGTGGACTACACCGATGAGACCAACCTCGCGGTCAACGCGATCCGCTTCAAGCGTACCGATGGCAGCGAAGCCACCGTGTACGGTCCGCGCGACGACAAGCTGGTCGACGTGCTGTACAGCAAGAACATCGAAATGACCCGCCAGAAGCCGTCCACCGGACCGGGTTTCTGGTCGCTGGTGCTCAACTTCCTGCCGGTCATCCTGATCATCGGCTTCTGGCTGTTCATCATGCGCCAGATGCAGGGCGGTGGTGGCGGTGCCAAGGGTGCGATGAGCTTCGGTAAATCGCGGGCCAAGCTGCAGGGCGAGGATCAGGTCAAGATCACCTTCGCCGACGTTGCCGGTTGCGACGAGGCCAAGGAAGAAGTCGGCGAGCTGGTCGACTTCCTGCGCGACCCGACCAAGTTCACCAAGCTGGGCGGCAAGATTCCGCGCGGTGTGTTGATGGTCGGCCCGCCGGGTACCGGTAAGACCCTGCTTGCCAAGGCGATTGCGGGCGAAGCCAAGGTGCCGTTCTTCAGCATCTCCGGTTCGGATTTCGTCGAAATGTTCGTCGGCGTCGGTGCGAGCCGCGTGCGCGACATGTTCGAGCAGGCCAAGAAGCATGCGCCGTGCATCATCTTCATCGACGAAATCGATGCAGTGGGTCGCCATCGCGGTGCCGGTCTCGGCGGCGGGCATGACGAGCGCGAGCAGACCTTGAACCAGTTGCTGGTCGAAATGGACGGCTTTGAAGGCGGCGAAGGCGTGATCGTGATCGCCGCCACTAACCGTCCCGACGTGCTGGATCCGGCGCTGCTGCGTCCGGGCCGCTTCGATCGCCAGGTCGTGGTGGGGCTGCCGGACGTCAAGGGTCGCGAGCAAATCCTGCGCGTGCATATGCGCAAGCTGCCGCTGGCCGATGACGTGGTGCCGATGGTCATTGCACGCGGTACCCCGGGCTTCTCCGGTGCCGACTTGGCCAATCTGTGTAATGAGGCCGCATTGTTTGCGGCGCGTGGCAGCGAGAAGGAGGTCCGCATGGACCATTTCGACCGTGCCCGCGACAAGATCCTGATGGGTGCCGAACGCCGTTCGATGGCCATGAGCGAAGATGAGAAGACGCTGACTGCGTACCACGAAGCTGGCCATGCCATCGTCGGGCGGCTGGTGCCGGAGCACGACCCGGTCTACAAGGTCACCATCATTCCGCGCGGTCGGGCACTTGGTGTGACCATGTATCTGCCGGAAGGCGACCGTTATTCGATGAACCGTGTCGCGATCGAATCGCAGCTGTGCTCGCTGTATGGCGGCCGTGTTGCCGAAGAGCTGATCTTCGGTGGCGACAAGGTCACCACCGGTGCGTCCAACGATATCGAGCGTGCGACCAAGATGGCGCGCAACATGGTCACCAAGTGGGGCTTGTCCGACGAGCTTGGCCCGGTCGCCTATGGCGAGGAAGAGGATGAGGTGTTCCTGGGTCGCTCCGTGACTCAGCACAAGAATGTCTCGGACGAAACCGCGCGCAAGATCGACGAAGTGGTGCGTTCGATCCTGGACAAGGCCTACGGCAAGACCAAAGCCATCCTCACCGAGAACCTGGACAAGCTGCACGCGATGTCGCAATTGCTGCTGCAGTACGAAACCATCGACGTGCCGCAGATCGACGCCATCATGGAAGGCCGCGAGCCGCCGCCGCCAGCCGGTTGGGCCAAGTCCGACAAGGACGGTGGCAACAACAACGATAAGGGCAGCCCGCGTCCGTTGCCGCCGATTGCAGGACCGGCCGAGCAGATCTAAGTCAGGCGTTTGCAGTTGCAGATATCCAGCGGGGCCAGGAAGCGATTCCTGGCCCCGCTGCGTTGTGTTGTTTGGAGACGGTGAGCGATCGGCCGGCGGTGAGCGATGAAGTGCATTGCGTTCCGTTCTCCCATGCAATCGAAGCTGCATTCCAGTGTGGGCGCAGCCCTGAGTTCTCCACGCACAAGGTGCGACGCGGTGCGGGCTGCGCGACAATGGCAAACGCTCCCTGCAACAAACAGACGACCCTGCATCAAGCCGCATCCGCTAGCCTCAGCCGTTCACCGGGTGCGCGTCGTCGCTGCAGTCGGTAGCGATTGTCTGCCGCTACCCAAATCGGCGGGCGCTGTCCGCTCACGCCGCACCGGCTCAGATCACCCTCTCTCTCACTCGCTTCAGGAGAAACCACTGATGTTCGATACCGCCCTCAAGCTGGATTGCGCTGGTCGCAGTTTGCGACTTGATGCGCCGCAGGTGATAGGGATCGTCAACGTCACGCCGGACTCGTTTTCCGATGGCGGCCAGCACGCGACCTGTGAGGCGGCGATCGCGCACGGGCTGCGGCTGGTGGAGCAGGGCGCTGCGGTGCTCGACATCGGCGGCGAATCCACCCGTCCCGGTGCCACCGCGGTATCGCTGGAAGACGAATTGCAGCGTGTGATCCCGGTGATCGAGGCATTGGTGCAGCAGACCAGCGTGCCGATCAGTGTGGACACCTTCAAGCCGGAGGTGATGCGCGCGGCGGTCGCTGCCGGTGCCGGCATGATCAACGATGTCTATGCGTTGCGTTCGCCGGACGCGCTGGACGCAGCATCGGAACTGGGCGTGCCGGTGGTGCTGATGCACGCACGCAGCGCACCGCATGCGATGCAGGACGCGCCGCATTACGACGACGTGGTGGCGGAGGTGCATCGTTTTCTGGCCGAGCGCATTTTTGCCGCCGAGATGGCCGGCATCGACAAGCGCCGATTGATCCTTGACCCGGGCTTCGGCTTCGACAAGACCACCGCGCATAACCTGACCGTGCTTGCGCAGTTGCAGCGCCTGCAGGAGTTCGGCTTGCCGGTGCTGGCGGGGCTGTCGCGTAAACGCAGCATCGGCGAATTGACCGGGCGCGAAGTTGCGGCCGAGCGGGTGCATGGCTCGGTCGCGGCGCATCTGATCGCCGCGCAACACGGTGCCATGTTGCTGCGCGTGCACGATGTGGCGGCGACCGTGGATGCCTTGAAGGTCTGGAACGCGGTGGCTGCGATTCCGACCCCGCGGGTCAGTGCGCCGGCGGCGCCGACCATTCGCTGGCCGGACGAGGACTGATGCCGGCCGACCGACGCCCGCTTGCGATCGCCCTGATGGGCCCTACCGCCAGCGGCAAGACTGCGCTGGCCCTGGAGGCGGCGGAACGCTGGAATGGAGAGATCGTCAGCGTCGATTCGGCCCTGGTCTACCGCGGCCTGGATATCGGTGCGGCCAAGCCCGATGCCGCGATGCGCGCCGCAGTACCGCACCACCTGCTCGACCTGCGCGACCCCTGGCAGATTTATTCGGCCGCTGAGTTCGCCGCCGATGCACGCAAGGCGATCGACAACATCGTTGCGCGCGGCAAGTTGCCGATCCTTGCCGGCGGCACCGGGCTGTATTTCCGTGCGGTGCTCGAAGGGCTGTCGCAATTGCCCGAAGCCGACCCGACCGTGCGAGACGCAATCGCCGCCGAGGCCGAACAGATAGGCTGGGCCGGCTTGCATGCGCAACTGGCGCAGGTCGACCCGATCGCCGCAGCGCGCATCCATGCCACCGACCCGCAGCGCATCCAGCGTGCGCTGGAGGTGTACCGCCTCAGCGGGCGGCCGATCAGCTATTGGCAGGCGCTCCCGTCAGGGCCGCGCCTGCCGCTGCGGGTCTTGAAAATCGTGCTGGCGCCGCAAGATAGAGCGGTGCTGCACGCACGTATCGCGCAGCGCCTGGACGCGATGCTGGCGCAGGATTTCCTCGCCGAAGTGGAGCGTTTGCGGGAGTTGCCGCAGATGCGCGCCGTGGCTGCGCCGCTGGATTTGCCGGCAGTGCGCGCGGTCGGTTATCGCCAGGCCTGGGACTATCTGGACGGCGCCGGCAGCTTGGCCGAGTTCCGCGACAAGGCGATTCAGGCGACCCGGCAACTGGCCAAACGGCAGCTCACCTGGCTGCGTGGCGAGCTCGACGCACGCTGGTTCGACCCGGAGCGTGATCGGCATCAATTGGACGACGCACTTGTCGGCTTCCTCGCTCATCGTTCCACTGTGCAGCAGGCTTCAGGCGTGTAACATCCCGTTTCCGGGGCCGGCTGGGGATAGCAGGTGTCGACCGGGACAATAAGAACAATAATGAAGAGGATTTTTCGATGGCTAAGGGGCAATCGTTGCAGGACCCATTCCTGAATGCGCTACGGCGCGAGCGGGTGCCGGTCTCTGTGTATCTGGTCAACGGCATCAAGCTGCAGGGCACCATCGAGTCGTTCGACCAATTTGTGGTCCTGCTGCGCAACACCGTGAGTCAGATGGTTTACAAGCACGCCATCTCCACGGTCGTGCCGGCGCGCAACGTGCGCGTGGGGCCGGGTGGTGGGTATGTGCAATCCAATGAAGGTAATCAAGCGGAAGATGACGACGTCGAGCAGTAATGGAGTAACGCGTGTTTGATCGTTCCCGCAAGGGTGAGCACGCGCTGTTGATTCAGACCCATGCAGGTGGGCCTGCCGAAGACGATGTGCTGGAGGAGTTCGCCGACCTTGCGAGGTCGGCGGGCGCCACGGTGGCGGCAACGCTCACCGCGCGCATCGACAAACCCAGCCCGTCGACCTTGATCGGCAGCGGCAAGCTAGAAGAAATCAAGGCCGCCGCTGAGGCGACTGGCGCAGATCTGGTCTTGGTCAACCACACTTTGTCGCCGGGTCAGGAGCGCAATCTGGAGCGCTACCTGGAGCGGCGCGTGATCGACCGTACCGGCCTGATCCTGGACATCTTTGCGCAACGCGCGCGCAGCCACGAAGGCAAGCTGCAGGTAGAGCTTGCCCAGCTGCGGCATATGGCAACACGGCTGGTACGCGGCTGGACCCACCTGGAGCGTCAGCGCGGCGGTGCGATCGGTCTGCGCGGCCCCGGCGAAACCCAGCTGGAAACCGACCGCCGCCTGCTGCAGAAGCGTGTGGAGCAGTTGCAGCAGCGCTTGGAAAAAGTCGAGGTGCAGCGCACCCAGATGCGCCGTGCGCGGATGCGCAGCGAATTGCCGCGCATTGCATTGGTCGGCTACACCAACGCCGGCAAGTCGACGCTGTTCAATGCGTTGACCGGTGCGCAAGCCTATGTGGCCGATCAATTGTTCGCCACGCTGGACCCCACCGTGCGCCGCATTGCATTGCCAGGCGGCAGTGCGATTCTTGCCGATACGGTGGGCTTCGTCCGCGATTTGCCGCACCAATTGGTTGCTGCCTTCCGTTCGACGTTGTCCGAAGCACGCGATGCCGATTTGTTGTTGCATATCGTCGATGCCGCCGACCCGCTGCGCGAAGAACGCATCCTGCAAGTCGATGAAGTGTTGCAGGCGGTGGGCGCTGGCGATCTGCCGCAGCTGCTGGTGTTCAACAAGATCGACAAGATCGACGGCGCCGAAGTTCGCCACGATGCGCAGGACGGTATTCCGGATCAGGCGCGGCGCGAACGCGTGTGGGTGTCGGCGCGCGACGGGCGTGGCTTGCAGGAACTGCAGCATGCACTCGGTCAACGCCTGGATCTGCGTCATCTGACCGGACAGCTGCGCTTGCCGTCGTCGGCCGGTCGCCTGCGTTCCAAGCTGCATCAGCTGGAAGTGGTGTGCAACGAGCAGTCCGACGAGGACGGTTGGTTGCTGGAAGTCGATCTGCCGATGGTCGAAGCCGAACGGCTTGCCGCCGGAGATGACGGCGCGCCGTTGCGCGCAATGCTGCCGGACCGTCGGGAAGACTGGGAAACCTGACGCGGCATTCGACGGGGCTGGCCGCAGTCAGCTGCGCGCCAGCTGCAGATTGCAGGCCCCGTTCACCCATCGCAGGCGTCACCACGCACGGGCTGCCGCGTCCCGATGCATGTCGGTGCGGACCGTCAGGTCCGCCGTGACTTCAGTGTCGTGTGCGCTCCCTGGATTGACCATCTGTTGCTGCGCAGATCAGCGGGAAACAGTCACCTACGTGCGATGTCAGGCTGCAGCTCCATCAGCGGCATCCCGCACTGCGTGGGCACTTGCCGAAACAGGCGGGCGGTCCAAACACCGATCGCTGACCAGGCAGCTGGCGCAAGACAGCGCGGGCAAATTCGGATAAAAGTGACCGCTGTTCAATCCTGACCCCCGCAATGACGTCTCCCACTGATCACGACCTTCTACAGCTCGCCGAGTCGCTGAGCGCCCAATTACGCGCGGCGCGCGAGCGGCTAGTGACCGCCGAGAGCTGTACCGGCGGCTGGATTGCCAAGGCAATGACCGACATTGCCGGTTCTTCGGACTGGTTCGATTGCGGCATGGTCGCTTACAGCTACGAGGCCAAGCAGGCGCTGCTGCGGGTCAGGCCGCAGACGCTGGAGGTGCATGGCGCGGTCAGCCGGGAAACCGTGATCGAAATGGTGTCCGGTGCATTGGTGACCTCCGGTGGCAGCATTGCCGTCGCCGTGACCGGCATTGCCGGGCCGGGCGGTGGCAGCGAAGACAAACCGGTGGGCACGGTGTGGATCGGCTGGAAACGACGCGGCGGCTACGCCACGGCGCAGTTGTTCCAGTTCGACGGCGACCGCGATGCAGTCCGTCGTCAAACCGTGGTCGCGGCACTGCGTGGCTTGAGCGCGCTGCTATAGCGGATGTGCGGCAGCTACTGCACTTACCGATGTTCCACCTCTGACATCCATGACATCCATCCGGCAGCGGTCAATGTGCGTGCCCCACGCCGGGATCGCTCAAGTTCCACGGCGTAGCGCTAGAGTTCGCTAAGGGAGCGCCGTGTTCGGATTGATGTCCGTGCTCACTGCATATCGGCGTTAACGTCTTTCTCACACGGCTCGTACCATCTGCTGCGCTTGCGCATGTACGCGTCTCTTCATCCGGGGAAGTTGATGAGCATCGAACGCTGCTATTGCACTGCACTTGCGCTTGCCGTTATCGCCGCAATTCAGACCCCGCTGTTGCATGCGCAAACGCAGGCAACTGCCGAGCACACCGAGCCGGCAACGCTGGCCGCGATGAAAGTCACCGCGCAAAAACGCGAAGAAGAACTGCAGGATGTGCCTGTGATCGTGTCGGTGCTGTCCGAGCAGCTCCTGCTGGACACGGGCGTGAACGACATCAAGGATTTGCAGGTGCTGGTGCCGGGCTTGATCGTCACCAGTACGCAGAGTGCGGCACAGACCAGCATCCGCATTCGCGGCATCGGCACCGTGGGCGACAACGCGGGCCTGGAAGCTTCGGTCGGCGTGGTCATCGACGGTGTGGCGCGTGCGCGCAACGGTGTGGCGTTCTCCGATCTGGGCGAACTGGAGCGCATCGAGGTGCTCAAGGGCCCGCAGGGCACGGTATTTGGCAAGAACACCTCCGCTGGCGTCGTCAACGTGGTGACCCGGCGGCCCAGCTTCACGCGCAGTGCCGATGCAGAAATCACCGCCGGTAATTTTGGCGCATTCGGGCTGGCCGCCGCGTTCAATGACGCGGTGGGTGAAACCGCCGCGCTACGCGTCTACGCGGCAAAGCGTCGCCGCGATGGGTTTGAAGACGTGGTCACCGGTAACGGCCCGCGTACCGATACACGCGACGGCGATCAGAATCTTGAGACCGGACGTGTCCAGCTGCTCTGGGAGCCGTCTCACGATCTGGCGATCAACTTCTCTGCCGATGCCACCAACCGCGCGGAGAATTGCTGCGTCACCGTCACCACCGAACGCGGGCCGCTGGCGGCGGTCATGGATGCAGTCGCTCCGGGAGGTCAGGCCGGTATTCCCATTGCTGACCCGTCGCGCCGGCTGGCTTATAGCAATCGCGGCACCGTTCAGAACATTCGCGATCGCGGCGTGTCCGCGCAGGTCGACTGGACCACGCCCTGGCTAAACGAGGCGACGCTGACATCCATCACCGCACTGCGCGACTGGACGGCGGTCAACGGCTTGGACTTCGACTACAGCGCCGCCGATGTGCTGTACCGCGAGCCGCGCAAGGACGAGACGTTCACCGGCTTCAGAACCTTCAGTCAGGAGTTGCGCCTGGCCGGCTCCACCGAACGCGTGGACTGGATGATTGGCTTCTTCTATGCCGACGAAAGGCTGCGACGCAACGAGTCGTATCGCTTCGGAAGCGCCTACGAACCCTATCTTTCGACAGCGCTGCTGGCGCGGGTCAACCCGGCCTTGGCCACGCGTGCAGATGCACCGCGTTTTCTCGCCGATGCCACTGGCGTGCCGGCCGGTTCGCTGTTCCGCGGACTTGGTAGCCAGGATCGTTATCGTCAGGATGGCAAGAGCGTGGCGCTGTTCACCAACAACACCTGGCATGCGACCGATGCATTGGATGTGGTGATGGGTTTGCGCTACACGCACGAAAACAAGGTGCTGGCCTCGACCTACGACAATCCGGACGGCAGCCCGGCGTGCGCCAGTTATTTCGCTGCCAACGGGCAGTTGAATCCTGCGGCATTGCGCCGTATCGGCGCCGCCCTGGGTGCACGTGGCGTGCCTGCCACGGCGGTACCGCTGATCGCGCCGCAGGTGATCGGATTCACCTGCCTGCCGTGGAGTAACGTGGCACACAACGGCCGCAGGACCCACCAGGAACTGACCGAGCGCGAATGGTCCGGGACCGTCAAACTGGCTTATCGCTGGAGCGACGAGGTGATGACGTATGCCTCGGCTGCCCGTGGCTACAAGGCGGGCGGCTTCAATCTGGACCGGGTGCAGTCGGCAGATGGCCTGTCCAGCGGCGCGCAAGGAATCGTGCCGGTAGACGACACGGCGTTTCCCGGCGAGTTCGTCAACAGTTTTGAATTGGGTGCCAAGACCACCTGGATGGACGGCAATCTGCTGTTGAATGCGGCGCTGTTCTACCAGAACGTCAGCGATTTCCAGCTCAACAATTTTCTCGGCACCAGTTTCGTGGTTCGCTCCGTGCCTACCGTGATTTCGCAGGGAATCGACACCGAATTGCTCTGGCAAACCGGCGTGCGTGGCTTGATGCTGCAAGGTGGGCTCAGCTACACGGATACCACGTATGGTGATGACCGTTTGCCCGACGCCGATCTTGCGCTGTTGCCGGGTAGCCGCATGAGCTTCGCACCGCGTTGGTCGGGCAATCTGTCGGCTACCTACGAACGCCCGCTGGGCAATCAGCTGACGGCGCGTTTCAATCTGGGCGCCAAATACTCATCCGACTTCAACGCCGGCACCGACCTGGATCCGCAAAAGGTGCAGCCGGCCTACACCATCGTCAATGCCAGGGCCGGTATCGGCGCAGACGACAAGCGCTGGATGGTGGAAGCCTGGGCGGAGAATCTGGGCAACGAAACCTATCGCCAGGTCGTCATCGACGCGCCGCTGCAGGCCGGTTCCTGGAACGCATTTCTCGGCGCGCCGCGGACCTATGGGTTGACCTTGCGCCTTCGGTATTGAAGCCACTGGGCCGCACTGCGTGCTGCGCGATCGAAGCGTCAACTCGCACGCGCACCACACTGTGCGCTAAGCCCGCAGCGGATAGAGGCGCGACAGCGGCGGAGAGATCGGCTACAAACTAGAATCTCTTCGCCAACCTCTGTGGCCGATGTTCGGGTTTTCCGCTGCTGTGTTCGATACGTTGCCATCCATCTTCATCCGGCGCAGTCCGCCTGGTGCGTCGCCGGTTATTGCTGCGCAGGTGCGCCGGCTTGCGCCACGTGAGGCGGGGAGTCACGCGGCTGTCTTGCCGGCACGTGATGCTGGTGGGCCTGTGGTCGTGGATCGGTCGGTGCGCGAGGCATCGCTATCGCACCAAGAGATCGCTCACGTTGGGGTCTGCGCGCAGGCGTGTAGCGAGCCAGCCACCCGTTTCGAACCTGCGCAGGCGGTGCACTGATGTGGGAAGCGCTTGGCACCGTGCGTGACCTCGGGCGTCTGCAGGAAATCGCCTCGGTCCTGATTCGATACGGCTTTGGCGATGTGGTGCGCCGCATCGGGCTGGCCGATGTGCTCGAACGTGCCGGCAGGTTGCTGCACTGGAACAACGCCGAGGGCCGCTTGCGGATGTCCGCCGCCATGCGTGTGCGTCGTGCGCTGGAGGAGCTCGGGCCAACCTTCGTCAAGCTGGGGCAAGTGCTGGCGACGCGTGTCGACTTGCTGTCGCCGGAATGGATCGAAGAACTGAGCGAACTGCAAAATGCGGTTCCTGCATTGCCGTTCGAACAGATCCGGCCGCAATTGGTCGCCGCATTGGGCGCAGAGCCGGAAAGCGTGTTCGCACGCTTGGACGAACAACCCCTGGCTGCTGCATCGCTGGCGCAAACGCATCGCGCCTGGCTGGCCGACGGCACGCCGGTGGTCTTGAAGATCCGTCGTCCAGGCATCGGTGACACCATCGATGCGGATCTACGTCTGCTTGCGCGGCTGGCCGACATCGTCGAAACGCGCGCACCCGATCTCAAGCGCTATCGCCCGGCTGAAGTGGTGCAGCAATTCACTGTCTCGCTGCGGCGCGAGCTGGACTTCGCCGCCGAGTGTCGCAATGCCGAGCGCATCGCCGCCAACTTCGCGCACGACCCGCAGGTGGTGGTGCCCGCGGTGTATTGGCAGTGGACCTGCGAGTCGCTCAATGTGCAGGAGTTCATCGATGGCATCCCCGGGCGCGACATGGTGTCGGTCGATGCGGCGGGGCTGGATCGCAAGGCGCTTGCGCGCACGGGTGCCGGCATCGTGCTCAAGATGGTGCTGCAGGACGGCTGCTTCCACGCCGACCCGCATCCGGGAAACATTTTCTATCTGCGCGACGGTCGTATCGCCGTCATCGATTTCGGCATGGTGGGGCGTGTGTCCGAACAGCGCCGTTTCCAGGTCGCGCAGCTGCTGCACGGCATGGTCAGCTACGACGCCGAGGCGGTCATCGATGTGCTGCTGGAGTGGGCCGGCACCAGCCTGGATATCGACGAGGCGCGGCTGCAACAGGACATCGGTGCATTCGTCGACGAATACCGTGGCGTGCCGTTGAAAGAGCTACGCATCGGCGCGATGCTCGGCGACGTCACCGCCATCCTGCGCGATCACGGACTGACGCTGCCGTCGGATCTGGCGCTGATGATCAAGGCCTTTCTCACTCTCGAAGGGATGGGGCGCCAGCTGGATCCGGATTTCGACATGGCCACCGAAGCGCGGCCGTATCTGGAGCGCGTGGTGTTGCAGCGGTACGCACCCAGCGCCATGTTGCGCCGCAGTCGACGCACCGTGACCGGCGCGATCGATCTGATCGGCGATCTGCCACGCGATCTCAAGCGTCTGATCCAGGCCGCACGGCGCGGCAAGTTGCAGCTGCACGTGGAAACGCGCGCCCTGCGCGAGTTCGGCGAGCAGGTCGACCGCGCCGCCAATCGGCTCACCATGGGCATCGTGACCGCTGCCTTGGTGATCGGTTCGTCGATCGTTATGAACAGCGTCGGCGGGAGCGCCAGTCGATGGTTACTGGCGCTGGGCGTTGGCGGATTCATCGGCGCCGGCTTGTGCGGCATCTGGATCCTGTTTTCGATCTGGCGCAGCCGGCGCTAGCGATCGTCAGGGCTGCCGGCCTTCTCGACAGGGGAAACTAGCTATTGCGCATGGCCTTGTTAGTAGTAATACTACTAACCATGGACCTGACCGATACCCAGCAAGCAATCCTGGCCTTGATCGCCGAGCGCATCGACGCCGACGGTGTCCCGCCTTCGCAGACCGAGATCGCCCGCGCCTTCGGCTTCAAGGGCGTGCGCGCCGCGCAGTACCACCTGGAGGCATTGGAGCAGGCTGGCGCGATCCGTCGCGTGCCGGGTCAGGCACGCGGCATCCGGCTGGCCGGGCAGGGCGCGCACTCGCGGACGCCGCCGGTCGCCGAGCCACTGCGCGACGACGTGCTGCGCCTGCCGGTGCTAGGGCGTGTTGCAGCGGGCCTGCCGATCGGCGCCGATATCGGGTCCGACGACTTCGTCGTGCTCGATCGGGTGTTCTTCTCGCCGTCGCCGGACTATCTGCTCAAGGTGCAGGGCGATTCGATGCGCGACGAAGGCATCTTCAACGGCGACCTGATCGGTGTCCACCGCACCCGCGACGCGCGCTCGGGGCAGATCGTCGTGGCCCGGATCGATGAAGAAATCACCGTCAAGTTGCTCAAGATCGGCAAGGACCGGATCCGGCTGCTGCCGCGCAACCCGGACTACGCCCCGATCGAAGTGTTGCCAGATCAGGATTTCGCCATCGAAGGCCTGTACTGCGGGCTGCTGAGGCCCAATCGCTGAGGGCTGCACCGATGTCTGTGCTGGCGTTTTCCCCAGCCGGCATTGCAGGATTCGCCGCTGCCCGCACAGGATTCGCAACATTACTCTGAGTGTGTCGCCACCAGTCTCAGCCCGTGCGATACACCGCCGTTACATTTGCTCCACACCGAAATCACTGACAAGGATCACCCAGATGGATGAGAACAAGAAGCGCGCCCTTTCCGCCGCACTGAGCCAGATCGAAAAGCAATTCGGCAAGGGCTCCGTGATGCGCATGGGCGATCGCGTGATCGAGGCGGTCGAAATCATTCCGACCGGTTCGCTGATGTTGGACATCGCACTGGGGATCGGCGGCCTGCCGAAGGGTCGCGTCGTGGAAATCTACGGGCCGGAATCCTCGGGCAAGACCACCTTGACCCTGCAGGCCATTGCGCAGTGCCAGAAATTGGGTGGCACCGCTGCGTTCATCGACGCCGAGCATGCGCTCGACCCGATCTACGCGGGCAAGCTGGGCGTCAATGTCGACGATCTGCTGCTGTCGCAGCCGGACACCGGCGAACAAGCGTTGGAAATCGCCGACATGCTGGTGCGCTCGAGCTCGGTCGACATCGTGGTGATCGACTCGGTGGCTGCACTGACGCCGAAGGCGGAAATCGAAGGCGAGATGGGCGACCAGCTGCCAGGTCTGCAGGCACGTCTGATGAGCCAAGCGCTGCGCAAGCTCACCGGTAACATCAAGCGTTCCAACACCTTGGTGGTCTTCATCAACCAGTTGCGCCACAAGATCGGCGTCATGATGCCGGGTCAGAGCCCGGAAGTGACCACCGGCGGTAACGCGCTCAAGTTCTACGCCTCGGTGCGTCTGGACATCCGTCGTATTGGCGCGATCAAGAAAGGTGACGAGATCATCGGCAACCAGACCAAGATCAAGGTGGTCAAGAACAAGTTGGCGCCTCCGTTCAAGCAGGTCGTGACCGAAATCCTTTACGGCGAAGGCATCAGCCGCGAGGGCGAACTGATCGACATGGGCGTGGAAGCCAAGCTGGTGGACAAGGCGGGCGCCTGGTACAGCTATGGCGACGAACGCATCGGTCAGGGTAAGGACAATGCACGCGGCTACCTGCGCGACAACCCGCAGGTGGCGGCCAAGCTCGAAGCCGAGCTGCGTGAGAAGTTCCAGCCCGCGGAAGCGCCGCGCGAAGCGGGCGACGACGCCGAGAAGGAATAAGCGCTGCCGGCAGCAAGCGATTGCGGTCCGAGTGGGCGGCATGGCGCACATCCCGTCATGTTCCCGCAGGACATGACGGACTCAAGCGCCTGGCAACAGCTCACTACTGAGCGACCGGTAAGGCGGAGTTTTTCTATCGCGAGGACGGCGGAGTCAGTGCCGTTGCTTCTCGCGGTAGATCTATCGAAGGCCAGGAGGGTAGGCGCCATGGAAGGCGCATTGATTCAGCGATCGGGGACACGTCACGATGGACGAGCAAGAGCCCGCACCAAAACGGGGGCGGCGGTTCAAAGAGCAGACGCCGGTCCAGCGCGCACTTGGTCTGCTGGTGCGGCGCGAGCACTCGCGCAAAGAATTAAACCGCAAGCTGCTGGCGCGCGGTATCGAGCCAGATGCTGCACAGGCGGCGGTGGAGCGGCTGGCTGGCGAGGGCTGGCAGGACGACACCCGGTTTGCTGCCGCGGTGGTGCGTAATCGTGCTGGCTCCGGCTACGGCCCCCTGCATATTCGTGCCGAACTCGGAACCCATGGCCTGGATAGCGAGGCAATCAGTGCCGCCATGGCGACGTTTGAAGGTGACTGGACCGAGAACGCACGTGATCTGATCCGGCGCCGGTTCGGCGAGCAAGGCCCGGTAGATCTGCCGCAGCGACGCAAGGCCGCCGATCTGCTGGCCCGGCGCGGTTTCGACGGCAACAGTATTCGTAGCGCCACGCGCTTCGACCTTGAGGACTGAAGGCGTCAGGCCTGCTACCCTTTGTGGTTTCAGGTTGTTCCCCTCATCTGCGCCCACATCTCATTGGGTGACCGGGACTGCCGCCCGCCCAATGCCAGCTCATGAACGCACCTGCCAAATTCAGCACCTCCCAGATTCGTAGTGACTTCCTCGCGTTTTTCGAGGGGAAGGGTCACACCATCGTGCCGTCCGCGCCGCTGGTGCCGGGCAACGACCCAACCTTGTTGTTCACCAATTCCGGCATGGTCCAGTTCAAGGACGTCTTCCTTGGCGCGGAAAAACGCAGTTACGTGCGTGCTGCGGACGTGCAGCGCTGCCTGCGTGCCGGCGGCAAGCACAACGACCTGGACTCGGTGGGCTACACCGCACGCCACCACACTTTCTTCGAAATGCTGGGCAACTGGTCGTTCGGCGACTACTTCAAGAAAGATGCCATCGCCTGGGCATGGGAGCTGCTGACCCAGGTCTGGAAGCTGCCGGCCGACCGTCTGCTGGTGACCGTCTACCACACCGACGAAGAAGCCGTCGCCTTGTGGCGCGACATGATCGGCATTCCCGAAAGCCGCATCGTGCGTATCGGCGACAACAAGGGTGCGCCATACGCGTCCGATAATTTCTGGCAGATGGCCGATACCGGTCCGTGCGGCCCGTGTACCGAAATCTTCTTCGATCATGGCGATCACATCGCTGGCGGTCCTCCCGGTTCGCCGGACGAAGATGGCGATCGCTTCATCGAGATCTGGAATCTGGTCTTCATGCAGTTCGACCGTCAGCCCGACGGCACCCTGGTGCCGCTGCCGGCGCCGTGCGTGGATACCGGCATGGGGTTGGAGCGTCTGGCGGCGATCCTGCAGCACGTCCACACCAACTACGAGATCGATCTGTTCCAGGCCTTGATCGGCAAGGCCAGTGCGCTGACCGGCATCGCCGACCTGGAAAACAAGTCGCTGCGGGTGATCGCCGATCACATCCGCGCCTGTTCGTTCCTGATCGTCGATGGTGTGCTGCCTTCCAATGAAGGCCGTGGCTACGTGCTGCGCCGGATCATTCGGCGTGCGCTGCGGCATGGCTGGATGCTGGGCGTGCGCCAGCCGTTCTTCAGCAAGATGGTGCCCACCCTGGTCGAGCTGATGGGCGAGGCCTATCCGGAACTGGTGGTGGCGCAGGAAACAGTGGCGCGCGCCCTGCTGGCGGAAGAGGAGCGTTTTGCCGAGACGCTGGACGCCGGCATGAAGATCTTCGACGACGTCGCGTCGCGCTCGCAGGACGTGATTCCCGGTGCAGACGCATTCCGTCTGTACGACACCTATGGCTTCCCGGTCGATCTGACCGCCGACATTGCACGCGAGCGCGGTATGCGCGTGGACATGGAGGGCTTCGATTTCGCCATGGAGCGTCAGCGCGAGACCGCGCGTGCGGCAGGCAAGTTCGGCGGCGGCGTCGCATTGCCGGCCGATCTGGTTGCGACCATGTCGCCGACCGTATTTCTGGGCTACGAGGCGTATGACGCCGACGCGCTGAAGGTTGTCGCGCTGCTCAAGCAGGGCCGCCCGGTCGAGCGTGCCGAAGCCGGCGATGAGGTCATCGTGTTCACCGATCGCACGCCGTTCTACGCCGAATCCGGCGGTCAGGTCGGCGATAGCGGGCAGTTGAGTACGGCCGATGTTTCCATCGACGTCGCAGACACGCAGAAGTTTGCCGGCCAGTTCCATGGGCATGTCGGACGCATCACCGAAGGCGCGCTGGCGCTGGGTGACGTGCTGGCAGGCGGCATCGACGTGCAGCGCCGCGGCAAAACCATCCTCAACCACTCGGCCACGCACTTGCTGCATGCCGCATTGCGCGAAGTGCTGGGCACGCATGTGCAGCAGAAGGGCTCGCTTGTGGCGCCCGACCGCTTGCGTTTCGACTTCTCGCATTTCCAGCCCATCACTGCGGAAGAACTGGCAGTGGTCGAGCGCAAGGTCAATGCCGAGGTGCGCACCAACCACAGTGTCGAAGTGCACAACATGGCCATGCAGGAAGCGCTGGATTTCGGCGCGATGGCCTTGTTCGGCGAGAAATATGGCGAGCACGTGCGCGTGCTGAAGATGGGTGGTTATTCCACCGAGCTGTGTGGCGGTACCCATGTCAGCCGCACCGGCGATATCGGTCTGTTCAAGATCACCTCCGAAGGCGGCGTGTCGTCGGGCGTGCGTCGTATCGAGGCGGTGACCGGGCAGGGCGCGCTGGATTACGTTGCCGATGAAGAACGCCGGCTGTTCGAGGCGGCAAGCCTGCTTGGCGGCAACACTACCGAGGTGGTCGACAAGGTGCGCGCACTGACCGAGCGTCAGAAGCGTCTTGAGCGCGAGCTGGAATCGCTGAAGGCCAAGCTGGCCTCCGGCGCGACCGCAGATCTTGGCGCCAGTGCTGTCGACGTGGATGGGGTCAAGGTGGTTTCCGTACGTCTGGAAGGATTCGATGCAAAGGCGCTACGCGAGGCGATGGACCGCTTGAAGCAGCAACTCGGCGATTCGGTGATCGTGCTGGCCGGCGCATCGGCGGGTAAGGTTGCGCTTGTCGCCGGCGTGAATGGCAGCCCAACTGGCAAGGTGAAGGCGGGGGAACTCCTCGGCCATATCGCCAGTCAGATCGGAGGCAAGGGCGGTGGCCGTCCGGATCTCGCCCAGGGTGGTGGCGAGGACGGGCCCGCCCTTGCGACCGCACTCGACGGTGTGCCCTCCTGGGTCAAGCAACACTTGGGCTGAACACTTGTCCTGCTATGCCTTGCTGGCTAGCAGGATGTCCCGCTACCATTTCTGGTCTATTCCCTTTACCTAGGGCGCGTCTCACTCACGAGGCCGTCGATGCTGGTGGGAAATCCACCGGTTCCAGGAGATTTGCAAAATGTTGATCCTCACTCGCCGGGTAGGCGAAACCTTGATGATCGGCGACTCGGTCACTGTTACCGTGCTCGGCGTCAAGGGTAATCAGGTGCGTATTGGCATTACTGCACCGAAAGATGTGGCTGTGCATCGCGAAGAGATTTATCAGCGCATCCAACGTGGGGACGAGCCGGTCGCCTCTGGCGCGCATCACGGCGACGATTCTTCGAATTGATCGTCATAAAGGGTTTACGTTAGCCCCTGTTACCCGGTATTCTTCGCGGCCTGCCACGGACATCGCGGCAGGACGCAAAAACTGGAGCGATGCCCGAGCGGCTGAAGGGGCTCCCCTGCTAAGGGAGTATAGGGTCAAAAGCTCTATCGAGGGTTCGAATCCCTCTCGCTCCGCCAGTGTTCTAAACGCCCGCAAATCCTTGATTTGCGGGCGTTTTTATTTGGGTTGATGGGTGCGGTCAGCGGTGATCGCCAGCTGTGACGTCAAATTCCATCGCCATCGCCATCGCCACTTCCGCTGCCTTTGATGGATTGCGAGCCGTGCGCTCGCTCTTGCTCGGGTGCCTGCTGGGCGTTCATGCCTTCCCGTGCCGTTGTTCCTCGATCGCTGCGTTCTTCATGGCCGCCGCCGGGGATCTTTGCATCGCTCATTGTTGAGGGCGCTGCGGTGCGAGCTGTGTCGCATTGAAGGCGTGAATCCGCGATGCCTGCAACAGGCGGATGTGTGAGTCGACGATGCGTGGGACAGGCGATCGGCAGCTGTGTTGCGGGAGGCTCAGACATTTTCGAAGCATGCGCGGTGGCGTTGCCGCTGCACGTGGCAGCGCTGGCTTCTTGGTCAAGGCTTGTCGTCATCGCTTCCGATAACTGACAGCTACCGCGCCAGACGCGCGTTCGTGAGTATGCGTCGCGGGTTGGTGGCTCGAGCGATGTCGGATTGCCGCGGGATGATCGGTCTGGTGTGCTGGCATTACGCCCTGGGTGAGGCCGCAACCACCATAAATCGCAACCGACATGCAGTTGCCGGGTCTGATCGGCGCCATCCGCCATCCGCCATCCGCCAACCGCCAACCGCCATCCGTATCGGTCGCGTCGTCGACCATTTCGTCACCGAGTGTCGCTGTTGAAGCGATATGTAACGGGTCTCCTGCCACCTGGCCCGGTAGGCGCATTGTTCTTGGCTTTTTCTCCTGTTGCGTGCCCTCATGCTTTTTGATGTTCGAAAAATAGGCGCGCTTGGAGGGGGCGGTTAGCGGACTGCGAAACCATCTTCGCTTGCCGCTTGCCGCTTGCCGCTTGCCGCTTGCCGCTTGCCGCTATTTCCCGCCATGCAAAATGCAGACAGCAAAACAGCAAACAGTAGAGTCAATCTCCTGCGTTCAACTTCGCAGACCACCTACTGCGCTAACTGCAGACCTAAGGCTTAAGGCCTAAAGAAGCTCTGAACGACTCGTCCGTGTGTTTTCGATCAACACTCCTGGCAATCTTCACTACGCGCAACGGCTTGATGTTCAGCATGGAAGACCACCGCGTTCGAGCGACATCCCAGGATCACTCGTCCCGCCGCGCGTCGTTCAGGCCTTTCTTAAGCTGCGGGGTTTGCCTTCTTGCTGGCGTGTTTTGCCCGGCGCTCCCTTGTTCCTGCTAGCTGCCGGTTCTTTGATCAAAGCGGCAACTTTTTTGCCGCACGCGTGTTCCAGTTCGCGTGCCTCGCCGATGCACGACGATGCTGCGAGAGGACGTGGCCGATCTTTATCTGAGCCTCGTTTTGCCGATGATCCAGCGCATGCTGCCGCGTCGGTGACGCTGCCAGTGATGTCGGCAGTGATCTCTGCAAGGCGATAGATGCAATGGGGCGTGTTGCGATGTCGACGGAGTCGCTATGCAACGGGTAAGTCGTCGGTCGCTCGAAAATGCAGAAGCCAGCGGTCCGGAGAGCCGGTCGCATCCGCCGGTGTGAGCGGCGTTTACGGGTGCTTTTTTCCAACGATGCAAGACGGAGGAGGGTCCATCGCGAGCGATCGCCGATACGCTGGTGCTGCGTGCGCCTTGGCGGCCAACGCACTGCATCCGCCACTGTGTTGCAGATCGGAGAAGAAAGTCTGGTCTTCCTTGCACGCCAGGAAACAAGGCCTCGACTTTACGCTGGCGCTGCGTGCGCCTTGGCGGCCAACGCACTGCATCCGCCACTGTGTTGCAGATCGGAGAAGACGGGCCTGGTCTTCCTTGCACACCCAGGAACAGGGCTTCGACTTCGGGAATGGGGGGGGCATGGAGAGGACGATCAGAGAGAGACCATCTGACATCTGAACCACTCGACTCTATGGCAAACGAAGGGGGTCAAGTAAGGCGCGTGCGTGTCGCTAAAGACGTGACCCATATCTCGGATTTCGACGTGATGCGCCTACCGTTGCTTGGACGCCTGTTCTCTTCCTGGAGCCGTGGGCTGCAGCACAAGGCCAATGCGGTGGATCGGGTGATGGCGGTGATCGAATTCGATCTGGACGGCCGCATTCTGGATGCCAATCAGAACTTCCTCACGCTCATGGGATACCGGCGTGACGAGGTGGTTGGTCAGCATCACCGCATGTTCGTGACGACGAGTGATCGCGACAGCGAGAGCTATCGCCAGTTCTGGGATGCGTTACGGCGTGGCGACTTCAATGCCGGGCGCTTTTGCCGACTGGATAAACACGGTCGCGAGGTCTGGATCAATGCCTCCTACAACCCGCTGCTGGATCGTGCGGGCAAGGCCTACCGCGTGGTGAAGTACGCCACCGACATCACCGAGCAGGTCCGTCAGACCGCCGATTTCGAAGGGCGCATCGATGCGATCGACAAGGTGATGGCGGTGATCGAATTTTCGCTGGATGGCACAGTGCTCGATGCCAACCAGAACTTCCTGCAGGTCATGGGCTATCGGCTCGATGAGATACGCGGCAAGCACCACGGCATGTTCGTGGAGGCGCAGACGCGTCAATCGGCGTCCTATCGCGCGTTCTGGGATTCGCTTGGGCGCGGTGCATTCGATGCTGGTCGCTACAAGCGCATCGGCAAGGATGGCAGGGAGGTGTGGATCCAGGCGTCCTACAACCCGGTTCTCGACGAACTTGGTCGCCCTTACAAGGTGGTCAAGTACGCCACCGACGTCACCCGTCAGGTCATCGATTCGGCCGATGCGGATGGGCGCATACAGGCCATCGACAAGGTGATGGGCGTGATCGAGTTCGATCTGCACGGCCGAGTGCTGAGTGCCAACGATAACTTCCTGGCGATTCTTGGTTACTCGTCGAACGAGGCCATTGGCCAGCATCACGGGGTGTTCGTCGATGCGGCCTACCGCGCCTCCGACGAATACCGTCATTTCTGGGCAAAGCTGGCACGCGGCCAGTTCGACGCTGGGCGGTATCGGCGGTTGCGCAAGGATGGCGGCACGGTGTGGATCCAGGCGTCCTACAACCCGATCCTGGATGTCTCCGGGCGCCCGTACAAGGTGGTCAAGTACGCCACCGACGTGACCGATCAAGTGCGCTCTGCCGAGCGCATGCGCGACCTGATGCGGCAGACCATGAGCATCGCGCAGAACGTGCAGCGCGAGTCGCATCATATTTCTGCCAGCAACCAGGAGCTGGTCAGCCGGGTGTCCACGCAGTCCAGCGCCGTGGCGCAGACCTCAAGTACGATCGATCAACTGGCCGCCACCGTGCGCACCAATTCCGAAAATGCCGGCTCGGCCCGACGCATGGCCGAGGACTCGGCTGCGGTGGCGCGGCGCGGTGCGGACGTCATCGCGGACGTGGTCAAGACCACCGCCGGCATTCGATCGGCAACCGACCGCATCGGTCAGATCATCGAAGTGATCGACGGCATCGCGTTTCAGACCAACATTCTGGCGCTCAACGCGGCGGTGGAAGCGGCGCGCGCCGGCGAGCAGGGACGCGGGTTTGCGGTGGTCGCCACCGAGGTGCGCAGCCTGGCGCAGCGCTGTGGCGTGTCGGCCAGGGAGATTCGTTCCCTGATCGACAATGCGACCAACCAGGTCGGCGATGGCTCGCGCCTGGCCGAACAGGCCGGCGTCGTGATGCAGGACGTAGTGGCCTCGGTACTGCGTGTCACCGCGACGGTGGAGCAGATCGCCGCCGCCAGTCACGAGCAGGCGCTGGATATTTCGACTGCGAACACGGCGCTGCACTCCATTGGCGTGCAGGCGCGCGACCAGGCGCAGATGGTCGACGATCTGGCGCGGTCGGCACGCGTGCTGGAAGCCGATGCGGACGCGTTGTTCGCGCTGGTCAACGGCGATGCCGACGGAGCTGCGCAGTCCGACACGCCGTTCAAATCGCAGGCCGCATAACGGCCAATCGCTGAGACTGCGACCGCGGTGGCCGGGTGTCCAAGCCTTCGTCTTCGGCGCTGACGACGGACGTCATGTCATGTCGTGTCGCGGTGCGTGTAAGCCACGTGTTGTCGCAGCAAGGTAAGGCAAGCGCACCAACCACACGCACAGCGTCGCGTCCAGATTTTCGCGCGCAGCACAAAGCCCGCTAGCGCGGGCCTTGTGCGTTGGGGTCAACGCCGCTTGCAGCACATGCAGGTCGTTTGCGCTGCAAGGGCCGTGACCGGCTTACTTCGGCAGATCGAACACCAGCACTTCCGCATCGCGTGCATCGGCCAGCACGATCTCCGGCTCGCCGATGACCTGCACCGCATCGCCGGCCGACAACGCCTGTCCATTGACGCTCAGGCTGCCGCGGGCCACTTGCACGTAGCCGATGCGGCCTTCAGCCAGCGGCTGCTGCAGGCGTACGTCGCCATCGAGGATCGATGCATACAGCCGTGCGTCCTGGTGCAGGCGCAGCGAGCCGTCGTCACCGGCCGGCGAGGCGATCAGGCGCAGCTGGTTGCGCTTGCTGTCGGCATCGAAATGCTTTTCTTCGTAGCTGGGCTCGATACCGTTGCGCTCGGGCATCACCCAGATCTGCAGGAAGTGCACCGGCTCGCTGGACGAATGATTGAACTCGCTATGGGTCACGCCGCTGCCGGCGCTCATGCGCTGCACATCGCCGTAGTGCAGCACCGAACCGGTACCCATGCTGTCCTTGTGCTCCAACGCGCCGTCCAGGACGTAGGAAATGATCTCCATGTCGCGGTGGGCGTGGGTGCCGAAGCCTTCGCCCGGGGTCACCTTGTCTTCGTTGATTACCCGCAGCGGGCCGATGCCCATGTGGCGCGGGTCGTGGTAGCTGGCGAAGGAGAAGGTGTGGCGCGAAGACAGCCAGCCATGCTCGGCACGGCCACGGGTTTCGCTCTTGCGGACATTCAACATGTTGCTTCTCCTTGAAAGATTCGAATTGGCGCCGGGGGTGAATCGGTGTCCCTGCGGCTTGATGCGTAGTCTCCGCCTCTGCCGATCAGAGAAAAAGCGAGTAGATTTGGCTGCTACCATCGAAAAATTCGAACAATGAAAATCAGCCTGGAAGCGCTGCAGATCCTGGATGCGATCGACCGTCGCGGCTCGTTCACCGCGGCGGCCAAGGTGTTGTTCAAGGTGCCCTCGACGATCTCGTACACGGTTTCCAAGTTGGAAGACGATCTAGGCGTGCAGCTGTTCGAGCGGGTGGGGCCGAAGGCAACGCCGACCCAGGCCGGGCGCGAACTGCTGCGCGAAGGGCGCAACCTGCTGCGTGCCGCGCAGGAGCTGGAGGTGCGCGTGCGGCGCGTCGCCTCCGGCTGGGAGTCGGACTTTGCGATCGGACTGGATGCGATGTTGCCGGCTGCACTGCTGCAGGCGCAGATCCTGGACTTCTACGCCGTGGCCGACAGCACCCGGCTGCGGGTGCTCAGCGAGTCGCTGTCCGGCAGCTGGGAGGCGCTACTGGACCGGCGCGTGGATTTGATTGTGGCGGCGGGCGAGGGGCCAAGCGGCGGTGGTTATGTCGCCGAACAGATCGGCACCGTGCGCTTTGTGTTCGCAGTGGCCGCGACGCATCCGTTGGCCGGCGCTCAGCTGCTCGGTGCGACCGAGCTGGCCGACCATCGCGCGATTGCCGTGGCGGATTCGGCGCGGCGTCTGCTGCCGCGCACGGTCGGTCTGTTGTCCGGCCGCGATGTGCTGACCGTGCCGGACATGCACACCAAGTTGCTGCTGCAATTGGCCGGGGCAGGCTACGGGTTTCTGCCTGAGCCGTATGCGCAGGGCGCGCTGCTGGAGGGCCGTTTGCGCCAGGTGCCGGTGGAAACGCACAAGGCCGACGAGACCTTCTCCCTGGCGTGGCGGCCGGGCGAAGAGGGCGAGGCGCTTGGCTGGTGGCGGCGCGCGTTGCGGGCCGACGGTCTGTTCGAGCGATGGTTGCAAGCGCTTGCCGAAACGTATCGTTTCGCTGCCGCCGGGCAGTCGCAAACGTGATCAAGAGCGGATAATGACCGTTCGCCGTCGCGCAGGGTCGTCGCATGCAAGGCTTGATCGAACAGTACGGATTGGCGCTGGTGTTTGCCAACGTGCTGGCGTTGTCGCTCGGGCTGCCGGTGCCAGCGCTGCCGACGCTGGTGCTGGTCGGCGCCGGTTACGCGCTGCGCGGCGGTAGCGAGGCGTGGCTGGCGGGTCTTGCCGCGTGGGGCGTGTCGGTGCTGGCGAGTCTGCTTGGCGACCTGGTGTGGTATCTGGCAGGCCGTCGTTTTGGCAATCGCACCTTGCAGTCGCTGTGCCGGTTGTCGCTTTCGCGCGATACCTGCATGAAGCAGACCGAGCGATTCTTCTCGCGCTGGGGCGTGCGCGTGCTGGCAGTGGCCAAGTTCGTGCCGGGCCTGTCGATGGTGTCGGTTCCGATGGCTGGTGCGATGCGGGTGCGGCCGGGCGCGTTCCTGCGTTACGACGCGTTCGGCGCTTCGCTGTGGGCATTGGTCGGGCTGGGTCTTGGGGCAGTGTTCGCCCATCAGGTGCAGGACGTGCTCGTGTTCTTGTCCGAGCTCGGTTCCGGTGCGGTGGTGGTGTTGGCCGCGCTGCTGGCCTGCTACGTCGGGTGGCGCTGGTGGCGGCGTCACACGCTGCTGCGCTCGCTGGAACAGGCGCGTATTGCAGTGGACGAGTTGGTGCCGCTGCTGGACGGTGACGAGAGCCTGCGGCCGACAGTGCTGGATATCCGTGCGCCGGGATATCGTGACCTGCAGCCGTACACGATTCCTGGCGCGGTGTTTGCCGACGAACGCCAGCTTGCGCAGATTCTGGCCAGCGTGCCGCGTGACCGCAGCGTGGTGATTTATTGCGCGTGTCCCGACGAAGTGTCTGCGGCGTGGCTGGCAGGTCGGATGCGCGAGCGTGGCTATCGCGATGTGCGTCCGTTGCTGGGCGGGCTGGATGCGTGGCGCGATGCCGGGCATCCGGTGACCTCGTTGGTGCCGGTGGTGGTGGTCGGCCAGTCGGATGCTTTGGGCGCTACCGCGTGAGCGATCTGCGTCCTGTTCGATAAGAACAGCTCACCAAACGACTGTGCAGTTGCCTGCCTGGCGCGCGGGCGCGGCCGGTGCTCGCTGCCGCGTCGCTTGCAGCGTGGTTCTGAGCGCGCCTTCCATACCCATCCGGCAACGCGCGCTACGTCTTGATGGGCGCTTTAACGCGCACCGCAGCGCATTCGTATCGATACGCTGCACAAGCTGCATTCGCGGGCGATGCAGGACAAAAACGACAGGCAAAAAAAAGACCAGCAAGCTGGTCGTTTTCTTCAAGATTGGTGCGCCCGGAGAGATTCGAACTCCCGACCGCCTGGTTCGTAGCCAGGTACTCTATCCAACTGAGCTACGGGCGCATATCTTGTTTGACTTGCCATCCGATGCATTGCAGTCGGACGTTTTAACTAAAAAAACAGCGGTTCAGTGCTGTCTTTTTTTGTTCCTGAAGATGGTGCGCCCGGAGAGATTCGAACTCCCGACCGCCTGGTTCGTAGCCAGGTACTCTATCCAACTGAGCTACGGGCGCCTCGTCAGGAGCGGAATTATGCGGATGCCCGACGTACTCGTCAATCCCTTTGTGAAATTCGATTGTCGCCGGCCGCATCGGCACGCGTGCGTTGCAGCGCAGCCGCGACGGCGGCGGGTGCCTTAATCCATGCAAAGTGATCGCTGCGCACGCCCAGTTGCGCATCGTCCAACTGCTGCACCTCGGCATGCGCCTGCGGCATCTTCTGCAGCAGTGCATGCAACGCCGCAGCCGGGCCGAAGTGATCGTGGTCGAAGGTCAGCGCCTTGATCGGTACCGTCAACGCGCCCAGTGCGCGCTCCAGATCCCAGGTGCTGCCTGCAGCGAGATAGCGATTGCTGCGGCCGACCTGCGCCCAGTCGGCGATCAGGCTGCGTGCCTCGGTGCCGCCGAAGCCGAGCGATCGCCCGTGCAGCACGCCTTGCACGCGCGCAAGCCAGGGCAGGGCGCGATACGCCAGCGGCAGCCCGTAGCGCATCGGGCGCGGAAAATTGCGCCAGTACGGCGAGCCGCTGGCAACCAGCCACAGCTGCGCCAGCGGTGAGTCGCGTTGCGAAGAAACTCGCGACGCCTGCAACGCGGCATGACAACAGGCCAGCTGCCCGCCCAGGCTGTGCCCGCCGACGATGCGCGGGTAGTGCGGGTCATGCCGATCCACCAGCGCCTGGCTGGCTGGGAGGTCGTCGGCAAGCAATGCGCGATAGCCCCAGTCGTGTTGGCGCGATGGGCGCAGCGTGCTGCTGCCATTGCCGCGCCATTCGTGCAGGTAGACCGCGATCCCGGTAGCGGCCAATGCATCGGCGAACGCTTGGTAATGCCGAGCTGCCACGCCCAATGCCGGCAGCCACAGCAAGCTGGCGGTCGGTTGCGCTGGTGCACTGCGAATCACCTGCCAGCGATGTCCATCGGCTGCGCTGGCGGGCAGCGTGTCGCTATGCACGCCTTCGCTATGCACGCTCATACCGCTGGAGCGGCGCCGAAGTGGTCGAGCACCAGTACCTCGCTGTGCCCTGGGCGCTGCCCCAGGCGAATGGCGCGCGCCACGTAATCAATCGCTGCTTCGCAGGCATTGAGCAGCGACAGGCCTTGGCACAGTTGCGCGGTAATCGCTGCCGACAGACTGCAGCCGGTGCCGTGCGCATCGACGTCGACACGCGGATGCATGAACACGTCCTGGGTGACGCCGTCATCGAAGCGATCGATCACGCGCGCGCCCTCATGCAGGTGGCCGCCCTTGAGCAAAACAGCGTTCGCGCCCAGCTCCAGCAGCGCGGCGGTCGCATGTTCGGCGGCGTCGGCCGTGTCGATGCGGCGGCCGGTCAGCAGCTCGGCTTCCGGCGTATTGGGCGTGATCAAGGTTGCCAGCGGCAACAGGCGGGTGCGCAGCGCATCCAGTGCCGCGTCCTCGAGCAGGCGCGCGCCGCTGGTGGCGACCATGACCGGGTCCAGCACGATGAAGGGTGGGCGATGGGCTTCGAGCAGATCGGCCACGCAGTGGATGACGTCGGCATTGGCCAACATGCCGAGTTTGACGGCCTGGATCTGGAAATCGGCAAAGCAGGCATCCACTTGCGCGCGCAAAAATGCGATCGGCGGGATGTGCACGGCGGTGACGGCGCGCGTGTGCTGCGCGGTCAATGCGGCAATCGCCGACAAGCCATGCACGCGATGCGCGGCGAAGGTTTTGAGATCGGCCTGGATGCCGGCACCACCGCCGGAATCGGAGCCGGCGATGGTCAATGCGGACAGCGTGCTGGGCGTGGTCATGCGCCGATTCTGCACTGCCGGCTGGCGGCTGTGCAGGAATGGCGCAGCGATGCTGACGTGTGGGCGGTGTTACGGCGTGCCGTTCACCGCGATCTGCGAGAACGCGCCGGTCTGCGGGTCGTACAGCGCACCCCAGAAGGCGCTACCGCCGTCGCAGACCTTGATCGCTTCCCTGGCCGGTTTCACTGGCGGGTCGTTGGGCAGCTTGAAGGCGTTGATATAGATCAGTTGCTGGCCCTCGATCACCACGCCCACATATTGCCGGTCGAACTCGCGCGGCTCGGCGATGCTTGGCGTCAACGCATCCTGCCGGGATTCGAGCTGCTCGATCTGTTGATGGCTCGGTTCCCAATAGCCGGTGATCTGGCCCGGATGACGCGCCGGACTGTCGCGCGAGCAGGTGTCCAGCACCTGCTCGGCGACGCTCTGACGGGTGATGATCCACGACTGCCCGCTTTTGAGGTTGGTCGGTACGGTAGAGGGCGCTTGCGTGGTCGCACAGCCGGCCAGCGCGAGCACTGCAAGGGCTGTAGCGCTGCGAAGCGTTCGCATCACAGCACCTCCGAGGCGAAGTCGGCCAGACGCGAACGTTCGCCACGGCGCAGCGTGATATGCGCGCTGTGCGGCCAGGCCTTGAAGCGATCCACCGCGTAGGTCAGGCCGGACGTGGTCTCGGTGAGGTAGGGCGTATCGATCTGCTCGACGTTGCCCAGACAGACGATCTTGGTGCCGGGGCCGGCGCGGGTGATCAGCGTCTTCATCTGCTTCGGCGTGAGGTTCTGCGCTTCGTCCAGAATCAGATACCGCGACAGGAAGGTGCGGCCGCGCATGAAGTTCATCGAGCGGATCTTGATGCGGCTGGCGAGCAAGTCGTTGGTGGCCGCGCGGCCCCATGAGCCGCCGTCCTGGTTGTGGGTGAGCACTTCCAGGTTGTCGGTGAGCGCGCCCATCCACGGCGTCATCTTTTCTTCTTCGGTGCCGGGCAGAAAGCCGATGTCTTCGCCCACGCTGACGGTGGCGCGGGTCATGATGATTTCGCGGTAGCGCTGCTGATCCATCGTCTGCGCCAGGCCCGCGGCCAGCGCGAGCAAGGTCTTGCCGGTGCCGGCGGTGCCGAGCAACGTGACGAAATCGATCTCCGGGTCCATCAGCGCGTTGAGCGCAAAGTTCTGCTCGCGGTTGCGCGCGGCGATGCCCCAGACCGCGTGCTGGGTGTGGCGGAAATCATCCACCAGGCACAGCGTGGCCTTGCCGCCGCCGACCTTGGCCACACGCAGTTCGACGTCGTCTTCGCCAGGCAGATACAGGTACTGGTTGGGGTACCAGTCTTCGTCGTCGGCCAGCACGATCTCGTAATGGGTGCGGCCGCGCTCGTTCCAGCTGCGCAGGTCCTCATTGTGCTTTTGCCAGAAGTCTTCCGGCAACTCGATGGCGCCGGTGAACAGCAGGCTGAAATCGTCCAGCGCGCGGTCGTTCTGGTAGTCCTCTGCCACCAGGCCGCTGATGTAGGCCTTGATGCGCAGGTTGATGTCCTTGGACACCAGAATGACCGGCACATCCGGGTTTTCTTCGCGCAGCGCCAGCACCGAGGCCAGGATCTTGTTGTCCGGCAGCATCGCGCCGAAGGTGCGGCCCGGGTCGATCGGGTGAATCTGGAAATACAGCCGGCCAATCGCGGCCTGGCCCTTGAGCTGGATGCCCTGCGGGTGACTCAGCAGAATGCCGGCCTGAATCTGCTCGGCGTTGGTGTTTTCCAGCAGTTCGTCCAGGAAGCGGCTGACCTGGCGCGCGTTGCGGCTGACTTCGGAGGTGCCCTTCTTGGCGTTGTCGAGTTCTTCGATCACCTGCATCGGAAGGAACACATCGTGTTCTTCGAACTTGAACAGCGAGGTGGGATCGTGCATCAGCACGTTGGTGTCCAGCACGTAGATGCGCTTGCCTCGGGTCATTGGGTCTTCCAAGTGATGGAGCAGGGGCGAGCCATCACGCCTGCGTGTGCAGGGTGATGGAGGACAGGGGAAACGAGGGGCGTCACTGTTTGGCGTGCGCCTTCACGGCAGCCAGCATAGCCTCGGCATGGCCGGCAACCTTGACCTTGCGCCAGGCCTGCACAATGCGTCCCTCGGGCGACAGCAGGAAGGTGCTGCGCTCGATGCCGAGCACCTGTTTGCCGTACATGTTCTTTTCCTTGATCACGTCGAAAGCGCGGCACAAGGCTTCGTCGCCATCGCTGATCAAGGGAAAGTTGAAGCCTTGCTTGGCGCAGAAATTGTCGTGCGACTTCACCGAGTCGCGCGAGACACCCAGGATGGCAGCGCCGGCTTTCTTGAAGTCCGGCAGCAAGGCATTGAAGTCCAGGCCTTCGGTGGTGCAGCCGGGCGTGCTGTCCTTCGGGTAGAAGTACAGCACCACCCACGTGCCGGCATAGCCGCGCAGGGTGGTCTGGGTGCCGCCGGACAGCGCCAGCGGCAGGTCGAGGGTGGTAGCGGGCAGTTCCAGTACAGCGTCGGTCATCGTTGCTCAGCCTGAAGGGGAGAGGCGGTCGGCGGCCGATCAGGCCGGCCCGACGTCCATCCCATCATAAGCAGCTACATGGAAACGTTTGGCGAGTGCATCGAACTCTGCATTGCGCTGATTCAGCGATTCAATGGTGTGGTGTTCGCGCTTGTCCACATGCAGGAAATACGACTCCTCATCGTCGCCGTCGTCTTCGTCGCGTTCGCCGAGAAAGATGTCGATGACGCGATAGCCGTCCTGGGTCAGCTGCTCGGAAAGTTGTTGAAGCGGCTGCTGCGCCGGGTCGGCGAAAAAGTATTCCCAGCGCAACGGGCCGTCGAGATTCCAGTCGGTCTCGGAGCGGATGTGATCGAACATCTGTTTCAGCGCGGATTTGGCGATGGCCATCGGTGCGTCTGCCTTAGAACTTCATCGGGTCCATGATCGCGTCGAGATTGAGGTGATCACAGAATTCCAGGAAATCATCGCGCAACGCGGCGATGTGCATGTTGGCCGGTACCCCGATGGTCACCTGCGCCGAGAACATCTCCGCGCCGGTCTGCATGGCGCGGTAGCGGGTGCTCTGCAGGTTTTCGATGGTGATGCCCTGGCGGTCGAAGAAATCGGCCAGCTGGAACAGGATGCCCGGCTTATCGGCGGCGATCACTTCGACGATGTACGGCAACAGGTTGGACTGGGTCTGCTTGGGGCCGGTGCGGTACCAGACCAGCTTGAGGCCCTCCTCGCGTTCCAGCCGGGTCAGCATGGCTTCGAGCTTGGCGACCGAATCCCAGGAGCCGGTCGCCAGTGCGGTGACCGAGACATCGCGCCCCACCGTGGCCAGGCGAGCGTCCACGAGATTGCAGCCGCTGTCGGCGATGCGGCGGGTGACAGGCAACAGGGGGGACTCCGGATGCGTCGTATAGGCGTTGATCAGGAGGTGATTTTCGGTCGGCGAGGGCCGGGGTGTAGAGTCAGTCAAAGGGGCTTCCGGCATTGCATCAGGCTGAATGGCCGCCCGGACAGGCGCCCTGGCGGTGACCAGCATACTTGCCCGTGGTTTCGCGCCGCAAGTAACATGCAGGCGGTCGCAACCCGCGTGCGCGCGGGCCTCCCCTTGTCACGTAAGAGCAGCAGAATCTTGTCCCTTTCCGGCATCATCACCGCGCTGGCGACCCCCTTCGGGCCGGACGGCGCACTCGACTTGGATGCCTGGCGGCGGCTGCTGGAGCAGCAGCTGCACGCTGGCGTCCAGGGAATCGTGGTTGCCGGCTCCACCGGCGAAGCCGCCGCGCTGAGCGACGACGAATACGACACATTGCTGCGCGCCGCGGTGGCCCAGGTCGCCGGCCGGGTGCCGGTGCTGGCCGGTACCGGGCTGTCCGGCACCGCAAAAACCATTGCGCAGACGCGCCGCGCCGCCGCGCTGGGCGCGCAATACGCGCTGGTGGTGACGCCGCCGTACGTGCGCCCGACCCAGGCAGGGTTGAAAGCGCATTTTGTGGCCGTGGCCGACAGCGGCGGGTTGCCGGTGGTGTTGTACAACGTCCCCGGCCGTACCGGCTGCGATCTGCTGCCGGAGACGGTGGCCGAGCTGGTCGATCACCCCAACATCGTCGGCATCAAGGAAGCGCGTAGCGAGCCCGAGCGCGTCGCCGCGCTGGTGGCGTTGCGCAGCGACTCCTTCGTGGTGCTCAGTGGCGATGACGGCAGTGCCGCGCAATCGATGCTGTCCGGCGCCCAAGGGCTGATCTCGGTGGCGTCCAACGCGTTGCCGTCGGCGTACCGTCGCTTGTGCGATCTGGCCCGCGATGGCCAGCGCGATGCCGCCCTCGCATGGGATGCGCGCCTGAGCGAATACCATAGCTTCTGCGGGATCGAATCCAATCCCATCCCGGTCAAGGCGCTGCTGCAGCGCGCCGGGATCGGGCACGGCCTGCGCTTGCCGCTGCTGCCACTTTCTGCGGCGCACCAGCCTGCCGCCGACCGCCTTGCCGCCGACGCTGTTGCGTTGGAAGCACTTTCCAGCCGCGAAATGCTCGCGGCCTGACCCAGGAGATCTATCGATGCGTCATTCCGTTTCCCCCGTCCGCGTGCTGTCGCTCGCGTTGCTGGCGACCGCCACTGTCGCCGCCACGAGTGGTTGCAGCTGGTTTCACAAGGGCGCGCGCGGCGACTATGCGTTGGCCCCGGAAGCCCGTCCGCTGGAAGTGCCGCCGGATCTGAACCTGCCCGACACCTCCGGTGCGATGAAGGTGCCGACCCTGGCATCGACCACCCAGCAGACCAATACCCCGCCGTCGGCAAGCGCCAACAGCGGTTTCACCGTGCCGGGCGAGCGCGATGAAGTGTTTGCCAAGGTCGGCACGGCGCTGGCCGAGATTCCCGGCCTGACCGTCGCCAGCAAGGCGCAGATGCTGGGCTCCTACGACGTGAGCTACGAGGGTTCCAGCTTCCTGGTGCGCGTGGTCAAGGTCGAGGCGGGCAGCTATGTGTCGGCAGTGGATCCGCGCGGCATGCCAGCCACGGCCGCTGCACCGGTGGCGGTGATCAGCGCGCTGAAGGGCAAGCTCGGCGGCTGAGTGGTTTGGCCATTACCGGACAGCAAAACGGGCGCTCAGGGCGCCCGTTTTGCGTTGTTGCGGTGTGGTTAGCGGGCAGCGATGCTGTCGCGCGCCGGGACAGCGCCTTAGCGCTGCAGCAGCGGTAGCTTGTTCGGCTTGCCGTCCCAGTCTGCCGCATCGGGCAGGGGCTCCTGGCGCACGGTCAGCACTGGCCAGGCCTTGGCCAGTTCGGCGTTGAGCGCGACGAAGCCTTCCTGGCCTGCGGGCACGTCATCTTCCGGATAGATCGCATTAGCCGGGCACTCGGGCTCGCACAGGGTGCAGTCGATGCACTCGTCCGGGTCGATGACCAGGAAATTCGGGCCGACGTGGAAGCAATCCACCGGGCAGACCTCGACGCAGTCGGTGTATTTGCACTTGATGCAGTTTTCAGTGACAACAAAAGGCATGGCGGAATCCGGCGTTTAGCCTGGTAATTCTAAAGCAGTCGGGTGGTGGGTGTGAGGTGGGACGGAGATTGTTTGCCGCGCAGATGATGGATTGGTCGTGGTCTGCGGTTGTCGTGATGCCTGGATCTCGCTAGGTGGGTTGGCTGTCTTCCGCCGTACCCTCACCCCAACCTCCGCTCCGCGTCCCGGCCCGCGCTTGCGGCGCGGGCGCTCCAAGGCGCGAGCGCCGCTGGCGCGCAAGCCGAGCCTTCTCCCACCACGGGGAGAGGGGCTTTGCATCCTGTCTCCCCCTCCGGGCACTCAGGTCAGGCCGTGTTGCCGGGCCAGCGCGAACAGGCCGGTGGCGGCCAGGTCTTCCGGGTGTTGTTGGGTGGGGACGCCCAGGTGCGTCAACGCCAGGGCGTAGCGCTGCGCCAGGGCGGGGCTGCCGACTAGGTGCACAGTGGCGTGGCTGCCGCGATGCTCGCGGAGCTCGTGGCCGATCAGCAGACCCGAAAGGTACGAGGGCAGGGCCTGTGCACTGAGGCGGTCGAACAGACCCAGCGTGCGGGTGCCGAACAGGTGGTGACTGAGGCCGCCAGGTTCGGCGCTGCGATCCACGCCTGACAGGAATGCGGCCTCATCGAGATCGGAATGGTCGTCGGGCATCAGCTTGCCGAGGATGCTGTGCTGGCGCAGCACCGCGTACAGCTCGCCGGTCATGACGGTGGCGAAGTCGGTCAGCTGGCCGTTGGCGATCGTCGCCCATTTGCTGTGCGTGCCTGGCAGGCAGGCGATGTGGTCGCCGTCGCCAAGTGCGGCGATCAGGCCGACCAGTTGGGTTTCTTCGCCGCGCATGACATCCGGCACGCCATGCTGCGCGCCGGTGCTGACGCCGGGGACGAACCACAGCGTGCGGCCGGGCAGCAGATCGTCGTAGCGGCGCATGGCCGCAGCCAATGCGGCGGTGTCGGCCGGGCAGGGCAGGTAGGCCTGTTCGACCCAGCCGTTGCGGCTGCCGATCATGCCCGACAGCACGACCGGGCCGTCCCAGCCGTCGATCAATGTGCTCAGGACGTCAGCAAAGCGGCCCTGGCAGGCGAGGATGCCGTCGCTGCCGCGGCGTTGATCGAGCACGGCGCCGGTGGCGTCGAGCAGGTAGGCGCGCAGGCTGCTGGTACCCCAATCGACCGCGATCATGCGCTGGCCACCCGGCTTTCGGGCAGGCCGGCGGTGGCGACGTCGCAGACGAACAGGCCGCCGGCTTCGGGCATGCGTGCGAGTTCTTCGGCGCTATGGTCCAGGCGCGAGGAGATCACGTGCAGGCGATCCAGCGCCGCGCCACCGAAGGCGCTGCAGGTGGGGTGTTTGACCGGCAGGTGGACGATGCGCTCGACGCTGCCGTCGGGGCGATAGCGCACCACGCGCGAGGCGCGCCATTGCGCATTCCACAGATGGCCTTGGCTGTCGATGATCGAGCCGTCCGGCTCGGCGTCGTCGCGGTCCAGGGTGGTGAACACGCGCGTGTTGCTGGTTTGCGCGGTCTCCGGGTCGTAATCGCAGCACAGGATCTGCGGGCGCACCGAGTCGCAGTAATACAGTGTGCGGCCGTCGAGGCTGAAGCAGATCGAGTTGGGGATCGACACGCCCGGTAGTGGCAACGCGCGCAAGCCATGTGCCAGCGAGAACTGATACATCGCGCCGCGCGCGGCCTTGTTGTCGTGTTCGTCCATGGTGCCGAACACCAGATTGCCGTGCCGATCGGCGCGGCCATCGTTGCTGCGCGTCAGCGGGTTGTCGGCCTCGATATCGGCCAGTTTTTCGAAGGGCAACACGTCGTCTTCGGTGCTGTCCGGGTCGGCGATGCCGATGGCTTTGGCCAGTGCGATCAGCAGGCGGCCGTCGTCCATCAGGCCGAGGCAGCCGGGGCGATCGGGCAGCGTCCAGTAGCGTGTCTGCGCGCTGGCCGGATGATGCCGCCACAGGCGTTTTTCGCTGATGTCGACCCAGTACAACGCCTCGCGCTGTTCGCACCACAACACGCCTTCGCCATGTGTGCAGCGGCTGTCGACCGCCAGTACGGCGGTGTGCTCGGGCATGCTCACCATTCGGCGATGCTGCCGTCGGCGTGGCGCCACACCGGGTTGCGCCAGTCAGGCGGATTTTCGTTTGCGCGCTTGAGCATCTCTTCGTCGATCTCCACACCGAGCCCGGGCTTGGGCAGTGCGGCGATACTGCCATCCACGCACTGAAAATCGTCTTTATTGATGACGTAATCGAGCAGGTCGGCGCCTTCGTTGTAATGGATGCCGATGCTCTGTTCCTGCAGCACCGCGTTGTGCGACACGAAGTCCACGTGCAGACACGCCGCCAGCGCGATCGGGCCGAGCGGGCAGTGCGGGGCGAAGCCGACGTCGTAGGCTTCGGCCATCGCGGCGATCTTGACGCACTCGGTGATGCCGCCTGCATGCGACAGGTCCGGCTGCACCATGCCGATGCCACCGGCACACAGCACGTTCTTGAATTCGAAGCGCGAAAACATGCGCTCGCCGGCAGCCAGCGGAATCGAGGTGCTGGCGGCCAGGCGCGGGTAGTACTCGGCCTGTTCGGCCAGCACCGGTTCTTCGACGAACAGCGGCTTGAACGGTTCGAGTTCGCGCAGCAACGCCTTGGCCATCGGCGCGCCGACGCGACCGTGGAAGTCGATGCCGAAGTCGATGGTGTTGCCGAAGGCTTCGCGGATTTCAGCGACCTTGACCACGGCGGCATCGACGGCGCGCGCGCTGTCGATCAGCTTCATTTCTTCGGTGCCGTTGAACTTGAAGGTGTCAAAGCCCAGCGCGCGGTAGTCGGTGATCTGCTGGATGATGGCGCCGGGGCGGTCGCCGCCGACCCAGCGGTAGGTCTTCATGCGATCGCGCACCAGCCCGCCCAGCAGCTCGTACACCGGCACGCCCAGCGCCTTGCCCTTGATGTCCCACAGCGCCTGGTCGATACCGGCGATAGCGCTCATCAGGATGGCGCCGCCGCGGTAGAACCCGGCGCGGTACATGGTCTGCCACAGGTCGTTGATGCGCGCCGGGTCCTTGCCGACGACATAGCCGGCCAGTTCGTGCACGGCCGCTTCCACGCTACGCGCGCGGCCTTCGATGACCGGCTCGCCCCAGCCGGTGATGCCCTCGTCGGTCTCGACCTTGAGGAACAACCAGCGCGGTGCGGCGTGGTAGGTGGTGAGGCGGGTGATCTTCATCCTTGCAGTTCCTGGTAGGCCTGCACGAAGTTGCGTGCATGCGTCTGGGTCGTTTCGAGTGATTGCGCGGGTTTGTACAGTTCGCCACCGATGCCGGCGCCGGCGGCGCCCTGGGCGATGAAGCCGGCCAGGGTCTGCGGGCTGACGCCGCCGACCACGTAGACCGGGATGTGGGTGGGCAGCACCGAGCGCAGCGCGCGCACATGCGCAGCGCCATAAGTCGCGGCCGGGAACAGCTTCAGGATCGTTGCGCCGGCATCGATGGCGTCGAACGCCTCGCTGGCGGTGGCGAAGCCGGCCACCACGGTCAGCCCGCGCGACACCGCATGGCGGATCAGGCTGGGGCGCGTGTTGGGGGTGACGATGAAGCGCGCACCGATGTCGGCCAGGGTGTCGACGTCTTCGTTGCGCAGCACGGTGCCGGCACCGATCCAGGCGCGCTCGCCATAGGTCTGCTGGGCGAGGGCGATGCTCTGCTGCCAACGCGGCGAATTGAGCGGGATCTCGATCGCATCGAAGCCGGCGTCGATCAGTGCGCCGACATGGTCCAGCGTTTCTTCCGGCGTGATGCCACGCAGGATGGCGATCAGTGGCAAGGCGAACAGGCTGGCGGTGGTGTCTGAGGTCATGGTGTTACTCGCGATAGAGCGGAAAGCGGCCGTTGGTGGCCAGATGGCCGGCAACGTCGTGGGAGCTTGCGCGACTGCGCGCGGCAAGCAGGTGCTGCCGATGTGCAATCCGGAGAAGAAAACGAAGCGCGGGTGGGTGGGCGCCCGGGTGGTCGATGCGCGCGTGATGCGCGACATATCTACCGCTACGGCCTGCAAGTGGCCGGCAAGATGCCGTCATCGTCGTCCACCTCCGCGGTCATGGCGTGCGTGCTGCCACCTGATCAAAGGCGGTCACGTCTGTTCTGGCCGCGCCCGGGAGGTAGGGGCTCCTGCTGCGGCGAGCGCTAGCCTCGCCTGGGGAGATATGTGCTGCAAATGAAATTTTCGGCATATTCTATTCCTCCGACGAATACACAGCCGCAACCGCACCCCATGGCAAATTCCGGTACTCCCTGGTTCAACGCAGCCCGCCTCAAGACGCGTCAACTGCTGCTATTGCTGCATCTGCACGAACAACGCTCGGTATTGCGTGCGGCCGAGGCCGCCAGCATGACCCAGCCGGCCGCATCCAAGCTGCTGGCCGAGATGGAAGACATGCTGGGGGTCAAATTGTTCGAGCGGCATGCCCGCGGCGTGGAGCCCACGTGGTACGGCCATGTGCTGATCCGGCGTGCCCGTGCGGCGATGTCGGAGATTGGCCGCGCGCAGGAAGAAATCGCCGCGTTGCGGGCCGGCCGCATGGGCCAGGCCTCGATCGGGACCGTGGTCAATCCAGGAACCAATCTGGTGCCGCAGGCCATTGCCGAGGTCAAACGCGAGTTTCCGGACATCCTGGTGCGGGTGGAGATGGACTACAGCCGCCCGCTCGTTGCCAAGTTGCTGGATGGTCAGCTGGACATCGTGATCGGCCGCATCCTCGGCCCGGAAGGCGTGGGCGAACTGGAATTCGAGCCGCTGGCCGATGAGCCGCATTCGGTGATCGCCCGTGCCGGCCATCCGCTGGCCAGCCGCGTCGGCCTGCAGCATGCGGATCTGGTGCGGTATGGCTGGATCCTGCCGCCGGCCGACAGCGTGCTGCGCGCGCGGCTGGACTCGATGTTCATGGAGCACGGCGTGCAGACGCCGACCAACGCCATCGAAACCTCGTCGTTGCCGGTGACTTCCACGCTGTTGCGCGGCACCGACATGTTGACTGCATTGCCGGTGGAATCGGTGGCGCCGCTGATCCAGGCCAAGTTGCTGACGGTGCTGCCGATCGAGCTGGGGGTGCGGATGGAGTCGTTCGGCATCATCCGTCGGCGCGATTACATCCTGCCGCCGGGCGCCGAGCGCATCTTGCAAGCGCTGCGGACCACTGCGCGCCGCTTGTACCCCGGTCTGCGCGGGCCGGAATCCCTTACCTAGCGGGCTCTTCCATTTCTATTCCGTGAAGTAATACCAGTCCGTGAATTTTTCATTGGCTGGCGCTAGACCGTGCGCCTATATCTGTGCGCCAGATCGCACGCTGAAGCGCACGTGAAGTCGGGCAGGTGATCGGCGGCCAAGCCGCCAAGTTGAGCAACGGTGGAGATCGGCATCAGTGCCTGTTTCCACCCGATCACGCGGGGCGTTTTGCGCCGCGACAACCAGTCTTCAGTCGTCTTGCGTCCTGGGAGGGATTCAGATGTTCAAGTTTTCAAGCCATGCCTCGGCAGGTACGGGCGTGCGCGCCCGTCGTCTGCAACATCTGCGTCACTCGGCCATGGCCGTCAGCATAGGCGTGTTGCTTGCTGCACCGGTGTATGCGCAACAGGCGCAATCGTCGCCGGGCGCTGCCTCGAACAAGGCCGGCGCCAGCGCGGTGGACCTGGATACGGTGGAGGTGCGTGGTGTGCGCGCCAGCCTGATCAAGTCGCAGGTGATCAAGCGCGACTCCACCCAGATCGTGGATTCGGTCAGTGCCGAAGACATCGGCGCGCTGCCCGACCGCAGCGTCACCGAAACCTTGCAGCGTGTCAGTGGCGTGACCATCGACCACTTTGCCGCACGTAGCGACCCGGACCACTTTTCGGCCGAAGGCAGTGGCGTGATGATCCGCGGCCTGACCCAGGTGCGTGGCGAACTCAATGGCCGCGACATCTTCAGCGCCGCCAGCGGCCGTGGCTTGAGCTTTGAAGACGTCCCGGCCGAGTTGATGGCCGGCGTGGACGTTTACAAAAACCCGTCTGCAGAAATCATCGAAGGCGGTCTGGGCGGCACGGTCAATCTGCGCACGCGCATGCCGTTCGACAACCCGGGGCGCATCGTCGGCGGCAATATCGACGTCAACTACGGCGACATGAGCAAGAAGTACAAGCCGTCGGCGTCGTTCTTGTTCAGCGATCGCTGGGACACCGGTGTCGGCGAAATGGGCTTCATGATCGATATCGCCCATTCGGAACTGGCGACGCGCTCGGACGGCATCCAGGTGGAGCCGTATGTGCGGCGCACCGACGACGCGGTGCTGGCCGGCAGCGGGCGCAGCGAGGTGTACGTGCCCGGTGGCGTCAACTGGCGTCAGCTGGATTTCGAACGCAAGCGCGACGGGATTGCCGCAGCGTTCCAGTGGAAGCCCAGCGACCAGACCGAGATCTACGCGCAATACCTGCGCTCGCGTTACGACATGAACTGGCAGGAGCGCGCGGCGTTCTTCAACGACAGTAACAACAGCATCAGCCCGGCGCCCGGCACCACCTTCGAGTACGACCAGGACGGCGTCTTCCAGCGCGGCTCGCCGGTGTCCAACTCCTGGCGCGGCGTGCTGACCGGTGACGGCGTGCGCTTCAATACCGACAACCGCTATTCCGAACAGCGCACCACCACCTCGGACCTGTCGGTGGGCTTCAGCCACTATTTCAACGACAACCTGCAGATCAAGGGCGATGTGCAGCTGGTGCAGTCGGAGAACGACCAGCTGGACTTCACCGTGTTCAGTGCGACCTATCTGCCTGGCTTGACCTATGACGTGTCGGGCAAGTATCCGACCGTGCAGATCGCCAACCAGGGCTTCACCCAGGACCCCTCCAATTATTTCTGGGCGGCGGCGATGGATCACCTGGGCAAGAACCGCGGACGGCAGCTGTCCACCCGCGTGGACCTGGAATACACCTTCCAGGACAGCAGCTGGCTGCGTTTCATGCGCTTTGGCATGCGCGCCACCGACCGTAACCAGACCAACAAGAACTCCGGGTACAACTGGGGCGTGTTGTCGGACAACTGGGCGGCGATCCCCGGCAGCGCGACCGGCCTGGCGGACATGTCGCAATACCTGCCCGACGAGTCGTCGCGGTTCACTTTCTCCAATTTCTTCCGTGGCGGCGTGAACGTGCCCACCACGCTGGTGGTGCCCAACGGTGGCCTGGTCAAGAACTACCGGCGCGCGTCGGACCTGCTGCAACAGCAGATCGTGGCATTGCGTGGCTACGGCTGGGCGCCGGATACCTATCAGCCGCAGGACACCAATCGCCAGTTCGAGCGGACTCAGGCCGCGTACGCGGCGCTGTACTTCGGCAACGACGAGGCATGGGGTGTGCCGGTGGACGGCAATATCGGCGTGCGCATCGTGCAGACCAAGACCCAGGCCGAAGGCTTCGGTCAGTTTCAGGACCTGTCCGGCTTGAACGTGTCGCCGGAGCTGCAGGCCCGTTACACCGGCCAGTACTTCGACAACAACGCGCAGGGCAGCTACACCAATGTGCTGCCGAGCTTGAACATGCGCTTCCGCTTCACCGACACCTTGCAGTGGCGTATCGCTGCATCCAAGGCGATGGCGCGCCCGGATTACACCCAGTTGCAGCCATACGTATTGCTCAATGTGGAAACCGACGACGCCGGCAATGCGACCAACTTCGTCGGCACTGCGGGCAATCCGACGCTCAAGCCGATGACCGCCAACCAGTTCGACACCGCGCTGGAGTGGTACTTCGACAGCAGCGACATGCTGTACACCACGCTGTTTTACAAGAAGGTCAAGGATTACTTCTCCACCCAGACCCGCAGCGAGACCTACGACAACCGCGAGTGGCTGGTGACCCGGCCGTACAACACCGACGAAGGCACCATCCGTGGCGCCGAAGTGGGCTACACGCAGTTCTTCGACGAACTGCCGGGCTGGATGAGCGGGTTCGGCATCAATGCCAACTTCACCTTCGTCGACAGCAAGGGCGGCGCCAATACCGCCATCGACCCGTACACCCGCACCACGGTGACCGGCGTCGAGCTGCCGCTGGAAGGCTTGTCGCGGCGCAGCTACAACCTTGCCGGCATCTACGAGAAGGGCCCGCTGTCGCTGCGCCTGGCCTACAACTGGCGCTCGCGTTATCTGTTGACCACCAGCGATGCGGCGACGCGCCTGCCGACCTGGGCCGACGACTACGGCCAGCTCGACGGCTCGTTCTTCTACCGCTTCAACGACCATCTGCAGCTGGGCGTGCAGGCCAACAACCTGACCAACACCGTGACCAAGGTGCTGATGGGCCCGACCTCGTATGCGGACGGCGAAGTGGACCCGCGCCTGTACACGCGCTCGTCCTTCGTCAACGACCGGCGCTATTCGCTGGTGCTGCGCATGAACTGGTAAGCGACGTCGATCACGGATCCATTGTGCGCGGACTCGCAGAGTCGAGTCCGCTTCTGCCGGGCCACTTACCCTGCCTGCCGATGCCGGAGCAATCGGGTTTGCCAGGCTTGCTATAGTTTTAACGAATACCTTTCCAGGAATATTTCATTGGTGTGGCATGACGGCCGCGCCCTATGCTCCCGCCGCAGCCGCAGGTCTGCCCGCCAGGGCGACCACGCATCCGCGCCTCCGGTCTTGCCGGGTGGCAGATGCGGGCCAGCAACAACGACGGGCAGGGCGTTCGCGCACCGGCCCGCTAAAACGAGTAGTACATGCGTCCTGGGAGGGAGCACCATGTCAGTGCAATATCGCCACATTCCGGCAGGCCGGACTGTGGGTCAGCGTTCGATCCGTGATTTCCGCCGCTCCGTGATGGCCATCAGTGTGGCCACGCTGCTGAGCGCGCAGGCCTACGCGCAGGATGCGACCACCACTGCCGCGCCCGCATCGGACGCCACCACCCAGCAGCTGGACACCGTGCAGGTCACCGGCACGCGCAGCAGCGTCACCAAGGCGCAGCTGGTCAAGCAGAACGCCGAGCAGATCGTCGATTCGATCGTCGCCGAAGACATCGGCAAGCTGCCCGACAACAACGTCGCCGAAGCGTTGCAGCGCATCTCCGGCATCCAGATTTCGCGCAACTACGGCGAGGGCAGCTCGATCGCCATCCGTGGTCTGACCCAGGTGCGTACCGAACTCAATGGCCGTGACATCTTCACCGCCAACGATGGTCGCGGCCTGAGCTTCGAAGACGTGTCGGCCGAGCTGCTTGGCGGCGTCAACGTGTACAAGAACCCGTCTGCCGACATGATCGAAGGTGGCCTGGGCGGCACCGTCGACCTGCGCACGCGTCTGCCGTTCGATTACGACGGCCGCAAGATCGCCGGTAGCGTGCAGTACAACCATTACGACCTGGCCGACGACGGCAAGCCGGCGTTCTCGGGCCTGTTCAGCGATCGCTGGCAGACCGGGATCGGCGAGATCGGCATCCTGGTGAACTACTCGCAGCAGAAGAGCCCGTTCCGCCAGGACACCATTTCGATCGAGCCGTGGTATACCCAGACCGATCTGCCAGGCTATGAAGGCCAGCAGATCTCGGTGCCGCACGGCGCCGGCATCAACACCACCGTCGGCGAGCGCGAGCGCAAGACCGGCGCGTTTGCGATGCAGTGGCGTCCCAACGATGCGGTCGAGGTCTATACGCAGGTACTGCGTTCGGACTACGACTTCAGCTGGCACGACTATTCGTTCTTCGCGTTGACCGGTGCCAACCCGATGCAGGGCACGCCGGGCATCCAGATCAACGACCGCAACGAGTTCGTCAACGGCACCTTCCAGAACGTGCCGGCCGACTCCAACACCAGCCTGACCGAGCGGCATTCGGTGACCACCGATTACTCGCTGGGCGCCAAGTGGACGGTCAACGAAAAGCTGACCCTGAGCACCGACTTCCAGTATGTCGATGCCACCACCACCGGCACGCGTTACATCGTGGCGACCGGCTTGAACAACACGCCGTTCTTCAATATCGATTTCCGCGGCGACCTGCCCAAGTTGTCGGTGACCGATGCAAGCGGTGCCGAAGGTTTCCTGGCCAACCAGGACAACTACAACGGCTGGCGCTGGCACCTGGATAACAAAGACGACAACAAGGGCACCGAATTCGCCTGGCGTTCGGATATGGATCTGGCGTTCGACAGCGATTTCGTGCGCAGCTTCAAGGCCGGCGTGCGTTACACCGACCGCGATGCCGAGACCAAGGGCAATGTGTTCCGTTTCATGTGCATCAATGGATGCGCCGGCACGCCGTTCTCGCAGTTCCCCACTGTGGGCGTCGTGACCAACCCGATCACCGACTTCTTCCGTGGCAAGAGCAGCACCTTCGGCCCGACCTTGACCGCATCCGATGTGGCCGTGGGTAACTACGAGCAGACGCTTGCGACCTTTGGCGGCACCCCGCTGGAATTTGCGCCCAACAACATCAACACGCAGAACGAGAAGACCTACGCCGCCTACGGCGTGCTGCGCTTTGGCGTGGATGGCAACATCCCGTTCGACGGCAACATCGGTGTGCGCGTGGTGCGGACCGAAGTCGGCTCGCAGGGCGTGCGGACCGGCACCGACGCTGAAGGCGGCGGTCTGATTCCGGTCGATGCACAGCAGACCTACACCGACGTGCTGCCGAGCTTGAACCTGCGTTGGATGCTGAGCGACCAGCTGCAGTGGCGTTTTGCGGCCTCGCGCGGCATTTCGCGCCCGACCTTCGATCGCCTCAATCCGAACCTGAGCCTGAGCACCGGCACCTCCAATGGTGCGTCGACCTTCACCGGTGCCGCAGGTAATCCGAGTCTGGAAGCGGTCAAGGCCGACCAGTTCGACACCGCGCTGGAGTGGTACTTCGGCCAGGGCTCGATGATGTACGGCACCTTGTTCTACAAGAAGGTGGAAGGCTTCATCGCCAACGCCGTCTTCAACGAGGTGTACGACGGCCAGGTGTGGCAGATCACCCGTCCGGTCAATGGCGACTCGGGCAAGATCCGCGGCGCGGAACTGGGCTACACGCAGTTCTTCGACTTCCTGCCGGGCTGGTTGAGCGGCTTCGGCGTGCAGACCAACTACACCTACGTCGACAGCGAGGCCCCGAGCCCGACTGCCACCGACACCAACGGCCAGTCGTTGACGGTGCCGCTGGAAGGCCTGTCCAAGAACAGCTACAACGCGATCCTCAGCTACGAAACGTCGCGCTTCCAGGGCCGTGTGGCCTACAACTGGCGCAGCGACTGGCTGGTGACCACCGCAGGCAACGGCACCGGCAATCTGCCGGTCTACAACAAGGGCTTCGGCCAGCTGGATGCCTCGCTGCGTTTCAACATCAATGCTGTGTGGTCGATTTCGCTGGACGGCGTGAATCTGCTCGATACCCGTCGCGAAAGCTACCTGGGTAACGAGTCGCGCTACCGCGACTTTGTGATCAACGATCGTCGGTATGGCCTGACATTGCGGGCCAGCCTGTAGAACGCGCCGTAGGAAGTGCGTCTCCGGTCCGGCGAGCTGTGCAGGCAGCTCGTTGGACCGGTGTTTTTCCTATCGATGGCGCTGCCGTCGATCGCGAAGGGAGCCGGAGGAATGATCGCCATGATCGATCCGCCTACTAAGCGCCGCCTTTTCGCAGCACATGCGTGGCCGACTGCTGTTTGCCTGACGCTGGTGTTGCTCTTCATGACGTCTCACGTGCACGCGGCCGAGCCCGTCACGCAGGGGCCGTACCAGTGGCGCAGCGTGGCCATTGGCGGTGGCGGCTTTGTCACCGGTGTGCTGTTTCATCCTGCCGAACGCGATCTTGCCTATGCGCGCACCGATGTCGGTGGCGCGTATCGCTGGGATGCGCGTGCGCAACAGTGGGTGGCACTGACCGACTGGTTGGGCGCCGACGATTGGAATCTGATGGGCATCGATGCATTCGCCATCGACCCTGCCAATCCCGCCGCCATCTATCTGGCGGCCGGGACCTATATGCACGCGCGCGCCGGCAATGCCGCGGTTCTGCGTTCGTTCGATCGCGGCCGCAGCTTCGAGCGCGCCGATCTGCCGTTCAAATTGGGCGGCAATCAACTGGGCCGCGCCAACGGCGAACGGCTGGCGGTGGACCCGCACGATGGTCGTGTGCTGTTGCTGGGCGCACGCGATGCAGGCCTGTGGCGCAGCGACGATCGCGGCGCGCACTGGGCGCGTGTGGACGGATTTCCTGCCGAGGCATTGGCCGGTGCCACCGCGCGCAACCATGTCGGACGCGACCAAACGGTGGGGATCGCCTTTGTCGTGTTCGACGCCGCCAGCGGCCGCGCTGGCAGTCCCACACCACGGATCTACGTTGGCGTCTCCACCGCACACACCAGCCTGTATGTGTCCGACAATGGCGGTCGCACGTGGTCGGCGGTGGCAGGGCAGCCGCAAGGCTTGCGTCCCAGCCATATGGACGGCGGCCGCGATGGGCAGTGGTATCTCAGCTACGGCGATCAGCCCGGCCCGGACTTGATGGCCGGTGGTGCGCTGTGGAAGTACAGCCCGGCGCAGAGGCGCTGGAGCGAGATCAGCCCGATTCCGCAGCCGGCCACTGGCGATGGCTTCGGCTGGGGCGCGGTGGCGGTGGACCCGCACGATCCACAGGTGCTGCTGGCCAGTACCTTCCGCCGGCGGACGCCGCGCGATGAGCTGTTTCGCAGCGTCGACGGCGGCAAGCACTGGACGCCGTTGTTGGCCGATGCGGTGTTCGATCACAGCGCCGCGCCGTGGACCGCGCAGGCGACACCGCACTGGATCGGCGCACTGGCGATCGATCCGTTCGACAGCAACCACGCGCTGTTCGTCACCGGCTACGGCATCTGGGCCTCGCGCAATCTGCGCGACTTCGCTGGCACGCGGCAGCCGTTGCAGTGGTGGTTCCAGGACCGGGGACTGGAAGAGACCGTGCCGTTGGACTTGCTCAGCCCGATGGCCGGCGCGCCTCTGCTCAGCGCGCTGGGCGATATCGATGGGTTTCGCCACGACATTCTGGATACCGCGCAGCTGCAGTATGCCGGCCCGCGTCTGACCAACGGCGAGAGCATCGATGCTGCAGGACAGGCGCCGCTGACGGTGATACGCAGCGGCACCGTGCGCGACCGTCGCCACAACGAGATCCGCGCGCTGCTGTCGCGCGATGGTGGCGCGCACTGGAGCGCGTTTGCCAGTGAACCGCCGGCCGGGCAGGGCGCGGGCACCATTGCCATCGCGGCCGATGCATCGCAGGTGGTCTGGACGCCCAACAACGGCGGCAACTGGCGCACGGGCGATTTCGGCAAGCAGTGGCAGCGCGTGCAGGGGCTGCCCGACACGGCAGTGGTGGTGGCCGACCGCGTCGATGCGCAGCGCTGGTATGCCGCCGACACCGTCAGCGGGCGCTTTTACGAAAGTACCGATGGCGCGGCCAGCTTCCGCGATACCGGGCACCAGGTCGGCAACCCTGCACGCGATGAGCGTGCGCGTCCGCAGCTGCGGCCCGACCCCTGGCGTGCTGGCGTGGTGTATCTGGCCAGCCCTTCGCTGGGCGTGATGCGCTGGCAGAACGGACGCTTGCAGACCCTGTCCAAGCCGGACGAAGCGCGCTCGCTGGGCATCGGCAAGCCACTGCGCGATGGCGCACCGCCAGCGCTGTATCTGGCCGGGCGCGTGGCCGGTGTAGATGGCGTATTCCGCTCCGACGACGACGGCGCGCAGTGGCTGCGTATCAACGACGATGCGCACCGTTTCGGCAAGCCTTACAGCGTCACCGGCGACCCACGACGTCCTGGTCGCGTCTACTTCGCCACCGGTGGCCGTGGCATTTTTTACGGTGATCCACGATGAGCGCTGCGTGCCTGCGCGCGGCATCGCGCTGCCGTACCTTGACCCGCTGCATTCCCTATCGCCTCGTTGCGCGCCGACCGGCCGCGCTGTTCCTGGAGATCACCGCATGACCGCACCTCTCGTTCGCCGCGCCTGCCTGCTGGGCCTGGTGCTGGCCAGTCCGCTCGCGCTGGCCCAGCCGACCCTGCCGCTGTTGTTTGCCGATGGCGCGGTGTTGCAGCGCGACCAGCCCATGCCGGTGTGGGGGTGGGCATCGCCCAATGCCGCGATCACGGTCAGCTTCGATGGCAAGCGCGCCACCGCCAAAGCCGACGCAACGGGCGCCTGGAAGGTGAGCTTGCCCGCGCACAAGGCGGGCGGCCCGTACGTGTTGAGCGTGCAGGGCGATGGTGGGCAGCTGCAGGTGCGCGACGTGCTGGTCGGCGATGTATGGCTGGCCAGCGGGCAATCGAATATGGAATGGCCGCTGGCGCAGGCCAGCGATGGCCCGCAGGCGGTCGCTGCCGCCAACGACCCGCAGTTACGCCACTTCAAGGTGCCCAAGTCGTGGTCGGTGCAGCCGGAAGCGCGCCTGACCGGTGGCGAGTGGAAGGCCGCCACGCCGGCCACTGCCGGCGAGTTCACCGCGGTGGGGTATTTCTTCGCCAAAGAGCTGCGCGCCAGCACTGGCGTGCCGATCGGCATCGTCAACAGCACCTGGGGCGGCAGTGCGATCGAGGCGTGGATGGACGCCGCATCGCTGGGCTTGAATGCCGAGCAGAACCAGGGCGCGATCGAGGCGATCAAGCAACGCGACGCTGCCGCACAGGCCGCCACCGGCAAGCGCATCGCGCGCTGGCCCAAGGTCGACGGCGACATGCCGCAGTGGCGCGACGCCGAGTTCAACGACAGCGATTGGGACAGCATCCCCACCACCCAGCAATGGGAGTCCAACGGTTACGACGGCATGGACGGCATTGCCTGGTACCGCACCATGGTGACCTTGAGCGCTGCCGAGGCCAAGGCCGGCATTACCCTGGGCGTGGGCCAGATCGACGATTCGGACATCACCTACGTCAACGGTCAGCAGGTAGGCACGACCGAGAAGCAATGGAATCTGCCGCGCGTCTACAGCGTGCCGGCGGCGGCACTGCATGCCGGCGTCAATCACATCGCCGTGCGGGTGGAAGACCTCAGCGGCGGTGGCGGCATGCACGGCCCGGATGAGCAGCGCTTCGTGCAGACCAACGATGGTGCCAAGCGCGCGCTGAGCGGCTGGAAATTCCGCCCCGCCGCAGTGCGCGTGTCGTTGGTCGACAACAAGAACCAACTGCCGACACTGCTCTACAACCAGATGATCCACCCGCTGCAGCCGTTCCCGGTCAAGGGCGTGATTTGGTACCAGGGTGAAACCAACGCCACCGACAGCGGAGCAGTGGCGTATCGCGAGCAGTTCGCCGCGATGATCCAGCAATGGCGTGCCGAGCGCGGCGCCAAGGCGCTGCCATTTTTGTGGGTGCAATTGGCCAACTTCAAGGCCGGCGGCGATAAGGGCGAACTGAGCCCGTGGGCGCTGTTGCGCGAGTCGCAGTCCAAGACGCTGGCGCTGCCGGCGACCGGGCAGGCGGTGATCATCGATATCGGCAACCCCACCGACATCCATCCCACCAACAAGCGCGATGTCGGCCATCGTCTGGCGCTGGCGGCGCGGCACGTGGCGTACGGCGAAACGCTGGTGTACAGCGCGCCGGTGTTCAAGCGGGCAACGTTTGAAGGTGGCAAGGCGGTGCTGACATTCGACCTGCAGGGCAGTGCGCTGCAGGTACGTGGCGGCGGTGCAGTGCAGGGCTTGCGTGTCGCTGGTGCCGACAAGCAGTTCCATCCGGCCACCGCGCGCATCGACGGCGATCGGGTGAGCGTGCAGAGCGATGCGGTGCCTGCACCGGTTGCAGTGCGCTACGGCTGGAGCGAGAACCCCGACGACGCCAACCTGATCAATCGCGACGCCCTTCCTGTTTCCCCCTTCCGCACCGATACCTGGTGACACGGAGCCTTATGTCCATGTATTCCCCCGTTGCACATGCCATCACGTATTCCAACGCGCGGCGTTGCCTGCGTCCGCTGCTGCTGTCCGCGCTGACGCTGGCCTTGGCCGCGTGCCAGTCCGGCGAGCAGGGCGATGCAGACAAGCCTGCCGCCTCCACGCCGGTTGCAAGCACCGCAGCGGCAACGCCGGCCAGCGCACAGACGCCGGCCGCGCAGACAGCGATGCCGCAGTTCGTCAGCAAGGACGGCAAGCATGCCTTGATGGTCGATGGCGCGCCGTTCCTGATCCTGGGCGCGCAGGTCAACAACTCCAGCAACTATCCCGGCGTGATGGACAAGGTGTGGCCGGCCATGCAGGTGCTGGGCCCCAACACTGTGCAGGTGCCGATCGCCTGGGAGCAGGTCGAGCCGGAAGAAGGCAAGTTCGATTTCTCCTTCGTCGACACGCTGCTCAACCAGGCGCGCGAACACAAGGTGCGGTTGGTGCTGCTGTGGTTTGCGACCTGGAAGAACAATGGCCCGGCCTACGCACCGTTGTGGGTCAAGGCCGACAACCAGCGCTTCCCGCGTGTGATCACTCGCGAGGGCAAGGCGATCGGGTCGCTGTCGCCGCATGCGCAGGCCACGCTGGATGCCGATCGCAAGGCCTTCGTCGCCTTCATGCAGCACCTGAAAAAGGTCGACCCGCAACACACCGTGATCATGATCCAGCCGGAAAACGAGCCGGGCACCTACGGCAGCGTGCGCGACTTTTCGCCGATGGCGCAAAAACTCTTCGACGGCCCGGTACCGGAGGCACTGCTCAAACGCTTGAACAAGCAGCCGGGCAGCTGGGCGCAGGTGTTCGGCGCCGATGCCGATGAAATCTTCCATGCGTGGTCGATCGGTCGTTACATCGATCAGGTCGCCGAAGCCGGCAAGGCCGAGTATCCGTTGCCGATGTACGTCAATGCCGCGCTGCGTGGCCCGTTCAATCCGGGACAGCCCGGCCAATACGCCAGCGGTGGCCCCACCGACAACGTGCTCGATGTCTGGAAGGCGGCCGGCCCGCATATCGATCTGCTGGCGCCGGACATCTACATGCCCGAGTACCGCATGTACACCACGGTGCTGGAGCGTTACGCACGCCCGGACAACGCCTTGTTCGTGGCCGAAACCGGCAACCGCCAGGAATACGCGCGTTACCTGTATCCCACGCTGGGCCACAACGGCATCGGCTGGTCGGCGTTTGGCATGGACTACACGCGCTATTCCAACTATCCGCTGGGCGCCAAGCACGTCAACGAAGAAACGCTGGCGCCGTTCGCGCTCGGCTTCCAGGCGGTCAGCATGGGTATGCGCCCGTTCGCCAAGGCCGCCTCCGAAGGCAAGTTGCACGGCACCGCCGAAGAGCCCGGCCAGGCCGTGCAGGAGCTCAAGCTCAACGACCGCTGGAGCGCCACCATCACCTACGGCGTGCCACAGTTCTGGTTCAAGGGCGAGCCACCGGGCAACCCGGAGCCGATCGGCGCGGCGTTGATCGCCGAGCTGGGTCCGGATGAATTTCTGGTCACCGGTTACCACGTGCGCGTGACCTTGCACCCGGCCAGCGACGCCACCGCAAACATGTTCTACGACCGTGTAGAGGAAGGCGTGTACGAAGACACCCAGTGGAAGTTCCAGCGCAACTGGAACGGCGACCAGACCGATTACGGCGTCAATTTTTCCAGCGTGCCACAGCTGCTCAAGATCAAGCTCGCCACCTACAAATAATCAGCAACCCATGCGCTGCCGCCCCCGCGGCAGCGTTTCGAAATTCAAAGGGAGTGACCATGCAAACCACCATCCGTTCCGCCGGCGCCGCGCCTGCCAACCGACGTACACCGCTTGCCCATTGCCTGGCGTTGTCGCTGGCCCTGTTGGCCAATGCCGCGCATGCGCAGGAAGTGCGCAAGGCCGCCGATGGCGTCACCGTGGTGCCGAGCGCCAAGGGCGCCGCACCGGTGCGTCTGCAGGTGGTCGATGCCGGCATCATCCGCGTCAGCGCCGATCCGGACGGCGACTTCGCACGCAGCCCCAGCCTGATGCGCGTGCCGGTGCAGGGCGATAGCGCCTTCCAGGTGGCCGAGCAGGCCGACAGCGTGCAGCTGAAGACCGGCAAGGTGACCGCCACGGTGTCCACCGTCGACGGCCATGTCAGCTTCGCCGATGCCAATGGCAAGCCGGTGCTGTCCGAAGTGGCCGGCGGGCGCAGCTTTGCCCCGCTCAAGGTCGAAGGCAAGCAGTACCTGAGCGTGCGCCAGCGCTTCCAGTCGCCCGATGACGAAGCGTTGTACGGCTTCGGCCAGCACCAGCAGGGCTGGATGAATCAGAAGGGCCGCAACGTCGAATTGCAGCAGAACAACATCGACATGGCGGTGCCGTACCTGGTGTCCAGCCGCAACTATGGCCTGCTGTGGGACAACAACTCGATCAGCCGCCTGGGCGACCCGCGCGGTCTGCAGCCGCTGCCCAAGACGCTCAAGTTGTACGACGCCAAGGGCAAGGCCGGCGCACTGACCGCACGCTATGCCATCAACGGCAAGCAGGTGCTGGAGCGTCGCGAGAGCGAGGTGAACTACCAGTACCTCAGCGACCTGACCAAGTTCCCGAAGAAGGCCATCACCAAGGACAAGGACAGCCGCATGCAGGTCACCTGGGAGGGCGAGATCGAAGCGCTCACCGGTGGCGAGCACACGTTCTCGCTGTATTCGAGCGAATACGCCAAGTTGTACGTGGACGGCAAGCTGGTGATCGATCGCTGGCGCCAGAACTGGAACCCGTGGAATCACGAGTTCAAGCTGGACCTGGAGCCGGGCAAGCGCCACACCGTCAAGGTCGAATGGGATCTGATCGACCCCAGCTATATCGCGCTGCTGCATCGCGACCCGCTGCCGGCAGCGGAAGCCAAGGATCTGTCGCTGTGGTCCGAAGCCGGTCAGATGATCGACTACTACTTCGTCTCGGCCGATTCCTACGATCAAGCCGTGGCCGGCTACCGCGAACTCACCGGCAAGTCGGTGATGCTGCCCAAGTGGGCCTATGGTTTCTGGCAGAGCCGCGAGCGTTACAAAAGCCAGGATGAGTTGGTTGGTGTGCTGGCCGAGTACCGCAAGCGCAAGCTGTCGCTGGACAACATCGTGCTCGACTGGTCTTACTGGCCGGAAAATGCCTGGGGTTCGCATGATTTCGACCCGAAGCACTTCCCCGATCCGGATGGCATGGTCAAGTCCGTGCACGACATGCACGCGCAGATCATGATTTCGATCTGGCCCAAGTTCTATCCCACCACGGCCAACTACAAGGAACTGGATGCCGCCGGTTTCATGTACAAGCGCAACGTGGAAGTGGGTGAGCTGGACTGGATCGCCAAGGGCTACAAGAACTCGTTCTACGACCCGTACTCGGAGAAGGCGCAGGCGATCTATTGGCGCCAGGTCAACGAGAAGCTCAACAGCAAGGGCTTCGATGCGTGGTGGATGGACGCCGACGAGCCGGACGTGCACTCCAACCTGGACATCGGCGAGCGCAAGGCACGCACCACGCCAACCGCGCTGGGCTCGTCCACCGAATACTTCAATTCCTACCCGCTGCCGCACACCCATGGCGTCTACGAAGGCGACCGTGCAGCTGACGACAAGCGCGTGTTCATCCTCTCGCGCAAGGGCTATGCCGGCACCCAGCGCAATGCGGTGGCGGTGTGGAGCGGCGACATCGTGTCGCGTTGGGACGACATGCACGACCAGATTTCCGCTGGCGTCAACATGGCGCTGTCGGGCCTGCCCAACTGGACCTTCGACATCGGCGGGTTTGCGGTGGAGAAGCGCTACGAGAACCAGGACCCGGCGCATCTGCCGGAATGGCGCGAGCTCAACACGCGCTGGTTCCAGTTCGGTGCGTTCGTGCCGATCTTCCGCTCGCACGGCCAGTTCCCGTACCGCGAAATCTGGAACATCGCCCCGGAAGGCACGCCGTTCTACGACAGCATGGCCTACTACAACCGCCTGCGTTACGCGTTGCTGCCGTATATCTACAGCCTGGCCGGCGATACCTATCAGCGCGATGGCGTGATCATGCGCGGCATGATGATGGACTTCCCGGATGATGCGAAGGCACGCGACATCAACGACCAGTACCTGTTCGGACCGGCGTTCCTGGTGGCACCGGTGACCCGCTTCGGCGCCACCTCGCGTCAGGTGTATCTGCCGGCCGGCACCAGCTGGCTCGACTTCGCCACCGGCAAGCGTTACGACGGCGGCCAGACCATCGAAGCGGCCGCGCCGATCGAACGCATGCCGCTGTTCGTGCGTGCAGGCTCCATCGTGCCGACCGGCCCGGTGCAGGAATATGTGGACCAAAAACCCGACGCGCCGCTCACCGTGGTGGTCTACACCGGTGCCGACGGCCAGTTCTCGCTGTACGAAGACGATGGCAAGGGCTATGGCTACGAAAAGGGCGAGTTCAGCCGCATTCCGCTGGTCTGGAATCAGGCCAAGGGCGAGCTGAGCATCGGCAAACGCGAAGGCAGCTGGACCGGCATGCAGGCCAAACGCACCATCAATGTGCGCTTCGTCGATGGCCCACGCGACGATGCCGGTGCGCTCGAGCCCAAGACCGACACCAGCCTCCAGTACGACGGCAAGGCGGTCAGCGTGTTGCAGCGCAAGATTGCGTCCGGCAAAGCGCGTCGTCGATGATCGCAGGCTGTCTTCAGTCGATGAGCAAGCAGATGCCGGAACGCCGCAAGGCAGTCGCGGGCGGTTCCGGTGATGCAGCACGGCGGTGGCCGTGCTGACGCGTCGGGAGCTGTGCAAGGCAACCGGGGCCGCGATGGCGGTCCTGGGCGCCGCACCGGTCGCAGCACAGGCCGCAGCGTCTTCCAAACACGCCGCGTTGCCGCCCGTGGCGGCCGCTGACGCATTGCAGCTGTGGTACCGCGAACCGGCCAACGAATGGGTGGAGGCCTTGCCGGTCGGCAATGGCCGACTCGGCGCGATGGTGTGGGGCGGTATTGCCCACGAGCGCCTGCAACTCAACGAAGACACGCTCTACGCTGGCGGGCCCTACGATTCCACCAGTCCGGACGGATTGGCCGCGTTGCCGCAGGTACGTGCGCTGATCTTTGCCGGGCGCTATGCCGAGGCCGAACAACTGGCCGATGCCAAGCTGCTCTCGCGTCCGCTCAAGCAGATGCCGTATCAACCGCTGGGCGATCTGTTGCTGGATTTCGATCGTGTCGACGGCATCAGTGAGTATCGCCGTCAGCTGGATCTGGACACCGCAGTGACCACCACCAGCTTCCGCTCTGGCGGCGTGCTGCATCGGCGCGAGGTGTTCGTCTCTGCGCAGTCGCAGTGCATCGTGGTGCGTCTGTCGTGCGAGCGGCCACGCGCGATTTCCTTGCGCGTGGGCATCGACAGCCCGCAACACGGCGAGGTCACGGCAGAGCAGGGCAGTTTGCTGTTCACCGGCCGCAACGGCAGCTTTGCCGGCATCGACGGCAAGTTGCGGTTTGCGTTGCGCGTGCTGCCGCAGGTGAAAGGCGGCAAGGTGACCGCGTTGCGCGATCGCTTGCGTATCGAAGGCGCCGATGAAGTGGTCTTGCTGCTCACCGCAGCCACCAGTTACCAACGCTTCGACGCGGTGGATGGCGACCCGCTCGCACGCACCGCAGCGAGCCTGCGCAAGGCCGGAACGCTGGACTCTGCCGCATTGCTGCGCGCGCATCTGGCCGATCACCAACGCCTGTTCCGGCGTGTGGCGATCGACCTGGGCACCAGCGACGCGGCAGCGCTACCCACCGACCAACGCGTGCAGCGGTTTGCCGGCGGCAACGACCCGGCATTGGCCGCGCTCTACCATCAGTACGGCCGCTATCTGCTGATCTGTAGCTCGCGGCCCGGCTCCCAGCCGGCCAACCTGCAGGGCATCTGGAACGACCTGATGCAGCCGCCGTGGGAAAGCAAGTACACCATCAACATCAACACCGAGATGAACTACTGGCCCAGCGAGCCCAACGCCTTGCACGAGTGCGTGGAACCGCTGGAATCCATGCTGTTCGACCTGGCCACCACCGGCGCGCATACCGCACGTACGCTCTACGACGCACCCGGCTGGGTGGTGCACAACAACACCGATCTCTGGCGTCAGGCCGGGCCCATCGATGGCGCCAAGTGGAGCCTGTGGCCGATGGGCGGGGTGTGGCTGTTGCAGCAGCTATGGGACCGCTGGGATTACGGCCGCGACCGTGCGTACCTGAGCAAGATCTACCCGTTGTTCAAGGGTGCGGCGGAGTTCTTCGTTGCCACCTTGATGCGCGACCCACAAACGGGCGCGATGGTGACCAATCCATCGATGTCGCCGGAAAACCAGCATCCGTTCGGCGCTGCCGTATGCGCCGGGCCGACCATGGATGCACAGCTGTTGCGCGACCTGTTCGCGCAGTGCATCGCGATGAGCAAGTTGCTCAACGTCGATGCAGCGCTGGCGCAGCAGCTGGCCTCGCTGCGCGAGCAACTGCCGCCCAACCGCATCGGCAAGGCGGGGCAGTTGCAGGAGTGGCAGCAGGATTGGGATATGGACGCGCCGGAGATCCACCATCGTCACGTCTCGCATCTCTACGCGCTGCATCCGTCGAGCCAGATCAATCTGCGCGATACGCCGGAGCTGGCCGCTGCCGCCAGGCGTTCGCTGGAAATCCGTGGCGACAACGCCACCGGCTGGGGGATCGGTTGGCGGCTGAATCTGTGGGCACGGCTGGCCGATGGCGAGCATGCGTATCGCATCCTGCAACTGCTGATTTCGCCCGATCGCACCTACCCGAACCTGTTCGACGCACATCCGCCGTTCCAGATCGACGGCAACTTCGGCGGCACCGCCGGCATCACCGAAATGCTGTTGCAAAGCTGGGGCGGCAGTGTATTCCTGCTACCCGCCTTGCCCGCTGCCTGGCCGCGCGGCAGCATGCGCGGCGTGCGCGTGCGTGGCGGCGCCAGCATCGATCTGGAATGGGATGGCGGTCGCTTGCAGCAGGCACGCCTGCACAGCGATCGTGGCGGACGCTATCAACTGTCCTACGCAGGGCAGACCCTGGACCTGGAACTGGGCGCGGGCCGCACCCAGCAGGTGGGACTCAACAATAACCGATTGGTGAAGCAATGAGCTTGTACGTAGGACTGGACGTGGGCACGCAGAGCGTCAAGCTGGTGGCCTACGACGCGCAGGAGCGCGCCGTGATCGCCACCATCGCCGCACCGATGGAGCTGATCAGCCGCGATGACGGCACCCGCGAGCAGCAGGCGCAGTGGTGGGTCGACGGCATCGTGCATTGCTTTGCGCAGCTTGATGGCGAACAACGTGCGCGCGTGCGCGGCATCTCGGTGTCGGGCCAACAGCACGGCTTCGTGCCGGTGGCCGCCGATGGCAGCGTCACCGCGCCGGTCAAGCTGTGGTGCGATACCAGCACGGCACTGGAGTGCGACGAAATCATGGACGCGGTGGGCGGCGCAGCGGGCAGCGTGGCTGCCGCAGGCAACCCGATCCTGGCCGGTTACACGGCATCCAAATTGCCGTGGACGCGCAAGCATCGCCCTGAGGCATATGCGGCGATGACCACGGTGATGCTGCCGCACGATTACATCAATTTCTGGCTCACCGGCGAACGCTTTGCCGAAGTGGGCGATGCCTCCGGCACCGGCTGGCTGGATGTACGCACGCGCCAGTGGTCCGAGCGCATGCTCGGCGCCGTCGATGCACAGCGTGACCTGCGCGCGGCGTTGCCGCCGCTGGTGGAAACCGGCGCGGTGTATGCCTTGTCCGATGCGGCCGCCGATGCATTGAAGTTGCCGGCCGGCGTGCGCGTCACCACCGGTGGTGGCGACAACATGATGGCGGCCATCGGCACCGGCAATGTGGTGCCGGGCCGCCTGACGATGAGCCTGGGCACCAGCGGCACCTTGTTCGCCTACGCCGATCATCCGGTGGTGGACGACGACGCACGCTGGGCCGCGTTCTGCTCGTCCAGCGGCGGCTGGTTGCCGCTGATCTGCACCATGAACTGCACCGTCGCCACCGAAGCGGTGATGCGCATGTTCTCCATCACTCGCGAGCAGACCGAGGCGATGATTGCCGACACCGCACCCGGTGCCGACGGGCTGGTGCTACTGCCGTTCTTCAATGGCGAGCGCACACCCAATTTGCCTGATGCACGCGGCTGTTTGTTCGGTATGGATCTGCACAACACCACTGCTGCGCATTTCTATCGCGCCGCGATGGAAGGGGCGACCTATAGCCTGCGCAATGGCTTCGATGCTTTCGTCGCGGCCGGCCTGCAGTTCGATACCATCCTGCTCACCGGCGGCGGCAGCAAGAGCGCGCAGTGGCGGCAGATGGTGGCCGACGTTTTCAATCTGCAGGTCGTGGTGCCAACCCAACCCGAAGGTGCCGCCTTCGGTGCCGCGCTGCAGGCGTTGTGGGCCTGCGACCGCGACGATGGTGGCGATGCCGCGTTGTCGGAGGTGGTGCTGGAGCACCTGCAGGTAGACGACGCACTCGCCGCAAAGCCCGACCCGCAGCGCGTAGCCCAGTATCAGCAGCACTACCAAGCCTTCCTCAAGCACCTGCACGTCGTCAGCCCGCTCTACGCTGACTGATTCACCACTCCCCCAGAACCAAGGACATCACACCCCATGAGCAACACCGTTTTCATCGGCGCGAAGGAATATTTCCCCGGCATCGGCAAGATCGGCTTCGAAGGCCGCGACTCCGATAACCCGCTCGCGTTCAAGGTCTACGACGCCAATAAAAAAATCGGCGACAAGACCATGGCCGAGCATCTGCGCTTTGCCGTGGCCTACTGGCACAGCTTCTGCGGCAACGGCGCCGATCCGTTCGGCCCGGGCACGCGCGCGTATCCGTGGGATGCGGGCAACACCGCGCTGGGTCGCGCCGAAGCCAAGGCCGACGCTGCATTCGAATTCTTCACCAAGCTCGGCGTGCCGTATTACTGCTTCCACGACATCGACCTGTCGCCGGATGCCGACGACATCGGCGAATACGAAAGCAACCTCACCCACCCAGTCGATGTTCCACTGCGGGTCGTAGTGCTCCCACACCAACCC